>NZ_CP196667.1:5066120-10132240 GCF_051853195.1 Lentzea sp. HUAS TT2 | reverse complement strand
ATAATTTGCCCTGCGGGTTGAGCGCCACAAGCGCTCCCCGCAGGGCTTTTTCATGCTTGCACCCAATGGCGTTGTTTGGATGCACTCTTTCGGCCCTGTCGGCCGTCCTTCCCGATGCCCATCATGTTCCGATGGTGACGAACTGGCAGCGCCTGATTCCGTGGCTGGCCGCAGTGGTCATCACGGCCGGAGGAGCTGCGGTGACGCTGTGGTTCCAATCCGACAACACAGTGTTGGCCTGGGTGTCGGCGGCTGTGGCCACGCTGGCACTCGTCACCGGACTGGCCGTGCGGTTCGGCGAAGACGTGCTGTCCGTCGTCGAAGGGCTGTTCGAGAACCTGCACACCAGGGGTGGTGTGTTCAACCGTCCCGACGCTCCAGGATGGACAGTCTCGGTGAGTGTTCGGCTCGCCGGTCTGGCCGGAGCCGTTGCGACCGCTTACTACTTGCCGCGCGTGCTCGCGGAGTTCTCCGACGTCCGGAGCGTCACGTTTTCCGTGGTATTGGTGGCAGGCCAGTTCGCCGGACAGGCTCTCGGGTTCTGGCTCACCCGCCCGGCTTCCGGCGAGCTGGAATTCCTTCGTTCACTTGCTGCGGCCGCCAGAACGCGCGGCGCACCTGGCCGGTCGAAGACTCCCGCCGATGTCATCGAGTTCTACGCGCGACACTTCTCGGCCGGCGCTCGTGGCGGCAGATCTTCCCGGCCGAGAGTCGACGCGCTTGGCGCCGAGTGGGACGAACCGTTCGCGTCCGATATGCGAGAACACGTTGGATTCCGCACTCCTGCGGACATGCTGCACTGGCTGATCACTCGCTACCCGAATGGTTTGCTTCCACACGAAGCGGCAGAGTTGAGAGCCGATGCATCGAGGTTCGAGCGCTCCGTTCACCGGAACGAGATGGAGAGGACCTCGCGGCTCGTCGGAAACGGGCTGTTCGGGACTTCCGTCGCGCTACGCGCCAACAGGGAGTTGACCTACAGAGCCGGTTTCGTCGTGGACGATGCGTGGTCCCGGCTGAGGTTGGTCCTGCCGGGAGACCTGCGACGCCGGCACCTGATGGCGGATGCGGCGGTGACCTGGTCCCGTCTGGTCTTCGCGGTCGCGCTCGGCTGGGTGGTGTTCTGCCTTCTCGCCTGGTCGTGGTTCGTGGTCGCACCGGTTCTGCTCGTCGTCTTGGCGTTCGTGGCCGGACGCCGGCAGATGGCGCGGGCGTCCGAAATGAAGGTCGCGACCGCGGACGTCTACCGGTTCGAGCTCGCTGAACGGTTGAGAGTCGAGCTTCCTGAGTCGCAGGCGGAGTTCGCCGGCCTGGGGGCTGTGCTCACCGGCAAGGAGATCAACTGGCGATTGGCCACGGCGGCAGGCCGAACCAACTCGGTTGTGCACAACAACACGGTGATGGACACCAGCCGGTTGGAGAACCAGCTCACTCGCACACAGGAACAGCTCGTGGCCATGCGAAAAGAGCTGTTCGGTGAGGTGCGAGCCGACGCGGCGCAGCGCGACTGGCAGGCGAGGACCGACGAGCGTCTGGCCGGACTCCCGGCGCTGCTGAAGTCCTCGCTCGCGGAAGCGCTGTCGGGGCCCACGATGGTGAACTTCACCGGATATCTCGTGGTGGAGCACCTGGACGACGACGCGTTCGTCAACGGCAGCACGATCGTCGCAGAGCCGGGGTCGCAGGTCGGTGTGGTCGTCTCGGTGATCGCCAACAGCGGTGCACAGGACTCGGCACCTGAACGCGGTACTCAAGCCGACCAGTTCATGGTGTTGCAGCCGGTTCACATCGAGGGCGGGCGAACCGTGTCGGTGGTGGAGTTCGAGCTGGTCGTCGACAGCGCCACCTTGCGTGCGGCGCCGAGGCGGCACACGGTTCGCGTGACACCGGACTCCGGTCAGGCTCAGTTACAGGTGTCGCTGCTGGTGCCGGCGCAGGAGGGCAGGCACGAGGCGTGGCTGCAACTGTTCCAGGCGGGCCAGTTGGTGCAGGCGATCGTGGTGGTGGTCGAGGCGGGTCATGCCTGATCGTCAGGCGCCGTCGGTGACGGTGCGGTTCGTCCCGATCCTGGGAGGCGTGGAGCTGGAGTTCTCTTCGCCCCACACCACTGCGCGGCCGACATTCAACCTCTCCGACACGAGCCGGATCACGTTGACGCGGAAGATCCTGCGCGACGGTCTGCGTGACCTGAAAAGCCTTGTGGTCAAGCACTTCGACGGCGCGCGGGTGTGCAACGAAGGGCTCCCCGAGATCGCGGCGCTGATGGGTACCACCGGGCGGCTGATGATCTCCACGCTCTGTTCCCAGAACCCTCGGCTGCTCAACCAGCTGCAGGACTTCTGGCGGCGTGCCACCCGATGGGACACACCTGGTCACCCGATTCCCGTTGTCGAGTACGTGGGACAACCGGAGCACGTGATCCCCATCGAGCACATGCCGTTCTTCGACCTGTCCAGGTGTGGCAGATCGACCACGGACCCGGACATGTTCGTCGAGCAGTGTCGGGCGTTCGTCGGTTTCTCCTGCGTGGTGCGGCGCAAGCTGCTGCTCGACAGCCCCATCCCGCAGCGCGACGAGCTCCGGCCGTCGGCGCAGGGCAGGCTCCAGATGAGGTTTCTGCGGCACAGCAAGCTCAAGGGTGCCGACGCCGAGTACAGCTGGCTGACGTCGGACGGCAGGGACAGGGTGGACGTACTCGGCCCGTTTCCCGCGGAGGGGGAGAACGCTGCCGACATCGCCGCCCAGATCTTCGATCCGAGGTGGCTGCCCGATGGCGCCCGGCGGTCCGAGCCCGAGCAGATTCAGCACTTCTCGTGCCACTGCGACACGAACACGAAGGACCCGCTGGACTACGAGCTCCAGCTCAGGGGTGAGGGCGCGGACGTGCGGTTGCGGGTGGGCGACCTCAAGGACCACTTCACCCGGCTCGCGGGCGACGGCCGCACGGACATGGCCATGCCGCTGATCGTGCTGAACGCGTGCGGCACCTCGGCGGCCGACCCGGAGAGCGCGACGTCGTTCCCGCGGATCTTTCTGGAGAACGAGAACCGGGCCGTGATCGGCACCGAGGTCGCGATGCCGGACCGGATGGCGGCGGCGTTCTCGAAGAAGTTCTACGAACTGCTCTTGCTCAAGGGCGAACCGCTGGGCATCGCGGCACACGAGGCCCGCGCCCATTTGCTGACCGAGTTCCGCAATCCGCTGGGACTCGCCTACTCGGTGTACGGCAACACCGAACTGCGCATCGTGAACGGAGTGGTCTGAGTGGCGGACGACGTGATCAGGATCTTCAGTGTCGAGGACGACGGCGACGATGATGACCGCGGGTTGTTCAAACGGGCCGACGACCTGCGGTACGGGCGCAGTGAGATTCCCGTGGACGAGTTCCGGCTGCGTGTCGCCGAGTTTGTGAGCGGGATCGAGAACGTCATCCAAGATATCGCCGCCACTGCTGGCGAATACGACCTGGACGAGGTGCAGGTCGCGGTCGAGGTGAGTGCCAAAGGTTCGTTGTCGCTGCTCGGCACAGGTGGTGAGCTGGCCGGTAAAGGTGCGATGACGTTCAAGTTCAAGAAGCGCGGTCAAGTTCAAGAAGTCCGGCTGCGAGGGACCGACTAACGTTCGGGTATGCACAACGAGCAACGTGCCGCCCGCCGGTCAGCAGGCGTGGGCAGGACGGCCGACCTGGCGACCAACCCGTTCCGGGTAGACCGCGACCGCGTCGCCAGCTCCCCGTTCTTCGCGAGGCTCGGCGGCGTCACGCAGGTCGTCAGCTCCACCGGCTCCGGCCTGCTCGTGCACAACCGCCTCACCCACAGCCTCAAGGTCGCCCAGGCCGCCCGCGCCATCGCCGAACGCCTGACCGTCCGCCCCGAGCTCACCGCGGTGCTCGAGAAGCTGGGCGGGTGCGACCCCGACGTCGTCGAGGCGGCCGCGCTCGCGCACGACCTGGGGCACCCGCCGTTCGGGCACCTCGGGGAACAGGTCCTCGACAGGCTGGCTCGCCACCGGTTCGGGTTGCCGGACGGGTTCGAGGGCAACGCGCAGTCGTTCCGGATCATCACGACCACGGACGTGCGGGGGCCCAAGGCACTCGGTCTCGACCTGACCGTGGCGGTGCGGGCCGCGATGTTGAAGTACCCGTGGACGCGTCACCAGCCGCTGGGGTTGCCGGTGGCGCCGCGTGGTGCGTCCGAGCCGGAGGACATGCCCGGGACGGGTAGTTCGAAGTTCTCCGCGTACGTCACGGAGATCAACGACCTGCGGCAGGCGCGCGAGCCGTTCGAGGGGCGCATCGAGTCGTGGCAGCAGACGGTCGAGGCGAGTGTCATGGACACCGCGGACGACATCGCGTACGCGATCCACGACCTGGAGGACTTCCATCGGGTCGGGGTGTTGCAGCACGCGACGGTCGCCGCGGAGCTCGGCACGTGGCAGGCGCAGGCGCTCGACCTCGCCGGGCTGAGCGACGCTGAGCTCTCCGCGGAGATCCGCATGCCGGGGAGGTCGTTGGAGACGCTCAGGCGGCGCATGCACCTCAAGGACTCCTGGGTGATGAGCGACGAGGCGTTCGCGATGGCGGTGCGCAAGGTCAGCAAGGAGCTCGTGGACGGGCTGTTGTCGGTGCCGTTCGACGGGTCGGTCGAGGCCGAGCAGGCGGTTGCCGGGTTCAGTGCGCGGTGGACGCGCCGGCTGGTCGATGCCGTTGGTGTCATCGAGGAGCCGACGCCGCGGTCTGGGCATGTGGTGCTGGCTGTGCAGCAGTGGCACGAGGTGCAGGTGCTGAAGTTCGTGCATCGCCGGTTTGTGTTGCTGCGGCCGGATCTGGCTTTGCACCAACGTGGACAGGCGCGGCTGTTGAGCTCGCTCGTGGACGCTCTGGAGCAGTGGGTGACCGATCGGGCGGAGGCTGACCGGTTGCCGCGCAGGTTGCACGATCTGGTGGAGCTGGCCGAAACGGAGTACGCGGCGATCGCCCGGACGGAGCCGTCCACATTGGTCGGTGCCGCCGGTGAGCTGCCGGTTGGGCCGGATGTCGTCAAGGGATTGGCGCGCGGGCGTGCTGTCGTCGACTTCATCGCCTCGTTGACGGACAACCAGGCGGCCGCTCTGCTGGAAGCCCTTTCCGGGCGAACCGGTCAGTTGTGGACTGACGCTTTTGTTCTGTGAAGTGTGATTGCGTCTGCTAAGTGAGAAGTAGCCCAATCGGATGCTGACTGTGATCAGGCAAGCACCATACGTTGGCGCCTCGACCGGGAATCGCCGGTCGCAGGCCGCGTGCTCGGGGGCACGCCAACGTTCGGGGGAGAAACTCCTGTGCGCCGATCTCGAAGAGGCACGACCTTAGTCACCGCAGGCACCGCAGTTCTTCTGGCCGCACTGACCGTCGTCACGCCGGCGTCCGCGGATCCGGGCAAGGCGTCCAAGACCATCAACGACCGCACGGCAGCGCAGATCGCGGCGCTGCAGAGCATCAAGAAGTCGCTCACCCCTGCCGAGTCCAAGGTGGACAGCGCGCTGGTCGTCGAGGCGCGCAAGCGCGTCTCAGCCGCGACGACGAGCGCTCTTCCGCAGGTGCAGACCGGCGTTGCCGTGACGCCGAAGTCGACCACCCTCGTGGACATCCGGGCCAAGCAGTACTCGGAGGACCTGGTCAACGCTGTCCGCGCGGCGGGTGGACAGATCCGGGCAGTGTCTCCCGAGCATCGCACCGTGCGTGCGGAGGTCCCGGTCGCGAAGATCGCCGAGATCGCCGCGCGTGCCGACGTCGCGCGCGTCGAGCCCGGTAGTGACGCGATGACGCAGGACGTGAAGAACAAGAAGGACACCAAGTCCCGCAAGCAGGCTCCGTCCAAAGAGGACAAGTCGCGCGAGATCGAGCGCCGGCTGTCGGAGAAGCAGCTCTCCGTGCAGGCCGCCAAGGTCGCGGAGAGCGACAAGGCGCACAACGCCGAGGCCGCGCGCGGGTCGTTCCGCGTGACCGGTGTCGGCACGAAGCTCTGCGCGCTGTCGGACGGCGTGAGCTCGCTGTCCGTGTCGCAGGCCTCCGGCGAGCTGCCGGCCGTCGACATCGTGCCGGGCCAGGCCGGTTCCGGTGACGAGGGCACCGCGATGCTCGAGATCCTGCACGACATCGCGCCCAACGCCGAGCTCGGCTTCGCCACGGCGTTCAACGGCGACGCGAGCTTCGCGGACAACATCAAGAAGCTCCGCTTCGACCTCGGTTGCGATGTCATCGTTGACGACGTCATCTACTTCAACGAGTCGCCGTTCCAGGACGGCATCATCGCGCGCGCCGTGGACGCCGTCGTCGCTGATGGCGCGATGTTCTTCTCCAGCGCCGGCAACCAGGGCAACGTCGTGGACGGCACCTCCGGCCACTACGAGGGCCAGTTCGTCGACTCCGGTGTGGGCGTCGGCAAGTTCGCCGGTTCCGCGCACGACTTCAACCCGGACCCGAACGCGAAGCAGCTGTTCAACCCGCTGTCGAACTTCTCCGGCGACACCCCGACCGTGCTGCACTGGGCCGACCCGCTCGGCCAGTCGGCGAACGACTACGACCTCTACCTGGTCAACGCCCAGGGCAACGTCGTGACGTTCAGCCAGAACAACCAGGACGGCGCGCAGGACCCGTACGAGCGGATCAACACCCCGGCCAGTTCGACGGGCACGCGTCTCGCGGTCGTGAAGTACCGCGGTGACGACAAGTACTTCGCGCTGTCGCTGTTCGGCGGCCGGTTCGCCGACACCAACGACGGCCTCAAGAAGTACGTCACGCCGGGCACGACCCGCGGGCACTCGGCGGCCAAGGGCGCGATCTCGGTCGCGGCCGCACCCGCCGCGGCGGCACTGCCGTTCGACCTGGAGCCGGGCGACCCGGCCAACCCGAAGGGCCCGTACCCCGGCGCCTTCGACAACCTGCAGAAGCCGGAGCGCTTCACCTCCGACGGCCCGCGCAAGACGTTCTTCGCGCCGGACGGCTCGCCGCTCGCCGAGACCCGGCAGAAGCCGGACATCACCGCGGCCGACGGCGTGACCACGTCGGTGCCGGGCTTCGCGCCGTTCTTCGGCACGTCCGCCTCGGCTCCGAACGCCGCCGCGATCGCCGGTCTGATCCTGTCGGGCAACCCGACGCTGTCGCCCGCCGAGGTCAAGGAAGCCCTTGTGACGACGGCGATCGACATCGTCGAGTCCGGTGTGGACAACCGCACCGGCGCCGGCATCGTGATGGCCGACCGAGCCCTGCAGTACACGGGTGCGTCACCGCAGGCACTGGCCCGCGCGCAGAAGCCGACGATCGTCAACGACGCCGACGGAAGCGCTTTCCTCAAGCCCGGCACCACCTCCACGGTGACGGTGCCTGTGGCCAACAACGGTGACGGCTCTGCCGCGTCGACCTCGGTCGTGCTGTCGACGACGTCCGCCGGTGTGACCATCGCGCCGCGGTCCAAGTACTACGGCAACATCGACCCGGGCCAGACCGTCAGCAACACCTACAAGGTGACCGTGCCGGCCTCGGCCACGCTCGGTTCGGCGGTCAAGCTCGACGCTCGCGTGACCTACGCGGGCTCGACGTCGCCGACGACCAACTCGTTCACGCTGCGCGTGGGTGAGCCGTCGCGCGAGTTCAAGACCTTCGCGTACACCGGCGAACCGGTCGCCATCCCGGACAACGACCAGACCGGTGTCTCGGTCTCGCTGCCGGTGACGGGTGTCGGCGCGGCGTCGAACCTGAAGTTCTCCGTGGACGGCTCCGCGTGCTCGGCGACCGAGGGCTCGACGACGGTCGGCATCGACCACACGTTCGTCGGTGACCTGGTGGGCACGCTCACCTCGCCGTCGGGCAAGTCCGTGACGCTGTTCTCGCGGGCTGGTGGCACCGGCAACAACATCTGCCAGGCCGTGTTCACCGACGACGCCACGCTGCCGTTCTCGGGCGTGACGAGCGGCAACGCGCCGTTCACGGGCTCGTGGAAGGCGGGGGCGCCGCTGTCCTCGCTGACCGCGGACGCCGTCGACGGCACGTGGGTGTTCAAGGTGGCCGACGTCGTGGGCTCCGACCGCGGTTCGATCCGCGCGGTGACCCTGAGCATCGCCGGCTGGGTCTGATGACCTGAGCCAGACCGCACGCGGGGACCTTTCGTACTGCATGTCGGTACGAAAGGTCCCCGCGTGCGGTCTGGCACCGGGCACGACGCGACGAAAGGGGCGCCTCCCGGGATGGGAGGCGCCCCTTTCGCGTCTGTCAGAGCATCGTCAGCGGTTCGGCCACTCCCAGCGAATGCCGAACACGCCGGGCCCGAACCCGAGCGCCACGGCGTGTACGCCGCCACCCGAGTCCAGGGTGAGGTTGCGACGGCGCGACGGCGTCTCGTCTCCCGCGGGCACGCTGTACTGCTGCACGCGCGAAGGCAGGTTCGTCTCGTCGAAGCGGACCTCGATCACGTACTCGCGCACCGGCAACCGGAACTTGCGCGCGAACGTGTTGTTGCCCTTGGGGGCGTGGCCCTCGGGGAACACCAGCTGGTATTCCATGATGAGGGTCTCGCCGCGGGTGAGTGGGCGTTCGAACATCATCTCCGCGACCATGATGTTGGCATCGTGGTCACGGGCGATGCGGCCGAGGTGGCAGTTGCGCACGTTGACGATCTCGGGGAGCACGTCGGACTCCTCGGTCTCGAACACGAGCGCCCAGCGGTCGGGGCCGTCCTGCTCCGCGCGGAGGATCTGCCGCACCCACACTGATTTCTGCCCGCCGTCGGCAGAGATCTCGATGCGGTCGTGCTGGCTGATCCGGCCGAGCTTCAGGTCAGAGGATGTGTCGACCTTCGAGAGCAGGTTCGCGACCCGTTCCCTACGCGCCCAGAGCGCGTCGATCGGCATCATCGTCGTCGGACGGCAACGGCGGCCTCGCGGACGAGGTGGACCGAGCAGTGCCGACAGACCCGACTGGGGCACTCCCAGAACCGACTCGAGGTGCCGCAGCGCCTCCAGCGATTCAGGGCGTTCAGGCCTTCGTCGTCCTGACTGCCAGTAGCTGAGCGTCGCGACGCTGATCGTCACGCCGCGCAGTGCCAACCTGTGCTGGATGCGGTCGAGACTGAGTCGGCTGGCCTTGATCGCCGCCCTCAACGCTTCCGGGAACGGTCCCGTCGTCAAGAGCTGCGTAAGGCTGCCGTGGCCCGTTGAGTCCGTCTCTTCAACGGTCAGTGTTGGTCGACCGGCAGCAGTCGTCATGGTGACTCCCCGCTGTCATAAGATCACGCCCCAGTGACCCTACCCGTCCGTGAACATCGCTGGTCGGAGCCGGATGGAGTCAATGGTTAATCCATACGGTTGATGAGTTCACGCTTTCGAGACTCATCTGTCAAGTGAATCGAACCGATCAGTAACATCTCTGTGCCGTGCACGCCCCGTGTCCGGCCGGTTCTACTGTGTGTGCGGTGATCGACCTCGGTCACGGGTGCCAGGGGGTGACGGCCGGATGAGCAGGGTGCGGCCGGTGCCCGGCGGAAGGGCCGTCGAGGTCGAGCCGGAACGGGTGCTGGGCTGGATCGACCGGTTCGCGGACCGGCACGGCGCGGCCGACGTTCGAGTCGGGGAGACCGAGGTCGTGGTCACCGCCGAGGACGGCGCGACGGCCACGTTCGCGACGCGCGGCGGCACCTCTGTAATAGAGGTGGTTGAAAAGTTGACGGAGCCCCGCCGGATCGGCCTCGTCCTAGTGCGGCTCGGCGGTCACAGCGTCGGTGTGGCGTTCGGCGGCAAGGTCGAGGTGTCGGCCACCGATCGCAAGCAGGTCCACGGCCGCATCCGCGCAGGCGGGTGGTCGCAGCAGCGGTTCGCCCGGCGTCGCGAGGGGCAGGCCAGGGTCGCGCTGCAGGCCGCGGCGGACGACGTGGCCAGGGTGCTCGTCCCGCGGCTCGGCGAGCTCGACAGCGTCGTGCTGGGCGGCGACTGGCAGGCGCTGGACGTCCTGCGCAACGACCGCAGGCTCTCGGGCGTCTTCTCCAAGGCCGAGGACCGCGTCCTGGACGTGCCGGAACCCCGGCGGACGGTGCTCGACGAGGCCGCTGAACGGGCCCGCTGCGTCGAGATCGTGATCCAGGACACACGGGCAACCGGCTGAGGGCCCGTCCGCATGGATACGGGTGAGGGTGCCTGATCCTGGCGCCACTGACCTGCTGGAGCTGCAAGTGCGCAAACGAATGGTGATCGTGGCCGGAGCGGTCGCGCTGGGTGCCGTCGGCATCGCCGTGCCCGCCCTCGCGCTGAGTGGCGGCGACACCGCGCCCCAGCCCACGACCTCGGCTCCGCAGCCGCCGTCCTCCACCAAGGCCGAGGCCCCGTCGACCACGGTGCTGCCGCCGTCCTCGAAGCCGGAGCAGCCGTCGACCACCGCGCCGATCTCGACCTCGCCCGCGGCGACGAAGCCCCCGGTCTCCTCGACCCCGGTCAACACGACGCCCCCGGTCAACACGACGCCTCCGGTCAACACGACGCCCGCGTACCCGACCAACACGAAGACGCCGACCTCGGCGCCTGTCTCGACGACGCCGGCCCGGTGAGGAGCCACCGCTGAACTGGGAGGCTGAGTTCACCGACTGCTTCGACCGGTGTGCCGACTCGATGCGCTTCACGGCGTTCCTGCTGTGCGGCAACTGGCACGAGGCGGAGGACGTCATGCAGTCGGCGTTCTTGAAGCTGTACCTGGCAGGTCCGAAGCTCGCGGACCGGTCGGGGCTGGAGCCGTACCTGCGTCAGATCGTCGTGCGGACGTTCCTCGCCGAACGCCGCAAAGTGCGCTGGCGCAGGGAGAAGCTGACTGACGCACCCCCAGAGGGCCTGTCCTCCGTCACCGCGGCGGAGGACAGGCTCGTGGTGTGGCAGGCGCTCACCGCCGTGCCCGCACGGCAACGCGCTGTCCTCGTGCTGCGCTTTTGGCACGATCTGAGCGTCGAGGACACGGCGACCGCGCTGAACTGCTCGACGGGCACGGTGAAGTCGCAGAGCAGCAAGGGGCTGGAGACGCTGCGGCGGAAGCTGGGCCCGGAGTTCGACCACTTGAGGCTGGAGGTGTGATGGTTCGCGAAGACGACCTGCGGGCGACTTTCTCCGCTCTGCACCAGGAAGAGGCGCCGCCGCGGGCCATCACGGCAGCCGAGGTGATCCAGCGCGGCCAGGCCGTGAGATCACGGCGCCGCACCATCGCGGTGGTCGGCAGCGGGCTCGCGACCGTGGGGGTCGTGGCGGTGGCGCTCGCCGTGCTGCCCGCCGCGGCACCCGTGGACCCGGCGACACCAGTGCCGTCCCCGACGACCACCACGACGACCTCGGTCCCGCCGTCGCCGTCCTCGTCCTCCGTCGACCCGCCGAACACCAAGGTGCCGACGAACACCACGCCGCAGTCCAACAAGGTCGCGCCGCCCGCTTCCGCGCCGCCCACGTCCGCGCCGGTGAACACGTCGGCGACCGTCACGAAGCCCCCGACGTCCTCGACGGGACAACCGGTGTCCACGTCCCCCTCGACCACCAGCTGAGCGGCACACTCTGCAGGCATGAGCGCTCAGATCAGCCTGGTCGAGGTCACCGACGCCAACCGCGACGCCGTCATCGCCGTGCGCGTGCATCCTGGGCAGGAGCAGTTCGTCGCGTCCGTCGAGAAGTCCTTCCAGGACGCGCGGGACACGCCTGAGGCGAAACCGTGGTTCCGCGCTGTCTACGACGGCGCCACGCCGGTCGGGTTCGTCATGCTGAGCTGGAACCTCGTGCCCGGGCCGGGACTGCGCGGGCCGTACTTCCTGTGGCGCCTGCTCGTGGGCGCGGAGCACCAGGACCGCGGGTACGGCACCGCGATCCTCACCGAGGTCGTGCGGCTGCTGCGGGAGGCCGGGGCCACCGAGCTGTACACCAGCTGCGTGCCGGGGGAGGGGTCGCCGCTGCCGTTCTACCGCGCGTTCGGGTTCGAGCCCACCGGCGAGGTCGACGACGACGGCGAGGTCATCCTGCTGCTGGACCTCGGCTCGCGACCGTGAACCGGCGGTCCTCGCCGGGGTGCTCCAGCTCGTCGAGCACCGCGACGGCCAGGTCCTCCGCCGAGATCGAGGACGGTCCGGTCAGCAGCACGTCCGTGCCACGCCGGTAGGTGCCGGTGCGCTCGCCCGGTTCGAGCAGCGCGGGCGGGCTCAGATAGGCCCAGTCGGCGCCATGGGCCTCGCACTCCCGCAGCTGCCGCATGCTCGCCTCGGCCACGGGTCGGATGTGCGGCGGCACGTACCGGTCGTCGTCGAGCACGAGGCCGGTGCCGTCCGGCGTTCGCAGCGGCGCGGCGCCACCGACGACGATGACCCGTGTGCGGGTCGCGAGTGCCGCGTCGAGCACCACCGTCGAGGTGACGCCCGTGGTGGCCACGACCGCACCGTCCACTCCGGACAGAACGCTGTCCATCAGCTCCCGGTCGGTGGCGTCACCGCCGGCGCGGCGGGACACCTCGGTCACGTCGTGCCCGCGGCGCACCGCCTCTGCCACGACCCGCGAACCGACCATGCCGGACGCGCCGACGACCGCGATCTTCACTGCAGAACTCCTTTGACGAGAACGGGTGCCGGTCGCTGGCTCGCGACGATCGCGGCCAGTGCCAGCGCGAAACCGAGGAGCTGCACGGGATCCAGCGTCTGGCCGAGCACCACGACACCGAGCACCGCGGCGACCATCGGGGACAGCAGGCCGAGCATCGAGACGGACGTGACCGGCAGCGTGCCGATCGCGCGGAACCACAGCACGTAGGCGAGCAGGCCGCCGACACCGCCGAGCCACAGGTACCCGAGCAGGGCGGTGAGGCCGATCGCGGGCGGCGGTCCTTCGAACAGGAACGTCACCGGCACCAGGAACAGCCCACCGGCCGTGAGCTGCCAGCCCGCGAACGCCGTGGGGCTCGCGTTCGCCGGCCTTCCCCACTTCTTCGTCAGCGTCACGCCCAGCGCCATCGTCGCGGCGCCGCCCAGCCCGGCCAGCACACCCACCAGGTCGAACCCGGCCGCAGGCCCGAGGACCACGAGCCCCACGCCCAGCACGCCGACGACGCCCCAGGCGAGCCGCCACGCGGACGCGTTCTCCCTGAGCACCCCGACCGCCAGCAACGCCACCACGAGCGGCTGAGCGGCGCCCAGGGTGGCCGCGACGCCACCGGGCAGGCGTTCGGCCGCGATGAACAGGAACGGGAAGAACAGGCCGATGTTGAGCACGCCCAGCGCCGCCGCTTTGGCCCACCACGAACCGCGCGGCAGCGTCCTGGTCAGCGCCAGCGCGACCAGGCCGGCGGGCAGGGCGCGGAGCAGGCCCGCGAAGAGCGGGTGGCCCACCGGCAGCAGCTCGGTGGTGACCACGTAGGTGGAGCCCCAGACCACCGGCGCGAACGCCGCCAGCGCGGTGCGGGAGAGGTCGCTGTTTCTCACGTCATCCAGTGTCTGGCGGGATGATTGATGAGTCCAACGCATGCTTTTCATCCGATCCATCGTGATTCAAGATGGATGGCGTGGAGCTTCAGCAGATGCGGTACGTGGTGGCGGTCGCCGAGACGGGCAGCTTCACGCAGGCGGCGCGGCGGTGCCACGTCGTGCAGTCGGCGTTGAGCCACCAGATCGCGCGGCTCGAACGGTCGCTGGGGGCGCGGTTGTTCGAGCGGACCAGCCGCAGTGTCCGGCTGACTCCGGCGGGTGCGGCGTTCCTGCCGTCCGCGCGGCAGTGTCTCGACTTCGCCGAGCGTGCGGTGGCCGAGGTCGCGGCGGCGGTGGGGGAGGTGCGCGGGCGGGTCGTGGTCGGGGTGATCCCGACTGTCGCCGCCGTGGACCTGCCGGCCGCGCTGAGGGTCTTTCGGGAGCGGTATCCGCAGGTTCGGGTGGCGTTGCGGATGTTGTCGAGCCTCGACATGGTCGAGCTGGTGCGGGCGGGAGGGCTCGACCTCGCGTTCCTCGGGTTGCCGTTGGGGGTGCGGCCTGAGGGGGTGCGGGGGCGTGAGCTGGCTCGCGATGAGCACGTGGCCGTTGTGGCACCTGAGCATCCGCTCGCTTCGCTCGAGTCGACGAATCTGCGGGCGCTCGCGGAGGAGTTGTTCGCCGACTTCCCGGCCGGGTCGCCTGGGCGGATGCAGTCGGATCAGGCGTTCTCGATCGCCGGGCTGCATCGGGAGGTGGCGTTCGAGGTGACGACCGCGGAGTTGATGGCCGGGTTGATCCGGGAGGGGCTGGCGGTCGCGGTGTTGCCGTCGCGGTACACGCCTCAGCTCAGCGGGGTGGCGACGGTGCCGATCGTGGGTGGGCCTTCGCGGGTCGAGCACCTGGTGTGGAGCGAGGGTGGGCTGACTCCGGCGGCCGCGGCGTTCCTGGACGTGCTCGGTGTGCCGGAAAATGTCGGTGGTGCCTGAGAGAATGAAAGCAGGGGACCCCCTGCGGGGGACCCCTGCGTGAGCATGGCTGGGGCGAGCCGCGCGGTGAGCGGTGCCTCAGTCCGCCTCTCAGCCCGCCGTGCCCGTGGCGAGCAGCCCGCCGTCGACCCGCACCGTCTCACCCGTGATCCACGAAGCGCCGTCCGAGCAGAGGAACGCCACGAGAGAGGCGACGTCCTCGGGCGTGCCGAGGCGCTTCATCGGGTACTGCTGCGAGGCTTCCTCCTCGCGGCCGACGTAGAGAGCCTCCGCGAACTTCGTCTTCACCACGGCCGGCGCGACGGCGTTCACGCGCACCTTCGGGCCCAGCTGCCACGCGAGCTCCTCGGTCAGGCGGATCAGCGCCGCCTTGGACGCGCCATACGCACCGATGACGCCCGTGGACCTGATGCCGCCGACCGACGCGACGTTCACGACCGCGCCGCCGTGCTCGCCCATCCACGCTTTCCACGCGAGCTGGACGAAACCGAGTGTTGCCACCACGTTGACGTCGAAGATCTTCCGGACGGCGTTGAGGTCCGCGTCCATCAGGAACCCGTATTGGGGATTGATGCCGGTGTTGTTGACGAGCACGTCGAGGCTGCCGAACTCCTCGACCGTGCGCGTGACGGCCTCCTCACGGGACGCGTCGTCGCCGGCGTTGCCCTGGACCGCCAGCACGCGGCCGCCCGTGTCGGCCTCCAGCTGCTTCGCCGCCTCGGTCAGCTGGTCGGCCTTGCGGCCGGTGATCGTGACGGAGGCGCCGCGGGAGAGGAGCTCGCGCGCGATGCCGAGGCCGATGCCGCGGGACGCGCCGGTGACCAGCGCGGCCTTGCCCGAGAAGTCTTCGCTCATGGCCGCAATCTATGCGCCTGGACACAGGTGGGAAATTCGATGGTCGTGATCCCGTAGAATGGTTCCCGTGATCCTCCTGGAGTAGGCCGAACCGGACGTGCCATCCCTTGTCATGCCCGGAGTTGTTGTTACTACTCGGAGTTTCTCTTGATCACCGCAACTGACATGGAGTTGCGCGCGGGTTCACGCATTCTCGTGAGCGGCGCCAACCTGCGCGTTCAGCCCGGCGACCGCATCGGCCTCGTGGGCCGCAACGGTGCCGGCAAGACCACCTCGCTGCGCGTTCTCGCCGGTGAGGGCCAGCCCTACGCCGGCGCCATCATGCGCAAGGGTGCGCTCGGCTACCTGCCGCAGGACCCGCGCGAGGGCGACCTGTCGGTCATCGCCAAGGACCGGGTGCTGTCGGCGCGCGGCCTCGACCAGCTGCTCCGCGACATGGAGAAGGCCCAGTCGAAGATGGCCGAGCTGGTCGACGCGAACGAGCTCGACGTCGCCGTCGCCAAGTACGGCAAGCTCGAGGAGCGCTTCTCCTCGCTCGGCGGGTACGCCGCCGAGTCCGAGGCCGCCCGCATCTGCTCGAACCTCGGCCTGCCGGACCGCGTTCTCGCGCAGCCGCTCAGCACGCTGTCCGGTGGTCAGCGCCGCCGCGTCGAGCTGGCCCGCATCCTGTTCGCCGCGTCCGAGGCGGGCATCGGCGCCAAGTCGAGCACGATCCTGCTGATCGACGAGCCCACGAACCACCTCGACGCCGACTCGATCACGTGGCTGCGCGGCTTCCTCAAGTCGCACGACGGCGGCCTCGTCGTGATCTCGCACGACGTCGACCTGCTCGACGACGTCGTGAACAAGGTGTGGTTCCTCGACGCCATGCGCGGCGAGGTCGACATCTACAACCTCGGCTGGAAGAAGTACCTCGAAGCCCGTGCGACGGACGAGAAGCGCCGTCGCCGTGAGCGCGCCAACGCCGAGAAGAAGGCCGGCGCGCTGATGACGCAGGCCGCCAAGATGGGCGCGAAGGCCACGAAGGCCGTTGCGGCGCAGAACATGGCGAAGCGCGCCCAGAAGCTGCTCGACGGTCTCGACGACGTGCGCCAGAACGACAAGGTCGCGAAGATCAGCTTCCCGTCGCCGGCCCCGTGCGGCAAGACCCCTTTGATGGCAGAGGGTCTGAGCAAGTCCTACGGCTCGCTGGAGATCTTCACCGGCGTGGACCTGGCCGTCGACAAGGGTTCCCGCGTCGTCGTGCTCGGTTTCAACGGCGCAGGCAAGACGACGCTGCTGCGGTTGCTGGGCGGCAGCGAGAAGGCGGACGCGGGCGGTGTCGTCCCCGGCCACGGCCTGAAGATCGGCTACTTCGCGCAGGAGCACGAGACGCTCGACCACAACGCGTCGGTGTGGGAGAACATCCGCCACATGGCGCCGGACGAGCAGGAGCAGCGGCTGCGGTCGTTGCTCGGCACGTTCCTGTTCAGCGGCGAGCAGCTCGACCAGCCGGCGGGCACGTTGTCCGGTGGCGAGAAGACGCGGCTCGCGCTGGCCGGTCTGGTCTCGTCGGCGGCGAACGTGCTGCTGCTCGACGAGCCGACCAACAACCTCGACCCGGCCTCGCGCGAGCAGGTTCTCGACGCGTTGCGCCGCTACGAGGGCGCCGTCGTCCTGGTGACGCACGACCCCGGCGCGGTCGAGGCGCTGGAGCCGGAGAGGGTCATCCTGCTGCCCGACGGCACCGAGGACCACTGGTCCGAGGACTACCTCGACCTCGTCCAGCTGGCGTGATCTCCACCCGTCAAAGGACTACCGAGCGCGTTCTGTGATCAACTGAGTGTGATCGAATCGACCGTTCGGCGATCTCTTTGCTTGATCACCTGGCGTTCTGCCGGTTCCTGTTCGATCATTGCGACGACAGGGGCCGTCAAACGGCCCACCTGCTCGTACGGAAGGCGGGACAAGGTGGCTGACCTGAAGAAGGGTGCCCGGATCACCGGCGCCACACGGGACAAGCTGGCCGCTGACCTGAAGAAGAAGTACGAAAAGGGCGCGAGCATCCGGGCTTTGGCCGAGAGCACCGGGCGTTCCTACGGCTTCGTGCACCGGGTTCTCTCCGAATCCGGGGTCACGCTGCGCGGTCGCGGTGGCGCCACCCGGACGAAGAAGAAGTAGCCCCTACCCAGACTGCTACTCTCCGGTAACTAGCTACTAGTTCGCCGGAGGTAACGACCATGCCAGTGCCTTCCATCGACGCTGGCGTGCTCGAGCGCGGTGGCGTTCGGCTCGCGATCTCCGGGCCGCGCGCGACCATCACGCTCGATCGTCCCGACGTGCTCAACGCGCAGACGCCCGGAACTTGGCAGGCGTTGCGGCACATCGGCGAACAGCTGGACCCGGACGTCCGCGTCGTGGTCGTCCGGGGTTCCGGCCGTGCCTTCTCGGCGGGGCTGGACCGGCGCATGTTCACCGGTGAGCCCGTCGACGGCGAACCCGGTGGCCTTGGCGCGATCCTGGCGCTGTCTCCCGAGGAGGCGGACGCCCGCATCGCGTCGTACCAGGCAGGGTTCGCCTGGCTGCGCGACCCGGCACGGGTGACGATCGCCGCGGTGCAAGGGCATGCCATCGGCGCGGGTTTCCAGTTGGCGCTGGCGTGCGACTTCCGCGTGCTCGCCGAGGACGCGCAGTTCTGCATGGCCGAGACCGGGCTGGGCTTGGTGCCCGATCTCGGCGGAACGCTGCCCTTGGTGCGCCTCGTGGGGTACTCGCGCGCGGCCGAGATGTGCGTGACCTCCCGTCGAGTGCCGGCGGAGGAGTCGCTGCGGATCGGCCTCGCGAACTCCGTCGTGCCCGCGGACGGGCTGGACGCCGCCGTTGATGAGCTGGTGGCTGCCGTTCTGAAGCCTGTCGCCGGTGCCGTCACGGAGACGCTGGCGCTGATCGCGTCGGCGGCTTCCGGTGTCGACGCGGAGTCGCAGCTCGCGCTGGAGCGTGCCGCCCAGCTGCGCCGGCTGCAGTCGTTCGCGGCCCTGTCCGCTCAAAGCTGAAACTTTCCCGTTCGCGAGCGACTCGCGACGGAATTGTCAGACCGCTGTGCTGTTCTAGTCAGCGTGGACGGATACAGCTCTTGGCGATTCATGATGGGGGCGACCTCGGACGCCCCCTCGAAGGTGCGCCGGGGGACGTTCCGGCGCGTGCTGACCTTCGCCCGGCCTCATCGGGCGAAGCTGGTGGTGTTCCTCTTCCTGACGGTGGTCTCGTCGGTGCTCGCGGTGTCGACACCGCTGCTCGCCGGTCGAGTGGTCGACGCGATCGTCGGCGGCTCCGTGCCGTCCGTGGTCGTGTGGCTGGCCGTCGCGATCGCGCTGATCGCCGTGGTCGACGCCGGGCTGGGCGTGGTCGAGCGCTGGCAGTCGACGCGCATCGGTGAGGGCCTGATCTACGACCTGCGGCGGGCCGTGTTCGGCCACGTGCAGAAGATGCCCGTCGCGTTCTTCACGCGCACCCGCACCGGAGCGCTCGTCTCGCGCCTGAACAACGACGTGATCGGCGCCCAGCGCGCCTTCACCTCCACGCTGTCCGGCTTCGTCACGAACATCATCCAGCTGGTCCTGTCGCTGGCTGTCATGTTCACGCTGTCGTGGCAGGTCACGGCGTTGGCCCTGGTGTTGTTACCGGTCTTCGTGCTGCCGGCCAAGCGGATGGGCCGCCGGATGGCGGACATGCAGCGCGAGGCGTCCGGGCTCAACGCCTCGATGGTCACGCAGTCGACCGAACGGTTCTCGGCGCCCGGCGCGACGCTGGTGAAGCTCTTCGGCCGTCCCGACCGCGAGGAGAAGGAGTTCAGCGAGAAGGCAGCGCAGGTCCGCGACATCGGCATCCGGACCGCGATGGCCACCCGCTGGTTCATGACGGGCCTGACGCTCGTGTCGGCTCTCGCACAGGCGCTGGTCTACGGCCTGGGCGGCTACCTCGCGCTGACCGGGCACCTGGCGGCCGGTGCCGTGGTGTCGCTGGCGCTGCTGCTGACCCGCCTGTACGCGCCGCTGACGGCCCTCGCGAACGCCCGCGTCGACCTGATGACCGCGCTGGTGTCGTTCGAGCGCGTCTTCGAGGTGCTCGACCTCGACCCGATGATCAAGGAGCGCCCGGACGCCCGTCCGGTGCCCGACGGTCCGGTGTCGGTCGAGTTCTCCGACGTCCGCTTCGCCTACCCGTCCGCGGAGAAGGTGTCGCTGGCCTCGCTGGAGTCCGTGGCCACTTTGGACACCCGCGGTGGCGAGGAAGTGTTGCACGGCATCAGCTTCAAGGCCGAGGCCGGTCAGCTGGTGGCGCTGGTGGGCTCGTCCGGCGCGGGCAAGTCGACGCTCGCGTCGCTCGTGCCGCGGCTCTACGACGTCGACTCCGGCGCGGTCCGTCTGTCCGGTGTGGACGTCCGAGACCTGACGTTCGACGCGCTGCGGTCGTCCGTCGGCGTGGTGACGCAGGACGGGCACCTGTTCCACGACACGATCAGGGCGAACCTGGAGTACGCGGCCCCCGGCGCCACCGACGACGAGCTGTGGGACTCGCTGCGCCGCGCCCGGCTGCTGGACCTGGTGACGTCGCTGCCGGACCAGCTCGACACCGTGGTCGGCGAGCGCGGGTACCGGCTCTCCGGCGGCGAACGGCAACGGCTGACGATCGCGCGGCTGCTGCTCGCGAAGCCACGGGTCGTGATCCTCGACGAGGCCACCGCACACCTGGACTCGGAGTCCGAGGCCGCCGTGCAGGAGGCCCTGACCGAGGCGCTGCAGGGACGGACGTCGCTGGTGATCGCGCACCGGCTCTCCACGATCCGCGCGGCCGACCAGATCCTGGTGCTGGAGCACGGCGACATCGTCGAACGCGGCACGCACACCGAGCTGATGACGGCCGAGGGCCGCTACGCGGACCTGTACAAGACGCAGTTCGCCGAGCCGCCGGTGGTCGGGGTCGTGCCGACGCCGAAGTTCAGCGAGCGGGTGGGGGTGCCGCAGGCGAACTGACCGCCGGTGGGCTCGACTCAGCCGATCGGTTGGGTCGTGGCTCAGCCTCGGGGCCGGGTGATCGGCTGATGTCCCGGGGATCCCGTTCCGCCACGGTGGGAAGCACGAGGGTGGAAGGGAATCCTGCGGGGTGTCGAGCTGGTGGCCGGGCCCAGGGGTGTTGTCCGGGCCCGTGATCAGCCGCCGGGCTTGGGGTGCAGTCCGGGCCGATCGCCGGCTGCCGGGCTTGGGACGTGGTCCGGGCCGGTGATCGGCTGACGTTCCGGGGATCTCCTTCCGCCACAGGGCAACCGAGGCGGAAGGCATGGGGATGAGCAACTCCGGGGGCGGGCACCTGAGTCGGCGAGCACTGATGGCCGGTGCGGGAGCCGTGGCGGCGGGCGGCCTGATCGGACAGGGTCGGGCGACGGGCGCTGTGACGGGAGCGGGCCAGGAGGCCGCAGCGGCCGGCCTGACGGGACCGGGCCAGGCGGGATCCGCCACACAGAGCGGGGCCGTGCGGATCGCACCCGGCGACGTCCGATACGAGAACCTGCTGCGGGGCAACAACTTCCGGTTCACGGGCCAGCCGGACGAGATCCGGGTGGCCACCTCGGCCGACCAGGTCGTCCGCGCGGTGGACGAGGCGGTGCGGGCCGGGCGGCGGATCGCGGTGCGCAGTGGTGGTCATTGCTTCGAGAACCTCACGGCCACGCCGGAGGTGCGGACGTTGCTCGACCTCTCGGCGATGAACGCCGTCGGGTTCGATGCCGGGCGCAAGGCGTTCTCGGTGCAGCCGGGGGCCACGCTCGGGCAGGTGTACCGGGCGTTGTGCTCGGGGTGGGGTGTCACGATTCCCGGTGGCGGGTGTCCGGAGGTGGGGGCCGGTGGGCACTTCGCGGGTGGTGGGTACGGGCCGTTGTCGCGGCGGTACGGGGCCGTGGTGGATCACCTCTACGGCGTCGAGGTGATTGTCGTGGGCAAGGACGGCAAGGCGAGGACCGTTGTCGCCACGCGGGAGCAGGATGATCCGAACCGCGAGTTGTGGTGGGCGCACACCGGGGGTGGCGGCGGCAACTTCGGGGTGGTGACCAAGTACTGGTTGCGTTCGCCTGGGAGTGAGTCGGCGTTGCCGCCGGTGCCGCGGAACATGCTGCAGCACGTGGTGTTCTGGGACTGGGGGCAGCTCACCGAGGAGAAGCTCGGCGGGCTGGTGCGCAGGTTCGGGACGTGGCACGAGCGCAACAGCGCGCCCGGTGTCCCGCAGGCCGGTCTGTACGGGATTCTCGAGGTGAAGCACCAGGCCGGCGGGGTTGTGATGCTGGCCGTGCAGGCCGATGCGGACCTGCCGGGGGTCGACGCGATGGTGACGGAGTTCGTCGCAGAGGTGGGCGAGGGGCTCACTCCGGTGTTCGAGCTGCGCAAGACGATGCCGTGGCTGCACCGGATGACGTGGCCCGGCACCGGCGAACCGGGCGACGTGCTCACCCGGCGGTACAAGATCAAGGCTGCCTACCTGCGCCGGTCGTTCACCCCGGAGCAGCTGAACGCGCTGTGGCGCAACCTGACCAACGCGGGCGGGGCCGGGGGCAGCGTGCTGTTGATCGGTTACGGCGGCCAGGCGAACGCGGTCGCGCCGGGCGACACCGCTGTCGCGCAACGGGACGTGGTGATGAAGGCGGTCTACCAGTCGATCTGGAGCGAGGAGCAGGAAGACGCGGCCAACCTCGCCTGGGTGCGCGCGCTCTACCGGGACGTGTACGCCGACACCGGGGGCGTGCCCGTGCCGAACGAGGTCAACGACGGCTCGTACATCAACTACGCCGACGCGGACCTGGCGGATCCGGCCTGGAACACCTCGGGTGTGTCCGCGCAACGCCTGTACTACAAGGACAACTACCCACGCCTGCAACGGGTCAAGGCCCGCTGGGATCCGCGCAACGTCTTCAGGCACGCCCTCGCGATCGAACCCGGCTAGGCTCCTGGCCGGGGGAGGAACGCGGATGAGCATTCCTGTTGCGCGGTGGCCGTACTTCCTGCTGGCGTTGCTGGCCGCTGCCACCACTCTCGACCAACGGCCGGTGCTCGCCGAACTCGTGCTGTGCGCGGTCACCGCGGCCTGGCTGGCGGCGGGGATGATGCTGAAGACCGCCCGCCCGTGGGTGTTCGCCGTCGGGCTGACGCTGCTCACGGGAACGTTGGTGGTGCTCAACCCGCTGTTCGGGTTTCTGACGCCCGTGCCGTACTTCTACGCGTTCCGGACGATGGCCTTTCCCTGGCAGCCGGTGGGGGTGGCGGCCGTCGCGGCGGTGGCGGGCACGGCCCAGGCGTACGGGGTGGACAAGTCCACGGTCACCGGCGTCGCCATCTGGGTCGCGGTCATGGCCGGCAACGCCGTGCCGATGTGCGCGTACGCGTTCGTCGCGCGCAAGGCCGAACAGCAGGAGAGGGAACGGGAAGAGGCGCTCGACCAGGCCCGCGAGGCGAACCGCAGGCTCGCGGAGTCGTTGGCGGACAACGCCGTCCTGCAGGAGCAGCTCCTCGCGCAGGCTCGCGAGGCCGGGGTGCGCGACGAACGGCAGCGGATGGCGCGGGAGATCCACGACACGCTGGCGCAGGGGCTCACCGGCATCATCAGCCAGCTCCGCGCGGCCGACGACACCACGTGGCAGCGGCACGTCGCCGCCGCGGCCGGGCTCGCCAGGGAGAGCCTCGGCGAGACGAGGCGGTCCGTCGCGGCACTGCGCCCGGAACCACTGCGGACGGCGCGGCTGATCGAGGCGCTGGCGAGCGTCGCGGAGAGGTGGTCGGCGTTGCACGACGTTCCCGTGCAGGTCGTGACCACCGGCGAGGCGCGGCCGATCGCGCCGGAGGCCGAGGTCGCCCTGCTCAGGGCGGCGCAGGAGGCATTGGCGAACGTGGCGCGGCACGCGCGGGCCGGCAGGGTCGGCGTGACGTTGTCGTACCTGGAGAACGAGGTGGCGCTGGACGTGCGCGACGACGGACGCGGGTTCGACCACGCCGAGCCGGTGGAGGGGTTCGGGCTCGAGGCGATGAGACAGCGGATCGAGAGCCTTGCCGGCACCGTGCAGGTCGAGTCAGAACCGGGTGCGGGCACGGGTGTCTCGGCCCGCGTGCCCCTGGAGGTGCCGGCGTGATCAGGGTGCTGGTCGTCGACGACCACCCGGTCGTCAGGGACGGGCTCACGAGCCTGTTCGCCCATGCCCCCGGCTTCGAGGTGGTCGGCGAGGCCGGCGACGGCGCGGAGGCGGTGCGGCTCGCGAAGACCCTGCGGCCCGACGTCGTGCTGATGGACCTGCGCATGCCGGGCACGGACGGCATGGCCGCGACCAGGGAACTGGCCGGCACCACGAACGTGCTGGTGCTGACCACGTACGACAACGACACCGACGTGGTGACCGCGATCGAGGCGGGCGCCACCGGCTACCTGCTCAAGGACGCTCCGCGCGACGAGCTCGTGCGCGCGGTCAGGGCCACCGCCCGGGGCGAGGCGGTGCTCGCCCCGGCCGCGGCGGCGTTGCTGATGAGACGGGTGCGCACGGCCGCCGCGGAGGTGCTCAGCCCACGCGAGCTGGAGGTGCTGCGGTGCGTCGCCGGCGGGGCGACGAACCGCGAGGTGGCCGCGGGACTGTTCATCACCGAGGCCACGGTGAAGTCACACCTGCTCAACATCTACGCCAAGCTGGAGGTGGGCGACCGGGCGGCCGCCGTGACCGAGGCCTTCCACCGCGGGCTGCTCGTCCCGCGGGAGCAGCGGTTCAGCCCTTGAGGAACGCCGCGGTCGCGTTCAGCGCGCTCTGCGAAGATCCCGCCTTCTCCACGATGACCGCGAACGCCACGTTGTTCTGGTAGCCGACGAACCAGCCGTGCTCGGTGCCGCCGCCCGCCTCCGCCGTGCCGGTCTTCCCGGCCAGGCCGGGGATTCCGGCGAGCTGCTTGGCCGTTCCGGACGTGACGACCTCGCGCATCATGGCGCGCAACGGCTGAAGGACGGCCGCGGGCGGGGCCGCCGCCACGTCGTTCGCCTCGGAGGGCTTGCCGCGCAACAGGGTCGGCGTCGGGGTCTTGCCCGAGACGACGGTGGCGGCCACCAGCGCCATGCCGAACGGGCTGGCCACCACGTTGCCCTGGCCGAAGCTGTTCTCGACCTCCTGGTCGCCGCTCGCCGGCGGGACCTTGCCGGTGTTCGTCTCGGCGCCGGGGATGGCCCAGTCGGCGCCCAGGCCGAAGCGCTTCGCCATGGCCGGAAGGGCGTTCTCGTCGAGCTTGGAGCCCAGGTCGCCGAACGTCGTGTTGCAGGACAGGGCGAACGCGGTGTGGAACGGCAGGCTCTCGTGGCCGAAGCCCGCGTTGCTGATCCGGCGGGTGCCGATGGTGGCGGTGGCCGGGCAGGGGACGGCGGTGCCGCTCTGCACCAGGCCCGCGTTCATGACCGCGGCGGCGGTGACGATCTTCATCGTGGAACCGGGGGCGTAGCGGCCGACGAACGGGTTGGTGCCCGCCAGCGCCTTGTTCTGCGCCACGGCGAGGATCTCGCTGGTGGAGGCCTCGATCGCGACGATCGCCGCGCCCTGCGGGAGTGCGTCCACCGCTGCCTGGGCCGCGGCCTGGCGCGCCGGGTCGATGGTGACGGTGATCTTCTCACCGCCCTCGGCCTTCTTGCTGTCCAGCGCGGTGAACGCGCCGCCGGCGGTGATGCCCACCTCCCAGCCGTCGATGCCCTTCACGTCGCCGACCGTGCCGGTGATCGTCTTGTAGAGGCCGTCCGGGATCGAACCCTGGAGCAACGGCTTGCCGTCGCGGCCGAGCAGTGCGCCTTCCGCGAGCGCCTTGCGGTAGGTGAGGGACGCGCCCTCGGTCAGCTGCGGGTGGATGAGCGCCGGGGTCCAGTGGACCTTCCAGGCGCCATCAGCGCGGACCAGCGGGACCTTGATCTCGTACTTCAACGTGCTGGCGCTCGGCATCGTCCAGGTGACGGCCGCGGTGAGCTCGGTGGTCGTGGCGTCGGCCGCCGGTGGTGGCGCCGTCGCCACGGCGGCCTGGTAGGCGGAGGTGCCCATCCCGGCTTTGGTGGCCTCCAGGGCCGTGGTCGCCGCCGCCGGTGCGTCGGTGAAGACGGCGGCGCTGGCCGGACCCGAGAACGCCCTGGTCAGGAACGAACTGGCCACCTGTGCCGG
This sequence comes from Lentzea sp. HUAS TT2, assembly GCF_051853195.1. Taxonomy (NCBI): domain Bacteria; kingdom Bacillati; phylum Actinomycetota; class Actinomycetes; order Pseudonocardiales; family Pseudonocardiaceae; genus Lentzea; species Lentzea sp. HUAS TT2. Next base: position 10,106,774 of record NZ_CP196667.1, on the reverse strand, counting down.
CGTCTCAGCCGACTTCGCCGGTTCGTCGGCGACCACTACCGTCCTGCCGCCCGACCAGAGCATCGCGCCCGCCACGCCGACTATCGCGGTCGTGGCGAGCGCTCCGCCGATCAGGATCCATCTGCGAGTCTTCTGCTCCACTGTTCAAATCCCCCCAGGCAAGTACATCCCCGGTGGGAGAATAACGGCGGGCCGCTGAGATTTTGTGAGGGTTTTTACCTATCCGAGCTGCGGGATGCGGGTCTGGTAGTGGCGCAGCATGTCGGCGTTGGCCGCGTCGCCGCCCTCCACGTTAGCGCTGCGCCACAACGGGAGCCGCACGCCGGACTCGGTCGCCTTGTCGATCAGCCGGACCATCAGCAGGTTCCACAGGAACGTGGTGGCCAGCGTGGAGATCGCCGCGGTGACCGGTGCGTGCTCGGGGTAGGTCGAGTCGCCGGGCGGGACGAGGTTGTCCAGCACGACGGTCGACACCTCGGCCAGCGTCGCCCCTGCCCGGCGGGGTGCCTGGGCGCTGGAGGCCACCGACGTGACGCCGACGACGGGGCAGCCCCTGCTCGCGGCCTCCTGGGCCAGCTCGACCGGGTAGTAGTTGACGCCCGAGGTCGAGAACACGAACAGCACGTCGTGCGGGGCCAGGCCGGACTCGCGCAGGACCTCGCCGGCGAGGCCGGAGCGGCGCTCGGCGGAGGTGCTGCTGATCGCGCCGTGCATCGGGAGCAGCTCGGGGTGGTAGATCGGGCGCACGCAGGCCAGGCCGCCCGCGCGGTAGAAGGTCTCGGCGACGGCCGCCAGAGAGTGCCCCGCACCTGCGGTGAGAAGGATTCCGTCTGCCTGCACGGCGGCCAGCACGAGCTCGGCCACGTCGTCGAGTGCGGCCGCGTTGTGCTGCTCGACGCGCGTCAGGTGAGTGCGCACGAGGTTGCCGTAGTCGGATCCGGTCACGGTGTCGGTCGTCATGCGGGTCAGTACTACCTGATTGCAGATGACCTCACCAGTAACCCAGGCACCACGAACCTCGATACGCGCGATGAGGGGTGTGGTGACTCGGTGGGCGGACAGGTGGTGGGTTGGATCAGGCGGTACTTCTACTTCTGGGTTGTGCTGGTGGCGGTCTTCACCGCCGCGGCGGCCACGCACATCACGCTGGCGATCACCTACTCCGAGCTGTGGCCGGTGTGGGCGGCGCTGGCGCTGCTCGTCGTGGCCGGCGGGTGCGCTCGGGCGGCGGTCAAGGCGAGGCCCTAGACCTGCCCTAAGCCAGCAGTTCGACGCCCAGCGCCGACGCGGTGTGCAGCACGGAGTTGCGGTGCCGCTGGGCCACGGCCAGGCCCGCGTCGCGCAGCACGGAGGCGTGCGCACTGGCCGAGGCCGCCGAGATGCCCAGGCGGCGGGCCAGTTCCGTGGTGGTGCACCCGGTGGCGATGACCTCCAGTGCGGCGGCGCGGGTGCGGCCGAGCAACGCCTCCAACGGACGTTTGCCCGCGCTCGTGACGTGCAGGTCGCGTGCGATCGGGTACACGAGCACGGGCGTGCGGCTCTGGTCGCGGAGCATGATCGGCCGTTCCCAGCAGAAGTACGACGGCACGAGGACCAGGCCCTGGCCGTGCAGGTGGACGTCGCGGTGCGGGAAGCGGGACTCGATCGACAGCACGGGCCGCGACCACGAGATCGTCGGGTGCAGGGCCGCGAGCACGCCCTCGCAGCCGGCGTCCAGGAACGACCGCGCCCGCACCGCTCGTTCGGCGTCGACGATGGCGCGGACCTCGGCCCAGAACGGGGCGAGCGCGTGCCGGTGGTAGGCGCGCAACGCCTCGCCCAGCGAGTCCAGGGTGGCCGTGTCGCCGTCGGCCAGCCGGTGCGTGCGCGGGTCGAGGCGCTGCTGGCAGGCCAGTTGTTCCAGGTCCGCGCGCAACGACTCCACCGGCGTCGACAGCACCGCGTCGATACCCGCGTCCACCGCGCACGAGCCCGCGGTGGGCGTCAGGAAGTCGGGGGAGTAGCCGACCGGGGGCGCCAGCTGCATGAGCCAGCGCGTGTCGTCGGGCAACGTCGTCCGCACCGCCGCGCGCCACGTGCCGAACACCGGCGTCGCCGAACGCTGCCGCAGCACGTGCAGGCTCAGCAGGATCTCAACGAGTTCGCCGTCTCCGACCCGGCCTACGCGGGCGGCGGCCTGCACTGGCTGAGCGCCTCCAGCGTCTCGTCGGGCATCAAGCTCCGCCGCTACGTCGCATGAGGTCGCTCGGGTGATCGATGTCCGCACCGTCCGCCACGTCAGCGCATTCGACGTGGCGGACGGTGTTCGCCTTGAGGTAGTCCCGCGCGCCCTGGTCGCCCGCCGCCGACGCCATGACGCCCGCGAAGTGGTCCGAGCCGATCAGCACCGGGTGCCCGATCTCGCCGTCGTAGGTGGCGCGGGCCAGCACCTTCGGCTCGGCGAGCGCCATGAGGCGGTGCAACGCCTCGACGGTGACCCCAGGGGTGTCCACGGGGAGGACGACCACCGCGTCCGCGATGCCGACGGCGTGCAGACCGGTGCGCAGCGACGACCCCATGCCGGTGTCCCAGTGGGGGTTGTCGACGACGGTCACGCCGTCCAGAACGGCCTGCTGCCTGACCTCCGCCGCCTGGGCGCCGAGCACCACGACGACCGGGTCGCAGCCGGCGGCCCTGAGCAGGTCGGCGGCCGAGTCCACGAAGAGCTTGCCGTGCAACGGGACGAGGGCCTTGGGGGAACCGAACCGGCGACCGGCCCCCGCGGCGAGCAGAAGACCGGCCACGCGCATGCCGCTGAATCTACGGACTCGGGGCCGATCGCACGATCCGGTAACCGACTCCCGGTGTCGTGGCGATGATCGGCGGCTCGCCGAGCTTGCGGCGCAGCCGGCCCACCGTGACGGTGACGGTGTTGGTGAACGGGTCGGCGTGCTCGTCCCAGACCCGTTCGAGCAGGTCCTCTGCGCTCAGGAAGCCGGGGTGCGCCCGCAGCAGCGCCTCCAGCACGGCGAACTCCTTCACCGAGAGGGCGAGGTGTCGGCCGTCGCGCACGGCCGTGCGGCGCACCGGGTCCAGCTCGATCCCGGCCGCGCGCAACGTCCGCGGCCTGGCGTCCGGCCTCCGGCGGGCCAGCGCCCGGATGCGCAGGACCAGCTCCGGGAAGTGGAAGGGCTTGGCGAGGTAGTCGTCGGCACCCAGGGTCAGCCCGCTGACCCGGTCGCCGGGCGCGCCCGCCGCGGTCAGCATCAGCACCATCGGCCGGTCGGCCCGCTCGGTGATCATCTGGCACAGCACGTCACCGTGCAGCCCCGGCAGGTCCCGGTCCAGCACTACCACGTCGTAGGCGGTGACGTCGAGGTTCGCGGCGGCGACCAGCCCGTCGTGCGCGAGGTCGACGGGCATCCCCTGGTCACGCAGCCCTTCCGCGACGACCTCGGCGAGGGCGCCGTCGTCCTCGACCACCAGGATCCTCATGCCGTCACCGGCAACATCACCGACACCCGCAGACCACCTTCTGGCAGGGCCAGCAGTGCGAGCTGTCCGCCGTGCGCGGCGGCGACGGCGGCCACGATGGACAGTCCCAGACCCGAGGACCCGATGCGCTCGCCACCGAGCCGTTCGAACGGCCGTGCCAGCCGGTCGACCTCCCGCTGGTCGAAGACGGGTCCGCCGGACTCGACGACCACCACCGCCTCCTCACCCGCGACCCCGCTGATCCTGACCCACCCGTCGATCTCGTTGTGCCGCACGGCGTTGTCGACGACGTTGCCCACCAACCGTGCCAGCAGCGCCGGACTTCCCTGCGTCGCCGTGCCGGACGCGATGTCCGTCGTCACGGTCAGCCGCTTCGCTTCCACTTCGGAGGACAGCTCGCGCAACGCGTCCCCGACGAGCTCGCCGAGGTCGACCGGGGCGGAGTCGGCCAGCGCGCCGTGCTGCGCCCTGGCCAGTACGAGGAACCCGTCGAGCAGGTGGTCCACGCGGTCGAGCTGCACGCGCAGGCGGTCCGCGAGCGCCACCGTCGAGGCGGCCGGATCGGGTTTGGCGATCGCGACGTCGAGCGACGCCCGCATCGTCGTCAGCGGGGTGCGCAGCTCATGGGAGGCGTTGGCGACGAAACGGCGCTGCGCGGCGAACGACACCTCCAGCCGTTCGAGCAGCTCGTCGATCGTGTCGGCGAGGCCCTTCACCTCGTCGGCCGGACCGGTGACGGCCAGCCGCCGGTCCAGGCTGTCGGCGGAGATGCGCCGCGTGGCGCTCGTGATCGTCCGCAACGGCCGCAGCACGCGCCGGGCCAGCACCCGGCCGAGCAGCAGCGAGACGACCGCCATCACGACCAGCGCCAGCAACGCCCCGGCCAGCAGCTGGCGGGCCTGCTGCGTGTGCACCTCGGCCAGCTGGTCCTGCAACTGCAGGATCTGTTGCTGAGCCGAGTCGAGTCCGGGCGGCGGAGCGACGTCGGTCATCGCGCCGCCGGACAGCAGGTAGGTCAGGCCCAGCAACCCGACGCCCGACAGGAGGAACACGACGGCGTACAGGATCGTGAACCGCACCCCGATCGTTCTCATGCACGTCAGCATGCCCGCGACGACCTAACAGCAGCATGACAAGACCGCTTCGGACCGTGTTAGCCGCGGATCAGTAGACCCAGCACCCATGTCGAGCACCGAACTCCTGCGGGCGTGGACCGCGTTCCGCAGCCCTGGCCGCCTGATCTCCCTGGCCACCGCGGCCCTCGCCGTCGTCGCGGTGGGCCTGATGTTCACCGGCGGCACCTCGTCCGGCGTCAGCGACACGTTCTGGTTCCGGCACCAGGACCTGGGCCGCGAAGGCTCCATCACGGTCCGGATGACGTCGATGACCGGCACGATCACCTACCCGCCGCCCGGACACGACCAGATCGTCGCCGGGCTGGTGCCGTGGGCGAAGTCCGGGATCATCGTCAAGGACGGCGTGCGGCAGGGCTCGCGGTACGCGGCGCTCGCGATGACCGGCGCCCACGGCGTGCGCTTCCAGCACGACTACGTGCACGACGTCGCGGGAAGTGCGGACCGGGCTCCTCGCTGGCTGCGGCTGACCCGGTCCGGCGACACCATCACCGGGTCCGAGTCGGCGGACGGCTCGCAGTGGCACGTGGTCGGGTCCGCGGAGCTCACGGGGCTGCCGGAGACCGTCCAGGTCGGACTCTTCGCCACCTCGCCGGGCGACCTCACCCTCCGCGAGACCGGCCTCGGCGGCACGATCGAGGAGGTGCGGTTCACCCAGGCCGTCGGTGTCTTCGACAACGTCGGCGTCCAGGGCGGCTCCGGCCGGTGGGCCAGCGGTTCGGTCGGCGAGATGAACCACACCGACTGGGAGAAGTTCCACAACGCGTCCGGTGTGGTGGAGAAGGACGGCGTGGTCACCATCAGCGGCACCGGTGACATCGGGCCGATCGGCGAGGGCGGTGCGCGCGGTGTCGAGAAGACGTTGTCCGGTCTGGTGATCGCGCTGATCGTCGTGATCGTTCTCGCGGGCCGTTTTGGCGCTCGCTCGGCCGGCGCCCCACGGCAGGTGATCGCTGCCCAGGCAGCCGTGGTCGGATCGGCCACCTTCGTCACTGGGCTGCTCGCCGTCGTGCCCTTGCTGACCGTGGTCCGGGTGGTCGTCGGGGTCGCGGCGGCGCTCGCGCTCTGCGCGGTCCTCTCGTACGGGCTCGGCGTGTGGCTGCGCCGCGGCTGGGCGGCGATCCTCATCGGACTGGTTCTGATCGCCGTGCCTTACGCCGTCACCGCGGTGCCGTTGCTGCCCGACGGGATCGCGGACTGGTTGCTGCGGCTCACCCCGGCCGCGGGCTTCGCCGTCAAGCAGACACTGGTCGAGCATCCGCAGGTGACGGCCCACTACGCGTCGTCGGCGGGCTACTTCCCGTTGCCGGGGTGGGCCGGGTTCGCGGTGCTCTGCGCCTACACGGCGATCGTGCTGTGGCTCAGCTCAGGTTCTCGAGGATCAGCGAGGAAGCCATCTCCGGTGCCTCCTCCGGGATCCAGTGGCTGACGTCCTCGACCATCTCGAACCGGTACGGCCCGGTGCACCACTTCTCGGTCTCGAAGGCCGCGAACGACCCGAACGCGACGTCCTCGGTGCTCCACACGTACATGGTCTTCACGCCGACCTTGTCCGCGGCGCCGTGCGGCTTGCCCGCGCGGTACCAGTTGAGCGCGGCCGTGAGGGCTCCCGGTTCGGACAGCCGCTGGACGTACTCCTCGACGTGCGAGGGCCGGACCCGCCACTCGAACATCTGCTTCAGGGCATGGGCGTTGTTGTCGAGCATGCGCTTCTCGGTGCTGCGCTCACGCCAGTCGCGCATGTACTGCGACCGCATGGCCTGTTCCTCGTCCGTCTGCAGCGCGGTCTTGAGCGCACCGGGGTGCGGGGTGGAGAAGACGGTGAGCGTGCGCAGGCGGTCGGGGTGCTCGATCGCGGTCCACCACGCCACCGCGCCGCCCCAGTCGTGGCCGACCAGGTCGAACGTGTCCCAGCCCAGCGCGTCCGCCATCGCGACCACGTCGCCGACCAGGTGTGTGACCGTGTACTCGGACACCTGCTCCGGGCGCACGCCGGGGGAGTAGCCGCGCTGGTCGGGGGCGACGGCGCGGAAGCCGTTCACGCCCAGGACCGCGACCTGGTGCTCCCACTCGAGGGCGGCCTCGGGGAAGCCGTGCAGCAGCAGCACCGGGCGGCCGTCCTCGGGACCGGACGCGATGGCGTCGAAAGTGCCTGCCTCGGTGGGGATGCTGATGTGCTCGATCACGAGTTCGACAGTACTGGTGTGAGGTGGATCTCAACGGGCGAGCCGATTGCCGTGGCCTTCCGAACATCAAATGTGCACCCGCATGTTGACGTGTCGAAACCGCCGGACGGTACGAATGCCGTTGTGCTCGTGCTGCACGGCGGACGGGAACACGGCACCGGACCCGTCCGGCGCCACAACCTGGCGTACCTGCGCATGGTCCCGCTGGCCAGGGCCCTGCGGGCGCCGGGTGTCGAGGTGTGGAACCTGCGCTACCGGGTCCGCGGCTGGAACGCGCCGAGCCTCGACCCCGTCAAGGACGCCGAGTGGGCGCTCGCGAAGATCACCGAGCTGCACCCCGGCAGGCCTATCGTGCTCGTCGGGCACTCCATGGGCGGCCGCACGGCGCTGCGGGTCGCCGGGCACCCGAGCGTCGTGGCCGTGTGCGCACTGGCGCCGTGGATCGTGCCGGGTGAGCCGTTCGAGCAGCTCAGGGGCAAGGCGTTGCTCATCGCGCACGGCGACCGCGAGCGGATGACGGATCCGGCGAAGTCGCTGTGGTTCGCGCGCCAGGCCAAGACCGTGACGGACCGGGTCGCGCGGTTCAGCGTGGTCGGGGACGGCCACGCGATGCTCAAGAGGGCGAAGGACTGGACCCGGCTCGTCGTCGCTTTCGTCCACGGTGAGCTCGGGCTCGAACCGGTCGCACCGGACATCGCGAATGCCATGCAGGAGACCTCGCCGCGAGGTCTCGACGTGCCATTGGGAGGCTCGCGTGGCTGAGGTCGCCGTCATCGGAGCAGGGGTCGCCGGGCTCACGGCCGCCTACGTGTTGCAACGCAGGCACGACGTCACGCTGTTCGAGGCCGACGACAGGCTCGGCGGGCACGCGCACACGCACGACATCGGCGGCACCGCCGTCGACTCCGGGTTCATCGTCCACAACGAACGGACCTACCCGAACCTGATCAGGCTCTTCCGCGAGCTGAACGTGTCCACTCAGGACTCCGAGATGTCCATGAGCGTGCGGTGCGACGGCTGCGGCCTGGAGTACGCGGGCGCCCGGAAGCTGCCGGGGCTGTTCGCGCAGCCCAAGAACGTCGTCAACGGCCGGTACGTCCGGATGCTCGCCGAGGTCACGCGCTTCTACCGGCACGCACAGCGCGTGCTCGCCCACGAGGAGGCGCACGACGTCACGCTCGGCGCGTTCCTCGTCATCGGCGGGTACTCGCGCTACTTCGTCGACCACTTCATCATCCCGCTGGTCAGCGCCGTGTGGTCGTCCGGCGCGGCGCTGAGCATGAAGTACCCGGCCTGGTACCTGTTCGAGTTCCTCGCCAACCACGGGATGCTCGCGATCGGCGGCACCCCGCAGTGGAAGACCGTCGTCGGCGGCTCGCGCACGTACGTCGACCGCGCGGTGCAGGGACTGAAAGCAGTGCACGTGAGCACGCCCGTCAGGGCCGTCACGCGCCACGGCTCCGGCGTGGAGATCCGCGACGAGAACAACGTGCTGCACACCGCGGACCACGTCGTGATCGCCACGCACCCGGACCAGGCGCTGGGGCTGCTGGCCGACCCGACGCGCGCGGAGAAGGAGGTGCTCGGCGCGTTCCAGTACTCGCGCAACGAGACCTGGCTGCACACCGACGCCTCGATCCTGCCGCGGGCTGCGGGCGCGCGGGCGTCGTGGAACCTCTACAAGCGAGCCTGCCGGGAGGCCGACGGCCAGGTGCTCGTCAGCTACCACATGAACCGGCTGATGCGGCTCGACGACCAGCGCGACTTCGTCGTCACGCTCAACCCGCACGACGTGAACTCCGACCGCGTGCTCGCGAAGATGGTCTACGAGCACCCGATCTACACGCCGGAGTCCGTTGCCGCGCAACGCCGTCTGCCGGAGATCAACACCGGCACGACCGCCTACGCCGGCGCGTACCACGGCTGGGGCTTCCACGAGGACGGCTGCGCGTCCGGCGTGCGCGCCGCGCAGCACCTCGGGGTGGACTGGTGATCTACGACGTCCTCATCACCCACTCCCGGCGCGAGCTGATCGACAGGGCGTTCAGCCACCGCGCCTACATGTGGCTGGTCGATCTCGGCGAGATGCCGCGCTTACCGTGGTGGGCGCGGCCGTTCGCGAAGTTCGACGCCCGCGATCATCTCGGGTCGCCGGACAAGAGCATCCGGGAGAACCTGGACGAGTGGCTGGCCGGGCAGGGCATCGACCTCGGCGGCGGGCAGGTCCTGATGCTCGCCAACGCGCGGGTGCTCGGCTACGTCTTCAACCCGCTGTCCGTGTACTGGTGCCACGACGCTTCCGGAGAGCTCGTGTGCGTCGTCGCCGAGGTGCACAACACCTACGGCGGACGTCATTGTTATCTGCTGCGCACCGACGCCCAGGGCCGTGCGTTGGTGGACAAGGAGTTCTACGTCTCCCCGTTCCTGGAAGTCGACGGCCACTACGTGATGAAGCTGCCGAAACCGGGAAACCAGCTGTCCGTGACCATCGCGTTGCGGCAGAACGGGAAGACGACCTTCAGCGCGACGATGAAGGGCGAGCGCAGTTCGGGTCTGCGCATGCTGTTCAAGCGTCCGCTGATGCCCCAGCGCGTGTCCGCGCTGATCCGCCGTCATGGCATCGCCCTCTACCTGAGGCGCATCCCGATCATCCCCAGGAGTGATGGATGAGCACGCTGTCCCTGCCCCGTCCTGGCCAGGGCATCTGGCCTGGGCTCTTCACGGCCCCGCGTTCGCCCATGCGCGCCCGCATCGCCGAGGCGCTGTTCCGCAAGGCGGTGCGCACGCTGCACGTGACCGTCCAGTTCCCCGACGGCAGGACGTGGGGAGCGGGCGGCCCGGTCATGCGGATCGTGCGGCCCGGCGAGTTCTTCCACCGCCTCGGCGCCGACGCCAAGATCGGCTTCGGCGAGGCCTACATGGTGGGCGACTGGGACTCCGACGAGCTCGCGGACGTGCTCGCGGTGTTCGCGGCGAAGCTCTCGACGCTGATCCCGCCCCGCCTGCAGCTGATGCGGCGCTGGGCGGAGCGCCGGCAGACCGAGATCAACGACGTCGCCGGCTCGCGCCAGAACATCCACCGGCACTACGACCTGTCGAACGAGCTGTTCTCGGTGTTCCTCGACGAGACGATGACGTACTCGTCCGCGTTGTTCGAGGGCGGCAACGCCGACCTGCGCACGGCCCAGCTGCGCAAGATCGACGGCGTGCTCGACTACGCCGGCGTGCGTGAGGGCTCCCGCGTGCTGGAGATCGGCACGGGCTGGGGCGCGCTCGCGATCCGCGCCGCCCAGAGGGGTGCCACCGTCACGTCGCTGACCATCTCCGCCGAACAGCGCAAGCTGGCGATGGAGCGAGTGAGGGACGCGGGCCTCCACGATCGGGTGACGATCGAGCTGCGTGACTACCGAGAGGAGCACGGCCAGTACGACGCCGTGGTCAGCGTCGAGATGATCGAGGCAGTGGGTGCCGAATATTGGCCCGACTACTTCGCGATGCTCGACCGCGTGCTCGCGCCGGGCGGCCGCGTCGGACTCCAGGCGATCACCATGCCGCACGACCGCATGATCGCGTCGAAGGCCAGCTACACCTGGATCCACAAGTACATCTTCCCCGGCGGGCTCATCCCGTCGGTCCGGTCGATCGAGGAGTCGGTGCGCGACCACACCCGGCTGCGGATCGTCGAGACGCGGTCGTTCGGCGAGGACTACGCCGAGACGCTGCGGCGGTGGCGCGAAACGTTCCTCACCCGTTGGGACGAGGTGCGGGAGCTCGGCTTCGACGACACCTTCCGCCGGATGTGGGAGTTCTACCTGGCCTACTCGGAGGCAGGTTTCCGCGTCGGATACCTGGGAGTACAGCAATTCGGCATGTCCGAAAGACTGGGCCATTAGGACCACGTTCTACCCCAAAGGGGTGCTGCCGGCCCCACCCACCTGGACTTCGTGGTCCTCTTTGAAGCAGGCGGTATCAACCAGCTCACTGCGGTCTCTTCTTCAGTGAAGCCCCTAGTGTCGCTGTAGTGGAGGAGGTCGCCGGGATGGTTCTACCCACAGCCGTGCGGGCCGGTGGCGGTGTAGGCGTCCTCGAACCCGAGGACTCTTGGAACCAGCCAACGGTGCCCATGCGCCGTCGGGTGCTCCAGGCACCGGTCTCCAACCAGTGGCTCGCCGAAGCCGAGTTCGCCGACCTCGTCGATGCCGCCCTGGCCGGAGACAGACGTGCGGTCGAGCACCTGCTCGGCCGGATCCAGCCGTTGATCGTGCGCTACTGCCGCGCACGGGTCGGCGGCCGCGAACGCACCCTCGTCTCGGCCGAGGACATCGCGCAGGAGGTCTGCGTGGCGGTGCTCGGCGCGTTGTCGAAGTACCGCTACGAGCCCGGCTCGTTCCTCGCGTTCGTGTACGGCATCGCCGCGCACAAGGTCGCCGACGCCCGCCGTCGTGCCGTCCGCAACCGCGCCGAGGTCGTGCCGGAGCTGCCGGACTGCCCGTCGCTCGAGACGGGCCCGGAACAGCACGCCGTCAACGGCGAGATGATGGCCCAGGTCACGCGGCTGCTGCACAAGCTGCCGGCCCGCCAGCGCGAGATCCTCGTGCTGCGGGTGGCCGTGGGCCTGTCCGCCGAGGAGGTCGCGCTGGCCGTCGCATCGACTCCGGGTGCCGTGCGGGTCGCACAGCACCGCGCGCTCACCCGGATGCGGGAGATGATCGCCGAGGAGGGCTGACCGCGGTCGTGATGACCGCGGCGAGGTCTTGCGGGCAGGACAGGAACGGGGAGTGTCCTGCATCAAGGCGTTCTGTCGTGGTCGCGCGCCGCGCCATCGCCTCCTGGGCGAACGGCGGGATGGCGTTGTCCTTCTCGCAGATGACGTAGGTGCTGGGCGTGGTGCGCCAGGCCGCCTCGGTGAGCTGGTCGGTGAAGGCCTGCCGGCTCTGCGGCAGGAGCCGGTCGGCCGGCGGGGTGCCGACGTCGTTGAAGAAGACGGTCTCCGGGGTCAGGGCGTGGATGACGTCGCCCTGGGTCTCCCACCACGGCGGGGGCGTGCCGCCGACCATGCCCAGCAGCGAGTCGCCGAGGTCCGGCAGGAACGCCGCGACGTAGACGAGGTGCTGGACGTCCGGGGTGGCGGCCTGCGTCGCCGGGATGCCGCCGTAGGAGTGGGCGACGATCACGGTCGGGCCGGTGATGGCGTCCCGGATCGTTCTGGCGTCGTCATGCATGCCGTGTCTGGGCGCGGTGTCGGGCGCCACGCTGGGCAGGTCGACCGTGTCGACCCGCCAGCCGTCGTTCTCGAGGATCGTGCGCAGTGGTTCCCAGCACCAGGGGCCGTGCCAGGCGCCGTGCACGAGCAGCAGAGTGGGGCGTTCGGGCATGTCCTCAGTGGACGCTCCGGCCGGGTCAGGGGGGAAGCGCCGGCTTCCGCTGAACGGAAATTCTCCGGCGTCCTCAGGTCGGTGAACGCCGCCGCGACCGCCGTCACCAGGATCAACACGCCGAACGCCACCAGCGCGACCGCGCCGCCGAGCACACCGGCGAGCAACCCTCCGAGCGCCGGCGCGAGCGGGGTCAGCACCCGGACGGCCAGCGTCGAGACCGCGTCGAGGCGGCCCATCATGTCCTCGGGGACCAGCGCCGAGTGCAACGCGGACACCGACACGTTGATCAACGGCGTGACGACCGCGGTCAGCGCCAGCGGCACGAACGGCCAGAAGACGCCGAACGGGAGTGCCATCGCGAGATCGCAGGCGCCGAAGACGACGAGCACGGCGACCATGAGCCTGCCCGGCGCGAGGGTGACCCTGGGCGACAGCAGCGAGCCGATGACGCCGCCGACGCCGATGCCCGCGAACACGAGGCCCGTGTCGAGGCCGGTGCCGCCGCGTTCGGCGACCAGTGCGAACACCGGCAGCATCGAGGCGCCGCCGAGCAGGTTCAGCACGAGGAAGATGACCGTGAGGTTGCGCAGGCCGGTCTGGTGCCACAGCCAGCGGCCCGCGTCCTTCATGTCGTGGTGCATGCGCCGGCGGGGCTTCTGCTCACCGCGGGCAGGGATCTTCGCGAACCAGGCGCAGATCGCGGCGACCGCGTACGTGATCGCGTCGGCCACGAACGGGACCGCGCGGCCGACCGCCATGAGCAGGGCGCCGAGTGGCGGTCCGGCCACCCGCGCGGCGTGACCGCGGGCCTCCTCCTGCGCGTACGCGGTGGTGAGCTGTTCTTGGGGGACGACGGCCTGGATCGCGGCCGTGCGGGAGGGGCCGGCGAACGCGGTGCAGACGCCGTCGACGATCGCGAGCGCGACGAAGACGACGACGTAGGCGTGGCCGGTGAAGACCGCGGCGGCCAGCAGGGCGGCGGCGAGAGCCTGGACGGACTGGCTCCAGACCAGCGTCCTGCGGCGGTCCCAGCGGTCCACCCACACGCCCGCGGGCATCAGGGTGAGCAGCAACGCGGCGGCCCGCGCGCCCGCGATCACGCCGGGCAGGAGGTACGAGCCGGTGAGCGCCACGACCAGCAGCGGCATCGCCAGCGTCGTGATCGTGGCGCCGAGCTGCGAGACGGCGCCGCCGATCCAGAGCAGCTGGAACTGAACGTTCTTCCTGAGCGGAACCCCCACGGCCGACGTTTCTATCGCATGACGGCCTGGCAGGGGTGGCAAGGTTTACGCATGGCGCAACCGGACTACGACGTGCTGCTCACCGGCACCGTCTTCCTCGACATCATCTTCACCGGCCTGCCCCGCCCGCCGGAGCCGGGCACCGAGGTGTGGGCCGAGGGGCTGGGCTCGTGTCCCGGCGGCATCGCGAACCTCGCGGTGGCGTTGCGCCGGCTCGAACTGAAGACCGCGCTGGCGGCGGCGTTCGGGGAGGACGCGTACGGCGACTTCTGCTGGGACGTGCTGGCGGACCAGGAGGGTGTCGACCTCTCCTACTGCCGTCGCTTCTACGGCTGGCACTCGCCCGTGACGGTGAGCATGGCGATGGAGCGTGACCGGAGCATGGTCACGCACGGGCACAAGGCGCCGGTTGTCGCGGACGACCTGTTCAATCCGCCGCCGTCCACCAAGGCGTGTTTCGTGCACATCCAGGCCGAGGACGAGCAGTGGGTGCGCACGGCGAAGCAGAACGGCGCGAAGCTCTTCGCCGACATCGGCTGGGACCGCACCGGGGCGTGGTCGCCGGAGCTGCTGCGCAGGCTCGACGGTTATGACGTGTTCCTCCCGAACCACGTCGAGGCGCAGGGCTACACGCGCACCGACACCCCGGAGGCCGCCGCGCGCAAGCTCGCCGAGCACGTGCCCGTGGTGGTCGTCACACGCGGGGGCAGGGGAGCGGTCGCCGTCGACAGCGCCACCGGTGAGTGCGTGGACGTGCCCGGGCTCAACGTCGCGCAGCTCGACGCGACCGGCGCCGGTGACGTGTTTGGCGCGGGGTTCGTGATGGGCACTCTGGCCGGGTGGCCCCTCGAACACCGAGTGCGGTTCGCGAACCTGTGCGCCGCGCTGTCCGTGCAACATTTCGGCGGCTCGCTGTCCGCTCCCGGCTGGGGGGACATCGCCGTGTGGTGGCGGACGGTGAGCAGGCGGCCGGACGAAGAACTGTCGCGCTACGGGTTCCTCGACGACGTCCTTCCCGACCACGCGGGCGTCGAGGTGCGCAGGGCCAGTCCGACGATCGGGCTCCGACTACTCCGGTAGGTTGGAAATCAGTCGATCAGTGGACGCAACCTCCTGGGCCTTCCGCGCGACTTATACATGTAGAGAGTCTCTGGGGATTTTGCTCGGAAGGAGTTGCGGGTTGTTCGCCGCACGCGCGTCAGGCTTGGTCAAGTTGCTGGGGTTGTGCCTGACGGCGGGCGTGCTCCTCGCTGCGATGGTGTTCCCGTTCGTCGGAGGTCTCGGGCTCGCGTCCAACCGCGCTGCCGACACGGTCGACCAGACGTCGGGAGACCTCGCCAAGGGCGAGCTGCCGCTCGTCACCACCATCCAGGACATGAACGGCGACCCGATCGCCTACCTGTACGACCAGTACCGCATCCCGCTGGAGACCAAGGACATCGCGGACACCATGAAGGGCGCGATCCTGGCGATCGAGGACAAGCGGTTCTACGAGCACCAGGGCGTCGACTGGCAGGGCATCGCCCGCGCCGCCGCCAAGGCCGGTGTGGACGGTGGGGCGACGCAGGGCGCGTCGACGCTCACCCAGCAGTACGTGAAGAACTACATGGCGTTCGTGCTCGGCGCCGACAACGAGCAGGAGGCCTGGGAGAAGGCCACCGAGGCGACGGTCGGCCGCAAGATGCGCGAGGCGCGGGTCGCGTTGCAGCTCGAGCAGCAGATGAGCAAGGACGAGATCCTCACCGGCTACCTCAACATCGTGCCGCTGGGCAACCAGACCTACGGTGTCGGCGCGGCGGCGAAGGCGTACTTCAACACCACCGCCGACAAGCTGACCGTCCCGCAGGCCGCGCTGCTCGCCGCGATCGCGAACCGGCCCTCGTCGCTGAACCCCGGCGCGTCGCCGGAGAAGGCGCTGGAGCGCCGCAACATCGTCATCGACAAGATGCGCGAGAACGGCGCGTTCGGCTCCGACGAGTCCGAGGCCAAGAAGAAGGCAGAGGAGTTCAAGGCCGCGCCGCTGGGCGTCGTCGAGGACCTGCAGATCCTGCCCAAGGGCTGCGTCGGCGCCGGTGACGGCCCGATCTACGGCTTCTTCTGCTCCTACCTGCTCGACTACCTGCGCGAGTCCGGCATCACCGACAAGCAGCTGCAGCGCGGCGGCCTCACCATCAAGACGACGATGGACCCGAAGGCCACCAAGGCCGCGAAGCAGTCGGCCGAGCAGCAGGTGCCGAAGACCCAGAACGGCATCGCGAACGTCATGTCCGTCGTCCAGCCGGGCACCGACAAGCACCGCGTGCGCGCCCTCGTCGCCTCCCGCGACTACGGCAACAAGGCCGAGCTCGGCCAGGTCGCCCGTCCCGTGCCCGCCGAGGTCCTGCCGTTCGGTCCCGGCTCGGTGAACAAGATCTTCACCGCCGCCGCGGCCCTGGAGCGGGGCATCACCGGCATCGACCGGCAGATCGACGTCCCCAAGACCTACTCGTCGCGGGTCTACCCCAACGGCGGCAAGGCGTGGACCGTCCAGAACGCGGGCAACTACCCGGACAAGATGTCGCTCACCCAGGCCCTCGCGACCTCGCCGAACACCGGCTTCGTGATCCTGCAGGAGAAGGCGGGCCTGAGCCAGACCGTCGACATGGCCTACCGCCTCGGCATGCGCGAGACGCTGCAGGGCGTGAACCGCGGCGGCGAGCCCCTGCTGCCCGACAAGTCCAACGGCCCGTCGCAGGGCGACTGGACGAAGCAGAACAACTCGGGTGCCTACACCCTCGGCCCCGGCGCCACGAGCGTCCTGGAGCTGGCGAACGTGGCCGCCACCATCGTCTCCGGCGGCACCTGGTGCCCGCCGACCCCGGTGGAGCAGGTCCTCGACCGCTACGGCAAGCCGATGCCGCTCAAGGAGAAGCCCTGTGAGGAAGCGGTGAAGCCCGACCTGGCCGCCTCCCTCGCCCAGGGCATGTCGCACGACACGACCGGTGGCGGCACCGCTGCTGCGGCGGCCTCCGCCTCCGGCTGGAACCGCCCGGCCATCGGCAAGACCGGTACCACCGAGGAGCACAAGTCGGTCGCGTTCCTGGCCGCGACGCCGCAGTACGCGGGCGCCGTCATGACCTATGCCGACGGCAACCGCCCCGAGGTGATCTGCGCGAACCCGATCCGCCTCTGCGGCGGCAGCAACTCGGGTGTCTTCGGTGGCCAGGTGGCCGCACCGACGTGGTTCAACGCCATGAAGGTGATCCACGAGGGTCTGCCCGTGGTGGGCCTGCCGCCGGCCGCGGCCAAGTACAAGTAAGCACCGCTCGGCTTGAGGGGCCGTCGGACGCCAGGTGCGTCCGGCGGCCCCTTTGTCGTGCCCAGGGGGTCCAAACGACCTCGCACACACGAAGTAACCACCTGAGGGCCGCCGTCCCCACGCCTCCGGGCGGCAAACCTTTCACGATTAAGCGACTGACCAGTACAAACGCCGAGGCGAGGATTGGTCTGAAGCGCGGTGACCATGGCCTAAACCGATCGATTACCCAAAGTGACGAGCAGTGGGCCTAATCACCTGAACCCCCACTTCGCTTGCTCGGGCCGGTGACACGAGGTTACGTTCTGCGCCGCATGTCACGGTTCGATAACCGCAAGGACACGGAACGCCTCCCGAAGCGGTCCAGTCCACCACCGGGCCCCCGAAGCCCGCAGCCAGGCCCCCCGACGCCAGGCGAAGCGCGGTTGCCGAACTCCCCCGAGTGCATGGAGGCAGTTTTGGCACGGCATCGTGCGAAAGGTCCGCTGGTCGACGTCATCACCAGAGTGGACCTGGACCGCAAGAAGGCCGTAGCGGTGGTGGTCGCCGCGAGTGCCCTCGCCGGCGCCGGCTTCGCCCAGGCGGCGTCCGCCGTCACCCCGATCGACCGCGTGATCGCCCCCGTGGCGGCCACCAAGAACCTCGCCGCGGTCATGACCGCCGAGCCGCAGCAGCAGGGCCCGCAGACGATCCACTCCGTCGCCACCGGTTCCGAGGCGCGCAAGCTGCTGCAGGCCGAGCAGATCCAGGCGCAGTTCCACGTCTCGGAGGCCCTCAAGTCCGCGGAGGGCGCCTACGCGAAGCGCCTGGAGGCCGCCAAGGCCGAGCAGGCGCGCATCGCGGCCGAGCAGGAGGCGAAGCGCCCCAAGTGCGTGCGGCCCGCCCAGGGCTCGTTCACGTCCGGTTTCGGCGCTCGCTGGGGAACCAGCCACAACGGCATCGACATCGCGAACGCCATCGGCACGCCGATCGTCTCCGTCATGGACGGCACCGTCGTCGAGGCGGGGCCCGCGTCCGGGTTCGGGCTGTGGGTCCGCATCCAGCACGAGGACGGCACCATCACCGTCTACGGGCACATGAACACCATCGACGTGCCGCAGGGCGCCAAGGTCAAGGCCGGGCAGCAGATCGCGACGATCGGCAACCGCGGGCAGTCGACCGGGCCGCACGTGCACTTCGAGGTGTGGGCCGGTGGCGGTCAGAAGATCAACCCCGTCGGCTGGCTGGCCGAGCGCGGCGTGAGTCTCTGACCATTTTCGGTGTGGGTCTTTGACCAACTCATCGACACGATCACGAAAAGTGTCGATAGTGTCCGGCCACGTCGCCGTGCATCAGGCGCGGCGACGTGGAGACCGGAGCCGAGCCAGTGATCTACCGCAGCCCCCTGCCGGCGGTGGCCGTTCCCGAACGCACGGTTCCCGACCACGTGCTGGAACGCGCACGGCACAACGGCAAACTCGCGCTCGTGGACGCCGTCACGGGCGAGTCGCTCACGTACGACGAGCTCGGCGAGCAGGTCGAGCGCACGGCCAAAGGCCTTGTCAGGGCTGGGATCCGGCCCGGTGACACGGTCGCGATCGCCAGCCTGAACAGACCCAGGTTCGCCGTCGGCCTCCATGCCGTCATGGCCGCGGGTGCGACGGCCGCGCTCATCAACCCGATGCTCACGCCGCCGGAGATCGCGCGGCTCAAGGACCTCGCGAACGTCACCGCGACGCTCGACCTCGACGACCTTCCCGACAGCCAGGAGGATTCGCTCCCACCGGGAAACCCCGACAGCACGGCGGTCGTGCTCTTCTCCAGCGGCACAACGGGTCTCACCAAGGCCGTCGGTCTGAGCCACCGCGCGCTCGTCGCGAACCTGGAGCAGCACCGCCCCGGCTGGCGCATCGACGAGACCGACGTGCTCGCCGCGAACCTGCCGTTCTTCCACGTCTACGGCTTCGCGATCATCCTCAACTCCGGCCTGCTCGGCGGCGCCACGCTCGTGACGATGCCGCGCAGCGACGCCGCGACCTACTTGCGGCGGCTGGCCGAACATCGCGTCACACGGGCGTTTCTCGTTCCTCCGCTCGCCGCCGCCATCGCGGATCTCCCAGAGCCGGTACCGGGACTCGGCCTCAAGCTCGTTCTCTGCGGCGCGGCCCCGCTCGACGACACGATCCGCCAGGAAGCCGAACGCAAGCTCCAAGCGCCTCTGCGGCAGGGATACGGCCTCACCGAAGCCGGCGGCACGCACCAGACATTCGACTACGACTTGGAATCAGACCCGACGAGCGTCGGTGTGCTGTGTCCCGGTACCGAGGCGAGGATCGTCCAACCGGGTACCACGACGGACGCGGCGGAGGGCGAGATGCTCATCCGCGGACCGCAGCTCATGGACGGTTACCTCGGCGACGAGCAGGCCACGCGGGACGCCTTCGTGGACGGCTGGCTGCGCACGGGGGATCTCGTGCGAGTCCACAACGGCCGGTTCCACGTCGTCGACCGCATCAAGGAGATGATCAAGTACAAGGGATACCAGGTCGCGCCCGCCGAGCTGGAGGCGGTGCTGCGGCGGCATCCCGCCGTGCTGGACGCGGCGGTGATCGGTGCGCCCGATCGGGTTAACGGCGAAGTGCCCAAAGCCTTTGTGGTCACGCAAGGCGACGTCACCGCGAACGAGCTGATGGCCTTCGTGGCCGCGGAGGTGGCGCCTTACAAGAAGGTGCGCCAGGTTGAGTTCGTGCGAGAGATACCGAAGTCCGTCTCAGGCAAGATCCTCCGTCGCCTGCTGAAGGACACCCCTAGGTGAGGGTGCTCATCACCGGTGGCGCCAAGGAGCTCGGCAGGGCGTTCAGCGAGGTCCTTGGCGCGCAAGGACATCGGCTCGTCATAACAGGACGCGACGAGAAGGCTCTCGACACCGCGCAGGCCGAACTGAGGGCCCAGGGCGTGGATGTCGAGTCGCATGTAGCCGACCTCGGCGACCCGCACGCGACGCCTGAGCTCATCGAGAGTCTGGGCGGGATCGACGTGCTGGTCAACAACGGTGCGCTCGGCGGTCCGGTCGGTCCGACGTGGCAGGTCGACGAGAACGACTGGTGGCACACGGTCGAGGTGAACCTGCGCGGCACCGCGTTCGCGGCGAACGCGGCGATTCGCACGATGACGAGCGGCCGGATCATCAACGTGGTCAGCAATGCCGGTGTGCACCGGTGGCCTTACGTCACGGCGTACTCGGTGTCCAAAGCGGCCGTGATCAAGCTGACCGAGAACCTCGCGGTCGAACTGAAACACCGCCCGATCGCCGTTCTCGGCTACGACCCCGGAATGGTCGATGTCGGTTTGATGCGCCGTGGGGCCACCATGGACTCGGACGATCCGGACCAGCGAAGGATCTCGACGTGGGCGAGGTCTCAGCGCGACGAGGGCAGGTTCACCCCGGTGGAGCAGTCCGCCGACCTTTTGGCCCGAATCGTGCGCGGAGAGTTCGATCACCGCTCCGGTGGCTTGATCACGCCGAAGGACTGCTGAGAACTTTTTCTCGTCTACTGCGTACCTAAGGCCCTTCCTCGCAGACAGGTCAACGGGGATCGTCGCGAGTGGCTCCCAGTCCCCAGGAGGCATCGTGCCTGTCGGAACTTCCTCTGCTGCCTTGAATCTGGCCGCACGCCTCGAACCCGCGCACCTCGAACTCGCCCGCGATCCGCTGCACGTCGAACTGCCTGAAGACGTGCGGGAACGCATCGCGCGCTGCCGTGAGTTCGTGCTCGAAGTCAGCGCGTCCGGGCGCGCCATCTACGGTGTCACAACGGGTTTCGGCCCGCTCGTCGAGTTCGAGGGCCGCGCGGACAGCGCCGGCCAGAGTGACAACACCATCCTGCACCACATCGTCGGCCACGGTGAACTGATGCCGCCGGGGGTCGCCAGAGCTGCCGTTCTCGCGCGGCTGTTCTCGTTGGCACAGGGGCGATCCGGAGTGTCCGAGCAGGTCGTGGCGTCGCTGACTGCCATGCTGGACACCGAGTTCGCCCCAGCAGTACCACGTTTGGGGTCAGTCGGTGCGAGTGGTGATCTCCAGCCACTGGCCTATGTGGCGCATGCGTTGCGCGGTAACGGGAACGCATTCCACCGAGGACGGCTCATGCCTGCCGAGGAAGCGCTCACACGGGCAGGGCTTGGGAAACTCGTGCTGGACGGCCGGGACGCGCTCGCGTTGGTCAACGGAATTTCGGTGACCGCCGCAGCACTAGGACTCGCTGTGGCGCAATCGGTTCGCGCTCGGCGGACGGCGGAGTTGTTGTCCGCCTTGATGACCGACGTCCTGGGCTGCGGCACCGAGTTCACGTCGGTTGGACTACTGGCCGCGTTCGGGCATCCGGACGTCGCTGAATCGGGTGCGGCCATCAGAAGTTGGCTCGAAGGGAGTAAGCCATCCGGGGAGCGTCCGCTGCAGGAGCCCTACAGCATCCGCTGCACGCCACAGCTGATCGGCGCCGCCGGCACGAGCGTGCGGCACGCGGACGACGTGGTGTGCCGCGATCTCAACGGCGTGAGCGACAACCCGTTGTTCTTCCCGGAGTCCGGGGAGATCGTGCACGGCGGCAACTTCTTCGGCCAGCCCAGCGCGTTCGCTGCCGACCAGCTCAACGTCGCGCTGGTGCAGCTGGGCAACCTGGCCGAACGTCAGCTCGACCTGCTGGTGGATCCCCACCGCACCAACGGGTTGCCGCCGATGCTCAGCCCGCTTCCCGGTCAGCACCACGCGGTGCAGGGCGTCCAGCTCTGCGCGACCGCCACGATCGCCGCGATGCGCAGGGCCGCGGCGCCCGCCTCGGTGCAGAGCCTGCCGACCAACCTGCACAACCAGGACGTCGTCCCGTTCGGCACCCAGGCCGCGTTCACCGCGCTCGACCAGACGGGGCTGCTGCGTTATCTGCACGCGGGGCTCGCGATCGCGTTGCGCCAGGCCGTGCACGTCGGTGCGCGCCGTCCGCAGGCGCCCCGGATCGCGGAGGTGTTCGACCGGCTGGCGGACGAGGTGCCGCCGATCGTGGAGGACCGGCCGCTGGACACCGCGCTGGGCGAGGTGGCCGACCTGCTCGACACTCTTGTGTCCGAAGTGGAGGGTCGACGATGAGTGCTCCCCTCTACGTGCCCCCGTGGGGGCACTCCTGGGTCGACCTGCCCGTGCTGCGGCTGCCGATGCCGGACGTGGAACTGATTCCGTGCGCGGAACGCTGCTTTCAAACGGTGATCGACATCAATGCTCCGGAAGACCCGGTGGAACACGCCGTGCACCGGTGGTTTCTCGGCCATCAGGGCGCATTCCTGGTGTGGAAGTTTCTTTCGGCTTCACTCGATCGGCTGATACGCGAGCCTGATTCGCAACTAGTCCGCCTCGCTGCGCTTGGATACGACGCGTACTCGGTGATGCTCGCCTATTCGGGCAGTTGTTCCCGTGAGGTGTACGAGGACGTCATCCGGCCGATGATGGTGACGTTCGACCCGGCGTTCAGCGGGCGATGGGCACGTGACTACGAGCCACTGCCCGGCCTGTTGCGCCGGGCGCGTGCCGCTCTGGGGCCCGTGGCGGCCGAACCGCTCTCCATCGCGAGCAAGGCGAACCTGGTGGCACACATGGAGGTCATGCGCAGACTCGTGCCCAGCGGCCCGTCGCTGCTGCGCGAGGCCGGCCGCACGAGCGTGCCCACCAGTGACGCGGAGCGCGACCGGTTCGACGAGTTCTTCCTCGTCAGCCGGGAGAACGTGTGTGTGAGCCGCTATCACACGCATCGCGCGGCCATCTTGTCCGCGATCGGTCACGACCTCGCGAAACGCCCGCTGAGGCCCGAGTACGGAGAGACACTCAGGACGTTCGTCACCCGACTATGAGAGAAGGCCGCGCGTGAACGACTTCAAGACCGTGGTCATGACCCCGCAGATCTACCGTTACGTGCGCGAGCAGGCAGGCCAGCCCACCGCCGTGCAGGAGAAGCTGATCGCCCGCACGGCCGAGCTCGGCGACTCGGCGGAGATGCAGATACCGCACGAGCAGGCGGTGCTGCTGTCGTTGCTGGTCAAGCTCACCGGCGCGCAGACGGTGGTCGAGGTCGGCACCTACACGGGGTACTCCACGCTGGCGTTCGCGCAGGCCCTTCCCCCGTCCGGCAAGGTCATCACCTGCGACCTCTCGGCCGAGTGGACCACGATCGCCGAGGAGGCCTGGCAGGCGGCGGGCGTGCGCGACCGGATCGACCTGCGGATCGGCGCGGCCGCCGTGACGCTGGCCGAGCTGCCGGAGGAGCCCGTCATCGACCTCGTGTTCATCGACGCGGACAAGGTCGGGTACGTCCACTACTGGGACCTGCTGGTGCCGAGAGTGCGGCAGGGCGGTCTGCTGCTCGCCGACAACACGCTCTACTACGGCGAGGCCGCCGACGAGCAGCCGGAGGGCAACGCCGCCGCGATCGACGCGTTCAACAGGTTCGTCCGCACCGACTCGCGCGTCGAGTCGGTGCTGGTGCCCATCGCGGACGGGCTGACCATGGCCCGCAAGAAGTGAGGTTGTGAGCATACCGACCGGTCGGTAGGGTGCCTCCCAAGTCGCTGGTGATGTTGTCGGCACGCGAGCGTTCCTCTCGCGTGCCGACAACATCACCAGCCCACGGCTTTTAGGAATGTCGCAGGCTTGGAGGCGTTCATGGCTCGTTGGGGAATCACGCTGCCGCTGATCGGTGTGCCGGTGCTGGAGCACCGCGCGCTGGTGTCCGAGCTCGCCGGCCTCGGCTACACGGACGTGTGGTCGGCCGAGACGACGGGCACCGACGCGTTCACGCCGCTCGCCCTGGCCGCCCAGTGGTCCTCCGAGCTGCGGTTCGGCCCTGCGATCGCGCCCGTCTACACGCGCGGTCCCGCGACGCTGGCGATGACCGCGGCGACGCTCGCCGAGGTGACCGGCGGGCGTTTCGTGCTGGGCATCGGCTCGTCGTCGCCCGCGATCGTGCAGCGCTGGAACGCGATCCCGTTCGAGGAGCCGTTCAAGCGCACCCGCGACACGCTGCGGTTCCTGAAGGCCGCGCTGGCGGGGGAGAAGGTCAGCGCCGACTACGACACGTTCTCGGTCAAGGGCTTCAAGCTGGAGCGGCCGCCGACCGAGAAGGTGCCGATCATGCTCGCGGCGCTGCGCCCGAACATGCTGCGCCTGGCCGGTCGCGAGGCCGACGGCGCGATCACGAACTGGCTCGCCGCCACCGACGTGCCGCAGGTCCGCGCCGAGTTGGGTGACGCAGAGCTCGCGGCCCGCATCTTCGTCTGCCCGACCGAGGACGCCGACGCCGCGCGGGCGCTGGGACGCATGCTGATCAGCACCTATCTGACCGTGCCCGCCTACGCGGCGTTCCACGACTGGCTGGGCCGCGGCGAGGCGCTGCGCCCGATGCACGAGGCGTGGGCGGCGGGCGACCGCAAGGCCGCGTCGAAGTCGATCCCGGACGAGGTCGTGGACGCGCTGGTAGTGCACGGGTCGCCGGCGCAGTGCCGTGACCGCGTGGCCGAGTACCAGGCCCAGGGCGTCGACACCCCGATCATCGCCCTGCTCCCGACCGGTGGTGACCAGATCGAACAAGTGCGCGCGCTGGCACCGAAGGCCTGACGATGCCTGGCGCGACCGAGCAGAAGATCATCGACGCGGCCGTGCGGCTGTTCGCGTCGCAGGGCTACGACGCGACCTCGGTGCAGGAGATCGTCAACGCCGCCGAGGTCACCAAGGGCGCGCTCTACCACTACTTCCGCTCGAAGGACGACCTGCTCTTCGAGATCTACCGGCTGCTGATCACGGCCCAGTCCGCCGACATGGACCGGATCATCGGCCTCGGCCTGCCCGCGGGCGAGACCGTGCGCGAGATCCTGGCGTCGCTCGTCACCTCGACGGCCGACCACGTCGACGAGACGGCGGTGTTCGTCCGCGAGCTGCACCGGCTCGGCGAGGACCGGATGGCCGACTTCCGCGCGGAACGCCGCCGCTACCACGAGACGTTCCTCGCGGTCGTCGAGAAGGGGCAGGCCGACGGCGAGTTCAGCTCCGTCGTGCCGGCGGACACGGTCGTGCGGATCGCGCTGGGTGTGGTCAACCAGCTGCCGATGTGGTTCCGGCCGGACGGGCAGAAGACGCCAGGACAGCTGGCGGGGGAGATCGCCGACTTCGTGCTGGCCGGATTGAGATGACGAATTAGGGCGCGTTAAGCGCGATCTGATCGACTACGCCGGTGCCCCGACTGAACCTGTTGTTCGCGACCATGCCCGTGCCCGGCCACGTCGCGCCGTTGCTGCCCATCGCCCGTGCGCTGACCGACCGCGGTCACCACGTGCGCTGGTGCACCGGCCGGGTGTTCGCGGACAGGATCGCCGCCACCGGGGCCGAGTTCGTCGGGATGGACGCCTCGATCGACCACCAGGGGCGCAACGTCGACGAGCTGTTCCCCGAGCGCGCCCGGCTCAAGGGCATCGCGAAGCTGCGCTACGACATGACGGCGGTGTTCCTCGACCCGATCCCGGCGCAGGTCGCCGACCTGCAGCGGCTGCTGGCCGAACAGTCGGCCGACCTCGTCGTGCACGACACCGCGTACGTCGGGGCGACCGTGCTCGAACTGCTCGGCGGGCCGCGCGCCGTCAGCGTCGGCGTCACGCCGATGATGCTGCCCGCGCCGGACGTGCCGCCGTTCGGACCGGGTCTGCGGTACCGGACCGGTGCGTTCGCCCGGTTGCGCTACGCGGCCGTGCGCGGGCTGCTGGACAACGTGGTGTTCAAGCCGGTGTTCGAGCACCGCGACCGGATCCTCGCCGGGCTCGGGCTGCCGGAGGGCGAGCGCCGGCTCGCGAGCGTGTCGTCGCACCTGCATCTGCAGAACGGCATCGCCGGCCTGGAGCACCCGCGCGCGTTCATGCCGCCGCAGGTGAAGTTCGTCGGTGCGCTGGTCGACGCGGCGCCGTCCGCCGGCCTGCCGGACTGGTGGGAACGCATGATGACCGCAGGACGCCCGATCGTGCACGTCACCCAGGGCACGGTCGCGGACATGGACCTGCACCAGCTCGTGCTGCCCACGATCCACGCGTTGGCCGACGAACCGGTCACCGTCGTCGCCAGCACCGGCACGCACGACCTGGGCCCGTTGCCCGCCAACGCCTTCACCGCGCCGTTCCTGCCCTACGACCGGCTGCTGCCCGAGATCGCCGCGATGGTCACCAACGGCGGGCTCGGCGGGGTGCAGCTCGCGCTCGCCCAGGGCGTTCCGCTGGTGGTGGCGGGTGCGACGGAGGACAAGCCCGAGGTGGCCGCCCGCGTCGAACGCTCCGGTGCCGGGGTGAACCTGCGCACGTCGGCGCCGTCGGCGAAAGCGATCAAGGCCGCGGTGCGCGAGGTGCTGTACGGCGGGTCGTTCCGGCTGCGGGCGCGCGAGCTCGCGGCGGAGTACCGGTTGCACGACGCGGGGGTGCTCAGCGCGGACCACGTCGAGCAGCTCGCCCAGGCCGGGGTGCGGATCGGCTGACCCGGATCCGTTTCGCCGTCGTCCGCGTCTCAGCCACGGGTAACAGCGGGAGGCGCGAGATCGACTCCCTCAGCAGGGGGTCTCCATGTCGCACCAACCGCCGCAGTACGGGGTCGCGCCGCCGTTGCACGAGCCACCCAGGACGTCGAAGTGGCCTTGGGTGCTGTTGCTGGTCACGGTGCTGGTGGTCGTGGGCTCACTCGCGTTCGGCAATCACGTGACGACCATGCTGAAGCAGACCTTCAGCTCCTCGACGGGCGTGGCGCCGGAGCCGGGACCGCCGCCGCCCGTGGTGCAGGCGGAACCTCCGCCCGTGCCGGGCAAGCGCACCGTGGTGTTCGAGGTGACCGGCGTCGGCAAGGCGTTCAACGTCACCGCGACCGTCGGCGCGTCCATCCGCAACGAGGCGAACGTGACGCTGCCGTGGACGTACGCCGTCGACGTGCCTGCCGAACCCGCGCCCGTGTCCGTGATGCTCGTGGTGGTCGCGGGCCCGGACGGCGCCGAGGTGCACGGCAAGTACTCGATCGGCGGCGAGACCGTCCGCGAGGGCAAGGCCTCCGGGCCCTACGGCGTGCTGACGATCACCGACTCCTGAGAGCCTCCAGCGCCTTGTCCGCGTGCGCGTTCATCGAGAACTCGCTCTTGACCACCTCGATGATCTCGCGGCCGGCGCCGATGACGAACGTGTGCCGCTTGACCGGGATCGGCCCGAACCGGCGCCGCACGCCGTACTGCTCCGCCACGTCGCCACCGACGTCGGCGAGCAGCGGGTAGTCGAAGCCGTTGAGCTCGGCGAACTCCTTCTGCTTCGCGACGTCGTCCATCGAGATCCCGACGCGCTGGGCACCGGCCTCCTCGAACTCCTTGGCGAGGTCGCGGAAGTGGCAGCTCTGCGCGGTGCACCCGGACGTCATCGCCGCGGGGTAGAAGAAGAGCACGACCGGCCCGTCCTCGAGCAGCGCCGACAGCTTGCGGTCGGTGCCGTCCTGGTCGGGCAGTGTGAACTCGGGGGCGAGGTCGCCGGGCTTCATGGATCTCCAATACGCTCGGGCCGTGACCAGCATGTCCGACGTGGCCAAGGCCGCTGGGGTGTCCGCTGCGACCGTATCGCGTGCACTGCGGGGCGAACCGGGCGTGTCCGAGGCGACCAGGCAGCACGTGAGCGAGATCGCGCGGCGGATGAAGTACGCCATCGCGCGCGACGCCTCCTCTTTGGCCGGTGGCCGCCGGTACGCGATCGCGGTGCTGACGTCCGAGGTCAGCCCCGTGCTGGCCGGCGCGGAGGGCGCGTTGCGGCAGGCCGGGTACGACGTGCTGCTCTACGTCCTGGGTGACGCGGACGCGCGCGCGAAGTTCTTCGGCGAGCTCCCGCTGGGGCGCCGGGTGGACGGTGTGCTGCTGCTGTCGATGTCGCTGTCCTCTTCGGAGCAGGTGGCGCTGGAGTCGTTGGAGGTACCGCACGTCACGGTCGACGACACCGATCTGCGCCACGCGCTGCGGACCGCCGTGTCCCACCTGCAGGCGCTCGGGCACCGCGAGGTGGCACTGGTGCTGGCCGACGGCGTCGACGAGTCCTACGACGAGATCCTGGTCGCCGCGGGACTCGAGGTCCGTCCCGAGTGGACGGTGTGGTGCTCGCCGACCGTCGACGGCGGCGAGCAGGTGGTCGACGTGCTGCTCGACGGCGAACGCCTGCCGACCGCGGTGATCAGCTCGAACGGCGCCGCGGCCGTCGGGATCTTCCTGCGCATGCAGCGGGACGGGCGCGCGGTGCCGGACGAGGTGTCGATCGTGTCGCTGGACGGGCAGGAGCTCACCCGCGTGGTCGGGCTGACCGCGGTCGAGGGGGCCGCGAAGCAGCAGGGGGAGCGGGCGGTCGCCGACCTGTTCACGCTGATCAGGGGCGGGGAGATCGAGCCGGCCGAGCACCCGGTGCGGCTGGTCGTGCGCAACTCCAGCGGGCCGGTCGCCTGAGTACTGTGGCGCCATGCCCGCTCATGAGCGCCTGACCGAACTGCCCGGCCTGCCGACCACCCCCGGCTACGCCCACGCGGTGACGGTCACCGGAAGGCTCGCGTTCGTCTCCGGACAGGTGGCCGTGGACGCGCAGGGATGCGCGGTCGGCGTGGACGACCTCGCGGCGCAGACGCGGCAGGCGTTGGGCAATCTTCATCACGTCATCGAAAATCTCGGCGCCGACTGGTCGGATGTCATCAAGTTCACGTGGTTCGTGCTTGATGCGTCGGAGGTTCAGACCATTCGTGACGTGCGGGACGAGATTCTCCGTCCCGCCCTGGGAGAACTGCCCAACCCGGCCAGCACGCTGGTTCAGGTGGCGGCTTTGTTCGGACCCGATTTCCTGGTCGAGGTCGAGGCGGTCGTGGCTGTTCCAGGTGAAGCATCGGATGTCTAAGTAAATGCATCTCTGCGTGGGTGTCTCGACCGGCCTGCACCCATCGGGTGACCAGGGACCATTTGCTCTGGTAATGCGGCGCTGGCTATGACATAGCTTGTAACTGTGGAGGAGTTGGTGGCGCGGCTGGCGGACGCTTGGGGCGTTGCCACACGGTACGAAAACGCGGACCAGCAAGAGGTCGTGGTCGATCGCGAGGTCGTGGTGAAGGTCCTCGCCCAGTTCGGCGTCGACGCGTCCACTGAGGACTCCGTCGCCCGCGAGCTCGCCGAGGTCGAGCGGCGCAGGGCCGAGCGGAAGCTCCCTCCCACGATCGTCGTCCGCGAGTACGAGACGTACGACCTGCGCGGGCCGGCGACCATCGAGCTGGAGGACGGCACCTCGTTCGCCGTCGAACGGCACGTGCCCGACTCGGTCCCGCTGGGCTGGCACCGCGTCGTCACCGAGGACCAGATCGTCACGCTCGCCGTCGCACCCAGGACGCTGCCGGACGTCCCGCACACCTGGGGCTGGATGCTGCAGCTCTACGCCGCGCGCTCGAAGGAGTCGTGGGGGATGGGCGACTTCGCCGACCTCGCGACCATCGCGCGCCGCAGCAGCCTGGAGCTCGACGCCGGTGTCGTGCTCGTCAACCCCGTGCAGGCGCCGTCGCCGACGCACCCGGTCGAGCGCTCGCCGTACTCACCGACCAGCCGCCGGTTCGCGAACCCGCTGTACCTGCGCGTCACCGACACGGCCGAGTTCCTGCAGGCCTGCCCGCGCACCCGGCAGCTCATCCGCGACCTCAGGCCCGAGAACCACGAGCTGATCGACTACGACGCGATCTGGGACGCCAAGAAGCAGGCCCTGGAGCTGCTCTTCCCCGGCGGCGACGTCGAGATGGACGCCGAGCTGGAGAAGTTCGCGACCTACTGCGCCCTCGCCGAGGTCCACGGCAAGGACTGGCGCACCTGGCCCGCCGACCGCGCCGAACCGCCGGCCGAGCGCGTCGGGTTCTACGCCTGGCTCCAGCACCTCTGCACCCGCCAGCTCCAGGACGTGCGGCTCGCCGCGCACGAGGCCGGCATGGCCATCGGCGTCATCCACGACCTGCCGGTCGGTGTCGACCCCGGCGGCGCGGACACGTTCGCCGACCCGGACGTGTTCGCCATCGACGTCACGGTCGGTGCGCCACCGGACGCGTTCAGCGCGGACGGCCAGGGCTGGGGGCTGCCGCCGTGGCGCCCCGACAAGCTCGCCGAGACCGGCTACCGGCCGTTCCGGCAGGTGCTGCGCAGCGTCCTCAAGCACGCCGACGGCATCCGCATCGACCACGTCGCGGGCCTCTGGCGGCTCTGGTGGATCCCGCCGGGCGAGCCGCCCAGCAGGGGCACCTACGTCCACTACGACTCCGACGCCATGCTCGGAGTGCTCGCGCTGGAGGCGTACCGCGCCGGCGCCGTCGTGGTCGGCGAGGACCTCGGCACGGTCGAGCCGGTCGTCACGAAGACGTTGCAGGAGAACGGCATGCTGACCAGCGCCGTCCTCTACTTCCAGCGCGACTACTACGCGGAGGGTCACCCGCTGATCCCGCCGTCGCAGTGGAACCCGAACCAGATGGCCAGCATCTCCACGCACGACCTGCCGACCGCGGCGACGTTCTTCGCCGGACCGGACGGCCCCGACTTCGACGCGCTGATGCGTCAGGAGGGCGTCAAGACCGCGGACAGGGTCGAGGGCGCGCACGAACTGCTCGCGCAGGCACCCTGCGCGTTGGTCCTGACCTCACCCCAGGACGCTCTGCGGGAGACCCGGCAGCCCAACGTGCCGGGCACGATCGACGAGCACCCGAACTGGAGAATCCCCCTGCCGGTGGCACTGGACGACTTCTTCCCCAGGGTCCGCGAGATCACCCGGCCACTCCGCAACCGCGGAAGATGAAACTTTTGCGTAACGGCAGGTCATAGACCTGAGGAGTACTGTGAAGCCGTCACCGGACGGCGGAAGACGAACGTTCTTGGAGGTGGCGTACCAAATGAGCTCAGCCGTGGGCACGCGGACATCGACCGGCGTGCTTGAACTGGCCGTCGAGCAGGTCCTCGCTTCGGTGAGACCGACCGCGCTGGGCGACCCGGTCGTCGGGGCACGGCGCGCGGAGGAATCCCTGCGCGACGCGCTGCGGGACGCAGGTCCCGTCGAGGACAACACGGCCCTGCAGTACGCGCTGGCGTGCGCGGAGGCGGCGTGTGAACACCTGAAGTACGCGGAGATCCAGGAAGCCCGCACGTTGCTCACGGCCGCACGTGGGCAGCTGGTGCTGGCACACGAAGGAGTGTGACGGCGGCCGGTAGTCGCCGACGGGTGACGATCACACGATCGAGTTAAGCCTCTCCTGTTCTCGTGAGAACTTCGCTGTAGCGGGCCGGAATTGTCGGTGCCCGCTCGTAGGGTTTCGAGTGTGATCGCCCACCAGGCCTACCGGCCCGCATCCGACCCGGCACGGGCGCGGGCACTGTCCGCGCACCGCGTTGCCGCGAGGTCGCGGTGCTCGCTGCCCGGGCTCTGCGACGTCCGTCACCGCGTGGTGAACCCGCGGCACGACGGCCTGCGCGAGCGGACGACAGCGCCGTCCGAGGACCTGCACGTGGCTGAGCTGCGCCGCACCCGCCGGCTTCCCCTGGCGATCGCCGGGCTCACAAAGTGTCGGCGGCACCTGGAGTACAAGACGCGCTCGCTGGGTAGTCACCTGATCGTGGCAGACCGCTGGCTCCCGTTGTCGAAGACCCGCGCGGACCGGGGCGTGGCGAAAGCCGAGGACCCGCTCCACGTGGGCTGGTGGCCGTGAAACGCCGGCCCCGCAGCCGGTGGCCGGGTCTGATGAAGACCTGATCTGCCGGTCACGACGACGTGATGCCACGACGGTGCCGCACGGATATGGTCTGTCGGTAGCTCTACTGCCTTGTGACGAGGAGCATTGTGCGACCCTGGCCTGGAAGGCCCTACCCGCTCGGCGCCGGCTACGACGGAGTGGGCACGAACTTCGCCCTGTTCTCCGAAGTCGCGGAGTACGTCGAGCTCTGCCTCTTCGACGACGACGGCACCGAGACCCGCGTGAGGCTGCCCGAGGTGGACGGGTTCGTCCACCACGGCTACCTGCTCGGCATCGGCCCGGGGCAGCGGTACGGCTATCGCGTGCACGGTCCGCACGACCCTGCGCGAGGTCTCCGCTGCAACCCGAACAAGCTGCTGATCGACCCGTACGCCAAGGCCATCTCGAACGGCCTGGCCTGGGACGAGGCGCTGTACGGGTACAAGTTCGGGTCGCCGGACGAGCGCAACGACGACGACTCAGCGCCCCACGTGCCGAAGTCCGTGGTGGTGAACCCGTTCTTCGACTGGACGAACGACAGGCTGCCCAAGACGCCGTACAACGAGAGCGTCATCTACGAGGCGCACGTCCGCGGTCTCACCATCGACCACCCGGAGATCCCGCCGCGCCTGCGGGGCACCTATGCGGGTCTCGCGCACCCGGTGATGATCGACCACCTGATCAAGATCGGTGTCACGGCCGTCGAGCTGATGCCGGTGCACCAGTTCATCAGCGACCACACGCTGGCCGAGCGCAGGCTCAGCAACTACTGGGGTTACAACACGATCGGGTTCTTCGCACCGCACGACGGGTACTCGGCGCTGCCGCTGAACCAGGTGCAGGAGTTCAAGGGCATGGTGCGCGCCCTGCACCAGGCGGGCATCGAGGTCATCCTCGACGTCGTCTACAACCACACGGCGGAGGGCAACCACCTCGGGCCCACGCTGTCGATGCGCGGTATCGACAACGAGTCGTACTACCGGCTCGAAGAGGAAGACCCGCACTACTACACGGACTACACGGGTACCGGTAACTCGCTGAACGTGCGCTCGCCGCACACGTTGCAGCTCATCATGGACTCGCTGCGGTACTGGGTCACCGAGATGCACGTCGACGGCTTCCGGTTCGACCTGGCGGCGACGCTGGCGCGCGAGTTCTACGACGTGGACCGGCTGGCGACGTTCTTCGAGGTCGTGCAGCAGGACCCGGTGGTGTCGCAGGTCAAGCTGATCGCGGAGCCGTGGGACGTCGGGCCCGGTGGGTACCAGGTCGGCAACTTCCCTCCACTGTGGACGGAGTGGAACGGCAAGTTCCGCGACACGGTCCGCGACTTCTGGCGCGGTGAGCCGGCGACGATGGGCGAGTTCGCGTCGCGCATCACCGGCAGCAGCGACCTCTACCAGGACGACGGCCGGCGGCCGTACGCGTCGATCAACTTCGTGACGGCGCACGACGGCTTCACGCTGAACGACCTGGTGTCGTACAACGACAAGCACAACGAGGCCAACGGCGAGGACAACCAGGACGGCGAGAGCCACAACCGGTCCTGGAACTGCGGTGTCGAGGGGCCGACGGACGATCCGGAGATCCTCGCGCTGCGGGCGCGGCAGCGGCGGAACCTGATGGCGACGACGTTGCTGTCGCAGGGTGTGCCGATGATCGTGAACGGTGACGAGTTCGGCCGCACGCAGAACGGCAACAACAACGCGTACTGCCAGGACAACGAGGTCTCCTGGGTCGACTGGTCGCTGCTGGAGGCCAACAAGGAGCTGGCCGACTTCACCGCGGCGCTCACCGCGTTCCGCAAGGCGCACCCGGTGTTCCGGCGCAAGCGCTTCTTCGCGGGCAGGCCGATCCGCAAGGGCGACGAGCTGCGCGACATCGCGTGGTTCACGCCGGCCGGCGAGGAGATGACCGAGCAGAACTGGGAGGACGACCTCGGCAAGTGCATCGTCGTCTTCCTCAACGGCGAGGGCATCCCCGACCTCGACTCGCGCGGCATGCGGGTGGTCGACGACTCGTTCCTGATGGCCTTCAACGCGCACTACGAGGACATCCAGGTCACGTTGCCCGAGCCCGAGTACGGTCCCGAGTGGAGGGTCGTCGTGGACACCACGACAGGTGAGGTCGGCGGCAAGGAGAAGCCGATCGCCGCCTCCGGGCAGCTGTCGCTGACCGCGCGGTCGCTCGTCGTGCTGCAGCGGGTGGGCTGATGGGCGCGCCGTCCTCGACGTACCGCGTCCAGCTCACACCGTCCTTCACCTTCGCTGACGCCGCCGGTGTCGCGGACTACCTGGCACGCCTGGGCATCGGCGCGCTGTACGCGTCGCCGATGCTCGACGCGCGGGAGGGTTCCACGCACGGCTACGACGTCGTGGACCCGACCCGCGCCCGGCCGGAGCTGGGCGGCGACGAGGGCAGGGTGGCGCTGCAGGACCGGCTGAAGGCACTGGACCTCGGTCTGGTCGTCGACATCGTGCCGAACCACATGGTCGTGCCGAACCCGTGGTGGGAGGACGTGCTCGAGCACGGCCAGGCGTCGCAGTACGCGAAGTACTTCGACATCGACTGGTCGTCGGGCAAGGTGCTGCTGCCGGTGCTGGGCGAGGACGCTCCCGACGAGGTCCACGAGCACTACCTGAAGGCGAACTGGCGACGCGGCAACACCGAGCTGAACTACCGCAGGTTCTTCGACATCACCGAGCTCGCGGCGGTCAGGGTCGAGGACCCGGAGGTGTTCGAGGCGACGCACCGCGCGGTGTTGTCCTGGGGTGTCACGGGGTTGCGCATCGACCACCCGGACGGGCTCGCCGACCCCGGCGGGTACTTCCGGCGGCTGCGCGAGCACTTCGACGGCTGGCTCGTGGTGGAGAAGATCCTCGGGCCGGACGAGTCGCTGCCGCAGAGCTGGCCGGTCGACGGCACGACGGGCTACGACGCGTTGCGCGAGATCTGCGGCGTGTTCATCGCCCCCAGGGACGCCTTCAGCGGCGACTTCCACGAGATCGAGCACTCGTCGCGGCAGCAGGTCGCGGACTCGATCCTGGTGGCCGAGGTGCGCCGGATCGCGCGGCTGGTCCAGGGCGTCGAGTTCGAGGACGCCTGCAAGGCCGTCGCCGAGGTGATGGTCAACTTCCCGGTGTACCGCTCCTACCTCCCGGAAGGCCTGCGGCACTGGGAGATCGCGGTGCAGCGGAGCAGGTCGTCCGCGGTGCGCGCGTTGGACGAGCAGGTCCGCGCCGACCCGCACGGTGAGCTGGCGACGAGGATCCAGCAGACGTCCGGCATGGTCGTCGCGAAGGGCACCGAGGACACCGCGTTCTACCGGTACACGAACTTCGTTGCGCTCAACGAGGTCGGCGGTTCGCCGGACCGGTTCGGGATGCCCGTCGGCGAGTTCCACGAACGCGCGGCCCGGCGGGAGTCCGCGGAGCCGACCGCGATGACGGCACTGTCCACCCACGACACCAAGCGGTCGGAGGACGTGCGCGCGAGGCTCGCGGTGCTGGCGGAGATCCCGAACGAGTACCTGGCGTTCGAGGCCGAGATGAGCCAGAAGCACGGCCTCTCCGAGCCTTCGCTGAACCGCCTGGCGTGGCAGTCGCTCGTCGGCGCGTGGCCGCTCACGGAGGAACGCCTGGGCGCCTACCTCGAGAAGGCGTCCCGCGAGGCCAAGATCAAGACGTCGTGGGTCGACCGGAACGCCGAGTTCGACGCCGAGGTGGCCGCCTGGCCGGCGAAGGCGCTGAACGAGCCGGAGGTCGCGGCGTTCGCGGAACGGATCAAGGCTCCCGGCTGGTCGAACTCGCTGGGGCAGAAGCTGGTCCAGCTCACCGCGCCGGGTGTGCCGGACGTGTACCAGGGCACCGAGCTGTGGGACTTCTCACTGGTCGACCCGGACAACCGCAGGCCGGTCGACTACGACGTGCGCCGGGACCTGCTGGCACGCCTGGAGTCCGGCTGGCTGCCGGAGGTCGACGACTCGGGCGCGGCGAAGCTCCTGGTGGTGCAGAAGGCTTTGCAGGTGCGCAAGCGCGGTCTGCACGGTTACCGGGCGTTGCACGCGGAAGGTCCGGCCGCCGAGCATGTGCTGGCGTTCGAACGGTCCGGCGTGATCACCGTGGCGACGCGGCTGCCGGTCGGCCTGGAGCAGAAGGGCTGGCAGGACACGGTTCTGCCGTTGCCGGGTGCGAAGTGGACGGACGTCCTCACCGGGCGGCCGGCGACGGAGGACCTGGCCTCGTTGCTCGAGACCTATCCGGTAGCGCTGCTGGTGCAGGGGGATCAGTGAGCTTCTCCGTCTGGGCGCCCGCGCCCGAGTCGGTGCACGTGCGGGTCGACGGTGCCGACCACGAGATGAAGCGCGACGGCGACTGGTGGCACTCCGAGGCCGAGGGGACGGACTACGCGTTCGTCATCGAGGGCAAGGCGTACCCGGACCCGCGGTCGCTGTGGCAGCCGAACGGCGTGCACGAGGCCTCCCGCGTGTACACGCACGACTTCGAGTGGACCGACGGCGCGTGGACCGGCAGGGCGTTGCCGGGCGGCGTGATCTACGAGCTGCACATCGGCACGTTCACGGCCGAGGGCACGTTCGACGCGGCCATCGGCCGGCTGGACCACCTGGTGGACCTCGGCATCACGTTCGTCGAGGTCATGCCGGTCAACAGCTTCGACGGCGTCGAGGGCTGGGGCTACGACGGCGTGCTGTGGGGTGCCGTGCACCACCCCTACGGCGGGCCGGACGGGTTCAAGCGGTTCGTGGACGCCTGCCACGCGCGCGGCCTGGCCGTGCTGCTCGACGTGGTCTACAACCACCTCGGGCCGTCCGGCGCGTACCTCGACAAGTTCGGGCCGTACTTCGCCGGGCGCAACGACTGGGGCCCCGGGCTGAACCTGGACGGGCCGGGCTCCGACGAGGTGCGCCGGTACGTCATCGACAACGCGCTGCAGTGGCTGCGGGACTTCCACGTCGACGGGCTGCGGCTCGACGCGGTGCACGCACTGGCGGACAGCCGTGCGACCCACGTCCTCGAGGAGATGTCCGTCGAGGTGGACGCGCTCTCGGCGTCCGTGGGCCGTCCGCTCACGCTGATCGCCGAGTCGGACCTGAACGACGCCAAGCTCGTGACGGCGCGCGAAGGCGGCGGGTACGGCCTGCAGGCGCAGTGGTCCGACGACCTGCACCACTGCCTGCACGTCGCGCTGACGGGCGAGACCTTCGGCTACTACGAGGACTTCGCGGCACCGGGTGCGTTGAAGAACACGCTGGAGAAGGTGTTCTTCCACGCCGGCACCTGGTCGTCGTTCCGGGGCAAGCACCACGGCAAGCCGGTCGACACGGCGCTGATCCCCGGCTATCGGTTCCTCGCGTACACGCAGAACCACGACCAGATCGGC
Source organism: Lentzea sp. HUAS TT2 (assembly GCF_051853195.1). Taxonomy (NCBI): domain Bacteria; kingdom Bacillati; phylum Actinomycetota; class Actinomycetes; order Pseudonocardiales; family Pseudonocardiaceae; genus Lentzea; species Lentzea sp. HUAS TT2. The sequence goes on along the minus strand of NZ_CP196667.1, from coordinate 10,069,873 downwards.
AACCGGGCCACGGGCGACCGGCTGTCCGCGTCGGTGTCCACCGGCAGGTTGCTGTGCGCGGCCGCGATAGTGCTGACCTCGCCCTACACGCCCATGATCTTCATGGGGGAGGAGTGGGCTGCGTCCACGCCGTGGCAGTTCTTCGCGTCCTTCCCGGACCCGCAGCTCGCGGAGGCCGTCCGGACGGGCCGGCGGCGGGAGTTCTCCCGGCACGGCTGGGGCGAGTCCGACGTTCCTGACCCGATGTCGCCGCAGACGGTCGAGAATTCGCGGCTGCGCTGGGACGAGGCCGCTGAGGGCGACCACGCCGTCGTCCTGGACACCTACCGCGCCCTGATCGCGTTGCGCCGCTCCCGCCCGGAGCTGGCCGACCCGCGGTTGGACAGGTTCGTGGTGGAACAGGACGGGGAGTGCCTCGTGCTGCACCGCGGAGTGCTCCGCGTGGTGGTGAACCTCGGCACGACCCCCGTCCCGCTGCCTCAGGGAGACGTGCTGCTGACCTCCTCGGCGAACCCGTCGTCGCTCCCACCGGAGTCGTTCGCGGTCGTCGCGTCGACGTGATCCCACAGCATCTGGTCGGCCGGTTCGACGGGCCGTCCCAGGTACGCGTGCACGAACGCCATGACCAGCCGGTCGGCGGCGACGTGCAGCTTGATGTTGTGGTGCTGGGAGATGTGCACCAGCAGCTGGAACGCCTGCTGGGGTGTGCAGGGTTTGCGCGCGGCGATCAGGCCTGTGGCCTGCCCAATGACTGTCCGGGACACCAGGGCTTTGCGCAGCCCCGCCACCTCGGCCTCCAGGGCGGTGATTCTCGCGGACGACACCGCCTGCTCCTTTCGCGTCGTCACGGTCACAGCGGCATGCCGGTGTGACGACGGGCTCTGGGAGCTGCGTTGCGAAGGGCGGGCACACCCAGGGCAAGCCGTCACATCGGCTTGCGGCTGGGTTCTCAACCGCGAGTGATCACCTTAGCAACTGTTTCAGAGCGTGCTCGCCGGGTAACCACCTCACATGGGTGCCGAGGAGAAGTTCAGCAACAAGGCAGACGAACTCAAGGGTCGCGCCAAGGAAGCCGTCGGTGACGCCACGGACAACGAGCAGTGGCAGGCCGAGGGTCGCGCCGAGCGCGCGAAGGCCGACATCAAGCAGGCCGGCGAGAAGGTCAAGGATGCCTTCCGCTCGGACAAGTAGCAGCAAGAGCAAGACGGCGGACGCCGCCCAGTACGTCCCTGAGGGGGCAGACTGGGCGGCGTTGCAGTCTGCGGCCAAGAAGTGTCGCGGTTGCGAGCTGTACAAGGACGCCTCACAGACCGTGTTCGGCGAAGGTCCGGTGCCGGCGCGGCTGATGATGGTGGGGGAGTGCCCCGGTGACCACGAGGACACCGAGGGCCACGTGTTCGTCGGCCCTGCTGGGCGATTGCTGGACAAGGCGTTCAAGGCCGCCAGGATCGATCGCTCGAAGACGTACCTGACGAACGCGGTGAAGCACTTCCGGTTCACCGAACGGGGAAAGCGCCGGATTCACCAGCAGCCCCGGCGCAGCGAGGTCGTGGCCTGCTTCCCGTGGCTGCGGGAGGAGATCCGCGTGGTGAGACCGCGGCTCGTGGTGGTGCTGGGGGCCGTCGCGGCGAAGGCGGTGCTGGGGCCGTCGTTCAAGCTGACCGAGCACCGCGGCGAGGTGGTGGAGCACGACGGGCTGCGGGTCGGCGTGACGGTGCACCCGTCGGCGGTGGTGCGGGCGGAGAACTTCGGCGAGGCGTTCGACGCGTTCGTGGCGGATCTTCTCGCCGTGAAGAAGGCCTGAAACGGGACAACCCCCGGACGACTCCTGCGCGAGCAGGCCGAGCGGGACCAGCGCTCGAAGTCCGGGGGCCGGGTGGCTGCCTGGGTTTACGACAAGGCGTCACCAAAAGGCGGTCCTATCGGACAGCCACCTCACGAGTCCTGTTGCTATACAACTTTGGACCACCTCCTCTCGTGTGTAAGACGAACCTATGTCGATCCCGGCCGGGCTCGCAACGGACTTTTCTCACGCCACCCGGCACGTCTGGTTCGCGTAGAATCCGCAGCCATGGTGCGCATCCCACTGACGTCGCTGGAACGGGAGCGCGGCAGGCGGCTCGGTCAGATGCTGCGGGACGCCCGCGGCGAGGAGAGCATGGTCGAGATCGCGGCCCGCGCCGGCCTGTCCGCCGAGACCGTGCGCAAGATCGAGACCGGACGTGCCCCCACGCCGTCGTTCTTCACCATCGCCGCCCTCGCGGGTGCGCTCGGGATCTCGCTCGACTCGATCAACGAACTGCTGACCCCGCAAAGCCGGTCGGCGTAGCTCACCGCCTGGCCGTCACCACGTGACCGGCATCGCCAGCGGACCCCGCATGGCCATGCCCACCCGCCATTCCACGTCACCGGCCAAACGCAGGTCCGGGAACCGTTGGAGCAGCGCCGTCAGCGCGACCTGCACGTCCATCCGCGCCAGCTGCGCGCCGATGCAGTGGTGCGGCCCGTGCCCGAACGCGAGGTGTCCCTTGGCGTTGCGCGTCACGTCGAACCGGTCCGGGTCGAGGAACTGGCGGGGATCGCGGTTGGCGGCGTGCTTCGCGAGCAGGACGGCCTCGCCCGCGCGCACCGTGCCGCCGCTCAGCTCGACGTCCTCCAGGGCGTAGCGGGGCAGGACGTCCGCGACCTGCTGCCCGGGGATCCACCGCAGCATCTCCTCGACGGCGCCCGGCATCAGGCCCGGCTCCGCGCGCAGCAGTGCGGCCTGGTCGGGGAACCGCAGCAGGGTGTGGACCGAGTTGGCGATCTGGCTCGCGGTCGAGTCGTACCCCGCGCCGAGCAGCAACACCGTGATCTGCACCAGTTCTTCGGCGGTGAGCCGGTCGCCTTCCTCCTGTGCCACCACCAGCGCGCTGATCAGGTCGTCCTCCTGGTGCACGCGGCGCTGGTCGGCGAGGCCCGCCAGGTAGCCCGCCAGTTCCCCGAGCTTCGACAGCTTCTCCTCGTCGGTCATCGCCGTGGTGGACATGAACGCCTCGGCGAGCGACTGGAAGTGGTCGCGGTCGTCGTACGGGACCCCCAGCAGATCGCAGACCATCAAGCCGGGCAACGGAATCGCGTACGCGGTCAGCAGATCGGCCGGCGGCCCGGCCTTCTCCATCTCGTCGAGCAGGTCGGCGGCCACGCGTTCCGCGGTGGCGCGCAGCTGTTCGACGCGGCGCACGGTGAACGCGTGCGACAGCAGGCGGCGCAACCGGGTGTGGTCCGGCGGGTCCATGTCGGTCAGGATCGCGCCGATGCGCGTCGGGCCCATCCTGGGGGTGTCCCGCACGGCCGCCTGCGCCAGGCTGAACCTCGGGTCGCTCAGCGCTAATCGGACGTCGTCGTATCTCGTGAGCAGCCAGCCCTCTTCCCCGTGGGGGAGTTTGACGCGGGCCAGGGGTTCGTCGTCACGCAGTCGGGCGTATGTCGGGTCGAGGTCGAGCCCGTCCACCGGACCGAACGGGTAGGAACGCGCTGTCATGAGCATCCTCCAAGGGTTTGCGGCAGCCTCAGCGTACTTCCGGTAAACGCTTACATCCGAGGCTTGACCGGTCTTGACCGTCTTCATTGGCGGTCCTAGGCTGCGTTCGGACCTACACATCCGATCTTTAGGCGCCGCCGCCAACGGACCTGAAGGGTGCTGGAGTGGAGCTGTCGCGGCGCGGGCTCATGGGCGGGGTGGTGGCGGGAGCGGCGCTCACGGCGCTGCCCGCCGGGGCGGAAGCGGAGACTTCCGGATGCACGACGAGGATCGACTGGGAGAGGTTCCTCGGTGAGCAGGACCTGGTGTGGTTGCGGGTTCCGCGCGCCTGGTACGAGGGACCGTTCCTGGGCAACGGGTTTCTCGCCACCGCGGTCTACCGCGAGCCCGGCGCGAACGCACTCCGGTTCACCGTCGACCACGCGGAGGTGCAGGACCACCGGCCGCAGTTCGGCAACGAGTGGGGTGTGGCACGGCTGCCGGTCGGACGGCTGCTGCTGACGCCGGTCGGCACGATCACCGGGGTCGACCTGCGGCTCGACCTGTGGAACGCCGAGCTGCGCGGCAAGATCCTCACGGACCGCGGTGAGCTGGCGGTCAGGTCGTTCGTGCACGCCGAGAAGTCGTTGCTGTGCCTGGAGGTTCGCCCCACGAGTGGCGAGCGGGCGTTCCGGCTGGAGTTCCAGGCGCTCGACGCGGTGAGTCCGCGCACGATCCGCGAGCCACCGCCCGCGACGTTCCCGCCCAACCCGAAACCCGTCAGCCGCACCGTGAACGGGCTGACGCTCGTCATCCAGGAGATGGTCGCGGGTGGACAGACGGCCACGGCGTACCGGACGCGCGAACGCCGAAGCGGCAAGGACTTCCTGTTGTCGGTGGAACATTCGTTCCCGGACAGCACCGCGGAGGCCGCGGTCAGGACCGCGATCACCACGGCGCCACCACCGCTGGTGCTGCGCGGGCAGCACCAGCGGTGGTGGCACCGCTTCTACCGCAAGAGCTTCGTGTCCGTGCCGGACGCGCTGATGCAGAGCTTCTACTGGATCCAGCTGTACAAGCTCGCGTCGGGCGCACGCCGCGAAGCACCGATCATGCCGACCACCGGGCCGTGGCTGGAGCCGACGCCGTGGCCGTCGGTGTGGTTCAACCTCAACGCGCAGCTCGAGTACTGGCCGGTGCTCGCCTCGAACCACCTCGAGCTCGACCCCATCCCGCGCACGATCTCGCAGCACCAGCAGATCCTGGTCGACGCGCTGCGGCCCGAGTTCCGCGCGGACTCGATGGGGTTGCGGCGCAGCACCGACCCGACGTTTCAGGACGCCGGGTTCGTCGGCTCGCCGCTGCACCCGTCGCCGGACCCGGAGATCGGGAACCTGCCGTGGCTGCTGCACAACGCGTGGCTGCACTACCGGCACAGCATGGACGAACGGGTCCTGCGCGACACCGTCTTCCCGGTGTTGCGCAGATCCACGAACTACTACCTGCATTTCCTGCGCAAAGGTGACGACGGCAGGCTGCACCTGCTGCCCACCTACTCGCCCGAGTACGGCGTCGCGCCGGACTGCAACTACGACCTCGCGCTGCTGCGCTGGTCGTGCCGCACGCTCATCGAGTCGGCGCGGATCCTCAAGATCGCCGACCCGCTGGCCCCGCGCTGGCAGGAGGTGCTGGACCAGCTCGTCGAGTACCCGGTGGACGCGGGTGGTTTCATGATCGGCGCCGGGGTGCCGTTCGCGAAGTCGCACCGGCACTACTCGCACCTGCTCGCCGTCTACCCGCTGCACGAGGTCACCTGGGAGCAGCCGGAACGCCGCGACCTCATCGCGCGCTCGCTGAAGCACTGGCTGAGCTTCGAGGGGTCGTTGCGGGGCTTCACCTTCACCGGCGCCGCCTCGATCGCGGCCCAGATGACCCGCGGAGATGAGGCGCTGGGCTACCTGCGCGAGTTCGTGGCCAGGTTCGCGCAGCCCAACACCATGTACTTCGAGGCGGGGCCGGTGATCGAGACGCCGCTGAGCGCCGCGAAGTCGTTGCAGGACATGCTGGTGCAGAGCTGGGGCGGGCTGATCCGGATCTTCCCTGCGGTGCCGGCTGCGTGGCGGGACGTCACGGTCCACAACACCCGCACCGAGGGCGCGTTCCTGGTCAGCGCGGTGCGGCGCGGTGGCAGGACCCGGTTCGTGCGCGTCCGCAGCGAGGCCGGTCAGCCGTGCCGCGTCCGCACGGGCATCGACGGGCCGCTGACCGTGCGCGGCTGCTCGCGGTGGAGCGTGCGGGACGGCGTGGTCGAACTGGAGGTCGCCCGCGGCCAGGAGGCCCTGATCCACGCCAAGGGGGAGCGCGACTTCACGATCGCGCCGGTGCGGGTCACGTCCCCCGCACAGCGCTGGGGGCTGCCCGCGTTGCCGCCCGGTGGCAGCGCGGTGCCGGTGGACATCAGTGCCGCGTTCGACAACGACGGGCTGTCGAACGAGTTCACCAGCCGTGACGGCGACTTCGACGGTCTCGGTAACACCTATCCGGCCGCTCAACTGCCGCAGACCGGGTCCGTCACCGACGACGGTGTGCTGTTCGAGTTCCACAACGGCGACGAGGCCAGCAGGAACAACACCGTCGCAAATGGACAGACGCTCGCTGTTCCCGTTGGCAGGTACACGAAGCTGCACCTGCTCGTGGCCGCCGACACCGGCAACGTCGAGGCGGACGGTGCGGTGGTGTACGCCGACGGCGCCGCCGCGGCCAAGTTCCGCGTGACGGCCTGGCAGCAACGGCCGCAGTTCGGCGAGTCGGAACCCGTGACCACGACGCTGATGCACACGCCGTCCGGTCCGGTGACCAGGCAGGTGTCGATCTTCCACCAGTCCGTCGACCTGGACGCCGCCCGAGAGCTCTCCGCCGTCACCCTGCCCAGGACGGGCGGGCCACGCCTGCACGTCTTCGCGATCACCTTGGAGAAGCCGAAGTGAGATCACTGCTCACCGCGCTGGCGCTGGTCGCAGCGTCCGTGGTCGTACCGGCAACACCCGCAGCGGCCGTGGACCCGACGTTGGCGCTGACGCCACCGATGGGGTTCAACAACTGGAACACCACCGGCTGCGACATCAACGAGCAGATGATCCGCGACATGGCGGACATCTTCGTGACGAAGGGGCTCAAGGACGCCGGCTACCAGTACGTCAACGTCGACGACTGCTGGGCGGACGCGACCCGCGACCCCGAGACCGGACGGCTGCGCAACCACCCCGTGCGGTTCCCCAGCGGCATGAAGGCGCTGGCGGACCACATCCACGCGCGTGGTCTCAAGTTCGGCATCTACACGAGCGCCGGCGTGCAGACGTGCGCCAAGACCATGCCGGGTGCGCTGGACCACGAGGAGATCGACGCGCAAACGTTCGCGGACTGGGGCGTCGACTACCTGAAGTACGACAACTGCAACAACGAGGGCCGTCCCGCCCTGGAGCGCTACACGAAGATGCGGGACGCGCTGAAGAAGACCGGACGGCCGATCGTCTACTCGATCTGCGAGTGGGGCCAGAACAAGCCGTGGGAGTGGGGCAAGGGCGTCGGGCACCTGTGGCGCACCACCGGCGACATCAACGACACCTGGTCCAAGACCGTCGAGATCCTCAAGCTCAACGCGCCGCTGGACGCCTACGCCGGGCCCGGCCACTGGAACGACCCCGACATGCTGGAGGTCGGCAACGGGCGGCAGAGCACCGTCGAGTACCGGAGCCACTTTGCGCTGTGGTCGATCATGGCGGCCCCGCTGCTGATCGGCGCGGATCTGCGCAAGGTCTCCGCCGAGCATCTCGACATCCTGCGCAACAAAGAGATCATCGCGGTCAACCAGGACCGGCTGGGCGTCCAGGGCAAGGTGATCCACCAGGAGAACGGGCACTGGGTCTTCGTGAAGCCGCTGGCCAACGGGGACAAGGCGGTGGCCTTGTTCAACGAGTCCGAGGTGAACGCGACGATCTCGACCTCGGCGCGTGCGGCGGGGTTGCCGCGCAGCGTCGGTTACACCGTGCGGGACCTGTGGCAGGGCAAGGACTTCCAGTCCGCCGGGCAGATCTCCGCCTCGCTGCCGCCGCACGGCACCGCGATCTTCCGGGTGAAGGCGTCGCAGGACTGGTACCGGCACGAGCCCGCGATCGACACCTCGCTGGACGTCGCGGCCACGGTGCCCGGCATCCCCGGCACGATCACGCCGGCCGGGGAACCGTTCGTGGCCACCGTGACCGCCACCAACCAGGCGCCGGTTCCGCTGCTGAACGCGTCGCCCTCCTTCGCGGCGCCCGCCGGGTGGAAGGTCGAGAAGCTCTCCGCCGAACGGGCACCGGTCCTGCTGACCTCGCAGTCGGTGCAGGGCAGGTGGCGCGTCACACCCCCTGCCGGCGTCACGCCTGGGGCACATGCGTTGCGCGGCTCGCTGGGCGTGACCTGGGTCGGGCACGGCAGGTTGTCGCGGCCCGTGGAGGCCGGGGTGCTCGTGCCGGGTGCAGGGCCGTCAGGGGAGGTGTGGGCCAGCGACGTCGCGTTCACCACCGAACGCAGCGGGTACGGGCCGGTCGAGCGGGACCGGTCCAACGGCGGCTACGTCGGTGGTGACGGCAAGACGTTGACCATCAACGGGAAGACCTACACGAAGGGACTCGGCGCGCACGCCCAGGCCGAGCTGATCCTGTACGTGGGCGGGCGGTGCACGTCGTTCTCGTCCGAGGTCGGCATCGACGACGAACGCGACGTGAACCAGGTCGGCTCGGCGGTCTTCGAGGTCTGGGCGGACGGCACCAAGGTCGCCGACAGCGGGCTGCGGACGTGGCGCGACGACGCCGTGCCGGTGGCGGGGTCGTTGCGGGGCGCCAAGTTCCTGCGGCTGGTGGTCGGCGACGGCGGTGACGGCGTCAGGTTCGATCGGGGAGACTTCGCCGGCGCAAGGCTGTCCTGCTGAGTGCCACCGCGGCGATGACGGCGACGAGCACGCCCGTGGACAGGATCTGCCCGCGGGCCTGCTCGTCGCTGAGCATCAGCACGATGATGCCGAGGATCGCCGCCAGCGCCACCCAGGACAGGTACGGGTAACCCCACATGGGGACCGCCGGGTTCTCGTACGTGCGGCGCAGCCGGATCTGCGAGATCGCGACGAACGCCCAGACGACCAGCAGCGCCGAGCCCACCGCGTTGAGCAGCAGCAGGAACACCGTGTCCGGCCACAGGTAGTTGAGCAGCACGGAGAAGAAGCCGAACGCCGTGGAGGCGAGCACGGCGTTGCGCGGGACGCCGTTGCTCTTGGTGAGCAGTGCCTGCGGTGCCTCGCCGCGTTCGGCGAGCGAGCTGAGCATGCGGGCCGCGCCGTAGAGGGTGGCGTTGATGGCGCTCAGCAGCGCCACGAAGATGACGACGTTCATGATCTGCCCGGCCGCCGGGATGCCGATCCGGTTGAGCACCGCGACGTACGGGCTCGCGCCGACCTCGGAGTCGTTCCACGGCAGGAGCGTCACGACCACGGCCATCGAGCCGAGGTAGAAGACCAGCAGCCGGGTCATGGATGTCCGGACGGCCTTCTTCACGGCGTGCTGGGGGTCCTCCGCGTCGGCCGCGGCGATCGTGACGACCTCCAGCCCGCCGAACGCGAACACCACCGCCACGAACCCGGCGATCACGCCGCCCCAGCCGTGCGGGAGGAAGTCCTGCAGGTTCTGCGTGCCAGGGGAGTCGACGCCGGGGAGCAGCCCCGCGATGGCGGCCGCACCCAGCACCAGGAACAGCACGATCGCGGCGACCTTCAGGCCGGCGAACCAGAACTCGAACTCGCCGAAGTTGCGGACGCCCGCGAGGTTCACGGCTGTCAGCGCCGCCATGAAGATCAGCACCCACGCCCACTGCGGCACCGCGGGCACCCAGCCGGACGCGATCTTGGCCGCGCCGGTCGCCTCGACCGCGAGCACGACACCGACGGCCGCCCAGTAGGTCCAGCCGACCGTGAAACCGGCCCACGGCCCTATCGCCTTTTCCGCGTGCACTGAGAACGCGCCACCACTCGGGTGTTCCGCGGCCATTTCCCCGAGCATGCGCAGGACGAGCAGAGCCAGAATTCCGGCAAGTCCAAATGAGATGAGCACCGCCGGTCCGGCGAGCGCTATGCCCGCACCCGTCCCGACGAACAGACCCGCTCCGATCACGCCTCCCAGCGCGATCATGGTGACATGCCGTTCCCGCAGGTGAGTCACGCTCTCCAGCCCCGTTCGAGTGTGCCGATGGCGGCCCGATAGTGAGTTCATGGCGGCGGAGAGTCAAATCGTGTGATCGGAGTTACACCGTACTGAAACAAGTGAGGGTGAGATCCATGAACTCGCCTAAGGGAGTACTGCCGTCCGGGGTTCTGCCACAACTCGACACGTTCTCCGGCTCACTCGAGCGTTACTCGAACTGGGGCTGGCTGGTGCTGCGGTCGGAGAACCGGCTGCTGCTGACCACCGACCACACCGTGTCCGCCGTGGAGATGGCGGCGGGGATCGGCGGGGAGGTGCAGCACTACCTGTCCGTGCGGATGCTCGGCGGGCCGGTGGTGGTGTTGCCCTCCGCGTCTGGGACCGCTGGGCGATGGCTCATCCTCACCGAATCCGCCGACGAGGCCTCGCAGGTGAACCTGATCCGGCTGCGCGCCCGCGGGGCGCTGACCCACCGGCTGGGGACGCTCGTGCCGTTGCCGCCGTCCCGGATCGACGGGGGCGGGGTGCGGTGGTCGGGCGAGGTGCCGGCGTCGCGGCCGTTCCTGCCGCCGTTCTCGGCGGTGGTGGCCGCGTTGCGGGCTGTTACGGAGACAGCCGGGCTGCGCTGACGGGTGACATCACGTTCGCCCTGAAGTGACCGAGGGTGTTGCCGCGCTCGGCGAAGTTCAGCACCACGTACGTGCCGTTGCGGCCTTGCGTCAGGCCGACGCCCACGCGGTCCGACGACCGCCAGACCATCGCGGTGAAGTGCAGGACGCCGTAGTCCACGTGTGACTGCGTCATCTCTTTGCCGTAGTCGTAACCGCGCGATTCGCCGTACCAGTCTTCCAGGGCTTTCACGATCACTGAATCGATTGGCTTCGTGCGCCCGGTCTTGTAGAGGTTCTCGCCGTACGCGTTGTCCGGGCGGTGTTCGAAACGCTTTGTCGTGTGCAGGTGATCGGCCCATTCTTGCGCTGTTCTTGACACTTCGGAATCGAGGGAGAGAGGCGCGACACCGTGCTTTGCGCGGTAGGAGTTCAGCAGTTCCACCGTCTTGGCAACGAGGTCCGAGGCGTGTGCAGGGGGTGGTGGGAACATCAGGGCTGCCGCCACGGCGATTACGGTGAGCATCGATCGCATAGCTAGCTTTGTCCCCCAAATGGTGCATGGCGGGCAAGACCGACCAGTAAAATCGCTGTCTTGATAGGCGCTGCGTAGTCGTGGTGTAGCCTTAGTGTGTGACCCAGGTCACGGGTGGGCTAGGTGTGAGGGGACACCCCTACGACCCCCTTGGGTTACCGCCGACTACCCCGGTTGCGATGCAAATTCACTCCACAGGACGCGGCTGAGGCTCTACGGTTTGTGATGTCGAACACCAACGTGAGGAGCTTGTCATGGATGGCTACGAAATTCTCGCCGACGAAGACGGCCACGTTCGCGGGTACGACTAGAACCCACTCGACGGGCCGCGCGAGGGAGTCACCCGAAGCGACTCCCTCGCGGCCTGAGTGGTCAACCGGCCACTTGTCCGGTCAGGACGAAGAATGCGCGCGGGTCGTGCTCGCGCGGACCACGAGCGTCGTCGGGAGTTCCCGGTGCTCGGCCGGTCCGCCGTCGAGCAGGGTCGCGAGGAGGTCGACGGCGACCTCGCCGGCGTCCTCGGTGGGCATGTGGACGGTCGTCAGCGCGGGCGAGCACATCGTCGCGTAGAGGATGTCGTCGAAGCCCGTGACGCTGATCTGCTCCGGCACCTTGACGTCGTGCTCCGCGAGGTAGGCGAGCGCGCCCAGTGCGATCAGGTCGTTGTAGGCGATGAACGCCGTCGCGCCGGTCTTGAGCGCCTGCTCGGCGGCCGCGTAACCGCCGTCGAAGTTCGGTTCGAACGAGCCGAGCAACCGGGCGCGGCCACCCAGGCCCTGCATCCTGCGGTTGTTCGACCACGCCGCGGCCGGGCCGCCCAGGTAGACGTAGTCCTCGTGGCCCAGCGACTCCAGGTGCGCGACCACCTGCTCCATGCCGGAGGCGCTGTCCATCAGCACGGACGAGACGCCCGGCACGATCCGGTTGATCAGCACCAGCGGTGTCGCCGCGGCCAACTCGACGATCGTCTCGTCCGTCAGCAGCGACGCGCACAGCACCACGCCGTCGACCTGCGACGCCATCGTCCGCACCAGCTCGGCCTCGGTCTCCGGGTCCTCCCTGCTGTCGCAGAAGAACACCGAGGTGCCCGCCTCGCCCGCCTTCGTCTGCACGCCCCGCAGGACGGAGGGAAAGAACGGGTTGAGCAGGTCGGGCACCACCACGGCGAGGTTCCCGGTGCGGCCGGTGATCAGGCTTCTCGCCGCCCGGTTCGGCTGGTAGCCGAGCCCGGCGACGACGTCCAGGACCCGTTGCCGGGTGGCTTCCTTGACCAGTCCCGGCGCGCTGAGCGCACGCGAGACCGTCGAGACGGAGACCTGAGCCTGGCGAGCGACATCCCTGATCGTGACGGCCACGCGCAAATCATCGCAGTCAAGGTCAAGAGCGCCGCACTCGTGCGGCTGGCACCTGGCCAGAGGTCTTGCCCGAGACCTCGTGTCCTTGTTGGCGCCGAGGCGTCTGCAAGTACCACCAACTCTTGATCGAATCGCCGTCAACCACACCCAACCTGTTCGCCGTCCGACGAACAGGCGCTGCGTTCTCAGGCCCCAGTTGGTAGTAGGAAAGTGCCTGTTGATGTTGAGTTGGTGGTACTTGCAGACGCCATCAGGGCCAGGCGCGGGGCCGCTTGGGCGAGTAACGAACGCAACTTCTGGCAACAGGCTTTAGAGCTCCAGGCCCGTCAGGACCAGAACGCGCTGTTCGGTGAGGTCGTCCATGGCCGCGCGCAGGCCCTCCCTGCCGATGCCGGACTCCTTCACACCGCCGTACGGCATCTGGTCCGCGCGGTAGCTCGGCACGTCGCCGACGATCACACCACCGACCTGGAGTCGTTGCGCGGCGCGGAAAGCGAGCCGCACGTCGGTGGTGAACAGCCCGGCCTGCAGGCCGTACCGGGAGGCGTTGACGAGGTCGAACGCCTCCTCGACGCTGTCGACCCTGGTCAGCGTCACGACCGGGCCGAACACCTCCTCGACGTTGACCTTCGAGTCTTCCGGCACGTCAGTCAGCACGGTCGGCGCGTAGGTGCGGCCCTCGCGGGTGCCGCCGGTCAGGACCGTCGCCCCTGCCTCCCGCACCCACTCCTCGACGCGGTCGGCGGCGGCGTCGTTGATCAACGGGCCGACGTCGCCGGCCACGTCGAGCTTGTTCACGTGCTGCACAACGGCTTCCGAGACCGCGTCGTACACGTCGGTGTGCACGTAGACGCGCTGCACCGAGATGCAGGACTGGCCGGCCTGGTACATCGCGAACGTGGCGATGCGCTGCGCGGCGAACTCGACGTCCTGCCAGTCCGGCGCGACGATCGCGGCCGCGTTGCCGCCGAGCTCCAGCGTGACGTGCTTGCGCGGCACGCGTTCCTTGATGCCCCAGCCGACCGGGCCGGAGCCGGTGAACGAGACCACCGGCATACGTGGGTCCTCGACGAGGCGCGCGGTGTCCTCATTGGACAGGTGCAGGATCGAGAAGGCGCCGTCGGGCAGGTCGGTCTCGGCCAGCAGCTCGCCGAGCAGGAACGCGACCTTCGGCGTGGCGGGCGCGGGCTTCAGCACGATCGGCGCACCGACCGCGATGGCCGGGGCGACCTTGTGCGCCACCAGGTTCAGCGGGAAGTTGAACGGCGCGATGCCCAGCACCGGACCGCGCGGCACCCGGCGGACCAGCGCGAGGCGACCCTCCGCGGACGGGTCGGTGTCGAGGCGCTGCAGCTCACCGGAGAACCGGCGCGCCTCCTCGGAGGCCCAGCGGAACGTGGAGATCGCGCGGGTCACCTCGACGCGGGCCCACTTCAGCGGCTTGCCCGAGTCGTCGTTGATGGCCTGGGCGAACTCCTCGGCGCGTTCGGCCAGCCGCCGGGACACGTGGTCCAGCGCGGACGCACGGCGGTGTGCCGGCAGGGCGGCGAGTTCGGGAGCGACGGCGACGGCCTTCGCGACGGCGTTCTCGACGTCCGCGGGGGTGTGGAATTCGATCATGCGAGCAGGGCTCCTTCGAGCACGTCGAGACCTTCGGCGAGCAGGTCGTCCGGGATGACCAGTGGGGGCAGCAGGCGGATCACGTTGCCGTAAGTGCCGCACGTCAGCACGACGACACCCTGTTCGTGGCACGCCTTCGCGACGCGCGCGGCGACATCGGGCGTGCGTTCGGTGAACTCGATGGCGAGCATCGCGCCACGGCCGCGGATGTCCGCGATGACGTCGGTCTTCTCCGCGATCGCCCTGAGCCTGGCCAGCACGGTCTCCTCGATGCGGCGGGCGGCGGCGTTCAGGTCGCGTTCGCGCATCGTGCGGATGGCGCCCAGGGCCGCCGCACACGCCACCGGGTTGCCGCCGTAGGTGCCGCCGAGGCCGCCGACGTGCACGGCGTCCATGATCTCGGCGCGACCCGTGACGGCGGCGAGCGGCAGACCGCCCGCGATGCCCTTGGCCGTGGTGATCAGGTCCGGCACCACGTCCTCGTGGTCGAGCGCGAACCACTCGCCGGTCCGGCAGAAGCCGGTCTGGATCTCGTCGGCGACGAACAGCACACCGCGCTCACGGCACCATTCAGCGAGCGCGGGCAGGAAGCCCTCGGCGGGGGCGATGAACCCGCCTTCGCCCTGGATCGGCTCGATCACGAGTGCGGCGGTGTTGTCCGCGCCGACCTGCTTCTCGATCGCGGCGATCGCACGCGCGGCCGCCTCGGGCCCGGTCAGGCCGTCGTGCAGCGGGTAGGAGGCCGGCACCCGGTAGACCTCGGGCGCGAACGGGCCGAACCGGTGCTTGTACGGCATGTTCTTGGCGGTCAACGCCATCGTGAGGTTCGTGCGGCCGTGGTAGCCGTGGTCGAACACCACGACGGCCTGCCTGCCGGTGACGTGCCTGGCGATCTTGACCGCGTTCTCGACGGCCTCGGCGCCGGAGTTGAACAGCACCGACCGCTTCTCGTGGTCGCCGGGCGTGAGCTCGTTCAACGCCTCGCAGACCTCGAGGTAGCTCTCGTACGGCGTGATCATGAAGCAGGTGTGGCTGAACCGGTCGATCTGCGCGTGCACCGCCTCGGCGACGGCGGGAGCGGGGTTGCCGACGTTCGTCACGGCGATGCCGGAGCCGAGGTCGATGAGCTGGTTGCCGTCGACGTCGATCAGCAGGCCGTCGTCGGCGGAGTCGATGTAGGCGGGCAGCGTCGAGCCCACCCCGGCGGCGACGGCGCCCTTGCGCCGCGCCTGGAGTTCCAGCGATTTGGGACCGGGGATCGCGGTGCGCAGTCGGGTCATAGGCTCAGCATGGCCCTGGTCAGCAGGCTGCGCAGTGTCTGAAATGGCGATCTGTGGGCGTTGAGATGTACAAAGTGGCACATGCCCATCACGCTGCGGGAACTCGCCGGGAAGCTCGCGTTGCCGGTGCTCGCCGGGGACGTGTCGAGGCCGGTCGGGTGGGTGCACGGGACGGAACTGGAGGATCCGACGCCGTTCCTGGAGGGCGGCGAGCTGTTGCTGACGACAGGTCTCAACGCCCTGAGGGACGGGTACGTCGAACGGCTCGTGCGCGCAGGGGTCGTCGGACTCGGCTTCGGCACCGGTCTGGGGCACGACGTCGTGCCGCCCGCACTGGTGGAAGCGGCGGCTCAGGCGGGACTGGGACTGGTCGAGGTGCCGCGCGAGGTGCCGTTCATCGCGATCAGCAAGGCCGTGTCGAAAGCGCTGGCCGCGGACGAGTACGCGGCTCTGACCAGGACCAGCGAAGCCCAGCGCGCGCTCACCAGAGCCGCTGTCCGCGCCGGTGTCGGGGGAGTGGTGCGCAGGCTCGGCCAGTGGATCGACGGCTGGGCCGTGCTCCTCGACGCGGCCGGCGAGCCCGTGCACGCCCACAACCCGCGTCTCATCCCTGACCTGACCGCCGAGCTCGCCCGGCTGAAGACCGCGGGCGGCCTGGCCAGCGCCGCGTTCGAGCTCGACGGCGTGCACGTTTTCCTCCAGGTCCTCGGCAGCCGCGCCCGAGGCGTGCTGGCGGTCGGCACCGCCAAGCCGGATCCGGGCATCGTCAACACGGCGGCGTCGCTGCTCGTCCTCGCTCTCGCCCAGCACGACTCCGTCGACGCGGCCAGGAGGGAGCTGCGTACCGGCGAGTTCCGGATGCTGTTGGCAGGGCTGCCGATCGACGGACTGCCCGCACGGTTCCGGGTGTTCCTCGCCGACGAACCACCGGGCGACACCGTGTTCTGGGCCGAAGTGGACGGTGACGTCGTCGTGCTCACCGAAGAGTTCGACGGCGTCGCTTCGTCCGAAGTGGACGCCACAGAGGTCGCGCGCGGCTATCGCGAGGCCCAGCAGGCACGTCGCGCGGGTGTGCGGACCTTCGAGGACCTGGCCGGCAGCCTGAAGGTCCCGGACGGGTTCGCGGACGCGTTGCTCAGACCACTCGACGCCGAGACCCGTGAGACGCTGCGGATCTGGCTGACCCACCACGGCGCCTGGGACCCGGCGGCGGCGGAGTTGGGCGTGCACCGCCACACGCTGCGCAACCGTGTGCGCAAGGCGGAGCAGGCCCTCGGCCGCTCGCTCGACTCACCCGGTCTGCGCGCGGAGCTGTGGCTAGCCCTCCACCGCGAAGGTCAGTGAGGCCGTGTAGCCGGACCCGACGTCGCCCGACATGGTCGCCATCTGATGGTCCGTGCCGTCGCGGAACACCATGTCCTGCTGCAACGACGTCCGCGACATGTTCCGGACGCTCTGCGTGTACCCGGTGGTGCCGTAGACCTCCTTGCACGTCGACTCGGGCAACGCGAGCTGCGAGGTCGTGATCTTGTTGCCCGCCTTGGTCGCCTCGGCGAGGCTCGGGTAGACCTCGAAGTGGATGTGCGGCCACCGTCCCGAGTACGCGCCGGGGAAGACGCTGACGAACTTCAGCTTCCCGGACGAGTCGGCCTCCTGGACGCCGCGCAGGAAGTTCTCGTCCTTCACGCGGTCCGAGTACATCGAGTAGTCGCCGTTGATGTCGCAGTGCCACAGGTAGACGGCCGCGCCCGCGAACGGCTTGCCGTCGTCGTTCTGCACGGTCAGGTCGATGGTCAGCTGCACGCCCTCGGCCGTGCGGGTCGAGGAGCCGAAGCTGGAACGGATGTCCGAACGCACGATCCCGCTCTGCGTCAACGCGTTCGGGCCGTTGGAGCCGTCGCCGGGGTAGGGACCGGCGGTCTCCTCGGGAATCACCTCCAGCGGCGAGCCGTCCGCCGTGGTGGAACCGGCCGTGGTGGTCGAGGTCGCGGTGGTGGTCGACGGGGCGCAGGCCACGAGAGTCAGGCCTGCGCCGCCGAGCAGCGTCAACGCCCGCCGACGCCCGAAGAGCGTGGCGAGGTCGAACTGGAGGCCGCGGTCGTGGTTGTCCGTCATGCGACTCAGATTGCGGCCGAATCCTGTGAGCCGCCTGTGGACAACCTGTCTGTGTCGTATGGCCGCTGTGCTTTTGGCCGCTGCTCCGCAGACGGCGGTGAGTTCGTCGGGAAGTCGGTCGTCCGGCCACAGCTTCGGCCCGAATCGCCTGCGGCGGTTGACCCGACGAGGTGACCGGACGACCGACACGAACTCACACCTAGCTGAATTCCGGGAGGGTCAGCGCGGAGTGCTCGGGCCGGGCGGGCGCCGCGGGGATCGTGGCGCGGGAGCGCAGGCTGGCGTTGCGTGCCGCCAAAGTCTCCGGAGTGCCGGGGAACAGCTCCGCGTCGCCCACGTCGACCAGGCCCTGGTTCGCCTCGACGAACGGCCTGATCGTGCGTTCGTAAGCCCCGAAGTCGTTCATGTTGCCCGCCAGCACGTAGGCGCCGACCAGCGCGAGGCTCGACCCCTGTCCCGTGAGGAACGACGGGGCGTACGCGGCGTCCCCGACGAGAGCGACGCGGCCGGACGACCAGCGCGGCATGCGGATCTGGCTGACCGTGTCGAAGAACAGGTCGTCGGCCGCCTGCATCGCCTTGACCAGCCCCGGCACCTCCCAGCCGTCCTCGGCGAACACCGACGTCACCAGGTCGCGCTGGGCCTGCGGGTCGCGGAACGCGCCGAACGGGGCCTCGGCGCGCGCGAAGCTCAGGAAGCCGTGGATGTTCTCGTTGAACCCCACCGCGTACAGGGCGGCGGCGCGGCCGGGTTCGTTCCACATCAAGGCTTCCTGCCTCAAACCGAGGTGGTTGGGCAGGGTGAAGCCGGCGAAGCAGTAGCCGAGGTAGCGGTGGAACTGCTCCTCCGGCCCGAACGTCAGCTCGCGCACCGCCGAGTGCAGCCCGTCCGCGCCGATGACGTGGTCGTAGGTGCGCTGGAGGCCGCTGCGGAACGTCACGTCCACGCCGCCGACGTGCTCGTTCATCGCCAGAATGCTGTTGTCGAAGAGGAACTCGACGTCGTCGCGCACGGTCTCGTAGAGGATCTCGGCGAGGTCGCCGCGCCGCACCTCCAGGTCTGTGCCGTCGCCGCCGATGAGGGTTTCCGGGCTGATCGACGCGACCTGGCTGCCGTCGGCGTTGAGGAACGTGATCCGGTGGGTGTCCACGTGGGCCTCGCGCAGGCGGGGGAGCAGGCCCATCCGGTCGACCACCCCTAACGCGGTGCCGCGGATGTCGATCGGGTAGCCGCCGCCGCGCAGCGCGTCGGACTTCTCCACGACGGTCACGTCGAAGCCGTTGCGCCGCAGCCAGAACGCGAGCGCGGGACCGGCGATGCTGGCGCCGGAGATCAGGACTGAGCTCATGGGGTCCTCCAGTTACCTGACTTAGGTAGGCTTTTCTGCCCGACGAAAGCATATACCTAAGTTAGGTAGGTAAGTGTGAGCGACGCCCTGGACCCTGCCGCGCTGCTGCCGCGCCTCATGCAGCTGGGCACCGTGCTCAACCGCAGCCAGCTGGTCGAGCGGGGGATGGAGAGCGTCGGCCTCCCGCTCGACCGGCCCGGCCTGACCGTGCTCATCACCCTGCGGATGGCCGGTCAGCCGTTGCGGGTGGGGGAGATCGCCGCACGGATGCAGGTCGTCGGCCCGCACGTCACGCGGCACCTGCACGACCTGGAGCGCGCCGACCTGGTCCGCCGTGTCACCGACCCCGACGACCAGCGTGCGCGCCTGGTGGAGCTGACCGAGACCGGCGCCGCGGCGGCCGGGCGGTACCTGGAGGCCGTCCTCGGCCGGTTCACCGGTGCCGTCGCCGACTGGTCCGAGGAGGACCAGGTGACGTTCGGGCGGCTGCTCAGCCGGTTCGTGGACGACCTCCAGGCGCACCTCAGCCGAGAGTGAGCACCACGGTGCTGGAGCCGTGCCGGGGGCGCAGCTTCAGCACCGTGCCACCGAACGTGCCGGGCGCGGAGGTGACAGCCGCCCAGCCCGTCGCCTTGCCGCGCAGTTCCTCGACGGTCGAGGCGCCGGCGGGTTTGCCGTCGATCACCACGCGCCGCACGTCCGCCGGCACCATCAGCTGCGACTCGGCCGGCGCACCCCGCAGTGTCACCAGGACGTGCTTGCCGAACGAGCTGACCTGGAGGTTGCCGAACCGGCCGTTCGCGGTGGGCGACACGAGCCAGCCCGCCCGGTCGCGCCGGTCCAGGTCGTTGACACCCCAGGCCTTCGACCAGACGTTCGGCGTGCGGAAGTTGAACGGCACGGCCGAGCCCGCCCGCAGGTAGAGCGGGAACTCGTCCAAAGTGGACTCGCGAGTGATCGTCCTGCCGCCGGCCACCCGCGCCCCGGAGAACAGGTCGATCCACTCACCGCGCGGCAGCCAGACGTCGACCGGCGTCGGTTTCCCGGCGGCGCCGTCGGCTTCGGCGCGGTCGGCCGTCACCGGAGCCGCGAGCAGGTCCGGCCCGACCATGAACTGCTGGTCGGCCTTCCACGCGGCCTCCTCGCCGGGATAGCGGAACGCCATCGGTTGCGTGATCGGCGTGCCATCGCGAGAGGCACGAACGGCTTGCGCGTACAGGTACGGGAACAGCTCGTAGTGCAGCACGGCGGCTCTGCGGAACCGCTCGAACGTCGCCGCGTCGTACACCCACGGCGTCGAGTTGCGGCCGGAGCTGCCGACCTGGAAGACCGGCGTCACCGCGGACTGCTGCGCCCATCGGACGAACAGCGACTCCGACGGGCCACCACCGAGGTTGCGGTAGCCGCCGATGTCCGAGCCGTGCACCGGGTGTCCGGAGATCCACGAGTTGATGCCGCGCCGGGTCGTGAGCCGCAGGCCGTCGAAGCTCATGTCCGCGTCGGCCTGCCAGAAGCCGTGCAGGATTCCCGGCATGCCGTCGCCGCCCGCGCGGAACAGCGTCGTGTAGTTCTCGCCGTGCACCTTCCGCAGCATCTTCACCACGGATTCCGCGTACAGCAACGGATACTCGTTGTGGATCAACGTGCCGGGTCCGCCGGCGAACGTCGTCTCCTCGAAGTTGTGCTCCTCGCCGCGATCGCCCTTGACGAAGTTCACGCCCATGCGGAACACGGCTTCCAACCGAGCCTCGTAGTGGGCGCGCGCAACGGGGTTCGTGAGGTCGATGTCCCACACGTTCGTGCGGTCCGACTGCGCGAACGAGCCCTCCGGGTAGTCGTGCGGGCACGTCTTGCCGTCCGAGGTCTTGTTGAGGAACGGCGCCACCCACACGCCCATGTTCACGCCACGCGACCGCATCCAGTCGATCGTGCCCTGCGCGTCGGGATACATCGTCTTGTCGAACTTCAACGCGCCGATGCACGCGTAGGTCGGCCGGGCGCCCTCAGGACCCTGCTCCCACGGGTTGTCGACCCAGAGCGTGTCGAGCGGGACGCCGCGGGCCTGGAACTGCGTGACGTCCTCGACGACCTCGTCGGAGTGGTTGTACTTGTCGCGCCACTTCGTCAGGGCGAACTGCCGGGCGGGCGGCAACGTGGGCGTGCCGACGCGTTGGAAGTAGGCGCTGTTGACCTTCTCCGGCGAACCCGCGTACACCTCGTAGTCCAGCCGGGAGGTCTTGAAGCACAGCTGGATCCGGTCCGGCACGCCTGAGGTGACCGGGCAGGGTGCCGGTTTGTCGGCGCAATGGTCGTCGGCCACCGCGCCGGGGAACGCCGTCCTGCCGATCGCGCGAGTGTCCGCGTAGATCCCGTATCCCGCGCTGGACATGAAGAACGTCGAGGGCGCGCCGTTCTTGTTGCACTTGCCGAACGTCGACGCGCCGACGAACACGGCCTTGTTCAGCAGCACACGCCGTTGCAGGTCGACGAACATCGTGTGCGCGCCTCCGCCCAGGAAGTGCTCTTCCAGCGAGCCGGTGAGGTTGGCGGACACCTGCGCGACCCCCGCTGACGGCTCCAGCGTCCAGCCGACGCGCAGGCCGCGTCCGGTCCGCGTCACGACCACGTCTGCCGTCCGGGACACCTCGGTGGTCGCCACGACGTACCGCACGCCGCCCGGAACCCGTTTCTGGGCAACGACCTTCGTCAACGAGTGCTGCGTGCCGTCCGCGAGCCGGTAGAACGTCTCGCGCTGGCCGGTCAGCGTCCGCCGGCCGTCCTGGAAGTCCAGCGCGAACGGGGTGTTGGTGGCCTTCCACGACAGGCCCGGGGAAGCGACGGCGATCGGTGCGCCGGCCGTCAGTCCGGTGGCGACCAGGAGCAGTGTCAGCAGGTACCTCATGCCGGCACCACCCCGTTGATCGTGGTGTTGCGGAACACGAGGCCGTCGGTGTGCTCGACCAGGTTCGGCTCGGCGATCGCGGTGAACGTCGAGTTCGTGATCCGGACGTTCCTGATGTGCTGCTCCGGGAACCCTCGGAACGTCGCCGCGGTCCGGCCGCCGTTGATCCGCATCCGGTCGATCGTGAGGTTGTCGATCCGCGGGAAGAAGCCTTTGGTGCCGCCGTTCTGGTAGTACATCGACACGTACAGGATCTCGCGTTCGACGTTCTGCCCGAAGACGTCGCGCAGGTGCACGCCGTCGATCACGCCGCCGCGGTCCTGGTTGGTCTTGACGTAGAGCGCGTGCTTGACCGGGTAGCGGCCGGGGAAGTCCGGCGCGTTGATCTCGCAGTCGCGGCAGAAGACCTTCCGCACGCCACCGGACATCTCGCTGCCGATCGTGATCCCGCCCCAGCGGCCGGAGAACTTGCAGCGCTCGACCACGATGTGGGTGGACGGGATGCCGACCCGCCGTCCGTCAGCATCCCGTCCGGACTTCACCACGACGCAGTCGTCGTTGGTGTTGAACTTCGAGTCGTGCACGTGCGCGTAGGAGGACGAGTCGAGGTCGACGCCGTCACCCTGCGAGTTCGTGGAGTAGATCTCGATCCGGCGCACGGTGATGTTGCACGAGAACACGAAGTGCAGCGACCACATCGCCGGG
Organism: Lentzea sp. HUAS TT2; assembly: GCF_051853195.1. Taxonomy (NCBI): domain Bacteria; kingdom Bacillati; phylum Actinomycetota; class Actinomycetes; order Pseudonocardiales; family Pseudonocardiaceae; genus Lentzea; species Lentzea sp. HUAS TT2. The sequence goes on along the minus strand of NZ_CP196667.1, from coordinate 10,047,670 downwards.
TTGCGGATCAGCACGTCCTCGACCAGCAGGTTCTGGCAGCGGAAGAACTGGATCATGTTCGGTCGCATGTTCCTGCCGGGACCCATGATCCGTTGCTCGACCGGGACGCCGTCCTCACCCCACTGCCGCAGCAACGCCGTCGAGCCCGCGCCCCAGCTCGCCCACTTGCCGCTGGGGGCGTCGCCGTCGATCGTGCCGCGGCCGGTGATGGCGATGTTCTTCTGCTCGAACGCGTAGATGAACGGCTGGTAGTTGTGGCAGAGCGTGCCCTCCCAGCGGGTGAGCACGAGCGGCAGGTAGTCCTCGGGGTCCGTGGAGAACTTCACCGTGGCGCCCTCGCGGACGTGGAGCTCCACATTGGACAGCAGCCGGATGCCGCCGTTGAGGAACGTGCCCGCGGGCACCACGACACGTCCGCCACCGGCGCGATGGCACGTCGTGATCGCGCGCTGGAACGCCTCGGTGTTCTTGGTCAGGCCGTCACCCTTCGCGCCGAACGCGGTGACGTCGTAGTCCTTCCTGCGGAAACGCGGTGGGCAGATGCGGGCCAGGATCATCGGCACCTCGCGCCACGGGTCCGCGGCCGCATTGGCGATCCCGGTGGGCAGCAGGAGACCGGCGGCGGTCAGGCCGGAGACACGGGCGAGATCACGACGTGACAGGGACACGGGATCAGACCTTCTTGCCGTTGATGGTCACGTTGGTGAACGTGGTGCCGTCCGCGTTCTTGATGCTGGGCTTCGCGGTGGCCACGTTCGTGAAGGTGCTGTTGGAGACCACGACGTTCCTGATGTGCGACTCGCCGAGGCCGTCCAGGGTGACCGCGGTCTTCTTGACCCCGTTGACGGTGAAGCCGTCGGCGGTGATGTTCTGCACCTTCGGGTTCACGATCGGGCCGTAACCGGGGCCGGTGAGGCTGTAGTTCAGCGTCACCATGATCGCCTCGCGGTCGACGTCGGTGGCCTTGATGCGGCGGGCGTGGATGTTCTCGACGGTGCCGCCGCGCCGCTTGTTCGTCTTGATGTACAGGACGTGGAACGGTTTGTACGACGAGCCCTTCTTCACCGTGCAGTCCTGGAAGAAGACGTTGCGCACCCCGCCGGACATCTCGCTGCCGACGGTCAGCGCGCCCCAGCGGCCCTCGAACGAGCAGTTCTCGATGACGATGTTCTCGCTCGCGACGCCGACCCTCCGGCCGTCGACGTCCCGGCCCGCCTTGATCGCGATGCCGTCGTCGCCGCAGTCGAACCGGCAGCCGGTGATGTGGACGTACCGCGACGCCTCGGGATCGCAGCCGTCGACCATGCCACCGCGGCTGTAGACGAAGATGTTCCGGATGGTCACGTTGGTGCACAGCACCGGATGCACGTTCCACATCGCCGAGTTGCGCAGCTGCACGCCTTCCACGAGCACGTTCCGGCACTCGTAGAGCGTGATCATGTTCGGCTTGAGGTAGTGGCCCATGCCGAACTTCCGCTCGGTCACCGGTTTGTCGTCGACGGCCTGCTTCTGCAGCTGTTCCCAGTCGGGCTGCCGCTTGCCGTCGTAGTCGAACCACGGTCCGGACGGGCCCTGGCCGTCGATCAGGCCGGGACCGGTGATCGCGATGTTCTCGGCCCTGCGGGCGTAGATGAACGACGAGAAGTTCATGCACTCGATGCCCTGCCACCGCGTGTAGACCAGCGGGAAGTCTTTGGGATCGGTGGAGAACTTGATGGTGGCGCCCTCGGACACGACGAGGTTCACGTTGCTGAGCAAGGTGATCGCGCCGGTCAGGAAGACGCCCTTCGGCACGACGACCTGGCCGCCGCCCGCCGCGGTGCAGGCCTCGACGGCCTTCCGGAACGCCTCGGTGTTCTTCGTCCTGCCGTCACCCTTGGCGCCGTACGCGGTGATGTCGAACCTGGCGTCGGGGAACGTCGGCGGCACGATCCTCGCGAGGATCGCGGGCACCTGGTCCCAGGGCGACTCGGCGATCGGGATCGCGGTGTGGTCCTGCGCCGAGGCGACCGGCGCGGACAGGAAGGAGCCGGACAACATCGTGACACCCGCGGTGGCACCGGCGACCCTGAGGAAGTCGCGGCGATTGGTCTCCATCGGCCGTCCTTTCGCGCGCATGCGTTGGCACAACTGCGAGCGGCGGCGATGAGAAGGTATTGAAAACCTTTTCACCCGATGTCTACACCCGATTCCGGCCCCGCGTCAACGGGTGCCCGAAGTCGGCATACTGGCTTGCGTGCTCGGATTGCGTCCGGCGGAACTCGCGGTCTACGAGGCGCTCGTGGACTCCTACCAGCTGGGTCTGGCCGAGCTCTGCCGTGCGGCGGCGCTGGCCGAGCGGGCGGTGCGGACCGCGCTGAGGTCGTTGACCGAGCTCGGTTTCGTCCACCAGGTCGACGGCCTGCACACCGCCGTGGCCCCGGACGTCGCGCTCGCGGCGTACTTCCTGCGCCGCGAGGACGACCTGCGGCGGGAACGGCTGCTGGCGGGCGCGCTGCAGGTCCGCTACGAACGGGCGGCGGGTGTGCGCGCCCCGGCGGACCTCGTCGAGGTGGTGCACGGCGCAGAGGCGATCTCGCGGCGCGCGGACCAGGTGATGCGCACGGCCAAGCACGAGGTGCGGTTCGTGGACAAACCGCCGTACGCCAAGGCGCCCACGTCGTTGCACCCGGTGGAGGAGGAGCTGCTGCGCCGCGGCGTCCGGTTCCGGGGCATCTACGAGCGCCGGGCGCTGGAGCTGCACGACCTGCGCGCCGACCTGGAGATGGGGCTCTCGCTGGGGGAGGAGGCCAGGGTGGTCGCGACCGCGCCGACGAAGATGATCCTCGCGGACTCCCACCTCGGGCTCATCCCGTTGTACAGCACCGAGACGACGCTGGAGAGCGCGGTGATCGTGCACCGGTCGGCGTTGCTCGACTCGCTCGGGGCGTTGTTCGGGAGACTTTGGGACGACGCGGTACCGCTGTCGCTGCCCGGTCAGCCGGCGAGCTCCGATGTCTCGATCGCGGACGCGCGGCTGCTCGCGCTGCTGGCGACCGGGTTGCCGGACCGCAGCATCGCCAAGCAGCTCGGGCTGAGCTACCGGACCTACCAGCGGCGACTGCACCGGCTGATGGACGACCTGGGCGCGCAGACCCGGTTCCAGGCGGGTCTGCGCGCGGCTTCCAGGGGTGCGGGTTCCCTGCTCCCGCCTCAGTGAGTGCGGAACGCCTTCTGCATGGTCTGCGTGACGGTGTTCCCGGCGCCGTCCCTGGCCTCGGTGCGCAGCCAGACGTCACCGCTCGGCTTGTCGATCGTGACCTGCCAGCGGCCCGCGTCGGGCTGGATCCGCGCCGGCCGCCAGGTCACGCCGTCCGCGGACCACTGCACCTTCACGACGGTGACGGGCGCGCTGCTCGCCGTGGTGACGTGGTAGACGAACGGCGTGTTCGCCGGTGCGGAGTTCATCAGGTCGAGCGGCAGGTCGTGGCGCAGCTGGATCAGCGGCTGGAACTGGCAGGTCGCCGCCTGGGCGTGGCAGGAGTAGCCGCGCGGTGGCGGGGTGAGCGACCGGCGTGACTGGAACGTCCACGTCGTCTCGGTGCGCGGAGCGAGGGTGAACAGGACGGGGTTGACCGCGCCCGCGACGGCTCCCTGAGCGTGGCTCTCGATCTTCTCCAGGCGGTAGGTGGCCTGGTCAGGGGACAGGGGGAAGGTCGGGTAGAACGCCAGCGGGTCCTGGTTCGGCGCGATCTCGCGCTCGCCCTGGAAGAGGCGGACCTTGGTCGTCGTGAAGAACTTGCTGTTCTGGTAAGGGTTCGTGTAGTGGCCGGGATTGCCGTCCGTCCATTGCAGAGCGGGGACGAACGTGTCGCCGGTCCGGCAGTTCGAGCAGAGCTGACGCCACGCGTCGCCCGCGGCGGGGTAGCGGGCGGGGTGGTCGGACTGGAGGTCGATCGCGGTGCTGTGCACCGGTCCGGCGAACCAGCGCTCGACGGCGGGGGCCTGGCCGTCGCGGAACACGTTCTCCTGGTACATCGCCATCGCCGCGCGGGCACCCTTGTCGTCCGTGCCGCTCAGCGTGACCGAACGCTTCCAGACGATCCGGTCGTCGCCGGGGCCGATGTACTCGTTCCACGCGGCGGGCGGGCTGAACGTGGTGCCGCGCATGATCTGCGTCTGCCACAGCCCGGTCGGGAACGGGTACCAGGTCTTCTGCACGGTGAGGCCGGGTTTGTCGGCGTGGTAGGAGGTCCTGCGCAGCACCAGCTTCGCCGGGTCGACGGTGTGGCGGTGGGCGGCCGGGATGCCGTTGGCGTCGAGGTAGCTGAGGTTGAACACGGACTCGGGACCGGACCTGATGCTCAGCTTGATCGCCGACTGCTTCGCGAGGAACTCGCCGTCGGCGTTGCTGACGCTGAGCGAAGGGAGGGCGCTGCTGGCCAGACCCGTGAGCGGGAGTGCGCCTTGCTGGTCCACATAGGACACCAGCGCCTTCCTGCCCTCCTGGGCGGCGGTGGCCGCGGCGGCGTTGGCGGCCTTGACCATGACGGCGGGGGTGTCCGGCTTGATCCTCACGACCTTGACGTCGGTCCGCTCGCCCGGCCACTTCGCGGACAGCACGGCGACGTCGCCGTCGGTCTTCAGCGTGCGGCCGCCGGAGGTCAGCGTGATCGCGGCGGTCTGCAGGGTCACGTTGTCCTGCAACGAGATCGCGCCCCTGCCGGCGGCAGGGGAGGGGGTCGCGCGGACCTCCCACGGCGTGGTGCCGAGCGCGGCCGAGGTCTCGGTGATCAGGGGCAGGTTGGCGCCCTCCGCGGGCAGCACGCGGCGCATCGTGACGGTGCGGTCGCGTTGCTCGGCCGGGCCCGGCGGCACGACCTCGATCGGCACGGTCCGTTGCGCGTCGAGCGAGACGTCCTGAGCGCCGGAGACCGTCAGTTCCGGTGCGGCCAGCGCGGACCAGCGGCGCACGCCCGCCGTGTTCTCGGTCGCCCAGCTCACCGCGGAGTAGCGGCCGCTGGGCACGTTCGCGACACCCTCGCCGTTCACCACGTCGAAGACGTAGCTGACGGTGTCGTCGAACGGGTCGTTGACGTCGTCCTGGCCGTTGGAGTCGTCGATCAGCTGGCCGAACGCGGGTGCGGGAGCCTTGCCCGCCGTGTCGCGGACGTGCACCGACACCGGGAACGTCCGCGGTGCCTCGTAGACGCTGACCGCGGTGCGCAGAGAGGTGCCCGCGCCGGTGGCCGTGACGACGCCGCCGTACACACCCGCCGGACCGGCGTCGGGGTCGAGGGTGAGGAGCGCGGTGGCCTGGCCGCGGGCCGGGACGGTGAGACGGGACGTGCTGAGCCGGAACGCCGTCGCGGACGTGCCGTCCCAGCCCTTCAACGCCGCGGCGAGATCGAGGCTGAGCGGCGCGTCGGAGTCGTTGGTGTAGGCGAGTTCTCTCGTGAGCGTGTCACCGGATCCCTTCTCCTGACGCCCGAAGCTCACCGATGCCGGTCCCGTTGCCTTGGCCACCACCGCCCGCGCCACGTCCAGCCGTCCCGCGCCCTGCTCGTGCCAGGGCATGCCGACGTCGGCCGCGCTGGTCACGAGTGCGTTCTTCAGCTGCTGCGCGGTCCAGCCGGGGTGTTGCTGTGCGAGCAACGCGGCCGCGCCCGCGACGTGCGGAGTCGCCATCGAGGTACCGGACGACGCGGTGTGCAGGTCCGAGACCGGCGCGCCCATCGACGTGCCCGCGGCGCGGGCGGCGACCACGCCGACACCCGGCGCGGTGATCTCGGGCTTCACGTGCGCGTCGCCGATGCGCGGGCCGGTGCTGCTGAACGGCGCCAGCCTGTCCTGCCGGTCGACCGCGCCGACCGTCAGTGCGGAGGCCGCGGCGCCGGGGGAGGTGACCGAACGCCCTGCCGGGCCGTTGTTGCCCGCCGCCACCACGAACAGCACACCGGTCTCGGCGGAGAGCCGGTCGACCAGCGCGCTGAGGTCGTCGGAACCGTCCGTGACGTCGCCGCCGAGGCTGAGGTTGACGATCTTCGCGCCGGAGCGGGCCGCCCACTCGATGCCCGCCATCACCTGCGAGGTGTCGCCCTCGCCCGCGCCGTTGAACACCTTCGCGATCTTCAGCTGCGCCGCCGGGGCGACACCGGTGTACCTCGCGCCGGTGCCCGCGATGGTCGAGGCGACGTGCGTGCCGTGCCCGTGCAGGTCGGTGACGTCGGGCTCGTCGGAGAAGTTCGCCGTCTCGACGATCTTCGCGGCGACGTCGGGGTGGTGCGGGTCGATGCCGGTGTCCACGACGGCGACCGTGACGCCGGACCCGTTCAGTCCGGCCGTCCACGCCGCCGGGGCCCCGATCTGCTTGGTGGTCTGGTCGAGCGTGACGCGGATCGGCCGGTCGTACTTCACCCGCACGCCGGACTTCGCGCTCATGTCCAGCGAACGCCAGAACTGCTGGGCCTTGGCCTTCTCCACGTGGACGCCGGACGCGTTGAGAGTGTTGATCCTGGTGTGCGCGCTGGCACTGATGGCACCGGTCATGAGCACCGGGACGGAGGCCGTGCGGTCGTCGGACTGGCCCGTGCGCGCGAGTTCGGTGACGTTGAACAGGGTTCGGTCGACGGTGCCGGACGCGACCGCGCCGATCGCGTCCGACGGGTAGACGTGCAGACCTTTGGCCGTCGTCATGGTGTGGAAGACCGGCGGCTCGCCCTCCCGTGGCGCGGCGTGGATCTGGGCGAATTTTCGGCCGTCGGAGCGTTCGGTGTAGTCGACGACGTCACCGGTGATCAGCGTGATCCGGTGCGACGCCTCGGACGTCTGCGCCGGCGGGGGTGCCGGTGGCGTCGCGGACACCGGTGGTGCGACGAGCGTGGCCGCGGCGATGGCGAGTGCCAGGACGTGTCGGAACACGGCGCCTCCTCGTGATCAGTTCACAGCAGGATGAGGGGCCGGAATTCCTTGCGGAACAGTGGAAAGCGGCGGTTGGTCGCCGTTGGCGACTTCGCGCCACACGACGAAGCCCGGACCGTGGCGGTCCGGGCTTCTGGGGAGCTCTCGTGGAGCGGCCGGTCAGAAGGTGCGTTCCTGCAACGAGAAGTCACGCTGGTTGTTGTTCGTGTCCTGGCTGAGGATGTTGCGGGTGTTCGACCCGTTCAACGCGGCGGTCTGCGCGGTTTCCGGAGCGGCGTTGACGCTCTCCCTCGGAGTGACCGCGCTCGCCGAGAACGCGACGCCGTCGATCTTGAAAGCGGTCGGCGCGTTGCTGCCGAAGATCGCGACACCGCCGTACACCGGAATGCCCTCGATCCCGAGGAAGTTCACCGGGAGCACGTGCTGGGTGCTCGTGGTGCCGGAGAACTCTGCGCCCGTCAGCACCAGCGTGGAGCCGGTGTTGTTCTTGGGCGCCAGCACGATCGGCTGGCCGAGGGAGTCCATCAGCGGAATCGTCTGGACGACCTGGTTCTGCTGGTTGTAGATCTTCAGCACCCAGTTGGTCAGGTCGAGCTGCTGGTCCGTGGTGTTGGCGATCTCGATCGCCTCGTCGAGCGGCCCGTTCGGGCCCATGGTCGAGACCTCGTTGACGAGCACAGCCGGCACGGCCATGACCTCGGGAGCACCGGGCTCCTCGGCCGCGGTCGCCGTTCCCGCGAACGCGATGGTGCCCGCGAATGCGAGAGCCGTGGCTCCGCTCAGCAGTCGACGCATTGTCTCGGTCCTTTCGAGAAGTGAGTTGTGGACATTTCTCGTGGCGGCGTTCCTGGTCTCGTGAATCGACCTGTCTTGCCGCCGGGACTGACTTTGCTCCGATTTGCTGGAGGTCGTAAGGGGCCATTGCGGCGCGGTTACGGATTGATTTCACCGGGAGTGGGAATGCGGCAGGTGAAGTCCGCGGAGTTGTGATCCGTGTCGCGTGAGGCGCTGTCGCGGCCGAGCGAGGAGCCCTCGCCCGAATTCTGGCAGGGCGTGGCCGGACCGTCTTCGCGGCACGGTGAGGACGAGGTCAGGCCCACGCTGTCGGTGTGCGCGCCGTGCCGGTTTCGAGCGATAACGCCCGAGCCGTCCACCGTGTGCACGACGATCCCGTTGGGTGCGGTTCCGCTGAACGCGCTGCCGACTATCAGGAAGTATTCACCCGGAGGCACCACGGTGGGAGAGGGGATGGTGGCGAGGATTCGCGCGGAGCTGCCGGCGCACGCCTGGACCGCCCATCCTCCGATGTCTGCCTCGGTGGAACCGGTGTTGCGCAGTTCTACGAATCCGCTCGATCCGAGCGCGATCTCGTTCACTTTCACCGGGGAGACCCCCGGTACGCCGCCGAGCGCGGTACTGGCGAGCAGCAGGCACGTTGCGACGGAGTTTCCTGGAGGTGTCACAGATCGCAGTCTGGCCCTGCCCGGTGGTCGTCACAGGGGGCCAAAGACCTGCTCTGCCTGGGACTTGCGGGAAGGCGGTGGCCGCGGAGTCCGGGCGGTGCACCGCTTCCCGCTGGGGGCAGGTCCCGCTCGGGCCTGCCCGCTCCGTCAATCGGAGTGGTCTTCCGAGTTGGCCCTGCGTGTCTCACGCGTGATCGTCGCGGCCTTGTCGACCGCGGCGTGCGGCACGTCGAGCGCCGCGCTGAGGAAGGCGCGCCAGTAGGGGCCGGGAATGCGTTTGCCGCGTTCCCATCTCGACACTTCTTCACGGGTGACGCTGTCGTTTTGTGAGATCTCGCACAACAGGTCCGCGAGTTCGCGCTGAGTGAGGCCCTGCTCTCGCCTCGCCTGCGGAATCAGCGCGGTAATGGGCGGCACGTCCTGGTGCTCGGTGGCTGGTAGGGCTGCCTTGAGCACGGTTCTGCTCCGTTTCGGTGTGATGGGTGGGTGTGCCGACCACGATGCCTCAAAGCCTGGATCATGGGTCCCTGCATTGCGGTGATACCCGCGGTCGTTGAAAGTTCGCGTACCGCCGGAATCCGCCGCTCGGATGTTCGGGTGAAAGAGAGCTGGGCCAACGGGGTGCGCGTTCTCGCATTGTGGGTCTTTGACTAGTGTGACCGCGCCGGGACCGTTGCGACAGCAATGACCGGGATGAGAAGGTGGAGAAAATGCTCTCGACGGTCGAAGTGGTGCAGGTGTTTCTCGCGCGGCTGGCCGCGCAGGACGCAGCGGGCATCGCGCGGTTGTGCGCACCGACCGTGGAATGGGAGGCGCCCGACCCCGGTGGCGCCAGGTGGACGACCGGCCAGCGCACCCGCCGGGAGGTCGAGTCCCAGTTCCTCACCCTGTTTGCCACGTTCGGCCTGGAGCGGCTCTCGGCCCGCCAGGTGATCGTCGACGGAGGAGACGCGGCCGTGGTCGGTTCGGCACGCTGGCGGGTCCTGACCACGGCAGAGCGGGTGGACGTGCGGTTCGCCGCCGTGGTGTCCGTGCACCTCGGGGAGATCGAGCAGTACTGGCAGATGCCGGACACACTGGCCGCCGCCGTCGCCACAGGGGCCGCGCGGACCGAGGCATGAGCGTCAACCGCGAGAGATCGGTCCGCACGAGGTCCAGGCTGCTGAACGCCGCCGCGGAGGTGTTCGACCGCGACGGGTTCGCCGGATCCAGCCTCACCGCCGTGTGCGCCCGAGCGGACGTGTCGAAAGGCGCGCTGTATTGCCACTTCCGTTCCAAGGAGGCCCTCGGTGTCGCGATCATCGAGGAGCAGTCGCTGTTGTGGCACCGGTTGCGCGACGACCAGCTCGCGATCGAGCAGTCGCCGGTCCAGGCGCTGATCGCCATGTCGTTCGAGTTCATCCGCAGGCTGGACACCGATCTCACCGTGCGGGTCAGCGCGAAGCTGTTGCGGGAGGCGGTGTTCTTCGACGTCGTGGCCGCCGCGCAGGTCGTCGGCTGGGTCGCCGTGGTGCGGGAGCTGCTCTCGCTCGCGCGCGAACGAGGGGAGCTGCGGCCGGAGGTGAACGTCCGGCACGCGGCGGAGCAGATCGTCGCGGAGCTGCTCGGGCTGCAGTTCGTGGCCCAGGCCCTGAGCGGCGGCACCGATCTCCGCACCCGGCTCGCGCGGGTGTGGCGGGCGTCGTCTGGCTGTCTGGTGACAGCACCTGTCTACAAGACGTTGCGGTTCGAGTGACGGTCGTCTCGACCCAATCGAGACAGGAATGCCTGGTCGCGCCCATGCCGTTGTGCTCCTCGTTCGTCAGGAGTCCTAACGAGGGAGCAGGCGTGAGCAGCATCGTGGTGGTGGATCCGTACTCGGCGGGCAAGGGCATCGCGCCCGCGTTCGCACGGCGTGGTGTCGACGCGATCGCGGTGCTGACGACCGAACGGCCACCCGCGGGGCTCGCCTCGACGTGGAACCCGGACGACTACCGCGAGATCCACGTGCTGCACGACCTCGACGAGCTCGCCGCGAAACTGGCCGTGCACGACCCGATCGCCGTCGTGCCGGGCACCGAGACCGGTGTCGAGGCCGCGGAGACGTTGTCCGAACTCATCGCACCGGGCCGGTCGAACGTCCTGACGCTCTCGTCCGCGCGCCGGGACAAGTGGCAGATGGCCGTGGCGCTGCGCACCGCCGGCGTGCCGCACCTGCGTCAGATCAGCTCGGACCGCGTGGACGAGGTCGCCGCGTGGCTGCGACGCGAGGGCCTGGAGAACTCGCCGATCGTGCTGAAACCGCAGGAGAGCGGCGGTGCGGACGACGTCTTCGTGGCGATGCCCGGCGACGACTGGCGGGCGAAGTTCCACCGGATTCTCGGCTGCGTTAACAAGCTGGACATCCGCAACGACAAGGTGCTCGTGCAGGAACTCGCGGTGGGCACCGAGTACGAGGTCGACACCTACTCGATCGACGGTGAGCACGGTCTGGTCGCGGTGTGGCGTTACGCCAAACAACGCCGCGGCGACCGGCTCGGCATCTACCTGTCGAACACCCTGGTGGAGTCCGGCGAACCCGTGGTCGGCGTGCTGTTCGACTACGTGTGCCAGGTGCTCGAGGCGACCGGTGTCCGCAACGGTCCTGCGCACGTCGAGGTCATGATCACGCCGGAGGGGCCGCGGCTGATCGAGATCGGTGCGCGGCTCGCGGGTGCGGAGCAGCAGGAGCTGACGTTGCTCGGCACCGGGGAAAGCCAGATCACGCGGATGGTGCGGCATCGCGTCGACGGCGACACGTCGGTCGGCCGGTACTCGCGGCGCCAGCACGTGAAGTCGGTCTACCTGTCCTCGCCCGCGGCAGGAGAGCTCGGCAACTCGGTGCGTTTTGACGAGCTGGCCTCACTTTTGCCGAGTTACCAGAGTGATGCGCTCGCGTATCGGGAAGGTTCCACGGTGCCCCGTACCGATGACCTGTGGACGTCGTTGGGTTCGGTAGTGCTGGCGACGACAGACGCCGACCAGCTGGAACGGGATGTGGCGATGGTCAGGGAGATCGAGTCCGGGCTCATCGTAGTTTGATCTTCAGGTTGGTCGGGTAGCCGAAATTCCACGCGACCCGTTAGCGTGCTGCGCAACGAGCGGAGGCCCATGAGCGCACCTTGGGACGGCGATCTGACCGGGGCGGTGATCGACAACCGCTTCGTGGTCGGGACGCTTCTCGGGTCCGGGGGCATGGCGGAGGTCTACCGCGCGTACGACCGATCGACGACGTCTTCGGTGGCGATCAAGATCTTCTCGGGTCCCGGTCTGCCCGACGACGAACTGCGGCTGCAGCGCGAGGCCACGATGCTGTCCTCGCTCGACTGCCCCGGCGTCATCCCGGTCTACGCCTCCGGCACCGTGTCGCGCCGCCCGTACTTCGTGATGCGCGAGATCACCGGCGGCACCCTGCGCCAGCGCATGCGCGAACCGCTGCCGCCCCGGTTCGTGGCGCGCATCGGCAGCCAGATCGCCGAGGTCCTGGACCACGTGCACGGCCTGGGCGTCGTGCACCGCGACATCAAGCCGTCCAACATCCTGCTCGACGACACGGAGAAGCAGGCGTACCTGGCGGACTTCGGCCTCGCGCTGGTGGCCGAGGTGACGCGGGTGACGACGTCCGGCGTGCTGGTCGGCACCGCCGGCTACCTGTCGCCGGAGCAGGTGCGCGGCGCGGAGGTCGGGCCCGCCGCCGACGTGTACGCGCTCGGGCTCGTGCTGCTGGAGTGCCTGACGGGCCGGTCCGAGTACCCCGGTGGCGACGCCGAGGCCGCGCTGGCCCGGCTGGCGCGGGCGCCCCGGATTCCCGTCGACCTGCCGGCGGCCTGGGTGTCGTTGCTGTCGGCGATGACGGACATGGTTCCTGAACGCCGTCCTACCGCCGCTCAGTGCGCGCGGTCGCTGGCCGCCGCCCACGAGGCCAGCCGCGGGTTACCGGCCCTGGTGCCGGACGCGGCGGTCACGTTCGCCGCCTCGGCACCCGCCGTCGTGCCGGAGCCCCGGTCCCGGAAGCGGTGGGCGATCGCGGCTGCTGCCGTCTCCGCTGTCGCGGTGGCCGTGGTGGTGACGAACCTGTCCGGCGGAAGCCAGTCCCCGGCAGCGGACCAGCCGGTGACGCCGGACGCGCGGACCCAGGTGGTGACGGTGACGCAGTCGACCGTGACCGTCGTGCCGACGACGGACGGGGCGGAGGCGCCGGGTGTGCCAGGGGCGCCGCAGCCGGGTGCCGGTGGGGTCGTGCTGACGTCGGCTCCGGCCGTGGGGACCACCGAGGCCCAGCCGAGCGCGCCGGCGGAGACGACGAAGGTCAGCAAGGAGAAGAAGAAGGACCGCAAGAACTCCTCGGAGGCGCCTGCCCCGTCGCAGGTGCCTCAGCCCTGAGCCGGGTTCTCAGGCGTTCGGCTCGCTGACCACGGCGAACGGCAGGTCGGCCAGCTCCGCACGCAGCGTGTCGAGGTCCTGGTAGACCGCGGACGCCCCGCGATCGACCAGCTCGTCCTCGCTGAACCCGCCGGTCAGCAGCCCGATCGACGGCAGGCCCGCCCGTGCGGCCGCGTCGCAGTCCCACACCGAGTCGCCCACGACGACCGCGCGCTCGCTCTTCACCTCGCGCAGCGCCACCTGGATCAGGTCCGGCGCCGGCTTGCTGTCCTCGACGTCGTCGGAGGTCGTCCACGCGATGTCGCCGGGATCGAGCAGCTTCAGGTAGTGCTCCACGTGCTTGCGCTTGCCCGAGCTGGCCAGCACCACGGCCAGGCCGAGGTCGGTGGCGGCGCGGACCAGGCGATGTGCGCCCTCCAGGGGCTGGATCTCGGGCAGCATCTCGTCGAAGTGGCGTTCCCACGCGGCGCGCACTTCGTCGCCGTGGTCCTGCTCGACCTTGTCCCCGGCCACCGCGGCCACCAGCCTGTCGCCACCCATGCCGATCGCGCGGTGCACCCGCCACGCGGGCACGGTGACGTCCACGCCGCGGAAGGCGCGCAGCCACGCCACCACGTGGTGGTAGTTCGTGTCGACCAGGGTTCCGTCCACGTCGAGGACCAGGGTGTTGCTCATGAAACCAGGTTTGCCCGCGGGTCTACCTCGGCAAACCCACCAGCTCGCGGCTCTCCTGCAACGCCAGGAGCTCGCGGCGCAGCACCGCGTCGAGCCACTGCGCGTCCGACATCCACGACTGGTTCGTGTTCAGGCAGACGTGCACCGAGTTGCGGTACACCGACAGCGCGATGCCGACGGCGTGGCCGGGTGCGACCGGCGCGACCGGGTACATCTCGCACAGCGCGGCGCCGTCCAGGGCGAGCGGCACGGACGGCAGCGGCACCGAGGTGACCAGCGTGTCGAACAGCAGGGGAGCGCAGCGGCCCATGACCGGCGCGGCCAGGCGGTGCACCAGCGGCGGCACCTTGTCGGCGAGCAGCGGCAACGCGCCCGCACCCCGGTCGGGGCCCGCGGCCTTGGCGGACTCCATCTGCGCGCGGATGTTCCGCAGCCGCTCCGCCGGGTCCGCCTCACCGACCGGCAGCGCGACCAGGAAGCCGGAGATCTGGTTGCCGGAGGCGCCGCCGGTGCGTGAGCGCTGGTTAACCGGGATCAGCGCCCGCACGACCGAGTCCGGTCCGGCGCTGCCGTGCGCGGAAAGCCAGTGCCGCAGGGAACCCGTGACCAGCGCGAGCAGCACGTCGTTCACCGTGCCGCCGTGGGTGCGGCGGATTCGGTGCACGTCCGCGAGATCCAGGCGCGACATCACCACGCGGCGTGGCCGGGTGGACGCGGTGAGCACCGGAGAGTTCAGCGTCGGCGGGCGCGTGTTCATCAGCACGCTCGACGCGATGTCGAACGTGTCCTTGAGCTCGCGCAGCGACGGCATCGACGGGATGATCGACTTCGCGATCGGCTCCGGAGCGTCCGGAATGGACAAACGCGACGGGTCGAAGAGCTGGATCCCCAGGCCAACGGCCTTCATGCCGTCGCACAGCGAGTGGTGCAGCTTCGCGACGACGGCGAACCTGCCGCCCGCGAGACCGGTGATGACGTGCAGCTCCCACGGCGGGCGCGCGAGGTCGAGCGGCTGCGCCATCAGGTGCGACACCAGGGTGGCGAAGCGCTCACGGCCGCGCACGTGGTGCGTGAAGACGTGGTCCTCGGGCGCGAAACCGGGGTCCTCCACCCAGCGCGCGCCACCGAACATCGAGGTGCGGGCGCGCTGGCGCAGGCGCGGAATCTCTTGCGCCCGTTCGCAGAGCACGGCGGCGATGCGGGCCGGATGCACCGGAGTGGACGGTGCGAAGGTCGCGACCGCGCCGAGGTGCAACGGATTGGTGTCGCCCTCCATTGCGAGGAAGGCGATGTCGAGGGGGGAGAGGTGGTCTGTCATATCCGTGCAAGGAAAACAGGTCCGCGTGTCATGCGCATTGCGATGAGATGGCGGCTACTCCCTACCGCCCCAAGTACACTCGAACGGTGGTACCGCTGTGACTCGTGTGAGTGCGAACCAGGTCACACAACAGGTTCACCATCACGATCCCGAAGCCGGACAGGCCCGTGAACGACGGCGGGAACCCGCTGCCCTCGTCGCTCACCTCGCACACGGCGGTGTCGTTCTCGCGCCACATCCGCAGCACCCCGCGACCGGACGCGTGCAGGATGCTGTTCGTCGTCAGCTCGTTCACCGCGAGCATCAGGTCCTCGACCTGTTCGCGCCGCAGCCAGTGCGCGAACGCCGCCACGAGCTTGCGCATGTGCGCGAGCGTGCCGACGGTGAACGGGTGCTCCTCGACGCCGGCGGGCGGCGGCGGTAACGGCACGTTGTAGATGTCGGCCAGGCCCGCCTGGTCGGTGTACCACTCGCTCGCCATGCGCCGCTCGCCGTCGATCACGACCGGGTGGGTGCGCCGCGCGTCCTCCAGCACGTGACCGGGCAGCGCCGTCGCGTCGTACGGGCACAGGATGACGCCCTGCCTGCCCTCGAACGCCGTGTTGATCAACGCCTCGTGCTGCACGCACGCCGGGTACTCGAGCGCCGTGCGGCCGGGCCACATCGGTTCGCCGACCATGCGGAAGCGGCGCTGCGTGCTCGCGCTGAACGCCATCAGCACACCGGGGATGATCCGGCCGGGGTTGCGGCCAGCCTCGGTCATGTCGATGAAGTGGACCTCGTCCGCGGCATCGCCCAGCCGTTCGCGCAACGCGCCGATGCTGGCCTCGGGCACCGCCACCAGCACCGGCTCGCCTCTGTCGACGCCGCCCGTCACGAATCTGGCCGTACCGGCGAGGAAGGCGTCCTCGTCCCGGTAGAACAGGGCTTCGTGCGCGAACGGAGCAACGGGGTTCATCGGCTTCCCGGGCGGTAGGTGGCTGCGGCAGGTCACCATTCTGCTACCCGTAACAGTGTTTCGGCGGGGGCCAGGCCGGTGGTTGTCGGTATGCGTGCCGCCGTCCGCCGGATTCGTCGTGCGGGCGGGCATAAGCCCAGGCAGACTCGCGCATGTCGGGGCACAGCGAGGAGGTGACGCCGTGCTGCACCACACGCTGACCGGGCCGGAGGACGCGCCGGTGCTGGTGCTCGGCAACGCGCTCGGCGCGACGACGGAGCTGTGGAGCGGGTTCTCGCTGCCCTTCCGCCTGCTGCGGTTCGACCACCGCGGCCACGGCGGCAGCGCGCCCGTCCAGGGCCCGTGCACGATCGAGGACCTGGCGCAGGACGTCGTGGAACTTTTGGATCACTTGGGTTTGCGCCAGGTGTACTACTGCGGTGTGTCGCTCGGCGGCATGGTCGGCATGTGGCTGGCCGCGCACACCGACCGCGTCTCCCGGCTGGCTCTGGTGTGCACGACCGCGTGGGTGCCGGACAAGGCCAGACTGGACGAACGGATCGAGCTGCTGCGCGCGCACGGCATGGAGGCCGTCGCGGACACGATCGTCTCGCGCTGGTTCACCCCGGCGTGCGCCCCGGACGTCGTCGCCCGCTTCCGCGCCGAACTGCTGGAGGTCGACCTGCCGTCGTACCTCGCCTGCGTCGAGGCCGTCCGCGCCATGGACCTGCGGGGTGACCTGGCGAAGATCGACGTGCCGACCGTGGTGATCGCGGCGGCGCAGGACCACGCGACGCCGACCGAGCTCGTCCGGCACATCGCGGACGACCTGCCGGACTCGGAGCTCTACGTCGTCGGGGACGCCGCGCACCTGGCGGTGGTCGAGGCGCCTCGAACCATCTCGGTCATCCTCGACGACCACTTCGGCAACGACTAAGCACCTGGCGAGAAGTTCTGTCCCCGGCCCGTCGGGTCCAGTTCCCGATGGGTCACAAGGGTCCCGGCACGCCCTTTTTTGCGGTACGCGGGGTCCCCGCGTGTGCTCTGACAGTACGAAAGGTCCCCGCGTGCGGTTCTAGACTTGAGCCGGGCACGCTCAAGTTCGGGGTGGGGGTGTAGCCCGTCGTTTCGGACAGGACTTCCGGTCAGGTGCTCAGACCTTCTCCAGCGGCCGGTGCGGCTCCGCCGGCAGCTCGACCCGGATCTCGTCACCGGGCCGCACGACCCCGCCGACCAGCACGACCGACATGATCCCCGCGCGCCGGACCAGCTCCCCGTCCGGACCCTTGCCCACGACCTCTTTGAGCAGTCCTTTCGAGAACGCGTCGATCTGCACGCACGGGTTGCGCAGCCCGGTCACCTCGACGACCGCCTCGGAACCCAGGTGCAGCAACGTTCCCGTGGGCAGGGCGAGCAGGTCGATGCCCCGCGTGGTGACGTTCTCGCCGATCTGACCCGGCTCCACGGCGTAGCCCTTGTCGCGCAGCTCGTCGAAGAGCTCGGCGTGCATCAGGTGCACCTGGCGCAGGTTCGGCTGCGTCGGGTCCTGCGCGACGCGGGACCGGTGCTTGACCGTGACGCCCTGGTGGACGTCGCCCTCGACGCCGAGACCGGCGAGCAGGGTAATGCTCTCCCGTGTCGGCTTTGTGAACGAATACTCCTCGTTGCGGCTGACCGCTGCTACAACCCCCATGACAACGATTGTGCCCGATCGGTTGAGACGCAACGGATACGCCGTTCGGCGGAATGAAACACGGAGGATGGAATCGATCAAGGTGTCTCATTTCGGGTCACCTGACAGTGTCCTACCTGCGTGGACGTGCCGAACTGTGGAAACGCTCTCACGAACTTCCGGCAAGACTCTTGACTAATCCTCACGTCAGGCTGTTGACTCCGTCACACCTCGTCGGAACCGGTACCGAAACCGGTTTCAGGAGGCGGCGGAAGGAAGTTCGGCATGCGTGTCACGATCGCAGAGGTCGCCCAACGCGCCCAGGTGTCCAAAGCGACCGTGTCACGTGTGCTGAACGGTAAGCCGGACGTGGACGCCTCCACCGCACAGCGGGTTCGCAAGGTCATCGACGAGATCGGCTACGTGCCCAGCGCCCGTGCGGTCGGTCTGGCGAGGGGCCGCACCCGCACCGTCGCGATGCTCGCGCCGTCGCTCACCTGGCCGTGGATGGGCGAGGTCCTGCAGGGAATCGTGGACACGCTCGAAGCCGACGGCTACGGCCTTCTGCTCTACACGCTGAACCGCGGACCCGAGTCGCTGAACCAGTTCGCGAACCACGTGTCCGCCAACGCCTTCGACGGCCTGCTGGTCGTCGAGCCCCCGGACGCCCTGCACTACATCTCCACGCTCTACCGGGCGGGCCTGCCGGTCGTCATGATCGACGACCGCGGCTCGCACCCGGAGTTCCCCTCGGTGACGACGACGAACCGGCAGGGAGGCGCGGATGTCGCGAGGCATCTCGTCGCGGCCGGTCGCCGCAGGTTCGCCGTCGTCACCGGACCCCCGCACTTCGGGTGCACTCAGGCGAGGCTGGACGGGTTCCGGCTCGCTTTGGCGGAAGCGGGCCTGACGCTGCACCCGGACCTCGTCGTCGACGGGGACTTCACCACGGAAGGTGGTGAGGTCGCCGTGGACAAGCTCGTCGCAAGTGGAATCCCGTTCGACGCCGTGTTCGCGCAGAACGACCTCTCGGCGGTCGGTGTGCTGCGAGCGCTGCGGGAGGCCGGCCGCGTCGTCCCCGACGACGTGTCCGTGGTCGGCTTCGACGACGTCCCGGTCGCGGGACACACCGAACCTCGGCTGACGACGATCCGCCAGCCGCTGCAGGAGATGGGTGCCGCCGCCGCGCGGATGCTGCTCTCCACGCTCGAGGGACAGCCGATGCCCGACCATCCGCTGGTGCTGCCGACCTCGTTGATCGTGCGCGAATCCGCGCCCTGACACACCCGCTCCACCACAACTGAAACGAACACGCCAGACCTGCCAAAGGTCTGGCGAGTTCGCCGTACGCATGAGAGAGCGCTCTCATGCCTCCGTCGTATCGGGAGATTCCCCCATGCGCAGAACAGTCATCGTCGCGCTGGCACTGGCGCTCGCGGCGACCGGTTGCTCCTCTGGTGGCGCCACCAAGGCTGCCGGAGTGCTGACCGTGGGCATGCCCAACGGGCCGCTGACCGAGAACCACAACCCGTTCCTGCCCACGTCGGCGGCGGGTTCGCTCGGCTACCGCTACCAGATCTACGAGCCGCTGGCGTTCGTGAACAACACGCGCCCTGCTCAGGACCCGGTGCCGTGGCTCGCCACCAAGTGGGACTGGACGCCTGACTACAAGAAGGTCACCTTCACGATCCGGGAGAACGTGAAGTGGTCCGACGGCAAGCCGCTCACGGCCGCTGACGTCGCCTTCTCGTACGAGATCCTGAAGAAGTGGCCGGCGCTCAACAACCGCGACTCGCTCAAGGTCGAGACCGCGACGGCGACGCCGGACAACAAGGTCGAGGTCTCGTTCGCGACGCCGCAGTTCGTGAACCGCAACAAGGTCATCAGCGCGATGGTCATCCCGCAGCACGTGTGGAGCACCGTCCCCGACCCGACGACCTACACGAACCCGAAGCCCGTCGGCACCGGTCCGTACGAGCTGAAGTCGTTCACCTCGCAGACCGTCACGATCGCCCGGCGCGCCGAGTACTGGCAGGAACTGCCCAAGGTCCCGGAGATCCAGTACACCTCGTACAACGACAACACGGCGCAGACCACCGCGCTGGCGTCGGGCGCGAGCCAGTGGTCGTACGTCTTCATCCCGGACTACCAGAAGCTCTACGTCGACAAGGACCCGGCGAACCACAAGCTCTGGTTCCCCGCGGGTCTCGGCATCCACGGTCTGTGGCTGAACACGACGGTGGCGCCGTTCGACAACGCCGCGCTGCGCTCCGCGATGAGCGACGTGATCGACCGCGAGGCGATCTTCGTCAAGGGTGAGGCCCGCCTGTTCCCGAAGCTCGAGTCGAAGACCGGCATGCCGTTGCCCGCCGGTGACTCGTTCCTCGCGCCGGAGTACAAGGACGCGAAGTTCAAGATCGACGTCGACGGTGCGAAGCAGAAGCTCGCGGCCGCCGGCTTCACCCTCGAGGGCGACGTGCTCAAGGCGCCCGGCGGCAAGCCGGTCACCATCGAGCTCACGAACCCGTCCGGCTGGTCCGACTACCTGACGGTGCTCGACATCATCAAGGGCGACCTGAAGAAGATCGGCATCGAGGCGACCGTGCGCACGCAGACGGCGGACGCGTGGACGACCGACTTCGCGAACGGCGCGTTCCAGGGCTCGCTGCGCTGGACCAACACCGGCGCGACGCCGTACGAGATGTACCAGAACATCATGGACGCGGCGGAGATCAAGCCGATCGGGCAGACCGCGGCGGTGAACTTCGGCCGCTACAACAGCCCCGAGGCGACCGCGGCGCTGGCCGAGTACGCGAACGCCGGCGACGACGCGGCGCGGGCCAAGGCCCTCGCGGTGCTGCAGAAGATCATGGTCGAGCAGGTGCCGATGATCCCGACCTCCGCCGGCCCGATCGGTGCGGAGTACAGCACGAAGAACTGGGTCGGCTGGCCGTCGGAGGAGGACCCGTACGGTCCGCCGCAGGCGACCCTGCCCAACGCCCTGCAGATCGTCATGAAGCTGAAGCCCGCGGGGTCGTAGAACCATGAATGAAGTCGCGCTTGAAGCGAAGGGTCTGGTCAAGACCTACAAGCGCGTGCGCGCGGTGCAGGACGTCTCCATCGTCCTGCGCCGTGGGCGCGTGACCGCCCTCGTCGGCGAATCCGGTTCGGGCAAGTCGACGGTGGCGAAGCTGCTCGCGCGGCTCGTGGAACCCACCTCCGGCGAGATCCTGCTGGACGGCGAGAAGGTGCGAAGGGTCCGGGAGTACCGGCGCAAGGTCCAGATGGTGTTCCAGGACCCCTTCGCGTCCCTCAACCCGATCCACACGATCCGCTACCACCTGACCCGGCCGCTGAAGATCCACAAGCAGTCGGAGACGGTCGAGGAACTGCTGGAACGGGTGAACCTGCCCACCGACTTCGCCGCGCGGTACCCGCACGAGCTGTCGGGCGGTCAGCGGCAGCGCGTCGCGATCGCACGGGCGCTCGCGGCGAACCCCGAGGTGCTGCTCGCCGACGAACCGGTGTCCATGTTGGACGTCTCCATCCGGCTCGGTGTGCTGAACCTGTTGCTGGACCTGAAGGAACGGCTCAAGCTCGCGGTCCTCTACATCACGCACGACATCGCGTCGGCGCGCTACTTCGCCGACGAGACGTTCGTGATGTACGGCGGGCAGATCGTCGAGGGCGGCGAGAGCGAGTCCGTGACGCAGCGGCCGGCCCACCCGTACACGCAGCTGCTGATCGAGTCCGCGCCCGACCCGGAACGGTCGGTGCTCGCGCTGGACGCGCCGCTGGAGGAGGTCGCGCAGGTCTCCACCGGTTGTCAGTTCGCCGCGCGCTGCCCGAAGGTGCAGGAGCGGTGCTGGACGCAGGCGCCCCCGCGCACCGAGGTCGACTCCTACGGGCACTGGGCGGCCTGCTGGCTGTACGTGGAGGCGGCGGCATGACCTTCCTGTTGCGCCGTGCGCTGTTCTACTTGGTCACCCTGTGGGCAGCGATCACGGTGAACTTCCTGCTGCCGCGGTTCCTGCCGGGCGACCCGGTGCAGGCCATGATCACCAAGCTCGGTGGACGGCTGAACAGCGACGCGATGGAGTCGCTGTACATCCTCTTCGGGCTCGACGACAACAAGTCGATCTGGGAGCAGTACGTCGCCTACTGGGGTTCCCTGGTGCAGGGCGACCTCGGGCTGTCGTTCACGTTCTTCCCGACGCCGGTCGCCGACGTGCTCGCGCAGTCGATGCCGTGGACGCTCGGGCTGGTCGGCGTCACCACGATCATCGCGTTCCTGCTCGGCACCCTGCTGGGTGTCTACGCGGGGTGGAAGCGCGGGTCGTGGATGGACAACCTCATCCCGATCACGACGTTCCTGTCGTCGATCCCGTACTTCTGGCTCGGCCTGATCGCGATCTCGCTGTTCTCCGTGACGTGGCCGCTGTTCCCCGCGTCCGGCGGGTACGCGCCGGGGCTGGTGCCGGAGTTCTCCGGCGAGTTCATCGGCAGCATGCTGGAGCACGCCGTGCTGCCCGGCGTCACGATCATCGTGAGCTCGGTGGCCGGCTGGATCCTGGGCATGCGCAACATGATGGTGACCGTGACGGCGGAGGACTACGTGCTCGTCGCGCGGGCCAAGGGGCTCACGCAGAAGCGGATCATGTTCGCCTACGCGGCTCGCAACGCCGTGCTGCCGTCGATCTCCGGTTTCGCGCTGTCGCTGGGTTTCATCGTCGGCGGCGCCCTGCTGGTCGAGATGGTGTTCTCCTACCCGGGCCTGGGCTACGTGCTGTTCCAGGGCATCGGCGCGAAGGACTACCCGTTGATGCAGGGAGTGTTCCTGGTGATCACACTGGCCGTGCTGGTGGCGAACCTGCTCGCGGACATCGGCTACCTGCTGCTGGACCCGCGCACGCGGCGGGAGGGCTGAGACTCCGATGAACTTCAAGACCAAGCTGGGCCTGGGGATTCTGGCCTTCTTCACGCTGATCGCGGTGATCGGCGAGTGGATCGCGCCGTACGACCCGTCCGCGATGAGCGACGACCTGCTGTCGCCGCCGTCGGGCGCGCACTGGTTCGGCACGACCATGACCGGGCAGGACATCTTCTCCCAGGTGCTCGTGGGCACCAGGGGAGTGATGGTCGTCGGGCTGGTCTGCGGTGTGCTCGCGACCTTCCTGTCGATCCTGGTCGGGGTGACCGCCGGGTTCCTCGGCGGCGCGGCCGACGAGGCGTTGTCCATGCTGTCCAACGTCTTCCTGGTGATCCCGGCGCTGCCGCTGATCATCATCGTGGCCTCGATGCTGCCCTCGGCGGACACGGTCCTGATCGCCGCGGTGATCAGCCTGACCGCGTGGGCGTGGGGTGCCCGCATCCTGCGCGCGCAGACGATGTCGTTGCGGCGCAGGGACTTCGTGGAGGCCGCTCGAGCGTCCGGCGAACGGACCTGGCGCATCATCGTGTTCGAGGTCCTGCCGAACCTGCTGGCCGTGATCGGCTCCGGCTTCGTCGGCACGGTGATCTTCGCGGTCATGCTGCAGATCACCCTGTCGTTCGTCGGCGTGATCTCGCTGTCGACCTGGAACTGGGGCACGATCCTGTTCTGGGCGCAGAGCAACCAGGCGCTCGGCCTGGGCGCGTGGTGGTGGTTCGTCCCCGCCGGCCTGTGCATCGCGTTGCTGGGCACGGCACTGGCTCTGATCAACTTCGGGATCGACGAGTACGCGAATCCCCGCCTGCGGAAGGTGCGCGCATGAGCCCGGTGCTGGAGATCCGCGATCTCTCGGTGGACTACGGCAACCTGCGAGCCGTGCACAACGTCTCGCTGACGCTGAACGCGGGCGAGGTGCTCGGCCTGGCGGGGGAGAGCGGCAGCGGCAAGTCCACTTTGGCCTACGCCGCGACCCGTCTGCTCCAGGTACCGGGCAAGGTGCCGTCCGGCGAGGTGCTGTTCAAGGGTCAGGACCTGCTGTCGTTGAGCGACAAGCAGCTGCAGGTGCTGCGGTGGAACGAGATCGCGATCGTGTTCCAGGGCGCGATGAACGCGCTGAACCCGGTGATCTCGGTCGGCACGCAGATCGACGACGTGCTGCGCACCCACCGGCCGCAGATGAAGCGCCCGCAACGCACGGCGCGCGGCCGCGAGCTGCTGTCGCTGGTCGGCATCCCGGTCGACCGGCTGTCGTCGTACCCGCACCAGCTCTCCGGCGGCATGCGGCAGCGCGTGATGATCGCGATGGCGCTCGCGCTGGAGCCCGAGATCGTCATCATGGACGAGCCGACGACCGCGCTGGACGTGGTGGTGCAGAGGCAGATCCTCGGCCAGATGATGAGGCTGCGCGAGACGCTCGGCTTCTCGGTCATCTTCATCACCCACGACATCTCGCTGCTGGTCGAGTTCTCCGACCGCATCGCGATCATGTACGGCGGGCGGGTGGTCGAGGAGGCTCCTGCCGACGAGATCTACCGCGCGGCCAAGCACCCGTACAGCCAGGGCCTGCTGGGGTCGTTCCCGGCGTTGCGCGGCCCGCGCCGTGAGCTGAAGGGCATTCCCGGCTCACCGCCGGACCTGCGGTCGATGCCGTCTGGCTGCCCGTTCCACCCGCGGTGCCCGTCCGCGATGGACGTGTGCGGTGAGCGGATGCCGTCGCTGGAGTCCGTCGAGGAACGCCGCCGCGTGGCGTGCTGGCTGGAGGACGCGCGTGTCTGACGTGACCGCAGGACTGCCCGCGGACTTCTTCTGGGGTGTCGCGACCTCGGCGTACCAGATCGAGGGCGCGTACGACGAGGACGGCCGGACACTGTCCATCTGGGACACGTTCTCCCGCCGTCCCGGTGCCGTGGAGAACGGCGAGACCGGTGACGTGGCGTGCGACCACTACCACCGCATGCCGTCCGACGTGGCGATGATCGCGCGCCTGGGCGTCGACAAGTACCGCTTCTCCGTGTCGTGGCCGCGCATCCAGCCCGGCGGCCGCGGCCCGGTGAACGCCAAGGGCGTCGACTTCTACTCACGGCTCGTCGACGAGCTGCTGGCCAAGGGCGTCGACCCGTGGCTGACGCTCTACCACTGGGACCTGCCGCAGGAGCTGGAGGACGCGGGCGGCTGGCCGCACCGCGACACCGCCTACCGCTTCGCCGAGTTCGCGGGCCTGGTGCACGACGCGCTGGGCGACCGCGTGCCGACGTGGACGACGCTGAACGAGCCGTGGTGCTCGGCCATGCTCGGCTACGACACCGGACGGCACGCGCCGGGCCGCACGAACTTCGCCGAGGCGATGCGCGCCACCCACCACCTGCTGCTGGCACACGGCCTGGCCGCACAGGAGCTGAGGACGCGCGGCGTGACGTCGCTGGGCATCACGCTGAACATGGGCACCCACACCGCCGCCTCGGACGACCCGCGCGACGTGGACGCGGCCCGTCGCGCGGACGGCCTCGGCACGCGGATCTACATGGATCCGCTGGTGCACGGGCGTTATCCGGAGGACGTGCTCGTCGACATCGCCGCACGCGGTGCCGAGCTCCCGGTCCGCCCCGGCGACATGGACATCATCTCGACGCCGCTGGACGTCTTCGGCG
The DNA here is from genome assembly GCF_051853195.1 of Lentzea sp. HUAS TT2. Lineage (NCBI taxonomy): Bacteria > Bacillati > Actinomycetota > Actinomycetes > Pseudonocardiales > Pseudonocardiaceae > Lentzea > Lentzea sp. HUAS TT2. The sequence continues at coordinate 10,022,726 of NZ_CP196667.1, read as the reverse complement.
TGAACTACTACACCTCGCACGTCCACAGGGCGACCGATGACCCGGCCGTGTCCGAGGTGGTGCCGCAGGGCAACCCGGTCACCGCGATGGGCTGGGAGATCGTCCCCGAGGGCTTCACGCGGCTGCTCGTCCGGCTGCACGAGGACTACGGCGTGCCGATGGTGATCACCGAGAACGGCGCGGCCTTCGACGACCTCGACGTCGAGGATGGCTACGTCGCCGACACCGACCGCGTCGAGTACCTGAAGTCGCACATCGGGGCCGTGGCCGCCGCGGTGCGGGCCGGTGCGGACGTGCGCGGTTATCTCGCGTGGTCGCTGATGGACAACTTCGAGTGGGGCTACGGCTACGCCAAGCGCTTCGGCATCGTCCGCGTCGACTACGAGACCCAGGAACGCACCCTGAAGCGGAGCGCGCAGTGGTTCCGTGACCTGATCACCCGTTCCAGGGCGTAATCCCTGGTCATCCAGTCCCCGGCCCGGTTGTTGTGGAATCTCTGCGCCCCCACAGCGGCCGGGCCGGTTCCATCTCCGGCACTCGAGCGACGCTCGCGCACGGCCGTTCCCCCGATCCAGCGGCGTAGATCACGTCCGAATGTACTAGCTAAGGCATACCTTAGTTAAGTTAGGGTTACTTTACGCTGTTCGAGGGAGTGCCTGGAGAGGATCGCGATGGAACCGGTGTTAGACATGGCCGGAATTGGGTTCGGGCCGTCCAACCTCGCTCTCGCGATCGCCGTGGAGGAACACGACCTGCCTGTCAGAGCTCGTTTCTTCGAACGGCAGCAGCGGTTCGGCTGGCACAGGGGCATGCTGCTCGAGGACGCCACCATGCAGGTGTCGTTCCTCAAGGACCTCGTCACCTTGCGCAACCCCACCAGCAGTTTCAGCTTCCTGTGCTACCTGCGCGACCGCGGGCGGTTGATCGACTTCGTCAACCACAAGAACCTCTTTCCGCTGCGCAAGGAGTTCCACGACTACTTCGAGTGGGCCGCGCAGCGCGTCGGGCACCACGTCTCCTACGGCGCCGAGGTCTCGCAGGTCAGGGCGATCGCCGACGGCTTCGAGTTCACCGCGGACGACCAGCGGGTCAGGGCGCGCAACCTGGTGCTGGCCACCGGGCTCGAGGCGAACCTGCCGGACGGCATCGAGACGAGCGACCGCATCTGGCACAACAAGGACCTGCTCACCCGCGTCGACAGCCTGAAGGACCCTCGCCAGGTCGTCGTGGTCGGAGCAGGGCAGAGCGCGGCAGAGGCCGTGGCGTTCTTCCACGACCGGTTCCCCGCGGCGGAGGTGCACGGCGTCTTCGCGCGGTACGGCTACAGCCCCGCCGACGACAGCTCGTTCGCGAACCGGATCTTCGACCCCGCCGCGGTGGACGACTTCTACGCAGCGCCGGAAGAGGTCAAGCGCAAGCTCATGGGCTACCACGCCAACACCAACTACGGCGTGGTCGACGGCGACCTGATCGAGGAGCTGTACCGGCGGGTGTACCGCGAGAAGGTCGTCGGCCGCCCGAGGTTGTTGCTGCACAACACCTCCAAGCTCACCGACGTGACCGCCGACGGCAAGTGCGTGGTCGAGTCGCTCGCGGACGGCGGCAGGCTGCCGATCGACGCCGACGTGATCGTCTACGCGACGGGCTACCGTCCCGCCGACCCCGTCCGGCTGCTCGGCGACCTGGCACGGCACTGCGAACGCGACGAACGCGGCCGGCTGAAGGTGACCCGCGACTACCGCGTCGTCACCGGCGACGGCCTGCGCGGCGGCATCTACCTCCAGGGCGGCACCGAACACACGCACGGCATCACGTCGTCGCTGCTGTCGAACACCGCCGTGCGCGTCGGGGAGATCCTCGACTCCGTGCTGCGGCGGGTCGCGCAGCAGGCAGAACCCAGGCTCCAGGCAGTCAAGTAGTTCCACCAGAAAGGGATCGTCATGACCAACCCGTTCGAGGACCCGCAGGGCCGATTCTTCGTTCTGGTGAACGAAGAGCAGCAGCACTCGCTGTGGCCGGTGTTCGCGGAGGTGCCCGCCGGGTGGACCAAGGTCTTCGGCGAGGAGAGCCGCGAGGCGTGCCTGAGCTACGTCGAGGAGAACTGGACGGACCTCAGGCCTGCGTCGATCCGGTGAGGTAGTCCTCGAACGTTCGCTTGCCCACCGCGCGGCCGGGAGTCAGGTTCCCGCCCGCGCGGTAGGCGCGGTACGTCGCCCCTGGCACCTTCAACGGCACGAGCCGGCGCGTCTTTCCCGTTGCGGCCAGGTACATCCGCGCGAAGTCGACGGCCTCGCGGATCTCCGGGCCGCCCATCTCGGGTGCCTTGCCCGACGGTGACCCCTGCGCCAGCGCGGCCAGCTCCAAGCCGACCTCGGCCTCGTCGACCGGCTGGAAGCGGAACCCCGGCACGAGCATCAGCGGCAGCTTCGACGCGCCGTCGAACATCTTGTGCAGCAACGAGTGGAACTGCGTGGCCCGCAGGATCGTGTGCGGCACACCGGAATCGATGATCACCCGCTCGGCGGCCAGCTTCTGCCTGTAATAGGGGAGCGGCACCTCGTGGCAGCCGACGATCGAGATGTACACCAGGTGCGCGGGCTTCGAGGCCAGCACCGCCCGTGCCATCGGGACCTCGTGCCGGAACGACGTCGCGCAGTGCACCACCACGTCCGCCCGCAACGCGCCCAACCCCGTGCCGCGCACCAGATCCGTGCCGCTCGCACGGGAGACCGACCGCGCTCCCGGCAACGCGGCGACGACGTGCCTGCCCAGCGATCCACTGCCACCCGTGACGACGAAGGTCATGCCGTGACTCTCGCACGGTGGTAGTAGGCCAGCACGACGGTGCCGGAGACGGCCGCCACGGCACTGATCACCAGGCCTGCCTGGGACAGCGCGCTCATGCCCGTGCCCTCGCCGAGCAGTTTGATGCCGATCCACGCGGCCACGATCGGGTTCACCACGGTCTGCCCGGCCACGACGAGGTCCGGCGGCCCGGCGGCGTACCCGAGCTGGATGAACCACGCGCCCGTCAGGAAGGCGATCGCGAGCCCGCCGAGCGAGACCCACTCGATCACGGGCAGAGCGGTCGTCACGTCCCTGACCAGCACCGCGACCAGCCCGTACGCGATGCCTGCACCCACGGAGAGCGCCAGCGCACGGACAGCGCCGACCGTGAAGGTCGCGGCGACAACGCACACCAGCACACCCGCGACGACGAGTTGGCCCGCCTGCAACGCCACCTTCGGCGACACGTCGGTCGGCACCGCCGCGCCCGCCGTGATCGACACGAACACCACGATCCCGGCCGTCGCCACGAGCACCGCCACGGCGAGCAGCCCGGTGAGCCGGCGCGCCCGCGCCACCGCGATGATCGGGATGGCCAGCGCGTTCAGCGGCGCGACCACCGACACCGGGGCCAGGGCGAGCGCGAAGACCTGCAGGACCGCGCACGCGAAGAGCACCAGGAACCCGTAGACCCACCGGCGTGATCGCACGAGCTGGTGCGCCGAGGTCAGTTTCAGGCCGGGCGTCTCCCGGACACCGGCGTGCTGCCACATCGCGCCGAGTGCGCTGCACCCGGCCGCGAGCACCGCGCACAGAATCGCGACCCCGACCACCTGGTCGATGCTACCTCGCCACTGCTATGGTTCATTACATGAGTAACGAACCGAGGAACTAGGGCCATGTTCGACGACCGGAGCCCGATCTACCGGCAGATCGCCGACCGGATCAAGGCGGACGTGCTCAGCGGGGCGTTGAAGGCGGACGAGCAGGTCATGTCGACCAACCAGTACGCCTCCTACTACCGGATCAACCCGGCGACGGCCGCGAAGGCGTTCCAGCAGCTCGTGGACGAGCAGGTGCTCTACAAGAAGAGGGGGATCGGGATGTTCGTGAGCACGAGGGCTCGCGACATGCTGCGGGCACAGGGGCGGGAGACGTTCTTCGACGAGGTCGTGGACCCGATGGTCGCGGAGGCCCGCGCCATCGGCATCCCGCTCGCCGACGTCATCCGCAGGATCGAACAGCACGACAACAACGGGGGCGCGTGATGCGGGTCGACGTGCAGGGCTTAACGGTGCGCTACGGCGACGTCACCGCGGTCAACGACATGAGCTTCTCGTTGGCCGGCAACAAGATCTACGGCCTGCTCGGCCGCAACGGCTCCGGCAAGACCAGCCTGATGTCGGCGCTGGCCGGCTACCGCAAGCCTTCAGGATCCGTTCAGCTCGACGGCCTGCCGGTCTTCGAGAACGCCACCGCGATGAGTCAGGTGTGCCTGGTGCGGCACAGCGCCGACGCCGCGGACAAGGGCGACAAGGTCTCGCACGTCCTGGAGCACGGCGCCGCGTGGCGTGCCACGTGGGACAACGACTACGCGCTGGAGCTCGCCGACCTGTTCAAGATCGGGCTGAAGACCAAGGTCGGCGCGCTGTCGCTGGGGCAGCGCTCGGCGCTCGGCGTCGTGATCGGGCTCGCCAGCCGCTCCCCGCTGACGATGCTGGACGAGTCGCACCTCGGCATGGACACGCCGACCCGCTACGCGTTCTACGACGCGCTGCTCGGCGACTTCATGACGCACCCGCGCACGATCATCATCTCCACGCACCTCATCGAGGAGCTCTCCTCGTTGCTGGAGGAGGTGCTGATCATCGACGGCGGCCGGCTGGTGCTGCAGGAGGAGGCCGACGTGCTGCGCTCGCGCGGTACCGAGGTCACCGGGAACGCCTCCGACGTCGACGAGTTCACCCTCGGGCTGACCGTGCTGAGCGAGAAGTCGCTGGGGCGCACCAAGGCCGCGATGGTCTACGGCGCTCTCGACGACGACCAGCTGATCCGTGCCCGCCAGCTCGGCCTGGAGCTCGGCCCGATCGCGGTGCAGGACCTGTTCGTCCACCTCACCGAACCGGTCGGAGGCAAGCTGTGAAGATCTTCCGCCACCTGACGGGCTCGGTCGGTGTGTTCTGCGCGCTGATCCTGGCCGGAGCTTTCGCGCTGGCCGTCGTGACCCCGTTCGCGGTCGACGCGTTCACCCGCGTCGAGCTCAGCGCGTGGAACGTGGTGATCTCGCAGATCGCGCGCTGGTTCCTGTTCTGGGTCGGCATCTACCTGATCCACAACCTGCTGCCGATCGCCGTCGCGCACGGCCGCACGCGCCGGGAGTTCCTCGCCGGGGCAACGGCTTTCAGCGTCGCGCTGGCGTTCGTGACGGCGTTGGCCGGCTGGCTGGGGTTCCTCGTCGAGGGCGGGATCTACTCGGTGATGGACTGGCGTTCGGACGGGCACGCCTCACCGGTCGCGTACCTCCTGATGTTCCTGGTGTGGACCGCGGCCGGCATGTTCTGCGCGGCGGCCTTCGACAGGTTCGGCGCGGGCGGTGTCTTCTCGATCCCGATCGTCCTGCCGCTCCTGGCCGTCACGACCGTGGGGATCCCGGGGTCGGGCGAACTGCCGTTCATCCCGAACCTGCCGGTGTTGCTGGGCTCCGGGTGGCACCTGGTGTCCGCGGCGGCGTTCGTGGCCGCGCTGGCCGGGACGTGGGCGATCGCCAGGACCATGCCGGTGCGCGTGCGCACCACGTGATCAGCCGCTGTCCCGCACCACCAGGGACGGTTCGAAGACGACCGACGTGGCGGGGGAGCGCGGGTCGCCGATCTGCCGCAACAGCTGACGCGCCATCTCCGCGGCCATGTCGGTGATCGGCTGACGCACGGTCGTGAGCTCGGGTTCGGACGTCAACGCGGCGCTGCTGTCGTCGAACCCGACGATCGCCACGTCGTCGGGGACCTTGCGGCCGCTGCGGTGCAGCACCGGGATCGCGCCGTTCGCCATCAGGTCCGAGGCGATGAACACGCCGTCCACGTCGGGGCACCATCTGATCAGCCGTTCCATCGCGGCCACGCCGGACTGCCGGGTGAAGTCACCGTGCACCACCACGGCGTCCGGCACCTCCGCGAGGAACCCGGCGAGCCGGTCCTGGCCGGCCGGGGTGTCCTGCGGGCCGGTGATCGTCGCGATCCTGTTGCACTGCAACGACTTGAGCCGTCGCGCGGCCAGGGCGGCACCGGCGGTCTGGTTGACGTCGACGTAGGTGATCGGCATCGGCTTGAGCGGGCGGCCGGCGAGCACGACCGGCAGCCCGGCCGCGATCAGCCGGCCCGGCACCGGATCCGCCGGGTCGGTGTGCACGAGGATCACGCCGTCCAGGCGCCCGCACCGCAGGTCGCTCAGCGCCTGCTCGCGGGTGCCCGGCCCGGTCATCATCAGCACGAGGTGGATGCCGAGCGGCCGCACGACCCTGGTCACGCCGCTGACGACGCTCGCGAGGTGCGGGTCGCCGTCCATGCGGCGTTCGTCGGGCAGCAGCAACCCGATCGCGGCCGCCCGGCGCGTGACCAGCGACCGCGCGGCGATGTTCGGCAGATAACCGGTGCTGGAGATGGCTTTCTGCACGGCGTGCCGGAGTGACTCGTCGACGCTGGAGGCGCCGTTGACGACCCTCGACGCGGTCGCGCGCGACACTCCTGCCACGCGAGCCACCTCCTCCAGCGTCACGCGCTTCACCCGGCCGCCAGTTCCGCGGTGCGGTGGCGTTCCATCAGCTTGACCACCTCGGCGGTCGGCGGGTGGGTGATCGCGGCACCGGCCGAGCGCACGACCTCCAGCGACTCGGTGAGGTGCGTGCGGACGAATTGCCGGAGCGCGTCCGGGCTGGTCGAGGCCAGCTGGATCTCGGCGTCCGTCGGCATTCCCGGCATGTCGTGCCCGGCGTGGTTGTTCACGTACGGCGCGTCGAGGAGCTTCCTCAGTTCGGCGAGCTCGATGTTCCGGTTCTCCTTGAGCGACGCGGAGTCGGTGAGGTCGAGCAGCTTGAGCGCCTGCTCGTCGGTGGCGATGGCGAGCTCGACGAACGCCCGTTCCGTTGCGCCGTAACCGTTCTGGGGAGTCGGGTCCGGTGCCGGCTGCGGGGGTGGAGCCTGCTGGCAGGCCGCGAGAAGGCCTGCCAGCAGGAGCACTGTCAACCGTGGTTGCCGGCGTGGTCGCACTTGATCACCACGTTGAGACAGTTGCGGACGCGGCGCTCCATTTCGGCGCGCGGCCACACGTTGAAGAAGTCACCGTGCATCGTCTGCCCTGTGCCGGAAGCGAGGCGCAGTCCGGCCGTGGAGCCGTTGACCGGATACCTCAGCACCATCCGCAGTTTCGGCACCGAGACGGGGTGGCTCGACGGGCAGCCGCCCGCGACCGGGTAGGACATGTGGGACTTGTGGTCGGCCGAGTCGAGGTTGCGCCCGTCCCAGCACTGCGGGAAGTCCAGGTAGGTCTCGAGCATCGTGCCCGCCGGGCAGGTCACGAAGTTCTTGGACGGGTTGACGTGCCCGGCGTGCAGGCAGGACCAGCGCGCGATGCTGTCGGCATCACCGGTGGCCTTCGCGTTGCCCGCCACGATCTTCAGCCCGTACGGCGTCGGCTGGATCGCCGCCGGGTTGTTCACGCCCTCACCGAGGTAGTAGAAGGTGACCCCGGTCGGGGCGATCGCGGTGTTGTCCCGGTACAGCGTCGGCACCCAGTAGGACGAGATGTCCGCGGCCGGGTTGCAGTTGCCGGTCTGGCCCTCCAGCGACTGCTGGGTGGACCTGGCGTTCGTCGAGTGGTTGCCGAAGAAGTCGTGGAAGTGCGAGGCACCGGCCAGGTTCGGCAGCACGATCGGGTCGTCCGCCAGCCGGTGACTGATCGGACACTCCGCGAGGAACTCGGCCACGCGGACAGGTTCTCCTTGTGCCGCAACCGGAATGCTGAGCGCTGTGGCTATCAGCCCGATGACGGCGGCGATGTGGAACAAGGGCTTCCTCATTGAAGCTTTCCTCTCCGCAGCAGGATTGGGAGAGCGCTCTCACGCTCATCGAGCATGGCGCAGCCCGTAATCGGCCGTCAATGTGCAAGTAACGGTTCAGAAGTCCCGGTTTTCTTGACAGGGCGTGGGCGGTGCCCCAATCCTCGGCTCTGAACTCCTGTCGCAAGAGAGCGCTCTCTCGCCGTCACCTCCCGTTCTCCGGCCCCAGGAGCACCCATGTCAGGAAGGCTTCAACGCGGAAGACTCCCTCTCTTCGTCGCGGCGATGGTCGCGGCCTCTCTGCTCGTCCCGCTGTCGGCCTCCGCCGCCGGTCCGCTGATCTCCCAGAACCGCCCGGTGACCGCGTCCAGCAGCGAGAACGTCGCGTTCGGCGCGGCCGCCGCGGTCGACGGCGATCTCGGCACCCGCTGGTCGAGCACGTTCAGCGATCCGCAGTGGATCCAGATCGACCTCGGCTCGTCCGCACGGGTCGACCAGGTCGTGCTGGCCTGGGAATCCGCCAGCGCGCGGGCCTACACGCTCAGCATTTCCGCTGATGGCAACAGCTGGCAGGAACTTCGTCGAACGACGACGGGGCCGGGCGGCACGGAGACGCTCCCGGTCACCGGTACCGGCAGATACGTGCGCCTCGATCTCACCGCCCGGGCCACGCAGTGGGGCTACTCGCTGTGGGAGTTCCAGGTGTTCGGCACCCGTGACGGTGGCACCGGCGGGGAAACCCTGCTGTCGTACGGGAAGACCGGTGCGGCGTCGACGTTCCAGGACGACGGGAACTGCTGGCAGTGCTCGCCGGCCAGGGCGTTCGACCGCGATCCCGCCTCGCGCTGGGCGACGAGCCCGGTGAACGGCTGGGTCGACCCCGGCTGGATCTCCGTCGACCTCGGTGCCACCGCCCAGATCTCGAAGGTCGTGCTGCAGTGGGATCCGGCGTTCGCCACCGCCTACCGGCTCGAGGTGTCCGACGACAACGCGAACTGGCGGCAGATCTACTCGACCACCACCGGACGCGGGTTCAAGGAGACGCTGACGGTCAGCGGCACCGGCCGGTACGTGCGGATGTACGGCACGGCCAGGTCGAACGGCTACGGCTACTCGCTGTGGGAGTTCCAGGTCTACGGCACGGGCGGCGCGCCGATCACGCCACCGCCGTTGCCGCCGAACCCGTCGTTCCCCGGCAGGCTGGTGTGGGCGGACGAGTTCAACGCGCCCGCGGGCACCGGACCGGACGCCTCGAAGTGGACGCCGGAGACCGGGCCCGGCGTGAACAACGAGCTGCAGTACTACACGAACAACAACAACGCCCGGCACGACGGCAACGGCAACCTGGTGCTGCAGGCCCGTCGTGAGGTGACGCCGGGCAGCGCGTGCCCCGTCGATCCGGTGAGCGGCAGCGGGACCTGCCAGTACACGTCCGCGCGGCTCAACACCTACGGCAAGTTCAAGTTCACCTACGGCCGCGTCGAAGCGCGGATCAAGGTGTCGTCGACGCAGGGGCTGTGGCCGGCGTTCTGGATGCTGGGCGCGGACTTCTTCGACCAGGGCAGGCCGTGGCCCTACACCGGCGAGATCGACATCATGGAACACGTCGGCAAGGAACCGAACACCGTCTACTCGACCCTGCACGCGCCCGCCTACTTCGGCGCGGGCGGGTACGGCTCACCGCTCGCGCTCGGCCAGCCGGCGTCGTCGGCGTTCCGGACGTTCGCGGTGGAGTGGGACTCCAGCCACATGACGTTCTCCGTGGACGGCAACAGGTTCTTCACCGTCGACCGGAACGTGCTGGAGACCACGCGCGGCCCGTGGGTCTACGACCACCCGTTCTTCATCATCATCAACAACGCGGTGGGCGGCGACTGGCCCGGCCCGCCGGGGGCCGGGACGCAGCTGCCGCAGGACATGGTGCTGGACTACGTCAGGGTGTACCAGTGATGGAGATCGTCGCGGGCGGGGAGACGTCGAACGCCTCGCTGACCGCCTCCACCTCGATCTGCGCGGTCTCGCCCGAGTTGAGCGGGATCGCCGGCACGAAGTACGCGTCGTTCGTCGTGCCGCCGAGGAAGATCCGTTCGGAACCGGTCCACTTGTAGACCCGGTACTGCCTCGCACCGGATGAGCGCGTCCAGGTGAGCCGGGCCGACGCCGCCGTGGCGTTGGTGCGGCTCACCTGCTCGACCTGGACGTTCGTCGGCGCGGCCGGGGGAGTCATGACCGGGTTCGTGACGCCGATCCGGCCGATCAGCGCGGTGACGGCCGCACCGGGCAGGACCCGCAGCGAGATCTCGGTGAGCGTCGCGCCGGAGTGCTCGCCGAGCGGGAAGACGCTGCGCCGCCACGCCCCGCTGACCCCGCCGAGGTCGAGGACGTGGTCCGTCGTACCGATCCGGAGGACCGCCTGGAGCCGGGACGGGCCGGTGCCGGTGCGGTGGACGATCTCGAACTGGCTGCTGCCGGTCAGCTTCAGCGACGTCGCGAACAGGCGGACGTCGTTGGCGGACTGCGGCGTGCCGGTGATCTTCAGCGCGGTGCCGCCGTCGTACGGGTCGTCCCAGTCCAACGACGGGGTGACCTTCGTGCCCGTACCCGTGACGCTCCACCGCCAGGTCGGCAGGACGTCCTGCAGCGACAGGTTGTTCCAGGCCTGCGCCGACCGGACCGTGCCGCCGACGGCGAACTTCCTGCCGTGGCCGGTGTTGAAGTTCGTGACGAACGGGAGCGACGTGATCGGCGTCAGCTCGGTGACGTAGTGGGCGACGCCCTTCCAGTTCGACGTCGTCGTGGTGTTCGACGGGTCGCCGTTCTGACCGACCCAGAACCTGTTGTCCCTGCTGTAGAAGTCGGCCGGGCTGGTCGCCGACTTGAACGTCCACTCCGGACGGTAGAAGCCGAGCGACGTCACGTGCGGCTTGTTCTCGGGGAAGACGCTCGCCCAGCCGACGCTGGTGTTGTAGCCGTTGGCCTCGACGTCCACACCGGAGGCGAGGTCGTACGGGCTGCGGCCCATCTGCTGGGCCAGCGCGGCCGAGCTCGCCAGGCCCTGCGTGCTCCACCAGAAGTTCATGAACATCTCGTCGGACTGCTCGAAGAACGTCCGGTTGCGCGCGGTCAGCGCGTTCTGCCAGCTGACGCTGCCGGTGTCGGTCATCGCGTCGTACCAGATGACCCGCAGCCCGCTCTTCTTCATGTAGACGATGAAGTCGCGCATGTCGGTGGCGAGCTGGGTGTTGCCGCCGGCGGTCTCCTGGTTGAGGAACCAGCCGTCGAACCCGTAGTGGCGCGCGACCTGGATCATCTTGTCCGCCACGGGGAACCGGTCGCCCTCACGCCGTACGAAGTCGCGGACCCACTGGATCTGGCCGCCGTATGCGGTCGGCGGGAGGAAGACGTTGCCGATGACCTTGACGCCGTTGCGGTGCGCGGCGTCCGTGACCGTCGGGTTCGGAGCGAGGATCAGGCCCTCGGACGCGGACCCGCCCCAGAACACCAGTTCGTCGATGTACTGCCAGTAGTTCGTGGCGTAGTAGTTCATGTCGAGCGCGCCCTGTGCGGGGTTGTTGCTCGTGGGCGCGTACGCCACCAGCGCCTGCACTCGGGCCTCGTCGGGGTGGGCGTGCGCGTTGGCCGGTCTGGCCGGGACGACACGTTTCGCGAGCGGCACCGTGCTGCGGTTGTACTTCGCGTCGCGGTCGGTCGACGGATTCCAGTTCAGGATCGTCGCCGGGTGCCAGTAGGACGCATAGGGCTGCGCGACTTCGGCTGCGGACGCGGGAGTCTCGGACAGCAGACTGGTGAGTGCTGCTGTGGAGCTCAGAACGAGGAACTGTCTCCGAGTGGGCACGTGATCACCCTTGTGCGCCATCCGATTGGCCGCATACCGCTTCTACGGTGACTGGACCGGACGACAATGTCCCGGTCTGCTGCGCTGGGTAACCGCGGCGGGTTCGATGACCAATCGTCGAACATCGTCGAAATGTCCCGGTAACCATCCAAGTGGCCGAATCCCCTCCGGGCTACCGGGCGGTAGCGTGAGCCTCGCCGTCGGTTTTTGGTTCCCCTGCAACCAATCGAGGTGTCATCGTCGTGCGCATCAAAGTCGTGCTTGCGGCACTCACCCTGGCGCTGATCCCAGTCGCCACCCCCGCCGTCGCCACCGCGGCGGCCAACCCCTACGAACGCGGCCCCGCTCCCACGGCCGCATCGGTCGAGGCAGCTCGCGGCACCTTCGCCGTGACGTCCGCTGCCATCGCCCGCCAGTCGAACTTCGGCGGCGGCACGATCTACACCCCGACCAGCGATCTCACGTTCGGCGCTGTCGCCGTCTCACCCGGCTTCACCGCCACCCAGTCCTCGGTCGCGCACTTCGGCCCGCGACTGGCGTCCTACGGGTTCGTCGTGATCACCATCAACACCCTGTCCGGCTTCGACGACCCCGACAGCCGTGGCCGCCAGCTGCTGGCGGCACTCGACTACGCGGTCCGCACCAACCCCCGCGTCGACGCCTCGCGCCTCGCCGTGATGGGTCACTCGATGGGCGGCGGCGGAGCGTTGCGCGCCTCCGCGACCCGGCCCGCCCTGCAGGCCTCGATCCCGATGGCCGGCTGGCACACCACCAAGAGCTGGTCGACGGTCCAGGTGCCGACCCTGGTGCTCGGCGGCCAGAACGACCCCACCGCGCCCAACTCGCAGCACTCGACGCCGTTCTACAACTCGATCACGGCCGCGCCCGACAAGGCGTTCCTGGAGCTGCGCGGTGGTGACCACTCGGCGCCTCGCAGCGACAACGTGACGGTGCGGAAGTACACGCTGTCGTGGCTCAAGCGGTTCGTGGACGACGACGTGCGGTACGACCAGTTCCTGTGTCCGGCTCCTGCGCCGAACACGCTCATCAGTGCTTACCGGGACACCTGTCCCCATGCTTGATTTCAGTTGATCGGGTTGCTGTGTCAGTGTGCGACGGCCTGGCACAGCAACCTCTTCATGTCTCTCTCACCATCAGCCCGGCGCCCTCCGGGATCTCCAGCGGCACCGTGTAGAACCGGATGTCGTACCCGTCCGGGTCGGTGACGCCGGACAGCAGCCAGCCGACGTGCGTCCGCATCACGCCCGCGTGCGGGACCCCCTTCCCGGCGAGGTGAGCCGCGAGCGCGTTGATCGCCTCCTCGCCCGGCACGCCGATGGCGAAGTAGTCGAACCCGGCCGCCGCCACGGCCTTCTCCGGGTCGAGGCGGATCGCGAAGCCCGGCCCTCCGTTGGGATGCACCAGGGCGATGCCCATCAGGACGCCCTCCTCGACGAAGTGCATGACGGGCAGGTAGCCGAGGTGGTCCTGGTACCAGGCCAGTGACTTCTCCAGGTCGGAGACCGGCAGCTTGACGTGGTGGACGCCCTCCAGCAGTGGCGCGGTGCTCATCTCGTTACCTCCTGATTGCAGTGAGACTGCACTTATGCAGTTAGACTGCAACATGTGACAGAGGACGTCAACAGGGATTTGCGGGCGGCGCGCCGGGCGGACACCGAGGTCCGGATCATCGAGGCGGCGACGGAGCTGTTCACCGAACGCGGCTACGTGGCGACGACGCTGGCCGACGTGGCGCGACACGCCGGGGTGGGGGCACGCACGGTGTACGTGCGGTTCGAGGGCAAGGCCGCGCTGTTGCAGCGCTGCCTGGACGTGGCGATCGCGGGGGACTACCACCGCGTGGCCGTGCCGGACCGGGACTGGTTCCAGCAGGCGATGAACGCGCCGACGGCTCGAGAACGCATCGCGCGGATGGCCAGGATCGGCGCGCAGCTCATGGAGCGCACCGGGGCGTTGCTTCAGGTGGCGCAGCAGGCCGAGGCGATCGAGCCCGAGATCGCCGAACGTGCGCAGGCGGGCCGCACCCAGACACATCAGGCCATCGGCGGCTTCTTCCGGAAGCTTGCCGCCGATGGCCTGATGTCGGAGAACAACGTGGACTGGGTCGCGGAGACCGGTGCGGTGCTCGGCCAGGCCGAGACCTACCTGCTGCTCACCAGGACCACGGACCTGTCGATCGAGAAGTACGAGTCGTGGCTAGTCGAGACTTGGACACGACTTGTGGGACCTCACTCGTAGGCGATCGCGTCCAACACGTTGAGTCTCGCTGCTCGGATCGCCGGCAGGATCGCCGCGATCACGCCGACGAACGCCGCCACCACCAGGTACTGCACCATGGTGGCCCAGGGGAGCCCGATCTCCGAGATGCCCTGGTCCTTCAGCGCCTGCACGGTCGCGATGCCCAGTGCGAGACCGACCGCGAGGCCGAGCACGGCGCCGAACACCGAGATCACCACCGACTCGACGGTGATCATCCGCATCACCTGCGACCGCCGCATGCCGACGGCCCGCAGCAGGCCCAGTTCGCGGGTCCGCTCGATCACCGACAGCGCCAGGGTGTTGATGACGCCGAGGACGGCGATCAGGATCGCCAGCGCCAGCAGGATCTGGATCATCAGCAGGACCGTGTCGAACTGCGAGGTCGTCTGCTTCACGAACGCGCTGCGGTCCTGGACGGTGATCTCCGGGTTGTCGGCGAACAGCGGTTCGACGCGCTTCTGCACGTCCGCCGCGGACACGCCGGACTGGACCTGGACGAACGCCTGGGCGATCTGGTCGGAGCGGAACTGCGCGGAGGCCGACTCCGGCAGGACCAGCGCGCCCTGCAGCACCTGGGACTTCACCCAGATGAAGGCGACCGTGTAGGTCGTCGGTTCGGCACCCTTGGCCAGCTGCAGCGCGACCTTGCTGCCCACCGTCCAGCCCTTCTCGGCCGCCAGCTCCTCCGGCAGCGCGAGCTGGTCGTCCTTGAGCGGCGCGATGGAGCCGGACTTCGGCTTCAGCGCGAACATCGTCGCCATCGCGGGCATGTTCGTGACACCGACCGCGAACAGCTGGTCCTCGCCCTGCAGCACGCCGTCCTGAGACCAGCCGACCGCCGACTTCACGCCGTCGGTCTTCTCGATCCTGGTGAGCACGTCCCGCTTGAACGTCGCCGGCTGGCCCTCCATCTGGCCCTCGCCGGAGATGATCAGGTCGGTCTGCAGCTGACCGGTGGCCAGCTTCTCGATCGACTTGGTCGCCGACGTCAGCACCACGCTCACGCCGGTGATCAGCGAGATGCCGACCATCAGCGCGGCCGCGGTGATCGCGGTGCGGCGCGGGTTGCGCGCGGAGTTGCGGCGTCCCAGCAGGCCCGGCATCGACCACGACAGCAGGCGGCCGATCAGCGACACCATCGGCCTGGACAGAATCGGGGTCAGCAGTGCGACACCGACGAACGCCACGAGGATGCCGCCGAAGATCAGCGGCAGCGAGGCCTGGTTGAAGCCGAAGGCCAGCGACGTGCCGCCGGCGGCCGCCACCAGCGCGCCCGTGATCGTGATCTTCGTGAGCGGCCGGTCCGGCGTCGCCGCCTCGCGCATCGCCGCGACCGGCGCGATCCGCGACGCCCGCAGCGCCGGCATGACCGCCGCGATCACGGTGACGATCATGCCCACCGCGAACGACGAGATGATCGCCGACATCGGCACGCCGATGCCCGCGAGGCGCAGGTTGCCGCCGCCGAACGAACTGAAGATGTTGGCCAGCAACGCTCCCACACCGACGCCCGCCGCGAGGCCGACGACGGACGCGATCAGGCCGATCACCAGCGCCTCCAGCACCACGGACCCGATGACCTGGCCGCGTGAGGCGCCCATCGACCGCAGCAGCGCCAGTTCCCGCGTGCGCTGGGCGACGATGATGGAGAACGTGTTGAGGATGATGAAGATGCCGACGAACAACGCGATGCCGGCGAACCCGAGCAGCACGTAGTTGAAGAACTTCAGGCCCTCGTTGATCTGGTCGGCCTGCTCCTTCGCCAGCGTCGCACCGGTCTTGACGTCGTAGCCGGAGCCCATCTTCGCCGCGACCGCGTCCCGCAGCGCGTCGTCGGAGGTGCCCTGCGCCGCCGTGACGGTGACGCCCGAGTACACGTCCTTCTTGCCCAGCAACAACTGCTGCGCGACCGGCTCGGTGAACGCCACCGCGAGCTCGCCGCCCATCGAGTCGCGGCCACCCGCGTACTCGAAGACACCGGAGATCTTGAAGGTCTTCTTGGGCTCCTGGGTGAGCAACGAGATCTCGTCGCCGACCTTGAACTCCCCGGTCGTCGCCAGGAACGCGCCGACCGCCACCTCGTTCTCGGACTGCGGCGCGCGGCCGTCCCGGATCTTCTCCAGGCCGGTGCCCGTCCAGTTGAAACCGTACCGGGGCGCGCCCGACGTGGTCATGACCTTGCCGTTCTTGCCGATCGGCCGTGCGGAACCCTGCACGTCACCGACGGCCGACGCCACGCCCGGCACCGACTTCACGTTCGCGATCGCCTGCGGCGTCAGCGGTTCGGGCTGCTTGCCCTTCTCCGCCTTCGGCGACACCGAGACGTCCACATTGGCGAAGGCCGACGAGAACAGGTCGGTGAACGAGCGCTGCAGCGTGTCGGTCAGAACGAACGAACCGGACACGAACATCACGCCCAGCACCACCGCGAGCGCGGACAGCACCAAACGGAGCTTGCGCGACAGCAAGCTCTTGAGAGTCGCCTTAAACACGGCGCACCGCGCTGCTCTCGATCATTTCGGGAGAGTCGAGGTGCTTCATCGTGTCGAGAACCTCTTCGGCCGACGGGGAGAGCAGCTCGCGGACGATGTGGCCGTCCTTGAGGAAGATGACGCGGTCGGCGTACGACGCGGCGTTCGGGTCGTGCGTGACCATCACGATCGTCTGCCCGAACTCGCGGGCGGACCGCTGCAGGAACCCGAGCACCTCGGCACCGGACTGCGAGTCCAGGTTGCCGGTCGGCTCGTCCGCGAACACGACGTCAGGACGCGACACCAACGCACGCGCACAAGCGACGCGCTGCTGCTGACCACCCGACAGCTGCGTCGGCCGGTGGGTCAGCCTGTCCCTCAGACCCACCGTGTCGACGACGACGTCGAACCACGCCTTGTCGACCTTCTTGCCGCCGATCGCGAGCGGCAGCGTGATGTTCTCCTCCGCGGTCAGCGTCGGCAGCAGGTTGAACTGCTGGAAGATGAAACCGACCTTGTCCCGCCGAAGCTCCGTGAGCCCGCGGTCCTTCAACCCGGTGACCTTGGTGTCACCGACCCACACCTCACCGCTCGTGACGTCGTCAAGCCCCGCGAGGCAGTGCATCAGCGTGGACTTGCCCGACCCCGACGGCCCCATGATCGCGGTGAACCTGGACTTGTCCAGGTCGACGCTCACCCCCGCGAGCGCGGTCACGGCAGCGTCGCCGGACCCATAAGACTTCCAAACGTCGACGGCTCTGGCCGCGACTCCATCGGACGCGCTCACTCGTCTGTTCCCCTCTGTGGGTCTCTTGTGCGCACCATCTTCTGCGACGGCACCGCACCGAAGGGTCAGGTTCTCCCCTGAGATGACCCTGATTCAGTGTGCCCCAACCCCCGAGCGGACACGCTGAGAAACCCCTCAGCTTCAGTGCGTGTGCGTCATCGCGCGGTCGCGGGGGAAACGATATTTCACAGGCGGCGCAGCGTCTTCCGACTTCGGATGACTAGGCCGTCAACTTCCGTCGCATGGGGACGGTCGGTTCCATCAGCCATGAAACCAATTCCACGCGGAGGCCTTCCCTCAACGCGTTCTCCGCCAGCCAGTGGTCCACGTCGCCGTGGTAGGCGCGCGCCGGCCGCGGCCAGCGGTCCATCCATTCGAGGAACGCCGCGTTGGTCGCGATCGGGCCACCCGGCGGCCGGACACCGAGCACGAGCACGGGATCCTCCCCGGCGGCGAAAGTGGCGGCGGTGTCGTGCACGCCACCGAAGAGGATCCGATCCGCGCCCAGCTCACGGGCCTTGTCCGCCACCCCGAAGAACGCCGACCCGCGCCCGTGAGCGCGCACCACGAGCTGGTGCGCGCCGAAGTCGGTGTCGAGGAACTCATCGGCGTACGTGCCGTCGTCGGCCAGCACCAGCACGTTCGTGCCGCCGGGGAGAACCCCGACCTGCCCAGGATGCGTGATGCCGATGACGGTGATGCCCACGCCCTCAATCCTGCCGAGGTTGTGTTAACCCTTGGCACCGCTCGCGTTAAACAAGTTTCGGAAGCACTTCCGCGCCGAACAGCCGGATCGTCTCGATGACCGACTCGTGCGGCATGCCGCCGATGTCCACCATCACGAGGTGCGTGTCGATGGACAGGTGTTCCGCCAACTCGTTGAGCCGCGCCGCCACCTCGTCCGGCGTCCCGCACACCGCCGAGCCGTCCATGATCGCGTCGACATCGATGTCGCCGTCCCCGCGCCACGGATCCGCGAACCGCGCGTACTCGGCCAGGTGCGGCCGCCACCGTTCCCGCGCGTCCTCCCGCGCCACGAACACGTGACTGGGCACGCCGACCCGTCCTGCCGGGAAGTGCTCCCGGTACCGCTGCACGACCTCCAGGTAGATCGAGGGATCCCGCAACGTCGACGGCAACATCAGCGGCATCTCCAGCTCGGCGCCCAGGTCCGCCGACACCGCGGAGCCCGACCCGATCCACACCGTCGGCCGCGGTGTCTGCACCGGCCGTGGCGTCGTCGTCACGTCGCTCAGCTGGCCGCGGAACCTGCCGTCCCAGCTCACCGACGGCTCCTCCAGCAGCTTGAGCAGCAACCGCAGGTGCTCCTCGAACCGCGCCCGCAGCTCGCCGGGCTGCACCCCGAACGCCGCGTCGGTCTCCTTGTCGACGCCGCGCGCCACGATCAGCTCGGCCCTGCCGTTCGACAGCACGTCCAGCGTCGCCAGCGCCTCGGCCACCAGCACCGGGTCGCGGTGGGCCAGCAGCGTCACCCCGGTCGAGAGCCTGAGCGTCGAGGTGCGCGCCGCCACGGCCGCCAGCAGCAGCTCGGGCGCGGACACGATGTAGCGGGTGAAGTGGTGCTCGCCGATCGCGACGCCCGCGAACCCGGCCTCCTCGGCCACCACCGCCTGCTCGACCATCGCCCGCAGCCGGTCGGCCTGGGAGACCTCCTGCCCGGTGCACGGATTGGGCAGGTGGTCACCCAGGATGAGCAGGTAGACGTCCATGCCCGTCATTTTCCATCTGTCCGGTGCAAGATGGTTCGCATGGTCACCAACAACGAGGCCGAGAGCCGCTACGAGGTCCACGTCGACGGCGCGCTCGCCGGCTTCCTGGAGTACCGGGTCATCGGTGAGGTCATCGCCCTCGTGCACACCGAGGTCGACGAGGCGTACGCCGGCCAGGGCCTCGGCGCGCAGCTCGCGAAGTTCGCGCTCGACGACGCCCTCGCCCGGGACATCAAGATCTCTCCGTTGTGCCCGTTCGTGGCGAAGTACATCGACAAGCATCCGGAATACCGGGTTACTATCCGGTAAGAATTAGTTGCTGTCGCTAACGACGAGGTGGGCGAGCGTGTGGAGTGAGCCGGGCGCGTTCGAGGTCGCACCAGGTGTGCACCGGATTCCGCTGCCGCTGCCGAACGACGGGCTGCGCGCGGTCAACGTCTACGCCATCGAGGACGGCGACGGCCTTGTCATGGTCGACTCCGGCTGGGCGCTCGACGAGGCCCGCGACCAGCTCGAAGCGGCACTGGGCACCCTGAACAAGGGCTTCGAGGACATCCGGAAGTTCCTCATCACGCACGTGCACCGCGACCACTTCACGATGGCCGTGTCGCTGCGCAGGACGTTCGGCAGCAAGATCGGCCTCGGTCTCGGCGAGCAGCCCTCGTTGCTGCACATGCTGCACGGCCGGGAGGACCAGAACGTCGACGACCTGCGCAAATGGGGCGCCGCGGAGCTGGCGGAGACGTGGGTCAAGATCATGCACCACGTCGACCGCGCGGACGCGTTGCGCGACTACGAGGAGCCGGACGAGTGGCTCGTCCGCAGCACCGTGGACCTGGAGCACCGCAAGCTCGAGGTCGTCCCGACGCCCGGCCACACCCGCGGTCACGTCGTGTTCGTCGACCACACCGCGAAGGTGCTGTTCTCCGGCGACCACGTGCTCCCGCACATCACGCCGTCGATCGGTTTCGAGCCGCTGAGGCCCGAACTGCCGCTCGGCGACTACATGACGTCGCTGCGGCTCACCCGCGAACTCCCGGACCTGAAGCTGCTGCCCGCGCACGGGCCGGTCACCGACAGCTCGCACGAGCGCGTCGACGAGCTGCTGCAGTTCCACGAGCAGCGCCTGGAGGAGATCCACCGAGCCGTGGCCGGCAGCGCGTTCGAGACCGCGCGCAAGATCGGCTGGACCCGCCGGCAGCGCCGGTTCGACGATCTCGACATGTTCAACCAGGTGCTCGCCGTCGGTGAGACGGCCGCGCACCTCGACGTTCTGGTCGAACGTGGCGAATTGACCCGAACTGTGAACGGCGGCGTGCTCGAATACCAGTCGTGACACCGCTTGAGCTGGCCGCCTGGACCTGGAAGATGCCCCGCAGGGGCAGGGGATTCTGGTTCTCGCTGGCGATCGACGTGCTGTGGCCCGTTGTCGTGCTGTTCGTGCGCCTCAAGGTGCGCGGCAGGCAGCACGTGCCGGGCAACGGCGGCGTGATCCTCGCGTTCAACCACCTGTCCAACTCGGACACCGTCGCGGCCGTGGTGTTCGCGCTGATGTCGAAGCGGGTGCCGCGCGTGCTCGCGAAGGCCTCCCTGTGGCGCATGCCGGTCGTCGGCTGGGTCATGCGCTCCGGAGGTCACATCCCGGTCGAACGCGGCACCGTGAAGGCCTCAGAGGCGTTGCGGCCCGCTGTGGAGGCGTTGCGCGACGGCGAGTGCGTGATGGTGTTCCCCGAGGGCACCTTCACCGACGATCCCGACCACTGGCCCATGAAGGGCAAGTCCGGGGTGGCGCGGATGGCGCTGGAGTCCCGCGTGCCGGTCATCCCCGTCGCCGAGTGGGGCACGCAGGACCTGTTGCCGAAGGGCACGATCCTGCCGAGGTTGTTGCCGCGCAAGAAGATCGAAGTGGTCGCGGGCGCGCCGGTCGACCTCTCGGACCTCTACGACCGGGATCTGACCGCGGAAGTGCTGGCCGAGGCCACGCGGAGGGTCATGGCGGCCATCACGACGATGCTGTCGGGCATACGTTCGGCTCAAGCGGGTAGCCAGAGTGCATGACCACGCGAGAGGAATTCGAGTTACGCAGGCAGCGCCGCCCCGGTGGGACGGGGATCTGGGCTCCGGTCATCCCCGACCCGCGTGAACCCCAGGAGTGGGTCGTGCAGGGCGACGACGAACCCGTGATCGTGCGCAGCGTCGACTGACCGTCTACCCGACCTAGACACGCTGGGTCGTGTCTAGCTAACGTAGACACCATGACTCTGGACGAGGAACTGCTGGCAGTGGCGCGGAAGGCGGGTACCGCCTCCGCCGCCGCCCAGTCCGAGGCCGACATCGCCAAGGCCGTCTACCACCACAGCGTGCTGGTGCTGCACCGCGCCGGCGGCTCGATGCGCGAGATCGCCGAGGCGCTGGGGATGAGCCATCAGCGCGTGCACCAGATCATCGAGCAGTCCAGGAGGACCGAGCGCTGCTGGTTCTGCGGGCAAGCCGGCGACAAGGTCGGCAAGCTGATGGCGGGACCGGTCGCACTGATCTGCGACGTGTGCGTCGACGCGGCCCAGGTCGCCGAGGTCGGCCACTGCTCGTTCTGCAGCGAGTCCAAGCCCGTGCACGCCGGGGCCGAGGCCCAGATCTGCCGGTCCTGTCTCGACTTCAGCGCCGCCGTGATCAGCGGGGCAGCTTCACCACGGTGACGAAGAAGTCGTCGATCTGGCGGACGACCTCGATGAACCGGTCGAAGTCGACCGGCTTGGTGACGTACGCGTTGGCGTAGAGGCTGTAGCTGCGCAGGATGTCCTCCTCTGCCTCCGAGGTCGTCAGCACGACGACGGGGATCGAGCGCAGCTCCGCGTCCGCCTTGACCTCGCTCAGCACCTCGCGGCCGTCCTTGCGGGGCAGGTTGAGGTCCAGCAGGATCAGGCCCGGCCGCGGCGCGTTCTCGTACTGGCCCTCGCGCCGCAGGAACTCCAGCGCCTCCACACCGTCCTTGACGATGTGCAGCGAGTTGCGGATCTTGTGGTGCTCGAACGCCTCCTGCGTCATCAGGGCGTCGCCCGGATCGTCCTCTACAAGCAGGACGTCGATCACGTTCAGTGGTGACTCAGACATGTACTTCCTCAAGCTCGGCGGCAACTTCCGCGACTACGGGCAGGGTGAACTCGAAGCTCGTGCCGGAGTCCACATCGGTCCTCAGGCGGATCGTGCCGCCGTGGAACTCGACGATCTTGCGGCACATCGCCAGTCCGATGCCCGTGCCCGGATAGGCGTCCTTCGGGTGCAGGCGCTGGAAGATGACGAAGATCCGGTCAGCGTACTCCGGCTCGATCCCGATGCCGTTGTCGCGCACCGTGAACTTCCACATCGCGCCGTCGCGTTCGACGTCGAGGGCGATCACCGGCGCCTCGGCGCCCTTGAACTTCAACGCGTTGCTTATCAGGTTCTGGAACACCGCGCTGAGCAGAGACGCCTCACCTCGCACGGAGGGGAGCTCCGCGATCTCGAGGCGGGCGCCGGTCTCCTCGATCCGCTCGGAGAAGCTGCTCACGACGTGGCCCACGAGCTCGTTGAGGTCGATGACCGTCTGCTCGCGCGACATCCGGCCGACGCGGGAGAACGCCAGCAGGTCGTTGATCAGCACCTGCATGCGCTTCGCGCCGTCGACCGCGAACTCGATGTACTGGTCGGCGCGTTCGTCGAGCTGGCCGCCGTAGCGGCGTTGCAGCAGCTGGCAGAACGACGCCACCTTGCGCAGCGGCTCCTGCAGGTCGTGCGAGGCGACGTAGGCGAACTGCTCCAGCTCCGAGTTCGACCGCTGCAGCTCGGCCTTGGCGTCCGCGAGCGTCGCGAGCTCCTGCACGATCCGGCGGCGCATCTGGTTCACGTCCTCGCCGAGCATGACCGTCTCGCGTGGACCGTCGGCGTCGATCTCGTGGTCGAAGTCGCCGGACGCCACCTGCCGGGTGTGGTCGGCGAGGTTCGCGAGCGGTGCGATCAGCAGGCGGTGCAGCAGCAGCGACAGCCCGCCGATCACCGCGACGAGCAGCACGCCCATGCCGATCACCAGCCACAGCACCACGTTCGCCGCGCTGTCGAGGTCCGCGCGGGCCTGCCGGGAGAGCGCGCCGATGTCGCTCTGCAGCGCCGACGTCTCGGAGCGGAGCTGGTCGAACACGACCTTGCCGCGTTCGAGGTCGCCCGCGACCCCGGCGGCGGGACCGGACACCTTGATCGCGGCGACCGTCGGCTCCGCGTACTCGGAACGCCACTGCCGCGCGAGGTCCTCGATGCGGCCGACGCGGCCGTTCACGTCGCCGACGAGGTCGCGCACGTTCCTCGAGGCCTCCGTCTGGGCCGCCTGACCGTCCAGGTACGGCTTGAGGAAGTCGTCCTGCCCGGTGAGGGTGAAACCACGTACGCCGGTCTCCTGGTCGAGCAGCGAGCGGCTCAGCGTCTGGGCGCGGCGTGCGGCGGGCTCGATCCTGTCGACCGACTGGGCCCGCGTGTCGCCGAGCGCGTCCAGCGCGACCACCGTGGACGAGATCGCGACCGCGGTCATGGCGAGCAGGACCGCCGCGATGACCGCGAGCAGGCGGCTCGCCGGCATCTTCTGCGGGAGATTCACTTACCGTCCTTCAAAAGCAGAATGGCCACGTCGTCGTCGAGCGCGCCTCCGTTGAGCTCCGTCACCTCCGCGATGACGGAGTCCATCCAGTTCGGGCCGATGCGCAGGTGCTGCTCCAGGATCTCGCACAGGCGTTCCACGCCCAGCCGGTCGATGTCGTCGGGTACCCGGCCCTCGATCAGTCCATCCGTGTAGCAGGCGAGTGACCAGCCGGACGGCAACGGCACGTCCACGCCGGTCCACGCGTAGTCGGGCAGCACGCCGAGCGGCACGCCGATCTTCGACTGCGGCAGGTCCACGATCCGGTCGCCCACCATCAGCAACGGTTCCGGATGCCCAGCCAGGAAGTAGCGCGCCGACCGGCGGTCCGGTGCCACCGTGACCATGCAGGCCGTGGTGAAGATGCCCTCGCCGTGCCGTTCCGCGACCAGCACCTGGTCCAGCGTCTGCAACACCTTCTCGGGCGGTGCACCGGACAGGACCAGCGCACGCCAGGCGATCCGCAGGCAGACGCCCAGCGCGGCCTCGTCAGGGCCGTGGCCGCAGACGTCGCCGATGATCGCGTAGACGGTGCCGTCCGGCATGCCGACCGCGTCGTAGAAGTCGCCGCCGAGCAGCATCCGCTGGCCACCTGGCTGGTAGCGGACCTCCAGGTCGACGTCCGAGTTCTGCAGCAGTGCGGGAGGGAGCAGACCGCGTTCGAGACGGGCCCGTTCGGCGGCCAGCAGCTTCGCCTCCCGCAGCTGGCGCTGGGCGTCCTCGGAACGGCGGCGCTCGACCGCGTACCGGACCCCGCGCAGCAGCAGCTCACCGTCGACCTGGCCCTTGACCAGGTAGTCCTCCGCGCCGGCCGCGACCGCGGTGATGCCCTCCCGGTCGTCGTCGCGTCCGGTCAGCACCAGGATCGCCGGCGCGTTCGGCTTGCTCAGCAACCTGTGCAGCGCGTTCAGGCCAGTCGAGTCGGGCAGGCCCAGGTCGAGCAGTACGCAGTCGGCGTCGTTCAGCAGCCGTTCGGACTCCGCCAGGGTGCGGGCGCGCGCCAGCACGAACGGGGCGCTCACCTCTTCGAGCAACGCCTCGACGAGCAGGGCGTCGCCATCGTCGTCCTCGACCAGGAGGACGCGCACTGTCTTCGTTCGCATCGGGTCGGACTTTAACGTTATTGGGCTGCGGGGTCCGCGTCCGACCTACCAGGATGTGCGGCGTGTTGATCCGTCTCGCCCAACCAGCCGAACTGCCGTACCTCCAGCAGATCGAAAACGCCTCCGGAGAGGCGTTCCGCGACATCGGCATGCCCGAGATCGCCGACGACGACCCGATGTCCCTGGAGGACCTCGCCGAGCACGAGGTCTGGGTCGCCATCGGCGCGCAGGGCGTGCCCGTCGCGTTCATCGCGATCGGCGACGTGGACGGCGCCGTCCACGTCCACCAGGTCAGCGTGCATCCATCGCATGCGCGCCAGGGGATCGGCGCCGCGCTGATCGAGCACGTCACCCGCGGTGAACGCGCCGTGACGCTGACGACGTTCCGCGACGTGCCGTGGAACGCGCCGTACTACGAACGTCTCGGCTTCCAGGCCGTCGCGGACACCTCGCCCGGCCTGGCCTCGATCATGCGCGAGGAGGCCTCACGGGGCCTCGATCCCGCGACCCGTGTCGCGATGGTCCTTCTCCCAGCGCAGGTACGAGCCTGAGGCCACCGAAAGACTGCTGAGCAGCCAGACGAGGACACCCGCGTCGTCGGTCACGCCGATCACCGGAAGGAACTCCGGCAGGACGTCGATCGGCGACACGAGGTAGACCAGCCCGACCACCCACAGCAGCACCTGGCTGCGCGGCAGCTCCGGGTACTTCCCGCTGCGCCAGGTCTTCCACAGCCGCGGCAACGCCTTCGCGCGCTGGATCGGGTTCCCGACAGGGCCGGGCACCCCCTGCGCGCGTTTGCGGCGGTTGCGCAGCACCCCCAGCACCGCGAACACCAGGCCGAGCGGGAGGAGCACCCAGCCGACGACGGCGGGGCTCAACCCTCCCAGCGGGGCGTCGCGGAGCAACAGGATCAACAGGCCTGACAGCGAGATGAACGATCCGAAGACGACCATCTGGCTCCCTAGCTAGGTTCCTGGAACAGCATCGTCGGGATTGCCTTGTGCGGTTGCTTGAGCTCCTGCGGCTCCGGCTCCCGCAGGTCGATCACGGGCTCGGGTTCCTCGACGGGCTCTTCCTTGACCACCGGCTTTCGCGCTGCCTTCACGGGTGCCACGTAGGGCTGGTCCAGAGCGGCACGCGCCTTGGAGATCCAGACCTTCTGCATGGCCTCGTCCTTGCCACCGGCCGCGGTCGCCGCGAGTCCGGACAGGACACCGCGAATACGGGGCACGAGCGCCTGATGACGCCGGATCGCATGCCACACAGGGTGATCGTCCGGTAGCCGGGCGGCGACGAGCTTCGTGATCTGCGCACGCAGTTCCTCTGTGGACAGATCGAGCCAGCGCTCGACCGCTGACGGGCCAATTGCCACGTAGATAGCCTCCCCGAAAACGACAACTGCCCCCACAGGATCTCATGGATCCCGCGGGGGCAGCCCTCTGGTGTCGCTGAACGTCAGGATGCCACGACTTCGAGCAGGGTCTTGCCGTTCTCGTCGACGATCCGGAACGTCGCGATCTCGTGCCAGCGCATGGCCACGTTCGCCGCCAGCCGGATGGTCTTCTTGTCGCCGGCCACCGGTTCGGGGGCGTACCAGGACGTGACCTGGGCGACTCGACCCGCGCGTCCCACCGCGACGAGCGAACCCCTGCTGGGGCCGGTCATGCCGCTGACCTCGATGTCCATCGAGGTTCCCCACGGCTCGTCGGAGGCGGTGATCTTCGTGAAGACACCGCTGTTCGGGTCCTGCTGCTGCACCTTCATCGACGAGTCGGTGGAGTTGTTCGCCACCCGCGTCTGAGACGTCGTCGTGCCGGGGTTCTGGGGCGCTGCCTGGTTCGAACCGTCATCGCCGCCGCGTACGACGAGCGTGGTGACGACGGCCGTCACCGCCACGACGCCGGCGGCAGCGGCCGCGACGCCCTGGGCGACGAACCACCGTCGGCGCTTCCTGCGCGCCGAGACGGCGTCGAGCATGACCCGGACCGACTTGCCGTCGGGGCGCTCCGGAGCCGTCCCCCGCAGCATCCCACCCGCGTCGGCCTCGTCGATGAGGTCGGGCACCACCGCGAAGTCGCGCAGGTCAAGGGCACACCGCCGACATTCGGTCAGGTGGTTCTCGAACGCCTCCACCTCATCGGCATCGAGGATGCCGAGCACGTAGGCGGCTACGTCGAGGTGATCTGGTGCCGTTGTCACCGCGTCTCTCCCCGATCGTGCAACGCACGCCGCAACGCACGGAGCGCGTAGTACACCCTCGACTTGACCGTTCCCGGTGGCACACCCAGTGCCGCCGCGGCCTCACCGACGGTGCGGTCCCGCAGATATGTTTCGAGAATAGCCTCCCTGTGCTCCTCGGAGAGACCGTTCATCGCCTCCGCGACGACGATCGCCGCGAGGGTGCGATCCTCTTCGCTGCCGGAGGGCGACTCGTCCGAAGGGGTCAGTTCGAACTCCTGCGGACGGACGCTTCTCTTACGTCTGTCGTCAATGACCAACCGCCTTGCCACCGTGAACAACCACGACCGCAGGAGCACGGGGTCACGCTCGAGTTTCTCGGCGTTGCGCCATGCCCTGACGAGGGTCTCCTGCACGATGTCCTCGGCCCACTGACGATCATGGCCCGTCAACCTCATGCAGTGACCCAGCAGGGCACTGCCGAATTCCTCGTACAGCCGTCGGATCAACTCTTCCTCGAGAGACCCCGGTCTTGGTGATTGTTCGTCTAACTCACGTTGACGTCTATGCCGCGCCACGGGGGACATCCTTGCCCCATCAAGCGGCTTAAGTCGAGAGGCAAATATTCCTCACGAAGTTCGTGAACCGTTGCCGGATCGTGTCCGTACTCCTCGGTACCCCGCCGAGAAAGGACCCCAGCCGATGCGACGTGGACAGGCCATCACCGCTCTTGCGGCACTGGCTCTCAGCCTCACGGCGTGCGGCAGCACCCAGACCCCTCCCGGAGGGGAGGCCGCACCCGGTGGGCTGCGGGCCAAACCCGCTGATCTGAACGGTCACAACAACTACTTCATCGCCAACACGGAGCAGATGGGGTGGTTCGTGATCGATGCCGAGGGGCTGCCCATGTACCGCTACGACAAGGACGTCCCCAAGCCGTCCAAGTCGAACTGCGAGGGCGAGTGCGCGAAGGCCTGGAAGCCGGTCCTCGCGGACAAGACGCCGATGGCGACGGGTGTGGACCCGATCTCCATGGGGGTCCTGACCAGGCCGGACGGCACCAAGCAGCTCACCATCCAGGGCTGGCCGCAGTACACGTACGCCGAGGACAAGGTCGCCGGTGACATGAAGGGCCAGGCCAAGGGCGGTGTGTGGTGGGTCACCGCGCCGAACGGCGCCAAGATCACCGGCGGGAAAGCCCAGAACAACAGCAACAACGGCACGAGCAGCGGTACGCCGAGCACGTCCCCCAGCTCCGGAACGGCGCAGACACCGCAGTCCGCGGCACCTCCGGCAGCACCCGGCTACTGAGTCCACTGCTCAGGCGAAATTCATTGATCCCCTATCGACTTCCTTTGGACAACGAGGACAACAAGACGATGACCAGAGCCCTCGCCACCGTCTTTGCGATGTTGTTCCTCTTCTCCGGCCTTTCCGCCACGGCTGCGGCGCAGCCCGCGGACACCGGGGGAGTGATGGACACCCCGAGCGGGCCTTTGACCGCGAACGACCGCGAACTGCTCAACAGGGTGCGCCTCGCGGGCCTGTGGGAGATGCCCATGGGTGAGCTGACGGCCACCAAGGCGTCCAACGCCAGGGTCAAGCAGATCGGCAAGATGATCATGCTCGACCACATGATGCTGGACTCGCTGACGAAGAAGACGGCCGCCGGGTTCGGGCTGACCACGCCCGACGTGCCGAACCCCACGCAGCAGTCGTGGATGGAAGAGATCAACGGGCTCGAAGGCGACGCGTTCGACCAGGCGTTCATCGCCCGGTTGCGCGCCGCGCACGGCCAGATCTTCCCCTTCATCGCGAAGGTCCGCTCAGGAACGCGCAACGACGTGATCCGCGGGTTCGCGCAGGCGGGCATCGACGTGGTGATGAAGCACATGACGCTGCTGGAGAGCAGCGGCCTCGCGGGCGACGCGGCGTTCGCGGAACCCCAGCCGGCCGGCGGCATCATCAACGCGACCCTGGCCTCCGACGAGGGGCCGAACATGTGGGTGATCCTCACGGTCACCGCCGCGGGAGCCGTCCTCACGGTGCTCCTGCTCCGAGTACTCCGCCCGCGACGACCGGTGCGGTGATTTCGCAAGACCCCGTTTCAAGGCAGTAAACGGAGGTGGTGTCCCAAGGTCAGAGGCACTCCAACGCGGACCTGTTCCCACCCGCCCGGCCCTGAAGTGTCCACTCCTGCACCGCAGGTCCGGGCGGGTTCCCGCGAAGTTCTCTCGGAGGAAGTGTTGTTGTCCAGCCAGATTCCGCTCCTGGTGGCCCAGTCGGCCGAGTTCGACTCGGGCGTCAAGAAGATGGCTCAGCTGTCTGCCAGGCTGGCTTACGTCATGATGTGCGCCACCTTGTCCTGGGGTGTGCTCATCGCGACCGGGTGGGCCGAGAAGCTCACCGGACGTGAAGGACTGAAGAACGGGCACATGGTGCTCGCCTCGTTGGCGATCGCGTTCGGCTCCATCCACGCGTTCGCCTTCACACTGATCCAGACCGGTACTTTCAGCTTCGTCAAGCTCGTCCTGCCGTTCGTCGACGGCGGCCTGTTCCGGCACGCGCTGGGCATCCTCGGCCTGGAGGTCATGCTCGCGATCGCCGTGCTCGCCTCGATGAGGCACAAAGTCTTCTACCGCAAGTGGTTGAGGTTCCATCAAACGGCGTACATCGCGGTGACGATCACCGTGGTGCACTCCTGGTTCGGCGCCATCGCGAACGGCAACCTGTCCGTTCTCTGGCTGGCCGGACTCACCGTTCTCGTCCCGACCGCGACCCTGGCCCTGGCCCGGTTCCTCCCGCCCGAGGTGCTGATGCGCATCGGGATGCTCGACTCCGAGCGAGGCAAGGAACCCGGCGTCGGCGAGGGCGACGCGATGGACGTGAGCGTCAACAACGAGAAATGCCACCGCTACGGCACCTGCCAGGCGGAGGCACCGGACGTCTTCCAGCTGATCGAGGACAACCGCCTGACCTACAACCGCCGGCCGCCAGAGGAGCACTTCGCTCAGGCCCGGGCGGCACAACGTGCGTGCCCGATGCGCGCGATCGAGATCAGGGAGCGAGTGAAGTGAGCGAACGGATCGTGGTCGTCGGCGGCGGACTCGGTGGAGTCCGTTCCGCGGAACGGCTGCGGGAGATGGGTTTCGACGGGCAGATCACCATCCTGTCCGCCGAGCGGCACCTCCCGTACCACCGCCCATGCCTGTCGAAGCAGATCATCACCGGAGAGTGGACCCCGGACGACTCGTTGCTGTCGTTCTCGGGTGACCTCGACGCCGAGTGGCGCCTGAACTCACCGGCCCTGCACCTGGACCCCAAGAAGCAGTCCGTCTGGGTGCCCGGTGGCGAGGAGATCAAGTACGACGGCATGATCATCGCCACCGGCGTCGACGCCAGGGCGATGGGCGGGGCACCTCGTCACGACCCGCGGGTGCACGTGCTGCGGACGCTCGACGACGCGGTCGCGATCCGACGCAACATCCGCCAGTCGCAGGGGCTCGTCGCCGTCATCGGCGGTGGGTTCATCGGCTGCGAGCTCGCCTGTTCGGTTCGTCACATGGGCCGCGACGTGGCCCTGATCGTGCGCTCGCCCGCGTTGCTGGGCGGCGTCGTCGGTGACGACATCGGCAAGAAGATCACCGAGGCGCACGTCGAGCACGGCGTCCGCCTCGCCACCGGTGTCGGCATCAAGCACTGGGTGCGTCAGCCCGGCGGCATCGGCATCCACCTGAGCGACGGCCAGGTCTTCTTCGCCTCGTGCGTCGTGCTGGCCGTCGGCGCCTCCCCGGCCGTCGACTGGCTGCGCGGCTCCGGCCTCGACATCTCCGACGGCGTGCTGTGCGACTCGACGAACCACGTGGTCGGCGCCGAGAACCTCGTCGCCTGCGGTGACGTGGCCCGCTGGCCCAACATGCGCTTCAACGGTGCCGTGCGCCGCGTCGAGCACTGGCTCAACGCCGTCGAGGGAGGCAGAGCCGCGGCCGAGAACCTGTTGGTGGGCCGCAACCACGCCAAGACGTACACGCCGGTCCCGCGGTTCTGGACCGAGCAGTACGGCATGCGGGTGCAGGGAGCGGGTCTGCCCGTCCTCGGCACCGACACGACCGATGTGAACGGACTCACCGGCTTCATCGCCAACGGCAAGCTCGTCGGCATCGTGGGGCTGGAGTCGCCCGGCAAGATCATCACCGAGACCCCGGAACTGTTCCGGCAGAACGCGGTCGAGACGAACACTCCTGTGTGGACGCAGCCGGAGGAAGAGCCCGCTGCCGCCGCGGAGGAGTCCCTCGCGACCAGCATGATCCCGGTTCCCGAACCGGTCGCCGCCCTCGCATCATCCGTTCCCCCGTCCGTCTCGTCGTCGATGTCCCCGCCATTGCAGCGGCGGCGGCATTCGCGCTCGAGGCCGGAGATGGTGCGAGTGGGCGGAGGACGCGCGAGGCCCTAACCAGGTACAGGGAGGTGCTCAGGCCGGCGGTACAGGGCAAGCGGGAACGGCGAACTCCGACGTCGCCCGCGTGGCCAGGTGGCGGACCGATGACGTCACGCGGCGATGCGCTCGTTCCCGCACCGACGGCCTGAACCTTCTTCTCGTGCGTCACCAGCGGTGTGGCGACTCGGTGGGCTCCCGAGTCGCCACACCGACCTGTTTCCGGGGCTTACGGGGCGGTGATGACCTGACCCGCCCACGACAGCCCGCCGCCGAACGCGAACAGCAGGACGGGCTGACCGGACGGGAGCTCGCCGCGTTCGGCCATTTTGGACAGTGCGAGCGGCACAGAGGCGGCGGAGGTGTTGCCGGACTCCACCACGTCCCGCGCGATCACCGCGTCGTCGCGCAGGCCGAGCTTGCGCGTCATCGCCTCGATGATCCGCAGGTTGGCCTGGTGCGTGACCACGGCCGCGAGGTCCGTAACGGCGATGCCGGCTCGTTCGCACGCCTGGATCGCGACGGCGGGCAGTTCGCTGGTGGCCCAGCGGAAGACGGCCTGGCCCTCCTGGGAGAACCGGGGCTGCCACTCGTCGACCAGCCGCACGGCGTTGCTCCTGCTGGGGTCGGAACCCCAGGTGACCGGGCTGATGAGGGCGTCCTCGGAGGCGCTGACCACGGCCGCGCCCGCGCCGTCGCCCAGCAGGATGCAGGAGGAGCGGTCGGTCCAGTCGACCAGGTCCGACATCTTCTCGGCGCCGATGACCAGCGCGTGCTGCGCGGCACCCGCCCGGATCGTGTGGTCGGCGGTGGCCAGCGCGGTGCAGAAGCCCGCGCAGGCGTTGTTGAGGTCGAAGACGACCGCGGCTGGGATCGACAGGCGTGCCGCGACCTGCGCCGCCGTCGAGGGGCTGCGGTCGATGGCCGAGCAGGTGGCGACGATGACCTGGCCGATGTCGGACGGGGCCAGCCCGGAGGCGGCGAGCGCCTTCGCACCCGCCTCAGAGGCCATGTCGGCCACGGTCTCCGCCGGCGCCGCGATGCGACGGGTGGCGATACCGGTGCGCTGCCGGATCCACGCGTCGTTGGTGTCCACCATCTTTTCCAGGTCGGCGTTGGTCAGCACTCGTTCGGGCTGATGGTGGCCGAGCGCGACGACACGGGAACCGGACAAGGTGAGCTCTCCTTCGGCCAGGGCGACGCGGCGAATATAGCAACCGATCGGTCGGTAGCTAAAGAGACGTAAACTACAGCGATGAGCCCGCGCAGATCTGTCGCCGACACCTTGGAGACGAGGCAGCGCATCCTGGACAGGAGCCTCGCCATCGCCTCGTCGGAGGGCCTCGAGGGGCTCACGATCGGGCGGCTCGCGACGGAGCTCGGCATGAGCAAGGCGGGCCTGCTGGGCCATTTCGGCACCAAGGAGGCCCTGCAGCTCGCGGTGGTCGACCAGGCGGCGGAGGTCTTCCTGCGCGAGGTGCCGCGCAAGGTGAAGCAGATGCCGTCCGGCTTGCCGCGCCTGATCGACGTCTGCGAGGCCTGGGTGTCCTACCTCGAACGCGAGGTGCTGCCCGGCGGCTGCTTCTTCACCGCCGCCACGGCGGAGTTCGACGGCCGCAACGGCCGTGTGCGGGACGCCCTGGCCGGCATGAACGCGTTGTGGCGCAGGGACCTGCGCATCCACATCCGCCGCGCGGTCAGCGACGGCGACCTCAAGCTGGACACGGACGTGGAGCAGCTGATCTACGAGATCCTCGGGGTCATGCTGGCGCTCAACCACTTCCTGCAGCTGGAGCACGACAGCGCGGCCCCGCGCCGGGCCCGTCAGGCGTTGAAGCGGCTGCTCACGAAGTGATTGATCAGCTCTGCGAGCTCGGCGGGCTGTTCTGACACCATGCCGTGCGTCGCGTCGATCTCGCGCACCTGGACGTTCTCGGGCATGTCGCGGCGCAGTCCCGCGCGGTGGGCGTCGAACAACGGCACGAGATCGGGCGGCACCGGCAGGTTGCGCGTGGCGAGCACCAGCAGGAACGGGCTGATCACCTTCGCGAAGACCGGCAGGGCGTCCAGGAGTTCGGGCGACGTCCGCAGCGCCGAGAGGATCTCGTGCGACGGGCGGGTGATCGTCTCCAGCTGGGCGTCGAAGATCGCGTTCAGCTTGGCCAGGCCCTCCGCGACCTCCTGGGCCGGCAGTCCCGCGTAGTTCGCTGGATGAGTTGTGGCGGAACGGTGTCCGTCCAGGCTGATCACCGCCGGGCACTCCGGATGCCTGAGCGCCCACATGCCCGTGAGAACGCCGCCCAGCGAATGCCCGACGACGACTGGCTCGTCGAGTTCGAGGTGGACGGCGGTCTCGTCGAGATCGTCGAGCACGGCCTCCCAGTCCCACCCGCCGTCGGGAGACTCGCCGTGCCCACGCAGGTCGACCGCGACGGCGTGGCCGTTCAGCTGGGGCGCAAGTGTTTCCCAGGCGGACCTGTCACCACCTAGGCCGTGCAGGAGCAGGAACGGCCGGCCGTTGCCGCCGAAGTCGGTCGTCGAGAGCTTCACCGGTCTCTCCTCAGGCTCAGCCGGGTGCGGATGGAGTCGACGGTCACGCCGCCGTCCGGGTGCCGCAGCAGCTTGTTGCGGTTCACGAGGTCGTGCACGCCCTGGCGGGTGATGCCGAGCATCGCGCCGGCCACGCCCAGGGAGACGTGGTCTTTGCTCGGGTGCCCGGCGCGGCGTGCTGCGGCACGGCCCAGCGGTGTCGCCCACCAGCTCTCCGGTGGGTCGAACGGGGTGTCGCCGGGGTAGAGCACGGCCATCAGGCGAATGGCTGTCTGTTTGGCCAGTGCGTCGTCTGGGCCCAGTAGTTGGGCCGCCCACATCTCGGCGTCCGCCTCGACGGACTGCCGCAGGCCGAGGAGATCGGCCTGCGGCAGCAGGATTTCCAGCGGGTCGAGCAGGCGGCTCGTGACGAGCCGGATCAGGTCGGTCCGCAGGTCCACGTGTTCCGAGAGCGTCGACACTTGACAGACGATAGCAAGTACTTGACGCCTTCCGTCAAGTAGTTAGGCCGCCCACATCTGCACAGGAGCGATGTAGTTCCAGCTGTACAGCTGGTTGGCCCCGTCGTAGCTGCCGTCCGTGCCCGCGCCGTAGGTGTCGTGGACGTAGAACTGCCCGTTGTCGTGGTACCCGATCACCACCGACAGGTGCCCGGCCGTAGATCCCCAGGTACCGCTCATGATCACGAACTTGCCCTGGTCGAGGAACGCGCGGACCTGCGCCGGCGTGAAGTTGCCCTGCTGGACCGCGGCGCCGTTGCGGGCCAGGAAGTCGCGCTCGGACTCCCACGAGGCGCAGGGGCGGGCCGGGTTGCCGCCGCAGTAGTAGCCGGTGATCCAGCCGTGCGCGCCCTTCCAGCTGCCGGTGCGCGACCAGTCGGCCATCGTGCGGTTGAAGGTGGTGCCGCGGTTGGAGAACTCGTCGGTGATGTAGCGGCCCCACTTCGAGTAGTGCGAGAACGGCTGCGCGACCTGCACGCCGAACTCGGCCGGCAGCTGGTAGGTGACGAGGTCGATCACCGCGCTGGTCGGGCCGCAGGAGGAGTTGCCGTTGAACTCGTTGCGCGTGTCCCACAGCTGGTGGATGTACTCGGCGCGGTTGAGGCGGCCCATCGTGGTCACCTCGCCGTCCAGCGCGGCGGCGCGCAGACCCGAGGCCTTCACGTACCCCTTCGAGGGGCTGCCGATCACGGCCTCCGTGCCGTCGATGCCGGTCAGCGCGTGCGTGAACGACAGGCCCTCGACGACGCGCGAGGCCTTGGACGAAGCCAGGTCCTGGACGTAGACGCCGTTGAAGCCGGCGAACTGGTCAGGGCCGAGCGTCTTGTCGGACACGCAGCCCATGACCTCGTACGCGACGCGTGCGCCGTCGGTGCTCCACACCGCGCTGCGGTAGTGGTGGCGGGTCTCGCCGATCAGCGACCGGACCTCGCCGTCCTCCGACACCAGCCCCAGCCACTGCGGGTCGGCGCCGCCGCAGCGGTAGATCTCGTTGTGCTTGATGAAGCTGACGTGCCGCTCGCCCTTGACGTCGACGAGCTTGAAGTCGCGGTACAGCGCCTCGGCACCGGACGTGATCAACGGCTTCGCGGCGCCCGACTTCAGGTCGAACCGCACGAGTGAGCCGACGTACGTGCTGTCGTCGGCCACGTCCGGGTGCTGCACGGCCAGCAGGCCCGTGCCGTCGGAGGTGAAGCCGAGCAGTTGAGGTGCGCGGCCCTTGAGCTTGCCCACGGGGACGCCGTCCACCACGACGTTCTCGCCGTCCGCGTAGGCCAGCGTGGAGCCGTGGAAGACGGCCGAGGTGATCGACCCGCGTGCCACGAGACGGGTCTTGCCGTAGCGGTCGACGGTGCTCAGCGCGCTGCCGCTGGTGCCGTTGAAGTCGGAGATCACGGCGGCCGATGCGCCGTCGGCTGAAGAGGTGGACTTGATCGTGTACGCGGGGTCGCTGACGGCCACGGTGGCTCTCTTCACGCCACCGACGATCACGTCGTAGCCGTCGCCCGAGCGGACGGCGTGCGACTGGGACGGGCTCGCGGAGTAGGGCTCGACGGCTTGAGCGGGGGACACGGCGGCTGCCAGGGTGCCCAGTGCCACCACCAGAGCCAGTGAGGTTCTCGTCATGGTTCAAACGTCCTGGCGCGTGGCATGCGTCCGGTATGCGTCCGGTAGTTACGATCGGGAGTTGTGGAGTTCCGGGTGCTCGGGCCGGTCGAGTGTTACGCCGACGACGGCGTGCGGCTCGGCCTTGGGCCGCCCAAACAACGGGCGGTGCTCGCGTTGCTCCTCGCGCAGCCCGGCCGGGTGCTGGCGGTCGACCGGCTGATCAGCGTGCTGTGGGACGACGCGCCGCCCAAGACCGCGTTGAAGAACCTCCAGGTCTACGTCTACCAGCTGCGCAAGATCGTGGGATCGCGGCTGCTCTCGAGGGCGCCCGGCTACCTGATGTCGGTCGACCCGGCCGAGCTCGACCTGACCCGGTTCACCGAGCTGCTCGACGTCGCCCGCCGCGAACGCACGCCGCAGCGCTACCGCGAGGCGCTCGCGTTGTGGCGCGGGCCGGCCCTCGCGGATCTCGCCGCGTCCGGGCTGCTGCGCGGGGTCATCGCCCAGCTGGAGGAGCTGCGGCTGGCCGCGCGGGTCGAGTGCGCCGAGGCGGAACTGGACCTCGGCCGGCACGTCGAGATCGTCGCGGACCTGAACGAGTGGGTGCGCGAGCACCCGTTGAACGAACGCCTGCGCGAACAGCAGATGGTCGCGCTGCACCGCGCGGGCAGGCCGGCAGAGGCGCTGGCCGCCTACCAGGAGTGCCGCCGGGTGCTGATGGAGGAGCTGGGCGTCGAGCCGGGGGAGTCGCTGCGGCGGCGGCAGGCCGAGGTCCTGCGCGCGAAACCCGTTGGCGCGGCGGCGATCCGGCAGCTGCCACCGGACGTCGTCACCTTCGCAGGCCGCGGCCGCGAGCTGAACCTGATCAAGGGTCAGCTCCGGCAGGACCGGGTCGCGGTGTGCCTGATCACCGGGCAGGCGGGCATCGGCAAGTCGGCGCTCGCGGTGCGGACGGCCCACGAGATCGCGGCGAGGTTCCCGGACGGCCAGCTCTACGCGGACCTCTCCGACGGCGCCTCCGACCGGATCCTGAGCCAGTTCCTGCGTGCGCTCGGGGAACGGCCCGGCGACGAGGAGGCCCTGCGCTACCGCTCGCTCACCGCGACGCGCAGGCTGCTCGTGGTGCTGGACAACGTCGCCACCGCGAGCCAGGTCCAGCGCCTGCTGCCGACCGGTCCCGGCTCGGCCGTGCTGATCACGTCCCGCCGCCCGCTCACCGCGCTGACCGGCGCCTCGTACGTGAAACTCGGTGCGCTGCCACTGGAAGACGCGTTCCGGCTGCTGGAGGGCGTCGCCGGCAAGGTCGAGAACGCGGCGGAGCTGGTGCGCTGGTGCGGCGGACTGCCGCTGGCGCTGCGCATCGCCGGGGCCCGGCTCGCCGCCCGTCCACAGTGGACCGCGCCGTTGCTGGCGGCGAGACTGGCGGACGAGACGCGCCGCCTGGACGAGCTCCGGCTCGGTGACGTCGCGGTGCGCTCGGCGTTCGAGGTGAGCTATGCGGAGCTCGGATCCTCTGCCGTGGCCAGGGTCTTCCGCCTCCTCGGACTCCTCGACGGCCCGGACTTCGCCGTCTCGGCCGCACGGGCGCTCACCGACGTGCCGGACGTGGAGGAGCTGCTCGCCGAACTGGCCGACGCGCACCTGGTCGAGGAACCGGTGCCCGGCCGGTTCGCGCTGCACGACCTGCTGCGCCTCTTCGCCCGCGAACGCTGCCGCGCCTCGGAGTCGTCCGAGGAACGGTCGCTCGCTCTCGAACGCCTGCACAAGCACTACCTGGAAGCGCTGGCGGACAGCCCGACGGACCTCTGGCTCGCCGAGGAACGCGACAACCTGATCGCCGCCGCGCACCAGGCCTCCCCGGCTGACGCGATCGCGTTCGCCGCCGGTCTGTCCTGGTACTTCCGCCGCCGCTCGGAGGTCGCCGACTGGGCGGCGCTGAACACGCTCGCCCTGGAGGCCGCCCGTACGCTGGGCGACGTCCGCGCGGAAGCGCTGGCGTTGAAGGAACTCGGCGCGGCCTGCGAGCGCGGCTTCAAGTTCGCCGAGGCCCAGCAGCACTGGACGGCGGCGCTGACCCTGGCCCGCCGGCTGCACGACCGCCAGCTGGAAGCCGTGACGCTCAACAACCTCGGCATCACGCACTGGCGCCGCCGCGACCTGCCCGCCGCGCTCACGTCGCTGGAGGCCTCACTGCTGCTGCGCGAGGAGCTGGACGACTCGCAGGGCGCGGCCTACGTGCGCACCAACCTGGGCCTCGTGCACGCGGCGCTGGGCGATCTCCCCGCCGCACTGGTGTGTTACGAGGAGACGCTGACGACGCTGCGGGCGTGCGGCGACAGGTCCGGCGAGCTGCACGCGCTGGCGAACATGGCCGACGCCCACCGCCAGCTCGGTTCCCTGGACCGGGCGCTGGAGCTGGCGGAGGAGGCGTTGGAGCTCGCGCGATCGGTGGGGGACAGGCAGATCGAGGCGGGTGTGCTGCTCGACCGCGGCACCGTGCACGAGCTGGCGGGACGGGCCGAGCAGGCGTGCGCCTCCTACACCGAGGCCGTGGAGCTGTCGCGCCGCATCGGATTCCGTTGGGGCGAGGCGGAAGGCGTGCGGAAGCTCGCGGGGATGAGCTAGCCCGCATACCTCCCCGGCGCGAACACCCCGTCCGGATCGAGGGCCTGCCCGATCCTGGCCTGCAACGCCGTCGCCGCTCCTGGCCGGTCGACATCCCGCCGATACGCCGGAAATCCCTGTGCCGCAAACGCTTGGTGCAACCGGTCGAGCGTCTCCCGAGCCTCGACGACGGCCGAAGGGTCACCCGCGGGGAAGCCGAGCGCGATGACGTGGTCGACGGCGTCGCTGTCGAGCACGTTCACCGTCACAGGGGGAGTGGAGGCACAGCAGTCGCGGACCAGTTTCTCGGCCAGCGCCACGGCCTCGCCGGAGAACGGCACGATCGGCAGGAACATCAGCAACCCGAGCTCGGCGTCGATCCGCTCCGCCGGACACCCCATGGTCCTCCGCAAGAACCACGTGTCGGCCGGATCAGGATCACCCGCGTACGTCGCGCGGACCACCTCGTCCGCCGCCGGAGCCGCGACCAGCGGCGAATGCCTTGCCACACCGAGAAGAACCGAGCTGAGCGCCTCGACCACCTCGCCCGCACCGCTGAGGCAGACGTGCGCGAGGTGACCGTCCGACTGGGACGCGACGGGGTTGTAGACCTTGGTGGTCGGCGGGACCAGCCGCTGCTCCGTCCACGACCGCAGCACGTCGACGGCATCGGCGAGGTCGTCCTGGGCGAACGTGAAGGGCAGCACCCGCACCTCCTCCGGCCTGGGCAGCAGCCGGACGACGGCGGCCGTGACGACCGCGAACGACGACTGCGTGAACAGGTGGGTGAGCGTGGGCCCGAGCCCGTGCGGCCGCGGGACGGCCGAAGTGTCCGGCCACCAGCCGACGTGTTCGCGCCGGCCGTCCGCGAGCACCACTTCGAGTCCGACCAGGTCCTCGGCACGGGCGCGGTGCACACCGACGCCGCGTTCCAGCGAGTTGCCGATGATGCTGGTGCGCAACGAGGACGTGGTGAGGTTGAAGATCCTCGGCGTTCCCCGCAACAACTCCGCGAGCGCACCCTGGGTCACACCCGGCTCCACCACGGCGTAACCGCGTTCGAGGTCGAGCGCGCGGACGCGGTCCAGCCCGGACAGGTCGAGGACCGTGGCGCCGTCGCCGACCGGCAGACCCGAACCCAGGCCCCAGTTGTAGCCCGTGCTGATCGGGTGCAGCGGCCGCCTGCCGGACCGGACGATCTCCACGACCTCGTCCACTGTCCCCGGACGGAGGACCTCGGCGATCGCGCGCGGGCGGAAGGCGGCGGGGTGCTCGATGGCCACGCGGCGCACGATAGGGGGAAGAGGCGCCGGAAGCCGGTAGCCGGGCGCCGCGCGTCACGGTGAGGGGGCTGGCCCGAACGGCCTAGTCTGGATCTCGTGGAACTGCTGCACCTCAGGTACTTCGTCGCGGTCGCGGAGGAGCTGAACTTCTCGGCGGCGGCCAAGAAGCTGCACATGGCCGCGTCGCCGCTGAGCCAGCGCGTCAAGGACCTCGAACACGAGCTGGGCCGGCAGCTGTTCGACCGCAGCACGCACCACGTGGCGCTGACCGACGCCGGCGCCGCCCTGCTGCCGATCGCACGGGACGTGCTCGACCGCGTCGGGTCGATCAGATGGAGGCTCGACCAGGCAACGGCACCCACGAGGTCGACGGTGTTCGTCGGCGTGCCCGCCGGGATCCACCCGGCGCTGCGGGAACGGCTGACGCTCCTCGCGGACCGGGTCGCCGGCCGGTTCGAGGTCAAGCGGTGGCCGGGGACGACCACGGACCTCGTCGCGGCGGTGAAGGACGGCAGGCTCGCGCTCACGCTGGCGCGGCTGCCCGTGCAGGAGGCGTCGCTCGACACGCTGCACGTGATGTCGGAACGGCTCGGCGCCGTGGTGCCCGCCGACCGGTTCGAAGGCCGTGAATCGGTCAAACTGGCCGATCTCACCGATCTGGCGTACGCGAAGTCGCCGGAGGAAATCATGCCCGCGTATTTCGAGCAGCTCGACCGGCAATTGCACGAGCTGGGCATCAAAAAGCGCATCCAGCTGAGCAACACCGGCTACCAGGGCACCTCGGAGATCGTGTCGGGCGGCCTCGGGTTCTCCGTCTCGATGCTCGACGAGGACAGCTCGATGCGCGGATATCGCCTGGAGAACATGGCGGTCCTGCCGTTCGAGGACTTCCGCGCGCAGCTCGACACCGGGCTGCTGTGGCGGCGCGACCGCGCGGAAGGCGGCGACCTAGAGGAGCTCGTCGAAGCGGCCAGGGAAGTGTTCAAGGAGCCGATAATCAAATGAACAATGGTGTGACCGCTGTGGTCACACCATTGTTCGCGACATGATCGTTCCCTTTTTCGCGGTTCGTCACTAACTTCGGTGGTGCAAGAACGAACAGGTGCGAAAGGACGAACGATGAAGGACATCACCGCCGGTCCGCTGGACGGCGTGCGGGTGATCGACCTCTCGACCGTGGTCATGGGCCCGTACGCGGCCCAGATCCTCGGAGACCTCGGCGCCGACGTGATCAAGATCGAGTCGCCTGTGGACACCGTCCGCAACGGCCGCTACCGCACCACGCCGGGCATGACCCCGTTGAGCCTCAACGTCAACCGGAACAAGCGCAGCGTCGCTCTGAACCTCAAGGACGAGGACGACCGCGAGACCGCCCTCAAGCTGATCGACACGGCCGACGTGCTGATCACCAACATGCGTCCCGGTGCGCTGAGCAGGCTCGGCATGGACTACGCCGACATCGCCGAGCGCAACCCCGGCCTGGTCTACGCCCACGCGCAGGGCTTCCGCGGCGACTCCGACCGCGCGGGCACCGCCGCCTACGACGAGACGATCCAGGGCGCGTCCGGCCTGGTCGACATCGCGAACCGGGCCATCGGGCGGCCCGTCTACCTGCCGACGATCCTCGGGGACAAGGTGTCGTCGCTGACCATCGCCTACAGCGTGCTCGCCGCGCTGGTGCACCGGAACAACACCGGGCAGGGCCAGCGGGTCGAGATCCCCATGGCGGACACGATGATCGCGTTCAACCTGGTCGAGCACCTCGCGGGCCACGCGTTCGTGCCGGAGGAGGGGCCGACGGGCTTCAACCTCTCGATGGCCAAGGGCCACCACGCCGTGCACACCAAGGACGGTCTCGCCTGCGTCGTGCCCTACAACCCGCAGAACTTCCGCGACTTCTTCGCCGCCGCCGGGCGTCCCGACCTGGTCGAGGACCCGCGCGTCGCCGGTGAGCGGATCGACCCCGGCGACAGCGACGACCTGATGGGCCTGGTCGACGAGTGCGCGCCCGCACTGTCCAGTGAGGACTGGGCCGAGGTGTGCGCGAAGCACAGCATCCCGTTCGGACCGGTGCTGGAGCTCGACAAGGCGCACGAGGACCCGTACGTCCGCGACGGTCACCTGCTCGACGTCGTGCGGCACCCGAGCGAGGGTGAGATCCGCTCGATCGGCATCCCCGTCCGGTTCTCCGCCACCCCCGCCACCGTCCGCCGCCTGGCTCCCTTGCCCGGCCAGGACACCGCTGAAGTGTTGAAGGAGCTGGCATGACTGTCGTGCGCACCGAACGCGTCGGTTCGGCACTGCTGATCACGATCGACCGGCCGGAGGCCCGCAACGCCGTGAACGCGGCCGTCGCGACGCAGCTCTCCGCCGCGCTGGACGAGCTGGAGGCCACGCCGGAACTGCGCGTGGGCGTGCTCACCGGGGCGGGTGGCTCGTTCAGCGCGGGCATGGACCTCAAGGCCGCGCTGAAGGGCGAGTCACCGGTCGTCGGCGACCGCGGCCTCGGCGGTCTCACCGAGGCCGAACTCAGCAAGCCGCTGATCGCCGCGGTCGAGGGGTTCGCGCTGGGCGGCGGGTTCGAGCTGGCGCTGGGCTGCGACCTGATCGTCGCCGCGCAGGACGCCAGGTTCGGGCTGCCCGAGGTGAAGCGCGGCCTGATCGCCGCGGCCGGGGGAGTCGTCCGCCTGCCGCAACGGATCCCGCACCACCTGGCCATGGAGATCCTGCTGACCGGCGAGCCGATCGACGGCGTCCGGGCCGGCACGCTCGGCATCGCCAACAGGGTCGTGCCGAACGGCGAGGCCGCCGCGATCGCGTTGCAGCTGGCGGAGCAGATCGCCCTGAACGCCCCGCTGGCGCTCGCCGCCGTCAAGAAGGTCGTGCGCTCCCAGGACCCCTGGGCCGCACAACGCACCGAGAGCGCGAAGCTGATGACCACGGCCGACGTCCGCGAGGGCATGACCGCGTTCGCCGAGCGCCGCGCTCCGCAGTGGACAGGACGCTGACATGCTGGGAGTCACCCCGTTGAGCGCACCGGCCTTTCCGGCCGTGCAGCCCCGGTTCTTCGACCGCGAGTACCTGAACATCGTCTACCGCACGGATCCGGAGGCGTTGCGGGCCGTCGTCCCCGCGCCGCTGGAGATCGACGAGCCGCTCGTCC
Organism: Lentzea sp. HUAS TT2; assembly: GCF_051853195.1. Lineage (NCBI taxonomy): Bacteria > Bacillati > Actinomycetota > Actinomycetes > Pseudonocardiales > Pseudonocardiaceae > Lentzea > Lentzea sp. HUAS TT2. Next base: position 9,979,675 of record NZ_CP196667.1, on the reverse strand, counting down.
GGTTCGAGGTCATGAGGATGAACGACGTCACCGGCTACGGCCCGTACACCGAGGCGGGCCAGGCGATCCCGGTCGTCTTCGACGGCGAACGCGGCGAGTACCTGCACGCGATGTACCTCGACAGCTTCGCCGCCACGGCGTCCGGCCGCGAGGTCAGCGCCTACCCGAAGGTCATGGGGTCGCCGAGGCTCTACGCCGACAACGGCGCGCTGGTCGGCACCCTGGACTACGGAACCCTCAGGGTGGCCACGGCCACGATGGGCTACAAGCAGTTCGAACTGGACCGTCGTCAGGCTGAGGCGGAGATCACGGTTCCAACCTTCATGCTGAAGACCATCCCTGACTATGACGGTTCGTTGCGGGTGCAGGAGCTCGTGCGCACGGAGATCACCGACGTCGTGGTCAAGGCCGCGTACACCGGTCCCGCGCGCCTGCAGCTGTTCCAGCACGTCCTCGCGCCGCTCGCCGACCTCCCGGTGCTGGAGGTCGTGTCCGCCAGCCACGTCATCACCGACCTGACGCTCGCTCCCGCCAAGCCGGTTCACAACTACTTGGAGGAAGCATGACGACCGTCGCAGTGATCGGTGCAGGTGTCATCGGTCTTTCGTGGGCCCGCCTGTTCGTCGAGCACGGCCTGACCGTGCGGGTCGCGGATCCCCGTCCGGACCTGGTCGTTCCCAAGGGCGTGGAGATCGCGTCGAGTGTCGCGGAAGCCGTGCGGGACGCGGACTTCGTGCAGGAGAACGGTCCGGAGAACCTGGAGTTCAAGAAGGCCCTGTTCGCTGAGCTCGTCAGGGAGGCCCCTGAGCACGCACTGTTGCTCAGCTCGTCGTCCGCGATCCCGTCCAGCGCGTTCACCGAGGGCATCGACGGCTCGCGCGTCCTGATCGGGCACCCGTTCAACCCGCCGCACGTGATCCCGCTGGTCGAGGTCGTGCCGGGGGAGCAGACGAGCGAGGAGTCCATCGCGAAGGCCGTGGAGTTCTACCGCTCGCTCGGCCGCACCCCGGTCGTGGAACGCAAGGAGATCCCCGGTTTCGTCGGCAACCGCCTGCAGGCCGCGCTCTCCCGCGAAGCCGCCTACCTGGTCGAACAGGGCGTCGTCACACCGGAAGACCTGGACACCGTCGTCACGAACTCGCTCGGCCTGCGCTGGGCGACCGTCGGACCGTTCCTCGGCGCCCACCTCGGTGGTGGCCCCGGCGGCTACCGGCACCTCGCCACGCACATCGGCAAGTCCATGCAGGGCTTGGCACTCGGCACCCCGTCCCCAGATCCAGAACGGCTGATCAAGGCCGTCGAAGACGCTTACGGCTCCTCCACGTACTCGGCGCTCGCCGAGACGCGCGACCGCAAGCAGCTCGCCGTGCTCACGGCATTGGAGGAGAACTGATGAACCGCCTGGAAGACCAGCTGACCGCCGACTTCTACAACTACGAGGCGCTGCTGAGCGACGAGGAGCGCAAGATCCTGCTGGGCGCCCGCGAGTTCATGACCACCGAGATCAAGCCTCTGGTCAACGAGTACTGGGCCAAGGGCGAGTTCCCGCACGAGCTGATCGGCAAGTTCCGCGGCGCCGGCCTCACCGCGCTGTCGTACGAGGGCTACGGCGAGCACCCCGCCGCCGTCAGCAACCTGCTCACCGGCATGCTCGCGATGGAGATGACCCGCACGGACGCGTCGGTCGCCACGTTCTTCGGCGTCCACAACGGACTCGCGATGTACTCGATCTACGCGGGCGGTTCGCAGGAGCAGCGTGACCGCTGGCTGCCGGCGATGGCCGCGATGGACAAGATCGGCGCGTTCGCGATGACCGAACCGCTCGGCGGCTCCGACGTCGCGGGCGGCATGCGCACCACGGCGAAGCGCGACGGCGACGCGTGGGTGCTGAACGGCGCCAAGAAGTGGATCGGCAACGCCACCTTCGCCGACCACGTGGTCGTGTGGGCCCGCGACCTCGACGACAACCAGGTCAAGGGTTTCGTCGTGGAGAAGGGCACGCCCGGCTTCGTCGCCGAGAAGATCGAGGGCAAGATCGCGTTCCGGATCGTCGAGAACGCCGAGATCACCCTGACCGACGTCCGCGTGCCGGAGGCCAACCGGCTGCAGAACATCAACTCGTTCCGCGACGTCGCGGAGATCCTGCGCGCCACCCGCGGCGGCGTCGCCTGGCAGGCGCTCGGCGTGATGGTCGCCGCCTACGAGCTCGCCCTCGCGTACTCGAAGGAACGCGAGCAGTTCGGCCGCCCGATCGCACGTTTCCAGATGGTGCAGGACAAGCTGGTGCAGTCGCTCGGCAACATCACCGCGTCGTGGGGGATGCTCGTGCAGCTCGCGAGGCTGCAGGACGCGGGCATCTTCCAGGACGAGCACTCGTCGCTCGCGAAGGCGTTCGTCACCTCCCGCATGCGCGAGGTTGTCGCCTGGTCGCGGGAGATCTTCGGCGGCAACGGCATCGTGCTCGGCTACGACGTGGCGCGCTTCTTCGCCGACGCCGAGGCGATCTACTCCTTCGAGGGCACCCGCGAGATGAACACGCTGATCGTCGGCAAGGCGATCACCGGCGAGAGCGCCTTCGTCTAGAAGTCTCAGGCCTCGGGGATCTCGACGACCACGTGCGTCGACTTGATCGAGGCCACCGCGACGCTGCCGACCTCCAGGCCGAGCTCGTCCGCAGACTCACGGCTCATCAGGGACGTGACGCGGAAGGGCCCGGCCTGCATGTCGACCTGGGCCATCACCCCGTCCTTGACGACACGGGTGACGATGCCCTTCATGCGGTTGCGCGCCGAGGCCGCCACGGTCGCACCGGGTTCGGCGACCTCGGTCATCTTCTGGGCGAACGCGGCGAGCTCAGTGCCGCTGACGCCCTTGCGCCCGTTGTCGAGCACGACGGACGCAAGGCGTCCCTGGTCGATCCACCGGCGCAGGGTGTCGTCGCTGACACCGAGCAACGCGGCGGCCTCGCTGATCCGCAGATTCGGCACGAACGGGAGTGTATATCCGCGTTCGCGGTGTCAGGAGTGGCCGGCGATGCGGTGCGGCTGGTAGCCCGACTCCAGCTGCTCCACCTCGTCGTCGGTCAGCTCGAAGTCCAGCGCCGCCACCGCGTCGTCGAGCTGCGCGGGCTTGGTGATGCCGACGATCGGCGCCGTGACAACGGGATTGCGCCGCAGCCAGGCCAGCGCGACCTGCGCCCGCGACACACCGCGGGCCGAGGCGACGGCCGCGACCTGCTCCACGATCGCGCGGTCCGAGTCCAGGTACAGGGTGGACCCGAACTCGTCGGTCTCGGTCCGCGAGGTCGTCGCGTCCCAGTCGCGGACCAGGCGGCCGCGGGCCAGCGGGCTCCACGGGATCACGGCGATGCCCTGGTCCGCGCAGAACGGCAGCATCTCGCGCTCCTCCTCGCGGTACAGGAGGTTGTAGTGGTTCTGCATCGACACGAACCTCGTCCAGCCGTTCTGCCGTTGCGTGAACAACGCCTTCGCGAACTGCCACGTGTACATGGACGACGCACCGATGTAGCGCGCCTTGCCGGACTTCACGACGTCGTGCAGCGCCTCCAGCGTCTCCTCGAGCGGGACGGTGCCGTCGAAGCGGTGGATCTGGTACAGGTCCACGTAGTCCGTGCCCAGCCTGCGCAACGAGTTGTCGATCTCGGCGAGGATCGACTTCCGCGACTGCCCGAAACCGTTGGGGCCGTCGTGCATCCGGTTGTGCACCTTGGTGGCCAGCACGATCTCCTCGCGCCGGGCGAAGTCGCGCAACGCGCTGCCGGTGATCTCCTCGGAGGAGCCGGCCGAGTACACGTTCGCGGTGTCGAAGAAGTTGATGCCGGCGTCGAGCGCGGCCTTGATGAACGGCCGGGACTCCTCCTCTGGCAGCGACCACGGGTGGGTGCCGCGTTTCGGATCTCCGTAGCTCATCATGCCGAGACAGATCTCGGACACGTCCATGCCGGCGAGCTTGGTGTAGCGCATGGTCAGCCCCTCAGGAAAACGATGATCACGGTCGGGTGATGGTGATGACAACCCGTTCAACATCAACGTAGTCCGGCTCGCCGGATCGTGCCTTCGTTGGACACGTCAGTGGCTATCGGGCCTGTTTGCCTGACCAGCGGGTTTAGCGTCGCCTTCCCGGGGTTTGAGAGGAAAGCGCATGACGAGCACCGACCTGGTCGCGCCGCCGCTGGACGTGCTGGCGCGCACCCGTGCCGCGGTCGAGCCGTTGCTGCGGGCCGCGCTGGAGGAGCTTCCGGACGAAACGCGCGAGGTGGTCGAGTTCGGGCTGGCGCGGCAGGACTTCTCGACGGCCGCGCTCGTGCTGCTCTCCGCCGAGGCGTTCGGCGACACCGACGTGGCCCTGGTCGCCCTCGCGCTGGAGTTCGCGCACCTGCACGAACAACTGCACGCGGACCTCATGGCACGCGGGAGTGCGCGGGAGGCGTTCGGTGCGGACAGGGTCGTCTCGGCGGCCGACGCGCTGCTGTCACTGGCGTGCGCGCGGCTCACCAAGCCGGGGGTGATGATCCTCAACGTCGCGCTGATGTCCGTTGTGGACGGTTACGTCCAGGAGATCGAGATGGACGAGCGCGACGACGTCGACATGGCCGAGTACCTGGGGGTGGCGGCGGCCAAGCACAGCTCGATCACCGCCGCGGCCTGCGAACTGGGCGCGCTGGCCGCCGGAGCGAGCGCGAGCCAGGCCCGTCACCTCAGGGAGTTCGGCGACGACATCGGCCTGGCGCGCAAGCACGTGGACGACCTGCTGGCACCGGACTGCGGCCGTCGCACGCTCCCGGCGGTGGCGGCGCACGCCGGCGGCATCACCCTCGGCGGCGGGCGGAAGTGGTGCGAGCAGCAGGTCGAACTGCTGCTCTCCCGCGCTCTCAACCACCTGCGGCAGTGCCGTCCGCTGGCACGGGCGGCGGAGGAACTGGCCTGGCTCGCCAGGGCGGTCACGACCGCCAGGTGTGCTCCGGCTCGAACCCCAGCACCCGTCGTGCCTTCTCAATCGACAGCAGAGTCTCGTGCGGAGCAAACTCTCGCTTGATCGGCACGCCGGGATAGGCCTGCGCGACCAACTCGTCGTTCGGCGTCGTCATGCACGTGTCGGCGTTCGCGATGATGAACACGTCGAACCCTGTGGCGTCGTGGGCCAACGCCTTGCGCACGGCCTGCGCACCGTCGCGTGCGTCGATGTAGGACCAGAGGTTCCACTTGCGCGCGAACGGGTCGGCGTCGAACGGGAAGCGCTCGTAGTCGTGCGGCTCCATGACGTTCGAGAACCGCAAACCGATGATCTTCATCGACGGCTCCCAGCGGCAGAACTGCTGGGCGAGCGTCTCGTCCACCAGTTTGCCCAGCGAGTACGACGTCTCCGGGCGTCCCGCGTACTCCTCGTCGACCGGGATGTACGGCGGGGGAGTGTCGAACGGCAGCCCGAGCACCGTCTCGCTGGACGCCCACACGACGTTGCGCACGCCCGCCAGCCGTGCGGCGGCGAACACGTTGTACGTGCTTGTCACGTTGTTGTGGAACGTGCGCGCGTTGGGTGCCACGCCCGGACCGGGGATCGCCGCCAGGTGCACCACGGCGTCAAGCCCGGCGTACCTGTCGTCGATCCCGCTGATCGCCTCCACGACCTGGCCGTAGTCGGTCAGGTCGACGCGGGTGAACTCGCTTCGGGGAACCGGGGGAGCGGCCTGGTCGAGGTTGTGGACCTCCCAGCCGTGCTCCAGCAGGTCGGCCACGACGGCGCGCCCGAGCTTGCCGCTGCCTCCGGTCACCGCTACACGTTGAGTCATGGGTCCATCATCACCTCACGGGCGCAGCACGACCTTGCCGTCGGCGTGACCGGTCGCGACCAGGTCCTGTCCCTCGGCCGCGTCGGCCAGCGGCAGGCTCTTCGCGATCCGCACGGTGAGCTCGCCGTCGGCGGCCTGGCGGGCGTACTCGGCCAGCCGGGCACCGAACGGGCCACCGCCGCCGGAGAACGTGACGCCCAGGCCGGCGGCCGCGGGGTCGGCGATGGTGATGATCCGGTCGGTGCCGCCGCGCAGCTCGATCGACAACGGCAGGTCGCCGGCCCCGGCGACGTCGAACACGGCGTCGACGCCGTTCGGTGCGGCGGCGCGCACGCGGTCGGCGAGCCCGTCCCCGTGGGCGACCGGCGTGGCGCCGAGCGAGCGCACGTAGTCGTGGTTGCGCGGGGAGGCGGTGCCGATGACCGTGGCGCCGCGGGCCACCGCGAGCTGGACCGCGACCGCGCCGACGACCCCGGACGCCCCGTGCAGGAGCACGGTGTCGCCCGCCTCGACCTTCAGCAGGTCGAGCACGCGGACCGAGGTCTCGACGGCCACGGGCAGCGCGGCGGCGACGTCCCAGTCGAGTCCGGCGGGCTTCGGGGCGAAGTCGGTGGCCACGGCGTGCTCGGCGTAGGCACCGCTCGCCCAGCCCAGGACCTCGTCGCCCACCGAGACCCCGGTGACGCCCTCGCCGACCTCGTCGACGACACCGGCAGCCTCCAGACCGGGGACGACGGGGAAGGGAGGCGTCATCTCCGGGGGCATCCAGCCGTTGCGGATCTTGTGGTCCAGCGGGTTGACGGCCGCGGCCACCACCTTTAGCCGCACCTGACCCGGTCCGGCGTGCGGCTCCTCGACCTCGGTCAGGTTCAGCACTTCCGGGCCGCCGAACGTGGTGTAGGTGATCGCCTTCATGGCTGTGCTCCAGAGTCCGTCATTTGGTTGACATGTCAACCCTAGCCTCGTTCGGGCCGGCCTGCCCCGCCACTTCGGCTAGTTCCGGCTAGTCGAAAGGTCAGTCGGCCACTCGGCTGGGAGGGCTACTTTGGAAGCCATGGACCTGCTGAAAGCCGCCGAGGTGATCCAGGCGCCGTTGAGCGAGACGTTGTCGCAGCTGTCCGCGGCGTTCGCGGAGGCCATTCCGCACCAGGCGATCTCCGAACTGTCCAACTGCTCGTTCGCGCCGTTCAAGTTCCGAGGCGAGTCACCGGGCCCGGCCGTCACGATCGCCGACCTCGCCGCGCTGCGGTCGCTGGTGGGGGACAGCGGTGCCTGGCAGGGCCGGGCGGTGCTGGCGGGTGCCGAGGTCCCCGTGGTGGTGCTGGTGAGCGCCTTCTCCGCGCCGAGCGCGCTGCTGGTGCTCCTGCGCACCGACGACGCCCCCGTGCCGGACGAGGTGCTGGCGTCTGCCAACGCGCTGTGGGACGTCGTCACCGCGCACATGGAGGGTCTGCGCAACGAGGCCGTGCCCGCCACTCTCGCCGTGTCACGTGCAGCGGCGGCGGCCCGCGCCGTGGCCATCTCCGACCTCGGTGACGCCTACGGAGCCTCGTTGACCGCCCTGCTCGGCGTGCTGCGTGACCGCGAAGTGGACGACGCACCGGCTCGTGCGCGTGCGGTCGACCTGGCCGTCACCGCCCTGGTCGAACTGCGTGCGCGCGCGGACCTCGACCGGGCGCAGACCGAGGAACGGGCCGGTGACGCGTTCGAACGGCTCGCCGAGTCGCTGCGCCGGGTCCTGCGCGGCCGCGACGTGCGCCTGGACCTCGGCACCCCCGGCGCAGAAGAAGGCGCGGACCGCGTCCTGCCGACGGACATCGCCTCCACGGCCGGCGCGGTCGTCCGGTCCGCCGTGCACGCGATGCTGGACGACCACCGGGGCGTGAGCAGGGTCCACATCGGCTGGAAGATCGTGGGGCCGGTGCTGCGCGCGACCGTGCGCGACGACGGCCCCGGCACCCTGTCGTGCGGCAGCCTCGACACGCGCCGGGTCGCCGAACGCCTCGGGCCGATCGGCGGCACGGTGGAGGTCGACGCGGTGCCGGGCTGGGGCTCGACCGTGACGATCGAGGTGCCGCTCGGGCCGCCGGAGACCCCGCGCGAGGACCCGCTGACGGTGCTGGGCGCGCGCGAGCTCGAGGTGCTGGGCCAGCTCGCCCGCGGCCGCCGCAACCGCGACATCGCCGGTGACCTGCACATCAGCGAGTCGACGGTGAAGTTCCACGTGGCGAAGATCCTGGACAAGCTGGGTGTCGGCTCCCGCGGCGAGGCGGCCGCGCTGGCCCACGAATGGGGTGCGACGATCCGTTAGCCGATCTCGCCCAGCCGCTGCCGGACCAGGTCGCGCACCACGTCGTCGGGCAATGGCATGTCCGTCGTGAACCGGATCGTGCCCTTGGAAAGCGAGTAGCCGGCGAGCCGCTCGCGCACCACGTCCACCGCCGCCGGGCTGAACGGGAACACGGCCAGGTGGTCCTTCGCCGCCTTGAACCCGAGCAGCGGCTTGCCCTTGTGCCGCAGCGCGGCCAGGCCGTAGCTCAGGCCCTGCTCGGCACCCGGCGCCAACTCCTCCGCGAGCGCCCTGACCCGTTCGAACGCGGCCCGCGCCGGTGCGTCGAGCGAGGCGAAGTAGTCGTCCACATCGGCCATGCCGCGCACGCTACCTGGGCGAAGTGTCGTGCGAGCGAACTTGTGGCAGGTGGCGCGATCATGTCTGTTCCTGCTCGATACAGAGACCTGGACCACGCTCAGTTGCACGTCCAATAGTAGGAAGTCAAACTATTCTCATGGCGACCACTCTGCACAAGCCGGCGAACCCGGTGCGCTTTGTGACCGCGTCCAGCCTGTTCGACGGCCACGACGCGGCTATCAACATCATGCGGAGGATCCTGCAGTCGCAGGGTGCGGAGGTCATCCACCTCGGCCACAACCGGTCGGTGGCGGAGGTCGTCGACGCGGCGATCCAGGAGGACGCCCAGGGCATCGCCATCAGCGCGTACCAGGGCGGGCACGTCGAGTACTTCTCGTACCTGGTCGAGCTGCTCAACGAGCGCGGCGCCGGGCACATCAGGGTCTACGGCGGCGGTGGCGGCGTCATCGTCCCCGAGGAGATCGAGCTGCTGCACTCCCGCGGGGTCGCGCGGATCTTCTCGCCGCAGGACGGGCAGACGCTCGGCCTCGCGCGCATGATCAACCTGATGATCGAGGAGTGCGACCACGCGCTGACCACGCCGTTCAGCCTCGACGCGCTGCTGACGGGTGCGGACGAGGCCCTGGCGCGCGCGATCACGCACATCGAGGCCGGCACGGCCGAGGCCATCGAGACCACCCGCAAGGTGCCGGTCCTCGGCATCACCGGCACCGGTGGCTCTGGCAAGTCGTCGCTCACCGACGAGCTGGTCCGCCGCTTCCGGCTCGACCAGCAGGACAAGCTGCGCATCGCCGTGCTCGCCGTCGACCCGACGCGCCGCCGTGGTGGTGGCGCGTTGCTGGGCGACCGCATCCGGATGAACTGCCTCGACGGCGACCGCGTGTTCTTCCGTTCGCTGGCCACGCGCCGTGCGGGCAGTGAGATCCCGGACGGCCTGGAGCAGGCCATCGTGGCGTGCAAGGCCTCCGGCGCGGACCTGGTCATCGTCGAGACGCCCGGTATCGGTCAGGGTGACGCGGCCATCGTGCCGTTCGTCGACTTCTCGCTGTACGTGATGACACCGGAGTTCGGTGCCGCGTCGCAGCTCGAGAAGATCGACATGCTCGACTACGCGGACGCCGTGGCGATCAACAAGTTCGAACGCCGCGGTGCCGAGGACGCGCGCCGTGACATCGCACGGCAGATGGTGCGCAACCGCGAGGCGTTCGGCGTCAAGTGGGAGGACATGCCGGTCTACGGCACGTCCGCCGCGACGTTCAACGACGACGGGGTGACGGCGCTCTACCAGTTCCTGCGCGACGGCCTGGTGGAACACGGTCTGCACGCCGAGGACGGCTCGCTCGCCGTGGTCGCCGGCAAGACCTCCACGAGCGCCTCCACGATCGTGCCCGCCGCCCGCGCCCGCTACCTCTCCGACATCTCGGACACCGTGCGCGGCTACCACCGCAAGACCGACGAGCAGGTCGCCGCCGTCCGCACGCACCTGCAGCTCTCCGGCGCGCAGAGGGCGTTGGAGGCCGCGGGCAAGGGCGTCGAGGACATCGCGGAGCTGGTTTCCGACGCCGAACGCAAGGTCGACCGCGATGCGGCGGACCTGCTCCAGGCGTGGCCCGCGACCGTCGAGCAGTACTCCGGCGACGAGCTCGTGTTCAAGGTGCGGGACAAGGAGATCCACACGAAGCTGACGCGGGAGACGTTGTCCGGCAACCAGGTCCGCCGGGTCAGCCTGCCGCGCTACGACGACGAGGGCTCGCTGCTGCGGTTCCTGCGCAAGGAGAACCTGCCGGGCTTCTTCCCGTACACGGCAGGCGTCTTCCCGTTCAAGCGCGAGGGCGAGGACCCGGCCCGCATGTTCGCGGGCGAGGGCGACGCGTTCCGCACCAACCGCCGCTTCAAGTACCTGTCGAAGGGCAACCCGGCCACGCGCCTGTCGACCGCGTTCGACTCGGTGACGCTCTACGGCCGCGACCCCGACACCCCGCCGGACGTCTACGGCAAGATCGGCACCTCCGGCGTCTCGATCGCGTCGCTCGACGACATGAAGGCGCTCTACGACGGCTTCGACCTCGTGGCGCCGACGACGTCCGTGTCGATGACGATCAACGGCCCGGCGCCGACGATCCTCGCGTACTTCCTGAACACCGTGATCGACCAGGAGGTCGGCAAGTTCCAGGACGCGGAAGGCCGTGAGCCGAACGCGGAGGAGTACGAGAAGGTCAGGGCCTACGCGCTGGCCAACGTCCGCGGCACCGTTCAGGCCGACATCCTCAAGGAGGACCAGGGCCAGAACACCTGCATCTTCTCCACGGAGTTCTCGCTGCGCATGATGGCGGACATCCAGGAGTGGTTCATCCAGCAGCAGGTCCGCAACTTCTACTCGGTGTCCATCTCGGGCTACCACATCGCCGAGGCCGGGGCGAACCCCATCTCGCAGCTCGCCTTCACGTTGGCCAACGGCTTCACCTACGTCGAGTCGTACCTCGCGCGCGGGATGAACATCGACGACTTCGCGCCGAACCTGAGCTTCTTCTTCTCCAACGGCATGGACGCCGAGTACAGCGTCATCGGCCGCGTGGCACGGCGGATCTGGGCCGTGGCCATGCGCGACCGCTACGGCGCCGCGGAGCGTTCGCAGAAGTTCAAGTACCACGTGCAGACGTCCGGCCGTTCGCTGCACGCGCAGGAGATGGACTTCAACGACATCCGCACGACGCTGCAGGCGTTGTGTGCGCTGTACGACAACTGCAACTCCTTGCACACCAACGCTTACGACGAGGCGATCACCACTCCCACGGAGTCGTCCGTCCGCCGCGCGATGGCCATCCAGATGATCATCAACAAGGAGTGGGGCCTGTCCGCGAACGAGAACCCGCTGCAGGGCTCGTTCGTCATCGACGAGCTGACCGACCTCGTCGAAGAGGCCGTGCTGATGGAGTTCGACCGCATCTCCGAACGCGGCGGCGTGCTCGGCGCGATGGAGACCGGCTACCAGCGCGGCCGCATCCAGGACGAGTCGATGCTCTACGAACAGCGCAAGCACGACGGCTCGCTGCCGTTGATCGGCGTCAACACCTTCCTGCCCGAGGACGGCACGCGCGAGGTCGTGAAGATCGAGCTCGCCCGCGCCACCGAGGAGGAGAAGGAGTCCCAGGTCGACCGCACGCGCGCCTACCAGGCCGCGCACCGCGAGGAGGCCCAGAAAGCGCTGGCGCGCCTGCGTGAGGTGGCGCAGACGAACGAGAACGTGTTCGCCGTGCTGATGGACGCCGCACGCGTGTGCACGCTCGGCCAGATCACCGAGGCGTTCTTCGAGGTGGGCGGGCAGTACCGGCGCAACATCTGAGCACCTGGCCACCAGTTCCACCCCGGCCCGCCGCTGAGGCACGCGGGGCCCCCGCGTGCCTTCTGAGAGTACGCGGGGACCCCGCGTACCGTTCCAGACTTGAGTCGGGTGCGCTCAAGTCTGGAGGGGGACTGTCGTTTCGGGCAGGACTTCCGATCAGGTGCTCAGACGGCGTAGGGCCGGCCGACGATCCACCCGCCGATGCGGTCGGGGAGCTCGTCGGTCGGCACCAGCTCCACCGCGTCACCGACGCTGACCACACCCGGCCGGATCACCCAGCTGTCCAGGCACAGCACCCCGCCGAACTCGTGCCGGATCCGCCGGTGCACGTCGAGGTCCTGCGCGCCGGTGTCGGGGTCGATCGTCGTGACCACGCACCGGGCCCGCTTCTGGTACATGCCGATCACCACGTCACCGACCACCAGCGCGTGCCCCGGCCAGCCGTCCTCCTCGCCGGCCTCGACCCCGCCGATCAGGATGTTGGGCCGCAGCCGCCGCACGTCGACGCCCGCCGCCTCCACCTGGCCGTCCGTGGCCACCAGGACGTTCAGCACGTCGAAGCGCTCAGGTCCGGTGTAGTGGGTCAGCCTGCCGCCGAACGGCAGCACCTTCTCGTGGGCCTGCCAGCTGTCCCACGGGTGCCCGTCGACCAGCGGGCCGTCCTGGCCGGTGGAGGCGGGGATCGTGAGCAGGCCGTACCGGGTGCGTCCGGTCAGCACACCGCGCGGTCCCTGCACGTGCACCAGCCGGTCGCCCTCCACGCCGTCCGAGGTGAACGTGGCCTGGTCCAGCGACTCGCCGCCCAGTGACTTCACCGGGTAGCGCCACAACGCCTTGACGTGCACGTTTCTCACTCCTGCGGGATCTCGTAGGTGGAGTTCGGGTCGATGCGGCGGTCGGCTTCGGCGATCCTCACGTCGTTGATGCTCGCCTCGCGCCGCGACATCAGGCCGGACTCGGCGAACTCCCAGTTCTCGTTGCCGTAGCTGCGCCACCACTGGCCCTCGTCGTCGTGCCACTCGTACTGGAAGCGCACGGCGATGCGGTTGTCGCCGAACGCCCACAGCGACTTGCGCAGCACGTACTCGTGCTCGCGCTCCCACTTCTTCGTCAGGAACGCGACGATCTCGTCGGTGCCGTGGACGAACTCGGACCTGTTGCGCCACACCGAGTCCGATGTGTAGGCGCCGGCGACGCGCCGCGGGTCCTTCGTGTTCCAGGCGTCCTGCGCCGCCTGCACCTTGAGCCTGGCGGTCTCCGCGTCGAACGGGGGCACGAGTGTCACGGCTGTCCTTCCAACGGTTGATCGACCCAACGTTTGGTCGGCGCTGCAAACGTTAGAACGAGAACCTAATGGATGCAAGCCTGTGTTACCGTTAGACGTGCTGACGCCCGACGAACCCCGGCCGGTCCTGCTGATGAACACCGTGTGGGCCAATCGGTCGCAGGTGCACGACGACCTGACGACTGTCGGTGGGCTTCGCGAGTTCCTGGGTGTGCCGGCGGACGAGGCCGATCTGACGGCGTTCCGCGCGTTGCGGGAGGCGCTTCGCGACCTCGCGGGTGTGCTCACGTCGGACACGCGTCCGGTCGCGCAGAACCGTGACCTGGAACGGGCTGTGGCGGAGGTGAACCGTGCCGCGCGCAGTGCGCCGCGGTGGCCGCAGCTGACCGTGCGGGACGGGGAACTTTTGCGGTACAACGAAAGTGATGGATCACTCGCGGATCGTGAGCGCGCGTCGATCGCCGCAGAGGCCGTCGAGCTGTTCACCGGCGAGGCCAGGATCCTGTTGCGCGCCTGTTATGCGCCGGGCTGCGTGCTGTACTTCGTGAAGGACCACCCGCGCCGCGAATGGTGCTCGCCGTCGTGCGGCAACCGCGTCCGCGCGGCACGCCACTACCGGCGCAATCGGGGTGAATCCCCTGGTCCGAACGGGTTTTCCTGATCAGCGGGGGTAAACATGAGCCGCCACGGTTCCGATTAAACGGACAACAGTTGGGCGCGTTCTGTGTGGTGGTGATCCGCGATGTCCCGAGAATCCGTGCCAGGTCACGACATCAGCTATCACCTCGTCTGCTTCGACGAGACAGGCAACGAGCGGGGACGCGACAGCGCGGACGTGCTGTACGACGCCCGCCGAGGCGTCACCGACGTCTTCTTCTTCATCCACGGGTGGAACGGCGACGTGCCGGCCGCCCGTGAGCAGTACGGGCGGTGGGTCGCGACGATGGCCGACTGCCGGGCCGAACGTGAAGCGGCACACCGGCTTCCCGGCGGTTTCAAGTCCCTGCTCGTCGGCCTGCACTGGCCGTCGAAGGCGTGGGGCGACGAGGACGTGCGTTCGGACGAGTTCATCAAGGCACAGGCCCAGCGCCTCGGCGGAGGCGCCGGTCGCACGGCCGCGGTCCGCACGATCGTCGAGGCCGCCAGGCAACATCCGTGCCGGATGTCGGCCACGGTCAAGCAGGCCTACGACTACCTGGAGAGCTCGGTCCCCGACCTGCCGGGCGAGGACGGGATGGCGTTCGACGCCGAGCAGCTCTACCGGGCGTGCCTGGAGGACCCGGCGCTGGGCGGGATCCTCTCGCCGTTGCGGATCCTGACGTTCTGGAAGATGAAGCGCCGCGCCAAGGTCTTCGGCGAGAGCGGCGCGGCCAGGATCGCCCGCGAGGTGGCCCAGGCCGCCCCGAACGCCCGCGTGCACCTGATGGGCCACAGCTTCGGCTGCATCAGCGCCACGGCGATGGCGAACGTGGTGCCCGCCGCGACGCTGACCCTGGTGCAGGGCGCGATGTCGCTGTGGTCGTTCGCGGAACGGCTGCCGGGCGAACCCGGCTCCGGGTACTTCCGCGGTGTGCTCGGCCGCGTGCCCGGCCCGATCATCGTCACCACGTCGTCGAACGACTACGCCATCGGCCGCTTCTACCCGCTGGCCGCGCGTTCGGGCCGTCAGGTCGACCTGGACGAGTACCCGAAGTACGGCGGCCTCGGCTCGCACGGCGTGCAGGGCACGTACGCGCACGGCCACAACATCGGATCTCCCGGTGAGCTCCAGCGCGGGCAGGTGCACAACGTCGACTGCACGTCGGTGATCCGCCGCATCGACGGGATCGCGGGCGCGCACAACGACATCTGCCACCCGGAGCTGGCGCGGCTGCTGTGGAAGGCGGTGCTGGTCCGGTAGCGGTGTCCGTTTTCAGAAACACGCGTTTCCGTTGACTCCTCCGATGACCCGGTTCTACGGTGAGGTCACCGTCGCTGCCGAAATCCCTCGGAGCCGAGGACGGTAGCCAATGTTTCGTCATCCATTGTGGATGGTCGCTGCGTTCGTGCCGGCACTGGTGGCCGGCACGACACCGGCGCAGGCCGCGGATCCCGTGCTGGTACCAGTTTTCGACGGCAGGACCCTCGACGGCTGGACCATGCACGCCAAGGACGCGTTCGTCGTCAAGAACGGCGCGATCCACAGCCAGAAGAACGCCTCACGCGGCTGGATCTACTACGACAAGCAGCAGTACAAGAGCTTCCGCTGGATCTTCAAGCTGCGCCAGGTCTCCGGTGACCACAAGCCGACCGTGCTGATCTGGGGCAAGATCGCGACGCCCGCGCTGAACGGCCTGGGCGCCATCCAGTTCCAGCCGCCCAACGGCGGCGCGTGGGACTACCGGCCCGGCCACAACAACGGCGGGGGCAAGCTCTTCACCAGGTACCCGCACCCGAGCTGGGACGTGAAGAAGTGGGCGCAGTGCGAGATCCTCGCCGACGGTGACACCGGCATCGCGCGGATGGCGTGCTGCCCGCTGCCCGACGGCGCGGTGAAGTGCAAGGCGCAGGAGGTCCTGAGGTTCGAGGACAGGAAGGAACCCGCCGGCCGCGAGGCGCCGCTGGCGATCCAGATCCACAACAAGGGCATCGAGGACGAGTACAAGGACCTCGTCGTCGAGTCGCCCGTGGCCGACCCGTCGAAGTTCCTCACGACCTGACCGTGGTGCGGCTGGGCGTGGCTACTGCGCGCCCAGCCGCAGGACCATCTGGGGTACCAGCGTGTTGCCGAGGCGGGCGCGCAGGTCCGCGCGCAACGCGGACAGGCTCATCGCGTCGTGTGCCGGGGAGACGTCGAACCCGAGGGTCCTCGCGGTCAGGATCACCCGCTGCATCGCCTGCCCCGCGCGGATCTCCGCCGCCGCACCCTGGTTGAACGTGCACAGGACCAGCTCGGTGCCGCTCTGCACGTGCAGCCAGGCCCGTTCCACCTCGGCCGCACGCGACAGCGACCCGCGCCACGAGGCGAGCTCGGGGAACACCGTCCAAGTGCGACGGTTCGTGCGCAGGGCGTGCAGCAACGCGCGCACGTCCGGGCTGGGCTCCTGGTACCCGCCGAGCCTGATGGCCGCCGCCGCGTCGTGCGCGCTCGGGCCCGGCAGCAGCGTCACGAGTGGACGGATGCCGTGTCCCTGCAGGGCCAGCCGGACGTTGAGCAGGGCGGTCCCGCAGGCCAGACGCGTCTCCCTGCTGTGCGGGGTGGAGGTGTGCAGCTCGATCTGCTCGGGCCGCACCTCGTACTGCACGCCGGAGAGGGAGGCGAGCGCGAGGGCGAGGACGCCGCGCACGTCCTCACTCGCGAGTCCGAGTGAGCCGGGCACAGCGATCGTCATGTGCACACTGTCCGACCGGGGAGGGTGATCGGCCACGGTCGAAGGTCCTCACTTGGTAGGGCCTGTTTCAGTGTCTCGTTCACGACAACCGCCGCCGAGGTGCCCTGGAGGAGACGTCCGGGCAGGCCCTGCCCGTGAACTGCCGGAAAATGTGCGAATCTAGTCGTCGTGCCTGACGTGCCTGGTCGCCGTGACCTCGACGAGCTGCTCGACGAGGTGCGTGACCGCATGGACGAGATCGTCACCACGCGTGACCACATGCAGGAACTGCTCGGCGCCGTGCTCGCCGTCGCGTCGGGTCTGGAACTCGAGTCGACGTTGCTGCGGATCGTGCAGGCCGCCGTGGACCTGGTCGGCGCCCGTTACGGCGCGCTGGGCGTGCTCGGCACGCGTGACGACCTGTTGGGGTTCCACCACGTCGGTGTCGACGAGGCGACCCGCGCGTCGATGGGGCACCTGCCGGAGGGCAAGGGCCTGCTCGGGCTGCTCATCAAGGACCCGACACCGCTGCGCCTGCGGGACCTCAGCAGGCACGAGATGTCGGTCGGCTTCCCGCCCAACCACCCGCCGATGCACAGCTTCCTCGGCGTGCCCGTGCGCGTGCGCGACGAGGTGTTCGGCAACCTCTACATGACCGAGAAGATCGGTGCCGCCGAGTTCACCGCCGACGACGAGGCCGTGCTCCTGGCCCTGGCCGCGGCCGCCGGCATCGCGATCGAGAACGCCCGCCTGTTCGAGCGCTCGCGCATGCGCGAGCGCTGGCTGGAGGCGATCGGCGAGGTCAACTCCGAACTGCTCGGCGGCGCGTCCGGCGAGTACGCGCTGCGCCTGATCACCCAGCGCACCGTCGAACTGGCCGGCGCCGACTCGGCCCTGGTCGTCCTCGGGGACGGCCTGCACATGCCGCTGTCGGTGGCCGCGAGCGCGGGCGTGAAGATCGACGACTTCAACGCAGCCGACTACGGGGTCGACGAGGTGATCCGCTCCGGCGTGCCGCTGCTGGTGGACGACCTGGGCTCGGCGTTCGGCCCGGCGCTGGCCGTGCCGCTGCGGTCGGAGATGGGCGTGACGGGCGCCCTGGTCGTGCTGCGGCACGGCGGCGAGACGCGCTTCCTGCCGGACCAGGTGCCGATGCTGGCGTCGTTCGCCGACCAGGCGGCCGTCGCACTGGAGTTCGCCGAGCAGCAACGCTCGCAGCGTCTGCTGGACGTGCTGGAGGACCGCGACCGGATCGCCCGCGACCTGCACGACCACGTGATCCAGCGGCTGTTCGTCACCGGCCTGACGCTGCAGGCCACCCTGCGCCGCATCACCGAACCCGAGGTGGCCGCCCGCCTGCGCACGGCGGTGGAGCAGCTCGACGAGACCGTCCGCGAGATCCGCACGTCCATCTTCGACCTGCACTCGAGCGACAACACCTCGTTGCGGCGCAGGCTGCTGGACCTCGTCGCCGGCCTGACTGAGGCCACGCACCTCAAGCCGTCCATCCGCATGTCCGGCACCGTCGACAACTCGGTGCCGCCCGAGCTCGCCGAACACGTCGAGGCCGTGGTGCGCGAGGCCGTCACGAACTGCGTCCGGCACGCGTCCGCCACCGAGCTGACGGTGCTCATCGACGCCGGCGAGGACGTCGTGATCACCGTGCAGGACAACGGGATCGGCGTCCCGGCGGACGCGGCACGCAGCGGTCTCCGCAACCTGGCTCACCGCGCGTCGATGTTCGGCGGGTCGCTGGAGGTCCAGGTGCCGGACGGCGGCGGTGCCTGCGTGATCTGGCGCGTCCCGCTCGGCTAGCGCTTGTCGCCGTCCTTGCGGAACTGCGAGGCGAACACCGCGGCCTGGGTGCGGCGCTGCATGCCGAGCTTCGCCAGCAGGTGCGAGACGTAGTTCTTGACCGTCTTCTCGGCGAGGAACATGCGCTCGGCGATCTGCCGGTTCGTCAGGCCCTCGCCGATCAGGTCGAGCACCGTGCGCTCCTGCTCGCTGAGCATGCGCAGCGGGTCGCCCTCCTCGCGCTCGCGGCGGATCCGGTTGAGCAGCGCGGAGGTCGTGCGGGCGTCCAGAAGGGACTGTCCGGCCGCCACCGTGCGGACGGCGTTGACCAGGTCGGCGCCGAGGATCTGCTTCAGCACGAAACCGGACGCGCCCGCCATGATCGCGTCGAAGAGCGCCTCGTCGTCCGCGAAGCTCGTCAGCATCAGGCACTGCAGGCCCGGGATGCGGCTGCGCAGCTCGCGGCACAGCTCGATGCCGTTGCCGTCGGGCAGCCTGATGTCGAGGACCGCCACGTCGGCCTGGGCACCCGGCACCTTGGCCAGGGCCTCCGTGACCGACGCGGCGTCACCGACCACTTCCAGGTCGGACTCCTCGCCGAGCAGGTCCGCAATGCCGCGGCGGACGATCTCATGGTCGTCGACGAGGAACACACGCGTCGCCATGAGGGTCACGGTAGCCCAAAGACCCTGACACGAGGGGACCAACGGCACGCGGCTCACTACGACGATCGGGCCTACTTTGGGATCATGAGCAGTCTCCCCGTGGTGGTCGGTGTCGACGGTTCCTCGTCCGCGCTCGCGGCGGTGGCGTGGGCCGCCCGGGCCTGCGTGCTGCACGGCGCGCCGTTGCGGCTGGTGCACGCCTACTCGTTGCCGACGCGCGGGTACCCGGAGGTCATCTCTTCGGCGCGTGACCTGCGCTCGGCCATGTACGACCAAGGGCGGATGTGGCTTTCTCAGGCCGTTGCCGTCGCACGGGCGGAAGCTCCTGATGTGCCCGTGGAGCACGACTTGCGCATGGAACACCCCACACCCGTGTTGCTCGCGGAGTCTGCACGCGCACGAGAAGTGGTGGTGGGATCGCACGGACTGGGCGGTTTCACCGGCGCGTTGGTCGGCTCAACGGCCGTGGCGCTGTCACAGCACGGTGAGTGCCCAATAGTGGTGGTGCGCGGCAACCGCCAGGAGGGACCCGTGGTGGTGGGTGTCGACCTCTCGCCCGGTTCGGACCCGGCCATCGGCTTCGGGTTCGAGGAGGCGGCGGCGTCCGGGGTGCCGCTGGTGGCGGCGATGGCGCACGTCGACGAGCAGTCGTCGTTGCTGAACACGCGAATGTCCGGGTGGCTGGAGAAGTACCCGGACGTCGCGGTGGAACAGATGGTGGTGGGGGAGCGGCCGATCCCGTTGCTGATCGAGCTGGGGCAACGGGCCGGGCTGCTCGTCGTCGGGTCTCGGGGGCGTGGCGGATTCGCCGGGATGCTGCTCGGGTCTACCTCGCAGGCCCTGATCTACCACGCCCCGTGCCCGGTGGCCGTCGTCAGGCCTGCTTGACGGCCGAGATCTCGAACTCGAGGACGACCTTCTCGCTGACCAGCACACCGCCGGTCTCGAGCGCGGCGTTCCAGGTCACGCCGTAGTCCTTGCGGTTGATCGTGTGCGAGCCCTCGAAGCCCACGCGGGTCTGGCCGTACGGGTCGATGGCCACGCCCTCGAAGGCGAACGGGATCGTGATGCTCTTGGTGATGCCCTTGATGGTCAGGTCACCGGTGATCTCGAAGTTGTCGTCGTCGATCTGCTTCGCGGAGGTCGAGACGAACGTGATCTCCGGGTGGGTCTCGACGTCGAGGAAGTCGTTGGTGGTCAGGTGACCGTCGCGCTGCGCGTTGCGGGTGTCGATGCTCGCGACCTTGAGGGTCACCGCGGCGGTGGTGTTCTCGGGCTTGTCACCGTCGATGGAGATCTTGCCGTCGAACTCGTTGAACGCACCACGAACCTTGGTGACCATCGCGTGGCGTGCGACGAAGCCGATGCGGGAGTGCGAGCCGTCGATGACGTAGTCGCCGGTCAGTTCGGAGAGGTTGGTGGCGGTGGTCATGGTGTCAAGTCCTTCGGTTGCTCGATTTGGTTGAAGTGTCACTCACCCTGCCGGAACGTGGATGATGTGTCAACTATTCCCGTATGCTGAACCAGTGACACGATGGTTGGAACCTGAGCAGCAGCGGGCGTGGCGTGCCTACGTCCGCATGCAGGGGGAGCTCAATGCGCATCTGAGCAGGCAGATGTCAGTCGACTCGGACATCTCGATGGCTGACTTCGCCGTGCTGGTGCAGCTCACGGACACGCCGGATGGACGCGTACGCGTGTTGGAGCTCGCACGTTTTCTGCACTGGGAGAAGAGCCGTATCTCGCATCACGTCGCAAGGATGGAGAAGCGCGGCCTGGTGCGCAGGGAGAACTGCAGCAGCGACGGGCGCGGGTCGTTCGTCGTGCTGACGGACCAGGGCCGGTCGGCGATCGAGGAGGCCGCCCCCTCGCACGCCGAGACGGTCAACAAGCTGGTGTTCGACCTGCTCGACGACTCCGAGGTGGTGGCGCTGCGGGAGATCTCCGAGAAGATCTTCACGCGCCTAACGACAGGAGAATGTGCGGCGGTAATCGCTCGGTGCGATGCCGACGACCCGGTGGAAGTGGTGCCGGAGGAGAGCGGCTGTCCCGAAGCCTGACCTGGTCGCGACCGCGTCGACGTCCAGGTCGGTCTCCTCGAGGAGCCTGCGCGCGTGAAGTACCCGTTGGAGTGACAGCCACTTGTTCGGGGTGGTGCCGGTCTCCGCGGCGAACCTGCGCGCGAAAGTCCGTTCGGACATGACGGCGAGCCTCGCCATCGTGGCCACCGTGTGGTTGTCCGCGATCGTGGCGAGCACCTGCTCCAGCACGGGCTCCAGGCTGTCGGAGCTGCACTCGGGGATCGGAAGCTCCACGAACTGCCGCTGACCGCCGTCGCGCTGCGGGGCCACGACCATCCGGCGCGCGATGGTGTTGGCGACCTTGGTGCCCAGCTCCCGCCGGACCAGGTGCAGGCAGGCGTCGATGCCCGCCGCGGTGCCGGCGCTGGTGATGATGTCGCCGTCGTCCACGAACAGCACGTCCGGGTCCATCTGGGCCTTCGGGAACCGCTCCTGGAACTGCCGCGCCTCCCGCCAGTGCGTCGTGCAGTTCCGGTCGTCGAGCAGCCCGGCCGCGCCGAGGATGAACGCCCCGCTGCACACGCTGAGCAGCGTCGCGTCGGTCTCCTGAAGCGCCTTGACCAGTTTCTCCGGGTAGTGGTCGCGGACCCGCGCGGCGGGCAGTGCGACCAGGTCGACGCTCTGCAGCGCGTCGAACCCGTGTTCCGGTGTGATGCTCACGCCCCGGATGCTCGTCGGCACCGGTTCGTTCGGGAGCTCGCCGCACACCCGGAAGTCGATCAGCGGCACGCCCTCCTCCGTCCGGTCGATGCCGAACACCTCGCAGAGCAGGCCGAACTCGAACGGCGCGACGCCGTCGATGAGGGGAACCGCGACCGATCGGAGCATGGCAGGATTTTAGCGCGCAGCGTCAGATCTGCCACTGTTGGCGGGATATTGCCGACCATACATTTATGACATGACTCTTGCAGTGATCCTCCTGGCAGTAGCAGCCCTCTCCGTCTGGCTCGACCGGCACCGCGACCGCAACGCCGGTCTGGCGGGCTCGACCGACGTCAACGACCGTGACCGCACCCGAGTGCGCAACGACCTCCGGTACCTCACCTGATTCAGTGCCCGATGATCTGCGGTGCCGGTCCCGTGTAGCGGGCGACCGGGCGGATGATCTTCGTGTCCTCGGACTGCTCGAGCGCGTTGGCACACCACCCGATCACCCGGCTGCACGCGAACGTCGGCGTGAACATCTCCCGCGGGATGCCGCACTGCTCCATCACCACGCCGGCGTAGAACTCCACGTTCGCGTACAGCTGCCGGCCGGGCTTGAGCTCGGCCAGCAGCTCCGTCACCCTGCGCTCGACGGTGACGGCGAAGTCCGTGAGCCGGGTCGGCTGCTCCTGCGCGATCTCCTTGAGCAGGCGCGCCCGCGGGTCCTCCGTCCGGTAGACGGCGTGCCCGAAACCCATGATCCGGTCGCCCTGCTCGATGCGCTCGCGCACCCAGGCGTCGATGTTGTCCGGCGACCCGATGAGGTCGAGCGCCTCCAGCGCCCGGTCCGGCGCGCCACCGTGCAACGGCCCGGAGAACGTGCCGATCGCCGCCGTCACCGCTGACACGACGTCCGCTCCCGCCGACGCGACCACGCGCGCGGTGAACGTCGACGCGTTGAAGCCGTGGTCGATCGTGGCGATCAGATACTGCTCGACCGCGCGGCTCGCCCAGGTTGACGGCTCACGCCCGGTCAACATGTACAACCAGTTCGCCGACGTTGACAAATCAACCCTGGGGTTGACGGGATCAAGTCCGAGCTTGAGCCGGTGCAGTGCCGCCAGGATCGTCGGCGTCAGCGCGCTGACCCTCAGCGCGTCGGCCTTCCTGGTGCTCATCGGCGCGTCCCACATCGGCTGCGACGGCAGCATCGACAACGCGGTCCGCAACCCGGCCAGCGCCGTGCACCCCGACCGCGCGACGGCGGGCAGCACCTCGCGGATCGCCGCCGGCAGCGTGCGCAGCTCGGCGGTCTGGCGGGCGAACAGCGCGGCCTCGTCCTGGTCCGGCAGCCGGCCTTCCGCGAAGAGGAACCACACGTCCTCGAACGACCGCGTCCTGGCCAGTTCGATCGCGTCGTGCTCGCGGTAGTGGTAGTAGCCCGCGGCACCGTTCACGTCCCCGATCAGGGTCGTGGTGACGACGACGTCTTTAAGCCCTTTGGGTGCATCAATCAACATGGACACCAGGCTCCGTCAACATGTCTTGTACAGTCAACGTTGATGGAATCAATGTTGACGACGAATCAAGCTGCTCGCCGCCTGGGTGTGAAACCGGCGACGGTCTACGCGTACGTCAGCCGCGGCCACCTGACCAGCACGAAGGTGAACCGCCACAGCATGTTCGGCGTCGCCGAGGTGGAGGCCCTGGCGCAGCGCACTGGTGCGCGCGGAGCAGTGGCCGCTGTGACGGATCGCATCCGCACCCGCATCTCCCTCCTGGAGAACGACCGCCTGCACTACCGCGGCCGTTCCGTCCCTGAGCTCTCAAGCACCAAGCGCTTCGAGGACGTGGCGCACTGGCTGTGGACCGAGATCGACTCGGTGGGCATGCAGTTCCCGGAGGGCCAGGAGATCTGGATGGCCCTGCCCGACAGCGCCACCCTCACCGACCGGGTCCGCGTGGCCATCGCCCTGGCCAGCGTCGGCGACCCGCTGCGCTACGACCTGGACCGCGCCGTCACCACGGCCAAGTCCCTGATCGCCGACGTCGTCGAGTCTCTCCCGATGCTGGGCAGGCCGCAGGGCACCGACATCGCCGAACGGTTGTGGGCCCGCCTCTCGCCCGAGCCCGCCCAGCCTGATCTCCTCAACGCGGCCCTGATCCTGCTGGCCGACCACGACCTGGCCGTCTCGACCATGGCCGCCAGGGTCGCCGCCTCCGCGCACGCCAACCCGTACGCCGTCGTGTCCGCGGGCATGGGCGCCATGGAGGGTCAGAAGCACGGCGCCGCCACCACGATCGCGTACCGGTTCCTGCTGCAGGCCCAGTCCGACCCGATGGGCACGGTCGCCGAGCACCTGCGGTCCGGCCTGCCGATCCCCGGCTTCGGTCACCGCGTCTATCGGGCCCGTGACCCGCGTGCGGACCACCTGTTCGCGTTGCTGCGCAGTCATGGGGACCTGGTGGCGGACAAGGTGATCGCCACGCAGTCGCAGACGTTCCCGAACATCGACCTCGCGCTGGCCCAGTTCGCCCTGCTGTTCAAGATGGCGCCGGACGCCGGCGAGGCGATCTTCGCGATCGCGCGGATCGTGGGGTGGATCGCGCACGCGATGGAGGAGTACAAGGAGCCGGGCCTGCGGTTCCGCACGATGGGCGTGTACACGGGGGACAGGCCGTAGCCGTGTGAAGCGCCAGGCGGCCCCCAGGACGCCTGGCACCTCGGAGCTCGTTCAGTCCGGCAGGCCGGCGTGGTCCTCCCCGGCGAAGGCGAGGATCCGCGCGTTGGTCAGCTCGAGCTCCTCCAGGTTCAGCGCATGGGTCGCCCCGGGCACGATCTCGGTGCGCACGTTCGGGACGAGGGACTCGACGCGCGCGGCGAGCTCCGGTGCCTTGATCAAGCTGCGCTCGCCCAGGATGAAGTAGGTGGGCACGTCGATCGACCGCAGCTCGTCGTCGGTGAACACGTGCAGCGGAGCCATCTGGACCTTGTACTTCATGCCGCGGAACACCAGCGGGCGCATCGTGTGACGCACGGCGGGATCGCCGCCGCTGACCCGGCGCAGGATCGCGGCGGGCAGCCACCAGCGGGACAGCTCGCCGATGCTCCAGAGGACGAACTTCCGGAAGTTGATCCCGAACCCGCCCGGTTCGAAGGCGAGGACGCCGGCGACCCCCGCAGGACGCCGGGTGGCGAGGTTCAGCGCCAGGCAGGCGCCGCGCGAGATCCCGACCAGGTGGACCTTCTCGTGGCCGAGCCCCGCGAGGACGTCGGCGAGCCAGTCCGCCTCGTCGTCGGTGCTCTCCATGGGCCGGGTCTGAACCGAGCGCCCCGGTTCGCCGATCATGTCGACGGCGTACACGGTGTGTCGCGCCGCCAGTTCGGCGACGAAGGGGTACCAGGACAGCGAAGTGCCCATGGCGCCGTGCAGCAGCACGATCGGCGTGCCGGTACCGCTGCGCCGGACGCGGGTCGAGCCGAACCGCGTCCCCACGTCCAGTTCCTCCGACGGCACCGGCCACTTCCGCCGGATCGCCTCGTACGTGGCGAAGTAGCGGTCCGCTGCCTTCTGGTCCACGAACTTCCCGACCATCACACCCCCAGGTTGTTTTTCTAATGCAGATGCAATGTAACAGCGTCGCGCGGTGCCCGTCGACACCGTTCGTTGTGACACAGTGATCACATGCCGAAGCGCGTCGACCACGAGGAGAAACGGCGTGACCTCGCGGAGGCGCTCTTCCGGATCGCGTCGACGCGAGGCCTTCAGTCGGTGACGTTGCGCGCGGTCGCGGCGGAGGCCGGCGTGTCGATGTTCCAGATCCAGTACTACTTCCCGACCAAGGAAGAGATGCTGCGGCACGCCTGGCAGCGGATCACCGAGCTGGGCGCCGAACGTGCCGGGCAGCGCATCGCGGAGGCGATGCAGACCGGTGACGAACGCGCCGTCATGCGGGCGTGTCTGCTCGCGGTCCTGCCGACGGACGAGCGCAGCCGCATGCTCTGCGCGGTGCAGATCGCCTACTTCGCGCTGGACGTCACGCGCGGTGGTCAGGCACCGGACCAGCAGGCGATGATGCCCCACCTCGTGCGCCTGCTCGCCGACCAGCTCGGACTCGCCCGCACACGCGACAGGGTCCCGTCACACCTCGACCTCCAGCTGGAGGCGGACGCGCTCGCGACCATGACGGGCGGCCTCCTCAGCGCGATGCTGGTCGACGCCTACGACGCGAAGCAGGCCGAGGAGATCATCGACTACCGGCTCGGCCAGCTGTTCTCCGGCTAGCGAGGTCCGCCCCTTGGCCGCTGGCGTGATCGCGTCACGAAGCGGACCATGAAAACCATGAGATTGTCCGCTGTGGACAACCTGAAGGTGATCCTGGTGGCGTGGGTCATCGGTGGCCACGCGCTGCTCGGCTACGCCGCGATCGGTGGCTGGCCCTACGACGAGGTCAACGAGGTCACGTTCCACCCCGGCGTCGAGACGGTGCTGGCCGCGGTGATCGGGCCGTCGGGGCTGTTCTTCATGGGCACCTTCTACTTCATGGCCGGGATCTTCACACCCGGTTCGATCGAGCGCAAAGGGCGGCAGCGGTTCATCGCCGACCGGCTCGTCCGGCTGGGTGCGCCGTGGGTGGTCAGTGCCGTTGTCGTGTGGCCGACGTTCGTGTGGATCGCCTACAACGGGGCCGGGCGCGACGTCTCGTGGTGGCAGGCGTTCACGGACCGGCAGCCGTTCCTGGACAGCGGGTCGCTGTGGTTCGTCGGGGTGTTGCTGATCTTCAGCATCGCCATCGCCTTGGCGCCGCCGATCAAAGAGCGCACGATCACCACGAAGACCGTCGTGGGCATGACGATGATCGTGGCGGGCACCACGTTCCTGACGCGGCTGCTGTTTCCGGCGCGCAGCGGGCAGGTCGGGGACCTGCACCTGTGGTGGTGGCCGCAGTGTCTCGGGATGTTGCTGCTCGGGGCCATCGGCGGGCGCAAGCTCGCGGAACGGGTGCCGGACGAGATCTACCGCATGACGCGCAACGTCGTCATCGGCACGATCGCGGTGCTGCCGATCGCGGCGGCGCTCATGGGTGTGCTGGATCTGGCCAAGAGCGCGGAACCGTTCCTCGGGGGCTTGAAGTGGCAGGCCGCGATCCTCGCGCTCATCGAGGGGATCCTCGTGGTGGCGGGGAGTTTGTGGCTCATCGGGCTGGCGCAGCGGCGGCTGACGCGCCAGGGGCCCTTCACCGAGGGGCTGGCGCGGTCCGCCTACGTCGCGTTCGTCGTGCAGGGGCCGATCCTGCTGAGTCTCGCCACCGCCCTGCGCCCGCTGCAGCTGCCGGCCGAGGTGAAGGCGCCGCTGGTGGGAGCGGGGGCGATCGCGTTGTCGTTCGCGATCGGCTGGTACGTCACTTCACGCCGAGGCGCTTCAGCACGCTCGTCGTGATGCCGGCGGCGTCCAGGCCGTGTGCGCGCAGGATGCGGGCACGGGAGTCGTGCGGCAGGAAGCGTGGCGGCAGCGCGAACGTCGCCACGCAGGTCGGGGTGCCGGCCAGCGCCTGACCCAGCCGAGCGCCCAGTGCTCCGGTGGACGTCGTGTCCTCCACGGCCAGGACCAGGCGGTACTGGCCGCTGTGCTTCACGAGGTGCGGGTCCAGGGGCGCGATCCAGCGCGGGTCCACCACGTCCACGCGGACGTCGTGCGAGGCGAGTTCCTCCGCCGCGGCCAGGCACGGACCGGCCAGCGGACCGACCGCGACCAGGAGCACCTCGGCGTCCGGCACCTCGCGCAGCACGTCGAAGTGGCTCACGCGCCGCACGGCCGGCACGTCCGGACCGACGGCGGCCTTCGGGTAGCGCACGACCGTGGGGCCGTCCGACACGTCGACGGCCTCGCGCAGCAGGGCACCCAGCGACGCTGGATCCCGTGGCGCGGCAAGGCGAAGGCCGGGCACGACGGGCAGTACGGAGGCGTCCCACATGCCGTGGTGCGACGCGCCGTCCGGGCCGGTCACGCCCGCGCGGTCCAGCACGAACGTCACCGGGAGCCGGTGCAGCGCCACGTCCATCAGCAGCTGGTCGAAGGCACGGGACAGGAACGTCGCGTAGACGGCGACGACCGGGTGCAGACCACCCATGGCCATGCCCGCGGCGGACGTCACGGCGTGCTGCTCGGCGATCCCGACGTCGAAGACGCGCTCCGGGAACCGTTCGGAGAACGGCCGCAGCCCGACTGGTTCCAGCATCGCCGCGGTCAGGCAGACGACGTCCGGCCGCGAGGCCCCGATGGACACGATCTCGTCGGAGAACGCGTCGGTCCAGGTCCGCCCACCGGAGGCACCGGACGCGCCGACCGCGTGCATGCGGTCCGCCTCGTCGGTCTCGGCGGCGGTGTACCCCTTGCCCTTCACCGTCTTGCAGTGCACGACGACCGGACGGCCGAGCGCCTTCGCTTCCCACAGGGCGTTCTCGACGGCGTGCACGTCGTGCCCGTCGACCTCGCCGATGTACGCGAGACCCAGCGCCTCGAACAGCTGCCGCGCAGAACCGGCCAGCAGCGACGCCGCGAAACCACCGGCGGTCGGGTCGTAGGAGCGGCCGTTGTCGTTCAGCAGCACCACGACCGGGCGCGAGGAGCCGCCGATGTTGTTCAGGGCCTCCCAGCACATCCCGCCGGTCAGCGCGCCGTCACCGACGATGGCGACGACGCGGCGGTCGGTGCCGCCCAGCTCGAACGCCTTGGCCAGACCGTCCGCATAGGACAGTGCGGTGGAGGCGTGCGAGTTCTCGATGACGTCGTGCGCCGACTCGGCCGCGGACGGGTAGCCGGACATGCCGCCGGCCTGCCGCAGCGAGTCGAAGTCCGCGCAGCGGCCCGTCAGCATCTTGTGCACGTACGACTGGTGCCCGGTGTCGAACAACACCACGTCGGTGGGCGAGCTGAAGACCCGGTGCACCCCGATCGTCAGCTCGACGGCGCCCAGGTTCGGGCCGAGATGGCCACCGGTCCGGTGCACCTTGGAGATCAGGAACGACCGGATCTCGGAGGCCAGCGCGGAAAGTTCCGAAGTGGACAGTGCCCGCACGTCCGCGGGCGAGGTGATGTCAGCCAGCACGGCGCACCGCCATCGGCAACGTGAACGCGATCGTCTCCGTCGCGGTCGTGTGCGTCGACACCGTCACCGAACCCAGCGCCTCCAACGCCGCCACGACCTCGTCCACCAGCCCGGGAGGCGCGGAGGCACCGGCCGACAGCCCCACCGACGACACTCCGGCCAGCCAGGCCGGGTCGATCTCCGAGGCGTCGTCGATCAGGTAGGCGGGTGTGCCGCCGCGGGCCGCGAGCTCGACCATCCGCACCGAGTTGGACGAGTTCTTCGAGCCCACCACCAGCACCAGGTCCGACCGCTCGGCGACCTCGCGGATGGCGACCTGCCGGTTCGTGGTGGCGTAACAGATGTCGTCGCTGCCGGGACCGCGCAGCTGCGGGAACTTCCGCTCCAGCGCCTCGACCACCTCGGCCGTCTCGTCCACGGCCAGCGTCGTCTGCGTCAGGTACGACACCGGGCCGGTGATCTCCAGCTTCTCGACGTCCGCCACCGTCTCCACCAGCACCATCTGGCCGGGAGCCTCGCCCAGCGTGCCCTCGACCTCCTCGTGCCCGGCGTGTCCGATGAGGACGATCGTGTCACCGCGCTCGGCGAAACGACGTGCCTCGGCGTGCACCTTCGTCACCAACGGACAGGTCGCGTCCAGCACGTCCAGCGAACGCCCGCGTGCCTCGGCACGGACGGCGGGGGAGACGCCGTGCGCGGAGAAGACCGCCGTGGCACCGAAAGGCACCTCGGACAGCTCCTCCACGAACACGGCGCCACGAGCCTCCAGTGAACGCACGACGTGGACGTTGTGCACGATCTGCTTGCGCACGTAGATGGGGCCGCCGCGTTGGTCGAGCAGTCGTTCCACGATCTCGATGGCGCGCTCCACCCCGGCGCAGAACGACCGGGGTGAGGCGAGCAGCACCGAACGCGGCGGATGTTCCGTCATCTTGCGCCTTCCAGAGGTGGGTTCAGTGGTCCCGGTGGGTGACCAGCTGGGCGAGCGTGCCGAGCTCCACGGCCGCACGCGCGGTCGGTGAGGACTCGCCGAGATGAACCAGTGCCTGCGTGTGGAGCTCGTCCGCCTGCGTCTGGCTCCACGCCCGTCCACCGGCCGTGTCGACCAGGGTCGCCGCCCGCGCAAGCGTTTCCGCGTTCATCTCCTGCTCGCCGGAGTACAGCGACGCGAGCTCGTCGGCGGCAGGCCCGCCGGCGTTCAGGGAGAAGACGACGGGCAGGGACTTCTTGCGGCTCACCAGATCCGAGTGCACGGCCTTGCCGGTGACAGCCGGGTCGCCCCAGATGCCGAGCAGGTCGTCCACGTGCTGGAACGCGAGGCCGAGCTCGGCGCCGAACCGCCGCATGGCCTCGACCTGCAGGTCGGTGCCGTCGCCGTACAACGCGCCCAACGCCGTGGAGGCACCCAGAAGCGCGCCCGTCTTGCCACGCGCCATCTGCTCGACCTCGGGCACCCGCACGTCACCGCGCGTCTCGAAGTCGAGGTCGTAGGCCTGCCCGTCGAGCAACGCCACGGTGGCGTCGCCCAGCGTCCTGATCGCCTCCAGGGCACGGGGATGCCCTGAGCCGGCGAGGACGTCCACGGCCAGCGACTGCAACGCGTCCCCGGCCAGGATCGCCGCGTTGATGCCGTACACGGTCCACGCCGTGGCCCGGTGGCGCCGGGTCGTGTCGCGGTCCATCACGTCGTCGTGCAGCAGCGAGAAGTTGTGGATCAGCTCCACCGCGACCGCCGCAGGGACGGCAGCGGCGGCGGTACCGCCGACGGCCTCGGCCGCCAGCAGCACCAGCGCGGGCCGGATCGCCTTGCCGCCGTTCTCCAGCACCGGGTTGCCGTACTCGTCGCGCCACCCGTGGTGGTACTCCGCGATCGTGCGCATCGACGGCGGCAGCTGGTCGACGGCCTTGCGCAGAGCCGGGAGCACGAGGCTCCGGCTCCACGCGAGCAGCTCACCGGCCGGTCTGCCGGCGGCCAGGTGTTCGGTCATCTCCGCTGTCATGGCTTAGAGACCGATCTCCACGTTCTCCAGCACACCCAGCGCGTCCGGCACCAGCACGGCCGCCGAGTAGTACGTGGACACCAGGTACTTGAGCATCGCGTGCTCGTCGATGCCCATGAACCGGACGTTGAGGCCGGGCTCGTACTCGTCGGGGATGCCGGTCTGGCGCAGGCCGACGACGCCCTGCTTCTCCTCGCCGAGCCGCATCGCGATGATCGACGTGGTGCCGTTCTTGTTGACCGGGATCTTGTCGCACGGCGCGATCGGGATGCCGCGCCACGACTGCAGCTGCTTGCCCTCGACCTCGACGGTCGGCACGTACAGGCCGCGCGAGGACAGCTGCCGGCCGAACGCCGAGATCGCCTTGGGGTGGGCCAGGATCAGCTTGGTGTTGCGGCGCCGCGAGATCAGCTCGTCCATGTCGTCCGGCGTCACCGGGCCGGAGTTCGTGCTGACCCGCTGCTTGAGGTCGGCGTTGGCGAGCAGGCCGAACTCCTTGTTGTTGACGAGCTCGAACTCCTGCCGCTCGCGCAGGGCCTCGATGGTGAGCCGCAACTGGTGCTCGACCTGGTCCATCGGCTGGCTGTAGAGGTCCGCCACGCGCGTGTGGACGCGCACGATCGTCTGCGCCACCGAGAGCTCGTACTCGCGGGGCCGCAGCTCGTAGTCGACGAACGTGCTGGGCAGCGTCGGCTCGCCGTCGTGGCCCGACGAGATGTCGATCTCGGCCTCGCCGTGCTTGTTCGACGCGTTCGTCGGGTTCGCCAGCTGCTGGGCGATGTGCTCGCGCAACGGCTCGATCTGGCCGTTGAGCTGCGCGAAGGCCGCACGCGACAACACCACGGCCGTCGTCGGCGTCAACGCGCGCGCGGTGAAGCTCCAGCTCTTGTCGGAGCCGGACAGCACCGGCTCGTCACCGATGTACTCGCCGTCCGCGATCGTGCCCAGTGCCACGTCGTCGCCGTACTCGCCGCGGCCGGTCTTGGTGACCTTGCCGTGCGCGATGACGATGATCTCGTCCACCGACTCGCCGCGGTGCGCGATCACCTCACCCGGCAGGTACTCGCGCTGCTCGAAGCGGTTCGCGACGGCGGTCAGCGCCGCCTCGTCCTCGAACCCGCGCAGCAGCACGAACTCCGCCAGCTCCTGCGGCACGATCCGCACCTCGGAACCCACGGAGGTGAACGTGACCCGGCCGTCGCCGATCGCGAAGGTGAGCCGGCGGTTGACCCGGAACGCACCACCCTTCGCCTCGACCCAGGGCAGCATGCGCAGCAGCCACCGGGGCGAGATCCCCTGCATCTGCGGTGCGGACTTGGTGGTCGTCGAGAGGTTGCGGGCGGCCTTCGTCGAAAGGCTCAGCTGCCCGCCCTCGACCCCAAGGCCCGGATCGGTAACAGTCACTGGAAGTCCTGCCAATCTGTTGGTGCTGGGTTGCTAGCGAACAAGAACTGCTGTCAGTTCACGCCGACACGCTTTTCGTCGGCGTGAACTGACAGCACGTTTTGCGGTTGAATCGAAAGCGACCGCGTGCCTAGTCCGGACGGCCGGTGGAACGACTTCCTCGCGGGGACCGGGGAGAAGTCGAATCGGCCGGATCTCTGCGTCCACAGGAGCTCACCGGCGAGCCACGACTTCAGGGCCTCGACGTACCGGTGCAGTCCTGCCTTGGCCTCCGCGTCGAGGCCGTACTCGTCGGCGATGGACGGCAGCTCACCGATGATCGAGCCGATCTGCCGCAGCCGTGCCGCGATCAGGTCGGCCACGACCGAGACGGCCTGCTGCACCTCACAGCCGAAGAACTCCTGCACGGCCAGCACGGCGCTGGTCGAGCTGCCGCCGGTGGCGTAGAGGTGGTCGAAGCCGACGATCTCCTGGCGCAGCGCGGGAACGTCGCCGAACGAGTCGACGAGCGCCCTCATCGTGCTGTTGCGCAACAACTCCGCCGGCAGTTCGGCGCCGACGGACTTGCGGGCGAGCTTCGCGGACAGCTCGGTGGCGATCGACCGGCGGCGCATCTCCACGAGGTCGATCGGGTCGGGCACCCTGCCCTGCGCGGTGTTGTGCAGCTCCCACAGCAGCGCGTCGAAGAACTCGACCAGGTGTTCCTGGTCCTCGTTGTCCAGAGTGGACCGCGAGACCAGGTCGGCCAGGCCCCGCTCGGCCGGGTTGGCCGAGGGGAGCGAGCCGCTCAGCACCGACTTCAGCGCCGCCACGAACGCCCTGCCGCCCGCGACGTTGCGCGGCCGCAGGAAGCCCGCCTGGAACGCGTCGGTGACGTAGAAACCCCACGTGTGCCAGTCGTTGATGTGTTTGAGGTCGTCCAGGGACGCCGTCGGGTGGGTCAGCGG
The DNA here is from genome assembly GCF_051853195.1 of Lentzea sp. HUAS TT2. Classification (NCBI taxonomy): domain Bacteria; kingdom Bacillati; phylum Actinomycetota; class Actinomycetes; order Pseudonocardiales; family Pseudonocardiaceae; genus Lentzea; species Lentzea sp. HUAS TT2. The sequence goes on along the minus strand of NZ_CP196667.1, from coordinate 9,946,592 downwards.
GCCGAAGCCGCCGTAGTCCGCGGCGTCGTAGAACGCCTCGGTCCACGGTGCCCCGGCGAGCATGCCCATGTCCCGCACCCACGTCCTGGTGTGCTGGCGGACGCGGTCGACGTGCGGGGAAAGCCTTGCGGCGAAGGGCATGTCGAACGAGGGAACCTCAACCACGGGCCACCCCCAGCCACGCCGCGGACGTGCCCAGGCCGGTCGGCCCGCGCAGGATCGTGCGGAAGAACGCGGAGTTGCCAGCGCCTCCCTCGACCTTCGTGTAGCGGCCCGCGTGCAGGTGCCACTCGTGCCCTCCGGACTGCCAGTCCTGCAGGCCCTTCACGTACTTGAGCACGCGCGCCTGCTCCAGCTGGTCCACCCCGTTCTCGGAGAACAGCACGGGCAGCTCGGTGAAGACGGTGTTCTCGAACTGGTGCAGCCGCGAGGTCAGCAGCGTGTTCACGGCCTCGACCGCGGTCTGCGTGTCGTGGCCGAAGAACTTCTCGAACACGAGCACCCCGTTGGAGTTCTCGCCCTCCTTCAACACCTCCCGCTCGTACGAGAAGATGTCGTTGCGCAGGTGGATCGCGTCGGAGAACGTGTCGGACAGGACCCGCAGCGGCCGGGTGCCCGCGATGGACGCGGGCACCTCGGCCGCCTCGGAGACCTCCACCAGGTTCGCCGACCACGGCGCGCCGCCGACCTTGCGGCGCATCTCGATGTACTCGATCGGGTTGGCGACCGTGCCGCTCTCGATGTTCTTGATCTCCCACATGCACTCGAGCAGCAGGTTGTGGGTGCTCGTGGTGAACCGGCGCCGCCAGTCCTGCGACATCAGCGGAATGGTCCGCTGCCACAGGTCGACGAGGCCGCGTTCGGTCGGGTTCTGCGGCTCCGGCCACGGGTCCGTGCCGTTGAGAGGCATGAACGCCGGCAGCCGGTCGAGATACGCCTTCGCTCCCGACACGTCCTTGCTCTGCTTGAACTCCGCGAAGAACTCGTCGTCGAAGTAGAAGACCCAGACGTACCAGTCCGTGATGAGGTCGAGGATCTCCGCGGGCGCGTCCGGGTGGGTCCACGCGCACATGAACCCGTAGTCGTCGCCCGCGAGGATCTCGTCGGTCCACACCCCGGTGTCGAGCATCCCCATGTCCCGCGCCCACTGCGTCGAGTGCACGCGGGCGCGTTCGAGATGGGGGTTCATCCGTGCCGGGTGCGGCACGTAGAACTCCGGCATGGTGAAGGAGGCCAAGACCTATCCCTCGCGACCGAGCTCGACGTGCTCCAGCACACCGATCGCGTCCGGCACCATGATGGCCGCCGAGTAGTAGGCGCTGACCAGGTAGTTGATGATCGCCTGGTCGTTGATGCCCATGAACCGCACCGACAGGCCCGGCTGGTACTCGTCCGGGATGCCGGTCTGGTGCAGGCCGATGACGCCCTGGTTCTGCTCGCCGGTGCGGATCAGCATCACCGACGACGTGCGGGTGTCGGAGACCGGGATCTTGTTGCACGGCAGCACGGGGACGCCGCGCCAGGCCGGCACCTGCTGGCCGTGGAAGTCGATGTGCTGCGGGTAGAGGCCGCGCTTGTTGAGCTCACGGCCGAACGCCGCGATCGTGCGCGGGTGCGCGAGGAAGTACCCGGGGTCCTTCCACACGATCGACAGCAGCTCGTCGAAGTCGTCCGGCGTGGGCGGGCCGGTGCGGGTGTGGATGCGCTGCTTGAGGTCCGCGTTGTGCAGCAGGCCGAACGACCTGTTGTTGACGATCTCGTGCTCCTGGCGTTCGCGCAGGGCCTCGATCGTGAGCCGCAACTGCTGCTCGACCTGGTCCATCGGGTTGTTGTAGAGGTCCGCGACCCGGCTGTGGACCTGCAGCACGGTCTGGGCGACGCTCAGCTCGTACTCGCGCGGCGAGAGCTCGTAGTCGACGAACGTGCCGGGCAGGACGGGCTCGCCGTCGTGGCCGGACGACATGCCGATCTCGGCCTCGCCGTGCTCGTCCTGCGGCTTGTTGCGGCTGTTGAACGTCTGCTGGATGTGCGCGCGCAGGCCGCCCGCTTCCCCGTTGAGCGCCTGGAAGTCGTCCCACGACAGCGTGAGCACGGTGACCGGGGTGACGGCCTTGGCCGTGTACTCCCACTCGCCCTGCGGTCCCGCCAGCACGGTCTCGCCGAAGTACTGGCCGTCGGCCAGGTTGCCGAGCACGGTGTCGCCGCCGTACTCACCGGTGCCGATCTTGTCGACCTTGCCGTGCGCGATCAGCACGACGGTGTCCTTCGGGCGGCCCTTCTCGACGATGACGTCGCCGACACCGAACTCCTGCTGGGTGAAGCGCCCGGCGAGGGCCGCGAGGACCTCCTCGTCGTCGAAGCCCTTGAGCAGCGCCAGTTCGGTGAGCTCCATCGGCACCACGCGGATCTCCGCGCCGATGTTCGTGAACGAGACTCGGCCATCGCCCAGCGTGTAGGTGAGGCGCCGGTTGACGCGGTACGCACCACCCGCGGCCTGCACCCAGGGGAGCACCTTGAGCAGCCAGCGGGAAGTGATTCCCTGCATCTGCGGGACGGACTTGGTGGTAGTGGCCAGATTTCGTGCGGCGGCCGTGCCCAAACTCAGCTGCTGACGGCCCTCATTGAGGTCAGAATCCGTCACAGTCACAACCTGCACCCACCTATCTCAATGCGCTAATGGACCAATCCGATAAGCCGGAACGGACGTTAGTTCGCGCTGTTGACGGCTGTGAAGAGGCCAAGAAGGCGACATTCGGGTGGGTGGTTTAGGCCTGATGATGCTACGGAGCGTACAACTGCTGCACTATGCAGCAGGCGTTGTATCGGCAGGTGGGTGATCGAGCTGTATTCGTCAAAACATGGAATAGGGCACTCGTTTGGACCAGTAGGATCACCCTTTTGTGCGGACCGGCGTGTGTTGGCCGGATGCTATACAGCACCACTCCGAGTGGGTCGTAATCCACTCGAAGTGGTGTGTATCAATACAACGTTGCGCCCGTTGATGCGAGCTGTTGTCTATAGCCGGATTTTGTGGCAACGGCTATTCGTGCTATTACACCTCTGGGCCGTTCAGGAACGTTTCCAGTGCGCTGACGACGAACGCGTGGTCCTCTGCCTGGGGCAGTCCGGAGACGCCGACCGTGCCGACGGGTCCGGTGCCGCGCACGATCACCGGGAAGACCCCGCCGTGCGCCGCGTACAGCTCCAGGTCGAGACCCGACTCCGCTTCGAACGTCGAGCCCTTCTCGCGGAACGTCGTGCCGACGTAGAACGAACTGTGGCCGAACAGCTCGACGACACGCGCCTTGCGCTCCAGCCACCTGTCGTTGTCCGGCGAGGTGCCGGGCAGCGAGGCGTGGAAGAGCCGGTGCCCGTTGCGCCGCACCGAGATCGCGATGGACAGCCCCTGTTCGCGGGCGGCGGCGAGCAGGTGCAGGCCCAGGTCGATCGCGACGTCGTTGCCGAAGCGCGCGAACTGGAGCTGACGCTCCTGGGCGAGGAGTTCTTCGCTGGTGAGGCTCACAGTGCGACCACCCGGTTCTCTCGTGCGGAAAGGAAAGCGGCTTCGATGACCCGCAGCGCGTCCACGGCGCTCGCGGGGTCGACGGGGACCGCGCCGGAGCGCAGTTCTGCGTAGAAGGTCTGGTACGCACCGGGTTCGACGGCGACCTCGGTCGTGTCGCCGAGGAGGCCGAGCCGTCCGGTGCGGTCCTCGTGCCCCCAGTCCTGTCCGGTCGGGCGGCGGCCGGCGGCGAGCGCGTCCTCCTGCTCGTCCAGGCCGCTGATCTCGAACGCGCCCTCGCTGCCGAGCAGGCGGAACCTCGGCCCGTGGTGCGCCGCGTGCGCGCTGGCCCACAGGTGGGAGCGGACGCCGTTCTCGTGCGTCAGCGCCACGAACACGTCGTCGTCCACCTGGGCGCCGGGGCGGCGCCGGTCGAGTTCCGCGTAGACGTTCCTGACCGGTCCGAACAGCTGCAACGCCTGGTCGACGAGATGCGCGCCGAGGTCGTAGAGCAGGCCACCCGCCTCCTCGGGGGCGCCGAACTCGCGCCAGTTGTCCCAGATCTCCGGCACCCAGCGCTCGAATCGGGACTCGAACCGCCGAACCTCACCCAGTCGGCCGATGATCTTGCGGACGGTGAGGAAGTCGCTGTCCCAGCGGCGGTTCTGGAAGACCGTGAGCGGCACCCCTGCCGCCTTCGCCGCGGCCACGAGCTCGGCGGCCTCGGCGGACGTCGGCGCGAACGGCTTGTCGACGACCACCGCGACGCCCTTGGCGATGGCGCGCTTCGCGTACTCGACGTGCGTCCTGTTCGGCGTGGCCACGACGATCAGGTCGAGGTCCCGCTCGAACAGCTCGTCGGCGGTGACGATCTCGGCACCGGGGTGCGCGGCACGGGCCTGCGCCTGCCGCTCCGGGTTCGCCGTGACGATCGCGACGAGGTCCATGCCCTCGGTGGAGGTGATCAGCGGGGCGTGGAAGACCCGCCCCGCGATGCCGTAGCCCAGAAGTCCGACTCGAATCATGCTTCCGATTAAAGCAACGCTGTTGAATAATTGCGACCGTGGACCTCACCTCGCTGCGTTCGCACAACGACAGGACAGTGCTCAGGCTCGTCCGCTCCGGGGCTCTGAGCAGGGCTTCTCTCGCGTCCGAGACCGGACTGACCCCGCAGGCGGTCTCGAAGATCGTGGCGCGGCTCATCTCGGCGGGCCTGCTGGAGGAGACCGGGGCCGTGCGCGACGGGGGCCGCGGCAAGCCCAGGATCGCGCTGCGGCTCGCCGCCGGCGGGGCCTTCGCGTACGGCGCCTACGTCGACCGCGACGAGCTGCGGGTGGTGAAGCTCGACCTGACCGGCGAGGTGGTGTCGGCCTCGGTCGCGCCGCTGGCCCCGATGTTCACCCCCGACGACGTGCTGGACGCGCTGGAGCCGCTGGTCGAGGCGGGGGAGAAGGTGCTCGGGCTGGGCATCGGCATCGCCGGTCCGCTGGAACACCGGGACGGCGTGGTGTCGCCGAACGGGCTGCCCGGCTGGTCGTCCGTCCCGTTGAAGGCGCTGGCGGAGAAACGGCTCGGGCTGCCGGTCGTCGTGGACAAGGACACGAACGCGGCCGTGCTCGCCGAGGCGTGGCGCAGGCCGATGCGGGACGCGGCACTGGTGTTCGTGGGCACCGGCCTGGGCGTCGGGTTGCTGCTCGGGGGAGAGGTGCACCGCGGCGCGCGGTCGGGGGCGGGCGAGTTCGGGCACACCACGATCCAGCTCGACGGTCCGTTGTGCGTTTGTGGACGGCGGGGGTGCGTCGAGGCGGTGCACGCGGCCAGTACCGGGGGCGAGGCGGCGCGGGTGCTCGGCGCGGCGGTGGCGAACCTGGTGCAGCTGCTGGACCTCGACCAGATCGTCCTGAGTGGACGGAAGGTGCTCGGGTCGCCGGAGCTGTACCTGCGGGCGATGCCGGACGTGGACGTGAGCGTCACGACGTACGGTGCCGACCTGGTGCCCGTCGGCGCTGGTCTGCTGGTTCTGGGCGAATTGTTTTAGCATCGGCGGCATGGACGTCGAGCACGTCGTCGGCCTGCCGCACCCGCGGCTGAGGCCGTTCGTGACGCGGTACTCCGGGTATCGGATGCGCACCGAGCCCGGCATCCACCGCGGCCTGCCGTCGCGCTCGCTCACCCTCGTCGTCACCGTGGACGGCACCGTCGACCTGGCGGAGGGCAGGTTCGCCGCGTTGTGCGGCGGCCTGCACGACGAGGCCGTGATCATCACCCACGACGGGTTCCAGCACGGCGTCCAGTGCGATCTCACCCCGCTGGGGATGCGCGCGTTCTTCGGCATGCCGGCCGGTGAGCTGGCGGCGACCACGGTCGGGCTCGACGCTCTCGACGCCCCGGCCGCCGAGCTGCGCGAACGGCTGCGGGACGCGCCGACGTGGACGGATCGGTTCGCGCTGCTGGACACGGTGCTCGGCGGCCTGGTCCGGCCGGTGCGGCAGCAGGTCGAGGTGGCGTGGGCGTGGCAGCGGCTCGCGGCAGGGGCGCCGGTGGCGGAGATCGCCGCCGAGGTCGGGTGGAGCAGGCAGCACCTGAGCGCGCGGTTCGCCGCCGAGTACGGGCTCACGCCGAAGGTCGCCGGCCGGGTGATGCGGTTCGAGCGGGCGAACCGGATGCTGCGCGGCGAGCGGCGTCCCACGCTGACCGAGGTCGCCGCCGCCTGCGGCTACACCGACCAGGCGCACTTCAACCGCGAGTGGCGGGCGTTGTGCGGGGCGACCCCGACCGAGTGGATCGCGGCCGAGCTTCCATTCGTACAAGGCAGCGAGCACGGTCAGGGCGCAGAGTTGCTCCCATGAGCACACCACCACCCACCTGTTGGCCCTGTCTGTCCTATCAGGACGCTCCCGCCGCCGTCCGCTTCCTCGTCGAGGCGTTCGGCTTCAAGGAACACCTCGTCGTGCCGGGGGAGGCCGACGGCGAGGTCGTGCACTGCGAGATGGTCTGGCCGGAGGGCGGCGGCGTCATGCTGGGGTCCGCCGTGCGGTCGGTCGGCGAGGTCGAGGCGACCAGGGCCGGCGCCGGATCCGTCTACGTCGTGACCGACCGGCCCGACGAGCTCCACGCGCAGGCACTGGCGCACGGGGCGACCGAGATCCGCGGCCTGCGCGACGAGGACTACGGCTCGCGCGGGTTCACCGTGGCCGACCCCGAGGGCAACCGCTGGAGTTTCGGCACCTATCGCGGAGCGTGAGGCAACCTTCACGCGCAGTTCGGAGTCTTCCCGGGTGGAGAGGTTCACACCCAGGGGAGGACACGTGCGTTCAGCACGATGTTTGGTGATCGCCGCTCTCGCCGCCGGGCTGCTCAGCCCGGTGGCGATGGCGCAGGCAGAACCGTTGAGAGCTCAGAACACCTCGACCATCACGCTGATCAGCGGTGACAAGGTCGTCGTCAACGAGCGAGGGGAGCTCGTCAGGGTCGAGGGGCGGCCCGGCGTGCAGTTCGCCCAGTACGTGCAGAACGACCACCAGTACGTGGTGCCGGCGGACGCGGTCGACGCGGTGGGGCAGGAACGCATCGACAAGCGCTTCTTCGACGTCACGTCGTTGCACGCCTACGGGTACACCGACGACAAGATCGACCGGATCCCGTTGCTGAACGGTGGTTTCCGTTCCGCGGGTGCGGTGCAGAAGAAGGACGCGGCGGCGCAGTGGACCGGGCGGCGCACGAGCGCGTCGCGTGCCGAGAAGCTGTGGCTCGACGGCAAGTCCAGGATCTCGCTGACCGAGAGCGTTCCCATGGTGGGGGCGCCCGCCGCGTGGCAGGCGGGGTTCGACGGCACCGGCGTCACGGTCGCGGTGCTCGACACCGGCTACGACCAGAAGCACCCGGAGCTCGCGGGCGTGGTGTCCGTCGCGAAGGACTTCACGCCTTCCGGCATCCAGGACAACATCGGCCACGGCACGCACGTCGCGGCCACGGTCGCGGGGCGCGGCAGCCAGTACGTCGGCGTTGCCAAGGGCGCGTCGCTCGCGGTGGGCCGGGTCTGCGAGGCGGACTGGTGTCTCGACAGCGCGGTGATCGCCGGCATGGAGTGGGCGGCGCGCGAGGTCAAGGCGAAGGTCGTCAACATGTCGCTGGGCGGCGACCAGTCCGACGGCAAGGACCCGTTGTCGGTGAAGGTCGACGAGCTCACGGCCGAGACCGGCACGCTGTTCGTGGTGGCGGCCGGCAACTCCGGTGTGTACCGCAAGGTCGGGTCACCGGCGGCGGCGGATTCCGCGCTGGCCGTGGCGAACTTGACGAAGGCCGGTGGCGTCAACGAGGGATCGTCGCGTGGTCCGCGCATCGGCGACCACGCCGTGAAGCCGGACATCGCGGCACCGGGCACGGACATCGTGGCCGCCCGCGCCGAGAACACGTTGTGGGAACACGCGGTCGACGACCTGCACGCGCGGCTGACCGGCACGTCGATGGCCACGCCGCACGTCGCGGGCGCCGCGGCGGTGCTGGCGCAGCGCAACCCGTCCTGGAAGGCCGCCGAGCTCAAGGCCAACCTGATGACGACGGTGAAGCCGGTCGCGGACTCGCCCGTGAACATCGGGACCGGCCTGCTCGACGTCGGCCGCGCGGTGACGCAGCAGGTGCACGCGTCGGTGGGCAGCCTGTCGTTCGGGTTGGTCGAATGGCCGCACACCAAGACGTTCACGAAGACGATCACCTACTCGAACACCGGCGGCACCCCGGTGACGCTCGCGTTGAGGCACGACCTCGGCGCGGACTTCGCCGTGCCGTCGTCGGTGACCGTGCCGGCCCAGGGCAGCGTCGCGGTCGACGTCGTGCTCGACCCGCGCAAGGGCCTCGGCACGTTCTTCGGTCACGTCAAGGCTTCCGCCGCGGGCGTCGAGCTGACGACCTCCGTCGGCGCGTACGTGCAGGAGGAACGGCACGCGCTGACGCTGTCGATGATCGGGCGTGACGGCAAGCCCGTCGCGAACGAGTTCGCCGTCGTGGTCAACATGACCACGCAGGAGGCATCGGTGCTCAGCATCGGTCCCGACGGCACCGGCTCGTCGAAGCTGCCGGTCGCGGACTACGCGGTGCTGAGCCGGATCGACGAGGTGACGGCGAACTACGACTGGTTCGTGCCGGTCGCCGCGACCGAGGTGGCCGGGCGCGTGTCGCTGGCGGCGGACGTGTCCGTGACGCTGGACGCCAGGCAGGGCAAGCAGATCAGCGTCGAACTGCCCGAGCGCGACTCGGTGGTGTGGTACCGCGACTCCAAGCTGGCGGTGCCGTTCAAGCCCGGCAAGATCAGCGGTGTCGCCAGCATCATCGACGGCAGGGTCCCGCTGTACGGCCTGTCGTTCGGCGCGCCGCTGCCGGAGCTGACCTACGACTCCGGGCTCAAGGGCGGGCAGCCGCTGCTCTCGGTTCCCGGCGGGTTCCCGGTGCGGTACTACGAGAGCAGCAAGTACCTGCCGCCGGGCGAGCACACGTTCGACGTCGCCGAACGCGGTGCTGACGTGCGCGGCAAGCTCGCCCTGGTCCGGCAGGGTGGCGAGAACCCCTACGCGGTCGCGTGGGAGATGAAGGACGCCGGGGCGGTCGCCGTGCTGTGGGCGGGGCCGGTGCCGTTCGGGTACGACGAGCAGACGGCGATCCCGGTGATCGCCGCGGCCGAGCACCACGTGGCCGTCACGCCGGCGAAGCTCACGCTGCGGGCCATCGCGGGCTCCCCGGTGTCGTACACGTTGTTCCAGCAGGACAAGGGCTCGCTTCCGGTGGGGGTCAAGAAGTTCCGGCACGCGGACCTCGCCGCGGTCAAGGCGCGCTACCACACCTCCGGTGGCGACGGCTCGATCAACCAGCGGAACAACCCCGTCGTCAACGGCACCATCGGCGTGACGCTCGACGAACGGCTCTCCGCACCGGCCGCGCGCACCGAGTACTTCACCCCGGGCACCTGGTTCCAGGAGGGCTTCGACGGACGCTCGTACGGGGGCGGGGACGACCCGATCACGACCTCGTGGGCGCACGTGGAGCCGGTGACCTTCAAGGCGGGCAAGACCTACGAGCGCACGAACCTGCGTGCCGTCACCTCGCCGCGGCTGAGCGGCCCGTCGCTCGTGCCGTGGGCCGACGGCGGTGGCGTCGAACGGTCGGGCGACCTGATCAACGCCCGCATCTCGCCGTTCGGCGGGTCTGGCTGGGTGGAGAACTGGCGCCAGACCGGTGGCGGATGGCTGGAGCTGTCCCACGACGGCGTGGTGCAGGGCTACTCCGACGCCCGGAGGGGTTCCTTCTACGCACCTGCCCGCGACGGCCGCTACAAGCTCGTGCTGGACGCGTCGCGCGACTCGCTGGCGTTGTCCACCAACGTGAAAACTTCCTGGGAGTTCTCAGCTTCCGGCGAAGGCAGGCTGCCGTTGCCGGAGGTCGACTACTCGCTGCCGGTCGACCTGCGCAACAGCTGGAAGGCCGGGGTGCCGATGCCGGTGAAGTTCACGGCGGTGTCCGGCAAGGTCTCGGCGCGCTCGCTGACGGCGTACGCGTCGTTCGACGACGGTGTCACCTGGGTGCCGGTGAAGTCGCTGGTTCCCGCCGGAGGCAAGGCAGGCGGGTTCGTCTCGCTGCGCGTGGTGGCGGACGTCGGCGGCAACACGGTCGACCAGACGGTGCTGAGGGCCTACCGGCTGCGCTGATCGTTCCCTCCACTGAGTGATGTTGCTGTGCTACGCCGAACGGTCGTGCTTCTGTTACGTCTTAGGGCGTAACCGCGCGACCGTTCGGTCGTTGTAACCCCCTGCGGCACCTGCCCCGCCGTGCGCGAGACGATCCAGGGACGCGGCGTCTCAGCGCCCAGGGCAGGTGCCGCCGTTTCTCGGTGGCCCGTTCCCCGGTCCTGTGGTGGCATTTCGGTCCATGGGGACTTTCGAGGAACTGGTGGCCGAGGGCGCGGCCGTGCCACTGGAGGGCTGGGACTTCTCGTGGTTCGCCGGCCGTGCCACCGAGGAACGCCCGCCGTGGGGGTACGCGTCGCTGATCGCCGGGCGGCTGGCCGCCGTGTCCTCCGCGCTGGACCTGCAGACCGGCGGGGGAGAGGTCACCGCGTCCGCCTCGGTGCTGCCGCCGCTGATGGCCGCCACCGAGTCGTGGCCGCCGAACGCCCTCGTGGCGTCGAAGAACCTGCCGTTCGTGGTGCAGGCGCCGGACTCCGGGCCGCTGCCGTTCCGCGACTCGGCCTTCGACCTGGTGATCTCCCGGCATCCCGTCGTGACGCCGTGGGGCGAGATCGCGCGGGTGCTGCGGCCGGGCGGGACCTACTTCTCGCAACAGATCGGGGCCGGCACGAACCGGGAGCTGACCGATTTCATGATGGGGCCGCAGCCGGTGAGCGAGGCACGCGGTGTCGCCGCGGCCCGTGCGGACGCCGAGGCCGCCGGGCTGGAGGTGCTGCGGCTGGAGCCGGTGTCGCTGCGGGTGGCGTTCTTCGACGTCGGCGCGGTGGTGCACTTCCTGCGGAAGGTGCTGTGGACCGTGCCGGGGTTCACCGTGGACGGGTACCGGGACCGGCTCCTGGACATGCACGCGCACATCCAGGAGCACGGGGAGTTCGTGTCCACCTCGACGCGGTTCCTCGTGGAGGCCCGCAAGCCCTGACTCACCCGATGAGCCGCAGGGCGGTCTCCTCGGTGATCGGCACCAGTTCGCCGCGTTCGCGGCCGTCGAACATGTCGCTCTGGATGTCGCTGGCCTCCCAGGCGTAGCCGGGGCCACCTACGTGCTGCTGTTCCTTGTGGTTGCCGTTCGGGGCGATCCACGTGCGGACCACCGACGTGGGGTTGTCCACCGAGGCGCTGCCTTTCACCTGTGCGAAGTAGGAGTACTTCCCGTCGGCGGGGTCGTCGGCGTGGACGCGCGCATGCTCCGCCGCCTCGTATGCCGCGACGGCCTCCGCCGGGATCGGGCGCGCCTCCGCCTGCCACTCACCGTTCTCGATCATGACGAGGTCACGGGTGCTCTCCCAGACAAGTCGCGGCGAGTAGTACTCGTCGTGGACCTGGCCCGCTTCGTCGGTCCATCGGCGCACGATCCCGTTCGAGCCGTCGAGCTCGGGGTGGAAGTCGGTCAGCAGGGCGTAGTACTCGTACCGCGGGCTCACACCGGTCCTCGTTCCGCTGGGGCGGGTCGTGCTTCCGGACCAGGGTCGGGAAGCACGGCCACAGGTGTCACTACTGCTACTCGTACTTCTTACCGACCTCGTGCGCCTTCAACGGCGGGCCCTTGTCGGACCTGATGGCGCCCCCGAGCTTCGCCACGCCGTTCTCGAGCTTGAGCGTGCCGCCTTCCGGTCTGATGTTCGTGCCGCTGGGGAACCCGGAGCCGCCCGGCACGTTCACGCGTTCGGCAGGACGTCGCGGAACGAGTTGTGCAAGGCGGATGCCCTGCGCGAGGCCTGAGTCCGCCGTGGTCGTCGGCAGGACCCGCCGAGGTAGTACCCGAACGACAGTGCCCCCACCGGACGTTCCCGGTGGGGGCACTGTCGTTTCAGGACTAGCGGGGCTGGCGCTCGCGGCGGATCGTCACGCGCTTGCCCTTGATCGTGGCGTCGCGCAGCTGCTCGATCACGTCGTTCGCGGCCGGGCCGGGCACCTCGACCAGCGAGAACCGGTCGGCGATCTCGATGGCGCCGATGTCGCGGCCCTTCAGGTTCGTCTCGCCGGTGAGGGCGCCGACGATGTCCTGCGGGCGGATGCCGGACGAACGGCCGGCACCCAGGAACAGCCTGGTCATGCCCTCGGTCGGGCCACGGCGTTCGCGGCGCGGGCCGGAGGGGGCACCGGCGCTGTCGCGACGCGGGCGGTCCTCGCGGGGACGGACCTCCGGGATCTCCTCCTCGTCGGCGGCGGCACCGGAGGCCTCGTGGGCCAGCTTGACCGCGGCGAGCGCGATCTCCATGACGTCGAACTCGTCGGCCAGCGTCTCGACCACGACGCGGAAGCGCGACAGGTCGTCCTCCAGCAGCGACTCGTGCAGCGACGAGCGGGTCAGCTCCAGCTGACGGGCCCGCAGGTCGGCGACCGTCGGGACCTTCTCGACCGGGATCTTGGTCTTGGTGACGCGCTCGATCGTCTTGAGCATCGAGTTCTCGCGCGGCTCGACCAGGGTGATCGCGACGCCCTCACGGCCGGCGCGGCCCACGCGGCCGATGCGGTGCGTGTACGCCTCGGGGGCGGACGGCACGTTGTAGTTCACGACGTGCGTGAGCTGCTCGATGTCGAGGCCGCGGGCGGCGACGTCGGTGGCCACCAGCAGGTCGGCGGTGCCGGAACGCAGGCGCGACATGACGCGGTCGCGCTGCTCCTGGCTGATGCCGCCGTGCAGCGACTCGGCGCGGTAGCCGCGGCCGTTGAGCGTCTCGGTGAGCTGGTCGACCTCGTCGCGGGTGCGGCAGAAGACGACGGCGGCCGTGGGCGACTCGACATCGAGCACGCGGCCGAGGGCGGCGGGCTTGTGCTCGCGGCGCACCAGGTACGCGGTCTGCCGGACGCGCGGGGCCTCGCCCGGCTCCGTCTTCTCGCGCTCGATCTGGATCAGCACCGGCTCGCGCAGGTGGCTCTTGGCCATGCGGTCGATGCGCGGCGGCATCGTGGCCGAGAACAGCACGGTCTGCCGTTCGGCCGGCGTCTCGCTCAGGATCGCGTCGATGTCCTCCGCGAAGCCCATGTCGAGCATCTCGTCGGCCTCGTCGAGCACGACGACCTGCAGGTCGCCCAGCTGCAACGTGCCGCGCTGGAGATGGTCGATGGCGCGGCCAGGGGTCGCGACCACCACGTCGACGCCGCGGGACAGCTCGCGCAGCTGACGGCCGATGGGCTGGCCGCCGTAGATGGGAAGGACGCGAGCGCCCATGTGGCGGCCGTAGCGGTGGACCGCCTCGGACACCTGCACGGCGAGCTCACGGGTGGGGGCGAGGACGAGGGCCAGCGGCTTCTCGCCCTTGCCGATCTTGTCCGCGATGCGTTCGAGCAGCGGCAGCGCGAACGCCGCCGTCTTGCCCGTGCCCGTGGCCGCCTGGCCCAGCAGGTCGTTGCCCGCGAGCAGTGGCGGGATCGCTTCGCTCTGGATCGGCGTCGGCTCCTCGTAGCCCAGCGTGGTGAGTGCGTTGAGGATGTCGGAGCGCAGCCCCAGGTCGGCGAAACCGTTGTCGGCGGAGGTCATGGGGAGTATCTTCCCCCACCGCCTCACATCGCACTCACTCAGACCAGGTCACGGCGACTCCGCGGCCTCCACGCGCACGTCCGCGCTGCTCGTCGCGCCGTTGACCGTGACCGAGATCTTCGCCTGACCAGGCCTGATGCCCGTGAGGACACCGTTGTCCGGTTCGAGCCAAGCGACGTGCCACGGCTTGATCCCCGACTTCGCGCCGACGTGCAGCGCACGTGACCCTTCCCACACCGCGCCCATCGGATAGCGCACCGGCAACGACCGGGAACCCTGTTTCACCGTCGCCGCAACCGTTTCCGCGACGCCGGATCGCAGGGTGGACGGAGCGTGCACCTGGAGTGCGTCCACGTGCGGCCGGATCTCGGCCTTGACGCCGCTCCCGGAGACGCCGACGAGCGTCCAGCCGGTGAACCCGCCCGTCTCCGCGGGTGCCTTGCCGGAGTTGCCGTTGACCACGAACGGCACGCCGTCCACAGTGGACGCGAAGAACCCGCCCACGTGGCCGCCGACGAACGCCGTGGGTTTGTCTCGTTCGGACAGCAGTCGCTCGAAATAGGACGCTTCCAGCCGGTCGGCGAGCTGGCTCGTGCGCGCGGGCGTGGGATCGCGCGGTGGGTGGTGCATCATCACGACCGCTTGTCCTTCGGCGGTCCGCAGCGCGTTCCGGAGCATCTCCATCTGGTCGAGGCCGCCGCCCCTGAGCGTTCCGGTCGACGAGTCGAGCAGCACGAACCGCGTGCCCCGGTGGTCGAAGGTGCGGTGGGTGCCGCCGAACTCGCGGCGGAAGTTCTCGATCGTGCCCGGACCCATGATCTCGTGGTTGCCCGGCACGTAGTACCAGGGGAAGTCGCCGAGCTCCTCGGTCAGCACCCTGCGCGCGAGCTTGAGGTCCTCTGGAGAGGCCTCGTCCACGAAGTCACCGTTGATCACGACGAACTCGGCGCCGGAGCTCCTGATCTCCCTCAGCGTGCGGCGGGCGGAGCGGACCAGGTCGCTGTCCGGGTCGCGCGCCACGAACTGGGCGTCGGACATGACCGCGAACTTCCAGCCCTCCGCCTGGCCGATCACGTCCTCGCGCAGGTCGGGGGTCGGTGGCAGGGTGATGTCCGGCGGCACCCTCGCCACGATGTCGTCGACCGTCACCTCGCCTTGGTAAGACCGGTCGGCCTTGGTCTCGATCGCGGTGAACCTCGTGACCTGGACCGGGAACCTGAGCTCCGGCGGCACGGCGACCTCGATCTGCCGCCAGCCGTGCCAGGTGACGTAGGGGCCGTAGAGGGACCGCGACTGTCCTGTCGAGTCCGTGACGGTGAACGCGGTCCACTCGCCCTGGCCGTGGCCGTCGACCCAGGCGGCGAGCGACAGGGGTTGCCCGCCGACCTGGATCGGCTGCGGCGGTACGGCGTAGGCGGTGCGCGTACCGGTGGACTGCGTGAAGTCGTAGCTCAGCTTCAGGCCGGCGCCGGTGTGGCCGTCGGGCTCCGGCTCGGCCTTGCCGGTCGCGCGCGCCGACCCGAAAGTCCACTGTGGAGCGTTGTCGAACGTGGCGAGCGGCTGGTCCTGCACGCCGACCGTGACCGCCGTCCGCGTCTCCTTGCCCTGGCTGCGTGCCCTGATCGTGGTGGCGCCGGGCTTCAGTGCCTTGATCTGCAGATCCGGGGTGACCTCGACGACGCTCCGGTCGTAGCTCAGGTCGAGGTCGGCCCGCTCGATCGGCGCGCTGAAGCCCCTCGCGTCGAAGCCGTTGATCCGCAAAGGTGTGCGCTCGTCCTCGCTCAGGCTGATCCTCGGTTCGGCCGGGGCGAGTCGGGCGAGCTTGCCGAGCACGGTGAGCTTGGCGGTCTTCGTGGTGAGGCCGCGGAAGGCGGTGAACGACGCCGGCCCCGAGTGGGGTGCCGCGTGGAAGGTGTCACCGATCGCCCACCCGCCGGTCGCGCGCGTGACGTGGCTGGTGTTCGCGGCCGGTCCGAACGTCTCGTCGTGGCCGCGCACGGTCATCCTGCGCGTCATGCCGGGGAAGACTCGGGTGCTCGCGGTCTGCACGTCGAAGCCGACCAGCTTTCGAGTGCCGGCGGGGGAGTAGAGCGCGAGGCCGTTCGGGACCGGGCGCTCGCCGCCGTCCGAGGGTGTGTTGACGACCTTGAGCTCGGTCGTGCCGGGTTCGCGGGCGAGCATGGTCGACGAGCCGCCGCCGTCGAGGTTGAGCGCGTCGTGCGCACCCAGCTCGATCATGGCGTCGGCGAGGTCCCGAAGGTCCAGGCCCTGCAGGTAGGCGCCCTGGCGTCCGTCGACGGTCAGCATCGTCATCTTCTTGCCGTCCGCGGAGAACCCGACGGCGGTGCGCGGGTGCAGCGGGTCGGCCGGCGCGACGTTCCTGCCGTCCTTGACCAGGAGCTGGCGTCCGCCGATGGCCGTCTTGGGTTCGCTGCCGTTGCTGGTGCGGCTGCGGTAGGTGACGTCCGCGCGGTCGCCCGGCTTGAGGGTCTTGAGCACGTCGGCGCCCTTGTCCCTGCCGACGAGCGCGTACCCCTCGACGGGCGTCGCGCTCGGGCTGCCGACGCTCTGGACGACGTCGTCCTTGACGATCACCTCGGCCGTGTTGGCCGCACCCTGCGTCGCGCGCGCTCTGCTGTACGTGCCCCACAACGGGTTGAAGACACCGATCCCGTCCACGTCGATACGCGCGCTGTTGAGCTGTGTGAGCTTGTGCGTGCCGTTGAGCGTGCCTTCGAAGAAGGTCTCCATCACGCTGCCGATACCGGCCGCGTCGATGCCCACGGCCCTGCCCTCGCCGGACTTGCGCAGCCGGCCGTCCTGGATGCCGACGCCTTCCGGTGCGTTGGAGTTGTTGATGTCGAAGAAGTCGCCGTTGATCGCCGCGACCGCTCTCGGCGTCTGCAGGCTGAGCGGCGCCGCCTGCGCCACGGTGCCGGGATCGACGTAACCGACCTGGGTCTTCGTGAGGTCGACGGCCAGCGCGTCCCCTCGGACCCACCCGTCGGCCTCGTAGAAGTCGAAGGAGCTGAGCGTGACGCCGGGAGCGACGGGTCTCTCGGTCCGTTCGGTCTCGATGCGTCTGTCTGCATCGGCGTGAGCAGGGGAAACGGGCGCAAGCAGGACAGCGGCGATGATCACCGCTAGTGCACGTCTCGTCACGCCCCGGAACCTAGACTGGCGCGGTGAAGAATCGCCTAACGGTCTGCGCCTCGCACCTGATCACCCTGCCCAGCGCTCCCCACGGGCCGGTCCGCGAGGCGATCGGCACCGCCCGCGAGGCCGTTGCGGCGTTCGACCCGGACCTCGTGGTCTTCTTCGGCACCGACCACCGCCGCGCCTTCCGTTCCGTGGTCCCGACCTTCGCCGTGGTGCTGGAGGCCTCCGCCCAGGGCGACGTCGCCGGACCCACCGGTTCCTACGACGTGCCCGCCGATCTGGGACGCGCGCTCGTGGCCGACCTCGTGGCGCACGAGTTCGACATCGCCACGGCCTACCGCGCCGCCCTGGACCACGCCTTCGGCCACACGACCCGCGACCTGCTGGGCTCGATCGACGCCAAGCCCGTGCTGCCGATCTTCATCAACTGCGCGTCCCCGCCCCACGCGACGTTCCGGCGCGCTGCCTCGCTGGGCCGCCGCGTGGGGGAGTTCTTCGCCGGCCAGCGGGTCCTGTACGTCGGGTCCGGCGGCCTGGCGCACGACCTGCCGGGGTTCCGCGAACCCGAGACCGGTGTGGTGCTGACGGAGGACGAGCGCCAGGAGTGGATCAAGTCCGTCAACTCGCGGGCCCGCGCCGAGGGCACGATCCGCGAGCTGGTGCGCACGTGGGACGAGTCCTTCCTGGCCGGGATCGCCGGCACGTCGTGGGAGTGGCTCGACTCGATCGGCGCCGACCTCGTCGAACGCGGCGGGAACGGCGCGGCGGAGTGCCTCACCTGGACGGCGGCTTGGGCTGCCGGTGGGCAGGGCCTGACGACGCTGGCTCACGAGTTCGACACCAGCGGGCGCGCGGTCGTGCTCTCCGCCCCGTAGCAGGACTTTGCCGGGTTGCGCTGAACTGCGGGTATGCGAGTGGGTCGAGCGCCTGGCGTGCGCCGCGGACTTCGCTCTGAGCGGTTCCGCGCCGCCGCCGGGCAGGCCCGAAGTCGTGCCTCGTTTTTGCCTCACGCGGGGCGCTTTCGTACTGACTTGCAGTACGAAAGCGCCCCGCGTGAGGCAAAAAGGGAGAGCGAGGACCGGTGGTCCTCGTCGGCTGGCGAGTGGTTCGCCAGCCGACTTCTGGCGCGGCGCCCTAGGACTTCAAGTCGGCGGCATCTCCACGGTGCTGAGCTCGTCGGCCTCCGCCAGGTACAGCCGGCCGAGGTCGATGAGCAACGTGCCCAGTTCGCGATAGTGCTCCGCGCGTTCCAAGTCCGGAATCAGCCCGCACGTGCGCAACATGTTTTGTGCGAGCAGCTCACCGAACTGTGGATAACTCTTCACCACCTCACGCGAAAGGCGCTGAAGGGAAACGCGCAACAGGTCTTCTGTCAGGAATTCCGCGGCCACGGCTTGATCCCCTCGCTCTCTCGCCAGATGCCGTCGCAGTCCCAGCACGTCGGCCACACTATCTTGTCCCGCCACAGGTCAAGCTCTTGTGGCACAAACGGATCGCCGCACAGGGTCTCGACGAGCCGCCCCCTGGCCAGCTCGTCGGAGATGGCGTGTCGCCGCCCTTCGTGGGGCGTCCATCGAAATCTCACAGGAATAGTGTGCAGCTTGGAGGAGGTCCAAGCTAACGCCCTTTTGGGTTGTGTTGGCGTCAAATGTTCTGGAGCCCCCGGGAATGGGTCTACCGTCCTTCCCATGCCGAAAAGATTCTCCACAGCAAGGGGTCGGGAGTTCGGTGACGGGCTCCGCGCGGCCATCGCCGCCACGGGCATGACCTCGCGCAAGGTCGCCGAACTCGTCGACTGGCAGGAGGCCAAGCTCTCCGACCTGATCAACGGCAAGGGCGGCGCCACCGAGCTGGAGCTCGCACTCCTGCTGGGCGCGTGCCGCACGCCGTCGGCCGAGCGGGAACACCTGCAGAAGCTCTTCCGCGCGACGAACGTCAAGGGATGGCTCCAGGAGCACGGGGCCGCCGAACCGATCCTGCCGCGCACCCTCGTGCAGCACGAGGCGATCGCGAAGACCCTCGTGAGCTGGTTGCCGTTGCTGGTGCACGGCATGTTGCAGATCCCCGACTACGCGCGTGCGGTGATCGCCGCGAACGCGAACGTGCCGGAGGACGAGGTGGAAGAGCGCGTCCTGGCACGAGTGGCGCGACAGGAGGCGTTGCGGCCGGGGCTGAAGGCGACCTTCTACCTCCACGAGTCCGTGCTCAGGACGCCGGTCGGTGGCGAGGAGGTGATGCGTGCCCAGTTGGAGCACCTGCTGAAGGTGTCGATTCGGCCGTACGTCGTGATCAGGGTGATCCCGACGTCGATCGGGGCGCACGCGGGGCACGCCGGGGGTTTCAACCTGATGAGGTTCCACAAGATCGAGCCGGTGGTCTTCGTGGAGAGCGAGAACGCCAGCCTGATCATCGAGTCCCCTTTGCCCATCAAGAGCTACGACGCGGTGGTCGAATCACTCGCTCGGACGGCGTTGGACGAGGAACAATCGAGGAGTCTGATCAAGGACATCGCCGGTTGAGGAGAAGCAGATGGCCGAATGGCGCAAGAGCACCTACAGCGCGAACGCCAGCGAGTGCGTCGAAGTCGCCATCGGCATCGGTCTGAGGGACAGCAAGGCGCCCGTCGCCCACGTCGAGGTGGGCTCGGCGGCCTGGGCCTCGTTCCTGGGCACGGTCAAGCGATCGGCCTGAGCCCCGGTCGTTACCATCCGAACCATGACGATGCCCGCAGCGATCGAGGCCGTGCGAGAAGCGTTCGTCGGGCTGGCCGCGGAGGAGTTCGAACTGCCCGCGCGGCAGGCGTTCAGCGACAGCCGGTCGCTCGTCATGGCCGCGCATCACCTGCCCACCAGGTCGACGGCGGTCAAGGTGATCAGCATCGAGATCGAACGCGATCCGGTGATCACGGGCACGGTCGTGTACTCGCACCCGGACGGCCAGTTCGTCACGGAGGCGGTGTCGCTCACGTCGTTGCGGACGGGCGCTGTCGTCGGTGTGGCAACGGATCTGCTGGCCGACGAGGACGCCTCGCACCTCGCGCTGCTGGGTGCCGGAGGGCAGGCCGCCGACCAGATCAGGGCCGTGCACGCGGTGCGGCCGTTGAAGACGCTCGTCGTGTACAACCGCAACGTCAAGAAGGCGGAGGCGTTGCTGGAGGACCTGAAGGACGAGCTGCCGGACACGGTGATGGACGTGGCGACCGACGCGGACGAAGCCGTGGAGCGCGCGGACATCGTGTGCTGTGCGACGGCGTCGACCGTGCCGTTGTTCCGGTGCGGTTCGCTCAAGGAACGCGTGCACGTCAACGCCATCGGGTCGTACCGGCCGGTGATGCGGGAACTGCCGGAGGAGCTGCTGGCGACGGCGGGCGTGGTGGTCGTGGACCAGGTCGAGGCGGCGCTGAGCGAGGCCGGCGAGATCATCCGCGCCGTGCAGTCGGGCGTGCTGAGGCTGGAGTCGCTCGTCGAACTCGGTGCGGCGCTGGGGAATCCGCCGCTGCGCGAAGGCCGGACGGTGTTCAAGTCGGTCGGTGTCGCGGTGCAGGACTGGGCCGTCGCAAGGCTTCTCGCCTAGAAGCAGAAAACGCTGGACGTGAACCCATCCGCCGCGGGGGTGCACGTCCAGCGCAGTTGTTCTCCCTGTCAGGCCATGCGCGCCCGGTCAGGGAGAGAACTCAGACCTGCCACTTCTGGCTGGCGACGCCGAGGCAGTCCCAGATGTGGGTTCTCGTGCCGTCGGCCGAGGAGCCGCCGATGGCGTCGAGGCACTTGTTGGATTGCGGGTTCACGATGTCCTGTGCCCCGCTGACGGCCCATTGCTGGGCGCCCGTGCCGTTGCAGTCCCAAAGCTGGACCACTGTGCCGTTGGCGGTTCCGCTGCCGTTGACGTCCAGGCACTTGCCCAGCGCGCGGATCGTGCCGTCACCGGGACGGCTCCACTTCTGGGCGGCGTTGCCGTTGCAGCCGACGATCTGGATGGGCGTGCCGTTGGCGGTGTTCGCCCACGGGACGTCGAGGCACTTGCCGCCGATGCCGCGGATCTCCGAACCGCCACCGCTGGGCGGGGTGTCGTTCGAGACGCGGACCCAGTCGATCACGAGCTGCTGCGGGAACGTCGTGCTGCCGTCGGGGTAGCCCGGCCACTCACCACCGACCGCGAGGTTGATGATGATGAAGAAGGGCTTGTTGAACACCCACGGGTTGCCGTTG
Organism: Lentzea sp. HUAS TT2; assembly: GCF_051853195.1. Taxonomy (NCBI): domain Bacteria; kingdom Bacillati; phylum Actinomycetota; class Actinomycetes; order Pseudonocardiales; family Pseudonocardiaceae; genus Lentzea; species Lentzea sp. HUAS TT2. The sequence goes on along the minus strand of NZ_CP196667.1, from coordinate 9,925,505 downwards.
ACATCAGTCGGCGTGTTGCGGGCGTAGACGTTGCCGTCCACCGACCACGTGATCTCGCCCGGCTTCCAGTCAACCGCGAAGTTGTGGAAACCGTCGGAGAAGTTCGGGCCGTTGTAGGCGTGGGACTTGCCGCCGGCACCGGAGTAACCGGGGCCGTGGATCGTGCCGTACACGGTGTTCGTCTGGTGTCCCAGGAACTCCATGATGTCGATCTCACCGGAGCCCGGCCACGGGTTACCGGTGTTGATGTCCGCGCCGAGCATCCAGAACGCGGGCCAGATTCCCTTGCCGCGCGGCATCTTCATGCGCGCTTCGAACCGGCCGTAGGTCTGGGTGAACTTGTTCGCGGTGTTGATGCGCGCGGACGTGTACTCACACCGTCCGTACCAGCAGTTGTAGTTGCCGGGGTTCTCGCGCTTGGCGGTGATGACCAGGTTGCCCTGGCCGTCGTGCGCCGCGTTCGAGGTACCCGACTGGTACCACTGGCTTTCCCTGTTGTTGCCGTTGTTGTTTCCCACTTCCATGTTCCACTTGCCGCCGTCGACACCTGAACCGGCGGGAGCGTTGAACTCGTCGGCCCAGGTCACCGCCGCGTTGGCAGGGGGAGCTTGGCTGGTGGTGGCGACGGTGATCCCTGCGGCAACCATCAAGGCAGCGGCAAGGGCCGTCCCGATGCGTCGCTGCATCGAACCGACCTTTCCGGGTGTTAGTAGTGCGCCCAGTGGTTCGGAAGTGTTGTCGCGCCGTGACCCTCGGTCAACGTGTAAAGGTTTTCATGAATTTGTCAGATGAGAGCGCTCTCAAGTGATCTAGCTCGCTGCCAGTGGATTTAAGGCTGCTTAAGTCAAAGCTGCGTCTCCGGAGGGCCCGAAACCGGGCCCTCCGGAGACTCGGGCGTCAGCCCTGCGGGGTGGTGATGACGTTGAAGACCGAGCCGCCGCTCGCCTGGCGGGCGCTGAGGTCCTCCAGGATCGTCGAGAGCGGGGCGTAGTTGTTCAGCTCGCCCAGCTGGCAGGCACCGCTGCGGGCCTGCTGGCTGCCCTCGAGGATGCCCAGCCCGGCCTTGGTCACCTGGCTGAACAGCGGGCTGCCGCTGTCGCCGGCCCTGGCGCACAGGTCGGTGTTGATGCCGACGTCGGTCGACAGGACCCGGCCGCACCGGGTGCCGACGAGGTAGCCCTCACCGGCGCCGCTGTCGACGGAGTCCGGGTAGTTCACCGCGCTCGAACCGGAACCCGTGGCGCACACGACGGCGCCGGTCAGGATCTGGGCCAGCGGGGTGACCGAGGTGATCTCCTGGTTCTGGGAGGTCGCCTGCGGGCCGCACGGGGTGTCGCCGTTGCTGTCGAGACCACCGTTGCGGCAGTACTTGAGCACCGTGTTGCGGTTGGTCTGGCTCTCCAGCCACGTGTTCCTGGTGGCCGCGTCGACGTACTGCACGGCGGCGTAGTCGTACGGGTACGCGTTCTTCTCGATGCCGTGCTGGTTCACGACGTCCTGGCGGTTGTGCTGCGTGGGGACCTGGTTCGTCTTGGTCGCCATGCAGTGCCCGGCGGTCAGGACCCACGGCACGCCGGGGAACGCTCCGCCGGTCGTGCGCAGGTTGAAGCCGCTGGTGCAGCCGCCGGTGGTGCCGTTGTCGCGCCTCATGTCCAGGCGCAGACCGCCGCGCATGGGGCCGTAGTTGGTGCAGTACAACGGATGGCAGAAACCCCAGTCGATCGGGTCGACCGACGAGTACGGCGTCGGCTTCTGCAGGACGCGGGCCGAGACCATGCTCGGATCCGCGTCGAACGTGCGCATCTCCGCCTGCTCGCTCACGCCGGGCTTCTTGAGCCAGGAGCGTTCCCAGACCACCACGCGGTTCTCGGTCTGGCTGACGGCCGGCAGGTACACCGAGTCCGCTCCAGCGCCGACCTGGCGGCTGATCCGGTCATGCGCCGCCTGCAGTGAGGCCAGCGAGTTCTTGACCGTGCGGACCTTGACGTTCGCGCGGTCGGGCATGGCGGAGATCTGCCGCTGGGCCGCGGCGGGCTGCGTCATCGCCACGACGAGCTGGCCCGTCTGCTGGTCGAGCCACATGCCGCCGTACTCGCCGGCGGCCTCCTTCCTCAGTCTCTCCTCGAGCTTCGCCGCGTCGTTCTGCAGCTCCAGCCGGCGCAGCGCCTCCCGCTCGCTGACGCGGTAGGTCTGCACCAGGTACTCGATCGACTCCTTGACGGTGCTCGGGTCGATCGTGGTCGTCGGTCCGGCCGTGGCCGGGGCAGCCGTGATGGTCGACGCGAACAGCATGCTCGCGGTGACCGCCCCCAGAATCTTGGCTAATCGCAATGGTTTCTCCTTGCCGATGCGAATGACTTGCCATTCATATCCGTGATGGCACCGCCCGTGCCGGGGATCCACAAGATCTCCACAAAACCTTCGCTTGACGCGCACGGCTAATGGTCGTAGCTTTTCAGCTATGGCTGTTCGACCCCGTCTCACCACCGCCAAGGTCGTGGACGCCGCACTGGACCTGGTCGACGAGCACGGCGTCGAGGCGCTGACGCTCGCCGCCGTCGCCGCCAGGACCGGCGTCGCCACACCCTCGCTGTACAAGCACGTCGCGAGCCTCGGCGACCTCAAAGGCCACGTCGGCCTGCGGGTGCTGGAGGAGATGACGGCCCGGTTCACCGGCACAGTCGTCGGCAGGGCGGGGGACGACGCCGTCCGGGCGCTCATGCACGCGTACCGCGCGTACGTCCAGGAACACCCGAAGCGCTACACGGCCGCGCCGATGGACCCGCTGCACGACGAACTGCAGCGGGAGGCCGGCCTGCGATTCATGGAGCTGATCCTCGCCACGCTGCGGAGCTACGGCCTGGAGGGCTCGGACGCCGTCCACGCCACGCGCCGGCTGCGGGTGATCGTGCACGGCTTCGCGTCGATCGAGTCCAGCGGCGGCTTCGGCCTGCCGGAAGGACTCGACGACACCTACGACCAGCTGGTCCAGATGTATCTCGACGATCTCAGGGGGCAATCGTGAAGTGGACTCTCACCGCCGCAGGCCTGCTCTTCCTGCTGTACCCGGCGTCAAGACCGTGGCACGACGAAACGACGGCGGCGGGCGCGGCTGCCTCGATGGGCTCGACGGCGTGGGTGCTGTCGCACCTGTGCGCGATGATCGGCTTCATCCTCGTGCCGATCGCGTTGCTGGAGATCCACCGCACGGCCGCGATCACGTTCTGGGTCGGCGCCGGCCTCACGCTGCCGTACTACGGCGCCGAGGACTTCGGCCTGCACGCCATCGCGGCACAGCCGAACGTCCTCGAACTCGCCGAGGCCGTCCGCTACAACCCGTTCGCCGTCACGGCTTTCGGGATCGGGCTCGTCACCATGGGCGTCGCGGCGGTCATGGTCGCGCTGAAGCTCCGCACCACCGCGGCGATCGTGTTCGCAGCCGGGTTCGCGTTGTTCCTGCCGCAGTTCTTCACGCCGCCGGCGGTGCGGATCGCCCACGGTGTGCTGATGATCGTGGGCTGCGTGTGGCTGGCGTGGGACTCAGCGCGCACTCAAGCGGAAGACGCGCAGCTCGCGGCCGCCTGACCGTTCCACGTAGTCCTGGAACGTGGGGTAGGCCGCCACCATCCTGGTCCAGGCGGCCTCCCGCTCGGCGCCTTCGAGCAGGGTTCCCCTGACGTTCCGGACGTCGCCGCGGACGTTCACCTGGATGTCCGGGTTCTTGAGCAGGTTCGCGGTCCACGCTGGGTGGTGCGGCTTGCCCCAGTTCGACCCGACGACCAGCATCGTGTCTCCGTCGGCCACGTACTGCACCTGGTTCTCGCGCCGCTCACCGGACTTCGCGCCGACGGTGATCAGCGTCAGGCCGGTCTGCTTGCTGAACGAGACGAGGCCGACCTTGCCGCCGGTCAGCTTGTAGAGCAGGCGATCGGTGCCGATGACGGCCTTTTCCTGCCAGGACATTCAGAGTGCTCCCGTCGACCTCGCCGCGTGGACCGCGGCGGTTCTGTTGTGCACCCCCAGCTTGCGCATCGCGCCCCGGAGGTAGGCCTTGACGGTTTCGGTGCTCAGCCCGAGCTCGGCGGCGATCTCCCGGTTGGACGCACCGACCGCGGCCAGCCGAAGCGTATCGAGTTCCCGCGGGGTCAGGCCGCTCGGGACGCTGACGGGTGGTTCGCCGCCGAGGTTCTGGTGGACCTTGCGGAGTCGTTCGCGCAGCACGGGATCGCCGACGAGCTTGGCGACCTCGGCGAGCTCGCGGAGTGCGGCCTGCGTGTGGATGGAAGGCATGTCCAGGTCCTGTGCGAATCCCTGCGCGATGGCGCCGGCCATCCTGATGGCGCGGTCACCGACTGTCGTCTGTCCGCGCACGGCTCCGTAGAGGACGCCGCGCACGGTGCCGCGCACCGTCACCGGATAGGCGAACACCGAGGTCAGACGTTCGTTCACGACCACCATCTGATCGAACTCGTGGGTGATCGCCCTGGTCGTGGCGTAGTCGTTGACGCGGACCGCGGTGCCCATGGCGATCGCCGTACCGCCCAGACCTCGGCCGGTGCCGACGCGCAGTCCGTGCAACGACGAGCCGTGTGTGCCGAGGAAACTGCTCAGCACCAGGTCGTGGCCGGGCGTCAACGCTCCACCGAACACGACGGGCAGCCCGGTGGCTCGGCGGAGCATGTCCAGGCGCTGCGGCAACATCGCCTGGAATCGGTCTGGCAGCACGTCCAGCAGTTTCGCCGACGACGGCACCCTCGAAAAGGGGTGCACCCCCATCCGGGGGTATACCGGCGGCCCCGGCGCTCGCACCCTCGGCGTCATGTCCAGTCACGACATCTACCGCGCGGCCCGCGACCTGATGCTCACGGACCCCGGCGCGTTCACCTGGCCGAGCTTCGACGGCAGCTTCAACTGGGCGCACGACTGGTTCGACTTCATCGCGGAGGGCAACACCGCCACGGCGTTGCACGTCGTCGAGGAGGACGGCTCCGAGCGCGCCTACACGTTCGACGAGCTGCGCCGCCGGTCGAACAGCGTCGCGCGCTGGCTCACGTGGCACGGCGTCGGCCGCGGCGACAGCGTGATGATCATGCTGGGCAACCAGGTCGAGCTGTGGGAGTCGATGCTCGCGGTGATGAAGCTCGGTGCGGTGATCATGCCGACGACCACCGCGCTGGGCCCCGCCGATCTCGCCGACCGGGTGGAGCGGGGTTCGGTGCGGCACGTCATCGCACGTGCCGAGGACGCCTCGAAGTTCGCAGAAGGACCCGTCGTGATCACCGTCGGTGGCACGGGCCGCCTGGCCTACGCCGAGACCGCCGAGGCGCCCGACACCCCGTTGCCGCACCCGAAGACCAAGGCGGACGACCGGCTGCTGCTGTACTTCACCTCCGGCACGACCAGCCGCCCGAAGCTCGTCGAGCACACCCAGGTCTCCTACCCGGCCGGCCATCTCACGACGATGCACTGGATCGGCGTGAAGCCCGGCGACGTGCACCTCAACATCAGCTCGCCCGGCTGGGCCAAGCACGCCTGGAGCTGCTTCTTCGCGCCGTGGATCGCCGAAGCGACGATCTTCGTCTACAACTACGCCCGGTTCGACGCGGCGGCGTTGCTGGACCAGATCCGGTCGAAGGGCGTCAGCACGTTCTGCGCGCCGCCGACCGTCTGGCGGATGCTGATCAAGGCCGACCTCAGCGGCGGGCCCGGCGGGCTGCGCGAGGTCGTGGCCGCGGGGGAGCCGCTCAACCCCGAGGTGATCGAGCAGGTCCAGAAGCAGTGGGGCCTCACGATCCGCGACGGGTTCGGCCAGACCGAGACCACGCTGTCGGTGGGCAACGTCCCCGGTGCTCCGGTGAAGCCTGGTTCGATGGGGCGGCCGTTGCAGGGCGTTCCGGTGGTGCTGGTCGACCCGATCACGGGCGAACTGGCTGACGAGGGCGAGATCTGCATCGACCTCGCGCAACGGCCGATGTCGCTGATGGTCGGCTACCACGGTGACGAGGAGCGCAACGCCGAGGCGATGGCCGGCGGTTACTACCACACGGGCGACATCGCGAGCCGTGACGACGACGGCTACCTGTTCTACATCGGGCGCACGGACGACGTGTTCAAGGCGTCGGACTACAAGATCTCGCCGTTCGAGCTGGAGAGCGTGCTGATCGAGCACCCGGCGGTGACCGAGGCGGCCGTGGTGCCCGCCCCCGATCCGCTGCGGCTCGCCGTGCCCAAGGCGTACGTGGCGCTGAGCGCGGGCTGGGAGCCGAACCGCGAGACGGCGCTGCAGATCCTGCGGCACGCGCGCGAGCACCTGGCGCCGTTCCAGCGGATCCGGCGCCTGGAGTTCTTCGAGCTGCCCAAGACCGTGTCCGGCAAGATCCGGCGCGTTGATCTGCGGGCTCGGGAGGATGAGGGCTTCGACGGAACAGGGGAGTGGCGGGACGACCAGTTCCCCGAGTTGCGCGCCTGAGCACCTGGCCAGAAGCTCTGTCCCAGCCCATCGTGCCCAGTTCCCGCAGCGACACACACAGGGTGCCTCGCGCGCCCTTTTTCCTGCGGCACGCGGGGGCCCCGCGTGCGCTGTGAGAGTACGTAGGGTCCCCGCGTGAGGTTCTAAAGTTGAGCCGGGTGCGCTCAAGTTTAGGGGGCTGGGGTGTAGCCCGCCGGTTCGGGCAGGCGTTCCGGTCGGGTGCTTGGCATCGGGTTTGTGGGCTGGACCTGTGTGTGCGCCGGGCGTGGTCGCGGGCGGAAGCGCTGCTCACGGCGCTCGGGCACGTCGATCTGGCGGGCATCCGGGTGAAGCTGATCGACTCTGGCGTGGCGGGGCGATCGCTGGAAACGTGAGGTGCTCGCGACGACAGGAGCACGAGCCATGGTCCGCAAGATCTCAGGACGTCCGGCGGTGATCACCGGGGCTGCCTCTGGCATCGGTCGCAGCCTCGCTCAGCGGCTGTCCCGGCACGGCTCCCCGGTGGTCATCGCCGACGTCGACGAGATCGGGCTGGAGGAGACCGCCGCGTCGCTGAACGGCCCGGTGCTGAGCCGGGTCCTGGACGTCCGCGACGCCGACGACGTGCAGCGGTTCGCCAAGGAGGTGCAGGCCTGGCTGGACCTGCCGCTCGCGGCGGTGTTCAACAACGCGGGCGTCGCCACGTCCACGTCGGTGCTGAACACCGTGGCGGAGGACGACTCCTGGCTGTTCGACATCAACTACTGGGGTGTCGTGAACGGCACGCGGGCGTTCCTTCCGTTGCTGGTCAAGCAGAACTACGGCGTCGTCGTGAACACCTCCAGCGTGTTCGGGCTGTGCGGGATGCCGAACCAGAGCGCCTACTGCGCCGCGAAGTTCGCCGTGCGCGGCTTCACCGACTCGCTGCGCCAGGAACTTCGTGGCACCGGGGTCTCCGCGGTCGCCGTGCACCCCGGCGGCATCAAGACCGACATCGTCCGCAAGGGGCGCTTCCACGCCGAGCTCGACGAGCAGGGCCGGTCGCTGGAGCAGATCGCCGCCGACTTCGACAAGATCGCGCTGACCACGCCGGACAAGGCCGCCGAGATCATCCACCGCGGTGTCGAACGCGGGAAGGCACGGGTGCTGGTCGGGCCGGACGCCTACGTGTTCGACGCGCTCGCCCGCATCACGCCGACCCACTACTACTCCATCTTGGCGCGCCTGCTCGAACGGTGAGGCATGATCCTCGCCGTGGCAACGGAGACGGTCGTGCGGCGGACCGAGCAGTGGTTCGTCCGGCAGGGCGCGCCGACGATGATCGAGGGCTACGGCTTCCGCTCGCACGTGCTGCCGAGGATGTTGCCGGCGTTGACGTTCGTGGCGGTCGGCAGTCTCGCGTGGCTGGTGCTGCAGCAGTCCGCCGGGCTGTCGCGGTGGGTGCTGCTCGGGGCGATCGTCGCGGCGATGGTGTCCGCGTGGGTCCTGCTCTCGTTGTTCGTGCGGCGGATGCCGAACTTCTCGCCGCGGATGACCGTGCTGGTGCTGGTCGTCTACGCGGCGATACCGGTGATCACACCGTTGATCCAGTCCGCGATCGACGTCAAGTTCACCGCGCCGGACGGGGACCAGGAGACCGAGTCGGTGTGGGTCGCCCTGATCTGGTTCGTCGTCGTGTTCGGGGCGGCCTTCGTGGCGACCATGCTGGCCACGACCTACGGGCTGGGCGCGTTGCTCAAGGCCGCCATCCGGCACGTGATCGCCGACCTGAGCAACAGCGTGCACCTGCTCGGCAGGGCGTTGCCGCCGATGCTGTTCGTGACGCTGTTCCTGTTCTTCACCGGTGAGCTGTGGCAGGCGATGAACCAGCTGCGCTGGCCCCGGGTCAGCCTGGTCGTGCTGCTGTTCGCGGCGATCACCGTGCTGGCGGCGGCAGCCCGGTTGCGCGACGAGATCGGCCGCGTCGAGCAGGACCTGCGGCCGGAGATCCTCTCCGGCGCCTGCAAGGGCACGCCGCTGTCTGGTGTGGAGATCACCGAACCGTTGCCGCCCAAGCGGTTGAACGGCCGCCAGTCGCGCAACCTGCTGGTGATGCTCGCGATCAGGCAGCTCGTGCAGGCGGCGGTGATCGGGCTCGCGCTGTTCGCGTTCTTCGTGGTGCTGGGCCTGATCGTGGTGACACCCGAGATCGCCGAGCAGTGGATCGGGTCGCCGGCGAAGGAGTCCATCATCCCCGGTGTGCCGTCCGCGATGCTGCGCAACGCCACGCTGTTCGCGGCGTTCGGCAGCATGTACTTCTCGGTGATCTCGATGAGCGACGCCGAGCACCGGCGCCAGTTCTTCGCGCCCGTGATCGAGAAGGTCGAGCGGACGCTGGAGGTCCGCGCGGTGTACCTGAACGTCAGAGAGCGGGCTGGAGCGTGAGCTTCGCGTCCCTGCTGGGCGGCGCGCCGAACTGACGGCGGTACTCGCGGCTGAACTGCGACGGGCTGTCGTAGCCGACGCGGTGGCTGACGCTCGTCACGTCCCTGTTCGTCGCGAGCAGCAACCTGGCCTCCTGCAACCGGATCTGCTTCTGGAACTGGATCGGGCTCATCGCCGTGACGGCCTGGAAATTGCGGTAGAACGCCGACTCGCTCATGCCCGCGATCCGCGCGACGTTCTCGACCTTGAACGACTCGGCGTAGTTCTCGCGGATCCACCTGACGGCCTTGGCGATGTGGCTGAGGCTGCTGTCCTGGGCGCCGAGCTGCCGCACGACCGCGCCCTGTTCGCCGGTCATCACCCGCCAGAGGATCTCCTGCTTGATCAGCGGGGCCAGCGCCCGCGCGTCCCTCGGCTGGTCGAGCAGGCGAGCGAGCCTGGTCACGGCGTCGATCAGCTCCGGGCTCGCGTCGCTGACGGCCAGGCCCTCCGGTGTGCCCGCGGGTTTCGGGAGATCGCCTGCCAGCAGTAGTTCGGCGACCTTGTCCGGCCGCAGCACCAGGCCGATGCCGAGCGCGGGTTCGGACGGGCTGATGTCCACGTAGTTGCCGGTGATCGGCATGTCGACCGAGGCCACCAGGTACTGGCCCGCCCGGTAGTCGTAGACGCGCTCACCTAACGCGATGCGTTTGCGGCCCTGGGCGACGAACGCGAGGATCGTGCCGGACATCGACGGCGTGGGCGGACCGCCGAGCGTGGTCCTGGAGACCAGGACGTCCTCGATGATCGAGGTCATGTCGGGCCGGGCGTGTTTGGCCAGCAACGCGCGTAGTTCGTCCACGAGGCTGATGGTCCTCGCTGATGGTGGGATCAGGCAAGTCCGTCGGCGAACGTGAGCGCCTCGGCCAGCGGTTTGCGGTGCAGGTCCGGCACCTCGCAGTCGTCGGCAGGGTAGCCGACCGGGAAGAGGATGTAGGGCCGTTCGCCGTCCCGTCCCAGCAGGTCGGTCAGGAACGTCATCGGGTTCGGGGTGTGGGTGAGGGTCGCGAGGCCCATCGAGTGCAGTGCCGCGATGAGGAAACCGCAGGCGATCCCGGCGCTTTCGTTGGTGTAGTAGGTCTTCTTGCCGTCCTGCTGCTTCTGCGCGAACGCGACCACCAGCCAGGGCGCGACCTCCAGGAACTCCTTGGTGGCGTCGGTCTCCAGCCGTGCCAGTGCCGCGTGCCAGTCGGGCAGCTCGCGTTCGTGGTAGAAGCGGCGTTCCTCTTCTTCGGCTGCCTCACGGATGCGGCGCTTGAGCTCCGGGTCCTGGATCGCGACGAACCGCCACGGCTGCTGGTGCGCGCCGCTTGGGGCGGTGTTCGCGGTCTGCACGGCGAGCTCGATCGCTTCTCTTGGCACGGGATCGGGCGAGAACCAGCGCACCGACCTGCGCCCGTCGAGCAGGTCGTGGAAGGCCCTGCCGCGGGCGAGCCCCTCCTCGATCGGCAGGCGAGGCGGTGTGTACGGGATGAACGGGTGCGTGTGCGGTCGGGTCACGGTTCGGACGATGCCGGTGGCGAACTCTTTTGGCCAGTTCAAGTTTCTTCGACCAGTTATAAGCTCGGCTCATGAATCTGCCCAACGTGACGGTGCGGCAGCTCGAGTACCTGATCGCGGTGGCCGAGACGGGGTCGCTGACGACCGCCGCCGCGCGGTGCCACGTCTCGCAGGGCGCGATCTCGCTGGCGTTGAGCGAGCTGGAACGGGTGCTGGACCTGAGGCTGGTCGTCCGGTCGCCGCGCAGGGGTGCGGCGTTGACGGCGGCCGGCGCGCAGGTGCTGGCCGACGCACGGCGGGTGGTCGGCGCGATGGGAGACCTCGGTGCCGAGGCACGCGGACTCAGCTCGACGGTGAGCGGTGTGCTGACCGTCGGGTGTTACGCGCCGATCGCGCCGTTCCACCTGCCCGCCGCGATCGCCACGTTCGAGCGCGCGCATCCGGAGGTGTCCGTCCGGTTCGTCGAGGGGAGCCTGCCGGAGATCGGGGAGGACCTGATCACCGGACGGTGCGAGATCGCGTTCCTCTACGACCAGGACCTGTTGCCCGGCATCGAGACCCGGACCTTGTACGACCAGCCGCCACGGGTCCTGCTGCCCGCCGACCACCGGTTGCGGCGCCGTCGGGCGGTGGCGTTGAGCGAGCTGGCCGACGATCCGTTCGTGCTGCTCGACGTGCCGCCGAGCGAGCGCTACTTCCGGTCCGTGTTCGCCGCCGCGGACGTCGAGATGGTCGTGACGCACCGGGCCCGCAGCTTCGAGCTGGCCCGGTCGCTGGTGGCGCGCGGCATCGGCTACTCGATCACCGTGCAGCAGCCGGTGCTGACCCGGTCGTACGAGGGACTGGAGGTCGTGGCGGTGAAACTGCGCGACGACGTGCCCACCACACCTGTGGTGCTGGGCTGGGCGAGCGGGCCGCTGACGCGCCGCGCGCAAGCGTTCGCCGAGCACTGTGCCGAGTTGTTCGGTTAGGGGCGTTCTCCTCGTGCCGAGCGAATTCACCGCGTGAATACTCTGCCGATTCCGGCTTGGCAAGGGTGATGAAGAGACAAAAATTTCGGTTCAGCTGAGGTGCATTTCCCGGTATGGTCCAGACCAGGAGGCCATTCGGTTGATCCGCAGGTTGCCGCAGGTCAGCGGCATGTTCATCGCCTTTGCGGCGAGAAACTGCGTATCAATTGGTGGCTGTGGTCCGGGCAGGGAAGGACACCGCCGAAGTGACGAACAGCGGTCCGCTCGACGAGGTTCGCCGCACCCGATTCGAATTGGTGCGCAGTGGACGGTGGAATGAGGCTGACCGGCTCGCCGGTGCCGTGCTGGCCTGGACGGGGTCCGGGCTGGACCTCGCCTACCTGCCGGGTGGCCAGGTCCCCGAGACCGGCCGGCCCGCCGTGTTCAGCGCTGTGCAGGCGGCCAACCGCGGCACGGGCCGTGCCGCGGCCGTCGACATCGCACGGCGCGTGCTGGCCTCGGCCGAGTCGCTGGACGCCGGTGCGTTCTGGCAGGCGGTCATGGTCCTGACCTACGCCGACGAGACCGCGCTGGCCCGCCGGCACTGGATTGCCGCCCCAGACCATCTCGGCGACGTCCACGACCTCCTCGGCGGCCGGATCATGGTGCTGTGCGGCGATCCCCGCGCGGCGGTCCGGCTGCTGGATGGCGCACGCGGCAGGGGTGTCCGGCCGGGGCTGCGGGTCGTCGCGCTCGCGTGGCTGGTCCTGGCGCTCGTCGAAGCCGGTGAGCCCGACAGGGCACGCGCCGTGCTGGAGAGCGAACGGCTGACCGCGCACGCGGACTGCGCCGAACTCTGCTTCGCACGCGGCCGCCTTCTGCTGGCACAGGGCCAGAGCGCCGCGGCACTGGACGAGTTCCTCGACTGCGGGCGGCTGCTCTCCGCGTGGGGCGTCGTCAACCCGGCGGTGCTGCCCTGGCGTTCGTCGGCGGCCCTGGCTGCCTGCGACGTCGGGGATCTCGTGCTCGCGCGGATCTGCGCGGACAAGGACCTGGTCGCGGCGAGACGCTGGGGCGGCCCCAGGGGAATCGGCCTCGGCCTGCACGCGGCCGCACTGGCCCGCGGCGGTGACGACGTCCTGCTCGAAGAGGCCCTCACCTTCCTGGGCCAGGCCTCGACCGCGTCCGAGGCACTGCGCGCCCGGCACGACCTGGCGCAGCTCCTGCTCGCCCGCGGCGAGATCGACCGCGCCAGGAGGCACACCCGGCGCCTGCGCGAGACGGCGTCCGGTCCTCAATGGACTCAAGCCGTGGACGTGCTGGCGTCACGGCTGTTGCGCAACGACGGCGAGTCCGCGCTGAGCGTCCAGGAACGCCGGATCGCCCTGATGGCCAGGGCAGGGAGGTCGAACCGGGAGATCGCCGCCGAGCTGAGGCTGACGTTGCGCACCGTCGAGTTCCACCTCACCGCCGTCTACCGCAAGATGGGGGTGGCGGGCAGACCGGGGCTGCGCCGGGCGTTCGTGCCCACGGCATGAACCGGTGGCCGGCCGAACCGGGCCACGCGTGCCCGGCGGCGGTCGCGGCCGGTCTGCTGGCGGCGGGGGAGAACTGGACCGAGGCCGTCCAGACGGCCGAGTTGGCGGTGGCGACTCCCGCCTGCCGGGAGAGCGCGTCGTGCATGTCGCGCGCGTTGGGCACGCTGGTGTGTGCGGGCGAGCTCGTCGTCGCGGACGAGTACAGCCTCGCCCTGCTCGAGGAGAGCGCCGATGATCGGGTGATGGCGGAGCACATGCAGCTCGCCAGGGCGTGCGTCGCGCTGCGCACCGGTGATCTCGCGAGGTGCTCGTCGTTGCTCGACGCGTTGCGGTGCAACGGAACTGTGGCCGAGATCCGCCCGGTCGTGCTGCTCTGGACGGTGGAGGTGCTTGTCGCGCAGGGGGAATCGCAGGGCGCCGAGGCGTTGCTGCTCGCCTTCGATGCCGACGCCCATCACCCTGGCCGTGCACTGCTGCTCGCCGCCAAGGCCGTGGTGGCGATGGCGATGAGCCGTCCCCACGACGCCCTCACGGCCCACCTCGCGTGTGGTCAGGAACTCGTCGAGGCGGGAGTCGCCAACCCCGCCGTCCTGCCGTGGCGATCCCGAGCCGCACGCGCCGCGCTGGCGTGCGGCGACACCGGCACGGCCCTGCACCTGGCGATGGAGGAGCACGCCGCCGCGGCCCGCTGGGGCGAACCCCGCGCCCTGGGCACAAGCCTGGCGGCGGTAGCGGAAGCGAGCCCCCACGGCGAGGACCTCCTGGCCTACGAACGCGCGATCCGCCTGCTGGAGATGGCGCACGCCCGTTTGGAACTCGCGGAAGTGCTCTGCGACTACGGCGACCGCCTCACCGCACACGGCAAGCAGGCGGCCGAGGTCTACGCGCAGGCACGTGCGACGGCCCTCGACGCCGGTGACACCGTCCTCGTGCGGCGTGCCGAGGAGGCGATCAGCGGCGCAGGGGCGGAACCGGCGCTGACGACGGTCGAGGCCGAGGTCGCGCGGCTCGTGCACGCGGGCCTGAACAACAGGGAGATCGCGGCCAGGCTCGCGATGGCGACGCGGACCGTGGAGCTGCACCTGACCAGGGTCTACCGCAAGCTCGGGCTGTCGGGCCGGCGCGAGCTGCAGGCCAGGCGGGCCCGGTTCCGCACGACCCCTCCCGGAACTTTGCGGACTCACCGTGGTGCCCCCGGCGGCCCCTCCACGTGATCGTGGAGTCCTGACGACATCCGGTGCACCAGCGCCGGTTTCGCAGGAGGGAGCCCGCAATTGTCCACACGATCACTCGGCCGCTGGGTCGCGGCACTGTTCGCACTCGCCTTCGTCGTCGCCGGCACGTCCACGGCGAACGCGGCGATCGACCACACGGTCACGCTGGTCAACAACACCGGTCAGACGATCTGGGTGGGCAGCACCGTCAACGCGGACGGCTCGCGGGCGCTGACGAACCTGCCCGTGCTGCAGAACGGCCAGTCCGCCACGATCACGATCCCCGAGACGTCCTCTCCAGGCCACTGGCGCGGCACGTTCTTCGCCCGGCAGGGCTGCACGGGCACCTCCGGCTCGAACTTCCGTTGCGCGGTGGGGGACTGCGGCGTCCAGGCGGCCCGCTGCGTCACCGGTGAGCAGCCCGCGAGCCTCGCCGAGTTCAACTTCGACACCCGCGACCGGCTTGCGCCTTGGTACAACGTCAGCTACGTCAACGCGTTCTCGGTGCCGGTGAGCATCTCGGCGGTGAACGCGGTCATACCGCCGGGCTCGACCTCGTGCGGCACCGCCGGGTGCACCGAGAACCTGCTGCCCCGCTGCAACCCCGCGTACGTCAAGTACGGCGTCAACGGCCAGCGGATCAACTGCGTCAACCCCGACCGCGACGCGCAGACCGACTACAGCAACACGATCAAGTCCCGCTGCCCCAAGGCCTACGCCTGGTCCAAACAGGACACCGAACCCGGCAACCAGACCGTGTTCCAGTGCGCGAACTGCAGCGGTTTCAAGGTCACGTTCCACTCCGTGGCCTGAGACGGTCCCCACCCGTGAAAGGAGAACCATGAAGTCCACCGCCAAGGTGCTCGGCGCCGTCGCGTCGGCAGCGGTCCTCTCGTTCGTCTTCTCCGGCACCGCCTCCGCCGTCAGCGGCACCGCCAGCTACTACAACGACGCCGGCTACGGCGCCTGCGGCACCAAGATCAACGCGGCCACCGAACTGCTGGTCGCGGCACCCGCCGCGCTGTGGACGACGCCCAACCCGAACAACGACCCGTTGTGCCGCAAGTCGATCCGGGTCACGCACAACGGCAGGACCATCACGGTGCCGATCAAGGACAAGTGCCCCAGCTGCGCGAGCAACAAGATCGACCTCAGCCAGCCCGCCTTCTCCCGGCTGGCCAACACCTCGGTCGGGATCATCAACGTGACGTGGCAGATCGTCTGACCTCAGCACGCCGAGGGGGAGCAGGAACCCCGGCTCCCCCTTCTCTCACAGGAGATCAACCATGTTGCGAACCTCCCTGCTCGTCGCCATGACCCTGGCGGCCGTGCTCACACCCCAGGCGTCGGCGGCCACCGTGCAGGAGGACGTCATCGCCCTCACGAACGCCGAACGCGCCAAGGCCGGCTGTCCCGCCCTGCGGTCGAACGCCGCGCTGAACACCGCGGCCCAGCGGCACTCGGCCGACATGGCCGCGAAGAACTTCATGGGCCACACCGGCTCGGACGGCAGCACCGTGGTCGTGCGGATCGAACGGGCCGGGTACACCCGCTGGACCAGGGCCGCGGAGAACGTCGCCGCCGGGTACCCGAAGGCCGCCGAGGTCGTGCACGGGTGGATGAACAGCTCCGGGCACCGGGCCAACATCCTGAACTGCGCCCTTCGTGACATCGGTGTCGGTCACCAGTACCGGCAGGGCACGACCTACGGCCACTACTGGACGCAGGACTTCGGCACGCGCTGAGCACTGCGCCTCCCTCTCGCACCCCTGATACGTTGCCGGGTGGACGGGTCGCAGCGGATCCTGCGGCCCTTGTGAGAAGGGTTGGCTCGATGAGCTTGCTGCGCAGCTACGTGTCGGGTGGATGGCACACGCCCTCCGTGGAGGGCGCGCCGTTGCACGACGCCGTCACGGGCGAGGAGATCGCCCGGATCTCGTCGGCCGGCGTCGACATGGGGGCGGCGCTGCGGTACGGGCGCGAGGTCGGCGGGCCCGCGTTGCGCGAGCTCACCTTCCACCAGCGCGCGCAGCTGCTGAAGGCCGTCGGGCTGTACCTGAAGGAGCACAAGGCCGAGCTGTACGCCCTGTCGGCGCGGTCGGGCGCGACCAGGTCCGACTCGTGGATCGACATCGACGGCGGCTTCGGCGTGCTGCTCGGGTACGCGTCCAAGGCCAAGCGCGAGCTGCCGAACGATAAGGTCTACGTCGACGGGCCCGTCGAGCCGCTCGGGCGCGGCGGCACGTTCGTCGGCCAGCACATCTGCACACCGCTGCGAGGCGTCGCGGTGCAGATCAACGCCTTCAACTTCCCCATGTGGGGGCCGCTCGAGAAGTTCGCGCCCGCGTTCATCGCCGGGGTGCCGTCGCTGATCAAGCCGGCGTCCCAGACGGCGTACGTGACCGAGAAGATGGTCGAGCTGATGCTCGCCTCCGGGCTGCTGCCGGAGGGGTCGCTGCAGCTGGTCTGCGGTTCGGCGGGCGACCTGCTGGACCACCTGACCGAGCAGGACCTGGTCGGCTTCACCGGCTCCGCGTCCACGGCCCAGCACCTGCGCACGCACCAGGCCGTGATCCGGTCGTCGGTGCGGTTCAACGCCGAGGCAGACTCGCTGAACTGCTCGATCCTCGGCCCGGACGCGGTGGCGGGCACGCCCGAGTTCGACCTGTTCGTGGGTCAGCTGGTGGCCGAGATGACGACCAAGGCCGGCCAGAAGTGCACGGCGATCCGGCGCGCGCTGGTGCCCGCCTCGCTGATCGACGAGGTCGGCGAGGCCGTGGCGGCGAAGCTGGCCGAGGTCGTGATCGGCAACCCCGCCGACAAGTCCGTGAAGATGGGCGCGCTGGCCGGGCTGGAGCAGCGCGAGGAGGTGCTCCGCTCGCTCAAGGCGTTGCGGGAGAACGCCTCTGTCGTCTACGGCGACGGTGCTCTGTCTCTTGTGGACGCTGACGCCGAGCGCGGCGCGTTCATGTCGCCGATGCTGCTGCGCGCGGCCGCCGATGCCGCCCAGCCGCACGAGGTCGAGGCGTTCGGGCCGGTGTCGACGCTGATGCCGTACACCTCCGTCGACGACGCCGTCGCGCTGGCGGCGCGCGGCCAGGGTTCGCTGGTCGGCTCGGTCGTCTCGGCCGACACGGACTTCGTGCGCGACGTCGTGATCGGCGTGGCGCCGTGGCACGGCCGGTTGCTGGTGCTGGACCGCGAGGACGCAGGCGAGTCGACCGGGCACGGCTCACCGCTGCCGATGCTCGTGCACGGCGGACCTGGGCGTGCCGGTGGCGGTGAGGAGATGGGCGGCATGCGCGGCGTGCTGCACCACATGCAGCGCACGGCCGTGCAGGGCAGCCCGCGCGCCTTGAGCGCCATCACGAACCGCTGGGTCACGGGCGCGCCTCGCCGTGAGGAAGAAGTGCACCCGTTCCGCAAGACCCTCGCCGAGCTGTGCCTGGGCGACACGGTCGTGGCAGGGCCGCGCGAGGTGACGCTGGAGGACATCGAGCACTTCGCGGAGTTCACCGGCGACACGTTCTACGCGCACATGGACGAGGAGGCCGCCGCGGCGAACCCGTTCTTCGGCGGCAGGGTCGCGCACGGCTACCTCGTGGTGTCGTTCGCGGCGGGGCTCTTCGTCTCGCCGGAGCCGGGACCTGTGCTGGCGAACTACGGGCTGGAGAACCTGCGGTTCGTCACGCCGACGTTCCCCGGCGACCAGCTGACCGTGACGCTGACGGTCAAGCAGATCACGCCGCGCGAGGACCAGGAGTACGGCGAGGTCCGCTGGGACGCGGACGTCGCGAACCAGAAGGGCGAGTCCGTCGCCAAGTACGACGTGCTCACGCTGGTCGCCAAGAAGTAGTTCCCGCGCACTTACCGCGCGGTGACCTCCCGGGGTCACCGCGCAATGGTGCGGAAACATCCGACGCGTCTACCGTCCACAGCAAGCCGAAGGCTGGTTCGGTGCTCTCCGTGGTGGACAAGCGGAAGTGGACGTATGTCGAACCTGGTGAACCATCTCCCCGTCGAGGTCGTGCGCTGGCCGGTGGACGCGGCGGCACGGGAGGCGTGCCAGCGCAGCGGGACGCTGTGCCTGCTGGTGCTGGAGAAGAACGTCCCCGCGCCCGTGCTCACCGACATGCGGGAGGACTGGGTCCGCGCGCCGGTGCCGCACCAGGACCTGGCCGTGCGCATCGCCATGCTCAGAGCCCGCGCGGCCCGCTACGCCGTGCCGGAGCTGGACATGTCCGGCATCCTGCGGTTCCGCACGCGGTCGGTCGTGCTCTCGCCGACGGAACGGGCGCTGGTCGGCGAGCTGCTCAGACGCTTCCGGTCGCTCACCACGCGCGAGGACCTGCTGCTCTGCCTGCCCACCAAGGACGGCGACACCAGCAACGCCCTGCACCTGCACATCATGCGGTTGCGGCGGCGGATCTCCCCGCTCGGCCTGGTGATCAAGACGCTCTGGAACCAGGGCTACCAGCTGGGCCCGGCAGGTCCGTAGTGGTGTGGTTCAGAAGGTTGGCGGCGGGTAACCGCAGAGCGTGAACACCGAGCTGCTGGGCATCTACCTCAACGACCACCTGGCCGGGGCGATGGCGGGCACCGAGCTCGCCCGTCGCATCAGCCGCACCCACCCCGAGCTGCGCATTCTCGCGGACGACATCGAGGCCGACCGCAAGGAGCTGCTCGACCTCATGCGCGAGACCGGCGTCGAGCCGCGTCCGCACAAGGAGGCGATCGGCTGGCTCACGGAGAAGGCGGGCAGGCTCAAGTTCAACGGCAGGGTGCTCGGCCGTTCGCCGCTGAGCGACGTCCTCGAACTGGAGACCCTGCGCGTCGGCATCGAGGGCAAGACCTCGCTGTGGCGCACGCTGCGGAAGCTGAACAGCTTCGACGACACCCGGCTGGAGCGGCTGGAGCACCGGGCCGGGAGCCAGGCCGAGCTCGTCGACCAGTACCGGCTGCACCTCGCGCCGCAGGCGTTCAACTCGCCGCACGTGTCCGGTGTGGACGTCGAGCGCACCTTCACCGTCGCGTCCACCCCCGAGGGCGTGACCGAGTACCTGCGCGACTTCTCCCGCGCCGAGCAGTGGGATCCGGGCACCGTGTCCTGCACGCGCCTGGACACCGGCCCGGTCGCGGTCGGTTCGCGCTGGCGCAACGTGTCGTCGTTCCTCGGCCGCAAGACCGAGCTGGTCTACGAGCTGACCCGGGACGACCCCAGCGGGCTGCAGTTCGTGGGGCGCAACGACACCGCCACCTCGACCGACGACATCTCGATCAGCGCGGGACCGCAGCCCGGCACGGCCAGGATCGCCTACCGCGCGCACGTCGAGTTCAACGGGCTGGCGAGGTTCGGGGCGCCGGTCGCGAAGCTCGCGCTGGAGAAGCTGGGCAACGACACCGAGAGGAGCCTGACCCGCGTGCTCGGGCCCGTGCACGCGACTCAGTCGTAACGGATCGCGTCGAGCCAGGCCTGGTCCGGCTGCGCCGTCATGCCGAGGTGCTCGCCGCAGGACGTGCAGCCGCTCTCCCCCAGGCTGACCGGGTCCAGTGGATCACCAGCCGCCAGGGGACGCACTCGGTCCGGAACGTCACCGGCGACAGCACGACCCGCTCCGCCCGGCGCGCCTCCACGGTGAGCCGGGCGGGTTCGCGAGCCCGTTCGCCGTCGGGAGCAGAGCCTCCGGCCGCAGCGCCCGCAGGACCACCCTCCTGCGGCTGCGGCTCTCCACGACCAGGCGCAGCAGGAGCGCCACGACGATCCACACCGTCAGCGGCCACCAGCGCCACGAGACCTGGACGGTGTTCGTCGCGAGGTTCCCGAGCAACGCCAGAGCCGGTGCGAGCAGCGCCACCGAGACCGCGGACAGCCCTCCACGCCGCGCACCAGCCAAGATCGACCTCTCCCGCGCGGCGGTCTGGCACGCGCCGACCGCGCCGGTAAAGGCAAAGGAAAAACGCAGGTCAGGCCCGATTCCACCGTTCGGCCGCTGTCCCTAGACTCCGTCGGGCCGATGGGTGAGACAGGCTCTTCCCCCTGCCGCCCCCGGCTTGGACACAGAGGGAGTACTGGGGTGTTCGAGAACAACGTCACCAGGCGCGGCTTCGTCACGGGCGCGGCGGCGGTCGCCGGTCTCGCCGGCCTGTCCACCATCGCTCCGGGCCTGGCCAGTGCCGCCCCCGAGACCAACGACCAGCACCGCGAGTCCGAGTTCGCACCCGCGGTGGGCGCACTCGCGTTGATGACGTTCCAGAAGATCGACGGCACTCCCGTCTACTACTGGCGTTCCAACCGAGGCAACACGACCGCGCGCAACTGGCAGGCCACCGACGCGTTCTACAACGCGCTCGTCGCCTGGGTCCGCGACCTGCGCTCGCTCTCGTCGAGCTACGGCTCGATCAGCTACATCGTCTCGGCGGGCTTCTACGTCGACAAGCCCGGCCAGCACGGCGCCGGCACCGCCATGGACCTCGACCACGTGCGCTGGTCCAACGGCAACGTCACCTCGCCACTCGACCAGCACCACGCCTCCGGCACCGCGGCATTGCGCAAGCGCTACCTCGCAACGGAAGCCGTGTGCCGCCGCCGGTTCCGCTACGTGCTCGACGGCTGGTACAACGCCGACCACCGCGACCACATCCACTCCGACTTCGGCGGCATGCCGGTCCGCGTGCTCAAGGACTCCGAGGCGGACACGAAGTTCGTGCAGGGCACGTGCAACAACTTCCGCGGCTCCGGCCTCGCGATCGACGGCATCTGGGGCCCTGCCACGACGAGCGCGTTCAACGGTCTCAAGTCGGCGCTCGGCGTGACCGGCGACCCGCACACCAGCACGTCGGTGTGGCAGGGGATGTTGTCGAAGATCGCGACGAAGGGGTTCGCGAACCAGAACATCTGATCTGGGAAGAGGGAACGGCAAGGCCGGAGCCCATGCCTCCTGGGCTCCGGCCTTGCCGTGCGAGGACGCCGTCTACCTCCGGACCACCGGACCTACTTCGGGCACTTCTTCCACGCGAAGTGGTAGATGGTCTCGATCGACCCATCGGTCGAGTCCATCGCCATGAAGCTGGTCTTCTTCGGGTCGGACGTGCCCTTGTCCACCCGCAGCTCCGTGTTGATGTTGAAGTTCCGCTTCGCCCCGCACGGGTGGTAGATGATCGAGGCGACGTCGGTCTTGTGGGTGACCTGCCAGTCGTCGCTCAGCGCGCCGTTCCAGGTCTTGGACCGCTGGTCGTTGTCCGACATTCCCTGGAAGTAGTAGCTCGCTTTCTGTGTTCCCTTCGCGCCCTTTTCCAGGTGGGCGAAACCTCTGTAGTCGGCCTGTGCGATGCCGTAGGTGAAGCCGCCGGGAACGTTGACCTTGAGGTTCAGCTGGCAGTTCTTCCGGAAATCGGTCGGCGCCGAGGTCGGGCCCACCTGCGCCAGGTAGTCGCTGTAGGTGACCGTGAACGCCTTGTTGTCCGGGGAGACGGCGATCGCGGCGGTGCCGATGCGGCAGCCGGAGCCGTTCACGGTGACGACGTCGATGGTGATCTGGCCCGTCGGGGGCGGGTCGGCGACCGGGGGAACGACGATGGTGGACAGAGCCAGGCCGGCTGCGGCCAGCGTGCTAATCATGGGACACCTTTCCGAATGTGCAGGACAGTTCGGGCGGCGTGGTACGAGACCGTATCGGAAAGGATGTTGACGAACCGTCCGCCAACCAGAGCAACATTGACGCGTGAAAGCGCTCTCAAATATTCCGAGCTGCCGTGGGTGAATTGCCGTCCACTTGCAGGGAACGCTGTTCAGGAACCCGGAAAACAATTCGTGAAGCGTTTACGTCGGGAACCTGACGAAAACGCGACAAGGGCGCGTCCACTGACGGACGCGCCCTTGCGGGTGAAGTTCGAGTCAGCGCTGGTGGCCGTTGCCCATCGAGCCGCCGAGGCCGAACAGGATGCGCTGGATGAGCTCGGGATCGACGTCCGGCTCGTCGCCCAGCGCCTCGGCCGCGGGGGAGCGGCGCTTCTCGCGCCTGGGCAGCGGTACCGCGTTGGCGTTCACGCCGGTCGGCAGCTGCATCTCGCACCAGATCAGCTTGATGCCACCGCCGAGCTGGAGCTCTCCTGTGCGCAGGTCGGGCGAGGTGGGCGGCATGATGAACCTGGCTGCCTCCAGCTCGACGACGAGGTAGTCGCCGCTCAGTCGCAGTCGCAGCGTGATGAGCCGCGAGGTCTTGGGGTCTGCCGATTCCACGGCTGCCTCGACCAGTGCGCAAGCGACGGCCGAGCACTCCGCGGTCATGTTGCGCAGGCGCCACTCCCCGAGAGTGAAGCGCACGAACAGATCCGCGCAGTTCACCGCGGTGGGCAGCGCGATGAGTGTCAGGTCGTCGACCTGGGCGGTCTGGGCGTTCGCCTGCATGCTGCCTCCGTTTCGCGTGCGGCGCGCGAGTCCGCGACAGTCACCCGAATGGCCGTCACGGTGAGCGGGAATCTACATGGGTATACGCGGGAAGCAATGGTCCGGTTGACTCACCCGTCAAAAGTCACGTGTGGGTCACGAGAAGAGGGCCTGATGCTCACTGTGAGTATAGCGTCAGGCCCCCTCCGTGATCATTTCGGGTCAGCATCGCTTCCAGGCGAACTGGTAGCGGGTGCGGACGCTCCCGTCGGTGGAGTCCATCGACACGAACGCGGGCTGGTTCGACGCGTTCGTGAATGCTCGGACCTCGGTGTTCACGTTCAGGTGCCGCACCGCGCCGCACGGCGCGAAGACGATCTCCGCGACGTCGGTGGAATCGGTGAACTGCCAGTTGTCGCTCGTGGGGGCCGCGATGTTGTGCGTGCTCGTGACCGTCGACGACTGGCCGGCGAAGTAGTAGCTCGCGCGCTGCGTCCCGCGCGCGCCTCCGGGTAAGTGCGCGAACCCGCGGTAGTCGGCCTTCGCGATCCCGAACGTGAAGCCCTGCGGGTAGTGCACGCGCAGGTTCAGCTGGCAGTTCTTGCGGAACTGCGTCGGTGTCGATCCGGAACCGGCCTGCGCGGTGTAGTCGCTGTAAGTCACCGTGAATGACGTGTTGTCGTCCGAAACCGCCACCGCGGCCGTTCCGGCGGGGCAACCGGAACCGTTCACCGTGACTACGTCGACCGTGATTTTTCCGGGCGGAACGACATCGGCCGTGCTGGACGCCTCGGGGGCGAAGAGGAGAGAGAGTGTCAAACCCGTAGCTGCCATCGCGCTGAGCATGAGTGGCCTTTCACATTCGAACGGGGATGGCGGCGTGCGGATGACGTTATCTTAAATTCACTTAAGTCGCGGACGACCGACCGGGCGAACTTAAAAATATTTAAAACGGATTAATCGTCTGAACGGTGGATTGGCGACGATCAGCGGTCGGCTAACTTCATGTCAGATCGCAAAAAACGATCGGCCAAGCCTCACTGAATACGCCGGTCCCCACACCTGGAGCCGAGAGCCCCGGCAGATCCACCTCGTTACACCGGTGTGGGAAGGCAAGCGCGCACTGCTCATCGGGTTCCTTCCTCCTGCTCGGGACTCGGTGGTGCGGCAGCGGTGCCGCGCAGCCGGCCGGTGCCCGCCGGCGGCGCTGGACCCGTCCCACGGTCCGCGCCGCCGGCGGCGTTCGTCGTTTCCCGACCCAGAAGGGGTCCTAGAGCCTCCGGAGCCTCAATTGCACGCGTGCACCGCCCAACGGACCGCGGTCGACGTGGAGAGAACCTCCCGTGCGTTCCGCGGCACGGCGGGCGATGTCGAGCCCCAGCCCGGTGGACCCGCCACCGCTGGCCCCGCGCCGCACGGCCCGTTCGGTGTCCGCGATGCCGGGCCCCGCGTCCTCGACCACCAGCGCCACCAGGTCGGCCTGGTGCACGAGCGTCACGGCGAACCGCGTGCCCTCCGGCGTGTAGCGGAAGACGTTGCCCAGCAACGCGTCCAGCGCAGCCGCGAGATCGGTGCGGGCGAGCGGCACGGGCGCGGGCTTGTCGGCCCCGCGGACCGTCCACGGTCGTTCCTGGTCGTCGGCGAGCGCGGACCAGAACACCAGCCGGTCGCGCACCACGCCGGCCGCGTCGGTGCCGCTGTCGTCGGGCTGCAGGCCGGAGCGGGCCGCCTTGATGATCTCGTCGACCTCCCTCTCCAGTCCCTGGACGGCCTCACGGACCCGGTCCGCCCCTGGACCACTCCCGAGGGTGTCCGCGTCCAGGAGAAGGGCCGTGAGAGGCGTTCTCAGGCGGTGCGAGAGGTCGGCGACCACCTCGCGTTCGGCGGCGAGCAGGTGCCGGACGCGTTCAGCCATGGCGTTGAAGGCCTTGCCGACCTCTTTGAACTCGGTCGGCCCCTTCACCGGCACACGGGCCGTGAGGTCGCCCTGGCCCATCCGGCGCGCACCTTCGGCCAGCGCGCGCGTGGCTTTCACGGCCCGTGCGCCCAGCCGGTCGGCCACGAGCACCGAGCCGGCGACCAGGCCGACCGCGACGCCCGCCAGCACCCACCAGGTGCCGATCACGCCGCGGGTGAGCTGCTCGTGCGGTACGAACGCCTCGACGATGGCGATCCCGCGCTCGCTGGTGAACAGCGGCTGCAGGTAGGCCACGCCGTCCGGCCTCTCGACCGTGGACGCCGTCGCGCGGTTGCGGGCCTCCTGCAGGTCCACCGCGGTGATGTGCGAGTAGCCGTAGGTGTTGGACGGGGCGTTCAGGTGCACCGCCAGCCGCTGCTGACCGCCGTACCGGGTGCTCCTGATCACCTGGCGGATCTCCTGCGGTTTGAGGGTGATCAGCAACGTCCGCGTCATCGCGTTGGCCTCGGTCTCCGCCTCGCTCAGGGCGCGGGTGTACGCGGAGCTCTTCACGATGATCGCCAGCGGGACGAGGAACGCCAGCGCCACCATGCTGGTCGCCGCGAGAGCGACCAGCACCAGTGAACGTCTCATCGCGGGTCGACCAGACGCACGCCGACCCCTCGAACCGTGTGCAGATAACGGGGCTGCGCGGCCCGCTCACCGAGTTTGCGGCGCAGCCAGGACAGGTGGACGTCGAGCGTCTGGTCGTCCCGGTTGGACGGCCAGAGACTCGACAGGATCTCCGCCCGCGGCACCACTTCCCCCTGCCGTGCCGCGAGGTAGGAGAGCAGCTCGAACTCCTTGTGCGTCAAGGAGAGCTCCTGGCCGTCCACAGTGGCCCTGCGGAGGTTCACGTCGATCTCCAGGCCGCCGATGACGAGCTGCTTGCTGTCGCGGGCGCGCCGGAGCACCGCCTGCAGGCGGGCTTCGAGGTGCTCGGCCGCGAAGGGTTTGACGAGGTAGTCGTCCGCGCCCGCGTTGAGCAACCGGATGATCTCGGTCTCGTCGTCGCGGGCGGTCGCGATGACCACCGGGGTGTTCGTGACGCCTCGGATCATCCGCAGCGCGTCGCCACCGTCGAGGTCGGGGAGCCCGAGGTCGAGCACCACGACGTCGTAGGAGTTGGCGGTGACTTCGCGCAAAGCCTCGATCGCGAGCGCGACACCGTGCACGATGTGGCCCTGGCCGGTGAGAGCGCGTGTGATCGCGGCCCGCACCACCGGGTCGTCTTCGACGAGCAGCACTGATGCCATGAGCCGCTACAGGAGGATTGTCGCAGTGAGACGGTCGGTCGGATACCTGGTCGCCTGGGCTTTGGTGACCACGGTCGCTATCGGCCTGTCCTGGTTCGGGATCCGATGGGCGATGGAACCCGCACCGGTCGCCGCGCTGGAGTCCACGACGAGCTCGGCCGTCCTGCCCATGCCGACCATCACCTCGGTCAGCGTCCCGGTGCCCGCAGAACCCGGGCCCTCCATCGACACTCCGCCTGTCACGCCTTCGTCCACCAGGGCTCCTGTCGTCACGTCATCCGTTCCGGTTCCTCCCAGTAGTACGGATGCGCGCCCCTCCCCGGCTCAACTTCCGCAGGGGGAATGGCAGGCGGACGGTTCCTACGTCCACGCGTTCCACCTGCGCGGAGGGGACGTGGTCGTGCGTTACCGCCCGTCAGGGGTGGAGGCGCTGTCGGCCACACCCGCCGACGGGTACTCGGTGCGCGTGGAACAGCCAGGCGGGCCGCTGGTGGTGAACTTCCGCAACGCCGCCGGCCGGTTGTCCAGGCTGGAAGCCACCTGGAACGACGGCCCGACGGCGAAGGTGATCGAGCAGTAGCACGCGGGGACCTTTCGTACTGTCTGACAGTACGAAAGGTCCCCGCGTGCCGTTGAAAAGGGATTACAGGGCGATGGCCTTGGCGATCTGCGTGGGCTTGAGAACGCGCAGGATCGCCTCGTACAGGTAGTAGTCGCCGTACGGCAGCGAGACCTCCACGCCGTCCTCGGACGGCCGGTTGCGGGTGCCGCGGGCCATGATGGCCTCTGCCCGCGTCGACTTGGTCGTCAGACACGTGCCGATCAGGCCGTCGAGGACCTTCAGCGCCCGGTCGCGGTAGCGGACCGTGCCGGTGGCCTTGGCCAGGTCGAGCAGGCCGCACGCCATGATCGCGCCCGCCGACGAGTCCTTGATGTCGTTGACGCCCAGTGGCGAGCGGTAGTCCCACACCGGCACGCTGTCCGGCGTGAGCACCGACAGCGCGTAGTCGGACAGCTTGCGCGCGGTGTCGCGGAACTCGCGCAGGCCCGTGCGGCGGTACATCGTCGTGAAGCCGTAGATGCCCCACGCCTGGCCGCGCGCCCAGCACGACGTCGGGCTGTAGCCCTGCACGGTGTTCGGGCCGATGGCCGCGCCGGTGTCCGGGTTGAAGTCGAACACGTGCGGGGTCGAGCCGTCCTGGCGGACGAAGTGCGTCTGGGTGGTCCTGGCGTGGGCGATCGCGATGTCGAGGAACTTGCGGTCGCCGGTCTGCTCGGTGGCGAACGCGAGCAGGTCCAGGTTCATCATCGTGTCGATGATGACGCGGCCCGCGTTGCCCGGCGTGCCCAGCGCACCCCACGCGCGGATGTACTTGCCGACCGGGTTCCAGCGCTGGATCAGCGTGTTCGCGGCGTCGATCGCGCCGTCACGCCACTTGGTGTCACCGGTGAGCCGGTACGCCGTGACCCAGGACGGGTAGAAGAGGAAACCCAGGTCGTGGTCGCGCGGCTGGAGCCGGCGCGGTGCCAGCCTGTCGTTGGCGGCCTCGGCGAGCGCGCGGAACTGCGCGTCGCCGCTGTCGAGGTGCGCGAGCCACAGGGTGCCCGGCCAGAAACCGCCGATCCAGCCGCCGTCGGCGACGTAGGTCCACTTCTCGGCCCTGGTGATCTCCGGGAACGAAGTGATGCCCGGTGCGACCGCCTTCAGCTTGGTGTTGCCGTAGTCGAGCGCGGCACGGAGGGTGGCGGGCGAAGCGGCGGCTTCTCCCGCACCGATGGAGACTCCTGCTCCGGTGAGCAGGGGAGTGGCGGCTGCGGACGCCAGAAGGGTGCGTCGAGACAGATTCACGAGACCGTCCAGTCCCTTTCTCGTATTGCGCCCGGAGTCACCCTGCCAGATCGGATCAACGCGTGTAAAGGTGCGTCAAAAATTGATTCCCTTGTCTTGTCCTGGGCTGCTGAACAGCGTAAAGGGTGTGGTTCGGCACTGATCAGATATATGAACTTCCTGGACTTCGACGTTGTAGAACGAATTGTTCACAAGGATGAACAATGCACCGTTCAGACGCGGTGCAGAACCGCGTCCAGATGGCGGGGGCTCAGGCCGTGCCGCCGCTTGAAGGCCGCGTTGCCCCTGCCGCCCTCGAGCGTGGACTTGCCCAGGCGGATCGCGAGCCGGACCGACTCGGCGAACAGCACGCCGTACGGGCTGTAGTTGCCGTCCACCGCGTAGTCCACGCCGCACGTCCAGGTGTGGAAGCGGCTGGTGTCGGTGAGGCAGACGCCGGCCGCGACGAGCCTGCCGTGCTGGCGCACCTCGATCACGTGCGCCAGGTCGCCCAGCGCCGTCACGAACCGCGCGAAGGCCGGGCCGGGGTGGTACCGGTTGTTCTCGAAGCGGCTGGCGGTCTTGACGCACAGCAGCGTGATCTCGTCGAGCGACGCGTGCTCGACGGGGAGCGTCTCGACGGTGACGCCGGACTCGGCCGCTCTGCGCTCGTTGCGCCGCAGGTTCGCCCTGGCGCGCGGGCTCAGGCCCGCGAGGTAGTGCTCGTAGGTGCTCAGGCCGGCGGCCCACCTGTCGGTGAGGTGCCGCGCCGGCAGGCCCGCCGCCCGCAACGCCTGCGACAGGTCGTTGCCGCGCTGGACGTTCATGAACCCGCACCAGCGCGCGCCGAGCATCGACGCCGTGCGGATCATGGCGTCCAGCAGCCTCGGCAGGACCTCCGCGGTGGCGGGCACGTGCGCGTCGTAGCAGTGCCAGGTGTGGCTGAGCAGCGCGGGCTCACCGGCCGCCTCCGGATAGACCTCGTACATGCGGCGCAACGGGTTCACGGCCGTCTGGAGGTAGGCGGGCATGACGGCGATCGGCTTGTCGCCCGCCCGCGCCACGAAGTACGCGAACGCGTCGACCGTCGTCAGCGGCGACTGCTCGTAGGCGCTGACGTACGCGTGCCGGTAGAAGACGGGAGCACCCGCGTCGCGGACCACCGCGTCCCAATCGGCAGCATCGATTTTCCTTATGCTGCTGGAGAATTCGACGCGCACGCACTCACTGTACGGCTTGCCACACGGCGAAGGGGACGTCGATCTCGTCGAGGCTCAGGCCGCCGTGCTCGAAGCGGACCGACGGGTCCGGAACGGGGAACCGGGGCGACGCGGCCACCGCGACGACGGGGCCCGCCTCCGGCTGCGGCAGCCCGAGGTCGGTGGCGTGGTGCACCGTCGCCGAGTCGCCCAGAGTCGTTGCCACGCGGTCGAAAACGGCCTCCAGGCGGTCCGCCTTCGGGTAGAGCCACCGGGTGCGGCCCGCGCCGCCGGACGGGATCACGCACTCCTCGCGCACGATCGCGTCCCACGCCTCGACGAGCTCCGGGTCGGGGTCGACGGGGACCATGCCGTGGTCCGAATGCGCCACGACGGTCCAACCCTGTGCGGCCCAACGGGAAGCGTGCGCGTCCAGACGGAGCATGGCCTCGTGCACCGACTCGTCGTACCCGTGGCGGTGCACGTGGTCGCCGACGTTCACGTACGTCCAGAGGAACCTGGCGTCCTTGAGCGCCTTGTCGAGATCGGCCACGACGTTCGCGACGAGCAGCGGCGGGTCCTCTGCCTGGGCGGCGAGTTTGTGCTTGGCCTGCGCGGGTATCCGGGTGCACCCCCGCAGCAGCGCCTGCGCCCAGGTGCCCTCCAGCAGGTCGAGCTCGCGGGCCAGCACCGTCGCGCCGTGCCGCTCCAGCACGGTCGTCAGTGCCGGGATCGCCGGCATGCCGTTGATGGCGTGCACGAGGCCGGAACCGTTGCGGTACACCGTTCCCGGCACGCGGTGGACGTCGGCGGGAACGCCGGTCAGCGCGGTCAGCAACGCCGTCGCGGTCGTCGAGGGGACCGTCGAGGACAGCGTGGAGACGGAGGCGGACAGCCAGGACTGTTTGGCCACGTCCGAGGAGAGACCGTCCACGGCCAGCACGATCACGCCGGAATGTGCCGTGCCGAGGGCGTGTTCGAGCCGGGAAGGGATCTCCGCCAGTGACATTCGGTGACTGTAACGCATCTCATCGGGTCAAGATTGCCTGTTCGGGGGCTGAGTTCCGCACAATGGCTGCCGATGGGGTAAAGAAGACTTGATGAAGGGGAGGTGGCGGATGCCGGTCGGAGTTCTGGACGTCGGGTGCTTCAGCGCACACCTGGTGGTCGTGGAACGAGACCTGATGCGTCCGCTGGTGTCCCACAAGGTCCGGCTGCGGCTGGACCGCGAGCTCGACTCCACCGGGGCGATCAGCGACGCCGGTGTCGAGTCGCTCTGCGTCGCCGTCCGCGCCGCCCGCAAGAAGGCGCGCGACGTCCCGTTCCTGTCCTTCGCGACGTCCTCCGTGCGCGACAGCTCGAACTCCGCCGAGGTCATCCGCAAGGTGGCCAGACGCACCGGTGTCGACCTGAAGGTGTTGTCCGGCAAGGAGGAAGCGCGTCTCTCGTACGCCGCGGCCCGGCACTGGTTCGGCTGGAGCGCGGGTCCCATGGTCGTGCTGGACGTCGGCGGCGGCACCGTCGAGCTGGCCGCCGGTTCCGAGGCCGAACCCGAGCGCGCGGTCTCGTTGCCTTTGGGGGCAAGGACTTTGACCCGCACCGGGCTCACCGTCACGGACATGCGCGCCGAGGTGGCGCAGCGGCTGGAGACGGCGTTCCCCTGGGGTGAGAGCGCTCGCGCGGTCGGGTGCTCGAAGGTGTTCGAGCAGCTGGCCCGCCTCGCCGGCGCGCGCAACGGTGCCTACGCGCCGCGTCAGTTGCGGCTCAAGGACCTGGAGAAGTGGATCCCGCGGCTAGCGAAGCTCTCGGTGCGCGAACGCGCGGCCCTGCCGGGGATCTCCCGCCACCGGGCCCAGCAGTCGCTGGCGGGCGCGGTGGTCGCGGAGGGGTTGATGAAGGTGTCCGGCCACGACGTCGTGGACATCTCGCCGTGGTCCACCAAGGAAGGTCTGTTGCTCTCGCTGGTGGAGCGCTCTCGCGCGCGGAGCTCGTCGGCCGCCTAGCAGGCGCTCAGTGCCGTGACCGCGTCGTCAACGTCGTTGAACAGCAACAACAACTGGTCGACCGCCGTCATCTCCAACGGCCGCAGCACGATCCTGCTGTCGCTCACGACGCCGAACTTGACGCCGAGCTCGTCGGCCTGGGCCTGGGTCTCCACCAGCGCCCGGATCCCCTCGGATCCGAAGAAGCGCACTTCCCGCAGGTCGATCACCAGTGCGGGTGGCTTGTGGTCGAGCAGCTCGGCGAGTCTGCTGGTCACCGGGGCCGAGGACATCATGTCGATCTCGCCGGTCACAGCGACGATCGGAATGGACTGGACATAGGTAGTTCTCTGGCGAAGTTGGTTCATGAAGACTCCCGTCCGAACCGACCGTACGCGCCCTCGTGCAACGTCCACAACCTGAAGCGGGGCGTGGTCAGGACTCCAGCTGGGCCCACACGACCTTGCCGTCGGTGCGCGGCGTGGTGCCCCAGCGCACGCTCAGCGCCTGCACGAGCTGCATTCCGCGCCCGCGCGCGCTGCTCGGATCCACCGGTCTGAGCTGAGGCATTCTCGGCGACTTGTCGTGCACCTCGACGAGCATTCCGGCCGCCTTCCGGCTCACCGTGAGTGTGATCGGTCCCTCACCGTGGTCGATGCCGTTGGACACGAGCTCGGTCACGACGAGCTGCGCGTCGTCGGTGAGGTCCTCCGACAACTGCCACGAGGCAGCCGCCTCGCGCACCACCTGACGTGCGCGAGCGCACGAACCGCCCTCGGCGGTCAGGATCACCCGCACCTCTGCCAGTGGGTCGTTCAACACAAGGCGCATCGTCGCACATCCGGCGCGTCGTTCGGATCTTTCAGCCCCCCGGTGGTCGCATGGTCGGACGTCGTGCTGCACGATTTGGGTCGCACGAGTCGGGCGTGGCGGAAGGAAACGGCGACGATGGAGCTCAACGTCGGCAGCGAGATCCAGCGGGGATGGCGAGTGCTCGCCGTCGCCGGGGAGCTGGACATCGACACCGTCCCCCTGCTTGCTGCCCGGCTCGACGCGGACGTGACCGGGTCGCACGCCGTGCTGGACCTGGCCCAGCTGGCCTTCATGGACTCCACGGGGCTCGCGCTGGTGCTCGACTGGCACCGCAGGCTCGCGGAGGCCGGCGGGCAGCTGCGCGTCGCGGCCGCCCAGGGGCCCGTGCGGCGGCTGTTCGAGCTCGCCGACGTGGCCGAGGTGCTGAGCCTGCACGAGACGGTGGACGTGGCCGTTCAGGAGGCCGTGGACTCGGCCCGCTGAGACCGCAGGGCCGGGCAACGGCGCCCGGCCCTGCCTCTGATCAGGCCTCTCCGGACACACCCAGGTAGTAGGCGATCAGCCGGATGAGGTGTTCGGTGTCGACCGGCTTCGTCACGTAGTCGGTGGCGCCCGAGGCCAGTGACTTCTCGCGGTCGCCCTTCATGGCCTTCGCGGTGACGGCGATGACCGGGAGATCCGCGTAGCGCTCCATCGCGCGGATCGCCGAGATCGTGGCGTTGCCGTCCAGCTCGGGCATCATGATGTCCATCAGGACGATGGCCACGTCGTCGTACTGCTCCAGGGCCCGCACGCCCGTGATGCCGTTGTCCGCGAAGATCGCTTCCAGGCCGTGCAGCTCCAGCACGCTCGTCAGCGCGAAGACGTTGCGCAGGTCGTCGTCCACCACGAGCACCTTCTCGCCGTGGAAGCGCATCGAGGTGGACGAGGCGAGCACGGGAGCGGGCGTGACGATGGGCGTCGGCTCGGGCAGGACGATGGCGTCCGACACGACCTTGCCCAGCGGCAGGCACAGGGTGAACGTCGACCCGATGCCCGGTTCGGAACGCACGCGCAGAGCACCGTTGAGCAGCTGAGCCAGCTCACGGCTGATGGACAGGCCCAGGCCCGTGCCGCCGTACTTGCGCGACGTCGTGCCGTCCGCCTGCTGGAACGCCTCGAAGATGACGGCGAGCTTCTCGGCCGGGATGCCGATGCCGGTGTCGTGCACGTCGAACGCCACGGTGGACGGGTCGTCCATGCGCACGTGCAGGCGGATGCCGCCGTCGTGGGTGAACTTCACGGCGTTGGACAGCAGGTTGCGCAGGATCTGCTGGAGGCGGTGCTCGTCGGTGTGCAGGGTCTCCGGCACGTTCGGGTCCACGCGGACGGAGAACTCGAGGTTCTTCTCGGCCGTCAGCGGCAGGCACAGGGTCTCGACGTAACGCACCAGCTCGTCGAGGCGCACCGGGTCCTCATGCAGCTGCATGTGGCCCGCCTCGACCTTGGTGAGGTCGAGGATGTCGTTGATGAGCTGCAGCAGGTCCGAACCGGACGAGTGGATCGTGCGGGCGAACTCGACCTGCTTGGGGTTGAGGTTGCCGTCGAGGTTGTCCGCGAGCAGCTTGGCCAGGATCAGCAGCGAGTTCAGCGGGGTCCGCAGCTCGTGGGACATGTTGGCCATGAACTCGGACTTGTACTTCGAGGCGGTCTGCAGCTGCCGCGCCCGGTCCTCCAGCTCCTCGGAACCGGCGCGCAGCTCGGTCGTGAGGCGCTGCGACTCGACCAGCAGGGCGTCGGTGCGGGAGTTGGCGAGCAGCGTGTTCACGTTGACGCCGATGGCCTCCTTGAGCTGGTCCAGGAGGTCGAGGTGGACGTCGGAGAACTCGTTGAGCGACGCCAGCTCGATCACGCCCAGCGTCTCGCCCTGGAACAGGATCGGCAGGATCACCAGGTTGACCGGGGTCGACTCGCCCAGCGCGGAGGAGACCGTCAGGTAGCCGCCGGGGACGTCGGTGACCAGGATCGTCTTCTTCTCGACCGCGGACTGGCCGACCAGCGACTGGCCCATGGCCACGCGGGTCGTGCGGGCGGAGTCCAGGCGGAAGCCGTAGGAGGCGGTGAGCTCCAGCGTCTGCTTGGACTCGTCCTCCTCGATCTGGAAGAACGCGCCGTGGTGGGCGCTGACCAGCGGCGTCAGCTCGCTCATGATCAACGACGCCAGAGCGCGCAGGTCGCGGTGACCCTGCATGAGACCCGAGAGCCTGGCCAGGTTCGTCTTGAGCCAGTACTGCTCGCGGTTGGCCCGGGTGGTCTCCTTCAGGTTCGCGATCATCTGGTTGACGTTGTCCTTGAGCTCCGCGAGCTCACCGGACGCGTCCACGGTGATCTGCCTGGTCAGGTCGCCCGCGGTCACGGCGGTGGCGACGGCGGCGATCGCGCGGACCTGGGTCGTCAGGTTGGACGCCAGCTGGTTCACGTTGTCGGTCAGCTTCGACCACGTGCCGGCCACGCCGTCGACCTCGGCCTGGCCGCCGAGCTTGCCCTCGGTGCCGACCTCGCGGGCGACACGGGTGACCTCGTCGGCGAACGATGACAGCTGGTCGACCATCGTGTTGATCGTGGTCTTGAGCTCCAGGATCTCGCCGCGCGCCGAGACGTCGATCTTCTTCGTCAGGTCGCCCTGCGCGACGGCCGTGGTGACCTGGGCGATGTTGCGGACCTGGTTGGTCAGGTTGTCCGCCATGAAGTTCACCGAGTCGGTGAGGTCCTTCCACGTGCCGGCGACGCCGGACACGCGCGCCTGGCCGCCCAGGATGCCCTCGGTGCCGACCTCGCGGGCGACACGGGTGACCTCGTCGCCGAACGCGCGCAGCGTGTCGACCATGCCGTTCAGGGTCTCGGCGAGGGCCGCGACCTCGCCCTTGGCCTCGACGGTGATCTTCTTCGAGAGGTCGCCGGTCGCGACGGCGGTGGCGACGGCGGCGATGTTGCGGACCTGGTTGGTCAGGTTGTCCGCCATCAGGTTGACGTTGTCCGTCAGGTCCTTCCACGTGCCGGCGACGCCCTGCACGCGCGCCTGACCGCCCAGCCGGCCGTCGGTGCCGACCTCGCGGGCGACGCGCGTGACCTCCTCGGCGAAGCTCGACAGCTGGTCGACCATGACGTTCAGCGTGGACTTGAGCTCGAGGATCTCGCCGCGCGCGTCGACGGTGATCTTCTGCGACAGGTCGCCGTTCGCGACGGCCGTGGCGACGTGCGCGATGTTGCGGACCTGGTTGGTCAGGTTGTTCGCCATGAAGTTGACGTTGTCGGTCAGGTCGCGCCAGGTGCCCGCGACGCCTGGCACCGTCGCCTGGCCGCCCAGCCGTCCCTCGGTGCCGACCTCGCGGGCGACACGCGTGGCCTCGTCGGCGAAGCTCGACAGCTGGTCGACCATCGTGTTGATCGTGGTCTTCAGTTCGAGGATCTCGCCGCGGGCGTCGATCGTGATCTTCTGCGTCAGGTCGCCCCGCGCGATGGCGGTGGTCACCGAGGCGATGTTGCGGACCTGGGTCGTCAGGTTGTTCGCCATGACGTTCACCGACTCGGTGAGGTCGCGCCACGTGCCCGCGACGCCCGGCACCTGCGCCTGACCGCCGAGGCGGCCGTCAGAGCCGACCTCGCGGGCGACGCGGGTGACCTCGTCGCCGAAGCTCGACAGCTGGTCGACCATCGTGTTGATCGTGGTCTTGAGCTCGAGGATCTCGCCGCGCGCGTCGACGGTGATCTTCTGCGTCAGGTCGCCGAGCGCCACGGCGGTCGTGACCTGCGCGATGTTGCGGACCTGGGTCGTCAGGTTGTCCGCCATGAAGTTCACGTTGTCGGTCAGGTCGCGCCACGTGCCGGCGACACCGGGCACCTTCGCCTGACCGCCGAGCTTGCCGTCCGTGCCGACCTCGCGGGCGACGCGGGTGACCTCGTCCGCGAACGACGACAGCTGGTCGACCATCGTGTTCAGCGTGTTCTTCAGCTCCAGCATCTCGCCGGAGACGTCCACGGTGATCTTCTGCGTCAGGTCGCCGTTCGCCACCGCCGTCGCGACCTGGGCGATGTTGCGGACCTGGTTGGTCAGGTTGTTCGCCATCGAGTTGACGTTGTCGGTCAGGTCGCGCCACGTGCCGGCCACGCCGGGCACCTTCGCCTGACCACCCAGGCGGCCGTCCGTGCCGACCTCGCGGGCGACGCGGGTGACCTCGTCCGCGAACGACGACAGCTGGTCTACCAGGCCGTTCACCGTCGAGCCCAGTGTGGCGAACTCACCGCGCAGCGTCTGGTCCGACATGCGCTTGGTCAGGTCGCCCTCGGCGACGGCGGCGAGCACGCGGCTCAGCTCGCTCGTCGGCCGCATCAGGTCCTCGACCAGGCCGTTCACCGAGTCCGCGATCAGCGACCAGCCACCGGCGGTGCCCGCGGGTGCCACCCGTTCGGTCAGCCTGCCCTCCTGGCCCACCGCCTGGCGGACCCGGCCGAGCTCACCGGCCAGCCACTGGTTGCGTTCCGCGATCTCGTTGAAGACGTCCGCGAGCGCGGAGACCGGCCCGTTCCCCGGCACGACGAGCCTGCGGCGGAAGTTGCCGTCACGCAGGTCTCTCATGGCGGAGAGAACCCGATCGAGGGTCGCGTCCGTCTCTTCGTTGGCCGTGGTCACTCCAAGCCTCCGTGCCTCGGTGGTCGCAGCCAAGCCTGCCACGTTAGGTTGGGAGCGAGGTAACTTGATGCCGCGATGCACGCCAACTACCCGCAGGAGGCCGTGATGATTCGGCCGGCCGCGCTGGGCACCTGCTGATGAGCAGCACCACGGGCATCGACCTCGACGGCTGGCAGCGCCTGGTGGACGGGCTGCGCGAGGCCGTGTTCGTCGTGGACCCCGCCGGGATGGTGCGGGTGCGCAACGCCGCGGCCGCCGACCGGTTCCCCCGCCTGACCCTCGGCGGGCACTTCGACGTGCACGTCGCCGGTCGCCAGCACGACCTCGGCGAGGGCTGGAGTGCCTGGTACTTCACGGACTCCACGCTCGACCACGCCCACCTGAGGCTCGCCGGCGGCACGTCGAGGGAACTGACCCTGAAGACGATCGTGCAGCTCGCGGCCGAGCTGCTGGGCGAGCACTGCGTCGCCGTGGTGCCCGCCACGCGCGACCGGCTCGAGTGGTGGCGGTGCAGCGGCGGCGAGCCGACGGTCGCCCGCGCGCCTCGTCGGGCATCGGCGATCTCCGAGGTGCTGACCGGCACGTCGAGCCTGGCCAGGATCACCTCTTTGGGTGAGGGCAGCTGGGGCGTGCCGGAGGACTTCGACGGCGGCGCGCTGGCCGTGCCGCTGGGGGTCGGCGGCGCGCTGGTCGTGCTGCGCAAGGGCGACTTCGCGCCGAGCGACGTGGAACGCATCCGGTTGTTCGGCAAGCACGCGGCCGTGGCGCTGGAGTCGGCGTCGAAGCTGACGGAGCAGCAGCGGACGATCGAGGTGCTGCGTTCCGCGCTGCTGCCGCTGCCGTTGCCCGAGCTGCGCGGTGTGACGTTGGCCTCGGTGTTCATCCCCGCCCACCAGCGGGCGATGGTCGGCGGCGACTTCTACGACGTGCACCCGCGCACGGACGGCTCGGTGACGTTCGCGCTGGGCGACGTCTGCGGTCACGGCCTGGAGGCAGCGGTCCACAGTGGACGTGTCCGGCAGTCGCTGCAGGCGCTCTCGCTGGTCGAGACGAACCCGGTGCGGCTGCTGCACCTGCTGAACACCTCGTTGCGCGCCACCGGGTCGAAGCTCTTCACCACGATCGTCGTCGGCGAGCTGGTGCCGCTGGCCAACGGGGGAGCGCGGCTCTCGCTCGCGTCCGGCGGCCACCCGGCGCCGATGATCCTGCGGGCGGACGGCAGCGTGCACGAGGTGAGCGCGCCCGGTGCGATCGTCGGCATCCTGTCCGACGTCCGGTTCTCCGGCGAGCAGGTCACGCTCGCGCCGGGGGACACGCTGGTGCTCTATTCCGACGGGTTCACCGAGGCCCGCGCGCACACCGACCGCACGGAGCTGTTCGGCGAACATCGCCTGAAGGCGCTGCTGAAGGAGTGCAAGGGGCTTTCAGCGGAGGAGATCGCCCGGCACTGCGAGAAGGCCGTGCTCAAGTGGCTGGACCAGGACGACCACGACGACCTCGCGTTGCTCGCTGTTCAAGCCCAGTGATGCAAGTTGCTGGCAACAGGCTTGTGAGTGAAATTCCCGGTACAAGGGTTCATCGTCCGTTCGTTTGCCACGCAAGGTCGACCGGTTGAGATCTGCGCATGTCCCACTCTCACGATCACTCGCACGGTGATCACACGCACCACCACCACGAGGTAGAGCCGGTCGAGGGCAGCTGGCTCGACCCCGAGGACGACCGCCCGTCGTCGGTCGAGCGCCGCAAGTTCCTGGCAGGCCTGGGAATCGCGGCGGGTGCCGTCGGAGCCGTCGCCGCCGGTACCGGCAAGGCAGAGGCGCACGTGCCCGTCAACCCGTGGGGCGGGGGCGACCGCTGGTACGCCGGCGACCACCACATCCACACCCAGTACTCCGACGACGGCCAGTACACGATCGCGCAGCAGGTCGGGAAGGCGCACGAGTTCGGCCTCGACTGGGTCGTCATCACCGACCACGGTGGCGTCGCGCACCAGAAGTTCTCGATCGACCAGATCACGCCGGACATCGAGCGCGTCCGCCGGTCGCAGCGCGACGTGCTGGTCTACCAGGGCCTCGAGTGGAACATCCCGGGCGCCGAGCACGCCACCGTGTTCATGCCGCCCGGCAAGAACACCGTCGACATCCTCAAGGCGTTCGAGCTGTCCTACGACGGCCGCATCGCGAACAACACCGAACCGCTCGCCCTGGCCGCGCTGCGGTACCTGGAGGCGCAGGTCCTCTCCGGACGGACCGAGATCGCCCTGATGTTCGCGAACCACCCGTCACGGCGCGGCGTGGACAGCCCGCACGAGATCCGCGGCTGGCGAGACGCGGCCCCCGGCGTCGCGGTCGGCATGGAGGGCGCGCCCGGCCACCAGGCCGCCGGCCTGCCGAAGTCCGCGGGCGGCCCCGGCCGTGCGCGCGGCTACTACGACACGCCCGCCCCGCTGCCGGAGTCGTTCCCCGGCTACCCGGCGGAGTCCTACCGCACGCACGGCGGTTTCGACTGGATGACCGCCAAGGTCGGCGGCCTGTGGGACTCCCTGCTCGCCGAGGGACGGCCTTGGTGGATCACCGCGAACTCGGACGTGCACCAGGTGTTCGGCGACACCCTCACGCCCGGCAAGCAGGACTACGCCACGACCGGGTCGAAGGGCGCGCCGATCGACTCGGGCGTCAAGCAGACGAACTACGGCGACTTCTTCCCCGGCCAGTACGGCGCGAACATCGTCGGCTCCCGGACGAAGTCCTATGTGGACATCATGCGCGGCCTGCAGGCCGGCAAGGTGCTGACCGTGCACGGCCGCCTGATCGACGGCCTGGAGCTGCGCGTGCGATCGCGCGACGACCTGCGCGGCGTGACGCTGGGCGGGCGGACGTTCGTGCGCCGCGGCGGCGACGTCGAGGTGACGATCGAGATCGACCGTGCCTCCGGACCGAACTTCTCGGGTGCGAAGCCCGTGCTGGCCAAGGTCGACCTGATCTCGGGTCCGGTCACCGGGCCGTCGGTGGACCGGGACCTGTTCCTGGCGCCGGAGACGGCCGTCGCGAAGACGTTCGAGGTGCCGCGGACCGGCAAGATCCGGTTCACGCACACGTTCAAGAACGTCGAGCGGTCGTTCTACCTGCGGTTGCGGGGGAGTGACGGCAAGCGGCTCACCTCGTCCGGTGACCCGGTGGTGGACGAGCTCGCGAACTCGGACCCGTGGGCGGACCTGTGGTTCTACGCCAACCCGGTGTTCGTGGACGTGATCTGAGTCCTCTCAGGACTACGGTGGTCGGGTGTCCATGAAGCGCGAGCCCGACCGCCTGGTCCTCTTCACCGACGCCGTCGTCGCCATCGCGATCACCCTGCTGGTGCTGCCGCTGGTGGAGATCACCTCGGAGCCGGGCACCGAGTCCGCCCAGGAGCTGGTCTCCCACCACTGGCCGCAGATCTTCAGCTTCCTGCTGAGCTTCGCGGTGATCGCGCACCTGTGGTTCACCCACCACCGGCTGTTCGAGAACGTGAAGCAGTACAACTCGCTGCTCGTGTTCCTGAACATGGCC
This sequence comes from Lentzea sp. HUAS TT2, assembly GCF_051853195.1. NCBI lineage: Bacteria > Bacillati > Actinomycetota > Actinomycetes > Pseudonocardiales > Pseudonocardiaceae > Lentzea > Lentzea sp. HUAS TT2. The sequence goes on along the minus strand of NZ_CP196667.1, from coordinate 9,885,754 downwards.
TGGCTGTTGACGATCGTCGTGCTGCCGTTCCCGACGGAGCTTGCCGGACGGCCGGGAGTGGACCACTTCACCCAGTACTTCTACATCGGCACGATCACCGTCAGCAGCGCGTTGCTGACCGCGATCACGCTGCTCGTGCACGGCACCCCGGCGCTGGCCGTGGAGGCGCGCGGGCTCTCGCGGCCGGTGGTGCTGCGGGCCGTCGTGCCGACGGTGGTGCTGCTGATCGCCCTCGTGCTGTCGCCGTGGATCAGCTACTGGGGACTGCTGCTGTTGCTGGTCAGCCCGCTGGCGCAACGGATCCGATGACGGACAGCAGCTGCAGCTTCTCGTAGCTCTCTGTGCCGGGCGTCGCGGTGTAGACCAGCAGGAAGTGGTTCTGGTCGGGGTCGAGCAACGTCTGGCACTGCAGTTCCAGCGCGCCGACGCTCGGGTGGACGTACCGCTTGAACTCCTTGGGGCGCAGGCCGATCTCCTGGGCGGCCCACACGGTCCGGAACTCCTCGCTGCGCGCGAGCAGGAGGTCGGTGTAGTGCGCGGCGCGCGAGCCGGGGCCGTGGCGGGTGAGGGCCTCGCGCAGCCCCGAGGCGAACATCCTGCCGAGGAACTCGTGGTCGGCCGGCTCGTACAGCGCGCGGGAGTCCGGATCGGTGAACCACCGGTAGCCGATGCTCCTGGCCGGGCCGGTGTGCCGGGTCGCGTCGCCGGTGAGCGCGATGCCGAGCGCGGTCTGGCGGAGGGTCTCGCCGAGCTCCGTGACGATCTCGGCCGGGGTGTCGTGCAGGCGGTCGAAGATCCGCGCGAGGCCGGGGCTGACGTGTTCGCTGATCGCGCCGCGGGACGGCGGGCTGTGGCCGGCGAGCCGGAACAGGTGGTCGCGCTCGTCCAGCGACAGGTGCAGGCCCGCCGCGATCGCCGCGATCATCTGCTCGGACGGGTGCGTGCCGCGTTCCTGTTCCAGGCGCGCGTAGTAGTCCGTGGACATGTTGCAGCGGGCGGCGACCTCCTCGCGGCGCAGGCCGTTGGTCCGACGCCGCGGGCCGCGCCTCAGGCCGATGTCCTCCGGCTGCAACGCCTCCCTGCGGTTGCGCAGGAACGCCGCCAGGCCTGCCCGGTCGATCGCCATGCCGGCTCCTCTCGTCCCCTCGATCCTCCCGCGTGCGCGCCGCCGTAGCCACGGAGCGAGAGGTCCTGGATACGGGCATGCTGGTCCGGCCACTGTGGAGGAACAACACCACCACGAGCAGGGGAGTGCACGATGACCAGGAAGTTCGACGTCGAGGTCCCGGACCTGTCCGGCAAGCGCGCCGTCATCACCGGCGCCAGCGACGGTGTCGGACTCGGCATCGCCGGGCGGCTCGCGGCGGCAGGGGCCGAGGTCGTCATGCCCGTCCGCAACCCGCGCAAGGGCGAGGCCGCGCTCGCCGCGATCCGCCGGCAGACCCCGGACGCCGACGTGTCGCTGCGGTCGCTCGACCTCTCCTCACTGGCCTCGGTCACCGCGCTCGGCGAGACGTTGCTGGCGGAGGACGAGCCGGTCCACATCCTGATCAACAACGCGGGTGTCATGACCCCGCCCGAACGGCAGACGACCGCGGACGGGTTCGAGCTGCAGTTCGGCACCAACCACCTCGGCCACTTCGCCCTGGTTGCTCAACTCCTGCCGCTGCTGAAGGCCGGTCGCGCCCGCGTGACCTCGCAGATCAGCATCGCCGCCAACCAGAACGCCATCAACTGGGACGACCTGAACTGGGAGCGTTCCTACAGCGGCGGCAAGGCCTACAGCCAGTCGAAGATCGCCTTCGGGCTCTTCGGGCTGGAACTGGCGAGGCGCAGCGAGGCGGGTGGCTGGGGCATCACGAGCAACCTCGCCCACCCCGGCGTCGCGCCGACCAGCCTGCTCGCCGCCCGTCCCGAGGTCGGCCGCGCGAGCGACACCGTGGGCGTGCGTGCGATCCGGGTTCTGTCCTCGGTGGGTGTCCTCGGCACGGTCGAGTCGGCTCAGCTGCCGGCACTGCTCGCGGCGACGTCACGCGAGGTCGGCACGTTCTACGGCCCGACCCGCTTCGGGCACCTGAGCGGCCCGCCCGCGCCGCAGGCCCTCTACAGCCGCCTGCGGGACGCCGACGAGGCCCAGCGCGTGTGGCGGGTGTCCGAGGAGCTGGTCGCTAGCGGACTCCGTGCGGGCGGAACTGGACGCTGATCCGCGGCCCGACGACCTTCGAGGTCTTCGGGATCGCGTGCTCCCACGTGCGCTGGCACGAGCCGCCCATCACGAGCAGGTCGCCGTGCCCGAGCGCGTACTTGTGGGTCTCACCGCCACCGCGCGGCCGGAGCAGCAGCGCGCGTGGCGTGCCGACGGACAGGATCGCGACCATCGTGTCCTCGGTCTGGCCGCGGCCGATGGTGTCGCCGTGCCACGCCACGCTGTCCCGCCCGTCGCGGTAGTAGCAGAGCCCGGCGGTGGTGAACGGCTCCTGGAGCTCGGGCAGGTAGTGCCGCGACAAGGCCTCACGGGCGGTGGTGAGGACGTCGAACGGCAGCGCGCCGCTGTAGAAGCAGAGCAGGCGCGGCACGTCGACCACGGTGTCGTACATCTGGCGGCGTTCGGCCCGCCACGGCACCTCGTCGACGAGCTGGTCGAACAGCGCGTCGGCGCCCGCGAGCCAGCCGGGCTGGACGTCGATCCAGGCGCCGTGGCCGAGTTCGGTGCGGCGCGGGGCGAGCGGGGCCAGTTCCGGCTCCGTCTCCAGGTCGAACAGCGATCCCTGGCGCATGAACCGCAGGATAATCGAACGTGTGTTCTAAGGCCAGTCAGGGCTTGAGCACGGCCCACACGGCGTCCGCGACGAGCTCGCGCGCCTGCTCCAGCTCGAACACCCCGAGCAGGAACCGGCGCACCGACTCGTGCGCCGGTCCCATCGCCACGGGTTCCAGCGCCCACGGCGGGACCGTGCGCAGCTCACCGGCCGCCATCCGGTCTAGGAACCAGGCCAGCACCGGCGCGAACTCCGCCGTCTTCGCCGCCGGGTCGGCGTGGTCCGGTGCGGCGTAGAGGAAACGCGCCCGGCTGGGGTTCTCGACGACCCAGTCGAGGTAGCTCAGCGTCAGGCCGCGCACGCCCTCCTCGGCCGAGCCGGCCTGCAGCGCGGGCAGCATCGCGGCGACACAACGGGAGTAGCTGTCGGCGTAGAGCTGCGCGAACACGCCCGCGCGGCTGCCGAAGTGGTGGTAGATGCTGCCGTTCGACATGCCGGACCGCTCGGTCAGCGCCGCGATCGTGACGGCGTCGAGGCCGCCTTCCCCGACGAGCTTGAGCGCCGCGTCGAGGAGAGACTGTCGTCGGTCGGACATGAGGGTTAGAGTACCGCTCTGGAGCGACGCTCCAGAGAAGGGGAGAAGCAATGGCGCTGTCGATTCCCGGCCTGCTGCGCGACCGGGTCGCCCGCACGCCCGACGCCGAGGCGATGCGGTACCGCGACAACGGTGGCTGGGTCTCGCTCACGTGGGCCGAGCTGCAGGAACGGGTGGCCGCGGAGGCGTTCGGACTGGCCGGGAGGGGCCTGCGCAAGGGCGACCGCGTCGCGTTGATGGGGCCCACGACGATCGAGTGGATCGTCACCGACCTCGCCGTGCTCGCCGCGGGTGGCGCCACCACGACGATCTACCCGAACAGCACGGCCGCGGAGGTCGCGCACATCATCGGCGACTCCGGCAGCCGGATCGTGGTCGTGGAGACCGACGAGCACGCCGCGATGATGCCGGACGGCGTCGAGGTGCTGCGGTTCGGCGCGATCCCGCGGGACTCGGGTGACTACGACGCGCTGATCGGTGAGCTGGGACCGGACGACCTGGCGACGCTGATCTACACCTCGGGCACGACCGGCACGCCCAAGGGCGTCGAGCTGACCCACGAGAACTGGCTGACGACGGCGGAAGCCGTTGCCTCCCTGGGCATTCTGCAGCCGACGGACCTGCACTTCCTGTGGCTGCCGCTGTCGCACGCGTTCGGCAAGGTGCTGACGATGGCGATGATCGCCGCGGGCGTGCCCACCGCCGTCGACGGCAGCGTCGAGCGGATCGTGGACAACCTCGGCGAGCTGCGGCCGTCCATCGTGGCCGCCGCGCCGCGCATCTTCGAGAAGATCCACGGCCGGATCGTCGCGGGGGCGCGGGAGAAGGGCGGCGTCACCGAGAAGATCTTCCGGTGGGCCGACCGCGAGCACGGCCCTGTGACGCGCTGGCTCGCGGATCGCCTGGTGTACCGCAAGTTGCGCGACCGCGTGGGCGGCCGGATCCGCTACTTCGTGTCGGGCTCGGCACCGCTCGCGCCCGAGATCGCGGAGTTCTTCGCGCGCGCCGGCATCACGATCCTGGAGGGCTACGGGCTCACCGAGTCGTCCGCGGCGACGTTCTTCAACCGGCCGGGCATGATCGCGATCGGCACGGTCGGGCCGCCGATCCCCGGCATGGAGGTCAAGATCGCCGACGACGGCGAGGTGCTGCTGCGCGGCCCCGGCGTCATGCGCGGCTACCACAACCGGCCGGACGCGACCGCCGAGTCGCTGGTAGACGGCTGGCTGCACACCGGCGACATCGGCGAGCTCGACGACGCGAGCCGGTTGCGGATCACCGACCGCAAGAAGGAGCTGATCAAGACCTCCGGCGGCAAGTACGTGGCGCCGACCAGGATCGAGAGCATGATCAACGCCGCGTCGCCGTACATCAGCAACGTGATCGTGCACGGCGACCGGCGCAAGTACTGCGTGGCGCTCGTGACGCTCGACCCCGACACCGCGGCGGGACTCACGGACGCCGAGACCGAGGTCGGCAACGCGGTCAGGACCGTCAACGCGCAGCTCGCAAGGCACGAGACGATCAAGCGGTTCGCCGTGCTGGAGCACGACTTCAGCGTCGAGGACGGGTTGCTGACCGCGTCGCTGAAGCCGCGCCGCCGCGAGATCGAGAGGCGCTACAAGGACGTTCTCGACAGCCTGTACTAGCGGGCACCAGTGAGCCGCCCACCGACGGAAGTGGTGGGCGGCTCACTGGAGGTTCGTCAGCGGCGGCCGCGCGGTTCGTCGTCGCGCTCGACCTCGACGCGTTCCTTGCGGACCTCGCCCTTGATGTCCTTCTGCTCGGTGACGGAGTCCTTCTCCAGCCGCACCCGTTCGACGGCCTCGGTGCGCTTCTGCACCACCGGTTCCTCGCGGTGCAGCGTGACCTCGGCCTGTTCGTCGGTGAACGCCCTGCCGGTGTTGCCCTGCGCGGGCTCGCGGACGACCCGGACCTCCTCGTGCGTCACGGGCACGGTGATGTTGCGCTGCTCGGTGACCGTGTGCTTGACCAGCCGCACCCGGCCCGTCTCGACGCTGCGCGTGCCGACGTCGAGCTTCTCCTCCGAGAGCGTGACCTCCGCCGCGTCACCACGGCCGGTGGCGCGCTGCCCGGAACCCTGCTGCCCTGAACCCTGCTGCCCGGCGGCCTGCTTGCCGTTGCCGCCCTTGCCACCGAGCCGGTCGTGCTCACCGGTCTTCGCCTGCGGGATCATCCCGTAGTGCCGGTAGAGCGCCTCCTGCTCCTGGTCCGACATGTGGTCGCCCGAGGTGTGCATGCTCGGCGACTCCTTCACCTGCTCCTTGGTGACGGGGACGGTGATCGCGCCGCCCGCCACCTGTCCCTGCTGGATCGGCACGAAGCTCTCCTTCATGCCGAACAGTCCGGTGTGGACCTCGGCCCACATCGGCTTGCCGGTGCCGTCCTCGAGCCACACCCGTTTGACCGAACCGATCTTCTCGCCCCGGTTGTCGATCACGTCGCAGTCGTACAGAGCCTCAACGTGCGTCTGATCGATCATCGTGTCGTCCCTCCGCGTTGGCCGTTGCCTGTGAACGCGAGGTACCCACCACTGTGGACTCAATCGCAGGGCACCACCGACCGGGTGACCGCGCCCGCCTGGCGGTTCAGCCGACCGGGCGACCCCGGTCACCAGGCGATGACGCCCTCGTCGTCGAAGAAACCACCGCGCGGCCCGTCGTCGGGCAGGGTCGCGAGCCGGAGCGCGATCGCGGCGCCCTGCTCGGGCGTCCGCGGTGAGGCGAAGCCGGTGAAGTCGGTCGCGACGTAGCCGGGGCAGCAGGCGTTGACGATGACGTTCGTGCCGTCGAACGCCCGCGCGTACTGGACGGTGATGCTGTTGAGCATCGACTTCGACGGCGCGTACGCGGCCATGATCGGGCCGGTCCGCAACGCGAGCGAGCCCATGTTGCTCGACACGTTGACGATCCGCGGCGAGGGGGAGCGGCGCAGCAGCGGGAGCATCGCGTTCGTGACGCGGACGACCCCGAACACGTTGGTGTCGAGGACGGTCCGGACGACGTCGAGGTCGAGCGTCGTCGGGTCCTGGGCTCCCGAGTCCGTCCGGCCGCCGATGCCGGCGTTGTTGACGAGCACGTCGAGCCGTTCGATGGTGGCGGCGGCCTCCGCGACGCTGTCGTCGGAGGTGACGTCCAGCGCGACGCCGAACGCGTCGATCCCGTTGGCGCGCAGGTGTTCGACGGCGTCCTTGCGGCGGACGTCGTCGCGCGCGCCCACCCCGACCCGGAAGCCGAGCGCTCCGAGCCCTTCGGCGATGGCGAGGCCGATTCCCTTGTTCGCGCCGGTGACCAGCGCAGTCTTCTTGTCCACGTCCTCATGCTCGGTCTGCCGCGCGGTCGCTGTCCAAGATCGATTCAGTAAGCTGTGATACCTCACGGGTATTAGGCTCGGTCCGTGGACGATCTGGAGACCCGCGAGCTCAGGTACTTCGTGGCCGTCGCGGAGGAGCTCCACTTCGGCCGTGCCGCCACCCGTCTCGGCATCGCCCAGCCGCCCCTCTCGCGGGCGATCCACCAGCTGGAACGACGCCTCGGCGTCCAGCTGCTCGACCGGGACCGCCGTGGCGCCGCGCTCACCGGCGCGGGCCAGGTGTTGTTGCGGGAGGCCAGAACGGCACTCGACGCGGTCGCTGCCGCCGCCCGACGCACCCGCCGCGCCGGGGACCCCGCGAGGCCGTTGGTGCTCGTGACGAAGGCAGGGGCGTCGCACGAGCTGTTGCGGACGCTGCTCGACGCGCTGGCGGACCCGGTCGAGGTCCTGCTGTGCGAGGTGGGGGAGCAGGCCCACCGGCTGCGCGACGGGCAGGCCGACATCGCGCTGATGCACCGGCCGTTCGACGACCTCGCCGGGTTCGACACCGCCGACCTGCACACCGAGAGCCAGGTGGCGATCGTCCCTGCGGCGCACCCGCTCGCGGCCCGCGAGAGCGTCACGCTGGCGGAGGTCAGCTTTGTACCGGACCTGCCGATCGCCCGCTGGCCCCGGCTAGACGGCACCTACCCGGACGGGCCGGGACCCGAGGTGCGCACCCAGTCGCAGCTCGCCCAGCTCGTGGCGCTCGGCAGGACCCTGCTCGTCATCCCCGCCTCCAGCCGCGCCTGGCAGTGGCCGGAGCACGTCGCGGTGCCCGTGACCGACGCGCCGGACGTGACGACGGTGCTCGCCTGGCCGCCGGGCTCGCCAGTGGAGTCACTGGTCCGCTCGGCGGCCGGGCTTCGCGTCTGAGCATCTGGCCGGCACAGCCCGTTGCACCCAGTCCCCGAAAGTGCCCCAGGGGCCTTCGCGCGCTCTCTTTTCTGCGGCACGCGGGGGCCCCGCGTGTGTTCTGAGAGTACGTAGGGTCCCCGCGTGAGGTTCTAGAGTTGAGCCGGGTGTGCTCAAGTTCTGGGTTGGGGGCGTAGCCTGCCGGTTCGGGCAGGGCTTCTGAACAGGTGCTTAGTCGCAGACCGCGCCGCGTGAGGCGGAGCCGACCAGCTTGGCGTACTTGGCGAGCACACCGCGTTCGTACCGCGGGGGCAGCGGCGCCCAGCCCTCACGGCGGCTGTCCAGGTCGGCCTCGACGTCGAGCGTGCCCTTGGCGACGTTCAGCGTGATCTGGTCGCCGTCGCGCACGAACGCGATGGGCCCGCCGTCGACGGCCTCCGGTGCCACGTGCCCGACGCAGAGTCCGGTCGTGCCACCGGAGAACCGGCCGTCGGTGAGCAGCAGGACGTCCTTGCCGAGGCCCGCGCCCTTGATCGCCGCGGTGATCGCGAGCATCTCCCGCATGCCGGGCCCGCCCTTGGGGCCCTCGTAGCGGATGACCACGACATCTCCGGCCGTGATGGTGCCGTCCTCCAGCGCGTCCATCGCGGCGCGTTCGCGGTCGAACACCCGCGCGGTGCCGGTGAAGACGTCCGAGTCGAAGCCCGCGGACTTGACCACGGCGCCGTCCGGGGCGAGCGAGCCCTTGAGGATCGTGATGCCGCCGGTGTGGTGGATGGGCTTGTCGAGCGCGCGCAGCACCAGGCCGTCGGGGTCCGGCGGGTTGATGTCCGCGAGGTTCTCGGCGACCGTGCGGCCGGTGACGGTGAGGCAGTCGCCGTGCAGCAGACCGGCGTCCAGCAGCGCCTTCATCACCACGGGCACGCCGCCGATGCGGTCGACGTCCGTCATCACGTGCCGCCCGAACGGCTTCACGTCCGCGAGGTGCGGCACGCGCTCGCCGATGCGGCTGAAGTCGTCCAGCGACAGTTCGACGCCGGCCTCGTGCGCGATGGCGAGCAGGTGCAGCACCGCGTTGGTGGAGCCGCCGAACGCCATGACGACGGAGATCGCGTTCTCGAACGCCTCGCGCGTCATGATCTGCCGCGCCGTGATGCCCTTGCGCAGCATCTCGACCACGGCCTGCCCTGACCGTCGCGCGAACCCGTCGCGGCGGCGGTCGGTGGCCGGGGGAGCGGCACTGCCGGGCAGCGACATGCCCAGCGCCTCGGCCGCGCTGGCCATGGTGTTCGCCGTGTACATGCCACCGCACGCGCCCTCGCCGGGGCAGATCGCGCGTTCGATCAGGTCGACGTCCTCACGGCTCATCAGTCCGCGCGCGCAGGCCCCGACGGCCTCGAACGCGTCGATGATCGTGACCTCCTTCTCGGTGCCGTCGGTCAGCGTGACCCTGCCGGGCAGGATCGACCCCGCGTAGAGGAACACGCTGGCCAGGTCGAGCCGCGCCGCCGCCATCAGCATGCCGGGCAACGACTTGTCGCAGCCCGCGAGCAGCACCGAACCGTCCAGCCGCTCGGCCATCATCACGGTCTCGACGCTGTCGGCGATCACCTCGCGCGAGACCAGCGAGAAGTGCATGCCCTCGTGGCCCATCGAGATGCCGTCCGACACCGAGATCGTGCCGAACTCCAGCGGGTACCCGCCCGCCGCGTGCACGCCGTCCTTCGACGCCTTCGCGAGCCGGTCCAGCGACAGGTTGCAGGGCGTGATCTCGTTCCACGACGAGGCGACGCCGATCTGCGGCTTCTCCCAGTCCTCGTCACCCATGCCGACGGCCCGGAGCATGCCGCGCGCGGCGGTGCGCTCCAGGCCGTCGGTCACGTCGCGGCTGCGTGGCTTCACGTCCGGTGTCTCGGTCATGAGGGCACGCTAGTCGCTCCTAGGAGGGGTTGGCTGCGTGAGTCAGCGTCTCCCAGGCGATGAAGAGGTTGTCGGTCCCGTGTGGACGATTCGACTCCGTGTAGATCTTGGTGTTCGCCATCGCGATGCCGAGCCTGGTGTTCAGCGCGTTGTAGCTGACCTCCGGCGTCGGCCCGAGCTCACGGCTGAGCGTGCCGCCGCACAGCCACGACGGCATCGGCTCGCCGTTCTGGTACTTGCTGTGCAGGCCCCACGCGTGCCGCATCCGGTCCTTGATCTCACCCCAGATGTCCTGGCCCTGGATCCACGCGGTCTCGGCGAGGTGCGAGGCCGCTGAGAGTCCGTACGCCGTGTGGGCGAAGTCCCGGCAGGTCTCCTGGGTGAGACCGTCGACGAACGTGGACTGGTTGTGCCAGTACGAGATGATCTCGGCCCTGGTGTCGATGCCACTGCCCGGCGGCGTCTTCGGCAGCGCCCCGTCGGTCGTCAGGTAGATGAACGCCTGGATGCGCGTCCGGAAGATGCCGATGGCCTTGTCGTAGGCGGCCCTGTCCTCCAGGAACACGGAGATGCCGATCGACGCCTCCATCATGCTGAGTTCCCAGTTGCCGTTGGTGTTCGCGCGGCCGTTCTGGATCTCCGGCAGGTAGACGGTGCGCAGCATCGTGCCGAACCTGGCGCTGCCCGGCCAGTTCCCGTGGACGTGCTTGATGATCTCGGCTGCCTTGGGCCAGCTCGACGCCGACCACGCGGTCTGCAGCGGGGCGTTGGAGTTGGTGTGGTCGCGGATGGTGCTGGACCAGGCGTCCATGATCTGGATCGCCTTGGTCGCGTACCTCGCGTCGCGCGTGACGTACCAGGCCAGGGAGAGCGTGTACGCGGCGAGCGCGTCCTCACGTTCGTCGGTGCAGCCGTTGTTGGGGTTGCTGACGGGACCGCACTCCACGACGGCGCGGGGCTTCGGCGTGCGGTTCAGGTCGGCGTACTTGGTCGTCATCATGCGGTCGTAGGCGGTCTTCCACGGCTGTGCGCCGGCCAGGACCTTGGTGCGCATGAAGTCGAGCTGGGGCCGGGAGACCACGACTCCCGGGTGGACGAACGTCGCCGGTGCCGCCTGGGCTGAGCCGGTGACCGGGACCAGAAGGGATGCGAGCAGTGCGATCAGCACCGTGCAGGAGCGGGTGACCATGCGGCCAGTGTTAGTGGTCTATACCTTTGTGGTCAACCATCCCGGCACAAGATTCACGGTGGTGAACAAACTCAAGCGGGGCAACGGAAATCCCCCGGTGCGCGGGAGGTGCACCGGGGGATTTCGCCTATCTGAACTGCGAGGTCAGCAGGTCACTCGCGGCACTTCTTGCCGGTGTTGACGCAGTTGACGAGGCGGTTCATGATCTTCTGCGACATCACGTTCGCGAAGTCGTCGTGGTCGGTGAGCGGGTTGTGCTCCTCCTCGGGGAAGGAGTCGACCAGGTACCGGCCGTCCTTCTGGACGTCCAGCGGGATGTTGTAGGTCAGCGAGATGCGCAGCTGGGGAACGGCCTTGAAGCCCTGCTTGCACTTGCCGTTGGCGTCGGGGAACACGATGTGGTCCCGGTGGTTGGCCGAGTCGATGTTCTTGCCGTCCCAGCAGCTCGGGAAGTCGTGCACGCGCTTGACCTTCGAGCCCTGCGGGCAGATCGGGTACTTGTCCATCAGGACCTTGTCCTCGAAGCCGGAGCAGGTCCACGAGGCCTTGGCGTTCTTCGGGCCGTTCTGGCCGGCCTTGGCGTCACCGTAGAGAACGCGGAGGAACTTCGGCATCGCGACGACCTTGCCGGTCGGGCTGCCGCGGAACTGGAGGTCGACGACGGCGGGGCGCTGGATCTCGCCCTCGTTGCCCTCGAGCTCGTTGTCGGCGTTCTCCTCGGGGTTCGGCTGGTTCTTCTTCGCCTCGGTGCCCTCTGCCTGGGCGGCGTCGGCGTTCTCGCCACCGTTGTCGAGACCCTGCTCGCCGGCGGCCTTGTCCTTGACCGCACAGGCGGCGGCCGGGTTCAGGTCGGGAGCCTGCTTGCCCTGGCGGCTGAACGCCAGCATCATCCGGTTGAGGATGGCGGCGCGCTTCTCGCGCGTCGGGCCGACGATGATGTTGTCACGGTCCTGGGCCTTGGTGGAGGCGACCTTCTTCTCGGCCTCCTCGGTCACCTTCTCGATGTTCTCGAGTTCCTTGTCGATCTCCGCCTGGGCGGCGTCCGGCACGTCCTCGGGGAGCAGCGACGCGACGTCGGGGCACTCGAGGGCGGGCGCGGCCTTGGCGGCCTTGTCCTTGTCCTGCTGCGCCTTGTCGTCCTTCTTCGGCGGGGCCTGCTCCTCGGCCGGAGCGGCCTCGTCCGGCTCTTCGTCGATGATGCGCACGACGGGCCAGAAGTACGCGGACTTGTCACCGTTCTTGCAGGTCGTGCCTGCCGCCTGCAGTGACTGGTTGTTGGAGTCCGCGTTCGTGGAGAGGTTGCCGACGTAGTCGTGCAGGTGCTGGGCGCCGTTGCGGACACCAGGCTGTGCGATGAAGTTGTCCGGGTTGAAGTGCCCGTTCTCGTTCCGCCCGCAGTTCACGGTGAACGTGCCTGTGGTGGCGTCGTTCTCCGGCTTCGGTTTTTTGACGTTCGGCTTCACCTTGGTGATGTCGACGAACAAGCTCTTGTCCGCACCGTCGGCGAGCGCGGAGCCATCAGAAGAACTGATGGCCACCACCGCGGCACCGCCCGCGACCACGGCCATCGCCGCAGCCGCGGCGGTGAGCCAGATCGTGGATTTCCTCCGGTGAATAGCCATTTGCCACCTCGTGGTAGTCCGATAAAACGGCATGGTGAAGCTGACGGCGGTATGAGGCCGCTATCTTCGGGATGAACCTGGGTGTGCTGTTTTTTAGAACGAACGAGATTTCCGCCGTGTTTTCTTCGATCGGGATATCATTCGCATCCCCACCAACGCGAGCGCGAGCACTCCGATGGCCGCGAAGAAGACGCCGTTGTTGTCACCGAACACGCCTTGCTCGGCGGTGCGGGTGAACCTGGTGCCCTCCGGCACCGTCGGGATCACGCCGTCGGTCGGGTTGGCCGCCTGGTCCGCCTGGTCGCTCGTCGTGTCCGGAGCCCCGGTGCTGTCTGCGGGCGGCGGAGGCGCGAGCGGTTGTGGTGACTCCAGTCCGGCGAAGTCGACGCGACCCGTTTCCTCGAGCACCTTCATGTGGTCGAAGACGGTGATCATCGCTTGCGTGGAAAGGATGCGGATGAGCTCGTTCTTGGTGCCGGCCCTGATCTGTGCGGCGTAGGCGTAGACCTTGCCGTGGGCCGCGCGGAGCCGGTTGGCGAAGACGGCGTCGAACTCGTCGCCGGTCGCCGCGTCCATCTCGGCGAGCCAGCCCTTCTGCTCGTCCGAGGCCTCGGTGGGCAACGTGTGGCCGAGCAGTACGCCCGCCCGGTTCACCACGTTGTCCAAGAGCGTGTGCCCCTCGATGAGGTGCTTGCAGGCCTCTTGGATCTTGGGCTGGTCGGCCCGCTTGGCCTTGCCCTTCTCGCCTGCGGGCTTCTCCCACAGCCCGGCCTGCTTGACCCGGTTCATGAAGTCCCGGTCAGCCGGCCCGAGCGGCCCCCACTGCGTCTGGACGACCTCGTCGCCCGTGCCGCCGCTGCCGGGCGGCGGGGTGGAGATGGGGGTGGACGGCGTCGTGCTGGGCTGGCCGACAGCGCTCCCGGCGTTCAGGAGCACCGCCAGCGCACAGCCGGCCAGCGCGACCATCAGTCGCGTCGGCTTCGCCAGATCCATGGAGAGTCGCACGACCGGGGATACGGCCAGCAATGCGATGGCGCCTCAGTTCGAGACGTCGCTGTTATCGAAACGTTATCGGCGGCGCCGCAACCCCGGCCGCGTCTGGGCCAAATCCCCCGCATAGGGTCGTGAGCATGAGCAAGCGTTTTGTGGCGTTGGGGGACTCATTCACCGAGGGTGTGGGCGATGACGACGCCAGTCGACCGAACGGTGTCCGCGGCTGGGCCGACCGCGTCGCCGACGTGCTGGGGGCGATGGACCCGGAGTTCACCTACGCCAACCTGGCCGTGCGCGGCCGGCTGATGCCGCAGGTGCTGGGCGAGCAGCTCGACCGCGCCATCGCGATGGAGCCGGACCTCGTCTCTCTCTACGCGGGCGGCAACGACCTCATGCGACCCAAGGTGAACATCGACGCGTTGATGCGTCGATACCGCGAGGCCGTCGCACGGCTCGTGGGCGCGGGCGCGCGCGTAATCCTCTTCACCGGCGTAGACGGTGGTGAGGACCCGGTGTTCCGCAAAATGCGTGGTCGCGTGGCCATCTACAACGAGTACGTGCGCGCGATCGCCGCCGAACACGACTGCGTCCTGGGCGACATGTGGAACATGCGGCAGCTGCGCGACCGTCGCATGTGGTCGCCGGACCGGCTGCACCTGAACTCGCTCGGTCACACCGAGGTCGCGATCTCCGTGCTGGAGGGCCTGGGGGTCGACCACGCGCTGGAGCGGACCCTGCTCGGCGCGGCTCCGCTCATCGACCGCCGCGTCCGGCGCGCGGAGGACTGGAAGTGGGCGCGCGAGCACGTCGTGCCGTGGGTGATGCGGCGGGTGCGCGGGGAGTCGTCCGGTGACGTGATCCGGCCGCGCCGCCCGGAACTACTGCCGCCGTCGTAAGTAGAACGTGTTCCTTGGCGCGGTCGCTTCTAACGAGGTGACCGCGCTTTGGTGACGGCTTTCCGCGTGATTCTTTGCATGTAGAACGCGTTCTAGAACTTGCTTGGGTCTTGATGGATGCAGATCCCTAACGTCTGAACGCATGCGTCGCAGGACCGCACTGATCGCACTCACGATCTGCGCGCTGGTCGCCGGATGCGGAAGCAGGCTCACCGACGAGCAGCGCGCGGCACTCGTCGTGCCCCAGGGAGCCTCCGCCGGCACCCAGGAGGGCGCGGTGACCGGCGAGGACGCCGCGGTGCCCGAGGGGTCCGCGGAACAACCGGGCGCCGCGAACCCGCAACAGCCGAACAAGCAGCCGAACCCGCCCGGCAGCATCGCGGGCGGCTGCCAGGGCACCGGCGGCGCCACGGACAAGGGCGTCACGGCGGGTGAGATCACCATCGCCAACATCTCCGACATCAGCGGCCCGGTCCCCGGCATCTTCCAGTCCGCGCAGCAGGCCACCAAGGCGTTCGTCGAGTACTTCAACGCCACCCAGGGCTCCGTGTGCGGGCGCAAGCTCAAGCTCGTCTCGTTCGACTCGCGCACCGACAGCGGCGGCGACCAGCAGGCCACCTCGCAGGCCTGCGAACAGGCCTTCGCGCTGGTCGGCTCGATGTCGGCGTTCGACCAGGGCGGTGGCCCGGCGGCCGCGGGCTGCGGCATCCCCGACCTGCGCGCCTCGACGGTCACCGCGCAACGCCAGCGCACCCCGGTCAGCTTCGGCGTCGCGTCGAACGTCGTGAACCTCGTGTCGTCCGCCGGCCCCGACCTGGTCAAGTCGAGCTTCCCCGGCGGCATCAACGCGGCGGCGTACCTCTACCTCAACGCCGACGCGAGCGCGCAGAACGCCAAGAGCATGCAGAAGGCGGCGGAGGCGCGCGGGATCAAGTTCGTCTACTCGCAGGCCATCGACATCACCGACGTCAACTACGCGCCGTACGTGGCGAAGCTCAAGGAGACCGGCACCAAGATCGTCTACTGGATCGGGTCGGCGCAGTACGCGGTGCGGCTGCAGCAGGCCATGCGGCAGCAGGGGTACACGCCGGAGGCGTTCATCACGGACCCGTCCGCCTACGACCCGCAGTACATCAAGCAGGGCGGTGCGGCGGTCGACGGCACCGTCGTCTACACGAACGGCGCGCTGTTCGAGGAGTCCAACGCCCAGGTCGCGCTGTACAAGCAGTGGCTCGGCCGGGTGGCGCCCGGTGTGGCGCCCTCGTACTTCGGGATGTTCGCCTGGGCCGCGGCACGGCTGTTCGTGACCACGGCGGCGAAGGTGGGGCCGCAGCTCACGCGCAAGGCGATGCTGGACGCGGTGCGCGGGGTGCACGACTTCACCGCAGAGGGGATGGTCGCGCCGCAGGACGTGGGTGGGAAGCGGACCTCGGCCTGCATGACGCTGGTGCGGCTGAAGGGCGGGGCGTGGTCGCGGCTGGCCCCGGCGTCCGGGTACTCGTGCGGGCAGTTGATCGACACGGGGGTGGGTGGATGACCGCACTCCTGGCCTACACCATCTTCGGGCTCGTCACCGGCGGCGCCTACGCCGTGGTGGCCGGCGGGCTCGTGCTGACCTACAGCACCTCCAAGGTGTTCAACGTCGGCCACGGCGCGATCGGCATGGTCATGGCGTTCCTCTACTGGGAGCTCGCCGAGAACCGCGGCCTGCCCCAGTGGCTCGCGCTGCTGCTCGTGGTCGGCGTGTGCGCGCCGCTGTTCGGGCTGGTGATCGAGCGGTTCATCATGCGACGGCTCGCGGGCGCGCCGGTCGGCATCACCCTGGTGGCCGGGGTCGGCGTGCTGGTCGGGCTGATCGGGGTGGCGCAGGTGATCTGGCCGCCGCAGGCGCGTCCGGTGCGGCCGTTCCTCGACCAGCTGGGCGTCCACATCGGACAGTCCTTCGTCAGCGGGCACGACCTGGTGACGCTGGCCTGCGCGGTGCTCGTCGCGGGCGGGTTGTACGTGCTGCTGAACCGGACGCGGACCGGGCTCGCGATGCGGGCGTGCGTAGACGCGCCGGAACTGGCCTCGCTCTACGGCACGAGGCCGCACCGGCTCTCGGCGCTGAGCTGGGCGATCGGGTCGGCGCTGGCCGCGCTGGGCGGGATCCTGCTGACGCCGGTGGTGCAGCTCGACTACGTGACGATGACGTTGCTCGTGATCACCGCGTACACCGCCGCGCTGGTCGGGCGGTTGCGCAGTCTGCCGTGGACGTTCGCCGGCGCGCTCGGGCTCGGGCTGGTGCAGTCGTACGCGGTGGCCTACCTGCCGTCCTCGCCGTTCTGGATCTCCTTCCGGGCGGCCATTCCGGCGTTGCTGCTGTTCGTCGTGCTGCTCGCGATGCCGCAGTCGCCGCTCAGGATCGGTGGTGTGCGGGGATCTCGCGGCCTGGCGGTGCCGAACGCGGTGACGACCGGGGTGGGGGCCGGGCTGTTCGCCGGAGTGGTCGTGGTGCTGGCGTTGCTGGTGGACTCGGTGGTGGCCGGGCAGCTCGCGCTGGCGCTGGTGTTCGGGATCGTGCTGCTGTCGATGGTGCTGCTCACCGGGTACGGCGGCGTGGTGTCGCTGGGGCAGTTCACGTTCGTCGGCGTGGGGGCGGTGACGGTCGCACGGCTCGGGTCGGCCTCGCCGCTCTCGCTGGTGATCGGGGCCCTCGTCGCGGCGGCGGTCGGGGCGCTGATCGCGTTGACGGTGCTGCGGGTCAGCGGGCTGTACCTGGCGCTGGCGACGCTGGGGTTCGCGCAGCTCATGGACAAGCTCGTGCTGCAGTCGCCGGTCGCGTTCGGGGTGCGGGGCAGTCTGCAGGTGCCGCGGCTGGTCGAGTCCGCGACGGGGCAGATGCTGCTGGCCGCCGGCGTGTTCGTGCTGGTCGGGATCGGCGTGCTGACGATCAGGCGCGGACGGCTCGGACGGCGGATGATCGCGGTCAAGGACAGCTCGGCGGCGTGCGCGACGCTCGGGCTGAACGTGCGCTGGGTCCGGGTCTGGGTGTTCTCTCTGTCGGCGGCGATCGCGGGGCTCGCGGGCGGCTTGTTCGCGCAGCTGCGCGAAACCGTTGCGGCGAGCGACTTCCAGCTGTTCAACAACCTGCCGTTGCTGCTGTTCGCGGTGATCGCGGGCGTGACGTCGGTGTCCGGCGCGCTGCTCGGCGGGGTGCTGCTGATGCTGCTCCCCGTGCTGCAGAGCGGTTTCCCGGCGTTCGCGGGGGTGGCGGTGGTGCTGCTCGGCGTGGCGGCGGCCGGGCTCGCCAGAGATCCGAACGGGCTCGTCAGCTGGGGCTTCCGAGCCTGGTCCTGGCGGCGCGCATGAGCACGTTGCGGGTGGAGGGCGTGACGGTCCGCTTCGGCGAGGTGACCGCGGTCGACGACGTGTCGCTGGTCGTCGAACCCGGCGTCACCGGGCTGATCGGCCCCAACGGCGCGGGCAAGACGACGTTGTTCGACGTGATCAGCGGACTGCGCAAACCGTCGGCGGGGCGGGTGCGGCTGGACGACGAGGACATCACCGCGAAGGGCCCGCACCAGCGGTCGAGGCTGGGTGTCGCGCGGACGTTCCAGCGGCTGGAGGTCTTCGGGTCGCTGACGGTCTGGGAGAACGTCCTGGTGGCGCTGGAGAGCCGGCGCCGGCCCGCGAAGATCGCCGGGGAGCTGCTGGAACGGGTCGGGATCGCGGAGTTCGCGGACAACCAGGCCGACACCGTCCCGACCGGCGCCGCACGGTTGCTCGAACTGGCCAGGGCGCTGGCCACCGACCCGGTGTTGCTGCTGCTGGACGAGCCGTCGTCCGGCCTGGACCGCGCCGAGACCGACGCGTTCGGCGAGCTGCTGCGACAACTGAGCGCGGAGGGCCGCTCGGTCGTGCTGGTCGAGCACGACATGGACCTCGTCATGGGCTACTGCGACCACGTGCACGTGCTGAACCTGGGGCGGCTGCTGGTGTCCGGCACACCGGACGTCGTCCGTGCGCACGAAGGTGTCCGGGAGGCGTACCTCGGATGATCGACCTGATGGACGTCCACGCCGGCTACGGCCGGATCGAGGTGCTGCGCGGAGTGTCGCTGAACGTCCCGCGCGGCACCGTCACCGCACTGCTGGGCCCGAACGGCGCCGGCAAGTCGACGCTGGTCAAGGTCCTCAGTGGACAGTTGAGGGCCACCTCCGGCCACGTCCACCTGGCCGGCGTGCACGTCAACGACGCCGCGCCCGACGAACTGGCCCGCGCCGGCCTGTGCACGATCCCGGAGGGCCGCGCGATCTTCCCGAACCTGACCGTCGCGGAGAACCTGCGGCTGATGCGCGGTGACGCCGACGTGGTCTACGCCCGGTTCCCGAAGCTCAAGGCGCGCCACAAACAACTCGCCGGCTCGATGTCCGGCGGTGAGCAGCAGATGCTCGCGTTCTCCCGCGCGCTGATCACCGACCCGGCCGTGCTGGTGATCGACGAGCTCTCGATGGGCCTCGCGCCGGTGATCGTCGCCGAGCTGTACGAGGTGGTGGGGGAGCTGGCGCGCTCCGGCGTCACGATGCTGATCGTGGAGCAGTTCGCCGAGACCGCCTCCGCCGTCGCCGACCAGGTCGTCGTGATGACGCACGGCGAGATCTCCGCCGACAACGACCTCGCCACCGTCTACTTCGGAGGGACGTCATGAGGTACGCGCTCGTCCTGCTGCTCCTCCTGCTGTCCCCGGCACCCGCCAAGGCCGACATCGGCGGCTTCACGCTGTCCGCCCACGCCGCGCCGGTCTCCGTGCTGCTGCACACCGACCTCATCCCGGTGCCGGCCGAACCGCAGGGCGAGGTGCATCTCTCCTACACGCAGACCGAACTGGGCTCCGGCCCGATCGGCCGGTCGGTCGCCAGCTCGCTGTGGCCCGGCGCGGCCGTGGGCACCGGACTGCCGCAGCTGCTCGGGTTCGCCTACCCGGTGCAGGCCAACGCGGCCTACCCCGGCGGCCCCGCGGACCAGTCCCAGCCGGGCATGAAAGCCGCCGCGGGAGCTGCGAAGGCCGAGTCCTACGCCGGTGCCAAGCAGGAGGTGCCGTTCCTGCTGACCGCCGACGGCCTGTCGTCGAGCAGCGTCAGCTCCGTCAGCGCGTCCGAGGCCCGGTCCACCGCCGTCACGTCCGCGCAGACGATCTCGGTGCTGGCCGGGCTGGTCGTCCTGTCGGGTGTGAAGTTCGAGTCCGTGGCCGTGAGCGACGGCAGCAAGGGGAGCGGCACCAGCACGTTCTCCGTCGCCGAGTTCACCGTGCTGGGCCAGAAGTTCCCGGTCAAGGCCCCGGACGCGCCGCCGGACGGGCTGCTGAAGGCGTTGGAGCCGCTGGGCATCACCCTCGCCTGGCCCACGGCCGCCACGAAGCTCGAGGCCACGTCCGCGACCTCCTCCAGCCGCGGCCTGACCCTCACCGTGGACGTGCTGGCGTTGCGGACCAAGCTCGGACTCGGCGGCATCCTGGACGGCGTCCTGGCCCCGTTGCTGCCCAAGGAGCTCGTGCCGCTGCTCAACCCGCTGCGCAAGATGGTGGTGGTCGTCGGCGACACCGAGGCCGTCGCGAACGCCTCCGCCTCCTCCGGCTCGCTGACCCCGCCCGACGCACCGGCACCGGTGCTACCGCCGCCACCCGTCGCCGACGAGCCACCACCGGCACTGGGCTCACCCCCGGTCGCGGGTGTGACCCCGCCGTCGAAGTCGGTCACCCCGGTCGCCTCCGCCCGCACCAGGCCTCGCTCCCTGCTCGACTTCCCCGGCGTGCCGGCACTGCTGGTGCTCACCGGGCTCGGGGTCGCCGCCGCCGGGGCGTTCGGCATGAAGTCGTTCGGCACCTTCCTGCTGGGCGGCGCCCCCTGTCCCTCCGGGCACCCCACCGGTGTCCCCGACCTGCGGGTGAACCCATGACGATCCAGGACCGGCGCCGGGCGCGGATGCGCAGCGGGCTAGGACTTGTCGGCACGATGCTGATGACCGCGGGCATCGCGGCGATCCTGTTCGCCTGGTGGGGTGTCGCGCACACCGGCTACACGTTCGAGCAGATCCCGTACGTCGTGTCGGGCGGGATCCTCGGTGTCGGGCTGATCGGTGTCGGCGGGTTCCTCTACTTCGGGTCGTGGCTGACGAAGCTCGTGGAGGAGCAGCGGCAGACGACCTACGCGCTCCTGCAGCTGCTGGAGGAGCGCGAACGATCTAGCGTGCCGTAAAGGCGTAGGCGGGCAACGGCACGTTGCCGCTCTTGCGCGAGGTCTGCCGCAGCAGTTCCTTGGCCAGGCCCTCCGGCGCCTCCTGCAGCGCGATGAAGATCTCCCAGTCGGCGTCCTGCAACGGGCTCGTGTCCACGTCGGACACCCGGTCGACCACCCACCCGGCGCGGTCGAGCGCGGCGAGCAGCGTCGCACGGGTGAGCGGCGCGCGGATGTTGCCGTCGGTCTCGCCCATGCGGTCCTGCGCGAGCACGGCCAGCAGGTGCGGGACCTGCTGTGGGTGCGCCGGTTCCGGGTCCCACTCGGCGAAGCAGAGCCGGGTGCCGAGCTCACGGGCCTTCGTCAGCGTCCGTTCGAGACGGTCGGCTGACGCGAAGTACCAGGAGCAGTGGGCGAGCACGACGAGGTCGTAACCGGTTCCGACGTCATCGGTGAGCACGTCCGTCTCGTAACGCATGTCGATGCGCGAGCCGAGCGGTCCGTCGAGCAGATGCTGCGCGGACTGGCCCACGGTGACCGGTGCGCCGTAGTCTCGCGGCGCGACATCGGTCCCGACCACTGTCCCGTTCGGACCCACCCGGTCCGCGAGCACAGCGGTCATGTCGCCCTGGCCGCAACCGATCTCCAGCACCCTGGCGCCCTCGGGGATCTGCCAGGTTTCGGCCAGTTCGAGTCGGTATTCGGTCTGTGTGACCTGGATGTCCGAATCGTGTGCCGAAGCGGCCATGAGCGAGGCGATCTCCTGAGCGTTCATCGCGTCGCAGGGTAAGAGAGCGTTCTCATCACCGCATCTGATTAGCGGTGTTCACACCCTTGAACCATTGGTTTAGACCAGTTAACGTGCTCGGCATCACGTACCCCCTGCACGTGAATGGAGCACGATGAAGAAGTTTCGCTGGCAGATCCTGACCATTGGTCTGGCTGTGGCCACTGTGGTCGGAGGCGTTCTCGCCGCGCCCGCGAGTGGCGCGTCGGGCGTGACGGCGGCGTTCACGAAGACGTCGGACTGGGGCACTGGCTACGAGGCCAAGTACACGATCGCCAACAGCGGCGGGTCCGCGCTCTCGTCGTGGACCGTCGAGTTCACGCTGCCGAGCGGGCAGTCGATCGCGTCGCTGTGGGACGGCAGTTATGCCGCCAACGGCCAGAACATCACCGTCCGCAGCACCTGGAACGGCAACGTCCCGGTCGGCGGCAGCACCAGTTTCGGTTTCACCGTCAAGGGTTCCGGCGCGAGCCCGTCCAACTGCAAGGTCAACGGCGGTTCGTGCGACGGCACCGGCAACCCGCCGACCACGACCACGACGACCACCACCACCACCACGACGTCGAACCCGCCGTTGCCCGGCACCGGCCGTGGCGCGCCCTACCTGTACCTGGGCTGGGGTGACCCGCAGAACGCCACGCAGGTCATGAAGGACACCGGCGTCAAGTGGTTCACGCTCGCGTTCGTGCTCTCCAGCGGTGGCTGCAACCCGGCGTGGGACGGCCAGCGTCCGCTGACCGGCGGCGCCGACCAGCAGACCATCAACGCCATCCGCGCGGCCGGCGGTGACGTCGTGCCGTCGTTCGGTGGCTGGAGCGGCAACAAGCTGGGCCCGAACTGCTCGACCCCCGAGGCGTTGGCCGGCGCGTACCAGCAGGTCATCAACGCCTACGGGCTCAAGGCGATCGACATCGACATCGAGAACTCCGACGAGTTCGAGAACACCGTCGTGCAGGACCGGATCATCGCGGCCCTGAAGATCGTCAAGAAGAACAACCCCGGCATCCAGACGATCGTCACCTTCGGCACCTCGACCACCGGCCCGAACTTCTACGGCAACCGGCTGATCGACCAGGCCAAGGCGCTCGACGCGAACATCGACGTGTTCACGCTCATGCCGTTCGACTTCGGCAGCTCCAACATCCGCACCGACACCATCGGCGCGGCCACGGGGCTGAAGAACAAGCTCAAGTCGACGTTCGGCTGGAGCGACGCCGAGGCGTTCAAGCACGTCGGCATCTCGGGCATGAACGGCCTGTCGGACCAGCGCGAGCTGACCACGGTCGACGACTGGACCGCGATCCGCGACTGGTCGAAGGCCAACGGCCTCGGGCGACTGGCCTTCTGGTCGGTCAACCGCGACCGCGGCGGCTGCGACGGCCAGGTGTCCGCGAGCTGCTCCGGCATCTCGCAGACCGCGCTGGCGTTCTCGAAGATCACCGCCGGCTTCTAGGCGGCTACGAGCCGTCAGCGCCATTTATTCGGTGGCGCTGACGGCCTACTCTTGTGCCATGCGACGACGACATTGATCTTCAACTGATCTGACCCGAACCGCGACGGCGTGGGCGTGGTGTTCGCACCTCATCCCGATCTACGCGCTGTACGCGTTGCTCTTCGCCGACAGCGGGCTGTCGGACGCCTCCATCTCGGTGCTGCTCGCGATCTGGTCGCTGACCTCGGTCGTGTTCGAGGTGCCGTCCGGTGCGCTGGCCGACCGCTTCTCGCGGCGAAGCTCTCTTGTCGCCTCCGGTGTGCTGCAGGCCTTCGGCTACGCGGCCTGGGTGCTGTTCCCGTCGTTCTGGGGCTTCGCCGCCGGCTTCGTGCTGTGGGGTCTGGGCGGCACGCTGCAGTCCGGCGCGTTCGAGGCCCTGCTGTACGACGGGCTGGCGGCCAACGGTGACGAGGAGCAGTACGGGCGCCTCAACGCCCGCGTCGACACCATCGAGCTGATCGCCCAGGTGCCGGTCGCGATCGTCGCCACCGCGCTGTTCTCCTTCGGCGGCTACGAGCTGGCCGGCTGGGTGTCGGTCGCGATGTGCCTCGCGTCGTCGGTGATCGCGTTGAGGTTCCCCGAACCTGAACGCGGTGACGAGGACGACGACGAACTCGGTTACCTCGCGACTCTGCGCACCGGTCTGCGCGCGTCCGTCCCGATCAAACGTGCTGTGCTCGCAGTGGCCTTCGTGTACGCCCTCGACGCGTTCGAGGAGTACTTCACGCTGCTGGCCCAGGACTGGGACGTGCCGACGGTGTGGGTGCCGATGGCGACGATCGGCGTGCCGCTGATGGGTGCCGCCGGTGCTTCTCTCGCCGGCCGGTTGCCGTTCCGGGGCTGGGTGCTGTTCGCCTCGGGCGTGGTGCTGATCGTGGCCGCGTGGCTGGCCGTGCCGTTCGCGATCGTCCTGTTGGGACTGTTCTACGGCCTGTACCGGTTCGTGCTCGTGCACGTGGAGACCGAACTCCAGCACCGGATCACCTCCGATGCCCGCGCGACGGTCACGTCCGTGGCCGCGATCGGTTCGGAGTTCGTGGCGTTCGCGGTCTACGGACTGTGGGTGCTGGGCTCGGCCTTCGCCATCGGCGTGCTGATCCTGCTGGTGGCGCTGGTGGTCCGGCGTCAGTGAGGGAGAGCGCGCGTGGGACGGCGTTCGTCGGTCGACTCGCGGTAGTCCTCGATCGCGAGCGCCACGTCGAACGCCGTCCGCGTGTTCTCCAGCGCCGGCAGGTAGTGCACGCCGCGGGCCAGCGCGTCCAGGTCGACGCTGAAGTACACGCCCATCAACGGGTTCACGAACAGCTCGCTGCCCTCGGTGCGCGTGGTGAACTGCACGTTCCCGAACTCACCGCGCAACGAGGCGGCGATCTGCCCGTTCACGATGCTGGGAGACAACGGCGTCGCGTCCTGGGCCTGCTGGACCGCGGTCGTGTACGCGCGGGCCTCGTGGCTGTCCGACGGGATCGACAACGCGCCGAGGTAGGCGCCCTGCCGGTCCAGCGCCGCCAGGTTCTCCAGCACGTGCGCGTGACACACGCCGTGGTGCGCGTCGACGCCGAACCCGAGGCTGGTCACGATCTTCACGGGACCGTCGATGCCCGCTACGGCGGCGAGGCTCGTCATGTCCTCGGTGGGCGTGCCGAGATGCTGCTCGTCGCCGCGCAGCAGGATGTCCGTGCCGCCGTCGACGAGCACGATCGCGTCGATGGAGTGCTTCTTGACGATCGTGCGGTACGCGCTGCGCAACGGCCGCACACCCGAGCGCGGGAACGCGTAGACGGTGTCGCCGAGGAACCGCGCGAGCTCGCGTTCGGGGAAGTACGCGTCCTCGCCGGAGGTCTCCGGTTCGACGGCGGCGAGCCCGCGCTCCAGCCACGCGTCGAGGTCGAGGCGTTCGAGGTCGCTGAAGCTGAGGCTCGCGTAGTGCACCCGCTTGCCCTGCCCGCGCAGCGCGACGCCGAGTGGAATGCCCGCGAACACGTCGAAACCGCCGCCCGCCCCGGCGATCAGGACGTTCTGTGCTTTGTGGAGTCTGGCGAAGAGCGGCGGTGTGGCAAGGCTGAACACACCGCCGACCCTAGCTTTTCGACGTCCGCGGGGCTGCTGACTTCGACGAGGAGGCGGTCGGGGTCGTGCGACAGGCCCTCGTCCAGGTCGGTGGCCAGCACGCCGATCCTCGGATGCGCTGCCTGGTCGCGGTATCTGCTCACGTGCTCCGCCTGGCCGGCGAACACGAACAGCCCGTCGTCGTGCTCCGCCGCCAGGTCGGCGATCTCCGGCGAGCGCGTGCACGCGTGCCAGACGTAGGGCCGGTCCGGCCACAAGGATCTGAACGTGGCGTAGTGCTCGATCGTCAGCGGCACGCCGTACTCGATCTCCTTGCCGAACCAGCCGAACACCTTCGCGGTGTTGCCGCGCCCGAGCACCAGGTCGGTCCTGCCAGGGGCGAGCAGTGCGAGCGTCGCGTACTCGGCGGCGAGCCTGGCCGGGTCGTTCGTGGTGATCAGCGTGGTGGCGGTGGAGAGCCGCAGGGTCGTCCTCGCCGCGATGTGGGCGAGGAGCGTGGCGGGCGAGGACGAGTTGTACGGCGGGTTGTGGTGCTCGCCGACCGCGAAGACGTCGAACCCCGCCTCGTCGGCCGCGACCGCCAGCGCGACGATCCCGGCAGGGGAGAGGTCACCCGCCGTGAACACGCCGATCTGCACGGTGCCCAGTGTCCTCCAGGAACTGCGTGAACGTGCGCAGCCCCGGATGCAGAGACCGCAGGGCCTCGATGTCGACGTCCGGTTCGGCGTCGCCGGCGAACACCTTCCGCAGCTCCGGGTCGTCGACCTGGAACTGCTCGTACTCCAGGCCCATCAGCCCGGCGATCTCCACGGGCGTCAGCAGGTCTCCGGCCAGCGTCAGCGACGAGCCGGCGAACCGGCCGGGATCGGCGAAGACCCGTGCGGCGATCGCGCCGATGTCGTCCACCGCGACCAGGTGGTGGCGGACCTCCGGGTGCAGCAGGTGGGTGAGCTTGGGCAGGCCGGGCGCGTACAGGCCGTCCATGAACGTCGTCGGCCGCAGCACGGTCGCAGGCAGGCCGATGGTGGCGATGTGCCGCTCGACCTCCCACTTGCTGTCGAACGACGCGACGCCGGTCTCCTCGACGGCCTCCACCAGCGACGCGTACACGAGGTGCCCGACACCGGCGGTGAGTGCGGCGTCGGCGACGTTGCGGCCCCACCTGGTCTCCACGGCGGGGGAGTAGCCCTGCGGGGAACGGGGGTCGTGCGGTGCGGGCTGGACGCTGAACACCGCGTCGGCACCGGCGAAGGCCTGCTCGAGCGACTCCGGCGAGTCCTGGTCGGCCACCGTGCCGCCGGGGACCTGCGGGTTTCTGGTCACCGCGCGGACTTCCCAGCCCGCCGCCGCGAGGTGCCGCGCCACGGCCCCGCCCTGCTTGCCGGTCGCACCCAGTACCGCCGCAATCATTTCTGCCCCCAGAAGGTCTTCTGCAGAACTATCACAGGTGCGGGTGCCGCCGCCTGGCCGATTCCACTGGCGGGGGAGTAACGCCAGGATCTTCCGAACAGATCAAACTGCACAAGCTGGACATCCGCGGAGGCCGCCCGTGCTAGTCGTACAGATCTTCCTGCCACTGGCGTTGGGCCTGGTCATGTTCGGGCTCGGCCTCACGCTGACCACCGACGACTTCGCCAGGGTCGCGAAGTACCCGAAGGCCGCGGTCATCGCGCTGGTCTGCCAGGTGATCATCCTGCCCGCGATCTGCCTCGGGCTGGTGCTCGCGTTCGGGCTCAAGGGCGTGCTCGCGGTCGGCATGATGCTGCTCGTCGCGTCGCCGGGAGGCACGTCGGCGAACCTCTTCAGCCACCTCGCGGGCGGCGACGTCGCGCTCAACATCACGCTCACCGCGATCAACTCGGTGCTCGCGGTGTTCACGCTGCCGCTGGTCGTCGGCCTGAGCATGGCGCACTTCATGGCGGACAACGCCGAGGTCGGGCTGCAGCCGGCGAAGTTCGTGCAGGTGTTCGCGATCGTGCTGGTGCCGGTGGCGATCGGCATGCTGGTGCGCCGCAGGTTCGAGGCGTGGGCGCTGAAGATGAACGACCCGGTGCGCATCGCGTCCGTCGTGGTGCTGGTGCTCGTCATCATCGCGGCGATCGCGCAGGCCTACCAGCAGCTGATCGACAACATCGGCACGCTCGGCCCGGTGGCGTTGCTGCTGAGCATCTTCAGCCTGCTGATCGGCTACTACGTGCCCAAGGCGTTCAAGGTCGAGCGCAAGCAGGCGATCGCGTCGGCGATGGAGATCGGCATCCACAACGCCACGATCGCGATCACCTTGGCGCTGACCGTGCTGAACGACGAGACCATGGCGATTCCGCCTGCGGTGTACGGGGTGCTCATGTACCTGCCGGCGGCGGTGGCGGCGCGGTTGTTGTCCCGCAACAACAAGGCTGTCGTCTAAAGCGGTTGCGGTGATGGTCGGGTCGAGCGTGACGAGTTCTCGGTGTTCGCCGCGATGCGGTGCGACCTGGGCACCTGGCCGGAGGTTCTGTACGTGACCCGGCCGGTGCCTCGACACCACGTTGATGTTGATGAGGGGGAGCCCTTCCCAACCTGAGGTTGATGAAGGGCTCCCCCTCATCGAACAAAACGGGCCTGTGCGGTTTCTGACAGGGGCACCTAGCTGGCGGACCCCTGCGGCGCGCGTCCGTGCGACTTGCCGGGCGCGCGCACGCCGTTCACCGTCGAGGTGTCGAACGCGAACGTGATCACCGCGGTGGCGATCGCGTCGGCGTTGACGTCCAGTGCGGTCAGGTTCAGGTTCGACCTGTTGTCGCACGGCTGGTGGTAACACGGGTCGAACGCGATGCCCGCGGTGCCGCCGTACCGTGCCGCCTGCTCGGCCGTCTTCACGTCCTCCGCCCCGGTGAACAGGCCGCCGGCCGGGATGTTGACCGCGATGAACGGCCCGTAGTCCGACCGCCCGGAGAAGTCCGTGTCCTCCGACGGCAGGCCGCGGTCGGCGTAGAACTTCTCGAAGACGTCCTCGATCTGCGCCGACCCCGGCGGGATCGGCACGGGCGCGGTGCCGCTCGAGTCGTCACCGTCGTAGATGCCGAAGAAGTGGTTCGGCGAGCCGACCATGTCGAAGTTCAGGTACAGCGCGATCCTGTCCTGGTCCGCCTGCGGCAGCGTGGCGACGTAGTGCTCGGACCCCAGCAGGCCCTCCTCCTCTGCGCCCCACCAGGCGAAGCGGACCTTCGCGTTGGGCTTGACCCTCTTCATGTGGATCGCGGTCTCCAGCAACGCCGCCGAGCCGCTGCCGTTGTCGTTGATGCCCGGCCCGTCCTGGACGCTGTCGAGGTGCGCGCCCGCCATGACGACGTTGTTCGCGTTGCCGTCACGGGTCTCGGCGAACACGTTCCACGCCTGCCGGGTCTCCTCGGTGAAGTCGACCTTCACCCTGACCGTGGCGCCGGGGGTGAGCACGATGAGCTCCTGGGCGGCGGCGAAGGTCGCGAACACCACGGGGATCGCGAGCCCCGGCGTGTCCCCGATCGGCGTCGACAGACCGGTGCGGCCCGGCTGGCCCTCGTTGAACAGGATCACGGCGGACGCTCCCGCGGCCTGGGCGTTCAGCGCCTTGACGCTGAACCCGCAGGTACCGCGCTGGATCATCGCGACGCGGCCGGGGACGAACCCGGCGAAGTCCGCGGCCTCACACCCGCTGGTGCTGGTGTTCGGCACCGGGGCGGGCGGCACGATCACGTCGACCGGCTGGATGACTCCGGTGACGTCACCCTCGAACGTCGGCGTGAACCCGTTGCGGGTGAACTCGTTGTCCCGCTGGAAGATGCGCGGGACGGGCGCGATGCGGTCGAGCCGGGAGTTGTCCTCCACGTACGGGAAGTCGAACGCCTGCACGCTCGGTGAGTAGCCCGCCGCGTTCAGTTGCGAGACCACGTAGTTCACCGAGGCCTGGTATCCAGGACGTCCGGCCGCGCGGTCGCCGTGGGTGTCCGCGATGGACTGGAACGCGTCGAGATGTCGCAGGACGCCGTTCAGCGTCACGGCTTTGGTGAGCTTCGCAGGGGAGTTGTTGTTGGGATCGGCGAGTGCCTGTCCGGTCACAGCCAGTGGTAGAACCAGTGTCAGGACCGACAACAGCGCCAAGCGCCGAGGACGTTTGAACATCGGTGTGCCTCCATGCGTACTTCGCCGCCGAATGCATCCCCCGACGCTTATCTGTCCGAAGTGTCTTGTGTTACACCCTTGCTACGGGAGGTGGGTGTTTGTTCCGGTTGCTGGAGACCGCTCTGCGCGTCGAACCGCTGGAAGGAGACGGTCTCACCAACGTCCTGCACCTCGTCACGCTGGCCGACGGGCGCAAGGCCGTGCTGCGTCAACCGAAGGTCGCGCGCGACCTGCCGAAGTTCGTCGTGCCCGGAGCGCCGGAGGTCCTCGCGCACAACGGCCGCGGTGACGTGCTGGTCGAGTACGTCGAGGGCCGGACGCTCGCGGACGCGCTGCCGGTGTCCGATGTGGTCTGGCAGCGCGTCGGCGAGGCGTTCGCGAAGGTCCACGGGGCAAGGCTGCTGCACAACGACGTGAACCTCTACAACATCATCGTCGGCGACGACCACGCCACGCTGATCGACTGGGACAACCCGGGCCAGGGCAACCCGCTCGACGAGCTGGCGGCGTTCGAGGAGCACCTCTACCTGCACGGGGCCGTGCTGCCGCCGGCGTTCTGGACGGGGTACGGCCACACGCCCGACCTGTTCCTGCTGCGCGTGCACCGGATCGCGGGCTGCATCGGCTGGCTCGCGAGCGAGGACTGGCAGGAGTGGGAGGACGACCGGACGCTGCGGCCGGAACTGCTGGCCAGGGTCCGGAACTGGCGGCGGCTGCTCACGAGCTGGCTCGCCGACCAGCTCCGGACCGATCTGGCTTCAGCGGCTGAGGTTGCGGTACTTCACGACCGACAGCGGCCAGAAGATCGCCACGAACACCGCAGGCCACAGCACAGCCAGTAGCAGCGAGTTCTGCGCTGCCCACGAGTCGCCGCCCACACCGGGGTTGCCGAACAGCTCACGCGCCGCAGCCACTGTCGACGACAGCGGGTTCCACTCCGCGACCACCCGCAGCCAGCCCGGCATGAGCTCCGGCGAGACGAACGTGTTCGCGAACATCGTCAGCGGGAACAGGAACATCCACGACGCCTGCGCGGCCTCCGGCTTGACCAGCAGGCCGAGGTAGATGCCGACCCAGACCAGCGCGAACCGCAGCCACAGGAACAGCGCGAACGCCACCAGCGCGTTGAACAGCCCGGCGTGGAACGACCAGCCGATCGCCAGCCCGCACAGCGCGAGCACCAGCAGTTCCAGCGACGAGTTCACCAGGTCCGCGATGCTGCGCCCGGCCACGACGCCGGTCTGCGACATCGGCGAGGCGCGGAACCGGTCCGTGACGCCCCGGTCGGCGTCCATCGACACCATCGTGATCGTGCTCGCGACGCCGAACGCGATGGTCTGGCCGAACATGCCCGGCAGCAGGAACTCGATGTAGTCGCCGCCGCCGAAGACGTTCATCGCGCTGCCGAACACCAACCCGAAGATCAGCACCGAGATGATCGGGTAGAGGAGGTTCGCGAACACCCTGACCGGTTCGCGCACCCAGTGGATCAGATCCCTCTTGGCGACGATCCACGAGTCGGCCGCCGCGTACTTGACCGCGCTCACGCCTGCACCTCCAGGACGGCCTTGTGGCCGGTGATCGCCAGGAAGACGTCGTCGAGCGTCGGCCGCCGCAACGCGATGTCCTCCGCCTCGACGCCGTGCGCCGCCAGTGCCGCGCTCACCCGCGTCAGCGCCGCCACCCGGTCGGCCACCGCCGCGCTCACCCGGAACGTGTCCGGGTCCACCTCGGCGTCCGGTCCCAGCACGTCCGCCACGACCGGCAGCTCGTCGGCGTTGCGGACCACGACCTCGATCCGGTCCCCGCCGAGCTTGGACTTGAGCTGGTCCGGCGTGCCCTGCGCCGCCACGCGGCCGGTGTCCATCACGACGATCTGGTCGGCGAGCTGGTCGGCCTCGTCCAGGTACTGCGTCGTGAGCAGCACCGTCGTCCCCTCCGCGACGACCCGTTTCACCTCCCGCCAGACCTCGCCGCGGTTGCGCGGGTCGAGGCCGGTCGTCGGTTCGTCCAGGAACAGCACCGACGGGCGCATGATGAAGCTCGACGCCAGGTCCAGGCGCCGCCGCATGCCGCCCGAGTACAGCTTGGCGCGCTTGCCGGCCGCGTCGGTCAGCCCGAACTGCTCCAGCAGCTCGTCCGCCCGGATCTCGGCCTGCCTTTTGGTCAGGTGGTAGAGCCGCCCCCACATGACCAGGTTCTCCTTGCCGGTCAGCACGTCGTCGACCGTGGACTGCTGGCCGTTCAACGCGACCTGCCGCCGCACGGCCGGTGCCTCCCGCGCCACGTCGTGGCCCGCGACCTCGGCGCGG
Organism: Lentzea sp. HUAS TT2; assembly: GCF_051853195.1. Classification (NCBI taxonomy): domain Bacteria; kingdom Bacillati; phylum Actinomycetota; class Actinomycetes; order Pseudonocardiales; family Pseudonocardiaceae; genus Lentzea; species Lentzea sp. HUAS TT2. The sequence goes on along the minus strand of NZ_CP196667.1, from coordinate 9,854,537 downwards.
CCGCCGTCCAGGCGCAGCAACGTGGCCAGGATGCGCACCGCCGTGGTCTTGCCCGCGCCGTTCGGGCCGAGCAGACCGCAGACCGTTCCGGCCGGTACGGCCAGGTCGAACCCGTCGAGCGCCGCCTTGCGGTCGAACACCTTCCGCAGGCCTTCCGCGAGCACCGCGTGTCCCACGCCTTCACCCCCGTGATTTAACTGCTTACAACGTACGCAGAGTGTACGTTGTACACGGTTCTAGGATTCACAGCAAGCAGGTATGTGAAGGGGGCTGGGTGAAGAGCGATCGGGACCGGAGCGTGCGGCTGCTGTGGGAGCCGCCGGCCGAGCCGACCAGGGGACCCAGGGCCGCGCTGAGCCAGTCGCGCGTGGTCGAGGCGGCCATCAAGGTGGCCGACGCCGAGGGGGTCGAGGCGCTCACCATGCGCCGGGTCGCCGAGACGCTGGGCAACACCGCGATGTCGCTCTACCGGCACGTGCCGGGCAAGTCCGAGCTGCTGGACCTGATGGTCGACGCGGCGTGGGGCGAGACCGAGCACACGCCGAAGGGCCCGTGGCGCGCCGGGCTGGAGTTCTTCGCCCGGCAGATGTGGGCGATGTACCGCGCGCACCCGTGGATGCTCCAGCTGACCGCCTCGCGCCGGATGCCGGGCCCGCAGGCGATGACCCGGCAGGACGCGGCCTACGCGGTGGTCTCCGAGCTGGGGCTCGCGTCGGAGGAGATCGTGGCGGTGGTGGCGTCGGTGTCCCACTTCGTCCACGGTGTCGGCCGGACGATGGCGGACCGCGTGCAGGCCGAACGGGAGACCGGCGTGTCCGAGGAGGACTGGTGGGACGGCAGGGAGGCGCTCTGGGAGCACTTCACGCCGGACCGGCTGCCGATGACGACGCACATCTGGAACTCGGGCGGCTTCGAGCGGATGCTCGACGACTTCGAGTTCGGTCTCGCGAGGGTCCTGGACGGCCTCCAGGTGTTCATTGAGACGGAGGATCGACCGCTGGTTCGTCCAGAGACGTGCCTGTAGTCGTACGCGGCACCTTGAGTCGTCCGATCGAGTGAAAAGGGCAGCTCAGGCAGGGGTTGAAGGGTAGTTGAGCGGTTACGTAATGCCATTGTTATGCGCAATCAGAATGAACTCGTTCGCAAGCTGAACCGACCACTCCTATCTGCCCGTTTTCCTTCGTGACACCGTTTCGCCGCGGGGGTCGAATCGGGACGACGAGGAGGTCGTATGACAGCTGGCGCGCACGACGCGGTCACCCTTGGCTGCTACGCGCTCGGCGTTCTGGACGCGAACGAGAGTCTTGGTGTGGAGCAGCACCTCCGGGGCTGTACGGCCTGCCGTGCGCAGGTCGCCGACTTCCATCGGATCCGCACGGCGCTCGACGACGTGCCTCGTGAAGCGTTCCTTCATGAGCTCGAGGACGACCTTCCCTTGCCGTCGGACCTGCTGCTGCAGCGCACGCTGCGGCAGATCAGGCAGGAGTCGGCCATCCCGCAGCAGCGGGAGGCCGCCCCACGCCCGAGAGCCAGTCCGCGGCCGGTGGAGGAGCTTCCCGAGCCGCTGCACGCGAAACCCCGGCGCTGGCCGGGCTATCTCGCCGCCGCGGCAGTCGCCGCGGTGGTCGCGTTCGGGGGCGCCGCGGTGTTCATGCAGAACCAGGCACCGGGCACGTCGGTCGCCGGACCTCTCACGGGAGAGGCCACAGCGGCCGGCGGTATCAAGATGGTCGCCGAGATCAAGCAGTCTTCGCAGGACCGCTACCAGGTCAGCGCGAAGATCAACGGTCTGCCGGCGGCTCAGAAGTGCAAGCTGATCGTGATCGGCAAGGACGGCAGCAAGACCGAGGCCTTCGCCTGGACCTCGACCGAGAAGGGCAAGGTCGACGGGTCCGAGGTGTCGGGCATGGTCAGCGTCTCGCCGGACAAGGTGAAGTCGGTCGCCGTCGAGAACGCCGAAGGCAAGGCGTTCGTGGTGGCGAACCTGTAAGGACGCAAAACAAACGGAAGGGCCCGGATTCCTGAGAATCCGGGCCCTTCGTCCTGCATTGGTGTAATTAGACCGCCTGCAATGTCAGCCAGGCGCCGACGACGATGACCGTGGCGGCTGTGCCGACGGGTGCGTAATGCGACAGCAGGCGGGTGGCACGGCCGTCCAGGATTTTCTCGACGCGTTCCCGCGCCTTCACGAGCAGCAGCCCGACCGCGGTGAGCGTGCCGGCCATGCCGATTCCGTAACCGAGGACCAGCAGGACGCCGAACCACGTGCGCCCCAGGGCCATCGCGCCGAGCAGGACCACGAGCGCCGACGGTGAGGGGACCAGGCCGTTGGCCGCGCCCATGCCGATGAGGCTCGCACGGCTGTACCCGTGGCCGTGTCCGTGGCCATGACCGTGCCCATGGCCGTGGCCGTGACCATGTCCGGTCAGGGCGCCGGCGAGCACGGGCCGGCGGGTCGTGGACAGGGCCGAGCGCAGCAGCATCACGCCGATGATCGTGATCAGCACGCCGCTGACCAGCCCGAGCCAGCGCAGCACCTGCTCACCGGCGAGCGCGCTGGAGGCGCTGATGATCAGGCCGAGCACCAGCACGCCACCGGTGTGCGTGGCCGTGACCGACGCACCGACGATGAACGCGTCCTTCGGCGTGCCCTGACGGCCGGCCAGATAGGCGGCGATGAGCGTCTTGCCGTGACCGGGCAACGCGGCGTGCGAGGCGCCGAGCACCAACGACAGCAACAACGCCAGGAACCCGAGCCACGGCGTGAGGTCGTCGCTGCCCAGGATGTCGTTGAGCCTGGCCGCCGTGACGCTGAAGGACTGGCTCGGGGAGCCGGTGGCGATCTTCGGCTCTGACCCGTTGCCCGGTTCGGCGTTGAACGCGACCGAGCGGACGTCCATCGGACTGCTGAGCAGGTCCTCCGGGTACGTCCGCAGTTCGCCGCTGATGCTCTCGGTGGGCACCTGCGAGCCGGTGAGCCTGATGCCGGTGCCGGCGGCGGTGATCTCACGCCAGCCGACCCTGTCGGCGTTCGACTCGTCGCGGAACTCGAACCTGGCGGCCCGGTCCAGGTCCATCCTGGCGGTGAACTCGCAGACCAGCCGGGTCGTGCTGAGATCGGCCTGGCCGACCGGGTGTTCCTTGGTGGAGCTGGAGAGCGTCCAGGAGATCCGCCGCCCGTCCACAGTGGAGCGATCGGTCCTGGAGACCTCGTCGCACCACTGCTTCGCGTCGCGGTTCTTCAGGTTCTCCTGCAGCGTCGGGATCTCCGCCACGTCGACCACGGATCTGAGGTCGATCCGGTCGGGGTGCAGGTGCAGCCCGTGGTAGTGGTTGACGCTGAAGTTGCCCAGCGGGTGGGCGGACGCCTCGCCGTTGATGAAGAAGATGCCGGCGAGCAGCAGAGCCGCCACCAGGACGGGCCGCACCACCCAGCTGGACAGGCTCACCGGCCGCCTCGAAGCTCCGCGAGCTTGCGGCCCGCCTTGAGCGCTTGCAGAGGGGAGAAGTTCGCGTTCAGCCGCAGCGCCTGCACCAGCGCCTCCTGGGCCTCGGCGACCCGGCCGAGCGCGGCCAGGATCATGCCGCGGTGGTAGGAGAACGTGGCGTTCTGCCAGCCCAGCGCCACCGCGCGGTCGGAGTAGCCCAACGCTTCCGCGTCCCTTCCGTTCACGTGCAACGCCCACGCCATCGCGTCGGCGACGAAGACGCTCTGCCGGCGGCTCCACTCGGCCTCGGCGCGGCGCAACGACTGCATGGCGTCGCCGCGGTCCGCTGCGACGAGGGCCGCCGCGAGGTCGTCGGAAGCGCCCTGGGACTCCATCAGCCGCTGCTGTTCGGACAGCACGGCGTACTGCTGCGCGGCCTCCTCGGTCCGTCCGCTGGCTTCCAGCAGCTCCGCGTACTCCTGCAGGTACTGAGGCAGGGGAGCGCGGGCCACGAGCCTGCGGTAGTCCTCCAGCGCCACCGGGACGTCGCCCCGTGCCGCCGCGACCTTGGCCATGCCTTGAGTGAGAGTCATGTCGTCTCCTCTCGCCGCCAGTCCGTGCTCGTAGTGCTGAGCGGCTTCGTCGAGCCGGTTGTGGTCGAACGCGAGTTCGCCCAGCCGGTAACGGCAGAACGCGATCTCCTCGGGCGACGTGGAGGCCTTCAGCGCGCGTTGCATCGCATCGCGGGCGCCGTCGACGTCACCGTGGAGCTCGAAGTGGAAGGAAGCACGGGCGAAGGACGCCGTGCCGGGCTTGAGGTCGAGCATCTTCTGCACCGCGTCCTGCGCGCCCGCGTCGTCACCGAGCTGCGTCAGTGCGTCGGCCAGCACACCGTGGGCCTCCGCGGAGGCGGGAAGCGCCTGGAGGGCTTTCAGGGCCCAGTCACGGGCGGCGTGGAAGTCGTGCCGGGCGTTGGCCAGCGTGCCCATGCCGATGGCGGCGAGGCCCGTGTCGCCCGCGTTCTTCAGCGCGCCCTCGGCCTTCGCGTAGTACGCGGGGTCGGCCGTGACGCGCGCCAGTTCCACATAGGACGAACCGAGCCTGGCCCAGGAGTCCTTGTCCTGCGGAAGTTCGTGCAACCGCTGCTGCAGCTGGTGCACCACGCGGTGCATCTGGTTCTGCTGCGCCACCGCCGGAACAGGCTGCGCAGGGGGCGCGCCCCCGGCCCTGCTGTCGGCAGGACCGGAGGCGGCGAGGTAGGCAAGCGCCGCGGTGACCAGGAGAACCACCGCGACGGCCTGCCGTTGTTGGTACTTCACTTCGAGTGCGACCCGTACTTGCGGATCTGCTGCTGACGCTTGCGCCAGATGAGGAAACCGGCGCCGAACACGACCGCCGAGCCGACCGCCGTGGTCATGGCCATCGGGTCGATGTTGCCGATCTTGCCGACCGGGTTGACCGCGACCTCGGCCGTGGTGCCGGAGGCGTTGACCGCGGTGCCGTTGCGGGGCAGGCCCACGTACGGGAAGTTCGCCTCGAACGGCTGGTCGTTGGCGTCGACCTTGTCACCCGTGGCCAGTGCGTCGACGAGCTTGCCGGACGCCGCCGCACCCTCCATCGCCTGCACGGCGATGTCCACCACGTCGTCGGTCAGGCGACGGCCGTTCGGGAAGCCCTGCGTGTCACCCGCGAGCAGGCCCAGGCGGTTCGGGTTGGCGTTCGGGTCGATCATCATGTTCAGCCGCAGCATCTCGGACGGGCGGAACTTCCGCGCGTCCGCGTCCGCGTTGTTGACCTGCGAGTTCAGGTCGGCGTTGATCTGCGCGCCGAGCTTCTTCGTGATGCCGGTCAGGAAGATCTCGGCCAGGTCGTCGCGCTGACCCTGCGGTGCCGGGATCTTGTAGATCGCCTCGACGAGCTTCGGCAGCTCCGGGTTCACGACCCGGTCCACCAGCTCCTTCACGCCGGCGTCCTGGTCGGGGCGCAGGCCGTTGAACGCGTCCTTGAGGCCCGCGGGGGCCACGACCTCGTTGACCAGCGGGTTGCCCAGGCGGGAGACCTGCACGAAGTCGCCGACCGCCTCGGCCTTGCCGGGCGAGAGCTTCATCGTGCGGCGCTGGGTCGTGCTCCAGATGCCGATGTTCGGGTTGCGGTGCACGTCGTTGCGCAGCGCCAGCGCCTGCTTGGGCAGCTGGATCGCGATGGTGTTGACGTTGTAGCCGCGCAGCGTGTCCTGGCCGACCTCGCTCAGGTTGCCGCCGTAGAGCAGGTCGAACACCCGCAGGTCGGCGAAGAACGCGTCCTCCGACGGGCCCACGTAGACCTTGCCGCCACCGGCGATCTGGGTGATCGCCTGGTCGCGCAGCTTCTTGAAGTCCGGCATGGACGCCGGGCCGTTCGGGGACGGCGCCACCGGGGCGTTGTCGACCAGCTTGACCTTCTGGCCGTTCTGGTAGAGCGCCTCGAGGTCGTAGCGCTGCCGGAACAGCAGGTTCTCGTCGTCGAGCGAGTCCACGACACCGTTGGAGTACAGGAACGTGTTGTTCTTGCGCCGGTCGTCGTTCTCGAAGGTGAACCGCAGCGTGACGTCGGGCTTGGCGTCGCCGTCGCTGTCGACGTTGAAGTCGTACTGCGCGTCCTCGGCCCACGGGAAGAAGTTGGGGCCACCGTTGGGTTCCTGGAACCCGGACCAGTTGCCGACCAGCGTCACGGTGTCCTTGTGGTCAGGACTCACGAACGCGTACAGGTCGGTGTTGTCCACTGCCGGGTCGCCCGCGATGAGCGGAGCCTCGCGGTGAGACGACGCCGTGGCGTTCGTACCGCCGAACATGGCCGCGTTCAGCAGTGTGGCGGCCACCAGCGCGGCCGCAGCCACCTGGCCGCGCCGACCGCTGAGGGCGTGCGGTGATGACATTTGTGGGCAACCTTTCGGAGAATGAGCGTGCAGGGTGCGGTGTTCAGGCGCTGTGCATGAGCAGCGACGGTTCGCTGGAATGGCTGGAATGAACGGCGTGGCTTGTCCACCGCGCCTGGGTGAAGTCGCGGATGCCCTCGACGAGCCGTTCCACGTCCTGTTCGGGACGGACGACCAGCCGGGCGAACTTGCTGGTCATACCGAGCTTGTTGCCGCATTCGCGGATGAAGACCTGGTGCTTGGCGAGCAGGTGGTCGCGCAGTTCGCGCCCGTCCATGCCTCCGCCGAGCTTCACGAACAGGAAGTTCGCCTGGGACGAGTAGACGGTCAGGTCGGGGATGCGCGACAGCTCCATGCCCATGCGGTAGCGGTCGCGGCTGAGCAGCCGCAGGCTCTCCGCGTACTCGCCCTCGTGCTCTGCCAGCATGAACACGACGGTCTCCGCCAGGGAGTTGAGGTTCCACTTCGGCAGCGTCTTGCGCATCTTCCCGGCCAGACCGGGGTTCGCGACCAGGTAGCCGAACCGGATGCCGTGCAGGCCGAAGTTCTTGCCGAGGCTCTTCAGCACGACCACGTTGGGCCGGATGGACGCCTCGGCCGCGACCGACGGGTTGCGCTCGACCTCGACGAAGTCGATGAACGACTCGTCGATCACGATGAGATCGAGGTCGGACAGCTCGTCCATGAACCGGATGATCTCCCGGCGCGGCAGGTAGCCGCCGTCGGGGTTGTTCGGGTTGCAGATGACCGCGACCCTGCTGCCCCGCGTGCGGATGAACTTGATGTACTCGTCGATGTCGAGCTCGAAGTTGTTGCTCTCCTGGAGCAGGAACATGTCGACGCGCTTGTTGCTCTCCATCGGCTGGTCGGTCCAGCGTCCGAAGGTGGGGATCGGGATCGCGATGCTCTCGTGGATCCACAGGTGGTCCATCCACGTGATGAGCTCGGTCGAGCCGTTCGACATCGCGAGCGTCGCCGGGTTCAGGCCCAGCACCTTGGACAACTGGTCGGCGATCTTGCTGGAGTCGCTGGGGTAGAACTTGAGGACCGACTCCAGGTTCTTCGACAGCTCCTCGAACATCTCCGGCGTCGGAAAGTACGGATTGCACGGGATGCAGAAGTCGACGAGCTCCCCCGCACCGGTCCGCGACAGCTCGAAGTAGGACGGGCTGTGCGCGGTCTGCTGGAAGAGACCCGAGTCCACACCATGCCGCACGCGATCACTCCGTCCCTTGGTCCGATTCCGACACCGGGGCATACGTGCCGATGTTCATCCCGGTTCACGGGTCGGTTCCGGGAAGGTCTCGGAACGGTCTCGTGCGCAACCTCGCGCAGTCCTGATCCTCGTCTCGCCGGACGCCGGTTTGTCCGTTTCTCGGGAGGGTGGCTTCCGCGTGCTCGCCGGAGGGGGTCGAGATGCCGGGGAAGCTGCTGCTCGCGGTGTCGTCGCTGACGCCGGTGGAGCCCGCCGGATTGACTGTCCACACCGGACAGATCGACGGCGCCGAGTACCGGGTCGAGGTGCCGTTCCGTTGGAACGGAACGCTTTCGCTCTACAGCCACGGCACCTGTCCCGCCGGGTACACACCGCCGATCGAGATGGCGTCGCGGCCCGCGGCGCGCACTGAACTGCTGGACCGCGGCTACGCCCTCGCGGCCTCCCGGTACCGCGTTCCGCGCGGGCATTCGGTGCCCGACGCGCTGCGCGACCAGCCCGCGCTGGTGTCGTGGTTCTCGCGCTCGGTCGGCCGTCCGAAAAGGGTGATCGCCTGGGGGTCGTCGCTGGGCGGGCTCACGTCCGTGATGCCGGGGGAGCGCGGCCGGTTCGACGGGGTGCCGGCGATGTGCGGGGCGCTCGGCGGGGCGGTGCAGCGCTCCGGCCGGCTGCTCGACCCGGGGTTCGTGGTGCGGACCCCGCTGTCGCCGCCACCGACTCGGCGCCGGGTTCCGGGACCGGTCGCGCCCGGCTGCGTCGGCGAACGCCGTAGCGGGTATCCCGGCCTGGTCGCGGGTGCACGAACCCCGCCAGGTGGAGGTGGTGGAGACGGTGACCCAGGCAGCCGTTCACGACCGAACGCTCGCGCGCTCGCCGGCGTGGGGCAGCGGCCGCGTCGACATCGAGACGCGGGCAGGCGCCGATCCCACCGGCGGCGACCCCACCGCTGTCGAGCACGTGGACGCCTGCCGCGGACGTGACGTGCGCCCGTGCCGCGGACGTGACGTGCGCCCGCTCTTCGTCGACCGCGCCGGACACTGCGCTGGTCAGCACGGCCCTGAGATGCGGGTACCCCAGGACCGGACCACGACTCCACCTCGCGAGGAGACCGTGGCTCCGGGCTTTGTGACGCACCACCCAGGGCAGTTTCCACGACCGTGACCGACGTCCTGCGAAGAATTGTCGGTAGGTGCGGATACCCTGCTGGCAGTCCGCACACAATCAGGGAGCAATACCCGTGACCGCAGAGACCCTGTACGGGGCCGACGACCTCACCCATCTGGAAGGTCTGGAGGCCGTACGCAAACGGCCAGGCATGTACATCGGGTCGACCGACAGCAGGGGCATCAACCACCTCTTCAGCGAGATCGTCGACAACTCCACCGACGAGGGCGTCGCCGGTCACGCGACCAAGATCGTGGTGACACTGCACGCCGACGGCAGCGTCCAGGTCGACGACGACGGCAGGGGCATCCCCACCGACGTGCACGCCAAGTCCGGTCTGTCCGGTGTGGAACTGGTGCTGACGAAGCTGCACGCCGGCGGCAAGTTCGGCGGCTCCGGCTACAAGACCTCCGGCGGCCTGCACGGCGTCGGCGCCTCCGCCGTCAACGCCCTGTCCCACCGCTACGACGTCACGGTGCGGCGCGACGGCAAGGTGCACGCGATGTCGTTCGCGCACGGCGTTCCCGCCGTCTTCGACGGCCCGGGCCCCAAGGCCAAGTTCACCCGCCAGAACGGCCTCCAGGTCGTCGGCAAGATGAAGCGCAACGAGTCGACCGGCACCTCGACCCGCTACTGGTACGACGCCCGCTACTTCGAGAACGGCGCCACGCTCGACGTGGAAGTCGTCCGCCAGAAGATGCGCAACACCGCCTTCCTGGTGCCGGGCGTGACTTATGTCCTTCGTTCGGCGCTGGAAGAGACCATCTCCGAAGAGGTCTTCCACTACCCGCACGGCCTGACGGACATGGTCGACTTCCTGGCCCCCTCGGGCGACCGAGCGGTCTCCGGCACCCTGGTGATCACCGGCTCCGGCACCTACTTCGAGAACGCCGCCGACGAGAACGGCGTGATGCGGTCCAAAGTGGAGCGTCAGGCCGAGATCGAGGTGGCGCTGCGCTGGGGCACCGGCTACGAGCGCACCGTCGAGTGCTTCACCAACACCATCCGCAACGTGCACGGCGGCACTCATCGCCGCGGCTTCGACCGCGCGGTCGTGAAGTCGATCCAGGACGCCATCTCCAAGACCCGCGGCTTGCTGAAGCCCAAGGAGGAGATGCCGACCCTCGACGACGTGCTCGAAGGCATGACGGCCGTCATCCACGTCCGCATCCCGGAGCCGCAGTTCACCTCGCAGACCAAGGACGAGCTCTCCACCGCCGGCATCACCAAGGTGCTGCAGGGCATCGTGGACCAGCAGATCCGCGCGTGGACCGAGGACCGCAAGACCAAGGTCGAAGCCAAGACCGTGCTGCAGAAGGTCGTCGACGCCTCCCGCGTCCGGCTCACGCAGAAGCAGCAGAAGGACGCGGCCCGCCGCAAGACCGCGCTCGAGGGCGCGGCGATGCCCGCCAAGCTGGTCGACTGCCGCACCACCGGCGTCTCACGTTCCGAGCTGTTCCTCGTCGAGGGCGACAGTGCGTTGGGCTGCTTTGTCGGCGAAACCAGGGTCGCACTGGCGTCTGGGAAGTCGCTGTCGTTTCTGGAACTGGTGGAGGACTGGCAGCGCGGTGTCACGCACTTCGGATACGCGACCAACAAGGCAGGTCGCGTCGTCGTGGTGCCGCTGGTCGAGCCGCGGCTGACCAAGAAGGACGCGCCGCTCGTCCGCGTCACCCTGGACAACGGTGAGTCCGTGCGTTGCACGCCAGACCATCTGTTCCGGCTGCGTGACGGCTCGTACCGCCGCGCGGATGCCCTGCAGCCCAGCGATTCGTTGATGCCGTTGTACCGGTCTGTCTCGTCGAAAGCTGCTGGTGACAAGCTCGCTGGCTATGAGCAGGTGTGGATGAATGACCGGCATGAATGGGTCTACACCCACTATCTGGCCGACGCGTACAACCTCCGCCACGGGTTCGACAGCGCCGGGAACGGGAAAGTCCGACACCACATCGACGTGAACAAGCGGAACAACGATCCGCGCAACATCACGCGGATGAGCTGGGAGGAACACACTGCGCTGCACGCATGGATGATGCGTGACCCCAAGATCGTGCAGGCGTTCCAGAACTGGTACGCGGCGCTCAGCGATGAAGAAAAAGCGGCTTACGCCGAACGCCTGCGCGCACTGCAGGCCGAGTACTGGGCCAAGCCCGAGCACCGCGCCGCCGCTGCCGAACGGGTGCGCGCCTTCTTCGCACAGCCAGGCAAGCGTGAGGAGTGGCGTGAGCGCTCCCTAGCGCAGTGGCAGGACGAAGAGCTGCTCGCCTGGCGTTCCCGCGCCACGGCCGACCAGTTCTCGGACCCGGCAGAGCGTCAGCGTCAGCGTGACGCCGTCATCGCCTGGCACGAGAACAACCCGGAGTTCGGCCGCGAGCACTCGGCCCGGATGAAGCAGCGCATGGCCGACGCCTCCACCGGCCACCTGGAGAAGATTCAGGCTGGTCGTCGCCGATACGTCGAGTCCGTGCCGCGTGAAGAGAAGGTCGCACGGCAGAACGAAGGCCGTCGGATCGCCGCCCTCAAGCGGATGGCGCCGATGCTGGACACGCCGTCGAACTTCGAGCTGGCGTTGTCCTACGAGCTCGACCGCAGGGAGAACGCGAAGACCGGGCTGAAGTTCCTGAACGTGCTGGCGCACTTCGACGACGACTTCGCGCGGCTGCGTGAGGCGGCGTCGATGGTGAACCACTCGGTCGCGTCCGTCGAGGTGTTGCCGGAGCGGGAAAACGTCTACGACCTGACCGTCGACGGCTACCACAACTTCGCTCTCGAAGCCGGGGTGTTCGTCCACAACAGCGCCCGCATGGCCCGCGTCTCCGAGTATCAAGCGCTGCTTCCCTTGCGCGGCAAGATTCTCAACGTCCAGAAGGCCTCACTGGCCGACACCTTGCGCAACGCTGAGATCGCTTCCATCGTCCAGGTCCTCGGCGCTGGCACCGGCCGCACGTTCGACCTTCCTCAGATGCGCTACGGCCGCGTCATCCTGATGGCGGACGCGGACGTGGATGGAAGCCACATCCGGACGTTGCTGATCACGTTGTTCGCCAAGTACATGCGGCCTGTGATCGAGGACGGGCGTCTTTACGCGGCCATGCCCCCGTTGCACAAGGTCATGACTCGCGGGCGCAACCCCGAAACGCACTTCACCTTCACCCAGCGCCAGATGGAGCAGAAGGTGGCGCAACTCGAGAAGGCCGGCAAACAGGTCGTCACCCCGGTGCCGCGGTTCAAGGGGCTGGGCGAAATGGACGCGGACGAGTTGTGGGAGACCACGATGAACCCGTCCACCCGCTCTGTCCGGCGCATCACGTTGAACGACGTCGAAGCCGCCGAGGAAGCCCTCGAACTCCTGATGGGTGAAAAGGTCGAGCCGCGTCGCAACTGGCTCGTCGAATCCGCCGCACGGGTCGACCAGTCGGCCATCGACCTCTGAGCCTTCAGACAGAAAGAGCTGGAACACAGTCATGGCACGCCGCAAGGGACCCACGACCAGGGTCGACCCCGCCGCGTTCGATCTGGCCGGCGCACAGGTGCTCGACAACCCGCTGAAGACGGAGATCGAGGACTCGTACCTGGAGTACGCGTACTCGGTCATCCACTCGCGGGCACTGCCGGACGCGCGGGACGGCCTCAAGCCGGTGCACCGCCGCATCCTCTACTCGATGCACGACAACGGGCAGCGACCGACGTCGCCGTACGTGAAGTCGTCTCGCGTGGTCGGCGACACGATGGGTCGCTACCACCCGCACGGCGACACAGCGATCTACGACGCGCTGGTCCGCCTCGCACAGGACTTCAGCCTCAACGAGCCGTTGATCGACGGGCATGGAAATTTTGGGTCACCAGACGATGGACCGGCAGCGAGCCGATATTGTGTCGTCGGCGACACCAGGATTCGGCTGGCCGACGGTTCGAGCGCGCGAATCGCCGACCTGGTCGATCTTTCTGCTGATTCCGAGGCTGACGCCGACTTCGAGGTGCTCGACAAGGACGGCAAGGCTGTCCAGGTCGACAAGGTCTTCAACTCCGGTGTGCACCCGACGCTTCGGATGACCACGAAGTCTGGTTTCTCGTTGCGTGGCAGCGAGAACCATCTGGTCCTCTGCCTCGAGGCGCCGATGGGTGTGCCGTTGTTCCAGTGGCGGCGCCTGGATGAACTGAAGCCCGGCGCGGTCGTGGCTGTGGCCCGGAACGCCTGGTCTCAGATCATCCCCACCGCGCAGGAGTACGTCCTCGGAGTTCTCGCCGGGGCATGGGCGTCGGAGGGCTTCGCGTCCGAGACGCGAGCTGGGTTCAACAACACCGACGAGCACTTCTTCGGTGAAGTCCTCCATGCCTACGACCAGGTGGTCGGCGGTCAGCGCTACATTGCCGAGCGGGAGACGCGACAGGACCGGAAGCGGATCTGGGAGCTCGACGTCCAGGAGTGCGCGGGTGGCATGGACGCCTTCCGAGCGAGTCCGTTGGCAGAGTTCATCGGCCACCAGGCACGAGACAAGTTCGTGCCGGAGTGCGTCTGGCGCGGTGGTTGGGGTGTCAAGCGCGCCTTCCTGATGGCTGCCTTCGAAGGTGATGGCGGTTGCCGGGTCGCGAAGGACGGCTTCACGATTCAGTACTCGTCCTACAGCGAGCGACTCGCCGCTGAGATGCAGGAGTTGCTCGCTGAGTTCGGCGTCATCGCCACGCATCGCCGCTACACCCGTGCCAGCGGCGCGGTGGAGCACCGACTGGTCGTCTCCGGGCTGCGCAACGTCACGGCATTCGCTGAACGCGTGGGCTTCCTCAAGACCAAGCAGTCGAAGCTGAAGGACCTGCTCAAGCATTCGCCGCTGCGACCGCATCGCCTCAGCCAGGACTCCGTGCCGTTCGTTGCCGACTACGTGCGAAATGCACTGGACTTCGACCGTCGTGGCAGCGGCCGCAAGTGGTTGACCCAGCACAACTTCGACCGGATCGAGCGCTGGGAGACCGAGCGGCTGAGGATCATCGACCGGATCAAGGATCCGGAGATTCTCGCGACGATCCTGCCGATCATGGACTCCGGCTACCGGTTCGAGCCGGTGACCACCGTCGAGGCGGCTGAGCCTGCCGAGGTCTACTCGGTCAGGGTGGTTTCGGAGGACCACTCGTTCCTGGCGGGCGGGTTCGTCAACCACAACACCGAAGCGCGTATGTCCCATGCCGCGATGCAACTGGTCGGCGAGCTGAACGAGGACACCGTCGACTTCCGGCCGAACTACGACGGCTCGCTGGAAGAGCCGACCGTGCTCCCGGCGGCTTTCCCGAACCTGCTGGTCAACGGCACGTCCGGCATCGCGGTCGGCATGGCCACGAACATGATCCCGCACAACCTCCGCGAGGTCGTGGGCGCGGCGCGGTGGCTGATCACGCACCCGGACGCGAGCCTCGACAAGCTGATGGAGTACATCCCGGGGCCCGACCTGCCGACCGGCGGCATCCTGCTCGGCCTCGACGAGGTGCGGAAGGCTTACGAGACCGGCCGCGGCGTCGTCCGCATGCGCGCCAAGGTCGAGATCGGGCCGCTGGAAGGGTCACGAGGCCGTCAGGCCATCACGGTCACCGAGCTGCCTTACGGCGTCGGCTCCGAGCGGATCGTCGAGAAGATCACCGACGAGGTCAACAAGTCCAAGCGCCTCACCGGCATCGCGGACGTCAAGGACCTCACGGACCGCGAGAACGGCATCCGGCTCGTCATCGAGTGCAAGGTCGGGGTGAACCCGCAGGCGCTGCTCGCGGACCTGTACCGGCTGACGCCGATGGAGCAGTCGTTCGGCATCAACAACCTGGTGCTGGTCGACGGCCAGCCGCAGACGCTCGGCCTCAAGCAGCTGCTGGAGGTCTTCCTCCAGCACCGCTACGAGGTCGTCACGCGGCGCACGAAGTTCCGCCGCCGCAAGCGCGAGGAACGCCTGCACCTGGTCGAGGGCCTGTTGCTGGCCCTGCTCGACATCGACAAGGTCATCAGGCTGATCCGGGGCAGCGAGAACGCGGCTGCCGCCAAGGACGGCCTGATGCAGCAGTTCAAGCTGTCGGAGATCCAGGCCTCCTACATCCTCGACACGCCGCTGCGCCGCCTCACCAAGTACGACAAGCTCGAGCTCGAGACCGAGCAGGACAAGCTCCGCCAGGAGATCGCCGAGCTCACTGCGATCCTGGACGACGAGGGCGTGCTGAAGAAGCTCGTCTCGACCGAGCTCGCTGCTGTGGCGAAGGAACTGGGCGGCGACCGCCGGACGAGCCTCATCGACGGCGACCTCAAGGAGGTGCTGGCGGCGTCCAAGCCCGCCGGACCGCTGGAGGTGGCGGACGACCCGTGCCAGGTCATCCTGAGCGCCGCCGGTCTCGTCGCGCGGACTGCGGCGGAGTCGGAGGAGGCCTCGGAGGGCAAGCGCCGCGCGGGCCGGGTGAAGCACGACGCCGTGATGGCCGTTGTGCACTCCACGGCGCGTGGCCAGATCATCCTGATCACGAACAAGGGCCGGGCGTTCAAGACGGACGTGCTGCCGTTGCCCGTGCTGCCAGAACAAAGCGGCACGGTCAGCCTCAGGGGAGGCATGGCGGCGAGCGAGCTGGTGCCGCTCGACAAGGGTGAGAAGGTCGTCGGCATCGCGCCGCTCGACCCGAAGGACTCACCGGGCATCGCGCTCGGCACGAAGATGGGCACCGTGAAGGTGTGCGTGCCGGAGTGGCCGGTGCGCTCGGACGAGTTCGAGGTCATCTCGCTCAAGGACGGCGACGAGATCGTCGGCTGCACCTGGCTCACCGACGGCAGCGAGACCATCGCGTTCGTCAGCTCCGACTCGTCACTGCTGCGCTACGACGCGAAACTCGTGCGGCCGCAAGGCCTCAAGGGCGGCGGCATGGCGGGCATCAACCTGAGCGGCGACGCGTACGTGGTGTTCTTCGGGGCGATCCGCACGGACGACGACGAGCACGGCGAGCCGATGGTCGTCACCTCGTCGGGTCAGAGCGTCAAGGTCACGCCGTTCAGCGAGTACCCGGCGAAGGGCCGCGCGACGGGCGGCGTGCGGTCGCAGCGCTTCCTCAAGGGTGAGGACCACCTGGTGCTCGCGTGGATCGGCAGCAGGCCGGCGGGCGCGGACGACAAGGGCACCCCGGTGGAGCTGCCGGCCATCGACCCGCGCCGCGACGGCTCCGGTCACGCGCACCCCGGCCCGGACGTCATCGGCCACCTGATCGAACGGGACTAGCCGGAAGCCGGTGAGGACGAGAGTCCTCACCGGCTCCTCACTTCGCGATGCTGCCGGACAACTGGGCCGTGCTGTCGCTGCCGGGCGAACCGCTGCCGGCGGTCTGCGTCAGCAACTCCCCGTTCGCCGTGCACGTCGCCAGCACGCTGCCGCCGCTGTGCCGAAGGACCAGCTTCCACTCGTGAGCGCCGCTGTCCTTCGGGAACTCGAGCGTCTTCGTCCAAGGAAGCGCCACCGCCGTCTCCTCGGTAGAGCTCCCGTCGACGACCAGCGTCAGCGACGAAACGGTGGCCGTTCCCGTCACCTCCAGCACGATCTTGTTCAGCTCGACCTCCGCAGGCGGGTCCCGCTCCGGCGCGGGCGTTCCGGCACACCCGCCGAGCAGTCCCAATGATCAGCAACGCCGGGACGAACCGTCGACTCATCCCCAGAGCCTGACAGAGCCGCTCGGTACCGGTCCCCCCCACACGATGCGGGGCATAACATTCCGCCATGGCTCGCACCTCCCCGCCGCGTCCGTCCGACGTCACGGTGCACTTTCCCGGCATGGCGCCGCTTGCCCGCACCACCGTGCGACTGCACCCCCGTCCGGGTGAGCCCACCACAGCGGACAGTTCGATCGGCGGCCCGTTGCTCTGGCCGGCCCAGGAACCGTGGCCGACCTGCCCAGAACACAGCGGCCCCACACTCGAAGGCGCCAGCGTGCCCGACGTGGTGGAACGGCGCCGAATCCTGACGGAGGCGTGGGCGCGTCCACGCCCGAGCAACGTGAACCTGCTGACAGAGGCCGAAAAGGTCGTCGTGGACCGCGTGGACGACGGCGCGGAGTTCCCGCAGGACGGTCCGGCGCCGATGGTGCCGGTGGCCCAGTTGTACGCGCGGGACGTCCCCGGCCTCCCTCGCCCGGACGGCGCGGACCTGCTGCAGGTGCTGTGGTGCCCGTTCGACCACGAGGACGACGGCTACGTGCCGACCACGGTGGTGCGCTGGCGAACAGCGGCCGAGGTGACCGATCCGCTCGCTACCGCGCCACTCCCGGCCGCGGTCGACGACAACTACCTGCCGCAACCGTGCGTGCTGCACCCGGAGGAGGTCACGGAGTACCCGGCGCCGCACTGCCTGCCCCGCGACCTGGCCGAGCAGGTGCGGGAGTGGGAGACCCGCGAAGAGCGGGTGTACCAGCACGAACTCGCCGTCGCCTCCGGCTGCAAGGTCGGCGGGCACGCGCCGTGGAGCTTCTCCGACCCGTTCCCCATGTCCTGCGACGACTGCGGTGCCGACGTCGAACCGCTGCTCACCATCGCCTCGTCCGAGTGGGACGGAACGAAGAGCTGGCAGCCGCTCGAGGACGCCGAGGTCGTCGGCCCGTCGTACCCGGCCGTGCACGAGCCGACGATGCTGATGATCGGGCGCGGCTACAACCTGCAGCTCTACACGTGCGCTGCTTTCCCCGCGCACCAACACATCGCGAACATGCAATGAGCACACTCGGAGCTTCTCCGGCTGTCGAGGTTCTGGCCGATCTGATCGGCTGGTCCGGACTGCCCAAGTGGCAGCCGGACTGGCAGGTCACCGAGCGGCTGCTCGGTGTGGCACTGCCGGACGACTACAAAGCCCTGCTCGACACCGTGCCGAGGGGCGAGTACGCCGGCACCGTGCTGATCCAGGCGCCGACCCGAACGGGACAGGAAGGCGACCTGCTCGCGTTGCACCGCGAGGTGATGCTGTCGTTGAATGAGGAGCGGAAGCCTCCGTACTCGGCTTTTCCGCAGCTTCCCGGCCTGATTCCGTGGGCCACGTTCGATCATCCGATGGGCGGGGAACTGTTCTGGCTCGCGGATGACGGCGATCCGAACGCGTGGGTGGTGATCGCGCGGGGTGCGGACGGCAACTGGGAGGAGTACGACGTCGGTGCTGTCGCGTTCCTGATCGCTCTCGTGCGAGGAAAACTGCCGAGCCAGATCGTCTCGCCGAAGCCGGGAGCTCCGGCCTATCGGACCTACCAGGACCTGCCCGGGTCGCCGAACAACACGGGGCGGTAGCGGTGCACGAAGCGGTACAACGACTTGCCGAGGTGACGGGGTGGACCGGAAGATCCTATGTGGAGACTCCGTGGGACGTGGTCCACGCGAAGCTGGGTTTCACGCTGCCGTCCGACTTCCGTGATCTCCACGCGGTCTTCCCGCCCGGCACGTTCGACGCGCCGGGTGTGCTGAACGGCGTGATGGTGCAGCCGCCGTATCGGGTGGACGGGGTTCCGGACCACCTGCACCAGTTCGAGGTCGAGACGCAGGAGACGGAGGACTGGCGGCGCGAGCACCCGGAGGACGTGCCGGAGGGCATGGTTCCGTGGGCGCGCGGGGATCGTGAAGGGCTGTTCTGGGTGCGCCGGTCGCAGGATCCGGAACAGTGGACGGTTGCGGTCTCGAGTGGCGGGATCTGGGGCCACGACGACGTGCCGGTGGTGGAGGAGTTCGACTGCGGGGCCGTCGAGTTCCTGATCGGGTTCGTCACGGGCAGCCTGCACAGCCGGGTGCTCGGGCCGGTCGAGGAAGCCAGTGCTGTCGGCGGGTTTCGGCCGATCGAGGAGAAGGAGTGGCTGCGCTTCTCCGACACGCGTTCGCCCCAGGTGCGCAAGTTCTCGTTGCGCGACCTGGGGTGAGCCGGGGTCACGCCCTCCCGGTGACGTCCAGTGCCGCGCCGACGATGCTGTCCGTGTCGATGCCGTGGTGGCGGTAGACGCTGTCTAGGTCACCGGACTGCCCGAAGCCGCTGACACCGAGGTGCACCGCGCCGTGCCGGGTGAGGCCGGTTAGGAACGCGAGGGTGTGCGGGTGGCCGTCCAGGACGGTGACGAGCGGTGACAGGCGGTCGGCGGGGAAAAGGCTGTCGAGGATCCACGTTGGCGCGTCGCCGCGGCCACAGCGGGCTTGGACGGCGCGGAACAGCAGGTCTGGGCTCGTCAGGCAGAGGACGTCGGCGGCGAGGCCCAGCGCGCCCAGTCGTGCGGCGGCTTGGAGGGCCTCGGGCACCAGGGCTCCCATGGCGACGAGGGTGACGTCCGGCGTTCCGGTGACGCGCCGGAGGGGATAGCCGCCTGCGACCACCTGGCGGCGGCGTCGTTCGCGGGCTGCCTGGTCGGTGGGCACGGCGGCCAGGGTCTGGTCGATCGGGCGGGTGGACAGCCGCAGGTAGGCCGACGAGCCGTCCGGGCGGCCGAGTTGGCCCAGGGCGGCCAGCAGGCACCATTCGGTGTCCAGGGCGAACGCGGGTTCCCAGGTGGTGCAGCCAGGCTGTTCGATGCCGATGGACGGGGTGGTGATCGACTGGTGCGCGCCGCCCTCGGGGGCCAGGGTGACGCCGGACGGGGTGCCGACGAGGATCGACTGGCCGCCCGCGTAGAGGCCGAACGACCACGGTTCCAGTGCGCGCGTGACGAACGGGTCGTAGAGCACGCCGATGGGCAGGAGTGGTTCGCCCCAACGGCTCCAGGTGGCGCCCAGTTCGCCCAGCAGGCCGACGAGGTTGGTCTCCGCGATGCCGAGCTCCACGTGGCGGCCGGTGGGGCGTTCGCGCCAGTGCAGGATCGTCTCGGCGTCGTCGGCGAACCAGTCGACGCCCTCGTCGGTCGACCAGATGCCGACCTTGTTGACCCAGCCGCCCAGGTTGGTGCTGGAGCTGACGTCCGGTGAGACGGTGACGACGCGGGCGCCGGCCTCGGGTGCGACGCGGTTGAGGTCCAGCAGGGTGCGGCCGAGTGCGGACTGCGTGGTGGCGGTGCCGGACGGCGTACGGCCCAGATCCGTTGGCACGGCAGGAGGGTGTGCGGCGGGCACGGGGTCGCGGCGCAGCCTGAGGGCGGCGCGGTCGCACACCAGTTGTTCGGGGCTGCCCGGCGCGAAACGTTGCCAGGGCTGGGAAGCGGACGTTCCGCAGTGTGCGGCGAGCTCTTCGAACTGGGTTCCGGTCAGCAGTGCGGAGTGGTTCTGCGGGTGGCCGGCGGTGGGCAGGCCGTGGCCCTTCACGGTGTAGGCGATGATCACCGTGGGACGGGTGTCGTCGATCTCCTCGAACGCGGCGCGCAGGGCGGCGTGGTCGTGTCCGCCCAGGTCGCGCAGGGCTCGGGCGAGGTGGGCGTCGTCGAGATCGTTGAGCAGCAAGGAGATTCGCGAGGCCTCTGGGCCCGTCCCGGGGAGCAGTGAACGCAGTTTGTCCGGGGTGTGGCGCAGCAGGCGCTGGTACTCGGCGTTCGTCATCGCGTCGATGCGGTCGCGCAGGGCGTCTCCGCCGGGGCGGGTGAAGAGCTCTTCCAGGGTGGCGCCGTACTTGACGGTGATGACCTGCCAGCCCGCCGCGGTGAAGAGGGCGCGCAGCCGGTCGGCGCCGAGCACCGGCACGACGCGGTCGAGCGACTGGCGGTTGAAGTCGACGATCCACACGATCTCGCCCAGGCCCGCGACCATCGGGTCTCCGATCGCCTCCCAGCACGCGCCCTCGTCCAGCTCGGCGTCCCCCACCAGCGAGTACTGGCGTCCCAGCGGCTGCTCGCCGAAGTGGGCGCCGACGTACCGGCGGGAGAGGGCTCCCCAGATCGGCGCCGTCGCCCCGATCCCGACCGAACCGGTGGAGTAGTCGGCCGGCACCGGGTCCTTGGTGCGCGAAGGGTAGCTCTGCAGGCCGCCGAACGAGCGCAGTGTCGTCAGGTGCTCCTCGTCGAGCTGCCCGAGCAGGAACTCGATGGCGTGCAGCACGGGGGAGGCGTGCGGTTTGACGGACACGCGGTCCTGCGGGCGCAGGTGCTCGAACCACAGCGCGGTCATGATGGCGGTGATCGACGCGCTGGAGGCCTGGTGGCCGCCCACCTTGAGGCCGGTGGTGTTGGGCCGGACGCGGTTGGCGTGGTCCACGATCGCCGTCGACAGCCACAGCACCCGCTGCTCCACGGCCCGGAGCACGTCGAGGCCGGTCGTCGTGGGGTCATCGCGCAGCGTCGTCATGGGACGCAGTGGAACCAACGGCGCTTCGAGGGCGCAAGTATCACGCGTGCTTTCGAGACTTTCCTGCAGTTTTCCGTCGTCAAAGACACTCCTAACAGCGGAAAACTGCGCAAACGACTAGAGTTTCCGTCGTGGCTGACACCGGGACGCTCGACGACCTCGACCGCGAGATCCTCACGTTGCTGATCGAGGACGGCCGCCGCTCCCTGGTGGACATCGCCGAACGCGTCAGCCTGTCGCCCGCGCCGGTCAAACGGCGCGTCGAACGCCTGGAGCGGCTCGGCGTGATCACCGGCTACACCGCGCTCGTCGACCACAGCAAGCTCGGCGCGGGCCTCGAGGCGTTCGTGGAGCTCCGGTTCGCCGGCGACATCAGCGTCGAGGAGGTCACCGACGCCATGATGCGCATCCCGGAGGTGCAGGAGATCGTCACCGTCGCGGGCGACCCCGACGCGCTGGCGAGGGTGCGCCTCACCAACGTCGCCCAGGTGCGCGACGTCATCGACCGGATGCGCGAGGGCGGCCGGGTGATCGGCACCAAGACGCTGATGGTGCTCGGGCGCAAGCGGCGCGGCCCCGGTTCACGATGACTGGATGGGAACGCTCTCACCCGGACGGCGGTGGCGGTGTGGACGGTCCCTGGGCCACGGTGGCCAACGGCTGACAACGTTGTCCCGGGAGGTCTCGTGATGCGTCCGCTGCTGGTCGTGCTGGTCACCGCTCTCGCCCTGCTGGTGCCGGCGGGGCCCGCCTCGGCGGGGACGGCGCCGGACTACCCGGAGTTCCCGTACGCGCCGACGACCTACTCCGAACCGTTCCGCGGCCAGTTCCACTTCAGCTCGCAGTCGGGGTGGATGAACGATCCCAACGGACTGGTGTTCGCCAACGGCCTCTACCACTTCTTCTACCAGCACAACCCGCACGGCCTCGAGTGGGACACGATGCACTGGGGCCACGCCACGAGCCCGGATCTCGTGCACTGGACCCAGAAACCGATCGCACTGGAACCGGGCGTGCACCCCGGCACGCTGTTCTCCGGCGGCGGTGTCGTAGACAAGGCCAACACCTCCGGCCTCAAGACCGGTGCGCTCGACCCGATCGTCGTCTTCTCGAACACCAATGGCGTCAGCGTCTTCTACAGCAACGACAACGGTCGCAGCTTCCAGGCGTACGACCAGGGACGCAAGCAGATCGAGATCCCGGACGAGAGCCGCGACCCCAACGTCGTGTGGGACGCCGACCGGCGCCAGTGGGTCATGGTCGTCTGGTCGAACCGCGGCGGCAACGGCGTCGACATCTACACCTCGCCGAACCTCCTCAAGTGGACGTTCGCCAGCCGCTACGCCGCCGACTGGCTGTTCGAGTGCCCCGACCTGTTCGTGCTGCCCGTCGACGGAAAGCCGCAGTGGGTGCTGACGTCGGCGACGAGCGAGTACGTCGTCGGCACGTTCGACGGCACGACCTTCCGCACCGACCGGCTGCAGCCCAAGAAGATGAACCACGGCACCACCTTCCCCGGCGGCACCTTCTACGCCGCCGAGACGTTCGACAACACCCCGGACGGCCGCGTGGTGCAGATGGCCTGGCAGGGCGGCAACCGCGGCAGCACCTGGACCGGCAACGCGTCGTTCCCCGTGGCGCTCGGCCTGGTCGCGTCGCCGGACGGCCCGAAGATCACCAGGACGCCGGTCGCCGAGCTGGACTCGCTGCGCGCCGACACCCGCACCTGGCGCAACACCACCGTGACCGCCACGAACAACCCGTTCGCGGGCGTGCTGGCCGACACCTACGAGATCACCGCGCGGTTCGATCTGCGCGGCGCGACGGCCAGGGAGTTCGGTTTCGCGCTGCACAGCCGTTCCGACGGCACGGCCGATCGCACCGTCACCTACGACCGCGCCGCGAAGACGTTGTACGGCAAGCCTTTCCAGCCCGTGAACGACGAGGTCAGCGTGCGGATCCTGGTCGACCGCGGCCAGCTGGAGATCTTCGGCGGCGACGGGCTCTTCTCGTTGGCGGACAACGTGAACTTCGACTCCGCCGCCGTCAGCCAGGGCATCCGGCTGTTCGCGAACGGCGGCACGGTGCGGCTCAAGGACGCGAAGTTCACCCGCCTCGGCACGAGCTGGGGCACGGCACAGTCCACTTTGGAGAGCAACCTCGCCGGACCCTGGCACGCCACCGCGGGGTCGTGGACCGACGTCGCCGGCGGCAAGCAGGCGCAGACGACCGGTGACTCGTTCTACCTGAGCGCGTCCACCGGCGGCGACGCGACCTACCAGGGCGACCTGCGCCTGGACACCGCGCAGGCCGCCGGCCTCACCTTCCGCGCCACCCCGGAAGGCGCGGGCTACACGGCGAACATCGACGCGAGCGGCGTGGTGAAACTGTGGCGCCCAGGCCGTGACATCGCCACCTACTCGACTCCGATCGCCCAGGGACGGACCTACCACCTGAGGGTGCAGACGACCGGGCCGCGCATCCAGGTCTGGCTCAACCACGGCACGTCCCCGATCATCGACGCCACCGACACCGCGTACTCCTCCGGCAGGTTCGGCGCGAACGTCTACCGAGGCGCGGCCACCGTGCAGAACCTCAACACCGGGGCTGCCTTCGCCACGTTCCCGTCCGGCCCGTGGACCGCGGTCGGCGGCACCTGGACCACGACCCCGGACACGTTGCGCGCCAACGCCTCCGCCGACGCCTTCTACCTCAGCGACCGCGTCGTGACCGACCTCGTCTACGAAGGCGACCTGTCGATCGTCAACGGGACGGCGGCAGGCTTGACGTTCCGCGCGACCCCGGAAGGCGCGGGCTACACGGCGAACATCGACGCGGGCGGTGTGGTGAAGCTGTGGCGCCCAGGCCGTGACATCGCGACCTATGCAACCTCGATCGTGCCGGGCAGGACGTACCACCTGAAGGTCCAGGCGACCGGCGCACGCCTCCAGGTCTGGCTCGACCGCGGCACGTCCCCGATCATCGACGCCACCGACACGACCTACGCCGAGGGGAGGCTCGGGCTCAACGTCTACGCCGCCACCGCCGCCGTGCGCCGGCTGACCGTCGGCTAGAGCCCGAAACCGCCGGACACCTCGATGTTCTGCGCGGTGATCCACCGGCCGTCCTCACCGGCGAGCGACGCGATCGCCACCGCCACGTCGTCCGGCTCGCCGACGCGGCCGAGCGCGGTCTTCGCGGCCAGCGCGGGGATGAACTCCGGGAACTTCTCGAACGCGTCGCCGCCCAGCCTGGTGCGGGTAGCTCCGGGGGAGACGGAGTTGACGCGGATGCGGCGCGGGCTGAGCTCCTTGGCCAGGTAGCGCGTCAGCACGACCAGCGCGCCCTTCATGGTCGCGTAGCCGGAGTAGCCGGGCTCGGCCTGCTCGGTGGAGCTGCTCGTCGTGTTGACCACCGCGCAGCCGTCCGCGAGGAGCGGCAGCAGGGTCTGGGTGAGGAAGAACGGACCCTTGAGCAGGACCCGGTAGAACCTGTCGAACAGGTCCTCGGTGGTGTCGGCGAACAGGGCGGTCTCGGCGAAGCCCGCGTTGTTGACGAGGACGTCGACCGTGTCGCGGTCCCAGCCCCGGAGCACCTCGGTGACCTGGGCGCGGAACGCCTCGAAGGTGTCGCTGCGGCCGACGTCGAGGTGCAGTGCGGTGGCCTTGCCGCCGTTCTGTTCGATGGCCGCCACCGCCTGCTTGGCGCCCGTGTCGTTGGAGCTGTAGGTGAGGATTACGGCGTTGCCCCGCCTGGCGAGTTCCACGGCCGTGCTCCAGCCGATGCCCGAGCTGCCGCCGGTCACGATGGCCACTGACATGTTCCTACCGCCTGTCTGGTCTGTTGGTTTCTGTATGAACCAATAAGACCAGCGGGGCCGTGCAGGCGGGAGGCAGAAGCTCCCGCCTTCTTGCCTGATCCTCCCGGCTACTCGATGTGCAGGTTCTGGATCTTCGCCTCCGCCACGATCCGCTCCGCCTCGTCCCTGGCCACGTTGCGCAGTTCGGCCAGCGCACGCATCGCCTCGGCACGGCGGGCCGACATCGCGAGCCGGAAGTCCTCGCGGATCCCGTCCCGCTTCTGGGCAGCCTCCTCGTCGAGCCGGCGGGCTCTCTGCTCGGCCTCGCCCACGATCATCAACGCCTTGAGCTGGGCATCCCTCACGACGTCTCGGCGTTCTTCCTCGGCCAGGGCGACCATGCGGGCGAGCCGTTCCGGCAGGCCTTTGGGGTCGATCGGGGTGAGGCAGATGCGGTGCAGGCCGTCCTGCAGGGCGGCGTTCTCCTCCTGGACCGTGACCAGTCTGCTGGCCAGGGCGTCCGCGCGGGCCTCCGACGCGTCGCGGTCGGCTGTGACCAGCCGGAGTTCGGCTTCCAGCTCCGCGACGTAGTCGTCCACCTCGTCGCGGTCGTACCCGCGCCATCGCAGCCCGAACCACGTGCGCAGCGGTACGAGCTCAGTCCTGCTGTCGACACTCACTGCCGTCTCCTCTGCCTCCCGCGAGTCAGTCTTGACAAGGGGTACGTACGGGGTGCGGCATCGGTTCTAATGGGTTTACCAGGCACAATGTCGGCGTGACCACCAAACTGTGCCCCTGCGGTACCGGTCAGTCCTATGTGGACTGTTGCGGTGCGCTGCACTCCGGGGCCCGCAAAGCGGCCACCGCCGAGCAGCTGATGCGTTCGCGTTACAGCGCTTTCGCGGTGTCCGATGAGGACTACCTGCTGCGCACGTGGGCCGCGAAACACCGTCCCAGCAGTGCCGGGATCGACTCGACGGACCGCTGGTTGAAACTCGAAATTCTGGCGACGGAGAACGGCGGCCTGCTGCAGGCCGAGGGCGTCGTGGAGTTCCGGGCGCACTACGTCGGGGGCGTCGTGCACGAGCGGAGCAGGTTCATCAGGGAGAACGGCCAGTGGGTGTACGCGGAGGGCCTCGAATGAGCACCGTGACGGTCGCGAGCAGGTTCAACGGGCCTCCCGGCATGGGCAACGGCGGGTACTCGGCCGGGCTGCTCGCCGCCCACGTCGACGCGGACACGGTCAGCGTCCGGTTGCGCAAGCCGGTGCCGCTCGACCGGGAGATGCAGGTCAGGGACGGTGAGCTGCTCGACGGCGAGCTGGTGATCGCCTCGGCCGAGGCCGCCGTTCTCGACCTGGAGGTTCCGCAGGCGCCGACGCTGGACGAGGCGCTGAAGGCCTCCGCGAAGGTGCCGTGGCGCGACCGGCACCCGTTCCCGACGTGCTTCGGATGCGGCCCGAACCGGGAAGACGGCATCGCGGCGCTGCTCGGACCGCTCGACGGCCGCAGCGAGTGGGCCGGGGTCTGGACGCCCAGCGCCGTGCTGCCGAACGACGGGACCGCGGTGCTGCCGGAGATCGTCTGGGCCGCCCTCGACTGTCCGTCCGCGCAGCCCGTCGCACCGGACGGCGGACCGGCGTTCGTGCTCGGCACCTTCGTCGCCCGCTTGGAGCAGCCGGTCGAACTGGGTGTGGACCACGTGCTCCTGGCGTGGGAGCTTGGCCGCGACGGACGCAAGGCCTACTCCGCGTCCGCCATCATCGGACCTCACGGAGTGTGCGGACGAGCACGGGCGGTGTGGGTCTCTATCGGATGAAGCCAAATAACCTGACTGGGTGACAAGTGTGCGGTGCGTCTTGATAGCGTGCACGCTCGTTGCCCGATTAAGCCGAAAGGGCGAGTGACCGGGATGGCACGGAGGTGATCAGGCGCTTGATGGGCCGACGTGCCGCCGCCCATGGCGACCAGCAACCACAGACCCAGAGTTCTGCCCAGAGCGTTTTCGGGGTTCAGACGATTACGAGCACCGAGCAGGACATGGATCTGTATCCCGTCGAGCAGCCCCCGGCAGCAGCGCCGCCGCCGGAGCCAGTACCCCAGAGGACGCCGTTCGCGGCGAACCTCGTCGGGTCGACGCTCGTTGTCTCCGCACCTGAGGGCCCGAGCCAGGGCGCCACGGGTCTCGCGCGCGCCCTTCCCGCCGACACCGGCCGGACCGTGGTCGTGGTCGACTTCCCGAGCGGGGACCAAAGCACTTTCTGGCCGCACGTCGTCACGGCGCTGCACGGCCGTGGGCCCGTCCGGCTCGCGGTGTCGCACGCCGGGACGATGCGGCCGACCGCTCCCGCGCAGTGGCTCGCCGAGCAGCTGCAGGCCGAGGTCGTGGCGCCGGACGGCGTGCTGACCACGGTGCCCGGTGCCGCGTTCGTCGTCGGCACGCAGGGCTACGGCAGCTGGGTGAAGTTCCAGCCGAACGCGTCCCCGATGCCGTTCGGCCGCCGCTTCCCGGTGCCGCAGTGGGAGGCGATGGACCCGAACTCGCCGTGGCCGACGGGCGAGATCGGCATCTCCGAGCCGATTCCGAGCGGACTGTGGCTGCGCGCGCAGCAGCCGCCGTTCGAACCGGCCGCCCAGGACTCCCGGCCGATCGTGGCGCTGCCGTGCCGCGACAACGTGCTGACGGTCGTCGTCGGCGGCCCCGGCCAGTCGGCGATCCCGATCGACGAGGTGTGCCGCCTGCTCACGGCGCTGCCCCAGGCGGCCCGGTCGCGCGTGCGGCTCGTGCCGTACGGCATCGACGCGAGCATCGGAAGCCTTGTCGCCGACCAGATCGGCGAGCCGATCGCGATGTTCACCGGCCTGCCGGTGGGCAACCAGCGCGATCAACGCGGGCCCGCCGTGATCGCGGTCGACCCGCGCGGACAGCAGACGTGGCGCCCGTTCGTCACCGAGGTGCTGTGCGTGCCGAACGAGTCCGTGCCCGTCGTGTCGGGCTACCGGACGCCGGTGCAGGGCCTGAACGAGGTCGCTCCCGGGGTGTTCTCGCTCGGCGACGGCGTCGTGCTCGAAGTCGTGCCCTCCGGTCTGTGGGTGCGCGAGCAGGACGAGCCGTACAACGCGGCCGAGGTGCGCACACAGCCTCTCGACCCGGAGTGGGCACGTCTGACCGTGGGCACGCCCGGGCGCACTACGCCTGGTGCGGTCGCGGTGCACGGCGCTGCTCTCGTGGAACGCCTTGAGCCTGAGGTGCGCAAGCTCCTGCGGCTGGTGTTCTGCGACTCCAAGGTGATGGCGCCCCCGCCGCCTCCTCCGACCCTGCCTCCCGCGACGGTGGCGGCACACGCGCTGTCGACGCGTGACTCGTCGGACAACGGCACCGGTTTCTTCACCCCCGTCACGCCCGCCGAGCCCGAATCGGACCGGCCGGCGTACGCGAGCATGACCGCAGGTCCGGCGATGACGACCGTGACGTCGCACGCGCTGGACGACCCGGACGAGGCCGCGTTCCCGTCGGACGACCCCGACTCCACCCCGATCAGGTTCCGCGTGGACGGCCCGCTGCCGTTGCAGCCGCTGGCCATGTGGGAGGTCCCGCCGGAGAACAACGGC
Source organism: Lentzea sp. HUAS TT2 (assembly GCF_051853195.1). NCBI lineage: Bacteria > Bacillati > Actinomycetota > Actinomycetes > Pseudonocardiales > Pseudonocardiaceae > Lentzea > Lentzea sp. HUAS TT2. Next base: position 9,826,176 of record NZ_CP196667.1, on the reverse strand, counting down.
GAGCGCGAGACGGTCTCCGCGGACCACAGCAGCTCGGACGCCGAACGCGACACGGTCCGCCGTGCGCTCGGCGAACGCTATGGCGCGCATGCGGCGACGGTCGTCCGCCTGCTCTCCCAGCGTCCGGACGCGGAGGAGGACCCGGCCGCGTTCGAGGCCATGGTCACCGACCTCACGGCGTTGCTGGCGTGCGTGTCGCAGGACGAGGAGATGGTCGTCGAGACGCTTCGCATGGGACGCCTGGGCCGCTTGCGCCCGTACGTCGCGTGCATCGTCTCTGGCCTGAACCGCCTGCCCGTGCACAACGGCATCGCGGCGGTGTGGGGCGTGAGCGGTCCCACGGGTCCGCGGCGCTACCGCCACGGCGAGGTCGTGGTGGAGCACGGTCTGCTCAACGCCGTCGCGAACCCGTCCCAGCGCATCGACGGTGTCACCGAGTACCTGATCTGGTCGGTCACCGGCCGGATCGTCGAGGTGACCGACCGGGTCGCCGTGTCCACCGAGGAACGCGTGGTCTTCGCTCCCGGCACGCCGTTCCGGGTGCTGGCGGTCGCCGAGGCCGAGGGCGACCACCCGCAGCAGGTGCTGCTGCAGGAGATGGCGGGACCGTCGGCGGACCTGGAGATCGCGGGGATGCGCCCGAGCGTGCTCTCGCAGCTGGAACGGGCGGCCGCGAACCTGCGCGTGCTGCCGGTCTCGCACCAGGTGACGGCCTGAACCTCGGAATCCGTTACGCGGAACCGCCTGTCGGCTCGTTGCGCCTCCACCCACCGGTGGACTGCGACGGCGAGCCGACCGGCGCGTTCGGCGACAAGCACACGCTCAACGTCTGGTCCACAACGGACGGTCCGGCGCCGGTGATCCTCTGGGTCCACGGCGGTGCGAACACCGTCGGCTCCGCGTCCCAGCCGGAGTACGCGGGCGACGTCCACGCGTCGAACGGGATCGTGTTCGTGAGCTGCGACTACCGGCTCGCGGCCGACGGATACGGTGCCCTGGAAGGCTTTCCGCACAACCGCGGCCTGCTCGACGTCGTCTCGGCACTGCGCTGGATCCAGCGCAACATCACCCGCTACGGCGGGGACCCGGCGAACGTGACGGTCGCCGGGCAGTCGTCCGGCGCGCAGACGGTCGCGAGCCTGATGGTCATGCCGGCCGCGAAAGGCCTGTTCCACCGGGCGATCACGCACAGCCTCGCCGGGCGGTTCTTCACGCCGGCGGAGGCGGTCGAGGTCCAGCGGGCCGCCGACCCCGAAGTCGTGCTGTACCAGCCGATCGTCGACGGCGGCACGCTGCCGCGCAGCCCGCTGGAAGGCCCGTACGACGTCGACCTGCTGGTGTGCCACACGGCCGACGAGGACGCCGAACTGTTCCAGCGCCCGACGATGAGACTCGCGGACGAGCACGGCCGCGCGTTCCGGTCGATCTACGCCCGCCGACCGGCACACCACGGCGCGGACGTCCCGGACATGTTCCGCGGCGACATCGCGCGAGCGTGGGCGGAGTTCGCCCGCACGGGCGATCCCGGCTGGCCCGCCGACGAGATCAAGCGCTGGAGCTAGCTCTCGGTGTTGAGGCCGAGCGAGCCGTCCAGCCGGGGCACACACGCCCCGTCCCGCTTCTCGGAAGTCAGGAACTCGCTCAGGCACCGGGCGATCTGCGCGTGGCCGCGGGCGTTGGGGTGGAACGACTCCTGCAACGCGTGCGGTGCGCGCTTCTGGTCCTTCAAGCCCTCGAAGTCGACGGTCAGCCGCGTGAACCACTCCGTGTCCTGCTTGGCGCCGCCCACGCACGCCTCGTGGCCCTCCCCGGCCCGCGCCAGGTCGAGGAACCGCGCGCCGACCTTCGCCGCGGCGGTGCGCAGGCCGTTCGACAGCTCCGGCACCGCCTCCTCGACGACCCACTTCAGGTCGGCGGTGCGCAGCGGGCAGCCGGACAGGTTCTGCAGCGACTGAGGCATCTTCGGGGACACCGGCGCCGCGTACGACTGCACGACCAGCTGGTAGGACGAGTCGAGGTAGCCGGAGTCGCGCATCGTCTGGCGGATGGCGTTCAGCGTGTTCTCGACCTTGGGGACCATCCGCCGCACGCGCTTGGTCCACTCCGGCGCCACCGACGACGTGCAGTCGCTGCGCTTGCCCCACGCCTCGAAGCACTTGTTGAGGATCTCGGAGAAGCGCGGGTCGTCGTTCGCGCCGATGGCCACGACGATCGCGACGACCTGGTTCGCCCCGGCGATCTCGCGCAGCCGGGGCAGCTGCTCGTTGCGCAGCTTGTCCGAGTTCGCGCCGGAGCACGCCAGGTTGATCTTCTGGTCGGCCTGGATCTCGGTCTTCACGATCTCGGCGTCGCGCGAGCGGTGGCACCAGTTGCCGCCGTCCTCGCCGTCGGTGCCGGGTTCGTAGTTGCCCGCGCCCTCGCCGGACATCGTGCTGTCGCCCAGGGCCACGACCGCGGTCCTGGTCTCGCGGTCAGGGGCGGAGGGCGGCGGGAACACGTGGTCGCTCACGACCAGCAGGACCGTGAGCAGGCCGATCGCGGCGAAGAAGAGCACTTTGCGCATCGCGCACCAGTTTACGGGGGTGGCCGAATGCGAGGGGGATATGGCGTTGCCGCCTCAGGCGGGGGTGAGGAAAGTGGAGGTGTGGGGAATCTGAGGGAAGTAGTGGTGGTCGGGTACGACCGCACGGCGTTGCTGGACCTGGCGGGACCGATCGAGGTGTTCCAGGCGGCGAACTACGGGGAGCCGCGCTACGAGGTCACGGTCGCCACGCTCGGGGGAGGGCCGTTCACCGCGACGGCGGGGGTGCGCATCGAGGCGGGGGCCGACCTGCGCACGCTGGACCGGCCGATCGACACGCTGATCGTGGTCGGCGGCTGGGGCTATGACGAGGCCGCGTCCGACGCGGTGCTCATGACGAACCTGCGGCGGCTCGCGCTGAAGTCGCGCCGGGTCGCCGGGGTCTGCACCGGCTCCGTGGTGCTGGCGAGCGCGGGGCTGCTGAACGGCAAGAAGGCCACGACGCACTGGGCGTTCACCGGCGAGCTCGAGAACCGCGGCGTCGAGGTGGAGCCGGACGCGATCTTCGTGTGCGACGGCAAGGTGTCCACGTCCGCGGGCGTGACGGCGGGCATCGACCTCGCGCTCGCGATGGTCGAGCAGGACCACGGGCCAGCGCTGGCCCGCAGGATCGCGCAGTACCTGGTCGTGTTCCTGCAGCGTTCGGGCGGCCAGTCGCAGTTCAGCGTGCACACGCGCGCGAAACCGGTGCCGGACGGCTCGCTGCGCGCGTTGCTGGACGACATCCACGCCGATCCGACGCGCGAGTGGACGGTGCCGGTCATGGCCCGCAAGGCGATGATGAGCGTCCGGCACTTCGCGCGCGTCTTCTCCGGCAGCGTCGGGATCTCGCCGGCGCAGTACGTCGAACGAGCCCGCGTCGAGGCCGCCGCCGACCGGCTGGCCAGCAGCGGGGACTCGCTGGACCTCGTCGCCCGCCAGTCGGGGTTCGGCTCGGCCGAGACCCTGCGGCGGGCCTTCCTGCGCGTGCTCGGCGTGTCGCCGGGCAGCTACCGCGCCCGTTTCCGGACCACTGGGGTTGCCTGATGGAAGCCACGTTCGTGCTCTACCCGAACATGACCGCGCTCGACTTCGTCGGCCCGTTCGAGGTGCTCGGCAGCGTGCCGATCGTGACGACGAGGTTCGTCGCCGCGACGCTGGACCCGGTGACGTCCGACAACGGGCTGACCGTCGTGCCGACCGACACGTTCGACTCGCTGAGGTCGACCGACGTCGTGGTCGTGCCGGGCTCCGGGCACTGGAAGGAGCTGCTGAAGGACTCCGGCGGCGTCGTCGAGTGGCTGCAGGCCGTGCACCCGACGACGAAGTGGACGACGTCGGTGTGCACCGGCTCGACACTGCTCGCCGAGGCCGGGCTGGTCTCGAAGGCGACGACGCACTGGGCCGCGCGGGAGGACCTGGAGGTGCGCGGCGTCGAAGTCAGCACCGACCGGGTGGTGTTCGACGGCAAGGTCGTCAGCGGCGCAGGCGTGTCCGCGGGCATCGACATGGCGTTGCGGCTGGTCGAGGCCGAGTTCGGGGAGATGGTGGCGCAGGCCGTGCAGGTCGGCATCGAGTACGACCCGCAGCCGCCGCGCTCCTACGACTCGATCCCGCCGGAGATCGCGCAGGGCCTCAAGGCCGCGTTCGACTCACGTCAGGCCTGACTGGACGGCGAACACGACGAGCTGGGCGCGATCGCGTGCGCCCAGCTTCACCATCGCCCGCGACACGTGCGTGCGCACCGTCGCGGGCGAGATCACCAACACCGCCGCGATCTCGTCGTTGGACGCGCCGGACGCCACGTGCCGCATGATCTCCCGCTCGCGTTCGGTCAGCTTGTCCAGGTGCGGCACGGGCCGCGCCGACGCCCCCGACGCGAACCGGTCGATCACCCGGCGCGTCACGGACGGCGAGAGCAGCGAACCGCCGTCGGCCACCACGTGCACCGCGCGCAGCAGGTCGGCTGGGTCGGAGTCCTTCACCAGGAACCCGGACGCGCCCGTGCGCAGCGCCTCGAACACGTACTCGTCCAGGTCGAACGTCGTGAGCATGACGATCCGGACGTCGGCGCAGGAGAGGTCGGCGCTGACCCGGCGCAGCACCTCCAGGCCGTCCATCAACGGCATCCGGACGTCGAGGAACACCACGTCCGGCTTGGTGGACTGGATCAGCGACAGCGCCTCGCGCCCGTCGGCGGCCTCTCCCGCGAACTGGAGGCCGTCCTCGGTCTCGATCAACGTCCGCAGTCCCATCCGGACCAGCGGCTGGTCGTCGGCCACCACCACGCGAATCATGCGGGCAACGGTATCCGGGCGATCACCGCGAAGCCGTGCGATCCGTCGACCTGGAGCGTGCCGCCGAGCGCTTCTGCCCGTGAACGCATGCCGGTGATGCCGTGGCCCTCGGTGAACCCGCCGGCCGTGCCGGTGTCGGTCACGTGCACGACGAGCTCGCCGCGCACGGCGTAGACGCGCACGGACGCGGTGACGCCGGGGGAGGAGTGGCGCAGGACGTTGGTCAGCGACTCCTGCACGATCCGGTAGACGGCCAGCTGGTAGTTGTCGGGCAGCTCGACCTCCTCGACCTCCACCGACACCTCGAGGCCCGCCTCGCGCATCCGCGCGGCCAGCGGCGGGATGTCGGCGAGCGTGATCGTCGGGGTCAGCGGGGCCGAGCCGCGCAGGGTGTCCAGTTCGGACCGAAGGCCGTCCAGTGCCTCCTTGGACGTGTCGCGGATCGCTTCGAGCGAGGCGCGGGCCTTCGCGGGGTCCTTGTCCAGCACGTAGAGCGCGACCCCTGCCTGCATGGCGATGACGGAGAGGCCGTGGCCGACGACGTCGTGGACCTCCTGGGCGAGCCGCAGCCGCTCGGAGATCACGGCACGCTCGCGAACGTCCACAACGGACCGCTTCCGCAGCCTCATCAGCACGCCGGCCGCGACCGGCAGCAGGATCCAGCCCGCAGACCAGGTGATCCACGAGGTGACCGTGTCGTTCCACCACGGCAGGATCACCAGCGCGTAGGCCAGGGCGGACGCGGCGGCCAGCTCGATGCGCGCGTACACGGCGACCGCGTACATCGCCGCGACACCGCTCATCAGGATCGGGCCGAACGGGTACGCCAGCGCCAGGTAGACCGCGATGGACAGCGTGGTGATCCCGACCGTCCACAGCGGACGCACCGAGCGGAACAGCAGGCCCGCCGCGGCCAGCGTGATGAGGAGGTAGGCGAGGACGTCGAGGTTCTTCGCGCCCTGCAGCAGCGCGGCGAACCGCGTCCCGCCGAGCCCGAAGCACAACAGCGCCACGGTCAGCGCGATGTCCTGCCACTTGATCCTGAACTGCATGCCGCCGACGATACGACCGGGTACGTACGCAGATGTGCGTATCTTCATGACGCTCCGGAGCGGACGCCCCCGGCGTCTCGCGGGACCACTGTTGAGCCCATGATCGTGACGACGGAGAAGCTGACGAAGCGCTACGGCGACCGCGCCGTGGTGGACGAGGTCAGTCTGTCCGTGCGGCGGGGCGAGGTCTACGGGTTCCTCGGTCCCAACGGCGCGGGCAAGACGACCACGATCCGCATGCTGCTGGGCCTGGTGAAGCCGACCAGCGGCACCGCATCGGTGCTCGGTGAGGCACCGGGCACCCCCAGGGCGTTGCTCAAGGTCGGATCGCTGATCGAGGGACCCGGCTTCTACCCCTACCTGTCCGGCCGCGACAACCTGCGGGTGCACGCGGCCCGCCGGGGCGTGGACAGGACACACGTCGAGGCCGCGCTGGAGCAGGTCGACCTGGTGGGTGCCGCCGGGGAGAAGTTCCGCCGCTACTCGCTCGGCATGAAGCAACGGCTCGGCGTCGCCGCGGCCCTGCTCGGCCAGCCGGAGCTGCTGATCCTCGACGAGCCGACCAACGGCCTCGACCCGGCGGGCATGGCCGACATGCGCGACCTCGTGCGGGCGCTGGCGGCGCAGGGCCAGACGGTGCTGCTGTCGAGCCACCTGCTCGGGGAGGTCGAGGAGATCTGCGACCGGGTGGGCGTGATCTCCCAGGGCCGGCTGGTCGCCGAGAGCACGGTCGAACAGCTGCGCGGCGACACCGTGCTGCTGATCCGCGCAGACCCGATCGAGAAGGCGCACGTGTTGATCGAGGGCAGCTCGTTGCACGGCGACGTGCTGCACGTGAACGAGACGGACGCGGGGGCGTTGGTGCGCACGCTGGTGCACGCCGACGTGGACGTGCAGGAGGTCAGGCCACTGCGCCGGACCCTGGAAGAGGTCTTCTTCGAGATGACGGGAGCGGCGTGATGGGCAGCGTGAAGGCGGAGCTGCTGCGGCTGTGGAAGTGGCCGGCGACCTGGGTGCTGATCGGCGTCTGGCTGGTGATGACGCTGACGTTCGGCTACGTGTTCAACTACCTCGCGCTCAACGGCGGCACCAACACCCGTGACCTCTCGCAGCAGCAGCTGATCAGCGCGATGCAGCCGGAGAACGTGGGCGCGGCCGTGGTGCGGGGCCTGCCGATGTTCGGCGGCGCGATCATCCTGGTGCTGGCGGCACTCGCGGTCGGCAGCGGATACGGCTGGGGCACCTGGAAGACGACGCTGACCGCCGGCCCCCGCCGGGTCTCGGCGATGGCCGGCACGCTCGGGGCGCTGGGGATCATCGTGGTGGTGCTGGTGGCGCTGACGTTCGTGGTCGACCTCGGCGCGGCGGTGACGGTGGCGTCCGTGGAGGGCTGGGACTGGAGCCTGCCGGGATGGTCCGCTGTCGAGGCCTTGGGCGCGTCACTTCTGATCGCCGCCATGTGGACGGGGTTCGGCGTGTTCCTCGGCGTCGTCACCAAGGGGCCCGCGCTGGCCGTCGGGCTCGGCCTGATGTGGGCGATCGTCACGGAGAACCTGTTGCGGGGCGTGGGAACCCTCCTCGGACCGGTCGAGTCGCTGACCAAGGTGCTGCCCGGTGGTTCGGCCGGCAACCTCGCCGGAGCCGTCGGCGGGTCGGGTGCCCCCGGCGTGCTGACCGATCTCAGCGGCACCACCGCGGCGTTGTTCCTCGCCGGGTACGTGGTGTTCTTCGTCGGTGCGGCGACGCTTCTGAAGGTGCGCCGCGACCTCGTATAGGGCCACGGCGGCCCAGGTCACGCCCAGCGCGACCGCGACTCCGGTGGGGTAGTCGCGGTCGTGCAGGCCCGGGTTGACCGGGCCGCTGTGCTCCCGCCACAGCAACGGGACCGCGATCAGCGTGATGACCCCGGAGACGGTGAGGCCGATGCCGATCGACGGCCGCTTGATCACGAGCCCGGAGGCGCCGACGAGCGGGGCGATCAGGAAGTCGTGCAGGACCACCCCGCCGCCGAGCCACAGCAGGAGCTCGACGGTGATCTGGGGGAGGAGCAGCCACGCTCCCCAGGCACCCAGTCCCACCCCGGCCGCGCCCAGCGCGAACCTCACGGCGGTGCTCATTTCCGGACCTCCAGCGACGTGACCCACTTCGTCTGCAGCACTCCCGGCCGGTTCGGGGCGATGAGCCGGCACGGGAAGCCGTGGTCCGGGCTGAGCTCCTCGCCGTTGAGCCTGAGCGCCAGCACCGTGAGCGGGTCCTGGGCGAAGGCCTCCGGCAGCGTTGTCGCCCGGTACAGCCCGTCCTTCTCCAGCGACTCGACCCGGACGTCACCTGCGGTCGTGATGAGCTCGGAGACGCGGACGCCGGTCCAGGTCGCGTTCTGGCTCCAGCCCTCGACGCATGCGATCGGCAGGTCGACGGTGGTCTGTGGCATCGCCTGGAGTTCCTTGAGTGAATAGCTTTTTCCGTTTGTTTTGAGCCGCCAGTCCTGCGGCACCACGATGTTCGCGGCCCGGGCCGTGCGGTTGACCGGCAGGTCGCCGTCCGACCGCCAGGCCAGCACCGAGATCTTGCGCAGCCACGGCACCGTGACGCCCGCCGTGGCGACCACGGCGACACCGGTCGTCAGCGCCGTCGTGCGCAGGAAAGCCCTGCGGGACAGGATGGTGCGTTCTTCTTCTTTGGGTTCGAGCGTCCGCCGGATGACCGGGATCTTCACCGCGATGTGCACGAGCAGGGCGCCGACCACGATCCACGCGACCGCGTAGTGGGCAGTGGGGAAGTAGAACGACCACGGGTAGTTCTGCGCGGCGTTGAACAGCCCGGTGACCAGCTCGAAGAACGAGGCAGCGATCAGCACGAAGATCGAGCCGCGCTCCAGGGCGTGCGGCACGGACCTGACCAGCGGGCGTTCGAACAGCTTCGGGTAGACGCTCCACAACTTGGCCAGCAGCAACGGGATCGAGGCGACGCCGGAGATCACGTGCACGCCCTGCGTGACGCGGTAGAGGTCGACCGGCCGGGTCGGCCACACCCAGTCGTGCTGCACGCCGTGGCTGAGCAGTCCGGTGACGAAGCACAGCCCGAACGTGATGCCGAGCCACGTGCCCACCCGGCTCGTCACGCCGGTGTGGTGGGCGGGCGACCGGAACGTCGGAGTCTTCGGGATCTTGGGGATCTTCACAACCGCTCCCAGCACGCGAACCAGCGACCGGCCCGTTCGGCCTGCCACACCAGGAAGAACCCGTCGGCGGGGAGCGACTCGGCGTCGCTCCAGGCCCACGGGAACCAGTCGCCCCGCGTGCCCTCCGTGCGCACCCGCGCCTGGCCGATGGTCAGCCCGGAGCCCGGCTGCTCGACCTCCACGACCACGGTGCCGCTGGGCCTGAGGAGCTGCCGCACCCGGCGCAGCAACGCGGCCGGGTCGCCGCCGATGCCGATGTTGCCGTCGGCGAGCAGCACGTGCTGCCAGCGCCCCTCGCCGGGCAGCAGGTCGAACACGTCCCGGCGGATCGCGATGCCGCCGCGTTCGGTGGTGCGCCGGATCGCCTCCGGTGACACGTCGACGCCCAGCGCCTGGACCTGGCGGGCCAGCAGGGCGGCGACGAGACGGCCAGGGCCGCAGCCGACGTCCAGGGTCGGGCCGGAGCAGGCGTCGAGGAGGACGGAGTCGCCGCCGTCCGCGTCGGCCTGCCAGCGGGCGACGCTGAGCTCGCGCGGGGTGGTGCCGGGGAGGTCCAGCCAGCTGGGGTGACCCTGCAGGGCCTGGTCGAACATCATCGGGGCACCGCCGGGAGGCTCGTCGCCGAAAACTGTCGGTGCCGGGTGGGAGAATTGAAACAGGGGTCCCCTCCGGAGGGGACCCTTGCGTGAGCCTGCCTCATCGGGGCACCGCCGCGATCTCCGTCAGCGTCGCCGCGAACCGGCTGTGCGGTGCCTGGGCCGCCACCGCGCGGGCGTCGACCATGGTGTCCACATCGGACAGGATCGGCAGCATGTGCACCCGCACCCCGTCGGGCGCGTCCGGCGGCCGGGTCGTCCCACCCTCGCGCGGGATCGGCGCGTCCAGCGGCTTCCGGTCCTGCAACGCGTCCGGCGGCCGTGTCGTCCCACCTTCGCGCGGAGCAGGCGCGTCCAGCGGCGTCCAGCCCTGCAACGCCTCCAGCGTTCGCGCCCCCGTGTCCGCGCGCGACATCGGCACGTCGAGCAACACCCCGGCCCGCAGCGGGTCCCGCAGCCCGAGCGCCCACCACCCGCCGTCCAGCGCGAAACCGAGCGCCGCCTCCTCGAACTCCGCGCACGACTCCAGCAGCGCCGGCGTCACCTGCGGCGTGTCCATCCCGATCTGCAGCACCGGCATCCGGAAGCGCGCGACGTCGGCGTGCGCGTGCACCAGCCGTTCGGCGAACGTCGTGCCGCGCTGCGGGATCACCACGCACTCCGCCAGCGCGTCCCGCACGTCGTCGCGCCGCACCACCCCGGCCAGCGCCACCACGGGCACCGCACCCGGCGTCGACAGCGCGGCCTCCACCGTGTCGAGCAACGCGGCCGCCGCCACGTCCGCGGCCTCCTCCGGCGTCAGCGGTGGGCACAGGCGGGTCTTCACCTGGCCGGGGACCGGGGACTTGGCCATGATCAGCAGGCTGAACCTCATCGCAGCACCCCCGCCATGTCGCGCGCCGCCCGCATCGTGCCGCGCACGGAGCCGGAGACCTTCGAGCGCGTGCCGGCCGCGCGGGGGCCGTACGACACGTCCACCTCGCGCACCCGCCAGCCCGCCTCGGCCGCGCGCACCAGCAGTTCCAGCGGGTAGCCGAACGCGCGGTCCTGGACGTCCAGCGCCAGCAACGCCTCCCGCCGGCACACGCGCAGCGGCGCGATGTCGTGCACGTCCAAACCCCTGCGCCGCAACAGGGACGCGATCACGGCGTTGCCCGCCCTTGCGTGCCACGGCCAGACTCCCGGTTGTACGGGCCTTCGCCTGCCGACGACGAGATCGGCATCCGCCAGCAGGGCGGCCATCGCGGGGAGTTCGGCCAGGTCCAGCGAACCGTCCGCGTCCGCGAACGCCACGAGACCGGTGGTGGCCGCCAGCAGGCCGGTGTGCACGGCAGCGCCGTAGCCGCGCTGAGGCTCGTGCACGACCAGTGCGCCGTGAGCCGCGGCGACGTCAGGGGAACCGTCGGAAGACCCGTTGTCCACGACGATCGCGCGGTATCCGGGAGGCAGGGCGGAGAGGACCGCGGGCAGTGCGGCGGCCTCGTCCAAGCAGGGCAACACGACATCCATGTGTCCACCCTGGACCATCGGAAAGTGTTGTGGTGCTTACGGAATTGTGACGCACGAAAGAGTTCTTACGATTGTCTTGCGAGGCCCGCGAGAGCACCGTGCACCCCCTAGGTTGGGCGCGGTGCGTCTAGTCATCGCAGGGCTGCTCGTCGTTGCCGCCATCATCACCGGGGTCGTCGTCAACATCAACCACCCCGGCCTGCTTTTCGCCTCCGCAGCGCCACTTTTCGGCGACTGGCAGCCGCACGTCGGCCTCGGCACACCGGTCGCGGTCCTGATCGCGTTCCTCGTCGTGGCCAAGGGTTCCGAGCTCGCGCAGCACAGGTTCGCACTGCCGATCGCCTACGTGACGGCGGTGGCGTGGACGTTCTCGCTGGCGATGATCGACGGCTGGCACCGGTTCGTCACCAGGCTGACGAGCGAGGACGAGTACCTGCACGAGGTCCCCGGTGTCACGGACATCCCGGCCATGCTCCACAACTTCGCCTCGCGCATCCCGGACTTCCAGCCCGACTCGTGGACCACGCACGTCTCCGGACATCCGCCGGGCGCGCTGCTCACGTTCGTCGCGCTCGACCGCATCGGTCTCGGCGGGGGAGCGGCGGCGTCGATCTTCTGCGTCCTCGTCGGGTCGCTCGCGGTGGTAGCGATTCCCAAGGCCCTCAACAACAACGCGGTGCTGCCGTTCCTGGTGCTGTTCCCGGGAGCGGTGTGGGTGGGCGCTTCGGCGGACGGCATGTTCCTGGGCGTCGCGGCTGTCGGGATCTACCTGCTCACGCGCTGGCCGCTGCTGGGCGGCATCGTGCTCGGCTGGTGCCTGTTCCTGTCCTACGGCCTGGTGCTGCTGGCCCCGCTCGCGCTAGCCGCACTCTGGCGTGACGGCGAAGGACTTCCCCTTCGCCGGATCGGCTGGGCCGTCGCGGGCGCGCTCGCGGTCGTGGGAGCGTTCGCGCTGAGCGGGTTCTGGTGGCTCGACGGCTACGAGCTCGTCAAACTCCGCTACTACCAGGGCATCGGCGACATCAGGCCGTACTGGTACTGGGCGTGGGCGAACCTCGCGGCACTCGCGCTGGTCATCGGCCCGGCCGGGATCCAGGGGCTGCGCAAGGACAAGTGGGTCGTCGCGGCCGGGATCGCGATCCTGGCCGCGGACGTGTCCGGGCTGAGCAAGGCCGAGACCGAACGGATCTGGCTGCCGTTCGCGATCTGGCTCCTGGCCGGCACCGCGCGGCTGGACCACAGGAAGAGGTGGCTCACCGCCCAGGCCGTCACGGCCCTGGCGGTGAACCACCTCGTGCTCACGAACTGGTGACGGACTCCCGCTGCGCGGCGGAGGCGAAGTCCCGCACGCCTTCCTCGAAGCCGACCTGAGCCTCGAAACCCAGTACCTCCAACGCCTTCGCGGGTGAGGCGACGACGTGCCGGACGTCGCCCGCCCGAGCACCGCCCACGATTTGCGGCGTCGGCCCGTCGCACGCGTCGGCCAGCGCGAACGCCAGGTCGCCGATGGTGTGCGGGGTGCCGGAGCAGACGTTCACCGCCTCGAAGCCGGGACGCGGTGACGACAGCGCCAGCACGTTCGCCCGCGCCACGTCCGTGACGTGCACGAAGTCGCGCCGCTGCCGCCCGTCCTCCATCACCCGCGGCGGCACGCCGTTCTGCAGCGCGGACCGGAAGATCGACGCCACGCCCGCGTACGGGGTGTCGCGCGGCATCCGCGGGCCGTAGACGTTGTGGTACCGCAACGCCCACACGCTGCCGCCGGTCTGCCGGGCCCACGCCACCGCGAGGTGCTCCTGCGCCAGCTTCGTGGCCGCGTAGGTGCTGCGGGGCTCCAGCGGAGCGTCCTCGGGCACCAGCTCCGACACCACGAAGTCGCCGCAGAAGCACCGCGGCTCGTACATCCCCGAAGCCAGATCGGCGGCAGTGCGTTCGGCCCGCACGATCCCGTGCGACAGGCACCGATAACGTCCCTCGCCGTAGACCACCATCGACGACGCCAGCACCAGCCGCGACACGCCGGCCCGGTACATCTCGGCCAGCAGCACCGCCGTGCCCAGGTCGTTGTGGCGCGCGTAGGAAGGCGCGTCGAACGGATCGACGCCGTGCCCGACCATCGCCGCCTGGTGGCACACCGCGTCCACAGTGGACAACAACGGCCGCAGCACGTCGGGAGAGGTCACGTCGCCGATGACCAGTTCGTGGTCCAGAAGGGGAACAGCGCTGTGCGCCTCGGGCAGCAACGCGTCGAGCACCACGCATTCATGGCCCTGGGAGGTCAGCTCGTCCGCGACGTGCGACCCGATGAACCCGGCCCCGCCGGTGATCAGTACTCGCATGCACCGACCGTAGGGCCGCGCACGACACAGGGCGCCGCCAGACGACTAGCCGTCAGAACTCCGTAAGACCATCTCCACCACGAACCGCGACCCGACCGGCGAACGGTCCTCCACCCACACCCTGCCGCCCAGCCGGTGCACGTGCTCGCGGACCAGCGCGAGCCCCAGCCCGCTGCCCGTGTCGTCACCCCGGCTGCCCGCCATGACCCCGCGCGCGAACCGTTCGAAGATCTCCTCCCGCAACGGCTCCGGCACCCCCGGCCCGGCGTCCTCCACCTCCAGCCGCACGGCCGAGCCGCGCGCCCGCACCGACACCAGGACCGCCCCGCCGGCGTGCCGTTCGGCGTTGTCCAGCAGGTTCGTCAGCACCCGGTCCAGCCGACGCCGGTCACCCAGCACCACGGCGGGCTCCAACTCCTGCGGCACCGGTGCGCGGGTCGCGATCACATTGCGCACCAATGCGTCCAGCGCGATCTCCTCCGGCCGCGGGTCGTCGGTCTGGTCGGCACGGGAGATCTCCAGCAGGTCCACGACCATCCGCGCGAACCTGTCGACCTCCGAGGTCAGCAGCTCCAGTGCGGTACCGGCGGTCCCCGGCAGGTGCTCGCGACGGCGGCGCAGCACCGCGCCCGCGTTCACCATCGTCGTCAGCGGCGACCGCAGCTCGTGCGAGACGTCCGATGCGAACCTGGCGTCGCGCAAGGCCCTCTGCTCCAGCGCCTGGGCCGTCGAGTTGAACTTCGCCGCCAGCGCCGCGAGATCCGGGTCGTCCTGGTCGGGCAGCCGGGCGTGCAGGTCACCGCCCGCGATCCTCCCGGCGGCGGAGTTCAGCTCCGCCAACGGTTTCAGCGCCCGCTTCGACGCCCACGAACCCAGCGCGGCGCCGAGCAGCGCAGAACCGATCGTGCCCGCGATCAGCACCCCGCTCAGGAACGCGAACGTCCGGTTGAGCTGCTGCAACCCGAACAGCTCCACGTAGACGGCGTTACCCGCCACCGGCCGCGCGACGGCGAGCATCGGCAGGCCGTCCACGGTGATCCGCTCGTTGCCCGGCGGGTGCTCCACCAGCCCGGCGGGCAGTTGCGACGGCTCGACCTTGCGGCCCGCCGTCACCAGTCCCTCCGGGCTCATCAGCAGGATCGACGAGTCGGGTCCGGTGGTGAGCCCGGTGAGCAGCTCGTCGAGGCCAGGGGAGGCCAGCGACCGCTCGACCAGCCGCACGTTGACCTCGGCCTGCCTGGTCGCGCTCGCCTCCCGCTGCCGCAGCATGTAGCCGGAGGCGAGGTTCCAGGTGCCGAACGCCAGCACGCTCGTGACGACCAGCAGGCCGAAACCGAACGAGAGGGTGACCCGGCAGCGCAGCGTGAGCCTCACGAGCGGATCCGATAGCCGGAACCGCGCACCGTCAGCAACAGCTCCGGATCGTCCGGGTTCGCCTCGATCTTGCGGCGGAGTCTCCTTATGTGCACGTCGAGCAGCCGGGTGTCACCGAAGTAGTCATATCCCCAAACCTTTTGCAGCAACTGTTCCCTGGTGACGATTCGCCCGGCCGCACCAGCGAGTTCCAGCAACAGCCGGAATTCCGTCCTGGTGAGATGAACGCGTTCCCCCGCTCGGTGCACGAGCCCTTCCTGCGGACGGATTTCCAGTTCCCCGATCCGAACGGCTTCACGGCCCGGCCCGCGCCTGCGCAACAACGCGCGGATGCGTGCGGCGAGAACACCGGCCATCAACGGTTTCGTGACGTAGTCGTCCGCTCCCGCCTCCAGCCCGGCGATCACGTCACGGGCGTCCGTCCTGGCCGTCACCACGATTATCGGCAGGTCACCGCGCGATCGCAGGGCCCGCACGACCTCCAGGCCGTCCATGCCGGGCAACGTCAGGTCGACCAGCACCACGTCAAAAGATTCCGTCTCCAAACGTTGTAACGCCTCTTCGCCCGAACCTGCCTCGTCAACGGTGAATCCCTCGTCGGACAAGGCGAGGCTCAACGCCTGCCGGATTCGCTCGTCGTCTTCGACCAGCAGGACCCGTACGCACACAACGACTCCACTGTGTGAGAGCCGCGGCGACGGCTCTCACACAGTGGAGTGAAAGTCGATCAAAAGCAAGATTGCTTCGGTTTAAAATCCGGTCAGCGTGACTTTCGCCGAACGCGGGTTCGGTTCGTGAACAAGTGACTCGAACGCGCCGACGTCATCGAACGCGAACCCGTACGCCTTCCCGTCCACCATGTTCTGGTGCACGATCTTCGAGAAGTGGTTCGTGGTCGCGCGGGTGTAGAACTCACTCGCGTTGTAGGTCGGCTGGGTGTGGATGAAGCCGAACGTCGAGCGGTTGAGCCCGGCGCACAGCGACCGCGAGATCGCGCCGACGTCGTTGTTCGGTGCCGCGAGCCGGCCGTCGCAGTTGAACACGTCCCGGGTGGACGGCTGCTGGAACGACGCGACCTGCTGGCCCGCCGTGTTGGTGAAGTTGAGGTTCCCGCCGCTGACGCGTCCGGTGAACTTGCGGTTCGGCTCGTTCTGGTACGGCACGACGGTCAGCGGCGTGTTCTGGTACGTCGACCAGGCGCTGCTGACGTAGTTCGCGAAGTACGAGCCGGAGAAGACGCCCGCGTCGAGGCCCTTGCTCGGGTTCAGCACGCGCAGCCGCGTGCCGTCGGAGCGGGTGTGGATCAGCCGCGCCCAGTCGCCGCCCAGTTGCTGGTGCTGGTCGAAGATCCGGTTGCGGCCGTTGGAGACGACCTGGCCGGTCTTCTTGGTGACGCCGCTCTGCGAGGTCGCCTCGACCGCGTGGGGGACCGAGAACATGTCCACCTGCGAGCTGTTCAACCACAGCCCGCCGCCGTTGTAGGTGAACTCGCTCCAGTCGAACAGGATGTCGCGGTTCGGGTCACCCGCCGCCCACGGCGCCGGCTGCACCAGGCCGTTGGGGACCAGCGAGAACTTGAGCTTGTCGCGGAACGACATGTAGAGCCGGCCGCCGGCGAGGTTGAGCGGGATCTGCAGGGTCCGGCTGGCGCCGTTACCGGGGCCGGGGATCGACACGTCCGGCGCGGGGGTCGGGGGGATCCCGCCACCGGACCAGGCCGTGAACTGGCCGTTCGCGTTGACGTAGCCGAGCCGGCCGCCCATCTCGCCGAACACGTACAGGTGGACCGCGTCACCGCGGCCGGAGTTGTTCGTGACGGTGAGCGGGAGCAGGTTCGGGGGAGCGGCTTGGGCAGGTGCGGACATCGTTGTCAGCCCTAGTAGGGCCGATGTCGCGAGCAGCAGGAGCTTGCGCATCGACTATCTCCTCACTGAGACAGGCAGTGACCTTTCCAGCGGCGGTGAGAGCGCTCTCATACCAGCGCGTCGCTGTTGATATGTCAAGAATGGTCTTCATGCGCGCACTCAAGGTGGATCTTGCCCGGGCCGGGTCGCTGGAGCTGTCCGAACTGCCCGATCCGGTACCCGGACCAGGCGATCTGCTGGTCGAGGGAGTGGCGATCGGCATCTGCGGGACGGACCGCGAAATCGTGCGCGGGGAGTTCGGCACCGGCGGCACCCTGGTGATCGGGCACGAGTCGCTGGGCAGGGTGATCAGCGGACCGGGATTCGAACCGGGCTCACTGGTGGCGGGCGTGGTCCGCAGACCCGACCCGGTGCCGTGCGTGGCGTGTGCGCGCGGGGAGTTCGACATGTGCCGGAACGGCCAGTACACCGAGCGCGGGATCACCGGCCTCGACGGGTACGGCTCGACGCTGTGGACGGTGCCCGCTGAGTACGCCGTGGGGGTCAGCTCGTCGACGGGGGTGCTCGTCGAGCCGGCGTCGGTCGTGGTCAAGGCGTGGGAGCGGCTGGACCGGCTGGCACCGTTCCCGTTCGAGAGCGTGCTCGTGACCGGGGCGGGGCCGATCGGGCTGCTGGCGGCGTTGATCGGCGTGCAGCGGGGGCTGGACGTGCACGTGTTCGACCTGGCCGAGTCGGGCCCGAAACCGGACCTGGTCGAGTCGCTGGGCGCCACCTACCACCGGACGCTGCCCGACTGCCCGGTCGTCATCGAGGCCACCGGGGCGCCGTCGCTGGTGGCGCGGCTGCTGGGGCGGGACCTGGTGTGCCTGACCGGCGTGCCGTCCACCGAGGTGATCCCCGCCGACATCGGGCAGATCAACCGGGACCTGGTGCTGCGCAACGGGATCGTGTTCGGGACGGTCAACTCGAACCCGAGCCACTACCGGGAGGCCTCCGCGGTGCTGGACCGGGCGGACGACGCGTGGCTGTCGGCGATGATCACTCGGCGGGTTCCGCTGGAGTCCTATGTGGAGGCCTTCGAGTCGCGGCCAGGAGACGTGAAGGTGGTGCTGGAGCTGTGATCGCGGCTGCCAGCACGATCGCGGCCGCCAGGAGCAGCGCCTGGTGGTAGCCGTGGCGCAGCAACGGGGTGGCGATCAGCGGGCCGATGATCTGGCCCGCCGAGTAGCCGGCGGTGAGGGTCACCGCGGCTCTGGGGAAGCCGAGATCGGTGCCGAGTTCGAGGGCCGTGGCCGCGATGCCGATGAACGTGCCGCCGAACAGGAGGACCGCGATCAGGGCCGAGCCGTCGACGAGTGCTGGGAGGGCGATGCCCACTGCCTGAATCGCGAGTGCGATGGGGAGGGCGCGGCGGCGTGGCCTGATCAGCACGGGGGAGAGAGTGGCGGAGAGGCCGACCAGGATCCACGCGGTGTTGCCGAGCGGGCCGCTGATGGCGGCGACGAGGAAGGTCGCGGCGATGATGTAGCCGACGCCTTCGAGGGTGTAGGCGGCGAAGAGGGTGGCGAACGCTCGCCGGGTGGAACGGCTCGCAGGTGGACGCCGGGTACTCCGGCTTCCCGGGACTCGCTGGGGGGAACCGCTCTCGGGTGGTCGTCGGGTGGAACGGCTCTCGGGTGGCTCGTGCGGCGTCTGGATCGATCCCGACTCACCGGCCCCCAGGGGGCGTCGAGGCCCCACTCCAATCATCTCAGGCGGGTCTGACAGTTTCGGCGCGTCCGGCTCCAGCCCCCACGCCACGGTCGTCAGCACCGCCGCCACGCCGGCCGCCAGCCACCAGGCCATCGCCCAGTCGCCCCAGCCCAGCAGCCCCGACAACGCGATCCCGACCCCGACCCCGCTCATCCCCCACCCGGGCCGCGCGTTCACCGCAGCCACGAACACCACCGCGCTCGCCACACCGGCCACCAGCCGCAGCACGAACCACGCGGCCATGCCGTGCACCAGCGGCATCCCGGCGAGCGTGGCCACGAGCAGCACGAGCGCGACACGGTTCGTGGTCCGCGACGGCGCCCGCACGATCGTGGCGAGCGCACCGACGAAGTAGCCGAGGTAGTTGGCGGTGGCCAGCGACGCTGCCGAAGCGGCCGACAGCCCCGCCTGCGCGGTCATCAGCGGCAGGATCGGCGTGTAGACGAACCGCCCGACGCCCATGGCCGCCGCGAGTGCCGCGGCGGCCTGACGGGCGCTCACAGCCGGCCGGGGTCGTTCGGGTGAGGCTGCACGGCCGTGACGGTGAAGGCCATCCACGGGCTCAGCGGGAGGGTGCCGAGCACATGGGACTGGAGGTCGGCCTCGTCCTCGGCCCGCCACAGGCCGATGCTGCGCAGCTCGCCGACGGGCCGCCACAGCCGGACGAGGTTGCCGCTCGTCGTGAGCTCCTTGGCCCGGACGGCTTCGGCCGCGCGGCGCGAGTCCACTTCGGACTGGGGTGTGCCGTCGGGGATCGTGGTGGTGATCTCGACGATGAACTCTCTCATGACCTCATCGTGCGACCCGGCGACGAGGGACGCCACGACCGGCTTTCTCCCGTGTGGGAGCCTCAGCCTCCTAGGATGCGAGGCGTGGAACTGCGTCAGCTCAGGTACTTCCTCGCCGTCGCCGACGAACTGCACTTCGGCAGGGCAGCGGCGAGGCTGTTGATCGCAGGGCCGTCGCTGTCGCAGCAGATCAAGGCGCTCGAACGGGACCTCGGTGTGCCGCTGTTCGCCCGCGACCGCCGCACCGTCGCGCTCACGTCCGCCGGTGCCGCGCTGGTCCCCGAGGTGCGGGCGTTGCTGGAACGGGCCGACGAGCTGCAACGGCACGCGCGGCAGCTGTCCGGGTCGCGGCCGGTGCGGATCGGGTACGTGAACTGGCTGCCGCCGGACCTGACCACTCGCACGGCCGGGGTCGCGCAGCTCTACGTGGACGCCTGGGTCGTGCCGTCGCACCAGCAGGCGGCACGCGTGGCGGACGGCAGCCTCGACCTGGCCGTGTGCTGGATCCGCAAGGCCGAGGCCGCACAGCTCGGGCTCAAGGCGCAGCTGCTCGGCGCGGACCGGCTCTACGCGGTGGCCGTGGGCACGGACACGAGCCCCGTCAGGGCCAAGGACATCGCGGTGCTGGTCGACGACGACGTGACGTCGTGGCAGTCCTGGAACGACTACGCCGAGGAGTTCGCCAGGGACACCGGCTGCGTCGTCCGGCGCATCCACAACGGCGCGATCACCGGGCCGGCGTTCTTCGACCACGTCCGGGTCTGCACGACGCCGGTCCTCAACTCGCCGAAGGGCCAGACCACGCCGTTGCCGCCCGATCTGGTGCAACGGCCCGTCGTCGACCCCGAGGTGCTCTGGACCTGGTCGCTGGTGCGCAGGGAGGACGAGGAGCGCGCGGACGTGATCGCCGCCGCCGACGCGATCGTGCGGGACGTGGGCGACCTCGGTCTGGACCGCGCCTGGCTGCCCTCGGACGACCCCTACCGTGCGGTGCGAGGCTGAGCCTCTCACGAGGGAGGAAACGGGTCGCAATTCCGCGAAATGAAATCTCGATCGCGGGTCGTTGTGGCTGACAGTTCCACTTCTCCTCCTTCGAAAGCGAGCAGGAAATGACCAGCAGGGTGGCAATCGTCACGGGTGCGTCGCAGGGAATTGGCGCGGCACTCGTTCCCGCCTATCGCAAGCTCGGCTATTCGGTTGTCGCGGTCTCACGTTCCGTCGAGGACTCGGACGACCCCGAGGTGCTCGCGATCCGCGCCGACCTCAGCAAGCCCGGTGAGGGCGCGCGGGTCGTGCAGGAGACGCTGGCGCGGTTCGGCCGGATCGACTCGCTCGTGAACAACGCCGGCATCTTCGTCGCCAAGCCGTTCACCGAGTACACCGACGAGGACTTCGCGGCCGTCACCGGCACCAACCTGATCGGGTTCTTCGACATCACCCGCAGCGCGGTGGCGGCGATGGAGGCGAACGGCGGCCACGTCGTGAACGTGTCCACCACGCTCGTCGACCACGCGCTGTCGGCGGTGCCCTCGGCCCTCGCGTCGCTGACCAAGGGCGGTCTGAACGCCGTCACCAGGTCCCTCGCCGTCGAGTACGCGGCCAGGGACATCCGCTTCAACACCGTCGCGCTCGGCATCATCAAGACGCCGATGCACGCCCCGGAGACCCACGAGGCGCTGGCCGGACTGCACCCGGTCGGCCGGATCGGCGAGATCTCCGAGGTCGTCGACGCGATCACGTTCCTCGAGCAGGCCGGCTTCGTGACGGGGGAGATCCTGCACGTCGACGGCGGCCAGAGCGCGGGGCACTGACATGGTCCTCGAAGACGTCATGGACCGGTGGAAGGACGCCGTGGACGCGCACGACCCCGAGCGCGTGGCGTCGAACTTCACCGAGGACGCCATTTTCCAGGGGCTGCACCCGTACGGAGTCGGACGCCAGGCCGTCGCGGACTACTACGATTCCCAGCCCATCGGCCTGAAAGCCGAGTACAAGATCCTGGAAACGCGCCGGCTCGCCGATGATCTGGTGCTCGGCTATTTGAGTGTCGATTTCTCGTTCGTCGACCGGCCGGCCATCACCGTCAACCTGAGCGTGCTGGTGAGGGGAGACCTGATCGCGCACTACCAGGTCTCCCGGCTGGGCTAGTGGTGTGACCCAGAAAGTCGGCTGGGTAATTCACGCGCAGCAGGGCACGATGCACCCGTCTGACCGCGAATTCGCCCGGCAACTTTCTGGGCCACACCACACCACTAGGGCGCGGCCCGCAGGCCGGGAAAACCTTTCGAGAACACCACCCCGGCCTGCCACCCTGGTGCGATGCTGCTCAAGCTGACCGGCTCCAGCTGTTCAGGCAAGACCACGCTCGCCTTCTCCGCGGGCGAGCGGCTGAGCCGGCTCGCCGTGCACGACTTCGACGAGGTCGGTGTACCCGAAAGCGCCGATCGCCACTGGCGCCACCGCGAGACCGAGACGTGGGTGCGTCGCGCGCTGGAGTACCAGGACCGCGGGGTCGACCTCCTGCTCACCGGGCAATCCCCGCTGGGAGAGGTTCTCGCCGCTCCCAGCGCCCCGCTGCTGGAGGGAGTCGCGGTGTGCCTGGTCGACGTGTCCGACGAGGTCAGGCGGAGCAGGCTCACCACGCGCGACGCGGGCCGGTGGGACGCGCCGGCGGTGGACGCCTTCCTCGGCTGGGCCGCCTGGCACCGCGAGCACGCCAGGAATCCCCGGCACCTGCCCGAGGCCGTCATCGACGGCGGCTGGCCTCGGATGGCCTGGCACCGGTGGACCGGGTGGACCGCCGACGATCAGCGGTGGTCCACCCACCTGGTCGACACCACGGACCGGCCCGTCGCGGAATGCGCGGATCAGGTCGAGCGATGGGTGACCCAGCAGCGCGACGCGCTCCGATCCGGTCGGCTCCCCCTCTCACGGGGCTGGTCGGATCCGGCAGTCGTCCGAGCCCATCACGACTAGTGCCTGCGAGGCTCCCGGCCGAACGGCGACGGTGGTCGCTCGAGGTCGGGAGCCTTCGGGATCGGCATGGTCACCGGTGCGTCCGCGGTGATCGTGATCGATTCGCCGTGGTGCTTCGTGGTCAGCGACGTGCCGTCCACGATCCGGTAGGTGGCCTCGCCCTGGCGCACGTCCACAGCGATTCTCGTGCCCTGGAAGGACATCCGGAACGAGAAGCGCGTCAGCTCGTCCGGCATCCGCGGCGCGAACGTCAGCTCGCCACCGTGGTCGCGCATACCGCCGAACCCGGCCACCAGCGCCGTCCACGCACCCGCCAGCGAGGCCATGTGCAGGCCGTTGGTGACGTTGCTGTGCAGGTCGTGCAGATCGGTGAACGCGGCCTCGACCAGGTAGTCGAACGCCAGCCCGAGATGCCCGACCTCGGCCGCCAGCACCGCCTGCGTGCCCGCCGACAACGACGAGTCGCGCACCGTGCGGGCCTCGTAGTAGGCGAAGTTGCGGGCCTTCTCGTCCTTGGTGAACGCGTCGCCGCGCACGTGCATCGCGAGCACCAGGTCCGCCTGCTTCACCACCTGACGGCGGTACAGGTCGAAGTACGGGAAGTTCAGCAGCAGCGGGTACTTCTCCTCCGGGGTGTTCTCGAAGTCCCACTCGGCGTGCTTGGTGAAGTTGTCCGCCTGCGGATGCACCTGGAGCATCTCGTCGTACGGGATCGCCATCGCGTCCGCGGCCCTGCGCCAGGCCGCGATCTCTTCTTCCGTTACGTCACAAGGGTTTCGTTCGGCTGCGTCGGCGGCCGCGCGCAGGTTCTGCTGCGCGATCAGGTTGGTGTAGACGTTGTTGTCGACGATCGCCGAGTACTCGTCCGGGCCCGTCACGCCGTCGATGCGGAACCCGTCGTGCCGGTCGTGGTGGCCCAGCGAGCACCACAGCCGTGCGGTCTCCACGAGGATCTCGGTGGCCTCGTCGCGGTCGAAGGCCTTGTCACCTGTGGCGTTCAGGTACTGCTGGACGGCGTAGGCGACGTCGCCGGAGACGTGGAACGCGGCCGTGCCCGCCGGCCAGTACGCGCTGCACTCGGCGCCGTTGATCGAACGCCACGGGAACGCTGCTCCCTTGAGCCCCAGCACTTTCGCGCGGTCGCGGGCTTTGTCCAAAGTGGCGTGACGCCACCGCAGCGCGTCGCGGGCGGCGTCGGGCAGCGTGTAGGTGAGCACCGGGAGCACGAACATCTCGGTGTCCCAGAACGCGTGGCCGTCGTAGCCCGGTCCGGTGAGGCCCTTTCCGGGGATGGCGCGGGATTCACCGCGTGCCCCGGCCTGCAGGATGTGGAACAGCGCGAACCTGATCGCCTGCTGCAGCTGGTCGTCGCCGTCGATCTCGATGTCGGCGACCTCCCAGAAGTCGTCCAGGAACTCCTTCTGCTCCTGGACGAGCCCGTCCCAGCCGGTCTGGCACGCGCCCGCGAGCGCTGCCTCGACCTGCGCTCGCAGCGCCGGTGTCGACCGCTGCCCCGACCAGCCGTAGGCCAGGTACTTGGTCAGCTTCAGGCAACCGCCCGCCGGCACGTCGACCGCCACCGTGAACCGGGCCAGATCGTCCTCGGCACTGATCTCGGTGCGCACGTCGACGCCGTCGACCTCGACCTCGTGGTCCATCGCGGCGGCCATGCGCAGCTCGGACACCTTGGTGCGGTGGCACAGCACCGCCCGCGTCTTCTCCGCCATCTTGAAGTCGTTGACCAGCGGGGAGTCCAGCGCGGCCGCGACGCGCGGATCGCTGCTGCGGCTCACGATCGGCTCGTTGGCCAGCAGGTCGGACTGGACGACGAGCTGCAGGTCGTCCATCGGCTCGACCTCGTAGCAGATGGCGACGACCGCGCGCTGTGTGAACGACACGAGCCGTTCGCTGCGCACGATCACACGCCTGCCCGTGGGCGACTCCCAGACCGTGCGGCGTCGCAACGTGCCGGAGCGGAAGTCGAGCGTGCGTTCGTGCTCGATCGCGTTGCCGTAACGCATGTCCAGCGGCTCGTCCTCGACCAGCAGGCGGATGATCTTGCCGTCGGTGACGTTGACGACGGTCTGGCCCGCCTCCGGGTAGCCGTAGCCGCCCTCGCCGTACGGGAGCTGGTGCTCCTCGTAGAAGCCGTTGAGGTACGTGCCGGGAAGGCCGCGCGGCTCGCCCTCGTCGAGGGTGCCGCGCAGGCCGATGTGACCGTTGGCCAGCGCGAACGTCGACTCGGTCTGGTGCAGGTCGTCCACCGACAGGCCCTGCCAGCGCAGCTGCCACGGTTCGACCGCGTAGCTCATGAGAGCAGCTCGTCGAGCTCGTCGACGACCACGTCGGCGCCGTGCGACTTCAGCGCATCGCGCTGGCGGCCGCGGTCGACGCCCACGACGAACCCGAAACCGCCGTCGTGCCCCGCCTGCACGCCCGCGAGCGCGTCCTCGTAGACGGCGGCGTTCTCCGGTGCGGTCTTGAGCCTTCTGGCGCCCTCGACGAACGAGTCCGGCGCCGGTTTGCCCCGCAGGTTCGACGCGGTGATCACGTTGCCGTCCACCAGCGCGTCGACGTAGTCGAGCAGGTTGCCGGCGCGCAGCACGCGCATGGCGTTGGCCGACGAGGTGACGACGCCGATGGGCAGGCCGGTCTCGCGCGCGGCCTTGAGGTAGGTGACCGACGCGGGGTAGGGCGTGATGCCCTCCTTGTCGATGATCTCGTTGACCAGGTCGTTCTTCTGGTCGCCGACGCGCCGGACCTCGTCCTCCGACGGGGTGAGGCCGCGGGAGGTCAGGAAACTGCGAACGCCGTCGTAGCGCGGCTTCCCGTCCACGTAGGCGAGGTAGTCCTGCTCGCTGAACGGCTGGCCCATGGCCTCGAACGTCTGCCGCCACGCCTGGCGGTGCAGGACGGCCGTGCTGGTGAGCACGCCGTCGAGGTCGAAGAGCAACGCAGTGATCTTCTCCGGGATGCCGAGGCTCATACGTCGATCATGCACCCGTGTCGCCGACATCGCTTCGCTCTTCCTTCAGGCGTTCATCGAGTGGTCGCGGATGTGCCTGCTCGTACTCGGTCGTCCCGTACCTGTTCGACTCGGCCCAGCCCTCCTCCGGCTCGGTCTCCAGCGGGTCGTGGCCGAGGTTGTCCTCGTCGAGGCCCTCGGCACCGCTCTCCTGGACGTAAGCACCGCGTTCTTCGCTCATGTCCCGGGCAATACCCAGTTCGGCGTCATCCGATGCTTTGACCGACCAGCGAACCGATCGCATAGGTGACTCCCATGGCGATCAGCCCGCCCGCGATGTTGCGGATCACGGCGCGCCGCTTGTTCGCACCGCTGAGCCTGGCGCTGATGAAACCGGTGAGGGCGAGGGAGAGGATGGCGGCGACGACCGTGACCGGCACGCGCAGGCTGGTGCTCGTGAAGGCGATCGCGGCCAGGGGGAGCAGCGCGCCGATCGTGAACGCGATGAAGCTCGCGATGGCGGCGCCCCACGGGTTCGTCAGCTCGTCCGGGTCGATGTGCAGCTCGGCCTCGGCGTGGGCGGCCAAGGCGTCGTGCTTGGTGAGCTGCTCGGCGACCTCCTGCGCGGTCTCCTCGTCGAGCCCCTTGCCCTGGTAGATCTCCTTGAGCTCCGCCAGCTCCTCCTCGGGCGTGTCCCTGAGCTCGCGGCGTTCCTGGGCGAGGAGGGCGCGTTCGGCGTCGCGCTGGCTGCTGACGGACACGTACTCGCCGCTGGCCATGGACATCGCACCCGCGAAGAGGCCGGCCAGGCCCGCGACGAGGATCTGGGTTCGGTCCGTGGTGGCACCGGCGACGCCCACCACGAGGCTGGCGGTCGAGACGATGCCGTCGTTCGCACCGAGGACGCCGGCGCGCAACCAGTTCATCCGGTCGCCGGTGACCTCGTCGTGGGGCTCGGGGTGGGTCATTTCCGCAGGTTAGCGCTGGCGCCCCTGCGTGTGGCGCGCCCACGCCGCCACACCGTTCGGGCTCTGCTGAACGGGTGAGTTATCGCTGGTCAGGGACTGGAGGTTCATTTTTTGTCAGACCCCCGTGGCATCCTGTCGAACAGGTGTTCGTCAGGCGTGCTAGAGGAGGTCAGTTCCCGATGCAGATCGAACCCCGTCGCTGGCCAGGCCGTGTGGTGCCGTCCACCGATGCCGACGTCGCCGTCGCCGTCGAGTCCCTGTGCGTGCGTGCCTCGTGGGCCGACGCCGACCGCCGCTGGGTGCGGCGCCTGCTCGAGCCGTGGTTCACCGCGGGCTGGTGCGTCGACGCGCTGCTCGTGGCCATCGACAAGAAGCCGGACGGCACCCGCCAGGGCCGCCCGCGTTCCCGCGCCCAGGTGGCGCACGAGTTCCTGCGCGCCCGCCTGCGCACCTGGACGGCGGACGGCGCGGGCCTCGCCAAGCCACCGCTGGCCGGTGTGACGCTGGGCGAGTGGTACCGGGTGAACCGTCGCAACGCCGCGTTGCACGCGCCCCGGCGCGGGTCGGGGCTCGGCGCCGAGGGGCAGCGGGCTCGGGCCGAGTCGCGGGCGCTGGCTCATCGGCGTGATCCGGTGGAGCGCAGCCGGGAGAAGGGACGGCGGCGGCAGGAGGTGCTGGACAGCCTGCTCGTGCCAGGGCAGGAGGCGCCTTCGTTCGCCGACTCCTGGAAGCTGGTTGCCGAGTTGGTGCCGGTGCAGCGGGTTTGTTCGGCTTGCGGGCATGTGCGGGGTGAGGTGTCGCGGCCGGCGCATCGGGTGGCGTAGGAGCAGTGTGGCCTGGTGGCTGGGGTGTGGGTGCCGCGAGCCTCACCGAACCGGCTCCGAGCCGGCCCCGCTCTGGTCCAAGCCCCCTACCTGCGACTTCCCCGAAAAATGATTGGTACCGCCCCACCCCGGGAACACAAAACGAGTTTCTTGTTTCCGAAGAAGGGGCCGACATGCTCGAAGTGACGCCGATGGCTGCCGAGGTCATCAACGAGCTGACGTCGCAGTCAGAGGGCACCACCGACGACACCGGCCTGCGTTTCGCTCTGGCCACCGAACAGAACAGCCAGGCCGCGCTGGAGCTCTCGCTGAGCCAGCCCGTCGACGGCGACGAGGTGGTGGCGGCTCCCGCGGGCGCCACGGTCATCATGGAACCGGCGGCCGCCCAGTACCTCGAGGACAAGGTGCTCGACGTGCGGCAGGACGACGAGGGCAACCCGGCGTTCGCGATCGCGCGCCAGGACCAGCCCGGCTGAGACGAAGATTCTTGGTCAGGTGGAATCAACGGCGATCTCCCGCCTGACATGCGAATCGGGCCGGGTCCCTCGACGTCGAGGAACCCGGCCCGATTCGTGCGAACCCCGTGATCAGGGGATGGTCAGCACCTGACCGGGGTGGATGAGGTCCGGGTTCGCGATGCCGTTGGCGGACGCGATCTCCCCGTAGCGGTTGCCGTCGCCGTAGAAGCGCTCGGCGATGGCCCACAGCGAGTCGCCGCCCTCGACCGTGTGGGTGCGCGCGGCCGGCGCTGCGGGCGCGGGCGGGGCCTCCTCGACCGGGGCGGGAGCCGGTGCGGCCGCCTCGGGGGTGGGCTGCGGGGAGTCCGTGTTGGTGTTGGTGGCCCAGCGGGCGCTGCCGTCGCCGGCGAACACGACCAGGTTCCTGTCGTCCTGCAGGACCAGGCGGGCGCCCTCGTTGCCCTGGGTACCGGTGGACCACACGGCGTTGTCGTCGCTCGTGTAGAGGACGAAGTTGCCGTCCTCCTGGAACGCGGCACGCACCGCGCCCTTGCCGTCGGTACCGCTGGCCCACACCGTGCCGGTGTTCTCCGACAGCACCAGGTTGCCGTCGGACTGCAGGGTCAGCATGTACCCGTTGGCACTGGTCAGCTGCTGGCCGCGGGTGAGTTCCTGCCCTGCTTGCAAGGTGTCCACAAATCGCTCCACTTCGGACGACGGCGACGCCCGAATCGGCGCCGCCCGCAGCGGAACCTAGTCAAGGCACCCTCTGCCCGCCCGGTCACCGGCGCACGTGTACCCGAGGGAGTGAAAAACGCCCCCTGCCAGTGAAGGCAGGGGGCGTTCAGCACGAACGAAGAGGTCAGCCCTCGATGCGGCGGATGACCGAGATCGGGCCGATCGAGTCGATGTCGGCGATCTTCACCGGCTGACCCTCGGTCGACGCGTGCACGGCGCGGATGCCGTCCACCGCCATCGCCACGTGGGACTGGCTCGAGTAGTAGACGATGATGTCGCCGGCCTTGACCTCGCCACGGCCGACCGCGCGACCGGCGGCCGCCTGGGCGTAGCTGGTGCGGCCGATGGAGACGCCCGCCGAGGCGTACGCCTTCTGGATCAGCGACGAGCAGTCCCAGGTGTCCGGACCGTTCGAGCCGTAGACGTACTGCTTGCCGCGCTGGTTGAGCGCGAACTGCAGGGCGCGGCCCGCGGTGCCCGCCGGCACCGAGATGTTCGACATGTCGCCGGACGCGGCCAGCTGGTTCTTCACCGTGGTGCTGAGCGAGCGGTACGCGGCCGTCGCCTCCGCGAGCTGCTTGTCGAGATCGGCC
Organism: Lentzea sp. HUAS TT2; assembly: GCF_051853195.1. Classification (NCBI taxonomy): domain Bacteria; kingdom Bacillati; phylum Actinomycetota; class Actinomycetes; order Pseudonocardiales; family Pseudonocardiaceae; genus Lentzea; species Lentzea sp. HUAS TT2. The sequence continues at coordinate 9,797,341 of NZ_CP196667.1, read as the reverse complement.
TTCTTCTGGTCCATCTCGGCGAGGAGCTTCTTCGACGTCTCGGTCGCCTCGTTGGCCGACTTCGTCGCGTCGTCGGCCGCCTTGACGGCGTCCGTCAGCTTCTGCAGCGCGTCCGCGTTGTCGGCCGCGAGGATGTTGATGGCCGACATGCGGTTGAGGAAGTCCTGCTGCGAGTCGCTCACCAGCAGCGCGGAGATCTGGCTGAAGTTCGCGCCGGAGTTGGTGGCCTCGGTGAGGAGGTCGACCTGACCGCGGAGCGCCTCTTCCGCCTGCTGGGCGGTGGCCAGGTCGCCCTTGGCCTTCTCCAGCTGACCCTGCTTGGCCTTCAGGTCGTCCTGGGCCTTGAGGTGGTCCTGGTTGAGCTTGGAGGCCTGCTCGGACAGCTCGTTGAACTTCTTGAGCGCGTCCGCGGCATTGGGCTGTGCGGTGGCCGGCGAGGTGGGGAGCGCCGCTGCGACGACAGCTGCCGTCGCCACGAGAGCTCCACGCACGATGCGGCGTGAGGGTTGCGACACCACGTCGCGGTTCCTCCTTTTTCCTGGCAGCCGCCCCGCGAGAACTACTCCGCGTAAGGCGACAACCTTGGCGTGTGCCCCGAGTGGGTTAACTGCTGGGCCGAAGGTCTCGGACAGGTTACGGAATGACCTTGTCCCCGTCTAGCACCGGGTCCTCAACAGTTCACCGGCCCGCACGCTCTCACAGTCGTCCACGTGGGTTTATCGCGGGGTGGGAGAGACGCGTCACCCGACCACCCGGCGAATCACCGAGATGGGTCCGATCGAGTCGATGCTCGCGGTCTTCACCGGCACGCCCTCGGTCGACGCGTGCACCGCGGTGGTGCTGTTCACGGCCATGGCCACGTGCGACTGACCCGAGTAGTAGATGATCAGATCGCCCGCCGCGACCTCACCACGGCCCACGGCGCGGCCGACCTTCGCCTGGTCGTAGGTGACGCGCGGGATGGTCACCCCGGCGGACCGGTAGGCGGCCTGCATCAGCGACGAGCAGTCCCACGAGTTCGGTCCGTTCGAACCGAAGACGTACGGCTTGCCCTGCTGGCCGAGCGCGAACGTCAGCGCGGCACCGGCCGCGCCGGGAGGGGCGTTCACGGTGACCTTGGGGCCGGTGCTCGCCAGGGTCTGCTGCTGGGGCGCGGTCAGCGACTTGTACTTGTTCCGCGCGACCGTCACCTGCTGGTCCATGGCGACCTTGCGGGTGGCCGTCTCGGAGGCGAGCTTCTCGGCCGCCGAAGCCGCGTTGGCGGCATCGGTGCGCGCCTTCTGGGCCTCGTTCAGCGTGGCGCTCATGCGCTCGACCGCGGCGTTCTGGTCGGCGGCGATGATGTTCATCGCCTGCATGCGCTCCAGGAAGTCCTGCTGCGACGTCGAGGTCAGGAACGCCGAGAGGTCGTTGAGCCTGGCGCCCTCGAACGTCGCCTCGGTGAGCGTGTCGACCTGGCCGCGGAACTGCTCCGACTCGGCCAGCGCCTTCTTCTCGGCCTCGGTGGCGGCGACCACGATCCCGTTCGCCCTCGACAGGTCGTCCTGCGCCTTGAGGTGGTCCTGGCTGAGCTTCTCCGCCTCGCGCGTCAGGTCGTTGTAGACCTTCAGCGCGTCGTCGGCGGGTTGCGCGTGCGCCGAAGGCATCGACACCACCGTCGCGGCGATCACGGCGGCCAAAGCGGTAGTCCTTGCAGCACGGCCGGGCACGCGGCCTCCTCAGGAGTCGGAATCGGCTTCTGAGGAGGCGTACGGCCAAGCGGCCGAAAGGGTTCAGCCTGTCCAGCCTTTCCTGGTCGCACGCGGGGCCCTCCCGTACTGCATGACAGTACGAAAGCGCCCCGCGTGCGTCGACATAAGGCAAATATTCGTCAATGAGCGAATCTGTGTGGGATGCGCTGGTGGAGTGCACGCGGGGAGCTTTCGTACTGCATGACGGTACGAAAGGGCCCCGCGTGCGGGTTTGGTCAGGCGGCCCGGTGTGCCTCGATCGAGGCACGGCATGCGGCGATCAGGCGGGCGGTGGCGGCGCTGCCCCCGCGCCCACAGCGGGGGCAGCGCATCGCGACGGCGCCGGCGAGCTCGTCGACCACGACGCCGTCGTCCTCCGCGTGGTCTTCCTCGACCGGTGTTGCGATGAGAGTGGCGATCATGACGACCCTCCGATCCGGAACCTGCCTTCTGCTAGGATGTCGAACCGGCGACCGCGGAGTCGACACGGGCCGCGAGCTTTTTCAGCGCCCACGCACACCCGAGCCCCACGGCCGTGAGGACGAGCCACGGCACCCAAGGCACGCCTGCCCGCGCGGCCGCGTCGAACCCGACACCGGTGAGCAGGTTGCCGAGCAGGATCCCGACGCCCACGACCGTGTTGTAGAGCCCGTAGTGCGTCGCCACGAGCCGGTCGCCCGACAACGAGACGATCTTGTCCATCTCGAACGGGAACACCACCATCGTCCCCAGCGCGAGCAACGCCGCGCACAGCACCAGCCCGGTCCAGCCGCCGTGGATCGCCGGCAGGAACGCCAGCCCCAGCACCGCCATCCCGACGACCAGCGACCGGTCAGGGCCGAACCGGGCCCGCGCCCACGCCGTCACCCGCATCTGCCCGGCGACCGCCAGCACGCCCGACACGGCGAACAGCACGGCGGTCAGCACCGCCGAGCCTGAGGCCAGCGGCAGCGCCAGGTAGACCTGGAACGACAGCACGTACGACCCGGTCATCGCGAGCGCGAACAGCACGAACCGCCGGTTCGAGAAGACCAGCCGCCAGTCGGTGAGCACCGAGTCCCCGGACGGCGAACCCGCCCGCGCCGGCAGCGACCGCCACTGCAGCACCGTCAGCACGAGGAACACGGAGGCCGCCACCAGGCACGTCAGCCGGAAGTCCACGGCCGTCAACGCCAGCCCGACCAACGGCCCCACCAGGATCCCGGTCTGGTAGAAGACGTTGAACAACGCGAACGCCTCCACGCGGCGCGGCCCGGCATCAGCGGCCACGTAGGCCCGCACGGCGGGGTTGAACAACGCCCCGGCGAACCCGGTGGCCGCCGACGCGATCACCAGCGCCGGCACGCCGTCCACGAACCCGAGCAGCGCGAACCCGCCCGTCCGCAGCGCGCAGCCCGCCACGATCAAAGGCTTGTACCCCAGGCGGTCCGCCAGCGTGCCACCGATCAGGAACATGCCCTGCTGCGCGAAGTTCCGCACGCCCAGGACGAGTCCGACGGCCCATCCGGCCAGTGCCAGCGTCACCGACAGGTGCGAGGCGAGGTACGGCATCAGCATGTAGAAGCCCACGTTGATGCTGAACTGGTTGAGCAGCAACAACTGCACGCTGCGGTCGAACGAGCGGAACTGCGCGATCACGCCGTCACCGCCATGGGGTCCACAACGGAGTCGCACCTCGTCCAGGACAGCACTTCGCGCTCCTGTGGCGACGACATCTCCGCCGGATCGGCCGCCGGAACCACGTCGAGCAGTCCGTGGGCGGTGCAGTACTCGTCGTTGAACACCGTGTCGAAGTAGCGCTGTGGCCCGTCGGGGAACACCGCGGCGATCCGGGTGCCCTCCGGGGAGGTCCTCGCCAGCCAGGACGCCACCAGCGCCACCGCGCCGACGCTCCAGCCGCCGCTCGCGTAGTGCCGGGCGGCCAGCGTCCGGCACGCCCACACGGCCTCGCCGGGGTTCACCCAGTGCACCTGGTCGAACGCCTTGTAGTCGACGTTGCGCGGGAAGATGCTCGACCCGAGGCCGCGCATCAGCCGGGTCCGCGCGGGCTGGCCGAAGATCGTCGAGCCGATCGTGTCGACGCCGACCAGCCGCAACGACGGGAAGTGCGTGCGCAGCACCGAGGACACGCCCGCGCTGTGGCCGCCGGTGCCCACGGCGCACACGAGCACGTCCACGTGCCCGAGCTGTTCAGCCAGTTCGTGGGCCAGAGGGGCGTACGCCGCCACGTTGTCCGGGTTGTTGTACTGGTCGGGGCAGTACCCGCCGGGCAGCTCCGAAAGCAGTGCCGCCACGCGCTCGCGCCGGGCCTCCTGCCAGCCGCCGGTCGGATGGGGTCGGTCGACGACGTCCACCGTCGCGCCGTACGCGCGCAGCATCCGCGCGATGATCGGTTCCAGTCCGGGGTCGGTCACCAGGGTGACTGGAATGTCGTGCACGATCCCGGCGAGCGCGAGACCGAGGCCCAATGTGCCGCTGGTCGACTCGACGACGTGCCCGTCCGGGCGGAGATCACCGCGCTCCAGCGCCCGGCCGATCATGTGCAGGGCGGCGCGGTCCTTCATCCCGCCGCCGGGGTTGGCGCTCTCCAGCTTCGCCCAGAAGCCGGTGGGGGACGTGCGCGACAGCTCGTCGATCCAGAGCACGGGCGTGCTCGTGTGCAACACGGGAACAGACATGGGGGTTCCTCGAAGATCGGGGTGACATAGGCCGGTGAAGAGGGGTCGGCCTATGTCCGCGAGATCCCGAGATCGAGCAGCAATGTACGCCCGGAACTCACGTGTCCGGAGCGCCACGAACACGCACGCGTGCCGGCGGCAGGACGTGCGACGGGTTCGGCGTCCGCCCGCGGCGCGACCGGCGACAGGGGACTGACCTGCACGGCGGCCTGCGCGGGCGCGGCGGGGGACGCGTGGTGGGTCTCGCCGTGGTGGCAGAGCTCGCCGGAGATGCCGGGCGTGAACGCGGCGTGGTGGGCAGGCTCCGGTGGGCATGCCGGGTGCAGGACGAACACCGCGACGAGCATCAGTGCGACGACGACAGCGAAGCGACGCCCTGTCGTCAGTTGGTTCCGCACGGTGACAAACCTACCGGTGTGCGCGATCTTGTAAAGCCTCTTGATAAGTTAGGTAAGCCTAAACTCAGGAGGTGGACAGATGCGCAGGACAGTCGCCGCGGTTCTGCTGCTCGGCCTAGTGGCCGGGTGCGGTGGAAACGCTCCCGCGGAGCAGGGGAGCGGCCAGTGGTCCTTCAAGGACGATCGTGGCAAGGAGGTCACCGCGCCGAAACGGCCGGAGCGCGTCGTCGCGCAGGTGTCCGCCGCGGGTGCTCTCAAGGACTACGGCGTCAACGTCGTCGGCACGTTCGGTCCGCTCAAGCGCGCGGACGGCACGACCGACCCGGAGGCGGGCAGCATCGACCCGAGCCAGGTCACCGACATCACCGGTCCCGGCTACGGCGAGATCGACTTCGAGAAGTTCGCCGCGCTGAACGCCGACCTGGTCGTCGCCGGCTACTACCCCGAGGTCTCCGGGCTCTGGCACCTCACGGCCGAGTTCGAGGAGAAGGTCCTCAAGGTCGCCCCGACCGTCGGCATCGGCCAGTCGAAGATCCAGCTGCCCGACGGTGTCAAGCGCTTCAAGGAGCTCGCGAAGTCGCTCGGCGGTGACGTCGACTCGGCGAAGGTGAAGGCCGACGAGGAGGCGTTCACCAAGGCCGCCGACCGGCTCAAGGCCATCGGCGCGAAGATGACGGCCGCGAACCAGAAGATCCAGGTCATCGGCGCGGACCCGAAGCTCTTCTACGTCGCCGTGCCCGCCCGCAACCCCGACCTCGACTGGTACGTCAAGGAGCTCGGCCTGCCGCTGCTCACGCCGGACAAGCCCGACACCGAGGGCGGCGGCTACTTCCAGTCGCTGTCGTGGGAGAACTCCGGCACCTACAAAGAGCACGTGATCATGTGGGACACCCGCCAGCACGTGCTCACCCCGGAGCAGATGAAGGAGGGCCACCCCGTCTTCCAGGGGCTGCCCGCCGTGCAGGCAGGCCGGTTCGTCGAGTGGAACGCGGTCGCCCCGCTGAGCTACACCTCCTACGCCGGGATCATGAACAAATTGGCTGACCAGCTGGACCAGGTGTTGGCAAAGTAGCCGTGTGCTGACGCTTCTGAAGGAGAACGGCCCGTTGCGCGTGCTCAGCACCGCACGGGTCGTTTCTGTTGTGGGGGACGCGCTCAGTCTCGTCACGCTGATGGTGCACGTGCAGTCCGTGCTCGGGAAAGCGATCGCGGTGGCGGCGCTGCTGCTCGTGGGCGACTTCGCGCCGTCGTTGCTCAGTCCGCTGACCGGCGTCATCAGCGACAGGTTCGACCGGCGCACCGTCATGATCGTCTGCGAGGTCGCGCAGGGCGTGTTGCTGGCGGTCATCGCGTTCACGCTGCCGCCGTTGCCGCTCCTGCTCGCACTGGTGGGTGTGCGGGCCGTGATCGGGCAGATCTTCATCCCGGCGTCGCGGGCGGCGGTGCCGAGCCTGGTCGCGGAGAAGGATCTCGCGCAGGCGAACACCGCGCTGGGCCTGGGATCCAACAGCGCCGACGTCATCGGGCCGTTCCTCGCGGCGTTGCTGCTGCAGTTCATGGACACGCGCGGCGTGCTGCTGGTGGACGCGGTCTCGTTCGGTCTGTCGGCGTTGTTGTTGCTGCGCCTGCCGAAGCTCGTCGTGCCGTCGGAGCCGGGGGAGACGGTGTTCACCGACGTGAAGGCCGGGGTGAGCGAGATCTGGCGCAACCGGCCGTTGCGGATCGTCTTCCTCGGCTTCTGCGGTGTCGTCGCGTGCACCGCCATCGACGACGTGGCGGTGCTGCAGCTGACGATGGGGGTGTTCGGCGAGTCCGACAGCGTCGCCGGACTGGTGCTCGGCGCGGTCGGCATCGGTCTGCTGCTCGGTTATGCGTTGCTGGCCAACGGATCCGCGCGGTGGAGCATGGTCGCGTTGCTCGTCACCGGGTTCCTGGTCAGCAGCGCGGGCAACCTGTTCACAGGCCTGGCGTGGGGCGTCGCGTCGGCGTTCGCGCTGCAGGCCGTGCGGGGACTGGGCATCGCGGCGATGGACGTCGCGCACAGCACGCTGATCCAGCGGCTCGTGCCCGGTGATCGGACGGGCAGGGTGTTCGGCAACTTCTACGGCGGAATCGGTGTGGCGGCGGCGGTGTCGTACATCGCCGGCGGTCTGCTCATCGACGTGGCGGGCCCGCGGCTGATCCTGGTCGTGGCGGGCGGCGCGGGGGTTTTGGTGTCGCTGTGGGTTGTTGCCGCTGCACGGGCAAGAGGTGTTGAGTGGGAATCAGCCTCTTGAGGGGAGAAGGCGATGTGGGGGAAACGCATTGCTGTTCTTGCTGTTTCGTTGTTGCTGACCGGATTGACCGCTTCCGTCGCGCGGGCCGGGACCGGGGTCGTGCCCGCGTCGACGTCCTGGCCCGCCGCTGACCGCGGCTGGGTGCTGGGCCTCGACATCCTGTGCCAGACTGCGAACTGCCCGCAGCTCGTCCGCACGTTCGACGGCGGCGCGTCGTGGACGCGCGTGAAGACCCCGGCGCTGTCCGTGCCGGAGACCGACCGCCTGCGCGTCCTCTTCGCGAACGACGCGGCGGGCATGGTGACCGACGGCGAGCACCTGTTCGTCACCAGCAACGGCGGCACGCGCTGGGAACCGTCCGGCATCAAGGGAACCGTTGGCGCGCTGGGCTTCGACGACTCCGGGTTCCTCGCGGTGATCTACGACGGCACGTCCTCGCGGCTGTTCCACCGCGAGCTGTGGTTCGGCTCGTGGCAGCCGGTGCCGGGCGTCGAGGTCAAGGGCCAGTCGCGCGGGGACATCGCGCCCGGTCAGGTCTCGCTGTCGACGATCGGTGTGGAGAGCCGGTACTGGACGCGGTCTCCGGCGGGCTGGCTGGAGGAGCCGGCTCCGTGCACGGAACTCTCGGCCACCAGGCTCGGCACGGTCGGCACCGACCGCTATGCGTTGTGCAGCTTCGATCCCGGGTTCGGGAACATGACGAAGGAGCTGCGCCAGGCCTCGGGTGGTGGGCCGTTCAAGACCGTCAGCACGCCGCCGCGTGAGGGGATCACGACGGGCTTCGCGGTGTCACCGGAGGCGGCGCTCGTGGCGTCGACCGGGCGCGACTGGTCGTTCGTGCATCGCGGCGTCGGTGCGAAGTGGGACACGCCGCTCACACTGGGCGGACCGTCGTTCGAGGACCTGGCGTTCTCGGACCCGCGGCACGCGGCCTTCGTGCGCGGCGGGCCGGGGCAGGAGTTCGCCGAGCTGTACCGGACCGATGACGCCGGACTGACCTGGAAGATCTTGTCGGTGTAGGCCGGTACGCTCGAATTCGTGGAGCCCTACGAACACGGCATGCTCGACGTCGGGGACGGCAACCAGGTCTACTGGGAGACCGTCGGCAACCCCGACGGCAAGCCTGCCGTGTTCCTCCACGGCGGCCCCGGCGCGCCGTCGAAGGGCGCCAGGAAGTCCATGGACCCGGCCAGGTTCCGCATCGTGATCTTCCACCAGCGGGGCTGTGGCCAGAGCACCCCGCACGCCTCCGACCCGGCGGCGGACATGAGCGTCAACACCACCGAGCACCTGATCGCGGACATGGAGAAGCTCCGCGAGCACCTCGGCATCGAGAAGTGGTTGCTGTACGGCGGTTCCTGGGGATCCACGCTCGCGGTCGCCTATGCGCAACGGCATCCGGAGCGCGTCTCCGAGCTGATCCTCATCGCGGTGACGATGTCGTCGCCGCGCGAGGTGGACTGGCTCTACCGGGGCGCCTCCCGGTTCTTCCCGGAGGCCTGGGCGAGGTTCAGCGCGCACGCCGGTGACCCGCCGGACGTCGTGCGGGCGTACGCGGACCTGATGGAGAGCCCGGAGCCGGCCGTGCGGGAGCAGGCAGCGCTTGAGTGGTGCCGGTGGGAGGACACCGTGCTGTCGCTGGAGAACTTCGGCCAGCCGGACGTGTTCGCCGGCCGGGCGTCGGACGAGGTGATCGCGCTCGTGCGGATCATCGCGCACTACTACGCGAACCACGGCTTCGTGGACGACCTGCTGGGCAACGCCGGCAAGCTCGCGGGCATCCCCGCCGCGCTGGTCCACGGGCGGCGCGACCTGAGTTGTCCGGCCGACACGGCCTACGCGCTGGCGCAGGCGTGGCCGGAGGCCGAGCTGGCCCTCGTGGACGACAGTGGCCACAAGGGCAGCCCCGCGTTCGCGGAGGCGATCACGTCTGCGGTCAGGAGGTTCTCCCCATGACACAACGGAAACCGCCAGGGATGGGCTTCGAGTCGTGGATCGACAAGCAGATCCGCGAGGCCCAGGAACGCGGCGAGTTCGACGGCCTGCCGGGAGCCGGCAAACCGTTGCCCGGCGCGGGTGAGGCGCTCGACGAGGACTGGTGGATCAAGAGGAAGGTGCGGGAGGAAGAGGGCACTGCAGGGTTGCCCCCTTCCCTGGTGCTGCGCAAGCGGGCCGAGACCGCCAGGGCCCGTGCCCTGGCGGCCGCGACCGACGAGGAGGCGCGCTCGATCATCGAGCGGATGAACGCGGAGATCCTCGACGCGCTGCGGAAACCGTTGTCCGGTCCGCCGTTGAACCTGATGCCGTTCGACGTCGACGAGCTGCTGCGTGAGAGGAAGGGGACCTCACGCGATCGGTGATCAGCTCGCGTTGATGTCGATGCAGGAGTAGAACGCCATCGCGGTGTCGCCGATGTTCCAGACGGCGAGGACCTTGTGGCGGCCGGCCGAGCCGACGTTGACGGTGTGCGACACGGTGGCCGGCGGCTGCTGGTTGTTGCCGCTGAAGGTCGCGACCTTGCGGCCGTCGACGAAGTAGTCGTAGTCACGCGTGCGGTGACGCGCGGTGAACGTCCAGTTGAACGTCACCGAACGGCCGGTGTTGGTGACCTTCCAGCCCTTGTTGTCGTTGCTGAGCTCCGCGAACTGCGACAGGTTGGCGTGGCAGCTCTGCAGACCCTTGGGACCCTCCACCGACTGCGGCTCCCACCGGATCGCACCGCAGTTCAGGGCAGCGTTGCTGGCGCACTGCGCCTGACGGCTGGCAGGTGAGTTCACGTAGCCGTGCGCGAACGCCGTGCCGGAGGGGAGTGCCACGACGATCAACGGTGCAGCGAGAACGCCGGCCATGGCGGCCGTTACCTTGCGTCCAATCTTCATGTGTCTTCCTTTGCCTTGATGTTGGCGTACTCCCGTTACATCGCGGCGGCGATTGAAGGTCTAGACCATACCGCGCGTAATCGCCGCGCCACAAGACGTGTCCGGCAGATCAGTCAGGTGAGCGAGTGCCGCTCCGCTTCGTACAGCCGCGAAGCGCGATCGGATGTGCGCGAAGTCGTTGGTTCCTGTGGGAATCAAGGGTTCGATCTGAGCGCTTCGCGATGCCGGGCGTGGGCTTGTGCGGGTTCCCGGTCCGGGAGGCGTGGACCGGTTCGCGGACCGGAATCTCGCGGAACGTCGACGGAGTGTGATCAGGTCACCGTCTCAGCACGCGGCCGATCTCGCGCCCTCGGCCACCGCATTCGCGCAGTTCAAACCCGTTTGTGGGCAGTGCTGCATTTCTCGGCCGACATTTCTTCGCGGTGGGTTCGCTTCTAGAATCGCGCGCATGTGGTGGCCGGTGGACTCGCGGACTCGTCTGGTGGGACGGGAACGCGAGCTGACCACCGTGCGGAGGCTGTTGCGGCGGCACCGGCTGGTGACGCTGGTCGGTCCTGGTGGGGCCGGGAAGTCGCGGCTCGCGGCGGAGCTGAGTCCTGGTGAGACCGTCGTCGAACTGGAGCCCGTGCACCGGCCGGAGCTGCTGTGGCACGTGATCGCGTTCTCGCTGAACGTGTGGGAGGAGCCGGGTTCGCCGCTGCACGCGACCGTCGTGCGCGCGCTGGCCGACCATCGCGTGCTGGTGCTGGACAACTGCGAGCACCTGATCCGCGAGGCCGCCTCGGCGGTGGCCGAGCTGCTGGCCGGATGCCCCCGGCTGCGCGTGCTCGTGACCAGTCGCGAACCCCTCGACCTGGCCGGCGAGATGTGCGTCGAGATCGGGCCGCTCTCGCCGGTGGACGCCCGGCAGATGTTCGTGGAATGCGGTGGCGCGCCGGAGCTCGCCGACTCGGTGCGGGACCACCTGCCGCTGGCGATCGAGCTGGCCGCGGCGAGGACCGACCTGCCCGCGCGCCACCGCACGCTCGACGCCGTGATCGGGTGGAGCTACGACCTGCTGTCGCCGGTCGAGCAGTCCGCGTTGCGCAGGCTCTCCTGCCTGATCGGCGACTTCGACCTCGACCTGGCCGCCGCGGTGTGCGGTGACCCGGCGGACGCCGTGCAGCTGATGGCGACCTTGCGCGCCAAGTCGCTGGTGGTCCGCTCGCCCTCGTCGTCGAGCGCGCGGTTCCGGATGCTCGAGTCGATCCGCCTGTTCGGCCTGGCACGGCTGGAGGAGTGCGGTGAGGCCGAGGAGGCGTTCGACCTCTTGGTCGCCGCGCTGGCCGGCAGGATCCGGTCCGCGGCGGCGGCACCCGTTGTCACGGCGGAGATGGACGCGTGGCTGGCGAGTCAAGAACACCAGCTGTTGCAGGCGGTGGAACGCGTCCCGCACACCGACCCGCGGCACACGTGGCTCGTCGCGGGCGTCGTGCACGTCTGGTTCGTGCGCGGCTCCTACAGCGAGGCGATGCGCCTGACGTCCGCCGCCCTGGCGCACGGTCCGCTGACGTCGCACTCGGAACTGCTGCTCTTCCGCGCGGCCTGGCTCGCCGGCTTCACCGGTGACGACGTGACCTCGTTGCGCTACGCGGAGGCTCTGGTCGCTCACCCGGCCATGAGCCAGCCGGCGTGGGAGGCCCGTGGGTGGAACACCCTGGGGTACGCGCGCGGGCTCAACGCCGATCTCGCCGGTGCCCGCACCGCGAACGAACGGTCGTTGGCCGCGGCACGGTCGCTGGGCGACCCGGCATTGCTGATGACGTTCCTGAACAACCACGCCTGGCTGCTGATGCGCCTGGACGACCTGCCCGGCGCGCTGGCGGCCACCCTGGAGTCGCTCTCGTTCGGAGTGCTGGACAGCTTCCGCCTGATGGCCTCCCGGCACACGGCCGGAGTGATCGCGTTGGCGGCGAACGACGTCGACCAGGCAGAGCACCACTTCGGGATCGCGTTGCGCGTGGGGGCTCCTACTGCCGTGTCGCAGGTCGGCGTGCTCGAAGGGCTGGGTGTCGTGGCGGCACGCAGGGGCGACGCCGACCGTGCCGTGGTGCTGCTGGCCGCGGCGGCCGCCACCCGCAGGACGCGCGGCTCCCGGCAGGAAGAACCCTGGAACCGCATGGTGGAGGACGCCCGCGAGCTCGCCCTGTCGTCCGCCGGGCCGCGCCGGGCGTCGCGGGCGTGGTCGCTGGGGGAGCGGCTCGACCACGCGGGGCTGCTGGCGTACGTGAGCACGGCGCGGCGGGACGAACCGCTGACCACGCGGCAGCGGCAGATCGCCGGCCTCGTGGCGGAGGGGCTGACCAACACGGAGATCGCGGTGCGGCTGGGGATCTCGGTCGCGACCGTGCGGTCGCACGTCACGCAGATGCTGTCCAAGCTGGGGCTCTCGTCGCGGACCCAGCTCGCGGCGAGGACGGCGAGGGCGCGGTGACCATGGCTTGTGAAGAGTGCGGTGCCCCGCTGACCACGCCCGCGAAGTACTGCTCCGGCGCGTGCCGTCAGCGCGCCTACCGCCGGCGCGCCCGTGACGTCGTGCCCGCCTCGGCGCGCCTCGACACGTTCGTCGGCCGCACCACCGAGCAGGCAGAGCTCACCAGACTGCTGGCGCGCAACAGGATCGTCACCGTCACCGGCCCGCCCGGCGTCGGCAAGTCGCGGCTCGTGCACGAAGTGATCGCGCACCGGCAACACGTCCTGGTGGTCGAGCTCGCGGACGCCGGCAGCGTCCCGGACCTGCTCGCCGACGCCCCCGCGCCCGGCCTGCTGGTGCTGGACGGCTGCGAGCACGTGCTGCAGGACTGCGCGGACCTCATCGCCGCGCACCCCTCGTTGCGCGTGCTGGCCACCAGCCACAAGGCGCTGGCCGTGCCGGGCGAGCAGGAGTACCGGCTGAAACCGTTGAGCCAGTACGAGGCGAAGCGGTTGTTCAGCGACCGGGCGGCGGCGCTCGACAGCGACTTCGACGAGAACACCGCACTGCTGGACGTCGTGTGCGAGCGGCTGGACCGGCTGCCGCTGGCGCTCGAACTCGCCGCACGGCTGGTGCGCGTGCTGACGCTGGAAGAGATCGTGGCACGGCTGGACGACAGGTTCGCCGTCCTCACCACCGGACCGCGCGACGCCCCGGCGCACCAGCGGTCGCTGCACGCCGCGATCGAACGCGGCTACGAGCTGCTGAGCTCCGCCGAGAAGATCGCGCTGCACACGTTCGCGCTGAGCCCCGGCACCGTCGATCCGGAGATGGCCCAACGACTTCAGGCCCGCTCACTGCTCGAGGCGGACTTCACCATGCTCGAGTCGGTCCGGCAGTTCGCCCTGCCGGGAGTGCGGATCGACCCGCCGCACCCGCGCGCCGAACCGGAGGAGTCCGCGCCGTCGTGGCGTGAGGAACGGCTCCTGCGCGTCGCGGCGATGGTCGCGGAAGGCCTGACGAACAAACAGATCGCGGACGGGCTGCACGTGTCGCTGCGGACCGTGGAGGCCGACGTGCGCGACCTCAAGTCCGTGCTGGGCGTGCGGTCGCGCGCCCAGATCGCCGCCTGGACTACACAGGCGTGACTTCCTCTTCCCGGGCGGCCCTCGCAAGGCGGCGCTTCACGATGAAGACACCGGCGACGCCGAACACCACGGCGAGCGTCAGGCCCGCGTAGGAGAAGCCCTTCAGCCACTTCTCGGCCACCACGCCGAGGTAGTAGACGGCCGCTGCCGTGCCGCCAGCCCAGACGATGCCGCCCAGCGCGTTCGCCACGAGGAACTTGCCGTAGTTCATGTGCATGGAACCGGCCAAAGGCCCGGCGAGAATGCGCAGCAGTGCCACGAACCGGCCGAAGAACACGGCCCACGCACCGCGTTTCTGGAACACCCTGCGGGCATGACCGAGCTGTGTTTCCCCGAAGTGCTTGGGGAATTTCCGGCCCATCCACGCGAACAACCGCGGCCCGCCGCGCCGCCCGATGAGGTATCCGAAGTTGTCGCCGATGATGGCGCCCGCGCTCGCCCACACGCCGATCCACAACGGGCTCAGCTCGGCGTTCTGCGACGCCAGCAGCGAGGCCGTGACCAGCACGATCTCGCCTGGCAGCGGGATGCCGAGCGACTCGAAGCCGATCACCAGGCCGACGATCACGTACACGAGCAGGGGTGGGATGGCTTCGAGCCACTGTTCGACCGGCACACCGCGACTCTAGCCTCAGGTTCGTGAACGAGCTCGCACTCGCGGTCGTCGCGGGAATGGTGGCCACGGTCAACCCGTGCGGTTTCGCGATGCTGCCCGCCTATTTGGCACTGGTGGCGCGAGACAGTCCGACGAGAGCCTTTATGTCCGGTTTGGTGATGACGGCCGGATTCGTCACCTTCTTCGGCGCATTCGGAATTCTGGTCAGCCCGGTGGCCGCGACCCTCAAGCGCTACCTGCCGTTCGTGACGGTCGTGATCGGGCTCGTGATGATCGTCGTCGGCGTGCTCCTGCTGCTGGGCAAGGACCTCTACGTCCGGCTGCCGAAACTGAGCGCCGCACCCAAGAGCCTCTGGTCCATGTACGGCTACGGCATCGCGTTCGCCATCGCCTCTCTCTCGTGCGCGATCGGCCCGTTCCTCGCCGTGGTGGGTGCATCGCTGCAGACGGGCGTGACGGCGTTCCTCGCCTACGCGCTCGGCATGGGGCTCATCGTCACGGTGCTCGCGGTTGCGGGTTCGGCACTCGCGCCGCACATCAGGAAACTGCTGCCCCACGTCGGTCGTATCGGCGGTGTGGTGCTCGTGGCGGTCGGTGCGTACGTGACCTACTACGGCGTCTACGAGCTGCGGTTGTTCCTGGCCGGTGGCAGCGCGATCGACCCGGTCGTGCAGGGCGCAGGACGGTTCCAGAACACGCTCGTGCAGATCGTCGCGGCGCTGGGGCCGTGGCCGTTCGTGGTCGTGCTGGCGATCGCCGGCGCGTGGTGGCTGAACCGCAGGAGGCGCAAGGCCGTACGCCCAGACAGGAGGTGAGGAGCCGAATGCGCATCCTCGGACTGCTGCTAGGGATCCTGCTGCTCGCCGGCTGCGCGGAGAAGGCGCCGACGCCGGAGAAGTTCGCGTTCACCGCCCAGACGCTGGACGGTGCGGAGTTCCGCGGCGACAAGCTCGTCGGCCAGCCCGCCGTGCTGTGGTTCTGGACGCCGTGGTGCCCGTCCTGCAACGCGGAGGCGGAGACCGTCGAGGCGATCGCCCAGCGGCACGACAAGGTCCAGTTCGTCGGGGTGGCCGCGGAGGACCAGCTCGACGCGATGAAGAAGTTCGTGAGCGACCACCGGATGACGAGTTTCCCGCACCTGGCGGATCTCGACGGCTCGGTGTGGAAGCGGTTCGGTGTCACCGCACAGCCGTCGTTCGCGTTCGTGAGCACCGACGGCTCCGTGGAACTGCTCACCGGCTCGCCCACCGAGGAGCAGCTGGACCAGCGCGTTTCCGCTTTGGTACCAAAGGTTTGATCCCAGTGACATCACTAGGTCCGGCGGCCGCACCATTGCCTCAGTAGAAAGACCCTGCGCTGTCGGGACCAACGCCTGGTTCGGCGTTGCGATCGGATTCGTATCGTCGAACTGGCCACGTGGCGGTGCCGCGCGGCCTTGAGGAGGCAGGTGTCGATGGACTACATCCAGGTCTCGCTCGCGGAGGCCATCCCCGAGCAGGCCAGGGACTACGCGTCCGCGCGGATCGGTTCGCTCGACCGCTACGCGCCGGACCGCGTCGACTTCGCGTGGGTCAACCTGACCTCGGACAAGTCCGTGATCCACGTCCACGCCCGGCTCGACCTGAAGTGGGTCGAGGTGCAGGCGTACGCCGAGGGACACACGGTCACCGAGGTGATCGACCTGGTGTGGGAACGCATGCGTCGTCAGCTCGTCTCGATGCAGGGCGTGCCCGCGCACAACTGACCTCGGTGCGGTGAACTCACCACTCGGCGGCGGACGGGTGGTGAGTTCACCGCACCTTCCGCACGGTCCGCCCTGGTCGGGCGGAATCTGCGACTGACGTTGACAGCGCGGGACGTGCGTTGGACGGTTTTCGTGTGCCTGGGGGCTTCACCTGCCATCGAGGAGAAGCAGCACATGCGAACCAACATCATTTCTCGCCTGGCGGTCGTCGCTGCGACGGCCGTCCTGCTCATCGGGTCGACCGCCGGCATTGCCGCCGCCGCGAAGACGAAGCAGATTTCCAACTTCGGCAGCGGCACCTGTCTGGACCTCACGTCCTACGCCACCGGTACGCCGGTGACGCTGTGGCCCTGCACCGGGGCCGCCAGCCAGTTCTGGGTCAGATCCGACGACAACCTCACGATCCGCAACCTCGTGTCAGGCATGTGCATGGACGTGAGCTCCTACAACACCGGTGCTGTCGTGCACATGCGTCCTTGTCACGGCGGCACGAGCCAGCAGTGGCAGGAGTGGATCAACGACACGATCTCCCCGCAGGGCAGGGGCGACATGTGCATGGACCTGAAGTCCTACGCCGACAGAACGCCGGTCACGCTGGCCCCGTGCCGCGACTTCTGGCTCAGCCAGAAGTGGACGTTCTGAGCGCCTAGGCTGTCGAAACGGGCGGTCCTCGTTCGTACCAGGGGCGAGAGGAGACCACCATGACGCAGAAGTACCTGCTCAGCATCTACCAGCCGGACGGTGAGACGCCTCCGCCCGAGGTGCTCGGCCCGATCATGGCGAACCTGACGGCCCTGAACGAGGAGATGCAGGCCAAGGGCGCGTGGGTGTTCGCGGCCGGCCTGCACCCGCCGTCGACCGCGACCGTGCTCAGGGCGAAGGACGACGACGTGCTGATGACCGACGGGCCGTTCGCCGAGGGCAAGGAGCACATCGGCGGCTTCACCGTCATCCAGGCCCCCGACCTCGACGAGGCGCTCGAGTGGGGCCGCCGGCTCGCTCGTGTGCTCAGTCCGTTGTCGATCGAGGTCAGGCCTCTCGCGTTCGGATGATCGAGGAGGTCTTCCGGGCCGAGTACGGCCGTGCCGTGTCCGTCCTGACCCGCCTGCTCGGCGACATCGACCTCGCCGAGGAGGCGGTGCAGGACGCCTTCGCCACGGCCGTTCAGCGCTGGCCCGTCGACGGCGTCCCGCCGGCTCCTGCGGGCTGGATCATCACGACCGCCCGCAACCGCGCGATCGACCGGTTGCGCCGCGAGGCCAAGGGGCGCGAGAAGCAGGCGCAGGCCGGGCTGCTCGTCCACGAACCAGAGGTGCGGGAGGTGGGGGACGTGGCCGACGAACGGCTGAGGCTGATCTTCACCTGCTGCCACCCCTCGCTGGCCCCGCAGGCCAGGGTCGCGCTGACGCTGAAACTGCTCGGCGGCCTCACGACGGGGGAGATCGCCAGGGCGTTCCTGGTGCCGGAAGCCACGATGGCGCAACGGATCGTGCGCGCGAAGGGCAAGATCCGCGCGGCCCGCATCCCGTACCGGGTGCCGCGGGACGCCGACCTGCCGGACCGTCTGAACGCCGTGCTCGCGGTCCTCTACCTGATCTTCAACGAGGGCTACCTCGACAAGGCCGGACTCGCGGACGAGGCGATCCGGCTCGGCCGGGTGCTGGCCCAGCTCATGCCGGACGAGCCCGAGGTGTGGGGGCTGCTCGCGTTGATGCTGCTCGTCGCGTCACGCCGGGACGCACGGCTGCGCGACGGCAGGATCGTCCTGCTCCAGGACCAGGACAGGGCGTTGTGGAACGCGGACCTGGTCGCGGAGGGCCAGGACCTCGTGCGCCGCTGCCTGCGCTGGAACCGGCCGGGCCCGTACCAGCTCCAGGCCGCGATCAACGCCGTGCACAGCGACCCGCCGACGGACTGGCGCCAGGTCGTCGCCCTCTACGACCAGCTGCTGGCGATCACGCCGAGCCCGGTCGTGGCCCTGCACCGGGCCGTCGCGGTCGCCGAGACCGAGGGCCCGCGCCGCGCGTTGGCCGAGGTCGACGCACTCGACCTGGACCGCTACCACCTGTTCCACGCCGTCAGGGCGGACCTGCTGCACCGGCTGGGCGAGGACCCGACGGCGGCGCTGGAGGCCGCGCTGGACCGGGCCGAACACCCGGCAGAGCGCGACCTCCTGCGCGAACGGCTACTCCTTGCGACGGCGGACCAGCAGGATCGCGCCGACCACGACCACTAGCCCGATCAGGATCCACACCCAGATCGGCACGCCGCCGGACTCCGCGGGCGTGGTGGACGTCGTCGGGGCGGTCGACACCGGCGCGCTCGACGTCACCGATGACGGCGGCGCGCTGGCCGACGTGGTCTGCGCGGCGGTGTTCGCCGTGAAGGCGATCTTGCCGGTGATGGTGTCGCCGTCGTCGGACTTGGCCGACCAGGTGATCGTGTGCGCGCCGGACTTGGCCGCCGTGGCGTCGACCGTCGCCGTGATGGTGTTGTCGAGGGCGTGCACCTGGGTGACCGGCAGCTTGGCGCCGTCCGGCCCCGTGATGGTGACCGCGTCCCCGTCCGGCAGCTGGACGGCCTCGCTGAACACCAGCTCGACGTGTTTCGGCGGGGCGTCGAGTGCCGCGCCGGACGCCGGGTTGCTGCTCTTGAGCTCTGCGTGGGCCTGTGCGGGGACGACCAGGGCCGTCGTGGCGAGCAGGGCCAGCACGAGCACGCTGAAGTAACGCGTCACGTGCGCAGCGTAATGGCTTTGTCGATCAGCGCGGCAGGCTCAGTTCGTACCGGAACGCGCAGGCGAACCGCTGGGGACGAACGCCAGCCCGGCCGCGATCGCGGCGGCCACCGCGGCCGCGACCACGGGCGCGATCGGTGTCACGGCGTACAGCAGCGAGCTCAGCACCGGCCCGACCACGAACGTCACCCCGCTGGTCGCGGTGACCAGCCCGGCGATCACGCCCTGCCGCGCGGGACCGACGCCGAGCGAGGCCCTCGCGGCGAACCCGGTGACCGCGAAGCCGACTCCCACCGCCACCACCACGAACACCGGGCTGATCATCGACGGCACGACCGCGATGACCGCGTAGCCGGCCAGCGCGATCGGCGCGCCGATCCTCAGCAACCGCACCGCGGGCCACTTCTGCAGCGGCACGATCAGGCCCTGCGCCAGGACGAGCCCGATGGCGGACGCCAGCAGCGTGGCGTCGAGCGTGCCGGACTCGACCCGTTCCCCGTCCGCGCTGAGGAAGAGGGCGACGGTCTGCACCAGCACGAACGACAGGTACATCAGGAACCCGGCCGCGAACGCGGGCACCAGCTCCCACGGCCGCGACGGCACCACGTCCCGCGCGACCTCGGCGGGCTTGAAGGTGGCGAGGACACCGAGCGCGAGCCCCGCGGCGATCACGGGCGCGAGGTAGAGGGGCACCTGCAGCGACGCCAGCGCCAGCGCGCCGCCGGCCATCGGGCCGAGCGCCGCGGCGAGTACCTGCATCGCCCCGACCAGGCCGACGGTGGTGGTGCGTTCGCGTTCGGTCGAGGTGCCCGCGACGGCGAGCGCGGTGACGGCCAGCGCGGCGAGGCCCAGGCTGAACAAAAGGCTGCGGAACAGCAGCACCAGCACGAACGCCAGTTCGGACGTCAGCGTCTCGTCGAGGCCGAACGCCACCGCGGCGGCGAAACCGGCGGGCCCGGCCACGCACAGGCCCATGCCGGCGAACAGCACGGGGCGCGGTCCGGCGGCGTCGAGCAGCAGTCCCCACAGCGGGCTCGACAGCGCGATCGCGACCGAGGCGACCGTGAACACCAGACCCAGCTGCGTGGGCGTCAGGCCGAACTCGACGGAGAGCGGGGCGATGACGGTGGTCAGCATCTGGTGCAGCGAGTACATGACCAGGAGTGCGACCAGTAACGGCGTCAGGGATCTGGGCACGCGGTTCCCCTTGATGGTGCGGCGGAGCCGTGAGGGTAGTTGAAGTTGATGAACGATTGGTTTGGCCGTGGATGCACTCGGGTAACCGGCCACCTAACTGATCAACTGACCGAGGAGCGGTTTGGCGCACGCAGCGAGGACGGGCGAGCCGGCGAACCTGCCATTGGGCAGACAGCGGCCGTCACTCGCAGCGGTGCGGCGCTGGGTGCGGCTGGAGTTGACGGGCGAGGAGACCGACGCGGTCGACGACGTGTTGCTGGTGGTCAACGAACTGGTCAGCAACGCGTACCGGTACACGTCGGAACCGTCGTTCCTGCGGGTCGTCGTGGAGCAGCACAAGATCCGCGTCGAGATCGAGCACGACTCCGCCGCGCGTCCGCCGTTGCGCAAGGTGTCACGCCCGCAGCGAGGATATGGCCTGGTCCTGGTGGCGAGGCTGTCCGATCGCTGGGGTGTGGACAGAGTCGGCGTCGGCACCGTGGTCTGGGCTGATCTTCCGAGGGAAACGTGATGGAAGTTCGGCTGGTTTCGATCTGTGCGTTCTGGGGTACCGAGGCTCGTGCCTTGAAACGACAGGGCGCGGGGAGATGCTGATGGGTATTGCAGGACGGTCCAGCGAACGACTGGACCTCGTCCTACCGGAAGGTGCTCTGCCGCTCGCGAACGTGCGCGCGGAGGTACGTCGACTCCTGAAGGGAATGCACGAGAACGTCATCGTCGACGTGATGGTCGTGGCCACGGAGCTCGTGAGCAACGCCTACCACCACGCCGCGCCACAGCGTCGTGCCCGCATTCTCTGTCTCCCGGAACGCGAGGTCGTGCGGGTCGAGGTCGAGGACGGCACGCCCGGTCGCTTCCCGCAACTGGGGCGGATGGGGTTCCTCGGGCGCCGGCAGCGGGGATTGCTGCTGGTCAACGGCCTGGCGCAGGTGTGGGGGCACAACAGGTTCCCCGACTTCAAGACGGTGTGGGCGGACGTGTCGACCGTCAGGTGA
This sequence comes from Lentzea sp. HUAS TT2, assembly GCF_051853195.1. Taxonomy (NCBI): domain Bacteria; kingdom Bacillati; phylum Actinomycetota; class Actinomycetes; order Pseudonocardiales; family Pseudonocardiaceae; genus Lentzea; species Lentzea sp. HUAS TT2. The sequence goes on along the minus strand of NZ_CP196667.1, from coordinate 9,776,491 downwards.
GGGTCTTGACGACGTAGGCGGCGGCTTCCGCGACGAGTGCCTCGTCGTACTCCGCGTCCGCCGCCGCCTTGCTGGACATCACCGCGATCAGGATCGGCTCCCGGTTCGGCGGCCAGACGACGGCGATGTCGTTGACCGTGCCGTGCTCGCCGGTGCCGGTCTTGTTCGCGACCCTGCTGCCCTGCGGCACCCCCGCCCGGATCCGCTTCGCGCCGGTGGTCGACCGTTCCAGCAGGTCCTTCAGGAAGGCGCGCTTCTCCGGCGCCAGGGCGTCGCCGAGCACGAGCCGCTGGTAGTCCGTCCCGAGTGAGCGCGGGGTGGCCGTGTCGCGCGGGTCGCCGGGCGTGGCCGAGGTGAGGTCGGGTTCGATCCGGTCCATCCGGGTCTCGGTGTCGCCGAGCTCACGCAGGTACTCGGTGAGCTTGGCCGGACCGCCGACGTCGCGCAGCAGCAGGTTGCCCGCCGTGCCGTCGCTGTAGCGGACGGCGGCGTCGCACAGGTCGCGCAGCTTCATTCCCGTCTGGACGTTCTGCCGGGTGATGGTCGAGCTCTTCATCAGGTCGGCCTCGGTGTAGGTGACGACGGTGTCCAGGTGCGCCATCGGGTTGCGGTGCAGGACGGCCGCCGTGGCGAGGCCCTTGAAGGTCGAGCAGAACGCGAACCGCTCGTCCGCCCGGTGCTCGATCGTGCTGCCGTTGTCGCTCATGGCGTAGACGCCCAGTCGTGCGTCGAACTTCTTCTCCAGCTCGAACAACGCGTCGTGCCGCACGGGCGCCGCGCTGGTGGTGGTGCTGGTCGGTGGAGCCGAGCCGATCGGGTCAGTCACTTGTGGAGCGGCGCACCCGGCGAGGGGGAGCAGGGCGAGCGTTTTCAGGACTGTGCGTCGATCGGTCACCCGCCGACACTATTTGATCTCGGAGATCCGCAGCGACGGGTCCTCGGTGACGGCTCGGAGAACGTCCTCGAACCTCGCGAGGAGGTCCTCTGCCTGCCTTTGCGTGAACAGCAGCGAGTTGTGGACGACGTGCCCGCCTGCCTCGTGGAGGTGGAACGTGACCTCGGACTTCACGATGACCGGTCCTCGTTGCCGTGCCTCGAACGCGGTGGCGGTGACCCCGGGGAGCCGGAGTTCGGGCACCGGTGGCACCAGCGCGAACGTCAGCCGCAGCGGAATGCCTTCCACCACCTCGTGGAAGGGCACCTCCTGGTGTTCGTGCGCCGCGGCCGTGGTGTCCTTGACCCGCCGCAGCACCTCGCGGAAGTCCGGGTCGCCGGACAGGTCGGTCCGCAGTGCCACGACCTTCGCGAAGAGCCCGATGACCTGCTCCAGTTCGGGCCGCACGCGGTTCGCCATCGGTGCGCCGACCACGACGTCCGTCGCCTGAGTCGTCTGTGTCAGAAGGACTTTGAACGCCGCCAGTAACACCTCGTACGGCGTCGCCTGTTCCTGACCGGCCAGCGCGGACACCGCGGCGAGGAGTTCCGCCGGCGGTGTCCACGGCAGCAGCTCGCCGGGCCCGAGCGGGTTGACGTCCCGGTCCGCCTTCGTCGGCAGCTCGATCGGGCGCATGCCCTCCAGGTGCCGCTGCCAGTACTTCGCGTGCTCGGCGGAGAGCGTGTCCTGTTCCCACAACGTGAAGTCGGCGTACTGCACGCCCGGCGCGGCCGCGGTGCCGTTCAGCTCCTCGACCAGCAGGCCCTGCGACCACCCGTCGCTGACCAGGTGGTGCATCGTGAGCAGCAGGACGTGGTCCTCGCCGTCGAGCCGCAGAACCCTTGCCCTCAAGAGCATTCCGCTCGTCAGGTCGAACGGCACGGTCATCTCGTCACCGGCGATGAACGCCGCCTCCGCCTCGGAGGACACGTCGACCACCTTGAGCGGAACGGGCCTCGCCGGGCGAACCTCCTGCAGCACAACGCCATCACGTTCGACGAACGCCGTGCGCAACGACTCGTGCCTCCTGACCGCACGGTCCAATGCGGACTGGAGGTGGCCGACGTCGAGCGGTCCGCGCAGGCGCAACGCCAGCGGCACGGTCCAGAAACCCGCGGCCAGCACCGAGCCGAACCACCGGTTGCCCTGGTTCTGCGCGATCGACAACGGCACCGGGCCGTGCGCGCGAGGCGTCACCGGCTTGGTCCACGACCGTTCGCCGGACAGGATCCGCGCGAGCCGCCGGGGCGTGCGGTGGTGGAACAACGCGGGCAACGGGAGCGCGGCGCCGAGATCCGCGCGGACGCGGGTGACCACGCGGGTGGCGAGCAGCGAATGCCCGCCCAGCGCGAAGAAGTCGTCGGTCGCGCCGACGTCCTCGATGCCGAGCACGTCAGCGAACACCTGGCACAGCGCGGCTTCCTCGGTGGTGTCCGGCCGGACGTGCGGCGAGCGGGTCGACGGCACCGGCAGGGCGCGACGGTCGATCTTGCCGTTCGCCAGCAACGGGAACGCGGTCAGCGGGAGGAACACGGACGGCACGAGCTGGACCGGCAGCTGGGCGGCGCAGTGCTCCAGCAGGTCGTCGGCCTCGCCGGTGAAGTAGGCGACGAGCTGCTTGTCCCGCAGCGCGACGACGGCTCGCGTCACCTTCGGGTGCGCGTGCAGCACGGCCTCGATCTCGCCAGGCTCGACCCGCACACCGCGGATCTTGACCTGGTCGTCGACGCGGCCGTGGAAGTGGAGTTGCCCGTCGTCGTCCCACGACGCGAGGTCGCCGGTCAGGTACAGGAGCTCGCCGTCCTTCGCGACGAACTTCCGCGCGCTCAGTTCGGGCCGGTCGTGATATCCCAGGGCGAGTCCGGCGCCCGAGACGCACAGCTGGCCCGCGACACCGACGCCCACCGGCAGCAGGGTGGCGTCGAGCAGGTGGATCCTGGTGTTGTCGACCGGCCGGCCGATCGGGGCGGTGGCGGGCCAGTCCAGCACGTCGTCGGGCAGCGAGTACGACGTGATCACGTGCGACTCGGCCGGGCCGTAGTGGTTGTGCACGCGCAGCCACGGCCTCAAGGCGCAGAAGTTGCGCAGTCTCACGTCCAGCGTCAGCGGTTCGCCGGCCTGCGAGAGGTGCCGCATCGAGGCGAACGACGGCGCCTCGTCGAGCACCGCCCGCAGCACCGAGTCCGGCACGAACAGCCGCGTGATCCGTTCGGCGTCCAGCCAGGCGGCGAACGCGGCGGGGTCGCGGCGGACCTCGTCGGAGGGGATGACCAGGGTGCCGCCGAACAGCAGTGCGGAGAAGACCTCCTGCACCGACACGTCGAAGGTGGCGGTGGTGAACTGCGCGGTGCGGCTGTGCTCTTCCCGTTCGAGGGCTTTCTCCTGCCAGCGCACGAGGTTCACCACACAACGGCTGGGCATGAGCACGCCCTTGGGCCGCCCGGTCGAGCCGGACGTGTAGATCATGTAGGCCGGTGCGTCCGGATTCGTGCGCGGCAGGGCGGAGTCCGGGTGGGAGTCCATTTCGGAGGGTGACAGCGGCTGGTGGAACAGCACGCGGTTCCTGCTCACCACCACGGAGAGCCGTGCGTCGTCGACCAGGAACTGGATGCGGTCCAACGGGTGTTCGGGGTCGATCGGCACGTACGCCGCGCCGGTCTTCAGCACGCCCAGGATCGTGACGACCAGGTCGAGGCCCCGGTCCAGGCACAGCCCGACCCGGTCACCGGCGCCGATCCCCTTCGACCGCAACAGGTTCGCCATCCGGTTGGAGCTGCGGTCCAGCTCCGCGTACGTCACCGCGGCGGTCCCGTGCTCGACGGCGACGGCGTCCGGCGTGGTCAGGACCTGCTCGGCGAACAGCTCGGGGATGCTCACGTCCGGCAGGTACTCGGTGGTGGAGTTCCACTTCGCCAGCAGCGCGGCCTCGTCCTGGCCGATCATCGAGATCCGCGAGAGGCGTTCGTCGGACGGAGCCTCCAGCACCTGGGCGAGGTGGGTCAGGAGCCGGGTGATGCGCGGCCGGTCGAACAACGCCCGGTTGTAGAGCACGCGGCCGTTCTGGATCTCGAGGTCGAAGCTGGTGAACGCGACCTCGGGGTCGTAGAGGTCCCGCCGCGGCCGCAGGTCGACCTGCACCTGCACGAGCGGATGGCGGGACAGATCCCGTTCCGGCGCCAGCAGGTCCACGACCTGGTCGAACGGGACGAGTTGTGCTGCGGCGGTGGTCAGCTGCTCGGCCGTCAGCCCGCACAGCTCGCCGAACGTCGGGTCGCCGGACAGATCTCCGCGCAGCACAACGAGTTCGTCCGCGACGACCACCCCGATGGGCACGTCGACGGAGCGCGAGTAGCGGCTGAGCACCACCTGCAAGGCGGCGAGCACCGCGTCGGAGTCGGCGTCGGCCGACCACGGCACCACGCCCGCCTCCGGCCGGTGCAGCGGCGGTCGTGGCCGGTCGGCCGGCAGCTCCAGCACCGGCAGGTCGCGAAGCTGGTCGAGCCAGAACTCGGGAGAGCCCTGTGCGGCCGGGGGAGTGGGTCCGCCGAGCACGGTCTCCAGCACGCGGATGTCGCCGAGGATCCCGTGCATCGTCAGGACGAGCAGCGACGAGTTGAGCTCCAACGCGCGCACCAGCGGGCCTTCGCGCAGATCGAACGGCTGGGTGAGCTCCGCGCGCACCGCCGCACGCACGTCGTTGACCTGTGCTGAACGCACGACAACTGGTGGACCACCGGGAACGGGCTGCCCGTCGTCGTCGAAGCGGACCAGGAGGGTGTCCGGCACGCGGACGGCGGCGGGAGTGGTGATCAGCGTGACGTGGTGGCTGGGGTTGCCGGGGTCGAGCTGGTCGAGGAACCACATGCGGCGCCGGGTGTGGTCGGTCACGGTGCCTCCCGCTGCGAGTCGGGCCTCGACGCTAACTCGCGTGGAACTGGGCGGATCCCTGGAGTCGGTGCAGCGCGAGGTGCACGCGGTCGGCGCGCAGGACGACCCGCGACCGTTCGACGAGGTCCAGCCACGAGACCGACAGCACCGGCGTGGCGGGCCGGACGTCGAGGAGCCGGGCGAGGCGGGGAGTCGTGAGGGCGGTGGTGCACCAGAGGTGCAGGTCGCCGAACCGGACCCGGTAGGTGTTCGCGAGGAACCTCCGCAGCGGCGTGTTGTCGTAGCGCTCGGCGAAACCGGGGAACCGGGAGGCGCACAGGGAGGTCGAGCGCACGCCGACCGGTTCGTCGCCGCGGACGAGGACCGACTCGACGGTGAGCACGTCCCCGGTGGTCCGCACGGCGGCCTGTTCGCGGGTGGCGAGGTCCTGGACCAGCGCGTCGAGGCTGAGGCGGTGGACCTGGTCGCGCGGGGCGACGATCGTGCCCTGGCGGCCGGTTCCGCGGATGAGCCTGCCCTCCAGCACGAGCTCGTTCATCGCCTTGCGGATCGTGGTGCGGGACATGCCGAACGCGTCCGCGAGCTCGCGTTCCGGTGGGAACGGCGTGTTGCCGGGAAGGTCGCCCAGCAGGTCGAGCAGCCGGGCCTTGGCCTGGTAGTAGCGGGGGATCGCGGACACCACCCGGACGCTATCGCCGTTCGATAACCAGCGACTCATCGTCCGGCCTCGACCCGATCTCCCGGTAGATCCGGCGGGCCTCCTGCCGGTCGCCGCCGAGGTAGGCGACGGCGGCGTCCTTCCAGCGGGACCAGGGCACCTCGGCGAGGCACTCGGGGCCGTGCCCGGCGGCGGCGAGCACGATCGGCAGGCTGACGCCGGCCATGCCGGTGACCTGGCGGCAGGGAAGCAGATCGCCGACCTCCACCGGTTCGCCGCTCAGCAGTGCGATGTGCGCCTTGAGGATCAGCGGGTGCTGCAGGTCGGCGGGATGGCTCCCGGCGAGTTCGGCCGCCCGGTCCGCGCACTCGGCGGCACCGGCCAGATCACCGGTCAGCAGCAGGATGCGGCCCCGCAGAGCGACGACGTGAGCCTGGCTCGACTCGGCCGTGACGGCCAGCGCCTCGGCGTACCTGCCGTCCCAGAACAACTCCAGGTACCGGGACGCGTCGAGCCAGGCGATCGTGTCGTCGTCGCCGTGCCGCCGGGCGGCCGCCCGTGCTTCCGCGCGCACCGCGAGACGTTCCTGGGTGTCACCGAGCACGGTGTGGGCGGTGCTCAGGTTGACCAGGCACAGTCCTGGCGAGATCCCGGCCTCCCTGCGTTCGGTCACGGCCTGGCGCATGTCGGCGATGCCACCGGGGTCGCCCTGCTTGACCCGCGCGAGGCCCAGGGCTTCCAGGGCGATGGCCCGTTCGAGGCCGGTGGCGCCCGTCAACGCCTCTCGTGCCGCGCTGATCGCCTCGGTCAGCCTGTCCGCGAGCGTCAGGGAGTGCGCGAGGTACGCCTGCACGCCGTACGCGTGCTCGGTCAGCGCGAGGAACTCGATCGTGCGGTCGAGATGTCGTTCGGCTGCCGCGTGGTCGCCGTGGTGCCAGGTCGCGCGCCAGGAGGCCCTGGAGGCTTGCGCCGCACCGGCGAAGTTCCCGGCGGCGCGGTGGAGTTCGGCCGCCTCGGCCAGTTCCCCGAGCCCCTCACCGGTCAGGGCCAGGCTCGATCCCAGCAACGTCAGCAGCTCGGCCCGGTCGGGGTGGCCGGGCGGGCAGACCGCCAGAGCGGCGCGGTAGCAACGGATCGCGGTGTCCCTGGCGGCCAGCGCGGTCGCTCTGCGGCCCGCGTCCGTGAGGGCGGCCCTCGCCTTGCGGCCCATGATGTCGCACGGCCTTCCGGATGCTTCCGCGATCCACACCGCTTCCTGGAAGTGGTACGCCAGCAGCGGAACGTGCTCCAGCGGCAGCGCCTGCACCCACTCGGCGGCGTGGTAGTGCTTCATCGCCTTGGTGCCGCGCGGAACCCGGTCGTAGGCGGCGTCGCGGACCAGCACGTGGCTGAAGGCGTACTCGATCTCGCCCACGACGTTGCTGGTGCCGTGGCGCGTCAGGAAGTCCCGCTGCCGCAACACCTCCAGGCAGCGCGCGACCTCGGCGACGTCCCGTTCCGCGACCACCGCGACCGCGCCTGGCCAGAGCGTCGGGCCGATGACCGCCGCGTCCTGCAGCACCGACTTCTCCAGCTGCGGCAACGAGTCGAGCCTCGCGCCGATGACGTTCTGCACCGTCTCGGGCAGGGCGTCCGGGGCGCCGTCGCGGAGCATGCGGACGTACTCGCCGGCGAAGAGCGGGTTGCCGGCGGAGCGGTGCAGCAGTGCCGGCACGTCGGCGGTCACGTCGTGGCGGGCCATCAGCGCTTCGAGCAGCAGTGTCGTGTCCTCTTCGGACAGTGCTTCCAGTGTGATCGACTCACCCCGGACCGGTTCCTGCCGTGCGGTGAGGAGCACCAGCAACGGCACCTCTGCGGCGGCGAGCCCGTGCAGGAAGCCGAGCAGCAGGTCGTCGGCCCAGTGCACGTCCTCGACGATCACCACCAGCGGTTCCTCCGCGAGGTGCTCGACCAGCCTGCGCCACGCCATCAGCACGTCACCGCCCTGCGGGCCGACCCCCACGAGCGCGGAGAGTTGAGTGACGAGCCACGGGTCGTCGCTGATCGCCTGGATCTTGGCGGTGACCGCGGCGGCGTCGTCGGTGTCGAAGATCCCCGCGTGGCTGCGCACGATCTCGGCCAGCGGGCCGAAGACGTCGTCGCGCGCGAACGGCGGCGTGCGGCCGGTGAGCGTCCGGCGGCCCGCGGCGAACTCCCTGACGAGCCTGCTCTTGCCCGCGCCGGGCTCGCCGACAACCGTGATCACCCGCGGCCTGTTCGTCGCCTTGACCTGCTCGTAGATCTCGACGAGCGCCGCCAGTTCGGCCGCCCTGCCCACGAACGGCGCGTCGTCACCGGCCGGGGCGAGCGCGCGTTCGGTGACCGGGCAGGTCCTGACCTCGCCCTTCGCGGTCTGGGCGAGCAGCCGCAGCCCGGCGTCGAGGACCGTGCCGCCGACCTCGACGTGATCGCCGGACGTGACGAGCGCGGGGCCGGTGGACACCGCGGCCGCGGCGGGATGGTCGCCGGTGATCTCGAACGCGGCGCGCACCGCCCGTGCGGCGTCGTCCTCGCGGTTGGCCGGAGCGCCGAACGCGGCGCAGACCGTCGAACCCAGCGTCGTGACCGTGGTGCCGCCGAGGTCCTCGACGTGCCGGCGCACCTGTGCCACCGCGGTTTCCAGCCGTTCGTCGGCTGCCTCGTCCTGTCCGGGCAGCTCCAGCCGCACGACGAGCACGCTGACCTTCTTGCGTTCCACCATGGTCACCGCCGGCGCCGAGCTCACCGCGAGCGCCGGGTCCTGGGTGAGGATCGCCTGCTCCAGCCTGACCAGGTCAGGCCCGGGATCGATGCCGAGCTCCGCGGCGAACCGTTCGCGTGCCGCGCGGAAGACCGCGAGCGCGTCGGCCTGCCTGCCGGACCGGTAGAGAGCGAGCATCAGCTGGCACTGCAAACGTTCGCGCAACGGGTGATCACGGACCAGCGCCTCGATCTCCGCGATCATCTCGCGGTGACGCCCGCACGCGAGTTCGGCGTCGAACCTGTCCTCGACCGCCACGTCGCGCAGGTGCGTGATCTCCACCAGCGCCGGCCACGCGACCCCGTCCGCCACCAGGTCCGCGAGCACAGGCCCGCGCCACAACGCCAGCGCGTGCCGCAGGATCCCGGCGGCCTGCTCCGGCCCCGGCGCTGTCGCGGCCCTGGCCAGTGCGGCGCGGAACCGGTGCAGGTCGACGCGATCCGGTTCCACGCGCAGCAGGTAGCCGGGCTTGCGGGTGACGATGTCGAGCCCCGCCTTGCGCAGCGCCGACACGACGTTGAGCAGGATCCCGCGTGCCGTGGGCGGATGCGAGTCTGGCCACAGCGCCGTGGTGAGCTCGCTGATCGACACCACGCGGCCCGCGCTGAGCAGCAGGAAACCGAGCGTCGCACGGCGGGTGAACCCACCGATCCGCAGTTCCCTGCCGTCCACGCGGACCTGCAGGGGACCGAGAACGGCGAACTCGACAGACATCGCCGCGGACCCTACCGCCGATCAGCGCACCAGGCGGATCCCAACGTGTCGCGGCCGGTCGAAGAGCCGCGTGTCGCGGTGCTTCAGGTGGAGGTCGAAGAACACGGCCACGTAGTCGTGCCGGGCCTGGAGCGGCGCGCTGGAGTTGATCGTCCCAATGAGACTCTCGTGGCACCGCGGCGATCTGCGGAACGGACCACTGCGGGTCGCTGAAGCCGAGGTGGCGCCGTTGTCGAGGTGGCTCAGCGCCTTGCCCGGCGATGGCCTTCTTCATCGTCGCCTGGCTCGCGTCCTGAACCAGGCCCCACTCGATGCGGTCGCCGGGGAACTCCACGGCCACCGCCTCGTGCGTGTGCGACACCGTGACCACGACGTATCCGCTCGCGGTTCTTCGTCGGCTGCCACGGGTCCGCGCGGGTGGAATCGGTCAGGTGGACGTCGGCCGTGCCGACCGCGAACGGGCCCGTGAGCTGCGGTGTTGTCAGTGTCGACGCGGCGAGGACGGCCGCCAGCAGGATCTGCATTGTCGATCTACCCCTTAGCGCGTCAGCCCGGCAGCCGGGCACTGCGAGGGTGCCGAGAGCTTGTGGCCGTGGTGATCCAGTGCCATGTTGAGGTGATGGGGCGAACAACGGCGTTCGGACTGGTGGCGGTGTGCGGCCTGCTGGCGGGCTGCCTGGGGCAGACGCAGAGCGGTGATCAGGCGAGAAACGCCGACGCCAAGGAGATCACGCTGACGATCGTCGCCAACGCGACGGTGGGCGGCAAGAACGCGCGCGGGGCGAACTGGCTGCAGAACTGGGTGATCCCGAGGTTCACCGAGCAGCAGAAGGCCAAGGGCGTCACCGCGACGATCAAGTTCGAGCAGAACGGCACCGGCGACGAGGACTTCAAGACCAAGGTCGCGCTCGACCTGAAGACCGGCGGTGGCGGCGACATCATCGAGATCGACGGCATCTGGCTCGGCGAGTTCGCGCAGGCGGGGCAGATCAAGCCGCTCGACGAGGTCGTCGGCGACACCGCGTGGGACGGCTGGAACCAGATCCCCAAGGCGGTGCAGGGACTCGGCGAGTTCGACGGCAAGCGGTACGGCGTGCCGATGGGCACGGACGGGCGCGTGCTGTTCTTCAACAAGAAGCTGTTCGCGCAGGCCGGGTTGCCCGCGGACTGGCAGCCGAAGTCGTGGCAGGACGTGCTCGACGCGGGCGCGAAGCTGAAGAGCGTCCCCGGTGTCACGCCGATCCAGCTCAACGCGGGGTCCGCGATGGGCGAGGCCACGAGCATGCAGGGCGTGCTGCCCGCGCTCGTCGGCACCGGCAAACCCATCTACGACAACGGCAAGTGGCAGGGGGACTCGGCGCAGCTCAAGGACGTGCTGGGGCTGTACCAGAAGATCTACGGTGGCGGCCTCGGCGATCCCGTGCTGCAGCAGGAGGCCAACGGCCGGCAGCGCTCGTTCACGGCGTTCAGCGAGAACAAGATCGGCATCCTGCTGGAGAGCGACTACTTCTGGCGCTCCGTCGTGGAACCGCAGAACGGCGTCGCCAAGATGGCCGACCGCGACGCGGCCGTCGGGTGGGCGCTGGTCCCGGCCAAGGACCCCAAGGCGGGGGTCGGCGGTCAGGACTTCGTGAGCATGTCCGGCGGTGGCGTGCGGGTGATCAACCCGAACACCAAGTACCCCAGGCAGGCCTGGGAGTTCATGCAGTTCCTCAACTCCGCGGAGGCCGTGAAGGAGTCGCTCGCCGGCACCGCGCAGCTCACGCAGCGCCAGGACGTGAACGACCAGGTGTTGTCGAGCGACCCGATGTTGTCGTTCATCGCGGAGAAGGTCCTGCCGATCACCCGGTACCGGCCTGGCCTCGCCGACTACCCCAAGGTGTCGGCCGCCTTGCAGCAGGCGACCGCGGACGTGGTCTCCGGCAGGAGTCCCGACGAGGTGGCCACGGCCTACCGCGCCGCGCTCGTCAAGGCGGTCGGCGAGGGGAACGTTGGATAGCTCCGGCCTGGGCGTCCGGCGCGCCGTCGGGTTCGTCGCGCCGGCGCTGGTGCTGATCGGGGTCTTCCTGGTCTTCCCCGCGCTGTGGACGCTCTACATCGGCATCACGAACTACCAGCTCACCGGTCCCGCGGCGGCCAACCCGCAGGTCGTCGGGCTGGACAACGTCATCGAGGCCGTCCGCGACCCGCTGTTCACCAACTCGGTGTGGCTGACCGCGTTGTTCGTGCTCTTCTCGGCCGTGATCGGGCAGAACGTGCTCGGGTTCGTGCTGGCGTGGCTGCTGCGGTCGGTGAGCCCGTGGCTGCGGCGCACGACCGAGGGCCTGGTGCTGCTCTCCTGGATCCTGCCGAGCACGGTGGTGGCGTTCCTGTGGTTCGCCGTGCTGAGCCGCGACACGGGCACGCTGGGGCTGCTGCTCGGGTCGCCGGAGACCTCGTGGCTGGTGCAGTACCCGATGACGAGCCTGATCATCTTCAACGTCTGGCGCGGCACGGCGTTCTCGATGCTGCTCTACACCTCGGCGCTGGCCGCGGTACCGCCGTCGCAGCTGGAGACCGCGCGGCTGATGGGCGCGTCGGGCTGGCAGACCGTGCGGGACGTGGTGTTCCCGCACATCCGCGGGCACGTGCTGACGAACACGCTGCTGATCAGCCTGTGGACGGCCAACGACTTCACGCCGTTCCTGCTGACGTCCGGCGGCCCGAACCACCAGTCGGAGGTGCTGCCGGTGCTGATCTACCGGCAGGCGCTGGAGGGCGGTCAGCTCGGGTACGCGTCCGCGATGTCGATGCTGTTGCTGCTGGGCAACCTCGCCGTCGCCCTGGTCTACCTGCGGCTGCTGCGGAGGCGGGCATGAGTCCTCTGTGGATCGTCCGGCGGATCGGCTTCTACGTGCTGGTCACCGTGGTGCTGGCGTTCTTCGCGGTGCCGATCCTGTGGCTGGCGTCGGCGCCGTTCGACTCGAAGCCGGGCCTCGGCCTGCGGTGGCCCGACTGGACGTTGCGCAACGTCGTGGCCACCTTCGAGCACCCGTACGCGCTGACGTCGCTGGTGAACTCGCTGGTGCTGTGCGTGGTCGCGACCGTGGTGACGACGGTGCTCGCGGCGCTGGCGGCCTACGCGTTGTCCTGGGTGCGGATTCCGGGCCGGGACCTGTTGCTGTACCTGCTGTTGTTGCTGTCGTCGGTGGTCACGGGTACGGCCGCGATGGTGCCGATCTTCGTGATGATGCTGCAGCTCGGCCTGATCGACTCGCAGTTCGGCACGGCCCTGGTGATCGCGGGCGGCATGCTGCCCGCGGCCATCTTCATCCTGAAGGACTTCATGGACGCCGTGCCGCGCTCGTACGAGGAGTCGGCGCGGGTGTTCGGCGCCTCGCCCCGCCAGGTGCTCAGCCACGTCGTGCTGCCGGTCGCGCGGCCCGGCGTCGCGACGATCTTCGTGTGGGCGTTCGTCAACGCCTGGGGCAACTTCCTGCTGCCGTTCCTGCTGCTGCGCGACGTCGGCAGGCAGCCGGCGGCGGTGCTGCTGCGCACCCTGTACGACGAGGGCGGCAGTGCCAACCTGACGGTGATCCCGGTGTTCTCGCTGCTGTACTCGATCCCGGTGGTCGTGCTGTACCTGTTCGTGAGCAAGCGGTACGGGTTCCGATTCCACGGAGGCATCAAGAGCTGATGGCGGGTACCACTGTCGAGGAGCTGTCCACCGTGTACCCCAACGGGGTGCGGGCGGTGGACGCGCTGGACCTCGAGATCGCCGACGGCGAGCTGTTCGCGTTGCTCGGCCCCTCCGGCTGCGGCAAGACCACGTTGCTGCGCACGATCGCGGGCCTGGAACCCGCCACCGACGGCGCCGTGGCGATCGGCACCCGGGACGTGACGCGGCTGCAGCCCGGCGACCGCCGGGTCGCGATGGTGTTCCAGGACTACGCGCTGTTCCCGCACATGACGGTGTCGGAGAACATCGCCTATCCCTTGCGCGTGCGAGGCGTTGCGAAGTCCGTGCAGCAGGAGACGGCCGTGCGGACCGCTCAGGGCCTGAGCCTGGGGGAGCTGCTGAAGCGGCGACCAGGTCAGCTCTCGGGCGGCCAGCAGCAACGCGTGGCGCTCGCCCGCGCCGTCGCCGCGTCGGCCGAGGTGCTGCTGCTGGACGAACCCCTGTCCAACCTGGACGCCCGGCTCCGGTTGGAGGCGCGGACGTTCCTCAAGAAGCTGCAACGCGAGCTGGCGCTGACCACGGTGTTCGTCACGCACGACCAGGCGGAAGCGCTTGCGCTCGCCGACCGGATCGCCGTGATGGACGCGGGCCGGATCCGCCAGCTCGGCACACCGCGCGAGGTGTTCCAGCGGCCCGCGGACACGTTCGTGGCGAACTTCATCGGCTCGACACCCATGAACCTGGTCCCGCGTGACTCCTCGATCATCGGCGTGCGGCCCGAATACCTGTCGCCCGCTCAGGAGGGGTTGTTCACCGGCTCGGTGTCCATTGTGGAGAACCTCGGCGTGACGTCGCTGGTGACACTGGACTGCGGCGAGGACCAGATCGGCTACATCGTGCCCGAGGACGACGAACCCGCCATCGGTACGACCGTGACCGTGGACGCCCCGCCCGCACGCGTTCTGCGCTATGACAAGGAGACCGGCCTACTCGTGAGGTGAGCGATGTTCCAGAAGGACGGCTACGAGACGTACGCGAACCTGCTGGCCCCGGCGAAGTTCGAGGCGCTGGCCGCGCACTTCGAGGCCAAGCTGGCGGCCCTGCCGGAAGGGCAGCGTCCCGAGCACATGGACGTGCCGCACCTGACCGACCCGGCGCTGTTCGAGTGGCTGCTCGACCCGGACGTGCTGGACCTCGTCGAGTCGCTGATCGGCCCGGACATCGCGCTGTTCTCGTCGCACTTCATCTGCAAACCCGCCGGCGACGGCAAACCCGTGCCGTGGCACCAGGACGCACACTTCTGGCGCGACACCATCTCGCCCGCCGGTGACGCGATCACCGTCTGGCTGGCCATCGACCCGTCGACCGTCGAGAACGGCTGCCTGCGCGTGATCCCCGGCAGCCACCTTGCCGCTCTCGAACACACCGGCACCGCCGACTCGTTCTTCAACCAGGAGACGGCGGTGGACGAGTCGCGTGCCGTGGATGTGGAACTGGAACGCGGGGCCTGCAGCGTGCACGCGGCCATGCTGGTGCACGGGAGTCCGCCGAACCGCAGCAGCTTGCGCCGGTGTGGCTACACGATGCGGTACATGCCTACTTCGGTCCGGTTCCTCAAGTCCGACGGGCACCGGATCTACCTCGCGCGTGGCCGTGATCAGGCGGGCAACACCTACTCTCCGATCGAGAGGCCCTGAATCGCCCTGATAATGGCCAATAGTCTGGAAAATCGATTCAGTGACCTCGTGTGCGCCCATTACTCCGAACGAGCGGATCGCAGGCGGCGAGGCCCCTGTGCGATCGATCCTCAGGTCCAGCTTCATCGATCCTCCACCTTGACCGCTCAGTGGACCGGACATAGCGTACGGGAAAGCGCTTTCCTACCCGAGGGAGCTTCGTGGACACGGTTTGGGCGGACCGCTGGCGAGGCATCGTCGAGCGAACGTGGCGTCCGGCGGCACTCCTCGCCGCCTGCCTGGCGATCTGGCACCTCATCACCGTCACCGGTCTGGTCGAGGCCTACCTGGTGCCGTCGCCGGCCAAGACCTTCGGCCTGCTGGTGGACAAGTGGTCCTACCTCTCCGGCCACACCTGGGTCACCACCTACGAGACGGTGCTCGGGTTCGTCATCGCGGGTGTCCTCGGCGTGCTGATGGCCGTCGCGATGGTCTACTCGCGCACGATCGAGAGCACCGCCTACCCGATCCTGCTGTTCGCGCAGGTCATCCCGAAGATCGCCATCGCGCCGCTGTTCGTGGTGTGGCTCGGCTTCGGCTTCGAGCCCAAGGTGATCGTGGCCGTGCTGATGGCGTTCTTCCCCGTGGTGATCTCCACGGTCACCGGCCTCAAATCGGTCGACACCGAGATGCTCGAGCTCGCGGCGACCATGGGCGGCGGCCCGGTCAAGACGTTCGTGAAGATCCGCTTCCCGGCCGCGCTGCCGCACCTGTTCGCCGGCTTGAAGGTCGCCGTCACGCTGGCCGTGACCGGTGCCGTGGTCGGGGAGTTCGTCGGCTCCAACGAAGGCCTCGGGTACGTGATCCTGCAGGCCAACGGCAACATGGACACGCCGATGCTGTTCGCGGGGCTGATCGTCATCTCGCTGGTCGGCGTCCTGCTCTTCCTCCTGCTCGACCTCGCCGAGAAGCTGATGCTGCCATGGCACGCCAGCCGGCGCGGCGCCGCCGTCACAACACTCCTAGCGAAGGGCGGATTATGAAGAAACTGCTCGCAGGCGTACTTCCCGCGTTGCTGGTGGTCGCCGCCTGCGGTGGGGGCGGCGGCACGACGTCCGGGTCCGGCGGTGAGGTCAAGGACGTCACGCTGACCCTCAACTGGTACCCGTACGGCGAGCACGCGCCGTTCTACTACGGCGTCAAACAGGGCATCTACGAGAAGCACGGCATCAAGCTGAAGATCCAGGCGGGCCAGGGTTCCGGCAAGACCGTCACGGCGACCGGCGCCGGTCAGACGGACTTCGGCTGGGCCGACACGTCCGCGCTCGCCACGGCCGTCGAGCAGGGCGTGCCGGCCAAGAGCATCGGCGTGTTCCTGCAGACCACTCCGGCGTCCGTGCAGTTCTTCACCGACAAGAACATCAAGAAGCCCGAGGACCTCAAGGGCAAGTCCGTCGCCACGACCGCGGGGGACGCGTTGACCAAGACGTTCCCCGCTTTCCTGAAGCAGAACGGCATGCAGGAGTCCGACGTCTCCATCCAGAACATCGACCCGGCGGGCAAGATGGCCGCGGTCATCTCCAACCGCACGGACGTGCTGCTGGGGTTTGCGTCCGACCAGGGGCCGACCATCAAGGAGAAGTCCGGCAAGGACGTCGGGTATCTCCGGTTCTCCGAGTTCGGGCTCAACTACTTCAGCAACGGGCTGCTCACCTCGAAGTCCATGCTGCAGAAGGATCCCGACCTGGTGAAGAAGATGGTCGCGGCGACGCAGGAGGCGTGGGCGGAGGCCGAGAAGGCACCGGAGGCCGCGGCCGAGTCGATGAAGGGTGCCGCCGAGCAGCTGCCGTCGCCGACGGTGGTGCTGGAGCAGTTCAAGACGACGCTGACGTTGCTGCACACCGATGCGACGAAGGACAAGGCGCCGGGGGTCAACACCGTGGACGACTGGAAGAAGACGATCGAGACCTTCCAGAAGACCGGCATCATCAAGGAGGCTTCCGAGCCGTCGGCCTACTGGGAAGAAAGTGTGGCCCCGAAGGGATGAGCGTGACTCTGGGAACCACCACCTCCGCCGTTGAGATCAGCGACGTCTCCGTGCGCTTCCAGTCGAAGCGCACGGAGGTGACCGCGATCCAGCAGGTCTCGCTGTCCGTCGCGCCGGGTGAGTTCGTGTCCATCGTCGGGCCGTCCGGTTGCGGCAAGTCCACGTTGCTGAAGCTGGTGTCCGGCTTGCTGAGGCCGTCGTCGGGGTCGGTGACCTTGCTCGGGGAGCAGGTGTGCGGGCCGCGGCACGACATCGGGTTCGTGTTCCAGCGGGCCGCGTTGCTGGAGTGGCGGTCGGCGCGCAGGAACATCCTGCTGCAGGCCGAGATGCGGGGGATGAACGCCGCCGAGGCGGGCAGGCGTGCGGACGAGCTCATCGAGATGACGGGGCTCTCCGGGTTCGAGAACGCCCTGCCGCACGAGTTGTCCGGTGGCATGCAGCAGCGCGTGGCGTTGTGTCGCGCGTTGTTGCACCAGCCTCGGGTGTTGCTGATGGACGAGCCGTTCGGTGCGCTGGACGCGTTGACGCGCGAGCAGATGAACGTCGAGCTGCACCGGGTGTGGCGGGAGACCGGCACGACTGTGCTGCTGGTGACGCACTCGATCGCGGAGTCGGTGTACCTGGCGAACCGGGTGATCGTGCTGACGCAACGGCCCGCGGTCGTCAAGGAGGTCATCGAGGTCGACCTGCCGAGCACCAGGGACTATTCGGACACGATGGCGCGCCCGGAGTTCGCGTCGGCGACCGCGCACATCCGCGACCTGCTGGGAGCCGTGACAGGGCACGACTGAGCGCGTAGAGTCTGGCTCGCCGCCGCGTGGTAAGCGCTTTCCCGAGCCGACCCACGAGGTGGTGCGCGATGTTCCGATCGCTGTCGATAGTAACCGCGCTGGCTGTTGCGGCGGCTGTCCTGGTGCCACAGGCGGCCGCCCAGCCAGGTCCGGTCGCGGACCCGCTGCCCCCACCCGCGTCGTCGGGCATCGGCCTGCGGTTGCAGGAGATCGCCCGGCTGCCGCAGTCGTCGACCACTCCCGCCGCGGGGGACAGCAGGCTCAAGCAGTACAACCGGGTCAACTACCTCGGCGAAATTCCGGACGGCTCCGGCCGGTTCTTCGTGCCGGACATGAACGGCAGGATGTACACGCTCAACCACGACGGCAGCGGGCAGCGGACGTACCTCGACGTGCGTTCGGCCATCGGCGCGAACTTCCACAACCACCAGGGACTCGGCAGCGGGTTCGGGTTCGTCGCGTTCCACCCGCAGTTCGCGACCAACGGCAAGTTCTACACCGCGCACACCGAGGCCAAGGACGCGCTGAAGAACCGCACGCCTGACCTACCGTCACCGAACTCCGTGGTGCACGGCGTGATCACCGAGTGGACCGCGTCGAACCCGAAGGCCGCGACGTTCGCGGGCACTCGCCGTGAGCTGCTGCGCATCGGGTTCGCCATGTACCTGCACGGGTTCCAGGAGATCGGCTTCGGCCCTGACAACCTGCTGTACCTCGCGGTCGGTGACGGCGGCATCGGCTACCGCTCGGACGTGCCGCAGGACGTGAAGGTGCCGCAGGGCAAGATCCTGCGCATCGACCCGGCGGGAACCAACAGCGGCAACCGGAAGTACGGCATCCCGCCGTCGAACCCGTTCCTGGGCAAGCCCGGCGCGCTGGCCGAGCTGTACGCGATCGGCATGCGCGACCCGTACCGGTTCAGCTGGGACACCGGCGGCACGCGCAAGATGCTGCTCGGCCACATCGGCGAGAAGGTCGTGGAGTCGGTCTACGAGGTCAAGCCCGGCGCCAACCTCGGCTGGGGACAACGCGAAGGCCACCTGACCTACCGCCGCGACGATCCCAAGTGCCAGCTCTACCCGCTGCCCGCCGACGACGCGAAGTACGGCTACACCTACCCGGTCGCGGGCTTCGACCACAACCGGCCGGGCGGCGGCTGCGGGGACAGCGGCAACGCGCTGATCGGCGGCTTCGTCTACCGCGGCACGGCGGTTCCCTCCCTGCAGGGCAAGTACGTCTACGGCGAGGGCGTGAAGGGCCTGCTGTACTTCGCCGAGGAGAAGGACATGCGGGCAGGGGCGCCGCTCGCGAAGACGTTCGAGCTCGCGGTGTACGACTCGGCGGGCAAGCGCACGACCATGCAGTCGCTGGCCGGCAAGTCCCGCGTCGACCTGCGGTTCGGCACGGACGCCGCCGGTGAGCTGTACGTGCTGGCCAAGGCGAACGGCAAGATCTGGAAGGTCACCGGCACCGTCCAGACCCAGCAGGCCTGTGACTCCGGCGGCGACGTCGTCAGCGGGGTGACGCGTGCGGGGGACTGGAAGCCCGTCACGCCGTCGCGCTGGCGGTTTCCCGGCAACGAGGTCGTGCTGTCCAGGGCCGGTGCGGTCAGGCCTGGTCCGAGGCGCCCCAACGAGTACGCGGTCGTCACCAAGGGGCCTGCGTTCGGCAACGTCGCGGTGGACGCGCAGGTGCGGCTGGACACCCCTGTCTCGCAGAAGGAACGCGACGTCGTGATCGTGTTCGGGTACCAGTCCGACACCCGCTTCTACTACGCGCACCTCTCGTCGGACAACAAGATCTATCCGCACAACGGGATCTTCCTGGTGGACAACGCCGACCGGGTGCGCATCGACGACCAGTGGAACGGCTCGGTGGGCGCAGCACCCGCGATCTCCGACATGAACTGGCACCGCGTCCGCGTCACGCACTGCGCGGACACCGGGGCGATCGCCGTGCACGTGGACGGCTCGTCGCAGCCGTTGATGACGGCGACGAACACGGTGTTGAAGTCCGGCAGGGTCGGCTTCGGCTCGTTCGACAACGTCGGCCGCGTCGCTGACCTGCGGATCAGCGGGAAGTCCGCGGCCGTGCAGGCGGAGGCGTCCCCCGAGGTGTCGCCGGGCATCGCGTCCGCGGTCGTGCACCACTACGACTTCGACCATCCCGCAGCCGACCCGAAGAAGGAGGACGACCTCGGACGTGCCGACGCGCGGACGCCGATCTCACTGGTCAACGGCGGGGCCGCGATGCGGGTGCAGGACGGCGCGTTCCCGGGCTCCAGGACGTCGCTGCAGCTCAAACAGGTGCGGCCGGACAGCAAGAGCAACGACGACTGGAAAGCGGGCGTCTACAGCTCGTCCGGCGTCGCGTCGATGAAGGCGTTCAGCGGGGCGCGCGGCATGTCGATCATGACCTGGGTGAAGATCACCGGGGAGGCGCCCGCCCGCAACTCCAACTCGTCCGGCACGTCGGACCGCTACGGCGCGATCGGCATCGCCGGCGTGCTCTCGGGTGATTCCGACGGCCACGCCGCGCGCGCGTTGCTGGAGACGGAGAACCACGACGGCGCGATGCGGCTGATCGCCCTGGGGCGTCGCGTGGACGGCGGTGACAAGCAGTTCTTCGTCGCGAACGCCGACTGGAAGACGCTGCTGCCGTTGCACAAGTGGGTGTTCCTCGCCGGGACGTTCGACTTCGACAACGGCACGATCGGCCTCTACGTCGACGGCAAGGCCGTGGAGGGCACGTACGCGGTCAAGGGTGACCCGTGGAAGATCGGGGGAGCGCCCGAACCCGACGTCACCTCGGCGACCAACCCGCGCGGGATCAAGATCGGCGGCAGCCACCCGCAGAACAACCGCGAGGCCAACGCCTGCAACTGCCGCCTCGACGGACTCATGTTCCTGGACCGCGCGGTGAGTGCGGACGAGGTGCGCGGCCAGTACGAGTGGGTGACCGGCGGCAGGCGTTGAGGGGTTGTAACCACCTTATTAGCTAGGTAGATTCCGGGTGCCGCTGCATTGGAAAGCGCTTTCCGCTGCCGTGCTGGCACGGCCTGGCCCACGGGGTGGTGGGGGATGTTCAGACGCTTGTCCCGGTTGGCTGTCACAACATTCGCGTTATCGGCGTTGATCGTGCCCATCGCGTCGGCGCAACAGGATGCGCCGATCGCCGACCCGCTGCCGACACCGGGTGCCTCCGGTGTCGGCCTGGAGCTCACCGAGGTCGCGCAGCTGCCGAAGTCGCAGCCGGTGCCGCCGCCGACCGACACCAGACTGGTGCGCTACAACAGGATCAACTACCTCGGCGAGGTGCCGGACGGCTCCGGCCGGATGTTCGTGCCGGACATGAACGGGAAGCTCTACCTGCTGGACAAGGGTGTCCAGCACGCGTTCCTCGATCTCGGCGTGGCGGTCGGCTCCGACTTCCACACCCACCGCGGCCTGGGCAGCGGCTTCGGGTTCGCCGCGTTCCACCCGGACTTCAAGCGCAACGGCAAGTTCTACACCGTGCACACCGAGACCGGTTCCGCGCTGACGACGAAGAAGCCGGACCTGCCCTCGCCCGCCGACACCCAGGTGCACGGCGTGATCACCGAGTGGACCGCGGCGGACCCGCGCGCGGACGTCTTCTCCGGCACGCGCCGCGAACTGCTGCGCGTCGGCTTCGCGTCGTTCATCCACGGCTTCCAGGAGATCGGCTTCAACCCGACCGCGCGCTGGTGGGACGAGGACTACAAGCTGCTCTACGTCGCGTCCGGTGACGGCGGCATCGGCGTCTCGACGACCGTGCCGCAGGACCTCGCGCTGCCCCAGGGCAAGATCCTGCGCATCGACCCGGCCGGACGCAACGGCGTCAACGGCCAGTACGGCGTGCCGCGCGCGAACCCGTTCGTGCGCAAGGCAGGCGCGCTGGGGGAGATCTACGCGTACGGCATGCGCGACCCGTACCGCTTCAGCTGGGACCCCGCCACGCACCGGATGTACATGGGCCACATCGGCGAGAAGGCCGTCGACGCGGTCTACGAGGTCCGCAAGGGCGCCAACCTGGGCTGGAGCGAACGCGAGGGCATCTGGGAGTACCGGCGCGGCGATCCGTCCTGCGGCGTGTTCCCGCTGCCGGCCGACGACGCCAAGTACGGCTACACCTACCCGGTCACCGCGTTCGACCACAACCGCCTCTCGTCGCAGCGGCCGTGCGCCGACAGCGGCAACGCGTTGATGGGCGGCTTCGTCTACCGCGGCTCGAAGATCCCCTCGTTGCGCGGCAGGTACATCTACGGCGAGGGAGTGAAGGGCCTGCTCTACTACGCCGACGAACGCGAGATGCGCGCCGGTCGGCCGATGGCCACCTCCCGCGAGCTCATGGTCTACGTCAACGGCGCGCTGACCACGATGAAGGCCCTGGTCAACGACCCGAACCGGGTCGACCTGCGCTTCGGCCAGGACGCCGCCGGTGAGCTCTACGTGCTGGCCAAGGCGAACGGCAAGATCTGGAAGGTGACGGGCGCCCGCACGTTCGCGTCGTGCCGCTCGGGCCACGACTTCGTCGCAGGCGCCGGTTCCGCGCGGTCGTGGCAGCCGGTGACTCCTTCGCTCTGGCAGTTCCCCGGACGCGAGGTCGTGCTGGCCCAGCCCGGCGTCGCCCGGCCAGGCCCGCGCCGCCCGTTCGAGTACGCGGTGCTGCAGAAGGGACCGGCGTTCGGCTCGGTGCAGGTCGACGCCTCGGTGCGGCTGGACACCCCGGTCGCCGAGTCCAACCGGGACGTGATCATCGTGTTCGGTTACCGCTCGGACACCGAGTTCTACTACGCGCATCTCTCGTCGGACAACAAGATCTACCCGCACAACGGCATCTTCGTCGTGAACAACGCCGACCGGTTGCGCCTCGACCACCAATGGGACGCGGTGCGTTCCGTCGGCGCGCCTCCCGCCGTCACCGACACGGCGTGGCATCGCGTGCGGGTCAAGCACTGTGCCGACTCGGGCGAGATCGCCGTGTACATGGACGGTTCGCCGTATCCGCTGATGACCGCCGTGGACAAGACCTTCGCCTCGGGCCGCGTCGGCTTCGGTTCGTTCGACAACATCGGCCGGCTCCGCGACCTGCGGGTGAAGGGCAAGGGGGTCCGATGAAGCGGCTGCTCGCGGCCGGCCTCGTCGCGGTGTTCAGCGTGGGCCTGGCCGCACCGGCCCAGGCGACGTTCGGCACGGTGCTGCCCAGCCTGTCCCGCAACCTGGTGTCCTACTACGACTTCGAACACCCGGTGCGCGGCGACAAGGCCCTGGAACAGGACCGCGGCCGTTCAGGCACCGCACTACAACTGATCAACGGCGGCGCTGACATGCGCGTGCGCGACGGGGCGTTCCGGCGCAGCCGCACCTCGTTGCAGCTCAGGCAGATCACTCCGGAGGCCGCAGGCAACGACGACTGGAAGGCGGGCCTGTACAGCGAGACCGGAGTACCGACGCTGAAGGCGTTCAACGGCGCGCGGCAGGCGTCGATCATGGGCTGGGTGAAGATGACGGGCCAGAACCCGGCCCCGAACTCCAACACCGCCAACCCCTCGGACCTCTACGGTGCCATCGGCCTGGCCGGCGTCCTCACCGGCGACTCCAACGGCCACGCGGTGCGCGCGCTGCTGGAGCTGATCCAGGTCGACGGCGAACTCAAGCTCGTCGCACTGGCCCGCAGGATCGACGGCGGTGACTCGCAGACCTTCGCCGCCACCTCGCCGTGGCAGGAGTTGCTGCCGCAGAACGAATGGGTGTTCCTCGCAGCCACGTTCGACTTCGACACAGGCTCGATGGCCCTGTACCGCGACGGAAAGCCGCTGGCAGGCAGGTACGTCGTCGCCGGTGACCCGTGGAAGCTCGAAGGCGAGCCGGAACCGGACCTCGCGTCTGCCACCGACCCGCGCGGGTACAAGATCGGCGGCAGCTACCCGCAGAACACCCGCGAGGGCAACGCCTGCAACTGCCGGATGGACAGCCTCATGTTCCTGGACCGCGCGGCCCACCCGTGGGAGGTGTACCTGCAGCACCGCTGGATGAAGGGCTGACCGCGCCGAGGGCTCCTGGTCACGCGATGACCAGGAGCCACTCATCCGCTGCTGATGGCGAACAGCTTCATCTTGTCGTCGTCGGTGTTCTGGAACGGCCGGCCGCCCCAGCGCTGGTTGGCGAACGCGCAGTCCCGCGGGGTGCTCTGCACGTTGTTCTTGACCATGTTCAGCACCCAGTTGCCGATCTTCGACACCGTCGGCGACTCCGGGTTCGCCCACCACGCCTCGAACAACGTGCCGTGGTTGAAGGTGTCGTAGACGACAGCGCACATCGACCGGTCCTGGGTGATGGCGCTGTAGTACTTGCCGATCTGCAGCGGGCGGTTCAGCTCGTTGACCCACTCGACGGCCTCGGTCACCTCGGGCGCGTCGACGGTGATCCCGGTCGAGATCTGCATGCTCCACGGGTGATCACCGACGCAGCCCGGTTACAGCCGCTCGAGGTAGCCCCGGCAGAAGTTGACCGACCTGGCGACCAGCTCGGCGAACTGCGGATCCGGTGCCCTCATCGTGTCTCCTGAAGTCCACTGTGGATGAAGGGCGCCCACGAGAACACCGGCCGCGCGACGCCGGGAGTCCAGCGCCCGTCGCGAACGGCGCACATCGCGTGGTGCAGGGCCGCGGCGGAGTCGCGTCGCGGATCCGCCACCAGGGCGCGGTAGAACAGGGTGGCGACCTCGCGGGCGGGCCCGTCGGGGACCGGCCACCTGGTCGAGATCACCGAACGGAAGCCCGCCTGCTGGAAGGCGCCCGCGATGTGGATCGGCTCGTCGGCGATGTCGAGCCGCCCGCGCCCGCTGTCGCACGCGGACAGGTACGCGAGCTCGCCCTCGCCGCGGTCCAGCGCGGCGATCTGGAGGCTGGTGAGCGGGCCGGTGCTGACGTCGTCGTACGGGAACAGCAGCGCGCTGTCCGCCCGCTTCCAGTCGAGCAGGCCGTGCCCGGCGAAGTGCACCCACCGGTGCCGGGTGATCTCCTGGCACAGCCGGGCGTGGTGTGCCTCCGCGTCCAGCAGCACGGTGCTGGAGCCGACTTCGCGGGCGACCGCCAGTGCCTCCGCGTGTGCGTTGGCGAGGTCGGCACCGCTCTCGGTGGTCGACAGGCCGATCGCGAGCACGGCGGGAGGCCTCGGCGGCGGTGCGGGCATCGCGAGTGCGTCGGCGAGCATGCGGATCGTCGGTGTGTACGACGAGATGACGTGGTCCATCGTGGACTGTCCCGGCACGCGTTCGCCCTTCCACGTCCCCGGCGCCGCGCGGTACCACCCCGCCGCGTGCAGGGGGAGGGAGTGGAGGAACCCGGTCGGACACCACCAGATCCGGGCGAGCTCGCCGTCAGATGAGGGCCCGAGCGCGGTCAGCACGGGCTGCACCGCCGTGCGCCACAACCAGGTGAGCACGGCGTGGGCGTTGCGCTGGTCGTCGCTCTCCAGGCAGTCGAGGAACAACGTCGTCTGCCGCATCACCGCCTCGAACGTCATGGCGGGCAACGGAACGACCCGGACGGCACCTCGTCCCACCAGGATCGCGTCCGAGCCGGCGCGGGCGACGTTGACCACGACGACCTGGCGTTCGCCGAGCAGCGACACCAGGTCCGCGCATTCCGGTGGCAGCTGGAACCGGGCGAACTCGCCGCCGAGCGCCCTGATCCTGCCCAGCGCCGCGGCGCGCCGGCGTTGCACCTGGAGGCGGTGCTCCGCGTCGCGTGCGGGAGCGAGGTGGTCACCGGTGGCCCCGGCGCCGAGCCGGCCGAGGTCGAGGACCACGGCGGCGTACTCGGAGGCGAGCCCGGGGTTCACCTGGCGCAGGCGCGACAGTGCCCGGCGGTCGAGGTGCGGATGCTCGACCAGCACCGCCCTGCCCTGCTCCAGCAACTCGACGGCGAGTTCCGGCCGCCCTGCCCGGATGGCGCAGGCCGCTGCCTCCGAAGCCAGCGCGAACACGCTGGGCAGCTTGCTCAGGCGGTCGGCCCGGTGCCACGTCGCCGGGGCGAGGTCGGCGATCAGCTCGATGGCCGCGCGGTAGTGCGCGGTGGCCGACTCCCAGTTCTGCTCGGTGGCGTCCAGGCGGCCGAGATCGGCGAGCCTGTCGATGCGCACGCCGGGGGCCGTCACCGTCGTGGCGGCGATGGCCTGCCACAGCTTCCTGAGCTCGGCCACCATCCCCGCGTCGTCCGGTGTCACGTCCAGCCGGTGCGAGAGGATCTGGGCCAGCTTGTACTGGAACACCGCCCTGGCGCGGTCGTTGCGCCTGCTGGACGCGAGCAACGCCCTGATCCGGTGCTCGGTGAGGTCGAGCACGCTGAGGGGCGCGCCGGACTCGACCCTGGACAGGGAGATGGACGCGAGGACGTTGACGAGCAGGTCGTACCCGCGGCTGGTCGGGTTGAGCGTCGCGAGTTCCGTGGTCGCGATCTGTTCGGCCTCGTCCAGCAGGCCGGGCTGCTGCTCGTCGCGGTACACGTCGAGCAGGCCTGTCGCGAGGTTGTTGACCAGCACCGGCCGCAGCGAGCTGCCGCTGGGCACGGTGGCCAGCGCCGAACGCAGGTGCCTCAGGCCCTCCTGGTGGTCGCGTGCGGCCTGCTCCGGCCCGAACCTGATGTCGGCGCGGCTGATCAGGTAACCACCCAGGGCGGTCAGGACGGCGGGCAGGAACGAGTCGGTGGCAGGCAACGCCTCGGCGCCTCGGGCCAGCGCGTCGATGGCCGCGTCGAGCGTGCCCGGCGCCGCGGTGATCTCGTAGCGCTGGTACAGCAGCGTTCCGAGGGCGTGCAGCGAGCCGCCGTAGTCGATGCTGTCCGGTTCGATCATCTCGACGGCCTCGGTGCACAGCGCGATGGCCGAGTCCAGGTCCGCCAGGTCCCCGGACAGGCCGAAGCGGTGGCTCAGCACGTTGCTCAGCCCGATCAGCGATCCCGGCCGCAACCGGTGTTGCGCGGGCACCAGGTCGAGTGCGGCTCTGAACACCTGGTCCGCCGCGGTCAGCACCGCCACGTCGGAGGTCTCCGAGTACAGCTCGACGAGTGCGGTGCCCCAGTTGTTGTGAGCCACCGAGCGGTTCTCGAGTGATCCTTCTTCGGACAGCGCCGCGGCCGCGGCCACGCTGACGGCTTCCTTCAGGATCGGTAGCTCTCCCTTCAGCTGGTGCTGCAGCACCAGCGCCGAACTGAGCGTGCTGCGCGCGCTCGCGAGGTCAGCGGGTTCAGCGGCGGGGGCGCCGACCGCGAGCCGGCACAGCGCGACTTCCTCGTCCACATAGGACTGCAGTCCGGTCAGGTCGTAGCGGGCACGCATCGCCGTGGCGAGCCCGGCGAGTGCCAGCAGGAAATCGGGGAAGAGGCCGAGGGCCCTGCGGTAGGTGTCCTCTGCGGCGTCGAGATCGGCCACGTTGCGGGCGGCGTCGTACCGGTCCATCAGCACGCTGCCCAGGTTGGTCCGCGCGATGACGAGGGCGAAGTCGGAAGCTTGGGGGCACTCGACCGCCTGGGTGGCCGCGAGCACCGCCTGGTCCAGCAGGTCCCTCCGTCCAGTGAGGACACTCATGCCGCGCAGGACTCGGCCGAGCGTGCTCAGGCGTTCGCACCTGTACTGATCGTCGGGTCCCATGGCGGCGATCTCCCGTTCGAGGAGATCACGTGACCGGACCAGTGAGTCGAAGTCGTTGGTGTGGCGGGAGTGGTCCAGCAGGCGTTCCGCCTCGGCCACCACCGGGTCCTCGTACCCGCCCACGCTCAGTCCTCGTCGGCCCAGCGGGGGAGTTCGTCACCGCAGGTCCACAGGAAGCTGTGCGGCCCGGTCATGTGCTCGTGGAAGCGGGCGACCATGCGCCGCAACGGTTCGTGGCAGGCCGGGTCCCACTCCCAGAGGAAGTCGATCATCAGGTCGGGCGTCCTGAGCAGCGTCTCGCCGTCCTCGTCGTGGTCCTCCAGGAACTGGTCGCGGAACCGGGCGCGGGCCCGTTCGTCACCGGTCTGGTCGAAGAACGGCATGGCACCACCACCGGCGACGGCGCGCCTGGTGCGGTCGACCAGTTCGACGACGTTCTCCGCGGTCTCCGGTTTGCCGGTGTCGCGCAGGATGCCCAGGTAGAAGTCCGGGAACAGGACGGGGATGTCACGCGGGCCCGGCGGCGTCCCGACGAGGTGGGCGTCCACGGCGCGGCACAGCCTGTCCGCTTCTTCCCTGTGCAGGAAAGTGATGACGAACAGGCCGGAGCCCTCGACGGAGACGAGGTAGTTCCCGTTCGGCCGGACGAGGATCTCCGTGCCGCGGATCCGGGAGGCGTCCGCTTCCCTGACCACTTCGCCGCGCTTGAGCTGGAAGACGCGGCTCGTCGTCACCACGGTGACACCCGAGTGCCAGGCGGAGTCGACCGCCACCGCGACGAGGCGTTCGTGCTCGCCCAGATGGTTCAGCAGGGCTTCCTGCTCCCCGGCGAGCTTGCGGCGTCCGTACCTGTCGTCGTTGACGAGTGCGGTGTGGACGGCGGGCATGAGATCGGGCGTCGGGCTGAAGAGACTCATGTGTCCTCCGTGGCGGCGTGCTTGGGACTTCGCCGCCGCCACGGCGGGTGTTACCGGGAATCCCTTTCTCCCCCAACTGGAATCCCCGTCAGTCGAACACCAGGACGCCCTGCGTGGCCGGCTGCATCGTCCCGACCTTCGCCTCGCTGACCTTGAGCTTGGTCATGTCCGCGATCGGCTGGCCGTCCGTCCCGATGAACGTCACCTTCACCGGCACCATGCCCGGCAGTTCGGCGGTCATCTCGTTGATGGCGAACGAGTTGGCGTCGTCGTCCACGTCCAGCTGCACCCCGGCGAACGCGGTCTGCCCCGGCTGCAGCGTGATCGACGGACCCTCGCCCGGCACCAGCTTCTGCTCCACCGGGATCGCGGCGGGCTCGTTCGCGGGGTTGGTGAAGGCCAGCTTCGGCCAGCCCTGGAACGTGATCGGCGCGGTGCCCTGGTTCGTCGCGGCGAGCAGGCCCAGGCCCGGCTTGCCCTGCATGGTCAGCTCTGCCTTCACCGCGGGCTTCTGCTTGTCGCTCGCCGACGCGGACGTCGGCGCGGCCTCGCTGGTCGTGGAGGTCGCCTGACCCTGGGACGCCGGGGTCGGCGACCCGCAGGCCGTGGCGCCGACCGCGAGGACGGCGGCGAGGATCGTGAGACGCATGCGAGGACTCCTTGCCCGGTGGTACGTGTTGATCTCCATCGAATAGCCGGGACGTGGGGTTTCGCAAACCCCGATCGCCCGTTCGTGTGGCGAACCACTGCACGGGCGATCGAGGCGCGTGACGTCAGAGGGTGGCGATCCGCACCGCTTTGGCCATCGCCTCGAACCCCTTGTCACCGGGGTGCAGGTGGTCACCCTGGTCGTAGTCGGGCCGGATCCGCTGCGGATCGGCGGGATCCCGGATCACCTGGTCGAAGTCCACCACAGCGTCGAAGTCCGAGCTGCCGCGGATGAACGCGTTCACGGTCTGCCGCACGGACTCCAGCTCCTCGGTGTAGCTGTTCCAGCCCTTGAACGGTGTGATCGTCGCGCCGACCACCCGCAGCCCGCGGTCGTGCGACCTGGCCGCGATCTGCTTCAGCGCGGCGATGATCTTGGCGGGGTCGGTCTGGTGCGGGGTCTGCTGGATGTCGTTGATGCCCTCGAACACGATGACCGTGCGGACGCCGGACTGGGTGAGCACGTCGCGGTTCAGCCTGGCCAGCGCGTTGGGGCCGGCCGAGCCGCCGTCGAGCAGCAGGCGGTTGCCGCTGATGCCCGCGTTCAGCACGCCCAGGCGGGTGTTCACGCGGTCGGCGAGCTGGTCGGGCCAGCGCAGGTTCGCGCCCCACGTCGAGTTCGCGCCGTCGGTGATCGAGTCGCCGAGTGCCACGACGCTGCCCTGCAGGGTCGACGACCGCACGTCCACGCCCGAGACGTAGTGCCAGTTCGTGGTGCGTTCGCGGTAGGCGAGGGCGGACTCGTCGGCCGTGTGGTTGCCCTCGCGGGTGAAGTACGAGTTCTGCATCGTGAGCTGGTGGTGCGTGACCGGGCCGCCCGGCTCGGGGGTGTAGACGCTCACCAGGAGGTCCGAGTCGGCAGGGACGTTCAGGGCCACGCCGTCGCTCACCACGTCGGCGCCGGGTGGGGCGGTGATCGACTGCGCGCCGCCGAACGTCAGCGTGCGCATGGTGCCCGGTAACGCGAGGGGTGTGTCCGGGCCGGCCGCGCGGGCGACCGTGACCTGGCCGAACAGGATCGGCGTGCGGCCGTAGGCGTTGGAGAGCCGGACGCGGATCTCCTTGCCTCCCGCGCTGACGTGCACGATGTTGCGCAGCGAGAAGTTCGGATAGCCGTTGTCGGTGCCGGGGACCGCGGAGGACGGCGCGGTCGCCCACGTGCCCACCCATCGGAGCGGTGCGGCCTGTGCGGGTGAGGCCGCGGCCACGAGCAACGCCACTGCCAGCAGAAAGCGTTTCATGTCCTCGACCTTGGCAGCGCTCTCACGCGTCCGGTATCCGCCGATCTTCGGATCTATGCTTCAGCACGTGTGGAACGGTGCGGAGTACCAGGGCAGGTTCGACGCGCTCGCCGCGTCCGGCAAGGACGTGCACGGCGAGGCGACCTTCGTGCGCGCGTACGGGCCGAAGTCCGTGCTGGACGCCGGATGCGGCACCGGACGGGTCGGGATCGAGCTCGCCAGGCACGGCATCGAGGTGGTCGGCGCCGACGTCGACGAGTCGATGCTGGCCCATGCGCGCGAACTGGCTCCCGACATCCCGTGGGTGCGGTCTGACCTGGCCGAACTCGACCTGGGACGCACGTTCGACGTGGTCGTGATGGCGGGCAACGTGCCGCTGTTCACCGCGCCGGGAACGCAGGACGCGCTCGTCGCGGGTGTCGCCAGACATGTCGGGAACGTGTTGGTCGCCGGGTTCAGCCTGGACCGCGGCTACACGGCCGAGCAGTACGACGAACACTGCGCCCAGGCCGGGCTCACGCTGGTCGAACGGTTCGCCACGTGGGACCGGAAGCCGTTCGAGAACGGCGGCTACGCGGTGACGGTCAGCCGTCTCGATAGGCGCTGACCCCTGGCCGGGAGTGCTCCCCGCACGGTAGATCTGGTCGGTCTACCAGCAGGGGGAGTACATGCGTTTAGCAGGAGCGATCGCCGTCACCGCACTGGTGCTGAGCGGTCAGACCGTCGCGACGGCGGCACCGGCACCGGTCCAGCCGGACCCGTTGCTGGCCTTCCTGGCGGATCCGGGCGCGAGCGACCTGACCAAGGCCGCCAAGGCGCGCGAGGCCAAGACCAGGGCACGGATCCTCACGGCCGCGGCGCCGGGGTACACCTACGCCGAACGTGAGCAGGCATCGGCGCGAGACCGCAACGACAGCCCGTGGACCGCCGAGTCCACGGACTTCCGCCGGCACCGCGCCGCGTTGTTCACGGGCTCGCTGGCCGCGGACCCGACCATGCCGGTCGTCGCCGAGTTCGCCGAACCCAACGACAGCCCGCAGACCGCGAGTGCCTCCGGCGTCGGCACGACCCACCGCGCGATCAGGACGACCGGCCGGATCGCAGGCGCGGACCAGGACTTCTACCTGGTGCGCGGCAACGGTCACACGACCTTCGACACCCGCACCGAGGGCAGCGACCTCGACACCGTGCTGACGGTGTTCGACGCGTCCGGCAAGGAGATCGCGGCCAACGACACGGTCGGCGTCAGCACCGACGCACGCCTGGAGGTCGACCTGGCCGCGGGCGCGGACTTCTTCGTCCGCGTCACCGGCGGGATGAACACCGCCGGTGCCTACGAACTGACGATCGCGGCTGGTGAAGGCAAGGGGGACAAGGACTTCTTCGCCGTCGACCTCAAGGCGGGCGACGTGATCGGCGCGTCCGTCGCGGGTGCCGCCCGCAAGGTCGCCGTGCACGACAGCAGGGGTCGCGAGGCGATGGGCTCCCGGCAGGACTTCTCCGGCGTCTACCCGAAGGAGAACCCGTTGCCCGGCGGCGGGAACGCGGCCGCGGACTTCCTCGCCCCGCGCGACGGCCGCTACTACGTCGGCGTCGAGGACGGCACCGGTCACTACCAGCTGACGGTCAAGGCGTTCCGGCCCGGCAGCGAGAAAGCCGGGCCGCAGACGGTGTTCGTGGACTTCGACGGCGCCCTCGTCGACACGACGGTGTGGGGACCACCGGGGGAGAAACAGCTGTCGCCGTTGTCGAGCTTCCTCGCCAACTGGGGCTTGAGCGCGGCCGACGAGAAGCGCGTCGTGTCCGTTGCGGTCGACACGATCCGCGAGAACCTGGCGCTGCACGGCAACTTCGGCGTCAAACTGCTCAACAGCCGTGACCACGCCGACCCGTGGGGCCAGAAGAACGTCAGCAGGCTCGTCATCGGCGGCACGATCGCCGAGTCCGGCGTGGAGACGGTGGCGATCGCGCAGTCCATCGACCCCGGCAACTTCGGGCACGAGGAGACCGCGATGGTCCAGCTCGACCTGCTCAGCGCTCCCGCGGGCCCGTCCGTCTCGCTCAACACCTACATCACACCGGCCAGTGACAAGGTCCTGTTCGTCGGCCGCGCGCTGGGCAACATCGCGGCGCACGAGCTGGGACACCTCTCCGGTTCGTGGCACCAGCACCAGTTCAACGAGCACGACACGCTCATGGACCAGGGCGGCAACCCGAAGGCGATGTTCGCGGTCGGCGCCGACGCGATCGGGGGCAACGCCGACGACACGGACATCGACTTCGGCGTGGACGTGTTCGTGCCGAACGAGGGCTTCACCGGCGTCGAGGACGCGGCGACGCGCACGAAGTGGGGCTACAGCCGGGGATAGGCCTGCGTCGCCGCCTCGACGAAGTCGAGCGTGAGCGGGTCGTCCTTCACCCACGCGATCACGACGGGGCTGGGCGGCATGTCGGCCAGCGGCACGACGACGAGCTCGCCGAGGTCGTGACCGAGCGGGGCCAGTCCCACGGAACCGTTCCACAGCACGGATTGCACGCACTCCTGGACGGCGCGGACCGTCGGACCGCTGCGCGGTTCGCCGCCGTTCCAGTAGTTCCGCCAGATCTCGTCGGTCCCGTCCGGGAACTGGAACCAGTCGCGACCGGCGAGATCCGCGGTGGTGATCCGTTCGCGGGCAGCGAGCGGATCATCGGCCCGCAGCACCGCGCCGACCGGGTCCTGGCGCAGCACCAGGGTTTTCAGGCCGCTCTCGTCGAACGGGCCGCGCGTCAGGGCGACGTCGACCTGGCCGGTGCGCAGGCCGCAGGTCGGGTCGGTCAGGTCGGTCTCGCGCACGCGGATCTCGACCTGCGGGTGCTTGCGCCGGAACGCGGCGGCGAGCCTGGCGGCGCCGTGGTCGCCCATCATGCCGACGGTGATCGTCGTCCGCGCGAGCTTGGCGCGGATGCGGTCGGCGTGGTCGAGCAGCGCCCTCGCCTCGGCCAGCAGGACCTGGCCCGCGTCGGTCAGCGTGACGCCGGCGGGGGAGCGGTCCAGCAGGGTGACGCCGAGGTCGTGCTCCAGGTGCTTGATCGCCCGGCTGAGCGGCGGCTGGCTCAGGTGGAGTCGCTGCGCGGCACGGCCGAAGTGCAGCTCCTCCGCGACCGCGACGAAGTACCGCAAGGTCCGCAGCTCCATGATCAGGCACGATACTCGCGCGGTATCGGGTGTGCGCAGACGGTCTTGGACGCGCACCGCACCCCGCGGGTGAAGTGGAGGCATGAACCTTCCTGACCCCGTCGTCCACGTCTCCGGTGCCGTCGAGGTGGCCGCCGACGTACTGGTGATCCCCAACGAGCACGTCAGCCTGGTGCCCAACATCGGGATCATCGGCGGCACCGAGGCGATCCTCGTCGTGGACACCGGACTCGGCCTCACCAACGCCACCGAGGTGCTGACCTTCGCGGACAAGATCGCGAACGGACGGCGGATCCACCTGACGACGACCCACTTCCACCCGGAGCACGCGTTCGGCGCGTCCGTGTTCGAAAGCTCCTACCTGGTGAACCGGGCTCAGGCGGATGACCTGCGGCGCAAGGGATCCGGCTACCTGGAGCAGTTCCGCGGGTTCGGCGGGACGATCGCCGAACGGCTGGCGGGCGTCGAGGTGCCGGTGCCGGACGAGGTGTTCGACGGCGTCCGCGAGCTCGACCTCGGCGGCCGGACGGTGCTGCTGCGGCCCACCGGGCGCGGCCACACGCTGGGGGACCAGGTGGTCGAGGTGCCGGACGCGGGCGTGCTGTTCACCGGCGACCTGGCCGAGACCGGGCAGTTCGCGATCTTCCCGTGGTTCCCGCCGCACGACACCGACGTCTCCGGCCTCGCGTGGATCGACGTGATGGACGGGCTGATCGCCGGCCAGCCGCGGATCGTCGTGCCCGGCCACGGCTCGGTCGGTGATGTCCAGGTGCTGCAAGGGGTCCGGGACTACCTGGGCGAGCTGCGGGACGAGACGTGGCGGCGCCGCGACTCCGCGATGGGGCTCGACGAGATCGTGGCCGAGGTGCGGGCCGTGCTGATCGAACGGCATCCGGAGTGGACGGGGCAGGAGTGGATCGAACCCGGGGTGGGCTGCCTCTGCGCTGAGTAGCCTCGCTCTGGTGAGACTGCTCGAGTGCGGCCACGCTGCCGTCACCGGTCCTCTGCGCGTGTGCGAGCACATGCTGGTGGAGAAGTCGCCGGACTACTACCGGGTGCTGACGGGCTCGGGCGTGCGGTACGACGTGGCGTGCCGGGAGTGCGCCGGGAAGCCGCTGACGACGGTCTGCGAGGGGTGTGCCGAGCGGGCGGAGGACTGGGGCGAAAGCCTTGGCTGGAAAGGAACTCCCGAGATCCGGCACGAGGATCGGCCGGTGCCGGGGACCGTGCGTTCGCAGCCGTGGGACGTCCAGCCGCTCAACGACCGCTGCCTGGCACCGCTGCCGGACGGCTGGCTCGCACTGACCGAGTCGGGCCTGGTGGACCAGAACGGGTTCACGTGCGCGGTGGCGTTGCCGGTCACCCACGGCAAGAAGGCCCTGCTCGCCCTGCACACGTCGGCTGACGGCCGCTACGCCGCCGTGTGCGTGGACTACGGGTCTCAGGCCGTCGTCATCGACCTGAGCGCCAAGACCGTGGTGCTGGAACTGGACCGCGGCGCCTATCACGTCGATTGGACGCCGTATCCGATCGTGTTCGTGCCGGGAGACCGGGTGCTCGCGGCGACGGAGTGGAACCGGCTCGACCTCTTCGCGCTGCCGTCCGGTGAGCTGCTGACGGAACGGGAGCCGGAAGGGCCGTTCTTCCACGGGCGCCTCACCCCGAGTCCCGGCGGCCGGTGGGCGCTCGACGATCGCTGGGTCTGGGGTCCTGCCGGCCTGCCGCACGTCGTGGACCTGGAGGCGGGACTGCGGGACGGCGGTGTGCAGCTGGCCCAGCGCTGGTACGCCTGGGACCAGCCGGTCGCCTGGGTGACGCAGGACGTCGTGGCCGTCCAGCGCATCGGTGAGGACGACGAACTGATGCTCGACGGCGTCGAGCTGTACGAGCTTCCTGCCGGACGGCGCGTGGGCGCGTTCGCGGGGCCGTCCGGGCCGATGTGGGGCCACGAAGGGCTGTTGTACGTCGTCGGCGCAGACGGGCTGGAGATCTGGGAGCCCGAACGCGGTGTGCGGATCGGCCTGGTGAAAGGGTTCCGGCCCACCGCGCACCGCGACGGCACGTTCGTCGCCCTCAACGATGGCGTGCTCAATAGCTTCAGTGTTGACTAAATAAAGTCCTCGCCGAGGCGCGCGCGGATGACCTTCTTCGGCACGCACATGGTCCAGGCGCCGATGACGAGCTCGGTCATCTCCTCGACGTCCAACTCGGCCATCGAGGCGTGCACCCACTGGAAGCGCATGTCGGACTCGCTCGGGAAGGCGAACTTGACCGGGTCGCTCGCGACGAGCGCCTCCCGTTCCTCGCGCGGGTAGCCGAAGCCCAGCACCGTCTCGTCGCGGGAGAGTGCCGCGTAGACGATCTGGCCCACGCGGAACTTCACGCGGTCGCGGATGAGGTGCTCGGTGGTGCGCGGCAGTGTGAGTGCCACGGCGCGAATGTCGGCGACGGTGACCATTGGTTCATCCTGCCGCACACGCTCCGTTGATGGAGGCACTTCAGGCAAATTCGGCAAATCATGCCGAATCGGACAATGGTGATCGAGAACCGTCTGGTTCTTCAATTCCCGTGGCTGTCTCAATTCGAATTTGCAAGCACAACAAAACCCGCGCCCAAAAGGCCTTCTTGCAAAGCCTTGGCAGATGGTGTGACCTGCATCGACGCACTTCCGGAAGCTGAAGCACTTCAGTGCTGTCCGGAATGGGCCAGCGGGGAATATTTCCGGCCGATGAGAGCGCGAACACACTCCACTCCCCATTTCACCCGATCGGGTGAAAAGTGGCGTTATGAACCTCAAGCGGTCCCTTCCGGCTCTTCTTCCGCTCGTGCTCACCGCGACCTTCTTCGCGAGTGGCGCGGCTGAGTCGGCGACCCCGACGCAAAGCCCCGTCAACGTCACGCCCAACGCGATCCGGTTCGACCCGAACGCGGCCAAGCTCGACGTCTCGTACGGGCATTCGGCACTGGAGCTGAAGTACATCCGCAAGGACACGGACCAGGCCAACGGCTGCACGACCCGCAATCACGAAGAGACAGAGGAGGCGGAGGTCGAGCCGGGAGCAGGCCACGTCACCGTCGCCGGCACCAGATACGACCTGGTCCAGTTCCACTTCCACACGCCGTCGGAGCACGCGTTCGGTGGCCGCCACACCCCGCTCGAGATGCACCTCGTGCACCGCAGCGCCGAGGGCAAGCTCCTCGTCGTCGGCGTGCCGCTGGTCGTCGGCACGCACTCCGTCGTGGACGACGTGCTGGCCAGGCTCTCGCCCGAGTGCGGTGCGCCGGTCGACATCGAGCCGATCAACCTCAACCGGTTGCTGCCCTCGGGTCACCACACGCTGCACTACACCGGTTCGCTCACCACGGCGCCGTTCACCGAGGGCGTCGAGTGGTACCTGACCGGCGAGCAGCACGTGACGGCCGCGGCCATCGCGCGCTTCAAGGGGCTGTTCACCGCGGGCAACGCCCGTGCGACGCAGCCGCTCAACGGCCGGACGTTCGTGGACGTCCCGCGCATCTGAGTACTGCAAACGAGAAGGCCGGTCCCGTGCGGGGCCGGCCTTCTCGTGTCTACAGGCGTGCCGCCGTGGTGATCGCCTCGGTGACGGCGGTGACCGCCGGCGTGGCGGTGCCGGGGAGCCGGGCCACGAGGACCCTGCGGATCTCGGGTGGCGCGCCCTGGACCCGCAGGACGGCCACGCCGGGCGGGAGGACCGCCGTCAGCCCCTCCGGGACCGTCGTGACTCCGGCACCGGCGGCGACCAGGTGCAGTTTCGTGAGCCAGTCCCGTCCACTGTGGACGACGCGCGCCCGTCCCGGCAGGCCGGGCCAGACACCGAGCAGCGGCTCCGTGCTCGACGAGGGGCTGGCGATCCACGGTGCGTCGACCAGTTCGTCGACCCATGCGGCCGCACACGGAGGCCCCTTCGACCGCACCGTCCTCGTGCCCAGGGCGGCGTGACGAGCTTCACCGATACAGGGGTCGTATGCAATTGCCCGCGCGTGCAACTATTGTCGACGCGGACAACCTACGACTTCAAGGACTGTGTGACATGCCTGTCGCCCTGCTCGCCCTCGCGATCAGCGCCTTCGCCATCGGCACGACCGAGTTCGTGATCATGGGACTGCTGCCGGACGTGGCCGCTGACCTCGGTGTCTCCATTCCGAGCGCGGGGCTGCTGATCTCCGGGTACGCGCTCGGTGTCGTGATCGGCGCGCCGCTGCTGACCGTTCTCGGCGGCCGCCTGCCGCGCAAGAAGATGCTGCTCGGGCTGATGGTGCTGTTCATCGCGGGCAACCTCGTCTCCGCGATGGCCGACACCTACGGCGTGCTGATGAGCGGGCGCGTGGTCGCCGCACTGGCGCACGGCGCGTTCTTCGGTGTCGGCTCGGTCGTCGCCGCTGACCTCGTCGCACCGCAACGCAGGGCGAGCGCCATCGCGTTGATGTTCACCGGTCTGACCGTGGCGAACGTCCTGGGCGTGCCGATGGGCACGGCGCTCGGCCAGGAGCTGGGCTGGCGGTCGACGTTCTGGGCGGTGACGGTGCTCGGCGTGATCGGGCTGCTCGGCATCGTGTTCCTGGTGCCGAGTCAGCAGGCCCAGGGCGGCAACCTGCGCAGTGAGCTCGCCGTGTTCCGCAACCCGCAGGTGTGGCTTGCACTGCTGATGACCGCGTTCGGCTTCGCGGGCGTCTTCGCGTCGTTCACCTACATCGCGCCGATGATGACCGAGGTCGCGGGCTTCTCGCCGGGCGCCGTGACGTGGCTGCTGGTGCTGTTCGGCGTCGGCCTGTTCGCCGGCAACCTGCTGGGTGGCAAGGCGGCGGACCGCTCGGTCATGAAGAGCACCATCGTCATCCTGATCGCGCTGGCCGCGATCCTCACGGCGTTCGTGTTCACCGCGCACTCGCCCGTGCTGGCGGCGATCACCATCGTGCTGTTCGGGGCGGCCGGGTTCGCCACGGTGCCGCCGCTGCAGATGCGGGTCATGCAGACCGCGGAAGGTGCTCCTGCACTTGCCAGCGCGGCGAACATCGCGGCGTTCAACCTCGGCAACGCCGGTGGCGCGTGGCTCGGCGGTCTCGCGATCGAACGCGGCCTCGGCTACACCGCGCCCAACTGGATCGGGGCCCTGCTCGCGGTCGGTGGCCTCGGCATCGCCCTGGTGTCGGTATTCCTCGATCGGCGTGTGAGGAGAGGCACCGGCCCGGAGTCTTTTGAAGCGCTTCAGAAGAACCGTAAAATCGATGCGGTAGCTAACTAAGTCCGCTGCTCAC
The DNA here is from genome assembly GCF_051853195.1 of Lentzea sp. HUAS TT2. Classification (NCBI taxonomy): domain Bacteria; kingdom Bacillati; phylum Actinomycetota; class Actinomycetes; order Pseudonocardiales; family Pseudonocardiaceae; genus Lentzea; species Lentzea sp. HUAS TT2. The sequence continues at coordinate 9,738,354 of NZ_CP196667.1, read as the reverse complement.
GAGCCATGGGGAAGCCTTGAACACCACCCGCGCCATGACCGCTCTCGCGCTCGGCGGGTTCGGCATCGGTACGACCGAGTTCGCGACCATGGGACTGCTGCCGCAGATCGCGGAGACGTTCGGCATCCCCGACTACCAGGCCGGCCACGCGATCAGCCTCTACGCCGCCGGTGTCGTCGTCGGCGCGCCGCTGATCGCGGTGCTCGGCGCCAAGCTCCCGCGCAAGGGCATGCTGATCAGCCTGATGCTCGCCGTCGCACTGGGCAACGGGCTGTCGGCCGCCGCGCAGAGCGAGTCGCTGCTGCTCATCTCGCGATTCGTCGCCGGACTGCCGCACGGCGCGTTCTTCGGCATCGCGGCCGTTGTCGCCGCCACGCTCGTTGCTCCCGAACGGCGCGGCACGGCCGTTGCACGCGTGATGGTTGGACTGACCGTGGCGAACCTCGTGGGCGTACCGCTCGCGACGGCGGCAGGGCAGCAGATCGGCTGGCGCACGGCGTACCTGGCGGTCTCGGTGATCGCGCTCATCACGGCGGCGGCGATCGCGGCGTGGGTGCCGCTGGTGCCCAAGGTCGAGGGCGCGTCGATGAAGGGCGAGGTCCGCGCGTTCGGCCGCCCGACGGTGTGGTTCGCGATCTTCACCGGCATGATCGGCTTCGGCGGCATGTTCGCCGTCTACTCCTACGTCGCCCCGCTGACCACCGAGGTCGCCGGGCTGCCTGGGGGCGCCGTGCCGTGGATCCTCGCGCTGTTCGGGCTCGGCATGACGCTCGGCGCGACGTTCGGCGGCCGGTTCGTGGACCGGTCGGTGACGGGCTCGGTGTTCGGCGGGCTGATCGCCGTCACTGTGATCCTGGTGCTGTTCGGGCTTACCGCGGACATCCCGGTGTTCCTGTTCGCCCTGCTGTTCCTGCTGGGCTTCACCATCCAGATCCTCGCGGCCGCCCTGCAGGTCAGGCTGATGGACGCCTCGCCGGACGCGCCGTCGCTCGCGGCCTCGTCCAACCACTCCTCGCTCAACGTCGCGAACGGCGCCGGTGCGTGGCTCGGCGGCCTGGCCATCGCGGCGGGCTGGGGCTACACCTCGACGGCGTGGGTCGGCGTGGCGCTGTCGGTGGCGGGCCTCGCGATCGCCGTCGCGTCGGTGCTCTACGAACGGCGTGCCTTCCGGCGCGAGACCACGAACCAGACGATGGCGATGGCCAGCGCGGCCAGCACCACCGTCGAGACCCAGCCCAGGTAGCGGTCGACGAGCTCGTAGTTGTCGCCCAGCGCGTACCCGGCGAGGATCAGCGCGCTGTTCCAGACGAGGCTGCCCGCCGCGGTGTAGACCGTGAACTTCACGATCGGCATCCCGGACACCCCGGCGGGGATGGAGATCAGGCTCCGCACGACCGGCACCATCCGCCCGAAGAACACGGCCTTGTTGCCGTGCTCGTCGAACCATCCGTCGGCCTTGTCCACATCGGACGAGGTGACGAACGGGATCTTGTCCGCGAGCTTGCGCAACCGTTCCAGCCCGAGCCACGCGCCGAGGCCGTACAGCACCAGCGCGCCGACGACCGAGCCCGCCGTCGTCCACAGGATCGCGGCGACCAGCGAGATCTTGCCCTGGCCGGCGGTGAACCCCGCCAGCGGCAGGATCACCTCGCTCGGCACCGGCGGGAACACGTTCTCCAGCGCGACCGCGATGCCCGCGCCGGGCGAGCCCAGCGCCTCCATGAGCCTGGTGATCCATTCCATGGTTGTCGAATTACCCGTTTCGCCCGGCTTCTCAACCCTCGGGTGGAGACGGATCTCCACCCAGGCTACTGCGCTGGGTCCACGCGCTGAACTGGGCGAATTCCTAGCGTTGACGGCATGAACACAACCCTGGAGATCGTCCTCATCGCCGCCGTCATCGTCTTCGTGCTGGCACGCAGGTTGATGGGAGAGCCTGCCGTCGGCAAACGGCTGTTGCTGCTCCCTGCGGTCCTGGGCGTGATCGGGCTGACGCAGGTGTCGGAGGGCGCGGTCGGGTTCCTGCTGGTCAGCGTGGCGCTGAGCGTCGTGTTCGGCCTGCTGCGCGGCCTGACCATCCGCACGTACGAGCAGAACGGCATCGTGATGCTGCGCTACACGGCCATGACGATCGTGCTCTGGGTGGTGAGCATCGCCGCGAGGCTCGCCGTCGGGTTCGTGCTGGCTCCCAGCGGGGCGCAGGGCAACGGGCTGATGCTCGTCGTCGGCGCCGGTCTGCTCGCCGAGGGCCTGGTCGTGATGTCGAAGGCCGTGCGGGTGCGTGGCCAGGTCGTGTGGTCGAAGGGTCGCAACGGGGCCCCGCACCGCACGTCGGCGCTCCTGGACTCCTGGCAGGAGAAGGTCCACGGAACCCGGCATGATTCGACCCGATGAGACTCGCCGACGAGATGTTCAGGCCGCTGGTCACGCTCGTGATCGCCGCGGTCACGGTGGTCCAGCTGATCGACCGGCCGCCGCGACTGCCTGAACTGACCTGGACGCTGACCGCCGTGGTGATCGCCGCGGCGGTCACGTCCGTGTTCCTGGCCGACCGCCTGCCCGTCCGCGCACAGGTCGTGCTGGCCTCGGTGTTCGTGCTGTCCAGCGCGCCGATGTTCGCGCTCGCCCCCTCGACGGCGGGGGTGGCGTTCGTCTTCGTCGCGACCGGGTCGGCCGGGCGTCAGCTGGCGTCGAGACGTACCTCGGTCGCGATCGCCGTGGCGGGCTCGCTGGTCGCGATGGCGTCGACGTGGGTCGCGCAGGCCTTGGGCGACCAGGACGTGCCGCCGTGGTGGCTGTGCCTCACCGCCGGGCTCCCGGTGCTGCTGGGCCTGATGCGCCGCGAACGCATCGCCGCGCTCGCGGCCGCCGAGTACACGGCGGTGCTGGAGGAACGCGGCCGCATCGCGCGCGAGATCCACGATGTCGTGGGGCACTCGTTGTCCGGTATCGCCGTGCAGCTGGACATGGCCGACGCCTTGCACGGCGCAGGCAAGACCACCGAGGCGAACGAGGCCGTGCTGCGCGCACGGGCGTTGGCGGTGTCCGGGCTGAAGGAGACCCGTCGCGCCGTGCACGCGTTGCGCGAGGACACCCTGCCGTTGCCGGAGACGATCGCACGGCTCGCGGAGAGCCACCGAGCGTCGTTCCGCGTCTCCGGTGACGCCGCGCCGGTGAGCGTTCAGATCACGCAGACCGTCATCCGCGCCGCGCAGGAGGCTTTGGCCAACGCGCACAAGCACGCGCCCGGTGCGGATGTCGCCGTGTCGCTGGAGTACTCGGCCTCGTCGGTCACGCTGACGGTGACCGACAACGGGACGCGGCACGGGCAGGGGAGCGGGATGGGGCTCGCCGGCATGCGGGAGCGGGCTGCTTTGCTGGGAGGAACGCTGTCCGCGGGCCCGGACGGTCCCGGATGGACGGTCAGGATGGAGCTACCCCGATGATCAGGCTGTTGATCGTGGACGACCAGGCGGCCGTGCGCGACGGGCTCGCCGTGATGCTCGACCTCGACCCGGACGTCACGGTCGTCGGCACCGCGGCCAACGGCCAGGAAGCCGTTGCGGCCGTGGGGGAACTGACCCCCGAGGTCGTGCTGATGGACCTGAACATGCCGGTCATGGGCGGCGCCGAGGCCACGCGCGTGCTGCGGCAGTCGCATCCCGATCTGCCGGTCGTCGTGCTGACGACGTTCGACGACGACGAGTCGATCCTGGAGGCGTTGCGCGCGGGCGCCCGCGGCTACCTGACCAAGGACGCCGACCGGTCCACGATCATCCAGGCCGTGCGCGGTGCACACGCCGGCAACGCGATCCTCGACCCCTCGGTGCAGATGCGGCTGCTGGACCTCGCGAGCCGCCGGCCCGTCGAGCAGCCCGGCGTCGACCTCACGGTGCGCGAGCGCGAGGTGCTCGACCTGATCGGCGAGGGCCTGCGCAACGGCGAGATCGCCCGGCGGCTGTTCATCAGCGAGGCGACCGTGAAGACGCACATCAACAACCTGTTCGCCAAAGCCGACCTGCACTCGCGCGCCGACGCGGTCCGGCTGGCCCTCAAGCTCCGATGAATCTTGTCAATCGCAGGCAACTCTAGTCATTTTCGTTGACATCGCAGGTCGAGACCTCCTACCTTCGGTAATGCCGCCAGGAAGGAAAGGCTCGATGAAAATCGCACTGACGGCTGCCGCGCTGATGCTGGTCACCGTCTCTCCCGCCCACGCCGCACCCGCGTGGAGCCCGAACCCCGCGACCGACGGCCTCAAGGCGTTCGAGGGCATCGAGGTCGACCGGGGCAACAAGTTCCCCGAACGCAAGGGCAAGTACATCGTCGTCCAGGGCGACGCCTACCGGTTCAACATCTGGAAGAACGACCGCGACACCACCGGTGGCGGCGACCGTCAACGCACCGAGTCCAAGGGCATGGTCTCGGGCGGCAACGCGCTGAAGATGAAGAACGGCGAGACGTGGGTCATCTCGTACGAGATGTACATGCCGTCATCGCTGCACGGCACGAGCAAGTTCACGCACATCTTCCAGACCAAGACGCCCAGCACGAACGGCGGCCCGTGGACGACGCTGTCCCTGAGCCGCAGCGGTAGCACCGAGACCATCCGGGCGCGCGCGTTCAGCACTGATGGCGCCCCGGACATCGCCGCCACGAACCTGGCCCCGTTGCGCGACAAGTGGGTCACCGTCGAGTGGACGATCACGCCCGGTTCCAGCGGCACCGTCGGCTTCGTGCTGCGCAACGGCACCGGGGCGAGCGCGCCGATCGCGGTGCAGGGCAAGCGGTCCGGCGTGAAGATCCCGGACGAGGGCGACTACGTACGGCCGAAGTGGGGGATCTACCGCTCGGTCGAGAGCGCTTCCTCGGACATCCTCGACACCTACATCAACTTCCGGAACTACTCGGCGACCAAGAAGTAGGACGTAGTCCGGGTGGCCCGCCGCTCGCGACCAGGTCTACCGTTGAGTGCCTTCACTTCTGGAGGTCGAACGGTGCGAGGCGCGATCGCGGCGGGCCACCCGCTCACCGCACAGGCGGGCGCGGCCATGCTGCGCGCCGGTGGGAACGCCGTGGACGCGGCCGTCGCGGCGATGCTGACGTCCTGCGTCACCGAGCCGTTGCTCACCGGGCTCGGCTCCGCCGGCTACATGATGATCGCACCGGCCGGGGAAACCCCTGTGCTGCTGGACTTCTCGGCCGTCGCACCGGGGCGTGGGCAGACCGGCGAGCGCGCGCCGCTCGACCCCATCACCGTCCACTTCGGTGACGCGGAGCAGGAGTTCCACGTGGGACCGTCGTCGGTCGCCGCGTACGGAATGCCCGCCGGCGCCGCGATTGCCGCCACCTACGGCCGTGCGCCGATGCACGAACTCGTGGCCACGGCGGCGAAGCACGCCCGCGAAGGCCATCGGGTCAACCGGTACCAGGCGTACGTCACGACGTTGCTGCTGCCGCTCGCCCGGAGTGCGGGCCTCACCGCGTTCGAGGAAGGCGACCTCCTCGTCCAGCCCGCCCTCGCCGAGGCGCTCGACCGGCTGGGCAGCGACGGCGCGGCGCCGTTCTACACCGGCGACATCGCGGGCGCGGTCTCCGACTGGATCATCTCCCGAGGCGGCGATCTGAGCCGTGCCGACCTGGAGGCGTACGAAGCCGTGCGGCGCGAGCCGTTGCACGTCGAGCATCGCGGCCGTGGCATCCACACGAACCCACCACCCGCGGCGGGCGGTGCGTTGCTCACGCAGATGCTGGAAGCGTTGCCGGACAAGCCGTCGCAGCAGGACCTGATCCGCGCGCTCGCCACCCCGAAGGCGCACCTGAACCGCCTCGGCTCCACCACCCACATCTCGGTGCTCGACGCGGACGGCACGGCCTGCTCGGTCACCACGACGAACGGCGCGGGCTCCGGCATCTCGATCGCCGGTGTGCACCTGAACAACATGATGGGGGAGGAGGACCTGTCCCCGGACGGGTTCTTCAGCCACGCGCCCGGCGACCGGCTGCCGTCGATGATGGCGCCGACCCTGGTCACCAGGAACGGTCAGGCCGAGCTCGTGCTCGGCAGCGCGGGGTCGAGCCGGATCTGCGGCGCGATCCTGCAGGTGCTCGTGAACGTCCTCGACCGCGGCATGTCCGCCCAGGACGCGGTCGACGCGCCGCGAATGCACCTGAGTGGGGACCACCTCCACGTCGAGCCGGGAATTCGACCGGAAAGCGAGCTCCCGGTCACCCGGTTCCGCGCGCCGAACATGTTCTTCGGCGGTTGCCAGGTGGTCGAAATGACCGAATCCGGCCTGCTCAGGGGTGGTGCAGATCACCGTCGGGACGGCGCGATCGTCGTCGTGTGAGACATTGCCCGCATCATGGGATATCTAGTTTCCTGATTGACCGGTCAACGAGCACGATTAGCGGGTGACGGCACTCAGCGAGAGAAGATCCTCGCCGCTCCTGTCCCGTACGTTCCTCCAACTCTCCGTCATCAGCGTCGTGTCGGGCGTGTCGATGGCGTTCGCGCTGCCGTTCGGCTCGCTGTTCCTGACGAGCGAGATCAAGGTCTCGCCGTTCCAGCTCGGCTTCTTCCTGATCGTGAGCCCGCTCGCGTCGGTGCTCGCCAGCACGATCATGGGCAGGCTGTCCGACGGCCGGGTGCAGCGCCGGTACATGCTCGCCGTGGGCGGTGTCGCCGGTGCGATCGGCTACGGCCTGTTCGCCGTGCTGCGCGACTACTGGTTCCTGCTCGGCACGTCCGTGGTGTTCATCGCGATCACGTCGTCGTTGCTGCCGCAGCTCTTCGCGTACGGCCGTCAGGTCTCACAAGGACCGTCGATGGTCGTCAGCGTCCTGCGCACGCTGCTCTCGGTCGCGTGGGTCGCCGGACCGCCGGTGGCCGCGCTGCTCGTCGCGAAGACCGGCTGGATCGGCCTCTTCGCCTCCACCGCCGTGCTGCAGCTCGGCGTCGCGGTGCTCGCGCTCACGCTGCCGATCCCGGCCGCCCGGGTCGAGGAGCAGGCGGAGGAAGAAGCGGCAGGTCCGGCGCGCGGCGGCATGACGGTCGTGTCCGCCGCTTTCCTGTTCCTGCAGGGAGCCGTGGCGCTCGCGGTCAGCGGCCTGCCGTTGTTCATCACCACCGAGCTGCAGGGCACCGCCGGTGACGCCGGGCTCGCGATGGGGCTGTGCGCGGCGCTGGAGATCCCGATGATGCTGTGGTTCGGCTCGCTGGCGAACCGGATGTCGCAGCACAAGCTCGTGCTCATCGGCGCCGTGATCGGGTTGAGCTACCACGGCGTGATGGTGTTCACCGACTCCATCTGGCAGGTGATGGCCGCGCAGCTGCTGCACGCCACCGTCATCTCGTTGATCATGGGCGTCGGCATCACGTACTTCCAGAGCCTCGACCCCGGCCGCCCCGGCCACGCCACGACGATGTTCAGCAACACCCAGATCGTCGGCGGCATGGTCGCCGGCGCGTTGCTCGGCGTCTCCCAGCAGCTGGGTTTCCGCTGGGTCTACGGCTTCAGCCTCGCGATGTCCGTGCTCGGCCTCGCCCTGCTGCTGGCCGCGGGCAGGCTCACTGCACCGTCGAGGCGGTGACCTTCGGCTTCTCGCCGACGCCGAGGTAGAAGATCCCCTTGACGGTCTCGAAACCGAGGCTCGGGTTGCGGCGCAGCGTGGAGCCCTCGACCGACATCGAGCCCGACTTGTCGTTGCTGACGAAGAACACCGCGCCGCCACCCTCGTTGGCCTGGTTGTCCTCGATCAGCGAGCCGGCGATGCGCAGCGTGAACGTGTTGCCGTCGTTGTAGATCGCGCCACCGCTGCCGCCGCCCGGCGTGCCACCGCGGGCCGGGTTGGCGCCGCGGCCGATGGCCTTGTTGTTCTTCATGAGGCTGTTGAGCACCACGAAGGAGGCGCCGATGCTGCTCAGCGCGCCGCCGTTGGAGCACACGCCGCCCTCGAACGTGCTGTTGACGACGTAGATCGGCGCCTTCTGGGCCCAGTCGGTCACCCGGATCGCGGCACCGCCGAGATCGGGTCCGTTGGCGTCGCACTTGTTGTTCACGAAGCGGGAGTTCACGACCTTGAGCTGACCGCCGAGCACCATGATCGCCCCGCCGCCACCGCCCTCGGTCTGGTCGCCGGTCGAGTTGCCGTCGGCGAGGGTGATGTTCTGGACCACCAGCCGCGGCCCGTTCTGGTCGAGCACCCTGCGCTGGCCCTGGCCGCTCAGCGTGATCCGGCCACCGCCGTCGAGCACTGTCCTGGTACGGATCTTCGCGGTCGCGGCCAGCGGGATGGTGAGCGGGTTCGGCCCGCAGTCGAAGGTGACGACACCACCGGCGGCGGCCGCGTCGACCACGGCCTGCGACGTGCAGGACGCGGGACTGCCGGTGCCGATCACGCGGGTGGGCTTCGAGGTGTCCTCGGCGGCGGCCTCCGGTGGCACGGCGGCGGTGCCGGCCGGGTTGCCGAACTTCGCGACGGGAGGAGGCGGCGGCGGAGGTGGCGGAGCAGGCGGGGAGACGGCGCTGCTGCTCGGCGGTGGCGTCGTCGACACGACGGTGACGGTCTGGGACGCCGAGGACGTCTGAGCCACCTGCTGTCCTGCGACGGGGGAACCGGGGATCGCCGTGCCGCAACCCGCCACGAGGGCGGCAAGCAGCACGACGGCCTGTCTACCTGAGGGCATGGCGGGCACCCTAAACGGGCTGCGGGAGCTTGGCTACTGCCGCTTTCGCCAGCAAGATCGCTCGGTGGCGGGGTCTTCGGTGTCCTTGTCCGCCAGCGTCACCACCACGACCTCGAACAGGGTCGTCTCGAGCAGGTGGAGCCACTAAGGACCCGCCGACAAGCCTGTCCCCAGCCCGTTGCACCCAGTTCCCGAAAGTGCCCCAGGGGCCTTCGCGCGCTCTCTTTTCTGCGGCACGCGGGGGCCCCGCGTGTGTTCTGAGAGTACGTAGGGTCCCCGCGTGAGGTTCTAGAGTTGAGCCGGGTGCGCTCAAGTTCTGGGCTGGGGGCGTAGCCCGTCGGGTTTGGGCAGGGCTTTCGGGCAGGTGATTGGAAGGTCGAACACGTGGTGGCCGCGGTCAGGGCCCGGTTGTCACGCGAGGGAGTGGCCGACGCTGGTGCCGCCGGATCTTGCGCTGATCGACGCCTTGTCCTGAACATGGCCGCACTTGACCGGTTCTGTTGCCCGGAATCACCACGAGATCAAGGCGTTCTGCAGGTGTTTCCGTTCTGTGACACGGAAACCGGGACAAGATCCGGTTTTTCGGGGGAGGGCTGGCGGGTGTGCGCAGGTGCGGCACGGTGCTTAGCTTGACTCACGAGTCAGGAATGAGCGTCCGCTCGGACCAGTGGTTGTGACGGTGCGTAGACGAAACGGGCTAACGGTCGACACAGCGTGCGGTCCATTGAGTGCAAACAACCCGTTCGTGAAAGAACCACACGTTCGAGTAGCCCTGTGTCCCTGGCACACTGCGCTCCGTGCCGACCCAGTTCCCCGACGAACCACCGACCGAGCGTCATCTGGCGCCCGACCCTGCGCTGATGGAGGCCGCGCGCGCCAGGGGAGCCGCGCGGTGGGCCTCGGCCGGTGACCAGCCGCAGCAGGAGGAGAAGCCGCCGGCCCGTCCGCTGACGCCCCGCACCGCCGCGATCGCCGCCATCGCCGCGCTGCTCGTGCTCGGCGGGATCGCGATCGTCACGTTCAACGGTGGCTCCGGCAACGGCACCACGGACGTCGCGAACCCCTCGCACAGCTACATCCCCGGCCTGATCACCCCGCCGGAGGAACTGCCGGCGGAGTCGACGTCGAACGGCATGGACCCCTCGATGGCCTCGTCCGCGCTGGGCCTGGTCCCGACGACGACGCAGAACGTCGCCCCGCCGCCCGCCGGTGACACGGGCAGGGCACCCGGCGGCGCCAAGTCGTTCACCACTGGCCCCGGCTGCGGTGGCTTCACCAGCGTCGGCTCGTACCGCGACGGCCGCAAGGGCTGGGTCGACCACGGCGACGGCAAGTGCGGCTCGACGTTCGTGTCGATCCCGATGTCGGGCGACCCGCGCCGCGACGACACCTCCGCGTACGGGCAGTGGACGTTCGCGGTGACCGGGATGTGCGACGTCTCCGTGCACGTCCCGAACGGCGGCCTGGAGGAGGTCGGGGGTAACCCGACCGTGTACAACGTCTTCGACCGCGCCGGTGTCGGCGGCGCCCCGCTGGCGTCGTTCGCGATCAAGCAGGTCGAGAAGCGCGGTCAGTGGGTCAGCGCGGGGAAGTTCAAGGCCAGCGGAAACCTCACCGTGCAGCTGCTCACCCGAGGTCAGGACTGGAACAGCTCCGGACCGACCCACGCCCATCACGCCGCGAGTGCCGTCAAGGCAGACTGCACGGCGTGACAAGAGATCTGCACCTGGTCCGGCACGGCGAAGCGACGAAGGACGAATCCAGGCTCACCGCGCGTGGCCGAAAGCAGGCCGAGGCGCTCGCGGAACGGTTGCGGGGAACGGGATTCGCGGCCGTGCACCACGGTCCGCTACCTCGGGCCACCGAGACGGCGACGATCCTCGCCGACTTGCTGCGCGTGCCCTGCCGAGTAGAGGCCGCGGCGGACGACTACGTGCCGCACTTCGTTCCCGACCACGACGAGTTCTTCGACCAGTTCCCCGAGGCGGAACGCACCCGCGGCCCCGCACTCGCACACGAGGCCGAGACGAGGTTCGCCCGGCCCGGCGACGGCCCGGTGCTGGTCGTGACCCACTCGTTCCTGATCAGCTGGCTCGTGCGGGACGCACTTGACGCCCCGCCCGAGCGGTGGCTGACGCTGAACCACGACAACGCGGCGCTGACGGTCATCCGCTACACGGCCGGCAAGTCACCCCGTCTGATCAGGTTCAACGACAGCGGGCACCTCAGCTCGCTTTGAGCGTCAGCAAGGTGATCTCACTGGGGGCGAACACGCGCATCGGCGGGCCCCAGAAGCCGGCGCCGCGGCTGGTGTAGAGCTGGGTGCGGTCGCTGTGCCTGCTCAGGCCGGCGACCACCGGCTGCTGCAGCCGCACCAGGTAGTGGAACGGCCAGATCTGGCCGCCGTGCGTGTGCCCGGACAGCTGCAGGTCCACGCCCGCCTCGACGGCCTTCTTGATCTCCGACGGCTGGTGCGCGAGCAGCACGACCGGCGCGGTGGAGTCGGCGTCGCGCAGCGCGCGCGTGAGGTCGGCGGCGTGGCCGGGCTCGCCGGAGTGGTCGGCCGTGACGTCGTCGATGCCCGCGAACACGAGCTTGGCGCCGCCGCGTTCCAGCGCCACGTGCTCGTTGCGCAGCGCCTTCCAGCCCAGGCGGGTCATCAGGTCGATCCAGCCCTGCGCGTTCGAGTAGTACTCGTGGTTGCCGGTGATGTAGAAGCGGTGCGCGGTGTTGACGTCGCCGAGCGGGGTGGCCTGCTCCAGGCGCTGGTCGGCGGTGCCGTCCGCGATGTCACCGACGTGCACGGCGACGTCCGCGTTGAGCTCGTTGACCGCGTCGACCATGCCCCGCGACCACTTCGCGCGGTTGATCGCGCCGTAGTGGGTGTCGGTGATGACCGCGACCGTCAGGCCGTCGAACGCGGGGTCGAGCCGGGGAATCGTCACGTCCTGCCGCTTGATCCGCGGCACGCGCATCGCCTCGTACACCCCGTAGACCGTCACGGTGACGATGAGGACGGCGAGCAGCACGGCGATGAACCGGGAGCGGAACGGGTTCTCGACACCGGCCATCGCCAGGCCGAGCCGGACGACGTCGGAGATCAGCGTCCACACGAACGCGATCCACACGAAACCGAGCAGGAACTGGGAGATCCGCGCGGCGCGGTCGCTGTTGCGCTGTGTGAACAGCACGATCATCGCGATGGCACCGGCCACGAACACGATGGCGGCGATCGGGCGGACCGGGTCCGGCCATTCGGCGCTGGCCGCGAACAGCCCCTCGAACGGCACCCAGAACAGCAGCGTGGTCACGGAGAAGAGGACGAGCGTGAACACCACCCGCCGAACCGTGATGCGGGGCCGGGTAGCGGTGGTCGTCATGCGCGGATCCTCCTGGGTGGATTGGCTCAATCCATCTCAACGCACAAACCGCCCAGTTTGTTCGCTGCGGCTCCGGTAGACGTCCGTCACAGGCGTTCTCGCTGCTCGGGAGCAACCGCCCGAGCGATGGCGCATCCTCATATCAGTACCTCGGTACCCGCCTGACCCGACGACCTAGAGTGGGCCACATGATCTTCTACACCGACGAGGAGAGCCGCACGCTGCGCACCGCCGTGTACGGCGCGATGCTGCTGGTCTCCCACGCAGACCCCGGCCCCGTGCTGGAGGAGCGGTTCGCCGGCCTGCGCGCGCTCGCGAACCTGTCGCCCGACCTGCGCGGCGTTCTCGGTGCCGCCCGCCCGTCCGTGCCCGCCGGCACCGACGAGGAGATCGAGCCGGTCGTGCTCGAGGCGCTGCGGTCCTCGATGAAGACCCTCACGACGAAGTCGCCCGAGGACGCAGCGGACTTCCCGCGCGCCGTACTGGCGATCTGCCGCGAGGTCGCCGAGGCCGACGGTGTCGTCGTCGACGCCGAGGACGCGATGGTCGCCCGCGTCGAGGGCGCGCTCGCTCTCTAGCAGTGTCGAGCCCAGCGTCCCGCCAGGTGGACGCTGGGCCGAATGGCCGATGGCGCAAGGCTTTCACGGTGCCAGGGTGGATCTCCAAGGGGATCGACACTGGGGAGTGCGCCACCATGGAACTGTCACGTCGTGAACTGCTGACCCGCACCGGCCAGGCCGCCGCCGTCGCCACCGCCGCGTCCACGCTCACGATCGGGACCGCGCAGGCGGAACCCGGCGAACGCGTGAAACTCACCCAGGGCACCAACATCTCGGTGTCGCGCTCGCGTGACGGCAAGTGGCTCGCCATCGATCTCGTCACGGCCATCTGGGTCCTGCCTTCCACCGGCGGTGAGGCGCGCAAACTCACCGACGAGCTGCAGGACGCCACGCTGCCGTCGTTCGGGCCGCGCGGTCAGATCGCGTTCCAGTCCTATCGGGACGGCAACTACCACCTCTATCTGATCGGGCTCGACGGCCATGGCCTGAAGCAGCTCACGCGGGGTAAGTACGATCACCGGGAACCCGCGTTCTCACCGGACGGCAAGCGCCTCGCGTTCGTCAGCGACCGGGCAGGCAGCTACGGCGTGCACGTGCTCGACCTGGCCACGAACGCCATCACGCAGCTGACCGGCGTGCCGGACGAGGCCGCGGCGCCACAGTGGTCGGCCGACGGCAAGCGGATCATCTTCACCGTCGGCAACGCGGCGGTCGACACCGTCACGCTGGACGGCAAGCGCGAACGGCTCGTCACGGCACCGGCGGGCACGCAGCTGTTCGGTGCCGCGTTCGGGCCGGGTGACCAGCCCAGCTACACGCAGATGAAGCCCGGTCAGGCCGATCTCGTGCTCGGCACGACGGCGATCACGTCGAAGGAGGACGTGTTCGGGTTCGCGCCGGTCTGGAACGGCGACACCGTCCTGTACACCTCGGACGGCAAGCTCAGGTCGCGCACCGGCGGCTCGGTGAAGGACATTCCTTTCGAGGCAACGGTTCCGGTGCGCACGACCAGGCGGCAGCACCGCACCAAGAACCTCACCGGCGGTGCGGCGAAGGGCATCGCGAGCCCGGTGGTGTCGCCGGACGGCGCGAAGATCGCGTTCCGCGCGCTCAACGCCCTGTACCTGCTCAGCGGTGGAAAAGCGGCGAAGCTGACGGACAACAGGTACTTCGACTCCGATCCGGACTTCTCGCCGGACGGCACGAAACTGCTCTACAGCAGCGACCGCGGCGGCATTCCGCAGTTGCGGGTTCGCGACCTGAAGACCGGTGACGACAAGGTGTTCGCGCCCGCCCCGCACGCGCAGACGACGCCGAGGTTCTCGCCGGACGGCACGAAGGTCGCCTACCTCGACCACGACGGGCAGGTCTGGATCGCCGAACCCGCCGGCCTCCGCCAGGTCACGCCGACGTTGTTCCAGCCGGGCAGGCCGACCTGGTCGAAGGACGGCACCACGGTCGCACTGGCCGCCGTGAAGCCGTTCTCGCGCCGGTTCCGCGAAGGCACCAGCCAGCTGCTGTTCGTCGACCTCGCCGGCGGCACGCTGACCTACACCGAACCGATGCCGTTCCGGTCGATCGCGACGCGCGGCGACGACGGCCCGGTGTGGTCACCGGACGGCAAGAACATCGCGTTCGTCGTGGAGAGCGTCGCCTGGGTCGTCCCGGTGGACGCCAAGGGCAGGTTCCTCGGCGAACCGCGTCAGGTCACCCGCGAGGTCACCGACTCACTGGCCTGGAGCGGCAACGACTCACTGGTGTACTTGAACAACGGTCGAATCCGGAAGTCCACACTGGACGGCAGGGTCACGACGATCCGGCACGACCTCACGTGGCGCAGGCCCAAGGCGCCCGAGCGCAAGGTGATCCGCGTCGGCGCCTACTGGGACGGCCAGGCGCACGAGCTCAAGCGGAACGTCGACATCGTCGTGGAAGGCGGCAAGGTCAAGGAGATCCGGCCACAACGCGGCAAAGCCGACGTCGACGCGGGCACGTTGACCGCCATCCCCGGCCTGATCGACGCCCACAACCACTGGCACCTGCGCGGGCGTCAGTGGGGTGCGCGGCAAGGCCTGACGTGGCTCGCGTACGGCATCACGACGGTGCGCTCGCCCGGTGACCCGGTCTACCAGATGGTCGAGACCCGCGAGGCGCTGGCGGCGGGAACCCTGACGGGGCCGCGGTTCTACGCGACCGGCGAGGCCGTCGACGGCTCGCGCGTCTACTACAACTTCATGCGCCCGACGCTCAGCAAGGCCCAGCTCGACCTCGAACTGCGCCGCGCCCACGAGCTCGACTACGACCTGATCAAGACCTACGTCCGGCTGCCCGTCGAGCTGCAACGCGCTGCCGTGCAACGGTCGAGGGTCCCGCTGTCGTCCCACTACCTCTACCCGGCCGCCAACCTCGGCATGGACGGAATGGAGCACGTCGGCGCCACCAACCGCCTCGGCTACTCCCACACCGTCACCCGCCAGGGCCGGGCCTACCAGGACGTGATCGCGCTCTTCACGGCGTCCGGCATGTCGATCACGCCCACCCTCTTCCAGTCACGCGCGTTGTACGCCAAGGACAAGTCGATCGTCACCGACGAACGCACCCGTGTGCTGTACCCGCCGTGGGAGTACGAGCGGTTCGTCGCCGACGCCAACAACCAGGGCACCCCCGCCGGCACGTCGTCGCTGGACGTCCTGCGCGGCTGGGTCGAGTTCGCCCTGAAGGTCCACCGGGGCGGCGGCTTCGTCATCACCGGCACCGACGCGCCGCTCGACAGCCCCGCCACCGCCACACACACGAACCTCCGCGCGCTGGTCGAGTTCGGTTTCACGCCGAGGGAAGCGCTCATCACCGCGACCCGCAACCCGGCGAAGTGGCTGGGCCTGCCGCTCGGCACGATCGAGCCGGGCGCTCCGGCCGACATCGCGTTCGTGGACGGCAACCCGCTGGCCGACATCAAGGCCGCGGCGAACGTCAAGCTGGTCGCGGTCGGCGGGAGGGTCCACGACATCCCGGAACTGCTCGCGCCGTACCGGAACCAGCAGACGCTCACGGCCCACACCGCTCAGCTGCCGGCGTTGCCCTCAGCCGAGAACAAGCACTGGTGGCACGAGCCGGAGTGGGCCGAGCGCGTCTGCTGCGATCACTGAGAAGGCGCCAGCACGATGTCGAAACGGGAGCGCGCCCACGGCTTGTCGCCGAGCGCCCTCCCGTCCGGCGTCGCCGCACCGGCCTGCTGCTCGTCGAACCGCTTGACCAGCGACTCCTTGACGCCGAACACCGAGTCGCCGATCTCCAGTTGAGGATCGCCTTCGACGAAGATGTGTGTGACGAGCGTGCGGAAGTCCTGCGCCGACACCATGAAGTGCAGGTGGGCGGCGCGCACGGGGGAGCGGTCCACCGCGTCCAGCAAGGCGCCCACGGGTCCGTCGTGCGGGATCGGGTAGGGCGTCGGAGTGGTGCACCAGAACGAGAAACCGCCGTCCTCGCCGGAGAACAGGTGGCCGCGGCCCGCCACCCGCGAGTCGCTGTACTGCACGTCGTAGAAGCCGTCCTCGTCGGCCTCCCACACCTCGATCCGCGCGCCCGGCACCGGGTTGCCCGCGGTGTCGCGCACGGTTCCCTCGACCCAGCAAGGGGTTCCGGCGGCACCCGCCGCGATGTCCCCGCCCACACCGACCAACGGCGACTCCTCCACGAAGAACGGGCCGAAGACCGTTGCCTCCGTGGCGTTCTCGTAGGCCTCGTTGTTCACCGCGATGGTCTGCATCGACGCGCCCAGCACGTCGGACAGCAGGATGAACTCCTGCCGCCTCTCGTCGGTGATGTGCCCGACGGCGGTCAGGAACTCGATCGCCCGCGTCCACTCGGCCTCGGTCAGGCGGGTCTCGCGGATGAACGCGTGCAGGTGCCGGGTGAGCGCCTCCATCAGCTCCTTGAGCCGCGGGTCCGGTGTGCGCGCGAACGACGCGACGACCTCGTCGGTGAGCTGTTCCTCGATGCGCTGTTGAGCGGTCATGCGTCGAGCCCCTTCTGGGCAGCGGTGAGCAGGGCGATCAGGTCGTCCTCGGTGACCGGGCGGGGGTTCGACGCGGGCACGGACGGCAGCACGAGCCGCGCGGCCTCGCGGACGTCGGGCACGCCACGAAGCTCGTGCGAGGCACCGATCTCGTCGTACAGGTCGAGGAGACCACCGCCCAGTGCCTCGGTGATCCTGGCGGCGGCCTCGGGAACCGCAGGGGCGTTGAAGGCCAGCACGTGCGGCAGGATCGCCGTGTGCGTCTGGGCGTGCGGGAGGTTGTAGGCGCCGCCGAGCACGTGGCAGATCTTGTGGTGCAGGCCGGAACCCGCCGACGCGAACGCCACCGCGGCCAGGTAGGCGCCGTAGAGCATCAGCTCCCGGCCCTCGACGTCGCTGACCAGGCGAAGGCCACGGCTCAGCGCGCGAATGCCCTCCAGCGCCAGCGCCTGGTTGATCGGGTCGGCGCGCGGGGCCCACATCGAGTCGACGCAGTGCGCCAGCGCGTTGCAGCCCGAGGCGATCGACAGCTCCCGAGGCAGTGACGACATGAGGTCCGCGTCGTAGATGACGGTCACCGGCAGGACCCGGTCGTCGACGCCGGTGGTCTTGCGGGAGGCCTCGGTCAGGCCCCACACGTTGGTCGCCTCCGAACCCGCGTACGTGGTGGGCACGGCGACGATCGGCAGCCCGGTGGTCAGCGCGACCGCCTTGGCGAGTCCGGTCGTGGAGCCGCCGCCGACGCTCACCAGCAGGTCCGCCCCGGACTCGGCGGCCAGCGCGCGGGCACGTTCGGCGTTCTCCACCGGCACGTGCGGCGCCACGTCCGTGCAGTGCTCGGCCACGTCGATCTTCGCCGTCACCGCGGTGGGCTTCCCGGAGATCAGCAGCACCCTCCGCGCACCGAGCCTGGCCACTTCCGCGGCCAGGTCGTCCGCCGCCGTGCCGGTACCGAACCGCACCCGCTGGCCGAGCGTGACGTGCTCGAACTGCCAGGTCACGCGCTCTCCTCCCGGCTCAGGACCGTGGTCAGGACGGACATCAGCTCCGCTTCCGGGTCGGCGGGCAACGACGAGCCGCGCCACGCGACGTGCTTGTCCGGCCGCACCAGCACAGCGCCGTCCTCGTCCACACCGGACAGTCGAGACCAGTCGAAGTAGAGGTCCGTGACCGCACGCCCTGGCCCGATCACGACGGTCCGCAACGGCACCCCGAGCCGGTCCGCCGCCTTCTGCGCCGCGTCGGCCCACGCCTCGCCGGTGATGCCCGTCAGCAACGTGAACTGCCCGTACGGCACCAGGTCGTGGGTGGAGAGCTTGCTCCTGCTGTCCCCGACCCAGGCGTGCGGCAGGCGCGCCCCCGGCCAGGTCGACGGCTCGTAGTACAGCTCCGGATCGCGCGACGGTGCAGGCTTCTCCCCGCCGTCGGCGACCACCGCGCTGGACTCGTACGACTGACCCATCTCCACTCCGTGAGCGTTGAACTCGTAGTTCTTGAGTTCCATGGCTTCCCGCACCGCGGCGCGCTTGGCGGCACCCGCGAGGCTGCTGTCCTTGCGTTCCTCGATGCGCGCGTCCATCTCGTCGGCGGACTGGGAGGCGTCGAGCCCGAGCGCCTCGAAGAGCGCACCGAACTCGCGGGCGGACTTGTTGGCGCGCGTTACGATCTGCCGTGCCACGGGGGCACGTTCGGCGGAGTAGGTCTCCAGCAGTTCGGCACCCGCCTGTCCATTGAGGACGAGAGCGAGCTTCCACGCCAGGTTGTACGAGTCCTGGATCGACGTGTTGGAGCCAAGTCCGTTGCTCGGCGGATGCTTGTGCACGGCGTCCCCGGCGCAGAACACCCTGCCGCTGTGCAACCGGGTCGCGTACTGCTCGTTGTTGCCCCACAGGGAGATTCCGGTGATCTCGGCGTCGAGTGCTGGGTCGCCGACGAGGTTGCGCACGATCTGCAGCGCGTCGTCCTCGGTCACCTCGGGCACGCCCTGCGCGAGGTCGAAGCCCCAGACGATCAGCCACTCGTTCCACGGCCGGACCATCCGCACGAGCCCGGCGCCGATCCCGCCGACGTTCGCACCGGGCTGGATCACCCAGTACAGCACCGAGGGGCGGTGCCGGCAGAGTTCGGACAGGTCGGCCTTGAACGTGATGTTCATGGACCCGGCCACGTCCATCTCGCCCTCGTAGGGCAGGTCCAGGCCGGCGGCCACGGCTGACCGCGCGCCGTCCGCGCCGATCAGGTACTTCGCCCTGATCGTGTACTCGGACCCGGTCAGCCGGTTGAGCACCCGCACGGTCACCCCGGTCGCGTCCTGCGTGTGCCCCAGGTACTCGGTGCTGAACTGCGTCTGCGTGCCGCGGGCCGTGGCGTTGCGGACCAGGATCGGCTCCAGGTACGTCTGCGGGATGTCGCAGTTGAGCGACGGCGACGCGAGCACGTGGTCGGCGTGCCGGGCGGGGTGGTTGCCCCAGGTGAGGATGCGGCCGATCTCCTCACCGGTGATCGAGGTGCAGAACACCGTGTCGCCGATCAGGTGGTGCGGGGTGGCGTCGGCGAGCACCTGGTCCTCGATGCCGACGTCCCGGAAGATCTCCATCGTGCGCTGGTTGGTGATGTGCGCGCGGGGAGTGTTCGCGGTCCACCGGTACTTGGTGATCATGATGTTCGGAACGCCCAGCGTGGACAGGAACAGCGCCGCGGAGGCCCCGGCGGGACCCGATCCCACGATCAGCACATCGGTCTCGACCGCGGTGCTCGTCGGCGGGGACGTGTCGGCGAGACCGTCGTGGAAAGTCACCATGACGGAACGGTGACAGTCCTGTGTCGTCACCAGGGCCGAGCGCCCGCACGTGGCGGAAACAGGCAAAAACTCAGGACCGCAGCGCCGCCCGGTCCTGCCGGGGCGTCACCCCGAACCTCGCCCGGTAGGTGCGCGAGAAGTGCGCCTGCGACACGAACCCGGTCCGCGCGGCGACCTCGGCCAGCGCGACGGGCTCGACGAGCAGGCGCCGGGCGGCGTCCAGGCGCGCGTTCAGGATCGCCTGCGGCACGCTCTGTCCCGACTTCGCGAACAACCGCGAGAGGTGCCGGTCGGAGTACCCGATCGCGGCGGCGATCCGTTGCGCGCACAGCTCCTGTTCGTGCAGGTGAGCGGCGATGAAGGCGTGCGCGGCTGCCAGATCACCCGTGGTCGTGCGGGCACCGCCCAGCAGCGTGCCGAGCAGGTCGGTCGCGGTGTGCTCCAGCCCGTCCCAGTCGGCCGGTCCGCGCAACGCACCTTGTAGTGCCACCACCAACGCTCGCGCGTGCGCGTCGTCCTGGAAGTTGAACACCTGAGGCTTCACGGTGCCGCGCAGCAGCGACCGCGGTGCCTTCAACACGAGCTCGGTGAGGCCCTCGCCGAACTCACGCCGGAACGGCTGGTCCGCGTCCAGCACGAGCGCCTGGCCTGGCGCGACGAGCTCGTGGCCACCCCGGTGCCGGACGTGGCTCTGCCCGGCCAGCATGAAGTAGACGACCAGCCCGTCGGCCGGGTGCTCGGCGATCTGCCGGACGTCCCGCTCGACGGCGTGCGGTGACCCGCTCACGCGTGCGACGTGCAGGCGGGGGAGGGACAGGTTCACCTCGGTGCCGTCGAACGGCCTGCCCGCCCGCGGCTCGACCCGCAGCCCGACCAGCGCGCGGGCGTTGTGCTCCTCCCACCCGGCGAGCCTGCGCGAGCCGGGCAGGTCGTGCGTCCGGAACCTGGTCAGGCCGGGCGGGTGCACGAGTGCCATCCGTCCAAGGTAATACGAGGCCGGGCAGAATGATCGGCGTGAGCCCGGACAAGCTGACCGTCGACCTGCACCCGATCTTCCGCAGCGACCAGGACATCGCGCAGGCCGTGCGCAACGCGCTGTTCCGCGCCGCCGGGCAGAAGGTGCCGCTGGTCGAGATCATCACGGGCAAGGGTTCCGGCAAGCTCAAGAGCCGCGTGCTCGCGATGTTGAGGCAGCCGCACGTGAAGAGGCTCTACCGGCGGGTGGAGGTCGCTCCCGGCAACGACGGGATGGTGCTCGTGCACCTCAGGTGAGGCTCAGCGTTCGCTGGTCCGCCGCATGACGCGGGCGAGCAGCTCGGCTTCCTCGCTGCCCTCGTCGTCGTTCGCCGTGAGGGCGAGCAGGAAGATGATGATCACGCTGACGCCGGCGCCGCCGATGATGAGCGACGTGATGAGTTCCTGGGAGTTGCCGACGACGATCGACGCGCTGTGGTCGTGCGCCATGCTCATCGCGTACATGCCGGTGTAGTGCATGCCCGTGACGGCAACGCCCATCACCAGCGCGGCACCGATGACGGCCGCGAAGCCGCTGACCTTCCGGGTGAACCACAGCGCGACGGTCGAGGCGACCACGGCGATCACGACGGAGACCAGCACGAGGCCGATGTTGTAGGAGACGTGGGCGTTGATCACGATCGCGGCCATGCCGGTGTAGTGCATCGCGGCGACGCCGAGCCCGGTGACGAGCCCGCCGGCGGCGAGCGGCCAGAAGCGCGTGTCGCCGTTCACCCCGTAGCGCCGCACCAGGAACAGGCCTGCGGCCACCACCACGATGGCGACGACCATGCTCAGCAACGTGATCGGGATGTCGTAGGAGACGTTCGCACCCATCCAGGTGCCGAGCATCGCGGTGAAGTGCATGCCCCAGATGCCGAGCCCGCCGATCGACACGGCGGCCACGGCGATCCACCAGTTCCGCGTCGTCCGGTTCGCGTTTCGCGCTCGCTCAGAAGACAGGAGACCGAGCACCGAGCCCAGAACCGCGACGACGTAGGCAGCGATCGGCGTGAGCGTCCCCATGTCCATGGTCGAGATGAAAACATTTCGAATCTATCTGGCACAAGGCCGGTGTGGACACTGGTACCAGGGAAAACGTTGTGCGATCAGGCAGACACACCGCGTGTGCGCTGTCCGTCCACAAAGGATTCACACGCGCAGTGACCGATCAGGTGCGGCGAGCATGCGCTGGGCCCTGGGAAAGTCCCGAAGTTCTACTGAGAGTAGGTCCAGGGTGGGTTTCAGCACCTGCGACGGCACTCCGCGGGCGTCGAGCACCTCGCCGGTCCACGACAGAAACGTTTGGAACAACGCGTCATCGTCCACGTACAGAGCGGTGGCGAGATATTCGACGATGTGCGCCAAGTCCTCCGCCGTGTGCTGGCGCTGGGCGTCGGTGTAGGACTTCATGGCGGGCACGCGTTCTTCCATAGCCTTGAACACCGAGCGCACCAGATCACGCGCACTGCGTGACACGAGCGTGTACTCCTGGTCGGCGAGGTGCGGCAGGTCGTCGATCGGCTGGTGCGGCGCCGACGGCCGGGGCATCGTCTGCGACATCAACATGTCCGCGGCCGACCGGGCGTCGGCGGCCCACGCGTTCGCGCCGAACCGCCGCGCATGCCTGCCGTCCGCGCCGAACGCCGCCCCGCCCACCATCACCGGCACACCCGCCGCCTGGCAGGCCGTCATCGTGGCGTGCGCGGCCGGCAGCCTGGTGGCGATCGAGCTGGACAGCGCCACCACGTCCGGGCCGGTGCGGTGCAGGTGCGTGATCAGGTGCGGTGCCGGCACCTGCGCGCCCAGGTAGTCGACGGCGAAACCACGCGACGCCAGCACCTCCGCCAGCAGTCGCGCGGGCAACGCGTGCCACTCGCCGTCCACGCACGCCACCGTCACGCGGCCGTGCACCGGTTTCCGCCGAGGCCTGCTGAGCGACAACGCGGTGACCGCGCGGTCGTTGATCGCGGTGATCGCGTGCTCCTGAGCCACGCTGATCTGGTTCGCGGCCCACTCCTGGCCGACCCGGCGCTGCACGGCGCCGATCACGTCGAGCAGCACGAACTCGTGGCCGTGGTCCTCGGCGGCCGCGAGCACCACGTCGGTCGCGCGGTGCTCGTCGCCGTCCAGCGCCGCTTCCCACAACGCGTCGACGGAGCTCACGAGGACCTCCTGCGCGGCGCGGTGATCGCGAGAACCGCCATGTCGTCGTGCACTCCGCTGCCGACCCATTGCGACGCAAGCATGTGCACGTGCTCGACGAGCGCCTCGGCCGGCATGCCCCCGCACGCCGTCAGGGCGCGCCGCAGCCGTTCCTCGCCGAACTCCTCGTCGCCGAGCGGGCCGCCGTTGGCCTCGGTGATGCCGTCCGTGTAGAGCAGGCACGAGTCGCCGGGCGCCAGCAGCACCTCGTCGGTCGCCGTGACGATCTGCGGCAGGATGCCGACGAGCGTGCCCTTGGTCGAGGCCGCCTCGACCGCGCCGTTCGCGCGCACGATCAACGGTGGCAGGTGCCCGCCCGAGGTCAGCGTCACGTGCAGATTGCCGTTCTCCGGCCGCACGGTGCCGACGACCGTCGTGATGAAGCGGGAGCTGTCCGTCGTCAGCAGTGCCTGGTTGAGGGCCTGCAGCATCTGGTCGTGGTCGGTCACGACCTGCAGCAGCGCGTGCAGGGTCGTGCGGACCTTGCCGGTCTGCGCCGCCGCGTCCAGTCCCTTGCCGCAGACGTCGCCGAGCACGACGAACAACTGGTCGTCGGGCAGCGGGTGCACGTCGTAGAAGTCGCCGCCGACGTGTTCGGTGTCGCCCGACGCCCGGTAGCGCCCGGCCAGTTCGACGTGCTCGTAGCGGCGGAGCACGGGCGGCAGCAGGTCGCGCGTCAGCCGTTCGGTGATCACGGCCTGGTGGGTGAACAGGCTGGCCGCCGAGATCGCCACGCCCGCCCTCGACGCGAACAGGCGCGCGAACGCCTCCTCGTCCTCGGAGAACCGCTTGTCCCGCCGGATGAGGATCAGCGCACCGGCCGGCACGCCATGACCGGGCAGCGGCGTCACGACGATCGAGACACCGTCGCTCGCCAGCCAGTCCGGCGCCGCGGCCGGGTCGATCCAGCGCGACGGCACGGGCGGGAAGCCGCGCAACGCCTCGCTGAGGCCCACGACCTCCTCGACGTCGACGTGCTGCAGTTCATACGTCGGCGCCTGGCCCCGCAGACAGCGCGTGACGGGATGGCCGTGGTCCGAGCGGGGAGCGATCACCAGTGCCTCGTCCGCGAGGTGCTCGGCGGCGAGCTCGGCGACGACGGTCATGCACCGCTCGGGGTTGAGCGAGGTCATCAGGGCGTTGGACATCCGCCCCAGCAGCGCGGCCCGTTCCCGTTCCAGCAGCAGGTCGGTCTCGTCGAGCAGCCACCAGGTGACAGAGCCGTCCTCGTGGTCGACCCTGTGAGCTGCATAACTGCGTTCCGCGACGTGCACGGACTCGCCGTGCTGCCACTGCGGCGGCAAAGCCTGTTCGGGGAAGAGCGTCTTGGCCGCATCGTTCATGCCGTGCACCGCACCGACGGCGTCGACGACGAGCGCGGGACACGGAGAACGCAGCCAGCTGGATACCGTGACCACGCTCCGAGTGTCGCATCAGAAGCCGATCAAGAACAACGTTTGAGATCGGCGTGGCGTGGGTATGAGGTCCTCAGAGGACGATCACAGCGCCACCTGCCCGGTGATGCCGAGCACGGTGTTCCCGCCCACCCAGATCTCGCCGTCCACCTGCGAGAGGTGCACGCGCCCGCGCCGCCCGAGCACCGTCCCCTGGGCCGCCACGTACTCCTCTTGAGCGATTCCGGCGGGAATCAGCCACTGCGCGATCGAGGCGTTGAGACTGCCGGTCACCGGGTCCTCCTCGAACCGGCTGCCCTCGTTGATGAACGCCCGCACCTCGAACGCGGCGTCACCACCCTCGCGATGCGGCCCGACCACCCCGATCCCCGTGAACTCGCCGAACCGCTGGTAGTCCGGCCTGGTCGCCAGCACGGCCTCGGCGGAGTGCAGCAGCACCGCGACCCAGCCGGGCCCGTTGTCGGCCCACTGAGCTCCTGCGATGTCCTCCGGAGTGATCGCCAGCGCGTCGGCCAGCGCCTGGTGGTCCTCGACGGGGCCGCCGCGCAGCAGCGGGGGAGCGGCGAACGCCAGCCGCTCGCCGTCCCGGCGCACCTCCACCAGCCCGGCGCCGCACTCCTGCACGACTTTGCCCTGGTCCTGCGGTGTGTGACCGGCCGTGAGCCACACGTGGGCCGACCCGAGCGTCGGGTGGCCGGCGAACGGCAGCTCGCGGCTCACCGTGAAGATCCTCACCCGGTAGTCGGCGGCGGGGTTCGTCGGCGGCAGCAGGAACGTGGTCTCCGCGAGGTTCGTCCAGTTCGCGAAGGCCGCCATCTGCTCCGTGGTCAGGCCCTCCGCGTCGTGCACGACCGCGAGCGCGTTGCCCTTCATGAACTCGTCGGTGAACACGTCGACCTGGCTGAACGTCCGCATGCGGCCAACCTACTGTCAATGGTGCGGTTCGACGTCTGCCCACCGTACGAGGTGGCGACCGCACACGTGGTGCCGTCCATTTATCGGCTCTTAACCTCAAAAGCATGTCCTGCCTGCAATGACGGAGGCGAACACATGCGACTGAGCAACGCGCTCCTGGCACTGGCCGCGGCCACCGGCCTGGCCGCGGCTTCCCTGTCGATCTCGCTGGCGGCGGTCCCGCCACCACAACCCGGCGGCCTGACCAAGTACAACATCACCGGCACCTACGTCAGCGGCCTGTCCTCCGGCGGCTACATGGCGAACCAGCTCCACGTCGCCTACTCCAGCGTGTTCCAGGGCGCGGGCATCTTCTCCGCCGGCGCCTACGACTGCGCCCAGAACAACGTGAACACCGCCCTGCTCGCCTGCATGGACACCTTCCAGGCCCGCAAGACACCCGCGGAACTCGAACAGCTGACCAGGACCCGTGCCACCGCGGGAACCGTCGACCCGCCGCAGAACCTCTCCGGCGACCCGGTCTGGCTGTTCCACGGCAGCGCCGACGACACGGTCGACCGCGCGGTGAACGACGACCTCGCCACCTACTACCGCGACTTCGGCGCACGCGTGGTCTACAACAACGCCACCGCGGCCGGTCACGCGTGGATCAGCCCGATCGGACCGAACGCCTGCGGCACCACGACTTCGCCGTACGTCAACAAGTGCGGCACCACCGACCCGGTGAAGGAGATGCTGGGCCACCTGTTCGGCCCGGTGAACGCGGCTGCCTCGACGTTGTCCGGCAAGCTCGTCCAGTTCGACCAGAACACCTACGCGCCCGGTGGCAACGCGGCTTCGATCAGCATGGGCCGTGAGGGGTTCGCCTACGTGCCACGTGCGTGCGAGACCGGTCCCTGCAAGCTGATGGTGACGCTGCACGGTTGCTACCAGTACTTCGGGCTGATCGGCAACGCGTTGATGGACAAGGCTTATCTCAACGAGTACGCCGACACGAACAACATGATCGTGCTGTACCCGCAGGCCACGACGATGACCGGGAACCCGCGCGGCTGCTGGGACTGGTGGGGCTATCAGTCGGCGCAGTACGCGCTCAAGGCCGGTCCGCAGATGGCGGCCGTGGTGAACATGGTGAAGGCGTTGAGCAACGGTGGGCCTCCGCCGACGACGACCACAACCACGACCACCACGACGACTCCGCCTACTTCGGAGTGCGTGACCGCCAGCAACTACGCCCACACCGTTGCCGGTCGTGCGTACGCCAATCTGGGTCAGACCTACGCGCTGGGGTCGAATCAGCTGCTGGGGCTGTGGAACACCTTCACCACCAGCGCGATCCGGCAGACGTCGCCGAACTACTGGGTGAAGTGCTGAGCGATGGAGATCAGAGACTGACGGATCGCTCTGCGGCCTGGTCGACCACGAACGGCTTCCCGGGGCAGCTTGGTGACCAGCCGGCGGCGAGGGCCGTGCGAATGCTGGTGGCGACGTCGGCCGGCCTGACCGGAGCGGTAGGTGCGTTGATCCAGTTGCTCGGGTGCGGCCGGCCGGTGTTCACGACCAGGACGGTTCCCGCGGAGTCGAAGTGTTCGACCGCATAGCTCAGCGGCGTCCAGGTGAGGCCTTGGCTGTACGTCGGCTTGTGTCGAACGCGCCAGCGATAGACCGTGCCGTCGACGACGATCCGCCGAGAGCGTTTTCTTGCCAGTGTCATGCCCGCCCCACAGATTTGCTTGTCAGGGCATGAAAAGTACCTGAACTGGCACTGTCGTCCACACTGATATCCACACCCGACGCCGCGCGAGAGAGCCCCGGGGTGGCGGCGAGCACCGCCACCCCGGTCCCGTCAGCAGTGGTCGAACGCGTAACCGGACTGACCAGGCCCGACGAGGTAGCGGTCGCGCAACGTGGTGGTGGCCGGCGTGTCCGGGTCGTTGCACACGTCCTCGAACGTGCCGCGCAGGTCATCGGTGTACTCGATGTCCATCACATGCTCTTTGTAAACGTCGGAGTAGGACGAGCACTCCTCCCAGCGGTGGCATTCCTCGGAGACCGCGAAGTCGAACCCGACCTCGGAGCGTCCGCGCGCGGCCTGCTCGGCGGAGTTCTTCTGACCGATGGCGAGGCCGCGGTTGTGCGAGCGGTCGGCGAGCAGCTTCGCGTAGGCGAGGTTGTTGCTGACGCTCAGCTTGCCCTTGGAACGCAGGTAGGAGTCGAGGTTGTCGACCTCGACGGCCT
The DNA here is from genome assembly GCF_051853195.1 of Lentzea sp. HUAS TT2. Lineage (NCBI taxonomy): Bacteria > Bacillati > Actinomycetota > Actinomycetes > Pseudonocardiales > Pseudonocardiaceae > Lentzea > Lentzea sp. HUAS TT2. Next base: position 9,711,123 of record NZ_CP196667.1, on the reverse strand, counting down.
TGAAGCCCTTGTTCGCGCACTGGTCGATGGTCGCGCCGATGATGCCGGCGAGCTCGGTGCGCTTGGCCGAGGTCGAGGTGTCGAGCAGGAACTCGTCCGGCCAGTTCGGGTCGATGATCGGCTTGCCCGACGAGTCCTTGAGGATCAGGTGCTTGCGCTGGTTCAGCCAGACGTCGCGGTCTCCCGGCTGGGTCTGGAAACCGTTGACATAGCAGATGTTGTAGATGCCGGGCGCGGGCGTGGCGGTGCTGTCGCGGGTCACGAGGTTCACGCCCTGGGGCGGCGTGTACGCGGCGCCGAGTTGGTAGTCGAGGACCGCGCCGGCAGGGGGCAGCTCGAACGCGGCGGCCGAGAGGCCTTCCGCCTGGCTCGACGAGGTCAGGGGTCCGGCCACGCAGGCAGCCAGCGCGACTGCGGCCAACGCGGTTCCGGTGAGGGCGCGTGCAGGGGAGGTCATAGGCGCCAAACTCCTTGATCGCTCATAAGTGGTGATTGAGTGTGAGCGACTGTAGCGAGATAGGACGTGACGGGCCAGTAACCAATCTCAATCGGTCATAAGTATTGCTTGTTTGAGCGATTCGCGCTTAGTGTTCGCGACCACACAGCCGCATCCACGAAGCGAGGGAGTCGACATGGCGGACGGCAGAGGGCTCAGTCGCCGCACGGTGCTCACGATGGGTGCCGCGCTCCTCATGACGGCCGCCTGCGGCACGGGCTCCGGCGGGAACGGCAAGGTGAAGGTGTGGCACGGCTACACCGACAAGGAGGCCGCCGCGTTCGACAAGCTCGCGGCTCAGTGGAACACCGCGCACCCCGAACAGCAGGTCGAGCTGGTGTTCAACGGCGGCAACGACAACGCGCTGCAGAAGACGCTGGCGTCGTTCGCGTCCGGCAACCCGCCAGAGGTCTCCTACCAGTACGGCTCCTCGATCACCGGGCTCACCGGCCGTCCCCAGACCCAGGACCTGACCGAGGACCTGCGGCGCGACGCCGGGTTCGGCTGGGACGACCTGTTCCCCGCCGGGCGGGAGGCCGCGACGGTGGACGGGAAGATCTACGGCGTCCCCGCGCTCGTCGACAACCTCTCGCTCGTCTACAACAAGAAGCTCTTCGACGAGGCCAGGGTCGAGCACCCGACCGAGTCGTGGACGTGGGACGACTTCCGGTCCGCCGCGCAGAAGCTCACCTCCGACGGCAAGTTCGGCTGGGCCTACGTCAACGACGGCACCGAGGACACGGTCTGGCGCTTCCTCGCCCTGCTCTGGCAGGCGGGTGGCGACCTGCTCTCCCCGGACAACAAGAAGGCCGCCTTCTCCTCCGACGCCGGCCGGCAGGCCATGCAGCTGCTGCGCGACATGGCCGTCACGGACAAGTCGGTCTACCTGGACGCGGGCGACCAGCAGTACCTCAACCTCTTCAACTCCGGCCGCATCGGCATGCTGTGGACCGGCCCGTGGGACCTCGGCTCCATCAACGAGGACGTGTCCTACGGCGTGCAGATCCTGCCGGGCAAGGTCACCCACGCCACGATCGCCGGACCGGACACGTTCGTCGTCTTCGGTGACAACGGCCGCAAGAACGCGCTGCCGTTCCTGAAGTGGCTGCTCTCGGCCGAGATCCACCTCGAGTTCGCGATGGAGACCGGCCACCTGCCGATCCGCCAGTCCGAAGTGGACCTCCCGGGCTACGCCGACTACGAGGCCAAGTACCCCGGCACCAAGGTGTTCGTCGACAACCTCGCGAAGAACGTGACGAAGGCCCGGCCGAACATCCCGCAGTACCCGAAGATCTCGCAGATCCTCGGCACCGCCGTGCAGTCGGTCCTGCTCGGCCAGGCCGAACCGCAGGCCGCGCTCGACCAGGCGCGGACCGAGGTCGACCAGGAGCTGGCGGGCTCATGACGCTCGACAGGCGCCGGCTGGCCGACCACGCCGCCGGATGGGGGTTCGCCGCACCCGCGGTGATCCTGATCGGGGTGTTCGGGCTCGTCCCGGTGGTGTGGTCGATCGTGCTGTCCTTCCAGCACACCGATCTGACCTCGCCTGGCACGTTCGCCGGCGGCGACAACTACGCCAAGCTCGTCGCCGACCCGTTGTTCTGGGACGCGGCCCGCCGCACGCTCGTCTACGTCGTGCTGTTCGTGCCGATCACGCTCGCTCTCGCGCTGCCGATCGCGGTGATGCTCAACCAGAAGATCCGCGGCGTCGTGTTCTACCGGCTCGCCGTGTCCGTGCCGCTGGTGACCTCGACGGTCGCGACCGGCATCATGTTCAGCTGGCTGGCGAACCCGCAGTTCGGGCTGGTCAACGCCGCGCTGGAGGCGGTGGGACTGCCGAAGCAGGGGTTCTTCTCCGATCCCGGCCAGGCGCTGTTCGCCGTGGTGGCGATGACGGTGTGGGGCTGGCTCGGGTTCGCGGTCATCATCTACCTGGCGGCACTGCAGAACGTGCCGAAGGACCTGCTCGAGGCGTCCTCTTTGGACGGCTGCGGGCGGACCAGGTCGTTCTGGCACGTCGAACTGCCGCTGGTCGCACCCGCCTCCGGTTTCCTGCTGGTGTGGCTCACGATCAACGGCCTGCAGCTCTTCGACGCGGTCTACGTGACGACCAAGGGCGGCCCGCTGCGCGCGACCACCGTGCTCGTCTACCACCTGTACAACGAGGCGTTCGTGAGCTTCGACGGCGGGTACGCCGCGGCGATCGGCTGCGCGGTGTTCCTGATCATCGGCGTGTTCACCCTGGCCCAGCTGCGGTTCAACCGCCGCACGTCGCACTACGAGGTTCGATGAGAAGGCCCAGCGCGCTGCACCTGATCCTGTTCCCGCTCTCCCTCGTCATGGTGACGCCGCTGGTGTGGATGCTGCTGGTGTCCGTGTCGACGCAGGCGGAGTCGCGGCGCTTCCCGCCCGGCCTGCCGAGCGGGATCGAGTGGGAGAACTACCTCGCCGCGATGCGGGACGCGCCGCTGGGATCGTGGCTGGTCAACAGCTTCGTGGTGTCCGTCGTCTGCGTGGCCGGCAACCTGCTGCTCTGCTCGCTGGCGGGCTACGCGTTCGCGCGCATCCCGTTCTTCGGCAACAGGGTCGCGTTCGTGCTCATGCTCGCGACGCTGATGGTGCCGTTCCAGATCGTCATGCTGCCGCTGCTGATCATGATGCGGTCGCTGGGACTGATCGACACGCTCGGCGCGCTGATCGCGCCGAACCTCGCCACCGCGTTCGGGGTGTTCCTGATGCGGCAGTTCTTCACGACCCTGCCCAGGGAACTGGAGGAGGCCGCGCGCATCGACGGCGCGAGCAGGCTGCGGACGTTGCTGCAGGTGCTGCTGCCGCTGATGCGGCCCACCCTCGCGACCCTCGCCGTGCTCACGTTCCTGCAGACCTGGAACGACTTCCTGTGGCCGCTGATCGCGGTGCAGAGCCCCGAGGTCATGACCGTCCAACTGGGACTGCAGAGCTTCCAGGGCGCGCACACCACCAACTGGCCCAAGCTCATGGCCGGCACGGTGCTGAGCCAGCTGCCCGTCCTGCTCGTCTTCTTCTTCGCCCAGCGGTTCTTCGTGCGGTCGGTGGCCGCAGCGGGCATCAAGTGACTGATCAACCAAAGGAATCCGCCATGCACACCAGGTCCGCCGAGCAGCTGCACACCACCGCGGAGATCGCGTCGCAACCCTCCTGCTGGCGCCGGGCGATCGCACTCGCCACCGACCCCGCCGTCGTCGCCGCCCTGCCCGCCCCCGGTGAACGCGTCGCGGTGGTCGGCTGCGGCACGTCGTTCTTCATGGCCCAGGCCTACGCCCGGCTGCGGGAGGACGCGGGACTGGGCGAGACCGACGCGTTCGCCGCCTCGGAGTTCCCGTTCAGCCGCAACTATGACCGCGTCGTCGCGCTGTCCCGGTCCGGCACCACGACCGAGGTGATCGACGTGCTGCGGCGGCTTCAGGTGCCCACGACGGCCATCGTCGGAGCCCCCGGCACCCCGGTCACCGAACTGGCGGACCAGGTCGTCGCGCTGGAGTTCGCCGACGAACGCTCGGTCGTCCAGACGCGGTTCGCGACGACCGCGCTCGTGCTGCTGCGCGCCCACCTCGGCGAACACCTGGAGCGCGCGGTGCTCGACGCCGAGCAGGCGCTGGCCGACCCGATGACCGCGGACCTGGTGGAGCGCAACCAGTTCACGTTCCTGGGCGGCGCGCCCTGGACCACCGGACTGGCCGCCGAGGCCGCGCTGAAGATGCGCGAGGCGTCGCTGAGCTGGGCCGAGTCCTACCCGGCCGCCGAGTACCGCCACGGGCCGATCGCCATCACCGACGAGGGCTCGCTGGTCTGGGTGTTCGGCACGGCACCGGAGGGCCTCGACCTCGACGTCGCCGGGGTCGGCGGCCGCTGGGTCGCGCGCGAACGGGACCCGCTCGCCGAGCTCGTCGCGGTGCACCGCCTCGCCGTGGAGGTGGCGCTGCTGCGCGGGCTCGACCCGGACTCGCCGCGCAACCTCACCCGCTCGGTGATCCTCGACGGCACGCCATGAGGGCGTTGACCGTCACCCTCAACGCGGCACTCGACGTCACCTACCGCGTCGACGCCCTGCGGCCGGGTGCCACCCACCGGGTCACCGAGGTCGCCGTCCGCGCCGGTGGAAAGGGCGTCAACGTGGCACGCGTGCTGTGTGCGCTCGGCGTGCCCGTGGTCGCGACGGGACTGGCCGGTGGTTCTGCCGGGGCGGCGTTGCGCGACGACCTGAACCGCTCCGGTGTGCCGGAGGCCCTGTTCCCGATCACGGGGGAGACCCGTCGCACGGTCACCGCAGTGGACGGCTCCGGGCAGGCGACGCTCTTCGCCGAGCCGGGCCCGCACGTCACACCCGAGGAGTGGGCGGGGTTCCTCGGCCACTACCGGGATCTCGCCGCGGAGGCGGACGTCGTGGTGCTGTCCGGCTCACTGCCCGCGGGACTGCCGGTCGACGCCTACGCGGCGCTCGTGCGCGGGACGTCCGTGCCGGTGGTGCTGGACGCAGGCGGGCCTGCGCTCGCCGCGGGGGCATCCGCCGGACCCGCCGTCATCACCCCCAACCGCGGCGAGCTCGCGGCAGCGTCCGAAATGGACGATCCACTCGCTCTCGGCGCGGCCGCGGCACTCGTCTCCGATGGCGCACGAGGAATGACCGCCTACACCTCTGACGGCGTGTGGACGGCGGCCCCGCCCGAGGTGGTCACCGGCAACCCGACCGGCGCCGGGGACGCCGCCGTCGCCGCGCTGGTCGCCGCCTGGCACCTGCCGTGGCCGGAGCGCCTCGCCGAGGCCGTCGCGTTGTCGGCCGCCGCGGTGCGTGCCCCGCTCGCCGGAGATTTCGACCGCGCCTTCTACGACCAGCACCGGGCGGAGATCACGCCCAGGGAAGTTCACGAGGACTAGAACATGCCATTGGTCCAGCTCCGCGACATGATCGGCGGGCACTCACCGGTGCCCGCGTTCAACGTCATCCAGGTCGAGCACGCCGAGGCGATCGCCGCCGCGGCACAGGAGACAGGCGCCCCCGTGGTGCTGCAGATCAGCGAGAACGCCGTGCGCTACCACGGTTCCCTGCGCCCGATCGGTGCCGCCGCGCTGTCCGTCGCCGCCTCCGCGTCCACCCCGATCGCCGTACACCTCGACCACGCCACCTCCGAGGACCTCGTGCGCGAGGCCGTGCGGATCGGGTTCGGGTCGGTGATGTTCGACGCCTCCGCGTGCCCGCACGAGGAGAACGTCGCCCGCACCGCGGCGGTCGTGCGCGAGTGCCACGAGGCCGGTGCCGGCGTCGAGGCGGAACTCGGTGAGATCGGCGGCAAGGACGGGGTGCACGCACCGGGTGTGCGCACCGACCCGGACGACGCCGCCGCGTACGTGGCGGCGACCGGGGTGGACTTCCTCGCCGTCGCGGTCGGGTCGTCGCACGCCATGCTGACCCGCGACGCCGAGCTCGACTTCGAGCTGATCGCGTTGCTGCACAGGGCAGTGCCGGTGCCGTTGGTGCTGCACGGGTCGTCCGGTGTCGCCGACGAGAGCCTCGCGTCCGCCGTGCGGTCCGGGATGTGGAAGATCAACATCGCCACGCAGCTCAACAAGCACTTCACCGCGAGCGTGCGGACCGTGCTCGACGACCACCCGACGCTCGTCGACCCCCGGCGCTACCTCGGCGCCGGACGTGAGGCCATGTCCGCCGAGGTCGCTCGGCTCATCCGGGTACTGGAAGGCTGATCAATGTTCACCATCGCGTTCGTGGGCGCGGGTTCCGTCGAGTTCACCCGCCAGCTCCTCCGCGACGTCCTGTCGTTCCCGGAGCTCGCCGGTTGCACGATCTCGTTGCACGACATCGACTCCGAACGGCTGGAGGTCGCGGCTGCACTCGCCCGGCTGGCCGGCGCCGCGCACATCCGCACCTCGTTGTCGCGCCGTGAGGCGTTGGACGGTGCGGACGTCGTGGTCAACATGGTCGCGATCGGCGGCCACGCGGCGACGTTGCGGGACTTCGACGTGCCGGAGTCGTTCGGCCTGCGGCAGACCATCGGCGACACGCTCGGCATCGGCGGGATCTTCCGCGGGCTGCGCACCTTCCCGTTCCTGGACGGGCTCGCCGCCGACATGCTCGCGGTGTGCCCCGACGCGTGGTTGCTGAACTACACCAACCCGATGGCGATGAACATCCAGTACCTCGCGACGGTCGCCCCGCGGCTGAAGGCGGTCGGCCTCTGTCACTCGGTGCACTGGACGATCCACGACCTGAGCGCGCTGGTCGGCGTTCCGCACGAGGAGGTCGACTTCCTGTCCGCGGGCGTGAACCACCAGGCGTGGATCCTGCGCTGGCAGCACCGGGGCCGCGACCTCTACCCGGCTCTCGACGCCGCCGTCGAGGCGGATCCGGAACTGGCCCGCCGGGTGCGCGTCGACCTGTACCGCAGGCTCGGCTTCTACCCGACGGAGACGAGCGAGCACTCCTCCGAGTACGTGCCGTGGTACCTGCGGCACGAGTCCGAAGTGGAGCGACTGCGCATCCCGGTCCGCGAGTACGCGACCATCAGCGCCGAGAACGTTGCCACGTATGAGAAGACGCGGGACGCGCTGACCGCGGGGGAGTCGTTGCCGCCGCTGGCCGACGACGCGGTCGAGTACGCGCCGCAGGTGATCCACAGCCTGGTCACCGGCCAGCGGCGCACGATCCAGGTCAACGTCGCGAACCACGGCCTGATCGCCAACCTGCCGCAGGGCGCCGCCGTGGAGGTGCCCGCCACCCTCGACCGGCTCGGCGTGCACCCGCACCACGTGGGCGACCTGCCGCGCCAGCTGGCCGCGGTGAACAGGAACTTCCTCAACGTGGTCGAGCTGACCGTGGCCGCGGCCGTCGAAGGCGATCCGGACCACGTCCGGCATGCCGCGTTGTGCGACCCGGCGACCGCCGCGGCTCTCACCGTCGACCAGATCGGCGACCTCGTCGCCGCGATGACGGCCGCGCACGGAGACCTGCTGCCCGCTGCCCTGCGAGGCGCCTGATGCTGGATCTGCTGGTGGTGGGTGACGCGAACCCGGACGTACTGGTCTTCGGCGCGCCGGGCACTCCCGCGTACGGCCAAGCGGAAACCCTGGTGGAGCAAGGGGTTCTCGCGCTGGGAGGGTCGGCGGCCATCGTCGCGCACGGCGCCGCGCGGCTGGGACTGGCTGTCGGCCTCGCGGCGATGGTCGGCCGGGACGCGGCGGGTGACTTCGTACTGGACGAGCTGAAGTCCGCAGGCGTCGACATCAGCGCGTGCGTGCGGCACCCGGACCTGCCGACGGCGTTGACCGTCTGCCTCAACCAAGCCGGCGGGGACCGGGCGATCCTGACCGCACCGGGATGTCTGGCGGCGTTCGGGCCCGACGACGTCCCCGAGGTCGCAGCCCGGCACGTGCACGCGGCGTCGTACTTCCTGCAACCGCGCCTCGCGGCCGGTCTGCCCGAGGTGTTCCGGGCCGCCCGTCGCAGTGGTGCCACCACCTCGCTCGACACGAACGACGACCCTTCGGGTGCTTGGGCACTGCACCCGGACCTGTTGGGGCAGTGCACCTTCGTGCTGCCCAACCAGGCCGAGGCGGTGGCGCTGACCGGTGCCGCGGACCCGTTGCCGGTGCTCGCGGCCGCCGGACCCGTGCCGGTCGTCAAAGCCGGCGGCGACGGTTGTGTCGCGCTGCAGGGGCAGGAGCGGATCAGCGCGAGGCTGCCTGCCGTCGAACCGGTGGACACGGTCGGCGCCGGTGACTCGTTCGACGCCGGCTTCCTCGCGGGATGGCTGCACGAGCGGGATCTCCGCACCGCCCTGGCACTGGGCGTCGCCGCCGGTGCCCTGTCCACGCGCGGGGCCGGGGGAGTCGCCACGCAGCCCACCTCGGCCGAGGCTGCGGCGCTTGCACGGAACGTGGAGATAACGAGCATGCAAACTGCGTGATTACCGTTCAAAAGTCCCAAACCGAGCACCATTCGTGCGTTATAGTGATCGGATGCGTCAAGAGCAGCGCCTGGCTGCGATCCTGGGCAAGCTCGCGGAGGTGGGCTCGGTGAGCGTCGTCGGGCTCGCGGAGGAGCTGGGCACGTCCGTCGCGTCGATCCGCCGAGACCTCCAGTCGCTGGAGGAGCAGAAGCTGCTCAAACGCACCCACGGCGGCGCGGTCGCGGTCGAGGTCATCTACGAACTGCCGCTGCGCTACCGGGTGGGCCGCCGCGAGGAGAAGCGCCAGATCGCCGAGGCGGCCGCGCGGTTCGTCACCGAGTCCGTCCACTCCGTCGGCTTCAACGGCGGCACCACGACCACCGAGCTCGCGCGCCTGCTCGCGGTCACTAGGCCCCTGAAGGTCGTGACGAACGCGCTCAACATCGCGTCGGACCTGTGCCCGCGCCCCCTGATCGACCTGGTGGTGACCGGCGGCGGTGTGCGCCCCGAGAGCTACGAGCTGGTGGGCCCGCTCGCCGACCGCGCCCTCGCCGGCATCAGCCTCGACCTGGTCTTCCTCGGCGTCGACGGCATCGACGCCCGCACCGGCATCGCCACCCACGACGAGGTCGAGGCGCAGACCGACAACTGCCTGCTGCGCACCGCCGACCGGGTGGTGGTGCTCGCCGACGGCTCGAAGGTCGGCAAGCGCGCGTTCTCCCGCATCGCGAGCATCGCCGACGTGCACGTGCTGATCACCGACTCCTCCGCGCCCGCAGACGAGCTGGACCGGTTGCGGGCGGCGGGTGTCGAGGTCGTCGTCGCGTAGCTGTTGCGGCGCCGGCGTGGAATGTTGGCTGCACCGTGATCGCCCGCGCACGTCCTGTCGTTGTAGTTGTTGTGGGCAAATGGACTCCACCTGTTCGGGCTAAAGAATTGGGGGAGGCGGGAGCGGACGCTGGACGCTTGCAGCTCCGCCGTCCGATTGGAGGCCAGTCATGGCCGCTCCCGCGAACTCCGAGATCAAGGGTCTGCTCGGGGACACCTCCCGCGCCGACGTCGTCGCGGAGGTGATGCGGCACGTGGAGGACCTGGGCCAGATCGAGGCGGAGCTCGCCACCGACAACGCGGCGGTCGTCCGCAAAGTCGCGCCCGGACGTGCTGAGTACGGCACCGCACCGGAGGTCGGCGCCATCCCGAACTCGTTGCCACCGCTGGAAGAAGCCGCGCGAAGACGGCTCGAGTCCTACGTGGACGCCAGCCGCACCGCGGTCGCCCGGCTGCGGCAGGACGTCCCGGCGGAGGAGCTGACCCAGGACGAGCTGGACGGCCTCGAAGCCATCGTCCTGCTCATGGCCCGCCCGGCGATCCTGGTGCAGGACGGCCACTTCTTCGCCGCCCCGGAACCGTGGGGCGCCGACCTGGAGACGCGCCGGCCCGTGATCGAGTCGGTCATGAAGAGCGTCGGGCGGATCGAGGTCACCGGGCACCCGATGTTCGACTGGATCGGGACGGGATGGCTCGCGGCGGAGAACGTCATCATGACGAACCGCCACGTGGCCAACGAGTTCGCGAAGGCCGACGGCGCGAGCTGGACCTTCTGGCCTGGAATGAAGGCACAGGTCGACTACAACGAAGAACTGTCTCCCGGTGCACCGCAGGAGTTCACCATCACCGGCATCATCGGCGTCCACGACAAGGTGGACCTGGCGTTGCTGCGCTGCGAGACGGCCGCCGCGGCACCCCAGCCGTTGAGCATCGCCCGTCGGCCGGTGGTCCAGAACGGCAGGAAGGTCTACGTGGTCGGCTATCCGGCCTCCGACTCCCGCCGCAACGACCCCGCCGAGATGCGGCGGATCTTCTCGAACATCTACGACGTCAAACGCCTGCAGCCCGGCGCGATCCGCGAGGTCGACAACGCACAGCCGCTGCTGACCCACGACTGCTCGACGCTGGGCGGCAACTCGGGTTCGTGCGTCGTGGACCTCGAGACGTCCCAGGTGCTGGGCCTGCACTTCGGCGGCCGCTACCTCAAGGGCAACCTCGCCGTCGCCCTCTGGAAGCTGGCCGGCGACCCGTTGCTGCGCTCGGCGGGCATCAACTTCTCGTGACCTGGACTGGACATCCGGACACCGTGGTGGCGTCCTGCGCGGTGGCGTTGTACGGCCAGTGGGGACTCGGTTTCCCCACAGGCCCCCAGCTCGACGGCAGGCTGCGCGTCACGACCACCGAGATCGTGGTCGACTGCGGCGACGACGAGGAGGAGCTCGCGTTCTCGCTGGGCATCCTGTTCACGCCCCTGTGGCGCACGGCCACGCTCATCGGCTCGCGGATGGGCGTCGTCGAGATCCGCAGGGTGAGCGACCACAAGGCGTTCTACCTGCTCCTGATGACCGATGTCGGCGAGGCTCGTCGCATCCACGCGGCCGTCACGCAGGTCTGGCACGCCTACCACCACCGGTGGGCGTCGCGTCCGCCGCTGGGCCGGCCGGCGCCGTCCACGCCCGCGGAGGTGCACGCCCAGCTCGGCAGGTACTTCGAGGCTGCGCGGACCGGGATGGGCCTGGCGCCCCCGGTTCTGGCCGGCGACTCCTACCGTTGGGGCGTCTCGGGTTTCCCCGTGCACATACGCGTGGCGCCCACCTCCGAGAGCCTCGTCGTCGAGGTGGTCGCCGTTGTGGGGCACGGGGTTCGGCTGGACCGGGCCACGCCGGCGGCACTCGCCGAACTGGCCGCCGTCCCGGAGGAATCCTGCGCGTTGCTCCGCCTCGTCCCGGCGGGCGGCGGGTGCGACCTGGTCGCCACGAGCGTGATCACGGCCCACCCGCTGCTGCTCACCGACCTGGACGAGGCGGTCAGGGCCACCGTGGCCAGGGCGAGAGCCGCGCTGCCGCTCGTGGCCGCGCTGAACGGAGTCCCCGCCTCTTCAGCCGCGGCACCGCCGTTGCCCGCGAGGCCCGACCCCACCGATCACCCGTTGCGGGGGAACGAGGAGAGCACCTTCCTGCGGGTGCTCAGCACGGTGGAGACGATGGGCATGCCCGTGACCGACTACCGCTGGTCGGCAACGGAGGCCCGGTTCAGCGTCAGCGCGTTCGCCGTCAGTCTGCGAAGAGGCCCGGTCCCGGTCGTCACGCTGCGCATGATCCTCGGCGAGACGAGCCCGGCGGCACTGACGCCCGCGTCGGTCTGGGAACTGATCGGGCCGCGGACAGGTCCGTTCCGGATCGCCTGCCTCACCCACGCCGCCTCGGGGACGGTCTGGCTGACCAGGTCGGCCGACGTCGTGGTGTGCGAGCAGGGTGGCAACAACATCGCGACCACGCTGGAACTGCTGGCGGCCCCCGACGCTGCCATCGACGCGCTGCGGGTCCGCTTCGGGTGCCGCTAGGACGTGAACGTCTGCGCACCCAGAACGTCCAGCAGCGCCAACGCCTCGGCGTCGCGAGACCCCGGCGGCGCGCTGTACAGCACGAGGTGCTGGTCGCTGTCGGTGAGTGCGAGCGAGTCGCAGTCGACGGTGATCTCGCCGACCACCGGGTGCCGGAACGTCTTGGTGAGCATCGCTGCGGCCTGCACGTCGTGCCGTTCCCAGAGCCGGGCGAACTCGGCGCTGCCCTCGCGCAGTTCGTCGACCAGCCCGGCCACCGCGGGATCGGCCGGGTAGCGCGCGAGCGTGCTGCGCAGCTGCATGACGACGTGGTGCCGGAACTCGGTGGCGTCCGAGACCCCGTACAGCTCCGGGCGCGGGTCCAGGAACGCGCGGCGGGCGAGGTTGCGTTCCTGCGGGGCGAGCTCGCGGAAGTCCTCCATCAACGCGGCCGCGAGATCGTTGCACGCCAGCACTTCGAACGTCGCCGAGGTGACGAACCCCGCTGTCCGCGGCAGCCGTTCGAGCAGCGCGAGGATGCTGGGCCGCACGTCGCGCCGGTGTCGTCCGTTGCGGCTGGGCGCGGTGCCCGCGAGCACGTGCAGGTGGTCGGACTCGGCGCCGGTGAGCCGCAACGCCCCGCTGATGCCGGCGAGCACCTCGGCCGACGGTCGTGGCGCCCGGCCCTGTTCGAGACGGATGTAGTACTCGGTGGAGATGTGCGCGAGGACCGCGACCTCCTCGCGTCGCAGCCCCGCCGTCCGCCGCCGCGGGCCCGCGCTCAGGCCGACGTCCTCCGGCTTGAGTCGCTCACGCCGGCTGCGCAGGAACGCCCCGAGCTGCTGCTTGTCCATACTCCGAGTATGCGCGGCGGGTGGCCGCCCAGCCTGGTACAGCCTGTGCCTCCCTGCGACGCCGAACGCGCTCGACTCTGGAGTCCATGACGAACACCCACACCGGCCTGCTCGCCGGCAAGGTAGTGCTGATCACCGGCGCCAGCCGAGGCATCGGGGAGGCCGCGGCGAGGCTCTTCGCCGAGGAGGGCGCCTCCGTGGTCCTCGCCGCCCGCAGCACCGACGCCCTGGACCGCGTCGTCAAGGAGATCCGCGCCGAGGGTGGCACCGCCGACGCGATCACCCTCGACCTCGCCGACCGGGCGGGCATCCGTGCCGCGATCAGCCAGGTCGAGGAGCTGCACGGCCGGCTCGACGGCGCCTTCAACAACGCCGCGGTCGTCCAGCAGCCCGGCCCGCTCGACACGACCAGCGAGGACGAGATCGACGAACAGTTCGAGGTGAACTTCCGCGCCCACTGGACCGCCATGACCGCGGAGGCGGCCCTCATGCGGCGGAACGGGGGAGGCGCGATCGTGAACACGTCGAGCATCGGCAGCCGCCGCGCCAACCCCGTTCTCCCTGCATACGGCGCCATGAAGCGCGCGCTCAACAGCCTCACCGAGAGCGCCGCCGTGACGTGGGCGCGGGAGGGCATCAGGGTCAACGGCATCACCCCTGGTGGCACGGCGACGGCCATGATCGACCAGTGGGAGGCGGCGACCCCCGGCGTCATCGAGCGGATCAACGCGATGAGCCCGGTCGGGCGGATGGCCGAGCCCCGCGAGGTCGCCGAGGTGGCTGCGTGGCTGCTCAGCGACCGTGCGTCGATGGTGAACGGGGCGATCGTGCCGGTCGACGGAGGCGCGGGCGCGTAGTCACGCGGAGTGACCGGCAGGCGCGTCGGACGTGACTGTCGGAAGAACTTGAGAAGCGGGTCTGACCTGCGTGTTCAGGTGCTCGGCCAGCCGGTGTACCCACCGACCGGCCTTGTGCTGTGCCCGCAGCCGTGCCTATATTTGCCGAAACGGACGTATGTAAGCGCTTACATTGAGTGCACGTTAAATGTAAGCGCTTACATGATCCAGCCGGGCAACGACAGGGCGGCAGCGCAGTGCGAAAGCAGCAGGTCACACCCAAGGGACAGGCCGAGGGGGCGACGATCTACTCGGTCGCCGACCTCGCCGGCGTGTCCATCGCGACGGTCTCGCGGGTGCTCCAGGGCGTGACGGTCGTGGCCGAGACGACCAGGCAGAAGGTGCTCGCCGCCGTCGAGGAGCTCGGGTACGTGCCGCTCGGGGCGGCGCGGAGCCTGGCCGTCCGCCACCACGAGGCGCACGGGCTCGTGCTGCCGGAGCTGTCCGGTCCCTACTACGCCGAGCTGCTGATGGGCTTCGAAGCCCGCGCCGCCGAGCTCGCCCAGTCCGTCGTCCTCGTGCTCACCGACAACCGCACCGACCTGGCGGCGGCGGTGCGGCAGCTGGCCACGAGGGTCGACGCCATCGCGGTGTTCGGCTCCGCGGCGATCTCGGGCGAGATGGTCCGGTTGCTGCGCACCAAGAAACCGGTGGTCGTCATCGCGGGCGAGCCGGAGGACGGTGCCGAGGCGGTCGCCGCGGAGAACGAGGAGAGCGCGCGGGAGCTCGCCGGGCACGTGCTGGACCACGGGAGGCGGCGGATGCTCTTCGTCGGCGACCCGGACAGCGGGCCCGACATCCGCCACCGGTACGCGGGGTACGCCGCCGCGCACCGGGACCGGGGACTCGACGTCGCCGAGCCCGTCCGGATGGCGTTGTGCGAGAGCGATGGCACCGCCTTCGCGCGTCAGCTGCTGGCCGGTGCGTACGAGGCGGACGCCCTGATGTGCGCCAACGACGAGCTCGCGTTGTCGGTCATGACGACGCTGCAGGACGCGGGCAGGGACGTGCCCGGTGACGTCGCCGTCGTCGGCTGGGACGACGTGATGGCCGCGCGGTACGTGCGGCCCGGGCTGACCACCGTGCGTCAGCCCGTGCACGAGCTCGGCGCGCTGGCCGCCGACCGCCTGCACGAGCTCGTCGGAGGAGAAGTGCCGCGGACGCAGGTGCAACTGCTGCCGACGAGGCTCGTCGTGCGTTCGTCGTGCGGCTGCTGAACCACCGTCCACTTCAGACTCAAGGAGGAGTCCATGCGCAACACGACCAAAGCGCTCGCGGGGGTGTCGGCCCTCGTGCTGGTGCTGACCGCCTGCGGGCGTGGTGACGACCAGACCGGTGGGCAGAGCAGCGCCGGCATCGCCGAGGGACCGGCCACGGGCACCATCACCGTGTGGGCCATGGGCGCGGAGGGGGAGAAGCTCCCCGCGCTCGCCAAGGAGTTCGAGGACGCGAACCCCGGCGTCGACGTCCAGGTGACCGCCATCCCGTGGGACGCCGCCCACAACAAGTTCACCTCGGCGATCACGGCGGGCCAGGCACCCGACGCGGCCATGGTGGGCTCGACGTGGATGGGTGAGTTCGCGGGCATGGACGCGCTCGACCCGACCCCGTCCTCGATCGACAAGGGCTCGTTCTTCGAAGGCGCGCAACGCACGACCGAGGTGGGTGGGACGTCGTTCGGCATCCCCTGGTACGTCGAGACGCGGCTGCTCTACTACCGCAAGGACCTCGCCAAGACGGCCGGGTACGAGACACCGCCGAAGGACTGGGCGGGCCTGAAGGAGATGGCGAAGGCCATGCAGGCCAAGGCGGGTGCCAAGTTCGGCATCGGGCTGCAGGCGGGTGGCACCGGTTCGTGGCAGTCGCTGCTGCCCTTCGCGTGGTCGAACGGCGCGGCGCTCACCAAGGACAACGGTGGCGCGTACAACTTCGACAGCCCGGAGATGAAGGAGACGCTGGAGTACTACGGCTCGTTCTTCAGCGAGGGCATCGCGGACAAGGGAGCCCCGGCGCAGCCGACGACCGAGCCCGACTTCGTGAGCGGGCGCGTGCCGATGTTCATCTCCGGTCCCTGGATGATGTCCGCGGTCGAGAAGCTCGGCGGTGACGGCTTCAAGGACAAGTACGAGGTCATGCCGATGCCGGTGAAGAAGACCTCGTCGAGCTTCGTCGGCGGCTCGAACTTCGTGGTCTTCAAGGAGACCAAGAACCGCGACTCCGCCTGGAAGTTCGTGAACTGGCTGGCGAGCCCGCAGACGCAGGTGAAGTGGTACCAGCAGTCGACCGACCTGCCGTCGGTGAAGAGCGCGTGGCAGGACCCCGCCCTCACCGCCGACACCAAGCTCTCGACGTTCGGCAAGCAGCTCGACACCGCGCAGTCGCCGCCGACCTTCGCCACGTGGGAGCAGGCGATCACCGCGCTCGACACCGAGGTCGAGAAGGTGGCCCGTTCCGGCGCCGACCCGGCCGGTGCGCTGAAGGCGGCGCAGTCCGCGGCCGACTCCATCGGCACCGGGCGGTGAGCTCGCCGGCCCCGGCCCGCCGCCACGGGGTCGAGCGGGCGGCGTGGGGACTGATCCTGCCGTTCTGCCTGCTGTTCCTCGTGTTCACCGCATGGCCGGTCATCCAGTCGCTGTTCATGAGCTTCACCGACACGCGCAACCGCGACCTGCGCACGCCGTTCGCGGTGGAGTTCGTCGGGCTGGACAACTACGTGCAGGCGTTCACCGACCCGCTGTTCCGCACGGCGGCGGCGAACACCGCGTACTTCGTGCTGGTCGGCGTGCCGCTCACGCTGGCCATCGCGCTACTGGCGGCGGTGGTGCTGGACAAGGGGATCTCGCGGTTCCGCGCGTTCTTCCGGCTGGGCTTCTACACGCCGGTGATCACGTCGATCGTCGCGGTCGCGGTGGTGTGGAGGTTCCTGCTGCAGGACGAGTTCGGGCTCATCAACACCGTGCTGGGCTGGGTCGGGATCGACGGCCCGAACTGGCTCGGCGACCCCGACTGGTCGATGCCCGCGCTGATCCTGATGGCCGCGTGGCGCAACTTCGGCACCGCGATGATCATCTTCCTGGCCGGGCTGCAGGCGGTGCCGGCGTCGCTGCACGAGGCCGCGTCGATCGACGGCGCCGGTGCGGTGCGGCGGTTCCGGCACATCACCCTGCCGTTGCTGCGCCCGACCATCCTGTTCGTCTCGGTGACGACGGCGATCGGTTACCTGCAGTTCTTCGAGGAGCCGTACGTCATGACCAACGGCGGTCCGCTCAACTCGACCATCTCGGCGTCGATGTACACCTACCGGCAGTTCGGCTTCGGCAACTACGGCTACGCCTCCGCGATGAGCTACCTGATCTTCGTCGTGATCGCGGTCGTCACCGCCGTGCAGTTCCGCCTGCTGCGCGAGAGGAGCTGACCATGACCCGGAACCGCTGGTGGATCTACGTTCCGCTCACCGTCGCGCTGATCGCCGTGATCGCGCCGTTCGCGTGGATGGTGCTGGGCAGCTTCAAGGGCGAGGGCGAGATCCTGGCCAACCCGCCGACGTGGCTGCCGCAGGCCGCGTCGCTGGACAACTACACGCAGCTGTTCTCGCGCCTGCGGTTCGGCACGTACTTCCTGAACTCGGCGATCGTCGCCGTGCTGGTCACCGCGGGCAACCTGCTGTTCTGCTCGATGGTCGGCTACGCGCTGGCCAAGCTGGAGTTCAGGGGGAAGCGGGCGCTGTTCCTGATCGTCATGGCGACCCTGATGATCCCCGGCGTGGTCACGTTCGTGCCGCTGTACGTCCTCGTCGTCAACGCGGGGATGGCGAACTCGCTGCCCGCGCTGATCCTGCCGTTCCTCGTCACGCCGTTCGGGGTCTTCCTGATGCGCCAGTTCATCACGGGCCTGCCGAACGAACTGCTCGACGCAGGACGGGTCGACGGCGCGAGCGAGGTGCGGATCTTCGCCAGGATCGTCCTGCCGCTGTGCGGGCCCGCGCTGGCCACGCTCGGCATCCTCACGTTCCTGGGCAGCTGGAACAACTTCCTCTGGCCGCTCGTGGTGGCGCAGCAGGAGAGCTCGTACACGCTGCCCGTCGCCCTCGCGCTCTACTCGACGGGCCAGAACTCCATCCAGTACGGCCTGCTCCTCGCCGGGGCCACCATCGTCGTCGCCCCGGTCCTGCTCGTGTTCCTCGTGTTCCAGCGGCGCTTCATCGAAGGCATCGCGACCACCGGCATCAAGTGAGAGGTCCAAAGGGGACTCACATGACATCGCCAGCAAGGATCACCCGCCGAACCCTGCTCTTCGGAACCGCCGCCGCGCTCGCGGTTCCTGGAACCGCGCTCGCGGCGCCCGGACCTCGTGGTTACGACCCGGCGCGGGTGCGTGGCTGGGCGCGCGACACGTGGCGCAGTCTCGTCGCCATGACCCCGTCGGGCACGGGCCTGCCCGCCGACAACATCCCCGAGTCGCTCGCCCCTGCCGACCGCTCCGGCTACACCTCGCCGACCAACATCGGCGGTTACCTGTGGTCGACCGTCGTGGCCCGCGAACTCGGGTTCATCTCGAAGGACGAGGCGTCGGCGCGGCTGCTCCGCACGCTCACCACCCTCGACCGGATGGAACACCACACCGCCAGCGGCATGTACTTCAACTGGTACGACGAGGAGACGGGAGAGGCGTTGCGCGCCTGGCCCGGCACGGGCGCGGTCGTCCACCCGTTCTGCTCCAGTGTGGACAACGGCTGGCTCGGCGCGGCACTGCTCGTCGTGGCGGGCGCCGACCGCGCAGCGTCTTCGTCGGCACGGCGGCTTTTCGCGCGCATGCGGTGGGACGCCTTCTACAACCCCGGTGACGACCCCGCGCACCCGGTGCGGCCCGGCGGCCTGATCCACGGCGGGTTCTTCCCGTTCGACCACGACCGGCCCGGTGGCGTCTACCAGGGCACGCACATCGGTGGCGACCCGGTCTGGCTGACCACGCACCACTACGACACCACGGTGTCCGAGACGCGCATCACCAGCTACCTCGGCATCATCACCGGGCAGATCCCGCCGAAGCAGTACTTCGCGATGTGGCGGACGTTCCCGGCGTCGTGCGACTGGTCGTGGCACGAGATGCAGCCCGTGGGGGAGAACCGGACCTACTACGGCATCGAGGTCTTCGAGGGCGCCTACACCTACCGCGGCATGCGCATCGTGCCCGGCTGGGGCGGCTCGATGTTCGAGGAGCTCATGCCGGACGTGTTCGTGCCCGAGGCGAAGTGGGCGCCGAGGTCGTGGGGCCGCAACCACCCGCTGCACGTCCGGGCGCAGCGCGAGCACGGGCTTTTGGAGGCCAAGTACGGCTTCTGGGGCTTCAGTCCGTCGAGCAACCCCGCCGGCGGCTACCGCGAGTACGGCGTCGACGCGCTCGGCATGGGTCCCGGCAACGAACCGGGCAACGGCGCCAACGGCTACTTCTCCGACCAGGAGATGACGAACTACGACGTCGGCTTCGGCACCTGCCGCCCCGCAACGGCTCCGACGCCCTCGTTCGGTGACGGCGTGGTCACCCCGCACGCGGCGTTCCTGGCGATGATGCACGAGCGGGACGAGGCGTACACCAATCTCGTTGGCATCCAACAAGAACTCCGCGCCTACGGTTCCGGCGGCTTCTTCGACGCGGTCGCCGTGCGGTCGGGTGCCATCGCGCGCCGGTACCTCTCGCTGGACCAGGCGATGGTCATGGGAGCGATCGGGAACGTCCTGTGCCGCGACGTGATCCGCAGGGCGTTCGCGACCCCGGCGGTGGAACGCGCGTTGCGGCCGGTGATCGGTGTCGAGGAGTTCGGCGCGAGCCGAGTTTGAGCACAACGGAGGTGTTGGCATGCGGCCCGTGCGGCTGATTTCCGAGGACGGTGTCGAGTACCGCGACCTCAACGGCAACGGCGTGATGGACCCCTACGAGGATCCACGTCTGTCCTTTGAGGAACGGGTGGAGGACCTGCTGGGGCGCTTGTCGCTGGAGGAGAAGGCCGGTCTGCTGTTCCACACCGTCATCGAGGCGGGCACGGACGGCACCGTGAAGGAGGCTCCCGGCGCCATCAGCAAGTCGCCCACGAGCGTTGTGGTGAAGGAGAAACACCTGTCGCACTTCAACGTGCACGCTCTCCACGACGCCCGCATGGCCGCACGCTGGCACAACAACCTCCAGCTCATCGCCGAGAGCACACCGCACGGCATCCCGGTGACCATCTCGACCGACCCGCGGCACGCGTTCCTCGAGAACGCCGGGGTCTCGTTCACCGCCAAGGCCTTCTCCCAGTGGCCGGAGTCGCTCGGCCTCGCCGCGCTGCGCGATCCGGCCCTGGTGCGGCGTTTCGCGGACATCGCGCGCCAGGAGTACGTCGCGGTCGGCATCCGCTACGCCCTGCACCCGGCGATCGACCTGGCCACCGAACCGCGCTGGGCCCGGCAGGCGGGCACGTTCGGCCAGGACACCGCGCTGACGGCCGAGCTCGGCGTGGCCTACGTGCAGGGGTTCCAGGGTCCCTCGCTCGGACCGGACTCGGTCGCCTGCACCAGCAAGCACTTCCCCGGCGGCGGCCCGCAGAAGGACGGCGAGGACGCGCACTTCCCGTACGGGCGCGAGCAGGTCTACCCCGGCGGCCGCTTCGACGACCACATGGCACCGTTCCGCGCGGTCGTCGAGGCGGGCACAGCGGCGGTGATGCCCTACTACGGCATGCCGATCGGACTGGAGGTGGACGGCGAGCCGATCGAGGAGGTCGGGTTCGGCTACAACCGCCAGGTCGTCACCGGCATGCTGCGCGAACAGCTCGGCTTCGACGGCGTGGTGCTCACCGACTGGGAGCTCGTCATGGACAACCACGTCGGCGACAAGGTCCTCCCCGCACGTGCCTGGGGCGTCGAGCACCTCGACCCGCACGGCCGCATGGAGCTCATCCTCAGCGCGGGAGCGGACCAGTTCGGCGGCGAGGAATGCGTGGAGATCCTGCTGGACCTGGTGGCACAGGGCCGCGTCACGGAGGCGCGGATCGACTCCTCCGCGCGCCGGGTCCTCGCGCTGAAGTTCCGGCTGGGGCTGTTCGACGACCCGTTCGTCGACGAGGACCAGGCGGCGGAGATCGTGGGACGGCAGGACTTCCGCGACGAGGGCCACGCCGCCCAGGCCCGATCGGTCACGGTCCTGCAGTCGGGTTCCGACGCGGCCGCGCTGCCGTTGGGGCCCGGCCTCAAGCTCTACGTGGAGAACGTCTCGCCGGACGTCGCCGCACGCCTGGGCACCGTCGTCGCCACACCGGCCGAGGCGGACGTGGCGCTGGTGCGGCTCATGGCGCCGTTCGACCCGCGCTCGGACCTGTTCCTGGAGTCGTGGTTCCACCAGGGTTCCCTCGACTTCCAGCCGGGCCTGGCCTCCCGCCTGGCGCGGATCGCCGCCGAGTGCCCGCTGATCGTCGACGTGACGCTGGACCGCCCGGCGGTGCTGACACCGTTGCTGCCGATCGCGTCGACCCTCGTGGTCAGCTACGGCAGCACGGACGAGGCGCTGGCGGACGCGCTGACCGGCGTTTTTCCCGCAGAGGGAAGGCTTCCGTTCGACCTGCCCCGGTCGATGGAACAGGTGCGCCGCCACCCCGAGGACGTCGCCGGCTACGAGGACCCGCTCTTCCCCTTCGGGCACGGAGGCTGACTGCTCCGTTCGAGGCATTTGTATCGGCAGCGTAACGACCCGATCGCTCACAGAGACATCAGCCTTGGTGTCCGCGCGAGGTG
Source organism: Lentzea sp. HUAS TT2 (assembly GCF_051853195.1). NCBI lineage: Bacteria > Bacillati > Actinomycetota > Actinomycetes > Pseudonocardiales > Pseudonocardiaceae > Lentzea > Lentzea sp. HUAS TT2. The sequence goes on along the minus strand of NZ_CP196667.1, from coordinate 9,689,801 downwards.
AGGGTGTGCCGATGAAGATCGACCTGTTCAACGAGATCCAGAACCCCGGCCCTGCCCCCGAGCAGTTCCGCTTCCGCCAGGCCCTCGACCAGGCCCGCCTGGCCGACGAGCTCGGCTACGGCTGCTGGTGGCAGGTCGAGCACCACGGCGCGGGCGAGTTCAGCCTGTCCTCCGCCCCTGAGCTGATGCTCGCCGCCCTGTCCCAGCAGACCTCCCGCATGCGCCTCGGCCACGCCGCCGTGCTCGCACCGGGCCGCTTCAACCACCCGATCCGCGTGGCCGAACGCGCCGCCACCCTCGACCACCTCAGCGGCGGCCGCGTGGAGCTGGGTCTGACCCGTTCCACCATCCCGGAGTGGAACCTCTTCGGCGTGACCCCGGCGGAGGCACGAGCGCAGACCGCGGAGGCGTTCGAGATGGTCCCGAAGATGTGGACCACCGACAACTTCTCCCACACCGGCGAGCACTACGACGTCTCCGACGTCTCGATCATCCCCAAGCCCCTGCAGACCCCGCACCCGCCGCTGTGGCAGGCGGCGGCCTCCCCGACGTCCTTCGAGGAGGCGGGCCGCCGCGGCGTGGGCGTGCTGGGCACCACGATCTGGGAGTCCATCGACCGCGTGGCCCGCATGATCGACCTCTACCGGGCCGCCGCCAACGAGTGCACCTCGCCGGTCGGCTCGTTCGTCAACAACCAGGTCGCCTACTTCACCTTCGTGCACTGCGCCGAGACCGACGAACAGGCCATGCGCAACGGCGCGGCGGCCGCAGCCGCCTGGTACACCGTGACAGCACTGCGCTTCTTCAACGCCGCGGCCGAGTTCGCCGCGACCATGCAACGCCACCAGGACATCCTCGCGGCCGGCGACGGCGGCCTCACCGGCGAGTTCCTGCGCGCCGAGGTGGACGCCGCGCCCACCGAGGCGCAGCTCGTGATCGGCCGGATCATCCAGGGCGAGGACGTGCCGGAGGACGAGGTGTTCGAGGTGCTGTCGGCGCAGCAGTCGCTGATCGTCGGCAGCCCGGACACGTGCCGCAAGAAGCTGCGGGCCTACGCGGACCTCGGGATCGACCGGTTGATGTGCCTGCAGCAGATCGGGCCGATCGGGGCGGACGAGGTGATGACCAGCATCAGGCTGATCGGGGAGCTGATCCCGGAGTTCGACAGGTCCTGACCAGGCCCGCGTCAGAACTCGGCTCACTCGAGGTACTTGAGGCTGAAGCCCGTGTCCCCGTTCTCTCCCGGCAGGGCCGGCTGCTCCCGAGGTGGGTGGTCCGGCGCTCGAACTCCGAGCGCCGCAGACGATCGTGGCCGCGCAGAGGGCCTGAATTGATCTGAACCGGTGATCGGCGTGGTGTGGCGCGGCGAGGACTCTCGCCGCGCCACGTCCCGGTTCAGAGACCGAGGTGCACGCTCGCGTGCTGGTACACCTTGGACTGCGTGGGATCCGCCTCCGGCATGTTCACCTTGAAGCACAGGCTGGCGAGGGTCTGGGGTTCCTCACCGGAGTGCCGGAACGGCAGGTCCTTGTGCCACAGTCCGGGATCGACGGCCGCCGTGGCGGTGATCAGGGCGTCGCGGACGGTGCGGAACCGGTCGTGCACCAGCTCCGGTGGCAGCAGCCGGCCAGCCGCCACGCCGCCCGCGTTCAGCGCCCGGCCGCAGTCCTTTGTCTCCCAACGGGAATCGACGTACCAGTGGGCGCGGCCCGCCTGGGCCTCCGTGAGCACGGCCAGCACGATCTCGTCCCACATCGACACGTGGATCACCAGGTCGGTGATGGTGATCGGCTCTGGGCGGAGCGGGTTGTGGTGGATCTCGGGAGGACTTCCCCCGAGGTCCGCCTCGATCGCCGCGAGCAGGTGGTCGCGGTCGGTCGTCAACGCCTGGCAGGCGGTGTCCTGGTCCATGTAGTCGGGCAACGCGTCATCTCCCCGCTTGGGTCTCTGCTTCACGGCGCAGTTCGCCGTCGAAGTCCAGCTTGCCGCCCGGCCGGGCGAAGGATCGAGCCCTGCCCGAGGTGCGGCGGATCACCGTGAGGCTGTTCTGCATCATCTTGTGCGGTTCCAGCAGGTTGACGAGCTCCAGTTCGCCCGGCTTCGCCCGCCCGACCTTCGCGATGTAGTCGAGGATGGCCTCCCCCTCCGGGTAGGTCATCAGGTAGTGCATGACGAGCAGACCGCCGTCCGGGTTGATCAGGTCCCAGAAGTGGTCGAAGAAGTACAGGCACTCCCACGCGTCGACCCACGCGAGGTCGATGGGGGCGAACCCGGCCGGCAGCAGCGCGCGGCACTCCCGGACGTCGGCGTTGATCACCTGCACCCGGTCCTCGAGCCCGAGGGATGCGAGCACCTCCAGCACCTGCCCCGCCGACGAGTCCGGGATGGACAGGTCGTCGACCGCCACGAACTGCGGGTCGTAGGGCTCCAGGTAGAAGCCCGGCGCGCGCAGAGCGGGTTCGGCGTAGACCCAGTCGGTGTCGAGCGGTCTGCCTGTGTCCAGGTGCCGTGCCGTCTTCGTGGCGAGCGCGGCCGACTCGGCCCGCACCTGGTCCTCCACCTGCGCGAGCGCCGCCACGAGGTAGGGCGTCGTGTACCCCATGCCGACCTCGAGGACCCGCCGCGGGCGCGTCAGTTGCACGAGCGACGACAGCAGCGGTGCCACCACCTCGGTGCCCGCCGCCGGTACCTGCAACCGCTTCACCGCAGCCTCGAACGCCGCGTCGTACATCGTTCCCCCTTGGCCTTCTCCCGGCATTCCGGACATCGGTCGAATGGTTGGGAAATCAACTAACCCGCCGTGATCGATAGATGAAACGGGCTCCTGCGGACGGGATTGTTGCACAGCTCGGTGGTCGACCGGTGGGCGAATGAGATGAACGGATCTCCGCTCCGCAGTTCAACTGAACGGCGTATTGCGGCCCCTGATGGCCCAGTTATCGTTGTGCAACTGACGCAGCGGTGCGCGCCTTTGCGTCGTCTGGGTCCGGGGGGATCCGCTCGGGTACTGGGCGAACAAACCTTTTGGGCTGAACCGAAAAGGTCGCATTCGAGTTCGAAATGGGCATATTCGAGATCCTTATGGGGTCTGTGCAATTCATTTAGTCGGGGGTGTGGATCAGTGCGTCAGGAAAGAACCGTGATGTCGCTCGTCCGGGATCAGGTGGCCCGGCGGCCCGGCGCTGTCGCCGTCAGCGGTGCCGGAGAGGACCTCACGTACCGGCGGTTGTGGGACCTCGCGGGTTCGCTCGCCGGTGAGCTCGTCGAGCGCGGGGTGCGACGCGGTGACCTGGTCGCCGTCGCCGTGAACCCGTCGGTTGACCTCGTGGTCGCGTTCCTCGGCATCATCCGCGCCGGCGCCGCCTACCTGCCACTGGACAACCGCGCGCCCGCGGACCGCCTGGCGGTGATCCTCGACGAGGCCGCGCCCCGCGTGGTCGTGTGCGCACGGGACGAGAGCCGCTGGTCGACCCCGCTGCCGTCCGGCCTGCCGCGACTCACGGTGCCGGAAGAACCGTCGTACCAGGTCAGCGACGTGGAGATCGGCGCGGACGACCCCGTGTACGTGGCCTACACCTCCGGTTCGACCGGACGGCCCAAGGGTGTGGTCGTCCCGCACCGCGCGGTGGTCCGGCTGGTGACGGAGGCGGCGTACTGCCCCGTCGGGCCCGAGGACAGGGTGGCGAGCCTGTCGAACCCGGCCTTCGACGCGACCACCTTCGAGGTGTGGGCGCCCCTGGCCGTGGGCGGCGCCGTCGTCGCCATCCCTTCACCGGTGGACCTCACCCTCGACGACTGGGTGGCCGCCCTGCGCGACCTGTCGATCACCACGATGTTCCTCACGACGTCGTTGTTCCACTCGATCGCGCGCGAGCTCCCGTCGGCCTTTGAACAGCTGAAACACCTGGTCGTCGGCGGTGAACAGCTCGACGCGGACATGGTGCGCCGGGTGCTGGCCGCCCGTCCGCCCGGCCGGATCGTCAACGGGTACGGACCCACCGAGACCACGACGTTCGCCGCCACCTTCGAGTGCGGAGCGGACGCCATGCGCGGCGTGACCCGCACCCCGATCGGGTTCCCGCTGCAGAACACGACGCTGCACGTGCTGGACGAGGACCTGGAGCCGGTTCCAGCAGGTGAGACCGGTGAGCTGTGCATCGGCGGTCCCGGTGTGGCCCTCGGTTATCTCGGCCGCCCGGAGCTCACCGCCCAACGGTTCGTCGTGGCCGCGGGGGAGCAGGTCTACCGGACCGGTGACCTGGTCCGGCGGCTGCCGGACGGGGCGCTCGAGGTGGTGGGCCGCCGGGACCGGCAGGTCAAGCTGCGCGGCTTCCGCATCGAGCTGGAGGAGGTCGAGCAGGCGATCGCGGCGACCGGGCTGGTGGACGCGGTGTTCGTGGAAAAGATCGGAGAAGGCCCCACCGCGACGCTCGTTGCTTTTGTCCTGCCGACTGCCGGTGGCGCGGACGAACTGCCCGGACTGTTGCGGGCACGAGTGGCGGAGAGGTTGCCCGACTACATGGTTCCCGGACGGTGGACGGTGCTGTCGAAGGTGCCGCTCGGACCGACCGGAAAGGCTGATCGAAACGAGTTGATCGCGCTCTTGGATGCGGCGCCGGCAACCGGCGGCAATCTACCCATAGAAACAGTTGATGACGTCTGTCGTATCTGGCGGGAAGTATTGCGCGTACCTCGTGTCGAGCCGTATGACAACTTCATTGATTTGGGTGGAAACTCATTGCTCGCGGTACAGGCCGCCGCACGACTCAATGAATTCGTGGTATCCGGAGTGGAACCCGCGGAAATCCTGCTGGCCGAGTCCGCGGCGGAGCTGGGTGCCCGGCTGCGGCCGGCGGGGGCCGTCTGATGAGCGGACCCCGCAGGCTCCACGCGACGGTCGCACCGCTGTCCTTCGCCCAGGAGCGGCTGTGGTTCATCAACGCCGCCGCACCCGAGTCCTCGATCTACAACGTGCCGCTGTTCTTCCGCTGGCGTGGCGAGGTCGACCTCGGCGCGCTGCACCGGGCGCTGCTCGCGGTGATCGAGAAGCACGAGGTGCTGCGGACCACCTACGAGGACAGGGACGGTGAACGCGTCCAGGTCGTCGGCGAGGCACGGGTGACGGTCGAGGTCGTCAGCCATGATCCTGACGTCGAGGCACGCCGCGGGTTCGACCTGGCCACCGACCCACCGATCCGGTGCGCCGTCTGGAAGGGACGGCCGGACGGGGACGCGGTCCTGCTGACGATCCACCACATCGCTGTGGACGGGTCGTCGCTGGCGGCGCTGTTCGGCGATCTCGGGGCCGCGTACGACGCCGAGGTCGCGGGGCGTGCACCGGACCTGGGTGAACTGCCGGTCCAGTACGCCGACTTCGCCGTGTGGGACCGCGCCGGGCTCGACGAACGGCTGCTCGCCCGTCGTGCCGGTGACCTGGCGAAGGTGCCCACCGGATTGAAGCTCGGCGGCGCCAGGCCGGTCCCGGACGGCTTCCACTCCTCTCAGCAGCACCTCTTCACCGTTCCGGCCGACGTCCAGCAGGCCGTCGGCGAGCTGGCCAGGAAGCTGCGCGTCACGCCGTTCGTCGTGCTGCTCGCGGCCTACGCCGAGGTGATTGGCCGCTGGTCCGCGCGGGACGAGTTCCTGATCGGCGCCGTCACCGCCAACCGCGCGCACCCGGCGGTCGAGGACCTGGTCGGCTTCTTCGTCAACACCGTCCCGCTGCGGTGCGCCACCCGGCGGCCGACGTTCGCGCAACGCTGCACCGAGCTGCGCGGCGAGGCGTTCGGATCCATGACGTACCAACGTGTTCCGTTCGACCAGCTGGTCGCGAGGGCACCGGGGCGTGGTCTGGTCGAGGCCGGGTTCGCGTTGCAGAACATGCCGGCGCCGGACACGACCAGGTGGACGGCGCCCGAGGTGCTGCCGACCGGGACCGCGAAGTTCGACGTCCTGCTGATCGTCGACGAGACCACCGGCGGCATGACCGGCACGCTGGAGCACGACACGGACCTCTACCCGGTCGAGCTCGGCCGGCGGCTGGCCGAGGACTTCGTCGCGCTGCTCGGTCACGCCGTGACGGCACCCGAGGCGCCGCTGGCGGAGTTCGAGCTGCCGAACGGGCCGCTGGAACGGCCACAGCCGCTGCCGGTGTCCACAGTGGAGCCCGAGTGGGGTGAGCTCAGCGAACCCGAACGGCGAGCGGCGGAGCTGTTCCGCGCGGTGCTGGCCGAGACCGGCGTCGTGGTCGCGGAACCGGCCAGGAACGCCAACTTCTTCACGCTCGGCGGGCACTCGCTGCTGGCGGTCGGCATGCTGGCCCGCGCCCGGCGCGAGCACGGCGCGGTCGTGCGGCCGAGCGAGTTCCTGGCGGAGCCGACCGTGGCCCGGCTGGGAGCGTTGCTGGCGGCGGGAGTGGTGAAGACCGAACCCACGACCGCGCCGGAGGAAGGTCCGCAACCGGCGACGTCCACCCAGCAACGGTTCTGGTTCCTGGACCGGATTCCCGAGCTGCGCGCCGCCTACCTCGTACCGACCGTCGTCGAGTTCCCGGCCGACGTCGGCGTCGACGAACTGCGGGACGCGGTCGACGTCGTGCTCGCCCGGCATCCGGCCCTGCGCTCCCGGTTCCGGTTGGACCACAAGCAGAAGCGGGTCGTCCGCACGACTTCCGGGCCACCGGCGCGAGCAACCGTCACGGACGCCCGTGGCTGGGACGAGGGCAAGCTCGCCGACCACGTCGCCGAGCTGTGCTGGACGCCCTTCGACCTCGCGGTCGAAGCCCCGGTGCGCGCGGAGATCGTGCTGCTCGCGACGAGCGTGCGGATGGTGTTGTGCGCCCACCACATGGTGGTCGACGGCGCGTCGGTCCGGGTGTTGCTCGACCAGATCGCCGCCGTTGTGCACGGCGAAGAACTGCCGGAACCTGTGCGTCCCGAACCCGAGGGCACACCGGTCGACACGTCGGAACTGCTTGCCGCACTGGAAGGTGCGCCGACGGACGTGTGGCTGCCGCACGACCGGCCACGCGCCTCCGTCCAGAGCATCCTCGGCGCCACCCGCTGCACGGACACCGTGGATCTGCGCGCGGTGGCGAAGGAGTCGGGCTGCAGCACGTTCCTGGCCACGGCGGCGGTGCTGGCCGTGACGCTGGCCAGGAGGTCGGAGCAGCGCGACTTCCTGTTCGCCTTCCCCTGGTCCGGCCGGGAACACCCGGACGCGGTCGGGATGTTCGTGAACACCCTGGTGCTGCGGGCAGACCTGCGCGGTGACCCGACGTGGCGGGAGGTGCTCGCCCGCGTCCGCCAGGCCGCCTCGGTCGCGTACCGGGCGGCGGACGTGCCGTTCGACGAGGTCGTGGGCGCGCTGCACCCGGACCGCGACCTGAGCCGCCCGGCGCTCACGCCCGTCTACGTGGCCGCTGGGGACGAGTGGCGGCCACCGCTGCGGGGCGAACTGCTCCCGCTCGACCCGGTGGCCGTGAAGTACGAGCTGGAACTGACCGTCACGGAGACCAGCGGCGGTCTGCGGCTCAACGCCGCCTACCAGGCCGACCTGTTCGACGACGACACGATCGAACACCTGCTGGCGGACGTCACGGACGTGGCGGCCGCACTGGTGCAGAACCCCGATGGACCCGCCTGTGAGGAGAAACTGAGTTGACCAAGCTCGATCACGTGCGGGAGGCGTGGGCCGAGGCGCTGGACATCACGCCCGGCGAGGTACCGACCGAGGTGAGCTTCTTCGACGCCGGCGGGAACTCGTTGCTGTTGCTGCTGCTCTGGGAACGCCTCAACGACCTCACGTCCCGCGACCTGAAGGCAGCCGACCTCTTCGAGCACAGCACCGTGCTGGCCCAGGCGGAGTTCCTCGAAGGGGATGACGACCAGGCCGTCGCCGCGACCTCGTCGCGGTCGGCCCTGCTGGGCCGGTCCCGCCGGGAAGCGTCATGAGCGAAACGGACATCGCGGTCATCGGTGTCGGCTGCCGCTTCCCGGACGCCTGGACTCCGCAGCAGTTCTGGGACAACATCGACGCCGGTCGAGTGTCCATTCAGGACCTGAGCGAGGAGCAACGGCGCGCGGGCGGCATCTCCGACGACGTCGCGGCACAACCGGGTTTCGTCGCCAAGGGCACGTCCCTGCCGGGTGTCGCCGACTTCGCGGGCGAGTTCTTCGGGTACCCGCCGGCGGAGGCCGACATCATCGACCCGCAGCAGCGGATCTTCCTGGAGGTCTGCTGGGAGGCGCTGGAAGCGGCGGGTCACCCGCCCCGCAAGGACGGTCCCGTCACCGGTGTCTTCGCCGGCAGCGCGGCCGGGACCTACTCGGCGGCGGTGTTCGCCGCGAAGACGCAGGCGGAAGGCCTCGCCGCGGCCATCGACGACCTCGGTCTCACCCTCGGCGGCCAGGCCGACTTCCTGACCTCACGGGTGGCCTACAAACTCGGCATGCGCGGCCCGGCCGTGAGCGTGCAGACGGCATGCTCGTCGTCGTTGTACGCGGTGCACTACGCCGTGCTGAGCCTGCTGTCCGGGGAGTGCGACATCGCGCTCGCCGGTGGCTCGACCGCTCTGGAACCCCTGGCCGGCTACCACCACCAGCCCGGCGGCCTGCTGTCCGACGACGGTTACTGCCGATCGTTCGACGCGAAGTCGAGCGGCACGTCGTTCAGCTCCGGTGTCGGTGTCGTGGCGCTGCGGCGTCTCGCGGACGCGCTCGCCGACGGTGACCCGGTTCTCGCGGTCGTCAAGGGCAGTGCGGTCGGCAACGACGGCGCCGACCGTCCCGGCTACACCGCGCCGAGCCCCGCCGGGGTGGCCGAGGTCGTCACGACCGCGTTGCGGATCGCGGGCGTGTCCGCGGACGACCTGCGGTACGTCGAGGCGCACGGGTCGGGCACACCGCTCGGCGACCACGTCGAGCTCATCGGGCTGAGCAAGGGGTTGCGGCGCAGCACGCACCGGACCGGGTTCTGCGGGCTGGGGTCGGTGAAGACCAACCTCGGGCACTGCGGACCGGCCGCCGGCATCGCGGGCTTCATCAAGGCCGTGCACATCGCGCATACCGGGAACCTGCCGCCGCACCCGTTCTTCGACCGCGCCCGCGACGAGGGCGAACTGGCCGAAAGTCCGTTCTACCTCTCGAAAACGGCAGGTGAGGACCGGGATCCGCACCGCCACGTGCTGGTCAACTCGATGGGCGTCGGCGGGACGAACGTCGCCGCCGTGCTCGCCGCGCCGCCCGCCGTCAAGGCGACGCCGGCCGAACCGGACGAGGTCGTGCGACTGGTGCTGTCGGCGCGGTCCCGCGCCGAGCTGGACGCGATGTCGAAGAGACTCGCCGACGAACTGGACCGCGGCGAGCACTCGATCGGGGACATCGCCCACACGTTGCGGGTCGGGCGGAAGTCCTTCGCGGAACGGCGGGTCGTCACCGCGGCGCCGCACCGGCTCGCCGCGGCGTTGCGGCTGCCGCGCCCACCGGCCGTCCAGACGAAGAGGGGCACCGCCCGGCGAGCGATCGTCGTCGGGGAGGCGTCACCCGAACTGCTCGCCGCGCTGCCCACGGGAACACAGGTGGTCGCGGAAACCCCTGTGGCACCGTCGAAGGACGCGGTCGTCGTCGGGACCGATCTCTGGGAGGCGCTGACCACGGCCTGGCTGAACGGGGTGGAGGTGCGCTGGGACGCCGTGTCGAAGGGACGGCGGGTCGCGCTGCCGACGTACCCGTTCCAGCGCAAGCGGTACTGGTTGCTCGACCGGCTGCCGCCGATCGCTGCTGTGCCACAACCTGTTGCGGCACAGGAGGAACCGAAGAAGGCCGCCGTCGGTGACGACGTGGAGAGCGATGTCACCGCGGTCTGGCGCGAGCTGTTCGGCGTCGACTCCATCGGGATCGACGACGAGTTCGGCTCGCTCGGCGGTACGTCGCTGTTGTCCGTGCAGATGGCTTTCGAGCTGCAGCAACGGCACGGCGTGCTGGTGAACGTCCACCGCGCGGGCGGCAGCAGGGCCACCGTGCGCCGGATCGCCGAGATCATCCGCGGCAAGCTCGCCGGTGCCGAGCGCGGCGCCGCCGACATCGACCCGATCGCGGACGGCGACGGCGACCTGATGGACGCCGACATCCAGCTGCCGCTCGGCGACATCGCGCCCGCGAACAACGGGACCGGCGTGCTGCTCACCGGCGCCACCGGCTTCCTCGGCGCGTTCGTGCTGCACGAGCTGCAGAAGGCCACCAGCGGCCAGATCTACTGCCTCGTTCGCGCCACGGACGAAGAAGAGGCGTGGGCACGGCTGCGCGAGGCGGCCGAGAAGTACGTGCTTCCCCTGCCGGACCCGCGGCGGGTGACCCCGGTGCCCGGTGATCTCCGCACGGTCGGCGAGGTCTGCCGGGCGCACCCCGAACTGGCGACGGACGTGGGGCAGGTGCTGCACGTCGCCGCGAAGGTCGTGTTCACCGAGCCGTACCGGGTGCTGCGCGAGGACAACGTGCTGCCGATGGTCGAGCTGCTGAGGTGGATGCGGGAGAGCGGTGTCGGCGAGTTCAGCTTCGTGTCCACGGTGGCCGCGACGGCACCGGCGCTCGGTGCGGACGGCCGCGTCCTGGAGAAGCGCGCCCAGTCGCTCGACCCGCAGCAGGGCGGGTACGGCGCCGGCAAGTGGGCGGGCGAACGGCTGCTCGAACGGGCGGAGGCGGACGGCATGCGGGTGCGGGTGTTCCGGCCGGGGTTCATCCTCGCCGACAGCCGCACGGGCGCCTGCAACGACCGCGACCTGATCTGGCACATCCTGGCCAGCGGCCTGGCGGTCGGAGCGCACCCGGTCGACGACAGGGCGAACCCGATGGCGCCGGTGGACGTGGTGGCGAGGGCGATCGCGGAGCTGTCCGCCGACCCGCGCGCCGTCGGCAGGGCGTACCACCTGATCGACGAGAAGTGCCACGGCCTGCGCCAGGTGTTCGAACTGCTGGACCTCCAGACGAAGCCGCTGCCGTCGGACGAGTGGCTCGCGCTGGTCGGCAAGGAGGCTCTCGCGACCGGCAACGAGGTGCTGTCCACGATGGCGCTCTACGAGGTGGAGGGCCACGAACTCGGTGAGGACGGCATGGAGGCCACGGCGTGGCGCTCCTGGTTGCGGGACAACGACCTCAGCTCGGCGCCGACCACCTCGGTCCTGCGCGGCGGGCTGACCTTCCTGGCTGAGCGGAACGCCTCGATGCGCGCCGTCCTGCCGGAGATCGAGGGGAACTCATGATCGCGGTACTGGGCGCGGGCGTGATGGGCACCGGCATCGCCACGCTCGCCATCGGACACGGCGTGGACGTCACGCTCGTGGACGTCGACGACGACAAGCTCACCGCGGCGCGGGCCGCCGTGAAACAGCAGCTGCGCGGCGCGAAGATCATGGGCAAGATGCCCAAGTCAGAGCCGGTGGGCGAGCTGGTGTGCACCACGGACCTGAGCGACATCGCGTCCGCAGAGGCCGTGGTCGAGGCCGTCACCGAGCTGCCCGACCTCAAGGCCAAGGTGCTCGCCGAGGTGTCGTCGCTCGTCGCACCCGGCACGTTGCTGCTGACCAACACCTCGGCGATCCCCGTCGACGAGCTGGCGTCGGTGGTCGAGCGGCCGGAGGACGTCGCGGGCGCGCACTTCATGAACCCGCCGTACGTGATCCGCATGGTCGAGGTCATCCGCGGCCCGCGCACGAGCGAGGCCGCGATGGACGCGGTGCGAACGCTCCTCGGAAAGCTCGACCGGGACCTGGTCGTGGTCGGCGACGGGCCCGGGTTCGTCATCAACCGCGTCCTGCAACGAGTGATCAACGAGTCCGCTCGCATCGTCGAGGAGGGGCTGGCCACGCCCCAGGACGTGGACGCGCTGTTCGAGGGCTGTCTCGGCCACCGCACCGGACCGCTCGCGACCGCGGACCTCATCGGGCTGGACAACGTGGCGGACAGCCTGCGGGTGCTGCACGAACGCACGGGCGACCAGGGGTACGCGCCGTGCGACCTGCTGCTCGCGAAGGTGCGCGACGGCGAGTTCGGCCGCAAGACCGGCAAGGGTTTCTACGAGCACGGAGGTGTGTGGGCGTGAACATCACCATGGGGCTGCACGACTTTCTCGTCTCCCGCACCAAGAGGTCGTGGGAGCCGGACGAGGACCTGTTCGCCGCGGGCGTCGTGTCGTCGCTGTTCGCGCTGGAACTGGTGGTGTACCTGGAGAAGGCGCACGGCGTCGAGGTCGAGGGCGAGTACCTGAGCATCGACAACTTCCGCACGATCCGGCGCATCGAGGAGATGGTGCACGAGCTGAAGGCGGCCGCGCCGTGAGCGACGTCCTCGGCTCCGCGCTGGAGCTGCTGACCGAACGCGTGGGGGACAGGGCGGCAGAATGGGACCGCGCGGGCCTGCTGCCCGTCGAGATGCTGCGCGAACTGGGCGCCAGGGGCGTCCTCTGCGCCCAGGTGTCCACATCGGACGGCGGACTCGGCCTGTCCAGCAGCGAGAACGGCGAGCTGACCGCACACCTCGGCACGTTGTGCGGCTCGACCAGGAGCGTCGCGACCTCGCACGGCATGGCCGCCTGGGTCGTCACGCGGCTGGGGTCGCGGCGGCAGCGGGCCGCTTTCCTGCCCCGGCTGACGAGCGGTGAGCTCGCCGCGGTCGCCTTCAGCGAGTCCGGTGCGGGCAGCGACCTCTCGGCGATGACCACGGAGATCCGGCGCGACGGGAACGACGTCGTCGTGTCGGGCGAGAAGGTCTGGATCACGGTCGCGGCCTACGCCGACCTGATCCTGGTGTTCGGCCGGTTCGGCGAGGGTGCGGCCGTTGTCGTCGTCCCCGCCGACACCCCCGGTGTGCACGTCGAGCGGATCGCCGACCCGCTCGGATGCCGTGCGGCCGGTCACGCCGTGGTGCGGCTCGACTCCGTCCGCCTGCCCGCGGACCACCTGCTCAGCGGCGCCGGCATGTCGCTCGGTCTGCTGGTGACCTCCGCGCTGACCTACGGCAGGCTCTCGATCGCCTGGGGCTGCACGGGAATCCTCCGCACCTGCCTGCGGGCGGCCACGGGGCACGCGCGGTCGCGCACCCAGTTCGGCGTCCCGCTGGCCGAGCACCAGCTGGTCGCCGGACATCTGGCCGACCTCCTCGTCGCCGAGCAGGTCGCGACGAGGATGTGCGAGCACGCCAGCAGGTGCTGGGACGACGGCACGCCGGAACTGGTGACCGCGTCCGTGCTCGCCAAGCACGTGGCCGCGACGAACGCGGCTCGTGGTGCGGCCGCCGCGGTCCAGGTGCTCGGTTCGGCCGGTGCCAGGGATTCCCACCCGGTGGCCAGGGCGTACCGGGACGCGAAGCTCATGGAGATCATCGAGGGCAGCAACGAGATCTCGAAGCTGTTGCTGGCGGGTGCGGCATGAGCATCGGCATCGGATCAGTCCACTGCGTACTGCCGGAACGCCTGGTCCCTGTCCAGGAGCTGCCGGAGTTCGAGGCACTCGGGCACGACGAGGCGGAGTTCGCGCGCACGTGCGGCATCGGGACGATCTCGGAGTTCGACGACGTCACGTCCGGCGACCTCGCGGTGCGCGCAACCCGGGAGTTGCTGGAACGCGACCCCGTCGAACCCGACCTGCTGATGCTGGTCGGACCGCGCGCACCGGACGTGCTGCTCGGTTCGGACGTCTGCCGCGTGCAGGCCGAGACGAAGCTGACCGGGGCGTTCGCCTTCACCGTCGACGGCCTGGGCTGCACGGGTTCCAGCGCCGCCTGGGCGCTCGGGCGGGACCTGCTGCTCGCCGACCCCTCCAGGGAGTCGGTGCTGATCACGCACGCCAGCAGGCCGACTGGCGCTGACCGAGTGCGGTTCCCGGTCACCGTGATCGGCGACGGCGCGTGCGCGATGACGCTGGTGCGGGGCGGGCGACCGGTCCTGCGCGCGCACCGGATGGAGACCGACGGCGCGTTCCACGACCTGTTCGGCGTCGACTACAAGCAGACGCCCTGGTACGAGTGGCGCGAGGAGTGCGAGTCACCGGACCGCTACCGGTTCGAGCTCGCCATGCACAGCAGGGTGCGGCTCGGCAAGCTCGTCAAAGGCGTGCTCGCGGACGCGGGGATCGAACGCGCCGAGGTCGCCGCCACGCTGATGCAGAACGTCACGGCCGGCGCGTACGACTTCTACGAGTCCCTTCTGGACCTTCCGATCCACCCCGTCTGCAAGGAGAACCTGGCCCGCTACGGCCATCTCGGCGCGATGGACGTGGTGCTGAACCTCGACCGGCTGCTGGCGAGCGGAGAGCTCGCCGAGGGAGATCTGGTGCTGGTGCTGAACAACAGCCCGGTCGCCGCGTGGGCGGTGACGTTGTGGGAACTGTGAAATGCCTCGTCTGGGACCTCGACAGGACGCTGTGGCCGGGGACCCTGCTGGAGGGGTTCGAGCCGGCGCTGTCCGACGAGGTCCGGGAGACGATCGCCGAGCTGGACAGGCGGGGGATCCTGCAGTCCGTCGCCAGCCGCAACGACCACGACCACGCGTGGGAGTGGCTGGAGAAGCTCGGTGTCGCCGAGTACTTCGTGCTGCCGCAGATCGGGTGGGGTGCGAAGTCGGAGTCGGTGCGCGAGATCGCGGACAAGCTGAACTTCGCTCTGGGCACCATCGCGTTCATCGACGACCAGCCCACCGAACGCGCCGAGGTCACCTACCACCTGCCCGAGGTGCGGGTGTACGGGGCCGAGCAGGTCGCATCGTTGCTGTCGCTGGAGGAGTTCACGCCGGCGACGATCACGGTCGACTCGGCCCGGCGTCGTGAGATGTACCAGGCGGGGTTCCGCCGCGACACGGCGCGGGCCGAGCACGCTGGCCCCGACGAGGACTTCCTGCGGTCGCTCGACCTGGTCATGACGATCGGCCGCGCCACGGAGGAAGAGCTGGCCAGGGCCGAGGAGCTGACCCTGCGCACCAGCCAGATGAACGCGACCGGCGTGCACTATTCGGACGCCGACCTGCGCGCCCTGCTGGCCGACCCGCGGCACGAGGTGCTGGTCGTGACGATGGCGGACCGGTTCGGCCCGCACGGCGCGGTCGGCCTGCTGCTGCTGGAGAAACACGCCACGGCCTGGCACCTGAAGCTGCTCGCCACGTCCTGCCGGGTGGTCGCGTTCGGTGCGGGAGCGGTGCTGCTGCGGTGGCTCGCCACCGAGGCGGCCGAGGCGGGCGCGCACCTGGTCGCGGACTTCAGGAAGACCGAGCGCAACCGCATGATGGAGGTCGCCTACCGCTTCGCCGGGTTCCGCACCCAGGACTGCGAGTGTCTTGCGGCCGTGGGGACCGGGGACGTCCAGCACCTCCACCTCGTGCCGCAACGGCACGAGCCACCGACGACGATGACCCTGGACGCGGTGAGGCTCGCATGAACACGCTGTACCACTGGTTCGAGCGGTCGGCCGAGCGCCACCCGGACCTCGTCGCGATCGAGGTCGGGGGAGAGGCCCTGACCTACCGGGAACTCCGCGAGCGGTCGGACGCGGCGGCCGCCGGGATCCTCGCGTCGCACGGCTCGATCCCGCGGCGGATCGCGTTGCCCGCGGACCGTTCCCTGACCACCTACCTCGGTTACCTGGCCGCACAACGGCTCGGTGCCACGGTGACGCCGATCAACCCCGCCCACCCGGAGTCGCGCAACCAGGCGATCCTGGCACTGGCCAGGCCGGACCTGGTCCTGTCCGAAGTGGACGAACGCGCGGGCGATCTGCCGCCGGCGATCCAGCAGGACGTGGCGTACGTCCTGTTCACCTCCGGGTCCACGGGCAGGCCCAAGGGCGTGCCGATCACGCACGCGAACCTGGCGCCGTACATCGCGCACAACATCGCGAAGTTCGAGGTCGGGCCGGGCTGCCGGATGTCGCACACGTTCGACCTCACCTTCGACCCGTCGGTGTTCGACCTGTTCGTCACCTGGGGCGGCGGCGCGACGCTGGTGGTGCCGGAACGGGCCGAGCTGCTGGAGCCGGTGCGCTACGTCGCCGAACGCGAGATCACGCACTGGTTCTCCGTGCCGTCGGTCGTCTCCGTCAGCGCCAACCTGGGGAACCTGCCGGTCGGCGTCCCGAACTCGCTCAGGCACAGCATCTTCATCGGCGAGCAGCTGACGTACGGGCAGACGCGGGCCTGGCACGCGGTCGCGCCGGACGCGGCCATCACGAACGTCTACGGCCCGACCGAACTGACGGTGGCGTGCACCGAGTACACGTTGCCGCGCGACCCGGCCGACTGGCCGGAGACGTCGAACGACACGGTCCCCATCGGCCCGGTGTACGGCTTCCTCGAGCCGGAGGTGCTCGACGGCGAGCTGTGCGTGCGCGGGTCGCAGCGGTTCGGCGGCTACCTCGACCCGTCGGACAACGCCGGCCGGTTCCTGCCGGACGACGGCGAGCTGACGGAGGCGCACTACTACCGGACCGGCGACCGGGTGCGGGAGGAGAACGGGCACTGGGTGCACCTCGGCCGCCTCGACAACCAGGTGAAGATCCGCGGCTACCGGATCGAGCTCGGCGAGGTCGAGGCCGCCCTGCGCGGACACGACGACGTGCGCGACGTGGTCGTGATCGCGGCCGACACCGGTGACGAGACCGAGCTGGTCGCCTACTTCACCGGCGAGCCGCGCACCGCGGTCGAACTGGTGCGGTGGCTGCGCAAGCGGTTGCCGATCCACATGGTGCCCAGGCGGTTCCACCACCTGCCCGAGATCCCGCTCAACGCCAACGGCAAGGCGGACCGCAAGGTCCTGCGAGAACAGGTGCTGTCATGACCGCGTTGCACGAGAAGCTGATCCGCCAGATCTACCCGCCGGCGGGTCCGGTCAGGGTGCTGGTCGCGGCCAACCTGGGACACGGCCTGTCCAACGGCATGCTGCTCACCGTCGTCGTGCTGTACTTCACGAACTCGGTGCACATCCCGGCCACCCAGGTGGGTATCGGCCTGACCATCGCGGCGGCGTTGAAGATGGCCGTGAGCGTCCCGTTGGGACACCTCATCGACGTGATGGGCGCCCGCACCGCCGCGATCGCCTTCCACCTCGTCCGCGGCGCGTTCATCGCCGGTTACGTGCTGGCCGAGGGCGCGGTGGCGTTCGCGGTCGTGGCGAGCCTCGTGTACATCGCGGAGTCCGGCGCCCACTCGTCCCAGGCGACGGTGGTGGCGGCCGCGATGCCGCCGGAGGAACGCATCAAGGCCCGCGCCTACACCCGTTCGGCCAACAACATCGGCTTCTCGGTCGGCGCGCTGGGCGGCGGTGTGGCGTTGACGGCCGACTCACGGCCCGTGTACGTGACCCTGCTGGTGGTCTGCGCCGTGCTGTACGCGGCCAGCGGGCTGGTGTACCTCAAGCTGCCGGACGCGCCGAAGGTCGAACGGCCTGCCGGAGCCAGCCGCTGGGAGGTGCTGAAGGACCGGCCGTTCGCGCTCTTCGGGCTGCTGAACACCCTGCTGGTGATGAACGTGGGCATCCTGCTCGTCGCGTTGCCCATCTGGATCTCGCAGAAGACGAGCGCTCCGCCGGTGCTCTACTCCGTCATCCTGGTGCTCAACACGGTGATGGTCGTGCTGTTCCAGGTCCGTGCGAGCGAGGGCGCCGAGACGATCGAGGGCGGCGCGAAGGCGTTGCGCCGGTGCGGTGTGCTGCTGGCGGTGTGCTGCGCGCTCTTCGCGTTCGCGCAGGGCCAGTCGATGTGGGTCGCGATCGCGTTCCTCCTCGCGGGAGCGGTGGTGCACGCGGTCAGCGAACTGCTCTACAGCGCGGGTTCCTGGGCACTGGCCTACGAACTGGCACCCGAACACGCACACGGCCAGTATCAGGGCTTTTTCGGCATGACGTCCAACCTCGGCTCGATGGTCACGCCGCTCGTCGTGACCACGCTGATCATCGACCAGGGCTGGCCGGGCTGGCTCGTGCTCGGCGCCGTGCTGCTGGCCGCGGGCATCGCGGCACCCTCGGTCGCCAGGTGGGCGGCCTCGACCCGGCTCCAGGAAAAGGCGGTGTGACCGCGATGGACTTCAGCCTGTTCTACTTCGCCAACGACAACTGCTCGCTCGACGCGAACCGGTACGACCTGCTGCTGTCGGGCGCGAAGTTCGCCGACGCCAACGACTTCACGGCCGTGTGGACCCCCGAACGGCACTTCCACGCGTTCGGCGGGATCTACCCGAACCCGGCCGTGACGGGCGCCGCGATCGCCGCCGTGACCGAACGGGTCGGCATCCGCGCGGGCAGCGTGGTCTCCCCGCTGCACCACCCGCTGCGGATCGCGGAGGAGTGGTCGGTGGTCGACAACCTCTCCGGTGGCAGGGCCGGCATCTCGCTGGCCTCCGGCTGGCACGCGACGGACTTCGTGCTGCGCCCGGAGAACTACGAGAACCGGCGCCAGGTCGTGATCGAGAACGCCGAGCAGATCCGCGCTCTGTGGCGCGGCGAGATCATGTCCTTTGTGGATGGTGCGGGAAAGACCAGTGAGGTGCGGATCTTCCCGCCGCCGGTCCAGCGCGAGCTGCCGATCTGGGTCACCAGCGCCGGCGGCGTGGAGACGTTCCGCAACGCGGGCAGGATCAAGGCGGGCCTGCTCACCCACCTGCTCGGCCAGGACCTCGACGACCTGGCGGACAAGATCGCGCAGTACCGAGAGGAGGCAGGGGACTCGGGCCACGTCGTGCTGATGGTGCACGCGTTCCTGGGCGACGACGAGGACGAGGTGCGCGAGATCGTGCGCGAGCCGATGTCGGCGTACCTGCGCAGCTCCATCAACCTGCTGCTCGGCTCGCAGCTCCCCGGCGCCAAGCGGATCGACCCTTCGAAGCTGCGGGAGTCCGAAGTGGACTTCCTGGTGCAACGGTCGTTCGACCGCTACTACGACGACGGCGGCCTGCTCGGCACCGTTCCGAAAGCGCTGAAGGTGGTGGAGAAGGCGCGCGCGATCGGCGTCGACGAGATCGCCTGCCTGATCGACTTCGGCATCGACACCAAACAGGTCCTGGCCGGCCTGGACCACCTGAACGAGCTCCGACTTTTTGCGAGGAAGCCCTGATGAACGTCCACGCGCTGTCCGACCGGTACCTCGAGGAGTTCGCCGCACTCGACCCGATCAACGGCAGCTACCTCGGCATCCCCGGCCACGACGAGAACCTGACCGACTTCTCACCGGACGGCTACAAGGCCCGCGGCGAGCTGCGCGCCCGCACGTTGCGCGAGATGGCCCACGCCCCCACCGCCGACGAGGGCGAGGAACTGGCCAGGGAGGTGTTCCAGGAACGGGTCGGCACCGAGCTCGACATGCACGAGGCCGGCCTCGACGAGGCGTGCGTCAACACGATCAACAGCCCGATCCAGGACATCCGGATCGCGTTCGACCTGATGTCGTCGGAGACCACGGACGACTGGGAGAAGATCGCCAACCGGATGGCGAAGGTCCCCGAGACGCTGACAGGTCTCGCCGCCTCCCTCACAAGTGCCCTGCGCCGCGGCACCTCCACGTCCGGCCGCCAGCTCACCAAGATCGCCGTCCAGTGCGACACCTGGGCGGGCAACGCGGACCCCGAGTCGTTCTTCACGAAGTTCGTCCGCGGCGCCAACGACATCCCGCCAAGCCTCAAGGCGCAACTGGAGACCCACGCCGCCGCGGCCAACGCTGCGTTCGCCGGCTTCGCAACCCAGCTGCGCGAGGAGATCGCCCCACAAGCGCCCGACCGCGACGGCGTAGGCCCCGACATCTATTCCTTGTGGTCACGCCAGTTCCTCGGCGCACGCATCGACGTGCACGAGGCGTACGACTGGGCGTGGGGTGAGTTCGGACGCGTGGAGAAGGAGATGCTCGCGCTGGCCGACCGCATCAAGCCGGGCGCCTCGCTGGCCGAGGCTGCCGTCGTGCTCGACGCCGACCAGCGCTACCTCGTCGAGGGCCGCGAGCAGTACGGCGAGTGGATGCAGAAGCTGAGCGACCAGGCCCTGAGCGACCTGCGCGGCGTGCACTTCGACATCCCGGACGAGCTCATGAGGTTCGAGGTGCGCCAGGCCCCGCCCGGCGGCTCGGTCGGCCAGTACTACGCCGCGCCCACCGACGACTTCTCAAGGCCCGGCAGCACGTGGTGGAGCGCACCGGCCGACCAGACCAGGTTCCACACCTGGCGCCAGATCTCCACGCTCTACCACGAGGGCGTCCCCGGCCATCACCTCCAGCTGGGCACCGCCGTCCACCAGGCGGGCAAGCTGAACAAGTACCAGCGACTCCTCGCCTTCTCCTACGGCCACGGAGAAGGCTGGGCGCTGTACGCCGAGAAGCTGATGCGCGAGCTGGGCTACGTGTCGTCGGACGGCGACGTCTTCGGTTCACTCACCGACGAGCTGTACCGCGCCACGCGGGTGATCCTGGACATCGGACTGCACCTGGGCCTCGACATCCCGCGGGGCACCGGCTTCCACGAAGGCTCGAAGTGGACGCCGCCGCTCGCACTCGAGTTCTTCCTGACCCGCACCACGGTCCGCGAGTCGCTGTCCCGCGATCAGGTGGACCGCTACCTCGGCTGGCCGGCGCAGGCGACGTCGTACAAGCTCGGTGAACGGATGTGGCTCGACGCGATCGCCGACGCCCGCACCCGGCACGGCTCGGCGTTCGACCTGAAGCGGTTCCACATGCGGGCGCTGGAGATGGGCTCGATGGGCCTCGACACCCTGCGGGTGCAGCTGGCCAAGCTCTGATCTCTAAGCACCTGGCCAGAGGTCTTGTCCGAAACCTCGGTTCCCTGTTGGTGCCGAGGCGTCTGCAAGTACCACCAACTCTTGATCGAATCGCCGTCAACCACATCCAACCTGTTCGCCGTCTGGCGAACAGGCGCCGTGCCCTCTCCGGCCCCGCAAGCCTTTTGGTGGTAGGAAGGTGCCTGTTGATGTTGAGTTGGTGGTGAGCCTTTTCCATCCTGATCTTGCTGGTCACAAGATCGGATCGGTGTAGCTCGACGGCCTTGAACATGGCGAAGCCCCTGGTAGCACTGGCATCACGACCAAGATCAACCGATGCCGACCAGGAGCTTCGTGTGTTGTTCTATCCGTCCGTGATCACGTTGTCCAATCGCACCCTGGACTACGTCGCACGCCTGATCCGCCGCCACCGCACCAGCATCGGGTCCCGCTGGCGCCGCCTGCCCAGCAACCGCCAGGCCCTGCTGGTGCTGGCGCATTTACGCAACGGCGACACCTACCAGCGCCTGGCCACCGGGTTCGGCATCGGCCTGGCCACCGCCTACCGCTACATCCGCGAGACCACCGACCTGCTCGCGGCACGAGCACCCAGCCTCACACACGCGGTCGCCCGGCTGGCCGGATCGTTCTCCAACTACGCGCTACTGGACGGCACCGTCATCCGCATCGACCGCGCCGGCGACCGTGAGCGCCTGAAAGCCTGCTACAGCGTCAAAACCCGCCACCACGGCATCACCGTGCAGGTCCTGACCGACCCCTACGGCCGGCTCGCCTGGGTCTCCGACGGACTCCCCGGCTCGGTCTACGACCTGACCGCCGCCCGCACCCACGGCATCCTCGACACCTGCCGTGACGCCGGGCTCCACCTCGTCGCCGACCGCGGCTACATCGGCGCCGGCGAGGGCGTTCATCTGCCCTACCGCCGCTACAAAAACGAGTTCACCCCAGGCAGACGCGCCGCCAACCGCGCACACTCCGCCATCCGCTGCCTCGTCGAACGCGGCATCGCCACCCTCAAGAACTGGCGCGTCCTCACCCGAGTCCGCGCCAGCCCCCACCGAGTCACCCACTACGCCCGCGCCATCCTCACCCTCGAACAACGCACCCGATCATGAAGATGGAAAAGGCTCGGTACTTGCAGATGCCATCAGGGCCAGGCGAAGGGCTGCTCGGGCGAGTAATGAACACAACTTCTGGCAACAGGGTTAGTGGCCTTTGAGGCCCTTCTTCCCAGGGGCCCAGTACGGGACGTTGTTGACCTGGCGGCCCTGTGCGCCGGCCGCGCGCAGGGCCCGGTAGAGGTGTTGGATCGACGACGCCTTGCCGGTCAGCAACCCGGAGCCTGCGGACCGGTAGGCGCCCACCACCTCGCGTTCGACCGCGTGCAGGTGGTCGTCGCCGGGTTCGCGGGCGACGACCACGGCGTCGGACAGCCCGAACCGCCCCAGAACGGCGCGGGACTCCTCGACCGAGTCCACCTCGAAGACGAACCGCACGTCCTGGAAGCCCGATGGCGTCGCGCGAGCCGCGATGGCGGTGCTGAACGACGTCTCGTCACCGAAGAACACCAGGGGCCGCCGCGGTTTCAGGAGCGACACCGCGCGACGTGGTCCCACCACGCGGCAGGACGTGCCCGCCGTCGCGGACGCACCCCAGTCGGAGCCGGGACCACCGCCGTGGACGTACCAGAGGATCTCGGCCGTCCCCGTCTCCGGATCAAGTGCCAGCGGGGTGTACGAGCGGATCTCCCAAGGACCGAGCAATGCCGCACCCACGACGATGACCTGCACGATGTCGCCAGGCGTCCAGGACGCGTTCCGCAGCCCGTCGCCCGTGATCGAGACCAGCCGGAAGTGGGGACTGACCTCCTCGACGTGGTGGACCTCGGTCTCGTGCGTGGCGAGGTCGAGGAGCAGCGTCGTGAGGCGGCTCTTGCTCGTGGAGATCATGAAATCGACGGTATGGCGGTCCGATTGATCTGTCCAAGACATAGAATGCGCTCTTATGAGACCTCTGGGGCAACGGTCGGGCCCGTGGAACTGAGACACCTCCGCTACTTCGTGGCGGTCGCCGAGGAGGAGAACTTCCGCAGGGCCGCCGAGCGGTTGCACGTTTCGCAGTCCCCGTTGAGCCGTCAGATGAAGGACCTCGAAGAGGAACTGGACGTGGAGCTCTTCGAGCCCGCGGGCCGCGGGATCAGGCTCACCGCCGCCGGAAGGGTCTTCGCGGAACGGGCTCGCGGCGTGCTCACGAGCGTCGCCTCCGCTGTCGAGGAGGTCAGGGACATCGCGCAGGGCCGCCAGGGCACCGTGGCCATCGGGTTCGAGCAGGGCTCCTCGTTCACCGGCGCGCTGGCATCGCTCATGGCCGCTTTCCGCAGGCGTGCTCCACGAGTGCGTCTCGAACTCGTCGCGATGAGCAGCACCGAGCAGTGGGCCGCTCTTCGCGACGGGACGATCGCCTTCGCCTGCGGAACACACCGGCCCGTCGACGACGCGTTGTCCTCGATGGAGATGGTGAGCGACCGGCTCGGGCTGCTGCTCGCACTCGGCCACCCGCTCGCGTCGCGTGAGGACCTCCGGTTGGGAGATCTGACGGGGGAGCGGGTGGTCCTCGAGCCGCGGGAGCGCGATCCCCGCCTGCGCACCGAGATCGTCGCCGCCTTCCAGGCACAGGGCGTCCACCTCGGCGCGATCACGGAGGTCGCCGACCTGGAGGCGCTCCTGGCGCTGGTGGCGATCGGCGACGGCGTCACGTTCCTCGCGCGGAGGACGGCCGCCCTGGTCACCCCTTTAACCTCGATGGTGTGGCGCCCTCTCGACGACCTCGACGTCCGGCTGACCGACGTGGTCGCGTGGCGGTCGAGGGACGCGGACCTGCCCGTGGTGCGGACGCTCGTCGACTGCGCCCACGAGATCCGCCCGATGCTGCAACCGGATGCCGACCGGGCACAGACGTAGAGGGCGGACGGCGGGGAGGCCACTTCGCGTGCGGGCTCACAGCGCAGGAGCAGTCAAGGTCCAGCGCTGGTTCTCACCACCGTTGCAGGTCCACGGAGTCAGCGCGGTTCCGTTGGCGGTGCCGTGTCCGTCCCCTTGTTCGGTGCTGCGCGCGGGTTCATGCCTCTGCCGGTGCTACCAAGCTCCCCGCACGTGGTGACGCACAGCCGTACTCCGTTGGTTCGGGCATCTGGAGGTTCACGGTGAACCGCTGCGCCTGACTACCTTCCCGTGCCGAGGAAAGTCCACAAAGGACTTTGCGGGAGGTGGTCGTCAGAGGACCGGGTCTTCGCGCGTGATCTGCTCGCCAGCCCCCGCGCTGCATGCGCACGGCCGCCCGCACCTCGCGGACAGGTTCGTGGTGATCTCGGCGCCGGTCACACGATCTCACAGCGCGGAGACAGTCGAATTGACTTCGTGCCGCAATCACGCCCGATCAGATCGACGGCATTTCGACCAGCAGTCGTCGAATCCCGGTAATTCGACGAATTCGATTGACGGGTGGCTTGACCGTCGAGAGCGACTGCCGTTAGGACTGGACACCGCGAGCCTTTCCCGGAATGTCCACGTTCGAGGCCGTCGTCCCGCCGCCGAGCGGAGATCAACTGATGGAGTCGCCATGACAGCACGTCGAGACCGCTCGGAGACCGCGAGTTCGCCCGTGCGGCGGCGGACGGTGCTGGCGGCGGGCGCCGCGCTACCGGTGCTGGCGGTGGGGACACCTGCCGCCGCGGCCACGTCCGTGGTCGTCGAACCGTCGAACGTGCAGCAGACGATCCTGGGCTTCGGCGGCATGAACCACACCGTCTGGATCAGCGACCTCACCACAGCCCAGCGCGAGACGGCGTTCGGCAACGGGGCGGGCCAGCTCGGGTTCACGGTGCTGCGCATCCCCGTCCACGAGGACCGGGCCAACTGGAGCCGCGAGGTCGCCACGGCCCGGCGCGCGGCCGAGCTCGGCGCCAAGGTCATCGCCTCGCCGTGGAACCCGCCCGCCTCGATGACCGAGACCTTTTCCGGAGGAAAGCGGCTGAGGTACAACTCCTACGCCGCCTATGCGCAGCACCTGAACGATTTCGTCGCGTTCATGGCGAACAACGGGGTGAACCTGTACGGAATATCGGTCCAGAACGAACCGGACTACGCGCAGGAATGGACCGCGTGGACCTCCGGCGAGATCGTCCGGTTCCTGCGCGAGAACGCGGGCTCGATCAACACCAGGGTCATCGCTCCCGAGTCCTTCCAGTACCGCAAGAACCTCTCCGACCCCGTCCTCAACGATCCCGTCGCGCTGGCGAACGTGGACATCATCGGCGCGCACCTCTACGGCACCCCGGCCTCGGACTTCCCCTACCCGCTCTTCCGTCAGAAGGGCGGCGGCAAGGAACTGTGGATGACCGAGGTCTACCACCCCAACAGCAGCGACTCCGCCGACCTGTGGCCACAGGCGCTCGACGTCGGTGAGCACGTCCACCGCGCGCTGGTGGACGGCCGGTTCCAGACGTACGTGTGGTGGTACATCCGCCGCTCCTACGGTCCGATGCGCGAGGACGGGCAGATCAGCAAACGTGGTGCCAACATGGCCCACTTCTCGAAGTGGGTTCGCCCCGGCTACTCGCGGATCACCGCGACGGCGAACCCGCAGTCGAACGTCTACATCTCGGCGTTCAAGAGCGGCGGCAGGATCGTGATCGTCGCGATCAACAAGAACACCTCGCCGGTGGACCACGTGTTCACCGTGCGGGACACCGGTTCCGCGCCGATCTCGACCTGGTTGACGAGTGCGAGCGCGACCCTCGCGCACTACAACGACTTCACCATGTCGAACGGAACGTTCAACGCCCAGCTGCCCGCCCGCAGCATCAGGACGTTCGTCCTGAACTGACGCCGCCGACCGGGCCGCAGCCGCTCCGACCGGCTCGCCGGAGCCGACGTCTTCACCTGGTCCAACGCCTGGGCGATGGCCGAAGCCGTGAACATCGACTTCGGCACCGTCACCGACTACCAGATCCACCCTGACCGCCGCCGTCTCGATCACCGTCGACGCACGCACGTGCGTCGACGGTGGATGCGAGGTGAGGAGGCCAGAAAGGAGGCCGTCGCCAGAGCCGTCACCTGCCACCGAGCGTCGGCTCGACCAGTCGCACCGGACGATACGGACCCCTCCCGCCGAAGCAGGTCAGGTCGCCGTGGCGACGGGCTGCAACACCGTCTCGAGGGCGACCCTGGCGATCTGCCTGCGGAACTCGCCCCGGTAGGTGCTGTCGCCTGAGTCGTGCAGGGTGTCGGTCATCCAGACGGCCGACTGCTGGCGGTCCCAGACGTGGCGCAGGCAGGTGTCCGAGTACTCGTCGAGCAGGCGCGAGTCGCCGCCTTCGACGTGGCGGATCACCGCGCGGGCAAGGGTTTCGGCGTCGTGCAGTGCGAGGCTCATCCCTTCGGCGCTCATCGGGGAGATGATGTGCGCGGCGTCGCCCAGCAGGTAGAGCCTGCCGTAGCTCATGGGGCTGAACACCATGCCGCGCAACGGGACGATCTGCCTGGTGGTGATGGCGCCCTGCTTCACCGGACGCCCGAACCGGTGCGCGAGTTCGCTCCAGACCCGTTCGTCCGGCCACTGCTCGACGGTGTCGCTGAGCGGGCACTGCAGGTAGACGCGGCTCTTGCCGGGGCCGCGGGTGATCTGTGCGGAGAAACCGCGCGAGTGCACGGCCATCACGGCCACCGGATCCGCGTCGACCTCGGCGAGGACGCTGAGCCAGGCGTAGCCGAACTCGTGGGAGTCGCGGGTGAGGACGTCCGAGGGGATGGACTTCCTGCTGACGCCGCGGAAACCGTCCGCGCCGGCGACGAACTCGCAGCCGATCGTCCTGCTGACGCCGGACGGGTCCCGGTAGCGGACGACAGGCCGGCCGGTCACGTCCTCCAGGGTGACGTCGGCTGCCTCGTAGCGGAGATCGCCGCCTTCGCGCAGGAAGATCGCGGTGAGGTTCGCGACGAGGACCTGCTGGGGGCAGAAGACCGCTTCGTCCTCGTCGTCCCCGTGCTTCCAGCGCCGCGTCTCGCCTTCGACCAGCATGAGCATGTCGAGCGATCCCGTGGAGTAGCTGGGGGAGCCCGCGAAGACCTCGTCGAGGCCCCACTGCTGGAACACGCGCACGCCGCCGGCGTCGAGGGATCCGGCGCGTTGCCGCTGCTCGACGTGCCCGCGGCTGTGCTTCTCCAGGATGACGCAGCTGATCCCGCTGCGCCGCAAGAAGTTCCCGAGCGCGAGGCCGGCGACGCCGCCACCCACGATGACGACGTCCACGTTCGTGTCTGCTTCGTTCATGCCCTCCACAGTGGAGGGTCTGCGCGCTGCGCTCCACCGGTATCAGGACAGCGGATAGCGGAAACCCGCCAAGTTCGGCCTAGTGGTCGTGGCGGTGCAGGTCGGCCTGGTAGCGCCCCGGCGTCTGACCGACCACCGAGCTGAACGCGTCGATGAAGCTGGACGGGTTCGACCACCCGCACGTGATCGCCGTGTCGGTGACCGAGACACCGTTCGTGAGATGGATGACGGCGTGGTGCACGCGAAGGACAGTGCGCCAGCGGTGAAAGCTCATCCCGAGCTCGGCGTCGAACAGACGGCTGAGCGTGCGTTCGCTCGCGCCCACCAGGTGGCCGAGGCCGGTCAACGTCGTGGTGCGGCCGGGATCGGCGTGCAGGAGAGCGGTCACCGCGCGCAGTCTGGGGTCGTTCGGTTCGGGCAGGTGCAGGGACTGCTCGGGTGTCTCGACCAGTTCGTCGATCACGACGTCGAGCAGTCGCGCGTGTGCGCCGGGGCGGGATTCGGGGCGGTCGGTCAGCGCCAGGACCGCTTCCCGCAGCAACGGGCTCACCGCGAAAACGCCGGGGTGCCCCGCGAGCGCGTCGCACGACGCCGCGGGAACGATCACGAGACGCACGTCGGTCCGGCCGTAGAAGCGGTGCGAGTGCTCGAATCCCGGCGGTGTCCAGGTGGCGCGGTTCGCCGGTGCCACCCAGGTTCCCCGCGCCGTCGACGTGGCCAGCGCTCCCGAGGCGGCGTAGACCAGTTGCCCGTCGCCGTGCGAGTGGGGGTCGATGTGGACGCCGTGGTCGAGCCAGCCGCCACCGCTGGTCGTGACCTCGACCGAGGCGGTATGGCGGGTTTCGGGCATCAGGAGGGAGTTTACCGGTGGTTGCCGCAGCGACGACGTCAGCAGGTCTTGCGGGAGGTATCCGCATCGGCCTTCTTCCGCCTGTCAGTGGCGATCTGGGATGTGCTCATGGGCTTGTAAGGTGGCTCGATTCCACGCGTGGGGTGTTACCGGAACCGCATACCGCGGGTATCATTTGGAACCGTCGCGATCACAATGACGGTGCGTGACCAATCGGGGGTTTCGTGGGAGACGACGGAACAGCGCGACCCACCATCGGCATGATCACCGCGGGCCCGCTCATCGAGCTCGCCGGTGAGCAGTGGCAGGGCGTCAGCGACGGTGCGGCAAGCCTCGGATGCGACCTGATCTGCTTCGTCGGCACCGAACTGGCACATCCCGACCACCACAAGCGACAAGCCAACGCCGCCTACGACCTCATCGCACCCGGCCGGATCGACGCCCTCGTCATCTGGACGACGCGCATCAGCCAGCAGATCACCGAGGCCGCGATGCGGCAGTTCGTGGACCGCTACGCGCCGATCCCGATCGTGAGCGTCGAGGCGCACCTGGCGGACTGGCCGACGGTGCTGATGGACAACCGCGCCGGCATGGACCAGGCGGTCAGCCACCTGATCGAGGTGCACGGGCATCGGCGGATCGGGTTCGTCCGCGGTCCGCTCGCGCACGTCGGCGCCCAGGACCGCTACCAGGGCTATCTGGACGCGCTCGCCCGGCACGGCCTGCCGCTGGAGCCGGCGCTCGTGACCACCCCGGCCCCGTCCTGGGATCCCGCCGCCGCCGCGGACTCGGTGGCCAAGATGCTGGACGAGGCCGCGGAACCGCCGGACGCCATCGCGGCGGCCAACGACGAGTTCGCGCTGGGTGCGGTGACTGCGGTGCAGGAGGCGGGCCTGCGCACGCCGGAGGACGTGGCGGTCGTGGGGTACGACAACCACACCTGCATCCGCTCGAACGATCTCGGCTACCAGTCTGTCTCACCCCAGGCGTCGACGGGCAGCGTGCACCGCCGGGTCAACATCGACGCGGGGACACCCGCGCTCACCACGGTGCGCGCGCCGTTCCACGAGATGGGGCGTCGGGCAGCCGAACTCGCGCACGCGTTGATCCGCGGTGAACCCACACCCGCACTGGAGGTCATCCCCGCCGAGCTCGTCGTCCGCCGTTCGTGCGGCTGCATCCCCTCCGGCAACGGCGTCTCCGCTCCCGCGCACGGGGAACTCGCGGTGCCGGAACACGGCACCACCGAGGCGGTCGCCGCGAACCTGCGCCAGAGCCTCGGCCCGAGGTCGGCCGTCCTGCCCGAGCGCTGGGCCGAGCGGCTGATCGGCCTGTTCCTGGACGCGGGCCTGCCAGGGGGCAGTGGCGGTCGCTTCCTCGGAGAGCTCGCGGAGTACCTGCGCGACAGCGCACGCGCCGGATGCACGGCGCAGTCGTGGTGGGCGCCTTTGTTCTACCTGCGTCGTTTCGCCCTCGAACGCGGCACCGACCAGGCGGCGATCGAGGACCTGTGGCTGCGGGTGCAGCTGATGGTGGCCGACGTGGTCGAGCGGGAGAGAACGTTCGAGTACCTCCTGCACGAACGGCAGGACCAGACGGTGCGCGAAGCCGGTCAGCGACTGATCGTCTCGCGCAACGCAGCCGAGCTCACCGAAGCACTGGTGCAGGAGCTGCCCAGACTGGGAATCCCCGGCTGCCACGTGATGACGTTCGAGCCGGACCACGAGTGGGCAAGTCCGCTGGTGTCGTACGAGAAGCGCGAGCTCCGTCCCGAACGCGCGGCGCTGACGTTCCGGTCCTCGATGCTCACTCCCCATCGGATCGACCGGCCGGCGCCGGGAAGCTTCGTGGTGGCTGCCCTGTTCGGGATCGAGGAGCAGCTGGGGTTCGTGCTGTTCGAGGTGGGTTCGATGCCGGGCTGGGTCTACGAGGCGATCCAGCAGCAGCTCGGCAGCGCGTTGCGCGGCATCAGGATGCTCGAGCGGGAACGGCAGGCACTCGCCGAGGCCGAACAGGCGCGCAGGTCACTGGAACTCGCCCACGCCGAACTGGAGGACCGGGTGCGGGAGCGCACCGCGGCACTGGTCGACGAGATCGCCGAGCGCGAGCGGCTGGAGACACAACTGCGGCAAACGCAGAAGATGGAGGCCATCGGCCGGCTCACCGGTGGTATCGCGCACGACTTCAACAACATCCTCACCGTGGTCAACGGCAACAGCGAGATGCTGTTGCGACGTACCGCGCCGGACGACCCACGGCGTCCGGAGATCGAGGACATCCAGCACGCGGGCGAACGTGCCGCGAACCTGACCCGCCAGCTGCTCGCGTTCACCCGGCAGCAGGTCCTGCACCCCGCTCGGATCGATCTCGGCAAGACGATCACCAAGGTGCGGACCATGCTGACGACCCTGGTCGGCGAGGACGTGGAACTGACCCTGAACCTGCCGGCGCACGTGTCGCCGGTGTGGGCCGACGCCGGACAGGTCGAGCAGATCCTGTTCAACCTCGCCGCGAACGCCCGCGACGCGATGCCCGACGGCGGCGTGCTCAGCATCGAGACCGACGACACCCACCTCGACGCCTGCCACCCCGGACGCATCGTCGGCGTGCGGCCCGGCGACTACGTGGTGCTCCGCGTCCGCGACACCGGCACGGGTATGGACGAGTCGGTGCAGGCACAGATCTTCGAGCCGTACTTCACCACGAAGCCTGTGGGCAAAGGCACCGGTCTGGGTCTGGCCACCGTGTTCGGCATCGTGCAACAGAGCGGTGGCCAGATCGACCTGTACAGCTCACCCCGCAGGGGGACGACGGTCTCCGTCTACCTGCCCCGCGCGCAGACCTCCACGACGCCGTTTGCCGGACAGGCACCATATCTGCCCGTACCGCGCCACGGCTCGGGGACCATCCTGCTGGTCGAGGACGACGACCAGGTGCGCACCCTCACCCGTCGCGTCCTCGAACGCTCCGGGTACGTGGTGATCGAGGCGCGCAACGGGCTCCAGGCGCTCGGCCTGTTCGACGACTGCGAGAAGGACATCGACCTCGTCGTCACAGACATCGTGATGCCCAGGATGGGGGGCCTCGAACTGGTGACCGAGCTGCGACGAGTCCAGCCCCGGCTAGCGGCCTTGTACATGTCCGGTTACCCGGCTGAGGAGAAGCTGGACGAACCGGCCGTTCTGCTCGCCAAGCCCTACGCCGAGGCCGAGTTGCTCGGCCGGGTGCGGTCCCTGCTCGATCCGGCAGGCTGAGCACCTGCCCGGACCACTCGTGCGCGGTGACCATCGCACCACGGGCCCGTCCGCGCGTGAGCGGACCGGCGGGTCGAAGCGGAAGCGTCCGCTGGACGGCCAGCAGCGGCACTCCGCACGAGATCAACGCGGACTTCTGCTTCCAGAGCAGTCGCCACTCGGTCAACTCCCGTACGGCGAAACCATTGGTGAACCGACTTGCCCGGCTGATGTACTGATGTGCCACCGCGAGGCTGCCGCGTGACGGAGGTAGTAGTTGTGACGGGTTACGACGCGCTCGCCGAGGTGTACGAGTGGCTCATCTCCGATGCGAAGCTGGCTCCTGCCGAGTTCGCTGCGTCGTTCGATGATGTCCTCAGTCTTCTGCCGTCGAACGCTCACGTCCTCGATTCTTCGTGCGGGACCGGACAGTTGGCGGTCGGCCTCGCCGGTCTTGGCATCCAGGTCGTCGCAACTGACGCCAGCGAAGCGATGGTGCGCCGGACCGCGGAGTTGTCTGAGGAGTTCGGGGCGTCTGTCCGGACAGTGCGGGCAGCCTGGGAAGAGTTGCCCGACCATTTCCAGGACAACACGTTCGACATGGTGTTCTGCGTTGGCAACTCGCTGCACCACGCCGCCGGCGCGAGAGGCAGGGTTGCTGCTCTGGAGTCGATGTCACGGCTTCTGCGCAGTGGCGGGCGCTTGGTGCTCACCTCCCGCACGTGGGAACTCGTGAGGGCCAAAGGTTCCCGACTGGACATCAGTAACCGACTCGTCCGCCGGAACGGTCGCGATGCCGTCGTGGTCTACCGCTGGGAGATTGCACCGCTGTGGGAGGAGGAGCACCACATCGAGATCGCGGTCGCGCAAGTCGATGCGACTGGGTCGGTTCTTGTCCGCTCGGAACTGCTGTCGTGCTGGCCCTACCGGTACGACGAACTCGAGGCCGAGCTGCACCGGGTCGGACTTCGGATCGAAACGAGCACGTTCAACCCTGAGGCCGAGAACTACATGGTGGTGGCGAGCAAGGTGTAGACAACGGGCTCACAGTGACCGTCGCACAATTCCACTCGGCAGGGTCGCCGAGCCGCTGCACAGTCGCGGACCACGCTGTCGCCCGCTTCTCCGTGTCGGGAAGTCCCGCGAGCCGTGGAACCTGTACTTGCCAACGGGTTTGGAGAGCAGGATGCGATCGTCGATTGGCGCGATTCGTCAGGGGGCCACGTCACCATTGAAGGTGGTGATCGGGCGTACGCGGTCGTCGCTGCTGCTCCAGCGAAGTGTCAGGTCCCTGCCGAGGGTGCGCGTGGCGAAGATCAGGGAGAAGCTGAAGGTTTCGTTGGGTTCGATTGTCTTGTCCTGTAAAGGGATTCCTGCGACATCCGGCACGATGGGCTTGATGGTTCGGTCGTTCGTGTACGCCTCGACGCGCAAGGTGCTGGCTCTGTAAGCAGGGCTGTTGCCGTTGGTGACGGTGACCACGACTTCTGTCCACGCGGGATTCGGGTTGCCGTTGGTCTGTTGGTGACGCGGTGCTGCGACGGAGATGGCTGCCTCGTAGGGCCAGGTGACTCGGTGGCCCCAACTCGATGTTGTCATGGCTCCGCACTGTGTGGTCGATGATGGGAATGGCATGGGTGTTCCGTGGTGAGAGCGCGACAGGATGGTGCGCCCGCCGCGATGTCAACGGGGACACGACGTACCGCTCATCTGCCCGGTCAACAGACGAAGACCACGTCAAGAGGATCACCGGCCCTGGTGCGCCGCCGAAGCCTTTCTGACGATTCCGCGCGCCATGGTTGCGAACACAATGTCGTGCAAGGGCTTTTGGGTCATCCAGTACAGCTGCCCAAGCAGTCGGTCGGCGGTGAACGTGACCTTCTGGCGATAGCGCGTGCGGCCATCCTTTCGGTCGACGCGCATGTCGAGGAGGGTGTGCCCGGGCATCTTCATGTCGGCCCTCAGCACCAGCTGCTTCGTCTCGTCGTCGCGATGCACGACGGTACAGAAGTCGACCACGTCCCCCTCCGCGATCTCGGGTGCCCGGCCGCGGTACAGCCCGATGCCGCCGAACAGGTGGTCGACCATGCCGCGGACCGTCCACACGAGAGGGACGGTGTACCAGCCGTTCTTGCCGCCCAGCGTGTTCACCGTGCGCCACACGTCCTCTGGTGATGCGTCGGTCAGTACCGTGCGTTCCTCGGTGAACACCTCACCGTCGGTCTTTTCTGCCTCCGATGTGACGGCGGCGCGGATGGCGTTGTCGACACTGGTCATGCCGCCGGGCGGTGCGGGAATCACGTCCGCGGCGGGTGGACCGTCCGCGATGAGGTCGTGGTTCAGCGACGCGAACAACGGCTCCGCGACCGCGGCAGGCACCGGCGTCACCATTCCGGCGAACTGCGCGGCGAGCTTGTGCGACCACAACGGTGCCGGCACCGGGATGCGGACCGGGAGCCGCAGCACCCGTGCGCATCTTTGCACCAGCTCCAGGTAGGTGAGCCGTTCCGGTCCGGGTACGTCGAACACGCCGTCGACCGGTTCGGGGAGGCTCGCGGCGGCCGTCAGGAAGTGCAGGACGTCGGCGATCGCGACCGGCCTGCTGGAGTTGTGCATCCACGACGGAACCGGCACCCACGGAGTGAGCCGCGCGGTCGACCGCAGCAGCTCGAAGCTCGCCGAACCGGCACCGATGATCATCGATGCCTGCAGCACGAGTGCGGGCACCGGTCCCGCGGCCAGGAGATCACCGACCTCGGCCCGTGAGGCGAGGTGCGCGGACAGTGCGGAGGAGTCGGGGCGCGGGCCGCCGACGTAGACGATCTGCCGGACTGCCTCGTCCGCCGCCGCTGCCGTCAGCACGGCGGCGGCCTCGCGGTCGATGTCGGCGAAGTCCGGCTGGTCCAACGAGTGCACGAGGAAGTACACGAGGTCGTTGCCGGCCAACGCTTTTCGAACCGCGTCCGGGTCCGTTGCGTCACCGACGTGCACCAGCACGTTGGTGGGAAACCGTGCCGTGTCCATGCGGTCGCGCACGAGCACAGCGACTTCGTGATCGCATGTGAGGAGCTCCGGCACGAGGCGCGACCCGAGGTGCCCGGTCGCGCCCATGACGAGGCACCTCATCGCAGGCCTGTCCGGTTCTGCAACGCTCCGACTTTTGTCCCGTACAGGAAGAACACCGCCATGAAGACCTCGATCCGCTGCTGCGCGGAGAGCCAGTCCAGCTCCACCGCGATCTCCGTTTCCCGCACGTCCACATCCTGCGCCAACCTCTGGTTGAACGCTGATCGGGCGACGTTCTGGCTGCGTTCGTCGACGTCCGCGTGGAACAGCCGGCGCAGGTCGCAGTCGGGCGGCAGCGGGTGGCGGACGAGCTCGGAGGGATAGCGGGACTTGATGACGCGCGCCGCGGTGTTGAGCGTGTGCGCGATGAGTGCCGGCCCCTGGTCGAAGTGGCCGACCAGTGCGACCAGCTCATCGAGAGTCGCGACGTCGTCCTCGATGCTCACCGGCGTGTTGATGTCGAGGTCCAGGCGCTCCATCGCCATCGCGACGTTCGCGAGCACCTGATCGGGGTCGACGACGAGCCGGTCGCCGAGATGAATGCTCGCACGGTGGTGGTGCGGGTCGAGTAACTCCTGCGCCTCGCGGCTCAAGTGCGCGTGCAGCAGGTCTTCGTGGTCGGTCGTCACGTGCATGACGTGCCCGCTTTCAGGTGATCACAATCACCTGTTCACGAACGGATGATGGTGCGATTGCCGGGCGGGGTGACTGGGTATCTCTCATCGGTGACGACGCCGATCGCCCTGGTTGCCCATGACCTGCGGGTTCATGACAACCCGGTGTTGTGCGCGTCGCTGCGTGAACGCGGCGGCAAGCCGCGGCTCGCAACATCGGTCAGAGGACAACAGTCGGGGGATCTCCAGTGAGGCGTTTCAGTGACTTCGGGTGACACAACGTCGGTGGCCGACATGCAGACCAGCGACCATGACGGCGTGCTTGTCGTCGCCGTCAGCGGCGAGCTCGACATGATCAGCGTGGACAAGGTGGGAACGGCCCTGTTCGAGCACCTGGCCAAACAGCCCGACGGCCTGGTGGTGGAGCTGACCGTGGACTTCATGGGCTCGTCCGCGCTGTCGATGCTGCTGGAGCTGTACGCGCGGGCACAGCGCGCGAAGGTGGGGTTCGCCATCGTGGCCACGGCTGTGGCAGCTGCGCGTCCCCTGATGGCCAGCGCCCTGACCCAGGTGCTCCCGGTGGCTCAGTCGGTGGAAGAGGCCGTGAAGTCGATCCAGGAGGAACGCAAGCCCGGCTAGCAGCAGTCAGCCTCCGCGCTGTCTGTGCGGCTCACGATGGAGCGCTATGGGTGCTGACCAGGTAAAACATGCTGATGGGGCCGCCCTCGGAAGGTGCTCCGAAAACGGCCCCATCGTGACCCGTCAGGCCTGGTCGGTCCACCACTTCTTGCCGGCCTCGCCCAAAGTCGAGATCGGGTCGTAGTACGGGTAACGGCGGTCCAACGCCTCCGGGTCTTCGAGCTCGATCCCGGTGCGGTAGTTCTTCGTCCAGTAGGAAATGCCCAGTTCGCGGTCGTACTCAGCGAGCTGGTGCACCCACCGCTTGCCCACGTACGGCACGTCGCACACGATCCGCGGAGTCGCGTACCCAGGCAGGTAACCCATGATCGAGTGCTGGAGCTCCTGGGCCTCCGCGACCGACACCCTCCAGTGCTCCGCGTTGGGGATCATGTCGCACATGATTCGGCGGCACGCCGGATGGGCGGTCTGACCTGGCTGTTTATGAGTGCTTGGCGCTAGTTGATGATCATGGGGCCCCTCTGGGGCCCCTGGTCGAGAGGTCGAGATCGCGAATTCGAGATCTCGCGCCCGCGAGGAGGTCCTGAGACCGGTTCCTCAAGCAGGCGGTGCGAACAGTGTATCTGCGGCCAGCCTGGCTCGTCCGTAGCTCGACGGCATGAGATGAGCGTAGGTCTTCAGAGTGAAGGCCTCGCTTGAGTGGCCGAGGAACACCGACAGTTCCTTGATGCTGACGTTCGAGGCGAGCATGTGCGACGCGTACAGGTGCCTCAGGGCGTGCATCCCGTCGTCGCCTTTGATGTAGGGGATTCCGGCGATTGAGAAGGTTGGCTTCCAGATCTGGTTGAGAAACATCGATCCGCGCCACGCGGTCACGCCGCGGTACGGCAGGATGAGGTTGGCGGTGTGGGTCTCCTTGCTGTCGTTCTCTCCCCAGGGAAGTGTGACTTCCACTGACGGATAAAGCTCGCAATGATAGTCGATGTGGTGCAGCGTTCCGCCCGAGATTGGAACGATGCGGGTCTTGTGGCCTTTCGGGAGCTTGAACTTCAGCTTCCCGTTGATGTAAGTAACCTGCAGTCTGCAGTGATAGGTCATGTCCTTGCGGTTGATGTCCTCCCTGTTGAAAGCAAGAATCTCGCCCTGTCGGAGCCCTAGCCCGCCGCCGATTGGCACCACCACCTGATGTTCAGGCGGAAGGGACTCGTGGATCCCTTGGAGCTTCTCGTCCGTCCAAGGCGTGATCAGTTTCTGCACCGGTTTGGGTGCTGAGATGGTGCCGAGCTTGCACGGGTTTCGATGGATCTTTTCGTCCACGACCGCTGCGTCCAGCATCGCGGACAGGTTGATCCAGACCTGGTACTGGTAGTTCACCGCGATCCCGGAGACGTTGTTCATCCAGGCCAGCCAGTTCCTGATCACGGTCCCGTCAAGCGCGACCTCGTTCAGTGACATGTCGCCCATGAACGGGTAGACCTGGCAGGCGAACAGGCTGTCGAGCGAAGCTCGGCTGCGTTCGTCAGGTGACCTGCCGTTCTTGTAGCTCTCCGCGTACTCGCGGACCTTCATGTCTCCGGCTTTGGGCGAGACGTAGCTCTTGGTCCTCAGAGAGTTTTCGATCTGGGTCTTGAACGCCTTGGCTTCCTTGTGTTGCTTGTCGGGGAAGCTCTTGTTGTCCTCCTTGCCTCCGGGAAGCTTCCAGCGCACGCGGTAGCGGTCACCTTTGCCGTAGCGTGAACTCTTTTCCAGTATGGGACGGCCTTTCGCGTCCCGGATGACTTCTTTGGTGACCGGATCCTTCTTCTCTTGCCACCAACGATCGTCGATGTACGCCATGATGCCTTCTGCAAGTCGAGCTTCTTGAACGGTGGGCGCGCAGCCTGGCGACAGGGGAGTGGTCGCCTGTTGGCCATTTTTGCCCAAGGAGAACGCCAGCGTGGCTTGCTGGCAATTTAAGGTGCGCTCAACGCTGCTTTAATTGCGAAATCGCTGTTGAATGCAGCGGTGTATGAAACCGGTGGCGCACGAATACCTGACAGTTACCGCCAAGTGTTGCGGTCAGGTCAGTGACTCTGGTCGGCTTCGCCTGAAGCCTCGTCCGCACCTGAATGCGTCTCCGAGAACTGCCGATGCAGCTCGGCGGGATAGAGGCTCGTGCGCAGTGCGACTTCCAGGCCGGATATCGACCGCAGATCGGGCAACGTCTGCCCGTCCAGGATCCTCGTCACGGTTGGGTGTGTCACGCCGGCATCCTTGGCGATCGATCGCAGGCTTCCGGTGCTCGCCTCCACCGCGGCTTTCAGTGCCTTGGCGAACGCAACAGCGAAATGTGCACTGACGGGAGCGTCGTCGCGGAGCCTGACATCAGGGAACGTCCCTTCGATCACGTAGACGGCGGGCGGTTGGTCGCCGCTGCGTCGTGGCACCTGGCCCTCCCGTGGGTGATCGAGCATGTGAACCCCTCCCATTCTGGCGGTATGCCTCGTGGGCGGCCTTGTGAGGCCACCTCTGGTACATCTAAGTACCAATGGTACATAGATGTACCAGTCTTGGGTAGTCCTGAGGGTTGTGGCATCGCGCTGCCTGACCGAGGGAGGGGTGACTGAGTTCGACCTTGCCGAGCGCTGCCTTGTCGATATCGCTGTCGTCGGACTGTCAGCGGTTTGTTCCCGCTGATCTTGCGCGGTGCTTGGGGTGACAGTTGGGGCATGCCTGTACACGACCGTCGTCGCGTTGGATCAACCTGCGGTGCGGCTCGGGGCCGTCGCAAGTTCCACACCATTCGGGCCGGGCAATGGAAGTCCGGCCGTGCGTGGGCTTGGGTGGCAGGTTCCGAAGTCGCGAATGGATCACGGCTATCGGGGAACGGGCGCTGCGAAGGTTCTCCGTGAGGTGCCGGAGGATCTGGTCGGGATCGTGTCCTGCCGCCAGGGAATCACGGACTTTGAGTTCCAGGGTGCGATGGTCCTGATGCGACATCGGTGCAACGGCTTGGATTTCGTCGATGATTCCCGTTGCTGCCCTTGCTGCCCTTGCTGCCCTTGCTGTCTCGGCCGTTGCCGCGTCGTCTGCGTCGCCAGGGTGAGCGCGAGATGCTGGGGACGGGGAGAGGGCTGTGCAGGACGGGTTGGGCGACACAGCTGTGTCGTGGCAGAGGTGGTCGAGCGCTGTCGCCCCTGGGGCGGCGCAGATGTCACGGGTGACAGATTGTCCGGGGTGGTGTTCTGCCGGGAGAGTGTCTTCGTCATCGGCGGTCCTCGATGAGGGGCTGACAAGAAGGTCCAGGTCGATGGCGTACCGGTTGCTGCGCCGGCCGCCGCCTGGCTCGATGGCGACAAGACCTGCTGAGCTGAGGCGCTGGAGGAGTCGCTGGACAGTTCGCTTGTTCAGCCTGGTCTTGCGGGCGAGGGTGTCGATCGAAGGCCATGCATCCGTGCCAAGATCATTTGCTTGATCGGCGATCGCCAGAAGCAGGAGAAGCTCGTTGCCTGCCACGGGAGCGTACTCCCAGGCAAGTGTCACAACTTTGATACTCATTCTGCTCGATTTCGTTGATTGCAGATGTGGTCACGTCAATCGACGGCTACTGGTTGGACAGCCACTCTCTGACCAAATGAGGTTCGTATCGAACATGCTTGCCGTACCGTCGCCACGGTGGCCCAGTGTTATCGCTACGCCACTTTTGAAGTGTCTTCTTGGGTATGTTCAAGAAAGCTGCGACCTCGTTGGGATCCCATAGCGGCTCGGCGTACTTCAGTGATCGAATCGCCGATATCTCGCTGCCCGGTCGACTCCCGCTCTTCGAAGTGGGGTTGTGGCCTGTGTTCACCTGTTGGCTCCCGTCTCGTCTCGGTCGAAGCCCGAGGTTAGGAGTCGGAGGCTGTCGGCCGCTCGGGCAAACGGAGCGGCTGTTGGACGAAGTGCGTCGCGCCGCCGTGCGCGTTCAATCGAGCAGTTGTCAGGGCCGTGGGCGCGCAGGCGCCGCTATGCCACAGCGTCAATCGAGCTCCGTGGAACTGACGGTCGAGGAGTGAGTATGCGGCAAACTATCATTTATAACGATGTCTTCAGTGTTTACTGAAGTCAGATCAGCGCCTTGCGTCAGGGACAAACCAAGCAGGACTAAGACATGCCGCCTCGACGACCCGAGCTAGCTGCTCCTGCGCCAACTGGTTCGCCCAGCGGAAGGACTGCGCCATCGGGTAGGCCGACTCGGAGTGTCCCGGTAGTCGTCGAGGTGAGCGTCGTGGACCAGGCGCGCGTCGCCAAGGGTCCTGTTGAACGCTTCGACGTAGGCCGCCGAGAACGGGATGCCCAGGTACGCCAGGCCGCGCGTGGCGGGCCAGGTGCTGTCGTGGACGTTGTCGGCGTCATCGACGGCCCACGCGTGCGGATAGGCGATACCGGCGGTCGACAGTGCAAAGCCTTCAACATAGGTCAGGCGGTGAACGGTCGCGTACGCCGATGCGTTCGCGAAGCACCTTCCCGCGGCTCCGCGGATGTGACCAGGTGGAAGCTCGGTTGGGTTTCCCCAGTACCCGCTTTCGAGCACCAGTTCCTCAACGCAGGTGAACAGCCATGTCCTGGTGTTGGCGAGGGCGACATGGATCTCAACCTGAGTCGAGAGCCAATCGACCAGATGTGACTGGTGAGCCTCGCGTTGTGCAGACACCCGGTGATCGTCCCAAACGTCGTTGCAGCTTGGAACATCGCCGCGACTGATCCTCGTTCGCTCCGGCCTCCTGCATCTCGTTCATGTAGGCCGTAGCAGGCCCACAGGGCCGTGAGGTGCCAAGGCGTTCGATGTCCTCCAAGCCACCGACTCCAGCTTCGTCGCATCCGGCGACAGTCCACTTAGTCCTTGTGCTTGCGGTCTCAACGCGGGGCGTAGCACCCGCACCCGTCGCATATCCATCCATCTCACGCTCGTAGGGGAATCAAGATGAGCATCGTCGTACCCAAGGCCGACCCGGTTCTCGCCAAACTCGCCGCGTCCGTCGGAGAGCAGGGCTCATTCATCTGCGGTCAGAAGATCTTCACGCAAGGAGATGCCGGACATCAGCTCTACATCATCCAGTCGGGCAAGGTGAAGATCGGCCGCTGCACTGCGGACGGCAGGGAACACCTGCTGTCGATCTGCGGACCGGCCGACATGTTCGGCGAGCTGTCGGTGTTCGATCCAGGACCTCGTGCCTCCACTGCAACGGCGGTGACCAACGTGAGTGCTGTGAGCGTGGGGCGCACTGCGTTGCGCAAGCAGATCAACGCTCATCCCGAACTCGGGGAGTACATGCTGCGCGTTGTCGCGCGCCGGGTCCGGCGCTCCAACAACATGGTTGGCGACGCGATCTTCGCGGATGTTCCTCGACGTGTGGCCAGGGTGCTGCTGGAGCTCGCGATCCGCTTCGGTGAGTCAGGCAGGTCCGGTACGCAGCTCGACCACGAGCTGTCTCAGGAGGAGATCGCCCAGTACATCGGCGCCCGGCGGGAGACCGTCAACAAGGTGCTCTCGAACTTCGCCCGACGCGGCTGGTTGGAAGTCAGCCACAAGAGCGTGTTGATCCGCGACCCCGCGCGTCTTGCTCGGCTCGCTCGTTAGGCCAAGTGCTTACGAGTCAACGTCGGTGACATTGCCTCTCCCTGCCGCACAGTCCTCACATTGTTCTCTTGTGGACAGTCCTATAAGTACCAATTGGTCGCAGGTTGGACTGCTGAACTCCGGCTACTCGCGGTTGCAACTGAGTGAGCGGCGCGAACGGCAGAAGTGTCAAGCTCCTTGTGTCGACGAGAACCCCAGTCCTGCAACACTTCATGGAAGACAAGGCAAATCATGCTTCCCGTTGTGCTGAACCATGACGACGTCGAGGCGTTCGGCGCGGCTGAAACCGTGCTGCTGAAGAGACAAGGACGCCGCTTCTACCTGCATCTCGCCCTAGAGCTGGATCTCCGCAACGCGGCCAGGGGAGTGACAGCACGAGAGGAGCAGTTGTTCAACCTTCGTCTCAGTGAGCAGGGACAGCGGGTACGCGTCATTGCGGCCGTAGGGGAGATGTTCGGAGCTGAGCACGAAGGTCTCGCCTCGTGGTCGCTGATCGATCATCCCGATGCGACGGGACATCTGGCGCTGTCGTGCGCACAGAGCGACTCTCGCTGGAAGACCGTGGCGCAGATCGTTCGTCCAGGCGACGGAATCGGCCTTCGGTTCGTCGGCAACACGCAGCCACATCTGCTCAGTCGCGGCCAGGTTCGTGACGAGGTTGAGTTCGAGATCCGTAGGCGAACGACGACGCTCACCTTCCTGCTGGGCGTCACAGTCGGGCCACCGGACATCGCCCAAACAGTGCGCTACAAGGCATAGCGGGACTTACTGCTGGCCGGTGCCGACGATCGTCGATCGGGCGCTGTGACAACGGGTGAACGCCGCTCTGTTGCTGGCAAGAGACTCCAGTTCGTTCCTGGCAATCAGGTTCAGGGCCAGTCGGCGTGAGGCACGACCTTGCGCTCCAGTTCGACCCCGTAAGCGTGTGTGCTGGTCGCTCGTCGAACGATGTAGATCAATCGCACCAAACCCAATGGAGTCAAGGTGATTTCAGCAAGTCAGCCGACCGACGCTGTCCGCCTGGCCAGGGCGCACCTGTCCCTGGTGGCTGGATCCTGCGTCGGCGAACAGGCACCCCTGACCGCACTGACTGCCCTGGTTGCCGAAGTCGGTCCAGTCGAGGCGTCGAACAGGATCAGTTCCGGTGACGTCCTGTCCGCCTCGAAAAACACGATGTCGGGCGACAGAGCTGTAGCGCTCGCTCACAGGCACCTGGAAGAGATCGGACGCTGCGGTGGGAGACTTGTAGTCCCCGAAGACGCTGAGTGGCCTGGGGAGAAGCTGGCGTCGCTGTCTGAGGGCGACCGTCGTGATCGTGGCAGTGGTGAGCCACTCGCGCTCTGGGTCCGCGGGCCTCACTGCCTGTCAGAGTTCCTGAGCAAGGCAGTGGCCGTAACCGGAGCACGCGCAGCTAGCCCATACGGCGTCCAGGTAGCGAGTGAGTTCGGATCTGACCTCGCTGCGAATGGCGTCACCGTCGTTGCCGGTGGCGCCTACGGCATTGACGAGGCGGCACATCGCGGAGCGCTCACGAGCGATGGCCGAACCGTTGCGGTGCTGCCGTGTGGAGTTGACTTGGCGTATCCTGCGGGCAATTCCGTTCTGCTGGGACGGATCTCACGCGAGGGACTGTTGATCAGCGAGTACCCGCCGGGAGTCGTGCCCGCACGACACCGCTTCCTGGCGCGGAACCGGATCGTTGCCGCTTGTAGCGATGGCCTCGTAGTCGTTGAGGCCGGCAGGCGCAGCGGAACCTCGTACACCGCCAGGATCGCGGCCGCCCTGGGACGAGTTGTAATGGCAGTGCCGGGACCGATTACCTCCGCGACCTCGGTTGGCTGTCTTGAACTGATGCGGGACGGACGTGCGATCCCTGTCGGTTCCACCGCGGACGTCATGAAGACCCTGCAGAGCCGCACTGACGGCGGGAGCGACAGCCAAACAGTGTCGGCTTCTCAAACGGTCCCTCCGGAGGCGACGTCATGAGGTGCGGTCTGGACCTGCACGTCCACCTCCGCGACTGCTCGCAGTCCTTTCCGCAGCGCGCGGACTCTGAGCGCGTGTACGTCATCGAGCTCCACGACACGTTCCTCAAGACTCGCTGGTCGATCGGCCGCATCATCGGGTCACCCGGCTACTGGCTCGCACTGATCATCGGTGCGGAGCGCTGGACACCACCGTTCCCGACACGAACCGCGCTTTGCACCGCACTGATGATGATCCGCGGCGAGCATGCGGCCAACTGGAAGTTCGATCGACGGCTACCACTCGATCAGGATTGTCCTCGTGGCTGTGCGGTGCGGCGCCACTAGTTGGCGCCTTTCCTCCGGCTCGGTGCGTTCGATCTCCAGGCACCGTTGATGTCCAGTGGCTCACCGACCTCGATGAGATCGTCAAGGGGCCGACCCAGCTTGTCCTGCGCTGCGTGTCCGCGTCCCGGCCGCTGGTGCGCATCTGTTTCGTGCCAACACGAACCGTCTGGTTGACCGGACTGCACTTTGGATCTAGCGGACGCTCGTGCAGCACGAGTCTGCTCCTCGAACGCCAGCGGCTGGGTGATCCGCGCCGCACAGGCCTTAGTTGCGGTGGTAGGTCCAGAACGCCGCTGCACGCGGCACCGAACCCGCGCAATCGCTTGCCAGTCATTCGGATCGACATCACACCGAGCGCGCCTACGAACGAGTGGCGGCTCTCTCGAAAAGGACAGCTGATGGTAAAGATCAACTGCAAGGACGCCGGGGCGCTGCTTGCCAGCGTGCCGCCCTTGATCGGTTTCACTCCGGAGAACTCCCTGGTCTGCTTGGTCTGCAGTGAGGGGAGCGTGGTCATGACCATGAGGGCTGACCTTCCGGAGCCATCCCAATCCGATGCCTTCGCTGAACAGATCGCGCAGATGGTCCGCGGACAGGGCGACAACGTCGTCGCGATCGTGTTGATGTTCGGAGGCGGCGAACTCACGTCCACCGGGCAACCTCCGCACACCGAGGTGATCACCGCGCTTCACCGAATCCTGGGCGACGTTCACCTGCCGGACGGAGTCGCGCTCTGGGCCGAGGCCTGCGTGGAAGGTGCGCGTTGGTGCTGCTACTGCGGCGAATGCGGCATGTCCGGCACGCTCCCAGATCCATCGGCAACCGAGTTGGCCGCCGCGAGCGTCGCGGCTGGGAAGGTGACACACGCCAGCCGGGGGGAGCTGGCGAGCTATGTCGAGGCAGCCTCCGAACAGGACCTCGCCCGAAGGGCCGAACTGCTCGGCGGCATGTCCACGACATGGGCTTGTTCCTCCCGAGATGGACTCACCATGATCCGGGACGCCGTCGATTCA
The DNA here is from genome assembly GCF_051853195.1 of Lentzea sp. HUAS TT2. Classification (NCBI taxonomy): domain Bacteria; kingdom Bacillati; phylum Actinomycetota; class Actinomycetes; order Pseudonocardiales; family Pseudonocardiaceae; genus Lentzea; species Lentzea sp. HUAS TT2. Next base: position 9,645,396 of record NZ_CP196667.1, on the reverse strand, counting down.
TCAGCACGAGGCGATCTCCAGGTGGACGACGCCTTCGTCGCACGGATGGCACTGGCGTTGGACGATGTTCGGGTCCGTGACGCCTCGTTGTTCTTCGCCAAGGACGAGCAGGCCGTGGCCGCTGAGCATCTGTTCTTCACGCTCACCCGGGAGTGCCCAGCTCCGTACCGTGCTGAGCCTGCAGCCTTGGCAGCGTTTTACGCCTATCTACGGGGAGAAGGAGCGCTTGCCTCGGTGGCGCTGGACGTCGCGGTTGAGGTTCGCCCGGAACATCAGTTGTCCAGGCTGCTACGCGCCGCTTTCACGGCAGCTATCCCGCCTGCAGAGCTTGGTTTCCTCGCGCTCCAGGCGGACATCGATGCGGCAGCGATCTTCGCAGAGCGTGCCGACACGTAGGCGGGTCTTCCGTCTCCTCAGTCTTGGGATTTCGACGGGTTGACGCCTGCAACTGTCCACAACAGATCCGCACAGAACGATACGAGCTCTCACGAGAGGATCAGCCATGGCTGGAGAAACGACGATCACAGTGGTCGGGAACCTGACTGCCGACCCTGAACTGCGCTTCACCCAGAGAGGTGCAGCCGTGGCGTCCTTCACGGTCGCTTCCACACCCCGCAAGTTCGACAGGAATTCGGGCGAGTGGAAGGACGGCGAAGCGCTGTTCCTGCGGTGCAACGTGTGGCGGCAGGTCGCCGAGAACGTGGCGGAGTCGGTCACCCGCGGTTCGCGAGTGCTCGTCTCCGGACGGTTGCGCCAGCGTTCTTTCGAGACGAAGGAAGGTGAGCAGCGCACTGTCGTGGAGCTGGAGGTCGACGAGATCGGCCCCTCGCTGCGCTACGCGACCGCGAAGGTCAACAAGGTCAGCCGTGGAAGCGGCGGCGGCCAGCAACCTGGTGGTGACGGTGGCAGTGAGTCGCCTGGCGGATCGTGGGGACCCGATCCGGCGGCCGACGCCGGTGGTTTCGGCGACGAGCCCTCGTTCTGAACTCTGATTCACCCTTCGGGCCCGCCGGCATGTCGGCGGGCCCGAACTTCTGTCAGATCACGTCCAGGCATCGACAACACGTGAGCGACGCCCACCAGGACTACGTGAAGTCTGGGATCGGCAACACATTGATGAGGACAGCCAGATGTACAGGATCAGCGGCGTCCGAAAAATCGGCCGTGGAGAGTACGCACTCCTGCTTGAAGATGCGTGCACATGGACTGAGGTCCAACGCGCCCTAACAGACTTAGGCGACCAAGGCTGGGAGACGATCCGTGTGACTCCTGGGCAGTTCAGCCAGGAGGCAGAGGAAGCCCATGAATGCGGCTTTTCGGGTGTGTTCGGGGTTCAGCCATGACACGTCACCTGGCGAGGCTGCTCGACAGGTTGGTCGATGGCCTCGGGCAGCCACTGGAAGGTCTCGTCCGGGATCGGATCGGCGCTTTGGACGCGGATCCTGGGCCAGACACTTGGAACGCCGCGTACTCGACATGCCTGAGCAGCTCAGGCTCTCGACGGACAATGCTGAGCTTCGTGCGATCCGTGGATCCCCGCTGCCCCAAAGCGCCGATAGCCGGCTACGCGATCGACAACCCGGAGCGCTGGAACGGCTACCACCCAAGTCAGCTGACACTGCGCATCGCACTACGGCATGCAGCTGGCCATATCGAGCAACCTCGCTCCACCCGAGCCCCACGGTCCGATTCGCAGCACTGCCCGCCGTTCTGGCCGCCACCTGCGTGACGGTGGTGGTGGTTGCTCGTCTCTCCGAAAGAAGGAGCTATGCGTGAGTTTCCCGCCGCCAAAGGCACTTCCGCCGCGGTCCGAACATCATCTTCTCGGCTTCTGCTCGACTTCATCTCGGCGACCTTCAGTTGTCAACGGCCACAACGCGGCTTGCAAGTCGTTCGAGCAGAAGCACCTTCCCTTCGTGCCTGGGCCGCGGCGTCGGTCGTACTGCTCGACGAACAGACCGTGACGCTCTGCCTTCAGCGGAATCTGCCCGCCCGCAGCGGAATTCTGCTCGTCACCGCGGTCGACTCAGATCGCACACCGTGGTGCGAGGCCGCGCGCATCAGTGTGCAAGGGATCTACTGCCTTCCTCTCATGCGCCGTCCTCTCGCGACCGCGCTCGAAGCGGCTGGCAACGTACTTGCTGTTGTCGGATCGGAGGGCTTCTCAGGGCGCCTCTAGCTGTTTGTTCACCGTCTTGCTGGCGATGAACGAAAGTTCCGGTGTTGAGGGCCCCGATAATTCGAGTCTGGCTCTGCAAGGACAAGAAAGTCTTTGCTGTTAGTAACAGTTCAGGATTCTCTGCGACATCGGATTGACCGACGCGTCGGATCCACAACGAGGTGTCGTGCTGTCTTGCGCCGACACAGCCGCTGCGCCAGACAGCACCGGCTCTTCGTAGCGGACCAGTAGGCCCGATCGCCGGGTCTGGTCGCCAACTCTCGTCGAACACCCAGACGCTTTGCCGCCGGGAGCACGGTTCCCGCGCTGATGACTACTCCTCGTCCTCCCAGCCTGCCCACAGGGAAAGTAGGTACCTCGTGCCGACCGAGCTGATCCAGCCTCCGTTCTTCGTCTACGGGACCCTCAGGCGCGGGTTGTTCAATTACCAGAAGCACCTTGAGGGCCGCACCGCTGCGGAGGAACGGGGTCGCTTGGACGGGTACTGCCTTTACGACGCCGGCGGGCTTCCCCTTGTTGTCGAAAGGACTGGCGACTCCAACGGTGTCGTCGGTGAACTCATGAGCGTCTGGCAGGACCAGTACGAAGACGTTCTCCGCCAGCTCGACGAGCTCGAAGGCTACGACCCTGCCGACCCGACGTGCATCTACGTGCGAGTGCTTGCCACGGTCCACTCGAACGCCGGCCCGGTTTCCGCCTGGCTGTACGAGGCCGGCGACACAGTCGCGTGCGAACTCACCCCGGACAACAAGGTTCCGGGCGGTGACTGGGTGTTGCACCAGAAGGAGATCCCCAACTTGTCCGCGAGAAGTACCGACGTCATCGGCTGAGCGACGCCTCGGATCAGGCGTGGCTTGCGCTGTCTCGTCCTCCTCGAACTCGTTGAGGTGCAGATCTCCGTCCTGTGAGGACGGTCAGGCCGGAAGAATGCCGCTTGCTGGTGACGCAGTCCGGCTCACAGCTCCGCGGGTGGCCTGTCAAGCGCCGCGGTCGGTGTCATTGGCGGGAAGTCGGCACATTCTGCAGTTCGCACAGATCTTGTTCCAGGCCTTGACCTTCCGCGACGACGAGTCGGTGTCGTGCAGCGGAGGCGGTACGGCTGGTCTGGAACAGACACGAGAGGACTGCCAACTTGCGATCCTCGTGCGGGATTGGCGCCCATCCACTCCACGGTGTGGCCTCGCCATCGCGCCACACGAAACCACGTTCATCCGCCTACGGAGCCGGAAGGCTTCGTGAGAGGCAGACTCGAAGGACGGTAGAGATGACCAGCGGAGGAGCTGACAGCATCCCCGTGAGGGTGGCGCGCGGAGCCGCCCAGCTCGACTGTGCGCAGCCGGGATGGGCTATGCGCGTCGACGTCACCGAGCTTGATCTGCAGAGCACGACGGACGACCTGCTCGGACAGATCTTCGGCAGCCACTACAACGGCATCGACGCCCTTGGACTCACCAGGGAGACCAGTCAAAGCCACGGCTTCTACGCGCACTGCATGAGCGTGGATCACGGATGTAGCTGCGACGCCGAGTACGCCCGCCTCACAGCGGAGTGGGCGCGAGTCGTCACCAGCCGGCAGGCGGCTACTGCGGTCGACCGCCCATAGCTCGTGGCGTGGCTATCAACTCGTCGGGCAACGCGGAGACACGAAAGCGAGTGTTCGCCGCGGTGAGTTGAACGTCTACCAACTCGTGAGCAAGTCGACGACATGTCCGGCACGCCTTGAGCATGAGCCGATTCCGCTCACCTGTTCCGCTTCCTCAGCGGTGGAGTGACTTCCAGTGCGGGGTTCGGCGTGGCTCAGCCAACAGACCTCGACTCCGGTCTGCCCTACGTCAGTGGGACGAAGGCAGATGACCGCGCCACGTTGTCGTGGCTCCTGTCTGCTTCCGATCTCCCTCTGCTGCGGGCGAAAGCCCCCCAGCGTTCAGTGATGAGTCGGCCGGGCTCGCGTTCTACGACAGCGATGTGGACGGCGCGCCGCCCGGTCGGCTTCAGGTCGATACGGGCATCGGGGTTCCTGCGGATCGCCGCCGCGCTTCTGCACATCAGTCCGCTCGCCGTGGACTGAAGGACACACGCCAGTTCTCGTATCTCTTTCGTGCGCAGCGGATTCGGCCGAGCCGAGTCCGCATTTTCGTGCGACCACACACTCGGCGCGCCTTCACACGATCAGCGTTCCCCCTCTATTCCAAGGAGAAAAAACCACGTGAGCACCAAGACCGATGATCGTCTCGACCAGCCTGCCGACGAGGACACCCCCGCAGCCGCGGCCGAGACCACGCCCGACGTTCCTGAAGACTCCATCCAAGTGATCATGGAGCGGGAAGGCTACGAGCTGCTCTTCGCCCACCCGCGTGCGCTGTACCTCGGCAAGGACGTCACGGAGAACACCAGGCAGACCGTCATCGAGGACGAGGTCTTCTCCAGCAGCGTCGAACAGTTCGGCGTCGACATCGTCATCGAAGCACGCCGTGACCACCACGGCCGCCTGGCCGTTCACGACGGCAAGATGCGCACCCTCGCCGCGCTCAAGGCCGGCCTGGACAAGCTGCTCGTGCTCGTGCGGCCGAGCAACGACGATGACGATGAGCGCGATGCCGTCAAGGCCAGGATCTTCAGCCAGCTGCGCATCAACGAGCGCCGTGCTGACATCACCACGGGCGACAAGATGGCCGCGCTTCATCAGCTCGTCCTTCTCGACGTGACGCCTCAAGAGTTGGCTACGCAGCGGCACATGCCGCTGAAGGACGCGAAGAAGCTCCACACCGCGGTGCAGTCGAAAGCCGCAGTCCAGGCGTCCCAGAACAACGAGAACCTGACCCTCGACGACATGCTGCTGATCGCGGGTTTCGAAGCCGAGGTCGACCATGATCCCGAGGCTGTCGAGGCACTCACTCAGACGGCACAGACCAACCGGTACGGCCTGAGGAACAAGGCGTACGAGCTCATGCAGCAAAGGCGGGACGCCGATCTGCTTCGGCCGCTGCAGGCGAAATTCGCCAAGAGCAAGACTCCGATCGTGACGGCGATGGAGCTCGCGGCCGACAACGACTCCGCAGCTCTGACGGTGCTGCGTCCCAGTCCCGCTCACGAGCCCGGCACCGCCCTCACTCCTGCGGCGCACAAGAACTGCCCCGGAAACGTGGTGCTGATTGATTTCGAGGGCCACGGCGAGACCCGCAAGGCGGTTCCCGTGCACCTGTGCCGGGATTTCCGGGGGTTTGGCCACGCCATGCTCGATGCCCCGAAGGGCGTGGCGGCTCTCAAACCGGCCGGCAAGATGACCCCGGAGGAACTGGCCGATCGACGACTGACGATCAAGTTCAACGGGGAATGGCCTCTCTCGATCGAGCCGCGCCAGGCCTGGATGGCGGAGAAGTTCCGCGAAGTGAAGTACCCGAAGGGCTTCCGTATCCACCGCCGGACCGCGCAGCTCGCGGTCGTCGCCGGCTACGAGTTCAAGAGGGCGATCGAGCACTCTCACCCGCTGCTGAGGGAGTGCCTGGCCGGAGCCGCAGCGAGCGGCGAAGGCGTGAAGCCGGCTCTGAGTCAGGACGCACTTCAGAAGCGGATCGACGGCGCGAGCGAGGAGCACGCCGCCATGCTCACTCTGGGACTTTGGGCGTTCGCGGTCGAGGCCAGGATCTCCAAGCAGAAGAGCCCGTGGAAGAACGCCGGTCCCGAGACGGTTCTGCTGATGACCATTCTCAAGGAGCTCGGCATGGGGCTCAGCCCCGTCGAGAACTACATCCTCGGGCTCGACGAAGACGGCCGTCCACTCGACGGCACCGCTGGCACGGCAGACGCCGCCGAGCAGGTCGAGGCCTCCACCCTGGCGAGCTCGTCTGAGCCGGTAGCCGCCTAGTCCTCGGGTAGGGGCCACCGCGTGGGTGGCCCCTACCCGCCCGAGAGAAATGAGCCGGATCGTGAGCTCCCGGCAACTCGCGGCAGCGTGTGCTGCGGCGGCCCGAGGGTGGCCAGTTGTGCCGGCCGGGGTCGACAGCAAGGTCCCTCTGTTCGAGGGCTGGGACTCGGTGGCAACCACCAGCCAGGAGAAGATCTCAGTCTGGTGGGCGAGAGCCCCCTACAACATCGCCATTTCGTGCCGGGCAGCTGAGCTGGTCGTCCTCGACCTCGACGCCGCCCACGGCGAACTCCCACCCGCCCAATGGGCACGCCGGGGCGTTCGTCATGGGCGTGACGTGCTGAGGCTGCTCGCTCACGACCTCGGTGAACCAGACCCAGTCCACACCTACCGCGTGTGGACCCCGTCTGGAGGGGAGCACCGCTACTTCCAGGCTCCCCAGGATGTCGCACTGCGCAACACGGTCGGGGCACTCGGCTGGCACATCGACACGCGCGCCCAGCACGGCTGCATCATCGCGGCCGGGTCGGCCCTCCGAGTGGCGGGGAAACGACGCCTGTATCGCCTCGCTCAACCTCTTCTGCCCGTTGCACCGCTACCCCTCTGGATTGTCACAGCACTCACGCCGCCTCGAGCAGCCGATCTTCCTGCTCGCACGTCCGGAGGCGTGATCTTGCCCGCACGCCGTGCGACCGCCTACGCGGCGGCCGCGGTACGCGGAGAAACCACGAAAGTGCGGGAGGCCACGCCTGGAACCCGCGCTCACACACTGTTCGTCGCCGCGATCAAACTCGGGCAGATCGTCGGAGCTCGGTGGCTCGACGAGCAGGATGCCGTTGACGCACTGCTCATTGCCGCTTCGGGCCACGAAGGCGTGAGCGGCTGGACATACGCAGAGTCCCTGCACCACATCATGAACGGGATCGCACGCGGAGTCCGGGAACCACGCGAAGTCCTCGACATCGCCTAGCTGCCACTCGGTGCCGAGTTCACGACGCTTGAGGCGCGCACTTCGGCCGGCCGACCAGTATCGGCGGCCTCGACTCGCTGGCGTGTGAGCACGTCTAGCTACGCGCTGGTCTACCCATCGCCTGGTACGTAAAGACAAACCCGCGCCCTCTCGTTCAGAGGCGCTGGAGCGTCACGACCTCCGCGATCGCACACCCTTTCCGTTTCGCGCATCGGCCCTTGACCCGCGTTGACCGACGAGTGGTTCGCGGGAGGGCCCGGCCGGAGGTAACCATGTACGGCCTGCCAAGCCCCAGCATCGGCGAGTTCGGCACTGTGTCACCTGCTTTCGGTGACTACGTCGTCTACGAGGGAAGCGTCCTCGAAGCGTGGGGTCGTTACCGAGTCGTCGAGATCACCGAAAACCCGTCGGGAGATCGCTACTCGCTCTCCACCTACCAGGACGACTTCGTGGTGCTGCGGCGCGTCAGTCGCCGCTCAATCGCCACGATCCCCTTCGGACACGTCCATCGCGTGCTCAATCCGGTGGAACGCATCGAGGCTGTACTCCGACGATGCGCCGAGGAAGGCGTCACGATCGACATCGCAGATGACGAACAGCTGTCGACACACGTGCTGAGCCTGCTGGCAAGCAACCGCCACGTCGAAGCTGACGCTCACCTGCTGCGTGCCGAGATGGCGAGCGGAATTTTGACCGCTCCCGCCTTCCGCTACCGCATCGGGCAGCTTCGCATCCGCGGCAACGACGAGTCGTACCTGACGAGCGACTCCGCACACATCACCACCTCAGCGACCTGTGACAGGACATTGCCCGGCGTTTCATCGGGCTGACGACTCCCAGAACGCCTGCGAGCAGGTCGCGCCCACACCTGCGGTACTGCAGAAGACCTTCTCACTCAGCAACGAGAAACCATTTCACGACAAGGCTTTGTGGCGCCACGGACACGATAACCGGGCGCCACCTGCCGGGTGTGCCGCGCAGCCCCCCGCCTCCTGCCCCCCAAGGCGGTGCGGGCGCGCGGCACACCCACCTCCACTCCTCAACAGAAGGCGATAGGAGACCTCGTGGCCGGCTACATCCACCCGTTTGACGACCCGCACATCCCCTCGAACCCCAACCCGCGCGTGTGGGTGTTCTACAGCCGCGGCGAAGCTTACAGCGCGGTGCAGTCACACGAAGAGATCCACGACGGCGACATCCTCTACGTCCCACCTGCACGGGTGATCGGCATCGCTACGTCTGCGTGGCAGTGCGCCTACACGCCGCTGCCCGCCGGAACTGAGACCGACGACCTGCACACCCTGGCGGCCGGCCACACCTGGGAACAGTTCGCCCACGGCCGATACATGAACGCCGTCACTCGGATCCGCAACCCGACTGACGCCGACCTCGACGCCTACGCCGACAGCCTGGGCTGGCGATGGGAGGACGTCCCCCATGCCCTGGCGTACCAGTATCGCGCTGATGAGTTCTGCATTGGCTGCGTGCGTGCGGTAGCTGGCCTGGTGCCAGCTGGCGACGATCTGCGGCGCCTGCACCACGCGGCCTGGCACTACGAGGCCGCACTGCGCGGCATCGATCTCAGCGACGAGTCCAGCTACGACTCAGCCGATTTCCCCAAGCCCCTCAATGTCTCTGCGAACCTCCAGCAGGAGCAGGACGAGGAGAAGTCCATACCGCCGAAGCCCCGCGTTTGCGGGAACTGCGCCACTTCGCTGGCGCTCAACGGTCCGTCCAGCTGAGTCCGGCTGGCCCACCTCAATCACGTTCTGCGAGGAGAACCTCATGCCCGTGGAGAGCGGGACAGCGGACGAGGCCGGTCACAGGATCGGTGACGTCTGCCTGACCTACGTCGATGACTCGATCTACATCGAGATCACCAAGCAGGCATCCGACCGGTACGAGTTGGGCTGGTCCGACCAAGTGGCGAACGAGTGGTTCGAAGAACTCCAGTCTCTCCCGATGGCCGTGGTGCGCATGGCAGCGATCCTGCAATGCGGAGAGCACAGCTGGGACCGCGGCACGGTGGAACTCGAAGAGTTCACACCCGCCGCTGCGAAGTTGCTCGACTTCGCCACCTCAGGCTGGGAGACCCACAAGAACCAGACGACAATCCACACTGGAGAGACACTCTTGCCGATCGACACCACCGCGTCGTCGGATCGGAAGTCGGCGCAATGACCGCACCCAGCGATCCAGGACCGAACGGCTCGGAACAGACAGGCGCCGAGCACACGTCGGCAGCTTCTTCCGTTGACAACGTCTACGCGGTGCGGCTGCGCCACGACTGCGGCACCATCACCTTCACTGTCGGACTCGCTAGCTCTCCGCGCTCGGCGGTGGAACTGGTTCTCGCGGCTGAGCACGCGCCGCGGGCCGCGGTGAAATGGGTAAGGCTTCAACCCCGATGTGACTACTGCGCCAACCTCGCCACGCGCTACGTGCGTGACAGCGGCGACGACACCCCCTTGTGCTGGGACTGTGCCCGCACACAACACGGCGGCACTGCCAGAGCAGCACGCGAAGCCACCGGCAAGCTGGGCATCAGCCGGTACATCGAGATCCCTGAAGACAGCTGGGCCACTCCACCGCAGCAACGGAGCACCGCCGACTCCTGAGGGGCGCCGTGCCTGAGCCATTCGACGTGCCTTCATCACGGCCGAGCCGACGAACGTACTGCCACGGACGTGCTGGCGAACACTCAGCAGCCCGCTCCACAAACGACATGCCCTTGGGTGGTGTCTTGTCTGGGAGGCCTGCTCGTCGTGTGGGCGCGAATCGCGCGAGCCGACAGGTGGAACGCCTCCACACCTACCGTTGAGTACCAGGCCCCGCCGTTGACGGGCGTTGTCCGCCTGGACGACTTCCTCACGCGAAGTCGATCCGCGCTACCGGCCTAGCACGTTGCATCAAGCCGCCAGAGGGCCGCGCTCACTCCCCAAGCCGCCGCGCTTCTGAACCGACTCATCGAGCACTACAAAGGAGATCTTCCATGCCCGAGAACCTCTTCCTGCAAATCGGCGACCTGTGCGGTGTGCCCCGAGACGTCGGACACCCCGACCGGTTCGAGGTCAAGTTCATCCTTGGTTTCAACAACGACCGCCGCTTCATCAAGGACACTGGTCGCTGGGACGACGGAACCGCGACCTTCCTGGACGTCGTCTGCTCCGGCACGCTCGCCAAGAACGTGTTGGAGAGCAACTGGACCACCGGCCTGAAGATCATGGTCTACGGCCACCTGACCAACAACGACTCGTTCGACCACGAGATCGGCAAGACCATCCCAGCGTTCACGTTCAAGGCGATCCACGCCGGGCCCAGCGCGCGGCGCGGTCCGGTCACAGCGATCAGGGAGCGGAAAGCTCGTCACGAACCAGTCCGCGCCGGCGACATGTTCCCCCAGGTCGCCCGAGCTCTCGAAGAGATGCAGCGGCGGCGCACCGCGCCTGCCGCCGAGACGCCGGCCGCGGCGTGAACCACCGACTGCGAACCGACCGAGACACGACTCGCAACGATCAACACGAGCCTCTTGGCGCAGAGTTCGACGTCGCCATGAGCTGACTGGACGTCCAATGAGCTACCGCACATCTCCCAGCCGCACCTTCCAACTAAGGCTCGCCAACGGTCGCCTGCTGCACCTCGCTCCCGTGATCGCCGGCCGGGTCCGAGGAGTTGACGCTGACGGCGACGTTCTCGTGTGCGACGAGGACATCAAGCGTGCCGACGGCACCGAACGCCTTGTTCCGCTGACACCCTGCTGCCACGCCACGGGAAAGGGCGTTTCTTATTCCGAGACCAACGTCGCCTGCCGGCACTGCTGCCAGGACGTCGACCACAAGTACGGAACAGATGGCCATCTGGCAGTTGGCCTCGCCGCGACCGTCGCTTCGGTGTCCGTGGAACGCCAGCCGGGCGAAGTTCTCACCTTCAGCGCCACGGCGACCGACGGTCCCACCTCACTGGCTCTGGCTGGAAGCAGTGGCAGCACGAACGAGCTGCGCGAGCGGTTGCGGGCGGCGACGGCCAATTCTGGCCTCCCCGTCATCCATCGCAGCATCACGGTGCGCGTCGACCCACACCGGAAGCTTCCCTCTGTCACGTCGGCGGCCATCGCCGTGGCCGCTATCGCGGTTGCTGCAGGAATCTCGACGCGGCGGATCACCAACACCGCCGTGATCGGCGACGTGAGCCTCGACGGCGGCCTCCGCGCAACGGGCGACATCTGCGCCGCAGTCCGGGCAGCCCGCGCCCACGGCATCAGCCGGGTCATCGTGCCGGCGACGTGCCTTGAGGACATCGTCGAACTGGATGACCTCGAAGTGCTTGGTGCTCATCGCCTGGCAGAGATTGCCGAGTGGCTGCGAGGCGACGACAACGCGCTCCACAATCTCACTTCGGACAAGGCGAACTCGCCGACACGTTCCGTGTCGGATCAGGAGTGAGGCCTCAGCTCCTGGCTGAGCGATGAGTCGCCTGACACGCGCTGGGAGCCGTACAAGGCCACGGAACCCTGCGAACGCAGGAGATGGGTGTGCTGGCGGCTTAGGCACGAGGCCCACCGCCCGAGGACGGAACCGCGACAGTCAGCCGCCAGCACGGTGCTTCAGCGCCGGAGGCACACCATGCCTGATTTGCTGAAGACCTTCACACCCTACCGTTCGTGGATCTGAGGTGTGGAGCACCGTCGACCTTGCGCCTGGCGTTGCGCGTGATGCTCCCGCGAGGCATGACCACGAGAGTCGCGGTGAGCGTGACCACGAATGCGCCGCACGTTGCGGGCCTGGTCGCGACGACCAGACGAGTAAGTACATCGGCCGGGAGAGCTGGCACAGCTCATAGCTGGACCAGCCCTGTTCGTGTCGGAGCAACACAGCGCGTCGGGGGTTGCCGAATGGCGAGCAGGACCATCCGCAGGCTTCTTCAGGCCAAACGATCAACCCAAGCCCCGTGGGCGCCGGCGACCGCACGTGAGCGGTACGCCATCGAGAACAGGCGCCAGCGCCAGAACGCGATAGAGGTAGCGAACGGCGAGAGGTGCGGGACCTGCGGGTTTCCGAGCGACATGCCGAACTGCCCCGACTGCCCGACTGGAACCTGAGCCGCGGACATAATCAGCAGTTCCGAAAACTGTGGCTGATTCCGAAATTCGGCTCACCTACGGAAGTGATGAGAGGGGCGGCGCATTGTATGGGTCGGTGACGGCCTGTCAATTCGCCTGTCCAATGATTTTTTGGCGCCCGAATGGCGCGGGGCCCCTACCGCCACGCAATTCGGGCGCCAAAAAATCACCGGCCAAAGATGGCGAATTGACAGACCGCCACCGACCCGCGGTCAGGAAGACAAGGGCAGGCCCCTGGCCTGCCCTTTCGTGGCGCGCCGCCCCTCTCATCACTTCCTCTGTGTGCCCGGACTTTGTGGCACCGAGAAAGAAAAAGAGTCCAAAGAATTACCCTTTTCGGCCGGGAAAGACTTGCATTGCAGCCCTATTCTTAATAGGATCGAAGTGCAAGAACACGCCGAGGACCGCGACCCCCGGCGGCCGGAAAACACCACCAAAGGTTGAGTCTCATGACGAATGAAACGTCTGTTTCGGAAATGCTGGAAGACATTGACCTGCTCCTTGACCTTGGCGGAATGGCCGAGGCACGCGAGCTGGCCGCACAGATTCTTGACACCGCAGACCCCGAAACCCTTGAGGTACTCGCTCACATCGCCTGGGTTCGCGAGAACAACACCAAGACCGTCAACGCCCGGATGCGGGACGCATGGAAGCGCAGCACCCCGGAGCACCGCGAACTCATCGAAACGTGCGTCGTCCTGTACGTCGACCCGATCACCCCGCCCGTCGACGAAGCAACTCCGGCCGAGCCCGAGGTCCTGCGCGCCGACGTGCACATTCCCACCACCCGAGCCGAAGCGCCGGAGTTGCGCACGAGCTACCGCAGGGACATCGTCGAGTTCAGCCCCGTCCGCCGGAAGATCGACCCGGCCGCCCGCATCGCGCGCAGGACCAAGAAGCAGATCCAGACGGCCATCAAGTGCGCCAAGACTGTCCACCGCTACCAGTGGAGCCGCGCCGGTGTCGACGACCAGCCTCCGATCGAGGAGAGGCCGTTCAACTACGAGAACGACTACGACGAGACGGCCGTTCCCGCGCTACAAGGGCTCGCGTGCGTCCACTGCTGGCAGGAACGCAGCGCAAAGGACAACCGCCACCACACCGATGGACTCTGCGACCGGTGCCGCAGCCTTGACCGTCCAGGGCTCCCGTCCCTGCCCGCCACCGCGTGGCGAGACGAAATCATCGCCGCCAGGTGCAAGTTCATCGCCACGACTTTCCCGCGCTCGACCGCACTGGCCATCCTCCGCAAGGAAGCCGACGCCTACAGCCCGGCCGACCAGTGGGACATGAAGCGGCTGGTACACAACAACTTCGGTTGGAACAACGAACCGAAGAAGCCCGAAGCGCGGGAGACGCACTACGCAATGGCCGCCTAGGCCGCACAGCCACACACCGGGGATGCACAGCCCGACAAGGAGGTGCATCCCCGGTGGGCGCCGCGCGCGAAGCCGGGGTGCGCCGGGCATCGAGCCCGACACACCCCGAACGAAGGCTGCCGCCCTCGCACACCCGCCGCCTTCGGCGAAAAGGACCGCCTGCGGCGGCGCACCTCACGCGACCTCGGCCCGCAGCCCGCTGACACCGGCGCGACCACCACGTCCGCGCATACCCAAGTACAGGAGTCAACGCGGCACCCGCGCTCGGGAACCTGCCTAACCCAAGCCATCGTCGGGCCGTTCGGACACAGTGGCTGGTGCCCCCAGAGCGCCGACCACGTTCAGATCACCCCGAACACCAGTGCGGACCTTGAAGGAATCTCTGGATGCTCGCGGGCTTGACGCCCGCGCACCATCAACATGATCGAGCGCCTGGTCCTCGGCGTCTCGCGCCCGACGAGCCCACCTTCGCAACGAAGCGGCCTGGATACCGGTGTGCCGATGAAGCTCCGCGTCCCGGAACGTCGCACCGATAGCACTGAGTTCGGCGCCACTCAACGCCTCGACCACCGCTCGCCCGGCAGCCAGCTCCTTCGCATCCAGCTTCGCGTCCTCGGCCGCAAGATCCCGCTCCAGCTGATCGCGCAACGCCTGCTTGCGACATTCGACTTCCTCCAGCTCCTTCGCGGCCGCCGCCGCTGCCGCCGCGATCGTCAACACCGCCCGCTCGCGCAGCTTCCGTCGCTGCCGCTCCTCGGCGCGAACCTCATCTCTGATCTGTACAGCCGTCTTCACATCAACCCCTCCCGAGTGGACGGACCCCCTCCATGAAAGCTAGTGCACACCCACATTCCAGCGCTCGACCAACCTGCCCCACCAGGTCAGTCGACGCACAGCAGCTGACAACCCCAGGAAGTCGCGTAGCGGCCGGACATCGACGGCCCCGCGGGCCGGCAGTTCTTGTGCTGATCGCTGCGCGATCAGGGCAGGCTTTGCGCCTGCGAAGGACAACAGCTTTGGACTAAGGTATCGCTATCGCGATACGAAGAAGATGATCTTCTAACCCTCCCACGCGCAACGCGACGGGAGAGGTGTGTCCGGTGTCCTGGGTGACACCGATCGGTAGCGCTCCAGAGCAGATCGACTACCGGCTCGGACAGCAACATGGCTGTGTAGTAGGCATTTCCGGCGACGCCCAACTCGAATACCGCACGGACGCCGAACGGCCGCTCATCTGGATCGGCCAAGCCCTTGCCGACCTCGGCGTCGAAGCCGGGACAGAGCTGACACCGGAACAGTTCCCGCTCGCCCGAGCCATGATGGACGGCTACCACCCCCGCACCGGCGAGCAGCTCGTCGAGCACAAACTCGGCGTGCCGGTCGAAGCCAAAGTGGCTGTCGCACAGCTGGTTCGCATGATCGAGGGCGTCGCGCGCGAGGCCAAAGTGGACGTTTCCGAAGTCCTCCGCCATCGCCAAGGCCGCTGGGCCGGAGCCGCCTCCAAGCGCATGCTCGACATGTTCAACCGCGCCAAACGCGCGGTCGCACGCCAAGGCGAAGTGGCCATGCTCCGCGCCGACCACGCCGGCCAGCTCGCCGACGCCGCAGAACTACGGCTCACCACGGTCTGGGAGCCCGGAGTATTCGAAGCCGCAGCCGCGAAGCTCAGCAAGACCGTCACGATCACCGCCGAGGACGGAAGACAGAGCGAGAAGGTAGTCGACAACCGGATCATCGTCGGCAACCGCGGCTACGACATCACGCTCACCCTGCCGAAGAGCTTCTCAGTACTCCGCGAATTCGTCGACGAAGAAACCGGCCACGCCCTCGACGCCATCTACCTTGAGGAAGGCGCAGCCACCTTCGGCTGGCTGGAGACCAACACCGCCTACGGCATGCGCGGCCACCACGGCGACGGCTCAACGGCCACCAAGGTGTCCGGCAACGGATTCGCGGGATGGGCCATGATTCACCCCGCAGCCCGTCCCGCAGCCGGTCAATGCTGCGGCGACCCGCACTGGCACGTCCACTACACCGTCGCCAACATGACCAAAGGCCCCGATGGCCAGTGGAGCACCGTCGCGGCCGGCGGACGTGACCTCATGCGACACATCCCCGCAGCTGCGAAGCTGTTGCACGGCAGTGTCCGACACGTCTTCACCCAGCGATACGGCATCGCCTGGCGCCGCTCCGAACGCACCGGCCAATGGGAAGTCGCATCCATCCCAGACGCCGCCATCAAAGAGTTCTCGCAGCGCGGCGCCGACATCCAGGCCATGCTCCTCGACCTCGGCTTCACCGAACAGGACGCCTCGCGCTCGGTCAAACGCATGGTCAAGCAGGAAACTCGCCGTGCGAAGGAGAACTCCACAGAGCCACAGTCGACACGTCGCGAGCACTATCGACAACGCGCTCTCGATGCCGGCCTCGACCCAGATCTAATGGTGCAGAACGCGCGCGTCCCGGTAATGCCAGAGGAGGCAACCCGAACACCCACAGTCCTCGATCTCGCGATCGCGCTTCAAGACGCTGAACGCGGACTGACCGCACACTCGCGCAGATTCTCCCGCGTTGACGCGATCGCCGCCATCATCGACGCCCTGCCCAACGGCGCCACGCACGCGAACGTCGAAGCACTCACCGACCGCGTGCTCGAACACAACGGATTCGTCCCGATCGTCCACAGCAACAGCGACGACAACAAAGCTGGCATGGGAAAGCGCCACCAACTCGGCGCTGACCACATGGCCAACGCCCAGCTCTACACCACCGCGGACATCATCGCCGCCGAGAAAACCATCGTCGCTACGGCCCTTGCCAGCCACGACGACCAAACCCCGATCCGCGTCTCCAAGGCAACTGCCGAGATGGCCGCTGCCACGATCGAGGCCACCAACGGGTTCGCTCTCTCTACCGAACAACGCCGCGAACTGCTCAACATCGTCACCTCCGGCCAGGCACTCGACGCACTCATCGGCGGACCAGGCTCCGGCAAGACCACCCTGATGGAAGCCGCCCGCGTCGCCTATGAAGCAGGCGGATTCGTCGTCGCCGGTACATCAACGCAAGGCGTCGCCGCGCAAAACCTCCAAGCAGCCTCCGGCATCCCCAGCCGCACCGTCGCCCAATGGAGATGGCGCATCGACAACGGAAACGGCCTGGACGGCATCGATGTACTGATCGTCGACGAGGCCGGCATGACCCACGACCGAGACCGCGCCGCGCTCTATCAAGCAGCACAAGCCAGCGGCACGAAGATCGTCGAGATCTTCGACCCCAAGCAGCTCCGCGGTGTCGGCTGCGGATCCATGATCACCGTCGTCCACCAGATGATCGACGGTGGTGTCCTCCTGGACAACCGCCGCCAAGCCGACGAGGACGAACGCGCCGCGGTCGCCGCATGGCGCGATGGCAACTACACCGAAGCACTCACCTCCTGGGCCGACCGCGACCGCCTCATCATCGGCAAAACCAGCCAGGACACCACCGCCGCGATGCTCGCCACCTGGATCGACCAACGCATCGGCGCACCCGACCCACACACCGAAATGCGCGGCCTGCTCATGGTCGCCAGCACCAACGAACAAGTTGACCGCCTCAACGCCAGCGCCCAAGCCATCCGCGAAGTACAAGACGAGTTAGGCCACGGCCGAACCTACGACCTGCCCGGCGGCCACACCGTCCACCTCCACGAAAACGACCACGTCCTCGTCCGCATCAACGAACGCAAGACAGACGACCCCGACGCGCTCAACGGCTACCGCGGCGTCATCGACCACATCGACGACACCGGCCGTCTCACCGTCACCTGGACTCGAGCAGTCCCCGGCGGACACACCCGCGAGAGCCGAACCTTCGACCCCTCCTACGTCGCCAAAGGCGGCTTGACGCACGGCTACGCGCTCACCGTCCACAAAAGCCAAGGCCTGAACATCGACAAAACCTGGACAGGTGAGGACGACCAACAACGCGGTGGCGCCGTCCTCTTCCACGCTCCAGGTGCCGACAACCGAAGCTTCCTCGTCGCCACCTCGCGCCATACCCAGGCCGTGTGGACCTTCGCGTCCCAGCAAGACTTTGAGACCTCACAGGACATCTACCTACTCGGCGAACCAAACTCCACCTTCGCCCGCAGACGCCGCGTGATCACCAAAATGGTCGAACGCGCCGCCGACACAGAGGTCAACGCCAACGACCGACCAGTCCTGGTCGACCTGAAGAAGTTGGACGGTCGGTTCGCTGAACGACGGGCTCTCGTCTCAGACGCACCTGTGGAAGAGCGCCTCCCCGTTGGTGCCGAACAACAAGCATTCGCCGAGGAGTTGCTCCGAGACATCTGGAACGGCCACGCCAGCGTTGATGCGGTGAAGAACGGAAAAGCCTTCGATACGGTCGCCCGCTTGATCGGCCGAATGAGTTCGAGCGCGGCAGATCCTCGCAACACGCTCGCACGCATCAACCCCGAGATCATGCTCCGTCCCGACGTACAGGACGCCAGCCGACTCCTCATCGCTGTGCTCAAACGCGCTGAGAGTCGGACGACTGAGCCAGCACCCTCCAGCGCCGGTTCCACCCCTACGCGCGAGGCGCAGATGCGGGATCAGGCGGCAGACCTACTTCGTGAGGCCTGGGACGACCACCCAAACACTGACGTCGTCATCGCCGGCTCAGCTTTCGCCGCACTCGCACAGAACCTCGCACGAGCCGCTGACAGCGGCCACAACCCTCGAGACCTGCTCGCTGGCATAGATCCCGAAGTGGTTGGAGGAAAGCAGAATCCTGCAGCCTTCGTCGCATGGCGCATCCGAACGTCGACAACCACCGCCGCTTCCGCGACGTCGACGGTCTCTGAGTCCGCCGGCCCACATCACGCCGCTGGTCTGGAGCTTCTGATACCGGGTTACGAGCGCACAATGGCTCGACTGCAACCTCGCGTGAGCGAGAGCCCGCAGGCAGTTACGAACGGTCCGAAGGAGAACAGGATCTACGGGATGTGGCCATCCTGGTTGCCGCATCCTCCCAAGCCGACGGCTCGGGGAGGACGGGACCGAGCGCTAGCCGCCGCAGCTGCCGCTGATGCCAAACGCATCCGGGCCCGAGTTGCTCACCTCGCACGTGCTGCCGCGAGGGACCGTCCGGAATGGGTCGAGCAACTCGGACCCACGCCCGAAGGCGCCGCCCAGACAGCTCGGTACCTCGCCGCTCTCGCGATCCTCAGTGCCTATCGGGAACAGCACCAAATCACAACGCCGCACCCTCTCGGTGAAGGTCTGCCAGGCCATCAGGCCAACGCTGGCTACGAGGCGGCACTGGCCGCCGAGCAACAGGCCAGACGAGCCACCAAGCCCGGCTCCGGAGCAGCTGGGTCCAGCGCGTCGGAACGTCCGCCGAACCGCCAAGCCGCCCAGCCTGAGTCTATGAAGGACGTCCACGAGATGCAGGCGCTTCTCAAAGCGCAGCGGACAGGCGCTGCTCGGCGCCGACAGGAGCTCCATCGCAAGCCGCACGGTCCCGAGCAGGGGCCACGTCACGGTCGCTAGGCCGCCGGTCGTGTGGGCGACCTAGCGACATGCGCCTGCTCATTCGAACGGGTGCTGCGCTCAGCGGTGCGTTTTTCTGGCCGGAGGGTCGATCAGACGCAGCGATTCGAGAAAGGTCACCGCTTCCCCGCGCGCGTCCGTACCGCGTGCGGCTTCGAGTAATCCGAGCAGCTTGATCAGCGAGTCGTGTTGCAGGTGCGTTAGGTAGCGCAGAATGTTCGGTCGCCACACGCCGCAAGGCACGAACACCGGCTGATCTAGCCCGGTGTCCACAACCACCGGTTGACCGTCCGAACCTTCGCGGATGTCCAAGCGCGGAACACCCCGGGCGAGCTGACGGAACGCGGCCATGAGTGCGTCGTAACGCGCGTTCTCCTGCACGGTCATCCGGCTCACCGTACCATCAGAATCGCACGCATGTTCGAGTCGGGGTCAAATCATGGTCGCGAACGGCACCCTGAGTAGTTGTGCCGACAGGCGCTAGTTGGCATCTGCAGACGACAACTGGCATCACTAGGCAGCGTGCGCCGCAGCTCTAATCCGGCAGGCTGACTCCAGCGGCTAAAACTCCTCAACCGCCTCGGTGTTGCCCTATGTCTACCCCCACGAAGGCAATGTTGACTCTGCTTACATTGCGCGCTACCTTGATGTAAGCACTGCACACATCGGGAAGGGGTTCTGATGGGAATGTCGAAGGCCGGCCAGGCCGGGGAGAGGGTCGAGGTGGAGCTCGGAGGCCGTACGGTCACCGTGCCGAAGGGCGGGCTGTACGACCGGTACCGCATGGACACCGACTTGGACGAGGTCGTCAAGGACCCGCGCGTGCGCTCCGTCGACTTCTTCCGGACGTTGCCGAAGACCGAGGTGCGGTCGGCGATCGGGCCGACCCGGACCCCGAACTTCTACTACTCGATGTCGAAGGCGCAGATCACCTACCTCGCCCCGGTCAATGCACTGCGATCCCGGCTCCCCGGCGAGCTGGACCCGCTGCTGGTCGCTCCGGGGCTCGGGCTGTTCTCGGTGGTCTTCTTCCGCTACGACGTCTGCGACATCGACTTCTACACCGAGGCCACCGTCGGCATCGCGGTGCGACCCGCACACCACGGCGGCCTGGGCACCGCCGACTTCCTCTCGGCGCTGTCCAACGACTCGATGCACGCCTACGTCCTGTCGCTGCCGGTGAACACCGAGATCGCGCAGGTCCGCGGGCGCGACGGCTACGGCTTCCCCAAGTGGGTCACCGAGATCGACGTCGAGATCGACAACCGCCGAACGGTCGCGCGAGTGGCCAATGACGACGGCGGCACCGACATCGCGCTCGACGTGGCCACGCCGAAGCAGAAGCCGGTTCCCAGCGGCACGAGCGTGTCCACGCTAACCTCGTACACACAGCTCGGCGGCGGCTGGAACGCGACCCTGAGCCAGACCAACACCCTCGCAGCCGGCAGCACGCTGTTTCCGCGGGATGTGACCCTCGAACTGGGGTCGGGACGCCTGACCGACGACATCCGCTCTCTCAGGCCGATCAAGCCGCTGCGGCTCGACGTGGCCAGCGAGTGCCAGAACGCGCTCCACATCCCGGTTCCCGTCTCCGTCCCGGCACGATGAGCGCACCGATGACCACCACTGCCATCACTGGTCGCATCGACGCGGTCCGCCTGGAGGCGCTGACCGCCCGGGTACAGGCAGCCGATCCGGATGCCGTCCAGGACGTCACCAAC
Source organism: Lentzea sp. HUAS TT2 (assembly GCF_051853195.1). Classification (NCBI taxonomy): domain Bacteria; kingdom Bacillati; phylum Actinomycetota; class Actinomycetes; order Pseudonocardiales; family Pseudonocardiaceae; genus Lentzea; species Lentzea sp. HUAS TT2. The sequence goes on along the minus strand of NZ_CP196667.1, from coordinate 9,624,623 downwards.
GCGATGACCGGCGGGGAACTCGGCCGGGTCCCGCACTGCTCGCCCGACGACGTGGCGGCCGCAGCGCGGCGCGCCCGCAGTGTCCAGAAGGCGTGGGCCGGGCGTTCGGTCGAGCAGCGGGCCTCTGTCCTGATGCGCTTCCACGACCTGGTGCTCGCCCGCCAGGAGGAGGTCCTCGACCTCATCCAGCTCGAGAACGGGAAGGCGCGCCGCCACGCGTTCGAGGAGATCCTCGACGTCTGCCTGGCCGCCCGCTACTACGCCAACACCGCCGAGGACTACCTGCGCCCGAAACGCCGCCGAGGTGCGCAACTGGCCTTGACCAAGGTATGGGAACTCCACCACCCCAAGGGCCTGGTCGGCGTCATCTCCCCATGGAACTACCCGCTCACACTCGGCATCAGCGACGCCCTGCCCGCCATCGTCGCCGGCAACGCCGTGCTCACCAAACCCGACGCCCAAACCCCGTACGCCGCGCTGTGGGCGGTCGAGCTGCTCGAGGAAGCAGGCATGCAGCCCGGCCTGGTGCAGGTGGTCACCGGCTCCGGCGCCGAGCTGGGGACGCCGATCATCGAGAACTCCGACTTCCTCATGTTCACCGGCTCCACCGCCGTCGGCCGCACGGTCGCCTCCCAGGCCGGCGAGCACCTGATCGACTGCTCGATGGAGCTCGGCGGCAAGAACGCCCTGCTCATCCTCGACGACGCCAACGTGGACAAGGCCGTCGCCGGAGCCGTGCGAGCCTGCTTCTCCAACACCGGCCAGCTGTGCATCTCCATGGAGCGCATCTACGTCCCCGGCGTGCTCTGGGACGAGTTCACCACCAAGTTCACCGCGGCAACCAGAGCGATGACGCTCTCTCCTGCCCTCGACTACTCCGCCGACATGGGATCTCTGGTGTCGCAGAAACAGCTCGACACGGTGACCCGGCACGTCGACGACGCCGTCGCCAAGGCAGCAACGGTGCTCGCCGGCGGGAAAGCCCGGCCCGATCTCGGCCCGTACTTCTACGAGCCCACCATCCTCACCGACGTCGACGACACCATGGAGGTCTACGCACACGAGACCTTCGGGCCGCTGGTCTCGCTCTACCGCGTCGAGGACGAGGACGAGGCCATCGCCCGGGCCAACGACAGCGAGTACGGCCTCAACTTCAGCGTGTGGACCGCCGATGAGCGCGCCTGGAGGCCGGCACCGTCAACGTCAACGACGCCTACGCAGCGGCCTGGGGATCCATGGACGCCCCGATGGGCGGGATGAAGGCGTCCGGGATCGGCCGTCGTCACGGCGAGCACGGCATCCTCAAGTACACCGAGTCCCAGACCATCGCCGTCGAGCGGCTGCTGCCCGTCGGCGTCCCCGACGGAATGAACCCGGCGCTCTACGCCCGGGTGGCATCGCTGGCGCTGCGCCTCCTCAAACGCGTCCCGGGTATCAAATAGCCGACCGGCCGCGCGGACATCCGCGCACCACATCCAGAACCGAGGAACGAATGCAGACCGTACTGGGAGCCAACGGCCAGATCGCCGAAGAGCTCACCCGCTACCTCCACGACCACGTCACCCACGACATCCGCCTGGTCAGCAGGAACCCCGGCAAGGTGCACGAGACCGACCAGCTGGTCAAGGCCGACCTGATGGACGCCGAGGCGACCGCCGCCGCCGTCGCGGACAGCGACATCGCCTACCTCACCGTCGGCCTGCCCATCGACTCCGCCCTGTGGGAACAGCGGTTCCCCGTGATGATGGCCAACACGATCGCCGCCTGCCGGAAGCACGACACCAAACTGGTCTTCTTCGACAACACCTACATGTACCCGCGAACCGCTGCCCGCCAGGTCGAGGACACCCCGTTCGAACCGGTCGGACGCAAGGCGGCGGTGCGGGCGCGGATCGCGCAGATGCTGCAGCGGGAGATGGACGCGGGCACCATCGACGCGGTCATCTGTCGCGCGCCCGAGTTCTACGGACCCGGCAAGACCAAGAGCCTCACCAACTCCGCCGTCTTCGACCGGATCAAGCACGGCAAGCGACCCCTGGTCCCGCTCGACGCCCACATCAAGCGCACGCTGATCTGGACGCCCGACGCCAGCCGCGGCCTGGGCCTGATCGGCAACACCCCCGACGCCTACGGCCAGACCTGGCACCTGCCCGTCGACCCGCAGCGGCTCAGCTATGCCGACATGATCGCCGTGGCCGGCCAGGTGACCGGCAAAAACATCCGCTACACGACTATCCCGGCGGCCGCCTTCAAGCTCGGAGCCCTGTTCAGTCAGCCGGTGAAGGAAGCCTCCGAGCTGCTGCCGCGCTACCGCGCCGACAACATCTTCGACTCGTCCAAGTTCGCCGCGCGGTTCCCCGACTTCGAGGTCACTACCTACCGCCAAGGGATCACCGCAATCCTCGGGGGCTAGACCCGTGGCAGGGCAGCAGCGTGCGGTATGTTTGCGGTGCTCACATGAGATGGGGGGCAACTGGTGTCGACATCCGCCAAGAGTAGCTACCACCACGGCGACCTGCGGGCGACGCTGATGACGATCGCGATGCGCATGCTCGAGGCGGGCGAGCCGTTCTCTCTGCGGGGTATCGCGCGGGAAGCCGGCGTCTCGCCGACCGCCCCCTATCGGCACTTCGCCGACCGGGACGCGCTGGAGTCGGCGCTGGCCGCCGAAGGGCTGCGCGACCTCAAAGCCGACCTGCTCCAGGATGGTGGCGGACCGCCCGCCACGGTGGCCGACTTGGCCGAGCTCGGCGTCGCCTACGTCGACTTCGCCCTGCGCCGGCCGGCACTGTTCCGGCTCATGTTCGGCAACCCCTGCGACGACGCCAACGACGCTCGCGTCCGCGCGGCGGCCGAGGTGCACGAACTGCTGGGCGCCGCCGTCTCCGGCGTCTTCCCCGACGTCGACCCGGCCGCCCTGGCCACTGCCGGCTGGGGCCTGGTGCACGGCCTGGCCTGCCTGCACCTCGACGGCAAGCTGACCAGCACCTCGGCCGAGGACGTCGCAAACCAGGTGCGCGGGTCGTTCGCCGCGATTTTCGCCGCCCGCCCCGCCGACGACGAGCGTGGTTGGCGCACGCACGGGTAACCATCGCGGGTGACGCGCTCGCCGACGTGTTGACAGTGCTTACATGAGAGCCTAGCGTGATGTGAGCGCCGTAAACATAACCTTCAGGGAGCGGCAGACCGATGTCCTTGGCGCATCCGGGCGGCGTGCGGCCACTGCCAGCGAGGAGTCACGATGATCAAAGTTCTGCAGGTTCTTTCCGCCGCGCGCGTGTGGACGCTCAAGGACGGCACCAAGCACCCGACCGGCTTCTGGGCCGAGGAGTTCGTCGTACCGTACACGCTGTTCACCGAGGCCGGCTGGGACGTCACGCTCGCCACCCCCGGCGGCAGGGAACCGGTCGTCGACCAGCTCAGCCTCGGCGTCAAAGGCGGCGTCCTGCCCCACACGGCCAAGAAGCTCAAGGCCGAACTCGACCGGCTGGCCTCCGTGCTCGATAAGCCGGCTGACCTGTCGGAGATGGATCCCGACGACTTCGACGTCGTGTTCTACTCCGGTGGCCATGGCCCGATGGAAGACCTCGCGGTCGACGCAGTCTCCGGTGCGCTGCTGACCAAGCGGCTGACCTCCGGCCGCCCGGTAGCGCTGCTGTGCCACGCACCGGCGGCGGCGCTGGCCGCGACGAACCCGGACGGCAGCTGGCCGTTCGCCGGATACACGATGACCGGTCTGTCCAACGCGGAGGAACGGCTCAACCCGTTCGCATGGAAAGCCAAGTGGCTGCTGGAAGACCGCCTCAAGGAAACCGGAGCGAATTACACCTCCGGCCTGCCGCTGAAGTCCAAAGTGGTCGTCGACCGCAACCTCTACACCGGACAGAACCCGGGCTCGTCAGCCGCCCTTGCCCGCCGCATCATCACCGACGTCACCGGAAAGGAGTGAGCCTCTGGACCGTCGGACCTCTACCCACATGCGGGTCCTGGCACCGACGAGTGCGACGCGCGGTCACGGATCCCCACTTCGGGAGCCGAACGCTGTCGTAGCCCGCGTTCTCATGAACTGGAGAGACGCATGACCGACCTTCCCCTCCCATCACCCCGTACCTCGAACCGGCTGCGAAGGAACTGGCCGAGGCGACCGACCCGCACCCACGCATCTACGAAGTCCCACCGGAACAGGGCCGCAAGATCCTGCTCGACCGCGCAAAGCGGCGAAGGCGTACCGCGCCCGGACGTCGACGAGGAATGGGTCGACGTGGACGCCGGTCAGTGGGGCACGGTCCCCACCCGCATCATCCGCCCCAAGGGCGCCACGGGGCCGCTGCCGGTCGTGTTCTACATCCACGGCGCCGGCTGGGTCTTCGGCGACGACAAGACCCACGACCGGCTCTTCCGCGAACTCGCCGTCGGCGCCGGCGCCGCGGGCGTCTTCCCGGTTTACGACCGCGCCCCGGAAAAGGGCTACCCCACTCAGGTGGAGCAGAACTACGCCGTCGGCCAGTGGGTCCTCGCCCACGGCGCCGAGCACGGCTCTTCACCTCGGCCTGGATCCCGGGCTCGGTGTCGCCGATCTCCACCACCAGTTACCTGTCCTGCCAGTACGTGCGCACAGTGCGGGGACTCCCGAGCCTCCTGGACACGGCCGCGCATGTCGTAGACGACGGTGAGTGTTACTCCGGCGAGGGCGTTGCGTCAGGCACCTGGAGGCTCGCGGCGGTTCTGCTCGTGCCACGGCAGATCCCGACGGTGTTCGTGCGGCGTGCAGACAAGGTAGCGCTCAACGAAGTCGTCGAAGCCAGAGTCGGTGGGGTCCTGCCGGGCTGTAGGTTCGACGTGCTGGCGCTGCGCTTTGCATTCTCGCCAGTCGGCTTGACTGTGGAGCGTATGGAGACTCGGCCACATCCACCGCGTGCGCCAAGCGATCATCTCTTCCGATGGACGGTCGCCAGAGCAGTAGGCCATCCGCCAAGCCGCGTAGAGGTCGGTGAGCTCGTCGACCGCGACTGTGTGCCGATACCAGCACGGTGGAATGCTCACGTCCGAGGACAACGGATACCGGGTGATGAGATGGTTCACGAACCATCGCAGTTCGTGCCATAACTGTGCAGCTTGGTCGCGGGTCAGGAACGCCCAGGTCCACCGGTTGGGCCGGCTCAGGTCCTCCCGTTCTGCAAGATTCCTCTGCAGCTCCAGAAGGAACTCGCGCAGCGACTCGACCTCGTCGAGCGCCGTGGCGACGCTGCCACCTAGCTCGGAAACGACGCCCGCAAGGTCAGCAAGTTGGTGAGCCTGTTGCTCGCTTGTCGAGGCGAGCTCTGTGACCACCTCGGGAAGCAGTTCCATGTCCAGGACAGGTACATCCTCGACGTGCGTTCGTTTTGAGGCTGCAGTGTCGTCGTCTGGTCCGGGATGTGCGGAGGAAACCTCACTCATCGTGTGCCGGCCTGGACGCTTTGGGGCTCGGTGAACATGTATCGACGTTCGCGTAGGCAGCGAGTAGTTTGCGTGCCTCGTTGCGGCTATGTGTGACTAGGTCCGAGAGGTCTGAGGTCTCCCACCAGCCGGGTAGATCGACTTTGGCCGCGCGGAGGTTGCGGTAGAACAGCAGGCCTTCTCCATCGCGCAGTTCGCGGATCGCGTCCACGGTCAGCGCTCGTTGCCGCCAGGGAGAGACGGTGACCTGATCGCGGGCTGCGCTACCGGTGGACACACTGGCCTGGTCGATGATGCGTTCGGGCAGCAGATCGGACAGCGCCATCAGGTCTTTGGAGTTGCTCAACCCGCCGAGCACGAGCTTGATCGACGCGCAGTCCCAGATTTCGATCGCCTCCTCGACGCCCCAGCGTTGGCGCAACTGTGAGAAGTTCTGCACGTAGACGTAGATCTGGACGCCGCGGCCACCGGAGTCGGCCAGGCGAGCGCTCAGGTCGTCGACCGGCGTGATGTTGGCTGCTTCGTCCATGACGATCCGCAGGGGAGGATCGAGGCGTAGATCGCCGTAGGCGGGGGCGCTGAGCTGCTCCGCGGTCGGACGCTGGGAGAGGATGTCCGCGCGATGCAAGACCTCCACCATCAACGCGTTGACCATCGGAGCGGCCGAGTTCTTCCTTCCGCGCGACACCATGTACAAGGTGTCGCGCCCGCTGCGGATGAAGGCGTCGATGTCGAAGTGCTTGTCGCCCGGCTGGGGCGTGAGCGACCGCATGATCGTCGGAGATGTGAGCGGGCGAAGCAGAAGTTCGAGAGTGGAGTAGATGCCGCCCGCGCCCGAGGTGTCGCTCGTGCTCTTCAAGCTGTCGAGCAAGTTGCGGAGTCCGTCGGCGATCGCGGGCGCGGCACGCTCGTCGGTCTCGAGGATCTGTGCCGGCCGATACGACTGGCTGGTCGTCCACAGCCACAGCGTGCCAAGGTCAGAACCACTCAGGGCTGCTGCGTGCAACATCGCGGCAAGCACGCCTTCGCTCTTGCCGCTGAAGTACCCGCCGTTTTTGGTGTCTTCCAGCGGTCGGGCACTGCAGATTGCCACCGCTCGGCGCAGTGCTACGTCGAAATCCTCACAGCCGCGGATCGGGTTCCACCGCAGCTTCTCCGGCCACGGCACCCGATCTTCCGGATCAAACACCCACACGGAACCGCGCTTGGCGCGCTCCATGACCGTCAGCTCGATCAGGTCGAAACGCGTCGAGGTGGCGACCAGCGCACCTGGCGCACGCAGGACGTCGGACACTGCTTGACGGCCGGTCTTGCCCATCCGCACGGGTGCTACGACGAGCTTCGAGTCTTCGTGCGTGCCATAGATTCCCTCGCCGGTAACCGGCCAGCGAGCGAACAAGGCCCCTGCATCGTCTGCGCTGATGTCGAGGAAATTGGCCAGCGAAGGACGAAGTCGTGCGGCGTCCTTCGCCACAGCCTTGGCACCAAGGCGTTCCTGGATGGCGTGACGCTCGGCTAGACCGGATCGCTGCTCGGCACGGCGCCGGTAGATCCGGTACCGCCAGGCGAACACCCGAGTCCACAGCACGAACTCAGCGGCGAGCACCACTAGAACGAGACTGTAGGTGAGGAACGGGTGGCCAGGTCGGGGATCGGTAGGCCAACCTGCGGCAGGGTCTGACAGGTGACTCGCCCAGCCGGCTACCGTCGCCGGGATCAGGCGAGGCGGAGGCCAAGCCCATCCGTGCCCTGCGAACCAGCCAGACAGTGCGCCACCAGTCAGCACAGCCAAGAGGAACGTCACCAAGAGCGCACCCAGCAACGGGTAGAAGACCCCGAACACTGGCCTGGGGGACGAAGGAACATGACGTTCCTGGTCGCGTTCGCTCATACGCGCCAGACGATCCCGGTAAGCGCGCCGTCGGTGTCGGTCAGCGCGATCTCTCGCGGCGAGCGCTCGTGCCGCACCAAGATCGGGTCCCGTGAGCCTATCTGGAGCAGACACGTGCCCTGGTCCAGCGCCATGATCGTTTCGGCAGTTCCGGGCGGCAGGTTGTACAGCTCGGCGCAAGCGTAGGCATCGTCGTAGGAGCCCTGGCAGTAGATGAACCTGGTCTCTGCTTCCCGAAGCAGTGCGCGTCCAGGGCTGCCAGGCGGCAAATCGAGAACGTGGTGAGTACCCAGAACGGTCGCTAAGCCCAGGCCTCGGGAGATCTTGGCGTTGCGGCGCAAGACCTCACCGATGGACCCCTCGGCGACGTGCCATCCCTCCTCGATGATGTTGACGGTCTGCTCCGCGCGCTCCGATCGCGCAGCGAGCATGTTGGTCTGCCAGGTGTTGACCAGCGCCATGACGACGCGCAGCGCCGGGCCTTCGGTCGGTAGGGCGCTGAGGTCGATGTGTGTGAGCCCGCTGGGATGGTCGAGGTTGACATCGAGACTGGTCTCGCCGTCCACAAGGCCGGCGAGGTCTTCCTGGATCATCCGCTCAAGCGCGAACGAGCAGTCCAGCCCCCAGTCCTGAAGTTCGGCGACGGTGCGGCTCAGCGCGTCGGCATCATCCGCACTGGGGTGCAGCAGGTGGTGCACAACGTTGCCGATGACCGGCACCCGATTGCGCTCACGCGCGTCGCGGGTAGCGGCCAGTAGCGCCAGCCGCAGCGCCTTGCCCTCGCGTTCGGTGACCGGGCGTCCAAGGGCCTCGCTGAGCACGGCGCGCAGCAGCATCATCTGCCCGGTCGGGCGCTCGATGTTGTCCAGGGCATGGCCAGCATCGTCGATCTGTTCGCCTCCCAGCGCGATCACAGGGTCGAGCAGGTTGAGGCGGCTGCCGGTGCCGTCGAGGCTGAACCGGATGGAAGGTGCTCCGAGAAACCGGGCGAGCGCGGTGTACTCGCCGCGCCCGCCTTGCAGTTTCTTGTCCAACACGACAACGCGCCTGTTGCCCAACATCAGCTGCCGGATACACGCCCAGGTCTTGAGCAGGCTGCTCTTGCCCTTGCCGACGTCGCCAATAACGGCGACGTTCACTGAGCTGATTATCTTGTCCTCGTAGGCCGTGTACGGGTCGTGTACGACGAGCTGCCCGGACAACAGGTCGGTGCCGACGATCAAGCCACGACTGCTGGTCGGAGGTGAGCTCAACGCGAGGTTGAGCGCCTCAGCTTGCCGCGTGGTAGTCGACATGGGCTGTTCACGGGGCTCATACCAGCCCCACCGATCCAGCAGCCGTCTGCGAGGCGGCGGAGGAACAAACGCGAGCTTCGGAGGCGGCACGTCCGGTTGGGCTGGTTGCCACCCCAGCTTCGGCAGCGCGACGCGATCCTGGCTGGGGCCGCCTCTGCTTGTGCTGCCTCGGCGCGCCATCAGCGTGTTTCTTTCACCGCAGCGCTACCTGCGGGCGGCGGCGAGACTGGGTGAACGCGCTCGGCCCAAAGCTGTTGAATCAACTGGAAATCTGGCTGACACACGCCACCCCATGATCCGTACACCTCGCCTCGCATCAGAGCACTGGCCAAACACTGCGCTCGAACCGGACAGCCCTGACAAAGCTCAGCGACGCGCGCGCGTTCCGCACGCATAGCTTGCTTGCCGGCGAAGCGTGCTCCCTCGCCGGGAAAGAACTCGTCAGGATCGTTGTCGCGGCAACGCAGTCGCTCCGCGGCGCCGATCACCGCGTCGAGGTCTTGCCAAGTGCAATGGGCGTACCGGCGTGCCTCCGCAAAGCGGGCGTAGTGGAAGACAGTGGGGGAGCGCATCACGCCACCGCCATGCCGCGGGCGAGCGGATATGTGGCGATGACGGCCGCGTCTTGCGCGCGGTCCTGCCACCACAACTCGGTGAGCGCGGACTGGGCCGCCTCGTTCGCAACACGCATACACGCACGACGTAGCTCGGCGGCGCCCGCGGCCGTGACGGAGATCGCCATCGACCAGTCGACACCCTGGTGCCCGGAGCCGGGCGCGAGGTCGTGCAGGCGGCGCTGCGACGCCGAGAGCATCGTGGCATCGGTGCCGTCGTCTACGCGGCCCTTCTTCGCATCGCCCAGCAGCGACGCGCCGTCCTGCGCGACGTCCGCGCGTGCCCTGGCGCGGGCGACCCGGTCCGGCACGAACTCCATCCTGACGCTGAGGGTTCTGATCACCGAGGGCGTGACCGCGGTCAGCAGCGGAGCTAGCCAGCGCGGCCCGAGTGGTGCGGGTGCAATGCCGTCGCGGGGCAGGAACGCCGTGCGGGTGTGCCACTCGTCGTTGACGACGATGTAGTCGGGCTCAGTGGTGTAGCTCTGCCAACAGGTCTCCCACCGCACGCCCTCGTGCTGGTCGATCGGCCATCGCGGGTCTTGCAGCGAGCGCAGCACAGCGCAGGTGCGCTGCTCGCCCAACACCTGCGGGCGGGTGAGCTCGGCGCGCACGGCCAGGTCCGCCATGCGCGCGAGCTCGTCGCGCACCAGCGCCGCCCAGCCGGCCGGGCCGTCATCGTGGGAGCGGGCCTCGTCGTAGAACTCGCTCGTCAGCGGGAACCGCGCCACGAGGTAGTTGCGGTGCTGTTCAGCGGTGCTTGCAGTCAGATCGATCAGTTCCTCGTAAGACTCGATCAGCGGTTCGAGTCCGGGCCGGGTCGAGAGTCGCTGGGAGATGAAATCGCGGTGCGGTGCGGGGTCGTGCGGCACGATCCGGTTGATCTGCTGCAAGCCGCGCAGGAACGAGCCCGCTTTGCCCAGCTGCGAGAGCAGCACCCCATAGCGGACTGAGGCGACTTCGTAGGCGCGCTCGGCCCGCAGCCCGGATGCCTGGCCTTGCACCTCCATGAGCACGCTCAGGTAGGACCGCTCACCGGGATTGTGGTGCCACAGAATGAACATGTGTTCCCACGCAGTGCCTCGCAGGTCCAGCGGCTCGACCCGGCCCAGCGGCGTGGGCAGCGCCCACAGTGGACCGAACAGGTCGCCGGGATCAGACTCGCGGGCGACGTGCGGTGCGAGGAACGTGGTCTCGCCGCGGATGCGGCGCCGCCGCCACCTCCACGACCACAGGACCTGCGCGGCGATCGAGCGACGCCCCCACGGACGCACGACACCATAGGTGCCGGCGAGCACGGCGAATCCGCTGATCGCGCCGGCGACGTCGCCGACCGCCAGCCACAGAACGAACGCGATCACCCCGGCCACGCCGAGCGCGACGGTGGCGGGTGTGCTCAGCGAGCCCAGCAGACCCCGGCGGCTGATCTCGCCGCCCAGTACGGAAATCCTCACTTGTCGTCCCCCCGGACTGTCTCTTCATCGGCCTTGACGGCGCGGTGCGCGCCCTGGCGCATCTTGTTTCCGGCCGCGAGTGCGGCCTGCGCGGCGATCCCGATCGGCCCCATCGCGCCCCCGGCCGCAGAACCCGCCTGCGATGCCTGCGCGGTGGTGCCCGCGGGCGCCGTGCCACCGGGACCGGTGGCAGCTCCCGGCTTGCCCGCTCCCACGCTCGGAGCCCCACCACCAGAACCCGGCGCTGCGGCCGGCCCGGTCACGGTGCTGCCTTTGAGCTGGGGACCGCCCGATGCCTGCGGCGTCGACGTCTGTTGTCGCGGCTGTGGCTTCTGGCCCGCGCTGTAGGTCTGCGCGATGGAGTGGCCGCCGCCCTGCTCGGACTTGCCGTCCTTGTTCTCGCTCTGGGAGCGGGTGTGCTGGTGGCGTTCGAAGGCGGCCATGCCCGCGCCGACCACTGCGGCGGTGCCGAACCCTGCGGAGGGCTGCGAGTCGTGTGAGTCCTCGGCGGTCGGCAGCAACGGCGCGTACTTCAACAACGCGAACGGCGCGAAACCGACCACGATCAACGCGACGATCACGACCACGATCTGGCCCAGCAGCGGCATCCCGCCGGCCTTCATCGCCGGGATCGAGAGGTTGCCGTCGATGATCGCGAACACCGCGCCGAGCAGGAAGTACAGCAGCGGCTTGGAGAACAGCAGCCCGAGGTAGGTGTAGACCGGCCGGGCCGCCTTGGGCCGCCACCGCGGGTGCACGCGCATGCCCCACGCGATCCCCGCCACCAGCCCGGACAACGGCAACGCGACCGACTGCAGCGCGAAACCCACGAAGACCGCGCCGGTGCCGAAGATCAACAGCCCGAACACGATGCTGCCCACTCCGGCACCGCCGGGGATCATCACGGCGGTCACCTGGGACAGCGCGGCCAGTTTGGTGATGGCGCTGCCGATGTAGTCGGACTGCCAAGCGGCGATGCCACTGGTCATCTTGCCCACTGTCGTGTGCAGCACCGTGGCGATCGCGGGTGCGAAAATGGACAGGAACATCCCGAGGGGCAGCTGTTTGAACAGCGCCTCCTGCAGCTCCTCGCGGCCTCCGCCGCCGGAGGCGGTGCGGGAGATCATGAGGACCGACATCAGCGCCATGACCATCAGCCCGAGACCGGTCGACGCGCCGTAGGTGGCGAGAAACCAGGGGCTGCTTGGGTCGAAGTTCCCGACGGTGGCCAGGCCCTCGAGTAACACCCGGACCGTGAAGTCCACTGCCGAGGCGTGCAAGCTGTTGGCGAGCTCGTCCATCGCGCCGGCCGGGTTGGCGACGAACTTCGCGATGTCGACGGCGACCGACAGGATCGAGGCGAACGCGTCGACCTGCATGCGCCCGGCAGCCAGGTGTGCCTCACCGACGATCTTGAAGAACTGGCCGATTCGTTCGAGCCAGTCCGTGTTGTCCGCGATGAACTGCGACAGCCCGTGGAAGAAGTTCGCGATCGACTCGTTCCACCGTATGCAGCGTTCCTTCTTGTCCGGCACCATGACGACACGGCCGCAGTCGACGAAGAACGCCTTCTGACAGTAGGACGACACGGCGTCGGAGCAGGGGTCGCTGAAGTTCTTGACCAGGTTGCTGTCGCCGGCGGCGTACGGCTTCATCCGCTCCAGCGACTCGGCGTCCGGTTTGGCCGCCCACGTCAGGTTCCACGTGTTGCGCACGGGGGCGGTCCACTCGCGGATCTCGTCGGCGCAGTAGCGGAATGCCACGTTGAAGGAGTGGTCGGGGCCGAACACCGCAGGGAACGTCGCCGGTAGTTCCGGTGGTTCCCGGTTGACGTCGGCGGTGTTCTGGTCAGGCCAGAACTTGGCACGTTCGCTGGGCGGCGTGACCCAGTACAGCAGCCGCGACTCGACCTTCATGACCTCGTTGAGATACAGGCTGAGGTCGCCGCCTTTGTCCTTGCACTCCGGTGTGCTGAACCACGGTCCTTTGCGGAACTCGCTGGTGTCGCCGACGTACTTCACAAGGTCGGGAGGGAAACCTTGCGGGGTCTTGCCGTTCGTCGGTGGCTGTGCGAGCGCCGCGGGCGCGAGTGTGAGAAGTAGCGCCAGGACCGTTCCACATAGGACGGTCAAGCGTCGGAACATGCTCCCCCCATAGGTTTATCGCTTACTCGATCGTGATGAAGAAGCTGTAGAAGGCGACCTGCTTGCGCTCGGGCGCCGGCGCGGCGTCGTCAGTGCCGGGCTGCGGGCCGTCGGCGGTCTTGACCGTCGCGACCTTCCAGGTGTCGGCCTCCCAGACCAGCCGGTAGGTCACCGTCGACCACCTCTGCGCGCGGATGGCGCCCCGGCCACTCAGACCCGGACCGATGCCGACCGAGGACACCCACAGCTCGATGACCGCCTGGTCGCCGGTGAAGTCCTTCACCGCGAAGTCAGCCGGAGCCTTGGAGGTCCGGCCGTTCCCGCTGCTCGCCCTGGCTTCGGAGAACAGCTGCCGCGTGGCCTGGTCAGCGCTGCTGGCGATCCACGTGCTCTTCACGGCCTCGGGGTCGGCGTGGCCGTGCGCGACGGCGGGCAGCAGTTGCACGGCGATCATCGCCGCGCTCGCCGCGCCCTCACGGTCGCGGGTAAATCCGCTCGGCACCCCCTTGGTGATCGTCTTCGGCCCGTGCTCGCGGGCCCCCGCGCCGCTGGGCGCGTCGCTGGGCTGCGTCTGGCCGGGCTGTGCCTGCTCACTGGACGCGGGCAGGGCGTAGCGGCCGACCAGCACTCCCGCGACGAGTGCGATGACGACGGCGAGGGCCAGGACGAGCGGGTGGGCGACACGCGGCCGGGGCCCGGTCGGTGCGCTCGTGGGCGTGGTGTGGGACATCTGTTTCTCCGGTTGCTCAGAAGAGGGCAATGAATGCACCGAAGATCATGCCCACACCGGCGAGCGCGATCAGAGAGAATATGGACTTCTTCAAGGATTCGGTGTGTTCGTGCACGTCCGCGGAGTAGCCGCCCTTCTTGGCGCGCTGCAGCTCGACCGTGGCCCTGATGAAGCCGAACGCGATGACGACGAACCCCAGGGCCCACGCACCAGCGAGCCCCGTTTTCCAGGCCGCGTTGAACGGATCGCCCCACACACCGAGGTCCGGTTGAATGCCGTCGAACGGGTTGGGCGAGCCGGTGGGGGCGCCTGGTGGTCCGGGGTCGTTCTGCGCGAGGAACCTCACCTCCGGGTTCTTGCGGTGAAACATCACGTTGCCTTTCGGAGGTGCAGCTCGGTGACCGACGCGTGCGCCGCTCCTGGTGGCGGCCGTCCCGTGTCGGCGGGCTGCTCGGATTCGTGGTTCTCCTGCGTGGGAGGGGTTGCTGTGCCTGTCCGTGGCGGCAGCTGGTCCGGGCGCGGGGCCCGCTGGGCGGCGAGCCGGTCGGCGACCGCGGCCGCCGCGCCGACCCAGGCGCGGCGGGAGGCCTCGCTGATCCGGGCGTGCACGATCGGCCGCCCGCCCGCGAGCTGCGGGTCGAACGGCACCTCGACCACCAGGGCGGTGCGCGCGGCGAAGTACGCGAGCATCTGCCGCCGCAGAGCTGGTGGCGCGGCCGACGTGGCGGGGCCGACGACGGTGACCGCGCCGGCGACGAGGTCCGGCCGGCGGGTGTCGAGGTGGTCGAGCATCCATGCCGCGCTCTGCGCGACGTCGGGCTCGAGCGTGATCGGCACGACCAGCTGGTCGGCCATGCCCGCGGCCCACTGCCAGTTCCCCGCGCGGACGTTGTCACCGGTGTCCATCACCGTCAGCCCGAAGTACCGGCCGAGCAGTAGCCAGATCCGGCCGCACTCGCCGGGCCCAATCTGCTGTGCTCGTCCCGGATCGGTGTCGCTGGCCAGGACCTCGGCGCGCGTGGGCTGCGAGCGCAGGTAGTGGGTGAGGTCGCCCGCCGTGCCGACCGCCGTGAGCTGCTCGGCCGCGCCGAGCAGGTGCCACACGTGCGTGTCCGGTGTCGTGACCTCGGCGCGCTGCGCGAGGGTGCCGCGCGCCTCGTGGTTGTCCCACGCCACCACCGGCCCGCCGCGCAACGCGGCGAACGTGTGCGTGAGCATCAACGCGGTCGTGCTGACCTGAGCGCCGCCCTTCGGGTTGGCGACCATCACCAGCCGGCCGCCCCCGAGGTGCTGGCGCACCGCGACCTCGGCCTGCCGGTGCCGTGCCTCCTCGCGGCCGGGACCGGGCTTGAGCAGCCCGCCGGTCACCTTCCTCAACCGGGCGCGCCACCCCCACATCGCCGGATCGGCCGTCACAGGCGGCTGAACGGCCACCAGCTGCTCCGGGCCCGGACGTTCGGCGGGGACGGCACTGGGCGGCGCGGCTGCGCCGGGCCGCGTCGGGGCAGCGCCGTGCAGGTCGACAGGGTCCTCGGCGTTGTAGCCGTTTCCGGTCACCACTGCGGCCCCCCGCGCGAGAGACCCTGCTGTGGTGGAGCGACATCGTGATCAGGCGCGCGTTTCGGGCGCACCGCCGCGAGAATGCCTTTCGCGACGTCCCGCAGCGATGTGCCCGAGCTGGATGCCTCCACCGCCGGGCCCGTCCGGGACACCGGGCTGCTGTCCAAGGCTTCGGCTAGACGCGTCGGTTGTGGGGCGGAACCGGTGACCGGGACTGGGAGCGGGAAGTCCGTGAACGCCCAGTAATATCCATTCGAATCCCAATGGACTGGTTGGCGCTGGTGGTCCTGTTCGACCGCGTCCTGTGCCATCGCCGCGGTCGGTGCGGGGTGAACAGTCCATCCGCCGCCGTGGGCTTCTGCGTAGCCGTGCCGTTGGACCTGTGTCAGAAGCTCTTGAAGCTCTTCCACAGAGTCGACCCTGAAGTCGTGCTCATCGCCGACGCTCTTCTGGAGGGTCACCGGGTTGTACAACAACCATCCGTTTTCTGCGTCTGGTGGACCTGGTTCGTTGTGGGTGATGAAGCTCCACGCATGCGAAGGGTCTTCTCCGGTCCGGACGAAGATCTCCAAGTTCCTGTCGTCGCCGGGGACGTAGGTGCCGAACGCTGGCTGCCAGCCCCACTGCTCCGGATTCCAGCCGGGCGGGATGCGAATGGGAGGCACCTCGTCCCATTCCGATGAGGGCATGTCTACTGGCCGGAATTCCATTCCACATCTCCCTTCGCGGTCGACTCGTGTCGTGAACCGATGTGCTGTACCGTCATGCGTGAACTCCTTCTCTGAGGGATTTACGGAATTGGTCGGGCGCCGACATTCCGGAAGTCCCCGCCGGTTCTGACCTTGGAAACCTTCACGACGTCGCCGCTTTGCGGGGCTTCGAGCATCATTTGTTGCCCATTGATAACGCCCAGGTACATGGCCACGTGATGCGTGCCCCAGAACAGAAGGTCACCGGCCCTGGCCTGTGTGAACGGGACGACGAGTTTTGCGCGGGTGAGTTGCGCGTCCGAGGGCCGGATGATCTGCACTCCGGCCTGCGCGTACGCGTACAGGGTCAATCCCGAACAATCGAATCCGACTTTGTTGTAGTCGCCGTGCGAGTCGGCGACTCCGCCGTCGCGGACGCCTTTCGTGGGGCCGTCGGCATTGCCGCCGCCCCAGGAGTAGGTGATGCCGAGCCACGACAGACCGGCCGCGATCGCCGTGGCGACCTGCGGGGAGGCCGCGCGCACGACACCGGTGACACCGGCCTCCGGCGGCAGGGTGACGTCCGAGCCGGTCACGGTGACCTGGATCCGGCCCTTGAACGAGCGGTCCGCGCAGTCCAGCGGCGGCCCGGAACCCTCGTAGAGCGCGGCCACGACGGCCTCGGCGAACGGCTGGTGCCGCTGGTAGCGCCAGCCCTCGCCGCTGCGCTCGACGTCCTCCGCGAGCTCGTGGTTCGGGCGCGCGTCGGTCTCGTAGCCCGGTGCGCGTTTGAGCAACACGGTGAAGAAGCCCTTGGACGCGGCGGCGGCGTCGGTGCGGTCGTAGCCGGCGTAGGAATTCCAGGGGCCCGGCACGATCTGCTGGAACACACCGACCGCGTTTCCGTTGCGCGCCAACGGGTTGAGCGTGGACTCCTGCATCCCGGCCTGCAACGCGACGACCGCGCCGCGGCGGGTGATGCTCATGGACTTGGCGACCCCGAGGATCTGCTGCACCGTCGTGGTCTGCGTCGGCGAGAGCGTCACCCCGCCGAACGAGCCGCCGCCCTGCGGTGGCGCCGGGGTACTCGGCCCGCTGCCGGGAACCTGGCAGGTCGCGGGCGGGACGATCGACTCGGCGTCGGCGCGGCGTGGTTGCAGCAGCACCAGCACGAGCAGCATCGCGGCGGCCAGCGCGGCGAGCGGGATCAGGAGGAGTTTCGCCATCAGCCGGCCTCGACATGGACGTCGACGAGCCACCGGCCGTCAGGCTGGCGCAGCACCGAGCGGGTGGTGAGCACCGGTTCCGTCTGCAAGGCCACGTCGGCCGCGAGCAGGGTGCGGGTCGCCGTCGCCCGCACGTAGACCTGGCCCTCGCCGCGCGGCGCCTCCGGGATGAGCTCGACGACGATCCGGTCGCAGCGAGTGGACAGCTTCTGCTCGACCACCGCGCGGTGCGAGGCCTCGCTGTCACCGGCCTGCAGGTCCGCGGTCTTGCCCGCCGTGGTGGCGAACACCGTTGCCCGCTCGACGTTGTTGTTGCGCGGCTGGCGGTAGTCCGAGGCGCACCACTGCGTCATCCACGCCCGCGTCACCGCGACCGGGTCCGCGAAGTCTGTGATCGCGGCGGTCGGCGCGGTCGGGGGCGGCGGCACCGTCGACGGCGTCCCGGCGGGCGCGGACGGCGTGATCGCCGAGACGCTCGGCAGCCGCAGACCCGAACCGGGCGGCGGTGACGGGCTGGTCGCCGGTGTCGACCCGCTCAGCTCCGGCCCTGTCGGCGCCGGAACCGGCCGTTCAGGCGCGGGGGAGGAGCAGCCCGCGCACACCAGCACGGCGAGCGCGGCGGCCAAGCCGGTCGAGATCCAGGTACGCATGGGCTTTCTCCTTCCGGGGCGGGGCGGGCGATCGGTCAGGTTGGGTGTGAACGGCGAGTGCCGGGCGGCGTGCGTGTGTCGCGGTGGCCGGTCACGGCGGTCCGCTCTTGGGCGGGCGGGTGTCGCCGGGCCCCCGGTTGACAGCACGGCGCCCGCGCGGCCTGGAGGCCTGCCATTCGCGGAAGGTGCGGTCACCGACGAGCCGCTGGATGTGCGGGATGTGGTTCTGCCTCATACCGACCGGCGACGGGCCCAGCACGGCATCGAGGTCTGTGGCGGCGTTGGTGTGCCATCCGGCGGCCGCGATCGCTTCCTCCGTCGGGAAGACGTCGGCGACGCGGTGCCGCGTGGGGTCGATGAGGTGGTCCTCGCGGCCGCCGTAGCTGTAGACCCAGCGGAAGTTCTCGGGCGCGTTGGGTGCGGCGATGCGTTCGAACCGGGAGATTTCCTTGGTATAGCTGTAGATCAGCGTCCCCGGTGTCGCCCGCGCTGCCTCCAGCCAGGCGGACAGGTATAAGTCGGAGAAGTAGTCGCCGGCGTCGTGCACCCTGAGCGCCGCCCCGTCGAACTTCGGTGCGCGCAGCTCGTCGATGATGTCGGCGGTCCACTGGTCGAGGTCGTCAAGGATGCGGGCCAAGTTGCGCTCGTGTTTGGCCAGAACCTGCGGGAACCGGAACGTTCCCGTTCTCGCATAACAGGCTCGTGCGCACACGCCGGCCTGCTCGCATGTCACGTACTTGCGACCGTCGGGCAATTTCCCTGACAGAGCAGGGATCGAGAAGTTGTGGATGCCGTGCGGACGCAGCCACCGATTCTGGGTGATCATGCGTTCGGGCCTGGAAGTGTTTCGTGGCATCAGGTTTCACCTCGCACACGCGCGTTCCGTTGTGGACGGTGCGTGAAGAGCGGGACGAGAGTCGCGATCGACGGGCCCAGGGCGACTGCGAGAAGCACGCTTCCGGCACCGAGTGATCCATTGGCGACCGCGATCGCCGGGTTGATCATGAGCACGCCGGTGAGCAGGCACAGCACGTCGGCGCCGATGCGGATGCGTGCCGGGCTCCAGTCCGTGCGGCGGGCGATCGCGACCATCAGACCGTCGCGGGGCAGCGCGCCGAGCTCGGCCGACAGGTACAGGGCGGTGCCGACGGCGAACATGGCGCCGCCGAGCAGCATCGCCATCACCCGCAGCCACACCACCTGCGGCGCGGGCAGCACCGCGAGGGTGAGGTCGGCGACGACCGCGGGGATCACGGCCGAGGTGACGGTGCCGATGCCGGGCTTGACGCGCAGCGCGAGGTTGAGCACCAGCAACGTCGACTGCACGGCGATGATCGTGCCGCCGATCGTCCACCCGAACCGGTCACCGACAGCCCGGTGGAACACATCGAGCGGTAAGAGTCCCAAGGCGGCGTTGACAAGCATTCCCACCGCGACGCCCATGAGCGCGTTGCCCACGACGACCTGGCCCAGCCGGACCACGAACGGCCGTGACCCGCTGACCTCGGAGGCGGGCTGCTCCTGTGCGGGATCAGTGGGCATGACCGCTCACCCACTCGCGGTCCGGCACCGGCGTGCGGCGGTCGAGCGCGGCGGCCCCGGCCTTCTCCAGCAGCACCAGCAGGTCGTCGGCGACCTCCGGCGCGGCCGCGAAGATCGGGTCTCCCAGGTGCGCGGCCGCCCCCTCGGTGCCCGGCCAGCTGACGACCGCCCCGGCTTCCTCGCAGATCAGCAGCCCGGCGGCCCAGTCCCATTCGTTGAGGTAGTGCTCGAAGTAGCCGCCGTACGTGCCTTGCGCGACGCGGCACAGGTCGATGACGGCGCTGCCGACGCGGCGGATGTCCTCGACGTGTTCGATCATGCGCGCGACCACGGCGGCCTGCGGTCCGCGCTCGGCGGCCTGGTAGCTGAAGCCGGTGGCGAGCAACCGCTGCGCGAGCGGCCTGTCCGTGCGGGCGTCCAGCGGGATCCACTGGTGCCGCACGGCCGGGTCGTAGACGCGGGCGCCGTTGCCGCGCCCGGCGGAGTAGACGCGGCCGCTGACCGGTTCGGCGACCGCGCCGGCGAGTACGACGCCGTCGACCTCGATGGCGATCGACACTCCGTACTCGGGTGCGCCGGCGTGCAGGTTCGCGGTGCCGTCGACGCCGTCCGCGATCAGTCGCAGCTCTCCCGGCCGTGCCTGCGCCACACAGCTTTCCTCGCCGGTGAAGGAGTGCGGGGCGTCGCCCCAGATCTCGGCGGCTTCCTGGCGCATCGCGGCTTCGGAGGCCGGGTCGCAGTCGGTGACGTAGTCGGTCTCGCTGCTCTTGGTGGTCGCGTCAGTGGCTCCGGGCCGTGCCAGGCGCTCGCGCACGGCGCGGGCACCGGTGCCGGCGAGGTGCTCGGCGTGGATCTGCAGCTGACGGGTATCGAAATGCACTTGCTCTCCCTGACGGTGGTAGATCACGGGCGGGGCGGGCCGGATCACCCGATGAGGCGGGGGCGGCGCGCCGAGGCGGTGCGGCGTGACATCTCGCTGTGGCCCGGTGCAACCGGGCGCGTCAGGGAGGGGCGAGAGCACGTCGCGAGGGTCAGAACTCATGGCGCGGGCCCGAAATCGGCCGTGCGGGCCCTCCGGAACGAGCCGGAGATCGGGTGCTGGTGGGTGGGGGCGCCGGACGCGGACGTGTCCAACCCCAGCGGGCACGTCCGCGCCGGCACGTTCGTGATCATCGGCCCGCTCCCGTCACGACCGGGCACACCGCGGTGATCAGCCCGCTGCGCGGCGCGGCGAGCGCGAGCGCGGGGAACACCTTGCGCAGCAACCCGATCCCGGCCGTGTTGGTGGTGCTGACCGACGCGGTGACCGCGAGCGCGCCGTCGCGGGCTGCTTCCTCACCGAGGCGGGTCGCGAGCGCGGTACCCGCGCCGTGGCGCTGCCAGGCGTCTTCGACGAGCACGGCGATCTCGATGCCGCCCGCGTCGAAGAGCATGGACGCGATGCCGACCATGCTCTGCTCGGTCCAGGCGGCGACGGTGAGCTGGTCGGCGCGCGAGGGCAGCGCCTCCAGCAGCAGCCGGGCCGCGCCGGGGGTCCCGCCGTGGCAGCGCGACCGCAGCGTCGCGTCCGAGCAGCGGGCCAGCAATCCGCGCAATTCCCGCATGGCCGCGTCGTCGTCGGCGTAGACGTCGAACACCTCGAAGGCGGTCACGCTCCCCACCTCCGCGCGAGCAGCGATTGCGACTGCAGCAGCCGCAACGGCCGCGCCGTGACAGGCCGGGGCCACTGCAACGCCTGCAGCAGGGCGGTCGTGCCGCGCTCGCCGCTGATGAAGAAGTGCCCGCCGGGGAACGTCGTGTGCGTCGCGTCGGCCGCGAGTTCCAGCCACCGGTGCGCGGTGCTCGCCGGCGCGTACCAGTCCGTCGCGCCCGACCACGCGTAGAGCGGGCAGTCCAGGACGGGAAGCTTGGCGGGCCAGTAGGTCTCGCAGGCGGTGAGGTCGGCGCGCACGCGCGGCAGCCACGATCGCAGGAACTGCTCGTGGCGACGCAGCCGGGGCGGCAGGCCACCCATGTCGATCAGCTTCGCGAGCAGCTCCCGGTCACCGAGCTGGTGCAGAGGGTGCGGCGGGCGCACCATCGGCGCGCGGCTGCCCGAGACGATCACCGCCTGCGGGGTGCGCTGGTGCTCCTGCAGGCGCACGGCGACGGCGTGCGCGAGCAGCGCGCCGAACGAGTGCCCGAACAACGCCACCGCGGCGTCGCCGCCGGTGTGCGTGAGCAGTTCGTCAGTGATCGCGTCGACCAGCTCCGGGGACAGCTTGGTAACCGGGTCCTCGTCGCGGCGGTCGTCGCGGCCGGGCAGCGTCACGGTCACCAGGTCGATTCCCTGGGGCAGCAACGGGATCCACGAGTGGTAGGCGTTGAGACCGGCGCCGGACCAGGGGAACGCGACCAGCGTGTGCCGGGCGGGGCCGGACCCGTTGCGGTACCGGGCGAGCCACCCTGGACTCGAGGAAGGAGACGCGGGGCGTCGCGGTGGCGCCGAGGCGGCGGACGGCGGAGTCGTCAGGATCGTTGGCATGTTCGTGATCACCACACGGGCACGGAAGTCGGGACAGGACGGGGGAGCAGCGCGCCGTGTTGCGGGGCGCGATCACGCAGCACCCGCCAGAACACGATCTCGTCCGCGAGAACGGCGGGCATGCCGCCGGGGTAGAGCGTGCCGCGCGACATGATCGCCGGGGCCTGCGGTTCGCGCGGGCCGTCGATCTCGATGGCGTAGTGGGTGCCGCGCGGGGCGTCGGGGATGAGCTCGCCGATCGGGACCGCGCCGTCGCGCAGCAGGACGAGCTGCTCGGGTGTCAGGCCCAGGCGCGGTACGTGGATCAGCGACTTGATCGACGCGAGGTGCGGGCCGTCGGCGTTGAGCGGGACGAAGACACCGTTGCGGCGCAACACTTCCGTCCCGGCAGGCAAGCTGAGCAGCATGCCCTCGTGCTCGTCGACCACGTCCAGCCGGTCCGCCTCGACCGGCACCCGCCGGAGCGGATAGCCGGTCCACCAGCTCAGGATCGTGGAGAACTTCGGTGCGACCCGGATCCCGCGTGCGAGCCGGGCGACTCGATCGGTGAGCTCGTCGGCGGCCGCACCGGGCTTGAGGGGAATCACCGGGTCCTCCTTCTGTGCGTCGCTGGTGGTGTGGGGCTGGTGCGCCCCACCCCCGGGGAAGTGGGGGTGGGACGCCGGACCTGGGTCCGCGAACCGGTCCTGGCCTGGGATCAGCCGGTGACCGGGTGGTGGCCGTCCTGCAACTGGGGCGTCGGCGCGGGCTGCGGCGTCGGCGCGGGCTGCGGTGTGGTGCCGGGCTTGGGCGTCGGCTTCTGCGTGCTGGTCGGCGGCTGCCCAGTCGGTCGGCCCGTGGGCTGCCCTGTGGGCGGGTTGGTCGGCGGGTTGGTGGGAGGCACGGTGGCCTTGCCGCACTTGACGACTGCGACCGTGATCGTCTGGGCGACCTTGTCGCCCGCACCGAGGATCTGGATGGTCGCGCCCGCCCCGCCGCCGAAGCTGACCTTGAGCTTCGGGTCGCTGGGCGCGGCGCCGCCGTGGGTGTAGCTGACGGCGCCGTCGGCGCACTTGGCCGACACCGACCCGATCGTCTTGCCCGCGACCACCACGTTGCCGACGGTCGCCTCGGCGATCCCGTTGCCGGCCTTGACAGTGATGCCGGTCGCGGACCAGCCCATGCCGGATACCGAGCCCGATGCCGCCTTGACTTCGCCATCGGAGGTGACCGAGGGCTGCGCGGCCTTGTTCTCGGTGCCGGACGCGGAAACGCCATACGCCGTCGACGTACTCGCCTGGGCACCGGCGAGGCCGTGGACTTGCGCGTTCGCCGGTGCCAGCACGGACGCCGAGGCCGCCGCCGCGAGCGCGCCGATGCCGGCCGCGGCGAGGAACAGGCGTGTGGAGTGGGTGGTTGTGCGGACCACGTGGTCCCCCCTTGATGTGGTGTGGCCCTGGGGCCGGGTACGGGTATTCACTTGATCAACACCGGGGTGCCGAGCGGCAGGTCGCCGCGGGTCATCGCCTCGGTGAGGCTTGCGAGCGCGTCCGGCGGGATCCGGACGCAGCCATCGGAGGAGGCCGCGCCGTAGACCTCAGGCGTGGGCCAGGTGTGCAGGCCGACCGTTCCGGGGCCGCCGCCGAAGGTCAGGTGGGTGTCGGAATGCGTGCCCAGCGGGAGCACGACCTTGGAGAACGTGGAGCTGTTGTCGCGTAGCGCGGCGAGCAGAAACGTCCGTCCGGCCGGGGTGATCGCGCCGGGTTTGCCGATCCCGGCCTTCCAGCGGCCGGTGACGGTGCCGTTGATGGTGAGCGTGACCTCGAACGTGCCCCGGTCCAGGGTGATCACACTGGGGCTCTTCGCGACGGTGACGTCACGGGTGTCGGTGTGCATCCACGCGACGGAGTTGTTGGGGCGCGAAGGAAGCGCGACCAGCGCCCACCCCGGCTGGGTGTCCAGGATGGACAGCCACGTGTCGGTGTGGGTGATGTTCGGCTCGATGCCCAGCGGCTGGGTCGCGGGGACGACGGCGACCGGGTCGCCGCCGGGCGCGGCGTACACGGGCACCGCTGTCGTGGGGTGGGCGACCAGCCCACCCGGCACCTGGTCAGGCGCGGGGTCGCGCGGCGCGGCCGGGGTCGCGGTGAAGGTGGTGGCCTGCGGGAGCGCGGCGAACTGCTCGGCGCTCACCGCCTGCGGTGCCACGACCGGCGCCGCCTCGACGATGGAAATCGGGCTGGTGGTGGTGTTCTGACCGAGCGGGTCGATGTGCTGCTCACCGGCGGTGGGCCGGGTGAGCACGATGCCGGACACGGCCACGAACACGGCGACGGCGACCAGCCCGGCGCCGGCCAGCAGGGCGGGCCTGCGGCGCGCCTGCGTCGGCGGCGACTGGTAGCGCCGCGCACCCGAGGGGGATTGCGGGCCGGGCGTCGGCCGCTGCTCGTCTTCCTGACCAACCTGTCCGGGCCGGTCACCGTCGTGGATCATCACGACCTCCTTTCTGCTTCTCGGTGGGGGCTGGGTGCGGGTGCGGCGTGCCGGCCGCCCCCGAGCGGCGGACCGCCGCACCCGCGACTGGGGGACTAGGGGTCAGCGCAGGAGCACCGCGGTTCCGGCGGGCACCTCACGCAATGCGTCACGCACACCGGCAGGAGTGGGGACACAGCCGGCGGCGTCGACCTGGCCCAGCGGGGACGTCGCGGGCAGCCCCGGCACCGTGATCCCGCCGAACGGGCCTGTGCACAACCGGTCGGCGTCGAGGCGGAACGGCCACAGCACCTGCAGCAGCCACGGCAGCGCGTCGCCCTGACCGGCGGCGACGAAGCTGCGGCCACCGGTACGGGCCGTGACGGCGACCGACGCCGGGGTACCGGTGAGCGTCGACGCCGCGGTGGTGCCGTGGCCGAGTTCGGCGAGGACCGCGACCTTGCCGGTGGCGGTGTCGATCTCGATCCGCCGGTCACCGTGTGCGAGTTCGACCTGTGGCCGCAGGTGGATCCAGCCGACCGCCGCGGCGCCGGTGGGATGCGGCCGCGAGGGCAGCATCACCAGCGCCCAGCCCGGCCTGCGCTCCAGCACCGGCGTCCACGTCGGTGTGAGGAGCTGCCGGGGTGGCAGCACCGCGAACGCGCACCCGCCGGGCTCGGCGTACACCGGGGCGTCGACGGTGGGGTGCAGCACGACCGTGCCCGGATCGGCACCGGGTGCAGGATCGACTGGCGCGCCGGCCAAGGTCTCGCCGACGGCCGCGCGCGGCAGCGCCGCCAGCTCCGCGTCGCTGATCGCTCGCGGTGCGACCGCGGCCGCGTCCAGCTGTGCGGCGGCAGGCAGCCGGTCCCGCAGCGGCGGTGCCGGGGTGGCCGTCACCGTCACGGTCTGCGGAGTGGGCGCCACCGCGCTGGTGCGGGTGTTGTCGTGCAGGCGCAGCAGCGTCACGAGCGCGATCAGGATCGCGGCCAGCAGCAACGTCAACAGCACACCGGGCCTGCGCCAGTCCGTGAGCCGCAGGAGCACGGCGTGGCGGAACAGCGCTGCTGGGGTGAGCGGCGTGAGCGGCTGGGTCTTCTCCGCGTCGGTCTCCGGCCCGGCGGTCAGCTGCACGGTGCTCGTGCCGACGACTGCCACCTGATCGGGCAGCGGCGTGATGACGACGTCGTCGCCCAGGCGCGCGCTCACGGCGTCTTCCCGGCGATGACCTCGCCGACGTGCTTGACGACCGAGCAGGTGTCGGTGCCGAAGCGGCCGTTGGTGATCGCGATCGCGGCGGTGCCGTTGGCCAGCGGGATGATTCCGGTGCACAGCGGTTCGTTGCTCGACTTGTTGGTCCCGGAAATGATCAGCCCGGCCTTGCCGCCGAAGGTGTGCGGCTGCGAACCAGGCTGCTCGGCCTGCGCGGTCTTCATCTCACCGGGCTTCGCCCAGACCACCAGCGCGAAGAAGTTCTTCAGCTGCCCGCGCTTCTCGGGCGACGCCGTGATGTCCGACACCGCGCCGTTGTCGTACCTGCAACCGGTGCGGAACACATCGTTCGCACCCGGTGCGCGCAACCGGGGCTTGAGGTCCTTGTCCGGCCTCACCTCCGCGGGGAAGGCCTCCCAGCCGAGTGCGCACGGGTCGTACGGGGCGCCGACAGTCTTGGCGTCCACGCGCGGGTCGAGATCACCCAAGGTGATCTGCTTGGGCTTGTCCTGCGCGGCCACCGTGGCGGTGGCGTGCGCGGCGGGCAGCGTGGTGAGGCAGGCTGCGGCGGCGAGCGTGAGCACGCCGCGCGTCAGGCTCCTGATGGTCGTCATGATCTTGTCCCCCGACAAAGATGTGTTGAGGCTTACGGGAAAAGGGCTTTCAGCAGCTCCGCGACCAGCGGGTCGCGCATGCTGTTCAGGCGGGCCCGGTCCGCCGTGGCGTCGACCTTGCTGCCACGTGGCGGCCGCAGGTTCTGCCGGATCCGCAACGCGCCCGGCTGTGCTTTGTCACCCAGCACCGCGATGGAGAGCTCTTCCTTGTCGCGGCCCTTGCCGTCGGCGTCCTCGGGATCGCCCACGCGCATCACTGGCTTGCCCGCGATGGACAGCTCGGTGACTTTCGCCGCGGTGTCCCGCCTGGACTGCAAAATGGACAGATCGCGGGCCAGGGATTCTTTGGCCGCCAAAAAGATCTCGACTTCGAGGACGGACTCGTACTTGCCGTCCGCGCTCTTCTTGTTGTCGTCGGAACTGATCGTGCACGTCGGGCTGCGCGGGCTGTCGGCGATGACCCGGTAGTGGCCGGTGCCCAGGAAACGGTCCAGCACGTCACCGGGCAACGCCGAGCAAAGCATCTGCGCCGCGGCGACCGGATCTTCCTCAGCGGTGCGCAGCAGATCCTTTCCGGTCTTCGGCCTCGTGTCCGACCACTCCAGACAAACCTCGGGCTCGTTGCTACGCGAGCACATCCCAGCCTTGCCGCTGCTGGCCGCGGACTCCGGCATCGCGGCGCCGGGTACGACGGTGCTGCACCCGCCCAGCGCCGTGGCCGCCAGTGCGGTCGCCGCGACAACTAGGGTGAGACGGCGGGCGTTCATCGCCTGCCCACCTTCGACAGCACCTTCTCCGCCGCCTGCTGCGCGACGTCGCAGGTCGCCGTGGACATGCGGATCTGCTGGTACAGGACGCCGCCCTCGGTGGCCCGGTTGTCCTGCACGATGCTGGTGCCCGGGTCGTAGACGATGTAGCTGGTGCAGCCCGAACGGCCCTGGAAGATCACCGTCTTGTAGCTGGCGACCGTGATCTCACGGGCGCTTTGATCGCCTGGCTTGACCAGCGCCGACGGATCGTCGTCGACCATGAGCGTGATGCCGACCTCGTTGCGGCCCACACCCTTGTCGCGTGAGGGCGGCCCTGGGTTGAGCGGTCTCGCGGTGCACGCGAACGGCCCCGATGGCTGCAACACCGCGTCCTTGCCGTACAGCTCCAGCGCACCCGACGCCACCGTGCACGGATCGAGCTTCGCCAGCGTCAGCTCCGGCGTCGTGCGCCCGGAACCGCGCTTGGGCAGGTCCTTCCACAGCGGAGCGAGCTTGCCCGCGTACTCCTTGGCCAGCTGGCAGCTGGTCTTGGCCGGCTTGTCCTCCCCGGTGCCGGACGGGCTGGTGCGCAGCACGATCGCCCGGTCGGCGTCGAGCGGCTTGGCCAGCGTGCACGTCCGTTCGTCCTCGGACAGAAACATCTCCAGTCCGCCGACGTTCTCTGGAGCGGCGTCCTTGCGCTGCGAGGCGTCGAAGGCGTCGCCGACCTCCAGGTAGATCGTCCAGCTGGACCTGAACTCTCCCTTGTGGGTGCGCAGCACGCATTCCTGCATGCCGTCCTGCGACGGCACGAGCTCATCGAGCTCGTCGCCGGTGACCTCCTTCGCGGCGTCCGGATCATGCAGACCGCACGCGTCGATCGCCCGGTAGCCCGCCGCGGCCTCGGCCAGTGCGCGATATTCCTGCGGGATCGCTTCCTCGATCTTCGCCGGTTGCGCTTCCCCGGCGCCCTCGGGAGTGCTGGGGGCGTCCTCGGTGCACGCGGAGGCCAGTAGCACCGTGCCGAGCATCAGCACGACGGTGAAACGTTGTCGTAGAGCCATGTTCGTGATCCCCCTGATCTGAACGGGATGTGCCCGGTGGCACGAGAGACTGGTGGGAGTGGAAGTCAAGGCCGGTCAGCCGCGCAGCAGCCGAACGGCTCGGGAGAACTGCAAACCGGCCGTGCGCAGGCCGGTGAGCCAGGCCGGTGTGGCCGGACCGGGCGGCTGGTCGGTGCCGGCTCGCGTCCGGACGGTCACGTCAACGGCACCGAATCCGGTCGAGTGCAATCCGGTGGCGACGTGCGCGCCGACGGCGACCGCAACCAGCGTCGGTGACTCCGCCCCGCCGGTGTGGGGGGAGACCTGCACGGAGGCAGTGCCGGACGGCACGGTCAGCGTCATCGCTGAGACGACGGTCGCGGTGGCCAGCAAACGGGTGACGATCCTGCGAGTGATCAATGGTCCTGCTCCAGATCCGAGAAGAGCCGGTACGAGCCGGGAGGGGTGGCCGCGCCGCCCGCGCTGCGGGTCCGCCCTGGGGTGCGGAGGCGGGCGACGCGGCCCTGGGGGATCAGTCCCTTGTGGACTGACGCTGGTGGGCTACTTGGCGAAGGCGGTCAGGAATCCCGCGGCCGGTGTGCCGACGCCGGTGACGTTGTCCCAGCCCGTGCCGCTCTGCAGCGACTGCGGCTTGCCGTCGAATTCGGCCAGGTAGGAGCCTTGGTTGCCGGGGACGTCGACGTGGCCGTAGGTGACCATGTACGGCGTCCAGACGCCGGCCGCGACCGGCTTGACATCGGTCATGCCGGCCTTGCCCGCCATCTGGTACAGCGCGCCGTTGAGAAACCCGAACCGCTCGACGCCCTGGGCCTGCTGGGCGTCCACGACGAGCGCCGCGATGATCGGCGCGGCCGCGGACGTGCCGCCGGAGGGGTACTCGACGTAGCCGTCCGGGGTGGTGAAGCCGATGCCAATACCGGTGTAGGCGTCCGCGAGCGCGGAGACGTCCGGCAGCATGCGGCGGCCTGTGCCCGGTGCGACGCCCTTCTGGTAGTCGGGCTGCTCGTACAGCGAGCTCGCTCCGCCGCCCGCTCCGCCGGCGAACTTGCCGTCGACGCCCTGCTGCGGTGCCCAATTCTGGCCGGACTGGGTGTAGCCGGAGATCTCCCAGCCGGTCTGGAACTTGACCTTGTTGTTGCTGTCCACGGCGACCGACGTGCCGCCGACCGCGGTCACCCACGGGTGCGAGGCCGGGAAGTCGGTGGCGGTGCGGCGCACGTCCGGGTTGCCGGCGTTGTCGCCCGCGTCGCCGGAGGACACGGTGATGGCCTGGCCCTGGATCGCGGCCTGCAGCGCGATGCTGTCCATCTGCTGCCGCACCGCGGCGGGCTGGTTCTCACCCGAGGCGCCCCATGAGTTCGACAGCACCGAGGCCTTGTTGTCCTGCACGGCCTTGTTCAGCGCGTCATAGAGCGTCCGGCAGCTCGACGCCCCGTAGTAGATGATCTTCGCGGCCGGGGCGATGGTGTGGATCGCCTGCACGTCGAGCGCCTGTTCGCCCGCCCACGACTCGGGGATGCACTGCTCGATGTCGTCCCAGCGGCTCGCAAGCACCGCGGAATACTGGCCTGCCGTCAGCTGCGGGGACCCGAACGTCGCGGCCGCGCGGTTGGTGTCGGACACGATCGGCTCGTGGTTGTAGGCGCCGATGATCGCGACCGTCTGGCCGGCACCGGTGTTGCTCCCGCCCAGGCTGTAGATGCCCCGCATCTGCGCCGTGTCGTAGCCGCACAGCGCGTTGGACTGCAAGTCGCCGGCGAACTTCCGCGGGACCGCTGTGTTGACTGACTCGCCCCAGTACAGCGCGCAGCTGTTCGGGTCGCCCGCGGCCTTGACGTCGGCGCGCGGCCGGGCCGGTGCGCCGTTGGGCGTGCGCATCGCCACCTGCTTCGGGGTGATCGTGCGCTCGCTGTCGTCCAGGCCCAGCACCGCCTCCACCGCGCCACGCAGCTCGCGCGGCACCGACACGGCGGACTCCGGCGCAGCCAGCTCCAGCGCACCGGCCTTCGTGGAGAGCTTGAACTTGCTCAGTCGCACCCGGAACGCCGACTCCAGTGCCGAGACCTTGCCCTCGACAGTCACGAAGTGCCGGTTGCCCGACACCTCCGACACCGTCAGGTTCTGGCCATGCAACCAGCCGGTCACCCGATCCACAGTGGACTGCGCGGGAGCGAACCGGTCCACGAACTGCTGCGAGGACAGGAACTTGCGGTGCGACGGGCTGCCCGGGGTGGACACCGCCTTGGCCAGCGCCTCGGCGCCGCGCCGATCTTTGAGCGTCAACGCGATCCGTACGCGACGGACTTCGTCACCGGCGACTTCGCCGACCTTTGCCGCTGGGGTGGCCCAGCTCGGCGTGTTGCCCTCGATCACCGCGCGGTCGCCGGCCAGGCTCGGGTCCGCCTGAGCGGCGGATGTCCCCAGGATCCCGACCAGTGCCGCGCAGCCGACGAGTGCCGCCGCGCGGGATGGACGTACTGCCATGTTTAAAGCCCCCGAATTCATAGCTTCACCCGGACCCGGCCGGGTATGACGGCAATCTCAACGTCATTGGTGAAAGGCGTTCGGAAACGCGGCGAGTAGCTTGCATCTGGGAATGCGAGCCCGTCGCGACGACGAAGTTGCCTTGTGTGGGATCAGTATCTTCGATCGTGCCATTGACCTGCACTGACGTGCCGTTGGTTTCTAGACTGCAATGTGGCGATTGCGGATGTCAACGTGTTCCGATGTATTTCTCGGCTTTCTTTTGTGGACAGTTTTAGGGCATTGCAAGGTGCCCGAAACCTAGTGGCAAACGGGTCTCAATGATCGCGTTAGTTCTATTTCCTAGCTGTTCACGGCGGTCACCTTTTTCGCGACGAATGTGGGGCCGAGATGGCAGGTCGAGGCGCCGCGTTCCGGCACGTACCCGGTCACGCGCACCCGTTGTGCCCGTGGCTGCTCACCTGTGCGGGCCCGGTGCTCGTTGTCCAGCACGACGCTGCCGGACAGCTGAAAACGCTGACCGGCTTCGGTGACCAGCGAGATGCATCCCGGCCGGCCCGTCAGCCAGGTGACCTCACCCTCGACGGTGGCCTGGGGGCTCCGCGACTCCGGTGGAGGGATCTGCACGGACAGAACGATTTCGGATGTCGGGTTAGACGGTTGCGCTGAATCGGACGGGGCCGAGCAGCCGATGGACGTGGCCATGGTGATACCGAAGGCGACGGCCAGTTGCCGCCTGGTCATCCCAGCTCTCCCGCCTCGGTCGCGTGGGCTCGTGACTCCTGGGTCCTGGGGAGTCGCAGCGCGGTGCGTTCTCGAGTGCTACGCAGGCTCCGTTCGGCGTGCACGACTCCCGCCGCCAAGATCAATGAGTTCGGTTCGCGCATTCGCGGCAGCAGGCCATCCAGAATCGTGCGAGCGTGCTGCGCTTCGAAATCCTTGCCCAGCAGCCATACTTCTTGGGGCAGATAGCCGCAGTGCCGTGACGCGTAGACTTCGCCGGTGCGGGGGATGAACCCGATCCTCCACGGCCCAGCGCGGTCCAGGGGCTGGCTGTTGGGGCCGTCGTCGTCTCCGTCGCGACGCCACTGTTCGCCATGGATTTCCCCAGCGACGCGTGCGCCGGCCCAGCCGCTGTCCAGTCGGCGTGAGTCTGCGGCTACGAAACTGTCTTCTGGGCCGAACACGACAACGCTCGCAGGTACGTCCGGTGAGCGCTGCCAGCCTGAAGAGGACTCACCGAGCAGGCCGCACGGCGCGTCCAGGTCGATCACGAACTCTCGCAACGTGTCCCGCGCGATCACGGCTTGGTCGAGCGAGTCACGCAGCTCGAACTGCTTCGCGATCGCGCTGGAGAGATCTGCCTTCGCGCCACGTCGACGGAGCCAAGCGGCAGGGCTCCAACCGTGCCCTGCGTCCGCAACTCTTCGGCGAGCGTCGGCAATGGAGCGCTCGGCTTGGTTGGTGTGGAACGTCAGCGTGGCCACCGTGGCGCGGAGCTTGCCTTCGAGTCGGACCAGATCCTCGGCTGGATCAGCGGTGGTCGCGTTTTGGAGGTGCCCAACAAGCGCAGGTGGTAAGGGATCTGTTCGCAGGCCCAGCGCGATGGCCAGCCCTGCTCTGCTGTGTGCCCAGAGTGGTTGATGTTTCGGCAACGCAATCCTCCCCCAAAGCTTCGAGGCGTCGGCCGCCGCGCTGCCCCACCTCGACCAGCGAGCAGGTGATCGCGATGCGACGGCGGCCGACGTCTCATCTGCGGCCGACAGTGGAGTGCCGGCCGGTGGCCAAGCAGCAGATCCCTCCCCGGCCCGCCGCTTGGCCACCGCCTCGTCGTCGTTCGTATGCGACGGCGAGGTCTTGGTGCACCAGATGTTGCACGTGACGTCGCGGTGTGACGAATGCCGCGACTGCTGCGCGAGCAATTCGTGTGCCTAACCGCATTGCCGGCACACTCATCTCACTGCCCCCTGGTGCTCGTCCTGACGAGAGTGGCTTTTCATCCGAGTGAGGCTTGGCTGTCGGCAATCAGCAGTGAAGAGAAGTCGCTGATGTCTCCAGTGTCTTGCTCGGTTCCGCATCTCGTCGTGACAAACACTATGGCAATCATTTCTGTTGTCAACGCGTAGAGAGGGACGTGCATTGGATGAATTATCCCGTAGTCGATAGAGTTGCTACGTGCTTTCCCGTAGAGCGGCGTGCCGTAGGCCCGTACAACTGCTGGTGGACGCCTGTTGAGCTGCGGAAATGACTGGAGCGAACAGTGTCGTGGTGATGGGTGGGGATTAACTTGTGAAGAAGGAATCCGGCTTGTCGTGAAGTTCCTGCGATCTCGGGTGCGCGCCCAGGTGCGCCTTGTGGCGGGTCGCCACGGGAATGCCGAATCGAGTCGTGATGTTACGGGTTGCCTGCTTGTCGCTACGGGTTCTGTCGTGCGACTACGGGTCGACGATGTTTCGCGGCGTCCCTGCGGGGGATCGGCGCAGGCGGGAGTGCTGGAATCGACACGTGAAGGGCTCGATTCGCGTGCCTCGCGAGGTTCACGGCCTGTCGGCGGCCCGCGTCCTGATGGTAGGACTCAGGTGACGCCGCAGGGTTGTGTGACTCTGCTCAATGCGAGGCCTGCCGAGGGGCAGTCGCGGCCGGCGGCAGGAACGCGGTCCCGGCGGCCGATTCGTTGGCTCAGATCGACTTGCTGGACTCTGGATCGAGGTACCACGCGACCAGGTCTGACCTGTTGTGGAGGTCGAGCTTGCGCTTCGCGTTGCGGACATGGGTCTCGACAGTGCGATCGGCGATGTCGAGATCCCGGCCGATCTCCGCGTACCGCTTGCCCTGCGCGAGAATCCGGATGACCTCGATCTCCTTGGATGTAAGGAGGTTCTCGCCGACGCGGGGAACGCGCATCTCTTCGATCGGTGTCAGCGCGAGCACTATTCCGTCCTCAATGGACAGTTTCTGGCCGGCGGCGATCGCTTCTCTGAAGCGGTCCTCGCCGATCGTGTGCCGGCAGTAGTCCTTGATCTCGTCGTTGACACGGAGAAACGGCTGCATGTTCACCACGCAAGTCTGTGACTCCCGCTGGAGGGAGCTGACCGCCCCGAAGAGCTTGCCCGCAAGTTCGTGATCCCCGACCTTGGCCGTGGCGACCGCGAGCAGCCAGGCGCTCCAGGTCGGTCCCCACGCATCGCCAATTTTGCGCTGCAGCCGAAGCGCTTCCTGGGCGAGGGAGATGGCGCGTCTCGCACTACCGTGCATGAACTCGACCAGGGCGCTGGTCCAAGTCGCCCACGAGATCGACCACACTGCCTGGGCCTCGCTCGCCAGGGCGAGCAGCCGATCGCGTTGCAGCACGGCCTGGTCTCGCTCGCCCAGGAACGCGACCGCCATCGCTCTGAACAGGATCGCCATGAAGGTGTCACCGGCGTTGCCGCCGAGCTGAAACGCTGCCTCAGCGCGTTCCAAGGCCGGGAGTGCGGCTTTCGCCTTCTGCAGGTCAGGCTCTCCGAGAAAGACTGCCGTCGCCGAGGCGTACAACAGCGGCGCCAGCGTCTCGCTCAGTCCTAGTGTCGCGGCCTCACGTTCGGCTTTCTGCAGTAGAGGCGAAGCGAGATCGAGGCGTCCTTGCAGCATCGCGATCCACGCGAGCATCGACGTGGCGGCGACGTCGGACGGTTCAGCGTGGTCGGCAGCGTGTTGCAGTCCGAGCATCAGCATTCGTCGGGAGTCGTTGAGCTGTCCGGCGAAGATCTGGCATCGCGACTGCGTGACGTTGGTCGCCAGTTCGACGCCGCGGTGCCGCTGCCGAGGCTGTGTGAGGAAGTACTTCTGGGCCGCGCGCAGGTTCGGGAGTTCCAGCCGCAACAAGTGCATCCACTCGACCTCACCGGGGCTGAGCCAGAGCTTGGCTCCTCGTCGCGCGAGGTCACTGAAGTACTCGGCAGCTGCGTGAACGACTGCGCTGGCCGGCCTCGGCGCAGTGCTGCTGTCGGCGTCGTGCTGCGCGTGGATCAGCAGCTGCTGTCCGAACTGCCTGATCACTCGCAGCATGCGATAGCGCGTGGAACCGGCCTGGTGATCGATCAGCAACAGGGACTTGCGCACCAGCTGTGAGAGCAGCGGCTGGACGTCGGCAGAGGCGATGCCATCGCCCACGCAGACCGCACGCGCCGCGTCCAAGTCGAACCCGTTCTCGGATTCGAACACCGTCATCAACGCCCACATCCGCTGTTCATCGCTCGTGAGCAGCTTCTGCGACAACTCGAGCATCGCCCGGAGCCCGCGGTGGTGCGCCTCTGTCGAGGTGCCGTCGACGAGGAGCCCAAGCAGGTCGGAGTGTTGGACGACTGACTGCAGGCTCAGCACGTCGAGCTGGCTGGCGGCCAACTCGATGGCCAGTGGTAGTCCGTCCAGCAGCTGGCACAGTCGGTTCGCGATCGGGTAGTTGGATTCGGTGATCTCAACGCCGACGGCGCGAGCGCGCACGATGAGCAACTGGAGCGCCTCATGCACCGTGGTGAGCGCGGCGGGGTCAGACGACTCCTCGGTTCCGATGCACAGGGGCGGCACCGGCAGCAGGTGTTCGCCGCTGAGGCCCAGTCTGATTTGGCTGGTGGCGATCACCCGCAGTCCCGGGGCCGCTTGCAGGAGGGTGCGCAACAGCTGTGGCACCGACCCGCTGCCGGGCTTCTCGCCGACAAGGTGTTCGCAGTTGTCCAGTAGCAGCACCGCTTGTCGGGGAGCCAGGTGTTCGACGAGAAGGTCCTCGGCGGGCTCGGGCGAGTTCTCGCGAAGGCCGAATGCCTGCGCGATCGCGGGCGCCAGCCGATCCTCGCCCTCGCGCAGGTCGGCCAGGTGAACCCGGCCACACTCGAAGTCGCTGGCGCGGCTCATCTCGTGGACGAGACGTTCCGCGACTCGGGTCTTGCCGACGCCGCCCGGTCCGATGAAGGTCAGCACACGAGCCGATCCGACGGTGTCGGCGCCTTGCCGCAGGAGCTGGCTTCTTCCGATCAAGCTGCTGAGCTCGCCAGGCAGGAGGCTTTCCTGCACTGAGACACGCCCTCGTGGGGTGGGAACGTCGTGGCCGACACTGGAGGCCTCGTCGGTCGGTCGCTTAGTGATCATCATGTGCTTCCCCCAGAACACGCGCTGAAGCCGCCAGGCGCCCCTCGCGGTGCGACGAGTTCTCCGTAGGTTTGCGGACCCGGCTCCACGCGTCTGCATTGGGACGCAGCAAAGGTCGTTTCGATGCCGAGCATGCGTCTGCTCAGCGGAGGTGGACCGCAGATTCAGTTAACAATCCTTTGGGGACGAAGCATCTTTGCTGGTCAACCTCAGTGTCGTTCGCCTCCCCGCGAAATGAACTGAAGTTGCATCTCCCCGTGATCGCACCATAGAGGACCTCCAAGCGGCTTGGCCAGTAACTGGCAGCACTCACCCATTCGGATTAATTTCTGCTTCGGTGCTGCCTAGTTGACCAGCGGCAACTATGAAAGGTTGACCAGGCCGATGCAGTCTGAGTTAACCTCGACGTGTCTGGGGGAGTGACGGAGTACGTCGCTGCGGTTCAACTGGGTGTCCGTGGGGGATGCATGAGCGAGGTTCAGCACGCGGCCGATGTGGTTCCTCGAACGCTGCACGGTCAAATCACGTGGCTGTTCGAGACGATCAGGCCTGCGGTCGAGGGCCAGCGATACAGCGACACCAAGCCGCACACGAACAAGGATCTTGCGCTGCATCTGGGCGTGTCACCGAGCTACGTGAGCCAGCTGAAAAAGGGTACAAAGCCGAATCCGACGAAGGATGTTCTGGAGGGGATCGCCTCCTTCTTCGAGGTCCCGACGGCCTACTTCTTCAGCGACGCAGAAGCAGCCCGGGTCGAGGCTGCGATCCGGTACGACGTTGATCTTCGCCGGTTCAAGGACGGTGAGCTCAAGGAACTTCCCGTGAACCCGTCGAGCCCGCACTGGTTAGTCACCGGTGAGATGCCAGACAGCTCCCGGCCTGTGTGCGAGCGTTTGAACTGGCTGTTCGATCATGTGCACTCGGTGCACGAACAACGCCCGTACACCGAGGAGGAGGTGGCGGAGGCGATCGGGGAGAAGTCCTGGCGCGTACGGGGTCTCCGCAGTGGCGAGATCACCGACAACGACGTCTCCGTTCCCGTGCTGCGCAACCTGGCGGCCTTTTTCGGACAGCGCCTCAGCTATCTCTACGCCGATGATCAGGACGTCTCCAGCGCCAAGACGGAAGACGAGAAGCTGCTTGAGCTCTTGCGGCAGGCCAAGAGCGATGAGCGCGGACTGCTGGGTATCGCACTGCGGACTTTGGAGTCCGACCCCCGGAACGCCGGCCGCAACAGCGGCCTGAGCAATGAAGCCAGCGCTCGGATCCTGGCAGGGTTGATCAACAGCCACCTGGAGATGGACGACCAACTGCGCCTGAACTCGGCCTCGGGATCAGGATCCGACAAGGCGGATCGGTGAAGCACATGAACCACGACGACACCGACGCTCCGCTCGATCGTCGATCTCTGAGGAAGCGCGCCGCAGAGTTCTCCAAGCGGGTGCCGATCCCGGTCCCGTGGGACGCGGACGAATACGCGAGCCTGCTCACGGTGGAGTTCGGCAAGCCTGTGCGATTTCGGTCGTTGAGCGAAGAGGTCGCACCTCACGACCTGCCTGAGACCAATTTCAGCGGCGCGCTCATCGAGTCCGAGCACTCCATCACGATCTTCTTCGACAACAGGAGCGGGCTAACCCATCAGCAGGACATCATCCTGCACGAGGTAGGACACCGCGTCCTGGGACACGTCGTCCACGACCAGGTTCTGTGCCGCAGCACCTTCGCCTCGCCGCGCGAGAACGAGGCAGAGCTGTTCGCTCGCGAACTACTCCACCGAGCACGGGGTCGCGACACCTTGCAGCTCGCACCACACGTCGATGATCCAAAAGGTGTCAGGTCGCTCGGGGGAGCGCTGGCCGACGTCGAGTAACACCGCAGATTTACGCCTGGGGGACGCGCAATGTGGTTTGTACTGGTAACAGGCTTTGGCATGCTGTGGTCGGCGCTGGCCGTGCTCGCGCACCTGCGCAGGGTCAAGCGGCGACCTGATGATCCTTCTGTGCCGGCCAAACGAGCGCTGCTGGCCGCAGCGGTGCTGGCCACGGTCTCCTATGCCCTGGCGATGCCGCCGTTCACATCGTTGCTGCATGTCGACGGCGTGTGGCTCAACTGGCCCATGATCATGACGCTGGGCAATTCCACCGTGATCTGCGTGCACATGTTCTACCTGTTCTCCGTAGAGGAACGCGCGACCGCGGTCCGGATCGCACGCCGGGAATGGTTGATCTACGCGGTGCTGACCACCGCGGTCATCGCCTTGTTCGCGATGAACCCCACTGCGAGTGACTACGACATCACCTCCGCGGGCAGGTATCAGGCCGGGGGGCCGGGAGATCCTTTCGCTGCCGTCGCCTACATCCTGTCGATGGGGTTCTCGGGCACGATGAACGTGGTGGTGTGTCGCCTCGGGTGGCGGTGGGTCAAGAAGGCCAAGGGAACGCGCTGGCTCGCGATGGGACTCAACACCAACGCGCTGGGGCAGATCGGCGGCCTGTGCATGGTTCTGCACTCAGTCAGCTACAACCTCGCCCTGCTGTTCGGCATCGTTCCGTCCTGGACGCAGAACGTCGTGGAAACCCCCATCAAGGGCATCGCGGGCCTGCTGACCATGCTCGGCCTCAGCGCTACCGCACTGAGCTTGTGGATCAAGAACAGTCGGCTTGTCGTGTGGGCGCACGCCAATCAGGCTCGCCGCCGGCTCTACCCGCTTCACCAGCGGATGTACGCAGCTTTTCCTTCCATTGTGGTCGACCCGCCGCCTTCATCGGCCCTGAAGGACTTTCTGCACGTGCGCGACGCCAGCCGTCAGCTGGGCGATCGCCTGGTCGAGCTGTGGGAGGGCCGTCTGCGCATGCGGATTCCATACGGCACCCGCGCTGTAGCCGGCGAACTCGCCCGCGCGGAAGGGCTCAAGGGGCCCGCGCTCGAGGCCGTCGTGGAACGTGCGTGCCTCGAAGTCGGATTTGAGGTAGCCCGCACAGGCACGGAGGTACGCGTCGAACTCTCGACCGCAGACGAGGCCTCACGTCTTACGAGACAAGGCGAGAAGGCGGCAGAGGTGCGCTGGTGGCAAGAGGTGCACGACGCGCGCAAGTCGCCGGTCGTGGCGCAGATCCGAACTCGCGCGCCAGAACTCATCCGAGCCTCGGCAACCAGCGGCGCAGCGACGAGCTGACGACGTGCGAATCCACGGAGGAACAGCGTGAAAACGATCGTCGTCGGAGGATCCGGATATCTCGGATTCCACGTTGTCGGCGCGTTACTACGCCACGGCCACGAGGTCAGCGTTGTCGGACGTAGCCACAACTCCAACCTGCCCAGTGATGTTGTGTTCCACGAGGGCGACGCCAGCTCACTGTCTCAAAGCGACTGGAAGCCGATCCTCAAAGGACACGAGGCACTCGTGTTCGCAGCAGGCGTCGACAGTCGCGCTCAAGCACCTCGGCCGAGTGGAGCCTATTTTCAGCACCACAACGTCGACGCGGTCCGTCGGATGATGGAAGCCGCGCGGCAGACCGGAATCACGAGCGCCGTCATCCACGGGTCCTACAACATCACGCTGAATCGGCAACGCCCAGAGCTCGGACTACCTGATCTTCACCCGTACATCGCCAGTCGCGCGGAACAGGCGGTCCAAGCGAGGAAGGCTGCAGACGGTTCGTGCTCCGTGGCAGTCCTGGAAATCCCGTACGTCTTCGGCGCGACACCTGGTCGGCCGAGTCAGTTCGAGTACATGGTGCCGTGGTTCCGCGGTGAGACGAGCTTGCCGCTCATGACACCCCCTGGCGGCACCGCACTCGTGAGCGCGGCTGCGATCGGGGAGGCGAGCTGCACAGCCCTGACCTCAAGGCTCGAGGGAGACTTCCCCGTCGCGCAAGCGAATCTTGAGTGGACCGAGCTTGTGTCACGGCTCGCGCGCCTCGCAGGACACCCGAACCCGGACGATGTTCGGCATGTACCCGCAAGAACTTTTCAGAGGTTCATGCGGTTCAACAGCTTCAGGGACTCCGTGCGCGGAGTGGACACGGGCCTCGACTACGCACACTACGGCGAGCTCTACACCAGCAAGATGTTCGTCCCCACATGCCTGCCAGAGCTGGGCATCACTGACGAAGATCTTGACGCGGCATTGCGTGAAACTGTCGGGGCTGCGCCGTCCGTGTGAGTTGCCGGATCCCGAAGCCATCAGACGTGGCTGGACGGTTGCCGGTCGGATCGACCACCCACCTACTCGCAGTCACATGAAGTCAGACACCGATACGAGGTTCAGCCGGCCGCTTTGCCCAACGCCCAGAGAGCATGGTGAACGGGTCGGGAAGCGCTAAACGGACCCGCCTGATGCTAAAGATCCTGTGCGAGCGTTGAACGGTAGTAACGATTCCGACACTGCGTACGAGGTCGCGGCCAACGCTTTCCAAACCGCCGGGCGGCTTGACCTCGGGCAGGGCCGTAGGCACTGGCATGGGCGTTCGAAGCATATCGCCGTGCGGCGATGTTCAGTCGCTGACCGTTCTTGTCTGCGTAGCCTGGTCTGCAGAAGTGGCTGGATCATCGGACTGATCCTCGCTGCACCGCAGTGCTTCGGCGAACCAGCGTGCGTGCCTCTCCAGCTTGCGCGCGGCAGCTGCAACGAGGA
Source organism: Lentzea sp. HUAS TT2 (assembly GCF_051853195.1). Lineage (NCBI taxonomy): Bacteria > Bacillati > Actinomycetota > Actinomycetes > Pseudonocardiales > Pseudonocardiaceae > Lentzea > Lentzea sp. HUAS TT2. The sequence continues at coordinate 9,584,531 of NZ_CP196667.1, read as the reverse complement.
CGACCAGGACTTCGAACACGCCTTCACCGCAGAGGAGCGGGATGCTTTTCTCGATCGCGATGGGGTCGGCCGTCGCGTAGGCAGAGACGAAGGCCGACGCTGCCCGCACGTTCTGTTGCCATGCGTCACGATCCTCGGCGTCGATGTCGCCGGGCAGGTGGAACGAGATCGGGAACCTGATCGGCGACTGCAGCTGGTCACGTGGCACGCCGTCGAGGAGGATCTTGGCCATGATGCTGGCGGCCGCGACCACCATCTGCTTGTCTGCCTGGGAGATGATGAGCTGGAGCGCGTCCTCGACTCCATCGGGCCGAGCCTTCAGTTGGTGCCCAATCGCGCGCAAGCACAGGTATGCGCCGCGTTCGCTGGTGTTGCCCTTCTGAAGCCGAGCCTCGTCTTCAGCGATTTGGTCGATGCCTGAAGGCGGACATGCCGATTCGTCGGGAATGGCGGTCATGGCTGCAAGACCAGTTCGCTGGCAGGCAGCGACATGGCCTTGCCGCTCGGCGTGGTGTTCGCCGAGTTTCCTTGCCGTGGCCACGGCAGGATGCCTTCGGCATCTCGCCACGCGCGGTCGCAGATCTGACACGTGGGCCACCACCGTTCGTGTGGCGGCCAGACATCGGACCCTGCCGTCAACTCGATGTCACACAGGCTGCGACCGACAGCGTTTGGAACGAGCGTCCGGGGTATCGCGTGGCGCTCGCCGTCGTGCGGCTGCCACTTGAAGGCTCTAGGCATGTCTGGTCACTTCCTCGAGCGTGTATGCGATCAGCGAGTGGGCTTGGCAGGCATCCACACAAGACGACATCGCGAGGGAGAACCAGATCATCAATCTGCCATCACCTATCAGGAATCTGTCATGCGATAGCTCTGAGCTGCGTAAACGACCGAATACACCGATTGGGTGAAATGAAAGTCCCTCGACGGGAATGCCAGCCTGGGACGTGTTCCAAGCTAGGCTGGCCAGCGACAATGCGTCCGATTCAGGCCCAGGGAGTGATCGATGCCTACTCCGAGGTCCGGCCTGGCTGAGCTTCGTCGGGCTCTCGGGTTCACCCAGGAGACGCTGGCCGAGGCAGTGGGGGTCACTGTCGGCACGATTGGGCGTTGGGAACGAGGCCAGACCAAATCGCTATCGCCGGTTTTGCAACCGCTTCTGGCGAAAGCGCTTGGCCTCAGTGGGACGCGGGAGCTGATCCTCGTCCTGCGGCCGCGAGCGCAGGCGGAACCGGCTGGTGCGCTCAGCGCTGACCGGTGGGGCGTCGGCGAGCCAGCCGACCTGACGCAATTCGACCCTGTGCAGAGAATCCAACGCGCGGCGCAGGCGTTTCAGGAAACAGATCGCCGGGTGGGCGGCGGTGTCCTCTATCTGGGTGTTGTGCAGTACCTGAACCAGGAGGTTGCGCCTCAGCTGCTCAATGTGGGTGATGGGTCGGCTGACGCCGTGCGGCTGTTCTCCGCTGCCGCGTCAATGACCGAGCTTGCCGGTTGGATGGCCCACGACGGCAGCGGTGATGACGCGAAGGCTCGCAGCTACTTCGACCGAGCCTTCCGGCTCGCGTCCGCTGGAGAGAACGACCTGCTCTCAGCAAACATATGCGCGTCCATGTCGCACCTGGCGATCGAACTTGGGCAGCCGTATGACGCTATTCGCATAGCTACCAAGGGTTTGGCGCGGGCCGGCGATCATGAAGGAGCTCTGAGGCTGGTGGCCCGCTTGCACGCTATGCGCGCCAGAGCGTTTGGTCTTGCGGGTGAGCGCCGGCCTTGCACGGACGAACTCAACGCGGCGGAAGCGATGCTGGACATTTCGGTGGGAGAGCAGAGCGCCGACTGGATCACCGGATTTGACGAGGCGTCCTTGGCGAGCGAAGCGGCCCTCTGCTTCCTCGACCTGGCTGAGTACGACGAGGCCGAACGTCAGGCTAGAGAGGTGATCCGGCTGCGATCCGGGGATCGGGTGCGTAGCCGAGTGTTCGGTCAGCTCACCTTGGCGAAGGTTCTCGCGGGCGCTGGGCGTGTGGATGAAGCCGCGGTGGTCGGCACCGAGGTCTGTGGCACAGCGTCATCGCTCAGTTCGGGCCGAGTGACCCGTCGACTCGATCTGCTGGCGCGTAACCTCGAAAGTGCGCGCCGCGTGCCGGAGGTTGAAGTGTTCCTCGCCGCCCAGAGGGCCGGAGCGCGCGGAACAGGAGCACAGAAGGGTCGAACTCCGACGTGGCCGATCTGACCGGGAAAGATCAGTTCGCTTACTTCGCGGAGGGGAACGCCAAACAAGCTCGCAAACGAGTCGCGGCTGACGTCCTTCTTCGTGATGAACAAGGGCGAGTCGTGCTGGTAAACCCGACATACAAGGACTTCTGGGATCTGCCGGGCGGTATGGCGGAGAGCAATGAGCCGCCGGCCGTCGCAGCTGCGCGCGAGGTGCGGGAGGAGCTTGGTGTCCAACTGAGTATCGGGCGGATCCTGTTACTCGATTGGGAAGCACCCCACGGACCGTGGGACGACCAGCTTGTTTTTGTCTTTGATGGTGGCGTTCTTGGGCCAGACTTGCTGAAGGCGCTGCGCGTGAGCGATCCGGAGATCAGCGAGTTCGAGATCGTCGAAGTCAACGAAGCGCTGCGGCGGTTGAGGCCGGATATGGCGAACAAGCTTGAACGTGCACTGGCTGCCGCAGAGTCAGGAACGTTTGACTACGCCGAGAAACAGAAGCTCCTCGGCGGAGATGCGGGCCTGGGACAGGTTCCAAGCTAGGCTCGCCAGCAACAACGCGGCCAAATTTTGCGCATGGGGAGACCGATGGCGACGCCTAGAACGGAGTTGGCCGCGCTGCGTGGCGCCCTGGGCCTCAGCCAGGAGGATCTGGCTCGGTTGGTAGGCGTGAGTGTTGGCACCATTGGACGTTGGGAACGTGGCCAAACCGCGAAGCTGACTCCGACTCTCCAGCCGCTCTTGGCGAAGGCGCTCAGGCTCAAGACCGTCGGGGAGTTGCTGCGTGTGCTCCACCCTGGGGGGCCGTCCTCAGTGGCGAGCACGTCCGGTGCCAAGGAAGTCGCCTGGATGGCGTCGACCTCGCCGGGAATGCCCGTCCGCGGTGGTGACGATCTGGACCGCGTGCACGCGGTCGTTCCCCGGCTTCGACGAGTTCTGGACGCGTTCGATCTCCCAGAAGACGGACCGACGCGATCTTTGGGAGAGATCGCGGCTGAGGTAACACGTGTCAACGAACATCGTCTGGAAGCACGCTACGGCCTCCTGGCAGAGCAGCTTCCTGGCTTGCTCGCCGAGCTGGGCCGGGCAAGCCAGGTGGTGAAGAGCGACCAACAACTACATCAAGCAGCCGCGCTTCGCGCCCTTGTGTTCCGTGCTGCGGACGGAATCGCTTTCAAGTTCGGGTATCTGGACCTTTCAGCCCGCCTCATCGACCTCATGCGACAGTCAGCTCAGGTCGCGAACGACAGTTTGTTGGTGGCGGCGTCGGAGTACGTCCGCACCGAGACGTTCTTCGCCAACGGTGACCTCGACACAGGCGCCCGAGCCCTTGTCGCTGCGGCTGATGCGATAGCTCTGTCCAATCGAGACCGACCGGGCGTAGCCGCTGCGTTCGGATCTCTCCACATGCGAGCTGCTGTGGTCGCAGGAAGACTCGGTGACGCTCGGGCGGCAGCTGACCACTTGAGGGAGGCTCGGTACGCCGCGAGCACGGTGAGCGAGGGCATCTACCGCGGCACGGCTTTCGGCCCGCATTCGATCCGCATCCACGAACTCGCTGTGGCCGCTGAGCTGCGCGACCCAGTTGGAGTCGAGCGAGCTTCGGCGTGGCACCCACCTTCGGAGTTGCCGGCGGAGCGGCGCTCCCACTACTACATCGATCTGGGGCGCGCTCAGCTCACTCTCGGGCGACACGAGGACGCGTACGCATGCATCGAGAAGGCGCGGGAAGCTGCTCCTCAACACACGCGAGAACATCCGCAAGTCAAGAGCGCCCTCGGTTCCCTTCTTCAGCTTCGCCCAGGCAACAGCCGAGTGGTCGAGCTCGCCGCATGGGCAGGCGCACGAGCGATCTGATTCGTTCGGCCGCCTAGCTGGTCATCAATGCGGGAAGCTGGTTCAGCGAGTCGATCACCCAGTCTGCATCCCGTTTAACCAGCGGATCGTCGGCCCACAGATGGCCCCAGGGGCCGCGACGGATCAGCACCGTTCGGAGACCGGCGGCCTTCGCGGGAACGATGTCGTTGTCCCGGTGGTCGCCGACATACACCACCTCGGACGCGGGTTGCTGAGTCGCGGCGACGACCCGATCGAAGAACTCCTTCGACGGCTTCGCGACACCCCATTCCCCGGAAGTGGCCACGTAGTCCGCAGGCAACGCGAGCCCACGGAGAAGGTCACCCGCCCGAGCTGTCTGATTGCCGGCGATTCCAACCCACAAGCCGAGGTCACGCAGGTCTGCGAGGCCTGATCGCACGTCCGGATACAGGTCGTCTTCTTCGATTCGCTCCCCGAGCCCGGCATCCTCTCGCAGCTGTCGCTCACACGCTACGTCGAAGCCGGCGCGGAAGTACTGGAAGGTCTCCGCGTTGTCCCGTCCGGCCGCCGTCACAGCACCCAGGACGGTCGAGAACGTATGGCGCGAAACGCCTATCCAGTCCGCCCACGCACCCCACTCTCGCGAGTCGTCCAAGAGCGTCTCGCCGACATCGAACACAACAGCACTGACCATGTGTCACTCATACGGCATCGAGCCCGTCCGAGCGAATGCATGACGGGGCTACGCGACAGCGCCCGTGCGACGAGCGAAGGCGTGCAGGCCGGGCAAGGAGCGCGCGGTCGGGTGCTGCAGCAGGCTGGTGGTGATGCGCTGAATCGGTTTGCGGTAACGGACTTCGTCCTGGGACGCCCGTTCTGCGGAGAGCAGCGCCCGATAGCTGAGCTCGGGCTTGTTCCACTCGTGGAAGGCGTGGGCGACGTCTGACCAGTACCTGGCACGGCGCTCGGCGAGCGGGATTGCGGCTGGGTTGATCTGCTTCGCGACCTCGATGGCGGTGCCGTAGTCACCCAGGGCTCGGGCCACGCTGATGCGGTACAGCCCAACACCGGTCGGGCCGAACGCGGTGAATCGGTGGTTCGCGTCAGAACCGAGGCGCACGGCGGCCTCTACCGCTTCGGCCGTCAAGGAACGTGCGGTATTTCGGTCTCCGTCGACGGCTGCGGTGTACGCGCAGGTGGACAGCAAGGTTCCGTACACCGACAGGTGTTCCGGACCTCTGTGCAATTCAGGCTGCAGGTTCCCGATGGAGCTGAAGATCAGGCGCTGCGCGGTGTCCGCATGTCCGGTGCGTCGCAGCACGATGGCCCAGGCGCGGTGCGCGGACGCTTGGGCTAGGAGGTCGTCCGAATCGTGGGCCGCCTGCATCGCCCGGTCCGCGGTGGTCCACGCGAGCTGCCCGCGGTCGAGTTTGACCATCAGCTCCGATGCCAGTGTGTACGCATCGGCCAGCAGGCCGTTGGCGGAGGAGGTGTCTTCGTTCTCGGCCCGTGTGGCCATCGCCGTCGAGACCAGACCGGGCAGCTGGGTCGCGGCCTCGGTGTAGCGGCCGAGTTGGTAGACCGACCGTGTGTGGGCAACGTCGGCTTGAAGCTGGGCAATGGTGACCGGGGTGGCGCTCGTGGTGGGCGGATCTAGCAAGGCGCGCTCGAGCGTGCTCACCGGATCGGCTTCAGCCGAGACCGGCGATCCCGTTCCCAGCACCGAGGCGCCAGCGAGGCCCGTCAGTCCTGCCAACAGCGTGCGACGACGCATGGGATCGGTCTCCTCGTCCGGTGCCAAGTTGACGTTGACCCTAGCGACGGGACGCTGCGCGCGCACTGACCGTGACGCGGTGTCGGAAAGGCCGAGCAGGGACGACGGGATCTGCAGCGCGGCGGCGAGGGAACGGAGCACTTGAACGTCGCGCAACGGCTGTTTGCCGCGCTCCAGCCGAGACAAGGTGGAGATGGAATAGCCGCAACGCTTGGCCAGCTCCTCAAGGGTGAGTGGAATGGCCCGGCGGACGGCACGCACGATCGCGCCGAGGTCACCGGTATCGACAGCGGCGCGGACCTCGTCGGTATCCCAGATCGCGCAGGTCCGATCCATGTCCGGCGCTCCTCACTCAGAGCAGGACTTGCGAGCGTACCCAAACGATCACAGTCCGTGCCAGCCGGTTTGCATACCTTGCAAATGAGTGATCGACCTCGGCAACTCCACTGGTCAGCGAGGTAGCGGAGGCCGTGTCCTGGGCATCGACGCGGTAGGTCTCCCACTCCTACCGCGGAGGAGGGGACACGATGAGCAACACCACAACCGTGCAGGAAATGACCGCGTCGGAGCTGGAACGCGCTGGCTTGCTGCACGTCGAAGGCCACGCGGTGATCAGCAGGTTCGCGCTGTTCGTGCCGGTCGACGAATTGGGTACAACGCGGCCGGTCACGATCTACGCCGGGGCCGTGGTCGGGCCGTTCGCGGTCGTGCACGGCGGCACAACGATCGGCGAGCAGGCACGCGTCGAGGAGCACGCAGTCGTCGGCAAGCCCGAACTCGGGTATGCGGTCAGGAAGATCCGGCCTGGTGCCGGCGGCGGTACGGTGATCGGCGCGGGAGTGACGGTTCGTTCCGGCGCGGTTGTATACGCCGAGGTAGGCGTAGGTGTGAACTCGATGGTCGGGCACCACACGCTGCTGCGCACCGCCGTGCAGGTCGGCGCGGACACGCAACTCGGCCACCTTCTGACCGTCGAACGCGACACCCGAATAGGCCGCAACGTGCGTTGTTCGCCCGGCTCTCACATCACCAGCGCCACCGTGATCGCCGACCGAGTGTTTCTTGGCGCCGGTGTGCGCACGATCAACGACAAGACGCTGACGTGGCGCGACCCGCATCGCGAGCCCGTGCTCGCGCCGCCGCGGTTCGAGGCTGGAGCGAAGGTCGGGAGCGGCTGCGTCGTGCTGGCCGGCGTGACGGTCGGCGAGCGCGCTCTCGTCGGAGCGGGATCGGTGATCACTCGCGACATCCCACCGGGTGCATTGGCTTTCGGACACCCCGCTGCCGTGCGCGGGGAGACGTTGTGAACCCGGTCCTGACGAATGAGGAAGCCGCTGCGCGCGAGGCGATCAATGCCTGGCTGAGGCCGTTGCGGGGCGCGTTGGACCCTGGCGGCCTGGTCGACTGGAGGCGGCTGGAGGCGTTCGCGGACGCGCTGGATCGTGCCGTAGCGACCTACCCCGTGGATGCGGGTCTGCCGGCAGGCGCCGAACGCAGCAGTCGTCTCCAGGCGATTCGACGGGACCTCGCCGGCTGCGGCCTCGCAGGACCGGAGGGCGATCCCGCGTTGTACCGCGTGCTGCTGCAGTTCGTATGTGGCTATCGGGACATCGATCTGCGCAATTCCATTGGGCTTGGTCACGGGTCGCTCATCGCTCGTCACGGCAGTCTGGAAGCACGGCAGAAGTGGATTCCGCGGCTGCGGACAGGCGAGCTGGCGGGGATCGCCGTCACCGAGGGCCATGGCGGATCGCGACCAGCGGAGACCCGCTCTCAAGCAGTTGCGGGACCAGCCGGAACGTGGCTGGTGACGGGTCGTAAGACGTGGATCAGCCGACTGAACGAAGCGGCGGTGTTCGTGCTGTTCTTCCGAACACCTGATGGTCGCCTTGCTGCCGCTGCTGTCGATGCCGCCGAGGAAGGCCTTCGTCGGCATCCGATTCCACCGACCGGACTTGCTGGTTGGACGTGGGGCGTTCTCGAACTCGACGCCGTGCCGATCAGGCGGGACGACGTGCTGGACGGGAGCGGGATGAGGCTGCTGCGTCAGCACTTCGCCGGCTATCGACCACTCGTCACGGCCACCGCGCTAGGTGGCGCTGCCGCTGTCTTCGACACCGTGACCGCCAGGCTCTCCGCCCGGCAGTCCAGCGGAGAGTTGCCTCGGCTGCGGGATTCCGCACTGATAACCCTGGGGCGCGCACACGTTCAACTGGCGACTGCCCTGCTCTGCACCGTCATGGCGTCCAACGTCGCCGAGGCAGGAGGCTCGGAAGCGGAGCTGTGGGGCGCCGCGACGAAAGCGCACGGCATCGACGTGGCCAATACGACCGTCGCCGAGCTTGCGTTGCTGCTCGGTGCGTCTGGCTTTCGTGCCGATTGCCAAACGGCCAAAACCCGCCGCGATCTGAGCGGACTGCTCTACGCAGACGGAATCCATGACAGCCTCTACCGGGCTGCGGGGAAGCACCACGTCGCCGGAATGAAAGCGACGGTGCCCCCACCGCGCAGTCGGCTCGAGTCCGCAGCGCGGACTGTTTAAGGAGAAGCTGGTAGGCGGCGGCGGGTCGCGATCAAGCGACTCGCTGTCCCTGCTCGCACAACGCGGTCGTGCCTTGATTCGCAGCCTCCAATGCGACGACCAGGCGGTCGGCCAGGAGCGGCTTCACCTTGCCGCGGGCTTCGTCCATCGTGTGGAGTCGAGCCGACAGGATCTCGCCGTCCGGAAACACCAGGCTTACCAGGTCAGTCTCGTCCAGCACGCCGCCGTCGAACACGAAAATCACGCCTTCAGGACGTGAGTCCTGAGGGCACACGTAATCCACCACCAGCAACCGCCCCAAGGGCCTCTCCCAGCCCAGCTCTTCAGTGAGTTCGCGGGTCGCGGCCGCCCAAGGAGACTCGTCAGCGTCCACCGCGCCACCAGGAATCTCCCAGTTGTCCTTGTAGGACGGCTGGACCAGCAGTACTCGGCCCGCGTTGTCGTGGAAAAGTACGCCAGCCGCCATACGCTTACGGGCCAGCGTCTTCACGTATTGCTCCACTGGGAGGACCTCAGCGGCAGGAGTAGGCGAGTGCGATGCGGTCACGTCGGCACCCTAGCCAATCCCGTGGAACCACTTCCCGTTGGGGAAGTCGCGACTCTGCTTGCCCAACTTCGGGGACGGCGAGGCAATCACCCAATCGTGTCGCTCGTGCCGTTTCGTCCGATCCTTGCAGCTCAGAGGTGGCGAATGTGAGTTTGCTGCCGGATCCGTGCGAGATCGGCGGTCTGGTGCACGACTGGATCAGGCCGGTTAGCTGAAGGCGCAACAGATCGGGTGTTTGCCATTCGCCGCAAGGAAAAGGGATGCCGAAGCGATTCTCCACGGCCAAGGGGCGCGAGTTTGGCGCCAGTCTCCGTCAGGCCATCGAGAGCACGGGCTACAGTTCACGTGAACTCGCCGGTGTTGTTGGCTGGGACGAAGCCAAGCTGTCGAACGTGGTGAACGGCAGGGGTGGAGCCGACGACGTCGACCTTGCGCTTTTGCTCGGCACCTGCCGACTCAAAGCCGCTGAACGCAAGCACCTGCAGCGTCTCTATCCGACCATGGGTGAGAAGAACTGGTTGCAGCAGCACGGGATCTGCCCGCCGGCCTGGCCCCGGACGCTGGCCGAGAACCTCGCTGCGGCCGACACCGTCACCACCTGGAATCCACACGGATTGCCTGCCCTGCTTCAGATTCCGGGCCACATGAGTGCTGAGATCACCGCCTCGTCCACTGTCCCTGACAAGGAACTGGACGCATGGATCGCAGCTCGCCTGGAGCTGAATGACCGGCAGTTCCAGCTACGTGGCCTGACCTACACATTCTACCTGCACGAGCTAGCCCTTGCGCTTCCCGTCGGTGGAGACGAAGTCCACGTCGAGCAGCTACATCACATGCTGCAGATGTCGGTCCGACCTGAGATCAACATTCGAATCGTTCCTGCGGCCTTGGGTGCCCATCCGGGCATGAGGGGGCCGTTCACTCGCTTGACCTTCAAGGCCCATGAGCCCCTGGTGTGCATCGAGAACGACACGTCCACGGTGTTCGTGGAGGACAAGGCCTCAGTCGAGGGCTACGGGAGGGTTGTTACGGCACTCGGTGAGTCCAGTTTGGACTGTGAGAGCGCCAAACTGCTGATCATCGATATCGCGGAACGGCTAGCTGCTAGTTCCCATCAGCCGACAGCGAAGTGACTGTACGCCGATGGTTCGGCCGTCCTCTTTTGGTTCCGGAGAAACTGAAACGCTCCGCACCGCGACACCTTGGAACTCAGAATGCCGAAAGACTTCCGGGCCACGACGCTCGAACGCGCCATCGGGCGGCAGTTGGCCGGGTGGCGCAATGAGCGCGGGTTGAGTCTTGCTGAAGCCGGCCAGCGTGTGGGCTTCAGCAGCGCCAAGCTATCCACGATGGAGAACGCGGTGCAGCCGTCGTCGCCCGTGGACGTCATGGCGCTCGGGTACGTCTACAAGGTGCCCACTCCGGAATGGCAGGCCGTTGTGCTGCGTGTGCAGTCCGCGGAACGGACGCGGGTTTGCTCCACAGGTAACGACGTGGTGTTCGATCCGGCGGCGGACTTCGCGAACCTGGTGTTCGAGGCGACGTTGATGCGGGTCTTCACCCTCGATCTGGTTCCGACGGTGTTCCAGCTTCCCGGCTACACGAACGCCGTGCTGCAGTTGGACGATCCAGTGCGCACGGCACGGCTGGCGATGGTGCGGGAAGCGTGGTCATCGCGGCTGAACGACAAGGATCCGTTGACGGTACAGGCGGTGTTCCCCGAGGCAGTGCTGCAGAACATCGTCGGCGGGCCGCGGGTGATGAAAGCACAGTTGCTGCACCTGATGGAGGTCAGCGAGCATCCGGCGGTGAGCGTGCGGGTGGTGCCATGCAATGCGGGAGTGTATCCGGCGATGGGCTCTCCCTTCACGTTGCTCGAGTTTCCTCACCGGCAGCACAACGACGTGGCATATCTCGAGACGTTCCTCAAGGCTGAGTACGTCGAGGAGCCAGAGTTGACAGCTCAGTGCGCGCAGCGGTTCGCGAGCTTGCAGGACGCGGCGCTGGGGACGGGGGAGTCGCTGGAACTCATCGCAGAGGCCGCTGCCCATCGAGAACATCAACGTCGTGCGGGCTCTGATTGCTGAGGTCGTGCCCAGGGACATGAGGTAGGGCCGACCAGGCCGCCGGCCTGTGATGCGCATCGAGTTGAGCCGACGCCGGTCACCTCCGCGAACAACCCTGGATGCTCTGCCTGCCGATCTACCTGGAAAACCTCGACGAGGAGATGGAACCGTGATCGCGCGCATGCTCGTTTTCTGCGGTGAGTGCTGACGGACCTGGACGCGTGCCGCAGCCGGGCGAAGGCGTGCATTCGTTGCAGCACCAGAGCGAGGGACGGCGCCGTCCGTGAGCTTCTGGTCGATGTCAAGCCGGGATGACAACGTCGGTTGCAGCAGCGTGGTTGGCCACCGTTGCCCGACTTGTGTTCGTGATGCCATCCGGCACAGAATCGAACCTATGTTCGATGGCATTCGGGTGTCGCGGGAGCTGGGCCAGGTTCGGGAGCAAGGCGTGGAGGTCTGGATCGAACGAGACCAAGTCTTCCCGGCGATGTTCACACGTGGCTCGAGGCCGCCAACGCTGCTGACGCGCGAGAAGGGCTTCATCCTTCCGCCGAGAATCCCTGGGATCTTGTGGGCCTGGCTGAACACGACGACCGGCCGGCGTGTCGGGTACGTGACCTTCGAGCGGGAAACCGCGATCGATGTTCTGCCGATGGCCCAGCCTGTGCTGGAGGCGAACCTGCAGCGCCGCTACACGCAAGGCGAGGTGCCGCCGTACTGAGCAGGGCGAGTTGGACGCTTCGGCGCGCCCAGCCCGGTGGGATCGGAGCAGGTACGAGAATGTCGGCATGACGGACACCACCCAGAGCACCGAGAAGCCGGGGCCGATCGTTCACCCGCTGCCTTCACCGACGACGGTGAAGCAGTTGTGTGGGATGGCGCTCCGTTGCGCGAAGCAGCCTGAGACACCCGCGTCCCACTGCTGACGCCCTACGGCGTCACCGCCGAACTGATGAAGGCCACCGGCAGTTGACAGGTTCTGCGCGACTCGACGGGTAGCACCGTTCACCCGCTACATCGGTCTGGCTCGATTCAGGAGCAACCACTGCCAGCCGGGGAACCGCCAGCCGGGCAGGACGGTGAAGGTGATCGACGGGTCGGCGAGTGGCGCGAACAGCACCACGGCGACCATGAGCCTGCGCCACAGGTCGCGAGAGCGTTCGGCCTCGTCGCGGCCGTCCGGTTCAGGCTCCGCCGGCCGAACGACCTCAGCGCCGTAGCCGGCCCGGACGGCGGCTTCGACGAGCATCTCGTCCGTCACGCCGCCGTCCACGTCCACCTGGGCGCGGCCGGTGGCGAAGTTGACGGTCGCCGACACACCGGAGAGCTTGTTCAGCTTGAGCGAAGTTCTGGCCTCACATGCCGCGCAGGTCATGCCCGTCACGGACAGCTCGACCTCCCGGTAGATACCGCGATCTGACCGACGCCGTCAGGCCTCGTCCACACGGGACACCCGCATGGTGTCCCGTGTGGACGAGGGTCACGCTGACGTTGCCGAGCGCTTCCTCAGGAACACGGCGGCGCCAATCGTGACGATCACACCTGCGGCGATGATCAGCCAGATCCACCAGGCAATTCCGCCGCTCTGATCGCTCTGCACGTCCGCCGCGGGAGCGATGGAAGGCGCTGCCGAGCTGGGCGCCGTGGTCGTGGTCGGTGGCGGAGTCGTCGTGGTGGTCAGTGGCACGGTCATGGTGAACTTCATGGCTCCGGTGACGGCGTGGTCGTCGGCCGAGCCGATCTTGAAGTTGAGCGTGTACAGGCCCGCTGGTCCGGCCGGGGTGACCGGTACGAGGAGCGTGGCGTCCTTGCCGGTGATCTGGCCGACGGTCCAGGCGGTGCCGTCGGCGCCGGTGATGGTGACGGTGGTCTGGTCGACCTGGACGGGTTCGTTGAACGTCAACGTGATCTGCTGCGGTGGGGCGGTGACCTCCGCGCCGTCCTTGGGATCGCTGGAGATCAACTGGGTGTGTGCCGACGCCAGGGGAGCCGTCGCCAGGAACGACAAGAGGAAGATCGGCAGGAGGATCAGTACGCGCTTCACTTCGAGTCTCCGGTCTGTGGGGTGCGGCGGGAGCGCACGGCGGTGCCGATCGCGATTCCGAGGGCCAGCGCGGCCACGCCGAGCGCTGAGCCACCCAGCCAGGTACCGGACGAGCTCGGTGCCGCGGTGGCAGCGGGGACGGAATTGCTGTGCTCACCGGAGGAATCGGCTGCGGCTTCAGCGTCGTTCGCGACGAGTTTCAACACGGGCGCGGGATGATCTGGTTCGCCCTGGCCTTGCGCAGGCGGTGGCTGGTTCCAGTTGACGACCTCGCCGCTCTCGTAGGTCTGCACGGCGTTGATCACGAGCTTGTCGGTGTTGTCCGGCATCGTGCCGAGAGTCACGGCGAACTCAGCGAACTCGTTGGGAGCAATGCGGGTGCCGGGCGTGGCGGTCCAGGTGATGCTGCGGAACGCCTCGGTGATCTCGCTGTTGCCGGTCTTGACCGGTTGGTCGAGCTTGGCCTTGACGGCGTCGGCCGTCCAACCTGTGGTGCTGCGCACGCGGACCGTGCGGAGCGGGAACTCGGCGGGCAGGTCGAGCCGCACCGAGACGGTTCCGGAATCTGGCCGTTCGTTGGGAACCTTGAAGGTGATGGTCGCGGACTTGCCCTTGACTGCTTGGCCTGGCACAGGTTCCAGGTGTGCGGAGGCCACTCCGCTGGTGAACAGCGTGGCCGCGCACGCGATGACCGCGGCCGACGCGAACACGCGTGAGTACTTCGGGGACATGGTGCTCCTCGCATGACAGAACACCGGTCCGTGAGGACCGGTCGGAAGGTGATGTCAGCGGGGGAGCGGAGGGCCGCGTCTGCTTGCGGACGTGAACACGACTACGCCGTGCAGCACATCCGCGAATTCGGTGACCGGCCTCGAAATGGTCCGAGGTACGGCAATCGGCGCGAAGAGGATAGGCAGCGTCCGGCGCACGGCCGTGATGAAGCTGAGCAGGCACGCGTCGGCCTTCGCCAGCAACGCGCCGAGCAGCAGGCCAGCCAGCACGTGTGCCAACGCCATTCGCAGGCTGTCCGACTCGGTCGACGGGCCGTGGTGTGAACCGCCTGTGTTGAGCAGCAGGTGCATGAAGAGCTGCGCGACACCGAGAGCCAGGACGACGGCCACTGGAGATCGCTTCCGGTCCGCGAGCGCCGTGGCGGCGGCGCCGACGAGCGCGGTGACGAAGAACGTCATCGCGCCGTCCGGGAAATCGCCGCCGCCAACGCCGTGAGCGGTCACGGTGAGGGCGGTCGCGCACGTCGCAAGCAGCCCGCCGCGCACCACGCGCAGCGTCTTGGGCAGCTCCGGACGTCCGGTCACCGCGCCATGCTAACCATGCGGTGCGAAATGCACGTCAGGTCGACCTTCCGTCCTCTTCGGACTCGGTCACGAACGACCGGCGCGGGCCGTTGCCCATCAGCATGCGGCGCATCTCCTGGTTGGCCGCTCTGCCGGGGTCGCGGTACTGCGCGATGCCGACGGTGACCAGGCAGGCGACGATCACCAGGGCCACCACGCTGAGGATCCACGTGCTGCCTTCGCCGTTGTGGCTGGCCAGGGGAAACGCCTGGAGGAGCAGTTGTGCGGACATCGTTTCTCTCAGTGGTGGACGGCACGTGCGGAGAGCAGGGATGCGAGTTGCTTGACCTCGGGCCTGTGTCCTGGGCGAACCTTCTTGACCAAGGTCGTCTCGGCTTGGTCGTGCCGGAGCATCAGCTTGAGGAACGCGACGTCGAAGGCGCGGCCCGAGCGCTGCCCCAGCTTCGCGATCCTGCTGTCGCCGGTGCGGTCGAGCGCTCGGGTGATCAGCTCGATCCTGCCCGTCTCGATCTCGAACGCGACCTGCCGGATCTCTGGATCGTCGCTGTGCTGGATGGTCATCCCCGCCATCCGCACAACGACCGCGTGGTGTCCGAGCAACTTCGACGCGTCGTGGTTGGCGGCGCCGACGTCGAGCAGTACGAGGTCGCCGGCGCTGATCCCGACACCGTCGATCTCCACGTCGGTGCGGGCATAGCAGGGATCCCGCCGCCGCCCTTGCCGGGCGCGCGAAGGATCTCCTCGACGGCATTCGGGATGAGGCCGGGGTTGTCGCGCAGGGCGTTCCACTGAGCAGGCTTGGTCAGCAGGAGCAGCGCGCCCATTCCGATCTGGGCCACGGTCGTCTCGTGGCCGGCGAACAGCAGCGCCATGGAGAGCATGGCGGCTTCCTCGGTGGAGACGTCGTCGGTCGCCCCCTTGTTCAGACCAACTTGTATAAGTTGACTTAAACAAAGCTACTTGTCTAGTCTGACCTAAACAAGTGGAGGTGCAGTAGTGGCGGGTCCTCAAAATGTGCGGCGCATGCCCCGCACGCAGCGGCGGGAGCAGATCCTGGACGCTGCGACCCGCGCGTTCGCTCGTACCGGATACGTGGCGACCGGACTCGACGGTGTGGCTGCTGAAGCCGGGGTCACACTTGTGTTGCTGTACCGGCACTTCGACTCGAAGGCTGACCTGTACCGGGCTGTGCTCGATCGGGCGTGTGCTCGGCTGGAAGCAACGGTCGGCTCTGGTGACTACGACGAGAGCAGTATCTCCGCCCTGCTGCGTGCTGCTGCCGAAGATCCGGACGGGTTCCGGTTGCTGTTCCGCCACGCGGTGCGCGAACCGGACTTCCGTGACGTGGTGAACGGAATGCAGGCGATGTCGGCGGAGGTCACCCGGCGCGAGCTGGCCGCGGTGATTCCGGAAGGTCCATGGCTGGACTGGGCGGTGCAGTACGTGCCGACAGCAACCCTCGAGGCCGTGATCGCCTGGCTCGACGCGGGCCGGCCTGACCCGGATCAGGCCGCTGATCGCATCGCCCTGGTGGTGCACAGCGCCATCCGGGCGGCGAACGGTGTTGACTGACTCAGTCGGTCATTTATGCTCGGCGAGTGCCACGTACTCGTTCAGCGGACATGTTTCCGAAGCTCGTCTCAGCCGCGGCCGAGACGTTCATCGCGCAAGGCTTTCAACGGACCCAGATGCAGGACGTCGCCGACGCGCTGGGGGTGGCGAAGGGCACCGTCTACGGCTACGTCGAGAACAAGGACGCGTTGCTCGGGGCCGCACTGCGCTTCGCCGACGGGGCGGAGCCGTGGCCCGAGGTAGCCGACCTGCCGGTTCGTGCGCCGGCGGAGGGCGAGCTGGCTGCGATGGTGGCCGAGCGGCTCCGGGGCGAGGTCGAGCAGCTACGGCTGGTCGAGGCGCTGTCGAAACGACGACGCGGCCCGCTCGCCGTGGAGCTGACCGAGATCATCACGAACCTGTACGACACGCTGTCCCGGCACCGGGTCAGCATCAAGCTGGTCGACCGCTGCGCCCCCGAGTTGCCGGAGTTGGCTGATGTCTGGTTCGGCCAGGGTCGCTCGGGCCTCGTTGTGGTGCTGATCGAATATCTCCAGCGGCGCAAGGCGTTGCGGCTTCCCGGACCGGCGCCGCTGGTCGCTCGCACGATCCTGGAGACCTGCGTGTTGTGGGCGGTGCATCTGCACTGGGATCCCGCTCAGCAAGAGCCTCAGGACACCGCTGCCGTTCCATCCACGCTGGCAGGCCTGCTCACGCGTGGACTGCTGCCTGAAGGGGAATCGACATGAGCAAGAAGCTCGACACTGAAGGTCTGCGTGAGGTGTGGGATCGGTACGCGCCGCGCTACGACCGCGACATCGGATTCTTCGAACGCCTCCAGTTCAGCGGTGGCCGCGAGTGGGTGTGTGCACAGGCGACCGGTGAGGTGCTGGAGGTCGCCATCGGCACCGGCCTCAACCTCCCGCACTACCCGGCGGACGTCAGGATCACTGGCCTGGACCTCAGTCCGGCGATGCTCGGCATCGCCCGCACTCGCGCGGCCGAGCTCGGGAGTGAAGTTGAGTTGCACGAGGGGGACGCGCAGGCGTTGCCGTTCGCGGACGAGTCGTTCGACACCGTGGTCTGCACACTCGGCTTGTGCGGTGTTCCGGACGAGCGCGAGGCGATCGCCGAGATGTACCGAGTGCTGCGTCCCGGTGGCAAGCTGCTGTTGCTCGACCACATCGGCAGCCACCACCGCATCGTCCACTTCGGACAGTCTCTGATGGAGAAGCTGAGCGTGCGGATGTGCGGCGACTACCAGACCCGCCGGCCGTTGCCGTTGGTGGAGCAGGCCGGGTTCGTGGTGCAACGGCAGGAGCGGCTCAAGCTCGGCATGGTCGAGCGGGTGGCTGCGGTCAAGGCTTGAGCCAGCCTGCCACTATTCGGTTGTGAGGACTTTCGATCAGGCGTGCGGGACCGCGCGCAGGCCGGCGTCGAGGCTGCGCAGCGCGGCGCCGACGGCCGCGGCGGCGGTGATCTCGAAGATCTCGTCCTCGCTGAGACCGGCTGACTTGAGGTCGGCGATGTCGGTGTCGGTCACGCGGAACGACGAGTCGCGCACCTTCGCGGCGTACGACGCCCACGGCGCGTCACTCAGCTCGCCTGTCGCCGCTGCACGGCGTGTCGCCGGATCCGTCTTGCCCGGCGCCTCGAACACCGTCGTGCGCAGGTTGCGGGCCAGCCGGCTGTGCCGTTCACCGGTTGTGGTGCCGTTCGTCGGGCCGGTGAGGAAGCCGGGGAAGCGGTAGCCGAAGCGGTGCAGCGACTTCGTGCCCTTGAGGAGCTGCTCCTCGGAGCCGAGCTGGAAGCCGAAGGCGTTGGCCAGCCGGTTGACGACGTTCCAGATCAGGTTGACGTGCAACGCGTCCAGCACCGCTTCGCGCCCCACGCCCTGCGGGATGTCGGCAGCGCTCACGTCGTCAGGCGTGGTGGTGACCTTCTCCAGCAGGGCCAGCACCGCGGTGAGCTCGGGACGTGCCGAGCCGGGATCGGCGGCGTCGATCTCGCCGTTCGAGGCGATCTTGATCATCTCGGTGTGGCTCTCTACGCAGAACGGGCACTGCTGCAGCTGGGCGGTGAACATCGCCATGTACTCGCGTTCACCGGCGGTCCAGAACGAGGGGCCGCGCATCATCTCGGCGGACAGGTCGAGCAGCGGGGTCCCGAGGAACTCCGGTCGGTACAGCAAGGTCTTCGGCACGTCGGACATCGGCACCCGCGAGGTCAGCTCCGCGAAGGAGAAGAACATCCGGACGCGCAGCCGGTGCTCGTGGTCCAGCACGTCGAGTCGCATCACGCACCTCCGGTGGGTCGGTCATCTCGTCGAGTACAAGACGATCGAACCCCACCGGAACTCGACACGCAGCCTCAGATCGAACCAGAAATTCAGACTGTGACGCGCGGGCGGGCGGCGACCAGTGGCACGAGAGCCAGCGCGATGATCCCTCCCGCGAACGACAGAGCGGGATAACTGCTGCTCGCGACCACGAAGCCGGAGGCCATGCCACCGGTCGCGCCGGCCACGGCGATGGCCATGTCGATGCGGCCCTGCACCCTGGCGCGGGATTCGAGCGGCACCGCGTCGGTGATCAGTGCGGTACCGCTGATCAGCCCGAAGTTCCAGCCCAACCCGAGCAGCCCGAGCGCGACGGTGAGCAACGCGGTGGAGTCGGCGGGCGCGAATCCAGCGACCAGACCCGCCGCGAGCAGGGTCGCACCGGACGCGGCGACGACGGGCAGCCTGCCGAACCGGTCGACGAGCCAGCCGCTCAGCGGTGACGGCAGGTACATCCCGGCAACGTGCACGGCGATGACGAATCCGGTGGCCGCCAGGTCGTGACCGTGGTTGCGCATGTGCACCGGTGTCATGGTCATGATCGCGACCATCACCAGCTGGATGATCACCATGGTGGTCGTGCCGATCAGCAACAGTCGCGAGTCTCCGCTGGAATTGCCGGTCGTGACGGGGCCTGCGGGCAGGGACCGCGCGGTGAGCAGCGGGTCCGGCCGCAGCATCACCCACAGCACGACGGCGGCCGCGGTGTAGGCGAACACCGCGAGGATGAACGGCCCCGCGAGGACCGGGACGTTCCAGCTCTCGGCCAGCTGACCGGTCGGCGTGACGAGGTTGGGGCCGAGCACCGCGCCGACCGTGGTCGCCACGAGCACCGTGCTCACCGCGCGGCCACGACGTTGCGGAGCAGCGAGGTCAGCACCGGCGTAGCGCGCCTGCAGGTTCGTGGAGCTGCCCGCGCCGTAGACGAACAACGCGACGAACAGCAGCACGGCGCTGTCGGTGCCTGCGGCGATGACGACGCCGAGGGCCCCTATCGCGCCGGTGAGGTAACCGCCGGCCAGACCGACGCGGCGGCCGCGCAAACCGGAGACGCGGGCGACCAGGACGGCCGCGAGAGCCGAGCCGATGGTGAACAGAGCCGTGGGTAAGCCCGCCGCGCTGGTCGCGCCGAGCATGTCCTGGGCGAGCAGCGCCCCGACGGTGATGCCCGCGGCCAGACCGGCACCGCTGAGGATCTGGGCCGCGACGAGCACCGAGAGAATGCGTCGCTGGGCAGGATGACGAACGATCAGGGTGTCCATCTCTCGAGGATTCAGACCGCGATGGGAAGGTCGGCGAGCCGCCACTCGAGCATGCCGTCGGCCAGGCGCAGCGCGGTTCGCCCGCTCGCGGTGAGCAGGCGGACAGCATCGTGTGACATCACGCAGTAGGCGCCACGGCAGTAGGCCACGACCTCCTGGTCCGCAGGGAGGTCGGCCAGCCGGTCCGCCAGCTCGTCCAGCGGAACCGACACGGCACCGGGGATGTGCCCGGCGGCGTACTCCTCAGCGGGTCGCACGTCGATCACCATCGCGCGCCCCGACCGGACGCGGTCGAGGAGCTCCTCGCGGGTGACCGCGTCCGTGTCGTCGCCGAGGTAGGCCTCGCGCGCGGAGCGGACGTCGGGCAACCGGTCGTCCGCGACCGTCCGCAGCAACGCGAACAGCGCGGCGACATCGTCTCCGGACAGTCGGTAGAAGATCTTCGTGCCTTCACGGCGGGTGACCACGAGGTTGGCCTGCTTGAGCGTCTGCAGATGCGCCGACGCGGTGGTCAGCCCCAGTTCAGCCGACTTCGCGAGCGCGTCGACCGTGCGCTCGCCCTGAGCCAACAGGTCGAGCAGCTCCAGTCGCTTGCCGCTCGCGAGAGCCTTGCCGACCCGAGCGAACTGATCGAACAAGGCGTTCTTGGCATCCCGGTCGCCCATGATTCTCCAATCATCCTTGGAATAGTGTAGAACACTGGAAACGTGGAAGGAGGCGGGCCGTGCCTGAGGTGCTTGCGTTAGTCGACGAGGGCTTGGGGAACTCGGCGTATCTGGTCGACCTGGGCGACGGCCGGGCGCTGGTGGTCGACGTGAGCCTCGATCTGCGGGAGGTCGGCGGCGCTGCCCAGCGGCGTGGTCTGAGCGTGGCGTTCGCCGCCGACACGCACCTGCACGCCGACTTCCTGTCCGGGGCTCGTCAGCTCTCCGCTACCGAGAACACTCGTGTGCTCGCGTCGGCGGCTGGACACCGCGAGTTCGCGCACAGCGGGCTGCGTGACGGAGACGAAGTCGACCTCGGCGGTCTGCGGCTGCGGGCGCTGGGAACGCCTGGGCACACAGACGAGCACCTGTCCTTCCTTCTGCTCGACGGTGACCGCCCGCTCGGGGTGTTCACCGGCGGCTCGCTCATCGTGGGCGCCGCCGCGCGCACCGACCTCGTCTCGCCCGACCGGACCGAGGACCTCGCTCGCGCTCAGTACGCGTCGCTGCGCAGGCTCGCCGAGTTGCCCGACGACGTGGCCGTCTGGCCCACGCACGGTGCCGGATCCTTCTGCTCCGCCCCACCGGGCGCGGCTCGCACCAGCACGATCGGCCAGGAGAAGGCGACGAACCCGCTGCTGCGTGCGCCCGACGAGGACGCCTTCGTGAAGGAGCTGCTCGGTTCCCTTGGCAGCTACCCGCCGTACTTCCGCCGCCTCGGCGAGGTCAACCGCCAAGGCGTTCTCACGGGGACGCCCGCGCTGCCGCCGCTGGAAGTCGCTGCAGTGCGGCGGTTCCTGGCTGACGGAGCGCGATTGATCGACGTCCGGCCGGTCGACCAGTTCGCCGCCGCGCACGTACCGGGTGCGCTGTCGATTCCGCTGCGCCCGGTGTTCGCGTCGTGGCTCGGCTGGCTGGCACCGCACGACCGGCCGCTGGTCGTGGTGCGCGGCGCCGACCAGGACGCGGCGGAGATCGCGTGGCAGGCAGCCAAGATCGGCTACCTCGACCTCACGGGCGAACTCGCCGGCGGCATGGACGCGTGGATCGCGGCGGACCTTCCCACGGCCACAACCAGGCTGGTGGGACCGGACGAGGTGAGCGGCCCGGTCCTGGACATCCGGCAAGGACCTGAGTTCGCCTCCGGACACCTGCCGGGCGCTCTCCACGTCGAGCTCGGCGATCTGCCCGTCCGCGTCGACGAGGTGCCTCGCGAACCGCTGATCGTGATGTGCGGCCATGGTGAACGTGCCATGGGCGCCGCCAGCCTTCTCGAAGAGGCGGGACACCTCGACGTCGCCGTGCTCACCGGCGGGCCTCAGGACTGGGCGGAAGCGACCGGGTCAAGCCTGGAGAGCGGCCGGTGAACCTCCAACTGGGCCTGCGCGCCAACCTCGCCCAGTTCAGCCTGCTCGTCGCGGTCAACGCGCTGGTCGGCGGCGTGCTCGGCCAGGAACGCGCGATCCTGCCACTGCTGGCCAAGGACGAGTTCGGCCTGACCGGCTACACGTTCCTGCTCACCTACGTGGTCGCCTTCGGCCTGACCAAGGCCGCCACCAACTACTTCGCCGGCACCTGGTCCGACCGGTTCGGGCGACGCCCGGTGCTGCTGGCCGGCTGGCTGGCCGCGATCCCCGTGCCGCTGATGCTGATCTGGGCGCCCTCGTGGGGCTGGGTGGTCGCGGCGAACGTGCTGCTCGGCGTCAACCAGGGCCTGACCTGGTCCACCACCGTGATCATGAAGATCGACCTGGCCGGGCCGTCGCGCCGCGGCCTCGCGATGGGCCTCAACGAAGCCGCCGGCTACATCGCCGTCGCGGTCACCGCGCTCGCCACCGGATACCTCGCCGCCCACTACGGCCTGCGCCCGGCACCGTTCCTGCTCGGACTGTCCTATGTGGTCCTCGGGATCGGACTGACGGTGTTCGCCGTGAAGGAGACTCGGGAACACGCCCGGCTCGAAGCTGCGCAGCACTCCGCGGGCACGCAGGAGATGCCGAGCGATCGGGAGATCTTCGCCCGCACCAGCCTGCGGGAACCCGCGCTGTCGGCGGCGAGTCAGGCCGGGATGGTGAACAACCTCAACGACGGCTTGGCGTGGGGCCTGTTCCCGATCCTGTTCGCCACCGCTGGTCTCTCGGTCGCCAAGATCGGTGTCTTGGCTGCGGTCTACCCGGCCGTGTGGGGTTTGGGGCAACTGGTCACCGGTCCGCTGTCGGATCGCTGGGGCCGCAAACACCTGATCACCGCAGGCATGCTCGTGCAAGCCGCCGCGCTTGCGCTCGTCGCGTTCGCCGACACGTTCGGCATGTGGCTGGTCGCGGCCGTGCTGCTGGGCGCGGGCACCGCGATGGTGTACCCGACCCTGCTGGCGACGATCGGCGACGTCGCGCACCCTGCGTGGCGTGCGCGAGCAGTCGGCGTCTACCGGCTCTGGCGCGACGGCGGCTTCGCCGTAGGAGCACTGCTCGGTGGCATCATCGCCGACCTCTGGGGCCTGCGCGTCGCTGTGGGGGTGGTCGCCGCACTCACCGCGCTGTCCGGAATCGTGGTCGCTGCACGCATGTACGAAACCCACCCCAACAGGAAGGTCAACGCGTGACCGTCCCACGTGGACTACTCGACGGACCGATCTACCTCGACTACAACGCCACCACGCCGATCGACCCCGCGGTGACCGAGTCGATGCTGCCGTACCTGACCGCCGAGTTCGGCAACCCGTCCAGCACACACCGCTACGGCCGGGAGTCGCGCATCGCGCTGGACCACGCCCGCGGTCAGGTCGCCGCACTTCTCGGCACGTCGGCTGAGCGGATCGTGTTCACCGGGTCCGGCTCCGAGGCCGACAACCTCGCCATCCGCGGCACCGTGCTCGCTTCCGGCATCAGCCGGCCGCACGTGATCACCCAGGCCACCGAGCACCCCGCCGTGCTCCAAGTCTGCGAGGCGTTGCGCCGCCTGCACAACGCCGAGGTGACGTTCCTGCCGGTCGACGGCAACGGTCTGGTCGCCCCGGCCGATCTCACCGCCGCGATCACCCCGCGCACCGTCCTCGTGTCCGTCATGGCGGCGAACAACGAAACCGGTGCCCTGCAACCGATCGACGACCTGGCGCGCGTTGCTCGCGAGTACGGCGTCGTGTTCCACACCGATGCGGCGCAGGCGATCGGCAAGATTCCGTTCGACGCGACCGATCTCGACCTCGTGACGGTGGTGGGGCACAAGATGTACGCGCCCAAGGGAATCGGTGCGCTGTGCATCTGGCCGGTGTCCCCCTGGAACCGCTGGTGTACGGCGGCGGCCAGGAACACGGCTTGCGCGCGGGCACCGAGAACGTCGCCCTCGCGGTCGCTCTCGGCACCGCCGCCGAGCTCGCCGCGAAGGACCTCGCCTCGGGCGGACATGACCGCATCCGCGCGCTACGAGACCACCTGCACCACCAGCTCACCACGGCGCTGCCCGGCCGGGTCCACCTCAACGGCCCCGACACGGCCCGGCTGCCCAACACCCTCAACATCAGCATCGACGGCATCGCCGGACACGAACTGCTCGACGCCACAACGGCAATCGCCGCCTCCACCGGCTCGGCCTGTCACAGCGGCGACCACCAGCCCTCACCCGTGCTCACCGCCATGGGCCTGCCCGCGGAACGCGGTCTGGGCGCGTTGCGGTTGTCACTGGGCCGCTGGAGCACCGCCGAGCAGATCGACCAAGCCGCACACCACATCGTCGCCGCAGCAAGCTGACACCACAGAAAGCAGGAGCCCATGACCGAGGCGAACCCCACGCCCGAGCGTCGCGCAGGCCTGTCCACCCGGTGCGTCCACGCCGGTGACGTCCGCGATCCCCAAGGCGCGATCCACACCCCGCTCTACGGGCACTCCACGTTCGCCTTCGACTCCACAGCGGACCTGCTCGACGTCGTCGAGGGCCGCGCGGAGGGCAACCTCTACACCCGCTACGGCCTCAACCCGACCATCCGCTCCCTCGAACACAAACTCGCCGACCTCGAAGACGCCCAAGCCGCGCTCGCCTTCGGCTCCGGCATGGCCGCGGAAGCCGCGACGTTCCTGTCCCACCTCAAAACCGGCGAGCACATCGTGTGCCTCGGCGACGTCTACGGCGGCACGTTCGAACTCCTCGGAGAAAACCTGCCCCAGCTCGGCATCGACACCACGTTCCTCACCGCCCAGGAAGCCGATCAGATCCCGTCCGTGCTGACCGACCGCACCCGGATCGTGTTCTTCGAAACCCCGACCAACCCCACCCTGGACGTCTTCGACATCGCCACGATCTCCCAGCAGGCACACGCCGTGGGTGCGTTGGTCGTCGTGGACAACACCTTCGCGACCCCGGTCAACCAGAACCCGTTGCACCACGGCGCCGACCTCGTGATCCACTCCGCCACCAAGTACCTCGGCGGCCACAGCGACCTCACCGCCGGCGCCGTCGCAGGACCCGCCGAGCTGCTCGCGCCGATCGCGACCTGGCGCAAGAACCTCGGCCAGGTGATCGCCCCCGAGATCGCCTCGCTGCTCGCCCGCAGCATCCGCACGCTCGTCGTGCGGGTCCGCGCGCAGAACGTCGCCGCTACCGCCGTCGCGGAGTTCCTCAACGACCACCCGCGCGTCACCGCGGTCAACCACCCCAGCCTGGCCACCGGGGACCAGGCCGCCATCATCAAGACGCAGATGCGCGGCCACGGCGGGATGCTCAGCTTCCTCGTCGACGGCGACGCGGCCGCCACGGCGGCGGTGGTGGACCGGCTGCGCGTGTTCAGCATCGCCGCCAGCCTCGGCGGCGCGGAAAGCCTTGTCACGCAACCGATCACCACGACCCATCACGGTCTCGACCCGGCTGAGCGCGCCCGCCGCGGAATCGCCGACAGCCTGATCCGCCTGTCCGTGGGCCTCGAAGACGCCGAGGACCTGATCGCCGACTTGGCCCAGGCACTGAACGCCGCATGAGCGCGATCTGTTGCGGCGGGCTCATGCCTGTCGCAGCAGGCGACGTGCCGGTTGGCCTCGCATCACGTGTCAGCGGAACGCCTGGACGAGATAGAGGAGTGCCAGGCTGATCGCGAGTCCGCCGAGGACGCGTCGCAGCAGGACTTCGGGCAGGCGCGGTTGGAGGTGGGCGCCGAGGTAGCCGCCGAGCAGACCACCAAGTCCACAGGTGAGGCCGAGCAGCCACTGGGGCGAGATGTCGCCTGAGGTGGTCAACGACAGCACGGCGTAGGTTGCCGCACCGACGATCGAGGTCAAGAACGTCGAGGCGAGGGCCGCCGGCGCGACAACGGTGACAGGCAGGCCCCAACCGACGAGGACAGGGCCGAGCATCGAGCCGCCACCGATCCCGTAGATGCCACCGACCGCGCCGGCGACCACACCGAGCGTCACGACGAACTTGGGCGAAGGTTCCCGGCGTCGACCGTCATGCTGAGGCCGTGCGGTTCGCCAGCACAGCCATACGCCGAGGGGGAGCAGAACTCCGGCGACGATGAGTCTGAACTCGCGGGCCCCAGGTACCGCGAAGACCCTGATCACGGCGCCCGCGACGACGCCGGGCAGAGTGCCGGCGACGAGCTGGCGCGTCAGCGGGCCGCCCAGCGAACCGTGCCGCCGGTACCTGAACAGCGCGCCGGGCGTGGCCACGATGTTGAACATCAGGTTGGTGGGCGTGACAGCCGGGCTGGGAACGGCGAGCACGCTGAGTTGCACCGGCAGGAGGAACACCGCGCCGGAGACGCCGACCGGGGCGGTCACCAGGGAGATCAACAATCCCGCGGTGAAGCCGAACGCGTACTGGTGCCAGGCCACGTACCCGTCCTTCGAAAGACAGATCTTGCTGTCCCTGAACGTCTCCGGGATCGCGATCACGATAGCGAGACACCATCAGGCGATCCCGCACGTTGGGATGCTCGCGGGTCACCTGTGTCAGCGGCCGTGGTCCCGGTACTACCTGTTGGGGAAGACCCATTCGTTCGGCTTGCAGACCTTGCCGTCGCGTGGCACCGCGATGTCGTTCTGGATGTCGCTGACGAGGGTGGAGAGTTCGTCGTTCGCGGTCGTGAGGGTCTGCTGCATCATCAGCGGCGCGAGTGCTCCAGCGCCGGCGCAGGGCTGGTGGGGGTTGTTGAAGTAGTGGCCGACTTCGTGGTTGACCACGTAGCGGCGGTACTGCCCGATATCGCCTTGGAAGGACTGCGCGCCGCGTTCCCACCGGGCGGCGTTGAGCACGACGTGGCCAGGCTTGGCGCGCAGGAAGCATGACGTGTCGTAGGGGATGTCGAAGCCGCAGAGACGGCGTGCGGTGGCTTGGGAAGCCAGGGTGACTCGCAGTTCGGGGGTGCCGGTGTCGATGCGGCGCAACGCGGTGGAACCTGTCGCTGTCCAGCTCTTGGGGTGCGACAGCGTCGCCTGGACCACGGTCCCGAAGGCGGTGTCGCCATCGGTGAAGACGATGTCGTTCTCGACTTCGACGGTGTAGGTGGACAGCCGTCCCTGGCCGATCTGCTCCGAGGTACCGGGGACGACGTGGAAGGTGCCCGCGCCCTGGGTGGGGAACGGACCTCCGCCAGGTAGTTCGGCGGAGACGGCGGTGCGCGCCGGGTTGGTCGGTGCGCCGTCCGCCTGCACGGTGGGACCGTCCGGATTGGACATCGCCGGTGTCGGACCCTCGTTGGCGATCTGTTCGCCGGCCGTGGAGGCCCTGCTGTCCTGCGGTGTGCGAGCGAAGTCGACAACCGTGAGGAAGGTCAGGGTCAGCAGCACCGGCGCGAGATAGACGAGCGGCCTGTAGGCCCGCAGCCGGCCGCGTCGGCGCGGGGCGTCGTCGCGCTGCGGTGGTAACGGGCGGTAGGACGCGACCAGGGGTTCTGCGCGGGTGCGCCGGTGGTGAGGCGGTGCCGCGGAAGGGCCGTCCGGGTCGTTCGGGTGGCGAGCGGCGGACACTGCCGTGGGCCTCCGGTGTGCGGCGAGGGCGGGTTCGTGATGACAACATAGCAACGAGCGTTGAGATGACGCTCACTTGGAGTAGGTGCCAACGTATCAACGAGCGTTAGGATATGCATGTGACTGAGGAGCGCCGGGACTCTTGTGACCTGTTGTGCCTGGACCTGCCGCATGCCGAGGAGATCCGTTCGGGTCTGCCGGAGCTGACCGCGGTGGAGTCGGCCGCGGCAGCGGCGCGGGCGCTGGGTGATCCGACGAGGTTGCGGATCGCGGCGGCGTTGCTGACGGGCGAGGAGTTGTGCGTGTGCGACGCCTCGTGGGTCGTCGGTGCCGCGCAGAACCTGACGTCGCATCACCTGCGGCAGCTCAAGATCGGCGGTCTGGTGTCGTCGCGTCGTGACGGCCGGCTGGTGATGTACGCGCTGACCGGTCGAGGTCGGGCGTTGGTCGCCGCAGTCCTGGGAGATCAGAACGAGGAGGCCGTGCCCGCAGTGGCGGGTGCGGCAGGCAGCAGAACACTGGAGGGGTGAGTCGTGGCTGACGAGTGCTGCGGACCGCAGGAGCCGCGTTCGAGGACGGCGACGGTGCAAGGCGACCAGCAGGTCGACGACCACGACGGCGACCACGGCCCCGAAGAGGGGCCGGGAAGCTTGTGGCAGGTCCGCGAGCTGCAACTGGCCGCCGTCGCTGCCGTGCTGCTCGCGGCCGGCTGGTGGGTCGGGTCCGCAGGATCTGAGTTGGTGGGCAACGGTCTGACGTTGGCCTCGGCGGTGGTGGGCGCTGCCTCGTTCGTGCCGGGCGCGGTGCGCAGCCTGCTGCGGCGCCGGGTCGGCGTGGCCACCCTGATGACCATCGCCGCCATCGGCGCGGTCGCGTTGGGGCAGCTCACCGAGGCCGCCATGCTCGGTGTGCTGTTCTCGATCGCCGAGGGCCTGGAGCACTACGCCATCGTCCGGACTCGCCGGGGCCTGCGGGCGTTGCTCGGCCTGGTGCCGCCCACCGCCTCGGTGTTACGCGACGGCGCCGAGGTTCAGGTGTCGCCGGATGAGCTCGTGGTCGGCGACCGGATGGTGCTGCGTCCAGGTGAACGTGCCGCGACGGACGGGATCATCCGCACCGGCCACACGAACCTGGACCTGTCCGCGATCACCGGCGAGTCGGTACCCGTGGAGGCCGGGCCCGGCGACACCGTGCACGCCGGCGCGATCAACGGCGGCGGCGCGATCGAGGTCGAGGTCGCCGCACGGGCCTCGGACTCCTCGCTGGCCCGCATCGTCCACATCGTCGAGGAAGCCCAGGACCGCAAGGGCGTCGGGCAACGCCTCGCCGACCGCATCGCCCGCCCGCTCGTTCCCGCGATCATGATCCTGGCCGCGGCCATCGCCGGGATCGGCGCACTGCTGGGTGACCCCATGCTGTGGCTCGAACGAGCGTTGGTCGTACTCGTCGCCGCCTCTCCGTGCGCGCTGGCGATCTCTGTTCCGCTGACCGTCGTCGCCGCGGTCGGTGCGGCGAGCCGGCAGGGTGCGCTGATCAAGGGCGGTGCCGCGCTGGAGGAACTGGGCCGCATCGGCACGGTCGCGCTGGACAAGACCGGCACGCTGACCCGCAACGCCCCGCGCGTGGTGGACGTCCTGCCCGCCGGAGAGAACACCCGCGAGCAGGTGCTGGCCGTCGCCGCCGCCCTCGAAGCCCGCAGCGAGCACCCGCTGGCCCGCGCGATCCTGCAGGCCACGGACACCGTGCCGGCCGCGGACGACGTGACCGCGGTACCTGGTCACGGCCTGACCGGCACCCTCGACGGCGCCTCGGTGCGGCTCGGCAAGCCCGGCTGGGTCGATGCCGGAGCGCTGCGCGGCGAGGTCGAACGCCTTCAGCAGGCAGGCGCCACCGTCGTGCTCCTCGAACGGGACGGAACTCTGCTCGGCGCCGTCGCGGTCCGCGACGAGCTCCGCGACGAGGCCCCCGAGGTGGTCAGCAGGTTGCGTGGCCTGAACATCGACACCGCGATGCTCACCGGAGACAACACCGCCACCGCAACGGCTCTGGCCGGCCAGGCGGGCATCACCACCGTCCACGCCGAACTCCTGCCCGAGGACAAGGCCACCCTGGTCGAACGGCTGCGCAACGGCCGCAAGATCGCCATGGTCGGCGACGGCGTCAACGACGCCCCGGCGCTGGCCACCGCCGACGTCGGCATCGCCATGGGCGCCATGGGAACCGACGTGGCGATCGAGACCGCCGACGTCGCGCTCATGGGGGAGGACCTCCGCCACCTGCCCCAGGTCCTCGCACACGCACGGCACGCCCGCCGGGTGATGCTCCAGAACGTCGGCTTCTCGCTGGCGATCATCGGCGTGCTGATCCCGCTCGCCGCCTTCGGCGTCATGGGCCTCGCCACCGTCGTGTTCATCCACGAGTTCGCCGAGGTCCTGGTCATCCTCAACGCCATCCGCGCCGCCAAGAGCACCCCACTGCCCGAGGTCACCACCGTCACCCCGGCCACGCCGCAGGCGCTGAACCTCACCGCACCGAACAAGCAGGGCGACTCGGGCTGCTGCGACGCCTGCTGAAGTGCCCGCTAGCCTGGAGCGCGTGCCCGGCGCCAGCCTGATGCGGAAGATCGCGCGAGTCAGTCTCGTGCGCGTCTTCGCCGTGCTCGCGCTGGTCGTCGGGATCGCGCTGCTCCAAGGCACACCGTGCGAACGCGATGTCGCCTCGACGGGGCAATGCACGGTCTCCATCGCACAGGTGGTCGCCGACTCGGCGATCACCGCCGGCGCGGAACTGCCCGGCGACCTCGGCGGCGTACCCGAGGCCTGTCTGGCGCTACTGCTGGCCGTGCTGCTCGCCGTCACGGGACTTCGCCTGCCCGGCTTGATCCTTGTGGGCGCGGTGACCACGCCCCTGCCGTGGCGGATCACTGATCGGCGGCCGGAAGTCCGCCTGGCACAACTCTGCGTGCTGAGGACCTAGATCGCGCTGTGCCGAGCTTCAGTCTCGGCGGCGCTCGATTCCCTCCACTCTTCGCACCGTTGCAGAGGTATGTCGTCATGACCAAGAACGCCCGGATCTCATTGATCATCATCGCTGTCGTCGTGGTGGTGGTCGGAGGCCTCATCCTGATCAGCAAGCTCACCGGATCCCCAACGCCGCCACAGCAGCAGCCGGGCTCCGGCAACGCCGTCGGGCCGGTCGCGGCACCGGCGGCGGAGCTGCTCGTGCGGCCTGACAGCCACAAGCTCAACGACGCGCCCAATGCCAAGGTGACCGTCGTCGAGTTCCTCGACCTCGAATGCGAGGCCTGCCGCGCGGCCTATCCCGGAGTGGAGAAGCTGCGCGAGGAGTACGGCGATCGCGTCACGTTCGTGATGCGTTACTTCCCGGTTCCCAGTCACCGCAACGCCGAACTCGCCGCCACCGTCGTCGAGGCCGCGGGCAAGCAGGGCAAGCTCGAAGCGATGTACAAGCGCATGTACGAGACCCAGGCCAACTGGGGCGACCAGCAGGTCTCGCACCGGGAGACGTTCTTCGGCTTCGCCCGCGAACTCGGCCTGGACATGACGAAGTTCGAAGCCGACGTGAACGACCCGGCGACTCTGGAGCGCGTGCTCAAGGACCGCAAGGACGGCACCACCGTCGGAGTCCAGGGCACGCCGACGTTCTTCATCAACGGCAGCAAGTTCACCGGCAGGCCCAGCTACGACGGGCTCAAGGCCGTGATCGACCAGGAACTGGCCAAGTGACCTCGACCGAGGCCCCTTTCGTGACCAGGCTGCTCCCGTGGGTGCTCACGGTGGGTGGCGGGATCGGCCTGGTCGCGGCCTTCGTGCTGACCGTCGAGAAGATCGCGCTGCTCCGAAACTCCGACTACGTACCGACTTGCAGCATCAACCCGGTGCTGAGTTGCGGCTCGATCATGAAGACCGAGCAGGCGGAGGTGTTCGGCTTTCCCAACTCGTTGCTCGGCATCGCCGGGTTCGCCGTGCTCGTCACGATCGGCGTGCTGCTGGCGACCGGCGCCGCGTTGCCGCGCTGGTGCTGGTTGGGACTGCAGGCCGGTGTCACGTTCGGCGTCGTGTTCGTGCACTGGCTGATCTTCCAGAGTTTGTACGTGATCGGCGCGCTGTGCCCGTACTGCATGGCCGTGTGGGCGGTGATGATCCCGATCTTCTGGTACACGACGTTGCGCAACCTGGAACAGGGACATCTGCCGTCGCCGCGGCGGGCGACGACTGCCTTGGCTGGCTACCACAGCGTGGTGCTCATCCTGTGGTACCTGCTCATCGCCGGTGCGGTGCTGCAGGCGTTCTGGTTCTACTGGACGACGTTGGTCGAGTAGCTCGCCTGGAGGCCGGTCACTCGGCTGGTTTGCGGGCGACGAGCCGCTCGACCAAGCCGAGCTTGAAACGTTGCCGCTGCTCGATGTCCAGGCCGCGAGCCTTGACCTGGTTCAGCGGTCGACGGAGAAAGTGTTCGCCCGCCAACGGGATCGTGATCCGCTCCACGATCCACTGCACGCCCCTGGCGAGACGCGACGAACTGGACACGTGGTCGACGAGGATCAACTGCCCGCCAGGACGCAGCACTCGGACCATCTCGTCCACGGCGGACTCGTGGTCCGGGATCGCGCACAGTCCCAGCGTGCACACGACCGTGTCGAAAGAGGAGTCGGCGAACGGCAGGGCGTGAGCGGTGCCCTGCCGCAAGGTCACCTCGCGGCCGAGGTCTTGCGCGCGGGAGCGGGCCAGAGCGAGCATCTGCTCGCTGAGGTCCAGGCCGGTGACGGCGACGCCGTCGGGATAGTGCGGCAGGTTCAGACCGGTGCCGACAGCGACCTCGAGCACGTTCCCGGAGGCCTGGGAGCAAGCCCAACGGCGCGAGTCGCCGAAAAGCCGGCGGTCCAGTACGCCGATCTCGTTGTCGTAGTTCGCCGACTTGCGATCCCAGTACCGTTGCCAGCGGGTGGTGCGATCGTCGGTCTGCGCCATGGTTCCTCGCCCCCGGTTCGTCCCCATCGGTCGCCGCCCCACCAGCGAAGCACGATCGCCGTGCTCGCCGCATCCGGGACAACCCGGAGTTGAGCGCCGTGCCATGTCGGCGCACTATGAGCAGGTGGACAGATCAGCGGTTCACGACGACCTCGATCGGGCGCGCTCGGCGTTCCGCGCCCTGCTCGACGATGCCACGGATCAGGAGCTGAGGCGCCCCTCGAACGGCACGCGCTGGAACAACCGGCAGTTGCTGTTCCACATGTTGCTCGGATTCCTGATCATGCGGGCGTTGCTGGCGCTGGCGCGGATCGTGGCTCGCCTGCCGGATCGGGTGGGGCGTGGCTGGGCGGTGCTGCTCAACGTGGCAACGAAACCTTTTGACGCAGTCAACTTCCTCGGTTCATGGCTTGGCGGGAGCGTCATGCCTCGCGGGGCGATGGTCGTGCTGTGCGACCGCACGATCGCGGCACTGCACCGTCGCCTCGACCAGGAAACCGAAAGTGGTCTGACGAAGGGCATGCCCTACCCGACTCGCTGGGACCCGTTCTTCCGCGAGTTCATGACCGTGGCGGACCTCTACCGCTTCCCGGTGCAGCACTTCGACTTCCACCGGAACCAGCTCTCGCTCACTTGAGCAGGCGGCGCACCACCTGCACGGCGTCACGCCCGACGCCGCGCAAGGTCGCGGAGGAGAGGCTGCGCTGCCATTCGAGGCCGACGAAGCCGAGGCCGCGGTGGTGCCGGGAGATGCCGCGGTTGTGCTCGGTGCTCAGCGCGCGCAGGTACGGAAGGTCGGGGCGGTACCCGGTGGCCAGGACGATCGCATCGACGTGTTCGCGTTGCCCGTCCGGCCAGATGGCTTTCGAGTCCTCCAGCGCGGTGAACATCGGCCGGCGGTCAGGGCGGTCTCGTTCGAGGGCCGCGCGGTATCGGCCGGTGTCGAGAACCGGCGGGTGGAATCCGTCGGGCAGCCAGGGGCCGATCGGGAGGATGTCGAGGCCGGTGCGGTCGAGCCAGAAGTGCAGGTCGCGGCCGAACCGGCGTTGGGCGGAGAACCTCACCGGCTTGCGGGTCGCGAGAGTGACGTCGGCGTGCTCGGCGAGCTCGGTGGCTATCTGGACCGCCGAGTTGCCGGCACCGACCACGACGACACGCCGGCCACGGAACGGTTCGGGCGAACGGTACTGCGCGGCGTGCAGCACGGCGCCGGGGAACTCGTCGAGGCCAGGCAGAGCTGGCCTGTACGGCGTGCCGAACCCTCCGGTGGCGGCGATGACGATCGGCGCGTTGACGCTCGCGCCGTCCGTTGTCATCACGCGAAATCCTTTGTCGCGCAACACTACCGCTACACGTTGGCCTGTCCGGATGTCGGCGTCGAGACGTGCGGCATAGCCGCGCAGGTAATCGACGACTTCATCGCGGTGCGGATAGTGCTCGGGATCGCCGGGAAACGGAAGGCCCGGTAAGGCGCTGTAGCGGGCGGGGGAGAACAGGGTGAGGCTGTCGTAGTAGTGCGGCCAGGAGCCCACTGGCTCGTCGCCGGCTTCCAGCACGAGCGGGCGCAGTCCTGTGCCGATGAGGGCGTGGGCGGTGGCGAGTCCGGACTGGCCGGCGCCGATGACGATGGCGTCGTGGCTGTTCATGGGCACCTCGAAGTAGCCGTCATCGTGTCCGGCGGCGGTCGTGGCGGGCTTGGGATCTAGTTGGTGGCTCGGCGTTCGAGGAAGACGGTGTCGCGCCACACGCCGTGGTGTTGCGCGATGCGTTCGCGGACGCCGAGGGTGCGGAAGCCCGCGGAGTGGTGCAGAGCGAGGCTGGCGCGGTTCTCCGGAAAGATCGAGGTCTGCAGCGTCCACAAGCCCGCGTGATCGGCTGCGTTGACCAGCTTGTGCAGCAGGGCTTTGCCGACGCCTCGGCCGCGGAAGTCGGTTGAGACGTAGACGGAATGCTCGGCGACGCCTGCGTAGCAGTCCCGTGTGGACACCGGTGTCGCCGCTGCCCAGCCAGCGACCGCGCTGTTGACCTCGGCGATCCAGCGGTGGTCGCGCAGCCATTTGGCGTCGAGCGCTCTGCGCTGCGGGACCTGGGTTTCGAACGTCGCGTCTCCGGTCGCGATGCCATCGGCGTAGATGCGGCGCACAGTGGTCCAGTCGTCGTCGCGCATCGCGCGGACCGTCACGTCGGCCGGGAGGTTGTCCGGACAGCAGGGGCGTGGCGCCAGCACGCCCATGACGATGTCGGCCGCGTGCGGCAGACCGGTGCAGCACGACGGGTTCACGGAGACGTGCGTCGCGGTGCCTTCCTTGTGCATCAGCAGGAATCCGACCTCGGCGAGCTTGCGCACGTGGTGCGAGCAGGTGGACTGGCTGATGCCAACCAGGTCGGTCAGTTCGCCGACCGTCATCGCCCTTCCGGAGGTCGCGACCGCATGCAGCAACCGCACGCGGGTCGGTTCGGCAAGGCACGCGAACCAGTCCGCGTAGGTCGTGGCGTCCTCGGCGGGCAGCACGGCGGGCGTGGCCGCTGTCGTCGTCATGGCTGAAGTATCGACACGGATCGATGGTTGCGTCAATCGATCCCGGTCGATACAGTCCGCCGTGTTGATTTGAAATTTGTCGATACAAGGGGTGCGTCGTGAGTGGGTTGCCGGTCATCGTGGTGGGTGCTGGACCTGCGGGTTTGTCCGCGGCGGCGCACCTGGCCGAGCGGGGTGAGCAGGTGCTCGTGCTGGAGGCGGGCGACCGGGCGGGTGCCGCTGTGTCGCAGTGGAACTACGTCCGGCTGTTCTCGCAGTGGAGCGAACTCGTCGACCCGGCGGGCGAACGTCTGTTGAACAAGACCGGGTGGGCGCGCCCGGACGGTGACGCGTACCCGAGCGGTGGCGAGTGGGTGGAGAGCTACCTGCGACCGCTCGCTGAGGCGCTGGGCGACCGGGTCCGGTTCGGTGCGCGCGTCGTGGGGGTTGCTCGACGTGGGCGGGACCGAATCGTTGATGCCGGGCGTGAGGACGAGCCGCTGACCGTGCATGTGGAGACCGCGGCGGGGGAGGAGCGGATCACGGCGCGTGCGGTGATCGACGCGTCCGGCACGTTCGGCTCACCGAATCCACTGGGCGGCGACGGCCTTCCCGCAGTGGGGGAGAAGGCGGCAGCCAGCAAGATCACCTACCGGGTGCCGGACCTCGTGGCCGAACGCGCCCGGTACGCGGGCAAGCGGATCGCGGTCGCCGGTAGCGGTCACTCCGCGTTGACCGCGTTGGTCGTGCTGGCAGGTCTCGCCGAGCAGGAGACCGGCACGGAAATCGTGTGGGTGCTGCGTCGCGGTGCCGTCGGCAACGCGTTCGGTGGTGGCGAGGCGGACCAGCTGCCGGCGCGTGGTGCGCTGGGCTTGCGGGCCAGGAAGGCCGCCGAGGCCGGGCACATCACTACCGCGACCGGGTTCCGCACGGTTGCCGTCGAGCGGGCGGAGGACGGCCGTCTCGCGCTGGAGTCGTTCGACGGCCACCGGCTCGAGGGGATCGACGAAGTCGTTGTGCTGACCGGGTTCCGGCCGGACCTGTCGTGGCTGTCGGAAGTTCGCCTCGACCTGGACCCGGTGCTGCAGGCGCCGACGAGGCTCGCGCCGTTGATCGACCCGAACGTCCACTCGTGCGGCACCGTCTACCCACATGGTGAAAGCGAGCTGCGGCACCCCGAGCAGGGTGTCTACCTGGTCGGCATGAAGAGCTACGGCCGGGCGCCGACGTTCCTGTCGCTCACGGGCTACGAGCAGGTGCGGTCTGTCGTGGCCGCGATCGCCGGCGACCACGAGGCTGCGGGGCGCGTCGAGCTCGTGCTGCCCGAGACCGGGGTGTGCGGCGGCGCGGGTGCGTTCGACGCGCCGGACGAGCAGACGAACGAGGGCGGCTGCTGCGGCTCGCCGGAGCACGGTGAGCTGACGATCGGCCTCGCGCCCAGTGCACGCTGACCCGACGGCGCGGCCGGCATCGACGCCGGGCCGCGTGCTGATCTTGTTGTGGGCCAACGAGATCATTGGCTGGGGCGTGCTTTACCGCGCCTTCCCTGTTCTGGTGCCGACCACCAGCGCGCGTTGCGAGTGGTCGCTCGTGGTGGGCAGGCATCGCCGTGGCCGCGTGGCTCGGCGGTGTTCTCAGCGTCCTGCGGCAGAACCTGCGCTTCGCCACGGTCACGGTCGCCGGCTCCGTCGTGGGTGCGTTGCTCGGTGGCTTGTTGGGAGATGTCCCTGACCTGATCCTCATCCCCGGACTCGCCGCCATGCTGTTGCTATCCGCGGTGAAGATCGCTCTGCACAAGCGAATGCGCGTCAGTTGAGCAGTTCGGCGACCAGGCCGCGCACTCGGCGGTCGATGTCGTCGCGGATCGGCCGGACGGCGTCGATGCCCTGTCCGGCCGGGTCTTCGAGTTGCCAGTCGAGGTAGCGCTTGCCTGGGAAGACCGGGCAGGTGTCGCCGCACCCCATGGTGATCACCACGTCGGACGCCTCGACATCGTCGTATTGGAGTTTGGAGGGCACCTCGGCGGTGATGTCGAGTCCCCACTCCGCCAACGCCGCCGCAGCAGCGGGGTTGACCTTCTCCGCGGGCTCGGACCCGGCCGATCGCACGCGGATTCGTCCCATGCCGTAGTGCTGCAGCAGTGCCGCGGCCATCTGGGAGCGGCCCGCGTTGTGCACGCAGACGAACAGCACCTCGGGGGTCTTCGTCACAGTGGATCTCCTTGTTGCTGTCGTCACTTCAGTCGTGGAGCAGTTCGGACAAGAGGCCGCGGACGCGCCGGTCGACGTCATCACGGACCGCCCGCACCGTGTCGAGCGAGGCACCGGCCGGGTCGGCGACGTCCCAGTCGAGGTAGCGCTTGCCGGGGTAGACCGGGCAGGTGTCGCCGCAGCCCATGGTGACGACGACGTCGGCGGCGCGCACGACCTCATCGGTCAGCGGCTTCGGGAACGCCTCGGTCAGCTCGATGCCCAGTTCGGCGAGCGCGTCCGTCACGGTCTTCGGGATGTTTCCGGTGGGCTTGCTGCCGGCGGAACGGACGGAGACCTTGCCGAACGCGTGGTGTTCCAGCAGTGCGGCGGCGATCTGCGAGCGTCCCGCGTTGTGCACGCAGATGAACAGCACCTGCGGCACGGTGATCGTGGTCAGGCCGTCGGCGCGGCCCTGGTCGGTCAGCCTCTGCCTGGCGAACCGCGCGGTCAGGACCGGCAGGTAGGTGGTGATGGTCGCGCTGTCGGCGAGCAGGTCGTAGGTCTCGACCACGACCTTCGCGACGGTCTCGCGGGAGAACACGCCATGGACTTTGTCGGAGAGTTCGTCGGTGATCCGGAGCAACTGGGCGGTGAGCTCGTGCTGGGGGAGTCCGCAGGTGCGAGACATCAGATCTCCTTGGACCGAAGTATGTCGATGCAGATCACACTCCGTGTATCGACTTTTGTCAATCCAAGCGGCTATGGTCTTGCTCATGACGAGCCCCGACCGGACGCTGCTCGACTCGGCGACCGCCGCGCGCCTGTTCAAGGCGCTCGGCGACCCGATCCGCGTCGAGTTGGTCGGCCTCGTGCGTCGGACCGAGGGTCAGGAAGCGTGCTTCTGCGACCTCGCCGACCAGTTCGACATGCCGCAGTCCTCGCTGAGCCACCACCTCAAGATCCTTGTGCAGGCCGGCGTGCTGAGCCGGGAACGGCGAGGCACCTGGAGTTGGTACCGCATCGACAACGCCGCTATTGACACCCTCGCCGCTGCGCTCGCGCCTGGTGGGCCGCTGCGCGACACCAGCGCCTGCTGCGACTGACCTGACCCACCATCCGTTCCCGGCGCTCAGTCGTCGGGCGATGGCCCCTGCCCTGACCCAGGAGAACCTGTTGAGCACCAAGGAAACAACGGCACCGGACGTCCTGCACCGACTGTCCTTCCTGGACAGGTTCCTGCCGGTGTGGATCGGCGTCGCCATGGTCGCCGGCCTGCTGCTCGGCCGGTTCGTCCCCGGTCTGCAGGCCGTGCTGGACGCGGTGAAGATCGGCGAGGTGTCGCTGCCGATCGCCCTGGGCCTGCTGCTGATGATGTACCCGGTGCTCGCGAAGGTGCGCTACGACAGGCTCGACACCGTCACCCGCGACAAGCGCACGATGGTGCTGTCGCTGGTGCTGAACTGGGTGCTCGGCCCGGCGCTGATGTTCGCACTGGCCTGGATCTTCCTGGCGGACCTGCCCGAGTACCGCACCGGCCTGATCATCGTCGGCCTCGCCCGGTGCATCGCGATGGTCATCATCTGGAACGACCTCGCGTGCGGCGACCGCGAGGCCGCCGCGGTGCTCGTCGCGCTGAACTCGGTCTTCCAGGTCGTCATGTTCGGCGTGCTCGGCTGGTTCTACCTCGACCTGCTACCGGGGTGGCTCGGCCTGGACACCGCCGCCGTCGACTTCTCCGCGTGGGAGATCGCCCAGTCCGTGCTGATCTTCCTCGGCATCCCGCTGCTGGCCGGCTACCTGAGCCGGAGGCTGGGGGAGCGCTCGAAGGGCAGGGAGTGGTACGAGTCGAGGTTCCTGCCCCGTGTCGGCCCGATCGCCCTGTACGGCCTGCTGTTCACGATCGTCATCCTCTTCGCGCTTCAGGGCGAGAACATCACCGGCCGGCCGCTCGACGTCGCCCGCATCGCGCTGCCGTTGCTCGTCTACTTCGCCATCATGTGGGCGGGCTCGTACGCGCTGGGCAAGGCGTCCGGGCTGTCGTACGAGCGGACCACGACCCTGGCGTTCACCGCTGCCGGCAACAACTTCGAGCTCGCCATCGCCGTCGCCATCGGCGTCTTCGGCGTGACCTCCGGCCAGGCACTTGCCGGCGTGGTGGGGCCGTTGATCGAGGTGCCCGTGCTCGTCGGACTCGTGTACGTCAGCCTCTGGCTGCGGCGCCGATGGGCGGCTCGTGCTCAAGTCTGACGTCGTGGTGATCGGCGGCGGCCAGGCAGGGCTGGCCGCCGCCTTCTACCTGCGCCGCGCGGGTATCGACCACGTGGTGCTGACGGGCAACCCGTGCCAGGCGGTGCGTGGCCGCTCACGTGGAACTCGCTGCGCCTGTTCTCGTCGCCCGGCACAGCTCGCTGCCCGGCTGGCCCATGCCGTCCTTTCCGGACGGATATCCGACCGCCCAGCACGTCGTCGACTATCTAACCGCCTACGAGAAGCGCTACGACCTCCCCGTCCACCGGCCCGTCCAGGTGACCTCGGTGATCCGCGACGGCGATCGGATGCTGGTGCACACCGATTCCGGAACCTGGTCAGCACGGCACGTCATCAGCGCGACGGGCACCTGGTGGAGGCCTTTCCGGCCACTGCTCGACCTGCCCGGCCGCCAGCTGCACACCGTCGACTACCGCGACCCGCTCGAGTTCGCCGGTCAGCGGATCGTCGTGGTCGGCGGCGGTAACTCCGGAGCCCAGATCGCCGCCGACCTCGCGCCGCATGCCGAGCTGACCTGGATGACCCGCCGTCCGCCGCGGTACATGCCGGACGAGATCGACGGCAAAGCGCTGTTCGACATCGCCACCCGGCGCGGCAGCGTCAGCGGGCTCGGCGACATCGTGGCCGTGCCGCCGGTGCGCGAAGCCCGCGACAACGGACTTTTCATGGCCACCTCGATGGACGTCGAAGCCCTGTCCGGCGCGGATGTCGTGGTGTGGTGCACCGGATTCCGGCCGGCTCTGAGCCACCTGTCGCCGCTGCGACTGCGCGACACAGACGGCCGCGTCGCCGTCGACGGCACCACCGCCGTGGACGAGCCACGCCTGCACCTGCTCGGCTACGGCGGCTGGACCGGCCCGGCGTCCGCGACGCTGATCGGGGTCGGGCCGACCGCGAAGGTGACCGTCGCGAAGATCGCCGCGACGATCAGGCCGTGACCGTTCGCCGATCGCTCACGCTGCTCAGCATCGCGGCCATCCGGTCGGTCGTCTCCGGGCGGACCCAGTAGTAGACCCACGTGCCCCTGCGCTCGCAGTCGACCAAACCGGCCTGGCGCAGCAGCTTCAGGTGGTGCGAGATCGTGGGCTGCGACAGCTCGAACGCCGGCGTCAGCTCGCAGACGCACACCCCACGCTCGGTCCCCGAGGCGATCATCGACAGCAGTCGCAGGCGAACGGGGTCGCCCAGCGCCTTGAACATCGCCGACAGCTCGGCCGCCTGCTCCACGGCCAGCGGGTCTTCCGGCAGCGGCTCGCAGCAGCCCGGCTCTTGCTTCGACATATTTCAATATTGACGGCACTTCGGACTTCGCGCAACACTACATCGACGATCTTCGATACAGCCTGGAGGTAGACCACTCATGAGCGAGCAGACCGACCTGCGCGAGACCGTCCGTGCCCGCTACGCCGCAGCAGCGACCGCCGTCACCCGAGGCGGAGGCGGTTGTTGCGGACCACAGACCGTCGAGGTCGACGAGACCTTCGGTGCCACGCTCTACCCCGCGGCCCAGCGTGAAGAGCTGCCCGCCGAGGCCGTGGCCGCCTCGCTCGGCTGCGGCAACCCCATCGCCGTCGCTGACCTGCGCGAGGGCGAACGCGTGCTGGACCTGGGCTCCGGCGGCGGCATCGACGTCCTGCTCTCCGCACGCCGTGTCGGCCCGACCGGCAAGGCCTACGGCCTGGACATGACCGACGAGATGCTCGCGCTCGCCCTGTCCAATGCGGACAAGGCCGGCGCGAGCAACGTCGAGTTCCTCAAGGGCAACATCGAGGCCATCCCGTTGCCGGGCAACACCATCGACGTCGTGATCTCCAACTGCGTCATCAACCTGTCCGTCGACAAGCCCGCCGTGTTCGCCGAGACCTTCCGCGTCCTGCGGCCCGGCGGCCGCCTCGGCATCTCCGACGTCGTCGCCGACGACCACCTCACGCCCGCCGAGCGAGCAGAACGCGGCTCCTACGTCAGCTGCATCGCCGGAGCCCTCACCTTCACCGAGTACCGCGAAGGCCTGCGGGCCGCCGGATTCGCCGACGTCGAGATCACCCCGACGTTCCAGGCCGCGGACGGGATGCACTCCGCGATCGTGCGCGCGACCAAACCGGCCAACGTGGACGCCCAGGTCGTGACCCAGGCTGAAGCGTCGTGTTGCGGGGTCGGCTCGTGCTGCACGCCGACCGAGAAGGCAGTCGCACCGGGCGTGACGGTGGCCGAAGCAAAATCGGGTGCAGGATGCGGCTGTCAGTGACTTGCATTCGGTACCCAGGTACGGGCTTACCTTCGGAGTGTGAACACAGAAGCTGAGCTCTGGGCGCCGCAAGCCTGCACGCTGCCCACCGAGGAACGGCCCCTGCGCGTCGCCGAGTTCGACGCGCTGTTCGGGGAAGCCGTGCAGAAAGTCCGGCGCGTTGACGCCACCTCCCTGTCGCTCGACCTCCAGCCGCGGTCCGAGGTGGCTGCGCGGGCGGCCGACCTCGTGGTGCGGGAGACCGCGTGCTGCTCGTTCTTCACCTTCAGTCTGGTCGCGACCGGAGGCAGCCTGCAGTTGGAGGTCAAGGTCCCGGAGCAGCACGCCGACGTGCTCGAAGCGCTCGCGACTCGGGCGGAAGGGATGTCGGCATGAGCGGGTTGCGCGCTGGCCAGGTCGCCGAGGCCGCGGGGGTGAACCGGCAGACGCTGCGGTACTACGAGCGAGTCGGCCTGCTGAGCGAGCCTGACCGGACGCTGGGCGGGCACCGGATGTACCCGGCGGAGACGGTGACCGTCATCCGGGTCATCAAGGCCGCCCAGCGACTTGGCTTCACCCTCGACGAGGTCGCCGAGCTGCTCGATCTCGGGACGCACCGGCACGGCACGCCGGGGCTGCAAGCAAGGGCCACTGCCAAGCTGACCGAAGTCGAGGCCAGGATCGCCGATCTGGAGGTCATCCGGGACACGTTGAAGGCCGCGGTGGCCGCGGGCTGTGACGACCTCATCGCGTGCTCCCACATCCCGTCCTGCCCACTGCCGTTCGCCGGCCTCGCGGAAGGGAAGGCCGCCGATGCCGGCTCCTGCTGCTGACAAGGTCCGTCGATTCGCATGGCTCGCCGGAGCCGCCTGCCTGCTGTGCTGCCTCGTGCCGGTGCTGGGCGTCGCCGGGGCGGCGGGCTTCTTCTCGGCGATGGGCTTTGAGGACGTGTTGGTTGGTCTTGGTGTCGCCGCAGCGGCAGGCGCTGGCCTGTGGTGGGTGCTTCGTCGTCGGCGCCGACACCGGTGCGCGGGTGGGGGATGCGGCTGCCAGACTGCTGGATCATGACGGTTCTGCGTTCGGTGGTGTTGTTCGTGCTCGCCGGGGTGGCCGAGATCGGCGGCGCATGGCTGGTGTGGCAGGGATTGCGGGAAGACCGGGGTCTCTTGTGGATCGCCGGCGGTGTGCTGGCCCTCGGCGCGTACGGCTTTGTCGCGACGTTCCAGCCCGATCCGAACTTCGGGCGGATCCTCGCCGCCTACGGTGGCGTCTTCGTCGCTGGATCACTGGCCTGGGGAATGGTGCTGGACGGGTTCCGGCCGGACCGGTGGGACTACATGGGTGCCGGTATCTGCCTGGTCGGCGTTGCGGTGATCATGTACGCGCCACGTGGCTGACTCTGGATCCGGCAGGGCAGGCGATCAATTCAGCGGTGGGCGGTTGTTCTCACCATGGGACGCCAGGGAACTCACTCCTCTCCTGTTCCGCTGCGCAGGGCGGCGAGCAGTTTCGGGACGGTGGGCACGTCCAGTCGGCAGGCCCGCATCTGCGGTGCGCCGGTGTGGTCGTTCATGACGTCAACGTCGTTGACCAGGATCGTGGGAGACGGGAAGTCGCCGACGCGCTCGAGCACGGGAACGGTGAGCTCGAGTTCGTGCAGCGCAGCGGCCAACGCGGTCTTGGCCGCTGCCGCGTTGGGGCAGTCTGGTGCGAGCAACAGTTCGATGCGCATCTCATACCTCCAGAGATCGGTGTCGTGGCTCAAGGGCATCGATCATCGCGTACGCGCGTGCATCCTTCCTGCGACCAGGAGCTGTATTGGCGGGTGAGAACCTGACGAGTGTCATGACGTGGTCGCGGCTGTGCGCCTCGGTTCTGGCTGCAAGCCGCACCGGTCTCCTGATCGCGTTGGTGTGGTGGGTGGCAACACCACCCACCACACCAGATCTGTCCAGCGCGCCAGGAAATCAGTGATGCGGCTGGTGAGCACTGTCCAGCAGCCGGCTTCGGCGCGCCGTGGGTGGTCCTTCCAGCTGTATCCGGCCACTGACGATCAGAGACCGAACGCACCGCCTTCTACCAGGATCAGCACACCAATGGCGATCAGCACGACTGGCAGCGCGATGTGCCCCCAGCGCGCCAGTGCACGGGCCACCACCGGCCGGGTGGCGAAGAATCGGCCTGCCGCGCACCACACCGCCACCAGAACGAGAAAGACCACGACGAACACGACCAGGCCACCGGTTCCGGCGGTCGTGAAGACAGGCACGTAGACGCCGATGTTGTCGCCGCCGTTGGCGAAGGTGACCGCCGCGACGGCCAGAACGGTCGGCCCGTTGCCCGTGCCGGCCGATTGGTCGTCATCCGCGTCGTGGCGTTCGCGCCATGCACGCCACGCTGCGCGAAGGCCGAGCAGCAAGGGCAGCAGTCCCAGGTAGGGGATCACAGTGTCCGGAAGCAGACCTGCGCCGAGTGCTCCGACCACCGAGGCGGCCAGGATCGCGGCGAATCCCAGGTACTGCCCGGCCACCACTCGTGCTGCGCCACCACGCTGCCCAGCGGCCTGACCGAAGAAGACCGCCAAGATCACGATGTCGTCCACATTGGTCACCGCGAACATGCCGACGGCCTGACCGACCAGCCCCAGTTCCACCCCAGGTCCTCCCTGCTCCGCACCTTCGTCGCAAACATACGGAGTGAGCTGAGTTCCTCGTCGCGCGAGGTCCTCAGGTTGGCTGATCTGCCCTTGGCGCGCGCCGGGTACGTGTGATGGCGCGGCCTGTCAGACCGATCGCGAACATGGCGAGGCCGGTGAGCACGGACTGCCAGGGCAGGGTGGCGACCAGCGTGAGGCAGCCGGCGACGCCGAGGAGGTTGAGCCAGCGGGGCCAGCGGCGGTCGGAGGCCGGCTGCGTGAAGGCAGCGGTGTTGGCGATGGCGTAGTAGACGAGGACTCCGAACGACGAGAACCCGATCACGCTGCGCAGGTCGACCGTCACGACCAGAGCGCTGACCACAACGGCGAGGGCGATCTCGGCGTGGTGCGGAACCTGGTGGCGAGGGTGCACGGCGGACAACCAGCCTGGCA
Source organism: Lentzea sp. HUAS TT2 (assembly GCF_051853195.1). Taxonomy (NCBI): domain Bacteria; kingdom Bacillati; phylum Actinomycetota; class Actinomycetes; order Pseudonocardiales; family Pseudonocardiaceae; genus Lentzea; species Lentzea sp. HUAS TT2. The sequence continues at coordinate 9,540,121 of NZ_CP196667.1, read as the reverse complement.
GATCGCGGTGCCGAGCCATGGCGAGGCTCGTCCGGCCCACGCCCGCGATCAGCGACAGCAGCGCTCCGAGTGCGGCAAGAGCGGCGCCGATCCGGACGACCGGGGCGAGGGCGCCGACCCCGGCTTCCTGCGCGGCGGTGGCCAGCGGCGCGGTCGCGGCGGCGAGCAGGTCAGGACCTGCCGCCAGCAGTGCGGCCACTCCGACGATCAGGTACACCACCACGGTGATGCCCAATGCGCGGGGAATCGCACGCGGGATGGTCCGCTGCGGTTCTCGGACCTCCTCGCCCATGGTGGCGATACGGGCGAAGCCGGCGAAGGCGAAGAACAACAGCCCGGCCGCCTGCAGGACGCCATACACGCCAACGTTTCCCGACCAGTGCAGATTGGACGCACTGACCTGCCCGCCGAACGCGATCCCTGCCACGACGATGGCCAGCGCGGTGAGGCTGGTGGCCACCAGCACGCGAGTCAGCGCGACGGTCTTGGACACACCTCGATAGTTGAGCGCGGCGAGCCCTAGAACACCAGCGACGGCCACGGCGCGTTGTGCCCACCACGGGCCAGGCACCGCGTAGGTGGCGAAGGTGAGTGCCATGGCCGCGCAGGAGGCCGTCTTGCCGACCACGAAGCCCCATCCGGCAGCGAAGCCCCACCAGTGCCCGAGCCGTTCGCGGCCGTAGATGTAGGTGCCGCCCGAAGTCGGGTAAACCGCCGCCAGTTGCGCGGAGGCAACGGCGTTGCAGTACGCGATCACCGCGGCGATGACCAGGCCGATCAACAGACCGGTGCCTGCCGCACGCGCGGCCGGGCCGAACGCGGCGAACACGCCGGCGCCGATCATCGAGCCCAGCCCGATCACCACCGCGTCACCGGTGCCCAACCGTCGTGCCAGCCGGTCACCGCCCTGGGTTCTGTCGGGCACCTCGCGCGGCCGTGGTCGCGGTGTCACACGCACCCCTGAAGGAGAAAGTCCATCAAAACGGTTTGATGTATCGTGCGGGCATGGTGGCTTCGGGTCAAGTCGTGGCCCCACCGGCGTTCGTCCGGCTGGCGGGGCATCCGCTGCGCTGGCAGCTGCTCACGGCGCTGTCCGGCGGCGACCACCGGGTTCGCGAGCTGGTGACGCTGGTAGACCAGTCGCAGAACCTGGTCTCCTACCACCTGCGGCTGTTGCGCGATGCAGGCTTCGTCACCACGACTCGCAGCACGTTCGACGGCCGCGACAGCTACTACCACCTGGATCTCGGTCGCTGCGCGGAGGCGATGGCCGCGACGGGCGCCGCTCTGCATCCCGCGCTGGGCACGGGGGCCACGCCACCGGCACGTCCGGCCGGCCGGGGGATCGCCGTGTTGTTCGTGTGCACCGGCAACAGTGCCCGCTCGCCCATCGCCGAAGCCTTGCTGCGTCACCACACAGGCGGCCGGGTCCAGGCGGTCAGCGCCGGGACCCGGCCCCGGCCCGAGCTCCACCCCGGCGCTGTGCGGGTGTTGGGCGAGTTGTTCGGCATCGACGTGAGGGACCAGCTTCCTCAGCACGTCGACGTGGTGGGCAGGCGCCGGTTCGACCGCCTGATCACGTTGTGCGACAAGGCCCGCGAGTCCCGGTTCGAGTTCGCCCAGCCTCCGCCGCGTGCCCACTGGAGCATTCCCGACCCGGTTGGCGCCGACGACCTCGCGTTCCGCCGCATCGCGGCCGACATCGACACCCGTGTCCGGTACTTGTTGCCCACGCTCACCGCATCGCAGCACGAGGAGGTTTCGTCGTGACCGCATCCGAGTACGCCAGCATCCGCTACCTCGTCGAGGACGTGCAGGCGGCCGTCGACTTCTACACCGCCCACCTCGGCTTCACCCTGAACACCAACGCGGCACCCGCCTTCGCCGATGTCCTGCGCGGCCCACTACGTCTCCTGCTGTCCGGCCCCACCAGCTCGGGAGCCCGTGCGACGCCCGAAGATGCCACGACCGCCGGCCGCAACCGCATCCACCTCATCGTCGACGACCTCGACGCAGAGATCACGCGGCTCCACGACGCCGGTCTCCCGATCCTCAGCGGGCCGGTGTCCGGGCCTGGCGGACGACAGATCCTGCTCGCCGACCCCGCGGGCAACCTCATCGAAATGTTCCAGCCCGCCAGGTGATCGAACGCGCGGAAGCAGTCGCGCCGTCAGTTTCTGCTCACCAGCAGGTAGCGCTCGTCCTCGATCCGGCGCCCCCACAAAGCAGGGTCGTCGAGCCTCCTGACAGTGGTCTCCTGACGGACCTCCGCGACGAGTGCTCGACACTCCTCAGCTGTCAGCCCTGCACCCGTCGACCAATGGCCCTCGATGAGCAGGAGAAGACCGCCGGGCTTGAGGAGGTTCACCCAGGTGGTCAACGCGGCAGCGGGGTCAGGCAGCGCCCAGAGCACATGCCGGGCCAGCACCACGTCGCAAGACGCTGGTGCGTAGGGAGGTTGGGACGCGTCTCCCTGCGTGAACTCGGCGGGCACGCCAGCGGCGTTCGCCTTCGCCGCTGCGGCTGCCACCATTCGCGGTGAGAGGTCAACGCCACGGACATCGTGGCCGGCTCGCGCCAGGAGCACGGCCAGACTGCCAGTGCCGCACCCGAGGTCTACGACGGACGCCGGACTCGGCGGCATGAGAGGCAGCAGCAGAGCCGACCACGCCTCGCGCACCTCAGGATCAAGCAACCCGTGATCCGGTTCGAGGTCAAAGGCTGCCGCCTGCGCATCCCAGAACTCGCGCACCGCATTCGTCATGTGTCCAGCTTCCCAGAGATGCCTGCAGTGGAGTCGGCCGCCGCAGTGGCGCGGGCGCTGGGCGATTCCACCCGGCTGCGGATCGCGGCGGCGGATGTATCCGCCGGAGACGGTTGTCATGATCCGGGTCATCAAGGCCGCCCAGCGGCACGGCCTCACCCTCAATGAGGTTGCCGAGCTACTCGACCTCGGCGCGCACAGGCACGGCAGACTGGGCCCGCAGACTCGCGCGATCGTCAAGCTGGCCGCGGTCGAAGCCAAGATCGCGGATCGGGAAGTCATTCGCAGCACGCGGAAGGCCGCGGCGGCGGCGAGATGCGACGACCTTCATCGCCTGCTCGCACGTCCAGCTCGTCGCCGTTCGCCGGCCTTGCCGAGGGCCTGCTGTTCTGCCTTCTACCTGTGCTGGTCGTCTCTGGGGCGGCAGGTGTCTTCTCCACGATCGGCTTCCGGGATCTTCTGATCGGTCTCTTGGTCGCCGTCCTCGCGGCATCGGTACATGGTCGTTCGTCTGCACCGGTGTGCCGGCCACGGTTGTGCGTGCCAAACTTTTGGATCATGACGGTTCTGCGCTCGGTTGTGTTGTTCGTGCTGGCCGCGGTGGCGGAGATCGGCGGCGCCTGGCTGGTGTGGCAGGGAATCCGGGAAGACCGGGGTCTGCTGTGGATCGCGGGAGGCGTGCTCGCGCTCGGCGCGTACGGGTTCGTCGCGACGTTCCAGCCCGATCCGAACTTCGGCCGGATCCTCGCCGCGTACGGCGGAGTCTTCGTCGCCGGCTCGCTTGCCTGGGGCATGGTGCTGGACGGCTTCCGGCCGGACCGGTGGGACTACATCGGCGCGGGGATCTGCCTGGTGGGGGTCACCGTGATCATGTACGCACCCAGGGGTTGACGCCGGCTCGTTGCCCGGCCGACCTCGTTCCCTGTTCACCCAGCCAGAGCACCACGCGCAGTGTTCATGGCAGCCGCTCCAGACGTCCCGTCATCGCGCCATGCCAACTAGACCGAGCGAAGTTCACGTGAGGTGAACTCTTCCCTTGTCCCCTCGGGCTCCACTACGAATGATTGGCGCGCGCTCTGACCCAATAGAAGGCGGCGCGCCTCCCACGGTCGTTGTTGTGAGCTGGCAAGCGGAACGCGTGGATGCGCTGATATGCCGACATTGTTCTTTCAGATCTGTGGTGCACGGCGCTGGTGAGCGGCAAGCAGCGAGTCGAGCACTTCGATTTCTGACTCCTGCAGGGCGCGGACGGTCTTGGCGTGGGCTCGCACCGCGGCGGTGCGAGCCTTGGACAAGGTGAGCTCGGTCAGTTCGATTCCTGCCCGGTCGTGCCGGCGCATCGCCTGCAGGAACGCTATGTCGAACTCGCGTCCGGTCAGGTGCTTCAATCTGGTCGAGTCGGCGTTGTTCACCGCGGGCCGAACGGGTCGTTGCCACACATCTGACCAGCCCTTCACCCGGCCGGTCTGTTCGATCCTGTCCGTCTCGATCTCGAAGGCGATCTGCCGGATCTCCGGATCCGTGCTGAGTTGCCCGGCCATGCTCGCCATCCGCACCGCCAGCGCATGATGTCCGGCCAGCTTGGCGGCGAACGTGATGTCTGCTTCTGCCGGGCCCGCGGGTGTGGCCGATGCTGTGCCGACCAGGTAACCAATGACCACCAAGGCGAGCCCGAGGATCACCAGGATCAGAAGGAGGGTCCAGTTCACGGGCCCTCCAGCGAAGGAATCGACGGTGCAGCGGGCTCGGAACGACCATCGACCGGCACGGCGTCAGGTCCGGGCCTCTTGGCGTCCAAGGGTGCCGGGTTCGACGAGAGCTGCGAGTTCTCGAGGCACACGTCCACCTCGGGACAGGGGGCGGAGGTGCACCGCAGCGGACAGGTGTCGCGGACGGGCTTGTCGCAGGTAGCGTCGGCGCGGTCGGGCCAGCGGAAGTCGTGCTCTCCGTCGAGGGGCGAGCCGAGGTCGTAAGCGACCCGGTCGGTCGGTCTCAGGTGCTCGGCCGCCGGGAACCCCATCGTGAGGACCCCGACGATCGTGCCGGACGGATCCTTGTCCGTGAAGACCTGGCTGGACGCGTCATCGAACACGCCGGCCATCGGCTCCTTGGCGCGATGCAGCTTGGACTTGAGGCCGCTCGTCATCTCCAGCTCCCAACCGTCCACGAAATACTATTTAGCCTAGTACTAGGTTGGCGATGGGACTACGTCGCCCGGTAGAAAAGGCGTCGGCCCGGCGGCGAGCGCCGCGGACATCGTCGATGCGCTCGATCGGCCGTCGGCCGCGCGTCTTCAAGATCAAAGAGGCGAGGGCAATGCTCGGTGGCGGCCTACGCCGTTCTACGGGGGCTGCCTGCCCAAGCGAGGCTCGGCCGATCTGCAGGAAAGCGCTGCACGGAGAACGTCGGCCGCTCAGGCTTGTCGCTGCGGGTGTACAAGCAGGTCGTCTTCAGCGTTCTGTGGCATGGCATCTCCGCAGGCGTCCACGCCGCGACGCATGCGGGGGAGAACACGATGGCCGGCTCGCAGCCCCTGAGACAAGTCGCCTATGTGCGTTCAAGCTGGGCGACGGTTACACCTCACTGGAGCACAGCCCGCCGCCAGGTGACCGTATCCTTCCCGCACGGAGGTGTCATGCAGGGTCTTGGTGAACTCGAATCGACGGTCATGGACGTGCTGTGGCGCGGTGATGGCGACCGCACGGTCCGCGACGTGCTCGAGGAGCTGTCGCAGGAGCGGGAACTGGCGTACACGACGGTCATGACGGTGCTGGACAACCTGCACCGCAAGGGCTGGGTGGAACGCACGAAGGTCAGCCGGGCGTTCCACTACCGGGCCGTCATGTCCCGGGCACAGGCTGAAGCGAGGGCGTTGCGGGCGGTGCTCGACGCCGCCGACGATCCCGAAGGTGTGCTGTTGCACTTCGCGCAGTCCGCCACCGAGGAAGAGATCACCCTGTTGCGGCGAGTGCTGCGGAAGCGCCGATGACCGTCGCGGTAGCGCTCCTGCTGGGCGCCTTCATGGTCGCGTGGGCAGGGCCTCGCCTGCTGGAACGGCTGCTCGCGGTGAAGGCGCCCGCCGGGGTTCTGCTGACCGGCTGGCTCATGATGGTCGTGGGCTGCCTGACCACTGTGGTCGCGGCGGTGGTGATCACTGTGCTGCCCACCCACGGCCCCGCCCCGTTGCTGATCGGCCTCATGCACAACTGCTGGCAGACCTTGCAGCACGGAGGTTCGCCGCGTTTCGAGGAGATGGCGGGGCTGCTGTTCATCGCAATCCTGCTGGGTGTCGTGGTGAAGTTGGTTCTCTCACTGGTGCGGCACCGCCGCTCGCAGTGGCGTCTGCATCGCAAGCAACGCGATGCGCTCACGCTCGTGGCGCAGCGTCAGCCCGGCGTCATCCCGACGTGGTGGATTCCGCTCGACCGCCCGCTCGCGTACAGCCTCGCCGGACGTCCGGCGTTGATCGTGGCCACCGACGGGCTCAACGAGCACCTGAGCGAGGCCTCGGTCGCGGCGGTGATCGAGCACGAACGTGCGCACATTCTCGGACACCACCACCTGCTCGTCGGGCTGGCCAGGGCGCTGGCATCCGCGGTGCCGTGGACGCCGCTGACGCGCCGGTCGCCCGAATTGGTAGCCGCACTCGTCGAACTCGCGGCCGACGCCACAGCGGTCCGCGCACACGGAGCGGACGCGGTGCGCTCGGCCCTGCTGACCATGACGGCGGGCGGGACTCCGCCGGCCGCGTTGGCGATGGCAGGCAACTGCGTGGAGCTGCGCCTGCGTAATCTCGTTGGTGCCCCTCATGCTTCAGGCACCCGGACGTGGCTCGCCGGTGCCTTCGCGATGATGCTGCCGATGGCCATCGGCTCCGCGTTGCTGGCGGTGGCGGCCTTCGCGATGTGTCCCTTCGTCCTGCCGATGTAGAGCGAACGGCCTCGCAGCCGGTGGCGTCTGCCGGCGACGCGGCGTACCGCCGTGAAGGCCAACCTGCCGGGCGTGGCCGTCGGGAACGCCGCGAGCGACCTGACATCACGTCCGGTCGAGAACTTCACGATCCGCGCTTTCGGTGAGAACGACAAGCCGCCGCCGCGTGGCGGCAGCGGACGATCCAGCCGACGGCGTCGAACCGAGCAAGGCAAAGCAAGCCTCGAAGGTGATCACCGGCGTGCCGCCACGATCCGGGCGATCGCGTACACCGATGATCAACCGCTGTCCCCCGGCGGTCAGTCGTGGTCCGGACTTCCGGTGATGTGATGATCGGCGGCGTTGACCGCCTCGAGCAGCAGCCGCCGGACGTGGCCACCTCGCGCTTGGTAGAGCATCCGGCGGCCTTCGCGGCGCACGGTCACTAGTCCGGTCAGACGCAATTTCGCGAGATGTTGTGAGATTGCCGGGCGCGCGATGCCGACCTCCGCGGCCAGTGTCGTCACGTCGTACTCGGCCCCGCACAGCAGCCACAACATGCGAAAACGCGTCGCGTCGGCGAGCATCCGGAACCCGTCGACGGCCGCTTCGACGTGGGTGCCAGAAGGTAGCTGTTGCCAGTCATGCGTTGTTGCAACGTCGTCGCGTGCGTACATGAGCACATATAGTGCCAGACATGCTCGCTGTTCTGCGCAATCGGACGTATCGCCACCTGTTCGGCGCACACGTGGTGGCCCTCACCGGCACCGGTCTGGCGACTGTCGCGCTGGGATTGCTGGCCTATGACCTGGCCGGCGCGGACGCGGGAGCGGTGCTCGGTACCGCGCTGGCGATCAAGATGATCGCCTACGTCAGCGTGGCGCCGATCGCGGCGGCGTTGCTCGGGGCCTTGCCGCGACGTGCGGTGCTGGTGACGCTAGACCTGGTGCGTGCCGGGGTCGCGGTGACGCTGCCGTGGGTGAACGAGATCTGGCAGATCTACGTGTTGATCTTCTTGCTGCAGGCAGCTTCAGCGGCGTTCACGCCGATCTTCCAGGCGACCATCCCGGACGTGCTGCCCGATGAACGTGAGTACACGCGGGCAGTCACCCTCTCGCGGATGGCCTATGACCTCGAAGGTCTGCTGAGCCCGTCGCTGGCCGCTGCGTTGCTGGTGCTGATGAGCTTCAACAACCTTTTCCTCGGCACGGCGATCGGTTTCGTGGGTTCGGCGCTGCTCGTGGTCTCGGCGGTGGTGCCACGACCGAAGCCGGTGCGCCGCGACGAAAGCCTCTATGCCGCAACGACTCGTGGAACAAGGATCTATCTGGCGACACCGCGCCTGCGCGGATTGCTGGCTGTGCATCTCGCGGCGGCCGCAGCAGGTTCCATGGTGTTGGTCAACACGGTCGCTTACGTGCGTGACGTGCTTGGCCGCGATGCTTCCGACGTCGCCATCGCTCTCGCGTTCAACGGCATCGGTTCGCTCGCTGCCGCGCTGATGTTGCCGAAGTTGCTCGACCACGTGACTGACCGCGCCCTGGTGTTGCGCGCCTCGGTGGCACTGGTCGTACTCCTGTTCGGCGGGTCCACGTTCGCCTGGGTGTTCGGTGGAGGGCACTGGCCTGCGCTGCTCGTGCTGTGGGCGTTGCTGGGCGCCGGATGCTCCTTCGCGCTGACGCCGGGTGCGCGGCTGCTGCGCCGATCCGCCGACTCGGGCGACCGTCCCGCGTTGTTCGCCGCAGACTTCGCGCTGTCCCACGCCTGCTGGCTGCTGTGCTATCCGCTGGCCGGGTGGGTGGCCAGCATCGCCGACATGAATACGGCCTTCGTGGTCCTAGGCGGCGTGACGGCAGTCGCCGCGTTCGTCGCATGGCGGCTGTGGCCGATGCACGACCCGGAGGTGGTGGAGCACGAGCACCACGACCTCGATGCGAGCCATGATCACGTGCACGATGCCGTTCTGGCCGGCGGCGCGTGGCGTCACGCGCACGAGTTCCACATCGACGACCACCATGCGCGTTGGCCTCGTTGAAACCGATGACCTGCTCTGGGCAGATCTGCTTTTGGTAGCAGGTGAATAGAGCGCTTTCGTGCCCGCGTGGTGCGATCCTGCATCGGTACCGGCGTTCGGTCGGTGGCAACGTGCACAAGGTTGCTTCACGTACCTAAGCGACCTCCGATTCCTTGCGCGTGGCTGATGTGGTTGACCATGCGGTGCCGACCTCAGCGTGCTGGTTTTTCGGCGCCAACCTCTCTGTGGTGAACCCCGCCCGACAGAGAGGCTTCGGCGTCGCACAGAGTCCTCTCAGGTTCCCGTCCACGCTCTTTACTATCCTTCCTAGTAGCCGATAGCCGAGGAGCGGAAATGACCAGTGGCCGGAAGTCCAAGAAGGCCCGGGGGACGAAGTCCATCGTTGTGGACTACAAGCCAAGGCCGTGGGGCACGATCATCGCGGTCGTCGCCGTGCTGGGCCTCGCGGGCGGTGTGTTCGGCTACGCCTACTCCCAGATCTCGGCCCAGAACCAGCGAGAAGCCGCCCTCGCGCAGTGGAAGCCGTCCGACACCAACAAGGACCCGTCGGACAAGATCACGGGTGTCACCAAGAAGGAGTATGCGGCCGGCAAGCACGTCGAGCCGGTGAAACGGGTCGCCTACGAAAGCAGCCCACCCTATGGCGGGGCGCACGACGGGACGTGGGCCGACTGCACCGGTGTCGTCTACGAAAAGCCTGTGCGCACCGAGAACATGGTGCATTCGATGGAGCACGGCGCGGTCTGGATCGCCTACAACCCGGACCAGGTCAGCGGTCCGGCGCTGGACAAGCTGAAGCCGAAAGCAGAAGGCCAGCAGTTCACGATGCTGTCGCCGTACCCAGGTCTGGACAAGCCGATCGCGCTGCAGTCGTGGGGTCACCAGCTGAAGCTGGACAGCGCCGATGACGAGCGCGTCGACCAGTTCATCTCGTCGCTGCGCCGCAACCCGAACACCTATCCCGAGCCCGGCGCCACCTGTGAGGCCAACGCCGCCCAGTTCGACGTGAGCAACCCGCCGCCGTTCGTGGCTGAGAAGCCAGGGGCGGACGCGGTGCCGGTCGACGGCGGTGGGCAGGACCCGAAGGAGCAGAACTTGACCCCGTCCTCCACCCCTGCGGGAGGGAACTGATGACCGGGACCGAGCCGTCGCAAGGCGTCAACTGGTCACGGCGGGCGATCGCAGCCGCGGTCGGTATCGCGTTGGTGCTGCTCGGTGCTGCCGGAGGAATCACTCTCGGCCATTCGAGCTCGCCCGCCGCGCCGACCGCGGTCGACATCGGATTCTCGCAGGACATGTCGGTGCACCACCTGCAGGCTGTGCAGATGGCCAACCTCGCGACAGGTCGCAGCGAGGACACCGATGTGCGCCAGCTCGCGTTCGACATCGGTTCCAGCCAGCTCGAACAGGTCGGGCGGATGAAGGGCTGGCTCAGCTCGTGGGGCGAACTCGAACAAGCACCTGCGGGCAAGCTGATGATGTGGATGAGCGGTGACCACCAGTCGATGTCCGGAATGGACAACGGTCGTATGCCCGGTATGGCGACGTCACAGGAACTCGCTCGCCTCCGGGGCATGAACGGCAAGGAGTTCGACGTGCTGTTCCTGCAGCTGATGACCCGCCACCACGAGGGTGGCAGCGCGATGTCGCGGTACGCGGCGGACAAGGCGTCGGTTCCGGTCGTGCAGAGTCTTGCCAACGCGATCGCGTCCAGCCAGGAAACCGAAGTGAAGACGCTCAAGTCGATGCTCACGGCTCGCAACGCACAGCCGCTCGGCTCCGGGTGATGTCAGTGCACGTGGTGGCGACTCACGACCAGGGTGGCGTTTCCGCTTTGCTGATCCTCGGGGTCATCCTGCTCGTGATCATCGCAGCGCTGGTGGCGATCGGCGTCGCGCAACGTGACGACCCGGACCGCGAGGTCCGGAGGCAGTTCCGTGACGCCCTCTACGGTGCTCCGCGCCGCCAGAGTGCCACAGCGGTGACCTCTGCTCGCGAGGAATCCGAAACGTCGACGTCTGAGGACGGAGACACCGCCTTCGAGCCGGAACAGGCAGCACGTCACCAGGACGAGGGGAAGGCCGCTCCGTGAACGTGATCGGGGCCAAGCTGGCCCTCTACCTTCCTGTGCTCGCCGCGTGGGTCGCCTTGGTCGGAGCGACCCTGAACCGTGCCGCCCCGGTGGTCGTCGTACCGCTCGCCGGTGCGTCCGCACTCGGAATCACCGCCTTGATCACGGACACCCCCTGGTTGATCGCGGCCGTGGTGGCTCTGTGGCTCTGGGGAGTGGTCTGGATGGTGCGCGGAGCACAAGGGTGAGTTTCACGCGGACCCGTTCACCGCTTACTCGCGGCAGAACTTGAAGGCGCACGCCACGCGGTCACGCCGCGTGGCGCGACCACCGTTCGTAGTGCGGCCCGCGCGCGGCAACAGTCCGCACACCTTGACCTGCCGAGGCCGTGAACGCTTCGCCCGAACGACGGATCCACCGGTTGGCCGGAAGGAGATCATGGTCGCGCGCGACGTGCTGTACGAGGCGGCGCGGCGGCGCACCTTCGCGGTGATCAGCCATCCCGACGCCGGCAAGTCAACCTTGACCGAGGCGATCGCCCTGCATGCCAAGGCCATCACCGAGGCGGGCGCCGTGCACGGCAAGCCGGGCAGGCGTGCTGTCGTATCAGACTGGATGAGGCTGGAGCAGGCTCGCGGAATCTCCGTCACGTCCGCCGTGCTGACGTTCTCGTATCGCGACATCCTGATCAACCTGGTCGACACGCCCGGACACGCGGACTTCTCGGAGGACACGTATCGGGTCGTGTCCGCGGTGGACAGCGTGGTGATGTTGCTCGACGCCGCGAAGGGGCTCGAGTCCCAGACGCTGAGACTCTTTGACGTATGCCGGGCGCAGGGCATTCCCGTCATCACGTTCGTGAACAAATGGGATCGTCCTGGCCGCGATGCGCTGGAGCTGTGTGATGAGCTAGCCGCCCGCACCGGGTTGCAGCCGATGCCACTCACCTGGCCGGTGGGGCCGGCAGGGGACTTCCACGGGGTGCTGGACTGCCGTGACGGAACGGTGGTGCGCTACCTACGTACGGTAGGCGGGGCCGCCGCGGCGCGGGAAGAGCGCCTCGATCCGACCGCGGCCGCCGCTCAGGAGGGCGCGGCATGGTCTGTCGCCCGTGAGGAGGCTGATCTGCTCGCCGACTCCGGTGGTGGAATCGGTCTTGAGCGGTTTCTCGCGGCCGAGGCGTCGCCCGTGCTGTTCGGTGCCGCGTTGCTCAACCAAGGCGTCCGCCAGCTTCTCGACTTCCTGGTCGACTCCGCGCCGGCACCGCGGCCGAGAGCGGATGTCACCGGGCAACCGAGGCATCTCGACGCGCCCTTCTCCGCCTTCGTGTTCAAGGTGCAGACCGGGATGAACCCGGCGCACCGGGACCAGGTCGCGTTCGCCAGAGTCTGCTCCGGTGCGTTCGAGCGGGGCATGGTCGTCACGAACACCGCGACCGGTCGGCCGTTCGCGACGAAATACGTACAGCAGGCGTTCGGCCGGCAACGCAGCACAGTGGACGTCGCGTATCCCGGTGACGTCATCGGCTTGGTGAACGCGACGGTACTGCGAGTGGGGGACACGCTGTTCGCCGGTGCCGTTCCGGTGCGGTTTCCGCGGCTGCCGAGTTTCGCGCCGGCGTGCTTTGCCGTCGCGCGGCCGGCGGACATCAGCCGCGCCAAGCAGTTCCATCGCGCCATCGCGCGGTTGCGCGCCGAGGGGATCGTGCAGGTGATGAGGTCGCAGCGTCGAGGTCAGGGTGGCATCCCGGTTCTCGCCGCCGTCGGGCCGATGCAGTTCGAGGTCGCCCTGCACCGGATGGAGTGGGAGTTCGCGTCGCCCATGACACTGGAACACCTCGCGTACACGGTTGTGCGGCGCTTGGTCGATCCCGGTCAGCGTCCACTCGTCGACGCCGGCTGGCGCAGCGAGGTGCTGGAGCGGGAGGATGGCACCGAGCTCGCCGTGTTCGCGAGCCAAATAGAACTTGCTGTGCTGCAACGCCTACATCCGCACATCGAGCTCGATCATCTCGTCGGCGGGGTTGGCTGACCTTGTCACGGCTCCTGCCTCCTGGACAGTGCCTGGCGGAGCAGGTCGCACTCGCGGTCGGTAGCCGACTGCGCGAACTGCAGTAGAACCGCCTCCGGATCTCCGGAGGTCGCGATCACGTGCCGTAGTGCTCCCGCCGCGGCTTCGGCGCGGCTCATCACGGGCTCGTACCGGTACGCCTTGCCGTGCCGTTTCCTGTTCACCCATGCCTTCCGGTGCAGGTTGTCCAGTACAGTCAGCACCGTCGTGTACGCCCGCGTGCGTGCTTCGCCGAGCCGGTCGAGGACCTCCCGAACCTTCAGCGGCTGCTGCTCGCGCCACAGCACGTCCATGACCGCCGACTCCAGGTCGCCGAGACCGTGCATGGATCCTCCAGGCCGGAATGACCGCAGACCGCCTACTAGTCATAATAGTAGCCGCTGGCCGCCGCGTTTGCCGCCGGCGAGTGCGGGTGTCGGCGTCCGTCTCTGGCCGGCTGGTTTGCATTTCTGTCGAATCCAATGTGGATAATCGCGTACGGCTGGCGTGCCCCATGGAGGCGGTGAGGTTCCAGCACAGCGCCGCAGTCTCGACGGGTGACCGACGCCGGATCGTCCCCAATGAGTAGACGATCTTGGGGATGTGTTCGTGACTTGCACTTGTGTTGGGGGAGTTCGCGTCGGTCCGCCTGATCTCTCAGCAGGTAGTTGGCGCGGCATGGCGGCTGTCACTGTCGGAACCGTCTGAATGGCTCGTTCGATCGGTGCGTGCCTGCCGCACCTTCCCTGATGGGCGGCGAAGGCCGGATGAGTGCGGGCTCCTGCACGGCGAAGGCGTCGGCCTGGTGCCGGGGATCGGCCGACGCCTTCCTGTGTCGCGCTCGTAGCCAGAAGAGCGCGATACCGCCGAGGGCCACGATCACCAGCAGGTACGTGATCGGATTGCTCATACTGGAGCCGGCGGTGCGGGTGATCTCCGTGGAGGCGCGGGGCTGTGGCTCCGGCTGACCGCCGGGTGTAGCGGACGGCGCAGGCAGTGTGGGGGACGGCAGTGCCTGGAAGTCGACCAGGCCGGTCTTCTCCAGTTGGGTCATGTGGTCGAGCACCGTGCTCATGGCCTGGTTCGCCATGGCCCGCACCAGTTCGTTCCTGGTGCCGGCACGCACCTGTGCGGCGAACCCGTAGACCTTGCCGTGTGCGGCGCGCAGGCGGTTGGCAAAGGTCCGCTCGTATTCGTCGCCTTGTGTGGTGGTCAGTTCCTTAAGCCAGCCCAACTGGTCCTGGTTGGGCTGGTTGGGCAGTTCCACGCCGAGTGCCTGGCCGCCGTTGCGGACCATGTCGTCCAGCGCGCTGTGCCCGTCGATCAGGTGCTTGCCTGCCTCCTGGATCTGGGGATTCTGGGACTTCTGGAGCGCCTGCTGTCCTGCCGGCAACTCCCACAGCCCTGCGAGGCGGACCTTCGCCAGGAAATCCCGGTCGACCGCGCCGAGTGGTCCCCACTGGGTCTCCACCACCTCTTCGCCCTGGCCACCGCTGCCCAGCGGGGCTGCCGGAAGACTCGACGGCAACGCGGGAGGGCCGGAGGGGACGTTCGTTCCCTCGTGGGCGAAAGCTCCTGCCGGCGGAGGGCCGATGATCAGAAATAGGCTTAACACCGCTGTTACGAGCCAGCGCGGTCGCGAGTCACTCGTAGGGTCACCCATGACGTGGTCTACGAAGCGGGATAGTGGATCGGCTCAACGGCCGACCGGTCGTTATGGTTCCGTTATTCATGCGACGCCGCAGGTGCGGTCGACGTCCGCTCGGGCTGTCATCGCCGACCAGGCTACTATCTTTCTTAGTAGAAGCTTGAGCTACGGGAGAGCATGAAGATGACGGTCACCGCCCAGCCGATCCCCGTGCCGACCGCTCACGCGCCCAAGCCGGTCAAGGGATCGTTCCTGCTGCGTATGTTCCGCACCACCGACCACAAGCAGATCGGTGTTCTGTACCTCGTCACGAGCTTCGCCTTCTTCCTGGCGGGTGGCGTGATGGCCCTGCTCGTGCGGACCGAGCTCGCTGTCCCGGGCATGCAGTTCCTGTCGAACGAGCAGTACAACCAGCTGTTCACCATGCACGGCACGATCATGCTGCTGCTGTACGCGACGCCGATCCTGTTCGGGTTCGCGAACTTCATCCTGCCGTTGCAGATCGGTTCGCCGGACGTGGCGTTTCCGCGCCTTAACGCCTTCTCGTACTGGCTGTACCTGTTCGGCGGCATCATCGTCGTGTCCGGGTTCGTGACTCCCGGCGGTGCCGCGGACTTCGGCTGGTTCGCCTACACCCCGCTGTCGAGCGCGATCCACTCGCCCGGCGTCGGCGCAGACCTGTGGATCACCGGCCTCCTGATCAGCGGCCTCGGCACGATCCTCGGCGCGGTCAACATGATCACCACCGTGGTCTGCCTGCGCGCGCCCGGAATGACGATGTTCCGGATGTCCATCTTCACCTGGAACATCCTGGTGACCAGTGTGCTGATCCTGATCGCCTTCCCGATCCTCACTGCCGCGCTGTTCGGCCTGCTGGCCGACCGCCATCTCGGTGCGCACGTGTTCGACCCGGCCAACGGCGGCGTGATCCTGTGGCAGCACCTCTTCTGGTTCTTCGGGCATCCGGAGGTCTACATCGTCGCCTTGCCGTTCTTCGGCATCGTGTCGGAGATCTTCCCGGTGTTCAGCCGCAAACCGATCTTCGGCTACAAAGGACTGATCTTCGCCACGCTCGGCATCGCGGCCCTGTCCGTCGCCGTGTGGGCGCACCACATGTACGCGACCGGCGCCGTGCTGCTGCCGTTCTTCGCCTTCATGACGTTCCTCATCGCGGTCCCGACCGGCATCAAGTTCTTCAACTGGATCGGCACGATGTGGAAGGGCCAGCTGACGTTCGAGTCGCCCATGCTGTTCTCGGTGGGCTTCCTGGTGACCTTCCTGTTCGGTGGACTCTCCGGCGTCCTGCTGGCGTCACCGCCCATCGACTTCAACCTGTCCGACACCTACTTCGTGGTGGCGCACTTCCACTACGTCCTGTTCGGCACGATCGTGTTCGCCACCTACGCCGGCATCTACTTCTGGTTCCCGAAGATCACCGGCCGCATGCTGGACGAGAACCTCGGCAAGCTGCACTTCTGGACCACGTTCATCGGCTTCCACGCCACCTTTCTCGTCCAGCACTGGCTCGGCAACCAGGGCATGCCACGCCGGTACGCCGACTACCTTCCCAGCGACGGCTTCACCACTCTGAACACGATCTCCACCGTTGGTGCCTACCTGCTCGGCGTGTCGACGCTGCCGTTCATCTGGAACGTCTTCAGGAGCTATCGCTACGGCGAGGTGGTGACCGTGGATGATCCCTGGGGCTTCGGGAACTCGCTGGAGTGGGCGACGTCGTGCCCGCCGCCGCGGCACAACTTCACCGAGCTGCCCCGAATCCGTTCCGAGCGCCCGGCGTTCGAGCTGCACTACCCGCACATGATCGAGCGCATCCGCCTCGAGGCCCATGTCGGTGGCGACGCACGGCACGACGGTCCGGCCGCTCCCTCGGAACTCGCCGCGGAGGCGGTCGATCCGGCAGATGGCCGGGCGTGACCCAAGTCCGTCGGCGGGCCATCCCGAACTCTGCAAGTCGCCCACCAAGTCTCAACGTGCCTCGTGCCGGTGAACGCTCATCTGTCGGTGTCCGTAGTCAACAACGGGAGCTGTCGCCGATCGGGAGGAACTGCACCGTGTCAAGAGGTCATGTCTTCGTCTTTGCGGTGCTGCTGCTGACTGGTGCCTGCTCGGCGGGCGGTGCGAACCAGTCGACCGAGTCTTCCTCGGAGCAGGCCGCGGAGGGGCAGGTCGGTCCGACGGCCGGCCCGGCCAGCCGCGTTCTGCCCGGCGACATCGCGACGTTGCAGGTGGTCCAGGGCGAAGGGATCGGCGCGGTAGTGGCTGATCGGGAGGAGTACACCCTGTACCGGTACGAGAAGGACACCGCGAACCCGCCCAGATCGAGCTGCAACGAGCCGGAGTGCACCCTGGTGTGGCCGCCGCTGCTCGCGCCGGGCGGGCAGTTCGACCTGAAAGGGGTCGACAAGGCGCTCGTCGGAACGATGAAGCGTGACGACGGAACGACGCAGGTGACGTTGGCGGGACGGCCGCTCTACAGGTACGTCGACGACGAGCAGATCGGTGATGTGAACGGGAACGGGATGGACGGCCAATGGTTCGCTGTCACACCGACTGGAGAGAAAGCGCGAGGGTGACAACAACCTGCTCGCTTCTCAGGCGGTCAGTTCGGCCAAGCATCCAAGAGTAGATCGGCGTTGAGTTGCGGGCGTACTTCGAGCAGCAGCAACGCGACGAGGAGCACGGTCCACTCGGCGGTACGTGGTTTCCGCCCGAGTCGTACGTCCAACCACCGGCCGGTGGTTATGTCGACCGGCGTGGCCAGAGCCGTCAGTGGAAAGACGCCGAGGCTGTGTCTGGCTGCCCCGGCCGGATCACCGGACAGCAGGACGACGAACAAGTGCCACTGCCCTGGTGCGCAGGGCGGCGCGACCGTGGTCGGGCCAACCGAGTCTCAAGCCGTGGTCCCGTGACGTCACCTGTTCCCTCGAAGTACGCCGCGCCGGACTCGGCCTTGCCGACCAAACTACTATGGTCAATAGTATGTGTTGTGAGTGTGCGGACCAGGCGTCAGTTCGACGAGGACACTGTCGTTCTTCCCAGAGTGAGTGGATCTCCGCATGAGGGCTTTGGGAAGCGTGTGGTCCGCGGGCTCGGCGAGCTCCTGATCACCACGGGTCTGGCGGTGCTCCTCTTCGTCGTCTACGAGGTGTACGTCACGGACTTGGTGTCCATGCGCAAGCAGGATGACGCCGATGCCGAACTGAACGCGCGATGGGATGCCACCCCCGACGTCATCGCCGCCGATCCACGGCGTCCGGTCAGGACGGACCTCGTGCCGGGCCAGGCGTTCGCCAAGCTGTACATCCCCGCACTCGGGAGTGACTACCAGTTCGCCGTCGTCGAGGGCACCACGCCGGCGGACCTGGAGATCGGTCCCGGCCACTACCGGGCTACCGCCGGACCGGGCGAGAAGGGCAACTTCGCGATCGCGGGCCACCGGGTCGGCAAGGGAGCCCCGTTCAACGACCTCGATCTGCTCCAGTCCTGCGACGCCGTGGTGGTCGAGAACGAGTCGGCGTGGTTCGTCTACCGCGTGCTGCCGATGGAGAGAGAGGAGGCGAACTGGGCCCAGGACAAGGGAAGTGATCCTCGGTGTCTCGGTGTTCAGCCGCTTGACCGGTCTCATGGCGCGGCCTACGCGGACACGCCCGGTCAGGAGATAGTCCGGCCCGAGCAGGCGGAAGTGATCGATCCGGTGCCGAACTACGGAGGTGAACTGCCGGAGGACCGGTTGGCGAGCCTGATGACGATGACGACCTGCCATCCGAAGTTCTCTGATCGGCAGAGGCTGATCGTGCACGCCGTGCTGACTCGGTCGTATCCGAAACGATCTGGTTTCCTGCCCGGTGAACTCGCCGAACGGTGAGTTGCCTGTCTGGCAAACACGGTGTTGACAGGCACTCCGTAGGATGTCGGCCATGAACGGCCCGGTCCGCGGCACGCCTAGCGCGCGAGCGCATCTTGCGCGGCTGGTCGTTGTCCTGGCCGTGCTCGCCGGGCTCGCATTGGTGGTGGGCGCCCAGTGCACCGACGGCATGTCGATGGCACACGACGTGAACGTCGTTATGACGGACGGTGGCCACGAGGCCGTCGTCGAACGCCCTGTCGCGGCGGGTGAGCCTGCCGCTCTTGCACGCGACATGGCTGGTGGCAGCGACATGGGCGGTGTGCTCGCCGTCTGCCTGATGATCATCGCGGCGGTCGTCTCCATCGTCGCCGTGCTGAGGTTGCCCGGCGTGCGTGGCTTGGCAACGGTGGTGCGGCCTGCCTGCGCGACGTTGGCGGCGGCTTTCCTGCCGCAGGCGCCAAGTCTCGCGAAACTCTGTCTGCTGCGGATCTAGGAGAGGTCTGCCCGCACCCGGTTCGAAACCGGGGTCGCGGGCGACGACGCGACGCCGGCGTTTCCGCCGGTGTCCTTTCGGCCTTTCCCATCCCACTCGGAGGAGTGTCGTGAATCTTGCTGCTGTCCTGGTCACCGGTTTGTTCGCCGGTGGTGTGTCCTGCGCCGCGGTGCAGGGAGGTCTGCTGACCGGACTGATCACACGTCAACGCGCGGCGGCCGCTGAACCGGCGGTTCCAGTTCGTCGCGCGTCGGGCGGAAAGAACAAGCAGGCCACCGCAGTCGCCGAAAGGCGAAGCCTGCGTGCTCAACTGGGGGACGATCTGGCTCCGGTCGGCGGGTTCCTGGTGGGCAAGCTCGTGTCGCACACGCTGCTCGGTGCGCTCCTGGGTGCGCTCGGCAGCGTCGTGGAACTGTCGGTGGGGCTGCGCACCTGGCTGCAGATCGGCGCCGGTCTCCTCATCATCGTATTCGGGTTGGCGCAGCTCGGAGTTCCTGGTTTTCGCCGTATCGTCGTCGAACCGCCGGTGTCGTGGATGAAGCTGGTGCGCAACCGCGCCCGCTCGCAGGCGGCGCTGGCACCGGCCCTGCTCGGCTTCGCCACGGTGCTGATCCCTTGCGGTGTCACGCTGTCGGTGGAGGCGCTGGCGCTCGCGTCCGGGTCCGCGTTGTCCGGAGCGGCGACGATGGCGGTGTTCGTGCTCGGCACCGGTCCGTTGTTCGCGATCCTCGGCTACGCCGCCCGCAAGGCGGCCACCGCGTGGAAGGGCCGGTTGGCGGTCGTGACCGGTCTGGTGGTGCTCGTGATGGGCCTGTACACGCTCAACGGCGGCCTGGAGCTGTCCGGATCGCCGCTTGCGGCAAGCAGGATCGCGCAGTCCGTCGGGTCCGCTGACGCTCCAGCCGACACCGCTTCGGCGTCCGAAGTGGACGGGCGGCAAACGGTGGTGATCACCGCGCGTACCGGCTCCTACAGTCCCGGGAACGTTCAGATCCGTTCCGGCGTACCGACGACACTCGTCATCAAGTCGGAGAGCGTGCAGGGTTGCGTGCGGTCCTTCGTCATCCGCGACGAGCAGAAGATCCTGCCGGTGAACGGTGAGACCCGCGTCGACCTGGGTGTGCTGCAACCAGGCCGGCTGGACTACGCCTGCGGGATGGGCATGTACACCGGCGTCATCACCATCGTCTGAAAGGAGTCCACTGTGGCCACCACGACACACGTCTTCCGAGTGGAGGGCATGCACTGCGGCAGCTGTGCACTGCTCATCGACGACGCGCTGGAGGACCTGCCTGGCGTCCGAAGCACCCAGACCACGGTCAAACAGGGGCGCAGCACGGTGGAACTGGATCCGAGCCGGAGCACTCCCGAGGACGTCGTTCTCGCGATCGAGGAACTCGGCTACCAGGCATCGCCGATGCCCTGACGAGCGGCCAGGGCGGTGGTGACCGGGGCGCTCAGATCGGCGGCCAGCCCAGCCGGGCGTAGACGGCGAGCAGGTCGCTCATCAACCGCGTCCAGTCCCCGGTCATCACCGCGATGCCCATGGCGACGAGCAGGACGCCGCCACCGATCTCGATGTGCCGGGAGTGGCGGCGCAACCAGCCGAGCCGGTCGTTGCCCCGTTCGAACCCGAGCGCCAGCAGGAGGAACGGCAGACCGAGGCCGGCGGAGTAGGCGAGCAGCATCACCGCGCCGCGCGACACGGTGGCCGTCGTCGCGGCGGTGGCGAGGATGGAGGCCAGCACCGGTCCGACGCACGGTGTCCAGCCGAAGGCGAAGGCCGCTCCCAGAGGGAACGCGCCGGCTGGTCCGCGGCCGATCTGGGTGAGGTCGAACCGCAGTTGGCGTGAGAAAAGCGGAATCCGCACAAGGCCGGTCACCGTCAGTCCCATGAGGACTATCACGGCGCCTCCCGCGATGTTGATCGCCCGCAGGTTCTGCGCCAGTGCCAGGCCGAGCGCGGAGGCCGTCGTGCCGAGCGCGACGAACACCGTGGAGAAGCCGAGCACGAACAGCAGTGCCGCGCGAACTTTGCGGGTACGCGACCGCGACTCCTCGTCGTCGGACAGTCCGGAGATGTACGAGAGATAGCCCGGCAGCAACGGCAGGGTGCACGGCGACGTGAACGAGACCACGCCGGCCACCAGCGCGAGCGACGTGAGAGCGAAGAGTTCCAGCGCGACCTCCTCCCGGATGCGGACCGCTCCGGCCGTGGAGCTAATCTACGATCAATCTTAGTACTACCGTCGATGGCAGGTCCGCTTCAGTGCATCACGAACGTCCCCCCAGAGCCGAGCTCGCCGACGTCCACGTCGACGTGCAGCGCACGGCCGTGCTGCGCGGCCTCGACCTCGTCGTGGCGGCGGGCGAGGTGCTCGGTCTGATCGGTGCCAACGGGTCGGGCAAGAGCACGCTGCTGAACGTGCTGGCCACCCTGACCACGCCGGTCGCGGGCACCGTCCGGGTACGGGGACCGATCGTGCTGCTCGGCCACGCCCCGGCGCTCTACCCGCAGCTGACCATCGAGGAGAACCTGCGGTTCGTGGCGAGGTTGACCGGCCGTGACGATGCCGTGGCGGACGCCGCACTGGCGACCGTCGGGCTCGCCGCGGCCGCCGGACGGCGGGCGGACCGCTGCTCGCACGGCATGCTGCGGCGAGCGGATCTGGCGAGGACCTTCATCACCGAGCCGTCACTGCTGCTGTTGGACGAGGTGCACACAGGCCTCGACATCGCATCCACCGCTCTGGTGGACCACGTGGTGGACGGCGTGCGGCGGCGAGGCGGGGCCTGTGTTGTGGTCTCCCACGACCGGGATCAGGTCGCTCGCCTGGCGGATCGGGCGGTCGAACTCGTCGGGGGACGCGTGGCCCCGGCGGTGCTCGCATGACGGCGCGGCGGCAGCTCGTCCAGATCGTGCGCAAGGATCTACGCATCGAGGCGCGTTCGGGCGAGGCCGTGCTGGTCACCACGCCGTTCGGCGCGGTGGCGCTGATGTTCGTACCGCTTGCCGTCGGCACCGACACCCCGCTGCTGCGGCAGATCGGCCCCGGCCTGTACTGGGTGGTGGTCCTGCTGTTCGGCCTGCTGGTCACCCTGCGGCACAGTTCGGTGGACACACCGGCCCAGATCGCCCTCCTGCGTCTGAGCGGAGTGCATCCGGTCGTCAGGCTCACCGGTCGCGCCGTCGCGAGCGCGCTTCTGCTGCTCGCCTTCGAAGTGTTGCTTCTACCTGTGGCGGTCGCGCTGTACGACCCAGCATCGCACGGATGGCCGTGGCTGCTCCCGGTTCTGCCTCTGGTCGCGACAGGGCTGGGCCTGCTCGGAACCCTCGCCGGCGCGCTGGCGCAAGGACTCGGCGGCCGCACCACTCTGGGACCGGTGCTCGTGCTGCCGCTGGCGGTCCCGCTGTTGCTCGGAGCGACACAGGTACCTGTGTCGGCCGCACTGGGGAACGCCCCGTGGCCGTGGTTGCTGCTGATGTTCACCGTCGATCTGATCGCGGTTCTCGCACTCTTGCTGAGCGCACCACACCTTGAGGAGGTGGCATGACACTGTTGGGTCGCCGGTTGCCGTTCGTCGCGGCCGGCCTGCTCGTTGTCGGACTCGCCGCGGGTCTGATGGCGCCCCCGGACCGCCTTCAGGGGAACCTCCAGCGGCTGATGTACGTGCACGTACCCGCCGCCTGGCTGGCCTTTCTCGGCTTCGCGATCACCTTCGGCGCGAGCGTCGCCTGGTGGTGGCGGCGAAAGCCCCGGTACGACCGGCTGGCCGCGTCCGCCGCGGAGGTCGGTGTGTTCTTCACCGGTCTCGCGATCGTGCTCGGATCGGTGTGGGGCAAGCCGGTGTGGGGTGTGTGGTGGACCTGGGACCCGCGACTGGTGACCACCGCACTGATGTTCTTCGTCTACCTCGGCTATCTCGCGTTGCGCCGGGCGACGCTCGATCCACTGGTGCGGGCCCGGCGGGCGGCGGTGTTCGGCGTGGTGGCGTTCGTCCAGGTGCCGATCGTGCACATGTCGGTGCTGTGGTGGAGGTCGTTGCACCAGCCACCGACGGTGCTCCGGCCGGGCGACCCCGCCATCGACCACAGCATGCTGGCCGCGCTGCTGGCGAACCTGCTGGCGTTCACGGTGGTCTTCGCGATGTTCCTGAGAGCGCGGATGCGTCTGGCCGCGGCACAGGACGACGTCGACGCCACCCCTGGTCCGCTGGCGGGCGACGCTGTCAGCGCACCCCGTCTGGAAGGAGTCTCCCGCGATGAGTGAGTGGTCCTGGGTCGTGCTGGGCTTCGTGATCGCCTACGGGGCGCTCGCGGTGTACGCGATCAGTCTGGTGCGTCGCTCGTGAAACGCTACCGGCTTCTCGTCATCTCGGTCGCGGGTGTCGTGCTCGTGTTCGTGGGCCTGCTCGTCTTCGGCAACTTGAACCGCAACCTGGTCTACTACCTGACCCCGCAGGAGGCGATCGGGCGCAGGGCGGACTTCCCCGACGGTCGCCGTCTGCAGTTGGGAGGACTCGTCCGCGAGGGCAGCGTCGACCGTTCCTCCGGTGGGCTGCGGTTCGTTCTGAGCTCCGGCCTGGAGACGGCGAGCCCCGCGGTCACCGTCGAGCACACCGGCGCACCCGCGCAGCTCTTCCAGGCGGGCATCGGCGTCGTCGTCGAGGGTTCCTGGCAGGGCGACCGGTTCGTGTCCGACACGATGATCGTCAAGCACGACGAGAACTACCGTCCACCCGCGACGGATGGCGCGGCACCGTGAACGCCGTTCTGCCGTCCGCGGGCTGGAGCGGCGCGATGCTCGGTCTCGCGGCGTCGATCGTCCTGGCGTGGCTGGGCTTCCGCGCCCAGCGCAACCCAGCCCGCGTAAGTCACGCTCGCCTTCGGTTGACGGCGTGGTGCGTGCTCGGTGGTGCCGTGCTGTCGATGAGCGCCCTGGTCGGAGCCCTGCTGACTGACAACTTTGCGATGTCGTACGTGGCCGAGGTGCATTCCCGGTCCACGTCGTGGTTCTTCACCATCACCAGCGCCTGGGCGGCGCTGGGCGGCAGCCTGGTGCTGTGGACGCTTGTGCTGGCCGGCTACACCGCCGTTGTCGCACGACAAGTGCGTTCGGTCGAGGACCGGCTGGGCACCGGAGCGTTGGGTGTCATGGGCGTGGTCGGGGTTTTCTTCTTCGGTCTCGTCACCACGGTCGCCAATCCGTTCACCATCATGGCGAACCCACCTGCCGACGGGCCGGGGGCGAACCCGTTGCTGCGCGACCACATCATGGTCGCGTTCCACCCGCCGATGCTCTACCTCGGCTTCGTCGGGTTCACCGTGCCCTTCGCCTTCGCCATGTCCGCGTTGCTGCTGAGGCAGGGAGGCGTCGACTGGTTGCGTCGCAGTCGTCGCGCCAATCTCGTCGCCTGGAGCTTCCTCACCGGCGGGCTGGTGCTCGGCGCGTGGTGGTCCTACGAGGTTCTCGGCTGGGGCGGCTACTGGGCCTGGGACCCGGTGGAGAACGCCGCGTTGATCCCGTGGCTGGTCGCCACCGCGTTCCTGCATTCGGCCGTGGTGCAGGTGAAGCGCGGAATGTTGCAGTCGTGGAACTTCGTGCTGGTGCTGGCGACGTTCTCGCTGACGATTCTCGGCACGTTCCTGACCCGCTCGTCCGTCGTCGTGTCCGTGCACAGCTTCTCGCAGTCGGCGGTCGGACCCGCACTGCTCGGGTTCTTCGTGCTCGTGGTCGGCGGCGGGTTCACCCTGTTCGCCCTGCGCGGCGAGCGGATGGCCTCGCTGTCGCGCCCGGAACGGCTCGCCAGCCGTGAGGGCGTCTTCCTGGTCAACAACCTGTTGCTGGTCGTGTTCGCGTTCGTCGTGCTCATCGGCACCGTTTATCCGGTACTGGTGGAGGCCGTGACCGGAGCGCAGGTGTCGGTGGGCAGGCCGTTCTTCGACCGCATGGCGGTGCCCTTGTCGCTCGGGCTGCTGATGGCGATGGGAATCGGCCCGTTCACGCCCTACCGGCACGCCACGCTCGGCGTCATGTGGACACGGCTGCGCGTTCCGTTGCTCGTGGCGGGTTCCGTCGCCGCGGCGACGGTGACGGCGGGGGTGCGTGAGCCTGGCGTCGTCCTGGTGATGTTCCTGGTGGCGGGAAGTGTCGCCGGGACGGTCCGGCAGTTGGTTGTCACGGTGCCGCATCCGCGCCCATCGGCGGTGTGGCGGTTGCTGCGGTCCCAGCGGGCCTACTGGGGTGGTCAGCTCGCGCACCTCGGCGTCGCCGTGGTGGCACTGGCGATCGTTTCGTCGAGCGCGTTCGCGCAACGCGCCACGGTGACCCTCGAGCGGGGAGCGTCGGCCGAGTTCGCCGGGTACTCCGTGACGTTCGAGAAGAGCGAACGTCACGAGCTCTCCGACCGGACCAGCACCGACGCCCACATCGTGCTCAGGAAGGGCGATCAGGTGGTTCGAGTCGCAGAGCCGCGGCTCAACGTCTTCGCCGGGCGGCCGCAGGCGGTGGGACAGCCGTCGGTCTGGCCCGGTGCCGCACAGGACGTCTACGTGGCGCTCGGCGCGCTCGAGGACGGCCGGGTGGTGCTCAACCTCTACCGGTACCCGCTGATGTCCTGGCTGTGGGCCGGTGGCGGACTCGTCGCGGTCGGCGGGTTCTGGGCGGTGAGCGGGCGGTCACGCCGGAAGAGGACCGAGGACGAGGCCACGCCGGGGGAGGCGGTCGCGCGTGCGTAGGCCATCGGTTCGGTGGGGCAGCGGGCTGCTGCTCGTCGTGCTGCTCGCTGTCGCGGTAGCCGGGCTGGTCACCGGAGCAGGGCGTCCGGCCGACCGTGCGTACGAGCTGGAGCAGCGGCTGCGGTGTCCGGTGTGCAAGAGCGTGTCGGTCGCTGATTCGCCGTCGGACACCGCGCAGGCGATGCGCCAGGTCGTCCGCGAGCAGATCGCCGCAGGAAGGACCGACGACCAGGTCATCGACCACTTCCGGGCCCGCTACGGCGACTGGGTGCTGATCGACCCGCCGATGTCCGGCAGGACTCTGGCGCTCTGGATTCTGTCGGCTGCCACGATCGCGGCGGGTGCGACGTTGTTCACGCTCCGCTGGACGCGGCGGGAGAAACCAGCGGAACCGTCCACTGAGGATCGCGAGCTCGTCGCCGCAGCCCTGGAACAGACCCGCCTGCGTGACGCGACTGAGGAACAGCCGTGAGCGGCGAGGTGGAGCGGACCGAGCAGCAGCGTGATCAGGCGTTGCGCGACATCGTCGACCTCGAGCGGCAGGTCGAGGAGGGCGAGATCCCGCCCGCCGTCGCGCAACGGCTCAGGGACGAGTACGAGGCGGTGGCCGCCGCGGCCATCCGGCGGCTCGAATCGCCCACCGCCCGGCGACCCCGCGCGGAGAAACGACGTGGCCCGGTGGTCGCCTACGTGGTCGCCGCGGTGGTCGCGTTGTTCGCCGTGGTCGTGCTGTTGCCCGATCAGCTCGGCGAACGGCCCGAGGGTGGCGCGGTGAGCGGCAACGAGGTGCTCCAGCCGCCGTCACGGGACCTGTCGGCGGTGACCGACGACGAGCTGGAGCAGGTGATCGCGGCGAACCCCGGTGTGGCCGGCATGCGGCTCGCGCTGGTCCGCAGGTATGTCGGTGCCGGTTCCTACGAGAAGGCCGCGGCGCATCTGCAGATCCTGCTCCAGCGGCAGACGGACGGCCCGGACCGTGCGAACGCCATGTCTGTTGTGGACGACGTACTGCGGCGGGATGGGATACCCGTGGCCGTGCGAGACCGGTTCACCGCGCTCAAGGAGGCGGGACCGCGATGACCGTCACGACGTCGGGCTGGCGCAAGGTCAGGTGGGCCGCACTGGCCGTGGTCGTCCTGGTGGTGGTCGTCGGCGCCTTCTTCGGCAGCCGTCTGGGCAAGGATCCGGCACTGGTCGACTCGCCGCTGATCGGGAAGCCTGTGCCCGCGGTCGTGTCACCGAACCTGGAGGACGGTGGTTCGACGTCGTTGGCCGACCTGCGCGGCAACGTCGTCGTGGTGAACTTCTGGGCTTCGTGGTGCGTGCCGTGCCGCGAGGAGCACCCTGTTCTGGTGGCAGCGGCCAAGGCGTACCAGGATGCCGGAGTTGTCTTCGTCGGCGTGAACTACCAGGACAAGCCCGCTGGTGCGACGGCGTTCCTCGACGAGCTGGGGCGGGGGCCCGCCGGGGCTTACCGGTACTTGCGCGACGCGGGATCTGCTCTCGCACTGGAGTTCGGGGTGTTCGGGGTACCCGAGACCTTCCTGGTCGCCCGCGACGGAACGATCGCGGCGAAGATCACCGGCCCGACCGACGCGGCCCTGCTGAAGACCGCCCTGGACGCGATGCTCGACGGCCGCAGACCCGACTCGCGCACCGAGGGCTCCGTGCAACCCGCCCCAGGAGGCTGACATGAGATGGGCGATCGTCGTACTGATACTCGTGTCGGCCGCCGTCGTGGCGCTGTGGCCCAGGGGCGACGTGACCGATGTCCGTCCCAGCCGTCAGGTTCCGGCGCAGGACGACGCGGCGTTGGCCGGAGCGCGGCAGCGGGCCGCCCTCGAACCGTGCCCGCAGGCAGGTTCAGGCACGGCGTCCGGTCCACTCGCCGGTGTCACGGTGGCATGCCTGGGTGCTCCCGGCGCGGTGGACCTGGGGCGCGCGCTGAGTGGTCGGACCGTGCTGTTGAACCTGTGGGCGTCCTGGTGCCAGCCATGCCGGGAGGAGATGCCGGTGCTGCAGGAGTACTCCCGGCAACCCGGCGCGGTCCCGGTCGTCGGCGTCAACGTCCAGGACATGCCCTCCGAGGCCCTCGGCGCGGTCGTCACCCTCGGCGTCCAGTACCCGAGCGTCGTCGACACCGGCGAAGCCGTGCAGAAGGCGCTGGCAGTCCCGCGGGTGTTGCCCGTCTCCTACGTCGTCCGGCCGGACGGGACCCTGCGGCAGGTCACCGACCCGTTGGTGTTTCGCACTCCGGATCAGGTGCGCGCGGTGGTGGACGCGCTCAGTGCTGCGGGCTCACCCTGATCGCACCTGCGAGTGATCAGGAATATCAGCGTGGCGACGCGGAGCGCTGACGCCGTATCTACTGCCCAAAATAGTAGAATGCGTGTCGTGTGGAGCGACGGCGAAACGGATGTGACCAGGTCACGCCCCTGGCGGCGGCACGTGCGGCCGCACGCCCTGCTTGCACTGTTGCCCATCGGGTGCTGGTCGGTGAGCCTCGTTCTCGACTTCGTGTCTAGAACGGCCGCCGACCCGACGCCGTACGTGCGAGGTGCGACCTCGTCGATCGGGTGGGGACTGCTGGCGGCCGGTGCCGCGGTGGTCGCGGGGTTCGTCGACTCGATGTCGATTCCGGCGCGCACCAAAGCGTTCCGGTCAGCGATGGTCCACTTTGGGCTGATGACCGCCGCGTTCATCACCTTCCTCACAGGCTATGTGCTGAGGAAGGCGGAACCGCTCGACCGACCTGTCGAGGTGCAGACGCTGGCGGTGTCGTTGATCGGTGTGGTGCTGGTGCTGGGAGGAGCGGTCAACGGAGTGCTGCTGGCTCATCGGCGCGCCTGAGGCGGCGACCGGCGGCCGCCACGCCCAGTCCGGCCACGACCAGTAGTGCTGCGCCCAGCTCGAGCCACGGTGACAGCCACACAGACGCGGTCGTGCGCAGGTTCACCCGTTCGACCAGTACCTGCTGCGTCCACGGTTCCGTCATGGCCGCGATCGACCCGTCCGGCCGCACGACCGCACTGATGCCGGTCGTGGAAACGACCACGGCGGGCCGGTTGTGCTCCACCGCCCGGACGCGAGCCATGTCGAGCTGTTGCAGCGTCTCGCCGCGCTGACCGTCCAACATGTACGTCGCGTTGTTGGTCTGCACTACCAGCAAGGCCGCGCCGGCCTCGACCGAGGACCGCACCAGCCCGTCGTACGCGACTTCGTAGCAAATGACGTCCCCGATCCGTGTGCCGCCCGCGTCCAGGGTGCCGTTGCCGCTGCCAGGGCTGAAGTCGCGCGGGATGTACTGCAACTGCTGCACCCAGGCGAACAGCGACCTGCCTGGCACGTACTCGCCGAACGGCACGAGCTGTCGCTTGGCGTACTCGGCCACCGGCCCTCGGTCGGGCAGCCACAGCTGTCCCGTGTTGAACATGCGTCCGTCCTGCCGGACGATGGCACCTATCAGCACCGGCCGGTCGATGGCCTGCACGGCCGAACGGATCATCTCGGCGATGACGGGGTTGTCCCGAGGGTCGGTGTCGGTCGAGTTCTCCGGCCACACGACGAGGTCAGGCGCCGGAACCCGGCCGGTGCGCACGTCCTCGGCGAGCTTCAAGGTCGCTTCGGCGTGGTTCTGCGTGACCTGGCGGACACGCACCTGTTCGGCCAGGGACCGGCCGCGCGGCACGTTGCCCTGCACGACCGCGATGGTGAGATCGCGGTCCGACGAGGACGGGGTGGGAAGAAGGCCTCCCGCCATCCACGCCAGACTTGCGCCCGCCACGACCACTGCGGCGGTTCGGCGACGTGCACCGGACAGGATCGTCCAGGCGAGTGCCGATCCGGTCAGTGCGGCGAGCAGGCTCAGCAGGGGTACGCCGCCGATGCTCGCCCACTGCAACGAGGGGGCGTCAGCCTGGCTGAACCCGAGTCGGCCCCACGGGAAACCGCCGAGCGGGAACCGGCCGCGCAGCGCCTCGACCGCTACCCAGCTCGCGGCCACGGCGACCGGCCACCACCGCAGTCGCAGCAGAGCGCGGATCACGAGGCCGTGTGTGCCGACGAAAAGCGCCTGCACGACCGTGAGACCGATCCACGGCAGCAGTCCGAGGTTGCTCAGCCACCACAGGAGCGGGCCGAAGAACGCCAGTCCCAGCAGTGTGCCGAGGGCGAAGGCTGCACGTGGGCGGCGTCCGGCGACTGCCAGCACCAACAACGCGGGTCCGAGTGCGGCCAGTGGCCACAGCCCGACGGGCGGGAACGCCAGCGCGAGACCTAGGCCTCCGCTGACTGCCAGGGCGGCTCCCCGCCGCGGCCCGCGGACAATCGTTCTGGTCAGCACCGATGGCCACCTCATTTCTACTATCTATCTTAGTAGCAGTGGTGAGGTGGCCATCAGGGTGTCCTGGTCGGCGGGTCCGGCCTGACCGCAGACGTGTCAGACGGTCTGCTTGTTCGCGCTTCGGAACCCGCGCAGGCGCAGGCTGTTGCTCACGACGAACACCGAGGAGAACGCCATCGCGGCTCCGGCGATCATCGGGTTGAGCAGGCCGAGCGCGGCCAGCGGCAGGGCGGCCACGTTGTAGGCAAACGCCCAGAACAGGTTGCCCTTGATGGTGCCGAGCGTGCGCCGCGACAACCGGATGGCGTCGACAGCGGCCCGCAGATCGCCGCGCACGAGAGTGATGTCGCTGGCCTCGATGGCGACATCGGTGCCGGTGCCCATGGCGAGCCCGAGGTCGGCCTGGGCGAGTGCGGCGGCGTCGTTCACGCCGTCGCCGATCATCGCGACCACGCGGCCCTCGGACTGCAGGCGCTTGACCACGTCGACCTTGTCCTTGGGCAGGACCTCGGCGATGACCTCGTCGATGCCGACCTCGTCGGCCACTGCCTTGGCGACTGCCTCGTTGTCGCCGGTGAGCAGGACAGGCCGTAGTCCGAGACCGCGCAGTCCTGCGATCGCCTCGGCCGAGGTGGGCTTGACCGTGTCGGCCACGACCAGCACGCCGCGTGCTTCGCCGTCCCAGGCCACCAGCACGGCGGTGCGGCCCTTGTCTTCCGCTTCCTTCTTGGCGGTGGTGAGCTCTTCGCTGAGCCGGACGCTCCACTCCTCGAGCAGTCGAGCGCGGCCGACCAGGACGGCGTGCTCGCCGACGACGCCCTGAACACCGAGGCCTTCCAGGTTCTGGAAGCCCTCGACCTCGGGCAGTTCGCCGACGCGTTCGGTGGCGCCGGTGGCGATCGCCTGGGCGATGGGGTGCTCGGAGGCGTGCTCCAGCGCGCCGGCCAGGCGCAGCACCTCTTCCTCGGTCACGCCGTCTGCGGCGTGCACCTCGACCAGGCTCATCTGTCCGGAGGTGACCGTGCCGGTCTTGTCCAGCACGACGGTGTCGACGCGCCGGGTGGACTCCAGCACCTCCGGGCCCTTGATCAGGATGCCCAGCTGCGCACCGCGGCCCGTGCCGACCAGCAACGCAGTCGGCGTGGCCAGGCCCAGTGCGCACGGGCAGGCGATGATCAGCACGGCGACCGCCGCGGTGAACGCTGCCGAGGCACCCGAACCCGCACCCAGCCAGAACGCCAGCGTTCCGACGGCCAGTGCGATCACGATCGGCACGAAGACCGCGGAGACGCGGTCGGCCAGGCGCTGGATCTCCGCCTTGCCGCTCTGCGCGTCCTCCACGAGCTTCGCCATCTGCGCGAGCTGCGTGTCCGCACCGATGCGGGTGGCCCGGACGACGAGCCGTCCGCCAGCGTTGACCGTGGCGCCGACGACCATGTCACCGGTGGTGACCTCGACGGGCACCGACTCGCCGGTGAGCATGCTCGCGTCGATCGCCGAGTTGCCCTCTTCGATCACGCCGTCGGTGGCGATCTTCTCGCCTGGCCGCACCACGAACCGGTCGCCGACCTTGAGGTCGTCGATGCTGATGCGCTGCTCGCGACCGTCGCGCAGCACAGCGACATCCTTGGCACCGAGCTCCAGCAAGGCGCGCAATGCGGCGCCCGCACGACGCTTGGACCGTGCCTCGAAGTAGCGACCGGCGAGGATGAACGTGGTCACACCCGCAGCGACTTCGAGGTAGATGTTGCCCGCGCCGGACATACGCTCGATCGTCAGCGAGAAGCCGTGCGTCATGCCCGGTGTGCCCGCGGTGCCGAGGAACAGCGCGTACAGCGACCACAGGAACGCCGCGCCGACACCGATCGAGATCAGGGTGTCCATCGTCGCGGCGCCGTGGCGCAGGTTGGTCCACGCGGCCTTGTGGAACGGCCACGCGGCCCACACCACGACGGGTGCGGCCAGCGTGAGTGACAGCCACTGCCAGTAGGTGAACTGCAGCACCGGGATCATGGCGAGCGCGATCACCGGCACGGTGAGAACGACCGAGGTGATCAACCGCTGTCGCAACGACCGCGTCGGATCCTCTTCGGTCTGTTCGGTGTTCTTGCCGGCCTTCAGGGGAGCGGGCAGCTCGGCGCTGTAGCCGGTGTTCTCGACGACCTTCACCAGGTCTTCGGCGGTCAGCGACTCGGGGAAGCTGACCCTGGCCTTCTCGGTGGCGTAGTTGACGCTGGCCTGGACGCCGTCGAGCTTGTTCAGCTTGCGCTCGATCCGTGCGGCGCAGGAGGCGCAGGTCATGCCGCCGATGGACAGCTCGATCTCACTTGCTGGTGAACTCATGGAGCGCGCCTCCTCGATGGTGCCGGGCTCAGCCACCGTGACCGCCGTGGTTCTCGGACGGCGAGGTGACAGGAGCGGACGTGGACGGTGTGGGCTGGGCAGGCGCGGATCCGGTCGTGCCGAGGGTGAACTCGGCGGTGCGGACCTTGCCTTCGTGCTGGAAGTCCAGGAACAGGCGGTAGCGACCGGAGGTCGGCACCTCGACCACGAACTTCACCTCGGGACCGGCGTCCGGGGCGTCCTGTGGGTGCACGTGCAGGTAGGCGAGGTCGGCTGAGCGCAATGCGACGAGGTGACCGTTCGCGCCCAGATAAGGTTGCAAGTCGGTGACCGGCTTGCCGTCCTTGGTCACGGTCGTGGTCACCTCGGACTCCGCGCCGGGCTTGAGGTCCCCGTCGAGGCGGACTGTGTAGCCGTCCACTGTGAATTCACGTGTGTCGGTGTCGTACTGCTTGGGCTCGTAGCTGCCGGCGACCTGGATGTCCGTGCCGAGCGTGGTCTTGGTGCCGTTCTCCGGCTTGAAGTCGGCGAAGACCCGGTAGCTGCCCGCTGCGGGCAGGGTCAGTGGTGCCGACCACGTTCCGTCGGCGGCCATCTCCGGGTGCACGTGCTGGAAACCGGAACCGTCCCGGCGCACCAGCACGAGGTGCAGCCGCTTCTCGTGCTCCACGTCGAACTTGGTGACCGTGCCGCCGTCGGCGGTGCCGATCGCGAACTGGAACGGCTGCTGCTCACTGGTGGTCGCGGTGGTGCGCAACGGCTTCAACACGTAGCCGTTCTCAGCGACGGACAGACCGGGCGGCAGCTTGTCCCCGGTGTTGCTAGAGGTGGACTGCGCGGCGCCGTGGTCCATCGCGGCCGGCGCAGCCGCGCCACCGGACGGGCCGACAGCGGCGCCGGCAGCCCAGGCGCCGCCGAAGACGATCGCCAGCACGCCCGCGTAGGCGGTCACCTTCGTGGCGGTCTTCATCTCGGATCCTTTCAGCTCGCGACGAGCGTGTAGCCGGCCTCGGTGACCGCGGTGCGGACGTCGTCCTCCGCCACCGGCTGGTCGCTGGTGACGGTCACCTTGCCGCTGGCCAGCTCGACGTCAACCTTCTGCACGCCGCCGATCTGGCTGATCTCCTCGGTCACCGAGCTGACGCAGTGTCCGCAGGTCATGCCGGTGACGGTGTAAGTGGACTCGGACATGGGGAACTCCTCCTGTGCAGGCGGAACTTGGGGAATCAGGAGCGGACGAGGCGGGCGATGGCATTGCTGGCCTCGGCGATCTTCTCGTCCGCCTTGGTGCCGCCCTCGGTGATGGCCTCGCTGACGCAGTGCTTGAGGTGCTCGTTGAGCAGTCCCAGTGAGACGGCCTGGAGTGCGCGCGTAGCTGCGGAGATCTGGGTGAGAACGTCGATGCAGTAGTCGTCGTTCTCGATCATCCGCTGCAGGCCGCGCACCTGGCCCTCGATGCGCTTCAGGCGGCGCAGGTGGGCTTCCTTGTTGTCGGTGTAGCCGTGCATGTACCGCTCCTGTCGATCGGTCCGCCGCGCGGCCGGTCGCAACTGACCGGGGGAACGACGGGCGCTTGCCACCTTTATACCCAAGGGGGGTATGGGTGTGCAAGTCGGCTTGGGGGTACGGGGTAGGGGTGTGTTCTACTATTCACTCTAGTAGTTCTCCTGGAGGGCGTCATGACCGCACAGTCCGCATCCTTCGGCCGCCGGAATCTCTTCCGGCTCGGCTTCGGCCTCGTGGTCGCCACCGGAGCAGCAGGCTGCGCCAGTGGCGGATCCTCCAGCGGTGAAACTCTGATTGGACCCAACTCTCCTATGGTCGCCGCCGCCGAACGTGCCCGTCAGATCGCTGGTGCGCGCCGGACGTCGATCAAGCTCACCGCACTTCAGACCGAGGTCGACCTGGGTGGCATCACGGCGAACACGTGGTCGTACGGAGAGGTGCCCGGCAGGGAGATCAGGATCAGGCGCGGCGACGTGTTGAACGTGGAGTTGCGCAATCAGCTGCAGCGGCCGACGAGTGTCCACTGGCACGGCTTGGCGCTGCGCAACGACATGGACGGCGTTCCGGACCTCACCCAGAGCGAGATCGTGCCCGGCGGTTCCTTCGCCTACGAGTTCACCGCGCCGGACGCGGGAACCTACTGGTTCCACCCGCACTCGGGTGTGCAACTCGACCGCGGCCTCTACGCACCGCTGATCGTGGAGGATCCGGAGGATGGAGGGAACTACGACACCGAACTGGTCGTCGTGCTCGACGACTGGCTCGACGGACTCGGTCAGACACCCGATGCCGTGTTCGACGAGCTGCGCGCTAAGGGCATGCCGAACATGGACCACGGCTCGATGCCCGCCATGCCCAAGTCCGAGCTGCTCGGAGGTGATGCCGGCGACGTCGTCTATCCACACATGCTTGCCAACGGCAAGGTGTGGAAGGCGCCGCAGACGTTCACCACCAAGCCTGGGCAGCGGATCCGGTTGAGGCTGATCAACGCGGCGGCGGACACCGCGTTCAGGGTCGGCGTGCCCGGGGTGTCGATGACCGTGACTCACGCGGACGGATTCCCCGTGGTGCCAGCGGAACTGGACGTCGTTCTGCTGGGCATGGGGGAGCGGCTCGACTGCGTCGTGACCGTGCCTGATCGAACGGTGCCCGTGCTTGCTCTCGCCGAGGGCCGCGGTTCGTTCGCTCAGGTTCTGCTGTCCACCGGGGTGGCGGCGTCAGCGGACAGCGAAGCGCTCGCTGTGGAACTGGCGAAGCTGGTGGTGCCGGAGATGAACGCACTCCGAGCGACGGACAGCGTCGCGTTGCCGCTGCGCGAGCCGGACGTCACGCACGACCTCGTCCTGGAAGGCCCTGGCGACAAGTACTCCTGGACGATCAACGGCAAGGTCTACGACCCGACCGAAGGCCTCCCGGTCCGCTCAGGACAGTTCGTGCGGCTGCGGATGCAGAACAAGTCGCAGATGTTCCACCCGATGCACGTCCACGGCCACACGTTCCAGGTACGGGCGAACGGTAAGACAGGTCCACGCCGAGACACCGCGACCGTGTTGCCTGGCAGGGAACTGATCGTCGACTTCGATGCGAACAATCCTGGCCAGTGGCTCACCCATTGCCATAACGTCTACCACGGTGAGGCTGGAATGATGACTGTGTTGTCCTATGTGGAGTGACGTGCGCAGTTACATGGCAAGGAAAGGTACTTCATCGGAACAGGCTGCCGTCCAACGTTGGCAGAGCTGCCCCGGACAGGACGCCACCGGCCACTGAGGCCACAGCCAGTGTGTACGCCACACGTGCCGCCGAAGGGCGAAGGTGGAGGGCGTCTGCGGTCTCGCCCCGCACGGCCGGAACCACCCACCTCAAGTAGTAGAACAAACTGGCGACCGTGTTGACCGCGCCGAGCACGACCAACCACAGCAGGTCACCGTCGAGAGCGGCGATGAACACGGTCAGCTTGCCGGCGAACACCGCGGTCGGCGGGGTGCCGACCAGTCCCAGCAGACACACAACCAGGCTGACGGCGAGCCAGGGCCGCGCACGCACCAGTCCGCGATAGTCCTCGAGCGTGATCGCTGAGGGCAGCGCGCACACGACCGCGAACGCGCCCAGGTTCGTGATCGAGTACGCGGCCAGGTACAGCAGCACGCTCGGCAGCGCCAGTTCGGCGCGCTCGGCCACGGCGACCGCCATGAGCAGGTATCCGACCTGACTGATCGTCGAATAGGCGAGGAGCCGCCGGACGTTGTCCTGGAAGAAGGCCGCGAGGTTGCCCAGTGTCATGGTGGCTGCGGCGATGACCGCGATCAACAGGCTCCAGTCGACACCGGCGTCGCGTAGAGGTACGGCCACCAGGCGGTAGGTGGCGACCACAGCGCCGATCTTCGGCACGGTGGTGACGAAAGCGGCGACCACGGGCCGTGCGCCTTCGGTCACGTCAGGTACCCAGAAGTGGGCGGGCACCGCACCGATCTTGAACAACAGACCGGCGAGCGCCGCGATGGTTCCCACGGCCACCGCCGCCGACGGCGCCTCGGCGAGCCGCAGCTCCATGTACCCGGTGGCGCCGCCGACACCGAACAGCAGCATGACCCCGATGAGCGTGACCACTCCGAGCAACGCCCCGAGCAGGTAGAACTTGAGCGCCGCTTCCGTGCCCGCCTTGTCCTTCGCGAACCCGGCCAGCGCGTACAGCGGGATGCTCGCCAGCAGGTACCCGGCCGCGAGCAGCATGAGGTCCGCCGCGCCGGCCAGCACCACGGTGCCCAGCGCCGCGAGCAGCACGAGCACGTGGAACTCGGCTTCCCTGACCCACCCGGCCACCTCACCCGCGAGACCGGTGATGATCAGCGTTGCCAGCAGCACGATCACGCGCGTTGCGTTGGTGGCGACGTCGATCACGTAGCTCCCGCCGAACACCGCCTGGTCCATCCCGGACCACATCGTCACCGTGACCGCGATACCCGCGACGCACGCGACCGCGGACAGCACGCGGACCAGCCACTGACGGTGCCGTGGCAGGTACGACCCGAGCAGCAGGCCGAGGACGGCGGCCAAGGCGAGGAAGATCTCCGGCAGCAGCGCCGCCGGGTTCTCGTTCATCATCTCCACGCGGTCACCCGCCGAAGATCGCGCTGACGGCGCGGGCGGCCGGTTCGATCGCGTCCAGCAGCGGACGCGGGAACAGTCCGATGAGGACGGACAGCGCGATCAGCGGCACGATCGACGCGGTCTCCGGCCACGTCAGGTCGCCGAACTTCCCGGACGGCGACCGCTGCGAACCGAGCAGCACCTGCTGCAGCACGCGCAGGAAGAGTGCCGCCGTGATCAGGATTCCGAGGAACGCCACCGCGGTCGCGACCGGCGCACCGCCTAGCGAGCCGGTGAAGATCTGGAACTCCGCGATGAACCCGGAGAACCCCGGCAGCCCGAGTGAGGCGAACGCGGCCAGCCCGGTCAGCCCGGCGAACCTGGGTGCCTGCGCGGCCAGGCCTCCGTAGCTGTCCATGTCGTAGGTTCCACCGCGATCCCACATCGCGCCGGCCAGCAGGAACAGCGCGCCGGTGATCAGGCCGTGGCTGACCATCTGGGTCACTGAGCCGGTGATGGCGAGATGTCGTGCCTGCGTCTCGGTCGATGCGACGAGTCCGGCGGCGCCGACGGCAAGGATCACGTAGCCCATGTGGTTGACCGAGGTGTAGGCGATCATCCGTTTGAAGTCGCGCTGCGCCAGCGCGACCAGCGCACCGTAGATGACGCTGACAACGCCGATGATCACGAACACCAGCGCGTACTGCCGCCAGGCGCCGGGCAGGACGGGCATGACGATGCGGACGAAGCCGTAGGTGCCCATCTTCAGCAGCACCCCGGCCAGAATCGCCGATCCGGTGGCCGGAGCCTCGGTGTGCGCCGGTGGCAGCCAGGTGTGGAACGGCACCGTCGGCGTCTTGATGGCCAGACCGACGCCGAGGGCGAGCAGGATCAACCCGCCGACGAATCCCTTGCCCGCCAACGGGTTCTGCCGGGTCAGCTCCACGATGTCGAACGTGTGCGGCGCGGCCGCGAGGTACAGCCCGATGAACCCGAGCAACAGCGCGAGCGAACCCAAGAAGGTGTACAGGAAGAACTGCAGTGCAGCGCGGGCCGCGTTCCGGTGTCCCCAGCCCGCGATCACGAAGTACATGCCGACGATCGACAGGTCGAAGAAGACGAAGAACAGGATGAGGTCGAGCGAGAC
Source organism: Lentzea sp. HUAS TT2 (assembly GCF_051853195.1). Lineage (NCBI taxonomy): Bacteria > Bacillati > Actinomycetota > Actinomycetes > Pseudonocardiales > Pseudonocardiaceae > Lentzea > Lentzea sp. HUAS TT2. Next base: position 9,502,117 of record NZ_CP196667.1, on the reverse strand, counting down.
GAACAACCCCAGGCTCACCGTCTGCAGGAACAGGAACAGCGCCGCGAACGACCGCACGCGCCGCGTCTCCCGCGCCGAGTAGATCGCACAGGCGAGGAACAAGCCGGAGGTCAGTGCCACGAGAGGCATGCTCAGTCCATCGACGCCGATGTGGTAACCGGAGTCGACGCTCGGGATCCACTGCAGGTCTACCTCGTAGGCGAAGCCGTCACCCGGCGGGGGCGAGGCGAACCACAATCCGAGCACGAGCACGAAGTCGACTGCGGTGACCGCGATCCACGTCCACCGCACCGCCGAGTCGTTCACCCGCGGGAACAGCAGCAGAGCCACGGCTGCGGCGATGGGCAGAAAGACCACGATGCTGAGCACGTTCACCTCACCCTCGTCCAGTGATGATCAACAGCGTCGCCAGCAGCGCGAGGATGACGACCGCCTGGGCGTAGTAGTGGTGCAGCTGACCGGTCTGAGGTCGCCGAGCCAGCCGGCCGAGGCGCCGGGCGTTCTCGGCGACGCCGCTGACGACCCAATCCAGTGAGACGTCGATCCGCAGGTCGGCCAGGCGTGCGGTGGCGCTTCCGACGGCGGCTGAGGCTCGTACGCTGCCCGCCACGACGCGATCGTCGAACCTCGCCAGCCATCCCGCCACGGCCATGGTCGGCGTGACGACCACGCGGTGCGCGAAGTGCTCGAGTCCCAGCCAGTCCGTCAGCACCCCTGTCGAGCTCGCGAGCCGGTCGTCCTGCTGAGTCAGCTTGATCGCCAAGCCGACGGCCAGCACCGCCACCACACCCGACACCGTGAGTTCCCACGCCGCTGCGCTCCTGAGCAGGGGGATGCCGAGCACCGCGGTGGCCGCTGCGAGCACTGGTAGCGGCCACGCCAGTGCACGTGGGACGCGCGTCGCGTCGCGCGCGCTGCCACCGGTCCACACCAGCCACAACGCGCGTCCCGCGTACAGCCCACTCATCACCGCCGCGGCGAGCCCGGAGAGGTACAGCGGCAGAGAGCCGCGGAGCGCATCGGCGAGGACGGCGTCCTTGGTCACCCAGATCGACAACGGCGGCACACCCGCGAGCGTGAGTGCGCCCACCGCGAAACTCAGACCGACGACGCGATAGCGCCGGGCGGCTCCGCGCAACGCCGTCAGTTCCTTGGTGCCCAGCGCGGTGAGCCACGCGCCGGCGCAGAGGAACAACAGACTCTTCGTCGCCGCGTGCGCCACCAGGTGTGCTGAGCCCGCGGTCACTCCACCGACACCGGCCGCCAGCACCATGAACCCGACCTGGGCGCACGTGGAGGCCGCGAGCATCTGCTTCAGGTCCCGTTGCACCACCGCCACGGCGCCGAGCAGAAGCGCGGTCATCGCACCAACCCACGCGACCAGTACAGCGGCCCAGGGTGTCGCGGCGAGCAGCGGCTCCAACCGCAGCAGCAGGTACGCCCCGGCGGCCACCATCGTGGCCGAGTGCAACAGCGCCGACACCGGGCTCGGGCCGTCCATCGCCCGCGACAGCCAGAAGCTGAACGGCAGCTGCGCCGACTTGCCCAACGCAGCCAGCACGATCCCGGCAGCCGCCCCGTCACGCCACCCCGACGTGAGCTGCGGAAGATCGGCGAGCGCCAGACCGCCCGCTCCGCCCGCGAGCAGCGCACCCGCGGCCAGGTACAACCCCAGGTCAGCCGCGCGTGTGGTGAGGAAGGCGATGTTGCCCGACTCGACCCGGTGCTCGTCGCGCCACCAGTACGCGATCAACGCATACGACGTCGCGCCCATGACTTCCCAGGCCATCAGCAGCGACGCCATCGTCATGGCGGTGACGGTGACCAGCATCGCGCCCGCGAACAGCAGCATCAGCCCGAAGAACCGCGCCTGCCGCCCGATGTCACCCGCGGCGAACACGAGTACGGCTACCAGCACTGCGGTCACCGTGATCACCATGACCGCGGACAAGCCGTCGACCGCGAGACCGAAGGCAATGCCCTCGATCAGCGGTGCGGACACCACTGGTCGCGCGGACGCGGCGATCAAGGCGAGAACCAAGCAGCCCACCGCTGCCGCGATCGCCGCCACGGGTGCGAACCGATCGGCTCGACTACCTGCGAACATCAGCCCGGCGCCCGTGAACAGCGGAATGGCGATGAGCAGCCACAGTGTCATCGCTCAGCCCTTGAGATCTGCGGCCATGTCGGTCATGTCCACGTCCCGGCTGCGGAAGATCGCTGTCGTCACTGCGAACCCGACAGCCATCTCGACAGCCATGGCGGTCACCGCCAGCAGCACGACCACCTGCCCGTCCGGACGATCGGGGGAGACGAAGTACCAGAAGGCCGAAGCGCCCACGATCACCGCATTGATCATCAGCTCCAGCCCCATCATGATCATCACGATGGACTGCTGCGACAACGCTCCGTACAACCCCACGCTGAACAGCGCCGAGGCGAGCAGCAGGAACTCCTGGAGGCTCATCGGCCGATCCCTCCCGGCACCGGATCGTCGGGGCGCTTGCGGTCCAGCCGATCGCCGTACCGGTCGTATCGACCCCGATGTGTGGCGAGCGCGACGGTGGCGACCATCGTGGCGAACAGCGCCAGGCCGAGCACGATCATCACGAGCATCTTCGAACCCATCAGGGCCTCGCCGACCTGCCTCGTCGGATCGTCCGGGCGGGCGCGCTCCGACCCAGGCCACGGCGCCAACAGGACTCCCGTTGCGAGCACGACGAACGTGCCGACGGCGATCGCCAGCGAACCCTTCTGGTTGTGCACCATGGTCATGGGCATCAGCCCGGCCGGGTTCATCATGAACATGACCATGAACACGGCCATGATGACCATTTCCATGATCATCATGAGGATGACCAGAACGCCCAGGTAGGCCAGGTCGAGCAGCAGAACTGTGACCGACGTGAAGATGAAAGAAGCGAGCAGGGCGAACGTCGCGCGGGCCATGGAGTCCACGCGGAACACCGCGATGCCGGTCACCACGGCCGCGATCGCGCACAACCAGAACAACACCTGTGCCATCACCAGATCACCACGACGGACACGACCAGCGCCTGCACCAGGGTCGCGGGGATCAGCACGATCCACGCGATCTCGTGGAACCGTTCCATTCGGACCGTGGGACCACGCCGACTCACCCACACGAGGAAGCCGAGCACCGCCGCGGTCTTGAGCACCGACCACAACCAGGCGGGCAGCAGCGGGCCCTGCCCGCCGCCGAGGAACAGCGGCACGGCCATCGCCGCGCTGGAGGTCAGCAGCAGCCACCGCCCCGCGACGAACACCAGACGGTCCACGCCGGACAGTTCAGCGACCACACCGCCGGCCGCGTCGCTGCTCACGGCGTGGTCGAAAGGCCGGAAGAACGCCATTCCCAGCACCGACAACAGGTACACGCCGAACGCGACCGGCATCCACACCACGAACCACAGGTCCTGTTGCGCGGCAACGATGTCCGCGACCCGCAACGACCCGGCACCCAGCGCCGCCGTGATGAGCGCGAACATGTGAGGCAGCTCGTAGGCCAGTCCCTGCGCGATGAAGCGGTAACCGCCGATCAGGCCGAACGCCGAGTTCGCGCTCCAACCGACCAGCCACAGCGCCGCCCAGGCGACAACCTCCATGGCGTTGAACCACACGACGCCGACCGAGAAGTCGGAGACGACCCACGAACCCAGCGGGATCACCAGCGCCGCCATGACCCCCGAGACGAGCAGTGCGACGGCGCCACCCCGCCACAGCAAGGAGTCCGCTGCCAGCGTGCGCCGCCGCTGCTGAACGAGCAGGCCCGCGGTCGCTCGTAGCGGTTCAGCAAGAGCTCCGCGGCCGGTCGTGAGCACCGAGTCGAACGACGCCGCACCGAGGGCGAACAGGGCGAGCACCACCGGCAACAGCAGCGCCCCCCACCACGGCGTCACCTCAAGCATGGTACGCCACCTCGTGCGTCGCCAGGTCCACACTCGCCACGATCAACCGCGCGGCGGCGAACTCCGTTCCCGTGAGCAACTCCGCCAACTCGTGCGCTGTCAGCTCCTCGTTGCCGCCGGTGTCGCGGCCGGACACGATGTCCTCGAGCCAGTGGTTCAGGCGAGGGAGCACATCTCCGATCCCATGCAACGACCATCGCAACAACCCGGACCGGCGCACTCGCCGTGCCCAGCGACTCAGGTCGTCGGCACTGGAACGTCCGGCCAGTGTCTTGTCGCGCAGGACACGCGCCCGCGCTGCCGCGTCAGCCCATCCGGCGACCGACAGCAGCCTCGCCACGCTGTCGAGCCGCCAGGCGGCGAACGGCAGCCGATCGTGGACAGGGACGGCGCCGATGACCTCGATCCGTGCCTGCTGGATCACGTCGCCCTGCAGCACGGCGTGCACGACGAGCCCTTCCGGCCAATCCGGTAGCACAGGCCCGAGCGGGACGTGCAGCTGGTCGAGGGTGAGGCCGTCCCGGTCGGCACTGCGATCAGCCATCGGCAGACCACCGGGCAGCTCCATCGAACCCATGTCGTGCCCCTGGTGCCCGCCGTGCTCGGCCGCCATCGCGCCGCCGCACGACATCTCTGAAGTGTGATCGTCGTGCATCGCGGCGCCGTAGGAGTGCGCAGACGACTGCTGCTGTTGACGTGACTGCGGGAGTGCTTCCGTGCGCAGCGCCTGCTGTGCTTCTCCGCGTTGCAGTTCGGCGTCGTACAGCGTCTCCGTCACCGACGACAGCACCCGCTCGGCGTCGTTTCCGTCAGTCACATGCAGGCGCACCCGAGGAGCCGGGATGCTGCTCCACACCAGGTCGACGTACGGGCTGATCTCCGCCGTGGTCGGGCCGGCGACCACCAGCACGTTGGCCTCGGCCGGAGCGAGCGCGAGCCGCCACCCTCTCTGCCGCGCGAACTGCTCGACGGCGATCCGCGCCCTGACACCTCCGGGCATGGCGGCGATCAACGGGCGGACCGGCGTGCGGCGCAGCAGCCAGGACGTCAGGTCCACCGCAGTGCTCCTTCCCGCCACGCGTACCACACACCCGCCACGAGGATCGCCAGGAAGATGAACATCTCCACCACCGCGGGCGTCCCGATCTCGGCGACCACGAGTGTCCACGGGTACATGAACACCATCTCCATGTCGAACGCCAAGAAGATCATCGTGATCGTGTACCAGCGCACGTGATAGCGGGAGACGGCATGCTCGGAGGGCTGGTGGCCAGACAGGAATGGCCGCACGTCGGTGATCATGAGGCCGAGCCGAACCAGGACGGTCAGGCCGAACATCGCGGCCACCACGCCCGCTACCGCGGCCAGGACCACCAGCGCACCGCTCATGGTTCCCCCTGTCTCGGCGACCGGTCGAACACTTCTGGAGCGTAGGACGTGAACCGATCATCCGCGACCGGTCAAGCGCCGGCTGCGGATCGCCCATCTACTACATCCCATTCGTAGGTGATGGGCGCCTCCGCTTACCATCGAACGACCGAGCCAGACGGAAGTGCGGGTTGTTCATGCGTGATGTGGGTGCGGTCGCACTGGGATTTCTGGTTGCCACCCTGGTAGTCCTTTCGCTGGTGGTGGATCTGCCTGGGGGTGACGAGGTCCGTTCGTGGATGCACGGGGCAGGTGCGTGGGCACCTGTTGCCTTCCTGGTGCTTTGCGCCGGGGGAACGGCTGCGTTCTTCCCCAAGCCCGTGCTCGCCACCGCTTCCGGCCTGTTGTTCGGCGTCCTTCCCGGCGCTGCTCTCGCGATCGCCGGGTTCACTGCGGGCGCGCTGATCGCGTTCGTCATCGGCAGGCTGCTGGGACGCCAGGCCGTGGAGCGGTGGCTCGGCGGCAGTCGTCTGCGCACGCTGGACGAGGTGTTCGCGAAGAACGGTCTGGCCGCAACTGTTGTGCTGAGGCTGTTGCCGGTGATCCCGTTCGCGGCGTCGAACTACCGCGCCGCGGTGACGGCCGTGCGTCCTCTGCTGTTCGCGCTGGGCACCGCTCTTGGACTCGTGCCCACCACGATGGTCGCCGCGTTGCTGGGGGAAGCCGTGCTGGACTTCGGATCGCCGCGCTCGATCGCCGCCTTGGCCGCCTGGCTGGTACTCGCCGCGGCAGGTGTGTTGTGGGGCAGGAATCTTCTCCGTCGGACCGGCGGCCAAACGTAGGTTACTATTTCCGATAGTAGATAAGGCAGGGGTGCCGATGGGTGGTGCTGAGATGCGGGCCTGGTCGTGGAGTTGGACTCGTGCGCTCACCGGCGCGGCACTGAGCGCTGCCGTGGTCGGTGTGCCGACCGACGTCATCGACAATCCGTGGTTCACGCGCATGACCGAGGCTCGGTGGTGGGAATTGCCCGTGTTAGTGCTCACGGCAGCCCTCACGGCCGTGTGGGCGGGCATAAGTCCAGGTGTTCGGCAGGGCGGCGCTGGATCAGTCCGCGCATACGGCGGTTCGCTGCTCAGCGCACTCGCTGTCGGGTGTCCTGTCTGCAACAAGATCGTCATGGCGTTGCTGGGCGTTTCCGGCGCGCTCGGCATCTGGGCTCCGCTGCAGCCCCTGCTCGCATTGGCGTCACTCGCCGCGCTCGCGACGGCTGTCGTGGTGCGGTGGCGACGGCGTGAGTGCGCGACCGCTGCTTGTTCACCCGCAGGGGCCTAGTGGATCGGATGTACTACTCGTGATAGTAATTCGCGGGTTGTTGTCCGACTGGAGGCTTCATGAGGGTGCCGCACTTGGTGCTGACGGTGTGCGCGGTCGCCCTAGCGGCTTTCCTGTCGATTCAGCTCATCTTCGTGCTGCCTTTCATGGTGCAGAACGGCAACCAAGGTGCTGCCGCCGGCGCAACCACACGACAGGCCACCTTCGACATCAACAAGATTCCGCCGCTGGCGCGAGAAGTGGCTCCGATCATCACGTCATTCGTTGGCAAGGACTGCCCGGAGCTCAACCCGTTGCGGGTCATCGCCGAAGTGCAGGCCGAGTCCGGTTGGCGGCCGACCGCGTGGAGCGACGACAGCAACGGTGGTGCGGCGGGCCTGCTCCAGATCAACCAGGCGAACTGGAAAAATCTCGGTGGACAGGCATGGGCGAGCGTTCCTCCTCCCTCCGGAGCGGACATCTTCGATCCGGCTATCCACATGACACTCGGCCTCAAATTCCTGTGCGGCAACTTGCGTGGGATGGCCGCACACATCAAACAGACCGGGAAACCGCTCGATCCCCACGACGCGATGAGCGTGTGCCACATCGCCGGCTGCGGCCGGGTGATGTTGAGCCGCACCGGGATTCCACAGTCAGGGGAAGCCGGATGCGGTGATGAGTGTGTCTCCCTCATCCGTCGCTACCTCGACAACATTCGCAAGTACGAACGCGAGTGGGCCGCCACCGAGGCTGCGCCGTCTGGCGACGGAGGACCCGTACCAGGTGGTGCGGACCTCGCCGGGCTGCCCGCGCCGGTGCCCTATGCCGGGGCGCCTACGGGATGTGTCGTCGATGATCCGACGACAGCGGGATGCCTGACCGCGACGACGGCACATGCGCTGGAACAGATCCGCAGCACGTTCGGTGCGCAAGTCGCCTCGGTCAGCTGCTGGGGCGCGAGGCCGGAAACGCCGTTCAGTGACCATCCGACAGGCAAGGCCTGTGACGTGTTCCCGGACCGGTTCGGTGTGTTCCCGGCCGGCGAGCAACTCGCGGCGGGCTGGCGGATGGCGTCCTGGACGAGGGCCTACGCGGGTCCGCTGAAGATTCGCTACATCATCTGGCAGGGGCGCTACTGGGATCCGACCACCGGTGACCAGGGGGGATGGGGAGAGAAGTACACCGGTGCCGGGGTGTATGACATCACCAACCCGACCGGCGGTCACTACGACCACCTGCACATCAGCTTCATCGCGTGATCGAGGAGCACCGTTATGGCGGCCGGCAGTCCCAGAGGCATCTTGTTCGCAGTACTGGCCGTAGGTGCTCTGCTGGTCATGTCCGGCTTGATCGACACGGACACCAGCGGAGATCAGGTACCGGTTGCCACCACGGCTACATCGCCGCCCTTGCAGTCGCCGTCGCCGACCGAGGAAGCTGTCGGGCCCGCGGCACGCTCCGCGATAGGTGAAACACCGCCGCCGCCGCTCCCGGTCACACCCTCAGCGGCTGCGGGAACGAACTTCGCCGATCCCCGCTCGGTGGCGAAGGCCTACATCGAGGCCGCGCACTCGGCTGGGCGGGACGAGGTCGGCCGCGCAAACCGCCGAGTGCTGCCGTACCTCGCGCCTGGCAACCCGGACAATCCACGTGGCTCGCTGGTCGTCGAGGCAACCGGTGAGGCTGTCGTCATCAGCGTGGAGGTGGTCGTCGGGAACGAGGAACAGTCGGCGGTGACCACCAAGGCCTCTTGGCGATCAGGCGACGGCCAGCTCCGCGAAACGTTCGTCACGCTTCGTCGTCAAACTGGCGGAAGCTGGCTCGTCACGGCCGAGATGGCGCGGCTGCAGCCTGCCGATCGGTGAGCTGACAGGTCAGACAACCGGACAGGCCACGGCGACCACCGCGAACGTCATCCCGGAGGCCACCAGCGTGGGGAGGACCATGGCCGTGACTCCCGCCAGTCCGCACGAGAACAGCTGGCGCCGGCGGCTGGTGGGAGAACGTCCGTTGTTCAGTCGCTCCACTCGCACGTCGATCGAGGTGCCGCTCATCGCCAGAGCCGTGCCGGGTGTGCCTTTGCGCGACACCTTCAACAAGGCGTCCCGAACGGCTTCCGCGCCGCATGCGCGCACTGCCGCCGCATCGGCGACCAGTTCCACCAGTTCACGCAGCATCGCAGGTGAAAGCTTGAACAGAGGCAGGAACGGAAACGTGTTGGCCAGTGCCTCTGCGGTCGCGATGATCAGGTGGTGCCGGCCGGACAGATGTGCGCGCTCGTGTGCCAGGACGGCTTCAACCTGGGCCCTTGTCAGCTGCTTGGCCAAGCCCTCCGTGGCCACGACGACTCCGGGCTTTCCAGCGAGGCTGAACGCCAGCGGATCGTCGTGCTCAAGCCACAGCGTTTCGCCATCGTGTCGTGCGGCGATGCGTAGTACCGCGAGATGGTCGGCACGCGCGCGAGCGCGTCGTTGCGCGCTGCGGACCGACACGACGACAAGACGGACTCCCAGCCCTGCCAGCAGCGCCGCGCCCAGAGCACCTGCGGATGCCTCGAGGTTCGGGAGGTTCCCGTACTGGATGGACGACCAGCAGTTGTGCAGTGCGGTGAGCATCGACTGCCCGAACCCGTGGTCGGGCAGCAGCATGAGGACGACACCCGCAGCGGTGGTGGCCACCACCGCTGACGCTGAGGTGAGCCAGGCCACCACGGCGACCAGCGGATCGCCCCCGCTGACGACTCGACGCGCGAGAAAAGTGGGCGCCAGCCAGCCCACCAGCGCGGCGCCGAGCAGCAGGGAGACTGCGACGGTCATGAGGAGGAAGACCTCTTCCGCTTGAGCAAAGCCTGACGAAGCAGGTCCGACTCGTGCTCGGTGGCCGACAGCGTGAAGTGCATCAGCACGCCTTCGGGGTCACCTGACGAGGCGAGGACGTCCCGCACGGTCTGAGCAGCCGCCTCGGCCCGGCTCAACGCCGGCTCGTACTGATAGGCCTTGCCCACCAGTTCACGCGTGACCCAGCCTTTGCGGTGCAAGTTGTCGAGCACGGTCATCACGGTGGTGTACGCGAGTTTCTTCCCCGTTTCGAGCCTGTCGAGCACATCACGCACCTTGAGCGGCTGATCCCGCCACAAGATGTTCATGACCGCGGCTTCCAGATCACCGAGCCCGTGCATCGTTCCTCCCAGCGGAAAGGATGCGGCAGGAGAAGCCGGTCCTCACTACGACTGGCTATAGTAGACGGTGGTTGGAGTTCCCGTTCCAGCCTCACTGAAGAACTCCCCCGGACTCGGTTAGAAGATCGTTCGGACCGGGACCAGCTTGGTGGTCCCGGCCCGAACGCCATCGAACGGTCAGCCCTGCTTCAGCAGGTCCTGCATTTCGGTGATCTCGGCCTGCTGAGCGGTGATGATCTCCTGAGCGAGTTTCTTGCTGTCGGCGTTGCTGCCCTTCTCGAGGTGAGTCTTGGCCATCTCGATCGCACCCTGGTGGTGCTTGGTCATCATTTCCATCCACATGCGGTCGAACTCGGCGCCCTTGAGCTGACCGAGCTTGGCCATCTCCTCGGCGGTCATCATGCCGGTACCCATCGAGCCGTGGTTCATCCCCGGCATCGACGACGAGGTCGAGGAGGCGCCCCACTTCGAGAGCCACTCCGTCATCGTCTTGATCTCCGGATCCTGAGCACCCTCGATGCGCTTGGCGAGATCGAGCACCTTCGCGTTCGTGCTCCTGCCCGGAACCATCTTCGCCATGTCCAGCGCCTGCTGGTGGTGCTGGATCATGTCCTGGGCGAACGTGACGTCGTGCTCGTTGCGGTCCGCCGCCTGCTGGCCCGCGGACGGAGTCGACGCGGTCGACGAGTTGTGCTGCATGCCTGTCATGTCACTGCTGCCGCTACTGCACCCGGTGACGAGCGCGACAGCGGCGACGCCGGACACGATCAGAGACTTCCTCATTGTTCTTCCTTCTGCGCTGGGAAAGTGACTGCCTCTGAGGACCGGGCTGATCACAATCTCAAAACGCACAAGGAACCGAGCAAGTCGCGGCCGCCTCTGGGGGGCGGTCGATCGGGAGCTCTTGGCCATGCCGATGCAGGCACGCGTTCGGCGATCTGACGGTCGGTCCGAAGCAGCAGCAGTCCGACGAGCAGAAGCAACGACACGACGGCGCAGAGCACCGCAACGCACATATGCGACATCTCATGCGCTGGCTGTGGCGCCGGACGATCGGACGACGGCGCGTCGTGCGCACTCGCGGACACCGAGCCTCGCGCAGGCGCCATGTCGTCGTTCGTGGCGATGTGATGCATCCCGACCAGGCCGAGGAACAGCACGCACAGCATGATCCACTGGATCGCCCTGCCGTGCGTGCCCGAAGCCATGTAACTACCGTACCTAGTAGATTGCATCACTGCTGTCTACGGGTCACGGATCCAACCGGTTCAATGACGGCAACAAGTGGCTTCGCGCTCCTTGTTCACGACGTTCGCGCTGGAAGATCCACGTGATGCGCCGGATTCGTACGGGAGTCGAGCACCCCCCGTGGCGCTGGTGGCTCGCCGTTTTCTACTAGGTCAGCTAGTAGACATCTTCGTGATGTTGCCGTAACTTGCCCGAGGGCATCGGGGGAGGCCTGTTCCCGACTACGGAGGTATGCGCGACGTGACGTCGCAACGATTCAAGCGCGGTACTCGAGGCGCCGTGGCGTCTGCAGCCGTTCTGGTGGCTATGGGAAGCAGCCCCGGTCCGGCCGCGGCTCAGCCCGTCGCCGACCCGGTCAAGCAGTACGAGGAGCTGAGCCAACAGGCTGAGAAGCTCAACGACGACGTGCTTAAGGCCCAGGAGAACCTCGACGCCAGGAAGACCGAGCTGACCAAGGTCGGCGCCGAGCTGGAGCAGGCCAAGCAGGCCGAGGAGCAGTTGCGTGGTCAGGTGGATGTGCTCACCGAAGCCACCTTCCAGGGCGCGCGGTTCAACGGGCTTTCCGCGATGCTCGTCAGCGACTCCCAGCAGGACTTCCTCAACCGCATGTCCGCGTTGGAGATGCTGGCGAGCGACAACGCCGAGTCGATGAACAAGCTGTCGGTCGCGGTGGCGCAGGCGACCGACGCCCAGCAGCGTGCCGAGAAGGCGGCGAGCGAAGCCGCGACCTTCTCGGACGACCTCAAGAAGCGCAAGTCCGAAATGGACGGCCGGATCACCGAGCTCCGCAAGGCAGTTGGCAACCTCAGCTCCACGCAGAAAGCCGGCCTCGGGTTCGGCCAGGTGAAGGACACTGGGACCTATCTGGGACCGCCCGGCGCGGCCAACACCGCCCTGCAGGCGGCTTTGTCCAAGCGCGGAGCCCAGTACCAGTGGGGCGGCAACGGTCCGAACGCCTTCGACTGCTCCGGGTTGACCAAGTGGGCCTACGCCGCCGCCGGCGTCACTCTGCCACGCGTCGCGGTGGACCAGTACCGCGTCGGCAGGCCGGTGGCGCAGAACGAGCTGCAGCCCGGCGATCTGGTGTTCTACGACGACGGGTCGGGAAATCCGGCGATGATCCACCACGTGGCCATGTTCGTCAGTGAAGGCAAGATGGTGGACGCGCCCACTGAGGGGCAACTGGTGGACGTGCGATCGCTGCGCGGTGATGGCCACTACATCGGCGCACGGCGGATCGTTGGTTGAGTCGGCGCCGCAGAACCTTCGTGGCCGGGATATCCGCGCCGTCCTGCCGCCTTCCACTGTCTGGTGTGGACGATGCTGTGACGACGGTGACGTGCTGAAGACCCGTTGGTGTTGCCCGCCAGGCGCGGCAGCCCGAGCAGAAGGAATGATTGCCGAGTCGGTCCGCACGTGATCGGCGGTTGATCTCTCCGGCCTGACAACTTCTTCGTCTCACCGGTAGACGCCGGACGGAGATACCGGGCGCAGGTCGGCATCGCGGGGTTCCGCAGGTCCTTCCAGCCCTTCGGGATTGGGCACTCCTGCGCCCACGACGAGCCTGATGAGGCTGTCACCGACAGAACGGCGGGTCATGCGGAAGTCCGCATGGCCCGCCGTTCCGCATTCTGCGGTCAGCTCTGCTGGAACATCACGTCCACCCAGTAGTTGCCGCCGTTGTACGTGGTCGACGGGAATCCCGACCCCGCTTGGAAGACGCCGTTGGCTATCCCCGCGCTGAGCGGCGAACTGGTCACAGCCGATGCCGAGAAGTACCCGGTGTCGAGCGCGTACCTGCCCGTCGTTGTGGTGTACGAGGCGACGTAGGTGACGCCAGCGGTGATGTCCACCGGTGTCGAGAACGTCAGCGTCTGCCAGCCCGTCTCCGTCTCGTTGGAGAACGTGCCGACTGCCAGCCGCGTTCCGTCCGCGGTCCAGAGCGAACCAGTGTGGGTGCCGGTGTTGCCGGCGCCCTTGTAGAACTTCACACCGGTCACCTTGCCGCCGGTCGAGGACGCGAACCGCACACCCAGCTCGTAGGCGCCGCTGTCATCCGTGGCCGCGACCGTCGGAACCGTTGCGGCACTGAACAACGAGCACGGGCACGCCTGGGTGGTCGTTGCCGTGAACGACCACGCGGTCGCGGCGGGCATCAGGTTCCCGTACGCGTCCGCGATCCGCAGGCTCGCCGTGTAGCGCGTGCCCGCCGCGAGCCTCGCTGACGGAGTCCACGTGACGGTCCTCTGGTCGCCGGACAACGCCAGCGTGCCGGTGACCTTTGCACCGCCGGGATCGGTCAGCGAGAACTGCGCGGTGCTCAGCTCCACGGGCTCGTTGAACGACGCCGTCACCGTGCTCGTCAGGCTGACCTCGCTGGCACCATCCAGGGGGGTACGGGCCTGAACGACCGGTGCGTCGTTGTCGGCGTTGGGCTGGTAGACCACGTCGACCCAGTAGTTGCCGGAGCCGTAGGTCATCGTCGGGAAGCCGGAGCCGGGCACGAACACGCCGTTCTGGTCCTGGGGTGCGATCAGCGGTCCCGAATTGACCGGCCCTGTGCCGAAGTACCCGCCGTTCACCGCGTAGCGGCCGGTGGTGGTCGTGTACGAGGCGGTGTAGGTCTGTCCGGAGCTGACTATCACCGGCTGTGCGAACGTCAGCGTCTGCCAGCCGTTCGTGGTCTCGTTGGAGAACGTGCCAGTCGCCAGTCGCGAACCGGATGCGTTCCACAGCGAGCCGGTGTGGGTGCCGGTGTTGCCCGTGCCCTTGTAGAACTTCACGCCGGTGATCTGCCCGGACTGGGTCGGCGTGAACCGGACGCCGAGCTCGTAAGCGCCGTTGTCGTCCGTGGACGTCACAGTGGGTATGGACGCTGTGCTGAACAGCGAGCACGGGCAGGTCGGTGTCGTCGTGGTGGTGAAGCCCCACTCCGCCGGCGCGGCCAGCGCGATGCCGTTGGCGTCGGCGATGCCCACGTGCGCCTGATAGCGCGTACCGGGGGCGAGTTTGCCCGCCGGTGTCCACGTGACGGTCTTCTGGTCGGCTGAGAGCGATACCGATCCCGTCAACTTGCCGCCCCTGGGATCGGTCAGCCAGATCTGTGCCGAGGCGGGGTCGACCGGTTCGCTGAACGTCGCGGTCAGAGGTGCCGTGAGCGACACGTTCGTGGCGTCGACGGCCGGTGTGCGGTTGGTCAGCGTTGGGGGAGTGGTGTCGCCGTTGAGGCCGTTTCGGTAGATGACGTCGACCCAGTAGTTCGTCGCGTTGTAGGACGAGTTGGGGAACCCACCGCCACTGCCGTACCGGTAGATGCCATTGCCGCCGTCCGTGCCGTTCTGCAGGGCGTGCAGGGACTTGTAGTCCGCGCCCTGGCCGTTGAAGTACCCGGAGGTGACGGAGTATCGGCCGTTCGGGGCGTAGTACGAGACGACGTAGGTCGTGTTCGCCTGTACCGCGACGGGTGTGCTGAACGTCAGCTTCTGCCAGCCGGAGGTCGTCTCGTTGGTGAACGTTCCCTGGGCGAGCAGTTGCCCGGTAGAGGTCCACAGCGAGCCGGTGTGGGTGCCGGTGTTGCCAGGTCCCTTGTAGAATCGGACGCCGAGGACCTCGCCCTTGCCGTCGAAGCGGACCTTCGTGCCGACCTCGACCTGGTTGGTGTCACCGGCGTCCATGGTGGCGGGTGCGGCGAAGTCGTCCCAGACCGTGCACGGGCATGCTGCCGGACGGGGTGAACCGGTCGTGAACGTCCAGTTGGTTGCCACGGAAAGGTTGTTCGACGCGTCCGCGGCTCTCAGCGTTGCTGTGTAAGCCGTCGCCGCGGCGAGCGGGGCCGACGGCGTGAACGTCACGGTGCGCGTGTCCGCGGACAGCGAGGTGGCGCCGGCCACCGCGCCGTTCGGGCCGGTCACGGTGAACTGCACGCCGGTCAGTGACACGTTCTCGTCGAACGTTCCCGACACCGTCGTGGTGAGTGCGACAGAGCCTGCGTTGGCGGACGGGGAGCTGGACGTCTGGATCGGTGCGCGGGTGTCCGGGCCAGGATCCGGCGCCCACACGACGTCGACCCAGTAGTTGGTGTCGCCGAAGGTGTTGCTCGGATAGCCCGCGCCGAACTTGAACACGCCGTTCGGTCCGTCCGCACCGGACTGCAGTCCGGTCAGGGGCTCCAGCTTCTTGTCCTTGCGGAAGAAGTACTCGGTGTCGTAGGAGAAACGGCCGGTTGGCGTGAAGTACGAGGCGATGTAGGTGGTGTTCGCCTGAACCGCGATCGGTGACGGGAAGAGCAGCGTCTGCCAGCCCGTCGCCGTCTCGTTCACGAACGTGCCGGAGGCCAGCAGTTCGCCGTTGCTCGACCACAGCGATCCGGTGTGCGAGCCGGTGTTGCCCTCACCCTTGTAGAACCGCACACCGCGCACATAACCGGAGGTGGCGCTGCGGAACTTCATGCCGAGCTCCAGTGCGGAGCTGTCGTTGGCCGAGGCGACCTTGGGCAGGTCGCTGCCGGCGAAGACCCCGCACGGGCAGGTCCTCGACGACACACCTGGTGTCGCGGAGACCGGTGCGGAGAGGTTCGCCGAGTCGTCGACCGCTCGAACTCGCAGCTGTGCCGTGCCGGATTGCGAGGGTGTGTAGGTGTAGCTCCACGTCGTCTGCCCGGCCTGCCAGGTCGCCGGATGCCAGCGGTTGCCGCCGTCCGTGGACACCTCGACACCGGCCACCTGGCCTGAGGCGTCGATCACCGTGCCGGAGAACGTGTACGGCTGCGCGACCGTCGACTGCGCGGGCACGTTGCTGATCGTCACGCCCGGAGGGGCCGTGTCACTGCTCGCCGTCGCTGCCGTCAATCCTGCCTGCAACGTGGACGGGAACACACCCATGTCCGCCAGGAAGTTGATGGTCGCCTGCTTCATCCTGACGTCGGAGGTCGGCGTGTTCGTGCGGAACGCATGCTCATCGTCGACGCCCCAAGCCCATTGCACGGTGCCCGCCGCGAGCACGAGCGACCCGCTGGGGTGGCGGTAGTAGGTGACCGCGTGCGTCTTGATCTCGGAGCCGTACTCGTCGCCGTGGTTCTTCAGCACGTAGTAGCCCTGCAGATCGACCGTCGTACGGGACAGCTGGGCCACGCCTGGCGGCTGGAACCCGTTGTCCTCGACGGTGTTCCACTCGTAGCCGAGCGTGCCGGGCTGGAACGTGTAGGTGCTGCCCGCCGCCATGGTCTGCAGGTCGGTGTGCCGCCAGAGCCGCATCTTGCCGTACGCGGCAGGCACCTGCATCGAGTCGTCGCGGCGGCCGTTGACGGTGAAGATGTTGCCCAGCAGGGCGTTTTCCGGCCTGCCGCCGTCCTGCGGCGGGCTGTAGCGCGGGTCGCGCCACGTACCGGTCCAGTCGTTCAGGCCGTCGTTCTGGGTGCCCTTGGTCTCTTTGAAGCTCGCGACCGTTCGCCAGTCAGTCTGGGAGGAGTCGATGCTCTTCTCCCAGCGGGACTTCCAGAAGATCTCGTTGCCAGTCAGGAACGCCAGGTTCACACCGGCGTCGCGAGCGGACTCCACGTTCGCGCGCTGTTCGTTCGACCAGTACTCGGGGTGCCCGACGGGCATGAACACCTTGTGGTTCTTGATCAGCTGACCACGTCGCGCGGTGTCGACCTCGGTCGTGTAACTCACGTCGTACCCGTTGGCCTCCAGGAAGCGCAGCATCGGGTACTCGGCGTTGAAGATGAAGTTCTCGTCGCCGTCACCACCGGTGTACGGACGGTTGTAGCTGACCTTGTACGAGCTGCCGCCCTGACCAGGGCCGTCGCCGAAGTACAGGCTGTTGCCGCCGTAGCGGTTGTACGCCACCCAGGTGGCGTCCGAGGTTTGAAGGAAGATCTTCGAGCGCGAGGTGTCGTCCCGAACGACGAACACGATCTCGTTCTCTGCACCCGTGTCGTTTCGCCTCGTCCGCGCGTAATAGATGCCGGACACCGCGTCGGACGGCACGGTCCAGCTGACCGAGACCGCCCAGTTCCCGCAGTCGATGAGCGCGGTCGGAGCGTCCCGCAGACAGGGTGGTTGGTTCTGCGCGGAATTCCGGCTGACCTGGCCCATGTGCCTCGCGCCCACGCCCGCGTACCAGCCGAGGCGATAGAAATCGATCGTGTAGGACGACGCCGTGGTCAGCATCTTGAAGTCCACGCGACCGCCGGGCGTGACGCTGATGTCGGTCGTGTAACCGAGAATTGAGTCGTCCCTTGAGGTCACCTGCCAGTTCGGCGTACCGGGCTTCGTGTTCTCGCACAGCACCTTGTTGGACACGGGCGCGTCACACGGCGCCGCCAACGCCGTCGGTGCGGACGCGACCACAAATGGCATGGCCACGCCCGCACCGACCACAAGGGACAACAGCGCACGGGAAAGACGTCTCAGCAGCATATGGGGCCTGGCGTTCGGCGCCGTCATGCAGTCCACCTCTCGGATAAGCGAACACTCTCTGCGACACCGCGACTACTAGACCCTGTAGTAGCTGCTCGGTCGTATCGAAGGTCGGTTGCGCAACGGGCTTCGTTACAAGCCCCGGAGAGCTGCAAGTGAGATCTCAAATGGCAGTGTGCGCCCTGCCGCCTCGGAACCTTTCCTCACCGTTACCGTGACGATCACCGAAGCCGCTGGCGAGCGGATTGCCTCTGTCGAATGCTCGGGTTGTTTCCTGCTCGACACCAAGAGCACGGACTCGAACGTGCCAGGATGCGGCCAGGCGAAGGACAACGCGGCGACTGTCTTCCTTGTCGTTCGCAGTCGGTTCAGGGTCGCTAGCCGTGCATTGCCCCTGCAGGCAAGAGCCATCGCCACGAGCGTGGGACCAGGCGGCGGGCGGAGCCGGGTCAGCGCTCAGTCCGCTCATCGCGTCGACTTCACCTCGGCTGCACGAGTTCACCCGAAATCGTTTTCGGCATCAGCGTCGAGGTCGAGAACACTGGCAAGGTGGCGCTCACGGCGCAGGTGCGCGCGTTCGCCCACGTCGCTGAATCGGACGAATCGACCGTTTGATGTTCGCCCCTGTCACAATGGTGCCCACGTGCGGGGGCCGGCGTGGACGGGGGAGGCTGATGGCGGACGACACCTGGAGTGGTGGGTTCGGCGTCATCCGGCCTGGGTGGCAGCTCTACCTCGGCGCGGTCGGCCACGCGGCCGAGCACGCCCACCACGCGATCCAGATCGTCGTCGCCGACGGCCAGATCGAACTCCAGGACGGCGAGGGCCGGCGGCAGCGCTGCCAGTCCGCCGTGATCCCCGCGAACGAACCGCACGCCATCGTCGAGGGCAACCCGCGCACGGTGATGCTCTACCTCGAACCGGAGAGCACCACCGGCCGGGAGCTCGTCGCCCGCGGCGTCTCTTCGTCGGTGGCGGACTGGGCGGACGCCGCCCGTGCGTTGACGCCCGCGGTGCTCAGCCGTGACGACCAGGAACCGGAAGCGCTGGTGTGCCGCATGTTCGGCGCGCTCGGTGTGGACTGCCGGGTCGTGACCGGTGTCGCCGGGCATCCGGTGCTGGAGGACGCGATCCAGTACCTGCCGACGATCATCAGCGGCCCTGTGTCGCTGGCCGAGGTGAGCGGCGCGGTGGGCATCTCGGACAGTCGGCTGCGGCACCTGTTCGCGTCGGAGATCGGCCTGTCGTTCCGGCGGTACGTGCTGTGGTTGCGGCTGCAGCGCGCCGTCGAGTCGGTGCTCGGCGGCTCCACGCTGACCGAGGCCGCGCACACCGCGGGATTCACCGACTCCGCACACCTCACCAACGTCACCCGCCGCACCTTCGGACTCGCACCGTCCCTGCTCGCCAGGGCGGTGTCGCCGCATCCTCCCAGCGAGGACTGCGAGAAGGTGACCGTGGGATGCATGGACGTCCCTGAACGACACAGTCGCACCCGATAGTGCACTTACCCCTGGTGGGTATAGCCGTTTCTTACAAGTCTCGGGACGGGCCGCGCCCGCAGACTTCTGTCATCGGGTGACGTTCGCCCGCTCGCAGGAGTTTCACCGAGGAGTGAGCAACACATGACAGCGGACCAGAAGGAGCGGGAGGCGCCGCCCGGCATCAGCAAGGGGGCAAAGCGCTCTCTGCTGGAACGCATCGGACACGGCGTCTTCCGGCGCCGGATCCTGGTGCTGGTCGCCGTGGTCGTCGCGATCGGACTCGCGCTGCCGTTCGGCTCGGACGTCACCGAACGCCTGTCCGAAGGCGGGATCACCGCGACCAACGCGGAAGCGACCCGCGCCGACAACATCCTGAACAAGGACTTCAAAGCAGGAGCACCACATCTGGTGTTCCTGGTGAAGACGACGGGATCCGTCGAGGACCCCGCCGCGGTCAAGTTCGGCACCGAGCTCACCGACCGGCTCTCCAGGGAGTCCGGTGTGGTGCAGGCGGAATCGTTCTGGAGCCTGAACGGCGCGCCGCCGCTTCGGGGTGAGGACAGCAAGTCCGCGATGATCCTCGTCCGGCTCGTCGGCGACGAGAACGAGGTCAGCAAGGCGACCACGCGCATCGTGCCCACGATCGTCGGTCAGCGCGAGGGCTTCACCATCGAGGCAACGGGTGTCGCGCAGGTGCGCGCCGAGGTCAACACCCAGAGCGACGAGGACCTGGTGCGGGCCGAGCTCATCGCCGCGCCGCTCACGTTGCTGATCCTGCTGCTGGTGTTCCGCGGTGTCATCGCCGCGCTCACGCCGCTTGCAGTGGGTGGTCTGGCGGTGGTCGGTGCGCTCGTCATGTTGAAGGTCTTCAACATGATGGTGCCGGTGTCGGTGTTCGCCGTGAACATCACCATCGCTTTGGGACTCGGCCTCGCGATCGACTACAGCCTCTTCATCCTCACCAGATTCCGCGAGGAGCTGGCCAGCGGATCCGATGTGCGGGAGGCGATCGGCACCACGGTTCGCACGGCTGGTCGTACGGTCGTCTTCTCCGCGTTGACCGTCGCGGTGTCGATGTCGTCGTTGTTGCTGTTCCCCATGAACTTCCTGCGCTCGTTCGCCTACGCCGGCATCTCGGTCGTGGCGCTGGCGGCGCTCGGAGCGGTGGTCGTGCTGCCCGCACTGTTGTCGGTACTGGGGCGCAAGGTCGACGCGCTGAGCCTGCAGGGGTTGTTCAAGTCCCGCAAGAAGACCGCGCAGGACGGCAGCAGCGGCGGCTTCTGGCACCGCTGGTCGTTGATCGTGATGAAGCGGCCGCTGCCGTTCTTCCTGATCGTGACGGCGCTGCTGCTCGTCGTGGGATCGCCGTTCCTGGGCGCCAAGTTCGGTGAGTCGGACGACCGGGTGCTGCCGCCCGACGCGCCGGCGCACGTTGCCGCGCAGTACATCCGCGACAACTACGCGAGCAAGGAGGACTCGCCGCTCACCGTGGTGCTGCCAGGCGTGCCCGCGCTGGCGGACTCCACGAAGATCGGTGACTACGCCACCAAGCTGTCGCAGATCAGCGGCGTCACCAGGGTCGACGCCGCCACCGGCTCGTACATCAAGGGTGAGCAGGTCGCGCCGCCGGACCCGAGCTCGGCGAGGTTCGACGCGCCGGTCGGGACCTGGGTGTCGATCATCTCCGAGCCTGAGCCCTACTCGCCGCAGGGCGGCGACCTGGTGGCGAAGGTGCGAGACCTGCCCTCACCGTCAACGGACCGGTTGGTCGGTGGTCAGGCCGCGCAGCTGGTGGACGCGCGTGTGAATGTCGGCGGTGCGTTGCCGTGGGTGTTGCTGTTCATCGCGGTGACCACGTTCATCCTGCTGTTCCTGTTCACCGGCAGCTTGCTGATCCCGTTGCAGGCCATCTTCATGAACCTGCTCAGCCTCACCGCGACGTTCGGCGCGATGGTCTTCATCTTCCAGGAAGGCCACTTGCGCTGGCTGGTCGGCGACTTCATCGTCACCGACAACGTCAACATCCGAATGCCGATCCTGATGTTCTGCGTGGCGTTCGGCGTGTCGATGGACTACCAGGTGTTCATGTTGTCCCGCATCAAGGAACACCACGAGCTCACCGGTGACAACGTGGCCTCGGTCGCGTGGGGCCTCGAGCGGGTAGGACGTCTGGTCACGGCGGCCGCGGTGATCGTCGCGGTGGTGCTGTTCGCCTTCGCGACCTCGGGGCTGACTCCGGTCAAGCTGCTCGGTGTCGGCCTCGCGATCGCGGTGATCGTCGATGCCACGTTGATCAGAGGTGCGCTCATGCCCGCTCTGATGCGCATGTGCGGCAACGGCAACTGGTGGTTGCCGGGATGGCTCCGCGCCTTCCACAACAAGTTCGGGTTGTCGGAAGCGCGGTAGCGGGACCGGGGCCGGCTCTCTCCTTCCCCGAGGACCCCCATGGGAGCCGGCCCCGGACCCGTTGAGCTCGTGGCGAGGATCGATGCGGTGAGCAGGAGATCGCAGCGGGTCGCCGCAGGGGAGCGAGCCGGCGTAACGGCGCAACCCGGTCCACTCCGCTGTTGGGGAGCCGTGCACCCGCAGGGCGAGCGTGGACGGCCAGTCGGTCTCTTTGACTCGCAGGGAGATCGACCTCGGCACTGTCTGGCATTGGGAAGACCTGACCAACGAGGCTTGGGAGCCGAACTGGCACGGGTCGACCCGGACGGTCGATGTCCACGTCAGTTCCCATGCACCAACTCGGACACCGCTAGTGGATTACCTCGTTACTAGGCAGGGGATTCCGTCTTGTCGCACCGCCTGCGATGTAGACGGGCCTGATGAGCTACACCGTTCGGCGACTTCTCAATGCTTTCTGGCCGGCGGGCAGCGCCCAAGCCTGGCCGGCTGGACCTTCAAGGCGAATTCGCGATCACCGGCACGTGTGGATACGGTCTCCACCACATCTTCGGCCTTTCCCCGATACGGCCGGTGTGTTGAACGACGCTACGAGTCTGATCACGACGGCTGCGGCCATCGACTCCTCAAGTACCCGTGCTGGCGCTCATGCCGGAACCCACCGTTCCGCACTGTCCGCTCACGGATGAACAGGTTGCTCGTGGGCGGCGTGGCTCGTGGGTTCCAGCTGGAAGGTGGAGTGCGCGACGTCGAAGTGACCAGCGAGGCAGGTCTGGAGCTGGTCGAGCACCTGCGGTGCGTGCCCGTCGTTGAAGCACTCGTCCTCGACCACGATGTGCGCCGACAGAACGGGCATACCGGAGGTCACCGTCCAAGCGTGCAGATCGTGAACGTCGCGGACGTGCGGCACTTCCAGGATGTGCTGCCGGACCTCGTCGAGGTTCACGTCCTTCGGCGCGGCCTCGAGCAGCACGTCGACGGCTGCGCGCAGCAGGCTGAACGCGCGGGGGAGGATCAGCAGTCCAATTAGGACCGCGACGATCGCATCGGCGCGGGTGAAGCCGGTGAACATCGCGATGAGTGCGGCGGCGATGACACCGACCGACGCCAGGGTGTCGGTCACTACCTCGAGGAACGCGCCGCGCATGTTGAGGCTGGCGTTCTGCGCCTTGAACAGCAGCAGCATCGACGCGACGTTGCCAATGAGACCGATGATGCCGAAGACGAGCATCGAACCGCTTTGCAGGGCGGGAGGTTCGGTCAACCGGGAGATCGACTCGTACATGATGTAGGCGCCGAGGCCGAGCAGTACAGCGGCGTTGACCGCCGCGGCCAGGATCTCTGCTCTGGCCAGGCCGAACGTGCGCTTCGCCGTGGGGGGCCGCGCGGCCAGTGTGATGGCGACCAGGGCCAGCGCGACACCGGCCGAGTCGGTGAGCATGTGGCCGGCGTCCGCGAGCAGCGCGATGCTGCCGGACAGCAACGCGCCGATGACCTGCACGACCATGATGCTCGCGGTGATCGCGAGCACGCCGATGAGACGTCCGCGGTGCTGGCCTGAAACGGTCACGTGCCCGTGCCCGTGCCCATGTCCAGTTCCCACTTCGAAGATCCCTTCGGGTTACGCATTCATGCATAGCAATCTATGCATGAATGCTAGCGTGCGCTTCTTCTCATTGCACGCCGGGCCTTGTCGATCGTTCCGGTACGACAGGGATGTCGCCGCTTCGCGTGGTGCACGCGCCGCCTCTCCCGTGCGGCTCAGGGCGGCTGCACGCCGGTGTGTCTTGCTGTCGGGCTCACAGCTCGCCAACGCCTCCCGGCGTGGGGCGTTCTGCGCAGTCGGGACTGTCGTTTACGCCCGCGTTCGCCCGTCGTCGAGTACTTCCCTGACTTTGAGCGGCCGCTGCTCCCGTCGGCACACGTCCATGATCGCGGCCTCCAGGGTTCCGAGTCCGTGCATGACTTCCTCCTGGCCGACAGCGCCGGGTGGTTCTTTCTACTATTTCTTATAGTAGCTTCGGGCAGGCTCTTTGCCATGCGTTTTCGCCCGTGTGGCAGGCGCGGGTCGGCTGAGCAGGTGCAGGCACCAGGCGCAGAACGCGCCCAGTGCGGCGAGCCCGGACCACGGCGTCGATGGCGCGTCCGCCGACCTGCTCAGATCGAGAACCACGCCGGTCGACAGATTGCCCGCCATGATGCCGACGCCGACGATGGTGTTGTACAAGCCGTAGTGCGTCGCGACGAGCCTCTCGCCGGACAACGAGACGATGGTGTCCATTTCGAAGGGGAACACCACGGTCGTTGCCAGCGCGAGCAACGATGCCGACAATACGAGCGGTACGTACGCGACCGCCCCCACGCCGTCCGGTGAAGCCGCGGTGATCACAGGCGGGACGAAGGCGGCGCTCATCAGGACCAGGCCCACCGCGAGCGACCGATCCCGGCCCCATTTGCTCCGGCACCACGCGGTGATGCGCATCTGGCCCGCGATGGCCAGGATGCCGGAGATGGCGAAGAGCCCGGCGACCAACGCGGTGCCCTCGGCTTCGGAACCCGCCAGGCGCCGTGCCTCCAGCGGTAGCGCCAGGTAGACCTGGAACGACAGCACGTACGAGCCCGCCATGACGAGCGAGAACAGGACGAAACGGCGGTTGCCGAGCACCTCCCGCCAGTCGCCCAGCACCGATGTCCCCGTGGCCGTGCGATCCGGCTCGCGGGCGGGCAGGGCCTTGACCTGCAGCAAGGTCAGCGCTGCGAACACGCAGGCGGCGACCAGGCAGGTCAGCCTGAACGTGACCCCGGTCAGCAGGAGGCCGATGATCGGACCGACCAGGATGCCGGTCTGATAGAAGACGTTGAAGAGCGCGAACGCCTCCATTCGTCGTGGTCCTGCGTCGTGCGCGACATACGCCCTCACCGCGGGGTTGAACAACGCCCCTGCGAAGCCTGTCGCGGCCGAGGCCACGACCAGCGCCGGCAGGCTGTCCGCGAACCCGAGCACGGCGAACCCCGCCGTGCGCAGCGCGCATCCCGCCACGATCAGGGGCTTGTATCCGAGTCGGTCGGCGAGTGTGCCGCCGATCAGGAACATGCCCTGCTGGGAGAAGTTCCGCACGCCGAGCACCAGGCCCACGGCCCAGCCGGTGAGTGCGAGAGCTCCGGACAGGTGCATCGCGAGATAGGGCATGAGCATGTAGAAGCCGACGTTGATGCTGAACTGGTTGATCAACAACAGCCGCACCGGCCGATCGAACGACCGGAACTGCCGCAGGGTGCTCGTCACGCCCTGCCTCCCGCCGGGTCGGTGACGGTGCGACACCTCGTCCATCCGGTGACCTCGCGGTCGCTCGCGGAAACGATCTCGTCGGGCTCCAGGGCAGGGGGCCGTACCGTCAGCTCGTTGGCCGAGCAGTACGTGTTGTTGTAGATGGTGTCGAAGTAGCGCTGCGGTCCGTCCGGGAACACGGCCGCGATGCGCACGTCCGGATCGTTGGTTCGCGCGAGCCAGCTGGAGACGAGCGCGACCGCGCCGACACTCCACCCGCCGCTGGCGTGGTGATGGGTGGCGAGCCTCCGGCACGCCCACACCGACTCGGCGGCGTTGACCCAGTGGACCTCGTCGAACGCGGCGTAGTCCACGTTGCGCGGGTAGATGCTCGATCCCAGGCCCCGCATCAGCCGTGGCCGGGCCGGCTGGCCGAAGATCGTCGAACCGACGGTGTCCACACCGACCAGACGCAGGTCGGGAAAGTACTCACGCAACACGCGCGATACCCCGGCGGAGTGCCCACCGGTGCCGACCGAGCACACCAGCACGTCGATACGTCCGAGCTGCGCCACCAGCTCGAGCGCCAGCGACTCGTAACCGGCCACGTTGTCCGGATTCTGGTACTGGTCGGGGCAGTAGGCGCCAGGGGTGTCAGCGAGGAGCTGGGCGACACGGTCGCGTCGAGCCTGCTGCCAACCACCCACGGGGTGAGGCGATGGCACCAGGTCGACGCGTGCGCCGTGGGCCTGGAGCATCTGCTGCACGATCGGCTCCATACCGGGGTCGGTCACCAGCGTCACCGGGTGACCGTAGACGATGCCGGCGAGCGCGAGACCGAGACCGAGGGTTCCGCTGGTCGACTCGACCACGGCGTCGCCGGGAGCGAGCTCGCCGCGCTCACGTGCCTTGGCGATCATGTGCAGCGCCGGGCGGTCCTTCATCCCGCCAGGGTTGAAGCCTTCGAGCTTGGCCCAGAAACCTCGGGACGAGAGGCCTGACAGGTCGTCGATCCACTGGATCGGGGTGTTCCCCACCACCGAGGCGGGGGTGTGGCAAAGAGGAGCGGCCGACGAGGTGAGCAGGCGTGCTGGTGATAGGGCGGGCGTCGCGTGCCTGCCGCTGGTGGTGAGCATCGTGTCCTCAGCGTTCGTGCGCACGGCGGTGCCGTGACGGTCTCGGGAAATGCCTGCGCTGGGCAGTGTGAACAGTCGAGCCACGCGGTCACACGCGTCTCGTCTCCGCCACGCTGCGGTGCGCCGGTCAGTTCCGGGACACGTTGAGGATGATCAGCAGTCCACGGCCGAATCTGGAGAGGTCGTCGACTTCCGGTGCGCCTGAGTGCTGTCCGCTGGTCCCGCGGTCGGGAAGGATGCCGCCGCAGGACGGCGGTGAGCCGCTCGCCGACTCGCTCGTCCGCGGAAACGCACAGTCGAGCCCCGCCTTGTCCATCTCGGTCGGCCCGTGATGGCAGTGGTCGCCTGAGTCGAATCCGCTCGTGTGCACATGGCTGGAGGCCGGAGATTCATGGCTGCTCGCCGTGCACGGGACACCGAAGAACGACGCGACCACTGCAAGCACTACGGCGAGCACTGTCACGTGAATGCCACGCGCTGTCCTCGTCCCGATCCGCACAGTGACCAACTTAGCGCGCACCGGCACTGCGGCACAGTCGCTCGATCGTGTCCACTATGGACCGGATTGAGCTGTTTTCCTTCGGGTAGCACAAAGTGAGCAAATGTCCATAGTGGACTATTGCTGCGAATCCACGACCAGTGTCGCCAGTGTGTGGTGTCCTGCGTCACTCGGTCCTGTTCTACTAATATCTATAGTAGACATGCCTGTCGCTCGGCTGTAACTTCCCCTGGGCGTAAGGCCTTGCTCTCGACAACGGAGGTAGACGCGACGTGACGTCGCAGCGACTGAATCGCGGTGTTCGGGACATATCGGCGAGCTTCGACCCGATCCGCGGTGCCCGGTGCCACCTCGGCGCACGGCAGATTGCGGGCTGAACAGATGGCACGACACATCCGGCCGCCGTCGCGGCCCTCCTCAAGCCTGTCCGCCAACCTCGTCATCTTCGGGGTGGCTGCCGGTGCCGCGGCCGCGTTCCAGGTGAACGCGGGGGCGTCGACCTCGTCGTCCGCTCCCGCGTCCGACGCCGGCTTGCTGTCGGCCACCATGTCCGGTGCGTATGCAGGTGTCGGTGGAGACACCGACAAGCCGAAGCTGCTCGCGCTGCGTCCGCCGAACCACGAGGGAGACGTGGCGCAGCTCACCAAGAGTCTGCGGATGACCGAGCAGCGGGAGGCCGAGGCCTCAGCACGTCTTCAGGCCGAGCGGGAGGCCGAGGAGCGGCGCAAGATCAAGGTCTTCGCGCCGACTGAGGGAACGTTGACGTCGGCTTACGGCCCGCGCTGGGGAGGAACGCACTACGGCCTCGACATCGCGAACCGGATCGGCACGCCGATCCGATCGGTCATGGACGGCGTGGTGACGGACGCGGGTCCCGCCAGCGGTTTCGGGCTGTGGGTCAGGGTCCGGCACACGGACGGGACCATCGCCGTTTACGGCCACATCAACAGCTACGCGGTGCGCGAAGGCCAGCAGGTCAGCGCGGGGCAGGTCATCGCGGAGGTCGGCAACCGCGGCAACTCCACCGGGCCGCACCTGCACTTCGAGCTGTGGGACCAGGCGGGGCGCAAGGCCGACCCGCTGGCCTGGCTGAGGTCTTTCGGGGTCCGAATCGGATGATCTCGGGGCTCGAGGATCTGATCTCGCACCCGTGCCCGTCGCCATGCGGCAAGACCAGCCAAAGGTTCCGCGATGTTCTCGGAGTTGACGTTCCTGCCGAACGAGCAGTGCGACTCACAACCGAGGCGATGGACCCTTGGATGGCCACCGCCGCACACCTGGCAGCCTAGCGGCGCCTGAGCTTTGCCAGCATCGCTCGATAGGCCGCGGTCTCCTCGTCGTCGAGGTCGGCCGGCACCGTTCGGAAGGTGCCCAGCTGGTCGTGGCGTTGCCACTGCACCAGGAGCACGACCTGTGCGGACACCAGGGCGAGCTCGCCGACGACCAGCGAGATCACCCCGGCCAGTCGCTGATCGGTCAGCAGGTCGACAGGCCACCCCAGGGCGAGTGTGCGGTAGTAGTTCGAGGCGATCACCGTGCTAGTGCTCATCAGGATCACGGCGAACACACCGTGGAACGGCATGACGGCGAACACCAGGCCCAGCCGGCCGAGGTGCGGGAGCCTTCCGGGTGCCGGATCCGCGCCCACCACGACCCAGTAGAACTGGTAGCCGCTGACCAGAACGAACATGCTGAGCGCCATCCGCGACCAGTGCTCGGACATCACCGGTTCGAAGACGCCGCCGAAGTACAGCAGGTAGTAGCTGACGACGAACACGACAGCCGCGACGATCGGGTGGCACAGCGTCCGGGCCAGCCGCGAGGCGAGAACCCAGACCAGCAACTGGCGAGGACTGCCCCCTTCCGCGAGCGCACGCAAGGCCAGCGTGAGGGGCGCACCGAGAACCAGCAACAAAGGCGCGACCATGTTCAGCGCCATGTGCATCGTCATGTGCACGCTGAAGCTGGCTGGCGCGTAGGCGCCCACACCCGATGACGTCGCCACGAAACCCACGGCGCAGCCTGCCAGCCACGTCGCTGTACGGTGCGCCGGCCAGTGCCCGCCCCGTGCGCGCAACCGTTGCAGGCCAAGCACATAGCCGACCGCAGCGGTGAGGAAGCCGACGCCCAGCAGGAGGTCCAGGCGCCAGGTGAGGAGCAGGCTCAGCGCATCCGGTGGGCCGGGCAGCCTGTAGCCGAGCGCGACCTGGAGCGGGCTGAGATCGGCTCCGAGCAGCGCCGGCGGCACCGCTTGGGTCATACCCGCCGACACCCCTGCCGTGACCAGGATGAGCACCGTCTCCGCCGCCACGAGGGCGACCACCCCCAGCCGGCGGCGGGCCATCACGCCGAGAGCACCGAGCAACGCGAACACCGCCACCTTGGCGAGAGTCGACCGGCCGTACTCGGTGGTGAGCAGTTGCGAAGGTGTGACCAGCGTGAGCGCGGCGACGACACCCGAGGAAGCCACCGCGACCCAGCACCAGAACGCGAACCGCCGGTAACGCCTGATCGCGACTCCCGGCCGGCCGGTGCCCCGACGCACGTGCAGCGCCAGGCAGACCAGCACACCGAGCCACAGCGCCGCCGCGACAACGTGGATGACCAGACTGTTCATTGCCACGTCATGCGCGAGACCGGCGGAGCCGTGGCCCACCACGACCGGCGGCAGCAAGCCCGTCACGGCGACCACCGCGAGCCCCGCGGCCGGCCGCCACCGCAGCACGCGCCGGCAGCACAGAGCGATCCCGAGCGCCACCAGTGCCGAGATGAGCCAGGCGACCGGTTCGCTCAGCACCGAGACCAGCACCGCGATGCCTTCGGGGCTCAGCACCGCCGTCACCGGTACGCCGGTCGACTCGGCGCCGTCGAACGGCACCAGCAGGGCGGCCGCGACGAACCACACCCACGCGGTCCAACCGGCCAACCGGACCGCGCTCCAGCCGTCGGCGGTCAGGCCACCGGAGTCCTTCGGAGGAACGAAGAGCGTCGCGTAGCAGAGCGCACCGGCACAGAGCGCCGCCGCCAGATCGGCCACGAACCGCAGCACGTACGTGCCGATCTTCGTGACGGTCCCCGGATCCGGAAGACCCATGGCCCCGTACGCCTCACCATTGCCCGACACGAGCACAACGACGAGCATCAGCCCGGCAGCCGCTCCTCCGGTCAGCCACACCACCGGTCGCCCGCCACGGCGGGAGGTCGAAATCGTCACCGGGACCGCTTTCGTGGGCTCGTTCGTTCGGAATCTCGCTGAGGACCGAGCAGTTCGGCCGACTTGTCGCCTTCTTCGAGGAGCCACCACGGGGTGACCGTCGCCGACTCGCCGTGCGCACGGTCGAGCCGTCGGTCCATCCGGCGCGCTTCCCGCTCGTCAGAGCGATACCACTGACGCAGGAACGCGCCGACGAGCACCGCCGCCGCCACGTCGCCGAAACCCCAAAGCACACCGCCCCCGATCTGCTGGTCGACCAGGGGAGTGGGACCCCACGACCGGCTGCCCGCTCCCACGTAGAAGTCACTGACCAGAGTCGCCATCATCATGATCGGGATGCCGAGCAGGATGTGCACAGGCCCGAGACCGACGACCATCACGAACCGGAAGACGAACGGCGGCCGGTGCGGCACCGGGTCCACGCCCAGCAGCGACCAGTAGAACAGGAACCCCACGAGCACGAAGTGCACGTGCGAGAGGTCGTGCGCCCACACGTTGGTGAGCGACCAGTCGTAGAGCGGTGTGTAGTAGAAGGCGAACTGGCTGACCGAGAACAGCAAGAACGTGAAGCCGGGATGCGCGAGGAAACGTGCCGGAGCGCTGTGCACCACCGCGAGAAGCACCGCCCTGCCGCGCGTCGGCAGGGTGCGCATCGCCAGCCGCATCGGCGCTCCGAGCACGAGCGGCACCGGAGCGATCATCTGCAGGAGCATGTGCTGGATCGCGGGCACGCTGAACAGGACGCGGTCGTAGACCCCGAGCGCGGAGGACGTCGCGACGAAGATGATCGCGAGCCCGACGAACCAGTAGACGGTGCGGCTGCGTTCCCAGCTGTCACCCCGGCGGCGCAGCGCTCTCACGCCCCACACGTACAGGGCTCCCGCGGCGACGATCGGGAGCACCATCGCCGGATCCAGCGTCCAGCTGGTCAGCATCCTCGTCACCGTGAGCGGCGGCAGGTTCACGTCGGGCATGGTCGCCAGTGCGGCACCGGACATGGTCGTCACGTCCTGTCGATCTTCGGCGCCGGACTTGGCGCGAACCGCCGCAGGCGCATGCTGTTGGAGACCACGAACAGCGACGACATGGCCATCGCCGCGCCGGCGACGAGCGGGTTGAGCAGTCCCGCCGCGGCGAGAGGGATCGCCGCGACGTTGTAGCCGAACGCCCAGAACAGGTTTCCGCGAATAGTCCGCAAGGTCGCGCGGGCGAGTCTGATCGCGTCAGGTACCGCCATGACGTCCTCACGCACGAGGATGAGATCCGCGGCGTCGATCGCGACATCGGTGCCGGCACCGATCGCCATGCCCAGGTCGGCGGTCGCGAGGGCGGGAGCGTCGTTCACCCCGTCGCCCACGACGGCGACCGCGCGCCCCTCCGCCTTCAGCCGGCGCACTTCCTCCGCCTTGTCGCCCGGCAGTACTCCTGCGACGACGCGTTCGACGCCGATCTCCTTGGCCACCGCGCGGGCTGTGGTCTCGTTGTCCCCGGTGAGCAGCACGGTTCTCAGACCAAGCTCGTGCAGTTGAGCGACCGCGTGCGGTGCGTCGGCCCGTACCGCGTCGCTGAGGCCAAGGAGGCCGGCGAACTCCTCGTCCCGGCTGACCACCACCGTGGTCCGGCCGCGGAGTTCCCATTCGCAGCGCAGTTCGTCGAGCGCCGCGGGCAGTGCGCAACCCCGGTCGGTGAACAACTTCGCGCGCCCGGCACGCACCGCGTGGCCGTCCACGGTCCCCGAAGCGCCCAAGCCTGGCTCGTCGCGGAAACCGGAGACGGGCGGCAGGGCCCCGACCTCCTCGCGGGCAGTGGAGACGATCGCCACCGCGACCGGGTGCGTGGAGGCCTTTTCAAGTGCGCCGACGAGCCGCAGCAGATCGTTGCGTTCGACACCTTCGGCGCAATGGACGTCAACCAACGACATCCTGCCTGTCGTGACCGTGCCCGTCTTGTCCAGCACGACCGTGTCGATGGTTCGCGTCGATTCGAGCGCTGGATAGCCCTTGATGAACAGACCCAGCCGTGCCGCCCGGCCGGAGGCGACCATCAACGCCATCGGCGTCGCGAGGCCGAGCGCGCACGGACACGCGATCACCAGCACCGCCAGCGCGGCGGCGAACGACCGCTCGACGGAGCCGTCGACCAGGAGCCACACGGCGAGAGTGAGGACCGCCAGCACCAGCACCGCGGGCACGAAGTAGCCGGACGCCCGGTCCGCTACGCGCTGCACCGGTGCCTCTCCGGTCTGAGCCTCCGCCACCAACCGCTCCATGGCGGCCAGCTGGGTGTCCCGGCCGACCTTCGTGGCCTTGACCAGCAGAGCGCCGTTGAGGACGACCGTGCCACCGATGACGTCCACGCCGGCGGCGGCTTCCACCGGCACCGACTCGCCGGTCATGGAACTCATGTCGACAGCGGCACGCCCGTCGACCACCACGCCATCGCTCGCGATGCGCTCACCGGACCGGACGATGAACCGCCGACCGGCCTGAAGTTCGTCGACGGGAACGATGCGGTGCGAGCCGTCGTCCAGCACGAGGACGACTTCCTCGGCACGCAACGCGGCCAGTTCGCGCAACGCGCCACCAGCGCGCCACCGCGCCTTGGCCTCGAAGTAGCGACCCGCGAGCACGAACGTCGTCAGGCCGGCGGCGACCTCCAGGTAGATCGCGCCTTCCGGCCGCAGCAGCAACCACAGCCCGGAGACACCCTCAGGCGGCGGTGCCGCGAAGAACATCGAGTAGCACGACCACACCGTCGCCGCGATGATCCCGAGAGACACGAGGGTGTCCATCGATGTCGCGCCATGTCTGGCGTTGCGCGCGGCGACGCGGTGGAACGGTGCGGCCGCCCAGCCCACGACCGGTGCCGCGAGCGCCAGGAGGAGCCACTGCCAGCCGGGGAACCGCCAGCTCGGCAGGACGGTGAAGGTGATCGACAGGTCGGCGAGCGGGACGAACAGCACCACCGCGACCACGAGCCGCCGCCACAGGTCGCGGGCGGTCTCCGCTTCGGCGCGTCCTGCAGGCTCCGGTTCCACCGGCCGCACGACCTCGGCGCCGTATCCAGCCTGAACGACCGCTTGCACGAGCCTCTCGTCGGTCACGTCGCTGGTCACGGTCAACTGCGCCCGGCCAGTGGCGAAGTTGACGGTCGCGACCACTCCGGCGAGCTTGTTCAGCTTGCGCGAGGTTCTGGCCGCGCACGCGGCACAGGTCATGCCGGACACGAACAGCTCGACCTCTCGCCGGCTCGCCGCAGCCTCCCCCTGACCAGGATCAGCTGTGCCGGTGGAGCCGAGCCCGGATTCGACCATGTGAGAGTCCCGCTTCGCAGAGTCCGTTCTAAAACTATGGTTGATCGTAGATAGCGTGAGCTGCCTGCCTCCGCGCGGGCAACAGTTGCAGACATGCGCATACTGCAATATGTAGCCGCTGAGCACGCTTCGAAGGGGGCTTGGGGTCAATGAGTCACGGGCATGGGCACGGGGTGTCGCCGGCGCAGGCGGCCAGCGCCTCCAGCAAGCACATCCGCAACCTCTGGTTCGCCGCCGGGTTGGGCCTGGTCACGTTCGTGACGTAGGTCGTCGTGGGCTTGTCCACCTCGTCGCTGGCGTTGCTGTCGGACTCCGCGCACGTGTTCACCGACGTGTTCGGCATTCTGATGGCCGTCACCGCGATCCTGGTCGCGCGGCGGGCGAGCAGGAAGGCGGGCCACACGTTCGGCATGTACCGCGCCGAGGTGTTCGGGGCGCTGTTCAACGCCGTTCTGCTCTTCGCCGTCGCCGGTTGGGTGCTGTACGAGGCGGTCGACCGCCTCGCCGCGCCGCCGGAGGTGCCCGGCTTGCCGGTGTCGATCGTGGCGGTCGTCGGCCTCGCAATGAACGTGATCGCGTTCCTGCTGCTGCGCAGTGGCGCCAAGGAGAGCATCAACGTCCGCGGCGCCTACCTCGAAGTCATGGCCGACATGCTCGGCTCCGTCGGCGTATTGGTGAGCGGCCTGCTCACGCTGCTGTTCGGCTGGCGCTACGCCGACCCGGTCATCGGTGTCGCGATCGGACTCTTCGT
The DNA here is from genome assembly GCF_051853195.1 of Lentzea sp. HUAS TT2. Lineage (NCBI taxonomy): Bacteria > Bacillati > Actinomycetota > Actinomycetes > Pseudonocardiales > Pseudonocardiaceae > Lentzea > Lentzea sp. HUAS TT2. The sequence goes on along the minus strand of NZ_CP196667.1, from coordinate 9,468,590 downwards.
GCTGCCCAGAGCGTTCAACCTCGGCCGCGGGGCGCTGCGCATCCTGTTCCAGCACGCGCCCGAACGCCTCGACGTTCAGGCAGTGGCGGTGGAGTTCGGCGCGATTCCCGGCGTCACGGACGCGCACGACTTCCACGTGTGGACACTCACGTCCGGTATGGAGGTCGCAACCGCTCACCTAGTCGTCGCCGACGACGCGGATCCTCAGGCGGTACTGGCGGCGGCGCAGAGGTTGTTGTCGAACCAGCATCACTTGGGCCATGTCACCCTGCAGGTGGAGTCGGAGGCCGCTGCCGGCAAGTGTCACGAGCTCTCGTGGTGACCATCGGGTGGCGGCACGGCTACGACCAGCCGCGCAACCGGTAGTAGCGCTCACGAGGCTCGGCAGTCAGTGGGTTGATCTGGTGGCGGACACACCACATGACGTGAAACGTCGCGCCAGCAAGGGGAAGACCGACAATCCACACCCACGTCCACGGACGTCCCAGGAGCTGCTCGACTGCGAAAAGCACCGCCAGGTACACCAGCCACCGCGCCATGCGCGTCCACACCGGCGACCTGTCCTCGAAATGCCCGAACAGCGGCGAGAGCACCGCGATGAGGACTGCCGCTGCCATCCACTCCAGCTTCACGACGGCAACTCTCCTCCGATCAGTGGCTCGCCTGCCAGGTGCGGGCACCTCTTGTTCCAGTTCACTCGGCCGGGTACACCTCGGGTTCGGACCGGGGCAAGGGTGTCTGCGCGCACTAGCCTTTTCCGCCATGGCTTCTGGCAGATTGTGGAGTGCGGCAGGGCTGGCCTTGGCGATCACCGTGGCGTTGGTCCCGCAGGCTCAGGCCGATGAACGGCCTTTGCTGCCGGACCTTCGGCAAGCGCCGGTCGGGTGTACCGGTGGCTACGGCGGAGATCCTTCGCTTTGCCGTGACTGGGACGTCTGCATGGTCACCAACGCCAAGTCACCCAACGGCGATTGCGTGACTTCCGGCGCCATCCAGGCGGTTCGACTGCGGTTCACCACCGCCGAGGACAACGTCGGCGAAGGCCCTCTGCTGCTCTACGGCCGACGTCCTGACCGGAGTTCTACCGACATGGAAGTGCGCCAGGCCTTCCAGACTGGATGGGGCGGGGCGATTCCCGGTTCGTACGACGACGCCGAGCGCGCTACCGCCACGTCGATGTATTACGAGCCTGCCCGGATGCACATGCACTGGCACCTCATGGGATTCGCACGCATGCAGCTGCTGACTCCTGGCGGCGAGACGGTTGTCGCCGACCGCAAGAACGGGTTCTGTCTCGGCGACCGTTACCGCACCGCCGATGCCGACACACTGCCCGCCTCAGTGCGCGACACCGCCAGCCCGGAGGGACAGCTCGCGCAACGCCTCGAGCGGAACCGCTGCGGACACCGCGATCCACACGCCACCGAAGTGTTCGAGGGGATTTCCGTCGGCAGCGGTGACGACTACCGCTTCAACGTCGACTTCCAGTGGCTCGACCTCACCAACGTCCCTTCCGGCACCTACGACGTGGTTAACACGGTCAACTCCGACCGCACCCTCGTCGAGTCCAGCTACAACAACAACTCCTCCTCGATCTCGATCTCCGTCCAATGGCCGAATGGCGCCGCCACCCGGCCGTCTGTGATCACGGAGGCTCCTGCCGTAACACTGCTCAGGAGCTGTCCAGGACAGGAGCGATGCGCGGCTGCGACGAAGGCAGGAACGGGTTCTGTCGCCAGACAGAACGACCGTGGCCTGGGCCGGTTGCCGAACCCGCCCTTGACGAGATCCGCTGTGCGCGGCCGTAGCGGGCCCATCCGGACGCCAGGTCCGGCCACCGGGAGGAATGGGTGCAGCTCGGTGACCTCCGCGAGGGGCTGCTGCTGTTGTGGCAGCGCGAACGCCCCCTGAGCAGCGAATACGTGCGTCGTGACGGGAATTCCAGGCTCAGGCGTTGAACTAGGTGGTCGCGACATCCGTAGGCATTGAAGAGACCGTCTGCCGCAGGAAGGGAGACTCGGTGTCAAGGAGAGGTGCGGCCGCGCTGGCGTTGCTTCTGCTGACAGGTGCCTGCGCGACGAACCCTGACGGCACTTCACCAGGTCTGGTCGGACCTGCTGGACCGGAAGCCGACGAAGGGACGTCGCCTGAGTACAGGATGGGCGTTCAGGTTGTGCAGACGCCGAACCTCGGCGAGATCCTCGTAGACCACAGACAGAACACCCTCTACCGGTACGAAAAGGATGCAACGAATCCACCGAAGTCCAATTGCGTCGAGCCCGGCTGCGTGCTGCAGTGGACGCCTCTGCTGACGGCCGAGGTGGAAACCACGAGCGGCATCGATGCCGCGCTTCTCGGCATGACGGAGCGCCCCAACGGCCTAAGGCAGGTGACGCTCAACGGGCACCCGTTGTATCGCTACGTCGAGGATGAGAAAGCCGGCGACGCGTTCGGTGACGGTCTTGACGAGGTCTGGTTCGCTGTGACCCCGACCGGCGAAAGAGCCCGGCAGTGACCCCTGTCGGCCAGGGACTTGACGCCATAGCCAACAGCTTGACTTAGGTAGAGCGGAACCCAACAGATCTCGGGCCCCCGGATGTCCTACGGTTCGGTCGTCAGGTCTGTGTCGGGCCGCACGACCATGGCCGCTTCCTTCGGCGCATGAAGTCAAGCGACAAATCGAAAGCCCTTGTCTCCTGTGGACGTTCGCGGGTGTGACGACAGACGATGGGTGTCACATACAGGAGATGGTTGTCACTACAGGTCTGGTCGTTACCGACTGGTGCCTGTCGATGACGGCGGGATCGATCATCGGGTCGGCGCCGGGAGTGGATGCCAGCGGCCAGCGAGAGAACTGTCGCGCATCAGACGATTCCGGCCGCTCGACGTCGATCGACGTGTGTTCTATGCCTGCAGGCCATAGGTGGTAGAACTCGGCCAGGTCGGTGGGTGTGATGCTGTGTCAGGGGCCGTCGCGCGAGCCAGCCGATCACGGCCATGCAGTTGCCGACCATTGTGGACTGCGCCGGTCGAGGCCAGGCCGATCCGGTCCTGTTCCTGATCGCCCACGACTTTCCGCTCTGGAGTGGAGTGATCGTTTGGGCGTTGGTCGTCGTAGGGCGTCGCGTGCTCGGGTGGACGTATGCTGGCCACTGGCTCGTCGTCCAGTACAGCCACCGCGGAGGCCTGGCCGGCGGCGTCACGCAGCCAAGTGGTATGGCCAGCCGAACATGGCCTGAAAGAACCGCATGCTCCATTCGGTGTCGTTGATGACGAGCTCCACCCAGCACGGGTTTCCCGGTGTGGTGGCCGCCTCGGCTGCGGGCCGCTCATCGCGCCACCTCACGGACCGGATGCCGCAGCGGCTCAGGCTCGGCCGTGGTAGCAGCAGTGATCATGGCAAGACCATGACTTCCCGCCGGGATCGAAGTCAGTTCCAACCGAGCCCGGTGACATCCTTATCTACAGCAACGAAATCCCCGTTGCCGCAGGAGGCGACAGCGGGGATTCCACTTACCCGAACAATCTCACTCGCGGCACTTCTTGCCGGTGTTGACGCAGTTGACGAGGCGGTTCATGATCTTCTGCGACATCACGTTCGCGAAGTCGTCGTGGTCGGTGAGCGGGTTGTGCTCCTCTTCCGGGAACGAGTCGACGGAGTACAGGCGCGCCTTCTGGACGTCCCTGGGGATGTTGTAGGTCAGGGAGATCCGCAGCTGCGGAACGGCCTTGAAGCCCTTCTTGCACTTGCCGTTCTGGTCCGGGAAGACGATGTGATCGCGGTGGTTGGCGGAGTCGATGTTCTTGCCGTCCCAGCAGCTCGGGAAGTCGTGGATGCGCTTGACCTTCGAGCCCTGCGGGCAGACCGGGTACTTGTCGATCAGAACCTTGTCCTCGAAGCCCTGGCAGGTCCAGGACGCCTTGGCGTTCTTCGGGCCGTTCTGGCCGGCCTTGGCGTCGCCGTAGAGCACGCGCAGGAACTTCGGCATCGCGACGACCTTGCCGGTCGGCGAACCGCGGAACTGGAGATCGACGACCTCCGGGCGCTGGATCTCACCCTCGTTGCCCGGCAGCTCGTTGTTCGCGTTCTCCTCGGGGTTGTTCTGGTTCTTCTTGTTCTCGGTGCCTTCTGCCTGAGCGGCATCGTTGTTCTCGGCGCCGTTGTCGAGCGCGGCGGCCTTGCCCTGCTCCTTGACCGCGCAGGCGGCGGCCGGGTTCAGATCGGGAGCCTGCTTGCCCTGGCGGCTGAACGCGATCATCATGCGGTCCAGGATGGCGGCGCGCTTGTTGCGCGTCGGGCCGACGATGATGTTGTCGACGTCCTGAGGCTTGGTGTTCTCCAGCCTCTTCTCGGCCTCGTCGGTGACCTTCTCGATGTTCTCGAGTTCCCGGTCGATCTCGGCCTTGGCGGCGTCCGGCACGTCCTCGGGAAGCAGGGACGCGACATCGGGGCACTCGAGGCGGGCAGCCGCCTTGTCGGCCTTGTCCTTGTCCTGCTGCGCCTTGTCGTCCTTCTTCGGCGGTGCCTTCTCCTCGTCGTCCTCGGCCTTGTTGATGCGGATGACGGGCCAGAAGTAAGCGGACTTGTCACCGTTCTTGCAGGTCGTGCCGGCCTTCTGCAGTGACTTGTTGTTCGAGTCCGCGTTCGTCGACAGGTTGCCGACGTAGTCGTGCAAGTGCTGCGCACCGTTGCGGACACCGGGCTGCGCGATGAAGTTGTCCGGGTTGAAGTGCCCGTTCTCGTTCCGGCCGCAGTCGACGGTGAACGTGCCCGTGGTGGCGTCGTTCTCCGGCTTCGGTTTCTTGACGTTCGGCTTCACCTTGGTGATGTCGACGAACAAGCCTTCGTCCAGAGCGCCGTCGGCAAGCGCCGTGCCGTCGGCCGAACCGACAGCCACCACCGCGGCACCGCCAGCGACCAGCGCCATCGCCGCTGCGGCGGCGGTCAGCCAGATCGTGGATTTCCTACGGTGAAAAGCCATTTGCCACCTCGTGTCGTCCGATAAAACGGCATGGTGAAGCTGACGGCGGATAGCCGTGTCGTTCGGGTTGAGCTTCGGTGTGCGGTTAGTGCGACCGAGATCTACTTCTCGTATTATTTTTGGACCGGGATATCATTCGCATTCCGACCAGTGCGAGCGCGAGCACCGCTATCGCGCCGAAGAAAACCCCGTTGTTCTCGCCGAACACGCCTTGCTCGGCGGTGCGGGTGAACCTGGTGCCCTCCGGCACGGTCGGGATCACGCCGTCGGTCGGGTTGGACGACGCGTCCGCTGCCTGCTGATCTCCGCTGGCACCTGGTGCCCCGGTGCTGTTCGTAGGAGGAGCGAGCGGTTGCGGTGACTCGATCGCGCCGAAGTCGACGCGTCCGGTGTCCTCCATCGCCTTGATGTGCTCGAAGACGGTGATCATCGCCTGCGTGGAGAGGATGCGGACGAGTTCGTTCTTGGTGCCCGCCCGGATCTGCGCGGCATAGGCGTAGACCTTGCCGTGAGCCACGCGGAGTCGGTTGGCGAAGACGGAGTCGAACTCGTCGCCATTGGCCGCGTCCATCTCGGCGAGCCAGCCCTTCTGCTCGTCGGTGGCCTCCTGCGGCAACGTGACTCCGAGCAGTACGCCTGCCCGGTTCACCACGTTGTCCAGCAGGGTGTGCCCCTCGATGAGGTGCTTGCTGGCCTCCTGGATCTTCGGCTGATCCGGCCGTTTGGCCTTGCCTCTCTCGCCGGCTGGCTTCTCCCACAGCCCGGCCTGCTTGACCCGGTTCATGAAGTCCCGGTCGGCAGGACCGAGCGGGCCCCACTGGGTCTGCACGACCTCGTCGCCCGTCCCGCCGCTACCGGGCGGCGGGGTCGAGATGGGGGTGGAGGGATTGGCAGGCTGACCGGTCGCGCTCCCGGTGTTGAGCAGCACGGCCAGCGCGGCGGCCGCCAGCGCGACGACGAGTCGCATCGGCGTTGCCAAGTCCATGGGGAGTCTCACGAACTGGACTACGAACGAGGGTAGTGGTACGCCTCAATCCGAGACTCTAGTGTTACCTGAACGTTATTCAGCCAGTCCGAGCGTCTCGTGGACGTGCTCGCCGACCTGCACTCCGTCGACCCCCGCCTCCGTGGGCCTGGAGGACTTCGGCCGCCCAGAGGGGTTCCTCGCCCGGCAGGTCAAGCGCTGGGGTAAGCAGCTCGACGCCTCCCGCAGCCGCGACCTGCCCAGCATCGAGGAACTGCGCGACAAGCTCGCCGACTCGCCGCGATCATCCACGGCGACTACCGCCTCGACAACGCACTCGTCACCCAGGACCCCAAGGCGACCCAGGTCTGGCCTCAAGGCCTGAAGTCCTAAGTGTGAGCGTGCGTCTTGTGGCCTTGGGAGACTCGTTCATCGAGCAGGTGGGCGACGCGAGTCGTCCGAACGGCGTGCCGGCGAGCACCGCGGTCGCATAGTCGGCCAGACCGGGACTCCTGGTGGCGTAAGTGGTCACACCGAAGGAGCAGGTAGTCGACACAACCCGCTGATTAAGAGTCCTCGGGTGGGCCCCGACGGTGGTGTCGGGTGATGTCGATGGGTGTCGTTTCTGCACTTCAGGGTCAGGATGAGCCGAGTGCCCTTGTTACCTCGTGCCGCCCAGTGTCGTCGCAGGTCGGGGATCTCGGGCACGCCTCGGGCTCCTCGGGCGCCGCTTCCGGGCTCCTTCACGACGTCGAGCGGGCGGTCACGGTGATCATGGCTGCGGTGGTCGGGCTGACGTTCCTGTTCGGCTTCGGGAACGTGCTCAGCCTCGCTCTGCGGCTCGGCGTTCCTGTGTGGGTCGCTCCGCTCATCGCGCCAGCCGTCGACCTGTCGATCTTGGGATTGCTGCTCGCGACGAGGTACCTCGCGCTGCACGGTGCGTCCGAGGAAGAGTTGCGGCCGCTGCGGCGGTTCACGCTCTTCGTGAGCGTCGTGACGTTGGCGCTCAACATCGCAGAGCCGTTGCTGTCCGGTGAGTATGGGAAGGCGGCGTTCGATGCGGTCGGACCGGTGTTGCTGATCGGCTGGGCGGAGGTAGGACCGGGCATGCTGCAGTCGGTGGCGCAAATCGCTCGCACAGCGCGAGCTGAGGCCGATGTCCCCCTGCTTGATGTGTTGGACGCGAAGGAGGATGCGGCTGAGCGAGAACACGGAGTGCTCGGTCGCGCCCGGCTGGCTGATGCTCGGCACTGGGCAGTACACAAGCGGCCGATCGCAGCGGACACGCTGCGAACAGAACTCAAGATCAGCATGGAACGTGCTCGCGAGTTGGTCATCGCGCTTCGGGCTGACCTCGCCGATGTGGTTGTTGAACGCGCTCATGTTGTGTGAAGGCCCAGGTTCACCCAGGGGCACCGGGTGCACCGGGTGCCTGAGCACTTCGGCCTTCTACCTGAAGGTGTTGAGTAGGTGAAGCACTGCGGTCGGGATGGTCGCAGTTGCTTCTTCAAGTAGGTGCTCGATGGCGTTCGCTTCTGCCGAGCGGTCAATGTCGATCATTTTGGACCAGCTTGCTGGTTCGTAGCGTGCCAACGAGGACAGCGCGAGTAGCACCGCCCACAAGGCCAGGAGTGGATGCAGTCCGGCTGTCATCGACCCGACTGCCGGGGTGACGACAGCATCGTCTGCCGATCGATAGCACGCGACTCCCAGATCACTGAGCGTCTTGTTGTCGGCGAACGCCAGTGGAGGTGATCCGCTGCGCCACTCAACTTCGAGACTCAGACCAGGTCCAGCGCTGCGCCACTCCAGCACCTTGAGGGGCTTCGCTGTTCTCAGCGTGCTGCCCCGCAAGGAGGGGTACTGATCGAGGTGGACTTTGACTTGGCTGGGGTCGTTACCGAGGAGCTCTTTGACACGGTGGGGGATCCAGTGGACCTCGGCTCCGGCGAAAGGGCCGGGTCTCGGCCATCCGTCTTGGGAGAACAGCAGCGCCGGCGTGAGGACATCGTCGGTGAGCGGGACTTTGGCGGTCTCGGGGAGCAGGGGCCACAACTTGCGGAGCATCACCGGCTCGTCGGCGACGATTGCCTGGATGTCCAGGGCAGTTGCCACAGAGGGAAAAAGACCTGACTTTGTGGCTGTGACAGTGACGTCGGCTGCAACCGCGGCATTCGTGTTGGCGGTTAGTCCATGGCCGCTGATCTTCCAGGTTTGGTTACTGATGTTGGGCGAGGCTGCGACGATCGCCCGTCCAGCCTGTGACAAGGCGAAGAACAGCTGGACAGGTCGAGTTGCGTAGCCCGTATCCGTAGCTGCCGCGAGGAACTGCTCACACTGTTCCAAGGCCGACTGAAACGTCGTTCGCCGAGCGCCCTGCTTGGCGTAGCCAGGAGGGTCGTGGCGAAGTGCCCTCAGGCCCCGCAGTGCCATCGCCGCAGTCGCTGCCACCTCTACCTCTTCTTCTTCTTCTTGCGCGGAACGTACAAGGAGACCGCTGCCAGCTCCACGGAGTTTCTGTCAAAACCTGAGGTGTTGTTTCACGTCGAGATGGAACTCCGTGCGACGGCGAACTGGTGGAGAAGGTCCTCACTCAGTTGGCGCGCCACGGCGCGCAGGGCCTCCGGAGTGGCGTCGGCGCTGAACTCGGCCTCGGCCGGTGTCACCTGCGTGACCATGCGACTGTTAGGGATGATGGTCATCCTGTCTGCGAATAGGCCGGGTCCGAGGTAGTTGTCGACGGCTGCGAGTGGTTTTCCATGCAGGGAAGGCCTTAGGCGTGCGGTGATGTGCGCTCGAGCCGAGTGGTTCCTGCTGCGCAGATTGGTAGTACTGAGCGCGAGTGCGTCGATGAGCGCCGAGTCGAGCACTCGGGTCGGCAGACGGATGAAGTCACCGTCGAGTTGTGACTCGTTCTGCATCCAGCGGCTGATGCCGATCGCGATCGTGGTGGCGCCGTTGTGATGGAGTTCGATGTGGATGAGGTCGCTGGGCACGCCTGCTTCGGCGAAGTTGTTGTAGCGCATCACCCAGCGGCGGAGGCCCACCCGAGGGTTGTTGACCGCGTCGCTGCCTAGTTCCTGGAGCACGTGCACTCGTTTGCTGTTCTGAGGGTCGATCTGGTGGGCGAGGGGGAGCGCTGCCGCGGCGGCTTCCGTCGCTTCCTCCCTGGTTGGGCGCTCGGCCGAGGGCGGCAGGAATGAAAGAGGCCGGGACGCAACTATGAGCCAGGTGCACTTGTCCTGGTCGAGCTGTTGTTCCGCCTCGTCGATCATCGCCGTCATCGCGGACGCTTCAGCAGCGTGGCGAGCGAAGCGGTCGCGGTAGGCGCGTTCGAGTTGGTGCTCGCTCATCCACTCGGTGTGGGGACCGTGGCGGAAGGGGACACCCATCTCGTTGCGTTCGCCGACCACGTGCGGTGCGTCGGGACTGGGCGGCACGGAAACGATCAGCAGTCCTTCATCGGGAGAACCGTCGTCGAGCGCGGTGATCTCCAGCCCGGCGACGAGCGGGCGGATGTGACTCGTGGCGAGTGCTCTCAGCCGCTGGCGTTCTCGCTCACCTGTCGGCACGGGTGTGAGGCCCACAGCTCGTTCGTCCACTTCGCGGACGCCGTAGACGATCAGGCCACCCCTGCTGTTGGCCATGGCTGCGACGTCCTTGGCGAATTCCTTGCGCTTCTTTTCGACGTCGACTGGCAGCCCTTGCTTCCAGTCGAGGTCATCGGCCTCGCGAACACCCTCTTGGACGGCGCGGGAGACGGCGTCGAACGTGAGGTCAGACGGCGCGAGTCCTAGTTCGGCGTGGATCCGCGACCACTTCGCTGTCATTGTCCGACGGTAACTGCCGCGCCCGCCTGACAGGTGACGCCACGCGTCTGCGACCAAGCCGGTGGTGGCGTGACGGCGGGCGTGAAACGTCACGAACGCCTTGGGCGTTGTGGTGGCCGAGCAGGAGAGGTCGTTCGGGATCTTGCTGCGTCGTGAACACGCAGTTCGACGCGTATGCGCAACACCAGACTGATCGACGCGCTGATGCGTCAGGCGATGGCCACGCTCGCAGGCTCACCCGGTTCCCGTGAAGACCACGACCGCCAACGCGCTCGTGGTCTTCTGCAAAACGCCGCGCGGCACGTCAAGACACGTGCCGCCGCCGTGGATCGCAAGCCGTTGTGCCTGCCGGGGCTTGACGAAATGGTGTGAACAGATGAACCGAGCACGGTTTGGACTTTCTGCAGAGGAGACGTCTGCGGCTGCTTGAGTGCCGCCACCACTCGGCGCACTATTGGTCTGTGGACCTGCAGGCCGTTCACGACGACTTCGAGCGCACGAGGGCAACGTTCCGCGTGCTGCTCGACAGTGCCGCGGGCGATGAGCTGAGACGCCGGTCGGACGGCACGCGGTGGACCAATCGGCAGCTGTTGTTCCACATGCTGCTCGGGTTCTTGATCATGCGGGCATTGCTGGCCCTGGCCAAGATCCTCTCCCGGTTGCCTGCATCGGTCGGGCAAGGATGGGCGAGGCTTCTCAACGCTGGTACGAAACCTTTCGACGCCATCAACTTCGTGGGTTCATGGCTCGGCGGCAGTACGATGCCTCGAAGTGCGATGGTCGCCTTGTGCGACCGCACCATCGCGGCCTTGCATCGACGTCTCGACCGGGAGAACGACGTCAGTCTGGCGAGAGGCATGCCCTACCCGACGCGTTGGGATCCGTTCTTCCAGGAGTTCATGACAGTGGCGGACCTGTACCGCTTTCCGGTGCAGCACTTCGACTTCCACCGAGAGCAGCTTTCGCTCAGCTGATCCGGGCTCACCCGAGAAGGCGGCGTACGACGAGCCGAGACCAGCACAGCCCCGCGCATGTCCTGGTGAATCGTCAGCGAGCTGCACCATCGGTCGGTGACGCGGCGCGCAGGGCGTCGAGCAGTTGCGAACTGGTGGGTACGTCCAGCCTGCAGGCTCGTGATGCTGGAGCACCGGAACGCGGAACTCGTCGATGGGGACCGATCGTGGGTGCGGCCGTTCACTTCGGGATCACCACGCGGTACTTGCCGCCAGAGGTCTGCTGCGGCGGTTCGGCGGTTCGGCTCACGACGACGTGGCCGAGATCGTGGTCGGTGAGCAACCGGCGGATCTCGGTGTGCACGGTCTGCCAGACACGTTCCGGGTCGGCGCCCGGCGTGGACCGCAGGCGGATGCTGAGATCGGTGGGAGTGGTCTGCACTACCTGGAAGAGTTCGACGCCGGGGAGGCGTTCGAGGGTCAGGCTGAGGGCAAGTGGTGCGATGACGGTGGTGCCGCCGTCCGGAGTGGGGAAGGTCAGCAGCTCTGCGGTACGGCCCTGGACCTGGATCGCGGGCAGGGGATCGCCGCAGGGGCACGGATCTGGCTGGACCAGCACGGCGTCGCCGAGGTTGTAGCGCAGGATCGGCTGGGTGTGGTTCGCGAGGTTGGTGAGCAGCGTGGTGTGTGAGCGCTGACCGGGAGGGACCGGCTGGAAGTCGCTGTCGACCGGTTCAAGGATCGCCCAGTCGCTGTTGACGTGCAGCCAGCCGTGACGGCAGCTGTAGCTGAGGAACGGGCATTCGTTGGCGGCGTAGCCCTGGCGGACCTTGGCGTCGAACGCGGTGGAGATCCGGTCGTACTCGCTGGTTGCGAGGCCTTCGGCGGAGAGGATCACCAGCGCTGGGTCGATGTGCAGGCGGCCGGCTTGTTGTTCGGTGGCGAGCAGGGCGCCCATGCTGGCGTACGGGGCGAGGATCGCGGGGCGGAAGGTGTTGAGTGCCTCGACCATTTCGGGTAGCGGGGTATGCACGCCGAACATGCCGATCCGGTTGCGGCGCAGGCGGTTCTTGCGCAACGCGGCTCCGGCTGTGGCGGAGGCGAAGTGGCCGCCGGTGGCGATCACCATGGCGATGCGGCCGCCTCGTACGGCGATGCGGGCCACGTCTTTGGTGGTGAGCCAGGAACCGAGCATGCGGGTGCTGAGGGAGGCGGTGACGGCGAGCGCGCGTTGGTCGGCCAGGAAGATGCCGGGCACGCCTGTGGTTCCTGATGTTGTGGTCACGGTGTAGCGGTTCATGAACTTCTCGCCGACCAGCGCGGGGTTCTGCACGAACGTCTGGACCGCGGCGTGTGTGACGGCGGGATCGGTGGTCCACTCGTCGAACCGGGGCATGAGCTCGGCCTTGCTGGTGATCGGGAGCAGCTGCGGATCGGTGATCCGGTCCGGTAGGCCGCGGTAGTGCTCGCGGTAATAGGGCGAGTGCGTGCGCGCGTGGGCGACGATGTCGGCGAGGCGTTCACGTTGGCGTCGGGCCATCTCGTCGGTGCTTTGCTTGTGTGCCGCGCGGACGTCGCGAAGTAGCGCGAAAGTGCTTTCGCTCATTGGCTGTTCTCTCGATCAGCAGGCGGCTCTTCCGCCGCTTCCTGCCACGTTTCGATGCCGGAGTACACGGCGAGTGCTGCCACCACGAGCGCGACCACGGGGTCTGCCCACCACCAGCCGAGTGTCGCGTTGAGGCCGAGGCCGGCCAGGACGGTGACCGACAGGGCGTTGGACATCCAGGTCTCGCTGGACTGGGCGACCAGCACCGGGTTGCCCAGCGCGCGGCCCGTTCGCCGTTGGATCACCGCGACCGGCACCATGACGGCCAGGGCGACGATGTTGAGCACGATGCCCAGCAGCGACTCGCTGGCCTGATCCTGGGTGACCAGATCTCGGATCGACTCGAAGCCGACGTAGGCGGCCAGGGCGAAGAACGTGACGGCGAGGGCACGCAGGGCGGGACGTTGCCGGGCATGGGCGCCGCCGCGCAGCTGCCAGATGACCACGCTGGCGGCGAACACCTCGATCGCCGAGTCGATGCCGAACCCGATCAGTGCGATCGAGTTCGCGGCGATCCCCGCCGTCACGGCGACGAAGCCCTCGACGACGTCCCAGAAGACGATCAGCCAGGCGAGTGCCAGGCCTCGTCGGATCAGGCGGTTCTCCCGAGAGTCCACTTAGACCGCCGATCGATCGTCACGGGTGAGCGATGTCCCCGGAGTTCGAGGGACGGTGTTGTGCAGGCCGTATGCGGCAGCTCGGTCCGTTGTGGACCGAGCTGCCTTGCGCGGTTTCAGGCGGGTTGGTGTGCCGCCGCGGGTTCGATCGTCGTGTCGGTGATCCTGCGCGGAGGCAGGGGCCGGGCACGTCCTGCGCGGACACCGTTGGCAATGACGACGATCTCGGCGACCTCGTGGACCAGCACGACGGCGGCCAGGCCGAGGACGCCGAACGCTGCCAGCGGCACCAGGGAGATCACGATCGCGGCGGACAGGCCGATGTTCTGGAACATGATCTGCCGCGACCGGCGGGCGTGGGTCAGGACCTGGGGCAGGTGTCGGAGGTCCTCGCCCATCAGGGCGACGTCCGCGGTCTCGATGGCGACGTCCGTGCCCATCGCGCCCATGGCGATGCCCGCGTCGGCGGTGGCCAGTGCGGGGGCGTCGTTGACGCCGTCGCCGACCATGGCGACGGGGCGTTCGCGCCGGATCTGTTCGATGATCGCGGCCTTGTCCTCGGGACGGAGGTCGGCGTGCACGTCGTCGATGCCGGACTGCTTGGCCAGTGCGGCGGCGGTGCGGACGTTGTCGCCGGTCAACATGACGACTCGGTAGCCGCCCGCGTGCAGGGCGTCGATGACCTCGCTCGCCTCCGGACGGAGTTCGTCGCGGACGGCGATTGCGCCGATGACGCGGTTGTCGTGTTCGACGAGCACGGCCGTGGCGCCCGCGTGCTGCATGCGTTCCACGTCGGCAGCGAGGTCGCCGGACTCCAGCCAGCCCGGTCGGCCCAGGCGGGCGGTGCGTCCGTCCACCTGACCGACGAGGCCGGCACCAGTTACGGCCTCGACGTCGGTGGCGGGCACCGGGAGGTCGACGGCGGCGAGAATCGCGCGAGCGAGCGGGTGTTCGCTGCGCGCTTCGAGAGCGGCGGCAACGGCGAGGACGTCGTCGCGGCTTCGGCCTGCGGTGGTGACGACCTCGACCACGGTGGGCTGGTTGCGGGTCAGGGTGCCGGTCTTGTCCAGGGCGACAGCCCGGATGTTCCCGAGCGCCTCCAGGGCGGCGCCTCCCTTGACGAGGGCGCCGTGCTTGCTGGCCGCGCCGATGGCAGCGACCACGGTGACCGGGACGGAGATGGCCAGCGCGCAGGGCGATGCGGCGACCAGCACCACCAGCGCACGTTCGATCCACGTCAGCGGGTCGCCGAAGATGCTGCCGACGACCGCGATCAGCGCGCCGAGGATCATGATGCCCGGCACGAGCGGCTTGGCGAGCCGGTCGGCGAGGCGCTGGCTGGCGCCCTTGCGCTCCTGCGCCTGCTCGACGATGCGGACGATCTTGGCCAGCGAGTTGTCCTCGGTGGCGGTGGTGACCTCGATCTCCAGCACGCCGTTGCCGTTGATGGAGCCCGCGAAGACCTCGTCGCCGGGGCCCGCCTCGATCGGCACGGACTCGCCGGTGATGGCGGAGGTGTCCAACGCGGTGCGGCCGGTGCGGATCACGCCGTCGGTGGCGACGCGCTCACCGGGGCGGACGACCATGACGTCGCCGGGGCGCAGGTCGGTCGGTGAGACGACCTGCTCAACGCCGTCACGCAGGACGGTGGCCTGCTCGGGGACCAGGGACAGCAACGCCCGAAGACCGCGGCGGGTCTTGGCCAGCGAGTACTCCTCCAAGCCCTCGCTGATGGAGAACAGGAAAGCGAGCATGGCCGCCTCGCCGACCTCGCCGAGCAGCACCGCGCCGACCGCGGCGATGGTCATCAGCGTGCCGACGCCGATCTTGCCCTTGGCGAGCCGTCGCAGCGTGCCGGGCACGAACGTCCAGGCCCCGACGAGCAGCGCGAGGGATTGCAGCACCAGTGCCGGAATCTGGTAGCCGGCCCAGTCGAACCCGTAGCCGGCGACCAGGAGCACGCCCGCGACCGCGGCGGCCCGCAGTTCGCTGACCTCCCACAGTTTTTCCGGTTCGTGCTCTTCTTCAGCGCTCTCGCCGGTGCGCGGCTCGTCGTCGCCGCATCCGCATGCGTCGCTCACGGTGCCACTCCAGTTCTCTGCATGCCTCGATTGATTACGCAGAGACGATATCATCGGAAATTGACGATGAATAGACCCGGTTCGTGTGATCCCCGTACGGCAGCGACTGGAAGTGTGCGGTCAGGAAGCCTGTTCGTCCGCAGCGGCCGAAACGCCGTAGTTGGGGCACAGCACCACGGCGTCGCCGGTCGCGGCGAGGACGGTCTCCGCGGCGTGGAGCAGGTGGTCGAGGTCGGGCACGGTCAGCCGGTAGAACGACTGGCGGCCTTCCGGCCGGTAGTCGACCAGCCCGCAGTCGCGCAGGCAGGCGAGGTGGCCGGACACCGTGGCCTGTGACAGGCCGATCGTGTTCACCAGGTCCGCGACCCGCTGCTCCCGCTCGCGCAGTTCGAGCAGGATGGCCAGTCGCTTGGGGTCTCCCAGGCTGCGGAACAGCGCTGCCGCGCGGGTCACCGCGTCGGCTTCCACGCGAGGTGGCGTCATCGGCATGTACCTATGATATCGGCCCTTTGGATGCGTGGGGAAGGTGTGCTGTTCGAGAGTCGCTGATCTCGCGTGGCGCGGCGGTCGATCGTCCACATAGGAGTGATCGTTGCGCTGATCTCTCGTCGTCGGCGTGGCGAGAATCAGAGAAGGTCGCTGCTGTAACGAATCGGGCGGCGTGGACGAGCCATCGTGTGGTGCGGCACGTTCTTGCGACGGCCGGCGGTTGGATCGCTGGCTCTCTCGTTCGGCCTACAAGGCCGGATGTGCCTGGCTAGGGTCGAATCGGTCATCTAGCCCATCTTGCTTATTACCCGCCAGTATCATCGTCGTTCAACGATGTCATCGTTTAGCATCGATTTGAGCGTGGGTCGGGTCCCGCGCCGGGGGCGTTGTACTGCGTGGGGAGCGTGGGATGCGAATCCTGTTGGTCGAGGACGACGCTCATGTCGCGGGGGCTTTGTCGGAGGCGTTGGGGCGGTTCGGGCACGCGGTTGATCATGTGGCTACCGGGGCGTGCGCGGTGAGCGCGGCGGTTGGCGCCGATTTCGTACTGCTGGACCTGGGCCTGCCGGATCTGGACGGGCAGGAGGTCTGCCGGCGCCTGCGGGCGACCTCACGAGTGCCGATCGTGGTGGTCACGGCCCGGTCGGACGAGGTGGACCGGGTGGTGCTGCTTCAGTCGGGCGCGGACGACTACCTCGTCAAGCCGTACAGCACGCGCGAGTTGATCGCGCGGATCGAGGCGGTGAGCCGCCGCACCCACGGCTATCCGGAAACGAACGCCGCGGGAGGGACACCGGCTGATGTCCAGCGCGACGATCTCCGAACCTTCGGGTCGCTGGAGGTTGATCCGCGGACGCGTCAGGTGCGGGTGGCCGGACAGGACGTCGAGCTGACCCGTCGTGAGTTCGACCTCCTCACGGCGCTCCTGTCCGACGCGGGCGCCGTGCGTCAGCGCGAGGACCTGATCGACGAGGTGTGGGACACCAACTGGCACGGTTCGACCCGGACGCTGGACGTGCACGTGGGCTCGCTGCGATCGAAGCTGGGGCACCGCGACTGGATCCAGTCCGTGCGTGGCGTGGGGTTCCGGTTGTGCGTCCCGCCATCGACGCACGCGTCCGAGTCCTAGCGGCAGGGACGAACCGGTCATGCGAAGGCATCTCGTCGCTGTCCTGACCGTGTTGCCCACGGTGGTGGCGTTCGTCCTCGGCCTGCCGTTGGCGATGCACCGAATAGACAGAGCAGGCCAGGAACTGGTCATCCAGCGGCTGAGCGAGGCCGAGCAGCTGGTCCACAACGCCGCGGCGGTGCTACGCAGGGAGGGCGCGGCGGATATGGAGCGCCTGCGCGACTACCGGCAACGCACCGACGTGAACGTCGTCGTCGTAGACACCCTCGGCCAGTCGGTCTTCGGATCCCCGTGCGCGGGAGCGACTCCTCCTCCGATGGAGCAGGAGTCGGTGAGGGTCGCGCTGCGCGGTGGACATCTCGAGTCAGCTGACTACTCGGTGAACGACGGTCGCCGCGAACTGGTCGTGGCGACGCCCGTGATCGACGAGGGCCGGCACTGGGGCGTCGTGGTCACCTGCTCCAGCCTCGAAAGCCTCCGCACCCACGCGTGGACGGTGTGGGCGACGACCGCGGTGGTCGCGTTTCTCGCCATAGCCCTGAGCGCCGGCCTCGCCGAGCCGCTCGCGCGCTGGTTGCTGAGGCCTGTGCGGTTGTTCGACCGCGCTGCTCACCGGTTCGCCGCTGGGGACTACGGGGCGCGGGTGTCGGTCGGCAGCGGGCCGCCCGAGTTGCGGGTTCTGGGCGAGACGTTCAACCGGATGGCGGACCAGCTGCAGCACACGCTGCAGACCCAGCGTTCGTTCGTCGGCGACGCGTCCCACCAGCTGCGCAACCCGTTGGTGGCACTCCAGTTGCGGCTGGAGAACCTGGAGCCGTACGTGCCCGCCGGGGGCGCGTCCCAGATGAACGCGGCCTTGCAAGAAGCGGCCCGGATGGGGCTCATCCTCAACGCTCTGCTGACCCTGGCGCGTGCCGAGAACCGTCATCAGCCGCACGAGCGCATCGACGTGATCGCCGTGCTGATCGATCGAACGGCGTCGTGGCGGCTTTCGGCCGAGACCACCGACGTGCACATCGAGGTCGCACCTGGTGCCGGCGGCTGGGTCTCGGCATTGCCCGGCACGCTGGACCAGATCGTGGACGTCTTCCTGGACAACGCGATCCGCGCATCCCCGCCGGGTGGCCGCATCGTGCTGGCCGCCACCTCACACGGCCAGACGATCTCCATCTCGTGCCGTGACGAAGGGCCCGGCATGACGGCCGAGGAGGCGGCGCGAGCCTGTGACCGGTTCTGGCGCGGCCCGCAGACTCTCGACACCGATGGGTCCGGCCTCGGACTCTCGATCGCGGTGAGCCTGGCCGACGCCAGCAACGGCCGGATTCACCTGAGGCCTGCCCCGGTCGGAGGCCTGGACGCGACCGTCGTGCTGCCCGAATGGCCGTGGTCTTCCACTACCGCAAGCGAAACGAGGCGCGAGGACCGAATGAGGTCGTGATGTCGCCCTCTCCTGCACGTCCCCTGCATCGCAGCTGGCCTGCTCTTGCAGACGAGATTTCTACGCTGCCGCAACGACCCCGCCCGTCGTACAGCATCAACCGCGACTCCTCCGGGTGTCGCCCTACTTTGGAGGACGAGGCGTGAGCCGCAACTCCCCATCTGACATTCGTGCCGATCCGGTTCCTCCTGCCCCGCAGGGAGAACAGACTCGCGATCGTTCCCTGATGTCCAGACTGGCCGCGCTCCTGGTGCGCCGCCGGATTCTGGTGCTGCTGGTCACCCTGGTCGCGGTCGGGCTGGCGATCCCCTTCGGCGCGGACGTGGAAAGCAGGCTGTCGGAAGGCGGCATCACCGCACCGGACTCCGAGTCCGCCCGTGCCGAACAGATGCTCAACGACAAGTTCAAGTCGGGCTCGCCGCACCTGGTGTTCGTGGTCACGGCGCCCCGCGAGGTCGACGACCCCGAGGTGACCCGTCAAGGCGAGCAGCTGACTTCACGGTTGGCCGCTGAACCCGGTGTCGTTCAGGCGGTGTCCTACTGGTCGCTCGACCGAGCCGACCCGCTGCGTTCGACCGACACCCGCTCGGCGCTGATCATGGTGCGGCTGGACGGAGACGAGGACGCCGTTCGCAAGGCCGCCAAGCGGATCGTGCCCACCACAGTGGGGCAGCAGGGCGAGCTCAATGTGCGAGCGACCGGTTCGACGCAGGTCCGCGTGGAGATCGAGAGCCAGAGCGAGAAGGACCTCGTCAAGGCGGAAGGTCTGGCCGCGCCACTCACATTGATCATCTTGCTGCTGGTCTTCGGCAGCGTGGTCGCCGCGACCATGCCGCTGGCCGTGGGTGTGCTGGCGGTGATCGGCTCGTTCGTGATGCTGCGGCTGCTGGACATGCTCGTGCCCGTCTCGGTGTTCTCGGTGAACATCACGACCGCGCTGGGCCTGGGCCTGGCGATCGACTACAGCTTGTTCATCGTGACCCGCTACCGAGAGGAGCTCGCCGCCGGCCGTGACACCGCCTCGGCGATCGCCCAGTCGCTGCGCACCGCGGGACGCACCGTGATCTTCTCGGCTTTCACGGTCGCGTTGTCGTTGTCGGCGATGCTGGTGTTCCCGATGTACCACCTGCGGTCCTTCGCCTACTCCGGTATCGCCGTGGTGGCGCTCGCCGCGCTGGGTTCCATCCTGGTGTTGCCGGCGCTGCTGGCGTTGCTGGGCCATCGCATCGACGCGCTCAACGTCCGCAAGCTGTTCCGGCGTAAGAAGGAGGCCAGCGCCAAGCCTGCCGCGACGGTGCCCGCCGAGGAGCGTCACGGGTTCTGGCACCGGCTGGCCAGCGCCGTGATGCGCAGGCCGTTGCCGTTCACCCTCACGGTGGCGGCGTTGCTGATCGCACTGGGGATTCCGTTCCTGCGCGTGGAGTTCGGCGACAGCGACGACCGGGTGCTGCCTCCTGATGCGCCCTCCCACCAAGCGGCTCAGATGCTGCGCGACCAGTTCGACAGCCAGGAAGGCTCGCCGATCTCGATCGTGCTGCCCGGAGTCGACCCGGCCGCGAAGGCGACCGAGATCGGCGACTACGCGACCCGGTTGTCGCAGCTGCCGACGATCACCAGGGTGGACGCCGCGACCGGGTCGTACGTCAAGGGACAGCTCGTGGCCCCGCCGGGACCGGCGGCAGAGCGGCTGACCTCGGACGCAGGAACGGTATTGGCGGTGGTCTCGGACACCGAGCCCTACTCGGAGCGCGGCATGGACCTGGTCGGGACCGTGCGCGATGTCGCGGCCCCGGCACCGACGCTGGTGGGCGGGCAAGCCGCGGTGCTCGTGGATGCCAAGAACACGCTGGGTGAGCGGCTGCCGTGGGCTCTGGGCATCATCGCGTTGTCCACCATGGTCCTGCTGTTCCTGTTCACCGGCAGCCTGCTGATCCCGCTCAAGGCGATCGTGCTCAACCTGCTCAGCCTCACCGCCACCTTCGGCGCGATGGTCTGGGTGTTCCAGGAAGGACACCTGCGCTGGCTCGTCGGCGACTTCACCGTCACCGGCCTGATCGACATCGACACACCGGTGCTGATGTTCTGCGTGGCATTCGGACTTTCGATGGACTACGAGGTGTTCCTGCTGTCCCGGATCAAGGAGGAGTACCACCGCACCGGTGACAACGTCGCGGCGGTGGCATGGGGATTGCAACGCACCGGCAGGCTCGTCACCGCCGCGGCCGCTCTGGTCGCGGTCATCCTGCTGGCGTTTGCCACCTCGGGCCTGACGCCGCTGAAACTGCTGGGTGTGGGCCTGGCCTTGGCCGTGATCATGGACGCAACACTCGTGCGAGGCATCCTGGTGCCCGGCTTCATGCGACTCGCCGGCCGCGCGAACTGGTGGGCCCCCGCGCCACTTCGCCGACTGCACAAGAAGATCGGCCTGTCCGACTGATCTGTAGCGAGTCCGGCACTCGCTGTTGTGAAACCCGTCCTGGCATACGCTGGGGCGGGTTTTCGTTATATGTAAAGCAAATGGGCAGTTCCCGAGGTATCTACCTGCCCGGAAACAACTGCTGTGCAAGGGAAATCGGGCAAAAACTGTGCCTCTCCTGACACTGCGCTGACGCTGCCCTGCACAACGAGTTCTTAGCGTGATCTCAGATGGTTGAGCCGTCCCGCTGAAGGGTGACTCGACCCAGGGGATCTCACTCGCTGCAACCAAGGGGGACTCGGTCAGCCATGCGGTACCTGCAACGCGAAAGAAGTGAACTCGACCGGCTTGTACCGGGGCTCGACCAGACGCTGGCCTCACTTCCGCTGGACGCGATGGAGCGGCCCGAAAGTCCTGGCCTCGCGGCGTTCCGCGAAAAGGGCGGCCCCGGTCTGCTCGTGCCGAGCGAGCACGGTGGCGGCGGAGCCGATCTGCTCACGGCCGTACGGGTACAGCGCGCGGTGGGTTCACGTTCCCCCTCCCTGGCCGTCGCCACGACCATGCACCACTTCTCCGTGGCGTCCCTCGTGGAAACTGCGGCGACCAGCAACGGCATGGAGTGGATGCTGCTCGCCGCGATCGCCAAGGACAATCTGCTGCTCGCCTCCGGATTCGCCGAGGGCCGCACCGGTCAGCACATCCTCTCGCCGGGCCTGACTGCCCGCGTCGAGGGAGAGAAGGTGTGGCTGAGCGGGGCGAAGAAGCCCTGCAGCCTGGCGAAGTCGATGAACCTGCTCACCGCGTCCGTCGCGCTGCCGACCGCCGACGGCGGCACTCAGCTGGCGGTCGCGCTCGTTCCCGCCGACGCACCCGGGATGAGCGTCCGTCCATTTTGGAACAGCCCGATCCTGGCCGGCGCCGAGAGCGACGAGGTCGTCCTCGCCGACGTCGAGGTGCCCGCCGAGCTGATCGTGCGCACCGACGTCACCAGCGACGGTCACCTCGACCACCTGCAGACCGTCGGCTTCGTGTGGTTCGAGCTGCTGATGACCGCCAGCTACCTCGGCGCCGCGTCCGCGCTCGTCGAACGCGTCCTCGCGGTCGAGTCCGTGGATGCGGCACTGCGCGCCTCCCTGGCGACCGACCTGCAGGCGGCGATGCTCACCGTGGAAGGACTCGCTCGCGCCGCGGACGCCGACGGTCCCGACAACGACGCCCTGGGACTAGCCCTCGTCTGCCGCTTCCACGTGCAGGACGTCATCACCAGTGTTGCCACCCGCTGCGTGGAAGCGCTGGGCGGCATGGCGTTCATCGGCTCCGGCGAAGTCGCCTACCTCAACTCCGCCTGCCGGGCGCTGGCGTTCCACCCACCGTCGCGGGCCCGCATGTCCTCGGCCCTGCTGGAGCACTTCGCCGGCGAGCCGCTGCGCGTGCCCTGACGCGGCACCGAGCCCAGACCTGTCTTCACACCGGTGCGCACCACCGGTGATCCTTCGACGAACAAGGTGAGCTCGTGACCGCCACACGCCGCACCATTCTGCTGACCGGCGCCTCCGGAGTCGTCGGCAACGCCCTCCTGCAGCACCTCGGCCACCACAAGGTCGTCTGCCTGGTCCACAACAACGCGCCCGAGGGTGCCACCGAGCACGTCCGCGGTGACCTGACCGCTCCCGGACTCGGCCTGGACCCGCAGGACCGTCACCGGCTCGCCGCCGAGGTCGACACGATCATCCACTGCGCCGCCGTCACCGACTTCACCGCCGGCGCGGACGCCACCCGCGACCTCAACGTCGTGGGCACCGAACGCGTGCTGGAGTTCGCCACCGAATCCGGAGCCATCACCCACTACGTCAGCACCGCGTTCGTGGCCCGGACCGACCTGACCCGTTCCGACGTCGGCGAGGGCATGGCCGACCCCAGCGACTACCTGGAGACCAAGCGCGCCGCCGAGCACGTCGTCGCCACCGCCGGCCTGCCGACCACGATCATCCGGCCGTCCATCGTGATCGGTGACAGCACGACCGGGGCGATCACGAAGTTCCAGGGCCTGCACACGCTGATCCGCGCGGTGCTGAAGAACACCCTGCCGCTGGTGCCGTTGCAGCCGGACGCGCACATCGACTTCGTGCCGCAGGACGTTCTCGCCACCGCGATCACCAGCCTCGTCGACTCGGGCACGTCGTTCGGCGAGTACTGGATAACCGCCGGCCAGAACGCTCTGACGACGAGCACCATGATCGAGCTCTGCGTGGAGGTCGGCTCCCGTCTCGGCCTGGAAGCCCAGCCGCCCCGGCTGGTCAACACCGACATGGTCGACCGCCTGATCAGGCCGGTGTTCATCAATCCGCTGCCACGCGCTGTGCGCCGCCGCTTCGACGACATGATCGCGATGACCGCGCTGTTCGCCAACGCCTCCTACTTCCCGAGCACGCTCGGAGACGTCCCCGGCTGCGCACCGCTGAGCACCGACCTGCTCGCCGACGCGTTCACCCGCGGTGTCGAGCACCTGATGCGCGCCCAGCGGCTCGGTCAGTTCGCCGAGGAAGCCGCGTGAACACCTTGGACAGCAAGCAGGTCGCCGAGATCTACCGGAAGCACCTGAGTACCGGACGTGCGTGGCTGGCGGAGCTCACCGGCGGCCACATCGAGACCACCTCGTCCGGTGCGCGCGTACAAGCCGAGGACGTCGAGTACCTCGACTGCGGCGGATACGGCGTGTTCATTCTGGGACACCGCCACCCCCGCGTGGTCGACGCCGTGATCGCCCAGATCCACCGCAACCCGATGGCCACCCGCCTGCTCCTGGAACCCACCGCTGCCGTCGCCGCGCAAGCACTGATCGGGGTCGCCCCGCACGGACTGACGCGGGCGCACTTCGTCAACTCCGGCGCGGAAGCCGTGGAGGCCGCGATCAAGTTCGCCCGCGCTCAGGGCCGAACACACCTGATCTCGGCGATCAACGGCTACCACGGCAAGACGATGGGCGCGCTGAGTCTGACTGCGCGCAGCATGTACCAGGACCCGTTCACTCCGTTGCTTCCCAACGTCGCGCACGTCCCCTACGGCGATACGAGCGCGCTCGTCCAGGCGCTCGCCGCGATCGGTGGGCGTGCCTGCGTCGTCCTGGAACCCGTGCAGGGCGAAGCAGGCGTGGTCGTTCCGCCCGACGGCTACCTGCGTGAGGCGGCCCGGTTGTGCCGTGAGCACGGGGCGCTGTTCGTGCTCGACGAGGTCCAGACAGGACTCGGCCGCCTCGGCCACTGGTGGGGCGCCGATCGCGAGGGCGTGACCGCGGACATGGTGCTGGTCGGCAAGAACCTCAGCGGCGGCGTGATCCCGGTCGCCGCCGTGCTGGCCACCGAGGAGGTCTACGCGCCTTTCGCCGCGGACCCGTTGCTGCACACCTCGACCTTCGCCGCCTCACCCGTCGCCATGGCCGCTGCGGCGACCAGCATCGAAGTCCTGCGCGACGAACAACTCATCGCGAGAGCCGAGCACCTCGGCGGACTGATCACCTGCACGCTGCGGAACCTGCTGCAGGAGCACGCCCCGCATCTCGGTGCAGAAGTTCGCGGTGCCGGTCTGCTGATCGGAGTTGAGCTGCCCAGCCCGCACGTCGCCGGTGACCTGGTGCTGGAACTGCAAAACCGGCACGTGCTGGTCAACCACTCGCTCAACGCCAGTGGCGTCCTGCGTCTGACCCCGCCCGCGGTCATGACCGACGCCGACCTGGACTGGCTGTTCACCGCCTTCACCGCCGCCGCCCGCGCCGTCGGCGACCGTCACCCGGTCGTCACGGCGGAAAGGACCTTCTGACATGCGCAACGTCTCCCTCTACACCTTCGTCCCGGACGCCGACGCCACCAAGGTGTTCGAACGGATCAGCGACTTCCCCCGCTACGCCGACTACACCGACGCCGTGCGGGAAGTGCGGATCGACCATCGCGAAGGCGACCACCTCACGTCCACCTGGTCGGTCAACTTCCGCGACGGCGTGCTGTGCTGGACCGAACGAGACCGCATCGACGCGGAGCTGCTCGACATCGAGTTCGAACAGCTCTCCGGCGACTTCGCCGTCTTCACCGGCTCCTGGCGGGTCGAGCAGATCGAGGGCAACGTCGCTGTCCTGTTCACCGCCGCGTTCGACCTCGGCATGCCCACCCTCGCCGCGATCATCGACCCGATCGCGGAGCGGGCGCTGCTGGACAACATCCAGTCCATCCTGGTCGGTCTGCTCGGCACCACCGTCATCTTCAGCACCGACGGCGAACCCGAGCTCGCCGGGGCACGCCAGGCCAGCTGATGCTGCCGGCGATCACCGCGGGACCCGACCAGTTCCGCGACGCCTGCTCCCGCCTGCCCAGCGCGGTCTGCGTCGTCACCGGCGCGGACCACGAAGGACCGTACGGAGCGACCGCCAGTTCGGTGTGCTCGCTGTCGCTGGACCCGCTGCTGTTGCTGGTCTGCCTCGACAACCGATCGCGCACCCTGGCCCGCCTGCTGTCCCGAGGCGTGTTCGCCATCAACGCGTTGCCCGAACGGGACGCGCCACTGGCGGCCCGCTTCGCCTCCCGCACAAGCGGAACCGAGAAGTTCGCCGGCGTGGAACACCTGTTCGTGCACGACGTTCCCGTGCTCGGCAACGCGCTCGCGTGGTTCACCTGCGAGGTGCACCGCACCCACGACGGCGGCGATCACACCATCGTCGTCGGCGCGGTCACCGCGGTGCACCACGACGACGGGCAGCCACTGGTCTGGCACGACCGCCGCTATCGATCCCTTGCCTGACAACGGTTTTCCGACCCTGATTGGTGACCCGACATGACCCAAGACATCGGCGCGCGGCAGAACACCGCGCAGCTGCCCGAATTCCTGCGCGACTACGCCCCGACCTGGGGTCGCAAGAGGCTGATGCCGTTGTCGCGGGTGCCCGCCACCGCCCACCTCGGCGACCTGTGGCACGTCGCCGGAGAACGCGGAGGCAGCCAGCTCGTCACCGTCGACCGGCCCGCCGACATCGACCCCGACGGCGCCACCGAGCGCACCTACGGTGAGTGGGCCGCCCTCGTCGACCGGGCCGCCGCCTGGCTGTACGAGGCGGGCGTCCGGCCGTGGGACCGAGTCGTGATCATGAAGTCCAACCACCTCGACGTGGCGCTGCTGGCCTGCGCGACCGCTCGCATCGGCGCGATCCCGGCCGAGCTGGCGTGGACGCACCCGCCGGAGTTCGCGCACCCGATGCTGGCTCGCCTGGAGCGCCCGTTCCTCGTCACCGACCAGGAGCGCCTCGTCCAGTGTGGACTCGACGAGGAAACCCTTGCGACGTTGACGAAGCGCACGATCGTCGTGGACGGGCGCGGTGATCGTTCCGACGTCATCGCCCTGGACGACCTGCGTGGCGCCACCGACTTCACCGTCGCCTTGCGCGACCTGAAGGAGCCGATGGTCATCACCCACACCTCCGGCACCACCGGTGTGCCGAAGCTGGTGATGCACTCGGCCGAGACCGCGCACGCGCTCACGCTCGTCGAAGCCGAGCGGTGGCCGAAGTTCGGCCTGAAGTCCAGTGACGTCGTCGGGTTCTGCGACCCGTTCTGCCACCAGCGGCTCACCACCGGCATGCTGGCGATGGCGACGATCACGCCGCGGATGCTGATGCTGTCCGACCCGCAGTCCGAGGCGTCACGGCAGCTGCTGGTCAAGCACAAGCCGACCGTCGTGGAGACCCTCCCGAACATCTACCTGTCCTGGGAGCAGTTCGCCCGCAGTGCCGAGCGGCCGTTCGCCAACGTGCGGCTGTTCATCAACTCCTTCGACGCGATCCACACCCGCACCATCCGCACCTTCCTCGGCGCCACCGACCACAGCTCGCCGATCTGGGTGCAGTCGTGGAGCCAGAGCGAGGCGGGTGCGATGGTCATCCGCCCCTACACCCGCAAGACCGTGGAGAAGGTCGGGCAGCGGCCGCCGCCCACCCAGGTTCTGGGCTGGCCCATCCCGGGCCTGTGCAAGGCACGCGCGGTGGACCCGCAGACCGGGCAGCCGGTGCCGGCCGACACCGTCGGTCTCATCGAGATCAAGCAGCCCGGCCGCTGCCTGGCCTACGTCGGTGAGCAGGACCGCCACGACCTCAAGCGCACCGACGACTTCTGGTGGAACACCGGAGACCTCGGCACCGTCAGCAGCAAGGGCGCGGTGAGGCTGGTCGACCGCGAGATCGACCGCATCCCCGGCGCCAGCGCCATCGAACTCGAAGACGTCCTTCTCGACCTGCTGCCGCAGACCACCGAGGTCGTGATCCTGCCCAACGCCGGCAACCTGCCCGTCCCGGTGCTGTCCACCGCCGGCGACATCCCGCTCGACAAGGACGACTGGGCAAAGGCCACCGCGGACCTGCCCGAGCTGGCCGAGCCCATCCAGCTGCGCTGGGACGAGTTCCCGCGCACCGCCACCTGGAAGATCCGCCGCGTGCAGCTGCGCGAGCAGTTGCTCTCCGGCGCGGAGGCAATCGGTATCGGTCGCTGGACCTGAGTCCACAGAGGCCCCGGCGGGCGACGTCGCCGCCCGCCGCGCTCGATCCCTTTCCGACCCACCTGCACTGGGAGACACCCGTGTCCAGCTTCGGCGCCCGAGCGCGCTCCTCGGCACAGCCCATCGAGGTCTGCGTGATCGGCGCCGGCCCGCGAGGACTCAGCGTCGTCGAACGCCTCTGTGCCAACGCCGCGAACAACCACCGTCCCCTGGTGGTCCACCTGGTCGACCCGTTCGTCGGCTACGGCGGCCGGGTCTGGTCCACCGGCCAATCGCGCTCGCTGCTGATGAACACCGTCGCCTCCCAGGTCACGATGTTCACCGACGACAGCGTCGACTGCGAGGGACCGGTGGTCCCTGGCCCGAGCCTCTACGAGTGGGCCGGAACGGTGGCGCTGATGGATCCCTTCCACAGCTATCCGTCCGCCGTGCGCATCGAGGCCCGAGAGCTCGGCCCGGACTCCTATCCCACCCGTGCCCTCTACGGCCACTACCTGACCTGGGTGCTGCGGCGCCTGTGCAGCACCGCACCCAAGACCGTGGAAATCCGACTGCACGCCCAATCCGCGGTCACGCTCGACGACGACTCTGACGGCGGCACCGACAAGCAGGTCGTCGAGCTCACCGACGGAACCACCCTGACCGGCCTGAGCGCGGTGGTCCTCGCCCAAGGACACATCGACATGCCCCTGGGACAGCAGGAAGAACGGCTCAGCCTCCACGCCGCCGTTCACGGCCTGCACTACCAGCCGCCGGCCAACCCCGCCGAGGTCGACCTGACGGCGATCCGCGCCGGACAGACCGTCGCCGTCCGCGGCATGGGCCTGAACTTCTTCGACTACCTCGCGCTGTTCACCACCGACCGCGGTGGCCGGTTCCAGCGGACCCCGGACGGCGGACTGGTATACCGGCCGTCAGGCAAGGAACCCGACATCTACGCCGGATCCCGCAGGGGAGTGCCGTACCACGCGCGAGGCGAGAACGAGAAGGGCGTGTTCGGGCGGCACGAACCGGTCTTCCTCACCCCGGCGGTGATCTCCAAGCTGCGAGCACGCGCGGCGCGCGGCGCGTCCGTCACGTTCATGTCCGACGTCTGGCCGCTGATCTCCCGCGAAGTCGAGCTCGTCTACTACACGACCTTGCTGCGCCGCCGCAGCGACTCGGCCGCCAAGGACTTCGCCGCGCTCTACCTCGTCACCGACCACGACGATCTGCCTGTGCTGCTGGAGAAGTTCGGCATCGCGAGCAACGAGATGTGGAACTGGGAACGCATCGCGCGCCCGCACGGCGATCGGCACTTCGCCTCACCGGAAGATTTCCACGAATGGCTGCGACAGCTGCTCCTGCGCGACCTGATGCAGGCACGCAAGGGCAACGTCAGCGACCCGGTCAAAGCCGCTCTGGACGTGTTGCGCGATCTCCGCAACGAGATCAGGCTCGTCGTCGACCACAGCGGACTGGCCGGATCGTCCTATCGTGACGAGCTGCTCGCCTGGTACACCCCGCTCAACGCCTACCTGTCCATCGGCCCTCCCGCGAGCCGCGTGGAGGAGATGATCGCCCTGATCGACGCGGGCATCCTCCGCGTCGTCGGCCCGGGAATGCAGGTGGATATGGGCGAAGACTGCTTCGTGGTGCGCTCGTCCTCCGTGAACGGAGCCGAGGTGCGAGTGAAAGTGCTCGTCGAAGCCCGGCTGCCCGAGGTCGACATCCGCTCCACCGCCGACCCACTCATGACACACCTGAGACAGACCGGCCGAGCCACGCCCTACCGCATCCCTGACCCCTCCGGTGCTCACGAGACCGGTGGACTTGCGGTCACCGGCCGCCCTTACCAAGTGATCGATGCCGAAGGCAGGCCTCATCCCAGGCGCTTTGGCTACGGCGTGCCCACGGAGTCCGTCCACTGGGTCACCGCGGCCGGCATCCGGCCGGGGGTGAACTCGGTCATCCTGAGCGACGCGGACGCCATCGCCCGCGCCGTGCTCACCGCGGCCGACGCCACCATCGTCCGCACGGCCACGACCCAAGCCGCCCGACCGGCATGAGGAGCACCCCCGTGACCCACGACCACACCACCAGCAGCGACAGCGGCCTGCTCGCACCGGTCTGGGCAGGCAGCACCGCCGCGGACCTGACCGGTGACGAGGCGTGGCTGCAAGCGATGCTCGACGTCGAGGTCGCCCTGGCCAAGGCCCAAGCGCACCTGGGCGTGATCCCCGCGCAGGCCGTCGCACCCATCACCGACGCCGCCCGCGCCAACCGGATCGACCTGACCGACCTGGCCCGCGGCGCCCGTGGCGCGGCCAACCCCGTGGTGCTGCTCGTGACCGCTTTGACCGCCGAGGTCGCCCGCATCGACAGCGATGCCGCCGAGTACGTCCACCGCGGAGGAACCAGCCAGGACGTACTCGACTCTGCGGCGATGCTGATCGCCGCCCGCGTGTTCGCCGAGGTCGACCGAAACCTGGTCAGCACGGCCAACGCGCTCGCACACCTCGCCGAGCAGCACCGTTCGACGCCGATGGCGGGCCGCACCCTCACCCAGCACGCCGTGCCCATCACCTTCGGCCTCAAGGCCGCAGGCTGGCTCTCCCTGGTGCTGGACGCCCGCGAACGCGTCCGCCGGCTCCTCGAAGGAGGCCTGCCGTCCCAGCTCGGCGGCGCCGCCGGCACCCTTGCCTCCTACCTCGAGTACGCCGCGCTTGCGGGACACCCGGACGACGGATCGCAGCTGAGCTACCGATTCGCCCAGGAACTGGGGCTGACCGAGGCGATCCTGCCGTGGCACTCCCTGCGCACGCCGATGGCCGACATTGCCGCCGTATCGGCCTTCGTGACCGGCGCGCTCGGCAAGATGGCCCTGGACATCCAGGGCATGTCCCGCACCGAGGTCGGCGAGGTCGCCGAACCCGCGGCAGAAGGACGCGGCGTGTCCTCGGCCATGCCGCAGAAGCAGAACCCCGTCCTCGCCACGCTGCTGATGTCCGCCGCCCGCCAGGTCCCGCTCTACGGCACGGCCCTGGCCCAGTCGATGCTCTCCGAGGACGAACGGTCCGCAGGCGGGTGGCACGCCGAATGGCAGCCACTGCGCGAATGCCTCCGCCTGACCGGCGGCGCCGCGGCCACCGCCTCCGAGCTCGCCACCGGGTTGCGGGTGTTCCCCGAGCGTCTCCACGACAACCTGGCCCTGACCGGCGGCTCCATCATCGCCGAACGACTCAACGTCGCCCTCGCACCCCACCTGGGCAAGGCCGCCGCCAAGACGCTCCTCGCCCGCATCGCCCTGGACGACCGACCCTTTCAGCAGGTGCTCATCACGACGCCGGAGCTCGCCGCCATCGACCCCGCGCGTCTTCGTGAACTACTCGACCCCGCTCAATACCTGGGAGCTTCGGAGGCTCTCGTCGACCGCGTTCTCGACCGCCACCGCAAGCAGCTCGACGGAGGCCTCGGCCAGCCAGTGGAGTGACGTCCGAGGCGGAGGGGGCTCCACGCAAGGTCGGATTGTCCGGTCTCAGGTCCTCCGCTCGTTCGTCGTATTTCACCGCTGTCATCGCTGAGTGACAATGGGTTGGCCGCCGCCGGGCGTGAGATCTGGCGGAGTGACAACCCGATGGTGACGAACCGACTTGAGGCGCCCCCTGCAGATTCAGCCACATGGGGGCCGTCAGAGCTGCCCGGCTCAGCGCACACGAGGTCTGACGGGTGGCGTGGGATGGCGGTGGTGCGGCCTGGCCGTCTGATCTACGTCGGCCAGATGGCTGCCGCGCACAGGCACCGCCACGCGGCGATTCAGGTGGTAGTCGCGACAGGCGCGGTGCGGTTGCGGGACGCTGCGGGCGACCAGCTGCGCGAGCAGGCGGCGGTCATCCCTCCAGGCGTCGAGCACGAGCTCGCCGGCGAGTCATCAGGGATGGTGGTGTTCGTCGATGGTGGCGGACACCTCGGCCAAGCCCTCACCACGCTGGTGCGGCGGACCGGGCTCGCACCCCAGTCAGCCGCGGCGTGGGCGACAGCTGCGCGACCGTTGCTCGGGCACGGGTTCACGATCGACGGTGCGCCTGCGCAGATGGCGGAAGGTGCCCTCTCGAAGCTCGTGGCCGGAACCGCTCCGCCCGACACACCGATGCATCCCGCGTTGCAAAGCGCCGTCGCCCTCCTGCCCGACATGCTCAGCAGCTCCGTGTCACTGGGTGAAATCGCCGCCGCGGTGGGAATCTCGGCGAGCCGACTAGGGCACCTGTTCACCGACGAACTCGGCCTCCCCTTTCGGCCCTACCTACGATGGGCACGACTGCGTCGCGTGATCACACACGTCCGGCAGGGACACGCACTGACCGAGGCCGCCCACGCCTCCGGGTTCGCGGACAGCGCCCACCTCACCCGCGCCTGCCACGACATGTTCGGTCTGCCGCCATCTCACCTCAAGCGCTGCGTGAGCTGGCACGAGCCGGTGAGGTGAAGACAGCGAGTTCGTTCAAGCAACGCCCGGCGCTGTCTTCCACGCTCTGATACATGCGCACACTCGTCCGGTACGGCTACGTGCCCTACATGCTCATCGGCATCAACGGCATCGGCATGGCGATCGTCGCAACAGGCGAGCCCACGCTGTGGATGCTCGGGTTGCTGTTGCTCGCCATCGCGAGCTCCTTCCTCGCGGAACGCGTCCTGCCCTACCGGGACGACTGGAACACCCCGCATGAGGACGGGGGACGCGACGTCGCCCATGCAACGGTGAACGAGCTGTTCACCCTGAGCAGCCTCGCGATCGTGCCAATCCTGACCGCTCTCACACCGTTCGACCATCTCTGGCCTGGCGATTGGCCGTTCGTGCTGCAGGTCCTTCTCGCGGTTCTCGTGGCCGACCTAGGCATCACCCTGGTCCACTTGGCCAGCCACAAGGTGCCGATCTTGTGGCGGCTGCACGCGGTGCATCACAGCGTCAAACGCGCCTACGGCTTCAACGGACTGATGAAGCACCCCCTGCACCAGACGCTGGAGACGGCCGTCGGCTTCGCGCCGCTCATCCTGCTCGGCCTGCCGATCTCCGTCGCCTACGCCGTCGCCCTGTGCGCCGCCGTTCAACTTCTGCTCCAACACTCCAATGTGGACTACCGGGTTGGGCCGTTGCGTGGCGTGCTGGCACTGAACCAGGCCCACCGCTTCCACCACCTGAAGTGGGCAGGCATCGGCGACGTCAACTTCGGGCTGTTCACCCTGCTGTGGGACAGGTTGCTCGGGACCTACTCGTTCGATCCGCAGCGCCAGTTCAGCAGCCAAGACCTCGGCATGGCGGCCAAACCACATTACCCGGGCCGCTACCTCGCCCAGCTCGCCGAGCCGTTCCGCGCGAGCGGGGCCTGTGTGTCGGACCAGTCGAAGGACCGACATCGGGCGGATGCATCGGTCTCTGCGCGCCAGTTGCGACCCGAACAGAACCAGGCGCCCTAGCGTCCTGGGCGGGTATCAGTTGGCGGTGCGGCGCTCGAGGAAGACGGTGTCTCGCCAGACGCCGTTGTGCTGGGCGATGCGTTCGCGGACGCCGAGGGTGCGGAAGCCGGCAGAGTGGTGCAGGGCGAGGCTGGCGCGGTTCTCGGGGAAGATCGACGTCTGCAACGTCCACAGGCCCGCGTCGTCTGCGGCGTTGACCTGCTTGTGCACCAACGCCTTGCCGACGCCGCGGCCACGGAAGTCCGCGCCGACGTAGACGGACGTCTCGGCGACGCCCGCGTAGCAGTCCCTTGTGGACATAGCGGTCGCGGCGGCCCAGCCCGCTACCTGGCCGTCGATCTCGGCGACCCAGCGGTGGTCAGGCAGCCACTTGGCGTCGAGCGCCCGGCGCAGGGGGACTTCGGTTTCGAAGGTGGCGTCGCCGGTGGCGATGCCTTCGCCGTAGATACGGCGCACGGCGTTCCAGTCGGCGACTTCGAGCGGGCGGATCAGCACGTCGGCCGGGAGGTCGGTTGGGCAGCAGGGCCGTGGGGCGAGCACGCCCATGACGACATCGGCGGCGTGCGGAAGGCCGGTGCAGCACGACGGATTCACGCTGACGTGCGTGGCTGTGCCTTCCTTGTGCTGGCGCAGGAAGCCGACCTCGACGAGCTTGCGGACGTGGTGGGAGCAGGTGGACTGGCTGATGCCGACGAGGTCGGTCAGCTCGCCGACGGTCATCGAGCGGCCCGCGGTTGCCACGGCGTGCAGCAGGCGTACGCGGGTCGGCTCTGCGAGGCATGCGAACCAGTCCGCGTAGGTCGCGGCGTCGTCGGCGGGCAGCACGGCCGGCGAGGGCGCAGTCGTCGTCATGGCTGAAGTATCGACGCAGATCGATGGTTGCGTCAATCGATCCGGGTCGATAGAGTCCGCCGTGTTGATTTGAAATCCGTCGATTCAAGGGGTGTGTGGTGAGCGAGTTGCCAGTCGTCGTGGTGGGTGCCGGACCTGCGGGTTTGTCCGCGGCGGCCAACTTGGTCGAACGGGGCGAGCAGGTGCTCGTGCTGGAGGCGGGCGACCGTGCCGGTGCAGCCGTGTCGCAGTGGAACTACGTCCGGCTGTTCTCGCAGTGGAGCGAGCTCGTTGACCCGGCGGCCGAGCGGCTGCTGGAGGGGACCGGGTGGGTCCGGCCCGACGGTGACGCGTACCCGAGCGGCGGCGAGTGGGTGGAGAGCTATCTGCGGCCGCTCGCCGAGGTGTTGGGGGACCGGGTTCGGTTCGGTGCGCGCGTGGTGGGGCTGGCGCGCCGCGGCCGGGACCGGATCGTGGACTCAGGGCGCGAGGACGAGCCGCTGACCGTGCATGTGGAGAGCGCGGCGGGGGAGGAGCGGATCACGGCACGCGCGGTCATCGACGCGTCCGGAACCTGGGGCTCGCCGAATCCGCTGGGCGGCGACGGACTTCCGGCGGTGGGTGAGAAGGCGGCGGCCGCGCAGATCACCTACCGCGTCCCCGACCTCGTGGCCGAGCGTGCGCGCTACGCGGGCAAGCGGATCGCGGTCGCGGGCAGTGGGCACTCTGCGTTGACCGCGCTGGTCGTGCTGGCGGAGCTCGCCGAGGAGGCGCCGGGTACGGAGGTCGTCTGGTTGCTGCGCCGGGGTGCGGTGGGCAACGCGTTCGGTGGCGGCGAGGCGGACCAGTTGCCGGCGCGCGGCGCGCTGGGGTTGCGGGCGAGGAAGGCTGCTGAGGCCGGGCACATCACGACCGCGACCGGGTTCCGCACGGCGGCTGTCGAACGAGAGGAGGACGGCAGGCTCACGCTGGTGTCGTTCGATGGCCACCAGGTCGAGGGCATTGACGAGGTCGTGGTGCTGACCGGGTTCCGGCCGGACCTGTCGTGGTTGTCGGAGATCCGCCTCGACCTCGACTCCGTGTTGCAGGCGCCGACGAAGCTCGCGCCGATGATCGACCCGAACGTCCACTCGTGCGGCACCGTGTACCCGCACGGCGAGGCCGAGCTGCGCCACCCCGAGCCGGGTGTGTACCTCGTGGGCATCAAGAGCTACGGCCGTGCGCCGACGTTCCTGTCGTTGACCGGGTACGAGCAGTCCCGCTCGGTCGTGGCCGCGATCGCCGGCGACCACGAGGCCGCCGGACGGGTCGAACTGGTGCTGCCCGAGACCGGCGTGTGCGGTGGCGCGGGCGTGTTCGACGAGCCGGAAGCGCAGAAGAGCGACGGCGGGTGCTGCGGTTCGCCCGAGCACGGCGAACTGACGATTGGCCTCGCATCCAGTGCACGCTGACACCACCACGGCGGAGCCCGGCACCAGTGCCGGGCTCCGCCGCGTGCTGATCGTCTTGTGCACCACGGAGATCATCAGCTGGGGGATCCTGTACTACGCGTTCCCGGTGTTGCTGCCGACGATCGGCGAGCGGACCGGGTGGTCGCACGCCGCGATTACCGCCGGATTCTCCGCGAGCCAGATCGTCGCCGGGCTCGTCGGGGTTCCGGTGGGCAGGCTGCTCGACCGACACGGGCCGCGCGCCATCATGACCACCGGCTCGATCATCGCCGTCCCTGCGGTCGTGCTGATGGCGACCGCGCAGTCGCTCGCCTGGTTCACGGCGGCGTGGTTGCTGATCGGCGTCGCGATGGCTGGGGTGTTCTACGCTCCCGCGTTCGCCGCGCTCACCCGCTGGTACGGGGCGAAGCGGGTGTCGGCGCTGACCGCGCTCACGTTGGTTGCGGGGTTGGCCAGCACGGTGTTCGCGCCGCTGACCGCCGTGCTGAACACGCACCTGGACTGGCGAGGGACCTACCTCGTGCTGGCTGGAATCCTCGCTGTCACAACGATTCCGCTGCACTTGTTCGGCTTGCGGTTGCCGTGGCCGGCGATCGAGCACGAGGCGGAGCATCATCCGTCAGCGGTGGCGCGGAGCAGGCCGTTCATCGTGCTGACGATCGCGATGAGCCTGGCGGCGTTCAGCGTCTACGCGGTCGTGGTCAACCTCGTGCCGTTGCTGACCGAACGCGGGATGTCGACATCAGCGGCCGCCGTGGCCCTGGGCCTCGGTGGGGTGGGCCAGGTTCTCGGGCGGCTCGGCTACGCGAGGTTGACCGCGCGAACGACGGTCCGTACGCGGACAGCACTCATCCTGGCGGCGAGCGCGGTCGTGACGACGTTGCTGGGCTTGGTTCCCGGCCCGGCTCTGCTGCTCATCGCCGGTTCGGTCCTCGCGGGAGTCGCGCGCGGGATCTTCACGCTGGTGCAGGCGACGGCGGTGACCGAACGCTGGGGCGCTGTCCACTACGGACAGTTGAGCGGACTGCTCGCCGTACCGGTGATGCTGACAGCGGCGATCGCGCCGTGGGCGGGTAGCGCGATGGCTGGATGGCTCGGGGGATACCCGGCGGTGTTCGTGGTGCTGGGCGTCGTCGGGGCGGTGGCCGCCGGGTTGTCAACGGCCAGCGTGCCGCGTTAGCTCGTGCGGTGGTCAAAACGGGGAACGA
This sequence comes from Lentzea sp. HUAS TT2, assembly GCF_051853195.1. Classification (NCBI taxonomy): domain Bacteria; kingdom Bacillati; phylum Actinomycetota; class Actinomycetes; order Pseudonocardiales; family Pseudonocardiaceae; genus Lentzea; species Lentzea sp. HUAS TT2. Next base: position 9,432,610 of record NZ_CP196667.1, on the reverse strand, counting down.
GCAGGCAGCGGTCCGGTCGGCGCCGGTGGTGTTCGCGGCCGGTGCGGCAGTGGGCGTGCTCGGCGGCATGATCGGTCTGGGTGGTGCGGAGTTCCGGCTGCCGCTGCTCATCGGGGTGTTCGGGTTCGCGGCGTTGTCCGCGGTCATCCTGAACAAGGCGATGAGCCTGATCGTCGTGCTCACCGCCCTGCCCGCCAGGCTGGCCACGGTCACGGCCGCTGAGCTCGGCTCGCACTGGGCAGTCGCGGTGAACCTGCTCGCCGGCAGCCTGATCGGCGCCTGGGCCGGTGCGGCGTGGGCGATCCGCATGCGGACCTCCACCCTCTACAAGGTCCTCGCCGCCCTCATGGCACTCATGGCCGCGGCACTGGTCGCGACCCACTTCACCAGTCTGGGCGCGCTCGACCTGCCGCCGGTCGCCCAAGCGGTCGCGGGCGTGGTCGCGGGCTTCGGCATCGGCGTCGTCGCCGCGATCATGGGCGTGGCCGGCGGCGAGCTGCTGATCCCGACGATCGTGCTGCTGTACGGGATCGACATCAAGACCGCCGGCAGCCTGTCCCTGCTGGTGTCCCTGCCCACGATGCTCGTGGCGTTCGCCCGCTACAGCAGGGACAACAGCTTCAGCGTCCTGCGTCAGAACCTGCGCTTCGCCACCGTCATGGTCGCCGGATCGATCGTCGGCGCCCTGCTCGGCGGACTGCTCCTCGGGGTCGTTCCCGACCTGGTCCTGATTCCCGGGCTCGCGGTCGTCCTGCTGATCTCAGCGGTGAAGATCGCTCGTCACGACTGAGTCAGCCGAGCAGCTCGGCGACCAGGCCGCGCACCCGGCGGTCGATCTCGTCGCGGATCGGACGGACCGAGTCGATGCCCTGACCGGCCGGGTCGTCGAGCTGCCAGTCGAGGTAGCGCTTGCCGGGGAACACCGGGCAGGTGTCGCCGCAGCCCATGGTGATCACGACGTCGGACGCCTCGACGTCCTCGGTCGTGAGCTTCGAGGGGACCTCGGCGGTGATGTCGAGGCCCCACTCGGCGAGCGCGTCGGCCGCGGCCGGGTTGACCTTCTCGGCGGGCGCCGAGCCGGCGGAGCGGACCGCGATCCTGCCCATGCCGTAGTGCTGGAGCAGCGCAGCGGCCATCTGGGAGCGGCCGGCGTTGTGCACGCAGACGAACAGCACTTCGGGGGTCTTGGACACGACGATCTCCTCCTGGCGGGCGATTCCTTGGTTCGATAATGCCCGATCCAGGTGAACGGCTGGTGACACGACTTGCTCACATCACGTACAGGTACAGGCCGCTCACGACCATCGCGCCGCAGGCGGTGAACCAGACGTAGGCGAAGGCCTTGCGGGTCGGGGTGAGATTGGAAACGCCGAGTGAGAACGTCGTGACGACTCCGGTCGTCCAGATCAGGGTGACCAGCAAGACCTGCAGCATCAGTCGCCCAGAAGCTCGGACAGCAGGCTCCGGACGCGGCGGTCGATGTCGTCACGTACCTCGCGGACGCGGTTCAGTGATGCACCTACCGGGTCGGCGACCTCCCAGTCCAGGTAGCGCTTGCCGGGGTAGACCGGGCACGAGTCGCCGCAGCCCATGGTGACCACGACGTCCGCGGCCCGCACGACCTCGTCGGTCAGTGGCTTCGGGAACGCCTCGGTGAGCGGGATGTTCAGCTCCGCCAGCGCCTCGACGATCGCCGAGGGGATGGCGCCGGTGGGCTGGCTGCCGGCCGAGCGCACCGCGACCTTGCCGAACGCGTGGTGCTCCAGCAGGGCGGACGCCATCTGTGAGCGGCCGACGTTGTGCACGCAGATGAACAACACCTGCGGCACCTCGACCTTGGTCAGCCCCTGCGCGCGGCCGTGGTCGGTGAGGCGCTGCTTGGCGAACCGCGCGGTGAGCGTCGCGAGATGGGTCTTGATCGTGGCGGTCTCGTTCAGCAGCTGGTAGGTCTCCTCGACGAACTGCTCGACGGTCTCGCGGCTGAACACGCCGTGGAACTTGTCGGCCAGCTCGTCGGTGATGCGGAGCAGTTGTGCAGTGAGCTCGTGCTGGGGAAGTCCGCCGGCGCGGGTCATCGGGATCTCCTTGGACCGAAGATTGTCGATGCAAAGCAGACCGGTTGCATCGACTTTTGTCAATCTAGGTCGTACCCTCGGCTCATGGTGGAGCCTCGCGGTGAACTCCAGATGGACAACGGCGGCCATGAGCGCTGCGTGTCACTCGGTCAGGGCATGGAACCGGACGAGGCCCGCCGCATCGCCGACGTGTTCAAGGCGCTCGCCAGCCCGCCCCGCCTTGAACTGCTTCGCCTCCTGCAGAACGCGCCCGGTGGCGAGTCGTGTGTGTGCGACCTCGTCGACCGCCTGGGCCTGAGTCAGGGCACGGTCAGCCATCACCTGCGCGTTCTCGCCGAAGCCGGGCTCGTTCGCGGCGAACGTCGTGGCACTTGGGGCTGGTATGTGGCCATTCCTGAAGGGCTCGACGAGGTCAGGGGACTGCTTGGCCAGTCCGTTGCCGCGCTGTGACCGCACGTTGGATCGAGATTTTTCAACGATAGTTCCCGATGTCACTCGTCGTTCACCTTCTGTTTAGAACGAGATTCTTCGATGCAGGGGCCCTCGAAACGGGGGCTCGTCGAAAGATCCCGGCCCCTATCCGGGTCCCGAGCAGGAGGCACGTCAGTGACCATCCGCCAGGTGAAGCGTGCGCACGTGTTGTCCGTCGTGGCTGTCGCCGCGCTGACCCTGTCCGCCTGTGGTGGGCAGAACAACGGCAGTGGCTCCGAGAGCGGGGGTGAACAGCTCTCCGGCCCGGTCGTCATCGACGGCTCGAGCACCGTGGAACCGCTGTCGATCGCCGCGGCCGAGCTGTTCATGGCCAAGAACAGCGGCGTCCAGGTGTCGGTCAGCGCCTCCGGTACCGGCGGTGGTTTCAAGAAGTTCTGCGTCGGCGAGACCGACATCTCCGACGCGTCCCGTCCGATCAAGGACGAGGAGAAGAAGGCCTGCACGGAGAAGAACATCGGTTTCTCCGAGCTGCAGATCGCGAACGACGCGCTGACCGTGGTGGTGAACAAGGACAACACCTGGGCGCAGTGCCTCACCGTCGCGCAACTCAAGAAGATCTGGGAGCCGGACTCGAAGGTCGCCAACTGGAAAGAGGTCGACCCGTCCTTCCCGGACCAGAAGCTCGACCTCTACGGCGCGGGTGCGGACTCCGGCACGTTCGACTACTTCACCGGCGCCATCAACGGCAAGGAAGGCGCCAGCCGCAAGGACTACAACCCGACCGAGAACGACAACATCACCGTCCAGGGCGTGAGCGGCTCCAAGGGTGGCCTCGGCTACTTCGGCTTCTCCTACTTCGAGGAGAACACGGACAAGCTCAAGGCCGTGAAGATCGACGGCGGCAAGGGCAAGGGCTGCGTCGAGCCGTCGGTGAAGGCCGCGCAGGACGGCAGCTACTCGCCTCTCGCCCGTCCGCTGTTCATCTACCCCTCTGACGCCGGTCTGAAGAAGGCCCAGGTCGAGAAGTTCGTCGAGTTCTACCTCGCGAACAACGACGAGATCGTCAAGGCCGCGCGGTTCGTGCCGCTGACCGAGGACCAGAAGAAGAAGGCCAAGGACGAGCTCGCCGCGTTGCAGGCGAAGGCCGGCGGCAAGTGAGCACGAAGACTCGCGACGGTGGCCGCCCGGGTTCGGGCGGCCACCCCGTCGCCTGGGAAGGGCCGCCGGTCGACCTGACCGCGCAGAGCCCGCGCATCGGCGAGAAGATCATCAAGGCCGTGCTCGTGAGCGCGGCCGCGTTGTCTGTTCTCGTCACGGTCGGCATCGTCGCGTCGTTGTTCGCGCCGGTCGCCGAGTTCTTCACCCACGTCGGTCTCGGCGAGTTCCTCTTCGGCACCGAGTGGACGGCGCTGTTCGGCGACAAGTTCAACTGGGACGACAAGTCCTGGGGTGTCCTGCCGCTGGTCACCGCGACCTTGATGATCACGCTGATCTCGCTCGTGGTCGCGGTCCCGTTCGGCCTGGGCGCCGCGATCTACCTCAGCGAGTACGCCTCGCAGCGGGTGCGGAAGATCTTCAAGCCGATCCTGGAGATCCTCGCCGGCGTGCCGACGGTGGTCTATGGCTTCCTCGCGCTGACCGTGATCACCCCGATCCTCAAGCCGATCCTGGGCATCGAGGGCATCTACAGCATGATCTCGCCCGGCATCGTGATGGGCTTCATGATCGTGCCCACGGTCGCGTCACTCAGCGAGGACGCGATGTCCGCGGTGCCGCTGGGGTTGCGGCAGGGCTCGTACGCGTTGGGCGCCAACAGGATGCAGACCACTGTTCGCGTCGTGTTCCCGGCCGCGTTGTCGGGCGTCGTCGCCGCGATCGTGCTCGGCATCTCGCGCGCGATCGGCGAGACGATGATCGTCGCGATCGCGGCGGGCAACATGCCGCTGTTCACCGCCGATCCGCTCAAGGGCGCGCAGACGATGACCGGGTTCATCGCGCAGGCCGCCAGTGGCGACACCCCGCACGGCAGCCCGTCGTACTACGCGCTGTTCGCGATCGGCGCGCTGCTGTTCGTGATCACCCTCCTGATCAACATGATCAGCATCCGGCTGGTCCGCAAGTACAGGCAGGCCTACTGATGACGGCGACGTTGGTTGTTGACCAGAGCCTGAAGTCCGGTCGCCGCAAGGGCATTGGGCCGCAGGTGTTCGCCTTCGCGCTGTGGGCGTGCCTGGCGATCATCTGCGCGTTCCTGTTCTTCGTGCTCGCCGTGATCATCCAGAAAGGACTGGCGCGGTTCGACCTGAACCTCGTCACCGAGCACCCGTCGCGGCTGCGGCCCGACACCTCGGGCGTGAAGTCCGCGCTGTTCGGCACGATCTGGATCATGGTGCTGACCGCGCTCATCGCGTTGCCGCTCGGTATCGCGGCGGCGGTGTACCTGGAGGAGTACGCGGACAACAACCGCTGGTGGAACCGGCTGATCGAGCTGAACATCCAGAACCTCGCTGCGGTGCCGTCGGTCATCTACGGGATCCTGACGCTCGGCTTCGTGGTCCGCGGACCGCTGTCGATCGGCGCGGTGCTTCTCGCGGGCGCGATCGCACTGGCGTTGCTGATCCTGCCGGTGGTGATCATCACCTGTCGCGAGGCGTTGCGCGCGGTGCCGTCGGAGATCCGTTCCGGCTCGCTCGCTTTGGGTGCGACGCAATGGCAGACGACCTGGCGTCAGGTGCTGCCCGCCGCGGTGCCGGGCATCGCGACCGGCTCGATCCTCGCGCTGTCGCGGGCGATCGGTGAGGCGGCACCGCTGCTTCTCGTTGGTGCCACGACGTTCCTGACGTTCAACCCGGACGGCGTGTTCTCCCGCTACACCGTTCTGCCCACGCAGATCTTCAGCCTGGTGCCGCTCGACCGCGTCGAGTTCCGGGACCTGGCCTACTCCACGATCCTGCTGCTGATCATCGTGCTGCTCGCGATGAACGCTGTCGCGATCTGGATGCGCAACCGCTACCAGCGACGTTGGTGACACGCGAATGAAGGAGCGAGCGACCTCATGACCAGATCGGAGCAGAAGAGCGTGTCCACCGGCCAGCGCACGAACCAGGACGACTCCACGCCGGAGCCGCAGATCGTCATCGAGCGATCGAACACCCTGACACCCGTGGAAGGAGCACCGGACGGGGTGATCACGCTGAAGGACCTGGAGGTCTACTACAGCGACTTCCGCGCGGTCACCGACGTGAACATGTCGTTCGGCAGCAGGGAGATCACCGCCCTGATCGGCCCTTCCGGGTGCGGCAAGTCCACGGTTCTGCGGTGCCTGAACCGGATGAACGACCTCGTGCCCGGAGCCCGCGTCGAGGGTGCTGTCGCGTACCACGGCGTGGACATCTACGGCGAGGACGTGGACGTCATCGAGGTGCGCCGGCGCATCGGCATGGTGTTCCAGAAGCCGAACCCGTTCCCCAAGTCCATCTACGACAACGTCGCCTACGGTCCCCGCGTCACCGGCATGAACGTGTCCGACATGGACAACGTCGTGGAGCGGGCGTTGCGCGGTGCCGCGTTGTGGGACGAGGTGAAGGACAAGCTCAAGCAGAACGCGTTCGGCCTGTCCGGCGGTCAGCAGCAGCGGTTGTGCATCGCCCGTGCCATCGCCACCTCGCCCGAGGTGATCCTGATGGACGAGCCGTGCTCGGCGCTGGACCCGATCGCCACCGCCAAGATCGAGGACCTGATGGTGGAGCTGGCCTCGACCTACACGATCATCATCGTCACCCACAACATGCAGCAGGCTGCCCGCGTCTCGCAGCGCACGGGGTTCTTCACCGCCGAGGCGGACGAGAAGGGGCAGCGCACCGGCCGGCTGGTCGAGTTCGACACCACCGAGCACATCTTCGGCAATCCCTCCGACGCCCGGACCGAGGCGTACATCACCGGACGATTCGGGTAGACCGCGATGGGCTCTGCGTTGGGGGCTTGGGAGTCTGACAGCTCACAGTTCCACACGCGGCGGCGAGCCTGTCTGGCGAACAAGGGCCGGGTGCAGAACCGGCTCGCCGTCCTCGTGGTGGATCACGACACCGACGTCGTGCACCAGCTGCTCGAAGGCTTCACCGGTCAGCCGGTGGAGCCGCGCGTCTGCACCGACCCCGCAGAGGCGTTGCTGGTGCTCGGCCGCACGTGCCCGGATGCCGTGCTGCTCGGCCCTGCCGTGGGCAAGCTCGACCCGATGGACTTCCTCACGATCGTGCGCGCGGACGATCCGGACGTCCCGATCGTGGTCGGTGCCGGGCCGGGCTCCGGCGACTTCGCGGCACGGGCGGCGGAAGCGGGCGCGACGGCGGTGGTGCCGCGCCCGTACCGCACCAGACAGCTGCTGGCGTTCCTTGGCTCGGTGGCGCCGAAGTCCGACGCCGTGGAGATCCGGCCGATGGTGATCGACCTCGGCCGGCTGCGGGTGGACGGCGCGGTGCCTCAGTTCTGGCTGGACGGGGTGCTCACGCCGTTGCCGCCGATGGAGTTCCTCATGCTGCGCTACTTCGCCGAGAGACCCGGCGCGGTGGTCAGCCGCAACGAGCTCGTCGCCGCCCTGTGGTCCGACCGGCCGTCGGCCAAGAGCAACACGCTCAACGTCCACATCATGCGGCTGCGCAAGCGACTGGGTGACGACGACCACAATCCCACGTGGATTCGTGTCGTCCGAGGCCTCGGCTACCAGTTCAGCGTTCCGCAGGTAGGGTCGAGTTCACCGGACGTTCATTCCGATTGATGAACATGTCACCATGTCGACTACGGACCAGGATGCGCGAAGGGAGGCGCTGGTGGCGGTGCCTGACGACTCGGCCTCCGCCGCACGTCTCTTCAAGGCCCTCGCGGATCCCATCCGGGTCCAGCTCGTGGTGCTCGTGCGGCAGTCGGCGAGCGGCGAGGCCTGCTTCTGCGACCTCGCCGACGAGTTCGACATGCCCCAGTCGTCGCTGAGCCATCACCTGAAGATCCTGGTCAACGCCGGTGTTCTGCAGCGCGAACGGCGCGGCACGTGGAGCTGGTACCGCCTGGACCACGACGTCCTGGACACCATGGAACAGCTCCTGCGCCCCGGTGGCCCACTGCGCGACGAGCCCGCCTCCCGCTGCGACTGATCTGATCGTTTCACCACGTCTTCCATCAGTCGGCGCTGATGTATCATTCCCGACTGATGTCACTCGATGCTGATGTGTTGAAGGTTCTCGCCGACCCGCTGCGCGCCAAGATCCTGGAGCTGCTGGCCGGTGAGGCTTTGTGCACCTGTCACCTCGTCGAGGAAACCGGTGCCAAGCAGACGAACATCTCGAACCACCTGAAAGTGCTGCGCGACGCCGGGTTCGTCGACACCGAGCCGTGCGGGCGCTTCACGTACTACCGCCTGCGACCCGGCGCCCTGCGCGGGATCGCCGACAGCCTTAACGAGCTGGCCGACCGTGCCGACTCCGATGCCAGGAGGCCCTGTTGAGCACCACCAACCCGACGGCGGAGCAGGACGTCCTGCACCGGCTGTCCTTCCTGGACCGCTGGCTGCCTGCGTGGATCGGCCTCGCCATGGTCGCGGGGCTCGCGCTCGGCAGCCTCGTGCCTGGCCTGCAGGGCGTGCTGGAGGCCGTGAAGGTCGACGGGGTCTCGCTGCCCATCGCCCTCGGTCTGCTGCTGATGATGTACCCGGTGCTGGCCAAGGTCCGCTACGACAAGCTCGACACCGTCACCCGAGACAAGCGCACGATGGTGCTCTCGCTGGTGCTGAACTGGGTGCTCGGCCCGGCGCTGATGTTCGCGCTGGCCTGGATCTTCCTGGCTGACCTGCCCGAGTACCGGACCGGCCTGATCATCGTCGGCCTCGCCCGCTGCATCGCCATGGTCATCATCTGGAACGACCTCGCGTGCGGTGACCGCGAAGCCGCCGCGGTACTGGTGGCGTTGAACTCGGTGTTCCAGGTCGTCATGTTCGGCGTGCTCGGCTGGTTCTACCTCGACCTGCTGCCCGGCTGGCTGGGCCTCGACACCGCGTCGGTGACCTTCTCCCCGTGGGAGATCGCCAAGTCCGTGCTGATCTTCCTCGGCATCCCGCTGCTGGCCGGCTACATGAGCCGCAAGCTAGGGGAGCGCTCGAAGGGCCGGGAGTGGTACGAGTCGAAGTACCTGCCGCGCGTCGGCCCGATCGCCCTGTACGGCCTGCTGTTCACGATCGTCATCCTGTTCGCGTTGCAGGGCGAGACCATCACCAACCGCCCGCTCGACGTCGCCCGGATCGCGCTGCCGCTGCTGGTCTACTTCGCGATCATGTGGGCGGGTTCCTACGCGCTGGGCAAGGCGTCAGGGCTCTCCTACGAGCGGACCACGACCCTGGCGTTCACCGCTGCCGGCAACAACTTCGAGCTCGCCATCGCCGTCGCGATCGGCGTGTTCGGCGTGACCTCCGGGCAGGCCCTCGCCGGTGTGGTCGGACCGCTGATCGAGGTGCCGGTGCTCGTCGGGCTCGTGTACGTGAGCTTGTGGCTGCGGCGTCGTTGGGCGGCCCGCGCTGAAGTCTGATGTCGTGGTGATCGGCGGCGGCCAGGCAGGGCTGGCCGCCGCCTACTACCTGCGGCGCGCCGGTCTGTCCTATGTGGTCCTCGACGCCCAGTCGCTTCCCGGCGGGGCATGGCCGCACGGGTGGAACTCGTTGCGGCTGTTCTCGATCGCGCGCCACAGTTCGTTGCCCGGCTGGCCGATGCCGGCCTTCGCGGACGGCTACCCGACTGCCGTGCATGTGATCGATTACCTGACGGCGTATGAGAAGCGCTACGACGTACCCGTGCAGCGGCCCGTTGTAGTCAGCTCGGTGAGCCGTGACGGCGACGAGCTGTTGGTGCACACCGATTCCGGCGTCTGGTCCGCGCGGCACGTGATCAGCGCGACCGGCACGTGGTGGCGGCCCTTCCGGCCGCTGATGGACCTTCCCGGCCGCCAGCTGCACACCGTCGACTATCGGGACCCACTGGAGTTCGCGGGACAGAAGGTCGTCGTGGTCGGTGGCGGCAACTCAGGCGCGCAGATCGCGGCCGACCTCGTGCCGCACGCGTCGCTGACGTGGATGACCCGTCGGCCGCCGCGATACCTGCCTGACGAGATCGACGGCAAGGCGCTGTTCGACATCGCCAGCCGTCGCGCCGGTGGTGTGGGGGAGCTCGGCGACATCGTCGCGGTGCCACCGGTTCGAGAGGCACGGGACAGCGGACTGCTCGTGGCCACGCCGATGGACACCGACGTGCTCGCCGAAGCGGACGTCGTGATCTGGTCCACCGGGTTCCGGCCCGCGCTCGGCCACCTCGGGCCGTTGAAGGTGCGCGACGAACGCGGCCGCGTGGCTGTGGACAGTACGACCGCGGTGGAGGAGCCGCGCCTGCACCTGCTCGGGTACGGCGGCTGGACCGGGCCTGCGTCCGCGACCCTGATCGGCGTCGGGCCCACCGCGAAGGCCACCGTGGCGAAGATCAGCGCAGCGTTGGGCGCTCGATCGTGACGCCCAGGAGTTCTTGAGCGTCGTTGATCGCTCCGCTCAGAGCCTCATCACTCAGCAAGCTGTTGATCGCGAGGGCGGCCTGGGCCACGCACACGGCTGTGACCTCGATGAAGACCTCGAACAGATCCACGACGGGCTGGCCTCCTGGGCGTCCGTCGAGGACGTAGGCCTCCGCGCCCTTGGCAGTCGGGTGGATGTGCGTCGACATCATCCGATACCGGAGGTAGAGATCCTTGGCCCCGTAAGCGGCGCAAAGCCGGGCGAAGTTCGACACGTAGGCCTGAAGTGGATGCGTCGTGCGCTCAGGCCGCGTGACGTCGTCCGGCACTGGCGAGCCGACCGCCACGAGTTCGTCGTACAGCTTGCGGCGACGTTCCTCGTCGACAGCGTCCACTGTGGCCAGTGCGTCCGCGCCGACATCCACGACCCATTGCAGGACGAGGCTGTGTTCGACGATCGAGCGCGTGCCGGGAATGCTCTCGTGGGCTAAACCGGCCTCGTGAGCAAGCAGAACGAGCTTGCAGCTGCGGTTGATCCAAGACCACCAGCCGAAGACCGCCGTGACGAGCTGTTCCTTCTCGGCGGGGACGACCAACCGGCCTGCGGCCACGATGTCGTCGAACGCCCCGACCAGGACTTTGATCGCTCCTACCGACGCATCGCTCACGTCACACAGTGTCCGTCGAGGCTTGACTTTGCCAAAATGCTCAACGATCATTGAGTCAATGAACGTTGAGTGGTCTTCCTCGGTGGTGGAGCGGGCACGGCTGCACGCGGTGCTCGGCGAACCCGCACGGCTGGCGATCGTCGACCGGCTGCTCCTCGGCGACGCCTCGCCCAGCGAGGTCGGCCGCGAACTCGGCCTGCCCAGCAACCTGCTGGCGCATCACGTGAAGCTGCTCGAACAGGCTGGTGTCCTCGAACGCATCCGTTCCGAAGGGGACCAGCGCCGCAACTACCTGCGCCTGCGCGTCGAAGCGTTGACCGGTCTCGGTCCGGCCGGGAGTCGCGTCGCCCCGCGCGTGGTCTTCGTCTGCACGTACAACTCGGCGCGCTCGCAGCTCGCCGCCGCGCTGTGGAAGAAACGCAGCACCGTGCCCACCGCTTCCGCTGGCACGAAGCCTGCGGACGGAGTGCACCCGCTCGCGGTCGTGACCGCCGAGGCTCACGGCATTCCGCTCGCCCGCGCCCGCACCGCTCACGTCGAGGACATCCTGCGGCCGGACGACCTCGTGGTCGCCGTCTGCGACAACGCCCACGAACAGCTCGGCGACCTGGAGCGCCTGCACTGGTCGGTTCCCGACCCGGCGCGCGCCGGCACCGAGGACGCCTTCGAGCACGCCTATCTCGACCTCGCCGACCGGGTCGACCGGCTGGCCCCCGTCGTTCACCAGTCTGGAGAAGACCGATGACCCTCAGCATCGACCAGCAACTCGCCCTCAAGACCGCCGCCAGCCGCCTGCGGCAGCAGTTCGACGGCATCTTCAGCACCGAGACCATCGAACGGTTCCTGAGCACCAGCTACGACCAGTTCGCCTCGAACAGCACCATCCCGAACTTCCTGCCGTTGCTGGCCGAACGCTTCGCCCGTCAACGCCTGCACGCGCTGGCCAAGGTCGAGGGGCACGTGACCGACACCAAGCCGATCGTGCTCTTCCTCTGCGTCCACAACGCCGGCCGCAGCCAGATGGCGCTCGGCTTCTTCGAGGACCTCGCCGAGGACCGCGCAGTGGCCTGGTCGGGCGGCTCCGAGCCTGGCAACGAGATCAACCCGGCCGCTGTCGAAGCCATGCACGAGCGCGGCATCAACATCTCCCGCGAGTTCCCCAAGCCGTGGACCGACGAGATCGTCCGCGCCGCCGACGTGATCGTGTCGATGGGCTGCGGCGACGCCTGCCCGGTGTTCCCCGGCAAGCGCTACCTGGACTGGACCCTCGACGACCCCGCGGGCAAGGACGTCGCCGACGTGCGCCCCGTGCGCGACGAGATCGAGCGCAGGGTCCGCGGCCTGCTCAACGAGCTCGGTGTCCCGGCTCGTGCGTGAGAACGGAAGTGGGGACCGTCCGAACCGGACGGTCCCCGCTTTGGTTAGTCGTTCCCACTAACCGATCCCGGCCATCGGTAGCCGAGTCCTAGTCGCCGATCCTGCCTCGATCGGTTCGGCGAACCGCGACCACGGACGGCCGCGCGATGGTGCCTGGACCGCCGGGCCACGTCGATCCAGGCTTCTCGACCGTCGCACCGTCGAGCTCGCCGGGGTGCTGCACGGCGACGATGATCCGCCGCTCCTCGATGATCGGCCCGCACGTCTCCGCACCGACCGGCACCGTGAGGAACTGCCTGACCTGACCGCGATACCGGCCCTCGACGGCCACGCCGAACAGGCCGTCGTTGGAGCCGAGTGCGCTGCCGTCGGTCGCGATCCACAGGTTGCCGTGGCTGTCGAACGCCAGATTGTCCGGGCACGACACCGCGGACACCTGGTCCTTGGGGAACCCGGCGAAGTACGTGCTCGGGTCTGCCGGGTCACCGCACACCAGGAACAACCGCCACCGGAAGCTGGTCGCGGCAGCGTTGTTGCGCGACTCGACGACCTCCATGATCTGTCCGTGCCGGTTGCGCGTGCGCGGGTTCGCCTCGTCTGTTAACGGCTTGCCCACCGCACCGCGGTCGCTGTTGTTCGTCAGTGCGATGTAGACGGTCCCGTTGTCCGGGTGCGGCTCGACGTCCTCGGGCCGGTCCATCTTCGTCGCGCCCACCTTGTCGGCTGCCAGGCGCGTGAAGACGTAGACCTCGGCGGCCGTCATGCCCGGCACGAACGACGTGTTCCCGCTTGCCAGCGCCACCCATTCGCCGCTGCCGTCGAACGCGCCGTCCGAGGGCAGCTTGCCGGTGCCGTCGATCTCCGCGGCCGGGCTGTCGCCGGTGAACTTGGCGACGTAGAGCATGCCCTCGTCGAGCAACGTCAGGTTGTGCCGGCGCGCGGACTCGCTGCGGCCGTGCTTCATACGGTTCGTGGACACGAACTTGTAGAAGTAGTCGAACCGCTCGTCATCGCCCATGTAGAGCACGACCCGGCCGTCCGGCGTGAGCCTCGGTTCGGCGGCCTCGTGCTTGAACCGGCCGAGCGCGGTCCGCTTGCGCGGCACGAAGTCCGGGTCGAACGGGTCGATCTCCACGACCCAGCCGTGCCGGTTGACCTCGTTGGGCTCCTGCGCCACGTCGAAGCGCTTGTCGAACCGCTCCCACTTGCGCTCGCTCGCCAGACCACGCAAGCCGTAGCGAGCCAACCGGGTCTTCGTGTCCGGGTCAGTGACGAGGTCGGCGTTGCCAAAGTACTGGTTGAAGTTCTCCTCGCCGGACAGCACGGTTCCCCACGGCGTGACGCCGCCACCGCAGTTGTTGAGCGTGCCCAGCACCGTGCGGCCGGACGGATCCGCCGACGTCTTCAGGAACGAGCTTCCCGCTGCCGGACCGGTGAACTGGAGCTTGCTGGTGGCCGTGATGCGCCGGTTGAGCCGGTGCCTGGCCGGAGTGAGCTTGCCGCGGTGGTCGTCCAGGACGACGACGCTCAACCCGTGCGCGGCCCAGGCGATCTCCACCTGCTCGCGCGTCGGGTTGGCCGAGCTGTACCCGGCGAACATCACCAGCTCGCTGGTGTACTCGTGGTTCGCGACGAGCACGAGCCGGTCGCGGTCCAGTTCCAGCAGCGCGAGGTAGTCGACGTTGAAGCCGAACTGCTTCGCCTGCGCGGTAGCGGTCTGCTTCGTGGAGTCGAACGCGGGCGCACCCGGCAGAACCGCGTCGCCCCAGCGGATCACGACGTCCTGCGTGTAGCCGGGTGGCACGACTACGGCGTCGAGCTTGTTGTGCGCCACCGGTTCGAAGCGCAGGCCGCGGCCACCGCCGAATCGACGATCGGCCTCGATGTCAGCCGCAGCGGGCGCGGCGACAGCCGCAGTTCCGCCGGCGGCGAGCGACAGTACGGCGGTGGTCTTGAGCAGTGAGCGACGAGAGACCGCGCTCGCGATCACATCGCCGAGGTAAGGGTTGTCAGAGGTGTTGGGCGCCTCGTGGAAGCAGGCGTCGCCGCAGCGGTAGCGGCAGGTCAGGGCAGAACGCCCGGCGTGGTTGGTCGACGCCAGGGGCAGCGGGATGATCCGCTGGTCCGTGGTGGGACGCGGCGGCACGGCACCTCCATGCGAGTCCGTTCGGGAACGACATGAGCCGATTGCGTAGATCGGTTTATGTCGATCCAGGACCCTAGGTGGTCCTCCCAGTCCGCACGCGAAGCGAACGTGAACAGCAGGCGAACCCTGTCTACCTACGCCGGAGTGCGCTCTCCGCTGACGCTGGCGAGCAGTGCGGACATCCGATCCGTGGTTTCCGGTCGCAGCCGGTAGTAGACCCACGTGCCGCGCCGCTCGGAGTCGACCAAGCCGGCCTGGCGCAACAGCTTGAGGTGATGCGAGATCGTCGGCTGCGAAAGCTCGAACGCCGGCGTCAGTTCGCAGACGCAGACCTCCCCGGACGGCCGCGACGCGATCAACGACAGCAGCCGCAAGCGCACCGGATCGCCGAGCACCTTGAACACGGCCGCGGCCTCCGCAGCCTGCTCTTTGGCAAGCGGCTCCTCGGGCAGCGGCTCGCAGCAGCCCTCGTCTTGGTTCGACATACTTCAATATTGACTCGACTTCGCCTCCGGTGCAAACATGACATAGACAAACGTCTATACAACCTGGAGGGGTGCCGCTCATGAGCGATCAGACCGAACTGCGCGAGACCGTCCGAGCCCGCTACGCCGCAGCCGCAGTCGCCGTCACGCAAGGGGGAAGCGGGTGCTGCAGCGGACAGGCGGTGGAGGTCGACGAGACCTTTGGTGCCATGCTCTACCCGGCTGCCCAGCGTGACGAACTGCCAGCCGAGGCTGTTGCCGCCTCGCTCGGCTGCGGCAACCCCATCGCGGTCGCCGAGCTCCGCGAGGGTGAGCGTGTCCTCGACCTTGGTTCCGGCGGCGGCATCGACGTCCTGCTCTCCGCTCGCCGCGTCGGCGTGACCGGCAAGGCCTATGGCCTCGATATGACCGACGAGATGCTCGCGCTGGCACTGTCCAACGCCGAAAAGGCTGGCGCGACCAACGTCGAGTTTCTGAAGGGCAACATCGAGGCCATCCCGTTGCCCGGCAACACCATCGACGTCGTGATCTCCAACTGCGTCATCAACCTGTCCGTCGACAAGCCCGCCGTGTTCGCCGAGACCTTCCGCGTTCTGCGACCCGGTGGCCGCATCGGCATCTCCGACGTCGTCGCTGACGACCATCTCACGCCCACCGAGCGAGCCGAACGCGGCTCCTACGTCAGCTGCATCGCCGGAGCGCTCACCTTCGCCGAGTACCGCGAAGGCCTGCAGACTGCCGGTTTCACGGGCATCGAGATCACTCCGACGTTCGAGGCCGCCGATCGCATGCATGGAGCCATTGTTCGTGCAGTGAAGCCACTCGACATCGAGCTAGTCGGGTCTGCTGCACCGGCGCAGAGTGAAGCCTCGTGCTGCGGCGTCAGCGCCTGCTGCGCTCCCGCTGAGCAGTCAATCGACCCGACCGTCACCCTCATGGAGGCCAAAACGGCGTCGGGATGTGGATGCCAGGACTAGCGAACTCACTTCCTGCGGAGCGTTCTCAGCAGGTACAGGGACGATCGCCTCGGCGGTTCAATACTTGGTGAATGAACGTTCCGGAGCTCGTCCTCGTCGGCGCACTCTTGGGGTGGTGATCGGCGCGCCACTCGGAGCTCCGGTGCGCCTGCACAACGCCTGGCTCGAGAAGCGATCCCGGCGAATGTGGAACGCCGATCCCCTGATCCAGCATTGTGAGCGCGATCCGTCGATCATCTGCGCTGGCATCCCAAGCTAGATTGGTGAACCTTCTACGTCGGCGATCCACTCCGGTTGGCTGTACTGCGGCGAAGGGCAGCGAACAGCTTCGGAACGGTGGGCACGTCCAGTCGGCAGGCTTGCATCTGTGGTGCGCCGACGTTGTCGTTCACGACATCGACGCCGTCGATCAGCACCGTGGGCGCCGGGAAGTCTCCGACGCGCTCCAGTACAGAGACGGTGAGCGCGAGTTCGCGCAGTGCCTCATTCAATGCGACCTTGGCCGGTGACGTGTTCGGGCAGTCAGGGGCGAGCAACAGCTCAACGCGCATCTCGTACTCCTGGGTCTGTCATAGCTGATCCATCTCGCCGAGCTCGTGCAGGATGGGGCAGTCCCGCCGTGTTCGGGGTCGGTTGCTGGTCGTCACCAGGTTGGTCAGCCCGGCTTCCAGCGCCTGCCGGCCCGCGATGCGTCGTCGCAAAACGATGATTTTGTCGGCGGTGAGCGCCCGAACACCGTCGCACCTGTCCAGGTCGCCGTCGGCGAGAAGCAGCAGGGTGTCGATCTCGGCGAGCGGGAAGCCCAGTTCCTGTGCCCGCTTGATGAACCGCATCCGCGCCACTGTCTCAGGCGGCGGGCGCTGTGTCGCTACCTGAGCTGCAGATGTACTCCCTTGCAGTCCTTCGGAGAGCCGTGGGTTCATGCCGTCGCAGTGAACGCGTGCTTAGCGAACTCCCCGTCCGCAGCAGCGAGGCAAAACGCCATGAACTCGCTGGTCGTGAACTCAAGTTCGGTGACGCTGCCGCGCTGCGGCACTCGGCTCCGGAAGATCCAGATGGAACCTTCGCGAACGACGACCTCGATGCAACCGTCTGACAGGTCGCCGCGGGCGAGTCGTGCAAGGAAGTCGTCGAACTGTGCGGCATTAAACGACAGTCGGTGATCATCAGGGGCACCGAAGGACTTCTTGGTGTCCCGAACCTCCGCGATGCTGTCGCGCCGAGCGATTTGAACGCAGTCCTTAGTCTGGGACGCTCCGGCTGGACTTGCGGAAGTCACCTTCCTCGAACGTCGGTGCGCATGCGGTTATCTCCTGGTCTCTCCTCTGCCTGCTGACTGCTACTTGCCGAAGTCACGCGCCACCTGGCGCATGAACTCTCGCGACTTCTCGTAGCTCAGGGCCGCGGCTGGTAGACGAGCATGTGCCTGATCGTGCGCGTTCAGGCTCAGTTCGTCATCCAGATATCGGATCTGACTTTCGCTCTCTGTGTAGGCCAACTCCAGATGGCCGGCTGCACCTGGTGACGGAACCCGGACGAGGGTGAACGACGTTCCAAGAACGATTCGGCGGCCAGCAGGGACTTTGAACGGCAACTTGGATCATCAGGTTTGGGCGCTGTGAAAGCTCGACCAGGTACTCCATCTGGTCTCGCATCACCGCCGGGTCCGCCCACTCGCTCCGCAGGCACGACTCCGACAGCACCATGTGCACGTCCGGTGGGTTGTCCTTTTCGGAGGTGTCTTGACGGCGTGCCTGAACTCGGTCTTCGACAGTCAAGCCGTCTGCCCCTGGCTGCTCTCCGTGTATGGCGCGGATGTATCCCTCGGCGAGATGTGCGTGTCGCGACATGGCTCTGGTGGGCGCCCGCGAGGTGGCGGGGCGTCGTGTCTCTGGAGTGGAGCTGCGCCGTGGTGCTAGACCAATGCCGGAATGGCATCATCCACTATGGACTAAAGCATCTGTCTACTTTGGACTTCTGGGGCCCCTTCTGGGCCCCTTCTCGTCGAGACCCAATGAGTCGCGATGGGTCTGAACAGGCAAAACATGCCGATGGGGCCGCCATCGGAAGGTGCTCCGAGAACGGCCCCATCGTGACCCATCAGGTCTGGTCGGACCACCACTTCTGGCCGGCCGCGCCGAGGGTGGAGATCGGGTCGTAGTAGGGGTAGCGACGGTCGAGAGCCTCCGGGTCCTCGAGCTCGATCCCGGTGCGGTAGTTCTTCGTCCAGTAGGAAATGCCCAGCTCACGGTCATATTCGGCGAGCTGGTGCACCCACCGCTTGCCCACGTACGGGACGTCGCACACGATCCGCGGCGTCGCGTAGCCGGGCAGGTAGCCCATGATCGCGTGCTGCAGCTCTTGCGCCTCCCAGACGGACACCCTCCAATGTTCTGCGTTGGGGATCATGTCGCACATGTAGAAGTAGTACGGCAGGATGTTCGCTTCCCCTTGCAGCGCAAAGCAAAGGTCCAGCAGGTCGTCCGACGTCGCGTTGACGCCCTTCATCAGCACGCCCTGGTTGCGGACGTCCCGCACGCCGACCTCGAGCGCGGTCCTGGCGGCCTCGGCGACGAGGGGTGTCACGGACTGGGCGTGGTTCACGTGCGTGTGGATGGCGAGGTTGACGCCGCGGCGGGAGGCGGTGCGGGCCACGCGTTCGAGGCCCTCGACGACTCGGGGCTGGAGCCAGTGCTGCGGGAGGCCGGCCAGTGCCTTGGTGGCGAGGCGGACGTCGCGGACCGTCTCGATGTCCAGCAGGCGCATGAGGAACGACTCGAGTTGCGGCCACGGCACGTTCGCCACGTCGCCGCCGGAGACCACGACGTCGCGGACGCCCGGGGTCTTCTTCAGGTACTCGATCATCTGGTCCTGGCGGTCGACCGGCTTCAGGGAGAGCTTGTGCTTGTCGATCAACGGCGTGGAGTTGCCGACCAGGTCCATGCGGGTGCAGTGCCCGCAGTACTGCGGGCAGGTCGACACCATCTCGGCGAGGACCTTGGTGGGGTAGCGGTGGGTGAGGCCTTCGACGACCCACATCTCCGCCTCGTGCAGCGAGTCGCGCTGGGAGTGCGGGTGTGACGGCCAGTGCGGGTCGCGGTCTGAGGCGACCGGGAGCATGTAGCGGCGGACCGGGTCGTTCAGGAACGCCTCGGTGAAGGCATCCGGGGTGAGGTCCGCGTCCACCGCCATGGTGTTGAACATCTGCGGCGGGATCAGCATCGACATCGTCGCGAACGCGCCCATGTCCGCGGCCAGGTCGTCGTAGAACCTGTCGGTGAGCAGATCGCCCGCGACCTTGCGGAGCTGCTTCACGTTCTTGACGCAGTTCACGCGTTGCCACTGGACGTCGCGCCATTGCGCGTCGGTCACGTGCGACCAGCCGGGGAAGCGTCGCCAGTCTGGTTCGACCAGCTCACGGCGGACGTACGTGTACGGCTGGCGGTCCAGCCGCTCCAGCGCCGTGGTGGCGTCGTGCAGCGCGGTCATCCGTACTCCTCAGCGTCGAGGTCGCGTAAAGATATCCTGTCATATCGCTAGGCTGCCGTAAATATTTCAGCTCAAGCCCTGGTGGAACGCTGGTCGGGAGCAATTGCGCGGCCTCGTGCGTTGGACGGGTATGCCCCTTTTCGCGCTGCTGCTGCTCGGGATGTTCGCCGAGATCGCGGTCATGGTCGCCGTCGGCAACGCCATCGGCGGGCTCTGGATGATCGCGCTGCTCCTGCTCGGGACCCTCGTCGGTCTGTCGCTGGTGCGCCGTCAGGGTGCGCAGACGATGGCCGCGTTCCGCGAGTCGGTGTTCCAGCGCCAGCAGCCCCACCAGGAGATGGCGGACGGCGTGCTGATCGCGGCGGCCGGTGCGTTGATCATGGTGCCTGGGTTCATCAGCGACGTGGCCGCGTTGTTCCTGCTGTTCCCGCCCACGCGCAAGCTCGTCAGTCGGCGGATCGCGCGCAAGGCGGAGGCGGCGGCGCTCAAGTTCGAGCACGAACGCCGCTTCGGTGCCGGTCAGGTCGTCGAGGGCGAGGTCATCACCGTGGACGCCGACCCGGTCGTCATCGTGGACCGGCGCGAGCTCACGTGATCCGCGCGTACCGGCTCTCGGACCTGGACGCGCTGTACGACATCTGCCTCGACACCGGCAACGGTGGGCTGGGCGCGCGTCACCTGTTCGAGGACCCACGCCTGATGGGCCACGCCTACGTCGGCCCGTACGTGGCGTTCGAGCCCGATCTGGCGTTCGTGGCGGAGGACGACGGAGGGGCCTGCGGTTATGCGCTCGCGACGGCCGACACGGAGGCGTTCGAGGACCGCTGCGACCGTGATTGGTGGCCTGACCTGCGCGTTCGGTATCCGTTGGCGCCGAACGCGAACCGGATCGTGCAGCAGTTCCACACGCCCGCCCGGGTCGACCCGATCCTGATCCGCGACTACCCGGCGCACATGCACGCGAATCTGCTGCCCCGCGCGAAGGGCAGAGGGTTCGGCGGCATGCTTGTCCGCAGCGTGCTCGAACGTCTGGAGAAGGGCGTCCATGTGCACGTGCGGCACCACAACACACACGCGATCGGCTTCTGGGAGCACCTCGGCTTCCGCGTGGTCGACTCCGCGGACAAGCTCGTGCTGGGCCTGCGCCTCTAGAGTCGCGGAACGCGCCGGAACGTCAGCCCAGGAGGTCCTTCATCAGCAGCTCGAAGTCGAGCACCTCACGGCCGGCGGGCACCGCCGCGTAGGTCGAGTCCAGGAACTTCTGCAGCTCGGTCGCCGACATGTGGAACACCGCGTGCGAGTCCTCGGTGAACAGCTCCAGCACGAGCACGTCCCCGTCGCCGGGACGCAGCCGGACGTCCCCGAGCCCGGTGGGCGACAGGATCCCGTCCGCGAGCAGCTCACGGCCGACGAGCCAGATCGACTCCTGGTCGCGCGCCTGAAAACGCATGGTCACGGCATGCGGATCGTCTGAGCGGTACTGGAGGTCGACGTTCATCGGCTCGAGCGAGCCGTCCGGCCGAACGAACTCAACGACTGTCGCAGTGCCGACTCGGGTCTCGTTGAACATCGCCGATCCTCCTCCGCGGTGAGGGTGCTGCAGTGGACACGGACGCCGTTCGGCATCGGTTCAACGCTTTCTCGAACGAATTGCTGGGTACCTGGCGGGCATGACCGTTTACGGCATACATGCGTCCCATGAGCAGATCCACCCCTCAGCCCTGCTGACCGCTGTGCGCAGGGCCGAGCAGGGCGGGTTCGGCGCCGCGATGAGCTCGGACCACTTCTCGCCGTGGAGCGCTCGCCAGGGCGAGTCCGGGTTCGCCTGGTCCTGGCTCGGTGCGGCACTGCAGGCAACCGCACTCCCGTTCGGCGTGGTCACGGCGCCGGGCCAGCGGTACCACCCGGCGATCACGGCCCAGGCGATCGGCACTCTCGCCGCGATGTACCCCGGCCGGTTCTGGGCCGCGCTCGGCACCGGCGAGGCCAGCAACGAGCACATCACCGGCGACGGCTGGCCGCGCAAGGACGTGCGGACGGCACGGCTGCGCGAGTGCGTGGACGTGATCCGCGCGCTGCTGTCCGGCGAGGAGGTCAGCCACGACGGCCTGGTCACGGTCGACCGCGCGCGGCTCTGGACGTTGCCGGACGAGGTCCCGCTGCTGATCGGTGCCGCCGTGAGCCCGGCGACCGCCCGCTGGTGCGCCGAGTGGGCCGACGGGTTGATCACGGTCAACGCGCCGCCGGAGCGGTTGCGGGAGCTCGTGGACGCCTACCGGGACGCGGGTGGCAAGGGCAAGCTCCACCTGCAGATGCACCTGAGCTGGGCCGAAGACGACGACACGGCTCTCGCGATCGCGCACGAGCAGTGGCGCACCAACGTGTTCCGTCCGCCCGTGTGCTGGGACCTCGAACTGGCCGAGCACTTCGACGTCGTCGCCGAACACGTCACGCCGGAGCAGGTCGCGGAGGTCGTCAACGTGTCCGCGGACCTGAAGTGGCACGCCGAACAGCTGCGGACGTGCGCGGACCTCGGTTTCGAAGAGATCTACCTGCACCACGTGGGCCAGGACCTGATCCCGTTCGTCGACGCGTTCGGCGAGCACGTGTTACCGGAGGTGACCGCGTGATCCGCACGTCTGACGTCTGGTGGAAGAACGCCGTGCTCTACTGCCTCGACGTGGAGACGTTCTCCGACGACGGCTTCCGCGGCGCCACCGAACGCATCGACCACCTTCACGCCTTGGGCGTCACGTGTGTGTGGCTGATGCCGTTCTATCCGACCGCCGAACGCGACGACGGCTACGACATCACCGACTTCTACGGCGTTGATCCGCGGCTGGGTTCGCTGGGTGACTTCGTGGAGTTCGTGCGCGCCGCACGGGACAGAGGCATGCGAGTGATCGCCGACCTCGTCGTCAACCACACCTCCGACCAGCACCCGTGGTTCCACGACCCGGACAAGCGCGACTGGTACGTCTGGGCAGACGAGCCCCAGACCGACGGCCCGCAGGGAGTCACGTTCCCCGACAAGGAGGACTCGCTCTGGGAGTACTCGGAGGAGGTCGGGAAGTACTACCTGCACCGCTTCTACAAGCACCAGCCCGACCTCAACGTGACCAACCCGGAGGTGCGCGACGAGATCGCCCGCATCATGGGCTTCTGGATGGAGCTGGGCCTGAGCGGCTTCCGGGTCGACGCGGTCCCGTTCCTGCTGGAGCACAACGACCCCGCGGACGCAGTCTCGCTGCCCGACCCCCACGACTACCTGACCGACCTGCGGGCTTTCCTCAACCGCCGCAACGGCGAGGCCGTGCTGCTGGGCGAGGTCAACCTGCCGTACAAGGACACGATGGCCTTCTACGGCCAGGGCGTCGGCGACGAGCTGACCATGTGCTTCGACTTCGTCGGCATGCAGGCGATGTACCTCGCCCTGGCCCGGAAGTCGACGGGTCCGCTGGTCAAGGCCCTGCAGGAACGTCCGGCGCCGCCACGCGACGGGCACTGGGCCACGTTCGTGCGCAACCACGACGAGCTGACCCTGGACAAGCTGCCGCTCGACGAACGCCAGGAGGTCTTCGACGCCTTCGGCCCCGACCCGGAGATGCAGCTCTACGGCCGCGGTCTGCGGCGGCGCCTGCCCGGCATGCTCGACGGCGACCAGCGCCGCATCCGGCTGGTCTACAGCCTGCTGTTCAGCCTGCCGGGGACACCGGTGCTGTTCTACGGCGAGGAGATCGGGCTGGAGGAGGACCTGTCGCTGGAGGGCAGGCTCGCGGTGCGCGTGCCGATGGACTGGGATGCGGCGGGGGAGCAGCGTCGTGACCCCGACTCGCTGCTGACCTGGATGCGGCTGCTGGTCGAGCGCTACCGGGAGTGCCCGGAGCTGGCGTGGGGTGAGGTGCAGGTGCTCGACGTCGGTGATCCGGCCGTGTTCGCCCATCGGGCGGACTGCGACGGCGGCTCGGTGATCGTCGTGCACAACTTCACCGACCAGGAGGTCACGGTGCGGGTGCCGGCCGAGGGAGTCCTCGACGACCTGCTGACGGGTGGGCGGGTGAAGCCCGCGAAGATCGGTGCCAAGGTCGACCTCGGGCCCTACGACTGCCGCTGGTACCGCCTGATTTCCGAGTGATGCTTGCGGGATCTTGTCGTCTCACGTGAAGATATTGTCGAGACAGCGTCGTCGACCGAAGGATTTTCGCGTGAGCGCGTACGGACTGCACCGCGTCATCGAGCCTGCCGGCGTCCTGCCGCAGCAGGCGTGGCGGCTCGACGCGGAGCCCGTGCCCGCCGCCGACGAGGTGGTCGTCGCGGTCGAGCGGCTCAACCTGGACGCGGCCTCGTTCCGGCAGCTCAGGGAGCAGCATGGCAGTGGCGCCGCGGTCCGGCAGGCCGTGCTCGACATCGTGGGCGAGCGCGGCAAGATGCAGAACCCCGTCACCGGGTCGGGC
This sequence comes from Lentzea sp. HUAS TT2, assembly GCF_051853195.1. Taxonomy (NCBI): domain Bacteria; kingdom Bacillati; phylum Actinomycetota; class Actinomycetes; order Pseudonocardiales; family Pseudonocardiaceae; genus Lentzea; species Lentzea sp. HUAS TT2. The sequence continues at coordinate 9,408,968 of NZ_CP196667.1, read as the reverse complement.
GGCATGCTGCTCGGCACGGTGCTCGAGGTGGGGCCGGAGTCGCCGCTCGGGCTCAAGGCCGGGGACCGGATCGCGACGCTGGTCAGCCTCACGCTGACGCCGCTGCGGATCAACGACGGCCTGCAGGACTGGGACGGCGAGGACGAGCAGGTGCCGTGCCGGGGGACTGCGGTGCTGTTCGGGCGGTCGATCGCGGCCGTGCTGCCGGACGACATGTCGAACGAGCTGGCGTTGTCCGTGCTCGACGTGTGCGGTGCACCGGCGCTGACCGACCGTGTGGTGCGCAGGCATCCCGGTGGGTCCGTGCTGGTGCTCGGGGGTGGCGGCAAGTCCGGGTCGCTCTCTCTTGCGGCCGCGCGTCAGGCCGGTGCGTCGCGTCTTGTGGCGTTGGTGCCGACGGAACGTGAGGCGGCGCAGGTGCGTGAGTCCGGCCTCGCGGACGAGGTCGTGATCGCGGACGCACGGAATCCGGTGGCCGTGGCCGAGGCCGTGGGCAAGCAGGTCGATGTCACGGTCGTGTGTGTGGACGTTCCGGGATGCGAGCACGGCGCCATCCTCGCGACCGCGGACGGCGGCACCGTGATCTTCTTCTCGATGGCCACGTCGTTCAGCGCGGCGGCCCTCGGTGCCGAGGGTCTCGCGGCCGACGTGGAGATGATCGTCGGCAACGGATATGTGCCTGGTCACGCCCAGTTCGCGTTGGACCTGGTCCGGACGCGGGCGGGTGTGCGGGCCCTGTTCGAGCAACGGCAGACTGCGTGACGTGAGTACGCAACTTTTGGTCGGCGGCCGCATCTACGCACCGGATGCGACGGCGATGGCCGTCACGGACGGTGTCGTCGTGTGGATCGGACAGGACTCGGTCGGGCATGCGCTGCACCCGGACGCCGAGGTCGTCGAGCTCGGCGGCGCCTTCGTCGCGCCCGCGTTCGTCGACGCGCACGTGCACGCCACGTCCGCCGGACTGCTCCTGACCGGCCTCGACCTGACGAAGACGACCTCCGTGGACGCGCTGCTCGACCAGGTGCGGGCCGCCGAGGGGCCCCTGGTGTGGGGTCACGGGTGGGACGAGACGCGCTGGCAGGAGAACCGGCCGCCGACGCGCGCCGAGATCGACGAGGCCGCGCAGGGCAAGACGGTGTACCTGTCGCGCATCGACGTGCACTCGGCCCTGGTCTCGTCGGACCTGATCACCGACGAGGCCCGCGCAGCGGACGGCTACTCCGAGGACGGTCCTCTCTCGCGTGCCGCCCACCACCACGTGCGCGGCACGGCGAAAGCCGCCATCACGCCCGAACAGCGTGAGGCCGCCCAACTCACTTTCCTGCGTCACGCGGCGTCGAAGGGCATCGCGTCCGTGCACGAGTGCGCCGGCCCGGACATCTCCGGTGAGGACGACCTGCGTGAGCTCCTCGCGCTCACCGAAGGCCCCGAGGTGGTGGCCTACTGGGGCGCCCACGAACTGCCGGACGTTCCGGTGCGCGGTCTCGCCGGCGACCACTTCGTCGACGGCGCGATCGGCTCCCGCACCGCCGCGCTGACCGAGCCCTACGCCGACGCCGACACGTCCGGTGCGCTCTACCTGGACGCGCGGCAGATCGCCGACCACCTGGTCAAGTGCACCGAACTGGGCGTGCAGGCGGGGTTCCACGTCATCGGCGACGCCGGGATGGCCGCCGTGGTCGAGGGCTTCGAGCTCGCGGAGAAGACGCTCGGCGCCCCTGAACTCGCGTCGGCCCGCCACCGCCTCGAACACGTCGAGATGGTGACGAAGGAGCAGGCGGAGAAGCTGGCCGGGTGGGGCGTCGTCGCCTCCGTCCAGCCGCTGTTCGACGCCGAGTGGGGCGGGCCCACTGGCATGTACGTGCAGCGACTCGGTGACGAGCGCGGTGTGGGGCTGAACCCCTTTTCACGGCTGGCCGCGGCGGGCGTCGTGCTCGCGTTCGGCTCGGACACCCCGGTGACCGCCATCGACCCGTGGGCCGCGGTGAAGGCCGCCGTCCACCACAGGACCGACGGCCACGGCGTCTCCCCGCGTGCCGCCTTCACCGCCCACACCCGCGGCGGCTGGCGCGCGGCGGGCGTGAACGACGGCCTGACCGGCACCCTGCAGCCCGGCGCGCCCGCGACGTACGCGGTGTGGGAGACCGGCGACCTGGTCGTCGCCGGCAGCGACGCACGGGTGCAGCGCTGGTCGACCGACCCGCGTTCGGGCGTGCCCGGACTGCCCGACCTCACCGGCCCCGCGCCGGTCTGCGTGCGCACCGTCCTGAACGGCCGGACGATTTACGAGAGGAAGTGACTCATGGCGTTGCTCGACCTCGACCCCAAGGTCGTCGCCACCGCGCGCGAACTCGCCGCGCGGGCGGCCGAACCGGTGGTGTCGCTCGCGAAAGCGCACACCACCGTCGCCGTCGAGCGCGCCACACTCCGCCTGGCCGGCATCACCGGCGCGGACTCCACCCACCGCGCCGGTGACGTCCCGTGGGTCAACCGCGTGATCGACACGGTCCGCGAGCAGTGCGGGCTGGAGCACGGCGTGGTGCTGCCGGCGTTCCACGCGCTGAAAGAGCACGACCTCGGCACCCTCACCGAACTGGCCGAGGCCACCGCGGCGGGCCAGATCCAGTTCAGGATCCCCACCGGCAAGGAACTGACGGCCGCCAGGAAGGCGTCCACGTCCGCGGTGGCGAAGGGCCTCAAGGCGGTCGACCGCAACCGGGCCCAGCGCGACAAGCTGGTCACCAAGCTCGGCGACCCCGCGCAACGCCCGTGGATCTACCTGATCGTCGCGACCGGCGACATCGACGAGGACGTGATCCAGGCCCAGAACGCGGCCCGCGCGGGCGCCGACATCATCGCGGTGATCCGCTCGACCGGGCAGTCGCTGCTCGACTACGTGCCGGAAGGCGCCACGCACCACGGGTTCGCGGGCACGTACGCCACGCAGGAGAACTTCCGGATCATGCGCTCGGCGCTGGACGACGTGTCGAAGGAGGTCGGCCGGTACGTGCGGCTGACCAACTACGCGTCCGGCCTGTGCATGCCGGAGATCGCTGTCCTGGCAGGACTTCAGCGCCTCGACATGATGCTGAACGACTCGATGTACGGCATCCTGTTCCGCGACATCAACCCGATCCGCACGTTCGTCGACCAGCGCTTCAGCCGCCAGGTCCACGCCCGCGCCGGCATCATCATCAACACCGGCGAGGACAACTACCTCACCACCGCGGACGCCGTCGACGCCGCGCACACCGTCACGGTGTCCCAGCTCCTCAACGAGCACTTCGCCCACGAGGCGGGACTTCCCGACCACCTGCTGGGCCTCGGCCACGCCTTCGAGATCAACCCGAAGGTGCCCGACTCGTTCCGGCTCGAGCTCGCGCACGCCCTGCTGGCCCGCGAACTGTTCCCGGACGCGCCTCTGAAGTGGATGCCGCCGACCAAGCACATGACCGGCGACGTCTTCGACGGTTATCTGCTGGACGGGTTCTTCAACCTCGCGGGTGTCCTCACAGGACAGTCCATTCTGCTCGTCGGCATGATGACCGAGGCCGTCGTCACGCCGTTCCTGTCGGACCGCGACCTGGCGCTGAAGAACGTCCGGTACGTGCTGAACGCGGCGGGCAGCCTCGCGGAGGACTTCCGGCCGTCACCGGACGGGCTGATCGTCAAGCGCGCGCACCAGGTGCTCGGCGAGGCCGTGGACCTGCTGGGGCGCATCGTCGACGACGGCCTGCTCAACGCCATCGCCGACGGCACGTTCGGCCTGATGAAACGCCCTGCGGACAAGGGCAAGGGCGCCGACGGCGTGGTCGAGAAGGCCCCCGAGTACTTCAACCCGGCTTCGGAGATGCTGGAGGCCAACGATGTCTGACGCGAAGAGGTACGTGCGGCCGTACGGCGACACCACCGGCGACGGCATGATCCAGACGTCGTTCACGCTGCCGATCCCCTTCGGCCCCAAGGCGGACGGCGCGGCGCTGCAGCTCGCGAACAAGATGGGCATGGACCCCGCGATGGTGGTCCACTCGAACCCCATCGGCGCCGACTTCACGTTCTTCGTCGTCTACGGCTCGGTGAAGCACCTGGTGGACCTGGACGAGGTCAAGGTCGTCGAGCGCGAGTACCCGCTGCTGTCGCCGTCCGAGGTGAACTCGGCCCTGAAGAAGGTGTTGCGGCGCAAGCTGGTCGTGGTTGGCGGGTGCATCGGCACGGACGCGCACACCGTCGGCATCGACGCGATCCTCAACATCAAGGGCTTCGCGGGCGAGAAGGGCCTGGAGTACTACCGGGAGCTGAAGGTCGTGAACCTCGGCGCCCAGGTCTCCGTGCCCGAGCTGGTGCGGTCCGCCCGCACCGAGAAGGCGGACGCCGTGCTGATCTCCCAGGTCGTGACCCAGCGGGACGCGCACATCCTGAACACGCAGGAGATGTCGGCGGCGTTTCGCGAGGCGATGGGGGACCGGCGGCCGCTGCTGGTGGCGGGCGGTCCGCGGTTCGATCCGCTGATGGCGGGCGAACTGGGGGTTGATCGGGTGTTCTCCCGGGGTACCACGCCGGGCGAGGTCGCGAGCTATCTGGTGCACGCGATGCAGGAGAAGAAGGGGGTCGCCGCGTGAGCGGAGCATTGGTCGAGGGATTCACGGTGACCCACCGCAGGTACGTCCCGCACTCGCACGCGCACTACGGCGGCAACCTGGTCGACGGCGCGTACGGGCTGGGCATGTTCGGTGACGTGGCCACCGAGCTGCTGATCCACACGGACTCCGACGAGGGGTTGTTCGCCGGGTACAGCTCCGTCGAGTTCGCGGCGCCGATCCAGGCCGGTGACGTCGTCGAGGCGTCGGCGACGCTGGTGCGCATCGGGAGGCGGTCGCGTGAAATCGAGTTCGAGGCACGGGTGGTGTGCCGTTCGGCGCCGGAACGCGGACCTTCGGCAGCCGACGTACTGGCTGAGCCGATCGTCGTAACGCGCGCCCGCGGCACCGTCGTCGCGCCGAAAGCCGCAGAATAACCCCAAAATTTAGTCCGAACCGGATTGCGTCCTGCTCCGAATCCCCGCCGTGGGAAGGGAGCAGGACAATGCCAAGTAACAACAAACAGCGATTACGCCGGGGTGCGATCGCCGCGGCGGTGGTCGCGGTGGCGGCGGCGATACCGGCGGCGCAGGCCTCCAGTCACCGCGAGGCACCACTGATCGCGGCGGACCCGGCCGTCGACAACACCGACGTGTACGCCTTCACCAGCCCCGAAAAACCCGACACCGTCACGCTCGTCGCGAACTGGTTCGGGTTGCAGGAACCCAACGGTGGCCCCAACTACTACCCGTGGGCCACCGACGCGCGGTACGACCTCAACATCGACTCGGACGGCGACGCGGTGCCGGACAAGACGTTCCGGTTCACGTTCAGCACGGACGACCGGCGAGGCAAGGCGAACACCTTCCTCTACAACAACGGGCCCGTCACGTCGATCAACGACGAGAACCTGTTGTTCCGCCAGAACTACACCCTGGAGCTCATCGAGCCGGGCAGGACCACCCAGCTCGTGAAGGGCGGCCGTGCGGCGCCGTCGAACACCGGTCCCGCGTCGTTCCCGAACTTCGGCGCCATCAGGGACCAGGCGACGACGAAGATCCCGGGCGGCGGCCAGGTCTACGTAGGACCGTCCGAGGACTCGTTCTTCCTGGACCTGCGGTTGTTCGACCTCCTCTACGGCGGGAACCTGAAGGAGGTCAACCAGGACACCCTGATGGGTTACAACGTCAACACCATCGCCATCCAGTTGCCCAAGACGATGCTCGCGCTCAAGGGCGACCCGAAGCGCAACCCGGTGATCGGCGTCTGGAGCGACACCGAGCGCCGCACGCTGAAGCTCGATCCCGGCAAGGCGACCCCGCAGGGCAACTTCGTGCAGGTGTCGAGGCTCGGCAACCCGCTCGTCAACGAGGTGGTGTCGTCCGCGCCGTTGAAGGACGCGTTCAACGGGCTCGAACCCGTTGGTGACGCGAAGGTCCAGGCGTTGCTGGACCGGGTGAACGACCCGGAGCTGGCCCGGCTGATCCAGGCGATCTACGGCATCCCCGCGCCGAAGACGCCGCGCACCGACCTCGTGGAGATCTTCCTGACCGGGATCACGACGAAGGCGGGCGGGCCGATCAAGGCCGATCTCAACTCGCAGCTGAACAACGCCGACGTGGACCCGAAGCGGTTCCAGCCGTCGGAGATGTTGCGGCTCAACATGTCCACGCCGGTGACCCGCAACCCCAACCGTCTCGGGGTGCTGGGAGGGGACCTGCAGGGGTTCCCGAACGGGCGCAGGCTCACCGACGACGTCGTGGACATCGAGATCCAGGCTGTGGTCGGGGCGGCGTTGACCGGCAAGCTCGTGCCGGCGCTCGCCAAGGGTGACCGGGTGAACGGCAACGACGTCCGCTTCGGTGACCGGTTCCCGTACGTCGGACTGCCCAGCAACCAGGCGGTCAACTCCCGCTGAACGAGGGTGCCTCAAATGTGGAAACCACTTCCGCTGCTGGCTGCCCTTCTGGCTGTCGCCGCCTGCGCTCCCCCGCAGGCGGCGGCACCCGCCGCCACGCAGACCTCCTCCTTGCAGCGCAACGCCGAGTCGTTGCAGGCCAAGCTCCGACGCACACCGCAGGACGCCGCTGCCTGGGCCCGGCTCGGGGCCACGCACGTCGAGCTCGCCCGCGTCACGTTCGACCCCCAGCACCACCCCCGCGCCGAGAAGGCGCTCACCGAGTCGTTGCGGCTCAAGCCGGACGGCAACGGTGAGGCGTACATCGGACGGGGTGCGCTCGCCAACGCACGCCACGACTTCGCGGCCGGTCGTGACTGGGGACAACGCGCGGTCGCCGCGTTGCCCGACTCGGCTCCTGCCCAGGGAGTGCTGGTCGACGCACTGACGCAGCTCGGTGACGATGCCGGTGCTTCCGTTGCGCTGCAACGGATGCTGGACCTGCGCCCGGGAGTCGCGTCGTTCACCCGCGCCGCCTACCACTTCGAGCTGCACGGCCGGCTGGACGAGGCACGCGGGGCACTGGAGCGGGCGCTGGAGTCCGCCTCTTCGCCGGACGAGGCCGCGTTCTGCCGGCTTCACCTGGACAAGCTGGCGGGGCGGGCCGACGAGTCCCTCGCGACCACCCGTGAGCTGGCGTCGAAGGTGCCGTCGCCGGACCACCTCGTGAGGTACGGCGAGGCGTTGGACAAGGCGGGCCGGCCTGCCGAGGCACGGGTGCAGTACGACCTCGCGTTGCAGCTGCTGCGGTCGTTGGGTGGAGACGACCTGACGGCGGCGCTGATCGCGGCCGATCACGGTGATCCCGCCGAGGCGTTGCGGTTCGCCGAGAAGGAGTGGGCGAAGCGGCAGAGCGTCTTCACCGCGGACGCGATGGCGTGGGCCCTGCACGTGAACAAGCGGTCGGCGGAAGCGCTGCCGTACTCGGACCGGGCCGTCGCATCCGGCTGGCGTGATCCTGCCGTGCTGCGGCACCGCGAGGCGATTCTGGGGGCGCTGCGATGAGGGTCTTCCTGTTGGTGCTGTTCGGGATGCTGTTGACGGGCGGGGTCGCGCAGGCACACCCGTTGAGCAACCTCAGCGTGAACCACTACGACGGCCTGCGGGTGTTCTCCGACCGGATCGAGCTGCGGTCCGTTGTGGACAGTGCGGAGATCCCGACCCTGCAGGACCGCGAGTTCGTCGACGCCCGCAAGCGCTGCACGGAACGCGCGAAGTCGTTGGACGCCATGGCCGACGAGCAGGAGCTGCGGTTCGAGGTGCGCGACGCCGACGTCGTGCGGCCGCCCGGTGAGGCCGGCCTGCCCACGATGCGCCTCACCTGTGAGTACACCGCGTTGTTGCCGTCACGCGGCGAGGTCGAGGTGACGTTCAGCGACTCCTACCTCAAGGACAAGCCCGGCTGGCGCGAGATCACCGTCGCCGGGGTCGACGTGGCGGTGTCGGGCGCGCCGGCCGAGTCGATCAGCAACGAGCTGCGCGCCTACCCGGAGGACCTGCTCTCGTCGCCGCTGGACGTGCGGGCGGTGCGGTTCCTCGCCCAACCAGGGGAGGGGTCGGCCGTGACCCCGCCCGGGGTCATAGGTGAAGCCACGAAGGCGGCCGTCGGACTGGTGGGTGATCTCACCCCGGTGGTCGGAGTCGGTGCGGTCCTGCTGTCTCTGGTGCTGGGCGCGTCGCACGCGGCGCTGCCCGGCCACGGCAAGACCGTGATGGCCGCCTATCTGGCGGGTTCCAGGGGGACCCGCCGCGACGCACTCCTCGTCGGCGCCACCGTCACCATCACCCACACGGCGGGGGTCTTGGTGCTGGGGCTGCTGCTCAGCGCGTCCAGTGCGATCGCGGGTGAGTCGGTGTTGCGCTGGCTCGGGCTCGCGAGCGGACTGCTGGTCGCGGTGATCGGAGGGGTGCTGCTCCGCTCGGCGGTGCGTGCTCGTGGTCGTTCGCGGCGCGGCCACGGACATGGTCATGGGCACGGTCATGGCCATGGGCACCGCCGGGCGGGGCTCGTCGGGATGGGGGTGGCGGGAGGGTTGGTGCCGTCCCCGTCCGCCCTGGTGGTGCTGCTGGGCGCCATCGCGCTCGGCCGCACCTGGTTCGGCGTCGTGCTGGTGCTCGCGTACGGCCTGGGCATGGCGGCGACGCTGACCGCGGCGGGCCTGCTGCTCGTCTCGCTGCGGGACCGCTTCGGGCCGCGCCTGGCCCGCTTCCGCAGGTTCACGGACTTCACGCCGCTGGGCACGGCGGCGCTGGTGATGGTCGTAGGAGTCGGTCTGGCCACGCGTGCGCTGGCCGGTTAACCAAGGAGAAGGATCATGAAGAAGCTCATCGCGCTGGCCGCCCTGGCCCTGGCTCTGGCCGCGTGCAGTTCTCAGGGCAGCGCCACCGCCCAGTTCGACGACCAGGGGCAGTCCGACATCTCCTGCATGAGACATCAGGAGCAGACACCGGGGGAGGAGTACTTCGACGAGGGCAACTGGGACACGGTCGTCTCGCTGTCGATCCTGCGCTACTACACCTCGAACGGCACGAAACCCTACTGCGACGGCAAAACGGCCACCGAGGCCGACCAGGGCTGGCGCGAGCTCTACGTGCGGATGGGAGCCGAGAGGAACAATCTGCGCTGAATCGACCGCATCCTTCGCCGCGTTCTCCCGTTGGTCAACACAGAAGTAGCTACATGCGGGGAGGATGCGGCGTGGTGAAGATCGACCACCAGGGGGACACACCTCCGTACGAGCAGGTGCGCGTGCACTACGCGCACGCCATCTCGAACCGAGAGCTGCCGGTGGGCGCCAAGCTGCCGACGGTGCGCGCCCTGGCGAAAGACCTGGGCCTGGCGGTGAACACGGTGGCGCGCGCCTACCGTGAGCTGGAGGAGGCCGGCCTCGTGGAGACCAGAGGCCGCGCCGGCACCGTGGTCAGCGCGAACGGCGACAGCAACCGCGAGCGCGTGCGTGCGGCGGCGGCCCAGTACGCGGCGATGTCCGGGGAGCTGGGTCTCACCCGGCACGAGGCCCTGGAGATCGTCCGGGCCGCCCTGCACGCCTGAGCGGCACCGATCTCCTGAAGCCGTCAGGGTTTCTGGAACATCGGCGTTCCACATCGGAGCGGTGGCAGATCGTGGGCGAGGCGGGTCGTGATCTCGGTGCGCCGTCCTCGCCCCCGGTCGCGGGTCCGTCGTTCGACGAACAGTTCGAAATTTCGTACTCCTGCCGGGTCGTTTACCCGTTCCGGGTACCGGGTGAGCCGGTCGGCCATGCCGTGATCTTGTCTCAGTGCGCCTCTGGTCACTCGTAGATCCAGGGCTGCTCCAAGCAGGTGATCAGCGCCTCCGCAGGCGCTCACCGTACGTCAGCCGCGCAGGGCCACCGTTCCTCGTATGGCCTGGTAGTCACCCGTTCGCGACCCTCCTGATCCGTCTTGGCACAGCTAGGCTGCCCGGTGGATCGTGAATAACTGACTCGTCAGTCAATTTAGGAGTGCGCGATGGTGCGGACCGTCCGCGACGGCCTGCGGCTCACGGCCGAACAGGAGCAGTTCGTCGAACTGGCCAGGAGCTTCGCCGCCGGGGAGATCCGGCCACGCGGACGCGCCGTCGACCAGGCGGACACCGAGTCGCCGCTCGACGTGTGGGAGAAGGCGGCCGCGCTCGGGCTGACCTCGTTCATGCTCCCCGAGAAGTTCGGCGGCGGTGGCGCGGACCTGCTGACCCAGGTGCTGATCCAGCAGGAGCTGTGCCACGGTGACATCGGCATCGGCAACCTGGTCACCTCCAACGGTTTCTTCAGCGCACCGATCGAGCACCTCGGCACGCCCGAGCAGCAGGAGAGGTTCCTCAGTCCACTCGCGACGGACCGGCCGCCGCTCACCGCCGTCGCCGTGACCGAGCCCGGCAGCGGGTCGGACGCGGCGAGCATCCGGACGTCGGCGCGGCGAGAGGGTGGCTCGTACGTCCTCAACGGACAGAAGACCTGGATCTCCAACGCCCCCTACGCGGAGATGTTCGTGATCTTCGCGACGGTGGACCCGTCGCTGAGGTCGCGCGGTGTCACGGCTTTCGTCGTGCCGCGGGACAGTCCGGGGCTGACGGTCGGGCCGCCGTTCCAGAAGATGGGGCAGCGCGCGATCGTCAACGCCGAGGTGTTCCTCGACGACGTGCGCGTGCCGGTGGAGAACCGGATCGGCGAGGAAGGGCAGGCGTTCGCCGGGTTGATGCGGACGTTCGACGCCTCGCGCATCCTCATCGGCGCGGCCACGACGGGACTCGCCCGTGCCGCGCTGGACTTCGCCACCTCCTACGCGGCGGAGCGCGAGCAGTTCGGGGTGCCGATCATCCGGCACCAGGCGGTCGCGTTCCGGCTCGCGGACATGGCCACGCGCGTCGACACCTCGCACCTGCTGACGGTGCGCGCGGCGACGTTGTACGACGAAGGGCACGCGGTGGCGCAGGAGTCGGCGATGGCGAAGCTGGTCGGGTCGGAGAACGCCATGTGGTGCACGCACGCGGCCGTGCAGACGCTGGGCGGCTACGGCTACTCCCGCGAGTACCCCGTCGAGCGCTGGATGCGCGACGCCAAGCTGGAGGAGATCGAGGAAGGCACCTCGGACATCCAGCGCCTGGTCATCTCGCGCGGCCTCGGTGCGAGATGATCTTCTCCGATCCCGCCTCCGTCGCCGTCGTGGGTGCGAGCGACGACCCCGCCAAGTGGGGCCACTGGCTCGCCCGCGGCGCACTCGTCGGCCATGACAGACGCACGGTGCACCTCGTGAACCGCGGTGGTGGCGCCGTTCTGGGGCAGCCGACCGTGCGTTCGCTCTCCGAACTGGACGAGGCACCCGAGCTCGTCGTGCTCGCCGTTCCCGCCGCACACGTGCCCGCCGTGGTGGACGAGGCGCTCGCGGCCGGTGTGCGCGGCTTCGTCGGGATCACCTCGGGCATCGACGAACGCGTGATCCACCGGATCCGGGAGGCGGGCGCGCGGTTGCTCGGGCCGAACTGCCTGGGCGTGTTCGACGCGGCGACGTCGCTGCACCTCGCGTGGGGCCGGTTCCAGGCCGGTTCGCTGGGCGTGGTGTCGCAGAGCGGGCAGGTCGGGCTGGAGATCGCCGGGCTCGCGGCGGCGTCCGGGCTCGGGGTCTCGCGGTTCGTCTCGGTGGGCAACCAGGCGGACGTGACGGCCACGGAAGCGTTGCTGGACCTGGTCTCCCACGACCTGACCACGGTGGCAGGGGTCTACCTGGAGAGCTTCGGCCCAGGGATCGTGGCGGCCATGTCGGAGCTGCGCGCGGCCGGCAAACCCGTCGTGTTGCTGACCGTCGGGTCCTCGGTCGCCGCGCGGGAAGCCGCTCGCACGCACACCGGGGCGTTGACGTCCTCTTTGGACCTGGTGGACGCGGCCTGCCGCCGGGCGGGGGCGGTCCGCGTGACGACGCCCTCGGCGCTGGTCGACCTCGCGGCGGTGCTGACGTCCGGCGTGCCGGGCGGGTGCAGGGTCGGGGTCATCTCCGACTCCGGCGGCCAGGGGGCCATTGCGGCGGATCTCGCGGTGTCGGCAGGGTTGACCGTGCCCGCGCTGTCCGCTGTGGACGGTCTGCCCGTCGGGGCGTCGCGGCGGAACCCGATCGACCTCGCCGGGGCGGGGGAGCAGGACCTGGCGAACTACGCACGCGCGATCGAGGTGCTGGCGCGCGGGGGAGAGGTCGACACGGTCGTGCTGTCCGGTTACTTCGGCAGCTACGGGGAGGACGCGCCCTCGCTGGAGTCCGCCGAGGTCGTCGTAGCTGACCGGATCTGTGCGCTGGCAAGGGAGACCGGCGTCCCCGTCGTCGTGCACAGCATGCGCGAGGACTCCGCCGCGGTGCGCACGTTGCGCGCGGGTGGCGTCCCCGTGCAGAACACCATCGAACGTGCGGTGGCCGCGCTGGGGCACGCGAGCAGGCTGGGCAGGAGCTCGCTGGAGATCGTGCCGCGGGCCGCGGCCGCCGGCCCGTTCCGCCCCGGCTACCTGGCCGCCCGCGAACTGCTCAGCTTCGTCGAGTTCCCCAAGGCCCACGCCGTCACGACCGCGGACGACGTCACTGCGACCGCCCTCGAAGGCCCGTTCGCGCTCAAGGCCGACTGGCTCGCGCACAAGAGCGAGCACGGCGGCGTGCGACTCGGCCTGACCGACCCCGCGACGGCGTTCGAGGAGATGCGGGCGAGGCTCGGCCCCGGCACGTACGTCCTCGAGGAGATGGACACGCGCGAGCACACCGTCGAGCTGATCATCGGCGCGAAGCGGGACCTGTCGTTCGGCCCGGTCGTCCTCGTCGGCGCGGGTGGCGTGCACGCGGAGCTGTTCCGCGACACCACGATCGAGCTCGCGCCCGTGACCCCCGCCACAGCGCGGGACATGCTGGCACGCCTCACTTCCGCCCCGCTCCTGTCAGGCTGGCGTGGCGCCCCCGCGCCGGACGTGGCAGCGTTGGCCGAGGTGATCGCGCAGGTCTCCGAGACGCTCGCGGCCAGGCCGGACCTCGCCGAGATCGAGCTGAACCCCGTGCGCGTGGGGCCCGACGGCGTGCTGGCCGTCGACGCGTTGATCATCCCTTCGGGGGAGGCAGTGAACGACATGAGCGGACAGCGCGTGGCATGAGCATGACCCCACCTCGCCTCAGCGGGGGTGACGCGCTGGTGCGCGCCCTCGTCGCGCACGGAACCGACCTGGTGTTCGGCATCCCGGGCACCCACAACCTCGGCATCTACCGCGCACTGGCCGAACACGACGTCCGGCACGTCACGCCCCGCCACGAGCAGGGCGCGGGCTTCGCGGCCGACGGCTACGCCCGCGTCACCGGCAAACCAGGCGTCTGCCTCACCACGAGCGGCCCCGCCGTCCTCAACGCCATGACCGCGGTGACCCAGTCGTACTCCGACTCCGTACCGGTCCTGCTCATCTCGCCCGGCATGCCCCTGCGCCATCCCGGCCGCGGCAACGGCACGCTGCACGAGGTGCGGCACCAGAGCGTCGCGCTGGAGGCCGTGATCGGCTACTCGAACCGCGTCCAGAGCGTCGCCGAGATCCCGCTCGCCGTCGCCCAGGCGTTCGCGCACATGACCTCCGGCCGCCCCCGCCCGGCCCACCTGGAGATCCCGCTGGACCTCATCGACACCGTCGACGAGGTCACCGAGGTGGCCCCGGTCCTGGTGGCCCACCCGCCGGCGGACTCCGCCACCATCGCCGCGGCCGCCCGCCGCCTCACCTCGGCCGCCGAACCGGGCATCATCGTCGGCGGCGGGGCGAAGGGCGCGGCCGAGCAGATCACCGCACTCGCCGAACGCCTGGGCGCTCCGGTCGTGGCCACCGCCAACGGCAAGGGCACCTTCTCCGAACGCCACCCGCTCTCCATCGGCGCGGGCCTGCACCACAAGGCGGTGGCGGACTTCGTGGCGAGCTGCGACGTGGTCCTGGCCATCGGCACCGAACTGGCCTCCACCGACCTCTGGAACGGCCCGCTGCGGTTCCCCGGCGACCTGATCCGCATCGACGTGGACCCGGCCCAGATGATCACCAACGCCCTCCCTGACTACCGCCTCGTGGGCGACGCCGACGCCACCGTGACGGCCCTGAACCAGCGCCTGGGCAAGGGAAACCCCGGCCAGGACGCTCAGACCCGAGCCCAGCGCTGGCAGAAGCTCTTCACCGAACACGCCAGAGCCCAAGGAGCACCCTGGCTCCCACTGGTGGCAGCGCTGGAGGAAGTCCTGGCCCCCGGCGCCATCATCGCCGGCGACAGCGCGATGGCCTGCTACTACGGCACTTTGTCGAACCTGCCGCTCGAAGGCCCGGCGAGTTTCCTGTACCCCACCGGTTTCGGCACGCTCGGCTACGGCCTGCCCGCGGCGATCGGCGCCAAGATGGGCGCCCCCGACCGTCAGGTGGTGGCCCTGCACGGCGACGGCGGCGTGATGTTCACCCTCCCCGAGCTCGCCACGGCGGCCCAGGAACGCCTGCCCCTGCCCGTGGTCATCGCCGACAACGGCGGCTACGGCGAGATCCGCCGCGAGATGGTCGACCGCAGCGAACCCGTGCACGGAGTGAACCTGCCGGGCGTCGACTTCGTGAAGGTGGCCAAGGGGCTCAACTGCCACGGGGTCGCGGTCGACGACGAGGACAGGTTCGCCACCGCGTTGCGCAAGGCGTTCCACGCGGACCGGCCGACCGTGATCCACGTGGTGGGCGATCTGGCCGGTGCGTGAGCTGCGCCGTTCGCCGGATTGCGCGCCTCGGTAGGTTCTCCAACAGCGACGTGAGGAGGCCTCGATGCTGGTCGTGGTGGCACTGCTGGCAGTTCTCGTGCCCCCGCCGGGTCCGGTGACGATCAACGTCGTCAGCGTCGCCGGGTCCGGGTGCCCGGCAGGCACGACGACCGTCGGCATGTCGCAGGACAACGAGGCCTTCACGGTCACCTACAGCGACTTCCTGGTGCAGGGCAACGGCAACGAGGCCAAGCGGAGCTGCACGATCGCGCTCAGGATCGACCACGCGGCCGGGTACACCTACGGCATCGCCGCCACGGACTACCGCGGGTTCGCGCACCTCACGGACAAGGCCAAGGGCGTCGTGCGCAACGACTACTGGTTCCCCGGACTTCCGACGCGGCACAGCAGCCACACGTATCAGGCGCCGATGAGCGACAACTGGCAGGTCACCGACACGCCGAGCGGGGTGGCGCACGGGCCGTGCAAGGACCGCAAGCCGTTGACCGTCGAGACGGAGCTGAAGCTCACGGGCAAGGGGAGCGGCAGCTTCATGACCATGGACTCGACCGACTCGAGCGTGAGCACGACGTTCCGGCTCTCGTGGAAGAAGTGCGCGGAATAACAAGCGGGCGGTTGACGTTCTCTGCTACAGTCCGTTTGTATCCGGCAGTGCGCCCGTAAGCGCACGTAAGCTCCGATCAGCTGCTGGACGATCACAACGCCGCAGCGAAGACCCCCGGCTTCTCACGTCGGTGGCCCCACACATCAGATGCAGTCGGATCAACGGCATCTGCAGCGCTCTCCTCCCGTCGCACCTGGTGCGCGGAGTCGACGAGCGCGTCTCGAACAACCCTCCTGAAAGGACACACCCGATGCACATCGGTGTACTCGACGTACGCAACAACAAGGCATTCTTCGTTGACGGGCCCCAGGTCCCGCAGAGTCTCGTGAGGCAGTTCGACCTGCGCCGCGGCGACCAGATCAGCGGTGAGACCGAGAACGACAAGCTCATCAGCGTCGACACGGTCAACGGGCGCAAGCCGCACCAGCGGCCAAGGTTCGAGGACCTCACGCCGCTCTACCCCAACGAGCGGCTGCGGCTGGAGCACGACCCCAACGAGCTCACCAGCCGCACCATCGACCTGGTCATGCCGGTCGGCAAAGGACAGCGGGCGTTGATCGTCGCGCCGCCCAAGGCCGGCAAGACCATTGTGCTGCAACAGATCGCTGCGGCGATCGCCAAGAACTACCCGGACGTCCACCTGATCGTGGCGCTCGTCGGCGAACGGCCCGAAGAGGTCACCGACATGCGGCTGACGATCCCCGGCGAGATGTTCACCTCGACCTTCGACGAGCACCCGAGCGAGCACATCCGGGTCGCGGAGCTCGCCGTGGAACGGGCCAAGAGGCTCGTCGAGGACGGTCAGGACGTCGTGATCCTGCTCGACTCGCTGACCAGGCTCGGCCGTGCCTACAACCTCGCGCAGCCCAACGGCGGGCGCATCCTCAGCGGTGGCATCGACGCCAGGGCGCTGACGCCGCCGAAGCAGTTCCTCGGTGCCGCGCGCAACATCGAGAACGGTGGCAGCCTCACGATCTTCGCCACCTCGCTCGTCGAGACCGGGTCGCTGGCCGACACGGCCATCTTCGAGGAGCTCAAGAGCACCGGCAACGCCGAGCTGAAGCTCGACCGCAAGGCCGCCCAGAAGCGGATCTACCCGGCGATCGACCTCAACCAGTCCAGCACCCGCAAGGCGGAGCTGCTGGTCGGGCCGCAGGAGCTCGCCATCACGGACGCGATGCGCCGTGCCATGTCCGATCGCGACATCGACGTGCTGCTCGAAGGGTTGCGCAAGACCCAGAGCAACGCCGAGTTCCTCAGGCAGATGCAGAGGTGACGTCACGGGCACGAGTGGGGGAGCCCAGCGCGTAGAAGAGGAACCCGATGCCGATCACGATCAGCAGTGGGACCACCTGCGACAACGTGTACTGCGCCCGCTCGCCCGCGAACGAAGAGGGCAGCTCGGGCGGCCAGATCAGCACCACGACGGTGAACGCGACCAGTCCGGTCGTCAGAACCGTTGTCAGCACGGCGAAAGGCGCGCGGAACGGGCGTCGCACGTCCGGCATCCGGCGGCGCAACACCAGCATCGACGGGAACGTCAGCAGGTAGCTGATGAACGTCGTCGAGATCACCAGCGCCAGCCCGGCGGTGAAGTACTTCTCGGAGTCGCCGTCGGACAAGTTAAGCGCTGTCACCAGAACGATGGACGCAAGCAGTCCGGAAAGGACGTTCACGCGCACGGGAGTGCCGTGCCGCGGTGACAACCGGCCCAGATAAGCAGGACCCGCGCCGTCCGCACAGGCGACAGCCTGCGCCCGATGCGCGCCGATGGCCCAGGAGACACCGGAAGTCAGCACGCCGACGATCAGACCGGCCGCGCAGACACTGCCCAGCACCGCACCCACACCTGTCAACGTGACGGTTCCGTCCGCCGCGACCGACCCGCCGTAGACGGTCAGCACCTGCTTGGCGGCGTCGATGAAACCGCCCAGGCCCTGGATCTGCGAGGCCGGCACGACCAGCAGGATCCCCAGAATCGGTCCGCCGTAGAGAAGAAACGCCGCGATGCCCGAACGCAGGATCGCGAACGGCACGGTGCGCTGCGGATCCGTCATCTCCTCCGTGGCGGTCGACGGCAGCTCGAAGCCCACGTAGTTGAAGATCAGAACAGGCACCAGCACCACGAAACCGGCCCATGTCGGCACGAAGTCCGCACCGGACAACGGTTGTACGCCGTTCTTCACCGCGTAGACGACGACTGAGACCATGAAGAACCCCAGCAGCACGATCCGCGCGAACGCACCCGCGATGGGCACCCACTTGCCGATCCGCAGCGACGCCGCGACGGCCAGGACGCCGGTCCAGATGAACGCGAGACCCGCGATGTGCTTGCCCGCCATGCCCAGCGGCAGGAAGAACGTCTCGAACGTCGTCACGGCGATGATCGCCAGCGTGCCGCCCGTCCACAGCGGGTTCGACAGCCAGTAGAGGACCTGGTTGACGCCCGCCGCGAGCCGTCCGTACGCGAGCTTCGTCCACACGTAGGGGCCGCCCTCGACGGGGAACGCCGTGCCGAGCTCGGTGGTCAGGAACCCGTACGGCAGGAAGAACACCGCCGCCAGGATCACCATCCAGACGAGCCCCTGAGGGCCATGCGCGGCGACGCTGCCGATGGTGTCGAGGCCGACGAGGGTGCAGAGCAGGTAGAACGTCACGTCGGCCCTGCGCAGCGACTTGCGCAGGTGGGTCCGTTCGCTCAACCAGTTGCCGCTGAGAGGCTGTACCTCGCTCACGGGACCCTCCAGATGGTTGACTGATTCATCAGTCAGTTATTCGGGCTCATGTGATCGCGGTCATACGCTGAAGTCAAGGGGTGCGAGCGATGAGTTATCTCCAGGTCACGTGGACCGACCCGGCGACGGGAGCGCGTGGCTACCTCGTCATCGACCGCCTCGTACGTGGCGTCAGCAGCGGGGGTCTGCGCATGCGCGCCGGCTGCACGCTCGACGAGGTCCACGGACTGGCCGAGGGGATGACCGCCAAGGAGGCCCTCAACTACGACCCCGGCGCGCGCTACGTCCCGCTCGGCGGTGCTAAGGGCGGCATCGACTTCGACCCCTACGACCCGAGGGCGAAGGAGGTCCTCACGGCGTACCTCTACGCCATGTCGCCCTACATCGAACGCTTCTGGACGATGGGGGAGGACCTGGGGCTGCACCAGTCCACCATCGACGAGGCGATCGAGAGGATCGGCCTCCAGTCGTCCATCCAGGCGGTCTACCCGCTGCTGGACGACGAGGAGAAGGCCAGGAAACGACTCGCGGACGCGTTCGCGGTCACCGTCGACGGCGTCAGCCTGGACGAACTCGTCGGCGGCTACGGCGTCGCCCAGGCCGCGCTCGCGGGGATCGAGCACCTCCACCTGCACAACCCCACTGCGTTCGTGCAGGGCTTCGGTTCGATGGGCGGCGCGACCGCGCGGTACCTCGCCCAGGCCGGGGTCAAGATCGTCGGGCTCGCGGACGTCCACGGTGTCATAGCAAACCCTGATGGCATCGATGTGGAAACCCTTTTGCTGTCCCGGGATTCGCACGGCGCCATCGACCGCACGATGCTGCGCCCCGAGGACCGGGAGCTCGGCCGCGACCGGTGGCTCGACGTCGAGGCGGACGTCCTGGTCCCCGCCGCCACGAGCTACGCGATCGACAAGGACAACGCCCACGCCGTCCAAGCGAAACTGATCGTCGAGGCCGCCAACATGCCGGTGACCGTGGAGGCGGAGGCGAAGATCGACGCACTGGTCATCCCGGACGTCGTCGCGAACTCCGCCACGAACTCCTGGTGGTGGTGGACCCTGTTCGGCGACATCGACGCCACGGCGGAGTCGGCGTTCGAGAAGATCGGCACGAACATGCGCCGGCTCGTCGCCAAGATCGTGGACGAACCGTCACCCCGTGCGGCTGCCGCGGAACTCGCTGCCGCCGCGGTGAAGGAGATCGAACAACGGTTCCCGCGGTCGTAGACTCGGCGGATGCCAGGCCTGCAGCACACCATCACGATCGCGGCCCCGCCCGAACGCGTCTGGGAGGTGCTGGTCGACGTCGAACGCTGGCCGGAACGGATCCCGACGGTCGACTCCGTGGAACGCCTCGACGACGGGCCGTTCGCCGTCGGCTCCAGTGCCCGCCTCAGGCAGCCGAAGCTGCCCGAGGCGGTGTGGACGGTCACCGAACTGACCGACGGGGTGTCCTACACCTGGGAGTCGAAGTCGCCCGGCGTCCTCGGTGTCGCGTCGCACTTCGTCGAGCCGCATCCCGAAGGCGCCCGCCTCACGCTCGCCCTGGACGTGTCCGGACCGCTCGCGGGGCTCGGCTGGCTCATGACCAAGGCACGGGCCAGGCGTTACGTCGAGACCGAGGCCGCCTCGATCAAGGGCGTCGCCGAGGCCCGGTGATCGAGGCTGGCGTCTGAGCACCTGGCCTGAATTCCTGTCCGAAACGCCCAGACCCCCCGAACTCGATGGACCTGAGCTTGATGAGGGGACCATTCCTCAACCTCAGGTTGAGGAATGGTCCCCTCATCAAGCTCGGCGTGAGGCCGGCGTGGCCACGCGGTTCGGAGACAGAACTTGTGGCCATGTGCTTAGACGCGTGCGTGACCAGGGGCGTTGCCGAGCGTGCCGTACGGGCTGCTGCCGAGGACCACCGCGCGGCCAAGTCCGAGACTCTCCGCGACCTGATCTGCTACCAGTTCCGTGGCGGCGCCCCTTGTACCGATCCATCCATCGCCGAGCAACGCGGTGAACAGAGTGTTGTTCAGGTATCGCCGGGTGGCGTGATAGTCGATCCGGACCGTCTTGAAGCCAGGACGTGGATCGCCGCTCCTCAGTTCCTCGACGTGCTCGCGGGACAGGTACATACCGGGCACCAGATCCAGCGTGCCCGCTTCGAACGGAACCGGTTCGCAGAACTTGAAGAAGGTCGCGGATCGCGTCAGCCGGATGTCCGACACCTCGCTGCTCACGCCGCAGGCATCATCGATCTTGCTCATTCTTGCGAGCTCCGCGTCGAAGTTCGAATCGCTCGTGGGCCTGTAGAACGGCAGGGTGTCGTCCGGTTTGAACTTCTTGTACTGCACCAGGACGAAGCATCCGTGGTGAGCGTTGTAGTAGATGAGGTCGACACCGGTCTGGCGTTCGAGGGGCCGGGCGTTGCCGTAGTGGATCCGCAGCTCTCGGCCGCCTCGTCGATGGCTCCTCGTGGTCCAGTCGACCGCCATACCGGCGGACCACCCCGGTGCCCGCACGGAGTCCCACCTGATCAGGTCGTCCTCGTGCGGCACGGCCTGGCCCGGGATACCGCGGTGAAAGTCGTCCGAAGCGCCGACCACCGGCCAGTCACGAATCGGGCCGCGGTCCATCCCCATCGACGTGAGCAACACGTTGCTGGCGTCGCGTTGACTCAGCGCGCTGTCTGCGGCATCGCCGATCTCCAGAGCCACCGACACCTCCGCTTCGAGACGGATCAGTGTTTCTGCGATGCCGGGGAACTCCGCTTTCAGCGCGTCGAGAAACCGACGGCCACGGCCCGCGGTCATGGGACCGTCGCCGTCGAGGATCTCGACGTCTTTCTTGAGCCTGCTGGCAACGCCGTCCAATGGCAGCGGATCGCTGAACGGGATGAACTTCTCGACCTCCAGGCGTCGCTCGTAGGAGGTCGCCCGCCGGCCGGGGATGACGATTCCGCAACCGAAGATGCCGTCACGCACGGCACCGGGCGGGCGATCTGTGAAGACGACGAGACAACGACGCCTCAACGTCCAGTCTTTGCGCACCGGAACAGGACACGCGAACACAGGGCTGTCCAGAGAACGAAACGTCGTGTCCAGCAATCGCGTTCGCATGACCGGTGTGAGGCGAAGTACCGCGGCCCTCAGGTCCATCAGATCATCTTGGCAGGATTTTCGTTCGGTGCCGATCGAACGGGAGAATCGTCTAGTCGAGCGGCCCCAGCAGCCACGCTCCCGGCCCGTCCAGGTCCTCGGAGAAGTAGTACGCCCGGATCGCGGCCAGCAGGTCCTCCGTCCCGATCAGACCGTCGCCGTCGTGGTCGAGCCGCGCGTGCACGGCCCGTGCGTCGGCCTCAGGCAGGTTGATCCACGCCGTCGTCCAGCGCATGTACTCGTCCACGCCGAGATGGCCGTCGCCGTCCTGGTCGGCGACGGCCATCAGCGCGTCGAGGTACGGCACGTAGACGTCGTCGAACGCCTCCGGCCGTTCCAGCAGCCCTTTCGCGAACGCGGCCTTGTACTCGTCCACGCTGATCCGGCCGTCGTCGTTGGTGTCGGTCATGGCGGAGAGGTGGTCCCACACACCCAGCAGGTGCTCGTGGAACCGCCTCGCCGTCCGGTCGTTCTCGCTCAGCCCGAACGCGGCGGTCGTCCGCGAGGCCGCGAGCTCGAAGTCCGCGCGGTTGACGTACCCGTCCTGGTCGCTGTCGTAGGTCTCGAACCTGCGACTGAGCTTGCGGTCCAGGAACGTGGTGATGTGCATGCTCCCTTGGTACCCGGTCAACGCCTCTTGCGATGCGCCGGGGCACCAACGTAATCCGCCAAGTGCTCGCCGGTCAGGGTCGAGCGGTCGGCGACTAGGTCGGCGGGAGTGCCCTCGAACACCACCTTGCCACCGTCGTGACCTGCGCCGGGACCCAGATCGATGATCCAGTCGGCGTGCGCCATCACAGCCTGGTGGTGCTCGATCACGATGACTGATTTGCCCGACTCGACCAGGCGGTCCAGCAGGCCGAGGAGCTGTTCGACGTCGGCGAGGTGCAGGCCGGTCGTGGGCTCGTCCAGGACGTAGATGCCGCCCTTGTCCGCCATGTGGGTGGCCAGCTTGAGGCGCTGGCGTTCGCCGCCGGACAGGGTCGTGAGCGGCTGGCCCAGCGACAGGTAACCGAGGCCGACGTCGTTGAGCCGTTGCAGGATCGCATGTGCCGCAGGGGTTTTGGCCTCGCCGGCACCGAAGAACTCGACGGCCTCCGCGACGGGCATCGCGAGCACCTCGGAGATGTCGCGGCCGCCGAACTTGAACTCCAGCACGGCCTGGTCGAACCGCTTGCCCTCGCAGACGTCGCAGGGGGACTCGATCGTCGCCATGATCCCGAGGTCGGTGAACACCACGCCGGCGCCGTTGCAGTTCGGGCAGGCGCCCTCGGAGTTCGCGCTGAACAGCGCGGGCTTCACGCCGTTGGCCTTGGCGAACGCCTTGCGGATCGGCTCCAGCAGACCGGTGTAGGTCGCGGGGTTGGAGCGGCGCGAGCCCTTGATCGGCGTCTGGTCGACCACGATCGCACCGGAGTTCTTCGGCAGCGAACGGTGGATCAGCGACGACTTGCCCGAGCCCGCCACACCGGTGACCACGGTCAGCACCCCGAGGGGGATGTCGACGTCCACGTCGCGCAGGTTGTTCGTCGACGCTCCGCGGATCTCCAGCACGCCGGTCCTCTCCCGCACCGACGGCTTCAGCGACGCGCGGTCGTCCAGGTGCCGGCCCGTCACGGTGTCGCTCTTGCGCAACCCCTCCAGCGACCCCTCGAAGCAGATCGTGCCGCCGCCCCGCCCGGCGCCGGGACCGAGGTCGACGATGTGGTCGGCGATCGCGATCGTCTCGGGCTTGTGCTCCACGACGAGAACGGTGTTGCCCTTGTCCCGCAGGCGGAGCAGCAGGTTGTTCATCCGCTCGATGTCGTGCGGGTGCAGCCCGATCGTCGGTTCGTCGAACACGTACGTCACGTCGGTCAGCGCGGACCCGAGGTGCCGGATCATCTTGACGCGCTGCGCCTCACCGCCGGACAGCGTGCCCGCGGGCCGGTTCAGCGACAGGTAACCGAGGCCGATCTCGACGAACGAGTCCAAAGTGTGCGCGAGCTTGTCCACCAGCGGCGCGACCGACTTGTCCTTCACGCCGCGGATCCAGTCCGCCAGGTCCGTGATCTGCATGTCGCACAGGTCCGCGATCGAGACGCCCTTGATCTTGGACGACCGCGCCGCCTCCGTCAGGCGGGTGCCGCCGCAGTCCGGGCAGGTGCCGAACGTCGCCGCGCGGTCCACGAACGCGCGGATGTGCGGCTGCAGCGCCTCGCGGTCCTTGGACAGCATGGACTTCTGCAGCTTCGGGATCAGGCCCTCGTAGGTCAGGTTGATGCCGTTGACCTTGATCTTGATCGGGTCCCGGTACAGGAAGTCGTGCAGTTCCTTCTTGGTGTACTTGCGGATCGGCTTGGCCGGGTCGATGAAACCGGACTGCGCGAACGTCTGCACGGTCCACTGGTTGTCGACGTTGTAGCCGGGCACCTTGATCGCGCCCTCGAGGATCGACTTCGACTCGTCGTAGACCTCGGTCAGGTCGATGTCGGAGATCTGGCCGCGGCCCTCGCAGCGCGGGCACATGCCGCCGGTGATGGAGAACTCGCGGCGCTCCTTGACCTTCTGGCCGCCCTTCTCGATCGTCACGGCACCCGCGCCGGAGATCGAGGCGACGTTGAACGAGAACGCCTGCGGGCCACCGATGTGCGGCGTGCCGAGGCGGCTGAACAGGATGCGCAGCATCGCGTTCACGTCGGTCGCGGTGCCGACGGTGGACCGCGGGTCGGCGCCCATCCGCTGCTGGTCGACCAGGATCGCCGTGGTGATGCCCTCCAGCAGGTACACCTCGGGACGCGGCAGCGTCGGCATGAAGCCCTGGATGAACGCGCTGTAGGTCTCGTTGATCAGCCGCTGCGACTCCGCCGCGATCGTGCCGAACACCAGCGAGCTCTTGCCGGACCCGGAGACACCGGTGAAGACCGTCAGCCGGCGCTTCGGGATCTCGACGTCGACATCGCGCAGGTTGTTGACCCGTGCACCCTGCACGCGGATCAGATCGTGGGTGTCGGCATCATGCGCCGTCGGGGCTGTCCTGGTCATGGCGCAAAACTAACTCGCGCACCTCGGCTCTGCCTTCTTGATTCCTGATTGGTTATGCACGAATCCGGTAGTGGTACGTGCACACCTCGCGGAACCCCGTCCGTTCGTACAGCCGGAACGCCGTGGTGTTCGCCTTCTCCATCTGCAGGTACATGTGGTTCGCCTCGCGCGCGGCCGCCCACGAGGCCAGCGCGGCCAGAACGGACCGTGCGGCGCCCTGACCGCGTGCGTGCGGGAGTGTGGCCATGCCGAACACCCCGGCCCACCCCTGCTCGGCCACGGCGCGTCCCACGGCCACCACCTGGCCGTCCGCCTCGGCGTACGCGTACGCGCTGGGATGCTCGACCCGGCTGAGCAGGTCGCGTTCCGCGCTGACGTCCCGCGTGGTCACGGCCTGCCACGCCGCGAGCCACTCGTCGGTCGGCCGCGCGGTCACCTCGCCCGCGTCGGACTGGGACTGGCGCAGCACCTCGGCGGTCGACGCGATCTGCAGGGACATGTCATGACCCCGCTCGTAACCCCGGTCCTCCAGCGTCCGGTCGAGATCGTCCGCGCACACGCCCGGCGTGATCTGGAACCGCGCCCCTGACCCGTGCTCGGCGCAGAACTCCTCGGCGACCTCGACCCGGTCCTCGCGGTCGTGCGGCAGCACCGCGCTCACCCACCAGGCGTCGCCGGGGGAGTGCCGCAGCCACCAGCCGCCCGCCTCCTCGACGTGCGCGGCGGGCTGGGCGCGGGCCGCGTACTCCTGCAGCGTCTTCAGCAGCACGTCAGTCCAACGACCCCAGCAGCCAGTTGCCGGCCTCGGCGGGATCCTCGGAGAAGTAGAACTCCCGGATCGCGTCCAGCAACGCCCGGGTGGACAGCAGTCCGTCCGCGTCGGACAACAGGTCGTGAATTCCACGCGCGTCGGCCTCAGAGAGGTTCATCAACGCGCCGGTCCACTTCACGTGCTCCTCGAGTGTGAGTTTGCCGTCGTCGTCGGAGTCGGCGACCGCCATCAGCGCGTCGAGGAACGGCAGATAACCCTCGTCGAACGACTCCGGCGTCTCCAGCAGCCCGTTCGCGAACGCCTTCACGTACTCGTCGAGGCTGATCCGGCCGTCGCCGTCCTGGTCGGTCACCGACACCAGCTGCTCCCACAGCCCGATCAGCATTCCGCGGAACCGGACGGCCTTCGGATCGTCCTCCACCAGCCCGAACGCCTTCGTGGTGCGCTCGCCGGCCTGGGTGAAGTCCTCCCGCTCGATGAACCCGTCGCCGTCGGAGTCGTAGGTCCGGAACCGGCGGGCGAGCTTGCGGGTGAGGAAGGCGGTGATCTCCACACGACCCTTCTACCGCATTGCGCTCCGAAACAACACGTTCGGGTTCACACGGTGAATTCGAATTCAGCCGGATTTCAGCGTCGTCCCAACCCGGAGAACGCGCTCGCGACGACCACCATGCCGATCATCCCGATTATCGCCGCCACACCGCCGACGGCCGGTTTCGACACCTGCTGGACGTGCGCGACCGGCCGCGGGGGAGCAGGGGCGTCCGGTGCCGGCGGCTCCTGGGCGGGCGGCGGCGGTGCGGTCGCCGACTCGATCCGGACGACCGCGCTCTCGCTGATCGCCCCGCCGGCACCCGCGCCGGACACCGTCAGCCGGGAGTTCATCGGGGCGGTGACCTGGCAGGTGTAGGTGACGCGCTGGCGGGGTTCCAGCACCGGGAACGTCCGCCGGCACGCTTCGGGCTCGCCGTTCACCTGGACGTCGGCGATCGGCAGGTCGGACGGGTTGCCGACGGTGACCGTGACGGTCACGACCTCACCGTCCCTCGCCCGGTCCTTGGACCAGACCGCGCTGATCGACAGTCGCGGGTAGATCACCTTGACCTGCAGTGACGCCGACGCCTCCACCTTGCCGCCGATCCTGTCGGCCGCCGTGACGGTGGCGGTCAGCGCGCCGCTCTCGTCACCGGCCGGGGCCGTGCAGTCCACCGTGGACGTGGCGCCGGGGTCGAGCTGCCCCTGCATCGGGTTGCACCCGCCACCCGCACGGGCGGCCAGGCCGAAGAGGGGAGTGTCGCCGGTGTTCGTGACGGTCGTCGTGAACGGGACGGCCTGGCCTGGGAGCGCGGTCGCCGGTTCGGTCGTGGTGGTCGCGCGCAACGCCGGGTGCAGCACGTCCACAGTGGACGCCTGCTGGGTCGCGAGTGGATCGCCCGCGAGGCTGGTGCCGCTGACCGCGACCGTCGTGGGGTAGTCGTCGGCGGACGCCGTGGACGAACAGGTGCGCGTCACCTTGGCGTGCGGGGCGATCGTGCCGACCTGCTGGCCGCACACGGTCACGTCGGCGGCCGGCGCGTCACCGGCGTTGGTGATCGTCGCGGTCTGGGCGACGGTGTCCTTGGCATGCGCGGCGGGTTTCTCGGGGTCGACGGTCAGAGTGAGCTCCGGCAGCGGGAACGACCAGGCGATGCTCTGCATCAGGAACGCGTCGTCGGCCCGTTTGAAGCTGAGTTCGGCGCTCTTGGTGCCAGGCTTGAGGACGCTCGCGTCGACCGTCACCGTGCGCGCGTCGACGCTCATGTTGTTGGGATGCGCGGCACCCTGCGCGGACGACACGAACGCGTTGCGCCCGCCGACCGACGCGCCGTTGACCAGCATCTGGTCGCCGTCAGTGGCCCAGTCGCCCTCGTAGGCGGTCATCCCGAGCCTGATGACCCCACCGGTGGGGTGCGTCGGCGCGATCGGGGTGCTCAGCACGGGTTTCTTGGTGGGCAGCCGGACGTGCCCGCCGTGCACCGCGACGTGACGCTTCGCGGGTGCCGCCGCGGTGGCGTTCGCGAACTTCCAGACGACCGTCAGCGACCATCCACCGAAGCAGTCGAACCCCTGCGGCGCCCAGACGTTGCCGACCGTGACGGTGCCGCTCGTCAGCACGCGGGTGACGTCGGCTTCGGCGCTGTAGAAGGCGTTGTCGGTGTGCGAGAGCTCGTCGGGGGCGTCGATGACGAACCGGCCGGGTGCCACGCGGGTGCCGTTGAGGGTGACCGGATCCCGCGGAGTGCCCGGCGGGTTCACCGCGTCCCGGCAGGTCGCGCTGCCCGCCCAGCCGAGCTTCGCGTAGGCCACCGTCGCGCCGGCCGGGATCGTGAGCTGGGCGCTGGAGGAGGTGACCGTCGCCGGGTCGCCGTCGACGTCCTCCCACGACATGCGGTGCCCGTTGTTGAGTGCGGAAGGCCCATGCCCCTTGCGGTTCAGTGCGTCCACACAGGACTGCGGCGGGTACTTGGGACTCGGCCCGGCCTGCTCGGGCGTCGGGCAGGTGAGGACGGAGTTGCCGATGACCGTGACGTCCCCGTACACCGCCTCGTCGAACTGGGTGTGCCACACCTCGGCCGCGGCGACCGGCCCCGGGGTGAGCAGCGGAACCAGCAGCACGACGGCGATGAGGATCGGTACACGCATGCCACGCCTTCCGGTCGGGTCGGGGCACAGGTTGGCACGCTTCCCGGTGGTTGTCACCGCACGCTGATTCGCTCCTGCTCACTCTCCGTTGAGGACAGCGCGCATCGGTTCTCCTGTTCGTGTCAACGGGTTGCCGGCGGCTGATCCGAAGTGGACTTGCTGTGTGCTTGATCAACGCCCCGTTGCTCTTGACGGGGGCACAACAGTGCCGGGAAGCGTGGTGTTGGTGGCCAAACGGTGTCCGCTGTGGGGAGATGAAGGCCATGTGGACCGCGCTAGTCATCGTTCTCGCGGCAGTGGTCGTGACCGCCATCGCCTGCGTCCTGTTCGGGCGCTCCCGTGCCCATGAGCAGGCCGACGACAGGGACGCGGACTCGCGCGGCTTCCTGGGCGCGGTGATCAGCGGCCTGTTCATCGTCGCGCTGGCGTTCTACGTGGTGATCGTCTGGGAGGAGAGCGGCGCAGCCGAGGACAACGCCGCCCGCGAGGCAGCAGCCGTGGCCGACGTCTACTGGCAGACCGCCGTCATGCCGCAACCCCAGCGCGACCACATCCGCTCACTGCTCACCGAGTACCCGAAACTGGTGGCGGACAAGGAATGGCCGCTGCTGGCCGCCGGCGAGTCGGACGACACCACGACCGAGACGCTCAACTCGCTGCACTCCGAGATCCTGTCGCTGCCCGCGTCGCCGGACCAGGTGAAGAGCGCGCGGGAGCGGTCGCTGGAACGGATGCGGGAGATCACCGACCTGCGGCGCGACCGGCTCGATTCCGCCGGTGGGCTGGACAACACCGGTGTGCTGATGTTGATCGGCACGATCGCCGGAGCCGTGGGGATGATCGTGTTCCCGTTGTTGATCGGGTTCACGGCACGGCGGCGGCACGTGCTGCAGATGAGCCTGACGGCGGCGGTGCTGGCGTTCGTGTGCGTCTTGTGCGTGGGGATGACGCAGCCGTTCAGCGGGGTGCTGCGGGTGGAGCCGGAGTCCTTCACGAGTTTGACCGAGGAGTTGGCCGTTATACCGGTGAACGAGAACCGCTGAAAGTCGTAGAACCCTTCTACACCTGCTTCTTTCAGGTCAATTTGGGCCCGAAAATTTGGGGTCGAGGGGAGTTGTGGCGCTAGTTTCCTCGGCATGCCAAAGAGAATGTCCACTGTGGTGGGACGTGAGTTCGGCGAGCTACTGCGGCAGCTCATCCACAGCACCGGGTTGCTGGAAGCCGAGCTGGCGCGAAAGCTCGGCTGGGAACACGCCAAGATGTCAGATCTGGTGAATGGCAAGGGCGGTACGTCGCTTGAGGAGTTCACCTTCCTGCTCGGCATGTGCGGCGTCAAGCCGGACGAGTTCGAACACATGAAGGGGCTCTACCTGGAATCGAAGGAGAAGGGATGGCTGCAGCTCTTCGACTCGGTGCTTCCGGCCCACGTTCAGACGCTGCTCAAGCAGGAACGGCTCGCAAAAGAGATCTTGCACTGGAGCTCGTTGTACGTGCCGGGTCTGTTGCAAACCGAGCGGTACGCGCGTGCCGTTGCCGAGGACTCGCCGTACATCGATGCGGATGAGGCCCCCAAGTGGGTTGCTGCGCGGATGGAGCGGCGCGGCATCGTGGCCGGGCACAAGAAGTTCGTCTTCTACGTCTACGAGCCGGTGCTGCACTCGCCGGTCGGTGGGACAGACGTGCTGGCTGAGCAGCTGCACGAGTTGCTGCGCATGTTGGTACGGCCGTACATCAGTTTGCGCGTTCTTCCCGCCGGACGCGCCATCACCGGTGACTTCAGCCTCTTGAAGTTCGAGAAGTACGAGCCGGTCGTTTACCAGGGCAGCCTGAACTCGGCGCTGTTCCTCGATGACAAGGCGTCCGTCGGTCTCTATCAGGAGGCGCTGAAGACGATGGACCGAATCGCGCTCGGTAAGGAAGAATCGAGGGAGTTGATCACCAGCATCGTGTCTTGAGGAGGCCTGGATGGCCGAGTGGCGCAAGAGCAGCTACAGCGCGACCGATTCCGATTGCGTCGAGATCGGCATCGGCGTCGGCATCCGCGATTCCAAAGCTCCTGTCGCCCACGTGCCGGTCGAGTCGGCGGCGTGGGAGGCGTTCCTGCGCCTGGTCACGGCACATTCCGGTTGAGGCCTCTGCGATGATCCCCCGTAGTCGCACTTGGGGGAGAAGCAGATGTGGGGACGTAGGACCGCGCCGCAGCGGTTGGCGGAGTCGGCCGGGTTGACCTGGAAGCACCTCGACGACCAGAGCGAGCTGAACGTCGCGAAGCTGGTCGCGTGCGTGGCCGCGGATCGGGCGTCGGCCGACGACGTGCTGCCGATGGTCGCGCGCGTCGCGGAGAAGCTGGCTGCGGAGGAGGCGAACCACGAACTCGTGGTGGCGCTGGTCGAGGTCCTGCAGCACCTCGCCTCGCACGGCTTGGAGCAGTTGCGCACGGCGGAAGAGATTCGTGTGGTGCTCGGTCCGCGCTGTTTCCTCGTGTGGGAGGCGGTGGAGAAGTTCTGGTCGGCGGTCGCCGAGTGGTGCCGGGAGAACGGTGAGCTGCGGTCCAGTGAGGACGTCTTGTCCGTCGAGAACGCGCAGTTGCGCGCGATCCTGTTGACCTCGAACAGGAGCCTGGGTGACGACACCCGCGTGGGCACCAGTGACGCGCTTCGATACGAGAAGTCCGGCGGTGTGCCGATTCCCGGCTACCGCGAGTTGATCGCCCCCTGACGGGACGGCCGCCCACCTGCTGGTGGGCGGCGTTCCCTGCGGTCGATCAGTAGCCGCGGTCCGGCATGATCACCCAAAGCACGATGTAGACGACGAACTGCGGTCCCGGCAGAAGGCAGGACAGCAGGAACAAGAGGCGAACGGTGCCCGCCTTCATTCCCCAGCGCTGGGCGAGCCCCGCGCAGACACCCGCGATCATCCGGTTGGTCCTGGGCCTGCTCAAAGCAACTGTCGTGGTCATACAACAAGGATGCCCAGTTTCGGGCATTTGTTGCATCGGGGACCAACCCTGATTTGACCCGGATGAGCCAGGTCACGACGTTTCAGGGGTCCGGACTGCAACAGAACGGCGTTCCCGGACGTCTAGCCGACGGTCGCGGTGGAGAGCTGGTCGACGAACCTGAGGCACGTGGTGCGCATGGCGTCGACCGTCATGGCCTGCGAGCCCGCCAGCACCTGCAGTGCCAGGCCGTCGAGCATGCTGACCATCATGTTGGCGAGTTCGAGCGGGTCGCCGGACGTGTGGATGTCGCCGGAGGCCTGGCCGTCGCGGAAGATGCTCGCCACGATGTCGCGCCATTCGCCGTAGAAGCGCTCGTTGAGCTCCTGCAGTTCGGGGCTGCGGATGGCCTCGACCCAGAGTTCGGCCCAGACCTTCCACGCCTCCACGGTCTCGGCGCCCTCGGGGAGGTACGACTCGACGACCATGCGCAGGCGGGAGAGCGGGGGTTCGTCCGACTCGAGGATCCAGCGGCGGCGGCGGACCGAGAGCTCGAAGCAGTGTTCGAAGGCCGCGTCGGTGAGCTCGCGCTTGGTCTCGAAGTAGTAGTGCACCGTGCCGCCGGACACGCCGGCGTCCTTGGCCACGTCGGACACCCGGAGATGGCGGAAGCCCTCTGCCGCGATCACCTTGCAGGTGGACGCGAGGATCTGCGCCTTGCGTTCGGCTTCCACGCTTGGACGGGGCATCCGTGACCTCCTGATTTAGCCCGAACCTTACCGAAACTGGGAACGAAGCTTGCGCTTGTCGACCTTTCCCACGTTGGTCAAGGGCAGTCGGGGAACAATCGTTACCCCTCTGGGCTGGTACAGCGCACCCAGTTCGGCGACGACCGAATCGCGAATCCTGTCGACATCGACATCCGGTCCTTCGGTGACCAGGAAAACGTGGACCACCTCGCCGAGTGCCTCGTCCGGTTCGGCGACGGCCGCCGCCTGCCTGATGCCCGGAAGCGTGATCAGGAAGTCGTCAAGCAGGCGTGAGTAGACGTTGTCGGACGTTCTACCAGTGACGATGACGTCCTTGCTGCGGTCGTTGAGGTAGAGGTAACCGTCGGAGTCGAAGTAGCCGACGTCGCCGGTGTTGAACCAGCCATCGGCCGTTTCGCTCAACGGGGGTTCGCCCCAATAGCCGTCCATCACGTGCGGGCCGCGCACCCATACGTCTCCGTCGCGGATTTCGACCTCCATCACCGGATTCACCTTGCCGACGGTGCGCAACGTGTCCGGCTGGTCGAGGTCGACGGAAGTGGTGGGCATCGTCGTGATCACCATGGCCTCGGTCATGCCGTAGCGCTGGTTGACGACCGGGCCCCACTTCTCGATCGCCTGCCGCAGCCGCTTCGGGGCGAGCGAGGATCCGCCGACGATGACGACGCCGAACTGCGGGCCCGGGCAGTCCGGGTGGTCGAGCACCTCGTACATCATCGGCGGCACGAACATCGTCGCGTTGATCTGCTCGTCGCGGGCGAGGCGCACGAACGCGTCCGCGTCGAACGTCGACGGGCCCAGCACCAGCTTCGAGCCCGTCATCAGGGCGAGTCGTGTCGCGCCGGCGCCGCTGCCGTGGGTGATGAGGGTGTTGCAGAGCAGGTTCATGGGTGGCGTGGTCGCGGACGCCGTCCAGCGGTCGTCGGAACGGTGGACCGCGAGCTTGGGCAGGCCGGTCGTGCCGCCGGTGTACATGACGGTGGTGAAGTCCGGTGCCGGGGTGCGTTCGACGGGGTCACCCGGGAGGTCGGCGAGGTGCCAGCCGTCGAGACGGGTGCTGAAGGTGGGGTCGACGACCACTCCGGCGACGTCCGCTCGCTCGATCAACGCCCTGAGTTCGCCCGGGCCCGGCTCCGGCGGCACGTAGACCAGCCGGGCGCCGAGGAGGTGGACGGCGACGGTGAGCAGGACGGCCTCCGGCGTGTTGCCGACGTAGGCCGCCACGCCGTCACCGGGGCCGATACCGCGTTGCACGAGACCGTCGGCCAGGCGGAACAGCAGGTCACGGGCTTGCGCGCGGGTGAGTCTGGTGTCGCCGGCGATCAACGCCTCACGTTCGTCGTCTGTGGACAGTCGCTCCAACACAAGATCGACGTAGGTCATACGTCCTGTGTACTCCTGGGCCTCGTACGCTGATCGGGTGGTCGCACCCCCCATCGCGCCGGAATCGCCGGAATTGCCCGCGCGCAGGCGAAAAGTGAGCGCTCCGGTGCTGTTGCGCGCGGCACTCGCCGTCGCCGGCGGCGCGCTGGTCTACCTGAGCTTTCCGCCTCGCCCGCTGTGGTTCATGGCGCCGGTCGGGTTCGCGGTGCTGGCCCATGTGATCTACGGCAAGCGTGCGCGGGCCGGGTTCGGGTACGGGCTGCTGTTCGGTCTCGGGTTCATGGTGCCGCTGCTGCGGTGGACCGGTGAGTTCGTCGGGTTGATCGCGTGGCTGCCGCTGGCGCTGGCCTGCGCGCTGATGATCTCGCTCGGCACCACCGCGATGGCGTTCGTCTCGCGCGTGCCCGGCTGGCCGCTGTGGGCCGCGTGCCTGTGGGTGGCGGACGAGGCGCTGCGCGGCGTGTTCCCGTTCGGCGGCTTCACCTGGGGGAAGATCGCGTTCGGGCAGCCGGAGGGCTGGTTCCTGCCGCTCGCGTCGCTGGGCGGGGCGCCGCTGGTGACGTTCGGGGTGGTGCTGACCGGGTTCGGGCTGTTCTGGCTCACGAAGAACTGGAAGCTCGGTCTGCCGCTGTTCGTCGTGCCGCTGGTGGTGGGCCTCGTTGTGCCCGTGGGGGTGGACGCGTCCGCCGGGACCGTCACCGTCGCCGCCATCCAGGGCAACGTGCCGCGCGCGGGCCTCGACTTCAACGCGCAGCGCCGGGCCGTGCTCGACAACCACGTCAAGAAGACGCTGGAGGTCGCCGCCGACGTCGCCGCGGGCAAGGTCGAGCAGCCCGACATCGTCATCTGGCCGGAGAACTCCTCCGACATCGACCCGTTCCGCAACCCCGACGCGGCGGCGCGGATCGACGCGGCGGCGAAGGCGATCAAAGCGCCGATCGCGGTGGGGGCCGTGGTGGTCGACAAGGGCGACGGGCTGCCGCGCAACCAGGTGGTGCTGTGGGACCCCGAGAAGGGGGCCACGGACACCTACACCAAGCGCAAGCTGCAGCCGTTCGGCGAGACGATGCCGATGCGGTCGTTCTTCCGGCTGTTCGCGTCCGAGGTCGACCGGGCGGGTGTGTTCCAGGCGGGCACGGACCCGGAGGGTTTCGTCATGGGGCCCGCGAAGGTCGCACTTGACACATGTTACGAAGTGGCGTTCGACTCAGTCGTCCGCGACTCGGTGACGGCCGGCGCGACGATCATCGCGATCCCGACGAACAACGCCACGTTCGGCTACACGGAGATGACCTACCAGCAGCTTTCCATGTCCAGGGTACGGGCGGTGGAGCACGGCAGGGCGGTGGTCGTGGCCGCCACCTCGGGGGTCAGCGCGATCGTCGAACCTGACGGTTCCGTCACTCAGAAGACTGGGCTTTTCGAGCCGGGTGCCCTGGTCGCGACACTGCCGCTGCGGTCACAGACTACGCTGGCGACTTGGCTAGGAGCCTGGCCCGAGTGGGTGATTGCCGCTGCGGGCCTTGCGGCGTTGGCGCTGGGCTTCACCCGACGACGGAAGGACTCGAATGGCGCGGCAGCCTGACCAGGAACTCGGGCAGGTGCTGGTGGTGATCCCGACGTACAACGAACGGGACAACATCGGAAAGATCGTCAAGCGACTGCACACGGCACTGCCCGACGTGCACGTGCTGGTGGTCGACGACGGCAGCCCCGATGGCACCGGCCAGCTCGCCGACGAGATGGCGGCCGCCGACGACCGGGTCCACGTGATGCACCGCACCGAGAAGTCCGGCCTGGGCGCCGCGTACGTCGCGGGCTTCCAGTGGGCGCTGGAGCGGGAGTACGGCGTCATCTGCGAGATGGACGCCGACGGTTCACACGCCCCGGAGCAGCTGCACCGGCTGCTCGACGCGCTGCCGCAGGCCGACCTGGTGCTCGGTTCGCGCTGGGTGCCGGGTGGCGAGGTCGTGAACTGGCCGGCGCAGCGCAAGTTCCTGTCGCTGGGCGGTTCGCTGTACTCGCGGCTCGCGCTGGGCGCGAACATCCGCGACATGACGGGTGGCTACCGGGCGTTCCGCGCGGACACCCTGCGCAAGCTGAACCTCGCCTCGGTCGCGTCGGCCGGCTACTGCTTCCAGATCGACCTGCTGTGGCGGACGCTGGAGCTGGGCTTCCGGGTGCGCGAGGTGCCGATCACGTTCCTGGAGCGCGAGTTCGGCGAGTCGAAGATGAGCGGCAACATCGTGCGCGAGGCCCTGATCCGCGTCACGAAGTGGGGCCTGCGCCGCCGCGGCAACCAGGTCAAGGACCTTTTCTCCGGCAAGAAGAAGTAGTCGTGCGGCCACTTCGGACTGTTCGTGGTGAACGGTCCGAAGTGGCTGGCCGTCACTTCCAGTACTTGCCGTCGGACGGGCACACGTGGCCGCTGCCGTCGCACGAGGTGCAGTCGCCGAACGTCCACTGCACCTTGCCGTTGCCCTTGCACGTGTCGCAGCGAATCGTGTCGCCGTGACACTTCCTGCATTTCGCGGGTCTGCCGCTCCAGCTCACTGTCGCCTCCGGGGATCCGATTGGTGAACCCCCTGTCGGGATGTGCGGCGAGAGCGTTTCGCCGTCACTGGATCGGGCGATCGGAATGGGTTATGGCTGGGCGTGACTGGCCAATTAGTGGCCGAATCTGATCTGCCACCTTCCGGCCGTGGCATTACCTTGTTCGCATGGGCCTCGCCGACAGGATGATCCGCCTGCTCTGGGCGGTCGGCGGTGAGGACGTCGCGGAACGTCTGCTGCGCGCGCACTGGCGCGTGCTGCCCACCGACGACCCGCTGGGCCGGGCGTTGCGGTCGCGGCTCGTCGAGGCGTTGCGCGCGGAACTGCCCGGCCACGACGCCCAGATCCGCGAGGCCGTGCTGGTCGACGAGCTCAGCCTCCTCAACGCCGCCGAGCGGGTGCGGCCGAGCCGGGCGGCCGTTCTCAAGATCGTTCGTGCTTTGCCAGGCTCCTGAAGGGGTACCTCGTCACCATGACTCTCGTTTCCGAACGGCACCCGGTCCGCGCTCTCGGGATGTTCGCGGGGGCCGTGCTGGTCACCGCCGTGGTGGGATCGCTCTTCTCCGTGTCGGCCGGATCGACGTACCAGGCGCTGGAACAGCCCTCCTGGGCGCCGCCCGCCTGGTTGTTCGGTCCGGTGTGGACGCTGCTGTACGTGATGATCGCGGCTGCCGGCTGGCTCGCGTGGCGGGCGGGGGCGACGCGGCGCGAGCTGACCCTGTTCGGTGTGCAGCTCGTGCTGAACGCCGCCTGGACGCCGTTGTTCTTCGGGCTCGGGTGGTTCTGGGTGGCGTTCGCCGAGATCCTGGTGCTGTGGCTGGCGATCGTCGCGCTGCTCGTGGCGTTCTGGCGGCGCAACAGGGTCGCCGGGGCGCTGCTGGTGCCCTACCTGGCGTGGGTGAGCTTCGCGGCGGCGCTGAACCTGTCGATCGCCCTGCTCAACTGACGGGACTCGGCTGGCCGGGCACGAACTCGCGCAGCACCTCCATGCCGGTCATCGCGGGCGCGCCGGACGGCTCGGGGCCGAGCACGCGGGCGAGGATCGGGCCGAGCACCTCGCGGAAGAAGCGGTCGGCGTGCTCCTTCGACTCCCACACGGCGATGACCCGGAACTCGCCGTCGGCTCGGCAGGCGTAGCGGGCGCGCAGGCCGTCGGGGGTGGCGGAGCCCATCACCGCGTCGAGCTGGTCGAGGGACTGGGTGGGCGGGGTCGCGATGGTGAGCCACATGGGGTCCTCCTGAGGTCGATGTGATCCCAACCTAGGAAGTCCGCGCAGCTCAGCCATCCGCCGGACTACTCGGTGCGGTACTCATCCATGCCGCGATCTGGCTGCGGGTGCTGAAGCCGAGCTTGGTCAGGATGTGCTGGACGTGGTTCTGGGCGGTCCGCTCGGAGATCACCAGCCGGCGCGCGATCTGCCGGTTGGTCATGCCCTCGGTGACCAGCGTGGCCACCTCGTGCTCGCGGCTGCTCAGCTCGGTCGTGGTGAACGCGGTCATGCCCAGCGTGCGGATCGCGCGGTCCGCGGCGCGTTGCACGGCGTCGGCGTCGCGGCCCAGCGCGCGCAACGCGGCCGCGAGGTGCCAGCGGGCCTCGGCGGCGAACGCGGGTGCGCCCGCGCGGGAGGCCTCCTCGACGGCGGCGGTGAGGTCGGTGACGGCCTGTTCGTGCTCGCCGAGAGCCAGGTGGCCGTGGCCCAGCGCGAGCGTCACCGGGCCCATGTACGCGACGCCGTTGCCGGCCGCGTGCTCGCCGCGGAACTCCGCGAGCCGCGGCAGGATCAGCCGCAGGTCGCCGGTCAGGCCGAGTCCCGCCGTCACCAGGACGGCGTCGACCAGTCCGGGCAGCACGAAGAACGCGGGCAGGTCCCAC
The DNA here is from genome assembly GCF_051853195.1 of Lentzea sp. HUAS TT2. Lineage (NCBI taxonomy): Bacteria > Bacillati > Actinomycetota > Actinomycetes > Pseudonocardiales > Pseudonocardiaceae > Lentzea > Lentzea sp. HUAS TT2. The sequence goes on along the minus strand of NZ_CP196667.1, from coordinate 9,371,686 downwards.
TCGGCGACCGGGCCGCAGCGGCGGTAGTACTCGACGGCCTCGTCGCGCAGACCCGCGCGCAGCAGCAGGAACGCCCGCGTGAGCTTCGACATCAGCCGGAACCGCGGCGGCGGGTCGTGGAAGTGGCGGGCCAGCGCGAGGCCGTCCTCGGTGGGCCCCAGGTGGCAGGAGAGCCCGCACTGCAACGCGAAGTAGGCGCCCGACGCCGGTTCGCGCTCGATCACCCGCATGCGGTCGTAGGCGCGCCGACCGATCTCCTGGGCCTGCGCGAACCGGCCCTGCGCCTGCGCCAGGCACGCCGTCACGACGTCGAGGTGCCACAACGGGACCTGGCCGCCGACCCGTTCGCAGGCCAGCGCCAACGCCGGTAGTTCTTCCTGTGCGGCAGCGAGTTCGCCGCTCTCGACCAGCGCGTGGACACGCCAGAGCGATCCCCACATCGCGCCGCGCGGGCTGTGCGTGCGGTGGGCCAGCCCGATCATCTCGGTGGCGAGGCTCAGCCGTTCGGCGCGACCGGCCGGTCCCGGACACGCCTCCTGCCTGGCGTGCAACGCCTCGGCGAGCGCGCGGTCGTCGCCGCGGGCCAGCCTCAGCGCCTCGCGGCTGAGCTCGTCGAGGCGGTGCTGCTCGCCGCGGTAGAACGCGAGATGGCTGCGCTGGGCGAGCAGGCGGGCCCGCGTCGCGGGGCTGACGTCCTGGCGGAGGGCGTTGTCGCACAACGGGGTCGCGATCGCGTTGACGCCCGCGCCGGGTGCGGCCTCGAGGACCAGGGCGGCCTCCGCGATCTGCTCGGGCGTCCCTGCCAGTTCGGCGGCGCGCTGGGCGGCCTGGACGCATCCCGCGAGGTCGCCCGCGAAGTAGGCGGCCCTGCCCAGCGCCACCTGGACCTCGTGGCTGTCGCCGAGGGCGGCCGCGGCGCGGTAGAGGCGGGCGCCCTCCTCGTAGGCGAGCTTGGCCACCGCGTCCTGGGCCGCCCGGATCGTCCACGCCCGCGCCTCTTCTGTTGCGCCGCAAGCGTTCCAGTGCCTGGCCACGTCGGCGTAGCGCGTGCTGCCGGCCATCGCCTCGGCGATCCTGCGGTGCAGCGCACGGCGTTCGGCGGGGGTGAGTGCGGCCTCGACGGCGTCGCGGGTCAGCGCGTGCACGAACCGGTGCCCGGTCGCGTCGATCAACGTCGTGGCCTCGTCCAGCGCGCTGATCGGTTGGCCAGAGGCCGCCGCGGCGAGGTCCAGGTCGAAGTCGCGGCCGATCAGCGCCGCCGTCCTGACGATCTCGCGGGCGTCCTCCGGCAGCCGGCCGAGGCGGGCGGTGACGATGTCGCGGACGCTGCGGGGCGGCTGGTCCGCGCGCCACGTGCCGTCCTCGACCGCGCGGGCGATCTCCGTGACGAACAACGGGTTCCCGCTGGTCAGCTCGGTGATCGTGGCCGCGTGCTCGGCCCCGACCAGCTCGGCGACCTCGTCCGCGGACAGGCCGTGCAGGTCGATCCGGCCGGCCGAGCGCATGAGGTCCGCGACCGCGGGGCACGGGTCGCGGAAGGTCGCGAACAGCAGCACGTTGCTCAGGTGTGTGGCGAGATGGGCGAGCACGAGCAGTGAGGCCTCGTCGGCCCAGTGGACGTCCTCGACGACGATCACCAGGCCGTCGCGGTCCAGTGCGGCCGCGATCGCGTCGAACACCCGGAACCTGTCCTGCGGCACCTCGGCGTCGTGCGCGAGCACGACATCGGCGTCCGCACCGGCCGCCTTCAGGACCTGGCGCCACGGCCAGAACGCCGGTGCCCCGCTGGTCTCGACGCAGTGGCCCCACACGACCTCCCGGCCGAGCGCGAGCGCGTGCCCGGCGAGCTCCTGGGCCAGGCGCGTCTTGCCGATGCCCGGCTCACCGCCGCAGAGCACCAGGCGTCCGGTCTCCGCCGCCAGCCACGACCGTGCCGCGGCGAGTTCGCGCGCGCGTCCTACGACCTTCACGACCTGGATGTCGTTCCGGCGGGTGAGCACGTTTCCGGAAATCGCCGCGATAAATGGCTCGCGGTCACGCGGACGGTCCGGCAAAGTGGTCCGCATGCGCCGCTATCGCAGCTATCCGTCCAGGTCAGGCTCTCCGTCGTGATGCCGTGAAGCTTCGCTGACGTCGAGAGCCGCCCGCCCGTGGAAACGGGTCAGGGCGGCTTTTTCGTGCGCGGAAACCACCGCGCGACAATGGTGGAGAAGGGGCTGTGGAGCCCCGCCCGTCTGTAAAACGGGAGCCTCGTTGCAGAGTCGGTTCGACTCCGACCTCCACCACCAGCCGTTGCGCCACCGGGGTGAACCCCGGCAACGACCCCCTGCCTCCCCACGACCTACTGGTGGAGGAAGGGGAAACATGTCCATCGACATTCAGCAGCCACGGCCCCAGGGCCTGGTCGGGAGCCACGTGCACATCGCGGGCACCGCCGGCGGCGCGTTCGAGGCCCAGTTCAACTACCGCATCCACGAGGGACACGACGAGGTCGTCGGCGGGTTCATGGCGGGCGACGGGACCGGCGGTCACGGCCAGTTCCAGGTGCAGGTCGACGTGTCGGGTGCGTCGTTCGCGCTCGACCGGCTCTTCGTCGAGGTGTTCTGGGTGTCGCCCAAGGACGGCGCCGAGCTCGACAAGGTCATCGTGCCGGTGGTCTACGGGCCGCGGATCGTGCCCGGCTACCGGGTCTACCAGGAGTACAAGATCAAGCCCGGTGACACGCTGTGGGGCATCGCCACGCAGTTCTACGGCTCCGGCAACCTCTACCCGCGGCTGGTGCGCGCCAACCCGCACGTCATCACGGACCCGAACGTCATCACGCCCGGATCGGTGATCCGGGTCCCGCAGTCCTGATGTGACCCGTCGCGGGGGGAGTCTGCGGGAGGACCGGGAGTTCGGGAAGTTCTGGCTCGCCAGGCTGATCTCGACGGCGGGGTCCGCGGTGTCGGGTGTCGCGCTGCCCGTCCTCATGTACTCGCTGACCGGCAGCGCCGCGTGCACGGGGGCGCTCGCGGCGCTGACCGCGGCGCCGTACGTCGTGTTCGGGCTCTTCGCGGGCGCGCTCGTCGACCGCATGCACCGGCGCACGGTCATGGTCGTCACCGACCTGGTCAGCGCCGGGTTGCTGGCGAGCGTGCCGGTGGCCTCCGCGCTCGGCGTGCTGACCCCGTTGCACCTCCTGCTGGTCGCGGCGGGTGTCGCGAGCGTCGGCGTCTGGTTCGACGCGGCCACCTTCGGGGCCGTGCCCGCGCTCGTCGGCAACGAGAACCTCGTGCGCGCCAACAGCGCCATCTGGAGCACGGCCACCGCGGTCCACATCGCGGCGCCGTCGGTCGCCGGTGTGCTCTTCGCGATCCACGGGCCGGCCGGGACGATGGCGATCGACGCGGTGAGCTTCGCCGTGTCCGCGGTCCTCGTCCGGATGATCCTGCGCCCGCTGAACCCCGTCCGGCCGCCGCGGGTCTCCCTCCGGGCGGACATCGCGGAGGGACTCGACTTCCTGTGGAGGGAACCCACAGTCCGGCTCTTCCTCGGCTTGGGGCTCGGTCAGGCCGTCGCTGGCGGTGCCGTGTCCGGGCTCCTGGTCGTCTACGCCTTCCGGGCGTTCGACGTCCCGCAGCACGACGCGCGGATCGGCGTGCTGTTCAGCGCGCTGGCCGCCGGCTCGTTCGCCGCCACCGTGCTGATGCCCGCGATCAGCGACGCCTGCGAGCCCCGCCGCACCGCCGTGGCCGGCCTGTCCGCCGGTGCGGTGGTGATGGGGGTGCTGGTGGCGGTGGACCGGTGGTGGCTCGCCGTGCTCGGCACCGCGTTGTGGGGTCTGACCTCGACGATCGTGATCGTGAACGGACTGACGGTCCGCCAGTTGATCACGCCTGACCACCTGCAGGGGAGAGCCAACCTGGTGGGACGCGTGGTGACCTTCGGGGTGGGTCAACCGGTGGGGGCGCTGGGCGGGGGAGTGCTGGCCGACGCGCTGTCGGTCCGGTCCGCCTTGGTGATCGCGGCGTTACCGCTCGTGGTGGCCGCGGGGTTCGGGTGGTCCCGAATGGACGCCGGGCCCCGCCGTGAGTTGGGACACGGGCTCAAGTGAAGCTGTGCCGAGGACCTGGCGCCTTGTTGGTTTCATACAAAGCACGCTGCTCAACTCGTTCCGATCTAGCGGTTTTCCTACTGGTTGGTAGACGAGAGTGTGTACATCGATTGGGCGGCGACTGCCGCTGAGGTTGTCTGTCCGCGAGGAGAGAAGTCGTTGTTCAGTCGTGTAGCGATCGTCAACCGCGGGGAAGCCGCAATGCGGCTGATCCACGCCGTCCGTGAACTCGCAGCCGAGTCAGGGGAACGGATCGAGACCGTCGCCCTGTACACCGATGTCGACAAGTCCGCGCCGTTCGTCCGGGAAGCCGACCTCGCCTACAACCTCGGCCTGGCGGCGGACCGTCCGTACCTGAACCTCGAGGTGCTGGAGAAGGCGCTCGTCGAGACGAAGGCCGACGCCGCGTGGGTCGGCTGGGGCTTCGTCGCCGAGATCCCCGAGTTCGCCGAGCTGTGCGAGAAGGTCGGCGTCACGTTCGTCGGCCCGTCCGCCGAGGCCATGCGCAAGCTCGGCGACAAGATCGGCTCGAAGCTGATCGCCGAGGAGGTCGGCGTGCCCGTCGCGCCGTGGAGCCGCGGCGCCGTCGACGACCTGGAGCACGCCCTCAAGGTGGCCGAGGAGGTCACCTACCCGTTGATGCTCAAGGCGACCGCCGGTGGTGGTGGCCGGGGCATCCGCAAGATCACCACTCCCGCGGAGATGGAAGAGAACTTCGAGCGCACCAGCCTGGAGGCCGCGCGCGCGTTCGGCTCCGGCGTGATGTTCCTGGAGCGCCTGGTCACCGGCGCCCGGCACGTCGAGGTGCAGGTCATCGCCGACGGTCAGGGCACGGCGTGGGCGCTCGGCGTCCGCGACTGCTCGGTGCAGCGGCGCAACCAGAAGATCATCGAGGAGTCGGCCTCGTGCGTGCTGGAGCCGCACCAGGTCGACGAGCTGAAGTCCTCGGCGGAGCGGCTCGCGAACGCGGTGGGCTACCGCGGCGCGTGCACCGTCGAGTTCCTCTACCACCCCGGTGAGAAGCTCTTCGCGTTCCTCGAGGTCAACACCCGCCTGCAGGTCGAGCACCCGATCACCGAGATCACCACCGGTTTCGACCTGGTCAAGGCCCAGTTGCACGTGGCAGGCGGCGGCAAGCTCGAGGGTGCCAAGCCCGTCGAGCTCGGCCACGCCGTCGAGGCCCGCCTGAACGCCGAGGACCCGGACCGCGACTTCGCGCCGTGCCCCGGCACGATCGTTCGGCTGGAGCTCCCCGCCGGCCCCGGCATCCGCGTCGACACCGGTGTGGCCGAGGGCTCGCAGATCCCCGCCGACTTCGACTCGATGATCGCGAAGATCATCGCGTACGGCCGCACCCGCGAGGAGGCGCTGGGCAAGCTGCGCCGCGCGATGGCCGAGACGACGGTCATCATCGAGGGCGGCACGACGAACAAGAGCTTCGTGCTCGACCTGCTCGACGAGCCCGCCGTGATCGACGGCTCCGCCGACACCTCCTGGATCGACCGCGTCCGCGCCGACGGCGGCCTGATCTCGCACCGCCACTCCGCGATCGCGCTCGCCGCGGCCGGCATCGAGGTGTACGAGGACGAGGAGCAGATCAACCGCACCGAGCTGCTGGCGTCCGCGCGCGGTGGTCAGCCGCGCACGAACCACGAGGGCGCGGTCAAGCTGGAGTTCGTGCTGCGCGGCCAGCCGTACGTCGTGAACGTCGCCCGCGTCGGTGCCACGAGCTACCGCGTCGGCGTGTCCGCCGCGGACTCCGAGACCGTGCTGACCGGTGACGTCGACGTGGAGCGGTTCGACCACCACGTCGGCCAGATCACCGTCAACGGCGAGCGGTTCCGCGTCGTCACCGGCACGCACGGCCCGGTCCACCAGGTCGAGGTCGACGGGGTCACCCACCGCGTCACCCGCGACGAGGGCGGTGTCCTGCGCTCGCCGATGCCCGCGCTCGTCGTCGCCACGCCGCTCGCGGTCGGCGCCGAGGTCGAGGCCGGTGCGCCCGTCCTCGTGCTCGAGGCGATGAAGATGGAGACGGTGCTGCGCGCGCCGTTCCGCGCACGCCTCAAGGAGCTGAACGTCGTCGTCGGCACCCAGGTGCCCGCCGGTGGCGCGCTGCTGAAGCTGGAGGAGATCGAGGACGAGGACGGCGCCGCCGAGGTCGCGAAGACCGACTCGGCCGTCGAGCTGGAACTGCCCGCGCCGCGCACGGGCGTGCGGCCGGAGGAGCTCGTCGCGGACGGCCTCGACGACCTGCGCAACCTGTTGCTGGGCTTCGACACCACCGCCTCGGAGACCGAGCGCGTGCTGACGAACTACATGGGCGCGCGGCACGACCTGCTGGAGCGGCCGCTCGTGCAGGAGGCGCAGCTGCTCGGCATCTTCGCCGACCTGTGCGACCTCTCGCGCAACCGTCCCGCCGGTGAGGACTCCAAGCCGGAGAACCACATCCACTCCCCGCGCGAGCACTTCCACACGTACCTCAAGACGCTCGATGCCGACCGCGCCGCGCTGCCGGAGGGCTTCCGCGCCCGTCTGCAGAACGTGATCGGTCACTACGGCATCACCGAGCTCGACCGCACGCCGGAGCTGGAGCAGGCCGTCTTCCGGATCTTCGTGGCGCTGCGCCGCGGCGTGTTCGACGCGGCCGTCGCGACGACCCTGCTGCGCCAGTGGGTGCAGGAGGCGCCGCCGGTCGAGTCAGAGCAGGTCCAGATCGGCCTGGTGCTGGAGCACATCGTCGCGGCGACGCAGGTCCGCTACCCGGCGGTGGCCGACCTCGCCCGCAGCGTCGTGTTCACCTGGTTCGCCCAGCCGCTGGTGCGCCGCAACCGCGCCCGCGTGCACAGCGAGGTCCGCAAGCACCTGATCCACCTCGACTCGCAGCCCCAGGCCGCCGACCGCGAGGAGCGGATCGTCGCCATGGTGGCGTCGGCCGAACCGCTGGTGCGCCTGCTCGGCCAGCGCATCGGCAAGCCCGGCGCGGACAACACCCCTCTGCTGGAGGTGCTGGCCCGCCGCTACTACACCAAGAAGGCGCTGGAGAACCCGCGCGTGAACGGCGCGTTCTTCCTCGCGGAGAACGAGCCGGAGCAGACCCGGCTCATCTCGACCGCGGTGGAGTTCCCGTCGCTGACCGACGCCATCGGTGACGTCGTCAAGCACGGCACCGGCAGCGCGGTCGTCGCGGACCTCTACGTCAACTGGCCCGACGGTCCGTCCGACCAGGACGAGATGGCGGCCGGCCTGGGTGCCGCCCTGGCCGCGCACCAGCTGCCGCCGACGATCACCCGCATCACCACCACCGTGGCCGGTCGCCGCGGCGAGTCGATGCACCACCACTTCACGTTCCGCCCGTCTTCCAACGGGTTCGCGGAGGAGAGGCTGGTGCGCGGGCTGCACCCGCGCATCGCCGAACGCATGCAGCTGGAGCGGCTGCGGGAGTTCGACCTCACCCGGCTGTCCTCCGTGGACGAGGACGTGTACCTGTTCCGCGCGGTGGCCAAGGCGAACAAGTCCGACGAGCGGCTCGTGGCGCTCGGCCAGGTCCGCGACCTGACGCCGTTGCGCGACGACGAGGGCCGGATCGTGGCGCTGCCCGCCGCCGAGGACGTCCTGGCGACCTGCCTGGACGGCATCCGCAGGGCCCGCGCGCAGGCCGGTGGCCGCACGCGCCTGGCCACGAACCGCGTGGTGCTCTACGCGTGGCCGCCCACCGAGCTCGGGTCGAAGGACCTGGACGCGGTCGCCCAGCGCGTCCTGCCGACGACCGCGGGCCTGGACCTGGAGGAGGTCCTGTTCCTGGCCCGCCGCAGGGACCCCGTCTCCGGTGACGTCACCGACATCGGCGTGCGGATCGCGAACGACGCCGGTGCCGGCGTGCGGTTCTCGTTCGTGCAGCCGCCGACCACCCCGATCCAGCCACTCGACGACTACCGCCAGAACGTCCTGCGCGCCCAGTCGCGCGGCACGATCTACCCGTACGAGCTGGTCGACATGCTCGTCGGCGACGGCGGTTCGTTCGTGGAGCACGACCTCGTCGACGGCGCGCTGGTGCCGGTCGACCGCCCGCGCGGCGGCAACAAGGCGGGCATCGTCGTCGGTGTGGTGACCACCCCGACCCCGGCCTACCCCGAGGGCATGAAGCGCGTGGTGCTGCTCGGCGACCCCACCAAGTCGCTGGGCGCGCTGGCCGAGCCCGAGTGCTCGCGGGTCATCCACGCCATCGACCTGGCGGAGGAGCTCTCCGTTCCGCTGGAGTGGTTCTCGCTGTCGTCCGGCGCGAAGATCTCGATGAGCTCCGGTGTCGAGAACATGGACTGGGTCGCGGCCGCCCTGAAGCGGATCGTCGAGTTCACCCAGGACGGTGGCGAGATCAACGTCGTCGTCAACGGCATCAACGTCGGCGCCCAGCCGTACTGGAACGCCGAGGCCACGATGCTCATGCACACCAAGGGCATCCTGGTCATGACCCCGGACTCGGCGATGGTGCTGACCGGCAAGCAGGCGCTCGACTTCTCCGGCGGCGTCTCGGCGGAGGACAACTACGGCATCGGCGGCTACGACCGCGTCATGGGCCCGAACGGCCAGGCGCAGTACTGGGCCCCGAACCTGCGCGCGGCGTTCGACGTGCTGCTGGGCCACTACGAGCACAGCTACATCGCGCCGGGCGAGTCCTCTCCGCGCCGGGTGTCCACTTCGGACCCGTCGGGTCGCGATGTCTCGTCCTACCCGCACGTCGTCGGCGACAGCCCGTTCAACACCGTCGGCGAGATCTTCTCGATCGAGTCGAACCCGGACCGCAAGAAGCCGTTCGACATCCGCACCGTCATGCGCGCGTTGTCGGACCAGGACCACGAGGTGCTGGAGCGCTGGGCCGGCATGGCCGACGCCGACACCGCCGTCGTGCAGGACGTGCACCTCGGCGGCATCCCGGTGACGCTGCTGGGCATCGAGTCGCGCGGGGTGTCCCGCACCGGCTTCCCGCCCACCGACGGCCCGGACACCTACACCGCGGGCACGTTGTTCCCGAAGTCGTCGAAGAAGGCGGCCCGCGCGATCAACGCGGCCTCGGGCAACAGGCCGCTGGTGGTGCTGGCGAACCTGTCCGGCTTCGACGGCTCGCCGGAGTCGATGCGGGAGCTGCAGCTCGAGTACGGCGCCGAGATCGGCCGCGCGATCGTCAACTTCCGCGGCCCGATCGTGTTCACCGTGATCTCGCGGTACCACGGCGGTGCGTTCGTGGTGTTCTCCAAGGCACTGAACCCGTCCATGACGGTGCTCGCGGTCGAGGGCTCCTTCGCCTCGGTCATCGGCGGCGCGCCCGCCGCGGCCGTGGTGTTCGCCCGCGAGGTCGACGGCCGCACGGCCAACGACCCGCGCGTGAAGAAGCTGGAGTCCTCGGTGGCCGAGGCGTCCGGTGCCGAGCGGGCGGCGCTGACCGCCGAGCTGGCGACGACGCGGCAGGGCGTGCGGACCGAGAAGCTGAACGAGATGGCCGCCGAGTTCGACCGGGTGCACAGCGTGCAGCGCGCGGTGGAGGTCGGGGCGGTCGACGCGATCATCTCGGCTGCCGAGCTGCGACCGGCGATCATCAAGGCGATCGAGGACGGGCTCGCGAAGTAGTTCTGGTAGTGGGGGAGGGCCCGGTCACTCGGTGGCCGGGCTCTTCTCGTTCGTCACCCCGAACGGGATGTGCACGCACGGCACCGTCTGGACCAGGTGCCCGCGCTGGTCGTCGAAGAAGATGTGCGGCTTGAGCACGTCCAGGATCGGCGCCTTCCTCAACCCTCCCAAGAAGAACGCGTCGTTCACCGTCAGCCCCCACGCCTTGAGGCTGTTGATCGCCCGCTCGTGCGCCGGAGCCGACCGGGCGGTCACGACCGACACCCGGATGCGGTCCTCCGCCTGCCGCTGGATCCGGTTGATGCCCGCGAGGAAGTTCCTCAGCGGACCGGGATCCAGTGGCGTGACGACGTTCGTGGCCTCGTGCTGCTGGAACTGGTCGAGCCCGCCGCTCTGGTAGACCCGCTCGGCCGCGTCGTCGGCCAGGACGCCGTCGAAGTCGAACGCGATGCGCAGCGCCGGGTCGTCGTCGTCCTGGAACGACGACTTGAGCACCTGGCCCGCCGGGAGGCCGGCAAAAGTCGCTTTGCGGACGTCGGATTCGTTGGCGGACAGGAACAACGACATGTTCAGCGCCGGCATGAACTCGTGCGGTGCGCGGCCCTCGGTGAAGATCGCGCGGGTGATCGTGAGGCCGTGGTGGGCCGCCGACCTCAAGATGCGCAGGCCCGTGTCGGGGGAATTGCGCGACAGCACGATCACCTCGACGAGCGGGCCCAGCGTGTTGAGCTGGAGGAGTCTGCGGATGAACGGGAACGCGACGCCGGCCGCGAACGGTTCGGAGAGGTGCGCCTCCTGGTAGGCGCGGTAGGCGTGTTCACCCTCGGCCTCGAACACCGCGTCGGAGGAGGACAGGTCGAACAGAGCGCTCGACGCGATGCCTACTACCAGCAGGTTCTCCAGGCTGGGTGCCACATCACGTGATCGTAGCCGCCTGGTCCGCGCTTTTCTGGTACGGTCGTACCAATGTACTGGGTTGTGCTCGTGGCCTCCGGGGTGCTGGAGGCGGTGTGGGCCACGGCGCTCGCCGCGTCGAACGGGTTCCGGCGGCCGTGGCCGGTGGTGGTGTGGGCCGTGACGATGACGCTGAGCCTCGTCGGGCTCGCGTTCGCGATGCGGGGGATCCCGGTCGGCACGGCGTACGCGGTGTGGGTCGGCGTGGGGGCCGTGCTCACGGTGCTCGTCGCGGTGCTGCGCGGTGAGGAGAAGCTCGGGGTGGCCAGGGCGTTGCTGCTCGTCGCGTTGATCGGCTGCGTCGCGGGCCTGAAGGTGGTGAGCTGATGTACTGGGCCGTGTTGCTGGTGAGTGCCGTGCTCGAAGCGGTGTGGGCGACGGCGTTGTCCCAGGGGGCCTACGTGCTCTTCCTGGTCGCCGCGACGCTGAGCATGATCGGGCTTTCCGTTGGCATGAAACGCATTCCGGTCGGGACCGCGTACGCCGTGTGGGTCGGCATCGGTGCTGCCCTGACCGTGACGTGGGCGATGATCACCGGTGAGGAGCCGGTCTCCGTGTGGAAGATCGTGTTCCTCACCGGGATCATCGCCTGCGTCATCGGACTGAAGTTCCTGAAGTCAGGATCCTCAGGCGTTGATGGTCCACCGCTGGTTGGCGGTGGCGGCGCAGTCCCAGAGCTGGAGCCTGGTGCCGTCGGCGGAGCTGTTGCCGGTGGCGTCGAGACACCTTCCTGACGCCGTGTTGCGCAGCTGGCCGTTGGACTCGGCGGTCCACTGCTGGTTGCCCGCACCCGTGCAGTCCCAGAGCTGGGTCACCGCGCCGTTGGCGGTGCCCGACGCGTCGAGGCACTTGCCCAAGGCGCGCAACGTGTTTCCGTTGCGAGACCACTGCTGGGCGTTGGTGCCGTTGCACGCGTAGAGCTGCACTGCGGTGCCGTTGGCGGAGCTCGCCGCGGCCACGTCGACGCACTTGCCGCCGAAACCGGTGATGGTGCCGCCGGTCGGAGGCTGGGGGTTGCCGTTGCCTGCGGTCTCCCAGATGGCGTTGAGCAGGCTGGTGCTGCCGGTCGTGTCCTGGGAGAGCTCCCAGTTCATGATGCCGCCCGCGTTCGACAGCGCCCACGTCGTCTTGCGCTTGATCGTGGGGATGCCGTTGTACTGGTTGCCGTTGTAGCTGTCGCGGTTGGCGTTGGCCGGGTCCTGCGCGACCAGGTCGCGGTAGGAGATGTAGGTCGGCCGGCTGTAGAACGGCACACCGAGGACGGCCTTGCTCGCCGGCAGTCCGCGGTTCTTCCAGAAGTTGACCGAAGCGATCGACCAGTCGTAGTTCGCGTGCGGGCTGCCACCGTCGTAGGCCATGATGTTCAGCCAGTCGACGACGCCGAACACCGCGGGCTGCACGCCGTTCGCCGTGCCACCCTCGCTCACGACCGCGGCCGTGAGCAGCTTGCCGCGGCTGTGCAGCTCGTTGCCCAGCTGCGTCATCAGCGAGGTGTAGTTGTTGCCCTCGGCGCCTGGGTCCGGGTACTCCCAGTCGATGTCGACACCGTCGAGGTTGTACTGGTTGACCAGGTTGATCAGCGCGTTGACGAACGTCGTGCGACCGTTCGCGCTGGCGGCCAGGATCTCGAAGTTGTCGTCGTTGCCGTCGTTCCAGCCACCGACCGCGATCGAGACCTTGACGCCGTTCTGGTGGCCGAGGCTCACCAGCTGCTGCAGCTTGCCGGGGTCCGGCACGCCCTGGAGCGTGCCGTTCGAGTTCGGCAGGACGAACGAGTAGTTGATGTGCGTGAGCTTGCTGTACTGGATCGAGCTGACACTGCCGGACCACGACGGCATGTAGCCGACGCTCTTGAACCCGGCGGGATAGGCGGCCTGCGCGGCAGGCGCCATGACTGTCACTGTCGCCGCGGCGGCGGCCAGCGCGAGGCCGGCTGCACCGAGGCGTGAACGGAATGAACGCATTGCAGGGGAGGCCTTCCACTTCGTCGAGCGCCCACCGCGACGTTAGTGGTCTAGACCGGTTGCTGGAAGATCGACTGGGGACCGGAACTGGTTCCGGTCCCACCGCGGGGAAGTCAGCGCAGGTGGGAGGCGCCGTTCACGTCGATGATCGTGCCGCTGGCCCACAGCGCGTTCTCCGTGGTCAGCCACGCGACCGCCGCGGCGACCTCCTCGGGTTCGGCGACGCGGCCGAACGGGCTCTGCGCCTTGATCGCGTCGCCCGCCTCGCCGGCGAGCAGGCCGGTGACCATGTCGGTCCGCACGAAGCCCGGTGCGACACCGGCGACCGCGATGCCCTGCGGCGCCAGGGACTGCGCGAGCGACTGGGTCATCGCGTGCAGGCCGGCCTTCGCCGCGCCGTACGCGGGGGCGTCGGGCTCACCCCGGTAGGCGCCCCGCGAGCCGACGTTGATGATGCGGCCGCCGGTGGTCATGTGCCGCACCGCGTGCCAGGCGAGGTCGGCGGGACCGTACAGGTTGAGCTCGATCGTGCGGCGCCAGGCGTCCTGCCACTCCTCGAAGCTGGTCGTGGCGATGGGGTGCAGGAAGTAGACGCCCGCGTTGTTCACGAGGACGTCGAGGCCGCCGAGCTTCTCGACGGTCTCGGCCACCACCTGACCTGCCTGGTTCGCCCCGAGGTCGCCCTGGACGGTGACGTGGCCGTCGCCGGGAAGGCCCTGGGCGACGGCCTGCGCCTCGTCGGCGCCGGAGCGGTAGTGGACGGCGACCTGGTGGCCGCCTTCCGCGAGGGCGAACGCGATGGCGGCGCCGATGCCGCGGGATGCTCCGGTGACGAGTGCGCGTCGAGTCATACGGCCATCATCCCTGGCTGTTGATCAGCCACTTGCCGTTCTGCTGCACGAACGTGAAGGTCGGCGTCTCGGTCATGGCGACGTTCGCACCCTGCATGTACTGCAGCGTCACGGTCACGGCGTTGTCGCCCTGCGGCACGAAGTTCGACAGCTGCACCGAGGTGTACTGACGCCAGAACGACTGGTAGCCGTCGTAGTTCAGGTTCCGCCCGGCCTTGAAGCTCTCGGTGAGCAGGGACCAGCCGGTCTGCAGGTCGCCGGGGATGAGCGCGTAGTAGGCGGCGATCGCCTCCGTGGCGTTCTTCGGCCCGGCGGGCGGCTCCGGCTGACCCTGGCTCGGCGTGTTCGCCGGAGGGTTCGTCTGGGTGCCGGGCGGGGGCTGCGTCTGGCTGTCCGCGGGCGGCTGCTGCGGCTGGGTCTGGCTCGTCGTCTGCTGGTTCGTCTGGGAGGCGGGATCGGTCTGGCTGTTGGTCGGCGAATTTGCGTTGTTCTGGTTGCCGACCTTGGGCCACAGCAGGAACGAGCCGACGCCGACGGCGATCACGAGCAGGACGATCAGGATGGGGACCAGCGGGAACTTGCGGCGGTTCTCGTCGGGTTCCGCCGGGGGCGCGGGTGGGGGGCTAGCGGGGAGCACCGGCGTGGGCGGCTGCGCGACGGTCTCGCGGACCACCGGTGGCGGGGTCGCGATCGGAGCCGCCACCGGCGCCTGCTGCTCCACGGGAGCAGGTGCCTCTACCGGCGCCGCCACCTCGGCCACCGGTGTCGTCGCCTCAGGTTCCGGCGTCGGCTCGGGCTCGGGTTCGGGCTCTGCCTGGGGCTCTGCCTTGGGCGGTGCGGTCAGACCGGCCGCCTCAACGGCAGCCGCGCCCGCGATCAGACCGGCCGCGGCTGCGGCGGCCTCCTGCTTCGCCTTCTCCTCCGGCTGGGCCTCCACCGGCAGCTTGACCGTCGCCGGGATGATCACGGTCGCCTCGGACACCTGCGGCGTCTCGTTCACGACGGCGGCCAGCAGGTGGACGGCCTCCTGCATGCTCGGACGGCGTTCGGGATCGGTCGCGAGCAGGCGGAACAGCACGGGGGACAGCAGGGGACCCGCGTTGGCCGGAGGCATGATCGAGCCGCCGGCGACGCGGTGCAGCATCACGAGGTGGTTCTCGGCGGTGCCGAACGGCGGGCCGCCCTCGACGGCGTTGTAGAGCGTGGCGCCGAGCGAGAAGACGTCGGAGGGGAGACCGGCGTCCTCGCCGCGCGCCACCTCGGGGGAGAAGAAGGCGGGCGTGCCGACGGTGCCGGTCGCGGTGGCGGTGCCGTCGTCGGTGGCGCGGGAGATGCCGAAGTCGGTGATCTTGACTTCCTGGTCGCCGATCAGGACGTTGCCGGGCTTCACGTCGCGGTGCTGGATGCCGTGGCGGTGCGCGGCGGCCAGTGCTGCGGCGGTGTAGCAGCCGATGCGCGCCACCTCACGGGGTGGCAGCGTGCCCTGTTCGGCGATGACGGCGGCGAGGCTGCGGGAGGGGAGGTACTCCATGATCAGCCAGGGGCGGCCGTCCTCCTCCACGACGTCGTAGACGCGGATGGCGTTCGGGTGCTCCAGGCGGGCGGCGAGCCGGGCCTCGCGCATGGCCCTGGCCTTCGCGCGGTCCACCCTGGCGTCGTCGAGGCCGTCCAGCGCGAGCAGCTCCTTGGCCGCGACCACGCGATGAAGTTGCTCGTCGTAGGCCTGCCAGACGACTCCCATCGCGCCCTGGCCGACCTTCTGCTTCAACTGGTAGCGGCTCCCAATGAGCCTGCTGCTCTCCTCCACGCGGGTGCACCCATCCCCTCTTATCACTCACAAGTGTGACGGCTCCCGCGTTCGTCGTTGACCATAACCCCACTTAGGGGTATATATGGGGTTATGCCGAAAATCAACGTGTACCTCCCCGACGAGCTGGCCGAGTCCGTGAAGGACATGAACATTCCCGTCTCCGCCATCTGTCAGCGGGCGCTCGAAGGCTCGGTCAAACGGATCGTCGCGATCAGGGCGTTCGGCATCGAGGACCTCCGGCGGGAGAAACCACCCCATCTCACCGACCGAGCCTGGAAGGCGCTCCAGATCGCCGCCGAGAGCGCGCAGGGCGCCGAGCTCGGCACGGCCCACCTCCTGAACGGCATCGTCAAAGAGGGCGAGAACCTGGCGTTGGACGTGCTCCGCGCACTGGACGTCGAACCGCGCGGCCTGCCTTCGTGGATTCCCGCGGACAACGGCGGGAAACCGGGGTTCTCCGCCGACGGCGCCGCCGCCCTGGAGCTCGCCGTCGTCGAGTCCATCGCGCTCGGGCACAACTACGTGGGCTGCGAGCACCTGCTGCTCGGCATCGTCGCCGAACCGGACGGCAGGGGCGGCGAGGAGCTGCGCGAGCTGGGGGTTGACATCAAGGGCGCGCGGCGGGCGGTCCAGACGGCGCTCGCGGGCATCGTCCACCTCAAGAAGCAGCAGCAGGCGGCCCCGGACGCGGCGAAGGTCCTGGAGATGATCATGACCCGGCTGGCCCGCCTGGAGCAGCACGCGGGTATCGGCTGACGAGCTCCGCGCCGATGCGCGCCAGGTGCTCGGCCACCTCCGGCGACTCGACGGTGATCAGGCCGCCCCACCCGGCGACGTTGCGGGCGATGTCGAGCGGCCGCGGCGCCGTCAGCTCCACCCGCGTGTACTCGCCCCGGTCCTCCACGACCGTGCAGTGGCGGCCGTGCTGGTGCTGGAAGACCTTCAGGAACCTCGTGGGCACCAGCACGGACGCCGACGTCTCCGAGCGCTTCTCCTCGACGGCGGTGACGACCTCGCCCCAGGCGCCGGCCAGTTCGAAGTCGGCGGGCCGGGAGGCCGGGGTGTCGGTGAAGGCGACGGCGGTGACCCGGTCGAGCCGGAACGTCCGCCGGCCCTCATTGGTGCCGGCGATGAAGTACCAGAGGCCGTCCTTGTCCACGAGTCCCCACGGGTCGACGACGCGTTCCCGGGGCTCCTCGCCGCGTTTCCTGTAGGTCAGCCGGACCTGCACCTGCTTGACCACGGCCTGCTGCAACGCGCTGACCAGGCCGGGCCTGTCCAAGGTGACCTCGCCCCACCCCGCGGGGTCGACGATGGTCGCCTCGGCGGCGGCCTCCGCCTCGGCGCGGAAGGTCTGCGGCAGCGCGCGGACGAGCTTGCGCAACGCCGACTTGATCTGCGGGGCCACCGAGGCGGCCGGCCCGGCGACCAGGAACAACGCCTGGGCCTCCGCGGAGGACAGGCCGCTCAGGTCGGTGCGGGCACCGCCGACCAGCGACCAGCCCCCACCTCGTCCCGGCTGGGGGTACACGGGTACCCCCGCCGCGGACAGCGCCTCGAGGTCCCGCCGGGCGGTCGCGTTGGAGACCTCCAGCTCCCTGGCCAGCTCGGCGGCTGTCACCCGGCCGCGAGCCTGCATCAGCAACAACGTGGCGACTAGACGGTCTGCGCGCATGTCTCCAGGTTCTCGCTAAAAGTGCTCATTTGATGAGCACTTTACGGCGGAGGCTTGGACTCACACACAGAGAACGAAGATCTCCTGGAGGCAGTTGTGTTGCGAGGAATGTCGACCGTGTCCTACTTCGCCGACGACCTGATCGAGGCCCGCGACTGGTACGCGCAGTTCCTCGGGGTCGACGCGTACTTCGAGCGGAGCACCCCGGACGGTGTGCTCGCCTACGTCGAGTTCCGCATCGGCGACTACCAGGCCGAGCTCGGCATCGTGAGCCGCCGGTTCGAGGTGACGCCGTCCGACGGGCCGGCGGGGGAGATCCTCTACTGGGCGGTCGACGACCTCGACGCGACGTTCGCGCGGCTGCAGGAACTGGGCGCCAAGGTCCACGACGAACCGCAGGTGCGGGGCCCGGGGTTCGTGACGGCGTCCGTGGTCGACCCGTTCGGCAACATCCTCGGCGTCATGACGAACACGCACTACCTGTCGATCGCCGAGCAGAACCGGCGCGGCTGAGAGCGTTTTCCGCGGATGCGGCAGGAGGCCCGCTCCTGCCGCATATCCTGCCGGGATGACGACGCGGCTCGCCATCACCGGACATCGCGGGCTCTCCGCCGAACTGGAGGCGGAGGTCGACCGGATGATCCGCGCCGAGGTGACGCGCGACGGTGACGTGGTGGGCGTGTCGTGCGTCGCGGACGGCGCCGACGCGGTGTTCGCGCAGGCCGTGCTGGACGCGGGCGGGACGCTCGTCGCCGTGCTGCCCGCGTCGAGGTACCGCGAGACGTTGCCCGAGGACTACCGGCCGGTCTACGACGGGTTGCTCGCGCGGGCGGCCAAGATCGTGCAGCTCGAGTTCGTCACGCCGGACCCGCACGCCTACATGGAGGCGGGCAAGCGGATGGTCGACGAGTCCGACGCGCTGCTCGCCGTGTGGGACGGGCTCCCGGGACGCGGACCCGGCGGCACGGCCGACGTGGTGGCCTACGCGCGGTCGAAGGGTGTGCCGGTCACCGTTCTGTGGCCCGAGGGCGCCGTCCGCTGAGCGTTCTTCCCAGCAGTACGCGGAACAACACGGCTGGCCGGAACAGCGCGGCCGGGTGGTCGAGCATCTGCGAGACGCGGATGAACGCGTGGTAGACCCGCCGGTTGCCGGGCACGCCCTCGAACGCGCGGCCGGTGTACCAGCGCAGCAACCGGGTGCCCAGCGGGAGTTTCCTGGCGCTCCAGCCGAGGTCGGAGGTCGTCGCGGACGTCCACGGGATCTTGGCGGTCCTGGCGATCGCGCGCTGGAACACCAGCGGTTCACTTGACAGGTCGTGCTCCTGCAACAGGGTCCGCAGGGTCGTGCAGTTCAGGGCGGCGAGCGTCAGGCCCTGGCCGTGCACGGGGTTGAGCGACATCACGGAGTCGCCGAGCGCGAGCAGGCCGCGCGGCCAGTTCGGCACCTGGTGGAAGCGGTTCCACCGGCTGCGCAGGTTGCCGGCCTGGTAGATCTTCGACACCGGGGTGGCCGTTTTGATGATCTCGGCGATGTCCTGGCAGTGCAGGGTCGTGGCGTAGTCGAGGAAGCCGTCGTCGTCGGTCGGGGCGGCGTCGCCGTCCGCGCCGAACAGCGTCAGGAACCACTGGTCGCCGTCCACAGTGGACACCGAGCCGCCGCGGCGGGCGTCGGGGGCGTGGGTGATCTCGAAGGCGGTCTTCCAGTCGAGCTTCAGGTCGCGGTTCACCTCGTAGAGGCGCGAGGTGAAGGTGACGTGGCCGTTGACGATCATCGGCGCCGGGCAGTGCACGCCGAACTCCGCGAGCCACGACACGAGCTTGCTGTCGCGACCGGAGGCGTCGACCACGAGGTCGGCGTAGTCGGCGAACGGCCGGTCGCCGCGCCGGCCGTGCACCCCGGTGACCGTGCCGCGGTCGTGCAGCAGGCCGTCGACGGCCACACAGTCCACAAGGGACACGTTCGGGAGTCTCAGCACGCGGCCGCGGATGATCCGCTCGATCATCACCCGCGTCATCGAGAGCACGCTGAGGCCCAGGTAGTCGCGCGGCGCCCAGCCGGACGGGCCGCGGATCAGGAAGTCGCTGCCGAGGTCCGCGCGGACCGCGCCGGCGTCCTCCATCTCCTCGCCGAGCCTCGGGAAGAGCGTCTCCAGCGCCTCCGCCCCGCGTGCCAGCAGCGCGTGCGGGTGACAGGCCTGCGGGGTGCCCGCGCGGTAGCCGGTGTCGGGGGAGATCGCGTCCCGTTCGACCAGCACGACGTCGCCGTACGACTCGGCCAGCACCCTCGCCGCCAGCAGACCCGCGAAGCCGGCGCCGATGACGAGGGCACGGTCAGAGTACATGGCGGCCATGCTGGCAGAACGGCCCCTGCGGCGGATCCGCCGCAAGTCCTGTGTTTCGCCACCCGTCAAGACAGCCTCGCGACCAGTTCCGCCCGGCTGCGCACGCCGAACTTGGCGAAGAGCGACTTGAGGTGGTCCTGCACGGTGTAGGGCGAGATGTCCAGCCGCGCCGCGATGCCCGAGGTCGGCTGCCCGGCGAGCACCTCGTGGCAGACGTCCTCCTCGCGGCTGGTCACGCCGTGCGCCTTGAGCAGCAGTCCCAGCAGGTCCGCGCCCGACGCGCGGCTGATCGTCACGGCCGCCTCACCGCCGTCCCCCGCCTCGTCGCTCACGAGCTCGCTCGCCTCGAGCAGGATCCAGCCGCCGTGCGCGTCGCGGACCCTCGCGGTGAACGCCCCGGACCGCGCTCCGGCCGCCGCAGCCCGCAGCATCACCGCGAACCGGCCCGGTGCGACGTCCTCCAACTCTTCGCGCCACCGCGCGGTGGCCGCCGTCGAGGCCCGGATCGTGCCGTCGCGGGCGACCACGACGATGGCGGGCGTGCCGCCGCGTCGGGCCGCGGTGCGCGCGGCGACTCGGGTAGCGGCCCCCAGGGCGGGTGCCACCGAGGTCATGAACTCCAGCTCGCGTTCGCTGAACTCGCCGGTGCGCACCATTCCCGCACCGCCCCAGCAGGTGTCGTCGGCCCGGAACAGCGACCGCAGCTCGTGGCTCAGACCGAGCGGCCGCCAGACCTCGTTGAGCCGCGTGGACCGCTTGTCCTCGAGCCTCGCCACGGTGTCTCCGCGCTGCGCCAGCGACGCGAACGTGTGCGGTTCGCCCGGCGTGTACTCGCAGGTCGCGAGCACCGGTTCGTACTGCTGGGGGATGCGGTCGACGCCGCTGGTCATCGTGCTGATCACGCCGGAGTCCGGGTCCATCGAGGCCCAGCAGGCGAGGTCGCACGGGACCACCCGGTCGACGAGGGCGATGGCCGCCTCGTGCAGCCGCGCGACGTCGAGCCCCGCGCCCGCCAGTGCCGTGACGTCGCGTCGCACGCTCAGCGCCCGACCCTCCCACATGGAAGGCAGTATGCGCCCGCTTCCGGCGGTGCGGGATCCCAGTTTTCCGGGATACCACGGCTCTTCGCCCACGCGAAGGCTTGTTCGCATGCTGACCACCGCAGGCGAGGGCGAGGTACTCACCGTGCCCGACGCGACGATCACCGTCCGGATCTCCGGCAGGCACACGGGCGGCACCTACGAGTTGTTCGAGGTGGACGCGCCACGTGGAGAGGCCGCGCCACCACACCGAACGCCCTGGCCAAAGGCTTACTACGTGCTGCACGGACGCATGGCCGTGTTCCTCGACGGCGAGTTGTACGACCTGTCGCCGGGCGACGCGATCACCATCCCGCCCAACGCCTCGCACACGTTCACCGTGCACACGCCGTCGGTGCAGTTCCTGGCGTTCGCCGTCGGGGAGGTGATGGGTGCGTTCTTCCGCGACCTGTCCGGGAACGGCATGGAGGCGTTGGCGCGCTTCGGGGTGACGCAGTGAGCGTCGTGGCCCAGGTCGCCGCGGCGGTCGCGGCCCTGGTGCACGTGGTGGTGTGGGTGTGCGAGGCGTTCCTGATCGGGCGCGTGCACCACTCGATGTTCCGGCAGCCCGCCGAGGACGTGCCGGCGATCCGGCTGTGGGCGTTCGGGGTGGGGTTCTACAACCTGTTCCTGGCGTGCGGCCTGATCGTGGGGCTGTTCGCGCTGCACGGCGGGCAGGAGCTGGTCGGGCGCACGCTGATCTTCTACGTGTCGTGGTTCATGGTGGCGGGCAGCGTGGTGCTGGCCGTGGCCGATCAGCTCTCGCTGAGCCGTCCGCGCAACCAGGCGTGGGGAGGCGTTGCGGCGGAGGGGATTCCGCCACTGGTCGTGCTGCTGTTCGCCTAGGCTTTCGCTGACGCGAAAATGGGGGGAACGGTTCGTGAAGACAATCGAGTTGCCCGACGGGGCGGTGATCACCGGGCGTGGCCTGCGTGACGGCAGGATCGTGGAGCCCTACCCCCACTACGGGGTGTACCTGCAGCCCAAGCCCGTCGACGTGCCGTGGCCGCACGACTGGATCGACTGGCCGGACTTCCGCCTGCCCCGCGACCACGACGCCGCGATCGCGCTGATCCGCACCCTGCACGCCAGGGCGTTGTCCGGCGAACCGGTCGAGGTGGCGTGCAGCGGTGGCATCGGCAGGACCGGCACGGTGATCTCGTGCCTGGCCGTCCTCGCGGGGGTGCCGGCGGACGAGGCCGTGGCGTGGACGCGCGCGAACTACCACCGGCGTGCGGTCGAGACGCCGTGGCAGAAGCGCTGGGTGAGGAACTTCCCCGTTTAGTGGTCGACCGCGGAACGCTTGTGCACCAGCTCGACGACCTCCGGCGGCACCGAGTCGCCGGCCGCGAGCAACCGGGGCAGCAGCGCGGACTCCGTGGTGACGGCGCGCAAGTACAGTTCGACCGTGACGTCGTGGTCCGGCCGGTGCACGACGGTGATCTCGTCGCCAGGCCCGGCCAGTCCCGCCTCGAGCACGCGGAAGTAGGCGCCGGGGCGGCCCTGCTGGGTGAACCGCTTCACCCAGCCCCGCTGCCCGAGGAACTCGGCGAACGTGCGGCAGGGGATGCGCGGCCCGCTGACCTCCAGCAACGCCGTGCCGATCCGCCACTGCTCGCCGACCAGCGCGGTCGTGTGGTCGATGCCCTGGGTGGTCAGGTTCTCGCCGAACTGCCCGTTGTGCAGCGGCACGTCCAGCTCGGACTGCCACCAGTCGAGGTCCTCGCGCGCGTAGCCGTAGACGGCCTGGTACTCGCCGCCGTGCGCGGACCAGTCGGCGATCGAGTCACCCTCGACGCCGCTGCCCGCCGTGCCCTTGGGGCCGGCCGGGCTGATCCGCAGCGGTCCGTCGACCGGGCGTTTGTCGATGCCGGTGGCGCCCGCGCGGGCGTGGTCGGCCGGGACTGTCTTCTGGGCGACGTTCAGCGAGAGCACTACGGGCATGATCCCCAGGCTATTGGCCGACGGCCTTCGCGGCGATGGAATTGACGTAGTCCTGGTAGATGCCCACCTTGTGCGTGATCAGGTCCATGCACTCCTGCAGCTGCACCATCTGCTGGCGGACGCGCTCCTGGTGCTCCTGCAGGATGCCGAGGCGCTGCAGCTCGTTGCCGTCGCCCTGGCGGACCAGGTCGGTGTAGCGGCGGATCTCCGGCACGGGCATCCCGGACATGCGCAGCATGATGCACATGCGCAGCCAGTCGACGTCCTGCTGCGTGTAGATCCTGCGTCCGCCCGGTCCTCTGTGGACCTGGTGCGCCAGGATCCCTTCCTTCTCGTAGAAACGCAGCGCGTGCACGCTGAGTCCGGTGCGTTCGGACACCTGCCCGATGCTCAACCCCATTCCCCGAGTTTAGGTTCTTGACCTAGAGGCGGCTCTAGTTCGTAGGTTTCTCGCCATGAACATGCGCTATCGCGTTCTCGGGGGAACCGGCATCGAGGTCAGTCATCACTGCCTCGGCGCCATGATGTTCGGCTCCGTGGCCAACAACGACCACGAAGAGGGCGTGCGGATCATCCACCGCGCCCTCGACGCGGGCATCAACTTCGTCGACACCGCCGACATGTACTCGGCGGGCGACTCCGAGGAGATCGTCGGAAAGGCTCTGAAGGGCCGCCGCGACGACGTCGTGCTGGCCACCAAGGTCCACTTCCCGCTGGGGGAGGGCCGCAACCGCAGCGGCAACTCGCGCCGGTACGTCCTGAAGGCCGTCGAGGACAGCCTGCGCCGGCTCGACACGGACTGGATCGACCTCTACCAGGTGCATCGGCCCGACTACACGACCGACGTCGAGGAAACGCTGTCGGTGCTGACGGATCTGGTGCGGGCCGGGAAGATCCGGGCGTTCGGGTGCTCGACGTTCCCGGCCGAGGAGATCGTCGAGGCGCACCACGTGGCGATGAACCGCGGGCTGATGCGGTTCCGGTCGGAGCAGCCGCCGTACTCGATGCTGGCGCGCGGGGTCGAACGGTCGGTGCTGCCGACCGCGAAACGGCTCGGGATGGGTGTGCTGGTGTGGAGTCCACTGGCCAGCGGGTTCCTGTCGGGCAAGCACCGCCGGGGAGCGTCGGCGGAGGCGTTCCGGGCGACGCTGACCCCGGAGCGGTTCGACGAGTCGCTGCCGGGCAACGCGGCGAAGTTCGACGCCGTGGAGCAGTTCGCGAAGCTCGCCGACGAGATGGGGGTGTCGCTGCCCGCGCTGGCCATCGCGTTCGCGACGACGCATCCGGCGGTGACCTCGGCGATCACCGGTCCGCGCACGATGGAGCAGCTGGAGTCGTTGCTGGAGGGCGCCTCGCTGGTGCTGACCGACGACGTGCTGGACCGGATCGACGAGATCGTGCCGCCCGGCGTGGACACCTACGACGTGTCCGGTGGCTGGAAGCCCGCGTCGCTGCTGGATCTCCACCAGCGACGCAGGCCGCTCGCTCAGCGCTAGTGGTGTGACTCGGCTCGTTGGCGACCGGCAACGTTCCGAGCCACGCCACTGCTCACCACTGCTGGGTGCTCAGGCCGGTGCCCAGGTAGATCTGGTCGTACCCGTTGCCGTCGTTGTCGTCGGTGTAGACGACGGTGACGCGGCCCCACGGGTCGACGCCCACGGCGGGTTCGTCCTGCCTGCCGGTGGCGTTCGAGACCGTGAGCTGCCGTTCGGGACGGCCCGTGGTGGTGCCGTCGGGGTTGTAGACGCTGGTGTGGACGTCCTGCGCCTCCGTCGTGGTCACCGCGACGCCGAGCTGGTCGTCGATGCCGATCTGCGGGTCGGTGCCGGTGGTCTGCGCGACGGCGCCCCGGGAGACCCCGGCCGCCGTGAACGACTGCGCGCGGACCCCGGACTGCTCCCAGGCGACCGCGAAGTCGCCGTTGAAGTTCGCCGCCACGGCGGGGCGTGCGCCCTGCCCCGTCGTGGTCTGCGCCTGCTTGACGCCGCCGGACGGGGTGACGATCTTGCGGGCGACGTTCGCGTCCGCCTCCCACACCACGATCGCGTTGCCCGCGGCGCCCATCGCCACCTGGGGCTTGGCGTGGGTGCCACCGGCGTTGTTGACCTGGGCCTCGTAGGTCTTGGAGCTGATGGACGCGAACATGCTCACCCGCGCGGTGGGCGCGGCCGTGCCCTGCTTGTCCTCCCACGTGACCGCGAAGCCGGCGCCGTCCGGATCCGCCGCCACGCTGGGGAAGTACTGCTGGCCGTCGGCGCTGGCGTTGGCCGTGCCGGAACCCGACACGGTCCCGGTCGCGCTGACGGAGCGGACGGCGATGTTGTAGTAGCCGTTGCCGTCCGGGTCCTCCGACCACACGACGACCGCGCTGCCGTTCTCGTGCAGCGAGACGTCGGGCTGCCAGTGGCGCCAGTTGCCGGTGCCGCCGGTGCTCAGCTTCTTCTCGTAGACCGCCGTCCCCTCCTTGAAGAGGCGGATCCAGACGTCCGAGTGGATCGGGTCCTCGGGGGCGGTGGTGTCGCGGTCGTCCTCCCACACGACGGCCGTGTAGCCGTTGCGGGTGGTGCTCACGGCCGCGTTGTCCTGGTCGCCGGTCGAGTCGCTGTTGACCGTGGACCACGTCATCGGTGCGGGTGCCAGCAGAAGGCTCGCGATCAGCAGTGTCTTCACGGCGCCTGCAATCCGGGGTTCGTGGCCTCGACGACGTAGCTGCCGACGGTCTTGACCGGGTAGTCGCGCACGGTGACCTTGTCGACGGCGCGGTAGTCGACGCGCATCTCCGTGCTGGTGGTCTGCGTCTTCACGTAGCCGCGCAGGTTCTTGAAGTACTTCACGTGCGGGTTCAGCGTCGGGTTGAGGCTGTTGTCGGCCGCGTTGCCGTCACCACCGGACGTGATCGAGGTCGTGACGAGCTCGGTGCCGATGATCCGGTTCTGCGACTGGTAGTTCTGCATGATGTTCGCGCCCCAGCTGCGGTGCACGTCACCGGTGAGCACGACCGTGCCCTTGTTGCCGTTGGTGTCCCAGGCGTTCTGCAGACGCGTGCGGTTGGCGGTGTAGCCGTCCCACGCGTCCATGCTCTTGGAACCGTCCGCGGCGGCGAGGCGTTGCGCGAAGAACACCTGCTGGCCCAGGAAGTCCCACGTGCCGAGCTTCTGCCGCAGGCCGTCGATCAGCCACGTCTCCTGCGACGTGCCGGTGAGCGTGCGGGCCGGGTCGTCGGCGGCGGGGCAGACCTTCGTGCCGTCGCCGCACGCCTGGTCGTTGCGGTACTGGCGGGTGTCGAGCATGTGGAACGTGGCGAGGCTGCCCCAGCGGACCCTGCGGTGCAGCAACATGTTCGCCGCGTTCGGTGCCTGGGCGCTGCGTAGCGGCATGTGCTCGTAGTACGCCTTGTAGGCGGCCGCGCGGCGGGCCGTGAAGTCACCGGCCGGGCTGCTGTCGTTGCGGACGAGGTTCGCGTAGTTGTTCTCGACCTCGTGGTCGTCCCAGACGACCAGCCACGGTGCGCTGGCGTGCGCGGCCTGCAGGTCGGGGTCGGTCTTGTACTGGGCGTGGCGGACCCGGTAGTTCGCGAGCGTGCTGATCTCGCTCGCGGGCGCGAACTGGCGGACCTTCGTGGTGGTGGCGGCGCCCTCGTAGATGTAGTCGCCGAGGTGCAGGATCAGGTCGGGGTTCTCCTCGGCCATCCGGCGATACCCCGTGAAGTACCCCTCTTCGTAGTGCGCGCACGAGGCGAAGAGCATCGTCAGCGCGGGCGACGTGCCGACGGCCGGTGCGGTGAGGGCGCGGCCGACGGGGGAGATGTGGCCACTGGTGCGGAAGCGGTACCAGTACTCGCGTCCCGGCTCCAGGCCGGTGAGGGTGACGTGGACGGCGTGGGCGCCTGCCTGGGTGGTGGTGAACGTGCCGGTCTGGGCGATGGCGGTGAAGCGCTCGTCGGTGGCGACCTGCCATTCGACGGCCGTGTTGGTGTTCGGCATGCCGCCGAGGCCGTCGGCGTTCAGCGGGTTGGGGGCGAGCCGGGTCCAGATCACGAACCCGTCCGCCGCGGGTTCGCCGGACGCGACGCCCAGGGTGAAGGGATAGCCGATGGCGTTGGCCAGTGCGGGAAGGAGAACCCCGGCGCTCGCTCCCGCGAGGCCGCCCACGATGAAGGTACGTCTCCGTAACGTGGTCATGACCCGCAGGCTTACCGAACGCGGGTAAAGGCCCGCCTAACGGCGTGCGGCTTCAGAGTGGTTTCCCACCAAGCAAAAGCGGCGTAGTCGTCGTGGTAGATGTCGAACGCGTCGGCGAGCAGCTCGGCGGCGCACAGCGGCAGGCCGGTGTCGCGGACGGCGCGGTAGAGCAGGGCGACGTGGTCGCGGGACCAGGTCTCGAGGCACAGGCCGGGTAATCGCTCCGCCTCGCAGCACGGGTGCGCGCACACGACGATGTCGAACCACTCGTCGTCGTGGTCGTTGAACTCGACCGTGACGCCGAAGCGGTCGGGGTGCAGTGCGGTGACCCTGCTGCGGCGGGTCTCGTAGTGCAGCGGATGGGGCAGTGCCGCGAGCCTTTTGGCCGCGTGGCGGTCCGGGCCGGTGAGCACGACCGGTTCGTGGTGGGAGCCGTGGTCGAGCACGACGACGTCCCAGGTGCTGCGGGTGAGTCTGAGCGCGGTGGCGAGGCCGGAGATCCCGGCTCCCACGACGAGTGCTGTGGCCATGACCAGCCCCTTCCCCTAGGATTGAGGCTAGCGAACGTTCAGAAATTTCTGAAGACAGGATGACTGTGACGGGCGAGACAGCGCGCAGGGAGGCCGCGGAGCAGCTGGCGCTCTCGCTGGTCGGCGCCGGGATGCAGCGGATGGGGGCGCGGGCGATCGCGGCGTTCCTGTTCACCGACGAGGAGACGCTGACCGCGGGAGACCTGGCTCAGGAGCTGGGCGTGAGCGCCGGATCGGTGTCCGGCGCGGTCAAGATGGTCGCGCAGATGGGCCTGATCGAGCGGATCTACGTCGCGGGCAGCCGGCGTGAGCACTTCCGGATGCGCGACAACGCCTGGACGACGCTGTACTCGCGGCAGCACACCGTGGTCAACGACGTGCTGGAGGCCGTGGAGAAGGGGGTCGACGCGGTCGGTCCCGGCCGCGCGCACGACCGGCTTGAGTACATGCGGGACTTCTACACGTTCCTGATCAACGAGGCGCCGGTGCTGGTGGAGCGGTTCGAGCAGCAGCGTCGTGCAGAACCCCGTTCATGATCAGGTCCAGCATCCGCTTCGCCTGAGCCGGGTCGCCGTTCTGCGCGACGCCGATCAGCAGCGCCATCAGGTCCATGGGTTCGGTCTGCGCGTTGAGGGGCGCGAGCAGGCTGGACACGGCCTCGGTCATCTTCGCGCGGCTGTGCTCGAACGGGTTGAGGCCCAGCGCGATCACGGCCTGCAGCGCGTCCTTGAGGTCGCGTTTCGTCGCCGCGTAGGCGATGAAGCGGTCCATCCACTCCCGTAGCGCGGCCTCGGGCTCGTGCGTCCTGCTCAGCTCGGGCGCCGCGTCGCAGAGCTTCTCGAGCTCCGTGCGGTAGACCGCCTCGATCAACGCCTCGCGGGTGGGGAAGTGGCGGTAGAGCGTGCCGATCCCCACGCCCGCCTTCTTGGCGATGGCGCCGAGCGTCACGTCCTTCTCGTGGGTGAACGCGTCGAGCGCCACCTCGATCAGCAGCCCTCGGTTCCGGACCGCGTCTGCACGCACTTCATCACTCCCATGGGGTACGTCACTTGCAAAACGGAGGACCCTCCGTTTACTGTGGAACTCGAACCGGAGGAACCTCCGTTTCAGTGTACGACAAGGTTGGGGAAATCAGATGAGTGAGCGCATCACCACCCCGTTCGGCTTCGGGAGCACCGCTCTCGAGGTCGTCGAGGGCGTCGACCTCTCGGGCCGTCGCGCCGTGGTCACCGGTGGGGCGTCGGGCATCGGTGTCGAGACCGTGCGGGCGCTGGCCGCCGCGGGCGCCGAGGTCACCATCGCGGCGCGCGACGTCGAGGCGGGCCGCAGGGTCGCCGCCGAGGTGTCCGCGTCGACCGGCAACAGCAGGGTCCTGGTCGCTCCGCTGGAGCTGACCTCGCAGGAGTCGGTCAAGGCGTTCGCCTCGGCGTGGGACGGCCCGCTGCACCTGCTGATCAACAACGCGGGTGTCATGGCCTCGCCGCTGACCCGCACGCAGGAGGGCTGGGAGCTCCAGTTCGCCACGAACCACTTCGGCCACTTCACGCTGACGCTCGGCCTGTTCGAGTCGCTGCGTGCCGAGGGCGCCCGCGTGGTCAACGTCAGCTCGGCGGGCCACCTGTCGAGCCCGGTGGTGTTCGACGACATCCACTTCGAGCGCCGCGAGTACGACCGCTGGAAGGCGTACGGCCAGTCCAAGACCGCGAACGTGCTGTTCGGCGTCGAGGCGGGCAGGCGCTGGGCCTCCGAGGGCATCACGATGAACGCCCTGATGCCGGGCGGCATCCTGACGGCGCTGCAGCGCCACATCTCCCAGGAAGAACTGCAGGAGCGCATCAAGCTGCGCGGCGGCGACAACCCGCTGCGGCTCAAGACCCCGGAACAGGGCGCGGCCACCACGCTGGTGCTCGCCGTGTCCCCGCTGGTGGAGGGCCGCTCGGGCCTCTACTTCGAAGACTGCGACGAGGCCGTCCCCAACACCGAGGGCATGACCAACGGAGTGGCCGCCTACGCGGTCGACCCCGAGGCCGCCGCTCAGCTGTGGAAGGTCTCCGAGGAAACGCTGAAGGTGCAGGCATGATCACCACAGGATTCGGTTTCGACACGACCGCCCTTGACGCCGTAGAGGGCATCGACCTGACCGGCCGCCGCGCCGTGGTCACCGGCGGCGCCTCGGGCATCGGCGTGGAGACGGTGCGCGCACTCGCCACCGCCGGCGCCGAGGTCACAATCGCGGCCAGGGACATCGACGCGGGCCAGCGAGTGGCCACGTCGCTCTGCAGGTCGACCGGCAACAAGCAGATCTCCGTGGCCCGCCTCGACCTCGCCTCCCAGCAGTCGGTGAAGGCGTTCGCCCGCAACTGGGACGGCCCGCTGCACCTGCTGGTGAACAACGCGGGCGTCATGGCCACCCCGTTCACCCGCACGCCGGAGGGCTGGGAGCTCCAGTTCGCCACGAACCACTTCGGCCACTTCACCCTCACCCAGGGCCTCTTCAACTCGCTGCGAGCAGAAGGCGCCCGAGTCGTGAACGTCAGCTCGTCCGCTCACCTCATGAGCGAGGTCGTCTTCGACGACATCCACTACGCCCACCGCGAGTACGACCGCTGGCAGGCCTACGGCCAGTCCAAGACCGCGAACATCCTCTTCGGGGTCGAGGCCGGCGCCCGCTGGGCCTCCGAGGGCATCACGATGAACGCCCTCATGCCCGGCAGCATCGCCACGAACCTCCAGCGCCACCTCACGCCGGAGGAACTGCAAGAGCGCATCCGCCAGAGCGGAGCCGCGGCCACCCGCCGCGTGAAGACCCCGGAGCAGGGCGCCGCCACCACCCTGGTCGTGGCCACGACCCCGTTGCTGGACGGCGTGTCCGGCAAGTACTTCGAGGACTGCAACGAGGCCGCGCCGGTCACGGGCGGCAGCCACATGCGTGGCGTCGCACCGTACGCGCAGGACCCGGAGGCGGCGGCTCAGCTGTGGAAGGTGTCGGAGGAGACGCTCTGGTCGCTGAAGGCGGCCTGAGGTCTGAGCCGGACTCCAGGGGTGCGCGGTCGAGGTGGCGGCGTGACCCTGGAGCCGCAGGCGGGAGCGCCGCCGCTGCCTGCGACTCCGGGCGTCGCTCGCTTCGGCTGTGGGTGAGCTTCGCTGCGGTCCGGCGCGTGTCGGCGGCGTGCGTCCGCCGGGACTCCGGCCAATCTGGTCAGCCCGTCATCAGCGGGGAACCGTCGGGCAACGCGGCCGAGGTGGCGGTGTGAGTTGTGAGGCGGCTCGTCCCTGGGGTCGTAGGCGGGGGCGCCGCCGCCTGTGAACTTCGGGGTGTCGCTCACCTCCGTCCGCCCGGATCAGCCCATCGCCAACAAACCCGTTGGGACGCAACACAAGCACAACACCAACTCGCGTTCCCGCATCGTGTCCGGCGTGCTCGGTCACACGGTCGGATCCACTGCCCCGCCGCCCGCCTCGGAGTAGATTTCAAGGATGCGGATCGGCGAGCTGTCCAAGCGCACGGGCGTGAGTCCGCGCTCCCTGCGGTACTACGAAGAGCAAGGGCTGTTGACCAGCGAGCGCTCCGACACGGGGCAGCGGCACTACTCCGACGCCGAGGTGGGCCGCGTGGCGCTGATCCGGCAGCTGTTCGACGCGGGCATGCCCAGCCGGGTCATCGCGACCGTCCTGCCGTGCGTGGATCTCCCCGGCGACCTGGGCGTCGCCGAGGAGACGTACGAGGCGATGATGCGCGAACGCGACCGGATCGACGCCGACATCGCGCACCTGATGGAGGCACGGGACGCACTCGACGTGCTGATGACCATCAACACCCGCCATCGGGCGAAGCTGTCCGCGATGGCAGAACCGGTGGCGCAGCCCGCCTGATGCTGTGACCCGCGCCTCAGCCGCTTGCCCTTTACATCGATGTCAGGGGTGAAGGTGGTGACAGGGCCCGGAACCACCGGGCCGGTCATCCAGAAGGCGGCAGCAAAATGGGACGAGCATTGGGTTTCGGCAGGCACGGCGGGCCCGAGGTGCAGGAGTTCTTCGATCGCCCCGATCCCGTCCCCGGTCGCGGCGAGGTGCTGATCCGGGTCGACGTCGCCGGCGTGAACCCCCTCGACCACCTCCTGCGCTCGGGTCAGGTTCCCGGGCTCGACGGCGGGCGGCCGTTCCCCCGTGTGCTGGGCATGGAGGCGGCGGGAACCGTTCTCGCGCTGGGTGAGGACGTCGACGGGCTGGAAGTGGGCGACGCGGTCTTCGGCTTCGCGCTCACCGGTGGCGGCACCTACGCCGAGACGACGGTGCTGTCCGCGCCGAACACCGCGCGCATCCCGGACGGCCTGTCCGCGACCGTGGCGGCGACGCTGCCGGTGGCAGGGACGACCGCCGTGGACGCGCTCGACCAGCTCGGCCTCCCGAGCGGTGCCACGATCCTGGTCAACGGGGTCGGCGGCGGGGTCGGGCTCGCCGTCGCGCGGCTGGCCGTCGAGCGTGGGCTGCGGGTGATCGGGACCGGGAGTGCCGCCAAGCGCGAGGCCGCCGAAGCCATCGGGGTGAAGTTCGTCGACTACGCCGCCGAGGACGTGGTCGCGGTGGCGCGCGGGCTGGTTCCGGAGGGTTTTGACGGGATCGTCGACCTGGTCGGGGGCGCCTCGTTGCGGACGGTTGCGCCGCTGGCCAAGGAACCCCGCGTCGTCATCGCCGTGGGGGACATGTCGGTGGCCGAGATCGGTGGGCGCTTTGTCGAACGTCGCCTCGACCGCGAGAACCTGGAGCGGTCGGCGCGGCTGGCTCTCGACGGAGTCCTCGTGCCCGTGGTCACCGCGGTCCATTCGCTGGCCGATGCCGCGGCTGCCCTCGCCACGGTCGAGAACGGGCACGCCTCGGGCAAGGTCGTCATCAAGGTGGCCTGAGCCGAGTAGAGGTCTGGACCATTTCGTGCTTCAATGACTGTGGGTCGCCGCCTGCATGCGAAAGGTGAGCGAATGTCCGCCCGCTTGTTGCTGAGGGCACTGACAGCCCTGCTTCTGCTCATGAGCACCGTCGTGCTCGTCCCGTCCACGGCCCAGGCGGCCGACACCTGTGCGTTGAAGCCCCGCCCGGCAGGCAAGGTCCTGCACGGGTACTGGGAGAACTGGGACGGCGCGTCGAACGGGGTCCACCCGCCGTTCGGCTGGACGCCGATCACCGACAGCCGCATCAAGCAGCACGGCTACAACGTGATCAACGCGGCGTTCCCCGTGATCCGCTCCGACGGCACCGTGCTGTGGGAGGACGGCATGGACGCCGGGGTGAAGGTCGCCACGCCCGCCGAGATGTGCGCGGCGAAGGCGGCCGGGGCCACGATCCTGCTGTCGATCGGGGGCGCGGCGGCGGGCATCGACCTGAGCTCGGCCGCCGTGGCCAACCGGTTCGTGGCGACGGTGGTGCCGATCCTCAAGAAGTACAACTTCGACGGGATCGACATCGACATCGAGACCGGGCTGATCGGCAGCGGCAACATCAACTCGTTGTCGGCGTCGCAGGCCAACCTGATCCGCATCATCGACGGCGTGCTGGCGGCCATGCCCGCCGGGTTCGGGCTCACCATGGCGCCGGAGATCGCGTACGTGACGGGCGGCAGTGTCGCGTACGGCTCGATCTGGGGCGCGTACCTGCCGATCATCAAGAAGTACGCGGACAACGGGCGCCTGTGGTGGCTGAACATGCAGTACTACAACGGTTCCATGTACGGCTGTGCTGGCGACAGCTACTCGGCCGGGACCGTGCAGGGCTTCGTGGCGCAGACCCAGTGCCTTGACAAGGGACTGGTCGTGCAGGGCACCACGATCAAGGTGCCCTACGACAAGCAGGTCCCCGGCCTGCCCGCACAGCCCGGTGCCGGCGGCGGGTACATGAACCCCACGCTGGTGGGTCAGGCCTGGAACAGCTTCGGCGGCCAGCTCAAGGGCCTCATGACCTGGTCGATCAACTGGGACGGCTCGAAGAACTGGACCTTCGGGGACAAGGTGAAGTCGCTGCAGGGCCGCTGAGCACCTGACCGGAAGTCCTGTCCGACACGACGGGCTACGCCCCGCCCCGGACTTGAGCGCACCCGGCTCAACTCTGTAACCGCACGCGGGGACCTTTCGTACTGTCAGAGCACACGCGGGGACCCCGCGTACCGCAAAAAAAAAAGGGGGTGCCGGGCCCTTGTTGGCCGTCGGGAACTGGACCTGACGGGCCGGGGACGGAACTTCTGGCCAGGTGCTCAGAGCACGATGGTGTTCTGTCCGGCGGCGATCTTCCATGCGCCGTCCTCTTTGGACAGGACGTAGAGCGGTGAGCCCTCGTTCTGGTCGAGGATCGGGGTGCCGTCGGGCCGGACCGGGCGCTGGCGGATCTTGACGGCCGCTACGTCCGGGCGGATGAACAGCACGTGCGCCACCTCGTACGTGGCGGTCGCCTCCTTCGCCGCGCCGGGCAGGACCTGGCGGGTGAAGGAGGCGATCTCGTCGCGTCCGTTGAGGCGTTTGCCGTGCGCGGTCGTCCAGATCGCGTCGGCGCGGAAGAGGTCGATGAACTCCTCGGCCAACTCGTTCTGCTGCGAGTGCTGGACGGTGGCGACGAGCTCTTCGATCTCCGCGATGTCGGTCATGGTGAAGATCGTCGTACCTCGACCAACGTAGAGGTCAAGGCCGGGAAACCGAGGCCCGGCACAGCGGTTGTGGAGGCGGTGTGCCGGGCCCCGAACGAGTCACGCGCGGGGCGCGACCCGGGACTCGTAGGACTTCGGCTTGTACCAGGGGTTGTAGAAGCAGCCGGTGCCGTACTTCTTGTCGTGGCCCGGGCAGGCCGCCGCGATCAGGAACGCGTTGGAGCGGATGCCCCACTTCTCCCAGGCCTGCAGCGACTGCATGGCCGCGGCGTACTCCGAGTCGCTGAACGCGCTGTGCGTGGCCTCCGTGGTGAAGGTCTGCACGAGGTTGTACCAGCGCCCGGCCTTCGTCACGACGTCCTTGTAGGCGGACTCGTGCTCGACGAACGCGGTCGGGTCACCGATCGCGTGCACCGACAGCACCGGGATGTCGATCTTGCCGGTGAGGTCACTGTCGTAGGCCAGCTCGGCACGCGCGGCGGGATCCGCGGCGAAGCGCTCGACGCCGGCGTTCAGCGCCTTGTCGTCGTGCGAACCCTTGTACACCACGCCGGTGTTGCTGAACGGGTTCCGGTCGCCCAGACGCAGGTGCACCATGTCGCGGAACGTGAACGTCGCGAAGTTCAGGTGCGAGTTCAGCGTCTCCTCGGGGATCTTCGTGACCGTGAGGATGTCGGTGAGCTTCTGCTGCTGCTCGGGCGTGCGACTGCCCGCCACGCCAAGGCATTCCTCGATCCGGCTGCGCAGCCCGGCCGTCGTCATCGTGGAACCGGGACGCAGGCCCTGCCACAGCGGGTACTGCGCCTCGGACGGCCGCGGGTGGTTGCCGCAGTAGTACTGGTAGACCACGCGCAGGTCGACGCGGTAGTCGTAACCGCGCGAACCGCCTGCCATCACACCACTCGTGAGCAACGCCGCGTCATAACCCTTGTACAGCTCGATGGTCTTGGCCGCGACGTTGCCGCCCCACGACTGCCCGTGGAGGTAGACCTTGTGCGGCTTGAGCATCGAGCTGACCATCTTGCGCAGGTTGTTCGTGTCCTCGGCCGCCATCCGCGTGCCGTAGCCCCCGCGCCGGTACGAGGTGCCCGCCCACGCGTAGCCCTCCTTGACCATGACGGCCCAGCGGTTCAGGTCGTCACGCGTGCGCTCGGGCGTCGGCTCGCCGAGGTCGGGGCCACCGTGCGAGTGCACGACCAGCGTCTTGTTCCACTTCTTCGGCACGGCGATCGTGTAGTACGCACCGTTGGGGTCCCGGCCCTCGTAGCAGGTGGTGCCTGCGGGGACGTTCTCCGGGCACGGTGCGGTCGGAGGCAGGTGCACCGGCGACGTGAGACTCGCGGTGAGTGCGAATGCCAGCAGGACGTTCATGGCGGAATCGTGAGTCCCGCTCGATAAGTGGTCCAGTTCACTCGCACAAACTTGGGATTTCCCTGACGTTACGAGCGCGTCACGCGGCGGAAGCGGGCACTGTTCAACACGTGACGAGCCCACGCGTGGTCGGCCGGGGCGTCGTGCACGCACGTCACCACGAGCATCTCACCGAACCGCACGACGTGCCCGTGGAACTCGTGCCGCGGCACGCCCTCCGAACTGGCCGTGAGCCACAACGCGTGCCGCAGCTCCACGCCGTCGCGCACGAGGAACTGCTGGTCCTCTGGCACGTCCGGAGCTCCCTCCAACGCCATCTCCAGGAACTTGTCCGCGGAGGTGCCGATGGCCCTGCGGACGTCCACGAACACCGCGCGGCCGGGACCGGCGAAGCGCAGGCCCTCCTCGAGCACGTGCGGGGTGAGGCCCGCGGTGCGTTCGATGCTCCACTGGCCGGGCAGCCTCTGCCGGATCGAGACCGGCAGCTCGACCAGGTAGCCGCTGAGCACCTCGTCGCGGTCCCACACCGTGCCGAGCAACGGGTGCTGGACGTATTCGGGCAGGTCGTCGGGCTCGCGGACCTCGGCGGTCACCTCGGCGCCGCGCAGGCCGTCCCACGGCTTGATGTCGTGCGCGAACGTGCCGGTCATCCGCAGCGAGGCGTAGCCGGGGGCGTCCCACGAGTCGGCCGCGTGCAGGGCGTCGTCGGGGTCGACGCGCATCCAGGCGCCGAACCACAGTTCGAGGTCGCCGGTCAGCTCGACGGGCAGCACGGCCCGGACGAACGCCTCGTCGTTGGCCAGCAGCACGTTGCCACCCGCCAGGAGCTTCGGGTTCCGCACGCCGGCGGGCAGGCCGAGATCCAGGTCGATGGCGCCCGCGTCGTCCACCTCGGTGCCGCAGCACTCGCAGGCCGTCACCCGATGTACCGGACGCTGTTGAGCACGTGCTGCGCCCACGAGCGGTCGGCCGGGTAGCGGTACACGCAGCGCACGGAGATCATCGTGCCGGGACGGACGACGTGCCCGTGGAACACCTGCTCCTCGTGGCCGTCGATCACCTCGCTGAGCCAGAACACGTGACGCAACTCCGGGCCGTCGTGCGTCACCGAGTGCTCGGCGCTGGCGGGGTAGCCGTCGAGGACGGCGCCCAGGAAGTCGCTCACGCTGCCGCCGGTGAGGTCGGCGTAGACGTCGAGCGCCACCAGGCGGTCCGGGCTCGTGAACTTCACCGTGCGGCCCTCGACCGCGCAGCGCATGCCGTCGGTGCGTTCGACGGTCCAGACCTCGCCGAGGGTCTCGCGGACGGGGATCGGCAGCGGGTGCCGGATGCGGCACAGCACCTCGTCGCGGTCCCATTCCCGTTCCAGCAACGGGTGCGAGGTGAAGTACGGCAGCTCGTCGGTGTTGAGCACCGCCGCCTCCACCGGCACGCCGAGCAGGTCCCACGGCTTGATGACGTTCGCGAACGTGCCGGAGACCCGCAGGTTCGCGTACTGCTCGTCGTTGTCCCACACCGCGTGGGCGTACATCGCGTCGACCTTGCTGATCTGCGTCCACGCGCCGAACACGAGCTCTGTTCCGCCGGTCAGCCGAACCGGGAGCAGGCAACGGATGTAGGAGTCGCCGTCCGGTCCGACGAGCAACCCGCCCGTGGGGGCACCGAGTCGCTCGCCGGGCACGCCGAGCAGTTGCTCCGGACGGTTCAGCCGGTAGTCGATGCGGTCCGTAGAGGTGATCTCGGCTCCGCAGCATCCGCATTGGACGGTCATGCGCAGATGGTAGTGCGCTACAGCTCCTCGTCCGTGAGCAGCCGGGAGCGCACCAGGAAACGTATTCCAAGCGGTGCTTCCAGCGAGAAACCGCTCCCACGGCCGGGCACCACGTCGATCGTGAGGTGCGTGTGGCTCCAGTACTCGAACTGCGCCGCGGACATCCACACAGGAATGACGAACTCGTCGACCGCGAGATCACCCAGGTGCACGTCGGACCCGCCCGTGCGGAACTCCCCTGCCAGGTAGCACATCGGGGCCGAGCCGTCGCAGCAGCCGCCGGACTGGTGGAACATCAGGTCGCCGTGCTCAGCCCTGAGGCCGCGGAGCACGTCCGCGGCCTCAGGGGTCAGTGCGACGCGGGGCATCAGAAGAAGCCCAGGGCATTCGGGGAGTAGCTGACGAGCAGGTTCTTGGTCTGCTGGTAGTGGTCGAGCATCATCTTGTGGTTCTCGCGGCCGATGCCGGACTGCTTGTAGCCGCCGAACGCCGCGTGCGCCGGGTAGGCGTGGTAGTTGTTCACCCACACGCGGCCCGCCTGGATGTCGCGGCCGGCGCGGTAGGCGACGGAGCCGTCGCGCGACCACACGCCCGCGCCCAGGCCGTAGAGGGTGTCGTTCGCGGTCTTCATGGCGTCGTCGTAGTCGGAGAACCGGGTGACCGACACGACCGGGCCGAAGATCTCCTCCTGGAAGATCCGCATCTTGTTGTCGCCCTCGAAGATCGTCGGCGTCACGTAGTAGCCGCCGGACAGCTCACCGCCGAGGTCGGCGCGCTCGCCACCGGTCAGGACGCGGGCGCCCTCCTGCTTGCCGATGTCGATGTAGGAAAGGATCTTCTCGAGCTGGTCGTTGGACGCCTGCGCGCCGATCATCGTCTCGGTGTCGAGCGGGTGGCCCTGCTTGATCGCCTTCGTGCGCGCCACCGCGTCGCCCATGAAGCTGTCGTAGATGTCGCTCTGGACCAACGCGCGCGACGGGCAGGTGCAGACCTCGCCCTGGTTCAGCGCGAACATCGTGAAGCCCTCGAGTGCCTTGTCGTAGAAGGCGTCCCGCTGCGCGGCCACGTCGGCGAAGAACACGTTCGGCGACTTGCCGCCGAGCTCCAGCGTGACCGGGATGATGTTCTCGCTGGCGTACTGCATGATCAACCGGCCGGTGGTCGTCTCGCCGGTGAACGCCACCTTCGCGATGCGGCGCGAGGACGCGAGCGGCTTGCCGGCCTCGACGCCGAACCCGTTGACGACGTTCAGCACGCCCGGCGGGATGAGGTCGCCGATCAGCTCCATCAGGACGTGGATCGACGCCGGCGTCTGCTCGGCGGGCTTGAGCACGATCGCGTTGCCCGCGGCCAGCGCGGGGGCGAGCTTCCAGACGGCCATCAGGATCGGGAAGTTCCACGGGATGATCTGCGCGACGACGCCGAGCGGTTCGTGCAGGTGGTAGGCGACCGTGTCCTCGTCGATCTGCGAGATGCCGCCCTCCTGGGCGCGCAGGGCGCCCGCGAAGTAGCGGAAGTGGTCGACGGCGAGCGGCAGGTCGGCGGCCAGCGTCTCGCGGACGGCCTTGCCGTTGTCCCACGTCTCCGCGACCGCGAGCATCTCCAGGTTCGCCTCGATGCGGTCGGCGATCCTGTTGAGCACGTTGGCGCGCTCCGCGACCGAGGTCCTGCCCCACGAACGGGCGGCGCCGTGGGCGGCGTCCAGCGCGCGTTCGACGTCCTCGGCGGTGCCGCGGGCGATCTCGGTGAAGTCCTCACCGGTGACCGGGGAGGGGTTGGCGAAGTACTGGCCCTTGGCGGGCGGCACGTACTCGCCTCCGATGAAGTGGTCGTACCGGTCGCGATAGGTGACCACGCTGTCCGGTTGTCCTGGAGCCGCGTACTTCGCCATGGGCCCTGCCTTCCGCCTCGTTGCGAACAGGCGGCGAACGTAGAACCGGCAACGTTTCACCCACGTTGCATCCGATCGGAGCAACCCCAGGCTTGCCGGTGTGGTGCTACGGGCTGCATCCTGGACCGATGGACCCAGTCGAGCTGGGTGCCGCGCGTCCGGTGATCTTCGAGTCGTGGCGGCGCTCCCTTGCCGCGCGCGTCGACCCGGACCGGCACGAGGCCCCTGTGGTCTACGCGCCGGACGAGGTCGCGGACCTGCGCGGCGCGCATCCGCTGGCCGCGACCGTCCCGCTGCTCACGCACACGCTGTCGATGGACGACACGATCATGATCGTCACCGACACCCGCGGCCACATCCTCTGGTGCGAGGGCGACAACCAGATCCGGCACCAGGCCGAACGCGTCCACCTCACCGAGGGCTCGCGCTGGAGCGAGGACGTCATCGGCACGAACGCGATGGGCACCGCGCTGGCGACCGACAGGTCCGTCACCGTGCACTCCCGCGAACACCTCGTGCGCACCTACCACGGCTGGACGTGCGCGGCGAGTCCGATCCACGACCCCCACACGGGGGTGCTGCTGGGGGTCGTCGACGTCAGCGGGCCGCTCAAGACCATGCACCCGGCCGTCGCACAGCTCGTGTCCGCGGCCGCCCGCCTCGCCGAGCACCACCTCGGGCAGTTCGCGCCGAGGCAGCACGTGCTGACCCTGAACTTCCTCGGCGGCCTGCACGCGGAGCTCGACGGACGGCCACTGGGGCTGACGTTGCGCAACGCGGAGGTGCTGACGGCGCTCGCCCTGCACCCCAAGGGACTGACGGCCGAACAACTCGCATTGTTGCTCTATGGTGAACGTGGGAACCCGACCACGGTCCGCGCGGAGCTGCACAGGCTGCGTGCGCAGCTCGGTGGTGTCCTGTTGACGAGGCCATATCGGCTCGATGCGGTGGTGCGCGGCGACTTCCTCGACGTGCGGACGGCGTTGCGATCCGGCGACGCCGGCAAGGCCACCCGGCACTACAGCGGCGATCTGCTGCCCCGTTCGGACGCGCCGGTGGTGCGCGAGGAACGGGTCGACCTGGCCGCCGCGGTGCGCAAGGGCGTGCTGGAGCGGGGAGATCTCGACGCGCTGCTGTCGTTCGCGGACAGCGGTGAGGACGCCGAGGTGCTCGAACGCCTGCACCTGCTGCTCCCGGCCGCCGACCCTCGTCACGCGCTCGTCTCCTCGCGTCTGCGAAGGGCGCTGGAATAGGCTTTCCCGCAAGGGGAGGGCGAAAAGTGAAGCAGTGCATCAACTGCATGACCCGGTTGCCGCGCAAGGAGGTCACCGAGGTCGCGTGGTGCTCTTTGTGCGCACCGTGCCTGCAGGTCGTGTCGGACCAGATGAAGGTGGAGCACGACAGGCCCGGCGGCGCTCCCGTCCAGATCCAGCGGTGCGGGTGGTGCGGTGTCGCGCGCTCGTGCGGCGTCGGCTGGCACACGAGGTGCCTGGTGTGCCTGGACGACAGGTCGGTGCCGGACCCGGCGGTGCAGAAGATCGCGCACCGGCTCGAGCTCGACGGCACCTGGCGGGAGAACTCGGAGTTCCTCGCGGCGACGACCGTGAAGGTCCGGCTGGCCAAGTACTTCCGGCCGGGCTGGACCGTGCTCGCGACCGACGTGCACGGGCTGCCGTGGACCGGGTACCGGTGGCTGACGAAGTCGCACGGCACGTGGGGCCGCGACGACGAGACCGGGGAGGTGCGGCGGCTCAAGCGCTTGCGCGGCGAGGAGCCCCTGCTCTACCTGGTGCGGTACGGGAAGGTGCTCAAGTTCGGGCGCGGGCCCGCGGACCGGGTGAGCGGGCACGTCGCGCAGGGCGCGGTGCCGGTCCTCGTGCTGTCCGCGCCCGGCCAGCAGGTCGTGGTGGCGCGGGACCGGTTGAAACGCCGGCACCGGAGCGAGCTCGTGTCGCAGCGGACGCCGGTCGACCTGTTCGAGGTGCTGCCGGACGGGCTGGACGTCACCGATCGGTTCCCGCGGGGCTGACATCAACTGATCCGCGGCGGGGTAACCGGTGGCGGCGGAACCTCACCGCATCCTGATCAGCCGAGTTATCGTTGAACCGTTCAGTGAGGGGAGGGGGCCGCGTGCGAGTGCTCGCTGTCGTGCTGTTGCTGCTGCTCACGGCCTCTCCCGCGCAGGCGGCGACAGGCACGTACCTGCGCCTCGGGCACATGTCGACGGACCAGGCGCGCGTCGACGCCGTCCTCGACGGGGTCAAGCTCGGCACCCTCGACTACGCCGAGCTGTGGGACTACCGGCGCGTCGAGCCGGGGGAGCACGTCGTCGAGTTCCGCATGTCCGAGCCAGGGAGCCCGCTGCTGCGGTCGCTGAGCGTGCGGGTGGGCAGCGGGCAGGCGTACACGATCGTCGACATCGCGTCCTCGATGAAGGTGCTCGAGGACGACATCAGCCAGCCGCCCAACGGCCAGGCCAGGCTGCGGGTGATCAACGCGGGCGACGCGGAGACCGACGTTCAGCGGGGCGCCACGACGGTGCACCGCGGTGTGCAGCCGAACTCGGCGACCGGCTACGTCCTCGTGCCGCCCGGCTCGGACGGCCTGCAGGTGCAGCAGCGCGGCAAGGACTCGACGACGCTGGACGCGCCGCTCGAAGCAGGCGGCGTCTACTCGTTGCTGGTCAACGCCCGGCGCATCGAGCTGCGGACCGACGCCAAGGGCTCCGAGGTCGTGCCCACCGGCGGGCAGGAGACCGGGTTCGGCGGCATGGCGGGCGGCTGGGACTGGCTCACCGCGCTGGTCATCGCGCTCATCGTCGGCGTCGGGATGTACGCCGTGCGCGGCCGGTTGTTCCGGTTCGGCTGATGGCCAAGGGCAAGCTCCTGATGGGAGTGGCGGTCCTGGTCACGCTGATCTACGTGGTCAAGGGGCCCGGCGCGGACGAGGCACCGGAGCCGGTCACCGTGCTGATCCCCTCGATCGGCGTCGACACGAAGCTCGAGGCGCTGAAGGTGGATTCCACCGGGGCGCTGGAGCCGCCGACGCGCACGGACAAGGCCGGCTGGTACGCGGCCGGAATCGCGCCGGGAGCCCCCGGACCTGCGGTGATCGCCGGGCACGTCGACTCCAGGACCGGTCCGGGCGTCTTCTTCCGGCTGCCGGAGCTGCAGCCCGGTGCCGAGGTGCTCGTCGAGCGCGAGGACGGCAGCAAGCTCACGTTCGTCGTGAGCGGCACCCACACCACCGACAAGACCGCGTTCCCGACGGAGGCGGTGTACGGGCCGACGCCGTTGTCGGAACTGCGGCTCGTGACCTGCGGCGGCGACTTCGACCGGGTCGCGGGCAGCTACCGGAACAACGTCATCGTGGACGCGGTGCTGAAAGTCTGACGGTCTCGTCCGCCCACCTGTCCAGCAGCGTGGCGTCGTGCGAGATCGCGAGAACTCCCGCGTTCGATTCACGTTGGTACGCCCGGATCACGCCGACGAGCGCGGCCGTGGTCGACGCGTCCAGCATGGTCGTCATCTCGTCGCAGATCAGGTAGCGCGGGTTCAACGCCAGCGCGCGGGCCAGGCAGGCGCGTTGCAGCTGGCCGTCGCTGACCTCGTGCGGCCGGCGGCCCAGCAGGTCGTCGGTGAGCATGACCAGCTCGGCCAGTTCGCCGACGCGGTCCTGGT
Source organism: Lentzea sp. HUAS TT2 (assembly GCF_051853195.1). Lineage (NCBI taxonomy): Bacteria > Bacillati > Actinomycetota > Actinomycetes > Pseudonocardiales > Pseudonocardiaceae > Lentzea > Lentzea sp. HUAS TT2. Next base: position 9,329,294 of record NZ_CP196667.1, on the reverse strand, counting down.
TCTGGAGGGGCGCAGCGATCGCCTGGCGGAGGGTGAAGCGCGGGTCGACGGAGAGCCGGGGCTGCTGGAACAGCACACCGATCCTCGTGCGTTGCCGTGCCTTGAACCGGAACCCGGTGACGGTCTCGCCGTCGATCTCCACGGTGCCGGCGAAGGGTTTGTGCAGCAACGCGAGCACCCGGGCCAAAGTGGACTTCCCCGACCCGCTCGGCCCGGCGAGACCGACGGTCTGTCCTGGGTGGACGGTGAGGCTGACGTCGGTGATCACCGGAGCGCTGTAGCCAGCGGTGACGTTGTGCGCGGTCAGCACGGCAGGTGGCACGCGACGGCGTGCGGGTCGTCGGTGAGCACGGGGCGGTCCTCGCAGATCGCGGTGGCCTGGTCGCAGCGCGGGGCGAACGCGCAGCCCGCCGGCAGGTCGGTGAGCAGGGGAGGCTGGCCGGGGATCGGGAGGAAGTCCCGTTCCGGCAGGGCGTTGGCGAGCCCTCGGCTGTAGGGGTGCCGGGAGCTGTCGAGCACCTCGTGGGCGGGGCCGACCTCCACGATCCGGCCCGCGTACATCACCGCGATCCGGTCGGCGATCCGGTGCGCCGCCGCGAGGTCGTGCGTGATCAGCAGCACGGCGTGCCCGTCGTCGACCAGCCTGCGGAACTCGTCCAGCAGCCCGTCCACGAGGTCGCGGTCGAGGCCGGTGGTGGGTTCGTCGGCGATCAGCAGCCACGGGTTGCCGACCAGCGCCAACGCGTTCGCGACCCGTTGCGCCATGCCGCCGGACAGCTCGTGCGGGTAGCGGTCGAGGTGCTCGGGCAGCAGACCGGCGCGTTCGGCGGCCTTCGCGGCGTCACCACCGAGGATCCGCGCGGCCTCCTCCAGCTGGGAACGCGCGGTGCGGACGGGCGTGAGGTGGCTCGCCGGGCTCTGCGGGATGAGGCCGATCTGCCTGCCCCGCACGGTGGTCGCCAGCTCGTGGTCGGTCGCCGCGAGCAGGTCCACGTCGCCGAGCCGCGCGCTGCCGCTGGTCTCCGCGTTGCCCGGCAGGAACCCGAGCAGCGCCGAGGCCAGCACCGTCTTGCCGCAGCCGCTCTCGCCGACCAGCGCCACGCACTCGCCGGGCCGGATCCGCAGCGACACGTCGTTCACGGCCTCGACGGTCGCGCCCTTGAGCGCGAACCGCACCGACACCCGGTCGATCTCCAGGTTCACCACGTCAACTCCGTGCGCCGCTTGGGGTTCAGCCGGTCCCGCCACACACCGCTCACCCCGGACACCGCCAGCGTCGTGATGATCAGCAGCAGTCCCGGTGCGAGTGACATCCACCAGCCGCCGATGAGCAACGAGCGCTGGGCGTCGTTGATCATGTTGCCGATGCTGGCCGCGTGCGGGGGCAGTCCGAGGCCCAGGAACGACAACGCGGTCTCGTGCCACACCGCGTGCGGCACCATCAGCGTGGTCGCGAGCAGGACCTGCGGGGCGACGTTCGGCAGCAGGTGCCGGGTCATCACCTGGAGTCGCGAGGCACCACCGACGATGGCAGCGTCGATGAACGGCCTGGTCCGCAGCGACAGCACCTCCGACCGCACGATCCTGGCCGCGGTGAGCCAGTGCGTCAGGGCGATCGAGATGATCACGGCGCTCAGGCTCGGCCGCAGGATCGCGACGATCACGATGCCCAGCAACAGGTGCGGCACCGAGGCGATCGCGTCGACCACGCGCATCATGATCCGGTCGAACCAGCCGCCGATCGACCCCGCCAGCGCGCCGACGGCCGTGCCGGCGATCGCGGAGATCAGGGCCGCGACCACGCCGACGGTGAGCGAGACCCTCAGCGCGTAGACGCAGCGCAGCAGCACATCGCGGCCCAGTTCGTCGGTGCCGAACAGGTGCGCGGCCGACGGCGGCTGGTTGGCGATCGCGAGGTCGACGTACTGCTCGTTGAGCTCCACGAACAGCGGCACGACCACGACGGTCAGCGCGACCACGGCGAGGATGACCGCGGAGGGCAGCAGCCGCCAGCGAGGTGAGCGGGGCGGGCTCGCGGCGGTGAGGCGGCTGCGCGGGGCGGGCCGCCAGATCAGGTCAGCCATCGAGCGCCACCCTCGGGTCGGCCAGCGCGTACAGGACGTCGGCCAGCAGGTTGCCCAGCAGCACCACGCCCGTCGCCATCACGGTCAGCGCGCCGAGCAGCGCGAAGTCGACGTTCAGCGCCGCCTCCACCGTCGCCCGCGCGATGCCCGGCCACGAGAACACCGTCTCCACCAGCAACGCCCCGGTGATCAGCTCGGGCAGCCTGGCGCCGAGCAGCGTCAGGAACGGCAGCAGCGAGGTGCGCAGCGCGTGCCCCGACACCACCAGGTGATCGGGCAACCCGCGAGCCCGTGCGCCGATCACGTGGTCCTGCGTGAACGACTCCAGGAGGTTCTGCCGCACGAACAACACGAACCACGGCGCCTGCGAGATCGCCAGCACCGCCACCGGCAGCACCATGTGGACCGCGACCCCGCCGACGGACGGCGGTTCGGACCCGGTGGTCACACCGCCGCCGGGAAGCCAGCGCAGCTGCAGCGCGAACACGTACAGCACCGCCAGCCCGAGCCAGAAGACCGGCGCGGCCTCCAGCGCGTAACAGCTGCCCGTGATCGAGCGGTCGAGCCACGACCCCTGCCGCCACGCCGCGAGCGTGCCCAGCAGCAGTCCGAGCACCAGCGCCAGCGTGAAGCCGACCGACACCAGCAGCACCGTCCACCCGAGACGGTCGCCGATCACCGCGGACACGGGTTGCTGCAACGACAGCGAGTCGCCGAGGTCGCCCGCCAGCGCGTGCCGCAGCCAGGCCCAGTACTGGGTGACGACGGGTTCGTCCACGCCCCAGTTCTCCCGCAGCTGCGCCACGCGTTCCGGTGAGGCACCGATGATCCGGACGCCGAAGTAGCGTTCGACCGGGTCGAACGGGCTGGCCTTGGCCAGCACGAACAGCGCGAAGCTGACCACGAGCAGCACCGGGACCGCGAAGGCCAGGCGCCGCAGCGTGAACAGGCCGATCGACCGGGTCACGACTTCGGCGTCCAGCGCTCGAGGTTCCACCACACCGCGTGCACGAGGCCGTGGTCGTGCGGTTCGACCTGGGTCTCCTGGCCGTTCCACTTGTCGCGCAGCACGTAGGTGTGGTCGAGGAACACCAGGAACGCCCAGCCGGGATCGGCCGCGTACGCCGTCTGGAACTCGTCGTAGGCCTTCTTGCGCGCGGCCGGGTCGAGGCTGCGGCGCGCGGTGTCGAGCGCGGTGTCCACAGTGGAGTTCCGGTACAGCGTCATGTTGACGTAGCCCTGCTGGCCCGCGTAGCGCGAGTGCAGCAACGTGTACGCGGCCGTGTCCGGGTCGTACGGGTCGCCGCCGCCCCACACCGCCGCCGCTTCCTTCTGGCGTTGCAGCATGATCTCGAACGTGGTGGCCTCGACGGGCGCGTCGATGCCGAGCTTCGCGATGTCGGAGGCCGTGGCGAGGGCCAGTTCCTTGCGCAGCACGTCCGGCGCCGGGTAGAGGACCGGCAGCTTGGCGGGCTGGCCGTCCTTGGCGCGCTTGCCGTCGGCACCCTTGCGCCACCCGGCCTCGTCGAGCAGCCGCTCGGCCTCGCCGACGTCGTACTGGAACGCGGAACCCTCGCTGTACCAGTCCTTCAGGTACGGCGAGATCGGCGTGGACGCGGGCTTGCCGGAACCGGCGAGCACGGCGTCGATCATGGCCTGGCGGTTGAGACCGAGGTTGATCGCGCGCCGGACCTGCGGAGTCGAGGTGAACGGCAGCTCGGACGGGATGCCGAGGCCGCGGTAGTCGGCGGACGGGTTCTGCACGATCTTGTAGCCGGACCGGTCGCGGTAGGTCTGGGCGAGCTTGGGCGGCAGCACCGTTCCGTCGAACTCGCCGGCGGCCATGCGGGTCGCGCGGGCGTTGTCGTCGGGCACGAACACCACGGTCACGCTCTTGATCGCGGGCGCGCCGCCCCAGTACTTCTCGTTGGCCTTCAAGACGAGCCGGTCGCCCTTGCGCCACGACTCGACCACGTACGGGCCGGTGCCGACCGGGGCGGTGTTGAAGGATGCGCTGTTGATGTCCGTGCCGGTCAGCTTCGCGGCGGGCACGATGCCGAGCGCGAGTTGCTGGGCGAACGGCGCGTAGGGGTAAGCGAGCGTGAACTCGACCGTGCCCGGGTCGAGCGCCACCACGTCGGCCAGCGCGTCGAAACGGGAGGCGATCGTGGAGTTCACCTTCTTGTCCAGCAAGGACTTGTAGGTGAACACGACGTCGTTCGCGGACACCGGCGTGCCGTCGGAGAACGTGATGTCCTTGCGCAGCTTGGCCGTCCACGTCAGCCCGTCCGCCGACGCCGTCGGCAGCTCCGCGGCCAGTGCCGGTTTCAGCGCCAGCGAGGCGTCACGCGAGACGAGGCCGTCGAAGATCTTCGCGGCGCCGTCCGGGGCGTACCCGAGCACCGGGTTGAGGTTCTCCGGCTCGCTGCCCGCGCCGATCACGATCGACGTGGCCGGACCGGTCGTCGCGCCGTCGGGGGACGAGCACCCCGCCACCAGCACGAGGGCCACCAGAACAGCTCGCCGCATGCAGATCCTCCCCAGAAGTCCGTGTTGCCGGGAGCAGCTAACAGCAACGAAGTTGCAATAGGCAAGAGTTGGCATCAGTGCGGTCAAGCAGGACTCATGTCAGCATCAAGGCCATGACCAACGGAGTGCACACTCACGAGCACAGTCACGGCGACACGACTCACACGCATCCGCATGGCGAACACGCGCACGATCACGTTGAGCACGAACACACCCACACGCACGACGGGGAAACGCACTCACACGCGCACGTCCACGACGCGGGTCACGTCGAGGAGCACTCACACGCGCACTGAGGTCAGTGCGACTCGCGGGTGACGTCGCTACCGCTGGAGCCGACCAGGAAGTCGAGGTCGGCTCCGGTGTCGGCGCCCAGGACGTGGTCGACGTAGAGCCGTTCCCAGCCTCGCCTCGGTGCCGCGAACGCCGCGGTCATCGCAGCGTTCGGCGTGCGGGACAGGAAGTCCGGCGCCTCCACGTCGATGCGGCGGTTCTCCACGTCCAGCACGATGACGTCGCCCGTGCGGACCAGTCCCAGTGGTCCGCCTGCCGCCGCTTCCGGCGCCACGTGCAGGACGACGGTGCCGTACGCGGTGCCGCTCATGCGCCCGTCGCAGATCCGCACCATGTCGCGCACGCCCTGTTCCAGCAGCTTCTTCGGCAACGGCATGTTCGACACCTCCGGCATGCCGGGATAACCGCGCGGACCGCAACCGCGCAGCACCAGCACGGAGTCCGCGTCCACGTCGAGATCCGGATCGTCGATGCGGGCGTGGAAGTCCTCGATGCTGTCGAACACGACGGCCCTGCCCCGGTGCTGCAACAGGTGCGCCGACGCGGCCGCCGGTTTGATCAGACATCCTGATGGCGCCAAGTTGCCGCGCAGCACCGCGATCCCGCCCTCGGCGATGATCGGCTCCTGCCGGCTCCTGATCACCTCGGGGTCCCAGATCGGCGCGTCGTCGAGGTGGTCGACGAGCGGGCGGCCAGTGACGGACAGGGCATTCGGGTCGAGCAGGTCCCGCACCTCCCGCAGCACGGCCAGCAGCCCGCCCGCGCGGTGGAAGTCCTCCATCAGGAACCGGCCGGCCGGCTGCAGGTCCACCAGCAACGGCACCCCGGAGCCGACGCGGTCGAAGTCGTCCAGCGTCAGGTCGACGCCCAGGCGTCCGGCGATCGCGAGCAGGTGCACCACGGCGTTGGTCGAGCCGCCGATCGCCGCCAGCGCCACGATCGCGTTGTGGAAGTTCGCCTTCGTGAGGAACGTGCTGGGGCGCCGGTCCTTCTCGATCAGCTCGACGATCAGCCGTCCGGTGCCGTGGGAGGCCTCCAGCAGCCTGCTGTCCGGCGCCGGGGTGCCCGCCACGCCGGGGACGACGGTGCCCAGCGCCTCCGCGACCAGTGCCATCGTGGACGCCGTGCCCATGGTGTTGCAGTGGCCGCGGCTGCGGATCATCGCCGACTCCGAGCGCATGAACTGCTCCTGCGACAACGTGCCGGCGCGCACCTCCTCGGACAGCCGCCAGACGTCCGTGCCGCAGCCCAGGGGAGTGCCGCGGAACGTGCCGGTGAGCATCGGCCCGCCCGGCACCACGACCGCGGGGATGTCGACGGACGCCGCGGCCATCAGCAGTGCCGGGATCGTCTTGTCGCACCCGCCGAGCAGCACCACGCCGTCGACCGGGTTCGCGCGCAGCATCTCCTCTGCGGCCATCGCGGCCATGTTGCGCCACAACATCGCGGTGGGGCGGACGTTGGTCTCGCCCAGCGACACCACCGGGAGGTTGAGCGGGATGCCGCCCGCCTCGTACACGCCGTTCGACACGGACTTCGCGACCTCGTCCAGGTGCGCGTTGCACGGCGTCAGGTCGGAGGCGCTGTTGGCTATCGCGATCTGCGGGCGGGAGAAGGCGTCGTCGGGGGTGCCGCGGCGCATCCACGCCCGGTGGATGTAGGCGTTGCGGTCCTGACCTGCGTACCAGTGCTCGCTGCGTAGCCCCACTGAGCGCCTCCTTGCGGTCTCTCCCGACCCTAGCTACATCGGGAGGTCCGGGGGGAGTTGCAGCGCGATGGAGATCAGTGAATGAACGCGGTTCGCGATCACCGACAGCAGGCCGTGCATCTCCGGCGACGCGGCGTCGGCGGCCTCCTGGAGCGTGCGCAGGTCCATGTCGATCTGGCCGAGCACCGCCGCGGTGTCGGCGGGACCGGCCGAGAACGCCCGCGCGATGTCCTCCAGGGGAAGACCGTGGACCTCCAGGCGTTGTACGAGGTGGATGCGTTCCACGTCGTCGGCGCGGTAGAGGCGGTAGTTGCTCGCGGTGCGCTGGGCGGGGCTGATCAGGCCCAGCGTCGTGTAGTAGTCGACGGTGCGGATGCTCACGCCGGCGCGGGCGGCGAGTTCGCCGATCTTCAGCAGTGCCTCGGACATGTCGCCCACCTCCCGTCACCGAGAACCATACAGTGCTACGTGCTACTGTTGGTGCATGCCTGAAGAAGCCGATGTAGACGGCTGTAGTACTGGGCCGGGTGCGTCTTGTTGATCGCATCCGGCTTGCTCGCCATCGTGGCGCTCACCGCGGCCACGGGGTATTTCGTCGCGCAGGAGTTCGCCTACATGGCGGTCGACCGCGGCCGCCTGCAGCAGTTGGCCGAGGGCGGCTCGAAGGCCGCCGACCGTGCCTACCGCGTGACGCAGAAGCTCTCGTTCATGCTGTCCGGTGCCCAGTTCGGCATCACGGTGACGGCGCTGCTCGTGGGATACGTGGCCGAGCCGCTGCTCGGCACCGGGCTCGGTGTGCCCGGCTCGATGGTGATCGCGCTGGTCTTCGCGACCTTCGTGCAGATGGTGCTCGGTGAGCTCCTGCCGAAGAACCTCGCGATCGCGCGGCCGGAGAAGCTGGCACTCGCCCTGAGCTCCTCGACGCTCGTGTACCTGAAGGTCGCAGGGCCGGTGATCCGGCTGTTCGACGCGGCCGCGAACCGGTTGCTGCGCGCCATCGGCATCGAACCCGTCGAGGAACTGCCCCAGGGCGCGACGCCGGAGGACTTCCGGCAGATCGTCGAGGAGGCGGGGGAGCAGGGTCACCTCGACCCGGAGCTGACGCGCCTGCTGGAGCACGGCATCGGGTTCCGCGAGCTCGTCGCGGAACAGGCGATGACGCCCCGCGTGAACGTCCACACCGTGCGGTTCGACGATCCCGCCTCGCGCGTGGTGGCGTTGCTGGAGACCGGGAACTCGCGTTTCCCCGTGACCGGTGAGGACCAGGACGACCTGCGCGGTGTCGTCGGCCTGGCCGAGGTGCTGACGGTGCCGCCGGAGGAACGTGCCACGACCGCGATCGAGAAGATCGCCTCGCCCGCGCTGGTGGTCCCGGCGACGCTGCCGCTGCCCGCCGTGCTGGAGAGGCTGCGCACCGAACGCCGTCAGCTCGCCTGCGTGGTCGACGAGTTCGGCGGGTTCGCCGGCGTGGTCTCGCTGGAGGACCTGGCCGAGGAGCTCGTCGGGGAGATCCACGACGAGGACGACCGGGTGGCCGAGATGATCGAGAAGATCGGCGACGACTGGCGCGTGCCCGGCCGCATGAGGCTGGACGAGGTCGAGGACATCACCGGTGTGGAGCTCCCCGCCGACGACGCCTACGACACGGTGTCCGGCCTGGTGCTTCACCAGCTCGGGCGCGTGGCTGAAGCGGGAGACGAGATCGAGATGAACGGAGTGCGCCTGGTGGTCACCACAGTGGCGCGCAACGTGCCCGACTCGGTGGTGTTGTCCCGATGAGCATCGTGATCTCCGTTGTGTTGCTGGCGTTGAACGCCTTCTTCGTCGCCGCCGAGTTCGCGTTGATCGCGGCCAAGCGGCACCGGCTGGAACAGGCCGCCGAGACGTCCCGTGCGGCGCGCGCCGCCGTGGCAGGTGTCCGCGAGCTGTCGCTGATGCTCGCGGGTGCCCAGCTCGGCATCACGCTGTGCACGCTGGGTCTGGGCGCGCTGGCCAAGCCGGCCGTCGCGGACCTGCTGGAACCGGCGCTGCGTCTGACGGGCCTGCCGGAGGCGTTCGCCTACGGCATCGCGTTCGCGATCAGCCTGGTGCTGGTGGTGTTCCTGCACATGGTCGTCGGCGAGATGGCCCCGAAGTCGTGGGCCATCGCGCACCCGGAGCGCTCCGCGCTGATCCTGGCGCTGCCGTTCCGCGCGTTCGCCCGCTCGGTCCGCTGGCTCCTCAGTGGACTCAACGCCGTGTCGAACGCCCTGCTGCGCCTGATGAAGGTCGAGCCGCAGGACGAGCTGGCGCAGGCGCACCGGCCGGACGACCTGCGGATGCTGCTGCGCCAGTCCGCGGAGCACGGGCTGATCCCCGAGGCGCAGCAACGGTTGCTGACGAGGATGCTGCAGGTCCAGCGCACGACCGTGAGCGAGGTGATGGTGCCGATCGCGGAGACGTCGGTCGTCACCGGGGACACCACCGCGCGGGAGATCGAGCAGCGCAGCCTCCGGTGTGGACGGTCGCGCTTCCCGGTCACCGACGACGGGCGGTACGTGGGGCTCGTGCACATCCGCGAGGCCATGCGCGCCACGGCCCGCGGCGAGGACCCACCGGCGCGGGAGCTGATGGGCCCGGTGCTGACGCTGCCCGCGTCGATGCCGGTGGCCCAGGCGGTGACGGCGATGCGGGCCGAACGCTCGCAGCTCGCGCTGGTGGCCGAGGGCGACGTTGTTGGCATCGCCGCATTGGAAGACCTCCTCGAAGAGCTGATCGGCGACTTCGAGGATGAAACCGACACCCGTCCGGTCGGCGTCCGCTGACCGGAGTTTCCCAGGGAGGAAACACAACATGTTCAAGCGGATGCTCAGCGCCTTCGGCGTCGGCGGCCCGTCGGTCGACACCGTGCTGGACTCGCCGCACGCCACGCCCGGCCAGCTCGTCACCGGGCAGGTGCGCATCCAGGGTGGCAGCGCGGACGCCGAGATCGGCCAGGTCGTGCTGTCGCTCGTCACCCGCGTCGAGGTCGAGCGCGGTGACCACGAGTACGGCGGCGTGTCGGAGTTCCTGCGGGTCGTCGTGCAGCAGGGCGTGCGGGTCGGGGCCGGTCAGCTGGTCTCGATCCCGTTCCAGCTGCCGATCCCGTGGGAGACCCCGATCACCGCGGTCGGCGGCGGCCAGCTGCCCGGCATGACGGTGGGCGTGCGGACCGAGCTCGTGATCGCGGGCGCGCCGGACAAGGGCGACCTCGACCCCGTGCTGGTCCACCCGCTGCCGTCGCAGGACGCGGTGCTCAACGCGTTCGGGCAGCTCGGTTTCTCGTTCCGCAGCGCGGACGTCGAGGCCGGTCGCCTGCACGGCGTGCCGCAGGAGCTCGGTTTCTACCAGGAGATCGAGTTCTTCCCGCCGGCCCAGTTCGCCGGTGCCGTCCAGCAGGTCGAGCTGACGTTCGTGGCGAACCCGCACGAGCTGTTCGTGATCCTGGAGGCCGACAAGCGCGGCGGCATGTTCTCGTCGGGCGGTGACGCGTTCGGTCACTTCCGCGTGTCGCACCAGGAGTCCGAGGGCACCGACTGGGCGTCGGCGATCAACGGCTGGCTCACCCAGGTCGCCCAGCGCGGCGGCGGCATCCAGGGCTACGGCCAGCACGGTCACCACGGCGGTCACCACGGTCGTGGCGGGATGGGCATGGGCACGGTCGTCGCGGCCGGTGCCGCCGGCCTCGTCGGCGGCATGGTCGTCGGCGAGATGATGGACGACGCCTTCGAGGACTTCGGCGACTTCGGCGGCGAGTAGAGGATTCGCACTCCGTCCACCGGGGTAACCGCACCTTGCGTCAAGCAGTCGGCGCTGCTACCCCGGTCGGACGGAGGCGGTGACGGCTTGAAAGCGCTTGATTACGCACTGAGGGTCACGCGGGAACTCGGCTTGAGCGGTGAGTCCTCGTGCATCGACCGGCAGAAGCCGCTGCGGGTGTACATCGCGGTGGACGGGCGCCTGCCGGGCCGTCCCGATCACGACGTCGCTTTGCTGTGGACCGAACGTCACGGGTGGGCGATCGCCGTCGAGGACGAGGCCGAGCTGACCGTGGTCGCGCACCTCGGAGGGGCGGTCGAACCGCCGCCGCGCACCGTCGCGCGCTGGGTGGAGCGGTTGCTGGGGCAGAGCAGTTCGTCGGACACCGTGAGTTCGGCGTCGCATGCCGGACAGGTGGCCTGACCGAAGAAGTAGCGGAAGACGCGTGCGGCCACTCAGCCTCCTGAGCACCTGGCCAGAGGTCTTGTCCGAAACCTCGTGTCCTGGTTGCTGCCGAGGCGTCTGCAAGTACCACCAACTCTTGATCGAATCGCCGTCAACCACACCCAACCTGTTCGCCGTCTGACGAACAGGCGCCGTGCCCTTTCGGGCCCCGCAAGCCTGTTGGTGGTAGGAAAGTGCCTGTTGATGTTGAGTTGGTGGTACTTGCAGACGCCATCAGGGCCTGGCGCAGGACCCTTCGCGGTCCAGGAGTGTGCTGGAGAACAGACAGGTCCGTCATGCCCGTGATCATGGGCATGACGGACCGGTGAGCGGAAACGGCTAGACCGAGACCGGCTCCTGCTTCTTCTTCTCGTTCGGCAGCTCGTCGAGCGCGGTGCCCTCGACGTCGAGCTCCGGCAGCCAGCGCAGGAACTTCGGCAGCCACCAGGCGCGCTCACCGAGCAGGGCGAGCGCCGCGGGCACGAGCACCATGCGGACCACGAACGCGTCCACGAAGATGCCGACGGCCAGTGCGAAGGCGATCGACTTCACGGTCGCCTCGCCCGCGGGGACGAAGCCCGCGAACACCGAGAACATGATCAGCGCCGCGGCCACGACGACCGGGGCCGCCTGGCGGAAGCCCGTGGTAATGGCCTCCAGCGGCTTGGCGCCGCGGTGGTGCGCCTCGTGCATCCGGGACACCAGGAAGATCTGGTAGTCCATGGCGAGGCCGAACAGGATGCCGATCACCAGGATCGGCGTGAGGCTGATCAGCGGGCCGGTGCTCTCGAGGTTCACCGCGCTGGAGAGCCAGCCCCACTGGAACACCGCGACGGTGGCGCCGAGCGACGCGCCGATGGTCAGCAGGAAGCCGAGCACACCGACCAGCGGCACGAGCAGCGAGCGGAACACCAGGATCAGCAGCACGAGCGCGAGGCCGACGACGACCGCGAGGTAGATCGGCAGGGCCTTGTCCAGGGACGTGGCCACGTCGACGCTCACCGCGGTGGCACCGGTGACGTACGCCTTGCCACCCTGCACATCGGACAGTTCGGCGCGCAGGTCGGCGACGAGCTTCTCGGTCTCGGTGCTGTCCGGGCCGGACTTCGGGATCACGGTGACCAGTGCGGCGTTGCCGTCCTGGCTCGGCTGGGCCGGCGTCACCATGGCGACGTCGGACAGCTTCGCGAGCGGTTCGGACGCGGTCTTGGCCGTCGCGGCGGCGCCCTGGCCCTCGAACAGGACGATGATCGGGCCGTTGAAGCCCTCGCCGAAGCCCTTCGCGAGGATCTGGTCGGCACGTTCCTGGGTGGAGCCGGCCGGCGGCTTCTGGATCAGCGTGGTGTCCATGGACGCCACCGGGATCGCGACGATGCCGAGCGCGACGACCGACAGCAGCAGCGCGACGACGCGGTTGCGCGTGATCGCACCGGCCCAGCCGCGGATGACACCGCGGTCCTTGGGCTCCACCGGGTTCTCGACGGTGGCGGAGCGTTCCTTGCGGGTCAGCACGCGGCGGCCGAGCATGCTCAGCACCGCGGGCACCAGCGTGATGGCGATCAGCACCGACACGACGATCGTGGCGGCGGCGGAGACGCCCATCTGCGTGAGGAACGGGATGCCCGCGATCGCGAGACCCACCAGCGCGATCACCACGGTGAGACCGGCGGTGACGACGGCGGAACCGGCGGTGCCGACCGCGGTCGCGACGGCGTGGCCGACGTCGGAGCCGCGGCGCAGTTCCTGGCGGTAGCGGTTGATGATGAACAACGCGTAGTCGATGCCGACGGCGAGACCCAGCATCGAGGCGAGGATCGGCGTGGTCGACTGCAGGTCCATGAACCCGGTGGTGATCGTGATGCCGAGCGTGCCGATGCCGACGCCGATGCCGGCGCTGAGCAGGTTCATGCCCGCGGTGACGAGCGAGCCGTAGGTCAGGGCGAGCACGACCAGCGCCAGCACGACACCGATGGCCTCGGTCGGGCCACCGACGTGCGGCGTCTCCTGCATCGCGGTACCGCTGATCTCGACGGTCAGACCGGCCGCGCGGGCCTTGTCGACGGCCTTGGTCAGCTCGGCGCGCTGCTCGTCGGTGACCTCACCGGGCTTCACGTCGTAGGTGACGGTGCTGTAGCCGACGTTGACGTCGCGGTTGACGGTCGGCGCCGCCGGGTCGAGCGGGTTCGTCGCCGACCGCACGCCCTTCAGCGCGGACTCGTCGGCCACCAGGTCGGTGATCGTCTTGATGTGCTGCGGCAGCTTCTGGCCGTCCGGGGCCTGCACGACGACCTTGGCCGACGCGGTCTCGCCGGAGCCGAACTTCTCCTGGATGCGCTCCAGGGCGGTGGTCGACTCCTGGCCGGGGATGGACATCGAGTTGGACGTCTCACCGCCGAGCGTGAACGCGCCGACGCCGGAGCCGATCAGCACGAGCAGCCAGATCAGGACGACCGGGAGGCGGTGCCTGTGCGCACCGAGTCCCAGTTTGTAGAGCAGTTTCGCCATGATGGTCAGGCCTCCTGGTGCCCGAGTGCGTCGTAACAGGTAGCGAGGATCAAGGGACGCCATGTCGACTTCTCACCCTGTTGGTTGGCCAGAAGGGTGAGCACGGCCATGGAGCTCAGCGCGCCGACGATCCGGACCGCGCGGGGTAGTTCCTTCTCGGGGTCGATGACGAACATCTCGTTGAGGAGCAGCTCGTCCTGCGCCTGCTGCGGGTCCTCACCCGGCGCCGTCATCGTCCGGAACAGCAGCGAGACCAGTCCTGGCCGGTCCAGCGCGTAGTCGGTCAGCAGCTCCAGCGACCGCCGGTCCCGCTCTGACCCTGCGGGCAGCGAGGAGACCTGGTCGAGGACGTGCCGGGTGAGCACACGGCTCTGCTCCCACGCCGCTTCGAAGAGAGCGTCCTTGCTCGGGAAGTGGTGCAGCAGGCCGGCCTTGGACAGGCCGACAGCGTCCGCGAGCGACTTCAACGAGGTCTGCTCGAAGCCGTGCCGCGCGAAGAGCGCGGCGGCGGCGTCGAGGATCTTCTCGTCGACCCCGGTCCTGGGCTGTCGTGGCATGCAGTCGACTTTACGGCGTTTACCGACCGGTTCGGTAGGTTTACCGACCGAAATGGTCGGTGGCCTTCGTCACTCCAACGGGCGAACGCGCGCGAGAGGCCGCCCAGATGTCACGGACTGCGAGAATGGGGCGATGTTCGTCTTCGACGCGGAGCTCTGGATCTGGGACGCCCGCCGCACCGAGACCTGGACCTTCGTGACGCTGCCGGAGGACGTCTCGGACCATATCCGCGACGTCGCCACGCCCGGCCCCGGCTTCGGCTCGGTGAAGGTGCGGGCCGGGGTCGGCGCGAGCACGTGGTCGACGTCGGTGTTCCCGGACAAGCAGTCCGGGTGTTACGTGCTGCCGGTCAAGGCCGCGGTGCGCAAGAAGAACGACGTCGGGCCGGGCGACGTCATCGAGGTGACCGTCGAGCTGCTCTGAGCCTGTCGCCAGAAGTTGTGTCCGTTACTCGCTCGAGCGGCCCCGCGCCTGGCCCTGATGGCGTCTGCAAGTACTACCAACTCAACATCAACAGGCGCTTTCCTGCTACCAACAGGCTCGCGGGGCCTGAGAGCACCCTCAGGCGCTCCAGTCGATGTCCGCGTAGATCGCGGCGTGGTCGCTCGCCGCGTGCACCTCGTTCGTCATCGTTTCGTAGACGTCCCAACGGTTCTTGGTCCGCGGCCCGCGCCACACGCCCTTGCGGAAGACGCCGCCGCCGGTGGCCTTGGCGAACAGTTCCGGCGTGAGCAGGACGTAGTCGATCTTGCCCTTCTCGTTCACGCCGCGGTACGTGCCCATCCGGTGGTCCCAGTCGAAGTTCTCGTGCTCGCTGATGTCCCGCAGACCGGTGCGCTGGAACAACGGCCGCAGCGCCTCGCTGTCCGCGGTGTCGTTGAGGTCGCCGACGACGGCGATGTGCTCATGGCCCTCGTCGCGCAGCCGGTTCACGATGCGGGCGATGCGGACGGCCTGGCGGAACCGTCGGCGGGCGCCGATCGGGTCGCCGGGAGAGCCGTACCCCTTGGACTTCAGGTGGTTCACGAGCACGACGACCTCGGGGCCCGCCGGCGTGCGCACGTGGTACTCGGCGCAGTCGCGGGAGAAGATCGTGCCCGAGCTGTCCCGCGCGTACACGTGCGTGCGGATGGTGATGACCTGATGTTCTTCCCGCGTCAGCAGTCCCACGTTGATGCCGCGCTCGTCGTTGCCGTCGATGAGGTGAACCTCCTCGTACGGGGTCCAGCCGACGTGCTTGAGCATGCTGGAGGAGAACATGTGCAGCAGCTCGCGCGACTCGGCCTCGACCACGCCGAGGACGTCCGCGCCGACGTCGCGCATCACCTGTGCGGTGTGACGCGTGGCGAGCTCGCTGATGGGTTCGGTGGTGAGCTCCACCCAGCCGACCCAGGACTCGCGTCCGCTTGCCACGACTGAGGTTTCACCGGTGCGGTGGCGTGCGAGGAAACGGCCGCGGATGCGCCGCAGGATCGCGTACTTGCTCCGGTCACTCCTGAGCAACTCGAGCGTCGTCAGGTGTTCCTTGAGCTCTTCCTTGACTTCCGGCGAATAGGTCTCGGAGGCGATGAGTTCGTTGAAACGGGCGTGGGCGGCCAGGATCGGGGCCGCGTGCTTGGTCGCGTTGCGGCCCATCACTTTGGGGCGTTCGAACATGTTCTCCACGTTGAACGAGCCGATTCGCGTGGTGCTCACGACTTCAGGGTCGCATGTGGAGGAACGTGTTCGCCCTGGTCCGCTCGGGTGATCTTTCGCTGCGCCGATGGTGGAGGGCCCCGTGGCTGGGCTGCCGGACTGGATGGGGCCCTCCGCGAGAACGACCCTGCCCGTTTGATCAAGGACGAACCTAGGATGAACCTTGAATCCACTGGCTGAGGGGTGATCTTGGAGTTCGGTCTGCTCGGCGCCGTCGAGGTCCGCGACCGGGGTGCGGTGGTCGACATCGGCCACGTCCGGCAACGATCGGTGCTGGTCGCGCTGCTGCTGGAGGAGGGAGCGCCGGTCCCGCTCGACCGGTTGCTCGACCGCGTCTGGGGCGGACGGGCGCCGCTGCGGGCCCGCGAGACCCTCTACGGGTACCTGTCCAAGCTCCGCAAGCTCCTCGACCTGGACATCGAACGCTCGCCGGCCGGATACCGGCTCACGGTCGATCCGTCGCGGGTCGATCTGTTCAGGTTCCGGGCGCTGGTGCGCGAGCGGGACTTCGACGCCGCGCTGCGGCTGTGGCGCGGTCAGGCGCTGGACGGCATCGAGTCGCCGTGGTTCGACGCGCAGCGCGAGAGCCTGCACGCCGAGCGCGTCGCCGCCGAGCTGGACCGCAACGACGTGGCGCTCGCGGACGGCAGGCACGCCGCGCTGCTGCCCTCGTTGCGGCAGCTGGCCGACGAGCTGCCGCACGACGAACGCCTTGCCGCGCAACTGATGCTGGCGCTGCACCGGACCGGCAACGACGCGGAGGCGTTGCGGCACTACGAGATCGTGCGCCGCGGCCTCGCCGACGAGCTCGGCGCGGATCCGAGCAAACCGTTGCAGGACATGCATCAGCGGATCCTCGCCGGCAGCGTCGAGGAACGCTCCGCTGGGCCGCGCCAGCTGCCCGCGCCGCACCCGTGGTTCACCGGCCGCACCGACGAACTGGCGGCGCTGGGCTCGTCCGGCACCGTCGTGATCACCGCGATCGGCGGGACGGGCGGCATCGGCAAGACCGCGCTGGCGCTGCACTGGGCGCATCGGCACCTCGGCGAGTTCCCCGACGGCCAGCTCTACGTGAACCTGCGCGGCTTCGACCCGTCCGCCGAGCCGACACCGCCGGAGACGGTGCTGCGCGAGTTCCTGGAGGCACTGGGGGAGGAGACGATCCCGTCCGGACTGGACGCACGGGCGGCGCGCTACCGCAGCGTCGTGGCGGGGCGGCGGCTGCTGGTGCTGCTCGACAACGCCCGGTCCACCGAGCAGGTCGTGCCGTTGCTGCCGGGCCCGGACGCGACGGTGCTGGTCACGAGCCGGCTCAAGCTGGCGGGCCTGGTCGCCGCGCACGGCGCGCGGTCGGTATCGCTGGACGTGCTGCACCCGGCGGACGCGCGCGAGTTCCTCGTGGCCAGGCTGGGACCCGAGCGGGTGGCGGCAGAGCCCGAGGTGGTCGCGGACCTGGTGACCTGGTGCGGAGGCCTGCCGCTGGCGTTGTCGATCGTCGCCGCGCGGGCCGCGATGGAACCGGACTTCCCGCTGGCCGCGTTCGCCGGGGAACTGCGCGAGCAGCCGCTGGACGCGCTGGACGCGGGGGAGATCGGCACGAACCTGCGGGCGGTGTTCTCGTGGTCGGTGGCGGCGCTGTCGGAGGAGGCAGCCCGCGCGTTCGCCTTGCTCGGCACCGTCGGCACGGCGGACGTGAGCCTCGCAGCGGCGGCCGCGCTGACCGACCGGCCCGTCGCACGGACGCGAATGGTGTTGCGGGAGCTGGAGAACGCTCACCTGGTGCAGCAGCACGTCCCCGGCCGGTACCGGACGCACGACCTCGTCGGCCTGTACGCGGCGGACCTCCCCGCCGATCCGGGTTCACGGCTCGCCGACTTCTACGCCGCCACCGCACGGGCCGCCGCGGTCACGCTGGAGCCGCACAAGACGTTGCCGGAGCACGAAAGCGGCCACGCGCTGACGTTCGGGACCAACGCGGAGGCGATGGCCTGGTTCGACGCGGAGCACACCTGCCTGCTCACAGAACAGCGACAGGCGTTGGCGCGCAGGGACTTCGACGCCGCATGGCTGATCGGCCGCGCGCTGAACAACTACCACCTCCGGCGCGGCCGCACCTCAGACGACATCGACGCGTGGCTGACGGCGTTGCGCGCGGCGGAGGAGCTGGGCGACCCGATCAAGCAGTCGACCGCGCACCGGTGCCTCGGCGCCAACTACATCGAGGTCGGCCAGACGTCGTTGGGGCACAGCCACTTCGAACGCGGCCTGGAGCTGGCCGCGGGCACCGGCGACCACGAGGCGCACGGCGGCGCGCACCGGGCGATCGCGTGGGCCGCGGAGTTCGTGGGCGACCTGGAGAAGGCGCTGGAGCACTCGCTCGCCGGGCTGGAGAAGTTCCGCGCGGCCGGCACGGAGATCCGCGTGGCCGAGTCGCTGAACGAGGCCGGGTGGCGTTACGCCTGCCTGGGCCGGTACGCGGAGGCCCGCACGTACTGCGAGGAGGCCATGGTGCTCAACACCAGGCTGGGGCACGCGGAGGGGGCCGCGGCGACGCTCGACAGCCTCGCGCACATCGCCCACCACGACGGCCGCCACGCCGACGCCGTCGCGCACTACGGCGAGGCGCTGGCGTTGTACCAGGAGCTGGACAACTCGGTGGAGGAGGCCAGCGTGCTGGAGCACCTCGGTGACGTGCACGCGGCGGCGGGGGAGACCGCGCAGGCGCGCGAGCGGTGGGACCGGGCGCTGGAGCTGTTCCGGGAGCAGGGCCGCGACACGGAGGCCGCGGCCCTGCAGGCGCGTCGCTAGTGGCGCGTCACGCAACGTCGGCGGCGTAATTCACGCTCAGCAGGGCACCTCGCGGCACCACGATGCACCCGTCTGACCGCGAATTCCACCGGCGACGTTGCGAGCCACACCACTAGACCTTGCTCATCTGACGGCCGCTCTCGATCAGCTCGTCGGTGAACGAGTCGAGCGCCTGGGCGAAGTCGCGCTGGTCCGGCTCGTGCCAGTCCTCCAGCTGGTCGAGCAGCCAGCGCCGCCAGGCCCGCACGAGCTGGGCGAACACGTCGGCGCCCTCGTTCGTGAACCGGTAGCCGTCGTCGTTGTACGCCAGGTGCCCCGACCGCACGAGCGCCTGCGCGGTCGGGGCGAAGATGGCGCCGGGCACCTTCGTCATCTCCGCGAACTCGTCGAGTGTGGCGACGCCGTCGTCCTTCGACGCGCGGTAGACCCGGCTGAGCAGCCACGCCTGTTCGAGCGGCAGGCCGACACCGGACCGGTGCAGCACGGCCAGTCCCGGGTCCTCGTTCGACTTCGCGACCACCGTGGAGACCAGCTTGCGCAGCTCGTCGTAGGAGTTCGACGGCGGCGCGGCGAAGCTCTCGCCCACACCGCTGTTGCCGGTCGCGGAGGCGCGGGACGTGTCGCGCAGCTGGACCTGCGGCAGGAAGAACGCCACCGCCAGCGCGACCAGGCCGATCGGGGCGGCGATCAGGAACATCATCTGCACGGTCTCGGCGTACCCGGCGACGATCGGCGCCCTCAGCGCGTCCGGCAGCGCGTGGACGGCGGCGGGGCTCGCGATGGCGCGCGGGTCGACGCCCGGCGGGACCACGAGGTGTTTCGGCAGCTGGTTCGCGTAGATCGTGCCGAAGATCGCGACGCCGAACGAGCTGCCCATCGTGCGCAGGAAGCTGATGCCGGACGTGGCGACGCCGAGGTCGGTGTAGTTCGTGGTGCTCTGCACGACGATCACCGGCACCTGCATCACCAGGCCGATGCCCGCGCCCAGCACCATCATGAACGCGCCCATCTCCCAGTAGCTCGTGCCGGCGTCCAGGAGGGACAGCAGGAACAGGCCGATGGTGAGCCCGACGGAGCCGACGAGCGGGAAGATCCGGTACTTGCCGGTGCGGCTGATCGTGTTGCCGGTGAGCAGCGCCGTGGCCATCAGCCCGGCGATCAGCGGCAGCATCCACAGGCCGGACGCCGTGGCCGACTCGCCGCGCACGTACTGCAGGTAGATCGGCAGGTACGTGATGCCGCCGAGCATCGCGAACCCGACGACGAAGCTCAGGATGCCCGACACCGTGAACACCCTGCTGCGGAACAACCTCATCGGCAGCATCGGCTCCGCGGCGCGTTGCTCGACGAACACGAACGCCACGAGCAGCACGACCGACCCGGCCGCCATCCACAGGATCGTCGGCGACGTCCAGGCGTACTCGGTGCCGCCCCAGCTCGTGACCAGCGTCAGCCCGGTCGCCGCCAGCGCGATCAGCGCGATGCCCGCGTAGTCGATCTTCGGCTTTCCCTCGGTCCTGATCGTGGGCAGCGCGGCGAGCGCCACCAGCACCACCGCGACGCCGAGCGGGATGTTCACGTAGAACGCCCACCGCCAGCTCAGGTGGTCGACGAACAGCCCGCCGAGCAACGGCCCCGCCACCGTCGCGACGCCGAACACGGCACCCGCGAACCCCTGGAACTTGCCGCGTTCCTTGAGCGGCACGACGTCCGCGATGATCGCCGTCGAGGTGACCATCAGGCCGCCGGCGCCGAGGCCCTGGATCGCGCGGAACGCGATGAGCGTGGTCATCGACTCCGACCAGCCCGCGAAGAACGACCCGACCAGGAACAGCGCGACGCTGATGACGAACGTCTTCTTGCGGCCGTAGAGGTCGCCGAACTTGCCGATCAGCACAGTCATGATCGTCTCGGCGAGCAGGTAGGACGTCACCACCCACGACAGGTGCGCGCCGCCACCCAGGTCGGCCACCATCGTGGGCAGCGCGGTGGACACGATGGTCTGGTCGAGAGCGGCCAGCAGCATGGCGAGGAGGACGGCCGCGACGACCAGGTTCCGCCTGCGAGTGTCGATCATCTCGGGCACCTGGGGATGATGGCGCAGGTCGGGGCGGCTCGCAGGGGGAGGAACACGATGGGGGTCGGTGCCGCGCTGGTGGTGTTCGGCGACGTGCGGGCGGCGGTGCTGAGCAGTGGCGCGCCGGACCGTTCGGCGGCGGAGCCGGTGGTCCGCGCGTTGCGGCCGGGCTGCGCGGTCGAGCCGGTCGAGGACGGTGAGCTGGCGGACGAGATCTGGCCGGCCGACGGGTTC
This sequence comes from Lentzea sp. HUAS TT2, assembly GCF_051853195.1. Taxonomy (NCBI): domain Bacteria; kingdom Bacillati; phylum Actinomycetota; class Actinomycetes; order Pseudonocardiales; family Pseudonocardiaceae; genus Lentzea; species Lentzea sp. HUAS TT2. The sequence goes on along the minus strand of NZ_CP196667.1, from coordinate 9,308,581 downwards.
GCGTACGTGGCGGTGCTGCCGGATGCCACGATCGTGTGCGATCAGGAGCTGGCGACCGTGCCGGTGCCGGAGCGGGTGCTCGAGTTCGCCGGGGACCGCGCGCTGGCGGTGTTCGCCCAGCACCCCGGTTCGGGACGGCCGGCGTTCGCCGAGTGGGCCGCGGACGGCACGCTGCTGCGGTCGCACAACGCCGAGTCGCACGACCAGTCCTCGTTCGCCGAGACGGTGGCGCTGGAGATGTTCGGCTTCACGGTGTCGCGCCCGCCTTCCGGCGTTGTGCTGCACGGCTTCCGCGTGACCTGTTCGGACCAGGCCGAACGCGCCGAGGTCGCACTGCGGGGGACGTCCGGGCCGGACGCCTCGCTGGTCCCGCTCACCGAGCCGTCATAGGGTCGGGGGAGATCACCCGTAGGAGGCCGTCTTGATCTTCATCACCGCCAAGTTCCGCGTCCTGCCCGAGCACGCAGAGGCGTGGCCCGAGATCAGCAGGGGCTTCACCGAGGCCACCCGAGCCGAACCCGGCTGCCTGTGGTTCGACTGGTCGCGCAGCCTCGACGACTCGACCGAGTACGTGCTGGTCGAGGCGTTCCGCGACGGCGACGCCGGCGGCGCGCACGTGCAGTCGCAGCACTTCAAGAAGGCCCAGATGGAACTGCCGAAGTACCTCGCGGAGACGCCGCGCATCGTCAGCCAGACGGTGGACCAGGACGACTGGTCGCTGCTCGGGGAGATGGAGGTTGCGCCACGCGGGTGAGCCTTGCCCGGATCGTTTGGCGCACGCGGGACCTCCGCAGAGGATGGCGCCATGGACGCCTTCGTGGAGTTGTCCGCCGAACTGACCGGGTTCTCGGTGGAGGAGCTGAGGTCGACCGGACTGGTCGAGACCTACCGCGCGCTGGCCCAGGACGCTTCAGAGGCCGAGATCATCCAGCTCTGGTACACCGGGGAGTGGCGCGGGGTGATCCCGGACGAGCGCGCCTACGCCGAGGGCCTGGCGTGGAAGGCCGTCGGGGTCGCCGCGCCCGGCACCCTGGCGCCGGGGTTCGGCAGCTGGGAGCAGAGACCCAGGAGCGGTGCCCGGTGAGGGCCGTGGTCGTCGGCGCGGGGTTCGCCGGCTCGCTCATCGCGAAGGTGCTGGGGGACAACGGGTTCCGCGTGCTCGTGCTGGAGGCGGGTGCCGAGCTCAACGGCGACGCCGTGGACAGGTACCGCCAGGCGCTCGTCAAGTCGCTGTCCGTGCCGTACCGGGGCACCGCCGCCGCGCCGTCGAGCGAGTACCTGGTCAACACCGGGCCGTTCGCCTACGCGAGCCCCTACCTGCGGATGAACGGTGGCACCGGCACCGCCTGGATGGGGATCACGCCCAGGATGCGCCCCGACGACTTCCGCACCGCCGACTTCGGGCGCGGCCGGAACTGGCCGGTGGGCTACGCCGAGCTGGAGCCCTGCTACCGGGCGGCGGAGTGGGAGATCGGGGTCGCGGCCGACGCCGACGAGCAACGGCAGCATCTTCCGGTCGCGGACGGCTACCGCTATCCCATGCACGCCCTGCCCCGCACGTACCTCGACCACGCCGTCGCGTCCGTTGTGGACGGTGAACGCGTCGACGGGCACGAGCTGCTGGTCGTCGGCACGCCCCAGGCGCGCAACGGGATCCCGGTCCACGGCTACCGGCTGGACGGGCACCGGTGCACCGGTTACGCGAGCTGTGTGCCGATCTGCCCGGAGAACGCCAAGTACACGCCACACCGGACGCAGAAGCAGTGGTCCGCCAACGTGGAGCTGCGCACGCGTTGCGTCGTGAACCGCGTGCACGCCGACGAGTTCGGGCGCATCACCAAGGTCGGCTACCAGCGCTACGAGGACGACACGTCCGGCAGACACACCCGGCACGAGGAAGAGGCGGACGTCGTCGTTCTCGCCGCGCACGCCATCGAGAACGCCAAGCTGCTGCTGATGTCCGGGCTCGCGAACAGCAGCGACCAGGTCGGCCGCAACCTGATGGACCACCCCGCGCTGCTGACGTGGGCCCTGATGCCGCACCCGATCGGGCCGTTCCGCGGGCCGGGTTCGACGACCGGCATCGAGACGTTCCGCGGCGGACCCGAGCGCGCGGCGCGGGCGCCGTTCCGCATCGAGATCGGCAACTGGGGCTGGGAGTGGGCGGCGGGCAGCCCCGCGTCGGACACCGCCGCGTTCGTCGCGGCTGGCCTGCGCGGCAGGGCGCTGAGGGAGGCGGTGGCGGAGCGCGTCGGCAGGCAGTTCGCCTTGCAGGTCGAGGTCGAGCAGGAAGCCGACCCCACGAACCGCGTCACGCTCGACCACACGCGCAAAGACCCGCTGGGCAACCCGCGCCCGTCGATCCACTACGGACTGTCGGACTACGTGAAGGACGGCCTGCTGGCCGCGAAACGGGTCTGCGACCGGATCTTCGAGCTCCTCGGCGCCGAGGACCACACCTCGTACAAGCCGGACGACAAGAGGTACTTCGAGCACGAGGGGGAGCCGATGCGCTGGTGGGGCGCAGGGCACGGCGGCGGCACGCACGTCATGGGCGCCTCGCCGCGCGACTCCGTGGTCGACCAGTGGCAACGCTGCTGGGACCACCCGAACCTGTACGCGGTTGGGTGCGGCAGCATGCCGTCACTCGGCACGTCCAACCCGTCGCTGACGATGGCCGCGCTGGCCCTGCGCACGGCGGAGCACCTCGTGTCACGCCGCGCCGAGCTGGGCCGGCCCGCGCACCTCGCGCACGACCGGGTGAAGGCCGAGGAGACCGCAGAGGGGTAGCTGGAGACGACGGACGTGCTGCTGTTCGTGAACGCGACGCGGCTGGGGCCGGGGTGCTACGCGGGGCTGCGCCGCGCTCGCTGGACCAGCAGGATCGCGGCGGCGACCGTGAGCACGACGACGCCGTTGCCGAAAGCCCAGAGCACGGCGTTGTCGTGGACGACCTCACGGGAGACGGCCGGGTCGCGGAACACCGGGTTGACCTGCGTGATCAGCAGGACCTTCATCACCACCGAGACCGCGAGACAGCCCAGCGCGGGCAGCGGCGCACGCGTGACGACGGCCAGGACGACGCCGAGCGGTCCCCACGGCAGGTAGTAGTAGACCGGGCTGCCTGCGGCGAACACGCCCACGAGCGAGCCGGGCCGCGGGTCCGCCAGCAGCTGCGGGTTCCACACGATCTGCTCGTAGAGGTTGCCGAACAGCCACATGCAGAGCAGCGGGACGACGAACCGCGAAAATCTCACCTCGCCATCCTGGCGAAAATGTCGAAAGCTCCGTGACGTCGATCGACGCAGGGGTGGCGGCGTCGGGTCGCCAGTCGACAACGAGGAGAGAACATGCGGTTCATGCTCATGCACCGGGTCCACGAGGACGACAGCGCCTCGTGGGAGCCGAACCCCGAGCTCATCGAGCGGATGAACGCGTTCATGGAGAAGCTGAACGCGGACGGCGTCATGCTCGGTGGGGAGGGTGTGCTGAAGGTGGGCGCGGTGGTGCGCAGGCGCGGTGCGGCCATCAAGTCGACCGACGGGCCGTTCGCGGAGGCCAAGGAGGTCGTCGGCGGGTTCCTGCTGGTCAAGGCCGAGGATCTGGCCGAGGCGACGGCCATCGCCGAGGCGTACATCACCTGTTTCGCGGGTGTCGAGGAGATGTCGATCGAGGTGCGGCGGGTCACCGAGTTCGAGGACATCGAGCCCTACCTGGCCAAGTAGGCCAGTTCGACGACGAACCACTCGCCGTCGAGCTGACACGGTCCTCCTGGGTGGAGCCGCACGTCCTCGCTGTCCAGTGCGACGAGAACGTGCGGCCCCTCCAGGTCCAGGGCCGTGTCCGCGACCGTGCGGACGTTGACGTCGTCGGGCTGGATCTCGAGCGGCTCCGGGAGGTTCTCGCCCAGGTCCTTCAGCTCGACCAGCCGGTTGCGGTAGAAGGTCGTGCCGATGTTCGTGAGCCGGTGCACGGGTGAGACGGGCCGGTACACGAAGCCGCCGCGGTGCTCGGAGATGAACCGCGGCTCGCTGCCGTCGAGCCAGTCCATGCGGCCCTCAGAGCCGTCGACGCTGAGCACGACGTACGGGTTGTGGTGCAGGTGCCACGGGTGGGTCTCGCCCGGTTCGAGCGTCACCTCCCACACCCTGACCACCGGGTCGTCGTGCAGCACCCGCCGGCCGACGTCGACGAGCACGATCTCCTCGCCGGACGGCGACACCACGACGTCACCTCGCAAGGCGCACCTCCTGCAGATAGCGGTCCTGGACCGACCGCCACGACTCGGCGGTCCACGGTTCGATGTGGGCGATGTGCGCGTCCGGTCGCAGCAGGACCACGACGTCGCCGAAGCGTTCGCGCACCGTGTCGCCCGGATCGAAGCAGGTGTGCGGCGCGTCCCAGCGGCTCACGACCACCTGCCTCAGACCGGGCGGTCCGTCAGCCGGGATGAACGGCCGGCGGCGCGCGTCGGTGAGGTGCAGTGCGACGAACGAGTCGCGGCACAGCTCGTGCAGGTGAACGGGACCGCGGCGGCCGAAGACCCGCAGGTCCGGGGCTCGGTCGCCGACCCGCAGAGGTCCGGAGCGCGTCATCGACCACTCGGCGCCCAGCCGCACGCCGAGCAACGTCCGCGTCATCGCGTCCCGCCACCCGGCGACGGAGTCCGAGCGCCGGTCCATCACGGCACGCGCGGCCTCCGCCATCGCGCCGGAACCGTGCACGGCGACCGGTCTCTGCTCGGCCTCGTAGCCGTCCAGCAACGCCTCCGACGCCCACCCGCGCAGCACCCACGCGAGGCGCCACGGCAGGTTGGACGCGTCGAGCACGCCGGTGTTCAGTCCCAGCGCCCACATCGGCGTGATCAGGTGCGCCGCGTCGCCCAGCAGGAACACCCGGCCGTCCCGCCACGACGACGCGACGCGGTGGTGCACGGTGTAGACGTTGCTGCCGAGCACCTCCAGCGAGTCGACGTCGCCGATGAAGTGCCGCGCCTTGTCCCGCAGCTCGTCCGGCCCCGGCTCGTCGCGACCGGGTGCCAGCGGGAACACGAACCGCCAGCAGTGCGGCTGCCGCACGAGGACCATCCACTCCTCGCGGTCGCCGAAGTAGGCGAGGTACGGGTAGTCGCGCGGGTTGGCCACGTCGAGGTCGCACACCAGGTCGACCAGCATGTAGCGCTGTTCGAGGGTGTGGCCCTCGACCGTGGCGCCGAGCCGTTCCCGCACGGTCGAACGCCCGCCGTCGCAGCCCAGCACGTAGGCGGCCTCGAAGCTGACGAGTCCGTCCGGAGTGGACAGTCGCAATGTCACGCCGTCCTCGTGCTGAGCGAAGTCCACTAGCCGGTGGCCCATCCGCACCGTCCCGGGTGGCAGTGCCGACGCGAGCACCGGTTCCAGTTCGTGCTGCGGAACGTTGACGACGAACGGGAACCGCGTCTCATCGGCCAGTGCGGAGGTGAGCACGCTCCCGGTCGACTTCCCGGTCGCCCGGTCCAGCTCGCCGATCTCGTCGAGCCGCAGCGACACCTCCAGCACCGGCCCCAGCGCGTCGTAGCGGTCCAGCACCTCCAGCGTGCGCGTCAGGATCGTGCCGGCCCTGGTCTCGGCCGAAAGCCCGGTCCCCGCCTCGAAGACGACGACCGGGACGCCGTGCGCGACCAGCCCCAGCGCGGTGATCAGGCCGATCGGGCCGGCGCCGATCACGGCCACCGGACTATCGGACGTGTTCATCGACCCTCCCCGCCTCTATGTTCGACCATGAGGGGTGCCTTCGGGGGAGGGAACATGAGGAAAGCGTTTTCAGCGCTGCTGGTCGTGCTCGCCGTGACGGCCTGTGCGGCGCCGGCCGGGCAGAAGGCTCTGGAGAAGGTCGACTACCTGACGTCGTTCGGCACGTTCGGGCGTGACGCCTACGTCTACGTGGCCAAGGAGAAGGGGTTCTTCGAGCAGGCCGGTCTCGACGTCACGATCACGCCGGGCACGGGCAGCGTCGACGTCCTGAAGCTGGTCTCGGCCGGTCGGGCGCAGTTCGGCGTCGCCGACTTCACCGCCACCGCGATCACCATGGCCAAGGAGAAGCTGCCGGTCACCGTGGTGGCGGCGATCCAGCAACGGTCGCTGGCCGCGATCGTCGCGCTGGAGGGCGGCGGGATCTCGAAGCCCGCCGACCTGGAGGGCAAGAAGATCGGTGACCAGCCCGGTTCGACGAACCAGGTGATGTTCCCCGTCTACGCCAAGGCCGCCGGCATCGATCCGGCGAAGGTCCAGTTCGTGCCGTCCGCCCCGCCCGCGTTGCCGCAGCTGCTGGCGGCGGGGCAGGTCGACGGGATCGGTCAGTTCGTCGTCGGCAAGCCGTTGATCGAGGCCGCGGCGAAGGGCAAGAAGGCGGTGGTGCTGCCGTACGGCGACCTGGTGCCCGACCTCTACGGCAACGCTCTCGTGTCGTCCAAGGACGTCGTGCAGAACAAGCCGGAGCTGGCGCGCACGTTCATGACGGCGCTGCTGCAGGGTCTGGAGTACTCGATCGAGCACCCGGACGAGGTCGGCCCGATCCTCAAGAAGTACCAGCCCACCCAGGACGCGGGCGTGGCCGGTGCCGAGGTCAGGCTGATGGCGCCGTACGTCCGGCCGCCGGACTACGGCGGACGGGTCGGCGGGATCACCGAGGCACGGGTCGACAAGATCGTCCGCACGCTCGTCGAGGCCGGTGCCGTGGTGGAGGGATCGTTGAAACCGGACGACCTCGTGTCCTTCGGGATCTCGCCCAAGTGATCAGCCTGAGCGGGGTCTCGCACTCCTTCGGCGGCGTGCACGCGCTCGACGGCATCGACCTGGAGGTGGGCGAGCACGAGTTCGTCGCGGTGATCGGGCGGTCGGGCTGCGGCAAGTCCACGCTGCTGCGGCTCGTCGCCGGGCTGCTCACCCCGTCCCGTGGTCAGGTCCTGGTGGCCGGTTCGCCGGTCACCAGGCCGCGCAGGGACGTCTCGGTGATGTTCCAGCGGCCGGCGTTGCTGCCGTGGCGGACGGTGCTGGCCAACGTCCTGCTGCCGGCCGAGGTCTTCGGCCTGGGCGACCAGCGGGACCGCGCGCACGAGCTGCTGGAGCTGGCCGGGCTCGGCGGGTTCGAGAAACGGCTGCCGCACGAGCTGTCCGGCGGCATGCAGCAGCGGGTGTCGCTGTGCCGGTCGTTGATCCAGAGCCCGCGGGTGATGTTGATGGACGAGCCGTTCTCCGCGCTCGACGCGATCACCCGCACCGAGCTTTCCGAGGAACTGCAACGGGTTCAGCTCGCCCGGCCGCGCTCGGTCGTGTTCGTGACGCACTCCATCGACGAGGCCGTGCTGCTCGCCGACCGCATCGTCGTGCTCAGCCCGCGGCCCGGCCGGATCCACCGGATCGTCGACGTGGATCTGGCGAGGCCGCGGGCGCTCGGCCAGGTCGAGCTGGACGAGGTGAGCCGCGAGCTGCGCGGGCTTCTGGTGACCGCGTGAAGGCCGCGCTGCCGGTGCTGGGACTGCTGGCGATCATCGGTGTGTGGTGGCTCGCGACGATCGTGTTCGCGATCGAACCGCTGCTCGTCCCGTCACCGGCCGACGTCGTCGCGTCGTTCCTGGAGTTGCCGGGCTATCTGCTCGAACAGGCGCTGATCACGTTGTGGGAGGCCGTGTCCGGCTTCGCGCTGTCCGTGGTGGTCGGTGTGCCGCTGGCGTTGCTGATCGTCGGGTCGAGCGTGCTGGAGCGGATGTTCTACCCGCTGCTGGTCGCGCTCAACGCCGTGCCGAAGGTCGCCATCGCGCCGATCGTGGTGGTGTGGTTCGGGTTCGGCATCTCGTCGAAGGTGCTCATGGTCGTGCTGGTGTGCATCTTCCCGATCGTCATCTCGACGGCGTCGGGCATGAAGTCGACGCCGGGTGAGCTGGTCGAGCTGTTCCGGTCGCTCGACGCCACCCGCACGCACGAGTTCTTCAAGCTGCGCCTGTGGCACGCGCTGCCGCAGATCTTCGTCGGGTTGAAGGTGTCGATCACGCTCGCGGTCATCGGGGCGGTGATCGGCGAGTTCGTCGGGGCCGACGCCGGGCTGGGCTACGTGATCACCGTGTCCGGCGGCAGCGCCGACACCTCGCTGGCGTTCGCGGCGATGGCGCTGCTGGCGATCATCAGCGTCGCGCTCTTCTACGGCCTGACCTGGGCCGAACGCAAGCTGGTGCCCTGGTCGGAGGAACGCCGGTGAAAGTCAGGAAGCCGTCAGGCAGAAGGGGTGGCCGGCCGGATCCAGGAGCACCCGCCAGCGTCCGTCGCCGGGCTGGCGGTCCGGCTTGGTCGCGCCGAGTCCCAGCGCCAACTCCTCGGTCGCGTCGAGGTCGTCGGCGCGGAGATCCAGGTGGAACTGTTGTGGCACGTCCTGACCTGGCCACTGCGGGGCCCGGTAGCCGTCGACCCGCTGGAATCCCAGGTCACAGCCGGAGCCGTTCGTCAGAGCGACGAACCCGTCCGCGCTGAAGAGCTCGCGCATCCCGGTCAGCGCACCGTAGAAGCCCGCCAGCTCCCGCGGGTCGGCGCAGTCCAGGGTCACGCCACGCAGTTCAGCACCCGGCAACGTTCGCTCCTTCGTCCACGGCCAACACCGTAGGGGCGACCACCGCCGCTGACGTAGCGATTTAGCGCGCCAAGCGGTCCAGCAGCTCGCCGAGCAGCGCCCGTTCGCCCGGCGTGAGGTCGGCCGGATCGTCGGCGACCAGGGCGCGCAGAGTGAGCGCGGTGCTCGCGCGGGTCGTGGCGGCATCGGTGGCAGGGGTGTGCAGCACGCCGGCCAGCGCCGCCTCGCGGACGCGTCCGGACAGCGCGAAGTCCGGCTCCGGCTGGGCGATCAGGGTCAGCGTGACGCCGACGTTCGCGGCGAGCACCTGCTCGGCGGCGTCGTCCGCCTGCACCTTCAGCTTGCCTTGGGCGGCGGCCTCGGTGAACCGCTCCCGGAGCGCCGCGTGCGCCGGAGCCGTGACGGCGCAAGGCTTTCCCGGCTCGGCGCGGCCGTAGAGCAGCCCGTAGAACGACGGGTGCTCCAGTCCGAACCGCACGTGCTTGTCCCAGCCCTCGCGCAGGTCGCCGAGCGGGTCTCCCGAGCTCTCGACCGCCGTGTACTGGGTGAAGCCGTGGTTCAGCACGGCGTCGATCAGGCCCTGCTTGCTGCCGAAGTGGTGGTACAGCGTCGGTGCCTGCACGCCGGCGCGTTCGCACACGGCCCTCGTGGACAGCGTGCCGCCGCCCTCGAGCAACTCCGCCGCGGCGAGCAGGAGTCTGTCCCGAGCGTTCTGCATGTGGTTATAGTAGCTCATGTAGCGCTACATTGAGCGCTATAGCGAAGGGAGAAGTCCATGAAGACCTGGTTCATCACTGGTGGGACACCTGGAGGATTCGGTCAGACCTACGCCGAGGCCGCGCTGCACCAGGGTGATCAAGTGGTCCTGACCGCGCGTCGGCCGTCCGAGCTCCAGGAGTGGGCTGAGGAGTACGGCGACCGCGTGGTGCTTCTCCAACTCGACGTGACCGATGCGGATCAGGTGCGGGCGGCGGTCAAGACGGCGGAGGAGCGGTTCGGTGGGATCGACGTGCTCGTCAACAACGCGGGCCGCGGCTGGTTCGGCTCCGTCGAGGGGGCCCCTGACGAGACGATCCGCCGCACGTTCGACCTCAACCTGTTCGCCGTGGTCGACGTGATCCGCGCGGCCCTGCCGGGTATGCGGGCGCGCGGCGACGGCTGGATCGTGAACATGTCGTCGGTGGCGGGCCTCGTCGGAGCGCCGGGGTTCGGCTACTACTCGGCGGCGAAGTTCGCTCTCGAAGGGCTGTCGGAGACACTGCGCGACGAGGTCGAGCCGTTCGGGGTGCGCGTGCTCCTCGTGGAGCCGGGAGGGTTCCGCACCAAGGCCTATGCGAGCTTCGAGGCCGAGCCTGTCAACGAGACCGTCGACGCCTACCTGCCGCTGGTCGAGGGCGTCAAGGCGGCGTTCGTGGACCAGAACGGCAAGCAGGCGGGTGACCCGGTGCGCGGCGTGCAGGCGGTGATCAGTGCGATGAACGCACCCGTTGCGCCGCAGCGGATCGTGCTCGGCAATTTCGGGTACGACACCGTGGTCGCCATGCACGAGAACGCGCTGGTGGAGCTGCGCGAGAACGAGAAGCTCTCGCGCAGCGCGGATTTCTAGTTCGCTCCGCCACCGGCGGCGAGGCGCATCAGGTCGGAGTCGAGGTCGATCGTCAGCTCCGTGCCGCCCGCGCTGCCGTACTCGTGCTGGTAGCTGCCCCACGACTCGTCGCGCACGGTCTTCTCGAAGCCCGACGTCATGAGCGCCACCAGTTCGAGTGCCGCGCGGTCGATGCGCTTGTTGAGGCCGTTGTCCTGCCAGTCCTCGGTCGAGGCGAACAACGCCGTCGGCACCACGACCGTGCGCAGGTAGGCGAACAGCCCGCGCATCTGGTCGTCGACCACGAGCGCGTGCCGGGCGGTGCCGGCGGTCGCGGCGAGCACGACGGGCTTCGCGATCAGCAGGTCGTTGTCGAGGATCTGGAAGAACGACGTGAACAGGCCGCTCGCGCCCGCCTTGTAGACGGGGGTGCTCGCGACGATGCCGTCCGCGTGCTGCAGGGTCGAGATCGCCTTCTGCAGCTTCGGCCCGATGTGGTTGGACACCAGGGCGTTCGCGATCTCGGAGGCGAGCTCGCGCAGTTCGATCACCGACGTGCCGACGGTCTGCGCCCGCTTGCCGGCGAGCGTGGTCACCCGTCCGGCGACGCGGTCGGCGAGCAGACGGGTGGACGACGGGTCGCTCGTGCCGGCGGACACCACCACCAGCTGGAAGTTCTGGCCCATTACTCCTCGCTCTGGCTGAGCTTGCCGGTGATCACGGCGAGCTGTTCGAGTTCTTCCGGCGTCAGCACGCTCAGTGCGCGCGTGACGCTGCGTGCGTGCGGGCTGCCGATCGCCCGCTGGGTCTCCCGGCCCGCGGGGGTGAGCGTCAGGCGCACACCCCTGCGGTCACCGGGATCGGGGCGGCGCTCGATCAGACCGCGTTCGACCAGGCGCTCGACCATGCGGGACAGGGCAGGCTGGCTCAGCAGCACGTGGCGGTTCAGCTCACTCATCCTGAGTGGACTGTCGCACTTGGACAGCTGGTACAGCACGTCGTACTCCCGCATGGTCAGGTCGCCCCAGACGTCCTCCGCGTTGAACTGCTTCATCAACACGGCGTACGCCTTCATCAGGGACTCCCACGCCTCGTTGGCCCGAGTCACCGTTCGTTCCTCACTCGGAGTCCTGGTAGGGCGAGCCACCCGTGACGTTGTCACCCCGGTTGGCGTTCGGCTTCGGCTGGCGGACCGGTCCGTCGCCGTACTTGTCCTTGACGCGCCCGGCGTGCGTCGGCGGCTTGGCGGTCTCGGGGTCCTGCCGCGCCTCCATCTCCTTGCGCAGCACCGGAACGACCTCCTCGCCCAGCAGGTCGAGCTGGTTGAGCACCATCTTGAGCGGCAGGCCGGCGTGGTCCATCAGGAACATCTGGCGCTGGTAGTCGCCGAAGTGCTCGCGGAACGTCAGCGTCTTGTCGATGACCTCCTGCGGGCTGCCGACCGACAGCGGCGTCTGGTCCATGAAGTCCTCCATCCGCGGCCCGTGGCCGTAGACGGGAGCCTCGTTGAAGTACGGGCGGAACTCCTTGAGCGCGTCCTGCGACCGCTTCGCGATGTACGCCTGACCGCCCAGGCCGACGATGGCCTGCTTCTCCGTGCCGTGGCCGTAGTGCGCGTACCGCTGGCGGTAGAACTTGATCAGCCGCATGTAGTGCTCTTTCGGCCAGAAGATGTTGTTCGCGAAGAACCCGTCGCCGTAGAACGCGGCCTGCTCGGCGATCTCGGGCGTGCGGATCGACCCATGCCACACGAACGGCGGCAGGTCGTCCAGCGGACGCGGCGTGGAGGTGAAGCCCTGCAACGGGGTGCGGAACTTCCCTTCCCAGTCCACGACGTCCTCGCGCCACAACCGGTGCAGCAGGTTGTAGTTCTCGAGCGCCAGCGGCAGGCTCTGCCGGATGTCGGCGCCGAACCACGGGTAGACCGGCGCGGTGTTGCCGCGGCCCAGCATGAGGTCCATGCGGCCCTTCGACAGGTGCTGCAGCATCGCGTACTCCTCGGCGATGCGCACCGGGTCGTTCGTGGTGATCAGCGTCGTCGCGGTGCTGACGATCAGCTTCTCGGTCTTGGCCGCGATGTGGCTGAGCAGCGTGGTGGGCGCGGAGGAGAAGAACGGCGGGTTGTGGTGCTCGCCGATCGCGAACACGTCGAGCCCGACCTCCTCGGCCTTCTCCGCGATCTGCACGATCGCGTCGATCCGCTCGGCCTCGCTCGGGGTCTCGCCGCTCACCGGGTCCCTGGTGATGTCGCTCACCGAGAAGATTCCGAACTGCACGGCACCCGCCTCCTTCAATCTTAGTGACTTATGCGTTTGCATCTACTCTAACGCCTGGGTGCCCGGACTATTCCCACTACCCTGATCTCATGTCGCTCGGCGTGGGGGACGCCGGCTTCGGCTACGGTGGAGTCCCCGTTTTCGCAGGTCTGTCGTTTGTGGTCGAGCCGGGCGAGGCCGTCGCCGTCGTGGGCGCGAACGGCTCGGGCAAGTCCACGCTGCTCCGCTGCCTGGTCGGGGCCGAGGTGCTGGACTCGGGCAGCGTGCTCTTCGAGGGCGCCCCGCTGGACGAGTCGTCCGGCGCGTTCCGGGCCGCCGTCGCGTCGCTGCTGGACGACGCCGACTACTTCCCGGACGTGTCCGTGGTGGAACACCTGCGGTTGCTGGCGTGGCTGCACGCGTCTGTTGTGGATGTCGCGAAGGTGATGGCGGAGGTCGGCCTGTCGTCCGTGGCGGACCAGCTGCCGCCGACGTTGTCCTCGGGCCAGCGGCACCGGCTGGGACTGGCGTCGTGCTTCGTGCGGCCTCGCTCGGTGCTCGTGCTGGACGAACCGGAACAGCGTCTCGACGTGGCCGGCCGTTCCTGGCTGCGTTCCCGCCTGCTGGAGGAGAAGGCCGCCGGGGTGGCCGTGGTGTTCGCGTCGCACGACCACGAGCTGGTGGAGGCGGTGGCGTGCCGGACCGTCGCGCTGTGACCGTGTTCGCCGTCGGGCGCCGGTTGCGGACACCGGTGCCGTGGCGGTTCCAGGTCGCCCGGCTGTACTCGCGGCTCGTCGTCTTCTCGATCATCGGACTGGTCGGGTGGGGATGGGCGTACGCGGGACTGACGAAGGTTCCGCAGGAGGGCAACGGCTGGAGCGCGCTCTGGCTGTCGGTCGTGGGCGCCGCCGTGCTGATGAAGGTGTCGCTGGCGTTCGGACCGGTTTTCGCCGGCGGGGACCGGATGTTCTGGGTGCTGAGCTCGCCGGTGTCGCGTGGGGTGTTGCTGCGGCCGCGGTTCTTCGGGCTGCTCGCGGTCGGCGCTGCGGTGGGTGGCGTGTGGCCCGCTGTGGTGTTCGGGATCGTGGGGGCTGTCGTTCCCGCGCCGGTGGCAATGGGGTTCGGGGCTGCTGCCGGGGTGGCGCTGGTGGCCGGGGCCGTGGTGTTGCAACGGGCTCGGGTGCGGTGGCAGGGGTGGCTGAGCGGGCTGGTCGCGCTGTCGGTGGGGGCGTTGCTGGTGCCTCCCGGCTGGTTCGGGGTGCCGGTCGTGGCACCCGCCGTGATCTGGGCCGCCTGGGTGGTGGCGATCGGCCTGGGACTGGTGGCCGCCGGCTCGGTGCGGCACCTCCGGCGGTCCGAACTCGCGGCAGGCGCGGCGCTGGCCGGTGTGACGCGGGTGTCGGTGAGCTGGTTCGACCTCGCGCTCCTCGGGGCGGTCCTCGCCGAACGCCGGGCCCGCGTCCTGGGACGGGTCTCGTCGGCCCGGCTGGGACGGGTCACGCCGGAGCACCGAACCGCGAACCTGCTCTCCCGCATCGCCGCCCTCGCCTGGATCGACGCCCTCCGCCTGCGCCGCACCCCCAACGCCGTCCTGGTCTGGCTGGCGCTCCTGCCCGTCCCCGCTCTCGTGGCCCTGGGCGGTGAGACCGGCATCGTCCCGGCCGTCCACCTCGTGGCCGCGTTCCTGGCCACCGACCGGCTGGCCGCGGGGCTGAAGTTCGTGTGCCGGTCCCCGGCGATGCGCAGGGCGCTGGGCCTTCCCGACCTTCAGCTCAAGCTGGCGCACCTGGTGTTCCCCGCGGCCGGCGCCGTGCTGTGGTCCGCTGTCACCACGGCGTTCACGCCGCACGTGTCCGTCCTGAACGGACTGATCTCGACGGTGGGGGCGGTGGCCGTCGTATATCGGATCGCCACCCGTCCGCCGGTCGACTACGGTGCCGCGATCATCGACTTCGGGCTTTTCGGGCCTACGCCGCTGGGGCTGATCGTGCAGTTCAGCCGCGGTCCTGCGTTGCTCGCGGTGCTCGGGGTGGTGCAGATGTCGTTGTAGGAGGGGGAGAACGTGTACGCGGGTGAGTTCGAGCTGCATCTGACCGGCTCGGAGTGGCAGGTCGGCGAGCTGGCGGCGTTCGCGCGGGAGCACGGGCTCAAGTTCAGCCACATCGAGCTGCACCGGGGGGATGTGCCGTCGCAGCCGATGCTGACCATCGGCGCCAGGGGCACGGTGGACGAGGTGCGTGCGGTCGCCGAGGGATGGCGCAAGAGGCTGCTCGCGGCCGAGTTGTTCGTGGTGCGCGTGAAGATCGAGGCGGCGCCGTGGAACGAAGGTGTGCCGCAGGAGGACGACGAGGCCGATCCCGCGCTGTACTTCGAGCACCATGTGAAGCTGCAGCTGAAAGGGGAATGGCGCGAGTGGAGCAGCGGTCTCTTCGAGGCGGTCAAGCCGCACGAGGCCCACATCTCCCGCAACGCGCGGCGCACCCGTGACGACGGCACCGAGGAGCGGTTCGTCACGCAGCGGTGCTTCGGTGCCGGGCGGGCCACGGCCAAGCGGAAGCTCGGCGAACTCCTGCACGACCTGCGGGAGTTCGAGGTGCTGGAGGTCGAGGAGGAGTACGTCGTCGAGGACGACGCGCTGCACCTCGACAACGGCTGGATCCACGGCGAGTACAACTGGCACCGCAGCCACGACGAACGGCTCCGGCAGGCGCCCGCCGGGGAGAAGGGGTTCCCCTCCACCTACCGGCCGCTCGTGGTCAAGCCGAGTCAGGACATCCGGCAGCGCGCGGTGTTCGACCCGGCGCTCAAGCACCACGACCACGCCTTCCGCGGCGGCGACCCGAAGTTCGGGGACGCCGCCGACGGCGCGCGGTGGCTCGGTGCGCGCCGGGAGGCCATGGCGCGGGCGCTGCGGATCATCGGCGAGTCCGACTGGTCCGAGAACCTGGTGCTGCGCGGCAGCACGTTGATGCGCGAGTGGTTCGGGGACGCCGCGCGCGAGCCCGGCGACCTCGACTTCGTGGTGACGCCGCGGGCCATCACGTTCGAAGGCCCGCGGGCGAACCAGCTCGTCGCCGACCTCAGGGCGGCGGTCGGGCCGTCCGTCGTCGAGCCCATCTGGACCTACGAACGGGTCCCCGGCCTGCGGATCGTGTTCCCGTTCGAGGTCGAGGGGCTCCCCGGCGGTGCGATCCAGATCGACCTGGTGTTCAACGAGGAACTGCCGATCGCGCCGGAGCCAGTGGAGATCGCCGGCACGACCCTGCTCGCCGCGAGCCAGGAGCTCTCACTCGCGTGGAAGGTCCAGTGGCTCGCGACCGACATGTGGCCCCAGGCCAAGGACCTCTACGACGCCGCGTTGCTCGCCGAGCACACCACCGCGGACCTCGCGCTGGTGCGCGAGCTCGTCCGACCCGAGCTGCGCCACCGCGCGGACGAGTTCGGGCCGGAGTCGGTGCTGGAGCTCGGCGCCGCCGACTGGGGCAACGCGCCGTCCGAGCTGCCGGTGACCAAGGCCGACGAACGCGTTCTCCTGCACCGGATCGCGGCCGCGTTGCGTTAACCGAGCAGCGACGCGACGCGCTCGGCGGTGGCCACGGTGGACTGCGGGTTCTGGCCCGTCACGAGCCTGCCGTCCACGACCACCGTGCTCGACCACGGCTCACCCGGCGTGAGCCGCGCGCCGAGCTCGGCCAGCCGGCCGGCGACGGAGTAGGGGACGTTCAGGCCGCCCTGGCGTTCCTCCTCGTCGCTGAACACCGCCATCTCCTTGCCGGCGAACACGAACGTGCCGTCCGCGCGGACCGCGCCGAGCAGCCCGGCCGGTCCGTGGCACAGCGCCGCGACGAGCTTGCCGTCGTCGTGGAACTCCGCCAGCAACGTGCCCAGCGTCGCGTCGAAGGCCAGGTCCGCCATCGGACCGTGTCCGCCCGGCAGGTAGATCGCGTCGAAGTCGGACGACTTCATCTCCGCGAGCACGGCCGGTGCGTGCAGGTCCTCCGACGTTGCGACGACATCGTCGAACCTGCCGTCGAGGCTCCCCTTGTCCACGGTCGGCACGACACCGCCCGGCGTCGCCACGGTGACCTCGACGCCGGCCTCCCGCAGCACGCGCACGGACTCCACGACCTCCTCGGCCCAGAACCCGGTGGGGTGGCTCGACCCGTCCGCCAGCGTCAGCGAGTCGGCGCCGGTCACGACCATCAGTAGCTTCTTCATGTGCCCCAGGACATCACAGATCCGCAGAATGTGACGATCGAGCTATAAGCTGTCTTATGGCTTCGAGGTTGACGGACCTGGATCTGCTGGCGACGTTCCTGGAGATCTACCGGGGCGGCTCGCTGACCAGCGCGGCGACCAGGCGCGGGCTCACCCAGCCCGCCGTCAGCGGTCAGCTCGCCAGGCTGGAGAAGGAGCTCGGCGCGCCGCTGTTCGTGCGCGGCGGCCGCGGGGTCACCCCCACACCCCGCGCCGACGAGCTGGCCCGCCGCGTCGGTCCCCACCTCGACCAGCTCACCACCGCCCTCGACCCGGCGCCGGCCCTCGAAGGAACGGTGCGGCTCGGGGGAGCGGCCGAGTTCATGACCACCCGCGGCATGCCCGCGCTCGTCCCGCTGACCCGGCGCGGCCTCCGGCTGGAGATCACGTTCGGCCTGGCTGGCGACCTTCTCCAGGCCCTGAAGTCCGGGCAGCTCGACCTGGTGCTGTCGTCGGTCCGCCCCGGCGCGGGCTTCACCGCGACCCCGTTCACCGACGAGGAGTTCCTGCTGGTCGGGCCGCCACTGCTGGCCAGGACCGTGGACCGGCGGCTGCTCGGCGAGGACCCGGCGCGAGCACTGGAACACCTGCCGCTCGTCGCCTACTCCGACGACCTGCCGATCATCCGCCGGTACTGGCGCAGCGAGTTCGGCCGGCGCCCGAAGAACACGGCCGCCGTCATCGTGCCGGACCTCAGGGCCGTGCTGGCCGCCGTGATCGCCGGGGCGGGTGTGTCCGCCCTGCCGCGCTACCTCGCCGACCCCGCGCTCGCCGCCGGATCCGTCGAGCAGCTGCACCACCCGGAGATCCCGCCGCTCAACACCCTCTACGTGGTCACCCGCGGCACGACCACCCCGGCCGTCGACGCGGTCGCCGAGCA
The DNA here is from genome assembly GCF_051853195.1 of Lentzea sp. HUAS TT2. Classification (NCBI taxonomy): domain Bacteria; kingdom Bacillati; phylum Actinomycetota; class Actinomycetes; order Pseudonocardiales; family Pseudonocardiaceae; genus Lentzea; species Lentzea sp. HUAS TT2. Next base: position 9,291,006 of record NZ_CP196667.1, on the reverse strand, counting down.
CCTGAGGTCACGCGACTGGGGTGTCCTCTAGCGGATCAGACGCTGCGGAGGACCGACACCACGATGCCGAGGATGACGGCCTTGTCGCCGTCGATGACCGGGTAGGCGTCGTTGCGCGGTTCGAGGAACACGTGCCCGTTGCGGCGCTGGTACACCTTCACCGTCGCCTCCTCCTCGAGCATGGCGGCGACGATCTGCCCGTTGTACGCCTCGTGCGTCTGCCGCACCACGACCGTGTCGCCGTCGCAGATCGCGGCGTCGATCATCGAGTCACCGCGCACGCGCAGCGCGAACACGTTGCTGCCGCGGCCGACCAGGCCACGGGGCAGGTGCAGCACCTCGTCCACGTGCTCGATGGCGGAGATCGGCGTGCCTGCCGCGATGTCACCGACGACGGGCACCGAGATCGAGTCCTCCGAGACCTGGCCCGGCGCCATCGGCGCCCCGCTCAGGAAGACCCGCACGTCCATCGGCCGCGACACGGAGCCGCCGCGCTTGAGGAAACCCTTGTCCTCCAACGCCGACAGGTGCTTGGAGACGCTGGAGGACGACTTCAGGCCGACCGCGTCGCCGATCTCGCGGGTGCTGGGGGAGTAGCCGTGTTCGACGACCCAGTCGCGGATGGCGACCAGGATCATCTGCTGGCGTTCCGGCAGCACCGTCGTGTCGAGCTCGAGATCGTCGTAGGCGGTCATCCGCCAATCCTAGTAATGGGGTTGCAGACACGATCGGGTGGCCGTTCGATCATGTGATGACCTCTGCCTGGGTAGGAGACCTCGTCCGGCTGCGCGGCGTCGAACCGGAGGACTGGGAGGCGTTCCACCGGTTCGACGACAACACCGGCGACATGCGCAGGGCAGACCGCGTCCATCCGCCGCGATCCGCTGCGGCACAACGGGAGTGGGCGCAGCAGACCGCCGTGCGCAAGCCGGAGGACGACAAGATGCTGCTCGCGGTCGAGTCGCTCGCCGACGGGGTGGTGGCCGGGATGGTGACGACCAGCGAGATCGACCATCGCGCGGGCAGGTTCATGTACGGGGTCGCGATCGGCACCGAGCACAAAGGACGCGGTTACGCGACGGAGGCCGTGCGGCTGCTGCTGAACTTCATGTTCGGCGAACGCAGGTTCCACAAGTGCGAGGCGAGCGTCTGGGCGTTCAACGACGCCTCGATCGCGTTGCACCACAAGCTCGGCTTCACCGAGGAGGGACGGCTGCGCGAGCACGAGTTCTTCGCCGGGCGTCATCACGACGTGGTGCTGTTCGGGATGACGGCCGCCGAGTTCGCCGCCCGGCACCCGTACCCGAGCGAGATCTGATCCGCTGCACGACGATGTGGCGGTGAGCACACGCCGGGAACGCTCCTGGGGCCTGCGGCCAGGTAGGGGAGTGCGAACCCAGGTGGCGCCCGTGGCGCTGACACGAGAAGTGGCGCCGGCCGTGCTGGACGAGGCCGCGCTGCTGGAGCTGTACGAGTCGACGGCCGAGCGGTTGCACCGCTACGTGGCCAGGCGGGTCGGCACCGACACCGCGCAGGACGTGGTGTCGGAGGCGTTCCTGGTGCTGTGGGACCAGCGCGCCGGGCAGGCCTTCGAGGCCGACGCCATCCGCGCCTGGCTCTACGGCGTGGCCACGAACCTGCTGCGCGGCCACGTCCGCGCCGAGGAACGCAAGCTGCGGGCGTGGAGCAAGGAGTACGCGGCCCGCACCGACGAGGCCGACATCGGCGAGCGGGTGAGTGCCGCCGCGGACGCCGACGTGCTCGCCGGGCCGCTCACCGCCTGGCTCGCCGAACTGCGCATCGAGGAACGCGAGGTGCTGCTGCTGCACGCGTGGGCTGACTTCACGCCTACCGAGATCGCCGTGGCGCTCGACGTCCCGGTGGCGACCGTGCGCACCCGCCTGCATCGAGGCCGCGCCCGGCTGCGCACCCGCCTCGCCGCGACCGACCACGACTTCACCGAGGACAGCCATGTCTGAGCCCACCCAGCCCGAGACCCTCGACCGAGTGCTCGACGCCGCCCTGACCCGTGCCGGCGACGAGCCCGTCCAGTTCGACGTGGCGGCAGGCAAGAGCGCCCTGGCCGCTGCCCTGAAGGCACGCGCTGAAGTGGCCGAGCCGATCGCCGTCGGCGCCGAGCACCGGCCGCGGAAGCGCGTTCGCTGGCTCGCCGCCGCGGCCGCCGTGGTCGTGCTGACCGGTGGTGGCCTGGCCGCGTCGACCGTCGACCTCACCGGCGTCGGCAGCAACTCCGTGAGCGCCGCCGAGGAGCTGACCAAGGCAGCCGATCTCGCCTCCCGCGTGGTCGAACAGCCGATCGCGCCCGGCCAGTTCCGCTACGTGCGCAGCCGCTACGAGGGCATCACCGTCGAGTACGGCTCCGAGAAGGCGACCTACAGCGAGATCGTCCAGGAGCAGTGGATCCCGGCCGACCGCCGCGACGAGTGGCTGTTCCGCAACCAGAACGTCTCGACGAAGTGGCTGGAGGGGCACGAGGGCGACGGTGATCCGAGGTCCGGTTCGGCGTTCAAGGACGGCCAGGAGTTCCGCGCCAAGTGCGGCAACTACTCGTACTTCGCCGAGGGGCAGCCCGACCGCTGCACGAACGGCTCGTTCCACAACCCGACGCCGGAGTTCGTCGCGGCGCTGCCGAAGGATCCGGCGGCGCTGCTGGCCAGGCTGAAGGAGGCGGGCCAGACCGGTGACTCCGGCGCGTTGATGCAGGCGGGGGAGGCGCTGAACTCGGGGCAGTACCCGGCGGAGGTGCGGGCGAACATCTTCCGCGCGCTCGCCCTGCTGCCCGGCCTGGTCGTGACGGACAAGCAGGCCAACCTCGACGGCAAGGAGGGCGTGGCGCTCGGCATGAAGTACTACGACGACTTCGCCGAGATCATCATCGACCCGGCGGACGGGGAGTACATCGGTCGCCGCGCGACCGTCGCCGAGGACCAGCCCGAGGAGAAGGGTGGCCTGGAGAAGGGCACCGTCCGCAGCTCGTCGGCGGTGACCACCAAGATCGTCGGCTCGCTCGGGGCGCGCTGACGGGACATGCAACCCTGGGGTTGCGCATCCTCGGGGGGATGTGCAACTCTGGGGTTGCACTTATTGCCGTAGTGGGGAGTTGTCGTGAGCGTGGACCGGATCGAACGCGAGACCCTGATCGAGGCACCACTGGCGCGGGTCTGGCAGCTGGTGACCGAGCCGGGGTTCTGGGTGGCCTCCGAGCCGTCCGGCACCGCGGTCGAGGGTGAGACGACCCTCTGCAAGAACGAGCAGTACGGCGACTTCCCCGTGCGGGTCGAGACCGTGACGCCGCAGACCTACGTGTCCTACCGCTGGGCCAGCGCGTTCGCGGGGCAGGAGCTGGGTGCGGACAACACGACGCTGGTCGAGTTCACCCTCACGCCCGAGGGCGCGGCGACTCGGCTCAAGGTCGTCGAGAGCGGGTTCTCACAGCTCGCGGGCTCGGAGGAGCTGCAGGCGAAGGCGCTGCAGGACAACACCGGCGGGTGGCCCGAGGTGCTCGACGCGTTCAGGAAGAAGGCCGAAAGCTGAGTGGTGTGGCTCGGAAGGTTGCCGGGGGAAGGTTCCGAGTCGCACCACTAAGTTGAGCGCGTGCCCAAATCAGCCGACCGCGGCCGCCGCACCCGTGAACAACTGATCGACGCCGCCGCACAGCTCGTGGGCGAGGTCGGCTGGGGTGCGGTGACCACGCGGCTGGTCGCGGAACGGGCGGGCGTCAACGCTGCGCTGGTGCACTACCACTTCTCGTCGGTGTCCGAGCTGCTGTCGACAGCAGCGCTGCAGTTCGCGTCGAGGGTCCTGGCCGAGTCGGCAGAGGCGTTGGGGGCCGTGCCGCCGGCCGAGGGCGTCGAGCGGATCTTCGCGGACCTGTCCCGCTTCACCGGCACGGATCCCGAGTCGCTGCTGCTGGCCGAGGCGTTCCTGGCCGCGCACCGGCTGCCCGAACTGCGGGCCGGGCTGTCGGCGCTGGTGGTGGAGTTCCGCGGTCGGGTGGCCGAGTGGCTGCGGGCCTCGGGTGTGCCGGACGCCGACGCGGTGGCGTTGTTGCTGGGCGCGGCCATCGACGGGCTCGTGCTGCACCGCGCGCTGGACCCCTCAGTCGACTTCCGCGTGGTCGCGGGCCCGTTCCGGCGTCTCGTCGCGGGCTGACCAGCGGGGCTCGCCGCCGGCCTCTGCGAACGCGGTCAGCGCCTCGACCAGGCCGTGCCGCAGGTGTTCCGGCATCCGCGCGACGATCCTGCCGATCTCGGCGCGCCGCCGGGCCATCACCTCGGTCACGACCCGGCTGCCCGCCGCGCTCGCCACGACCACGACCTCGCGTCTCGTGGCGGGGTTCCGGTCGCGGTCGACCATGCCGGACGTGATCAGCCGGTCGATCATGCGCTTGGCCGTGGACGGGTTGACCTCCAGGAGGTCGGCGAGCGCGGTGAGGCTCATCGGGCCGCGGCTGTCGAGCAGGACGACCATCCTGAGCTGCGGCAGCGTGAGCGTCTCCTCGACGGCCGCGAGCGAGCGCGCCGACACGGCCACCAGCAGGCGGGAGGCGGTGAGGACCGCGTCGGTCAGGTCATCGGCATCGCTCACCCGCCTAGTTGTACAGGGCTCGCCGTTGATAACGAAACGATAAACATTGCACTGTGCAACGGTCGGTGGGACGCCGTCCGTCCGTACCTCCCGGCATGCGGATACTCCTCGTCGCAATGCTGGCGTTGCTGGTCGGCGCGCAGCCCGCGTTCGCGCAGCAGGACCTGGGACCCGACTACGTGCAGACCCGGTTCGGGCCGATGGGTCCCGCCGGGCGCGACCTGCTGCAGAAGGTGGCTCTCGCCGGGTTGTGGGAGGGACCTGCCGGACGGATGGGGCTCGAGAAGTCGGCCAGTCCCCTCGTGCAGGAGGCCGGCCGGCACCTGATCGAGGGGCACGCGGACCTGGACCGGCGGACCGTCGAGCTCGCCCGCACGCTGAACGTCCAGCTGCCCACGCGACCCAACGAGGCGCAGCAGGGCTGGCTGGACGAGATGGAGGCCGCCCCCGCGCGCAGTCCCGAGTTCGACCGCGTCTTCGCGAACCGGCTCCGGGCGGCGCACGGCGTGGTCTACAAGTTCCTGGCGACCGTGCGCACCGGCACGCGCAACACCGCGATCCGCGACTACGCCAAGGTCTGCATGGACACCGTGCTCGACCACATGACGGTGCTGGAGGCGACCGGGGTGGTCGACTTCGCCGACACCGAGGCGATCCCGCTGGCCCTGGTCGCGCAGCCGTCCTCGGTCGCGCCCACTCCTGCGGTGCGGGCGCCGGTCACGCAGAACTCCCAGCAGCCGCAACAGGACGACGACATCCCCGACGGACTGCTCGGCCTGGGGGTGCTGGTGCTGGTCGTCGCAGGTCTCTGGTTCTGGACGAGCGGGCGGAGCAGCCGCCGGATGCACCCGTAGTGCTAGATTGGGCGTATGCCTAAGTCGAATGCCCAACATCGTGCGTTGATCGTCGGAGCGGGGATCGCCGGGCTCACCTCCGCGTGGTGGCTGGAGCGCGCCGGGTGGGACGTCCAGGTGGTGGAGAAGGCGCCGTCGTTCCGCGCGGGCGGCTACATGATCGATTTCTTCGGGCCTGGTCACGAGGTGGCGCGGCGGATGGGCCTGCTGCCGGCGTTGGAGGCGCGGCGGGCGCCGATCTCGTCGGTGACCAGCGTGGACTCCTCGGGGCGGCGGCGCGCGGAGATCTCCACCGCCGCCTACGAGGCGGTCGCGAACGGGGTGATCAGCCTGTTGCGGGGTGACCTGGCCGCGGTGATCCGCGACGACCTGCGGGCCCCGATCCGTTATGGCACAACGGTGTCCGCTGTCGATGACGGGTTCGTGGCGTTCTCGGACGGCTCGACCGGCTCGTTCGACCTGGTCGTGGGCGCCGACGGGGTGCATTCGCGGGTGCGGGAGCTGGTGTTCGGGCCGTCGTCATCGTTCGTGCGGTATCTGGGGCACCACACGGCGGCGTTCTCGTTCCAGGACACCGAGCTGAGCGCCCGGATCGGCTATCGCTACCAGATGCTGACCGTGCCGCACCGGATGATCGGCTGCTACGCCGTGCGGGACGGTTCGACGGCCGCGTTGATGCTCTACCGGTCCGAGTCCTCCGCGCTGCCCGCTGATCCCGCGGCGGCGTTGCGGGAGCGGTTCGGCGACCTCGGCTGGGTCGCTCCCTCGTTGCTGTCCGTTGTGCCGGAGGACGTCTACTACGACGAGGTGTCCCAAGTGGACATGCCGGTGTGGCATCGCGGCAAGGTCGTGCTCGTCGGTGACGCGTGCGGGGCGGTCTCGCTGTTCGCCGGCCACGGGGCGTCGCTCGCGATGACCGGCGCCTGCGTGCTGGCGGAGGAGCTCTCCGCTGGCCATGACGGCGCGTTCTCGCGTTATCAGACGCGGATGAAGCCCGCGGTGGAGCACACCCAGGAGTTCGGGCGGCGGTTCATCGGCTGGATGGCGCCGCCGTCCGCGTGGCGGATCTCGTTGCGGGACATGGCGTTCCGGCTCTCCGGCCTGCCCGTCGTGCGGAACCTGATCCGAGGCTCCGTCATGCCGGACGTCGACGGCGTGCTCACACCCGCAGCACCCGCAGGCACAGCCGCCTGAGCACGTCGCGCAGCTCGTCGTCGCTCAGGTGGGGGAACGCCGCGATCACCGGGCCGACGTCGCTCGTGAGGAACCACGCGGCCCGCTGGTCGTCGGTCGGCTCGTCTCCGAACAGCAGCCCCATCGCGATCTCCGCCAGCCTGGCCAGCTCGGCGTTGATCCTCTCGTTGCGCCGCACGCTCGGGTCGGTCTGGCCGAGCGGTGACAGCGCCCTGTTCGCGATGACCTCGTCCACGAACCCCGCGACCATGTGCTCGGCGCGCGCCCGTTTGCCCTTGATCTTCGCGGCCTCCTCCAGCATCGTCTCGAAGAACGCGATGCTGTTGTCCAGCAACGCTTCCAGGATCGCCGACTTGGTGCGGAAGTAGTAGTAGACGTTCGCCTTCGTCACGTCCATCTCGTCCGCGATCGTCTGCAGCGACGTGGCGTCGTACCCGTGTGCCGCGAACAGCCTGCGTGCCGTGATGAGGATCGTCGCACGGGTGCGTTCGGCTTGGGCTGCACGAGTCATGCGGCGATGCTACAGTCAGTTTCATTAGCCGATTGGCTAATGAAACTGGAGGTAAGTCGTGACTGTCCTGGTGACCGGTGGCACCGGTTTCGTGGCCGGCTGGACCATCGCCGCGCTGCTGGAGCGCGGGTACGACGTGCGGACGACCACTCGCGGCAGGCGTCCTGCCGTGCCTGGCCGCTACGAGGTGGTGAAGGCCGACCTGATGTCCGACGAGGGCTGGGCCGAGGCGATGAAGGGCGTGCGGTACGTGCTGCACGTCGCGTCACCGATGTCCGGCAGCACCGATCTGATCGGTCCCGCGCGCGACGGAACGCTGCGAGTGCTGCGTTTCGCCGTGGAAGCCGGCGTGGAACGGGTCGTGATGACCTCGTCCTGCGCCGCGGCGACGCCACCGGAAGGCTCGACCGGCTCGTTCGACGAGACCGTGTGGACGGACCCGTCGGGCGTGGGGATCGACGAGTACCGGCGCTCCAAGCTGCTGGCCGAGCAGGCGGCGTGGGAGTTCATGCGGGACAAGGACACCTCGCTCGTGACGGTGCTGCCCGGCGCGGTCTTCGGCCCGGTCCAGTCGCGCGACAACTGGGGCTCGGTGCGGGTGATCGAACGCATCATGGGCGGCATGCCGGGCGTGCCGCGCATCGGTCTCAACATCGTCGACGTCCGCGACGTGGCAGACCTGCACATCAGGGCAATGACCGCCCCGGACGCGGCGGGGGAGAGGTTCATCGCGGTCAGCGAGTTCATGTGGATGGCCGACGTCGCGCGCTCGCTGGACGCCCCGTCCCGCGAGCTGCCGAACTTCGTCGTGCGCGCGGCCTCGTTGGTGGCCAAGGACATGCGGCCGCTCGTGCCGATGCTCGGCCGCAGCTACTCCTACTCCCACGACAAGGCGTCCTCGATGCTCGGCTGGGCACCGCGCCCGGCCCGTGACACCGTCGTGGAATGCGCGGCGTCGCTGCGTTAACGCGCGTCGTAGGCCTCGCGGTTGGTGAGCACCTCGGCGATGTGCTCCTCTGCCCACCGGCACAAGGCGAGCAAGGGCTCGTACAACGTGAACCCGAGGTCAGTCAGCTCGTACTCGACGCGCGGCGGCACCTCGGCGTGCACGTGCCGGGTGACGAGCCCGTCGCGTTCGAGGTCGCGCAGGGTCTCCGTCAGCACCTTGCCGCTGATGCCGTCGAGCTGGGTCTTCAGGTCGCCGAACCGCGTGCGCCCGTTGCCCAGCACCGAGACCGCCATCGCCGTCCACTTGTTCGCGATGCGCGCCAGGCTCGTGCGCGACGGACAGGTCGCCGCGAGCACGCTCCAGTCCGGCATGGTCTGTGACATGACGCACATCCGTCCATTAGTTACGTTGAGGTAATTGGTTACTTTTGGTGAGCATAGGTCAACCGCAACGAAATGGAGAGACCTATGACCACCCCGCTCGCCATCGTCACCACCTACTTCGAGGCCCTCGAGTCCGGCGACTTCGCCACCGTCGCCGCCCAGTTCGCCGACGACATCGTGTGGCACCAGCCGGGCGCCAACCGGTTCTCCGGTGTGCACCGCGGCAGTGAGGCCGTCGGGGCGATGATCGGCGGCATGATGAGCGTGTCCGAGGGCACGTTCTCGTTGAGGCGCAACGCCCCGCTGATGGTGAACGGGGACGTCGTGGCCGCGCCGGTGCACTGGACGGCCAAGCGGTCCGGGGCGGAGATGGACGGCGTCGGGGTCGACCTGATGCGCGTCGTGGACGGCAAGGTGGCCGAGGTGCGGCTGTTCACGGCCGACCCGGCGGAGGAGGACACCTTCTGGGGTCAGGAGTGAATTCGGCGCGTCCCGCCACCCGAACGGGCTAGATCACGCCAGACTGTGCGTCGTGGAACGGGATCGCAGGTGGGCGGACAAGGGTGAGGCCATCGGGCACGGCGTGAGCTGGCTCGCGCGGTGGAGTCTGCGGACGGCGCTGGCCGCGCTCGGCTTCTGGATGGTGTTCTGGCTGATCGGGCAGCTGTGGGTGGTCGTGATGCCCGTGCTGCTGGGTCTGCTGATCACGACGGTGCTGTGGCCGCCGGCGCGCTGGATGATGTCGAAGGGGCTGAACTCGGCGCTGGCCGCGACGATCGTGCTGATCGTCGGGCTCGGTGTGCTGGGCGGGGTCATCGCGGCCATCTCGACGTCGATCGCGTCCGGTGTGCCGGAGATCGCGCAGAGCGCGCAGAAGGCCGTCACGCAGCTGCAGGACTGGGCGAGCGGGCCGCCGTTCAACCTCAAGGGCAGCGACCTCGACCGGCTCATCTCGCAGGGCGTCGACCAGATCAAGTCCAGCATCGGGTCGATCGCCGGCGGGCTGCTGACCGGTGCGGGCGCGGTGACGTCCGGTGTCGTGACCGGCCTGGTGGCGCTGCTGCTGGCGTTCTTCTTCGTGAAGGACGGCATGCGGTTCACGCCGTGGGTGCGCGGTCTGATCGGCGAGCGCGCCGGCAGCCACGTGACGACGGTGCTGGAGCGGATCTGGGTCACGCTCGGCAGCTTCATCCGCAGCCAGGCGATCGTGTCGCTGATCGACGCCATCTTCATCGGCCTCGGCCTGGTGATCCTGGGCGTGCCGCTGGCGGTGCCGCTGGCCGCGCTGACGTTCCTCGGCGGCTTCATCCCGATCATCGGCGCGTTCATCGCCGGTGCGCTGGCCGTGCTGGTCGCCCTGGTGAGCAACGGCCTGACCACGGCCGTCATCATGCTGATCATCGTGATCGTGGTGCAGCAGGTCGAGGGCAACGTGCTGCAGCCCATCCTGCAGTCGCGCAGCCTGCGCCTGCACGCGGCGGTGGTGTTGCTGGTCGTCACCGCGGGCACCTCGCTGTACGGCATCGCGGGCGCGTTCTTCTCGGTCCCGGTTGCCGCCGCGGTGGCTGTTGTGATGCGCTACCTGGGCGAAGTCATCGAGGCTCGCTCCGTAATGGTTACGTCACAACCTGACGGGGATGAACCAGGGGAGACCGAACGTTCTCCTGAGTGACACCGAGAAGAGGAGTGACACTGTGACGGAGAAGGCTGTTCTCGCGGGCGGCTGTTTCTGGGGCATGCAGGACCTGTTCCGCCGCCACCCCGGCGTCGTCTCCACGCGCGTCGGCTACACCGGCGACCCCAGCACGCCGAACGCCACCTACCGCCGCCACGGCAACCACGCCGAGGCCATCGAGATCACGTTCGACCCCTCGCTGCTGAGCTACCGGCAGGTCCTGGAGTTCTTCTTCCAGATCCACGACCCGTCGACCCGCAACCGCCAGGGCAACGACATCGGTGCCGGCTACCGCTCGGCGATCTTCTACACCGACGACACGCAGAAGCAGATCGCGGAGGAGACGATCGCCGCGGTCGACGCCTCCGGCAAGTGGCCGGGCAAGGTCGTCACCGAGGTCACCCAGGAGTCGGACTTCTGGCTGGCCGAGCCCGAGCACCAGGACTACCTGGAGCGCTACCCGAACGGCTACACGTGCCACTACGTGCGGCCGGAGTGGCAGCTCGGCGAGCGTTGATCGAGATCGTCGCGCTGCACGTCTCACCCGTGCACGCTTTCGAGGGCCGTCCGTCGGACGGCCCTCGTCCCGATCCCGGTCCTGTTTCGCGCGACCACGTGGAGGTGCGCGCGGGGCTGGGCATCGTCGGGGACCGGTACTTCAACCATCCCGCGCACCGCAACGCGGCGGTCACGTTCATCTCGGCCGAGTCGCTCGAACCGTGGGCGGTGGACCCGTTGCTGGCGCGCCGGAACGTGGTCGTGCGCGGGTTCGACGTGGACTCGCTGCCTCGTGGGGCCGTGTTCAGCCTGGACAGCGGGGACGGGCCGGTGCGGTTCGAGGTCGGCCGGCCCGCGAACCCGTGTGCCTGGATGGATCAGGTGATCGCTCCGGGCGCCTTCAAGGCCCTGCGGGGGAAGGGCGGGATCCGCTGCGTGCCGCTGGACGACGGGGTGCTGCGGACCGGGAGATCCACCGTGGTCATAGTGGGCGCATGAAGTGGTTGCGCCGCAAGCCAACGATCATCACGGCGGTAAGCCTCACCCTGGTGCTCCTCGTGGCCGCGGCGCTGTGGAACGTCGCCAGCGCCCGAACCTTCCAGTTCTTCGGTGACCTGGTCGACCGGGTCGACACCAACGAGAAGCTGGTGGCCCTGACCTTCGACGACGGCCCCGATCCCCCCGGTACCCAGATCGTCCTGGACCTGCTGAAAGCCGAGAACGTCCCGGCCACGTTCTTCCTGATGGGCCGCGACCTGGAGAAGCACCCCGAACTGGGCCGGCAGATCGCGGACGCCAAGCACGAGATCGGCAACCACACCTACAACCACAAGAGAATGATCGGCGTCCTGCCCAGCACCGTGGCGAAGGAGGTCGAGGACACCGACGCCCAGATCCGCAGGACCGGCTACAGCGGTGACATCCACTTCCGCCCGCCCAACGGCAAGAAGCTCTTCGCCCTGCCGCACTACCTGAAGGAACACGGCCGCACGACGGTCATGTGGGACGTGGAACCGGACTCCGCGGGCACCCCCACCGCGCAGGAGATCACCCAGCAGACGCTGAAAGAAACCAAACCGGGCTCGATCATCCTGCTCCACCCCATGTACGCGGCGCGGGAACAGACCCGGCAGGCACTCAGGCCGATCATCACCGGGCTAAAGGAGCGCGGTTACCGGTTCTTGACGGTGTCCGCGCTCCTCAACAGCCGCTAGATCAGGTCGGCCAGCTCCACCCGCCGCAGGAACTCGCCGCGCACCCGGTCCGCCACCGCGTTCACGACCTCGGCACCGTCGGCGGAGGGGTCGACGTGCACGCGGAACGGGGGCTTCGCGGCACCGACCACGTCCACGATCGCGTCCGCCACGGCACCGGCGTCCGCCCACGACGGCTCCAGCTCGGCGAGGCGCTCGCCCACCTGGTCCATCAGGCCGGGGTAGAACTCCTCGTACTCGGCGGCCCGCGAGGTGTCCGCGGGGGTGCCGGAGTGCGCGAAGTGGTTGGTGCCGTGGGTGAAGGCGCCCGGCACGACGATCGTGGTGTCGATGCCGAACCGCAGCAGCTCGGCACGGTACGAGACCGCCACCGCGTCCATCGCCGCCTTCGCCGCGAAGTACGGGGCCAGGTACGGGGGAGTGCCGCCGCGCGTCGAGCTCGAACCCACCCACACGACGTGACCGGAACGCCGGCCGCGCAGGTGGGGCAGGGCTGCTCGGTTCACGCGCTGGGTGCCCAGGACGTTGACGTCGTACAGGGCCGCGTACTGCTCCGGCGTGAAGGCCTCGGCGGGGCCGGTGACCATGTGGCCCGCGTTGTGGACCACCACGTCCAGGTGCCCTTGCCGAGCGATGATCGACTGAATCGCCGAGTCCGCGGACTCCTGCGACTGCACGTCGAGCTCGACGGCGTGCACAAGAACGTTGTTCGAGACCCCGAACTCCTGCAACTCCGAGACAGCAGCCGAGTTGCGGCCCGCGGTCTCCCGCATTCCCGCGTAGACCGTGTGGCCCGCGAGAGCCAGCCGGCGCACCGCCAGCGCGCCGAAGCCGCTGGACGCTCCCGTGACGACGATGACCTTGCCCATCAGATGATGCCTCCGTTCGCACGAATGGTCTGGCCGTTGATCCAGCGGGCCGGGCCCGCCAGGAAGGAGATGACCTCGGCGATGTCGTCCGCGGCGCCGAGGCGCTCCAGCGGTGGCTGCTTCGCGAGGGTGTCGATGGTCGCCTGGTCCTTGCCGTTGAGGAACAGTTCGGTGGCCGTGGGGCCGGGGGCGACGGTGTTCACGGTGATGTCGCGGCCGCGCAGCTCACGGGCCAGGATCAGGGTCAGCGCCTCGACGCCGCCCTTCGACATGGCGTAGGCCCCGTACTGCGGGAAGCGCAGGCCCACCACGGACGACGAGACGTTGATGATCGCGCCGCCGTCGCGCAGCCGACGTGCGGCCTGCTGGGACACGATGAACGTGCCACGGGCGTTGGTGCGCATGATGCGGTCGAAGACCTCGAGGTCCATGTCCGCGACGGTGCCGAGCGGCATGATGCCCGCCGAGTTCACGACGACGTCCACGCCGCCGTACGTCTCCACGGCCAGTTCGAACGCGGCGCTGACGGCTTCCTCGTCGCCGACGTCCGCCTGTGCGGCGACGGCCTGGCCGCCCTCGGACCTGATCTTCTCCACGGCCTCGTCGGCCGCCGCCTTGTTACCGGCGTACACGATGACGACGGCCGTTCCGTCGGCGGCGAGACGCTCGGCGGCTGCCCGCCCGATGCCCCTCGAACCGCCGGTGACGATCGCAACGCGAGTCATGACAGTGCTCCCAACTGGTGTTTCCGTCGATAACTCAATCAACGTATCACTGATATCGAATCAGTGCTACCATTGATGTGTTATCGTCGTTACATGGACACGAGAGAGCGTCTGGTGAAGGCTGCGGCCGACCTGCTGATCGAAGGCGGCAAGGAAGCGGTCTCGACGCGCGCGGTGGCGTCGGCGGCGGGAGTGCAGGCGCCGACGCTCTACCGGCTGTTTGGAGACAAGGACGGGCTGCTCGACGCCGTGGCGGGGTTCGGCTTCTCCGACTACCTCGCGACCAAGCACGCGATGGGCGCCAGCGACAACCCCGTGGACGACCTGCGCAGGGGGTGGGAGCTGCACATCGGCTTCGGCCTGGCGCGGCCCGCATTCTACCTGCTGATGTACGGCGAGCCGCGCAAGCGTGCGGCGCGGCTGGAGGCGGACGCGATGCTCCGCGAGATCATCAGCCGCATCGCGTCGGCGGGCCGGTTGACGGTCCCCGTCGAGCAGGCGGCGCAGTTCGTGCACGCGGCGGGCATGGGCGTCGTGCTGGCGTTGATCGCGACGCCGGAGGAGGAGCGCGACCTGGGGCTCATCACGTTCTCGCGCGAGCAGGTGATCAGGGCGATCACGACGGACGCCGCACCGGACGAGCCGACGGACATCCCGAGCAGGGCGATCGCGCTGAGGGTGGCACTGGAAGAGGACCCGCCCCTGATGCTGTCTCCAGCGGAACGGGTCCTCCTGGCCGAGTGGCTCAACCGCGTGGCTAAGTGATCACGCGTTCGGGTCGAACGCGATCCCGGCGGGCTTGGCCTGACCGAGGTTGTGGTTGAACGCGCTGTCCTTGATCGCCAGGGACGCGCTGCCGAAGTTCGCGTTCACGAGCTTGTCGCGCACACCGGCGGGGAAGCGGTCCCAGCTGACCAGCGCGGGGTACTGGTAGACCCCGTAGTGGTTCTCCGCCTGCTCGCCCGCACCCGCGAGCCGGAAGCAGTGCGTGCTGGCGCCGTCCTTGTGGTAGATGATCTTCGGGTGGGTGCCTTCCCACTGCACGTTGGCACGCGGGTGGGTCTTGTACTTGCCGTGCTCCGACGTCGAGACGAACTGGGCCACGTCGTTCTGCACCCAGACGACGACGTGCTCGATGTCGTGACGGTGACCGCAGCAGTCCCACAGCGGGACGGCCTGGTCCTTCTCGAAGTACAGGTCGTACAGGTAGGCGCACCAGCCGTTGTTGCACTTGGAGCGGCTGTAGGAGTTGGTGTTGTCCAGGTCGGACCTGTCGTGGCAGTTGCCGTTCAGGGCGCCCGAGTTGTTCAGTCCCGGCGCGATGTCACCGGTCGGCGAGATCGCCGGGGTGGGGTAGCAGCCGTCGCCGTCGTAGTCGAACGCGGGCTGCCACTTGCCGTCGGCCGCCTCGTAGTTGGCGGGGATGGCCCGGGGCGGGTCGGCGAGCGCGACGCCGGGGAACAGTGCCGTGATCAGCAGTGCGCCGGCCAGCGCGGACAGGAGCTTCTTCCTCAACTTCAGGCCTCCGGGATGCAGGGGAGTGAGGCTTGCGAGGCCGAAGGTGGTACATGAACCGCGTTCACGTCTAGGTACTTCGCCAAATCTTTGCCATACCGGGAAATTAACAACCCCGGGACGGAATCGATCACGTCCCGGGGTCGCGCTCTCATCAGCCCAGGCTGGACCTCATGCGACGGGTCGCCGCGACCAGGTTTCGCAACGCGGGCTCCACCTCGGCGTAACCGCGCGTCTTCAACCCGCAGTCGGGGTTGATCCACAAACGTTCACCTGGCACCGCACGCACCGCCTCGGTGATCAGCGCGACGATCTCGTCCTCGCCCGGCACCAGCGGTGAGTGGATGTCGTAGACGCCGGGACCGATGCCGCGCGGGAACTCCAGGCCCTCCAGGATCTCCATCTTGGACCGGGCCGCCTCGATCGTCGTGACGTCCGCGTCGAGGTCGGAGATCGCGCCGATCACCTCGCCGAACTCCGAGTAGCACAGGTGGGTGTGGATCTGGGTGCCCGTCGTCGCGCCCGCGGTGGCGAGCCGGAACGCGCCGACCGACCACTCCAGGTACGCCGGTTGGTCCTTCCGGCGCAACGGAAGCAGCTCGCGCAACGCCGGCTCGTCGACCTGCACCACCCGGATCCCGGCGGCCTCGAGGTCGCGGATCTCGTCGCGCAACGCCAGCGCCACCTGGGCCGCGGTGTCGGCCAGCGGCTGGTCGTCGCGCACGAACGACCACGCGAGGATCGTCACCGGGCCGGTCAGCATGCCCTTGACCGGCTTGGCCGTCAGCGACTGCGCGTAGGTGCTCCACGGCACCGTCATCGGCTTCGGCCGCGACACGTCGCCGTGGATGATCGGCGGCCGGACGCAGCGCGACCCGTACGACTGCACCCACGCGAACTCCGTGCTGGCAAAGCCTTCCAGGTGTTCGGCGAAGTACTGGACCATGTCGTTGCGCTCGGGTTCGCCGTGCACCAGCACGTCCAGGCCGATGTCCTCCTGCAGGTCGATCACGCGGCCGATCTCGTCGCGCATCCGCTGCCCGTACTCGTCCTCGGTGATCTCGCCGTTCCTGACCGCCGCGCGCGCCCTGCGGATGTCGCCGGTCTGCGGGAACGAGCCGATCGTCGTGGTCGCGAGCGGCGGCAGCCCGAGCCGGGCCTGCTGGGCCGCGGCCCGTTCCTCGTACGGCGCGCGGAGGCTGTGCTCCGGCCGCAGCGACGCGATGCGCGCCCGCACGTGGTCGTCCCGGCGCGGGCTGGGCACCTGGCGTTTCGCCTCGTCGGCCCAGGCGCCGTCGGCTCCCTCGCGCAAAGCCTTGCCCAGCACCACGATCTCGCGGACCTTCTGCCGGGCGAACGCCAGCCGCGCCTGCACGTCCGGCTCCAGGTCCTCAGCCTCCAGGTCGTACGGCACGTGCAGCAGCGTGGAGGACGACGACACGACGACCTCGCTCGCGAAGCCCAGCAGTGTCGCGGCCTTCGCCAGCGCGGTGTGCAGGTCGGTGCGCCACACGTTGCGTCCGTCGACCAGGCCGGCGACCAGGATCTTGTCGCGCAACGCGGGGATCGCGACCGACGTGTCCGGTGCGCTCACGAGGTCGATGCCGATCGCCTCGACCTGGGAGGCCGCCAGGATCGGCAGCGCCTCACCGAGATCGCCGTAGTAGCCGGTGACCAGCAGCTTCGGCCGGCCCGGCAGCCCGCTCAGCGTCCGGTACGTGCGGCGCAACGCGTTCAGCTCGGCCGCCGTGCGGTCGGCGGCGAACGCGGGTTCGTCGATCTGCACCCACTCGACGCCCTCGACGCGCAGGCGGCCGAGCAGCTCGACGTAGGCCTCGAGCAGGCGGTCGAGCAACGTCAGCGGGTCGAAGCCCGGGACCGTGCTCTTGGCCAGCAACAGGAACGTCACTGGGCCGAGCAGCACCGGACGGGTCGTGAAACCGCGTTCGAGCGCTTCGCGGTACTCGGCGATCGGCTTGTCACCGGCCAGCCGGAACTCGGTGTCCGGGCCCAGTTCCGGCACCAGGTAGTGGTAGTTCGTGTCGAACCACTTGGTCAGCTCCAGGGCCGCGGCGCCGTCACGGCCGCGTGCCGCCGCGAAGTAGGTGTCCAGTTCGGACAGTCCGAGGTCGCGGAACCGCTGCGGGATCGCGCCGAACAGCTGGGTCGTGTCGAGCACCTGGTCGTAGAACGAGAACGTGTTCGACGGCACGGAGTCCAGTTCGGACAGTTCGGCCCAGGTCTGCGCCCTGAGCTGCTTCGCCGTCTCCCGCAGGGCGGCCTCGTCGATCTTCCCAGTCCAGTACTGCTCGACCGCGCGCTTCAGCTCGCGCTTCGGTCCGATTCGGGGATAACCAAAGACAGTGCTGCCGATGGTCACAAGCTCTCTCCTCGCGAGCGTGCGGAAGCACCGGAGACACGCGAGCAGGACGGCACGCAGCCGCGCCCGTCAGCCCGCCCGAGAGGCTCCGGAGCACCGCGCACCGGGTCGGCGCGCGGACCGGCGGCAGGTCTTCGGACTCGTGGGCGTGTTGCCTGCTCCTACCGGCCGTCGCTTCCCAGATCTGGCAGACCCAGTGCTTCTGACGGCTTTCGTTCCCACTCACCGCTGCGGGGCAGTCCCGGACTCGCACCGGGTTCCCTTTTGCTCCACCCGGAACGAGCCCGGGTGAACCGCTGGCAGCACCGACCCTAGCGGGCCGCGCCGAGCATGCCCAGCGCCATGTCCGCGTACTGGACGGTGAGATCACTCAGGTCGACCGGCCCGGTGGGGGAGTACCAGCGCGAAACCCCGCTGCACATCTCCAGCAATGCGAGCCGCGCCACACCCGGATCGGCCACGGTCAGCTTCCGTGCCTTCACCCCGTCGTCGATGGCCTGCTGCCAGAAGCGTTCGTAGCGGTCGCGCAACGCCACGATCTCCGCGCGCCGCTCACCGGTCAGTGCGCGCATCTCGCCGTCCACGACCGTCGTCTCGCGCGGCTTCTCGGCGTGCGCGCGCACGTGCATCTCGACCAACGCGACGAGGCGGTCCGTCTCGTCGCCGGTGATCAGCTCGGCCTTGCCGATCAGCTCGGTGAGGCTGGTGCGCATGATCTCGGCCAGCAGGTCTTCCTTGGTGCCCATGTAGTGGTAGAGCGTGGCCGACGAGAGGCCGGCGGCCTGGGCGAGGTCGCGGATGCCGGTGCCGTGGAAGCCGCGTTCGGCGAACAACCGCACGGCGGCCTCGCGGACCCGTTCCTCCGTCGTCATCTGCTGCCTCCCTTGACCGGCCGGACGCGCTCACTCTAGCGTCAAGCCCGATCGATCGATCGATCGAAGGGGAGAGATGACCGTCGACTACTCCTGTGCCGAGGGCATCGCCCAGGTGCACCTGAACCGTCCGGAACGGCTCAACGCCGTGGTCCCGGCGCTGGTCGAGGACCTGCTGGCGGCGTTCGCGCGGGCTCGTGAGGACGGGGCGCGGGTGATCGTGCTGGCGGGCCGCGGCAAGGCGTTCTGCGCGGGCCACGACCTCAAGGAGCCGGTGCCGGTCGAGACCGAGAAGCAGACGCGGGCACGGCTGGAGCGCATCCAGGACGTCACCCGCGCGATCCGCGACTTCCCCGGTGTGGTGATCGCGGCGGTCCACGGGTACGCGCTCGGTGCGGGCGCCGAGTTCGCCCTGGGGTGCGACCTCATCGTGACGAGTATCGGAGCGGAGTTCGGGTTTCCCGAGGTCAGCGTTGGTCTCAGCGTCACAGGAGGCATCTCTGGCCTGCTGCCGAAGGTCGTCGGTCCGCACAAGGCGAAGGAATGGCTGCTGCTGGGCGAGCGGATCACCGGTGGCCGGCTGATGCAGCTCGGGGTGGTCTACCGGGAGGTCTACGACCACGAGAAGCACGCGATGAAGCTCGCGAAACGCATCGCTGCCCAGCCGCCGGTGGCCGCGTTGCTGGCGAAACGCGCGGTCGACCAAGGCTGCGGCGCGACGCTTGATCAGGCGCTGGCCACCGAGGTCGACCACGCCGTGATCACCAGCACCTCCGGTGAGGGGGACAAGCCCCGTGAGGAGTTCGGCCGTGGCTGATCTCATCGGAGCACTGCGCACGGCCGTGACGCGGTGGCCGGACAAGATCGCGTGGACGTTCGATCCTGGCGGCTCGTTCACGTTCGCCGAGATCCACGCGTTGTCCGACGGGTACGCGCAGGCGTTGCGGGACAGGGGGATCCGCGCGGGCGACCGGGTCGCGATCATGCTGCGGAACGTGCCGGAGTTCCCGCTGGTCTGGTTCGCGCTGGTCAAGCTCGGCGCCACGGCCGTGCCGATCAACGTTCGGTACCGCTCGGTCGACGCCGCGCACGTGCTGCGGACCGCCGAGGTGGTGGCCGTGGTCAGCACGGAGGAGTTCCGGCCGCTGCTCGCTGATCACGTGGTGCACTACGTGGAAGCGCTGGAGCCGGTCGAGGGGTTCGTGCAGGGCGAGGTGTCCGCGCCGGTCAGCCTGCAGTTCACCTCCGGCACCACCGGGAAGCCGAAGGCGTGCGTGCTGTCGCACTCGTACTGGATGACGCTCGGCGGCAGCCTGGTCGAGCACTTCCCGCACCTGGGCTCCGACGACGTGATGCTGACCGCGCAACCGTTCCACTACATCGATCCACAGTGGAACGTCGTCGCGGCGCTGCTCGCCGGCGCGCATCTGGTGGTGCTGGACGGCTTCCACCCCTCGTCGTTCTGGGCGAAGGTCCGCGAGCACGGCGTCACCTACTTCTACTGCCTCGGCGCGATGCCGACGTTGTTGCTGCGCATGCCACCCGACCCGCTGGACCGCGCGCATCGGGTGCGGGTCGTGCAGGCCTCGGCGATCCCGCCCGCCCTGCACGCCGAGCTGGAAGAGCGGTGGGGCGTCGGCTGGTTCGAGGCGTTCGGCATGACCGAGACGGGCGCCGACCTGCGGATCACCGCCGAGGACCACGACAGGTTCGTCGGCACGGGCTGCCTCGGCCTGCCCGCGCCGCACCGCGAGGCCAAGATCGTGGACGGCGAACTGTGGTTGCGCGGTCCCGGGATGATGGACGGCTACCTCGGGCTGCCCTCGCCGTTCGCCGACGGCTGGTTCCGCACGGGCGACCTCGCGCGGATCGAGGACGGCCGCGTCTACCACCTCGGCCGCACCAAGGACATGATCCGGCGCAGCGGCGAGAACGTGGCCGCGCACGAGGTCGAGGAAGTGCTGATGTCGCACCCGTCGGTGCGCCTCGCGGCCGTGATCGGCGTGCCGGACGACATTCGCGGTGAGGAGGTGAAGGCGTTCGTGGTCGGGGAGATCACTGATCGGGAGCTCGCCTCGTACTGCGCCGAACGCCTGGCCTCGTTCAAGGTTCCGCGTTTCTGGGAGTTCCGCGAGGATCTACCGCGCACCCCGTCGGAACGCGTCGCCAAGGAGCTGCTGCGGTGAGCTTTCACTGGGAGAGCCCTGTCTTCTTCGACGAGCTGGATCTGAACGGCACCCTGCACAACTCGCGGTTCGCACTCCACGTCGAACGCGCCCAGTCCGCGCTGTTCGAGTCGATGGGCTTCGGCTGGTCCACCTACGCCGACCGCGACCCCGACCTGAACTACGTGGTCAAGGAACTGCACATCGAGTTCAACGCGGCTTTCACCGCACCCGGCATGCTTCTGGTCGAGATCACCGCCGACCGCATCGGCACCACCAGCGCCCGTTACGGCTTCCGCTGCGGCCACTACGCCTCCGGCCACCGGGTGATCGTCAAGGTCGGACCCGACGGTCGTCCCGCGCCGTGGAGCGACTGGTACCGCAAGGCCTTCGAAGGACTCGCATGATCAAGGCGGACCTGCTGCTCACGAACGCCGAGTTCGTGACGCTGGACGGCCCGGCGTCCGCGCTGGCCGTCCTCGGTGACCGGATCGTCGCCCTGGAGGAGGTCCCCGCCCGCGAGGTGGTCGACCTCCAGGGCGCGACCGTCACACCGGGCTTCCACGACGCCCACAACCACATGGCCTGGTTCGGCCTGACTCTGTCCGAAGTGGACTGCCGGGTCACGAGCCTGGACGCCCTGTACGCGGCCGTGGCGGCCGCGCCGGACGGCGAGTGGGTCGTCGGCTTCGGCTACGACCAGAACAAGTGCGGCGGTCACCCGACCCGCGACGGCCTGGACCGCGTGGCCCGCGGCCGCAAGGTGTGGATCAAGCACACGTCCGGTCACATGTGCGTGGTCAACACGCCCGTGCTGGAAGCGTTGGGGATCTCCGAGCGCCCGGTCGAGGTCTCCGGCGGGCTGGTCGTCACGGAGAACGGCCGCCCGACGGGCCTGCTGCAGGAACAGGCCCAGCAACTGGTCAACCCGCTGGTCCTGCCCTACCCGGTGGACACCCTGGTCGACGCGATCGACCGCGCCGGCCGCGTCTACCTCAGCGAGGGCATCACGAGCTGCGTCGAGGCGGGCATCGGCGGCGGCTGGATCGGCAAGTCCCCGGTCGAGCTCGAGGCCTACCACCGCGCCCGCGAGCAGGGAAGGCTGCACGTCCGGGTGGAGCTCATGATCGCCGCCGACGTCCTGCACCCCGTGACCGAACTGGGCCTCGGCCTGGACCTGGGCGTCCGCACCGGTTTCGGCGACGACTGGCTGCGCATCGGCCCGACCAAGATCTTCTCCGACGGTTCCCTGATCGGCCACACCGCCGCCATGTGCCACGACTTCGCCGACACCCCGGGCAACCACGGCTACCTGCAAGACTCGTCGGACGCGTTGCGGGAGCGGATCATCGCGGCCCACCGCGGCGGCTGGCGCGTGGCCACGCACGCGATCGGCGACGCGGCCATCGACCTGGTCCTGGACGCTTACGAGGAAGCCCACCGCGTCGCATCCCGCCCCGACGTCCGCCACCGCATCGAACACTTCGGCGTGGCCCGCCCCGACCAGGTCGAACGCGCCGTCGCGCTGGGCGTGATCGCCGTGCCACAGGGCCGTTTCGTGAACGAGATCGGCGACGGCATGCTGAAAGCCCTGGGGCCAGAACGCTCGCGGTGGGCCTACCGCCAACGCTCGCTGCTGGACGCGGGCATGATCGTTCCCGGCAGCTCGGACCGCCCGGTGGTGAGCGGCGCCCCGTTGCTCGGCATGCACGACATGGTCCACCAGCTCACGTCGTCCGGCACGCCGTTCAGCCCGGCCGAGGCGGTGACGGGCCTGGAAGCGTTGCGCGCCTTCACCTACGGTTCCGCCTACGCCTGCAAACAGGAGCACGTGAAAGGCACGCTGACGGTCGGCAAGCTCGCGGACCTCGTCGTGCTCTCGGACAACCCGGTCACCACAGACCGGATCAAGGACATCCAGGTGCTGCGCACGATGGTGGGGGGACAGTTCCGATGAGGCTGGTAGCCGCTTCTTCGCTCACGTCAGCCGAACTCGCTGACGTGCAACAGATCTACTTCGACGGCTTCGAACCGCACCTGCGCGCGCCGTTCGACGACCTGCTCGCCGACACCGCCCTGGTACTGACCGACGACAAGCCTCTTGGCCTCGCGGTGCTGAGGGTTCTCGGTGACACCGGCTGGGTCTACCTGCGCTACTTCACCGTGGGGGAGAAGGGCAGGGGCCTCGGCGAACACCTCTGGACACATCTGCGCGTGGCCATGACCAGCGCCGGCCACACCCGGATCATCTACGACGTCGAGGACCCGGCCCAGCACGGCATCGACCCGGCGGAGGAACGCATCCGTCACCGCCGCATCGCGTTCTACCGCCGTCTCGGCGCCGTGCTGCTGCCCGTCAACGGCTACCTGCCGCCCCAGGGCAGCGCCGGCTACCCGATGCTGCTGATGGCCGCGGACTACGTGGCGCAGTCACCGGCCGCGGCCGAGGACCTGGCGCGCATCACGGTGGCGGTGTACGAGCACCGGTACGGGATCGCGCCGTCCGATCCGCTGGTGGAGCGGACGTTGCGGCTCAGCGGCGTCTCACGTGCGGGCTGACCCGGCCTTCCAGTACCCGCTGAACATGATCGTCTTGCGGTCCACCCCGCGGTCTTTGACCAGGTGCCGCCGCACCCCGCTGGCCAGCCCCGACTCCCCGCACACCCACGCGTACTCCACAGTGGACAGCGTCCTGCCCCGGATCGCCTTCAGTGCCGCGCTGCCCGGCTCGTCAGAGCCGCGGAACACCCACTCGGCCTCCAGGTCGATCTTGTAGGACTCGTCCGGCACCTCGACGTACACGTGCATCGGCCGCGTCTCGACCTCCAGGATCGCGGCGAGCGCGGGCAACGCGGTCTCGTCGGCCGCGAGCAGCACCGACCCTTCCGTGGGCGGACGGTAGGCCGAACCACCGGCGCGGAACCCGGCCTGGTCGCCCGCGATCGCCCGGCGGGCCCAGCGCGTGCCGGGGCCGGCGTCGCCGTGCACCACGAAGTCGACGTCGATCTCGGACACCTCGGGCCGGTGCGCGCGGACCGTGTACCAGCGCAGGTCTGGCCGCGTCTCCTCGGGCATCGCGCGCAGCGACGAGCGGACGTTGATGCGGTCGTCGGGCGGCATGACGAGGTCGCGGCCGGTCGCCATCAGCAGGCCGAAGTACTCGTCAGGGCCGGTCACCGCGAACGAGGCGAGCTCCGGCGCGTGGAACGTGATCCGGCGCATGTGCTCGCTGAGCTCGGTCACCGCCGTGACGGTCATGACGAACTGGTCGAAGACCTCGCGGCGGTTCGCGGGGGCCATCAGCATCTCGGCGGCCTTGGTGGCGGCCTTGAGCGTGAACCGGTCGAAGGCGGAGTAGCGCGACATGCCCGCAACATACACCTTTGGTTAGGCTTACCTAAGTCCTCGGGCGAAATCGGGATCAGTGCCGCACACTGCGAAGATGTTCCCCAGGACCGCGCAACAACAGTGGTGGTTCGAAGAGCCCGCGAGCAAGAACCGCAGTCAGGCCATCGGCCTGCGGCTCGCCATCGCCTACTGCCACCGCGACGCCGAGGCCGTCGCACGACTGCTGCCCGACGACGAGGGTGAGGCCTGGCTGGTGATGGGCGCGCTGGAGAACGGCCTGCTCGGGCTGAACCAGCTCTACCCGCCCGGTCCGCCGGACGAGGTGTGGGCACGCGTCACGCCGATCATCGACGCCGCCGCGCCCCGAGGTGTCGCGCCCCGTGCACGCGCGTTGCTCGCGGCGATGACGGAGGCCATGTACAACGCCACGCTCGGCGAGGTCAACGAGCGCAAGGAGGAGGATCCGTACGTGGGCGCGCATCTGTACGCGGCGATCACGGCGATGCGCTCGGCGGAACACGAGGGCAGTGTCCAGCGGATGGAGGACAGGGCCGACGAGCTGGAACAACCGGCCTGAGCACCTGCCCGCAAGCCCTGTCCGAAACGACGGGCAACGGCCCGCAGCCCTGGACTTGAGCGTGCCCGGCTCAACTCTGGAACCGCACGCGGGGACCCTGCGTACTCTCAGAGCACACGCGGGGGCCCCGCGTGCCGCAGAAAAGCGCGCGCTGGGGCCTTGGGTTGCTTCGGGCGCTGGGGCCAACGGGCTGGAGACGGAACTTTGGCCGGGTGTTCAGATCCAGCCCCGTTTCGCGGCCGCGGCCCCCGCGGCGAACCTGCTGTTCACGCCGAGCGCCTCGTAGATCGACTTCACGTGCCGGCGCACGGTCGTCGTGCTCATCGCGAGCTTGCGCGCGATCGTGGCGTCGTCACCGGCGAACATCAGGCGCAGCACCCTGTGCTGGGCCGCGGTCAGCCCGGCCTTCTCGGCGCCCGCGGGGGCGATGGTCGCCGAGTCCGCCCACAGCAGGTCGAACCACTCGGCGAGCATCGTCACGATGGCCGGCGTCTGCACGAGGAACCCTGTGGAGCGCGCGCCTGAGATGAGCGCGACCTCGTCGTCCACGTGCAGCATCTTCATCGGCACGTCGCGGCGCAGCCTGACCTGCCTGCCGCACGCCGCGGAATCCTCGACGATCCGGGCGCCCGCCGAGGTCGAGACGCAGTTGACCGGGTAGATCATGCGGAACCGCGCGGCGGACTGCCTGCCCTTGGTGCCGTTGATGATCGTGGGCCCGTCGCCGGTCTCGGTGCCGCGCACGTGCTGTCTGGCCGACGGGTAGAGCTCGGCGGTCCTGGCGGCCATCTCGTCGAAGCTCGCCAGCGGCACCACGCCGTCGCCTTCGCGGCCGCCGCCACCCAGGTCGCGGGGGAGCAGCGAGGTGAGTCGCGTCCAGCCGTCCAGGATCCGGCGCTGCTGTTCGACCAGGTCGAGCTGCCGGCGTTCGAGCAGCAGGCGCAGCGCGGCGGACTGGTCCACGGGCAGCAGGGTCGTGCCCGAGGCCGAGTGCAGGGCGAGTCCGAGGTCGAGCAGCTCCGTCGCCGCGGCGTCGCGGGTCTCGCCCGGCGCGCCACCGGTCGCCAGCATGCGCAGGAACAACGCCTCCGCGTCCTGGCTGACGAGGCCGGCCAGCGGGCGGCTTCGGTCTGGCACGTCCATCTCGCGCTGTCCCTTCGTGGCGAGCTTCGGCGTGGAGGCGACCCTGCGTGACCGGGAGGTCTGCTGCGAGGAGGCGGTGGAACTCGTGCTGCGCGTCAATCCGGTCCCTGCTTCGCTGATCGGCGGGAATTCGTTACCAGCTTCGCGGAATGCGGGGGACTAAACAGGCGGTAGTCCACTTGTTGTCCCGAATCTGTCGTGTTTTTCGGGGCGGTCGTGGCCGCACTAGTACATCCGTGGTCAATGGAGTACGGCGAGCGGGTGGCGCAGTGCGTCTGGGCGAGATGTGCGGTTGCGGATCCGCAAACCCGTGCTCACGCGCGCGATATCACCGGATCCACGTGCGGTCCATGGCTGCAAGTTGTCACTGGTGGCAAGTGGTCAGCGCGTTCCTGGTTTCAGTCGATCGGCCTAAGAATTGACGTTGAAATCCAGGTAACGAGCCGCGTCGGGAACGCGAAGAAAGCGGTGCCTGGTAGGTGGGGAATCGAGGAGTTGATGGTGTGCGGGAGCCGTCCGAAGGTGTCGTTTCCGTTCGAGGGGAACAGTTCGAGGAGGTAGCGGGGGCAAATGCGCAGGTCGGGCAATTGATCGACGGGCAGGGTGGTGCGGCGTCAAACGATGACGCTGGGAAGTCGCCTGCCCCCGGCCACCTGGAACGGCTGGTCGAGCTCACCGGCGACCTGGCCGAGCAGACCCGCGCCCACCACGTCCGCGCGGCGGCCCGCGAGAAGGTGATCGAGGACCTGCACGACGAGGTGCAACGGCTGCGCGTCGGCGAGCGGTCGCTGGTGCTCAAGCCCGTCGTCGTGGACCTGCAGACGCTGCGCAACGACCTGTTGCGCCAGGCGAGCACCGTGCCGGGCGAGATGTCCGGACGGCAGGTGGCCGACCTGCTGGAGTCCTTCGCGCTGAGCGTCGAGCAGACGCTCGAACGGTGCGGCAGCACGCCGATCCGGCCGGAGCCCGGCACGCCGTTCTCCGCCCGCGACCACCGCGCGGTGAAGGTCGTCGAGGCGGCGAGCAAGGACGAGGACGCGACGATCGCCGAGGTCGTGGCGGACGGCTACTACGACGCGAACCTCGACCGCGTCACCACCCCGGCGCGCGTGAACGTGCGCAAGTGGCAGGACACCGAAACGGGCACGCAGCAACAGGAGAAGGGTGAAGATGGTGTCTGACGACGCATTCCGGGTGTACGGCATCGACCTGGGGACGACCTACTCGGCGATCGCGTACGTCGACGAGATCGGCAAGCCCGCGGTGTGCCGCAACACCGACAGCCTGGAGACCACGCCCTCGGTGGTCTTCTTCGAGAACGCCGACAACGTGGTCGTCGGCTCGGTGGCGAAGAACTCCGTGGTGACGCACGGGGATCGGGTCGTCTCGCTGATCAAACGGCAGATGGGCACGAAGGCCACCTTCGAGTTCGACGGCAAGACCTACTCGCCCGAGTCCATCTCCTCGCTCATCCTGCGCCAGCTCGCGCAGGACGCGGTCGACCTGCACGGCGCACCGGCCACCAAGGCGGTGATCACCGTGCCCGCCTACTTCGGCATGCTCGAACGCGACGCCACCAGGACCGCGGGTGTGCTGGCGGGGCTGGACGTGATCGGCATCGTGCCCGAGCCCGTGGCCGCCGCACTGCACTACGAGGCCACCACCAGCGCGTCGGACAAGACGATCCTCGTCTACGACCTCGGCGGCGGCACGTTCGACACCACCGTCATCTCCGTGTCGGACAACGAGATCGTCGTGCTCTGCACCGACGGCGACGACCACCTCGGCGGCGCCGACTGGGACGCGCGGCTGCACCGCCACCTGCTGGACGCGTTCCGCGAGCACGTCCCGCCGGACGTCGACCCCGAGGACGACGAGGAGTTCCTGCAGACGCTCGCGAAGACCGCCGAGGACACCAAGAAGCAGCTGTCCAAAGTGGAGTCACGACCGGTGCCGCTGCGCGGGGCCGGTGTGAGCGCGCGGGTCGAGGTCACCCGCGCAGAGTTCGAGAGCCTCACCGAGGACCTGCTCGCGAAGACCGTCGAGATCGTCCGCAGGACGCTCGCCACGCTGGAGCAGAAGGCACCCGGCCGCACGATCGACGAGGTGCTGCTCGTCGGCGGCTCCACGAGGATGCCCGCCGTCGCCGCCCGCCTGCGCGCGGAGTTCGGCTGGGACCCCAAGCTGCACGACCCCGATCTCGCCGTCGCCAAGGGCGCCGCGCTCTACGCACTCGGCCGCGTGGTGCACCGCGAGGCCGAGGAGAAGGGCGTCGACGCCGCCGTCGAGACGATCGCGGCGAAGACCGGCCTCTCGACGCAGAAGCTGCGCACCATCGCCGACAAGGAGACGCGCAACGTCCTGCCGAAGGCGTTCGGCGTGAAGCTCGTCGACACCGAAGCGCCGGACTGGCAGAGCAAGCCGACCCGCTACTACGTCGAGCACCTGGTGCACGCCAACGACTCCCTGCCGGCCGAGGGCGAGCTGTCCGCCGCCACGATCTACGACGGCCAGAACGCCGTCGAGATCGAGCTCTACGAGCAGTCCGGTGCGGTCGCCGGCCGCGAGATGGGGGAGAACAAGCACCTCAACGACGGCGCGGGCACCATCGACGGGCTGCCGTCGCTGCCGGCCGGCTCCCCGGTCGAGATCAAGATGCTGGTGGACAACGAGGGCACGCTGCAGGTCCAGGCGACCGAGATGTCCACCGGCAAGGAACTGGTGATCAAGGTCAGGGTGTCCGTGCTCAGCACGGAGGAGGTCGAGGAGGCGGCCAAGGTCGTCGCGGGTCTGACGGTGTCGGGCTGATGGCGGCACTGGACCCCAAGGCGTACGAGGAAGCCGTCGTCAAGCCGCTCAAGCGGCGTGCCGCCGGTGCGCTGCCGGACGACCTCGTCACCCGGTACGCCGTCGACCTCGCGATGGCGGACCCGGACGTCGCCCGGCGGCTCGCCGAGATCCGGTCGCACTGGAACAAGGGCGCGCAGGCGCAGAACAAGCCCTTGTCGGTGAAGAGCGTCTACAAGGCGTTCCTGCGCGCGGACGAGGCGCTGCAACGCGAGCACGGCGCCGACCTCGGCCGCATCGACTGGTGGCGGCAGTACGACGCGTCGCGGCAGGGGTCCAGGGCCGGCCAGATCGACGAGCTGGCGCAGACGCTGCGCACCGGGTTCGGCGACCTCGGCCTGGTGTCGAAGGGCCAGCTGAAAGCGTTGCTGGACGCGGAGTTCACCTCCCTCGCGCCGGCC
The DNA here is from genome assembly GCF_051853195.1 of Lentzea sp. HUAS TT2. NCBI lineage: Bacteria > Bacillati > Actinomycetota > Actinomycetes > Pseudonocardiales > Pseudonocardiaceae > Lentzea > Lentzea sp. HUAS TT2. Next base: position 9,262,278 of record NZ_CP196667.1, on the reverse strand, counting down.
GAGGTCGCCAAGGCGCTCGTCGCGGCGTCGGTCAGCGAGGCCGACCCGGTCGGGCTGCCGCAGTCGAGCGGCCTGCCCGACGTGCAGTACCGGGAGCTCGAACGCGGCCTGCTCGACGCGGACCTGGGCAGCGTGCCCGAGCTCGTGCACGGGCCGCTGAACTCGTTCACCGTGCTGCACCAGTTCACCAGCGACCCTCCGCACAGCGCCGGCCTGACGGCACGGGCGGTGACCGAGGCCGTCGACCGGGAGAACCGCCGCTCGGGCAACCAGGCAGCACGGGGCGCGCTCAACATCCTGTCGACCGCGGCGAAGGGCAAGGTCGACCTGCGCGAGCTGGCCCTGTTCCACCTGCTGGAGGACGTGCGGGCCAACCACCGCAGCGGCGTGCCGACGGTGGCGCTGCTCAAGCGGCTCACCGGCAGGGGACTCGCGCGCGACGACGCCCGGCAGGCGATCTTCAGCGTGCTCAACGAGTCCGCGCAGGCGCCGATCACCGGCCTGGCAGCGGTGAAGGCGCTGCTGGAGGAGGGCAGGCTCGTCACCGCGCAGCAGATGCTCGGCACGATCACCGGCTCCGACGACGCCACCGCGGCACGCACGCTCGTCGACCAGCAGCTCGCCACGGTGCGCAAGTGCAGGGAGGCGGCGCAGCAGGCGCTGCGACGTGGCGACGAGGACGAGGCACGCCACCAGTACCGGCAGGCCGTGGCCCTCGCGTCCGACGACGCGGAGCTCACGGCCGAACTCGGGCGGATCCCGTTGCCGCCGCCACTGGAGCTCACCGCACATCCCGACGGACTGGGCGTGCGGCTGTCGTGGCGGCGCGCGGTGAGCCACGACGACCGCACGCGCTACCGGGTGGTGCGCCAGAACGGCCGCGCGCCGGCCGATCCCGCGGACGGCGCCGTGGTGCACGAGGGACCGGGGTCGGTCGCACTGGACCGCAAGGCGGCGGCGGGTCAGGTGGTCGGCTACGCGGTGTTCGCCGCGGGGGAGGGCGCCGACGCGTGGTCGCGGCCCGCCGCAGCCACGATCGAGGTGCTGCCTCCCGTGCACGACGTCGGACTGTCCGTTGAGGACGGTGTGGTGACCGGCCGGTGGCAGGTGCACGCCGACGCGTTCGCCGTCGAGGTCAGCCGCGGCGGGTCCGGTTCGGTGCGGACGACCGGCAAGACCTCGTTCACGGATCGTCTGGAAGGCAAGGGAGAGCACACCTACACGCTGGTCGCCTGCTACCGGCGCACCGACGGCGCAGTGGCCCGCGCGGCGGCGGTCCAGGTGCGGGCGTCGGCCAGGGGTGCGGGCGCACCGGTCGCCGCGTTGCGGCTGGCCGCCGTTCCCGGTGGCGGGTCGAAGATCGCGGTGACGTGGCGGATGCCGGAGCCGGACGTCGAGGTCGTGCTCCGCCGCGCGGAGGTGCCGTGCCGCTGGGAGTTCGGCGCGACCGTGCCGCTGCCCGAGGTCATGGCGTACGGCACGGACCTCACCGGCACGCTCACCGAGGACGGCGACTGGCGCACGCTCACCGCCGACGTGCCGACCGGCATGTTCTGGTACGTGCCGTTCACGATCGGGCCCAACGGCGCGCTGTGCGGGCAGGACGCCTCGCTCGGCATCGCCCTGCCGGTCACCGACGTCCGGCACCAGCGGCTCGGCGACGAGCACGTGATCTCCTGGGCGTGGCCGGAAGCCGTTGGTACCGCGGAGGTTCGCTGGGAGTGCGGCGGCGAGAAGGGCAAGCTCCGCCTCACCCGGCAGCAGTACCAGCTCGCGGGTGGCGCCCGGTTGCGTTGCGGCAAAGGCGACCTGAAGGTGCGGGTGCGCACCGTGGTCGCCGCTTCGGGCGGTGAGTGCGTCTCCGGCGACACGGAGCTGACCGTGCGTTCGGCGCCGCCACGGCTGCGGTACTCCGTGCAGCTGGCCCGGCGGCCGTTGCTGGGCGGCGGCACCGTGCGCGTCCGGCTCGCCGCCGAGGAACCGGTGCGCCGCTGCACGGTGCTCGTGGTGGTCGCCGCCGGCGCGGTGATGCCACGAGGTCCCGACGACGGCGTCGTCGTGCTGCGCAGCCCGCAGGACCTCCTTCCGCAGGCCGAGGTCGAGCTGACCGCCGAGCTGCCGAAGATGCGCAAGCCCTACTGGATCAGGTGCTTCCTCGAGGAGGAAGGCGTCGCCCTGCTCGTCGACCCGCCGACCAAGCAACTGAAGGTGTCCTGATGGCCAAGGCTTCCTGTCCCTACTGCTACCACCGGATCGACCTGGCGAAGCTGCGGTTCCAGTGCACCGGGCGCGCCACGCCCGGCCGGGACCGGTGCAAGCGCGAGAAGGACGTCGACCGGGAACGGCTCACCGGCTTCTCCGCCGCGGTCTACCCGACGTTCCCGCCGCGGGAGACGCGCAACCCGTTGCCGCAGCGGCTCATGGACTGCCCCAGGTGCGGAGGCTCGACCGGCATCCGCGCGTGCCAGGTCTGCCACACCCCGCTGCCCGCGAACTTCGCCGACAGCCGCAGCCCGCTGATCGCCGTGGTGGGCGGGAAGAACTCGGGCAAGACCGTGTTCACGACCGTGCTCGTGCACGAGCTGCGGCACAACATCCGGCGCCGGTTCGCCGCCGACATCTCGTTCGCGGGCGACCGCCAGGGCGGCGACGTCTCGGTCGCCGGCTGGCTGGAGGACTACGAGTCCGCGCTGTTCGGCGAGAGCAGGTTGTTCGAGCAGACCAGGGCCGCGGTCGACGGTGTGAAGGTGCCGCTCGTGCTGCAGTGGCGGCAGGCGCGGCGCAGCCTCGGCCGCGAGGTGCACAACACGAGCACGCTGTCGTTCTACGACGCGGCGGGCGAGGACATGACCTCGCAGGAGTTCGTCAACGCGCAGGCGTACCTGTCGGCGGCGGACGGGCTGATCGTGCTGCTGGACCCGTTCCAGCTCAAGGGCGCCCAGGACCGCATCTCGATCCCGCGCCTCGCGCAACGCGAGACCGAACCGCCCTACAACGTGCTCAGCCGCATCACCGAGCTGCTGCGCACCAGCCACGGCCTCGGGACCCGCCGCAAGATCAAGATCCCGGTCGCGGTGGTCTTCTCCAAGATCGACGCGTTCTTCCAGCTGCTGGGGGAGGGACACCCGCTGCTGACCCGGCCGGACACGGGACCGTTCTACGACGAGAGCAACGGCGAGGACACCGACGAGCACATGCGGTCGCTGCTCACCGAGCTCGACGCCGACGACATCGACGCCCACCTGCGCGCGCACTACAAGAAGTTCCGCTACTTCGGCGTCTCCTCGCTCGGCGCCGAGCCGGACTACGAGCACGCACGGGTCAGCTCGGGCGGCGTGCGTCCGTTCCGAGTGGACGAACCGCTGCTGTGGCTGCTCTCGCTCGACCGGATCATCGAGGGCAGGAAGACGGCATGAGCACCGGGTTCTCCTCGCTCCTCTACACCGACTGCCTGCCGGGCCAGGGACTGCGCGGCGGCGCCGGGTTCCAGTTCCAGGCCGTCTCCGAAGGGGTCGGGCACGACGAGATGGCGCTGGTGCAGCGTTCCTCGCTGTACGAGGCACCGGCGGCGTGGATGCGGGAACGCCGGCCGGCCGGGGAGTACCCGCCCTCACTGACCCACAGCGTCGACGGCGTCTTCGCCACCGCACGAGGGATCTACCTGGGCGCGGAGGTGAACGGGGCCCGCGAGGGCAACCAGTTCACGCACGCGGTCACGACAGCGGATCCCGACCTGTACGGCGAGGTCCGGCCCGCGCAGCTGTGGGACGCGCCGTGGTGGGCCGAGAAACCCGCGTCGAGCACCCGCTGCGAGCCCGTCCCCGCAGCGCCGGAGCACGGTCCGTGGGGCCGGGACGCGGTGCGGGAGTGGGTGCTGGGCAAGCCGGACGGCCAGGAGTGGCTGACGGCCGTGTTCTCCGCGCTGGACCGGGTCGGCGGACCGGACGCGAAGCGGATCGCGTTCGTCGCGACCGACGCGGCCGACGTGCTGGGCTGGCTCGCGGCGGGCACGCTGCTGTTGCCCCAGAACAGGGCCCTTCGGGTCAGCTTCCGGGTGTTCGCGACGAACCCGCAGTACAGCAGGCACGACGTGATCGCGTTGCACCCCGACTGGGCCGGTTCGTACGCGGACGTGCGGCGCAGCGACGAGTTCCTGGTGTTCAACCTGGTGACGGGCGAACACGCCGAGGTCGCACCGACCGAGGCCGCACGGCACTGGGTGCCCCGGTTCCTGCGTGACGACCCGTACGACGTCGTCGACGCCGTCGAACTGGCCGCGGGCAGTGCCGCGGCGAGGGGAGGACCGGAGACCTCCGGCGACCGGGTGGCCAGCTGCGTGGTCACGCTCGGGGAACCGCTGGAGGACCCCGCTGCCGGCGCCGCACTGGCGCAATGGCTCGCGGTGCAACCCCTTGAGTCCGTGGAGGAGTACCGCAGCGAGCTCGTGAAGGCGGCTCTCGGGGCGGTGCGGGACGTGTCGTCGTTGCGGCTGCTCGACGAGGCCGCCTATCGGCACGGTGTCGCACCGGCACTCGCGGGAGAGGTCCGGCAGGCGTTGTTCGCGGCCGAGGTCGGTGCGGTGCTGGCCGGCTCCGCGGAACCCGTTGCGCCCCAACGAACCGTCAAGGCCACCCCCGGCATGGTCGCCGAGGCGGGCCGTGCCGCGAACCAGGTGCGGCCGGAGCTGATGAACTCGCTGCTCGTGCTCGCGGCGGGGTTCGGCGTGCGGCCGGATGCCGCGGCCTTCCGCGATGGCGCGCACCGGTTCGTCAAGTGGTGGGCGGATCACCCGGCCGCCGCGGTCGACGTGGGGAGATGGCCGACCGTCGAGCAGATGCTGCATCTGGTGCGCGACGAGCTGAGCACCCGGCCGGTGCGTGCCGATGTCGGCCAGGCCTGGTGGACGTTGCTGTGGCAGACCATCTCCGATCCGTCGGCGCCGCTGGACGCCGCGCTGGCGTCGGCGGCGGTCGCCCACGGCAGCCCGCAGACACGTTCGGCCGTGATCACCCGCGTCCTGGACATGGCCGGCGGTGAAACCGTTGCCTGGCGCGCGTTGTTCGGGACCGCGGCGCCCACGACCGACGAGATGCTGAGGTTCGTCACCCGGTACGAGAGGACGGGACGGGAGGTCGCCACGGCGATCTTCGACGCGCTGCGCACCGTCGGGCGGGCTGAGCTCGACGTGCTCGCACTGCTCGCCGACCGGGGTCACCTGCCCCACCAGTCCTCGTTGCGCCGCACCGTCGATGACGACGCGAAGCTGCGGAAGTGGCTGGCCAACCCGATGCCGCGCAACGCGAAAGAGCTGGAGAAGCTGCACGACACCCCGCTGGTCGCCCGATCGGGCCAGATCCTGCACGTGCTGCTGGAGAAGGCCCGCCCGGAGGACGCCGCGACCGCCATCCGCCACGCCGGTCCGTCGATGATCGCGGTGCTGTGCCGGGAGTTGCCGACTCGCTGGTCGCCCTGGGGCACCACCAGTCCGCGGGCCGTGGCGATGACCTACCTCACGGCGATGGCGCCGAACTGCCCGGAGCCCCGCATCGAGGAGCTCGAGGCCAGGCTGCGCCGCTTCGCCACGACGTCGGCAGAGGACCGGGTGGACGAGGTGAGCGCGGTGCTCGGCCGCGAAGAGGTCAAGGAGTGGCTCGCCTTCACCACCAACGCGCGCAAGCAGCAGTCGGAGTCCCGCAGGCGGGCCTCGAAGCCGCCGCCGAGGAAGCAGCCGGTCGAGAAGCCCGCGTCGCGGGCCGTCCGGTGGCCCTTCGGCCGCAAGGATGAGGAGTGAGCCGTGGGGTACGTCTTTCTGATCATGGCGGCCCTGGCCGCGATCGGGCTCGCGCTGTGGGCCCTCGCCTGGGCGTTCCTGTTCCTCGTGCTGCCGACGCTCTACGTCGCGGCGCCGGTGGTGGCGGCCGTGGGTGCGCTCGCCAGCTTCTACCTGTTCGGCGCGACGATGCTGACGCGGGGAGCGCCCGCGCCGAAGCTCGTCACCCCGGACGACGTGGTGGCCGGCAAGTCGCTGCCGAAGGTGAAGGGCCCGTTCAGCAGGGACCGGGCGTGGCCGGTGTACACCACGGCCCAGGCCTGGATCGACCTGTCGGCCGCGTTCGAGGCCATGGGCTCGATGCTGAGCGCCGTCTGGACCTACGTCTCCGACCGCACCAAGGCGTTCGGCTACTGGTGGGTGTGGATCCCCGTGATCGGGCTGGTTTTCCCGGTCGTGTTCTCGTTCTGCGCCGGCGCAGTCATCGCCGCGGTGGTGCTGTACCTGTTGAGCGCACTCGTGCTCGCCGTCACGCACGTGGTGTGGGGCGCGGTCTCCCTCACGTTGCGCGGGCTGGACTCGTTGGTGCGCAAGCTGCGCAGGGCCACCGGCAGCTGCCCTGTCTGCTACCACGTGACGACGCTGCCGGCGTTCCCGTGCGACGGGTGCGGTGAGATCCACCGCGACCTGAGGCCGGGGCGGCTCGGCGGTGTGTGGCGGCGCTGCGGCTGCGGGAAGTCCCTGCCCACCACGGTGTTGCGCGCCGCGCACCGGGTCGCGCCGCAATGTCCGCGCTGTGCCACGACGTTGCGCGAGGGTGGCGGTGTCACCACCGACATCCGCCTGCCCGTGTTCGGTCCCGTGTCCGCGGGCAAGACCAGGCTCGTCTACGCGGGTCTCGTGGCGTTGCGCGACGACCTGGCGTCGGCGGGCGGCGAGCTGGCGTTCGTCGACGACGGCAGCAGCCGCGTGTTCGAGAACGCCACCGCGGTCATCTCGTCCGGGCAGGACACCGCGAAGACGGAGGCCGCCTCGCTCCCGCAGGCGCTGACCGCCCGGCTCACCCGAGGCCGCAAACGTGTGCTGCTGCACCTGTTCGACGCGGCGGGCGAGTTCTACGCGGACCGCGAGGACAACAGCGACCTGGAGTTCCTGGACCACGCCCAGGGCCTGGTGTTCGTGGTGGACCCGTTCTCGGTGCCGTGGGTGCGCGACCAGCTCGGTACGCAGAGCGCCGACCAGGTGGCGCGGGCGAACCCGGCGAGGGCGCACCCCGACGACGTCTATCAGGTGACGGCCCGGCGGTTGCGGGACTACGGCGTCGACACGCGGCGCCGCAGCCTGGCGATGACGGTCGTCAAGGCCGACCTGCTGGCCGGGCTGTCGCCGGGGGACGGGCTGCGGCAGGGGAACGTGCGCGACTGGCTCTGCGAGGCGGGGCTCGACAACCTCGTGCTGTCCGCGGAACGCGACTTCGGCGAGGTCGGCTACTTCGTCGCCGCGTCCGTCCCCGGCCACACCGCGGGCGAGGGCATGCGGCCGTCGGCGCCGTTCGAGTGGCTGATCGGCAAGAGTGGCGCGGCCGAGCTGATGCCCGCCGTCCGTGCGGAAGAGGAGAAGGTGTGAACTACGACCCGCCGCTCGCCTATCGCGTCCACCGGATCCTGCTGGTGGTGCTGTTCGCCCTGGTGGCGATCCTCTTCGGGGCGGGCCTGGTGCTGGTGGCCGAGCCCGTCTGGCAGCAGATCGTCGAGATGACCGAGGGCACGCGTGCCCAGTGGAGCTCGACGTGATCCTGGGCATCGACCTCGGCACGACCTACACCGTGACCGCCGGCATCGACGGCGACGGCCGCCCGGTCGCGCTGCCCAACTCGCTCGGCGAGACCACGACGCCCTCGGTCGTCCACTTCGAGGCAGCGGACCAGGTGCTGGTCGGCAGCACCGCCCGCAACGCGTCCGCGGTGGACCCGGACAACACGGTGACGCTGATCAAACGGCGCATGGGCAGCGAGTTCGACCTGTTCTTCCACGGGGTGCGGCACACGCCGGAGTCGATCTCCGCGCTGATCCTGCGCGCGGTGGTGGGGGAGGCGTCCGGTGTGCGCGCGGTGGTCACCGTGCCCGCGTACTTCGGGATCCGCGAGCGGGAGGCCACGTTTCAGGCGGCCACGCTGGCGGGCATCGAGGTGCTCGAACTGCTCAGCGAACCCGTTGCCGCCGCGCTGCACTACCGCACCTCCGTGCCGGACTCCGCGGGCGCGACCCTCGTGTACGACCTCGGTGGCGGGACCTTCGACACAACGGTGCTGCGAGAGGGGATCCGGGGCGTCGAGGTGGTGGCCGTGGACGGTGACAGCCACCTCGGCGGTGCCGACTGGGACGCGCGGATCGCGAGTCATCTGCTCGAGAGCTTCACCCGCGCGGTGCCCGACGTCGACCCGTACGAGGACGAGGTGTTCCTCAGCGAGGTCACCGTGCTGGCGGAGAAGGTGAAGCGCGAGCTGAGCCGTGTCTCGTCCAGGACGGTCGCGCTGCGCTGTGGTGGTGCCAGTGCGGCGGTCGAGGTCGCACGGGAGACCGTCGAGGCCATGGGCGCCGACCTGGTGGACCGGACGCTGGAGATCACCCGCCGGGTGCTGCGCAGCGCACGGGACCGCGGGGTGCTGCGGGTCGGCGCCGTCGTGCTGGTCGGCGGGGCGTCGCGGATGCCGGGGATCGCCAAGGCGCTGCACGCCGAGCTGGGGGTCGAACCCCGTTTGGTGGAGCCGGACTTCGCTGTCGCCTACGGTGCGGCGATCCGTGCGCACCAGCTGGCGAGCCCCGGTGAGCTGCGGCTGGCCGGCGGGCGGATGGCGTCGATGGCGGACCAGCCGACGAGGTCGGTGGTGTCGCGCAGTTTCGGTGTGCTGGTCGACGACAGCCACGACCCGTCCGGCGAGGGCAGGCTCGTGGTGCACACCGTCCACCAGAACGAACCGCTGCCCGCGACGGCGACCACCCGGTTCGCCACGATCGTCGACGAACAGGACCGCGTGCGCGTGCAGGTCTACGAACAGGCGGGTGACGTGCCGTCCAGCGAGCCGGCGCACAACCGGCGGGTGCTCGACGGCGAGCTGAGCGGTCTGCCGCCACTGCCGGCGGGGTCGCACGTGGAGGTCACGCTCAGCGTGAGCGCGGACGGCCTGCTGTCGGTCACGGCCCGCGAACCGGCCAGCGGTGCGACCCTGGCACTGGAGTCCTATGTGGATGGTGTGGTGGACGGCGGCGCGCACGCGGAGCTGGCCACGTCGCTCGCCGGGCTGCGGGTGAGCCAGTGAGCACCTGGATCCGCCGGAACTTCGAGGGCATCGGCCTCACCCAGTCCCCGTCGGGCCCGCACCTGGCGGCGTTGCAGAAGCGGTACCGCGGCACCGTGATGCTGTGCATCGACGTGAGCTGGTCGATGGAGGGCGAACGGCTGCGCGAGGCGATCGCCGGCGGGGTGACGTTCCTCGAAGAGGCCAGCCGCGCGCAGTACGACTGCGGCCTGATCCTGTGGAGCCGCCACGTCGAACGCTCACTGCCCCCGCACGCGCCGCTCTCCGAGGTCATCGACACCCTGCGCGCCGCGACGCTCGGCGGCGGCACCGACGTCGTGCCCGCTTTGCTGCGGTGCAAGGAGGTCTACGAGCAGATGCAGGGCGACCGGGTGGTCTGCATCTTCAGCGACGGCGAGATCCCGCGCATCGCCGAGGCCGAGCGGATCGCCCGCGAGCTCTGCGCGATGGGTGTCCGGATCGTCGTGCGCGGCCTCGGCCCGCAGGCGGGGACGACGCTCGGCCGCCTGACCTGTCCCGGCAGCAGTGACGACGACCGGCAGGTGATCGTCGACATCGCGGACCTCAGTGCCGGTATCGCCTCGATGGCGGGTGGCCTGACGAAGAACCGCGGCACGAAAGGGAAGTGACTGACCGTGTACACGCCTCCGCTTCCCCCACCCAGGCCCACGACGACGTGGGCCTGCCCGGTGGCGGGCTGCGACTACGAGGAACTGGGTCTGCCCGAGCGCGCGTACGGCGACGGCGTGTGCGAGAAGTCGCCCGCGCACGGCGACCTGCTCCGGAAGCGGTGAGCCGTGGACAAGATCGTCGGTGAGCTCCTCGGGCCGTTCGCGCGCAGGCTGGCCACCTCGGCCGCCGTGGCGACGGTGTCGTACTGGCTGGTCGGGGTGATGCTGTTCTTCTGGCTGCACCCGCAGCCGCTGCCGGGATGCCCGTCAGGAGGTAAGGACCTCTGCGGTGCGCTGACCGGGGGATGGGTCCGCGCGGCGCCGCTGCTCGGGTGCCTGGTCATCGCGATGGTCTTCTCCTACTGGCTGTGGTTCGGCCAGACCACCATGATGACGTCACTGCTCACCGGGTCGGAGTGGCCGCGCTGGTTGCGGCTCGTGGGTGCGTGGATCGAGAGCAAGCGGCGCTGGCGCACGAAGCGGGATGCGTTGCTGACGCCGCCCGTGCGCAGGGCACGGGCGGGGATGCGCTGGTTCCCGCACGGGCGCCGGTTGAGCAGGCGGACCGCCGCGCCGCACGAGGACCTGGCCCTGGAGCCGACGAGGCTCGGCAACGTGTTCGCGGCGGCCGCGGAACACGTGCGCGACGAACACGGCATGGAGCTGCACACGTGCTGGCGGTACCTGCCCTCTGTGGCGACCTCGACCGAGATCACGAGCCTGGAGTTCGCCTCCCGCGTGCTGCTCGACCGGGCACAGGCGGTGATGTGGTTGCTGGCCTCGCTCTTCTGGCTCGCGTTGCTGCCGGGCACCCAGGCGAAGCTGGTGTTCACCGCGCTGGCCTTGTTGCTGGCCCGCGTCTTCTACCGGCGCATGTGCCAGGCGGCCGCGCACTACTGCGACAACCTGGAGACGGTGATCCACACGCACGAGAACGAGTTGCGCAAGCGGGCGGGCCAGAGCACATCGGTGGCGTCGCAGCGCTCACTGCGGCTGCGCCGGCCGGGTGGCGCCACCGCGTGACGGTCAGTCCCGCAGGCGGTGGCGAGCGATCCAGTCGCGCGACCGGGTCACGTCCGGCGCGGTGAGCCCGTCGATCCGCAGCTCGAACTGGACCTGCGCCGAGGAGTCCGGGTCGGACGCGTGCACCGACAGCTCGCCGGTCTCCGACATCGCGAACCAGATCAGGATGGTGCCGCCCTTGGGCTTCGGCGGCATGTCCCGCAGGAATCCCCTGCCCACCATGGTGTTCGCGGACAGGTTCATCGAGTCCTCCGCGGGGTTCTGCTCCCACACCTCGATCTCCGCCATCCGCGCCTTGGCGAACACGATGCCGAACGGGTAGGTGTCGCTCTTGGCGGGCAGCGTCTCGCCGGCGATCAGCAGGTGCTGCACGACGAACCGGGCCTTGTGCGGGTCGATCTCGATCATCGGGTCGCTCGGGTCGAGCGCCTTGACGCCGATGCTGCGCGTCACCACCGCCGCGGTCTGGTTCGTCTTCGCGGCGGTGATGCCCGCGGACCTGGCCGCCTCGGTGATCTGGACCTCGCGCTGTGCCGCGAAGATCGCCGCTCCCTTCGCCACGGCGAGGTGCGGTTCGTGCAACCGGGGGCGCAGGCCGAGCCGGTCCTGCAACGCCGCGCCGATCGCGGGGGACTTCGTCATGCCGCCGACGAGCAGGACGTCGTCGAACTCCCGCACGCCCTTGCGGCCCGCCTCCTCCACGGTCCTGCGGGTCAGGTCCACCACGCGGTCGACGAGGTGGGCGGTGAGGTCCTCCAGCTTCGTCCTGGTGAGCTCGACGCGCGCCACCTCTCCCTTGAAGCGGAGCTCGGTGTGGCGGGCCTGCGCGCTGCTGAGCTCCTTCTTGAGGGCTTCGGCGCGCTGCACGACGTCGTTCATGAACACGTCGTCGGCCGTCGGGTCGGTGCGCGGGTGCAGGTGGACGAACTCGTCGACGAGGAAGTCGCGCACCCGCGCGTCCCAGTCCGCCCCGCCCAGGTCGCCGTCGCCGTCGGTGCACACGACCTGCACGAGGTCGCCCTCGAAGCGGATCACCGTCGTGTCGCACGTGCCGCCGCCGAGGTCGCACACCAGCACGTGCCGGACCCCGGTGTCCGCCTTGCCGAAGCCGTAGTGCAGCGCCGCCGCGACCGGTTCGACGATCACGTCGCGCACGGTGAGGCCGGCCATCTCACCGGCCGCCCTGGTGGCTTCCCGCTCCGTGATGCCGAAGTGCGCGGGGACCGTGATCACGACGTCCTCGACGACGACCCCGGTGGCACGCCGGCCGCACTCGGCGAGGTAGCGGAGCACCAGCGCGGAGATCTCCATCGGCGAGTAGTCGTGGCCGTGGTGCGGGTAGTGCACGCCCGGCGAACCCATGTGCCGCTTGACGAGCTCGCTGTAGTTGCGCGGTTCGAGCACGGCGGAGTTCTTCGCCGACGCGCCGACGGTCACCTCGAGCGGTCCCTCGAAGTACACAGTGGACGGTGTGATCTCCTCGTCGACGGTGTTGCGCACCACTGCTGGCCGGCCGCTGTAGTCGATGTGGGCGAGCACCGAGTGCGTCGTGCCGAGGTCGATGCCGAACGCCTTGGTGTTCATCAACGTCCCTGGTAGGTGAAGGCGGCCCAGTTCCCGGCGTCGTCCAGGTGGCAGTACCGCGCGGAACGCGCCAGAGCCGCAGGGACGCCGGGCGGCAGCCGCCGCTTCGGGTCGATCATCCAGAGCTGCGTGGCCCGCAGCGCCACCGCCGGGTCGTCGTACCCGCGGGTCAGGTAGTGGTGGAACATGATCACGAACAACGTGGTCGTCACGTCGACGATCGGCCACCGCGCGCCGACCACACCGGTGGCGCCCGCGGCGAGGAACGCGGTCGCCAGCGTGAGCGCCTCGTCGTGCGCCGAGTCCGTGAGGTCGCTGGCGCACGAGGCGAGCACGACCAGCCCGCCCTCGGCGTCCGGTGGACGGTGGGCGGCCTGCCGCAGCACGTCCCGCACCGGCAGGACCTGACCGTCGTCGAGCACCAGGTGGGAGTCCACCGCGGGAGTCGCGTGGCAGGCGTGGCACGTGAGGTGCAGCACCGACGCTCCCGGCCGCACGTCGCTCGGCAGGTGCCCCAGCACCTCGCCGGGCAGCACGCCGTCCTCGACGCAGATCGCGTCCGGGTAGGAGTGGTCGCGCACCGTCGCGGTCTCGGCGGCCGCCCAGCGCAACGCGCTGTCGCGCACCCGCACGATCGCCGGGGCGGAGCCGACCGGCCTGCGTTCACGGCGGGCGGCGTCGGCGAACTGCCTGGCCGAGGCCGCGTAGGTGATGACGGCGTCCTGGCAGACGTGCCTCACTTTCCCGCCGACCTCGCGCCGGGCCGCATGCCACGGCACCGCGCCGAGCTCTCCAACCGGGACGAGCACGAGCCGCGGCAACCCCCGGAACTGGTCGAGCAACGGCCTCATCACCGCGGTCCACGCCCAGCCGCATGTCGTCGAGACCGTTTCCTGCCAGCGCTTCTCGTCCTCCGCCGAAGGGTCGACGAGCGCGCGGCGGGCCTCCTCGAACTCCTGGATGGGCCCGGAACGCAGCAGCGGCAACGGAACCAGCCGCACCTCGCCGTCCACCTCCACCACCAGCGCGAAGCCGTTCAGGTTCGACTCGGGCGGCAGCAGGTAGACGAGAGCCTGGCTTCCGGTGCGCCGCAACGCCGTCTGGATTTCCTCGACGGTGGGCGGCCGCAGCAACGACGACTCGGACTTGCTGCCCTCCAACGCGATGAGCACCTGGGACCGCAGATCCGATGGGACGACACCAGGGGCATCGGCGTCGTACTCCGCGATCCAGCGCTCGGCGAGCGCCGGTGCTCCCGCGGTGCGGAGAAGGTCCGGAATGGACGGTTCGACGCTGATCGAGTGCAGCACCAGCGACCGGCCGAGCTCCAGTGCCTGCACGGCGGTCTCGTACCGCCGCGCCGCGACGCACCACCGCACGACCGTCGCGGCCTCACCCGCCGCGGTCTCCGCGGTGGACAGCGCGTGGTCCGCTTTGGACTGCAGCAGCACCTCGTTCGCGCGTGCCCTCATCGCGAGAACGCCGTGCTCGGCGGCACTCACGAGGTCGGCGGGGTTGTGCCGCCGGTTGCCGCGCAGGTGCAGGGCCTCGCCCAGGTAGTAGTGGACGCTCGACGCGTCCGACAGGTCGGTCTGGTCGGCGAGCAGCTCGGCCTTCTCCATCTCCGCGATGGCGAGGTCGAGGTCCTGCGTCCTGGTCGATCGCGCGTACCGGAACATGAGGGAGAGGGCGGTGACCATCAGCAGCCGCACGCGTTCGCTCGGGTTCGGGGCTGGTTGCGCGCGAAGCAGCTCGACACCGCGATCGAGCATCTCCAGGTTGCCGCTCACGCGCCCGTTGTGCACCAGCAGCATCGCCTCGATCGTGTCGTCCTGACGGTCGGCCCACAACCCGGGTCTCGTCATGGCCGACGGGATCCACTCCGGGAGCTGCTCGCCGAACGACTCGGACATGACGCTCATGAGTTCGAGGGTGCGGATCAGCTCGTCCACGTCGTAGCCGGTGATGCGCCGTTCCTGCTCGTCCAGTTCGCGGAGCATCGTGATGATGTCCTCGACCTTCTCGCCGGTGGGCGTGCCGTGCCGCAACGCCTGGAGCGCGACGGCCAGCTCGCTGACCTTGGAACCGACCGGCGGGGTGTCGCCCTGCTGCAACGCCGCGAGCAACCGGCGGGCCGAGTCGAGGTCCTCCAGCCTTCGTCCGTTGATCGCCCGTTGCCCGAGTGCCATCGCGATGAACGCCCTGAGCAGCGGGAAGGCCTTGTCCTGCTGCGACATGGCGTTGGTCGCCTTCTCCAGGCTCTCCACCCCGGACGTGAGCGTCGCCAGGCGCTCGGTCAGCACTCCTTCGAGCACTCCGACCATCCCGTTGACTATCAGCAGCGTGTTCTCGTCCGCGACGCCGGGACCTTCGGCGGCGACGAACGCGCGCAGCTCGTCCATGCCCGCCGGATTCGCGGACTCCCCGACGCGGTAGGCCATGGCCATGACCGACCGCACGAAGGTGTTGGCACGGGCCGGATCGGACGGGGGCATCCGGTGCAGCACCGCCCGCACCTTGTCCATGTCGTCGGTCAGTTCGCCCGGCTGCGCGGCGGAACGGTCGTGCTGGCCTGCCAACAGGGCCATCGAGTCGCGCAGCAGTGATGCGAAGGGCATGTCGTCCCGCACCGCCGCACGGGCTTCCTCTGCGGCGGCCCACGCGGCGGCGCTGTCCTCGCGGGCGTTGCCGGCGTCCGCCTTGCGGTCGAGCAGCGCGGCGAGCAGCAGCGCCCGCACAGCGCGCTCGAACTCGTCCGCGGCTTCGCTCACGCCCTGCCTGGCCTGCGCGATGGCCTCGTCGAGCGCCTCGGCCCGCCAGGGATGCCCTTCCTGGTAGAAGGAGGAGATCATGTCGAACAACGCGGTGATCGTGCCGATCCCGTCCTCGGCCCGCGCGCTTTCGGACAGCTGCGCCAGGTGCCGGCTGATGTCCGAGACCGCGGCCGCGACCGGGTGCGACGTCCGGGCGCCGGCGACGAACTCGAGCGCCGCCGCTTCGTCGGGCGCCGCCTCGAACAGGCGGTGTTCCCGTTTCATCAGCGTCGCGCTGCGCAGCTGGACGAGCAGCATCCTCGCGAGGTCGTGCGCCTGCTCCGGGTACTCCGGCGTGTCGAGCAGCGCGACGAACTCGGCGTGCGCCGTGTCGTAGTCCTCGTCCGGTCCCGAGTGCAGCGTGAACCGCAACGCACGCACGACCGCGTGGTGGTGGCGGATCTCGATGGCGTCGCTTTCTGCGAGCGCCAGCGTCAGCTCCTCGATCGCCTCGTCGAGCAGCGCGGTGGGTGAGTCGGGCAGGGCGATTGCGTCGATAGCCAGGTGTTGTCCGAGCAGGATCGCCACCGCTCCCCGCAGCGGGTGGTCGTCGCCGGTCGCGTGCCTGAGCTCGCGCAGCTCGGCGATCAGGGACCTGCTGTCCTCGGTGGGCTGGGCGCCTTGCCTGTGCTGTGCCGCGGTGTGGGCGGCTTCGAGCCGGGCGATCAGCTCGTCGTCGTTCAGGGTGCCCCCTCGGTGCGCTTGCTCTGCGCACGACGGTAGCTCCGCGGTGACTCTTGTTGCCTGGCAACAAGTTGTCTTCGGCAGGCACCTGCCACCGTTCGGCTGTGTTGGCGGAGAAGGACTTCCCGATGATGGTCCGGTGAGCATGGATCAGGAGCTGGTGCGGGACGTGGCGGAGAAGGTCCGCTGGATCGTCGGCGGCAAGCGGACCCCCAACACGTGGCAGCGGTTCTCCGACGCCCTGACGGCGGCGCGTGCGGCGCACGACGCGGACGACACCGTCGCGATGGGACAGGTGCTGTACGAGCTGGAGCTGTTGTCGCGCAGGGTGGGGGAGAAGCTCGGGCAGGAACCCGCGGAGGAACCGGAACCCAAGGTGCGCGACCGCGCGAACGAACTGGTGCACACGCTCCTGCCGGACGACGAGTGATCGCCCCGGCGCTGCTGGCCTACTTCCACCTCCCGCTGGAGGGCCGGCACGCGGCGGACGCGCGGGCCTGGCTCGACGAGGCATGGCGCGTGCTCGGCGACGAGCTCGGGTTCACGGAGCCGGTCCCCGGACTCGGCGTGGGCGTGGATCCGCACGACGGGTCCGGGTTGCTGGCCGCGCGGCAACGGCCCGGTGAAGAGGTCTGGCAGGCGTCGGTGCGGCTGGAGCACGACGTCCACTGCCTGACCGTGATGATGGCGCCGCCCCGCGACCAGGACTGCGCGCGGACGTGGACGGCGCTGGAGGCGGACCTGGCCCGGCTCGGGCCGCCCTCGCCCGGAGTGATCGGGGAGACGCGCATCCTGCTGGCGCTGAGCAACGGCGAGCGCGACCTGGAGGCGACGCTGCGGGCAGCGGTGCCCGGCGGCGGGACCGTCGGGTGGTCGCGCCGGCCGGAGCGGCTCGCGGTGCCCGACGGCGTCGTGCGGGTGTGGGAGACCAGCCCGCCCGCGGACGACCGGGTGGTGCGCAGGCTCGTCGCGGTCGCCTCCGCGGACCTGGAGCGGCACCTGGACCGTCTGGTGTGGACGACCGGCGACGGTGAGCTCACGCCGTTGGCGCGGCACCTGATGCACGCGGCCAAACTCCGCTACCAGATCAGGGTCTTCCTGCGTGACCGCGCGGTCGCGAGGGGACGGGGCGAGGCGGAGGCGATCACGCCGGCCCTGCGGGTGATGAGGCGTGGCGTCGGGATCATCGTCGAGAACCTCGGCCGTGCGGTCAGCGGGGCGCTGCTGTCGAACGCGGGCCCGGTGGCCGACGACCTCGCGCTCGGGACGTGGTTCGTCACCCGGCTCGACGACGAGCTGGCGGCGGGGACACCGTGCTGTGAACAGCCGGAACCCGCCAGGCTGACCGGTCCCGACGTGTTCATCAGCTACATCCACGACTCCGAGGAGCACAAGAAGGACGTGCGGGCATTCGCCGACCTGCTGCGCGACCACGGCGTCAACGTCCACCTCGACGCCTACTACCCGGACGTCCGGCGGGACTGGTACGAGTGGATGCTCAACCGGGTGCCGAACGCGGACTACGTGGTCGTGGTCGCCTCACCGATGTGCCGCATCGTCGGTGACGCGGGGGGCGACCCGGCGCGGAACCACGGCGGCCGGTCGGAGATGGGGATCCTGCGCGAGCTGCTGCACTCGGACCGCCCGCGGTGGACCCGGCGGATGCTGCCCGTGGTCCTGCCGGGGCGGTCGGTCGACGACATCCCGTTGTTCCTGCAGCCGCACACGATGGACCACTACCTGATCCCGTCGCTGACGGCGGCGGGGGTGAAGCCGGTACTGGTCGTGATGAACGCTGCGGACTAGCGCGACCTGCGGGAACATCTCTGAGGCGTAGCTAACAGGCACCCCGGCGTGCATGCTCATACATCGTCGTGCATAATTCTCAACGTGTCCAAGGTGCTCACTTCACTTCCCGCCGGCGAACGCGTCGGCATCGCCTTCTCCGGTGGTCTCGACACCTCCGTCGCGGTCGCGTGGATGCGTGAGAAGGGCGCTGTGCCCTGCACGTACACCGCGGACATCGGCCAGTACGACGAGCCCGAGATCGAGACCGTCCCCGGTCGCGCGGGCACGTACGGTGCCGAGATCGCGCGCCTCGTGGACTGCCGTTCCGCGCTCGTCGAGGAAGGTCTCGCGGCGCTGGCCTGCGGAGCGTTCCACATCCGTTCCGGTGGCCGCGCGTACTTCAACACGACTCCGCTCGGGCGTGCCGTCACGGGCACCATGCTCGTGCGCGCCATGCTCGACGACGACGTGCAGATCTGGGGCGACGGCTCCACCTACAAGGGCAACGACATCGAGCGGTTCTACCGCTACGGCCTGCTCGCGAACCCGTCGCTGCGGATCTACAAGCCGTGGCTCGACGCCGCGTTCGTGACGGAGCTCGGCGGCCGCAAGGAGATGTCCGAGTGGCTGCTCGAGCGTGACCTGCCCTACCGCTCGTCGGTGGAGAAGGCGTACTCGACGGACGCGAACATCTGGGGCGCGACGCACGAGGCCAAGTCGCTCGAGCTGCTCAACGAGGGCATCGAGATCGTCGAGCCGATCATGGGCGTCAAGTTCTGGGACCCGTCGGTCGAGATCGCGACCGAGGACGTCACCATCGGCTTCGACCAGGGCCGCCCGGTCACGATCAACGGCAAGGAGTTCGGCGACGCCGTCGACCTCGTGCTGGAGGCGAACGCCATCGGCGGCCGCCACGGTCTCGGCATGTCCGACCAGATCGAGAACCGGATCATCGAGGCCAAGAGCCGCGGCATCTACGAGGCGCCCGGCATGGCGTTGCTCTTCATCGCCTACGACCGCCTCGTGAACGCGATCCACAACGAGGACACCGTCGCGGCGTACCACAACGAGGGCCGCAAGCTCGGCCGGCTGCTCTACGAGGGCCGCTGGCTCGACCCGCAGTCGCTGATGCTGCGCGAGTCGCTGCAGCGCTGGGTCGGCGCCGCGGTCACCGGCGAGGTCACGCTGCGGCTGCGCAGGGGCGACGACTACTCGATCCTCGACACGTCCGGCCCTGCGTTCAGCTACCACCCGGACAAGCTGTCGATGGAGCGCACCGAGGACTCGGCGTTCGGCCCTGTCGACCGCATCGGCCAGCTGACCATGCGCAACCTCGACATCGCGGACTCGCGCGCCAAGCTGGAGCTCTTCGCGAGCCTCGGCATGGTCGGCACCCGCCAGTCGGCGCTCATCTCCGCCCAGCCGGAGCCGACCCAGCTGATCGGCGAGGTGCCGGACGGCGGCGCGGAGGCCATCGCCTCGCGCGGTGAGGTCTCGGCGGCCGACGAGCTGCTCGACGCGGCGGCCATGGAGTTCGGCACGGACTGAGGTTTTTCGCGAAAACGGCAGGGCCGGTGGATCACTCCGCCGGCCCTGTTCGCGTCAGGTCTGCGGCCACATCGAGTAGATGACGTTCTCCTCGTCAGCACACACGACCTGCGGCAGGATGCCCTCGGCGACCTGGTTGCACGACATGGGCCCGATCTTGACCGGCGGCAGGCCCGTCTTCGGGTCGGAACGTTCGGCGTAGTAGTCGAACAGGACGGCCCCTGCCTGGTCGCAGGTGAGCCTGCCCGACGGGGTCTCCATCACCACGGCCAGCATCGGCTTGCCCAGGGCGCCGGTGAACGGCCGGTCGCAGTACTGGGAGGGCAGGCTCTCGTACTCGTCGGGAGCCACGCCGTTCAGGGCGGTGGCCTTGGCGGCAGTCGTGGTCGTCGGCTGGGCCTCAGTCGTCTGCTGAGTCGTCTCCACGCCGGTCGCCGAACCGGACCCGGTGACCGCCGGGGTGCAGCCGGCCGCGAGAACGGCGAGGAGCGCGGCTGTGATCGAGAACTTCATGCCCCCGAGGTCGGCGCCACCGCCGGCATCGTTACCCCGCTGACGGAGTGTGGGTGTCTGTGTCTTCTGCGTCTGCCTGAGCCTGCCGGCGGAGGGAGTCCTTGATCTCGCTGAACCTGGCGGCTGCGGCAGGGGTCCACTCCGCTGGCTGCCGGCTGGCACGCAGGGCGTCGTCGATCTCGTCGAGTTTGGCGGCGGACACCGCGCCTGCCCGTTCCATCAGGTCTTCCCTGCGCAAGGTGGTCAGCCAGGTGCACGGGGTGGAGCCCGGCCACGAAAACCCGAACCGCAGCACGCCGTCGAAGGGCAGTCCTTCGTGGATGCCGACCGCGACCTCGATTCCCAGTCCGGAGACGTCGGTGTCCGCCGGGGCGACGACCTGCATCACCTGGAGGCCGGACGGCTCTTCCTCGGACAGCAGCACGACAGGCCGTCGCTCGTCGAACTCGGCCCACCAGATCTCGCCTCGCCGCACCTGTCCTCCTGGATCGCCCGCCGTCGAGCGTAGTGCGCGTGGATCACCCCGCCAGGTTCGATGCCGCTAGGCTTCTGCCTCGTGTCGACCGAGGCTGAGCGGACCAGGCCCGCCGTGCTGCTGAACCCGCTGGAAGGCGACCCGACGGACGCCGACAGCCACATCGGCGGCCCGATGCTGTGGCCGATCGACGACCCGTGGCCCTCGTGCGACGGCGCCACCCACGATCCCGCGAGCGGTGCCGAACCGTTCGTCGGCGCCGTGCAGCTCTACCAGCGCGACTTCCCCGAGCTGCCGTTCCCGGAGGGCACCGACCTGCTCCAGGTCTTCCTCTGCACGCTGCACCACGACGTGCCGCGCGCGTACGGCCCGGACGTGCGGCTGGTGTGGCGCGACTCCACGACGGTGTTCGAGCTGATCGAGGAGGAGCCGGAGCCGTCCGTGCAGGAGGAGCTCTACGTCCCCACGGTCAACGTGCTCGAACCGATCCGCTTCGCCGAGCACGCCGACAAGGTCTCCGGCGGCACGAAGATCGGCGGCTGGACCGCGTGGTGGCAGAGCGGTCCTCTTGAGTTCGAGTGCCGGGAGTGCGGTTCCGGGCAACGGCAGACGCTCTCGCTCGCCACCCACGAGCCGTCCGGGGACGACGTGGAGTGGGAGTTCGGGCGTGAGGGCAACCTGAACGTCTTCACGTGCGCCGCGGACGTCCGGCACCCGATCACCGTGCACGTCGACTGAGTCGAAGCCGCCCACCGACCACGGCAAGCCCATCCAGGACAGCCACGTCGGCGACCCGATGGTCTAGCTCGCGTCCGACGGCCTGATCGACTCCGTCGCCAGGGCAAGGTTTGCCAGTTGTCGTTGTGCCCGCTCGGCGTCTTCGTCGCGGCCTTGTTGTTCGTACAGGTCCAGTGCCTCCTGCCATGCCTCGCGGGCTTGGTCGTGTTGTCCGAGAGCGGCGTGGGGATGACCGACGTCGTCGAGGGTGTTCGCGACCTGATAGGTGTTGGCGAGGTTGCGAAGCAGGGCAACGGCCTGGTGGTAGTGGTCGACGGCCTGGCGGTGGTCGCCGGTGCGGTGGGCGACGAGTCCGAGACTCTCCTGGGTGTCCGCTTCACCGGCGGTGTTGTGGTGGTGTCGGTGCAGGGCGAGGGCAGCGTGGCAGTGGTCGCGGGCGGTGTCGAAGTCGTCCAGGCGTGCGGCGAACCATCCCACCGCGTTGAGCGCGTCGGCTTCCCACACCGGGTGGTCGAGGCTGCGGTAGAGGTCGAGGGCGTGTCGGGCGTGGTCCAGAGCCTGCCTGTCGTCACCCCGTAGTCCCGACGCGGCCATGAGCGCCCGGTGGGCGTGTGCGTGTTCGGTGGGGACCCGGTGGCGCACAGCGAGATCCAGGGCCCGATCCAGGTGCCAGGTGGCCACCTCGTCCAGGCCGAGTCGGGAACAGGCGCTGCCGAGGAACCGGTGGGCGCGGATCCGGAGGACGGGGTCGGGCAGGTGTGCGGCGGCGTCCAAGGCCGCCCGCCACGAGGCGTACCCGTCGCGCAGGTGCCCTCGCCGGAAGTGAAGGACGTCCAGTGCACACGCGAGGTGCCAGACGACGTCGTGACGGACGAGGGAGATGGCGGCTCGCTGGGTGGCGATGAGGGTGGCGTGCTCGGTTTCCAGCCAGGCCATCGCGTCCGCGGCGTCGGACAGCGGGAACGGGTGGACGCCTGGCGCCGGCGGGTCGGGTTGGTGGAGTTCGTGGTGGGGGTCCAGGAGGCGGGCAGCGGAGTGGGCGGTGTGCAGATGGAAGTCCATAGCCCGCACGAGGGCCGCCTCCCGCACGTCGTCGGGCAGGTTGTGGGCGATGGTGGTGGCGTAGGCGCGGACCAGGTCGTGCATCGTGTATCGGCCATTTGGTCGCCGTTCGAGCAGAGACGCCTCCTCCAGCGCGACCAGCACCTTGCGGGCGCGGGCCGGTGGTACGCCGGTGAGGGCGGCCACGGCGGGCGGGGTGGTGTCGGGGCCGGGCGCGATGCCGAGCAGCCCGAACGCGGTGCGGTGTTCGTCGACGAGGTGGTGCAGGGACCAGGACAGGACGGCAGGCAGGCTGGCGGCGGGGTCGGCGTGGTGGTCGAGCACTTCCAGCCCCAGCCTGCGCAGCTCGGCGGCAACCTCGGTCAACGGGCGGGTGGCGGCCTGGCGGGCGGTGATCGACAGGGCGAGCGGATAACCCCCGCACAGGTCGATCAGCTCGTCGACGGCGCCGGGCTCGGCAGCGGCACGGGCGCTGCCCAGGCGTGCGGCCAGCAGGGAGCGTGCCTCGGTGCGGTTCAGGACGTCCAGTCGCAGGTGCTGGGCGCCGTGCCGGTCGATCAGGGAGGGGAGCCTGGTGCGGCTGGTGATCAGCACGGTGCAGGTCGCGCTACCCGGCAGCAGCGGGACGACCTGTTCCGCGGTCGCGGCGTTGTCCAGCACGATCAGCATCCGCCTGTCCGCGACCAGGCTTCGGTACAGCGCGGCTTGTGCGTCCAAGTCGGTCGGGATGCGCCCAGGGACGACTCCGAGTGCGTCGAGGAACCTGCGCACCGCTGCCTCGGGGGCCATCGGTTGTTCGGTGGGGCTGAACCCGTGCAGGTCCACGAACAGCTGCCCGTCG
Organism: Lentzea sp. HUAS TT2; assembly: GCF_051853195.1. Classification (NCBI taxonomy): domain Bacteria; kingdom Bacillati; phylum Actinomycetota; class Actinomycetes; order Pseudonocardiales; family Pseudonocardiaceae; genus Lentzea; species Lentzea sp. HUAS TT2. Next base: position 9,239,449 of record NZ_CP196667.1, on the reverse strand, counting down.
GGGAACCGTTCGGCTTGCTCGTGCGCCCACTTCAGGGCCAGCCACGTCTTGCCGAGGCCGCCCGCGCCGCCGATCGCCGAGATCACCACCGTCGCGGCGGTCAGCGCCTGGTCCAGGCGAGCCAGTTCGGCGCCGCGGCCGGTGAACCACCGTGGTGGCGCGGGCAACTGGCGGGGGATCGGCTTTTCCGCAGTTGCGGCAGGCGCACCCGTGATCGCCGTTCGCATGGTCGCCGCCGAGGGCGGGGTGAGCGCGGGATCGGTGTCGAGGATGCGCTGGTGCAAGTTCTGCAGTGCGGTGCAGGGCTCGGTCCCCAGTTGCTCGACCAGGTGAGCGCGTAGCTGCCGATGGTGCGCCAGGGCATCAGCGGTGCGGCCCGCGCGGTGCAGGGACAGGACGAGCTGGCCGGCGATGCGTTCGTCCAACGGCCATTGGGCGGCGCGAGTGGTCAGCGGAGCCACCAGGTCCTCGCCATGGCCGAGGCGCAGCAGAACATCGGTGAGGTCGCACTCGGCAGCCAGGAGCTGGTGGTGCAACCGGTCGCGTTCGGCCTCGACCCAGTCGCCGTCCACACCGGTCAGCGCTTCTCCTCGCCACAACTCCAACGCCTGCCGAAACAGCACCACCGCCTGTTCGTCATCAACGGCACGGGCTTGCTCGCACAAGTCGTGAAAGCGCACCACGTCGACCGTCGAACGCTCGACCTGCAACGAGTAGCCACCGGGGCGCCGGACCACGATCGCCGCCCCGGCACCCGCATCCCCGAGCAGCAGCCGCAGGCGTGACAGGTAGTTCAGCAGCGTGGCCCTGGCCCGCGGCGGCGGCTGCTCGCCCCAGACCCGGTCGATCAGCCGGTTCACCGACACCACCAGGCCCGCGTCCACCGCCAGCGCCGCCAACACACATCGCTGCCGTGCCGGCCCGAGATCGAGCGCGCCGCCACCGCTGAGCACCGCTATTCCACCCAGAAGAACAAATTCCATCTGCTGGTTCCCAGGCTTTCGGGTTCCGCTCGGGTCACACGCGTCCGACAAAGGGTGATACCACCCATGGCCAGCGGATTGTTGAAAACCACGGGAAATTCACGGAGACGGAGGCACACAGTGGAAATGCGCCGGTGACCGGTATCCGGAAGCGACATCGGCGAAGACCGGCACCGACGCAACACCCATGATGTTCATCCCAGACGGAGGGGGCTCACATGTTGAAGAACAAGCGCTTGATCACGGGATCATTCGGCCTTCTGACCGGCCTTGCGTTGGTCGCCGCCATGCTTTCCGGGGGCGCGGCACAGGCGGCCGACATCGGAGTCATGGCCAAGGTCTGGGTGCCCGGCACCCCGAACTACGCCTCGTCGAACGGCACCTGGGTCGAGGTCTGCGACATGGAGCAGGACGGCAACAGGGTGTACGGGGTCTTCGACACCGACGCCGGTACCCAACGTGTCTACGACAGCAGCGGCGGTGGCTGCGGCAACGCCACCTTCGGCAAGGTCTACAAGTTCAAGGTCTGTGAGGACCAGCCCGTGGCCGTGGATCCGTGCTCCAGCGTGGTCGCGCCGTAACAACGGCTGGAAACCGACCAGGGCGGCTGGCGTGCACTGCGCCAGCCGCCCGACAGTCAATGACGCCAAAACCTCACGGAATCTCGTATTCGAAATTTGCGTGAGATCACGACACTGGCCGTGCGCTTCTTTCACCGTGCACGTCGACTGAGCGCCGCCACCCCCGCCAGCAGCACGAGCAGGACCCCGGCGAACCACGTCATGACCGTGACCGGCGCGAGGAACCGCGTAGCCAGCCCGATCGACAGCGACGGCACGCTCAGTCCCAGGTAGGCGATGAAGAACAGGCTCGCCAACGCCTCACCGCGCCTGGCCGGCGCCGCCATCGCCGTGACCGCCCCGATCGACGCCTTGAACTGCACGCCCGCGCCGACCCCGGCGATCGCGCCGCCGACCAGGAACAACGGGAAGCTCGTCGCGTACATGCCGGCCACGACCAGCAGCACGCCGATCGCCTGTCCGCCCAGGCCGAGCCTGCGCCGGGCCGTCACCGACAACCCGCCCGTGACGGTCTGCGCGAGCGCGGCGCCGCCGAAGACGAGGAAGACGACGAGCCCGGCCAGCAGCCGCGACGGGTGGTGCAGCTCGCCCGCCACGAAGCCCGGGGAGACGGACGTGAAGACACCGAACACCGCGAACGCCGCGAACGCGCCCGCTCCGGCGGCGAGATAGCCGCCGCGGTCGCCGTGGTCGGCGCTGATCCGCTGTGGACGGTAGCGAACCCGTTGCCTGGAAACGGTTTCCGGGGTGAGGGCGACCGCGGCGATGCTGACCACGAGCAGTACTCCCAGCACGACGTACGGCGTGCTCAGCGGCGAGGGCGCGTACTGCGCGAGCGCTCCCGAGATCAGGGCGCCGATGCCGAGGCCGCCGATGTTCGCGGCGGTCGACACGATCTCGAACCGGCGTGTGGAGGCTCCCGGGCGGTGCCGGGTGTGCAGGTCGTAGAGGTAGGCGGTGGCGGTCGCGGCGATCATGCCGACGCCCAGGCCGTTGATCACGCGGGCGACCACCAGGACCGGCAGCGAGGTGCTGGTCAGGAAGAGCAGCGCGGAGACGATCTCCAGGCCCAGCGCGGGGATGAGGACGGTCTTGCGGCCCGCCCAGTCCGAGATGTGGCCCGCCAGCACGATGCTGACCACCACGCCCACCGCGAAGGCGGCGAACACGACGGTGATCGCGAACGTCGAGAAGCCCTCGCGCGCGACGTAGAGCGGGAACAGCGGCGCGGGCACGGTCGAGTAGGCCATCGCGACGAGGAACGTGCCGGCGACGGCCCAGAAACCCCTGCCGTGGCGCTTGCTGGCGGGCGGCGAGGTGACCGGTGAATCGAGGACCAGGGACATGCCTCCACCCTGGGGGCCAGCAAGCATCACGTCCAACGAAACTTGCAGCTCGGGATCATCACTTTCTGAGATACTCGCTGGTGTGGACCTCCGTCAGCTGGAGTACTTCGTCGCGATCGCCGAAGAGGGCAGCTTCACCCGTGCCGCCGCCCGCGTGCACGTCGTGCAGTCCGCGGTCTCGGCCGCGATCAAGACCCTCGAACGCGAGCTCGGCGCCACCCTGCTCGACCGCAACTCCCAGCGCGTGCTGCTGACCGACGCGGGGGAGGCGCTGCTGCCCAAGGCCCAGGCCGTGCTGGACGCCGCCACCGAGGCGAGGGACGCCGTCGCACAGGTCCGGGGCGGGCTGACCGGCACGGTCCGGCTCGGCACGCTGACCTCGGTGGCCCTGATCAACCTGCCCGCGCTGCTCGGCGAGTTCCACCGGCGGCACCCCGGCGTGCTGGTGCGCACCAACGCGTCGACCACGGGGTCGCTGGGTCTCGTCGAGCAACTCCTGGACCGCAGGCTGGACCTGTCCTTCGTGTCGCTGCCCGGTGACGTGCCGAACGGGATCGTTCTCGACGAGCTGTCCCACTCGGTGATGGACCTGGTCGTGCCCGTGGACCACCCGCTGGCCGCCCGCGACGAGGTGTCCATCGGAGACCTCGCCGGGCTGGACTTCATCGACTCGCCGCTGGGTTACGGCAACCGGGCCGTGGCCGACCGGGCGTTCGCCGCCAGCGCCGTGCCGCGCCGGGTGACGGTGGAGATGTCGGACATCTTCACCGGCGTCGACTTCGTCCGGCACGGCCTCGGCGTCGTGTTGTTGCCCGACTACGTCATCGGTGCCGCGCAGGACGTGAAGACCCTGACCGTGACGGGCGCCGACCTGCGCTGGCCGCTGGGGCTCGCGTGGCCCGCCGGGCGCAGGCCGAGCGCCGCGACCAGGGCGTTGATCGCCGTGGTGCACGAGTTCTTCCAGCGTTGAACGGTCACCGGGCGCAGGTGAAGCTCGACGCGCTGTTCGGATCTCCTGCGCGGTACCGGGGCCAGGCCGGGTACTCGCAGAGCGGACGGGTGCGGTTGTGGGCCATGTCGGTCACGACGGGGTGCCTCGGCGACTGTCCACTTGCGACCCAGTGTTCGAGTGCGGTCAGCGAGTCCCACCCGGCGACGAACGCCGGTGTGCCGAAGTTCGCGTGGTTCGCGCCCTGCACGAGGTAGTAGCGCAGGAACTCGTCCGTGGTCTTGGGCCCGAGCAGGTCGCGCACGCGCTCGTAGTAGTCGTTCGTCGAGCGGTGCGACACCAGCTCGTCCGCGGAACCGTGCAGCAGGAGCAGCTTGCCGCCGGAGCGTGCGAACGGGCGCAGGTCCACGTTGTTGCGGTCCTGGATCTCGGAGAGCTCGCTGATGCGGCCGAGCCACTTCCCCGGCCGCGAGGGATCGAGGTCGAGGGAGTTGAAGCCGGGGTCGCGGGTCAGGAAGTACTTCACCCACTGGTCCCAGTACTGCATGCCGTAGCCGCTGGTGACCGGCATGGGGTTCGCCGGCGCGGTCGTGCCGAACCCGAGGAACGGCGTCCGCATGTCCGCGCCCGAGAGGAACGGGAATCCGGGGTACTGGGTCTCCCCGCTGGCGACCCGGTACGGCCACCGGAACGCCGTGGACATCGCGGTCACGGCCCCGATCTGCGGATCGGACAGGCAGGTCGGCCCGGTGTCGGCGCCGTCCGGGCAGCGCAGGACACGGGGGTCGAACTGACAGCGCTGGTTCGACACGACCCGGTCCAGCACACCGTCCTGGCCGTCGCACGCGGCGATCACGCTGTCGTACAACAGGGTCTGCTTCGCGGGACCGGGGAACGCGCCGGGCCGGGACAGGACCTGCGTCAGATGTCCCAGGTACAGGCCCTCGGCGAGGTTGTTCCACGCGGGAAAGCCCGAGATCACGCCGTCGAACGCCCGCGGCCAGCGCTGGGCGACGACGAGCGCCTCCCTGCCACCCGTCGAGCCGCCCGCGAAGAACGTCCGGGCGGGGTTCTTCCCGAAGGCGCGCCGGATCAGGAACAGGCTCGCGTCGTGCGTCTTCTTCAGCGCGTCACCGGCGGCGAAGTTCCGCACCGCCTCGTCGTTCACGCCGAACGACCCGTCCAGCGAGGGCACCGACCCCGCTCCCTGCTGGTGGCCGGAGTCGCTCGCGAACGTCGCGTACCGCCGCGCCAACGGTGCCGGCGCGTCGGCGGCAGCGAACGGCACATTCCCCGTCAGAGCGGGAATCGTGCCGTTGTAGCCACCACCACCGAACATCAACGCCTTGCCGTTCCAGCCGTGCGGCAGTGCGACGCGCATCTTGATGGCGGGCGCGGACCGGTCGACGGGGTACAGGTCCGCGTCGACCTGGCAGTACTCGACCGTCTGTCCACTCACGACACTGGACGTGACGGCGGCCGCGGTGACGCGGCCGCCGGTGGTCGGCAGGCTGATGACCGAGGCGGGGATCCTGACCTGGTTCAGGTCCGCGCACGACGTCGTCGCGCTGGCCGGCACAGCACCGAGAAACGTCATGCCTGGCAACAGGAGCACGGTCGAAAGCACGGCAAGAGGCTTCACGCCCGGTCTCCTTCAGTGGTAGAGGTGCGTGCCGGGAACGGCCAGCGGGTCCTCGCGGACCTCGGCGGGGTTCGTCTCGGGGAGGAACCACGCGCTGACGAACGTGATCAGCCCCATGAGCGTGATGTACGCGGCGACCGGGATCGTGCTGCCGGTCTGGGCGATGAGCGCGGTCATGAGGAACGGCGTGCCACCGCTGATGATGATCGCGGACAGCTGGTACGACAGCGACGCGCCGGAGTAGCGGACGTTGGGCGCGAACAGCTCGCCGAGGAAGCTCGCGATCGGGCCGTACGTGAGGCTCTGGAAGACGAACCCGACCACCACGGCGACGAAGATCAGCGGCAGCGACGCGGTGTTGACGAGCCCGAAGTACGGGAAGCCCCACAACGCGACCCCGAGGCCGCCGATGAGGATCAACGGGCGGCGCCCTATCCGGTCGGAGACGTGCCCGGCCCAGGGCAGCACCGCGAGCATCGCCACGGAACTGAGCAGCACGACCGTCAGCAACGAGTTGCGGTCGAGCTTGAGGGACGTGGTGCCGTAGTTCAGCAGTCCGGCGATGCTGACGTAGAAGAGGCTGTTGGTGGCCGAGAGGATGCCGCACGCGAGCAGGATCGTCTTCCACCTGCTCCTGATGACCTGCGCGAGCGGCGCCCTGACCACGGCGCGTTCCGGTCGCGCCACCTCGTTCTGCAGCTGGCGGAACTCGGGCGTGTCCTCCACTTTGGACTGGATGTAGAGGACCACCGCGAACATCACGATGCTGAACAGGAACGGGATCCGCCAGCCCCAGCTGAGGAACGCGTCGTTCGGCATCAGGCCGCTGGCCGCCACGAAGATCAGGTTCGAGACGATCACGGCGACGGGAACGCTGGTCTGCCCGAAGGTTCCAGCGAACCCGCGCCGTTTCGGGCTCGCCGACTCAGTGAGCAGCAGCATGATGCCGCCCCACTGGCCGCCTGCCGCGAGCCCTTGAAGGAAGCGCAGTGTCACCAACAGGATCGGGGCCAACGCCCCCACCGCCGACGCGCTGGGCAGGCACCCGATCAGGAACGTCGCCCCGCCCATGAGCGCCAGGCAGGCCACGACGACCGGCTTGCGCCCGTACTTGTCCCCGAAGTGCCCGGCGAGCACGCCGCCGATCGGGCGCGCCACGAAACCCGCCCAGAACGTGCTGAACGCGAGCAGCGTCCCGGTCAGCGCCGAGGACTGCGGGAAGAACACCTTGGGGAACACCAGGGCGGCCGCGGTGCCGTACAGGAAGAAGTCGTACCACTCGATCGAACTGCCGATCAGCCCCGCGGTCAGCAGCTTGCGGAAGCCTCGGCGCCGGGTCTCGGACTGCTCTTCGGGCTGGGCCAGAGGGGTTGCCATACATGCCGCCTTCGTCGATGAACCGGCAGGTGATGACGGCCAATGCTAGGGCGGCGGCACCCCGCGGCTGAGGTCTGGATCACACACCCCTCACGTTGATTCGGTGGGTCTTTCCACTACCGGCGTCTGAGCAACAATGGCGTCGTGACCATCGACCCGAGTGAGTCGCACGAACTCGTGCGCCGTCAGCGCGAACTGGCGTCGTTGTACGCGACGGCCAAGTCGCTCACGGCCCTCGGCGAACTCGACGCCGTGCTGCAGTCGATCGTCCGGCACGCCCACGACCTGATGGGCACGGACTTCACCTACCTCTCGCTGGTCGCGGACGGCAGACTGTCGGCCAAGGCGGCGGAGGGAACGATCTCCGCCGCGTTCCTGAGCGCCACCATCCCGGCCGGCGTCGGCCTCGGCGGCAAGGTGCTGGCCACCCGGCGCCCGCAGTGGGTGCGCAACTACGCCGGCTCGACCCACATCGACCACGACGCGGGCTTCGACCAGCTGGTCGGTACCGAGGACCTGGTCGCGCTGCTCGGTGTGCCGCTGGTGATCCGCGACGAGGTGGTGGGCGCGCTGTTCGCCGCGTACCGCTCCGAGCGGTCGTTCCACGCGGGCGAGATCGCGTTGCTGAGCGCGTTCGCCGACCACGCGGCAGTGGCCCTGGACAACGCCCGCCTCTACGAGAAGAGCCGGAAAGCGTTGCAGGACCTGCAAGAGCACATGGTCGTCGTCGAACGGGCGCAGGCGATCCACGAGACCCTGACGGGCGTGGTGCTGGAGGGCGGCAGCCCGGACGACGTCGCGCAGCTCCTCGCCGGTCAGCTCGGCGGCAGCGTGGTCGTGCTCGACCGGGCCGCCGGGCACCACTCCGGCCGGGTCACGACCTCGGTCGACGCCGAGGGGGTCGCGCACAGCGTGGCCCCGATCAGGGCGGGCGACAGCTACCTCGGCGCGTTGTCGTGGAGCCGCGCGGCGGTGCCGGAGCGCGGTGTCTCGGACGACATGGACCTGCGCACCCTCGAACGGGCCACGCACATCCTCGGCCTGCTGATCCTCAAGGAACGCGCCGTCGCCGACGCGAGCGAACGGCTCAGCGGCGAGCTGCTGACCGAGCTGATGGTCGGCGGCCCCGGGATCAGCCCTTCCCAGCGCTCGCGCGTCCAGGCCCGACACATCGACGCAGACCGGCTGAACCTGGTGCTCGTCGCGGACTCGCCGGCGTCCTCCACCGACCTCGTGCGCCACCTGCACGACATCGCGAGGGACCGCTCAGGGCTGGCGGGCGAACACCTCGGCCGGGCCACGATGATCGTGCCCAGCTCGGACGACGACCGCACCGTCGAGGAGGTCCACCGCCGGTTGCGGCGCGCGTCGGGCGTTCCCGTGGTCGTCGTGGGGGAGCGGGCGGTCGGCCACGACTGGTCGCGCGCGTTCACCCTGGCCGGCCGGTGCGGCGCGGTCATGCGGGCGCTGGGGCACACCGATCGCGGCGCCACGACCGGCAAGTACTCCCTGTACGCGTTGATCTTCGACGTGGAGCGGGCCGGCGAGCTCGACCGCTTCCTCACCGAGTCCGTGGGCCCGCTCGTCGAGTACGACGCACGCCGCGGCACCGATCTCGTCGGAACCCTTGGCGCCTACTACGACCACCGTGCGAACGTGGCGGCGACCGCGCGCGCGTTGCACGTGCACGTCAACACGCTCCTGAAGCGTCTGGACCGGGTCGGCGACGTCCTCGGTGCCGACTGGCGCACCGAGAACGACCTGGAGCTGCAGCTAGGCCTTCAGCTGCACCGGTTGCGGGACCTCACGTAGTGGCGCGCAGGGCACTCTTCGACAGCTTGCCGGTGCCCGTCTTGGGCAGCACGGTCCGGAAGATCACCTCGTCGGGCAGCCACCACTTCGCGACCGTCGGCGTGATGTGCTGCAACAGTTCATCGCCGGTGGTGGCGCTGCCGTCGCGCAGGACGACGTAGGCGACCGGGCGTTCACCCCACTTCGGGTCCGGGCGCGCGATCACGGCGACCTCGACCACGTCGGGATGAGAGGTGAGGGCGCTCTCCAGTTCGACGGACGAGATCCACTCGCCACCGGACTTGATCAGATCCTTGATCCGGTCCACGAGCCGCACGTACCCGTCGGGGTCGATGGTGGCGAGGTCGCCGGTCCGCAGCCAGCCGTCGCCCGTGAAGCTGTCCGGTGCGTCCACCTGGAAGTAGCCGCCCGCCACCCACGGGCCCGCCACCTGCAGTTCGCCGATGGCCTTGCCGTCGCGCGGCAGTTCCTCACCCGTCGCGACGTCGGCGATCCGCAGGTTCACCAGCGGCAGCGGCTGGCCCTGGGCCGCTCGCACCGCGGTCCGTTCGTCCGAGCTCCTGCCCCGGTGCTGCGTGCGGGTGCCGCCGATCGTCCCGACCGGACTGATCTCCGTCATGCCCCAGGAATGCGTGATGGGCACACCGAGTGCGGACCGGTAGGTCTCGGACAGCGCCGGGGCGATCACCGAGCCGCCGCCGAGCAGGAACCGCGTCGCACCCAGGTCGTAGGACCGCAGTTCGGGAGCCAGGCTCGTCCACACCGTCGGCACGGCGCCGGCGACGGTGACCCGTTCGGTCTCCATCAGCTTCAGCAGGTGGGCAGGCTCCGAGGACGGGCCGGGCAGGACCAGCGAGGCGCCCGTCATCATCGCGCCGTAGGGGAGACCCCAGGCGTTGGCGTGGAACATGGGCACGATCGGCATCACGACGTCGCTCTCGCTGAGGCCGATGAATCCGGCCGCGAGCGTGCCGAGGCAGTGCAGGATCGTCGACCGGTGGCTGTAGAGCACGCCCTTGGGCGGTCCGGTCGTGCCGGACGTGTAGCAGAGCCCCGAGGCCAGGTTCTCGTCCGCGAGCGTGAACGAGTCCTCGAACGAGCCCATGAACGGCTCCGCCGCGCCGACCAGTTCGTCGTAGTGGAGGACGCGGGGATCGTCGGGGATTTCCACGTCGCTGTCGTCGGGCAGGACGACCCAGTGCCGGACCGTCCGCATTCGGCCGGCACTGGGCCATATTCGGGGGAGCAGAGCGCGATCGACGAACACCACGTCGTCCTCGGCGTGGTTGACGATGTACTCGAGGTGCTCCGCCGAGAGCCGGATGTTGAGGGAGTGCAGCACCCGCTTGGTGATCGGCACCGCGAGGTACAGCTCCAGGTGCCTCCGCGTGTTGGTCGCGAACGTGGCGACGCGGGCTCCGGCCGGGACGCCGAGCGAGCCGAGTGCGGTCGCGAGGCGCCGGGTCTGCTCGGCCACCTCGGCGTACGTGACCCGTTCCAGGCCGCTCACGACCTGCTTGTGCGCGTACAGCCGCTCGGCTCGCTCCAGAACGTGCGCGAGGGTGAGCGCCCTGGGTTGCATCAGCCCGTCCATGAAAGATCACCCTAAGTGAGCTCCCGGACGGGCAAGAGGGCAGAAACTTCCACTCATTCCCCTGGTCTGGCAGCGATTCCTCACACCGCGCGGTAGGCCTCGCACGCCAGCGCGACCAGGTCGGTGAGGTGCTGCGGCGGCTGGTCCTTCCACCACGCGAGCCACACCGCGATCGGCGGCGCGTCCACCACGGCCCGGTAGGCGACGCCGGGGCGCGGGTTCAGGCTCGCGGTGGCCTCCGACGTCATGCCCACGGCCTGCCCGGCGGCGATCAGCGTCAGCCACTCGTCGACGCTGTGGGTGTTGCGCACGACGGCGGGTGCCTTGCCCGGTTGCCAGAGGTCCAATGTGGTCGTTCCGGTCCGGTCGTCCACGGCCAGCGAGTACCGGGCGAGGTCGGCGAGCTTCAGCGAACGCTTGCGCGCCAGCGGGTTGTCCGTCGCGACCACACCGTAGCGCCGTTCGGTGCCGAGCAACGCCGTCTCGAACCGCGGGTCGTCGAGGGCCTTGCGCAGAACGGCGACCTCGGCCATGCCCTCGGCGAGTCCCGCGGTCAGCGAGTTCGACTGGACGAACACCAGCGGCAGTCCGGGATGTCTTGAGGCCCAGGACTTCTGCACGCGCCGGGTGTGCTTGCCCAGCGCGGCCCAGGCGTAACCGATGCGCAGCTCGGTCAGCGACTGCGACGCGATCCGGTGCAGGTGCGCGACCTCGTCCAGCACCCTGCGCGCCCCGTCGAGCACCTGCGTGCCCACGGGGGTGAGCGCCACGTGCCGGGTGGACCGTTGCAGCAGCCGCACGCCGAGTGATGCCTCCAGTGCGGCGACCGAACGGGACACCGACGCCTGCGTCAGGTCGAGTTCCCTTGCCGCGTCGGTGAACGTGCCGGCGTCGACCACCGCCACGAACGCCCGCAGATGACGCAGATCCATGCGTTCAGCGTATAGGTGACGCGGCCAATGCATTTCCCGTGTCAAAGCCGGGACCGCAGGCTGGGCGGTATGAAGAGCATCGGTGGATTCGCGACGATGACCGCGAGCGCGGCCAGCAACCAGATCGGCGCCGCCGTGGGCGCCCACGCGTTCGCCGCCATCGGGCCGGCCGGTGTCGTTGCGGTGCGTCAGTTCGTGGCCGCCGCGGTGCTGCTCCCGATGGCCCGGCCGAACCTGCGAAGATTCACCTGGGCGCAGTGGTGGCCGACGATCGCGCTCGGCCTGGTGTTCGCCACGATGAACCTCAGCCTCTACATGGCGATCGACCGGATCGGTCTCGGCCTCGCCGTCACGCTGGAGGTGCTCGGGCCGCTCGCCATCGCGCTGGCGGGGTCGCGCACCCGCCGGGACTTCCTGTTCGTGCTGATCGCGGCCGTGGGTGTGTACGTGCTGGTGCTGCCCGGTCCCAGCAGCGACTACCTAGGGGTCGGGCTCGGCCTGCTCGCGGCGGGCTGCTGGGCCGCGTACATCCTGCTCAACCGCCTGGTCGGGGCCCGGCTGCCCGGTCTGCAGGCGCCCGCTGTCGCGACCGCGATGTCCGCGACGCTCTACGTCCCGGTCGCGGTGCTGCTGGTGCTGCACGGGAAGCTGACCGGGATGTCGATCCTGTACGCGGTCGGTGCGGGCGTGTTCTGCAGCGTCGTGCCCTACGCGGTCGACGTGATCGCGCTGCGGAAGGTGCCCGCGCGCCTGTTCGGACTGGCGATGAGCGTGCATCCGGTGCTGGCGGCGCTGGCGGGTCTCGTGGTGCTGGGGGAGGCGCTCGAACTCCACCATTGGGCTGGAATCTTGCTCGTCGTCACCGCCAATGCACTCGCCGTGACTTGCTCGAAGTGGTCTGGATCATCTACCGTCAACCCCGAAATGTGAATCCAATTCACTTAGCGGGGTGTTCATGCGGACGAAAGTCTTGACGGTGGTCGCCGCACTCGTCGGTGCGGCGCTGGTCAGCGGCCCGTTCGCGTGGGCGGAACCCGAGCCGTACCTGGTGGGCCGCGGCATCTCCGACGTCACCGGCCCGGCCGCCGAGAACGGCATGATGGGCTACTCGAAGTTCGACCAGAAGACGACGGGCATCCACCAGCGGCTGCGGTCGCGGGCCTACGTCGTGGTCGACCGCGCCACGAACAAGCGCGTCGCGTACGTCAACGCCGACCTCGCGATGATCTTCCGCGCGGTCCAGGAGGGCGTGCTGACCAAGCTCCAGGCCAAGTACGGCACCACCTACACCCGCGAGAACCTGCTGCTCTCCGCCACGCACACGCACAGCGGCCCCGGCGGCCAGTCGCACAACCTCGCCTACAACCTGTCGATCCTCGGCATGCAGCCGCAGGCGCTCGCGGCCGTGGTCGACGGCATCACCGAGTCGGTCGTCGAGGCGCACGAGGACGTCAAGCCCGGTTCGATCAGCCTCGGCATCGGCGAGCTCACGAACGCGTCGGTCAACCGCTCGCGCGTCGCGTTCGACCGCAACCCCGACAAGGCCGCCTTCCCAGCCGGCATCGACCCGCAGATGACCGTGCTGAAGTTCAGGCAGGGCGGCGAGAACGTCGGCGCGATCAGCTGGTTCGCCACGCACAACACGTCGATCACCAACGCCAACACGCTGATCAGCCCGGACAACAAGGGGTACGCGGCCTACCAGTGGGAGCACGACGACGAGGGCGTGCGGTACCTGGACAACACCGCGGGCTTCGTGGCGGCGTTCCCGAACACCAACGCCGGCGACATGTCGCCGAACCTCAACCTGAAGCCCGGCTCTGGCCCCACCGAGAACGAGTGGGAGAACGCCCGGATCATCGGCGAGCGCCAGAACCGCAAGGCGCAGGAGATCTACAACGGCCCGCAGGCCGCGCTCTCCGGCGGTGTCGACTCGCGGATGCGGTTCGTGGACATGTCGGCCGTGCAGGTCGAGGGCCGCTACACGTCCAACGGCCAGCCGGGTAGCACCTGCTCGGGCGTCGTCGGCGCGTCGACGATCGCGGGCAGCATCGAGGACGGCCCGGCGATCCCCGGTTTCTCCGAGGGCATGCAGTCGCCGTGGAAGAAGCTGTTCGAGCCGCTGAACATGGAGGTCCCGCAGTGGCTGCGGGACTGCCAGTTCCCCAAGGCCTCTCTGGTGCCAACGGGTCTGATCGGCGCGACGCCGAACATCGTGCCGCTGCAGATCGTCCGGATCGGACAGCTGCACCTCGTCGCCGTGCCCGGTGAGGTCACGATCACCGCGGGTCTGCGCATCCGCAAGGCCGTGGCCGCCGAGCTCTCGGTGCCCGTGCAGAACGTGCTGATCCAGGGCTACGCCAACGACTACAGCCAGTACGTCACCACGCCGGAGGAGTACGACTCGCAGCAGTACGAGGGCGGCTCCACCCTGTTCGGCCGCAACACGACCCCGGCCTACCAGCAGGAGTTCGGCAAGCTCGCCGCGTCGATGAAGGCCGGTACCGCGCTGCCCGCCGGAGCGATCCCCGGCAAGCCGCCGTTCACCGACATCAACCTGCAGACCGGTGTCGTGCTCGACGACAAGCCGTTGGACAAGAAGTACGGCGATGTCCTGGTCGCGCCCAAGGCCTCCTATGGCCGCGGTGAGACCGTGACGTCCGTGTTCGTCACCGGGCACCCGAAGAACAACCTGCACCGCAACGGAACCTTCCTCGAGGTGCAGCGGCAGGTGAACGGTGCCTGGGTGCGCGTGGCCGACGACGGCGACTGGTCGACGCGCTACAAGTGGGAACGGGTCGGCGTCGCCAACTCCAACGCCACGATCACCTGGCAGATCCCGGCGGACACCCCCGCCGGCACCTACCGGATCGTGCACCACGGCGACGAGAAGTCCGGCTGGACCGGCAAGATCAGCCCGTTCACCGGCGCCACGGCGGGCTTCACCGTCAGCTGATGATCTCGCCACCCGCCGTGGTGGCGAGATCGGGGCCGAAGGCGGCCGCGGGCGTGTACGCGCCGGGTTTGCCTTCGCCCCTGGCGAGCCGTGCCGCGACCTCCGCGGCCACGGCCGCCGTGAAGTCCATGGCCTCACCGGTGCGCAGCCATCCCTCGCGGGTCGTGCCGTCCGGCCAGGTGACCACCGCGTGGCCCCAGGAGTGCTTCCGGGGCCTCGGCGCTGCCTTGCCCGTGACGCCGGCCAGTTGACGAATCGCGAAGCGGCGCAACGGTTCCAGCCTGAGCAGCCGTCCCGCGAACGGCAGCACGGCGCGGGCCGCGGTCGAGGCGGGCATCATCGCGGTGGCGGCGAAGACGTCCGGCGCGCCGCTCGTTCGTTGAGCGGCCAGCAGTTCGGCGGAGGGTGCCTCGGAGACCGTGGCCTGCTCGCCGTCGGGCAGCTGCAGGAGCCTGGCCTCAGCGCCGATGCGCGACTTCGTCAGGCCGCCCGCGCGGTAGCGGCGTCCGCCGGTGACCAGGATGTCGATGATCGAGGCCGCCAGCGCGGCGCCCAGCAGACCGTCCTCCACGGCCACCGAGGCGACCGCGTCGACCCGCACCTCCGCAGGGACCGGCCGGCCTTCGCACAGCGCCGCCACGACCGCTTCCGTTGCCAGCACACCGAAACCCGCCCCGGTGACGAGCGTGCTGCCCGCCGCCGCGGCCTCGTCGTGCAGGGCCAGCAGCCGGGGGACGGCGGTCAGGTCGGCCGCCTGGTCGAGGTAGTGCCCGCCCGGCAGGCAGGCGCGGGCGAGGGTGGTCGCGGACTCGGCGTAGCCACCGATGGTGTTGATGACGACGGCCGGCCGTTCTTCCCTGATCGCCGCCGCGATGCGTTCCACCGTGTCGGCGACGACGACCCGTGCGCCGGTGCTCGCCGCCATCTCGCGCAGTCGTGCGCTCTCCCTGCCCACCAGGACCACGCTCTCGCCCCGTTCGAGCAGGACGGGGACGACCGCGCGGCCGACGCGTCCCGTGGCGCCCAGAACCCAGATGCTCATGACGACTCCCTGCCCAGTGATGTCTCAGTGTGTCATCACTGAGGCTAGCACGGCGACGACACACTGAGACATCACTTGCTAGAGTGGGGTCGTGGCCAGGTGGGATCCCGGAACCGAAGATCGTCTCAGGCATGCGGCGCTGGACCTGTTCGCCGAGCATGGGTACGACGACGTGACCGTCACGCAGATCGCCGAGCGCGCGGGCATCACGCGCCGCTCGTACTTCCGCTACTTCCCGGACAAGCGCGAGGTGCTCTTCGCCGGTTCGGAACACCTGCCTCCCGCGATCGCCGAGGCGGTGCTCGCGTCGGCGGAACAGTCCCCGCCGGCCATCGCGCTCGACGCCGCCCGCCGCGTCGGCGCCCTGCTCGTGGAACGCGTGGACCGCACCGCCGAGCGTCGCGCGGTGATCGCGTCGAGTCCCGAACTGCAGGAGCGTGAACGCACCAAGGCCGCGGCGATCACGACCGCCCTCTCTGATGCGCTGGCGAAACGCGGGGCGTCGATGGACGAGGCGCGGCTCGTGGCGCGGCTCGTCGCGATCTGCTTCCAGGAAGCCCTGGAGCGCTGGATCGACACGGGGGAGGGCTTCGAGTCCTCCTTCGACGCGGTCGTCGGCTCGGTTCGCTCGACGGCGGAACTATTCCCGTCTCCGCTGAGGCCGTGATTACGTTGTGCACGATTTAATCGCGCACTAGCTTTATGGCATCCGACCCGAAGGAGCAGCCATGAAGCGCCCAGTCCTCGAGCCCGCCGCCGCCGAGTTCGCCGCCGCCACCGCCCAGCCGCCGTTCCTGTTCGAGATCGCCCCCGAGGAAGGCCGCAAGGCCGTCGACGAGGTGCAGTCGGGTCCGGTGGAGAAGCCCGCGGTGGACGAGCAGTGGGTGGAGCTCGACGGCTTCAAGGTCCGCGTGATCAAGCCTGCCGGTGCCACCGGCCAGCTCCCCGTGATCCTCTACATCCACGGCGCCGGCTGGGTGTTCGGCAACGCCCACACCCACGACCGCCTCGTCCGCGAACTGGCCGTCGGTGCCGGTGCGGCCGTCGTCTTCCCCGAGTACTCGCTCTCGCCCGAGGCCCGCTACCCGGTCGCGATCGACCAGAACTACGCCACCGCGCAGTGGATCCAGTCCGACGGTGCCGCGCACGGCCTCGACGTGGCCCGCGTCGCGGTGGCCGGTGACTCGGTCGGCGGCAACATGGCGGCCGCGCTGACGTTGCAGGCCAAGGAACGCGGCGACATCGCGCTGAAGGCCCAGGTGCTCTTCTACCCGGTGACCGACGCGTCGTTCGACACCGACTCCTACCTGCAGTTCGCCGAGGGCTACTTCCTGCGCCGCGACGGCATGCAGTGGTTCTGGGACCAGTACACGACGAACCCGCTGGAGCGCGCCGAGATCACCGCATCCCCGTTGCGCGCCACCAAGGAGCAGCTCGCGGGCCTGCCCCAGGCACTCGTGATCACCGCGGAGGCCGACGTCCTGCGCGACGAGGGCGAGGCCTACGCCGACAAGCTGCGCGAGGCCGGCGTGCCCGTCACCGCCGTCCGGTACGCGGGCGCGATCCACGACTTCGTGATGCTGAACGCGTTGCGTGGCACGCACGCGGCCGAGGGCGCGATCAACCAGGCCATCGCGTTCCTGCGCGAGGCGCTGAAGAACTAGTGCCAGAGATCCGCTGGCGAACCACCGGCCCTCCTCACCCGGTCCTGACCTCACGCGGGGCGCTTTCGTACTGACATGCAGTACGAAAGCGCCCCGCGTGAGGCAAGCACGAGGCGCGACTTGGCAGCGGAGTTGTGGCCCCGTTCCCATCGGGAGCGGGGCCGAACGGCGTCAGAGGATGAGGACCACCAGCGCCGCCACTGCCGCGATGAGCAGCAGCAGCCCGGCCAGCACGAGCAGGATCCGGGACCAGCGCACGCCGGGCTGTTCGCCCGCGTACGGCGCGCTGCCCCAGGGGGCCGGGAACTGGCCGGTCGACTCGGGGGTGTTGTGATTGATCATGCTTCGGTCCACCACCGGCCACGGCGCCGGGCCGATCTCGGCGGAACCACCGGTCTCATCGGGTCTCTCGGCCATCACGGCCACCCCTTCAGCTGGGCGAGCTGCACACACCAGGCCGACACCTCGACGAGCAGGAGCACGAGGCCGGCCACGAAGCACCACTGCAGCTTGCGGAGCTTCTTCTCGTTGGCGTCCAGCCACTTCTCGAAGTCGGCCGCGAGGTGCCGGCGCATCGAGTCGAGGTCGTGGCCGAGGTCGACCGCGCCCAGCAGCCGCGACGCGCTGGACAGGAACGTCCACCGCCAGACCGGTGCGCAGATCACCAGGGCCAGCGCGAGAACGCCGGTCATCGCCACGATCGCGACGACCGTGGCCGCTCCCCAGCGCGGGCTCTGCAACGCGGTGCCGACGAACGAGGAGCTGACGAGAGCGGCGCCCGCGGTCAGCAGCGTGACCCGCGAGCGGAGGTTGTCGAGCGCGCCCTGCTGGTAGCTCAGGGCCCGCAGCGACTCCGAGAACACCAGCTCAAGCCGTCTGTCCGGCTCACCGCTCTCCACCGGCCCATCATCCGCCGGGCGGCCCAGCACATCTTGACCCGAACGGGTGGCGTCAGCCCCGCTTGGTGCTGCTCACGTGGAACGGCGTCCCCTGCTGACACGTGGTCATCGCACCGGGATCGGCCTTCCCGGTCACCTCCACCACGGCACCGGCCACCGCGATCGCGGGGTCGGCCCCGAGCAGCAGGTACTGCTCGCCGGGTGCGGTGAGAATCGTGCAACCCGCCTCCACGCCACCCGACACCGTGCCCCGCACCGTCTTCACGTCCGGATCGAGGGCGCGCGACGGGGTGGGCAGGGTGGGCGGCAGCGGAGCCGACGACGGGGGCAGTGGCGCGGGGAGGCTCGGCGTGGTCGTGTCAGGAACCGAAGTGGAGGCGGAAGTGCTCGCCCCGGGAACCTGTGCCGGCGGCACCTGGCCGCACGACGCGAGCACCGTGCAAAGCAACACGACCGCTAATCCGCGCATCGCGCGTCACCTCCGATGGACCACGGCCACCGGGCACGGCGCGTGGTGGAGCACAGCGTGGCTCACCGAACCGAGAATTGCACGCGTCACCGCACCGCGGCCGTGACTGCCGACCGCGATCAGGGCCGCGCCGTCGGCAGCGGTCAGCAGCGCGCGGGCGGGGGCGTCGAACGCGACCTCCTGCGCCACGTGCACCTCGGGGTGCTTTGCGGCGTGCGGGGCCAGCTGTTCGTCCAGCAGCTTGGAGAGGTCGGCGCGGACGTGGTCGAAGTCCTGCTCGGGCAGCTCGGCCCAGCCGACGTCGTTCCACGCGTAGATGGCGAGCAGCTCACGGCCGTGGCGCGCGGCGTACTCGAAGGCGAACGCGATCGCGTCCGTGGAGGTCTCGGAGCCGTCGACGCCGACGACCACGCGGCCTTCGACGGGGCCGGTGCGGGTCACGATCACGGGACGGCCGGCGGTCGACACGAGCTCGACGGCGGTGGAGCCCAGGAACATCTCCGCGATGCCGGTGCGGCCCGACGAGCCGAGCACGAGCAGGTCGCCTGGCTCGGCGGCGAGGACGTCGACCGGGCGGCCCATCCGCACGTGGGTGGCGACCTGGAGGTCCGGCCAGCCCTCCTTGATCTCGGCCGCGAGCTCGGCGAGGTGGTCCTGGGCCGCGTGGGCCATCGTCTCCTCGGTGACGAACTCCGGCACCGGGATGGACATCGGCGTGAAGACGGGCTCGGGCAGGGGAGCGCGCACCGCGTGGATGACCTGAAGGTCAGCGCCACAACGGGAAGCCTCCTCGGCGCCGAAGAGCACCGCGCGCCTGGCCAGGTCGGAACCGTCGAACCCCACAACGACCGTGGACATGAAGAACCACCTCCGACCGGGGCATACCCGATCGGAGGTGGTTCTAAAGGTGATCCAGACCTAGTTGATGACGAACTGCGAACCCGGCTCGATGGTGATGTTGCCGTCCCGCGAGTTGGTGATCGTCACGTTCGTCAGCTTCGCCGAACCTCGGGCCTGGGCCATCGCGAGGATGCCGGAACCGTTGTTCGACTTGTCGATGCGGACGTTGGTGATCTGCACGTCCGGCATGCCGCTGCCACCGCCCTTGAACTGGATCCCGTCGTAGGTGGAGTCCAGGATCTCGGTGTCGCGGATGACGACGCCGGGGATCGGCAGGTTCTGGGAGAACAGCGTGATGGCGCCGAACTCCTGCGCCTCACCCCAGAACGCGCCACCCGTGCGGTACAGGGCGTTGTTGGCGAGCAACGTCGTGCCGCCGAACGGCAGCGGGTCGTGGTCGGTCGCCAGCATGATGCCCGGGTAGTTCGCCGTGTCGGAGATGATGTTGTTCTCCGCGCGGTTGTTCGAACCACCGTAGATCGCGATTCCGTTGGCACGCCACGGGAGTGCGATCGTGTTGTTGAGGAACGCGTTGCCGCTGCCGACGTCGACGTTCTGGTCCTTCACGTACTTCGACGCCCACACCGCCAGCGCGTCGTCGCCCGTGGTGCGGAACGACGAGTTGAACACCGTGGAGTTGCGCGTGCCGTTGGTGAAGTTGATGCCGTCGGCGTAGGTGTCGCGGATGCGCATGCCGGTGAACTGCAGGCCGTCACCGGGGTTCCAGCGGTCCGGCAGGTTGGTGTAGTCGCGGCCGACCCAGACACCCACGTTGGCGTGCTCGATCCACACGTTGGTGACCTTGGTGTTCTTGCCGAACCGGCCGTTGAGGCCGACGCCACCCTCGGCGCCGCCGTCACCGCCGCGGATCCGGCCGGAACCGAAGATCGCGATGTCGGAGATCTGGGTGTTGTCGTCGATGTCGAAGCCGAAGTTGCCCTCGTGCGGGTGGTTGATCGTGTCGGCGTCCTGCGGCTGGATCAGTGAGAACAGCTGCGAGTGCCACATGCCGGCGCCGCGGATCGTGACGTTGCGGATGCCGACCTGGTTGTCCCCGCCGCTGTTGAACACGGTGAGGATCTTCTTCTCCTGGCGGAACCTGCCCTCCGGGATCCAGACACAGGGGATCTCCCCGTTCTGGTCGGCCGTCACGGCGCGCTGCAAGGCGTCCGTGTCGTCCGTCTGGTCGTTCGCGGTGGCGCCGTACTGCGTGATCGACACGCACTCGGACGGCTTCGAAGCGGCCGGGGCGACCTGCTCCAGGTCGATCAGGTCGATGTAGTAGAACTGGGCGTTGTCACCGGAGTCGCGCTGCAGCTTGAACTTCGTGCCCGCCGGGTAGGAGCTGGCGAGCAGCTGCGAGGTCTCGTCGAACAGCCTGCGGGCGTCGCCGCCGGGACGGTTCGTGAGGCCCTCGGGGTCGTCCGTCGTGCCGTAGAGCCAGCTGTGGCGCGACGACAACGTCAGCTTCTGCACGAACTGGTCGTTCGCGTACAGGCTGATCGTCGCCTCCTGGCCACCGCCGGCGGCCGCGTCCGGGATCGAGTTGCGCACGACGATCGAGTTCGTGCTGACCGTCGACGTGACCTCCACGAACTGGCCTTGCGCGTCCAGCCGCACCGACTTGCGGCCCGAGGACTCGGAGCCGAAGTTGGTGTGCCCGAACGTGCGCTCCGCGTCGGCCTGCACCAGCGTGCCCTGGTAGCGGCCCGCCTCGGCTTCGTACGAGGTGAACGGCACCGAGGCGCCGCGTCCGACCACAATGGACTGGGTCGCGGTGTTGTTGGTCTCGTTGGTCTCCGCGACCACGTTGGTCGCGTCCGCGGTCGCCGTGGCCGTGGCACCGCCGTTGGTGGCGGTCCAGGAGCCGACGTTGACGGTCACGGTCTGACCGGCGTTGATCGCGCCGGTGTTGGCGTTCAAAGTGCTGCCGCCGACGGACACACGGGTCACCGAGGCGCCCGCTGCCGACGTGCCGCGGTTGTTGACCTGCACGGCGAACGTCACCTGCTGGCCCGCAGCCGGGGACGACGGGTTCGGCGTGACGCCGGTGATCTGCAGGTCCGGTCCCGGTGCCTGGCCGACGACCAGGGGAGAGCCGGAGGTGAAGGTGTTGTTGCCCTCGTTGGTCTCCGCGATCTGGTTGGCCGGGTCCACCGTGGCCGCGGCCGCGTAGGACCCGGCACCCCGACGGCCGGCGTCGACGTTGACGGTGGCCGTGGCTCCAGGGGCGAGCGCGCCCACCGAGGCGCTGCCGGCGACGGTGCCGCCGAGCGTGACGTTCAGCGTCGTCGCGCCGGACGCCACGGTGCCGCCGTTGCGCACGGTGGCGGTGAGCCTGATCGCGTCAGCCTCGCTGGGGCTCGCCGGGGTCCACGTCAGGTTCGTGACGGTCAGGTCGGGAGCCGGTGCGGACGCGCCGAACACCTGGAACTCGGCGACCTGGCCGCCGGGCGCGCCGGTGTTCGAGTAGAAGTGCAGCCGCACGTCCGACGCGCGGCCGGAGACCGGGATCGTGACGGTGTTGCCGGTGGCCGGGTCGAACCGGTAGTCGGCGCGCGCCTTCAGGGTCCCGAACGCGGAAGCGCTCGCCTCACGGCCGAGCACCTCGAAGTTCTGCGTGCGGGCACCCCAGTCGCCGCCGGGGTTGAGCTTGACGACGACCGACGTGACGTCCGCGTTCGAGCCCAGCTTCGCGGTCAGGTGACCGGGGAAGCCGTTGGACTCCCAGTACGTGCCGGTGTTGCCGTCGACGGCGTTGCCCGGCACGAAGTTGTGCACGTGCCCGGACTCCTCGACCGGCTTGCCGGCCGCGAGGTCGTCGCCGACGGGCGGCGGGTCGACCGGCCCGGACTCGCCGTGCACCTCGAACTCGCTGAGCTGCGCGGCGGGCCAGCCGGTGTTCGCGGTGACCGTGACGCGGACGTACCGCGTGCTGGTCGCCGCGAAGTCCAGCGTCACCGTGTTGTTCGAGCCCGGCGCGAACAACCGCGCGCCGGAGCCGACGATGTCGCTGAACTGCGAGCCGTTCGAACTCCCTTGCACGGCAAGCGTTTGCGAGCGCTGCTCCCAGGTGGACGGCAGACGCAGCACGACCTTGCTGACGCTCTTCGCGGCGCCCAGGTCGGCCTGGAGCCACTGCGGGAACGAGCTGTTCGTGCTCTCCCAGTAGCTGCCCTGGTTGCCGTCACCGGCGTTCCCCGGGCCGTACGGGCCGTTGCTGCTGGACGCGGTCAGGTTCGCGGACAGCCTGACGACCGCTGCTCCTGCCGTGGGTGTCAATCCGAACAGTGCGAGGGCGCTGACCAGGGCAGCACTCACCGCACGCCTCAATAGCGTGTTTTTCATTGAATTGTCCTTCGCGGCAGGGATATCAGTTGTTGATATTGATCTTGAAGGTGGACGTCGTGTTCTTGATGTCCTGGAAGTTGTTGCTGAACCTGAGGCCGTTGAACGTGACCTCACCGACGGCGGGACCCTGGTTGGGCTCCGGCATCTCGTTGGCCCACAACCCGAACCCGGACTTGGCGTCGAAGGCGTCGCCGCTCTTGCGCGCACCCGAGATGCTCACGTTGGACAGCACCGTGTCCTGGAAGACGTTCTCGGCCGCACCGTTGTACTTGGTCTGGAACATGATTCCGCTGTACGTCGGATCGATGATCTCGACGTCGCTCACCCGGATCCCCGTGTACTTCTTGGAGGCGGAGAACATCCAGATCGCGCCGAACGTCTGCTCACCCCAGAAGTGGCCGCCGGAGCGCACCAGGGTGAGGCCGCTGAACGTCGTCGGCTCCGGCCCGAAGTCCTCCATCGGGTACCCGAAGTCGAGCGAGCTGATCGTCACCGCGGAGTAGGTGAGCGTGTCCGCGATGTAGATGTTGCGGAACGTGTTGAGCTTGCCGCCGTAGACCGCGAGACCGGCCGCGCGCCACGGGGTCGTCACCGAGAGGTTCTCGAAGACGTTGTTCTGCTGGCCGCTGCCACCACCGTCGGTCGCCGCGAACAACGCGAACGCGTCGTCACCGGTCGAGCGGGCCTCGATGTTGGAGATCCGGTTGCCCGACGACCCGTTCGTCATGTTCAGCCCGTCCGCGTACATGTCACGGATGCGGCTGTCCTTGATGACGTTGTTGTCGACGTTGTTGCCCCAGAACAGGCACATCATGTGCTCGACCCAGATGTTCTCGATGGTCATGTTCTGCACGCCGGCGAAGTTGAACACCTTGCCCGGCCCGTCGTTGCGCTGCGTGTAGTTGCCGAACACGGCGAACCCGCTGAAAGTCGAGCCGCTCGCGGACGACTGCGCGTCGAAGCCGATGTCGGTGTTCTCCTGGGTGAGCGGGGCCTGGAACCGGGTGAACCAGGGACCGGCGCCGATCACGCGGATGGCCTTGCCGTAGA
Source organism: Lentzea sp. HUAS TT2 (assembly GCF_051853195.1). NCBI lineage: Bacteria > Bacillati > Actinomycetota > Actinomycetes > Pseudonocardiales > Pseudonocardiaceae > Lentzea > Lentzea sp. HUAS TT2. Next base: position 9,215,902 of record NZ_CP196667.1, on the reverse strand, counting down.
CGTTGAACTTCTGCTGCGTCTGGTAGGTGCCCGCGGGCAGGTAGACGCCGGTCAGGGTGCCGGTCGTGTCCATCCGGACGCGGTCGAGCGCGTTCTGCACGTCCTGGTGGGTGAACCCGGCGGGCACGGCATAGCGTGCCGCGTCAGGGTTTCCGGCAGCCGACACCTGTTCGAAGTTCACGAAGTCGATCGCGTAGTTCGTGGTGTTGGCCGCGTCCTTCTGCAGCTTGATCTTCGTGCCCGCCGGGAACGTCGAGTTGAGCATCACGTTCGCCTCGTCGTAGATGTGGCGCGGGCCGCCCGCTCCCGGGGAGTTGCCGGGGCCTGCCTCGTTGCCGTAGAGCCACATGTACTTCGACGTCAGGTCGATGGCCTTGTGGAACTGGCCGTTGACGTAGACGTTGAGGTTCGAGGTGATGCCGCCTCCGCCGGAGCTGTCCGGGATGGAGAACCGGGTGACGAGGGTGTTGGTCGGTCCGGACGTCGTGAACTCGACCGACTGGCCGTTGCCGTTCAGCGTGACGGCCCTGCGGCCGGACGCCTCACCGGCGAGGTCGCCGATCGTCCTGTTCGGACTGAGGATCTGCGCGCCGCCCGCGACGGTGGCGTCCTCGGCCTCGACGTGCTGCCAGGGAACGCTGGCGCCGCGGCCGATGAACAGCGACTGCTCGCTGGTGTTGTTGCCCTGCTTGGCTGGGATCTCGTTGCCGTCGCCCGCGATCACCGTGCGGACGGTGTACCGGCCGTCGGCGGCGGGCCACGTGCCGAGGTTCACCGCGGCGGTCGTCGCACCGGCGTTGATCGTGCCGTTGTGGCTGCCGGTCAGCGTGCGGACGGTCTGGCCGCTGCTGTTCAGGATCGTGACGGTGATGCCGTGGGCGCCGGCCGCGGACGCGATGGTGCCCTGGTTCTTGAGCGCGACGGAGAACGTGGTGCTCTGGCCGTTGGACGGGTTGCTCGGCGACCAGCTCGGCACCGCGACCAGGTCCGAGCTCGGGACCGGCGTCACGACCAGCGGGCTGGGGTGGATGCGGGCGTTGTTGGTCTCGTCCTGCTCCGCGACCTTCTTGGTCTCGTCGACCTTCGCGGTGTACTCGTAGCTGCCGGACGGGCGGGCGGCGATCGTCGTGCCGACGTTCGCCTGCGCACCGGCCGCGAGGGCGCCGACCTGGGCCGTGCCGACACTCGTGGCGCCGAGGAAGAACGTCACGTCGGTGGCGGTGCTGGCCGCGGTGCCCGCGTTGCGGACCGTCGCGTTCAGCGTGACCTGGTCGGTCTCGACGGGGCTCGCCGGCGTGAACGACGTCGCGGTGACGGTGAGATCGGGATTCGGGGCAGGGGTGCCGAACACCTGGATCTCCGCCACCTGGGCGCCGGGCGCACCGGTGTTGGACGTGCCGCGCAACTGCAGGTCCGCGACCCGTCCGGCCGCGTTGATGGTGATGCTGTTGCCGCTCGCCGGGTCGAAGCGGTAGTCACGACCCGCGACGAGACTCGTGAACCCGGTCGCGTTCTGCTCGCGGCCGAGGACCTCGATGTTCTGCGTGCGGGCACCCCACGCGCTGTCGGGGTTGAGCTTGACGGCGACCGAGCTGACGTCCGCGTTCGATCCCAACTGGACGGTCAGCGTGCCGGGGAACCCGTTGGACTCCCAGTAGGTGGCGAGGTTTCCGTCGTTGGCGTTGGCGGCGACGAAGTTGTGCACGTTGTTGTTCGCCGTGACGGGCTTGCCCTGCGCCAGGTTCGTACCGGTGGCGCCTTCGCGCGTCACGGTGTTGCTGGCGGGGGACTGGTTGCCTGCCGCGTCCTTCGCGATCACGTGGTAGCTCACGCGCAGGCCGTCGGGCTGGCTGTCGGTGTAGGTCGTGCCGGTGACCGTGGTGCGCAGGGTGCCGTTGGCGTAGACGTCGTAGGCGGTGACGCCGACGTTGTCGGTGCTGGCGTTCCAGGTCAGCCGGATCTGCCCGGCCTGCGGCTGGGTGAAGGCGAGACCCGTCGGTGCGGCGGGGGCCTGCGTGTCACCCCCGGTCGGGCCCTGCACCTCGAACTCGCTGAGCTGCGCCGCCGGCCAGCCGGTGTTCCCGGTGATCCGCAGCCGCACGTACCGCGTGGTGGCCGCGGTGAAGTCGATCGTCACCGTGTTGTTCGCGGCGGGGTTGAAGTCGTACCCCTTCGACGCCACGAGATCTGAGAAGTTCTGGCCGTCGGTGCTGCCCTGGACCGCGAGGGTCTGGGTGCGGGCGCCCCAGCCGCCGGTCGGGAGCTTGAGCACGACCCGGTCGGCCTTCAGCGCGGCGCCGAGATCGGCCTGGATCCATTGGGGGAACGCGTTGTTCGCGCTCTCCCAGTACGTCCCCTGGTTGCCGTCGCCGGCGTTGCCCGGGCCGTAGTTCTGGTTCGTGCTGCTCGCGCTGTAGGTGGCCTGCAGCAGCGCGCTCACGGCTGCCTCGTGGACCTCGAGCTTCGCGGTCGTCCTGGTGGCGCGGACGTGCCGGACCAGCGTCGGGTCGACCTGGAACGTCACCTTGCCGTTCTTGAACTCGTGTGGTCGTTCCGCGACCAGCGTCGACCAGCCTCTGCCGTCGAGGCTCGTCTGCACGGCGAACGTCTCGGTGCTGTTGCTGGGGGAGGAGAGCGTGACCTGGTCGATCCGGGTCTGCTCGGCGAGGTCGAGGCTGACCGGAGCGGCCTGGGCGGCGGGGGAGATCGTCAGGGTGGCCGCGGCGGTGATCAACGCAGTTATCGGGGCTAGCAGGGAGCGAGCGCGTGTCGTCGATGACATGGCGTGCTTGGCCCTTCTCGGTGGGGACGCGAGGGGGTGTGGCGCGCCTCACCGTAGAAGTGTCCAGCAGATTACCGCAATATCTCGACGTGATTGCGCAAATTTGCGACATAGACCTCTGAACAGGAAAGACCAGTGTTCGTTCCTGTGTCTGAACAGTGTCTCAGCGTGCGCAAGGGCGATCACCAGCGGCAGGAGATCCGGCGTTGCGGGAGGTTCGGGCCCGAACCTGCCCAAAAAATTGATGTGATCTCGATACGCCCGCTTGCGCCGGTTTGCTTCGAGCTTGCGGTCCTTGCGTAAGGACCGCGCAAGTTTCAGAGCTTCGCGAACAACCTTCTGGCTCGGTTCAGCAGATCCAGCCTGTGCTCACGTCCCCGCAGGGAGTGCCCCTCGCCGGGATAGACGACGAGTTCGGAGTGCTTCACCGCGTCGTGCAGGAGCACCGCTTGCTCCACCGGCACATTGGTGTCCTCCGCGCCGTGCACGATCAACATCTCGGTGCGGATCCGGTCCGCGTAGGTGAGAGGGCTGTGCTCCGGGCTGTCGCCCAGGGCCGCCTCGAACGCACCCCACTCGCCGGTGGCGATCAGCCGCGGCCAGTCGGAGATCCCCGCGCCCACCAGCGCCACCTTGAACCGGTCGGTCCGAGTCGGGGCCCAGGCGGCCATGAACCCGCCGTGGCTCCAGCCCGCGATGCCGAGCCGGTCGGGGTCCGCGACTCCCCGTTCGACGAGGAGATCGATGCCGGCCTCGATGTCGTGCCACTCCTCCCGGCCGACCTTGCCCGCGACGGCCGCCGCGAACTCGTGCCCGCGCCCCTGCCCGCCGCGGGGGTTCGGCAGGAAGGCCGCGATCCCCTGGTGCGCGAGCCACTGCGCCGACGGCACCCAGTGCAACTGCAGGTCGTCGGTCCAGCGGTCGTACGGACCGCCGTGGACGATCGTGACGAGGGGGAACGGCCCGTCGGCCTGGCCGACCGGGAGCACGAGGAGGCCGTCGAGCTCGAGCCCGTCCTCGGCCCGGTACTGGAGCCGTTCCCGTGTGCCCCAGGCGATGCCGTCGAGGTCCCGGTAGCGCGGCGGCAGGTGCGACCCCCTGACGTGGGCGAGGAAGGTGCCGTCGAGTCGGCGGAACTCGGTGTCCAGGCCGGTCGCGACGATCAGGACCGGTGCGGCGCCGTCGTCCTGGACGAGATCGACCGGGCACGCGGGCATGCCCTCGGTGAGGTTGCGGTGGCGCTGGTCGAAGACGGCGTTGCCGCCCTGCAGGTGCGGTGGCGTCAGCGCCAGGTAGCAGACCTCGTCGCCCCACCACACCGGCGAACCGGCGTCCGCGGGCGTCGCGCCCAGGTCGGTGACCGTGCCGTCGGTCGCCACGACGTGCAGTGCGGGGTGGAGCAGGCCGGGGTCGATCTTCGGTGACGACCAGGTGATGACGGCGAGGCGGCCGTCGGGGTGCCGCGCGATCTCGGCGACGTGACGGCCGGGGATGCTCACGCCTTCCGGTGCCGGCTTGGCGGGCAGCAGGCTGTGGCCCACGGTTATCTCGTCGGTCAGTTCGCGCATCCGGACTCCTTCGCTTGATCGCCAGCTGACCACAGGTTCTACGGTCGGGCCCACGACCGTTCTCGTGACGGGGGCGACCGGGAACGCCGGACGTCAGGTGGTGAACGAACTGCTCTCGCTGGGGCAGCAGGTCCGCGCGATCACCAGGAACGCGTCGGCAATGCTTCCAGCCGGGGTCGAGGTCGTGGCGGGAGGCCTGACCAGGCCGGAGACCATCCCGTTCGACGGCGTCACCGGCGTGCACCTGCTGACCAACGCGGGCGCCGGCTACACCGAGCTGCTCACTGGGGCCGGATTGGTGCGCGAGCCGTTCGCGTACGCGCGGAGTGCGCTCGTGCACGAAGGCGACATCGGTGTGGTGGCGGCCGTCGTGCTCGCGAGGGGTGGGCACGACGGCCGCGCTTACACGTTGACGGGGCCGGAGGCGCTCACGGGTGGAAGCGGGACATGCCGGCGGCGGGGTACACGGTGGACTGGTGCAGCCGCGTGTTCTGGTGTCGCGTATTCGTCTTGACGCGCTACCGATCTTGGGGCTACGTCTCACCGGCTGAGTAGGAGCACGCCAGACGTTGCCGCCGACGCGGAGCGCCACCAACTTCAGTGGGAGGTGAGCAGTCCCCGATGATCTACAGCGAGGCTGACATCGCACGCGTCTACCGCAGGTACTGCACGTTGTGCAGCGATAAGAGTCCGAGCGTGAGCCGCGAGCGCAACGCGACGCTCGCGCTGCTGCGGCACGTCACAGGTTCCCAGAGCGACGAGTTGGCGTTGACGCGCGGCCGTTCCGCTGCGGGAGTCAGAAAGCGTCGGCGCCGCAAGGGGATCGGCCGTGTGAACAGCAAACGCGGTGAGCGCATCGGCCTGCCGAAGCGCATCACGTCCGTGGTCGTCAACGATGTGGGGCGCGGCAAGCGTCAGTAGCGCTGGGCGTTCTAGGCGTCGTTGCGGGAGCCGGGCTTGGGCACGGCGTGCGACCGTGGAGTCCCGGTCGTCGGGGTTCGGAAGAATGCCTCGATCTCGGTTTCTCCGGGCTGTCGCGTCTGAATGGTGTCGAGCTGGATCTGGTAGGAGTTCCGGCCGCGGCGGAACTCGAACGCGTCGCTGGGGACGTGCCGGGTGGAGGTCTTGATGAGACCGAGTTCGGTGAGCTTGCGAGCTCCTTTGAGGCGGGTGTCCTCAGAGAGCCCGTACCTGCTTTCGGCCATCGCGGGGCTCAGCCACACCCAGGGACCGTCCTTGATCGTTTTCCCACTCTCCAGCCAGAGCACGAGCAGCATGACGATGGCCGGGCCGTAGTCGAGCGCGGCGATCCAGCCGTTGGTCCACAGCTGGCCGGGAAGCTGGATGTAGCGGTGCGGTGCCGCCTGAGCCGGTTTGGAGCGCAGGCGGGCGTAGGCCGCGCCAGGGAGTTCGTATCGTTCGCCGGTGCCGGCGTCGTTCATCAGGTGCACCACGGCGTCGCGGCCTGGAGAGCTTTCCAGCTGGATGAGTCCGTGGTGGTCGAGCCATCCCAGTGCGTTGCGAATCCGCCGGGCGCCCGCGACTGCGGGATCTTCCAGGCCCAGCAGCGTGGCCCAGGCGCGGTGCGGGTAGGTCATCGTGGGGTCGTCGTGCACGGCCCACAGCAGCGACAGCATCAGCCGGAGTCGCACGTCTCCGCCGGTGATCCCGCGGCCGCCGGTCGCACCGCGTAGCAGTGCAACGGCCGGAGGAAGCGAGGCTTCCGGCGTCTCACGCGTGATGAACCCGTACCGCACCGGGGCGGTGCGCTTGGCCTGCCGCGCGAACATCTTCGCAGCGTCCAACGTCCCCGGGGCTACCGAAACCGCAGGTAGAGGATTCACGTGACCTTCTCTACTGGCCCTGGAAAGACTTCGCTTCTAGACTCGACACTTCGCACGATATACGGTCGCTGCTATAACGTAGTACCTGTTGGCTCGGTAGTTGTAGGTAAGCTCAAAACGGGGCTTATCTGATGTCTAGATCCGCTTAGAAGCCGCTGAAGCAAGTTTAGTCCCCGCTAGGGCGGTAGTTTTTTTGCCTGTTGAACCGATGCTAGTGTCGTCTCACAGGACGGGGAACCGCTCATTTCCGGGGGCCGGCCTGCGGGTGCCCGGCTGGACGTCCAATGCCCTTGCGGTCAAGATCGACGAGGTGTCATCGGCCAAGGTCGGCTGCCGGAGGCGGGGCCCCACATCGACTGGTGTGGGGCCCCGTTTCACATTGACGCACAACGCGATGTACTGCGGAAATGGCGCCCGCCGCTGGATGTTCGCGACCTAGGCTCGGGTCATGAACCTGGACGAAGCGGCCGCGAACTTCGCTCGCGCGACCCGCCACTGCGACAACCTGGTCGAGATCCACCGCAATCACGGCGGACCTAACAAGGGACGCCGGGACAAGGAGACGAGCATCAACCGCGCGGTCGTCGTCTTGACCGTGTCGGCCTGGCAGGCGGTGGTGCAGGACATGACCAAGGCCTGTCTCGACATCTCCAACCCCGGTCCGACCAGCCTGCACGCAGGCATGTTTAGGTTGCTCTCCGGACGCACCATGTCCGAGATCGGGCTGTTCTCGACACCCAATCACGAGAACACCAAGAAGCTGTTCACCTCGGTCGGGTTCGACGCGCGGCCGCACTGGACGTGGGTCGGGGCCGGCCGCACCGGCACCGTTCGCCCCAGCGACGTCGAGTCGAAGATCAATCAGTGGCTGAAGGTCCGCCACGCGATCGCCCACGGCCACGCGACTCTTCCGCAAGTGCAGGTCCTGCAAGCTGTCCGCGAAGCAACGACCCCGCCTGACGACCCGTCACTGCGTTTGGTCGACGTCGAGCAGTGCCTCAGCTTCTTCCGGCACGTCACCCAGGTCACGGGCAAGGCCATGGCGGCACATCTTCAAGTCAATCCACCGGCTGTCTGGGCATGAGCTCAAGGACACCCACCCGGTCACCGGCCACGACGTGGGCACTTGACAAGCCGGCGTCGGCCAGGCGCTAGGGGTGAGTGCCGTGGTTGCCGCACACCGCGCACGTCGGCCGCTACCCCACGGTCGCGGCGACGTCGTAGAGGCTGTTGTTACTGCGCTGAGAGATCTCCCGTAGCACGATGAGCGCAGTCCAGTCGTCAACCGACAGCAGCAGCCGTGCCATTCCCTTGCAGCCAACGCCAGTGACCTGTCTGCGTTCGGGCCAGGCGTCAGGTCGTGCTGGAGTTCGGCGCTTCGTGAAGGTCGCACTCGTCGACCCATCGCGCCAGCAGGCTGAGTGCCGCAAGCCGCTCAAGAGCGGCCTGTTCGTCGAGTTCGCTGGTGCTGTGCGCGGCGTTGTTGCGGATCGTCATCTGGATGCCGGGCGCGAGAAACCGCAGGCCGGCGTTCATCGTGATGACATCCTGGTGTGTCGGGTCTCCAGGCCAGCGAAGTCGCGGCTTACCCGACTCTGGTTCCTTGTTGGAGAAGATCTCCTGCCACAGTGCCGTGGCGGCCAGGTCGTTGCGCTTCGTGCGGGTCTTCACCATTGCGACGACCGACTCGGCAGCGCCGGCCACCGCCTCCCGGAAGTGGCCATCGCGCCATAGCCGCGCGGCCGCGCCCCAGACCAGGGAATGCATCGCTGCTGCGCCGACCGCTGGGGGCAGCTCGGCTTCGGCCTCAAGGATCAAGCCGTCAAGTCTGCCCAGCGCCTGGTCGCAGGCCCCGAGGATGTCGGGAGCTTCCAGCACCGGCTTCGGCTGCGTGATCGTCTGCCAGGCCGCGATCGGGTCAATGACGCCCACACCCTGCACCCGGATCGCGATGTTGGTCAGCGGGACCGCGGCCCCGGCCAGACCGGACAGCCGGGACACCTTCGTGCGACGCCGCTCGATCTCGTCAGGATCGGTGCCATCACGCGGAAACACCGCCGGAGCGATCCCGCGAGCGATACCTCCCCAGCCACCAGAACCTTCGTTGCGCACATGCAGGTCGAGGAACTCGACCAGTGCGGCGCGGAACTCCAGCACCGCCGCAGCGATCGACCTCAGGTACTCGGGGTTCTTGCGTGCCTCCATCTGAGAATCGTGTCATGCCTATGCACATCGCCTGAATGCCTTCACTTCGGCGGCGAGGAGGATCTCGGCAGTGGTCGGGAACCTGGCGCACGAGCACGCGCAACCTGGTGGCCCGTCCGCGCAGTCCTCGACCAATCGGACAGATCAGGAACGTTCGCCGCGAGTTCGGCCGAGGCCCCGACCCAGCGCGTCTACGCTGGTCACAGCTTTGAGGTTAGAAGGGCGGTTCGTCCGCGAACCCGCCGCCACGAGGAGGAGCACTGCCCCACGGATCGTCCTGTTGAAGTTTGGCTGCGATCTGTCGGAGCTCTCGCTCAGACCGGGTCTTTGGCGGGACATAGTGGTGCGCTGATTCCTCGTCGATCGCCTGGTTCCAGTACCGCTGGAGTTGTTCGAGATAGGGATCGGGCTGGCTCCACTGGTCATCGACGTCGTCGGCATCTTGCGGATCGACGTCTGCGAGCTCGCAAAGGGCTAAGAAGATCACTTCGACGGTCTGGTACGCGCCGATCTGTTCACCTCGCAGCGTGCGGCGAATCGTCTCGTGGTTCGCCGATCCGTTGCGCTTTTCCTCGGGGAGTTCCTCAATCACTTGGGCGATTCGCCTGATCGGCGGTCGTTGTGCCGCCCTGTAGAAGCGCCAGAGGAGATCGATGAGCGGTTCGCGGGCCTCGGGAACCGTCGTGGGCTTGGTCAGACGTGGCGGCATAGGGACCGAGGCCTTCGGTATATACCAGCTAATACTAGGGATCTCGCCCTGTCGTCCAGCTATTACCCCTCTATGACTGGTGTCTCCAAGCCCTTGTCTCGATCACTTCTCGGCGTCGCCTGACAACGAACACCACGCGTTTTCGCAGTTCAGGATGGTTACATGGCGCCATAAGGCGGCCGTCCGCTCGGGTGAAGCCGGGCGGTGAGTAGTGCATCGCCCGCCCACCGGGCTGGAATCCATGTCGGCGGGCGACGCCAGTGCGAAGGAGAATCGATGAGGCGACGTTCCTCGCGTGCCCATCATCGCCCAGGTGTGCCCCGTGGTGCTGCGCTCACCGTGGTCGCTGGTGCCGTACTCGTCCTGGTGGTCGTGTTGCCAGCTGACAAGGCCACGATCATTACGGGTCTGGTTGGCACCGTTGCCGCAGGTGCAGCGCCGGCCTGGCTGAACGGCAACCGATCCAAAACTCGACGGACGCGCCGAGGTCGGCCCGACTCAAACTAGGCCCGTGGGAGCCCGCCTCCGGCGTCACATATGACTGGTGTGGCCGCGTGTTCTGGTGTCGCGGATTCGTCGGAGTGCGGTCGCTGATCTTGGCGCAGGGCCGACAGACGCGGACCGTGGGGATGCTATGCGTACGACACCCCCACGGGCGTACCCAGCTTGGCTGTCGCGGACGTCAGCTCGGACTGATCAGCCAGTTGAAGAACGCGATCGCGGCTGCGGTGGCTCCGGCTCCGACGAGCAGTGCCTGGGCGATGTGCTGCCCGGCCCATACGCTGAGGGCGACTGCGGCGCCGCCCGCTAGGACGGCGAGCAAGAGGACGAGCGCGGTACGCGGTGTAAACAGGTGCCCTTCGCCAGAGTCATCGGCGGGTCCGGGGGGCGTGCGGGACATCGGTCTTCCCCTGTCCGTGATCGTCTCCTGCTCAGGACCGCGTCAGGCGGCACCCGAGCTTGTGGACGTGTGTAAGTGGTCTTCAAAGGAGGCGTACGGCCGTTGGGCCATTCGAGTTCAGAACATTGCGACGAACGGCGTAGTTGCTCTCCGTGAGGCATCGCGATGAGGGACGCACCGGCGAAAATTGTCGAGGGGACCTGCTGATCGTGTGGCTGTCATTGCTCCAGGTCCGAAACGAGAACCGCCACTAGGCGGCGTGGGCCAACGACGCTCGGATCCGCTGCAGCAGTTCGTCGTCGACCGGTTCCTGGAACTCATCGAACGCCGCCAGGACCACAGCGCGGTCGGCGTCACCGAGCCCGGAGGCAGGGAGCTGCAGCCGCGTGCCGAACCATTCCGGGAGCCGAGCAGGCCAGTCACGACGGGGGAGGGAGAGAAGCAGCGTGAACCGCTCGCACGCGTGGGCCCGGTCGCGAGCGGTCAAGAGGGTGCTCGCCGCGCCGGTCCGGATCGCCCTGCCCCATGCCTGAACCTTGTCCACGTCGAGGTACATCGCCAAGAGGTCGTGCCTGAACTCGAGGCAGTTCTCCGTGTCGATCGCAGGCGTCACGCCAGGCCTCCACAGCTGCTGTCGGATCTCACCTCCGTAGAACTTCACGGTTGTGAAGCGCTCGCACTCGGTTCCGGCGATCGCGCGCGTCGCCGGTGCCGTCGACTCGTCGGGACGGGCTGCATCGATGATCTGATCCGCCTGCGCACGCGCCTCCGCGATCAGCCTGGCCGCAGTAGTCCGTGCGTCGTCGAGCACAGCGGTCGCGGTGTCGCGGGCGTCGGCGACGATGCGCTCGGCACGTTCGTCCGCCCAGTCGAGCACGCCCGCGCTCAGCCCATGAGTCCGAGCGTGGTCGATGGCCTCGGCCCTGGTGCGGAACGTCAGTGCCGTGCCGTCGGGAAGATCGACCTCGTCGAGCGCGTCGCGCAGCTCGCGCGTGGTCTTCAACTGGGCCGCGGCCGCGGGGGCGCCGTGCCGGTCGGCGATCTCGAAGCACCGGATCGCGGAGGCCAGGTCGCCCTGCTCGCTGTGCATCATGCCCAGCGCGAACGCGTCGACACCGAGCTGAGCGCGGTCGCCGTAGGCAACGGCATCGCGTGCCTGCTGCGGCGTCAACGCCGCCACGTGTGCCCGGATCTGCGCGAACGGCACCGGCGTGAGGGGGGCGCCCGCGTCATCGCTGTCGCGGAGCTGCTGGAACAGGTGCTCCACATCGGGGTGCTCAGGCGTGCTGTTCACTACGGCATCTCCTTCGTCGAGACGCGGATCGGGTGCCCGGCTTGCGCGAGCAAGCTGCGGATCTTCTTCAGTCCCACGACCAGGAACCGCTTGGCGGCGTAGTGTTCGACGCTCAAGGACTGCGCCACCTCGGATACCGACATGCCTACGTAGTGCCGATACAGCACCGCGTTCCGTTGCAGCTCAGTCAGCTGCCCCAGGACGGCGGGGAGGGCTTCGTGCGCGTCGAGGATGTGCTCGGCCAGGTGCGACAACTGCGCCGGACGTACCGCGGCCGGATCGAAGGCGGGATCGCCGATGACTTCGAGCACCGGGTCGAGCGGAACCGAGCGATCCCGGCTACGGGCACGGTAGAAGTCCACGATCTTGTTGTGCGCGACTGTGAACAGGAACGCGGAATAGCCTTCGGGAACAGGTCCGTCGCCGAGCCGCTTGCACACCACCGTCCACACCTCCTGGGCTATGTCCTGTGCATCGGCCGGGCAGGACACGTGCCGCCTGATGTAGCGCAGCAACCCTCCTGACCACCTGGTGTAGAAGGCCTCCAGGGAGGCATCGGAGTCGTTGTCGTCCGTCACGGTCGCGTTGCCTCCACAGCGTGCGACGTCGCGTAGGAGGGGCCACCGAGCACGCCTGCGGCTGCTCCGACCGCGTGCTGTTCACGCCACCTCGTCGTCGATGTGTTCACTCGGGGGGACTCCTCGTCCGGGACGATCGGCCTGTTCACCCCACATATCGCAGACGTCCGCGAAACGGACTCCATCGGCCCGAAACTTTCTAGAATCCGCTGGCAGCCAAGGCGTCGGCGGGTCTGCTCGGTCAGGGTTCAGGGTGGGCAGGAGTGGTCGCCGGCGGCGTAGCGCTGCCAGGTCGTCCCGGCCTCGGCGGCGATGAGTTCGGCGGTGTTGGGGTGGTAGCCGAGCATCGTGGCCACGACGGAGGGTGGGGCCTGGAGCACGAGTTCGCGCAGCGCGGCAATTCGTGCGGCTTCGTTGGGCAGGCCGGCGTTGCGCAGACGCAGGCGCAACGAGGTGGTGTGCATGGGCTGTCCGGCGTGCCGTCCGGGAACAGGAAGCGGCTGTTCGGGTTGGCGGCTGGGATCAGGCGGGTGCCGAGGTAGGTGGTCAGGATCTCGGCGAAGGGCGCAGGAATCGGGGTTGGTGGGTCGCCCAGACGCAGGAAGGTCTCGTTGTCGTCGTGGATCAGGTCGTCGAGGGTCAGTCGCGCGATGCGATGCAGAGGCTGGGCGAACAGCAGCACCAGCAGGGCGAGGACGCGGTCCACTGCGGGGCATCGTGTCGGCGGTGAGTACCTGTCGCAGGTACAGCACACGCTCGTGCTGGCCCAGCGCCCTCGTCTCCGACGAGGGCGCTGCCGGCAGCTGCAGCCTGGGAATCTCGCCGTGTCGAACGCACCATCGCAGGAACTCGCGTGAGCCCTGGCGGGTGCCGTAGTCGCGGGTGAACCACAGGTCGAGATCGGCTTGAGTGCAGGATCCCGGGGTGCGGCCACGGTGTTCCAGGTGCGCGAGGAACTCGCCTGCGATGCGCAGATGGTACCGCGCGGTGTTGACCAGACCGGACGTCACAGGCGCCGCGACGGAGGCCTCACGCAACCGCCGCAGGACGTGCCAGGAGGCGAACCGCTCAAGCAACCGCCGGTGCTGCGGGGCGGTGGAGTCGAGCCAGTGCGGCAGCCAGCGCTGGAAGAACTGCAGGAACCGGTCGACTTCGGGCAGCACGCCGCAGCTGACGAGTTGTTCGCGCAGGTAGGCCCGAGCGCCACGGCCGTAGTGTGTCCAGCCCGTCGTGTGTCAGCGGCACCTCATCGAGTGCCAGGGCCCGCAGGATCGGCGGGACGTGTGGCTTGGCCAGCCAGACCAGCCCGCGGCGCGGACGCGGCATCGCGCATACGGCTTTGTAGAACGGCACCAGCTCGGGCCGCACGGTGCCGTCGCCGGCGTCGAGCACGACGGCCAGCCGCGCAGCCAGCACGCACTGCGCGCACGCCATCCGCGTGTACAGGGCCGCCTCACGGCCGCAGGTCGGACACCGGAACTGACCGAGGCCTCCGGCGCAGTCAGTGCACACCGGGGTACCGCAGGATCCGAGGCCGGGCAGCAGGCGCTCGACGCCGCACCCGGCGCAGATCCCGTAGGTGTCCAGCGCGCGGGTGTAGCAGCGCACGCAGACCGGCCCCTCGGGCCAGCGCATCCGGACGCGCACCCGCGGATCGTTGCGCCGGATCTTGGCCGTGTCGGTGCACACGGGGCGGCGGCATCGCGCGCACACCGGCTCGGCCAGATCGTGCGGAGAGGTCACTGCGAGTCGAGGATGCGTGCGCGTTTGGGCCGCACCGCGCCGAGTTCGGCGGAGCCCGGCAGGTCACCGGTGGCCGTGGATCGCACACCGACAGGGAAGGCCTCAGTGGTGATCAGGTCGCTGGGCACGACGCCGAAGATGGCGCACAGCGCGGACAGCACCGGCAGAGACAACCGCTCCGGTGTGCCCGTGACCAGCCGGTGCACCTGCGATACCGACAGCGTGATGCCGTGCTCGGCCAGCGGATCGACCAGGTCGATGGTCTGGAACATGCTGTGCTGGGCCATGATCTCGCGCAGGTGCCAGGCGTAGCCGACACGTTGCTTCTGGGCGGTCATCTGTGTCCGTTCCGGCGCGGCAGCGCCTCGTCGAGCATCGAGTCCAGGACCCGGCGCAGTGTGCGGGTGCGGTAGTCCGACGACACGCAGGTGTAGATCGAGGTTGTGCTGGCGTGCTCGTGGCCGACCTGTTCCTGCACGAACCGGGCGTCGTAGCCGTCCTCGATCAGGTGCGTGACGTACGAGCGGCGCAGCGAGTGGAAGTCCAGCCCCTCGTCGAGGCCCAGGTCGTCGCGGTAGCCGGCCAGGCGCCGGTTGAGCTGTTTGATGTCGACGCGCGCGGCGCGCTCCGACGGCCACAATGCCGGGTTGTTGTCGATGCCCAGCAGCGGCCGGAAGTCGGTGATCCACTCGTCGACGACCTCGGCGGCCCACGTCCACACGCACAGCACACCGCGCCGTTTCGGCGGCGAGCCCTTCTGCGCCTTGCCGTAGCGCGCGTTGAGCACGCCGTACCGGCCGAACTCCGGGCCGTGCAGGTTGTGGCTGAAGTCGACGACGTCGAGCATGCGCGTCTCGTTGCGGCGCAGCCCGAACGCGTATGCGGTCTTGAGCAGCGTTGCGTCTCGGAACGCCGGCAGCCAGCCCTTGCGCCCCTGCGCCCGTTTCCGCGCGACCTCGTCGTCGGCACGGTCGAACAGGGCCTGCAGTTCCTCGCGAGTGAACGCCCGCTTCAACGGTCCTGCCTCGGCCTCGGCCACGTGCACCGCGCTGTTGACTTCGGTGACGACCTGCACCGGATGGGTACCGAAACGCCGTTCACACTCGGCCGCCCAACCGTAAGCGGGATCGGTGATGAACGCGCAGAACATCCGCACCGCGCCCTGGTAGCCGCGCAGGGTCGACCTCGCCAGATGGTGAACGGTACGCAGATCCGCGAACCACTCGTCCGCGAGCTGGTGACTCCACCACCACGGATAGGTGCCAGCGTGCTCGAAGAACCGCCGCACCACGCGCACGCCGCTCTCGATCGACGACGGCTTTAGGTTGCGCGCGAGCTGCTGGTTGCCCCAGCCCTGCAGCATCGCCGCGAACACCTGCTCCTCCGCGTGCAGCAGCGGCACGCCACGAACCAGATGCATCGCTGCCGAGCCTGGAAGCCCCTCGCCCTCGTCCACCTGTGCCCTCAGTCTTCTCGTTCAATGCGAGAATCTCGCATCTGATGCAGAGAAGAGCAGCACGGCACGCTGTGGATCGAGTAGCTGGGCGTTCGGCAGGGGCTTGGCTACGGTCTCGCAGTAGGTGGACTCGCCGTTCTCCTAAGGCCTTCCTGACCTCGCCTTTCTCGGCGCATGACAGCGACGCGTGATCGCATCTGATGAGAACAGGACCTGGTCGTGCAGGACGTGCAAGAGGTGCTGGGGAGGCCCGCGCGCTCGTTCGCCTCGTGGGCTCGCGAGCGCGCGGGCTCGTTCCGTTAGCGGAGCAGGTACGCGTTGACGATCGTCTGCTCGACGGTCTGGCCGCTGCCGGACGCCTTGGCGCGCAAGGAGACCGACTTGGCGTCCTTCGGGTGCGCCAGCAGCACGCGGTTGGCCGTGATCTGCGTGCGCTTCCACGTGGTGCCGCCGTCGTAGGAGACCTCGACGGACGTCACCCGGACCGAGTCCACCTGCGACTGCGTGGAGATCGGCACCGCGAGCATCTGGCCGGCGCGGCCGAAGCCGTCGTCGTCCAGCTGCGGGGTGAAGCGGATGACCGACAGGGGCAGCGCGGTCCGCTTCGCCGTGGTGTCGCTGCGGAACGTCCACACGCCGGACACCTTGGAGCTCAGGGCGGTGTCGCGCACGGCTGAGGTCTCCACGCGGTAGTTCGCGGCGCCAGGGGCGACGTCGAGCATCGCCCAGCCCGCCTCGGCCGTCTCGGCGGCCTTGACGTTGTCGCGGTACACGGTCGTCTTCGCCTCGGTCACGGGGCTGTAGCCCTCGTTGCCCGCGTTGTCGCCGTACAGCGGCACGGTGACGCGGACGAAGTCACCCGTGCGGAACGAGTGCGGGACGTCCCGCGTCTCGGGCAGCGCCGGGCCGAACACCGCGCGGTTGAACGGTTCCACATAGGACTTGCCGGGACGGTAGTGCCGCAGCGGGGTCACCAGGGCACCGATGTTGCCGGTCTCGTCGAACAGGTTGAACCTGCGCGACCAGTCGCCGCCGTCGCCGCCGTAGTACTCGGTGCGCTGGCCGGGGGTGAAGTTGTCCAGCGAACCGTAGGTCCAGTCGGCACGACCGGCCGGTGAGGAGGTGTGGCCGATCGAGGCGCTCTGGCCCGGCTTGAGCGGGGGCATGTCGACCTTGACCGAGGCGAGGTCCTTCCGCGCGATCGTCTTGGTCAGGCCGCTGGGCGCGGAACCCTTCTGGTACCAGGCGAGTCCGTAGAAGTCCGGGCCCGCGGTCCAGAACGTCGCGATCTTGCCGGTGACCTCGTTGGAGGCAGGGCCGAGGCTCGCGACGCCGAGGTGGTCGACGACGCCGCCGACCGAGAAGTTGCCGATGGTGTAGGCGGTGCCGTTGACGATCCGCTCGAAACCGGTCTGCAGCAACGAGAGCTGCGCGGCGACCGGCAGCGTCACCTTGACCGGCTTGGCCTGGCGGGCGTCGAGGTCGATCGTCGCCGGGCCGGAGACGGTGAGGTTCGGGTAGTTGACGATGTCGTGGGTGTAGGCGCCGGACGACGACTGCACGCTGCCGGACAGGATGTAGCGGCCCTTGGCCACGCGGGCGACGCCGGTGGTGGTGTCCGGCCAGATGCGGGCGCCGGTGTCGACGTTGATCAGGTACGCGTAGGTCGAGGACGTGGTGACGCCGGAGCGCTCGATGCCGGTGATCTTGATGTCGTAGCTCTCCACCTCCAGGTCGGCCACGACGGCCGTGCGCACGCCGCTCGCGACGACCGCGCCGCCGAACACACCGCCCGCCGGTTGCTTCGCGAGGTCCGCGGTGACCGTGGCCTTCGCGGTGCCGCCCGCCGGAACCGTGAGCTGGGCGGGGGAGACGCTGAACAACGTCCCGTTCGTCTCCGTGGACAGGTCGAGCGTGACCGGCTCGGAGCCCGCGTTGGAGTAGGTGATCTCCTTGGACAGCGCGGGTTCGCCGGTGTGCGGCCACTGGTGCGTGCCGAAGCTGAGGCTCGCCGGGCTCGACGACACGTTCTGCTTGATCAGCTTCGCGACGTCGACGCGGCCGGAGCCCTGCTCGAACGGCGTGAGCTTCGCGGACGGCGTGGTGGTGCCGGTGAGGCGTGCCTTGAGCGCGGCGCCGGTCAGTTCGGGGTGTTGCTGGCGCAGCAGGGCCGCCGCGCCCGCCACGTGCGGGGTCGCCATCGAGGTGCCGTCGAGCGAGGTGTAGCCGTCGGCGACCGGCGCGCCGATCCTGCCGTCGGAGTGCAGGGCGGCGACGATGCCGACGCCGGGTGCGGTGAGGTCGGGCTTGAGCGTGCCGGCCTGTGTCGGGCCGCGGCTCGAGAACTCCGCGATCTGGTCCTGGTCGTCCACGGCGCCGACGGTCAGTGCCGTGTCGGCGGTGCCGGGCGAGCCGATCGTGCGCGCGTTCGGGCCGCTGTTGCCGGCGGCGATCACGAACAGCGTGCCCTTCTCGGCGCTGAGGCGGTCGACGGCCTCTTCGAGGGGCTCCACCGCGGGGGTGTCGTAGCCGCCCAGGCTCATGTTGATGATCTGGGCACCCTGCTCGACGGCCCACTCCATGCCGGCGATGATCCCGCTGTCCTGGCCGGAACCGTTGTCGCCCAGCACCTTCACGTCGAGGATGTTCGCGTCGGGTGCGACGCCGTGGTACTTGCCGCCGCTCTTCGCGCCGGTGCCCGCGACGATCGACGCGACGTGCGTGCCGTGGCCGTAGTGGTCGCCGTTGTCCGGGGAGCCCGAGAAGTTGCGCTCGCCGATCTCGCGGTCGGCCAGGTCCGGGTGGGTGTTGTCGACGCCGGTGTCGAGGACGGCGACCGTGGTGCCCTTGCCGGTCAGGCCCGCCGCGTAGGCGGCCGGGGCGTTGATCTGGGCGACGCTGCGGTCGAGGTTCGCCTGGCGCCGGGCGTCGAGCCAGATCTTCTTGGCACCCGTGGTGGACAGGGTGCCGATCAGAGGCGTCCTGGCCGCGTCGAACGCGACGCCGTTGATGCTGCGCAGCTGGAGGCCGGACTGCGCGCTCAGCGTGCCCTCGGGGTAGGTGGCGATCACCGGCAGGGCGCCGCCGTACGTGGCGAGCTCCGTGACGTCGAACAGGCGCTCGTCGAGCCGGCCGTCCGCGATCATCGGGATGGCGTCGTGCGGCACCACGTACTCGTGGCCGCCGACGGTGTAGTTGGAGAACACGACGCGCTCACGGCCGGGCGCCGGTCTGATCGCCCGCTGTCCGGTGAGGACCTGGTCCCCGGTGATCAGCGTGACGGTGGGCGCTGACAACGCCGTGCGTGGGGGAGCTGCATGGGCCTGGCCCGCGGTGAGCAGGGCACCGGCCAGTACGACGACTCCGAGTAGGCGCACCCGGTCCTCCGAAGGTCTGTGAGAGCGGTCTCACGGACCGTAGTGAGGTGCTCACAGGGCCACAAGGTCTACACCAATTTCCGGTACCATTTAATCTTTGTGCCGTGACGGGCCTGCGTGAACGCAAGAAGGCGGCGACCAGGGAAGCCCTGGGCGACGCCGCCTGGAGTCTGTGCGTGCAGCACGGCCTCGACCGGGTGACGGTGGACCAGATCGCGCGGGCCGCCGGGGTGTCGCTGCGGACGTTCTTCAACTACTTCTCGTCCAAAGAGGAAGCGGTCGTCGCCGGCGACACGGCCACGGCGCTCGCGCTGGTGGTGGAGTTCGAGGCACGGCCGGCGGACGAACCGGTGCTGGTCGCGTTGCGCGAGGCGTTGCGGTCGATCTACCCGCGCTACGTCGACCTCGACCGGCTCCGCCAGCTGCGCGAGCTCCGGCAGCACCCCGCTCTGCTGCCGCACGTCTTCGCCGCCTACTCGGCCCGCGAACAGGCGTTGACGGCGGCGATCGCGGTGCGCTGCGGCGTGGACCCCCAGAAGGATCCCTACCCCGCGGTGACGGCGTCGACGATCCTCGCGTCGATGCGCGCGGTCGTGCAGTGGTGGCTCGACACGCCCCAGGCCACGGAGAGGTTCGACGTCACCGAGCTGGTCGGTCGCATGATCGACCAGCTCGGTGACGGGTTCACCAGGTGACCGGCAGCCTGTGCACGCCGTAGATCGACATGTCGGTCCGCAGCGGCACCTCGTCCGCGGGAACGGCGAGCTGCAACGTCGGCAGGCGCCGCAGCAGCTCGGTGAAGCCGACCGCCATCTCCACACGCGCCAGCTGCTGGCCGAGGCACTGGTGGATGCCGTGCCCGAACGCCACGTGGTGGCCGCGCGGCCGGTCGACCAGCAGGGCGTGCGGGTCGTCGTACTGGCTGTCGTCGCGGTTGACCGCCGGCACCGAGACCACGACCGTCTCGCCGGCGCGGATGGTGACGCCGCCGATCACGACGTCGTCCTTGGCGTGCCGTGAGACGCCCATGCTGATGATCGACAGATAGCGCAGCAGCTCCTCGACCGCGTTCTCGGTCAGCTCCGGGTTGTCGCGCAGCTTCGCGAACTCCTCCGGGTGCTCCAGCAGCGCGAACGTGCCCAGAGCCAGCATGTTCGCCGTCGTCTCGTGGCCCGCGATCAGCAGCAGGTTCGCGATGCCGGTGAGCTCGTTGTCGTTGAGGTCCGTGTCACGGACCAGCCCGGACAGCAGGTCGTCGCCGGGGCTGCGCCGCTTGGCGACGACGAGCCCGTGCATGAACTTCCGCAGCTCGACGGTGTTCTTGATCTGCTCGTCGATGGTGGTGTTCAGGCTGAGCAGCTTGGACGTGCGGCGCTGGAACTCGTCGCGGTCGCCGTAGTCGACGCCCAGCAGCTCGCAGATCACGAGCGACGGCACCGGCAGCGCGAAGTCGTGCACGAGGTCGGCAGGCGGTCCCTTCTCGATCATCGCGTCGAGCTGGGTGGTGACGATCTCGTGGATGCGCGGCGTGAGATCGCGCATCCTGCGCACGGTGAACTGCCCGGTCAGCATCCGCCGGAAGCGTGTGTGCTCCGGGGCGTCCATGAAGATGAACGACCCGGCCTGGCGCTCCGGCGGGAACAGCTCCGCGTGCAGCTCCGGAGAGATCAGTGCCCTCGCCCGCGGGCTGTTGATCCGGTCGGAGCTCATCTCCGGCGCGGCGAGCACCGCCCGTGCCTCGTCGTGGCCGGTGACGAGCCAGACGGTGTCGCCGTTGTGCTCGACCTTGTGGATCCGCCCGTGCCCGCTGAGCTCCGTCAGCCCCTTCGACGGGTCGAACGGGCACCCGTCGCGGCGGGTCAGCTCGGCGGGCAACTGCGGGCGGATGAGCTCCTGAGCGCTGCGCTGCCGCTCGGCCGTGGTCATGGCCTCTCCCTGTCTGACCCGATGTGATCGGGTCGTGGCTCGGCGTCACCTCCACGCTACCGAAACTTGCGCGTTGTGCAAGATTTTTAACGGGCCTTTAGACCGCGAACACCTGCGCGTCGTCCGCGAACGCCTTGAACTCCAGCGCGTTGCCCGCGGGGTCCAGCAAAAACATCGTCCACTGCTCGCCGGGCTCGCCCTTGAACCGCACGTACGGCTCGATGACGAACTTCGTGCCGGCGTCGGCGAGCTTCCCGGCGAGCTTCTGGAACTCGTCGACGGTCAGGACCAGGCCGAAGTGGGGCACCGGCACGTCGTGGCCGTCGACGGGGTTGCTGACGCGCTCGGTCCGCGGCGCGAGGTGGGTGACGAACTGGTGGCCGTGCAGGTTCCAGTCGACCCAGGTGTCGGAGCTGCGGCCCTGTTCGAGGCCGAGGACCTCGCCGTAGAAGCGGCGGGCGGCGGCCAGGTCGTCGACCGGCATGGCGAGGTGGAAGCGGGGTACGTTAGGCATGTCCGGATGTTAACATTCTGACAAGATGTCTTCTTGTTAACATTGCTCACATGACAGTGGGTCCGGCGCGCCGGCGAGGTCTGGGCAGCGAGGTCGCGGACATGATCCGCGAGGCCATCTTCGACGGCGGCTATCCGCCCGGCAGCGCCCTGCGCGAGGTGGAGCTGTCCGAGGCGCTGCAGGTGAGCCGCGGCCCGGTCCGCGACGCGCTGCGCCTCCTGGAACGCGAGGGCCTGGTGCGCGCCGAGTGGCACCGGGGCACGACGGTGGCCGAGCTGTCGCTGCAGGACGTGGCCGAGCTGGACAGCCTGCGCGGCGCCCTGGAGGTGCTGGCCGTCCAGCGCGTGGTGGCCAGGGGCGCGTCGCTGGAGGAGATCTCCGCGGCGGCGCTGGAGATGGAGCGCGCCGCGACCCCGCACGAGATGGTGCGGTGCGACATCGCGTTCCACGACGCCGTGTACGCCGCCGCCGGCCACTCGCGGCTGACCCAGGCCTGGGAGGCGATCCGGTCGCAGGTGCACCTGTTCCTGATCACGCGGGTGCGGCTGAGCACCGACGGGTACCTGGAGCAGATCCGGGAGGAGCACCGGGACCTGGTGGCGGCGTTGCGGCTGGGGAACGTCGAGGGGGCGCTGAAGCTGTTCGCGGAGCATCGCCGGCACGCGTTCGACGTGCTCACCTCGGGCTCCTGATCGACGCACGAACGCGTGGATTCACTGGGCCGAAGCGGTGAACGGAACGATCAATGGCCCGAACGGGCCCATACGCTCGCCCACGTGGACCTGTACGCGCTGAAGTACGAGGGCGACCCGCTCGCCGACGCCGTGATCGCGCACCTGATCGAGAGCGGCAGCCTGAACGAGGTCAACCAGGTGCTCGCGGAGTTCCGCGGCAACGACGAGCCCGTCCCCGAGCACCTGCCGCCCGTGGTCCGCGACTACCTCGTCGCCACCGACACCCCGCCGGAGTGGATGGACGAGGAGCGCGTCGCCCGTGCGCACGACTTCTTCATCGACGACGGCGTGCACGTGGCGTCGGTGCTGTCGTTCGGCGCGATGGTCAACTGCTACGCGCAACCCAGACCCTCCAAGGTCCTCACGCTCACGCACCGCCTCAACCAGCCGCACCGCAGGCTGTCGGAGACGTCGCAGTTCGTGCTGAACATGATGGAGCCCAACGCTTTCGGCACGGGCGGCTTGTTCGTGCCGACGGTCCAGAAGACCCGGCTCATCCACGCGGCCGTCCGCTACTTCGTCGGCCGCTCACCGGAATGGGACCACGAGGCGGACGGTGTTCCGGTGTGCCAGCAGGACCTGCTGGGCGCGTTGCTGATCTTCTCGGTGCAGGTGGTCGACGGCATGCGCCGCATCGGCGTCTCGGTCACCGCCACGGAGGCTGAGGACTACTACCACGTATGGCGCGTCGCGGGTGCGGTGCTCGGCATTCGTCCCGACGTGATGCCGGAGACCTTCGAGGAGGCCGAAGAACTGAGCAACACCATGGTCCGGGCGTCCTACGCGCCGTCGGCGGAAGGCGTCGAACTGACCAGGAACCTCGTCGAGCTGTACGAGAAGTTCGTGCCGGGCAAGGCTTTCGACGGGGTGGTCGCCGCGATGGTGCGTCAGGTCGTCGACGCCGAGGTCGCGGACTGGCTGGGGGTGCCGCACTCGAAGGGCTGGACGCGGGCGGTCGGCGCGGGGGCGCGGGTCATGCGCGTGTTCGAACGGGGCGAGGACCGCAGCCGGGTCGCCCGCGCTGTGCTGGACAAGGCTGGTGACCTGCTGCTCGGCGCGAGCGTCCGCACCCTCACCGACGGTCAGCCGACCACCCTCACCGTGCCCGCCTGCCTCCGCAACTAGAACCACCCGTGCTCGTGCGCCACGGAGAACGCCTCGGCCCGCCCGGCCACCCCGAGCTTCGCCACCGCCGCCGACAGGTGGTTCCGGACCGTTCCCGCGGACAACGACGTGCGCGCGGCGATCTCGGCCACCGGCGTGCCGAACTCGCTGAGCCGCAACACCTCCAGCTCGCGCTGCGTCAGCGGGCACGGGGGAGCGGCCAGCGCGTCGGCGGCCAGGGCCGGGTCGACCCAGCGCGAACCGGAGTGCACGCGGCGGATCACGTCGGCCAGCGTACCGCCCGGCGATCCCTTGGGCAGGAAGCCCTTCGCGCCCGCGTGCAGTGCCTGCTGCAGGTGCGGCGGACGGCCACGGCCGGTCAGGATCACCACCGCGCACGACGGCAGCACGCGCGCCAGCTCCTCGGTGACCTCCAGTCCGTCCAGTTCGGGCATCTGCAGGTCCACCACGGCGACGTCCGGGCGGTGTGCCCGCGCGGCCTCGACGGCGGCCCTGCCGTCCCCGGCGCGGGCCACCACCTCCAGGTCCGGCTCCAGGTCGAGCAGCGCCGCGAGGGCGTCGCGGATCAGCTCCTCGTCGTCGGCCAGCAGCACCCTGATCACGCGGGCACCACGACCTGCAGCGTGAACACGTCGCCGGACTTCTCCACGGACACCTGACCGCCCACGGCCGCGAGCCGCTCCCGCAGGCCGCGCAGTCCGTTGCCCTCGCTGGAAGGCTTCTCGGCGCCGTCGTTCGTGACGGTCATCCGCACCTCCTCCCCAGCGGCAGCGACGTCGATCATGCACCACGTCGCGTGGCTGTGCCGCAGCACGTTGGTGCACGCCTCGCGCAACGCCAGTGCGAGCTGCGTCGCGCGTTCGCCCTCCACCGGGGCATCCGAGACGGTGCACCGGATTCCGGCTTCCTGCAAGACGTTCCGCACGGCTTCGAGCTGTTCGGGCAGGTGCACCGCGCGATAACCGTGCACGGCGTCACGCACTTCTTCCAACGCCGAGGACGCCAGCCGTTGCGCCTCGAACGCCTCCGCGGCGGAGCGTTCTGGATCGGTGGCGGCGAGCCGTCCGGCCAGCTCGGACTTCAGCGCGATCACGGTCAGCCGGTGCCCCAGCAGGTCGTGGACGTCCCGGGCGAACCGCAGCCGTTCCTCGCTCACCGCGAGCTCCGCCTGGGCTTCCCGCCCGGCCCGCGCCTGCCCGAGCAGCCCGGCGAACCACATCGGCAGCCCGGCCATCGCGATGATCGTCACCCCGACCGAGGCCGCGATCATCTGGTACGTCGTCTGGTCGCGGGTGACGAAGAACCCGACCAGGCCCGCCGCCACCACCGCGCAGATCGCCGCGAGCCACCGCCACGGACCGGTCAGCAGCAACGGCGCGAACCCGGCCGCCGCGCCACCGATCCACGCCCACGTCGACAGCTCGTCCGGACCGACCGGCGCCACCAGGGGAATCGTCACCAGGGTCGCGACCACGAGCACCCACAGCGGCCCGCCGCGCAACGTCACCGCGTAGGACACGGCCAGCACCAGCAGCCCCAGCACCCCGAGCCAGCGCATCGCGGACGGCTCGCGCAGCACCGAGATCAGCGGCACCACGAGCGACCCCATCCACAGCAGGTGGAGGGTGCCGCGCAGCGCGGTGTGCGGAAGGTCGTTCATCGCCATCAGCCTAGAACCACGCGATCAGGATCGTGACGGCGATGACCAGGTCGAACACACCGCAGAACTCGGACCACCAGCGCGGCACGACGGCGTTGCGCACGTGGTGCACGAGGTCCCAGACGGCGTGCGCGCCCCAGCCGAGCGCGATCAGCAGCACGCCCGCCGAGGGCGACACCAGGATCACGGCGACGGCCAGCACCGCGTACAGGCTGAACACCGCGAGCTGCACCCGCGGCGCGTGCCGTCCCCAGAGGAGGTAGGCCGCCTGGCACAGCAGCAGGGTCCACACGGGAGGCACTACGTGCGCCTGCCAGACGTCGAACGTGACCGCCAGCGCGACCACCGCCGGCCAGCGGTCACCCAGCGCCCGGACCACCGGGTTCGTGCTGGGTGACCCGTGCTCGTGCCGCCCGCGGACCAGCACGAAGGCCATCGCGGGCAACATCAGCAGGTGCCCGCCCATCTCGACGGCGTCCCCGTCGAGCAGCCCGGCCCAGTACGGCACCAGCAGCACCAGGTACGGCAGGAACATCGCCGCGCACATCTCGACGATCCGGCTGTGGCCGCGATAGCGCATCCACAGCACCATCGGCACGGACATCGACGCCGCCATCCACAGGGCGGCCACCTCGACCTGTTCCGGCGTCCACAGAGGCGCCAGCAGGGCCATCCCGATCAGCATCGCCGCGAGCATCTCTGCCCCGTGGCGGACCAGCGGCCGAACCGCCGGTGAAACCCCAGTTGTCATGCATCGAGAATCGAAGAGCCCGGCCGCGAAACCCATCCATGCGGTGTCATGTCTTGTCTGTGCGAAACGCACACACGGGCTATGCGTCGATCTCGGCCCAGATCGTCTTTCCGCCGGTGAACTCGCGTGTGCCCCAGCACCGGGAGAGCTGGGCGATCAACACCAGCCCACGTCCTCGCGAGTCGCCCAGCCGCGACCGTCCCAGCTGCGGAAGTTCGGCCGGTGTGTGGTCGTCGACCTCCACCCGGACGAAGTCGGTATGTCGTTGTACCCGCACGGCCCTAGGACCCTCTGCGTGCTCATAGGAGTTGCTGGCCAGTTCCGTGCACACGAGCAGAACGTCGAGGACGACGTCCTCCGGCAGATCTCCCAGCAGGGTCCCGACCCACGCGCGCATCGCGGACAGGTCGGGCTCGTCCTCCGGCAGGGTGTGCAAGGTCCTCGCGGAGGTGCTCAGCACCTCGGGGGTGTCCATATCCATCCCACCTCAGTTCGGCTGAGGCCCTCCTGACTGCTCAAGACGGCCGTCAGGGTGCGAAATACCACCGTGCGTGCTAACCCAAACGCGTGGACGGTTATGGCTTCAACCTCGCCCTGGTCGCGGTACTGGTGTTGCTCAACGCGGCGTTCGCGGGCAGCGAAATGGCGTTCGTGTCGTTGCGGGAAGGTCAGCTGCGCTCGCTGGAACGGGAGGGGCACCACCGGCTGGTGCGGCTCGCACGCGATCCGAACAGGTATTTCGCGACGATCCAGATCGGCATCACGCTGTCGGGGTTCCTGGCGTCGGCTACCGCCGCGGTCTCACTCGCGGCACCGATCGTGCCGCTGCTGAGCTTCTTGGGCGCAGCCGCGAACGGCGTCGCGATCGCGCTCGTGACCGTGGTGCTGACGTTCGTCACACTGGTCTTCGGGGAACTGGCGCCCAAGCGCCTCGCGATGCAGTACGCGGTCCGCTGGGCGAAGATCGTCGCCCCCACGCTCGATCTCCTCTCGACCATCTCCCGGCCCGCCGTGTGGCTGCTCAGCAAGTCGACCGACCTCGTGGTGCGGGTCTTCGGCGGCGACCCGGACGCCGAGGAGGAGCAGATGTCGGCGGAGGAACTGCGCGATCTGGTCGAGGTGCAGCAGCACCTGAACCAGGAACAACGCACGATCATGACCGGCGCGCTGGAGATCCACGAACGGCGGCTGCGCGAGGTGCTGGTGCCGCGGCGGCAGGTGACGATCGTCGAATCAGGTTTGAGCACGGCCGCCGCGAGGGAAGTCCTCGCTCAGTCCGGACATTCACGGGCGCCGGTGACCAAGGACGGACACCTGGACGACGTGGTCGGCGTGGTGCACCTGCGCGACCTGCTTGACGACAACGTGTCCATCGCGGACGTGGCACGCGCGCCGATGGTGCTGCCGGACTCGGTGCGCGTCACGGACGCGTTGCGGCGGATGAAGGCCGAGCACGAACAGATCGCGCTCGTGGTGGACGAGCACGGCGCGGTGGACGGCATCGTGACGCTGGAGGACCTCCTCGAGGAGATCGTCGGCGAGATCTACGACGAGACCGACTCGGACGTGGTCGCGGTGCGCACCGAGGCGGACGGCTCGATCGAGCTGCCCGGCACGTTCCCGGTGCACGACCTGCCGGACATCGGCGTCGAGCTGCGCGACCCGCCTCCGGGGCAGTACGCGACGGTCGCCGGGCTGGTGCTGCAGATCCTCGGTCGCATCCCGGAGGAGCCGGGTGACGTGGTGGAGGTCTCCGGCTGGAAGATCGAGGTCCTGGCCGTGGAACACCACGCGATCACGCGGGTGAGGCTGAGGTCACAGGCGAAACCGCGGAATGAAGTGGACCTCTGAACCGTTACACACCAGTGCAGCCACTCCGGCTGTCACTCCTGCCAACGGATACGGGGGATTTGGCATGCCCGCAGATCTGAAGAACCGCGCGTCCGGGCAGCAGGACGCGGACCTGATCGGCCAGTACCTGCGCGAGGTCGGGCGCACGCCGCTGCTCACCGCGTCCGAGGAGGTCGACCTGTCCCGGCGCATCGAGGCCGGTGTCTACGCCGCTCACCTGCTCCAGAACGGCGACACGACGCGCGAGCCGCGGCTGCTGCGCCGGATCGTCGCCGAGGGTGAGCGCGCCAAGGACCACATGATCCGCGCGAACCTGCGTCTGGTCGTGTCGGTCGCGAAGAAGCACTCGTTCCGCGGACTGCCGTTCGGGGACGTGATCCAGGAGGGCAACCTCGGCCTGATCCGCGCCGTCGAGAAGTTCGACTACGCCAAGGGCTACAAGTTCTCCACCTACGCCATGTGGTGGATCCGTCAGGCGATCGAACGCGGCCTGGCCGAACAGACCCGCACGGTCCGCCTGCCGGTGCACGTGGTCGAAGAGGTCAACAAGCTCAAGAAGATCGGGCAGAAGCTGTCCACGGCGCTCGGCCGCGAGGCGACGATCGAGGAGATCGCCGCCGAGGCCAAGTGCTCGCCGACGCGCGTGCAGGACCTGCGCGACGCGGCCCGCACCTGCGTGTCGCTGGAGACGCCGGTCGGCGACGAGGGCGACTCGGTGCTGGGCGACCTGATCCAGGACACCGACGGCGTGTCCGCGCCGGATCTGCTGGAGCAGCAGGAGTTCACCGACGGGGTCCGCTCCCTGCTGGACGTCCTGCCCGAACGGCAGGGCCGGATCATGCGCCTGCGCTACGGCCTGGAGGACGGGCGTGCCCGCACCCTGCAGGAGGTCGCGGAGGAGCTCGGCCTGACCCGTGAGCGGATCCGCCAGCTCGAGAAGCAGTCGCTCGCCCAGCTCAAGCAGTCGGGCGACCGGGACGATCTTTTCGCGCTCGCCGGCTGACCTGGTCGCGCCGACGCCGGCACGATCGATACGTGGAGCCTGACGCTCTAGAGGTTCCTGAGCGTTTCGGTGAAGTAGTGCAACGTGAGCTCCGCGTCCCGTGACTTCTCGTGCGGGGCGCGGAGCTTTTCGGTGAACTGCGCTATGTCGTCGACGGCCCAGCGCAGCGAGTAGAACGCGCTGTACCCGCCGACGAGCCAGTGGTCGCGTTCCGGCGGGGCCAGTCCGACCGTGTCCCAGTCGACCAGGCACAGGCCGTGCGGACTGAGGATCACGTTGCCCGCGTGGGGTTCCCCGTGGGTGACCACGCGTTCGGCCGGGAGCTGCCCGGCGAGATGGTCCAGTTCGGTCAGTGCGGCGTGGACGATGTCGGTGTGGGCCACGAAGACTTCGCGTGCCTCGGCCGAGAACCAGTCACCCGGCTCGTCGAGCAACGCCGTCAGGGCGGCCCTGCCCGGAACGTCGATCGGTGCGATCGGGGTGTTCTCGGGTGGCTCGCAGCGGTGCAGCGCGGTCAGCAGCTCGGTCACGCCGGGGTGGACCGGATCGTCGAAGGACCCGGATTTCCCCGTGATGTAAGGGAAGACGCTCAGTGCGTAGCGGTCGTTGAGCAGGACCACGGTCTCGCCGTCGTCGGATCGGACCGGGGCGATGACGAACGGCAGTTGCTCGGCCAGGCTCGCGGCGGTCTCCATCGCCTGCCGCAGACCGGCCAGTGGTTTGACGCTCAGGTCGGACACCGAGGTGAACCACCGGTCGTAGACGGTCCAGTGGTAGTCGCCGAAGCCGACGGGGGCGTAGACCACCGGCCCGGTGATGCCGAACTGAGCGAGCCCGGCCACGAGGTCCCCAGGGGGCAGAGCAGGGGGCAGATCCTTCACGGCGACCGACGCTACCCAGTTCTGGCGCCCCGGCGCATTTCACGGATCACCCTTCATGTACTGGTTACTCGTGTCAAACACCGCTGTGTTGCGCACCCTCGCTCGTTTGAGTGCTGCTGAACAGCCGCAGAAGCTCCAGCTCGACCTCACCAAGGCGGCCGGTCTGCTGTGGCTGGGCGACCACGAGCCGTCCTGGCGGGCGATCACGCTCCTGCAGGAGGGGCCGCACTGGACGCCGGTGTCGTGGACCGCGCCGAAGCAGGCCCGCGCCGAGGTGACGCACCTGGCCGCGTACGACGCGTTGCACCAGGAGGACCGGCTGCTGCGGCTGGGCTGGGCGTTCCTCGCCGGGCCCGCGCAGATCGGTGGGCAACGGCGCCGCGTGTGCCTGCCCCTGGTGTCGCGGCCCGTGCGGCTGCACCACGGGATCGGCCTCGGCTACGCCTATCACGTCGCCGGTGACGCCGGGGTGTTCCCGCTGATCGACGACTGGGCGAAGACCGCCGAACGGGAGGCCGCGCTCGCGCCCACCGAGGAGTGGATCACCGAGACGCTGCGGCTGGCCGGGTTCGAGAACGTGCCGATCGTGCGCGACGATCCCAAGAGCCTGATCTCCGGCAGTGAGCTCGTCGTCGCGATGGGCGCCGGGCTGCACGCGGGCGAACCCGTCGTGAGCACCGAGCACGGCACGGCGCTGTTCGACTGGTCGACCAAGAAGGGCATCGACGGCACGGCGTTCGCGGCGCTGTACGGGGCCGCCACCGAGCCGGACCAGCGCGACGAACCGGTCAGTTCGGCGTTGCCGTTGAGCCACAGCCAGATGCGCGCGGTCGAGCACGCCCGCCGGGCACGGATCACCGTCGTGGGCGGGCCTCCTGGCGCGGGCAAGACGCACACGCTCGCGGCATTGGCGCTCGATGCCGTGGCAGCGGGGAAGTCCGTGCTGCTCGCGAGCCGCACCCGCAACGCCGCCGACGTGCTCGGTGCCGCACTGCGCAAGGCGGGCGGGCCGGTGCCGGTGCTGTTCGGCGACTCCGAGCTGCGACAGGAGATGGCGCGCGAACTGAGCGACGGGCTGTCCGCGACGAGCAGTCCCGATCGGCTGACCGAGCTCGACCGGGTCCGGCGCGCGGCCGCCGCGGCTGTGCAGCGAGTCGAACGCACGGCCGGTGGCTCGCTGTCCGACGAACAGCTGGCCGCCGAGGGCAGGAAGCACCAGGCGTTGATGCCGGCGCATCGAACCGTGGCACCGAAGGCGTTCGAGGCGGGCGTGGATTTCGCCGTACTGCACGGACTTCTCCAGCCGCGGACCGGTTTCCTCAGTGGACTGCGCACCGGGTGGGCGCTGCGGAAGGCACGCGGCCTGGCCGGGGCGGACGACGCCTCGGTCGAGGACCTCACCGCGGCGATCGAGGCGGCCGAGCAGACCGCGGCCTCGGTCCGGATCGGGACGAGCGGCGGCACGACGTTCGGTGAGCTGCGGCCGTTGCTGGCCGAGCAGGACGTCGCGAGCCGCACCGCCACGGCCGCGTGGCTCAAGGAGTACTCGGTCAGCCGCCGGGGTGCGGGTGCACGCCGTGCGGTGGCCGCGCTGGCGAAGGCGTTGCGGTCCGGCAGGGCGGCACGCAGGCGCGGGCTGGCGGAGATCGACAGCGCGGACCTGGTGGCGGCACTGCCGTTGTGGGTCGGCACGCTGTCCGATGTGGAGGACATCCTCCCGCCGGTGCCCGGCATGTTCGACCTGGTGATCATCGACGAGGCCAGCCACGTCGACCAGCCGCTGGCCGCGCCCGCGTTGCTGCGCGGGCGGACCGCGGTGATCGGCGGCGATCCACGGCAGCTGCGGCACGTGTCGTTCGTCAGCGACGAGGCGGTGCGGGCGGCGGTCGAGGCGGAGGGCACGCAGGACCTGCGTGACCGGCTGGACGTGCCGAAGGTGAGCCTGTTCGACGCGGGTGCGGCGACGGCGGGTGTGCACTGGCTCGACGAGCACCACCGCTGCGCGCCGCACCTGATCGGGTTCGCGGCGGCCAAGTTCTACGACGGCAAGATCGCGTTGCTGACCACGCACCCGTCGATCGCCGACGTCGACTGCATCGACACCGAACGCGTCGAGGGCGGTCGCACCTCCAAGGGCGTCAACCGGGTCGAGGTCGACGCTGTGCTCGCCCACGTGCGCAAACGGGTCGCCGCGGGTGTGCGGTCGATCGGCGTGGTGACGCCGTTCCGGGCGCAGGCCGATGCGCTGGAGGAGGCGCTGCTCAGCGAGCTGACGCTGGACGAGATCACCACCGGTGGCGTGCGCGTCGGCACGGTGCACGGCGTGCAGGGCAGCGAGTTCGACGAGGTCGTGATCAGCCTCGCCGCGGACGCCAAGCCGGGCGCGTGGCGGTTCGTGAACGACCGCAACCTGCTGGCGGTGCTGACCACGCGAGCGCGCAGGCAGGTGCACGTGATCACGTCGGCGCCCGAACCGCCCGGCCTGATCGGCGAGTACCTGCGGCACGCCGACGTCGCGCCGACCGAGACCGCCGGTACCGAGCCCGAGGACGACTGGACCGCGAGCCTCGCGGCCGAGCTGCGGAGGGCCGGGCTGACCGTGCGCACCGGCTATCCGGTGGGGCAGTGGCGGGTGGATCTCGTGGTGGGGGAGAAGGAGGACGCCGTCGCGGTCGAGACGCGCCCGCACCCTTCGGGCGTGGAGGCCCACCTGGCCAGGTGGCGTGCGCTCTCGCACGCGGGCTGGCGGGTGCACGACGCGTTCGGCAGCCGGTTCGGTGATGACCCGGCGCGGGCGGCCGTGGAACTGGCGCAGGAGTTGGCGCCGGGCGGGGCGTGACACCCCGCCCGGCGCGTCCGTCTACCTCCGTGCCGGTTTGAACAGCGGCTCGGCCGAGGCGACCGACGGCAGGAACGGGTTCGGGTTCGCCGGGCACACGGTGCCGACCGGCGGCAACGTCCCGGCGAGCAGGTACGCGTTCGTGTGGTCGGTCGCGCACTGGCTCACGCCGTACGCCGTGTGTCCCCAGCCCGCGTACGCCAGCAACCGGCTGCCGCCGATCAGGCGGTTCGCGGCCTGCGCGCCCCGGAAGTCCGTGACACCGTCGAAGTAGTTGCCCACCACCAGGACCGGCGCGTTGGTGCGGGTGCGCCACGGCCCGGCGAAGCGGTCCGGGTTGGTCGGCCAGTTCGCGCACGCCGCGTTGCCCCACCACCAGGCAGGGCCGAACTCCGAGCCCGCCTCGGCGTAGCGGGCGGTCGCCCGGTACGAGTGGAAGTCGCGCGGGAACTCGATGTCCGCGCACACGTTGCCGTTGTACGCGTCGAACCCGTTGTCGTAGTCCGGTTCCGCGGTGACGGTCGCGACGGAGAGACCGGCGGCGGCGTCGGACAGCTGGTCGAACAGCGCGGCGGCGTCCGGCCAGTCGTTCGGCGAGTACATCGCGCCGATCGCCGCGTTGATCACGGCGTCGTAGGTGAAGACCTCACCGCCGAGCTCGATCGGCTTGGCGCGCACCGACTTGAGCAACGCGTCCCAGCGCTTCTCCGACTGCGGCCCGAAGACGCACCGGGCCTCGTCGCAGGTGCGCAGGAGCTCGCGGAACTCCTCCTTGGTCGCGATCCGGTCCGAGTCGATCTGCCGGCCGCTGGACCACAGCTGCGGGTCCAGCACGCCGTCGATGACGAGCGCGCGGATGTTGTTCGGGAAGAGGTTCGCGTACGTGGCGCCGAGGAACGAGCCGTACGAGAAGCCCAGGTAGCTGAGCTTGCGGTCACCGACGGCGCGGCGCAGCAGGTCCATGTCCCGTGCGACGTCGGCGGTGCTCATGTGCTGCGCGATCTTCTGGTCGTCGCGGCACTCCGGGCCGAGCGAGCGGTAGCGGTCGAAGTACGGCCGCTCCTGTGCCGCCTGGTACGGGAAGCCGGGGACGCCCTCGAAGAACTTGCCGAGGTCCTCTTCACTGGCGAAGCAGTGCAACGGATCGGACTTGCCGATTCCGCGCGGGTCGAACCCGACGATGTCGAACCGGCCCTGCAGGTTCGCCGAGAGCCGGTTCCCGGCGCCGAGCGCGAAGTCCACACCGGACCCGCCCGGCCCGCCGGGGTTGAGGAACAGCGAACCGATCCGGCGCGCCTTGTCCGTCGCGGGCTTGCGCGCCAGTGCCACCGACGTGGTGGCGCCGCGCGGGTTGTCGTAGTCGAGCGGCACCTTCACGGAGGCGCACTCGAAACCGGGATGCTCGGGTCCGCAGGTGGCCCAGTCGATCTTCGGGACCTGCGGGCCACCTCCCGAGGCCTGTACGGCGGGTGTGCCGGTGATCATGAGCGCGGCCGCGGCGGCCAGCACGGTGAATCGCATCGACAAGCTCCCCTCCTGTCAGCAGAAGCGCTCTTCCTACCGGCTCGCCACGGGCCCCGTCGACCGCCGAAAGTCGTGACCGGCCAGTTGGGACGCGTCGTCGAGGAACGGGTTCGGGTTCGCCGGGCACACCGTCCCCACTGCAGGCAGCGACCCGTTGAGCAGGTAGGAGTGGATGTGGTCGATGGCGCACTGACTGCGCCGATACGCGATGTGCCCCCAGCCCGCGTACTCCAGCAGCCGGCTGTTCGGCAGCTGCTTCGCGACGGCCTGCGCGCCGCGGAAGTCCGTGGAGCCGTCGAACCGGTTGCCCACCACCAGAACCGGCGCGGACGTGCGGGCCCGCCACGGTCCGGTGTAGCGGTCGGGGTTCGCCGGCCAGTCCGCGCACGCGCTGGTGCTCCACCACCAGTAGGGGCCGAACTCGGACCCGGCCTCGGCGTAGCGCGCGACCGACCGGTACGCGCCGAACGTGCGCGGGAACTCGGTGTCCGCGCACAGGGTGCCCAGGTTGGCGTCGAAGAAGTTGTCGTAGGCCGGAGCAGCCGTCGCCGCCGGACCTGCGGAAGCGTCGGAGAGCTGGTCGAGCACCGCGGCGACGTCCGTCCAGCCCTCCGAGGCGAACCCGGCGAACAGCGCCCACTGGATCACCTCGTCGTAGGTCCACACCTCGGTCCCGAGCGTGATCGGCTTGGCGCGCACCGACTTCAGCAGCTCCTGCCACCGCTGCTCCGAGTGCGGTCCGAAAGCGCAGTGGGCCTCGTCGCAGAGCCGGAAGAACTCGTCGAGCACCTCCGCGGTGGCGATCCGGTCGGATTCGATCTGCCGTCCGCTCGACCAGAGCTCGGGGTTCAGCACGCCGTCGATCGCGAGGGCGCGGACGTTGCCGGGGAACATGTTCGCGTAGGTCGTGCCGATGTACGAGCCGTACGAGGTGCCGAAGTAGGTGAGCTTGCGGTCGCCCAGCGCACGCCGCAGCAGGTCGAGGTCGCGCACGACGTCGGCGGTGCTCATGTGCCGTGCGATCGGCTGGTCGCATCGGGCCGCCAGCGAGCGGTAGCGGTCGAAGAACGGCCGTTCCTGGGCCCGTTCGTAGGGGAAGACCGGCCCCGCGGCCAGGAACTCCGCCCGCTCCTGCTCGGAGGAGAAGCAGCGCAGCGGGTTCGACCGGCCGATGCCCCGCGGGTCGAAGCCCACGACGTCGAACCGCCCCCGCACCCCGGCCGACATCTTCTCGCCCCACGCGTGCACGTAGTCGATCCCCGACGCGCCGGGTCCGCCGGGGTTGAAGAGCAACGAGCCGATGCGTCGTGCCTGGTCGGTGGCGGGTTTGCGGGTCAGCGCCACCGTCGTGGTCGCGCCGCGCGGCTCGTCGTGGTCGAGCGGCACGATGAGGGTGCCGCACTCGAAACCAGGGCGTGCCGACTCGCACGCAGCCCAGGCGATCGGCGGCGTGGCGGCGGCCTGAGCGGCCGGCGTGAGGGCCACGACGAGCGCCACCACGGCGCCGAGCACGGTAAGACGCATGGAGCGTTCATAACCGTGCTCAGTCAGGGCGTCGATGCTTTTGGCGAACTCCGAGGTGGTCGGCGATCTGGTCGTGAATGGGCGTGCTCATCACGATCGGGCCCGTCGGGGGAGCTTGCACTGTTGTGCCAGGTGTGTCCTGGTTCTCCGGCATGGAGTGGAGCGTAGGCAAGGTCATTGAGGCCTCAAGGACGCTGATCAAGAAATCACCAGGGTCATACCCCAAGAGGTGAATCCGGTTCCCCCGATCTATACCCAGCGTGCGATGAGGCACCTGGTACCGGACCCCCTGTGGGTGTCCTCGAACGGGTTAACTCGAATTGCTCAGCAACGTGGAATCTCATCGGCCGGACAGGGTGTTTGCGTGATCTCGCGACGATGCTGAACGATCGGGTCCGGGGTCCGACGAGCGTGGAGCGTGACGATGGTCAGCGGCAAGACGGGCGTCGCCAAGCGGCAGCTCATCCTGCTCACGGGCAGGGCGCACCCGGAGTTGGCGGAGGCCGTGGCCGAGCACCTCGGTGTCGCCATCACCCCGCAGGCCGCCTACGACTTCGCGAACGGCGAGATCTTCGTGCGCTTCGAGGAGTCGGTGCGCGGCGCGGACGCGTTCGTCATGCAGAGCCACAGCGCGCCGGTCAACGACTCGCTGATGGAGCAGCTGCTGATGGTGGACGCGCTGAAACGGGCCTCGGCCAAGCGCATCACCGCAGTCGTGCCGTCGTACCCGTACGCGCGCCAGGACCGCAAGTACGCCGGGCGCGAACCGGTGTCGGCCCGCCTGGTCGCGGACATGTTCAAGACCGCGGGCGCCGACCGGATCGTGACGGTCGACCTGCACACCGCGCAGGCCCAGGGCTTCTTCTACGGCCCCGTCGACCACCTGCACGCGATGTGGCTGCTCTGCGAGCACGTCCGCGGCCGCTACCAGGGCGAGGACCTCACGATCGTCTCGCCGGACGCAGGCCGCACCAGGCTCGCCGAGAAGTGGGCTGACCTGCTCGGCGGCTGCCCGATCGCGTTCATCCACAAGACCCGCGACCCGTTGCGCCCCAACGAGGTCATGAGCAACCGCGTCGTCGGCGACGTCGAGGGCCGCACCTGCGTGGTGGTCGACGACATGATCGACACGGCGATGACGAGCACGACGGCGGCCGCGCAGCTGCTGGAGCAGGGCGCGAAGGACGTCGTCCTGGTGGCGACGCACGGCGTGCTGTCCGGCGACGCGGGCGACCGGCTGATCGCGAGCAAGGCGCGCGAGGTGATCCTCACCGACACCCTGCCGATCCCGCCCGCGAAGCGGTTCCCGGGGCTGACCGTGCTGAGCATCGCGCCGTTGCTGGCGCGGGCGATCGGGGAGGTCTTCGAGGACGGCTCCGTGACCAGCCTGTTCGACGGCAACGCCTAGTGGCGCGGCCCGATGCGTTGGCGGTGAATTCACGCTCAGCAGGGTGCCTCGCGGTGCCGCCCCCACGCCCCCATACGACTCCGGTATGAGGGCGCGGGGGCGACACCGCGACGCACCCGTCTGACCGCGAATTCGCACGGCAACACATCGGGCCACGCCACTACCGGGAAGCCCTCCCGCCCGTCCCGTGTTGCCATGGGGCATGGGCGACTTGCGAGTGGAGACCTCGGCGAAGCGGGTCCGTGCGTACTTCGGTGGCGAACTGGTCGCGGACACGACCTCGCCGCGCCTGGTCTGGGAGGTCCCGTACTACCCGGCCTACTACCTGCCGCTGTCCTCCGTGCGCGTCGAGCTGAAACCGACGGGGGAGACGAGGGGCGGCGGCGTGGTCCACGACGTCGTCACGCGGGCCGGCACGGCCGAGGGTGCCGCGCTGACCTATCC
This sequence comes from Lentzea sp. HUAS TT2, assembly GCF_051853195.1. Classification (NCBI taxonomy): domain Bacteria; kingdom Bacillati; phylum Actinomycetota; class Actinomycetes; order Pseudonocardiales; family Pseudonocardiaceae; genus Lentzea; species Lentzea sp. HUAS TT2. The sequence goes on along the minus strand of NZ_CP196667.1, from coordinate 9,179,261 downwards.
GGACTCGGAGGCGCTGCGGGACCTGGTCCGGTTCGAGTTCGCGGCCATGGACGAGTGGCTCGAGGAGGACGAGCCGATCTACGTCCACCCGCGCGACCCGTACAAGCGCGTCGACGTCCTGAACAGCTCACGGCACGTGCGCGTGGCGTTGAACGGGGTGACGCTCGCGGCGTCGTCGCAGCCGCGGATCCTGTTCGAGACGAGCCTTCCACCGCGCTACTACCTGCCGTTGAGCGATGTCCGGTTCGATCTGCTCAGGCCGTCGCAGACGCGGACGCAGTGCCCGTACAAGGGGACGGCCTCGTACTGGTCGGTCGAGCTGGACGGCGTGACCCACGAGGACCTCGTCTGGATCTACCGGGAGCCGCTGCCCGAGAGCCAGAAAATCGCTGGGACGGCCTGCTTCTTCAGTGAGAAGGTCGACCTCTTCGTCGACGGCGAGCTCCAGGAGAAGCCGAAGACTCCCTGGTCATAGCTACTCCCGGCGAGACTCAGTTCACACACTGCAAACTTGCAGTGACTGCAAAACAATCCGGTACCCTTGCCTCGTGAACCAGCCGGGGGAGAGCCTGCGCGACCGCAAGAAGCGCCGCACGCGTGCCGCGCTCGAGCGGGCGACCGTGCGTCTCGCCGCCGAGAGGGGCTACGACCACGTCACCGTGGAGGAGATCGCCGCCGAGGCCGACGTCTCGGTGCGCACGTTCTTCAACTACTTCGTGAGCAAGGACGAGGCGCTCATCGGTGCGGACCCCGAGGCGGGTCCGCGCATGGCTGAGCGCATCCTCGGCTTCCCGGAGGCCGTCACGCCGTTCGAGGCGTACCGGCGGTCGGTGCTCGCGGAGATCACCGAGGAGCTGGACAACGCCCGCGACCTGTGGCTGCTGCGCAAGGAGGTCCTGATGCAGCGGCCGGACCTGCTGGTTCGCGCGTTCGCCAACAGCGCGGAGTCGGAGCAGCTGCTCGCGGACGCGGTGGGACGACGGGCAGGGCTGCCCGAGACCCACCTGTACCCGCGGCTGGTGGTCGCCGCAGGGAGCGCCGCGTTCCGGTGCGCGGTGACGCGCTGGGCTCTCGACGACAGCGTCGCGCTGGGCGATCTCGTCAGCGAGGCGCTCGGCCTGTTCGGCACCGGGCTGGCTCACGCACCGCATCGTCACGAAGGGGGATCATGAGCACCGAGGCAGAAGCAACACCGGTCCACAGCAAACGCGAAGTCGTCCAGGCCATGTGGGGCCTGATGCTCGGCATGTTCGTGGCGATCCTGGCCGGCACCGTCGTCTCGAACGCCCTGCCGCGCATCGTCGCCGAGCTCGAGGGCTCGCAGTCGGTGTTCGCCTGGATCGTGACGACCGAGCTGCTCGCGATGACCGCCACCGTGCCGTTGTGGGGCAAGCTCGCCGACCTGTACAGCCGCAAGCTGCTGATCCAGGCGTCGCTGAGCCTGTTCGTCGTCGGCTCGCTGATCGCGGGCTTCTCGCAGAACATCGAGATGCTCATCGTCAGCCGCGTCGTGCAGGGCCTGGGCGCCGGTGGCGTCACGGCGCTCGCGACGATCGTGATGGCCGCGATGATCCCGCCGCGCGAGCTCGGCAAGTACTCCGGCATGTTCGGCGCCGTGTTCGGCGTCGGCACCGTCGCGGGCCCGCTGATCGGCGGCGTCCTGGTCGACACCTCGTGGCTCGGCTGGCGCTGGTGCTTCTTCATCGGCATCCCGTTCACCCTCGCCGCGATCTACATGCTGCAGCGCACCCTGCACCTGCCGATCGTGCGCAACGAGAAGACGAAGATCGACTACCTGGGCGCGTTCCTGATCGTGTCCGGCGTCTCGACGCTGCTGATCTGGTCGTCGCTCGCCGGGCAGAAGTTCGAGTGGGCGTCGGGCTGGACCGCGGGCCTGGTGTCGCTGGGCGTCCTGCTGCTCGTCGCGGCCGTCCGCGTCGAGGCCACCGCGCACGACCCGATCGTGCCGCTGTCGATCTTCCGCAACCGCACGGTGTCCCTGGCGACCATCGCCAGCGCGCTGGTCGGCATCGCGATGTTCGGTGGCACGGTGTTCCTCTCGCAGTACTTCCAGCTCTCGCTCGGCAAGACGCCGACCCAGGCCGGCCTGCTGGGCCTGCCGCTGATCTTCGGCCTGCTGATCTCGTCCACCGTGGCCGGTCAGCTGATCACGAAGTTCGGCAAGTGGAAGGCGTTCCTGGTCGCCGGCGGCGTGTTCATGGTCGGCGGCATGCTGCTGCTGTCCACGATCACCGCGCAGACGACGGTGTTCATGGTGTCGGTGCACATGTTCGTGCTCGGCGTCGGCGTCGGCCTGATGATGCAGAACCTGGTCCTCGCGGCGCAGAACGACGTGCCGGCCAAGGACCTCGGCGCCACCACGTCCACGCTGACGTTCTTCCGCTCGCTGGGCGGCGCGATCGGCGTCTCGGCGCTGGGCGCGGTGCTGGCGAACAAGGTCGCGTCCCAGGCGGCCGAGAAGTTCGGTGCGATGGGCGGCGCCACCGGCGGCGAGAACAAGGTGCCGGACATCTCGGTGCTGCCGCCCGAGATCAAGGCCGTGATCGCCGACATCTACGCGACGGCGACCGCGGAGATCTTCCTGGTGGGCGCGCCGTTCGCGGTGCTGGCGCTGCTGGCGGTGGCGTTCATCAAGGAGAAGCCGCTCAAGGAGACGAGCGGGGACGACCGGCTGGCCGCGGAGATGGCCGCAGGTCACTGATCCGCTCGCCTGGACCGAGGCCCTCGACCTTCGTGGTCGGGGGCCTCGGTGCGTCAGAGCTCCGGAATCCGGTCGTCAGGGCCGGGGGTGGTGGCCGCGCTCCAGGCGGTCCACTCGGCGACGTGCTCCTCGACCTCGGCTCACCCGTCCCACCAGGCGTGCACCGCGTCGGCTTCTCCGCCCAGTTGCCGGTCCACGGTGTCGATGATCCCTGACTTTCGTCGGGGGTCCGCTCTGCCTTTCAGGTCGGGTTTCCAACGCCAACGCTCTTTACGTTCTCTCCCATGAACATCTGGGGAGCAGCACTCACGCTGCTGGTGTCCACCTACACGGGGGAGGCGTCGTATCCGGGCGTCGCGGTCGCGATCACCAAGGGGGACCAGGTGATCGTGACCCAGGGCTTCGGCCACGACTCGACCGGCGCCCCGATGACCGAGCACACGAAGATGGCGATCGCGTCGGTCAGCAAGTCGTTCACGGCACTCGCGGTCCGGCAGCTCGCCGACGCCGGCAAGATCGACCTGGACCGCCCGGTGTTCGACTCGCGCGTCACGCCGCGGCAGCTGCTCGCGCACAAGTCGGGGATCACCGACTGGACGTTGCCCGAGAAGAGTCTGAAACAGCCCGGCAATCCGTCCGAGGCGGTGGAACGGGCACGGGAGGCACTGCGGAATGCCCTGCCCACCAACGAGTTCCGCTACACCAACACCAACTACCACCTGCTCGCACGACTGGTCGAGCTCGCATCAGGCGAGAACTTCAACGCCTACCTGAAAAAGCACGTTTTCGAACCGCTCGGCATGCGCGACACGGTCGCGATCGACGTGACACCACGCGACCTGCCGCCGGACTACCGCAAGGGTTACGGCTACGCCTACGGGTTCTCGATCCCGCTGACCGAGCCCGACCGGTTCGTCACGGGCTCGGACGGCGTGATCACCACGGCCGCCGACATGGGGAAGTGGCTGGCCGCGCAGCCGAAGCTCGCACCGGAGGACGGGATGGGCTGGGAGACCGACCAGCAGGGACAGCTGCGGCACAGCGGGATCTGGTTCACCAGCACGGCCGGGCAGCTGCTGACGTCGTCGGGTTACGGGATCGCCGTCATGGCCAACAGCGGGATCACGCTCGGCAACGAGGGCACCTACGGCCTGGAGAACGGGATCGCCGACGTCGTCGACGGCAGGACGCCCCCGGAACCGGAGTCGTACCGGCTGCTGATCGACCTCGTGCTGGCCGGGTTCACGCTGACCTCGCTGGCACTGGGGATTCGCGCGCTGTGGCGGCCCCGGCGGTTCCACAAGGCGTTGCAGTTGTTCAGATTCGTGCCGCTGGGTGTGCTGCTGGCGTTGCCCACGTTGCTGGGGCTGCTGTACGGCGGCGGGCGCGACATCACGTTCTTCCAACTGGCGCACTATTCGCTGCCTCTTATGGTGTGGTTGGGCGTGTCCAGCGCCATGAACCTGAGCGTGGGGGTCGTGAGATGGGTGCGATGAGGATCCTTGCGCTCGCGGCCTGCGTTGTCGCCGCCTTCAGCACGACGTTCTTCATGGGCAGCAGCGTGCCGCCGTGGACGGTGGTGGTGTGCGCGGGGCTGTTCGTCGCCGCCTTCCTGCTCGGCCGCCGGATGTCGCCCGGCTGGCCCGCGATCATGTTCGCCGCGGCGGGGTTCATCGGGCTCACCCAGCTCGTCGTCGTGGGGCTGGCGGTGGCGCTGCCGTGGTTCCTCGGCCGGGTCGCCGGGCAGCAGGCCGCGCTGGCCGCAGCCGAGGTCGAGGCCGCTCACCTGCGGGAACGCACCCGGATCGCGCACGAGGTGCACGACACTCTGGGCCACGAGCTCAGCCTGCTGGCCCTGCAGGCGGGCGCGCTGGAGCTGAACCTGCCTCCCGAGCACCAGGGGGCAGCGGCCCAGCTCCGGACGACCGCCTCCGACGCCACGGAACGGTTGTCGGCCCTGGTGTTCCTGCTGCGCGACGGCGAACCGCCCGCGATGGCCGACCTGCGCGACCTCGTGGACCGCGCCACCGCGGCCGGCATGCGCGTCGAGTTCACAGTGGAGGGTGCCGTCCCGTCCACTGTGGAACGCACGGTGCAGCGGGTGGTCCAGGAGGCGCTGACGAACGCGGCCAAGCACGCGCCGAAGTCCCTGGTGGAGGTGAAGGTGACGTCGGCGGAGGGCAGCACCGTGGTGGAGGTGGCCAACGAGGCCGGCCTGCGCCGCGGTACGGGCAGCCGGCTGGGACTGATCGCGTTGCGGGAACGGGTCCGGATCGCGGGCGGTACCCTCAGCGACAGCCGCGACGAGGGCAGGTTCGAGCTGGTCGCGACGGTGCCGCACACGGGAGAGCTGTGATCCGCGTACTGCTCGCCGACGACGAGGCGCTGGTCCGCGCGGGCGTGCGCGCCATCCTCGGCTCCGATCCCGAACTCGAGGTCGTCGCCGAGGCGCAGGACGGGCGCGAGGCGATCGACCTCGCGTTGAGGCACCGGCCCGACGTGGTGCTGATGGACATCCGGATGCCCCGCCTCGACGGGCTGGAGGCCGCCCAGGAGCTCGCCCGCCTCGGGTTCGGCGTGGCGATGCTGACGACGTTCAACGACGACGGCTACCTGGAACGCGCGCTGGACGGCGGCGCACGCGGGTTCCTGCTGAAGTCAGGGGATCCGCGCGAGCTGATCGCGGGTGTGCACGCGGTCGCGTCCGGCGGTGCCTACCTGGCGCCCAAGGTGGCGGCCAGGATGATCACGCGGTTCCGCGGCGGGCGGGTCGGGCAGGCGCGGTCGCGGGTGGAGTCGCTGACCGCGCGGGAACGCGACGTGCTGGCGTTGCTCGGCGAGGGCCTGTCGAACGCGCAGATCGCCCGCCGCCTCGACCTGGTCGAGGGCACCGTGAAGGGGCACGTGAGCGCGATCCTGAGCCGCCTGGGCGCGGAGAACCGGGTCCAGGCGGCGATCGTGGCCCACGAGGCAGGCCTAGGGCCAGTGCCCTGAAGCCGTTTGCCGGAAGTCGTGTCCGTTACTCGCCCAAGCGGCCCCGCGCCTAGCCTTGCTGGCGTCTGCAAGTACCACCGACTCAACATCAACAGGCACTTTCCTACCACCAGCAAGGGCCTGAGAGCACGGCGCCTGTTCGTCGGACGGCGAACAGGTTGGGTGTGGTTGACGGCGATTCGATCAAGAGTTGGTGGTACTTGCAGACGCCTCGGCAGCAACCAGGACACGAGGTTTCGGACAAGACCTCTGGCCAGCTGGTTAGAACGGGAAGTGGCCGTGCTCGCTCGCGATGGTCACCCAGCGCGTCGCGGAGAACGCCTCGATGCCCCAGCGGCCACCGAACCTGCCGTACCCGCTGGACTTCACCCCACCGAACGGCGCCTGCGGCTCGTCGTCCACCGTCTGGTTGCCGACGTGCACGATGCCGGTGCGGATGCGTTGCGCCAGCGCGAGACCGCGCCGCGAGTCCTCGGTCATGATGCCCGCGGTGAGGCCGTGCTCGGTGTCGTTCGCGACGGCCACGGCCTCGTCGTCGTCGGCGACGGGGACGACGATGACGGCCGGGCCGAAGATCTCCTCCTGGAACACGCGCATCTGCGGCGTGACGCCGTCGAGCACGGTCGCGCCCCCGTTGCCGCCGGCGCGCACGGTGGCGCCGGCCTCGACCGCCTCGGCCACCAGTGCGGCGACGCGGGAGGCCGAGCGCTGGTTGATCACCGGGCCGATCACGGTGCCGGGGTCGGCGGGGTCGCCGTGCGGCAGCGCGCCGACCTTGGCGGCGAGCTTCGCGGTGAACTCCTCGGCGACCGACCGGTGCACCAGGATGCGGTCGGTCGACATGCAGATCTGGCCCGCGTTGTGGAAGGCGCCGAACGTCGCCGCGTCGACCGCGTGGTCGAGGTCGGCGTCGTCGAGCACCAGCAGCGAGTTCTTGCCGCCGAGCTCCAGCACAGCGGGCTTGAGGTGTTGCGCCGCAAGCGTTCCGACGATCCGGCCGACCTCGGTTGACCCGGTGAAGTTCACGGCGCGCACGCGGGAGTCGGTGATCAGCGCCTCGGCGATCGCGGCGGCGTCCTCCGGCGCGTTCGTGACGACGTTGAGCACACCCGCCGGCAGCCCGGCCTCGCGCAGGACGTCGGCGATGAACAGCCCGGCCGCGATCGGCGCGTCCTCACTGGGCTTGAGCACCACGGTGTTCCCGGCGGCGAGCGGCGCGGCGACGGCTCGCGCGCTCAGGATGACCGGCGCGTTCCACGGCGCGAACGCCGCGATCACGCCGAGCGGCTCGCGCACCGCCAGCGACAGCTGACCGGGCACGTCCGTCGTCAGCACCTCGCCGACGGGCTGGGTGACCGCCGCGGCGGCCTCGCGGAAGATGTTGGCCGCCAGCATCACGTTGAACCCGGCCCAGCCGCCGACACCGCCGACCTCGGCGGCCATGATCGCGACGACCTCGGCCGTCCTGGCCTCCAGTTCGTCGGCCGCTCGCAGCAGGATCCCGCGTTTCACCGAGGGCGCGGTCGCCGCCCACCCGGCGAAGGCCTGTTCCGCGGCGTCGACCGCCCGCGTGACGTCCGCCGGTGCGGCCGCGGCGACCACCGCGTACACCTCGCCGGTGAAGGGGTTGAGGTCGTTGGTGGTGCGGCCGTCCAGCGCGGGAACGCTGTCGCCGCCGATGAGGAGCTCACGCTTGTCGCTTGCCACAGTTGACGATTCAACCGTTAGTCGGGCTGATCATCCAAGCCCCGCTTCCGTTGGATGGAAACTGGGCTGCATCATCCGGGCGATGCCGCGAGCCGCCACCTGCAACGCCGCCACCAGCCGCGCCCGCACGTTGCGCAGGTCGGGCACCACGATCCCGAGCGCCGCCACGACGTGCCCGTCCACCTCGACCGGCACCGCCACGCTGCACGCCCCGAGCGTCATCTCCTCGAACGTCTGCGCGTACCCGTCGCGCCGGATCCGGTGCAGCTGGGCGCGCATCCGTCCGGGTTCCGTGACCGTGAACGCCGTGATCCGCGTCAGCCCGTGCGTGAGCACCTCCTCCTGCACCTCCTTGGGCGCGTGCGCGAGCAACACCTTTCCCACGCCGGTCGAGTGCAACGGCAACCGGCTCCCGGTGGAGCTCACGATCGGCACGGACGCGTGCCCCGACACGCGGTCGAGGTACAGGACCTCGGTGCCCTCCCGCACGGCCAGGTGCACCACCGCCCGCGTGGCCGCGTGGATGTCGTGCAGGAACGGCTCCGCGACCCGGCTCAGGTCCACCTCGCCGGCCGCCAGCAGCCCGAGCCGCCAGATGCGCCGCCCGATCACGTACTCACCCGAGTCGAGCCGCCGCACCGCGCCCCACTCCGCGAGCTCCGCCAGCAACCGGTGGGTGGTGCTGACCGGCAGCCCGCTGCGCCGCGCGATGCCGCTCAGGGTCTGGCGGCGGTGCCCGCTGTCGAACGTGCCGAGCAGCGACAGCAGCTTCGAGGAGACGGTGGCGGCCACCCCAGGATTCTGCATCGTCCGGTGACAATGGGCTCGTGACGTACCTCGGTGAGGGCTGGGACAGCACCGCGTTCCTGGTCGATGGACGCTGGGTGGAACGACGGCCGCGCCGTCCCGGGATCGGGCCGCAGCTCGTGCGCGAGACGGTGGTGATGCCGTGGCTCGCGCCCCTGCTGCCGTTGCCCGTCCCGGTGCCGGAGGTCGTGTCCGAGGAACCGCTCGTGGTGCGGCACGAGCTCGTGCCGGGCGAGGAGATCACCTCGCCCAACGCCGTGCAGGGCCGCCAGTTGGGGGAGTTCCTGCTCGCTCTGCACGCGGCACCGGTGGCGGCGGCGCGGCGCCGAGGGGTCGGCCCGATGCCGTTGCCCGTAGACCGCTTCCGGGCCGAGGTGCGGGTGCCCGGCGCCGAGGAACTGCTCGCCGCGATCGACGGCCTGCCCGCGGACACGCTCGTGCACGGGGACCTCGGCACCGAACACGTGCTCGGTCGCGACGGAGTTCTGACCGGCGTGATCGACTTCGGCGACCTGCACATCGGTGACGCGGCCATCGACCTGGCGTGGGCGCTGCACTCCACGCCACCCGAGTTCGCCCGTGCCTTCGCCGAGACCTACGGCGTCACGCCCGAACTCCGCGAGCGCGCGTTGACCTGGCATCGGCTCGGGCCGTGGCACGAGGTCCTGCACGGCAACGACATCGGCGACCGGAAGCTGGCCGAAGTTGGGCTGGCTGGAGTACTCGAACGGTTGAGAACCGGGTAACCGGTGGCAGACAGCCACGATCGAGGAGGACGACATGCCCTGGGTTCGCAAGCACCGTCGCAGCGCGCCGTACAGCTTCTTCCGCACCACCACGGTCCGCAGCCACTACCGCAGGCCGCAGGGTTCGATGTGGATTCCGATCGTGATCGCGATCGCCGTGATCGTGCTGCTCATCGCGTTGTTCTGAGGGTAGGGTCGGGGGCATGGGACAGTTGGGTGAGTTGTTCCCGGGCCCCAAGGTCCGTCGCGAGGCGACGGACGCCGGCACGGGTGAGGACTACGAGGAGACCGGTCCGCTCGACCTCACGGCGGGCGCGGTTCGCCTGAGGCCGCGGCCCAAGCCCGCCGCGCAACCGGAGAGCACCGACGCCGCCGACAGCGCTGAGTGATCTTCGGTACTACCCTTGGCCGGTGCTCGCCGGCCTGCTGTTCCTCATCCCCGCCACCTTCTTCGTCATCGGGATGGTGCGTGACCGCCGCAGGCTGAGCAACGCCGTGTGGCTGGGCATCGCGCTGCTGATGCTGTTGTTGCTGCTCGCGGAGGCCGGGCGGGACAACCCGGTGGTGAGCCTGCCGCTGCTGCTCGCGTTCATGCTGGCCGTGCTGGGCCTGCTGCTGCTTCCGCTCGCATTGCTGGCCAACGGCTTGGTGATGGTCCGCAGGGAGGGGCGCTCGCTGGGCAACCTGCTGTCGTTGCTCGCGGGCCTCGCCCTTCTCGGCGAGATGGCCTACTTCTTCTGGGGCATCACCCAGCCCAACGACTGGATCCGCGGCATCGCCATCGGGTTGTTCCTGGTGTCGGCCTACATCGCGTTCCTGTTCGTGAGTCTCCTGCTGTACTCGGTGATCTACGGCCGCACGGGCCGCCGCAGCGGGTTCGACGGCATCGTCGTGCTCGGCGCCGGCCTGATCGGGTCCCGCGTGCCGAAGCTGCTCGCGAACCGGCTCGACCGCGCGATGCGGATCTACCACCGCGACCGCGAGGCCGGCCGGTCACCCGTGCTCGTGGTGTCGGGCGGGCAGGGCGCGGACGAGGAGGTCTCCGAGGCGTTCGCCATGCGCGAGTACCTCCTCGAACGCGGTGTGCCCGACGAGGACGTGGTGATGGAGGACCAGGCGACCACGACCGAGGAGAACCTCCGCTACAGCAAGGCTTTGCTCGCCGAGCGGGGTCTCCACGGCCGGGTCGTCGCGGTCACGAACAACTACCACGTGTTCCGCACCGCCGTGCTCTCCCGCAAGCAGGGCCTGCGGTTGCAGGTCATCGGCGCGCCCACGGCCTGGTACTTCGTGCCGAGCGCGTTCCTGCGGGAGTTCGTGGCGCTCCTGGTGCGCAACCCCGTCGTGCACGGCCTGGCGTGCGCCGTGCTGATGGCCGGCGGGCTCGCGCTGACCCAGATCGGCTAACCCAGGAGCGCCTTCATCTCGGTGATCTCCTGCTGCTGACCGTCGATGACCGCCTGCGCGAGCTTCTTCGCCCTGTCGTCCTGACCCTGGGCGAGCTCGGTCTTCGCCATCTCGACGGCGCCTTCGTGGTGCTTGATCATCATTTCGAGCCAGAGCCGGTCGAACTCGGCACCGGTGGCCTTGTCGAGCCTGGCCATGTCACCGTCGCTCATCATCCCGGTCATGTCGTGGCCGCCGTGGTCCTGCTTGGCGCCCCACTCCTCGAGCCACCCGTTGAGCTGGGTGATCTCCGGGGCCTGCGCCTTCTCGACGCGCTGCGCGAGTGCGCGGACCTTGTCGTCGCTGCTGCGCGACGGCACGAGCTTCGCCATGTCCAGCGCCTGCTCGTGGTGCGGGACCATGCCTTGCGCGAACGCGACGTCGGCAGCGTTGTTCGCGGGACCGCCGCAGGCGCTCAAGATGAGCATGCCGACGACAGCCCCGATGAGGGACTTCTTCAAGGGAATCTTCTCTCTGCGTTTGTGGACGGTGCTGAGTGGACTGACGAACTCAGTTCCGCAGCACGCAGAGGGTCGTGAGGAGCTGTCTTCCGCCCGGTGGCGGACGTTGAGGGGTGCTCAGCGGCGTCTCGGCCGGTGGCGCCGCGAGCCGGGGGAGTCCCGTCCTGACCAGGAACCAGCCCAGCAGCACGACGGCCGCGGTGGCGAGGACCGCGAGGCACAGGTGCAGCAGGTCGTGCTCGTGCGGCTGTTCCTGCTGGTGGGACATCGTGTGCTCGGCGTGCGGAGTCTGCGCCGCTGCGACATGGTGCATGCCGACGACCGAGAAGACGAGCGCGCACAGCAACACCCACTGGGTGAGCCGGCGCCTGGTCATGTGACACACCCTACGGGGGTATGCCTTGAATGCAGATACCCCCTAGGGGTATTGTTCGCCGCGACGCTGAAGGAGGACGAGATGGACCACGCTCCGACCAGCCTGACCAGGCAGGCGATCTCCGCGACGCTGCACTGCCTCACCGGCTGTGCGATCGGCGAGGTGCTCGGCATGGTCATCGGCACCGCGCTGGGCTGGCACAACCTCGCCACGGTCGTGCTGTCCGTGGCGCTCGCGTTCGTGTTCGGCTACTCGCTGACGATCCGCCCGGTGCTGCGCTCGGGTCTCGCGTTCAAGGCGGCCCTCGGGGTGGCGCTGGCCGCGGACACCGTGTCGATCGCGGTCATGGAGGTCGTCGACAACGCGGTGATGCTGCTCGTGCCCGGCGCGATGGACGCAGGCCTCGCGAACTGGGTGTTCTGGGCCGCGCTGGCGTTCTCGCTGGCCGTCGCGTTCGTGGTGACGGTGCCGGTGAACCGCTGGATGATCGGGCGCGGCAAGGGCCACGCCGTCGTCCACCAGCACCACCACTGAGACGAGAGGGGCCGGGGCGAGTCGCCCCGGCCCCTCCTGCCTACTGGTCCTTGCCGCCCGGCTGCGCGACCAGCGTGGGCGGCTTCGTCGCGTCGATGTGCTCCGACGGCACCCGAGTGCGATCCTGTGGGAATCTTGAACGCGCTGGTCAGGCACGGCTGAACCGCATCACCCAGTTCGTCTCCCAGGTCTCGCCGCCGTCGTAGGAGAACTGCTGCTGCCAGACCGGCTCGGCGGCCACCGTCCAGTCGAACCGCACCTTCACCTCGTGCCCGCCGACCACGTCGTCGCCGAAGAACACCCCGTGCCCGTCCTCGAACCGTCCTTCGAGCGGCGGGTCGAGGTGTCCGGGGGTGCGGGTGGAGGCCCACCAGATGCGCCAGACGTCGCCGGCCGGGTCGTACTGGCGCAGCGTCATGCCCTCCCAGTCCTCGGCGAAGACGCTGTCGATGATCGCGGCACCGCCCAGCAGGGGCCTGGCTTCCGCCCGCGTCTCGAACTCGACCCACTCGGTGCCGCGGCCGATGATGTCGGCGATCTTGCGGTTGGCGACCCGCCAGCGGCCGTGCAGGAAGTTGAAATCGTTCTCACTCATGGAAAAGACGCTAAACCGATTCACTGACACCTTTTGTCAGTGATCGACTATTGACGCAAAGGTCTGGACCATTTTACCGTTCCGGGCAGTGGCCGCCGCCCTAGCCAGGAGGTCCTTTCCCTTGCGACTGCTCGCCAGAGTGGTCCCGGTGCTAGCTCTGCTAGCCGGGACCGTCATAGCCGTGACCAACGCGCCCACCGCAGCCGCAGCCCACGAGGACTGCCGGCCGGACGGGCTGTACAAGACGCCGGGTGTCGAGTCGCCGTACTGCACGGTCTACGACACCGCCGGCCGCGAGACCATGGGTGACAAGTCCAGACGTGTCATCGGGTACTTCACCAGCTGGCGCACCGGCAAGAACGGCCAGCCCGGGTACCTCGCCAAGGACATCCCCTGGAACAAGGTCACGCACCTGAACTACGCGTTCGCGCACATCGACGCCCAGAACAAGATCTCGGTCGGCGCGAACGACGCGAACAACTCGTCCATCGGCATGGAGTGGCCGGGCGTCGCCGGCGCCGAGATGGACCCGTCGCTGTCCTACAAGGGGCACTTCAACCAGCTCACCAAGTTCAAGAAGCAGAACCCGAACGTCAAGACGCTGATCTCGGTCGGCGGCTGGGCGGAGACCGGTGGCTTCTTCAACGCCGACGGCACGCGCAACGCGTCGGGCGGCTTCTACAAGCTCGGCCAGAACCAGGCCGCGATCGACACGTTCGCCGACAGCACCGTCGAGTTCCTGCGCAAGTACGGCTTCAACGGCGCCGACATCGACTACGAGTACGCGACGTCGAACAACCACGCCGGCAACCCGGACGACTTCTGGATCTCCAACGCCAACCGCGGCACGCTGTGGGCCGGCTACGAGAAGATCATGAAGACGCTGCGCGAGAAGCTCGACCGCGCCGGCGCCGCCGACGGCAAGCACTACCTGCTGACCGCCGCTGTCCCGGCGTCCGGCTGGCTGCTGCGCGGCCAGGAGGCGTACCAGGTCACCAAGTACCTCGACTACCTCAACGTCATGAGCTACGACCTGCACGGCTCGTGGAACCAGTTCGTCGGCCCGAACGCCGCGCTCTACGACGACGGCAAGGACGCGGAGCTCGCGGCCGGGGGCGTGTACGGCGCCGGTCAGTACGAGGGCATGGGTTACCTGAACACCGACTGGGCGTACCACTACTTCCGCGGCGCCATGCAGGCCGGACGCATCAACATCGGCGTGCCGTTCTACTCGCGCGGCTGGCAGGGCGTCACCGGTGGCACGAACGGGTTGTGGGGCAAGGCCCCGCTGCCGAACCAGTCGCAGTGCCCGCCCGGCACGGGTTCGTCGGTCGGCTCCACCACGCCGTGCGGCAACGGCGCGGTCGGCATCGACAACGTGTGGCACGACGTCACGGCCGGCAGCGCCGAGGTGCCGTCGGGCGCGAACCCGTTGTGGCACACCAAGAACCTGGAAGCGAAGATCACGCCGTCCTACCTCTCGCAGTACGGTCTCGACCCGGTGAACGACCCGACCGACCGCCTCACCGGCACGTACACGCCGTACTACGACTCGACCCTGAAGTCGCCGTGGCTGTGGAACAACGACAAGAAGGTGTTCCTCTCCACCGAGACCGAGCAGTCGATCGCGGAGAAGGCCAAGTACGTCAAGGACAAGGGCCTCGGCGGCATCATGATCTGGGAGCTCGCGGGCGACTACGGGTTCAACTCGGCCAAGAACGAGTGGTTCATGGGTGACACGCTGCTGTCGACCATCAACACCGGCCTCAACGGCGCCCCCGCCTACGGCAACCTGAAGGCCACGACGCAGCAGACGCAGTCGCTCGCGGTCGACGTGGACGTCTACGGCTTCGCGTTGGGCGACAACAACTACCCGATCACGCCGAAGATCAAGTTCACGAACCGCTCGACCGTCACCATCCCCGGTGGCACGAAGATCGCGTTCGACTACGGCACCAGCGCGCCGGGCAGCATGGCCGACCAGTCCGGCTTCGGCCTGAAGATCGTGTCGAAGGGACACAGCGGGCCCAACGTCGGTGGCATCCGCGGTGACTTCCAGAAGGCGGAGCTCACGCTGCCGTCGTGGCAGTCGCTCGCACCGGGCGCGTCGATCGAGGTGACCGTCAGCTACCAGCTGCCGATCTCCACGCCGTCGAACTTCGTGTTCACGTTCGGCGGCCAGTCGTACGCGATCAGCGCCGACTACCCGCGCATCGGTGGCGGCAACCCGCCGACCTCCACCACCACGTCCACTACTACGTCCACGACCACCACTACTACTACGACCACCACCACGACCACCACGACGAACCCGGCCTGTTCGCTGCCCGCGTGGGACCGCGGCAAGGTCTACACAGGTGGCAACGAGGTGTCGCACAAGGGCCGAAAGTGGCGTGCCCAGTGGTGGACGACGGGCGAGGAGCCCGGCACCACCGGCGAGTGGGGCGTCTGGCGTGACCAGGGCGCCTGCTAACTAAAGTCAGGAAACTGTCAGGCGCGGGCCTTAGGCTGTTCTTCGTGACCGCCCAAGACCCGCGCCTGCAGGAGCTGATCCTGCTCCGCAAGGTCCGCGACCGCATCGACCGCGAGTACCGGCAGCCGCTCGACGTGGCGGCGCTGGCCCGCGGCGTGCACCTGTCCGCGGGCCACCTCTCGCGAGCCTTCCGCGCGGCCTTCGGCGAGTCGCCCTACAGCTACCTGATGACCCGCCGCATCGAACGCGCGATGACGTTGCTGCGCCGCGGCGACATGTCCGTCACCGACGTCTGCTTCGAGGTCGGCTGCACCTCGCTCGGCACGTTCAGCACACGCTTCTCCGAACTGGTCGGCATGTCGCCGAGCCAGTACAAGAAGGTCGCGGGGGAGGACGGCCAGGGCATCCCGAACTGCCTGGCCAAGGCCGTGATGAGGCCGATCAGGAATCGAGAAGCGGCGACAGGTCCGTCCGATTAGGTTGACCGGCATGTCAGTCATCATCGCCGCGGCGTTCCTGCCGGCAGACGACCCCGAGAAGTCACTGGGCTTCTTCCGCGACGCACTGGGCTTCGAGGTCCGCCAGGACGTGGGCCAGGGCACCATGCGCTGGATCACCGTGGGCCCGCCAGACCAGCCGCAGACCGGCATCGTCCTGCACCCGCCCGCCGCGGACCCCGGTGTGAGCGACGAGGAACGCCGCACCATCGCCGTGCTGATGGCGAAGGGCGTCTACACGGCGATCTCCCTCGGCTCCAAGGACCTGCAGGCCACTTTCGACCGTGCGCGCGCATGGGTCGAGTCGTCCGGTGCGGGTGAGGTGCTGCAGGAGCCCGAGGACCAGCCGTGGGGCGTGCGGGACTGTGCGTTCCGCGACCCGGCCGGCAACCTGGTCCGCGTCAACCAACTCTGAACGTGGTGCCCGGCGTGGCGTAGTCGACCTGCCCCGCGTACCGGGCCGAAGCACGGGTGACCGCCGGCCGAGCTTGATCGCGAGTTGTCCACAGGCTGACGGAACCTTGACCTGGGCTTATCGGGTTTCGGCTAGCCTGTGGACAGAGCGGGAACCAAATCCGGGGTCCACGCGTTGCGTCATGAGGAGTCGCGCGGGGAGCGGTGGGCATCGCCCCGATCCACTGCACATGTGGCGCCAGGCGTGGTGTCCGCGGAGTACGTCAGCGACATGCCATCGCCTCACGCCGAACGTCGAGGTGCCGCGCTCAGCCGCCGCGAGTCGACCGCGGCGTTGAGCTGACAGTTGTCTCGCGGCCGTCGTGCAGTTCGGTGACAGCGAACGCGTCCTCGACCGGGCTGCGCACCGGTCCGTTGGTGAGGAACCCGGTCAGGCGTCCGGCGATGCCGGGCGGGCCGTAGAGCGGGACCGGGTTGCGTTCGACGTCCGCGAACAGCAGGGCGTAGTAGGCGGTGAGCAGGTCCGCGCTGTGGTCGGCGTGCAGGTGTGAGATCCAGATCGCGTCCAGGTCCTCCAGCCGCGTGTGGCGCTGCAACGGGCCGCGCGTGCCGGTGCCGGCGTCCATCCACACGCGAGTGTCGCCGTGCGACACCAGATAGCCCGAACACGGGTTGTCCGTGCTCGGGTACGGCGTCGCGCACCCGAGCACGGTCAGGCTGAGGTCCATCGGTCAACCGCAGATCAACGGGCCCGCGTTCCCTTGAGCTTCACCAGGTCCGACTCGAACAGGCCCTGCTCGACCTTCAACGTGCCGGGCACGGCCGCGTCCGGTCTGCTCATGTACGACTGCGTGGCGGAAGGCCGCCCCACCAACGAGAACCGCAGCTGGCCGGTGAGCCCCAGCGTGTCGATCGCGTTGGTCTCGTGGAACGCCCGCAGCATCCCGTCGCGCGTGAGGTCCTTCCGCTCGCACGCCTTCTCGAGCACCGCGACGTACGCCAGCGCGACCGTGTACCCGTGCACGGTGTTCAGCGAGCCCGGCTCGTTCGGCCATCTCTGCAGGTAGCCGTCTCGCAGCTCACGGACGCCCTGGGCGTCGGCGCTCCACGGGGCGACCGGCGCCGTGAGCAGCACCTGCTTGGCGAACACGCCCGCCACCGGCGACTGCATGATCGCCGGGTCGTAGCTGACGGCGCTCGACAGGATCGGCACCGTCCAGCCGAGCTGGGCCGCGATGCCCACGGCCGCGGCGGTCTGCGGCGGGGTCAGGCTGAGCACCAGCACCTTGGCGT
This sequence comes from Lentzea sp. HUAS TT2, assembly GCF_051853195.1. Classification (NCBI taxonomy): domain Bacteria; kingdom Bacillati; phylum Actinomycetota; class Actinomycetes; order Pseudonocardiales; family Pseudonocardiaceae; genus Lentzea; species Lentzea sp. HUAS TT2. The sequence goes on along the minus strand of NZ_CP196667.1, from coordinate 9,162,196 downwards.
CGGCGGCCTTCAGGGCGGCGATCTGGGTGGCGAGGTTCGCCGTCGTCTCGGTGACTGCCTGCTCCGCGACCTTCATGTCCCAGTTCTCCGCCACGAAACGGCTGCCCTCCAGCGCGTTGTCGCCGAAGCTGCCGCGCAGGTGCAGGTGGCCGATCGTGTCGCCGGTGTTCAGCGACCCCTTGCGCTTGTAGTGGTCGAGGCCGTTGATGATGTCGAGGTCGTAGGTGGTGCCGACGATCATCATGTGCGGGTTGCCCAGCAACGAGGCCGCCCACGAGCCGGGCACGGTGAGCGCCCGCGTCTGCATCAGGTCGGGTTCGACGGCCGCGGTCATCGGGCCGCCGGTGACGTCGATGAAACCCAGCACCTGTGGTTCGAGCTCGAAATAGCCGTCGAGTGCCTTCTGAACGTCGTAAGCGTGGTCCTTCTGCTTCAGCTCGATCCGCCGTCCGCACACGCCGCCACGTTTGTTGACCTGGTCCAGATAAAGTTCATATCCGCGAATCCGGAGAACCGAAGTCCCTTTGAAAGGACCAGTCATGTCGGTCAGCACGCCGAGTGAGATCGCCTCGCCGGTGACACCGGAGCCCGTCCTGACCGGCTGATTCATCTGGTCATTCCCTGCGCAGCCGGTGAGCGCCGCCAGCAGGAGGGCAGTGGACAAGAATAGATGACGAATGGACATTCCAGGCCTTGTCGCAGGAGAAATGAATCAGCGGCGGGGTCGCAGTATTGAACAAGAGGGCGGGGTCCGCCTAATTTTGTGGCCCGGAACACCCCCGTGGGGTGAACAGCTTCGATTACCGATGCAAAAGGGCTGCCGGGTACCTTGATCGGGTGGAAGAGCCCAGGTGGAACGAGTGGCGGCGGCCCGGTCCGACGCCCGCGCAACGGCGGCGCGACATCGGCCTCGCCGTGATCGTCCTGCTGTGCGCCGTCGAGGTCACGACGCTGATCAACAGCATGGGCGCGTACGTCTTCCGCGACCCGCCCGGTCTGCTCGCGCAGCTCGCCTGGGTGCTCGCGTTGTCCGTGCCGCTGGTCGTGCGCCGCCGCTACCCGCTGGCCGTCGTGCTCGTGGTGTCGGCCCTGTTCATCGCCGCGCAGATCAACCGCGCCGGCGACACCCTGGTGCCCTCCGCGATCCTGTTCCTCGCGATCTACACGGTCGGCGCGTGGGAGCGGAACCGCCGCGTGGCGCGCTGGTCCCGCATCGGCGTGATCGCCGCGATGTTCCTGTGGCTCGGGTTCAACCTCGTGCGGTCGCTGCTCGGTCCCAAGGGGGACTTCAAGGACGCCGCCGGGCCGATGGACCCGGTGCTCGCCTCCGTCCTCTACGGACTGGAGTTCAACATCTTCTTCTTCATGCTCGCCTACGTGGTGGGGGAGATGGCCTGGTCGGGTGCCCGGCGCCGGGCCCAGCTGGAGTTCCAGGCCGAGGAGCTGCGCCGCTCGCAGGAACAGAACACCCGTGGCGCCATCACCGCCGAACGCATGCGCATCGCCCGCGACCTGCACGACGTCGTGGCGCACCACGTGTCCGTCATGGGTATCCAGGCCGGTGCCGCGCGCCGCGTCCTCGACTCCGATCCCGCCCTGGCCCGCGACGCGCTGCAGACCGTCGAGCAGACGGCTCGCACCGCGATCAGCGAGCTGCGCGGCCTGTTGGGCGTGTTGCGCGCGGACGCGGACAACGACTTGAAAGCGGCACCCGGCCTGGACGATCTGCCGGAGCTGTTGGACAGCGCACGGGCGGCTGGCCTTAAGGTCTCGCACGGCGTGTACGGCGACGTGCGCGAGGTGCCGTCCGGTGTCGCGTTGTCGGCGTATCGGGTCGTGCAGGAAGCACTGACGAACGTGGTGAAACACGCCGACGCTCACCATGTCGACGTGCGGATGCGTTATCTGGACAGCGCTCTGGAGCTGGAGATCGCCGACGACGGCCGTGGTCGCCCGGTGTCCACGAGCCCAGGTTTCGGACTTGTCGGCATGCGTGAACGTCTTGCCGTGCACGGCGGTTCGCTGGAAGTAGGGCCACGGCGTGACACGGGCTATCTGGTCCGTGCGTCACTGCCGACGGTGTTGGAGGAGAAGGCGTGAGCTTGCGAGTCGTGCTGGCCGACGACCAGGACCTGGTTCGCGCCGGGTTCCGGGTCATCCTCGGCACCGAACCCGGCATCGAGGTGGTCGGTGAGGCAGGCGACGGCGCCCAGGCCGTCGAACTGGTCGCCGCGCTGCGCCCCGACGTCGTGCTGATGGACGTCCAGATGCCCCGCATGGACGGCCTCGAAGCCACCCGCCACATCCTGTCCGCAGGTCACGGCACCCGCGTCGTCATCCTGACCACGTTCGACCGCGAGGACTACCTCTTCGAGGCACTGCAGGCGGGCGCGAGCGGGTTCCTGCTGAAGAACGCCTCGCCGGAGGACCTCGTCGAGTCCGTGCGGGTCGTCGCACGAGGGGACGCGCTGCTCTCGCCCGAGGTGACGCGACGGGTGATCGCCCGCTTCAGCACGGCGTCCCGGGAGCGCACCCGGCCGCCCGAGCTCACCGACCGCGAGTTCGAGGTGCTGGTGGAACTGGCCAAGGGCGCGTCGAACGCGGAGATCGCCGCGACGTTGTTCCTGGGGGAGACGACGGTGAAGACGCACGTGTCGCGCGTGCTGACCAAGCTCGGTCTGCGCGACCGCACACACGCCGTGGTGTTCGCCTACGAGAGAGGGATCGTCACGCCTGGCGGCTGAAGCAGTCGGGAACTCATACTGTCCCGGCTTCACATCGCCGTGAGAGGTGGGCTCAGTGACGACGAACGCGCGCATCCGCCGCAGTGGTCTTGCCCCGGTCCTCCAGGCGCGGCTGGCGCTGTGGGCGTTCGTCGTCGTCAACGTGGCGATCGTCGAGTTCCTGTTCCTGACCGCGGGCAAGGGCAAGAACGAGGTCCTCACCGTCGGCAAGTTCTTCGGCTTGCACGCCGCGTTGATCCTGATGTTCCAGTTGCTGCTGGTGGCCCGGCTGCCGTGGCTCGACCGGCGCATCGGCATGGACCGTTTGACGGTGTGGCACCGGTGGACCGGCTTCACGCTGTTGTGGACGGTGCTCACGCACGCCACGATCGTCGTCCTCGGGTACGCGACCCTGGACGGCGTCTCGATGGGGAAGACGTTCGTCGCGCTGGCGGGTGTTCCCGCCTCGCTGCTCGGCATGCTCGCGGCGACCACCATCGTGGTGATCGGGGTCGTCTCGACGCGGGCGATCCGGCGGCGCCTGCAGTACGAGACCTGGCACGGCCTGCACCTGTTGCTGTACTTGGCGCTGGGACTCGCGTTCGTGCACCAGCTGCTGGAGACCACGACGTTCAAGTCGTCGGTGTTCGCGATGGTCTACTGGTGGGCGCTGTGGCTGTTCGCCTTCGGCTCGCTGGTCGCCGGACGGATCGTCACACCGCTGATCCTCAACGCCCGCCACCAGTTCCGGGTCGCGGCCGTCGTGCCCGAGTCGCCCGACGCGGTGTCGGTGTACGTGACAGGGCAGGGTCTCGACAGGCTGCGGGCCAGGTCCGGCCAGTTCTGCATCTGGCGGTTCCCCGGACACCGCCACTGGTGGCTCGCGAACCCGTTCTCGCTGTCGGCCGAACCCGACGGCCGCACGCTGCGGCTGACCGCCAAGGCCGTCGGCAAGGGCAGCGCGGGCCTGCGCACCCTGCGGGTCGGGACGCGCGTGTTCGTCGAAGGCCCGTACGGGGCGTTCACCTCACTGCACCGAACCCGGCCGGGCGTGCTGCTGATCGCGGGCGGCGTGGGCGTCACGCCCATCCGAGCCCTGCTGCAGGAGCACGTCCCCGGCGACTTCGTCGTGCTCTACCGGGTGCGCGACGAGCGAGAAGCCGTGCTGCTGAACGAGTTGCGCCAACTGGTCGCCGCCCGTCGCGGCCGGCTGCACCTGCTCACCGGCAGGACCGGCCAGGGAGCACGGCCGTTCGAACCGGGTGCCCTGCAGCAGCTGGTGCCCGACGTCGTGGCTCGCGACGTGTACGTCTGCGGCCCGCCCGCGATGACGGCGGCCGTGCTGGACGGACTACGCCGCCTGAACGTGCCGAACTCCCAGGTCCACGCGGAGAAGTTCGGCCTGGCCTGATGTTCTTTCGTTCGGCGTACGCAATCTGACGTACGCGAGATCAGAACGTGAGCGGATGATGCGGCCCCTCGTGGTGACGAGCATGGATCTCGACACCACGAGAGAGGAAGAGCAATGGCTACCACCCGCAAGCTCAGCGGCCGTGCTCGCAAGGCCGTGCTGCTCGTGCACGTCCTGTCGGCGGCGGCGTGGCTCGGCATCGACCTCGCACTGGGGATCCTCGTGGTGATCGCACTGTCCACTGAGGACACCGGCACCGCGGGCGTGGCGATCCAGGCCGTCGACCTCTTCGCGATCTGGCCGATGTTCGGCGCCAGCGTCGTCTGCATGATCTCCGGCGTGGTGCTCGGCCTCGGCAGCAAGTACGGCCTGGTGCGGTACTGGTGGGTCGCGATCAAGCTGTTCCTGAACGTCGGCATGTCCCTGCTGATCGCGTTCGCTCTGCGCCCAGGCGTAGCGGAGGCCGCACGGATCGGCAAGCAGATGCTCGCGGGCGACCCGGCCGCGGTGATCCCGTCCGGCATCCTGCACCCGGTAGTGGTCGCGCCGACGCTGCTGCTGTTCGCCTACGTCCTGTCCGTCTTCAAGCCGTGGGGCAGGATCCGCAAGCCAGCGGAACCAGTCGAGCGCCAGCGCCGCGACCTCGTCGGGGCGGTCTAGCTGCATCGCCCCGGTCGGTGCCGATGACGATCTCGTCGAACCGCGTCAGCAGCTCACCCCGCCGATCTGGCCGACCCGCGTCAGAAGTCCACCCTCATCACGAACCGCCGCTTCGTCGGGTGCGTCACCTGCACGAACCCGGCCTCCTCGAAGACCTGCCGCGCACCGACGTGCATCTCGCCCCACGTGACGTTCTGCCCAGGCGCGGCGAACATCGGATACGCCTCCACAGCGCGGGCCCCGTGCTCGCGCGCGTGCTCCACGGTCGCCGCCGCCAGCTCGTACGTCAGGCCCTGCTTCCGGAATCCTTTGCGCACCACGAAACACGTCACGGCCCACACGCCGTCGTCGTCCTTGTCCTCGGCGCGGCCCTTCCACGGAATGGGCATGGTGAGCAACTTCGCGTAGTTGCACCGCGGCTCGACCGCCACCCACCCGGCGGGCTGGTCGTCCACGTAGGCCATCAGGCCGCTACCCCGCGCGGACTGCGACTCGTGCGCGGCGATGCGTTCGTCGAGCGTCGAGTCGCGCCACGCCCAGCCCTTCACCTTGTAGCGCTGGCAGTGGCACTTGCCAGGCTCGGAGCCGTCGAAGATCGCCTCGACGTCCTCCCACGGCACCTGGTCCGACGGCACGATCCGGATCACGCCCGCCAGCCTAGAACGCTCGGACCGGTCGCGACGGTCACCGCCCCGAGGTGGCCGAATTCGACGGCCGACTCGCCAGACATGAACCCCAGGCCCGAACCCGACCCCAGTCCTGAACCCCAGGCCGGAACCCCGACCCCCAGGCGGGAACCGCGGACCCCAGGCCGGAACCGCGGATCCGAACCCCAGACCTGGCCTCAGACCCAACCCCAACAGAACGACGAGACTCGATCCCACGACGAGGCCCCATCCGGCGGTGAAGCCCGGCCCGACCCCTCGCCCCCCGCGCTTCCTCCTATGCGGAACGAACAGATCGCGATTCCGGTTCCCCGTCTATCCACAGCCTACCGCGAGCAGAGAAGTCGCAGGTCAAAGACCCGCAGCCCTGTGGACAACTTGAGATCTTGAACCCCAAGAGCCACACAAGGGCCTCCCCGAAGACCAACTAGTCCGAGCCAGACCCCACAGGCGCTCCGAACAAGGGCAGCAACTCCTCCACGTTCAAAAACGTCGTACACCCGGTAACCAGCCCACCCCGAACATCAAGGAACACTAGCCCGAACGGCCGCTCCATCCCAGGCCGCATCTGCCAGTAGGCAGGCGACCCATTGGCCCGAACCGGCACCAACCAAGCCCCAGCACAGGCAGCCCCAGGAGAACTCAAAGCCACCGAGATAGCCGCACGCCCCCGCAACCACCAGCTGTACGGCGGCATGGACATAGTCGCGTCCTCATGCAACAACGCCACCAACGTCTTCACATCATGCCGAGAAAAAGCCTCGCAATACCGACTCAACAACGACCGCTGCACAGGATCCGAGGGCAAGAACGGCTCCCCGACATCCACAACCCGCAATGTGGCCCGAGCCCGCTGCAACGCACTGTTGGCCGAAGCCACCGAGATGTCCAACAACAAGGCAACCTCAGCAGCCCGCCAAGCCAGCACATCCCGCAAGATCAGCACAGCACGCTGCCGAGCGGGCAAATGCTGTAGCGCAGCCACAAACGCCAGCCGAACGGTCTCGCGCCGAATCGCCTGATCCTCCGGCAACACCAGAGCATCGGGCACCGGCTGCACAAAGACGTTCTCCGACAAGGCGGAGCCGAAGTCCCCACCGGACGGTCCCAGGTCGACGGCCAAGGCTCGGCGCTGGGTACTGCGCTGCATGTCGATGCAGATGTTCGTGGCGATGCGGTAAAGCCAGGTGCGCAGAGAAGCACGCACAGGGTCGTAGCTGTCGTACGCCTTCCATGCGCGCACGAGTGTTTCTTGCGCGGCGTCCTCGGCCTCGAAGCCGGAGCCGAGCATGCGGTAGCAGTAGCCGGTCAGCTCGATCCGGAACGGCTCCAGCGCCTCGATCACGCGAAGAACCCTACGCGGACCGATGAGTTTCCGTCGGCTGGCACGTACGTACGAGCATGACCGAAGACATCCGCGCCACGATCAAGGCGGAACGACGTGACCAGGCAGAACTCCTGAGCAACCTCACCGAGGAGCAGTGGCGGGCCCCGAGCCTGTGCGAGGGCTGGACGGTGAAGCACGTCGTCGCCCACACGACGCTGCCGTTCCGCTCGTCGGGCCGGCGGGTGATCCTGGAGATGCTGAAGGCAGGAGGCCGGTTCAACGTCGCCTCCGACCGCATGGCCCGCAAAGACGCAGAGAACTCCACTACCGAAGACCTGCTAAAAGCGCTGAAGAACAACATCGACCACCCTTGGACGCCACCCGGCGGCGGGCCGGTGGGGGCGCTCTCGCACGACATCATCCACGGCCTCGACATCACGACCGCGCTGGGGATCGACCGGAAAGTCCCGCACGACCGGCTGAAGCTGGTGCTCGGGAGCATGAAGCCCAGCAACGTCAAGTACTTCGGCGCGGACCTCGACGGCAAACGCCTGGAGGCCACCGACATGGACTGGACGTTCGGCGAGGGCGAACCTGTCAAAGCTCAAGCCCAGGACCTGTTGCTGCTGGTCTGCGGACGCAACATCCCGAACAGGCTCAGCTGACCGCGCCGCGCACGCGGGCCGTCGCCTCGGTCGTGGCGACCAGGAACCGGAGCACCACCTGACGCTCGGCGGTGCTCATCCCGGCCCACGCCGAGGCGTACTCGCGGGCCAGGGGCTGGAAGAACGTGGCCGCGAGCGCCGTCGCCCTGTCGAGCACCCGCAGCTCGACGCGGCGGCGGTCCTCCGGGTCGCGCTCACGTGTCACGTGGCCGGCCTTCTCCAGGCGGTCCAGCACGGAGGTCGTGGCCGACGCGCTGAGGTTGAGTGCCTTCGCCAGCGTGCCGGGTGTCATGGGAGTCGTCATGATGAGGTTCAGCGCTGTCATGTCTGTCGGGTGCAGGGCGTGCGCGGCGCTGAAGATCTCCAAGAACCTGTTCGACTCCATCACCAAAGCGCGCAGCAGCATGCTCAGGTCGTAGTCACTTGCGTCGCTCACGGTCACAGCTTACTGTTTCGGCCATCGAAACGTTCGACGATCGAAGGAAAATCTGATGCGAGTCCTCGCCGGGGTACTGCTCGTCGTCTGGTTGGCCCTGGGCGGCTTCACCGGGCCGTACGCGGGCAAGCTGTCGGAGGTCGCCGAGAACGACAGCAGCGCGTTCCTGCCCAACTCGGCCGAGTCCACCCAGGTCGCCGAGCTGCAGAAGAAGTTCCAGCGCGAGACCGCGATCCCGGCGATCGTCGTGATCGAACGGTCAGGCGGACTGACCGAAGAGGACAAGAAGTACCTCGCCGACCAGGCCAAGGGCTTCCAGGCGTCCCCGGTGATCCCCTCGCCGACCGACAACCAGGCCGCTCAGGTGGTCGTGCTGCTCGACCCGGGCAACGACGTCAAGGACTCGGTCTTCCAGCTCCGCGACGGCACCCGTGGCGCTCCGGAAGGCCTGACGGTGCTGGTCACCGGCCCTGCCGCGCAGGTCGCGGACCTCGTCGAGGCGTTCGGTGGGATCGACGGGCTGTTGCTGCTCGTCGCGGGCGCCGTGGTCGCGTTGATCCTGCTGGTGGTCTACCGCAGTCCGTTGCTGCCGGTCGTCGTGCTGGTGTCGGCGGTGTTCGCGCTAGGCCTGGCCAGTTTCGTCGTGTACCTGCTGGCGAAGAACGACGTGCTGGCGTTGAACGGCCAAAGCCAGGGCATTCTCTCGATCCTGGTGTTCGGGGCCGCGACGGACTACGCGTTGCTGCTCGTGTCGAGGTTCCGCGAGGAACTGCGCGACACCCAGGACAAGTTCGCGTCCATCAAGACGGCCTGGCGCGGCACGATCGAACCCATCGCGGCCTCGGCCGGCACCGTGATCCTCGGTGTGCTGTGCCTGCTGTTCAGCGACCTCGACTCGAACAAGGGCCTCGGACCGGTCGCGGCCATCGGCATCGGCGCCGCGTTGCTGACCACGATGACGTTCCTGCCCGCGACGCTGGCGCTGCTCGGGCGTGGCGCCTTCTGGCCGTTCGCACCGAAGTTCGGCTCGCAGCACCCCGAGACGAGCGGGCTCTGGGGCCGCGTCGCGAAGCTGGTGCGCCGCAAGCCCCGTGCGATCTGGATCGTCACGAGCCTCGTGCTGCTCGTGGGAGCCGCGTTCCTGCCGCAGCTCAAGGCGTCCGGCACCGCGCAGTCCGACGTGTTCCTGACGCCGGTCGAGTCCGTCGCGGGACAGGAGGTGCTGTCGCGGCACTTCCCCGGTGGCACCGGCTCGCCGACCGTGATCATCGCCAACGAGAGCCAGACCGCGGAGGTCGTGCAGAAGTCCAAGGTGGACGGTGTCGCGGACGTGCGGCCCTCCGGCACGGTCGACGGACTCGTGCGCATCGAGGCCACGCTGAAGGACGCGCCGGACTCCGACGCCGCGGTCGAGACCGTGCAACGGCTGCGCGCGGCAGTGGACGGCATCGACGGCACGAAGGTGGGCGGGCCGACGGCGACGTTGCTCGACACCAGGACGACGTCCGAGCACGACCGTATGCTGATCATCCCGATCGTGCTGGTCGTGATCTTCCTGATCCTGGCGTTGCTGCTGCGGTCGTTGCTGGCGCCGTTGCTGCTGATCGCGACCGTCGTGCTGTCGTTCGCGGCCACGATGGGCGTGTCGGCGCTGGTGTTCAACCACGTCTTCGACTTCCCGGGCGCCGATCCCGTGGTGCCGTTGTTCGGGTTCGTGTTCCTGGTGGCGTTGGGCATCGACTACAACATCTTCCTGATGACCCGAGTCCGCGAGGAGACGAAACAACTCGGCACGGTCGAGGGCACGCTCAAGGGCCTGAGCCTGACCGGTGGCGTGATCACGTCGGCGGGTGTGGTGCTGGCGGCGACGTTCGCGGCGCTGGCGGTGCTGCCGATCCTGTTCCTGACGCAGATCGCGTTCATCGTGGCGTTCGGTGTCCTGCTGGACACGTTGCTGGTGCGGTCGTTGCTGGTGCCGGCGCTGTCGGTCGACATCGGCGGGCGAATCTGGTGGCCGTCGAAGCTGCGGTGAGCCAGGATTCCGGTCATGACCCTCACGGCACGTCAGCTCAACCGCGCCACGCTCGACCGGCAGATGCTGCTGCGGCGTGAACCGGTGGACCTGCCGACGGCCGTGGACCGGATCGTCGCGATCCAGGCGCAGGAACCCGCCTCGCCCTACATCGCGCTGTGGAACCGGATCGAGGGCTTCGACCCTGCTGATCTGGACGAGGCGTTCGTGACCGGGGTGGTCCGCAAGGCATCGCTGATGCGGATCACCCTGCACGCCGTCACGGCCGCCGACCACGAGGCGTTCCACCACGCGATGCTGCCCGCGCTGAGGGCGTCGCGGCTCTACGACAAGCGGTTCAAGGGCATGAACATCTCGGTCGAGCAGGCCGACGCACTGCTGGAGCACCTGCTGGAGTTCGCCGCGACGCCCCGGCAGAAGGCGGAGATCGAGGAACTGCTGCACTCGCACGTCGGCGACGTCGGTGAGCCCGGCGTCTGGTGGGCGCTGCGGACCTACGGCGGGCTCGTGCACGCGCCGACGGGCGGGCCGTGGTCGTTCGGGCTGCGACCGTCCTATCAGGCCGTGGCGGCCGAGCCCCGCGAACGGATGGCGGCCGTCGCGGAGATGCTGCGCCGCTACCTCACCGGCTTCGGGCCCGCGACCGTGCTCGACATGAACCAGTTCAGCATGCTGCCCCGCACCACGATCCGGGAAGCGCTGGCATCACTGGACCTCGTGCGGCACGGCGACCACTACGACGTTCCGAACCGGACGATCCCGGCCGAGGACACCCCGGCGCCGCCACGGCTGATGGCCATGTGGGACAGCACGTTGCTCGCCTACGCCGACCGCAGCCGGATCATTCCGGAGGAATACCGCAAACTCGTCATCCGCAACAACGGTGACACTCTGCCAACCCTGCTGGTCGACGGGTACGTGGCCGGGGTGTGGCGCCCCACCGAGGACGGAGGCGTGGAAGCGACCGCGTTCCACGCCCTGGACGAGCGACAATGGGCCGGGCTGGCCGAGGAGGCCGCGGCGCTGCGCAAGCTCCTGGGGGACCGCGAACCGCAGGTGTACAAGCGTTACGCACGGTGGTGGAGCGGCCTTCCGGCCCACGACGTTCGTACTGTGTGAATACGTCAAGATCCACAAAGGACCCATGCGTGAGTCACTATTCCTCCACCCTGCATGGAGGAAAGTCCAATGTCTCTCACGAGAAAGCGCGTGCTGCCGGCGTTCGCCGCCGCAATGCTCGCGGCCGGCGCGATCACCCTGCTCGGCGGTTCCCCCGCCGCGACCGCCGTCGGCTCGGTCGAATGTGCCGACACGCACGCCGACGAGCACTCGGCGGCACGCGGCAGGCCCGGCAGCACCGGCCACGACCGCAACGAGATCTCCGACGCCCAGGCCGCCCAGATGAACGCGGACCTGCGCGCCAAGATCGCGAAGAACAACTCGCTCGGCGAGTTCAGCGCGCTGGCGGGCGGCACGATCAACGTGGTCTTCCACGTCGTGACCACCACCGCGGGCAAGGGCGCGATCTCCGACGCCACCCTCACCAAGCAGCTCAAGGTCCTCAACGACGGCTTCGCGGGCGTCGAGTCGAGCGCCGCGGCGAAGACGGGCTTCAAGTTCGTGCTGCAGCAGACCAAGCGCTACCAGAACAACACGTGGTTCAACGGCGGTGCGGACAACGCCTCCACCGAGCGCGCGATGAAGACCCAGACCCGCGTCGGCACGGCCGCGACGCTCAACATCTGGTTCGCCGACATCGACGGCTTCGGCTTCGCGACGTTCCCGAGCTGGTACAAGGGCGACCCGAAGATGGACGGCGTCGTGGTCGACTACGCCACCGTCCCCGGCGGTTCCGAGGTCAACTTCAACCTCGGCAAGACCGTGACGCACGAGGTCGGGCACTGGATGGGCCTCTGGCACACCTTCCAGGGCGGCTGCACCGCGACCAACGACGAGGTCTCGGACACCCCGGCGCAGACCAGCTCCACCTCGGGCTGCCCGGAGGGCCGCGACTCCTGCTCGCGGACGGGCCTGGACCCGATCCACAACTACATGGACTACTCCTACGACGACTGCTACAACCAGTTCACCCCTGGTCAGAACACCCGCATGCAGAGCGCCTGGACGGCCTACCGCGCCGGCAAGTGATCTGACGGGAGGGCCTGCGCCGACAGCAGAAGGAAGCGCAGGCCCTCCCGTGACGCGTCGTCCGTCGCGGTGTAGGCGACGAGCAGCTGGTCCGGGTGAGTGTCCACAGTGAACTGCTGCACGTCGAGCGTGAGCTCGCCCGCGACCGGGTGGTGGTAGGTCTTCACGAGCTGGCGTGGCCCGCGCACCTGATGGCTCGCCCACCACGTGCGGAAGTCCTGATCCCGCACGCTCAGCTCGCCGACGAGCGAGCTCAGCGCGGGATCGTGCGGGGTGCGGCCCGCCTCCATCCGCAGCACAGCAACACATTCCCTGGCCGAGCGCTCCCAGTCGCCGTAGAGGGCGCGGAACGCAGGGTCGAGGAACGTCAGCCGGATCAGGTTGCGCCGTGGCGCGGGAAGCGCCTCGAAGTCCGTGAGAAGTGCCGCGGCTCCGCGGTTCCAGGCGAGCACGTCCATGCGGCGGTGCAGGACCATCGCCGGGATGTCCGGCATGCCGTCCAGCAGCTGCTGAAGCCGCGCGGCGACCTCGGGTGCGGCCTCCTGCCTCGCCGGGGCGACGTCCGCGACGGTGAACAGGTAGTCGCGCTCGTCCGTCGCAAGCTGGAGCGCGTCGGCCAGTGCGTCGAGGACGGTGCGGGAGACCCGTTTCGTGCGGCCCTGTTCCAGCCGGACGACGTAGTCGACGCTCACGTGCGCGAGGTGGGCCAGTTCCTCGCGGCGCAGACCAGGGACGCGCCGGGTCCTGCCGTCGTCGGGGAAGCCCGCGTGCTGCGGGTCCACGGCGGCGCGGCGGGTGCGGAGGAACTCGCCCAGTTCGTTCATGCCTCCAGTGTCCGTGTTCTCGTGGCCATGTGCCTGGTACTGGTGTGCATAGGCTGGGCTGTCCCTGGTTGGGCCGGGCACCCGAAGACGACCGTTGCGGACATGGAAAACGTGACCTTCCTCAGCAACGGACTCGAGATCGCCGGCCACCTCCACCGGCCGCAGGGTGCCCCGCGTGGCGCGATCGTCGTCGGGCATCCCGGAACCGGCGTCAAGGAGCAGACGGCGGGACTGTACGCACAGCGGCTCGCGGAACAGGGCTTCCTGGCGCTGGCGTTCGACGCCGCATACCAGGGCGAGAGCGCGGGGGAGCCGCGCGGCCTGGAGGACCCGTTCCAACGGGTCGAGGACATCCGGGCGGCCGTGACGTTCCTCAGCGGACTGGACGAACGCGTGGGCGTGCTCGGCATCTGCGCGTCCGGCGGGTACGGGGTGGCCGCCGCGGGGACCGACCACCGGATCAAGGCGATCGCCACCGTCAGCCTGGCCGACATCGCCCGCCAGTTCCGGTTCGGCGCGGACGGCACCCAGGATCCCGCTGTGCTGCAAGGGATGCTGGACCAGGTGCGGGACGGCGGCTTCACGCTCTTCCCGGAGACCGGCGAGCAGGCGCGAGCGGGAGGCCTGCACTCGTTCGAGGGCTGGGAGTACTACTGCACGCCACGCGGTGAGCACCCGCGTTCAGCGAAGACGGTGACGTGGAGCAGCGTGGGACGCATCGCGGCGTTCGACGCGTTCCGCGCGGTCGACCTGATCGCGCCGCGGCCGTTGCTGCTGGTGGCCGGTCGCGAGGCCGTCACGTCGTGGATGAGCGTGGAGGCCTACCAGAAAGCGGGCGGTGCCAAGGAGTTCCACTGGGTCGACGGCGCCACGCACGTCGACCTGTACGACAGGTACGTGCCGCAGGTCGTCGAGCGGGTGGCGGAGTTCTTCGGCAAGAACCTCTAGATCCTGCCGGCGACCTCACGTGCGTGGTCCAGTTCGCGTTGGTAGCGGGCGGGGTTGTGCGCGGCGAGTTCCTCGAGCATCGCCAGGGCCTCGGTGATCGCCACCGAGGCCTCGGTGCGTTCGGATCGGAGGGTCCGCACGACGGCGTGGTCGGTGAGCGCGTCGGCCAGCAGGTAGCCGTGCTCGTACGGGTTCTCCGCGTGCCGTTCCCGGTAGTGGGTGACCGCCAGCGACGAGGCTTCGAGCGCGGCGTCGAGTGACCCCGCATGTGCAGCGGCCAGGGCGAAGGTGTTGCGCGCCAGGGCCTTTCCGTCGTCCGTCTGGTTCAGCTCGATGCCGAGGGCGGCGGCTTCCTGGGCCTCGGCGTGGGAACCGCGCGCGATCAGGAGGCCGGCCCGGTTGTTCCACGCCCGCGCGAGCTCCCTGCGGCCGAGCTCGCGGTCCTCGTGCTTCGTTGCGAGGGCGAGGGCCTCGTCGCTGGCGGCGAGCGACTCGTCGAGCCTGCCGACGTTGTGCAGCCTGCTGCCGAGACTGACGAGTGCTACCGAGAGCCGCAGTTCCGCCCGCATGACCCTGGCAGGGTGTTCGGTGCCCGCGAGCAACGCGCGGTAGCGGTCCACCGACTCCTGGGCGGCCTCCACCGCCTCCTCGAAGTGGCCCAGGTCGCGCAGGCGGTTGGCGTGGTTGTGGAGTCCTCCGGCGAGGTCGTCGAGGGACAGCTGGTCGCCGTCGGTCTCCGCGTGCTCCCGCAGCACCGCCACGGCCTCGTCCGCGGACGCGCGGGCCTCCGCCAACCGGCCCAGGCGCACCTGCAGGAGGCCGAGCTCCTCGAAAGCACTGTGCGCGTTGATGTTCCGCCCCGGACCGCGCTGCCGCCAGAACGCCGCACTCCGCGCGGTGAACTCCGCAGCCTGCTCGTAGTCCCCGATCTTCGCGCGGTGAACTCCGCAGCCTGCTCGTAGTCCCCGATCTTCGCGAGGCGATGTGCGTACTCCAGCCAAGCGTGCGCGAGGTCGTAGCCCGGCAGCCTGTGCGGCACCAGTTCCTGGCCGTCCAGTTCGGCGACGGCCAGCCGGGCGTTCTCGGCGGCCTCTGCGTGCCTGCCGAGCGTGCCCAGGAGATCGGTGACCCAGTACCGGGCCGTGTTGGCGATACTGGTGGTGCTGTCGCCCGGCACGGCCAGGCTCAGCGCCAGCGGCAGTTCCTCCCGTGCGACCTCCAGCGCCTCCTCGTACCGTTCCTGCCGGATGAGGTTGTCGCGCAACGAGGTCAGCACCAGCCGCAGCTTCGCCGGGTCACCCAGCTGCCGGCGGAACTCCAGCACCTCGTGGTGGGTCCGCAGGGCGAAGTCGTCCCACCCGGCCTCCTCGAAGTACTCCGCCAGCTCCACCAGCGCGTCCGCGAGCGAACCCGGTTCCGGCCACTGCTCGCGGGGTTTGCCCCGCAGCTCCTCGACCACCGGCCACACGTACCCCAGCATCTTCAAGGGATCCGGGTAGCCGGACCTGGCAGGCCGGTGCCACGTCTCGCCGCGGCGCACTGGGTCGATCACGCGTGAGTGGATATCACGCGGTGCGCACCTCGGGGACGACCTTCGCCACATTCTCCTCCGATACAACGGAAGCGAGGCGCTCGGCCATCGTGCCGCCCTCGGGAGTCCCGGCCGGCGAAGGGATCTTGCCCAGCAGGTACCCGGCGTGGCTCACCGCGAGCAGCACCAGCAGCGCCTCGGAGAACACGGGCAGCCCGGCGATCCCCGCGGGGTTGTCCACGGCCCGCAGCGCCGAGACGGCCTGCGCGACGTAGAGCAGCACCAGCAGCACGGTGATGACGAAGTTCTGGAACTTCGCCAGGTCGATGGACCGGCCCGCCGACGCTCCCTCCTCGACGGTCAGCATCTCCCAGAACCGCCCGCCTTCCTCACCACGCGGGTAGGCCGCCACGGACTCGGGCCGGCTCGTGCTCTTGGCGACCTTGATCGCCCCCGCCACGACACCGGAGCCGAGCGAGACGCCGAGCAGCCACAGCACCTGCTGCGGGATCACGAACCCGGCCACGTCGACCTGCCCGGCCGCGAACCGGCCGAACGCCATGCCGGTGATGAGCGAAAGCAGCACGACCGTCCACGCCATCACCTGCACCCGCGAGAGGCTGTAGCGGCCGCGGGCGTCGCGCAGGACGTTCTGCGCACCGATGCGGCTGGGGATCACCACCGCGAGCAGCACGATGACGAGAGCGGACACGACCCAAGCCCAGAACGTGGTCGCCATGGAGGCCTCCTCGTTACGCCGTTCGGACGCTGTGGCCGTTACGTCGTCGGCAGGCGAGCCGGTGTTATCACGTTGGGTAACGATTCGGGTGTCGTTGGCCGTCGATCTCACGGATCGTGACCGCGATGAGCCCTATCGGATGAGACCCAGGTCTCCCCGGCCTCAAGAACGCGTAAAAGCCGGCCCCACCCCCGTAAGGACGTTGTCAGGCACCCCCTGATCAGGCATTTCGTGCCGCAAGCTTCCGTGCGTCATCAAGAAGACCTTGTCGTTGAAGGGAGCGGCGTCATGGCCGACCTGGCCTATGCGTTGCTGCTGATCGGGAGTTTCGTCGTGCTCGGCCTGACGGTGCGTGGACTGGAGAAGTTGTGAGCACGGGACTTGTCGCGAACGCCGTCGCCGGTGTGATCGCGCTCGGGCTGATCGTCTACCTGTTCATCGCACTCGTCAGGCCGGAGAAGTTCTGATGTCACCTCTCGTGGCCGGCCTCCTGCAGGTCGGCATCCTCGTCGCGGCCCTCGCGGTCGCGTACCGGCCCCTCGGCGACTACATGGCTCGCGTGTTCACCGCCAAGAGCCACTTACGCGCCGAGAAGGCCATCTACCGCTTCGCGCGGATCAACCCGGACGCCGAGCAGAAGTGGAGCACCTACGCGTACGGCGTGCTGGGCTTCTCGTTCGTCGGCATCGTGTTCCTGTACGTGATCCAGCGCGCGCAGTCGTTGCTGCCGTTCGACTTCGACCGCGGCAACATCGGTCCCGGCATGGCGTTCAACACGGCGATCAGCTTCGTGGCCAACACGAACTGGCAGTCGTACGTGCCCGAGGCGGTCATGGGCCACGCGGTCCAGATGATCGGCCTGACCGTGCAGAACTTCGTGTCAGCGGCGGTCGGCCTCGCGGTCGCCATCGCCCTGGTCCGCGGGTTCGTGCGGAGCCAGACGGACCGGCTCGGCAACTTCTGGGTCGACCTGGTCCGCGGCACCACGAGGATCCTGCTGCCGATCGCGTTCATCGGTGCGATCGTGCTGATCGCGTTCGGTGTCACGATGAGCCTCAAGTCCGGTGTGGACGTTGACGGGCAGCTCGTGGCGAACGCACCCGTCGCGAGCCAGGAGGTCATCAAGGAGCTCGGCACCAACGGTGGCGGTGTGCTCAACGCGAACTCCGCGCACCCGTTCGAGAACCCGAACGAGTGGACGAACCTGATCGAGATCTTCCTGATCCTGGTGATCCCGGTCGCGCTGACCCGCACGTTCGGTCAGCTGGTGGGCAACAGGAAGCAGGGTTACGTCCTGCTGAGCGTCATGGGCGTCATCTGGACCGCCATGCTCGCGGTGATCTGGGCCGCGGAGGCCGCCGGTGTGAGGCCGTTGGAGGGCAAGGAACTCCGGTTCGGCATCCCCGGCAGCGCGATCTTCGCCGACGCCACCACCGGCACGTCGACCGGCGCGATCAACTCGCTGCACGACAGCTACACCGGTCTCGGTGGTGGCGCGGCGTTGCTGAACATGCTGTTCGGCGAGATGACGCCGGGCGGTGTCGGCACCGGGCTCTACAGCATCCTCGTGATGGCGATCATCGCGATGTTCCTGGCGGGTCTGATGGTCGGCCGCACGCCCGAGTACCTGGGCAAGAAGCTGGGGCGCAAGGAGGTCACGGCCGCCGCGGTCTCGATCCTCGCGATGCCGACCGTGCTGCTGATCGGCGCCGGGATCGCCGCGATCCTGCCGAGCACCCAAGGCGCGCTGAACAACCCGGGAGAGCACGGGTTGTCGGAGATCCTTTACGCCTACGCGTCGGCGTCGAACAACAACGGGTCGGCGTTCGCCGGCATCACGGTGACGAACGACTGGTTCCAGTCGTCACTCGGCCTGTGCATGCTGTTCGGCCGGTTCATCCCGATCATCGCGGTGCTGGCGCTCGCCGGATCCCTCGCGGCCCAGAAGAAGGTGCCGGTCACGGCGGGCACGCTACCCACCACCGGGCCGTTGTTCGCGACGCTGCTGACCGGCGCGATCGTGCTGGTCGCCGCGCTGACGTTCGTTCCCGCTCTCGCTCTCGGTCCCATCGCGGAGGCACTGCTGTGACCACCAAGCCCGGTCTCGCGGCCGCACTGCCCGAGGCACTGAAGAAGCTGTCCCCGCGCCACCAGTTGCGCAGTCCCGTCATGTTCGTCGTGTGGGTGGGTTCGCTGCTGGTCACCGTGTTCGCGGTGACCGACCCGAGCGTGTTCACCATCGCCGTCGCGGCGTGGCTGTGGTTCACCGTGCTGTTCGCGAACCTCGCGGAGGCCGTCGCGGAGGGACGCGGCAAGGCACAGGCGGACTCGTTGCGGCGCACGAAGAAGGACGCCGTCGCCCGGCTCGTCAACGGCGACGTCGTGGCGGGCACCGAGCTCAAGATCGGCGACCTGGTCGTCGTCGAGGCGGGTGAGGTGATCCCCGGCGACGGTGACGTGGTCGAGGGCATCGCGACCGTGGACGAGTCGGCGATCACCGGTGAGTCCGCGCCCGTCATCCGCGAGTCCGGCGGCGACCGGTGCGCGGTCACGGGCGGCACGACCGTGCTGTCCGACCGGATCGTCGTCCGGATCACGACGCGGCCCGGCGAGTCCTTCGTGGACCGGATGATCGCGTTGGTCGAAGGCGCGGAACGGCAGAAGACGCCGAACGAGATCGCGCTGACGATCCTGCTGTCCACGCTGACGATCATCTTCCTGCTGGCCGTCGTGGCACTGCAGCCGTTCGCGATCTACTCGGGCGGCGAGCAGTCGGTGGTCGTGCTGACCGCGTTGCTGGTCTGCCTGATCCCGACGACGATCGGCGCGCTGCTCTCGGCCATCGGCATCGCCGGCATGGACCGGCTGGTGCAGCGCAACGTGCTGGCCACCTCGGGCAAGGCGGTCGAGGCCGCCGGCGACATCGACACGCTGCTGCTCGACAAGACCGGCACGATCACCTGGGGCAACCGGCGTGCGACCGAGTTCATCCCGGTCGGCCCGGCCTCCGACGAGGAGCTCGTCGCGGCCGCCCGGCTCGCGAGCCTCGCCGACGACACCCCGGAAGGCCGCAGCATCCTCGAGCTGGCGGGCGGGCAACCGGCCACCGAGCACGAGAAGACCGGCGAGTTCGTGCCGTTCACGGCGCAGACCCGCATGTCCGGCATCGACCTCGGTGAGCGCAGCATCCGCAAGGGCGCCGCGTCCGCGTTCGACCTGAGCGACACCGCCCGCGAGATCGTGGACGAGATCAGCGCCCAGGGCGGCACCCCGCTCGTCGTGGCCGAGAACGACAAGGTGCTCGGCATCATCCGGCTGTCGGACGTGGTCAAGCCCGGCATGAAGGAACGCTTCGCCGAACTGCGCGCGATGGGCATTCGGACGGTCATGGTCACCGGCGACAACCCGTTGACCGCCAAGGCCATCGCGGACGAGGCCGGGGTCGACGACTTCCTCGCCGAGGCCAAGCCCGAGGACAAGATGGCCCTGATCCGCAAGGAGCAGGAGGGCGGGCGGCTGGTCGCGATGACCGGTGACGGCACGAACGACGCGCCCGCACTCGCGCAGGCGGACGTCGGTGTCGCGATGAACACCGGCACGTCGGCCGCGAAGGAGGCCGGCAACATGGTCGACCTCGACTCGGACCCGACCAAGCTCATCGAGATCGTGGAGATCGGCAAGCAGCTGCTGATCACGCGTGGTGCGCTGACGACGTTCTCCGTGGCGAACGACCTGGCGAAGTACTTCGCGATCCTGCCGGCGATGTTCGCGGCGATCTACCCGGCGCTGGACAAGCTCAACATCATGCACCTGGCCACGCCGCAGTCCGCGATCCTGTCGGCGGTGGTCTTCAACGCGCTGGTCATCGTGGCGCTGATCCCGCTGGCGCTCAAGGGTGTGCGGTACCGGCCGTCCAGCGCCAGCGCGCTGCTGCGGCGCAACCTGCTGATCTACGGCCTGGGCGGCGTCGTGACGCCGTTCGCCGGGATCTGGCTGATCGACCTGCTCGTGCGACTCATCCCCGGGATCGGCTGAACCATGAACAACTTCCTGAAGCAGTCGTGGGCGGGTCTGCGGATCCTGCTCGCCCTCACGGTGCTCCTCGGTGTGCTCTACCCGCTGTCGGTGTGGGGCATCTCGCGGATCCCCGGCCTGCACGCCAACGCCGAGGCCGCGGACACGACGCTGGTCGCGGTCGTCCGCGAAGGCGACCAGTACTTCGTCCCGAGGCCGTCCGCCGCGACGCTGCCCGCGTCCGGTGGGTCGAACAAGAGCGAGATCAACGAGGACTACACCAAGGTCATCGCCGAGCGCCGAACGGAGATCGCGCAACGCGAGGGCGTGCCCGAGAGCCAGGTCCCGCAGGACGCCGTCACCGCGTCCGCCTCCGGCCTCGACCCGCACATCAGCCCGGACTACGCGGCGTTGCAGGTGCCCCGCGTGGCGCGCGCGTCCGGGCTGTCCGTGGAGAAGGTCCGCGAGCTGGTCGCTGCCAACACTCACGGCACCTTCACCACCACCGTCAACGTGACTGCGCTGAACCGTGCCATCGACAGCGCCCGTTGACGGTCGCCGGGGTGAGCTGAGGATCTACCTCGGCGCCGCTCCCGGCGTCGGCAAGACCTTCGCCATGCTCGGCGAGGCCCACCGGCGCCGGGAGCGCGGCACGGAGGTGGTCGTCGGGCTCGTGGAGACCCACGGCCGCGACAAGACCGCCTCCCTGCTGCGGGACCTGGAGGTGGTGCCGCGCAGGGTGATGCGGCACCGCGACCTCGAAGTGTCCGAAATGGACGTGGACGCGATCCTCGAGCGCAGGCCCGAGGTCGCCGTGATCGACGAGCTCGCGCACACCAACGCGCCGGGCTCGCGCAACGAGAAGCGGTGGCAGGACGTCGAGGAACTGCTGGAAGCGGGCATCGACGTCCTGTCCACGGTCAACGTCCAGCACCTGGAGTCGCTCAACGACGTGGTGGAGCGGATCACCGGTGTGCGGCAACGGGAGACCGTGCCGGACGAGGTGGTCCGCCGCGCCGAGCAGGTCGAGCTGATCGACCTCACGCCGGAGGCGCTGCGCAGGCGTCTGGCGCACGGCAACGTCTATCCCGCGCACCGGATCGACGCCGCGCTGGGCAACTACTTCCGGCTCGGCAACCTGACGGCGTTGCGCGAGCTGGCGTTGCTGTGGGTGGCGGACCAGGTCGACGTCGCGTTGCAGCGCTACCGCAGCGAGAAGGAGATCACCGACACCTGGGAGACCAGGGAACGGGTCGTCGCCTCCATCACCGGCGGCCCGGAGAGCGAGACGCTGATCCGCCGCGCCCGCCGGATCGCGACCAGGGCGGGCGCGGAACTCCTGGTCGTGCACGTGATGCGCGGCGACGGACTCTCCGGCGTCACGCCCGAGCACATCGCCCGCTCCCGCAAGATCACCGAGGACGTCGGCGCGACCTTCCACTCCGTGGTCGGCGACGACGTGCCGACGGCGTTGCTGGAGTTCGCCCGCGGGGTCAACGCCACCCAGCTCGTGCTGGGGACCTCGCGCAGGTCACGGATCGCGCGGGCGTTCGACGAGGGCATCGGCGCGGCCGTGGTGCAGAAGTCCGGTGCGATCGACGTGCACATGGTCACGCACGACGAGTCGCGGCGCGGTCTGCGCTGGAAGGCCGGCGCGGACCCGTTGTCGTGGAAACGTCGTGCGACGGGCTGGGTGCTGTCGCTCGTGCTGCCGGCCGCCGTCGCCGCGCTGGGCATGCTGTGGCGCGACGAGCTGGACTTCTCGACGGATCTCGTGGCGTTCCTGCTGGTCACGTGCGTGGTGGCGATCGCGGGCGGGCTGGGACCCGCGTTGTTCTGCGCGGTGCTCGGAGCCGGGCTGCTGAACTACTTCTTCACCGAGCCCTACTACAGCCTGGCCGTGCAGACGCCGGAGAACGTGATCACGCTGGCGGCCATGGTGATCGTCGCGACCGTGGTGGCGCTGACGGTCGACCGCGCGGCGCGGCTGGCGGAACAGGGCGCGAGGGCACGGACCGAGGCCGCGTTGCTGGCCTCCTACTCGCGGACCGTGCTGACGAGCCCGTACCCGTTGGCGCGCCTGTTGGAGAAGATCCGGGAGAACTTCGGCCTGGAGTCGGTGGCGCTGCTCGAACGCCGTGGTGGCGCGTGGAAACGCGTCTCCTGCGTGGGACCGCGGCCCTGCGACGACCCGGACGACGCCGACGCGGACGTGATGGTCACCTCCGACATCCACCTGGCCCTGCGCGGCCGGGTGCTGCCCGCGAGCGACCAGCGGGTGCTGGAGGCGGCGGCCGGACAGGCGCTGATGGCGTTGCGGCAGCAGCGAATGGCCGACGAGACGCGGGACGCGCACCGCAAGGTCGAGACGTCGGAGCTGCGCACGGCACTGCTGTCGGCGGTGGGCCACGACCTCCGCACGCCGCTGACGTCGATCAAGGCCGCGATCGGGAGCCTGCGCGACGCGTCGCTGCCACTGTCCGAAGAGGACGTCGCCGAGCTGATGGAGACCGTGGAGGAGTCCGCCGACCGCTTGACCGGCCTGGTGGACAACCTGCTGGACTCGTCACGGCTCGCGACCGGGTCGGTCGAGCCGGTGCTGCGGCCGGTCGGCTACTACGAGGTCGTGGCCAGGGCGCTCGCCGGCATGGGGGGAGAGGTGTCGGTGGCCGTGGCCGAGGACCTGCCGCCCGTGCTGGCGGACCTGGGGCTGCTGGAGCGCGTGGTCGCGAACGTGGTGGACAACGCCCTGCGCCACGGCAGTCCGTCGCCGGTGGCGATTCGCGCCAGCCGCCACGGATCGTCCGTCGAGCTGCGGATCGTCGACCACGGGCCCGGACTGCCGAAGAAGGCCGGGCACAAGGTGTTCGCGCCGTTCCAACGCCTCGGCGACCGCTCCGCCACACCGGGTGTCGGGCTCGGGCTGAGCGTCGCGAAGGGCTTCACCGCCGCCATGGGCGGGGAGATCAGCGCCGAGGACACACCGGGCGGGGGACTGACCGTGGTCATCTCGCTGCCCGCCTACGAGGAGACTTCCGGATGACGTCAGTGTTGGTGGTCGACGACGAACCGCAGATCGTGCGCGCGTTGAGGATCAACCTCAGCGCGCGGGGCTACGACGTGATGACGGCCTACGACGGCAGATCCGCGCTGGGTGTCGCCGTCGCGGGCAAACCGGACGTCGTCGTGCTCGACCTCGGCCTGCCCGACATCGACGGCGTGGACGTGATCGCCGGCCTGCGCGGCTGGTCCACGATCCCGATCATCGTGCTGTCCGCGCGCACCGACTCGTCGGCCAAGGTCGAGGCGCTCGACGCGGGCGCCGACGACTACGTGACCAAGCCGTTCGGGATGGACGAGCTGCTGGCCAGGTTGCGCGCCGCCGTGCGCCGCAACGTGGCGCGCGAGGCGGGCGATCCGGTGGTCGAGACGTCGTCGTTCGTCGTGGACCTGGCCGTGAAGAAGGTCCGGCGCGACGGCCACGAGGTGCACCTGACGCCGACCGAGTGGGGCCTGGTGGAGATCCTGGCACGCAACCCCGGCCGGCTCGTGTCGCAGAAGCAGCTGCTGCAGGAGGTGTGGGGGCCGATGCACGTCAACGAGTCCCAGTACCTGCGCGTCTACTTCGCCCAGTTGCGGCGCAAGCTGGAGGACGATCCGGCCCACCCGCGGCACCTCATCACCGAGCCGGGGATGGGGTACCGCTTCGAGGTGTGAGGGTCAGCCCGCGTGATCGGGATTCGGGGTGAGGATCTTCCTCAGGTAGACCAGGTCGGCTCCCGCATCGTCGGCCGCGGACCTGAGGTACTCGAACTCGACGGGCTCCGCGTGCTGCATGATCACGATCATCGGCCGGACGGTCGTGGTGTCCTGGCTGCGCGCGACGGCGCGGAGCAATTCGTCGAACATTGTTTCAGAGCCCCAGCACACATACCGCACATCGGTGCCGTTAGTCGCAAGACAACCTGACTGCATGCTTTTCGTGGTTTCAGGTCGTCGTAGGTACCAGTTCGGCCCGCAGGTTTCGTCGACGATCTCGGCAGGTGTTTGATAGCGCACCGCTACCAGGTCCGTGTACGGGCCGAATCCGTGAAGGGCGCGCCACTGGCCCATAATTGCTTCATTCCTGAGCCACAAGTGAATCTCGTCCGAGGGCAAGTGCTCGGCGAGCACACCCCCGATCGCAGGGTCGGCGATCCATTCGTTGATGGCGCGGTGTTCCTGCGCCGTCGTCAGATTCACTTCCCCTGTCTCTTCGATCCTGCGGCAGATCTCTGCCATGAGTTCCCTGGCCACCTCGGGCGGCACCGAGCCGGCGGCGGTCTTCTCGACGCGTTCGATGTCGTCGGCCGACTTCGGGTTCACGTGCACGTCCGTCAGCGAGTCCGCCCGCCTGATGAGTTCCGACGGCTGGATCATGAACAGCCGGCGCCCGGTGCTCCGGCGGAACTCCGCCATCAGCTCCAGCCGGGGGCCGCGCAGCTGACCCTTGCTCCGCCTCCACCAGTCGTCCTTGGCGTCGCTCGTCACCAGCAGCACGTCGCACTTGCGGCGCTCGGCTTCCAGCAGCACCTGTTTCCAGACCAGGTAGTCACCGGCCCGGTTCTCCGGGGCGGTCTTGTCCAGGTCCAGGTAACCGGGCGGTTCCTTGGCGGCGATCCGGCGCTCGGCCTCGGCCACGGCGGCCTCGTGGTCCTCGACCGGCACCGCCGAGCCCTTCCGGCCGGTGAGGATCGAGTCGAGCGTGGTGACGATGGCGTCGTTGTTGGTGTCGTGCGGGTGCGCGTTGGCGTCGGCCTGCTCGCTGATCGTCCCCCTAACGGCCTGGAACACGCCGTTCAGCTTGGTGAGCAGGTCGTTGCGCTCGCCTTCGGGCAGGTAGATCCGGTTGCTCCAGGCCCGCACGGCCTCCTCGGCGTCCTGGCGTGCCTTGTCCAGCTTGGCGAGCGACTCCTTCGGCGTCTCGCCCAGCTGGTCGATGACCGACTCGCGGTTGCGCCAGAACTCGCGCATCACCTGGTGGGGAATCCACAGGCCGTCGCCCAGCGACTGCATGACCTTGATCAGGTCGGCCCGCGTGGTGCTGTTGAACCGGTAGAGGTTGAGCAGCACGTTGGCGTCGAACACGACCATGCCGTTGGTCAGCGTGTTCTTGTAGTCGTCGGACGTCGGCGTCCGGTAGTCCTCGAAACCGTCGAAGATGCCATCCGTCACGACCGGTGATCGTACCGAGACGCGGTGCTGCTGGGCGCTCGACCGTTGACGCGAGGTCGTGAGAGCGCTTCCATGGAGTTCCGCTGCCGTGCGATCGTGACAGAGAGGTCATCATCGTGGCTCGAAAACTCACGCGCGCCCTGCTGGGACTGGCCCTGGTCCTCCCGCTCTCCGGCATCGCGCAGGCAGCGGTCCCGCCCACCCCGACAGGCTGGTCCCTGGCCTGGTCCGACGACTTCACCGGCGCGAACAACAGCGCTCCGAACGGCAACAACTGGATCGTCGACACCGGTCACGGCTACCCCGGCGGCCCCGGCAACTGGGGCACCGGTGAGATCCAGCGCTACACCAACGACCGGTCCAACCTCGCTCTCGACGGCTCCGGCAACCTGCGGATCACCCCGTTGCGGTCCGGATCGGGTGAGTGGACCTCGGCTCGCATCGAGACCCGCCGGTCGAACTTCAAGGCACCGGCGGGCGGTGTCCTGCGCATCGAGGGCCGCATCCAGATGCCGAACGTCACCGGTGCGGCCGCGCTGGGCTACTGGCCGGCGTTCTGGGCGCTGGGCTCGCCGTACCGCGGCAACTACTGGAACTGGCCGAGCATCGGTGAGTTCGACGTGATGGAGAACGTCAACGGCATCAACAGCGTCTGGGGCGTGCTGCACTGCGGCGTCAACCCCGGCGGCCCGTGCAACGAGACGAACGGCCTCGGCGCGTCCCGTGCCTGCCCCGGCAGCACCTGCCAGTCCGCGTTCCACACCTACCGCTTCGAGTGGGACCGCTCGGTCAGCCCGAACCAGCTGCGGTGGTACGTCGACGGTCAGCAGTTCCACATCGTGCGGCAGAACCAGATGGACGCCACGTCGTGGAACAACATGACCTCGCACCAGGGCTACTTCATCCTGCTGAACGTGGCCGTGGGCGGCGCGTTCCCGAACGGTGTCGCGGGCCGCGCGACGCCGACCGCGCAGACCACGCCTGGCCGGCCGATGCTGGTCGACTACGTGGCGGTGTGGACCCGCCCGTAGCCGGGTGCCAGCCCTACTGCTCCACCACCCCGAGGTCGCTAGCGTGGAAGCGGGGGACTTCGGGGGAAGGTGGAGCGGTGGGGGACGTGGCTCGCCGGGACGTGCTGTCCTGGCTGGGGAAAGGCGCACTCGGAGCGGTCGCGCTGGGCGCCGTGGGGCAACCCGCGATGGCGGCGGGCGGCGTGACCGTGCTGCGCGGGGCGACGCTCATCGACGGCACCGGCCGGGCACCCGTCGCCGCCTCGACGATCGTGCTGGCCGGCGACCGGATCCTGGCCGCCGGCCACCACCGGGACGTCCCGCGCGGCGTCCGGGCGATCGACGTGACCGGGAAGTACGTGATCCCGGGCCTGTGGGACCTGCACACCCACGCGACGCACTACGAGGACACGGTCGCGCCGCTGCACGTCGTCCAGGGCGTCACGGGCATCCGCGAGATGATGGGCCTGCCCGAGGTCCACGACACCCGCCGCCGCATCGAGTCCGGCGAGATCCTCGGCCCGCGCATGGTGATCGCCAGCGCGATCGTCGACGGCCCCGCCGCCATCTGGCCCGGCTCCGACGTCGTCCGCACCCCGGACGAGGCCCGTGCCGCCGTGCGCAGGGCCAAGGACGGGGGAGCGGACTTCGTCAAGGTCTACTCGTTCCTGTCGCCGGAGTGCCACGCAGCCATCGCCGCGGAGGCACGCAGGCTGCGCATCCCGTTCGCAGGCCACGTCCCGGCCCGCGTGCCGATTCAGGACGCGCTCGCACAGCACACCCACGAACACATGTACAACCTGTTCACGTCCACTTCGGACAACGCCGAAGCTCTCTACGCCCAGCTCCGCGCCATGCCGGACGACCAGGCCGACCCGAACTGGTGGGGCCGTCACGCGGGCCGGATAGAACGCGCTGCCGTCGCGACCCACTCGCCGGCGCGTGCCCGCAGGCTGTTCGCGAGCATGGTCGAGCAGGGCACCTGGCAGTCGCCGACGCTCTTCGTCGAACGGAACATGAGCCGCTCACCCGAGACCATCCCGAACGACCCGGCCGCCCTCGAACGGATCCGCTACATCCCGGTGGGTCTCCGGGAGCAGTGGCGGCAGATCATGTCCGGCCGCCCGCCGCGTACACCCGAGGAAGTGGCGGAACTGCAGAGGTTCGGGGACGCCCGCATGCGGCTGCTGCGAGAGATGCACGAGGCGGGAGTCGGCGTCGTCGCCGGCACGGACGCCGGGTTCGCCTACGTCTTCCCGGGCTTTTCGCTGCACGACGAGCTCGCGCTCCTGGTGCAGGCCGGTCTCACCGAGGGCCAGGCACTCCGGGCGGCCACCAGCGACGCCGCGCGCTGCCTCGGCCTGGAGCACGAGACCGGCACGGTCACGCCCGGCAAGCAGGCGGACCTGGTCGTGCTGGACGCGGACCCGTTGCGGGACATCACGAACGTCGGCCGCATCCACTCCGTCGTCAGCCGCGGCCGCTACCTCGGCCCGGCTGACCGCGCACGGATACTCGGCGAGATCGAGGCCGCCGCCAGGGAACCGGTCGAGGTCCCGCCCATGCCCACGGGGTGCTGCCTGCACTGATGTGGCCCCCGCCACCGTGATCGTCAGGATCGCGTCAAGGTGGCGGCCACCCGTGTCAGGGTCTCGTCCGGGACCTGGGCACGGCGCCGCGCCAGGCGTGTGCTGGACGCATGACACTCGCCGAGTTGTTGCCCAGCACCGGATGCGCCACCGAGCCGGTGCTGGAGGACTGTCTCTGGCCGGACGGCACCCGGATCGCCGGCCAGGACCTCGTCATCGGTGGACTCCCCGCGACGCAACTGGCCGCCCGGTTCGGCACCCCGTGCCAGGTCCTGGACGAGCCGACGGTCCGCACCAGGGCGAGGGCCTTCCGCAGGGCGCTGCCGGACGCGGAGGTCGTGTTCGCCGGGAAGTCGTTGCCCTGCCCCGAGGTCTACCGGTGGATGGCGCAGGAGGGCCTGTCCCTCGACGTGTCGTCGGCGGGGGAGCTCGCACTGGCCAGGGCCGCGGGCTTCCCGGCGCAGCGGATCGTGATGCACGGCAACGTGAAGACCGCCGAGGACCTGAAGGCCGCGCTGGAGTACGGGGTGTCCAGGATCGTCGTCGACTCGCTGGACGAGATCGCGCAGCTCGGCGCACTGGCGACCCGAGGCCAGGAGGTCATGATCCGGGTGACGCCCGGCGTCGACGCGCACACCCACGCCAAGATCGCGACCGGCGTCGAGGACCAGAAGTTCGGCTTCTCGCTCGCGTCCGGAGCCGCTCTCGAAGCGATCCTGCGCGTCGTGGAGCAGCCGTCGTTGAGGCTCGTCGGCCTGCACTGCCACATCGGCTCGCAGGTCCGACACGTTGCGAGCTATGAGGAGACCGTGCGGCGGATGGTCGGCCTGATCGCGTCCTGCGGCACCAGGATCGAGCAGCTCGACCTCGGCGGCGGCTTCTGCGCGCCGTACCTGCAGGGCGAGCAGGACTTCGACCTCGCAGGGTTCGCGCACCGGATCACGGGCACGCTCAACTACGAGTGCGGCGTGCACCGCGTGCCGCCGCCGCGCGTGTTGATCGAGCCCGGACGGTCGATCGTCGCGAACGCCGGCGTCACCCTTTACCGCGTGTGCGCGGTGAAACACGGTCTGACACGGACGTTCGTGGCCGTCGACGGTGGCATGAGCGACAACCCGCGTCCCGCCCTGTACGGCGCCAAGTACGCCGTCCGCCTGGTCGGCCGCGGCGGCAAACCCAGGCCGGTGACGGTCGTCGGCAGGCACTGCGAGGCGGGCGACGTGCTGGCCGAGGACGTGCTGCTCCCAGCGGATGTGCACGCGGGAGACCTGCTCGCCGTGCCCGCGACCGGCGCCTACCACCACGCCCTGGCCTCGAACTACAACCAGGTCTGCCGTCCGCCGGTGATCGCGGTCCGGAACGGCGTCGCCAGGCCGATCGTGCGCAGGGAGACCGAGGAGGACCTGTTGCGCCGATACGTTTGATCATTCCGCCGCCGTGTCGAACGTCTGTTCCCTAGAGTGGCGCGATGCACTCGTACGCCTACGTGGCCGACTCCCGGCTGGACGAGACACGGCGCGCCCTGGGCCTGCAGACCTCCGGCGGCAGGGCACCGAACCCGCGTTTCTTCACCGGGTTCCTCGGCGACTCGCAGCAGGCCGCCACGGCGCTGCTCGCCATCGCGAAGATCGCGGGCACGCGCTACTTCCAGCCCACCAACGAACGCCTCCGCGACCCGGTCGTCACGTGCAACGGCGACCGTCTGCGGTTCGAGTCGTTCTCCGGCTGCTGCGGTGTCTACGCGCGCCTGGACGTCCTCGGCGACGCGCTCGACGGTGAGGTCCACGACCGCGGGACCACGAACGTCGACGTCAACGAACCGCTGCGGCGTGCGCTCGCCCGCGTCACCAAGGGCGACCCGCTGCACCTGACGGTCGGGCCGGACCAGGTCGAGGTCGGCACGCTCGACGGCGCGGTGGTGGAGAAGAAGGTCCCGTTGCCGCCGCGCTGGCTGCGGGGTTTCGCCGAGACCCAGGTGCTCACCTCGAAGTTCGACCTCAAGGCCGAGCTCTCGCCGATGGACGCGCAGCGGTTCCTCAAGACGCTGCCCAAGGGCCGTGCGGCGGTGTGGGCGGTGCCGTCCGGGAGGTCGTTGCGGCTCAGCGGAACGGCCTCGGCCAACGCCGTCTGCCTCGCGGGCCCGAACCGCCTCGAGACGCTCATCCCGTTGCTGCGCTTCGCGAAGGCCGTCCGCCTCTACGGCCCGCCCGCCGCCGGCTTGCCCGTCGCGAGCGGCTGGGAGGTCGATCTGGGCTCGCAGCGCCTGACGCTCGTGCTGTCGCCCGAGGTGACCCGCGGCCTGTCCGGTGAGGGCGCCGTCCTCGACGGGCTCGCCGCCGGGGACGCGGACACCGACGCCGAACTGGTCGGCGCGCTGCTCGACTTCGAACCCCGCGTGGACATCGCGGACCTGGCCGACCGCTCCGGGCTCACCCCCGCCAGGGTCAAGGACGCGCTGGCCCAGCTCGGCACGTCCGGACGCGTGGGCTACGACCTCGCCGAAGCCTCGTACTTCCACCGCGAACTGCCCTACGGCGGCGTCGACATCCAGGCCATGAACCCCAGGCTGCGCAACGCGAAGGCACTCGTCGCGCAGAACGCGGTCAGCTGGGACGGCGACACCGCGGTGGTCGGTGACTACCGCGTCAACGGCGAGGCGTGCACCTGCCAGTGGTGGGCCGAGTACCGCGGTGGCCGCGGCAAGTGCAAGCACGTGCTGGCCGCGGACATGGTCAGGGGCAAGGCATGAGCTTCGACAAGATCCAGGCGCTGATCGAGTCGGACCGGACTCTCGCCCTCGGGGTGGTGCTGAAGCGACTGACTCCCGGCGAGCGCAAGGACTACGCGAAAGACCTGATCGCGTTCGAGAAGCGGCACCGCGCGGGCGACGAGCGGTGGATGCACCGGGAGACGCTCTCGATCGCGGGCGCCGGGCTGCTGCAGAACGCCTCGGCACTCGCGCCGTGGCTGGTGCGCTACCGGATCTGGTTCCACAACGGGAGGTCCGACAACGCCCTCGGCGTGTTCGTCGACGTGCTGCGGCACCGCGAGCTCCCGTGGCTCCCGGACCTGGTCACGAGGATCGCCGCCAGGATCCCGGCGCGCGGGCGCTGGCGGCAGGACCTCGTCCACGTCGTGCTGGAGTTCTGCGGCGACAGCCCGCCCGACTCGGACGGGTTCCTGGTGAACCTCATGGCCTTCGGCGGCCACACGCGCTGGCGCCCGTCCTTCGACGTGCTGATCCCGAAGATGCTGGCGGCCGCCGGAGCGGGCGCGGTCATCGCGACCAGCCGGGACTGGCGGCTGTTCCTGCGCGATCGAGCGGAACGGCAGGTGCTGCTGGACGGGTGCCTCGCTCGTCTCCAGCAGGGCGGGGCGGCCAGCGAGGTGGACGGTTTCCTCGCCCTGCACGAGGTTCTCCAGGTCACGCTGGACGAGACGCGGACTCACGCGCGGGACTACGTCGCCATGCTGCCGGACTCGCGTTCGACGGTCGCCGGTCTTGCCCAGGACCGGCTGAAGCTGCTCGACGAGGCGGAAGGGCTCGACTTCGACCTGCTGTGCGAGGCGAGCAGGTGGGTGTTCGGCCGCACCGAGAAGAAGCTCGTCCGCGCCCAGCTCGCCTGGCTGGGCAAACACGGCAAGGAGAAGCCGGACGAGGTCGTGCTGACCGCCGCGGAGCTGTTCGCGCACGAGTCGGACGACCTGCGCGGCCAGGCCGTCAAGCTGATCGTGAAGCACCTCGGCAACACCGGTGAGACGACGCGGGCCGAGGTCCGGTCCCTGGCCGAGCAGCTGCCCGGCGACCTGGCCCAGCAGCTGGGCGGCACCGCGGTCCAGGAACAGGCCGTGGAACTGGCCGCGTTCGAACCCAGGCCGTTCCCCGAGCCAATCGCCACCTTGGACGAGTTCACGCGGGAGCTGCTGGCCGCGTTCGCCCGCGACTCGGTCCACCTCGAACCGTCCACGGCGGAACGGATCATCGAGGCGCTGGTCCGGTTCGCCTGGCAGGACAGGGAAGCGCTCCATCAGGCGATCCAGCCGTTCCGCGACAGGCCGCCGTGGTCCGACGGCTCCCGCCGCAACCCGCGTGCCGAACTGATCGACGCCGTTTTCGCCGGGCGAGGCACGCCGCGTCCGGCGGAGTCCGAAGTGGACTTCGCTCTCGAGTGGGAGGAACGGCCCGGCGGCACGAGCATCGGGGGCATCGCCGACGAGCTCTGCAAGCGGTTGTACGAGATCGCCAGAGGTTTGATCCTGCAGCCGAAGCCGGCCCTGGTCTCCACGCCCACCGAGATGTCCGGCCTGATCGACCCCGCGACGCTGGCCGGCCGCCTCGCGAGGGCGGAGGCCGAGGGCTGGGAACCGTGGCAGCGCGACCTGGTGCAGGCCGTCCGGCGGCTGCCGCGCGACACGGACCCCGCTGTGTTCGCGTCGCTGAACAGCAAGGCGGCCGCCGAGGTGCGAGAGGGGCTCGCGAACAGGACCGACCCCGGGATCGTCATCGCGGAACGCAGCTACCGCCACCCCTGGCGGTACTCGCAGGACCTCGCCGACACCGGTCTGTACGCGATCGTCACTCCCGGGCTGGAAGAGCCGGAGCAGTTCCTGCGCGAGCACGACGACTGGGGCCCGTTGCCCGAGTGGTGGCCGTCGATGCTGCCCGTCCAGCGGGAGGTCGTCGCCGCTCACCTCGTGCCGCACCTGAGGACGCGGACGGCGTCGAAGGGCCACGACGGTCCGCTCCTGCCGATGCTCGCCGAGGCCCACGGCCCGGCGGGCCCCGCCCTGCACCTCGCCCTGTCCTACGGGCTCGGGGCCGAACTGACCGTCAACCGCGCCCACGCCGTCGACGCGATCCTGATCCTCGCCGCACGCGACCAGCTCGACGGCGGGATGCTCGGCGACCTCCTGGGACAGCTGCTCGGCCGCGCCGACGTCGCGATGAACCGGGCCGTGCCCGGCCTGCGCGACGCGGCCCGTTCCGGTGCGGCACGGCAGATCTGGAACGCGCTGACGGCCTTGTTGCCGCGTCTCTGGTCGCACAACAGGGTCGCCGACGTGGTCGAGCTCGCCGTGGAAGTGGCGCAGCAGCTCAGCCCGGGTGGTGACGTGGGCGGCCTCGCCGAGGTCGCGTCCCGCAAGGGGTCGAGCAAGACGGTGGTGCAGGCGAAGAGGCTGATGAGCGCGTTGGGGGAGAAGGCGTGAGTTTCGACAGGATCCAGGCGCTGATCGAGTCGGACCAGCTGCTCGCGCTCGGCGAGGTGCTGAAGAGCCTCACGCCGGAGGAACGCAAGGAACGCGCCGCCGACCTCGTCGCGTACGAGAAGGCGCGGCGGGCCGCCGGCCGCAACTGGGATCACCACCCGGCGATGCACATGGCGGGCATCGGGTTGTTGCCCAACGCGTCCACGCTCACGCCGTGGCTGGTGCGCTACCAGATCTGGTGGCACCGCTACAGCCAGGAGAACGGCACGGCCGAGGCCCTGGACGTGCTGCGGCACCGCGACCCCGCATGGCTGCCGGACCTGGTGGCGCGGCTCGCCACCAGGATGCCGACCCGCGAGCTCGGCCGGCACGACCTGATGCGGATCGTGCTGGAGTTCTGCGGCGACAACCCTCCGGACTCGGACGGGTTCCTGTTGCACTTCATGGACTTCGGCGGCCACACGCGCTGGCGCCCGTCCTTCGACGCGCTGGTCCCGCGCATGCTGGAGGTCGCCGGCAGCGGCGTGATCTTCGCGAACACCTGGCAGTGGCCGCAGTTCCTGAACGAACGGGCGGACCGGCAGGTCCTCCTCGACGGCTGCCTCGCGCGACTCCAGCAGGGCGGCAGCGCCAAGGAGATGGAGGGTTTCCTCGCGCTGCACAAGGTTCTCGACGTGACGCTGGACGAGGCCGCCGAGCACGCACGGGACTACGTCGCGATGCTGCCCGACTCGCGTTCCACCGTCGCCACCCTGGCGCAGGACCGGCTGAAGGCGTTGGACGAGGCCGGCAGGCTCGACTTCGCCCTGCTCGCCGACGCGAGCCGCTGGGTGTTCGGCCGCACCGAGAAGAAGCTCATCCGTGCCCAGCTGACGTGGCTCGGCAAGCACGCGAAGTCCACTCCGGACGAGGTCGTGCTCGCCGTCGCCGAACTGTTCGCGCACGAGTCCGACGACCTGCGCGGCCAGGCGGTCAAGCTGATCGCCAAGCACCAGTCGAAGGTCAGCGACGCCACCCGGACCGAGGTGCTGGCTCTTGCTGAACAACTACCCGCCGACCTCGCCGCCCAGCTCGGTGTCGAGACCGCCGCGGGGGAGGCCTTCGAACTCGCGCCGTTCGCACCGCGCCCGTGGCCGGAGCCGATCGCCACGCTCGACGAGCTGACCGGCGAGGTGCGCAGCCTGTTCGGCCGCAACGCGGGCCACGTCGAGCCGGTCACCGCCGAGCGGATCATCGAGGCCGTGGTCCGGTTCGCCTGGCAGGACAGGGAAGCGGTCACGAAGGCGTTCGCGCCGCTCTACGAGAAGCATCCGTGGATCAAGAACCGCAGCGCGTACGAGACCTACCCCGACCACTCGCGGCGCGACTGCTGGTCGGTGTTCATCTCGATCATCGCCGCGGTGGACGAGACCGTGACGCCGATCGGCCCGGTGGAGTCGGCGATGGACGCCGCCAGGACGTGGATGAAGCAGCTCAAACGCGCCGAGATGGGCTCGGTGAGCGAGCAGCTCGCCAAGAGGCTGCACGAGATCGCCAAGGGCCTGGTCAAGTCACCGCGCCCGGCCCTGGTGTCGACCCCGACGGAGACGTCCGGCCTGCTCGACCCGGCCACCCTGCTCGAACGCCTCGCCAAGGCCGACGCGGAGGAGTGGGAACCGTGGCCGCGCGACCTCAGGCAGGCCTACCACCGGTTGCCGCGCGACACGCGGCCGGAGGACTTCGCGGCTCTGACGAGCAACGCGGGCAGGCTGCTGCGCGACTGGCTGGCCGACCTCACCGATCCGGTGGTCGAGCTGGTCGAACGCATCCGCGTGACGCGCCCCGGCTACTTCGGTTCGCCGGTGGACGAGAAGCGCCTGCTCGTGACGCTGTCGCCAGGCCTGCCCGATCCGGAGAAGCACTGGTACGGCCACAACGAGTGGGGCGTCATGATCGAGTGGTGGCCCGCCGTCCTGCCAGTGCAACGCGAGGTGATCGCCGCCCACCTCGTGCCGCACCTCGCGAGCCGCCGCGAGTCGAAGGGCGACGACGGCCCGGTGCTGCCCGCGCTCGCCGAGGCACACGGCCCGATCGGCATCGCCACACATCTGGCGCTCGCTTACGGCCTGGGCGCCGAGGCGACGGTCGGGCGTGCCAATGCCGTCGACGCCCTGCTGATCCTCGCCGCCCGCGACCAGTTCGACGGCAAGGCACTGGGCGAGGTCGTCGGCCGGCTGCTGGAACGCGGCGACCTCGCGCTGAACCGAGTGGTGCCGTGCCTGCGCGACACCGCACGGTCCGGCGCCGCGGCCCAGATCTGGGACGTCCTGGTGGCCACGCTGCCGAAGGCGTGGTCGCACAACAGGGTCGCGGACCTGGTCGAGCTGGCGGTCGAACTGGCCCAGCAGCTCAAGCCGGGCGGCACCGTCGACGGCCTGGCGGAGGTGGCGGCCCGCAAGGGTTCCAGCAAGGCGGTCGTGCAGGCCCGGAGGCTGGAGAGCGCACTAGGCTGAGTCCCATGGACCTGGGCACAGTCATCGCCGAACGGCAGATCGAGGGCAAGGCACCGGACGGATCGTCCTTCGAGGTGGTGATCCGGTTCGGTGCCCCGCGCCCTGACCCGTTGAGCGGCAACGGCGACTGGGAGTGTCCACACCAGATCGGCGACGACGAGGTCAGTGCCGCGTACGGCGTCGACTCGCTGCAGGCGTTGCTGCTCAGCGTCTACGCCGTGCGGATCAAGCTGGCCGAGTCGGGCGCCACCCTGGACTGGCTGGGCATGCCCGAACTCGGCCTGACCGTCGCGCCCCCGCTCAGCTGAGCACCTGGCCAGAGGTCTTGTCCGGAACCTCGTGTCCCAGTTGCTGCCGAGGCGTCTGCAAGTACCACCAACTCCTGATCGAATCGCCGTCAACCACACCCAACATGTTCGTCACCTGACGAACAGGCGCCGTCCCTTTCCGGCCCCCGCAAGCCCTGTTGGTGATAGGAAGGTGCCTGTTGATGTTGAGTTGGTGGTACTTGCAGACGCCATCAGGGCTAGGCGCAGGGCTGCTGGGGCGAGTAGCGAACACAACTTCTGGCAACAGGCTCAGCGAACACGGGGTAGTGGTCCGAGAAGTCGTTGAAGGTGTACTTGCGCCCCCATGACCAGATCGACCACTCAGGACTCTTCACCCGCCGCGTCTCGTTGCGCAGCAACGGCCCCTGGACCGTCAGCACGTAGTCGAGGTGCTCGGACGCGTACTCCGGCCCGTACTGGTCGCGGCAGACGCTGTTGTCCGCGCAGTCCCACGAGAACGGATGCCCGACCACCTCGGGCGTCTGCGTACCCAACTCGGCGACCATCTGCGGGAACTCGGCACTCGCCTTGACCACGTTGAGGTCGCCCGCCACGTACACCGGCTCGGCCGCGGGGATGTTCCGCGCGGTCAGGAACGCCCTGATCTCGGCCCGCTGCTTGGCCCGGTAACCGCCCGGCGCGCTGGTGCAGGTCGAGTCCTCTGCCTGCATGTGCGTCCCGATGACGTGCAGCGGCCCGGTCGGCGCCTCGATCCGCACGTACGCGAACCCCTTGTTGGAGAACCAGTCCGCACCGCAGCCGTCGCGGTAGACGTGCTGGACCCGCGTGGTGATCGGCCACCGGCTCAGCACCGCGACACCGCCGTCCTCCGGCGTCGCGTCGCTGTACCGGCCGCTCGTCACGTCCCACCCGGCCTTGCTGCGGCCCAGCACCGGCGTCTGGTGCGGGTAGGTGTCGCGCAGGTTCGCCAGCAGCCGGTCCGAGGCGGCGTTGTCGAAGGCCTCGTTGAGCACGACGACGTCCTGGCCGTTCAGCACACCGGTGCTGTCGATCAGGTCGGCGCGGGCGACCTGGCCCCAGTTCGGGTAGAGGTTCCGCGACAGCATGAACACGTTGTAGGTGGCGATCTTCGGCGCGGCAGGGGCCGCGACCGCCGGGGTGGCGACCGAGATCGTCAGCGCGGCGGCGACGGCGAGCGTGATCAGGCGCATGAGGCCCGATGCTGACGGACGTGAATGTCTTTCACAACCGCTGAACCGAGACCCGATGGTGTCGTATCGATTAAGAACAGATGGACGTCAGCGCAGGCGGTCGAGGTCCGCGCCCGACTTGTCGACCAGCGCCCGCATCGCCTCGTAGGCGGCCTCGGGGTCACGCGCCGAGATCGCGTCCAGCACCGCCCGGTGCGACGGCACCGGATCGTCGTCCACGCTCCCGTGCACCAGCTTGTCCCGCTCGGCCAGCCCGATCGCGATGATCCGCTCGACGTGCGTCAGGAACGCGTTGTGCGTGGACCCCATCAGCAACCTGTGGAACTCCAGGTCTGCCCGAACGGTCGCGGCGAGGTCGCGCGCCGACGCCATCCGCTCCAAAGCCGCACCCAGGGCCTCGATGTCCGCGTCCGACGCGCGTTCGGCGGCCAGGCGGGCGGCGGCGGGCTCGACGATCACGCGCATCTCGGTGAGCTCGTCGAACAGGCTGTGGTCGGTGTTGGTGGCCTGGGTCTGCCAGCGCATCACGTCGGTGTCGAGCAGGTTCCACGACGACCGCGGCTGGACGAACGTGCCGCGCTTCTGCCTGGCGTCGATCATGCCCTTGGCCGACAACACCTTCAGGGCCTCGCGCAACGCCGTCAGCGACACGTCGAGTTCCTCGCGCAGCGCCGGGAGGTCGAGGGTGTCGCCCTCGCCGATCTCGCCGGCGAGGATCCGGCCCGCCAGCGCCTCGACGGTCTGGCCGTGCACGCCACGAAGCCGCTTCTCGCTCATGAGGTCAGAGCATACGGCACATCATAAATTATGAATTATTCTTGACATGATCATGACCTGGGCGCAATCTGTCCGCCATGGACAGGCGTCACTTCCTCCGCGTCACCGCCGCCGCGGGAGCCGGGTTGCTGGTCAGCGGCACGGCATCCTGCGCCACCTCGGCGTCCTCCGGCCCGGTCACCCAGGCCGCGGGCACGGCCACGATCCAGTCGAACCTCTCGGCGCCCGCTGCCAAGGCGGCGATCGACGCACTGGTGAAGGCGTTCAACGACAAGAAGGGCTCGCAGGCCTCGGTCAACACCGTGGCGTCCGAGACCTTCCGCACCCAGCTGCCGAGCTACCTCACCTCGGCCAACCCGCCCGACCTCTACACCTGGTACCCAGGAGCGCTGCTCAAGGGCTACGAGGAGAAGGGGCTGCTGCTCGACGTCAGCGACGTCTGGCAGACGATGGGCGACTACCCCCAGTCGTTCAAGACGTTGAGCGGCAAGGTGTTCGTGCCGACGACGTACTACTGGTGGGGCTTCTTCTACCGCAAGTCCAACTTCGCCAAGTGGGGCGTCACCCCGCCGAAGACCTGGACCGAGTTCGTCGACCTGTGCAAGACGCTGCAGGGCAAGGGAGTGATCCCGCTCGGCATGGGCGCGGGATCGGACTCGCCGTGGACCGCGTCGAGCTGGTTCGACTACTTCAACATCCGCATCAACGGCGCCTCGTTCCACCGCGAGTTGCTGGCGGGCAAGCAGAAGTTCGACGACCCCAAGGTGAAGGCCATCTTCACGCCGTGGCGCGAGGTGCTGCCCTACACCGACCCGAACGGCACCGCGATCGGCTTCCAGGACGCCACCACCGCGATGTTGCAGGGCCGCACGGGCATGCTGCTCACCGGCGCGTTCTTCGCCGACGCGGCACCGAAGGACGCGATCGACGACATCGACTTCTTCCGGTTCCCGATCATCGACCCGAACGTGCCGCTGGCGGAGGAGGGGCCGACCGACGGGTTCTTCGCGAGCGCCAAGTCGCCGCACGTCAAGGAGCTGAAGGAGTTCCTGACCTACGCGGCGACGGCGGAGGGGCAGGAGGCCTACATCAAGGCCTCGTCGGGCACGGTCCTGCCGACGCACCCGAACGCCAAGGACTCCGGCACGCCCCTCGTCACGAAGGGCCGCCAGCACCTCAAGGAGGCCGCGGAGATCACCCAGTTCTTCAACCGCGACTCCAGCGACGCGCTGCAGCCCACCGCGGACGCCGCGCTGGTCAAGTTCCTGCAGCAGCCGGACCAGCTGGACTCGATCCTGTCGACGTGGCAGAAGGCCGCCGAGCAGGTGTGGTCGAGCTGACATGACCAGAAGCTCCACCAGGGTCCCTCCGATCCTGCTGCTGTTCGTGCTCATCCCGTTGCTGGTGGAGGGGTTCTGGGTCTTCTGGCCCGCGGTGCAGGGCTTCTGGCTCGCGCTGACGAACTGGGACGGCGTCTCGCCGCCCCGGTTCGTCGGGCTGGACAACTACGCCAGGATGATCGACGACCCGGTCTTCCACACCGCCGTCACCAACACCGCGATCTGGCTCGTGCTCTTCGGCGGCCTGTCCGCGGTCGGCGGCCTCGGCATGGCCGTGCTGCTGCAGAAGGAACGCCGCGGCGTCGGCATCTACCGCGCCGCGCTGTTCGTGCCGGTCGTGTTCTCGCTGGTCGCCACCTCGCTGATCTGGCAGGTGCTCTACCAGCCCGGCGGGATCTTCGACAGCAGCCCGCTGGCCGACCCGGACACCGCTCTCTACGCGGTGCTGGTTCCCGCGCTGTGGCGGCAGGTCGGCTACGTGATGGTGCTGTACCTGGCCGGGCTCAAGGGCATCGACCCCGGGCTCTACGAAGCGGCCACTTTGGACGGTGCGACCGGCTGGCAGAAGTTCCGGCACATCACCTGGCCGCAGCTCGGTTCGGTCAACTCGGTGGTGCTGTCGGTGATCGTGATCGACTCGCTGCGGTCGTTCGACGTGGTGTGGTCGATGACGCGCGGCGGCCCCTACCACTCGTCCGAGCTGCTCAGCACGTACATGTACTCGACCGCGTTCCAGTCGCTCAAGCTCGGCTACGCATCGGCACTCGCCGTCGTCATCTTCGTGCTGGCCTTCGGTGTGATCGTGACCTACCTCGTCCGCGCGTTCCGGGAGAACTGAGATGTCCAATCGAGTCTTCCACGCCGTGGCGGGCACGATCTCCGTGCTCTGGCTGCTGCCGATCGTCGCCGTGCTCGTCACGGCGGTCCGCAGTTTCGACGACATCGCCGCCAACGGCCTCGCCTCGGTGCCGCAGTCGTTCACGTTCGCCGGGTTCTCCGACGCGTGGACGAACGGCGGCGCGGGCGCGATGTGGAACAGCGTCCTCGTCACGGTGCCGACGGTGTTCCTGTCGCTCGCGCTGAGCTCGGCGGCGGCCTACGCGTTGAGCCGCTTCGAGATCCCCGGCCGGCGCTCGATCATCCTGCTGATGCTCGCGGGCAACCTGCTGCCACCGCAGATCCTGCTGGTGCCGGTGTCGAAGCTGACCGAGGTGCTCGGCATCTACGACACGCTCTTCGCGCTGATCGTGGTGCAGGTCGGTTTCGGGCTCGGCTTCTACACGTTCGTGCTGCAGGGTTTCATGCGCGCCATGCCGAACGAGGTGCAGGAGGCCGCCACCATCGACGGCGCCGGTCCCGTGCAGATCTTCTGGCGGATCGTGCTGCCGATGACCAGGCCCGCGCTGGCCGCCCTGGCCGCGCTGGCGTTCACCTGGATCTTCAACGACCTGCTGTGGGCGATCACCGTGCTGCGGTCCTCCGCCGTGATGCCGGTGACCCCGGCGCTGCTCGCGTTGCAGGGGCAATACGTCTCCAACTGGAACGTGATCGCGGCGGGCTCGGTGATCGCGGCGATCCCGACCGTGGCGGTGTTCCTGCGGTTCCAGCGGCACTTCATCTCCGGACTCGCGGTGGGAGCAGTCAAATGACCTGGACCCTGCGCATGGCCACCACCTCCTACACGGTGGCCGTCGAACCGGGAGGCCGCTGGGCCGAGCTCGTGGCCTGGGGCCCGCACGGGGTGGAGCAGGGCCCGTCGCCGCTGAAGAACCTCGGCGACATCCACTTCATCACCGAGGCCGACGCGGCGCCGATCGAGTACGCGCCGCGCGGCGAGCGCCCGTTCACCGGCGCTGACCTCGAACTGGACGGCGACTCGTGGTTCGCCTTCGAAGGCGCTTCCGAGTCCGACGGCGTGCTGCGCCTGGCGTTCTCCGACTCAGTGGGTGGCCTGCGCGCTGTGCTCTGCTACCGGCCAGAACCCACGGTCGACGTGCTGTCGCGGTGGGTCGAGGTGACCAACTTGCGGGACGAACCGGTCCGTCTGACGAAGATCGGATCGGCGGGCGTCTGCCTGCCCACGTCGAGCCCCCGACTGTCCTTTCTGCACGGTGAGTGGGCCCGCGAGTTCCAGCTGGACCACGTGTCCCTGCCCGCGGGCGGGTTCCGGATCGGCAGCTCCTACGGCGTTCCCGGACACAACTACGCGCCCTGGTTGTCCGTGGACGACACGTGGGGCGTGTCGCTGGCGTGGTCCGGCTCCTGGGAGATCACGGCCGAGGTCGAGCCGTCCGGGCTCACGCGCGTGCGTGCCGGGATGCTCGGCCCGGTCGTGGTCGGGCCGGGGGAGACCTTCACGACCCCGGAACTGGCGCTGGCGTGCTCGACGGACGGCCTGGCCCGCGTCTGGCACTCCTACGACCGGCTGCGTTCCAGGCCCGCGCGCAAGCCCGTGCTCTACAACTCCTGGGAGGCCACGTACTTCGAGGTCGACCTGCCGAAGCAGCGCGAACTGGCCCGCATTGCCGCCGACCTGGGCGTCGAGCTGTTCGTGGTCGACGACGGCTGGTTCGAGGGCCGTCACGACGACACCGGCGGCCTCGGCGACTGGTACCCGGAGTCGCCGGACTTCGGCGCGTTCGTCGAGGACGTGCGGGGGATGGGCCTGGAGTTCGGCCTGTGGGTCGAGCCGGAGAGCGTGAGCCCGAAGTCGCGGCTCTACGCCGAGCACCCGGACTGGGTGTATCGGCTGGAAGGCCGCGAGCCCACGCTGATCCGCAACCAGATGCTGCTCAACCTCGGCCTGCCCGAGGTCTACGAGTTCGTCGTCTCCACATTGGACAGGCTGCTGACCGACCACCGGATCAGCTACCTGAAGTGGGACATGAACCGCCCCGCCACCGAACGCCCGCTCGAGAAGGACGACGCCCACGTCCGCAACTACTGGCGCGTGCTCGACCACCTGCGCTCGAAGCATCCGGACGTGCTGGTCGAGGGCTGCGCGGGCGGCGGCGGCCGGACGGACCTCGCGACCACCGGCAAGGTCGACGTGGTGTGGCCCAGCGACAACACCGCGCCGCTCGACCGTCTGAAGATCCAGCACGGCTTCCTGCACATGCACGCCCCGCACCTGATGTCGTCGTGGGTCACGGACGCACCGGGGTTCTTCGACGCGCGCCCGCGTTCGCTGAAGTTCCGGTTCGTGCTGGCCATGGCCGGTGTGCTCGGCATCGGTGCGGACGTGCGGCACTGGTCCGCCGAGGAACGCGCCGAGGCCGCTTCGTTGATCGCCCGCTACAAGGACGTCCGCGACGTCGTGCACGGCGGCGAGGTGCATCTCCTGAACGACGCGATCCAGTACTCAGGCGAGGACCGGATCGTCGTGCTGGCGTGGAACACGGGCTCGCTGACCGGCGTGCCGATGGTGCCCGGCCAGTCGTCACGGGTGAGGCTGCGGGGCCTGAGCGGGTCCTATGTGGACGAGAACGGCCAGGTCTACTCGGCGGCGCACCTGACCCACGTCGGGCTGCCGTTCGCCTGGTCGCAGGCGAACGACGCCGACGTGGTCGTGCTCAAGCCGCTCTGATCAGGGCCTTGATCTCGTCGAGAGGCGTGCGGGCGAGGGCCGACCCGACCCCGCACGCCACCGCTCCGGCCTCCAGCCAGGCAGGAACGTCCGCCGGCGCGACACCACCGGTGGGCACGAGCGGCGCGTACGGCAGCACGGCGAGCACGTCGCGCACCCACTGCGGCGTGGGCGCGGGGAACACCTTCACCGCGTCCGCCCCGGCCTCCAGGGCCTGCACGACCTCGGACACCGACCCGGCACCCGGCAGCACGGCGGCGCCGTACCGATGCCCGGCCTGGATCACCGCCACGTTCAGGTTGGGCGCCACCAGGAACTGAGCCCCGGCCCGCACCGCGGCCACGGCGGAGGCCTCGTCCAGCACGGATCCGGCGCCGATCACCGCCGCGGGGTAGTCCGCGCGCAGCCGCCGGATCGCGTCCAGCGCGCCAGGGTTCGTCAACGGCAACTCGAGGGACGTGAGGCCCGCGTCCAGCAACGGGACGGCGGCCTCGACGGCGGAATCGGCGGTGGCCGTGCGAACGATGGCGATGATGCCCTGCCGCACGACTGCCTGGGTGATCTCGTAGCGGTAGCTCACGCCCGCCAGCCTACTACACATAAATTACGAATTATTCTTGACACCTGAGACTGACGCGGGGGAGGCTCACGGGCATGTCCGTTCGCAGAGTCGCGTTGGCCATCGCCTTG
Source organism: Lentzea sp. HUAS TT2 (assembly GCF_051853195.1). NCBI lineage: Bacteria > Bacillati > Actinomycetota > Actinomycetes > Pseudonocardiales > Pseudonocardiaceae > Lentzea > Lentzea sp. HUAS TT2. Next base: position 9,118,666 of record NZ_CP196667.1, on the reverse strand, counting down.
ATGTCCCTGGTGGCGGCACCCGCATACGCAGGTGACGACCAGGGAGCGCCCACCTACTACGACAGCGGTGTTGCCAAGACCCCGTACATGGGCTGGAACACCTACTACGGCCTCGGTGCCCCGACCGAGAAGGACGTGCGCGGTGTCGCCGACTTCCTGGTGAGCAGCGGGATGCGCGACGCCGGGTACGAGATCGTGTGGATCGACGGCGGCTGGACCGCGCCGACCCCGCGTGACGCCAGGGGCAACCTCCAGGAGGACCCGGCGAAGTTCCCCAGCGGCCTGCCGAAGCTCGTCAGGGACCTGCACGCCCAGGGCCTCAAGGCGGGCATCTACACCGACGCCGGCCCGTCCGACGGCAAGAACTGCGCTGTCGGCAGCGGCGGCGGTTACTACGAGAAGGACGCGAAACGGTTCGCTGACTGGAAGTTCGACGCCGTGAAGGTCGACTTCCTGTGCGGGATCTTCGCGAACCTCAAGCCCGCGCAGGCGTTCGCGGACTTCAGCAAGGCCCTGCGGAAGGCGGGCCGGCCGATGATCCTCAACATCTGCAACCCGGTCACCGGCGAGTGGGGCGTCCCGCACGAGCCGGACCAGACCGCCGACATCTCCTACACGTTCGGCCCGCTCAACGGCGACTCGTGGCGCACCAGCACGGACATCGCGTTCGGCACGCCGTACGAGGGCATCTGGCGCGACGTGCTGCGCAACATGGACCGCAACGCCGCGCACCCCGAGTCGCACGGCCCCGGCCGCTACAACGACCCGGACTACCTGATCCCGATGCGCAAGACCCAGCAGGGCACCTACGAGCTGAACGAAGAGGAGTCGACCTCGCAGTTCGTGATGTGGGCGCAGATGTCCTCCCCGTTGATCATCGGCTCCGACCCGCGCACGCTGCCGCCGTCGATGGTGAACACCCTCAAGAACCCCGAGATCATCGCCGTCGACCAGGACCCGCTGGCCATCCAGGGCGTCCGGGTCGCCTCGACCGGGGACACCGACGTCTACAGCAAGGTGTTGTCCCGCAGGGGCGAGCGCTCGGTCGTGCTGCTCAACCGCCGCGACGTGCCCGCCGAGATGACGGTGAACTTCGCGCAGGCCGGCCTCAAGGGCACCGTGTCGGTCCGCGACCTGCGGGCCCGTGCCGACCGCGGCACCGCCACCGACAAGTACTCCGTGACCGTTCCTGCGCACGGCACCGCGATGCTCAAGCTGCGCGGCACGGACCTCGTGCCCGGCGAGGCGGTCGGCTCCGACGCCACCGCGTCGCCCGCGATCGCCAGGCTCGGAGACGAGGCGCTGGTGTTCTCCCGCGGCGTCGGCGGCGAGCTGAAGATGCTGCGGGGCGGCAAGTGGTCCAGCCTGGGCAGGTCGATCCAGGGCCAGCCCGCCGTGCGCACGGTCGGTTCCGACGTCGAGGTGACGGTCCGCGGCAACGACAACCGGGCCTGGCAGCGCACGCTCCACAACGGACGCTGGAACCCGTGGAAGTCGCTGGGCGGCAAGCTCACCGACGCGCCCAGCGTCGCGCAGGACGGCACGATCGTGGCCCGAGGCGAGGACGGCAAGGTCTGGCGTTACCAGAGCGGCACCTGGAACTCGCTCGGCGCGCCCGGCAACGCCCCGATCTACGGCAGGCCGAGCGTCGCCGGCGGCCAGGTCGCCGTCCGGACCGCCGCCGACGCCGTCTGGGTGCGCCCGGTTGTGGGCGGCGAGTGGACGTCACTCGGAGGCGTGATCTCCGGCAGCCCGACCCTGGTCGAGTTCCAGGACCGGATCTACCTGTTCGCGCGGGCAAGCGACTACACCCTCTGGCAGGTCAACGCCTCCGGCGGCGTCTGGGGCGGCTGGTTCAACCGCCCCGAGTTCCCGAGCAACTCGCTCGTGGGCGCGGTCGGTGCTACTGCTGGTGCGGACGGCTCCGCGTGGACTGTGGTGCGCGGTCCGGACAACAAGGTCTACCGGCAGAAGCTCTAGGAGAACGTGCATGAAGTGCGCGGTGGTGTCGGGCGCGGGTGCCGGAATCGGTGCCGCGACGGCTCAGCACCTGACTGACAACGGGTACCGGGTCGTGGGGATCGACCTGCACGGTGACGTGGCCGTGCAGGGGGACGTCAGTGACCCGGCGACCTGGCAGCGGGCGCTGGAGCTGTGCGACGGCGGCGTGGACGCGTTGGTGAGCAACGCCTTCACGGTCGCGGTCAAGCCGTTGGACGAGACGACGCCGGCCGAGTGGGAACGGCAGCTCGCGGTGAACCTCGGCGGCGCGTTCCACGGCCTGCGGGCCTGCCTGCCGTCGTTGCGCGAACGCCAGGGCTCGGTCGTGCTCGTCTCGTCGGTGCACGCGCACTTCGGCATCCCCGGCCACGGCGCGTACGCGGCCTCGAAAGGTGGGCTGGTGGCGCTGACCCGCCAGCTCGCCGTCGAGTACGCGCCGGACGTCCGGGTCAACGCGGTGCTGCCCGGTCCCGTGCTGACGGCGGCGTGGGACCGGGTCTCGCCCGAGGATCGGGAACGCAGTGCCCGAGCCACCCCGGCCGGACGCCTCGGCGACCCGGCCGAGGTGGCCTCGGTGATCGGTTTCCTCTTGTCTCCCGCGGCGTCGTTCGTGACGGGCGCGGAGCTTCTGGTCGACGGCGGCTGGTCCGCGGCGAAGGATTCTTCATGAAGGTGACGGCGGTCGAGACGTTCCTGGTCGAGCCCCGCTGGCTGTTCCTCAAGGTGAGCACCGACGAGGGGGTGTCCGGCTGGGGTGAGCCGGTGGTGGAGGGCAGGGCCGAGACGGTCCGCGCGGCAGTCCACGAACTGTCCGAGCTGGTCATCGGCCAGGACCCGCTGCGCGTCGAGGACCTGTGGCAGGTCCTGCGCCGCGGCGGTTTCTACCGCGGCGGCCCCGTGCTGTCGTCGGCTCTCTCAGGCTACGACCACGCTTTCTGGGACATCGCGGGCAAAGCACGCGGGTTGCCCGTGCACGAACTGCTCGGCGGCCCGGTGCGCGACCGGGTGCGCGCCTACTCGTGGGTGGGCGGCGACCGGCCGGACGGCATCTTCGACGCCGTGTCGCGGCAGGTCGCGGCGGGCTTCAGCGCGGTGAAGATGAACGCCACGGCGGAGATGCGCCCGATCGCCTCGCCCGCCGAGGCCGAGGCGGTGCTGGTCCGCGCCCGTGAGGCACGCGAAGCCCTTGGCCCGCAGGGAGATCTCGCGATCGACTTCCACGGCCGCGTCTCGCCCGCCATGGCGCGCAGGCTCGTGCGGATGCTCGAGGAGGTGCAGCCGATGTTCGTCGAGGAACCGGTGCTGCCCGAGCTTCCCGCCGACGTGCTGGCGTCGGTGGTGCAGGCGTCGACGGTGCCGATCGCGACGGGGGAGCGGCTGTTCTCGCGCTGGGAGTTCAAGCCCGTCCTCGAAGCCGGTGTCGCGGTCGTGCAGCCCGACCCGTCGCACGCGGGTGGCATCTCGGAGCTGCGCCGGATCGGGTCGCTGGCCGAGGTGTACGGGGCGTCGATCGCGCCGCACTGTCCACTCGGGCCGATCTCGCTCGCGGCCTCGTTGCAGGTCGCGTTCACCACGCCGAACTTCCTGATCCAGGAGCAGAGCGCGGGCATGCACTACAACGGCTCCGACCCGTCGTACCTGGTGGACCTGGCGCCGGTGCGGGTCGTGGACGGTTGGATCGCCCGACCGACCGGGCCTGGGCTGGGCGTCGAGGTCGACGAGGCGGCGGTGCGCAGGGCGGCGGAGATCGGGCACGCGTGGCGGTCGCCGGTCTGGCGGCACGACGACGGGTCGTTCGCGGAGTGGTGACGTCAGTCCCAGAACGTGGTGACCTCGTTGAAATGCCGACGGATCGCTTCGGGTGACGGTCCTTCGGCGAAAGGCGCACCGGCCAGATCGGCGTAGGCGGGATTGGCGTGCAGTTTGGGCGCCAGCACAACTCGCCATGTTTCGGGATCGACTGCCATCAGACCGGCGTCGAACAGGCGGTGGATGTCGGCGCGCAGCAATGCGCTGTCGTCCACGCCGTGCTCGATTCGTCTTTCGGACGGCGCGATGTGTGCTGCCTCCAGCAGTTCGACCGGCGAGATGCCGGTCACCGCGCACCTCGTTCCGTAGCGCATGAGCAGCTTCTGCCTCAAGTTGAGCTGGCGACGTCGGGTCTTGATCAGACGTTCGTCGGACCTCTTGCCGCCGTCGGCGATGGCGGCCAACGCTTCCTTCGCCGTCTCGTCGAGCAGGTTGGCTCGCGGCACCAGCAGCTTCCCGCCGCCGTTCGAGGTCTGTACCAAATTCCGCTGACTGATCAGCTGCCAGTAGCAGAGATCGGAGTCGGGGTGGTGCATGACCAGTACGACCGGCAGAGAGTAGTTGGTCCAATATCGGACGTGGGTGGCTGAGGCGTAGTACCACCAGCCCTCGGCGGCCGGGCGGTCGAAGTAGCTGCGACCACCCTTGATCTGGAGGGCGAGCAGCCTGCCGGACGCATCACCGACCTCGACTTGGGCATCGACGCCGTAGTCGTTGTCCCCATCCATCTTGATGAAGGACCAGCGGAGGTTTCTCACCACCACGCGTTGCACTTCGGCGACAGCCACCTTGGCTGTGACGTCGCTCGCCTTGCGCCTCGACCGGACGTCGTAATCGGCTGGTTCCTGCCCCATTTCAAGATCGTAGCGGCGAGGTCTGACGCTTTCCGGCGCTGCCGGACAGGGACTGTCAGCGGCTGCCAGTGACGTGTGCGTCCGCTGACAGCGGGCCGGGTGAACCTGGTCGTGCCGTCAGGGAGGCGGCACGATCTCCAGAGGAGCCCATTCATGCACGTCACGATCATCGGTGCCGGTCTCGGCGGCCTCACGCTCGCCCGTGTGCTGCACGTCAACGGCATCCCGTCCACCGTCTACGAGGCGGAGGAGTCGCCGACGGCACGGACGCAGGGCGGCATGCTCGACATCCACGACTACAACGGCCAGATCGCCGTCGAGGCCGCGGGGCTGATGGACGAGTTCCAGCGGCTGGTCCTGCCGGGCCGCCAGGCGATCCGCGTGCTTGAGTCCGACGGCACGGTCCTGCACGAGCAGGGTGACGACGGCACGGGCGGCCGTCCCGAGGTGCAGCGCGCCGACCTGCGGCAGATGCTGCTCGACTCGCTCCCGGCCGGCACCGTGCGGTGGGGGAGCAAGGTGGTGCACGCCGAGGGCAGGACGGTGACGTTCGCGGACGGCAGCACCGTCAGCGCCGACGTGCTGGTCGGCGCTGACGGCGCGTGGTCACGGATCCGGCCTCTGCTCTCCGGTGCCACGCCGGAGTACACCGGTGTGTCGTTCATCGAGACGTACCTCTACGACGCTGACACCCGGCACCCGCAGGTGGCGAAGGCGGTCGGCGGCGGCTCGATGTTCGCCCCCGCCCAGGGCAAGGGGATCTTCGCGCACCGGGAGGCCGGCGCGACGCTGCACGCCTACGTGGAGTTCACCCGGCCGCTGGAGTGGTTCGACGACCTCGGCCGGATCCCCGCCGAGTTCGAGGGCTGGGCGCCCGAGCTCACCGCGCTGATCACCGAGTCCGACACCGAGCCGGTGTTCCGCCCGCACTACTCGCTGCCGTCCGAGCACCGCTGGGAACGCGTGCCGGGCGTGACCCTGGTCGGCGATGCCGCACACCTGCTGCCGCCCAACGGCGAGGGCGCCAACCTCGCCATGCTGGACGGCGCCGAGCTCGGGAAGGCGTTGGCCACCAAGGACGTCGAGACCGCGCTGGCCGAGTACGAGCAGGCGATGTTCGTGCGCACCGCGAAGACCGCCGCCGACTCGGAGGAGATCATGCAGAGCCTGTTCGGCGACGAGCCCCCGCAGAAGCTGCTCGACCTGCTCCTCGAGGCATGACGACGATGAACAGGACCGCCATGAGGGCCACCCCGGTCCACATGGCGGTCCGCCATCCCTCCACAAAGGACCCGCTGGCGTTGGCGGCCATCACGCCGAGCAACGCGATGCCCAGCGCCGTGCCGAACTCGCGCGTCACGTCGTTCAGCGCGGACGCCACACCCTGACGTTCGACCGGCAGCGCACCGGTGATCGCCTCGGTGGCGGGCGGCATCGACAGCCCCATGCCCGCGCCCATCGCGATCATGCCGGGCAGCACGTCGAGGTACCCGCCGTCGACGAGCACCGCCATGAGCGCCAGACCCAGGCCGCCCACCGCGATCCCGATGGTCATCGTCGCGCGCGGCCCGACCCGTTCGGCCAGCCGCGGCGCGAGAGGGGACGCGACCAGCATCAGCCCGGCCATCGGCAGCAACGCCACCGTCGACATCAGCCCTGACCAGCCCAGCACGGTCTGGAAGTACGGGTACAGCAGGATCGCCACGCCCGCCTGGACTCCGAACACCACCAGCAGCACCGCGGATCCGGTGGCCAGCCTGCGCTCGCGGAACAGCCGGACGTCCAGCAACGGCGCGGAATTCCTCAGCTCCCACACCACGAACGCGACGGCCGCGCCAGCTCCGGCGAGCAGGCTGAGCAGGTCGCCCTCGTGCAGGAAGTAGATCAGCCCGGCCACCGCGACCACCGACGTCAGCGCCCCGACGACGTCGAACGGCCGCACGTCGCGCGAGTTCGGCACGTGCCGCAGCGCCATGGCCAGCGCGACGACCACGAGCACGACCGGCAGCACGAACAGGAACCGCCAGTCGGCCAGGTCGACCAGCAACGCCGACAGGAACATGCCCAGCAGACCACCGCCGCCCGCGACGCCCGTCCACACGCCGATCGCCCGGCCGCGTTCCTTCTCCGGGAACGTCGAGGTGATCACCGCGAGCGTGACGGGCATGATCGTCGCTGCCCCGATACCGGCGAGCACCCGCGCCACCAGCAACACCCCGGCCGACGGCGCCAGCCCACCGAGGACGTTCGCCGCGCCGAACAGGATCAGCCCCGCGACGAGCAACGGCTTGCGTCCCCACCGGTCACCGGCCGCGCCGAGCGGCAGCAGCAACGCGGCCAGGGTCAGCACGTAGACGTTGATGATCCACAGGACCGTGCCCCGCGACGCGCCGAACTCGGCGGCGAGGTGGGGCTGGGCGACGTTGAGCCCGGTCACCGACGAGATCACGGCCATCAACGCCACGCACACCGCGACCAGGGTTTTTGTTCGATTCATGGCCGCGAAGGTAGGCGGCGTTTGCTCTTGAGGCATACGATCCTGCGTATGACGCAAGAAGATGGCGATCTGGACGGCCTCGTGCGCAAGCGGATCCGCGCCCTGAGGGTGGCGCAGGGCTGGTCGCTCGACGAGCTCGCCGGCCGCGCCAAGCTCAGCCCGTCGTCGCTCAGCCGCATCGAGAACGGCCAGCGCCGCCTGGCCCTCGACCAGCTCGTCACCCTCGCCCGCGCCCTCGACACGTCGCTGGACCAGCTGGTCGAGACCGACACGGACGACGTGATCGTCAGCCCGATGCTCGACGGCGCGCACGGCTCGATGCGCTGGCCGATCAAGGCCGAGCCGGGCATGACCGTGATGCGGCAGCGGATGACCACCCCGCCGCCCGACAACCCCGCGTTGCTGCGCGCGCACTCGGGTCGCGAATGGCTGGTGGTGCTGACGGGCACGGCCGTGCTGCTGCTCGGCAACCGCAGGTTCCGCGTCGAGAAGAACCAGGCGGCCGAGTTCCCGACGATGCTGCCGCACGCGATCGGCACGGCGGGCGGGCCGTGCGAGATCCTCGGCATCTTCGACCGGGAGGCGCGACGCGGCCACAACGCCGACAAGAAGGCGTGATCTTGCGCGACCGGCACCGGTTCGGCCGACCTCCTTGCTTCTTGCGCAAGCCACCGTGCATCTGACGCACGGGCGGCCTACGTTGGCCACATGAGCGAACACGGACATGGCCACGGGCACGGACATGGGCACGGCCACGACGACCAGGCGGAGATCCTCGACCTCGACGCCGAACTCCTCGCCGGCCACACCGCCGACGTCATCGACTGGCTCCCCACCAAGAACCCCCGCCAGATCGTCGACCTGGGCAGCGGCACGGGCGCGGGCACGTTCGCCCTGCTGACCCGCTTCCCCGAGGCCCACGTCACCGCGGTCGACTCCTCCCTCGACCACCTGAACCGCCTCCGCGCCAAGGCGGGCGAACGGGGCCTGGCCGACCGGGTCCACACCGTCCTGGCCGACCTCGACGCCGACTGGCCCGACCTCGGCTCCCCGGACCTGATCTGGGCCTCGGGCTCGCTGCACCACATGGCCGCCCCCGACCGCACCCTGCGCCGGCTCCATGACACCCTCGCCCGGAACGGCGTGCTCGCCGTCGTCGAGATGGCCGGCATGCCGCAGTTCTTCCCTGAACAGGCCCCGGACGCCCACGACGAACGCCTGCCCCACCGCGGCGCGGACTGGGGCCCGAAGCTGACCGACGCGGGGTTCACCGTCGAGGGCGAACGCACGATCTCCGTCCACATCGAACGATCGGAGGCCGTGGAACGCTACGCTCACATCGTTCTGCGCAGGCAGCTCGGCCCGGAGGCGGCCGACAAGGCGGTGCGCCGCGAGGATCTCTCCCTGCGCACCGAACGCACGGTCTGGGCAGCGCGGAAATGACCTAGCGCGACGCCGTGACGAGGGCCGTCCGCAGCAGGTCGAGGGCGGACGCCCGTGCCCCGGTCAGCGACGGCGATGCCACCGACGCCGCGACCACGTCGACCTGACGCGGCAACCGTGCGCACTCGGCCTTGATCGCGCCGAGCAACGAGGGCCCCCACGACCCGCCGATCACGACGACCTCGGGATCGGCCAGCGTCACCAGCGCCATGACGACACCGCCGATCGCCCGTGCCAGCACAACGGGATCAGCCGCCCGCAGCCGTGCCACGTCGATCGCGGTCGTCCCAGGCCGGCGCAGCCCGAGCTCACCGAACACCTCGATGAACGGCGTGGCCCCGGACGGCCCGGCCGTGATCAGGTGCGAGATCTCCCCGGCCAGCCCCGAGTGCCCGCGCCGCACCTCGCCATCCGCCACCACAGCACAACCCAGGCCCTCGCCCAAGAACAGATAGGCGAAGTCCGCGACACCCAATGCGGCATGTTCGGCCTGCGCAGCCCAGTTCACGTCGTTGTCGACGATCACCGGCCCGTGCAGCAACGGCCCGAGCACCGCGACCGGGTCCAGCTCTCCCACCAGGAACGGCGAGTCGGGCAGCTGCACGAGCCTGCCGGTGCGCCGGTCCACGGGGTCGGCGGCGCTCACCGTGCAGAGCCGGACGTTGTGCGCCGCAACGGTTTCCGCCGCGACCGACGGCAGCACGGCGGCCACCTCGGCCGGGTCGGCGATCGGGTGGTGCGTGCGGCCGACGACGTCCCCGTAGGCGTCGACGCACTCGGCTGTGACGCCGTCCGGCGCGATGGTCATGACGAGGGCGACGCCGATGTCCTCGGCCAGGCTGTAGAACGAGCCGACCCTGCCCTTGCCACGCCCGCCCGGCGTGCGTTCCCCAGTGTCGGCGACCAAACCCTGGTCCACGAGACGACGGACGCTCTCGCTCACCGTCGGCTTCGACAGGCCGGTTTCCGTCGCCAGCTCGGCTCGCGTCAGCTTGCGCAAGGACATCAACGACCGCAGCACGTGCTCGTCCGAGATCGAGCGCAGCAACTCCTGGGACGGCTTGGTCACGCGGCGGATTCTAGTTAGGGGTCTTGCCTACAACGGCGCGACACGCCTATGGTTCTAAGTTAGGAGGCCTTACTGGAAGGAGTGGCCATGCTGCCGCACTGGGACACGACCCCCGCTGACCTGCCGAAAGCCGTCCGCGAGGTGAAGAAGGCGATCCGCGCGAACATCGAGGCGTCCGGCCGCAGCGTCGAGGAGGTCTTCGCGGTCGTCGAACAGCGGATCCGGCGCGAGGTCGACGACGTCAAGGCAGGCCAGGCCTGGCCGGTGATCGACTACGCCGACATCGAGGCGGGCACGGCGAGCACCGAGCTCCTGAAGCGCCGGGGCTGCCTGGTCGTGCGCAACCACTTCGAACGGGAACAGGCCCTGGCCTGGGACAAGTCCATTGTGGACTACGTCGAGGGCAACAACTTCTTCGAGAACTACCGCGGCCCCGGCGACGACTTCTTCGGTAGCGTCGGCTCGAAGCCCGAGATCTACCCGATCTACTGGTCACCCGCGCAGACCGAGGCCAGGCGGCACGAGCGCATGGCCACGGTCCAGCGCTTCCTGAACGGCCTGTGGCACCACGAGGGCTGGTTCGACCCGTCGACGGACGTCGGCTACCCGGACCGCATCCGCCGCCGCCCGCCCGGCGCGAACTCGAACGGCCTCGGCACCCACCTCGACCCCGGCACGCTCGACCTGTGGATGACGCGGGAGTACCAGCAGGCGTTCCGGCACCTGTTCAACGGCACGCCCGAGCAGTACGACCCGTGGGACGCCGCCCACCGCACCACTGGCCCGCAGTACCCGGGAACCACGATGTGCTCGGTGTTCCGCACCTTCCAGAGCTGGACCGCGCTCTCCGACATGGCCCACGACCAGGGCGTCCTGCACACCGTCCCGATCCCCGGCGCCATGGCCTACCTGATGCTGCGCCCGCTGCTCGACGACGTCCCGGACGACGAGATGTGCGGCGTCACGGTCAACCAGGTCTTCCCGGTCAACGAGAAGTACCACTCGCTGCTGATCGAGGCGCTGAGCGGCATCCCGGACGTCCAGGCGGGCGACTCGGTCTGGTGGCACTGCGACATGATCCACAGCGTCGCGCCGATCACCGATCAGCAGGGTTGGGGGAACGTCATGTACATCCCGGCCGCGCCTTCCTGTCCCCGCAACGACCGCTACGCCACTGAGATCCAGCACGCGCACGCGACAGGGTCCAGTCCCAGCGACTTCCCCGAGGAGCACTACGAGCGCACCTGGCCCGACCGCTCACGCCCCGAATAGCACCCGGAACACCGCGCCCTCACCCGGCGCGGTGTCCAGCTCGATCCGCCACCCGTGCGCCGCGACCAGGGCGGCCACGATCGACAACCCCAGCCCACTCCCGCCAGGCCCCCGAGCAGGATCCGCGCGGTAGAACCGTTCGAACGCCCGCGCGGCCTGCTCGGAAGTCATTCCAGGCCCGTGATCAGCCACCTCGATCGAGCGAGCGGTGAGACGGACCTCGATCGGCGACCCGGCAGGCGTGTGGACCAGCGCGTTGTCCAGCAGGTTCGTCAGGATCTGCCGCACCCGAGCCTCGTCGGCCTCCACCAGCACCGGCCCGGCCGGCAGCTCCAACGACACGGGCCGGTCCCGAACCTCCACCACGGCATCGGTCACCGACACGACCAGGTCCACAGTGGACAAGACCAGCGGCTGCGAGGAGTCCAGCCGCGCCAGCTGCAACAGGTCGTCGACCAGCACCCCCATCCGCGAGGCGTGCTCCTCGACCCGCCGCAACACCTCGGCCGCATCGGTGGCCGCACCCTGCCGATAAAGCTCGGCATATCCCCGAATCGACGTCAACGGCGTCCGCAGCTCGTGCGAGGCGTCGGCGACGAACTGCCGCATCCGGTTCTCCGACGAGACCCGCACCGCGAACGCCGCCTCGATCTGCCCCAGCATCGTGTTCAGGGCGGCAGCGAGCCGCCCGACCTCCGAACGAGGCTGCCGCACCGGAACCCGCCGCGACAGGTCACCGGCGGCGATCTCCCCGGCGACCTGCTCGACCTCCTCCAGCGCCCGCGTCGACGCGCGCACCAGGGCATACCCGGCCATCCCGACCAGGATCAACGCCCCGAGACTGATCAGCAGGAACGCCAGCCGCAGGTCGTCGACCGCCCGGTCCACCTCCGACTGGTCGACCGAGGCGATCAGCTCGGTCCCGTCGAGGTCCCGCACCACCACCCGCCGCGAGCCGATGGTGACGTGCTCGCCGGACTCGAGGACACCGAACGCCGGCAGCCCCTCGAACGTGGTCCCGGACCGCACCCCGTCCGCGGAGCGCACGATCACGTTCTCGCGCAAGGGAAACGTCCGCGGCATCGACACCACGCGGTCCAGCCGCGCGTCGAGCTGGCCGAGCAGGTACCGCTCCATCACGGTCGACCCGATCAGCCACGTGCCGAACAGGCCCGCGGCCACCAGGGCGACGAGCACGACCACCAGCCGCACGCGCAACGTCATGGGCGGATCATGTACCCGATGCCCCGGACCGTGTGGATCAGCTGGGGTTCGGCCACTTTGCGCCGCAGGTACGAGATGTACGACTCGACCACGCCGACGTCGCCGTCGAAGTCGTGCGACCACACCTGGTCCAGGATCTGCGCCTTCGACAGCACCCGGCCGCTGTTGCGCAGCAGGTAGTGCAGCAGCCGGAACTCCGTCGGCGACAGCTCCACGACCCGCGTGCCGCGCCGCACGACGTGGCTCTCCACGTCCAGCGACAGGTCCCCGCACGTCAGCTGTTCCGAACCAGGGCGGGTCCGGCGCAGGACGGCCGTCACGCGGGCGATGACCTCCTCCAGGCTGAACGGCTTGGTGATGTACCCGTCGCCGCCGATCGTGAGGCCCGTGATGCGGTCGTCCGCGCCGTCCCGCGCGGTCAGGTACAGCACCGGCACCCGCACGCCCGACGAACGCAGCCGACGCACCACCTCGAACCCGTCCCGGTCGGGCAGCATCACGTCGAGCAGCACCAGGTCCGGCACGTCCGAGAACGCCGCCGTCAACGCTTCGGAGCCGGTCGCCGCGCTCGTCACGGTGAACCCCGCGAACCGCAGGCTCGCGCACAGCAGCTCGCGGATGCTGGGTTCGTCCTCGACGACGAGCAACCGGCCCCGTTCCACCCGTGAATCCTGCATCACCCGGTGGTCGGCCGCTGGGTGATCGTCTGGCCGCTCACGGTGCCGTCGGAACCGGCCTGGCCCTGCACGACGACCTGCTGCCCGGCCAACAGGTCGGCGAGCTTGCCCTCCGACGTGACCTCGACCTTCGTGGTGTCCGAAGTGGACACCTTCACGATCTGGCCGTTCTGCGTCTTCACGTACACGGTCGTGCCCTCGACGTGGTCGATCGTGCCGACGGTGCCACGCCCGAACTGTCCGCCTTGACGGTTCGCACCGGACGGGGGAGCGGCACCGTTGCCGCCGGGGAACTGCCGCCCGGCGGCGTTCTGACGGGTCGGCGTCTCGCTGGCGCCGAAGGACTTCTGCACGAACACCCCGCCGACGAACGCCACGATCGCGAGCACCGCGACCCCGAGGATCACCGTGGTCTTGCCGAAGCCCGTCCTGCGCTCCTTCAGCTCGGCCGAGATGTCGTTCTCGAGCGGCTGGTCGAGTGGGTTGGTCACAGCGAACTCCCTATTCATGCCTGAGGGCCTCGATGGGGCGGAGCTTCGCGGCGCGGGAGGCCGGGTAGCTGCCGAAGAACAGGCCGATCAACGCCGACACCGCGAACGCGAGCAGCACCGACGACGGCACGAGCACCGGCTGGATGCCCGCGATGGTGAACTGGCTGCCGATCATCCCGGCGGCCACCCCCAGCGCCCCGCCGAACAGGCTCAGCAGCGTCGCCTCGATCAGGAACTGCCCGAGGATCGAGGACCGGGGCGCGCCAACGGCTTTGCGGATGCCGATCTCGCGGATCCGCTCGGTGACGGTCACCAGCATGATGTTCGTGATGCCGATCCCGCCCACCAGCAACGAGATCGCCGCCACCGACGCCAGCAGCACGGTGAACGTCTCGGTGGTCGCGGTCCGCGCGGTCAGCAGCTGGTCCTGGCTGAGGATCCGGTAGTCGGCGGTCTGAGTGATCTTGTGCCGGCCGTTGAGCACCGTCGTCACCTGGGCCTGCGCGTTCGGCAACGCGTCGGCCGACTGCGCCTGCACCACGATCTGAGTCAGGCTGCCGTAGCCCGTCAACGCGTTCTGCGTGGTCGTCAACGGCGCCACGGCCATGTCGTCGGCGTCCTGCAACCCGCTGGACCCCTTCGCCGCCAGCACTCCCACGACCGTGAACGGGATGTTGTTGACCAGCATGGACTTCCCGACCGGATCGGTGCCGGGGAACAGCTCGGTCGCCACGGTCGCACCGATCACCACGACCTTGCGCGCCTGCTGGACGTCGTTGTCGGAGAACAGGTTCCCCTGCGCGACCGAACTGTTCGTGGTGTTGAAGTAATGCGGGTCGGAGCCGATGAACTGCCCGATGTCGTGCGTGGTGTCGCCGTAGCCCGCGGTCGCCTGCGCGGAGACGACCGGCGACGCGTACTTGACGTCGGGGGAGTCGGCGCTCACCAGCGCCGCCGCGTCCGCCGTGGTCAGCGGTTTGGCGGTGCTGCCCGGCTGGGCGCGCTGCGGGCTGATCGTCAGGATGTTCGTGCCGAGCCCCGCGATGCTCTGCTGCACCGCGCTCGACGCGCCGTTGCCGACCGCGATCAGCAGGATCACCGACGCGACACCGATCAGGATGCCCAGGGTCGTGAGGCCGGACCGCATCTTGTTCGCGGTCAGGCCCCGCACGGCGAACGCGGCGATGTCGAGGATCCTCACACCAGCACCCCCGCGACCCTGCCGTCGACCACGCGGACCGTGCGCATGGCGTGCTCGGCGACCTCGTCCTCGTGCGTGATCAGCACGACCGTGCGCCCGCTGGCGTTGAGCCGGTCGAGAATTCCCAGCACCTCACGGCTGGAGTCCGTGTCGAGGTTGCCGGTCGGCTCGTCGGCCAGCACGATCGCGGGCGACGTCACCAGCGCACGCGCGATCGCGACACGCTGTTGTTGCCCGCCGGACAGTTCGTTGGGCCGGTGATGCGTGCGGTCCTGCAGACCGACGAGTTCGAGCGCGGCCATCGCCCGCTCGCGACGTTGGGCACGCCGAACTCCCGCGTACACCAGCGGGAGCTCGACGTTCGCAAGTGCCGTGGTGCGCGGCACCAAGTTGAAGGACTGGAAGACGAACCCGATCTTCCTGTTGCGCAGCAACGAGAGCTGCTCCTCGTCGAACTCGCCCGTGTCGATCCCGTCGAGCAGGTACTTGCCCGACGTCGCGATGTCGAGACACCCGAGGATGTTGAGCAGCGTCGACTTGCCAGACCCCGACGCCCCCATGATCGCGATGTACTCGCCCTTCTCGACGGTCAAGTCGAGCCCCCGCAACGCGTGCACGGCCGTGTCACCGGCGCCGTACGTCTTGCGGACGTCGCGGACCTCGATGACCGGGCTCATCGACCGGTCCCGGTGAAGCCGCCACCGTTGCGCTGCCCACCGGTCCCCGGGAGCTGCCCGGTGCCGGGCTGCTGCTGGCGGTTGGTGCTGCCGGACGTGCTCACCTGCGGCAGCACGACCTCCTCGCCGGCGGTCAGCCCGGACTTGATCTCCACGTACTGGTCACCGCGCACACCGATCTCGACGGTCTTGCGCGTCTCAGCCCCGTTCTCCAGCACCTGCACCGAACTGGCGCCAGCCACTGTCTGCACTGCCGCCGCGGGCACCGCCAGAACGCCGGACGCGGAGGCGACGGTGATCTCGACGCTCGCCGACTGACCGGGCTTGAGCTCGGCCGGCGGCGCCGTCAACGCGAGGCTCACGCCGTACTGCACAACGTTGTTAGCGGTCGTGGGGGTGAGGTCGACCGTGGTGACCTTGGCCTGCACCGGGGTGCCGGCCATCGCGTTGATCGTCACGGTCGCCGTCTGGTCGGTCTTGAGCTTGCTGACGTCGGTCTCGGACACGTTGGCCTTCACCACGAGGTTCTTCAGGTCGGTGACGACGACGAACCCGGACGCGGTCGTGGCGGCGGTCGTGCTGGAGGTGGAACTGCTGCTACTGCTGGAAGTGCTGCCGCTGCCGACCTTCTGCCCGACGGACCCGGTGACCGACGTGATCGTGCCGTCGCCCGGCGCCGTCAGCACGGTCGCGGCGAGGTTGTCCTTGGCCTGCTGCAACGCGAGCTGCGTCTGCCGGTACGCGGTGAGCAGCGCGTTCGTGCCCGTGCCCTTCTCCAGCGCCGCGTTCAGGTTGCCCTGCGCGATGTCCACCTGCAGCTGCGCCTGCGTCGGGTCGAGCCGCGCGAGCTGCTGGCCCTTGGTCACCGGGTCGCCGACCTTGACGTTCACCTCGGTGACCGTGCCGCTCGCCCCGAACGACGCGGCGGCGCTGAACGAGCTCTGCACCGTCCCCGAGGCCGTCACCACCTCGCTGACGTCCCGGTTCGCGGCGGCGGCCGTACGGGCGGAGGTGGTGGACTGGGCATTGCCGGAGGAACCGAAGAACACCAGGTAGCCGGCCACACCGGCACCGAGGAGCACCACCACCAGCAGCAGTCCGTTGATCACCAAGGATCTGCGACGTCGAGTCATGGCACGGGATCGTCGTCCCGCAAGCTGTGCCAGGGCTGCGAGTTTCCTGGCAACGAGCTGAAGATCAGCTCGTCCGTTTTCACCCGAATGAGTCCCTTGTTGCTTTTCGAGCAAGCCCTACGTTCGAGGTTATGGCCACGAGTACTCCATCCACCGCATACAGCCGGGATCTGGGCGACGAACTGCGCAAAGTGCGAGAGACGTCGTCCAAGCTCACGGGCGCCGCACTGGCCGTCCGCCTGGGCTGGGATCCGAGCAAGGTCTCCACCCTGGAGAACGGCAAGTACCGCCCCAGCGAGATCGACCTCGTGCAGTACCTCTCGATGCTGGGCAAGGACATCGACTTCTTCGAGGACTTCAAACGCCGCTTCCGCTATGCGTTCGAGGAGTACATCGTCCAGGTGTCGGACAACCTCCGCACGCTGGCCATGGCCGAGTCGACCGCCACCACGATCACGAGCTACGACCCGCAGGCGATACCAGGCCTTTCGCAGACGGCGGAGTACGCCGACAACCTGTACCGGATGGGCGGGTACATCCTGGAGGAGCGAATCCCCACGGTGGTGCAGTTCCGGATGGACCGCCAGGCGATCCTGAACCGGCACGACCGGCCGAAGTGCTTGTTCTACATCCATGAGCACGCGTTGCAGACGCACGTCGGCGACGCGCAGATCATGGAGGACCAGTACGCCAAGCTGCTGTTCGGCGCGCCGACGATTCGGATCGTCCCGGCGGCGGCACAGCTGGTGGCCACCAGCTGTGTGCTGTGGGAGTACGACAAGGCGATGCCCGTGGCGTTCACCTCGACCGACCTGGCGAAGGTGTTCGTGCAGGATCCGGGTGCCATCGCCCGGACGCGGCTGCTGTTCGATCGCTTGGCCGAGGTCGCGTTGGATGAGGAACAATCGCGGAGGGTGCTGGCGGACCACGTCGGCCGACCGCGAGAGGAACTCAATGAGCGAGGCCCGCGCTTGGCGTAAGAGCAGCTACAGCGGCGCTACCGAGGACGACAACTGCGTTGAGGTGTCTCTCGCCCACGACGCTCTCGTCCGCGACTCGAAAAACCCCTCCGGAGGCGTCCTGACCTTCAGTTTCCGCGCCTGGGAAAATTTCCTCGAATCTCGTTGAACCGACTCCCGTCTCACTACGTGTTCCCGCCGTACAACGGGGATCGAGGGGACGGGCCATGGCTGACGAGAAGACGGTGTTGATCGGCCGCTGCGGCCCGACGGTGATGCTGCCGAAGCAGGGCAGCAAGATCGTTCCGCTGCGCAGGTCCACCCCGCTGCGGGTGGACGTCGCTGGCGGCGGTCCGGTCGGCCTCGCGTTCGCGTGCACCATCAAGTCGTTGCTGGGCGAGCAGGTCTCGGTCCGCGTGCACGACCGCCGCTGGATGCGTCAGGGCGACCGCGTCGTGTGGCGCGGTCTGGCCGAGGGCAACAACCGGCGCGAGCAGGTCGTGACGCTGCAGAGCAACGTGTGGGCGGCCTTGCCGACCGCAGTGCAGCAGCGTCTGTTCACGCCCGGCAAGTTCTCCGAGATGTGGCCGCTCGGCCCCGACTCACCGGCGTCCAAGGGCCGTCCGCGCAACATCAAGATCCGCTGGATCGAGGACTGCCTGCTCGACATGGCGCAGGACGTCTACGGCATCGAGGTCGTTCCCGAGGCCTACACGGCGCCGGCGAAGTTCGACGGCCTGCACG
Source organism: Lentzea sp. HUAS TT2 (assembly GCF_051853195.1). Lineage (NCBI taxonomy): Bacteria > Bacillati > Actinomycetota > Actinomycetes > Pseudonocardiales > Pseudonocardiaceae > Lentzea > Lentzea sp. HUAS TT2. Next base: position 9,100,615 of record NZ_CP196667.1, on the reverse strand, counting down.
TGCTCGCCATCGCGGACGGCGCCCGTTCCGCGACCCGCGACGCGTTCTCCGCGCAGTTCGGCACGCCGAGCAGGGAACTGTTCTCCGTGGACGGTTCGCCGCTCGACGAGCGCGTCCTGGGCATCCGCGTCACGGCCAAGTCGCCCGACGAGCACACCGTGCCGCTGACCGTGGCGCAGAACAGGTTCCTCTTCAACTCGATGGGCGGCGGCTTCATCAACATGCGCCTGACCGCCGAGGAGGCCTCCGAGATCGTCGCGCTCGGCGAGAGCGGCCCGGTCTCGTGCATCGGCAAGTTCGGCTGCACCATGCGTCCCGCGTCGAACGGCCGCTTCGTCTGCGACCGCCACCGCGCCGTCTTCAAGCCGTCGGTCGACAAGCTCTCCTACCTGTGGCCCCGGATCCTCGACGGCCTGCGGTTCTTCGGCGTCGGTGTGGCGGACGTCGTCGGCATCAACTCGTTCACGCTCGGCATGCAGCAGATGTCGAAGTTCACCGCCCAGCTCGCGCCGAACACGTTCGGCTTCCTGCTCGGCGACGCCGCCAACTCGCTGCACTTCTGGCCGGGCCGCGGCCTCAACACGGGACTCAAGAGCGCGCTCTCCCTGGCCGTGAACCTGCAGAAGCGCTGGCGCGGCAAGGCTTTCCGCGCCGCCGACTTCGCCCAGCACGAGGGCATCATGCAGCAGCTCCAGTACCGCGAGAAGTCCCGCGCCTGGACCACCATGCTCATGCCGGACTCCGAAGGCACCCCGCGCGGCATCGAGGACCGCATCCGCGAGGGCCTGCAGGGCCCCTACGACCGCGCCGCCCTCGTGAAGACGCTGTTCGAGCGTGTTCTCGACATCAAGAAGCGCATGGGCGACCGCATGGGCCCGCTGGCGACCGACGAGTGGTACTACGGCCGTGTCAACGCCCTGGACACCCGCACGCTGAAGGTCATGGTCGAGTCGGGTGCGTGGATCACGCGCGAGATCGGCGGCGAGGAGGTCGAGATCCCCTCGGCCGAGGTCAAGGCCCCCGAACAGCCTTCGCGCCGCAACCTCTCCCTGGTCAGCTGAAACCGGCCCGGGGTCGGTGGTCACCGCCCTAGACTGATGTCCCAGGGGGCATCATGCGAATCACGCGGTACGTGCTGGGGGCGCTCGCGGTCGCCACGACGCTGGCTCTTGCCCATGATTCGGCGGGCAACATCGCCGTGGCCGGAACACCGGTACCGCTGTCGGCCGAGTCGATGCGCGCGCTCGCCGATGAAGGCTGCCGGCGGCCAGACGGCTTCCGGTTCAGCGTCCTGCAGAGGTTGCGGAGCGCCGTCGTGGAGGTCGGCGTCACCGACAGCCAGTTCATCGTCTGCACCGTGCAGCCTCAAGAGCAGTCCGTCTCGACGAGCGAGGTCCGCGCGCCCGGCGCCGACTACTTCGCCGGCCGCGTGGGCCTGGTCACCGACGGCGAGACCGTCGAGCTGGGGCGGATCGGCCCCGAGGTCGCCCGCTTCGAGTTCGTGATGCCCGACGGGGAGGTCTTCCCCGCCGAGCTGCACGGCGAGACCTACCTGTGCCGCATTCCGCACAAGATCACGGCTGTGCGGGTCCGGGCGTACGACGCGGGCGGCCGTCTCCTGCGCGACGCGGTGATCTAGTCGTCCTCGGTCTCCCGGCGGGAGAGCCGCACCTCCTCGACGTCCAGCCGCCGCTGGATCGTCCGCAGCACGATGTCGTCGATCGCCGCCTCGTCGCGCAACCGCACCACGGTCGCCCGTTTGTGCGCGATCAGTTCCAGCCGCAGGGCCGTGTACTCGCTCTCCGACTGGGCCACCTCCTCGTCACCGGCCTCGCGAGCCCGGACGACCTCCAGGTGGTGCTCGTACTCGGCCCGCACCCGCTTGTAGACGACGTCGGACACCCCGACCCTGTCCGCGATCGCCGGCAGCGCCTCGTAGGCCTCCTCGGACGCCGTCGACTGGGCCAGCCGCAGCTCCTCGTCCAGCGCCGTGTCCTCCGGCAGCTGCGAGAACCGGATGATCGACGGCAGCAGGACCGACTGCACGACCAGCGTCAGCACCACGACACCGGACGTGATGAGGATGATCTCCTCGCGGAACGGGAAGGGTCCGCCGCCGACCACGGTCTCGGGCACCGCCAGCGCCGCCGCCAGCGACACCGCGCCGCGGAAGCCGGCGGCGGAGGACGCCAGCCGTTGCCGGGCGCCCACGCGCCGCAACCGTTGCTGCGGACGGCGGTCGATAGCCCTGATGACGTAAGGGGTCGTGTAGCTCCACAGCAACCTGGTGCCGGCCACGGTCAGCGACACCAGCCCGATCGCGCCGAACGCCGCGAGGATCTCCGATCCGTCGAGCGAGCGGATGGCATTGTGGGCCTGGAGGCCGATCAGGACGAACAAGGCACCGTTCAACACGAACGTCGCGATGCCCCAGAACGCGTAGCTCACCTGACGGGTGTCGGCGCGCACGATGCGCGGGCCGACCCGCGCCAGCGTCAGGCCGCACGTCACGACGGCGATCACGCCGGAGCCGTGCACCATCTCGGCCAGCAGGAACGCCGCGAACGGGGTCAGGATGCTGACCACGCTCTCGTGCAACGGGCTGTCGAGCCGCTTGCGCACCTGCACCGCGAGCCAGGCGACCAGGAGCCCGGCCACCGCGCCGCCCGCGTACGACAACACCAGCTGCAGCCCGACCCGTCCGGTGCTGAACTGCTGCTCACCGGCGGTGATGGCGACGGCGATCGCGTAGATCACGAGCGCCGTGCCGTCGTTGATCAGCGACTCGGCCCGCAGGATGGTCGTGGTCCGGCGCGGCATGCCACGCGCGATGGCCGAGACCGCCGTCGCGTCGGTGGGCGCCAGTGCCGCGCCGAGCACCCACGCCGGACCCCAGTCGAGGCCCAGGGCGTGGGCGACGGACGCCACCGCCGCGGCCGTCGCGAGCACGAGCAGGGTGCTGAGCAGGACGACCACGCGCAGGTTGTTGCGGATCTCCCGCAACGACGTGTTGAGGCTCTCCCAGTACAGCAACGCCGGCAGGAAGATCAGCAGCATCGCCTCCGGCGGCAGGCTGACCTCTTCCAGGGCGGGAACGAAGCCGAGCACCGCGCCGCACACCACGAGCAGGACGGGGGCGGCGACGCGCAACCGTCCGGACACGACGCTGCTCGCGAGGATGCACACACCCAGCACCACTACGAGTTCGAGACCGAGCATGCGCTAAAAGATAAGCCGGTCAGACCCTGAGCGCGTCATCCAGTTCGGCCAGCAGCCGGGACTTGGGGCGGGCGCCCACGATCTGGCGGATCGGCACGCCGTCGCGGAACAGCAGCATCGTGGGCAGCGACATGACCTGGTGGTCGCGGGCGGTGGCGGTGTTCTCGTCGGCGTTGATCTTGACCACGGTCAGGTCGTCGCGTTCGCGGTCGATCTCCTCCAGCACGGGGGTGAGCATGTGGCACGGCCCGCACCACTGAGCCCAGAACTCGACGAGGACGGTGCCCGTCCGGGTGCTCTCCGCGAACGTGGCGTCGGTCAACTGGTGCACTGGATCTCCTCGGGTACGACGCACGGGTCTTGGAAGGCGAGTCTGGCCAGCAGGAACTCCCTGACGGTGCCGAGCCGTTCGAGACACGCGTCCACCTCGGCGAGCTTGCGCCGGTAGACCTCCCGCGAGTCGGGGCAGGAGTCACCGGACTCGTGGCCCGCGCGCAGGCAGGCGACGAACGGCCGGGTGTCCTCCAGGGACAGTCCGACCGCCTGCAGCGACTGGATCTCGCGCACCAGCCGCAGGTCGTGCTCGCCGTACTCGCGGTAGCCGTTGGGCGTGCGCTGTGCCTCCAGGAGCCCCTCGGACTCGTAGAAGCGCAGTGCACGGGTGGTGGTGCCGGCTCGCTTGGCCAGTTCGCCGATCCGCATGACCTGAACGCTAAACCTTGACGCGCACGTCAAGGCAAGCCCGCGGAAATATTCCCGATCCCGCGTGCGATCCCACCCTGTGACCGCCCCGGCACGACCCCCTTCTCCGCCCACAGAATGCGGGTAAACGACGAGAGGGGGACCGGTGGGCTCACAGCTGCATCTTGCCGTCGCGCTCCAGGCGTCCGGCGAAGAGGCTTTCAGCGCAAGGCATTGGACCGACCTCGTGCGGGAGGCCGAGGAGGCCAAGCTCGACTTCGTGACGTTCGGCGACTCGCTCGGCGGGCAGCCGGGACTGGACGCGGTGCTCACCGCCGCGCGCATCGCACCGCTGACCACGCGGATCGGCCTCGTGCCGACGGTGGTGGTGACGCACACCGAGCCGTTCCACCTGTCGAAGGCGATCGCGACGCTCGACTACGTGAGCGGGGGACGGGCGGGCGTGCAGCTGGTCGTCGCGCCCGATCCCGCGGACGCCAGGCACTTCGGGCGCCGTTCGGTCGGTGCCGAGGCCGAACTGTGGGAGGAGGCCGGTGACTACGCGGAGGTCCTGCGGCGGCTCTGGGACAGCTGGGAGGACGACGCGGAGATCCGCGACGTTGCTACCGGGCGGTTCATCGACCGGGAGAAGCTGCACTACATCGACTTCGAGGGCCGGTGGTTCAAGGTGCGCGGGCCGTCGATCACCCCGCGGCCGCCGCAGGGTCACCCGCTGATCGCGGCCTCGGAACCGTTGGGAGACCTGGTGTTCGCCGACGAGGTCTCGGACGGGCTCGTGTTCCGGGACGTCGACGCCGGGACGCCGATCGAGCAGCTGGTCGCCTGGCACTCCGCCGGGTTCGCGGGCTTCCGGCTGCACGGTGACCTTCAGCAGATCACCCGCTCGCTGGTGCCGGAACTGCAGCGGCGAGGGCTGTTCCGCACCGAGTACGAGCACACGACGTTGCGGGGCCACCTCGGGCTCGCCCGGCCCGCCAACCAGTTCGCCTAGAAGGAGCGCGAGATGACCAAGCAGATCCACCTCGCCGCGCACTTCCCCGGCGTGAACAACACGACGGTGTGGAGCGACCCGCAGGCGGGCAGCCACATCGAGTTCAAGTCGTTCGTCCACTTGGCACAGACGGCCGAACGGGCGAAGTTCGACTTCTTCTTCCTCGCCGAGGGGTTGAGGCTGCGCGAGCAGGGCGGCGAGATCTACGACCTGGACGTGGTCGGCAGGCCCGACACGTTCACCGTGCTGGCCGCACTGGCCGCGGTCACCTCGCGCCTCGGCCTCGCGGGCACGATCAACTCGACCTTCAACGAACCGTACGAGGTGGCCCGGCAGTTCGCCTCGCTGGACCACCTGTCGGACGGGCGCGCGGCCTGGAACGTCGTGACCTCGTGGGACGCGTTCACCGGCGAGAACTTCCGGCGCGGCGGGTTCCTCGCCAACGAGGACCGCTACACCCGCGCGGAGTCGTTCCTGCGCGCGGCCTGGAAGCTGTTCGACACCGGCGTGGGGCCGTTCGAGCACACCGACCAGCACTTCGACATCAGCGGCACGTTCGGCGTCCCGCGCTCGCCGCAGGGCCGTCCGGTGATCCTGCAGGCGGGGGACTCCGAGGAGGGGCGGGAGTTCGCCGCCGCCACGGCCGACGCGATCTTCTCCCGGCACGGCACGCTGGAGGCGGGCCAGAAGTTCTACCGCGACGTCAAGGGCCGGCTGGCCAAGTACGGCCGCACGCACGACCAGCTGGTGGTGCTGCCCGCGGCCACGTTCATCCTCGGGGACACCGACGCGGACGCCCAGGAGAAGGCCGCGGTCGTGCGGCGGCAGCAGGTCAGCGGCGCGACCGCGATCCGGTTCCTGGAGCAGGTGTGGAACCGGGACCTGAGCGGCTACGACCCGGACGGGCCATTGCCCGACGTCGAGCCGTTGAGCGGGGAGAACACCATCGCGAAGGGCCGCGCGAGCGTGCGGATGTTCAAGGACCCGGCCGAGACCGTGCGGGAGTGGCGGGAGAAGGCCGCGGCCAAGAACCTGTCGATCCGCGACCTCGTGATCGACGTGAGCGCCCGGCAGACGTTCATCGGCTCGGCGGACACCGTCGCCACGCACATCGACGACCTGGTGCAGCAGGACGCGGCCGACGGGTTCATCCTCGTGCCGCACGTGACGCCAGGCGGGCTCGACGAGTTCGCGGACACTGTCGTGCCGCTGCTGCAGGAACGTGGTGTTTTCCGGTCCGAGTACTCAGGTCCGACGTTGAGGGATCATCTCGGTATCCGATAGTTGTTCAGCACGTGGACGTCCTTGCTGGCCGCTTCATCGGTACATAACGTGAGCGACGCCAGAGTGAGTGCTCTCCTCAAGAGCGCAGGGAAGGGAGGACAGGATGAACGGCGCCGCCGCGTTGGTCCTGTCCTCCCGCTGTCGCATCGACTGTTGCACGAGCTGACTCTTCTCGCTCGTCTCACGTTCCCCGCCGCAGCAAGGACTCGCCATGACCTCTTCCGGCACGCTGACGCTCGTGTCCACAAAGGATGATGATCTCTCCGCGTTACCGGTCGTGCCCGCCCGCCACCCGTGGCGCTGGGTCGGGGTCGCGTTCGTGCTGGTGCTGGCCGCGCAGTTCGTGCACGGCCTGGTCACGAACCCCGCGTGGGACTGGCCGACGTTCGCGCGGTACTTCACCGCCCAGTCGATCCTGACCGCCGTCGGCACGACCATCGTGCTGACCGTGTTCGGCACCGTGCTGGGGTTCGCGCTCGGCATCGTCGTGGCGGTGCTGCGGATGTCGAAGAGCCCGTTCCTCTCCGCGGTGGGCTGGACCTACATCTGGGCGTTCCGCTCGATCCCGTTGATCGTGCAGCTGCTGTTCTGGTTCAACATCTCCTATCTGTACCAACGGCTTTCGCTTGGCATCCCGTTCGGGCCGGAGTTCGTGAGCTTCGAGACGATCGCGTTGATCAGCCCGATGGGCGCGGCCGTGCTGGGTCTCGCGTTGCACCAGGCGGCCTACGCCGCGGAGATCGTGCGGTCCGGCGTGATCTCGGTCGACCGCGGGCAGCTGGAGGCTGCGGCCGCGTTGGGCATCCCGAGGTTCCGCCAGTTCCGCAGGATCGTGCTGCCCCAAGCGATGCGGTCGATCCTGCCCAACGCCGCCAACGAGGTGATCAGCCTGTTCAAGGGCACGTCGGTGGTCTCCGTGATGGCGATCGGCGAGCTCTTCTACCAGGTGCAGGTCATCTACGGCCGCAACGCCCGCGTCGTGGCGCTGCTGATGGTCGCGACCGTCTGGTACATCATCCTGACCACCCTGCTCTCGATCGGCCAGCACTACGTCGAGCGCTACTTCGCGCGAGGAGACCGCCGGTGATCGAGGTTCTGGGCGTGCACAAGAGCTTCGGCTCGCTGGAAGTGTTGCGCGGGGTGTCCTTGGAGGTCGCGGCCGGTGAGGTCGTGGTGGTGCTCGGCCCGTCCGTCTCGGGCAAGTCGACGTTGCTGCGCACGATCAACCACCTGGAGAAGGTCGACCGCGGGTTCATCACGATCGATGGCGCGCTGATCGGCTACCGGCGCCGCGGCGGGAAGCTGCACGAGCTCAAGGAACGCGAGATCCTCAAGCAGCGCAGGGACATCGGGTTCGTCTTCCAGAACTTCAACCTGTTCCCGCACCTCACCGCTTTGGAGAACATCGCGGAGGTGGCCGATCCCGTCCAGGCGCGGCACTTCCTGGAACGGGTCGGGCTGGTGGACAAGGCGGACGCGTACCCGCGGCAGCTCTCCGGCGGCCAGCAGCAGCGCGTGGCGATCGCGCGAGCCCTTGCCACGCGACCGAAAGTCGTGCTGTTCGACGAGCCGACGTCGGCGCTGGACCCCGAGCTGGTCGGCGAGGTGCTCGACGTGCTGCGCGACCTCGCCTGTTCCGGCACCACGATGGTCGTGGTCACGCACGAGATCGGCTTCGCCCGCGAGGTGGCCGACCGGATCGTGTTCATGGACGACGGCGTGATCGTCGAAGAGGGAACGCCGGACCAGGTGCTCGACCACCCGGTCCACGAGCGCACCCGCGCTTTCCTGTCGAAGGTTCTGTAGAAGGAGTTCGTTGTGCGCAAACTGCTTATCGCCGCGCTGGTGTTCGGTCTGGCGGCTTGTGGCACCGCCGGCGGCGAGGAGCCCGCCGAGGTCGCGGGCTCCGGCATCAACCTCAGCCCGGACCAGAAGCGGATCACGGCCACCAAGGACGACAAGATCGCCGCGAAGGTGCCGGAGAAGTTCAGAGCCAAGGGCGAGCTGACGATCGGTGGATCGGCGGGCACAGCACCACCTCTGCGGTTCTACGCCACCGACGACAAGACCGTGATCGGCGTCGAGACCGACATCGCCACGCTGGTCGCCGACGTGCTGGGGCTCAAGGCCACGCTCGAGGTCTCGTCGTGGGAGAACCTGTTCGTCGGACTGGACAGCGGCGCCTACGACCTCGGCCTGTCGAACATCACCGTGACCGAGGCGCGCAAGGAGAAGTACGACTTCGCCACCTACCGGCTGGACACGCTGGCGTTCGAGGCGAAGAAGGGTGGCACCTGGAAGGTCGAGGAGCCCAAGGACGTGGCGGGCAAGGTGATCGCCGTGACGTCGGGCACCAACCAGGAGAAGATCCTGGTCGACTGGAGTGCGGCGAACGTCGCGGCGGGGTTGAAGGCCACCGACATCAAGTACTTCCAGAACTCGTCGGACTACTACCTCGCGCTGCAGTCCGGCCGCATCGACGCCTACCTCGGCCCGAACCCCTCCTCCGCCTACCACGCGGTGACGTCCGGGCAGACGGAGGTGATCGGCAACTTCTCCGGCGGCGCCGCGGTCCAGGGCAAGATCGCCGCGACCACGAAGAAGGACAGCGGCCTCGTGACGCCGGTCCAGGAGGCGCTGAACCAGCTGATCGCCAACGGCAAGTACGCCGAGGTGCTCCAGCGGTGGGGCCTGTCCGACGAGGCCGTGCCGACGTCCGAGATCAATCCGCAGGGCCTGCCGAAGAGCTGAGGTGCGTCATGAGGTTCAGCATCACCATCGACACCGACGACGAGGACACCGCGCTGCGGCTGCTCGGCGCGCTGAGGGACGCGGGTGTGATGCCCGAGGCCCAGGCGGAGGTCGAGGAGGTGGACGTCCGGATCCTGCCCGACACGCGGCAGGTGCTCGTGCACGACGTGCTCGTCGAGACGACGCGGCTGGAGTTCGAACTGCTGCTGCACCTGTGCTCGCACACCGACCGGGTGCACCGCCGTCGTGAGCTGCTGGCGGGGGTCTGGGGCGTCAACGACGACTACAGCGGCGCCCGCACGGTCGACGTGCACGTGCGGCGGATCCGGCAGAAGCTCGGTGACGCCGCCGACGTGATCCAGACCGTGCGCGGGGTCGGCTACCTGGTCGCGTCGAGCAGCCGGGTCCGGGTGGAGCGGTCGCCGAACGTGGTGCGGCTGGCGGACCGGCGCGCGGGATGACCGGCGAGGTCCACTGGACCCGGCCGGACGCCCCCGAGCGGATGGAACGGTTCCCCGGCGCCACGCTGACACCGCCCGATGGGCGGCTGACGGTGTTGCTGCGGAACGGAACCGCGCCACCGGCCACCGGGCCGCTGCCGTTCGAGAAGGCCCTGCTCGTCAGGACGTGACGGGGTGGAAGGCCTTGAGCCAGTCCTCCATCACCTCCGCGGTCAGGTGCGCGTCCTCCTTCACCATCGCCATGTGGTCGGTGGCCACGAGCCGGATGTCGTCGGCGGGCACCGAGACGTCCTGGTTCGTGGTCACCAGGTCCGTGCCCCTGACCTCGTGGGCGCAGCGGATCAGCAGCTTCGGCACCGTCGTGTGGATGCCGGTGTCGATGATGCGCGGGAACCAGTGGGCCATGGCACTGAGCCGTGCGCTGTTCATGTTGACCGCGGGGGAGTCCATCGTGTTGAAGTAGTTGCTGGTGACGGACTCGAAGTCCATGCCCTCGCGGTTGTCGTAGTTGAGGCTCAGCGTGTCGAGCATGATCACGCCGTCCGGTTTGATGCCCCACGTCTCCTCGATGACACCCGCCGCCAGGTAGGCGAGCGTGCCGCCGGAGGAGTGGCCGACGAGCACGAACGGGTCGCCGTCGCTCGCGTGCAGCACTGCCTCCGCCACCCACCTGTTGACCGCGGCGGCGTCCTTCGGCAACGGTTCCCCGGCGCCGAACCCGATCAGCGGCAGTGCGCTGACCTGCCGCTTGCCCCGCAGGTGAGCGGCGAGCCTGGCGTACATGTGCACGCCGGCGGTGGCGCCGGGCGCGCTGACGCAGATGAGCTTGGGCAGCTTCGGGCCGTCCGCGAGCGTGACGGCCTCCGGCAGGTCGTCCAGCTCGGCGGGGGAGGAGAACATCGGGCGCAGGTTCGCGACGCCCTTGAGCATCTGCAGGCCGGCGGCCACGTTGTTCTTGGTGACGGCGTCCATGAAGAGGCCGAACACCGTGTCCTCCGCGGCGACCTCGACGCCGCTGCTCGTGGATCCTCCACTGTGGAGGGTGCCGAGCTCGGTGACGAGGTGCTGGGCCAGGTTCGCCGGGGTCTTGTGGTCGAAGACGACCGATCCGGCGAGCTTGAGGTTGAGCAGTTCGTTGAGCTGGTTGCGCAGTTCGACCGCGATGAGGCTGTCGAAGCCGAGCTCGAGGAAGTCTTTTTGGGCGTCCACCGCGCTCGGGTCGGGGTGGCCGAGCAGCGCGGCGCTCGTGCCGGTGACGAGGTCGCGGACCATGCCCTCGCGGTCCTGGGGAGTGGCGTTGCGCAGCCGGTCCAGCACCGTGACGGCTGCCTTCTCCTGTGGTTGTTCGCTGTTGCCTCCCAGGAGTTTGGAGACGGGTCCTCGCTGGGCGGCGACGTGGATCGGGACCACCAGGGCCTTCTGGTGCGCGAGTGCCGCGTCGAAGAGCGCGAGGCCCTGCTCGACGGCCAGCGGGGGCATGCCGGAGCGTTGCATCCGGTCCAGGGCGGCCTGGCTGAGCCCGGCGGTCATGCCGGAGTCCTGCGCCCAGGGCCCCCAGGCGAGGCTGACGGTGTTGGTGGTGTGTTGGGCGAGTGCGTCGAGGTAGGAGTTGGCGGCCGCGTAGTTGCCCTGGCCCGCCGCGCCCATCACGCCGGAGACCGAGCTGTAGAGGATCACCGGGACGTCCGTGGCGTTGCGCAGGTGCCAGGCCGCGTCGACCTTGGGGGAGAGGACGTTGGTGATGTTCTCCTCGGTGAGCGCGTCGATCAGCGCGTCCTCCAGCACGCCCGCCGTGTGCACGATGGCCTGCAACGGTTTCTGCGCGGCGCTGAGCAGCGTCGTGACGTCGTCGGCCTTCGAGACGTCGGCCGCCGCGATCGTGACCGTCGCGCCCTTCTCCTCCAGTTCCTGGCGCAGTTCGGCGGCCTTGGGCGACTCCTCACCGCGCCGGCTGGCGAGCAGCAGGTGCTGGACTCCGTGCCTCGTGACGAGGTGTTTCGCCAGCTCGGCGCCCAGTCCGCCGGTGCCGCCGGTGATCAGGACGGTCTTGTCCGGGTCCCACTCGTGCTTCCGCTCGCTGTTCGCGACCTCCTGGAGGCGCGGCACCGTCGTCTGTCCATTGCGGACCCTCACCTGCGGCTCGTCCCACGCCACGAGCTTGGGCAGCAGCGCACCGGACACGTCCAGCCCGTCCGTGTCGAACAGCAGGAACCTGCCGGGGTTCTCCATCTGCGCACTGCGCACGAGCCCTGCCGTGGCCGCCGCCGTGAGGTCGTTCTCTTGGTAGACGAACACGATGTGAGCGCTGTACTCGCTGGCCTCTTGGAGGATTTTGAGGATGCGCTGCGTCTGCGCGTGCGTGCTCTCGGGCGTTCCGTCGCCGCTCATCGCCACGACGAAGACGTCCGGCGTGGTGTTCTGCGCGGCCTGGGCAAGCGTCTCGCCGTAGCCGGTGACCGTCTGCCCGGCGCTGTAGAGCACGTGCGCGAGGTCGAACTCGTCCCCGCCGATGATTGCCCACCTGGCCGCCGCGATGGCGTTCGCCGTGACGGTGGCGTCGACCCAGTTCAGCTCGTGCAGTGCGGGCTGGCTCTTCGCCGGACCGCTCGGTGCGATGCCGCCCTGCGGCCAGAACCGCTGCGTGTCGAACGGGTAGGTGGGCAGCGCGATCTTCGTGCCGCGCGGGTAGAACTTCCGCCAGTCGACGTTGACACCGCTGGTGTAGAGCTTCGCGAGCGCGGTGAGGACGGCCGCCGGTTCGGGCTTGTCCTTGCGCAGCGTGGGGATGCAGCCGTCGACGAGTGCGCTGAGCACGCCGGTCGGGCCGATCTCGATGAACGTCGCGTCGCCGATGCTCTCGACGTTGTCGGTGAAGCGCACGGTCTCGCGCACGTGCCGGACCCAGTGCTCCGGGTCGGTCGGGTCGCCTGTGGTGTGGAGGTCGATGCGCGGCTGGCGGAACTTCAGGTTCTTGATGGCCTCGCGGAAGTCGGCGAGCATCGGGTCCATCAGGTGCGAGTGGAACGCGTGGCTGACCCGGAGTTGCTTGTGCTCCCAGTTGGCCGCGATCTTCTTGGTTTCTGCCTCGTCGCCCGCGATGACGATGTCTGTGGGGCCGTTGATGGCAGCGATGTCGACCTTGTTGTTGAGGTGCTTTTTGACCTCTGCTTCCGTTGCCTTGACGGCGAACATGGCGCCGGTCTGTGGCAGGGCCTGCATGAGGCGGGCCCTGGCGCCGACGAGTTTGGCGGCGTCTTCCAGGGAGAGGATGCCGGCGACGTGGGCCGCCGCGATCTCGCCGATGGAGTGGCCTGCGACGTGGTCCGGTTTGAAGCCGTAGCTCTCCAGGAGGCGGTAGAGGGCCACCTGCAGTGCGAACAGGGCCGGTTGGGTGGTGCCGGTCTGGTTGAGGGCTTCCTCGTCGTCGCCCCACATGGCTTCGTCGTCGACGTCCAGGTGTTGGGCGACCTCGTCGAACGCGGTGCGGAAGATGTCGTTGGACTCGTAGAGGTCCTTGCCCATGCCGAGGCGTTGGGCGCCCTGGCCGCTGAAAAGGGCCGCGGTGGGTTTGCGGCGGGTCTGGCCGGTGGCGAGGGTGAGGCCGTTGAGGAGGACGGCACGGTGCTCGAAGGCGGTGCTGCGGGTGGTGAGGAGGGAGTAGCCGAGGTCTGCCGGGGTGGCCTGGAGGGCTTTGACCTGGCCGATCCGTGCTTCGAGGGCGGCTGCCGACTTCGCGGACACGACCAGCGGCAACTCGCTTGCCTCCGTGTCGAAGCCGAACGGGCACCGTGCTGGCTCTTCGCTGTTCTCGGCTGGTTCCGGCGCTTCCTCGATGATCACGTGCGCGTTCGTCCCCGACACCCCGAACGACGAGATCCCCGCCCGCCGCGGCTGCTCCCCGCGCGGCCACTCCTGGGCGTCCGTCAGCAGCTCGATGTTGCCCGCCGCCCAGTCCACGTGCGACGACGGCGCGCTCACGTGCAGCGTCCGCGGCAGCGTCTCCCGCTGCAGCGCCATCACCATCTTGATCACGCCCGCCACGCCCGCGGCCGCCTGCGTGTGCCCGATGTTCGACTTCACCGCGCCCAGCCGCAGCGGCTCGGCCCGTTCGGTGCCGTAGGTCGCGAGCAGCGCCTGCGCCTCGATCGGGTCACCCAGCACGGTGCCGGTGCCGTGCGCCTCGACCGCGTCCACCTCGCTCGCCGCCAACCCGGCCGAGGCCAGGGCCGCCTGGATCACCCGTCGCTGTGACGGGCCGTTCGGCGCGGAGAGGCCGTTCGACGCGCCGTCCTGGTTGACAGCACTGCCCACCACCACGGCGAGCACGGGATGCCCGTTGCGCTGTGCGTCCGAAAGCTTCTCCACCAACAACACGCCCACGCCCTCGGACCAGCCGGTGCCATCGGCGTCATCGGAGAACGCCTTGCACCGCCCGGAAACCGCGAGACCGCCCTGGCGCGTGAAGCCGGCGAAGTTCGATGCCGTCGCCATGACCGTGACGCCGCCTGCGACCGCCAGCGAGCACTCGCCGTTGCGCAGCGCAGCAGCAGCGAGGTGCAGTCCGACGAGAGAAGAAGAACACGCCGTGTCGATGGTGACGGCAGGTCCCTCGAAACCGAACGTGTACGAGATACGGCCCGAGATCACGCTTGCGGCCGTGCCCATTCCGGCGTGGCCCTCGACGTCCTCCTCCGAGGCGATCAGCACGTGCCCGTAGTCCTGGCCGTTCGTGCCGACGAACACGCCCGTTTCGCTGCCACGCAACGATGCCGGGTCGATGCCCGCACGTTCGATGGCCTCCCACGTCGTCTGCAGCAGCAGCCGTTGCTGGGGGTCCATCGCGAGGGCCTCACGCGGCGAGATGCCGAAGAAACCGGGGTCGAACTCCGCCGCGTCGTACAGGAAGCCGCCCTGCAGCGTCGCGGAGTCGCCGCCCGCCAGCGTGCCCAGGTCCCAGCCCCGGTCGGTCGGGAACCCGGTGATGGCGTCGCGGCCCTCCGACACGAGGTCCCACAGGTCCTCGGCGGAGCGCACGTCGCCGGGGAAGCGGCAGGCGATGCCGACGATCGCGACCGGCTCGTGGCGGCCGGCCTCGACCTCCTCCAGGCGTTGACGCGTCTCGTGCAGGTCAGCCGTGACCCACTTCAGGTACTCAACGAGCTTCTCTTCGTTCGGCATCGCCGGAAACCTTCCGTCGTGAAGTGGGTCAGCGCTCGGTGCGTCGGCCGAGCTCGTTGTCGATGAACGCGAACACGTCGTCCGCGGAGGCCTCGGTGAGGCGGTCGCGCGCTTCCTTCTTGGCCGTGCCGCCGTACTGGGCGAGCAGCTTGCGCAGCCGTGCCGCGACACCGGGCGTCCCGGCGGCGAGCGCGATCTCCACCTGGTCGAGCTCGGTGGTGAGCGCCGGCCGTTCCTCCTGCGCGCCGACCAGCTGACCGTGCAGGTGCGTGGCCAGCTCGGCGGGCGTCGGGTAGTCGAAGACGAGCGTCGACGCGAGCTTGAGCCCGGTGGCGGCCGCGATGCTGTTGCGCAGCTCCACGGCGGTCAGCGAGTCGAACCCGAGGTCGCGGAACTGCTTGTCCGCCTGCACCTCCGCGGGCGATCCGTGCCCGAGCACCCCGGCCGCGTGTCCGCGCACCAGGTCGAGAACGTGCTGGAGCTGGTCCTCCGCCGGCAACGCCGCCAGCGTCACCCCGTAGTCCACAGTGGACGACCCTGCGGCCCGTTTGCCGCCGCGCACCAGACCGCGCAACACCGCCGCGACCGGCCCGTCCGACCGCCCGGTGCTGATCCGCGCCGGCACCAGGAACGCCTCGTCGCGCGACGTGGCGTCGTCGAACAGCCGCATGCCTTCCTCGACGCTCAACGGCGGCATTCCGCCGCGTCCCATGCGATCCAGCGCGCCGTCCTGCAAGTGCGCCGTCATGCCACTCGACTGCGCCCACGGCCCCCACGCCAGCGACGTGGCTGGCAGACCCTGTGCCTTTCGGTAGGTGGCCAGCGCGTCGAGGAACGCGTTGGCTGCCGCGTAGTTGCCCTGACCCGGCGCGCCCACGATGCCCGACACCGAGCTGTAGAGGACGAACGCCCTGAGCTTCTGGCTCTTCGTGGCCACGTGGAGGTTCCACGCGCCGTCGACCTTGGGCTTGAACACGGTGGCGAGCCGCTCCGGCGTCAGCGAACCGATGATGCCGTCGTCGAGCACACCCGCCGTGTGGACGACGGCCGTCAGCTCGACACCCTTCACCAGCCGCTTGACCGCCTTGAGGTCGGCGATGTCGCAGGCCGCGATCGTGACGTCCGCGCCGTGCGCGGTGAGTTCCGCCTGCAACGCAACGGCTTCCGGTGCGTCCGGCCCGCGCCGCGAGACCAGCAGCAGCCGCTTCGCCCGGCGCTCCGCGACGAGGTGCCGCGCAAGCTCCGCACCCAGCCCACCCGTGCCACCGGTGATCAGCACCGTGCGTTCCAGATCCCACTGGGCCGTCTCGACGGTGTCGGTGACGCGCACAAGCCGAGCGACCTCGACTTTCCCGTCCCGGACCCGCACCTGCGTCTCACCCGCGTCCAGCAGCCCGATCGGCAACGGCGCGGAGTCGTCCGTGTCGACCAGCAGGAACCTTCCGGGGTTCTCCGACTGCGCCGACCTCACGAGCCCCCACACCGTCGACGCCGCCAGGTCGTCGCCGCGCTTCACGAACACGGTCCGCTCGTCCTGTTGCACGATGCTCAGTGCTTGTGCGGCATACTCATACGCCTCGTTGACGAAGTCCTTGGTGCCCTGGAGTTCGACGACGGCTGCCTCGGCTTCGACGTGGCGTGGCGCGGGCACCCACTCCAGCCGGAACAGCGAATCCTGCTGCTGTTGCCTGGTGAGCGCCGCACCGGTGACCACGGTCCGCGCCGAGAACACCGGCGCCCCTTGCCCGTCGACGGCGTCGACCGAGCCGCCCAGATGCCTGACCCTGAGCGTCTTCGCCCCGATCGCGTGCAGCGACAGACCCTGCCACTCGAGCGGCACGTCGTCGCCGAGCATCGCCTTCTGGATGAGCTCGGGGTGCACGCCGTACTGGTTGGTGTCCTCGGAGTCCAGCGACACCTCGGCGAACGTGGCGTCCCCGAGTTGCCAGGTGTCCGGCGCGATCTCGACGGCACCCTTGGGCGGCCACTCGTTCGCCCGGAAGTCGCCCGCGTACTCGCCTTCCGCGAGCACACCCGTGGCCAGCTGCACCCACTCGTCGTTCTGTCGTGTGTGGACGGTGAGCTGTCGTTTTCCTTGGTTTGGTCCGGAGATCGACACTTGGAGTGCGCCGGCCGTCAGTGGTCCGCTGACTTGCAGTTCCTCGACGAGCCCGCATCCGACCTGGTCGGCCGCCCGGAACGCGATCTCGGCGAACGCCGCCTCGGGCTGGTCCTCCGTGAGCCTGTTGGTGAACACCACGGCATCGGATCCGGCGAGCGTAATCGCAGCGCCGAGCAGCGGGTGGTCCACCGGCCCGAGCCCCACGGCTGTGACGTCGCCTGCGTTCTTGCGCGGCGTGGGCCAGTACCGGTCGTGCTGGAAGGGGTAGGTCGGCAGCTTGATCTTCTTGTTGTTGGGGAAGAACAGTGCCCAGTCGACATCCACGCCGTGCACGAACAGCCTCGCGAGCGCCGTCGTGTAGGCCGTGACCTCGTCCTTGTCCCTGCGCAGCGCCGGAATCGCGCCGTCGACCAGTGCGCTCAGCACCCCGTCCGGGCCGATCTCCAGGAACGTGGCGTCGCCGATCTCCTGCACGTTGTCGGCGAACCGGACCGTGTCCCGGACGTGCCGCACCCAGTGTTCGGCGGTCGTGACGTCGCCGGAGGCCTGGACCGGGATCTTCGGTTGCTGGAACCGGATCTGTTGGATGGCTGTTTTGAAGTCGGCGAGCATCGGGTCCATCAGCGGGCTGTGGAACGCGTGGCTGACCTTGAGCTGTTTGTGGTCCCAGTTCTCGGCGATGGCCTTCGCGGCCTTCTCGTCGCCCGCGATGACCACTGCGTTCTCGCCGTTGACCGCCGCGATGGACACCTTGTCGTTCAGGTGCTTGCTGACCTCGTGCTCTGGGGCCCGGACGGCGAACATGGCGCCGGTCTGGGGGAGGGCCTGCATCAGGTTCGCCCTAGTGGTGACGAGCTTTGCCGCGTCTTCGAGGGTGAGGACGCCGGCGATGTGGGCGGCCGCGATCTCGCCGACCGAGTGTCCGGTGACGATGTCGGCCTTGATGCCGAAGCTCTCTGCGAGTCGGTAGAGGGCGACTTCGATCGCGAACAGTGCGGGCTGGGTCTTGGCAGTGCTGTTCAGCTCCGCTTCGTCCGTGCCCCAGAGGGTGTCGCGGATCTTGAGGTGCCGGTTGACCTCGTCGAATGCCTTCCTGAACGCGTCGAACCGCTCGTACAGCTCCTTGCCCATGCCGAGGCGCTGCGAGCCCTGGCCGGAGAAGAGCACGGCGAGCTTCTTCTTGTGGGCTTGGCCGTGGGCGATCTCCGTGCCGTCGAGGAGGACGGCGCGGTGGTCGAACTTGGATCGGGCGAGCAGGGAGAAGCCGACGTCTTGGGGGCTGGCTCCCGTTCGTTCGGTGAAGGCGGTGACTCGGTCGATCTGGGTGCGCACGGCTTCGGCCGACTTGGCCGACAGCACCCATGGGACGACAGCTACGGCGTCTGCCGCTTCAGCGCCCTCGGTCGCCCGCCCCTTCTTCGGAATCGATACGGACTGGCTGGCCCCCTGGGGGGATTCACCCCCCATCCCAATCATCTCAGGCAGGTCTGACAATTCCTTGACCTGCGGCGATTCCAAAATCACGTGCGCGTTCGTGCCGCTGATCCCGAACGACGACACCCCCGCCCGCCAGGGCCGGTCCACCGCGGGCCACGCCGTCTCCGAGGTCAGCAGCGACACCGACCCCGCCGACCAGTCCACGTGCGACGACGGCGCGGTGACGTGCAGCGTGCGCGGCAGGACGCCGTGGCGCATCGCCATCACCATCTTGATCACCGATGCGACACCCGACGCGGCCTGCGAGTGGCCGATGTTCGACTTCAGCGAACCCAGCAGCAGCGGCGATGTGCGGTTCTGGCCGTAGGTCGCGAGCAGTGCCTGTGCCTCGATCGGGTCACCCAGGGCCGTGCCGGTGCCGTGTGCTTCCACGGCGTCCACATCGGACGTCGACAACCCAGCAGCAGCGAGCGCCGCACGGATCACACGCTGTTGTGACGGGCCGTTGGGTGCGGTCAGGCCGTTGGAGGCGCCGTCGGAGTTCACTGCGGAGCCGCGCACGACTGCTAGCACGTCATGGCCCTGTGCAATGGCATCGGACAGACGCTCGACCACGAGCACGCCGACGCCCTCGGCCCATGCGGTGCCGTCTGCCGAGTCGGAGAACGCCTTGCATCGGCCGTCGCGTGCGAGGCCGCCCTGCTGGCTGAACTCCATGAACGTGCCGGGCGACACCAACGTCTGCACGCCGCCCGCGAGCGCGAGGGTGCACTCACCGTTGCGTAGGGCGGACACGGCCATGTGCAGTGCCACCAACGACGACGAGCACGCCGTGTCGACGGTGATCGATGGTCCTTCCAGGCCCAGCACGTAGGAGAGACGGCCGGACACGACGCTCGGGGACGTTCCGGTGCTGGAGAAGCCCTCGCGGGCCTGTTCGGAGTTGATCACCAGCTGGCCGTACTCGAGGCCGCCCGCTCCGAGGAAGACGCCTGTGCGCGAGCCGCGCAGGGCCTGTGGGTCGAGGCCGCCGTGTTCGAGGGCCTCCCAGGCGGTTTCGAGCACGAGACGCTGGTTCGGGTCCATCGCCACGGCCTCGCGCGGCGAGATGCCGAAGAACGCCGGGTCGAAGTCCGCGATGCCGTTCAGGAAGCCACCGTGCCCGGTCACCGACTGACCGTCGCCGTCGCCGACCACGCCCGCGTCCCAGCCGCGGTCCACCGGGAAGCCGCTGATCGCGTCCCGTCCGGCCGCCACCAGGTCCCAGAGCTGGTCCGGGCCCATGACGTCGCCGGGGAAGCGGCAGCCGATGCCGACGATCGCGATCGGCTCGTCGCTGACGGCGCCGGTGAACGACTCGGCCTCGCTGGTCGCGCCGAAGAGCTCCGCGGCCAGGTGGCCGGCGAGGGCCTGCGGGGTCGGGTAGTCGAAGACGAGCGTCGCGGGCAGCGTCAGGCCGGTCGCCGCGTCGAGGCGGTTGCGGAGCTCGACGGACGTCAGCGAGTCGAACCCGAGCTGGCTGAACTCCAGGCCGGCGTCGATCGTCGCCGCGGAACCGTGACCGAGCACGGCGGCGGCTTCGGTGCGCACCAGCTCGACGAGGCTTTCCCGGCTGATCTGCACGTCGGAGCGGTTGGTGGCGGTGCGGCGCCCGCTGCGCACGAGGTCGCGCAGCAGCGGCGGCACCATGCCGTTCGTGACGCCGGTGATCACCCGCGCGGGCACCACCTGCGCCGCGTCGACCGCGACCGCCGCGTCGAACAGCGCCAGGCCCAGCTCTAGTGAGATCGGCGGCATCGAGGACTTCTCGAGCCGTTCGAACGCCGCCGCGTCCATCTGCCCGGTCATACCCACGTCGGACGTCCACGCGCCCCACGCCAGCGACACCGCGTGCAACCCGAGCGAACGCCGGTACTGCGCCAGCGCGTCGAGGAACGCGTTGCCCGCCGCGTAGTTGCCCTGGCCCGCGGTGCCGAGCACGCCGGACACCGACGAGTACAGGACGAACTGCGCCTCCGGGACGAGCGAGTGCAGGTTCCACGCGGCGTCCACCTTGGGCCGCAACACCTTGGTGAGCCTGGCAGGCGTCATCGACGCGATCACGCCGTCGTCCAGCACGCCCGCCGTGTGCACAACGGTGGTCACGTCGTGTCCGTTGAGGACCGTCGCGAGCGCGTCGTGGTCGGCGACGTCGCACGCGGCGATGGTGACGATGGCACCGTGCGCGATCAGCTCCGCCTGCAGCTCGAGCGCGCCGGGCGAGTCGGGTCCGCGCCGGCTCAGGAGCAGCAGGCTCCGCGCGCCGGACGCGACGAGGTGCCGCGCGAGCTCCGCGCCCAGACCGCCGGTGCCGCCGGTGATCAGCACCGTGCCGGACCAGTCGACAGACCGCGTCTCGTGCTCGCCGAGGCGCGCCAGCCGTCCTGCGTAGGCGATGCCGTCGCGCACGACGAGCTGCTGTTCCTCGCTCACGAGCATGCCGGGCTCGACGGTGCTGGACTCGTCCAGGTCGATCAGCAGGAATCGTCCGGGATCCTCCGCCTGAGCGGCCCGCACCAGGCCCCAGACCGCCGCCGCACCGAGATCCGTGACCGGCTCCTGCGCGCCCCGCGTGACGAACACCGTGCGCTCGTCCGCGTTCTGCAACACCTCCAGCACCTCGGCCGTCGCACGGTGGGCGGCATCGGCGTCGGTACCACCCCGGACCTCGACGATCCGGGCGTTGATCTCCGTGGCCTCGCCGAGCTGCGCCGGCACCCAGTTCACCTGGAACAGCGCCTCGCGCACCCGCTGATCCTGCGGGACCTCGGGCACATGCACGGTCAACGTGCGCACGGACAACACAGGATTGCCCTCGGCATCGGCCGCCGCGACCTGGACCGCGTCGCCGTTGCGCGTGAGCTGGACGGTCAGCCGCTCCGGGCCGATGGCGTGCAGTGACACGTCCCGCCACTCGAACGGAACGCCCTCGCCGAGCAGTTCGCTCGTTCCTTCGAGAGCCTGCGCCAACAACAACGGGTGCACACCGAACGTTGCGGCGTCGTCCACACCGTCAGGCAGCTCGACCTCGACGCCGCCACCGGTGAACTCGGCCATGTACGGCTCGGTGGCGAGCGTGCCGGTGGCGTGCTCGACCCACGTGTCGCCGTGCTGCGCGTGCACGCTCACGGCGCGCTTGCCGTCCTGCGGCGGTCCGACGCGCACCTGCACGGCGACCGCATCGCGTTCCGGCAGACGCAACGGCACCGCGGTCGTCAGGACCTCGACGCGATCGCAGCCGACGAGATCGCCCGCACGGATCGCGAAGTCAAGGAACCCGGTCGCCGGGAAGTTCTCACCGAGCCACGGATGCGTCGCCTTCGCGAGCCGTCCACTGAGCACCAGTTCGTCGGTGCCCGCGACGGTGACCGCCGCGCCGAGAAGCGGGTGTCCGCCCGATGCGAGGCCATAGGCCGTGAGGTCGCCTGTACGGCCACCGACGGATGCCTTCGGCCAGAACCGCTCGCGCTCGAAGGCGTACGTCGGGATGTTGATTTGTGCACCTCGAATCAACATCTGAGTCAAGTCAACGTTGATTCCGTCAACATGTACATGACTGAGTGCAGTCATCAAGCTGTGCAGTTCAGTCCTGTCGCGCCTCAACGTCGGGGTGCCGTCGATCAATGTGGACAGCACGCTGTCCGGCCCGATCTCGACGAACCGCGTGACGCCCTTGGTCTTCAGCGCTTGGACGTTGTCGTGGAAGCGGACGGTGTCGCGGACGTGGTTGACCCAGTAGTCGACGGTGGTGATGTCACCTGACGCGGTGAGGGGGATCTTCGGCTCGTGGAAGGTCAGGTGCGCGATCGCGTCGCGGAAGTCGGCGAGCATCGGGTCCATCAACGGGCTGTGGAACGCGTGGCTGACTTTCAGGCTCTTGTGCTTCCAGTTGGCCGCGATTCGTTGTGTTTCTTGTTCGTCGCCTGCGATGACGATGGAGTTCTCGGCGTTGACGGCGGCGATGGAGACGTTGTCGGTGAGGTGTGGGGTTACTTCGGCTTCGGTGGCCTGGAGGGCGATCATCACGCCGGTTTGGGGGAGTGCCTGCATGAGGCGGGCGCGTGCTTGGACGAGTGTGGTGGCGTCGTCGAGGGTGAGGACGCCGGCTATGTGGGCGGCCGCGATCTCGCCGACGGAGTGCCCCGCGAGGTGGGCGGGCTTGATCCGGAACTCCTCCAGCAGCCGGTAGAGCGCGACCTCGATCGCGAACAGCGCGGGCTGGGCGATGCCGGTCTGGTTGAGCGCGTCTTCGTCGGTGCCCCAGATGATGTCGCGCAGGCCTGGTTCGAAGTGGGCGAGGACGGCGTCGAACGTGTCCGCGAAGGTGTCGAACCGCTCGTACAGCTCCTTGCCCATGCCGAGGCGCTGGGAGCCCTGGCCTGAGAAGACGATCGCGAGGGTGTGGTCGGTGGCGACGCCGTTCGCGACCTCCTCGCCGTCGATCAGGACCGCGCGGTGGGCGAAGCGGGACCGCTTGGCGAGGGTGTGGGCGACGTCGAGCGGGTTCGCGCCGGTGTCGAGCACGGCCTTGATGCGGTCGACCTGGGCTCGCAGGGAGGCTTCGGACTTCGCCGAGACGAGCAGCGGCACCACGTCCGCCACGCTGCTCGGGATCGATTCGGATTGGCTGGCCCCCTGGGGGGAATCACCCCCCATGCCAATCATCTCAGGCAGGTCTGACAATTCCTGGAGCTGCGGCGATTCCAAGATCACGTGCGCGTTCGTGCCGCTGATCCCGAAGGACGACACGCCCGCCCGACGGGGCCGATCCACTGCGGGCCAGGCTGTCACCGAGGTCAGCAGCGAGACCTCACCCGACGCCCAGTTGACGTGAGAGGACGGCGCGGTGACGTGCAGGGTGCGCGGCAGGACACCGTGCTGCATGGCCAGCACCATCTTGATCACGCCCGCCGCGCCCGCCGCCGCCTGCGTGTGGCCCAGGTTGGACTTCACCGAGCCGAGCAGGAGAGGTTCGGAGCGGTTCTGGCCGTAGGTGGCGAGCAGGGCGTGCGCCTCGATCGGGTCGCCCAGCACGGTGCCGGTGCCGTGGGCCTCGACGGCGTCCACATCGGACACCGACAGGCCGCCGGAGGCGAGGGCCGCGCGGATCACGCGTTGCTGGGAGGGGCCGTTCGGGGCGGTGAGGCCGTTGGAGGCGCCGTCGGAGTTGAACGCGGAGCCGCGCACGAGGGCGAGCACCGGGTGTCCGGCGGCGACCGCGTCGGTGAGGCGTTCCACCACCAGGACCGCCACGCCCTCGGACCAGACCGTGCCGTCCGCCGAGTCGGAGAACGCCTTGCACAGGCCGTCCTGGGCCAGTCCGCCCTGGCGGGAGAAGCCGGAGAACGACGTCGGCGTCGACATGACCGTCACGCCTCCGGCCAGGGCCAGGGAGCACTCGCCGCCGCGCAGTGACTGGGACGCCAGGTGCAGGGCGACCAGGGCCGAGGAGCAGGCGGTGTCCACGGTGACGGCGGGACCTTCGAGGCCCAGCGCGTAGGAGATGCGGCCGGAGATCACCGAGGCGGCCAGGCCGGTGCCCGCGTGGCCTTCGAGGTCCTCGTTGGAGGCCATGACGACGTGTTGGTAGTCCTGGCCGTTGGTGCCGACGAAGACGCCGGTCCGCGAGGCGCGCAACGCCGACGGGTCGATGCCTGCGCGTTCGAAGGCCTCCCAGGAGGTTTCGAGCAGGAGGCGTTGCTGCGGGTCCATCGCGAGGGCTTCGCGCGGGGAGATGCCGAAGAACGTCGCGTCGAAGTCCGCCGCGCCGGCCAGGAAACCGCCGCGGATGGGTTCGGTCGTGTCCCAGCCGCGGTCCGCCGGGAAGTCGGTGATCACGTCCTCGCCCGCCATCAGCACTCGCCACAGGTCGTCCGGCGAGTCGATGCCGCCGGGGAAGTGGCAGGCCATGCCGACGATCGCGATGTCGTCGGTGAGCGTGGGGCCGACATGCTCCTCGGTGATGACGGAGGTGTCGCCGAGGAGCTCGTCCAGCAGGAACTCCGCCAGCGCCAGCGGTGTCGGGTAGTCGAACACCAGGCTGGCGGGCAGCGCGAGCCCTGTGATCGAGGAGAGGTGGTTGCGCAGGTCGACGGCGGTCAGCGAGTCGAAACCGATGTCGCGGAACGCCTTGTCGGACGCCACCGCCTCCTTGCCCGCGTGTCCGAGCACCACGGCGGCGCGCGTGCGGACGAGGTCGAGCACCGGGGTGACGCGTTCGTCGCCGGGCAGGGAACGCAGTGAGCGGCGGAATTCTGCCGCGGCCGAGTCGCTTTCGGCACGTGCGGCGGCGAGCTCGTCGAGGGCCTCGCGGGCGCCGGGCAGTTCTGACATGACGGGCGTTGGGCGCAGGCTCAGCAACGCCATCAGCAGCTGCGGCGCGCGCAGGTCCGCGACGACGGCGGTGGCCGTGCCGTGGGCGACGAGGTGGCGCAGCGCGGTGATCGCGAGCTCCGGGTCCAGTGACGCGGCGCCGACCTGTTTGATGTGCTCGGCGACGCGCTCGTCGCCCGCCATGCCGTCGCCGGCCCAGGCGCCCCAGGCGATCGACGTCGCGGCACGGCCCGCCTGGCGGCGTTGCTGCGCGATCGCGTCGAGCACGGAGTTCGCGGCGGCGTAGTTGCCCTGGCCCATGTTGCCGACCGAGCCCGCGACCGACGAGAACAGCACGAACGCGTCGAGGTCCATGCCACGCGTCAGCTCGTCGAGCACGAACGCCGAGTTCACCTTCGACTCGAACACCTTGGTGAACGCGTCGGGCGTCAGGCTGTCGAACATCATGTCGTCGAGAACGCCGGCCGCGTGCACGACGGCCTTGACGTCCGGGGTCAGCAGCTCCGCGACAGCCTCCCGATCGGAGACATCGCACGCCACGACAACGGTTTCCGCTCCGAGCGCGGTGATCTCGGCCCGCAGGTCGGCCGCGCCGGGCGAGCCGAGACCGCGCCTGCTGACCAGGACGATCTTCTCGGCGCCGCGCTGGGCGAAGTCACGTGCCAGGTGTGCGCCGAGAGCACCCGTACCACCGGTGATCAGAACGGTTCCGGACGGCACCCACTCGACGCCGTTCGCCTGCGCGCCAACGACAACACGCCGGCCGAACACCCCGGCGGACCGGACCGCGGCCTGGTCCTCGTCGGTGGACAGCACGCTCGTGAACCGTTGCGCGATGCGGTCGTCGATGTCGTTCGGCAGGTCGACCAGGCCGCCCCAGCGCTGCGGGTACTCCAGCGACGCGACACGCCCCAGACCCCACACGCCGCTCTGCCACGGCTCGGTGATCAGGTCGTGGCTGCCGGTCGAGACCGCGCCACGCGTGACGACCCACAGCGGCGCGTTGATGTCCACGTCGCCCAGCGCCTGGATGAGCGCGGTCGTGCCGACGACCGGTGCCAGTTCGTCGAGATCGTCCAGCGCCAGCAACGAGATCACGCCGGTGAAGCGCTTCTGGTTGAACTCGACCAGCTGCCCGGTCAGGTACTCGCGGTCGGCCCACGCCACTTCGAGCACCGTGACGTCGTTGCCGAGGGAGTTGAGCAACGTGCGCACCCAGGCGTCCTCGGACAGCGCCATCGGTACCGCGACGAACCACGAACCCCGCGCGGGCTTCAGGCCGGTGACGGGCGTCCACGACTCCTCGTGCAGCCACGAGTCCACAGTGGACTGCTTGGACCTCTTGCGCCGCCACGCCGACAGGCCCGGCAGCACGCCGGACCAGGTCTGCGGGTCCATGTCCAGGGTGATGGCGAGCTGCGTGGCGTCCTGCTGCTCGACCGCGGCCCAGAACTCGGCGTCGATCGGGTCGCGGCCCGCTGCCGGAGCCGGGGCGATCTCCGGCCAGTAGCGCTCGTGCTGGAACGGGTAGGTGGGGAGGTCGGTGGGTTTGCCTTCGAGCCGCCAGTCGACCTTGACGCCTTCGACGTGCAGGCGGGCCAGGGCGGTCAGCCAGGCGTCGGATTCCGTCTTGTCGCGTCGCTGGGACGGGATGGCGCCGGTGATCGCGCTCAGGACGCCGTCTGGGCCGATCTCCAGGAACGCGGTGGCGCCCTTGGCTTTCAGGGCTTCGACGTTGTCGTGGAAGCGGACGGTGTCGCGGACGTGGTTGACCCAGTAGTCGACGGTGGTGATGTCGGAGTGGGTTTGGACGGAGATCTGGGGCTGGTGGAAGGTGATGCCGGCGATGGCTTCGCGGAAGTCGGCGAGCATCGGGTCCATCAGCGGGCTGTGGAACGCGTGGCTGACCTTGAGGCGGGTGGTCTTGCGGCCCTTGAAGTGGTCCGCGATTCGTTGTGCTTCTTGTTCGTCGCCTGCGATGACGATGGAGTTCTCGGCGTTGACGGCGGCGATGCTGACGTTGTCGGTGAGGTGTGGGGTTACTTCGGCTTCGGTGGCTTGGAGGGCGATCATCGCGCCGGTTTGGGGGAGTGCCTGCATGAGGCGGGCGCGTGCTTTGACCAGTGTGGCGGCGTCTTCGAGGGTGAGCACGCCGGCCACGTGAGCGGCGGCGATCTCGCCTACGGAGTGGCCTGCCAGGTACTTCGGGGTGAGGCCGGCGCTCTCGGCGAGGCGGTAGAGGGCGACCTCGACGGCGAACAGGGCGGGCTGGGTGTTGCCGGTCTGGTTGAGGGCGTTGGCGTCGTCGCCCCACATGACCGGGGTGATGTCGAGGTGTCGGGTGACCTCGTCGAGTGCTGCCTTGAAGACCGGCTGGGTCTCGTACAGCTCCTTGCCCATGCCGAGGCGTTGGGCGCCTTGGCCACTGAACAGGATCGCCAGCGTTTTGGGGGAGGCGACGCCTTCTGCCAGTGTCGTGTTGTTGTGCAGCACGGCGCGATGGTCGAACGTCACGCGGTGGTGCAGCAGGGAGTAGGCGACGTCTTGGGGGTTCGCGCCGCTGGCGATGAGGGCGTTGATCTGGTCGATCTGGGCGCGGAGGGCTTCGGGGGACTTCGCGGACACGAGCAGTGGCGCCGCGCTTGCGGCGCTCGCCGTGCCTGCCGCGCTGTTCGGGATCGATTCGGATTGACCGGCCCCCTGGGGGGAACTACCCCCCATCCCCATCATCTCAGGCAGGTCTGACAATTCCTGCGAGCTCGGAGCGGCCTCGATGATCACGTGCGCGTTCGTGCCTGACAGCCCGAACGACGAGATGCCGGCGCGATGCGGGCGGTCCACCGCGGGCCACGGCGTGTTCTCGGTCAGCAGCGCCACGTTGCCCGCCGACCAGTCCACGTGCGAGGTCGGAGACGTCACGTGCAGGGTCCGCGGCAGCAGGCCGTTGCGCAGCGACAGCACGAGCTTGATCACGCCCGCGACACCCGCGGCGGCCTGGGCGTGGGCGATGTTCGACTTGATGGACCCCAGGAGCAGTGGTGTCGTGCGGTTCTGGCCGTAGGTCGCGAGCAGCGCCTGGGCCTCGATCGGGTCGCCCAGGACGGTGCCGGTGCCGTGTGCCTCGACCGCGTCCACGTCCGAAGTGGACAGACCGGAGTTGGCGAGTGCCTGGCGGATCACGCGTTGCTGGGCCGGGCCGTTCGGGGCGGTCAGGCCGTTCGAGGCGCCGTCCTGGTTGATGGCCGAGCCGCGTACGACGGCGAGGACCTGGTGGCCCGCACGCAGGGCGTCGGACTGGCGTTCGATCACCAGCACGCCGACGCCCTCCGCCCAGCCGGTGCCGTTGGCGTCCTCGGAGAACGAACGGCAGCGCGCGTCGCCCGCCAGGCCGCCCTGGGCGTTGAAGCCCGCGAAGCTCATCGGGGTCGACATCACGGTGACGCCGCCGACCAGGGCCATCGTGGTCTCGCCGGAGCGGATCGAGTTCGCGGCCAGGTGCAGGGCCACCAGGGAGGCCGAGCACGCGGTGTCGATCGTGAGGGCGGGGCCCTCGAAGCCGAAGGTGTAGGAGAGGCGGCCGGAGATCACCGCCGACGACAGGCCCGTGGACGCGTGGCCCTCCACCTCGTCGCGCGAGCGGAGGATCAGGTTCGTGTAGTCCTGGCCGTTCGTGCCGATGTAGACGCCGGTTCGGGTGCCGCGCAACGAGGTCGCGTCGATGCCCGCCCGTTCGACGGCCTCCCAGGCGACCTCCAGGAGCTGGCGTTGCTGCGGGTCCATGGCTAGGGCCTCGCGCGGCGAGATGCCGAAGAAGCCCGCGTCGAACTGCGTCGCGCCGTGCAGGAAGCCGCCCTCGACGGTGCCGCCCATCGCCTCGGCCTCCCAGCCGCGGTCGTGGGGGAACGTCGTCACGCCGTCGCCGCCGTTGACGAGCAGCTGCCAGAGGTCCTCCGGCGAGCTCACGTCGCCGGGCAGGCGGCAGGCCATGCCGACGATGACGATCGGGTCGTCGAGATCGGCCTGGCCCTGGGCGGCGACGTCGTCGGACAGGCCCTCGCCGGTGAGCTCGGCGAGCAGGTGCCCGGCGACGGCCTGCGGGGTCGGGTAGTCGAAGATCAGCGTCGCGGGCAGCGACAGGCCGGTGGCGAGGGCGAGGGCGTTGCGCAGCTCGATCGCGGTGAGCGAGTCGAAGCCGAGCGCGCGGAACTCCCTGTCCTCCGCGACCGCGCCGGCGTGGATGACCTTCGCGGCCTCCTCTCGCACCACCTCGACGACGAACGGCAGCCGCTCGGCAGCGGGCAGGCCGGTGAGCTTCAGCGCCAGGCCGCCGCTGCGGGCGTTCGACGCGGTGCGGCGTCCCGGGCGGGCGCGCTCGGGGACGAACGGCGCGAGGAACGCCTCGTCGGTCCTGATGGCGGCGTCGAACAGGGCCGGGTCCCACGTGTCCATGGCGAGCGCCAGACCTGGCTGGCCGAGACCGCGGCGGTGCGCGACGAGGGCTTCCAGGTAGCTGTTCGCGGAGGCACGCGCGCCCTTGCCGACGGCTCCGACGACCTCGGCGATCGAGGTCAGCACGACGAACGGCACGTCGCCGCAGTGCTCGTGCAGCATCCACGCCGTGTCGGCCTTGGCCTGGAAGACGGTGTCGAGCCGGTCCGGGGTCAGTGCGCCGACGACGCCGTCGTCCTGCAGGTCGGCCGCGTGCACGACGGCGCACAGGTCGTCCACAGTGGACAGGATCTCCGGCAGCGCGTCCCAGTCGGTCACCGTGACGACGTTGTGCGTCGCGCCGATGTGCTGCGCGATCTCGGGGACGTCGCCCGTGACCACGACGGTGCCGTCCCAGTCGCGTTCGGCGGAAGGGCCGGTGGCGCGGGTGAACCGGGCGACGCGCACCTCACCGCCGCGCACGACGGCCTGGGTCTCGCCGAGGTCGAAGAGCGCCGCCAGGCCGTCGGGGAGGGAGTCCTCGACGTCGAGCAGCAGGAACCGTCCGGGGTGCTCGACCTGCGCCGACCGCACCAGGCCCCACGCCGCCGCGCCTTCGAGGTCGTCCCCGGACAGGGCGCCGCGCGTGACGAACACCAGCCGCGACGAGGTCAGCAGCGACTCCTGGATCAGCAGCAACGCCTGCCAGGCACCTGTGACCGGCACGAGGACGGTGTCCGGCGTGAACTCGCCCGCCAACGAGTCCACGACCGGAACACCGAGTTCGAGGAGGTCCTCGCCGAGCACGGGCCACTCGTTCGCGCCGTGGACCTCGATCGGGACCCAGTCGAGCCGGTACAGCTCGGTGCGGTGCGTCGCCTCCACCTCGCGGAACGAGACGGTCGCGGCCAGCACGGCGTCGCCGTTGGCGTCGGCGGCGGTCAGCTCGACCTGGCCGTCCTTTTCGGACAGACGGACGCGCAGCAGTTCGGCGCCGGTGGCGTGCAGGGTGACCGAACGCCAGTCCGCGGCCTCACCCTCGACACCGAGGAACCGGGCGGCGTTGAGGGCGTCGTTCAGCAGAGCCGGGTGGATGCCGAAACCGTTGGCATCGTGGGACAACGCGACCTCGGCGAAGATCTCGTTGTCGCGCCGCCAGACCGCGCGGAGGCTCTCGTCGTGGGCGTTGTCGACGACCTGGGCGCCCTTCGGTGGCCACACCGCGATGTCCTCGGGCTGCGAGCCGGTGCCGAGGCTGCCCTCGGCGTGCTTGACCCAGTCCTGCTGGTCGGCGCGGGAGTGCAGGGTGAAGCGGCCGTCGGTGCCGACGTGCAGCTGGACCTGGACGTTGCCGTCCAGCCGCAGCGGCTCGACCGTGGTGAGCTCCGCGACGGCGTCGTGGCCGGTGAGGTCGGCGGCTTTCAGCGCCAGCTCGACGAACCCGGAGGTGGGGAAGACCGGCCACTGCGCGCCGGACAGCGTGCCGGTGAGGATCAGCTCGCCCGACCCGGCGACGGTCATGGCTGCGCCGAGCAGCGGGTGGCCGGCGGGGGAGAGGCCGAGTCCGGTGGCGTCACCGGCGCTGACCGAGACCGACGGCCAGTACGGCGCGTGCTCGAAGGCGTAGGTGGGCAGGTCGACGCGTCTGCCGCCGGGGTAGCAGGGCAGCCAGTCGACGGGGGTGCCGCCGACGTGCAGGCGAGCCAGGGCGGTCTCGAACGCCTCTACCTCGTCGCGGTCCCTGCGGATGGTCGGGATGGCGCCTTCTACCAGCGCTGCCAGCACGCCGTCGGGGCCGACTTCGAGGAACGTCTTTCCTTGGAGGGCTTGGACGTTGTCGTGGAAGCGGACGGTGTCGCGGACGTGGTTGACCCAGTAGTCGACGGTCGTGATGTCGGAGTGGGTTTGGACGGGGATCTGGGGCTGGTGGAAGGTGATGTCGGCGATGGCTTCGCGGAAGTCGGCGAGCATCGGGTCCATCAGCGGGCTGTGGAAGGCGTGGGAGACGCGGAGTCGTTTGTGCTTCCAGCGTTGGGCGAGTTCGGCGGTCGCGGTTTCCTCGCCTGCGATGACGATCGAGTTCGGGCCGTTCACTGCGGCGATGGAGACGTTCGCGGTGAGGTGCGGGGTGACCTCGGCTTCGCTGGCCTGGACGGCGATCATCGCGCCGGTCTGCGGGAGGGCCTGCATGAGGCGGGCGCGTGCCTGGACCAGGGTCTGGGCGTCTTCGAGGGTGAGGACGCCGGCGACGTGTGCTGCGGCGATCTCGCCGATGGAGTGGCCGGCGAGGTGCTGTGCTTCGACGCCGAAGCTCTGGAGCAGGCGGTAGAGGGCTACCTCGAACGCGAACAGCGCCGGCTGGGCGTTGCCCGTTCGGTTGAGGAGGTCTTCGTCGTCGCCCCAGATGACGGCCCTGAGTTCTGGGGTGGTGCAGGCGTCGAACGCCTCGGCGAAGACCGGGTAGCGGGCGTGGAGTTGTTTGCCCATGCCGAGGCGTTGGGCGCCCTGGCCGGTGAAGAGGAGGGCGAGCTCGGTGCGCTTGGCCTGCCCGGTGATCTCGGCGTGGCCGAGGAGGACGGCTCGGTGTTCGAAGAGGGTGCGGGTGGTGATGAGGGAGTGGCCGATGTCGCGCGGGTCGCCGGGGTGGGTGCGGATGCGGTCGATCTGGGCGCGCAGGGAGGCTTCGGACTTCGCGGAGACGACGAGGGGTACGGGCGCCGCGCCAGGGATGCCTGGCGCGCTCTTCGGGGTCGACCCGCTGTTCGGGATCGATTCGGATTGACCGGCCCCCTGGGGGGAACTACCCCCCATCCCCATCATCTCAGGCAGGTCTGACAATTCCTGCGAGCTCGGAGCCGCCTCGATGATCACGTGCGCGTTGGTCCCCGACACGCCGAACGACGACACGGCCGCACGCCGAGCCCGATCAGCCTCGGGCCAAGAACAAGCCGTGGTCACCAGCGAGACGTCCCCGGCAGACCAGTCCACGTGCGTGGAAGGCCGGGACACGTGCAGAGTCGCAGGCACAACACCGTGCTGCATCGCCTGCACCATCTTGATGATGCCCGCGACACCGGCGGCAGCCTGGGTGTGGCCGATGTTCGACTTCACCGACCCCAGCAACAACGGCGAAGGACGCTCCGCGCCGTACACGGCCAGCAGACTGCGCGCCTCGATCGGGTCGCCCAGAGCCGTACCGGTGCCGTGCGCCTCCACAACGTCCACATCGGACGGACCAAGCCCGGCGCGGTCGAGGGCGGCACGGATGACGCGCTGCTGAGCGCGGCCGTTCGGGGCGGTGAAACCGTTGGAGGCGCCGTCGGAGTTCACGGCAGAGCCGCGCACCACGGCGAGCACCGGGTAGCCGAGAGCCTGCGCGTCCGACAGGCGGGCCAGCGCGAGCACGCCCACGCCCTCGGACCAGCCCGTGCCGTCGGCGTCGTCGGAGAAGGCCTTGCAGCGGCCGTCGCGGGCGAGGCCCCCCTGGCGGGAGAACTCCACGAGCGAACCGGGTGTGCACATGACGTTCACGCCGCCGGCCAGGGCCAGGGTGCACTCGCCGCCGCGCAGGGCGTTGACGGCCAGGTGCAGGGAGACCAGGGACGAGGAGCAGGCCGTGTCCACGGTCAGGGTCGGGCCCTCGAAGCCGAACGCGTAGGAGATGCGGCCGGACTCGGCGGAGGCGGCGATGCCGGTGCCGACGTCGCCGGTGGCGTCGTCGAGGCCGCGGATCAGGAGGTGCTCGTAGTCCTGGCCGTTGGTGCCGATGAAAACACCGGTGCGGGAGCCGCGCAGCGTGGACGGGTCGAGGCCCGCTCGTTCCAGGGCCTCCCAGGACACCTCGAGCAGCAGGCGTTGCTGCGGGTCCATGGTCACCGCCTCGCGCGGTGAGATGCCGAAGAACGCCGGGTCGAAGTCGGCCAGGCCGTGCAGGAAGCCGCCCTGCACCGACACGCTGTTGCCACGGGCGTCGACACCGCTGCCCAGCAACGAGTCCACGTCCCAGCCGCGGTCCGCAGGGAAGCCCGTGATCGCGTCCCTGCCGGTGGACACCAGGTCCCAGAGTTGTTCGGGGGACGTGATTCCGGCGGGGAAGCGGCAGGCCATGCCGATGATCGCCACGGGCTCGGTGGCCGCGGCTACCAGTTGCCGGTTGGCACGGCGTAGGCGGTCGGCCTCCTTCACGGCCGCACGCAGCGCCTCGACAACCTTCTCACTGGAGTTGCTCATGCTCTGCGCTCCGTCAGTCCGAATCCCGCGGTGCTCCCCGAGGCGATCCCCGTTGGCACATTCGAACAGCCGAAGCAGTAGTGGATTTCACAGGTTCTGCTCGATGAGAACGTTTCCACGGCGCGCCCACGGAACGTGACCAAGCCGCGTGAGCCGCGTGAGGCCGTCCGGGACGCAGGAGCCGCCGGCATGATGAGAAAGCGGAGTTCACCCGTTAGTGATCTTGATTTCCCAGTCAAGATCAACTGTGGTTAAGGTGCGCGCGATCAACGTTGTTCTCATTGTTCGAGGTGGCGCGTCAGATGAACCCGCAGTGGCACGTGAGTGCGTTCTTAGCATCCGCCGACACGGTTGTCAGCAATGAGATAGTGGAAACGGTCCGCGAGTTGCGGGCGCGAGTGCTCTTCGACCGAGGACGGCGCCCGGCGTTTCGCAGTGGGGACGGCCGGCATGTCGACGATCAGGACCTCGACTACGGCGCCTGGCACTTCGTCGCACGTAAAGAGACTGGTGGGCCGCCTCTCGGCTACATCAGGCTGTCGACACCGGAGACCGGCGAGCTCTTCCAGTCCAGAGCATTTCTCGGCGATGCCGGATTCGAACGAATTCTCCGCGAGGCCGGCGTCACGCCCGGAGAGACGTTTGAGCACAGCCGACTCGTGGTCGAACACCGGGCCAGGAAACTGGGGCTCGGAGCCTATTTGAACGCCGTCGCAATCGGTGCCGCACATGCGTTGGGCGCGAAAGCGATGATCGGCACGTCCGGTACGAAGGACGGCCAGCACCTGTTCCACGAACGATTCGGCTTCCGGTGTGTCGAGGGGACTCGCCGACACGTCGAGCACTACACCGAGGACGTCGTGATCATGTTCCACGACGTCGCGGCCGGTGCCGGTGAATACCACGAACTCGTCACGAGGATGTGTGGAGAGTTCCCTGAACTGGCAGCGGTCGAGCACGCTCCCGCCGTCGCGCTCAGTCACCGCCGGCCGCACAACCTCCGCGCCGGCGCGGACACCACGGTCTGGCAACCGGTCCTCCTCACCCCAACGGTCGCGGCCGATCGGGAAACGCTGCAACGACTTCTGGACTCCGGTGAGGTCCGCGAGATCCACGACACGATCGACGCGCAGATCGACGAGCTCGTCCGCAGCCGCGAACCGTGGCTGCCGCCGCACGAGGACCTCACCCGGCGCAAGCACGAGCAGCTCGGCGGCCTCACCGACTGGGAGTACGGCACCTGGGTCTTCTACCCGTGGTCCCAGCGGCTCGTGCACGTGCTGCCGCGCGAGGAGTTCCGGCTGGTCCGCACCGACCGCAACCGCGGCAAGATCGAGCGCCCGCAGCAGAGGTCCTTGCTGGGCCGCAGGATCGGCGTGATCGGCCTGTCGGTCGGCAACAGCGCCGCCGTCACGTTCGCACTCGAGGGCATCGGCGGAAGGTTCAAGCTCGCGGACTTCGACGAGTTCGGGCTGTCCAACCTGAACCGGCTGCGCGCGGGCGTGCACCACCTCGGCGTCAACAAGGCCGTCCTCTCGGCGCGGCAGATGTTCGAGATCGACCCCTACCTCGACATCGAGATCTTCACCGACGGCCTCACCCGGCAGAACCTCGACGAGTTCACCGACGGCCTGGACCTGGTCGTCGAGGAGTGCGACACCCCGTACGCGAAGATCGCAGCCAGGGAGGCGGCCCGCCGGCGCGGCATCCCCGTCGTCATGGACTGCAACGACCGCGGCATGCTCGACGTCGAGCGGTTCGACCAGGAACCGCACCGGCCGCTGCTGCACGGCCTGATCGGCGACGTCACCGCCGACGAGCTCGAAACCCTGTCGAAACAACAGAAGGTCGACCTGATCCTCGCGATGGTCGACGCCGAACGCATCAGCCCCGAGCTGCGCGCGTCGTTCGGTGAGCTCGGCAGGACGCTCAGCAGCTGGCCGCAGCTCGCGTCCGGTGTGGCGCTCGGCGGCGCGCTCACCGCCGAGGCCGCCCGCCGGATCCTGCTCGGCGCCGAGTGCGTGTCCGGCCGGTTCTACGTCGACTTCGCCGACCTGATCACGCCCGCCACCAGCACCGTCAGGAGCTCCGTGTGATTCCGTTGGCGTTGAGGGGAACCGGTGTCCACCTGCCCGAACGGGTCGTCACCAACGACGACCTGGCGCGCGTGGTCGACACGTCCGACGAGTGGATCACCAGCCGGACCGGGATCCGCGAACGGCGCTGGCTCGCACCGGAGCACGCGGTCTCGGACATGTGCGTCGCCGCGGCGAAAGACGCGCTCGTGAGCTCCGGGACGACCGTCCTGGACCTGGACGTGATCATCGTCGCCACCTACACGGGGGACCAGCCGCTGCCGTCCACGGCGCTGATCGTCAAGGAGGCGCTGGGGGCGCACCGGGCGTTGACGCTCGACGTCACGCAGGCCGCGTGCGCGAACGGCGTGCAGGCGTTGCTGCTCGCGGCACACCTGCTCCAGTCCCCGGCCGCCAGCACGGTGCTCGTGATCGCGGCCGACTGCGCCAGCCGCGTCACCGACCCGCTCGAACGCACCAGCCGCGTCTTCTTCGGTGACGCGGCCGCGGCGGCGGTGCTGCACCGCGGCGACGGCGACAGCGGCCTGCTGTCGTGGGACTTCGGCTCCGAACTGTCCTACGACGTGCAGATCAAGGCCGGCGGCTCCCGGCTGCCCACGACCGAGACGACCGTCGAGCGACGGGAGCACTTCCTCGCCATGAACGGCAGGGCTGTCTGGGACACCGCGACGAGGTGGCTGCCCGACAGCATCCTCACCGCGGCGGCGAAGGCGGAGGTGCCGATCGAGCGGATCGACCACTTCTTCCTGCACCAGGCCAACGCGAACATCATCACCGCCGCGCTCGAGAAGCTCGGCGTCCC
This sequence comes from Lentzea sp. HUAS TT2, assembly GCF_051853195.1. Taxonomy (NCBI): domain Bacteria; kingdom Bacillati; phylum Actinomycetota; class Actinomycetes; order Pseudonocardiales; family Pseudonocardiaceae; genus Lentzea; species Lentzea sp. HUAS TT2. Next base: position 9,064,542 of record NZ_CP196667.1, on the reverse strand, counting down.
CGCAGCCAAGGCACCGGTGACGCTCGACCGCCTCGGCAACACCGGGTCGGCAGGGGTGTTCACCGCGCTGCACTCGCGGTTCGCGGACCTCCGCAAGGGCGACGTGTTCGTGATGTCCGCGATCGGCGCCGGGTTCCAGTGGGGAACTCTCTGCTTCCGGCACTGAAACAGGTTGTTCCCGTCGGTGGCCCGGTGTTGCATGGGCGCCGGGCCACTGGGGGAGTTGATCGATGCTCGACGGCGAGACCGCCACGGACGTGTCCCTTGTGGACGAACTGCTGCGCACCCAGTTCCCGCGCTGGCACGGGTTGCCGGTCACCGAGGTCGTCCACGGCGGCACCAGCCACGCCCTCGGCCGGCTACCCGCGGAACGCGCCGGGTGACATGCCGGTCTCGCGGGCGAAGAACTTCGTGAAGTTCGTGGCCTCGCTGAACCCGAGCCGATGCCCGATCGCCGCCGACGACAGATCGGTGTGCACGAGCAGCCGCTTGGCCTCCAGCGTCACGCGGGCGTCGATCAACGCCTTCGCGGACTGGCCCGTCGCGGCCAGGCAGATGCGGTTGAGGCTGCGCGTCGAGTAACCGATGCGGGCCGCGTAGTCGGCGGCGTTGCGGGTGGTGGCGAAGGAGCGTTCGAGCTCCTGCTGGAAGCGTTCGAAACGGGAGTCGTGCTGCGGAGTGTCGCCCGGCAGGCGGGCGATGCGCAGCAGCAACGCGCCCAGCAGCTGCCGGAGCAGGTCGACCGGTTCGTTCGTCAGCAGGTTGCGGCGGTACTCCTGCCGCAGGTCCTGCACGGCACGGGTGAAGACCGCCAGCTCTCCCTGGGGGACGAGGTGCAGCACCGGACCGAACTGGCTGAGCACCGGCGGTGGGAACGCAGGGGTGAAAAGCACCATCAACGCCTCCGCCGCGCCCGTCGGCAGGCGGAGCACGCGGCCGGGGCTGACGTGCAGGAGCGTGCCGGGGGAGCACGGGTGGTCCACGAAATCGACCATGGTGGTGCCGGTGCCCGCGGTGAACAGGAACAGCTGGTGGAAGTCGGTGCGGTGCACCTTCGTCAGCGTCTCTTCGGTGAGACGGCGGCGGAGCACGCCGAGGTCGAGCGCTTCCAGGCCCAGCTGCCCGCGGTCGGGGTTGCTGAAGCCGAACTGTGCGACCTGTCCACTTCTGACCATGGTGAGGCGTGATCCTACCTCGTTCGGACGCGGCCGTTGGAGCACTGTGTGAGCCATGGACAACAAGGAACTCGTGCTCAAGGCCGCAGGCGAACTGTTCGGTGACAAGGACCCGTCCGCTGTGGACCGCTGGGTGGCGGCGGACTACCGCCAGCACAGCTCGCTGATCGCGGACGGACCCGAGGCGTTGCGCGGGCTCGTCGCCAACCTGCCGGAGGGCTTCCGCTACGAACTGGCGCGGGTGATCGCGGACGGCGATCTCGTTGCGCTGCACGGTGTCTACCACGGGTTCGGGCCGGAGCCGCTGGTGGCGTTCGACCTGTTCCGAGTGCGGGACGGCAAGCTCGCCGAGCACTGGGACGCGCTCACGCCCGTGGTCGCGAACACCGCGAGTGGACGGTCCCAGACGGACGGTGCCGCGCAGCCCGCCGCCGAGGGCACCGAACTCAGTCGCGAGCTGGTCCTGGAGTTCGCGCAGCGGATCCTCCAGGACGCCGACTACTCGGTGCTGACCGACTACATCTCCACCGAGACCTACCTGCAGCACAACCCGGAGGCCGCCGACGGGCTCGACGGGTTCGGGGCTGCCGCCGCGACGTGGGCCCAGCAGGGACGCAACCTCGTGTACAAAACCGTTCACAAGGTCGTGGCCGAGGGCGATCTCGTGCTGCTGCAGTCGGAGGGCGAGTTCGGCGAACCGGTCGCGTACTGGGACCTGTTCCGCGTCCAGGACGGCAGGATCGTCGAGCACTGGGACGTCATCGCGCCGATCCCCGCCCAGCTGCCGCACGCCAACGGACTGTTCTGACGTGCTCACCACCCTGCCCGACTACCGGCACGCGGTCGCGCTGGACGAGCCCTTCCGCCCGCTCAGCGCGCCCGCGCCGGCCGACCGGCTCGACGTGTTGACGAGCCTCGCCCTGCGCATGCTCGGGGACGACCCCTGGGTCGGCCGGTTCCGGCTGCCACGCGAGGCCGTGGACCGGCGGCGGATGCTGCGGGCGGTGCTCACCGTCCGCGAACCCGCGCCGCTGGACCCCGAGCTCGTCGCCGTGCTGGACGCGGTGCTCGGCGGCGAACGCCGGCGGCGCCCCGCTGCTGACGCCCTGAGCCTGCCGGCGCCGGTCGCGGTGTGGCGCGGCGACATCACGCGGCTGAAGGCCGACGCGATCGTCAACGCCGCCAACGACGCCCTGCTCGGCTGCTTCCAGCCGATGCACGCCTGCGTCGACAACGCGATCCACCACGCCGCCGGGCCACGGCTGCGGGCCGACTGCCAGCGGATCATGGCGTTGCAGGGAGCAGCGGAGCGGACCGGGACCGCGAAGATCACCCGCGGTTACCACCTGCCTGCGTCGTTCGTGCTGCACACGGTCGGCCCGATCGTGCACGGGAACCTGCTGCCCGCCCACGGAACGGCGCTCGCCGACTCCTACCGGGCCTGTCTGGACCTCGCCGCCGAGGTACCGGGAATTCGCACGGTCGCGTTCTGCGGCATCAGCACGGGGATCTTCGGGTTCCCGAAACGGCCCGCCGCCCGCGTCGCGGTCGGCACGGTCCGGGACTGGCTCGCCGCCCACCCCGGACGGTTCGAGCGAGTGGTGTTCGTGGCGTTCGGCGCCGAGGACGAGTCCGTCTACCGGGAGTTGTTGTGATGTTGCGTCGGTGGCTCGACGAGGCCGATCGGGTGTTGATCGCGGCGGGAGCCGGACTGTCGGCCGCGGCGGGGTACGACTACGCGGATACCGAACGGTTCGCCCAGTTGTTCCCCGTTCTGCACGAGAAGGGCCTGTGGGCGCGCTACCAGCTGATCGGGCTGCCGTTGCCGCCGAGGTTGCTGTGGGGTTACTGGTCCGTGCACGTCGACGACATCCGGTTCGGCGACGAGCCGAACCCGGTGTACACACGGTTGCGGGAACTGGTCGGTACCCGTGACCACTTCGTTCTGACGTCCAATGTGGATGGTCTGTTCGCGCGCAACGGGTTCGCTGAGGACAGGGTGTGGACGCCGCAGGGGGACTACGGCCGGTACCAGTGCGAGACGCCGTGCACAAGGGAGACCTGGCCGAGCAGGCCGATCATCGAGGCGGCTCTGGACACCTACGACGTGACCACGGGAGAGGTCGACGCCGTGCCGTCGTGTCCGCGATGCGGCGGACAAGTGTTCCTCAACGTTCACAAGGGGCCCGAGTACGTCCCCGATCATTACGCGGGGGCGGGGCGCGGTCTGCGCGAATGGCTGCGGGACGGCGTGCTCGTGATCGAGATCGGCGCCGGGTACAGCACGCCCGGGGTCATCCGTTCGCCGGTCGAGTCCTTGGTCCGCAGCCTGCCAAGCGCTCGCTTGGTGCGGATCAACACCACCCACGCGGAGGTGCCGGCGGATCTTGGTGAACGGGCGGTTTCGGTGCGGGCGGACGTCGCGGAAGTGCTGTCCGGGCCATAGCACATCGCGCTATCCGCGAACTGGAGTAAGACGCCCCGCCATCTGGTGCCATTCGTCAGGTTACGTATGTGAGAAAGTTTCACCACCCCCCTCGACGGCACGTCGGGTTTGTGCGTACGGTGAGCGCGCTGTAACCGTACCGGTCAGTAGTAACCCGAGCTGAATTCCTTTCTCCCCACCCCTGCAGGGTGAGGAAGTGAGCGCAGTGAACATGCTGTCGGATCGTGAACGGGTGCTGTGCCTGAGCCCTTTCAGCACCCCCAACCCGGCCCTCGTGGTCGCGGCCGGACGAGCGGGCGCACTCGGTGTGCTCGACCTCGGGCCGGACGCCGCCGCCGACCTCCGTCGTGTCACCTCCCGGCTTCCCCGCGCGTTCGGCGTGCGGGTGCACGGGCCGTTGACGGTGCCCCTCCCGGACGCCGTCGACACCGTCGTGGCCGATCTTGTCCGATACGCTCCCAACCTCGCTGAGCTGGGTGAACGCCGCGTGCTCGCGGTGATCACCTCAGTGGCGGAGGCCGTTGCGGCGATCGAGTACGGGGCCACCGGCTTGATCGCCAAGGGTGCCGAGTCCGGCGGCCGAGTGGGTGGTTCGCCCGCGTTCGTGCTGCTCCAGCAGGTGCTCGCGCTGACCGATCTGCCGGTCTGGGTGGCCGGGTCGATCGGCCCCGACACGGCTGCCGCGGCGGTCGCGGGCGGTGCGCGCGGAGTGGTGCTGGAAGGCCAGCTCACGCTCGTCGCGGAGGCTCGAAAACATATTTCCGGCGAAATTGTCAACGCCGTCCGGATGATGGATGGCGCGGACACCGTCGTGAACCACGGGTTACGTGTTCACAGTCGGCGAAACACACTCGAAATTGGTCAAGAAGGTTCTCTGGCCGATTTCTACCGTAGCTCGTTCGGGACCGTTGGAGGCGTGGTAGGCGCGATTGCGCGCGGCATTCGGGACAATCTCACCCTGGCGGGTGAGCAGCGCTCGATCCGCGCCGGCGGGCCGTTCTGCGACCGCGTCCCCGGCCTGCGCTACCCGATCGCGCAGGGGCCGATGACCCGCGTCAGCGACCAGCCCGCGTTCGCCGCGGCCGTCGCCGAGGGCGGCGCGCTGCCGTTCCTCGCGCTCGCGTTGATGGAGGGCCCTGCCGTCCGCACGCTGCTGGAGCACACCGCGGAGAAGCTCGGCGACCGGCCGTGGGGTGTGGGCCTGCTCGGGTTCGCGCCGCCGGAACTGCGGGCGCGGCAGATGGAGGCCGTGCTGGCCGTCCGTCCGAAGTACGCGATCGTCGCCGGGGGCACGCCCACGCAGGCGCGCGAACTGGAGGACGCCGGCATCGAGGCGTTCCTGCACGTGCCGTCACCCGCGTTGCTGCGCCGGTTCCTCGACGAGGGCGCGCGCAAGTTCGTCTTCGAGGGCTCGGAGTGCGGCGGGCACACCGGTCCCCGCACCAGCTTCACGTTGTGGCAGCAGCAGATCGACGTCCTCAAAGGTCGCGAGAAGGACGTCGTCGCGCTGTTCGCGGGCGGCATCCACGACGCCCGCTCGGCCGCGATGATCTCCGCGATGACCGCGCCGATCGCGGCACGGGGTGCGGCGATCGGGGTTCTCGTCGGCACGGCCTACCTGTTCACCGAGGAAGCCGTGACGCACGGCGCCATCCAGCCGGTGTTCCAGCAGGTCGCGCTGGAGTGCGAGGACACCGCGCTGCTGGAGACCTCACCGGGCCACGCCGTCCGATGCGCGCAGACGTCCTATGTGGACACGTTCGAACAGGCGCGCGCCGAACTGGCGGGACTGTCGAAGCAGGAGAGCTGGGAGCAGCTCGAACAGCTCAACCTGGGACGGCTCCGGCTCGCCAGCCGCGGCCTCGTCCGCGACGACACCGGACTCAAGGCGGTCGGCGAGGACGAGCAGCGCCGCGAGGGCATGTTCATGATCGGCCAGGTCGCGACGCTGCGGTCGGAACGCACCACGATCGCCGACCTGCACGAGGACATCGTCTCCGGCCTGGTCCCCGAGACCGATGCGGAGACCTCCGAGGCCGAACCGCTGGACGTCGCCATCGTCGGCATGGCCGCGATCATGCCGGGCGCGCACGACGTCGCCGAGTTCTGGGCGAACGTGCTGGCGGGCACCGACTCCATCACCGAGATCCCGCCGGACCGCTGGTCGCCCGAACGCTACGGCAGCCCGTTCAAATGGGGCGGCTTCCTGCCGCGCACGGCGTTCGACCCGCTCGCGTACGGCATCCCGCCCACGTCGCTGACCTCGATCGAACCCGCCCAGTTGCTGGCACTCGAGGTGTCGGCGCGGGCGCTGAAGGACGCCGGGTACGCGACGCGGGTGTTCGACCGTGAGCGCACGTCGGTGATCTTCGGCGCCGAGGCCGGTGCCGACCTCGCGAACGCCTACACGGTCCGCACCGCGTTGCCCGCACTGGGAGTCAGCGGCCTGGACGACCACCTGCCGAAGCTCACCGAGGACTCGTTCCCCGGCGTGCTCGGCAACGTGATCGCGGGCCGCGTCGCGAACCGCCTCGACCTCGGCGGTGCGAACTACACGGTCGACGCCGCCTGCGCGTCCAGCCTCGCCGCGCTCGACGTGGCGTGCAAGGAACTCGTCGGCGGCACCAGCGACATGGTCCTGTGCGGCGCGGTCGACCTGCACAACAGCGCGCACGACTACCAGATGTTCGCGTCGGTGAAGGCCTTGTCCGCCAAGGGCCGTTGCGCCACGTTCGACTCGGCGGCGGACGGCATCGCGCTCGGCGAGGGCGTGGCCGCCGTCGTCCTGAAGCGACTCGCCGACGCCGAACGGGACGGCGACCGGGTCTACGCGGTGATCAAGGGCATCGGCGCGTCGAGCGACGGCCGTTCGCTGGGCCTGACCGCGCCACGCCCGGAAGGCCAGCAACGAGCCCTGCGCCGTGCGTACGCGGCGGCCGGGCTGCCGGTCACCGACGTCGGCCTGGTCGAGGCGCACGGCACCGGAACCGTGGTGGGAGACCGGACCGAGCTCAAGTCGCTGACCGAGATGTTCGCCGGCGTCGAACCCGGTACCTGCACGATCGGCTCGGTCAAGTCCCAGATCGGCCACACCAAGTGCGCGGCCGGACTCGCTGGTGTGATCAAGGCGGCGCTGTCCGTCCACACCGGACTGCGGCCGGGCACGCTGCACGTCAAGCAGCCCAACGCCTTCTGGGACGCGCAGACCAGCCCGTTCGCGTTCGGCCACCGCACGTGGGCGAGCAGGAACCGGGTCGCGGGCGTCAGCGCGTTCGGCTTCGGCGGCACGAACTTCCACACCGTGATCGCGGGCTACACCGGCGCCGACGAACCACGCCACGGCCTGACGGCGTGGCCAGCGGAACTGTTCCTGATCCGCGGTGACGATCAGGCTGCGGCGCAAAAGGAAGCCGCTCGCATCGCCGCACTCGTGGACGCGCGCACCCCACTGCGTTCGCTGGCCGCGGCGTGCGGCGCAGGAACAGTGCAGGCGGCGTTCGTGGTCAGCGATCACGGTGGCTTGCGGAAGGCGCTCGCGGACGTCGAGGCCTGGCGCGAGTCCGACGTGGTGTCGCTGAGGACCGGCGAACGGCCGCAGGTCGCGTTCCTGTACCCCGGCCAGGGCAGCCAGCGGCCGGGCATGCTGCTCGACCTCGTCACGGCTTTCCCGCGCCTGCAGGACTTCCTCGACGCACGGTACGAGCGGGTCATGTACCCGCCGGCCGCGCTGACCGCCGAGGACGTGTCGAGGCAACGCGCGGAGATCACCGACACCCGCAACGCCCAGCCCGCGCTCGGCATCGCCGGGCTCATGGTCACGGCGCTGCTGGACTCCGTCGGCGTGCGGCCGGACCTGGCCGGTGGCCACAGCTACGGCGAACTGGTCGCGCTGTCGGCGGCCGGTGCGTTCGACGCCGCCGAGCTGCTGGACCTCAGCGCCGCCCGCGCCGCCGCGATGCTGGAGGCGGTCGGCGAGGACCCCGGCACGATGGCCGCCGTGACGGCCGCGGTGGCCGAGGTCGAAGCGCTGCTGCCACCGGATGTCGTGGTGGCCAACCACAACGCGCCCGAGCAGGTCGTGATCTCCGGGCCCACCAAGGCCGTGGAGAACGCGGTCGAGGTGCTGCGGTCCGCCGGGCTGACCGTCAAGAACATCCCGGTCGCCGCCGCGTTCCACAGCCCGCTGATGGCCGGCGCACGCGACCGGTTCGCGGCCAGGCTCGGGGAGATCTCCCTGGGCGAGACGCGGTTCCCGGTGTGGTCGAACGTGTCCGCGCAACCTCACACCGACGTGCGCCTCGGTCTGTCCGAGCAGCTCGCTGGCCGGGTGCGGTTCGTGGACCAGATCGAGTCGATGTACGCGGCGGGCGCACGGATCTTCGTCGAGGCCGGACCTGGCGGTGTGCTGACGTCGCTGGTGGGCAAGACCCTCGGCGACCGGCCGCACCAGACGTTGCGCTGCGACGACCACGTGACGTTCCTGCGCACGCTGGCAGCTCTCGCGGTCGCCGGTGTCGAGGTGGACACCGCGCCGCTGTTCGAGGACAGGGCCGAACCCGCCACGGTCGTGCCGCCGCGGCCGGGCTGGTACGTGGATGGAGGACTCGTGCGGGACGCGAACGGTGAGGCACTGCCCGGTGGGCTCCGGCCCGCGACCGAGTTCCCGACGCTGCGGGTGGGCTCGGGGCTGGGACGCGACGAGATCATCGAGAAGTTCCTGGACGGGATGCGGGACGCGGTGAGCGCGCAGCGCGACGTGCTGCTGAGCTACCTCGGCACCGCGCCCGCCGAGGTGCCCGCGCCGAGGCAGGTGATCGACCAGGTGGTCGTCGCCGTCCCGGAGCCCCAGGCGAAACCCCAGACGGACGTCGCGACGGTGGTGCTGCGGACGATCAGCGCCCGCACCGGCTACCCGGTCGAGATGTTGCAGCCGGGCCTGGACCTGGAAGCAGACCTGTCGATCGACTCCATCAAGCGGACGGAGATCGTCGGCGAGCTGGTCGCCGAACTGGGCGCGGCGGGATCGGTCGACGACCTCGCGCAGCTCAAGACCATCGACGGCATCGTCGGCTGGTTCGGGGCAGCGCCGGTCACCGCGCCCGCGGGCAAGGACGTGCGGGCGGTCGTGCTCCAGACGATCAGCGCCCGCACCGGCTACCCGGTCGAGATGCTGCAGCCGGGCCTGGACCTCGAAGCGGACCTGTCGATCGACTCCATCAAGCGCGCCGAGATCGTGGGCGAGCTGGCCCAGGAGCTCGGCGCCGCGGGCGAGGTCGACGAACTGGCCCAGCTGAAGACGATCGACGGGATCGTCGCCTGGTTCGGAGAGACCCCGGCCATCGCGGCGGCGCCCGTCCTGGCACTGCCCGCCCCCACGGGAGGCCGGCTCGTCCGGCTGGTGCCGCAGGTGGTCCCCGCGGAACCCGCCGACCCCGCCGACCTCACCGGCAAGACCGTGCTGATCGTCGACGACAACGGGATCGGCCTCGAACTCGCCGACCTCCTCGAACGCCACACCGCGCGGCCGCGCATCGAGCCCGCCTTCCCGGACGACCTGACCGGCATCGACGTCGTGATCCGGCTCCAGGCACGCTTGCCGGAGGCGTTCAGCGAGGTCAAGGCCTGCGTGACAAACGGGGTCGCGCTCGTCGTGGTCACCACGGGCGGCGGCACGTTCGGCTTCGACCACACACCCGACGAGCTGCCCGCGGACATCGGCCTGCACGGGCTGATCCGCACGGCCGCGCTCGAGTACCCGGACCTCGTGGTGCGCTCGGTCGACGTCAACCCCAAGGAGAGCCACCGCGACATCGCCACCGCGCTGCTCGCCGAGATCGGGCCCGGCCCCGCCGTCGTCGGTTACCAGGCCGGCAAACGGCAGGTCATCGAGGCGGTCCCGGGAGAACTCGAACCCGGCACCCTCGACCTGGACGCGGACAGCGTGGTGCTGCTGACCGGCGGCGCCCGAGGCATCACCGCGCTCGCTGCCGTCGAACTCGCCGAACGCACCGGCTGCCACATCGAGCTGATCGGCCGCACGCCGATCGCGTCAGAGGACCACCGGCTGAGCCACGCCGCGACCGAGCCCGAGGTCGTGAAGGCGCTGTTCGAGCTGGGGGAGAAGGACGACGTGCCGGCCAAGGCGCGCAAGGTCCTCGCCGAACGCGAAGTGCGCCAGACCATGGAACGGTTGCGCGCCAGGGCCTCCTCAGTGCGCTACCACGAGTGCGACGTCACCGACGCCGAGGCCGTCGGCAAGGTGATCGACGACGTCAAGGCCCGGTTCGGCCGGATCGACGGCGTCGTGCACGGCGCGGGCGTGCTGGACGACAAGCTGATCGAGGCCAAGACGCAGGAGTCGTTCGACCGCGTCTGGGCGACGAAGGTCAACGGCGCCAAGGCGTTCGAGGACGGGTTCCTCGTCCTGTTCGGCAGTGTCAGCGGCGTGTTCGGCAACCGCGGCCAGGCCGACTACTCGGCCGCGAACGACGCGCTGGACCGCATGGCGAGGTTCTGGGGCGCCCAGCGCAGGGTCGTCGCCGTCGACTGGGGTCCCTGGTCCGGTGCGGGCATGGCGGCAGGACTCGCCGACGAGTACGCGCGGCGCGGCATCCCGCTGATCGAGCCGGAGCAGGGCGTGGCCGCGCTGCTGAACGAGATCGCGACCGGCCAGGACGTGCAGGTGGTCTACCGATGGGAGGCATAGCGATCGTCGGGATCGGCGCCGTCTTCCCCGGTGCCCCCGACGCGGCGACGTTCTGGCGCAACATCGTCAGCGGCGTCGACGCGATCGGCCAGATCCCGCCAGGACGCTGGGACCCGGCCACCTACTACGACCAGGACAGCAGGAGCGGCGACAGGTTCTACTGCCGCAAGGGCGGGTTCGTCGACGACCTCGCCGAGTTCGACCCGACCAGGTTCGGCATCATGCCGTCCACAGTGGACGGCGCGGAGCCCGACCAGCTGCTCGCCCTCGCCACGGCCGCGGAGGCCATCGCGGACGCAGGCGGGGAGGCGGTCCTGCCGTCCCGCGACCGCGTCGGTGTCGTCGTCGGCCGCGGCGGTTACCTCACGCCGGGCTGTGCGCGGCTGGACCAGCGGGTCCGGCTCGCCGACGAGGTCGTGTCGGTGGTCGGCGACCTCTTCCCGAACCTCGCCGGCGCCGAGATGGACAAGGTCCGCAAGGCCATCCGCGACCGCCTCGGGCCGGAGCAGCCGGAGGCGTCGATCGGGCTCGTGCCGAACCTGGCCGCGTCCCGCATCGCCAACCGGTTCGACCTCAAGGGCACCGCGTACACGGTGGACGCCGCGTGCGCGTCCGGGCTGGTCGCCGTCGAGCACGCCGTCCGCGAGCTCCAGGAGGGCCGCGCGGACGCCATGCTCGCCGGCGCCGTCCACGTCTGCCACCACCCGACGCTGTGGAGCGTCTTCACCCAGCTCAGGGCGTTGAGCCCGACCGAGCGCATCCGGCCGTTCGACGCTTCGGCCGACGGCACGCTGCTGTCCGAGGGCGTCGGCATGGTCGTGCTGAAGCGGCTGGAGGACGTCGGCGACGAACGCGTCTACGCGGTGATCCGCGGCATCGGCTCGGCGAGCGACGGCCGCGCGACCAGCATGATGACGCCCAACCCGGACGGCCAGCTCCTCGCCGTGCAACGGGCCTGGGCCAACGCGGACCTCGATCCCCAGAAGAACCCGCCGGGTCTGATCGAGGCGCACGGCACCGCCACACCCGCCGGTGACGCCGCCGAACTGCACACGATGATCAGCGCGTTCGGCGGGCAGGGCGACGAGATCGGCATCGGCACCGTCAAGTCGATGATCGGCCACGCGATGCCCGCCGCCGGCATGGCAGGGCTGATCAAGGCCGCGCTCGCCCTGCACCACAACACGCTTCCGCCGACCCTGCACGTCGAGAACCCGCACAGCAGCTTGACCGGCACCAGGTTCACGCCCGTGACGACCGCTCGCGAGTGGACCGGACGGCACCGCGCGGTCGTCAACGCGTTCGGGTTCGGCGGGATCAACGCCCACGCGGTGCTCGACGGCCACACCATCGCCAAGCCGCGCAAGCCGGTCATGACCTTCGCCGCCGACACCGCCGAGGAACTGGCCAAGGCGCTCGCCGAACGCCGCACCTCCAGCGCCGACAGGGCGTTCCGGCTCGCCATCGGCAACCCGGACGACCGCAGGCTCAAGCTCGCCGAACGGGTGTTGTCGCAGGGCAAGGCGTGGCCGGGCCGGCACGACATCTGGTTCTCCCCGCAGCCGTTGCTGACCGGCACCGACCAGGTCGCGTTCGTGTTCCCCGGCTTCGAGCGCGAGTTCAGCGGCGAGGTCGTCGACCACGCCGTCGGGCTGCTGCAGGACGGTCGCCGCGAGGCCCGCGAGCTGATGGCGCTCGGCATCACGCCGGGTGCGCTCGCCGGGCACAGCATGGGCGAGTGGACGGCGATGGTCGTCGGCGGCATCTACCCGACGATCGACGAGTTCGTCTCGGCGCTCGGGCCCGGCGCGGTCGCCGTCGTCGACATCGCCTACGCCGCACTGGGTTGCTCGGCCGACACCGCCGAGCAGTACCTGATCGACGGCGTGACGATCAGCCACGACAACTGCCCGCACCAGTCGGTGATCTGCGGCCCGATCGACCGCCTCGAAGAGGTGCTGGTCACCCTCAAGGCCAACGGCGTGATGGCGCAGCTGATGCCGTTCCGCACCGGCTTCCACACCCCGGCGCTCGCCCCGTACCTGGGACGGGCCAAGGAGATGCTCGACGCACTGCCGGTCCGCACGTCGGACATCCCGGTGTGGTCGGCGAACTCGTTGCAGCCGATGGCCGCCGGCGAGGTCCGCGAGCTGGTCCTGCGGCACCTGGTCGAGCCCGTCCGGTTCCGGCCGCTGCTGGAACGCCTGCACGGGGCGGGTTTCCGCGCGTTCGTCCAGATCGGACAGGGCAGCCTGCCGGGGTTCGTCGGGGACACGCTGCACGACCGGCCGCACATCGCCGTGAACGCCGACATCGCGCCGGAGGCGTTGTGGGCCTTCGGGCTCAAGCGCGGCACGGCCCACAAGGTCAAGCTCAAGCTCGGCACACCGAAGATCAAGCTCGACGCCCTCGGCACCGAACCCGTGCTGGTCGCCGACGACAGCCCGATGTCGGCCGCGGTCAACAAGCTCCTGGCTCACACCAACGCCGTCGCCCGCGAGGTCGTCGGCGCGCTCCGGCCCAGCGAGGCCGGGTTCACCCGCGAGTTCTCGCTGCGGACCATGCCGGAGCTGGTCGACCACTCGGTGTTCCCGCAGGCACCCGGCTGGCCGGATCTGGCCGACGGGTTCCCGATCGTGCCCGCCACGGGCCTGCTGGAGGTGTTCGCGGACGCCGCGCGCAGGCTCACCGGCGGCACCGTCCACGGGTTCGCCCAGGTCAGGGCCAAGCGCTGGCTCACGGCACTGCCCGCGACGACGGTGAAGATCTCGGCACGTGCGGAGAGCCAGGACCGGGTCTTCGTGAAGGTCGGCGACTACGCGGAGGGCATCGTGCTGATGTCCCCGCAGACCACCCAGTCCGAGCGCAGGGAACTCGAAGGCGTCCGCGCGGCACCGGTGTCCGCCGGCGAGCTGTACAAGGACAACTGGATGTTCCACGGACCGGCGTTCGCGGGCGTCACGAAGATCGACTGCCTGGCGGACAACGGGATCGCGGGTGTGCTGACACCGCTGCCCGCGCCGGGGGCGTTGCTGGACAGCGCGGGACAGTTGATCGGCCACTGGATGCAGGTCTGCCGCACCGAGGACCAGACCGTGCTGCCGACCGGGATCGAGCGGGTGACGTTCCACGGGCCCGCGCCGACCGGCGACGTCCACTGCACCGCCTGGATCCGCGAGGTCACCGAGCAGACGATGGTCGCGGACGCCGAGCTGACCGTGAACGGCGTGCTGTGGTGCCGGATCACCGGCTGGACCACCCGCCGCTTCACCACGGACGACCGGATCTGGCAGGTCAAGCTCAAGCCCGGCACCGAGATGCTGTCCACTGTGGATACTTCTGGGGACGGTGAATGGCTGCGGGTGACCGAGAACTGGTCCGACAGCGCGACGCGCGACCTGATCATGCGCCGCTACCTGAACTCCGCCGAACGCCGGCACTACGGCGGCTTGGACGTGCCCGCCCAGCGCGACTGGCTGCTGCGCGTGATCGCGGCGAAGGACGCCGTGCGCGCGTGGCTGTGGGAACGCGGGGCAGGGCCGGTCTACCCGGCGGAGCTGACCGTGAACGCCGACGGCAGGGTGCGCGGCGCGTTCGCCGTGCCCCGGATCGAAGTCATTGCGGAACCCGGGCGAGCCGCGGCCCGCGTGCGAACGGAGATGTGATGGACGAGGTGCTGCAGCAGGTCGCCAAGCTGATCACCGAGGTGGTCGGCCCCGACTTCCTGCTGGGCGTGGAGATCACCCGCGACACCACGTTCAGCGACGACCTGGGCCTGGAGTCGATCGAGTTCGTCGCGCTGGCGGACAAGCTCAACGCCCACTACGGCGTCGATCTCGTGGCCTTCCTGGCGGACATGGACATCGACGAGATCATGGCGATGTCCGTCGGCCGGCTCGTCGACCACATCACGGCTCGTGTCTGAGGTTCACGCCCGAGGGCTGCGTTTCCACGTGCAGCGGCTCGGGCCCACCCCAGAAGATGCACCGGCAGCGCCGACCGTGGTGTTCGTGCACGGCCTGGTCATGGACAACCTGTCGAGCTTCTACTACACGCTCGCCGCGCCGCTGGCCCAGGCCGGGTTCGGCACCGTGCTGTTCGACCTGCGCGGGCACGGCCTGTCCGAGCGGCCTCCTTCTGGTTACACACCAGAGGAAAGCGCGCTGGACCTCGTGGCCGTGCTGGACGAGATCGGCGTGACCGAGCCAGTGTTCCTGCTGGGCAACAGTTACGGCGGGGTCGTCGCGATGCACGCGGCCGTCCAGGCCCCTGACCGGGTCGGCGGTGTCGTGCTGGTCGAGTCGGCGGTCGGGGGAGTGGTCGGCGACGCGTGGTTCGAGGACATCACGAACACGCTGACGGTCGCCGCGCTCGGCCTGGAGTTCGACCGGACGCAGGACCAGCTGATGGCACTGGGACAGCGCAAGATCGCGAAGCTCGCCGTGAACGCCAACGCGTTGCTCAACGGCACGACGCTGATCGACGACCTCGGCTCCGGTGCGAAGCTCGACCTCACCCAGGTCCAGTGCCCGGTGCTCGGCGTGTACGGGGCCGAGTCCGAACTGATCGGGGCCGCCGCGGAGCTGCGGGAACGGATTCCGGCGTGCCGCCTGCACGTCGTGACCGGGCTGGGCCACACGGTGCTGCGCGAGGCCACGGCCGAGCTGCTCGACGTGCTGCTGGACTGGTTGCCGTCATGAGCCGGTTCCTGTTCGTGGTGCCGCCCCTGACCGGCCACGTCAACCCGACCGCCTCCGTGGGCGGCGAGCTGCTGGCGCGCGGGCACGAGGTCGCGTGGGTCGGGCACCCCGGCACGCTGATGCCGCTCCTGCCGGAGAACGCGGTGGTGTTCCCCGCGATCGACGACCTCCTGGAGGCCGACATCCGCGCGAAACGGGAGCGCTGGCTCGCGTTGCGCGGGATGGCGGTGCTCAAGTTCTTCTGGGAGGAGTTCCTGATCCCGCTGGGGCACTCCATGGTGCCGGGCGTCGAGAGGGCGGTCCGGGCCTTCCAGCCGGACGTCGTCGTGGCCGACCAGCAAGCGTTGGCGGGGCCCTTGGTGGCGCGCGAGGCCGGCGTGCCGTGGGCGACCTCGGCGAGCACGTCGGCGGAGCTGGTGAATCCACTGAGGACGATGCCGAAGGTCGACGCGTGGGTGCGCGACCTGCTGCACGACTTCGCCGGTGGGGACATCCGGTTCTCCGACCGGCTGGTGCTGGTCTACAGCTCGGCGGCGCTGGTGGGGCAGGAGTTCGGCGACGAGGTGGCCTTCGTGGGCCCCGCGCTCGCGCACCGGGTGGAACGGGTGGACTTCCCGTGGGAGTGGCTGGTACGAGAAGAGAAGCGGTGCGTTCTCGTGTCCCTCGGCACCCTCAACGGTCCCGCCGGTGAGCGTTTCCTGGGCCAGGCGTTGGAAGCCGTGGCCGGACTCGACGTCCGGGTCGTGATGGTCGCCGAGCCGCGACCCGCGCCACCCAACGTCCTGATGCTCCCGTCCGTGCCGCAGCTCGCGCTCATGCCGCACCTGGACGCGGTCGTCACGCACGGCGGCCACAACACGGTCTGCGAGGCGCTGGCACACGGGTTGCCGCTGGTCGTGGCGCCGATCAGGGACGACCAGCCGACCGTCGCCGCCCAGGTCGTGCAGGCCGGCGCCGGTGTCCGGCTGACCTATTCACGTGCACGCGCAGCAGATGTCCGGAGCGCACTGGAGTCCGTGCTGGACGAGCCGGAGTACACGGCCGCCGCCGGGCTGGTGCGCGAATCGTTCTTGGCGGCAGGCGGCGCAGCGGCCGCGGCCGACCGACTGGAAAAGGTGGTGGCCGGGTGATTCTCAGCGTGGTGGTGGTGTTGGTCGTCCTGCTGGACGTGCTGCGCCTGCGGTCCCGCGCGTCCAAGCTGCGTGTGCTCACCCCGGGCGTGGGTGAGCACACGCTCCTCACCGCCACCGGGGTCCACACCGACGGCTCGTGGGAGACGGACGCCGATCTCGTCGACCTGGTGCCGCGCGACCTGCCCACGGTGGCGGCGCTGGACCTGCTCGGCGCGTTCGACCCCGGCAAGTACCGCGACGACCAGTGGGCGCGCGGGATCAGCGCGTCGCAGGCCGTTCTCGTGCGGGAGAAGTACGCCGAGGAGATCAACGCCGACGACCCGACCGAGTTCGTCGCGTACGTGCGGCGGGTCAAGGACCACGTGCACGCGGTGGTCGACATCGCGGTCGCGCCGGGCCTGAAGGCAGGGCCGTACGACCTCGGCTACCGCGCGGCGACGTTGCGGCGGCTCGGGAAACGGCCGTCGCTGTGGATCGCGGGCTCGGTCATCGGCTACGCGACCGTCATCGGCGCCCTGGTCACGAACTGGCAGTGGGGACTCGTCGCGCTGGCCGCGTACTGGGCGCACCCGATCCTGGTGTTCGCCGGCACGCCGCTGCAGCCGCGTGACCTGTGGGTGCCGCGTGTCCTGCGCACGCCCTACCTGTGGTTCAAGACGTCCGGGGGCAAGAAGTCCACGGCCGAGAAGCGCCAGGCCGAGATCCTCAAGGCCGCCGCGCCCTGGTACGAGCAGAACCGCGACCGGAACTTCCACGAGGCGCCGCGCGACAACTGCCCGTCGTGCGGCAGCAGCGACCTGCGCCGCTGGGTCACCGCCACGGACCTGGTGCAGCGCAAGCCCGGCACGTTCACAATGGACCGGTGTGTCCGATGTGGACACGTCTGGCAGAACCCGCGGCTGTCCGAGGAGGGCCTCGGCTTCTACTACCGCGACTTCTACGACGGTCTCGGCGAGACGTCGGCGGAGGCGGTGTTCTCCGGCAAGACCGAGCCGTACTACGGCCGGGCGCGGATGGTGGAGCCGTTCACGAAACCCGAGCGCTGGCTGGACGTCGGCTCCGGGCACGCCCACTTCTGCCTGGGCGCCAAGGAGGTCCTGCCCGCCACGACGTTCGACGGGCTCGACCAGGGCGCGGCCATCGAGGACGCGGCGCGGCTCGGCCGGATCGAGAACTCCTACCGCGGCAGCTTCAAGGACTTCGCGGGCGAGCTCAAGGGCCGCTACGACGTGATCAGCATGCATCACTACCTGGAGCACGTGCGCGACCCGTGGGAGGAGCTCGACATCGCCGCGGACGTGCTGCCCGACGGCGGTTACCTGCTGATCGAGCTGCCGGACCCGGAATGGCGGCTCGGCCGGTTGTTCGGCCAGTACTGGATGCCGTGGTTCCAGCCGCAGCACCAGCACATGATGCCGATCGGCAACCTGGAGCACGCGCTGGCCGACCGCGGACTGACCACAGTGGCCACCGAACGCAAGGAAGCCCACCTGTGCAACGACTTCACGCTCGCGCTGTTGCTGTGGCTGGGTGACAAGGCACCGCGCACGCCCGCGCCGTGGCGTCCGGAGAAGGTGAGGCTCCGCCGGACCCGCAGCTTCCTGGTGTGGTCACTGGGGATCCCGGCGTTCTTCGTGGCGCTGGCGCTGGACCAGACGGTGAACCGCTTCGTCGCCGCCCGCACCGGCAACGGCAACGCCTACCGGTTGCTGGCCCAGAAGGCATCGGCGGGGCAGGTGTGACGGACCTCGCGGATCGGCCTGAGCTCGCGCCGGAGCTCAGGCTGGTGCCGCACGCGTTCCGGCGCACGTTCGGACGGCCGGCCGTTGGGGTCTGGTACGCCCCGGGCGTGCTGAACCTGCTCGGCGGGGCGGTCAAGGTGAACGCCAAGTGGGGTGCGATCGTGGCGGGGGACCGGCGCGACGACGGCCTGCTGGAGCTCGTGTCGGTGAACCGCCCGACCGAACGCGCCCTGCTGCCGTCCGAAGAGGACGTCCCGGCGTGGGCGGCGGGCGTGGAGGCGACGGGCGGCGCCGCGCTGATGTGCAGCGTCGACCTGCCGCAGGGGAGTGGCCTGTCCGCGGCCGAGGCCTTGAGGACCGCGGTGGCACTGGCGCTCAAGGACCTCGCGGGTGAGCAGTGCGAAGAACCACCGGCGCAGGCCCTCGACCTGCCCGGCCAACGGCTGCTCGTCGTCGACACGAGGATCCGCCGGCAGGAACCGCAGGTGGAACGGCCGTACACGCGGCAGGCCGAGGACCTCGGCGTGGCCCTGACGGCGTACCACGAGGCCCAGGACCCGGATCCCGAGCAGGACGCGGTCGTCGAGGCCGCACTGGCCGCCGGCGCCCGCGGCGCCAGCATGCTGATCGACCCGCCGGGCAGGCCCGCTGTCGCACTGGTCGACGCGGACCTGGTCCCCGCGGTGAAGAAGGCGATCACGAAGGCGGTGGAGATCCCTCCCCGCTACCTCACGATCGCCCCTGGTCCCTTCAAGGCAGCGGCTTCACGGTGAACTCGGCCCGGCGCAGGTCCTTCGAGCTCGGCCCCACGAGCAGGACGAACTCGCCGGGCTCCACCACGCGCAGCCCGGCGGCGTCGACGATCGTGCAGTCGGAGACCGGGAGTTCGACGTCGACCTTCACGGTCTCGCCGGGCGCCACGTCGACCTGCTTGAACGACTTCAGCTCCTTGTCCGCCCAGCTCACCGACGTGACGGCGTCGCTGACGTAGACCTGCACGGTCTCGCGCGACGGTCGTGACCCGGTGTTGGTGAGCGACAGGCACGCCTTGACGGTCTCGTCCGGGCGCAGCACCGCCGTCTCCACGTGCAGGTCGCCGTACTCGACCGTCGTGTACGACAGGCCCTCGCCGAACGCGAACGCGGGCTCCTGCGTCAGGTCGGCGTAGCGCGTGCCGTGCTGGCCGCGGATCTGGTTGTAGTACGTCGGCTGCTGACCGGCGTGCGCCGCGAACGAGATCGGCAGCCGTCCGCTGGGCTCGATCAGCCCGTGCAGCACCTCGGCGATGGCCCGGCCGCCCTGCATGCCGGGGTTCGCGACCCACAGCAGCGCGGCGGCGTTGCGCGCCGACGCGGGCAGGACCAGCGGCTTCGACGCGAGCAGCACCACGACCAGAGGCTTGCCGGTCTCGGCCAGCGCGTCGAGCAGGGCGATCTGGCCGCCGATCAGGTCGAGCGTGGCGGTGGAGCGGCCCTCGCCGACCAGTTCGATGACGTCACCGACGACGGCGACCACGTAGTCGGCGTCCTCGGCCGCCGCGACGGCCTCCGCGATCAGGTTCGCGTCCGGCGCGCACGCCTTCACGACCGGCGGGCGCGGCTGGCCGTCGGGGAACGTGTCGCCCTCGGGGTCCGGCTCCAGCGTGAGGATGTCGGCGCCGCGGGCGTACGTGACCTCGTGCGGGGAGAGCTCGCGCAGCCCGTCGAGGACCGTCGTGATCATCTCGCGCGGGTGGCCGTTGGGCAGCCAGTCGGCCTGGCCGGACGAGCCGGCCCAGTCGCCGAGCTGGGTCTGGGCGTCGTCGGCGAGGGGGCCGACGACCGCGATCTTGCCCTTGGGCTTGCTGAACGGCAGCACGCCGTCGTTGCGCAGCAGCACCAGCGAACGGCGCGCGACCTGCAGGTTCAGCGCCACGTGGTCGTCGTGGTTGATCATCACGCGCTGGCGTTCCGCGTCGGGCCTGCGCGGGTTCTCGAACAGGCCGAGGTCGAACTTCAGCGTCAGGATGCGGGTGACCGCGCGGTCGAGGTCCGACTCGGCCAGCAGCCCGTCCTCGACGGCCTGCAGCGCGCCCTCGAAGAACTGCGGGGTCGTCATGATCATGTCGTTGCCGGCCTTCACGGCGGCCGCGGCGGCGTGCGCGTAGTCGGGCTGCAGCTTCTGCTCCCAGACCATGCGGCCGACGTTGTCCCAGTCCGTGATGAGCGTGCCCTGGTAGCCCCACTCACCGCGCAGCACCTCGTCGAGCAGCCACGAGTTGACCGTGATCGGCACGCCGTCGGTGGACTGGTAGCCGAGCATGAACGTGGCGCAGCCCGCGCGGGCGACCTTCTCGAACGGCGGCAGGAACCACGACCGCAGCTTGCGCCGCGACAGGTCCGCCTCGCTCGCGTCCCGCCCGCCCTGGGTCTCCGAGTACCCGGCGAAGTGCTTCGCGGTCGCGAGGATGGCCGTCTCGTCGGTGAGGCCGTCGCCCTGGTAACCGCGGACCATGGCGGCCGCGAGCTCACCGATCAGCACCGGGTCCTCGCCGAACGTCTCGTCGACGCGGCCCCAGCGCAGGTCCCGCGCGATGCACAGGACCGGCGAGAACGTCCAGTGCACGCCGGTCGCGGCGGCCTCGACGGCGGTGACGCGGGCGACCTGCTCGACCAGGTCCGGGTCCCAGCTCGCGGCCATGCCGAGCTGGGTCGGGAAGATCGTGGAGCCCTCGTAGAACGAGTGGCCGTGGATGCAGTCCTCGGCGATCAGCAACGGAACACGCAGCCGTGTCTGCGTGGTGAGGTCTTGCGCGCGCAGCACTCGTTCGGGCGAGGTGTGCAGGATCGAACCGACGTGCTTGCGCAGCACGTGGTCGTCCAGGTCCTCCCTCGAGTCCAGCTGCATCATCTGGCCGACCTTCTCGGCCAGCGTCATGCGGCCCAGCAGGTCGGCTACCCGCTCTGCGGTGGGCAGCGTGGCGTCGAGGTAGGGCACGTCGTCGCGATCCATGTGGTCTCCGAGAGGGCTCGTGCGGCGGCAGCGTCTATGGGAGCGCTCTCACAGTAGATACCTGAAACCGGTTCCGCGCGGAACCGGTTTCAGGATTTCCGGTACAAACGAATCGTTCGAGTAACACGAACGCGACAAACCGACTACTCCGAAGAGCAGCCGGTGTCAGTGTGTCGTGCGGACGCTACGCGCTGCTGTCGCACCGCGCGCCGGAATTTCGGCGGGTCAGCGTGAGGCCTTGGCTCCGCTCGGTGAGATGGCGAACCAGCGGTCGTCCACGCCGTGTCCCGTGGTGTCGCCCGGCTGCTCGTCGTCCACGTACCGGTAGACGGGCTTGCCCGCGATCGTCACCTGCTCCAGGCCGTCCGGGCGCTTCGTGGTGCCGAGCAGCGCCTGGTCGAGACCCGGCGCCTCGATCTTGCCGCCTGCGGCCAGCAACGGCGGCCACACGAGCGTGCACTCCGGTTCGAGGCAGGTCGACTTCGACGGGCCGTCCTGCGCGTTGAAGTACAGGGTGTTGTGCTCGCGGTCGGCGACGACTGCGCCGACCGCGGGCGACTCCTCGACCTGCAGTTTCGCGATGTCACCCGGCAGTACCTGGGTGGGTCCCGCCACCGGACCGGCAGCGGCCTCCAGTTCGGCCAGCGAGGCGGTCTCCTGCTCCGGCTGCGCGGAACAGGCACCGAGGCACACCAGTAGCGCGAGAACGGCGAATCGGCTCACATGGGTGATTACGGACAGAGGTGTCCCAGTGGTTCACCGCGACCGCGACCGCGGGCCGTCCGCCGACCCGGTCGAGGACCTGCGCCGCGGCTGGGACGGCTACGTGGAGTCCGGTCTGCGCATCCCCGCGATCTACGGCCTGATGCACGGCGGTCGCACCAAACCCACCCGTCGACGGCCCAGGCTCGGCGGATCCTGCACGGGATCGTGACGCGGGTCGGCGCCACGATCCTGCTGATCTCGAACCCCTCGGAACCCGGTGCGGACCGCATGTCCGAACGCGCCTGGTGGCGTCGAGGGCCGAGTCGGACCTGGCCACCGCCGCGAACCACCTGCTGGCGAGCACGGCCGAAACGCGGCTCACGCCCGGTGAGCTGGGGCTGCTGCGCGAACTGCTGGTCAGTCTCGGGAGCCGGCGCGCGACCGGATGATGGTCGCCGCCCGCTGGAAGTCCTCGTAGGTGCCGTTCAGCCTGACCGCGGAGTCCTGCGCCTCCTCCCACGTCACGACCCGCGGTGCCGTCCAGCCGCTCACCACGACGAGCCCGCCGTCGAACAGGTACAAGCCGGCGCCGCGGCGGCGTTGCAGCAGCAGCCAGGCGCTCAGGACCGGCAGCGCGAGGATGATGAGCGGCGCCGCGGTCAGCATCAGCAGCAGGAGGACGACCGCGGCCGTCGTGGCCAGCCCGAGCACCGTGAAGAGCGTCACGCGGCGGCGGA
Organism: Lentzea sp. HUAS TT2; assembly: GCF_051853195.1. NCBI lineage: Bacteria > Bacillati > Actinomycetota > Actinomycetes > Pseudonocardiales > Pseudonocardiaceae > Lentzea > Lentzea sp. HUAS TT2. The sequence goes on along the minus strand of NZ_CP196667.1, from coordinate 9,042,207 downwards.
ACCGGTGGTCGCACGGGCCGAGGCCGCGTTCGGCCGCCAGCCGGGCCAGCGCCTCCGGAATCTCGACCATGCGGGCACCGTACGAGCCCTGCCGCGGTCGTGTGGCCGCTTTCGTGCCGGAACACCCTTACGGGCGGGTGATGGCCGCCAGCATCAGCTCGCGGATCTCCGCAGCGATCTCGTCGACCGCGAGCGGCGGCCGGTGCGCCTGCCACTCGCGCAGCAGCCCCGTGATCGCCCCCACCAGCGCGATGGCCGTGAGCCGGTACGACCGCTGAGGTGCCACGCCTGCGGCCGCCGCCCGCAGCGCCTCGGACTCGATGAACTCCGCCCACGTGTTCACCCAGCGGACGTGCTGCTGCTCGATCTCCGCGTTCACACCGACGGCCTCGACGTAGTTCAGGCGCGGCGCACGCGGATCGGCCGTCACGCTGCGCACGAACACGTCCAGCAGCGTGGTGATCCGGGTCGCCACGTCGGCGCCCTCCAACTCGGTCAGCGCCGTGCGGACCCGCGTGAACGCCGTCGCGTTGATCAGGTCGTGCAGGTCGCGCAGCAGGTCCTCCTTCGACGCGAACTCCTCGTAGAAGTTGCGCGTGGAGACACCGGCCTCGGTGCACAGCTCGGAGATCCTGGTGGCCGCGAAACCCGTGCTGGTGAACAGCTGCAGACCCGCCTGCAGCAGCTTCGCCCGGCGCTCCGCCTTGCGCTGCTCGGGTGAGATGCCGCCGTAGGCACGGGCCACGGAGAGTGCTCCAATCTGGTAACTGGGCTTGTCAGATTACGTCGGCGCAACCTTCCGCGCACCCCAGGCGTCTAGACCTTTGCGCGGGGGCTCAGCTGCCCGTCGCGCTGGGGATCAGGGCGGGGCAGCCTCCGGTGAGGTAGCCGGCGTTGTACTCGAAATGCCACTGCTCGTTTTCGTAACGGCGGCACCAGCCGAGGGTGCTGCCGTTTTTCTCGACCCATTTCGCGGATTCGATCGGCTGAATGTCGACGGCGAACCCGATCACGTGCATCGAACGGTCCGGTGGATTCAGCACGTACTTCGACGCGAGTTCCGCGTTCCCGAACTTCTCGACGGCCTCGTCGAACTCCGCCTGCTGCTGCCCGCGGCTGCGCTTGCCGTCGTTGAGGCAGAGCTTGACGCCCTGCTCAGAGGCCTGAGCGCGCACCTTCAGCCACGCCTGCAACACCTCGGGACGCAGGCCTTCCGGCTCCTCGTCGAAGTAGCGGGCGTCGATCGGGCACTTCGGCCCCTCCGGCGGCCCCGGCACTTCCTCGACAATCGCGAGCGGCTTTCCCGGATGGCGGTCGAACACGAGCGTCAATCTGCCCAGGTAACCCAGCGCGCCGCCGGCGGAAACCACGAGTGTGACGATCAGGAGCACGCCGAACACGACGCGTCTGGAGGTCTTGGACATGATTCGAATAATACGTCCGGGCGCAACCTCGTCTGTCAGCAACCCGTAACAGTCCGTCGGCAGCTGTGTACCGGTGAACGTGGCGAGCGCCACATCCATTCGGCCCAATCATGCTTTCGGTGGAGCGATCAAATGTGATCGGTGAACAGATGCTGGCCCCTTTCGCTGCCCCGAAACATGATGGCAACATCTGCGTCGGCCGAGAACCGGCCCGTTTTTGTGAGGTCTCAGGAGGACCGCTTTCATGTCCGGCCGCATTTGTGCGTTCGTTGCTCTGTTCGTGTCGCTTTTCGCCTTCACCGGCACCGCGCAAGCCGCCCCCGCCCCGTCTTCTGCTCGGGGTGGAACCGCGCTGATCCTCTCGGCCCAGTACTCGGAGTTCGACGGCGGCGCCTTCAAGGCGACCGTCCTGACCTGCGAACGAGGTGACCAGCACCCGCGCAGGGCCCTCGCCTGCGCGACGCTGGCCTCGGCAGGCGCAGACCTGCAGACCATGCAGGCGGACGGCAGGGCGTGCACGTTCCACTACGCACCCGTCGAGGTCGCGATGTTCGGTTTCTGGCGCGGTGAGCCCGTGAACGAGGTGCACACCTACCCGAACTCGTGCGTCATGCTGGCGCACACCGGTGCCCTCTTCGATTTCTAGGGATCGATCACGGCACCGAAATAAAAATGTGGAGCGGGGCGCGGCAGGGGCGCCCCGCTCCACATTTTGTTGCACCCGGAATGAGGGTTGCGCCGAATGGCGGCGGACCCGCGCGGTATGCGAGGGTTGGATCATGGCCGCCGCTCCGCGCTTCCCGCTGCTCCACTGGACGACCATCACCCCCGTGCTCGGCCTCGTGCTGCTCGCCGCGACCTGGGGCCGTGACCTGGGGGGCGTGCTCGTCGCGCTCGTAGCCCTCGTCCTCGCCGCGACTGTGCTCGCCGCCGTGCACCACGCCGAGGTCGTCGCGCTGAGGGTGGGGGAGCCGTACGGGTCGCTGGTCCTCGCGGTCGCGGTGACGATCATCGAGGTGGCGCTGATCGTCACGCTGATGGTGTCCGGCGGGCCCGAGGCGTCGTCGCTGGCGCGCGACACGGTGTTCGCCGCGGTCATGATCACCACGAACGGCATCATCGGCATCTCGCTGCTGCTCGGGGCGTTGAAGCACCACACGATCCTGTTCAACGCGGAGGGCAGCGGCGGCATGCTCGCCACGGTGATCACGCTCGCCACCCTCACCCTGGTGCTGCCGACGTTCACCACCACGACGCCCGGCCCCGAGTTCTCCGGCCCGCAGCTGGCGTTCGCCGCGATCGCCTCTCTCGGCCTGTACGCGATGTTCGTGTTCACCCAGACCGTCCGGCACCGCGACTTCTTCCTCCCCGTGGACGAGGACGGCGTGATCGAGGCCGACGAGCACGCCGAGGCGCCGTCCGGCAAGGCCGCGCTCACCTCGCTGGGCTTCCTGCTCGTCGCGCTGATCGCCGTGGTCGGCCTCGCGAAGATCGAGTCGCCCGCGATCGAGGCGGGCGTGCGCGCCGCCGGGTTCCCGCAGTCGTTCGTCGGTGTCGTCATCGCCCTGCTGGTGCTGCTGCCCGAGACCATCGCCGCCGCGCGCGCCGCGTTGCGCGACCGGATCCAGACCAGCATCAACCTCGGCTACGGCTCGGCGATCGCGAGCATCGGCCTGACGATCCCGACGATCGCGCTGGCGACCATCTGGCTGGACGGGCCGTTGATGCTCGGTCTCGGCTCGACGCAGATGATCCTGTTGCTGCTGACGGTTCTGGTGAGCGTGCTGACCGTGGTCCCGGGTCGTGCGACGCGTCTGCAGGGTGGCGTCCATCTTGTTCTCTTGGCGGCGTTCTTGTTCCTGGCTGTGAACCCCTAGCGCCGGGATCAGTCCCGGTCGTGTGATCCGTTGTGCCCCGGTTTGTCCGACTCCTACGTTCGTGGGATGGTGCGTCGCAGGGCATTTCTGCAAACAGCCGCTCTAGGAGCTGTGTCGGCATTGGCCGGCAAGTCCACAATGGACGTCCAGCTGATCAGGCCAGGCGACGCCGTCTACAGAGACGCCAAGCTCGGCTACTTCACGCAGTACGACGCACAACGTCCCAGTGCGATCGCCCGCGTGACCACACCGGCGGATGTCCAGCGCTGCATGGAGATCGCGCGCACGGAGAAGTCGCGGATCACCGCCCGGTGCGGTGGCCACAGCTATCCGGGTTACTCCACGGCGGACGGTGCGCTGGTCGTCGACGTGCGCGGTCTCAACCGGATCGACGTCCGGCCGGACGGCACGGCCGAGGTCGGCGCGGGCGTGCTGCTGATGGACCTCTACATCGCGCTGGCGAACGCCGGGCGGATGATGCCGGCGGGCACGTGCGCGACGGTCGGCGTCTCCGGGCTGACGCTGGGCGGCGGCATCGGCGTGACCGCCCGCCAGTTCGGCCTCACCAGCGACCGGCTGGTCAGCGCGCGGATCGTGACGCCCGACGGTGTGCACCGCACGGTGTCGGCCGCGGAACATTTCGACCTGTTCTGGGCATTGCGCGGCGGTGGTGGCGGCAACTTCGGGATCGTCACGTCGTTCGTGTTCCGCACCGAACCCGCGCGCAACCTCACGACGTTCACGCTCGTGTTCCCCTCGGCGTCCTTGCCGTCGCTGCTCAGCGCGTGGCCGGACTGGCAGGGGCACGGCGCCGGACGCCCTCACCTCGACTGTCGGCGTTGGCAGCGGCGCGAACCCGTACGTCGAGGTCGGCGGCTGTTTCGTCGGCACGCCGGTGAACCTGAAGCCGTTGCTGGACGACCTCGTTCGTCGCGTCGGATCGCAGCCGACCTCCCGCCGTGAGACCGAGCAGGGTTTTCTCGCTGCGATGGAACGGTTCGCGTGGTGCCGGGTCAGCGACGGATCGTGCCGCCCGAGCTGGAATGGAGGAGGTGGTTCGCAGTCGCGCGGCAGCTATGTGGCGACGTCGCGGATGCTGACCACGCCGATCAGCGATCCGCAGAAGCTCGCGGACATCTTCAAGAACACCCCGAACTCGTACAACATGATCGACGCGCTGGGCGGCGCGGTCGGACGTGGCCCGGCCACGGCGTTCCCGCATCGCGGCGCGCTCGCGAGCATCCAGGTCGAGCTGTCGTTGCAGGCAGGGGAGGCGGACGCGCGGCGGGCCATGGGGGTGGCGCGCGATGAGCTCGGCAAGATGTTCGGCGCCAACGGGTACGTGAACTACCTCGATCCGCAGATGCCGAACTGGGCGAGCGCGTACTACGGCTCGTCGCTGACCCGGCTCCGGGACGTCGCACGGAAGTACGACCCGGATCGGGTGTTCGCCTTCGCCCAGGGCCTCGTGTGAATCCATAAAGCCGAACGGACTATTGTCCTGTTGCGGCGTTCGGCCCTACATTGCGGTAACGCCGGTTACCACAAAGGGGTCCAATGATGCAGCTCCGTGCCGTGCTCACCGCCGTCCTGTTGTTGTTCACCCTGGTCACGCCCGCTTCCGCGGTCGCACCAGGTGAACTGGTCAGCAGCAGGGAGGTGGCGTGGCACCCGGAGCCGCTCAGGCTGCTACCGGCTCCCGTGAAGGCCTACGACATCCGCTACCGCTCGACGACCGCGACCGGCACGTCCACCGTCGTGTCCGGCATGGTGCTCGTGTCGCCGCTGCCGTGGAACAACGGCCCGCGGCCGATCGTGGCGTACGCGATGGGCACGCAGGGCATGGGCGACCAGTGTGCGCCTTCGCGGCAGCTGCAGAACGGCACCGAGGTCGAGATCGCGTTCCTCGCGCAGGCGATGTTCAACGGCTGGGCGGTCGCGGTGACCGACTACGAAGGCCTTGGCACGCCAGGGGATCACACCTACGCGGTGTCCCGTTCGGAGGGACGCGCGCTGCTCGACGTGGCGCGGGCCGCCAGCGGTGTTCCCGGGCTGTCCGCGGACGCGCCGGTCGGCGTTTTCGGTTACTCGCAGGGTGGTCAGGCCGCGTCGTCCGCCGCCGAGCAGTGGAAGTCTTATGCGCCTTCGCTGAACGTCGTCGGTGTCGCCGCCGGCGGTGTGCCGGCCGACCTCAACGCGGTCGCGAAGTTCAACGACGGCAACGCCGGTGCGGGCCTGGTGTTCGCCGCGGCCGCCGGATATGCCGCCGCCTACCCGGAGCTGCCGTTGTCCTCGGTGCTCAACGCCCGCGGCAAGCAGGTCGTCGACCGCATCCGCGAGGCGTGCGTCGCCGAGATCGCTCTGGTGGCACCGTTCACGCGCCTCAACTCGCTGACGACCACGCCGGACGTCATCCAGAACCCGTTGTGGCAGCAGAGGTTGAAGGAGAACACGCTCGGCTCGGTCAAGCCCGCCGCGCCCGTCTACCTCTACCACGGCACGCTCGACGAGCTGATCCCGTTCGGCGTCGGGCAGAAGCTGCGCTCGCAGTGGTGCTCGCAGGGCGCCGACGTGCAGTGGACCGCGCTGCCGCTGCTCGGGCACGTCACCGCGGTCAGTGCGTGGGGCTCGAACGCGATGCTGTGGCTCGGCGACCGCTTCGCGGGGAAGCCGACCCGCCCTAACTGCTGATCAACGCCGCGGCCAGCGCCGTGAAGTAGGTCCCTCCCGCGAGGAAGCCGTGTGCCAGCGGGAGGGGCCTCCTCGTCGTGAAGGTGGCCTCCTTCGCCGCCTGCCAGTAGGCGTTGCCGGGAGCGCCGGGATTGCGTCGCCGCCAGCCCCTGGTCAGCAGGGTGTCGCCGAGGCCGTTGCCGACGTTGAGCACCGCCCAGGCGATCCACGCCAGCGCGACGACGTCCGCGGCGACGAAGCCGATCCAGAGTCCGAGGCCGGTCAGCATCACCGCCAGGTGGAAGAGCGCGAGCCGTTGTCTTCGCGCCTTCAGCATGTACAGCCCCAGAAGGCTGTTGAGAACCCAACCGATGAGAGCGACGACGGCCATGTCTGCACGGTACTACGATCGTAGTGCCCAGTCACTACGTTTATAGTGGGGTCGTGACCTCGAACCGGGAACGTGCCCTCGCCGCCGCGGTCGACCTGCTCGGCACCGAGGGCCTGCGCGGCCTGACCCACGCGCGCGTGGACGACCGCGCGGGCCTGCCGAAGGGGTCGACGTCCAACTACTTCCGCAGCCGGGCCGCCCTGCTCGACGGCGTCGTGGACTGGATGGTGCGCAAGGAGACCCCGGAGGTGGCCGCCACGCTCAAGCCCGCCACGCCCGACGACCTGGTGGACGAGCTGTGCCGGCTGTACGAGTACATGACCGGCCCGAACCTCGTCGCGACCAAGGCGCGCATGGTGCTGTGGATGGAGGCCGCGACGAACCCTCAGGTGCGCCAGGCGTTGCTGCGCGGCCGGGCCACGATGGCGTCCATGCTCGTGCCCGCGCTCGCGGGTCTCGGCGCACGGGATCCGCTGGCCGCGGCGGACGCTCTCGGCGCGTGCGTGCAAGGTGTGTTCCTGCAACAGTTCGCGCGGGGCGAGGCGATCGATCCGCGGCCGATGACGGAGATCATCGTCAGGGGTGCTCTGGCGCGGGGAACCGCCGCCGGAACGTGAACGCGTCCGCGGTCGGGCCCTGCTTGACGAGTTCGAGCCTCGCGAGGCCCTCCTCGGTCGTGGGCCGATGCCCGGCCGGCACCCACCACATCACGTCCAGGGCGCTGTCCGGGTCGAACCACTGCTTGGTGCGCTTGAGCGCCTCGAGGTGCACCCCGCTGAAAGCGAAGGCCCACAACGCCTCCACCGACTCCCACACGCTGAGGTTGAACGCCTCCCGCATCGGGTCCCTGCCCAGCCGGACGAGATCGTCCATCATCCGGTCGGAGGTCGGCCGCCACACGAAGCCGGGGGCCTGCTGCGCCAGGTCGTTGATCGCCTGCACCCGGCTCACGAACCCACGCATCCTCCAGTGGTCGAACTCCCACCGCCCGGTCGAGATGTTGGCCTGTGCCAGGTGGAAGGCTCCCATGCGCCCACTCTGACATGATCGGCCCATGAGGTGTGTGGTGCTCGACGACTACCAGGGCGTGGCGCTCGCGAACGCGGACTGGTCAGGCCTCGACGTGACGGTGCTGCGTGACCACCTGGACGATCCGGCCCCGGAGCTCGCCGAGGCCGAGTGCGTCGTGATCATGCGCGAACGGACCCCGTTCGACGCGGCCCTGTTCGCGCGACTGCCCCAGCTGCGGCTGCTGATCACCAGCGGCATGCGCAACGCCTCGATCGACCTGGCCGCGGCCCGCGAGCACGGCGTCACGGTCTGCGGCACCGGCAGCGCCAAGACCCCGCCGACCGAGCTGACCTGGGCGCTGATCCTCGGCCTCGCCCGCCACCTGGCCGCCGAGAACGCGGCCTTCCACGCCGGCGGGCGGTGGCAGAGCACCGTCGGCGTCGACCTCGCCGGCCGCACGCTCGGCCTGCTCGGGTTCGGCAACCTCGGCAAGGCCGTCGCGCGCGTGGGCAAGGCGTTCAGCATGGACGTCGTGGCGTGGAGCCCCAACCTCACCGCCGGCCGCGTCGACCCCGAGGGCGTCCGGCTCGCCTCCGGACTGCACGACCTGTTGGCGCAGAGCGACTTCGCGTCCATCCACCTCGTGCTGAGCGACCGCACCCGCGGCCTGGTCGACGCGGCCGCGCTGGCCTGCCTGAAGCCCTCGGCGTTCCTGGTCAACACCTCGCGCGCACCGATCGTGGACGGTCCCGCGCTGCTGGAGGTGTTGCGGGAGAAGCGGATCGCCGGCGCGGGCCTCGACGTGTTCGAGGTCGAGCCGCTGCCGTTGACCGACGAGCTGCGCACGTTGCCGAACGTCCTCGCGACCCCGCACCTCGGGTACGTCACCGAGGCGAACTACCGCACCTACTTCACCGAGGCCGTGGAGGACATCCACGCGTTCGTGGCGGGTGAACCGATCCGGACGCTCTAGCGGCACGTTACCTACCGGTAGTAAGTTCAGCGGCATGACGCCGGACGCCTCCGCGCACATCGATGTCGCCGCCTCGCCACAGCGGGTGTTCGACCTGGTCAGCGACCTTCGCGGGCTCAGCGGGTGCGCCGAGGAGTACTCGGGCGGCAAGTGGCTGAACGCCGCCGGTCCGCGCGTCGGTGCCCGGTTTCGCGGCATCAACAAGCGCGGCTGGCGGAGGTGGCCGACGACCTCCACGGTGACCGACTGCTCCGCGACGAGGTTCGCGTTCGAGGTGAGGTCGCTGGGGCTGGCCGTGTCGCGCTGGCAGTACGACATCGAGCCGACCGGCGACGGCTGCCGGGTCACCGAGTCGACGTGGGACCGCCGGCCCGGCTGGTACGTGCCGATCACGCAGCTGGCGACCGGGGTGCGCGACCGCGCTGTGACGAACCAGCGCAACATCGAGGCGACGCTGGCTCGCCTGAAGCGGATCGTCGAGTCCGCTTGATCGTTCCTGTCCTCTTGCGGGCAACCGGACAGAAACGCTCACATTTTCACTCACACTCCAACATGCCTCAACAGCACTGATCAGGGCGTTGAGCTGCAGACATCGGAGGACCGGAACTAGGTCCGGTCGCGTTGAGTCATTGAAAACGCTCTCATCAGCGTGGGAACGTGGTCAAACGACGGTTGACACCCTCGTAACGCCAGCGTTCAATCCCCGTCAAATATCCTATAGGATCAGAGATCCGAGGAGTTGGCGTGGCGAAGGTCCGACGAGCCGAGGCGTTCCAGGTCGACGTTCCGGTGGAGACTCTGCGCACCGACGCGGTCCAGCAGTTCATCAAGCAGGAGACCGTCTTCGTCGAGATCGAGACCGACGACGGGCTCACCGGCCTCGGGTACGCCTACACGATCGGCACGGGCGGCAGCTCGGTTCTCGCACTGCTGAGGGACCACCTGCTGCCCCGGCTCGAAGGTGCGGACGCGCGGCGGATCGAGCACGTCTGGCGTGACCTGTTCGCCTGCACGCGGTCCACCACGGTCGGCGCCATCACGTCGCTCGCGCTCGCGGCCGTGGACACCGCGCTGTGGGACCTGCGGTGCCTGCGCGCCCAGGAACCCTTGTGGCGCATGGCGGGCGGCTTCCGCCACACGGTGCCCCTGTACGACACCGAGGGCGGCTGGCTGCATCTGAGCACTGGGGAGCTCGTTGCGGGCGCCAAGGAGACGGCCGCGCAGGGCTGGCAGGGCATCAAGATGAAGGTCGGCAAGCCGGATCTGACGGAGGACGTCGAACGCCTGCACGCCGTCAGGGACGCGGTCGGGGAGCGGTTCGCGATCATGGTCGACGCCAACCAGTCCATGACATCGGCTGAGGCGATCCGGCGGGCGGACGCGTTCCGGAACGTCAACCTCACCTGGCTGGAAGAGCCGCTGCCCGCTGACGACGTGAGCGGGCACGAACGCCTCGCGAAGGCCACCAGCATCCCGATCGCGGTGGGGGAGTCGCTGTACTCCGTGGCGCAGTTCCGCGAGTACCTCGAACGCGGTGCGGCCTCGATCATCCAGGTCGACGCGGCCCGGATCGGTGGCATCACACCGTTCCTCAAGGTCGCGCACCTCGCGGAGGCGTTCAACGCCGACGTCTGCCCGCACTTCCTGATGGAGCTGCACGTCAGCCTCGCGGCGGCGTTGCCCAACGGGAGGTTCGTCGAGTACATCCCGCAGCTGCGCGCGATCACCAAGAGCGAGATGACCGTCCGAAATGGACACGCGCTCGCTCCCGAAGCACCGGGTCTCGGTATCGACTGGGACCGCGACGCGATGGACGACCTGCGCGCCAATTGATCGAACGCTGCCTGAAAACACCGCCGGAAATCACAAAGGAGTGGTCTTGAGAGCGTTAGGTGTCGTTGCCGGCCTGCTCGCGTCGCTGATCGCGGTCCCAGCAGCAGTGGCCCAAGCACCCCAGGTGCAGCAGCAGACCGCGGCCAAAGCCGAGAAGCCGTACATGGGCTGGAGCAGCTGGACGTTGCAGGCGACCAACTACCCCGGGGTGAACCCGGACGGTCCCGCCAGCTGGTTGAACGAGAAGAACGTGCTGGCACAGGCGGACGTGCTGGCGGCGCGGTTCAAGAAGGCCGGCTACGACCACGTGAACGTCGACGCGGGCTGGCTCGGCTCGTTCGACGAGTACGGGCGGCCCGTGGTGGACGCGAAGAAGTTCCCGCGCGGCTTCAAGTGGCTGGGCGAGTACATCCACGGCAAGGGGCTGAAGTTCGGCTCCTACCTCGCGGTCGGCCTGGACCCCAAGGCGTACAACGACGGCAAGACGCCGATCTTCAACGCGCCGGGCTGCACCACCAAGGACGTCGTGTACCCGGACCTGCGCAAGACCAACGGCTGGGACTCGTCCTACAAGATGGACTTCGCGAACCCGTGCTCGCAGAAGTACATCGACTCCCTCGCCCAGACGCTCGCGGGCTGGGGCGTGGACTTCCTCAAGCTCGACGGCGTCGGCCCCGGCAGCTTCCGCGGCGGTGAGCGCTACGACAACACGACCGACGTGAAGGCGTGGAACTCCGCGCTCAAGAGCACCGGCCGGCCGATCGAGTTCCTCATCTCGTGGGCGCTGAGCCACCGCTACGCCGACGTGTGGAAGGCCAACACCAACGGCTGGCGCGTCGACACCGACGTCGAGTGCTACTGCGACACGCTCGTCACCTGGAACCAGTCGGTGAAGCAGCGGTGGAACGACGTCGTGCAGTGGATCGACGACGCGGGCCCCGGCCACTGGAACAACCTCGACAGCGTCGCCGTCGGCAACGGCCAGATGGACGGGCTGACCGAGGCCGAGCGGCAGAGCTACATGACGCTGTGGTCGATCTCGTCCTCGCCGCTCTACATCGGCGACGACCTCACGAAGATCGACGACTACGGCTACCAGCTGCTGACCAACAACGAGGTCATCGCGATCAACCAGGCCGGCGTCCCGGCGCGTCCGGTGGACCAGTCCACCGACCAGCAGGTCTGGTACGCCCGCAACCGCGACGGCAGCTACACCGTGGCGCTGTTCAACCTCGGCTCCAGGCCCGCGAAGGTGACGGCCGACTTCGAGCAGCTCGGCATCGGCGGCAAGGCGAAGGTCCGCGACGTGTGGGCCAAGAAGGACCTCGGCCAGAAGTCGGACTCCATCACCGAGGAACTGCCGGTGCACGGCTCGAAGCTGTTCACCATCACGCCGCGCACCTCGGTCGCACCCGGTGTCGTGCAAGGCACCGCGGCCACCCCGAACAGCGTTTCCCTGAAGTGGTATGGAAAGGCCGGCGTCCGGTACGACGTCTACGCGGGCAAAAAGAAGGTCGCCACCACCACCGACACCAAGGCGACCGTCACCGGCCTCACCCCGGCGACCTCCTACGAGTTCACCGTCGTGCAGAACGGCGCCCGCTCGAAGCCCGTCAGCTACGTGACGCCGCAGGAGAGCGTGACGTACGAGGCGGAGAAGGGCAGCCCCGGCGGCGGCGCGACCGTCTACGGCTGCGCCTGCTCGGGCGGCAGCAAGGTCGGCTACATCGGCGGCAGCGGCACCATCACGATGCCGACGGTCGTCGCGCCACGGGAGGGCACCTACCTCGTCGAACTGGCCTACATCTCCGCCGACGCCAGCAGGACCGGCGTCGTCACGGTGAACGGCACCAGCTTCAAGCTGCCCGTCGCCGGGTCGAACGACGACGACTGGAACACGCCCCAGAAGGTCACCGTGCCGATCTACCTGTTGAAGGGCAACAACACCATCCGGATCGGCAACCCGGACGACTCCGTGTTCGACGTCGACAGCATCCGCATCTAGGACCAGGAGGTGCCGTGGTGACTACCGTGCAAGACGCAAGCGCCCAGGTCGTGCGTGGACCTGCCACCACGGCGCCTCCGCCCCCGCGCAGGCGCAAGGGCCCCGCCTCGCGGCGCAACGACACGTGGGTCGCGTGGCTGCTCGTCACGCCCGCCGTCCTCGGGTTCGGCGTCTTCTTCGCCTACCCGATGCTGCGCGGCGTCTACCTGAGCTTCACCGAGTTCCACATCCTCACCCCGCCGGTCTGGACGGGCCTCGAGAACGTCCAGCAGCTGATCGGCGACAACCGGTTCTGGCACTCGCTCGGCGTCACGGCGTACTTCGTGGTGCTGACCGTGGTCCTGGGCGTCGGCGTCTCGCTGCTCACCGCCGTCGTGCTGCACCGGCTGGGGGTCGGCACGACGGTCCGCGGGCTGATGATCCTGCCGTTCCTCATCTCCGGTGTCGTCACGGCGCTGGTGTGGACGTGGATGCTCGACCCGCAGCTCGGCATCGTGAACCAGCTGATCACCTGGATCACCGGTGAGCCCGTCATGTTCTTCAGCTCGGACGCGTGGGCGGTGCCGACGCTGGCCGCGCTCAACGTGTGGAAGTCCATGGGCTACAACGCCGTTCTCATCTTCGCGGGCCTGCAGACCATCCCCGCGACGATCTACGAGGCCGGCCGGATCGACGGGGCGTCGGAGTTCCAGATGTTCCGCTCGCTCACGTTGCCGCTGCTGCGGCCGATCCTGGTGATGGTCGTGATCCTCAACGTGATCAACGCGACCCAGATCTTCGACATCGTCCAGGTCAGCACCAAGGGCGGACCGGCGGACGCGTCGCTCGTGCTGCAGATGTACATCTACGACAAGGCTTTCGGCCAGTTCGACTTCGGTTACGCCGCGACGATGTCGCTGGCCCTGTTCCTGATGCTCGTCGCGGTGACCTTCACGCAGATGCGGATGGCCCGTGCCAGCGAGTCCGACACCAACTGAGGAGGCCAGATGAACCTCTCGATGAAACTCGGCAGGGGCGTCGCCTGGGGCTACCTGGTCGTCGTGCTGCTGGTCACGATCTTCCCGTTCTACTGGATCGTGCGGACCGCGCTGTCCAACAACTTCGCGATGTCGACCGACCCGTCGTCGTTGCTGCCGGTGCACTTCACGTGGGGCCCGTTCAAGCGCGCGCTCGGCCTCGCGACGTCCGCGGAGGCGGCGGCGGAGAACGGGTCGGGTGCCAGCATCGACCTGGCGCTCGCGCTGTGGAACTCCGTTGTGTACGCGGGTCTTCTGACGCTCTTCACGGTCGTGTTCTCGGCGCTGGCCGCCTACGCGTTCGCCCGGTTGCGCTGGAAGGGTCGCGAGCTCGTGTTCGGCGTGCTGCTGACGGCTTTGATGGTGCCTTCGGTGTTCACGCTGCTGCCGAACTTCGTGCTGATGAAGGACCTGGGGCTGCTCAACACGTTCGGCGGCATGATCCTGCCGGGCGCGTTCTTCTCCGCGTTCAACATCTTCTTCCTGCGGCAGTTCATGCTCGGGCTCTCCAACGAGGTCGAGGAGGCCGCGATCATCGACGGCGCCGGGCCGTTGCGCGTGTGCTTCCGGATCGTGCTGCCGATGAGCATCGCGCCGATGGCGACGTTGACGCTGCTGCAGTTCATCACCACCTGGAACGACTACTTCTGGCCGTTGCTCGTCACCAACGACGAGTCGGTCCGCCCGCTCACCCTCGCGCTCGCGGTGTTCAAGCAGTCCTCACCGCAGGCGTCGCTGGACTGGGCCGGCCTGATGGCGGCGACGCTGGTCGCGGCGCTGCCGATGTTGCTGCTGTTCCTGGTCTTCGGGCGGCGGCTGGTCAACTCCATCGGCTTCACGGGGATCAAGTGAGACTGCACTGGCCGTCGGCTGCGGCGGAGTGGACCGAGGCGCTGCCCGTGGGCAACGGCCGTCTCGGCGCGATGGTGTTCGGCGGGACCGGGCGGTCCCGCGTGCAGGTCAACGACGCGACCGTCTGGTCGGGCACCGCGGACGGGCCTGCCCGCGCCCTGTCCGACGTGCTGGCCACCGGTGCCGGCCCTGATCGGCTCGGGCAGGTGCGGGAGGCGGTCTTCGGCGGGGAGCTGGGGCGGGCCACCGAGCTGCTGATGTCGTTCGAGGGCCCGTACAGCCAGACCTTCCTGCCGTACGTGGACCTGTGGATCACGTTGCCCGAGGGCGAGTCGCACGGCCGTACGCTCGATCTGGGCACCGGTGTGGTCACCGAGCGGATGACCATCGACGGCGTGGACGTCGTGCGGCGCGTGTGGGCCTCGGAAACCGCGCTGTGCGTGGAGATCACCGGCGCGGTGCCCACCGATGTCGAGATCTCGACGCCACTGCGCGAGGTCTCCCGCGACGGGCTCGACCTCGTGATCGAGATCCCCGTCGACTCGGCACCCCGGCACGAACCCCAGGTCGAGGCACCGGTCTACGGCGCCGGCGAACGCGGCACGGTGACGGTCAAGGTCACCGAGGGCGAACGGTGGCTGCTCAGGCACCGGTCTACGGCGCCGGCGAACGCGGCACGGTGACGGTCAAGGTCACCGAGGGCGAACGGTGGCTGCTCACGCTCACCAGCTCCACCACCACCGAGTCGCGGTGGAAGGGCCGGCGGCACGGCGACCACATGACGCTGATGGACGCCTGCGAGGTGCGGTTCGGGCAGGTCCCCGAGGTCGTGGACGTGCCGGACCTGCTGACCGGCAAGGACGAGCAGCTCATCGCGTCCGTGCTCTTCACGTACGGCCGCTACCTGCTGGTCTCGTCGTCACGGCCCGGCGCGCCGCCCGCGAACCTCCAGGGCCTCTGGAACGCCGACCTGCGCCCTGCCTGGTCGTCCAACTACACGATCAACATCAACACCCAGATGAACTACTGGGCCGCCGAGGTCACCGGGCTCGCCGAGTGCCACGACCCGTTGCTGGAGCTGCTGGAGAAGCTCGCGGTGACCGGCGGTGAGGTGGCGCGGGAGCTGTACGGGGCGCGGGGCTGGGTCGCGCACCACAACACCGACGCGTGGGGCTGGGCGTTGCCGGTCGGCATGGGCCACGGCGCGGTGTCGTGGGCGATCTGGCAGATGGGCGGCGCGTGGCTGGTCCAGCACGCCTGGGACCACTACGACTTCGCCCGCACCTGGTCCACTTTGGAGCGTGCGTGGCCGTTGCTGCGCGGCTGTGCGGAGTTCTGCCTCGACTGGCTCGTCGAAGGGCCCGACGGCTACCTCGACACCTGCCCGTCGACCTCGCCTGAGAACTGGTTCCTCGTCGACGGCCGGCCGCAAGCGCTGACCTGGTCCGTGACCATGGACGTGACACTGATCCGCGCCGTGTTCGAACGAACCCTGGCGCTCGCACTGGCTTCGGGTCGCGCCGACCCGCTGGTCGCGGAGATCTCGGCCGCGCTGCCCCGCCTGCGGCCGTTCCCGGTCCTGGACGACGGCCGGCTGGGGGAGTGGGCCTACGACCTGCCCGAGGAGGACCCGACGCACCGGCACATGTCGCACATGGTGTCCGTCTACCCGCTCGGCCAGATCGTTGCCGGCACGGAGCTCGGCGACGCCGCCGTGGAGGTGCTGGACCAGCGCGGCAACGGCGCGATGGGCTGGTCGTGGGCCTGGAAGATGGCGCTGCGGGCCCGGCTGGGCGACGGCGAGACCGTGCGGTCGCTGCTGTCGGAGGCCTCGCAGCCCTTCACCGGCGACCGGCACCGCGACGCACCGGTCGACGGATCCGAGTGGGGCGGCCTGCTGCCGAACCTGTTCAGCACGCACCCGCCGTTCCAGATCGACGGCAACTACGGCTTCACCGCCGCGCTGGCCGAGGTCGTCGTGCAGAGCCACACCGGCGTGATCGACGTGCTCCCGGCGCTGCCGTCCGGGTGGTCCAGCGGCTCGGCGCGCGGACTGCGGTGCCGCGGCGGGCTCTCCGTCGACGTCACCTGGCAGGACGGCGACGTGACCGTGCGGGTGCGGCGGTTGTCCGGGGACGCCGCGGAGTTCGTGCCGGTGAGCATCGGTGGCGAGGTCACCGAGGTGGTCGTGAGCGATGTCGTGGACGTGCGCGGGAGGATTTCGTGCTGACCGATCTCGGGTTGGAAGAGCTGTGGGAGTACCGCAGCTCCTATGTGCGGCCGGACGACTTCGACTCGTTCTGGGACTCGACGCTGGCCGAGGCGCGGGCGATAGACCTGGACGTCGAGGCCGTGCCGGTGGACACGCCTCTCAAAACACTCGACGTCTACGACGTGTCGTTCGCGGGCTTCGGCGGCGAACGGATCCACGCGTGGCTGCGGACCCCCAAGGGACAGCAAGGACTTCCCGCCGTCGTGCAGTACCACGGCTACGGCGGCAACCGGGGCAGCGCGGTCGAGAACCTGACCTGGGCCAGCGCCGGGTTCGCGCACCTGCAGGTCGAGGTGCGCGAGCAGCGCGGCGGCGCGGGGTTCATGACCCGCGGCATCGCCGACCGCTCCACCTACTTCTACCGCCGCGTCTTCACCGACGCAGTGCGCGCGGTCGACGCCGTGCGCGCCTTGGGTTCCGCGGACGTCGCCGTGATCGGCAACAGCCAGGGCGGCGGCATCGCGCTCGCCGTCGCCGGGCTCGTGCCGGACCTCGCCGCCGTCCACTCGCAGGCGCCGTTCCTCTGCGACTTCCGCAGGGCGCTGAACGTCTGCGGCCGCCCGCCCTACACCGAGCTCACCAGGTACATCGCCGACAACCGGCGTTCCGGCGTGTTCCCCGCACTGTCCTATTTCGACGGTGTGGGGTTCGCCGCCAGTGCCACCGCCCCCGCGTGGTTCTCGGTCGGCCTGATGGACGACATCGTGCCGCCGTCCACCGTGTTCGGCGCCTACCACGCCTACGCCGGACCCAGGGAGATAGCTGTCTGGGAGCACAGCGCCCACGAGGCGGGCGGCTCCGACGACCTCGACATCGCACTCGACGCCTTCCGATCCCGCCTTTTGGAGAAGCCATGAAAATCGCCGCCGCTGCCCTGGTAGCAGCAACAGCCCTGGTGGTCGCGGGCTGCGGGAGTTCCGACACGGGCTCCGGCAGCAACACCGTGAACTGGTGGACCTGGGACGACAAGCAGGCAGTCGCCTACGGCGAGTGCGAGAAGGCGTTCGAGGCCGCCAACGCCGGTGTCGACGTGAAGATCACCCGCTACAACGTCGACGACTACTTCACCAAGCTCACCGCCGGGTTCGTGGCCGGCACCGCGCCGGACGCGTTCCAGAACTCCGTGCAGTTCCTGCAGGCCTACGCCTCGCAGCACCAGCTGATGCCGCTGGACGACCTCATCGCGAAGTCCTCTGTGGACATGAAGAAGTACTCGGTCGGCGTCGACACCTGGAAGTTCACCGACGGCAAGCAGTACGCGTTGCCGCTGGACTGGGCCGCGTCCGCCTTCTACTACAACGCCGACATGCTGGCCAAGGCCGGTGTGGCGGAGGCCGACGTGCAGAACCTGTCCTGGAACCCCGACGACGGCGGCGCGTTCGACAAGGTCGTCGCGAAGCTGACCGTGGACAAGAACGGCAAGCGCGGCGACGAACCGGGCTTCGACAAGAACCAGATCGCCACCTACGGCATCGGCGCGATGGCCGGCCGCAGCTTCATCGGCGAGACGAGCTGGGCGCCGTTCGTGAACACCCTCGGCTGGCGCATGGGCGACAAGGACCAGTGGCCCAGCAAGTTCAACTACACCGACCCGCGCTTCACCAAGACGATGAAGTGGGTCCTGTCGCTGACCGACCGCGGCTTCTCCCCGAAGCTCGGCACGTTCACCACCGGCAACCAGTCCACGATCTCCGACATCGACCTGATCGGCTCCGGCAAGGTCGCCATGACCATGGGCGGCTCCTGGTCGGCCTCGGGCTTCGGCAAGATCCCCGGCGTCAAGGTCGGTATCGCTCCGACCGTGCTGGGCCCGGAGGGCAAGCGGTCCGTGCTGTCCAACTCGAACGGCAACAACATCTGGGCCGGCACCAAGAACCCCGACCTGACCTGGAAGTGGGTCAGCTACATGGGCAGCGAGGAGTGCCAGACCAAGGCGGGCGCCACCGGCACGTTCTTCCCGTCGATCCCCGCCGCCATGGACAGCACCGTGACCTCCATGAAGTCGCAGGGCGTCGACCTCACCGTGTTCAACCAGTACGTGAAGGACGGCGTCCTCTTCCCTTCCACCGCCTACGCCAACGGCTCCGCGGTGCAGTCCGCCGAGCAGCCGCTGTTCGAGGCGTACTTCGCAGGCCAGCGCTCCGACGACGTGTTCGCGGAGATGGAACGCGTCTCGCAGGAGATACTGGCCAAGAACTGACGGGAGCCAGGAGTGGTGTTGCGGATATCGACCAGGCGCGTGCTCGCGGATGACGTCTACGAGCAGATCCGCGCGCTGATCATGAGCGACGGCATCGCGCCGGGCGCCCGCGTGAACATAGACGAGCTCGCGCGTCAGCTGGACGTGTCCCCAACGCCGGTCCGGGAGGCCTTGGCACGCCTCGAGTCCGAGGAACTGGTCAGCAGGCTCCCGTTGCGCGGTTACAGCGTGACGGACCTGCTGAACCGCAAGCAGGTCGACGACCTCTACGCCCTGCGCCTGCTGCTGGAACCGCCCTCGGCGGCTCTGGCGGCGGGGCGCATGACGCCCGAGTTCGCCGAACTCATCGAGGAGGAGCTCGCGACGTGCCCGGCGGCTCCCGCCGATGACGCTTATGACGACTACAAGAACCTCACCGCGCACGACCAGCGACTGCACGAGCTGATTCTGCGGATTGCGGGCAATGACGCGGTATTGCAGTCCTTTTCGAAGACCCACTGCCATCTGCACCTGTTCCGGCTGAATTTCCAGCAACCGTTCGGGGTGCAGACCATCACCGAGCACCGCGCGATCGTGGACGCGCTGGTCGCGAGGGACGAGGCGGGGGCCAGCGCGGCGATGACGGCGCACCTGGAGATCGCCCGGACCAGGCTGCTGGACCGGATGTAGGCGGAACCACCGCGCTCACTGGTATCACCCCCGAAACCGCTCGGACACCCGGGAAACGCGGCCTGACCAGCAAGATCACCTTGGTCGGCAAAACCTTAAAGGCATTTAAAAACAACAAGGTCCTGTTCGCTTTGAACCCCGTTCGTGACCTCCCCGTAGTCATCGGTACAACACCGTTCGACCCCCCGAGGAGACACAGAATGGGCGCTCGACACCGCAAGCCCGCCATGATCGGCGCGGGCGCCGTGCTGGCGGTCGCCGCTGTCGCCGGTGGCATCTTCGCCTTCAGCGGCACCAACTCGAACGCGGCGGAGGACTGCGGCGGTCTCGACACCGCCCTGCAGAACAACCTGACCTTCATCGCCGGCCAGCAGGCGAACCCCGACGCCCAGTCGGACGCCCGCATCGCGAACCGGCAGGCCGTGATCAACCTCATCAACCAGCGGCGTGCGGCCGCCGGTTGTGGCAACAACGTCCAGGCGAAGCCCGAGGCAGGGCAGGCCGCCACGTCCGGTGAGGACTGTGGCGGGCTCGACAAGGCGTTGCAGAACAACCTGAGCTTCATCGCGGGCCAGAAGTCCGCCCCGGACTCGCAGTCCGAGGCGCGCATCGCGAACAGGCAGGCCGTGGTCGACCTCATCCAGCAGCGACGCAAGGCGGCGGGCTGCAAGGGTGACGGTGGTGCGGCGAACGCCGGCCAGGGCAACACCGGCAACCAGGGCCAGGCGACGGCACCGGCCCAGCAGCCCACCCAGCCCGCCCAGCAGCCCGATGCCAACCAGGGCAACAACAACGGCGGCGGCGCCACGGGCCAGCAGGTCTGCAACGGCTCGACCGTGACGCTGTCCGGCGAGGGCGGCGCGCCCGCCGCGTCGAGTGGCACGTTCCCGATCGGCACCACGCTGAAGGTGACGAACCTCGACAACAACAAGTCCACGACCGTCAAGGTGGCGTCGGTGTCCGGCAGCTGCGCGCTGTTGAACAACGCGGCCTTCGAACAGGTCCGTGAGCCGGGCAAGTTCCTGATCCGCAACGCGCGGATCGAGAAGATCGGCTGATCTGTCCACATCGGACGGCACGAGGCCGGGTGTTCCCGTCAAGGCGCGGGGGAACACCCGGCCTCGTGCCGTGTCACGGGGAATATCCACCGGTGAGGATCCCGGTGTGGTCAGGAACCCGCCCGGGGTGAGACCTTGGTCTTCGTGACAGAGAAAGCAACGGCACCATCTGTCCTGCGGAACACGGCGTTCGTGCGGCTGTGGACCGGCACGACCGTGTCGGGCCTCGCGATGTGGGCGCTGCCCTTCGTACTGGGCCTCGCCGTGCTCGAACGCTCGATCACCGCCGTCGAGCTCGGCGTCGTCCTCGCCACCAGAACCGTCGGCTTCCTGCTGGCGGTCCCCGTGGCCGGTGTGCTCGCCGACCGCCACGCGCGACGCAAGGTCATCTTCTGGTCGTGCCTCACCGGCGCCGTCATGACCCCCGTGATCGCGCTCGGCATGGGCAGGTCGCTGCTGCTCATGGCCGCCGCGGCCGCGATCGTCGGTGCCGGTCAGGGCGGCTGCCGGCCCGCGTTCCAGGCGATGGTGGCCGAGGTGGTGCCCGAGTCGCAGCGGCAGCAGGCCAACGCCGCGACCACCGTCGCCATCAGGGTGACCACGCTGGCCGCCCCGAGCCTCACCGCCCTCGCCGCGCTCCTCGTCGGCGCCAGGACGCTGCTGATCGTCACCGCCGTGCTCTGGCTGGTCGCCGCACTCGTGATCCCCCAGGGTGCCAAGGCGCCGGACCGCACCACCGCCCACGCCAGCTTCGCGGCGGAGTTCCTCGAAGGCCTGAACGAGGCGCGCCGCCACCCGTGGCTGCTCGCCGGACTCGGCGCGCTGACCACGATGGTCGCCTTCGGCTACTCCGCCACGGCCGTCCTGCTGCCGGTCGTGAGCCGCGACCGCTTCGACACGGAGGCGGTGCTGGCGGCCGGCACGACCGCGTACACCCTCGGCGCGCTGGCCGGGGCCGCGCTGATCGGCCGCTGGCGCCCGAGGACGCCCGGATGGGCCGCACTGGCCGGACTGGCCTGCTACGGACTGGTCCCGCTGGCGTTGCTGCTGCCGGTGCACTGGGTCGTGCTGGTCGCGGTGTACGTCGTGGCCGGTGTTGGGATCGAGCTGTTCAACGTCCCGTGGTTCACCGCGGTCCAGCGGGAGGTCGAGCCGGGCAAGCTCGCCCGCGTCTCCTCGCTCGACTTCCTGCTCTCGTTCGGCCTCGCGCCCGTCGGCCTGGCCTTCATCGCACCGGCCGTCGACCACTTCGGGGCCGGGATCGTGCTGGGCGCCTGCGCGTTCATCTGCTTCGCCGCCCCCGCTGCCGCCGCACTGGTCCCGAGCTCCAGGAGGTTCACCAGGTCCAGCTGAAGCCGCGCACCCCCGGCTGCACGTCCAGGGCGACGTCCAGCAGCGTGTGGCGGGGAGCGACGGTCGAACCGTCCGCGAGCTGGGTGACGGAGGACGGCACGTCGCCCTCGAACGTCACCTCCAGCACGTACTCCCGCGTCGGCAGCCGGAACTTGCGCTCGTAGTTCGTGGCGGGCGGGCACGGGTCCTGGTTCACCAGCTCGTGCTCGATCACGACGCTCTCCCCCTTGCGCAGCGGCCGTTCGAACAGCAGCTCCGCGACCAGCAACCCCTCGGCGGGCTCCCGCACGACCTGCCCGACCGTGCAGTTCTTCAGGGCGTTGACCAGCGGCAACGGCCGGTCGTGCTCGTCGATGTGCATGATCACGACCCAGCGGTCCGGCCCGGTCATCGACGCCGAGAGCACCTGCCGCGACCGGAAGACCCGCTCGGTGCGGTCCGCCCCGATCGTCACGAAGTCCTGCTGGCTCACCCGCAGCAGCTGGTCGTCCCACTGCGTGTCCAGGTCGTTCAGCGCGTGCTCGACGGGGGAGGGGGCCGGCCAGAACGCCGACATCGGCGCCGGGGCGTGCCGCAGCCACCGCCCGCGCGGGCGAGGCGGCCCCAGCAGCTCCGAGAGGTGGCCCGGCGGCAGCTGCAGGATGTGTTCGAGGTGGACGACGGCCTGCAGCGACTTCTGCCGCTCCGGCCGGCTGCGCCCGGTCTGCCAGTAGCTCAGCGTCGCCATCGAGACGGACACGCCGTTCTGCGAGAGGTGCTCGCGCAGGCGCTCCAGACCGAGACCACGATTCGTGATCGCCGTCCGGAGCGCCTCCGCGAACTCGTCCACGCTGGTCACGCTAATGCATCTGCGCGTCCGGCTGCAGCCCTCCCGGAGGCTGGTAGGCCCGGTAGGTGACCTGCCGTCCGTCCATCACCATCTCGACCTCGACGGTGTCGGGGAACGGCGGGCCCATCGGCCGCAGCAGCACCGGCGCGCGGCCTGCCTGGTGGATCCGGATGTTGACGCCCTGCTGCGTCGCGATCAGGTGTCCGAGCAGGTCACGCGCGTTGCCGGCACCGTTGTTCTCGGCGGCGTCCGGCTTCATGTGCCAGTTGGTGTGCTCCACCAGCGCACCGGACAGGTGCCCGTTGTGCATCGGCCTGCCGACGGTGAACTCGGCCACGGCCTTGCTCACCGCCTGGTGGGTCGCCGCCAGGCTGACGACCTGCTGGCGCAGCGTCACCGGGTCGACGCCGCGGGCCTGGCCCACAACGGCGTACAGGCCGTTGGTGCTGACCGGCGGGATGGGCTGGCGGACCAGCACGTCCTCGTGGAGGAACCGCAGCTGCCGCTGCGTGGCGCTCACGTGGTCGGACGCCACCAGCCCGTGGGCCGCGACGACCTTCTGGTCCTTCTGGATGCCCGCCTGCATCTGCTCGAACGGCGCGGGCATCGGTGCGGACACCGCCGGGTTCATCCGGTTCTTCTGCGGCGCGCCGAGCTGCGTCTTCATCTTGGCCGGCGGGTTCCACGTGTTCGTGGTCTGCCCGGCGGCAGGCGGCAGGAACGGCTCCACGACCGGGAGCGGGTCGGTGGCGAGGCGCTCGCGCTCGTCGGCGAACTTCGTGCCCTTCTTGGCCGGCTTGCCGTCGAGGAACCGCTCCGACACGTTCGGCAGCGCGGTGTGCGACTGCGGCAGCTTGCCGTCCTTGATCAGCCCGTAGGCGATCCTGGACAGGTCGGTGCCGGTGTCACCCGCCACGAAGTCGGTCGTGAACGCCTGGCCGCGCACGGGGTGCCGGTTGTTCTGGACGTCCACCCTGGCCCGTTCGGTGGCGGCGGCCATGTCGGCCGCGTCCGCCGGGGTGTGCAGCTTCGCGAGCTCCGCCGCGTAGAAGCGGTTGAGCGACTGGCCGAGCTGTCCGAACTCCGCCTGGCCCTCGCCGAACCGCACGCTCGGCTCCGCCAGCGGCACGAGGCCGTCGACGAACAGGTTCGGCTCCGGCGTGTACGGCAGCAGCGGGTGGATGCCCTGCTGGGTCCTGCGGGCGTGCATGTCCGCGTCGATCACGTGCGTGAACCGCTCGTGGAAGTCCGGCTCTGCCAGCTTCGCCCGCAGCGCCTCCTTCTGCGCGTCCGAGGTCTTCGAGTCGCCGTTGATGCGCTCGAGCACGTCGGCGTGCAGCTGCTCGGGGCTGACGGCGACCCGGTAGCCGCCGCCGATCATCAGCGGCCGCAGCGGTGCCGCGATGTCGGGACCGTCGGCGGGACCGACCTCCTCGGCGTTCGTGAGCCGGGCGACGTGGTCGAAGACGTGCCCGCCCTCGCGGGTCGTCCTGTCACCCGCGTCGAAGTCCATGACCGCGACGTACGGGTGCGTCCCGGTGGCCGCCAGCGCGGTCACCGCGAACACGTGCGCGTCGCTGTCCAGCGTCGCGTTGCGGGTCTCGCCGAACTTGAAGCCCTTGGGCCCGTGCGGGACGCTCACCAGCGCGACCGGTTCCGTGCGGCCGTTGACCGACGGGGTCGCGGCGGCGATGGCGGCGTCGATCTCCGCCTGCGTCGCGCCGTTCACGCCGAGCACGAACGCCACGCGGCCGTCCATGTCCTGCGTGCCGGCCATGACGCCGTTGATCACATTGTCGAGCTGGCCGAGCTCGCTCGCCCGCACGATCATGCTGACCACGAACGAAGGCTTCTCGTTGGCGTCGATGCTCTGCTGCGTGCGCTGCAGGTAGTTCTCCGCGGTGATCTGCGTGAGCTCGTGGCCCTGGGCCAGGTGCTCGTAGGCCGCGTTGTGCACGCCGTTCTCGTTGAACGGGGCGGCGTCCTGTGCCTGCTCCTGGTCGGCCATCTCGACCTCGTTGTCCTCGATGGACAGTTCGGCGAGTTCCTCGCGGGTCCGCTTGATCGCGTCCCCTGCCGGGTCGGCGTCCAGGTGCTCGTTGCCGCGCTTGGGCATCTGCGGCGCGGGCAGGTCAGCGTGCTCCTCGACGGCGGGCTGCGGCCGGTTGTGCGACTGCAGCGCCTCCATCCTGCTCTGGACCAGCATCAGGTGGCGCGGCTTGAGCCGGGCGTCGGCCTTGTCGATGCCCTGGGTCATGGGGGAGTTGTCGTTGACGACGCGGCCCCTGCCGTCCTGGTGCTGGAAGATCGGCTTCACGTCGCCGGTCTCCAGGTACTCGTCGCGCAGCCCGAGGAAGTGCCCGACCTCGTGCGCGAGGCGCCGCGAGTCGGTGTCCACGGGCCAGCTGAGCTGGTTGGCCCTGCCGCCGGCGGCCGCGACCTCGACGGTGGCGTGCGCGTCGGCGGGGTTGTCCGTGAACTCGACCGTGACGTGGAACTGCTCACCGCTGGGCAGCTTGTAGCCCTGGTTGTACAGCTCCTCGACGCCCGCGCGGGTGCGGTCCTGAACCGCCGCGTCGCCGCCGTTGAGGTGCAGCCGCACGGTGAAGTCGCGCACCGGCACGCCGTCCACGTCCAGGACGCGGTTGTCGTAGGCGATCGGGCCGCGCCAGGCCCGCATGGTGATGCCGTGCGGGCCGACCTTGGTGTTGTCGAGGACACCGCCGTCCTCACCGCGCACCCAGCTGGAGGCCGGGGTCGTGGCGCGGGCGTCCGCGACGGCCTGCGAGGACACGGGGCTCCGCGGGTCGAACCACGGAGCGTTCGTGTCGGTGCTGTGCAACGGACTCGGGTCGGCCGGCGGCCGGTGGGACACCGGCGCGTCCTTCGGGGGAGAGGACGGCGCAGGGTCGTCGTCGACCATGCCGTCGCCCTGCAGCTTCGTCTTGAGCTCGGCGATCTTCGCGTCGTCCAGGGTCACGCCCAGCGCCTCGGCGAGCGCGGCCCGGTTGTCCTCGACGGCCTCGGTGAACGCCCGCGGGCTGAGCATGCCCTCGTCGATCAGCATCGAGTTGGTCAGCACCTGGTGCACCCACAGCGACTGGCTGTAGGAGTCGGGACCGTAGACCTTCAGATCGGCGATCGAGTCGGCCAGCGGCGGCGCGCCGATGGCGTCCACGAGAGCGGTCCGCTGCGCCATGTTGAACGCCCGGTTGTAGCCCTTCTCGTGGTTGAAGACGCGCTCGGCGACCTTGCCGGGGTCCGCCGTGAACGTGGGGCTGTTCTCGACGGTGCTCCACAGCTGGTGCGACCAGGCGCCGAACTTCCCGTGGTCCGCGTCGTCGGCGAACATGTCGAGCTGCTCGGTCTCGATCACCGGCCGCCCGAACCGGTCGTTGAACGCCGTCGTGACGGCCTCCAGACCGTGCTGGTCGATCAGCGCGGCGACCTCGGCCGACCGGGTGTGCAGCACCACCGAGGCGCGCAGCAGGTCCATTCCGGACTCGTGGTCGAGGTACCGCCGCGGGTTCCCCTCGAGCTCGGCCTTCACCTGCAGCATCAACGGGGTGGCGTGGTCCATCGCGTCGGTCGTCAACGCGTCGAGCGCGGTGTAGGCCTCGCTGCGGACGGTGGGCGCCGACGGCGGCACGGGCTCGTTGGCCGCCGGCGGGTCCTCGTCGACCATGCCGTTTTCCTGCAGCTCGGTCCTGAGCTCGGTGATCTTCGCGTCGGTGAGGTCGAGGCCCATGGCGTCACCGAGGACGGCCCGGTTGGCGGTGACGGCGTTGGTGAACGCGTCGGGGCTCACGCTCTCGGCCGGCAGGATCCCGGCCTGGCCGAGCACCTGCGCCACCCAGAACGCCCGGCTGGTCGTGTCGGTGGCACCCGGCGGGGTGACGCCGACGACGTCGCTGAGCTGGGGAGCGCCGGTGATGTCGGCGACGGCCGCGTCCTGCGCGAAGTTGTAGCCGCGGTTGTAGCCCTTGTCGTGGTTGAAGAGGTCCGCGACCTTGCCGACGTCCGCGCCCAGCGTGGGCCCGGTGTTGATCGTGGACCACATCTGGTGGGCCCACTCGGTGTACTTGGCGCGGCTCTCCGGTGTGGCGAGGTTGCCGAACTCCTGGATCTGGACGGTCTCGAGGACCGGCCGCGCGAACGCCTTGTTCAGCGACTTCGACACCGCGTCGGCGCCGTGCTGTTCGATCAGCGCGCCGATCTGGTCCGCCCTGGTGTCGAGCAGGACAGAGGCGTGCAGCAGGTGCCTGCCGGCCTCGGACTGCACGAACCTGCCAGGATCGGCCACCAGCGCCGCATCGACCGCGTGCGCGAAGGCCGGGGCGTTTTGCCACGCGTCCGCGGTCAGCGAGTCGATCGCGGCGTCCACCTCGGGCACCGTCGTGATGGTCAGGTCGGTCTCGTTCGCTGTTGCGTCCGTGGACGTGGACGCGGCAGGAGCCGAGGGCGGGACCGGCTCGTGCACCGAGCGCGAGCTCTCCGGCTCGGTCCAGGTGCTCGCGGGAGCCGGCTCCGGCTCGTCGATCATCCCGTTTTCCCGCAACGCGGTCGTGAGCGCCGCGATCTTCGCGTCGTCGAGCTCGACGCCCAGTGCCGCACCGAGCTCGGCCCGGTGGGCGGCGACCGCGTCCGTGAACACGTCGGCGGTCACGCTGCCCTCGGGCAGGACCTCCGCGTCGCCGAGCACCTTCTGCACCCAGAACGCCTGGTTGTCCGTGCCGGGACCGAACTGCGGCGTACCCGCGATCGTGTCGGCCAGCGGCGGGGCGCCGACCATGTCCGTGAGCGCCTTCTCCTGGGCGAAGTTCGTGCCCCGGTTGTAGCCCTTCTCGTGGTTGAAGACGTCGGAGGCGAGCTTGGCCGGGTTGGAGGTGTACGACGGCGTGTTGTTCACCGTCTCCCACAGCTGGTGGGCCCACGCGTTGAACGCCATCCGGCTGTCCGGAGTGGACAGATCACCGAACTGGCGCAGCTGCGCGCCCTCGATGACCGGCCGGCCGAACTCCTTGTTGAACGCCTTCGAGACCGCCTCGACGCCGTGGCGCTGGATCATCGTGGCGATGTCGTCGGTCCTGGTGTCGAGCACGACCGACGCCCGCAGCAGGTCCAGGCCCGCCTCGTGGTCGAGGTAGGTGGCGTGGTCCGACCGCAGTGCGGTCTCCACGTCCCTCGCGAGCGGCGAGGCGTTCTGCATCGCGTCCGCCGTCAGCGCCTTGAGGTGGCTCTCGACCACCACGCCCGGGACGCTCGTCGGTGCCTGGGTCTCCGCACTGCCTTCGGCCGGGGTCTGGGTGGCCGGGGCGTTCGGCGGTGCCGGACGGGTCTCCGCGTCCCTGCTCGACGACGCCTCGGCGGGCGGGGTCGGAGGCAGCGGCTTGGACAGGTCCGGCCCCGGCGGGGGCGGCGGGGGAGCGGACGACGTGGTGGTGTTCGCGGGCGGGTTGTTGAAGTCGGCGATCCGGTCGTCGACGACCGCCTTGCGGTCCCACCACTCCTGCTGCTTGCCGTCCGCGGTCCGGCGCGCGTCGTCGAGCTTCGTCTCCGCGTCCTTGACCAGTGCTTCCTGCGTCGCGCGGTCGGCGGCGAGCTTGGCGACCGCCTGGTCGTGCAGCGTCCGCGCGTCGGTACGGGCCGTCTCCGCCTGGGCGACGACCTGCTGCTGCGCGACGAGCTCTGCCTTGCGGTCCGCGGCTGCCGTTTCCAGGTCGGGCAGTGCGGCGTTCGCCTCGTTGAGCCGCTGCTGGGCCTCGTTCATCGCCTTCGTCGCGGCGTCGAACTCACCCTCCGCCTTCCGCAGCGCGGTCTCGGCGTCGGTGTGGGCCTGACGTGCGGTGTCGATCTGTCCCTGCAGGCCTGGAGTGCCGGCCGCCTGGCTCTCGAGCCGCCGCAGCGTCTGCGCCTTGGTCTCGACGTCCGACCTGGCGTCGTCGATCTCGAACTGCTTGCCCATGGCCACGGTCCCGAGACCGTCGACCTTGGTGGACAGCTCGGTGATCGCCTCGGACGTGCGGGCGGCCTGGTCCGCGGCCGTCTGCGCCCTGGTCTGCAGCGCCGGGATCTTGGCCTGCTCGTCCAGGTGCGTCTGGATCGCGTTGTTGTAGCCGATCTGGACAGAGGTGAAGTCCGAGTCGTTCTTGGCGAGCGCGGCGGCCGAGGAGTTGATCACCTGCTGGGCGTCGTGCCGCTTGGCGTCGACGTCGACCTCGGCGGTGCGCCAGGCGTCCGCCGCGGCCTTCACGGCGGCCTGGGCGTCCGTCAGCGCCTGGCTGAAGTTCTGGCCCAGCACGGCCTGAGCGTCCGCCGCCGGCATCCGGACGGCGGCCGAGTTCGGCACCGACAGGTCGATGACGGACGTCTTGCCGCCGATGGTGGCGACCACGCGGTACTCGACGCCGAACTGGACGAGTCCGGTGGTGGCCTTCGGCTTGAGGTTGTTGACCTTGTTGTCGGTCTGGCCGCCGGAGTTCGCCGTGGAGTCCTCGCCGGCGTGGCGCAGCTCGACACCGCTGGTGCCGAAGGTGACGTTGTCCTTCGGGTCGGTGTTCTGCTTGACGCCCGCGCCACCGGTCGCGAGACCGACGGACACGTCACCGGTCTCGGTGACCTTCGAGTCGGTGCTGGTCGCGGTGACCTGCGACTTCGGGTTCTCCATCGCCACGCCGTCGCTGAGCGCGCCCAGCGTGGGGTCGACCAGCTTGGCGTAGACCTTGACGTCCGCGTCCTGACCGAACGTCAGCGCCGCCTCGTGCAGGCCGGGCACCGTGATCGGGCCGGACAGCATGCCCGGCAGGTGCGGCTGCAGGTTCTCCGGGCTCAGCGTGGCCAGCAGGCTGTTCAGCGCGCCCGTGCCCTTGCCGGTCAGGCCCTTGCCCGCACCCGCTTCCTCGAGCGCCTTGACCGCCGCCTCGCGCAGGTCCTTGGCACCGCGCAGGTTCTCCACCGACGCGCCCGGCTTCAGGGTGGCCGGATCGCCCTCCCGCTGCCAGTCCGCGGCGGCCTGGGGCGTGCCCTGGGAGGCCGGCTGCGGGGTCTGGGTCGAGTGGTGGGGCAGCGGCGGGAGCCCGCCGTCGACCTTGACCTTCTGGTTGTCCGCGTGCAGGCGGACGGTCATCTCCTGCGGGCCGCTGGGCGCGGTCGCGATGACCTTGTTCCCCTTCTCCACGACGAGCTCGAACTCGATCGGCACGGTGTAGCGCGCCGCCGGTCCGCTGCCCGCGCGGAAGCTGCCCCACTGGTCGGTCGTCGACGTCGAGACCGAGCTGCTCTTCGAGCCGCCGATGTTCGCCGCCGCCATCACACCGGCGGTGCCGGACACGTTCGGGTTCGCGCTGCCGGGAGCCGCGAGCCCCGGCGCCTTGAGACCGAGGCCCCAGCCGGTGCCGCGGCCCTGGCCGTCGGTGACCTTGTGAGAGCCGGAGATGGTCGACTCCATCTCGATGCCGTCGTTGACGACCTCCTGGAACGCCGGCGTGCCCGCCTTCGCCCGCAGGGTGACCTGGAAGGAGTCCTTGCCGAACGTGCCGGGCTGGTGCACCAGCAGCGGCACACCGCCGTCCAGGGCGCTGTCGATCATCGACTTGACGCTGGCCGGCGAGCTGAAGTCGACCAGGCGCTGCAGGTTGCTCATCGAGTCCTGGAGCACCGAGCCGGGCAGCAGCGGGCTGCCGAAGCGCTTCGCGGTCTTCGTGTCGAGCTGGTTCGACAGGTCGGTGACCACACCGGACAAGTCCGGCACGGCCTCCACGACGGACAGGCCGAGCGCGCTCGAGTCGCCCTTGCCCACGGTCGCGGGCGGCGCCATCTTCGGGAAGTCGGGCTTGGGGACGTTCGGCTGCACGTCCGGCAGCAGACCCATGTCCCGCGCCACGTCCTCGGTCACGCGGACGAACACGGACTGGGGCAGGCTGACCGTCGCGCCCTCCGCCCTCGGCGTGCCGCCGTGCAGGAAGTTCCCCGCCCGGCTCTCGCCGACCACGGTGACGTCGGCGTCGAGCTGCACCAGCACGGTGCGGCTACCCGCGGGCGTCACGTGGTTGCGGTCGTGGCTGCCGCCGATCTCGGTCGCCTTCGACTTCGAGTCCGACCACGGCGTGATCTTGCCGGCCGCCGCGACACCACCGGCGCCGCTGGTGGGCGTGGGCTCACCGGCGGGCGGAGCGGGGTCGTTCGGCTTGATCGGCACGTTGATGCCGCCGGTGATGTCGACCGACCTGTTCGTGGACGACGACTGGCTCGCCTTGTAGCCGCCGGTGTAGGCGTTCTCGGTCGCCGTGTTGTCCGAAATGGACACCAGCTTCGCGTTGCCCAGCTTGAACGAGACCCCGATCGCGCCCGTGCGGTCGGTGACCCGGCGGTCGTACTTGAAGCCCTGCTCCTGCATGCCGGTCTCGGTCAGCTTGCGCAGGTTCGCCTTGATGTTCTCCGGGGAGAACATCTTGTCGATCTGCGCACGGGACGCGGTGCCGGGCACCGTCAGCGCGGAGTCGCCGTTCGCCGCGCGGTTGAGCGCGTCGATCGCCTGGTCGCGCAGCGCCGTCGTGTTGGCCACGGCCTCCACGTGCAGGAAGTCCGGCGACTTCTCCTTCGGCTTGCTGAGGAGGTCCTTGACCGACGGCGCGTCCTTCAGGGTCCGCGACTCGGGCTTGCCCGGCTCGAAACCCTTGCCGGGGTCGGAGTCGAGCGTCGAGCTGTCCGACACCCAGAGGTTGACCTCGCCCTTGATCGGCTTCAGGTCCGCGTCACCGGTGCCGGTCCTCGCGACCGTGGTCTGCTCCGGCGAGTGGAAACCGGGGGCGCCGGGCACGATCCGCCGCACCCAGGCCCGCGGCCGGGTGAACGTCGTGATCTCGACCTCGAACTCCACGTCGCCGCGGAACACCTGGGCGTTCGGGCTGCCGACGTTGAGGGAGGTGCTGTTGACCGTCGGACCGGCCGAGGTCTTGTCGGTCCACGAGTGGTTGTACTTCGCGCCGAACTGCGGCGTGGGCGTGAGCTTCGCGAGCTTGGTCTCGCTGGGGATCACGACCTTGCCCTCGACACCGCCGCTCCAGCCCTTGGTGGTGCTGGTGGAGCTGTCGAGCTTCGGACCGGTCGACGACGCGTCCCGGATGTTGCGCGCGTCGGCCTGGCCGAGGTGCTTCGGGTCGGTCAGCTTCGCCTTGACGGTGATGTTGACGTAGGTGTTGGAGGACGTGCCGCTGTTCTTCAGCTGCACCTGGACGCCGGGACCCATCAGGCTGTCCATGTTGGTCTTCAGCGCCGCGGGGGAGAGCTGCGAGGTCAGCCTGCGCTGGTTCGCGAGCTGCTCGGCGACGTCCGCGAAGCCCTTGCCCTTGCTGCTGCGCGGGTTCGCGTTGGGGTCGTTCCAGCTCGGCAGGAACTTGCCGAAGCCGGGCAGTGCCCGCAGCGACTCCTCGACCTGCGTCTGGACCTCCGCCGCCACCTCGAACTCGCCGACCTTGGCGCTGCCCGCGGCGATCGCGTCGGCCATGTAGGGCGGCGGGAACTTCTGGCCCTTGGTGGACTCGTCGACGATGTTGTTGCGCGTGCCGTCCGGCGTCGGCAGGCCGAGCTGGCCCGCCTCGGGCAGGCCGAGCCGCATGTACGTGGTGACCGGGACCTTGACGTTCTCGCCGCGCGGGGTGCGGACGTCGACGATGGCGGTGACCTTGTACAGACCGGTCTCGCCCTTGAGCTGGATGCCGCTCTTGTGCGCGGTGTTGGTGCCCGCGTTGACGCTCTCCGCGACGCGCGCGGAGTAGCCCACGGTGGCGCCGACCTGGCCGCCGACCACGTTGGGCAGCCCGGTGTTGAACCCGAGCCCCGCGTTGAGGTCGCCACCGGACTTCGTCGTCGAGGACACACCACTGCTGTGCGCCGAGGTGTCGTGCAGGCGCAGCTGTCCGGTGCCGAGCGTGCCGACCAGCTGGGCGGTCTGCAGCGTGGCCGTCATCTGCACCGCGGCGCCCTTGCTGGCGTGCGGGCTGATGAGGTCCGGCGACGTCACGTACGCGCCGCCGAGCATCGCGCCGAGGTTGTTGCGGATCTCGGTGGGGCTCAGGAAGTTCAGCAGCGCCTCACGGCCGGGCGAGCCGACCTTGACGATCGACGGGTGCAGGTTGCGCGCCACGTCGTCGAACGCCTTCTGCGGGTTGTCGACCGACACCGTCTCGGGCGCGGGGTGCTCGAGCTTGGTGCCCCACTTGCCGTCCGTGGGGGTCTTCACGTCGGACGTGTTGCCGGACGCGGTGATCACCGCGAGGTCGTTCGGGATCTGCAGCGTCACGTCGGTCCCGGTGGTGACCGGGTCGAGGTTCGTGACGGTGCCGTCGGCCTTGGTGAGCGTGATGTCGTAGGACACGTTCACCTTGGCCGTCGTCGAGCCCTCACCGGCGCGGATGATCCGCTGGTCGGTGAGCGACGACGACATGCCCTGCGACTGCGCGGGCGTGGCGAGCTGCGCCTTGCCGCCCAGCGAGCCGTACGGGCCGAACCCGCCGGTGGCCGAGGCCGCGCCGCCGATGTCGTTGGCCGTGGCGACGGTGTGCGTCGCCGAGGACGTGTTGCCCGACTGCGCGGTCGCGTCGACCTTGACGCCGGGGGCGTCCACCGGGGCGACGTCCGTCTGCGCCTGCATGGTGGCGCGGACGTTCGCCTCGTACCAGTTGTTGCCGATCTTGACCTGGAAGTTGCGGCCGTTGTCCAGGAACGACTCGAAGTCGCCCTTGATCGCCTGCTGGATGCGGGCGGCGTCCTCGGGCTTCAGGTTCGTGATGGCGCCCGTGACGTTCTCGGCGCCGTTCACGTCCGTCGGCGCGATCGTGCCCAGCGCCTTGTTCTCCTGGAAGAAGCCCGGCAGGTTCTGCGCGTCCGGCATGACCTGGCCGACCGCCGGCGGCGCCAGCCTGGCCATGGGGATGACCGGGTTGGGCGGCGGCGGGGCCGGACGCGTCTCGACCTCGGGTGCGGGCGGTGCCGCGCGGTGTGACGGGCCCGCGTCCGGGTTGTGCGGGCTGAACGTCGACTTGCCGTTCGGGTTCGGCGTCCTGTCGATGTGCAGCTCAGGCCCGAACTTCGGTTCCTTCCACCTCTTCGCCTTGGCCTTGTCCGCGTCGGTCGAGTGCTCGAGGACCTCCGGCTTGAGGTCGTAGAACGGGTCGACGGTCGTGGTGCCGTCCGGGCCGTGGACGGTGATCGGACGGTTGAGCTTCGTCGCGAGCAGCTTGACGGCGAGTTCCTCCGCCTTGGCCGCCTTGACGTTGTCGGCGGCCTTCTGCGCCGCGTCCGCCCGGTCCTGCGCGGCGCGCTCCTGCGCCGTCAGCTCGGTGCCGCTCGTGCCCGAGTTGTCGACCGGGTGCGCGGTGGTGCGCACCGGGGCCGGCTGGGGCTCGATGAGCGCGTTGACCAGGTGGCCGTTCTCCAGGCCGTGCTGCTGGCGGAACCGCGCGATCTGCGTGGTCACGCTCTCCGAGGCGATCGAGCCCTGCTGGATCGTGCTCGTCCGCAGGTCCACCGGCGACAGGACCGGGACTGCCTTGCCCTTGCCCTTGCCCTTCTTGCTCGACCCCGGCTGGTTCTGGGCCTCGGCGGTCTGCGCGGCGTGCACGGCGTTGAACACGCCGTCCGTGCGCGGGGCGCCGACGTTCGGGGCGATGCCGTGCTCCAGCATCACGAACGTCCTGGTCACGTTGCTGTCGTTGTCCGACAGCGCCATGTTCAGGACCGTGGCCATCTTCTGCTGCTTGGCCGTCGGGACGATGTGGCCGAGCTCGGCCTCGGTGCGCGGCGGGAGCGGCTGCTTCTTGCCCGTGACCGGGTGCGGGGGCAGCTCCGGTCGCGGCGGCGGGTAGCTCTTCGGGTCGTTGTCCTGTGGGGGGACGCCCATGTGCCCGTTGCCGGGGATCTCCGCGGAGATCGCGTGGTTGAGCGTGTTCTTGTTCTCCCAGCCGAGCTTCAGCGAGTCGACCCTGGACGGGTTCCAGCCGCCGGTGGACCCGGTGTGCGTGTGCTTCCCGGTGGTCTCGTCGACGCTGTACTCGTGCGTGATGACCTGCTGGGGCTCGCGCTTGTCGAACGGCTTGTTGCCGGGGTTCGGCACACCGGCCTTGGACTTCTTGTTCTGTGCCTCGCCCCGGATGTCCGCGGGCGAGGCCTCGGCCTTGGCGGCCTTGGACGCCTGCCCGAGCTCACCGCCGAAGGTCCGGTTCGGCACGGTCTTCAGGTCGACGTGCGACTGGGACCACGACTTGCCGTCGGCCTTCGCGAAGTCGAGCGCGATGCGGGACAGGTCGGTGCCCACCGCGCCGTTCACGAAGTCGGTGGAGATGGTCTGGCCGCGGTACGGGTGACGGTTGGTCTGCATGTCGACGTCGATGCCGGACTGGACGGCGACGGCGGTGACGGCGGCCTCGAACTCCGTGCCCCTGACGAACTTCTCGTTCTGCTCGATCTCGGCGTCGATCCGCGCCAGCGTCCTGAGCTGGATCTCCTCCGGCTTGCCGGGCTGAGTCCTGAGGTCCGCCTCGAGCTGGGCCTTGGCGGCCCTGAGGTCCGCGTTGAGCTCGGGTGCCGGGAGCTTGTTCTTGTGGATCTCCACCAGTTCGGCGCCGGCGAACTTGTTCATCGACTTGCCGAGGCCGTTGAACTCGGCCCCGCCGTCGCTGAACTTCACCGAAGGGTCGACCAGCGGGACGTTCGCGTCGATGAACAGGTTGGGCTCGGGCAGGTACGGCAGCAGGGGCGCCGTGTCCGACTGCCGGACCCGCGCGTCCATGTCGTCGTTCATCGCCTGCTGGAACTTCTGGACGAACGCGGCCCGGTTCTCGGGCTTGACGTAGTCCTTGGCCAGGTCCAGCTGCCGCTGCTTCTTCGGGTCCGGACCGGCGTCGAGGGCCTGCTGTTCCTTCGCGATCCGCGTCTGCACGTCCGCGATCAGCGCGTCCGCGTCGCCGACCCGGTACCCACCGGCGTACATCAGCGGGCGGATCGGGCCGGTCTCCGGCGAGTTCATCGACTCGGTGAAGTGGTTGAAGACGTCCTTGCCCGACGGGACCTGGCGCGAACCGGCGTCGAAGTCCTGAATGGACAGGTACGGGTGCGTGCCCTTGCCGTTCATCGCGCCGACGGCGAACTTCGTGGCGGCGCTCTGCATCGTCCCGTTGCGCATCGTGCCGTACGGGAAGCCCTTGCTCGGGTCGAACGGCGGCAACGGCACCAGGGCGATGGCCTCGCTCCTGGTCGCCACGTTGTTGTTGGCCTGGGCGATGTTCGCGTTCAGGTCGGCGTCGGACCCGATGGGACCGTTGACGCCGATGACGAACACCATGTTGCCCTTGAGGTCGCCGGCGTCCCTGGTGACGGCCTCGATGACCGAGTCGATCTCGCCCAGCTGGTTGTGGCCGACGATCATGTTGACCACGAACGACGGCGGCGCGTCCTGCTCGACGTTCTTCCTGAGCTGGTCGAGGTAGGTGTCCTTGGTGGGCAGCTCGACGGGGCCGTTGGCGAGGCTCGCGAACGCCGGGTTGTACGAGAAGTCGACGTTGCCCAGCGACAGGCCGGCGAAGCGGCCGGCCAGGTTGTCGAGGTCGGAGTCGTCGACGGTGTCCATGTCGACGTCGCCGTCGGCCTGGGAGTCGACCTCCATGTCCGCGCCGGAGTTGCTCGGACCGGCCTCGGCGTTGGTCCAGGTGTCGGCGGCGGGCTTCTTCTTGGTGGTCCGGTTGTCGGCCGGGGTGCCGTTGTCGCTCTCGGGGGAGCGGTCGCGCTTCTGCTTCGCGGGCCGGGTGTCGACGTCCGAGGTGGTGTCGGGACTGGTGTTCTGCGTGGGCTGGTATCCCGGGAGCGGGCCGGTGGAGTCCAGCCTGGTGTCGGGGACCATGACCTGGCTGGTCGCCGTGCGCTCGATCAGCCACAGGTGGCGCGGCCGGATGCCGGCGTCGGGCAGGTGGACGTCGGCGCCCATCATGCCGCCGTCGTTCTGGTGCACGCCGGAGTTGGTGTCGTGCTGCTGGAAGACGCGGGTCGAGTCCTTGTACTCGTCCGGGATCCCGAGGTAGTGCAGCGTTTCGTGCGCCAGGACCTCGGGGCTGGTGTCGGTGCCCCAGTGCGTCTGGTCCGGGTTGGTCGTCTTGTCGTCGACCTTGATGCTCGTGTGGGCGTCGGCCTTGTTGTCCGTGAACTCCAGGTTCAGGTGGAACTGGTCGCCGCTGGGCAGCCGGTAACCCTGGTTCAGCAGGTTGTCGACGCCGTTGTGCGCGTTCTGCTTGACCTGTGCGATGGCCTCCGGCGTCGTGTTCGCGGCAGGGTCGATGTGCACCTTGACGGTGTACTCCTGCACGAACTTGCCCGGGCTGGTCTCGATGCGGCGCAGGTCGTAGTTGATCAGGCCCTGGTAGGACTTGATGTTCGACGGCGTGCTGTTCGTGCGGACGTCGTGCACGACCTGGTCGACGGTCCGGACGTTCGCGTTCGCACGGCGGTCGGCCCAGGAGCTCGGGTCGGCCGGGTTGTTCGGAGCGGACCACTCGGCCGTCTTGGCCGGGTCGTGCCGCCACGACTCGTCGGTGAAGACGTCCTTGCCCCTGTGCGACTCCGCGGTCGGCGGGGTCATCCTCGGCGGCGCGCCACCACCCTTGATCTTCTTCGCGTCGCTCTTCGTGTCCGTGCCCGGAGCGGGAGGGGCCGTCGGTGCCGTGGCCGGCGCGGGACGGGACGAGCTCGCCTCCACGCCACCGCGGCTGGTGTCCATCACGGTGGACTCCTGCGGCCGCTGGTCGACGCCGGGGGGCGTGGTGGAGGCGGTCGTGGTCGTCGTGGCCGGCGCCGGCGGCGGGGTGTTCGCCGTGGCGTTGAACGCGTCGACCTCGTTGTCCACCTTGGCCTTGGCGTCCCACCACAGCTGCTGCTTGGCGTCCGCGTCGCGCCGGGCCGCGTCGAGCCTGGTCTCCGCGTCCGTGATCGCCTTCTGCGCGGCCGTCCGCTCGTCCACGATCTTCTGGTGCGCGTCCTGGGCGGCCGCGCGGGCGGCATCGGCCTTGGCCGCGGCCTCCTTCGGCCCCTGGAGCTCGGTGCGGGCGTCCGTGGCGGCCTGACGCTGGGCGTCGAGCTCCGCACGCGCGTCGGCGACCTGCTGCTGCGCGTCGGCCAACGCGGTGTGCGCCGCGTCGGCCTCCTGCGTGAGCCGGTCGATCTCGGTCTGCGGCGCACCGTCGGCCCAGGCGTCGCTGACCGCGTTGTCGGCCACCTGTGCGTCCTGGCTCAGCGACACGACCTGCGCGTTGAGG
This sequence comes from Lentzea sp. HUAS TT2, assembly GCF_051853195.1. Lineage (NCBI taxonomy): Bacteria > Bacillati > Actinomycetota > Actinomycetes > Pseudonocardiales > Pseudonocardiaceae > Lentzea > Lentzea sp. HUAS TT2. Next base: position 9,004,475 of record NZ_CP196667.1, on the reverse strand, counting down.
TCCTTGATCGTGGCGCGGGTCTGGCCCGCGTCGCTGATCGTGTCGTCGAGCGCCGTCTGGAACGGCGTGACCTCGGCCTCGGCGGCGACGTGCGCGTCGGTCGCCGTCTTCAGCTTCGCCGAAGCGTCGCTCAGCGGCTGGTCGGTCCGCGCCAGCACGGCCGCGGCCTCGTTGATCGCGTCCTGGGCGTCGTGACGGGCCTTCTCGACGTCCTTCTCCGCGGTCCGCCACTCGTCGGCCGTCTTCTTGACGTCGGCCTGGGCGTCCTTCAGCGAGTCGCCGAGCGGCTGGTTCAGCGTGGCCTCGACCTCGGTGGCGGGCATCCGCACACCGGCGGAGCCGGGCACCGACAGGTCGACGACGGAGGTCTTGCCCCCGATCGTCGCGACCACGCGGTACTCGACGTCGTACTGCACCAGGCCGGTGCGGGACGTGTCCTTGGGCTTGACGTTGCCGCCCTGGGCCTGCGCGGGACCGCCGGACACACCGGACGAGTCCTCGCCTGCGTGCCTCAGCTCGACACCGCCGGTGCCGAAGTTGACGGTGTCCGTCGGGGCGCCCTGCTTGACCGCGGCGCTGCCCTGGGCGAGTCCGACCGACACGTCGGCCGAGTCGGCCACCTTGGCCTCGCTGGAGGTCTCGGTGGTCTTCGTGTTCTGCGGGATGTCGACCTTGACGTCGTCGCTGAGCGACCCCAGCTGCGGGTTGACGAGCTTCGCGTAGACCTTGACGTCGGCGTCCTGCCCGAACGTCAGCGCGGCCTCCTTGAGGCCCGGCACGTCCAGCGGGCCCGACAGCATCGACGGCAGGTGCGGTTGCAGGTTCTCCGGGCTCAGCGTGGAGAACAGGGCGTTGAGCGAGCCCGTGCCCTTGCCGGTCAGGCCCTTGCCCGCGCCCGCGTCCGTCATCGCCTTCACCGCGGCGTCACGCAGGTCCTTGGCACCGCGCAGGTTCTCCACCGACGCGGTCGGCGGCAGCTTCGACGCACGGGTGTCCTGCTGGAACGCGGCCGTCGCCTCGGGAGTGCCGAACTCGCTGCCGCGCTTGCTCGCCGCGGACATGTACGGCTGCGGATTCCCGTGACCGGTGGTCGGCTGGGAGACCTTCTGGTTGTCCGCGTGGGTGCGGACGACCATGTCCTGCTTGTCGCTCTTGGCCTCGGCGACGACGCTGTTGCCCTTCTCCACAACGAGCTCGAACTCGATCGGCACGTTGTAGCGCGCCGACGGTCCGCTGGCCGTGCGAGAGCTGCTGAACGCCTCGGTGGTCGAGGTCGTCACGGAACTGCTGGTGCTGGAGCCGATGTTCGCGCCCGCGGCGACACCGGCGGTGCCGGAGACGTTCGGGTTCGCGCTGCCCGGCGAGGCCAGGCCGGGCGCACGCACGCCGACTCCCCAGCCGGTGCCGCGGCCGACGCCGTCGCTGTCCTTGCGGGAGCCACCGGTGCCGTGGGACATGTCGATGCCGTCGTTGACGACCTGGTCGAACTTCGGCGTGTCCGCCTTGGCCCGCAACGTGACCTGGTAGGAGTCCTTGCCGAACGTGCCCGGCTGGTGCACCAGCAGCGGCACACCGCCGTCGAGCGCACTGTCGATCATCGCCTTCACGCTGGTCGGCGAGTTGAGGTCGACGATGCGCTGCAGGTTGCTCATCGAGTCCTGCAGCACCGAGTCCGGGATCAGCGAGCCGCTGCCGAACTTCTTGGTCTTCGTGGAGAGCTGGGTCGTGAGGTCGTTGACCACACTGGACAGATCCGGCACCGACTCCACGTTGGACAGACCGAGCGCACCCGGTTCGCCCACCGCGACCGTCGACGGCGGTGCCATCGTCGGGAAGTCCGGCTTCGGCACGCTCGACTCGACCTTGGGCAGCACGCCCAGGTCACGCGCGACGTCCTCGGACACCCGCACGAACACCGACTTCGGCATGTCGACCGTGACGCCCTCGGCGTGCGGCGTGCCGCCGTACAGGAAGTTCCCGGAGCGGCTCTCGCCGACGATCGTGAACTCCGCGTCGATCTGGACCAGCACGGTCCGCGCCTCGCCCGGCGTGGTCCTGCCGCGGTCGACGTTGCCGCCGACCTCGGTGGACGTGGTCTTCGAGTCGGACCACGGCGTGAACTTGCCGGTCACCGCGGCGCCGCCGGACCCGCTCGGGTTCGTGGGCGTGCCGGCGGGCGGCGGGGTGACGTTCGGGCGCACCGGGACGTTGATGCCCGCGGTGACGTCGACGGACCGGCTGGTCGTGGACGACTCACCGGCCTTGTAACCGCCGCTGACCGAGTTGTCGGAGCCGGTGTTGTCCGAAATGGCCACGAGCTTCGCGTCGCCCAGCTTCACGGACATGCCGATGGCGCCGGAACGGTCGGTGACGCGCCGGTCGTACTTGAGGCCCTGCTCCTGCACGCCGGTCTCGATGAGCCGCTGCAGGTTCGCCTTGATGTTCTCCGGGGAGAACATCTTGTCGATCTGGGCGCGCGAGGCGGTGCCCGGCGTGGTGAGCGCCGAGTCGCCGTTGGCCGCGCGGTTGAGCGCGTCGATCGCCTGCTCCCGCAACGCCGCGGTGTTCGCGACCGCCTCGACGTTGAGGAACTCCGGCGACTTCGGCCGTGCCTCCTTCGGGGCGAGCAGCTCCTTGACGGTCGGGGAGTTCTCGAGCTGCGTGGGCTTGGGGTCACCGGGCTTGAAGCCGTCGCCAGGGTTGTTCTTGAGCGTCGAGCCGTCCGACACCCACAGGTTGACCTTGCCGTCGATCTTGTCGAGGCCGTCGCCGGTCTTGGCGACCGTCTTCACCTGCGGTGCCTGGACACCGGGCGCGCCGGGCACGACGCTGCGCACCCACGTCCGCGGCCGGGTGAACGTGGTGATCTCGACCTCGAACTCCACGTCCTGCTGGAACACCTGCGCGTCCGGGCTGCCGGGGTTCGTCGACGTGCCGGAGACGGCCGGTCCCGCCGAGGTCTTGTCCGTCCACGAGTGGCTGTAGGACACACCCGCCTGCGGCGTCGGGGTGAGCGAGGCGACGCCGGTCTTGACCGGGATGTTGACGCGGCCCTGCAGGCCACCGGTCCAGCCCTTGGTGGTGCTGGTGTTCGCGTCGAGCTTCGGGCCGGTCGTGGTCGAGTCGCTGACCGGGCGCGCGTCGGCCTGGCCGAGGTGCTTGGGGTTGCTGACCTTCGCCTTGACCGTGACGTTGACGTAGGTGTTCGTCGTCGTGCCGGAGTTCTTCAGCTGCACCGAGACGCCGGGACCGAGCAGGCTGTCCATGTTGGCCTTGAGCGCGGCGGGGGAGAGCGTCGCCGCGATCTTGCGCTGGTTCGCGAGCTGCTCCGCGACGTCCGCGAAGCCCTGACCCTTGCTGCTGCGCGGGTTCGCGTCCGGGTTGTTCCACTTCGGCAGGAACTTGGCCATGCCGGGGATGTCCTTCAGCGCGGCCTCGACCTGGGGCTGCACCTTGGCGGCCGGCGTGAACTCACCGACCTTCGCGTTGCCGGCGGCGAGCGTGTCGGCGACGAACGGCGGCAGGTACTTCGTGTTCGCCGTGGCCGGGTCGGTCGTCGTGTTCCTGGTGCCGTCCGGAGTGGGAAGTCCCACCGCACCGGCCTCGTTGAGGCCCATGCGCATGTGCGTGGTGACTTCCATCTTCACGCTCTCGCCGGACGGGGTGCGCACCTCGACCTCGGCGGTGACCTCGTACAGGCCGGTCTCGTTCTTCACGCCGACACCGGTCTTGTGGCTGCTGCTCGACCCCGCGTTCACGCCCTCGGCGGTGCGCGAGGAGTAGGTCGCGGTGGCACCGACCGTGCCGCCGACCTGGCCGGGCACGCCGATGTTGCCGCCGAACCCGGCGGTGACGTCGAACCCGGTCTTGGTGGACGCGGACACACTGCTGCCCCAGGACGAGGTGTCCTTGAGGTCCAGCGCCGCCGTGTCGTGCGTGCCGACCAGCTTCGCGTCCTTGAGCGTGGCCTTCATCTGCACCGCGCCGCCCTTGCTGGCGTGCGGGCTCATCAGGTCGGGCGACGTGACGAAGCCGCCGAGCATCGCGGGCAGGTTGTTGCGGATCGAGGTGGGGCTGAGGAAGTTCTGCAGCACCTCGCGGCCGGGTGAGCCGACCTTCGTGATCGACGGGTGCAGGCCGGCCGCGACGTCGGTGAACGCCTTGCCGGAGTCCTTGACCACCACGGCTTCCGGTACCGCGTTCTCGACCTTGGCGCCCCATGCGGCGTCGGCCGGCGTCTTCACGTCGGAGGTCTTGCCGGAGTCGACGATCGTGCTGAGGTCCGCGGGGATCTGCAGCGTGACGTCCGTGCCGGTGCTCAGCGTCGAGAACTGCTTCACCTCGCCGCTCGCGTCGGTCAGCGTGACCTCGTACGAGACAGGGACTGTCGCCTTCTTCGAGCCGTCGTCCGATCCCTTGATCGCCCGCGCCTCGGTGGTGGAGTTGCTGGTCGACTGGGAGACCGCCGGCGTCGCGAGGGCCGCCTTGCCGCCCAGCGAGCCGTACGGGCCCATCGGGACACCGGCCGTGGCAGAGCCACCGACGTCGTTGGACGTGGAGATCGAGTTCGAGGTGCCGGTGGCCGCGGCCGCCTGGTAGCTCTTGTCGACCTTGGTGTCGGCGTCGGTCTGGACGTTCGTGGTGGCGTCCGCGTGCATCTCGGCACGGACGTTCGCCTCGAACCAGGCGTTGCCGATCTTCACCTGGAAGTTGCGGCCACCGTCGAGGAACGTCTCGAAGTCGTTCTCGAGGGCGTCCTTGATGCGGGCCTGGTCGTTCGGCTTCAGGCCGGGGATCTCGGCGACGACGGCGTCGGCACCCTTGACCTCGGTCGGGAGGATCGAGCCCAGCGCCTTGTTGTCCTGGAAGAAGCTCGGCAGGTTCGTGCCGGGGACCTGGCCGACCGGCTGCGGCGCCACCGTGGTCATCGGGATGACCGGGTTCGGCGTCGGCCTCGGCGGCGCGGGACGGGTCTCGACCTCGGGCTCGGACCGCGTCTGGACGTCGGTCTCGGCCTGGGTCTGCACGTCGGCGGGGGCGGGAGCCGCAGGCGCGGGACGCGTGTCGGCGTCCGCGTTCTCGCGCGCTGCCTGGACCTCGTCGGTGAAGGTCCTCAGCGCCTCGAGGTGGCTGGTGTTGTGCCCGCCCGACCGCGCGTCCTGGATCTGCTGGTCGAGGTGGGTCTGCACGGACGCGATGTCGGCGTCGCTGAACTGGCGCCAGCCGTAGGAGTTCGGGTCGGCGGGCTGCTGCAGCGCGTAGGTGGTGAGCGCCGCGTCGCGGTTGTTCGTGAACTGGTCGACGCGGTTCTGCTGCCACTGGACGTCGCGGCCTGCCCGCTCACGGCGGGCCGCCTGGTCGTCGAGCATCGACTGGGTCTTGAGGGCGTCGGGCACCATGTCGGCGGCGTTCCACCGGGTGCTGTCGGCCTTGGCCTTGGCGAGGCCCTGCTCGGCGATCTGCGTCCGCTGGTCGTAGAGGTGCGGGGGACCAGCGTGACGGGAGATGTCGAGCGCGTTCTGGATCGCGGCCGCGCGGTCGGGGTTGTTGCTGTACGCCGGGTTCTGCTGCATGTCGCGCAGCGCCGCGGAGTCCAGGCCGTACAGCGACGCCGCGAACGCGCGCGGCGACGTGCCCTCCTGGACGGGGCCGAAGCCGCCGGGCACGACGAGGTCCACGTCCGGGTTCGCCGGGCGCGCTGCCGGGTCCTGCATGAACGGGCCCGGTTCGGCACGGGGCGCGGGCTCAGGGGCCGGTGCGGGCTGGGCCTGCTGGTTCGCGTCGGCACCGCGGTCGCGGACGTCGCCTGCCGGTGGGGGCGGCGCGTCGTTGTCCGAGTGGACGGACGAGGCGTCGTCCACCTCGACCGGCGGCGTCTCCGGCCGGTAGGGCACCGCCGAGTCGAGGAGCTGGAGGTCCTGGAGCTGGCCGTAGAGCCGGTCCAGCTCCGGCGTCGGCTGACCGGCCACGCGCGCGTCGCGGATCAGGTCCGTGACGTGGTCCTGGAGGACCTCGACGTCCTGCGGCGACACCGACTGCCAGCCGGGGGCGTTCAGGTCGTTCGGGGGCAGGCTCAGCGCGTACGTCGTGAGCGCGTCCTTGTGGTCGTACTGCAGCGTCATCAGCTCGTTGGAGAGCTGCGACTGCTGCTGCTTGAGCGTCTGCTGCTGGGCCTGGCGCTCGGCCTGGTCCGTGCGCATCAGCTCGGACTTGAACATGTCCGGAAGCGCGTCGGTGACGTGCTTCAGGTCGTTCGCCTTGCGGTGGTTCTCGTTGATCTCGGTCCGGAGGTCGCTCAGGTGCTGCTGGATGCCACCGGGCTTCTGCGCGATCTCCAGGTTGCGGGACATCTGGTTGATCTCTTGCACGTGGAACGGGTCGTTGCGGTGCTGCACGGCGAGGTCGGCGAGCTCGGCGGGGGTCTTGCCGAAGAGCGAGGCCCTGAAGCCCGCGAACTCCTGCCGCGGGTCGAGCCCGCTGTTGCCCGCCCGCGTGTCCACATCGGACTCCACGTCCGACTGCGCGTCGAGGTCCGACTCCACGTCCGACTGGGCATCGAGATCGGACTGCACGTCCGACCGCGTGTCGGAGTCGGGACCGTTGAGGGCGGCCTCGTTCGCCAGCTCCTGGCGGCGCTGCTCCAGCTCCAGCTCGAACTGGCGGTTGTTGAACTCCCTGGTCCTGGCATCGAGGTCGCGCAGGCGTTCCGCGCGCGCCTCGATGTCCGCGTTCATCTGCGCGATCTTGGCCTGCGTCGCCTGGATGTTCGCGTACGTGTCCGCGGCCTTGGCGAAGCGGTTGTCGTAGTCGGGGTTGCCGACGAACGACAGGTTGCGCTCCGTCTGCTGCACCAGGTTCTCGGCCTCGGCGATCTTCTGGTCGAAGTCGACGGAGGTGTCGACCTCGGCGCCGAACATGCCCTTGAGGAAGCCGGTGATGCCGGTGTTCGCCGACTTGCCGTTGCGGTAGTTCTCCAACGCCACCTTGGCGTCTTCCAGCTGGGTCGACAAGCCGTCCAGGCCACGCGTCGAGGCGTGGGCCAGGACCTTGCGCACGTCCGCCTCGTTCTGCACCCGCGTCTGCAGGTCCCTGAGGTTCTGGGCGTCGAACCCGGCGTTCTCCGCCGCCGCGATCTGCTGGGTCAGGTGGGCGTCGAGCTGGGTGAGCATGGCCGGCTTGATGCTCGCGAGACCGTCCGCGTTCGGGCCGGCGACCTGGGTGTCGAGGACGTGGGTGACGCCCAGCCTCGGGCCCTCGGCGTTCAGGGTGTTGATCTGGCTGTTGGTGTTGTCCCGCAGGTCGGTGAGGGTCGCGACCTGCTCCTTGATCGCGGCCGTCTGCGCGAGCTCCTTCGGCGACTGCAGGATCTCGGGCTTCAGCGAGCCCTGGGACTTCACGTCGTCGATCCGGCTCTGCAGGTCCGCCGACCGTTGCATCAGGTCGTTCACGAAGACCTGCGGACCGCCGGGGTGCGCCGCCGCGCGCTTGATCAGCTGGGTCTTCTGCGCCGCGTCGTAGAGGCCCTTGTCCTGGCGCCCCTTGTACAGGTCGCCGATGGTCTGGTTGACCTCGGCGGACGACTTGCCGCCGAGCCAGGCCTCCATGCCGGCGCGGACCTCCTGCGGCGTCGGAGCGCCGAGAGCGCCGAACGTGCCGTTCTGCGAGGAGATCTGCACCTGCGGCGCGCCCGCGGGGCCGTGGGTGGTCTGCACGCCGTTGTTGTCGACGACGAGCTGCACGCCCAGCGACTGCGCGATCGTGTCCGGCAGGTGCGCACCGACCTGGGAGTCGGCCCAGGACGGCGTCTGCAGGCCCGTGGTGACGAGGTCGGCGGGCGTCGGCATCGCGCCGGTCGTCTTCACCTGCTGCGTCACGTGGTTGACCACGTCGGCGTCGCCCGGCTTCATGCCGTCGGTGCTGACGACGTCCCAGCGCTTCGACGAGCCGTTCGCGAGGTCGTTCGCGAGGTTCGCCCGCCACTGGTCGAGCTTGGCGCCGGTGTTGGGACCGGGCACGTTCGGCTCGAGGTCGGGGTGGAACTTCGCCAGCGCGTCGGGGGCGACCTGGTTCGCGACCCAGCTGGACAGGCCGTTGGGCGTCAGGCCGGGGTGGTTGTGGTTCTGCGGGTTCTGCGCGACGTCGTTCAGGACGGCGTCCACAGTGGACTTGACGTCGGTGGTGCCGACCATCGGTGACGCGTTCGGGACCGGCGCGTTCTGGAACGCGGCGCTGCGCAGCACCGACTCGACCAGACCGACCTTGTCGAGGTTCGGCAGGTGGTTCTGGTTGTTGGGCCGGACGTCGGCGTCCACGTCGGAGTCGGCGTCCCAGCTGCCGGGCAGGCCGGGCGTGTCCGCGGGCATCGGCCGCGTCTGCACGTCCGGGCCGGGAGTGCTGTCGGTGTCCGGTGTGGACGGTGCGGGCGCGGTGTCCGCGGAGGGCTTGGGAGTCCAGTCCGCGGGCGGCGGCACGGTCGCGGGACCGGCCGGGTTGATCGTGGTGTCGGGCACCGCGACCTGGCTGTTGGCGGTGTTCTCGATCAGCCACAGGTGCCGCGGCCGGATGCCGGGGTCGTCCAGGTGGATGTCGGCGCCCATCATGCCGCCGTCGTTCTGGTGCACGCCGGAGTTGGTGTCGTGCTGCTGGAAGACGCGGGTGGAGTCCTTGTACTCGTCCGGAATTCCCAGGTAGTGCAGCGTTTCGTGCGCCAGGACCTCGGGGCTGGTGTCGGTGCCCCAGTGAGTCTGGTCCGGGTTGGTGGTCTTGTCGTCGACCTTGATGCTGGTGTGCGCGTCGGCCTTGTTGTCGGTGAACTCGAGGTTCAGGTGGAACTGGTCACCGCTGGGCAGCCGGTGGCCCTGGTTCAGCATGGAGTTCACGCCGTTGGTGGCGTTCTCCTTGACCTGCGCGATCGCCTCCGGCGTCAGGTTCGCGGCAGGGTCGATGTGCACCTTGACGGTGTACTCCTGCACGAAGTTGCCGGGACTCGTCTCGATGCGGCGCAGGTCGTAGTTGATGAGTCCCTGGTAGGACTTGATGTTCGACGGCGTGCTGTCCGTGCGGACGTCGTGCACGACCTGGTCGACCGTCCGCACGTCGGTGTCGTTGCGGCGGTCGGCCCACGTGCTGCGGTCGGCCGGGTTGCTCGGGTTCGACCACTCCGCGGTCTTGGCCGGGTCGTGGCGCCACGACCCGTCGGTCAGGACCTCCTTGCCCTTGTGCGACTCCGGGGTCGGCGGCGTCATCGCCGGCGGCGCGCCGACCTTCGGCACGTCCTTGCGGGTGCCGTCGGGGTTCAGGTTCGACTGCGGTGCGGGCGGTGCCGGGGGAGCGGGAGGTGCCGGCGGGGCCGCGGGCGGCGGGGTGGCCGGTGCGTCCCTGGTCGGCGCCGGGCCGTTGTTCTGCGGGGTGGTCTGGGGAGCGTTCCTGGACGGCGCGTCGGTGTTCGCGGACGTGTTCGTCTCGGTGTTCGGCCTGACCTCGGTGCCGGGCGCCGGGGGCGCGCTACGGGTGCCGTCCCCCAGGTCGGTGCCGGGGTGGGACTCGGCGTCGAAGAAGGCGTCGTTGTCGGATTCGACGTCGCTGCTGGCGCCGGGGTTGGACTCGGCATCCAGGTAAACGTCGTTGTCGGACTCGCTGTCGCTGTTGGACTCGGCGTTGGCGCCGGTGTTGGTCTCGACGTCGCTGTCGAATCCGAAGAGGCCGCCGCTGATGTCGGGTCCGTCGGATTCGGCGTCGCTCTCGGCGTTGGCGCCGGTGTTGGTTTCGACGTCGCTGTCGAATCCGAAGAGGCCGCCGCTGATGTCGGGTCCGTCGGATTCGGCGTCGCTCTCGGCGTTGGCGCCGGTGTTGGTTTCGACGTCGCTGTCGAATCCGAAGAGGCCGCCGCTGATGTCGGGTCCGTCGGATTCGGCGTCGCTCTCGGCGTTGGCGCCGGTGTTGGTCTCGACGTCGCTGTCGAATCCGAAGAGGCCGCCGCTGATGTCGGGTCCCTCGGACTCGGCATCGCTCTCGGCATCGCTGCCGGTGTTGGTCTCGACGTTGGTGCTGGGGGTCGTGACGGCGGGAGGCGCCACCGAAGCAGGGGCCTGCTGGGCCGGGGTCTGCTGGGCCGGGGGCGCCGATTCCACCGGCGTCTGCGGACTCGGCACCTCGGCGTCCGGCGTCTGCACTGCCGGGGCAGGCGGCGGTGGGGACGGCGGGTCCAGCCGCAGGGTCAGCGCCTGGAGAACCTGGTTGTTCTGCGGTGCGCGAGCGTCGTCGAACACCTGGGAGAAGTACTGGCTTTCGGGACTGTCCTTCTGCGAGAGGTTCTTGATCAGGTCAGCGAGCTGGGCAACGTCGTTTCGAGCCGAATCCGGATCGGCGGGATCGACCGGAGCGCCCGGGGTGTTGCTCGGGAAGTTGTCGGCCAGCTGTTGCTGGAGTTCCGGCTTCCGCGACTCGAGCAGATCGATGATCTGGTCGACCTGATCCTTGGTGAGGTCGATCGGATACTTGGAGTCGTCGAGGAACGCCGGCGACGGCTGGTTGCCGTTGATGACGCTGCTGATCTCGTTGGCCGAGGCCTCGGGGATTCCGGAAAGGATGCTCGTGACCTCCGCGCCCTTGCCGTGGAGCGCGGGCGAGAGCATGGAGGAGATCTGGGAGACAGAGCTGGCCGGCTCTCCGGGGGTGCGGTCCGGCGACACCACGTAGTCACCGAGCGCCGAGAAGGTCTCGATGGCGGTGGTCACCTTGAACGCCTGCTTCGCAGCCGACGGGCCCTTCTTGGGGTCGGTGCTCGCCTGCAGGTCCGCGTTGATGGCTGCGGTCCACGCGGTGTCCGCTCGCAAGCCGTTGCTCGCGTTGTTCAGGTTCGTGGTGGCGGCGTCGGCACCGGGGACGTTCGGATAAGGGGTCTTGCTGGTGAGAACGGAGATGTTCGGCCGTTCGACGAGGTGCGCGAGGTTCGTGGAGTTCGCGCCCTCGTTGATCGCGGGCAGGGTGCCGAGCTGGAAGACCTGCTGGAACACCGCCTGGGGCATGGACCCGGTGTTCACCACCAGGACGTCGCCCTGCTTCAGGTTGTCGATCTTCTGCTGCAGGTCGGGTGAGGTGATGTCCGCGTGCTGGATCCCGTCCACCTCGAGCTGCGGCACGAACCAGACCGGCGAGGGGGTGATCTCCATCATGATCGCGGGCTTCTGGTTCAGCGAGTGCAGAGCCATCGCGAGGTGGTTGGACACGCCGGGACGGCTGACGGGGTCGACAGCCACGAGGCCGTAGACCGGCATCAGGTCGGCCTTGTCGCCCAGCACCGCGTCGGCGACCTTCTTGATGCCGTCCGCCTTCGCGGGGTTGGCGGCCATCTCCGTGTCGATGAGGTTGGCCAGTGCCTGCGGATCGGTGATCTTCGGTACGTCGTAGACGTACCTGGCGTCCGGGCTGATGTGCGGGTCCAGATCGATGATCTTGACGTCGCTGCCGGGGCCGTCGCGCTTGATGAGAAGCCGCTTGCTGCTGCCCCAGGCGTAAGGCTTGAGGACGACAGCTTCGTTGACCTTGTTCTTGTCGAGGAAGTTGGCGGCGGTCTCCGTGTCGTGCGCGTTGAGTGAGTCGTCGCCGGCCGACATCAGCAACGTGTTGCTGTCGGCGGAATGGTTCGGCGTGCTGGTGACCTCGACCGGCTGCAGGTCCGGCGTGATCAGGAGGTTCATCTTCGCCACGGACTCCGGATCGGTGACGAAGGTGATCTTGTCCGTGTAGCCGCCGTCGCGCAGCGCCTTCACCAGAGTCGTCGCGGCGGCCTGGTGGCCGAGCCCCGCCGCGTTGTCCACCGCGACGACGACATTGTCGACGTCCGACAGCAGGTCCTTGACCGTCCGAGGGCCATCGGAGGTCTTGGCCTCCTGCTGGGCATCGGTGGACGAGTCGGAGTCGGACGCACGTCCCGTCTCCGCGTTGGGGTTGGGATTCGATCCGGTCGCGGGCGGCAGCACGACCAGGTCGGGCGTGGGGGTGGCCGTCGTGTTCGGGTTCGCCGTGGTGTTCGGGTTCGGCGCCGCGCCGGTGGGCGGCGGGGGCGACGGCCGCGTCTGGACGGCGGGCGCGTCGGTGTTGGGGCTGTTGACCGGCGCGTCGACCTGCGGCGCCGGACGCGTCTGCACTGGCGGCGCGTCGGCACGCGGCGGCTGCGCGGACGGCGTGGTGTCCGGACGCGGCGACGGGGTGTTCGCCGGCGGGACGTTCGTCGAAGGCGCGTTCGTCGCGGGACTCGGCGGAGGCGTGTTGACGTTCGGGCTCGGCGTGTTGGTGTTCGGTGCGGGCGCCGGAGTGTTGACCGGCGGCGGCACGTTGGCAGGCGGCGCGGGGCGCGTCTGTGCGGGCGGTGCGTCGGCATGCGGCGGCTGCGCGGACGGCGTCGTCTCCGGACGGGGAGACGGGGTGTTCGCCGGCGGCGTGTTGGTTGCCGGGTTGGGCGTGGGTGCGTTGGCCGGCGGGGTGTTCGTCGCCGGGTTGGGCGGAGGCGTGTTGACGTTCGGGCTTGGCGTGTTGGTGTTCGGTGCGGGCGCCGGAGTGTTGACCGGCGGCGGCACGTTGGCAGGCGGCGCGGGGCGCGTCTGTGCGGGCGGTGCGTCGGCATGCGGCGGCTGCGCGGACGGCGTCGTCTCCGGACGGGGAGACGGGGTGTTCGCCGGCGGCGTGTTGGTTGCCGGGTTGGGCGTGGGTGCGTTGGCCGGCGGGGTGTTCGTCGCCGGGTTGGGCGGAGGCGTGTTGACGTTCGGGCTTGGCGTGTTGGTGTTCGGTGCGGGCGCCGGAGTGTTGACCGGCGGCGGCACGTTGGCAGGCGGCGCGGGGCGCGTCTGTGCGGGCGGTGCGTCGGCATGCGGCGGCTGCGCGGACGGCGTCGTCTCCGGACGGGGAGACGGGGTGTTCGCCGGCGGCGTGTTGGTTGCCGGGTTGGGCGTGGGTGCGTTGGCCGGCGGGGTGTTCGTCGCCGGGTTGGGCGGAGGCGTGTTGACGTTCGGGCTTGGCGTGTTGGTGTTCGGTGCGGGCGCCGGAGTGTTGACCGGCGGCGGCACGTTGGCAGGCGGCGCGGGGCGCGTCTGTGCGGGCGGTGCGTCGGCATGCGGCGGCTGCGCGGACGGCGTCGTCTCCGGACGGGGAGACGGCGTGTTCGCCGGCGGCGTGTTGGTCGAGGGTGCGTTCGTCGCCGGGTTCGGCGAAGGCGCGTTGGCCGGCGGCGTGTTGGTTGCCGGGTTCGGCGAAGGCGCGTTGGCCGGCGGCGTGTTGGTTGCCGGGTTCGGCGAAGGCGCGTTGGCCGGCGGCGTGTTGGTTGCCGGGTTGGGCGTGGGTGCGTTGGCCGGCGGCGTGTTGGTTGCCGGGTTGGGCGTGGGTGCGTTGGCCGGCGGCGTGTTGGTTGCCGGGTTGGGCGTGGGTGCGTTGGCCGGCGGCGTGTTGGTTGCCGGGTTGGGCGTGGGTGCGTTGGCCGGCGGCGTGTTGGTTGCCGGGTTGGGCGAGGGTGCGTTGGCCGGCGGGGTGTTCGTCGCCGGGTTGGGCGAAGGCGTGTTGACGTTCGGCGCGGGCGCCGGGGTGTTGACCGGCGGCACGTTCGCGGGCGGTGCCGGACGCGTCTGGGCGGGCGGAGCGTCGGCGCGCGGCGGCTGAGCCGACGGCGTCGTGTCCTGGCGCGGCGACGGCACGTTCGTGTTCGGCGCGGGCGACGGGGTGTTCGGCGCGGGCGACGACACCGGCGGCGCGGCGGGAGCCGGCCGCGACTGGGCCGGCGGGGTCTGCGCGGGCGAGGTCTGGGACGGCGGCACGTTCGCCGCGGGAGGCGGCGTCGACACCGGTGGCGTGGCCGGCCTGCCCTGTGCGGGCGGCGGGGCGGTGTTCGTGTTCGGCGCGGGTGCCGGCGAAGAGACCGGTGGCGTGCCAGGGCGGTTCTGTGCCGGGGGTGCGGTGTTCGGCGAGGTCGCCGGGGGTGCGGTCGCCGCGGGCGGGGACAGCGGCGTCGGCTTCGGGGCCGGGGGTGGCGTGGAGGGCGACGACTGCGGCGGCGCCTTGGTGATGGTGCTGTCGGGCGACGGGGGCTTGGGTGCGTCGAACACGCCCTTCGCGCCGCCGCCGGCCGGGGTGAACTTGCTGCCGCCGCGCTCGGTGCCGCCGGCGGCAGGGCTCGCGCCGCCGCCGGGTGCCATGGGCGGGGCCATGCCGGCCGCGGCCGAGGACGGAGGCGCCATGCCGGGCGTCCCGCCTGCCCGCGGGCCTGCGCTCTGGGGCGGGGTGGCGACGGCGCTCTGCGAACCGGGGGTCGCGCTGCCGGGGTTGCCGGGGCCGTTGTAGCCGGGCGCGGTCGGGGTGAAGGGCGCGGGGCCCTTGGCACCGCCGCCGGGCGACGAGGAACCGGGGGTCGCGCCACCGGCGGGCGGGGTCGCGCCACCGGCCGGCGGAGTGCCGCCGGGGGTGCCGCCGGGGCTGCCGGGGCCGTTGTAGCCGGGTGCGGTCGGAGTGAAGGGTGCGGGGGCCTTGGGACCGCTGGCGGGGGACGGGGTGCCGCCGATGCCCGGCTTCGGGGCCGGGGGCGGGGTGGAGGGCGACGACTGCGGCGGGGCCTTGGAGATGGTGCTGTCCGGTGCGCCGGGCTTGGGCGCGTCGAACACGCCCTTCGTGCCGCCGCCGGCAGGGTTGAACTTGCTGCCACCGCGCTCGCCGCCGGCCGCGCCACCGGGGTTCGCGCCGCCCATCGGCGGGGCCATGCCGGGAGGTGCCGCGGGAGGCGTCGCACCGCCGCGCGAAGGCGACGTCACGGCGTTCTGCGGGCCGGGAGCGGTCGTGGAGGGCTTGGTGCCGGCCGTGTTGCCGGGGGTGGTGTTGCCGGGGCCGTTGTAACCGGGGGCCGTCGGCGTGAAGGCCGCGGGGCTCTTGCCACCGCCGCCGGGAGTCGCGCCGCCAGGCGTGGCGCCGCCCTTGCCTCCGCCACCGGGAGGCGTCGCGCCACCGGGCGTGGTCGGGGTAGCACCGCCCTTGCCACCGGGGCCGTTGTAACCGGGAGCGGTCGGGGTGAAGGCCGCCGGGCTCTTGGGGCCGCCGGTCGTGCCGCCCTTGCCACCGCCGGCGTTGGTGCCGCCAGGGCCGGTGTAGCCGGGTGCGGTCGGCGTGAAGGCCGCGGGGCTCTTGGCGCCGCCGGTCGCGCCGCCCTTGCCGCCACTGGTGTTGGTGCCGCCGGGGCCGGTGTAACCAGGGGCCGTCGGGGTGAAGGCAGCGGGGGCCTTGGGGCCGCCGGTTGGAGCGCCGGGGCCGCCCTTGATGTTCGGGGTCGCGCCGACGGAAGGCCCGCCGGGGGTCTTCACGCCGGACGTCGCGCCGCCCTTGCCGCCCGTGCCGCCGGGACCGGTGTAGCCGGGAGCCGTAGGGGTGAACGCAGCGGGGGCCTTGGGGCCGCCGGTCGGAGCGCCGGGACCGCCCTTGACGTTCGGGGTCGCCCCGACAGCGGGTCCACCGGCGGTGTTGACGCCGGACGTCGCGTTGCTGCCGCCGCCCTTGATGTTGGGCGTAGCGCCGACGGAGGAGCCGCCGGGGGTGTTGACGCCGGACGTGGCGTTGGAGCCGCCGCCCTTGATGTTCGGCGTGGCCGCGGACGGGCCGCCGCCCGGTCCCTTGACGCCGGACGTGGCGTTGCTGCCGCCGCCCTTGAGCGCGTTGGGCCCGGTGGCCGTGGGGCCGCCAGGGGTGAAGTTGCCCGACGTGGCGTTGGAGCCGCCGCCCTTGAGCGGGTTGGCGCCGTTGGCCGTGGGGCCACCCGGCGTGAAGTTGCCCGAGGTGGCGTTGCCGCCGCCGCGCACGTCCTTCGCGCTGGTGGTCGGGTCGATCGACTTGATGTTGGTCTGGTTGGTCTGCTCGACCTGCTGCGACGTCTGGAGCGTCGCCTTGAGGTTCGTCTGGACGTCCGTGAACGCCTTGGCGCCGCGGTCGGCCTGGGAGACGGCGTTCTCGTTGGACGAGTTGAGCGCCGGCACCGCGAACAGGCCGATAGGCCCGAGCGCGTTGCCGCTGAAGTTCAGGCCCCGCAGGCCGGACGAGATGCTCGACAGCCGGGACCCCAGGTCACCCGCCTTGCCCTGCAACCCCTGCATCGAGGAGTCGTTCATGGAGTAGCCGCTGTTGCCGGTGGGGCCGCCTCCGCCCGTTCCGCTGGTGGGCGGTGCCGAAGGGGGAGGGTTGGCTCCCGGGTTCGGCGCTGGGTTGGGATTGACGTTCCCCTTGGCCATGAGCGGCGATTCTCCAGAACTGCATCAGAACAAGGCGGGATCGCAGGATCCCGGCTGTTGGCTGGACTTACTCTGTCGGCCGGACGGACCGCTCGTGCGCGATGGTCGGACGCAGGGGCTCGGCCGCGGCACCGCCGGCTGCCTCGTACCCGACCGTCTGCTGCAGCGGCTCGCTCGCCATGAGCGGGTTGACGCTCTCGTACGCGGCCTCGGCGTCGACGCGGGAGTAGACCTCACGCGGCTGCGACGGCTCGAGAGCGTCGTAGGCGTGCGACATCTGCGTGCGCGCGAGCGGCTCGTAACCGGACGAGGCCTGCAGCGGCTCGGACGGGGTGTCCGGGCTCGTGTAGACCTCACGCGCCTGCATCGGCTGGACGTCGTGGACCGGGGTCCCCGAGGTCATGCCGACGCCCGACACCATCGTGGAGTCGGAGGCCATCGCACGCGAGAACGCCACGGGAGCGTCAGGAGCCTCGACCCGGGAGAACGCCATAGGAGCCTGAACGGCTTCGGCCCGCTGGAACGCCATCGGGGCCTGAACCGCCTCGGCGCGCTGCAGCGGCTGCATCGGCTCCGCGGCGACCATGGCCGTACGTGCCTGCAACGGCTGCATCGGCTCTGCCGCGACCATGGCCGTACGTGCCTGCAACGGCTGCATCGGCTCTGCCGCGACCATGGCCGTACGTGCCTGCAACGGCTGCATCGGCTCCGCGGCGTCCATCGCGCGGACGGCCTGCATCGGCTGCAGCGGCTCGGAAGCCAACCGCTTCGAGGCGTACACGGGCTCGCCCGCCTCGGTCGGCCTGAGGGGCGCGTTCGGGAGCGTCGCCTGCGCGTACCCGTCCGGCTGGACGGTGCCGATGCGGGCGTTCGCGAGCGTGCCCTGCGCGGTGCCGTCCGGCATGACGGTGCCGACACGGGCGTTGGCCAGCGTCGCGGTCGCGGTGCCGGTCGTGTCCGAGGCGGTCTTGCCGTCGGTGGCGCCGGGAGGGGTGTTGCCACCGCCCCTGTTCGCCATCGCCTCGTCGATCTTGTCGTCGACACCCTTCTGGGCCTTGTAGCCCTCGTAGGTGATCTCGGCGACGTCGGCGGAGTTCTCGAAGCGCTCCCAGCCCTTGCTGACCTTCTTCATGATGTCGTCGAGGTCGCCGATGCGCTTCATCTGACGGCCCAGGGCCGCGACGACGCGGGCGACGCGGGACGCGATGTTGACGCCCAGCGCGACGGCCTTGCCGACCGCGAAGCCACCGAAGACCGCGATCGAGGTGCCGAACGTCGGGATCATCATGGCGGCCGCGATGAGCGCGCCGGCGATCAGCGAACCGATCAGCTGGGCGATCAGGTCGCGGACGATGTCGCGCAGGACGGTGACGAGCATGCCCATGATCGCGACGATCTTGGCCTTGGACTCGACGGCGTTCGCGAGGTCGTCGAGCTCGTGGCTCATGTTGTCCATGGACGCCTTGAAGCGCTCGGACGACGCGCCCGTCCAGCCGTCGAACGTCGCGAGACCGCTCTTGTGGTCCTCGGCCAGCACCCGCAGCTCGGCCGCACGGGCCTTGTTGGCCTCGACGTTGGCCTGGATCTCCTCCGGGTTGCCCATCAGCTGGTTCAGGGCGTCACGCAGGAACGAGACGTGCTCGATCAGCCAGCCGACACCGGCGCCGATGATGCTGCCGAGCGGGTCGATCGCGAACATCACCGTGGCCGAGGCCGCGCCGATGGCGTTGAACGTGATGTCGAGAGCCTTCTCGGTCTCGGACTCCGCGTCCTTGCTGATGCCGTCGATCAGGGAGCCGTAGGCCTCGATGAACAGCGAGCCCTTGAGCTTGTTCTCCTCGGTGATCTTCATCCCGGGAGGAGACGGGAGTGGAGTTTCAGGCGCGGTCATCGCTGTTCCTTACCAGGGGTTGTCGTCGTCGTCATCGTCGTCGTCCGCAGGGCGCCGGCCGCGAACCGGTGCGGGCTGCGGGGCCGCCGCCGCCGGTCGGCTGACCGGGGGAGCCGGAGCGGGTTCCGGCTCGTCGTCGACCTCGTCGTACGGGTCGGTGGTGTCCTCGTCGTCCTCGTCGTCCGGGATCGAGTCCGAGACCATCTGGTAGGCCTCGGTGCCCTCACCGAGGGGCTTGAAGAGCTCGAGGACGTGCTCGGCGGCCTGTTTCTGGGCCTTCCGAGCGGTCTCCAGGATCAGCGCGGTGAGCCGGGGGCCGCCCAGCTCGACCGCGCGGTGCCCCAGCTGCAGGTTCTGCAGGCCGCCGTTGGGGCCGACCGTCACCGTCACCGCGCCGTCCTTCGACGTCACGGTCGCGGAGGCCGCCGCGACGTTCTCCGTGAGGTTCTCCGACTTCTGCTTCAGGTCGGCCAACTTGGCCTCGTACTCTTCGACCCACTGATAAGGGTTCGCCTGGTTCACACGGTCCTCCGGCGGCGGCGGTTCAACTGCGGTTCGGCTGTGACGCGTCAGATCACGCGAGCACGGCGTTGATGCGGGTGGCGATGCGGTCGTTGTCGGTCGGCGAGACGCTCATCCAGCCGTCCGAGTTGACCATCAGATAACGGCCCTGGTGGGTGTCGAACCAGTTGATCACGACACCCGACCGCTGGCGGTCCTGGGTCACGCCGAACTGGCCGCCCGCGACGCGGTTGGACGCGAGCTCACCGAACTGCTTCGCGTCCTGGGGCGACAGGCCGGCCTGCTGCAGCGCCTCCTCGTCGTCCACCTTGCCGTCGCCGAAGAGGTCGTCGGAGTCGCTGGACTCCTCCGCCTCCTTCAGCGCGACCGCGTCCTGCAACGACTGGACGCGGACGTTCACCGCCGTGCCCGGACCGGGCACGGCGTCGGGAAGCACCTTGACGATCTCGCGGGCGATACCGGTCTCCCGGATCTCCAGCAGCCCCACCCGGTCGTCGTCGATGATCGCGAGCGCGGCGCGCTCACCGTTCGAGACGGCGAGCGCGCGCACGGTGCGGTCGAGACCGGCGACGGCGTCCACGGACACCTTGTGGTCGTCGAGCAGCCGCAGGAAGTCCTCGAGGCGCTGGTTGTCCACGAGACCGCGGGACCGCAGCTCGTCGAGCGTCCTCGTGACGAGCACGCGGCGTTCCTGCTCGGTCTCGCCCTCGTTCGGCACGTCCAGCGGGTACGGCACTCTGCCGAGCCGCAGGGCGTGCCACAGCACGTCGAACTCGCGCGGGGTGAGCAGGAACTCGGGCGTGATCACTGCGACTCGGTCCCCTTCTGCTTCTTGACCTTCGCGGCACCGATCACCGACGGGGGCAGGTTCTCACCGGGGACCTCGAACAGGTCGCCGCCCATGATGTAGCTGGCGGAACGGTGTTCCTTGTCGTCCTCGCCCTTGCCACCGGCTCCGGGAGCGCCACCCATCGGGGCACCCGCGCCCATGCCGGCACCGGCCGCCGAGGCGCCACCGGGACCCATGCCCATCGGCATGCCGCCACGGGCGCCCTGGACACCGGCCGCGCCACCGGACTGCATCGAGCCGCCGGCACCCGCGGTACCGCCGGCGCCACCGCCGAACGCGCCACCACCGGCACCGCCGCCGCCACCGCCCGCACCCATCTGCGGGGTGTACGGCATCGGGCCGCCCTTCATGCCCGCGCCACCGCCGCCGCCACCGCCACCGCCGCCTGCGCCACCACCGGCACCGCCGGGGCCGTTGTAGCCGGGTGCCGACGGGTTGTAGGCCGCGGGGCCGCCCTTGATGTTCTGCGGCGTGTAGTTCGGGTTCGAGATGTCCTTGCCGACGACCGGGACCTTCGGGACGTTCTGGTTCTGGCCTGTGTTCGACTTGCCGCCAGGACCCATCTGAGGCGTGTAGCCCGGTGCGGTCGGGGTGTAGGCGGCAGGACTGCCACCACCGCTGCCGCTGGTGTACGTGCTGCCCGTGTTGGCGGGGCTGTAACCAGGGGCGGTGGGCGTGTACGCCGCAGCGGTGTTCGTGTTCGTGTTGCCCATCTGCGGGGTGTAGCCACCCGCGCCACCACCGGCGCCACCGCCCGCACCGCCGCCTGCTCCACCGGGACCGGTGTAGCCGGGGGCCGACGGGTTGTACGCGGCCGCGGCGGGCTGGTTCACGCCACTGCCACCGCCCGCGCCACCACCGGCGCCGGTACCGGTCGTGCCGGTGCCGGACTGCTGGCCGGCCGGAGGGGCCGCCACCGCACCGGCGCTCGCCGCCTGGGTGGACATGAGGCCGTCGACGCCGCTGCTGAGCGCTTGGACGTTCGACTGCGGCATCGCCATGACGGGCTCTTCGACCATGCCGGTGTTCGGGTTGAACGGCGGCTTGAAGGCGGGAGTCGTCGAGTCGATCTGGCGGGAGTTGTTCTCCATGTTGGTCATCACGGAGACCGCCTGGTCGTGCGCGGCGCGCGACGCGGCGTTGGCCAGCGCGATGTCCGCCGACGCCAGCACGAAGGCAGGCGTACCCGGCTGGGACAGCGCGGCCGCGGCCTTGTTCCAGTCGAACTGGATGGGCGGGGGCATCTGCGCCCTGGCGGACTCCATGACCCGACCCTGGTCGGCGACCTTGTTCCCGACCTCGACGGCTGTCTTCGCGGTCTCGTCGACCCAGGTTCCGAGCTTCTTCATCGCGGCGCGGGCGGCCTCGGCGGCGTCACCCGTCCACTTGGACTCGGACGAGGTGATGACCGAGTTGATGACTCGGGACGCCTCGGTCAGCTCGTTGCCGTACTTGCTCCAGTCGGAGCTGATCTGGCCGGCTGCACCGGGGTCGTTGTTGTTGTGCACCGCGGCATACAGCTCTTGGTGCGATCGAGACGCCCAGTTCTGCGGATCCGTGAGGACCGGGACGTTCTCGACTTCGCTCGGGTCGGTCTCGGGGGGCATGACCGGCTCGCCTCTCTCACTCCGTTGGACCAGCTGGCCACAAGATCAGCTGTTACCCATGTGCTTCTTCAGTTCGGCCTGCTGTTCCTCGTCGAGCCTCTGGAAGTTCCCGATGGCCTCGACGATGGAGTTCTTCGTCTGCTCCAGAACCGTGCGGTACGCGGTCATGACGCTGACGAACGAGTACTGCTCACCCTCGGCGCGATGCGTGAACTTGTCGCGCATTTTGTCGCCGACGGGGTTCGCGCCAAGCGGCGCCGGGCGGGCGATGCTCGAGTTGGCGCGCTCGATCCACGAGTCGACCTGGTCGATCTGGGCCTGGAACTGCTTGCGGAGTTCCTCGCCCGCGGTCGGGTCGATCTGCACCTGACCCGAGCTGACGGTGTCGCCGAGCGGGACAGCCTTGTTGTCACCGACGATGTACATGCGGGCAGTATCGGGGGTGTTTTCGCGCATCGCTCACTTTGCCGCACGCGAGTTACCAATTGAGATCCGCGTTCACAATGCGTTGTGGCGGACCGAAACGGGCCACGACCAGGTGAACGTCGTGTAACGGACGTGATCGTTTGCCCTGGTTGTGGGAGCGCTCTCGGGAGCTGCCCGTTCGGACTCCCGATCTCTGTTCACATCCCTGGAACGGCCCTTGACGCAGGCCTGATGTGACCCAAATCACATGGGGAAATCTCTAGAATTTAGGGCGCTCTTGAGGTTGGTCACAGCCTGGTTCGCCCATCACCGGATCGGCTGAATCGGTCGACCCCGGACGAGAACGCGGGCGCACTCCGGAGAGTACGCCCGCGATGCCCGATTTGGATCATTCTTGTGCGATGGAACGCACCGCTCTCAGGCCAGCACCGCGTCGATCCTGGTCGCGATGCGGTCGTTGTCGGTGGGGGACAGGCTGAGCCACCCGTCGGAGCGCACCATCAGGTAGCGCCCCTGGTGGGTGTCGAACCAGTTGATGACCACGTCAGCGCGGTGCCGCCCGTGCGTGACGCCGAACTGGCCGCCGGCGACCCGGTTCTGCGCGAGCTCGTCCATCTGCCGCGCGTCCTGAGCCGACAACCCGGCCTTCAGCAACGCCTCCCGGTCGTCGAGCTCCTCGTCGGCCGCACCCCACGGATCCTCGGAGTCCTCCTCCTGCTCGGCCTCCTGCAACGCGACTGCCTGCTGCAACGTCTCCAGCCGCACCGACAGCGCGCTGCCCGGACCGGCCACGCCCTCCGGCAACACCCTGACGATCTCGCGGGCGAGCGCCGTGGGCCTGATCTCGGACAGCCCGACCTTCTCGCCGTCGATGACGGCCAGCACGGCCCCCGGCCCGTTGGCGGCGGCCAGCGCGCGAATGGTCCTGCCCACACCGGCGACGGCGTCCACGGACACCTCGTGGTCGCCGAGCAGCCGCAACAGGTCCTCCAGCCGCGCGTCGTCGCCGATGCCGCGCCGGCGCAGCTCCGCGATCGTCCTGTCCTGCAAGGTCTTGACGTCCTGCTCGGTCGCTCCTTCGCTGGGCACGTCGAGCGGGTACGGCATTCTGCCGAGCCGCAGCGTCTGCCACAGCACCTCGAACTCGCGGGTCGACAGCAAGTACTCGGGCGTGATCACGAGTGCTCGGAACCTTTCTGCTCTGCCTGCTTTGCGCGCAGTATCGGGCAGAATTGGGGCAGCCGTTCCCCATTGTGGGAATACGTACCCGGTTGAGACGAATGTTCACAATCAGTCGCGGGTGCCGGAATCGGGCGACTTCCGGGCGAAGGGTGCCGGCGGGAACGCTTGTTTCCGCAGGATCCGGGAGCGCTCTCAGCGGATGAACTGGGCGAACGTCGCCGGGGCGTTCACATGCCGCCGAGGTGGGTGTTCCGCCGGTCGGGTGTGAGCTAAATCACGTCTCATGGAAGACTTTTGAGGTGGAACGACCGTCTCGCGAGGGTAAGAGACTCCGGTCGAATTCCATTTCGGCCAGGGTGATTCCGCCGCCCTTTGAGGTTGTTCTCCCTGTGGCTTCAGTGTTGATCGAAGTCAGCTGTTTCAGCAGGACCGGCAGGCCGGTCGTGCTCGGCACCGTGCCCCCTCAGGTGTGAAGATCGACCCGTGACCGTCTCCCCGTGGGCGCCCCTGCGTCGCAGCGCTTTCCGCGCGCTGTGGCTCGCCCAGTTCGCCTCCAACATCGGCACGTGGGCGCAGACCGTCGGCGCCCAGTGGCTCATGGGTGACCTCGGCGGCAGCGCCCTGCAGGTCGCGCTCGTCCAGACCGCCACGACCCTGCCGGTGTTCCTGCTGGTCGTGCCGTCGGGTGCGCTGGGCGACATCCTCGACCGGCGGCAGGTGCTGATCGCCGGTCAGGCGTTGATGCTGCTCGGCGCCGGCGGGCTGATGGTGCTGGCGGGCACGGACAAGGCGACGCCGTCGGGCCTGCTCGGGTTGCTGGCGCTCATGGCGATCGGGCAGGCGTTGTCGATGCCGTCGTTCCAGGCGATCCAGCCGGAACTGGTGTCGCGCGAGGAGATTCCGCAGGCCGCGCTGCTCAACGGCGTCAACATGAACGTCGGGCGGGCGATCGGGCCCGCGCTGGGCGGGTTGCTGATCGCGGTGGCGGGGTCGGAGGCGACGTTCGCGTTCAACACGGTGAGCTTCTTCGGCGTGCTGATCGTGCTCACGCGGTGGAAGCGGCCGTCGGACCACCGGCCGCTCGGGACCGAGCACATCACGACGGCCATGCGGACGGGTGCGCGGTACGTGGCCAGTTCGCCGTTGTTCCGGCGGGTGCTCACGCGGCTGACGTTGTTCATCGTGTTCGGCAGCGGGTTGTGGGCGCTGCTGCCGGCCATCGCGCGCGGGCCGTTGCAGCTCGACGCCAGCGGGTACGGCGTGTTGCTCGGCAGCGTCGGGGCCGGGGCGATCGGCGGCGCGTTCGTGGTGCCGAAGTTGTTGCAGCGCATGAGCAAGAACGCGATGGTGCTGCTCGCGACGTTCGTCTACGCGGCGTCGACCAGCACGGCGGTGCTGACGCAGAGCTTCACGCTGGTGATCGTGGCGATGCTGCTGACAGGCGCCTGCTGGATCGCGACGCTGTCGACGTTCAACGCCACCGCGCAGGTGCTGTTGCCGGCGTGGACGCGAGCACGGGCGCTGGCCTACTACCAGCTGATCCTCATGGGCGGCCAGGCGCTCGGCGCGGTCGTGTGGGGTGTGATCGCGGACGCCTACAGCCTCAAGGTCGCCATGATCGCGCCCGCGGTGGCCATGGTCGTGCTGGCGCTCGCGGCGACGAGGTGGCTGCCGCTCAACGACCGGCCGCTCGACGTCAGCCCGGCGACGTACTGGGAGGAACCGCCGGAGATCACCGACACGGACGCGGGGCCGGTGCTCGTCACGGTGGAGTGGCCGGTGGCGCCGGAGAACGAGGACGAGTTCATCGACGCCATGCAACGCGTCGGCCGGGCGCGCAGGCGGACCGGGGCGACGATGTGGGGGCTGTTCCGCGACACCGAGCAGCCCGAGACGTTCCTGGAGACCTTCACCGTGGCGACGTGGCAGGAGCACCTGCGCCAGCACGTCGAACGCGGCACCGTCGTGGACCAGGAGAACCAGGACGCCGCACGCGCGCTGGCCAAGGGGCCCGCACACGTGCGGCACCTGCTGTTCGCGGAGCCGAAGAAGCCCGGCTAGGCGTTGTGGGCCTCGACCGTCACGCGGGGCTTTTCGGACGTGAGGGCGCGCTTGTGCCAGGACAGCGTGACCTCGCGGGACTCACCTGGCAGCAGCCACAGGTGGTTGTCGCTGTAGATCGTCGGCATCGCGCGGGCGCCCGTCCGCCGGTCGCCGTCGGACAGCCGCAGTCGCACCAGGTGCAACGGCGACGCGTGCGGGCTCACCTCGAACAGGCCGGACCTGGCTGACGGCCCGACCTCGACGTCGGCTGACTGCGTGCTCAGCACCGTTCTTGACAGGGAGTGGACCGTGGCCTCGACGCGGCCGCGCAGGATGCTGTTGGTGTGGTTGAGGACCGTCACGCGCCAACTGTCCGAAGAGGCCTGAACTTGGTGCGGTTCGCACGCCTTCTTCGCGCCGAAGTACGTACCGTTGACGTCCAGGTCGTAGTCGTAGGTCTGCCAGACGGTCGAGTACCACGCCGGGTGCGACATCCACAGCAGCAGCGCCGAGCCTCTCGTCGATCGCGGCCTGGTAGAGCTGCGGGCGCTGGTTGCCGTTGGTGCACCAGTCGTGCGCGTACCAGACGTCGCCGGTCGGCCACGCGGTCAGTTCGTCGAAGCCCCAGTTGCCGCCGCGGCAGAAGATCGGCACGCCGTTCACGCGGGTCTTCAGGGATCCTGCTGGTAGGCGACCTCGCGGATGCCGAAGTGCGTGGTCCGCCGGTCGCTCTCGGCGCCGGAGGCCACGACGGTCAGCGTCAGGTCGTGCAGGTGCGGGTCGCCGTAACCGTTGGGCCACCAGAGCTTCGGGTCGGCCAGGGTGTGCGTGCCGAGCGCGACCTCGGTCGTGCCCGGCGCCAGCGTGACGGCCTTGGCGAGCTGCACGCCCGAGAACGCCGCCTGCACCGTGACGGGCAGAACGGTGGTGCCGGTGTTGCGGACGGGCACGCTGATGGCGATGTCGGCGGTCCGGTGGTCGGCGGACAACGTTGTCACACCGCGGGGATCGCCGATGACCGCGTCACCGGTGGCGCGCAACCGGACGTGGTCCGAGATGCCGGTGCCACCGTCGCGCACGGCGGGCATCCAGTCCCAGCCCGAGATCGGCAGGTAGGTGGGGGAGTCGAGGTAGAGCCTTCAGTGCTGGGGTCAAGAGGACGAGCGAGACAGGACGACAAGGTTGTCGTGAGCGCTCCCATAGTGGCGCGCTATGAGCGGAAGGGATGATCGCGGGCCATCGGCCGGTGTGACGCTCTGGGGCACCTCGAACCCTGCGGAGGACACCCTGATGAGATCACTCGCCCTGGTGGTGGCGTTGTCGGCCGGACTGCTGGTGCCGGCGCACGCCACCGCGGACCCGGCACTGGGAACGGCTCCCGGCCACGCCGCGCCCACCACCTCACTCACCTCGCCGGACAGCCCCCTGCTGCCGCCCGCGATCGCCCGGACCATCCTGCACCCCGGGCCCGATTCCACCATCTACACGGCCACGGCCGCCGACTACCCGTCCGACCTGCGCGCCCTGACCCGCCTGCTCGACGGCTACACCAGCGCCGACGACGCGGCCGTGCACGCGGGCATGCTGCTGCTCTACTACGGCCACGCCCAGCCGGAGTTCCTCGCCGCGGTGCGCGCCGAGCCGGAGATCCTGCGGGCGCTGCGCCGGTTCGTGGTGGCACACCTGGACTTCTTCGGCACCGACAGGCAGTACCTGGTCCAGAACGCGACCCGCGAGCTCGGCAGGTTCCTGCAGCACAACGACATCGCCACGCGTGTCCGGCCGTTGCTCGCGGACCTCGCCTCACGCGGTGACGTCGTCGGCAGCCTCGCCCCGATGTGGGTGGGCGTCGCGGAGATGGTGGACTGGTACGACAAGGCGAACTGCCGCCGCTACGGCACCTGCGACTTCCGCGCGAAGATCGACCGCCGGGTGCTCACCGTCCGGCACACCTGCGGCGCCACGCTGAAGATCCGCGCCCAGCAGCTGACCAGGACCCAGCTGAGCCAGACCTGCGCGTCGCTCGCCGGCCAGGACGCGGCCTTCCACCGGGTCGTGCGCGACCCGGGACCCGTTGCGGGTGACCAGAACACGTCGCTGGAGGTCGTGGTCTTCAACACCGGCAACGACTACCGGACGTACGCCGGGGTGTTGTTCGACATCTCCACCAACAACGGCGGCATGTACCTCGAAGGCGACCCGGCGCTCAACCAGGCGCGGTTCATCGCGCACGAGGCCGACTGGCTGCCGGCGTTCGCGATCTGGAACCTCAACCACGAGTACACCCACTACCTCGACGGCCGGTTCGACATGCACGGCGACTTCGAGGAGAACATGACCACGCCGACGGTGTGGTGGATCGAGGGCTTCGCCGAGTACCTCTCCTACAGTTACCGCGGCGAGGTCTACGCCGACGCGCTGGCCGAGGCGAAGAAGCAGACCTACGCGCTGAGCACCTTGTTCGACACCACCTACGACCACGACGCCAAGCGGGTCTACAACTGGGGTTACCTGGCGGTCAGGTACCTCGTCGAGAAGCACCCGGCCGACGTCTCGGCGGTGCTCGCGGACTACCGGGCGGGGGACTGGGCCGGCGCCCGCGACCATCTGACCCGGGTGGTCGGCTCGCGCTACGACGCCGACTGGTACGCCTGGCTCGGCGCGCTCACGAGCTGATCAGGACGCCGAGGTGAGCGCCGCTCCCCGTTCCTCCCACCACGGCCGGAACACCGGACTGGCCAGCGCCTGGTCGGCGTAGGCACCCAGCACCTCGGAGAAGACGCGGCTGGCCTGGCTCCAGGTCAGCCGCTCCCGCCGCCACGCGAACACCAGCCGCATCCGCATCGGAGCCCCCGCCAGCGGGCGCACCGCCACGCCGGGACCACCCTGCGACGTCGGCTCGACCAGCTGCACCGCCTTGCCCGCCGCGATCAGCTGACGGCCCGCGCCGCTCGGCATCTCGAACCGGATCCGCGGCACGAACCCGGCCGCCCGGCAGGCCGCGCGCAACGCCGTCAGCGAACCGTCCTCGGCACCGGGCGGCCCGACCCACGACTCGCCTGCCAGGTCGGAGAGCTCGATCTCCTGTTTCGACGCGAGCCGGTGACCAGCGGGAATGGCGATGTACACCGGCACCCACGGCACGACGACCCGCTGCGCCACGCCTCGGGGCAGCCCCAGGTCGCCGTCCTCGTCCACGGCGATGACCGCCGCGTCGAGATGGCCGTTCGCCAACGCCAGCGCGAGCCCGGTCGAGGACGGGTCGACCACGAGGGTGATGTCGTCGAGCACCTCTTCCAGCCGGGCGTACAGCGGCGCCACGCACTCCATGTGCACCGACCCGAGCCGGACCGGACCGTCGCGTCCTGCCATGTCCGAGCCGAACGAGTCCAGCTCGACCAGCAGCAACCGGGCCCGTTGCAGCATCTGCGCGCCCAGCGGCGTGGGAACGGCGCCGGCCCGGCCGCGGTCGAAGAGCGAGCCGCCGACCAGGCGCTCCACCCGTTGCAGCAGGGTGGTGAGCGACGGCTGGGAGATGCCGAGCTGCGTCGCCGCGCGGGAGAGGCTGCCCGCGTCACCGATGGCGCAGATCGCCCGCAGGTGCCGGATCTCCAGTTCCATAGGGCCAGGCTATACGCGTCCCCGCGCTCAGCAGGAGTGGTCGAGCTGGGCCTCCGCCCGCGAGAACTCCAGGCGCGTGTCGCCGGAGCGCGGCAGCACGAACGCCGTCCCGTCGCGCTGGTTCCACTCCCTCGGCAGCAGGAGGCTCTGGCCGGCCGACTGCAGGACCAGGACCAGCCCGTCGTAGCGGAACCGGTACGCCGAGTCCGCCGCGGTGCACGCGGTCGCGGTGACGCCCGGCCCGCTGATCCCGATGTCCTTGGCGCTGAACACGACCGTCCTGGGCAGGGTGCCCAGGTTCGTCTGGTACTCGTACCCCCTGGCCGCCCCGACGGCCGCCGAGTAGTCGTTGACCGCCCAGAACAGGCCGATGCTCGCCAGCACGAACGTGAACGTCCACTGGATCACCGGCACGACCCCGGCGGCGCGCTTCCCGGACACCGTCGTGTGCAGGTGTTCCGCCACCGGGAACAGGATCACGCCCAGCGCCACGCACACCCCTGGCAGACCGGGCACGGCGTAGAGCAGCCGCGACGCCACGAGGCCCGTGAGCCCGAGCAGCAGGAGCACGAGACCCAGCGCCACCAGCACCGGGACGGCGCGCCGGGTCAGGGCGCGCCACGTCCTCGGCGCCAGTGCCGAGTGCAGGAACCGGTAGCCCCACAACGCCGTGAGCCCGGCCGCCGCCAGCACGGTCAGCGGCACGAACATGCCGTCCGAGCTGCGGATCAGGTAGTCCGGTGCGGTCAGGCCGAGCACGGAGTAGTGCACGCCGAACCACTGGCAGAAGTACGTCGCGTGCCGGGTGCCGAAGTAGAACAGCAGCGCGGTCAGCACGGTGGTCGGCGCGAGCAGCGAACCGAAGACCCGCAGCCCCTTCGACGGCGCCTCGTCCGTCGGCCTGGCGGTGGCCGGGCGCACGGGTCAGCCCTCGGAGCACTTGTCGTTGGTGATCCTGAACGTGATCTTGCCGCCCTCGTGCAGGGGAACGGGCACCTTGATGCCTCCCTTGATGACGGTGCAGTCACCCTCGGTGCCCGTGGACCCGTCGACCACCAGGGTGTAGCCGACGCACAGCTTCTTGCCGGGGCAGGCCTCCGTGAGCTGGCCCGAGATGGTGGTCCAGGACAGCGTGAACGGGATCCCGGTCTGCTCCTCGATGGATCCGCGCAGGTCGGAGGTGAGCACCCAGCGGTCCGGGCGTTTCGGCGGCGGTGGGGGCGGCTTCGTCGTCGTGGTGCGGGTCGGCGGGTCCGGCACGGCGGTGGTCGTGGTTGAGGTCGGCGTGGTCGTGAACTCGGATTGCGGCACGGCCTGGGACGTGCCGGGTGATGGCGGCTGACCGCACGCCGTGAGCGTGGCGGCGGCCAGGAGACAGAGGACGGTTGGGCGGTTCATGGCGGATGCCTCCTTTACAGGTAGACGGCCGCCGCCGGCCGCTGAATACACCCGCTTTCCATAGCCCGAAGCTATGGCCAACTGGGATTGGCGGGATCTCTCCGGCACGGGGAAGGGTGGGAGGAAGGACCACTCTGGAAGGACGCGATTTGGCTCGGACACGCCGCGACATGGCGAAACTGGTGGACGCGGACGGTTTCCGCACGTACATCCGCGACGGCTGGGGCGAGTGGGACAGCTCCGTCGACCTCCCTGCCGGCACAGCGGAGGCGGCCGCCGCCCACCGCGCCAGGCTCGTGCAGGCGCTGCCGGGCAAGCGGATCGCGCTGGCCGCCGGGCGCGCGCACGTCCGGTCCAACGACACGTTCCACGAGTTCCGCGCCGACAGCGACTTCGTGTGGCTGACCGGCTGCCAGGTCGAGGGCGCCGTGCTGGTGCTGACCGCCGAGGACGCCACGCTGTTCGTGCCCGTCCCGAGCGAGACCCACAGCGTCGATTTCTTCGGTGACGCCGACCGCAGCCCGTTCTGGATCGGCGCCGCCGCCGGCCCGAAGGAGTGGGGCGAGGCGCTCGGCATCACCGCCCGGCCGATCGAGGACCTGGCGAACGCCCTGCGCGGCCGTCACCCCGAGACGCTCGTCGCCAAGGGTGTCGACCCGCTGCTGGACGCGCTGACCGGCGCGCACAGCGACGAGCTGCGCACGGTGCTCGCCGAGCTGCGCCGCATCAAGGACGACTGGGAGATCGACCAGCTCCGCCAGGCAGTCGACGCGTCGGTCAAGGGCTTCGCCGACGTCGCCATGGAGCTCGGCCAGGCCGTGCGCGGCGGGGGAGAGCGCTGGCTGCAGGGCACGTTCGACCGCCGTGCCCGCACCGAGGGCAAGGGCCCCGGCTACACCTCGATCGTCGCCGCCGGACCGCACGCCCCGGTGCTGCACTGGACGCGCTGCGACGGTCGCGTGAACGACGCCGACCTGCTGCTGCTCGACGCGGGTGTCGAGATGAACTCGCTCTACACCGCCGACGTCACCCGCACGTTCCCGGTGAGCGGCGAGTTCTCCACGGCGCAGCGTCAGGTCTACGACCTCGTGCACGCCTCGCACGTGGCGGCGCTCGCGGAGGTGCGGCCGGGCAACGACTACAGCGCGTTCCACCACACCGCCATGCGCGTGCTCGCCGAGGGCCTGCACGACTGGGGCCTGCTGCCGGTCAGCGTCGACAAGGCGCTGGACCCGCTCGGGCAGCACCACCGCCGCTACATCGTCTGCGGCACCGGGCACTTCCTCGGTCTGGACGTGCACGACTGCGCGGACGCCCGCCAGGAGACCTACCAGCAGGGCATCCTGGAACGCGGCATGGCGCTGACCGTCGAGCCGGGCCTGTACTTCCACCCGAACGACGAGACGCTGCCGCCCGAGCTGCGAGGCATCGGCGTGCGCATCGAGGACGACCTGGTGGTGACGAGCGACGGCGCCGACAACCTGTCGGACTCGCTGCCGATCGCCGCCGACGACGTCAGCGCGTGGGTGCGCAAGCAGCGCTCCTGACCCTGCCTGCTGAGGCGTCTGCAAGTACTACCGACTCCGGGAAGGTGGTACTTGCAGACGCCAAAAGCGTTCCTAAGTGGACGGAGTGGAGCGGGCCCACGCGAACGTGAGTTCCACGGCCCGCTTCCAGTTCGCGTACTCGTCCTCGCGGTGCCGGGCGTCCATCGCCGGGTTCCACCGCGCGGCCAGGTGCCAGTTGCGCCGCAACCCCTCCAGGTCCGGCCAGTACCCGGCGGCGAGCCCCGCGGCGTAGGCGGCGCCCAGCGACACGGTCTCCGCGACCAGGGGCCGCTGCACGGGGATGTCCAGCACGTCCGAGATGAACTGCATCAGCAGGTGGTCGGCGGTCATCCCGCCGTCCACCTTCAGCACCGGCGTCGGCACCCCGAGGTCGGCGTTCATGGCGTCCACGACCTCGCGGGTCTGCCAGCCCGTCGCCTCCAGCACGGCCCGCGCCAGGTGTCCCTTGTTGATGTACGAGGTCAGCCCGACGACGAGCCCGCGCGCCTGGGAGAGCCAGTGCGGCGCGAACAACCCGGAGAACGCCGGCACGATGTAGCAGCCGCCGTTGTCCTTCACCGTGCGCGCCAGGGTCTCGATCTCCGGTGCGGAGTGGATCAGCCCGAGGTTGTCGCGGAACCACTGCACCAGCGACCCGGCGACGGCGATCGAACCCTCCAGCGCGTACGCCGGCTCGCCGCCGATCTGGTAGCCGATCGTCGTCAGCAGCCCGTGCTTCGACCGCACCAGTTCGGGTCCCGTGTTCATCAACAGGAACCCGCCGGTGCCGTACGTGCCCTTGATCGACCCCTTCTCGAAACAGGTCTGCCCGAACAACGCCGCGTGCTGGTCTCCCAACGCTGCCGCGATCTTGATGCCCGGGACCACGCGGGTCGTGACACCGCTGATCTCCGTCGACGGCCGGATCTCCGGCAGCATCGACGACGGCACGCCGAAGAACCCCAGCAGCATCGGATCCCATTGCCGTGTCGAGAGGTTCATCAGCATCGTCCGCGACGCGTTGGTCACGTCCGTGACGTGCAGGCCGCCGTTGACCCCGCCGGTGAGGTTCCAGATCAGCCAGGTGTCCATGGTGCCGAACAGGACGTCGCCGCGGTCGGCCTTCGCACGCAGCCCGGCCACGTTGTCGAGCATCCACCGCAGCGACGGCGCGGAGAAGTAGGTCGCGAGCGGCAGGCCGCAGCGGTCGCGGACCTCCTCGAGTCCGGGCTTCTTGCCCAGTTCGGTGACGACGTCCTCGGTGCGGATGTCCTCCCAGACGATCGCGCGTCCGATCGGGACACCCGTGTGCCGGTCCCACAGCACGAACGTCTCGCGCTGGTTCGTGATGCCCATCGCGACGACCTGGTCGGCGGTGATCCCCGCCTGCCGCAACGCCTGCGGCACGATCCGGTCGACGTTGCGCCAGATCTCCACGGCGTCCTGCTCCACCCAGCCCGGCCGCGGGTGGTACTGCCGGTGCTCGCGCTGGGCGACCGCGACGAGGCGGGCGTTCTGGTCGAACACGATGCAGCGCGTCGACGTCGTCCCCTGGTCGATCGCCATTACGAACCGTTGCACGGCGAGCCCCTCAGTTCTCGTCGACAAGCGAAGTGGTGACTGATTCCGCGGCCTGCACTACCTGGCGCACCAGCGTCGCACGCGGACGGCCGGCCGAGTCGCACAGCCGGTCCGCCGCGCCGGAGATGCCGATCGCGCCGATCACGAGCCCGCCGGGGATGCGGATGGGCGCGGCGATGCTGGCCTCGCCCGGCATGTACTCCTCCGCCTCGCCCGCCCAGCCCTGCCCGCGCACCTCCGTCAGCACGCGCTCGAGCATCTGGGTGCGCGTGATCGTCCTGCGCGTCAACGACGTCAGCTCCCGCCGGCGCACGGCCGCCGACAGGTCCGGGTCGTAGGCCAGCAGCACCTTGCCGAGCGCGGTGGCGTGCAACGGCAGCATCGCGCCGATGCCGAGTGTTTGCACAGAGTCATCGGGCCGGAACACGTGGTGCACGACGAGCACGGCGCCGTCGTGGTGCATGCCGATCCGCACCTCCTGGCCCGACCTCGCGGCGAGCGTGTCGGCCCAGTTGATCGATCGAGAACGCAGCTCGTTGGCGTCGAGGTAGGACGTTCCCAGGTGCAGCAGTGCCGCGCCGAGCCGGTAGCGGCCCGTCGTCTGGTCCTGCTCGACGAACTCGACCCGTTGCAGCGTGCGGAGAATCCCGTGCGCGGTGCCCCGCGCCAGACCGAGCGAGTCGGCTATCTCCGTGAGACCGTGGTGGCCGGAGCCGCGCGCCAGGAGCCGCAGCACGGCTGCGGCTCGTTCGATCGACTGGATGGGTCCCGGCACGCGTGAAACGTAATTGAGACGACCCGTGTCGGCAATGTCGAACGCGTAGGGCGGGCATCACGCCTGGACACGGGCCTGAAACGCCTTGTCTGCGCGCAGCGTGACCGGTCGGTCACACCTTCGGTGGTAGCAGGTGTCGACATTGTCGAACCGCACCTGTTGAACAGCTGTTCAGGCAGTCATACGTTCCGCCTCAATCACCACGTGGTGATCAGCCGTTCAAAGACGAATGGGAGGCCAGCGTGGGTCTCGGGTCAGTGTTCCTCAGCGAGGTGCTCGGTACGGGCGTCCTGCTGTTGCTGGGTGCGGGCGTGGTGGCCAACGTGCTGCTCGCCAAGTCGAAGGGCTTCGACGGCGGGTGGCTGTTGATCAACTTCGGCTGGGGCCTCGGTGTCTTCGCCGGTGTGTACGTCGCCTACAAGTCGGGCGCGCACCTCAACCCGGCGGTGACGGTGGGCATTCTCACCAGCGGTGCGGCCGAGTACGCCCCTGGTGTTCCGGTCAGCTTCGGCTCGACGCTCATCTACTTCGCCGGTGAGTTCCTCGGCGCCTTCCTCGGTGCCGTGCTCGCGTGGCTCGCCTACAAGCCGCACTTCGAGGAGACGCCCGACCACGGTCTCAAGCTCGCCGTGTTCTCCACGGGCCCGGCGATCCGCAGCTACACCTGGAACCTGGTGTGCGAGATCATCGGCACCTTCGTCCTGGTCTTCGTGATCCTCGCGTTCGGCAAGACGCCGACCCAGATCGGCCCGCTGGCCGCCGCACTGCTGGTCGTCGGCATCGGCGCCTCCCTCGGTGGCCCCACCGGCTACGCGATCAACCCGGCCCGTGACCTCGGTCCGCGCATCGCGCACGCCCTGCTTCCCATGGGCTACAAGGGCACCGAGGGCGAGGCCATCGGCAAGAAGGACTCCGACTGGGGTTACTCCTGGGTGCCGGTCGTCGGCCCGATCATCGGTGGCGCGCTCGCCGGTGTGATCGCTTCGCTCGCGTTCTGACGCTGACCATCCGGAAAGGACTTCTTCGATGTCGCAGTACGTTCTCGCCGTCGACCAGGGCACGACCAGCACGCGGGCGATCATCTTCGACCACAGCGGCTCCATCGTCGCCGTGGGCCAGAAGGAGCACGAGCAGATCTTCCCGCGTGCCGGCTGGGTCGAGCACAACCCGGTGGAGATCTCCGAGAACACCCGGTTCGTGATCGGCCAGGCGCTCTCCACCGCCGACCTCAACACCGGCGACCTCGCCGCCGTCGGCATCACCAACCAGCGCGAGACCGCGGTGGTGTGGGACAAGAACACCGGCGAACCCGTCTACAACGCGATCGTCTGGCAGGACACCCGCACCCAGGCGATCGTCGAGGAGCTCGGCGCCCTCGGCGGCGGTGCCGACCGCTACAAGGCGAAGGTCGGCCTGCCGCTCGCGACCTACTTCTCCGGCCCCAAGATCCGCTGGATCCTCGACAACGTCGAGGGCGCCCGTGAGCGCGCCGAGGCCGGCGACCTGCTGTTCGGCAACACCGACACGTGGACGCTGTGGAACCTCACCGGCGGCCCCAACGGCGGTGTGCACGCCACGGACGTCACCAACGCGTCGCGGACCATGCTGATGGACCTCGACACGCTGCAGTGGGACGCGGAGATCGCCTCGGACATGGGCATCCCGCTGTCCATGCTGCCGGAGATCCGGTCCTCCTCCGAGGTGTACGGCACCGGCGGCCCCGGCGGCGTGCTGAAGGGCGTGCCGATCGCGGGCATCCTGGGCGACCAGCAGGCCGCCACGTTCGGCCAGGTCTGCTACGAGCCCGGCACCGCCAAGAACACCTACGGCACCGGCAACTTCATGTTGCTCAACACCGGTACCGAGAAGGTCGCCTCGAAGAACGGTCTGCTCACGACCGTCTGCTACAAGATCGGTGACGAGGCCCCCGTCTACGCGCTGGAAGGCTCCATCGCCGTCACCGGCTCGCTGGTGCAGTGGCTGCGCGACAACCTCGGCATCATCGGCTCGGCCGCGGAGATCGAGACGCTCGCGAAGACGGTCGACGACAACGGTGGCGCGTACTTCGTGCCGGCGTTCTCCGGTCTGTTCGCGCCGTACTGGCGAGCGGACGCGCGGGGTGCGGTCGTCGGCCTGACCCGGTTCGTCAACAAGGGTCACCTGGCGCGGGCCGTGCTGGAGGCGACGGCGTTCCAGACCCGCGAGGTGCTGGACGCGATGAACGCCGACTCCGGTGTGCCGCTGACCGAGCTGAAGGTCGACGGCGGCATGGTCGCCAACGAGCTGCTGATGCAGTTCCAGGCGGACGTGCTGGACGTTCCCGTCGTGCGTCCGGTCGTCGCCGAGACGACCGCGCTCGGTGCCGCGTACGCCGCCGGCCTGGCCGTCGGTTACTGGTCGGGGCTCGACGAGCTGCGCGCCAACTGGGCAGAGGACAAGCGCTGGACGCCGGAGCTCGACTCCGACGAGCGCGAGCGCGAGTACCGCAACTGGAAGAAGGCCGTCACCAAGTCGTTCGACTGGGTCGACGCCGACGTTCGCTGACTTCTTTCTTTAGGAGCTGAAGAAGTTGTTCGCAAGGCTGGATCCGGCTCGGCGTGCCCGTTCCCTGGAGACGTTGGGCAGCACGGAGTTCGACGTCCTCGTCGTCGGAGGCGGGGTGGTCGGCGCGGGCGCTGCACTCGATGCGGCGGCGCGCGGCCTCTCCGTCGCCCTGGTCGAGGCCGACGACTGGGCGGCGGGCACGTCGAGCCGGTCCAGCAAGCTCGTCCACGGCGGGCTGCGCTACCTGGAGCAGCTGGAGTTCAAGCTGGTCAGGGAAGCTCTGAAGGAACGCGGGTTGTTGCTGCGCCGGCTCGCACCGCACCTGGTGCGGCCGGTGCCGTTCCTCTTCCCGTTGAAGAAGCAGTGGGAACGCGCCTACGTCGGCGCGGGCGTGATGTTGTACGACTCGATCGGCGGCGCCGGGGCGGTGCCGATGCACCGGCACTTGTCGCGCCGCAAGATGGCCGCTCTGGGCCCGTCGCTGGACTCCGACGCGTTCGCCGGCGCCATTCGTTACTACGACGCGCAGATGGACGACGCGCGGCTCGTCACGACTCTCGTCCGCACGGCCGCCCAGCACGGTGCGACCGTGGTGTCGCGGGCACGGGTCACGTCGTTGCTGCGAACCGATGGCCGGGTGTCCGGTGCCTCGGTGCGCGATGAGCTGACGGGCGTGACGCACGTGGTGCGGGCGCGGCGGGTCATCAGCGCCACCGGTGTGTGGACCGATTCGCTGAACTCGATGTCGCCCGGCACACCGCCGTTCCACGTGCGGATGTCCAAGGGCGTGCACGTGCTGGTGGAGCGGTCGAAGATCCAGTTGGACGGCGGGCTGATCACGCAGACCGAGAAGTCGGTGCTGTTCGTGATCCCGTGGGGTGCTTACTGGATCATCGGCACGACGGACACGCCGTACTCCGGCTCGCCCGAGGACGTGGTCGCCACTGCCGAGGACGTCTCGTACATCCTCGACCACGTCAACGCCGTGCTGCGGTCTCCGCTGACCGTGGACGACGTCGTCGGCACGTACGCGGGTCTGCGGCCGTTGCTCGCCGGGGCCTCCAGCGACACCTCGAAGCTGTCCCGTGAACACGCGGTGGCCCAGCCGGAGCCGGGGTTCTTCGTGATCGCGGGCGGCAAGTACACGACCTACCGCGTGATGGCCGCCGACGTCGTGAACGCCGCGGTCTCCGGGTTGGGACGCGCGGTGGCACCTTCCCTGACCGCCAGGCTGCCGTTGTGCGGCGCCGTCGGTTTCCAAGAGCTGTGGGCGGACCGGGCTCGAGTCGCTGTGGAGTCCGGCCTGCCCACGTCCACTGTGGAGCGTCTGCTGCGCCGGTACGGTTCCGCCGTGTCCGACGTGCTGGCGATGATCGCGCAGGAACCCTCGTTGGCCGAGCCCGTCGCGGGGTACCTGGCGGCGGAGATCGTCTACGCCGTGACGCACGAGGGCGCGCTGGGGCTGGAGGACGTGCTCGCGCGGCGGACGCGGATCGCCATGGAGCACCTGGACTTCGGTGCCTCGGTCGCCGGTGAGGTCGCCGACCTGATCGCCGGTCCGCTGGGGTGGTCTTCGGCTGAACGTGGTGCTGCTGTTGAGGCTTATCGGGCTCACACGGAGTTGGCGGCGAGATGAGATGGACAGCGCGGAGCTGATCGAGAGGTTGCGGCGGGAAGGTGGCTTCCGGCTGCTCCCGCTGCTGGGGAACACCGGGCAGGTCGCAGGGGTGCACCTGTCCCGGTTCCTCCCCGGCGGGCAGCTCGACGTGATCCAGGCGTGGGACGAGCGGTGGGCCGTGTGGGCCCGGATGCCCGACCTGCTGGATCCCGCCGCGCCGTTCGCCGGGCCCGGGGGAGGGGTCGTGCAGAGCGGCCCGTTCGCCCGCGTGGTCTCGCCGTTGCTGCCGATCCAGGCCGGGTCGCTCGAGCCCTGAGGTGCTGGTTCAACCCGGACTTACCGCCGCTTAGGCGCGGGGCGCGAGTGTGCTGGACATGATCAGAGCACTCGCGCTGGCCCTGCTGGCCGTCGTCGCGACCGCCCCTGCCGCGCACGCCGCCAGCCCGGTCGGCCTGACCGACGGCTTCTACGTCGACCCGGACTCCAACCCCGCCGTGTGGGTGCGCGACCACTCCGGCGACGGCCGCCAGGCCGCGATCAGGGCGAACATCGCCAGCAAGCCGATCGCCCGCTGGTTCGGGGCCTGGAGCGGCGACATCAAGACCTCGGTGTCGGCCTACGTGAACAAGACCGGCACCAAGCTGCCCGTGCTGGTCGCCTACAACATCCCCGGCCGCGACGCGTGCGGCGGCCACTCCGGCGGCGGCGCGGGGACGCCCGAGGCCTATCGGACCTGGATCTCCTCCTTCGCCTCCGCCATCGGCACGCGCCCGGCCGTGGTGGTGATCGAGCCCGACTCGCTGGCGGACTTCAACTGCATGGACGCCGCCAAGACCGCCGAGCGGACGGCGATGATCAAGTACGCCACCGAGCAGTTCAAGGCCAAGGCACCCAACACGTGGGCGTACCTCGACGCGGGCAACGCGCAGTGGGTGCCCGCCGCGACCATGGCCGCCCGCCTGGACTCCGCGGGCGTGCGCAACGTGCGCGGCTTCTCGATCAACGTGTCGAACTACCACACCACCGCGGCCTCGACGGCCTACGGCGACTCGGTCAGCGGCTCACTTCCCGGTTACACCAAGCCGTACGTGATCGACACCAGCCGCAACGGCAACGGCCACAACGGCGAGTGGTGCAACCCCGGCGGCCGCAGGCTCGGCACGCCCGCCCGCACCGGTGGCGGCGCGGAGATGTTGTTGTGGGTCAAGGTTCCCGGCGACTCGGACGGCCGGTGCGGCAAGGCACCCGGCGTCGACGCCGGCAAGTTCGACCCGCAGCTCGCGTTCGACCTGGTGTACGGCTACTGAGTCCTGGCCAGGGCGCGCAACGGTGTGGGCCCGCGGTACTCCGCGAGCTTGCGCCGCGTCTGGTTCTCGTCCAGGGCGACCTCGTCGAGCAGCTCGAAGAGCTTCCTGCTCCGTTCGACGGCGGCCTCGCCCTGGGCGAAGACCTTGGCCAGGTCGGACTCCGAGTACACGAGCGGCGGCGCCTTCTCGAACTCGAACAGCGTGCACGTCGACTGGAACGCCGCCGTGGCCGCCTCTTCCGGCACGATGCGGACGATGGAGGAGTTCGCGAGCAGCCACACGTACTGCTCCTCCATCACCTGCTCGCTGCCGAGCCGCATCCGCAGCGCCAGCTCGTGCAGGTAGAAGACGCACTTGGGGCCGTTGGGGCGGCGCATGACCGCCTGCCTGTCCAGGTCCTCGATCGGCTGCCCGGTCGCGGCCTGCAGGGCGCGCGCGTAGTGCGGTGTCTGCAGGAGGCTGTTGACGGACAGGATGTCGTACGCAGTGATGCCGGTGGCCATCGCCTCCGTCATCGCGAGCGTGCGGAGGTTGCCCGGTTCCTGCGCGAGGTACGGGTCGAAGGCGTTGTGGTAGCGGCGAAGGAAGTCCTCGAAGAAGTCGATGTCCTTGCCGCACACGGTGAGGTACTGCGCGAGGTCGATGTCCGTGCCCCTGATCTTGCCGTGCTCGAGGTTGGAGACCTTGCTCGGGTCCCAGCCGAGCTGCAGCGCCATCGCGCGGCCCCTCAAGCCGGTGAACCTCTGCCGGAGACGGCGCAGTTCGTCGCCCAGATCCCTGCTGTACGCGGTGGAAGTCGTCACTGTCACGACTTCGAACGTATGGGTTGGAATCACTCCATGATACGGGCTCGTTCGGGTGAAAACGCGGCGCTTCTCGCTAGTTCTCGTCGAGCAGCTTGCGGAGCTCGGCCTCGAAGTCGACGTAGTCGTTCTCGCAACCGGGGGCGACCACGTCGTAGGTGGAGTTCAGGAACTCCTGCAGCTCGGACGACTGCACGTGGAACACGGCGTGCGACACGTCGGAGCTCAGCTCGAGCACGGCGGTGGTGGAGTTGTGGGGCCGCAGCCGCACATCGCCCGCACCACTGGTGGTGATCAACCCGTCGGCGAGCAGGTCGCGGCTCACGAGCCACACGGTCTCCTGGCGTCCCATGCGGAACGTCATGGTCACGGCGTGCGGGTCGTCGGCGCGGTAGCCGAGTTCGACGTCGACGGGCAACGGGCGCCCCGACGGAG
Source organism: Lentzea sp. HUAS TT2 (assembly GCF_051853195.1). Taxonomy (NCBI): domain Bacteria; kingdom Bacillati; phylum Actinomycetota; class Actinomycetes; order Pseudonocardiales; family Pseudonocardiaceae; genus Lentzea; species Lentzea sp. HUAS TT2. The sequence continues at coordinate 8,964,072 of NZ_CP196667.1, read as the reverse complement.
CGATGAAGGCGAATGTCGAGTCGGCGCCCACTCGTGTCACGTTCCTCATGCCCCCTTAGACGTCCGGCAGCCTCCGTGGATGCCTCGATCAGGAAAAGCGATCGGAACGTGATTTTCAATGGTCCCCAAGTATGACTTTTGACAAGTGGCTGCTCCTGCCTGGTGAGACGGGTTCGTCAGCGCGTTCTGACCTGGGGTTTTGTGTTCTTTGTGCTGGTCGGGTTCGGTCATCTGTGGATGGGGTCACCAGGTGAGACGGACCGGATCCTGGGATAGGTGAGGTCGCTACCTTAAATTCCACTTAAAAGTGAACGCGCTTTCTGTAGTCAATTCGGCACGGAAGGTGACCTACCGCATCTCGTTGAGCGAGGCGACGAGCGTCGCCGCTCCGGCGCGGACGTCGGCGGGCCGGGCGCTGTCGTTCGCGAGCTCCTGACACCGGGCGAGGTACGTCGCCCGGACCTGTGTGAACGGTCCGACCGCGGTGTGGAACGCGTCGTGGACGTGGTCGATCTGGCTGTAGTCGGCCGCGGCGGCGGCCGCGCAGGCGATCGCCAGAGCCTCCGCGTCGGTGCTGCGGAACAACGCTTCGGCTGTCTCCTGCACGACGAGGGTGTTCTCCGGGTCGAGCGCGAGCCCGAGCAGCACCGGGCGGGCCTCGGGAAGATCGACGAAGCTCGCGAGGGCACGACCCGCGTCGGCCCGGTCCTGGCAGTCGGAACCGGCCGCGAGGGTGATCAGCGCGGCGACGGCGGCCTGCCGTGCGTCGAGGTCCACGTCAGGCCGGGTTTCCGCGCGGACGCAACCGACCACCCGGCAACGGCGGCGCCGGCAACCGATCCCCGGGATACCCCACCACCCGCCCGAACCGGTCGGTCTCCGCCTGCCACTCCTCCCGGAACGCGGCGATCTCGTCGTGCGTGCGCCCGATGAAGTTCCACCACATGACGATCTCCTCCCCGAACGGCACCCCACCCAGCAGCACGACCCGCGCACCGGCGACCGACGACAAAGTCAGCGTCGACCGACCGGTGCCGATGTACCCGAGCGAGCCGGGGTCGAGGACGGTCGAGCCCAGCGTCACGTCCCCGGTGTCCAGCAGGACGCCGTGCTCGAACGACGGGTCGACGTCCAGCGTCACCGAGGCGCCGGCCGACACCTCGATCTCGACGCCGAGCAGGGGAGTGAAGGTGCGGACCGGGGACGTCGAGCCCGCCAGCGAGCCGAGGAACACGCGTGCCGAGGCGCCGTCCAAGGTCACGTGAGGCGGGACGTAGTGCTGGAAGTCGCGGGGTGCGTCGCGCTCGGAGTCGGGCAGGGCCAGCCAGAGCTGCACGCCGTGGAGGACAGAAGAAGACTGAGTGGACTGTTCGGAGTGGCAGATGCCGCTGCCGCCCGTCATCAGGTTGAGCTCGCCGGGGCGGATGAAAGCGTGGACGCCGTGGCTGTCGCGGTGCTCGATCTCGCCGGTGAACAGCCAGCTGACGGTCTGCAGTCCCGTGTGGGGGTGTGGGGCCACGTCCATGCTGACGTCGTCCGGGCCGTAGTGGTCGCAGAAGCACCACGCGCCGATGAGCGACCGTTGCTTCTGGGGGAGCGTTCGGCGCACGGACATCGCTCGCGGGCCGCCCAGGGGGACGTCCCGCGGCGCCAGCACTTCCACGCCGCCGGGGGAGGAGATGCACGTCAACTCTGCGGGCTCGGCCTCGACATTGCTCACGCCGGTGATCGTATGCGGTTCAGCCGACTCACAGCTCGTTCTTGCCCTGGCTTCAGAGTCGCCGTCGAGCATGGGACGAGTCGAGAGCGAAGGAGCGTCACGTGGACGTCGACCCGAACACCGCCAGCGGATCCCGCTGGAAGCTCCCCGACGACAGGTTCGGCACGCGGGGCGAGTTGCCGGGGCAGGACGGGCAGGGGACATGACGCCGGAGACCAGGCGAAGACGTCCGCTCGACTCCGGGGTGCGGGGCGTCGCCATCGGGCTCCTGTGGGCGGGACTGGCGCTCGTGACGTACTGGTGGGCCGCGGGCGGTGGGATCGGCGACCTCGGTGGCTGGGAGTCCGGACTGAACTCGCTGGGCCGCCTCACCGGTCTGCTCGGGTCGGACCTGCTGCTCGTGCAGGTGCTGCTGATGGCCCGGTTGCCGGTGCTGGAACGGGCGTTCGGCCAGGACCGCCTGGTCGCGGTGCACCGGCTCACCGGCTTCACCTCGTTCAACCTCGTGCTCGCGCACCTGGTGCTGATCACATGGGGGTACGCGGCTGGCGACCTGACGCGGTTTCCGGCCCAGCTCTGGGAACTCGTCGTCGACTACCCGGCGATGCTGCTCGCGCTCGCGGGCACCGCATGTCTGGTGCTGACCGTCGTCACGAGCGTCCGGGCGGCCCGCGCGAAGCTGCGTTACGAGTCGTGGCACCTGCTGCACCTCTACGGCTACCTCGGCGTCGGGCTCGCGCTGCCGCACCAGCTGTGGACCGGACAGGAGTTCCTCACCTCGGCGGCGGCCACCGTCTACTGGTGGACCCTGTGGGCGGTCGCGCTGGTCGCGGTGCTGGTGTGGCGGCTCGGGCTGCCGTTGTGGCGCAACGCGCGGCACCGTCTGCGCGTGACGTCGGTCGTCCAGGAGGACGACGACGTCGTGTCGGTCTACCTGACCGGGCAGGACCTCGGCAGGATGCCGGCGCTGGCCGGGCAGTTCTTCGGCTGGCGGTTCCTGAACCGCGCGGGGTGGACGCGCGCCAACCCGTACTCGCTGTCGGCCGCGCCGGACGGTCGCAGCCTGCGCATCACCGTGCGGGCGCTCGGCGACGGCAGCACGGCGCTGCGTGAGCTGAGTCCCGGCACGCCCGTGCTGTTCGAAGGTCCGTTCGGCAGGCTCACCGATCGCGCGCGAACCCGCCGCAAGATCGCGTTGATCGGAGCAGGTGTCGGCGTGGCGCCGCTGCGTGCGCTCGCGGAAGGGCTCGGGTACGGGCCGGGGGAGGCGGTCCTGCTGCACCGCTTCGCGCGACGCCCGCTGTTCGCGACCGAGTTCGGCGTGCTGGCGCGCGAACGCGGCCTGCGCGTCGTCGATCTGCCTGGCCACCGCAGGTCGGCCGGCTCGTGGCTGGGCGACGGCGTGCCGGTCGACGACCTGTCCGCGCTGCGGCACCTCGTACCGGACATCGCCGAGCGTGACGTCTACGTGTGCGGGCCCGCGCCGTGGGCGGAATCCGTGACCCGCGCCGCGAATGCCGCGGGTGTCCCCGCGGACCGCGTCCACGTCGAGGAGTTCAGGTGGTGACCGGGTGAAGCGCGTACTGGTCTGGCTCATGAGCACGGCGGCCGCCGTCGTCCTGCTGTTCGGGTACCGCACCTCGTTGTCCGGGCCGATGACGACGGCCACCCAGCCGCTCGCCGGGAGCACCGGCACGTCGTCCGGCGGCGCGAACACGGTGACGGGTCCCGCTGTCGACACGCGCTGGGGCGCGGTCCAGGTGCAGATCACCCTGGACGGCGGCAAGATCACCGCCGTCACCGTGCCGCGGTACCCGGACGGCAACCGCAAGGACGAGCAGATCAACGCTCGCGCGCTGCCGATCCTCGTGGAGGAGACGTTGCGGGCGCAGAGCGCCGACATCGACACGGTCAGCGGGGCGACCGTCACCAGCGAGGGCTACGTCGAGTCGTTGCAGGCCGCCCTCGACCAGGCGGGCGGGTGATCTTCGTAGACTGTGCGCGGGGGTAGGAATGGATCTTCGCGCGCACGTGTCGGGCAGCGGGTACGAGCTCGACGACGCACAGCTGGCGGTCATCGACCGGCTGACGGAACTCGCCGGACGGAACCGGGGTGTCTACCTGCACGGGCCGGTCGGCCGCGGCAAGAGCTTCCTGGCGGACGCGTTGTTCGACGTGTTGCCGGAGCCCAAGAAGCGCGTGCACTTCCACGCGTTCTTCCAGGAGCTGCACCGGCGGATCTCCGAACGGCTGCACGAGCGCGGCGCCGTCGCCAGGGCGGTGCGGGAGCTGGTCGGACGGGCGAAGGTGCTGGCGTTCGACGAGCTGCACGTGCACGACGTCGGCGACGCGATGTTGATGACGCGGTTGTTGGAAGCGCTCCGGAAGCAGGGCGTGATGATCATCGCCACCTCCAACTACCCGCCGGACGGGTTGTTGCCAGACCCGCTGTACCACGACCACTTCCTGCCCGGCATCGCGTTGGTCAAGGAACTCATGGAGGCGGTGGAGCTCAACGGCGGCAAGGACTACCGGCACCTGCACGGCGCACCGAGGTCGCGGTTCGAGACCGGTGAGATCACCACCACGACCCGGCTGCCCGCCACACCGCGGACCCTCGACGTCAACGGCCGCGGCATCACCGCGCTCGGCACCGACGGCACGAAGGTCTGGTTCGACTTCGGCGACCTGTGCGAGAAGCCCACCTCGACGCAGGACTACCTGGTGCTGACCGGCACCTACGACGACTGGGTGATCACGGATGTCCCTGCGCTGCACACCCGCGATCGTGAGGCCCGGCAACGGTTCGCGAACGTCGTGGACGTGCTGGTGGACGCCGACGTCAGGCTGACACTGGTGAGTGATCACGTGCTCGCGGACATCATCGGCGGCGAGGTGCGTGACCTCGCCCGCACCGCCAGCAGGCTGGAACTGATCAACACGACCGGGTGAACAGTTGGGCCGCCTCCACCGCCGATAGGAAGCACAACCCCTGTCGTAGGAGCAGCAAGTGATGATGGTGCGCGCCCGCGTCGGCCGACTCGTGGAGAGCAACCGGTTCCAGATGTTCATCATCGGCGTGATCGTGGTCAACGCGATCACCCTGGGAGCCGAGACGTCGACCGTCCTGCAAGCGAAGTTCGGTCCGCTGTTGACGACGATCGACCACCTGGCGCTGGCGATCTTCACGGCCGAGCTCGCTGCCCGGCTGTACGCGTTCGGCTGGAAGTTCTTCAAGGACCCGTGGAACGTCTTCGACTTCATCATCGTGGGCATCGCGCTGATCCCGGCAGCGGGACCGCTGTCGGTGCTGCGCAGCCTGAGGATCCTGCGCGCGCTGCGGCTCGTCGCGATGGTGCCGAGCATGCGCCGGGTCGTCACGGCGCTGGTGCGGTCGATCCCCGGGCTGGTGTCGTTGTCCGGACTGCTGGTGCTGCTCGTCTACATCGGTGGCGTGATCGCGAGCAACCTGTTCGGCGACACCGGCGACCCGCGGTTCACCGGGCTGGGCCCGACGTTGCTGACGCTGTTCCAGATCACCACGGGCGACGGCTGGTCGGACGTCATGCGCGACCTGATGGAGCAGAAGCCCTACGCGTGGATCTTCTTCCTGGTCTACCTGATGGTCGGGACGTTCACGATGCTCAACCTGTTCATCGCCGTGGTGTGCAGCGCGATGCAGGAGGAGGTCACGTTGCCCGCACCTCGGTCCGCGAGCCACGACGACCTGCTGCTGCAGGAGGTTCGCGCGCTCAGGGAAGAAGTGCGGGCGATGCGTCAGAACGCCTAGAGAACTAGCCAGGGATCCCGATCGGCGACGCCGCCGTACACCGATCGGGACCCCTGCAACCCCCGCCTTCTACGGGGTGACCGGGATGTTCGACACGCCCTTCTTGGCCTTGGTGGCCGTGTTCGAGGCGTGGACGACATTCGGGTTGGCCTTGCACTTCGACGTGGACGACACGTACACCACGTACTCGCCGACGTTGCCGAGGTCGGACCTGTTGTTCCGCCACACGTTCCCGCAGCCGTTGCCGAAAGCGGGCGTGGTGCCCGGGTTGTGCGTCTCGTAGCCGTTCTTGAACGTGCCGGGCGAGGAGAAGGTGCCGGTGTTGTTCTCGATCCGGTAGTCGAAGCCCTTCACGTCGATCCACGAGTCGGCGGAGTTCGCGCCGGAGATCCCGGTGCCGTTGAACGTGTTGCCGCTGATCAGGCCGCCCTGCGTGCCTTCCTTGACGTCGATGTGCTCAGCCGACACACCAGGGCCGATCCTGTTGTCCAGCACCTGCACGCGGTCGGACTTGTCGACGCCGCCGGAGTTGCCGTGGCACTTCCAGTTCGAGTTCGCGGAGCCGATGTAGACGCCCTCGCCGTAGTCCTTCGTCACGACGCCGGTGTCGGTGATCGTCGAGTTCTTGATCACGCCGTCCGCGGAGGAACGCCGGAAGTGCACGCCTTCCTCGTCGGTCCTGCGCACGGTCACGCCGTCGATCGTGACGTGGTGGGAGTTGTCGAGGACGATGCCCTTCTTCGACTCCGCCACCGTGATGCCCTTGATGTTCCAGTAGGGCGCGTTGTACAGCCACAGGCCGTAACCCGAGTCCCAGCCCGCGGTCGGCACCGGGCAGGACGGGGCCGTGCCGGACGGGCCGTCGTTGACCAGCACCGCCGACGAGGGCCCGGTGAGCGTGATCGGGTTGCTCGACGTGCCGGCCTTCTGCGAGACGAACGAACCGCGGTAGGTGCCTGCCGCCAGCTGGATGACGTCGCCCGCCTTGGCGTTGAGCAGCGCGGCCTTGAGCTGGTCGGCGTTGGACACCGGGATCGTGGCCTGGGCGCCGAAGTTGTCCTCAGTGGACCCCGCGGCGAAGTTCACCGGGATGTTCTTGAGGAACAACGACTTCGCCGAGTCGGTCTTGGTCGCGTCGACGCCGTGGCCGCCGGTGTAGTCGCGCTGCTCGTTCTTCGCCCAGTCCGCGATGGCGGTGCCACCGACGTCCAGGTGCTTGTACGCGCTGCCGTTCCAGCCGAACTGGTAGATCCGCGACTTCTCGCTGTAGAAGGCGTCGTAGGAGCCACCGGTCGACAGCTGCTTCGTCATGCCGTTGTTGAAGAACACGTTGCGCGGGCCGGAGGCGCCGGACCACTTGACGGCCTTCTTGCCGGCGCCCCACCAGATCGGGAACCAGTTCGAGTCGTCGGGCCCGCCGCCGCCCTCCTCGCCGCAGTTCGCACGGCAGTTGCCGGAGCGGTGCGCATAGGAGACCTTCACGCTGTTGTTCTCGAACAGGTTGTTGCGCTCCCAGCCGCCGTGCAGGTTCAGGTCGGAGTCGAAGTCGTTGCCGATCACGACGTTGCCGGAGGCGGACCACTGGAAGGTGAAGTGGCGCAGGTTGCGGGAGGTGTTGCCGGCGTAGAGCGAGTCCCACACCCGTGAGCCGCGGAAGTAACCGTTGCCGCCCTTGCCCTTGTTCCACGAACCGTCGAGGTAGTTGTCGACGATCTGCAGGTTCTTCGCTTCCTCGGTGACGATCGGGTGCGACCCGGTCATCTCCGCGCGGATGCCCTTCACCCACGAGTTCGCCGCCCACTTGAAGACGATGCCGTGCATCTCGTCCGCGGGAGCCATGTTGCCGTAGTTGTCGACGGCCTCGGCGGGGTCGAGGTTCGGCATCGCCTGCGTGAAGCCGAAGTTCTCGAACCCGACGCCGAGGACCGGGTCCACCAGCGGCGAGACCTTCGAGTCGTACGGCGTCCCGCCGATCGCCGGTGAACCGTCCGATGTGGAGTTGACGGGGACGTCGAACTCGAGCGGCTTGTCGAGTGTGACGGTGGTGCCCGAGACCGAGGCGACGGTGAAGATCTGCTGCCGCATGTGCATGTTCAGCATCGGGAACTCGGTGCCGGTCGCCTGCTGCTGCTCGTAGAACTTGACCGAGTTGGCGGCACGGACGTTGACCAGCATGCCCGCCTTGATCGCGCCGGCGGAGGCGACCTTGACGGTGCGGTCACCGGCCTTGGCGGCCGCGCTCACCTTCGCACCGGCCTTCCAGTGCACGTTGACCGTGCCCTCGAAGATGTCCTTGCGGTTCTCCGGCGCCGCCGCGTAGTCGCTGGCGTAGCTCGAGTGCACGCCGCGCGACTGGACCCGGAACAGGCCGCGGCCAGGCCACAGCCAGCCGCCCTTGCCCTGACCGGACGTCATCCCGTCCTCGTCCCAGTCGGAGCCGTCCGGCGTGAGGGAGTCGTAGCGGGTGTTCGCGTCGGGCGTGTAGACGATCTTCGTGGCGGTCGCGCCGGCACCCCTGATGATCAGGTAGTCGGCGTCGACGTGGAGCTCCTCGGAGACCTTCAGCTGGCCCGCCGGCAGCGTGATGGTGCTGAGCTTGGTGTAGCTCGCGCTGGGTGAGCACTGCGTCCTGATCGCGTCGATCGCGGCCTGGAGCCCCGCCGTGTCGTCGGCCGCGTCATTCGGGCGGACGTTGAACCGGGAAGCGAGTTCCGCCGCCGTGACCTGACAGGTGGTGCTCGGGTTGACCTCATTGTTTCCCGGCAGCACACCATTGCCGCGATACCCGGCTTTCGACCAGTCGTACATGCCGGAAATAGGTGCGCGCCGGTTGCCCGACGAGACGTCCAGGCCTGTCAGCGCAGGTGCGGCGATCGCCGTGGCAGCGGGAACGGTCAGGGAACCTGTCAGGAGCAGGGATAGCAGGGGCAGGGAGGTTCGCATCATTGATTACCCTCGTTTGGCAGGGCGGGGCCATTTATTTGTAGTAGAGGTGTAGACCTCTGTCAAACTTTCACATTCATGAAATAGATAATGATGCAATGGTTTTCAGTAACCGTTCTTGCCCGATCGGACAGTTCCTGGGGCAGCTCACGCGTCTGAATCGTGCGAGTTGATCGAGGCGGCCGCGCTCCGGAGGGCTCGGATGAGGCCTTGCGGGCCATGTACCGGGATTTTTTCTCCAGCCCGCGTGGAATCCCGGCTCGCCCTGTCATCCGGTTGGTCGCAGAGAACCCACGAAAGAGCGGATGGCGGCCCGCGTGCACGGGTTATGGGGTCTACCGGAACGCGGTGCGGTGCCCACCCGTTCGTGTCCGAACCAAGCCTGAACGGCGGATCGCTGGTTGGGCCATCAGCTGCAAAGGTCAGTTCCTGTTCGGCAGTGAGCGTTCCAACGACAGGAGCCACCCAGACCATGGCGAGCCCCACTGTGAAGCCGGTTCTGCGCACCGACTACCAGCGTTCCGTCGCGGACTACTGGAACAAGGAGAAGGACCCGGTCAACATCAAGCTCGGCGAGGTGGACGGTCTCTACCACCACCACTACGGGCTCGGCCAGTACGACCCCGCGGTGCTGGAGGCCCCGCCGGCGGTGCGCGACCAGGCGATCATCGCCGAGATGCACCGGCTCGAGACCGCCCAGGCCGAGGTGCTGCTGGACGCGTTCGGCGACGTTCCCGTGCGCGGTCACCTGATGGACGGCGGATCCGGCCGCGGCGGCACGAGCTTCATGGCCAACGCCCGGTTCGGCGCACTGATCGACGGCGTCAGCATCTCCGAGGAGCAGGTGGCGTTCGCCAACAACCAGGCGATCGAGCGTGATGTCGCCGACCAGGTCCGGTTCCACTTCAAGAACATGCTCGACACCGGCTTCGAGACCGGCTCGTTCAACGGCATCTGGACCAACGAGACCACGATGTACGTGGACCTCCAGCAGCTGTACGGCGAGTTCGCGCGGCTGATCGCACCCGGCGGCCGGTACGTCTGCATCACCGGCTGCTCCAACGACCTGACGGGCCTGCGCTCGCGGGCGGTCAGCCAGATCGACCAGCACTACATCTGCAACATCCACCCGCGCAGCGAGTACTTCAGGGCGTTGGCGGACAACGGGTTCGTGCCGATCAGCGTTGTTGACCTGACGCCGGAGACCATCCCGTACTGGGAGCTGCGCGCGCAGTCGTCGGTCGCGACCGGTGTCGAGGACCCGTTCCTCACCGCCTACAAGGAAGGGTCGTTCCACTACCTGCTGATCGTGGCGGACCGCATCTGATGCGCGATCTCTTCACCGGGCCGTCCGGGCTGGGCACCTCTGCTGCCCGGCTCGGGCGGCCCGAGGCCGTGCCCCTGCCCGCCGAGCCGGGCTACGCGGAACGCCCGTGGGGCGACGGCACCGCGCCGCCGCTGTACGTGCCGGTCCTCGAACGCGAGAACGCCGTGCTCGCGGCCGCCGTGGACAAGCGGCTCGTCGCGTGGGCGGAGGGGTGCGGATTCGAGGAGCCCGAACGGTTCCTGGGCGGCATGTTCGGCCGGCTCGCGGTGCTGACCCACGTGGACACCGACGACGTCGAGCAACTGCTGATCGCGGCGAAGCTGAACGCGGCGTGGTGGGCCGCCGACGACCTCTACGCCGACAGCACCGAGATGGGCGCGATCCCGGCCGAACTGCCGCCGCGCCTGGCCCTGGCGATGGCCGCGATGGACCCGGTGGCCCCCGCAGCCGAGTTCACCGCGGAGCTGGAGGACACGCTCGCGGCCGACCCGGTGCTCGTCGGCCTGCGCTCGGGCATCGCCCACCTCACGTCGCGCAGCACGGCGACCGTGGTGCAACGGGTCTGCTACTCGACGTTCGCGATGTTCGTGTCCTGGAGCGCCTACGCGGCCTGGCGGCACACCGGTAACTACCCGCCCGCGTGGCAGTACCTCGCGACGAGGCAGCACGACACCTTCTACACGTCGATGACGCTGATCGACGCCGTCGGAGGCTACGAACTGCCCGCGCCGCTGTACTACGACCCGCGCGTGCGGCAGCTGCTCACCGCGGCGGGCACGGCGTCGGTCATGGTGAACGACCTGGTGTCGGTGGAGAAGGACGCCGCCGACGAGAAACCGGTCTGCAACATGGTGCTGCAGATCGCCGCCGACCGGGAGTGCTCGATCGCCGAGGCCACCGCACGGACCGTGGAGCTGCACAACCAGCTGGTGCGCGACTTCGAGGCAGGGCACAAGGCGTTGCTCGCGGTGCCGTCGGTGGAGCTGCACCGGTTCCTGAAGGGCACCAAGGCCTGGATGGGCGGCGGCTTCGAATGGCACACCACGCATCCACGCTACAAATAGGGGAAATGCCTCCCGACCGCGACGACGGTGCCACGTCGACGCGCCACCTGCGCGCGCTGCCCGGGCCGGGCAGCCGTGCTGGTGGTCTGTGGAGCTGATCCCGCCGGGTCACGCGATGATCCGGCCCAGCCACTCCATCCGCGCCGCACGGGCGCGCAGCGACAACGCCGCGTCCGGTGCCAGCTGGTCGAAGCCGTGACACCCACCGGGCCACACGTGCAGCTCCGCGTCCCCGCCCGCCCGCCAGATCCGGGAGGCGTACTCGACGGCCTCGTCGCGGAACACGTCGACCGAGCCCACGTCAACGTAGGTCGGCGGCAGTCCGGACACGTCGGCGGCACGGGCCGGGGCGGCGAACGGAGACACGTCCGGGCCGCCCCTCGCGTCGCCCAGCAACGCCGTCCAGCCGGTGATGTTCGAGGCCCGCACCCAGGTCGTGCCGTCGAGGAACTGGTGGCTGGACGGGGTCTCGCACCTGTCGTCGAGCATCGGGCACATCAGCAGCTGGCCGCGGACGGCCGGACCGCCGTGGTCGCGGGCCATCAGGGTCACCGCCGCCGCGAGGCCGCCGCCCGCCGAGGTGCCGGCGACGACCGGGGCGCGGAAACCGTTGCGCTCCATCCACTCCAGCGTCCGGTAGCAGTCCTGCACGGGTGCGGGATGCGGGTGTTCGGGCGCCAGGCGGTAGTCGGGGGAGACCAGCACGACACCGAGTTCCGACACCCATTCCGCGAGCACGTGCAGGTCGGAACGGCGGTTGCCGGCGACCATGCCGCCGCCGTGGACGTGCAGCACCGGCGGGCCGTCGCCACCCGCCGGGCGCAACACGAGCACGGGCACGCCGTTCGCGTCCTCCTCGGTGAACGTCACCGCGCCGCCGCGCGTCAGTTCGGCGTCGGTGACGACCCGGCCGTTCGCCCGCCGCGCAGCAATGCCGTCCGGCGTGAGCGGTGGCCGCAAGAGGTCGACCAGCGCCGCGATCTCCGGGTCGATCATCCCTTCACGCCCGTGTGCGCGAGGCCCTCGATGAACTGCCGTTGTGCCAGCACGAACACCACCAGGATCGGCACGGCCGTCATCGTCGCCGCGGCCAGCTGGACGTTCCACATCGGACCGCCGTAGATGTCGACGAACTGGGTCAGCGCCTGCGGCAGCGTGAACATGTCCGGGGTGGACAGGTACACGATCGGCTCCAGGTAGAGGTTCCAGGAGTGCAGGAACGTGAAGATCGCGACCGCGCCCAGCGCCGGGCGGGACAGCGGCAGGGCGATCCGGTAGAAGATCCCCGCGCGGCCCAGGCCGTCCATGCGGGCGGCCTCCTCCAGCTCCGGCGGCAGCGCGATGAAGAACTGGCGCATGATGAAGATCGCCAGCACGCACGGCGCACCGAAGATCGGCACGATGATCAGCGGCCAGTGCGTGTTCGTCATCCCGAGCGACTGGAACATCTGGAACAGCGGGACGATCGTGACCTCGCTCGGGATGAGCAGGCCGGTCAGCACCACCACGAACAGCGCGTTCTGGCCGGGGAACCGGATGCGCGCGAACGCGTAGCCCGCCAGTGCGGCGACGGCCATCGTGCCGGCCGTGACGATCACCGCGATGTAGAGGCTGTTCCAGTACTGCTGCCCGAACGGCTGCATCCGGAACACCGTGGAGTACGTGGAGAACGTCCACTCCGACGGCAGCAGCGACTCGGAGAAGATCTCGCTGATCGGCTTCATCGACGAGGTGACCATCCACCACGTCGGGAACACAAAAGGTATGCACAGCAGGCAGAGCAGCCCGTACAGAGCGACCTTACGCCTCATGGAGCACCCACTTCCGGCGCATCCGCCACTGCAACAAGGTCAGCGCGGCGACGATGACGAACAGCAGCACCGAGATCGTCGCGCCGTAGCCGAAGTGGTGGAACTGGAACGCCTGCTGGTACAGGTAGTAGATCAACACGGTCGTGGACGTGCCGGGACCGCCCTGGGTGAGCACCGCGATCTGCGCGAACACCTGCAACGAGCCGACGATCGTGATGATCGACGTGAGCAGGATCGTCGGGCTGATCAACGGGATCGTGATGCTCCGGAACCGCCGCCACGCGCCGGCTCCGTCGATCTTCGCGGCCTCGTACAGCGGTGCGGGAACCCCTTGCAGTGCCGCGAGGAACAGCACCATGTTCAGCCCGACGTTCTTGATCACCTGCACGACGATCACCGACACCATCGCGGTCGTGTCCCCGCGCAGCCAGTTCGGCCCGTCGACGCCGAAGACGCTCAGCAGACCGTTCACGCTGCCCTCCGGCTGCAACATGAGCTGCCAGACCAGCGTCCACGCCACCAGCGACACCAGCACGGGGGAGAAGAACAAGGTGCGGAACAACGTGGTGCCGCGCAGCTTCTGGTTGAGCAGCACCGCGAGCAGCAACGCCAGCGACAGGTTCAGCACCACCAGCCCGGCGGCGAACCAGGCCGTCGCGACGAGCGAGTCGCGCAGCTTCTCGTCGGCGAGGAGCCTGGCGTAGTTCTCGCCGCCGATGAACTCGAACGTCCCGCCGAGCACGTTCCACTCGTTGAGGCTGTACCAGCCCACCATCGCGAGAGGGACCAGCACGAACGCGAGGCTGCCGAGCAGGGCAGGCGCGACGAACAGGTAGCCGACCAGGTTGTCGCGCCTGCGATACGTCCAGAACGTCACTGGCGCTCCAGCAACGGCTTGATCTTCGTGCACACGCCGTCGAGCACCGCCGAGACATCGGCGTCCGGCTTCCACAACGGGTCGAGGGCCGCCCGGATCGTCTGGTTCAGCTCCTCCTGGCCCTGGTGGCTCGGCTTCACCACGCCCTTGCTGATGCCGTCGATCACGACCGACTGCAGCTGCTCCGGCTTGATCAGCGGGTTGCTCTTGGCCAGCGTCTCGGCGTTGAGCAGGGACTGGCGCACCGGCGGGAAGAACTGGGCGAGCTTGGCCGAGTTGGCCGCGTTGGTGAAGAAGCCCAGGAAGTCCGCGGCCGCGTCGGCGTTCTTCGACCGCTTCAGGACGCCGACACCGGCCTGCCCGATCACCGCGTAGTCACCCTTGGGGCCCTGCGGCAACGGCAGCAGCGTCCAGCCGAACTTGGCGTCCTTCAACGCACCCGCCCGCGAGATCTGGCTGACGGCCATGGCCGCGTTGCCCGCGAAGAAGTCCACCGTCGTGCCGGGGCCGGGAATCGCCTTGTCCGTGAAGATCGCCTTGTGGACGAACGTCATGGCGTCCTTCATCTCCTGGCTTCCGAAGCCACAGGACCTGCCGTCCTCGCTCCAGGCGTTCGCACCCCACCCGCGCCAGATCGCCGAGAGCACGGCCCAGTTCTGGTACTTGAAGTCCGGCAGCACCAGGTTCTTGCCCGCCGACGCCGCGACCGCCTGCTCCCAGGTCTTCGGCAGGTCCTTGACCAGGTCGGTGTTGACGAACAGCCCGAACGGCGAGGTGGAGAACGGGTAGGCGTAGAGCTCGCCGTCCTTCTCCCAGAGCTTGGTGGCGGACGGCACGAGCTCGTCGGCCTTCTCCACCTTGCCCTTGATCGGGGCGAGGGCGCCGGAGGAGACGAAGTCGGGGGCGGACTCCTCCAGGATCCACGCCAGGTCCGGCGCGTTGCCGCCGGCGATCTGGGTGGTGAGCGTGGTGGTGTAGCCGTCGGCGGGGATCGAGTCGAACTTGATCTCGGCGACGTCCGGGTGCGACGCCTTGTACTCGGACGCGATCTCGTTGAGCAGCTTGAGATGCGCCTCGTTGGCGGTCCACACGGTCATGCGCAGCGACTTGGGCCCGGAAGCGGCCGAGCCCGAACACGCGGTGAGCGCGAGCAGTGCGGCGACGATCAGAGCTGTGAGGCGGGACATCGTTGTCTCCCTGGATCAGTAACCGGACACGTCCGGCCAGCGGAGCTCGACCCCGTCGCGTTCCAGCCGGTGCTGGAAGTCCGCGAGCAGGCCGGGGGTGTTGCGCACCGCGCGAGGGGTGACTCGGTGCGCCAGGCAGAAGTCCGCGAGCGCGCCCGCGACCTCGCCGACGTTCCACTCGACCGGGTGCAGCCGGTGGGAACCGTTGGTGATGTGGGTGGTGCCGATGTTCTTGCCCGCGGGGAGCAGGTTCTCGACGCGCTGGGGGATGAGCGCGCCGAGAGGGATCTCGAACGGGCAGCTCGCGACGTCGAGGTAGTTGTCGCCGCCGGTCGAGGGGTGCAGGTCGATGCGGTACATGCCGACACCCACGGCGTCAGCGTGTTGCACCGCGCCCTTGTCGCCGCGCACGGCGAGTGAGAGGTCCTGCTCGACGATCGTGTACTCGGTCCTCATCCGCCGTGACTCGCGGATGTACGGCGCCTGGGCCAGGCCGTCCGCGCTGCCGGTGACGTCACCGCGCAGCCGCAGACCGGGGAAGCCCGTGCCGCCGTCCTGACGCGGTGCCTCGGTCTGCAGCCAGTACAGCACCGACTTCGATAGCTCCCGTGCCGCCGCGATGTGCTTGTCCACGTCGGGAACGTCGATCACCGGCGACTCGAAGTAGTCGATCATCGGCCAGTTGACCAGGCAGATGTCGCTGTCGTAGGCGCCCTCGACGAAGTTGCGGCGGGCGGCGATGCGCCGGAACGTCCACAGGTTGCTGTCGCCCGCGCTGAGCCGCTGGTCGGACAGGACGCTCAACGGGTCGTCGTCCGGGTTCGGGGTGAACGTGCGTTCGGCGGTGGTGAGCGTGCGCGGGTCGGGGGAGCGGAACGACAACATCCGGTCGCCCCAGTAGTCCGGCTGGTACTCGCGCCAGAAGCCGTACCGCGCGGGCTTGTCGATCGTGTGGTCGCCGTCGACGTGGTCGATCGCGAAGCACACCGACATCGCCTGCATGTTCGCGGGCTGCGCGGTCTCGGGTGCGCTGGGCTCGCCGGTGTCCAGAGTGGACTCGAAGCCCGTCACGTACTCCGTGCCGGACAACGGGAGCAGCTCACCGGTCTCGGTGGCGTCGAGGATGTAAGGCGCGGCCAGCTCGATCTCGGCGCCGTGGTGCTCGACGGTGACCGACGTGATCCGGTCACCGTCGGTGCGCGCGGAGACCGGCCTGGCGGGCTGCAGGACGGTGAGCCTGCCGCTGCCCCGGTACGGCGCCAGCATCTCGTCGATCACCGCGACGGCCACGCGGGGCTCGTGGCAGAGCCTGCTCACGTTGCCCGCGCCGGGGTTGAGCTCGCGCCACGCCCGTGCCTGGGGCGTCAACGGGTAGTTGCGGCGGTAGTGGTCGCGGATGCCGTCGCGCAACGCGCGGTACGAGGCGGTGACGCCGAAGCGTTCGACCCAGCTGTGCTCGTCCGGCGGCACGGCCTGACTGGTCAACTGCCCGCCGAGCCACTCGAACTCCTCGGTGAGCACGACCCGGCGACCGGCGCGCAGCAACGCGAGCGCCGCGGCGACCCCGCCGAGCCCGCCGCCCACGACGACGACATCTGTGTTGTGCGGCAACAGGTTCCTCCTGATCAACCCAGGGCCGTGTGCGGGCCCAGGGTGGTGCCTTCGACGAACTCGCAGACCAGCAGCTCCTGCGGGGTGGTGCCGTGTTCGAGCACCTCGGTCAGCGCCTGCACCGCCCGGCGGCCCATCTCGCGCCGGGGGATGCGGAAGCCGGTGAGCCGGACGTCGTCGGGTGCGGGCCGGGTGGCGGCGCCGAGCATCAGCACGGACAGGTCGCCGGGGACCGACAGGCCGCGCTCGCGGGCGGCGAGCACGAGCGCGGCGCCGTCGGAGACCTCCTCGGCGAGCACGCACGTGATGCCCGCGTCGAGCAGCTGGGCGAGCCCGGCGAACTGCACGTACGTGCCTTCGACACCGTGTGCCGCAACGGCCTGCTTGAACCCGCGCAAACGGTCGGCGGACGACTCCGCGCCCGTTCCCGCACCCACGTACGCGAACCTGCGATGCCCCAGGGCGACCGCGCGGTCCACGAGGTCCCGCACGGCGGCGGGGTAGTCGGCACCGATGTGGGGCACCGGCCCGCCCGCGTCGTCGCGCCGGCCGATCGAGACGAACGGGACGGCCTCCGTCACGAGCTGCGCGAGGTCGTCGCGGTCGATGGAACGACCGAGCAGCACGCAGCCGTCCGCGAGCCGGATCCTGCTGTCGTCGCTGAAGATCCGCCGCTTCCCGCCGGTCGCCTTGGCGCTGGTGAACAGCAGCAGGTCGCAGCCCGCCACCTCCGCCTGTTCCTCGATGCCCTCGAGGAACGGCTGGTAGAAGTCCGCGCGGGTGCTGGGGAAGACGGCCTCGTACGTGAACACGCCGAGTATGCGGTTGCGCTGGTCGTGCAACCGCCGCGCGATCGGGTTCGCGACGTAGCCCGTTCTGCGGATGACCTCCAGCACGCGGGCACGGGTGTCCGGCGCGATGCGGACACCGCCGTCGGTCCGGTTGTTGAGCACCAGCGACACCGTGGCCTGGCTGACGCCTGCCATCCGCGCGATGTCCTGCTGGGTGAGCCGCTTGGCCATGAGCACCTGCCAATTCGAATTGGCAGGGAGTCTGCGTCAGCACCCTTCTCGCCGTCAACCCTGTAATAATTCGAATTAGCATCTTGACGGGCCGCGCTCGACCGCGCGAGTGTGCTCCGCCAAGGAGGTAGGCCCGTCATGAACTCGTCCTTGAAGGAACGAGCTTGCCAGCCACCGCGGGCGGCGGTTTTCAGGCTTGCTGCTGCCGTCCTAGCCGGCTGCCAGGATGGGCGCTGCGTCTGGGCGCATGACTTCGCCCCGGCACACGACACCGCGGGCGGCGATGTCGTGTGCTGCGTTGTGGTCGGCGTGCCCAACGAAGTCACACCTGCCGCAATGGAACACCGCCTGACTGCGGCGGTTGCGTTTGTCGACGTGCCCGCAGGCGTGGCAGGTCTGCGAGGTGTAGGCCGGATCGACCTGCACCACCACCACACCGGCCTGCTGGGCCTTGTAGGTCAGGAACTGACCGAGCTGGGCGAACGCCCAGGAATGCAGCGTGGCCCGTTGGGGCTTGCGAAGCCGTACCCGGACACGGATTCCCGTCAGTTCCTCGACGGCGATCCCGCGTCCGGTGCGTTCAGCCTCAGCCACGATGTTCTTGCTGATCCGATGGTTCACATCGGCCGCGAACCGGGCCTCCTTGCGGCGGCGTTTCTTGAGCAGCCGTCGCGCGGAGGAGGTCTTCTTGGCCTGCAACCGCTTCCGGATTCGCTGCTGGCGTTCACGGTAGCGGTTCAGGCGCGACCCGCAGAACCGGTCACCATCCGAGGTGGTCGCGATGTTGACGATGCCCAGGTCGACCCCGAGGAACCCGTTCACCGGTTCCCGGCGGGCGGCCTCAGGACTGTCGACGACCGCGTGCAGCAGCCACACCCCGTCCCGGTACAGAAGATCGGTCTCCCCGATCGCCGGTCGGGAGCGCAGCAGGGCAAGATGCCTGGGGTTTCCGACGATCGGCACACCGCGGAGTCGACCTGCGACCGTCCAGATCGACACCGTCCCGTCGCGGCCCGCGTCACCGAACTGTCAGGACAGACAACGGGCGTCGAACGGCTGCCCCGCAAGCGGGCGGAACCTGATCGGGGTGCCCTCGACCTTTCGGCGCCGCTCCGACCCAGGCGGCCCGTAGTTGCCTGCCTTGAGGTTGGCCCGCAGTGTCGTGCGGGCGTCCACGGTCTTGCCGATCACCCGGATCGCCGGCTGCGCGGCCAGCCCGAACCGCTCCCGCAGTTCAGCGTAGAAGCGTTTCTGCACGTCGAACTTCCGCACGACCCCGGCAGTGTGCATCTGCTCGGACAGCCACGACGCTGCCGTGTTGCAGGCGCGCAGGGTATCGGCCAGCGCCGACGCCTGCTCGGGCGACGGCAGCAACCGCACCTGCACGACCTGCTTCACGTCGATCACCATAGCGTTGGTCTATGTCACCGCGATGGGAACCCGACCCCGACATGCACAGGGGACGCAGTGTCACCCACAACCTTCACGTCCTTCTGGTCTTCGTCACGAAGTACCGGCGTGGCGCGTTCACCGATCAGATCCCGCACCGGTGCGAGGAGATCATGCGGGACGTGTCCACGGAGTACATCGACCAGCAGAAGCGTCCCAACTGACGGCCCGCCGCGCGGGCCGCGCAAGCCGGGATCGACTCCTCCTGGCCTCGAAAGATCAGACTTCCGCCGATTGGAGTTCAGGTGAACGCATTCAGCCGACGCAGCTTGATCACCGGTGCCACCGCGATCGGACTGCTCGCCACCCTGCCCGCATCGGCGCACGCCTTACCCGCGCCGCCACCCGTCACCCCGGACCGCCGCGCCTTCGAGCCTCACGAACAGCGGTTCGCCCAGTACCTGATGGCCGTCTCGCCGATGGTCACCGACATGAACGCCAGCGGCTTCTTCGGCGGCGGCTGGTGGCGCAGCCCCAACGTCTCGTACAACGCCCGCGTCCAGGAGCACGTCTACACGCTCGCCTGGTTCGCGACGCAGTCCCGCGGGTGGAACCCGTACCGCGGCAACGCGAACCTCGTGGCCGCACTGGACGCCGGGCTCGGGCACTACCTCGGGCTGCAGCACGTCGACGGCTCGTGGCCGGAGTACTCGGCCGACCAGCACTCGCTCGCGGCGACCGGGTTCGCCATGGGCTACCTCAGCAAGACGAACGCGCTGCTCGTCCGCGCCGGTGTGCTCCCGTCCCGGCAGGCCCAGATCACCGCGTCGTTGCGGCGGGCCATGACCTGGTTCCTCAACCCGTCCAACGGCACGGTCTGGCAGTCGCCGCTCACCTGGGCGAACCAGACGACCTCCGGGCTCGCCGGTGCGGCGCTCGCGCTGAAGCAGAACCCCGACGCCGCTTTGCAACAGCGTCTGACCGAGGCGTTCCGGCGACTGACCACGGTCGGGCAGAGCCCCGCCGGGTTCTTCTACGAGGAGTCCGGTGCGGACACCAACTACAACTTCGAGGTCATGCTGCCGGAGCTGGCCGACGCGTGGCGGCAGTCCGGCGACCCGAACCTCGTGACCATGACCAGGAAGTACACCGACTGGCTCGGCTACAACCTGCTGCGCGAACCGGACGGCTCCGGCTGGTTCGCCAACATCGCCACGAACTCGCGCACGTCCTCTAAGTTCTACGCCGACGTGCGACCCGATCCCGAACGGACCGCGCTCAACGCCCAGTTCGTGCCGGAGGTCCCCGACCTGGCCGCGTTCGTGTCCAGCCGAGAGGACCTGGCCGCCGCTCGCACGGCTTGGGCCGCCTCGACGGCACCCGTGCCCGCGCTGGTCAAGCCGGACACGTCACCGCGCATCCTCGCGCACGCGATCTACGGCGAGCGCTACCCGACCCGTGCCCAGCGGACGGCGGCCATCGCGCGCCTGCCCTACCAGCGCGCGAACTTCACCGAGCGGCGCAGCGACCAGGGGCAGGACTTCCTGTTCGTGCGGCGGCCGCGGTGGTACGTCGGCGGCTACTTCGGCACCCGTCGCGCGACCTCGTTGGCGCGCACCGGTTTGACGTTCCTGTGGCACCCGGTCGCTGGCACGCTCGTGCAGTCGGTCAACAACAACGACCACGCGTGCTGGGGCACTGTGTTCCCCGGCCAGGTCGTCGACTCGAACGGCCCGCAGCAGGCGGAGTTCCTCGGCGGTGAGCCGTACCGGTTCCGCTACCGCACGCCGTCCGGCTCGGTGGTGACCGAGGTGACCGTGGGCGACCGGATCGTGCGTTCGGTGCGCGCCCAGTCCGCGGCGACCGAGCAGATTCCTTTGGTGGTCAGGGATTCCGACACGGTGGCACTGGACGCGCGGGGCCTGACGCTCACCCGCGGCCGGACGGTGGTCCGGTTCGACTGGGCGCGGGCACTGGATCCGCAGCTGCGGCCGGCGTCCACGATCACCTACCCCGGCCGCCGGATGCACGTCCTCACCGTCCCGCACGACGGCGCGCTCACGCTCACGATCACGGCTGGTTAGTCCACTGAGGACTGGCGTTTCACTCTGATGTCGTAACGGTGACAGGCATGTTCGCGCAGCTCACGGGGTATTCGGTGATCCCAAACCCGCTGGCTCCGCAATCCATGCGAAGGAGTGGTCGCGATGGCACACGTGCGGCATCTGGTCGACGTCCACACTGGAGACGAGTTCGACCAACCCGTTCCCTACGGCCTGGTGTACCCGATCTGCACGGCGGACGGTTCGGCGCCGCCGAGCCAGCGCGGCCGCACGTGGGAACACCTCGTGGCGTGTGATCGCGAGCTGCGACAGGTGGTTTGAGACGTCTCGTGCACGGGTAGACGTGCGCGAGGCGTCAAGCAGTCGGCGCGTGGCATCCGGCTGTGAAGGCGGCGATCATCGTGACCACCGAACAACTCGACGAGGCCTCGTTGCGGCACCAGCGCGTGCACGCGGCGGAGAACCTGGACAACGCGGTGTGCACCGCGCTCGCCGACATCGAGATCGACCAGGCCCGTGAGGCCTTGAGCGAGGCGCTCGCCAGGTGTGTGGCGACCGGCGCCGTCGAACCCGAGGTGCTGGCGAGCGTCGAGGCCGCCGCCGGGCACCTCGGTTACGGCGAGCGGATGGAGGCGCGGACGTTGCTGACCCTCGCGCACCGGCTGCTCGCCCGCGTACCCAGAATGATCGTGCGCGATTCGTCGGCGGCGAACACGGGTAACCGCAGGACGTGGACATCAAGCACGAAGTGACCCAGACCGAGTCGTCCCTGCTGGCGACCTTCCCGGACTACCTCGACGCCCAGCGGCTCGTGGACAGGATGTCCGACGACGGGTTCCCCGTGGAGAGCGTGCGGATCATCGGCGACGGTGTCCGCACGGTCGAGCAGGTCACCGGACGCATGACGCGGGCCCGCGCGGCGGTGACGGGCGCGGCCAGCGGTGCCTGGTTCGGTGTGTTCATCGGCCTGCTCTTCGGGCTGTTCACGGCCGGCCAGACGTGGGCGTGGTTCGTGTTCATCAGTCTCGCGGTCGGTGCGTTCTGGGGCGCGGTCTTCGGATTCGTCGCGCACTGGACCACCCGCGGGCGCCGTGACTTCGCGAGCGTCATGACCCTGCAGGCACGCCGGTACGAGGTGCACGTCGACCGGGAACGGGCCGCGGAGGCCGCGAAGTACGTGCTCTAGTGGTGTGGCCCCACTAGGACTGGCTGCCGACGCTCGCCCGCACGGTGAACCCGTCGGCGTCCCGTCCCATCGACACGTAGTCGCACGTGCGGTGCAGGATCCACAGCCCGAGCCCCGCGGACAGGGTCTCGGTGGTCGGCATCAGGCCCACCAACGGGTCGGACGGGCCGGGGCCGTGGTCGGTCACGGCCACCACCACGCGCGCCTCGTCCGCCCACAACCGGAAGCGGACCGGCGCGACGCCGTGCGTCAGGCCGTTCGTGACGATCTCGCTGGCCGCGTACACCACGTCGTGCGCGTCGTCCTCGGACAGGCTGATCGTCTCGATCGCCGTGCCCACGGCCTCGCGCACCGCGCCCGCGCTCGGGTCGACCATTTCGATCAGGGGAGCGGACTGTTCCAGCACGTCCGGCACCTGCCTGGACGCCGCGGGACCTTCGCGGTAGCCGGGGTTCACCTCGTGCTCGCCGGGCGCGGTCGCGATGTTCGGGTGCGTGCGCACGACGTCGGCCAGCACGTCGGCCGGGGTCGTCCTGGTGTCGTACGGGCACAGGCCCCACACGGGGAACTCGGCGTAGGCCAGGTTCACGGCGGCCTCGTAGCGGGCCCACCAGTCCCACGGCGCGCCGGTGCCGGGGTGCGGCACGTCGCCGACCACACGCATCTGTCGTGCGCCTGAGACGGTGTGCTCCGCGAACAGGGCCCGGTAGTTGGCGATGGCCTCGGAGGGCCGGGCGTACTGGTCCGCGCCTGGCAGGTACATCACCCCGGTGCCACTGCCGAGCGCGCCACGCAGCAGTCCGGCGTTCTGCTCGCCGCACGCCACCACGGTCGGCTCTGCCGCGCGCAGGCCTGCCTCGACGAACGGCACGGCGTGCGCCAGGAAGCCGTCGTCGGAGCCGTAGAAGGCGGTCTCGTGGAAGAAACCGGTCACGATGACCGATGCTACGCGCGCTTCAGCCCGTGAACTGCGCTACGGTTCTAATCGGGTTGAGCAGCCAGCCCCGTGTGACGGTCATTTGGGCCGTCTCTACTGGAGGTTGCGGCATGCTCCCCAACGGTCAAGTTCCCTTCCGAGCCAGCTGCGAGAGACTGGGCGACACCGTCCTGGTGCGCGTAGCCGGCGAAATCGACGTCTCCACCGCCCAGAAGCTCGCTGACTGCCTCGGTGAGGCAGTGGAGGCCGTCCTCCCGCCCGCGTCCGTCGTGCTGGACCTGAGCGGCGTGCGGTTCCTCGGCGCGCAGGGCATCGGCCTGTTGCTCGACCACCAGGACCTCTGCCTGCGCCGCGGCAGCGCGCTCGTGGTCGTCGCGAACACCGCCGCCGTGCTGCGCCCGCTGCAGGCGCTGGAGCTCACGAGCGTGCTGGGCGTGCGGTCGAGCGTGCTGGAGGCGATGGCGCCGGCCTAGGCCCGTTCGGACGCGCTGCGCAGCACGCAGAACTCGTTGCCCTCGGGATCGGCCAGGACGGCCCAGCCGGTCCCGTCGGGGTTGCGGTGGTCGCCGACGAACGACGCGCCGAGCCCCAGCAGCCGCTCGACCTCCTCGTCGCGCGTGGTGTCCGGGCGCAGGCACAGGTGCAGCCGGTTCTTGACGGTCTTGGGTTCCGGCACCTGGTTGAAGTACAGGACCGGGCCCTCGGCCAGCAGCACCTCGGTCTCCCGGTCGCCCGGCTTGTCGTCGGGGTGCAACGGGCGACCGGTCACCTTGCTCCAGAACAACGCCAGCTCGTAGGCGTTCGCGCAGTCGATCGCCACGTTCTGCAACACCGATGTCATGCGCGCCAGCCTAGTCCGTCCACAAAGGACTAGAGCATCGGTGGCATCAAACGGTAGCTCTCCGCGTAGTAGTCGTCCGCGCGGCGCCGGTAGCCCTCGTGGTCGTCCGGTTCGTACTCCGGCGCGTTCTTGATCTGCTCCCTGGTGCGGTCGACGTGGACCTTGCGTTCCGCGTGGTCCACGTGCCGCACCGTGCCGACCGGGAGCACCACCTTGTGGCCGAAGATCCACGGTCCGGTGTCGACCATCAGGCAGTCGTGCGGCACCTTCGCGTTGTCCTCGTCGATCTTGCCGATGCCGCCGTCGGTGGCCTCGACGTCGTAGCCGATCAGGCCGGTGTCGGGGCGATCCGCGAGATCCTGACGTTCCGGCTGGTCGGCCCAAGACGGATCGCGCCACACCCACGGGATGAACGGGACGGGTTGCATGTCGGCCTCCTCGAGTCCGGCACGGGGTACCCGTCACCCCTGGTCGAGGAACTTCTTCATCATGGTGATCTGCGCGCTGCGGGACTTGTCGATCCGGTCGGCGAGGTCCTTCACCTCCTGGTTCGCGCCGCTGCCCGTCTCCCACCGCGCCATCTGCACGGCGTCGTCCTGGTGGGCGATCATGACGTTGAGCAGGCGCTGGTCGAACTCCGCTCCGCGCAACGCGGACAGCCGGGCGACCTCCTCTGGGTCGGACTGCCGCATGCCGCCGTGGCCCGTGTGCGAGTCCGGCGGTGCCGTGAGCGGCTCTCCCCACGACGTCAGCCAGTCCTTCATCGTGCCGGCCTCGGTCGCCTGGGTCTTCTCGATCGCGGCCGCCAGCATGCGCAGCTCCTCGTTCTGCGCGCGGTCCTTCGCGAGGGCGACCATCTCCACTCCCTGCTGGTGATGGGGAAGCATCATCTGCAGGAACATCACGTCCAGCGGATCGCCGCGCAACACGGTGCCCGGCTGCGTGGTAGCGCAGCCGGACACCACGAAGGCGAGCACCAGCAACAGGAACCGCATCAGAGGCGTCGCCACAGGGCGGGCGTGTTCGGCGGCTCCCACCCGGCGAGGGCGGTGTGCGCGAGCTGGCACTCGTAGTTCACGCCGCCGTAGGTGACGCGGTTGCCGATCGCATAGGTCGTGCCGGCGGCCCACGTTCCACCTGCGGGCGGCTGGGTCGTGGTGGTCGTGGTCGTCGGGGGAGTGGTCGTCGTCGTGGTGGTGGGCGGGTTCGTCGTGCCGCCACCGAAGTCGACGTCCGAGCAGGTGTAGAAGGCCTCGTTGCTGCCGACCACGCGCTGCCAGATCGAGTAGAGGATGTGCCGCCCTGAGCGGCCGGGCAGGTTCAGCGTCCAGTTCGTGAACGTGCTGGGGTTCTGGCCGTTGAACGTCTGCAGGTGCACCAGATCCGACCAGCGCAGGGGCTGCGTCGGGTTCCAGCCGTCCCTGGTGATGTAGAACTCGAAGTTGCTGTTCGAGTGCGGTGCCGACGCGTGGTAGGTCACGGTCAGCGGACCCGCGGAGACCCGCTTGGCCGGCCAGTCGGCGCGTTGCAGGTCGAGGCCGCGGTACTTGTCGCGGCCCGCGCTGCACAGCTTGCCGTCCGGGATGAGCTGGCGGTGACGCCCGCCGGCCTCCAGCAGCGAGACCTCGTTCCAGTCGTAGTAGGCCTGCGTGCCGCCGGCGGCCACGGCCGCCTTGCACGCGTCGGACTTCGGGGTCTCCGGACCCTCGTTCTTGCACGTGTAGACCCGGCTGGCCGGATCGGACATCGTGCCGTGGGCGATCGCCGGCGTCGTGGGGACGAGGAACGCGACGACCACCGCGGTGGTGGCGGAGAGGCTCGCCAGGGCAAGCCGGGTACGTGTCTTCACAACGCCTCCTGCAGGCGGAGGTGGCGAACGCTTCTCCTGGGAGGTGGTTCGCGTGACGGGTGGCGGCCCTGTTCACGAGTGTAAACAGGTGGTTGAACCATTTCCGTGGACCAATCGGACGAATCACCCTGGTGCCGGGCCGTGCCCGGCGCTGGTTCGATCATCAGGCTTCAGCCATGTCCCGCCCGAGACCCGACGACGCGCACACGCTCGACGAGCTCATCGCCGAGCTGCGCGCGTTGAAGGTCTGGCGGGCAATCCGTCGTTGCGGCAGAGGGAGAAGCTGTCCGGACTGGCTCGCAGCACGTTGGCCGAATGTCGCCCGTGATGCCCGGCGCCTCGGCGTCGGTGCAGGGCAGGTTCGTCCGCCGGAACCCGGTCGTGCACCAGCCCTCGTACCTCAAGGACACGGCCGACGACGGCCTGGACGCCTACCTGTGGCTGCGCATCACCGTGGACGGGCAGACGCAGGAGAAGGTGGTGAAGCGGGTGTCCGGACTCGGCGCGACCGCGAGCGTGTCCAGCTTCACCTGGGGCGAGGCCGACGCGTTCTACCTCAGGGTGTGCGTCGGTGAGGGCACCGCGAACTGCTCCGCCTGGAGCGACTGACCGGGTCTGTCCGGGGTCGTCCGAACGTCTTTCCTGGTCAGGGGCCGGGGAGTGACGCTTCGGACGTGCTGAATCCGATGAGGTGCCGCCGGTCCGGCCTGGGGGTCTGGACCGCCGGCTTCACTGTCACCGTCCCGCCGTCCAGCGTGATCCTTCCTCACAGCAGCTAGCTGTGCGATGAGTTCGGAACGCGTCGTTGGTCCACCCTTGCGAGGCTTCTTGGAAGGGTGGACCGCGTGGACCTGCACAGCGTGATGTGCGTGAGCGACCTGGCGAGGGCGCTGGAGTGGTACGGGGTGTTCTTCGGCCGCGCGGCGGACGAGGTCATCGGCGAGGAACACCTGTGGCAGGTGGGAGAGAACGCCTACCTCGTGCTCGACGCCCGTGACGTGCGGTCGGCGCGCGTGGGCGGCTCGATGGTGACGTTCGGGGTGTCGCTGGGGGAGTTCGACGGGGCGCTCGAACGGCTCTCTGCGCATGGCGTCGGCCATGGGCCGGTCGAGACGTACTCCAACGGCGTGCGGCACGTCGAGGTGCTCGATCCGGACGGCAACAGCCTGTCACTGGCCGCGCTTCCGTAGCAGCCGTCGCGACAGGACCGTAAGTCGAATCGTCCTCTGGGGAGAGACGCGCACCTACCGGCGGTTCGTCGTAGAGTCGGGGAAGGTCAGCAGCTTCGAGACGGGACAGGCGTAGATGAGCGACGAGAACGTACTGGGCCGCATCAACGAACTGGTCGACGAGGAGCACAAGCTGCGCCAGCAGCTCGCTGCCGGGGAGATCTCCTCCGACGAGGAGCACGCCCGGCTGCGGTCGCTGGAGGAGGCCCTGGACCAGTGCTGGGACCTGCTGCGGCGGCGCCGGTCGGCCCGGTCGCTCGGCGGCGATGCGGACGACGTGCCCGCGCGCTCGGTCGGCGAGGTCGAGGGCTACCTGCAGTAGATCCTGCGCGGGTCAGTTCCTGGTGTCGCGGAAGATGACCCAGCGCATCACGCTGTACATGAACGCGGCCTCGCACGCGCCGGCGACGATGCGGGACAGGTGGTACTGCAGGCCGATCTCGGTCAGCGCGCTGCCGACCCCGAGGATGAACGCCAGGTAGTTGATTCCGATCGCGACGGCGTAGAGCCCCGCCTGCGGGCCGACCGGCGCGTGCGAGCGGAAGTTCAGCGCCCGGTTGAGCACGAAGCTCAGGCCGAACGCGAGCACGTAGGCGATCGTGAACGCGATCGGGACCGGCAGGCCCAGGCCGCTGCGGAACAGCGTGAGCAGCAGCAGGTCGATGCCGAACGTGAACCCGTTGATCAGGGCGAACCCGAGGAAGCTCGGCGCGACGGCGTGGGACAGACCGAACGGCAGCCACCTCACCACGACTTCCATCCGGTCGTGGAACCTCGCGCCGAGGTCCTTGCCGTCGTTCAGGGTGGTGCCGGTCATGGTCACGACACTGCCACGACCCGGAGGGACGAAAACGACGAAACGCCTGGTGATCGACAGGCCGTCCACAGGAGTTCAGCGGGTGTTCAGGTGGTTGAACCGCCGCCAACGCGTAGGGCTCATCCCGTGCGACCTGCCGAACGTCCGCGCGAAGTAGCCGGCGTCCGGGATGCCCACCTGCCGCCCGATGTCGCCGACCGGCAGGTCCGTTCCCGCCAGCAGCCGCCGTGCCTGCACCATCCGGCGCTCGGTGATCCACTCCTGCACCGTGCGCCCGGTCCGCTTGCGCACCGTCGAGGTCAGGTGGCCGGGGGAGATGCGGACCGCGGCGGCGACCTCGCGCAGCGACAACGGTTCCCGGTAGCGCCGTTCGATCACGTCGAACACCTCGGCCAGCAGCGGTTCGGCGTTCTCGCGCAGGTCGCCGACGACGTCCGCGGCCAGTCTCGACACCCCGACCAGCAGCAGCGTCAGGTGGGCCGACACGGCCTCCCGGTAGCCGTCGCGGCGTTGCGTCAGCTCCTCGTGCAACGCCTCCACGCGAGCGGTCCACTCGGTGCGCTGCTCGACGGGCACCTTGAGCCGCAACGCCCCGGTCGCGCCGCCGTGGACGAACGGGAACAGCAACGGGTGTGTGCGCCACGCCAGGTGCGCGCCGGGGGTGTCCTGGCCGAGTGCGTCGGAGGTGAAGAAGACGCCCCAGCCGCGTGCACCGAGCAGGTCGTCGCTGCGGGCCTGGCCCATCACGTCGCCGGGTGCGATGACGAACAGGTCGCCGGCCTCGACCTGCCTCGCCTGGCGGCCGTGACGGACCACACCGCCGGCTGTCCCGAAGTAGGCCAGGCCGGGGAAGTCGTGGGAGTGGGCCTCGTGCGCGCCGTCGAAGTCCGCGCCGTGCCCGAGCCGCACGGCCATGACGGGCAGGTCACCGGGAGCAGGCTGCCATGAGTACTTCGCAGGCCCGTCGCCCTTCATGGGCGTTCGAATCGCTCGCACCGTCGAATCGTCCCATTCAAACCGTGGATCGGCACAGAAATCCTGGTACAGCAGCACTCAGAATGAGGACATGGCCGAAACATCGTCCCAAGAGCGGGACTACCTGCCCGGGATGGGCAAGCACTACCTGCTGCCCTTCTACGACGTGCTGCACCAGGTGTCCGGACTGTCGTCGATCCATCGGGAGATGGTCGAGGTGGCCGGTCTGAGCGCCGGGCAACGGGTGCT
Source organism: Lentzea sp. HUAS TT2 (assembly GCF_051853195.1). Lineage (NCBI taxonomy): Bacteria > Bacillati > Actinomycetota > Actinomycetes > Pseudonocardiales > Pseudonocardiaceae > Lentzea > Lentzea sp. HUAS TT2. The sequence goes on along the minus strand of NZ_CP196667.1, from coordinate 8,935,185 downwards.
CGACGTCGGCTGCGGCACCGGGAACCTGTTGCGCTCCACCGGGAAGCGCCATCGCGACGTCGAGCTCTTCGGCGTGGACCCCGACCTGAAGATGCTGGCACGGGCGGAGGGAAAGCTGCGGCGGGCGGGGGTGAGGGCGAGGCTGGACCGGGGTTTCGCGCAGGAGCTGGCGTTCCCCGACGCCTTGTTCGACGTCGTCTTCTCCAGCCTGATGCTGCACCACCTCGACGGGCCTTCGAAGGGCGAGATGCTGGCCGAGGTCCGGCGGGTGCTGCGGCCGGGCGGCCTGCTCGTGCTCGCGGACATCGTGCGCCGCGGCCACCCGGTGAAGGGGATCGGCGAGGCCGGGTTCGCCGCGGAACCGACGAGGACGCGGAAGTTGCGGCTGTTCGGGGAGATCGGGATCGAGGTCGCGAGAGTCCACTAGGGACAGGTCCATTGTCGACCGATTGAACGTGCAGGATGTTGCTTGGCTACCAACAGTTCCGATTGTTCACGAACTTGCCGGTTACCGTCGTGAGAGCGCGTTCTCCCATCTAAGCTGCGCGCCGTGACAGATGCGACGGGAAGTCTGGTGGCGCAGCGCTACCGGCTCGTTCAGGTGATCGGCGTCGGCGGCATGGGCCGGGTCTGGCTCGGCCGGGACGAGGTCATCGGCCGTGAGGTGGCCATCAAGGAGCTGTTGCTGCCGCTCGGGCTCGACCCGCAGCAGCGGGAGTTGCTGTGCCAGCGCGCCATGCGCGAGGCGCAGCTCGCGGGCCAGCTCAACCACCCCGGCATCGTCACCGTGCACGACGTCGTCGAGTACAACGGCACCCCGATGATCGTGATGGAGTTCGTCCGGGGCGGGTCGCTCTCCGACGCCATCAAGACCCAGGGCGCGCTGCCGCCGGACCAGGTCGCCTACGTCGCCACGTCGATGCTGAGCGCGTTGCGGGTGGCGCACCAGGCGGGCATCGTGCACCGCGATCTCAAGCCCGCCAACGTGTTGCTGTCCGGCGACCGGGTCGTCATCACCGACTTCGGCATCGCGCGGCTCACCGGCGACGTCCCGCTGACCACCGACGGCTCGATCGTCGGCACGCCCGCGTACATGGCGCCCGAGCAGGGCACCGGCGCGCCGATCACCCCGGCGACGGACATGTGGTCGCTCGGCGCCACCCTGTACGCGGCCGTCGAGGGCAGGCCGCCGTACCAGGGCCAGGACTTCATGACGACCCTGTCGATGCTGCTCACCCAGGACCCGCCGCCCCCGCAACGCGCGGGGCACCTCGCGTCGCTGCTCGGCGGCCTGCTGCGCAAGAACCCCGCCGAACGCGCCACCGTCGACCAGGCTCTCGCGATGCTCGCCGGCGCCCCCGTCGTGCTGCCGGTGGTGGCCAAGCAGGGCGTCAGCAGACGCACGGCCCTGCTCGCCGGGGTCGGCGCGGTCGCGTTGATCGGCGGCGGCACCGCTTGGTGGCTCGGCACGAGGAACAACGACGGTGAGGGCGCGCAACTGCCGTCCACCAACGGCAACAACAAGGCGGCCTCCAACAAGGAGGGCGGCTCCGAGCAGACGACGACCTCGTCGAAGGCCCAGCCGGGACGCCCGGAGGAGTTCACCGAGCACGTCCAGCTGGTCGACCACAAGGAGTCGGTGTCGTCGATCGCCTGGAGCCCGGACGGCAAGCTCCTCGCCAGCGCCGAGGACGGCCTGGGCGAGGGCGGCGCCCTCGTGCGCATCTGGGACACCACGACCAACAAGCTCATCGGCACCGTCCAGAACCCGGACGGCCCCGGCGGCGCGTCGGCGTGCGCGGTCGCGATCAGCCCGGACGGCAAGATCCTCGCCGCGGGCGGCAACCGCACCGGCGACCTGACCACGTACCTGTGGAACATCGCCGACCGCACGATGATCGGCGGCCTCGACCAGAGCCGGTCGATCATGAAGACGCTGCGCTTCCACCCGGACGGCAAGACCCTGGTGGGAATCACCCACACCGGCCGGCTGCAGGTCTGGGACGTGGCGACGCGCGCGGTCAAGATCGGCCTGACCGAGGCCCAGGGCAGCAGCGACCTCTCGTTCAGCCCGGACGGCAAGCTGCTCGCCTACGCGGGCACGAAGTACCAGGAGATCAAGATCGTCGACCCGGCCACCGGCAAGACGGTCATGACCATCAACGACTCGACCGGCGACGGCGGCTCGTTCTCACCCGACGGCAAGACCCTGGCGGTCATCGACGGCGACGGCAAGAACGCCATGCAGCTCTGGGACGTGGCGTCGGGGCAGAGCAAGGCCGTGTTCCTGCGGGCCGACGACGGCCTCACCCTGTCGAGCGCGCTGTTCCACCCGGACGGCGACACGGTCGCGGCCTGGGGCCAGGGCAACTTCGTCCAGCTGTGGGACGTCGAGACCAAGAAGGTCCGCGCCACCGTGATCGGTGCGGGCGGGCAGATCCAGACCGTGGCGTTCTCGCCGGACGGCAAGAGGATCGCGGCCGGCGGCGACGACAAGACCGTGCGGATCTGGAAGCTCTAGAGCCCCTCCAGCTCGAAGACGTCGATGCCGTGGCGTTCCAGCGTGTCCGCGAACGCCTCGATGACGTTGTCGAGGATCCACTCGCAGCGGGCCCGCATCACCGCACCGTCCGGCGTCCTGAACGCGGGGATGGTCGCGGTGAGGCGGGCGGCCATCGGCCACTCGTTGTCGTACTGCCACAGCTCCGCGGCCGGGGTCAGGAAGATCCCGGCCTCCTTGAGCACGCCGGGGTGGGTCTGGCTCGGCATCCTGGTGGCCAGCACGAGCCACCCGGACGCGATCCGCACCTTCTGGCCGCTGACCGTGTCGTGCAGCGTGTGCTCGGCGGGGATCTGGTGGTTCGTCAGCAGGACCACGACCTTGCGCGCCCACTCCGAGATGGCCGCGGCACGCTCGGCCCACGTCTGGGCGGCCACCTCGTCGGCGACCTTGCGCTGCTTCATGAACGTCACGAGATCATCCATGACAGGTGAACATAGCGTCACCGGTCCGTCACACGCGGCGTGATCGGCTGAAACGAGCGTTTCCTAGCGTCGAGATCCATGACCCTTGACGAGGTTGTGGAGCCCACGCCGGTTCGCGCGGCGTCCAAAGAGACGCTCGAGGACTACACCCTGCGGTTCGCGCCCCGCTCGTACCGGCGCTGGACACCCGCCGTCGTCGGGGCGTCCGCACTCGGCGGGATCGCCTACATGGCGGACTTCTCCATCGGCGCGGGCATCGGCCTCGCGCACGGCACCGGGAACGCGTTGCTGGCCATCGGGTTCGCGGCGATCGTCATCTTCGTGACCGGGTTCCCGCTGGCCTACTACGCGGCCCGGTACAACATCGACCTCGACCTGATCACGCGCGGATCCGGGTTCGGTTACTACGGCTCGGTCATCACCAGCGTGATCTTCGCGAGCTTCACGTTCATCTTCTTCGCGCTCGAGGGCTCGATCATGGCGCAGGGCCTGCGGTACGCGCTGGGTCTGCCGTTGTGGCTCGGGTACCTGGCCTCGACACTGGTGATCATCCCGCTGGTGATCTACGGGATGAAGGTGCTCGCGAAGCTGCAGAGCTGGACGAACCCGTTGTGGCTGCTGCTGATGGTGGCACCGCTGCTGTACCTGGTGATCGCGGACCCGGACTCGGTGAGCCGCTGGCTCGCCTACGGGGACACCGGCGTGAACACCGCCGCGGTGATGCTCGGCGCCGGCGTGTGCCTGTCGTTGATGGGGCAGATCGGCGAGCAGATCGACTACCTGCGGTTCATGCCGCCGCGCACCGCCGAGAACCGCCGCGCGTGGTGGACGTCCGTGGTCATGGCCGGACCGGGCTGGGTCGTGTTCGGCGCGCTCAAGCAGGCGATCGGCGCGTTCATGGCGGTCTACGTGCTCGACGCGGTCGGCAAGGTCGCGGCGGTGGAGCCGATCGAGCAGTTCACCGGGGTGTTCAAGCAGTTCATGCCGGCGTGGCTGGTCGTGCCGCTGGCGTTGGTGCTCGTGGTGCTGAGCCAGGTGAAGATCAACGTCACCAACGCCTACTCGGGGTCGCTGGCGTGGACGAACTCGTTCACCCGCGTCACCAAGCACTATCCGGGCCGCCTGGTGTTCGTGCTGGTCAACCTCGCGATCGCGCTGGTGCTGATGGAAGCGGACATGTTCAGCTTCCTGAACAACCTGCTGAGCTTCTACTCGAACTGCGCGATGGCCTGGGTCGTCACGGTCGCGGCGGACATCGCGATCAACAAGTACCTGCTGAAGCTGTCGCCGAAGCAGCCGGAGTTCCGCCGCGGCATGCTGTTCCCGGTCAACCCGGTGGGTGTCGGGTCGTTCCTCGCCTCGTCGATCCTCTCCATCTCGGTCTACTTCGGACTGTTCGGCGCGGCGATCCAGCCGTACTCGCCGCTGGTCGCGGTCGGCATCCCGATCGTGCTGACGCCGTTGCTCGCGGTGCTCACGCGCGGCCGGTTCTACTTGCGCCGCACGGACGACGGCATCGCGGAGCCGGTGCTCGACGAGGACGGCAACCCGAGCGGGACGCGGTACGAGTGCGTCGTGTGCACGGAGTCGTACGAGCGGCCGGACATGACGGCGAGCGCCCTCGGCGGCGAGATCTGCTCGTTGTGCCTGACCACCGACCGTGACGGCCGCCACGTGCTTCCTGCCTCCTGACCGGCGTGGCTGCGCGGGCGAGGTCCGTTCCGATCAAGCAAACTGCACTTCATGCAGGAATGGGCCTTGCTCGCCGTCGCGGCCGTGCTGATCATCGTGGTGGTGTCGTACGCCGCGCCCAAACTGGGTGTGGCCGCACCCGTGCTGCTCGTGCTCGTCGGCATGGGCTGCAGTCAGCTGCCGGGAGCGCCGCACCTGGTCGTGGAGCCCGAGTGGATCCTGGTGATCGTGCTGCCGCCGATCCTGTACTCAGCGGCGGTGAACGTGCCGGTGGTCGACTTCCGGCGCAACTTCGCGACCATCGGGGCGCTGTCGGTGCTGCTCGTGGCCGTGTCCGCGTTCGGGACCGGCCTGCTGATCTGGTGGCTGCTGCCCGAGATCGGCTTCGCGGCGGCGCTCGCGCTCGGTGCCGTGATCAGCCCGCCCGACGCGGTCGCGGCCACGTCGATCGGCAAGAAGCTCGGCCTGCCGCCCAGGCTCGTCACGATCCTCGAGGGTGAAGGCCTGGTCAACGACGCGACCGCGCTCGTGCTGCTGCGCACGGCCATCGTCGCGATCACGGCCAGCGTGTCGTTCGGCAGTGCGGTGGGCGACTTCGCGTTCGCCGTGTCGGTGGGCGTGGTGATCGGTGCCGCGGTGGGCATCGTGTCGGTGTGGGCGCGGTCGAAGATCCAGGGTCAGCCCGTGCTGACGACCGCGATCTCCTACGTGGTCCCGTTCCTGGCGTTCATCCCGGCCGAGGAGGTGCACGCGTCCGGTGTGATCGCCGTCGTCGTGGCCGGCCTGATCACGGGTCACCAGAGCGCGAAGCGGTTCACCGCGCACGACCGCATCTCCGAACGCACCAACTGGCGCACCATCCAGCTGATCCTGGAGAACGGCGTCTTCCTGCTGGTGGGCTTCGAGCTCACGACGGTCGTCGGTGCCGTGGCGGACGAGGGCCTGGCGCGCACACTGGTGATCGGCGTGCTGGCCACGGTGGCGCTGGTCCTGCTGCGCGTGGCGTTCACCATCCCGGTGATCGCCCTGCTGCGCCGCCAGCAACGCCGCGCGGACGCGTTCACCAGCAAGCTGGAGGCCTTCGCGGACCGGTTCGTCGCGCGGGGCCCCAAACCCGGCGAGGAGAAGCGGTACGACCGGGGAATCCGCATGCTGCAACGCAAGCAGGCCGACGTGGCCTTCTACGCCAGCGAGGGCCTGAGCTGGCGGGGCGGGGCGGTGCTCGCCTGGTCGGGCATGCGCGGCGTGGTGACGGTGGCGGCCGCCCAGACGCTGCCGGAGGACCTGCCGTTGCGCAACGAGCTGATCCTGATCGCCTTCACCGTCGCGATCCTCACCCTGGTCGTGCAGGGCGGCTCGCTGCCGCTGGTGATCCGGTGGCTGGGCATCCGCGGCAACGACGAGGAACACGAACGCCGCGAGTACGCCCGGCTGGCGGGCGAGCTGGTGACGTCGAGCCGGACGCTGCTGGAGAGCTCGACGTTGTGCCGCGAGAACGGGCAGCCGTTCGACGAGCACCTGCTGGAGCAGACCCTGGAACGCGTCATCGCGATGAGCGAGGGCATCGAGGAGAAGTTCCTCAAGCAGGACCCGGACAGGTCGATGCACCAACGTTTCGAGCTGCAGCGGATGATGACGGACGCGCAGCAGAACGCCCTGCTGGACGCGCGTGCCGGCGGAACCTATGCCTCGCACACCCTTGAGCGGGCACAGAGCTTCATCGACAGTCAGAGCACCCGGTTCATGTGATCAGAACGGGCTGCCGCTGACCCGTGCCTCCACGTCCACGGCATTGCGCGGCGAAGCCCCCAGCGTCAACCGCGACACGATCTTGTACCGGTCCCCGCGGTAGATCGAGTGCACGTACTCGACCTGCCGTCCCTCCGCATCGGTCGTCAGCCGTTCGAACAGCAGAGCCGGTGCCAGCACGGGAACTCCGAGCAGCGCGGCCTCCGAGTCGTTGACCACGGTCGGCTCGATCGACTGCACCGCCTCGGAAACGTGGACGCCGTGCTCGCGCAGCCGTTCGTAGAAGTCGCCGGACTCCATGTCGTGCAACGTCAGTCCCGGCGCGGCCAACGCTGGTACGTGCAGGTACTCCAGCGCCATCGGCTCGCCGTCGACCAGGCGCAGGCGGGCGATGTAGTGGATCTCGGCGGCGGGGGAGAGGTGCAGACGGCGGCCCACCCTGGCGCCGGCCGGGATGCGGGCGTGTTCGAGCACCCGTGAGGACCAGGTACCGCCCGCTTGGGGCAGGGACATGGACCCGGTGTCGGACACCATCTCCTGGGTGATCTTGGCGCGCGCGACGAAGGTGCCCCTGCCGTGCTGGCGGACGAGCAGCCCGGTGTTGACCAGTTCCTCCACGGCCGAGCGGACGGTCGGGCGGGAGACCGAGAGTTGCTGGCACAGCACGCGTTCGGCGGGGATCGGGGCGCCCGCGGGGTGGGTCTCGATGAGCTCGAGCAGGTAGTCGCGGACCTGCTCACGCTTGAGGATCGCTTCGGCCATGCCCCTCCGCTCGGTCGGCGGCCAGTATGGCATACCACTGGTAAGTAACCAGCTTGTTGAAGATCTAGAGCGCTCCCACACATCCAACCAGGGGATTGACCTGAGAAGTGGTCTATGCCACTTTCTACCTCACCCGTCGAGACCTGACCAATTGGTCACATCCCCAGCGAGAGGTGAGTCGTGTCGCGCTCCGCTGCCTTACTCGTCCTGGCTCTCACTCTGTCCGCCTGCGGTACGTCCGCGGGCGGCGGTGAGAAGCAGGAGATCACCGTGTGGCTCATGAAGGACACGGCCACCGAGGAGTTCGTGTCCAAGTTCGAGAGCGAGTTCGAACGCGATCACGCGAACCTCGACCTGTTGATCCAGATCCAGGAGTGGAACGGCATCACGCAGAAGGTGACCAGTGCTCTGGCCAGCACCGACCCGCCGGACGTGATCGAGGTCGGCAACACCCAGGTCGCCCAGTACGTCGCCAGCAAGGGCGTCACCGACCTGTCCGCCAAGAAGGCCGAGCTGCAGGGCGACGACTGGATCCCTGGCCTGAGCGAGCCGGGTTCCGTCGACGGCAAGCAGTTCGGCGTGCCGTTCTACGCGGCCAACCGGGTCGTCATCTACCGCAAGGACCTCTTCGAGGCCGCGCAGGTCACGCCGCCCAAGACGCGCGAGGAGTGGCTCACCGCCACGGCCAAGCTCGACCAGGGTGACCAGCAGGGCATCTACCTGCCCGGCCAGAACTGGTACACGCTGTCCGGGTTCGTCTGGGACGAGGGCGGTGACCTCGCCAAGCAGAGCGGCGACAAGTGGAGTGGCTCGCTGAGCACGCCGGAGGCGTTGGCGGGCATGAACTTCTACAAGCAGCTCCAGGCGCTCGGCGACGGGCCGAAGGACTCCGACGAGGCCAAGCCGCAGCAGACGGACGTCGTGGCGGGCGGCAAGGTCGCCCAGTTCATCGCGGTGCCGGGTGCGGCGAAGCTCGTCACCAAGGCGAACCCCGCGCTGGAGGGCAAGATCGGGTTCTTCCCGATCCCCGGCAAGACGGCGGACAAGCCCGGCGCGGTGTTCACCGGCGGTTCCGACCTGATCATCCCGCTCGCGTCCACCAGGCAGGACGGCGCGTACGAGGTCGTCAAGGCGCTGGCCGGCGAGAAGTGGCAGGTGGAGCTCGCGAAGGCGATGAACTACGTGCCGAACCGCAAGTCGCTCGCCAAGGACGTGGGCGGTGATCCCGGCACGGCGGCGATGGCCCAGGGCGCGGCCAACGGGCACGCCACCCCGAACTCGCCCAACTGGGCGGCGGTCGAGGCGCGCAACCCGATCAAGGAGTTTCAGACCGCGGTCCTGACCGGGGCCGATCCCGCGGCAGCGGCCAAGACCGCCGACGAAGTGATCACCCAAGCGCTCAACTCCGGCAAATGACGCTCCTCGCCGAGAGGCCGGTGCAGGAGACTGCACCGGCCCCGCCGAAGCGCCGCAAACGCTCTGTCCTGCCGTACGTCCTGATCGCGCCCACGCTGCTCACCACCGCATATCTGCTGCTGTACCCGTTGGTGCGCAACGTGATCATCTCGCTGCAGGAGTTCGGGCTGCCGCAGCTCGTGCGCGGCGACGCGAAGTTCGTCGGGCTCGCGAACTACGTGAAGGTGCTGTCCGACCCCGAGTTCTGGGCCGTGGTCAGGCGCACGCTCTGGTTCACCGCGATCAACGTCGTGCTGATCATGGTGCTGTCCACGCTCGTCGCCCTGCTGCTCGTGCGGCTCGGCAAGTGGCTGCGGTTCCTCGTGATGGGCGGGCTGGTGCTCACCTGGGCGACGCCGATCATCGCGGCGACCACGGTGTTCCAGTGGCTCTTCCAGTCGCGGCTCGGCGTCGTGAACTGGGCGCTGGTCGCGCTGGGCTTCGAGGAGTACCGCGACTACACGTGGTTCGCGGACGGCGAGGCGACGTTCGGCATCCTCGTGACGCTGATCGTCTGGCAGTCGATCCCGTTCGCCGCGCTGTCGCTGTACGCGGCCATGATCACCGTGCCGCAGGAGCTGTACGAGGCCGCGCGGATCGACGGCGCCGGCGCGTGGCGGGTGTTCTCGACCATCACGTTCCCCATGCTGCGCGCCATGTTCGGGCTGATCACGTGCCTGGAGGTGATCTGGGTCGTCAAGGCGTTCGTGCAGATCTGGGTGATCAGCCAGGGCGGTCCCGGCCAGGCCACGACGACGTTGCCGGTCTACGCGTTCCAGGTCGCGCAGTCGTTGCAGCGCTACGACCTCGGCGCGGCCGTGTCGATGCTCATGGTGGTGCTGCTCGTGCTCGCGCTGCTGGCGTACTTCCGCCAGCTCTACCGTCAGGAGCGGGAAGCATGATCGGCCGGATCTCGCGCACCACGGCGGCGCTCGTCGTCTTCGTCCTCTCGGTGTTCCCCGTCTACTGGATGGTGCTCACGGCCTTCAAGCCCACCAAGGACATCCAGAGCGCGACGCCGACGTTCCTGCCGCTCCCCATCACGTTCGACCACTTCGGCACCGCGATCGCGGCCAAGGGGTTCTTCTCGTTCTGGCGCAACAGTCTGCTGGTCGCGGGCGGGGCGGTGATCCTGGCGCTGCTGGTGGCCATGCTCGCGGCGTTCGCGATCGCGCGGCTGCAGTGGAAGGGCCGCAGGGCGTTCGTGCTGATGGTGTTCGTCGCGCAGATGACGCCGTGGGAGGCGTTGCTGATCCCGATCTACGTGATCGCCCGCGACACCGGCATGCTCGACACGTTGTGGATCCTCACGCTGGTCTACTTCATGATGACGCTGCCGTTCACCATCGTGACGCTGCGCGGGTTCCTCGCCGCCATCCCGGTCGACCTGGAGGAGGCGGCGCAGGTCGACGGGTGCACGCGCGGGCAGGCGTTCCGCAAGGTCGTGTTCCCCCTGCTGGCACCGGGTCTGCTGGCGACCTCGCTGTTCGGGTTCATCACCGCGTGGAACGAGTTCGCCTTCGCCAACGTGCTGATCATCAAGGACCAGGACGACCGCACGCTGCCGGTCTGGCTGTCCTCGTTCAACAACACCTTCGGCACCGACTGGGGAGCCACGATGGCCGCCTCGACGCTGTTCATGCTGCCGGTGCTGCTGATCTTCATCGTGTTGCAGGGCCGGGTCACGACCGGCATCGTCGGAGGGGCGGTGAAGGGGTGATCGTTCCACTCCCGACCAGGATCGTGCGCCGCAGCAGGGGTTTCACGCTGGACTGCGGCACGAGCGTGCGGGTCACCCCCGGCGCCGAACCCGCCGCGCGACTACTCCGGTCCCTCCTCAGGCCGGCTACCGGGCTGCCGTTGCCGATCGCGGACTACGGCCAGATCGTCATCGCGCTGGACGCGAAACTCGTCGGCCTCGGCGCGGAGGGCTACGCGCTGACCGTCAACGAACACGGCGTCCTGCTGCGCGCCGGCACACCGACCGGCCTGGCACACGGCGTGCAGACCATCCGCCAGCTCCTGCCGGTGGAGGCGCTGAGGTCGTCACGGGTGTCCGAAGTGGACTGGACGCTGCCCGGCACCGACATCCGCGACGTGCCCAGGCTGCCTTGGCGCGGGTTCATGCTGGACGTGGCCAGGCACTTCCAGCCGGTGCACGTGCTGCGCAGGTTCATCGACCTGATGGCGTTCCACAAGCTCAACGTCCTGCACCTGCACCTGACCGACGACCAGGGCTGGCGCATGCCGGTGCCCACGCACCCGTTGCTGACCTCGATCGGCGGCTGGCGCACCGAGACCAACGGCGACGGCGTCCCGCACGGCGGCACCTACACCCGAAGCGAGCTGGAGAACCTGGTGGCGTACGCCGCCGAGCGCGGCATCCGGATCATGCCGGAGGTCGAGATGCCCGGCCACGCCCGCGCCGCGCTCGCCGCCTACCCCGACCTGGGCATCGCACCGGAACCGTTGCCCGTCTGGACCCGTTGGGGCATCAGCGACGCGGCGTTCGGCCTGCACGCCATGGGTTTCGTCCGCGAGGTGCTGGCCGAGGTGCTGGAGGTGTTCCCCGGCGAGCACGTCCACCTCGGTGGTGACGAGTGCCTGCTGCCAGAGGACGTGCACGGCCAGTTCCTCCGCCAGGCCAGCAAGTACGTGCTCGACCGCGGCCGCGTCCCTGCCGCCTGGGAACCCACCGGCGATTCACGGGCCGTCGTCATGCCGTGGAAGGACGAATCCCAAGCGGCCAAAGCGCTGGAACGCGGCCAGCCGGTCGTCATGGCCCCGCACACGTCCACCTACCTCGACTACCCGCGCTCGGACAGCCCGCACGAACCCCCTGGCCAGCCGGGGTTCGTCGTGACCACCCGCGACGTCTACGACGTGCCGCTGCCCGACGGCGTGCTCGGCGCCCAGTGCCAGCTGTGGACCGAACACGTCCGTTCCCGTGACCACCTCGAATACCTGGCATTTCCCCGTCTGGTCGCGCTGGCCGACACCCTCTGGTCCCAGCGCCCCGAGTGGGAGGGCTTCACCACCCGGATGCGCCTCCACTCGCACAGGCTCGCCGCCCTGTCCATCCCTGCCGAGATGAGGAGAGAACGTTGCGAGCACTCCTAGCCGCGTCCTGCGCGGCGCTCGCCGTCGCAGCCCTGGCCGTGGCGCCGAACGCCTTCGCCGCCGACGCGATCACCGCCCAGTACCGGACCAGCGCGTCCGGTGCGACGACCGACCAGGCCGAACCGTGGTTCAAACTGGTCAACTCGGGCACCACCAGCGTGCCCCTGTCCGACGTGAAGATCCGCTACTACTTCAAGAGCGACACCCCGGACGTGGGTTACCGGTTCGCCTGCTCGTGGGCCGTGCGCGGCTGCGGCAACGTGACCGGCCAGTTCGGCACGCTGACCGGCGGCCCGGCCGACCGGTACCTGGAGGTCGGCTTCACCTCCGGCGCGGGCACCCTGAACCCCGGTGCCGACTCCGGGGACCTGCAACTCCGCTTCTACCGCACCAACTGGGGCCCGATCACCCAGACCGACGACTACTCGTTCCGCGGTGAGAGCACCTACTCGGCGTGGAACAAGGTGACCGTGTACCGCGGCAGCACGTTGCTGTGGGGCACCCCGCCCGGCGGCAGCCCGCCCACCACCACGACCACCACGACGACGCCGCCGAACCCCAACGGCGCCAAGATGTTCGACGACTTCGCCTACACCAACTCGAGCGACTCGCGGATCACCCAGCGCGGCTGGACCGTCCGCGGGGGAGCCGGCGGCCCCGGCGTACCGGGCGCCGAATGGGACCCGTCGCGCATCACGTTCCCGACCGTCGACGGCCAGAAGGTCATGCGCCTCGACTCGTGGAACAACGGCTCCGCCGCCAAGCAGACGGAGCTGTACCACCAGCGCAAGTTCTTCGAGGGCACCTACGCCTCGCGCGTGAAGTTCAGCGACGCACCGGTCTTCGGCCCGGACGGCGACCACGTCGTGCAGACGTTCTTCACCATCACCCCGCTCGACGCGCCGATGGCCCCGAACTACGGCGAGATCGACTTCGAGTACCTGCCCAACGGCGGCTGGGGCGAGCCGGCCAACATCATGTACGAGACCACCTGGGAGACCTACCAGAACGAACCGTGGGTCGCCGACAACATCCACAACGAACAGCGGCAGAGCTACGCCGGCTGGCACGACCTCGTCTTCCAGGTCGCGAACGGCCGCGTGAAGTACTACATCGACGGCAACCTGGTCGCCGACCACGGCGACAAGTACTACCCCGAGACGCCGATGTCGATCAACTTCAACCTGTGGTTCATCTCGGGCGGCCTGCAGGGCAGCTCGGCCGAGCGCGCCTACCAGCAGGAGGTCGACTACGTGTACTTCGCCAAGGACCAGGTGCTGAGCCCGGCCCAGGTGAAGACCGCTGTGCAGGACTACCGCACCGCGGGCGTCACGCACACCGACAACGTGTGACCTGACGGGCGCCCCGGACCTCGGGGCGCCCGTTCACTCTTCGAGCAGCCTGTTCACCAGCTGCTCGATGTCGAGGTCCGTGAACCCGCGGGGCAGGTGGTGGAGCTGTGTTCCCGCGAGGTGCGCCAGTTCGGGCGGCAACGACTCCGCCCTCAGCGGCTTGCGCAGGCCCACCAGCACGGGAAAGACCTTCTTCTGCAACTGGTGGGCCAGGACGAGCTCTCGGCGCACCCAGTCCTGCGGATCGTCCAGGAACCTCACGCCCTGGTCGTTGCACAGGTTCTCCCAGCGCCTGCCGACGATCGCGATCAGCGTCTGGCAGCCGTGCACGTTCTCCTCGAGGGTCCTGGCGAAGTCCGGTGTGCCGGGCCTCATCGAGCGGATGTCGTAGAACACCTCGCGTTCGCCCAGCCTGCGGACCAGTTCCCGCTGCAGCAGTTCGGGGACGGCCTCCGCGTCGCCGCTGCGGAAGTTGATGAAGAACCGCGGGCGGTTCGCCGGGGGCGGGTCCACCTCCACCCCGTAGGGCTTGAGCAGGTCGATCAGCCACGGCAGTTCGGCCGGGTCGTCGAGCGCCCGCGAGGTCCCGATCCTCTGGGGAGCGGGGCACCGGTCGTCGAACAGCACGACGGTCTCCCTCGGCATGTCCGCGATCGACTGCCAGAGGATGCCGTCCGCCCAGGGAACCTCCTTGTGCAGCCAGGAAGCCCATTCCCTGGTCGTGTGGAAACGGTCCGGTGTGGACGTGGTCAGCCACGAGTCCTGGTGCACCGCAGCGACTTCCTGCGAGGTGTACAGGCGGATGAGGTTGAGATCGCCGGTGGTCTGCAGTTGTGTCAGCACCTGGCCCGCCAGCGCCCTTCTGGGCAGGATCCGCTGGACGGCCTGGGTGACCGCGAACTCGCGCAGGAAGCGTTCCGCGATGGTGGTCTCCTGTGTCGCGGACATGCAGAGCGTGCGGTACCCGGCGCCGGCGCACGCGTCGAACCGGCCGCCACCGAACGCGCTGCCGTGCTGCGGATCGAACACCGACGGGTTCCTGTCGGCGGGGTGGACGCGGTAGAAGGTGCTGCCGGCGGGGACGGTCTCGCGCGCCGGGGTGCCGACGAGTCTCGGCGGGGGAGGGATCTCGGGCACGGCTCAGCCCTCCGCCATCGCGACGGCGGCGGCCACCAGCAGCTCGTCGGGCGCGCGCCCGATCAGCTCGGCCGGCGGCTCGGCGAGCCAGGCGTTCACGCTGAACCACCAGTCGGCCGCACCCCACGGGTCGTCGTCGGCGCGCAGCAACCAGTTCACCCGCAACACGACCTCCAGCGGTGCGCCCGACTCGTCGAACTGGAACAGCGGCACCGACGCGCTTCCGTCGTCGCGGTCCAGCTTGATCACGCCGGTCGCGTCGGGTGTGTGCCCGCGTCCGCGCAGGTCGGCGATCGACTCCCACTGGTGCGTGAGGATGCGTTCCCTGGGGCTGCGCGGGCGCCCGTACAGCCTGGGATCACCGGACAACGCGACGAGCGCGCGGTCCAGATCGACCTCGTGACCTGGGTGGGAGTAGCGGACGCCGGTCCCGGCGAACACCTTGTCGTCGTGCGGCAACAACTCGCCGAGCAACCGCGTGAGGGCGTGCGCCCCGCGAGCGCGTTCTTCAGCGGTGGTCGCGGCACGGATCGCCTCGACCAGCCCGCGCAGCCTGGTGCGCCCGCTCTCCCCGAGCAGGCCGGTGACCCGGTCCCAGTCCTCCACCAGTGCGTCGATGATGTGCTGCACCGCCACGGGCACCACTCCCGTTCCGTAGGCGGACATTCTGCCCCGGCGCGCAGCGGAATATTTGGACAGAAACAGGACAGTTGATTGTCGCGTCAGGGAATCCCGCTCGCCTCGACGTAACTTCGTGGTCCGTCCGACCACCCGCGAGGATCCATGAGCTCAACCGTCGGTTTTCACCTGTCGTTCGCCGACGAGGAGGCGGAGCACAGGCGGGAGTTGCGAGGGGACGTCGCCTTCGCGCTGGCTCGCCTGGCCGTCCTGCGTGCGAGGGCCGGTGGGCTCGGCCACGTGGTCCCCGGCGACCTGGGTGTCCTGGAACTGCAAGAGCTTCTGTCCCAGGTGACCGCCGCGCTCGCCTCGGCGGAGGAGTCGGTCAACGCGGCGTGGCGGGAACAGCGGGGGTTCGAGGCCGTCCCATCCGGACTGTCCGGCCACGCGCTGCGCGGGGCCGTCGCCGACGCCCGGTGGCTGATCACCGGCAAAGGCCATCTGTGCGAGGAAGAAGCCGTCGGCGCCGCGCTGGTCGTGTTCGAGGACCTGTCCCGGTCGGACTCCGTGGCGGACGCCAGGGCGTTGTCGCTGGAGATCGCGGTGATCATCGGCCGGTCTCTCGCGCGCTACCGCGATGTCATGGCCGGGGAGGACCTCCGGGTACGCCTGCTCGACGCGGTGCGGTGCGAGGACACCGCACGCCACCGCCGAACGGTCGCGTCCGCCGTCGCGGAGGCGCTGGCGGGACTCGGGTGCGCGGTCGGCGCGGACTTCGCGCGATGGCTGGTGGTCGACGGCTATGCGGCTGCCACGATTGGTGAGCACTGGTTGTGGGTCCGCCTTCACTTCGACGGCACCGCACTGTTCGTGGAGGAGGCGCCTGCCGAGATCGTGGAGAAGCTGCCCGCCGAACTGCGGGAACGAGGAGTGCGGCTCGACGACACCCCGTTCGTGCTGGACGACAACTGGGAGCTGGTGATCCAGTAATCGACGAGCACGGCGAGCGGTTCGAGCGGGTCGAGCTGCTGCTCCAGCAGGTCGAGGAGCAGCTGGACGAGGGCGAGCCCGGCGATCATGCCGTGTTCGACGAGATCCGCTACCACCTGGACTGGGTCCAGGCCATCGCTGGTGAAGCTTCCCGCGACTGGCTGTGGGCGGGCTACGTGTCCGCGTGCTGGCACCGGTGCCGGGCGCGGCTGCTGCAGGACGTCGGCGAGATCGACCTCGCGATCGCGGAGCTGCGCGCGGTGATCGGCTACGACGACACGTTCTTCTTCCGGTCCTGCCTGGCCGAGCTGCTGGAGATCCGGTACGTGGTCACCGACGACGGCGACCGCCGCTATCTCGCCGAGCTGGTGTCCGAGTTGAGGACCCTCCTCACGCGGGAACCGGACGAGGAAGCCGACCACGCCAAGGTGACGTCCATGCTCGGGCAGGCGGTGCACGAACAGTTCCGCCGCGGGTTGAACGCGGGCGAGGGGCCGCCATCGGAGCTCCTGGACGAGGCGCAGCACCTGCTGGACGGCAGCCTCGACCTGTTCGGCGCGGATGCCGAGGCCTGGCGCTCCGAGGCGATGCTCGACCTCGCCCGGCTCCTCTCGTTCCGCGCCCGCACAGGTGTCGCGGAGTACGCGCGGGACCCGGAGGCGGACGGGGAGGAGGCGATCGCGCTCTACGAGTCGGTGGCGGACGGGAACCCCTTGGCCGCGTACGAGCTGGCGGAGCTGTGGCAGGGGCGTTTCACCGAGTCCGGCGACTCCTTCGCCCGTGCGGAGGCGCTGAGGCTGCTGGACGGGATCGAGCACCACCCGAAGCTGGAGGACCGCGCCACGGAGTACGTGCAGCGGCGCAGCGAACTGCTCGTCGCCCGAGCACGGGAGAACCGCGCGGAGCTGCCCGCGGTGATCGACTACCTCGTCGGCGTGTTCGCGGCGGAACCCATGCAAGGACTCGTCGGCGTGGCGTTGATGGAGGCGTACTGGCTCGCGGGTGACACCGAGGGCGTCATCCGGGTGGTCGAACGTTTGTTGGCTGCCGGCGATGGGGAGAACGTGCCGCCACGGGAGGCGGTGCTGCCGGTCTTCGCCATCGCGACGGCGTCGCTGGCCCTGCGCGGACGCGGTGGGCTGGACGAGGCCGAGGCCCTGCTGCGGGAGGCAGTGCGGGAGCCGTCCGATCTGGGCTGGGAGAAGCAGTTGCCGCTCGCGTTGCTGCCGGTGGTGGCGGACCGCGACAGCGAGGTGCCCGAGTCCCTCGCCGCCTCTCTGGTGAGCGACGGCAACGAGAAGCAGGTGGCCGCCGAGCTGCTGGACTGGCTCCTGCGGCACGAGAGACCCGGCGCCGACTGGCTCCGCGCCGTCGCCGCCCTGCGCTTCTACCTGATCAGCGACCCGCCCTCACGGCTGGCCGCGCTGCACGCGACGAACGCCGTCGGTGAGCCGGCCGCTCCGGACGTGGACCTGATGGCGCAGCGCGCGATGCTGCTCGCGGCCTGCGGGGAGGATCGGGACGAGCGCGACCTGATGGTGCAGGCGGCGGTGGCACTCGACGGGTTCTTCGGGCAGGCCGCACCTGACCATCCGTTGTGGACGATCCTGCTGGGCCTGCACGGCTCTCTGCTGGCCGATGTGCACGTACGGGGCGGAGTGATCGGCATGCCGCTGGGGAACGCCGTGGCCGCTCTGGAGAAGGTGTCCGCCGACACCGGCATCGAGCCCAGGCACCGCTCGACCTTCCTGGTTCAGCTCGCGCGTGCGCACCTGTTGCAGATCGTCTCCGAGCGCGCCGATCTGCACGGGGCCGCGATCGCGCACTGCAAGCAGGCGATGAGCCTGGTGGAACCCGGTACCCACGAGCACGACCTCGCCTGGTTCATGCTCGGGTCGGTCCTGATCCACCGGTACCGCGACCACGGCGAACGCCACGACCACGACACCGGAATGCGGCACCTGCTGGACCTGCGCACGTCGAAGGTCGCCCGCGGTGCCGACGTCACCGACATCGACGAACTGCTCCGCCAGCTGCGGCCGTACCTGGACACCGAGCTCCCGCTCGACCTCGTTCTCAGCGCGGACGAGGCGCACGCACGGCTGGCGGAGCTGGAGACCAGCAAGAAAGATCCCCTGTCGGAGACGGTGGAACGGGCTGCGCTCATGCAGGTGCTCCTCCACCGCGCCGCGGAGACCAACGACCTCGCCATGGCGGCGGCCGCGGCCGATCAGCTCGGCAGGACCGCGGGGAGCGTGGAGCGCGGCTCGGCCATGTACTCGGCGACCACCGCGGCTGCCCTGGTCGGCTCGACGGTCGCCGCCATGGCGACGGGCGACAGCGAGAAGTTCGCCGGCGGGGTCGCCGAACTGGAGGCGCTGCGCGACAGCGCCGAGACCCCTGACCGCATTCGTGAAACCGTCGTGTGCTCACTGATGATGTTGTGGCACAACCGGTACGCGACGACCGGCCGCGCGTCGGACCTCGACGAGGCGTTGCGCCACTACGCGGGACTCGACATCGGTTCGTTCGGCCTGGGAAACGTCACCAGGGCGCTGGACGGGCTCGCGGACGGCTGCTGGCATCGGAGATCATCGGAGTACCGGGCCGTCGCGACGAGGATCGGCTTCGACTGCTTGCGGCGCCGGGCGCACCACGTGCTGCTGCAGACCACCGGCTCGCACGCGGCGGAGGACGCGGCCGACGCCGCCGCGCGTGGGCAGCGGGTGGCGTTGCGGTGTGCCGCTTCGGGGGAGCTGCGCCGGGCGGTCGAAGCGGTCGAGTGGGGGCGCGGGCTCGTGTTGCACAGCGCGACTTTCACGGCCGGTATCGGCGCGCGGTTGAAGGCCGCCGGGCAGCCCGAGCTGGCGCGGGAGTGGGAACAGGAGGCCGCGCGGCAGGACGCGAGCGTGGCGGTGGACTTCGCGCCCAGCGACGTGCGACGGCGGGTGTTGTCCGTGCTGGGCAGCGATCTGGAGGCGTTGACGCCGCCTTCGCTGGAGGAGATCGCGGGTGCGCTGCGCAGCCTGGACGCCGTGGCGCTCGTGCATCTGGTGCCAGGCCAGGACGAGCACGCCGGACGGGCGTTGGTGACCACGGAGGCCGGCACGGTCTACGAGGTGCCGCTGCCCTTGCTGGTCGATGGGCCGGACACCGCGGTGGGGCGCTACCTCGTGATGAGCGACGACCAGCGGAGAGCGGTGTTGCCTGCGTTGTGCGCTTGGGCGTGGCGGGCGATGGAACCCTTGCTGGACAGGCTTTCCGGCGGGTGGCTCGTACTGGTGCCCACCGGGGCGCTGGGGGTGGTGCCGTGGCACGCGGCCGCGGGTGCGGGCCGGACTGCGTTGCGCGAGGTGGGGTTCACCTACGCGGCCTCCGCCCGGCAGCTGTGCGAGCTGGCCCGGCGCGAGCGGCAACCGGTGGGTGCTTCGCCTGTCGTGGTGAGCAATCCGGCGGGCACGTTGATGGCCGCGCAGTACGAGGCCGAGTTCCTGCACGGGCTCTATCCACACGGGCATTTCTACGGGCAGGCCGGGCCTGGCGTGCCGGTGCGCGGTGCGGGCACGCCCGACGAGGTGCTGGAGGAGCGCGGGGCCTCGTTGCAGCACCTGGGGTGCCATGCGCGTGCGGGTGCTACGCCTGCTCAGTCGGCGTTGGAGTTGGCGCGCGCGGACCTGTCCGTGGAACGGATGCTGCGTCACGCCGCTATGCGCCGCGAGGACGTCCCGGGTGGGCTTGTGGTGCTGGCCGCGTGTGAGAGCGACCTGACGGCGGGGCTGCACGACGAGGTGCTGACGTTGGCCGCGGCGTACGTGGCGGCGGGGGCGACCGGCGTCGTCGGCACGAAGTGGAAGGTCGACGACGTCGAGTCGGCGTTGCTGATGTGCGTGTTCTACGACTTCCTTGCGCACCAAGGGATGCGGCCCCGTGACGCGTTGCGCGCGGTGCAGCTCTGGGCACTCGACCCCGATCGGGTCGTGCCGTCCGGGGTGGCCCGGCACCTGGCGGAACGCGGACGGAGTGCCTCGCTCGCGAAACCCGTGTACTGGGCGGCTTTCGCGCATCACGGCTGGTGACCAGTCCAGCAGCTCGTCCAGGGTGATCGGCAGGTCGCGGACCCGCACACCGGTCGCGTGGTGCACGGCGTTCGCGATCGCCCCGGCCGCGCCCACGATCCCGAGCTCGCCGATGCCCTTCACGCCCGAGTCGCTGACCAGCGGGTCCGGGTGGCCGAAGAATGCCAGAAGAGGTCGATGCGGTGGCGATGGTTCCGGTACGAGGTTCACCAGCGTGAGCCGCCGCCGGGGGAGGGGCGGAACTCTTGTCGCACCGCGGGCGATTCGCGCTGATCGTGGTCGGACTGATCCTGGTCGGGCTGGTGGCAGGTGCTGTCGTCGGCGCGCTCGGGATCGGAAGACCGTGGCTCTACGTGGTCCTCGTGGTCCTCACGATCATCGTGGTGCCGCCGGTGGTCAGGTACCGGGAACGGCATCGCAGGTGACCTTCTGGCCGGGCGCGCCCGTCGAGGTCGCCAGTTCCTTGAGCCCGTCGAGCAGGATGCGGCACGTCAGCACCTGGTCGCCCTTGGGGGTGGCGGTGACCTGGGCCTTCTCGCCGGCGTTGATGACGACCTCGGACGTCCACGGCAGCGGCTTCGAGACGCTGACGTTCTGCGGCGTCTCCTTGCGGTACCGGGTGGGCGACTCGGTGTAGGTCACGTCGACGAGCGACTCGGCGGGCTGGGACGAGACCTCGTAGGTGATCGCCCAGGCCTTGCCGGTGAGCGTCGTCCAGCCGCCGAAGTGGTTCACCAGGAGCACGGTTCCGCCGGCGAGCGCGGCCAGCACGACGAGGACCACCACGAGCGTCTTCATAGGACAGACGTTAGGGGTGAACGCCGTGCGCCGGCATCGTTCGAGAGTGTGACTCGCCGGTCATTCCGCAGGACTACTCACTTGAGCAGGAGGCGGACCGTGAGCTCGAGGCGGTTCGCCACGTCCGTCGCGGTGGCGCGGCGCGTGACCCAGGCGACCAGGTTCGACAGCCACACGTCGCCGATCACACGGGCGATGGCCTTCTGCTCCTCGGTCGGGGCGTCGTCGCTCATCGCCTTGGTGAACATGCTCTCCATGAGCAGCGACACCCGGTCGATCTCGGCGCCCGCGGAGGCGTCGGCGAACGTGAACGCGCGCGTCATCGCCTCGGTGAGGTGCGGGTTGCGCTGCAGGCCCCTGGTGATGCGGCCGAGCACGAACAGCACGCGCTCGTACGGGCTGTCGCCGGGGACGGTGGTGCGGTCCATCTTCTCCTGGGCGCGCTCCAGCTCCACGGCGAGGCTCGACACCAGCAGGTGGACCTTCGAGGGGAAGTAGCGGTACAACGTGCCCAGCGCGACGTCCGCCCTGTCGGCCACCGCGCGCATCTGGACGGCGTCGAACCCGCCCTTGGACGCCAGCGCGATGGTCGCGTCGACGATCCGCTTGCGACGCTCGCGCTGGGCGGCCGAGCTGAGCTCGTCGCCCGCCATGAGCGCGTCCGTGCGCGACTTCGAAGGTGACACGGAGATGATCCTCCTGGAACGTGTTGCAGCTGCCTTCGCATCATACTCGATCGGTTTCCCAGCCATGATCTGTTGCCGGAAATAGAACACGTTCTATAAACTTCTTCATGTACTGGAGGAGGCCGCATGCCGATCGCCACGACCGGGGAACAACGCGCCCTGCGCGAGAGCGTGGACGCCGCCAGAGGTGAGTGGGCCGATCTCGTCAAGGTCGGGTTCTTCGAGGTGACGCGGGAGGGCGGCACGGTCGCCGATCTCGCGGTGATGCTGGAGAAGGCGGCCGAGAACCTCGTGCCGGGGCCGTTGCTGCCCACGGCGCTGGTGTCCGCGCTGTTCCCCGGTTTCGAGGGGGTCGCCGGGTTCGGGTTCTCGCCCCGTCACGTGGTCGGTGCCGCCGAAGCGACGCATCTGTTGCTCAAAACGGACAACTGGATGCTCGTGCCGGCCGAGCAGGTGTCGCTCACCGCGCTGGAAGCCGTGGACCACTCACGTTCGCTCGGGTCGGTGGTGGTCAACGCGCCGGGCGAGATCACGGCGGACCCGACCGACCTCGCGGTGACGCTGATGGCCGCCGAGGCGAGCGGGGTCGCCGCGTGGTGCCTGAACACCGCTGTGGAGTACGCGAAACAACGTCAGCAGTTCGGGCGTGTCATCGGGTCGTTCCAGGCCGTGAAGCACCTCTGCGTGGAGATGTTGTGCCGGGCGGAGCAGGCGTCGTCGGTGGCCTGGGACGCGGCACGGACGGCCGGCGAGGACGAGCACCCGCTGGCCGCAGCGGTCGCGGCCGCGGTGGCGTTCGACGCGGCGGTGCGCAACGCCAAGGACTGCATCCAGGTGCTGGGCGGCATCGGCTTCACCTGGGAGCACGACGCGCATCGCTACCTGCGCCGGGCGTTGGCGTTGCAGCAGCTCGCGGGCGGTGTGGCTTTCTGGCGCCGACGTGTCGCCGAGCTGACGCTGGCAGGGGCGCGTCGCTCGCTGGCGGTCCAGGTCGAGTCGGACCCCGAGGTGCGCAGGTTCGCCGAGGAGATCGCCGGGCTCGACCCGGTGGCGCAGCGGGAACGGCTGGCGGACAGCGGGTTCCTCGTGCCGCACTGGCCCAAGCCGTACGGGCAGGACGCCGACCAGGCGCGGCAGCTGGTCATCGACAGCGAGTTCGGCCGTGCCGGGGTGCGCAGGCCGGACCTGATCATCGGCGGCTGGGCGGGGCCGACGATCCTCCGCCACGGAACGCCCGAGCAGCAGCAACGGTTCGTGCCGCCGACGTTGAGCGGTGAGCTGACCTGGTGTCAACTCTTCAGCGAACCCGAGGCGGGCTCGGACCTGGCGTCGTTGCGCACCAAGGCCGTGCGCGCCGACGGTGGCTGGAAGCTCACCGGGCAGAAGGTCTGGACGTCGCTCGCGCACCAGGCCGACTGGGCGATCTGCCTGGCCCGCACGGACTCCGGCGTCCCGAAGCACAAGGGCATCACGTACTTCCTGGTCGACATGCGGTCGGCAGGGGTGGACGTGCGGCCGTTGCGGGAGATCACCGGCGACGCGCGGTTCAACGAGGTCTTCCTGGACGACGTGTTCGTGCCGGACGACTGCGTGGTCGGCGCGGTGAACGACGGCTGGCGGCTCGCACGCACGACCCTCGCGAACGAACGCGTCGCCATGGGCTCGGCGCTCGGCGAACCGCTGGAGAACGTCCTGAAGTCTCCGGCCGCCGCCGATCACGCGGAACGGCTGGGTGCGCTGGTGGCGCAGGGACTGGCGGTGTCCGTGCTGGACCTACGGGCCAGCCTGCGTGTGTTGAGCGGGCAGGAACCCGGTGCGGAGTCCAGCGTGCGCAAACTGGCCGGCGTGCGGCAACGGCAGGACGTCGCCGAGTTCGCGGTCGAGATCCTCGGGCCGGACGCCGCGGTCGAAGGTGAGCTGATCTACGAGTTCCTGCTGACGCGGTGTCTGAGCATCGCGGGCGGGACGACGCAAGTGCTGATGAACCTGGCAGGCGAGCGAATTCTCGGTCTACCGAGGGAGCCCTGATGGATTTCCAGCTCGACGAGACCCAGCGCGAGATCGCCACCCTGGCGGCCGACGTGCTGGGCAGGGAGAGCGACACCCCCTGGAAGGCGTTGGGGGAGGCGGGATTGCTGGCCCTGGCCGTTCCGGAACGGCTCGGTGGCGACGGGCTCGGCGTGCTGGAGACGGCCGTGCTGCTCACCGAGGTCGGCCGGCGGGCGGTGGACGTTCCGGCGCTGGCCACGCTCGCGCTGGGCGTGTTGCCGATCGTCCGGTACGGCACGCCGGAGCAGCAGGACGCCCTGCTGCCCTTGGTGACCGAACAGCACGGGGTGCTCACAGCGGCGTTGAGCGAACCGTCGAGACCTCTACCTGCCGAACCGAACACGACGGCGGGACCGGACGGCATCTTCGGCGTGAAGATCAACGTGCCGTACGCGGCCGAGGCCCAGCGAATCCTCGTCAGCACGAGCACCGGCGTCTTCGTCGTGGATCCGGCACAGTCCGGTGTGTCCATTTCGGACGGCACCGTCACCCTCGAAGGTGCCCGCGGTGAACTGCTGGCCGGCGCGGAGGACGGCATCCGCCGGTTCGCCCTGGCCGGAGCGGTGGCGGTGGCGGACGGCGTCCTGGCCGGAGCCCTCGACCTCACCGTCGAGCACGTCGGCACCCGCCACCAGTTCGGCAAACCACTGGCCACCTTCCAGGCCGCGGCGGGCCTCGTCGCGGACGTCTACATCGCCTCCCGCACGCTGCACCTGGCCGCGCTGACCGCCGTCTGGAGCCTCGGCGACAACGACCTCGACACGGCCGCCTACTGGCTCGCCGCGGAAGCCCTGCCGGCCGTGCACACCTGCCACCACCTGCACGGCGGCCTCGGGCTCGACATCACCTACCCGATGCACCGCTACTACGGCATGGCCAAGGAGCTGACGCGGTTCGTCGGCGGAGTGGAGCACCGCTTGGGAGCCATCGATGTTCATTGACCTCACAGCGGAGCAACGCGAACTGCGCGACGAGCTGCGCGAGTACTTCACGACCGTCATGTCCGACGCCGAACGCGAGGCGATGCTGACCGAACGGCACGGCGCCACCTACCGCGAGCTGGTCAAGAGGCTCGGCCGCGACGGACGGCTCGGTGTCGGCTGGCCGAAGGAGTACGGCGGGCTGGGCTTCGGGCCGGTCGAGCAGCAGATCTTCGTCAACGAGGCCGCCCGCGCGGACGTCCCGCTGCCGTACGTGACGCTGCAGACCGTCGGCCCGACGCTGCAGACGTACGGGACCCAGGAGCAGAAGGACTTCTTCCTGCCGAAGATCCTGAGCGGTGACCTGCACTTCGCCATCGGCTACACCGAACCGGACGCGGGCACCGACCTGGCAGCGTTGCGCACCAAGGCGATCCGCGAGGACGACCACTACGTCGTGAACGGGCAGAAGACGTTCACCACGGGCGGCCACGACGCGGACTTCGTGTGGCTGGCCTGCCGCACGGGAGCGCCGGACTCACGGCACAAGGGCATCACGATCCTGATCGTCGACACCACCGACCCCGGCTACTCGTGGACGCCGATCATCACCTGCGACGGCGCCCACCACGTCAACGCCACCTACTACAACGACGTCCGCGTGCCCGAGTCCCGCAGGGTCGGCGACGAGAACAAGGGCTGGCGGCTGATCACCACCCAGCTCAACCACGAGCGCGTGATGCTCGGCCCGTCCGGCAGGCTCGGCGCGCTGGTCGAACGGGTCCACGGCTGGGCCGCGGAACGTCAGCTCCTCGACGAACCGGACGTGCGCAGGGCGTTCGCCGAGGCACGGGCGGTCCACCGCGTGAACGAGCTGCTCAACTGGCAGGTCGCGAGCGGTGAGCTGGAGGTCGCGGACGCCTCGGCGACGAAGGTGTTCGCCGCGGACCGGACCCAGCGCGTCGGCCGCCTGCTGGAGGAGCTCGTCGGACGCCACGGCGCGCCGGCGGAGCTGACGAAGTGGCTGGACGTGCAGGCACGGCGCAACCTCGTGCTGACGTTCGGCGGGGGAGTGCAGGAGATCCAGCGCGAGCTGATCGCCAACATCGGGCTCGGACTACCGCGGGTGGTGCGATGATCGACATCGAGAAGGAAGCCGCCCGCATAGCCGAACAGGGCGAATGCGCGCCACGACTGGCCCGCGACCCGGTCAACCAGCCGATGATCAACAACTGGCTGGAGGCCATCGGCGACGAGCATCCCGGCTACGACGGGATCGCGCCGCCGGCGATGGTCCAGGTGTGGACGATGGCGGGGCTGAAGGGCCAGCGCACCCTGGACGACCCGCTCGGCGCGATGATGACCATCCTCGACGAGGCTGGCTACACCTCGGTCGTCGCGACCAACAGCGACCAGACCTACCACCGGTACCTGAAGGTCGGCGAGCACCTCTCGGTGACGACGAGCCTGGAGGACGTGACAGGGCCGAAGAAGACCGGGCTCGGCGAGGGCTGGTTCGTGACGACCCGCAGCACCTGGTGGGTCGGCGACGAGGCCGTGGCCGAGATGCGGTTCCGGGTGCTGAAGTTCAAGCCCGCCCAGAAGCCGGAACCGAAACCCGAAGTCCCGAAGCCCCAGGCCATCCGGCCCTCTCTCAACCGCGACACCGAGTACTTCTGGGAGGGCACCCGGCAGGGCGAGCTGCGCATCCAGCGGTGCGGCGGCTGCGGCCTCCTGCGCCACCCACCAGGCCCGATGTGCCCGGAATGCGGTGCCACCAAACCGAAGTACCTCGTCTCGGAGGGCTACGGCGTGGTCTACAGCTACGTCGTGCACCACCACCCGCAGGTGCCGGGCAAGCAGACCCCGTTCGTCATCGCCCTGGTCGAACTGGACGAGGGCGTGCGGATGCTGGGCGAGCTGGACGGCGAGCCCAGCGTCGGGCTGCGGGTCGAGGTCGTGTTCACCAAGGTCGACGACGACCTGACGATGCCGAGCTGGAGGCCCCGTGCGGATCGGTGATTCCCTGCCGGAGTGGCACGTCGAGGCCACCCCGACGTTCGTGATCAGCACCGCGCTGGCCACCCGTGACTTCCAGGACGTGCACCACGACCGCGACCTGGCGATCCAGCGCGGTTCGAAGGACATCTTCATCAACATCCTCACCACGACCGGACTCGTGCAGCGCTACGTCACGGACTGGGCGGGCCCGGAAGCGCTGGTGCGCCAGGTGAACATCAAGCTCGGCGCGCCCTGCTTCGCCTACGACACGCTGAAGTTCTTCGGCCAGGTCGTCGAACGCGAGCAGCGGGACCTGACCATCGAGGTCGTCGGCAGGACCGCGCACGGCGACCACGTCACCGGAACCGTGAAGATCGAGGTGCCCGCGTGAACGCCGCGATCGTCGGGATCGGCGCGACCGACTTCTCCAAGGACTCCGGTCGCAGCGAGCTCCAGCTGGCGGCCGAGGCCGTCCGGGCCGCGCTGGAGGACGCCGGGCTAGAGCCGTCCGATGTGGACGGCCTGGTCAGCTTCACCATGGACACCAACGCCGAGATCGCGGTCGCCCGTGAGCTCGGCATCCCGGAGCTGACGTTCTTCAGCCGCGTCCACTACGGCGGCGGGGCGGCGTGCGCGACCGTCCAGCAGGCCGCGATGGCCGTGGAGACCGGCGCGGCGAAGGTCGTGGTCTGCTACCGGGCGTTCAACGAACGGTCGGGGCACCGGTTCGGGCAGGTCCAGACGGCGGCCGCGGCCAACATCGACAACAGCTGGTCGTACCCGATGGGCCTGGGCACGCCGGCCGCGATGGTCGCCATGTTCGCCCGCCGGTACATGCACGAGTACGGCGCCACGAGCGAGGACTTCGGCCGGATCGCGGTGATCGACCGCAAACACGCCGCCACGAACCCGCACGCCTGGTTCCACAACCGGCCGATCACCCTGGACGACCACCAGTCGTCGCGCTGGATCGCCGAACCGCTCAGGCTGCTCGACTGCTGCCAGGAGAGCGACGGCGGGGTCGCACTGGTCGTCACGTCCGTGGAACGCGCGAAAGACCTGCCGAACAAGGCGGCCCACGTCAAGGCGGCGACTCAGGGCAGCGGCGTCGACCAGTTCACGATGACCAGCTACTACCGCGACGACCTGACCCGGCTGCCCGAGATGGGCGTGGTGGCGAGGGGGCTGTGGGAGAGGTCGGGGATCGGTCCGTCCGATGTGGACGTGGCCGTGCTCTACGACCACTTCACGCCGTTCGTCCTCGTCCAGCTCGAAGAACTGGGCTTCTGCGGACGGGGTGAGGCCAAGGACTTCGTCCAGTCCGGCGCACTCGAACTGGACGGATCGCTCCCGCTCAACCCCCACGGCGGCCAGCTGGGCGAGGCCTACCTGCACGGCATGAACGGCATCGCCGAGGGCGTGCGGCAGATCCGCGGCACCGCGGTGAACCAGGTCTCCAAGACCGACCACGTCCTGGTCACCGCCGGCACCGGCGTCCCGACCAGCGGCCTGATCCTCGGCAAGGAGGCCTGAGCTCGCTGGCCATGACCCTGGGCGCGAGGGTGACGCGGCGAAATCGTCACACGGTGGTGAGCACCGCGTCGGCGAGCACGGGACGGTCTCCGGCGAACGTCGTCAGCACCAGCTGTGGGCCGTCCCGCCACACCCGCGTCGTCAGGGTCTCGCCGGGGAACACCACGCCCGCGAACTTCGCCCCGAACGACGCCACCTGCTCCGGCCCGTCGAGCACCGCGTCGATCACGGCCTTGCACACCACGCCGTACGTGCACAGGCCGTGCAGGATCGGCGCGTCGAACCCGGCCCGCGCGGCGAACTCGGGATCGGCGTGCAACGGGTTCCGGTCACCGCACAACCGGTAGAGGTAGGCCTGCTGCGGCAGAGTCGGGGTCTCGATCACGAAGTCCGGTGCACGCGTCGGCACCTCCACCTTGCCCGAAGGTCCGCGGTCGCCGCCGAACCCGCCCTCACCACGAGCGAAGATGCTGGACCTGGTCGTGTACAGCGCGGTCCCGTCCGGCGTCACAGCCGTGGACTCCTGCACGATGACCGCGGCTTTCCCCTTGTCCCACACGTCCGCGATCCGCGTCCGCAACACCGCCTCACCCTGAACAGGCAGGGGAGCGTGCACGGTGATCTCCTGCGTGCCGTGCAACACCCTGGCCAGGTCGATGTCGACGCCGGGGAACGACACGGCGGGCGGCGCGGTCTCGTGGAAGCGAGGCGCGACAACACCGAACGTCGGCAGCACCCGCAACCCCTGCTCGTAGACGTACCGAAGCTCCGTCGCGCCCAGCGCCAGGTGGTAGAGCAGCACGTCGGACTCGGACCAGGAGAACTTGATCTCGGGAAGTTCCGCCCCGATCGCGACGGCGGGATCGATCGGCATCAGGCGCCCCTCACTCGTAGGTGATCTTCACGTTGTCGGTGACCGGAACCGACTGGCACGCCAGCACGATGCCCTCGGCGATGTCCTCTGGGTCGAGCACGTCGTTGTTGAGCATCTTGACCTCGCCCTCGATCAGCCGGCACGCGCACGCGCTGCACGCACCCTCCCGGCACGAGTACGGCGCGTCGAGTCCCTTCTCCAGCAACAGGTCGAGCAGCTTCGTCCGCGCGGGCCAGGGAAACCGGTGCTGTTCACCGTCCAGCTCGACCTCGACCACCGCGTCCGGCCGGTCGTCGACCACCGGGACCACCTCGGAGAAAGGGTCGCTGGACAGCGACACGAACTTCTCGATGTGCACCACCGAGATGTCGTGCAACGCCCTGCGCGCGGCCTCCATGAACGGCCCGGGCCCGCACACGAACGCCTCGTCGCAGGTCCGGACGAACGCCCGCAGACCCGCCACGGAAGGCAGTCCCTGCACCGATTCCAGCCAGTGCACGACGGTCAGTCGTTCCGGATGCGAGCGAGCCAGTTCGGCGAGCTCGCGGGCGAAGATCACCGAGGCCTCGTCCCGGTTGGCGTACACCAGGAACACCCGTCCGGACCCCTCGCCGAGCACCGCGCGGATGATCGACATGACCGGCGTGATCCCGCTCCCGGCCGCGAACGCCAGCAGCGACCCGTCCAGCGACGACGGCGTGAACACCCCGGCCGGCGCCAGCACGTCGATCTCCATGCCGGCAGCCAACGACGAGCACATCCAGTGCGACCCGTACCCGTCCGGCGTCCGCTTGACCGTGATCTTCAACGGCTCGCCTGGAGCACTGGACAGCGAGTAGCACCGCGCCACGTCACCCGCCCGCACGGTCAGGAACTGGCCGGGCCGCACCGCGAAGTCCACGCCCGACAACACGAACGAACGCGCGTCGGCGGTCTCCTCGATCACGGCGTCGACCCGCAGCCGGTGCACCTCAGCCATCGGCGACCTCCAGCGTTCCCTCGCGCACGGCCTTCTCGATGCTGTCGCGCAGCCGCAGGCAGGTGGGCACGAACGCGGACCGCGGCCCGCACAGCTCGACGCACGTGGCCGTGTCGGAAAGCCACTGCACGCTGGTGTGCTGGGGACTGTTCTTCTTGACCAGCACCCGGTTCCCGCAGTCGCACCGGACCGGCACCATGCCACCGACCAGGAACTCGTCGCGCTCGTTCACGTCGCCTGCTCCTGAGGTTGCTGCCTGGCCAGGTTCTCAGCGACCTCCTTCTCCCACACCTCGATCGCGCGGCTCGTGTCGACCTCGAACTCGAAGCGCCGCACCATGTCGTCGCTGACGTCCTCCACGTCGACGTAGAACTGCTCGTACCAGCGGCGGAGCTGGTAGACCGGCCCGTCCTCCTCGCACAGCAACGGGTTGTCGATGCGCGACTTGTTCTGCCAGATCTCCACGTCCTGCAGGAACCCGACGCCGATGCCGCGCGCGAACTTCGCCGCGATCTTGTCGGCGTGGACGTCGTCCACACCGGGCAGCTTCTTCACGATCGCGCCCCACTGGAGCTTGAACGAGGTCGGCGAGATCGGGTAGTGGCAGTTGATCAGCACCGTCTCGATCTCGAGGCCCTTGTAGTCGTTCCACAGGTAGTCGATCATGTACGACGGTCCGTAGTACGCGGCCTCGGACCGCACCTCGACGTCACCGGTGTAGTTCGAGCCCATCGCGACGTCCGGACGCCCGCGCGTGGTCAGGTACTGCGAGGCGACGTGGCCCTCCATCACGTTCTTGAAGTACGTCGGGAACGCGAAGTGGATGTAGAAGAAGTGGGCCATGTCGACGACGTTGTCGATGATCTCGCGGCAGTTCGCGTTGTCGATCACGACCGAGTCCCAGGTCCAGTTGCTCCACTCGTCGCTGAACGCGGACTCGATCCGCGGGATGGTGATGTGCTCGGGCGGCGGGTTGCCCTGCGGGTCGTTCCACACGAAGAGCTGCTTGTTCTCCTCCATGGTGATCCACGACCGCGTGCGCGCCCGCAGCGGAACCCGCTTGGCGTAAGGGATGTCGACGCACTTGCCGTTGCCCGCCCAGCGCCAGTCGTGGAACGGGCACGCGATGTTGTTGCCCTTGATCGTGCCCTGGGTGAGGTCGCCGCCCATGTGCCGGCAGTACCCGTCCAGGACGTTGATCTTGCCGTCCTCCGAGGCGA
This sequence comes from Lentzea sp. HUAS TT2, assembly GCF_051853195.1. NCBI lineage: Bacteria > Bacillati > Actinomycetota > Actinomycetes > Pseudonocardiales > Pseudonocardiaceae > Lentzea > Lentzea sp. HUAS TT2. The sequence continues at coordinate 8,904,189 of NZ_CP196667.1, read as the reverse complement.
ACACGACGAGCTTCGTGCCGAACGCCTCCACGGGGTGAGGTTCGCCGTCGCGGAAGTGGCTGGCGAGGCCGAGGCAGTGCCATCCGCGCGCGAACCTCGCTGGAGGCGCGCCGGCGTCGATCGTCCGCACGCTGTCCTGCGTCATCGCTTTCCTCCAGAGATGTCGAGGCCGGCCAGATATCCGAACGTCATCGCCGGTCCGAGGGTGGCGCCCGCGCCCGCGTAGGTGTGGCCCATGACGGACGCGCTGGTGTTGCCCGCCGCGTACAGGCCTTCGATCACCGAACCGTCCTCGCGCAGCACCCGTGCTCGGGTGTCGGTGCGCAGGCCGCCCTTGGTGCCGAGATCGCCGGGCACGATCCTGACCGCGTAGAACGGGCCGGTGGTGAGCGGCGCCAGGTTGGGGTTCGGCTTGTTGCGCGGATCGCCGTAGTAGCGGTCGTACGCGCTGTCGCCGCGGTGGAAGTCGGCGTCCTTGCCTTCCACGGTCAGGGTGTTGAACCGCCGCACGGTGTCCAGCAGGTCCGGCAGGTCCGCCTCCTGGGCGAGCGCCTCCAGGCTGGGGGCCGTGAGCACGGAGTCCTTCCAGCGACGGGGGAGCGGGCGGCGCGGCGGGATGCCGCAGAACGGGTAGCGGCTGCGGTAGGTGTGGTCGAAGACGAGCCAGGTGTCGCCGGTCATCGCGTTGACCACGTCGATGTAGGGCGCCGCCTCGTTCACGAACCGGCGGCCGGTCTTGTCGACCAGCACGCAGCCGGGCAGGGACCGTTCCGCGAGCAGGAAGAACGGGCCGCGCGGCAGCGGGACCGAAGGGCCCCACCAGGCGTCGTCCATCAACCCGACCGCGGCGCCCGCCCGTTGCCCTGCCTCGATGCCGTCGCCGGTGTTGGCCTTGGCGCCGACCGTCCACTCCGTACCGATGTCCTGGTGCTGCTTGCGCATCCGTTCGTTGTGCTCGAACCCGCCGGACGCCAGCACCACGTGCTTGGCCAGGATCAGCTTCTCGCCGACGAGGACCCCGGACACGTGGCCGTTCTCGTGGTGCAGGTCCGTCATCGCGGTGTTGAGCCTGACCTCGACGTTCAGCTCCTTCAGCCCTGCCCTCAGCCCTGCCGACAGCGCCTGGCCCATCGTGAGGCGGCGGCCCGGCAGGAACCGGCGGGCGAAGACCTTGGCGGCGGTGAGGATGCCGCGCGGGTGCCGTCCGATCAGCGTCAGCCAGCGGTAGTCGGTCTGGGTGATCACGATGCCCGCGGGCGTCGGCACGTACGGCGGTTCGAGGTTCTTGATCTCGTCGCCGAGCTGGGCCGCGGTGAACGGCAGTGGCTCGACCGAGCGGCCGCGTGGCTGCCCTCCTGGCGCCTCCGGGTAGTAGTCGGCGTACTCGCGGACCCAGCGGAACTTCAAGGGCGTGTGGGCGCAGACGAACGCCAGCATGGCCGGTCCGGCGTCCAGGAACGCCTCCCGCAGGTCGGCGGGGACCTCGCTCGCGATGTGCGCGAGGTAGGTGCTGGCCCGCTCCGGCGAGTCGGGTATCCCGTTGGCAGCGACCACGGCGTTGTTCGGCACCCAGATGCCGCCGCCCGACCGCGCGGTCGAGCCGCCGTAGTGCGCGGCCTTCTCGATGACCAGGGTCCGCAGGCCGTTCCGAGCGGTGCAGAGCGCGGCTGTCATGCCTGCCGCGCCGCTGCCGACGACGATCACGTCGTACATCACACCTCCACGGGGCTCCGACTAGAACAGGTTATAGTTCTGAGGCGGTTTGGCGCTATGGTGTAGGAGTTCCAGGCAAGTCGACTCACCAAGAACCTGTTTCTGGAGGGTTGCGTGGAAGTCACCGCTGACGTGGTCGTCATCGGCTTCGGCGCGGCCGGCGCGTGCGCCGCCGTCGAGGCCGCGACGGCCGGTGCGTCCGTGGTGGTGCTGGACCGGTTCGGAGGCGGAGGCGCGACCGCGTTGTCCGGCGGTGTCGTCTACGCAGGCGGCGGGACGCGGCAGCAGGTCGAGGCCGGGGTCACCGACTCGGTCGACGCGATGTTCTCCTACCTGCGGCACGAGGTCAGGGACGCGGTGTCGCCCGGGACCCTGCGGCGGTTCTGCGAGGACAGCGCCAAGATGCTGGCCTGGCTGGAAGACCAGGGCGTGCCGTTCGACGCGCGGGTGTCGCCGTTCAAGACCTCGTACCCGACCGACGACTACTACCTGTACCTGTCCGGCAGTGAGGACGCCTGGCCGGACCCGGCGCCACGCGGGCACCGGACCAGGGCGAAAGGCACCTCGGGCAAGGAGTTCTTCACTCGTCTGGCCGAGGCGACCCGGCGTGCGGGCGTGCGGATCATGCCGCAGACCCGCGCGGTCGAGCTGGTCGTCGCGGACGGCCGGGTGACGGGCGTGCGGTGCCGGACCCTCACCGGACTTCCACGGCTTCTGCACGGGGCGTTGTCCAAGGCGGGCGCGAAGCCGTGGCTGTACTACCCGCCTTGGGGCAAGAGGCTGTTCGGGCTGGCAGCGTGGCTCGAACGGTTCGGCCGGCCGCTGGTGGTCACCGCCGGGCAGGGCGTGATCATCGCGGCCGGCGGCTTCATCGCGAACCGGGCGCTGGTGCACGAGCACGCCCCGGCACACCGCGGTGGCCTCGCGCTGGGCACGCCCGGCGACGACGGCGGCGGGATCCGGCTCGGCGTGGAGGCAGGTGGGAAGACCGCGCGGATGGACAAGATCTCGGTGTGGCGGTTCGTCACGCCGCCCAGCGCGTTGCAGCGCGGGGTCCTGGTCGACTCGGCTGGACAGCGCTTCGGCGACGCGACCCTGTACGGCGCGGCCAACGGTGGCGCGATCGTCGAACGCGGCGGCAAGGCCTGGCTGCTGATCGACGACGAGATCCTCCAGCTCGCACGCGCCCAGGTGAAGACGCAGACGGCGTCGTTCCAGCGCTGGCAGGTCCGCTACCTGCTCGGTCGCGGCCTGGTCAGCGCGCCGACGATCGAGGAAGTCGCCGCCAAGGCCGGGATCGGTGTCCCCGAACCCTTCGGGACGCCGCCCTATTCGTTGATCAACGTGTCGGTGCGCGCGGGGTTCGGCTACCCGTGCCCGATGCTCACGCTCGGCGGCCTCGTCGTGGACGAGGACACCGGTCAGGTGCAGGGAGTCGCAGGTCTGTACGCGGCGGGCCGGTCGGCGGTCGGGGTGTGCTCGGAGTCCTACGTCAGCGGCCTCGCGCTCGCCGACTGCGTCTTCTCGGGCCGCCGCGCGGGGCAACACGTAGCCAAGGAGGCCCGGTGCTGACGATCCAGAAGCGGGAGGCGGCCGCCGAACTGCTGCGCGCGGCGGAACGCGACCGCGTGCCCATCAAACCGCTGGTGGAGCTGTATCCCGAGATCGACGTGGTCGACGCGTACGAGATCCAGCTGCTCAACGTCCGTCACCGCAACAGGGACGTGATCGGCCACAAGGTCGGCCTGTCGTCGCTGGCGATGCAACAGATGATGGGCGTCGACGAACCCGACTACGGCCACCTGCTCGACGACATGCAGCTCGCCGGCATCGCGGACGCGTCGGCGTACCTCTACCCGCGCGTCGAGGTGGAGATCGCGTTCCTGCTGGCCCGCGACCTGCCGGGCGAGGGCTGCACGGTCGAGGACGTGCTGGCGGCCACCGAGTTCGTCGTGCCGGCCATCGAGCTGATCGACAGCCGGATCGAGAACTGGCGGATCGGCCTGCAGGACACCATCGCGGACAACGCTTCGTCGGCCGGGTTCATGCTCGGGTCCGAGCGCGTCCGTCCGTCCGAACTGGACATCGGCGCCGTCGCGGCCACGTTGCGGCGCAACGGCGAGGTGGTCGCCGAGGGACGTGGTGACGCCGTGCTGGGTGATCCGGCGATCGCGGTGGCGTGGCTCGCGGCGAAGGTCGCGGGCTTCGGCGTCCGGTTGCTGGCCGGGGACATCGTGCTGCCCGGTTCCTGCACGCGCGCCATCGACGCCAGGCCCGGTGACGAGTTCCACGCCGAGTTCGCCGGACTCGGCTCCGTCGACCTGAAATTCGAATGAGGTGACTGGGTGAAGGCGGCCATCGTCGGCTCCGGCAACATCGGCACCGACCTGCTCTACAAGCTCCTGCGCTCGCAGGTGCTGGAACCGCGCTGGATGGTGGGCATCGACCCGGCCAGCGAGGGACTGCGCCGCGCGGCCGATCTGGGGCTCGAGGTCTCGGTCGACGGCGCGGAGTGGTTGCTGCGTCAGGACGAGCTGCCGGACATCGTCTTCGAGGCGACGTCCGCGGCGGTGCACAGGGCCAACGCCCCGCGCTACGCCGAGGCGGGCGTCCGGGCGATCGACCTGACACCGGCCGCGGTCGGGCCGTACGTCGTGCCGCCGGTGAACCTCGGTGAGCACCAGGACGCGCCCAACATCAACCTGATCACCTGCGGTGGCCAGGCCACGATTCCCATGGTGCACGCCGTTTCCCGGGTCGTCCCGGTGTCGTACGCGGAGATCGTCGCCAGCGTCGCGTCGGTGTCGGCAGGTCCTGGGACCCGAGCCAACATCGACGAGTTCACCCGCACGACCAGCCGGGGCATCGAAGCGATCGGCGGGGCTGGGCGCGGCAAGGCGATCATCGTGCTGAACCCTGCCGACCCGCCGATGATCATGCGCGACACGATCTTCTGCGCGATTCCCGAGGACGCCGATCCCGACCCGATCACGGACTCGATCGCCCGGATGGAGACCGACATCCGTTCGTACGTCCCAGGGTTCCGGTTGCTGCGCGAACCGCAGTACGACGCGGGCCGGGTGGCGATCTTCGTGGAGGTCGCGGGTGCGGGCGACTTCCTGCCCGAATACGCGGGAAATCTCGACATCATGACGGCCGCCGCTACCAAGGTGGGGGAGGAGATCGCCCGTGCAGCTCAGATTGACCGACACGTCACTGCGTGACGGCTCGCACCACAAGCGGCACCAGTTCACGGTCGACGACGTGCGCTCGATCGTGGCGGCACTCGACGGCGCCGGGGTGCCGGTGATCGAGGTGACGCACGGGGACGGGCTGGGCGGGTCGTCGTTCAACTACGGCTTCAGCCACACCCCCGAACAAGAGCTGATCAAGGTCGCGGTCGAGACGGCCACGCAGGCCAAGATCGCGGTGCTGATGCTGCCGGGTGTCGGGGTGAAGGACGACATCCTGGTGTCGCAGGACAACGGCGCCTCGATCGTGCGGATCGCCACGCACTGCACCGAGGCCGACGTGTCCGTGCAGCACTTCCAGCTGGCTCGCGAACGTGGGCTGGAAACCGTTGGCTTCCTGATGATGGCGCACTCGCAGCCACCGGAGGCGTTGGCTCGTCAGGCAAGGATCATGGCCGACGCCGGGTGCCAGTGCGTCTACGTGGTCGACTCGGCCGGAGCCCTTGTGCTGGAACAGGTTTCCGACCGGGTTTCCGCGCTGGTCGCCGAACTCGGGGAGGACGCCCAGGTCGGCTTCCACGGGCACGAGAACCTCGGGCTGAGCGTCGCGAACTCGGTCGCCGCGGCCCGGGCCGGGGCCAAGCAGATCGACGGCAGCGTGCGCGGATTCGGGGCAGGCGCGGGAAACACGCCGCTCGAAGCGTTCGTCGGCGTCTGCGACAAGCTGGGCTTCGAGACCGGCGTCGACTTCTTCAAGATCGTGGACGCGGCCGAGGACGTCGTCCGGCCCGTCATGCCCGACGAGTGCCTGCTCGACCGGATGGCGCTGATGATGGGCTACGCGGGCGTCTACTCCAGCTTCCTCAAACACGCGTACACGCAGGCCGAACGCTATGGCGTGTCCGGCGCGCAGATCCTCGTCCGCGCGGGCGAACGCAAGCTCGTGGGCGGGCAAGAGGACCAGCTGATCGACATCGCACTGGAGCTGAGCAGGGAGAAAGTCCGATGAGCGAGGAAATCCTCGGCAAGGTGCGGGAACTGCTGCCGGCGCTCGCCGAACGCGCGGCCGAGGCGGAGGAACTGCGCAGGGTGCCGCCGGAGTCGGTGAAGGCGTTGCAGGAGACCGGTTTCTTCCGGATGCTGCAACCCGCGCGGTACGGCGGCTTCGAGTCGCACCCGCTCGACTTCTACACCGCGGTCAGGCTGATCGGCAGCGCGTGCGGTTCAACGGGCTGGGTCGCGTCCGTGCTGGGTGTGCACCCGTGGCACGTCGGGCTGTTCGACGTTCAGGCGCAGGACGAGGTGTTCGGCGAGGACCAGGACACCCGGATCTCGTCTTCCTATGCGCCAACAGGTCGTGCCACGGCGGTCGAGGGCGGGTTCCGGTTCAGCGGCAAGTGGAGCTTCTCGTCCGGCTGCGACCACGCGACGTGGGTGCTGCTCGGCGGCCTCGTGATGAACGACGAGGGCAAGCCGATCGACTTCCGGACGTTCCTGCTGCCGATCTCCGACTACACGATCAACGACGTGTGGGACACGGTCGGCCTGCGCGGCACCGGTAGCAACGACATCGTGGTGAACGACGTGTTCGTCCCGGAGTACAGGGCGCTGAGCATGTCGAACACCGCGCGGTGCAAGTGCCCCGGCCAGGAGGTCAACCCCGGCCCGCTGTTCCGCATGCCGTACGGGACGATCCACCCGTACGCGGTGACGGCGCCGATCATCGGCATGGCGACCGGGGCGTACGCGCTGCACGTCAACGCGACCCGTGAACGCGTCCGGGCGGCGTACCTGGGGGAGAAGTCGGTCGAAGACCCGTTCGCGCAGGTCAGGATCGCGACCGCGGCGGCCGACATCGACGTGGCGTGGTGGACGCTCGAGAAGGACATCAACGAGGAGTGGGCGCACGCCGTCGCCGAGACGAAGATCCCGATCGACCTGCGTCTCAGGGCCCGGCGCGACCAGGTGCTCGGCAGCGGGCGGGCGCTCGCCGCGATCGACCTGCTCTTCGAGAGCGCGGGCGGCAAGGCGATCAACGCCGGCCTGCCGTTGCCCCGCTTCTGGCGCGACGCCCACGCCGCACGGGTGCACGCGGGCAACGACCCGGAGCGCGTGCTGGTGCTGTACGGCAAGAACGAGCTCGGCATCCAGGTCCGCGACGGCTTGTTCTGAGGGAGCGTTGATGAGCGTGCGGTTGCACTACCACGAGGCCGGTACCGACAACGCCGAGACGCTGGTCCTGCTGCACGGCGGCGGGCCCGGTGCGTCGGCGATGAGCAACTTCCGCGCGAACATCCCGGTGTTCGCGAAGTCGTTCCGCGTGCTGGCGGTCGACATGCCGGGCTACGGCCAGTCGGACAAGCCGGCCGAGCACGACCAGTACTTCTCCTTCGCCTCCAGGGCGTTGAAGGACCTGCTGGACTCGCTGGAGGTCGAGCGGGCGCACATCCTGGGCAACTCGCTCGGCGGCGGCACCGCGGTCCGGTTCGCTCTGGACCACGGGAAACGCGCCGGACGGCTCGTGTTGATGGGTCCGGGCGGGTTGTCGCTCAACGTCTTCTCGCCTGATCCGACCGAGGGCGTGCGCAAGCTCAGCGCGTTCGCTCGCACACCCACGCGGGAGAAGATCGAGGAGTTCCTGCGGATCATGGTGTTCGACCAGTCGCTGATCACCGACGAGCTGATCGACGAACGGTTCGAGGCGGCGCGCCAGCCGGAGTCGTTGCGCGCCATGGCCACGCTGGGCAAGTCGTTCTCCGGTCCCGACTTCGAGCAGGGCATGCTCTGGCGCGAGGCCTACAAGCTGCGCCAGCGGGTGCTGCTGGTCTGGGGTCGCGAGGACCGGGTGAACCCGCTCGACGGCGCGTTGCTGGCGACGAAGCTGATCCCGCGCGTGCAGCTGCACGTGTTCGGTGGATGTGGGCACTGGGCGCAGCTGGAGAAGTTCGACGAGTTCAACAGGCTCGCTCTCGATTTCCTGACGGAGGCGTGATGAGCATCCGGTCGCTGGCGTATCTCCGGATCGAGGCCACCGACATGGGCCGGTGGCGCGAGTTCGGGCTCAAGGTCCTCGGCATGGTGGAGGGCAAGGGGTCGACTGAAGGCGCTCTGTACCTGCGGATGGACGACTTCCCGGCGCGGCTCGTGATCGTGCCGGGGGAGACTGACCGTCTGCAGGCTTCCGGGTGGGAGGCCGCCACCGAGGCCGAACTCGACGAGGTCGCGAAGCGCCTGGCCTCGGCCGGTGTCGCGTACGTCGAGGGCTCGGCGGCGGACCTGGCGGAACGGCGGGTCACCGGCCTGATCCGGTTCGAGGACCCGTCCGGCAACACGCTGGAGGTCTTCCACGGCGCGGCGTTGGAGCACCGGCGGGTCGTGTCGCCGTACGGGCACCGGTTCGTGACGGGGGAGCAGGGCCTCGGCCACGTCGTGCTGTCCACTTCGGACGACGAGGCCGCGCTGCACTTCTACCGCGACGTGCTGGGGTTCCGGTTGCGCGACTCGATGCGCCTGCCACCGCAGTTCGTCGGCAGGCCCGCCGACGGACCGCCCGCGTGGCTGAGGTTCTTCGGCTGCAACCCGCGCCACCACAGCCTCGCGTTCCTGCCGATGCCGACGCCGAGCGGGATCGTGCACCTGATGGTCGAGGTCGAGAACACCGACGACGTGGGCCTGACGCTGGACCGGGCTTTGCGGCGCAAGGTGCCGATGTCGGCGACGCTCGGCCGGCACGTGAACGACCTGATGCTGTCGTTCTACATGAAGACGCCCGGCGGGTTCGACGTCGAGTTCGGTTGCGAGGGACGGCAGGTCGACGATGAGGACTGGATCGCACGCGAGAGCACGGCGGTGAGCCTGTGGGGACACGACTTCAGCGTGGGCGTCCAGAAGTAGCCGCCCGCTACCGATCCGTGCTCGGTCACTTCTGCACCGGGGTGACCGTGGTGACCGGCATGTCCGCCGACGGTCCGGTGGGGTTCGCCTGCCAGGCCTTCGCCGCGTTGTCGCTGGACCCGCCGCTGGTGGTGTTCTGTCCACAACGGACCTCGCGCAGCTGGGCCGCGATCGCCTCGGCCGGCTCGTTCTGCGTGAACGTGCTGGCCGAGGACCAGCGCGAGGTGTCGACGGTGTTCGGGAAGGCGGGCACGGACAAGTTCTCGGCCGTGTCGTGGACGCCTTCCCCGACCGGCGCCCCGGTGCTCGACGGCGCGCTGACGTGGGTCGACTGCCAGGTGTCGGTGGTGCACGACGCCGGTGACCACCACATGGTCGTCGGCTCGGTCGTGGAGCTCGGCCCGGTGCGCGAGGCGCAGCCGCTGCTGTTCTACCGCGGCCGCTACGCCACGCACGCCGAGCTGGACACCCGCGGCTGGTCCGGTGAGGTCCTCGACAACCTGCTGACCTGGCAGCGCCAGTCAGAGTGGAGCTGACGCGGTGACCTGCCAGACCGCGGCGGGGATCCGCACCTCGTCCCCGTGCACGAACCCGTCGAACGCGCCCCGGACGTCCGCCATGATCCGGGGGCGTTCGGACTCGTCGGCCTCCTTGAGCGCACGGGAGATCGGGCCGAGGTTGCTCAGGTACGGGACCAGCAGCTTCTCGGGCAGGGCGCGGAGTTGGTCCACCGGGCGGATGTCGATCCCGTCCCAGCCGGCCTCCTCGAGGATCTTGCGCGTCCTGCCGGGGTCGGCGAGGGCGAACGGCCCAGGCCCGTCCGGGTCCGGCTTGGGCGCGTCGGGCAGCAGCGGGGCAGCGGCCTTGGTCGCCGTGGTCATGAACGGGTTCTCCTCCGCCGTGCGCCACGTGATGAAGCAGAGCTCACCTCCGGGCGACGTGGCGCGCAGCAGGTTGCGGAACGCCGCGGTGAGGTCGTCGAAGAACATGACCCCGAACCTGCTGACGATCAGGTCGAAGCTCGTGTCGAACGTGTGCACCTGCGCGTCGGCGCGGAGGTACTGCGCTTCGCCGTGCTCGCGTGCGGCGGCGAGCATCGTCTCGGAGATGTCGACGCCCACACAGGCCGCCCCGGTGGCCTCGGTGATCGCCCTCGTGACACCGCCCGTGCCACACCCGACGTCGAGCACCCGTTCGCGCGGCCGTGCGAGCGCCGCCTCGACGAGCAGGTCCTGGAAGGGGCGGAGCATCAGGTCCACGATGTCCTGCACGTTCGCCCAGCCCTGTCCCGCGGCGTTCCACCAGGCGGCCTGCTCGCTGTTCACCTCTGCTGTCATGCTCCTACCGTCCTACTTCAAGTCGGCTTGAGGTCAAGTGTGGTGGACAAGACCGAGATCGGCATCGGCGAGGTGGTCCGGCGCTCAGGCGTGCCCGCCTCCACTCTGCGCTACTACGAGGAGCGCGGCCTGATCGCGTCCGTGCGGCGGCAAGGCCTGACACGCGTCTTCACGCCGGCCGTGCTGGAGCAGCTGGCGTTGATCGCGGTCTGCCGCACCGCCGGGTTCTCGCTGGACGAGATCACGCTGATGTTCTCACCCGACGGCCGCCCGTCGCCGAACCGCGAGATGCTCGCCGCCAAGGCCGACGAGCTGGACGTGACGATCCGGAAGCTGGCGTTGATGCGCGACGACCTGCGGCACGCGGCGGCCTGTCCGGCGCCGACGCACATGGAGTGCCCGACGTTCCGCCGCGTGCTGGGGCAGGCTTAGGCGACCCAACCTCGGTCAGCGAGATGATCACTTGTGGGCGGAACGGGTGAGCCGTTCGAGGTGCACGGCCGGGCTGCCGAACAACTGCCCGCTACCGTGCGCGCGCTTGAAGTACAGGTGCGCGTCGTGCTCCCAGGTGATCGCGATCCCGCCGTGCAGCTGGACCATCTCGGCCGCGACCTTGAAGAACGCCTCCGAGCAGTAGACCTTCGCCACCGCCGCGGACACCTCGTCGGCAGCGGCCTCCGCGGCTGACCGAGCGGTCTCCACGAGGACGTGCATGTCGGCCATGCGGTGCTTCAACGCCTGGAACGAGCCGATGGGCTTGCCGAACTGCACGCGGGTCTTGGTGTACTCGACGGTGAGTTCGAGGGCCCTCGCGGCGGCGCCGACCTGTTCCGCGCTCAGCGCGGCCAGCGCGATGTCACGGATCTCGGGCGACCAGGGGCCGAGTCGGGTTGCCGCCGCGTTGGTCAGGTGGAGGGTGGCGAGGCGGCGGGTCTGGTCCATGGTCGGCGTGTGTTCGCGGCTGACGCCGGGCTGCTCGGGGTCGACCTCGTACAGGTGCGTGCCGTCGCTGACCAGGAGGATCTCGGCCAGGTCGCCGTCGAGGACGTAGCGCTGGACGCCGTCGAGGTGGTCGCCGGCCGCGGTGATGCCCGTGCCGTCCCAGGGCCAGGCGAGTGTGGCGATGGCCCCGCCGACGATCCGGCGCAGCAGCCGGCCGGGGTTGTCGAGGGTCAGGAGTGCTTCCGCGGCGATGGTCGAGGCCAGCAGTGGTGACGGGGTGAGGGTGCGGCCGAGTTCGCCTAGGACGATGCGGGTCTCGTCTCGGGTGGCGCCGGAGCCGCCGTGCTCCTCGGGGATCGGGAGCACGCCCATGTCGCACAGCCGCGCCCACACGTCCTTGTCGTAGCCGTGCGGGGTCTCGATGGCCGCGCGGACGTCGGAGTGCTTGTCGAGCAGGCTGCGGACGGCGTCACGCAACGCGAGTTGTTCCGGTGTCACAACGCCTCCAGCACGCGTGCTCGGTGCATCGACGGACTGCCCCACGCCGTGCGCAGGGCTCGGGTCTGCAGCAGGAACCGGCCTAGGTCGTGCTCGGCGGTGTACCCGATGGCGCCGTGCACCTGCAGTGCGGTGCGGGCGGCCTGCCAGGCGGCGTCGGAGGTGGCGACCTTGGCGGCCGAGACGTCGCGCGACGACATGGTCACGGCCGCGCCGTACACCAGGGGGCGGGTGAGCTCTAGTCCGATGAGGACGTTCGCGAGGTGGTGCTTGACCGCCTGGAACTGGCCGATGGGCTTGCCGAACTGGGCGCGGGCCTTGGCGTGGGCCGTGGTCATCTCGAGCATGGCGCGGCCCAGTCCGAGAAGTTGGGCCGAGCAGGTCAGGACGCCCAGGTCGAAAGCGCGATCCGCCGGTACGCCGGTGGCGATGACCTGGCCGGCGGAGAGTTCGACGAGGCGGCGGGCCGGGTCGACGGACTGGAGTTCGGTGGTGGGGGAGGCTTCGCGGAGGGTGTCGCCCTCGACCAGGAGGTAGTGGTCGGCCTCGACGGCGTGGGGGATCAGGGGAGGGAAGGCAACAGACCAGGTCCCAGCCTCAGCCCTACCCACGAGCGCCGGCACCACCGCCAACGACTCCACCAGCGGCCCGGCAACGGCGTGATGCCCCAACTCCTCGAACACCACCACGAGGTCCACGGGATCGGTCACCTCCTCCACGCCGAGCGCGGCAAGGTCCGTCTTCCCCGCACCCAGGAACCCGTGCAGCACCCCGGCGAGGTCCGTCTGCTCGGACGACAGCGTGAACATCATCGAGGCAGCCCCAGGAGTCGTTCGGCGATCACGTTGCGCTGGATCTCGTTGGTACCGGCGTAGATCGGCCCCGACAGCGAGAACAGCCACCCGTCCCGCCATCCCGGCGCGACCTCGCCGATCAGGTCGAGCGCGGTCTCGTGCAGTGCCACGTCCAGTTCGGACCAGAACACCTTCGTCACGCTCGCGGCAGGCCCGGACAACGGGCTGGCCAGTGCGCCGAACGTGTGGAGCCGGTAGGCCTGCGCGCCGATCCACGCGTCCACGACCCGGTCGCGCAACGCCGGGTCCGGGTTCTTGCGGTACAGCTCCACGAGACGGGAGGCGGCGGCGGTGAAACGGCCCGGGCTGCGCAGGGTGAGGCCGCGTTCGTTGCCCGCCGTGCTCATCGCCACGCGCCAGCCGTCGCCGACCTCGCCCACGACGTCCTGGTCCGGCACGAACACGTCGTCCAGGAAGATCTCGGCGAAGCCCGGTTCGCCGTCCAGTTGGTTGATCGGGCGCACGGTGACGCCGGGAGAACGCAGGTCGAAGAGCAGGTAGGTCAGGCCGCGGTGACGTTCGCCAGGGCCGGTGCGGAACAGGCCGAACGCCCGGTCCGCGAACGACGCGCGCGAGCTCCAGGTCTTCTGGCCGCGCAGCAGCCAGCCGCCGTCGCAGCGGACGGCCGTGCTGCGCAACGACGCCAGGTCGGAGCCGGCCTCGGGCTCGGACCAGGCCTGCGCCCACACCTCGTCGCCGCGCGCCATCGCGGGCAGGATCCGGGCACGCTGTTCGTCGGTGCCGTGCGCGAACAACGTTGGCGCCAAAAGGAAAATGCCGTTCTGCGAGACACGGCCCGGCGCGCCCGAGGCGTGGTACTCCTCCTCGAACACCAGCCACTGCAGCAACGAGGCTTCCCGGCCTCCGAAAGCAGAAGGCCACGACACCACGGACAGCCGCGCGGAAGCGAGCAGTCGTTCCCACGAGCGATGTTCCTCGAAGCCCGCTGCAGTGTCCATCGAGGACAAAGGCCGGACGTTGGAAGCCAACCAGGCACGCACCTCCGCCTGGAACTCCACCGTCGAGGCATCAAGTGAGAGATCCATCAGCCGGAGGCCTTCTTCATCGAACGGGCGTCCATCCCCGCCAGCGCGTCGGAGCTCACCTCGGCGTTGTGCGCGTGCGCGAAGTGGTGCAGCCCGAACACCGAGTCCATCCCGGCGCGCAGGCCCATCAGGTCCTCGGACTGGTTGACCGCCTTCTTCGCCAACGCCAGCCCGAAGCGCGGCATCGCCGAGATGCGCGCAGCCAGCTCCAAGGTCGAGGACTCCAACGAGTCACGTGGCACGACGCGCGAGACCATGCCCCACTCGTAGGCGCGCTGGGCCGAGAACCGGTCGCCGGTGAACAGCACCTCCTTGGCGGCGCGCGGGCCGAGCATCCACGGGTGCGCGAAGTACTCCACGCCCGGGATTCCCATGCGCACCACGGGATCGGCGAAGAACGCGTCCTCGGCCGCCACGATCAGGTCGCACACCCAGGCCAGCATCAGCCCGCCCGCCACGCACGCGCCTTGCACGGAGGCGATCGTGGGTTTCGGGATCTCCCGCCACCGCCGGCACATGCCGAGGTAGACCTCCATCTCGCGGGCGAAGCGGAGATCACCGCCCTCTCGGCCGACGTGGTCCCACCACATCACGGCCTTGCGCTCGAACGACACGTCGACATCGCGTCCAGGCGAACCGATGTCGTGGCCCGCGGAGAAGTGGTCACCGGCGCCCGCCAGGACGATCACCTTGACCTCGTCGTCGTTCACCGCGCGGGTGAAGGCCTCGTCCAACGCGTAGGTCATCGCCGAGTTCTGCGCGTTGCGGTACTCCGGGCGGTTCATGGTCACGACGGCGACCGCGTCCCGCCGCTCATACGAGACTGTCACGCGTTCTCCTTGCGCAGTTGGATTTTGAGGACCTTGCCCATGGCGTTGCGGGGGAGCGCGGGGTGGAACTCGACGGCACGCGGCACCTTGTAGTTCGCCAGCCGCTCCCGGCAGAACGCGATCACCTCGTCCGCGGAGAGCGCGAAACCGGGCGCCGTCACGATGTGCGCCACGCCGACCTCACCCAGCCGGGCGTCGGCCATCCCGACCACGGCCGACTCCGCCACCCCCGGCAGCCGGGCCAGCACCTGCTCGATCTCGGCCGGGTAGACGTTGAACCCGCCGCAGATGTACATGTCCTTGAGCCGGTCGGTGATCGACAGATACCCCCGCGAGTCCACCGCGCCGATGTCACCCGTGTGCAACCAGCCGTCAGCGTCGATCGCCGCGGCCGTCGCCTCCGGATCGTCGAGATAACCGAGCATCACGTTCGGTCCGCGCAGCAACACCTCGTCCCGCGCGCCCAGCCGCAACGAGAACCCCGCCGTCGGCGCACCGCACGTGTGCGCGACCGTCTCGGGGGAGTCGCCGGGGCGGCACATGGTGGCGACGACTGCCTCGGTCAGCCCGTAGGCGGTGAGCACGGTCAGCGACAGTTCCTCGCGCAGCCGTTCGATCAGCACGACGGGGACGACCGCGGCGCCGGTGACCACCAGCCGCAGGCTCGACAGGTCGAACGAGCCGCGGTCGGGATGGTCGAGCAGCGCCTGGAAGATCGTCGGCGGTCCCGGCAGCACGGTGATCCGTTCCCGTTCGATCAGCCGCATCGTCTCCACGACGTCGAACACCGGCTGCGGCACGATCGCCGCGCCGGTCAGCAGACAGGCCAGGATCCCGGCCTTGTAACCAAAGGTGTGGAAGAAGGGGTTGACGATCAGATAGCGGTCCGCCGACGTCAGCTCACCGCAGGCCGCCCAGGCCTCGGCCACCCCCAACGACTGCCGGTGCGCGCTCATCGCCCCTTTGCTGCGCCCGGTGGTGCCGGAGGTGAACATGACGTCGCAGAGCTGATCCTCGGTCAGCACAGGAAGATCGACGGCCGCGGCGACCCACTCGGCCGGTAATCGCACCACAGCGGGGAGTTCCGGCGACAACGCCCGCAGTTCCGCCTCCCGGTCACGCCCGAGGAACTCGCCCTCCACGATCAGCACGCGCGCGGCACTGCGCTGCACCACGTCCAACGTCTCCGTAGCGGTGAACCGGGTGTTGATCGGCACCAGCGCCGCACCCGCGTGCAACGCCCCGAGCGCCGCGATCACCCACTGAGCGGAGTTGGGCGCGCACAAAGCCACCCGATCACCCGGCCGCACGCCCATCCCCACGAGCGCGCGGGCCGCGTCCAGCACCGCCGAACGCAACCCCAGCCAGGTGAGGCGGACCTCCCCGTCCACCAACGCCTCCGCGTCGATGTACGAAGCAGCAGCGCGGTCGAGCACGGCTGAAACCGTTTGCCTGCTTGGAACGTTGGCCACGACGCCCTCCAAAGCAAGTGCTTGGTAGGTTAGAGTATGGCCCATGGAGTCCTTCCGGCGCGAGGTGCGGGAATGGTTGTCCGCCAACCTCGTCGGTGAGTTCGCTGAGCTGCGCGGCCTGGGTGGACCCGGCCGCGAGCACGAGGCGTTCGAGGGACGGCTGCGGTGGCACCGGCATCTCGCCAGGAGCGGGTGGACGTGCCTCGGCTGGCCCGGCGAGCGCAGTGTGGAAGAACAGGTGATCTTCCACGAGGAGTACGCGGAGGCCGACGCCCCGGCGAAGGTCGACATCGTCGGCGAGGGCCTGCTCGGCCCGACGCTCGTCGCGTTCGGCACACCGGAGCAGAAAGAGCGGTTCCTGCCCAGGATCCGCTCGCTCGACGAGCTGTGGTGCCAGGGCTACTCGGAACCCGGCGCGGGTTCGGACCTCGCCTCCGTCACGACGAAGGCCACCCTCGAAGGCGACCAGTGGGTGATCACCGGCCAGAAGATCTGGACGTCGAACGCCCACTACTCCGACTGGATCTTCGTCCTGTGCCGCACCGAACCCGGTTCGCAGCGCCACCACGGCCTCTCGTACCTGCTCGTGCCCATGGACCAGCCGGGCATCGAGGTGCGGCCGATCCGCCAGCTCACCGGCACGTCCGAGTTCAACGAGGTCTTCTTCGACGGTGCCGTCACCCCGAAGGAGAACGTCGTCGGGCAACCGGGTGAGGGCTGGAAGATCGCCATGGCCACGCTGGGCTTCGAACGCGGCACCGCCATGCTCGGCCACCAGGTCAGCTTCAGAAGACAACTCGACGCGATCATGGCCACCGCACCCGAGGACGAACGCCTCACCAGGGCGTGGCTCGAACTGCACGTCATGCGCTCGCACACGATGAGAACGCTCAACGACGACCCAGGTCCGGAGGCCTCCGTGCTGAAGCTGTTCTGGGGAAGCTGGCACCGCAGGCTCGGTGAGCTGGCGATGGACTCGCTCGGCCCCGAGTCGATGATCGACGACAACGAGTGGCAGCGGATGTTCCTGTTCAGCCGCGCGGAGACGATCTACGGCGGCTCGGACGAGATCCAGCGCGAGATCATCGCCCACCGCATCCTGGGGCTGCCGCGATGAACGGCCACGACCTGCTCAAGGACAAGGTCGTCGTGGTGACGGCCGCGGCGGGCACGGGCATCGGCTCCGCGACCGCGAAGAGGTGCCTCGAAGAAGGCGCCACCGTCGTCATCAGCGACTGGCACGAGCGCCGCCTCAAAGAAACCCACGAGGCGCTGGGCACCGATCACGCCGTCCCGTGCGATGTCACCAACGAGCAGCAGGTCCAGCATCTCATCGACGAGACGGTCGAGCGCTACGGCCGCATCGACGTGATGGTCAACAACGCCGGCCTCGGCGGTGAGAAGTCCGTGCTGGAGATGGCCGACGACGAGTGGTCGCGCGTCCTGGACGTCACGCTGAACGGCACCTTCCGCTGCACCCGTGCCGCGTTACGCCAAATGGTCGTCCAACGAAGCGGTGTCGTCGTTAACAACTCCAGTGTGATCGGCTGGCGGGCCCAGAAGGGTCAAGCCCACTACGCCGCAGCGAAAGCGGGCGTCATGGCGCTCACGAGATGCGCCGCGATGGACGTGGCCGAGCACGGCATCCGGGTGAACGCGGTCGCGCCGAGCTTGGCGGCGCACCCGTTCCTGGCCAAGGTCACCAGTGAGGAGTTGCTGACGGAACTGGCGTCCCGCGAAGCGTTCGGGCGCGCCGCCGAGCCCTGGGAGGTCGCGAATGTGATCGTGTTCCTCGCCAGCGACTACTCGTCCTATCTCACGGGCGAGGTCGTCTCGGTGAGCAGTCAGCACCCGTGAGGAAGGACCGACCGATGAGTAGCCGGAGGGCCGAGCTGCTGGAGCTCGCCGCGAAGATGTTCGCCGAGCGTGGGTACGGGCAGACCACGGTCAGGGACATCGCGGACGCGGCGGGCATCCTGTCCGGCAGCCTCTACCACCACTTCGACTCGAAGGAGTCGATGGTGGACGAGATCCTGCGGACCTTCCTGGACGAGCTGTTCACGCGGTATCGGGAGATCGTCGAGGCAGGCCTCGGACCGAAGCAGACGTTGAAGGCCCTGGTGGTGGCCTCGTTCGAGGCGATCGACACCCGGCACGCGGCGGTAGCGATCTACCAGAACGAGTCGAAGCACCTGATGGGGCTGGAACGGTTCTCCTACGTGGACGACCGCAGCGTGGAGTTCCGCAAGCTGTGGACGGTGCTGCTGGAGGAGGGCATGAGCGCGGGCGTGTTCCGCGCGGACCTCGACGTGGACGTGGCGTACCGGTTCATCCGCGACACGGTGTGGGTGGCCGTGCGGTGGTACCGGCCGGACGGCGGCCTGGGAGCGGACCAGGTCGCCGACCAGTACCTGGCGATCCTGCTCGACGGCATCGCCACGGGCCGGCGGAAGAACTCCAAGACGTAGCAGAGCCGTAGAAGGAGGGCCCTCGTGGCCGAGGCGTACATCATCGAGGCTGTGCGGACTCCGGCGGGCAGGCGTGGCGGCGAGCTGAGCCACGTGCACCCCGCCGATCTCGGCGCGCACGTGATCACGGCGCTGCTCAACCGCGTCGACGTCGACCCGACGGACGTGGACGACGTGATCTTCGGATGCGTGGACACCGTCGGCCCGCAGGCGGGGGACATCGCGCGGACGTCCTGGCTGGCTGCGGGTTTCCCCGAGCAGGTGCCGGGCGTGACGGTCGACCGGCAGTGCGGCTCGAGCCAGCAGGCGCTGCACTTCGCGGCGCAGGCGGTGATGAGCGGTACGGCCGACGTCGTGGTCGCGGGCGGTGTGCAGAACATGTCGCAGGTGCCGATCGGGTCGGCCATGACCGTCAGCCCGTTCGAGGGCTGCGAGGGCTGGCAGCACCGCTACGGCGACGAGGAGGTCAACCAGTTCCGGGCGGCCGACCTGATCGCCGTGCGGTGGGACCTGTCGCGCCGCGAGATGGAGGAGTTCGCGCTGCAGAGCCATCTGCGGGCGATCACCGCGATCAAGGAGGGCCGGTTCGACCGGGAGATCGCGCCGGTGAACGGGGTCGCGGCCGACGAGTGCCCGCGCACCGACACGAGTGTCGAGAAGATGGCGGCGCTGCAACCGTTGCGGCCGGGCGGTCGCACGACGGCGGCGTTGTCGTCGCAGATCTCCGACGGCGCCTCGGCGGTGCTGGTGGTGTCGGAACAGGCGGTGCGCGAGCACAAGCTGACGCCGCGGGCACGCGTGCACCACATGTCGGCACGCGGTTCCGACCCGATCTACATGCTGACCGCGCCGATCAGGGCCACCCGGTACGCGCTGGAGCGTGCCGGGATGTCCATTTCGGACATCGACCTGTTCGAGATCAACGAGGCGTTCGCGTCGGTGGCGATGGCGTGGGCCAAGGAGCTCAAGATCGACATGGGCCGGGTGAACGTCAACGGGGGAGCGCTCGCGCTGGGCCACCCGATCGGCGCGACCGGCACCAAGCTGTTCACGACGCTGCTGCACGAGCTGGAGCGGACGGGTGGCCGGTTCGGGTTGCAGACGATGTGCGAGGGCGGCGGTCAGGCGAACGTGACGATCATCGAACGTCTCTGAGCCGGTCGATCGCCGACTCGGCGTCCTTGACGATGTTCTCGATCAGCTCCGCGCACGTCGGCAGGTCGCCGAGCAGTCCGGCGACCTGACCGGACGCGAGCACGCCTGCGTCGGTCCTGCCCTCGACCAGACCGGCGCGCAGCAGCATCGGCGTGTTCGCGGCCATGATCACCTGCGACCACGTGAGGTCCTTGCCGTGCCTCATGGCCAGGCCCTCGCGGATCATCGCGCGCCAGCTCAGCCCGGTGTGCTTGCGGAACCTGGCCGCGTTGCCGACCGCTCGCGCCAGGCTGCTGACGCGCCCTGACTTCTCGAGGTGCTCGACCAGATTCGACCGCAGCACCCGGTGGGGAAGGCCGTCGACCCTGGTGGTCACGACCGTGCCGTTCAGATCCCGTTGCAGGTACGCCTGTTTCACCGCGTCCGGGACCGTGCTCTCCTGGGTGAGCAGGAACCTGGTGCCCATCGCGATGCCAGCCGCGCCGTACGCGAGCGCCGCCGCGAGACCCCGGCCGTCGAAGAAGCCACCGGCCGCGATCACCGGGATGTCGACGGCGTCGAGCACGCTCGGGAGCAGCAAAGTCGTTGCCACGCCACCTGTATGGCCGCCGCCTTCACCGCCCTGGACGATCACCGCGTGGGCGCCCCACTTCGCGACCTTCTCCGCGTGCCTGGCCGCGCCGATCGACGGGATCACGACGACGCCGGCGTCGTTCAGCTTCGCGATCATGTCCGGTTTCGGGGCCAGCGCGAAGGAGGCGACCTTGACCTGTTCGCGGATCAGCAGGTCGATCCGCTCCGGCGCGTCGGAGGCGTCCGCACGCAGGTTCACGCCGAACGGCGCGGACGTGCGCGAGCGGGTCTCCTTGATGGCGGCTTCGAGTTCGGGGTAGGTCATGGTGGCCGAGGCCAGGATGCCGAGCCCGCCCGCCTCGGCGGTCGCGGAGACCAGGCGTGGCCCCGCTACCCAGCCCATGCCGGTCTGCACGACCGGATGCCGGACGCCGACCAACTCGGTGAGTGCGGTCCTCATTGCGGGACTTCCTTGTCCCGCTTGCTGCCCGGATCGAGTTTGGTCCTGATCAGGTCCAGTTCCTCGTCGGTCGGCAGCCGCGTCTCGGAGACGTCCTGGGCGATCAGCGGGAACGACGTCTGCTTCTGGACCTCGTCGACCGACACACCGGGATGCACGGAGACGATGCGCATCGAGTGGTCAGGCGTGTCGAAGTCGAGCACGGCGAGGTTCGTGACGACGCGGTGGATGTCGTGGAACGGCCCGACGGCGCGGTCGTAGCCGACACCGGAGACCACGTCCACGGCCTCGACCAGCACGCGCGGGCTGTGCCGCGGCACCCAGTAGCTGGTGCGGTGGTTGATCGTGTTGCCGGGCGCGCCGCGGAACCCGAGCAGCTGCCGGGTCGGTTTCGCGTGGTCGCCGATCGCGGAGATGTTCTGGTTGCCGAACCTGTCGACCTGGTTCGCGCCCATCACGACGTGCCGGCGGCCGTGCGCGACCACGTCGAACACCATCCGGTACGGCAGCCAGCCCTCCACAGTGGACTCGGGCGTGAGCAGGAACGCCTCGCCGTCGCTCAGCAGCAGGTCCGGCTCGGTGGTGAGACGGGCCAGTTTCGCGCCGAGGGACGGGATGAGACCCATCGGGCTGGCCAGCGTCTCCCCGGCGCCGAGGAACAGGTCGGCGCAGGCCGCGACGCAGACCTCGGCTCGCGTGATGTCGCTCATCCCAGGAACCTCTCGTAGAACTCCGGCCACTGCTCCAGGTCCGTGGCCGCCGCGGCGTACTCACGCTGTAGGGCTTCGTCGCGCGGATAGTCCGGGACACAGCTCGTGAACCCCGCTCCACCAGGCGCTTCCACCACGCCGTCGACCATCATCCGGTTGAGCAGCAACGTCTGCGGCGGCCCGTCGAACGTCTCCACGATCTGCTCGCACGAGACATAGCGCCGGTCCGCGGCCAGGCAGAACAGGTCGTCGAAGTACGGGTCCGGCCCGAGGTACTGGGCGTTGCCGTGCTTGTCCGCCCGGTTCAGGTGCACCAGAGCGACGTCGAGCTTCAACGCCGGCATCGCGACCAGTTCCTCGCCGTCGTCATAGGGCGATCGCACGGTCTTCAGCTCCGGCGCGTACTTCAGCACGTCCGACCCGAGGCCTGCCCTGATCGGCAGGAACGGCAACCGGTGCCCGGCGGCCCGCAGCCCGGTCTGGAACATGCCCTCGTCCAGCTCCAGCACCTCGATCGCGGCGGTCTCGCGCGCCCGTTTGAACCAGGGGTCGTACGGGATCGAGTCGAGCGAGACGAAGCCGTAGACCAGCTTGCGGACCTTGCCCGCCGCGCACAGCAACCCGGCGTCCGCGCCGCCGTACGTGACGACCGTCAGATCCCTGACCCCGGACCGCAACAGGGCCTTGACCAGGGTCATCGGCTTGCGCCGCGAGCCCCAGCCGCCGATGCCGACGGTCATCCCGTCCTTGATCTCGCCGACGACCTCGTCAGCTGTCATTCGCTTGTCGCGCATGGTTTCCGTCCAGGAAGGCCTGCCGGGCGTGATCGGACACGCCGGTGAGGTTCAGCTCGAAGGTGAAGCCCTGCTCGAAGCGGTAGCTCTGGTGCACGCGCTGCGGGTCGATGCCGTTGATGGCCTCCTTGGCCGCACGGATCACCGAGGTGTCCTTCTTCGCGATCTCCTTGGCGATCTCGCGCGCCGCGTCGTCGAGCTGGGCGCGTGGCACGACCTCGACGACGCTGCCGTGGTGGTGCAGGGTTTGCGCGCTGACGTTGCGGGCCGTGTAGTAGAGCGTCCGCATCAGGTGCTGCGGTACGAGCCTGGCCAGGTGCGTGGCCGCGCCGAGCGCGCCTCGGTCCACCTCGGGCAGCCCGAACGTGGCGTCGTCGGACGCCACGATGATGTCCGCGTTGCCGACCAGTCCGACGCCGCCACCGAGGCAGAACCCGTTCACCGCGGCGATCACCGGCACCTCGCAGTCGTACACGGCCGCGAAAGCCTTGGCACACCCCCGATTGGCTGCCACGAGCGCGTTGTACCCCTCGGCGCGCTGGATCTCCTTCAGGTCGACGCCCGCGCAGAAGCCGCGGTTCTCCGCCCTGAGGATCACGACCCGCGCGTCCGGGTCCTCACCCGCGGCCGTGACGGCCTTGGCCAGCTCGAACCAGCCCTGCGACGGGATGGCGTTCACCGGGGGATAGTCGACGGTGACCTCGATGATGCCGTTTTCGGTGTGGCTGCTGGAGATTCCCATGGAGCCGCCTTCCGAACCAAGCGATTGCTTGGTAACTTAGCAGTGCTGAAGCGACCGGGGTAGGTGCTGGTGGAACTGGACCTCGACGGAGCAGTCGTCCTGGTGACGGGCGGAGTGCGCGGTGTCGGTCTCGGCATCACCCGCGCGTTCCTCGCGGCCGGGGCTGTTGTCGTCACGTGTGCTCGGCGTCCATCGGAGGTCGATGGAGCGTCGTTCATGCCGTGCGACGTGCGCGACGCGGAGCAGGTGGCCGCCCTGGTGTCCGGGATCGTCGCCGCACACGGCCGGCTCGACGTCGTGGTCAACAACGCCGGTGGGGCGCCGTTCGCGTTGGCGGACAAGGCCTCGCCGCGCTTCCACTCGAAGATCGTCGAGCTGAACCTGCTGGCGCCCCTGCTGGTGTCGCAGGTGGCGAACGAGGTCATGCAGAAGCAGGACTCCGGCGGGTCGATCGTGAACGTGAGCAGCGTCAGCGGACGGCGTCCGTCACCCGGCACCGCGGCGTACGGTGCCGCGAAGGCCGGGCTCGACAACCTGACCTCGTCGCTGGCCGTCGAGTGGGCCCCGAAGGTGCGGGTCAACGCGCTGGCCGTGGGCATGGTCCGCACCGAGCAGTCGCATCTGCACTACGGCTCCGAAGCCGGGATCGAGGCCGTGGCGCGGACCGTGCCGCTGGGGCGTCTCGCGTCGCCGGACGAGGTCGGCGCGTGCGCGGTGTTCCTGGCTTCACCGCTGGCGTCCTACGTCAGCGGCGCGACCTTGGTCGTGCACGGCGGGGGAGAGACACCCGCGTTCCTGACCGCAGCCGATGGGGGTTCTTCATGAGCCGGGTCGTGATCGTGACGGGAGCGGGGCGGGGCATCGGCCGTGCCCACGCGCTGGCGTTCGGTGCCGCCGGGTACAGGGTCGTGGTGAACGACCTGTCCGCGGCGGTCGCGAGCGAGGTGGCGGAGCTGATCGGGTCGCGGGCCGTTGTGAGCACCGACGACGTCGGCACCTGGGCGGGTGCTCAGAGGCTCGTCGACACCGCGGTGTCGGAGTTCGGCGGGCTGGACGTGCTCGTCAACAACGCCGGCATCGTGCGCGACCGCATGATCGTGAGCTGCGGCGAGGACGAGTGGGACGAGGTCGTCCGCGTTCACTTGAAGGGCCACTTCGCGACGCTGCACCACGCCGCCGCGCACTGGCGCGGCGTGCACAAGGCCGGCGGTGCCGTCAGCGGCCGGGTGATCAACACGTCGTCCGGTGCGGGGATCTTCGGCAGCGTCGGGCAGGCGAACTACTCGGCCGCGAAGGCGGGCATCGCCTCGATGACCCTGGTCGCGGCCGCCGAACTGGCCCGCTACGGCGTCACCGTCAACTCGATCGCCCCCGCCGCCCGCACGCGGATGACCGAGGCGACGTTCGCGGAGACGATGGCGGCGCCGGAGGACGGGTTCGACGCGATGGCCCCGGAGAACGTCTCGCCGCTGGTCGTGTGGCTCGGCAGCGAGGAGGCCGGTGACGTGACCGGGCGGATGTTCGAGGTCGACGGCGGACGCGTCTGCGTCGTGCACGGCTGGCAGCGCGGGCCGGAGGTCGACAAGGGCGAGCGCTGGTCGCCCGACGAGCTGGGCGGCGTCGTGCGCAAGCTCGTCGCGGACGACCACCCGACGCCGGTCTACGGAGCCGAGTAACTTCGATCAGGTGACCCGTCTGGACTCGTACAAGACCGTCTCGGCAGCCTTGTCGCAGCTCAGCGACCGCGAACTCGGTGAACTGGTGGACCGCGCCGAACCGAGAGGGGCGGGAATCGGCGGGCCGACGGCGCTGGCGGACGTCGGCGGGATCCCGGTCTTCGTGAAGCGGCTGCCGCTGACCGACCTGGAGGTGCGGCACGCCGGGTCGACGGCGAACCTCTACGACCTGCCCGTGCACGCCCACTACGGCGTCGGGCTGGTCGGGTCGGCGGGCTTCGGCGCCTGGCGTGAGCTGGCCGTGCACACCATGACGACGGACTGGGTGCTGGCGGGCGAGCACGAGGGCTTTCCGCTGACGTACCACTGGCGGGTCCTGCCATCGGCCCAGGAGCTTCCCGCGGAACTGGACAGGGCCGTCGGCTACTGGGGACCGGAGGTGGGTCCCCGCATCGAGGCGTTGCGGGAGTCCACCGCGAGCATCGTGCTGTTCCTGGAGTACTTCCCGCACAACCTGCACGACTGGCTGAACGGCCAGGACGACCTCGAAAGCGCTTGCGAGATGGTCGAACGCGAGATGGCCGCCGGGGTGGAGTTCATGAACTCCCGCGGCCTGCTGCACTTCGACGGCCACTTCCAGAACATCCTGACCGACGGCGAACGCCTGTACTTCGCCGACTACGGCCTCGCGATCTCCTCCAGGTTCGACCTGTCCGAGGAGGAGATCGCGTTCTTCGCCGAGAACCAGGACTACGACCGCCACTACACCGTCACACACCTGGTGATGTGGTTCGCGTACCAGCTGCGCTCGCAGGGAGTGCCGCCACGGGTGGCGGCGGTCCTGCACCGCCACAACGACGTCGCGGCGGTGATGAAGGACTTCTACCGCCGGTTCCAGCACGAGAGCCGGCGGACCCCGTACCCGGCAGAGGACCTCAGATCCGTTCGATGATCGTGCCAGTGGCCATCGCGCCGCCCGCGCACATCGTGATCAACGCGGTGGAGGCGTCCCTGCGCTCCAGCTCGTGCAGCGCCGTCGTGATCAACCGCGTCCCGCTGCTGCCCACCGGGTGCCCGATCGCGATCGCGCCACCGTTGACGTTGACCCGGTCCAGGTTCGGCCGGTGCACCGCCGCCCACGACAGCACGACGGACGCGAACGCCTCGTTGACCTCGAACAGGTCGATGTCCGCCATCTTCATGCCGCTGCGCTTCAGCAACCGCGCGGTGGCGTCGACCGGCCCGTCCAGGTGGTAGTACGGGTCCGACCCGACCAGGCACTGCGTGACGATCCGGGCGCGCGGCTTGAGCCCGTGGGCCCGTGCGAACTCCTCGTCCACGACCATCACGGCCGACGCGCCGTCCGAGATCTGCGACGACGTCCCGGCGGTGTGCACGCCGTCCGGCACGACCGGTTTGAGGGCGGCGAGTGCTTCCAGACTGGTCTCTCGAAGCCCTTGGTCCGTGTCCACGAGGTCCTCGCCGACCTTCACCGGCACGACCTCGGCGGTGAACCGGCCCGCCGCCCACGCCGCCCGCGCGCGGTTCTGCGACTGCACGCCGAACCGGTCGACCTCCTCGCGGCCGATGCCACGCCGTTGCGCCACCCGTTCGGCGGCGACGAACTGGTTGGGCAGGTCGATGGACCACGAGTCGGGGCGCGGCATGCCTGTCTCGCCGATGTTGCTGCGCAACGGCACGCGGCTCATCGCCTCGACCCCGCACGCGATGCCGGCGTCGATGGCACCTGCCGCGATCAGGCCCGCGATGAGGTGCGTGGACTGCTGGGCCGAACCGCACTGGGCGTCGACCGTGGTGCAGCCGGTGGTCTGCGGCAGGCCGGCGTGCAGCCAGGCCGTCCGCGTGATGTTGTTCGACTGCTCGCCCGCCTGGGTGACGGTGCCGCCGATGACCTGTTCGACAGTGGACGGATCGAGACCTGTCCTGTCAAGAAGACCTCGTTGCGCCGCACCGAGGAGCTCGGCGGCGTGCAGGCCGGACAACCAGCCGTTGCGCCTGCCGATGGGCGTGCGCACCGCTCCCACGATCACCGGACTGCCCACGCGAGCCTCCTTGGCCTGGAAACTAGAACACGTTCCTGTAAGACTCCAGATTGGCCGTGTGGGGGCTTCAACACAAGCCGCAACCGTGTTTGAATCGGATAGAACGCGTTCCACCTAGGAGGTGCCTGTGGGCAAGCCGCGCATCCCGGAAGGCTTCGACTTCACCGACCCCGACATGTACGCGAGCCGGCTGCCGTTCGAGGAGTTCGCCGAACTGCGCCAGACCGCACCGATCTGGTGGAACTCCAAGCCGCTGGGCAAGGGCGGGTTCCCCGACGAGGGCTTCTGGGTGGTGACGAAGCACCACGACGTCAAGGAGGTCTCGCGCAACAGCGAGCTGTTCTCCAGCCGCGAGAACACGGCGATCATCCGGTTCAAGGACGACATGCCGCGCGACAACATCGAGATGCAACGGCTGCTCCTGCTGAACATGGACCCGCCGACGCACACCAAGCAGCGCGCGATCGTCTCGCGCGGGTTCACGCCCCGAGCCGTGAACAGCCTGCGGGACGCGCTCGCCGAACGCGCCGAGCGGATCGTGGCGGAGGCGCTGGACAAGGGCAGCGGCGACTTCGTCTCGGACGTCGCGTGCGAACTGCCGTTGCAGGCCATCGCGGAGCTCATCGGCATTCCGCAGGACGACCGGCGCAAGATCTTCGACTGGTCGAACCAGATGATCGCCTATGACGACCCCGAGTTCGAGATCGAGCCGCTCACCGCCGCCACGGAACTGCTCGGCTACTCGTGGACGATGGCGGAGGACCGCCGCAAGTGCCCGCGCCAGGACATCGTCACCAAGCTCGTCCAGGCCGACGTGGACGGTGCGGGACTCGCGTCGGAGGAGTTCGGCTTCTTCGTGCTGTTGCTCGCCGTGGCCGGTAACGAGACCACGCGCAACGCCATCACGCACGGCATGAAGGCGTTGCTCGACCACCCCGAGCAGTGGGAGCTGTACAAGGACCAGCGTCCTGCCACCACCGGCGACGAGATCGTCCGGTGGGCCACGCCGGTGGTGTCGTTCCAGCGCACCGCGATGGCCGACACCGAGCTCAGCGGCGTGGAGATCAAGCAGGGCCAGCGGATCGGGATGTTCTACTCCTCGGCCAACTTCGACGAGGACGTCTTCGAGTCGCCGGAGAAGTTCGACATCACCCGCGACCCCAACCCGCACCTCGGGTTCGGCGGCAGCGGCGCGCACTTCTGCATCGGCGCGAACCTGGCCCGCCTGGAGATCGACCTGATCTTCAACGCGATCGCGGACGCCATGCCGAACATCAAGCAGGTCGCTGAACCACGCCGCCTGCGTTCGGGCTGGCTCAACGGGATCAAGGAGTTCCGAGTCCAGTACTCCTAGCTTGTCAAGGCGTCTGCAAGTACCGCCAACTCGGAGTCGGTAGTACTTGCAGACGCCTTTTCGACGTCAGGGTTCGACGCGCAGCGTGGCGAGCGCCCGTTCGGTCTCCCAGAACGCCCGCATCGACTTGATCAGCCCGTCCTCGCCCACGTTGTAGACGAACACGCCCTCGGTGTCGACGCGCGCACCACCCGGCAGGAACGCGCTGATCGTGCCCACGTTCGCGCACTCGGAGCCCGCCGCGAACGAGTCGTGCATCGCGAACTCGAAGCGTTCGACGTTGGCGATCGCGAGGTCCCAGAAGGCGGCGATCGCCTCCTTGCCCTGGTGGCCCTTGCCCTCGGCGTCGAACATCGACGGGCCCACCGGGTCCTCGACCACGGCGTCCTCGGCGAACAACGCCAACCACTCGTCCTTCTTGCCGCCGGACACGGCCTCCATGGAACGCCACGAGGCCAGGCGGGCTGGGGTCTCCGTCTTGGAAGCCGTCCAAGTAACTGCGGTCACGCGAACTCTCCGATCACCTCGTCGGCGAAGCGCCGAAGTCCGTCCTTCTTGGCCTGCAGGCCGCCGTCGAAGCCGACGCCGTAGAACAGCCACGGCACGACGATCGTGTCGGTCACCCCGACCTCGGCGAGCTGCTTGTAGCCGTCGAGCCCGAACCGGTCGATGCACACGGCCTGGATCTCGAACGGCCTTTCGAAGCAGCCGAGGTCGTCGAGCTGCGCGATGACCGACTTGAGCTCCTCGAACTTGATCATCGCCGACGTCCAGCCGTCCCCGACGCGGGCGGCGCGCTTCAACGCGGCCGCGGAGTGCCCACCGACGTAGAACGGCACCGGCGAGGTGGGTGCCGGCGACATCTGCAGCCGGTCGAAGTCGAAGTAGTCGCCGTGGTACTCGACCATCCCGCCGCCCAGCACGAGCTTCAGCACGTCGATCATCTCGTCCACGCGCGGGCCGCGGTTCTTGTACGGCACGCCGCACCACTCGAACTCCTCCGGCGACCAGCCGAGGCCGACGCCGAACCCGAACCGGTTGCCGGTCATGTGCGCGACCGAGCCGACCTGGCGGGCGAGCAGGAGCGGGTTGCGGGAGCCCAGTTTCAGGACCTGCGTGTAGAAGTTGATGCGGGACGTCACGGCGCCCATCGCGGCCGCGGCGACGAACGGGTCCACCCACGGGGTGTCGGCGTTCCACATGCGCGAGCCGTCCGGGGTGTACGGGTAGTCCGCGGACACCTTCTCCGAGAAGAACAGCGAGTCCGGCAACGCGATCGAGGCGTAGCCGCACTCCTCGGCGCACTGGGCCAGCTCGGTCAGCTGGTCGAGCGGGCTCATGGCGATGCCAACGGTGAACTTCACGGCTTCTCCGATCCTACGACCCACATGGCGAAGAACTGCGAACCACCGCCGTAAGCGTGGCCCAGCGCGACCCGCGCACCGTCGACCTGGTGGTCTCCCGCGGTGCCCATGACCTGCATCGCGGCTTCGGCGAAGCGCAGCAGCCCCGAGGCGCCGATCGGGTTGGACGAGAGCACGCCGCCGCTCGGGTTCACCGGCAGCCTGCCGCCGATCTCGGTCTCACCGGCCTCGGTGAGCTTCCAGCCCTGCCCGATGTCGGTGAAGCCGAGGTTCTCGAGCCACATCGGCTCGAACCACGAGAACGGCACGTAGATCTCGGCTGCGTCCACTTCGGACAGCGGGTCGGTGATGCCCGCCTGCTTCCACAACGCCCGCGCGGCGTCCTGGCCCGCCTGAGGGTTGACCTGGTCGCGTCCGGCGAACGTCGTCGGCTCGGTGCGCATCGCGGTCGCGCGGATCCAGGCCGCCTGGCCCGACGTGGGCTCAGACGAGATCACCACCGCGCAGGCGCCGTCCGAGGAAGGACACGTCTCGTCGTAGCGGATCGGGTCCCACAGCATGGTGGAGGCCTGCACCGACTCGACGGTGATGTCCGGTTGTTTGAGGTGCGCGTACGGGTTCTTTGCGCCGTTGCGCCGGTCTTTGGCCGCGACCATCGCGCCCACGTGCTCGGGAGCACCGGCGCGGCGGATGTAGGAACGCACGTGCGGTGCGAAGTAGCCGCCCGCGCCCGCGTGCACCGGCATGGTGAACGGCGTCGGCACGGACAGGGCCCACATCGCGTTCGACTCGGACTGCTTCTCGAACGCCACGGCCAGGACGCGGTTGTGCACGCCGGACTGCACGAGTGACGCGGCCACGTTGCCCGTGCTGCCGCCGACAGAACCGGCGGTGTGCACGCGCAGCAACGGTTTCCCGACGGCGCCCAACGCGTCGGCGAGGAAAAGCTCGGGCATCATCACGCCCTCGAACAGGTCCGGTGCCTTGCCGAGGACCACGGCGTCGATGTCGGACCAGTCCACGCCGGCGTCGGCCATCGCGCGGTCGATCGCCTCGCGGCACAGGCCCGCCATCGACACGTCGAGGCGTTTCGCCGCGTGGTGCGTCTGGCCGACGCCGACCACTGCTGCCGGTCGCATCACTCACGCCCTTCCATCACGCAGACGAGGTTCTGTTGGAGCAGCGGGCCACTGGTGGCGTGCCCGAGGACCTTCTGGGCGGTGCCGTCGTGGATCCGGCGGGCCGCCTCGCCGATGCGCGCCAGCCCGGCCGCGAACATCGGGTTGCCCGCGAGCACTCCGCCGGACGGGTTGACGGTGACGTCGTCGCCGAGCCCGAGTGCTTGGCGCAGCAGGATTTCCTGGTGGGTGAACGGCGCGTGCAGCTCCGCCACCTGGACGCCGTCGGCACCTGCCGCCTTACCCGCGGCCACCGCCGAGGGAGAGGTTGTGAGGTCGCGTGTGCCGAACGACGGCGAGTCGGTGCGGTGTTCGAAACCGGTGATCCACGCCGGGCGTTCGCAGAGTTCGCGGGCACGATCTCCGGCGGCCAGCACGATCGTCGCGGCGCCGTCGGTGATCGGCGCGCAGTCGTGCCGGCGCAACGGATCCGCGACGTAGGGCAAGGTCAGCAGTTCGTCGGCGTCGACCTCACCGGACAGCTGCGCCAGCGGGTTCGAGAGGGCGGCGGCACGGCTCTGTGCGGCCACGGAGGCCATCGCGCGTTCGTCCCAGAGGCCGTTCTCGATGCCCATGCGGGCCTGGATTCCCGCCAGGCCAAGGGAGTCCGGCCAGAGGGGGGTGACGAGGTAGGGGTCGAGCTGCATCGCCATGACCCGCCGCAGCTGGCCGGCCGACGACTTGCCGAAGCCGTAGACCAGGGCGGTGTCGATCTCACCGCAGAGCAGCTTGACCCACGCCTCGTACAGCGCCCACGCGGCGTCCATCTCGACGTGCGACTCGGCGATCGGCGGGAAGGCGCCGATCGCGTCGACCGCGGAGACGAACGAGAACGCGCGCCCGGCCAGGTAGTCCGAGGAGCCCGAGCACCAGAACCCGATGTCGGTCTTGGTGAGCCCGAGCCCGCCGAGCACCTCGTGGAAGATCGGCACCAGCATCTCGACACCGTTGGTGGTGCCGTCGGTCTCGCGCACGCAGGGCGTCTGCGCGAAGCCGACTACCGCAATGTCACGCACGCGAGCCTCACAGGTGCTGGGAGTAGGAGTCGAACGGCGCGTTCGGCTCACCGGACGGCCTGAAGTGGTCGATGTTCTGCATCGTCGGGCCCCACTCCTCGCGCGGCTTCCAGACCGCCTCCACGCGCATGCCCATCCGCACGTCCTCCGGTGCGACGCCGAGCAGCAGGTGCAGGAACGGGATGTCCGCGCCGTCGAGCAGCACGTACGCCGAGACGTACGGCGGCGGGATGCGCTGGCCGAGGAACGGGACGTTGACGACGCAGTACGTCGTGATGGTGCCCTTGTCGGACAGCTCGATCTGGTCCGTCGTCGGGACGCCGTCCACGGGGCAGGCGGGGCGTGGCGGGAAGTAGACCTTCTCGCACACCGGGCAGCGCTGGGCGATCAGCCTGCCCTCCATGAGACCGCGCAGGAACGGGTCCTCCGTCGGCGACGCCGAGTGCGTGTAGTGCAGGTTCACCGGCGTGGTCACCATCGTGACGGCCTCGGCGTCGACAGGTTCGTCGGCGGGCTCGTCGGAGATCTCGAAGCACTCGATGTCCGTGATCGCGCCGACGCGTTCGTCACGCCACCTTGCGCGCACGCGTGTTCCAGTCGCCATCTGCTCTGGCGAACCGGCGTCGACGGCGTGCAGCAGCGAGGTGTCCGCGCCGTCGAGTTGGATGAGCGCCCACGCGAACGGCCGGTCGAGCGGCTGTCCTTCGAGGGGCTCGGGAATCCACGACCACCCGCGCACGACACCGGTCGCCGTCACGTCCACGAACTCGTGGAGGCGTTCGGCGGTCACGGGGTCGTACTCGAGCGGCGGCACGTGCACGCGCCCGTCGCTGCCCCGGATCCCGGTCACCTTGCGGCGGCGCAGATCCGAGAGGAACCGGCCCAGCGTCGGGCCGAGGGAGCGCGTGTAGTCGAAGCCAACGTCGAGCGGAGCACTCAGCGGCCGAGTCACAGATCAAAGTGAAACAGGTTCTCGAAATGGTGGCAAGATGAGGGCATGAAGCTCGGTCTGCAGCTCGGGTACTGGGGCGCCGGTCCGCCTCAGAACGCCGCCGAACTCGTGGCGGCGGCGGAGGAATTCGGCTTCGACGCGGTGTTCGCCGCCGAGGCGTGGGGCTCGGACGCGTTCACCCCGTTGGCGTGGTGGGGATCCGAGACTTCGAGGGTGCGGCTCGGCACGTCCGTCGTGCAGATGTCGGCGCGCACACCGGCCGCGTGCGCGATGCACGCGCTGACCTTGGACCACCTCTCCGGCGGACGGTTCGTGCTCGGTCTGGGCGTGTCCGGGCCGCAGGTCGTGGAGGGCTGGTACGGGCGGCCGTTCGCGAAGCCCCTGGCCAGGACCAGGGAGTACGTGTCGATCCTCCGTCAGGTGATGGCCCGCGAGGCGCCGGTGCGCAACGACGGCCCGCACTACCCGTTGCCCTATCAGGGGCCTGGCTCGTTGGGGCTCGGCAAGCCGCTGAAGCCGATCACCCATCCGCTGCGCGCTGACCTGCCCGTCTGGCTCGGTGCGGAGGGTCCGAAGAACGTCGCGCTGACGTCCGAGATCGCGGACGGCTGGCTGGCGATCTACTACGCGCCGAGGCTCGCCGGCATGTACGACGAGTGGCTCGACGAGGGCTTCGCGAAATCCGGTCGTACCAGGGAGAACTTCGAGGTCGCCGCCACCTGTCAGGTCGTCGTGACCGACGATCCGGAGTCCGTGCGGGCGATGCTGAAGCCGTTCGTCGCTTTGTACATCGGCGGAATGGGTGCGCCCGGTATGAACTTCCACGCCGAGGTATTCACCCGCATGGGATACGGCGAGGTCGTCCAGGACGTCGGCAGGCTCTTCCAGGCCGGGCGCAAGGACGAGGCGGCGCAGGTGGTTCCGGACGAGCTGGTGGCCGAGATCAGCATCGTCGGCAACGCCGAGCACGTCCGCGAGGAGGTTCGCCGGTGGGAGAAGGCGGGCGTCACGACACTGCTCGTCGGATGCCGCGACGTTGCCTCGATCAAGGCCTTGTCGGAGGCTTGTCAGTAGGTGAAACGCGTTCTACTTTGAGGGTGTGGTCACAGGACTCTGGAACATCGCTGCCGATCAGCCGGACCTGACCGCGCTGGTCGATCCGAGTGGTCGAGAGATCACCTACTCGGAGCTCGCGGGCACCGCGAACCGCTACGGGCGCGGGTTCCGGGCCCTGGGGCTCGAACCCGGCGACAGCATCGTGCTGATGCTGCCCAACAGCGCCGACCTGGTGGCGGTGTACTTCGCCGCCTACCAGACCGGCCTCTACGTCGTGATGGCCAACTGGCACCTGACCGGGGCCGAGGTCGCGTACCTCGTGCAGGACAGCGGGGCCAAGGCCTTCGTCGCCCACGAGAAGTTCGCGGCCGCCGCGGTGGAGGCCGCGGCCGGTCTGCCCGCCAACGCCCGGTTCGCGGTCGGTGAGATAGCGGGGTTCGAGCCGCTGAGCAAGCTGGGCGAGGGCGAGGAGGGCAGGCCGGACGGCCGCACCACCGGGTCGCCGATGCTCTACACCTCCGGCACGACCGGGCGCCCCAAGGGTGTGCGCAGGCCGTTGACCGGCGCCGACCCGGACGTCGTGCCGCCGTCGGCCGCCTGGTTCTTCGGCATCTTCGGGATCAAGCCGCACGACGGGCACGTGCACCTGTGCGGGTCGCCGCTCTACCACACGGCGGTGCTCAACTTCGTCGTCATCTCGATCCAGCTCGGCCACACCGCGGTGCTCATGGATCACTGGTCGCCCGAGGACATGCTGCGGCTGATCGAACGGCACAAGGTCACCCACAGCCACATGGTGCCGACGCAGTTCCACCGGCTGCTGGCACTGCCGGACGACGTGAAGGCCAAGTACGACATGGGTTCGCTGCGCGCGATGATCCACGGTGCGGCACCGTGCCCGCTGGAGGTCAAGCGCCGCATGCTCGACTGGTGGGGACCGGTCGTGATCGAGTACTACGCGGCCACCGAGGGCGGCGGCACCGCGATCACCGCCCAGGAATGGCTGCGCAAACCGGGTTCCGTCGGGCTGCCCTGGCCGACGTCCGAGATCAAGATCCTCGGCGAGGACGGCACCGAGCTGCCCGTCGGCGAGCAGGGGCTCGTCTACATGCGGATGGGCGACTCGACGTTCGAGTACCACAAGGACTCCGAGAAGACCCGTGCCGCGCGCGTCGGCAAGCTGTTCACGTTGCAGGACATCGGGTATCTGGACGAGGACGGCTATCTGTTCCTGTGCGACCGCAAGAACGACATGATCATCTCGGGCGGGGTGAACATCTACCCGGCGGAGATCGAGGGTGAGCTCATCTGCCATCCCAAGGTCGTGGACGTGGCCGTGTTCGGCGTGCCGCACCCGGACTGGGGCGAGGCGATCAAGGCCGTCGTACAGCCGGCGGACGGGGTGGTCGCGGACGAGGCCCTGACCGAGGAGCTGCTGGAGTTCGCGCGGACGAGGCTCGCGAAGTTCAAGCTGCCACGCACTGTCGAGTACATGGCCGAGTTGCCGCGCGATCCCAATGGCAAGCTGTACAAGCGAAAGCTCCGCGACCGTGCGTGACGCCATCAAGATGTCGGCCGGTGAGGTCGAGGAGTTCCTGCGCGGACAGAAGACGTTGATCGTGGCCACTATCGGCCGCAACGGGCTGCCGCACCTCGCGCCGATGTGGTTCGCGTGGGTGGACGGCGAGCTCGTGTTCTGCACCGACCGCAAGTCGCAGAAGATCGTGAACCTGCAACGGGATCCGCGCTGCAGCGTGCTCGCCGAGGCGGGGGAGACCTACGACCAGCTGCGCGGCGTGCACATGGAGGGCGTCACCGAGTTCACCGAGCTCGGCCCTGTCGTGGACGCCGTGGTGGCTCGCAACTTCGGCGAGGTCGGCGACGACCCCGAGGCCCGTGCGGCGTTGCGCAAGGCGATGTCGAGGCGCGCAGCCGTGATCTTCCGTCCGACCAAGACCGCCAGCTGGGACCACCGGAAGACGATGTCTGGAGTGAACCCGTGAACCTGAACCGCCGTCAGGTGCTCGCCGGAGCCGGTCTCGCACTGGCCTCGGGGCTCGTCAAGCCGTCGTCGGCCTCCGCCGACCTCGGTGAGTTCGACGTCGTGGTGGTCGGAGCCGGAGCGGCCGGCATGACCGCCGCGCTCACCGCGGCCAAGCGCGGACTGAGCTGCGTGGTCGTGGAGAAGGCGCCGACGTACGGCGGTTCCGCCGCGCGGTCCGGTGCCGGCATCTGGATCCCCAACAACGAGGTCATCCTCGCGGCCGGCATCCCGGACACACCCGCGAAGGCCGCGCAGTACATGGCGGCGGTCGTCGGCGACATCCCGTTGGTGCGGCAGCAGGCCTACCTGTCGCACGGGCCGCAGATGATCTCGTTCGTCATGCGCAACAGCCCGCTGCGCTTCCGGCACATGGACGGCTACAGCGACTACTACCCGGAATATCCCGGCGGCATCGCGAAGGGCCGGTCGATCGAGCCCGAGATGATCGACGGACGGATCCTCGGTGCCGAGCTCGCGAACCTGAACGCGCCGTACCTCGCCACCCCGGCGGGCATGGTCATCTACGGCGCCGACTACAAGTGGCTCGCCCTCGCCCTCGTCAACGCGAAGGGGGCCGCAACGGCTGCGGCCGCACTGGCCCGCGGCACGGCTGCTGCCCTCGCGGGCCAGAAGCCGTTGACCATGGGGCAGGCGCTGGCCGGTGGACTGCGGGCGGGACTGCTGCAGGCGAACGTCCCGGTGTGGCTCAACACCGGCCTCCAGGACCTCCACGTGGAGAACGGCGCCGTCAAGGGCGTGCTCACCTCGCGTGGCCTGGTCCGCGCCCGCCGCGGCGTGATCATGGGCTCCGGCGGCTTCGAGCACAACGCGGCCATGCGCGCCCAGTACCAGCGCCAGCCCATCGGCACACAGTGGACGGTCGGCGCGAAGGAGAACACCGGCGACGGCCACCGGGCCGGCCAGCGCGCAGGCGCGGCACTCGACCTGATGGACGACGCCTGGTGGGGCCCTGCCATCCCGACGCCGGGCTCGCCGTACTTCTGCCTCGCCGAACGCACGCTCCCCGGCGGCCTGATGATCAACGCGGCCGGTCGCCGGTTCGTCAACGAGGCCGCGCCCTACAGCGACGTCGTGCACGTCATGTACGACAAGAACCCCTCGGACCCGTGCATCCCGGCGTGGCTCGTAGTGGACCAGAACTACCGCAACAGGTACCTGTTCGCCGACGTGGCCCCGACCCTGCCGCTGCCGGACGGCTGGTACCAGTCCGGCGCGGTCGTGAAGAACTGGTCGCTGGACGGCCTGGCCTCGGCGATCGGGGTGCCGGGGGCGAACCTGAAGGCGACCGTCAGCCGGTTCAACGGCCAGGCCATGACCGGTCGTGACGCCGACTTCAAGCGCGGTGACAGCGCCTACGACCACTACTACACGGATCCCGCGGTCTTCCCGAACTCGTGCCTCGCACCGTTGTGGGCGCCGCCGTTCTACGCCTTCAAGATCGTGCCGGGAGACCTCGGCACGAAGGGCGGCCTGGTGACGGACGCGCGGGCCCGCGTGCTGCGGCCGGACGGATCGGTGATCCCCGGGCTGTACGCGGCGGGCAACGTCAGTTCGGCGGTGATGGGCCACAGTTACGCGGGGGCGGGGTCGACGATCGGGCCCGCCATGACGTTCGGGTACATCGCGGCCAACGACGTCTAAGCCCCTGAGCAGCAGTTCTGTCCCCATCCCGTTGGCCCCGGTTCCCAAAGAGACACGGGCCTCGCGCACGCTGCTTTTGCGGCACGCGGGGCCCCCGCGTGCGCTGTGAGAGTACGTAGGGTCCCCGCGTGAGGTTCTAAAGTTGAGCCGGGTGTGCTCAAGTTTGGGGCTGGGGGCGTAGCCCCGTCGGTTCGGGCAGGGCTTCCGGTCAGGTGCTCAGACCGACTCCCACACGGTGACCTGGCCGGTGATCGCGCTGCCGTCCAGCACCGTGACGTCGATGCGGAAGATCCTGCCCTCGGGGGTCTTCCCGCAGACCCGGCTGCCCACGACCACGTTGTCGGCGTCCAAAGTGGCGTTCGTCCCCAGGTGGGTCGCGCACTCGGCGCGCCCCGGCTCGCCGTCGCTGTGCCACTCGGCCAGCCAGTAGCCGGGGTCGCCGTGCAGGCGCTTCGGGGTGAGCGCCCAGACGTTGGACTCCGGCACGTCCCGCGGCTGCGCGGGGTCCAGGTGGAAGCTGCCGAAACGCAGCGCGCCGCTGAACCGCACGCCGTCACCCGCAGGTGCCGGCGGCGGGAGTGCGGCCACCTTGGGCGCGGTCGTCGTGGGGACGGGCGCGCTGACAGCCGGGGTGGTGCCGGCCAGGCGTGGCACCGTGCCGCCCGGCGCAGGACGAGCGGCCGTGGCCGGGGCAGGTGCGACGGCGGTGGAGGAGGCGGCCGGCGGCGAGGTCGTGCTGGTCGTGGCCGAGGCGGTGGCTGCCGCGTGGGTCTGTCTCACCTGCTCGTCCGGTGGCGTGAGCTTCAGCGCGAGTGTGGAGACACTCGCGACGATCACCACCGCGGCCGAACCGGTCAGGCACCAGAAAGCCTTGCCCCGTCGGGGTTTGGCAGCGGTGCCGAGGTTGAACGCGATCGAACCGGCCTGAATGGACGTGCCGCTGACGTCGCCCTCGATCTCGTTCCCCGTCGATTTCTCCGAGTGTGTCAAGACTGGCCCCTGCTCCGGACTGCGGATGTTTGATACGCAGATCGGAGCCTCGCCGCCGAGTGTTACGGGCACGAACGACGCGTTCAGGGACAGCGGCAGTAGGCAGGCACGTCGGCGAACCTGACCTCGTCGGTGATCTGGACGAACGGCCAGCCGCCGGTCTGGGCGAGCAGGAGATCGGTGGTCACGCTGTCACCCGCGACGAGACAGACGGCCCTGCTGCCCGCCAGCGCGCCGCTGACGGCGTCCGTGAACCCCGGTGTGCCCTTGGGATGGCCGACCTCGCCCGAGACGAACACGCGCGTGAACCGGTCGGCGAGACCGGACAGCTCGATCTTCGCGCGTTGCAGCGACCGGCAGCCGTCCGTGGCCAGCCAGAGCTCGTGCCGCTCGCGCAACGAGTCCAAAGCGGACTCCACGCCGGGGAACGGCCGCACGAGTGCCCTGCGCGCACTGCGGAACGCCAGTGCTGCCTGGGCGGCGTCGGCGGAACTGCCCAGGTCGTCGAGGGCGAGCCGCCACGCCCGCACGTCGTTGCCGACCAGTGCCTCGACGATCTCCGCCGGCATCGGGAGGTCGTGGAAGTCCGCCCAGAGCGCCTCCCAGGACGCGACCCGTTCGACCTCGCGATGCGTGAGGCGCCGGTTGTCGCGCCACTCCCGGCGAGCGGCGGCCAGCACGGTGTCCACGGCCCGCTCGTCCGCGTCGAGCGCCAGTTCGCCCAGCACCGCGGCGATGGCGGCGCGGGCGGCGGTGCCGTCCGGGATCAGGCAGTCGTCGAGGTCGACGATGACGACGGGGTTCACAGGTCCCGATGCTAACGGCCCTTGAACTCCGGCTTGCGCTTCTCCGCGAACGCCCGCGGCCCCTCCTTGGCGTCCTCGCTGGAGAACACCTCCATGCCGAGCCGTGCGTCCACTTTGAACGCCTCGTTCTCGTGCATGACCTCGGTCTCCCGCATGGTCTGCAGGATCTTCTGCACGGCGATCGGCCCGTTCGCCGTGATCAACGCGGCGAGCTCCAGCGCCTTGTCCAGCGCCTGGCCGTCCGGCACCACGTGCCCGATCAGCCCGATCTCCTTGGCCTCGGCCGCGCGGATGTGCCGCCCGGTCAGCAGGAGATCGGCCGCGACCGTGTAGGGGATCTGGCGCGGCAGCCGCACCGCCGAGCCGCCCATCGGGAACAGGCCCCAGCGCGCCTCGGAGACGCCGAACCGGGCGCTCTCACCGGCCACGCGGATGTCGGTCGCCTGCAGGATCTCCGTGCCGCCGGCGACCGCGGGTCCTTCCACCGCCGCGATGAGCGGTTTCGTCAATCGACGACCTTTCAGCAGCGACTCGATGACGGAGAAGTCGAACTTGCCGGCGTTCTCGCTGGGATGGTTGGACGTCATGGCTTTCAGGTCCGCGCCCGCGCAGAACGAGCCACCCGCGCCGGTCAGGATGCAGACGCGGACGTCCGGATCGGAGTCCACCCGGTCCCACGCCTCCTGCATGATGGCCAACATGGGGCCCGACAAAGCGTTGCGGACCTCCGGACGGTTCATCGTGACGACCAGAACGTTGTCGACCAAGTCCACCAACGCGTGTGGTTCTGTCGTGGTCGTCATTCGCGCGCCTCCTGGATCGAGTCTGACCGCACGGGGGATTGTCCAGAACAGTAACACGTTCTACTTTGCCTATCATGGCCCTCAACGTCGCAGACCTCGTTGAACACGCCGCCGACACCGTGCCCGACAGGACCGCGCTCGTGTGCGGGTCCAAGCGGGTCACCTACGCCGAGCTGGAGTCGCGAGCCAACAAACTGGCTCACCACCTGGCAAAGAACGGCGTGACGCAGGGTGCGCACGTGGGGCTCTACGCGCGCAACTCGATCGAGCTCGTCGAGGCCATGCTCGCGGTCTACAAGCTGCGTGCCGTGGCGATCAACGTGAACTACCGCTACACCAAGAACGAGTTGCAATACCTCTTCGGCGAGGCGGATCTGACCGCTCTCGTACACGAACGGCGGTACGCGCCGCTGGTCGCGGAGGTCGGCGTGCCCGGCCACACGGTCGTGATCGACGACGAGACCGACGAGGAGTTCGCCGGCGCGGACTACGAGACGGCACTCGCCGAGGAGTCGGGCGAGCGGGACTTCGAGCCGCGCAGCCCCGACGACCTCTACATCCTGTTCACCGGCGGCACGACCGGCATGCCCAAGGGCGTGATGTGGCGGCATGAGGACGTGTGGCGCACGCTCGGCGGCGGCATCGACTTCGTGACCGGCGAACGGCTCACCGACGAGTGGCAGCAGGCCAAGTCCGGCAAGGACTACGGGCTCATCAGGCTGTGCCTGCCACCGCTGATCCACGGCGCGGCGCAGTGGGCCGTGCTCGGCGCGTTGTTCAGCGGCAGCACGGTGGTGCTGGTGCCCAAGTTCGACCCCGCCGAGATCTGGCAGGTGATCGAAAGGGAAAAGGTCCAGGTCGCCGTCATCACCGGGGACGCCATGGGCCGGCCGTTGATCGAGGAGTTCCAGCGCGGCGGCTACGACGGCTCGTCGCTGTTCATCCTCAACAGCAGCGCCGCCCTGTTCTCCTACACCGTCAAGAAGCAGTACCACGAGCACCTGCCGCACACGACGCTGCTGGAGTCGATCGGGTCGAGCGAGACCGGGTCCACCGGGATCGGCGCGGTGCCCAAGGAGATCGTGAAGACCGACGGCACCAAGGTGAAGCTCAACGAGGACACCATCGTCATCGACGACGACGGCAACAAGCTCGAGCCGGTGCCCGGCGTGATCGGCAAGCTGGCGCGCGGCGGCCACATCCCGATCGGCTACTACAAGGACCCGGAGAAGACCGCGCGGATGTTCGTGGAGGTCGACGGCAAGCGGTTCACCGTGCCCGGCGACTTCGCGAGGTTCGAGGAGGACGGCGACATCACGTTGCTGGGACGCGGCAACACCTGCGTCAACACCGGCGGCGAGAAGGTGTTCCCCGAAGAGGTCGAGGGCGTGCTGAAGTCGCATCCGGACGTGTTCGACGCGCTCGTGATCGGCATCCCGGACGACCTGCTCGGGCAACGCGTCGGCGCGATCATCCAGCCGCGCGACGGTGCGACGCCGACACTGTCCGAACTGGACGCCCACGTGCGCGAGACCCTCGCGGGCTACAAGGTGCCGCGGTCGCTGTGGCTCGTCACTGAGATCGGCCGCACCCCGAGCGGCAAACCCGACTACCAGTGGGCCAAGCGCCACGTGGAGGACCATGCGCACCAGCCTGTGTGACGAGCTGGGCATCGAGCACCCCGTCTTCGGCTTCACGCCGTCCGAGCACGTGGCGGCGGCGATCAGCCGGGCGGGAGGGCTCGGTGTCCTCGGGTGCGTGCGGTTCAACGACGCGGCGGACCTCGACCGCGCGCTGACCTGGATGGACGAGAACACCGACGGCAAGCCGTACGGGGTCGACATCGTCATGCCCGCCACCGTGCCGAAGGAGGGCACGCAGATCGACCTCGCGAGCCTCATCCCGCAGAGCCACAAGGAGTTCGTGCAGCAGACGCTGCTCAAGCTCGGAGTGCCGCCACTGCCGGAGGGAGAGGGCGGCGAGGGGGTGCTCGGCTGGCTGCACTCGGTCGCGCGGTCCCATGTCGACGTGGCGCTGGAACACCCGATCCGGCTCATCGCGAACGCCCTGGGCTCACCGCCGACCGATGTCATCGAACGGGTGCACGCGGCCGGGGTTCCGGTGGCGGCGCTGGCGGGCAAGGCCGAACACGCGCGCAGGCACGTGGCCAACGGCGTCGACATCG
Source organism: Lentzea sp. HUAS TT2 (assembly GCF_051853195.1). NCBI lineage: Bacteria > Bacillati > Actinomycetota > Actinomycetes > Pseudonocardiales > Pseudonocardiaceae > Lentzea > Lentzea sp. HUAS TT2. The sequence goes on along the minus strand of NZ_CP196667.1, from coordinate 8,862,361 downwards.
TGGTGGCGCAGGGCTACGAGGCCGGCGGGCACACCGGCGAGGTCGCGACGATGGTGCTCGTGCCGGAGATCGTGGACGCGGTGGACGTCCCGGTGCTCGCCGCGGGCGGCATCGGTTCGGGACGTCAAGCTGCGGCGGCGATGGCTCTCGGCGCGTCCGGGGTGTGGATGGGCTCGTACTGGCTCACCACGGCCGAGTACGCGCTGGGGAACTCCAGCACGCAGGAGGCGTTGCTCGCCGCCGGCTCCAGCGACACCGTCCGCACCCGCATCTACACCGGCAAACCGGCGCGGTTGCTGAAGACGCGGTGGACAGAGGCGTGGACGTCCGCGGAGGCACCGGACCCGTTGCCGATGCCGTTGCAGAACATCCTCGTCAGCGAGGCGCACCTGCGGATCGCCCGGTCCGACGACCCGTCCGTGGTGTCGATGCCGGTCGGACAGGTCGTCGGGCGGATGAACGAGGTGCGGCCGGTCGCCGAGGTCATGGCGGACCTGCTGGCGGAGTTCGACACGACGGTCGAACGCCTCACCAAGCTGCGCTGAGTTTCAGGAGCTGGGCGGTCGCCCCGCCCAGCTCGAACTCGTTGCGCTTGGCCGCGGTGAAGTAGCGGTGCACCTCGTGGCTCATGTCGATGCCCGTGCCGCCGTGGACGTGCACGGCGGTGTGCGCCACGCGGTGCCCGGCGTCGGCGGCCCAGAACTTCGCGGTGGCCACCTCCTCCGCCGCGTCCAGGCCCTCGGAGAGGCGCCAGGCGGCCTGCCACAGCGTCAGGCGGATCGCCGCGACGTCGATGTACGCATCAGCGAGCCGTTGCGCCACGGCCTGGAAACTGCCGATCGGCCGGTCGAACTGCACACGGGTCCGTGCGTACTCGGCCGTCAGCTCCAGCGCGCGTTCGGTGACGCCGAGCTGCAGCGCGCACAGTCCCAGCGTGTACCGCGTGATCAGCCAGTCGGGGGAGAGGCCGGGCACCAGCTCGCCACCTGCGTACGCGAACGATCCCGCGTCCGAGCCGTCGACCAGCTCCTGCGGGGTGATCTCCAGCTGGTCCGCCTCGACGAGGAAGACCTGCTCGCCCTGCGCCACCAGGAAAGCGGCGGCCGTCCAGGCGAAAGGCACGGTGGTCAGGACGCCGTCGGCCTCGGAAAGTGCCACGGACAGCACGGTTCCCGGCGTGAGCCGGCGTTCGCGCTGCTCGGGCGTGCCGAACTCCGCGAGCGCCGACGCGGCGACCGTCGTGGGCAGGTAGGGCACGGGGGAGACCGCGCGGCCCAGTTCGATCAGCACCGAGCACTGCTCCAGCACGCCGAACTCGTCTGGCTGCTCCGGCACGACGCCCGACTTCACGAGATCGGTCCACGGCGAGTCCGACGAATCGAGGATCTTGCGGGTCAGCGCCGCGAGCTCGAGCTGCGCCTCGGTCAGGGTGAAGTCCACGTCGTCTCCTTACCGGGGTACCGCGGGCAGGCCCAGGCCCACCCGCGCGATGATGTCCCGCTGGACTTCGTTGGTGCCGCCGCCGAACGTCAGGATCAGCGACGACCGGTGCATGCGCTCCACCCGGCCGTGCAGCAGCGCTCCCGCCGAGCCGGTGCGCACGATCCCGTTGGCGCCCAGCACCTCCATGAGCAGCCGGTAGCCCTCGGTGGCGAACTCGGTGCCGAACACCTTGGTCGCGGACGCCTCGGCGGGGGACGGCGCCTCGTCGGTGCCGGACGCGATCCGCCAGTTGATGAGCTTGAGGAACTCGGTCTTGGCGTGCACGCGGGCGAGGTGCAGGCGCACCCATTCCTGTTTCGCGGCACCGGTTTCGTCCGCCCATTGACGAACCTCGCGCAGCGCGGTCTGCAGGGGAGCGGCCGAACACAGGGCGACGCGTTCGTGGTTGAGCTGGTTCGTGATGAGCTTCCAGCCCTTGTGCTCCTCGCCGATGAGGTTCGTCGCCGGCACGCGCACGTTGTCGTAGAAGGTCGCGCTGGTGGTGGGGCCGGACATCGTCGGCACGGGCGTCCAGGAGAAGCCGGGATCCGTGGTCGGCACCACGATGACGCTCAAACCCCTGTGCCGCTGCGACTCCTGGTCGGTGCGGCAGGCCAGCCACACGTAGTCGGCGTACTGGATGAGGCTCGTCCACATCTTCTGGCCGTTGATCACGTACTCGTCGCCGTCGCGGACCGCCCGCGTGCGCAGACCCGCGAGGTCGGTGCCCGCCTCCGGTTCGGAGTAGCCGATGGCGAAGTGGATCTCACCGGAGGCGATCTTCGGCAGGTAGAACGCCTTCTGCTCGGGCGTGCCCAGCGACATGATCGTCGGCCCGATGGAGTTCAGCGTCAGGAACGGCACGGGCGCGCCGGCCGCGGACGCCTCGTCCAGGAAGATCAGCTGCTCGATCATCGGGCGGTCGCGGCCGCCGTACTCCCGTGGCCAGCCGATGGTCAGCCAGCCGTCGAGACCCATCTGGCGGACGGTGTCTTTGTAGGCCTCGCCGTCCCCGTAGTCGCCGCCACCGGCGAGGCCCGCTCTGCGTTCCGGCGTCATGAGCGCGGCGAAGTACGCCCGCAACTCCTGGCGCAACTGCTCCTGTTCGGGCGTGAAACCGATGCGCATGACCGCTACTCTAGAACAAGTTCTACTTGATGTCAGGAGGCCGCGATGAAGGTCGGCGTCGACCCTTCGCTGTGCGAGGCGCACGGGGAGTGCATGTCCATCCTGCCCGAGGTGTTCGACCTTGACGATGACGAAGTTCTGCAGATCCGGGACGGTGAGCTGACCTCGGGCGAGGAGGTTCTGGCCGAGCGCGCCGTGGCCTCGTGCCCCAAGGGCGCACTGCGCCTCTCACGCTGATGGGCCTTGTCAAGAACAGGAACAGATTCTAGTGTCCGACGGGTAGTTCGGCCGTGAGCTCAGCGAGGAGTGATACCGGTGAAGGCTGCCGTGCTCAACCAGGTAGGCGACGACAAGCTGGAGCTCCGCGACGACGTGACCACCACTCCGGTGGGGCCGCAGGAGATCCGCATCAAGATCAAGGCGTGCGGGGTGTGCCACAGCGACCTGTCCGCAATGGACGGAACGCTGCCGGCCCTCGCGCCGGGCGTCGTCGGGCACGAGGGTGCCGGCGAGGTCGCGGAGATCGGGAGCGCCGTGACGTCGCTGGCGGTCGGCGACCACGTGGCGATCACGTTCGTGCCGCCGTGCGGGAAGTGCGCCCAATGCGTGACGGGCCAGTCGCATCTGTGCCTCGTCCACACGATCTCGGCGTTCACGTCACCGAGGTTCGTCGTCGGGGGCAACCCAGCCTTCGGGTACGCGGGGCTCGGCGCGTTCGCCGAGGAGATGGTCGTCCCTGCCGACGCCGCGATGAAGATCGACGACGACGTGCCGTGGGACATCGCCGCGCTGCTGTCGTGCGGCATCCTGACCGGCGTCGGGGCCGTGCTCAACACCGCGAAGGTCGAGGCGGGCGCCAGTGTCGCCGTGATCGGCTGCGGTGGTGTCGGTGTCGCGGTGATCCAGGGTGCGCGGCTCGCTGCCGCCGCACGGATCGTCGCGGTCGACCCGGTGCTGGAGAAGCACGAGGTGGCGCAGAAGTTCGGTGCCACGCACGCGACCACACCCGACGGCATCGCGGACCTGAACAACCAGCTCAACTTCGGCATGGGCTTCGACTACGTGTTCGACGTCGTCGGCCTGCCCGCCACCATCCGGCAGGCGTGGGACCTGACCCGCCGCGGTGGCCACACGGTCGTCGTCGGCGCCGGACGGGCGGACGCGATGGTGTCGTTCAGCGCCCAGGAACTCTTCTTGCACGACAAGACGTTGCACGGCTCGTTCTACGGGACGGCGAACTTCCGCCGGGACATCCCGCGCATGATCGCGCTGTGGCGGCAGGGCCGGCTGGACCTCGAAGGCATGATCAGCAAGAGGATCCGGCTCGAGGACGTGAACGAGGGCCTGCAGGCGCTCAAGGGCGGCGGATCCCTGATCCGGCAGGTCATTCTCTTCGACTGAACCATCTGGGAGTCTCTTGTGGACCTTGCGGGGAAGGTCGCCGTGGTCACCGGCGCCGGTGCGGGGCTCGGCCGTGCGGAAGCCCTGGAGCTCGCGCGGGCCGGTGCGTCGATCGTGCTCAACGACCTGCCGGGATCGGCCGATGCCGCCGCGGCCGAGATCGAGGAGCTGGGCGCGAAGTGCGTCGTCGTGGAGGGTGACGTGGGCGAGCGGGCGACCGCCGACGCCCTCGTCACCGCCGCGATGGAGCAGTTCGGCGGGCTGCACGTCGTCGTGAACAACGCGGGCGTGCTGCGCGACCGGATGTTGTTCAACATGTCCGACGAGGAGTGGGACCTGATCGTGCGGGTGCACCTGCGCGGTCACTTCCTGTTGTCGCGCAACGCTGTCTCGCTGTGGAAGCAGCAGTCGAAGGCGGCGGGCGAACCGGTCTACGCGCGGATCGTCAACACCTCCTCGGAGGCGTTCCTGCTCGGCTCGGAAGGCCAGGCCAACTACGCGGCGGCCAAGGCGGGCATCGCCGCGTTGACCGTGGCGACCGCGCGAGGCACCAGCCGTTACGGCGTGCGCGCCAACGCGATCTGCCCGCGCGCCCGCACCCAGATGACGGCGCACGTGTTCGGTGACGCACCGGAGGGCGACGACTCGCTGGCGCCCGAGCACGTCGCGAAGTTCGTTGCGCACCTGGCCGGACCGTCCGGCGACAAGATCAACGGACAGGTCTTCGTCGTGCACGGCGGCATGGTCGCGCTGATGGCACCACCGACCGTCGAGCAGAAGTTCGGCGCGTTCACCGATCTCGACGGCTACTTCGCCGACCGGGATCCACAAAGGACTTTCGCCTGCACGGACACGATGTCGCTCTAGGAGGAGCTGTGACGCTCACCGTCCAACCGCACCGCGAGACGCTGGGCCTCAAGGACGGCCGGCTCCTCATCGGAGGCGAGTTCCGCGAGGCGGACGAGACCTGGACCCACCACCACCCCGCGACCGGCGAGGAGATCGGCAGCTTCGCCGTCGCCTCGGCCAAGGACGTGGACGCGGCGGTGCTCGCGGCCCGCAAGGCGTTCGACGAGGGTCCCTGGCCCCGCAGCCGGGCGGGCGAGCGCATCAAGATCCTGCGCAGGTACGGCGACCTGCTGCGCGAGCACGCCGACGAGCTGCGCGGACTGCAGGCGCTCGACAACGGCGTGCCGCTGTCGTTCGGGCAGATCTACGCCACCTCCGTCGGCATCGCGGCCGACATCTTCGACCACCACGCGGGATGGATCGACAAGGTCGGTGGCCAGACCCTGCCGCCGTACCAGGGCGGCGACCACCTCGCGATGACGTTCCGCGAACCGGTCGGTGTCGTCGCGGCGATCCTGCCGTGGAACGCGCCGTTCGTGCTGTTCGCCCAGAAGCTCGCGCCCGCGCTGGCCGCCGGCTGCACGGTCGTGGTGAAACCCTCGGAGTACGCGTCGTTCTGCGTGATCCGCCTGGTGGAGCTGCTGATCGAGGCGGGCCTGCCGGAAGGCGTCGTCAACCTCGTCACCGGCCCCGGTAACCCCACCGGCGAGGCGCTGATCACCCACCCCGGCATCGACAAGATCAGCTTCACCGGCAGCCGCACCGTCGGCCGCCGGATCGTCGAGGCCTCGGCCGGCACGATGAAGCGCGTCTCCCTGGAACTGGGCGGGAAGTCGCCCGCGATCGTGTTCGCGGACGCCCCGAACGTCGGCCTGGCGGCGATGACCTGCATGGGCATGGTCACCATGGGCCTCTCCGGTCAGGCGTGCGTCGCGCACACACGGGCGTTGGTGCAGCGGGACGCGCAGGACGAGTTCATCGCGATGGCGCAGATGCTCGCGGGCGCGGTGACGTTCGGCGACCCGTTCGACCCGGCCGTGCTGGCCAGCCCGCTGATCAACGCCAAGCAGCTCGAACGCGTGCTCGGCTACATCGAGCGCGGTCAGGAGGAGGGCGCCCGCCTGGTCACCGGCGGCACCCGGCTCGACGGCGACTACTCGTCGGGGAACTTCGTCGCGCCCACGATCTTCGCCGACGCCAGCAACGACATGGCGATCGCGCGGGACGAGATCTTCGGCCCGGTGCTGACCATCGTGCCGTTCGACGACGAGGCGGAGGCCATCCGGATCGCGAACGACACCGAGTACGGCCTGGGTGCCGGCGTCTACACCAACGACGTCCGCCGCGCGTTCCGCGTCTCGAAGGCGTTGCGCGTCGGAATGGTCGGCATCAACGGGTTCCAGCTCGAACCGCACATCCCGTTCGGCGGCTACAAGCAGTCGGGCCTCGGCAGGGAGGGCGGCCAGAGCGCCTACGAGGCCTACACCGAGCTCAAGACCGTGATGATGCCTCTGACCGACGAGATGATGTAGATGCGGCTTTCCGGGAAAGTAGCCCTGATCACCGGCGCGGCCCGGGGTCAGGGCGAGGCCGCCGCCCGCCGGTTCGCCGCGGAGGGCGCGCGGGTGATGATCACCGACGTCCTCGACGACCAGGGCAAGGCGCTCGCGGCCGAACTGGGCGCCGAGTACTGCCACCTGGACGTGTCGTCGGAGGACGAGTGGGCCGAGGCCGTCGCGTTCACCGTGCAGACGTTCGGCGACATCACGGTTCTCGTGAACAACGCCGGGATCCTGCACTTCTCCGCGCTGGCCGAGACCAAGCTCGCCGACTACCAGCGGGTGATCGGCATCAACCAGGTCGGCACGTTCCTCGGCATGCGTTCGGTCGTGTCGTCGATGAAGGCCGCCGGCGGTGGCTCGATCGTGAACGTGTCGTCGGTCGAGGGCCTGGGCGGCATGCCGTACCTGGTGGCGTACACGGCGTCGAAGTTCGCGATCCGGGGCATGACCAAGGTGGCCGCGATGGAACTGGGGCAGCACGGGATCCGGGTGAACTCCGTGCATCCCGGCGCCATCGACACCCCGATGGTCAGCGAGGCGCTGGGCAGGCCGATCGACGTGTCTCCGATCGGCAAGAAGCTGGCGCTGCGGCGGATCGGGCAGCCGGAGGACGTCGCGAACGTCGTGTTGTTCCTGGCCAGTGACGACAGCGCGTACTGCACGGGCGGGGAGTTCGTGGTGGACGGAGGGGCGACTGCTACGCACGCGCTGAGCGGTTGACGGTTACCAGCAAGCAACCCAGTTGATCTCGACGGCGTCTTCGTGGTCGAGAGGTCAGAAACTGGGGAGCACATTTGAGATCAATACTGTTGACGGCCGCGCTGCTCGTCGGGCTGGCGCCGGCTGCGATGGCCACGGAAGAGGCACCACCTGCCCTGTCGTGGCAGGACTGCCAGGACGGGTTCCAGTGCTCCACCGCGAAGGTGCCGCTGGACTACGACCAGCCGTCCGGGACGAAGATCGACCTGGCGCTGATCAGGCTGCCCGCGACCGACCCGGCGAAGCGGATCGGCTCGCTGTTCGTGAACTTCGGCGGTCCCGGGGCGTCCGGTGTGGACAGACTGCGGGCCCGCGGCAAGTGGGAGTGGCTGTTCTCGTCCGAGCTGCGGGCGCGGTTCGACGTGGTGTCGTGGGATCCGCGCGGCATCGGCCGTTCGGCGACCGTGCGGTGTTTCGACAGCGTCGAGGAACAGCAGTCGTTCCTCAACTCCATCCCGGTCTACCCGGACACCGCGGCGGAGGAGCCCGCGTTCTACGACAGCTACCGCGAGTTCGTGCGGCGCTGCGAGCAGAGGTCCGGCGACCTGCTGGACCACGTCTCGTCCGCGAACACCGCCCGTGACCTCGACCAGCTGCGCAAGGCCGTGGGCGACAAGAAGCTGACGTACCACGGCATCTCGTACGGCACGCACCTCGGCGCGATCTACGCGAACATGTTCCCGGACAAGGTCCGCGCGCTCGCGTTCGACGGCTCGCTCGACTTCATCGGCAACGCCACCGGCCACGGTGACCAGGGCACGACCGTGCCGCTGGACACCCGCCAGGACGTGCCGCGCGGGGTCGCCGAGACGTTCGACCAGTTCCTGAAGCTGTGCGCGGCCAGTGCCCAGTGCGCGTTCGCGGGCGGTGACCTGAACCAGAAGTGGGCGGACCTCGTCGCGAAGGTGACGGCGTCTCCCGTCACCACGCCGGACGGGCGCTTCGACCGCGTCTCGCTGATCAGCACCGTGTGGGACGGGATGGCACAGCCGGACACCTGGCAGGGCATCGCCCAGGTGCTGCAGCGGGTCTGGGAGGCGCCGGCCTCGCTGACCGCGTCGGCCGACTACGTGTCGAACCGGTTCGAGGGCTTCAACGCCGTGCAGTGCTCGGACAGCAACTTCCCGCGCGACCCCGCCGCGTACTCGAAGTACGGCAGGAGCGAGGACCAGCGGGTGCCGTACTGGGGCCGTGCCGTGGTGTTCGACATGATGGCCTGCGCGTTCTGGCAGGGCCGTGACGACGATCGCTACACCGGGCCGTGGAACCGCTGGACGTCAGCGCCGATCCTGTTCATCAACAGCAGGTTCGACCCGTCGACGCCGCTGCACGGTGCTCGTGACGGTGCCGCCGAGATGGCTCGCACGGGGTTCCTGACCGTCGAGGGTTACGGGCACACCTCCATGTACGTGCGCAGCACGTGCGCGGAGAAGGTGAAGCGGGAGTACCTGTTCACCGGGGTGCTGCCTGCTCAGAAGACCTGCGGCATCGACAAGTCGCCGTTCGCCTGACGTTCTGTTCTGTCAGAGGGGCCTCACCTGTTCCGTGTGAGGCCCCTCTTGCTCTGCCGGTTCGGGGGTGGCTACGGTAACGAAACTGAACCGGTAAGAATTCTGAACCAGGAGGCGCCGTGTCCGCTCTCGCCGACCTCGCCCGCGAGCTCGCGCCGAAGACCGAAGAGGCCCGTGCGCTGGCTCCCGAACTGGTGGAGGCCATCCGCTCAGAGGGGCTGTTCCGGCTCGGTGTCCCGCGTGCGCTCGGTGGGGGCGAGAGTCCGCCGGCCGAGACACTGGCCACCGCCGAGGCCATCGCCCGCGGTGACGCGTCCGCCGGCTGGTGCGTGTCGATCGCGGCGACCTCCGGTCTGCTGGCCGCCTATCTGCCTGCGGAGGGTGCCGAGGAGGTGTTCGCGGACCCTTTGTCGGTCGCGGCCGGGGTGTGGGCGCCGAAGGGACGTGGCGTCGCGGCCGAAGGCGGTGTCGTGGTGTCCGGGCAGTGGTCGTTCTGCTCCGGGATCGGGCACGCCGACTGGTTGCTCGCCGGGTTCGTCGACCCTGCCGGGGCGCTGAAGGTGGCCGCGCTGCCCAAGTCCGCGTTGGAGGTGCTCGACACCTGGCACACGACCGGGTTGCGCGGCACCGGGAGTCACGACTGTGTGGCGCGGGACGTGTTCGTGCCCGATGCGCGGGTTCTGTCCGTTTTGGACGGACCGCTGCGGGATGGTGCGCTGTACCGCTTTCCCGTCTTCGGGTTCTTCGCCCTGTCGGTCGCGGCGGCGGCTTTGGGGAACGCGTTCGGTGCGGTGGACGACTTCGTGGCGCTCGCTGGTCGCAAGCCGCTCGGGTCCAGCCGCACCTTGGCCGAACGCGGCTCGGTGCAGGCCGCGGTGGCCTCGGCCTCGGCGTCTTTGAGGGCTGCGCGGGCGTTCTACTACGAGGCCGTCGCGGAGGCCTGGGAGGCGGCGCAGGGGAGTGAGCCGGTGCCGGTCGAGGCTCGGGCCGGGGTGCGGCTCGCGGCCACGCACGCCACCCGGACCGCACGTCTCGTCGTGTCGGACCTCTACGACCTCGCCGGTGGCGGCGCGATCTACGACGGGGCGATGCAGCGGCGGTTCCGGGACGCGCACACGGCCTCCGCGCACTTCCAGGTCAACGCCGCCTCGCTGGAGCTGCCGGGCAAGGTGCTGCTCGGGGTGCCCGCGCGGACGGAGCAGCTGTGACATCGGTGGGGGTGGTGACACCGTTCTGGCTCGATCGGCCGCCTTCGGAGGCCCTGGACATCGCCGTGGCGGCGGACGAGGCCGGGTTCTCGACGTTGTGGATCGGGGAGATGGCCACGTTCGACGCCTTCGCCCTGGCCACGGCTGTCGGGCTGCGGACGTCGGACATCTCGCTGAGGATCGGGCCGCTCGCGGTCGGGGTGCGGAGTCCGGTGGCGCTCGCGCTGGGACTGTCCACAGTGGTCGCGATGACCGGGCGGCCGGCTGGGTTGGCTTTGGGAGCGTCTAGTCCGCGGATCGTGAGCGGGTGGCACGGCCGGGAGTGGGAACCGGTGCGGCGGATGCGGGAGACCGTGCGGGACACGCGGGCTCTCCTGGACGGGAACCGGGTGGCGGGCTTTCGGTTGCAGGAGCCGGTTGCCGGGACGCCGATCTCGGTGGCGGCGTTCGGGCCCGCGATGACTCGGGTGGCGGCGGAGGTGGGGGACGAGGTGGTGCTCAACCTGGTCAGCTCCGGCCACGTGGGGGAGGTGCACCAGCGCCTTGCCCCTGTTTCCCCTCCGCCTCTCGCCGTCTGGATCCCGGCGGCCCTGGACCCGGGCCCAGCGACCCTCCAGCAGCTCCGCGCCCAGCTCTCCGTGTACCTCTCCCCGCCCGGCTACGGCGAGATGTTCACCGCCCTGGGCCACGGCCCCCTGGTGGAGCAGGCCCGAGCAGGCAAACCGCGCGCAGAACTGGCCCAGGCCATCCCCACAGACCTGATCGAAGCGGTGGGCGCCATCGGTTCCGCCAAGGACATCGCCAACCGCGTCACCGAGTACTTCGACGCCGGCGCCGGACACGTGGGCCTGGTACCCGCCACGGCCGAGGACCCGGCGGGCCGAAACCTGCTCGCCACGCTCTCCCCGCTGCTGACGAAGGAACGCCGATGATCGACCCCGACGCCCTCGACCGCCGGTTCCGCGGCGAGTCCGTCGGGCGGGCGCTCGACCTCGTGGGGGAGAAGTGGACGCTGCTGATCCTGCGCGAGGCGTTCTTCGGCGTCCGCAGGTACGGGCAGTTCGTCCGCAACCTCAACGTCCCGCGGCCCACGTTGTCCGCGCGGCTCAAGACGCTGGTCGAGGCCGGGCTGCTGCACCGCGTGCCGTACGCGGAGGACCGCGAGGAGTACCGGCTCACCGAGGCGGGGCTGGAGTTGTTCCCCGCCATCGTGATCCTCATGAAGTGGGGCGACGCGCACGTGCCGGATCCGGACGGGCCGCCGATCGTGCTGGAGCACAGCGCGTGCGGCAAGCCCGCCGACGCGTTCCTCGCCTGCCGGTGCTGCGGTGAGGAGATCACCGCGCACAACGTGACGGCGCATCCCGGGTGACCTACGTTGGGTTGCATGCTGAACCCGCTGAGCCAGCTGTCCTTGGAACGGTTACGGCGACGCACGAGCGTGAAGTGGCGGCAGTATCCGGACGACGTGCTGCCGTTGTGGGTGGCCGAGATGGACGTCGACCTGGCTGAGCCCGTCCGGCAGGCCGTCGTCGACGCGCTGGACCTCGGCGACACCGGCTACCCGGCCGGCACGGACTACCCCGAGGCGCTGGCGGCGTTCGCGCGCGAACGGTGGGGCTGGGACGGGATCGCCGTGGCCCGCACGGCGCTCGTGTCCGACGTGATGCTCGGCATCGTCGAGCTGGTCAAGCTGGTGTCCGGGCCCGGCGACCCCGTGATCGTCAGCCCGCCGGTGTACCCGCCGTTCTACCTGTTCGTCAGGAGCACGGGCCGAGCGGTGATCGAGGCGCCGCTGACGAACGGACGGCTCGACCTGGAAGTGCTGGAGCGGACGTTCCGGCACGTCAAGGCCGACCGCCCGGTGTACCTGCTGTGCAACCCGCAGAACCCGACCGGCACCGTCCACACCGCCGAAGAGCTGACGGCGCTCGCGGGGCTGGCGAAGAGGTACGGCGTCCGCGTGATCGCCGACGAGATCCACGCGCCGGTCGTGTCCAGGAGCGCGAAGTTCGTGCCGTACCTGAGCGTCGACGACCGCGGGATGTCGCTCATGTCCGCGTCGAAGGGCTGGAACCTGGCGGCGATGCGGGCCGCGGTCGCGGTCGCGAACACCGATGAGCTGGCGAACCTGCCGGAGGAGGTCAGCCACGGGCCCAGCCACTTCGGCACGATCGCGCACACGGCCGCGCTGCGCCACGGCGGCGAGTGGCTCGACGCGCTGCTGGCCGGCCTCGACGACAACCGGAAGCTCCTCAAGAACCTGCTCACCGAACACCTGCCCGAGATCGGTTACGAACCCTCCGAGGCGACCTTCCTGGCGTGGCTCGACTGCCGGGCCATCAGCGACGACCCGGCCGCGTTCTTCGTGGAACGAGCCAGGGTCGCGCTCATGTCCGGCGCCGGGTTCGGCAGCGGCGGCGAGGGGCACGTCCGGCTCAACATCGGCACCTCGCCCGAGATCCTCACCGAGGCTGTCACGCGGATGGCCCGGGCTGTCAGGCGCTGACAGCCCGCTACCAGCGCTCTGTCAGCGCGGCGGCGCACAGTTCCCCCTGACACAGGGAGGGACCAACGATGGCGCTGGCGATCAGGGCAGAAGGCCTGGTCAAGCACTACGGGGAGACGAAAGCGCTGGACGGCGTCGACCTCGAGGTGCCTGAGGGGAAGGTCGTGGGGGTGCTCGGGCCGAACGGCGCGGGCAAGACCACGGCGGTGCGGGTGCTGGCCACGTTGCTGCGCCCGGACGCGGGACACGCCACGGTCCACGGGCACGACGTGCTCAAGGACCCGCGGGCGGTCCGGTCGCTGATCGGGCTGACCGGGCAGTACGCGTCGGTGGACGAGGACCTGTCCGGCACGGAGAACCTCGTGCTGCTGGCGCGGCTGCTGGACTTCTCCCGTGCGGGGGCACGGGCGAAGGCCGCGGAGCTGCTGGAGCAGTTCGAGCTCACCGACGCTGCGGGACGGGCCGCCAAGACGTACTCGGGAGGTATGCGCCGGCGGCTCGACCTCGCGGCCAGCCTGGTCGGCAACCCGTCCGTGCTGTACCTGGACGAGCCGACCACCGGGCTGGACCCGCACGCCCGCAACGAGGTGTGGGCGGTGGTGCGCAAGCTCGTCGCGAACGGCGTGACGGTCCTGCTCACCACGCAGTACCTGGAGGAGGCCGACCAGCTCGCGGACTCGATCACCGTGTTCGACCACGGCCGGGTCGTGGCCGAGGGCAGGCCGGACGAGCTGAAGCGGCGCGTGGGCGGGCAGACGCTGCAGGTGCGGCCGACGTCGTTGCGCGATCTGGACGCGGTGCACCGGATCCTCGGTGACCTGACGGGGGTCAGGCCGACCCGCGACGACGACACGGGACTGCTGACGGCGCCGGTGAACGACCCGGTGCTGCTGTCCACTCTGGTCCGCAAGCTCGACGACGCCGGCATCACCGCCGACGAACTGGCGTTGCGGCTGCCCTCGCTCGACGAGGTGTTCCTCGCACTCACCGGCAAGCAGAACGAAGGGAGCCTGGTATGAGCACGATCGCGTTGGACAGGGGGATGCGCCACGGCTTCTCGCTCGCCTGGCGGGGAATCCTCAAGATCCGCAAGAACCCCGAGCAGCTGATGGACGTCACGCTCGCACCGATCATCTTCCTGGTGATGTTCACCTACCTGTTCGGTGGCGCGCTCGCCGGCAACACGGACGCCTACCTGCAGATGCTCGTTCCGGGCATCATGGTGATGAACATCTTGCAGGCCAGCATGACCGCGGGCGTGCAGATGAACACGGACGTCTCCAAGGGCGTGTTCGACAGGTTCCGCTCCATGCCGATCGCGCGGTCGGCTCCGCTGGTCGGGGCGGTGCTCGCGGACATCGTGCGGTACGTCGTGTGCATCGTCGTACTGCTGGTGGTCGCCACGATCATGGGCTTCCGGGTGCAGACCGGCCCGGCTGAGCTGCTGATCGCGGCCGCGCTGACGATCCTGTTCGGACTGTGCTTCTGCTGGGCGTCGGTGTTCGTGGGAATGCTGCTCAAGACCCCGCAGGCCGTGCAGGGCATGATGTTCGTGCTGATCATGCCGCTGACGTTCGGCAGCAACGTGTTCGTCGGCACCTCGACGATGCCGGGCTGGCTCAAGGCGTGGGCCGACATCAGTCCGGTGAGCCTGCTCTCGGACGCGCTGCGCGGCCTGCTCAACGGCGGCGCGATCGCCGGCCCGCTCACCGGGTCGCTGATCTGGATGGCTGGCGCGGTCGCGGTGTTCTTCCCGCTGGCGATGTGGGCCTACCGCAAGCGCGTGTGAGCGAACGGGAACCAGGCGGGCTTCAGCCGGTGCTGAGGCCCGCCTCTTCGCGCACCTGGTGCAGCGCCTCGGCCTTGGGGATCGTCAGCGGCTCCGGCTCACCCAGCTCGGCGACCATCCGCCGCACGTCCGGGTCGCCCATGTCGAGCCGCCCGCGGATGAGCTGGGCCAGGGCGAGCAGCCCGGTCGCCGCCTCGGTGCGGCCCTGCGCGTGCCGCACGCGGGCCAGGAGTTCGGTCACCGCGGCGAGATCCGGCATGTCGGAGCGTTCCGACGTGGTGCCGACCGCGATCGCCACGAACGGCTCGGCCTCGTCCGGCAGGTTGTCGGCGAGCAGGATGCGCGCGTCCAGGATCGCCGACCACTCCGTCACGAACGGGGTGAGCGCGGCGGCGATCGTGGTGGCCTCCCGGAACCGCGCGCTCAGTTCGCGTGCCTCCGCTGTCCGGTTCGACCGCAGCATGACCTCGGCCTTGGCGTAGCCGATCATCAGGTTCAGCTGGTCGTTGCCGGCGTCGTGGGCGTACTGCTCGGCCTCGGCCACCTCGCGTGCGGCCGCCTCGTTGTCGCCGAGTCGCGCGTACTCCACCGCGAGCCGCCACCGTTGCTGCACGGTGTCCTCCGCCGATCCCAGCTCCCGCGCCACCTCCAGCCCCTGCTGGTACAGCGCGATCGCGGCGAGGTTGTCGCCGGTGTGCGAGATGAACGCCGCCTTCATGCCGAGCGTCATCGCCGAGCCCCACCGGTCGCCCACGGCCGTGAACTGGTCGTACGCGCGGTCGCGGGCCTGCTCGGCACCGGAGAGATCGCCCTCGTCGGACAGGATGAAGCTCATCGCCCAGTCGGCGCCCGCCCGCGCCCACGCGTCCTCGCTCGCCACGGCGCGGTGCACCTCGCGGCGCGCCAGTTCCTTGTTCTGGCTCAGGAACGCGAGCATCGGCAGGGCGATCGCGAGTGACGGGTACTTCTGGGTGGCACCGGTGTTCACGCAGTCCTCGATGACCTGCGAGGCCTCCATCGGCTCCGGCAGTCCCGGGATCGCGGACATGATCATGCGCATCGCCCGGAAGGTGGCGACGACGTCGGCCGGCAGGTCGTCGGACAGGGTGAGCACCTCGCGCACCGCCCGTTCCGAGCGCTCGTTGTCGCCCTTGATCAGCCAATACCAGAACACGCCGCCGAGCAGGTCCGCCGCCAGGCCGGCGTCACGATCGTCGATCGCGCCGCGCAGCGCGGCCACGACGTTGTCCTGTTCCGCCTGGTAGACCTTGATCGCCTCGATCTGCCGCCCGGTGCGGACGAACGGCTCCCAGCGCACGGTCAGGTCGCGGTAGTAGCGCCGGAACCTGCCGATGAACTCCCGTTTCTCCCCGGAGGCGTCGAGCTGCTCGTCCGCGTACACCCGGATCGTCTCCAGCATCCGGTACCGCGCCTCGCCGTCGAGCTCGATCACGTCCACAATGGACTTCTCGACCAGTGAGGCCAGCACGTACAGCGCGTCCTCGCCGCAGACCGCCTCGATCGCCGCGAGGTCGGCGCCCGCCGGGAACACCGCGAGCCTGCGGGCGAGCACCAGTTCGTCCTCGGTCAGCAGGTCCCAGCTCCACTCCACGACCGCGCGCAGCGTGCGCTGGCGGGGCAGTGCCGTGCGGCTGCCCGAGGTGAGCAGCCGGAACCTGTCGTCCAGGCGCTGGGTGATCTGCCGGATCGTCATGGACCGCAACCTGGCCGCCGCGAGTTCCAGTGCGAGCGGCATGCCGTCGAGCCTGCGGCAGACCATCCGCACGTCGTCCACAGTGGACTCGTCGAGCCGGAAGCCCGGCTTCACCGCCTCCGCCCTGTCGAGGAACAGCCGCACCGAGCCGAACCCGGCCACGTCCGCCTGACCGTTCGGCACGGCCAGCGGGCCGATCTGGCACAGCGACTCGCCGTCGATCGCGAGCGGTTCCCGGCTGGTCGCGACGACCCTGAGGTTCGGCACCCTGCGCAGCAGCTGGGTGGTGAACTCCGCGGACGCCCCGATCAGGTGCTCGCAGTTGTCCAGCACCAGCAACGACTCGCCGGCGCCGAGCACCTCGGCGATGCGGTCCATGCCCTCGTTGGGCCTGCGCATCGGGTCGCCGCCCATCCGCAGCTCGAACGCCTTGAGCACCACACCCGGCAGGTCCTCGGCCTCCCGGACGCCGGCCAGTGCCGCGAACCACACGCGTCCCTTGCCGTGCAACGGATGCCGCGCCGCGACCTCGGTGGCCAGCCGCGTCTTGCCGGCGCCGCCCGGTCCGACCAGCGTCACCAGCCGGGCCTGGCCGAGCAGTCCGGAGATCTCCGCGAGCTCGTCCTCGCGGCCGACGAAGCTGGTGAGCCGCACGGGCAGCCGGTCGGCCACCGGCCGTGGCCCGAGCTCGCCGCGCAACGCCGCGAGGTGGACGTCCTGCAGCTCCTGCGAGGGATCGACACCGAGCTCGTCAGCCAGCCTGCCGCGGACCTCTGCGTAGACGTGCAGCGCGTCGGACTGTCTGCCCTGCGCGCACAACGCCCGCATCAGCAGGCCCGCCAGGCGTTCCCGCAACGGGTGCTTCTCGTGCAACGCCGTCAGCGCGGCGACGTCCAGTTCGCCGCGATCCTCCTCGGCGGACAGGCGGGCTTCCTCGAGCCGGGCGGCGGTGGGCCCGGCGAACGGCGCCTCCCGCACGTCGGCCAGCGCGTCACCACGCCACAACGCGAGCGCCTCGTCCAGCCGTCCGGCGGCGCGCAGCCGTTCGAACCGGAAGACGTCGACGTCCTCGGTCGCGACACCGAGCCGGTACCCGCCCGGCTCCAGCGCGACGGGACAGACCTTGCGCAGCCTCGACACGAGCGACTGCAGGGCGTTCACGGCGTCGGCTGGCGGCTGCTCGCCCCACAGGTCGTCGATCAGCGTCGTCGTCGGCACCGGCCGGCCTGGGTCGAGCGCGAGGCGTGCGAGAAGCATGCGAACGCGGGCACCACCGATGTCGACCGGTGTGCCGGCCTCGGTCTCGACGGTCGTCGGGCCCAGCAAAACCACGCGCACAGGTCCAGCTTCCCAGATCACGTGCCGCGATCAGGCGAGAACACCGAGTGCTCGGGTCAGCGCGTCCATGATCACGCGTTCCATCGCCTCGTCGGTGCTGCCGCGCGGCACCCGTTCGGTGAGCATGATCGAGTAGAGATAGGCCTGGTAGGCGGCCAGCCGGACGCGGGCGGAGTCGGTGAACTCGAAGCCGTGGCCGCTCAGGAAGTCCGCGTCGTCCTCGATCGAGCCGAACAGCGCGAGCGACACGAACTCCGCGACCGGGTCGCCCCAGAACGCCCGCTCACCGTCGACGAGCCCGGTGAGTCCGGTGTCGGCGAGGATGTTGCCGTCCCACAGGTCGAAGTGCACGAGCGCAGGGCGTGTCACCTCGTCGAACGCCTTCGCGTGCCGGGCCAGGTCAGCCGTGGGGAGCGGCACGCCGTAGCGCCGGGCGTCGGCCAGCACCGCGTCGTACATGCCGAAGAACGCCGCGGTCCACGTGTCGTGCAGGCCGAGCTGGGGATAAC
The DNA here is from genome assembly GCF_051853195.1 of Lentzea sp. HUAS TT2. Lineage (NCBI taxonomy): Bacteria > Bacillati > Actinomycetota > Actinomycetes > Pseudonocardiales > Pseudonocardiaceae > Lentzea > Lentzea sp. HUAS TT2. The sequence continues at coordinate 8,844,602 of NZ_CP196667.1, read as the reverse complement.
CGAAACCCGGCCCGGTCACCTCGTGCACCGCCCTGGTGGCCTCGCCGAGCTGACGGCGCAGCAGCGGACGGTCCACGTCGGACCGGCCGAAGACCGGCTCGCCCGGCAGGCACGTGGCCAGGAGCGCGGTGTCGTCGGCGTGCACGACCTCCGGCACCGGCGCGACCTTCGACGCGAGCGTGCAGAACAACGCCTCGGTGCGCATCAGGTGCCGCTCGTAGGTCAGGCCCGGTTGGTCGCCCGGCGACACCTTCAGCACGAACTCGCCCTCGCGTGCGGACACGCGGAACACCGAGTTGTAGGTGCCGCCACCCAACGGGCTCGTCGTCGCGCCGGTGAGCCCGGCAGCCGCGAGGATTCGCTCCACAGTCACCTCCGCCAATGTAATGATCGAGGGCATGGCGACGTACTGGGGGACCGCCGAGCTCGCTTGGCGATGGGTGCTGGATCAGGTGCGCTACGACGACGGGGTGTGGATCCCGGAGTTCCCGGGAGGTGAGCTGGAAGTCCGGTGGCGCGAGGGCATGTACGCGGGCGTCGGCGGCCTGGCGCACGTGCTGGCGGAGATCAGGCTGAGCCGGGAGTGGACGGCGCGCGAGGCGGAGTTGGCCGATGCCATCGCGGCGTGCGTGCGGGCGAGTATCGGCACGACGCGCGAAGTCACGTTCTTCAACGGGTTGGGCAGTGCGATCAGCGTGCTGACGACCCTGGGTGAGCCGGGGGCCGACGCGGCGGTGGCCAGGCTGCTGGAACTGTCCACACCGGACGGATGGCCGCAGGAGTTCCTTTCCGACGAGGCGAAGTACCTTCCCGGCGCCCGTGCGCACGATCTGGTGGTGGGCACGGCGGGCATGCTGCTGAGCGCGGTGTGGGCGCACCGGCACGGCATCGAGGGCGCCGAGGAGCTCGCACGGGTGGCGGCCGGTGTCCTGCTGGCCGAGCGCGAGGAGGCGGAGGTCGGCGCCAACTGGCGCTGGGTGCCGCAGCGGTTCACGACGAACGACTGGCACTCGCCCAACTTCTCGCACGGTGTCGCGGGCATCGCCACCGCGTTCGCCCTGGCCGGTGCCGAGTTCGCCCGCCCGGATCTCGTCGCGGCGGCCGTCGAGGGTGCCGAGCACCTCGTGTCGCTCGGGGACACCAGCGACGGCGGGTTCCGCGTGAGGACCCGCTTTCCCGGCATCGAGGACGTGGAGCCGTTCAGCTACGGCTGGTGTCACGGTCCGACCGGCACCTCGCTGCTGTGGCCGGCGTTGCGGCACGCGGGAGTGCCGGAGGTGGCCGGGGTGAACGTCGGCGAGTGGCATCGCCGTGGCCTGCACAGCATCCGCGTCTCGGGCCTGCCCGAACGGAAGTACCCGGGCTTCTGGGACAACGACGGCCGGTGCTGCGGCACGGCCGGGGTCGGCGACGTGTTGCTGGACTCGGGTCAGCACACGGACTTCGCGCTGCACCTGGCCGACGTGCTGGTGGAGCGCGCCGTCGCCGATGGCGCCGGGGTGTGCTGGCGGTTCATCGAGCACCGCAACGACGAACCGCTGCTGCCGCCCGGCATCGGCTGGATGCAGGGGGCGGCGGGCATCGCCGGGTTCCTGTTCCACGCGGGCCGCGTGGAACAGGGCGACCTGAGGTCGGTGCCGCGCATGGACACCTGGTGGTCGCTAGGCGGGTGACCAGCCCGGTCCCCGAAGAGACACAAGCACCCAGCGCGCGCCATTTTTTTGGGGCACACGGGGGCCCCGCGTGCCCTCTGAGAGTACGTAGGGTCCCCGCGTGCGGTTCCAGACTTGAGTCGGGTGCGCTCAAGTCTGGGGGTGGGCGTGACCGTCGTTCCGGGTAGGACTGCTGATCAGGCGCTCAGGCTGGTGACCAGCCCAGCTCCGGGCCCAGCTTCGTCGCGATGTCGGTGAGGATCTGCACGTAGTCCTCGTGCGCGAAGCTGAACGGCAGCGCGAACGCCACCTCGTCGACCTCCTGGAAGCCGAGGTGCGCGTACAGCTGGTCGGCGATCTCGGCGGACGTGCCGATGATGTCGCGCTCGAACATGAACTTGCGCGGGCCGAACGTCTTGCCGGCCCGCGCGGCGCGTCCGTCGACGTAGGCCTGGTACTTCGCGCGCTGCTCGGAGGTGGCCGAGTCGGTCGGGATCACCACGAGGCCCTGCGAGACGCGGCCGCCGCCGTGCTCGCGGAACGTCTTGATGTGCGACAGCTGGGTCTCGGCGAAGTCCTCGGACAGCTCGGACTGCGCCACGTTGCTGGTCAGCAGGTTCAGGCCGTGCTCGCCCGCCCACTTCGCGGAACGCAGGCTGCCGCCGCCGTACCAGATGCGCTCGCGCAGTCCGGCAGCGTGCGGCTGGACGCGGTCCGACCAGACCTCGATGCCCTCGACGCCGCTGAACGACGCGACCTTCTCGCCGCCCACGAAGTCCAGCAGCCGCTGCACGCGGTCGTAGCTGAAGTTCTCGACGTCCGCGGTCTCCGGGTAGAGCGCGTCCTTGACGTCGTCGTAGTGCATCGGCGGGCCGACGCTGATGCCGGGGTTGAGCCTGCCGCCGGACAGCACGTCGACCGTGGCGAGGTCCTCGGCGAGCCGCAGCGGGTTCTCCCAGCCCAGCGGGATGACCGCGGTGCCGAGCTGGATCCTGCTGGTCCGCTGGGTGGCTGCGGCCAGCACCGCGACCGGCGAGGAGATGCCGAACTGCAGGTGCCGGTGCCGGACCCAGGCGCTGTCGAACCCGAGCTCCTCGCCCAGCACGATGACGTCGAGCGTGGACCGGTGGCCTGCTCCGGGGTCGTTCTCGTCGAACAGGCCGATGGTGAGAAAACCCAGCTTTCGCAACGGCTCTGACTTCCGCGGCACGGACCCTCCTCGTATCTCCCCTCCGATTTTAGGTGACGTCTCAACTACGTCCAGATGCTGGAACGAACGTGACCGCGAACGACGCCTTCCGCGCCTGTAGCCGGTACTGCGGCAGCACACCCGGGCCGCACGACGCCGTGCCCAGGCCGTGCTGGGCGAGGTCGAGGTTCAGGTACACGCGGTCGCGGGGCGACAAGTCGGACGTGTGGCGGGCGGCGTCGAGGTCCTCGCTGGTCCAGCGGCGGGCGGTGAAGTCGAACACCGGCTCGCCCTCGATCCTCAGCCCGCCGATGTCCAGCCAGCGGGCGTCGGCGCGGTTGCCGTTCTCCTGCGGGAAGACGTACGGCGTCTGCAGCGCGTCAACGGTGGAGGTGAACCGGCCGACGCGGGCGGCCTGGCGGCTGTCCGCGTACGCCTCGCCGGGGCCTTTGCCGAACCATTCGACGGTGTCCGCCGTGGGGAGCGCCAGACGCAGGCCGAGGCGGGGGAGCGTGCACGGCCAGTCGCCGTCCGGGGTGAGGTCCACCCGGAGGTGCAGCCGGTCGCCGGTCGCGGTCCAGTGGTAGTCGGCGAGCATGCCGAAACCCCAGGCCGGGGGTGCCACGCGGGTGCGGACGACCAACCCGGACTCGTGGGTGATCTCCACGACCCGGTGCTGGAGGCGGTGCAGGCCCGCGTCGCGCCAGGCCTGTTCCTCGGGGTGGGCGGAGCCGCGGTCGTTGTCGGTGGGGGCGCGCCAGAGGTCCAGGCGGGGGCCGTCGAGGGGGAGGTCGCCGAGCTTGGTCAGCCGGCCGGTGGCCGGGTCGAACTCGCCGGGGCCGAGGGTGAGGGTGCCGCCGAGGTGGAGGGGTTCGGTGGCGGTGGCTGGGGAGGAGGGGGCGGCCGGGGAGACGGGGATCTGGCCCCAGGCGACGACGTGGCCGGCGTCAGCCCAGGTGGTGGGGGCGGCCAGGGAGGCACGGACGGTCAGCCAGCCTTCGCCCGACACCGAAGGGAGTGAGGGGAGCGGCAGGTCCCCCTCGGCCACCTCCAGCGTGCCCGAGGCGACCTCCACCCCGTCGTCCTCGTACACCCAGTCGAACCGAAGGTGGTCCAACCCGACGTGGTCGTAGAAATTCTCGACCCGGATCCCGGCCTCGCCACCCGTGATCCGCACCGGCTCGAAGACCTTGGCGAACTCCACCAGCCCCGGCGACGGCGTCCGGTCGGGGAACACCAGCCCGTCGATCACGAAGTTCCCGTCGTGCAACGGCTCGCCGAAGTCACCGCCGTACAAGAACTGCCCGTCGCGCTCGATCCCGTGGTCGATCCACTCCCAGATGAACCCGCCCTGCACGTGCCGGTACCGCTCGAACAGTTCGCGGTACTCGAGCATCCCGCCCGGCCCGTTGCCCATCGCGTGTGCGAACTCGCACAGCACGAACGGCAGTCCGTGGGCGTGCGTCCGCCCGATCTCGTCGACTTCCTCGTGCGAGGCGTACATGCGGCTGTAGACGTCGACGTACTCGCAGTCGGCGTCACCCTCGTAGTGCACCGGCCGGGACGGGTCGCGGTCACGGGTCCACGAGGCCATCGCCGCGAGGTTGCGCCCGGTGTGCGACTCGTTGCCGAGCGACCACAGCACGATCGACGGGTGGTTCTTGTCCCGCTCGACCATCCGCCGCATCCGGTCCACATAGGACTCGGCCCAGCGCGGGTCGTCACTGGGGTTGCCGGCCCAGTCCAGCTCGCCGAACCCGTGCGTCTCCAGGTCGCACTCGTCGATCACCCACAGCCCGTACTCGTCGCACAACGACAGGAAGTACGGGTCCGGCGGGTAGTGGCTGGTGCGCACGGCGTTGACGTTGTGCCGCTTCATGAGCAGCACGTCCTGGAGTGCGACCTCTCGTGGCACGGCGCGGCCGAATCGGGGGTGGTGCTCGTGCCGGTTCACGCCCCGGAACACGACACGGGCGCCGTTGACGGTCAGCACGCCGTCGGAGATCGCGACCGAACGGAACCCGATCCGCACCGGCACGCGTTCGGCGCCGGTGCGCACGACGCCGTCGTAGAGCCGGGGGCTTTCCGCGCTCCACGGTTCGACGGGCAGCGAGAACGACTGTCCGGGAAGGAGATCGCTCACTTCAAGCTCCGGCACGGACAGCATCCCGCCCTCGACCGACAGCGTGCCCGTACCGGAGACGTGGTCGTAGGAGGCGTGGATCTCGTAGTCCGCCACGCCCCCGCGCGGCCGGGACAGCAGCGCCACCGAGCGGAAGATCCCGGACATCCACCACATGTCCTGGTCTTCGAGGTAGCTACCGGCCGACCACTGGTGCACGCGCACGGTCAGCACGTTGCCGGACGGGCGGAGCAGATGGCCTACCTCGAACTCAGCGGGCAACCTGCTGCCGCGGGTGACACCCAGCTCGACGTCGTTGAGGCAGACCAGTCCGCACGAGTCGATGCCGTCGAAGCGCAGTGCCGCCGGCTCGTCCGGCCAGTTCTCCGGCAGGTCGAACACCAGCCGGTAGTCGCCGGTCGGGTTGTCGGAGGGCACGAACGGCGGCTTGACCGGGAACGGGTAGCGCACGTTCGTGTACACGGGCGAACCGTGTCCCTGCAGCTGCCAATGTCCCGGCACGGTGATGGTGCCCCAGTCGCCCTCGTCGAGACGAAAGTCCCAGGTCCCGTCGAGCGGCAACGAGGCCGCGTCGGAGGTGAAGAAGGCACGCGGCGACAAAGAACCGGTGCCGGGGCCGATTTCCTCGATGTACGACAAGACGTTCAGCCCTTCACTGCGCCGGCGGCGATGTTGCGGATGAAGTGGCGGGCACCGAACAGGAACACGATCACCAGCGGCACGATCGCCACCAGCGTCCCCGCCATCACGACGGCGTAGTCCTGCAGGTACAGGCCGTTGAGCTGCGAGAGCGCCACCTGCAGCGTCACGTGGTTCGAGTCGATCAGCACGACCAGCGGCCACAGGTAGTCGTTCCAGGTGTTGACGAAGGTGAAGATCCCGAGGAACGCCAGCGCGGGCCGCAGCACCGGCAGGCCGACCGACAGGTAGGTGCGGAAGAAGCCCGCGCCGTCGACCCGTGCGGCCTCCAGCAACTCGTCCGCGATGGCGCCACGCGCGTACTGGCGCATCCAGAAGATGCCGAACGCGTTGGCCGCCGCCGGGATGATCAGCGCGTTCAGGCTGCCGACGAGACCGAACCTCGCCATCAGGTCGAACTGCGGGATCGCCGCGAGCTGCGTCGGCACCACGAACGTCGCCAGCAGGACTCCAAAAAGGACGTTGCTGCCGGGGAAGTCGTACTTGGCGAACGTGAAGGCCGCCAGCGAGTCGAAGAACAGCACCAGCACCGTCGTCGCGATCGCCACGACCAGGGTGTTGAGCACCGACCCGAAGAAGTCGACCTTCGCGAACACCTCGGCGATGTTGTCGACGAGATGCCCGCCGAACCAGAACTTCGGCGGCGACGAGTAGATGTCCGCGGTGGTGTTCGAGGCCATCACCGCGAGCTGGTAGTAGGGGAACAGCGTGATCAGCGCACCGGCCACCAACGCGCCGTAGGTGAGGAGGGTGCCGGGTTTCGTCCGGTTCACTTGTTGCCTCCGTTCACGCGCGCCGGGCGCTGCACCAGCCGCCAGTTGAGGATCGAGAACAGCACCACGACCACGAAGATGCCCCACGCGATCGCGGCGCCGTAGCCGAAGTCGTTGTCCGCGAACGCCGTGTTGTAGAAGTAGAGGACCATCGTCATGCCCGCGCCCTCGGGGCCGCCGCGGTCGCCGAGCAGGATCTGCGACTCGGTGAAGATCTGCAGGCCGCCGATCGCCGACATGACGACCGAGAACAGGATCACCGGGCGCAGCAACGGAAGCGTGACGCGGAAGAACGTCTGCACCGGGCTCGCGCCGTCGAGCCTCACGGCCTCGTAGACGTCCTGGGGGAGTGCCTGCAGCCCGGCCAGCAGGATGATCGCGTTGTAGCCCGTCCAGCGCCAGATGATCATCAACGAGATCGCGACGCGGATCGCCCACGGGTCGCCCAGCCACTGCACCGGATCCACGCCGATCAGGCCGAGGAACCAGTTCAGGACACCGAACTCGTTGGAGAAGAACGAGCCGAACACCAGCGACATCGCCACGATCGACGTGACGTTGGGCAAGAAGTACGCCACGCGCAGGAAACCCTTGTGGCGCACCGAGGAGTTGAGCCCCAGGGCGACGAGCATCGACAGGACCAGCATCGGGATCGTCGACATCACCCAGATGATCAGGGTGTTGCCGATGGCGTCCCAGAACGCCGTGTCGGTGAGGAGGAACGCGAAGTTCTCCAGCCCCACGAACTTCATCTCGCTGACGCCGTTCCACCGCTGCAACGACAGCCACAGCGAGTACACCACCGGGTAGATCCCGAAGATGGCGAACAGCACGAGGAACGGCGCGATGGCCAGGTACTGCGGGAGGTACTTCCACCTGCGGTTCACGCGAGCACCCCCTGACGGCGCAGCAGCCGTTCGACGGCCGTCCGCGCGTCCTGCCAGGCCTGCTCGGGGTCCTTGCCCGCGGCCTCGACGTTGGTCAGCTCATCGGTGTAGGTGTCGGAGATCGTGATGTCCCACGGCGAGAAGTAGACCGGCTGGACCTTCTCCGCGATCGCGCCGAACACCCCGATCGTGGCCTGCCCGCCGAAGAACTCCTCCGGCGCCTGCAACCGTGCGTCGGAGTACACGGCGGGGCTGGACGGGAAGAGACCGAGCTCCAGATAGGTCGAGGCCTGGTTTTCCGGCGACATCAGCCATTTCACGACCTCGTAGGCGCCCTGCGGATCGGGGCAGTACTTCGTGATCGCGAGGAACGAGCCGCCCTGGTTGCCGGGACCGCCGGGCGCCTGGCACACGTGCCACTGGCCGGACGTGCTCGGCGCGGACTCCTTGAGGTTGCCGGTGATCCAGGAGGCGTTGACGAACGCGACCTCCTTGCCGTTGGTCCAGGCCGCGCGCCGGTCGACGCCCTCGCCGGCGGCCGATCCCGCGTAGCCCGCCGTGAGCCCGAGCTGGAAAGCCTTCACCGCGCGGTCCCACGCCCGCCGCACCTGAGACTGGTCGTCGAGGTAGCGGTTCTGCCGGTCGAGGTACTTCTGCCGCTCCTGCGCGAGCGAGTACGTGAACACCATCTTCGTGTCGGTGATCAGGTATCGGCCGGGCAGCTTCTCCTTGACCCGCTGGGCGAACTCGAAGTAATCGTCCCAGGTGGACAGTGCGGCGGCCACCGCGTCCGGTTCGCTCGGCAGCCCGGCCTCGGCGAACAGGTCGTGCCGGTAGTAGAGCGCGGCCGGTCCGGTGTCGATCGGGAAACCGAGCTGGAACCCGTCGGGGCTGCGGCCCGCCTGCCACTTCCACGGCAGGTAGCGCGACTCGTCCTGCCGCGCGCCGAGGGTGTTGAGGTCGGCGAACCTGTCGGTGGCCGAGAAGTAGGTGGAGATGCCGTCACCGAGCATCGTGATGTCCGGCAGGTAGGCCTCGCCGGACAGGGCGGCGAGCAGCCGCCGGTTCAGTTCGCCGCTCACCTTGGACGGCGTGAGGTGCTGGGCGGGGAAGCGCTGCACGGCCTCGCCGAGCACCTTCTCCGACAGGCCGTTCGTCGAGTACCAGAGCGTGATCTTGCCCGGGTTGGCCGTGGTCGGACTGGTGCACGCGGTCGCTCCCAGTGCTGTTGCACCGAGTGCCGCCGCGCCGGCGAGGAACCTGCGTCGAGTCAACGTCATCGGGGACCCTCCGGAGAGCCCGTGAACGCTCCCGTGAACGTTCACGGATTGCCGCGAATGATGTGCCGAACGGGTGACCCTGTCAAGGGTCAGGCAGATTCGCGCACTAACAGCACGGCGCTGACCAGCAGTTCTTCCGTCGGCAGCGGGACATCGCTCGCGACGAGCCTGCCCGCCTGCTCGATCGCGAGGGCGCCGATCCGGCGGGTGTCGAGCGCGACGCTGGTGAGCGCCGGGTCGACCACGCCGCCGAGCTGCAGACCGTCGAACCCGACCACGGCGAGGTCGCGCGGCACCGCCCTGCCGAGCTTGCGCGCGGCCTTGAGCGCGCCCATGGCGATGACGTCGTTGTACGTGAACACGGCGGTGAGGTCGGGATGCTCGGCGAGCAGCTCGTGCAACGCCACCGCGCCGCCGTCGACCGACTGCACGGCGTTGCCGACGACGGGAGCGGCGAGCCCGTGGTCGTCCATCGCGGCGGCGAACCAGTCGCGGCGCAGGCTCGGTTCGGCGCGACCGGCGTGGTCGAGCATGCCGATCCTGCGGTGACCTGCGGCGACGAGGTGGTCGACGGCCTCGTGCACGCCCTTCTCGCCGTCGATTCGGATCGAGCTGAAGCGCGGCGAGCGGTGGTCGCGGCCGATGAGCACCGCGGGCATACCGCCGAGGTGCTGGTCGAGCTCGGCCTCGTCCAGGCTGAAGTAGCCGGCCACGGCGTCCACCTGGGACGTGATGACCTCCAGCGTGCCGCGTTCCTCGGTGATGCTGTCGGCCGTGTCGTAGACGACGACGTGCCAGCCGTGGGAGCGCGCCGCCTCCAGCGCCCCGGCCGCGACCTCGGTGAAGAACGGGTTGAGCAGGTCGGGGATGACCAGGCCGATCGTGGTGCTGTCCTGCCGCACCAGGCCCCTGGCGAACCGGCTCGGCCGGTAGCCCAGCTCCCGTGCGGCGTCGAGGACCCGCTGCTTGGTGCCGGCGTCGATCTCGCCCTTGTCGTTGAGCGCCCGCGACACCGTCTGCCGCGAGACACCGGCGACCCGCGCGACGTCGTTGATCGTGACGCGCTTGCTCATGATCACCTCTCGTCCGACTGCGACCGAGTATGCAGGGCGTCGAGCACCACGGTGATCGCGGCGCGCGAGTCCCTGCGGACCGCGGCGGTGATCTTCCTCGTCACCGGCAGCTCCCTCGTGACCACGTCGAACCGCCGGTCGACGGCCAGCGCGGGCAGCACCGCGACCGCCAGACCTGCCTCGACGTGCTTGAGCGTGAGCATGTAGTTGCTGAACCGCCCGACCACGCGCGGTTCGAAGCCGGACTGCCGGCACAGCCGCGTCGCGAGCTTCGCCATGTAGGAGCCGGGGATGTCGAACGCCCACGGCTCGTCCTTGCACGCGGCGACGTCCGCTGCGGGGTGGTTCGGTGGCGTGACCAGCACGATCGGGTCCTCGCCGAGCGGCACGACGTCGATGTCCTGCGGTACGGGCAGCTCCACGAAGTCGGTGGTCGTGATGATCACGTCGACCTCCCCGGCGAGCAGCGCGGGCATGCTGGCGTGCGGTTCCAGCTCGACGATCTCGACGTCGAGGTGCGGGTGGCCCAGCCGCGCGATCGCGGGCACGGCGAGGGTGTGGACCGAGCTCTGGAACGCGCCCAGCCGGATGAGGCCGGAGGGTTCCTGGCTGAGCTCGCGCAGCTCGGCCTCGACGGCGTCCATCTGGTCGAGGATCGACCGCGCCCGTCGCGCCAGGATGAGCCCGGCCGACGTGAGCCGGACGCGCCGCCCCGTCCGTTCGATCAGCTGGGTGCGGGTCTCGGTCTCGAGCACCGCGAGCTGCTGCGACACGCTCGACGGACTCAGGTTCGCGGCCTGCGCCACGGCCCGCACGGTGCCCAGCGCGTCGAGCTGGCTGAGCAGGCGCAGGCGCCACGGGTTGAGCGTCATGTTGTGCAGTATTTCCGAACAGCGAGCGTGGGATTGTGAGATGGACCTGATGCTCGGTGCGTCCTAGCGTTTTCGCCATGGAGACCTTCTGGGACGACGTCGACCGCCACCTCGTCCGCTACGGCGGCACGTTCACGCGCGAGATCATCGACAGCGCGTCGGGAAGCTTCCTCTTCACCGAGGACGGCCGCCGGATCCTGGACTTCACGTCCGGGCAGATGAGCGCGATCCTCGGTCACTCGCACCCGCGCATCGTCGAGACCGTGCAGCGGCAGATCGCGAACCTCGACCACCTGTTCAGCGGCATGCTCAGCCGCCCGGTCGTGGACCTGGCCCGCAGGCTGGCCGGCACCTTGCCCGAGTCGTTGTCGAAGGTGCAGCTGCTGACCACCGGCGCCGAGTCGAACGAGGCCGCGCTGCGCATGGCCAAGCTCGTGACCGGCAAGCACGAGGTGGTGGCGTTCGCGCGCTCGTGGCACGGCATGACCGCCGCCGCGGCCGCCGCGACCTACAGCGCGGGCCGCAAGGGCTACGGTCCCGCGACGCCCGGCAACTTCGCGATCCCGGCGCCGTCCGGTGACTGGCAGGCCCAGCTCGACCTGGCGTTCGACCTGATCGACGCGCAGTCGGTGGGCTCGCTCGCGGCCTGCATCGTCGAGCCGATCCTGAGCTCCGGCGGGATCCTCGAACCGCCGCCCGGCTACTTCGCCGCGCTGTCCGCGAAGTGCCGTGAGCGCGGGATGCTGCTGATCATGGACGAGGCGCAGACCGGGCTGTGCCGGACGGGCAACTGGTACGCGTTCGAACGCGACGGAGTGGTGCCGGACATCCTGACGCTGTCGAAGACCCTGGGCGCCGGGCTGCCGCTGGCTGCCGTGATCACCTCGGCCGAGATCGAGGCGGAGGCGCACGCCCGCGGGTATCTCTTCTTCACCACGCACGTGTCGGACCCGCTGGTCGCCGCCGTCGGCAACACCGTCCTGGACGTGCTGGCCGAGGAACGGCTGGACGAACGGGCCGCGAAGCTCGGTGCGTTCCTGCGCAACGGCCTGGAGGACATCGCGTCGCGCCACGACCTGGTGTCCGACGTCCGGGGGCGCGGGCTGCTGGTGGGGCTGGAGATCGCGGACGAGTCCTTGAGCGCCCCGATCACGCAGAAGTGCCTGGAACTGGGGCTGCACATGAACATCGTGCAGATCCCGGGGATGGGCGGGGTGTTCCGGATCGCGCCGCCGTTGACGGCGTCCGAGGAGGAGCTGGCCCTGGGGCTCGGCATCCTGGACGAGGCCATCGGCGCAGCCTGACCACTTGGCCATCCGCCTCGGTCCGACGGTCGAGGCAGATGGCCGCCGCTGGTCCTACGATCGGTCGAGTGGGGGAACAACGGACGAGACCGCTGATCATCGTCACCGCTGCTCTGTGCGTCCTCGTCTTCGTGGCCACCGGGCAGACCATCGGGTTCGAGCGGGCACTGAACCTGATCAGCGGCCCTGGTGTCGGCGAGACCTGGTTCGACCACCCGCTGTACCTGATCGCCGAGCCGGCGGCCGTGCTGGCCCTCGTGTTCACACACGCATGGCGTTCCCGTGTGCTTCTGGCCATTCCGTCGATCCTGATGCTCGTGATCGTGCTCGAACACGCCGCGTTCTACCGTCCCCATACGATGCTGTCCCGCGCGGACTCCGTCCAGCTGATGCTGCTTCTGAGCGGAATCATGGCCACCGGTGGTCTGTTGCTGCGGATGCGGGAACGGTCACGGGCGGCGTTGGCGGCGGCCGCGGAGGAACGGGCCCGGCGCGACGAACGCCTCGACATGGCACGGGAGCTGCACGACGTGGTGGCGCACCACGTCACGGGCATGCTGGTGCAGGCGCAGGCCGCGCTCGTGGTGGCCGCGCAGGACAAGGACAAGGCGTGCGAGATGCTGCCGGGCATCGTGGAGGGCGGCACGGACGCGTTGGGGGCGATGAGTGCGATGGTGAGGACGTTGCGGGACAACGCAGCCGCGACCGCGACCACCGACCTCGTGGCCGACCTGCACCGGCTGGCCGAGCGCTCGGGGTTGCCGGTGTGCGCGAACGTCGAGCTGACCGAGGACGTGCGGCCGGAACTGGGGCGGTCGGTGCTGCGGATCGTCCAGGAAGCGCTGACCAACGCGCGCAAGCACGCCTTCGACGCGACGAGTGTGGAAGTGGACGTGCGGTTGTCCTCGAGCGCGGTGCTCGTGTCCGTTGTGGACAACGGCAGAGCGAGGCCGACGCACTCCGGCGGGTTCGGACTGGTGGGAATGCGGGAACGCGTGCACGAGCTGGGCGGGCGGTTCTTCGCGGGAGCCACGGGGGACGGCTGGCTGGTCACCGCGGAGCTGCCGCGGGAGGTGCGCGCGTGATCTCCGTGCTCATCGCCGAGGACCAGGACATGGTGCGCGCCGGGTTCCGGCTGATCCTGGAGGCACAGCCCGACATCAGCGTGGTCGCCGACGTGGCGGACGGCATCAGCGCGGTCCAGCAGGCTCGTTCCCTGGAACCGCAGGTGTGCCTGGTCGACGTGCGGATGCCGGGGCTCGACGGGCTGGAGGTCACCCGGCAGCTCGCGCCGCACACCCGTGTCGTGGTGGTGACGACGTTCGACAGCGACGAGGTGCTGAACAAGGCGCTGGACCTCGGTGCGTGCGGGTTCCTCACCAAGGACGCGAGCCCGGGGCTGCTGGCCGAGGCGGTCAGGTCGGCGGCCCGTGGCGACGTCCTCGTGTCGCCCCAGGTGGTGCTGCGAGTGCTGCGGCGGTCGACGCCACCGGTCGCGTCCGCCGACGCCCAGGTGCTGAGCGCTCGTGAGCTGGAGGTCGTGCGGCACGTGGCGAAGGGGTTGAGCAACAACGAGATCGCGGCCTCGCTGAAGGTCTCCGTGTCGTCGGTCAAGGCCTATCTGGCGTCCGTGCAGTCGAAGGTGGGGGCGCGCAACCGCGTCGAGATCGTGGCGTGGGCGTTCCGGGCGCACGTGGTGGCCGACTGACCACGGCCGTTCGGCCAGTCGCGGCGTGGCGAACTGACCTGACGGCCATGATCTCGGTGCCCTCCGGCCGATTCTGCGGCCCCCTGTCGCCCAGCAGTGTTTCTTCTCGTGAGAAAGCTATGGGGCGCAACAGTTATCGGCCTGCTCGTCTGGGTTCTCGTGCGGAGCTTCGGCACCGGTGTGCTGGATCTGCGGGTGTACCTGGCGGGTGGTGAGGCGTGGCTCGCCGGCACGGACCTGTACACCGCGGACTTCCACGCACCGAACGGTTTGCCGTTCACCTACCCGCCCTTCGCGGCGATGGTGTTCAGCGTCCTCACACCACTTCCCCTGGCCGCGGCGGCCCTGGTGTTCACGGCGCTGGGCATCGGTCTCTTCACGGCGGCGGCGCGCACGTGGGCGGGGTTCGGGCTGATCGCGGTGTTCCTGCTGCTCGAACCGCTGCGCGTCAGCCTCGACCTGGGTCAGATCAACCTGGTCCTGTTCGGCCTGGTCGCCGCGGACTGCCTGCTGCCGCGCACGTTCTGGCCGCGCGGGCTGCTCGTCGGGCTGGCCGCCGCGATCAAGCTGACCCCGGCGATCTTCGTGCTGTTCTTCCTGTGCCGCGGGCGGTGGCGGCCCGCGCTGACCGCCGTGGCGACGTTCGTGACGTGCGGTGTGCTCGCACCTGGTCAGGCTCAGGAGTTCTGGCTGCACGCGATGCTCGACCCCGGACGCGTCGGCGGCCTCGCCTACAGCGCGAACCAGTCGTTGCGCGGCCTGCTGTTCCGGTTGGGAGCACCGGAGTTCTTGTGGTTCCCCGCGGTGGTGGCGGTGCTGGCGTTGACGGTCGTGGTGCTGCCCCGGCTGCGCGACGACCTGACAGCGCTCGTGGCGACGGCCGCGGCCGGGTTGCTGATCTCGCCGGTGTCGTGGTCGCACCACTGGGTGTGGATCGCGCCGGCGCTGGTGTTGCTGCACGGGCGCGTGCGGATCGCGGTCATGGCGGTGTTCGCGGTGGGCCCGCACTGGTTGTTGCCCACGGCGGGGGACAAGGAGCTGGCGTGGACGTGGTGGCAGCACGTCGTCGGCAACACCTATGTCTGGCTGGGGCTCGCGTTCCTCGGCTGGTGCGCCCTGACCGTGGTGCGGGAGAGGCGGTGGAACGGGGACCCCGCCAGGATCCCCGTTCCACCCAGGGTCTAGGTACCTAGCCAGAAGTCTTGTCCGAAACCTCGTGTCCTTGTTGGTGCCGAGGCGTCTGCAAGTACCACCAACTCTTGATCGAATCGCCGTCAACCACACCCAACCTGTTCGCCGTCCGACGAACAGGTGCCCAGGACTGGGCTGAGGCTCCGCACCGCTGATGATCTTTATGAGGGGAGCCTTCACAAACTGAACTGCGCCCCGAAAGTTGGACTGGCTAAGTAAAGGTTAGGCCGCGAGGGCCTGGGCTCGGTATTCGGCCGGGCTCAGGCCCTTGAGCGTGGTGGAGATGCGGCTGGTGTTGTACCAGTCGATGTAGTCGTGCAGTTCCGTGGTGAAGTCCTCGACGTTGTCGAACCTGTTGTGGTGAAACAGTTCTTCCTTCAGGTGGCCGAAGAAGTTCTCGGCGATGGCGTTGTCCAGGCAGGTGGCCCGCCGCGACATCGACTGGGTCAGGCCCGCGTCGTCCAGCATGGTGCGCCAGGAGGCGTGCTGGTACTGAAAGCCCTGGTCGGAGTGCACCAGCGGCGCGGCCCCCGCGGGCAAGGTGGCGATCGCCTCGCGCAGCGAGGAGTTCGTCAGCTCCAGCGACGGGGACAGACCGCAGGCGTAGGCCACCACGGACCGGTCGAACAGGTCGATCACCGGTGACAGGTAGAGCGTGCGACCCGCGATGCGGAACTCGGTCACGTCGGTGACCCACTTGGTGTCCGGTGCCGCCGCGGTGAACTCGCGGTTGAGCACGTTCTCGGCAGTCGTGCCAGGCTGCCCGAGCCAGGACCGGTACCGCCGCGCCCGCCGGACCTTGCAGACCAGGCCGAGGGCGTTCATCAGCGTGCGCACGGTCTTCTTGGCCACCCGCCAGCCCTGGCGGACCAGCAACGTGTGGATCCGCCGATGCCCGTAGCGGCCACGAGCCGCGTTGAACACCTCGGTGATCACGGCCTTGAGTCCGGCCTGCGGATCGGGCCGGGTGAGCCGGGCCCGGTGGTAGAAGTACGTCGACCGGGCAAGACCCGCGACCTCCAGCAGCACCGGCAGCGGGTAGTCGGCCTTGAGAGCGGCGATGACCTGGGTTTTCACCCTCGTCCCTGCTCCCTCAAGGCCCGCAATTTTTTTAGGTAGGCATTCTCCGCCGACAGCCGCAGGTTCTCGGCCCGCAGCTGTTCCAGCTCGCTTGGCCCAGCAGTGTCCGCGGCCTTCGCAGGCCGGCCTTTCGGCTTGGGCCGCAACGCTTCCTCGCCTTCACGCCGATACGCCCGTGCCCAGTTCACGACCAGTCTGGGCGAGGACAGCCCGTACTCCCGCGCCAGCTCGATCGCGGTCGCCTCCTCCGCGACGAACCGGCGCACGATCTCGAGCTTGAACTCGAACGTGAACGACCGCTTGCCCGTCATCGCCACCAACGCTCCTGGGCCTCGCAGCCTCCAACGATCATGCAAGCGTCGCACCGCCGTCGCAGACACACCCAGCCGGGTCACCACCACGGCTCTGCCGTATCCGGCCTCGAACAACGCCACAGCGGCCTCCCGCCGCTCCCACGACAACGAACTTGGTGGATGCACCACACCACTCCCCGAGAGTCGGAACTGGATTCCCAGTCCAACTTCCGGGGCGCAGTTCAGTTTATGAAGGCTCCCCTCATAACTTGGCCGCGGGAGCGCGAACGTCAAGATCAAAGCAGCGTGTTGACTATCTGCAGACCCTTAGCGCGCGAACTGGAACCAGTTCACGTTCGCCAGGTCACCACCCGTACCGCCGGTGGCCACCAGGTAGAGCCGGTGCACACCCGTCGCGCCGGACGCGGTGGCGGTGCGGCTGGTCCACGTCTGCCAGCCGCCCGTGCTCGCCGCCGAGACGGTCGCGACCAGCGGGCCGGTCGGGCTGTCGAGGCGGAACTGCAGGGTGCCGTTCGCCGTCGAGCCGGACGCGAGACGCGTGGTCACCGAGGCCGGCGGCGTGGCACCGAAGTCGACGTCCGCGTAGGCCACGTAGTCGCCCGGCGTCAGGTAGCCGACGTTCTGCCCGCAGCCCGAGTCGGTGCACCGCTCGACCTGCGTGCCGCGCTGCTCGTCGAAGTACGAGGCACCGATCAGCGCGTAGGCGTTCTGCGTCGCGGGGAACTGGGTGCCGAAGCCGTACGGGAACAGCGGTGCCTTGCCGTCGCCGACGTTGATCGGCTGCTGCGAGGCGCTCTGCATCCACGTGAACGGCAGCGTGCCGGTCGGCTTGTAGTCGCCGAACAGGACGTCCGCGACGCCGTTGCCCTCGGTGCCCGGCAGCCAGGCGGCGACCAGGGCGTGCCACTGCGGCAGTTGCGCCGCGATGTCCAGCGGGCGGCCGGACACGAGCACCACCACGACCGGGACACCGGTGGCGCGCAGGGTGTTCAGGGTCGCGATGTCCTCGGCGTCGAGACCGAGACTGCCGGGCCGGTCACCCGCGCCCTCGGTGTACGGGGTCTCGCCGACGACGGCGATCGCGGCGCTGTACGTGCCGTCGATGCCGGTGCCGTTGCGGTTGTACGTCACCGTGGTGGACGACGACACGGCCGAGCGGATACCTTGCAGCACAGTGGTTCCCGGCGTCACCGGACCGCTGCCGCCCTGCCAGGAGATCGTCCAGCCGCCGCTCTGGTAGCCGATGTCGTCCGCGCTCTTGCCCGCCACGAAGATCTTGCCGGCGGTCTTGGGCAGCGGCAGCACGCCGTTCTGGTTCTTCAACAGCACCTGCGACTTGCGCACGGCCTCGCGGGCCAGCGCGCGGTGCTCCGCGTTGCCCACGGTCGGCGTGTAGCCGCGGTCGGTCAGCGGCTTCTCGAACAGGCCGAGCTCGAACTTCTTGGTGAGGATACGGCGGTTGGCGTCGTCGATGCGCGACATCGGCACGCGGCCGACCTGCACCTCCTGCTTGAGGAACGTGATGAACTGACGCCACGCCGTCGGCACCATGATCATGTCGAGGCCGGCGTTGATCGAGTCGCGCACCTCGGCGGCGGTGAAGCCCGCCTGGCCGTCGATCTGGTCGATGGCGTTCCAGTCCGACACGACGAGGCCGCTGAAGCCGAGCTCGTTCTTCAGCACGTCGGTGATCAGGTACTTGTGCCCGTGCAGCTTCACGCCGTTCCAGCTGCTGTAGGTGATCATCACCGAGCCGACGCCCTTGGCGATGGCGTCGCGGAACGGCGGCAGGTGCGTCGCGCGCAGTTCGGCCTCGCTGACCTGCGTGTTGCCCTGGTCGGTGCCGTTGGTCGTGCCGCCGTCGCCGATGTAGTGCTTGGCCGTGGCGAGCACCGAACCGGGGTCCGACAGCTTCGAACCCTGAAGGCCGGTGATCATCGTCGTCATCGACGTGGCGTCCTGGGGCGTCTCGCCGAACGACTCGTAGGTGCGGCCCCAGCGGTCGTTGCGCGCGACGCACAGGCACGGCGCGAAGTCCCAGTCGATGCCGGTGCCCGACACCTCCTCGGCGGTGGCGCGGCCGATCCGCTGCACCAGCGCAGGGTCACGCGTCGCACCCAGGCCGATGTTGTGCGGGAAGATCGTGGCACCGACGACATTGTTGTGGCCGTGCACGGCGTCCACGCCGTAGATCATGGGAATGCCCAGCGGCGTGGCGATCGCCGCGCGCTGGAAGTTGTCGTACATGTTCGCCCACGACGTGGCGTTGTTCGGTGAGGGCGCGGAACCGCCACCGGACAGCAGCGACCCGATCCGGAAGTTCGTCAGGTCGGCATTGCTGACCGCGTTGCGCTCGGCCTGCGTCATCTGCCCGACCTTCTCGTCGAGCGACATGCGGCCCAGCAGATCGGCGACCCTCGCCGGAATCGGCTGCGTCGGGTCCTTGTAGACCGGGTCGGCCGCGGCGGCCGTTCCGGTGGGCAAAACGGCGGCACTGAGCAGAAGTGCGGCCGCGAGGAACTTTCTCACAGGGCAGACCTCCAGGGGGAGAGGTCCTGTTTACCTTGCGGCACAACAGGGTTGGCCGAGCGTAACCTGTGTTCACAAAGTGGTATAGACCATCGGGGAACCGGAACGAGGACCGGTTCCCCTCACGGCGCTAGCGACACCAGGACTGCACGGTCTCCGCGAAGCCGAGAAACTCCGCCCGTGCGGCGGCCAGCACCTCGGCGGGCGTGCGCGGCTCGATCCCGGAGTACTTCTCCGCGACGGCACGCAGCGCCTCGTGCGGCACACCGCTGTCCGACCCGAACTCGACGGCCTCCTGCGGCCCCACACCACCCGCGAGCAACCACAGGAACTCGCCCAGACTCGTCGCGACGGGCCCGACCTCACCCTCCGAGCCGAAGAACATGACGGGCTGCGCGGTCAACGGCCCCTCCCGCACCAGCCACAGCACGGCGAGCCCACCGGTGCCGTCCTGCCCGAACGGCCGGAACGCGTCGCCGTCCAGCTCCTTGTTGCCGGTCCACGACCGGATCCAGTCGGTCGTCTCCTCGGCGGAGTCGAACTCCTGGTACGGCTCGTAGTCCATGTTGCCCGGCAAGGGCTCGTCGGCCTTCTCGTCGTACTCCCAGGGGAAGTCGATGCCGCTCAGTGCGGCCAGCGCGGCGGGGAAGTCCCGGTCGTCAGTGATCTCCACGCGCGCACGGTACTTCAACAGATCGGCCTCGGGCGGCGTCTTGGGCGCAGGAGAGGAGTCCGACATGCCAATGCCCAGATGGTGGGGCCACATCAACAAACGCGTGTTCAACCCTCACGCGATCAAGAGCGGCAAGTGGGCGGTGCTCACGCACGTGGGCCGCAGTTCCGGCTTGCCCTACCGGACACCGATGGAGGCGCACCCGGTCGACGGCGGCTATCTGGTCTTCCTGGTCTACGGGTCCGGCTCGGACTGGGTCCGCAACGTCATGGCCGCCGGGCAGGCCCGGCTCACGATCGCCGGCGAGGACGTCGACGTGACGGCACCGCGCGTGGTCGGTGAGGCGGAGGCGTTCGCGGCACTGGCCGAGGACGTGAAGCGGCCGCCGAAGCCGCTCCGCATCAAGGAGTTCCTGCGGATGGACGTGGTGCGGTAGTGACGTGCGGGGTGGACGTGCTGCGCCTCAGTCCTCGTGGGTGGTGGCGAGCTTGCCCAGGGCGAGCCTGTTGGTCAGCCCCGTCTTGGTCAGCAGGCTCGACACGTGCTTCTCCACCGTCCGCCGCGACAGGTACAGCTGAGCCGCGATCTCGTTGTTCGCGAGCCGGGCGCCGAGCAGCCGCAGCACCTCGTACTCCCGCACGGTGACGCCCGCGAGCCGCAGTTCGTCCGGCACCTCGTCGACCCCGGACCGCCGTTGGGTGACCCGCACGCCCATCAACCGCAGTTGGGCCCGGCAGGCGCCGGCCTCGGTGACGCGCCGCGGGCCCAGGTGGCGCCCGCCACACGGCGGCGCGTCCTTCGACCCGGCCGCCGTCGAGGAGTACGTGCGCTGCTTCTCCGACTGGCCGCGATCGCCGCGTTCTGTTCGGACTACCGCGCCGCAGCGGGGGTCGACCTGGAACACGACAGCGCGAGTGGGGTGATCGAGGCGCCGCTGCTCGCGTTGTGGGGTGAGCACAGCTTCGTCGGCCGTCACTACGACGTCTTGGACGTGTGGCGGGAGTATGCGTGGGATGTGCGTGGTGAGGCGTTGTCGTGTGACCACTACCTGCCGGAGGAACGGCCGGACGAGGTTGCGGCGGCGTTGAGGGATTTCTTTCGGTCCTGACTTGCAACCGGTGCCCTGGTACGGGTTTACCGTCGAGTCATGAGCGAGACCTGGGCGCCCGAGGCGTGCACGTTGCCGACGGCGGAGAGACCGTTCCGCGTGGCCGAGTTCGACGAGCTGTTCGCCTCTGGCGTGCGCCACCGTCCAGAGAGGACGCGACTGGTGCTGGAGCTGGAGCCACGGCCGGAGGTCGCTGCCCGCGCGGCGGATCTGGCGGTGCGGGAGACGGGCTGCTGCTCGTTCTTCACGTTCGAGCTCACGGCGACCCGCGGTGCCCTGAGCCTGGCGATCACGGTGCCGGAGTCGCAGGCCGAGGTGCTCGACGCGCTGGCGGCGAGGTGAACGCGCTGCGCACGGGTGAGGTGGCCGAGGCGGCCGGGGTGAACCGGGAGACTCTGCGCTACTACGAGCGCGTCGGCCTGCTCGCACGGCCGGAGCGTTCGCCGGGCGGCCATCGGCTGTACCCGCGCGAGACCGTGACGGTGCTCCGGGTGATCAAGGCCGCGCAGCGGCTCGGGTTCACCCTGGAGGAGGTGGCCGACCTGCTCTCCGCCGGCTCCCGTCGCCCTGGCCTGCGGGAACGCGCCGAGGTGAAGCTCGGTGAGGTCGAGGCGAGGATCGAGGACCTGGTGGTCGTCCGCGACACGCTGCGGGCGGCGATCTCCGCCGGGTGCGACGACCTGGTCGCCTGCTCGCACACGCCGTCCTGCCCGCTGCCGTTCGCCGGCGGGATACCGTCCTGATCATCTGATCGGGAGGGGTGCGGTGCCGGGGTTCGTCGCGGGCGTGGAACGCCACCAGGTCGCCGTCTACCTCGGTGCACTGGCCGCCGGCGGGCTGGCCGGGTGGGCCGCACCAGGCGCGGGGCCGACGCTCGAACACGCCATCAACCCCGTGCTGGCAGTCCTGCTGTACGTGACGTTCCTGCAGGTGCCGGTGGCCGAGCTGGGGCGTTCGCTGCGGGCGGGCAGGTTTCTCGGAGCCGCGCTCGTTGTGAACTTCGTGGTGGTGCCGTTGGTGGTGGCCGCGATGTTCACGTTCCTGCCCGCTGATCAGGCCGTGCGGCTGGGTGTGCTGCTGGTGCTGCTCACGCCGTGCGTCGACTACGTGATCGTGTTCAGCGGGCTGGCGGGCGGTGCCAACCAGCGGTTGCTCGCGGCCACGCCGTTGCTGCTCATCGCGCAGATGGTGCTGCTGCCCGCATATCTGCTGCTGTTCCTCGGCTCTGACCTGGAAGTCGAGCCCGGCCCGTTCGTCGAGGCGTTCGTCGTGCTGATCGCGATCCCGCTGACGCTGGCGTGGCTCACCCAGGCGTTCGCGGGGCGGTTCGTCGAAGCGATCAGCACGTCCATGGTGCCGTTGATGGCCGCGACGCTGTTCGCGGTGGTGGCGTCGCAGGTACCGAGGCTCGGTGACGACCTGCCGCAGGTCGTGCGGGTGGTGCCGTTCTACGTGGTCTTCCTGGTCGTCATGGCGTTCGCCGGGACCGCCGTCGCCCGGTCGTTCCGCCTGGACGTGCCGGAACGGCGCGCGATCGTGTTCACGGGAGCCACGCGGAACTCGCTGGTCGTGCTGCCGCTCGCGCTGGCGTTGCCGGGGGAGGTCGCCGCCGTGGTCGTGGTGACGCAGACGCTGGTCGAGGTGGTCGGCATGGTCATCTACGTGCGGGTCGTGCCGCGGCTGGTGCCGTGACGCGTTCGGCCAGCACCTGCCAGCCGGCGCTCAGGTCGCGCACCAGCCGGGACGGGTCGGGCGTGTCCTCCGGCGCCTGCAGGTAGAGCAGGACCGGGCCCTCCAGTGCGGCGACGAGCTGCAGGGCGAGTGTGCCGGTGCGCGCGTCGTCCGGGCAGGCCTCGGTCAGGAGCATCTGGACGTGGAACAGCGACGGACTCTCGCCGGGGACCGGTTGGGTGACGTCCAGCGCGGCACGGGCCAGCGCGGTGTGCTCGACGAGGAACTCGAGCCTGGCCCGCCCGAACGCGACCAGTCGCTGTACCGGTGGTGCGCCGGGCCCCAGAGGTGCGGGCCCGGCCATCACCCGGTGCTGGAAGCGCTTCTCCTCCTCGTCGAACAACGCGTGGAAGATGCCCGCGCGGGTGCGGAAGCGGCGGAACACCGTGCCCTTGCCGAGTCCGGCGCGCTCGGCGAGGCCGTCCATCGTGACGTTGCAGGCGCCGAGTTCGGCGACCATCTCTCGGGCGACGTCGAGCAGGTGGGCGCGGTTGCGCGCGGCGTCGGCCCGTTCCAGAGGTACGGGCTGCACGGGGTTATGCCTGCTGCGAGGCGAGCTGACGGTCGCGCAGCGGGGCGAGCGCGCTGCTCCAGGCGACGAGCTCGTCGAACAGGGTGTTCAGCGTGGCCACCTGGAAGTCGGACGGGTGGAACTCGGTGTAGTTCGTGAACTCGGTGAACATCGACAGCGACACGCTGGTGCGCACGTCGGCGAGCTTCAGTTCACCCGCGACGAGGCGGAGGTGCTCCACGGCCCGTGCACCGCCGACACCGCCGTACGACACGAAGCCGACTGCCTTGTTGTTCCACTCGGCGAACAGGTAGTCGATCGCGTTCTTCAGCACGCCGGACGTGGAGTGGTTGTACTCGGGCGTGACCATGATGAAGCCGTCGAACTCGGCGATCTTGGCCGACCACGCCTTGGTGTGCTCGTGCTGGTACTGCTGGAGCATCGGGGGCATCGGCTCGTCGAGGTGGGGCAGCGGGAAGTCCTTGAGGTCGACCAGCTCGAACGTCGCGTCGTCGCGCTTCTCCGCGTGCTCGAGGACCCACCTGGCGACCTGCTCGCCGTTCCGGCCGGGGCGGGTGCTGCCGATGATGATTCCGATGTGCGTCATGTCCTGAAGTCCTTTGCCGCGCTTAGTCCGAGGTAAGTGGACCGTACCCCGCTTTCGTAAATGGACTCTACCCCGCTTGTGCAGGGCTGGTTCGGTGCCGTGAGTCACAACAGCGGTCTTCTACGATGAGCCGATGAGGTGCGGCTGGGGGCTGCGGTGGCCGGATGCCGTGTTGTGGGTGGCCCTGGCGGCGCCGCTGGTGCTGGGGACGACGGTGGAGCTGGTCGCCGGCCTGGTCCTGCTCACCGCCGCCGTGCTGCTCTTCCGCAGGTTCCCGGTGTGGACGCTGTGCGCGCTCGTGGCCGCCGCGCTGGTGCTGGCGCCGACCGTGACGAACCCACCGTGGCTCTGGCCCCTCGCAGCCGGGGTGTTCGGGCTCTACGACTGGTTCGTGCTGGTGCTGGTCGTGGTGCTGGGCCCGTGGCTGCTGGGCCGGTACCCGCGGCTGCGCGCCGAGCTCGCGGGGGTGGGTCTGGAGCGGGCGGCTCTGCTGGAACGGGCGCGGATCGCACGGGACATGCCCTACCGGACGTTCCTGCCCGCGGTCCTCGTCGGCGCCACGGGCTGGTGCGCGCTGCACATCGGTCTCGGCGCGGCGGTGGGGGAGACCGCCCGGCGGGTCGAGAAGCTCG
Organism: Lentzea sp. HUAS TT2; assembly: GCF_051853195.1. Classification (NCBI taxonomy): domain Bacteria; kingdom Bacillati; phylum Actinomycetota; class Actinomycetes; order Pseudonocardiales; family Pseudonocardiaceae; genus Lentzea; species Lentzea sp. HUAS TT2. The sequence goes on along the minus strand of NZ_CP196667.1, from coordinate 8,820,646 downwards.
TCGGCACGGGCAGCATGATCGCGGCCGTCGCCGTGGTCGTCGTGCTGCCCGCGCAGGCGGTCAGGAATCGAGAAGCATCGGTCCGGGGGTGGCGCCTAGCGTTTCCGGCATGACCTCATTCGACGCGATCACCCTCGAAGTGGCCGACCTCGCGGCCGCCGAACGCTTCTACGCCAACGCTTTCGGGCTCGGCTCCCGGCTGCGCCTGCAGGAGACGCAGGAGCCGGCCACCGGTTTCCGCGGCTTCACCCTGTCCCTCACGGTGGCGCAGCCCGCCGACGTCGACCTCCTGCTCGGCGGCGCGATCGACGCCGGTGCGACCGTGCTCAAGCCCGCCGGGAAGTCGATGTGGGGCTACGGCGGCGTCGTGCAGGCACCGGACGGCACCATCTGGAAGGTCGCGACCTCGGCGAAGAAGAACTCAGGACCGGCCACCGGACGGATCGAGGACGTCGTGCTGCTGCTCGGTGCCACGGACATCGTCGCGAGCAAGCAGTGCTACCTCGACCAGGGCTTCACCGTCGAGAAGAGCTTCGGCCGCATGTACGTGCAGTTCGCCGCGGCCGGTCAGGTCAAGCTGGGGCTGTACCGGCGGCGTGCGCTCGCCAAGGACGCCGGGGTGCCGCCGGAGGGTTCGGGATCGCACCGGATCGTGATGAACGGCGCCGGCCGGTTCGTCGACCCGGACGGCTTCGCGTGGACGTCAGGGCAGCCGGCCGGCCAGCTCGGCGCGTGAGCGGATGCCGAGCTTCGTGTAGACCTTGCGCAGGTGGTACTCGATCGTCTTCGGGCTCAGGAACAGGGCGGCGGCGACCTCGCGGGTGGTCTTGCCCTCCGCGAGCAGGAGTGAGACCTGCAACTCCTGCGGTGTAAGGGTTTCACCCGGTGCGCGACGTTTGATCGTCTCACCCGTCGCGCCGACCTCCACCGCGGCGAGGTCCGCCCAGCGGGTCGCACGCAGGTTCTCGAACGTCTCCAGCGCGGCGTGCAGGTGCGGCCGGGCGTCCACGCGGCGCCGGGCACGGCGCAGGCGGGCACCGTAGGCGAGCCGGGTGCGGGCGGTCTCGAAGTCGTCCAAAGTCCTTGCATGGAAACGCAAAGAGGCTTCGAAGTGGGCGTCGAAGTCCGGGGCGAGCACGCCGAGGGTCCGCTCGGCGCGTCCCATCGCCCACGGCTGGCCCTTCGCCTCTGCTGCGGAGTGGTAGCGCCGTGCGAGCCGCCAGGCGTCCTCGGCGCGTCCCAACCGGACCAGCGCGTCGGTCAGCTCGGGCGCGGGGGACAGGTCCGGGTCGGTGAGCTGGAGGTCGTCGAGCAGCGTGGCGAGCTCTTCCAGGTGCGCCAACGCCTTCTGCGGATCGCCGAGCCCCAGTTCCAGCTCTCCCAGCGCGAACAACGACCAGACCCGTCCGATGTGGATGTCGCGGGACCGGCAGATGGGCAGCGCCTCCGCCACGAGCGCACGGCACTGCTCCTCGTCGCCCAGCCGGGCGCGCAGCCAGGCGAGCCCGGCGAGACACATGGCGAGGTCGGTCTCCTGGCCGGTCTCCCTGGCCAGCCGGGTGGCCTCGTCGTAGGTCGCCTCGGCGCGGACCCACTGGTTCGTCGTGGCCTCGTCCCGTGCGACGTGGAACAGCAAGGCGGGCAACGTGCCCACGGCCGCCTCCGCCCGTGCGTCCGCCACGATGCGGCGCAGGTCCGCGCCGGAGTCGGCGTCCCGCAGGAACAGCGGGCCGATCATCAGCCAGGACAGTCTGCGGCGGTCCTCGCGCAGCAGCCCGGAGGCGAGCAGGCCCACCGCGGTCCGGATCTGCTCGGCGCCGCCGAGGTTGGCGAGGACGCGGGCCACACCGGCCGCCATCTGACCGAGGCCTCGCGCCCTGGGCGTGGTCACGTGGCCGAGCAGCGCTTCGATCTCGTGGGCCAGCTCGACCCCGGTCGTGGTGTCACCCAGGTAGAAGCAGGCGTTGACGGCGTCGGCCAGCAGGACCACGGCCGAGTCGGCGTCGCCGGACCGCCCGGCCGCGAGCCGGCAGAGGTCACGTGCCTCGGTCAGCGAACCGGTACGCGCCGCGATCGCCGCCCGCAGCTCGACGGCCCGCAGATGGCTGCCACCCACCTCGTCGAGCAACGAGACGGACCGCAGCGTCTCGCCGGCCAGCCACGCCGACTCCGCCGCCGCGACGCACAACGAGGCGTGCCGCCCCACCTCCGGGCTGAGCCGCGCGGCACGCTCGTACGCGGCCGCCGCCACGTCGTGCGCGCTGCGGTCGTGGGCCCGGGCCGCCGCCCGCACCAGCAGGTCGGTGACCTGGGCGTCCGGCCCGACCGCGGCCTCGGCCAGGTGCCACGCGTGACGGTCGGCGTCGTGCGGCCCGACGGCCTCGGCCACCGCGCGGTGGATCGACCTGCGGTCCAGGACGTCTCCGTACACGGCCGAGCGGATCAGCGGATGCCGGAACTCCACGCGGCCGTCGGACAGTACGACCAGCCCGGCGCCCTCGGCCTCGGCCAGCGCGTCGACGTCCACCCCGAGCACGCGGCAGGTGCCGGCTACCACGCGCAGGTCGTTGCCCGCCACCGAGGCCACGGCCAGCGCCGCCCGCCCGGCCGCGCTCAGCGAACGTGCCTGCGCGGCGAACTCGTGCGCCAGGGCCGCCGACACGGGAAGCGGCGCCTCGGGTGACGCGTGCTCCAGCCTGCGGCCGGCCAGCTCGATCAACGCGAGCGGGTTCCCGGCCGTCGCCCGGTGCAGCCGTGCGATCAGCTCGGGCGACACGGGCGTGGCGGACCGGCTCGACACCAGGTCGCCCGCCGCGGCCAGGTCGATGCCGGACAGCGCCAGCGCGGGCAGCGGCGGGTCCGGCGTGCGGGTGGTCGCCAGCAGCACGATCGGGTCGGCGTCGAGCCGCCGCGCCGCGAAGGCCAGCGCGTCCGCGGAGGGGCGGTCGACCAGGTGCAGGTCGTCCAGCAGCACCGCCAGCGGCCGTTGCTCGGCGAAGCGGCACAGCAGGCTCAGCGTGGCGGCGCCGACCGCGAACCGGTCGATCGCGGGACCGGAGGCCAGGGCCAGCGCCACGGACAACGCCTGCGCCTGGGGAGCGGGGATCTCCGCGAGACGGCCGAGGGCCGGCCGCAGCACCTGGTGCAGCGCGCCGAACGGGATCTCGCGCTCCTGCTCGCTGCCCGCGGCCTGCAGCACCGTCATGCCGGTCGCGCACCCGGCCGCGAACCGCAGCAGCGCGGTCTTGCCGACACCGGGCTCGCCGGTGATCGCGAGAGCGCCGCCGTGGCCGAGCCGGGCGCTCGCGACGAGCCGCTCGACCTGACGACGCTCGGACTCGCGTCCCATCAGCACACGGGGGAGTGTAAGCAGACCTCCACCGACTAGGTGGGGCACCTGATGCGGCTGTCCCGTTGGCGCTCATAGGTTCCGACCCTCGACAGGAGGGAAGAGCAGATGACCACGACAAGACCCGAGGTGGACACGGACAAGCTCATGGAGTTCGTGTTCCGCGCCGTCGGCGAGGTGGGCGCGACGCTCAACGCCGCGCTCGTCGTCATGGGCGACAAGCTCGGCTACTACCGCGCGATGGCGTCCGGCGACCCGATCAGCCCCGCCGAGCTCGCTGACCGCACGGGCACCGCCGAGCCGTACGCACGGGAGTGGCTCAACGCCCAGGCGGCCGGCGGTTACGTGACCTACGACGCCGGGACCAGCGCTTATGCGCTGCCGATCGAGCACGCGGTGGCGTTGACGGTCGAGGACAGCCCCGCGTTCCTGCCGGGCATGTTCCAGATCGCGCTGGGCACCGTCCACGACGCCGGACGGGTGCTGGACGCGGCCCGCAGCGGGTCCGGGGTGGGCTGGCACGAGCACAACACCGACGTGCACGTCGGCTGCGAGCGGTTCTTCCGGCCCAACTACGCGGCGAACCTGATCGAGGGCTGGCTGCCCGCGCTCGACGGCGTGACCGCGAAGCTCCAGGCCGGTGCGAGGGTCGCCGACGTCGGCTGTGGCCACGGGGCATCGACAATCCTGATGGCACAGGCGTTCCCCGGCTCCACCTTCGTCGGGTCGGACTACCACCCCGAGTCGATCCGGACCGCCCGCGAACGGGCCGCGGCCGCCGGGGTCGGTGACCGGGTGACGTTCGAGGTCGCGTCGGCCAAGGACTTCAGCGGCACGGGCTACGACCTCGTGACCATGTTCGACTGCCTGCACGACATGGGCGACCCGGTCGGGGCGGCCAAGCACGTCCGGGAGGCGGTGGCGGCCGACGGCACGTGGATGATCGTCGAACCGATGGCAGGTGACCACGTCGAGGACAACCTCAACCCCGTGGGCCGCACCTACTACGGCTTCTCCACGCTGCTGTGCACGCCGGCCTCGCTGTCGCAGGACGTCGGTCTCGCGCTCGGCACGCAGGCAGGGCCCGCGCGGATCCGCGACGTCGCGGTGGCCGGCGGGTTCACCCGGTTCGCCGGGGTGGCGCAGACCCCGTTCAACCAGGTCCTCGAAGTCCGGCCGTGACCAGCGAGCCGCGCCCTGTGCGCGAGGCGGATCGGGAGGGACACGCCGAACGCGCCGGGGTGCGGCTCGCGTTCCGGGTCTACGACAACCCCGGCAGGCCGACGGTGCTGCTGATGCCGACCTGGTCGATCGTGCCGTCGAGGTTCTGGAAGGCACAGGTTCCCTTCCTGGCAAGGCACTTCCGCGTGGTCACCTTCGACGGGCGGGGGAGTGGCGACTCGGACCGTCCGGCGGGTGCGGAGTCCTATGTGGACAAGGAGTACGCGGCGGACGCGATTGCGGTCATGAACGCCACGGACACCCGTAGCGCTGTGCTGGTGGCGTTGTCGCGCGGGGACGCCTGGTCGGTGCTCGCTGCCGCGCACCACCCGGAGCGGGTCTCCGGCATCGTCGCGATCGGCCCGGCCAGCGGGTCGCTCATCGGTGTGCAGGAACAGGAGAAGCAGGCCTGGGAGTCGGCCGAGGGCAAGTACAACAGGGGGTACTGGCTCGACGGGGGCTACGACGACTTCACGGAGTGGTTCTTCGCGAGGATGTTCGCCGAACCTCACTCCACCAAGCAGATCGAGGACGCCGTGCGGTGGGCGCACGAGATCGACCCCGCCACGCTGGTGGACACCACGGCCGGGCGGCTGGCCTCCGAGTCGATCGAGGACGACTGCCGCAAGGTCCGGTGCCCGGTGCTGGTGATCCACGGGAAGAACGACCTGATCCGCCCGCACGCCATCGGGGAACGCCTCGCCGAGCTCACCGGCGGGTCGCTCGTGCTGATCGACGACGCGGGCCACGGGGTGCACGCCCGTGAGCCGGTGCGGATCACCCTGCTGATCAAGGAGTTCGTCGAGCGCGTCCACCCCGTGCCCCGGCGCACGATGGCTCCGCGAGTTCGGCCGCCGCGGGCGTTGTACCTGAGCTCACCGATCGGTCTCGGCCATGCCCGGCGTGACCTCGCCATCGCCTCCGAGCTGCGCAAACTGCATCCGCGCCTGCAGATCGACTGGCTTGCGCAGCACCCCGTCACCGAGGTGCTCGGACCGGCGGGGGAGCGGATCCACCCGGCCTCCGCGTGGCTCGCGAACGAGTCGGCGCACATCGAGGACGACGCGGGCGAGCACGACCTGCACGTGTTCGAGGCGTTCCGGCGCCTGGACGCGGTGCTGGTCAACAACTTCATGGTGTTCAACGACGTCCTCGACGACGAGCCGTACGACCTGGTGATCGGCGACGAGGCCTGGGACGTCGACCACTTCCTGCACGAGAACCCCGCGCTGAAGCGGTTCTCGTTCGCCTGGCTGACGGACTTCGTCGGCTGGCTCCCGATGCCGGACGGCGGCGCGCGAGAGCAACGCCTGACCGCCGACTACAACCTGGAGATGATCGAGCAACGAGAACGCCTGCGGCGCGTGCGCGACCGTTCGGTGTTCGTCGGCAACCCGGACGACGTGGTCTCCCTGCCGTTCGGCGAGGGCCTGCCCGCGATTCGCGAGTGGACGGAGCAGAACTTCGACTTCTCCGGCTACGCAACGGGATTCGGCCCGCCGGGCGAACACGAGCGCGAGGCGGTGCGCAGGAGGCTCGGGGTTCGGGAGGGCGAGAAGCTGTGCGTGGTCACGGTCGGTGGCTCCGGGGTGGGGGAGTCGCTGCTGCGGCGGGTGCTGGACGCCGTGCCCGCCGCGGTGAAACGGGTGCCAGGACTGAGGTTCCTCGTCGTCACCGGCCCTCGCATCGACCCGGCCTCACTGCCGGGCCGTCCCGGTGTCGAGATCCGCGGCTACCTGCCGGACCTGCCGGGGCACCTCGCCGCGTGCGACCTGGCGGTGGTGCAGGGCGGCCTGACCACGTGCATGGAGCTGACCGCGGCCAGACGCCCGTTCCTCTTCGTGCCGTTGCGCCATCACTTCGAGCAGAACATCCACGTCCGGCACCGGCTCGAACGCTACGGAGCGGGCCGGTGCATGTCCTACGAGGACGTCGCGGACCGGGAGGTCCTGGCCGCCGCCATCGCCGAGGAGATCGGCAGGGAGGTCGGCTACCGCGCGGTCGAGTCCGACGGCGCCTCGCGGGCCGCCTCCCTGCTGGCCGAGCTGCTCTGAGGATCAGCCCTGCGCACGGTCGTCGGCCGCCGCGGTCTGGGTCAGCACGGCGACCGTCTGCTCCAGGCCGCGCTGCACCTCGTCGCCGTGCGCCTCCCGCACGCTGTGCAGGCTCACCGTGATGCGCGACCGTCCCGGCGCGACCTCCTCGACCTGGAGTTCGCCGTGGTAGTCGTCCGGGCCCTCGGCGCCCCACTCGAGCGTCCGCCGCCCGGCGTCCGGCCGCACCCACGCCTCACTCTCGACGTGGTGGCCGTGCACCTCGGCCTCCACGTGCACCTGCTCACCGCCCTCGGGCTCGGCCGCGGTCATCTGCGGGAAGTAGCGCGGCAGGTTCCGCGGCTCGGCCAGGAAGCCGAACAGCGTGTCGGCAGGGATGTCCGCCTCAGCTGTGTGCGTGTACGTCGTCATGAGGTTCCGGGTACCCGGCCTTCCGGTCCACGAACACGTCCAGCGTCTTCGCCGCGTGCTCGTGCCATCCGCGCTGGTCCCGCCGGAACACCGGGAAGACGAACGCCCCGCCGACGTACAGCGCCACGACGACCAGGTCCCACCAGCCGATGCCGATCAACGGCGACACGACGGTCGCGTAGGCCATGAAGCCGGTGAGGCCGAGCAGTTCACGCAGCGCGAGCTGGAACGGGTTGGCCCGCGATCCGTCCAGGGCGCGGATCCGGTAGTGCAGGAGGATCCCGCCGATCGTCATCCCGTTCGCCGCGGCCGGCAGCACCACGCGGAACGCCACGAGCACGCAGACGGCCCACAACGGGTTCGACTGCAGCACCAGCTTGGCGATCACGATCACCAGCACGAGCTCGGAGATCAGGCCGAGGATCCGGCGCGGCACGGTGACGGTGCCGTCCGGAGCGGCCGCCTCGTCGGACGAGAGCACCCTGGGCACCACGAACGCGGCCGGCGCCATCATCCAGCCCAGCAGGCCGCCGAAGGTGTTCGAGATCAGGTCGTCCACGTCGGCGATGCGGTACGGGCAAGGGTAGAAACCGAGGTTGCCGGTGTACTGCACGACCTCGATGGCCAGCGACAGTCCCAGACCGATGGCGATGACGGCGAGCGGCCCCTTGCCGTACGCCTTGCGCAGCACCACGCCCAGCGGCACGAACAACGCGACGTTGAAGAGCTGCTGCAGGAACGCCTGCGACTTCACCATGGCGAGCACACCGGAACGCCCGTTGGCCGCCATGTTGTTGCTCATGTCGGTCACCCACTGGAACGGGACCGTGGACAGCATCTTGTCGCCCGTGCACAGGTTCGCCACGTCGGACGGGAACGGCAGGAAGATCAGTGCCAGCGCCACCAGCCCGTAGGCCAGCAGGCCGTAGAGCACGAACGCGCGGCGCGGCTCGACCCTCCGGAACCGGAAGTAGTGCAACAGGACCAGGGGAACGAGGACCAGCAACCCGACACCCACGAACGCCAGGAAACCGGTTCGGGCGGTTTCCCAGTACGACGCCATCATGAGCGATCCAATGCCCGCTCACCCCGCCCGCCAAACCAAGATCGGTGAAGATACGGCGAATGGACGCGGAGTGGTCAGCCGCGCTTCGCGAGGTAGACGGTGTTCGTCGAGTCACGACCCTGCAGGGGGTTGGGGAAGCTGACGACCTCGGCCCGCACATCGGTGAAGGCCGTCGCGAGAACGGCGGCGTACTCGTCCTCGGGCGGGTCGTTGGACCACAACGCGAAAACCCCGCCGGGCCGAAGCAGTTCGGCCAGCCGCTGAGCGCCCTCTGGCGTGTAGAAGTCGGCGTTGGTCGGGTGCAGCAGGTGCCGCGGGGAGTGGTCGATGTCGACGATCAGGGCGTCGAACAGCCTGCCGGGCGCCTCGGGGTCGTAGCCCTGCCCGGACCGGGTCAGCGCGAAGAAGTCGCCGTGGACCAGCCGGCACCGCTCGTCGGCGCCCAGCGTCTGCCCGGCCGGGATGAGTCCCTGCTGGTGCCACTCGATCACCTCGCCGAGCGCGTCGACGACCACCAGCGAGCCGACCCGCGGGTCCTCCAGCGCCGTCAGCGCGGTGTAGCCGAGTCCGAGACCGCCCACGACCACGTTCAGGCCGTCGCCGGACACCTCCGCGAGCGCGAGCGTGGCGAGCTCGACCTCGGCGACGGTGAACAGGCTGGACATCAGGAACTCCTCGTTGAGCTTGATCTCGTGGATCTCCCTGCCGGTGCCGGGCTCGAGCCGGCGGCGCAGGGTGAGCTCACCGAGCGGTGTCTGGCGGTAGTCGAGTTCCTGGAAGCGCGCACTCATGCGACGGCACGGTACCTCCTGGTCACGAACGGGTGAGTGCCCCACGGGTCCGGGAACCCGTGGGGCGGTCGGTCAGGGCGTGATCTTCGCGTTGGTCAGGCCCTTCTTCGCGTTCGTCACCGTGTTGGACGCGTACACCACGTTGGGATTGCCGGTGCATTGCGAGACCGTGGTGATCCTGATGGCGTACTCACCGGAGCCGTCCACATCGGACCTGTTGTTGCGCCAGGTGTTGCCGCACCCGCTCGGGTTGCCGCCGATCTGGTGCGTCTCGTAGCCGTTGGCCAGGGGTGCCGGGCTTGCTGAGCGTGCCGGTGTTGTTCTCCAGCAGGTAACCGGAGCCCTTCACGTCCACCCAGGAGTCGGCGGAGTGCTGGCCCGCGATCCCCTTGCCGTTGAACGTGTTCCCGCAGATGACGCCCTTCTGGGTGCCTTCCTTGACGTCGATGGACTCGGCGGATCCGAGGTGGACACCTTCGCCGACCCCGGTTGTCCGCGACGATGCCCTTCTTGGACTCCGCGACCGCCGCGCGTCGAGTACGAGCTGCCCGAGCTCGGGAAGACGTTGCTGCCACTGGTGATCGCGCTCGCCGGCTGGGCGCTCGAGCACAGCGACGAGATCAACGCCAACCGCCGTGAGGACCTACTCGAAGGAGCAGCCGGGGTTCGGCGTGCTGACCGCGAGCGGGCCGCCGGCCGGGTTCTGGTAGCTCACGATCAGCACCAGCGGGGCGTTCGCGAGGTTGCGTCCGATGTGGACGTAGCCGGTGCCGCTGCTCTCGCTGATGAACTGACCGGGCCGGTACACGCCGTCCACCGCGCAGTCGGAGTCGTGGTGGGTCAGCACGCCCTTCGTGACGACCCCGCGCACCGGGCCGGGGTGGTAGTGCCAGCCCGTGGACCCGCCCGGCGCGATGGTGATCTCCCTGACGACGTACTGGGTGTCGCCCACCGTCTGGTCGAAGATCGTGACGGCGGTGACCCCGCGGCCAGGGGTCGCGCCCGCGACGGCCGGTGCTGTGGCGGCCGTCAGCCCGACGATCGCCATGACCAGAGCGAATCGGCTGATCGTCCGCATGCGCATCTCCTCAGACGTGGAACGGCGGCACCTGCTCCGCAGGCGAGATCGATTTTAGCCAGGTGTCAGGAGTCGCCGCGGGTCCGCTCGTAGTGCCGCGCGACCCGCGCCCGGTTGCCGCACACGTTGGCGGCGCACCAGATCCGGCGCTTGTTCTCCGCCAGGAACACCATGGAGCAGGCCGGGTTTCCGCAGGCGCGCAGCTTCTCCAACTGCACGGGGTCCGCCAGCAGCCGGATCGCCTCGCCCGCGATCGCGGCCAGCGCCGGGTGGCCGTTGTAGTCGTCGTGCCACCGGACCTCGGCCCGTGCGCCAACGCCCCAGCCGTCGAGCCGGGGGCTGGTGGGCACCGCGGCGGCGACGGCGTTGAGGTCCGCGATCAGCGCCGGATCGGGCGTCCGTCCGGTCAGGTGGGCGTCGAACAGCGCGTGGAGCAGTGCGCGCAGCCGGCGGGTCGCGCTCATCGCCGGCGGTGGTGCGGACGGCAGCCGATCTGCCTGCAGCGCCCACCACTTCGCGTACTCGGCCTCGTCCGCGAGGAAGTCCCTGACCGGGTCGAGGCACAGCGCCTGCGTGTCCACCAGGTCGAGCGCGACGAGCGGCTCGGCGCCCATGGGGAAGCCCGCCGTCTGGAACTCGGACAGTGTCGCGGTCACGCCTCTCCTAACGGTTGGAGCCACGATTGAGACGTTAGCAGATTCTCGCCAGGGACGGTTGCGGCATGGAACCTAACGTGTATACGGTCGTTCTATACATTAGAACGAACCGAGGAGAACGACATGCCCGCGATCCGCCACCACCACGTCGAGGTCGACGGCCTGAAGGTGTTCGTCCGCGAGGCGGGTGACGCGAGCAGGCCCACGCTGGTGCTGCTGCCCGGCTACCCGTCGAGCACCCGCGCCTACGTGCGGCTGATCGACCGGCTCGCCGCGGACTGGCACCTCGTCGCGATCGACTACCCCGGCTTCGGCTCGTCCGACCCGCTGCCGGAGAGCCCGACGTTCGACCGGCTGGCCGAGGTGACCGGAAAGGTCATCGACCTGCTCGGCATCGGTGACTACGCCGTCTACGTGTTCGACTTCGGTGCACCGGTCGGCTTCCGGATCGCGCTGGAGCACGACCGGCGGGTCAGGGCCGTGATCACGCAGAACGGCAACGCCTACGTCGAGGGGTTCGGCCCCGACGTCGCGGGGCTGAACGGCTGGTGGAGCGACAAGGCCAAGCATCAGCCGACCGTCGACTGGGTGGTCAGCCTCGCGGGCACGCGGCACCAGTGGCTCACGGGCGCGAAGAACCCCGAGCACGTCGACCCGGAGCAGGCGCTGGCAGACCAGGCCGTCATCGACCTGCCGGGCCGCGCCGACTACATGAAGGCGCTGCTGTGGGACTACCAGACCAACCCCGGCCGTTACCCGTCCTGGCAGGCCTGGCTGCGCGAACGGCAGCCGAACGTTCTCGCCATCTGGGGCCGCAACGACACGTTCTTCATCGCGCCCGGCGCCGAGGCCTACCGCAGGGACGTGCCCTCCGCCGAGGTCGTGCTGCTCGACACCGGCCACTTCGCGCTGGAGGAGGCGGCCGACGAGATCGCCGCGCACGTGAACACCGTGCTGGCGAAGACTTTCGCCTGACTTGACGCTATAGCCGGACGGGCATGACCTGGCGCGAGAACGGCATTGGCGGAGCATGGCCTGGCTGCCCACAGTGGAGCCATGGAAATGATCCGCAACTTCGCAGGCGGCCGGTTCGCCGAACGGGACGCGGCCTTCGGCGACGTCGACCCGGCCACCGGCAGGACGCACGCGATGGTGCAGGTCGCCGACGCGTCGCTGGTCGACGAGGCGGTGGCCGCGGCGCGCGGGTCCGGCTGGGACCGCGTGCCGGTGCGGGAACGGGCCGCGGTGCTGCGGAGGGCGGCCGACGGGATCGAGGCGCGGTTCGAGGAGTTCGTCGCCGCCGAGGTCGCGGACACCGGCAAGCCGGTCGCGCTCGCCCGTGAGCTGGACGTGGCACGGGCGGTGCACAACTTCCGGACGTTCGCGGACGTCGTGTCCGCGGCCGGGCAGGAGTCGTTCCTCACCGATCTCGCGGACGGCAGGCAGGCGCTGAACTACGCGGTCCGCAAGCCGCTCGGCGTGGTCGCGGTGATCGTGCCGTGGAACCTCCCGCTGCTGTTGCTGACGTGGAAGGTCTCGGCCGCGCTCGCGTGCGGCAACAGCGTCGTGGTCAAGCCGAGCGAGCTGACCCCGGCGACGGCGACGCTGCTCGCCGAGGTGCTGCGGGACGCGGGACTGCCCGCGGGTGCCTACAACGTGGTGCACGGTCACGGGGACGTCGGTGAGCTCCTGGTCGGACATCCCGGCATCGACGGGGTGACGTTCACCGGTTCCACCGCGACCGGCACGCGTGTCATGAGGACGGCCGCGCCACGGGTCCGGCCGGTCTCGTTCGAGCTCGGCGGCAAGAACGCGGCCATCGTGTTCGACGACGTGGACCTGGCCGAGGCGCTCACCGGGCTGAGCCGGGCGATCTTCACCAACACCGGCCAGGTCTGCCTCTGCACCGAACGCGTCTACGTGCAGCGGACGATCTTCGCCGACGTCGTGGACGGGCTCGTCGAGCGTGCGAGAGCGCTGAAGCTCGGCGACCCGCACGATCCTGGCACGACCACCGGCCCGTTGGTCTCGCAGCAGCACCGCCGCAAGGTGCTCGACCACCTCGCGCTCGCGGAGGAGGCCGGTGCGAAGGCGATCACGGGTGGCGGCGTTCCCGACATGCCCGCGGACCTGCGGGACGGCTCGTGGATCGAACCGACGCTGTGGACCGGGCTCACCAACGCCGACCGCGTGGTGCGCGACGAGATCTTCGGCCCGGTCGCGGCGCTGATCCCGTTCGACGCGGAGGACGAGGCGATCGCGCTCGCCAACGACACCGACTACGGTCTGGCCGCCTCGGTCTGGACGAACGACCTGCGCCGCGGCCATCGGGTCGCGCAGGCGATGAACGTCGGGATGTCGTGGGTCAACACGTGGTTCCTGCGCGACCTGCGGTCACCGTTCGGCGGCATGGGCATGTCCGGCATCGGCCGCGAGGGCGGCGAGTCGTCGTTGCACTTCTACACCGAGCCCACGAACGTGTGCGTGCAGCTGTGAACATCGCCGAGATCCTCCACAAAGCACAGACGACCGCGACCGAGGTGCCCGGCTTCGGGGATCTGACCGTGGCGGACGCCTACGAGGTCCAGCACGCGCTCATCGCCTTGAGGGAACGCGACGGCGAGACCGTCACGGGCGTGAAGCTCGGGTTCACCAGCGAGGCGAAGATGCGGCAGATGGGCGTGTCCGAGGTGATCGTCGGCCGGCTCACGAGCGGGATGCACGGCCGCACGAGCGAGAACCTCATCCACCCCAAGGCGGAACCGGAGATCGCCTACCGGCTCGGCCGCGACGTCGACGGCACCGTGCCGATCCTGGAGTGCGTGGACGCGGTCGCCTCCGCGATCGAGATCATCGACTCGCGCTACCGGGACTTCCGCTTCACCTACACCGATGTCATCGCCGACAACACTTCCGCAGCCGGGTACGTCATCGGTCCGTGGCAGCCCATGACCGACGTCGGCGACCGGGCGGTGCGGCTGACCGCGGGATCGTCCATTGTGGAAGGCTCCACCAGCGCGATCCTCGGAAACCCGGCCAACGCCCTCACTGCCCTCGAAGAGGTGGCGCGGAAGCGGAACATCCCGTTGAGGGCCGGGTACGTGGTGCTGGCCGGTGCCGCGACCATCGCACTGCCGCTGACCGAGGGCTACGTCGAGTGCTCGATCGACGGGTTCGGCCCCGTCTCGTTCGAAGGGCGACCGCGATGACCGCACGCACGATCACCGGACTCGCCCGTCCGCGCGGCCGGTTCCCGCACGTCAAGGTCTCCGGCGACCTGGTGTTCGTCTCCGGCACCAGCTCCCGGCGCCCGGACAACTCGTTCGCCGGCGTCGAGGTGGACGAGCTCGGCACCACGAACCTCGACATCCGCGCTCAGACCAGGGCCGTCATCGAGAACATCGCCACCATCCTCGGCGAGGTCGGCTGCACGCTCGCCGACGTCACCCAGTGCACGACGTTCCTCGTCTCCATGAACGACTTCGGCGGCTACAACGAGGTCTACGCCGAGTTCTTCGACGAGGACGGCCCTGCCCGCACCACCGTCGCCGTGCACCAGCTTCCCCATCCGCACCTGCTGATCGAGATCCAGGCGATCGCCCGCCTGCCCCGCACCGAGGAGACTCGATGACTCTGCCGCCCGTGATCAACTTCCAGGCCTGGATCGACGAGAACCGGCACCTGCTCAAGCCTCCGGTCGCGAACAGGACCATGGCTCTGGGCAACGACTTCATCGTCCAGATCGTCGGCGGCCCCAACAGCCGCACGGACTTCCACCACGAGCCCTACGAGGAGTGGTTCTTCCAGATCAAGGGCGACATGCACGTCGACGTCATGACCGCGGACGGCCCGCGGACCGTGCACATCCGCGAGGGGGAGACGTGGCTGCTGCCCGGCAACACCCCGCACTCGCCGCAGCGCCCCGACCCGGACTCGGTCGGTCTCGTGATCGAACGCGTCCGCGAGGAGGGGCAGCTCGAACGGTTCCAGTGGTACTGCCTGAACTGCTCGCACCTCCTCCAGGAGATCGAGCTGCAGGTACGTGACATCGTGGCCGACCTGCCGCCGGTGTTCGAGAAGTTCTACGCCGACACCGACGCACGCACCTGCGGCAACTGCGGCGCCCTGCACCCCGGCAAGGGCTGAGCATGGGCATCATCGACGTCCACACGCACTACGTCCCCCAGGGCTGGCCGGCGCTCCCCGGCGCCGAGGCGCCCTGGCTGCGGACCGAGTCGGCCTCCGACGCCATGATCATGCTGGGCACCCGCGAGTTCCGGCGCGTCCAGTCGAACTGCTGGGACGCCGAGCTCCGGCTGGCGGACATGGACGCCGACGGCGTGGACGTGCAGGTCGTCTCGCCGACGCCCGCGTTCTTCTCCTACGGCGCACCGACACCGCAGGCCGCCGAGATCGCGCGGATCTTCAACGACCTCGCGCTGGAGATCGTGGCGCCCGCGCCCGACCGGCTGGTGCCGTTCTGCCAGGTGCCGCTGCAGAACCCCGACGAAGCGTGCCGGGAGCTGGAACGGTGTCTGGCGAACGGACATCGTGGTGTCGAGATCGGCAACCACGTCGGCGACGACGACCTCGACAGCGAGGGCGTGGTGACGTTCCTGCAGCACGCGGCCTCGCTGGACGTGCCTGTCTTCGTGCACCCGTGGGACATGACCAGCTCACCGCGCAACGACCGGTGGATGGCCCAGTGGCTGACCGGCATGCCCGCCGAGACGCACCTGTCCGTGCTCGCGCTGATCCTCGGCGGCGGGTTCGACCGCATCGACTCCCGGCTGCGGATCTGCTTCGCGCACGGCGGAGGTTCGTTCGCGTTCTGGCTCGGCCGCACCGAGAACGCCTGGCACCAGCGGCACGACGTGGTCGGCACGTCCGCGTTCCCGCCGTCGCACTACCTGGACCGGTTTTTTGTCGACTCCGTGGTGTTCGACGAACGCGCGCTGCGGCTGCTCGTGGACACCGTCGGCGTGCAGCGGGTCATGGTCGGCAGCGACTACCCGTACCCGCTGGGGGAGCGCCCGGCCGGTGAGGTCGTGGCGAAGAGCGGTTTCCTGACCGGGGAGCAGCGCGCGTTGATCCAGCGGGGCAACGCGGAGCGCTTCCTGGGCTAGTGTCCGTCCATTTCGGACGCGATCTCGCCGAGGCAGTCGATGAACGCCTCGGCGGACGGGCTCAGCGTGCGGGAGGGCAGGGTGAGCCCGACGCTGTGCCCGACCTGGTCGAGCCTCACCGGCAACCGGGTCAGCCGGGTGTCGTCGACCGTGATCAGGCTGGGCAGCGCGGCGATGAAGTCGTTCTCCAGCAACAGCTCCCGCACGATCAGGAACGACGTCGTCTCCACCCGGTTGACCGGCAGCGCGATCCCGTTGCGCGCGAAGAACTGCTCCAGCTCCCGCCGCAGCACTGTCTCGGCGCCCGGCATGATCCACGGGTAGTCGCCCAGCTCGGCCGTCTTGACCTCGTGGCCCGCCAGCGGATGCGTCGCCCGCACGACCAGGTGCACGGCCTCGTCGTAGAGCTTGCGCCGTTCGAGCTGCTCGTCCGACGGCGCCGTCAGCCGTCCCACGATCATGTCCACGCGCCCGGCCGCGAGCTCCGCCAGCAACGGCTCCGGCGCCGCCTCGCGCACGATCACCGTCAGGTTCGGCCGGCGGCGCTTCATCGCGGTGATCGCCCGCGGCAGCAGCACGTTCGTTCCCGCCAGGTGCGTGCCGACGACCACCGTGCCGCGTTCGGCCTGGGCCAGCTCGACCAGGTGCCGGCCCGCCTCGGTGAGCTGCGCCAGCACCGCCCTCGCGTGCTCGCCGAACGCCGACCCGTACACCGTCGGCGTGATCCCGCGCGGCCCGCGGTCGAACAGCGTGACGCCGAGGATCTCCTCCAGCTCGTGCAGGCCGCGCGTCACGACCGGCTGGGTGACGTGCAGTGCCGCCGCCGCGCCGACCACGGTGCCCTGCCTGAGCAACGCGTCCAGCAGCACGAGGTGGCGGAGCTTCAGCCTCCCGTCGAGCAGCTTCGGCGTCTTCATGATCCGACTTTACGCCTTTGACCTCGTCGTTCCAGAAAGCCTGCAAGAAGCCCGCAGCACCGGCTCCCCATCGTGGTGGCGCGGCCACCGGCCGCGAACGACCGAGGAGGGAACATGATCAGGAAGTTGACCGCGGCACTCGCCGTGGCCGGCGCGGTCCTGCTGGGACTGGCGGCACCCGCGTCCGCGGAGGTGCAGGTGAGCCCGTTCTGCCAGAACGGCGCCGGCTACCAGACCCGCGTGGACATCGCCAACGTGGTCGCCACCAACGGCGTCGCCGTGGGCACCGTCGAGCTGTGCCGCCAGGGCAGCCTGTACTTCGCCTTCGCGCTGTTCGACCAGCCCATGACCGCGAGCCAGTACGCGCAGGTCTACCTCAACCGGTACGACCGCGGTGAGCCGGTCGGCAGGGTGGACTGCGACAGCCCGGGCGGCAACAAGCACATCAAGCCGGGCGAGCGCCGCTGCTGGACGCCGAACCTGAACGGTGCCGCGTCCAGGTACACGTTCATCGCCTCGGTCCTGCAGTACAGCAGCCACACGGGCGACCTCCTGTCCGGTGGCGTCACGGACGAGACGCGCTGATCCGAGGCAATACTGCCCATTTGTTTTAGATGTCTCAATACGGCCAATGGATTTGGAGCGCCCTTGGAGCTTTCTTGGAGTGCGCGGGCAGACTTCTCGATGTCGGAAGCACGACCCGAGGGAGGAGCACTCATGGAGAAGTCCAAGGCCAAGATGAAGCGAATCACCATTCGCAAGGTGGGCCCGGTCCGTCTCACGGCGGCAGCCTGCTCGCAGTACAACGTCAAGCCGGCCTAAGGCGCGACGCGGATGCGCCGGGTCCTCGGGCCCGGCGCATCCGATCCACGGCGGGGAGGAACGCGGTGACCGAGTTCGATCTGGACCAGCCAGTGCCGTTGCACCCGCTGGTGTTCCTGGAGGACGGCGACGAGGTGACGATCGGTCGCCCCGACGTCGACTCGTACGGCATCTTCCCCGGTGAGGGCGCCGCGCTCGTGCGCAGGCTGGTCGACGGGGACACCCCGCGCCAGGCCGGTGAGTGGTTCGAGCGCGAATACGGCGAAGAGGTCGACGTCGAGGACGTCGTCGCGGGACTGGACGAGCTCGGCCTCATTCGCAAATCCGGGGAAGTCGTCGCGGAGAGGGCGCCTGTCCGATTCAGCGGACTCGGTGCTGCCTTGTTCTCGCCGATTGCCTGGGTCGCCTATGCGGCGCTCGCCGGATGGGCATTGTTCGCAATGGTGTTCAACGCCGATCTGCGGCCTACTTATCACAACATCTTCTTCTCCGACTATTACATGGTCATCCAGGTCGGGTTGTTCGTCGCGGCCATTCCGCTGCTTCTCCTGCACGAGTCCTTCCACGCGCTGGCGGGACGCAGGCTCGGCGTCCGATCGAGGCTGCGCGTCGGCAGGCGGCTCTACTTCATCGTGCTGGAGACCTCGCTGGACGGGCTCGTGGCGGTGCCGCGCCGGCAGCGCTACCTGCCGATCGTCGCCGGGCTGCTGGCCGACGTCCTGGGCATCGCCGCGTGCACCGTCGCCGCCGACCTGACCCGGCACGCCGACGGAACGCTGTCAGGGCCGGGGCGATTCCTGCTGGCCGTCGCGTTCGCCGCGCTGCTCCGGGTCATCTGGCAGTTCTTCCTGTACCTGCGCACGGACATCTACGTGCTGGTGAGCACGGTGCTCGGCTGCGTCGACCTGCACGGGGCCGCGCTGCGGATGGTCCGCAACAGGTTCATGCGGCTGCTCGGCCGTCCCGAGACGGACGAGTCGACGCTGCACCCGGTCGACCGCCAGGTGGCGCGCTGGTACTCGTGGCTCGTCGTCATCGGGTACACGGCCAGTCTCACGACGTTCGCACTCGCCGGCGCGCCCGTGCTCTACCGGTTCGTCACCGGCGTCATCGGGCGGCTCACGGGTGACGGGGTGCCCACGGCCCAGCTGCTCGACTCGATCGTCTTCGGCGCTGTCGCGCTCGCGCAGTGCGCGGTGCTCGGCTGGCTCATGGTCCGCGAGCGCGTGCGGGCGCGCCGCGACCGTCGTCTGCACCACGTCATTCACTGAAGGGACGCACCATGGACAGCCGCTACTGGATCCGCGCCGACCTGCGGCGCGATCGGGCACACGCGCTCGCCGGTCTGGACCTGCCGCCGATCTGGGCGGTCCTCGACGCCCACCGGCGGCTGCGCGGACCGTACACGGCGGCGGGGTCGTTGCTGCGGCAGATCGCCGACGACCTGCTGCAACGGTGCCCGGAACTGGGGGAGCGGCACAACATCGAGCTGCTCACGACCGCGCCGGAGCTGGCGGGGCGCGTGCCGAGCGCCTGGCACACGCTCGAATGGGCCGTGCAGGACAGCGAACGCACCCGCTACTACTCGCGGCTGCACACCCGCAACATCGCGAACGGCCTGGCCGAGCTGCTGCGCGACTACCTCGCCGCCCTCGGTGGCGGGCCGCGCACGCTCGTGATCGAGAACGCGCACGAGGCCGACGCGTCCGACCAGGAGTTCATCGCCGTCCTGCTGCGCCGGGGTGACCTCCCGGACCTCACCGTGGTCGTGGGCACGAGCCGGGACCCGCTCGTGGACCCGCGCGGCGAGATCGACGTGTCGCTGGCCTCGACGATCGCCGCACACGCCCAGGTGGTCGAAGCCGAGCCCGTTGCGGAGAAACCCCTCCAGGGCGACGCTGCTCAGGCCTATGTGGACAGTGACGGCACGGCGGACGACCCGCGGGTGCTCGCCGCCTACCTCGCTCTGCCGGCTGAGAAACGTGCCGCGCTGCACGACGCCCGTGCCGAGGAGCTCGCGCGGTCCGATGAGTTCTCACTGCACCTCGGCGCGATCCCGTACCACCTGGAGCACGGCAGTGACCCTGCCGGAGCGGGCGCGAAGGCGTTGCGCGTCGCACTCGACCACTGCCACAAGGTCGGGCTCTATCAAGCAGCCGCGGACCACGGCCTGCGCGGGCGGGCGGCGGCGGACCGGGAGACCGACCCGGACCAGTGGTGGCACCTCACCTTCCAGACCGGGATCGTGCTGGCCGCCGTCGGGCGCGCCGCCGAGGCCGAGACGCTCTACGTCGAGGGACGCGCCGCCTCCACGGACGCGGCCATCCACCTCGAACTGGCGTACTCCACGGCCATGCTGCACGCGCGGCACTACTCGGAGGCCGAACGCGACTACGTCCGGGCGCGGGCCTGGATGAACCTGGCGATCGCCATCGCGTCCCAGCTCACCGACCCGAAGAAGGAAGCCTTCCAGTCCGTCTTCACCCGCAACGGCCTGGCGCTCGTCGAGGTGCGCGAGAAGAAGCCCGAGGTGGCGCTCGCCCTGGTCAACGACGGCATGGCGAGGCTCGACCGCGATCTCGAACCGGACGAGCACGTGCTGCACCGCCTGGTGCTGCGCTACAACCGGGCACAGGTGTACGGCGCGATGGGCCGCCTGGAGGACGCGCTCGCCGACTACAGCTACGTCCTCGAACGGGACCCGAACTTCCCCGAGCACCACTTCAACGTCGGCAACGTCCTGCGCAGGCTCGGGCGCGACGAGGAGGCGGTCGAGGCCTACCGCGAGGCGCTGCGGCTCTCCCCGCCGTTTCCCGAGGCGTACTACAACATCGGCGACGCCCGGCTCGCGCTCGGCGACGTCGAGGGCGCGATGGCCGACTTCGGCTACGTCATCGAGTTGGACCCGCGGCACGTCGACGCGAGGATCAACCGAGCCGGATACCTGCTGGAGAACGGTGACCTGGAGGGGGCGTCACGCGATGTCGCCGCCGCTCTCGAACTGGCGCCGGACAACGCACACCTGTTGTGCCTCAAAGGCCAGCTGCTGGTCGAGCAGGACGAGTACACGGCAGCCTCCGAGGCGCTGGCGGAAGCGGTGCAGCGCAACGACAGGCTGGCCGAGGCGTGGGCGATCCGCGGCACGATCGCCGTCGCGTCCGGCGAGCTCACCGACGCGATCAGCTACCTGAGCCGCGCCATCACCCTCGACGACAACCCGGAGGCCCGCTACAACCGCGCGGTCGCCTACGAGGAGTCCGGTGAGCTGGACGCGGCGATCCTGGACTACGACGCCGTGCTCGCGGTGACCGACGACGAGGACGCCCGGCAGCGCAGGGAACTCTGCGCCGCGGCGTCGGCCAGGTAGGAGAACGCCGTGACAGCATCGGAGGACGTGGCCGCCGCACTGCCGGTGGCCGCGTTCACCGACGCCATGAGCCGCCTGGTGTCGGGTCTCGCCGTGATCACCGCGCGTCATGCGGGCGTACGTCCGTGCGGGTTGCTCGTGTCGTCGATCTGTTCGTACAGCGTGGATCCGCCGTCCGTGCTCGTGGTGGTCGACCACGCGTCACGGTGCCGCGAGCCCTTGGTGCACAGCGCGGAGTTCGGCGTGCACGTGCTCGGCAGCGCCCAGGAACGCACCGCGCGGACGTTCGCGAGCCGTGGCGCGGACAAGTTCGCCGACCTCGTCTGGGCGTGGGACGGCGCCGTGCCACGGCTGTGCGCAGCGCCGATCTACCTGCGCTGCACCACTTCCGCGGTGTTCGACCACGGTGATCACACCGTCCTGATCGGCGAGGTGACCCGTGCCGAGGTGAAGGAGGCGGAGCCGCTCGTCTTCTACCGCCGCCTGTTCGACTGGCGGCTAAGGGGAAACGGTGTGCGCCAGCTGTAGCCCGGTGAGCACCCGTTCGTGCCGGTGACCCTGGTCGAACGGGTCCTCCCCGTTGAGGATGAGCTGGTGCATGGCCCGAAGTCGTGGCCCCGGCTCGATTCCCGCCTGGCTCGACAGCATCCGGTACGCCCTGGCGTAGGCCGTCAGCGCGTCGGCGCGGCGTTCGGCCTGGCACAGCGCGAGCATCAGCTGCTCGTGGAACCTCTCCCACAACGGGTAGGTCCGGCACAGCTCCTCGAGGTCGAACACGGCCAGATGCCCGTCACCGTTGCAGAGCATGACGTCGAACCTGTTGCGCAACAGCTCCAGGTACTCCCGCTCCAGCCGGGAGATGTCGTGGTCGAACATGCCCGGCTCGCGCAGGTCCGCCAGTGGGGCGCCACGCCACAGGCTCAGCGCCACGGCGAACTTCTCCCGCGCCTGTGCGCATTCGCCGGCAACCATCGACATCTGTCCTTGTTTCGCCAGCTCGCGGAACCGGGTCAGGTCGAGCTGATCCGTTTCCAGGCAGAGCATGTAGCCGGAGGGACGCGTGTTGAGAATGGGGTGCGAGGTGCGCGAGCTCGTGCGTCCCGGGGTGAGCACCCGCCGCACCGCCGTCACGTATCCGTGCAGCGCGGCGACAGCAGATCGGGGCGCACCCCTTGTCCACAGCTGGTCCACGATGCGACTGGTCGGCACGAACTCGTTGGCGTGCAACGCGAGCAGTGCGAGCAGGGCGCGTTGCTTCTGCGCCGTCGGCGTGCAGCGGCGGTTTCCTCGCGTCACCTCGAACGTGCCCAGAACCCGGAAGTACGGCGGATCATCTCCCGTTGTCACGCGATAGCCACCTCCCGGTATGTCCGACTCCGAGAGTGTTCACCAGCCGACGGTCGTTGAGGTAGTGCCCGGCCCGAAACTGCCGGTGTGCCCTATGCCGAAGCGGACCAGGTGACGGGCAGCGAGTCGAGAGCGCCGGGGATCCCGTTCCTGGCAAAGGAGATCCAGGAGCCCCGCAGCTCCCGTCCCAGCCGATCGACGTCCTCCCAACGCATGTCGCCGAGCACGGGCGACCCGGCCCACGCCCGCGCGGAGCCCAGCAACAGCGGCAGCTCGACGCAGTGCGTCGCCCCGAAGGCGGATCCGGCTGGGCGCCAAGCGTTGTGGTACGTGTGCACGTGTGCGCCGCGTGCGCGGAGGCGGTCCGCGAAACCGTGGTCCGCGAACAGTCCCTCGCCTTGTCCGCCGAACGCCGTCATCTCGTCGGCGTTCCACCCGTGAACGATCTCGACACCGGTCAAGTCCGATCGGTCCCACGGCGTCGCGACCGGCCGGAACGGCATCGCCACCCCGGTGTGGCGTGCCACGACGGCGGCCTGGGCGGCCAGGATCTCGGCGGGGGAGCGGGAGAACAGGTCACCTCCGAGCAGGCGGGAGAACTCCGCACCCGTCGCGGCGGCCTCGGCGCGGGCGAGTGGGGCGACACCGTGCGGCGGGCTCTGCAGGACGGCGCGCCGGAACAGCCGTTCGGGATGGTCCAGCAGCAGCTCGATGGACATGGCGCCGGCGGACTGCCCGAACACCGTGACGGCGGCCGGGTCCCCGCCGAACCGGGCGATGTTGTCGCGGACCCACCGCAGCGCCTCGACCTGGTCGAGCAGCCCGAGGTAACCGTCGCTCACGCCGTCCGCGACGAGGAAACCCAGTGCCCCCAGGCGATAGTTGACGCTGACCACGACGACGTCGCCCTCCGCGGCCAGCGACGACCCGTCGTACCAGTCCAGCAGGCCGGCCCCGCTGCTGAAACCGCCGCCGTGCAGCCAGACGAGCACCGGCCGGCAGCCGTCCAGCGCCGGGGTGGTGATCGAGAGGTTCAGACAGTCCTCGCCCTGCGGCGGGGTGTCGTGCGGCGGGCCCATGACGGCGTCCAGGCGTGAACGCGGCTGCGGGCAGATCTGGCCGCTCGACGCCGCGGTGAGGGAGCGCACGGGAGTGTCGAAGCGCGTCGCGGTGGCGTAGCGGATGGGACCGATGCGGACTGTCACGTGTACACGGTCAGGCCCGCCGCCATGCATCGCAAATGCGGATTCAGGCTGCCGGTATAGCCGTGCGGGCATGGCTGCCGAGGGGTTCGGCATTTGTGCGGTCCTGCGACCCAGGTCACGCTTTCGGCCTACACCGTCAACCGACCCGGGCAGGCCAACATGGGTGAACGAGCCGCCACGTCGCAACGGAAGGTCGCGCTCGCGACACTCACCGGCGCGACGCTCGAGTGGTACGACTTCTTCTTGTACGGCACCGCTTCCGCGCTGATCTTCAACAAGCAGTTCTTCCCGTCGCTCTCGCCCGCCGCGGGCACGCTCGCCGCGTTCAGCACGTTCGCCGTCGGGTTCATCGCGCGGCCGTTGGGCGGACTGGTCTTCGGTCACTACGGCGACCGCATCGGCCGCAAGATGACACTCGTGGTGTCCCTGGTGCTGATGGGGATCGGCTCGACCCTGATCGGTCTGCTGCCCGGCTTCGCCACCATCGGCGTGTGGGCGCCGATCCTGCTGGTCGCGCTGCGGGTGGTGCAGGGCATCGGCCTCGGCGGTGAGAACGCGGGCGCGAACCTGATGGCCCTCGAACACGCGCCGTCCGACCAGCGCAACCGCTACGCGGGCTTCCCGCAGATGGGCACGCCCGCGGGACTGGTGCTGGCCAACACGGTCTTCCTGGTCACCAGCACGGTGCTGCCCGCAGCCGCGTTCACGTCGTGGGGCTGGCGGATCCCGTTCCTGTTGAGTGCGGCGCTGGTCGTGGTCGGCCTGGTGATCCGCATGCGCGTGACGGAGACGCCGTCGTTCGCGAAGGCTGTGGAGCGGCAGGAGATCGTGCGCTTCCCGTTGAAGGAGGCGCTGTCCGTCGGCGCCGGCCGGTTGGTGCTGACGCTGGTGCTCAGCATCGCGAACTCCGCGGTGGCCTACCTGTTCCTGGTCTTCAGTCTTTCCTACGGCACCGCGCAACTGGGCCTGAACCGGCAGTTCCTGCTGATCACCGTGACGCTCTCGGCGGTGCTGTGGCTCTGCACGATTCCACTGTGGACGTCCATTGCCGACCGTCGCGGCCGGCGCGGGATGTTCCTGTGGGGCTCGGTGGCGTTGCTGGTGTGGGCGGCCGCGTTCTTCCCATTGCTCAACACGAAGAGCACGGCCGTGATCGTGCCGGCCCTGCTCGGCATGGGCCTGATCATCCCCGTCACCCACTGCGTGCAGGGGGCGATCGTCGCCGACACCTTCCCGGCGAACGTGCGCTACTCCGGCTCGTCGCTGCTGCTGCAGCTCGCGGCCCTGCTCGGCGGCGGTCTCGCCCCGCTGGTCTCGACCGCGATCCTGAACGACACCGGCACCACGACGGGTGTCAGCGCCTACATCACGGCGGTGTGCGCGGTGAGCCTGCTCGCCGCGGTGCTCGCGTTCCGCACGGTGCCGGTCGCCAGGAGGGCCGACGCTCCTGTTGCCGCCTAGCGGAGGGCTGCCTCGATCGCCTCGGTGATCGAGGCGTCCTCTGGCTCGGTGCGCGGGCGGAACCGGGCGAGCACCTGGCCGTCGCGCGAGACGAGGAACTTCTCGAAGTTCCACTGCACGTCACCGGCGGTGCCCTCGGCGTCGGCGTGCTTCGTCAGCTCCTGGTAGACCGGGTGCTGGTCCGGCCCGTTGACCTCGATCTTCTCGAACAGGGGGAACGACACCCCGTACGTGGCCGAGCAGAACGTGGCGATCTCCTCGGACGTGCCCGGCTCCTGGCCCATGAACTGGTTGCACGGGAAGCCGACCACGGAGAAACCTTCGGTCCCGTACTTCTCCTGCAACCGCTCCAGGCCCGCGTACTGCGGGGTGAGGCCGCAGCGCGACGCGACGTTGACGACGAGCGCCACCTTGCCCCGCAGCGCGCTCAGGTCACCGGGCTCGCCCGCGAGAGTGTGGACCGGGATGTCGTAGATCTCCATGTCACCAACGTAGTTCATGTCTTCTTGGGGCTGGGGGCGGGCACGATCCGGGCGGAGACCTCCGGAGGAGGGGTGGCCAGCCCCGGCCCGCCCGCGTCCACCCAGTCGATCACGCCCCGCACCGCCTCGTCGTCCAGCACCGACCCGACCCACACCGGTCTGGCCCCCGCGGCGCGGGCGGCACGGCTGGGCTGCACGACGACCACGTTCGACACCTCGCACGCGTCCAGGCAGTCGGCGACCTTCACGGAGCCGAGTCCCTCGCGCAGCACTTCGAGCTGGCGGTCGTGGTCGACCTCGGGGTGCTTGCGCTCGGTGCCGCAGCAGCAACCCCGGCAGACGGTGATCCGTGACGTCATGATCACCGTTCTACTCAGTCGACGGTTCATTACACAACGCGCACGTTCCGCTGGCCGTCCGGCGACATCGCTCCTGAAGTCTTGAAGTCGTGGCTGGTAAAGGAATCTGGACGGCGCTCCTGCTCGTGATGGTGACGGGGTGCACACCCGCGGGACCGCAGTCGATGAACGCACCGGTGCGGACGACCGGCGACGGCGGCATCCCGAAGAACGAGACCATCTCGCTGGACGACGACCAGCACGCCGCCATCGCGAACCTCGACCCCGCGCTGCTCGCCGCGATGCGCAAGGCGGCGGTGGACGCGAAGGCGGCGGGCGTGGAGCTGCGGGTGACGTCGGGCTGGCGCAGCGCCGAGTACCAGCAGCGGCTGCTGGACGAGGCCGTCGAGCTGTACCGCAGCGAGGAGGAGGCCCGGCGGTGGGTGCACCCGCCGGACAAGTCGGCGCACGTGACGGGCAAGGCGATCGACATCGGTCCGACGAACGCCGATGACTGGCTCATCCAGCACGGCGCGGACTACGGGTTGTGCCAGGCCTACGCCAACGAGATGTGGCACTTCGAGCTGCTGACGACGCCCGGTGGCCAGTGCCCGCAGCCGCAGTCCGTGGCCTAACGACCGTGGATCACGGCCAGGGCGTGCTCGCGGGCCGGTGCGCTCAGAGTGGTGTTGAGCTGCTCGAACAGGGCCTCCGCGGTCACGCCGTTCCAGCCGGGCGGCAGCAGCGACAGGGGGAGGCCCGGATCGCTGTACGGGAGACGCCGCCACGCCGTCAGCATCGGTACGTAGGTCTGGAAGGCCTGTTCCGGTGACGTGATGCCGGCGTCCAGGACCGGGCGGTGGCGGCGCAGGAAGTCGGCGTACAGGTCGGTCAGCTCGTCGAGGTCCCACCAGGCGCGCACCTTCGAGCGCAGGTCACCGAACGCGAAGTGCTGGCCCGTGAAGATGTCCACGTACTCGGACAGGCCACGGCGTTCGAGGGTGCGGCGGGTCTCGGTGGCGAGGTTGCCGGGAGCGACCCAAACGCCGGGTGCCGTGGTGCCGAAGCCGAGCTGGGTCAGGCAGGTGCGCAACGCGTGGCGCTTCTCGCGTTCGGACTCGGGCACGGAGAACACGACCACGAGCCAGCCGTCCTCGGCGGTGGCGCGGCGGCGTTCGAAGATCCGGGTGTCGCCCTCGGCCAGCGTCTCCAGCGTGGTCTCGGCCAGGGCGTAACCGGCGCCGTCTCGGCGTTCGGCCCGGACGACGCCCCGGCGCTTGAGGCGGGAGATCGACGAGCGCGCGGCCTGGCCCTCCACGCCGAGGTCGGCCATGAGCTGCACGACGGACGCCACGGACAGCCAGTTGTGCTCGCCGCGGGCGTAGAGGCCGAAGATCGTGATGATGAGCGGGCCGAGC
Organism: Lentzea sp. HUAS TT2; assembly: GCF_051853195.1. Lineage (NCBI taxonomy): Bacteria > Bacillati > Actinomycetota > Actinomycetes > Pseudonocardiales > Pseudonocardiaceae > Lentzea > Lentzea sp. HUAS TT2. The sequence goes on along the minus strand of NZ_CP196667.1, from coordinate 8,793,537 downwards.
CGGTCGCGCCCGGCGGGAGCAGCGGCTTCCACGGTCATGTCCGCGACGTTCAGTGCCCTGCTCCTCACCTTGATCGGCCGAGCTTAACGCGCGCCGAGATCGGTCAGCGTGACGGTGTTGCGCAGCTCGCCCAGCCCGCTGACCCGCGTCACGACGACGTCGCCGTCGCGCAGGAACAGCTGTGGTTCGCGCGCGTTGCCGACGCCGCTGGGGGTGCCGGTCAGGATCACGTCCCCGGCGCGCAGGGTCATGCCGTGGCTGAGCTCGGCGATGATCTGGGCGAACGAGAACGCCATCTGCGCGCTGGTCGCGTCCTGCAGCAGCACGCCGTTGACCTCGCACTGCACCCGCATGCCGGCGAGGTCGTCCACCGAGTCGATCGTGGTCAGCCACGGGCCGAGCGGCATCGTGGCGTCGAGGCTCTTGCCCTTGAGCCACTGGCCGCCGTGCGCGCGTTGGAGGTCGCGCTGCGAGACGTCGTTGGCGACGAGGAAGCCGAACACGTGGTCCAGCGCCTTCTCCTCGGGGATCGACCGGCCGTCGCGTCCGATGACCATCGCGATCTCGGCCTCGTAGTCCCACTTCTGCGACAGCCCGGGGTCGTAGGCGATGTCGTCGGACGGGCCGATGACCGTGTCCGGGCCCTTGGTGAAGAAGGTGGGGCGCAGCGGCCGTTCCACTTCCTGGCCCTCGCGCTTGCCCTTCGACTCCTCGAAGTGGTCCCAGTAGTTCCAGCCCGTGCACAGGACGTCGCGGTTGAAGCGGTGCAGCGGCGACTCCAGCCGCACCTCGGACAACGGCAGGACCTCGGCGGTCTCGACCGGGGCACCGCGCACGACGTCGTCGACCATGCACGACAACAGCGCGATCGACTCACCGTCCACGACACCGCCACGGCGCACGCCGCCGACGGTCACAGAAGCCAGCCTCACCCGCGAACCCTCCTCCGATATGGCGTTCATGTTTCGTAGATCATGAAATCGCTATCGATTCAGCTGGGCCTGACCAGCCGCTCGTCCGGGATCACCGCGACGCCGAGGATCTCGATCAGCGCCTCCGGCTGCCACAGCGCGGTGCAGCCGATGCCCGCCATGGCCGGGTAGACGGGTCCGGCGAGCTCGCGCCACACCTTGCCGATCTCCCTGCCGTGCGCCTGGTAGTCCGGGATGTCGGTGAGGAAGATCGTGATGCTGACCAGGTCTTCCGGCTCGCCGCCGGCCGCACGCAACGTCGTCAGCACGTTGCCGAACGCCTGCCGGAACTGCTCGACGATGCCGCCGGGAACGATCTTCATGTCGGCGTCGAGAGCGGTCTGTCCTCCCAGGTGGAGGGTGTTGCCGGCGAGCGTTCCGTGGGAGTACCCGCTCGGGGCGGGCAGGCTGGCCGGGTTCACTGCTACGGGCCTCATGCGTATTGACAATATCTGACGACGGTGAAGAATGCGATATATGGAGCCCGACCTCAGCAAGTACCGGCTCGAAGGCGACAACTCGATGTACCGGCTGCCCAGCGGCCTGGTCGCGCCGGTCGTGACGCGCGGCGGCGCCGAGAACCCGGACACCGCGAACTCCGGTGGCGCGATCCGGGTCTCGGGCGTGAGCATCCAGCACACCCCGGCCACGAGGCTGTGGTTCGGCAAGGTCACCAACGAACCCGGCTACCGCTCGGTCTCCCACCACCACGGTGAGGCCGAGACCGGCGGGTACGTGCTGTCCGGCCGGGCCAGGATCTACTTCGGCGAGAGGTTCGAGGACTACCTCGACATGGAGGAGGGCGACTGGGTGTTCGTGCCGCCCTTCATGCCGCACATCGAGTGCAACCTCGACCGCAACAACCCGCTCACCTGGATGACCACGCGCACGCCGGAGAACATCGTCGTGAACCTCGACGACGTCCCGGACGCCGAACTGCGCGACTGGCTGACCCGATGACCCCGGTGCTGACGTCGGCGGTCTTCACCGAGGCCATCGCGCTGGAGAAGGCCGAGCCCGAGCACTTCGACCTCGCCTTCACCGCCGTCACCCAGCCCTGCCCGTGGCCCAAGGCGTACGGCGGGGACCTGGTCGCCGCCGCCGCGGCCGCAGCCATGCGCTCGGTCACCGACGGCAAGACGCTGCACTCGATGCACAGCTACTTCCTGCGCCCGGCCGACATCGGTGCCCAGGTGCGCTACGAGGTCGAGCTGCTGCGCGACGGCCGCGGCTACAGCACCCGGCAGGTCCGCGGTTACCAGAACGGCAAGCCCCTCTACGTCTGCCTCGCGAACTTCGCCGCGGGCGAGCCGAGCGGCAGCTTCCGCGCCGAGTTCACCGACGACCTGCCCGGTCCGGAAGAGCTGACCAGCTCGGCGGACTTCCTCGCCGGACGCACCGGCGGTTCGATGACCGAGGAGTCGAAGGCCTACTGGTCCGGCGGCCGCAGCTTCGACATGCGGCACGTGCCCGGCCCCGTCTACCTCGCGGTCGAGGGCGAGAAGGTGCCGCACCAGGCCGTGTGGATCAAGCCGTTCGACCCGTTGCGGCCGGTCGACGGGCTGACCGACGCGCAACGGGACCTGGCCGCGCTGGCCTACGTCTGCGACTACACGATCCTGGAGCCCGTCCTGCGCGTGCTCGACCTGCCGTGGGCGCGGCCGGGACTCGTCACCGCGAGCCTCGACCACGCCATGTGGTTCCACCGCGAGGGTCCGATCGACGACTGGCTGCTGTACGTGCAGGAGGCCGTCGCCGCGGACGCGGGCCGGGGCCTCGGGCACGGCCGCTTCTTCACCCGCGAAGGTCTCCACCTCGCCACCGTTGCCCAGGAGGGCATGATCCGCGCTTCCTGACCCGCCGCCCGGGAAGGACTTCACCATGGACACCTTCGCTCGCGACCACTTACCTCCCGCGGCGCTGTGGCCCGTCATCGAGTTCACGACGCCGGAGCTGGAGTACCCGGCGAGGCTCAACGCCGCCACCGAGCTCATCGACGTCCCGGTGTCGAGGTTCGGCCCCGACCGCCCGGCACTGCGCACGCCGGCGGGGGAGACGTGGTCCTACGGCGAGCTGCTGACCCGTGCCAACCAGGTGGCCCAGGTGCTGACCGAGGACCTCGGTCTCGCTGTGGGGCAACGTGTCCTGCTCCGCTCGCCCAACAACCCGTGGACCGTGGCCGCGTGGCTCGGCGTCCTCAAGGCGGGTGGTGTCGTGGTGACGACCATGGCGGCGTTGCGGGCCCGTGAGCTCGCGCCGATCGTCGAACGCACCCGTCCGTCGATCGCGTTGGTGGACCAGCGGTTCACCGACGACGCCCGGGAGCTGCCGCTGACCGTGGTGAGCTACGACGACCTCCAGGTGCTCGCCGCGACCAAGTCGGGGCAGTTCACGGCCGTGGACACCGCCGCCGACGACGTGGCGTTGCTGGCGCCCACGTCCGGCAGCACCGGCACCCCGAAGATCACCGTGCACTTCCACCGCGACGTGCTGTCCATCGACAACACCTTCGGGCGTCATGTGCTGCGGCTCAACGAGGACGACCTCGTCGCGTGCACGGCCCCGTTCGCCTTCACGTTCGGCCTGGGCATGCTCGTCGTGTTCCCGTTGCGGGCCGGTGCCTGTGCGTTCCTGACGGAGGCGGCGACACCGCTCCAGCTCGCGGATCTGGTGCAGGAGCACGGGGTCACGGTCCTCGCGACGGCACCCACGGCGTACAAGGCGATCCTGCGTGAAGGCGTGGAGGGGAAACTCGCCGGGCTGCGGACCGCGGTGTCGGCCGGCGAGCACATCCCGCAGGAGACCTGGCAACGACTGCGCGACCGGCTCGGGCTGCGGGTGATCGACGGCATCGGTGCCACGGAGTTGTTGCACATCTTCATCTCCGCCGCCGGTGACGACATCCGGCCCGGCTCCACCGGCAGGCCGGTGCCGGGATACCGCGCCACCGTGCTCGGCCCCGACGGCGAGGAGCTCGGCGTCGGCGAGCCAGGGCGGCTCGGCGTGATCGGCCCCGTCGGCTGCCGCTACCTCGACGACGAGCGGCAGAAGGACTACGTGGTGAGCGGCTGGAACGTCACCGGTGACGTCTTCCACCGCGACGAGGACGGCTACTTCCACTACCACGCCCGCAGCGACCACATGATCGTGTCATCCGGGTACAACATCGGCGGTCCCGAGGTGGAGGAGGCCATCGACACCCACCCGGACGTGCTGGAGTCCGCCGTCGTGGCCAAGCCCGACGACGAACGCGGCTCGGTCGTCTGCGCCTTCGTGGTGCTGCGCGACGGCGCGCTGGGCGACGAGGCGAAGGCACGCGAGATCCAGGACCACGTGAAGCGGACCATCGCGCCGTACAAGTACCCGCGCGAGGTGCGGTTCCGCACGTCGTTGCCGCGCAACGCCAGCGGCAAGCTGCAGCGCTTCACACTCCGCAAGATCGTCGAGGACGAGGTGCTGACATGAAGGTGGCCATCGTCGGGGGCGGCCCCGGTGGGCTCTACCTCGCCGCGCTGATGAAGCAGCTCGACCCCTCGCACGACGTCACCATCTGGGAACGCGACGCCGCCGACGTGACGTTCGGCTTCGGCGTGGTGTTCTCCGACGAGACGCTCGGCGGGATCGAGAACGCCGACCCGGAGTTCGCCGACGCCATGTCCCGCCGGTTCGCCCGGTGGACGGACATCGACATCCACTACCGCGGCGAGAGCCACACCGTCGGCGGTCAGGGGTTCGCCGCGATGAGCCGCAAGGAGCTGCTCGGCCTGCTCCAGCAACGGTGCCGCGACCTCGGCGTGGTCGTGCACTTCTCGACGCCCGCGCCCGCCGTCGACGTCCTTCGGGAATCGCACGACCTCGTGGTCGGCGCGGACGGCGTCAACTCCCTGGTGCGGCAGTCCTCCGCGGACGTCTTCCGCTCCACTGTGGACCCGCGCCGCAACAAGTACATGTGGCTCGGCACGGACCTGGTCTTCGAGGCGTTCCAGTTCTTCATCAAGGACACGCCCTGGGGAACCATGCAGGTCCACGGTTATCCCTACTCCGACACGGGTTCCACGTTCATCGTCGAGATGCACGAGGACGTCTGGCGCCGCGCCGGTTTCGACACCGGCCAGGAGTTCGCGCCGGGTGTCTCGGACGAACCCGCCGTCCAGCGGATCCGCGAGCTGTTCGCGGAGGAATTGGCCGGCCACGAGGTATTCGCCAACAACTCGAAGTGGCTCAGCTTCACCACCGTGCGCAACGAACGCTGGCACCACGGCAACCTGGTCCTCGTCGGCGACGCCGCGCACACCGCGCACTTCTCGATCGGCTCGGGCACCAAGCTGGCGATGGAGGACTCGCTGGCGCTCGCCGCGTGCCTGCACGAACACCGTGACGTCGAGACCGCGCTGACGGCCTACGAGACCGAACGCCGCCCGGTCGTGGAGTCGACGCAACGAGCCGCGCAGGCGTCCCTGGAGTGGTTCGAGAACATCGGCATGTACGCGGACCAGGAGCCGACCCGGTTCTGCTTCAACCTGCTCACGCGGTCGCGCCGGATCACCTACGACAACCTCCGCACCCGCGACTCGGAGTTCGCCGACCGCGTCGACGCCGCCTTCGCCGCCTCCCAGGGGCTCGAGACCACGGCACCGGCGATGTTCCAGCCGTTCCGGCTGGGGCAGCTGGAGCTCAAGAACCGCGTGATCGTCTCGGCGATGGACATGTACTCCGCGGCCGACGGCGTGCCCGGCGACTTCCACCTCGTCCACCTGGGCTCGAAAGCCATGGGCGGGGCGGGACTGGTCATGACCGAGATGGTCTGCGTCTCGCCGGAGGGCCGGATCACGCCGGGCTGCACCGGTCTGTGGACCGACGAGCAACGCGACTCGTGGGCGCGGATCGTGTCGTTCGCGCACGAGCGGAGCACCGCCCGGATCGGCCTGCAGCTCGGCCACTCCGGCCGCAAGGGTTCCACACGCCTGATGTGGGAGGGCATGGACGAACCGCTGCCCGAGGGCGGCTGGGACGTCGTCGGCCCGTCGCCGCTGCCCTACGGCCCTGGATCGCCTGTTCCGTCCGAGGTCGACCGCGAAAGGGTCACCGCCGAGTTCGTGGCGGCGGCCCGGCGCGGTGCCGAAGCGGGCTTCGACCTGCTCGAACTGCACTGCGCGCACGGCTACCTGCTGTCCTCGTTCCTCTCGCCGGTCGCCAACCAGCGGACCGACGAGTACGGCGGCTCGCTGGAGAACCGGCTGAGGTACCCGCTGGAGGTGTTCGACGCCGTTCGAGCGGTCTGGCCGGCCGAGCGCCCGATGATCGTGCGCATCTCCGCGACCGACTGGGTCGACGGCGGCAACACCGAGCACGACGCCGTGGAGATCGCCCGCGCGTTCGTCGCCCACGGCGCTGATGCGATCGACGTGTCCACCGGTCAGGTCACGGCGGACGAACGCCCGGCGTACGGCCGCAGCTACCAGACCCCGTTCGCGGACCGGATCCGCCACGAGGTCACCGGCGCCGCCGTCATCGCGGTCGGTGCCATCGCCTCCTACGACGACGTCAACTCGATCCTGCTCGCGGGCCGTGCCGACCTGTGCGCGATCGGCCGCACGCACCTGTACGACCCGCACTGGACGCTGCACGCGGCGGCCGAGCAGGAGTACCGGGGTGCGGAGTGGCCTGTCCAGTTCCGGGCGGGCAGCCGCAAGCCACCGTCTGCCCGCACCGACGCCGTCCGGCCGCGGTTGTCCCTGCTGCGCGCGGACCCGCCGGACCGGAACGTGCACCTGCGCTGGACCCCGCAGCGGGCCCATTCGCTTCTCCGATAGGCGTTTCGGTGGCGTTCAGGTGAAACTTCATTCGGCTATGAATTGGAATCCGTTGCTCGGTCACATGTTCCCGGCGGTCGCGTTGGTCTGATGGGGCAGACCTCCCGTGCACGCGGGTGAGTGGGTTTTTCGAGCGCGGCCGAGGTCCCTAGCGTCGGCGGTCCGTTCCCGAATTCCGCCACCGCTCGAAGGGACACCGCTCGTGCGAAGACGTTTGCCGGCGCTGGTGCTAGCGAGCGTGCTCGCTGGCAGCACGCTCACCGCCGCCGTACCCGTTGCGGCCCAGCCACCAGTGTCCACTCTCACCAAGTCCGTGCAGGGCGTGTCCGATCCCGCCTCCCACGGAGACACCGCCTCCTGGGTCGTGTCCTATGCGAACGGTGCCAACGGCCCCGCGACCATCACCGACCCCATCGGTCCCGGCCAGACCCTGCTCGCCGGCTCGCTGCAGGTACCGCCCGGCTGGACCGGCACCGAGGGAAACCCCGTCACCGCAACGCATCCGAACGTGCGCAACGGCAGCAAGGCCCTCTCCAGCCTCCTGACGCCACCCGTGCAGGCCAGCGCGAGCTCGACCGGCGGTGACGGCTTCACCCCGATCCTGCACCGCACGCCGGACGGCCGCCTGCAGGCGTGGAACGTCTACCACCACCTGGGCCCCGCCTCCCCGAAGCTCGTGTGCACCGATCTCACGACCAGTGCGCTCTGCACGGGCGGTCCGTGGCCGAAGCCTCTGAACACGGCGCCCGGCCCGTTCGGCACGGGCAACACCGGTGACATCGGCAGTCCGCTCGAACCGCAGTACGTCCGCGACGAGGCGAATCCCGCCCGCGTGTACTACTCGGCCGTCACGGCGTCCTCGATCGGCGTCGCCTGCCTCGACCTCGCCGCGCCCGGCAACTGCGGGTTCTGGCCCCTGATGGCCAAGGCAGGGCAGACGGTCGAGATGGCGGGACTCGTCCAGGTCGGCGGAAACCTCTACGGCGTCTCGACTTCCGGCAACGTGGTGTGCTGGACGGTCGCCACGCAGAGCGCGTGCGGCGGCCAGCCCTACGCGCCGATCGTGCCGGCCAACCTCAGCGGCTACTACCAAGGCGCGCTCACCGTCGCCGGGGGCAAGGTCTTCGCCTCGTCGGCACCGTCCGGCGGCATCCCCAGGATGGGCTGCTTCGATCCCGGCACCAACGCGGCGTGCGCGGGCTGGGCCTCCCCGAAGCAGATCGGCCCGTCCGGCAACTTCACCTACAACGCCTACACCGCCTACAGCACAACCGGTGCGGAGACCGGCGCGTGCTCCAGCACGATCGGCCAGAACGGCACCACCTGCTACGCGATCGACGGCTCGGCCCTGCCCTCGCCGTCGGCTTTCGCTGGGCTCGAGAGCGGGGTCCTCTCGTTCAACCCCGAGGTGGTCCGCACCGGCAACCGCGTCCGCAGCTTCATCGGAATCTGGGGCGGCCCGTACCTGGGCGCCGCGGTGTGCCACGACTGGAGCACGGGAGCGTCGTGTGCAGGAGTGCCGACGCGCATCACCCATCCCACCGTCAACGGTGGTGTCACAAGAGATTACGGCTACGCCTACGACGTTCCCACCGGGTGCATGATCGGGCTGGGCGACGCGGGCGTGCTGTTCTCGATGGATCCTGACACGGGGGCGTCGCCCTGCGTCCGCAGCGGCGCCTCCGTGTCGATCACCCCGTCCCAGTTCTACTGCGACGGCCAGCAACACGCCGCCACCTACACCAAGGCACGGCTCGTCGGGGTGACACCGGCGAACGTGAACCTCGGCGCGTCCACCGTGAAGGCCGTGGACGGTGGCGGAAACCCCGTCACCGTCCCGGGTTTCGCCCCGGACGGCACGGTCGACCTGGCCGGCGTCACGGCGTCCTCGCTGAGCCTCACGGCGTCGCTCGTGCTGAACAACGCCGCGGACTTCGGCGGCGGCAACCAGCCGTCGCTGGCCGTGGAGTTCACCGGCGACGCGCCGCAGGTGTGTTTCCGCACCACGATCTCCGCGGACTGCGCGGTGACGTCCGTCGCGAACACCGCGGACGGAACCGACGCGACCGGTGGCTTCTCGTCCAACACGGTGACCCGTCAGGTCGCACCGGGCACGGCGTGCATGCCGAACGTGGTGGTGAACAAGGAGATCTGCGGTTCGCACACACCGGCCCACTGCAAGGCGGGCGGCGCCGGGCCGTGGGTGAAGCAAGCTCCGGTGGGCGTTCTCGGACTGTTGTTCGCGACCGCGTACTGGAGGGTCACGGTGACGAACAACGGCCCGATCCCGATCGTCGACGCCTACGTGGTCGACGACGTGGAACCCAGTTGCCAGACCGGTCCGTTCACGCTGCAGCCGGGTGAGTCGAAGCAGGTCCACTGCTCGACCTACGCGCTGCTGTCGCTCTTCCCCTTGACCAACAAGGCGAAGGCGAAGTACACGCCCGTCAACTCGACCCGCGTGTACAGCGAATGGTCTTCCGCGAAGGCCTGTTCGCTGCTCTGCGTCCTGAACTGACCGCGCCAGTGGAGGAGCATCAGCCGTACTCGGCCAGATAGGTCAGGACGGCGAGAACCCTGCGGTGCTCCTCCACGTTCGCGGCCAGCCCCAGCTTGGCCATGATGCTGCCGATGTGGGTCTCGACCGTGCGCTCGTTCAGCCAGAGCCGCCGCGCGATCGCGACGTTCGTGCAGCCCTCGGCCATCAGTCCGAGCACCTCGCGTTCGCGCGGGGTGAGCGCCCCGGTAGTGGGCCGTCCGAGCAGCCGGCCCACCACCTCGGGGTCGAGGGCGGATCCTCCGGCGGCGACCCTGGCGATCGACTCCAGGAAGTCGTCGACGTCGAGCACCCGGTCCTTGAGCAGGTACCCGAACCCGCCCTGGCTCACCAGGTCGACGGAGTGCTTCGTCTCGACGTGCTGGGACAGCAGCAGGATGGCGACCTCCGGTTGGGCGGCACGGATCTTGCGGGCGGCCTTCGCGCCGTCGTCGGTGAGGTCCGGAGGCATCCGGACGTCCACAATGGCCAGATCGGGATTCTGTTCCGCCACCACGGTGATGAGGGTGTCCGCGTCGGCGGCACGGCCCACGACGTCGTGGCCCGCGTGGGAGAGCAGGCTCGCGAGCCCCTCCCGGAACAGCGCCGAGTCCTCGCCGATCACGATGCGCACGGCAGCACCGCCTGGATCGTCGTGCCGGCACCGGGCCTGCTGTTGAGCCGCAGCGACCCGCCCAGTGCGGCGACGCGGTCGGCCAGCCCGGCGAGCCCGGACCCTCCACGTGGGTCGGCGCCGCCACAGCCGTCGTCCCGCACCCACACGTTCACCTCGTCGGCCTGTTGCGTGACGCGGACCGTGATCGTGTTGGCGCGCGCGTGCTTGGCGGCGTTGGTGATCGCCTCGGCGGCGACGTAGTAGGCGGTGATGGCGACGTCGTCGGTCAGCGGTTCGGACATGATCTCCAGCGCCACCGGGACCGGCAGCTTGTTCGTGAGCGCGGCGAGTGCGTTGTGCAGTCCGTCGTCGAGACTGGTGGGGCGCAGGCCGTGCGCGATCTGCCTGAGCTCGGCGATGGCGGTGGCCAGCTCGGCGACACCCTGGTCGAGCAGGGCGTGCACGTCCACCGAGCCGGTGGGCAGCTGCCGCTGGGCGAGCCGCATCGCCATGCCCAGCGACACCAGCCGTTGCTGGGCGCCGTCGTGCAGGTCGCGTTCGAGCCGGTGCCGTTCGGCGTCGCCCGCCTGGATGATCCGGGTACGGCTGGCCTCCACCTCGCGCAGCGCCGTGGCCAGCTCACCGCGCAGCCGGGCGACCTCGACCAGGCTCGCGGCGGCGGTGGCGACGACCTTCAGCACGGCGGGAGTGGTGACGGACGAGGCGAGCACGCCGATCTGCGTGCCGCCGAGGGTGATCGGGACGAGCCCGGTGTCCTTGACCGGCACGCCCTTCGCGTCGATGAACCCCGCTGCGAGCAGCTGTCCCACCTGGAGCGTCGGGTCCTTGAGCGCCGTGCGCAGGGTCTCCTCGAGCTCTTCCGGCTGGGCGGCCTGCGTGTGCACGCGGTGTTGCAGGTCCTCGATGGCTTTCAGCGCCGCCCTGGTCCGGGGGAAGAGCCGTTGGTCGACCACCCGTTGCAGCCGCCTTCGCACGGGCGTGAGCAGCACGGCACAGATCGCGGTGGCTCCTGCGGCGGCAGCGGGGGAGTCCTGGCCCGTGGCGAGGCCGAGGGTGAGGGCCGACAGCGCGTACGCCCCGATGAGGACCAGCAGGACGAGCGTGTAGCTGATCGTGTCGGCCAGCACGCGGTCCACGTCGTAGAGGTCGTGGCGCAGCATGGCGACGCCGACCGAGCAGAACAGCGCGACGATCGTGACCACGCCGAACACCGTTGCCACGACACCACTTCGGCCGGTCACGACGATCTCGGCCAGGCACACGACGGGGTACGCGGTCACGGCGAGCCCGGCGAACGCGAGCCACTTGAGCTGCGCCCGCACGACTCCAGTCGACTTCCGGAATCTCGCTGCAAGAGAGACAGCGGCGGCGAGGACCGTGAGGATCAACCCGATGTTCACCACGTAGCTCAGGGCGTTGACCACATCGGACGGTGGCCCCCAGGGCTTCGCCAGCCCCTGCATGGGTTCGGTGAACGGTTCCCTCGGCGCCGCACCGAGTCCCTGCTGTGCCAGGGCCAGGACGACGACCAACGGCGGCAGCACCGACCAGCGCCGGCTCGGCAACGTCCCGTCCGGGAAGTGGAGGAGCAGCAACGCGACGGCGGCCAGCAGCCACCAGCCGCTCTCGTTGAGCAGCGCGACCACGCGCGGGTCCAGCGGGACCGAAGCTGGGTCGTCGAGCCAGGTTCGGTAGTAGACCTCGCGCGCGGCCAGGAAGACCACGATCGCGCCGACCCAGGCGAGCAGCGGGCCGACGACGTTGGCGCGCACCCGGAGCTCGATCGTCACGCCCAGCGCGGCCATCGCCAGCCCGAGCGTCGCCAGGCCGGCGAACGCGCCGATCAGGTCGTTGGGGGCGCGGAACAGGAGCCAGGTCGCGCCCGCCGTCATCAGGACGGAGGCGCCCAGTAGAGCCAGTCCTGCCGGTCGCGGCCATGTCATCGCCCCAGGGTAAGGCCGGTGCGGCGGCCTGGCTTCCGTGTCAGCACGGAGATGGGGTTCCGGGTCGGTACCGATGTGGGGAGGGGGTCCGCGGCAGTTGCATGAGGCCACTGAATCCCCACGGAAGGGCAGGGACCATGTCCGTCGACATCACCGCGGCGCCCGACACCGCCGCCACCTCCACGCGGGGACGCGTCGCCGTCCTCGCGGTCGTCCTGGGTGTCACGTCCGTCGCCGCGGTGGCGGGTGGACTGCTGTGGCCGGAGCCCGCGGCCGGTGGCGAGACCTACTCGTACGCCGACATCGTGGCCGATCGCGACCTGTGGTGGGCGCTGCTCACCGGCCTCTCGGCCATGCAGGTCCTCAACATCCCGTTGCAGGCGCTGGCGACGATGTTCCTCGTCCGCCGCCGCGGCAGCGCCTGGGCGACCTGGGGTGCCGCTCTCATGTGGATCGGCGGCGGTCTGCAGGGCGCAGGGGTCGCGGGCTGGGCGGCGGCCTACTTCTACCCGACGGACCCCGGCGTCGGCGCGGCGGCGGGCGAGGCGGTGGTGCAGGCGGCCAACAACAGCGCCACCCTGTTCGCGTTCATGGTTCCCGGTGCCGTGCTGGTGTTGCTGGGCACCGTGCTGCAGTGCGTCGGCCTCGTCCGCTCGCACGCCGTGCCGAAGTGGGTGCCCGTCCTGCAGCTGTTCATCGTGATCACGTTCGTCGTGCCCGGCAACGGTCTGGCCGGTCTGCTGACCAGCATCCCGATGGCGGTGGGCGCGATCGGGCTCGGTTACCACGCCTGGCGCGCGGCTGAGTGATCGGGGACCGGTCGTGCGCGCGGAGTCGCCAGCCAGGCGACTCCCGCCACGACGACAGCCGGCACGGCCGCGGTCGAGGTGAAGGCCAGGATCGCGAGGACGAGGACGAACGCAGCCGCCGCGGCGATGCGCACCCCACCGGGCAGCAGTCGCCAGGCGGCCGCCGTACATCCGAGGTACACCACCAGGAACATCGCGCTCGGCACGGCCACCAGCGACTCCAGTTCGAGAACTCCGGCGCCGAGCAGGCTGATCAGCACGCCACCGGACGCGAGGATCGCGACGTTCAGCCAGCGTGGCGGTGTGTCCTGGTCGCCCTGGGACGTGAGGGTGCGCGCCAAAGTCCCCGCGCCCGAGACGTAGGCGTTGACGGTGCCGATGGTGAGGACGACCGCCGAGACGCCCGCCAGCACCACGCCGGCCGGGCCGACCGCGAGCACCAGGAGCTTCGCGACCGGTGTGGAGCTGCCGGCGTCCGGGCCCAGCGCCGCCACGGTCACGGCGGCCAGCGACAGGTAGAGCAGGCTGGTCACGGCCAGCGTGATCGCGACGATGCGGGGGAGTTGGCGCCGCGGGTCCGTCAGCCTCGCGGTCAGGGGCGCGGCGGCCTCCCAGCCGACGAACGACAGCATCAGCGGCGCGGCGGCGGTGCCGATCGCCGCCCAGCCGTGCGGGGCGAAGGGCGTCCAGTTCGCGGAGTCGGCCGCGAACGCCCCGCCCGCGACGCTGATCGCCACGACCGCGATGAGCAGCAGCACGAGTCCGAACTGGATGGCCGACGACGTGCGCAGGCCGCGGGACGTGATGACCAGGACGGCGAGCATGATCACGACGGCGATCAGGCACGCCGTGACCCGGCCCGCACCGGCGAGCTCGGCGACGTAGCTGCCGCCGATCACGCAGACGATCGGGGTGCCGGTGATGATCCCGGCGAGGAACGTCCAGGACGTCGCCGTGGCCGCCCTGCCGCCGAGGCCGAGCGCGACGTAACCCCGGACGCCCGTCGCGGAGGGCACGCGGATGCCGAGCGCGGCGAACACCCAGCCCAGCAGGCCGGACAGCACGAGCAGGGCGGCCCAGGTCAGGACGGACGCCGGACCGGCGATGGCCGCGGTCAGGCCGGGCAGCACCAGCAGGCCGGGGCCCAGCAGGGCGCCGACGTACATCGCTGAGCCGCGCGACACGGTGAGTGGTGAGGACATGCCCTGAATTCTTGAGCGCTGGGCGAGACAGCCGCTGCGAAGATGAAGCGCGCTAGGCCCGTTACGTGCAACTGGGTTGCGTGAATTCTGGCGATCGTCGAATACTGTGCACATGGACAGGTTCGACGCCGTCGACCGGGCGATCCTGCGCCGGCTCCAGACCGACGGCCGGATGCCCAACAACGAGCTCGCCGAGGCCGTGCGCCTCTCGCCGTCCGCCTGCCTGCGCCGGGTTCGCGCGCTGGAGAGCGCCGGGATCATCGCGGGCTACCGGGCCGAGCTGGACCGGTCCAAGGCCGGCCTCGGGCTCACGGTCTTCCTGGAGCTCAAGGTCAACGGCCACTCCGCCGAGACCGCGCGGGAGGTGGAGGACGCCCTGCTCGCGATCCCGGCCGTGGTGGCGTGCCACCTGGTGACGGGATCGGCCGACTTCTTCGCCGAGGGCGTGCTCCCCGACCTGCCGTCCTACGAGCCGTTGCTGCTGGCCCACGTCCTGGCCATCCCGGCGGTGGTCGACGTGCGCAGCTCCTTCGCCATCAGGACGATGCGTTCCCGAGGTCCTCTACCGGTCGACCACCTGAGGTGAACCCGGCCTGGTGCGCGTGCACGACACCGTGCGCGAGGAGGCTCTCGGCCGTCTCATCATGCTGATGAGCTTCCTGTGGCGCGTCCCGAACAACGACGCCGGTGTGGCCCAGGGGCGGCGGCTGATCTCCGCCGTGTTCACGGGCCTGCCGGCCGCGCCGAAGCCGCTCTGATCAGCCCAGCGCGAGGATCGCGAGCGGGTCGGTGTGCCGGGGTGTCCAGTTCAGCTCGCGCTGGGCGCGTGCCGGGGTGAACCGCTGGTCCAGCGCGAAGGCGTCCGCGATCGGTCCCATCTGCGCGCGGGCGTCTTCCAGGGGGAGTGAGATGGTCTTGCCATCCAGGCCGGCGCCGTTGCTGATCGCGGTGGCGATCTCGCGTGCCGTCGGGTCCACGCCGCCGACGCCGACGTACACCGCTCCCGCCTTGGCGGCCAGGGTTTTGACGTACAGGTCCGCGAGGTCGTCGACGTGCACGAGCGACCAGTGGTTCGTGCCGTCGCCGATGTAGGGGATCGCGCCGGACTCCTTGCCCGGCTGGGTGAAGAAGACGTCGATCAGGCGGTTCTCCCTGCCGTACAACAGGCCTGGCCTGATCACGGCCGACCGGCCGCGCGCGAGCACCTTCTCCTCGACCGCCTCGCGCCAGGCGACGAGGGCCGGCGGGTTCCACGGGGCTTCCTCGTCGGCGATGCCGTCGGTGTCGCCGTAGACCCAGGTGCCGCCCGTGTGGACGTAGGTGCCTTCGCCGGCGCCGTCCTGCATCGCGGTCGCGGCGGCGAGGTCGGCCTCGGCGCTGTCGGCCTGGGCGAGGTGGATCACGGCGTCCGCGCGGGCCGCCGCCGCGGTGAGGACGTCGAGGTCGGCCAGTCCGCCGCGCACGGGCGTCGCGCCGGCCTCGCTGACGGTCTTCGCCGACGCCTCGGTGCGGGCGAGCGCCTCCACGAAGTGACCTTCGTTCAGCAGCGCGGCCACGGTGGCCTTGCCGATGTAGCCCGACGCTCCGGTGATGAACACCTTCATCGCTGGTTCCTTTCCTGGTGGTGTCTCCAGCCTCTGCTGATCCCGGCGAACCGTCCAAGACCTGCTTCGTCGTACCCGATACCCGCCGGGCATCAGGCTCTCGGAAGTTCAGGTAATCTGGATGATGACAACATCTCAGATGTGTTCGACGGGAGCGGCGATGGTTCGGCTGACTCGGGTGCAGCAGCAGGCGCGCACGCGTGCCGCGGTGCTGGCGGCGGCGCGGGAGGAGTTCGCGGAGCACGGTTTCGTGCCGGCGAAGGTCGACCGGATCGCCGAACGCGCCGAGCTGACACGCGGCGCGGTGTACTCGAACTTCCCGAGCAAGCGCGCCCTCTACCTGGCGGTGCTGATCGACCTGGTCGGGAAGGCCGCCGAGGACGAACCGCAGGCGGTGGTGTCGCCGTCGTCGAGGGTCGACGCGCTGGGCGTGTTCGCGAGGGTGTGGCTCGAACGGCTGCCGCTGGTGGGCGACTCGGCGCCGGGTGGGCGTCTGCAGCTGCGGTCGCTGGACGGCGTGTTCGAGGACGAGCACCGCCCGGCGGTGCTGGCACATCTCGCCCGAGTGGAGGCGTTGCTGCTGGCCATCGCCCTGGAACGCGGCGCGCCGTTCCGGCGGGTGCGCCTGGCCGAGCTCGTGCTGACGATGCTCGACGGCGCGGGCCATCGCGCCGAGACGACACCGGGGTTCGGCGACCCGTTCGACGTGGCGCACGCGTGCAGGCACCTGGCCGAGATCGACCTGCCGGACACGTGGGCACCGCCGCACCTGCCGTACGTCGCTCCGGCGCAGGCGTGCTCGGATGCCTGGACCATCCCGGACGGCCTGGTGGACCAGATCAGCGGCGACCAGGTCGACCTGACGAACGGCCTGCTGGTGGTGCTGGGTGCGAACCGGCTCGGTGCGGCCGAGGAGGCGGTTCGCTCAGCCAAGCCCGGCGAACAGGTCGTCCTGGCCGTGGTCACGAGCGACCCGGACGAGACCGGTCGCCTGGTCCGGCTGCGGGTGACCGACGCCGTCGGCTGTCTGCGGAAGGTGTTCGCGCCCGACGTCTGGCAGCACGTCCGGCTGGTGCTGGACGACGACGCCGCGGTGGCGTCCTCGATCGGCGTCACGGATCCCGGCGACGAGACCGAGTCCGCGGTCAGCGTGCGCGGCGGCATGATCGTCGCCCGGTCCCACGGCCGAGGTGCCGGCCACGCCGCAGGAGCCCGCCGACGGGAGGCGACGTCGTGAGCGGGGACCAGGTGCTGCACGCGTTGCGCTGCGTAGGCACGAGCGGCCTCACCCGCGTGGCGTCGTTCACCGGGCTGGAAGAGTCCGAAGTGGAGTCTGAACTGATCGACCTCGCGGTGGCCGGCCTCGTCACGCACCACAGGGGTTTCGGCGGCTGGGCGCTCACCTACTCGGGCCGGGCCGCCGACGCCTCCTGGACCAGCGCCGAGCTGGACTCGGCCGGCACCCGCCCCGCACTGGCGGAGGCGTTCGACGCGTTCCTGGTGCTCAACCCCGAACTGCTCGACCTGTGCACGGCGTGGCAGGTCCGCTCCGTCGACGGCGTGACGACGATCAACGACCACAGCGACACCGCCTACGACGCTCGCGTCCTGGCTCTGTTCACCGACTTCCACGAACGCGCCTCCGTGGTCATCACCGCACTGTCGTTGGCAGCCCCCAGGTTCGGCCGCTACGAAACCCGCCTGTCCGAAGCCCTCGCCCGCGCCCAGGCAGGCGAACTGGAGTACCTGGCCGACACGATCGCGTCATTCCACACGATCTGGGCGGAACTGCATGAGGACCTCCTGGCAACCCTGGGGATCGCACGATGGGTTGGGTGAGACACCTCTCCGCCTTCGTCGACGAACCACCGGAGTTGCTGGGCGGCAAGGCCTCCGGCCTGGTGCTGCTGCACCGCCTGGGCCTGCCGGTGCCCGCCGCTGTGGTCGTCACCACCGACGCCTGCCGCGCGTTCCTCCGCGACGGCCACCTGCCCGACGGCCTCAGCACCGAACTAGCGGCCGCCGTAACCCCACTCGGAACGCCGGTCTCCGTGCGCTCCGGCGCCGCCGTGTCGATGCCGGGCATGATGGACACGATCCTCAACCTCGACGTGACCCCCGACGCCCTGGACCAGGCGCTGAAGTCGGTGTTCTCGTCCTGGAACACACCCCGCGCCCGCACCTACCGCACCCTCAACGACATCCCGCACGACCTCGGCACCGCCGTCATCGTGCAACGCATGGTGTTCGGCGACCGCGACGCCCACAGCGGCTCCGGCGTGGCGTTCAGCCGCAACCCGGACACCGGCGAGAACACCCCGTTCGGCGAAGTCCTCTTCGGACATCAGGGCTCCGACGTCGTCTCGGGCCGCGTCCTGACCCACCCCCTGTCTTCGCTCGCCGACCGCGAACCCCTTGTGTGGCAAGACCTCCTGGCCGCACTGCGCCGCCTCGAACAGCATTGCCGCGACGCCTGCTACGTCGAGTTCACCTACGAGTCGGGCGAACTGTGGCTGCTCCAGGTTCGCCCGGCCCGGTTCGGTGGAGCAGCGGCCGTCCGCCTGGCCACCGACCTGGCCGACGAGCACGTGATCGACCGTTCCGCGGCGCTGCTCCGCGTGTCACCGCAGCACCTCCGCCACGTCCGCACCCCTCGCATCGCCCCGGAGGCCAACGTCATCGCGCGCGGGCTGGGCGTGTGCCCTGGGGTGGCCTCGGGTCGCGTGGCGGTCACGGCGGACGAGGCGGTCCGCATGGCCGCCGACGGTCCGGTGGTGCTGGTGCGGCCGGAGACGTCGCCGGACGACATCCGCGGCCTGGCAGCGGCCACCGGCATCGTCACCGCGCGGGGAGGCCCGGCGAGCCACGCGGCCGTGGTGGCGCGTTCCATAGGAAAGCCTGCTGTCGTGGGGGTGGCTGACCTCGTGGTGGCTTGCGACTCGGTGTCCGTGGGCGGGCACACCGTCGGGGTGGGCGCCACGGTCACCATCGACGGCAGCAGCGGAGCTGTTGCCGCTGGGATGGCACGCGTTGTCGTGGGTGGGGCGGACGAGAGTCTGCACCGGTTGCTGGAGTGGGCCGACGAGGTGTCGGGGGACAGGTCCGCGCGGGAGGAGACCGAGCGACTCGAGGCCGCGCAGGCAGTGCTGCGGAGGCGGTAGGCGGGATTCTGGTCGTGGACCAGCCGTGCGGGAGCGTGCCTTCCGTGACGTCCGCGCCCCCGCGGCGGCTCGGCCTCAGGGCCGGGTGCCCGGTCCGAACCCCGTCCAGCGCAGCTCCGCCGGGAGATGGCTCATGTCGTTGTACAGCAGCAGGGCCGGCGGCGAGCCCTCGCGGAACTGGAGCGCCGTCAGCGCGGCGTTGCCGCAGCTCATCGCCAGCCACCGGTCCGCGGGCGCGCCGAGGGCGTGCCGTACCAGCCAGGCCACCTGGTAGGCGTGGGTGACCAGGACCTCGTGGCGCTCGGTGTCGGCGGGGCGGGCGAACCGGCTGGTCAAGGCCTCCGCCAGGAGTGCGCCGGCGGAGGCTTCCGCCGTGTCGTAGCCGTCGAAGAAGCCTGCCCACGCGGGTGGGGGATCGGCTGGCACGTGCGGTACGTGGTCGGCCAGTTCGGGGGCCTCCCGAACGTCGACGCCTGGCAGGTGTTCGCCCAGGATCTCGGCGGTGCGGGCGGCTCTGGTCAGGGGCGAGTGCCAGACGGTGTCGATCGGCAGGCGGGCCAGGCGCTCGCCCAGCAGGTGCGCTTGCCGGGCGCCGGTGGCGGTGAGCTCGCCGAACGGGTCCGCCGCGCCGTGCCGGACCACGTGGAGGTGTCTGGTCGCCATGTCGCCCTTTCCGAGGTTGTCAACATTCGGATGTTAGCAACATCTGAGTGCGTAGACCGACTGCGCTGGTGCGGACGGGTGAACTGCGGGCCACTCGTCATGCAGCGTGTTTGAGGCCGTTCGACCATGTCTCAGTAGGTGCGACAAAAGTCGTGCGCGGGGGCGCATTCCAGTCGGGGCCGACTGTGGAGGAGGCAGGGAGTCGATGCAGCGGCTCGACGACGTGCAGGCCAGGGAAGTGACCCTGGCCGCGATGGGCGCGATCAACAGACGTGACCACCCGTGGTCCATCGAAGCCGTGCGGTGCCTGGCTTCGGAGGAGCGGACGAGGATGGTCGCGATCGACACGTGCGCGGCGGTTCTGCTGCGCGGTGTGCCGCGTGGGTCGCTGAATCCGTCCGTCCGCATTCCGGTGTCCGTGCCGGCGACGCCCGGTGACCGGACCAGCGCGCAGGCGGTCGAGGCGGCCTCCGAGGTGTTGAGCGGACTGGCGTGCGGTGACGACGGGCGTGTCGTGGTGGTGCTGGGCGTGCTGGGGGAGGAGCAGCGGTTCGACGCGCTGCTGGTGCTGGTGCGTGCCGCGGCCTCGTGGATCGACGCCTTCGTGGGCATCGACGGTGACACCGTGGACGCCTACTACGCGATCTCCAAGGCGGAGACGACCTGACCACAGTGGAACGCCGTCCCATCGCAAGGAATGTTCTTCTGCCGTTGTGCAGACTCGCCGTGCCGCCCATACGGTCGTCGTGGGAGGTCGGTGATGCGAAGCCAGTACGAATACTTGGTGGTGCTGGGCGTGTGCGTGCTCATCACGGTGCCGCTGGAGTGGATGGGACGTGGCGTGTACCGCCGTGCTCCGGACCTGGCGCGTGCCATCGCACCTGTGTTGCTCGTCCTGGCTGTTTGGGATGTTGTCGCCATCCTGCGCGGGCACTGGAGTTTTCACCCCGAGGCGACGACGGGCGTGCTGATCGGCGGGGTGCTGCCGATCGAGGAAGTCCTGTTCTTCCTGGCGATCCCGCTCTGCGCGGTGCTGACCTACGAGGCCGTCCGCGGACGTTCGGAACGTTGGTTGCGTGATGGTTGAGGAGTACTCGTTCGCCGCGATCACGGCGGTGGTCGTGGTGCTGTTGCTGGAGTTCTGCTTGCTGCGCACCGGTTTGTTCACCAGGCCCGCCTACTGGATCACGATGGTGATCGTGCTCGGGTTCCAGGTGCCGGTGGACGGATGGCTGACGAGGCTCGACGCGCCCATCGTGCTGTACGCGGACTGGGCGATCAGCGGGGTGCGGGTGCCGTGGGACATCCCGGTGGAGGACTTCCTCTACGGGTTCGCCATGGTCACCGCCGTGTTGTTGTTGTGGGAACGGGGAAGGGTCGCGCGTGAACAAGCTTGAGGTGCCGGCGAAGTTCGACCGCGCGGCACGCGGTTACGACTTCCTCGTCGGGCTCAACCCCGGCTACCACCAGGCGTTGCGCCGCTCCGCGCGGGCGCTCGGCCTGCGTCCCGGGATGCGGGTGCTCGACCTCGGCTGCGGCACCGGCGCCTCCACGGCCGCCCTGGTCGCCGCCGCGCCCGGTGTGGAGATCGTCGCCGTCGACGCCTCGGCGGGCATGATCGAGCGGGCGCGGGAGAAGCGCTGGCCGGAGACGGTGAGGTTCGTGCACAGCAGGGCGGAGGACGTGGACGAGGGGCCGTTCGACGCGGTGTTCGCCGCCTACCTCGTGCGCAACCTGCCCGAGCCGGACGCGACGCTGAGCCGGATCCGGACCATGCTGAAACCCGGTGGAACGCTGGTGCTGCACGAGTATTCGGTGCGGGACTCGATGCTCAGCACGGCACTGTGGACGGTGCTGTGCGGGTTCATCGTGCCGGCGGGCTGGCTCGCCACCGGCGACCGTTCGCTGTACACGTACCTGTGGCGCAGCGTGATGGACTTCGACGGGGCGACGGCGCTGCGAGACCGCCTGCGGCGCAACGACTTCGTCGGAGTGCGCAGTGCTCCGATACCGGGCCTGCAGCTCGGCGTCGTGCACACCTTCCGCGGGCACGTGCCGGAACAGGTGCAGCCATGAGGGACCGCAAGGCCGTACGGATCCCGGCGCCGGTCGGGCGTGCGCAGTTCGACGGGGACGCGCCCGTGGTCGCCGTGGTGGGCGGGGGCATCGCCGGGCTCTCCGCGGCGACGCTGCTGGCCGAGCGCGGGGCCCAGGTCGTGCTGTGCGAACGGGAGAACTACCTCGGCGGACGCGTCGGCGGCTGGAGCACCAGGCTTGCGGACGGCAGCGACGCCACGATGACGCGCGGCTTCCACGCGTTCTTCCGGCAGTACTACAACCTCCGGGCCCTGCTCAAGCGCGTAGACCCGACCGGACGGGCCCTCGTCGGACTGCCGGACTACCCGCTGCAGCACGCGTCGGGCCATCGGGACGGGTTCGCGAACCTCCCCACGGCCGTGCCGTGGAACGCGCTCGCCTTCCTCCGCAGCAGCCCCACGTTCCGCTGGCGCGACCTGCCCGACGTGAACGCACGGGCCGCGCTGTCGTTGCTCGACGTGTCGGTGCCGCGGGTGTACGAGGAGCTCGACGGCATCGACGCCGCGACCTACCTGGAACGCATCCGCTTCCCGGAGGCCGCGCACGCCCTCGCCTTCGAGGTGTTCTCTCGAAGCTTCTTCGCCCACCCCACGCGCATGTCGGCCGCGGAGCTCGCGGTGATGTTCCACATCTACTTCCTCGGCTCCGGCGAGGGATTGCTGTTCGACGTGGCCGCGGACCCGTTCCCGCACGGGCTGTGGGAGCCGCTCCGGCGCCACCTCGCCCTGCTGGGCGCGACGGTGTGCACGGGCGTGCAGGTCAGGTCCGTGCTGCCGGGCGAGCAGAAGCGGTTCTCCGTCACCATCGGCGACGGTGCGATCGAGGCGGACGCCGTGGTGCTCGCCGCGGACGTCGCGGGTCTGCGGTCACTCGTCGGCGAGTCGCCGACGCTCGGTGACGCCGGGTGGCGCGAGAAGGTCGGCGGGCTGCGCACCGCGCCCCGGTTCCTCGTGTCGCGGTACTGGCTGGACACCCCCGTGGACGCGGACCGGCCGGGCTTCCTCGGCACCGGCGGGCACGACCTGCTGGACAACATCAGTGTTCTCGACCACTACGAACACGAGGCACGGGCGTGGGCGGCCCGCACGGGCGGCTCCGTCGTGGAACTGCACGGCTACGCACTTCCGTCCGATGTGGACGAACGGTCGGCGCGCGCCCGGCTCTGGCAGCAGCTCACCGAGGTGTACCCGGAGACCAAGCGGGCGGGGGTGGTCGACGAACGGCACGAGCTGCGCGAGGACTGCCCGCTGTTCCCCGCCGGTGGTTACGCGAACCGGCCGGGGGTGCGGACACCGGACGACTTCCTGGTGGTCGCGGGTGACCTGGTGCGCATCGACCTGCCCGTCGCACTCATGGAACGCGCCGCCACCACGGGGTTCGCCGCGGCCAACCACCTGCTGAGCCGCTGGGGCGTCGCGGGCACCGACCTGTGGACCGTGCCGCTCGAGGGCCGGGTGCCGCTGCTGCGATCAGTTGCCCGGCGCTGGAGGACGCTGTGAGCGCCGCGCGGGAACCAGGTGATCGGTGACGACACTGTTGCTGTTCGGCGACCAGCTCGGACCGCAGTTCCACTCAGGACACGACGAGATCGTGCTGATCGAGTCGGCCACCGCGTTGCGCCGCAAGCCGTACCACCGCCAGAAGCTGCACCTGGTGCTGTCCGGCATGCGCCATCTCGCCGCCGAGTTCCCCGATCGCATCACCCTCGTGCGCGCGAACACCTATCGCGAGGCGATTCGTGAGCTCGACCGTCCACTGGTCGCCTACCAGCCGGGTTCCGCCCCCGCGCACAGGATGCTGACCGAACTCGGCGTGCAGGTGCTGCCCACCCCCGCGTTCGCGTTGTCCCGCGACGAGTTCACCGCGTGGGCGGGGCCGCGCGAGCGGTTCCTGATGGAGGACTTCTACCGCTACCAGCGCACCCGCTTCGACGTGCTGATGGAGGGCGACGTCCCGGTGGGCGGCCGGTGGAACTTCGACGCCGAGAACCGCGAACCCCCGCCGAAACGCGGGAGGCTCGGCGTGCCGGCGCCGTGGTGGCCGGAGGAGGACGACATCGACGCGCAGGTGCGCGCCGACCTCGACGCGATGGACCTGCCCGCGGTGGGCAGGGACGGCCCGCGCCGCTTCGCCATCACGCGGGAGGAGGCGCTCACGGCGCTGGAGGTCTTCCTGCGCGACCGCCTCCCGCACTTCGGCCCGCACGAGGACGCCGTCCTGACCAAGGACTGGACGATGGCGCACTCGCTGCTGTCGGTGCCGCTCAACCACGGGCTCCTGCACCCGCTGGAGGTCGTCTACGCGGCGGAGGACGCCTACCGCGACGGCGCCGCGCCACTCGCGAGCGTCGAGGGGTTCGTCCGGCAGGTGCTCGGCTGGCGCGAGTACGTGTGGCAGCTGTACTGGCACCTCGGCCCGGACTACCTGCGGCGCAACGACTTCCAGGCCACCGCGGGGCTGCCGTCGTGGTGGGCGGAGCTGCGGCCGTCCATGGTGCGCGCGGCGTGCCTGCGGACAGCCCTGGAAGGCGTCCGCGACCACGGCTGGGTGCACCACATCCAACGACTGATGGTGCTGGGGAACCACGCGCTGCAACGAGGTTACGACCCGGCAGCGCTCAACGACTGGTTCGTCACGTCCTTCGTGGACGGTTTCCCGTGGGTGATGCCGGTCAACGTCATCGGGATGAGCCAGCACGCGGACGGCGGCGTGATCGCGACCAAGCCGTACCTCAGCGGGGGTGCCTACCTGAACCGGATGACGGACCACTGCGGCACGTGCTGGTTCGACCCGAAGCGGCGCACGGGCGAGCGTGCGTGCCCGTTCACCGCGGGCTACTGGGCGTGGCTCGACCGGCACGAGGCCCAGGTGAGCGGGAACCACCGCATGGCGAGGGCCGTGCAGGGGCTGCGGCGCATCGCGGAACTGGACGAGGTGCGCGTGCGGGAACGCGACCGCGACCTCTTCTAAGCACCTGGCGAGAAGTTCTGTCCCCGGCCCGTCGGGTCCAGTTCCCGATGGGTCACAAGGGGCCCGGCACGCTCTTTTTTTGCAGTACGCGGGGTCCCCGCGTGTGCTCTGACAGTACGAAAGGTCCCCGCGTGCGGTTCTAGACTTGAGCCGGGCACGCTCAAGTTCGGGGGTGGGGGGTAGTCCGTCGTTTCGGACAGGACTTCCGGTCAGGTGCTTAGGAACCGGTGTGGTCCAGCACGATCCTGATCGCCTCGGTCAGCGTGGCCGGCCGGTGCACGAACGACGGCAGTGCCAGGCTGTGCCACCCGGCTCCCGCGACCGCGAGCACCGTGCCCGGCCGCGCCCCGAGTTCCTCCAGCGGTACCCGGAGCGCCAGTTCGGGCTGGTGCGCCCAGATCAGCGCGACGGTGGGGCGCAGGCGGGTCACCGCGTCGTACAACGCCTCGGCGGGCACGCGTGCTCCGAGGTTGCGCCACATGCGGCCCTGTTCGGACAGTGCGGCGCCGAGCGCCTCCAGCGGCAGCCAGTGCTGTTCGTCCGGTGCGCACGCCAGCAGCGCGGACAGCACACCGGGACTGCTCGCGCGAGGGATGCTGCGCAGGGCGAACAGCACGCTTCCGCTGGCGAGGTGCTCGATCTCCACTCCCTGCCCGGTGTCGGCGACCAGTTCACCGAGCGCCACGAGCACGGGGACGAACACGGCCTCCCAGGCGGACACGACGCCGTGGTCGGTGATGAGCTTCTCGGCGAGTTCCGACATCATCGGTTCGTCGAGACGTTTCGCCGCAGCCAGGAAACTCCGCCGCGCCGAGACCGCGTCCTCTGAGGACAGCGGGGAGAAGGCGAGGTCGGGCCTGGCCTGCGGTTCGTGGCGCGCCAGCACGGCGGCGGACGACGCCGCCACACCCTGACCGGTCAGCACCACCATCCTGCGCAGCACTTCGACGTCCGCGTCCTCGTAACGGCGGTGGCCGCCGTCGGTGCGGATGGAGGGACCCAGCCCGTAGCGCTGGTCCCACGTCCTGAGCGTGGTCGGGGCGACGCCGAGCATCCCCGCCACCGCGCGCGGTGTGTAGGTCACGTCCTACGGGCACGTTTCGCGAGAATCGCCCTCAACTCACTTTCCCCGAGTCCACCCCAGATGCCGAAGGTCTCCTGGACCTCCAGCGCGTGCGAACGGCATTTTTCCATGACCGGGCAGCGCTGGCAGACGGCCTTCGCCGCAGCCTCGCGTTTTTCGCGTGCCGAGCCCCGCTCGTTGGGAGTGTGGAAGAAGTAGGTGCTGTCCATACCGCGGCACAGACCGGCGAGCTGCCAGTCCCACGACTCCGCGACCGGTTGGGGCAGGCGGGACAGTTCGGGCATGGCGCACGTCCTCTGGAGTCGACCCTCGATGGGAGACCATCGTAAAATCGACTCAGAAACGACGCAACTCGACGCACTCAATCGGGGAACCGGCCCGTCTGCCGCAGCGCGTACCGGCGTTCGGCGTAGTCGAGGTCGTCGCGCCACAGTCGTTCGGCGGCCCACCGCATGACCGGCCGCAACACGCCCGCCGCGGGCCTGGCCAGTGCGAAGCCGCGCCGGTCCGAGTGCGCGATGGTCGCCTCCACCACGGCGGTCCTGCCTGCACGGATGGGTGTCGCGTGCGTCTCGACGACGCTGCCCTCGCCTTCGCCCTCGACGATGTGCATCACGACCGTTCGCGGCTCCGGGCAGGTGAAGGCGGCGATGACCGGCACGCCGACCCGTCCGGCGACCCGGAAGGTGACCTCGACCAGGAACCGGTCCTCCGCCTCCGTGGGCGTCTCGAGGACGTGCAGGTTCGCGAACGAGTAGGGGTGGAACCACGCGCCGTGCCAGGGGTCGAGCCGGTTGGCGACGACGTCCTCGGGGTCGCACCGGCCGATGAGCGTGGCCACCGCGTCGATCGACCCCGCCGGCGGCCGTTCGGGCAGGACAGGAGCGTCCAGCGGTTCCTCGCCGCCCACCTCGTCCAGCCGGACCCACACCAGCACCCCGTCGTCGTGCGCGGGGAACGGCGTCCAGGCGCCGAACCGCGTGCCGTCGAGCGCGAGGCCGTGCCAGCGGCAGATCAGCTTGCCCTCGGCCACGGCGCCGTCGCACAGCGGCGCACCGAGGTGCGGACACGAGCCGGAGCCCGCCATGAGCACGCCGTGCGGCCCGCGCCAGAGCACGACCTCCCGCCCCGCGATGGTGCGGCCGCACGGCTTGCCCTTCACGACGTCACTGCTGGCACCCGCGACGAACCAGTTGCCGGACGGGCGCGCGGTGGCGCGTTTGAGCGCGGCCTCGATCAGCGCCGGCTTGGCGTCCTGCCACGTCGGCCGTTGCTCCCGCCACGGAGGGCTCGAGTAGATCCGCAACGGGATCCGGTCGCGCATCGACTTCCTCTCAGGCCGCACGGGCGAACACCGCCCTCGCCAGCGCGGGCAGGGCGACCGCGAGCCGCCTGCCGTTCGACACGACGACGCGGCGCGACAGCACGTCGCAGTCCGCGCCCTCGACGAGGTCGAGGATCCGGCCGTACAGCCGGTAGGCGGTGAGCACACAGGGCCGTGACCGGGGCGCGAGCATGCCGATGCCCGGCCAGGCCCGCTCGTAGACCTGGCGCGCTCTCCGCACCTGGTCCCGCAACGCGGCGCGCACCTGCTGGTCGGCTCTGCCTGCCGCACGCGCGTGCAGCAGACGTTCCCGGTCGACGCCGAACGCCGCGAGCTCGTCGGCGGGCAGGTACACCCGGCCGCGGTCGAGGTCCTCACCGACGTCGCGGATGAAGTTGGTGAGCTGGAAGGCCACCCCGAGCGCCGCCGCGGCCGGTTCGGCCTCCTCCCGGGAGGTGCTGGTGCCGAGCACCGGCAGCACCTGCAGGCCGATCACGGCGGCGGACCCGTGCACGTACCGTTCGAGGTCGGAGTAGGTGGCGTAGTCGGTGACGGTGAGGTCCATCCGCATCGACGCCATGAAGTCCTGGAAGTGCTGGACGGGGATGTCGTAGCGGTGCACGGTGTCGATCAGCGCCGCCAGCACCGGGTCGTCCGTGGCCCCGTCCCGCAACGCCGTCTGAAGGCGGCCGTCGATCGCACCGAGCGCGGCGGCCTTCTCGTCGACTCCACTGTGGACGTCGTCGACCACGTCGTCCACCCACCGGGCGAAGCCGTACAACGCGTGGACGGCGGGACGTTGCTCCGCGCTGAGCATCCTCGTTGCCAGGTAATAGGTGCGGCCGTGCTGTGCGTTGAGCTCACGGCAGCGCCGGTACGCGTCGCGCAACGCCGGGGCGGTGACGCCCGCGGCATCCAGTTCGCGCTCAGCCGACATCAGCGGGTCCTTTCGCGGAGGAGGTTCCTCCACGCTAAGTCCGCGAATTGCCTTCCGCACAACGACCGCGCTCATCATGCAGATCTCCCACCACGCTGCTTAGCTCGGAGCACCGAACTCCCGCCGACTTCCGAGGAACGCCTGATGTCGCTGTTGACCAGCGTGGACGCTCGCACGTCGCGGGTGGACGACTTCCGCGCCCTGCTCGACGAAGCACTGCACGAGTTCCTGCACGCACGACAGGACCTCGCCCCCGAGCTCACCGCCGAGCTGCGGGGAATGGTCCTGGCCGGCGGCAAGCGGATCAGGCCCACGTTCGCCTGGTGGGGATGGCGCGCGGCAGGTGGTGAGCCGCCGGTGGACGCCGTGGTGCGCGCCATGGTGGCGCTGGAGCTGCTGCAGTGCTGCGCGCTGGTGCACGACGACGTGATGGACCGCTCGGTGACCAGGCGGGGCAGGCCGTCGGCGCACGAGTCCTTCGCCGCGCTGCACCGGCGTGAACGGTGGGCAGCGAGTGCCCGCCGGTACGGCGACTCGGCCGCGATCCTGGTCGGCGACCTGGCGCTGGCGTGGGCGGACGACGCGCTGGTGACCGCCGGTCTGCCCGCCGACGCGCTGAGCCGCGCCTGGGGCCCCTGGCAGGCGATGCGGACCGAGATGATCACGGGGCAGCACCTCGACCTGCTGGCCGTCGCACGGCGCGAGGAGTCGCTGGAGCACGCCGTCCGGGTGGCGGCTTTGAAGACCGCCGCGTACACGGTGGAACGGCCGCTGCACCTCGGCGCCGCCCTCGCCGGGGCTGACGACGACGTCGTCGACTGCCTGCGCGCGTACGGCCACGACATCGGCGTCGCCTTCCAGCTGCGGGACGACCTGATCGGGGTGTTCGGCGACCCGTCGGTCACCGGGAAGCCGGTGGGCGAGGACCTGAGGGAGGGCAAGCGGACGCCGTTGATGTCCGTCGCCCTGTCCCGAGCGCAGGGCAGACCTGCGGCCCAGCGGCTGCTGCGGCGCTGCCTGGAGAGCGGGAACGTCAGCGAGCGGACCGTCGCCGACGTGTGCGCGTTGCTCGTGGAGCTCGGCGCCGTCGCCGCGGTGGAGGAGCACATCGAGAGACTGGCCGGGTCGGGGATCGCGGCGCTGGACCGTGCGGACATCGACGGCGAGGCCCGGCACGAGCTGGTGCGCCTCGCCGGTCGCGCCGTGGCACGAACGACCTGAGCGAGGGGAACGCAGTGGTACACGTGGTGAAAGGCCGCACGGACCGTGTGGTCGTGGTCGGCGCGGGACTGTCGGGGTTGTCGGCGGCGCTGCACCTGCGCGGCGCGGGACACGAGGTGACGGTTCTCGAAGGACGGCCGCATCCGGGTGGGCTCGCCGGTCGGCTCGACATCGGCGGTCACCGGATCGACACCGGCCCGACCGTGCTCACGATGCCGGAACTGCTGGACGACGCGTTCGCCGCGGTGGGGCAGAGGCGTGAGGACCACCTGGAGCTGCTGCCGTTGCGGCCCGCCTACCGCGCGTCGTTCGCCGACGGCACGGCGCTGGACGTGCACACCGACGCCGACAGCATGGAACAGGCCGTGCGCGACTTCGCGGGAGACCGGGAGGCGCAGGGGTACCTCGACCTGCGCGCGTGGCTGACGAGGCTCTACGAGGTGGAGCGGGACAGGTTCATCGGCGCGAGCTTCGACTCCCCGCTCGATCTCGCGGGTCCCGACCTGGTCTCGCTCGCCCGGCTCGGCGGGTTCGGGTCGCTGGCGAAGGCGGTGGGGCGGTTCCTGCAAGACGACCGGCTCCGGCGCGTCTTCACCTTCCAGGCGCTCTACGCCGGTGTCGCACCGAAAGACGCTCTCGCCGCCTACGCCGTCATCGCCTACATGGACACCATTGCGGGCGTGTGGTTCCCGCGCGGCGGCATGCGCGCGGTGCCGCAGGCTTTGGCGGACGCCGCCTCCGAAGCGGGCGTGCGGTTCCACTACGGCGTGGAGGCCGAGGAGCTCGAACGGAGCGGGCACCGGGTGACCGCCGTGCGCGCGGCCGGCACCCGTTTTCCGTGCGACGCCGTCGTTCTCGCCACCGGACCGGCTCAGAGCACCCGGCTGCTGCGGGGCGAACCGCGCCGGGTCCGGCCGTTGCGCTGGTCGCCGTCCGCGGTGGTCGTGCACCTCAGCGCCGGCCGGGTGGCGGACGACCTCGCCCACCACACGATCTCCTTCGGCGACAAGTGGGACGGCACGTTCGACGAGATCATCCGGCAGGGGAAGGTGATGAGCGATCCGTCGCTGCTGCTGACCACGCCCACCCTGACCGATCCCGCGCTCGCACCGGTGGGCAGGCACCTGCAGTACCTCCTGGCGCCGTGCCCGAACCTCGACGCCGCCCCGTTGCGCTGGGACGCGCTGGCGCAGCGGTACGCCGAGGAGCTCATCGACGAGATGGAGGCGCGCAAGCTGCTCGTGGACGCCGAACCGCTCGCCGTGGTGACACCGGACGACTGGGCGCGCGACGGCCAGGCCGCCGGCACGCCGTTCTCCGCCGCGCACACGTTCGGCCAGACCGGCCCGTTCCGGCCGCGCAACCTGCCGTTCCGCAACGGCAACGTCGTGCTGGCCGGCAGCGGCACCACGCCCGGTGTCGGCATCCCGCCGGTGCTGATCTCCGGACGGCTGGCCGCCGAACGGCTCCGGCGTCCGGAGCAACCGTGAGAGCGCTTTCTCTCATAGGGTGATCCGCCTCAGAGCAAGCTCGAGGGGGCTTCGTGCGCACGATGAGGCGGGCACTGGCGGCATCCGTCGCCGCGGTGGTTCTGGTGGTCTCCGGAGGTGCGGCGCACGCCGAGCCGGCGTCGTCGATCGCGTGGGCGCCCTGCCCGGACAACCCGGACGGCGAATGCGGAACGCTCAGCGTGCCGCTGGACTGGAAGAAGCCCCGCGGTGAGCGCATCGACCTCGCGCTGGGGCGTCACCGTGCCACCGACCCGGCACGCCGGCTGGGCGTGCTGATGGTCGACCCCGGCGGACCAGGGGGTTCCGCGGCGGAGTTCGCGCTCTCCGGCCTGTTCAGCCCGGAGGTCCGGGCCCGGTTCGACATCGTCGGCGTCGACTCGCGGGGCACCGGGAACAGCCTGGCGTTGCGGTGCGCCGACCTGATGGACGGGCAGCCGTCGATCTACCCGGAGGACGAGGCCGGGTTCGCCGCGCTGCTCGAGCACAACAGGACCGTGCTCCGGAAGTGCCGCGAGCGCAGCGGGCCGATCCTCGACCACGCCGACGGCGCCACCGTCGCGCAGGACATGGACGCGGCCCGGCGGGCGCTGGGGGAGCGGAAGATCAGCTACTTCGGGCTCTCGTACGGCACCGTGTACGGCCAGGCGTACGCCGAGAGGTTCGGCGGCAAGGTCCGGGCGATGGTCCTCGACAGCGTGGTGGACCACAGCGCGGACGTCCGGCGATTCGTCGGAGACCGGGCGGCCGCCGGAGACGACGCGTTCAGGGAGTTCGCGAGCTGGTGCGATCGCACGACGGACTGCGTGCTGCACGGACAGGACGTCTACGCGGCCTGGGAGGCGGCACTCGTCCGCGCCGACGGCGAACCGCAGGGGCGGCAGGGCCTGCTCGACGACATGTACTTCGCGCTGCGCGGACCGGACTGGCTCTGGGCCGCCGACCTGATCGTGGGGCGGTCGCTGCGGGCCCAGGCCTTCGAACCCAACTACGAGTCGGTCCGGCTGGCCGCGGTCTGCCAGGACTTCTCCCTGCGCATCCGCACCTTCCAGGAGTACCAGCGGATGCGGGCGGACGAGCTGCGCCGTTCGCCGATCATGCGCGGCAGCTTCCTCGGCCACGACGAGGCCACCGCGTGCATCGGGGTTCCCGGGCAGCCCGCCAACCCGCCCCACCGCCTGGACCTCGGTGACGCGCCGAAGATCCTGGTGCTGAACGCCAAGTACGACCCGACGACCCCGCACGCGTGGGCGGTCAGCGTCCACCGGCAGGCGCCGCGCAACACCGCGTTGCTGAACTACGAGGGATGGGGCCACATCGCCTATCCCCGCAGCGCCTGCACGCGCGGCGGGGTGGACGACTACCTGCTCGAACTGAAGATCCCCGCGATCAGTTGTCCTGCCGCGCCTTCGCGATGAAATCGCGGTACCAGCGGTAGCTGGCACGCGGAGTGCGTTGCAGCGTCTGGTAATCGACGTGCACCAGGCCGAACCGGTGCTTGTAGCCGTGCGCCCACTCGAAGTTGTCGAGCAGCGACCAGCAGAAGTACCCGCGCAGGTCCACGCCCGACGCCTGCGCGGCCGCGATGTGGTCGCGCAGGTAGGAGATGCGTTCGGTGTCCTCGAACCCCTCCGAGTCCGGGTAGACGCAGCCGTTCTCCGTGACGTACACGGGCGGCAGGTCGGGATGACGGGCCTTGAGGTCGTTCAGGGCGAACGTCATGCCGTCGGGTTCGACGGGCCAGCCCATGCCGGTGCGTGGCACGTCCGGGATCTGGGTCGTGTCGACGCCGATGTCGTGAGCCGTGCGCTTGGCAGGGTCGGGCTCGCGGTGCGGCGCGTCGGCGACGTGCAGCCGGTAGTAGTAGTTGAGGCCGACGTAGTCGAGCGGCTGGCCGATGATCGCCAGGTCGCCGTCGTGCCGGAACGAGAAGTCGCTGATCTCGCCGAACATCGACGTCATCTCGTCCGGGTACGCCGAGCCGAACAACGGGTCGGTGAACTGCCGCCGCAGCAGGCAGTCCTGACGGCCGGCCGCGGCGACGTCGGCGGGGGAGTCGCTGACCGGCACGGTGGGCGACTGGTTCAGCACGATGCCGAACTCGCCGTCGTGACCGTTGGCGCGCATGGCCTGCACGGCCAGGCCGTGCCCGAGCAGCAGGTGGTGTGCTGCCGCCAGGGAGCCGTGGCCCTCGCGTGCACCGGGAGCATGCCGGCCTTCGCCGTAGCCCACGACCGCCGAGCAGTAGGGCTCGTTCAGCGTGGTCCACTTGGTGACGACGTCGCCGAGCTCCTCGTGCACGAGGGCGGCGTAGTCGGCGAACCGGGAGGAGGTGTCGCGGTCGCGCCACCCGCCCCTGTCCTCCAGCGTCTGCGGCAGGTCCCAGTGGTAGAGCGTCAGGAACGGCTCGATCCCGTTGTCCCGCAACGTCTCCACTAGCCGTCGGTAGAAGTCGAGGCCGCGTTGCTCGATGCGTCCCGTGCCCTCCGGCAGGACCCGCGACCACGACACCGAGAACCGGTAGGCGTCGACACCCAGGTCGACGAGCAGGCGCACGTCCTCGGCCCAGCGGTGGTAGTGGTCCGCCGCCACGTCCCCGGTGTCACCGGACGCGACGGCGCCGGGAACCCGTGCGAAGGTGTCCCAGATGGACGGACCGCGGCCGTCGGTCCGTGCCGCCCCTTCGATCTGGAAGGCCGAGGTCGCCACGCCCCAGCGAAAACCGTCCGGAAAGCTCACAACAGTCTCCAATGAAGATCAGCCCTTGACGGCGCCCGACATGATGCCGCCGACGATCTGACGGCCGAACAACAGGAACACGAGCAACACCGGCACCGTGCCGATGGTCGCGGCGGTCAGCACGAGCGTGTAGTCCGTGGTGTAGCCGCTGGCCAGGGTGGACAGAGCGGTCTGCACGGTCGGGTTCTCCGGCACCAGCACCACGAGCGGCCAGAAGAAGTCGTTCCACGCCTGCATGAACGTGAACAGCCCGAGCACCGCCGCCGCCGGACGGGCCGCGGGCAGTGCCACGTGCCAGAACAGCCGCAGCGAGTGGCACCCGTCCATCCGGCCGGCCTCCAGCAGCTCGTCGGGGATCGCCCGCTCGAAGTACTGCCGCATGAAGAACACGCCGAACGCCGTCACGAGCCCCGGCACGATCACCGCGTGGATCTCGCCTGCCCAGCCGAACTCGCTCATCATCATGTAGAGCGGGATGATGCCGAGCTCGGTCGGGATCGCCTGCGTGCCGATGATGAGCAGCAGCAACACGTTGCGGCCGCGGAACTTCAGCTTGGCGAACGCGAAACCGGCCAGCGTGGAGAACAGCACCACCGAGACGGTCACCGTGCCCGCGACGATGATCGAGTTCATCAGCGCCAGCGCGAAGTCGGTGGTGTCGAAGACGCGCGCGATGTTCTCGAAGAGGTGGCCGCCCGGCACCAGGACGGGCGGCACGCTGTCGATCGCGTCCGGTGTCTGCGAGGACACCACGAACGACCAGTACACCGGGAACGCGGAACCGGCCAGCACGGCGATCAGGGCCGCGTACGTCCACGGCCCGGCCACGCGGCGGGCCAGTCTGCGCGCCCGTGCGGTCGGGCCGGTGGGCCGCACCGGCGCGGGGCGTTCCAGCACTGCGGTCATGGGGTCACTCCGTCCGGATCCGTTTGGTCACCAGGTAACCGAGACCGGCGACGATGACCGTGGCGATCGCCAGCACGACCGCGATCGCCGAGCTGTAGCCGAAGTCGTAGTTCGTGAAGCCCTGCTCGTACAGGTACAGCGCGGCGGTCTGGAACTGCCGGTCCGAACCACCGGTCGCCGCCGCGGCGCCGGGGTTGAACAGCAGCGGCTCGGCGAGCAGCCGCATGTTGCCGGTGGTCGCGATGATCGTGGAGAAGATGATCTGCGGCCGCAGCAGCGGGACCGTGATCCGCCAGAACTGCTGACTGCCGTTCGCCCCGTCCAGGGTGGCCGCCTCGTACAGGGTCGACGGGATGGCCTGCATGGACGCCAGGAAGATCAGCGCGTGGTAGCCGGTCCAGCGCCACACGACCATCACCGCGATCGCGATGTGCGAGGTCGCCGTGCCGGCCTGCCAGTCGACGCTTCCCGCGCCGAACAGCCCCAGCACCCAGTTGACCAGGCCGAAGTCCCGGCCGAACAGCTGCGCGAAGATGATCGTCACCGCCGCCACCGAGGTGATGTTCGGCAGGATCACGCCCATCCGGAACAGCGTGCGGGTGCGGACCTTGCGGTTGAGCAGCTGGGCGATGAAGAGCGCGAACAGGATCTGCGGGATCGTCGTCAGCAGCCACAGGCTGAGCGTGTTGCCCATGGCGTTCCAGAAGTACGGGTCCGCCATCAGCGTCGCGTAGTTGTCGAGCCAGACCAGGCGCGCGGCCTCGGCGTCGAGCAGGTTGCGGTGCTGCAGCGAGACCCAGACGGTGTAGAGCAGGGGGAACAGCCCGAAGACACCGAAGATCAGGAAGTACGGCGCCACGTACCCGTACGGCGCGAACTTCGTGTCCCAGCGGTGCCTTCTGACCGCTTTTTCCATCAGAACCATGTCAGCGCGTCACTTCTGGACGTCGCCGACGAACTGGCGCCACGACTCCTCGCCGTTCTGCTTGCCCTGCTCGACGCGCTGCATCGCGTTGCCGATGGCGGTCTGGATGTCGCCGGCCTTCGGGCCCTGGTACTGCGGGTTCAGCTTCTTGGCCGCGTCGGTGAACAGCTTGCCGATCGGCGCGTCGTTGAAGTACGGGTTCTTGTAGTCGACGATCGACGGGTCCTCGTACAGCTTCGGGATCGACGGCAGCAGCCCGGCGCTCTTGAAGACCTTGGCCTGCTGCTCTGGCGCGGTCAGCCACGCCGCCAGCTCCACGGCCTTGTCGACGTTCTTGCCGGACTTGGGCACCGTCAGGTACGAGCCGCCCCAGTTGCCGCCACCGCCGGGCACGGAGGTGACGTCCCACTTGCCGGCCGCCTCGGGCCCGGCCTGGTCCTTGATCTTGGCCATCTGCCAGGCGGGGCACGTCACGGTCGCGAACTGGCCCTGCTTGAACCCGGTGTTCCAGACCGGCGTGGAGTACAGCAGCTTCGAGGAGAGCCCGGACTGCACGCCGTCGACGACGAGGTCCCAGCCGGCCTTGATCTCCTTGTTGTCGCCCACGACGATTTTGTCGGACTTGTCGTAGTAGCCGGTCGAGGCCTGGCCGACGATCGCGTTGAGGACGGTCGGGCCGCCGTCGAACCACTTCACGCCCTCGGGCGCCTTCTCCTGGAACTTCTTGCCGGCGGCCATGAAGTCCTGCCAGGTCGGCCACAGCGCGGCGACCTGGTCGCGGTCGGCGGGCAGCCCGGCGTTCTGCAGCAGGTCGCGGCGGTAGCAGATGGCCAGGCCGCCGATGTCGGTGCCGTAGCCGATCTGCTTGCCGTCCTTGCTGAGCGAGGCCTCCCACTTCCAGGGCAGCCAGCGGTCCTTGAGCTGGTCGCCGCCCTTGGTGTTGAGGTCGACGAACTTGTCCGGGGTGGCCTTGAACTGGTTGACGTAGCCGGTGTCCACCGCCTCGATGTCCGCCGTGCCGCTGCTGGTGGCGAGGTGGGCGGCGAGGTTCTTGTGGTGGTCGGAGTACGAGGCGGTGCGGTCCGAGATCTCGACGTCCGGATGCGCGGCGGCGTACTCCTTGAGCAGCTCGGCGTACCCGAAGTTGCCGAACAACCCGATGGTCAGCTTGGTCTTGCCGCCGGACGCGGCGTCGCTGCCGCAACCGCTGAGCACGACGGCGGTCGCGAGCACGGCGCAGCCGAGTGCGAGTGCTTTGGGGCGCATTTCCAGGCCTCCGTTGGTTTTCTGGGCGCGCTGAAGCAGAAGTGGTGGTGGTGCGAGAAGGTGTGAGGCGCCTATGACAGCGGTGTTACGCGACGCCCGTCAAGTAACGAGATGATAAACAGATCAACTTCTGCACCTGTTTGACTAGCAGAAGTGCTGCTCGTAGGGTCTATGTAACCGCTTACGGTAAATCGGGAGGTCCGATGGCGACCGGGCGAGAGATCGCCCAGCTCTGCGGCGTGTCCGTGGCGACGGTGTCGCGCGTCTTCAACCAGCCGGAAACGGTCAACGAGGAGACGCGCACTCGGGTGCTGCGAGTCGCGAAGGAGCTGGACTACCGGCCGAACGAGTCCGCGCGGGCGTTGTCGACCAAGCAGTCGACGATGATCGGACTGGTCTGGGACACCGACCACCGCAGGCCCGGCTGGCGCCACCCGTACCTGCAGGACCTGTTGATAGGACTGAAGTCCGCGCTCAGCGCGCACGGCTACCACCTGCTGATGCTCGCTACGAGCGGCGACGCCCGCGAGGTCGGCGCGTCGCTCGCGGACCCGGTCGGCTACGTGAACATGACCCGCCGCCACCACCTCGGCGGCCTGGTCCTGATCGACAGCGGCTCGGACGCCGGCGCGTTCGAGGCGTTCGCGCAGTCAGGGGTTCCCTGTGTGGCGCTGGACGTCGCGGTCGACGGACCCAGGGCCACCTACGTGACGTCGGACAACGAGGGTGGCGCGCTGTCGGCGGTCCGCCACCTCGTCTCGCTCGGCCACTCGCGGATCGCCACGATCACCGGTCCGCCGGGCAACCAGCCGTCCGAGGCGCGTGTTTCCGGCTACCGCAAGGGGTTGCGGGAGGCGGGCATCGAACCGCGTGCGGAGTACCTGGGCACCGGTGACTTCTACCGGGCTAGTGGAACCGCTGCCGCACAACGGCTTCTGGCGCTCGACGAGCCGCCCACCGCGGTGTTCGCGGCCAGCGACGAGATGGCGGTCGGTGCGCTGCTCGCCGCTCGTGCCGCCGGGCTGCGGGTGCCCGAGGATCTGGCGCTGGTCGGGTTCGACGACATCGAGATCGCCTCGGTGGTCGATCCGGCGTTGACGACGGTGGCCCAGGACAAGCCAGGGTTCGGGGTGGCGGCGGCGAAAGCGATCATGGCGATGATCACCGGGGTGGAGCGCGAGGAACCCCTGGTGTTGCCGACCCAGCTCGTGGTCAGGGGCTCCTGCGGGGCGAGGTAGGGCGGGGGATCGCTCTAGGAGAGGGCTCCTGCGGGCGCGTTTCAGGCGTGAGCCTGGACGTCTTCGTGGGAACTCGCGGTCAGTCGGTGCGTCGGGGTGCTGCTCCCACGTCCGCGCGCTCTGCCGCGAGTGGCAGTGTTGTGCGGCGGTGCCGCGGTGTGGTGCCGCCGCACAACCACCGAGCCCGAACTCGCCGCTAGTCCTTTGTGGAGGTCGCGGCCGCGATGAGCGCGATCAGCTGCTGCCGGAAGTGCTCGTAGTCGTCCACGGCGCCGAGCAGCGTGTCGGACTCGCGTTCCTCGCGGCGGGCGGCGGCGAGGGCGCGGCGGCCCGCCGCGGTGATCTTCACCGACGTGCGCCTGCGGTCCTTGGTGTCCTGGCTGCGCGCCACGTGGCCACCGCGGTCCAGGTGCTCGATGGTGCGGCTCATCGTCTGGTCGGTGACGCGGCACAGGAGGGCCAGTTCGCGCTGGGAGCGCGGGCCGTCGGCCAGGTGGTGCAGGGTGATCATGCCGGCGTGGGTGAGGCCGCGGGTCGCCAGGAAGTCCTCGAAGCGCTTCTCGACGACGCGGGCCGCGACCGACAGGAGCCTGCCTGTGGGCCAGGAGGCGACGTCCGCGCCCACCTGGTCCGGGCGGTCGGCCACCGCCAGCTCGTCTCCCTCGGCCACGGCCCCATCATCCCAGACCCACCCGATCACCCCACGTCGGCACCGAACGGCATGCCGGTCACGGGCGTGTCGCCCGCTACGGCCGCCGCTATGGCCGCGGCCGCGGGTGGGTAGGCGAGCTCGCCCAGGCCGCCCAGCGGGGCGTCCGACTGCACGATCGTGACGTCGATGTCGGGGGTCTGGCCGATCCGCGCCCAGCGGTAGTCGCCGAACGTGGACTCCGCGACGTGTCCCTCCCTGACGGTGATCTGAGCACCGAGCACAGTGGACAGGGCGTCGATCACGCAGCCCTCGACCTGGGCGCGGACGCCGGACGGGTGCAGCGCCACGCCGACATCCACGGCCGCGTGCACGCGCAGCACCCGGCGTGACGACGGCTCAGCCACGGCGATCACCGCGATCGCGGAGCCGTACTCCTCCAGGCAGGCCACGCCACGGGACGTGCCGGGCTCCGCCGGACGGTTCCAGCGGGCGCGGTCGGCGACGGTGTCGAGCACCTTGTGCAGCCGCGAGCCCGCGGGCAGCAGCGTCCGGCGCAGCGCCACCTGGTCGAGGCCGGAACGCCTGCCGATCTCGCTGAGGAAGTTCTCCTCCGCGTAGACGAACTGGCCCGCGTAGACGGACCGCCAGAACCCGGTGCGCAGCGGAGCCGGCCGGACGACGACCGAGACGTCGCCGGGCACGGTGTAGGGGAAGTGGTCGCCGCTCGCCTTGATCAGGGCGGGGTTGCCGAAGATGGGCAGGACGGTCAGCGGCCAGGTGGCGACCTCGTGCGCCCTGCGGACAGGCATGCCGTCGGCGCCGATCTCCGCGGACAGCCGGTGCACGGACATCGGCCGGTAGGAGTCGTTGCGCATGTCGTCGACACGGGTCCACAGCACCTGGACCGGAGCGCCCGCACGCCGTGAGCAGGCCACCGCCTCCAGGACCGGGTCGGGCTCGATCCGTCGCCCGAACGCGCCGCCGGACGCCGTCGCCTCCACCCGCACGGACGTCGCGGGCACACCGAGCTGGCGGGCCAGCTGCGTGCGCAAGCTGCCGGGGTCCTGCGTCGGAGCCCAGATGGTCACGCCATCTGGACGCACGTGCGCGGTGGCGTTCATCGGTTCCATCGGCGCGTGAGCGAGCAGCGGCATCTCGAAGACGCGCTGCAGGCCGTTGACCGGGCTCTGCGCGGGCAACGCCGCGTGCAGGTCGGCGAGCCAGGCGCGGCTGTCCGCGCCGGGTGTGCCGCCGCTCCAGGTGATCCGCAGGGCGTCCCGGCCCCGCAACGCCTGGTGGGTCGACCTGGCGATGACCGCGACGCCGCCCTGACCGTCGGCCGGGGCGGTGAGGGTCAGCACGTCGACCACTCCCGGCAGGGCACGGGTCGCGGTGTCGTCGACCGTGGCGGGCACCGCGCCGATCCACGGCGGCCTGGCCACCACCGCGACCAGGCTGCCGGCCGGCCGCGAGTCGATGCCGTACCGGGTGCGGCCGGTGACGACGTCGCGGGCGTCGACCCGTCCGCCGCGGGTCTTGCCGAGCAGCCGCCACTTCTCCGGCGGCGTGAGCGCGACCGGCACGGTGGCGGGATCGAGGGCGGCCGCGCCGCGCACGAGTGCCCGGTAAGGCAGGCGGCCTCGGCGCGGGTGGCACACCGCGCCGTCCTTCGCCGTGCACTCGCTGACCGGCACACCCCAGCGTTGCGCGGCGGCCGTGACGAGCAGGCAGCGCGCGGTCGCGGCGGCCGTGCGGATCGGGACGGAGAGCTGCCGCACCGAGGTCGAGTTCGCCACGCCCTGCGAGCCGAAGCGCTCGGTGTCGCCGTGCGCCTGCTCCAGCGTGACGTCCCCGGCCTCGACCGCCAGTTCCTCGGCGACCATCAGCGCGACCACGGTCCGCACGCCCTGACCGGTGTCCGGACGGGGCACGGTCGCGGTGATCCGGCCGGCGTCGTCCAGCCGCACGAAGACGTTCGGCACCAGGCCCTCCGCGGCCAGCGCGGGCACCGGCACCGCGATGACCAGCGCGCCGACTCCCGCGCCGCGCAACAACGTCCGCCTGCTGATCATCGTTCCTCCCGCATGATCCGGCTCGCCCGCCGCACGGCCGCGCGGATGCGGGGATAGCTGCCGCAGCGGCACACGTTGTCGCGCAGGGCCTCCTCGATCGCCGCGTCGTCCGGGTCGGGGTCACGGGCGAGCAGCGCCGCCGCGGCCATCACCTGGCCTGGCTGGCAGTAGCCGCACTGCGCCACGTCGAGCTCGCGCCACGCCCGTTGCACCGGGTGGTCCCCGTCACGGGACAACCCCTCGATGGTCGTGATCCGCGTCTTCGCGCTGTCAGCCGCCGTGCGCACGCACGGCCGCGCCGCCTGACCGTCCACATGGGACGTGCAGGCGCCGCACAGGCCGACCCCGCACCCGTACTTGACCCCTGTCAGTCCCAGTTCGTCGCGCAACACCCACAGCAGGGGAGTGTCACCCTCGACGTCGACCTCGTGCCGTTCACCGTTGACGCGCAACAGATAGCGGGCCACCGCGCTGCCTCCCCTAGTTGCTCAGTGCGCTGAACGTATCACGACAGACCGTGCATAATGCTCAGCGTGCTGAACGATGTGCGACGGACCGGTCGCGGTGTCCTGGTGTGGGGTGTGGTGGCGAGCGCGGTGCTCACCGGCCTGGTGTGGCTGCTGGGTCAGCGGCTGCACGGGGTGGTGTTGCTGCCCGACCAGGGCGCGTCCTGGTACTACTGGAAGCTGCCGGACCCCACCTTCTGGAGCAGGGCGTCCGCCTGGGTGGGCTACGCGGCGCACCAACTCGTGTCGTGGGGCCTGATCTACTACGCCCAGACCCGGATCAGGCGCTACACCACCGGCCTGCACCGCATCAACGTGCTCGCGCTCGCCGCGAACGGCGCGTTCATCGGCCTGCACGCCCTGCAGACGCAGGTGTTCTACGACGGCCTCGCCCAGGACGTCTCGATCTTCAGCTCGCAGGGCTCCGTCGTGCTGCTGCTGGTGGTCGTCCTGCTGATGGAGAACCGCCGCCGCGGCCTCGTGCTCACCTGGTCCGCGCCGATCTCCGCGCAGGTCGTCGGGTTCGCGCGCCGCTACCACGGCTACCTGTTCAGCTGGGCCGCGATCTACACGTTCTGGTACCACCCGATGGAGTCCTCGAGCGGGCACCTCA
Organism: Lentzea sp. HUAS TT2; assembly: GCF_051853195.1. Taxonomy (NCBI): domain Bacteria; kingdom Bacillati; phylum Actinomycetota; class Actinomycetes; order Pseudonocardiales; family Pseudonocardiaceae; genus Lentzea; species Lentzea sp. HUAS TT2. The sequence goes on along the minus strand of NZ_CP196667.1, from coordinate 8,752,140 downwards.
TCGGGTTCTTCTACATGTTCCTGCTGCTCGTGCAGAGCAGTCTGATGTTCACGACATCCCACACGAACCGCTGGTGGACGCTGACCCTCGAACTGCTCGTGGCTGTGCACGGCACGCTCGTCGCCGTGATGAACTCCGGCCCGAACGGCATGTGGCCGATGTTCTTCTTCGGGTTCGTGGCGATCTTCGTGCTCACCCAGATGCACGGTGTCGGGCTCAGTGTGAGGACAAGGTGGTGGATCGGCGGCACCTTCGTGGTCGCCGCCCTCGCGGTCTACTCCTGGCGCGGCCTGGGCAAGATCGACGAGGTCGTGCGGATCCCGTTGATCGAGTACCTGCTGGTGGCCGTGCTGGCGCTGCTGATCTGGGCCGGCGTGCGGCTGTCGCGGTCGCTGTCCCGGTCGCGGTAACGGCACGCAGAGGTCTGGACCGCGCTGGTCGTGGCCGCGGCCCCAGCGCCACGGGCCGAGGCCGTCGCGCCGTTCAAGGTCCTCGCCTCCTTCAGCGAGGCGGCGGACCAGGCGCACCGCGGCTTCCAGCGGGAGGCCGACATCTGGTTCCCGCAGCAGTCCGCTGCCAAGCAGAACAAGCTGATCCTCGACGGCATCGACCTCGCCTGGTACCCGGTCGTCCACAAGGCGAACGGCAAGTGCGTGGACGCGAAGGCCACGGGGTCGAGCAGCGGGACCGTGATCCAGCAACGGCACCACCGCGCAGCAGTTCCAGGCGACCTGCGGTGGGAACAGCAGGGGCAACAACCGCACGAACGCGGCGTTGGTGCTCGACGTGTCCGGGGTGCCGCTCGCCGGCAACGCGGGCGTGCGGCTGTGGACGTGCGGCGGCGCAGTCGTTCCGCATCGGCTGACGACGCACGTTGCCCCGGGCGCCGGGACTGATCAGCGCGCGGGCTCGCCGAACCAGCGGCTGAGGTGGGCGTTCAGGTCCTGCTGGTCCTCGCCGATCCAGGCGACGTGCCCGTCGGGCCGCAGCAGCAGGGCGGGGACGTCCAGCGGTGCGGTCGGATCCGCGATGACGTCGACCCGGTCCGACCACCCGCCGGCGGTCAGCCGTTCGGTGCGGTCGAGCACGACGCCACGACCCTGGTGCAACCGTTCGTAGAGACTGCCCTGCTTCAGGTCGAGGTCACGCAGCCGGCGGCCGAGCAGGTCGGGGCCGTCGCCGAGGTCGTAGCGGACACCGATCGCGGTGATCTTCTCGATCAGGTGCCGGTTCACCTCGTTGATGTCCATCAGCTCGGTGAGCAGCCTGCGCACGGCTCGCGCGCCCGGTTCGCCGGACGCCAGCGCCACCTGGGCGCGGGTGTTGTCCAGGACGTCGGCGGCGACCGGATGGCGTTCGGTCTCGTAGGTGTCCAGCAACGTCTCCGGTGCCCAGCCGCGGATCTGGGCGGCGAGCTTCCAGCCGAGGTTGACCGCGTCCTGGACGCCCAGGTTCAGGCCCTGGCCACCGGCCGGCGGGTGGATGTGCGCCGCGTCGCCCGCGAGCAGCACCCGTCCGGCCCGATAACGCTCGGCCTGCCGGGTGGCGTCGCCGAAACGGGAGAGCCAGCGCGGGGAGTGCACGCCGAAATCGGTGCCGGCGATGGCACGCAACTGTTCCCGGAAGTCCTCGATGGTCGGCTCGGCACGGTCTTCGCTGACCTGAGCGGCCGGGATCACGACGCGGTAGACCTCGCCGCCGAACGGCTGCAGCGTGAACGACTGGTGGGTCTCGCGGATCTCGGCGACCTTGGCGGCGATTTCCTCCTGGGACGCAGTGGCTTCCAGCTCGCCCATCAAGGTGTCGTTGCGCGAGGGTTCGCCGGGGAAGCCGACACCGAGGAGTTTCCGCACAGTGCTGCGTGCGCCGTCGCAACCTACTAGGTAGCGCGCCCGCAGCCGTTCGCCGCCGGCCAGTTCGACCGTCACCGCTTCCTCGTCCTGCTCCAGACCTACGATCGCGCACCCGCGCCGGACCTGCGCACCCAGTGCCGTCGCGTGCTCTTCGAGGAGGCTTTCAGCGACCGGCTGCGGGATGCCGAGCAACGACGTGAAGCCGGAGTCCAGGCCTTCGGGCGTGGGTTTGGGGATGCCGGCGAAGGAACCGCCGACCGGGCGTTGCCTTCCGCGTTCCAGGAAGCGGTCCAGCAGCCCGCGCATCGCCAGGATCTCCAGGCTGCGGATGTGCAGACTGACTATGCGCACGAACGAGGCCGGCTCTGACTCCTTCTCCAGCACGAGCACCCGCACGTCGTGCAGGCGGAGCTCGGCGGCCAGCATCGCGCCGGTCGGTCCACATCCGGCGATGACGACATCGAACATTGACAACCCAGTTTTCGCAGGTCCTGACATCGGCGGCCCAGTGTGGGGTGGTCATCCGCGGTCCGCAACCGACATTCGGGTTTCCTGTTGCCCCGAAAGGGTATTCGGCGATTCCCTATGAGCAGGACGGTGAGACGTGGACAGACCGTCGTCAGAGGACGTGTGGAGCCCGACGGTCGGTGTGGAGGAAGAGTTCCTCCTCGTTGACCCGGACACCGGCGTCCCGGTCAACAAGGCGGACGAGGTCGTTGCCGCCGCTCGTGAGTTCGGGCTCGAACTGGAGCACGAGCTCACCGGCGCGCAAGTGGAGATCAACACAACGGTCTGCCGCGATGTGGAGCAAGCACGGTACGAGCTGGCCGAGGCCCGCCGTTTCGTGGCACGGGCCGCGAAAACCGTTGGCTGCCAGGCGATCGCCGTCGGGGCACCGCCGTTGGGCGATCCGACGGGGGAGGTGACGGACAGCCTTCGGTACCGGCGGATCGCGCGCGAGTTCGGTGCGTTGGCCGAGCAGCAGCTGATCTGCGGCTGTCACGTCCACGTCGCCGTGGCGGACCGGGAGACCGCGGTCCAGGTGTGCAACCACGTCCGGCCGTGGTTACCCGTGCTGGCCCTGGTCACGGCGAACTCGCCGTTCTCGCGCGGTGAGGACACCGGCTTCGCGAGCTGGCGTTCGACGGTGTGGTCGCGCTGGCCCGTGTCGGGTCCGCCACCGGTGTTCACCTCGTGGCAGCACTACGAGGAGGTCTGCGACACCATGATCACGGCGGGCACGGCGCTCGACCGGGCGATGATCTACTGGGACGTCCGGCCCGCCACCGACCTGCCGACCGTGGAGGTGCGGATCTCGGACGTCGCGGCGACCGTCGACGACGCCGCGTTGCTCGCCGCACTGGTCCGGGCGCTCGTCGCGCAGGCCGTCGTGGACGTCGAACGTGGTGTGCCGCCGCAGGAGGTCTCGCAGGAGTCGTTGCGCCAGGCCTGCTGGGGTGTGGCCAACGAAGGCCTGCACGGCAGCACCCTGGACGTGCTGTCCGGCGAACGGTTGCCGGTGCGGCAGCAGTTGTACGCCCTGGTGAGCCGGTTGACCCCGGTCTTCGAGGCCAACGGCGATCTTCCTGCCGTGCATCGAGGTCTGCGACTTCTGGACACCGAGGGAACCGGAGCGGACCGTCAGCGTCGTGCGTTCCGCGACGGCAAGGTGGCGGCACTGCTGAGCCTGCTCGCCATCGACAACGCGGACAGCGCCGAGCCCCAGCGCAACGCGGCCAGCTGAGCCCGGGGTGCCCCCACGGCGACGTGGGGGCACCGGCGTCCGGTTCAGGCCTTGCGCACGCCTTCCTCGACCCGCTTGCCGATCTCCTCGTCCACGTTGTGCCAGTACTCGAAGGCACGGACCAGGACCGGCTCGGACACGCCCTTCAGCAGGTGTCCCACGATGTTGTCGACGAGCCGTGTCCGGGCGTCGTCGTCCAGGACCTCCCGGACCATCGTGCGGGCCTGGCCCCAGTCGTCGTCCTCGGCGTGCGCGACGTAGGCGCTGCGCACCATGTCGCCCTCCGCGGCCCATCCCGCCGTCGGGCCGTAGCTCTGCGCATCGGCCTGTGGCCCGCCCTTGGAGTTCGGCGCGTACACGGGATCGGAGACGTTGGTGACGCGCATCGCCCCGTCCTTGCTGTAGCTGTGCACGGGCGACTTCGAGGCGTTGACGGGAATCTGCTTGTAGTTCGCGCCGATGCGGTGACGGTGCGCGTCGGCGTAGGCGAACAGCCTGCCCAGCAACATGCGGTCCGGGCTGGCACCGATGCCGGGCACCAGGTTGTTCGGCTCGAACGCGGCCTGCTCGATCTCGGTGTGGTGGTCGGTGGGGTTGCGGTCCAGGGTCAGCTTGCCGACCTCGGTCAGCGGGTAGTCCGCGTGCGGCCAGACCTTGGTCAGGTCGAACGGGTTGAACCGGTACCCCGCGGCGTCGTCGAACGGCATGACCTGGACGAACAGCGTCCAGCTCGGGTGATCGCCGCGCGAGATCGAGTCGAACAGGTCGCGCGTGTGGTAGTCGCCGTCGGAGGAGGCGAGCTGGTCCGCGTCTTCCTGGGGGAGGAACTCCACGCCCTGATCGGTCTTGAAGTGGTACTTCACCCAGAACCGCTCACCGGCCGCGTTGACCCACATGTAGGTGTGCGAGCTGTAGCCGTTCATGTGCCGCCACGTGCGGGGAATTCCCCGGTCGCCCATCAGCCACGTGACCTGGTGCGCGGACTCGGGCGACAACGTCCAGAAGTCCCACTGCATGTCGTGGTCGCGCAGGTTGTTGTCCGCGCGGCGCTTCTGCGAACGGATGAAGTGCTGGAACTTCATCGGGTCCTTGATGAAGAAGACCGGCGTGTTGTTGCCGACCATGTCGTACACGCCTTCGGACGTGTAGAACTTCACCGCGAACCCGCGCGGGTCGCGCCAGGTGTCCGGGCTGCCGCGCTCGCCGGCCACGGTCGAGAACCGCGCCAGCACGTCGGTGGTGACGCCCGGCTGGAACACCGCCGCCCGCGTGAAACGGGAGACGTCGGCGGTCACCTCGAACCTGCCGAACGCCCCGCTGCCCTTGGCGTGCGGCTGGCGTTCGGGGATGCGCTCGCGGTTGAACTGCGCCATCTGCTCGATCAGGTAGTGGTCCTGTAGCACGATGGGGCCGGCGGGGCCGATCGTGAGCGAGTGCTCGTCGCTCTCGACCGGGATGCCTGCATCGTTGGTGGTGGGATGGTCAGCCATCGGGTCCTCTCAGGTGCGCGGTGCGTGCGGCTTGCGGCGCCCTTCTGACGAGCCGCTCCTCGACGGGTTCGACCTCGGGACGGGCGGGCAAACACACCTTCTTCCGATCGCGGGCACCACCACCGTGCCCACCACGGCGCGAAACCGCGCGCCGAAACCGAAACCTCGAACTCATGATCGTCACCTATCGGGTGATCTTGTCCGCGTCCGGGCGTGCGGATCCGGCGCGACGTTCATACGGTCCCCCTCGGCGGTCGAGAGGCCGTTGCACCACCAGGGCTCGCCGTCCGCTCACCTGTCCAGCGGCGTGCCCTGTCCCACGTAACGGACGAAGCCCTCGCCGGACAGGCGCTGCGAGACAGCGAGAGCGGGACGAGGTGCGAAAAGGGACATGCGTCATCTCCGTGGCACCATCACCAGTCGCGCCGTGCTCATCGCCGTCTCCGCGACGGCTCTCGTCACCACGTGGGGCACGGCGGCCTCGGCCTCCGCACCGGTCGACTGGGACCGGATCGCGCAGTGCGAGAGCGGCAGCAACTGGTCGACGAACACCGGCAACGGCTACTACGGCGGGCTGCAGTTCAGCCAGTCGACCTGGCAGGCCAATGGCGGCGCGGGCCGCGCGGACCAGGCCTCCCGCGCGGAGCAGATCCGCGTCGCGGAAAGCGTTCTGCGCACCCAGGGTCTGGGAGCTTGGGGGGCGTGCGGACGACGTGCGTCCGCCGGTGGGAAGCTGCCGGTCCGCCAGGGTTCGGCCCCGGTCAGGGGTTCGTCGGCGAGCAAGGCCGTGTCGCGCGTGGTCGCGGTGGCACCGCCGTCCGCGAGCAACCCCGATGGTGACTACACGATCAAGACCGGCGACACGCTCAGCAGCATCGCCCAGGAGTTCCGCGTCGAAGGGGGCTGGCAGGCGCTGGTGGCCAAGAACGGCCCGTACCTGACCAACCCGGACCTCATCAGGCCAGGGGACAAGATCGCCACGAAGTGACGCTCGGCGCGGGACCTGCGACCCAGGTCCCGCGCCCTGCCCTGGTCAGCCCAAGCCTCGCAGCCAGGCCGCGACGTCCTCGAAACCGTTGCGCCGCGCGGCTTCGAGCGCGGTGACCCGTTCCCAGGGCGGCAGCCAGTCCAGGTCCGCGCCCAACGCCAGCAGGCGCTCGGCGCACTCCCGTTGCCCGCCGTGGCACGCGCTCCAGAACGCCATGGTGACGTCTTCCTGTGTGGCACCAACGAGAAGCCGCTCGAGTTGATCGCGCAGGCCGAGCGTCGCGGCATCGATCAGCGTGACCGTCGCACCGCGCTCCACGAGCCGACGGGCCGCACGCCACTGCGCGAACGCCCGCGCGTCGGCCAGGGGAGTGCCGCCGCCGATCACCGCTCCGTCGGCGTCGATGTCCGCACCGGCGTCGAGCAGTGCGTCGAGCACCTCGACGTCATCGGCGCTGGCGGCCCAATGCAGCGGAGTCTCGGTGTGCGAACCCTCGAACCGTGCGTTGACGTCGGCGCCTGCCGAGACCAGTGCCGCCACGGTCTGTGCGCCGTGCGGGCACCCGGCGGGCCAGTCCGTCAGCACGTGCAGCAGGGTTCGCGAGTTTCCGTGGTCGTCGACGATCCGCGCGGTGGCCAGTCCGGCGTCGTCGGCCAGCAGCCGGCGCAGGGTGGCCAGGTCGCCGCTGCGGACAGCGGTCGCGGCGAGTGTCAGCGGGTCGTCGGGTCGCATCAGGCCTTGCTCCACCGCACGACGTCCGCGAACGTCACGTTCCCGCCGCACACCACGAGGCCCAGGCGCGCCTCGGGCCCGACCCGGTCGAGCACCGTGCGCGCCGCCGCCACGAGACACCCGGCGGCGGGTTCGGCCCACACCTTCTGCGTCTCGGCCAGCGTGATCGACCCCCGCACGGCGTCGGCGTCGGACACCACGAGGACGTCCTCGACCAGCGCGACGGTGTGGTCGTAGGTCAGCTGCGACACGTGCGGCGCCGAGAGCGTCGACACGATCGACGTCGGCGTGATCTCCACCGGACCACCTGCGGCCAGTGCGCGGTGCATGGCGTCGGCACCCTCGACCTCGACGCCCCACACCCGCACGCCCGGCACCAGCGCGCGGAACGCCGTCGCGACGCCCGAGATGAACCCGCCGCCGCCGATGCTGACCAGCACGTCGGTGACGTCCGGCGCGTCGGTCGCGAACTCCAGCCCGACGGTGCCCTGCGCGGCGACCACGATCGGGTCGTCGTACGGGTGCACGAGCGTCGCACCGGCCTCCACCAGGTCGTTGAGCAGCGCGAACGCCGCCGCCAGGCCCTCGGTGAGCCGCACGTCCGCACCGGAGGCGCGGGCGAGCTCGACCGAGCGGGCGGGCGCGGTCGCCGGCATCACGACGGTCGCGGCCACGCCGAGTTCGCTCGCGGCGGCGGCCAGCGCGATGCCGTGGTTGCCGCCGCTGACCCCGACCACACCCGCCGCCCAGGCCTCGTCCGTGAGCGAGAGGATCTTCGCGAACGCGCCGCGCGTCTTGAACGAACCGCTGCGCTGCAACAGTTCCAGCTTGACCGTCGTCGGAACGCCCAGCAGGGCGGACAGCCCCGGCGAGGGGAGTGTCGGCGTGCGCAGGACCCGTCCGTCGAGCACCTCGGCCGCGGCACGGACGTCGTCGAGGGTCAGCAGCTCCGCCATGGCGTCACCCTAGGGCGCTGACCCGCGCGATCTCCAGCCGGGCGACGTCGCGCACGTAGCGGCTGGACCTCCCGTCCCGCGGTGTGACGAGCGTCGGGCGGGTGAGCCGCCTGCCGTTGTAGCGGGTGGCGAGCAGGGCCGAGCAGGCACCGAACTCAGGATCGACCTCCGCCCACGACAGCAGCACGCGGAACCCGTCGGCACCGCAGGCCACGACGACGAAGCTGAGCCTGTCCATCTTGCTGCCGCCCGAGGTGCGCAGCGCGACCCTCGCGAGCACGTCGTGCAGCGGCACGCCCTGCACCTGGTGGACCTCGCGGACGCGGGTCGTCCGGTACTCGACGTTGACCGGCTCGCGGGCGTGGGCGTCGAGGTGGGACGTGCGGAAGACCCACTCATCGTTGATGTCCCCGGTGACCAGGACCTGGTCCTCGGACAGCGGCATGCGCGGCGTTGGTATGCCTGCAAACGATGACGTCACGTGCTTCACGGTACGTCTCGGTCACTGTCCGCAAAAGCATCCTAACGAGGTGCATTGCATCCGTGAAAGCGGCATCTAAGATGTGACAGTGCCGAATCTGCGGAGAAGCAAGTCTGACAGGATCACCCTCGCGGTCGCCTCAGCCGCGCTGGTGCTCGCGGGGTGTGGTTCAGGTCAGCAGAGCGCCGCGCCGGGTTCCGAGGCGCCGGAGGTCACCGGGGACGTCACGGTGTTCGCGGCGGCCTCGCTGATGGAGACGTTCACCCAGCTCGGCAAGGACTTCGAGGCCGCCCACCCCGGCACGAAGGTGAAGTTCAACTTCGGCGGCAGTTCGGCGCTCGCCCAGCAGCTCAACCAGGGCGCGCCGGCCGACGTGTTCGCCTCGGCCGCGCCGGCGAACATGAAGCAGGTGACCGACACCAAGACGATCACGGACGTGCCGAGGACGTTCGTGAGGAACAAGCTCGCGATCGCCGTGCCGAAGGGCAACCCCGGCAAGATCGCCGGGCTCGCGGACTTCGCCGACGCGGGCAGGAAGATCGCGCTGTGCGCGGAGCAGGTGCCGTGCGGCGCCGCGTCGAAGAAGGTCTTCGAGCTCGCCAGGATCACGCCCGCGCCGGACACGCTGGAGCAGGACGTGAAGGCCGTGCTCACCAAGGTCTCGCTCGGTGAGGTCGACGGTGCGCTCGTCTACAGGACGGACGTGAAGGCCGCGGGCGACAAGGTCGAGGGCATCGAGTTCGCCGAGTCGGCGCAGGCCGTCAACGACTACCCGATCGCCCCGCTGGCCAAGGCGCCCAACGCCGCCACGGCCAAGGCGTTCGTCGACTTCGTGCTGTCCGAGAAGGGGAAGTCGGTGCTCAGCGCGGCGGGCTTCGACAGCCCGTGAGGCGCAACCGGGTGCGGGGACGGCTGCCCGCGGTCCTCGTCCTGCCCGCCGTGGCCGGCCTGGCGTTCCTGCTGGTGCCGCTCGCCGGGCTGCTCATCAGGACGCCGTGGACGTCACTGTCCACTTTGCTCAGTGCTGAGGTCGGCGAGGCGCTGCGGCTGTCGTTGATCTGCGCCTCACTGGCGACGGTGCTGTGCCTGTTCCTCGGCATCCCGCTGGCCTGGCTGCTGGCGCGCTCAGGCCTGCCTGGTCGTGGGTTCCTGCGCGCGCTCGTCACCGTGCCGCTCGTGCTGCCACCCGTTGTCGGCGGTGTCGCGTTGCTGCTCGTGCTCGGCCGGCGTGGCCTGATCGGCGAGCACCTCGACGCGTGGTTCGGCATCTCGTTGCCGTTCACCACCGCCGGGGTCGTCGTCGCCGAGGCGTTCGTGGCGATGCCGTTCCTGGTGATCTCCGTGGAGGGTGCGCTGCGGGCAGCCGATCCGCGGTACGAGGAGGCGGCGGCGACGCTGGGCGCGTCGAGGTGGCTGACGTTCCGGCGGGTGACGCTGCCGTCGGTGCTGCCGGGTGTGGTGGCGGGCGCGGTGCTGTGCTGGGCGCGGGCGCTGGGGGAGTTCGGTGCGACGATCACGTTCGCCGGCAACTTCCCCGGCGAGACGACGACCATGCCGCTCGCGGTCTACCTTGCCCTGGAAACGGATCCGGACGCCGCGATCGTGCTGAGCATCGTGCTGCTGCTGGTGTCCGTCGGAGTGCTGGCCGGTCTGCGCGACCGGTGGATCAGCGGGCCGACATGAGCCTGAACGCGGAACTGCGCGTCACGCGCGGCACCTTCACCCTCGACCTCGACGTGACGATCGCGCCCGGCGAGGTCGTCGCGCTGCTCGGCCCGAACGGCGCGGGCAAGTCCACCGCGCTGCGCGCCCTGGCGGGGCTGCTCCCGTTGACGTCCGGCCACATCACCGTCGGCGAGTCCATCTGGGACGGTGCGGGCGCGTTCGTGCCGACGGAGAGACGGCCGATCGGCGTGGTGTTCCAGGACTACCTGCTCTTCGCGCACATGTCGGCGTTGGAGAACGTCGCGTTCGGCCTCCGGTCCCGTGGCACCCGCCGCGCCGAGGCACGGGCAGAGGCGGCGCGCTGGCTCGACCGGGTCGAGCTGAACGGCTACGCGCACACCAAGCCCCGTTCCCTGTCAGGAGGTCAGGCCCAACGCGTCGCGCTGGCACGGGCGCTGGTCACCGGCCCGAGCCTGCTGCTGCTCGACGAACCACTCGCCGCGCTGGACGCGAGCACCCGCCTGCAGGTCCGTTCGGAGCTCGGCCGGCACCTCGCGGACTTCGGCGGGCACACGTTGCTGGTCACCCACGACCCGTTGGACGCCATGGTGCTGGCGGACCGCCTGGTGATCCTGGAAGGCGGCCGTGCCGTGCAGTCCGGGCCGCCCGCGGAGGTCGCCCGCCAGCCCCGCACCGACTACGTCGCGAACCTCGTCGGCCTGAACTTCTACCGCGGCAAGGCATCGGGCACGGACGTCGACCTGGAGGGAGGCGGCCGGCTCACGATCCCGAGACCTGTCAACGGTCCGGTGCACGTCGTGTTCCCGCCCAACGCCGTGAGCCTGCACGCCGCGAAGCCGGAAGGCAGCCCGCGCAACGTCTGGCCGGTCACGGTCGCCGCGATCGAACAGCACGCGCACACCACCCGTGTCCGCCTGGACGGCGCGCCGGCCGTGCTCGCCGACATCACCACGGCCACGCTCGCCGATCTGCGGCTGCGTCCCGGCGACGAGTTGTGGGCGGCGGTGAAGGCGACCGAGACCCACGTCTACCCGGTCTGACAGTCGCCGGCTATCGAGCGATAGCGACGTTCGCTTGGACACCGTGCTCGTCGCGGGAGGAAGGTCGAGGCACCACAACGACTTCCGAACGGGAGACCTGCAATGGCGAAGGTCCTGTGCGTGCTCTACGACGACCCGGTCGACGGCTACCCCGAGACCTACGCGAGGGACGGCCTGCCGCACCTCGACGGCTATCCCGGCGGGCAGACGCTGCCGACGCCGTCCGCCGTCGACTTCACGCCGGGCACCCTGCTCGGCAGCGTCTCCGGCGAGCTCGGCCTGCGGCAGTACCTGGAGAGCCAGGGCCACACCCTCGTCGTCACGTCCGACAAGGAGGATCCGGACTCGACGTTCGACCGGGAGCTGGCGGACGCGGACGTCGTGATCTCCCAGCCGTTCTGGCCGGCCTACCTGACCGCGGAACGGTTCGCCCGTGCCCCGAGGCTGAAGCTCGCGCTGACCGCGGGCATCGGCTCGGACCACGTCGACCTGGACGCGGCGATCGAACACGGCGTCACGGTGGCGGAGGTGACGTACTGCAACAGCATCAGCGTCGCCGAGCACGTCGTGATGTCGATCCTGAACCTGGTGCGCAACTTCGTTCCCTCGCACCAGATCGTGCTCGACGGCGGCTGGAACATCGCCGACGCGGTGGCCCGTTCCTACGACGTCGAGGGCATGCACGTCGGCACGGTCGCGGCCGGCCGGATCGGACTAGCGGTGCTGAAGCGCCTGGCGCCGTTCGACATGCACCTGCACTACACCGACCGCCACCGCCTGCCGGAGAGCGTGGAACGCGAGTACAACCTGACGTTCCACGAGTCGGCCGCGGCCATGGTGCCGCACTGCGACGTCGTGACGATCAACGCGCCGCTGCACCCCGAGACCGAGGGCCTGTTCGGCGACGACCTGATCGCCACGATGAGGCGCGGCGCCTACCTGATCAACACCGCCCGCGCCCGCATCGCCGACCGCGACGCCGTCGTGCGCGCCCTGGAGAGCGGCCAGCTCGCGGGGTACGCCGGCGACGTGTGGTTCCCGCAGCCCGCACCGGCCGGCCACCCGTGGCGGACCATGCCGCACCACGCCATGACCCCGCACATCTCGGGCAGCTCGCTGTCGGCGCAGACCCGGTACGCGGCCGGCACCAGGGAGATCCTGGAGTCGTTCTTCGCGGGCACGGCGATCCGCGACGAGTACCTGATCGTGGACGGCGGCAAGCTCGCCGGGACGGGCGCGCACTCGTACTCGACGAACAGCTGATCACCCGGTCCGGTGATTGCTGCGGGGTTCACCGCGAACGTTGGATGGGGCCATGAGCGAACTGACGCTGGACCCCGCCACGACCGCCGTGGTGCTGATCGAGTACCAGAACGACTTCACCAGCGAGGGCGGCGTGCTGCACGGCGCCGTGTCCGAGGTGATGGACAAGACCGGCATGCTCGGCAAGACCGTCGCGGTCGTGGACGCGGCCCGTGCGGCGGGCGCGACGATCATGCACGCGCCCATCACGTTCGCCCAGGGTTATCACGAGATCTCCGCGCACCCGTACGGGATCCTCAAGGGCGTCGTGGACGGCAACGCGTTCGTCAAGGACAGCTGGGGCGCGGCGATCACCGACCAGCTCGCACCCCAGCCAGGTGACATCGTGGTGGAGGGCAAGCGCGGGCTGGACACGTTCGCCAGCACCAACCTCGACTTCATCCTGCGCAGCAAGGGGATCACGACGATCGTGCTCGGCGGGTTCCTCACGAACTGCTGCGTCGAGTCGACCATGCGCACCGGCTACGAGAACGGCTACCGCGTGATCACGCTGACCGACTGCGTGGCGGGGACCTCGGTCGCCGAGCACGACAACGCGATCACCTACGACTACCCGATGTTCTCCCTCCCGGTGAGCGCGGACCAGGTGATCGCCGCTCTTGCCTGACCGCGCGGGCGTGCCGTGAACGCGCCTGCGGCTCGGGTTCGTCCGATGTGGACGCATCTGAGGATCAAGGACGAAGTCGCTGTCCTGCTGGGGTTTCCGTGCCTGCTCGTGCAACGTGGCCTCGTCGAGCAGCGGCGTGCTCTGCTGGGAGAGGATCACCGCGGCCTGCGCGGCCCGCGGCCGGTCGGCGAACAGCGCGTCGGACATCTCGGCGGGCAGCGGTTCGACCGTGCCGGTGACGCAGATCTGCTGCAGAGTCTCACGCCAGTGGAACGTCGCTGCCGCATCCGTCGGCGGTGGAGAGCGTCATCGCGAACGGCTCCCGCACCTCGCGCCGCACCGCCAGGCCGAACCACTCGCCGAGCAGTGCGAGCGTGTCGTCACCACTCCCGGCGTCTTCGCCGGCGCCACGGTGTTCAACCTCCTGGTGGGGCTGGCACTGGCGAGCGTGCTGTTCGCGAACTTCAACGGCGGACAGATGCGAGTGATCACGCCATGCCGACCAGGACGAGGTGTGGTCAAGTGGTGCGAGGCGTGGCCGGGAAAGGGGCTCGGGATGGTGGACACAGCACCGCGGGGGTGGGTGCCGGTCGAGCACCGGTTCCTCGGACTGGACCGGCGGACGTTCGCACCCGCCCTCAGCGTTCTGGCGATCGCGCTGCTGCTGCTCTACGGACTACCCGCCCTGAACGCGGTCATCCCGTGGCACAACGAGATCCGTGCCGGTGACGTGCTGGACCTCGGCGACGGCGCGACCGCGGTGCCGCCGGTGGGCTGGCAGCTGGAGGACGGTGTGCTGGCCGGGACCGGTTCGGCCAACCCGACGAGCCTTCAGGTTCAGCTGGCGGCGGGTGGTGCGTCGATCGTGTTGCGCGGCACACCGTTCACCGGCAGCGCGGAGGCGTTCCTGGACCAGGTGCAGCGCGCGGAGGGCAGCCCACCGGGCGTGGACGGGTCGCGAGGCACGGTGACGACCGCGTCCGGGCTGGTGGGGGTCGCCCAGGGCAGCACCTCGCCCAACGGGGACGGGCTCGACGTCGCGTTCAAGATGACGACCGCATCCGGTGAGGCCGCGGCCGCGCCTGCGTTGCTGGTCAGGGTGCGCACGGCGCCGGGGCAGTTCGAACGTCTGCAGGACACCGTGGGGACTTTCCTGCGCAGCATCACGGCGGGGGCGGCCCGATGACCACGACATCCGAAGCGCGGACCGCGCAGCTCACCGCGATCGAGCAGTCGGGCTGGGGGCTGCCGTTCAGCCTGGTCCAGCCGCGCAACCTGGCGTTCTGGGTGTACCTGCTGGGCGTGGGCGGCGGCGCGCTGTCGATGCTGCGCTACTTCGGGCCCGGCGCCCACTTCTACAGCCCCGCGCTGACCGGCGGCGTCGTGCTGTTCGGCCTGTACCTGGTGCCGTGGCTGCTGCTCCTGCGCCACCAGAACCGCTACACCGCCCAGCCCGCCGCGCTGCTGGCGGCGGCGTTCGCCTGGGGTGGCCTCGCCGCGACGTTCTGGATCGCGCTGCCCGCGAACACCGCCCTGCTGGAGATCTGGACGAAGCTCGGCGGAACGGCCTTCGCCGCCGACTGGGCCGCCGGTCTCACCGCGCCGATCAACGAGGAGTTCGGCAAGGCGCTCGGCCTGGTCCTGCTGATCGGCCTCGCCCCGAGGCTGGTGCGGGGCGCCTACGACGGCTTCATCATCGGCGCGTTCATCGGGCTGGGCTTCCAGGTCTTCGAGGACGTGCTCTACGTCTACAACGGCGCCGCGCAGACGTTCGGCGCCGACCAGCTGGCGTCGTCGTTCCAGATGTTCCTGGTCCGCGGCGCGGCCGGGATCGTGTCGCACGCGTTGTTCAGCGCGATCTTCTGCGCGGGCCTGATGTGGGTCCTCGGCCGCACTCCCGGCGAGCGCAACGTGCCCCGCGGCGTGCTGACCATGCTGACCGCCATGGTGTTCCACTTCGCGTGGGACGACATGGGAGGCCTGAGCGGCGGCATCGGCGTCCTGGCGGCCGTGCTGCCGTTCGTGATCGCGGTGGTCGAGCTCGTCACGCTGTTCTACGTCGCGCGGCACGCGTCCCGGCAGGAACGGGTCTGGATCCGCCAGCTGCTGCAGCCCGAAGCGGATGCGGGGGTCATCGATCCCGCGCTGCTCGGTGCTGTCAGCGGTCTCGGCAAGGACCGCAAGGCGTTCCGGAAGCTGGTGCGCGGTCGCCGCAGGGCACGGCACCTGCTGGAGGCGGCGTCCGACCTGGCCCGCGAACTCGCTCGCGCGCAAGGGAACGAGACGAGCGAGGTCGCGCACGCGCGGGCCGAACTGCTGCGGCTGCGCGGTATCCGAGCCTAGAGTCGTTCGCCCGCGGTCACGAACATCCGCTCCGCCGCGTCGAGCAGCACCTCGCGCAGCGCGGGCGAGGTCGTCGCGACGGCGGCGGCGCGGAGCCGGGTGCCGACGCCCATCAGGTCCACTCGGGACAGACGTTCGCCCGGACCCCAGTGCGGCGGCACCGGAACCGGTGTCACGGGCGGGATCACGAACACCACACCGCCCACGACCACGGTCTGTCCCTGCGGTGGGGGCTGGAAGTCGCAGATCGGGGGCGAGCCGATCAGGCCGTCGGCGAACTGCTCGAGCGCCGCGCGGTTGACCATCGGCACCGCGTCGCTGCCGAGCCGGTCCGCCGCCTGCTGCAACGCCGCGGCCTGGTTGACCGCCGCGCCGGTGGCCAGCGCGACCCACCGCAGCCGCTCGTCGGCCGGCATCTTCTGCCGTGCCGGGACGATCGTGGTGTCGGCGACCCAGTGCCGGATGGCGTCGAACTGGTAGATCCAGCCCAGCTCGTCCTCCGGCGGGGGGAACGGCCACCAGTACAGGGCGATGAGCTCCGACTCGGTCAGCGTGACGCTCATGTCGTTCTCCTCGTGGTCGGCGTTGTCGGAGAGACAGACGACATCGGCGACACGCTTGATACGCGTATCAACGAAGACGCACGGGCCGTCTGAGGGGCATGCGACGCACAGGGAGAACACCGCGGTGGGCCGTGCTGACGGCTCTGCTGACGGTTCTGTTGTCAGGCTGCGACCCCGGCGGGGACGCGGCGACGAGCGCGGGATCCGCAGGCGAGGCAGTACCCACGGCCGGCTCGAAGGAGGTCGGGGCCGGTACGACACAGGCCGGGTGCCGCCGGCCCGGCCAGGAGATCGGGCACTGGCTGCCCGCGTTCGACCGGTCTCTCCAGGAGGAGGCCACCGTCCGGACCGTCACGACGAACCCCTGCCCGCCGTTCGTCGAGCTGCTCAGCCAGATCGACATGCTCGTCCCGGAGGGACAACGGCGGGCGAGCAGCGCTGCCAGGGACTTCGCGATGGGAGTGCGTGGTCTGGCCAGCAAGTACCTGGCGGGGGCCGACACCGCGAGGTGCCTTTACGAAGCCGACAAGCTGACCATCGCGATCTACCAGCACGCCGATCACCCGTGGTCCGTTGGCGTCGTCGTGGCGCTCCGGCTCGACGCCGCCGCGGACGTGGCGTTGTGCTACCTGTTCGGGCAGACCCGCTCCGACCCGACGCTCACCCCGGTCCAACCGGCGGAGGGGCCCGAACCCGAGTTCTGCCCGAGCTCCTCGCTGCCGCTGCGCAACGGGGTGCGGACGGCCGTGATCACGTTCGGGTCCTCCACCTGGATGTGCGACGCGCTGGAGCGCGCCGTGCCGTCCGACTAGGCGGAACGGTCGTGAACCTCCTGCAACGCCGCGATCGCCGTGGAACGGCGCAGTCTGACCAGGCAGCGTTGCCTGGTCGGGCCGATCGCGCCGACCGGCATGCCGAGCCGCGAGCTGATCTCCGCGTAGGACGGCGGGGGATCGGTCAGCAGCATCGAGACCAGTTCTCGTTGCCGCACCGGCAGCCGGGCGACCTCGCAGCGCACCGTGACGCGCCGTTCCTCGTGCAGCAGCGGCTCGTCCGCGGCCGGTTCGGCGGGGTCGGCCGGCTCCCGCTCGTCCGGGACCTCGCGATGCCGGCCGCGCAGCAGCGACATGCACTCGTGCCGGACGGTCGTCGTCAGCCAGCCCGGCAACGCCTCCGGGTTGCGGATCTTCGCGACGTTGAGCACCAGCTGCAGCCAGACGTTCCCGCTGACGTCGTCGGCGTCGGCCCCCGTGATCCCGTGGCGCCGGCACACCGCCGACACCAGCGGCGAATAACGCCGGAAGAGTTCCCGCCAGGCGGATTCCACACCCTGCGCGGCGCTTTCCAGCAGTGCCGCGACCGACGATTCGTTCCGCATTCTCGCCCTCCCCGTTGCTCCATTGGCTCCACGGTTTCGGAACGCTCTGCTCGCCGACCTTGCGGCGACCTTGCGGAGCAGTCAGCATCGACGGGTCCGTCTTTCGTCACCCGTCGAAATCCGGGGGCTCGCGGCATGGAACTCCGGCTCTTCGGGGAGGTGCAGCTGAGCGTCGACGGCGGGCTGCTCGACGTCGGAACCCCTCGTCAGCAGGCCGTGCTGGCCGCGCTCGCGGTGGACGCGGGACGCCCGGTCGCCGTCGAGATGCTGATCGACCGGGTGTGGCACGACGACCCGCCGGTCCAGGCGCGCAACGTGCTCTATTCCCATCTGAGTCGAATTCGCCAATTGCTCAGGAAGGCCGGGGAAAACATCCACGTCGACCGCAGGAATGCGGGTTACGTGCTGGACGTCGATCCCGATCAGGTGGATCTGCACCGGTTCTCCCGGCTGGTCGAGCTGGGCAGGGACGCACGGGGCGGCGACGTCGAGCGCGCGGCCGTGCTGACCGAGGCGCTGGGCCTGTGGCGCGGCACGCCGCTCGCGGGCGTCCGGGGCGAGTGGGTGGAGCAGGTCAGGGAGAGCTGGCACCGGCGGCGGCTGGACGCGATCGTGCTGTGGGGCGAGGTCGAGCTCAGGCTGGGCCGGTTCGACGGGGTGATCGGCGCACTGCCCGACCTGCTCGCGGAGTACCCGCTGGCCGAACCGCTCGAAGTCCTGTTCATGCGCGCGCTGCACGCGGCGGGCAGGGACGCGGAGGCCGTCGAACGCTACGGCGTCGTCCGCAGACGGCTCGCCGACGAACTGGGCACCGATCCGGGGCCGGAACTACGTGCGTTGCACAGCGCGATCCTGCGCGGCGACCTGCCGAAACCCGGCCGGGAACGCGCGTTGGCGACCCCGGCGCAGCTCCCGCCCGACATCCCCGCTTTCGCCGGCCGCGCGGAGGAGTTGCGCAGTCTCGGCAGCACCGCGGGGATCATCGTGGTGTCGGGGACCGCGGGCGTCGGCAAGACCACGCTGGCTGTGCACTGGGCGCACCTGGCCCGCGCCGAGTTCCCCGGCGGGCAGCTCTACGTGAACCTGCGCGGGTTCGACCCGACGGGCTCCCCGGTCGCCCCCGGAGAGGCGGTGCGCGGCTTCCTGGACGCGTTCGAGGTGCCGTCCGCGCAGATCCCCGCCAGCCTCGACGCGCAGGTCGGCCTCTACCGCAGCCTGCTCGCGGACCGCAGGGTGCTGGTCGTGCTGGACAACGCGCGCGACGCCGAGCAGGTCCGCCCGCTGCTGCCGGGAGCACCGGGCAGCCTCGCCCTGGTGACCAGCCGCAGCCAGCTGGCCGGTCTCGTCACCGAGGGCGCCCGCCCGGTGCCGCTGGACCTGCTCGACGACCGCGAGGCGCGCGAGCTGCTGGCCGGACGCCTCGGCGCACAACGGACAGCGGCCGAACCGGACGCGGTCGACGAGATCGTCGTGCTGTGCGCGCGGCTGCCGTTGGCACTCGCGGTGGTGGCCGCCCGCGCCGCCATGCACCCGAGGTTCCGCCTCGCCGCGCTGGCCCGCGAACTGCACGAGGCACGCGGCGGTCTCGACGAGTTCTCCCGCGCCGACCAGGCGACCGACCCGCGGGCCGTGTTCTCGTGGTCCTACCTGCAACTCGGTGCCGCCGCAGCAAGGTTGTTCCGGCTGACCGGCCTGCACCCCGGCCCGGACCTCGGCACCCGTGCGGCGGCGAGCCTGGCCGGACTACCGGTCGGCGTCACGCGCCCGCTGCTGGCCGAACTCGCGGACGCACATCTGGTCGCCGAGGACAGTCCCGGCCGCTACACCTGCCACGACCTCCTGCGCGCCTACGCGTCGGAACAGGCCCGCACCCTCGATCCCGAACCCGAGCGGCACGCGGCGATCGGCCGGATGCTCGGCCACTACGTCCACAGCGCGAACCACGCCGACAGACTGCTCGACCCACGCAGGGAGGAGCCGCCCACCCTGACCGCGCTCCCGCCCGGCGTCGTGCCGGAACGGGTTGCCGACCACGGCGCGGCACTGGCCTGGTTCCGCGCCGAGCGGCGGGTGCTGCTCGCCGCCGTCCACCAGCCCGTCGAGTTCGACGCCCAGGTGTGGGAGCTGGCCTGGACGATGCGGCGTTTCCTGGCCCACCAAGGACATTGGCACGACGAGATCGAGACCCTCACGCTCGCGCTCGCCGCCGCCCGCCGGCTGGGCGACCCGATCAAGCAGGCCTACGCCCAGTGCTACGTGGGATGCACCCAGGTCTGGCTGGAGAAGTTCGAGGACGCCCGCTTCCGGTTCTCGGTCGCGCTCGACCTGTACCGCGACGCCGACGACCTGGTGGGCCAGGCGCACGTCCGGTACTACCTCTGCTGGATGCTCGAACGTCAGGAGCGCGTCGCCGAGGCGCTCGCCCAGGCCGAGCAGGGCCTCGACCTGTTCGGCAGGGCCGGGCACGAGGCGGGGCAGGCGAAGTGCCTCAACGCGGTCGGCTGGTTCCACGCGCTGTCCGGCGACCACGAGGCCGCCATCGTCCACTGCGAACGGGCGCTGGAACTGCAGACCGCGCTGGGCGACCAGCTCGGCGCGGGCCAGACCTGGCACAGCCTCGGCTACTCGCACGACCACCTCGGCCATCACGCGCGGTCGATCGACTGCTACCAGGCCGCGGTCGACCTGTTCCGCGTGACCGGCTACCGCTTCAGCGAGGCGTACACGCTGATGTCGCTGGGCGACGCGCACGACCACGTCGGCGACGCGGGCGCGGCCCGCACCGCGTGGGGAAATGCCCTGGAGATCCTCGACCAGCTCGGTCACCTCGACGCCGCCAAGGTGCGGGCCAAGCTGGAGAACCACCCGTGAAAGGCAGACGATGACCGAACCCACCGACGGCACCACCGAACTCTTCGCGCGGCTGCAGGCGCTGGACCTGTCCGAGGAGCAGCGGAGACTGCTGGCCGCGATCCTCAACGTGGCCGGGTGCATCACCGACGGCGAAGGCAGACCGAACGAGCGGGCCTTCCACGAGGATTTCGAGCAGGCGTTCACGCCGTACTCGCCTGCCACGGTCGCACTCCTGCTGGCGAGCGCGGACTGCCCGCCTCCGCCCGCGGCCACGTACGAGATGGTCACGCGCGCCATGGTCGTTCGTGGCCTGCCCCCGTCGGGCCCGACAGGTCCGATCCTCGTGCCGCCCATCACGCCTCCTCCGCCGCCCCCTCCACCGCCCACTCCTCCCGGGCCTGCTCACGATGACGACTGATCGCGCCGCCTGGCCGGTGGTCGTCGTGTCCATGCCCTTCATGCACGCCGACCGCCCGTCCATCCAGTTGGGACTCCTCGCGGCGATCGCCCGCCGGGAGGGGTTCCCGGTGCGCACGCTGCACGCGAACCTGGACCTCGCGGCCAGGATCGGCACGGCCTACTACCGGCAGCTCGCCGACCAGTGCGGGAGGCTGGTCGGCGAGTGGCTGTTCGCGGTCGAGGCCTTCGGCGACGCCGCTCCCGACCAGGAGGGCAAGCTGCTGCTGGAGTTCGCCGACGACCTCGCCTACCTGGGTGACCGGGAACGGTTGCTGCGAACGCGCGAGCACGACGTCCCGGCGTTCCTCGACGCACTTGTGTCCGAAGTGGACTGGGAAGGGGTGCGCGTCGTCGGGTTCAGCTCGACCTTCCAGCAGACGGCCGCGTCGGTGGCGCTGGCCCGGCGGCTCAAGGATCGTTTCCCGGACGTCGTCACGGTGTTCGGGGGCGCCAACTTCGACGGTGAGATGGGCCTGGAACTGGTGCGCTCACTGCCTTGTGTCGACTTCGCGGTCATCGGGGAGGGCGACAGCGCGTTCCCCCGGCTGCTGGACGCGCTGGCCGCCGGAACCGATCCGGGCGCGATCCCCGGCGTCGCCCGGCGGGTCGGGGACGACGTGGTCGCGACCCCGGCCGCACCACCGCACGAGCAGCTCGACGACCTGCCCGACCCGGAGTACGGCGAGTACTTCGACCGGATGGCGGTGCTGGGGCTGCTCGCCGGTGACGTCTGGATCCCGTTCGAGGCCGCCAGGGGGTGTTGGTGGGGCGCCAAGCACCACTGCACCTTCTGCGGGCTCAACGGGACCACGATGCGGTTCCGCGCCAAGTCACCGGTGCGCGTGCTGGACGAGCTCGCGCACCAGGCGAGGCGGTACCGCTCCACGCGGTTCGAGGCGGTCGACAACATCCTCGATCCGCGCTACCTGCGGGAGCTGTTCCCGGTGATCGCCGAACGCGGCGAGGACTACGAGATCTTCTACGAGGCCAAGGCGAACCTCACCAGGGCACAGCTGAAAGTGCTGGCGCTCGGTGGCGTGACGCGGCTGCAGCCCGGCCTGGAGTCGCTCAGCTCCGCCGTGCTGAGGTTGATGAACAAGGGCGTCCGAGCGGCGCAGAACGTGAACCTGTTGCGCTGGGCCGGTTATTACGGCATCGACGTGGCGTGGAACATCCTGTGGGGGTTTCCCGGCGAGACCGAGGAGGACTACGCGGAGCAGGCGAGGATCGTGCCGCACCTCGTGCACCTGCAACCTCCCGCGAGCGCCGACCGGCTGTGGCTCGAACGCTTCAGCCCGATGCACACCCGGCCGGACAGTTTCGGGTTGCCACGGCCCAAGCCCGAGGCGAGCTACCGGTTCGTCTACCCGGACACCGTTGACGTGGAACGGATCGCGTACTTCTTCGAGTACGAACCGAGCACCGCGTTGCCGGCTGCCGCTTACACGCCGTTGAGGAAGTCGGTGATCGACTGGGCCCGGGCCTGGCAGGAGACCCGTCCCACGCTCGTCTACCGGTCGGCGGCGGGGTATCTGCGCATCGACGACGCCAGGCACCAGGGCAACGACGGCACGTACACCTTCCACGACACGCTCGCGGCGATCTACCTGGCCTGCACCGAACGCCCGCGCACCGCCGCCGCCGTGCGCACGGAGCTCGGGCTGGACCTGCCGGTCGAGGCGGTGCGGGACGCGTTCCGGCAGTTCCAGGAGCGCGGGCTCATGTTCCTGGACGACGAGCTGGCGCTCGCACTGGCCTTGCCCGCCACCCGCGGCCGATAGTGATCACCGCCGCGAGCAGCAGCGCGAGGAAGACCAGGCCGAGCGCGCGGCCGTCCAGACGTTGCCGGTTGCGCACCAACGGTTGGGCGGCTTGTTTGCGTCGCTCAGCGATCAACTGCACCGCCGCCTCGGCCAGCACCACGAAACCGATGACCCCGAGCATGGTGTTCGACACGCGGCCGGCCGCGTCCGCCTTGCGCGTCTCCCAGGCCGCCAAGGCGGTCAGCGTGTCCCAGTCGTCCTTCTCGGAGACGAGCGCGGTGGCCAGGCCGGTCTCGACCTCGTCCGCCGGTGCGGGATCGCGGGCCATCGCGCCGGCCACCGCGGCACTCCGGGCGGCCGCGGCCTCCTCGGCGCGCGCCAGTTCGCGGGCATCGGTCACGGTCCGCTCGTCCTCGTAGTTGGCGTCGATCTCCCTGCCGGTCGCGGCCACACCGCCCTCCGCGGCGATCTGGAGGGCGGTGCGCCCGAACTCGGTGCGCGTCGAGCTGATGCTCTTCGCGCTGCGGGACTGGACGGCGTGCCGCGCGGACTCGGCCTGGTACCGCTGCTCCTGCGAGCTGAAGGCCAGCTGCACCAACGGGAACAGCACACCGGCGGACCAGATCACGAGCAGCAGCACCGCCACCCGCCGTTCCGGACCGGTCGCGATGCCCGGCTGCGGGTAGAGCTCCACCACGGGCCGTGCGGATCGGCGAAGCATGGCCCCGACGACGGCCAGACCGGTGACGAGGGCGGTGACCGCGGAGATCCACAGCGCGAGCCGGGCGAGGTCGTCACCCTCCCGGTCGGGAACGGCGGGGTCCGGCGCGGGCGGACGAGCGGCACCGACGTCGGCGAGCCGGAGGAGAAGATTCGAGCCGCCACCGGACAGGTCGTAGCGGCGCTGACCGGCGAGGTTCTGGGGAGCGGAGACCTGGCGGAACGCGAAGGCGGCGTTCTCGGCGATCGCCTTCTCCGTGGCGGCGGCCGCGTTCGTGCCCGCCAACGGCGTCAGTGCGTCCGCGCGGATCTGGAGCGCGGCGACGCGGAAGGCGAACGGACCCTCGTTCGCGTAGACCTGCCGCACGTCGTCCTGGAGGACACCGGCCCGGTCCACCTCCTGCTGGAGCGCCTTCTGCCAGGCACTGGACGCGTCGCTGTACATCCACCCGGCGAGGACCGTGAAGGCCGCGCCGACCAGGATCGCGACGACCTGGACGACGACCCGCGCTCTCACGAGTCCCGCAGCAGGACGAGTGCGTACCCGCCCGACTCGTGCAGGTGCAGCGCGTCGCGACCGGCGCGGAAGGTGAAGACCCGCCGTTTCAGCGCTTCCGGCTGGTCGGTGTGGTCACCCGCCGGATCATCCGGTGCCTTGCGGGTCCGCGTGGACCGCGCCGGGTTCAGTTCGAGCTGGTCACCCGCGGCCACGTAGGTGCCGTCCTGGTCGCGGTGAAAGACGAAGCGGCCGCCGGAAGCTTCGTATTCCAATGCTTCTCGGGATTTGTACTTGCCATCGGCGGAGAAGCGGAAACGCATCTCGGTGGTCGAGCCCGTGCAGACCCATTCACCGACGATCGGCGCCGTAGCCGAATCGCCCGCGGGCGCGACACAGGCCGGTGCGGAACTGGTCGGTGGTGCGACCGAGCTCGATTCCGACGGCCTGGGCGGGGGCGCGAACGGACCCACGCACCCGGTCGGGAAGGTGACCGCGACAACCGCGAGAAGTACGGTGGAAAGATTTTTCGACGCCGCTGTCGGCATGGGACGCGACTATACTTCTTTCCCTCCATTTCGCCAGTGAAGAATCATATGAAAAATCAATGGAGACACTTCGTCTGGAATATGCGGAGTCAGCCGATGGTGACCACTCGGGCCCACGACGGCGGCAGGTCCGGAACGTAGTCGGGATCGTCCTCGTCGTACGCGCTTTGCCGCGCGAACAGACCCACCACCGTCCGGCACGGCGGCGCGGCATCGGGCCACGGCGTCTGGCCGTCGGTCAGGGCAACGACGACGTCGGGACGGGGAGTGGCCCGCAACGCCTTGGCGAAGCCCTCCCGCAGATCCGTGCCACCGCCGCCGACCAACGCGATCCCCTCCGCCTGGCACAGCGGACCGGTGACGTGGGCGGCGGCGTCGCAGGACAGCACCGACACGAGATCCCGCCGGCCGCCCACGGCACGGACGATCGCGGCGATCTCGACGATCGCACTGCCCAGCTCGGCGTCGCTCACGGACCCGGAGGTGTCGACGATGACGACGACGCGCGGAGGCCGGCGCCGCCGGCTGGGCATGACGACTCCGGGCACTCCTGCCGACCTGCGTGATGGCCGGCCGTAGGTGTAGTCCTCGCCCACGCCGGGGCCGGAGACCGCTGAACGGACCGCCGCGCCCAGCAGGTCACGCCACTGCTGCGGCGGCTGGAAAGCCTCCTCCGCCCACCGCCGCCAGCCCTGCGGAACGGAGCCGGGGCTGCCCGCGATGCCTTGGGCCACGCGGAAACGCGCGGCGTCCTGCTCCTGCGCGCTGAGCCCGTGCGCGCCGTCCGGCCCGAGGTCCCAGCCGCGTTCCAGGCCGTCGGCGCCGCTGCCGCAGTCGAGCCAGGCGAACGCGTTGGTGTGCGGGCCGAGCCGGAACTGCCGCAGGTAGTCCTCCATCAGCTCGCCCTCCGGCAGCCGGAGGTCCGCGGGCTGGACCGCGTCGTCGGGACGCACCAGCCCGTCGCCGAAGACGTCGTCGTTGATCTCGCAGTCCGCGGCGATGTTCATCCGCAGCCGCTCGCCCGGCCCGGTCAGCGCGTGCTGTGCCGCGAACCGGTCGCCGCGCCCGTGGTGGTCTCGGATCAGGTGGGACACCTCGTGCACCCAGATCCCGGCGAGCTCCTCCACGGGCCTGCGGTCGACGAACGCCGGTGAGACGTAACAACGCCAATGCCGGTCAACAGCCATCGTCGGGACCTGCCGCGACTCCACGACGTGCAGCGCGAACAACGCCGTCGCGAGGTACGGCCGGCACTGGACCGCGTACAGCCGGGCGGCGAACAGCTTCTCCTCGTCCAGGGTCATCGGCGGGCACCCACCACGGCCCTGGCCCTGTCCGCCCGCCGCGACAGCGACACGGCCCCGGCCAGCCGCTCTATCGCCGCCGGCACCTCCCAGTCGTCGCGGCGCAGCGCGGCGAGCGTCGACGCCGGGACGACCACCAGGTCCGGTGCGCCGGTCTCCAAGGCCAGCGTCAGCAACGCCCACGCGGCGTTCCAGCGGGCCTCGTCCGGCCGGTTGCGCACGGCCGCCACCACGCCGTCGAGCACCACCTGCCTCAGGTCGCCGCGTTCGGGCAGGACCGCCGACGCCGGATCGGCCAGCAGCACCTCGGGGTCCGGCAGGTCCATCCGGTCGAGGCTCGCCAGCAGCTCCAGTCCCGGACCGTCGCCCACCGCGCCGCGCACCAGCATGGACAGCACCTCCCGGGACGTGCCGGCCGCGGTCGCGAACGCGATCAGGCGCAACGTCATCTCCCAGCTGCGGGGCGAGGGCCAGGCACCGCCGCGGCGCGCCTCGTTCTTGGGCAGCTGATGCACGAGGTCCGGCCTGGTGGCCAGCAGTTCGCACACCGCCCGCCGCGCGAACGCCACGGCGTCGGGCAGCCGCCCCGCGCTCAGCCGGGGGAGTGCGGCGACCGGCCAGGTGCCGCCCAGTCCGCGCACCACGACCTCGTGGTCGTACGTCCACTGCAGATGCACGAACCGGTTGGCCAGCGGCGGGCTCAGCTCCCAGCCGTCGGCGGCGGAGGAACGCGGGTTCGCGGCGGCCACGATCCGCACGCCCGGCGGCAGTCGCAGGGCGCCGACCCGTCGTTCCAGCACGACCCGCAGCAGCGCGGCCTGGACGGCGGGAGGAGCGGTGGACAGCTCGTCGAGGAACAGCAGCCCGTGGCCCGCCTCGACGAGGCGCACCGCCCAGTCGGGTGGCGCCATCGGCACGCCCTGCGTCGCCGGGTCGTCGCCGACCACCGGCAGGCCGGAGAAGTCCGAGGGTTCGTGCACGCTGGCGATCACCGTGGTCAGCGGCAGCGCGAGGGCGTCGGCGAGCTGGGTGAGGGCCGCGGTCTTGCCGATGCCCGGTTCACCCCACAGCAGCACCGGCAGGTCGGCGGACACGGCCAGGCTCAGGGCTTCCAGCTGGTGGTCGGTGCGCTGCTCGGTGGACGTGTCGGCGAGCAGCGCGAGGAGTTCGGTGGCCACGTCGAGCGGCCGGGCGTTCAGTGCAGGCATGGTCGATCACCTTGGGTTGTGTCGTGGCCGTGCGACGGCCAGGCGAAAGGGAGTCAGCGGCAGGTGGTGCGGCGACGGCGGCGGGAGCCAACAGGGCCGAGGCCGGTGAGCCCGGCGCGGTACAGCCCGTGGGTCACCTTGCGCTGCGCGGCCGTTTCCAGCTCGTCGCGCAACGGACCGCTGCGCAGCAGGGCGTCCGGCCCGAGCAGGCCTTCGACGACGGCGAGGGCACCGGCGACATCACCGTGGTCCAGGCGGGCGCGCACGTCCACGAGGTCCTCCGGTTGCCGGTGCACCGCGTCGATCGCCTGCAGGCAGGGCAGACCGGTGCCGCCCAACGCGACCAGCAACGCCTCGCGGCGGAGGTCGTCCTGGCCGTGGTCCAGCGCGACGAGCACCCCGTCCACGATGCCGATCCGGTGCGTGGCACCACGGCAGTCGACGAGACGGGAAGCCGTTGTGCCATCAGGACTTCGCGCCGCACCGGCCGGGTGGTCCGGCATCAGCGAGGACCTGACCAGCGGGTGCAACCGGTCGGCGTCGATCAGGCCGGCGCGCATCAGTTCCAGGTCGGGCAACGCCCACGTGGCCGCGTCCGGCAGGACGGGTAACGCGGTGTTCCTTGGTGTGGAAGCACTTCCGGTCAGATCCAGCACGACGCGTCGCCGCGCGCCGAGCCGCACGGCGACGGCGCTACCCGCACTTCCCTCTGCGCGAAGCAGCAACGCGGCCTCGGCCGTCCACCGGTGGGTGGCACGGCCGAGGTCGTCGCCGGTGCCGGACCTGTCGCGCAGCTCCGAGGTCCTGCGCGCGTCCCACAGGTGACGGTGCAGATCGAGGCGGAAACGCCTGTCCGGCCTGGGATGGGGATGCTTGCCCACGCTGCTCGGCACTCCGGACGGCCGCCACAGCGCGAGGCTGATCCGTTGCCCGGCATCGGCCCAGGCGGGCGGTGTGCGGGCGACGAGGTGCACGCCGGGGGAGTACCGGGCGAGGGAGACGGTGAGGCCGGGCCGCAGCAGGCCGTCCGGCCTGATCCTGGGGAAGTGCCAGCGAAGCAGGTCGGGAACCAGGTGACGCAGATCGGCGCGAACGGCGTTCGCGAGTTCCCTGCCCTGGTTGCGACCCACCGCGCGGAGATCGAGATCCACGTCGACCCGCGCGGCCGCGCAGGCCCCTGACCAGTCGCCGGCCTCGCGGCGGGCGGTGGAGGACTCGATCATCGACGTCGGCACGGCGAACTCGCGCACGTGCGACCAGAAAAGAAGGCGGGAGTGTCCATTCACGGTCCGGTGGTGCATCAGCACTCACCTTTGGTGAACGGGACCCCCGATCTGCTCGTGTAGGTGATCATCGAGGGAACCGTAGCAGGGCGCGCAAGTGAATTGGGCCGGTCCTCGGCTTCGTCACGAGCGGACTCGCTGATCAGTCCACAGTGGAGGGAGCGGATTCCTTGCTCCTGCGCCGCTGCCGGACCACGAGGAGGATCACGCCGGTCAGCACGGTGATCGTGGAGACGACGGTCAGCCCGACCGCCGGGTCGATGTGGTCGTAGTACCGGTTCAGGTCGCTCTCGGCGTAGGCGGTGTACCTCGACGCCTTCTGCAGTTCCTCGTCCTTGCGCGGGTCGGGGTCCTGGTACTTCTCGGAGGCGTCGAGCGCCTGCTGCGCGATGGTGAGGTTCTGCTCGGAGAGGTCGAACGCCGTCCGGGCGATGGAGTACAGGTTGGTGCTGAACACGGCGGCGGTGATGCCGATGACGATCGACAGGACGCCGGTGATCAGTAGTTTTCTCATGGGTGGTCGCGCTCCGATGTGGTGGCCAGGTGGTCGAGCAGTGCGAGATGGCGGAACTGGTAGCGGGAGCCGACCTGCTGCAGCACACCGCGGCGGTGCGCGTCGGCGAGAAAGGCGGGCAGGGCCCAGGGGAGCCTGCCGGTGAGCGGGTACCAGACGCGGGTCAGCAGCACCCATTGCGTCCAGGCGGTCATCGCCAGCGCGTTGGGACGCGACGTCATCAGCCACACCAGTGCGGCGACGGCACCGGCGATCCCGAGCGACACCAGCACGGCGACCTCGGTGCCGAACCCGAGCCAGATCTGGCGCGCCAGCTGGTACCCGGCGATGTAGACGAACGCGGTCACGAGAGCGAGCCAGCGCAGGAAGAACACCAGGACCGCCGACACGACCGCGAGGACCGGTGTGTCCGGCGACGCCAGCCACATGGCCAGCCCGGCCGCGGCGGCCAGCAGCCAGCCCGTCCGGACGCTGCCCGCCCGGTCGGCGAGCAGGACGCTCCGGGCGGTGACGGCTCCGTCCGGTTCGTCGTAGGTCACCGATCCGGCCAGCAGACCGGCCACGACGCCGAGGGCGCCGCAGATCAGCACGCCCTCGATGCTCCTGGTGACACCGCCGATCACCACGCCGAGCCCGAGGCCCGCCACGACGGACTCGAGCCGCCGGCGGCCGAGGCCGAACCGGATCCGCAGGCGCATCGGTTCCGGGCCGCGCCGGGGAAGTCCGACGCCCAGGGCGCAGACCGCGGTGACGACCAGGGCGAGATCGATGCGGAACACCGGGAGCATGACGGCGGCGCAGCCGAGCGCGACGAACGCGATCCGCGCGGTGCGGGGCACGCGGTCCCGCAGCTGCCACCAGGCGAAGTCCTTCGCGTCCGTCGCGGCGACCTCGGTCGCGAGGAACGACAGCCAGCGCTGTGCGGAAGCGGGTGACCAACGGCGTTTCGCCGGCCCCGCGGTAGGTATGTCGGCGCGGTAGGCGCCGCCGATGAACCCTGCGAGCAGATCGGCCCGGGGGTCGGTGGCGGTCACCAGCGTGTCCGGGTCTTCCGCGGATCTGGTGCCTGGCCGGTAGATCGCGCGGGCGAGGCTGATCATCAGCGGGTTGCCGAGCGCGTGCGCCAGAGGACCGTGCTCGTCGGCGGAGATCTTGTCCGCCACGAGCCGCCATCGGCCGTTCTCCGCGTCGCTGCCGAGAAAAGCCAGCGCCGTGTCGCGCGGAACGGGTTCCAGCTCCACCACCGCAGCGCCGGACACCACGTTCCCGAGGCACTTCACGGCTTGTTCGAACTCGTTGGCACGGCAGGTGATCACGATGTTCGCCTTGTCTTCCGCCAGCGCCTGGTTGATCTTCCGGAGCGCCTCGACGCGGACGTCGGGCTCCAGCTCGTCCAGACCGTCGAGCACCGGGAGGATCCGCTGCTCGTCCACGAGCCTCTCGACGACGTCCGCGCCGAACTTCTCGGTGAGCGCCGGGTGGTCGTCCGCGAGACGACGCTTCAGCCACGTGTGCAGGTGGTCGTCCGGGTTCCACGAGGCCAGCGGCAGCAGGACCGGCACCGGTTCGTCCGGATCGCGGTCCTCCAGCAACGCCTTGGTCAGCAGCACGGCCAGCACGCTCTTGCCCGACCCCGCCTCGCCGAGCACGACGAGCCTGCGGGTCGGGACGGAGCGGAACGCGGCCAGGATCCCGGTGACGTCGCCGGTCAGCCGCGCACGTGCGCGGCGCAGCGGGCGCAGGCGTTCGTCACCGAGCACCGAGGCGGCGTGGTCGCCGACGTCCCGGCGTCGCGTCGTGTGGAATCGCACCGGCAGAGGCGCGGGATCGAACACCCCGCGCAGCAGCGCCTCGTCCACCCACTCCCGCCGCACGGCCGCCACCAGGAACTTCTCGGCGTCGAGCAACGGGCCCACAGGTGCCGTCCGATGGGCTTTCATCCGCTCCAGGAACAGGGCTGCCCCGGCGACTACGACGAGGACGATCCAGATCGCCCATCTCCACCACGAGGGCATGTTCTGGACTGTGTTGGTGGCGAGGTTGCCCGCCAGCGCCAACAGGACCGCCGTGACCACCGACAGCGCGAGCACCGTGTTCTGTGCGGGCCGCCAATGCATTCAGTTCTCCCTGTGGGTCCGGGTGTCAGCCCCCTCCCTGTCGTTCGGGCCCGTCCCGGCGTTTCACGCGGTTCGCCGGTTCACCCGATCAAGATCTGCCAAGCTGGCCGCATGGGGAAACGGGCGGGCTTCGCGGTCCTGGTCACCGCCCTGGTGGCGTGGGGCGTGTGGGTCGGCTGGCGGCGTCACACCCTCGCGTACCTGCCACCGGAGAACGTCTTCGGCGACCGGGGTTACGTCTTCGTCCCCGAGACCGGCCGCCGGCTGTGGATCGAGGCGGCGAGCCCGATCATGATGGTCGGCTTCCCCGTGCTGATCCTGGCGTTGCTCGGCATCACGGTGCTGCTGTTCAAGGGGCACGCGGCGGACATCCGGATCGGCTGGCGAGCGTTGAGGGACCGGCCGGTGCGGCTGGGGCTCGGCACCGTCGCGGTCGTCGCACTGGTGCCGTGCTGCCTTTTGATCGTCTACGCCTTCCACGTCGGCAGCGGTTCGCCCATCACGTTCGCCACGTACGTGGAGGTCGCGTTCCTCCGGGACGTGCCGTGCGCGGTGACCATCTTCGGCTCGATGTTCATCGCCGCGGTCTACCTCGCCGTGGCGAGCCCGTGGCTGCTCGACTACCTGCCGCGCGTCGTCCGCTGGATGGTCGTGGAGCGGATGATCAAGGCGAAGACGGCGCAGGACGACGAGGTCCGGGCGGAGCTGGCCAGGCTGGAGAACGACCTCGTCACCCGCCCGTACCGCAGCCAGATGATCACCTCGGTGCTGGTGCAGATGCAGGTCGCGAAGCTCGACGGCGGTGAGCCGCTCGACGACGCGATCCTGCGCACGATGGCGCTCCTGCCGGCACTGGAGGAACCGGCATGGACGCACGTGCTGTCGCCGCTGCTCGCCGACCTCGAAGCCCGCTACCAGTTCGCCGACACGCTGGTGAAGGCCTACGCCAGGACGGACTCGCGGGCCCACCTGGACGTCGCGATCCGGATTCTCGAGGGCATGCACCGGCGTCCGCCCCTCACCACCCGCCGCTTCCGGCGGGCCATGATCGCGTTGACGCTCGCGCACGCCCTGCAGCTGCGGGACACGCCGGCCGACACCGCCCGCGCACACGCCCTCGTCGAGAAGGCCGCCCGCGTCGCACCGGACGAGGCGCGGGTGACGCGCGCGATCCTGCTGCTGCCGACCGACCCGGACGAGGCGATCGCGCTGCTCCGCGCCGTCGGCGAGGACGAGGAGATGAGGCTGGCCGGCGCCTTGATCAGCCGATACGAGCGCAGCGGTGACCGGGCCGACCTGCACGAGGCCGTCGAGCTCACCGGCCGGCGGCTGGCGGGACGCGGCTCGGACGCGCCGGAGGTCCTCGAACACCGCCTGGCCGCCCTGGCGTACCTGGAGGACTTCGCGGCGCCGGACCTGCTCGACGCGCTCGACCGGGTGAACGCGCTGGACTCCCCGCCCTGGCAGCTCGCGCACCAGGCGGCGACGGTGGAAGGCTTCCTGGCGATGGAGAGCGGGGACTTCGACGGCGCGCTGACGCACTTCGAACAGGTGCTGCGGGTGGTGGTCAGGGCGGCGTCACTCGGCCTGAGCCGGGCCGACCGCCAGGCCGTGCTGCGGCAGTCCCGGCTCGCCCCCGCCACCGCCGCGACCCTGGCGCTGTACGTCGAACGGGTCGAGCGGGCCGTGGAGCTGCTGGAGATCAGCCGGACCGTGATCTGGTCGCAGGTGCGGGAACTGCGCACCGCCGGCGCCGACGAGCCCCGCCTCGCCGAGCTCAGGGCGGCGCTGCAACAGCCGGACTACGCGAGGCCCGGCGCGGAACAGGACCTGCTCGCCGTGCACCGCGAGGCCGTGACCAGGGCCGGGCTCGCCCGCGAGTGGGACGACCTGGCGCAGCGGCAGACGTTCGGCCACCGGATCCGGTTCGCCGACCTGCGCGAGGCGGCAGCGGAGGGCCCTGTCGTCCTGGTCAACGCCAGTCCCGCGCACTGCGACGCGATCATCGTGCTGGCCGATCACGACCCGATCCACGTGCCGCTGCCCGATCTCAGCGAGGCGGAGGCGAGGGCGTGGGCGGAGGGTCTGCTCGACCCCGAGACGCGCCGGATGAACGCCCGCGTCATCGCGCCGAAGCTGTGGGATGCCGTCGCTGCGCCCGTGCTGGCCGCGGTCGAACCCCACCTCGGTGAGGATCGGCGGATCTGGTGGTGCCCGACCGGCGCGCTGGCCCCGGTGCCGTTGCACGTGGCGGGACGCGACGGGAAGTCCGTGCTGGACCTCGTCGTCTCGTCGTACACACCGAGCCTGTGGGCGCTGCTGGACGCACGGCGCACCGGCAGGTCCACGGTCGGCGAGCCGACGATGCTGATCACCTCGCTGCACGACACACCGCCCAGGGCCGACGGCACGAACTGGGCTCCGCTGCCGCACGCGGAGCAGGAAGCCGGGCTCATCGCCGGACGGATCCCCGGCGCCACCCGGCTGGCCGAGCAGGAGGCCACGGTCGCCGCGACCAGGGCCGCGTTGCCCGGCAGCACGTGGGTGCACTTCGCCTGCCACGGCGACATGGACGGCCTGGTGCTGCACGACGGCAGCCTCGGCCTCGACGAGCTCGCCGGGCTCGACGCCGGCGCGAGCGAGCTGGCGTTCCTGTCCGCGTGCGTCACGGCCGTCCCCGACTCGCAGAACCTCGACGAGGCCCTGCACCCCGCGGCGGCACTGCACCTGCAGGGCTTCCCGCACGTGATCGGGACGTTGTGGCACATGCGCAGCGAGGACGGCCCGACGGTCGCCGACGACTTCTACGCACACCTGCTGACCGGCCGTTCGCCGGCGCTCGCCCTGCACAGCGCCCAGCTGCGGCTCAGAGAGCAGGCGCCGGACGACCCCGCGCGCTGGGCGCCGTTCGTGCACATCGGGCCTTGATACCGTTCGTCCGTACGAAGGAGTGGGGAGCAGATGCCGTCGTTCTTCCGCCGTGGCAAACAACCAGAACCGGTGCCGCGGCCCGATGACGGGGCGCTCGCCGTCGCGTGGTTCTGCGACCGGCTGCCGAACCTGCGCGCGCGGGCCGACAAGATGGGCTGGCGGCGTGAGCTGGAGGCCGAGGTCGAGGCGGTCAAGGCCGGGCGGCCCGCCGCGGAGGCCCTGCACAACCTCATGCTCGACGACTACGGCACCGAGCGCGGAGACGGCGCGGCCGGGTTGCAGGCGCTGTGGGACCCGGCGCCCATCGGGCAGCGGTTCTCCTGTCCGCGGTTCTCCTGTCCCGACCGCGGGCGCGGCAGGGACGCGGGCGAGCCGTGGTGCAACCTCGGTGACGAGCCGATGACCCCGTCCACCCACCGGCTCGGTCCGTAGTGGACAAGCTGCTGTCGGGGCTCGGCACCAAACTCGCCGAGCGCTGGGTCAACCTGCTCGCCCTGCCCGGTGTCCTGTTCACCCTCGTGCTGGCGTTCGCGTGGTGGGTGCACCCGGTGGGCGCGCTCGACCTCACGGCGATCGTCCGCAGGCTCGGCGAGATCACCGTGCCGAAGCAGAACGCCGAGCTGGCGTTGGTGGCGGCGGCCGTCGCCGTGGTCGCCACCGCGTGCGCCGGGATCGCCGCCGAGCTCAGCAGGCCCATCGCCCGGATGTGGACCGGGGGCGGCCGCGTCGGCCTGGTGCTGCTGGGTCCGTTGCTGCGGCGCAGGATCCGGCGGGCGCAGGCGGCCGCACCGGCGGGGTACACCGTGCCGGAACGGTATCTGCCCGCCCGTGCCACCCGGATCGGCGACCACCTCCGGCTGGCGGAGCAACGCGTCGCCGCCCAGTACGGCGTCGCGCTGGTCCGCGTCTGGCCCCGGTTGTGGCAACTGTCCACTGCGGACGGACGGGCGATGACCCAGCTGGCGTGGGACCGCTACACCGCCGCCGCCCTGCGCGCCGCGTGGTCGATCGGCTATCTGCTGATCGCCGTGCTCTGGTGGCCGTCGGCGATCATCGGGCTGGTGCTCTACATCAGTGCGGTGGCCGCGGCCCGCCGTGCCGCGCTGGACCTGCGGACCGCCATCGAGGCGCTGACCGACGTCACGCTGCTGCCGCTCGCGACGGCCGTGGGGATTCCGTTGGCACACGGCAGGTTCACCGTCAGGGACGGGCCGGCGCTCGAAGCGGTGCTGGACAAGGGCAGCTACCTCACCGAGAGCTCCTGAGCCGCGACCCACTCGGCCAGTGACGCGAGCGTGGCCTCGGCGCTGGCCGCCATGTAGTCGCGCAACGCGGTGAGGTCCGGGCCGAGCACGGGGTCCGTGCGGAGCAAGCGCCACGACTGCTCCGCGACGGTCCCGCGGCCCTGGGCGCGCAGCGTCCACGTCCATTCGACGATGCCGTCCTCGGCGCCACCGACCACGAAGGCGAACACCGCGCCGGGTTCGGCTTTCACGACCTGGGAGCGGCTGGTCCACTCCTTGCCGTCCTTGCGGTTGTGGCCGCTGAACCACGAGCCCGCCTCGGGTCCGTGGCCCTCGTCGTAGGCGACCTCGCTCGCGTTGGGACTCCAGCGGCCGATCGCGGACACGTCGCTGACGAGCCGGTAGACCTCCTCCGGGGCGGCGTCGACCCAGGCGTGGCGGCGGAAGGCGAGCTCGGACAGATCCATGGTGGTTCCTCTGTTCGGTGATGTACCGCCATCTGACCGGCCGTCGCGCGGGTGGACCACTCCCTGCTCTGCGTATCCCTGGCTGGGAGAGGTAAGGACCCGCGGCGGCGCCCATACTCGAATCCATGGGTGAGACCGCACGGCTCGGAGAGTTCCTCAAGACGCGGCGCTCGCAGCTTCGTCCCGAGGACGTCGGCGTGCGGACGTACGACGAACGGCGGCGTGTGCCAGGGCTGCGCCGGGACGAACTGGCGCGGCTGGCCGGCGTGAGCAGCTCCTACTACACGAGACTCGAACAGGGGCACTCGTCCAGCGCCTCGCCCGAGGTGCTGGACGCGCTCGCCGCCGCGTTGCAACTGGACGAGGCGGAACGTCAGCACCTGCACGTCCTGGCCACACCCGTGAAACAGGCACGGGTGCGCAGGCCTCCCGCCGAACGCGTCGACGAGTCGACCGGCCAGTTGCTCGCCGCGCTGGCGGGCGTTCCCGCCGTGGTGCTCGGCATGCGCAGCGACGTGCTGGCCTGGAACAGGCTGGGCCACGCGTTGTTCGCCGGGCATCTGGACTTCGCCGTGGCGGTGCGTCCGAACATGGCGCGGCTGGTGTTCCTCGACCCGCACACCCGCGAGCTCTACGCGGACTGGCAGAGCAAGGCCAGGGCGGTGGTGGGGAACCTGCGTCTCGTCGTGGGCCGGCATCCGGACGACGCCGCGTTGCACGAGCTGGTCGGGCAGTTGAGCGCGAAGAGCACGGAGTTCGCCTCGATGTGGGCCGACCACCGCGTCAAACCCTGTGCCACGGCCGTGTACGAGATGCGGCATCCGCTGGTCGGACCGCTGACCGTGACGCAGCAGACCCTGAGCAACGGCCTCGGCCCGAGCGTGGTCGTGGCCACCGCGCAACCGGGTTCGTCCTCGCACGCCGCGCTGGCGTTGCTCGCCCAAGCCACGGCCTGACACCACAAGCACATCAGAAGGGTGCGGCGCTGCCGCATGCCCGAAAACAGTGAGGAAAGCATGTCCCCGAAAACCGCCAGGAAGGCACTCGTCGCCGCTGTCCTGGCCGCGAGTTCCCTCGTCCCGCTCGGAGTTCCGGCCTCGGCCGCGACCTATCCGCTGTGCGCGGCGCGCGTCGTCCAGCACTTCGACCTCGCCGCGGGGCAGACACCGGAGAGCATGGTGTTCGCCCCGGACGGCACGGCGTACGTGACGTTCGCGAAGGCTCGGCAGATCGCCGAGATCTCGCCCGGCGGCCGTATCAGGATCCTCGCCACGCTGCCCGCGCCCGCGGACGGCGGGGTGAACACGCCCGCGCTGGGTTTCCCGCTGACGGTCGGCATCGACCGGGCCGCTGACGGCACGCTGTACTTCGTCTACGCCACCGGAACCGCCGACCTCACCGGCGTGTGGAGCCTGCGGCCCGGTGGTACTCCGCGGCGCATCGCGGCGTTGCCGGCCAACACTTTGCCCAACGGCATCGCGCTGGACCGGCACACGCTCTACGTCGCGGACTCGACCGGCGCCGTCTGGCGAGTGCCGACATCTGGTGGCACGGCTGCGGTCTGGTCGTCGGACCCGGCGCTCGCTCCCGCCGGGTTCCTCGGTGCGAACGGGCTCCGCGTGCGTGACGGCGCGGTGTGGGTGACCAACCTCGACCTCGGGACCATCGTCCGCATTCCGGTGCGGGCAAACGGAACCGCCGGTAGCCCGAAGGTGGTCGCCACCGGCCTGGCCGGGATCGACGACTTCGCGTTCACCGGTCGCGGTACGGAGATCATCGCCGCGCTGGACACCGTCAACCAGGTCGCGCTGGTCCGGCCCGACGGCACCCACACGATCGTGCTGGACGCCGCCGACGGACTGCAGGGCCCGACCACGATCGCGTTGCGCGGCAACGACGTCTACGTGCCGAGCGCCGCCTACCTCACCGGGACGGACCCGAACCTGCTGCGGGCGCGCCTGGTCACCTCGACCCGGCGGCCACCAGCTTCGCGGTGACGGGGTCGAGCTCGGCGACCAGCTCGTCCCGCTCGGCGGGGGAGAGGGCCTCGTAGGGCGCGGCGGCGAGTTCGTCGGTGAGGACCGTCCCAGGAGGTGCGGTGGCCGAGCGCGGCCAGCTCCTCGCCGCACTCGCCGGCGAAGGGCAGGGGACATTTCGCACATTATTTCTGTTGTGTCCGCACAAGCAACGGATTCCGCACTTCGTGGAATGGATTCGATTGTTTGATGGATTCCTGGAATGGGGATGGTAAATGCGACTGACGGCGTGAATGATGCGCCAATGATCCCCCGCCCTCGAATTCATCACCTATCATTGATGCTGGGTTTTCTCGGACTGCTCGCCGCGTGCGGGAGCAGTCCGACACCCGCGTCACCGTCCACCGGCAATGTCACCACCAGCACCGTCATCAGCGGTACCTCTGCTGCCACGGAGCCGTCGGCGACCGTGCCGCCACCCCAAACCCCACCGACCCAGGCCGTACCACCGCAGGCCACGCCGCTGCCCGCCGCGCTGGTGGGGGAGTGGAGTGCCAGCACGGCCAAGTCCGGTGCGCTGGAGCTCGTGCTGACCGCGGACGGCGGCTTCCACCAGTACGGCGGCCCGATCGACTGGCGTGGCACGGTGAGCGTGCGGGGAGCGCGGCTCACGTTCACGGGCACCGACGGGAAGACGAGCACCGAGGAGTGGTCGATCAAGGGCGGCACGCTCACCCTGGCCGGCATCACCTATCTCAGGGTCGACGCGGGTGCGGGGGCGCTCGCCCTGGCCGGGTCGTGGATGGGCCTGGACGACATCTTCGAGACGCTGACGTTCACCGAGAACGGCACCTACGAACGCTCGCGGGACAACGGGAGCGCGATCACCGGCACGTACAAGGTGCAGGGCAGCAACCTCACGCTGCAGCCCAGCGGCGGCGCGGCCACTACCTTCGCGTTCTCCATCGACAACGCGATCCTGACCCTCCGGACGAACGCCGGTTCGGTGCAGTACACGCGTTCTTCCTGACCGCGCGAAACTGTCCGCGCACACTGTCCGGCGTGGAAGATCCTGGGCCAAGGCCGCTCACCACGCGGTCGATCGTGAGTGGCGGCGAGGTGTTGGGCGATCGAGAGCTGGAGGCCCGCTGGGCGAACGCGTGGCGACCGGAGGAGATCGCGCGGCGGCTGGCCGGGGTGAGCGTCCCCTGGTACGTCGCGGCGGGCTGGGCGCTGGACCTGTTCCGCGGGGAGCAGACCCGGCCGCACGGCGATCTGGAGATCGCGGTGCCCGTGGCGGGATTCACGGAGGTCCGCGAGCGTTTCCCCGGCCACGCCTTCGACGTGCCGTCGTCGGGGCGCGTCTGGTTCGACGCGGGCGCCGACGTGCTGGCGGCGACGCACCAGACCTGGTTGCGGGAGCCCGTGACCGGCCACTACCTGTGCGACGTCTTCCGTGAGCCGCACGACGGCGACACGTGGATCTGCCGCCGTGACGAGGGTATCCGGTTGCCGTACGAGGTGATCGTCGAACGCACGGCGGACCGGATCCCCTACCTGGTACCGGAACTGGTGCTGCTCTTCAAGGCGAAGGAGGTGCGGCCGAAGGACCAGCTGGACTTCGAGAACGTGCTGCCCCTGCTCGGCCCGCAGCGCCGCCGCACGCTCAGGGAGTTGCTGGAACGCGTGCACCCCGCCCACGCCTGGCTGGGCGCGCTGAGCTGATCACCAGCCGCGCAGGCGGGGCCAGATCTCCTGGCTGCCGCCGGCCACGTGGTAGCGGTCGTGCTGGGCGGCCGTCGCGCAGGCGTGGTTGGGCAGGATCCGCAGGCGCGTCCCGATGGGCAGGTCGGGCACCGGCTCCCCGTCGCGGGTGCTCAGGACGCCGTGTTCCTGGCTGGCACCGGTCATCACCAGGCCGGGGATCAACCGGCCGCCGGCGTCGGCGACCAGCCCGTACCCCTGGTCGACGGCCTGCACCTGCGTGCCGCGGTCCCGTGAGGTGGCCATCCAGCCGCCGTCGGTGATCACCCAGTTCTTGTCGTGCCGGTGGCCGATCACCGTGACGGCCACGGTGAGGGCGAGGTCGTCGGTGGTGCAGACGCCGATGCCCGCCATGACGAGGTCGAAGAAGACGTAGTTGCCCGCGCGGACCTCGGTGACGCCGGTCAGGTCGGTGGCTGCGTGGGCGGTGGGGGTGGAGCCGACGCTGACGATCGGGCACGGGAGGCCGGCGGCGCGCAGGGTGGTGGCCGCGGAGACGGCCGTGTCGCGTTCGTTCTGCGCGGCCAGCAGCAGAGTCTCCGGTGTGTAGGCGAAGTAGGACTCGCCGGCGTGGGTGAGCACGCCGGCGAGGTTGCCGCCGAGCGTCCGGCCGATCTCGACGAGGGCGGGGTCGGTGGCCACGACACCGCCGCGGTGGCCGTCGCAGTCGATCTCGATCAGCGCCGGGACGCGGAGGTTCTCCTTGCCGGCGAACGAGGTCAGGGCTTCGGCCTGCGTGACGGAGTCGAGCAGGACGGTGAGCTCTACTCCGCGGCGCAGCAGGGCGGCGACTCGCGGGAGTTTGTGCGGGTCGATGCCGACGGCGTAGAGGACGTCGCGGTAGCCGGCGTCGGCGAAGTGCTCCGCCTCGGCCAGCGTCGACACGGTGATCGGCCCGTCCGCGTGCACGCGCTGGGCGACCTCGACGGACTTGGAGGTCTTGACGTGCAGTCGAAGCGGGACGCCGAGTGCGGCGAGGTGGTCGCGCAGCCGTGCCGCGTTGCGGTCGAGGCGGTCGATGTCGAGGACGGCGTACGGGGTGTCCACAGTGGTCACTCGGATGCTCCTGACGAGTGGCGGCGCAGCAGGGCGGCGGCGAGGGTGAGGTCCTGCAGGGCGAAACCGGAGCTGTCGAACACCGTGATCTCGTCGGGTGAGGTCCGGCCCGCGGCGCCGGCGAGCACTGCCCCGAGCGCGACCGGCGTGGCCCCTTCGGCGTGCTGGAACTCGCCGATGGTGCGTGACTGTTCCGGCAGGTCGCAGAACAGCGATGCGGTGCCGTACAACGAGATCGGCAGTTCCTGCTTGCCAGGGCCGTCGGCGCCCATGGCCGAGATGTGCGTGCCCGGTGCGACCCAGCCCGCGTCGAACAACGCCTCCCGGGAGGTGGTGGCGGTGACGAGCACGTCCGCGGCTTCCACCCCGGCCTGCGGTTCGGCGGGTTCGGCCGGCAGACCGGTCTGGGCGGTCACGGCGGCAGCGAACTCCAGTGCGGCGTCGGCACGGCGGCCGACGACGAGGACCCGTTCGAACGAACGCACCCGGCTGACGGCCCGCACCTCGTGCAGGGCCTGGTGCCCGGTGCCGATCACGGTCAGCCTGCGGGAGTCGTTGCGGGCCAGCGTGTCCACGGCCAGGGCGTCGGCGGCGGCCGTGCGGTAGGCGTTGGCGGTCGCGGCCTCGACGACGGCGCTGAGCCGCCCGGTGGCCGGGTCGAGCAGCACGATCGTGGAACTGTGGCGAGGCAGGTCGGTGTTGCCCGGCCAGAAGCTGCCGATCTTCACGCCCGCGAGGTCGCCCGCGGAGCCGGACTTGAGGGTGAACCTGTTGTGCGGCAAGGAGGAGTGGCCGATCACGACCGGGAACGTCGATCCCGTCGTCACGGCGAGGAACGCCTCCCGCGCTGCCTGCAACGCCAGCTCGTCGTTGACGAGGGCGGCCGACTCGGCCTCACTGATGAACGTGGTCACGGCTGGTCCTTCTTGAGCTCGGCGAGGTCGTTGTACAGGCCGGTGCGGGAGATGCCGAGGCGCTTCGCGATGCGGGCGGGCGCGCCGCGCAGGCTGAACACGCCGGCCTCGTGCAGCGACCGGACGAGCGTCAGCCGCTCGTCCCGCCCCAGTGCCGCGACGGGGACCGCGTGCGCGCGCTCGGCCCGCTTGACCAGCGACTCGACCACCTGGTCCAGGTCGCCGGAGAAGTCGGTCGTCGCGGTGGTCTCCTCGGCCGCCGACAGCCCGAGCAGGTCCGACAGCACCCCGGTGGCACGGGTGATGGCCGACATGTCGATGTTGATGCACAACGCGCCGATCAGCGTCCCGTCGACGTCGCGCAACGGCAGCGTCGTGCACTTGAGCACTCGCCCGTCCTGCGCTCGGGTCAGGTACCCGACCTCGTTGCGGGCGTCGTCCCCTGCGGCGAGGACGCGCAGGCCGATCTCGCTCATCGCGTCCCCCGGCACGCGGCCGGTGACCGACCCCGCGACCGCGACGACCGACCGTTCCTGGTCGCGGTAGTCGTGCAGCACGACCTCGCAGCTGCGCCCGAAGGTCGCCACGATGCCCTCGATGGTGGGCGTCAGCGCGGCGAACACGGCATCGGCTGTGC
Source organism: Lentzea sp. HUAS TT2 (assembly GCF_051853195.1). Taxonomy (NCBI): domain Bacteria; kingdom Bacillati; phylum Actinomycetota; class Actinomycetes; order Pseudonocardiales; family Pseudonocardiaceae; genus Lentzea; species Lentzea sp. HUAS TT2. The sequence continues at coordinate 8,710,702 of NZ_CP196667.1, read as the reverse complement.
TCATGGGCTCCCTGTTCTGAACAAAGTGTCAAGTTCTGAACAAACTGTCCCACGGAGGCCGCGTCACCGCACTGTGGCCCTGGCCACGGCTCAGGGCGCGATGTACGGCGGCGCCACGCCCCAGCCCCACTTCGGCACCGGCGCCCCGTGGAACGGCTTGGCGTCCGCGGCGGAGTTCTGCACCGCGAGCCGCGTGCCCCACTCCAGATAGGACACGAACGCGGCGCGGAACTCCGGGTCGTCCGGCAGCCGCACCTCGTCCGCCGCGTCCATGATCAGGTTGAGCCAGCGGCGCCGCTGCTGTTCGGTGATGCCCCTGCCGATGTGCTGGGAGAGCATGAACTCGTAACCGCCGCGTTCCTCGGTGTACGCGGCGGGCCCGCCGAACACCTCGCCCAGCCACAGCGCCACGTACCGCGCGTGGCCGGGATCCATGCCGGCGAACACCGGCGCGAGCAGCGCGTCGTCCGCGACCTTGCGGTAGAACGCCTCGGTGAGCGCCAGCAACGCGTCCGCGCCGCCCGCCCACGTGTAGAGAGAAGGTGTTGACTGGTCGTTGATCACGACGCCAACTCCAGCAGCACGCGAAACGTCCGGCAAGTACGCACCTTTTGGTGAGGAGCGCCCGTGTACCACTGTCCCGTCGAGCTGACCCTCGACGTCATCGGCGGCAAGTGGCGGACCGTGATCCTCGCCCACCTCAAGCAGGGACCGCACCACTACGGCGAACTGCGCCGCAAGGTGCCGGGGATCAGCGAGAAGATGTTCGTGCAACGGCTGCGTGAGCTGCAGGAGTCGGGCCTGGTCTCGCGAACCGAGGTGCCTCCGCACGTCGAGTACTCGCTGACCGAGGAGGGCAGGAGCCTCGGACCCGCCCTGCAGGCCCTCTACGACTGGGGTGTCGAGCGGGCCGCCCGCACGGGTGAGACCGTAGGACCATGATCACGACGCCTCTGGCCGCGTTCGTGCGCGGCGCCGCGGAGTGGGAAGAGACCGCGCGAGGCCTGCGGCCGCACCGGCTGCCCGCGTGGGTGCGCGACCGCTTCCCCGACCCGCAGCTGATGACTGCCGAGAGCAGGCCCTCCGGTGTGCGCCTGGTGATGGCCACCGCCGCGAGCACGATCGAGCTGGACCTGCATCCGACCCACGTCTCCTACCGCGGTGTCGCCCGGTCGCGCGGCAGCGTCGACCTCGTCGTGGACGGCGAACTGGTCGCGAGCGAGCAACTCGGCGGCGGCGACCACGCCGAGGTCGACATGCGGACCGGGGAGACGCAGTTCCACCAGGGCACGGCGTTCACCGCGCGGTTCGCCGGTCTTGCGGACGGCGACAAGGTCGTGGAGATCTGGTTGCCCCACAACGAGACGGTGGACCTGGTCGCGTTGCGCACGGACGCGCCGGTGCGGCCGGCCGAGCCGGACAGGCGGATCTGGCTGCACCACGGCAGTTCGATCAGCGCCGGGTCCAACGCGGCCACCCCGGCCGGGATCTGGCCCGCCGTCGCGTCCCGCCGCGGTGACGTCGAGCTGCACAACCTCGGGTTCAGCGGGAGCGCCCTGGTCGACCCGTTCGTCGCACGGGTGATGCGCGACCGTCCCGCCGATCTGATCAGCGTCAAGTTCGGCATCAACGTCGTGAACTTCGACGTCATGCGGCTCAGGGCGTTCGTGCCGGCCGTGCACGGCTTCCTCGACACGATCCGCGACGGCCATCCGTCCGTGCCGCTGGTGCTGATCTCGCCGCTGTTCTGCGGCATCTACGAGGACACGCCCGGACCTGGCGGAATGGACATGGACGCGCTCGCCGCCGGGGACGTGGTCTTCACCGCCACCGGTCCGCACGGGGACGCGCCGCAGCTGACGTTGCGGATCATCCGCGAGGCGCTGGCGTCCTTGGCCGAACGCCGCGCGGAAGACCCGAACCTGCACTACCTGGACGGCACCCGCCTGTACGGGGAGCAGGACGCCGGTGCACACCCGTTGCCCGACGCCCTGCACCCCGACACGGTCACGCACGAACTGATCGGCGAACGTTTCGCCGAGTACGCGTTCGCGTCCGGTGGTCCGTTTGCTCAGGGCGTGATGCGGTAGGCGTCGATCATGCCCGCGGACGTGCCGCGGTTGACGATGCGGATGGTGTGTTGTGCGCGGGTGAGGCCGGACCTCTCCCACACCACCTGTTGCACCTGGTGGTTCCCCGTGGCGCGAAGGTCCACCGTGGCCTGGAACGAGGCGCCTGCGAGCACGGCTGCGGGCAACAGACGGAACGACCTCATGGAGCACCTTCCGGAACAGGGTGAAGGCGAACGGGGCGATGTCACACCCAGTCAAAATCCGACCTGTTCCGGTGGTCAAGGCTGATCAGGCTCAGTTCGTCCCGGTCTTTCCGGGGACAGGTCCGATCAGTTGGGCTATCGCCGTTGGCGCGAGCAGAGCTCGACCACCGCGTCGTGCTCGCGGGCGAGCGTCGCGTCGCGCGGCCGGTCGCCGAAGGGCTCCAGCCGTTCGTGGACGTCGGCGAGCAACCGGTAGCGGATGAGCCTGATGGCCGCCAGGAGCCAGGCTTCGATCTGGCCGGGCTCCTTCGGCGGGAACAGGCCGAGCGCGCTGTCGAACCACTGGGGCGTGACGAGGTCCCTGGCGATCGCGTCCTCCACCCGCTCGCGGATCGTCGCGCGGGCGGACTCGTCCGCGGCCTCCGACTTCGCCGCGGACGTCTCCGCGGACCTGTGCGCCTGCATTGCGTCCTTGAGTTGCAGGCGTGCGCGCTCCACGTTCTCGACAGGTCGCTTTCCGCTCCTGCGGAACGCGAGCCAGGTGCCTACTTCGTTGCGCCACAAACGTTCCGCGGCGACGGGCAGGTCCGTCAACGCCCGCGCGGCCTTCAGCGCCGACACCAGTGACTCGTCCCAGCGAACGAGCTCCTCCTCGGCCTTTTCGAGCTTGTTGCGCAGTTTCTGAACACCGGCCTCGGACACGGGGGCCGAGGCCAGCCCCGCCCGGATCGCCTGGACCATGTCGGGGGCGATGTCCGGGTGCCACGTGTCGAAGTCCGCGTGGGGCAGCCCGCCGCTCAGACGCACCTTGCGATGCAGCGCGTCGACGTTGCGGCGCAGCTCAGCGACCTTCGCGGCCTCCTGGGCCACCCGTGTTTCCGTCTTGCCGAGTCTTTCCACCACCTTGCCGACCGAGTGCTCGCCGACCTTGGGTTCCAGCTTGTCCAGCCGGTCACTGATCTTGGTCAGGCTTTCTCTCCTGGCGCGCACTCCGCTTTCGAGCTTGTCGATGCGATGGTCATGGCGGGCGAGCGTCGCGGTCAGTTCGTCGAACGTGTCGTCCTTCACCGCACGTACCTCCAGGCCCACCAGCCGATTCCCGCGAGGACGACCAGCGCCGACCACCCGCCCAGCAGCGGCGTTGCCAGTGCGCCCAGCACAGCGGCGATGCTGGCCACTCTGCGGGCACGGGGCTCCCAGTTGCCGTGCGCGGCGGGGTTGATCAGGAGTGCGGCGCCGACGGCAAGTGCCAGCAGCGCCGGTACGACGTTCCACGTGCTGAACCAGAAGACGGGCACGACCACCGCGGCCACCACGGCGACCGCTCCGATGACGCGGTAGTGGAGTCGAAGCGCGGCCGCGTCGGCATCGCGCCGTGCGTCGAGGAGCGCCTGCAGGTCGGCGTGCACGTCGTCGGCGATCTTGGACCAGCTCGGGTCGTCCGAATCCGCCGCGGTGAGGAGGTCGAGCTGGGTCAGCAGGGTGGCCTGCCGGACCTCGAGCAGGGAGTGTGGGTCATCCGCCATGGCAGACGATGGTGAGAGGCCGCGGTGTGCCGATCCAAGACCTACCGCGCGGAATAGGCCGCTTGCCGGTCAACATCACCCTTACAGCCGTTCCAGGGCCGCGAGTTCGCGTCCACTCCCGGCGAGAAGTGGACACCGGTCAGCGTCTCTCGGGTCCTTTGAGGACTGGGCGGTCGCCGGTTCGCCCGCCGCGCCGTTGTGCACGTCGGCGGCGCGGCCAATACGGTCGACATGTGATCGTGGTGGTGGGAGCAGGACTTGCTGGACTGAGTGCGGCGCTGGAGCTGAACGCGGCCGGCGCGGACGTCACCGTGCTGGAGGCGGCCGACGAGGTGGGTGGCCGCGTGCGGACGGACGTCGAGGACGGCGTGCGGTTCGACCGCGGCTTCCAGATCATGCTGCCCGCGTATCCCGAGCTGGAACGGCTGGACCTCGGGCCGTTCCCGTTGCGCCACCTGCGGCCCGGGGTGTTCGTGCACGACGGCGGCCGCCACGACCTGCTCGCCGACCCGCGCACCGGGCCAGCCGCGTGGGACGGGATGCTGCGCCAGCACGTCCTCGGCGCGCGGGATCTCGCGGCGCTGGCCGGGTTCTCGGCGCGGGACGCCTTCGGGCCCGTGCGCCCGTTGTTCACCTCGCCTGATCGCACGACGCGCGACGAGCTGCGGCACCTCGGGGTCACCGAACGCGCGGTCGAGGCGGTGTTCCGGCCGTTCCTGTCCGGGGTGTTCCTGGAGCGTGAGCTGAAGACGTCGTCGCGGTTCTTCCACCTGGTGTGGCGCAGCTTCGCCCGCGGCGGTGCGGCCGTGCCCGCGCTCGGCATGGGTGAGCTGCCGAAAGCGCTGGCTGCGCGACTGCCCGAGGGGACCGTGCAGCTGAACACCGCCGTGCACGCCGTGCATGACAACGGGGTCGACCTCGAAGGTGGCGAGCGGCTGAAGGCCGACGCCGTCGTGGTGGCGACGGACGGCACCACCGCGGCCGCCCTGCTGCCGGGCCTGGCCGAACCCCGCTGGAACAGCGTGACCACCTGGTACTTCCGGCCGCCGCGCTCGCCGTTGCGCGACGGGTGCCTGGTCGTCGACGCCCAGGGCGGGCCGGTCGTGAACACCGCGGTGATGTCGGAGGTCTCGCGGCCTTACTCACCGCACGCCCCGCTGGTGCAGGCGACCGTGCTGGGTGAAGCGTCCGAAAAGGACGTTCGCACGCACCTGAACCGCCTCTACGGCACGGACGTCAGCCGCTGGGAGGTCCTGCGGCGGTACGAGATCGAACGCGCGTTGCCAGCCATGGACGCCCCGCACCGGCTCAAGCTGTCCGTGCGCGCGGGCGAGCGGCGGTACGTCTGCGGCGACCACCGCGACACCAGTTCGATCCAGGGCGCGCTGCACTCGGGCCGCCGGGCCGCTCGGGCGGTGCTCGCCGACCTCGGTTAGCCGCGCAGGTACCGGGTGATCATCTGCACGAGCTCGTTCTCGAACGTCTCCACCGGCGTGGTCTGCGGTGACGCCGCGAACCGGTGCGTGTTGAGCTCCACGGTGAACACGATGAGGTCGACCGCGGTGTCCAGGTCCTGCACCCGCACGTCGGGGTGACGGGCGAACAGGTCGCGCACCTGGGCGACGCGCTGGGCGCCGTGCCGGGTGATCGTGTCCTTCAGCTCCTGCGAGAACTGGCCCTCCTCGACCATGATCCGGAGCAGCTGCGGGTCGTCGCGGTGGTTGTCGATCGCGTCGCGGACCAGCGCCCGCACGACCGGTTCCAGGGTGCCCGGCGCGAGGTCGAGCTGCTCGGCGCCCGTCCACGTGCCGCGGTCGACGTGCCGCACCAGCAGCTCGGCGAGGATCGCGTCCTTGTTCGGGAAGTACTGGTAGAGCGACCCGATCGAGACGCGCGCCCGTTCGGCGATGCGGTTGGTGGTGCCCGCCGCGTACCCGTGCTCGGCGAAAACGTGAGCAGCCGCGGTCAGGATGCGGTCGCGGGTGAGCTCGGCGCGGACCTGCCGGGGCTTCCGACGTGGGTCGACGTCGCGGTGGGCCGACGGCATGACGTCCTCCTCCAAAAGCGAGTATCCAAGACATGAGCAAAAGCTCATAATAGTGTCATGAGCTGGGAAAACAAGCTTAAGGACGATCATCTCCTCACGACAGTGGAGGACATCGGGTCGATCGTCGGCCGGGCCCCGTCGATGATCGGGCTGAAGCAGCTCAAGGCGCTCGACGAGGGATGCGTGACGGTGCTGTCCCACAGTCCGATCGCGGGTTTCGGTCACCGGGTCGCGGACGGCGGGAACACCACGACGTTCGTCGGTGGCAGGCCCGGGTTCGCGCGGGTGCACTCGCCGACGCGGATCTCCTTCCCCTGCGACGGGGCCGCCACCGGGCCGGCCTCGCTGGTCTTCCTGCTGCCGGGAGTGGGAGAGACGTTGCGGGTCAACGGTTCCGTGCGGCGCGGCACCGACGTCGTCTTCGACGTCGAGGAGGTGTACGTGCACTGCGCCCAGGCCGTCCTGCGCTCCGGGCTGTGGCAGCCGCCCACCCCGGCGGGCCCCGCGCCCGAGATCGACGGCGGACCGCTCGCCCGGCCCGGTGTCGCGGACTTCCTCGCGGCGGCACCGTTCCTCGCTCTGTCCACATGGGACACGAAGGGCGGCAGTGACACCAGTCCGCGCGGAGATCAGGGGCCTGTCGTGCGGATCGTGGACGGCCGCACGCTCCTGATGGCGGACCGCAGGGGCAACAAGCGCACCGACTCGTTGCGCAACCTCCTGCAGGACGACCGGCTTTCGTTCGCCGCCCTGGTTCCGGGACGCACCGGCGTGCTGCAGGTCCGCGGCCGTGGCAGGATCACCGTCGATCCCGCACGGCTGGAACCGTTGGCACTGCACGGAACACCACCGCACGCCGCGCTGCTCATCGACGTCGAGGCCGCCGAGCTGGTCGTGAGCGACGCCGTCACGCAGGCACGGCTGTGGACCGCCGACGCCGACCCCGACGTGCCGGACCTGATGGCGCTGGCGAGCCGCCACCTGGCCGCGAACACCGGCAGCAGGCTGCTCGGCATCACCCGGCTGATCCCGGAGAAGTGGCTGCGGGCGGTCATGAACCTGGCCTACCGCTCCGGCCTGCGCAAGGAGGGCTACGAGATCGCCGCCGCCCGGCCCCGTGCCGCCGTGGAGAACCCCCTGCGGGAGGTGCGCGTCGCCGAGGTCCGCCGCGAGACGCCGAGTGCGGTCACGGTCGTGCTGGAGGACGGCAAGCCGTTCGACTTCCGGCCCGGCCAGTTCTTCACGCTGGTCACCGACATCGGCGGCCGTCAGGTCCGCAGGCCCTACTCGGCGTCGTCGGCGCCGGGCTCGACGCGGCTGGAGGTCACGGTCAAGCAGGTCGGCCGGTTCTCCACCCACGTCCACGGCCTCGCGGTGGGCGACCGGCTGTTCGTGCGCGGCCCGTCCGGCTCGTTCCACCTGTCCGAGGACTCCGACGTGGTGCTCATCGCGGCGGGCAGTGGCGTGACGCCGATGATGAGCATGATCCGCACGCTCCTCAGCACATCCGGCACGAACCGGATCGCTTTCCTCTACAGCAACCGCAGCGCCGAGGAGACCATCTTCGCCGCCGAGCTGGAACGGTTGGGGGAGAAGCATCCTGGCCGCCTCGCGGTCACGCACGTGGTGACGTCCCGCGACGGCCGCCTCGACGTTCCCCAGGTCCGGGAATGGGCGACCACGCACGCTGGCGCAAGGTTCTACCTCTGCGGCCCGGAACCGCTGATGGACACCGTCCAGCAGGCGCTGACCGAACTGGGCGTCCCCGGCGAGCACGTCCACGTCGAGCGCTACACCAGCGGACCGTCCGCGACGGCCGTTTCCGCCACGCCGCAACGCATGCGCGTCGAGAACGTCGGCGAAGCGGTAGTCGAACCCGGCCAGACCCTGCTCGACGCGGGACTCGCCGCCGGGCTGCCGATGCCGTACTCCTGCACCGTCGGCAGCTGCGGCGAGTGCGTGGTGAAACTGCGGGGCGGCAAGGTCTCGCAGCAGGAGCCCAACTGCCTCACCCCCCAACAGAAGGCCGCCGGCCAGATCCTCGCCTGCACCAGCACGCCGTTGACCGAGGTCATCGTGGAGGTGTGACCGAGGCCCTGGCGGCACGGCGGGACAGGTCGGCGAACGCCTCTCGCAGGGCGGCAGGCCCGACCACCTCGACGTCCGCGTCGAACCGGGCCAGCTTCGCGGCCAGCGCGGCCCACGACCACGCGCCGGTCAGCAGCCGGGTGCGGGCGCCGTCCTCCTGCGCGGTGTCGTCCCCGGCGAACGGCGCCACCTCGGCAAGAGGCAGGTCGAGGATCACCTCGCCGCGACAGGGCCAGGCGTTGGTGTCGGACCCCTTGAACCGGGCGGACAGGAACGCGGCGACGTCACCCCCTGGCACCTCACGGGGCTGGAAGCGCGGTCCGTTGGGCACGCGGAGCGTCATGCGGTCGGCGCGGTACGTCCGCCAGTCGTCGCGTTCCGGGCTCCACCCGACGAGGTACCAGCGGCCCGACCGGACCACCAGGTGGTGCGGCTGGACCCGGCGCGGAGGGCCTTCGGCGGGCGGGCGGCCGGGGGAGCTGTAATCGAACCGCAGCTCCTCGCAGGCCCGGACGGCGCCGCTGAGCGCAAGCAGGACCTCGGTGTCCACCTGGGGGCCGCGGCCGGCGGATTCGACCTCCAAGGCGTCGATGCGCTGACGCAGGCGGGACGGCAGGACCTGGCGCACGGTGGCCAGCGCCCGTGCGGCGGCCTCCTCGATGCCCGCCCCGGTGCCGACGGCGATCCGCAGCGCCACGGCGAGCGCGACCGCCTGGTCCTCGTCGAACAGCAGCGGCGGCATCTGGCTGCCCGCCTCGAGCCGGTACCCGCCGTCGGGGCCCTTGACGGCCTGGACGAGGTACCCGAGCTCGCGCAGCCGGTCGACGTCGCGGCGCACCGTGCGTTCGCTGACGCCCAGCCGGTCGGCCAGCAGCACGCCCGGCCAGTCGCGGCGGACCTGCAGCAGGGACAGCAACGACAGCAGTCGGCCGGACGTGGTCGTGGACGCGGCGATCGGCATGAGTTCAGCTTGGCACAAGTAGCGGACGTTCCCTGTCCGCTACTGCTGACAAAGTCCCTCTCATGTCACTCAACGCAGTCACCCACCTGAACTTCCGCGGCCAGGCCCGGGAGGCCCTGGAGTTCTACCGCTCGGTCTTCGGCGGCCAGATCACCATCGCCACCTACGCCGACTTCGGCATGCCCGCCGAGGTGCCCGGCGCCAAGAACGTGGTGTTCGGCGAGGTCGTCGCCGAGAACGGCTTCCGCGTCATGGCCTACGACGTGCCCGGAACCGACGAGCCGGTCGCGGCCGGCGAGCCCACCACCCGTCGCGTGAACGGCACCACGGTCACCGAGGAGCCGTTCTTCCTGTCCGTGCGCGGCGAGAGCGTCGACGAGGTCGCCCCGATCTGGGACGGGCTCGCCGACGGCGCGACGGTGATCGAGGAGTTCGGCCCCGCGCAGTGGGCGCCCGCCTTCGGGATGCTCGCCGACAGGTTCGGCGTCACCTGGATCGTGGACGTCGCCGCGGCCCACGCCTGAGACCGTGCGGGGCGGGGTTCACTCCCGCCCCGCGCACCGGTTCAGCTCGCCTGGCGCAACGGCGCTCCGGCGTCGTGCAGGTGCCTCAGCACCTCGGCGTAGGAGCGGTACATCGTGGTCTTGCTGTACGGGATGCCGTGCCGGCGGCAGAAGTCCTCGACGACGGGCTGCGCGCGGCGGAGGTTCGGCCGGGGCATGTGCGGGTAGAGGTGGTGCTCGATCTGGTGGTTGAGACCGCCGAGCAGCGCGTCGACCCAGCGGCCGCCGGTGACGTTGCGCGACGTCAGCACCTGCTTGTGCAGGTGGTCGAGGCGCTGTCCCTGGGAGATGATCGGCATTCCCTTGTGGTTCGGCGCGAACGAGCACCCGAGGTAGACGCCCATCAGACCCTGGTGCACCGCGATGACGACGATCGCCTTCAACGGTGACAGCACGACGAACATCGCCGTCAGGTACGCGATCAGGGGCAGGAACTGGAGCGTGGCCTCACGCCACGGGTTGCGCAGTTCCTTGCGGCACAACGCGACCACGCCGGAGATCCGCAGCACGGCCGCCTCGGCGAGCAGCAGCGGGAAGAACAGGAACGCCTGGTGCCGGGTGATCCAGCGGTACGGGCCGCGCTTGGTCGCGGCCTGCGCGCGGCTGAACGCGAGGGCGTGGATCTCGATGTCCGGATCCTCGTCCTCGTGGTTGGGGTTCGCGTGATGACGGTTGTGCTTGGCGACCCACCACTGGTAGCTGATGCCCGTCAGGCTGCCGTGCAGATGCCCGACCACGTCGTTGTTGCGGTGGCTGCGGAAGATCTGCCGATGGCCGGCGTCGTGCCCGATGAACGCGAGCTGCGTCGACGCCACGGCCAGCGCGACCGCCGTGGCCACCTGCCACCACGAGTCGCCCAGCAGCACGAACGCCACGGCGATCGCGGCGAGCATCAGCGCGTTGACGGCCATCCGCAGGAAGTAGTAGCCGCGCCGGCGGTCGAGCAGGCCGGCCGCCTTGATCTCCTTGGTGAGCCGGCTGAAGTCGCTGCCGGGCGGGCGCTCCGACGTCTTGGCCGGCGCGTTGTGCGTCGTGGTCATGTACCTGCTCCGGGTAGTGGTGCGTCGGGGAGGCTCGGACACGGCTGCAGGACAGAGCTTTCCCACCGGGAGTGGGAGTGAACGCACAGCGGCGATGTTCGCAACGGGTCTGGGCGGCGAACCTCCCGTGCGGAGCTTCGAACGCACGGTCACCTTCTTTGTACCCGGTCCTGGCGCACTTCACCCACCAGCAACTTTTTCGTCACCGGGCGGCCAGGAATTAACGAAGCCGCAACCGGTGGCCCTGGCGGCGACCGTGTAGTGTCGGTTTTGTCGAGAACATCTCGCACTTGAGCGGTCAAGCCCAAGTCGTGCTCGGCGAACCTGAACCGGCGATTCTTCCTGCCGGAGACGGGAGTTCCGGCATGGTGTCGGCTCCGCACCTCTCTCACGCCCCACCGGCCGTCACGGCCACTGAGCAGCCTCGGCATCCGCTTCGACTCCGGTTGCGGCCGAAGGCGCCCACCCAGGGGTTCGTCGACGGTGCGTGGTGGCCGCGGTCCCGGGACCTCACCGCGGAACTGCCCGCGTTGATCGCGGTGCTGTCCGTTCGGCTGGGTGACATCCCGAGGGTGAGCTACAACCTGACCGAGTGGGACACGGCACCGCGCGAGATCGGGGTCGACGGGGTGCGCGTCCGGCTCAGCGGGTTCTGGTCCAGGCCGATGCACACCGTGGACGTCATCGCGGGCGATCGGACCCGGATCACGCTGCTGCTCGTACCGCCGGACGCCGAGCCGTTCGCGGCACACCAGGCCATGATGCGCGCCGCGCACCGCGAGAACACCGAGACCGTCGAGAACCTGCTCCGCGCCAAGAAGATCTCCGTGGACGTCATCCGGCAGGAGACACGAGGATTGTGATGACCAGACCACAGATCGCTCCCGGCCACTTCCCGGGACGCGTTCGTTGACCTCGCAGCGTGAACGAGGCCGCGAGGCACAGCCGGCGCGGGCACCCCGAATGCTCCGCGTCGGCTGTGCGTTCACCTACCGCGCGGAGGTGCCCACCCCCGCGGTGTTCCTGGTGCGCCCGTACCGCGAGGGCGAGGCGCAGGTGAGCTGCGAGCGCCTGTCCGTGGAGCCGGACGTCCCCGTGCGGCACTACTTCGACCTGTACGGCAACTTCCTGGCCCGCCTGGTCCTGCCGGCCGGACTGTCCACAGTGGACTACAGCGCGCTGGCGGAGGTCCCGGACGAGACCGAGGCCGTCGACGGCACCGCGCGGGAGATCTCGCCCGACAACCTGCCCGACGACGTGCTGCTGTACACGCTGCCGAGCCGCTACTGCGTGTCCGACGTGCTCGGGGACGAGGCCTGGTCGAAGTTCGGCGGCCTCGCGCCCGGTTACGACCGGGTGCGGGCGATCTGCCAGCACGTCCACGACTCGCTGAGCTTCGGCTACGGCACCTCCACGGCGTTGTCGACGGCGGCGGACGTCAACGCCTCGGGTTTCGGCGTGTGCCGCGACTTCACGCACCTGGCGATCTCGTTCTGCCGTGCGCTCAACATCCCCGCCCGCTACGTCTTCGGATATCTGCCCGACCTGGACGTGCCGCCCGACGGCGCCCCGATGGACTTCGCGGCGTGGATGGAAGTCTGGCTCGACGGCCGCTGGTGGACCTTCGACCCGCGCAACAACATGCCCCGCAAGGGCCGTGTGGTCGTCGGCCGCGGCCGGGACGCCGCGGACGTCGCCATGGTCACGACCTTCGGCGGCCCGGTGCTGGAGTCGATGATCGTCCGCGCGGAGGAGGAACCGGCCCCCGCACAAGGGTGATCGTCACCGCGTCCCGCCACTATCTCGACCACAGCCTCATCGGAGTCACCGCATGACCGTTCCCGAATCACTCATCGTCGAACCACGCACCACCGAGCCCACCGTCACCTGCGACGTGTGTCCCCACCCGTGGCAGAAGCACGACCCGCTGGGCGTGCGGTACTGCAACGCGACCGCGGCCTCCGCGCTGCCCCGCGGATGCATTTGCTCCTGACGGCAACTGCCTTCCCGCGCACTCCGTTCGCTGCCAAGATCCGGTGCGGTGACACAGACCGGCTGGAGGGCAAGTGGTTCGGAGAACAGGTGTGTCCGTATTAGCGGCGATCCTGGTGTCGTTGTGCGTTGTGGTGCCTGGTGCGAGCGCGGTGAGCCAGTCCGCCGAGTACCGGGACGCGACGCCGGTGGTGGTGCTTCCGCAGGCTGGGGAGGCACCGCTCACGACGGCCGCCGAGCGTTTCTGGGAGCTCCAACTCAACCTGTGCAACAGCGGGATCGCCGGCTGCTACTCGCAGGGCCGCGCGATCGGTGAGGGCGCCGACCTGATCCGCCGGCTGCGGCCGAACCTCGTGACGCTCAACGAGATCTGCGCGAACGACGTGTCCGGTCAGCTCGCGCCCGCGTTGGCGCAGGCGTGGCCGGGGGACGCGGTGTACCAGCTGTTCGTCCCGGCGGTCCGGCGCGACACCGGTGCGCCGGTGAAGTGCACCAACGGCCAGGACTACGGCAACGCCGTGATCGGCAGGGTGGCCGCGGGCAGCTACCAGGGCGTCAAGGCGTGGAGCGGCCGTTACACCAGCCAGGACAGCGGCAACGAGCAGCGCACGTTCGCGTGCGTGTACGCGATCGGCGACCACCTCGGCTGTGCCACGCACCTGTCGGCCAGCAGCGAGCCGGTCGCGCTCGCCCAGTGCCGCGCCTTGTTGTTCGACGTGATCCCGAACATCCGGGCCGTCGAGGGACTGAGCGGCAAGACGATCGTCGGCGGCGACTTCAACCTGGAGTACGACACCGCCGACCCGGAGAACGCGCAGAACTGCGTGCCTCCCGGTCACGTCCGCAAGGGCGACGGCGACGTGCAGCACGTCGTGTTCTCCAACGACAACGCGTTCGTCAGCACCAGCAAGTACGGCATGTCGCACACCGACCACGACGGCTGGCTGGTGCGCCTGACCAAGCCGTGATCACGCCTTCCTGCGCGGTGCGCAGGAAGGCGTCGAGCTCGGCGGTGGCCGGACCTGGCCGCGTGACGGCGAGAGCGGCGGCCGCGTTGGCTCGCCGGGCGGCCTCCTCCGGGGACAGGCCCCCGGCGAGTCCCGCGGCCAGCACCCCGCAGTGCGCGTCGCCGGCACCGTTGGGTGCTCGGCTGCCTCAAGACTGAGACGTACCTGCGCCGTTACGCCGAGCGCGCCGGCTTCGCACCGGAGATCCGCGGCACCACCACGGACTACTTCTTCGCCCGCACGCTCGTCACCGCGGGCGTGGGGGTCTCGCTGATCCCGTCCATCGCGCTCACCCCGGAGATCTCGGGTCTGGCCGCCGTTCCCGTCCGGCCGCCGGGGCCAGTCCGGCACACGCTCAGCCGGAGCCGAGCAGCCCGGCCACCAGCAGCGCCACGCTCACGGTGATGCCGAACAGTTCGACCGGTACGAGCCGTTTGCTGGCCTGCCGCGCGAACGCCAGGTTCACCAGCGCGTGTGCCGACGCCGTGGCCAGCACCCACCACAATCCGGCGGTCAGCAGCAGGGTGGCGCCGAGGTGGAACGACATGGTCGTGAGGCCGCGAACCCCGCTGTGCACGGGATGCGTGCTGACGAACCCGCCCTGGGCCTGCAGCTGTTCGGTTGCCTGAGTTCCCAGCGGCCAGCTGAACGTCTTCAGCTCGGTGGCGGCGATGAACACGAGCTGCGCCAGCGCCCAGCCGAAACCAGCCCAGAGCGCGGACTCGACGCCGCTGACGGCCACCAGGACCAGCGCGAGCCGCACCACCTCGTCGGTGACCCCCGACGCCGCCGCGACGATGGTGTCGCGTCGCCGGATCGCGTGCAGCCTGTTCGCCGAGCCCACCGCCGGCAACCGCGCCGCCAGCGCGACGAACCAGCCGAGCACGCCCAGCAGCACCGTGCCCACCTGGTCGACGCCGAGAAGCACGGCCAGCGTCACGGCGAGTGCCGCGAGCGCACCCGCGACCACCGCGGCGCCCGCCCTGACCCTCCTCGTGACCGGAGCAGGGGCCGAGCGGGTCTGTTCGTCGTTCGCCGATTCGTCGATGGCCCAACGCTACTCGCCGGCCGCCACTTCCGGCGATCAGCGGCTCCGATCGTCCACTGTGGACTTCTGTGGCAGTGTGGTGAACGTGCCTCGCGCCGCTTCCGCGCCTGTCACCTCCGGTGTAGCCTGGCCGCCAGGTGCCCCGGACCCTGGCTTCGCATTCGCTGCCGGAAGAAGGTCCCATGGCACATCTCGACGTCACCGCACCCCTTGATTCGTGCGCTGCCGGACTTCTGACCGTCACCGCGCGGACCACCGCGTCCGGGCCGATCGTGGTCACCGTGCGCGGCGAGCTGGAGGGGACGACCTCCGCGTTGTTGCGCGATCGGGTGAACGAGTCGCTGGTGCGCACCCGCCACCTCGTCCTCGACCTCGGCGGGGTGAGCTTTCTCTGCGCCGCCGGCCTCACCGCTCTCGTCGAGATCGGGCAACGGGCGCTGGCGGGCGGTACCGGCCTGTGCGTGGTCGCGCGCACCCGCCAGGTGCGGATGCCCCTGATGATCACGGGGTTGACGGGAACGTTCGACCTGCACGTCGAGGTGGGTGAGGCGGTGCGGTGCCGGGTCGGGCGCGGTTCGCCGTCACCGGCGTGGCCGCTGCTTGCCGGCCCTCGTCAGGCCGGCGACCTCCGGTGACCGTTCGTTGACCTGCCGGGCGATCTCCGACAGCGGCCGGCCGGTGTCGCGCGCGTGGTCGCGCAGGAGGGAGACCGCGTCCGCGACGCCGATCCCCAGCCGTTCGGTCAGCACGCCCTTGGCCTGCTCGATCGCGACGCGGTTCGCCAGCGCGGCCTGGAGCTGCCCGGCGGGCGCCCGGTCCTGTTCGGTCACCCGCATCTGGAAGAGGCTGATCGTCGCCACGTTCGCGAACGACTGCGCCAGCACCGCGTCGTCGGTGGAGAGCGTGCCGGGCGAGGTCCGGAGCAGGGTCAGCGAACCGATCACCTCGTCCCACAGGCGCATCGGCACCGCGTCGGCCGCGGCGAACCCGAGCTGTACGGCCGCCGCCGTGAACCGAGGCCACCGCGGCGGCATCGCGCCGAAGTTGCGGCATCGCACGGTCCGTCCCGAGCGGAAACATTCCTCGGACGGCCCTTCCTCACCCTGTGGCAGGAAGAGCTCGACCTGGGGCGTCGAGAGGGTGTGCGCGGCCATCAGCCTGAGCACGCCCTGCTCGTCTGCCAGCAGAATCCCCGCCGCGTCCACGGGCAACAGCTCCACGCTGTGCTCGGCCAGGACGTGCAGGAACTCGATGCTGTCGAACCGCTCCACGAGCATGTCGGCCAGTTCGGTGAAAGCCTCCGTGATCCGATGGTTCGACACGTCTTGTCACCTGCTTTCCGGCTGGTTTCGCGCCATCCGGACGAGGGGCACTCCGTTTTGCCGCAGAGCCGCTAGCAGCAATGACACGGATCGGTACGTCATGGGGAACAACAGGCTGCCAATCGGTCGGCCGGCGTCGAACGGGCGTAGTGTTCATTCTGTCGAGAAACTTTTCGCACCTGAGCAGTCACGCTCGTGTCGTACTCGACGAAAGATGAAGCAGCCTTTTCAGGCATTGAGTGAGAACTGATGACCGAACCGACGTACACCTCCGCCTACGACCGCCGGCTCAAGATGGTGCAGGACGTGCTGACCAGCCGCACCGATCTCGGCGGCGAGGTGCCGAAGGACCTGGCCGCGCAGGTGTTGCGCGCACTCGACCACATCCCGGAGAAGGTGCGCTGACCACGCGGCGCGGGGCACTCGCCTGCCCCGCGCCTGCTCACTGCTTGAGCTTGCGCGCCAGCCGTTCCCGCCTCGGCCAGCGGACGGCGGTGGCCCAGCCGAAGAGCTCGAACACCCGGATCACCCGCGCGGAGACGTCGATCTGGCCGCGCCGGACGCCGTGCCGTGCGCAGGTGGGATCGGCGTGGTGGGAGTTGTGCCAGGACTCGCCCATGGACAGGAGCGCGAGCGGCCAGAAGTTCGCTGACTTGTCGCGTGCCTCGAACGGCCTGTCACCGATCATGTGGCAGATGGAGTTGACCGACCACGTGACGTGGTGCAGCACGGCCACCCGCACGAGACTCGCCCAGAAGAACGCCGTGAGCGCACCCCACCAGCTCCAGCTGATCAGCCCTCCCGCCACGGCGGGGGTGACGAGCGTGACGGCGGTCAGCACCGGGAAGAGCCGGTTGACGCGCTGGATGTCGGGATCGGCCAGCAGGTCGGGTGCGAAGCGGGCGGCGTTGGTCAGCTCGCGGCGGAACATCCACCCCATGTGGGCGTGCCAGAACCCCTTGGCGAGTGCGGCTGCCGACGTGCCGAACAGCCAGGGGGAGTGGGGATCGCCCTCACGGTCGGCGTAGGCGTGGTGCCGGCGGTGGTCGGCGACCCAGCCGATGATCGGCCCCTGCATCGCCATGCTGCCGGTGGCCGCGAGCGCGATCCGCAGTGCCCTGTTCGCCTTGAACGCGCCGTGCGTGAAGTAGCGGTGGAAACCGATCGTCACGCCGAGACAGGTGAAGGTGTAGAAGAAGACGGCGAGACCGATGTCGGTCCAGCCGAGCCCCCAGCCCCAGGCGAGCGGGATGGCGGCGGCCAGCGCCAGCGCGGGAACCACCGCGAAGAGCTTGACCAGGAACCGTTCGAACGGGGTGTTCTCACCGGCGAGCATCGGCTGTGGTGCGGCCTGCGGGCGGGATCCCGTTGTGCTGGCTGTCGGGTTTGCTGTCGTACTCACGTCGCGAACCTCCGGGACGGGTGTCGCCGGGGTCTGGGGCGATCGTGCTTGTCGGACAGGAAGTACCCGCAGTGCCCCACTGGCGAAACCCGGCGCAGCGGCCATCACCGCGCCATAGCGGCGATCAGCTCGCTCACCGACGCCGTCGCCACGCCGATGGTGGCGTCGCTCGCGCCGTACGGGATCATCAGCGTGTCGCCGTGCATCAGGCTGCCGCACGAGTAGACGACATTGGGCACGTAGCCGTCCCGTTCGGTGGCATCGGGTACCAGCAGCGGTTCCGGCAGGGCGGCCAGCACGCGGTGTGGCTCGTCGAGGTCGAGCAGCATCGCGCCCATCGAGTAGCGCCGCATCGGGCCGACGCCGTGGGTCAGCACGAGCCAGCCCCGCGGTGTCTCGATCGGCGAGCCGCAGTTGCCGACCTGGACCAGGTCCCACTCCCTGGACGGCCCCACCACCGGCCGTGGCGCGTTCCACGTCCTGATGTCGTCGGTGGTCGTGACGGCCGTGCTCTCCCCGTCGCCGCGGGACAGCGCCGCGAACCTGCCCCCGATCCGCCGGGGGAACAGCGCCATGCCCTTGTTGCGTGCGGCGGAACCGGTCGTCTGGGTGACGCGGAAGGTGCGGAAGTCGTTGGTCTGCACCATCTGTGGTTCGACGTCGACGCCGTCGTACGCGGTGTAGGTGGCGTAGTAGGTCTGGTCTCCGTTGTCGTCGGTGAACCGGACGAACCGCGCGTCCTCCATGCCGTGCCGTTCGGACGGACCGGTGGGCCAGAGCACCCGCCCGCCCACCTCCGAGTCCTCCGGGAACTCGGTGGTGTAGTTGCACGCGGCGATCCACCGGAGCAGCTCGGCGGTGCGGTGGGCGGCCTGCCTCGCGATCAGCTTCGGGTGCAGGCCGGCCAGCAGCTCGTCCAGCTCGGCGCCGGTGAACCGCTCCGGCAGCCACCGGGCCAGCACGGCGGAGACCTCGTCGTCGTGGCCGCGTTCGGCGAGCTTGCCCTGGAAGAGGCTCTTCTCGTAGGCCGTGTCCCCGCGCAGGCCCGTGCTGATGACGCCCGGCAACGGGTCGGGGGTCAGCACACCCTCCGCGTCAGCCACCCCGGTCCGGAAGCCGATCGAGGACAGGTGCCCCTCCCCGATGCCGCGCACGCTCAGCACGTACCGCAGCTGTCCCGGCGCCGTCCCGCTCTGGTCGGGGTGCGCCACCATGGACGGGTTGCACAGCGCGGCGCCCTCGACGGCGTACTCGTGGGTGAAGTACGCGCCGATCAGCAACCGGCGCGACTCGGACAGGCCGGCTTCCGCGGGCAGCCGGTGGCTGACGCTCGCGAAGTTGTCCGCGAAGGTCGCGCGGACGTCGCGGTGCCGTTCCGCGAACAGGAGGACCGTGCGGTCGAGCGCGGCGCACACGGTGTCCTCGTCGAGCGCCATCACCCGCCGGATCACGGCCGCGGACCGCGACTCGTGCTCGGGAACCTCCTCTCCCGGCACGAACAGCCTGGTGATGACCCGGCTCGGGTCCGGGCGCAGGCGCAGTGAACCGCGGGTGACGCGGACGTTCATCCGGTGCTCTCCAGGAGAGTGCGCAGGTGTTGCTGGGCGGAGATCAGCGCCAGGGTCGACTCGGCGCCCTGGTTGATGTTGGGACCGCTCGGCGTCAGTCCGTCGTAGCACCCGCCGGTCTGCTCGTCGTGCATCAGCGTGCCGAGATCGTTGTCGCCGTTGAACCACGCGATCGAACGGTGGATCCCGGCGAGCCACTTCGGGTCGGCGGTGACCCGGTAGGCGCGGGCGCAGGCGTCGGCCATCGCGGCGGCCTCGACGGGTTGCTGGTCGAAGGCAGGACGTGACTCGCCGAGCGACCACCCGCCCGCAGGCACGGGCGAGAGGTGGAAGTCCGTGGACTCCACGGCCAGCAGCCAGTCCAGCAGCCGCAGTCCGTCGTCGCGGGCCTGGTCGTCCCCGAGGAGCTCGCCCGCGGCGATCAACGCCTCCGGCAGCGCGGCGTTGGCGTAGAACAGCCGGTGTTCCGGCCACGGCCAGTCCGGGTCGGGACCCGGCGCGCCGACGTACGAGGTGATGTCGCGCAGCAGCGCGGCGGCGGGAGCGTGCACGGGGTCGGCGCTGAGCACCTCGGCGGCACCGAGCGCGGCGAACGCCATCGTGCGCACCGACGGCGGGCGGTGATGGGCGCCGCGGTCGAAGCAGTCCAGCGCGGTCTGGCGGATCGCGGGCACCGGGCTGCGGGCGGCGGCGGTGCCGAGACCCCACAGCGCGCGTCCCCACCAGTCGCCCAGGCCCGGCTCGTCCTGCCAGCTGCGGCCGGGGCCGAGCCGGTTGTGGAAACGCCCGTCCTCGCCCTGCGCGTAGGCGATGAAGGCGAGGTACTGCTCGGCCAGGGCGGCAAGCTCCGCGGGCGGGTGCGGTTCACGGCTCAGGACGACCAGGCCCCTGGCCACGTCGTCGAGGCAGTAGCCGTGCTCGATGCGCGGCAGCGGGCCTTCCGCGTGCTCGTACAGGCCGGTGTCGTCGCTCATTCGGATCAGATGGGCGAAGTCCGGGCCGATCATCGCGTCACGCCGACTCGGGCGTTCACGAGGTGGTCGGCGAGATGGCGGTAGCGGCTCGCCACCGCAGGCCAGCTCAGCGCCGGGCTCAGGCTCGCCGAGCGGTCGCGCATGCCGGCGGCGAGTCCGGGTTCGGTGAGCACCCGTCGCAGCGCCGCGGCGATGGCACCGGGGGAGCGGTGCGGCACCAGCAATCCGGCGCCGTCCGCCAGCAGTTCGACGGCGTGCGGGAACTCCGTGGCGACCACCGGTTTCCGCGCGGCCAGCGCCTCGACGAGAACCCCGGACGTGACCTGCTCGGACGAGTCGTACGGCAGCAGGACGACGTCGGCGAGGCCGACCAGCTTCGCCAGCACGTCGTCCTCCAGGTAGGCCGAGTCGAACTCGACGAGGTTCGCGACGTCGTGCGCGGTGGCGCGGTCACGCAGGTGGTTCCGGTACGCCTCGCCCTCGTGCGCCAGCACCTTGGGGTGGGTCTGCCCGGCCACCAGGTACCGCGGTCGCAGGTCGCGCAACGCGTCCAGCGCCGCGATGCCCCACTCGACGCCCTTGCCCCTGCCGAGCAGGCCCCACGTCAGGATCAGCGGTCTGCCGGCGCGCCGTGCGGGTGCGGACCGGGGGACGGCACCGTGCGGGATCACGACGACGTCGCCGGGCCGTTCGACCGAATAGCCCGCCAGGAGGCGCTTTCTGGCCGCCTCCGACATGGTCACCACGGCGTCGGCGTGGTCGACGACGGCTTCGAGCACCGCGCGTTGACCGGGGGTAGGTGCGGTGAGCACCGTGTGCAGCACGACGATCACCGGGACCCGCAGCCGGGCGAGCACGCTCAGCACCTCGGCGCCGTCGCGGCCCGCGTAGATCCCGTACTCGTGCTGGACCACGGCGACGTCACACCCGTTGAGAACGGCGGCGGCGTCCTCCGCCGCGCCGGGACGCATGGGGTGCACCGCCGACGTCGCCGCGGGGGCGGTCTCGGCGTCGGTGAGAACGCGGACGACCCGGCTCCCGCTGCCCGGCCTGACGGCGGTCAGGTGGTGCCGCAGGGACGCGGTGAACGTGGCGAGCCCGCATTGTGTGGGCGGATAGGTGCTCATGAAGCCGTAGGTGCGAACCATGAAGCGGAATACCTTTCTGATCGGTGGCGGGCGGCACCGTTCCCCGGGCGGAGAGCCCGGCGAGAGTGTCGAAAGAGTCCACATGCGACTGTCGTGGTGCGACGGCCGGACGCGCTGGGTCGCGCCCGCGTGTGCCAGGTCGGCGATGTCAGCGCGGAACGGTGGTGGCGGGGCCGGTCACCAGCGGGTGCCGGCCGTGGAGCGGTTCGTCGAACGGAGCGCCCGGTGTCCGGAGAGCGCGTGGTGCGGGCCGTTCGGGTCCGAGATCATCTCGGTCACCCGCCTCGGCGAGGTCGCTGACGCTCCGCAGGGGCCGCTGATGCGCGAGGTCCCCTCGGTGTGCCCAGCCTACGCCCACGGCTGGTCCGCGCGGGTTTCGCTGCGTGAAGGCTGGATGACGGTGGCGCTCCTCCTCCCGGAACCAAGGGTGCGGACGTCTCCGGCGCCTTCCCGATCGGCACCGGCCTTGAGGTCGTGGGCCACCGCCGAGTAGATCCGCACCAGGTCGCTGGCGGCGCGTTGCCACGAATACCGTGCGTGCGCCCGGTCGTAACCACCGGCGCTGAGCAGTTCCCGTTGCGTGCCGTCAGCGAGCAGCGCCCTCAGCACCTTGGCCATCGCGTCCGGTTTCCCCGGCGGGACCAGCACGCCGGTCAGACCGTCCAGCACCGAGTCGGTGAGGCCGCCGACCGCGGTGGCGACGACCGGGATTCCACACGCCATCGCCTCCACCGCCGCGCAGCCGGACGACCACTGCCGCGGGGCGCACACCATCAGGTCCGCGGACCTGAGCAGCGCGGGCAGCTCGGCGTGCGGCACGTGGCCCGCGAACACGACCCGGTCCGCGACGCCCAGCGCGCCGGCCAGCATGAGCAGCCGTTTCGTCTCGGGATCACCCCGCACGTCGCCCTGCGCGCCGCCGCCGGCGATCACCAGCTCCACCCCGTCTACTTTGGACAGAGCTCGGAGCGTGTCCTCGAAACCCTTGTGCGGAAGAAGCCCGCCGACCGACACGATGCGCCGTGGACGAACCCGGACGGCGGACCCGCTGTGCGGCGTGAACAGGTCGAGATCCACGCCCCGGGGCACGACGGACAGCTTCGACCGGTCGACGCCCATCCCGAGCACGGTCTGCGACTCCGCCGAACAGGTGGCGACGATGCGGTCGGCCTCGTGACCGACCAGCCGTTCGACGGCCCGCCGTTTGGTGGACACCGAGCCGTTCGCGCGGTGCTGCTGCGGCGGCACCGTGTCCAGCGAGTGGTACGTCTGCACCACCGGCACCCGGCTGACCCGTGCGCCCAGGACGGCGGCGATGCCGGACAGCCACCCGTGGGCGTGCACGACGTCCGGTCGGCGCGCTTTCCAGACGAGCTTGAGGGCCCGCACGAAATCTCCGGTGTGGGCGAGGGCGTCGTCGCCGCTCATCCGCACGGCGGGGCCGGCGGGGACGTGCACCACCTCGTAGCCGTCGTCGGTCTGCACGCGCTGGGGAACGTGGGGATGGGCGCGCCGCGTGTAGACGACCACCTTGTGGCCGAGGGTGGACAACGCGGTCGCGAGGCCCGCCACGTGGAGGTTCTGGCTGCCCGCGTCCAACGCGCCGGGTGCGGCCAGGGGACTGGAGTGCTCGGAGACGAGCGCGATCCTCATCCGGTCGAACGGGATTCGCTGCGGACCGCGGGCCACGGTGTTCTCCCTCAACGGGGGCGAGGAGACCGCGGGGTCCGGGCGGTTGCTGCATCTGACAGCCGAGCCAAGACTACCCACTTCAAGAGCATCCGACACCCGGCGTGACGCGACGACCGCCGCGAGATCCGCCGTCCCCGGCGCGGTTCACACGGTCAGGTGAACGATTTGATCTTGGCGCCGACGATGCCCCACTCTGCCGCAATCCCACGACTTTGCGAGCGAGAGGTGCCATGGAGCACGAGGTGAACTGGTTCAAGGGCGCGGTCTTCTACGAGGTGCTCGTCAGGGCGTTCAGCGACTCCAACGGTGACGGGACGGGCGACCTGCGGGGGCTCGCGTCCAAACTGGACTACCTGGAGTGGCTCGGCGTCGACTGCCTGTGGCTGCCGCCGTTCTACGCCTCGCCGTTGCGCGACGGCGGGTACGACATCAGCGACTTCCGGTCGGTGCTGCCGGAGTTCGGCACGGTCGAGGACTTCGTGTACCTGCTGGAGGAGGCGCACCGGCGTGGAATCCGGGTGATCACCGACCTGGTGCTCAACCACACCTCCGACGCGCACCCGTGGTTCCAGCAGTCCCGTCAGGATCCGACGGGTCCTTACGGCGACTACTACGTCTGGAGCGACGACAACGACGCCTACTCCGACGCGCGGATCATCTTCGTCGACACGGAGTCGTCGAACTGGACCTACGACCCGGTGCGCGGGCAGTTCTACTGGCACCGCTTCTTCAGCCACCAGCCGGACCTCAACTTCGACAACCCCGCGGTCCAGGACGCGATGCTCGACATCCTGCGCTTCTGGCTGAACCTGGGCATCGACGGGTTCCGCCTGGACGCCGTGCCCTACCTGTTCGAGCGCGAGGGCACGAACTGCGAGAACCTGCCCGAGACCCACGACTTCCTGCGCAAGTGCCGCAAGGTCGTCGACGACGAGTTCCCCGGCCGCGTCCTGCTGGCCGAGGCGAACCAGTGGCCGTCGGACGTCGTGGAGTACTTCGGTGATCAGGCCGTGGGTGGCGACGAGTGCCACATGGCGTTCCACTTCCCGTTGATGCCGCGGATCTTCATGGCGGTGCGGCGGGAGTCGCGGTTCCCGATCTCGGAGATCCTGGCGCAGACGCCGGCGATCCCGGAGAACGCGCAGTGGGGCATCTTCCTGCGCAACCACGACGAGCTCACGCTGGAGATGGTCACGGACGAGGAACGTGACTACATGTACGCGGAGTACGCCAAGGACCCGCGGATGAAGGCCAACATCGGCATCCGGCGACGGCTCGCCCCGCTGCTGGAGAACGACCGCAACCAGCACGAGCTGTTCACCGCCATGCTGCTGTCCCTGCCCGGCTCGCCCGTTCTGTACTACGGCGACGAGATCGGCATGGGCGACAACATCTGGCTGCAGGACCGCGACGCGGTGCGCACCCCGATGCAGTGGACCCCGGACCGCAACGCCGGCTTCTCGTCGTGCGACCCCGGCCGGATCTACCTGCCGGTGATCATGGACCCGGTCTACGGCTACCAGGGCCTCAACGTCGAGGCGCAGACGCGCAACCAGTCGTCGTTGCTGAACTGGACCCGGCACATGATCGAGGTGCGCAGGCAGCACCGCGCGTTCGGGCACGGCGACTTCACCGAGCTCGGCGGGTCCAACCCGACCGTCCTCGCCTACCGCCGCACGCTCGGCACCGACGTGGTGCTGTGCGTGAACAACCTCTCCCGCTTCCCGCAGCCGGTCGAGCTCGACCTGTCCGAGCACGCGGGCGCCGTGCCGCTGGAGTTGACCGGCGGGGTGCGGTTCCCCGCCGTGGGGGAGCTGCCGTACCAGCTGACCCTGCCCGGTCACGGCTTCTACTGGTTCCAGCTGAGCTCCGACGTGGAAGGCGGCGACAAGAAGTGACGACGAGCGAGGCCGTCGAGGTCGTGCCGGAGCAGCTGGAGCGCTGGCTGCACGCACAGCCCTGGTTCCGCGGCCGCGGGCCGGTCGAGTGCGAACGAGTGACCGTCCTGCACGACGGCGACCCCATGCTGGTGCACGTCGTGCTCGCCTGCGACGGGCTGCGGTACCAGCTGCTGCTGGGTCTGCGGGACGAGCTGCCGGAACGCCTGGTGCACGCCAGGATCGGCAGCGCGGGCGATCGCCAGGTGTACGAGGCGGTGTACGACCCGGAGCTGACGGCCGTGCTGCTCGGCCACTTCGAGACCTCGGCGGAGATCGCGGACCTGCGGTTCCGCGGCGCGCTGCCGCCCAGGTACACCGCCGCGCCGGTCGGCAGGCCGTTCCCGGGGCCGCAGCGCAACTCCTCGATCGTCTACGGCCAGCGGCACGTGCTGAAGTTCTTCCGCGAGCTGGTGCCGGGCGACAACCCGGAACTGGTGCTGCAGAACGCCCTGCACACGATCGACGACCCGCACATAGCGCCACCCCTGGGCGCCCTCGAGTCCGAACTGGACGGAGCGCGCACGACGCTGGCGGTGCTGCACGAGTTCGTGCCGCTCGGCGCGCTCGGCTGGCCCATGGCCACCGCCAGCGTGCGGGACTTCCTCGCCGGACCCGGCGCGGACCCGCAGGACGCGGGCGGTGACTTCGCCGCCGAGGCGCACCGGCTCGGCAAGGCCGTCGCGCGCGTGCACGCCGACCTGCGGGAGACGCTCGGCGAGCAGGTCGCCGGACCGGACGACGAGGTCGAGTTCGTCGCGGCCCTGCACCGCCGCCTGGACGCCGCGCTGCCCGAGGTTCCCGGCCTGGCGCCTTTCGAGGCCGGCCTGCGGGCCCGGTTCGACGCGGTGCTGGCGACCGCGGAGCCGATCCGGCTGCAGCGGGTGCACGGTGACCTGCACCTGGGGCAGGTGCTGCGGTCGCCGCGCACGTGGGTGCTCGTCGACTTCGAGGGTGAACCGCACGGCAGCGCCGCGGACCGGGCACGGCCACGCCCCGCGGAGCACGACGTGGCCACGGCCCTGCGGTCGCTGCACTACGCGGCGGCGCAGCTGCTCGTCGGTGCCGAGGACGTCGCCGCCCTGCTGCCCAGGGCCGCGCGGTGGCTGGAGCGCAACCGCAAGGCGTTCTGCGCCGGGTACGCCGAGCTGGCGCCGGACCTGCGGCCCGACGGCGCGCTGCTGACCGCCGTCGAGCTGGACCGTGCGGTGCTGGAGGTGCGGCACGAGCACCGGTTCCGTCCGGAGTGGACGGTCATCCCGCTGTCCGCGATCGCGGACGTGGTGACCGGCGAACCGGCCTGGCTGGTCTGACGCCGGTCAGTGGTCCACGGTGACGACGACCTTGCCGAAGTGGCCGCCCTCCGCGAGGTAGCGGTGGGCGTCGGCGATCTCGGTGAGGTCGAACGTCCGGTCGATCACCGGTGAGAACGAGCCGAGAGCGAGCCCCGCGTCGACGAACGAGACGGCGCGGCGCAGGCGTTCGGGGTCGCTGGTGATCGAGTGCATCGTGTACGTGCGGCTGGTCACCTGCGGGTAGCTGTGCGCGTTGGGCAACGGCGTGGGCCGCGGGTCGAGCGCGCCGTAGACGACCAGGTGGCCGCCCGGCGCGATGGCCTGCGCGATGGTCTCGACGCCGGGCCCCGCGATCGGGTCGAACGCCAGGCGGACGCCCTCGCCGCCGGTGATCTCCCGGACGCGGGCGGGCAGGTCCTCCTCGCCGGTGACGATCACCCCGGCCGCGCCCGCCTCCAGCAGCCGGTCCCTCTTCGCGGCCCCGCGGGTGGTGGCGATCGGGATCGCGCCGATGTGGCGGGCGACCTGGATCGCCGCCAGGCCGACGCTGCCGGCGGCCGCGCTGATCAGCACGTGGTCGCCGGGACGCACCTCGCCGGTCTCGAAGAGCGGCCCATATGCCGTCACGTAGGCCATCCACACCGCCGCGGCCCGCACCGGGTCGACGTGCGCGGGCCGGGGGAGTACCGCATGGGCGGGCACGATCACATGGTCGCCGTAGGTGCCGTACCTGGTGAGCGAGAACGACGGCACGACGGCGATCGGGTCGCCAACGGCGAGGTGCGCCACGTCCTCGCCGACCGCCTCGACCACGCCCGCGGCCTCGTAACCGAGCCGGGCGGGGAAGGCGGGCTGCTCGAAGTAGACGCCCTCGCGGAACATGACCTCTGCCCGGTTCAGGCCGATCGCGTCCACGCGGATCCGCACCTCACCCGGCCCCGGATCGCCCGCGTCGACGGTGTGCAGCGTCAGCACCTCGGGGCCGCCGAGCCGGTCGAACAACACGTGCCTGGCCATGGTGGAGCCGTCCTCGGGGCCGGGAAGCAGTGACGCCACCCTCCCCCAAAGTTTGATGGCCGTCAAACTTTGGCCACTGTCGAAGTCAGGCCTCTGCCTCCGCTGCGGTCACCACCGCCGGCAGCAGGCCGGGGAACCGGGCCTCCAGTTCGGCCTCGCGCAACGAGTTCAGCTTGGTCGTGCCCCGGTAGTGCTGCCGGATCACGCCCGCCTCGCGCAGGACGGTGAAGTGGTGCGTGAGCGTCGAGTCCGACACCGGCGTCTCGAACGTGCCGCAGCCCTTCTCGCCGCCCGCCCGCGCCAGCTGGCACACGACCATCCGCCGCACCGGGTCCGCCAGCGCCTCCAGGGCCTGCTGCAACGAGACCTCGGCCAGTTCGGGGT
This sequence comes from Lentzea sp. HUAS TT2, assembly GCF_051853195.1. Lineage (NCBI taxonomy): Bacteria > Bacillati > Actinomycetota > Actinomycetes > Pseudonocardiales > Pseudonocardiaceae > Lentzea > Lentzea sp. HUAS TT2. The sequence continues at coordinate 8,683,416 of NZ_CP196667.1, read as the reverse complement.
GCTCGACGGTCCGCGGGGTGGTGCGGGGGCGTGCCACGGTGGCTCCTCACTGCTGCGACGCGACCGATACTACGACCGCCGTCGAACCTTCACCGCGTCCTGCCGCTAGCCTTCGGTCATGAGCAGAAAACTGCTGGTCGGGCTCGGAGTCGTCCTGCTGGTCATCGGCGGGGTCTGGACCGCGCAAGGTCTGGGATATCTCAAGGGCAGCTTCATGACGGGGCAGCAGTTGTGGACGACGATCGGGCTGCTGTGCGCCAGCGCGGGCGTCCTGCTGCTGATCCCCTGGCCGAAGCGGAAGAAGTGACGCCGGGAATTCTGTGAACGACGGCGCACATCTGTGAATGAACGACCTCGCCGCTGACCCGTACTTGTCAGTAGGGCCGTCGACCTTCACAGAGCCGGGGTGCGCCATTGCCGAGCACAACTGAGTCCGCCGCTCGCGGGGCGGCGACGGGGACCGTCCGCCGGTTCTGGTGGCGCACGAGCCAGCCGGCGAGGCTGGCGATCGGATGCCTCGGTGTCGCGACCGCGCTGGCCACCGCCGGTGTGGTCGCGCTCAGCGGCGGCGAGCAGCCGTCAGAACGTGGCGGCTCGGTGCTCGACGAGCTCGGGGCCAGGGGCGACTCGCTCCGGGTGACCGTGCGGTCGGTGTCCGACGTGGACCTCTTCGAGGGCGCCGAGCCCATCACCGGACGCGTCGTCAGCGCCCGCGTCGCCGGGGTGAGCCCCATGGCGGACTGCTGGGTGGCCGAGTCCCGCACGGCCGCCCAGGACCTGTTGCGAGGCAAGGACGTTCGGCTCGTCGTACGCAGGGACGACGGGTCCGACCGGATCCTGGTCGACGTGGAACTGCCGGACGGCACGGACTACGCGCGCACGGTCGTGGGCGACGGTGTGGTGCGGGCCGACCTGCCGGTCCGCGCTGAGCTGGAGCAGGCCGAGTCCACCGCTCGCCAGGAGCGCCGTGGCCTGTGGGGCGTCAGCTGCGTGCGCACCCCGGTGGCGGTGATGGTCTCCAGCGCGAGGCCGGTGCCGCCCGCGCCGAGTTCGACCACGACGACGGCCGAGACCACCACCACGGAGTCCGCTGCCCCTTCCTCGCCGCCGGCGAGCAGCTCGCCACCGCCTCCGGAAGAGGAGGAGTGGGAGGACTCCAGACTGGGCAAGCCGTGCCTCATCCCCGGTGCGCGCAGGCCGGCCAAGGGTGACCACGAGATCGTCTGCGTCCGCAACGACAAGGGGCAGCTGAGGTGGCGGCGTGGGAACTGAGGACCAGGTCGACCTGTTCAGCAAACCGGTCCACGACGGCGACACGGCGCCGAGCCTCGTGGACGGCAGGACACCGCGAGGCCTGACCCCGGACGGCTGGGTGCGCACGACGGGCTGGCTCCAGTTCGGCAGTCGTCCCGTGAGCTCGTCACTCGTCGCCGCCGTGGCGGGGATGCTGGCGTCGGTGATCGTCGCGGCCGCGCTGATGCGCACTTCTCCCGTGGTCGCCGGAATCCTGGTGCTCACGGTGCCCGTCGTGTGCGGGGGTGCGTGGTGGCTGTTCACCGCACGACTGAAGCCCGCTTCCCCGGCGCGCAACGTCGGGACCAAGCACGCGGAGGAGCTGACGCCGGGGGACAACGTCCGGCTGCACGGCTCGATCGGGCCGGTCGGCCAGGTGGCGGCGGTGACGTTCGGCGAGGACGTCGGGGTGCACTTCCGCGGCGGCGCGCACGAGTCGTGGCCTCGCCGCCGGACCGTGCAGCTCGCGCAGCTCCTCGGCTGACGGGCGTCAGGGCAGCAGCACCTCGAAGAGCTTCTGCAGGGTGACGGTGAGCGTCTCCTCGTCGGTGGCGTTCAGCGCGGTGCTGCCGATCACCTTGCGCAGCAACCAGAACCCCGCGATCACCGACAGCACCACGGCGGCGCGGTCGGTGCCGCAGGTCTCGGGCGCGACCTCGTGCAGGTGCGCCTCGACGTGCCGTTCGATGTTCTCGCGCAGGATCTCGGCAGCCCGCGGGTTGGCCGCGGACTTCAGCATCAGCAGGAACGGCGAGAGGTCGTCCGCGGCCGGCGCGGTGCGGTGGACCAGTGCGGCGGCGATGTCGCGCGCCAGGGTCGCGGGGTCGCCGCCCAGCACCGTGCGGTCGGTCATCGACACCTCGGCGACCTCGGCGAACAGCCCCTCCTTGGAGCCGAAGTAGCGGTTCACCAGCATCGCGCTCACCCCGGCCGCCTGGGCGATCTCGCGAACCCCGACGCCGTCGAAGCCGTGCCGGGTGAACGCCTCGGTGCCCGCGCGCAGGATCGCGGCCCTGGTGGCGGACGCGTCGCGGCGGTGTGTCGTCGTCATGTATACGAGTGTAGACTTACCTCGTAAGTATACGACTGTAGACATAGGTGGAACGTCGTGGAACTGAACCTGAAGGGCAAGCGCGCCCTGGTCACGGGCTCGAGCTCGGGTCTGGGAGAGGCGATCGCACGGCTGCTGGCCGCGGAAGGAGCGGAGGTCGTCGTGCACGGTCGCGACGAGGCCCGCACCCGGTCGGTCGCGGACGGCCTCGGCGCCGCAGCGGCGATCGGCGACCTCGCGACCGACGCCGGTGCCGACGCGGTCGCCGCGGCCGCCGGCGAGATCGACGTGCTGGTGAACAACGCCGGGGGCTACGCCCACACCGGCTGGCAGGACACGACCCCGGACGCGTGGCGGGAGATCTACGAGACCAACGTGGTCTCCGCGGTGCGCATGATCCAGCGCCTCGTCCCCGGCATGCGCACCCGCGGCTGGGGCAGGGTGATCCAGATCGGCGGCGGCCTCGGCTCCCAGCCGATCGCGCTGCAGCCCCACTACAGCGCCACCCTGGCCGCCCGGCACAGTCTCGCCGTCTCCCTGGCCCGTGAGCTCAGGGAGACCGGCGTGACCTCCAACGTCGTGTCACCGGGCGCGATCATGGTCGACTCGGTCCGCGAGTGGCTGACGAGCCAGGCGCCGGTGCACGGCTGGGGTGAGGCGTGGGAGGACATCGAACGCAATGCCGCCAAGGACTTCGTGCCCAACGACATCGGCCGGTTCGGTCGCGCGGAGGAGATCGCCGGCGCCGTGGCCTACCTCGCGAGCCCGTACGCGGACTACGTCAGCGGCGCGACGATCCGGGTCGATGGCGGCACGGTCAAGTCCGTGGTCTGAGCCGGACTACCTCGCCGTCGCCGGACACCAGCAAGGCGCCGTCCGGTGCGACGGCGAGCCCCGCGAAACCACGGGGACACCCCGGCATCCCGTGCACGTGCAGCGCGCGTGGAACCGTCTCCAATGGACTGAGGGCGAGGTCCTCGGCCTCGGTCCGGATCTCCCCGGTCGTCAGGTCGACCGCCAGCACCCTCCGGCGGCCCACCTCGACGACGAACAGCTCGCCGTCCCGGACGGCCAGACCCTGCGGTGCGGCAAGGCCTTCCGCGATCGGTACCGGCCGGCCGTCGTCGATGCGGTGGACGCCGTGCTCGTCGCTGACGTAACAACGCTGTCCGTCGAACGCGACGTCGACCGGTTCGTGCAGCCCTTCCGCCAGCACCGTGATCGTGTCGTCGGCGTCGATCGCGATGACCCGTCCCGCTCCCGTCTCCGCGACCACGAGCACGCCGTCGTCGCGCACCGCGATGCCGAGCGGGCAGCTCAGGCCCTTGGCGCGCACCTTCCCGTCCGTGCGCACCTCGCCGTACTGCGAGGTGGTGTGCAGCCGTTCCTGATCGGCGGCGACGCCGTGCGTGAAGCTCACCTTTCGGTCACCGGCCACGCGGTAGTGATCGGCCACGTGAACGCCGGTGACGCCGTAGGGCCCGACCAGGCCCTGCGGCACGATCTGACGGATCCGCCCGTCCGGGAAGAGCTCCGCGATGCCGCCGCTGGCGAAGCTGGAGACGTACACGCGGTTGTCGTCGTCGACGGCGGCGTTGTCCAGCCCGAACACCCCTGTGGTGAGGAGTTGTCGTTGCCCGGTGGGGGAGATCCGGGTGATCTCGCCGTCGGCGCCGGTGGTCAGGATCAGCAACGCGCCTTCGCGGTCGAACCGCACCGCGACCGGTGACCGGACCTCGGCGACGAGCTCGGGTGTGCCGCCGTCCGGTGAGATGCGGTGGACCTCGCCGGTGAGCATGTGCGGGTAGTACAGGAGGCCGTCGGGGCCGAGCTGCATCGCGTTGCCGAGCGGCAGGCCGTCGGTGAGCACGACGGGTTCGCCGCCGTCCGGGAACAGTTCGAGCAACCGGCCGCCGGGGCGCATCTCGTTGACGAACAGCCGGTTTCCGACGCAGGTGATGCCGTTCGGTGCCTTCACCTCGTCGGAGACCAGCGTGAGCTCACCGAGCGGGTCGCGGCGCCACACCCGGCCGGGCGCGAGGTCGGCGATGTACATCGAGCCGTCCGCGCCGAACGCCAGGTCGTCCGGCGACTGGACGACGCTGCCGACCGGCACGATCACCTCGATCTCGCCGGTGGTGAGGTCGAGGGCGCTGATGCGGCCGCTGAGGTACTCGGCGACGTGCAGGCGGCCGTCCGGGCCGAACGCGATGCCGTTGGTACCGCGGAAAGGGCTCATCCGTTCATCACCATGACGTCGTCCATGCCGTTGGCCCGCCAGTCCTTGAGCAGGGCGTGGAACGCGCTGGCGCCGTGGGCGAAACCGTGGCGGGGCCGGGGCTTTCCCTCGTTGTTGTAGTAACCGGGCGTGCATTCGAGGTGGAACCTGTAGAGCTCCTCGGCGTTCTGGCCGAGGGCGGACACCCAGGCCTCCACGGCCTGCGCGCTCGGTTCGACCCACCGCGCGCCCCGCTTGCCGGCCTCCGCGACCACGGCCGCGATGTGGCTCGCCTGCTCGTCCAGGACGTGCGTGAAGTTCACCGAGGCGGCGTTCTGCAGCGCGCCCATGGTGAACAGGTTGGGGAAGCCGTCGCTGTAGAACCCGTGCAGCGTCCGCGGCCCGTTGCCCCAGTGCCGCAACAGGTGCGTGCCGTCCCGTCCGTACACCGGCAGCCGCCCGGTCACCAGGTCGGACATGCCTACCTGGAACCCGGTGGCGAAGATGATGCAGTCCACCTCGTACTCGCGGTCGCCGACCACGATCGCGTTCTCCGTGACGCGTTCGACGCCGCCGTGGTCCGCCGTGTCGACCAGGGTGACGTTGGGGCGGTTGAAGGTCTGCAGGTACTCGTCGCTGAACGTCGGCCGCTTGCACGCGTAGCGGTACCAGGGCTTGAGCAGCTCGGCCGTGTCCGCGTCCCGCACGATGTCCTCGACGCGCGCCCGGACCTCGTTCATCTTCCGGAAGTCGAGGAGCTCCTCGACGCGCTCGCGTTCCTCCGGCGTCAGCTCCTCGTGCGCCTGGCCCTGGGTCATCTTCCGCAGCAGCTGGGCGCTGGACGTCCACGCGTCCGCGACGTGGTCCTCATCGACCTGGCCGCCGCTGATGATGTCGAGGAAGTTCTCCATCCGCTCCCGTTGCCAGCCCGGTGCCAGGGACGCGGCCCAGCCGGGTTCGGTCGGCCGGTTGCCCCGGTGGTCCACAGTGGACGGCGTGCGCTGGAAGACGTAGAGCTGCCCGGCGTCGCTGCCGAGGTGGGGCACGACCTGGATCGCCGTGGCACCCGTGCCGATCAGGGCGACGCGCTTGCCGGCCAGCTCGCTGAGGTTCCCGTTCGCGTCACCGCCGGTGTAGGCGTAGTCCCAGCGGCTGGTGTGGAAGGTGTGGCCGGTGAAGGTCTCGATGCCGGGGATGCCGGGCAGCTTGGGCCGGTCCAGGGTTCCGTTGGACATCACCACGTACCGCGCCCGCATCCGGTCGCCGCGGTCTGTGGACACGATCCACTCGGCCGCGTCCTCGTCCCACCGCAGCTCGGTGACCGCGGTCTGGAAGCAGGCGTCGCGGTAGAGGTCGAAGTGCTCGCCGATGGCCCGTGCGTGCTGCCGGATCTCCTCGCCGGGCGAGTACTTCCACTCGGGGACGTACCCGAGCTCGTCGAGCAGCGGCAGGTAGATGTAGGACTCGATGTCGCAGTGGATTCCCGGGTAGCGGTTCCAGTACCAGGTACCGCCGAAGTCGCCGCCCTTCTCGATCACCCGGATGGAGCCGGCGCCGGCCTGCCGGAGCCGGGCCCCGGCGAGCAGACCGCCGAGCCCTCCGCCGATGACGACCACCTCCACGGTGTCGGTCAGCGGGTCGCGGGTGAGGTGCTGGTCGGCGTGCGGGTCCTCGGCGTAGTAGCCGAACTCGCCGGAGGCGTCGAGGTACTGCGTGGCGCCGTCGGGGCGGAGGCGGCGTTCGCGCTCGGCCCGGTACCTGGCCCGCAGTTCCTGCGGGTCGAAGCCGGGGTCTTCCGCGGGCGCGTCGAAAACGGGCAGCACGAAGAGAAGCCTTTCGCTGATGAGGGTGTTCGTCAGACCGCGGACCAGCCGTTGTCGACCGGGAGGACGACGCCGGTGATGTTCGACGCGGCGGCGGAGGCGAGGAAGACGATCGCGGCGGCCTGTTCCTCGGCCTCCGCGATGCGGCCGATGTTGGGCAGGTACCGGCCGACGACCTTCGGGCCGTGGCCGGCGGGGTCGGGGGAGGTGGAGATGCCCGTCGCCGTGCCGCCGGGAGCGATGGCGTTGGCGCGGACACCTGACTCGCGGTACATGACCGCGACCGAGCGCATCAGTCCGACGAGGCCGGTTTTCGCTGCCGTGTACGCGACTCCGGCGGCGCTGCCGCGCAGGGCGGCCTCCGACGCGGTGTACACGACGGCACCCTTGCCCTTGGCGAGCAGGTGCGGCAAAGCGGCACGGGTGAGACGCAACGGCGAGGTCAGGTTGACCGCGAGGAGGCGGTCCCACTCCGCGTCGGAGACGTCGGCCGCCGCCGTCATCGAGTCCATGATCCCGGCGTTGCACACCAGCACGTCCAGGCCGCCGAACGTGGTCACCGCCGTCGTGACCACCTCGTCCACCACGGCGGGGTCGGTCAGGTCGCCCGCGACGGCCACCGCGGTGCCACCGGCCGCCGAGATCTCCTCGGCGACCGCCTCGGCGGCGTCGCCGTTGACGTCGGCCACCACCACTTTCGCGCCCAGCAGGGCGAACTGACGTGCCGCCGCCCGTCCGATGCCCGATCCCGCGCCGGTCACGACGACGCTGCTGCCATCCAGGTCACTGCTCGTGGTCATGTCATCACCGTACCGACTTATTGGCACAGTGCGCCACTATGTCATTCACGGACAAAAAGTAGGATGTGGAGAACACGGACGGAGGTGGCATGCCCAGCCATCAGCAGACCCGGTCGGCGGAGCGGACCGGACGACCACCGCTGACCGAGCGGCGCAAGGCGGAGACCAGGCTGGAGGTCGCGCGCGCGGCCGTCCGCCTCTTCCTGGCGAAGGGGGTCGCCGACACGTCCGTCGAGGAGATCGCGGCGGCGGCGGGCATCTCCGCGCGCACGCTGTGGCGCTACTTCCCGAGCAAGGAGAGCTGCGTCATGCCGTTGCTGGTCATCGGCATCGAGAGCACGGCGGCGCGGCTGCGGTCGTGGGGCGGCGACCAGGGGGTGTCCGAGCTGCTCAGCACGCTCGGGATCGGCCACGCCGAGACGAGGGAGGCCGCGACCGAGATGCTGAACCTGGTCCGGCTGACGCAGACCGAACCGGGCCTGCGCGCGGTCTGGCTGGAGGCGCACCGGGAGGCGGAACCGGCCTTCGCCGAGGCGCTCGCCGGCCGCGCGGGACTGGCCGAACCCGACCTGGTCACCGCGATCCAGGCGGCGATGATCAACGGGGCGTTGCGGGTGGCCGTGGAGCACCACGCGTTCAACGCGGAGACGCCGGAGTCCCTGGCAGCGGCGACCGCCGAGGCGTTGACGATCGCCGCCCGAGGACTGCCGGCCTAGGACTCAGGGGTTCCAGTCCACGACGAGCTGGGCCTTCTCGAAGCGCCGCGCGGCCAGGTCGTCGCGGTGGGCCGCCCGTCCTGGAGATCCTCGGTGCGGAACTGGTCCTGGATCGTCATCCCTGACGGCTTCCTCCGGTGGTGAGGGTGCGGGCGAGCCACGAGGTCGTGGTCTCGACGAGTTCGTCGTCCACCGGCCGCCGCAGCTGCCGGGGGTAGGACAGGATCGACGGACGGCCGGGGTCGAGGCGCAGGAGATGGGTCAGGCCGGGGACCTGCCGCACCTCGGCCGGGCCTGGGACGAGATCGCGGATCCGCCGCAGGTCCTCTGGATCGACCTGGACGTCCTTCTCGCCGGTCACGGCCAGCACAGGCACGCGGATGCGCGCGAGGTCGTCCCTGGTGTCGTGACCCAGCATCTCCCGCGTCCACCGGGCGTTCACGGGCTTTCCGGCGACGCGGACGACGTCGGGGCCGCTCGCCTTGAGGCGGATCACCCGCCGGATGGCCAACCGGACCAGGGGGCGCAGCGGTGCGGGAAGGCCACGCGCCACGGCTTCGGCCTGCCAGCGCAGGGCGTCCTCACCCGTGCGGGCGAACCCCGCCAGCAGCACCACGGCGGCGACACCGGGACGCGAGCCGAGCGACATGGCGTGCAGCGCGCCTTCGCTGTGGCCAAGGACGCCGATGCCGGGCCTGATGTCCGGCCGTGCCGCGAGGGCGTCGAGTGCCGCGACGGCGTCGTCCCGGTTGTCGGCGAACCCGGTCGACAGCCAGTCGCCGGGGGAGGCCCCGACACCGCGCCGGTCGTAGCGCAGGGTCGCGATGCCCCGCCGCGCCAGCGCCTCCGCGAGCACCGGGCCGAGGTTCTGCTTCGTCCGCGCGGCGTTGCCGTCGCGGTCGAGCCGCCCGGCAGCGTGCAGCAGCAGGACGGCCGGGTGCGGTCCGTCGTCGTCCGGTGTGGACAGGGTGCCCGCCAGCGGCGTGCCGTCTGGCGTGGTGATCGTCAGGTCCGTGTTCCGCAAAGTCCCAGCTCCGCATGCTTATCGGCGGCACGAATATTCTCGACTCTGATAACATTACCGCATGTGAGAAGATGACTCCATGGCGACCGCGGACCTTCTCCTGCATCCCGTGCGGATGCGGATCATGCAGGCGTTGTTCGAGACCGACCCGCTCACGACGGGCCAGTTGAGGGAACTCCTGCCCGACATCGCGCCCGCGACCATGTACCGGCACATCGCCGTGCTGGCGGAGGGCGGCGTGCTCGAAGTGGCTGACGAACGCCGTGTGCGCGGCACCGTCGAGCGCAGCTACCGCGTGCGCAAGGAGGCGGCCTCCGTCGACCCGGAAGCGCGCGCCTCGATGACGCAGGAGGACCACCGGCGGTCGTACTCGACGTTCGCCGCCTCGCTCATGGGGGACTTCGACCGCTACCTCGCCCGCGACGGCGCCGACCCGCACGCGGACGGCGTGGTCTACCAGCAGGCCGCCGTGTGGCTGACCGACGAGGAGTTCGCCGTGATGCTCGACGAGATCAGGAATGCGGTCATGTCGCGCACGGGCGGCCCGCGCGACGGCGGCCGCAGGCGCCGGGTCGTCAGCCTCGTCGTGGTGCCGGACGAGCCGGCGGGTTCCTGACCGGTCTGGCTTCCGCCTCTGGTCTCGACATCGATCTCACTACTGATAATGTTCTCGGAAGTGAGATCGTTCGAACCTGAGGAGCTTCGAGATGGGCAGCAACGTGCGAACCGGCAGGGGGAGTGGCCTCGCCACGTTCTTCACGGTCACCTTCATCACGACCTGGGGATGCTGGCTCGTCGCCATCGCGCTCGGCCGGCCGCCGACGACCTTTCCCACGGTGATCCCGTTCCTGCTCGGTGGCTTCGGCCCGGTCTTCGGCGCGATCGCGGTCAGGGTGCGCCGCCGGCCTGTCCCCGCACACGCCGTTCCGTTCCGCCTGAACGCCCGGCTGCTGTGGGCGTTACCCCTGCTGGTGCTGGCGGCCGGGACGGTGGCGGGAGGCGCGCTGCTCGCACAGGTGCTCGGCGGCCCTGCGCTCGACCTGGACGCGGGCCTGGCCCTGATGGCGACCGCCGGCGGCGCCGTGCCGTTCTTCGTGAGCATGCTCGTCGGCGGCCCGCTCGCCGAGGAGCCGGGCTGGCGCGGCACGGCCTACCCGCGCCTGCTCGCGGTCATGGGACGGTTCCGCGCCGGGATGGTCCTCGGGCTGGTGTGGGCGATCTGGCACCTGCCGCTGTTCTTCATGACGGGGACCGTGCAGGCGGGCTTCGGGCTCGTGAGCTGGAGCGGGTTGCTGTTCACGCTCATGGTGTTCCCGATGGCGCTGCTGACCGGCTTCGCCTACGAGCTCGGTGGGGTGCCGGCGGCGATCGCCGTGCACTTCGGGGTCAACGCGACCGCGGCCGTGTTGAACGCCTATTCGCCGATGACCTCGGTGGTGGTCATCGCGGTGCAGGTGCTCGTGGCGGTGGTGGTGATCGGGTTGCGGCGGAAGCCTGCGGTGCCCGTGGTGGACGGGGTGGTGGCTCGGCCGGTTCCGGCGGCGGGGCTCTGAACGCCTGGTGGGCTGGATGGTGGCGGACGGTGTGGGCAGGCCGGTTCCGGTGGCAGGGCTTCCCATCACAAGGAGCCCCGCCGCCCGCTCTTGGTGTGACTCCGGCCCGCGTCACCAGGCGTCGCGCTGAATAGGCGCCGCCCGCTCCTCCTGCGGCTCCTCAGCCACCCGGCGCCGAACACCAGACGCCCTGGCCGGCTGAGGCGCCACAGCGACCTGTGCAGGCGCCGCGGTCAGCCCTCGTACGCGCCGTCGAACTGGCTCGTCGCGGCGATCTGCGCCCGCGCCACCCGCAGTTCCTCCGCCAACGGCCTCAGCCCCCGACCGAGTCAGAGGCCGGCCAGCGGAACCGGCCTTCCGAGGTGGTAGCCCTGCGCCAGGTCGCACCCGAGACCCCGCAGGATCTCCAGCTGTTCCGGTTGCTCGACGCCCTCGGCGACCACGGTCAGGTCGACCGCGTGGGCCATCGCGATGATGCTCGTGACGATCGCCGTCGCCTCGTCGGAACGGCCGAGCCCCGCCGTGAAGGAACGGTCGATCTTGAGCGTGTCCAGCGGGAGCGTGAGCAGCTGGGCGAGCGAGGAGTGGCCGGTGCCGAAGTCGTCGATCGCCAGCCGCACACCGAGGTCGCGCAACGCGGACAGCGTGCGCCCGGCGAGGGCGGGGTCGCGCATGAGAGCGCTTTCGGTGATCTCCAGGCACAGCGAGCCGGGGGCCAGCCCCGCCTTGTGGGTCGCGTTGCGGATCGCGGACACGAGCCACGGGTCGTCGAGCTCGCGGGCCGACAGGTTCACCGTCAGCTGGAGCTCCGGCGCCTGCTCGGCGATCTCGCGGGCCGCGGTGTGCAGCATGTGCGCGCCGACGATGTTGATCAGGTCGCTCTCCTCGGCGAGCGTGATGAACTCGCCGGGGAAGATCAGGCCGTACCGCGGGTGCGTCCAGCGCAGCAGGCCCTCGACGGCGACCCGCCGGTCCGTGCGGAGGTCGACGATCGGCTGGTAGGCGAGCCACAGCTCGTCGTTGAGCGGAGCCATCCGCAGGTCCTGCTCGAGCTGCAGGCGGCGCTGGATGCGGTCGCGCAGCTCGACGTCGAAGAACGCGATGCGCCCGCGGCCCCTGGTCTTGGCCTGGTACATCGCGAGGTCGGCGTCGCGCAGCAGGTCGGCGCCGCCGCGGGGGTCGCCCGGCTCGGCGAGCACGATGCCCACGCTCGCGTCGACGTGCAGCTGCCGGCCGTCCACCGTGATCGGCCGGTTCATCTCGGTGCGGATGTGGTCGGCGAGCGCGGTCGCCTCGTCGTGGCCGGTCACGCCGTACGCGATGACGGTGAACTCGTCACCGCCGAGCCTGCCCACGACGTCGCCGCGGCGGGCGCTCAGGCTCAGCCGCGAGCCGACGACCCGCAGCACCTCGTCGCCCGCGCTGTGGCCGAGGGAGTCGTTGATGACCTTGAACTTGTCCAGGTCGATGAACAGCACCGCGGTGAGCCCGGAGCGGTGGGCGCGGGCGAGCGGGCTGAGCCGGTTGATCGTCACGGTGCGGTTGCTCAGGCCGGTCAGCGCGTCGTGCGTGGCCTCGTGCTCCAGCCGGGTGTCGATCATGCGGCGCTCGGTGATGTCGGTGAACGACAACACCGTGGCCGTCGGCAGCGTGCCGTCCTGGCTGAGTGCGCGGGCACTGAGCGACAGCCAGACGTGGCTGCCGTCCGGCCGGGGCGCGCGGACGATCCGCCCGTGCTGCGGTCTGCCGGTCGTCCGCGTGATGGCCGACGGGTAGAGCTCGAGCGGGATGAGCCGGCCCGCCTCGTCGTGCAGTCCGACCGACGACGCGAGCTCACCGGTCGCCTCCAGCGCGCTCACGCCGAGGATCCGTTCGGCCGCCGGGTTGACGGACTCGACGAGGCCCGTGGCGCCGACGACGAGCACGCCCTCCTCGATGGCGTCGACCACGGCGGTGAAGCGGTGCTCCGCCCGTCTGCGCGCGGTCTCGTCCGCGCACATCAGCACGTACCCGTCGTCCATCCTGGCGACCGACACCCGCACCGCGAGCGCCTCACCGCTGGCCTTGCGGTGCTCCGCCTGCACCACCCCGCCCGCGGCCAGGACCGCCGCCGGGTCGAGCGCCGCGCCGACCACCTGGTCGAGGGGCTGCCCGAGCACGTCGGCGGTGCGCCGGCCGTAGACCTGCTCCGCGCTGGGGTTCCAGCTCGTGACGACGCCGTCGGACGTGGTCGCGATGAGCGCGTCGCTCACGTGCGCGACGAGTGCGGCCTGGTAGCTCAGCGCCGCCGCGGCCGCCTTCTGCTCGCTGACGTCCCGCATGATCACCTGGAACGCCGGCCTGCCCTCCCAGGTCGTGCGCACCGACACCGACTCGATGTCGGTCGTGCCCCCGTCGAACCGGACCAGCACGGCGTCCGCCGGCTCGCTCGTGGCGCCCGGTTCGGTCAGCATCGCGATCCGGCGCAGCATCTCCTGCTGCGAGGCCGGGTGGACGAAGTCGGTGATCGCCCTGCCGAGGATCTCCGAGTCCGAGCGCGCTCTCACGAACCGGATCGCGGCCGGGTTCGCGTACACGATCCGGCCGGACTCGTGCACGACGATCGCGTCGGGGGAGAGGTCCACCAGGAGCCGGTAGCGGTCGGCGAGGTCCGCGAGCTGCTGTTGCTGGGTGTGCCGCCGGGTCACGTCGGCGACGACGCCGACCAGGGCCGGTGCGGAGCCGCGGGTCGACACGCGGGCGCGGAACTGGAGCCGGCGCGTGCCCGCAGGGGTCTCCAGCGGCTGTTCCAGCTCGAAGTCCTGCCAGGCCGGCGCCGACCTCGCGGCCACGGTCAGCGGCGCCACCAGGTCGGCGAGCCGGGCGCGCACGGCGTCGGGGTCCTCGCCGGGCATCCCGATCACCACGTCGAGGCCCGGCATCCAGCCGAGCCGGTCCTCGGCGAGGTCGAGCCACCACACGACCGCCGCGCCGATCGAGAGGGCGAGCCCGGCCACCAGCTCGTGGTCGAACTCGGCGTCACCGATCAGGCTCACGTCGTGGCTCCCAGGTCCAGCACTCCCTCGGATTCGCGGTGGCGTGGCCATCGTGAAGTCCTACCGCACAGTCGACCAGAGGCGCATCCGTCTGGCGTAAACATGGTGTGCCGTTATATCGGTAGCCGGCCACTCCCGTCGACCAGGGGGTCGAGTTGATTGTCCATTGTGGACCAATAGATTGCTCTCCGCCAGGTTGCCCGCGGCAGTTACCCTGGTAGGAGGTGTCGGCCCTCGGTGGTGGAGCTGGATATGGTCGCGCGAGGTGTGAGCATCTGCGGAATCGGCGTGGTCAGCGCCTACGGGTGGAACCGCCGGTCTCTGTGGGACGGTCTGGTGAGCGGGAAGCCCGCTGCCGTCGTGGTGCCCGAACTGGGCAGCAACCCCGGCGACACCGTCTGGGCGGCGCGAGTCGGCGACGGCGGTGATCCGCTCGACGGGCCGAGCCGGTTCGCCCAGGCCATGCGGGCCGCGGCCAGAGAGGCCATCGAGGACGCGGGCACCCGCGGCTGGCAGCCCGGCCGCCGGGTCGGTCTGCTGCACGCGGTGGTGCTCGGCGAGGTCGACCTGTGGCGCGACTTCTACGTCACGCGCGGGGGCTCGTTGCCGGTGCACGACTACCTGGCACTGATGCCGTCCACGCCGATGTCGATGTTGATGCAGGAATACGGTTTCCACGGGCCCGCCATGAACGTCTCGGCGATGTGCGCGTCGGGCAACGCGGGCCTGATCACCGCGAAGGCGTGGCTGGACGCGGGGATCGTCGACGACGTCGTGTTCGTCGCGACGGACCTGTCCCTCACTCCGGAGAACGTCGCCCACTTCGTCCGGCTGGGAGTAGCGATCGTGGACGCCGAGCCGCTCGACGCCTGCCGGCCGTTCCAGCGGGGCAGCAGGGGTTTCGTGATGGGCGAGGCGTCGGTGGCGTTCGTCCTGTCGCGACGGGCGAGCAGGCCGTACGCCATGACGCTCGGCGGCGCGATGTCGCACGACGCGTACCACGTGACGTCGATCGATCCTCAGCTCGACCAGATCACCGCGTGCTTCACCGACGCGCTGGACAACGCCGGGGTGAGCGCCGCCGACGTGCGCTACCTCAACGCGCACGGCCCCGGCACCGCGCAGTGCGACACGGCCGAGGCGGCGGTGCTGGAGCAGCTGTTCCGGCCGGGCACCGAGGTCTACTCCGTGAAGCCGCTGACCGGCCACTGCCAGGGCGCGGCGTCGGCGATCGAGGCGGCGGTGACGGCGATGGCGTACGACAGCGGCGTGATCCCCGCGCCGCCGGTGGTCGCGCCGGGACACCCCGCCCTGCTGGACGGGGTCACGCCGATCGCCGACGGCCTCACGGTCAAGTCGTCGCTCGGCATGGGCGGCCACAACTCGGCGATCGTGCTGGCACCGCCCGGCTGACCGGTGTCCGGAATCGGCCAGATCTGTTCCGACAACGTTGACAGCATGTGACGTCTGCGGAAAGTTCCGATCTATGCGTTACAGGAGACTGGTCGCTGCGGCGGCCGCGTTGATGCTCGCGGCTCCGCTGGTCGCCTCGGCGCAACCAGCACCGGCACTGGTCTCCGATCCCACCGCCTACGTGGATCCCTTTATCGGTACGGGATTGGCCAACGCCGCCGTAGGGGAGATCAACAACTTTCCCGGTCCGGCCGCGCCGTTCGGCATGATGCAGTTCTCGCCGGACACGCTGGGCTCCTACGCCGGCTACCAGTACCACAACGAAAAGATCCGAGGTTTCAGCCTCACACACGCCAGTGCCGGCTGCAGCGTGTTCGGTGACGTGCCGATCCTGCCCGTCACCGGAGACCTCGGCGCGGCGCCGTGGGACCGGGTCGAGCGCTACCAGCACAGCAGCGAGCAGGGCGAGCCCGGCTACTACGCGGTGACGCTGGAGGACTCGAAGGTCAGGGCCGAGCTCACGGCCACCACCCGCACCGGGCTGGCCACGTTCACGCTTCCCGCCGACGGCCACGTGCTGGTCAAGGGCGGGGCGAGCTTCTCGGGCAACTCGGCGGCCGAGGTGAGGATCGAGAACGACACGACGGTCACCGGCTCCGCCAGCACCGGCGGCTTCTGCGGCAAGGCCAACAAGTACACCGTCTACTACGCCATCACGTTCGACCGGCCGTTCACCGCCAACGGCACGTGGGACGGGGGCACGATCAGCCCCGGCAGTGGTGAGGTCAAAGCTCCGAGGGCGGGCGCGTACCTGAGCTTCCCGGCGGGCCAGGTGAAGGCCAAAGTGGCGCTGTCGTTCGTCGGTGTGGACGGCGCGAAGCGGAACATGGCCCAGGAGGTCTCGGACTGGGACGCGGGCAAGGTCCGCGCGGACACCAGGGCCAAGTGGCGCACCGAGCTGAGCAAGATCCGCGTGGCGGGCAACGACACCGGTGAGCTGAAGACCTTCTACACCGCGCTCTACCACTCGTTGATGCACCCCAACACGTTCAACGACGTGGACGGCCGCTACATCGGCTTCGACGACCAGATCCACACCCTGCCCGCCGGACGCACCCAGTACGCGAACTTCTCCGACTGGGACACCTACCGCAGCCTGGCCCCGCTGCACGCGATGCTGTGGCCGCGCGAGGCCGGCGACATGGCGCAGTCGCTCGTGAACGACGCGGTGCAGGGCGGCTGGTGGCCGCGCTGGCCGCTCGCCAACGACTACACCGCGCAGATGACCGGGGACAGCTCGGTCCCGCTGATCGCGAACCTGTACGCGTACGGCGCGCGCGACTTCGACCTCAAGACCGCGCTCCAGTACCTCGTCAAGGGCGCGACCAGCGTGGACGCCACGCCCGGCGCGTACCAGGAACGGCCGGGCATCACCGAGTACGTGAAGCGCGGTTACCTGCCCAACACCGACGTGGCCCGCGGCGACCACGCCCGCGTCGGCGCCTCGATCACGCTGGAGTGGTCGGTCGACGACTTCGCGATCGCCCAGCTCGCGAAGGCCGCCGGCGACCGCAAGACGGCGGCGGAGTTCATCCAGCGCGGCCAGAACTGGCAGAACCTGTTCAACCCCGCCACCTCCCACGTCCAGCCGCGCGACGGCAGCGGGCGGTTCCCGGACGGTCCGGCGTTCAACCCCGGCGCCGGGTTCGGACAGGACGGGTTCGACGAGGGCAACGCGGTGCAGTACACGTGGATGGTGCCGCACAACCCGGCGGGCCTGATCACCGCGATGGGTGGCGAGGACGCCGCGGCGGCGCGGCTCGACACGTTCACCACCAAGCTCAACGCCGGCCCGCAGGAGCCGTACATGTGGGCGGGCAACGAACCCGCGTTCGGCATTCCGTGGCTGTACAACCACACCGGACGGCCGTGGCGCACCCAGCAGGTCGTCCGGCAGATCATGACGACCCTGTTCAGCCCCACCCCGGACGGCGAACCCGGCAACGACGACCTCGGCGCCCAGTCCTCCTGGTACGTCTGGGCGGCGCTGGGGCTCTACCCCGCGACGCCCGGCACGTCCGACCTGGCCGTGCACAGCCCGTTGTTCCCGCGGATCGTGCTCGACCTGCCCGGCCGCGACCTGACCATCAACGCGCCCAAGGCCTCTGCCGGCGCGATGTACGTGCATGACCTGAACCTGAACGGCCGCGACCACGAGCGCACCGGCCTGCCCCGCGACCTCATCGGCACCGGCGGCAAGCTCGACTTCGACCTGCGCACCACCCCGGACCTCCGGTGGGCGACGGACGCCGACGAGGCGCCACCGTCCTATCGCGACGGTGAGCACGACTTCCTGGCCAGCGCCAACAGCATGATCACGGTACGGCCCGGCGGCACCGCGGACCTCACGGTGTCTGCGCGCAGGCTCGCGGGCAAGGACCGGATGTTGACCGTCACGAGTGCGCCACCCGCCGGCATCACCGTCACCGGCCCGCAACGGTTCCGGCTGGACGACGGCCAGGTGAAGCTCCAGGTGGGCGCGACCGCACCCGAGGGCTACTACGACATCCCGGTGACCATCACGGGCGACCACCGCACCGTCAGCACCACGGTGACCGTGCTGGTGGCGCCGGAAGGAAGCCTGGCCACCCGGTACAACAACACCGGGGTCGCCGACGACAACGACAAGTCGCAGGCGAACCTCGACGGAGCCGGCAACAGCTACTCCCGCCAGGCACTCGCCGAGGCGGGCCTGACCGGCGGCCAGCGGGTCGAGGTGGCGGGCACCGCCTTCACCTGGCCCGCCGCCCCGCCCGGCCGTCCGGACAACATCGCCACCGAGGGCCAGACCGTCGCCGTGGCGGGACAGCCCCGACGCCTGGTGTTCGTCGGCGCGGCCAGCAACGGCGACCACCGCGGCACCGCGACCGTCACCTTCACCGACGGCAGCACCGCGCAGACCGACCTGTCGTTCGGCGACTGGGTGCTGCCAGGTGGGAGCGCGACCACCCCGGTCTTCGGCAACACCGTGGTCGCGCATCCCCGCTACCGCAACGTGAACAGGGGCGGCACCGGCCCGGCGTTCATTTTCGCCACCACGCCGTTCGACGCTCCCGAGGGCAAGACGATCGCCGGCGTGACGCTCCCGTCCGACAAGCAGATCCACCTGTTCGCGATCGGCACCGCCTGACGTCCACCTGCTGTCTTGGCGTCTGCAAGTACCACCAACTCAAGATCATCGGGCGTTTTCCTACTACCAACTGTCAGGTCCAGGTCTGGTTGCTCTGGACGTGGCTATGGCGGGTGGGGGCAGTCAGCGGCGGTTTGATCATGGGTTGGTGGTACTTGCAGACGCCGTGGTGGGGTCGCCCGGCGTCTCTGACCGCGACGATTCCTCTGAGCGCCGCAGGTCAAGGGAAAGTTTGGCCGATATGTGCCACCGCGACCATCTTGCCGCGCGCGGGACGGCGACATAGCTTGAGAGTCCGCTAGACCGAATTCCCTGATGGCACAACGGTTGCCGGGGCCCCGGAGGACTCAATGGTGAGCTCGCCAGCGCGTGGTCGCGCGCTCGTTCGGCCGTGGCCGGGAGCGACCGGATGACGGCCGCACTGCTGTCGGTCGAAGGACTGGTGAAGCGCTTTCCCGGCGTGACGGCGCTGCAGGGCGTGGACTTCGAGGTTCGCGCGGGTGAGGTGCACTGCCTGCTCGGCCAGAACGGTGCCGGCAAGTCGACGCTGATCAAGGTGCTGTCGGGCGCGCACCGGCCGGACGAGGGCGAGATCCGCTGGCGGGGCGAGGTCGTGTCGTTCAGCAACCCGACCGCCGCCATGCGCAGCGGGGTGGCGGCCATCTACCAGGAGCTCGACCTCGTGGCGGGCCTGTCCGTGGCCGAGAACGTGTTCCTCGGCCACGAACTGTCCACAATGGGCTTCAGCAAGCGCTCGCACCAGCGGCGCACGACCCGCGAGCTGCTCGACCGGCTGGGGCACAGGGACATCTCGCCCGACCGCGACGTCGGCCGGTTGTCGGTGGCGCACCAGCAGGTCGTCAGCATGGCGCGGGCGCTGTCGCTGGACGGGCAGCTGCTGATCATGGACGAGCCGTCGGCCGTGCTGGATCCCGACGAGGTGCGGGTCCTGTTCGGAGTCATCAGGGAGCTCACCGCCCAGGGCGTCGCCGTCGTCTACATCTCGCACCGCCTCGCGGAGATCAGGGAGATCGGTGATCGCGTCACCGTGCTCAAGGACGGCAGCACGGTCGCGACGGGACTGCCCGCACGCGAGGTGAAGACCTCGGAGCTCATCGGGTTGATGACCGGGCGCGTGCTGGACAACGTGTTCCCGCAACGCAAACCGGTCGACCCGGCCGCGCCGGAGATCCTGAAGGTGCGCGGGCTGGCCGACAAGAGCCGCTTCCGCGACGTCGACCTCACCGTCCACGCGGGCGAGGTCGTCGGGCTCGCGGGACTCGTCGGGTCGGGCCGTTCGGAGATCCTGGAGACCATCTACGGCGCGCGCAAGGCGGCCGAGGGCACCGTCGAGGTCGACGGGAAGCAGCTCCGCCGGGGGAGTGTCGGCGCCGCCGTGCGCGCAGGGATGGGGTTGTGCCCGGAGGAGCGCAAGAGCCAGGGGTTGTTGCTGGACCAGGCCGTCTACCGCAACATCACCGTCTCGTCGATGTCGGCGTTCGCCCGGTTCGGGTTCCTCGACGACCGGGCCGAACGCGTCCGCGCCACGAAACTCACCGAGGCGCTGGACGTCCGGCCCGCCGGGGTCGACCGCGTGGTGCGCGGGCTGTCCGGCGGCAACCAGCAGAAGGTCGTGCTCGCGCGGTGGCTGCTGCGGGAGTGCCGGGTGCTGCTGCTGGACGAACCCACCCGCGGCGTGGACGTGGGCGCGCGCAGCGAGATCTACGAGCTCATCCGCGCCCTGGCGGACCAGGGGGTCGCCGTGGTCGTGGTGTCGAGCGACGTGGAGGAGGTCCTGGGTCTGTCCGACCGGGTCCTGGTGGTGCGCGAGGGGCAGGTCGTCCACGACGGCCCCGCCGACGAGATCGACGAGTCCCGGGTCCTCGACCTGGTCATGGAAGGACACGCAGCATGAGCGAGGACACCGCCGCAGTGGCCGCGCCGCAACGAGCCCCGGCCGTGAGGCAGTCCAGCGTCTCGGCGCTGCTCGCCTCCCCTGCCGGGCGCAACACCGGTCTCGTGGTCGCCCTGGTCCTGTTGTGCCTGGGCGGCGTGATCACCGCGGGCGACCGGTTCGCCGACATCGACAACGTGCTCACCATCCTGCGGCTCGCGGCGGTGATCGGGGTCGTGAGCGTCGGCATGACGTTCGTGATCACCGGCGGCGGCATCGACCTGTCGGTCGGTGCGATCGTCGCGCTCTCCTCGGTGTGGGCGACCACCCTTGCCACCCAAGGGATCGCCAACGACACGCACTGGATCGTCATGGTGTTCACCGCGTTGCTCGTGGGCGGGGCGTGCGGGCTGGTCAACGGCGCGCTCATCGCCTACGGCAGGGTCGTGGCGTTCATCGCGACCCTGGCGAGCCTGGCCGCTGCCCGCGGGCTCGCCGAGATCATCTCCAACCGCAAGACGCAGATCGTGAACGTGCCCGGCTTCGCCGCGTTCTTCGACGCATCGGTTCTAGGGGTACCGGTGCTCGTGGTGATCTTCGCGGTGGTCGCGGTGGCCGGATGGGTGCTGCTCAACCGCACCACGTTCGGCCGGCGCACGTTCGCGGTCGGCGGCAACCCGGAGGCGGCGCGCCTGGCAGGCATCGACGTGCGGCGGCACACCGTGTGGCTCTACACGCTGCTCGGCCTGTGCTGCGGGCTGGCCGCCGTCATGCTCATCGCCCGCACCACGACCGGCAGCGCGACTCACGGCGGGCTGTACGAGCTCGACGCCATCGCCGCGGTCGTGATCGGCGGCACGCTGCTCTCCGGGGGCCGCGGCACGATCGCGGGCACCGTCTTCGGCGTCCTGATCTTCACCACGCTGTCGAACGTCTTCACCCTCAACAACCTCTCCATCTCCGCCCAGGCCGTCGCGAAGGGCGCGATCATCGTGGTCGCCGTCCTCCTCCAGCAGCGGCTGGCCAGACGCAGCGGCGCTTGACGCCGCACCCACGACCGCTGCCACCCGAGGAGACAAAGAACCCATGCACCTCAAGAGAATCACTCTTCTCGTCGCCGCCTCCGCACTCGCGCTGACCGCCTGCACGGGCAACACACCGGAGCCCCAGGGCGGCGGGAACCAGAACGGCGGTGTGAAGGTCGCCAACGACGAGCCCGGCAAGAAGGTCGTCATCGGCTTCTCCGCGCCGGCCGCCGACCACGGCTGGATGGCCGCCATCACCAACGCCGCCAAGGCGGAGGCCGGCAAGTACTCCGATGTGGAGCTGCGCGTGGTCGAGGGCACCAACGACGTCAACCTCCAGATCAGCCAGGTCGAGACGTTCATCAACGACAAGGTCGACGCGATCGTGCTGCTGCCGTTCGACGGCGCGGCGATGACCCCGGTGGCGTTGAAGGCCATGAAGGCCGGCATCACCGTGATCAACGTGGACCGCCGGTTCGACAGCCCGTTCGCCGCCAGGTCCACCGTCCTGGGCGACAACTACGGCATGGGCGTCTCCGCGGGCACGTACGTCTGCCAGCGGCTCAACGGCAAGGCGGGCGCCGTGGTCGCGGAGATCGCCGGCATCGACTCGCTGCCGCTGAC
The DNA here is from genome assembly GCF_051853195.1 of Lentzea sp. HUAS TT2. Taxonomy (NCBI): domain Bacteria; kingdom Bacillati; phylum Actinomycetota; class Actinomycetes; order Pseudonocardiales; family Pseudonocardiaceae; genus Lentzea; species Lentzea sp. HUAS TT2. The sequence continues at coordinate 8,661,757 of NZ_CP196667.1, read as the reverse complement.
CCAGGACCGCAGCAAGGGCTTCGCCGACGCGCTCGGGGGCTGCGGCCTCAAGGTGAGCAACCGCGTCGCGGCCGAGTTCACCGTGGAGAGCGGCGAGAGGGCCGCGGCGAACCTGCTGCAGGCCGCGCCGAAGCTCGACGCCATCTGGAACCACGACGACGACCAGGGCGTCGGCGTCACCGCGGCCATCAAGAACTCCGGCCGCAGCGAGTTCTTCATGGTCGGCGGCGCGGGTTCGGCGAACGTGATGCGCGAGATCAAGGCGGACAACGGCCCGCACAAGGCGACCGTGATCTACCCGTCCACCCAGGGCGCCGACGGCATCCGGCTGGCACGGCTCGCGGTGCAGGGCAAGAGCCTCGGCGACCTCGTCGAGGTGGAGGTCCCCCGTGAGGTCCAGCTGTACGCCCCGGTCGTGACGAAGGACAACGTCGACCGCTACCTGCCGACCGCCTTCGAGTCCTGAGAACCGAGAGGACCGCACTGTGACGACGCTGGGCATCGCGATGGTCGGCCACGCCTTCATGGGAGCAGCGCACTCCCAGGCGTGGCGGGTCGCACCGCACTTCTTCGACCTGCCGGTGAGGCCGGTGATGTCCGTGCTGTGCGGGCGTGACGCCGACCGCACGCGGGCCGCCGCCGAGCGGCTGGGCTGGGCCGAGGCCGTGACCGACTGGAAGTCCGTGCTGGAGCGCGACGACGTGCACGTGGTGGACATCTGCACACCGGGTGACACGCACGCCGAGATCGCGGTCGCCGCCCTGGAGGCGGGCAAGCACGTGCTGTGCGAGAAGCCGATGGCCAACAGCGTCGCGGAAGCGGTCGCGATGGCGGAGGCAGCCGAACGCGCCGCGCGGCGCGGGGTCCGCGCGATGGTCGGCTTCAGCTATCGCCGGGTGCCTGCACTGGGACTGGCGCGCGACCTGGTCGCCCAGGGCAGGCTGGGACGGATCCACCACGTGCGGGCCCAGTACCTGCAGGACTGGATCGCCGACCCGGCCGCACCGCTGTCCTGGCGGCTGGACAAGGAGAAGGCGGGCTCCGGCGCGCTGGGCGACATCGGCGCGCACATCGTCGACGCCACCCAGTTCATCCTCGGCGACACGATCAGCGAGGTGATGGGGACGCTGGTGACGTTCGTGCCGGAGCGTCCGCTCGCCTCCACGCACTCCGGTCTGTCCGGTACCGCCGCAACCGGACAGACCGGTCCTGTCACCGTCGACGACGCCGCGCTGTTCCTGGCGCGGTTCGGCAGTGGCGCGCTCGGCTCCTTCGAGGCCACGCGGTTCGCGAACGGCCGCAAGAACGCGCTGCGCATCGAGATCAACGGCTCGGCGGGCAGCCTCGCGTTCGACTTCGAGGACATGAACGTGCTGCAGTTCTTCGACGCGACCGAGGACGCCTCGATCGCGGGGTTCCGCCGGATCATGGTCACCGAGCCGGGACATCCGTACGTGGGCGCCTGGTGGCCCGCCGGGCACGGGCTCGGCTACGAGCACGCGTTCACCCACCAGGCCGTCGACTTCGTGCGGGCCGTGGCCGCCGGCACCGATCCCGCGCCGTCGTTCGCGGACGGTCTGCAGGTGCAGCGCGTCCTGGCGGCGGTCGAGGACAGCGCGGCGTCCGGTTCGTGGCAGCAGGTCTAGAGGAGGATCGCGGAGATGGCACGTCCGATCACGTTGTTCACCGGTCAGTGGGCCGACCTGCCGTTCGAGGAGGTCTGCGGGCTGGCCTCGGGCTGGGGTTACGACGGCCTGGAGATCGCCTGCTGGGGCGACCACCTCGACCCGTGGCGGGCCGCGGAGGACGACGACTACGTCGCCGACCGGCTCGCGATCCTCGCCAAGCACGACCTGAAGGTGTGGACGATCTCCAACCACCTCACCGGGCAGGCCGTCTGCGACGACCCGATCGACGAACGGCACCAGGGCATCCTGTCCGCCCGCAACTGGGGTGACGGTGACCCGGAGGGCGTCCGGCAGCGGGCGGCGGAGGAGATGAAGGCGACCGCGCGGGCCGCGGCGAAGCTCGGCGTCGACACCGTCGTGGGCTTCACCGGTTCGTCGATCTGGAAGACCGTCGCGATGTTCCCGCCGGCGCCCGCGTCGATGATCGACGCCGGCTACCAGGACTTCGCCGACCGCTGGAACCCGATCCTGGACGTGTTCGACGAGGTCGGCGTCCGGTTCGCGCACGAGGTCCACCCGTCCGAGATCGCCTACGACTACTGGACGACGGTCCGCGCGCTGGAGGCGGTCGGGCACCGTCCGGCGTTCGGCCTCAACTGGGACCCGTCGCACTTCGTCTGGCAGGACCTCGACCCGGTCGGGTTCCTGTGGGACTTCCGCGACCGGATCTACCACGTCGACTGCAAGGACGCCCGGCGCCAGGTCGGCAACGGCCGCAACGGCCGGATGGGCTCGCACCTGGCGTGGGGCGACCCGCGGCGGGGCTGGGACTTCGTCTCCACCGGACGTGGTGACGTGCCGTGGGAGCAGTCGTTCCGGATGCTCAACACCATCGGCTACACCGGTCCGATCAGCGTCGAGTGGGAGGACGCGGGGATGGACCGGCTCGTCGGCGCGCCCGAGGCGCTGGAGTTCATCCGCCGCAACGCCTTCGACCCGCCGTCGGCCTCTTTCGACGCCGCGTTCAGCTCCGGGGGCTGACCAGGCCCGCCTTCTGGTTCCGATGTGACAATTGTTCGATGGAGAGCACCTTGGGTGTAGAGGCGGGATCGCCGGCCGCAGTGCTGCGCATGCTGATGGACGGCAACCCGCGCACCCGAGCGGAGATCGTGGACGCGACCGGTCTCGCGCGGTCCACGGTGCGAGCGAGGCTGGACCTGCTGGTGGCGGCCGGGCTGGTGACGGGCAGCGGCACGGGGGAGTCCACCGGTGGCCGCCCGGCGGGCCGGTTCGTGTTCAACCCCGGCGCCCGCCTCGTGCTGGCGGCCGACGTGGGCGCCACCCACGCCACCGTCGCGGTCTCCGACCTGGGCTGCCGGCTGCTCGCCGTCGAACAGGTGGACCTCGACGTGGCGGACGGGCCTGCGGCGATCCTGCCGCTCCTGGTCACGACCTGGCGCTCGTTGCTGACGACCGTGGACGCCGCGGAGATCGCCGGCGTGGGCGTCGGCCTGCCTGGCCCGGTCGAGCACTCCACCGGGCGGCCGAACAACCCGCCGATCATGCCGGGCTGGGACGGGTTCGACGTCCCGGCGGCGATCGAGGCGGAGTTCGGCGTGCCCGTGCTCGTCGACAACGAGGTCAACCTGATGGCGCTGGGCGAGCACACCGCCTCGCACCCGGACGTGGCCCACATGATCGTGGTGAAGGCGGCGACGGGCATCGGCGCGGGCCTCATCAGCAACGGCGTGCTGCACCGCGGTGCGGCGGGTGCGGCGGGCGACCTCGGGCACATCAGGGTGCCCCAGGGCGCCGAGGTGCTGTGCCGGTGCGGCAACACCGAGTGCCTGGAGGCGGTCGCCGCCGGTCCCGCGCTGGCGGCGAGGCTGCGCGAGCTCGGGCACCCCGCGCACTCGACGGCCGACGTGGTGAACCTGGTCCGCGCCGGCAACCTGGAGGCCGGCCGGGTCGTGCGGCAGGCGGGCAGGGACATCGGCGAGGTGCTCGCCGGGTGCGTGAGCATGTTCAACCCGTCGCTCGTGGTCATCGGCGGCCTGCTCGCGGAGGCGGGCGAGATGCTGCTGGCGGGCGTGCGCGAGTCGATCTACCGGCGTTCGCTGCCCCTGGCCACGGAGAACCTGCGGATCGTCGCGTCGGGTGCCGGGGTGACCGCCGGGGCGCTGGGTGCCGCGGCGATGGTGGTGCGGCACGTGTTGTCGCCGGAGGTGCTGGACGCGCGGCTGGGCGAGGTCGCCGCCGGCGAGGTGCGGCTGTCGTCGCACGCCGCCACGTAAGCACCGCAGCATCCGTTCGCGCCCGAACACGCCTCGTTGGCACCGTCGTGCCCGAACACGTCCCGGTACGAATGCGCTGCGCCGTCTCCAAAGTCGCGCCTTGCCCGTCATTGATCACTTTCGGAGCCCTCAGCGCACTCGTGTGTCGTAGTAATGGCGGCGTTCATCCTGAAGATAGCTGCGATCTGACAGCGAAGTGCCGACTTTTGATTGACAGCCGCCAATAGTCCGGCCTACCGTCGCCCTATGACTGTGACCCGCGCAACACCGGGGCTGCTCGCACACCCCGCTGGGCGGACGCGCGTGCTCGTGGGGGAGGGGTCGATGACCAAGCCGGTCACGTTGCCGCGTCCCAGACAAGGCGACCACATGGTGGCCGTGGGCAAGGAGCCCACCACGGCGACCCAGCACCTGCTGCGGCTCATGCGCACCGGCGCGACCGACCGCGCGATCGCGCGTGAGCTCGACGTCAGCCTGCGCACCCTGAACCGGCGCATCGCGCGCCTGCAGTCGTTGCTCGGCGTGCAGTCGCGGTTCCAGCTCGGGGTGCTCGCCGCCGAACTGGACTGGCTCGCGCCGACCGGCGAGACCGCGACCGGCTGATCGTCGTCAGCTCTGCGCTCTGAGCGCGGCGCGCAACGTCTCCAACGCCTTGTGCTGCACCAGCTTCACCGCCGCCACGGTGGAGCCCAGCTTCGACGCCACCTGCTCGGCCGACAGCCCGTGCACGACGCGGAGCTCGAGCACCTCGCGCTGCTCGACGGTGAGCTTCGCGAGGTGGTGGAGATCGGGTCGGGAACGATCGTTCACGCGATGCTGACCGTCCACTGTGGAGCGTGCGGTGACGTCGTCATCATCACCGCCGCCGGGGTTTGCCGACCCTCGTCAGCCCGTCGGCCTCGGGTGCGCGTTCGATGACCTGCCGGGCGACGTCGGACAGCAGCTGGCCGGTGTTGCGCGCGTAGTTCCGCATGAGGGAGAAGGCGTCCGCGACGCCGACCTCCAGTCGTTCGGTCAGCACGCCCTTGGCCTGTTCGATCACGACGTGGCTCGTCATCGCCGTGCTGAGCTGTTCGGCGACCGCCTCGTCCTGCTCGGGCGACCGCACGTGCAGAACACCGATCGTGGCGACGTTCGCGAACGACTGCGCCAGCGCCGCGGTCTCGGCGGACAGTGCGCCGGGCGACGTCCTGAACAGCGTCAGCGAGCCGATCACCCGGTCCCGCAAGCGCAGCGGCACCGCGTCGACCGCGGCGAACCCGAGCGCCACGGCCGCCGCGGTGAACGGCTCCCAGCTCGGCGGCGGTGTGCGGAGGTCGGGGCAGTGCACCGTCTGTCCGGAGTGGAAACAGTCCTCTGCGGGGCCGTTCTGGCCCTGTGGCAGGGAATTCTCGTGCGGACGCGCCGTTCTGCTGGACGCGGCCATCAGGCTGAGCACACCCCGGTCGTCCGCCAGCTGGATCCCGGCCGCGTCCACGGGCAGCAGCTCGACGCTGCGCTCGGCCAGGACGTGCAGGAACTCGATGCTGTCGAACCGCTCCACCAGCGTGTCGGCCAGCTCGGCGAACGTCTGCGCGAGCCGTTGGTTCGACACGGGAACGGCCACCTCTCACTCGTTCGTCCATGGGGTCTGGGCGGTTTCCCACCCTAACGCCGTCGGGGCAGGCGGTACCCAGAAGTTGGATCGTTTCGGGCCATATGTGTCAATCGGCTGCCGGGAGTGGGATGAAGTCCGGCGGCCGTACGGCGGAACGAATCCGTTGCGCGATCAGCCTTCGGCGGGCTGCGGGCGGGTGGCGAGGAGCTCGTCGGGACGGAGCTCTCCGAGGACGAGCTCCCGCGCGACGTCGGCCAGGCGGCGGCCGCGGTTGCGCGCATACCCGCGCAACGTCCGGAAAGCGGTCTCCATCTCCAGGTTCTCTGCGAACGCGAGCACGCCCTTGGCCTGCTCGATGACCACCCGGCTGTTCAGCGCCGTCTGCAGCTGCTCGGTGACGACCTCGCCGCGCCGGATGGCACGTTCCTGCAGGATCCCGATCGTCGCGGTGTCGGCCAGTGCCCGCACGACCATCAGGTCCTCATCGCTGAGCAGACCGGCCTCGCGGCGGAACAGGTTCAGCGTGCCGATGGTATCGCGGCGCAACCGCATCGGGACCGCGTGCACGGAGACGAACCCCTCCTCGATGGCGAGGGGCGCGAACCGCGGCCAGCGCTGGATCGTCTCCGCCAGGTCGGCGACCAGCACCGGTTCGCTGGTCCGGACGCAGTCCAGGCAGGGGCCTTCGCTCTCCTGCAGCTGGAACAGCTCGAGCATCCGCGTCTGGTCGGAGGAGTAGGCCACCACCTGCAGACCGCCGTGCTGGTCGGACAGCATCAACCCGGCGGCCGTGGCGTCGAGCAGTTGGACACAGTGCTCGACCAGCCGGTGCAGCACGTCCACCACGTCGTAGTCATCGACGAGCGTGTCCGCCAACTGGACGAACGCCTGGAGCAAACGGGATTCTCGCTCCGTCCTGGAGGGTGCGCTACCGCTCATCAACTGCTCCTGTCCTCTTCGTCCGACGGTAGTGCTGCCTGGACGGGCACGCCATGAAGGCTTTGTGCGCGGTCATTTGTCGAGTTCGAACGGCGAGAGCCTGCGGGTCACGAGGTCCTTGGCGACGGCGTCCAGCGGCCTGTCCGTCACGAAGGCGTAGCCCCGGAGCCTGGCCAGGGCCTCCTCCGCGGAGATCGTGAAGGCCGCGATGAGCATGCCGGTCGCCTGGTGCACCTGTTCCCGTCCCGGCGACAGCACACCCCGCAACCCCTCGGGGTCGCCGGGATCACCGAGCCGCAGGCCGAGCAGCACGGTGGCCACGAGGTCGACGACCTCCAGCGCGACCGCGAGCTCGTCGGCCGACAACCAGCCGGGCCGGCGGCGGTAGAGGTCGATCGCGCCGATGCCGATCGCACCGGCCTGCAACGGGAACGCGAAGATCGCGCCGATGGGCACCGCCCTGATCGCCTCGGCGAACACCGGCCATTCCACCACCGAGGCCTCGCGCAGGTCGGGCACGAGCACGGGCCTGCGCGAGGCGAACGCCTCGAAGCACGGGCCCTCGCCCAGGCTGAACTGGACGTCCTCGATCCGCGCCGCGATCTCGTCGCTGGCGTACAACGTCTCGCGCTCCCGCGGCCCGCTCATCACCGAGACCGAGGCGCCGTCCACCGGCAGCACGTCCACACACGCGCGGATCACCCGCGCCAACGCGTCGAGCTTGCTCTCGTTGTCACGAAGCGCGGCCAGGACCGTCGCACGTGCCTGGATCAACGACCTCTGTGGCCCATCAGGAATTCGCATCGGTGGCCACACCACCGAAACCCGGCCGACTGCTCACGGCTGGCATCGGACACCTCCACCACGTCGACGACTCGAAGTCGTTCCTGGACGCAGCGGGATCTGGGCGTACGCCTCGCGTGATCGCATCAGGATCAACCACGCAAGCCTACTGCGTCCGGCGGGCCGACGCGTCCTCGGCACGACTTGCGTCCTTCGCACGCCAGCCGGTTCGTACGTTTGTAGGCTTGCTTTCGCAGGCGGCGGACGGAACCCGCGGCGGTCGGCGCGCGTCGACTCGTTCGTACAAAGGCGCTCGGGAACACGAGGACGATGACGGAAGAGACGTTCGGGCCCTACCGGATCGAGCAACTGCTCGGCCGAGGTGGGATGGGCGAGGTGCACCGGGCCTACGACACGGCGCACGACAGGGTCGTCGCGCTCAAAAGGCTTTCGCCCGGCTACCACGACGACGAGGACTACCGGGCCCGCTTCCGCCGCGAGGCGCGGATCGTCGCGAGGCTGCGCGAACCGCACGTCATCCCGATCCACGCGTACGGCGAGATCGACGACCGCCTCTACCTGGACATGCGGCTGGTGGAGGGCGCCGACCTCTCCGACGTCATCCGCGAGGGCACCGTCGAACCCGCGCGGGCCGTGCGCATCGTCGAGCAGGTGGCGAGCGCCCTCGACGCCGCCCACGCCGACGGCCTCGTGCACCGCGACGTGAAGCCGTCGAACATCCTCGTGACCTCCGGCGACTTCGTGTACCTGGTGGACTTCGGCATCGCCCGCAGCGTCTCGCCGTCCGCGACGGGCCTGACCGCGTCCGGCTCGGTCGTCGGCACGCTCGACTACATGGCGCCGGAACGCTTCGAGAGCGGGCCGGTCGACGGGCGCGCGGACGTGTACGCGCTGGCCTGCGTCCTGTTCGCCTGCCTGGCCGGTCGGCGGCCGTTCACCGCGGACGGCACGGCGGCCCAGATCTGGGCGCACCTGAACGAGGCGCCGCCCAAGGCTTCGCCGCTGAACCCTTCGGTGCCCGTGGGGCTGGATGACGTCATCGCCAAGGAGATGGCGAAGAACCCGGCTGATCGTTATGCCACGGCGGGGGAGTTGGCGGTGGCGGCCGTGCAGGCCCTGGCGGGCGGTGCGACGCCGCCCGCCACCCCTTCCACGCCGCCCGCAGGACATCCCGGACCTCTGGCCACACCAGGCCCCCAGCCCACCCCCGGACCTGCGTCCACCCACACGACCCCGCCCACCCACACGACTCCGCCCAGCGGGTACATCACCCCTGCCTCTGGCTGGCCCTCACCGGCGAGCCCTCCCCACGGCACGCCCCGGCCGATCACCACGGGCCCGCAGCCGCAGTTCCCCCGCCAGCCCGCACCCGGCCCCCAGCCGCCGTACCAGCCGACCCGCCCTCAGCCCGCAGCCGCGTCCTCGGGCAAACGCGCCGCCATCGCCGTAGGCGCCCTGGCAGTAGTGGTGGGGATCGTCGTGACAACGGTGATCTTCGCGAACAAGGACAAGGTCCTAGGCACGGGCACGACGTCCAGCAGCACCCCGTCCAGCACCAGCACGACCACCACGACGGCCAGCCCGACGCCGTCCAGCAGGACGCGAACACCCCAGGACAGCGCGCTGCTGGACGCGTTGCCGGCCGTCTACCGGACCATCAGCACGACGTGCGCACCCACCGAGCCCGACGCGAGCACGGTCGCCACCGTTCGCTGCGGCGAGGTGAAGTCCGACGACCCCTACGCCCCGCCACCGGCGGAGGCCGAGTTCCGGCTGTTCGCCGACCGGGCCACGCAGGACGCGTTCTTCCTGGCGGTGGTGAACAACCGGGGCATCCCGCGGATGGACGAGCGCGGCGGGTGCCGGCCCAAGTCGGACCCCATCCACTACGCGCTCTACTACCGCGACGTCTCCGGTCCGCTGCCGGGCGACTTCACCACGTGCTTCCTCGCCGACGGCAACGCCCAGGTGTGGTGGGTCGACACCAAGAACCTCACCATCGGCACGCTGAAGAAGCCGGGCGACGTCGACACCCTCGACAAGCTCGACCTGTGGTGGAACCACCAGATCCTGACGGCGTTCTAGGCGTGTTCGGCCGCGCGTTCCCGCAGGACGGCGAGCGCCTGGTCGGCGTGGACGGTGAACTTCAGCTCGCTCTTGATCACTTCGAGGATCCGGCGGTCGGTGTCGATGACGAAGGTCTTCCGCTTGGCGTGCAGCGGGCTGAAGCGCCGCCAGGCATCGAACTGCTTGGCCACGGCACCGTCCACATCGGACAGCAGCGGGTAGTCGAAGCCGTTGGCCGCGGAGAACCGGCGTTGCGTGCCCACGGCGTCGGGGCTGATGCCGAGGCGGTGGGCGCCGAACTCGGCGAACTCGTCGGCCAGGTCGCGGAAGTGACAGCTCTCCGCGGTGCAGCCGCCGGTCATCGCGGCCGGGTAGAAGAACAGCACGACCGGGCCGGAGGCCAGGAAGTCCGACAGGGTGCGGGGTGCGCCGGTGTCGTCGGGCAGCGTGAAGTCCGGGGCGGTGTCTCCTCGTTTCATGCCGGGTCTTCGTGCCCGAGGCCGGTGCGGATTGGTCTGAAGACGCCGGAAGGCCGCCCCGGAGCGCGGTCGGGGCGGCCTTCCGGACGTGGGGTCTAGAGGCTCAGGTCGAGGTCGTTCAGCACGCCGCCGACGTTGACGTCGCCGAGCTCGCCGGACAGGTCGCCGATCTTGCCGATGTCGCCGATGTGGCCGACACCGGTCACATCGCCGACGTTGCCCACGTGGGACACGACGTCGCCGACGTTGCCGACCTCGTGGAGCGACAGGTCGTTGCCGGTCACGTCGCCGACGACGGAGCCGATGTCGCCGACACCCAGGTCACCGGTGTGCGCGGTGCCGGTGACGTCGCCGACGACGTCGGTGATGTGGGTGGTGTCGAGCACGTCGGTGCCGTTGCTGATGTCGCCGACGGTGTCGGTCACCTCGAGGTCGGTGACGGTCCTGGTGACGTCGGTGACCGTGCTCGTGCCGACGACGTCCAGCGCGCCGGACGGGTCGCTGAGCACGTCGAACCCGGTGGTGACGCCGTGCACGGCGGCGGTCAGGCCCGAGACGGCGCCGAGGACCGTGTTGTCGTCGACCTGCTGGCCGACCGTGTTCTGCAGCGTGCTCATCAGGTCGAGCTGCTGGTCCAGGTCGAGGCCGGAGATCGTCGACCCGAAGTCGCCGAGGTGGGTGACCGGGGCGAAGTCGAGCACGAGCGGCAGCAGCTCCTGGATGTCCGCCGGGTGCACGTCACCGAGTCCGGCCGCGTCGAGCGAGCCCTGCGGGTCGAGCTGGAAGGCCGACCGGGCGTCGGGGTCGCCGAGCAGGTTGAGGGTGAAGTCGTGCAGCGTCTGCGGCAGGTCCACGTCGAACTCCTGGTGCGTCGTTGTGCTGATGCCACAGAAAGCTACGGAGAGCAGAGGTATCACCACATCGGGTGATGCGCAGGGTCTTGTTCGCCGGGGACCGATCGGGGATTGCTGCCACTCCGAGTAGGGGAATAGGGGTAACTCCCGATCTTGGTGCCGTGACCAAACCTGAACGGGTGATGCACCGAAGTAGAGATGCAGGAGTCGGTCACCAGGAGGTTCACGCGCTCATGTCCCCGATGTCGGACACGCCCTTGTTGCTCGACGGAGGGACCACCCGGACGCTGGAACGCGCGCGCACCGCAGACCACGTCGTGCTGACCGGACCGGCCGGGTGCGGCAAGACGACGTTGCTGCGCACCTTCGACCAGGCGATCGTCGTCGACGACGGGCACGCGCTCGCCGACGCCGAGGCCGACCGGTTGCTGGCCGAGGCGACCGCGGGCGGCCGGCTCGTCATCGCCCACCGGCTGTGGCCGGACAACCGGGCGCTGACCAGGCTCATCGGCGCACTGCCCGGCTCCGTGGGCCGGGTGCGGCTGCGGCCCCTGTCCCGCGAGCACGTCCGGTCCCTCGCCGCGCACGTCCTGGACGCCGAGGTGAGCGAGGAGCGCGCAACCCGCCTGCACGAACGGACCGGTGGCACGCCGGGGTTCGTGCTGGACGAGCTCTCACCGGATCCGCGCGCCGCGTTCGCCCGCCACTTCGACGACCTGCCGCCCGAGGCAGGCGATCTGCTGCTGGCCCGCGCTCTCGGCGCCCCGTTCGACGTGGGGCTGCTCGCGTCGGTGCTGGTGCTGGACCTGCACGCGGTCTCGGAGTCGATCGACGCGCTGAGGTCGGCCGGCCTGCTCCAGATCGACGGCGCCCCGCTGCCCGCCGCCGCCGACGCGATCGAGGCGCTCGCGCCCGTCGAACAGCGGGCCGGCCTGCTGCGCACGCTCGCGCTCACCCAGTTCGAACGCGCCCAGCCGGTGTCGGCCTACGCGCGGCCGTTGCTGGAGCTCGGGGTGCGGGATCCCGGTCTTCTCGACGTGTTCTCGTCGGCGGCCCACGAAGTGATCAACGACGACCCGGCGCTGGCGGCGCGGCTGTTCACCGCCGCGGGCACCGGGCCTTCCGCGCACCTGGCGCGGGCTCGCGCCCTCAGCGGTGACCTCGACGGCGCCGTGGACGCGGTGGACCTCGAACACGCCGACGCGGACGCGTTGCTGGTCGCCGCGACCGTGCTGACGTTGCGCGGGCAGGTCGGCCGCGGGGGAGAGCTGCTCCAGCGCTCGGACAGCGGACTCGCGCTCGGCTTCGCGGTCACCGGTCTGCTCGGCGCCGGACGGCTCGGCGAGGCCCGCACGGTCCAGCTCGGCGCGCGTTCGCAGCCGGCCAGGTCGCTGAACGACACCCTCGGGCACCGGCTGGCCGGCGTGGTGCTCGACACCGTCACCGGTCCGCCGATGGCCGCCGTCGCTGCCGCGGTGGCCACGGCGGGGGTGAACCGGACCGGGTCCCGCGCCTCGGTGCAGCCGGACAGCCCGACCGCGCTCGCCGCGCTGATCTGCGTCCACGCCGGTGAGCTGACCGTGGCGAAGTCGTTGCTGGCCAAAGCTGTCCAGGGCGACGAAGGCAGGGGACTGCACGCGGACCGGCACCAGTTGCTGCTCGCGAGCGCGGAACTCTTCGGCGGCGATGTCGAAGCGGCCCAACGACTCGTGCGCCCGGACGTGCCCAGAGAACCGCGCGAGGCCCTGTTCGCCGCGGCGCTGGAGCTCGGGATCACCCGCCGCGCAGGCGATCTGCGGGCACTGAGGTCGGCGTGGGAACCGGCCCAGCAGGCACTCGTCGTGCACCCCGTCGACCTCTACACCCTGGTCCCGCTGACCGAGATCGCCGTCGCCGCGGCCAGGATCGGCCAGTTCCACCGCATCGAGACGCACCTGGACGAGGCGTGGTCGCTGCTCGACGGGCTGGGCAACCCGCCGCTGTGGTCGGCGCTCCCGCGCTGGCACGCCTTCCACGCCGCGTTGCTCGTCGGCGACCACACCGCGGCCGAGAAACACCTGGCAGCACTGGAAGAAGCGGCGGACGCCATGCCGTTCGCCCGCGCGCTCACCGCCGCCGCGCGGTGCTGGAGCCTGGCCGGCCGCGGCGAGGTGGACCACGCGCAGGTCGAGTCGGCGGCGCAGGAGCTGCAGGCCCACGGCATGCCGGCGGACGCGGCGAGGCTCGCCGGGCACGCGGCCATGCACACCACCGACCGCAAGGCGATGACCCAGCTGCTCGACATCGCCCGGCAGTTCCAGGGCACGAACAGCGGGCAGGGCGGCGCGGAAGTCCTGAGCGACCGCGAGCAGGAGGTGGCCGCGCTGGTGCGCGACGGGCTCACCTACCGCGAGGTCGGCGACGCGCTGTTCATCTCGGCCAAGACCGTCGAGCACCACGTCACCCGCATCCGCAACAAGCTCGGCGCGAAGAACCGCCGGGAACTGGAGCGGGCGCTGGAGGACATGGCCACGAAGTAGCCACTCCATCAGGTGAATCGGCTCATCGCACCGATCCGCCGTGGTCGTTCGGTGCGGATGTAGAGGGCGCGGATCCGCCAGATGCGGTTCAGCCGGCTCGGGACGGCGCCACGCACGTCCCTGTGCGTCCGTGAAACTGACACCGGACGCACAGGGACGCGGCCGTCACTTCCTCCAGAAGAGGTGGTGCGTCACGCCGCTCGAACTCGGCACCACGTCGACGTGGAACCGGTCGAGCAGCTCGTCGGGCGACTTCCACAGCGGCACGCCGTGACCGAGCTCGACCGGCGCCACCGCGACGTGCAGGGTGTCGATCAGGTCGGCGTCGAGGAACGACCGGATCGTCGTGGCGCCGCCACCGATCCGCACGTCCTTGCCCTGCGCGGCCTCCTTCGCGAGCCGCAGCGCGTCGGCCGGCTCGCCGTTCACGAAGTGGAACGTCGTGTCGGAGAGCGTGAACGACGGCCGTTCGTGGTGGGTCATCACGAACACCGGGGTGTGGAACGGCGGCTCGTCGCCCCACCAGCCCTGCCAGTCGTGGTTCTCCCACGGACCGCGGTGCGGGCTGAACTTGTTGGCACCCATGATCTCCGCGCCGATGTTGTGCGCGAAGTCGCGGGTCAGGTAGTCGTCGAGGCCGCGGCTGCCACCGGGGTCAGTGCGGTTGGGCCAGCTCGCCGTCGCACCCGCCCACGCGAACATCGTGCCGGGATCGGCGTGGCCGAACGGCCTGTCGAGGGTCTGGTCCTCGCCGGCACCGAACCCGTCCCGCGACACGACGAAGTTCTGGACCTTCACCAGCTGGGTCATGGGGTTTCCTTCCGTTCTCGGTCGATGGTTGGACTGCGGCGGCAGCGTCAACTCATCGGCCTCACTCCTCCGGATCTGACCCAGAGCCCTACTGCGCGGTCGGGACGGGGTGACCCTCCGACGCCTGCACGACGACGATCCCCTGACCCGACAGCGCGAGCTGGTACGCCTCGCCGGAGCCGCGCCCGATGACGGCGCCGAGCTTGGCCGTCTTGCGGATCGAGGACTGCAGCGAGGTGGACCACAGCACGGCGGACTGCATGTCGACGTACGTCGGCACGTCCACGTTCAGCACGACCGGCGTCCCGTAGGCGGTGACGGCCAGCGCACCGGTGCCGGTGAAGGTGGTGTTGAACAGGCCGCCGCTGAGCATCGACGCGCCCTCGGTGCGGTTGATGTCCCACTTGAGCGAGCTGTCGAACGCGAGCACGTTCTTGCCGTTGACGGTGACGCCCTCGTTCTCGAGGTACAGCACGAAGATCTCGTCGGCGTCCTGGGCGAGGAACACGTCGCCGCTGCCCGACACCTTCATCAGCGACATGCCCTCACCCGTGAAGGCCTTCTTGAAGAGCTTGCCGAGACCGCCGCTGCCCTCGTAGGAGAAGTCGACGTCGCCCTGGTAGGCGACCATCGATCCCTGCTTGGCGAAGAAGTGCCCGCCGCTGCCGGTGAGGTCGACCTTGAGCATGCGGTCGTTCTGCAGTTGGAAGCTGCCCGGTTCGACGGACCGTTCCTGGTGGTTGAACAGTGAGCTGCGCATGCCCGGAATCATGCAGGTGATCATGGGCATGCGCATCCCTGGGGGTGTCTGCTCAGGCTTCTGGCAGGTGCACGTCGGCGACGCGGACGTCGACACCCGCGACGTCGAAGCCCAGGAACTCCTCGACGGCCTCGATCACGTCGATGCGGACCTGCTCGGCCAGCTTCCTGACCGCGTGCCCGAACTCGACCACCAGCGCGACCGTGATCGTGGCGACGTCACCGTCGACCTCGACCGCGATGCCGTCCGCGGCAAGGCTGTGCACACCTTCGACCTTGCCGGCGACGAGGGTGACGACCTTCGCGACGACGCCGTCGTCCACCGAGACGGTGCCGCGGGTGCCGGCGGCGGCGCGCAGCGGGGCGGCGGGTTCGGTCTCCGCGACCGGCTCGCTCGCGGGGGCGGTCAGAACGACAGCCTCGACCTCGGGTTCGGTCTCGGACTCGGGGGCGGACAGCACGATGGGCTCGACCTCGGCGACCGGCTCGACCTCGGGCTCGGCGTCTTCAACCGGCTCGACCTCGGCGACCGGCTCGGCGTCTTCAGCGGCCTCGGTCTCGGCGGCGGGTTCGGCCTCGTCCACTTCCTCGTCCACAACGGTTTCCGCCGTGTCGTCCTCGGTGTCGTCGTCGGTCTCGGCAGCGGCTTCCGCCTCGGTCTCCTCCGCCTCCGCGTCGTCAGCCTCGTCGGTCGCGGCCTCGTCGGTCACCTCCTCAGCACCCTCCTCGGTCTTCACCTCGGCGTCGGCAGCGGTGGCGTCGGTGGACTCGATCGCTTCGGTGCCAACGGTTTCGGTGGTGGCGTCCTCGGCGGGAGCCGTGTTCTCGGCCTCGTCGTTCCTGGGCCGGCCGAAGAAGGAGCTGATGATCTCGGTCATGGGGGTTCCCGTCTCGCGTGCGAAGGGGGCAGGGAAGGAGCGAACAGACGGGCGTGATGATAGGCAGCCGGCCGAAGCTGCCGATCATCATCGCCAATTCGAGATTTCCCTGTGTCCCAACAATGTTCAGCTCGTGACGAGAAGGTAAAGGTGATCATCACGACGTGGTAGGACGGGATCATCGGAGGTCTTGCCCTGCGCTACCTCTGCGGCAGCAGAACCGCGGACGGGTGCTCGGCGTCGTGGAAGATCTCCACCCTGGTGGCCAGCGGCTCGGCCGAGGTGCGCTGCGGCCCGCCGTCGCCCATGTTCCTGGCGAAGCGGGGGAACGCCCCTGCCGACACCTGCACCCGGATCCGGTGCCCGCGCCGGAACACGTGCGCGGTCGGTGACAGCTCCACGGTCACCTTCGTGATCCCGTCCGGCCGAACCTTGACCAGGTCGTCGCAGATGTTCACGGACTTGCCGCGTCCGTCCACATCGCACAGTCGGACGAACAGGTCGCACGACGGCCGGTCCGACCGCAGCCACACCTCGGCCGTGACCTCGCCGATCACCTCGACGTCGGCGTCCAGCACGGCCGAGGTGAAGACCAGGACGTCCGCGCGCGCTTCGAGCCTGCGGTTGTCGACGGGCCCTGCGCCGCGGCTCTCCAGCTTCGGCCCGCCCAGCGACGGCGTCGGGTCGGCGGGGTCGTAGGTGAACGACGTCGGAGCCGCCGGACCGGGCGCCGAACCGAGCTCGCCGCCGGGCGCGAGGTGCCAGCGCCGCGGGGTGTAGCCGGCGGGCGGCCACTGGTCGAAGTCACGCCATTCGTCCACGCCCATCACGAAAAGACGCACCGGCGGCTTGCGCGGCGGCTCGGTTCCGCGGGCGTGGGCTGCGGCCCAGCCGACGGTGTCACCGAGCACCGCCGCCATCCCGCCGGTGTGGGCGTGCCACCACGGCCCGACCGTCAGGTGCGCGTCGCGCCCGGCCTCCCTGAGCACCTGGAAGTCGCGGAGCTGGTCGGCGAGGAAGATGTCGTACCACCCCGCGATCGAGCTGACCGGCACGGTCACGTCACCGACGGAGGGGGAGTGGTCCTCGTTCTTCCAGAACGGGTCGTTCTGGTCGTGGTGCACGCAGTCCTGGTAGAACGGCCAAACGTGGCCCAGCGCGGCCGTGTCGGCGTCCACCAACGGCAACGTGCCCATGGCGGCCTTGACGCGCTTGCGCCCGAAACCCAGCAGCGTGCGCCAGACGTTGCCCGGCCGCTCCTGCGTCGCCGTGCTCACCGACCACCCCAGCAGCGTCTCCATCTCGACGCGCTCCGGCCTCAGGAAGGCGAGTGCGAGTCGCGCCGAAGTCACGTGCGGCACCATCGCCTTGACTCGCACGGGAGCCTCCGCGGCGATGGCCCACTGCGTGTACCCGAGATAACTGCTCCCGGTCAGCACCACGTCGTTCGCCCAAGGCTGCTCGGCGAGCCACTTCAACGTGGACAGGCCGTCCTCCCGCTCGTGCCGCATCGCCCGGAAGTCGCCGTCCGAACCGAACGTGCCCCGGCAGCTGACGGTCAGCACGTGCATCCCGCGCTCGGCGAGCGCCCGCCCGTACAGCCAGTCCAGCGGCCCGGAGCGGCCGTACGGCGTCCGCACCACGGCCGTGGGCGCGCCGGGCAGGTCGGCCGGCGCCCAGTGGTTCGCCAGCAAAGTCTGCCCGTCGTGGGTGGGGATCCGCAGATCCCGCTCCACGGTGACGTTGCGCGAAGTGGCAGGGGGAAGCTTCAGCAGGCGCTGGCCGAGCAGTCCGGCCGCCCTGCCCGCGAGGTCGAACCGAGGTCGTGTGGCCACGGTGATCTTTCCTATCAGGGCGAACGCCGGACGGCGAGCGCGACGCAACCCGCGGCAGGTCTGTCTTCAGTCACTATTGCTTCAGTGTTGACCAAAACAAACCGTCAGAACCGCTTCCCGGGATTGAGGATCCCGCGCGGGTCCAGGGCGGCCTTGATCGAGGCCTGCACGTCCGCCCCGGCCTCCCGCGCCAGGCAGTCCCGTGTCAGCAGCCCGATCCCGTGCTCGCCCGTGACGGTGCCGCCTAGCTCCAGCGCCAGGGCGAAGACGTCGTCACCAGCGAGCCGCACGGCTCCCGGCGGCGTCGCGCCGGGGTAGGAGATGATCGGGTGCACGTCGCTGTCGCGGGCGAAGGAGTAGATGTCGACGCCGCCGACCGCGCCACCGCCGATGATCACGTATCTCGTCATGTGCGGGTCTCCCGAGGCGGTCGCACAGTGCACTGTGGACGGAAGGGGTTCCTTTCCGGTCAGGGCAAGGCTTGTCGTGACCGGGGACGGTGTCAACGGCTTCCAGCTGCTGGGAGGGGCTTGGTCGGCGGTGCCGGGTAGCATCGCGGAAGCCTTGTCCTTCCTGGCTTCCCACCCAACTCCGGCGGAGAAGTGACATGCCTTTTGCCGACGAACTGATCGGTGCTCCCGCCGTTCGCGCCCTCGTGACCTCCCTGCGCGCGGTGACTCCGCGAGCCCGCCTGCCGCGGCTCAGCGCGGCCGAGACCGCGTTGGCGCCGCTGGCTCTGAGGGAGCGCAGCGACCTGATCCGTGACGCGCTGCTCGCCGACCTGCCGGGCGACTACGCGTCGTTCGCCCAGACCGTGCGCGCCGCGGCGGAGAAGGCGCCGTCCTTCACCGGATGGCTGATCTGGCCGGTCACCAGTGCCGTTGCCGCGAAGGCGATCGACGAGGGCGGGGTGGACGCGTTCGACGACGCGCTCGCGCTGCTGGCCGAACTGACGCCCCGGCTGACCTCCGAGTTCGCGCTGCGTTCCCTGCTCAACGCCGACCTCGGGCGGGCGCTGGGCGCGATCGTGCACTGGACCCGTTCGGAGTCGGCGGACGTGCGCCGCCTCGCCTCGGAGGGCACGCGCCCGGTGCTGCCCTGGGCGATCCGCGTGCCCGGCATCCTCGCCGACCCCAAGGCCACGCTGCCGATCCTCGACGCGCTGTACCGCGACGAGAGCGAGTACGTGCGGCGCTCGGTCGCCAACCACCTCAACGACATCAGCCGCAGCGACCCGGACCTCGTCGTCGCGACCGCGGGCGCGTGGCTGGCCGAGCCCGGCGAGAACACTGAACGCCTTGTGCGCCACGCGCTGCGCACGCTCGTCAAACAAGGCAATCCCGGCGCGCTGGCACTGCTGGGGTTCACCGCCGCGGAACTGGACGTCACGGGCCCGGTGCTCGGCGCCGACACGGTCGCGATCGGGGAGACGCTGTCGTTCACGGGTTCGGTGCGCAACCTCGGCCAGGAACCCGCGCGGTTGGTGATCGACTACGTCGTCCACCACCGCAAGGCCAACGGCACGCTCACCGGCAAGACCTTCAAGCTCACCACCCGGACCGTCGAACCGGGCGAGACCTACGAGCTCAGCCGCGAGCACTCGTTCCGGGTGATCACCACCCGCCGCTACCACCCCGGCCGGCACGCGGTCGAGCTGCAGGTCAACGGTGTGCGGTCCGGTCGCGCGGAGTTCACCGTGGTGGCCGGGTAGTTTGCGCTGGTGAGTCTCCTCGATGACGTGGCAGAGCGCGACGGCTGGCGCTGCTGGGTGTGCGACGAACCGGTCGACCCCGGCATGTCCGTGAACGACGCGCGCGGGCCCAGCGTCGACAGCCGCACCGCCGACCGCAAGGCCAAGATCGCCGAACGGCTCGCGCACCGCGGGTGCAACAGCCGCAAGGGCGCGGTGAAGATCGTCATCTCCTGGCCGGACCGCCTGCACGTCGCCGAACCCGCGCCGCTGATCACCGTGGCCGGGAGGCTGGAACGCAAGGGGGGCCGCGAGATGGTCGCCCGCTGTCCGTCCAGGCAGGACGCCCAGGAGACGGCGGAGTGGCTGGAGGACCGGTTCTCCCGGCTCGTGCCGGGGCTGCCGGTGACCGCCTCCGTCGAGGCGGGCGGCGGGCAGTTCCTCGTCGTGCTGGCCACCGGGCGCCGCTGACCGGAGCGCTGCCGAGCTCGTTCATGTGATCAGGAACATCGCCCGCGTTGTTGAAGTTTCAACATTGAAGTTGCACACTCGTATGTGAAACTTCAACAACGCGGAGGCACCGATGACGAGCACGGAGCTGAAGGCACCTGCGGCGACGGTGCGCACGCAGGTCACGGTGCCGCTGGAGTTCCCGGACGGGTACGCCACGACGGCGGAGGTCTTCACCTTCACCGGTCTGGGCGACGGCCTGGAGCACCTGGCACTGGGGCTGGGCGACTGGCGGGCCTCGGTGACCCGCGCCGCCGCCGGGGACGTCGCGCCGTTGGTGCGGCCGCACAGCGAGTGCCTCACCGGTGACGTGTTCGGGTCCCAGCGCTGCGACTGCGGTCCCCAGCTGCGCGAGGCCGTGGAACGCATCGCGGGCGAAGGCGGGTTCCTGCTGTACCTGCGGCAGGAAGGCCGCGGCATCGGGCTGTACGCCAAGCTCGACGCCTACGCGCTGCAGGACTCCGGGCTCGACACCTACGAGGCGAACCTGGCTCTCGGACGTGGTGAGGACGAGCGCGACTACACCGCGGCGGCGCAGATGCTGCACGCGCTCGGTGTCGACCGGGTCCGGTTGCTGAGCAACAACCCCGACAAGGCGCTGCAGCTCGACGCGCTCGGCGTCGAGGTCACCGACCGCGTTCCGACCGGGGTGCACCTGACCGGTGCCAACGCCGCCTACCTGACCGCCAAGGTCGCCCGCACCCACCACACCCTCGACCTGCCGCTGGCCGGCTGACCACCCTGAGAGGAAAGACATGACCCCGACCGTGGACAAGACCGCTTCGACGGTGGTGCCGCTGCACCCGCTGCTGGCCGACCGCTGGAGCTCGCGGGCGTTCGACCCCGATCACGAGGTCACGGACGAGCAGCTCACCGCGTTGCTGGAGGCTGCTCGCTGGGCGCCGAGCGCGTCCAACACCCAGCCGTGGCGCTTCGCGGTGACCAGGCGCGGCACCGCAGAGCACGCGGCGGTGCTCGAGACGCTGGCCGGCGGCAACCAGGTGTGGGCGCGGGCCGCGTCGGCGCTGGTCGTCGTGGCGGCACGGACCACGGGTGCCGACGGCGGCGCGGTGCCGTGGGCGGTCTACGACGCCGGCCAGGCCGTGGCGCACCTGTCCGTGCAGGCCCAGGCCGAGGGACTGGCGGTGCACCAGATGGGCGGGTTCGACCGCGACCGCCTCACCACCGTGCTCGCCGCTGCCGACGTGGTGCCGCTGGTCGTCGCCGCCGTCGGCCTGCGCGACGAGCCCTCCCGGCTCGCGGAGCCCTTCGCGCAACGGGAAACCGCCGCGCGCGTGCGCCTTTCCGTCGACGAACTGCTGCTGCCGGTGCGCACAGCTTCCGCGTGATCGAACCCGGCGCGGCCGGAGGAGGGAGGATGACGTGGTGACCGACGCTCGACCCGACGCCGTGACCGAACCGCGCTGGCTGACCGGCACCGAGATGGCCGCCTGGCTCAACGTCACGCAGCTGCTGATGCTGCTGCCCACCGCGCTCGACCGCCAGCTGCGTGACGACGCGGGCCTGCCGCACGCCCACTACCGCATCCTGACCATGCTCAGCGCCGAGCAGGACGGGAGCATGCGGATGACGCAGCTCGCGCGCAGGGCGGGCACCACCACGACCAGGCTCTCGCACGCGGTGTCCGTGCTGGAGGAACGGGGCTGGGTGGAGCGGTCCGCCTGCCCGACCGACAAACGCGGCCAGGTCGCGCGGCTCACCGACGAGGGCTGGGCCTTCCTGCGCGTCGCGGCGCCCGGTCACGTCGCCGAGGTCCGCCGGCTCGTCTTCGACCACCTGACCGACGACGACGTCACCCGCCTGCACGAGATCACCGCGAAGATCCTCCCGTCGCTCACCGACCAGTGAGCGCGGACCTAGGATGCGGACCATGCCGCGATATGTCGACGAGGACCTGCACGGTGCCGAGTTCCGCGAGTGCGACCTGACCGGCGCGCGCCTGATCGGCGTCGTCATGCAGGACGCCGTGATCGACGGCTTCGTCACCAACCTCGTGGTGAACGGCGTCGAGGTCACCGAGTACGTCGAGGCCGAGCTCGACCGGCGTCATCCGGTGCGGGTGCTCCTCCGCTCCGACGACCTCGCCGACCTGCGCGAGGCAGCGCGCCAGCTCCACGCCGGCTGGGCCGCCACGATCGAACGCATCCGCCGCACGCCCGGTATCGAGCGCCGCAGCGTGAACGACGAGTGGTCGGCCGCGCAGACGTTGCGCCACCTGGTCTTCGTCCACGACTCGTGGTTCCGCCGCTGCTGCCTGGGCTCGACAGAGCTGTTCACGCCGATGGGCATCGGTCCGGCGGTCGAGCCCTACCGTGAAGCGCACGGGCTGGACCTCTCCCTCGACCCGTCGCTCGACGAGATCGTGAGCGTGCGTGCCGCGCAGACCGCCGAGCTCGAAGCGTGGCTCGACGAGGTCACCGCCGAGCAGCTCGCCGCGGACGCCCCGGTGCCCGACGACGACGTCTGGCCGCCGTACGCGCGGGGCCGCTCAGTGCGGAAGTGCCTCGGCACGGTGCTCAACGAGACCTTCGAGCACCACGGCTTCTGCGTCCGCGACCTCGACCTGGCCGAGTGATCGAACGGGCAGATTTCCCCACCCTGACCACCGGTTATTCCTGAGGGCAATATCAGGGCGGAGGTCAGGGGGAAACCCTGATGGCAGCCGGCCGGAACACGGGCAGTCTGGAGTCGTCAGGGAGATCCGCAGTTCGAGGAGAGTCATGAGCGAATCCAAGCCCGAGTCCGCCCGTACCGCCGTCGACTCGGTGGTCGACGCCGTTCGCGGGTTGGTCAGCGAGGGCATCAACCGCCGTGTGGTGGTGCGGGACAGCAAGGACGACGTGGTGCTCGAGGTGCCGGTGGCACTCGGCCTGGTCGCGGCGTTCGCCGCCCCGGTGGCCACGACGATCGGTGCCGGTGTCGCGCTCGTCGGCAAGTGCGGTATCTCGGTGGAGGACCGCCGGCAGGCCGGCAGCGAGCCGTCGACGACGGTCGAGGCCGACGCCGAGCGGATCTAGTTGTCGCGGCGGTGCCGTTGCCAGGGGGCGACGGCACCGCGCCGGTGCCGGGCGTTACGGCGACGGGGTGAGGCGCGATAGCTTGGCTGGCCGCGACAGCGCCGGTGTCGAGCGGATGGGCAGCCTCGGGTGACGAAGAAGGCGGACGAGACCTACGACTTCGCGCTGTCGTTCGCCGGGCAGGACCGCGACTTCGCGCGCGATCTCGCGGAGGCGTTGGCGGCCAACGGGTTCACGGTGTTCTTCGACGAGAACTTCCAGGCCATGTTGTGGGGCAAGGACCTGTTCAAAGTGCTCCTGGAGGTCTACGGCAAAAAGGCGCGGTACATCGTGCTGATCGTGTCCGAGCACTACGTGCGCAGTCCCTGGACGACGTGGGAGCTGCTGTCCGCCCTCGAGACCAGGCTCCGCGGCAGGGACGACGCCGTGTTGCCGGTGCGTCTCGACGACACCGAGGTGCCGAGCCTGCCGAAGGGCATCGGCTGGATCGACGTGCGCCGGCACGAGGATCGGGCGATCGAGACCTTGGTGGGGTTGCTGACCGCCAAGAAGACCTCAATCGCACCAGCGCCCGCCCCGGTGAAGCGAAGACGGGTGTTGCTGCTCGGCTCCGGTGGCCTTCTCGCCGCCCTGGGGACCTACTTCGGGGCCAGCCTGTTCAGGCGTGCGGAGCCGGGGGACGAGCGGTGGCGCCGGGGTTTCGAGTCGGCGTGCTTTCCGGTGGTCAACGGGGACGACGTGGTGCTGTCGTTGCGCGACGGCAGTGTGGTCGGGCTGCGGCAGAGCGATGGTGTGCAGAGCTGGCGGGTCGATGCCGGTGGGGTGATGACAGGGCCGTGCACCGTCATCCGCGGGCTCGTGCTCGCCAGTGCGGCGACGACGCAGACCGAGGGACGGCTGACCGCGATCGACACGGGTGGTGCCGTGCGGTGGACGTTGGTCACGGAGGGAATGCCGTGGCGCCAAAGCGAAGCGGCCGACAACAAGATCCTCGTGGGCACGAGCGCGGGATGGGTGCTGAGCGTTGACGGCCGCACCGGTGAGGTGGTCGAACGCGTGCGGGTGTCCACACAGGTCAACGACGTCGTGGAACTGCAGGGGTTCGTGTACTCGGCGACGGACGTCGACGGGCTGCAGGTGCACCTGCGCGGGAAGCAGGCGTGGAGCCGCACCACCGCGGGGAACGTCGTCGGCCTCGCGACCGCCGCGAACCGCATCTTCCTGACGGTCAGCAACTCGAGGCAGCGCACCGGCCAGGTGCAGGCTCTCGACGCTGCCACAGGTGAGATCGAGTGGCAGCACAGCATCGACGCTCAGATGTCGACGGGACCAACGCTGGTGCGTGGTCAGGTCCTTGTGCCCGACATCCTCGGGGTGATGCACTCGCTGGACGCGACGAGCGGCGCGGTGCGGTGGCAGCAGGACGTTGGCGCCGTGTCCATCAACCGGGTCACCTGGGACGGGGACACGCTGTACGTCGGCACGCGACGTGGGCTCGCGGTGCTGGACGCGCGTTCCGGTGCGGTGAAGTGGACCAAGAACGTGACTTCGGCTTGGCCGTCGGATGCGTACGGGGGAGCGCAGCCGGTGCTGGGAGAGAAGACGGTCTTCCTCGGGTACGGCGACATGCAGGTCTCCAGCAAGAACGGTGACGTCTACGCGTTCGTCCGCTGAGCCTGGCTCAGGGCCGGGACATCCACTCGGTGAGCAGGGTGCGCTCGGCCTCCGTCAGTCGCAGCTCCGGCAGTCCTCGCCGGACCGCATCGGCAGCCGTCTCCTCCGGTAGCGACTCCTCGTGCAGGATCGACCGCAGGACCGTCTCGTACATCGCGTCGGCAAACCCGGGATCCTGCTCCTGAGGCGGCGTGGACAACAGGGTGAGCACCGTGCCGGTACCGGCGGCATGCAGCAGCTCGATGGCCCGCCGCTCAGTGACTCGAAGCCGTCCAGTGGCGGCAACGCGCTGCATCCGCGCCCTCAGAACCTCCATCCCGGTGTTCATCGACGGCGAACGGGCCGCGCGCACCGGGTCCAGCAGCAGGCTGATCAGGCCGGGGTTGGCCAGACCGAAGCCGAGGTGCGCCTCCCACCCCGCGCGGAGGTCGGCCAGCGGGTCGTCGCTGGGTTCGGCGGCCTCCTTCCCGGCCACGTACGCGGCGAAGACGTGCTCGGCGACCGCGTCGAGCAGCGCGTCCTTGTCCTCGAAGAACCGGTAGATCGTCGGCGCCTGGGTGTCCGCCTCCTGCGCCACCGCGCGGATGGTCACCGCGCCGGCGCCTCGTTCCCGCAGCAGCCTCGCCGCTACCTCCACGATGCTCGCGCGTGCCTTGCCGCGGGTGCTCTCCATCACGACGCCCACTCTATCGCAGCGTTGCTCACGTGGTTACTATCGCTGTTACTACCAACGTTAGCGAGGCGGGGAAATGATCATCATCACCGGAGTGACCGGCAAGCTGGGCTCCCAGGTCGTCGACCAGGTGCTGGCACGGGTGCCGGCGGAGCGCGTCGGCGTCAGCGTGCGGGACGTCGACGGGGCGGCCGCGGTGGCGGCACGCGGGGTGCGGGTGCGGCGCGGCGACTTCTCGGACCCGGACTCGCTCGCCGGGGCGTTCGAGGGCGCCACGCAGGTGCTCGTCGTCTCGACCAACGAGACCGGCCCGGCCGCGCTCGCCCAGCACGTCACCGCGATCGACGCCGCCTGCGCCGCGGGAGCGGATCGCGTGCTGTACACCAGCCACCAGGGCGCGGCGAGCGACTCGCTCTTCGCGCCGATGCCCGATCACGCGGCCACCGAGCAGCACCTGGCCCGCACCGGGCGGCCGTTCACCGCGCTGCGCAACGGTTTCTACGCGAGCACGGTGCCGCTGCTGCTCGGCCAGGCGCTGGCGACCGGCGAGCTCGTCGCACCCGAGGACGGCCCGGTGTCCTGGACCGCGCACGCCGACCTCGCCGAGGCCGCGGCGATCGTGCTGGCCGAGGGCGACCTGTTCGACGGACCGACCCCGCCGCTCACCGCGCCGGACGCGTTCGACCTCGGCGACGTCGCCGCGATGCTGACGGACCTCACCGGCCGCACGATCCGCCGGGTCGTCGTCGCGGACGAGGAGTGGGCCGCGTCCCTGGTCGGGCACGGCGTGCCCGAGGACCAGGCGAACCTGTTGCTCGGCATGTTCCGCGCCTCCCGCCGCGGCGAGTTCGCGACGACGGGGGACCAGCTGGAGAAGCTGCTGGAGCGCCCGGCGACCTCGTTGCGTTCGGTGCTGGAGGCGGCTGTCAGGGCGTGACGAGCTGGCTGACCGTGTCCACGACGGCGCGGCGGCGTTCCGCTCGCCGCTCTCCGCGACCAGGCCGCGGCCCGGTCGCGGGTCACGACGCCCCGGCACTGCCCGCGTGCCACTTCAGGTTGCATCTGGGGTCGATGTGACGATGTACCCGGCGAGGGAGGCGTGGTGGCGAAGTCGATCAAGGTGAAGTCGGGGACCGGCCGGTTCGTGTCGGGACTCGTGCTGGTGGGCGCGATCTGGGGGCTGACGCTCGTGATCGGCGCGTACACCGAGCAGAACTCCTGGGCCAGCAGTGAGGGGACCGTGCAGGAGCGGCTGAAGTCGGGCAAGAGCGCCTCGGTCAAGGTCGAGTACTCGCTGCCGGACGGCTCGAAGCAGACCGCGACCCTGTCCGAGAACGGCCCGATCCGGAACCCGGGCGACCGCGTGACGGTCCGCTACGACCTGGAGAACGGCAAGGTCGTCGACGCCGCGCTGGCCGACAACGACGAGGCGCTCTGGGTGACGGGCGTGATGCTGGGCGTCCTGGGGCTCGGCGCGCTCGTCATGAACCTCATGGCGTGGGTGCCCGCGTCACGACGGGAGTGAGCAAGCGCCCGTCTCGTACTTCGGGCTGGTCCGCCGCGTCTCGCGAACTCGTACGATGAGCCCGTGTTCGCCCTTCTGCGGTCGGTGTGGGAAGAACCGCCGCCGGCGCGCGCGGCGGCGAGACTGTGGTGGGACTGGGCGCTCGTCGCCGTGCTCCTCCTGGTCGCGGTGCTGGAGACGGTGCTGCGGACGGACCTGAGCTCGCGGGCCGGCGCGTTGGCCGTGACGGTGGTGCTGCTGCCCCTGCTGTTGCTGCGCCGCAGCAGGCCGCTGGTCGCCGTCGCCCTCGCGTTCGGCGTGGCCGCGGTCGCGTCGCTGGTGTTCTGGGGCGAGCCCGAGCTCAACGTGACGGTGTTCATGCTGCTCTTCCCGTTCTCGTTGTTCCGGTGGGGTTCCGGGCGCGAGGCGGTGATCGGGCTCGCGATCATGCTCGGCAAGGTCGGGCTGTCGGCGGCGCTCGGGTTCATCAGCGTGGGCGAGGCAGGGAGCGGAAGCGCCGTGCTGGGGACGGCCTGCGCGGTCGGAGCCGCTGTGCGGTACCGGGGCCGGGCGCGAGCCAGGGAACTCGACCAGGTCAAGCTGCTCGAACGGGAACGGCTGGCACGGGATCTGCACGACACGGTGGCGCACCACGTGTCGGCGATGGCGATCCGGGCCCAGGCGGGGCTCGCGACCGCGGCGTCCCGGCCGGAGGCGGCGACGGAGGCACTCGGGTTGATCGAGTCGGAGGCGTCGCGGGCGCTCGCCGAGATGCGCACGATGGTGCGTGCCTTGCGGCACAACGAGTCCGCGGACCTCGCACCCAGCCCGACCGTCGCCGACGTCGCACTGCTGGCGAGTCCCGGCAGGCCAGGACCCGAGGTGGACGTGCTGATCGACGGGCCGGTCGACGACCTCCCGAAGTCGGTGGGAACCGCGATCTACCGGCTCACCCAGGAGTCCGTCACCAACGCGCGGCGGCACGCCCGGCACGCCACCCGCATCGAGGTGCGGGTGGTCGTCGGTGACTCGTCGGTGCACGTGAGGGTGAGCGATGACGGGGACACCGGAGGCAATGTCGTGCCAGGGCACGGGTTGATCGGCATGACGGAGCGCGCCGAACTGCTCGGCGGCAGCTGCGAGGCGGGCCCGGACCCCGGCCGGGGCTGGACCGTCACGGCCGTGCTGCCGCTGGCGGTGGGCCGATGAGCGTCAGAGTCGTCGTCGCCGACGACCAGGAGATCGTCCGCACCGGACTGTCGATGATCCTCGACGCCCAGCCGGGCATCGAGGTCGTCGGCGCGGCGCCGGACGGACGACAGGCCGTGGAACTGGCCAGGAGCCTGCGTCCCGACGTGTGTCTGTTCGACATCCGGATGCCCGGCATCGACGGCATCGAGGCCACCCGCCTGCTCGCCGGGCCGGGTGTCGCCGACCCGATCGCCGTCGTCGTGATCACCACGTTCGACCTCGACGAGTACGTCTACGCCGCGCTTCGCGCCGGCGCCAGGGGTTTCCTGCTCAAGGACGCCGGACCCGCCCTGCTCGCCCAGGCCGTGCACGCCGCGGCGTCCGGTGACGCCCTGATCGCTCCCAGCGTCACCGCCCGGCTGATCGAGGCGTTCACGGACGTCGAGCCCGGCCGGGTGGTGCAGCCGATCGAGCCGCTCACCGAACGGGAGGAGCAGGTCCTCGCGGCCGTCGCGGGAGGGCGCACCAACAGCGAGGTCGCCAAGGAGCTCTACATCACGCTCAGCACGGTCAAGTCCCACATCGCCAGCCTGATGGCCAAGATCGGGGTCAGGAACCGCGTCGAGATGGCCATCTGGGCCTACGAGACCAAACGCGTCCGCAGCGGGTTCCGCACGTAGTCAGCCGAAAGTACGACGACCGCGGCGCACCATCGGCCAGGACGGTCGAAGCCCTTCTGCCGATGAGCCGGCACCCCTGCGCGCGCCACGATCTGTGCATGACCTCCTCGACCAAGTGGGACAAGCTGATCCCCGCCGCGATCATCCTGTTCAGCGTGATCCCGGTGCTCGGTGGCGCTCTCCGGCTGGGCGAGCTCGGCGGTGGCGCGGAGATCACGCCGGACAACGCGCGGTTCTTCGCCTCGCCCGTGCCCGTGGTGGTGCACGCCATCACCGCGAGCGTGTACTGCGTCCTCGGGGCCTTCCAGTTCTCTCCCGGCTTCCGCCGCAGCAGACCGTCCTGGCACCGAACGGCAGGGCGCATCCTGGTCCTTTGTGGACTTCTGGGAGCGTTGTCCGGTCTGTGGATGACCGTGTTCTACCCGAAGCCCGACGACGTGGGCGTCCTGCTCACCGGCACCCGGCTGGTGTTCGGCACGGCGTGGGTGGCGTTCATCGCCCTCGGGTTCGCCGCGATCCGCCGCCGGGACGTCACCGGGCACCGCGCCTGGATGATCCGCGGTTTCGCGATCGGGCTCGGCGCGGGCACCCAGGCCGTGACGCTCAGCGCGTGGCTCGTGGCCGTCGGCACGCCCGACCGGCTCAGCAAGGCGTTGCTGATGCTGGCTTCTTGGCTCATCAACCTCGCCGTGGCCGAGTGGATCATCCGCCGCCAGGTGAAACCGTCCCGCGCGACCGTCCAGGTCCGCGCCGCGCTCAGGGAGTCCCGATGAAGGCGATCGTCCAGGACCGGTACGGATCACCGGACGTGCTGGAGTTCCGCGACGTGGAGCCGCCCGCGGCCTCGGGCAGCGAGGTGCTCGTGCGGGTCCGCGCGGCCTCGGTCAACGCGTACGACTGGCACGTCATGCGTGGAGACCCCTACCTGGCACGGGTTTCCGGTATCGGGCTCACCGGTCCTAGAGCGAAGATCCGCGGCCGCGACTTCGCGGGCACGGTGGAGGCGGTGGGCCGCGACGTGCGGCGCTTCCGGCCCGGTGACGAGGTGTACGGCGACCTCGGCACCGCCGACGGGGCGTTCGCCGAGTACGTGTCCGTGCCGGAGGACCTGGTGGAGACCAAACCGGCCAACCTGACGTTCGAGCAGGCCGCCGCGGTGCCGCTGGCCGGTCTCACCGCGCTGAAAGGACTGCGCGACAGCGGAAAGCTCCGGCCGGGCCAGCACGTCCTGGTCAACGGGGCGTCCGGCGGTGTCGGCACGTTCGCCGTGCAGATCGCGAAGTCCATGGGCGCCACCGTGACCGGTGTGTGCCGCACGAGGAACGTCGAACTGGTTTCGTCGCTCGGTGCCGACCACGTCGTCGACTACACCGAGGCTGACTTCACCAGGAGCGGCCAGCGCTACGACCTCGTCCTCGACCTGGTCGGCAACCACTCGCTGACCGGGCTGCGGCGCGCGCTCGCCCCTGGCGGGACGATCGTGCTGTCCGGTGGGGGAGTGTTCAGCGGAGGCAGCCTCGCCGGGCCCATGTGGCTCATGGTCAGGGCGAAGCTGCAGGCTCCGTTCGTGCGCGACCGGGTGCTCGTGCTGACCACGGCGCCCGACGCGGAGATCCTCGCGACGCTGCGGCGCCTCGCTGAGTCGGGTGGCCTCACGCCGGTCGTCGACCGCACCTACTCGCTGGGCGAGGTGCCCGAGGCGATCCGGTACGTCGAGACCGAACACCCCCGCGCGAAGGTCGTCATCACCGTCTAAGCACACGGCGAGAAGTTCTGTCCCGGGCCCGTCGGGTCCAGTTCCCGATGGGTCACAAGGGGCCCGGCACGCCCTTTTTTGCGGTACGCGGGGTCCCCGCGTGTGCTCTGAC
The DNA here is from genome assembly GCF_051853195.1 of Lentzea sp. HUAS TT2. Lineage (NCBI taxonomy): Bacteria > Bacillati > Actinomycetota > Actinomycetes > Pseudonocardiales > Pseudonocardiaceae > Lentzea > Lentzea sp. HUAS TT2. Next base: position 8,631,466 of record NZ_CP196667.1, on the reverse strand, counting down.
AGTACGAAAGGTCCCCGCGTGCGGTTCTAGACTTGAGCCGGGCACGCTCAAGTTCGGGGTGGGCGTAGCCCGTGGTTTCGGACAGGACTTCCGGTCAGGTGCTTAGAAGGCGTCCTCGGTGAAGTCGCTCGGCATGTCGTCGTCGAAGTCACCACGTGACGGCCTGGTGCGCTGCTGACCCGCCGTGATGACGTCGTCGAGGTTCTGGCCCTCCTTGATCGCCGTGTACGCGCGCTTGAGCGACGGCATGCTGGTCTGCATCGCGCGTTGCACGTCGGGATCGTTGACGGCCCGGCCGGACGCGATGTCCTGCCAGGACATCGCGCCCGAGTCGACCTTGCGCTGCAGGTCCTTCAGCGCGTTCGGCGCGTCCTTCGACTTGGCGAACTTCTCGATCGCGGCGATGTCCGCGGGGGACAGGTCGGCGCCGCGGGTCTGCACCCTTGACGCCTCCAGCGCGACCTTCTCCAGCCGGGCGCCCCTGGCGTCGAGATCCTGTTGCCACGTCTGCAACTGCTGGCGCGCGCTGTCGTACGGGAACGTCATTCCCCACCGCCCGAGCTCGACGTGCTGGGTTCGGCCCAGCGCTCTTCCTTCGCCGCGTCGATGTACTTGCCGCGCGCCTTGTACCCGCTCTTGGCCATGCCCCACGCGCCGCTGCCCACGGCGGCCGTGCCGTCGCCGAACTTCTCCGTGCCGTCCTGCCACGTGTCGACCACGTCGAAGAAGTCGTTGACGTCGCGCACATCGGGGATCCGCGACAGTGCGGTGCCCATCAGCTTGATGCCGTTGATCATGCCCTGGACGCCCTCGATGAGCGTCTGCATGGACTGGATGAGCTTGCGCACCTGGTCGACGATGTTGACCACGTCGTAGACCATCCACACGGCACGGCCCCAGCCGACGAGCGGGATCCACGCCGTCATCGCGGCCTTCATCAGCTTGTCGCAGATCTTGTCGAGCAGGGTGAGCGCGAGCTTCGCGGCCGAACGGCAGGAGCTCGCCATGTTCTTGAAGCGGTCGCCGATGAACTTCGCGACCTGCGAGTCCCATTCGATGGCCGTGGTCCAGGTGCGGCGCATGCGGTTCTCGAAGCTCTGCGCGGCGCCACCGTCCCAGCTCGGCGAGAGCTCGCCGATGCCGTTGTTGACGTTGTGCCGCACGTTGTCCAGCGCCTTGGCGATCCGGTCCCACGCGGCGGCGTTCGCGTCGATCTTCTCGAAGTCGCCCGCCAGCGGCATGACCAGGTCGCGCACCAGGTCGTCGCCGGTGACCTGCTGGTAGATCCAGTTGACGCCCTGGATCTTCCACCCGGCGGCCTCGATCAGCTCCTTGACGGTCTGCCGGCCCGGCCGGTTGTCCGGCGTGGCGCGCAGAGCGACGTTCGGATCCTCGATGTCCTGGTAGCCGTTGCTGACCCCGCCGGTCATTCGTTCACCCCCAGGAACCGCTCGAGCCAGGACGGGGCCTCCATCTTGCCGCCCGCGGTGTCGATCAGGCAGACCCCGACCGCGTCCGCCTTCTCGTAGACGTCGGCCGACTTCACCAGCGACTCGGCGTCCTGGCCCATCTTCTTGCTGGCGGCGTCCAGCGTCTCGCCGTAGAGCTGCGCGACCCCGGTCACGACGGGGTCCAGCAGCGACAGCAGCCCGGTGAACCCGGACGTGTCCCCACCCTTGGAGATCGCGTGCTCCCGGATCGTCAGGAAGTGCTCTGCCTGACGTTCGAGCAGCCCGCTGTAGCCGCGCAGCTCATCCGGCACGACGTGGAACTTCTCACCCATGGCGGTCATGATGCATGACGGCAATGTGCGGATCCGTCGGATTTGGAGAAAAGGTTCCAATCACGTTGTCAGCGATCGCGCGTGCGCCGGGAGCACCTCCTCCAGTTCGCGCAGCAGCGGCAACGGAACCGTGGAGTACTCCGGAAAGCGGTGGTATGGCTTGATCATGGGATGAAAGCGCTCCGGCAGCTCGCCCGAACGGACCAGCGCCGCCAGTGCCGTGCCGATGCGCTGACCGGGGACCTTGAACGCCAGGTCGTATCCGTCCACTTCGGACACTTGGGGTAGCCACCCGTCGAGGAACGCCTCCGCCTGAATGCGATGAGCGCTCAGTGCGTCGGCGAAGACCGAGCACAGTGCGAGCGTCACCGCGTTCTCGCGTTCGTCGCCGTGGAAGTGGCGCACGGTCAGGCTGATCGACTCCTCGGTGCTGTCCGGCCGCCGACCGGCGAACACCTCGCCGAGCGCGGCCCACGCGTCCACCTCGGCCAGGGCGGCGAGTGCGGACTCCCTGTCGTCCCTGGCGAGCAGACCGTCCTCCAGCACGAACCACAGCAGACCCCGCGACGTGCGCCGGCTCAGTTCGCCGGTCGCGGTGCCGAGCAGCCGGTGTGCGGCGGCCACCGTCCCTGGCACGTCGACCCACAGGTAGTCCACGTCCGCGCCGGTGATCGTCTCCAGGGAGGAGCGCAGCGCGGTCTCCAGGGTCGTGCGCTGCGCCGCCGTCAGCTCGTCCGGCGACAGCGGGCGGTAGACCTCGCCACTGGGGCGGAACTGCCTTGCCACCCGTTCGAGCAGCCGCGAGTGCAGGTTCGGCCGACTGTTCCCCGGAGCCGTCAGCAACGCGTCGTCGCTCGTGCCGAAACTCCACGCCGAGGCGGCCAGGTCGGCGAGGTCGCCCGTCCACGCGTCGTGCACCGGGTACTCGCCCTGCGCGAGGTGGTGCAGCAGCGCGAGCGAGTCGTCGTTGGCGAATCCCGAGTAGACGACGCACGCCGCGGCGGCGCCCCGCACGTGCAGCGACGGGCTGTTCGCCATCAGATCTCGTGCCACAGCAACATGTTCCACCCTGGCGTCGGCTTGCTTCGTGGCGCCAGGGGTGACGCCGTTGTCCCGCGCGGCGAGGAAGCCGTGGGCCAGGCACAGACCCGCGGTCGCGTCCGGTGCGAGGGCAGGGAGTTCCTCCGGTTCGCGGCCCAGCAACACCAGCAGCCGCAACGCCTCGTCGTCGCGAGTGCGACTCCACATCGCCTCGACGTCGGCGGCGAACTCCGCGACCACGCCCGCGTACTGGCTGGTGGCCTTGGCGACGTCGTCGGGCCGTGCCACGAAATGCGTCTCGCCGACGGCGATCCTGGCCAGGAACGTCAACGCCATCGGGTTGTCCCGCCGGACCAGCTCGGCCAGGAACGGGATCGCGGCCTCGGACGCCGTGTAGACCGAACCCTGGTGCGTGGTGGCCGAATACAGGCCGTACACGCCGAAACTCTGGTCGCCGGCGTCGTCGCTCGTGAGCGCCTCGATGAACAACGGCGTCTCGTCGGCCGTGCCGTAGGCGTCCTCCAGGGCCGCCCAGTCCACGTCGTGCAGCCCGGCGGGCGGTGTCGTGGTGCCGAGCAACGGCGGCCGCTCCACGTCGCCCTCGTCCGGGTGCTCGTCGAACTGCGGCGGCTCGAAGGCAGGTAGGTCGTCAGCGTCGAACACGTGTCATCCCGCGAGGTCGAAGTGGAGTGGCGTGGAGGCTAGCAGGGCGGCCTCGGCGAGACGGCCCTGTCCACTGTGGATGATCCGGCTCACCGCGGGGGCCGGGGACGGCGACGCACTCCGAACACCGCGGCCGCCAGCACCACCACCAGCATCTCGATCACCCGCGCCGACAGCAACGAGGTCTCCACCGTGATCTGCATCGAGGTCTCCTGTCTCCTGGTCCTCCGGTGCTCTCACGATGGGGCTCGAGATACCCCGCGTCATCCTCCTGTTCAGGACGGTCCGGCACCGTTGCCCGTGCCCGGCCCCTGTGCTGCAATGAAAGTGATCTCCAGGGGGTCCTGTGCACTTCAACGACGAAGTCGACTGGCCGCAGGTGTTCGGGGAGCACATCTCCCGCTCCAGCCTCGCCGATCCGCGCAACCCGCGCCGGTCGGCCTACGTCAAGACCATGCTGCTGCTCGAAGGCGGGCTCAAGGAGATCGACGACCAGCTGTCCGGCCGCAACTCGCGCAGCCGTGACGAGCTCGCGGGCGCCCGGCTGACGCGGAAGATCGTGGTGCGCCGCGCCGGCGAGCTGCCCGGTGCCGCCCGCGTCGGCGAGGGTGCGTTCCGCGATCGCTGGCCCGGGTCGGGTGGCATGGCGAACTTCTTCATGTGCCTCATCAAGTACACGTGCACGGCACCGCGCTGGAGCAACTTCCTCGACTACGGTCCGCGCCGCGCGCTCGCCGAGCTGCCCGAGGTGCGCGAGGGCACGCTGGAGCTGACCGACCTCATCGCGAAGATCGCCACCCACGACCTGCGGATGCGCAGCCGGCTGGCGAAGTACTGGCTGTTCCAGCTCTCGCTCACGATCGACGCCAAGTGGCAGTCCGTTGCCACGAAGGCGTATCGCGAGATGATCGACGCCTATTCGACGCGATGGGTCCCGGTGTACGAGGAGGGCCTGCGGCTGCTGGGTGTGCGGTTCCGCCCGGGCGTCACGGCGCGCAAGCTCAGCCTGATGGTGTCCGCGCAGACGTCGGGTTTCGCGCAGCAGGTCGCCGGTGCCGGTGACGACACGAGGGAGAACCGCGACCTCTTCGTGGCGTCCGTGCAGGCGCTGATCTACGCCGCGCTCGACCCCGGCGACGGGCATCCGATCACGGAGGCGTTGCGCCGACGGCTGCAGGGGTGAGGCCGAACGGGCGAAGATCAGGACTGTCGGTGCACCGCGTTACGGTCCCGCCCGTGAACCCCAGGAACGAGAAGATCCTCGACCAGATCCGCACCGAGGCACTCGCGCGCGACATCCCGGAGCCCGACGTGGAGCGGTGGATGGGGCTCGTCCGGCCGGCGGCGCTGCTGACGCTGGACGGGGACGGGCCGGTCGTGGGCACGTTCGGCGGTCCGATCCTGCTTCCCGCCGACGTCGAGACGCACGACCTCCCCCTGGTCGCCACCATCGACTGCGCCGCCTTCCCGAGGGAGGCGACGGACCTCGCGCTGCCGGCCGACGGCAAGCTGATGTTCTTCGGTTATCCGGAAGAGCACGGCATGGGCCAGGTCGTGCTCGTGCCGGAAGGCGCGGCGGTCGTGGAACGGGAGCTGGACCCCGAGTCCTACCCGGCCTGCGACGACAGCTTCGAGGAGAACTACGACGAGTACCCCCAGGGCGACATCCACCTCACCTTCGACGTGTCGCTGCCGTTCGTCGGCACGGTCGACGCACCGGCGCCCGTCTACCGCGTGCCGATGCCGGGGCATCCCCACTCCGAGGTGCTGGCCGAGGTGTGGTCGGACCAGTGGGGTGGCGCGAGCATGCTGCTGGGCGGGTACGGCACGGACTGCAACGGGATCGACGCGACCGAGATGGCCGTCCTGTGCGCGGCCTCGGACGCGAAGCAGGGCCGGCGGCCCGGCGGTGGCACGCCGTCGTCCGACCCCGCCGACTGGGTGCTGCTGCTGGAGTTCAACGTCTACCGGACAGGCGGGGGCGCTGCCATGTTCTGGGTGATCGAACGCGAAGACCTGGCCGCGCAACGCTTCGAGCGCACCCAGGTCCTCGTGGACTGGAATCCCTGAGCCGCGATCAGGCCGAGTCGCGCAGCACCAGTTCCGTGGGCAGTATCAGCGACGTCGGCTGCTCGTTGTTCAGCAACCGCAGGAGCATCCGGGTCATCTCGCGGCCCAGTGCCTCGATCGGCTGCCGGACCGTGGTGAGCGCGGGCCGGGTGTGCGCGGCCGTGGCGACGTCGTTGAAGCCGATGACGGCCACGTCCTCGGGCACGCGCTTCCCGTTGTCCCGCAACACGCCCAGCGCCCCGGCGGCCATCGAGTCCGAGGCCGCGAACACCGCGTCCAGGTCCGGGTGGTCGTCGAGCAGCAGCTTCATCCCCGCCGCGCCGCTGTTCTCGCTGAAGTCGCCGTGCGCCACCCGCTGGTCGCCGAGCCCCGCCAGCACGACGGCCTCGCGGAAGCCGAGGTAGCGGGCCTGGCCGGCGTGCGTGTTGAGCTCGCCGGTGATGGTGGCGATGTTGTGGCGGCCCGTGGCGATCAGGTGCTCGACGGCCGTGCGGGCGCCTCCCCGGTTGTCCGCGTCGACGTACCACTGCGGGGTGCGGTCGAGCGAGCGGCCGCCGTGGACGGTGGGCAGGCCGCTGTCCTCCGCCAGCTTCGAGAGCGGGTCGTTCTCCTTGAGTGCCAGCAGCATCACGCCGTCCGCGCTGCGCGACTGCAGGATCTTCGCGAACCGTTCCCTGCCCCGTGCCGAGGCGGCCAGGACCAGCATGAGGTGCAGGTCGGTCTCCTCGAGAGCGGCGTTGACGCCGGTGACCGCCTCGGCGAAGAACAGGTTCGCGAACAGGGCCGGGTCGTCACTGGAGATCGCCAGCACGACGGCGCCCCTGCGCTGGGTGGCGAGGGAACGCGCCGCGGTGTTCGGTACGTAACCGAGCTCCGAGATGGCGCTCTGGACCGCGTTCTTCGCCTTGTCGCTGACATGGCGGGCGTTGTTGATGACGCGCGACACCGTGCCGGTGGACACCCCGGCACGCTGGGCCACCTCTTCGAGCGTGGGCGGGCGCGTGTTCATGGGCGCAGCCTATCAAGCCTGTAAGCGCTCACAGGCCACTCCTTCGAATGACGCCGGCGTACCAGCGGGCGCTGTCCTTGAGCGTGCGGCGCTGGGTCTCGTAGTCGATGTGGACCAGGCCGAACCGCTGGGCGTAACCGAAGGACCACTCGAAGTTGTCCAGCAACGACCACGCGAAGTAGCCCTTCAGCTGGACGCCCGCCGCGACGGCCTCCGCGCAGGCGAGGACATGTCCCTCCAGATAGGAGATGCGGCCGGCGTCGTGCTTCTCGTCGTCGAAGGCCGCGCCGTTCTCGGTGATGTACAACGGGATCGCGGGGTAGTCGCGGTGCAGGCGCACCAGCAGGTCGGACAGGCCCTGCGGATCGATCTCCCAGCCGATCGACGTGCGACTCCGGCCGCCGTCGGCGTGTTCGACGTGCTCGGAGCCCACGTACGCGGACGGGCCCGACGCCGTGCCGTGGCCGACGAGCATGGGGGAGTAGTAGTTCACGCCGAGGAAGTCGATCGGTGCGGCGATGGTCTTGAGGTCCTCGTCCTGCACGTGGCCGAAGTCGCTGATGTGGGCCAGGTCGTCGAGCACGTCCTGCGGGTACGCGGCGAGCAGGACGGGGTCGAGGAAGATCCGGTTCTGCAGACCGTCGATGCGGCGGGCGGCGTCGCGGTCCTGCCTGGCGGACGAGACGGGGGTGACGTGGGTGAGGTTCAGCGTGACGCCGACCTGCGCGCCGGGCATCGCGCGGGCGGCGAGTCCGTGGCCCAGCAGCAGGTGGTGGGCGGCGCGGAGGGCGGCCTCCGGTTCCTGGCGGCCCGGTGCGTGCCTGCCGGTGGCGTGGCCGAGGAACGCCGAGCACCACGGTTCGTTGAGCGTGGTCCAGTGCGTGACCCGGTCGGCCAGCGCCTCGTGGACGATCTGCGCGTACTCGGCGAAGCGGAGCGCGGTGTCGCGTTCCGGCCAGCCGCCCGCGTCTTCGAGAGACTGGGGCAGGTCCCAGTGGTAGAGCGTCGGCCACGGCTGGATGTCGTTGTCCAGCAACGTGTCCACGAGCCGCCGGTAGAAGTCGAGGCCTCGCTGCTCCGCCTTGCCCGTGCCGAGCGGCTGGACCCGCGGCCAGGCGACGGAGAACCGGTAGGCACCGAGCCCGAGCTCGCGCATGATCGCGACGTCCTCGGGGTAGCGGTGGTAGTGGTCGGCCGCCACGGCACCGGTGTCGCCGTTGTCGACCTTGCCCGGTGCCGCGCAGAACGTGTCCCAGATGGACGGTCCGCGTCCGTCCTCGGCCACCGCGCCCTCGATCTGGTAGCTGGACGTGGCCGCGCCCCAGAGGAAACCGGGTTCGAACGTGGTCATGCCTTGACCGCCCCTTCCATGATGCCGCCGATGATCTGGCGACCGAACGCGAGGAACACGAGCAGCAGCGGAACCGTGGCGATCAGCGCTCCGGTGAACATGAGCGTGTAGTCGGTGTAGTAGGTGGTGGAGAGCTGCGACAGCGAGAACTGGACCGTCGGGTTGTCCGCCTCGAGGACCGCGAGCGGCCACAGGAACTCGTTCCACGCGCCCATGAACGTGAACAGGCCGAGCACCGCTGCGCCGGGACGCAACGCCGGCAGCACGATGCTCCAGAACGTGCGGAACGTGCTGCACCCGTCGATGCGCGCGGCCTCGATCAGCTCGTCGGGCACCGCCTGCTCGGCGTACTGGCGCATCAGGAAGACGCCGAACGCGGACACCAGCGCCGGCACGATGATCGCTTCCATCCTGTTCTGCCAGCCCAGCTCCACCATGATCATGTACAGCGGGATGATGCCCATCTGCACCGGGATCATCATGGTGGCGAGGATGACGAGCAGCAGTCCGTTGCGGCCGCGGAACTTCAGCTTGGCGAACGCGAAACCGGCCAGCGACGAGAAGAACACCACCGAGACCGTGATGACCGTCGAGCTCAGCAGCGAGTTCCCCAGGCCGAGCAGGAAGTGCGCGTCCTCGGCGGCGAAGAGCCTGCCGATGTTGTCGCCGAGGTTGCCGCCGGGGGCGAGCGGCGGCGGCCAGTCGCCGACGACGTCGTTGGCGCGCGTGGCGACGACGAAGAGCCAGTACAGGGGGAAGGCGGAGAGCAGGATGCCCGCGAGGAGCGTGAAGTAGACGAGGGGATGGGTCTTGCGCATGGCTACCTCGACCTCCGCGTGATCAGGAAGTTGACGACGCCGAGCAGGGTGATCAGCAGGAAGATCATCCAGGCCACGGCGGAGCCGTAGCCGTAGTCGAAGTCCCGGAACGCCTTCTCGAACATGTACATCGACACGGTCTGGAACTGGCGCAGGCTGCCGCCGGAGATGGCGAAGCTGCCCTGGCCGAAGATCAGCGGCTCGGTGAAGAGCTGCATGCCCGCGATGGTGGACATGACGACGGTGAAGACGATCGCGGGCCGGATGTTCGGGACGGTGATGCTCCAGAACTGCCGGACCTTGCCCGCACCGTCCACGGTGGCCGCCTCGTACAGGTCCTTCGGGATCGCCTGCATCGCGGCGAGGTAGATCAGCGCGTTGTAGCCGGTCCAGCGCCAGTTGACCATGGTGGCGATGGCGGTCCAGGACGACCACTTGTCGGCGCGCCAGTCGACCGCGTCGACGTTCACCAGGCCCAGCAGGCCGTTCACCATGCCGGCGTCGCGGTCGAAGATCTGGCTGAACACGATGCCGACGGCCGCGACCGACGTGACGATCGGCAGCAGCACGCCCATCCGCAGGAACGTCACGGCGCGCAGCTTCTGGTTGAGCAGGCTCGCGAGCACCAGCGCCCCCAGCAGCTGCGGCACCGTGGCGAGCACGAGCATGCCGAGGGTGTTGTAGACCGAGTTCCAGAAGTCCGGGTCGCCGAAGAGCGCGACGTAGTTGTCGAGCCCGACGAACGCGCCCGCGCCGGTGATGTCCCAGTCGTGCAGGGACACCCAGGCCGTGTAGACCAGCGGGAACAGCCCGAAGACCGCGAAGATCACGAAGAACGGCGCGATGAACAGGTACGGCGACCACTTCACCTCGACGCGCGAGATCCGGTCGCGCAGCCGGGAGCGTGGCCGGCCGGGCGGCCTGTTCCCGGCCGCCGGGGTGCGTGGGGCCGTCCTCGGCCGCAGATCAGTCACCAACGTGTGTCCTCAGGTGGTGGGGATGGCGGCCGGGGCGGAGATCTCCGCAGCGCCCCGGCTGCCAAGTCGCTACTTGGCCAGGCGCTTGGCGTCGTCGACGGCCTTGGTCCAGGCGTCGGCGGGCTGGAGCTTGCCCTGCTCCACGGCGAGCAGCGCGTTGCCGACGCGGTCGCCGATGGCGTTGTTGTCCGGGCCGAGGTAGACCGGCTTGAGCGCCTTGACGCTCTCGCCGAAGATCTTGCCGACGGGCGCGTCGTTGAAGTACGGGTTCTTGAAGTCCTGCACGAGCGGGTCGTCGATGGCCTGCGGCGAGGACGGGAAGTTGTTCTTCGCCTTGAACGCGGCGGTCTGGCCCTTGGCGCTGGTCAGGAACTTCGCGAGCTCAGCGGCCTGCTTCTGGTGCGTGCTCTGCGTGGGTACCGCGAGGAACGAACCGCCGCGCACCGCGCCGTTGCCGGGGACCTTCGTGACGTCCCACTTGCCCTTGTTCTCCGGGCCTGCCTGCTTCTCGATCGTGCCGAGCATCCAGGACGGGCAGGGGATCGTGGCGAACGTGCCGTTCTTGAAGCCCGCGTTCCACTGTGGACTCCACATCTCGATGTTGGCCGAGAGTCCCGACTTCACCATCTCGATCGACTTGTCCCAGGTGTCCTTGACGGCGGAGTTCGAGTCGATGACGAGCTTGTTCGCGGAGTCGTAGTAGGTGTGGTCGCCGGACTGCATCAGCATGTTCAGGTAGACGCCGCCGGTCGAGTCGTAGAAGCCGACGGCCGGGGTCTTCGCCTTGAACCTCTTGCCGGTGGCGAGGTAGTCGTCCCAGGTGGGCCAGAGCTTGCCGACCTCGTCCCGGTCGGTGGGCAGGCCCGCCGCTTCGAAGAGGTCCTTGCGGTAGCACATGCCCTGGGCGCCGACGTCCGTGCCGAGGCCGATGACCTTGCCGCCGTCCGAAGTGGACGCCTGCTTCCACTTCCACGGCAGGAAGTTCCCCGACAGCTCCTTGGTGCCGTGGTCGAGCAGGTTCACGAACTGGTCGGGCTTCGCCATGAACTGCGAGAGGATGCCCTCCTCGATCGCCACGACGTCGCCCGCGCCCTTGCCGGTGGCGAGCCACTGCTGCAGCTTCGGCGTGTAGTCGCCGAGCTTGCCGATGTTCTCCTCCTTGATCTTGATGCCGGGATGGCTCGCCTCGTACTCCTTGTACAGCTCGTCGTAGCCGAACTGGCTGAACGTCTTGACGACCAGCGTGACGTCCCCCGACGACGCGGGGTCGGCGCCGCCACCACACGCGGACACGGCCACCAGCGAGCTGAGCAGGGTCGTGGCGAGCAGAGCGCGCCTCGGTCGAACACCCATCGAAGAACCTCCAGTTGGCGGATGGTCTGCAAGCGCTAACACTTGGAACTGGTTAGTTTTCAGACCACTGGAACACCGTTCACCTGCTGCGACGCTGCGGCTTCGGCCGGTGTGCGCCCATCGGGGTCGGGGGAGACTGTGAGCGCTTACAGGACTGTAACCACGAGGCCATCCGGATGTGAAGAGGTAGCGCCGGTCACATTTCGATGACGCGGGATCGTTGACACACGGGGTCGGGTGGGTGAACATTCGCTCGACGCTGCGGTCCCGCCGGGAGACCTTCGACTTGTAAAGGGCTCCGGTATGTCCGTGAAGACCAGGCTGGTGGCAACCGGCCTTCCGCTCGTGCTCCTCGCAGGTTTCGTGACGCCGGCGACTGCCGCCGACGCCTACGAGCGCGTGCTCAACGGCAAGTTCGACACCGTGAAGACTCCTTGGTGGAGCAGCGGAATCGCTCCGTCCACAGTGGTCGACGGCCGGCTCTGCGCGCAGATCCCCGGCGGCACGGCCAACCCGTGGACCGCGATGATCGGCCAGAACGACATCCCGCTCGAGGCAGGCCAGCCCTACACGCTGCGCTTCACCGCGACCGCGACGAAGAACGTCACGGTGCGGGCGGCGGTCGCGCTCGGCGTCGCGCCGAACACCACGGTGCTCAACAAGGCGGCCGCGCTCACCAGTACTCCCAAGACGTTTGAGTTCACCGGTACGTCCACAGTGGCCACCCGCACCGGTGGTCAGGTCGCGATCCAGGCGGGAGCGGTGTCCGCGGAGCCGTTCACGCTGTGCATCGACGACGTGTCGCTGACCGGCGGGATCGTGCCGCCCGGTGGTGGCTGGGACTACGGCTCGCCGGTGCGCACCAACCAGCACGCCTACCCCACCGCCGGCACCAAGCGCGCCTCGATCGTCTCCTCGTCCACCACGCCGCTCGACTGGCAGCTGCGCGACGCCGCCGGTGTGGTCGTGCAGACGGGGAAGACGCAGGTCAAGGGCCTGGACGCGATGACGCGCGACGACGTGCACATCGCCGACTTCTCGTCGTACAAGAAGGCTGGAAGCGGTTACAGCCTGACCGTCGGCGACCAGGCCGGCTACCCGTTCGACATCACCGACAAGCCCTACGACCAGCTGCGACGCGACTCGCTCGCGTACTTCTACCACAACCGCAGCGGCATCCCGATCGAGGCGAAGTACGTCGGCGACGCCTACGCGCGACCGGCGGGCCACGTCGGTGTGGCGCCGAACAAGGGCGACATCTCCGTGCCGTGCCTGCCGGGGGAGTGCGACTACTCGCTCGACGTGAGCGGCGGCTGGTACGACGCGGGTGACCACGGCAAGTACGTCGTCAACGGCGCTCTGGCCGCATGGCAGCTGATGGACACCTACGAGCGCTCGCTGTACACGTTCGACGTCGAGGGCTTCCGCGACGGCCTGCTGTCCATTCCCGAGCAGGACAACAGGCGGCCCGACGTACTCGACGAGGCGCGCTGGGAGATGGAGTTCCTGCTGAAGATGCAGGTGCCTGCGGGCAAGCCGCTCGCGGGCATGGCGCACCACAAGATCCACGACCTCGCCTGGACCGCGCACCCGATGCTGCCGGGCAACGACCCGCAGCCGCGTTACCTGCACGCCCCTTCGACGGCCGCCACGCTGAACCTCGCCGCCGCCGGCGCCCAGTGCGCCCGCGTCTACCGGATCTGGGACCGTGCGTTCTCCGACAAGTGCCTGGCCGCGGCCGAGACGGCGTGGAAGGCCGCGCTGGCCAACCCCGCGAAGTACGCCCCGCGGGAGGACGGCGTCGGCGGCGGTGCCTACGACGACACCAACGTCACCGACGAGTTCAGCTGGGCCGGCGCCGAGCTCTACGCGACGACCGGCAAGCGCGAGTACCTGAACAAGGTCACCACGAAGCTGACCGCGGCAGGGTTCTCCTGGAAGGACACCGGCGCGCTCGCCGATCTCACGATCATGCGCCTGCCGCTGAAGTTCCCGCTGGACCGCGTGATCACCGCCCGCGCGCGGCTCATCAACGTCGCCGACGGCCACCTGCGCGACCTGAGGTCGCAGGGCTACCCGAACCCGTCCAAGCCGGCCGACGGCCAGTACGCCTGGGGTTCGACCAGCGCCACGCTCACCGCGTCGATGATCATGGCGATGGCCTACGACACCACGTTCGACCGCAAGTACAGCGACGCCGTGATCGAGTCGATGGACTACCTGCTCGGCCGCAACGGCCTCAACCAGTCGTTCATCAGCGGCTACGGCGAGAAGGCCAGCAAGAACCAGCACCACCGCCACTGGGCCAACCAGGTCGACGCCCGCCTGCCCAACCCGCCTGCGGGCTCACTCGCCGGCGGCCCGAACTCCGGCCTGCAGGACCCCGTGGCCCAGCAGAACCTGCCGGGCTGCGCCCCCGCGAAGTGCTACCTCGACGAGCTGGGTTCGTGGTCCACCAACGAGGTCGCCGTCAACTGGAACTCGGCCCTCGCCTGGGTCGCGGCGTTCGCCGACAGCCGCTGACCCCCTGACAACTCCCACCGCCCCCGCCCGCACACCGCCGTGCGGGCCGGGGTGATGGGTGAGAACGGTCCCCATCCGAGAGGAGATCCACAGTGCGGTGGATAACCCGTTCCGCGGTCGCCGTCTGCGCGGTCATGTTGCTGTCACCCGCAACCCATGCCACAGCAGCCAGCCCGCTGGACCTGACCAGCGGCTTCTACGTCAACCCCAACTCCGCGCCCGCAACCTGGGCGCGCACCAACCCGAGTGACTCCAGGTCGTCCCGGATCCAGTCCTCGATCGGCTCGAAGCCGATCGCCCGCTGGTTCGGCAACGACGCCACCATCGGCTCGACCGTGGCCGACTACGCGGGCGCGGCCGACGGCCAGGACAAACTGCCGGTCCTCGTCGCCTACAACATCCCCAACAGGGACGCGTGCGGCGGCCACTCGGGCGGCGGCGCCGGCAGCGCGTCGGCCTACCGGACCTGGATCTCGGGCTTCGCGGCCGGCATCGGCACCAAGCCGGCCGTGGTGATCATCGAACCGGACGCGCTCGCCGCCTACGGCTGCCTGACCCAGGCACAGCGCGACGAGATGGCGGGCCTGCTGAAGTACGCCACCGAACAACTCAAGGCCAAGGCCCCCAACACCTACGCCTACCTCGACGCGGGCAACGCCGGCTGGGGCACCCCGTCGACCATGGCGTACCGGCTGAACGAAGCCGGCGTGGCCAACATCCGCGGGTTCTCGGTCAACGTGTCGAACTACTACACGACCAGCCAGTCGATCAGCTACGCCGGCGCGGTGAACAGCTTCCTGCCCGCCGCGAGGCCGTTCGTGGTCGACACCAGCCGCAACGCCAACGGCCGCAACTCCGATCCGAACGGCTGGTGCAACCCGGCCGGGGCGAAGCTCGGGGTCGCGGCTCAGGCCGGTGGTGGGGCCGACATGGTGTTGTGGGTGAAGACGCCCGGTGTGTCGGATGGACCCTGCGGGATCGCGCCCGGTACTCCTGCTGGGACGTTCAACCCGGATCTGGCGATTCGGTTGATCAACGGAACCTGACGAACTCGAGGGTCATGAGTTGGACTGGGAGGAGGCCGTCCGCGCACTGCGGACGGCCTTGCCTAGCGACTACCGCCGACTGGTCGAGCGGTACGGGGGTGGCCAAGCCGGCGTTGCTCGATGGTCCGAGGCCCGCGGCGAGGAGTGGGAGCACTTCGAGATGGGGTGCGCGGAGTTCCTCGCAGGGACGCTGACCGGTGAGGTGCGGTCGGACCTGCTCTGGTCGCGGCACCCGACCGACCCCACACGTTCCTGCCGAGCCGGCTGATCGAGTAAGTCCGGCTGTTCAACACCCGAAGTGCTCCTGGCCGTCCGACGCTCCACGGGTACCTCCCCGAAAACCGGGGTATAGTCCGCTTCGTAGGGATCGCGTCACGACTAAGGACACGAACATGCCTTTGACCGGTGAGTACGTACCGAGCACGTTCGACATGGCCCGCGAGCAGGTGGAGCTGATCGAACGGTCCGGCGGGACCGAGGGCACGGACAACCGGGGCAGGCCGGTGATCGTGCTGACCTCGTTGGGCGCCAAGAGCGGCAAGCTCCGCAAGACGCCCCTGATGCGGGTCGAGCACGACGGTGAGTACGCCGTCGTGGCGTCGCTGGGTGGTGCTCCCAAGCATCCGGTCTGGTACTTCAACCTCGTCGGGCACCCGCACGTCGAGCTGCAGGACGGCCCGGTGAAGAAGGACTACACGGCACGCGAGGTCGACGGTGCCGAGTACGACACGTGGTTCCAGCGTGCGGTGGAGGCGTGGCCGGACTACGCCGAGTACCAGAAGAACACCACCCGGAAGATGCCCATCTTCGTGCTGACGCCGGAGGTCTGAACGGCGCGGAGGTCACGCCGGCAGGATCAGCTGCCGGTCCTGACGCAGCTGCCGGGCCATGTTCCAGCCCAGCACGCCGACGACCCGGCCCTGCACCAGGTAGTGCGCCACGAACTTCCGCTCGGCGATCCCGCCGTGGGCGACCACCATCTCCGCCCCGGCCGGGAACACGCCGTACGCCTGGATCTTCGCGTCGAACTGGTCGGTCCAGAAGTACGGCACCGGGGCGAACGGCGTCCGTGCGCCGAGCAGGGTGCGGGCCACGGCCATGCCCTGCTCGGTGGCGTTCATCCGGTGCTCGACCCGCATCAGGCCGCCGAAGTGGGGGTTGAACCAGCGGGCCACGTCGCCGGCGGCGTACACGCCCTCGGCCGCGCGGCAGGTGGCGTCGCACACCACGCCGTCGTCCACCGGCACGCCGGAGCCGTCCAGCCAGGCGGTGGCGGGCGCGGCGCCGATCGCGACCAGCACGACGTCCGCCGGCAGCACGGTTCCGTCGGTCAGTTCGACGCCCGACACCGCGACCGAGCCGTGCAGTGCGGCCACTCCGACTCCGGCCAGCAGCCGCACCCCCTCTTCCTCGTGGAGTTCGGCGATCGCCGTGGCGACCCGATCGCCGAACTGGCGGACCAGGGGGAGTGGCAGCGGGTCGACCACCGTCACGTCCAGGCCCAGCCGACGGGCCGACGCCGCGGCTTCAGTACCGAGGAAGCCTGCGCCGACGACCACCACCGAGGACGACCGCAGGAGGTCGCTGCGCAACGCCAGTGCGTCGTCGATGGTCCGCAGCACGTGCACGCCGGCCAGATCATGGCCGAACGGCAACGAACGCGGGCTCGTGCCGGTGGCGATCACCAGCGCGTCGTAGCCGATCTCCTCGCCGCTCGACAGCGCCACCGTGCGCCGAGCGAGGTCGAGGCCGGTCGCCGCGCTGCCGAGTTTCAGCTCGATGTCGGATTCGACATACGCGGAATCGGGGCGCAGCAACGTCTTCGAGGGGTCCCAGGTGCCCGCCAGGACCTGTTTGGACAGTGGCGGGCGGTCGTAGGGGAGCGCCTTCTCGTCGCCGACCAGGGTGAGCCTGCCGGTGTAGCCCTCGCGGCGCAGCGTCTCGGCGGTGGTGACGCCTGCCGCCGAAGCGCCGACGACGACCACCCGTTCGAGGTGCCCCACTACTTGTCCACCACGATCGCCAGCGCCGGGCACAGCAGGGCGGCGTGCTCCGTGGCCGCTTCGAGGTGGGCGGGCGGCGACTCCAGCAGCAGGACCACCATGCCGTCCTCGTCGCGCTGGTCGAACACGTCCGGTGCCGCGAGCACGCACTGGCCCGCGCCCACGCAGGCGTCCACGTCGATGCGGACCTTCATCGGTTGTCAGCTCCGTCCCAGGTGACAGGCAACGAGCGCACGCCGTAGACCAGCGCGTCGTCCTTGAACTCGATCTCCTCGAACGGCACGGCGAGCCGCAGGGTCGGGATGCGCTGGTGCAGGCGGGCGAACACCTCCTGCAGCTCGACCCTGGCCAGCTGCTGGCCGAGGCACTGGTGGATGCCGTAGCCGAACGCCAGGTGCGCGGTCGCCTCGCGCCCCAGGTCGATGCGGTCGGGGTCGGGGAACACCGACTCGTCGCGGTTGCCGGCGGACAGCGCGGCCACGAGCCACTCGCCTGCCTTGATCGTCTCGTCGCCGATCGTCACGTCGCCGGTGGCCTGCCGCAGGACGCCGAACTGCACGATCGACAGGTACCGCAGCATCTCGTCGACGGCGGTGCCCGCGAGGCCGGGGTCGGCCCGCAGCGCGGCCAGCTGGTCCGGCTGGCGCAGCAGTGCCAGCGTGCTGAGGCCGATCATGTTCGCGGTGGTCTCGTGCCCGGCGATCAGCAGCGTGATGCCCAGGGTCACCAGTTCCTCGACCGACAGCTCCTGGCCACTTTCCCGGGCTCGCACGATCAGCCTGCCCAGCAGGTCGTCGCCCGGTGCCGCCAGCTTGGTCAGCACGAGCTGCGTCATGAACCCGACGACCTCGAGGTTGGCCTGCTCGAGCGCGGCGGGGTCGCTGTTGGTGCCGATGAGCACCGCGGTCTGCTCCTGGAACCGGTCGCGGTCGGCGTAGTCGACGCCCAGCAGCTCGCAGATCACCAGGGACGGGATCGGCAGCGCGAAGTCCGCGACCAGGTCGACCGGGCCGGTGCGGGCCAGCAGTGCGTCCAGGTGGTCGTCGACCAGGCCCTGGATGTACGGGCGCATGGCCTGGATCCGCTTGACGGTGAACTCCGGCGTCAGCAGGCGACGCAGCCGCGCGTGGCCGGCGCCGTCCATGTTCAGCAGGCTGCCGGGCGCCACCGGGCGGTCGAGCAGGCCACCCGCCACGACGTGCGTGGACGGTGCCGCGTGCGAGCTGAGGTTGGGGTCGCTCAGCGCCGCGCGCACGTCGGCGTAGCGGCTGACGACGCGGGCCTCGACGCCGACCGGACACGCCAGCGACGCCGTTCCCTCCTGGGCGCGCAGCTCCTTGTACTCGGCGGGCGGGTCGAACGGGCAGCCGGAGTCGCGTGCGGTGGGGAAGCCGGGAGCTAATTTGGCAGTCGCTGTCATGTGACCGAGACTGCCAGATGACATGGAGTGCCGCAACTGCGTGTCATATGGCAGTTACTGCCAAGTGGCAGTGCTACGGTTCGCGGGAGACCGGGGCAGGGAGGGCGCTGTGGGCTTGCGCGAGACGAAGATGGAACGCACGCGGCGGTTCATCGCCGAGTCGGCGTTCGACCTGTTCGTCGAGCAGGGGTACGACGCCACCACGATCGAGCAGATCGCCGCCGCGGCCGAGGTCGGCACCCGCACGCTGTACCGCTACTACGCCACCAAAGAGGCGCTGGTGGTCAGCTTCGTGGAGAACGGCCTGGACGCGGCGATGGACGCCTTCCTCGCCCAGTCCGACGAGACGCCGCTGTCCGAGGCGCTCTACGCCGTCATCGACAGCGTCGAGCGGACGATCAGGGCGAACCCGGCCCGTCTGCTCGCCCTGTACGACATCTTCGACAAGACCACGGGCCTGCGGGCGGGCCTGGCCGACCTGTGCTGGAGCTGGCGGCAGCGGCTGGCAGGGGAGATCCTGCGCCGCGAGGGCGGCACCGGGGACGTGTTGCACGCCGCGCTGACCGCCGCGGGCACCATGAACGTGATCGAGGTCGTCGTGCAGACGTGGACCGCGAACGCCGGCGGGGTGGAGGTCGCGGACATCACCCGCGACACGCTGGAACTGTTGCGCACCAAGGCGATCCCGTTTCCCACCCCCGCCGGCTGACCTCGGTCAGCTCTGCGCGGCGCGCGCCTTGAGCATGGGCGACATGTCGAACACGCTGATCACGTGGCTGATCTTGCCGTCGGTGACGGTGAGGTACTCGGCGCCGTGGAGGTTCTGCACGAACGGTAGATCGACGGAGTAGACGGTGACGGCGCGGGTGTCGTGGCCGAGCACGTCGAGGACCTCTCCCTTGACGAGCGTGCCCACGAACGGCGCCAGAAACCGCCGGTAGCCGTCGATGCCCTCGATCCGTCCGCTGGGGGCGTCGCACACGACGTCGTCGGCCACGAGGCTCAGCGCCTTCTCGGCGTCGCCGCTGGTCCAGGCCCGGACGTACTCGCCGGCGATCGTCTGTGCGGCACCGGTGATGGTGGTCATGACTGGTGGTTCCTCTCCGGAGGTGACTCGATGACCAGAGTGTCGTCGGGGATATATGTCACCTCCTGTCATGTACGTGGAGGAGATTTGAGGACATGAGGTCCGACCGCCTGCTCTCGATCCTGCTGCTCCTGCAGACCCACGGGCAGCTGTCCGCGGCCGCGCTGGCCGGACGGCTGGAGGTCTCCGCGCGCACGATCATGCGCGACGTCGAGGCCCTGTCCACGGCAGGCGTGCCCGTCTACACCGTGCGCGGTCCTCAGGGCGGCATCGCGCTGCTGCCCGGCTACCACACGGACGTCACGGGCCTGACCGCCGACGAGTCCCGCGCCCTGTTCGTGGTGCTGACCGGTTCCGCGCACGCCGAGCTTGGGCTCGGCCAGGCCCTCGGTTCCGCGCTGCGCAAGGTCATGGCCGCGCTGCCCGTCCCGCACCGCGACGGCGCCGACCTGACCAGCAGGCGCGTGCTGATCGACCCCGTTCGCTGGCGCGGCGCTCCCGGGGCCTCGGACCTGGAGGTCTACCAACGGGCCGTGTTCGCGGACCTGCGGCTGGAGCTGCGCTACCGGCACGGCCGCGACAACCGGGTGCGCACCTACACGGTCGATCCGTACGGCCTCGTCAACAAGGCAGGCGTCTGGTACCTGGTCGCCGACCACCAGGGCGAACCCCGCCTCTACCGCCTCGACCGGGCGCAGTCGGCCACCGTCCTCGGCGAACCCGTCCAGCGCCGCGACGGTGTGGAGCTCGACGACGCGTGGGAGGCCCTGCGCCGCCGCATCGACGACCTGCCGACGCTGGTGGCCGTCACCGCGCTCGTGCAGGACGACGTCCTGGCGCTGTTCCTGCGCGTGCACCAGGGCGACCTCGCCGAGCCTCCCGTGCCGCACAAACCCGGTTGGAGCGAGGTCGGACTGCGCTTCCGTTCCCTGCGCGCCGTCGAGACCCTGCTCGCCTTCGGCCCCGGCGTAGAGGTGCTCGCCCCGGACGAGGCGCGCGAGGCCCTCGCCCGGCAGGCCAGGGCGATCGCCGACCTCTACGAGCAGCGACGTTCGTCGCACGGCGAAGCAACCTGAACGCTTTCGGCGCGCGTTGGCAAAGACGGGGTGCAAGGGAGAAGCAGAAACCCCGAGGAGCTTCATGTCGTCAGACGCGGAACTGATCGACAGATCGCTGCGCGGAGACACCAACGCCTTCGTCGAGGTGATCAGTCGCCACGAGACCGCGATCGGGAACTACCTCGCGCGCAGGGTGGGGCGGCAGGCCGCCGAGGACGTCCTCGGCGACGTGTGGGTGGCGGCCTACGAGTCCCGTGCGAACTACGACAGTTCGTATCCCGAGGCCAGGCCTTGGTTGTACGGCGTCGCGCTGAACAGGTTGCGACGGCACTGGCGGTCGGAACCGGCCGAGGACCCGGCGCCGGACCTGACGCGCCTGGCGAGCGACTGGGACCCCTGGCCGGAGGTGGACGCCCGCGTGGACACGCAGGCCCCGCTGCGCAGGGCACTGGCCCGCCTCAAACCGGAGGAACGGGAAGTGCTGGGCCTGGTCGCCTGGGAGGACCTGACCGTCGCGGAGGCAGGGCGAGTGCTCGAGATCCCCGCGGGCACGGCCCGGCGCCTGCTGCACCAGGCGCGCAAGACGTTGCGTGAGACCCCCGAGGTGGCCGCGCTGCTGCAAGTCCCGACAACGTGAAAAGACACCCCATGGATGAAATGGACCTGATGAAGAATCTGCGTGAAGTGCCGACTCCGAGTCCGGAGGCCTATGACCGTGCCCGCACGGCGCTGCACACGGCGATGACCGAACCCGTGGCCGCGGTCGTGCGACCGAAGCGCTGGTTCTCCTGGCCGAGGGTCAGCGTCGCGGCGGTCGGCGCGGCAGCCGTCGCGGTGGCCGTGGTGCTGGGCACGACCGGCGGCACCGTCCCGGCCGGACCCTCCGTCGCGGCCCCGCAGGTGGTGGTCGAGTCGCCGCTGGTGAAGCTGGCCTCCGACATCACGGCCGCCGCGCAGCCCGGTGACTCGTCGCTGGTCATCACCAAGAAGGTCGCGCCGGACGGCTCGCTGTACGTCGTCTACACCGTCTACACCGACAAGGGCCAGGTGTTCACCGGGGACTCGGTGCGGACCCTGGCGGCCACGGCCGGCAAGAACGACGACGGCGCCCGCCCGTTCGACGGCAAGGTGATGGCCGCGGCCCGCCTCGCCGCGACCGGTGACGTGGAGAAGGCGCGGACCGCGATGGTCACCGCCGCCGGCAACTTCCTGGGAATCGGCCTGAGCCCCGCCGAGGCGGACAAGGCCTGGGCGGACGCCCAGGCAGAGGTCGCCGAGACGTTCCGCGAGCACGGCAAGCCGGTGCCCGCCCCCAGGCCACGCCCGACGGGTGCGGAACTCGAGAACCTCATCGGCAACCACCTGTGGAGCAACACCACGTACGCGTTGTTCGTCGGCGCCGCCAACGCCGAGGTCCGCTCGGGTGTGCTGAAGCTGCTCGCGACCATGAAGGACGTGACCGTCGGCGAGACCAGCGTGGGCGGTCAGCGCGCGCTGACCCTCACCGGCGGCCCGGCCATCCAGGGCGGCGGAGGGTCGCAGGTGATCACCGTCAACGCCGACAACGGCCTGCCGTTCAGCTCGGAGGTCGTCCCCGACAAGAACTCGGCCGACCCGTCGAAGCCGTCGATGGTGAAGTACGAGTCGTCGCGCGTGAACCTCGCCGACGTGGTGGCGGGCAAGATCTGATCGTCGCGCCGGAACGTCCTGGGAGGGCCGAGATCACGTCGGTCCTCCCAGGACGATGTTCAGGCGCAGACGTTCGAAGAGCTGTTGTTCAGCGTGAGGTTGCGGAACGTCGTGTTGGTCCCGCAGGGGCTCTCGCGCACCGACGAGTTCGTCACCGTCAGGTTCTGCACGGTGATGTCGCGGTTGTTCGGGAACTCCGAGCGCGCGGCCAGCCGGATCTCACCGCCGCCGGTCACCGTGCCGCTCTGCGCCGCGAGGGTCACGTTGGTGCAGTTCTCGATCAGGACCGCGTTGTTGCCGGTGTTCGCGAGGTCGATCCGGTCGATGGTCAGACCGCCGCTCTCGGACACGCAGAACACGCCGCGGCCGCCGCCGCGGGCGCGGACCGTGCCGACCCGGATGTTGGTGGGGTAGCCGGTGCCGATGCGGCCGTTGCGGTTGGCGGTGCGGAACGCCGCGTACCCGGTGCCGGCGCCCGCGTTCTCCGCGTCGACCGTGCCGACGGTGGCGTTGATGGTGTCGTTGAGCAGCAACCCGGACTCGCCGACGTTGCGAGCGGTCACCGTGCCGACCGTGAGGCCGTCCACGCCGTAGGTCTCGACGGCGTGGCTGCTCGCGCCGGACGCGAAGACGGTGTCGATCCTGATGTTGCGGCTGCGGACGCTGGTGTCGCCGCGGTTGTCGACGCGCACACCGAGGCCGCCGGACAGCCGCAGGTCGATCTGCCCGAGCACGACGTTGTCGACGTTGCGCAGGAAGATCCCGTACAGCGGACGGCCCGTCACGCTGAGGTGGCGCACCTCGACGTCGCGCGTGCCCCTGGAGTAGATCGGGGCCTGGTCGCCGGAGCCGGTGCCGGTCACGTTGACCGTGCCGCAGACGTCGATGCCGGTGTAGCTGGGCAACGAGATCCGCGAGTCCGCGCCGATCGACCCGCTGCCGCGCACCACGACCCACTGCTTCGAGGTGCGTCCGCTGGAGAGGCTGTTCACGGCGGCCTGGACGGCGGACCGCATGTCGGCGCCGGTGTAGACGGTCCGGCTGCCGTTGCGGGAGGTCCACGTGCCACCGTTCAGCACCGCCTCGGCGTTGAACGTCAGGTCACCGCAGGCCATGATCCGCGGCGTGGCGGTGGCAGGTGCGAGACCTCCGAGCACGGCCGCCACCGCCACTGCCGCGCCGATGCGCCATCTTGTCGAGAGCATGCGAGATCTCCTTTCGGTGGGTGCGGCGGCGGAGGGGTGCGTGCTGTCCTGCCGGAGATCACCCGGCCGGTTCGCCCGACGGCGCGGGGAGCTGCGCACCGAGCGGGACCGGGGTGCCGAAGTTCGGGGTGCCGTCCGAGTTCCAGGTGAACCTCTGCGCGCGCGTGGACCGTTCCATGCCGCAACCGGCCGACGCGCTCGTGTTGCCGTGGTAGACGATCCAGTCCTCGGAGCCGTCAGGGGACTTGAAGAAACCGTTGTGGCCGGGACCGAACACCCCGTGGGCGTCGTCGCGCTGGAAAACAGGGTTGGGCGACTTCGTCCAATGCGCGCGGTTGAGCGGATCGGACCCGGTGAGGGTGAGCAGGCCGAGCTTGTAGTCGGGGCCCCAGCAGGCGCTGGCCGAGTACACGATCATGGTGCGGCCGTTGCGGTACAACGGTTCCGCGCCCTCGTTGACCGGCGCGGTCTGCCGCTCCCACGCCAGGGTGGGCTGCGAGATGGTGCGCCGCGCACCGCTGATCGTGTAGGGGTTCGACAGCGGGGTGATGGTCAGGCTCTGGGTGCCGTCCATCGCGCTGCCCATCAGGTACAGCTTCCCGTTGTGCTGCAGGATGCTCGGGTCGAGCTCCCAGGTGCTGCCCAGGTCCGCCTTGAACGTGTACGGGCCCATCGGGTCGGTGCCCGCGCTCTCCAGCACGTGCAGGCGCTGCGTGGGGTTGTAGTCGGAGACGTTCTGCCCGGCGACGTAGTAGAGGTACCAGCGGCCGTTCAGCAGGTGGAACTCCGGCGCCCACATGTTGCAGCACCCGTTGGGTCGGCCTGACAGGGTGAACACCACGGTGTCCGCCGCGCTCGACAGACCCGCCAGCGTGCGGGAGCGGCGCATGGTGATCGTGGAGTTCCACGTCGTGGTGGCCAGGTGGTAGTAGCCGTTGTGGAACTGCAGCCACGGGTCGGGGCCGCTGCCCTTGATCGGGTTGGTGACGTTGCCGGGGGCGCCGATCCTCACCAGCCGCCACTGCTGGTTCGTGCCGCCGGTGTCGGGCCACTGGATCACCTGCGCGCCGTTGGCGGAGGAGAAGTCGAGGACGTCGACCGCCTTGCCGCTCGCACGGCTGACCAGCCGCACGTGCCCGTCCGGCGAGTCCGCCAGCCGGAACTGCTGCCCGGTGCGGCCTGCGTCGGTCGTCTGCACGAGCCCCGCCCGGTCCGCGGTCGAGCTGAAGTCCAGGACCTTGCCGCTGTGCCGGGACCTCACCCGGTAGTAGCCGCCGCCGGAGTCGACGAACTGCCACTGCTGCCACGCGCCGTCGTTGCGCGCGTACTGCGAGATCCGCGCTCCGTCCGCAGTGGACAGTTCGTAGACGTCCAACGCCTTGCCGCTGTTGCGGTTGACCAACGCGTACGACGCGCTGGTGTCCACGACCGCGGCGGCGGCCACTGCCGGGACGGCGGTGGTGAGGCCGATCAGCAGGGAGACGGTGGCGGCCAGGACGGTGCCACGCGAGTTGATCGAGGTCAAGGTCTGCTCCCTAGCGCAGGAACGGCCAGCCCGCGGAGTCGAAGGCCAGCAGGTTGATGCCGAGCCGCGACGCGCCGGTGTCCGTGTAGTAGTGGTAGACGAGGAGGTCGCCGTCGACGTCGGCGAGGACGTCCTGGTGCCCCGGCCCGTGCACGCTGCCCTGACCGGCCAGGATCTCCGTGCCACCGCCGGAGTTCAGGGCGGTGCCGTTGCGGGCGACGTAGGGGCCGGTGACGCTGCTCGAACGGCCGGCCATCACCCGGTAGGTGCTGGACGCGCCCCGGCAGCACAGGTCGAACGAGACGAAGAGGTAGTAGTAGCCGCCGCGTCTGACGATGTTCGGCGCCTCGATCGCGCCGCCGTTCCTGCTCGCGATGGAGCGGACGACCGAGTCGGACCGCAGGCCGGTGGACGGGTTCAGCGCGACCATCTTGATGCCGGACCAGAACGAGCCGAAACTCAGCCACCAGCGGCCCTGGTCGTCCACGACGAGATCCGGGTCGATGGCGTTGAAGTCGTCCGAGGTCCGGGTCTCGACGACCAGGCCGCGGTGGGTCCACGTGCCGGAGTCGCCGCTGGTGCTGGTGGCGAGGAAGATCGCCGACCGGTTCGAGCCGAACGTCGAAGCCGAGTAGTACAGCCAGTACCGTCCGTCGCGATAGGACAGATCAGGTGCCCAGAGGTTGGTGCCACCGCCGGTGTAGGGCGTGGTCCACGACGCGCCACCGGGGAAGGCGGAACCCGCGTTGCGGAACGCGATCCGGTCGGCGGAGGTCTTGAGCGCGACGTTGGGGCCGGTGTGCGCCACCAGGTAGCTGCCGTCGGAGCGCTTGACCACGCTCGGGTCGTGCACGCTGATGTCACCGGTGACCCGGCCCGGCAGGGGATAGGCCCACGCGGGCGGTGCGGTCGTGACAGTGGCCAGGACCACCGCCACGAGCAGTGCGATCTTCTTCATGCTCTCGTCACTCCAACACGAACGTCGCGTCCGCCCGTCCCTGCGCGTCACTGACCGCCTGCAGGTACAGCAGCCCGTTGCTGACGCGGATGTGGCGGCCGGGGAAGTTGACCGACTCGAACGACACGGCCGAGCTCGCGGCCAGCCCGGCGCGTTGCGAGAAGCTGGCGTCGTTGCGGAACAGTGTGCTGCCGTCGCTGCGCTCGACCCACAGCTCGTTGTTGCGGTGCCGCAGGTAGTAGCCGGGGAAGTTGACCGACTCCAGTGACACCGCGCCGGAACCGGTCAACCCCGTGACGAGCTTGAACTGGGAGTCGGCCAGCGGGGCCACGCCTGCCTCCATGCGCGCGCGGTACTCCCAGTGCCGCACGAAGCGGTCGGTGGCGGCGTAGGACCTGAGCCTGACGGGCGTCGGTCCGTCGGCGACCGGGATGCCGAAGTCCGGTGTGCCGTCGGCCTTGTAGTAGACCTTCTGCACGCGTGTGCGGCGGTTCGGGTCGTTGAGCGGGTCGCCGCTGATGTCCCGGTAGTTGCGGTCGTGGTAGACCATGACGTCGCTGCTGCCGTCCTCGGACACCGTGAACGAGTTGTGGCCGGGTCCGTACTGACCGGTCGCGTCGTTGCTGGTGAACACGGGGTTGGGGCTCTTGGTCCACGACGCCGGGTTGAGCAGGTCCGCCGACGCCGACGCGGACAGCAGGCCGAGGCAGTAGTTCGCGTCGGTGGCGCTGGCCGAGTAGGTCAGGAAGACCTTTCCGTTGCGCTGCAACACCGCCGGACCCTCCGCCACCTTGAACCCGCGGGTCTCCCAGGCGAGCGCCGGCACCACGAGCCGGGTCACCGTGCCGGTGATCGTCCACGGGTTCGCGCCCATGCGGGCGAGGTAGACGTTGGAGTTCGTGGAGATGCCCGGTTCCTGCTGCGCCCAGGTGAGGTAGCGGACCCCGTTGTGCACGAACGTCGAGGCGTCCAGGGAGAAGGTGTCCCACGGGGTCGTGATGCGGCCGCGCTCGGTCCACCCTCCGGCCAGCGGGTTGGCGCTCGAGGTCTCCAGCACGTACATCCGGATGCGCCAGATGTCGTCGCTGCGGCCCGCCGCGAAGTAGACGTACCACCTCCCGTTGATGAAGTGGATCTCCGGTGCCCAGATGTGGGCGGCCATCTCGCCACTGGAGTGCTTGCGCCAGATCACCGTCTCCTGTGCGGAGGCCAGTCCCTGGATCGTGGTCGCGCGGCGCAGGACGATCCGGTCGTACTCCGGCACGGTCGCGGTGAGGTAGTAGAAGCCGTCGGTGTGCTTGAAGACGTGCGGGTCGGCACGCCGTTCCGCGATCGGGTTGGTGTACCGCACCGCGGGCGACGCACCCGCCTGCGGTGCGGGCGATCCGGCCACGACGGTGACGGCGGCGAACACGAGTGCGGCCAGGCGGAGGAGAACCGTCTTCATCGACTGTCCTTTCAGGCCAGTGGCGCGGTGACGGTGAAGGACGCGTCGCCGGCGAACGCCGAGTCGGGGGTGCGCCAGTCGACGCGCAGTTCGTGGTTCAGGTGGCGCAGGTACCGGCCGGGGTGGGAGTAGGACTCGAACGACGTGCTCCCGCCGCCCGCGAGCCCTGCCCGGCCGCAGAAGGTGGCGTCGCGGGCGAACACCGCGTCACCGCTGTTGGTGTCCAGCCGGACGCGGAAGTCGTAGTGCCGCAGGTAGCGGTCCGGGAAGTTCACCGAGCGCAGCGAGTAGCAGCCCGCGTTGGCCAGGCCCGCCACGACGGTGAACGTCGCGTCCTGGCGCGCCGTCAGGGGGCTGGACGAGCTGACCGGTTCGACGTAGCCGAGGTTGTCGCGGTGGCGGGCGTACCGGTCGGGGAGGTTGGCCGAGCGCAGCGACCGGGTGCCCGTGGCCACCGCGGTGCCGTCGCCGGAGTCCTCCCGCAGCACGGTGAAGTGCCGTGCGACGCCGGACAGCCCTGCCAGCTCGACCTTGGCTCCGAAGCTGCCGAGGTTCGTGCTGTCGGCGTAGAAGTACCGCCGCTGGCCGTACTGGTCGAAGTAGATCCGCCACCGGCCGTCGGGCAGCCGCACCAGCGCGGGCCCTTCGAGCCCCGAGCCCCAGCCCGCCCAGTTGCCCGTGCCGACGAAGGTCCACGGCCCGTTCAGCGACGTGGCGGTGGCGTGCTCGACGTACTTCGTGGTCTCGTTCTTGAGGAAGTTGTGGTACGTCCCGCCGACCTTGACCAGGAAGCTGTCGATGAAGTTGGCCGGGATGCCGAGCGCGACCGGGCTGCTCCACGCAGACAGGTCCGCGTTCGTCGCGGTGATCCGGTACGGGCGGAACTGTCCCGCCGTTCCGCCCGTGGACGCGGAGAAGATCACGTGCACGCTGCCGTCGGAGTCCTTGAACCACTCCGGCGCCCACGTGCTGCCGGTGGCCCCGTTGAGTCCTACCCGGACGGTGCGCAGGAACGTCCAGTTCACGTAGTCGGCGCTGCGGGCGAAGCCGATGGTGTCGCCCGTCCAGTTCGTCGTGTGAACGATGTAGTAGTAGCCGTCGGTGTGCCGCAGGACGCTGGGATCCCGGATCAGTCCCGACGGCGGCGTGTAGGCGTTGGCTGTCACCTGGGTGAAGCCGGTCGCGTTCGCCGAGTCGAAGACGTACATGTTCGACTCGCTGCTGTTCGTGAACGCGGTCATCAGGTAGTGCGGCACCGGACCGGCGGCCGAAGCCACCGGTCCGGTGCCGACGAGACTCGCCCCGGCGGCGAACGCGGCTGTGACAGCGATCAGCACGCGCCTTCGGAGAGTGCGGACGCGCGGCAGGGTGAAACGCATGGACCGGCTCCTTGAGGCAGGGGAGGCTCCGGAGTGTGAGCGTTAACACTATGGCGGGACACGACCGTCGAAATCCCGTTCGAACCCGTAGTTCGATGATCGTTCGACAGTTCTCGCGCCCGGCGGCGGTCAGAGTGCGACGGTCTTCCCGCCGAGGGTGACGACGAGCCTGCCGTCGGAGGCGAACGACCAGCCGAGGGCCCCGGCGTAGCCGGAGCACCGGGAGCCGTTGGTGCCCGCCCAGAACTGGTTGGAGGAGTCGGAGTTGCCGACGACCTTGTCGTTGCTGCCGCTGCCGCCGCGGCAGGAGGTGTTGGTGCGGAACACCGAACTGCCCGCGTCGAAGGAGAAGTTGCGTTCGTCGTTGTCGATGCCGAGGTTGCTCGACACGGCCATGGAGCCGGGGTTGCGGTTGTACGTGAAGCCGTGTTTGCCGTTGTCGTAGGCGATCGTGCGGCTGATCGTGTGGTTGACGCCGATGTCCTCGCCGCCCAGCTTGAAGCCGTTGCGGTCGCCGTTGCCCGCCTGGCCGCCGTTGCTCAGGGTGCCGTTCTCGTAGGCCAGCGAGTCCTCGATGGTGACGGCACCGATCGCTCCGGTGTCCGGCTTGGTGTAGAGGTCCCAGCCGTCGTCGATGTTGTTGTGCGCGACGGAGTAGCGGAACACGTTGCCCGGCCCCGAGGTCAGCTTCGCCGCGAACCCGTCGGCGTCCTCGCCGTCCGAGTCGGCGTTGTCGTGCGACTCGGCGCTCAGGATCAGGTTGTTGGCCGGCCACTGCTCCTTCGGGGTGCTCGACAGCATCCGGGAGAGCTGGAGGCCGGTGTCGCGGTTGAAGCGGGTGATCGTGCGTTCGAAGATGTTGTTGCTGCCGCTGACGAAGATGCCGTTGTCGCCGGCGCGCTCGACGATGATGCCGTGGACGTGCCAGTACGAGCCGTTCACGGCCAGACCGCGGTTGGCTGGATCCTCGGACTGCGCCGAGAAGTTCAGCACCGGCTTCTCGCCCTGGTAGGCAGTCAGCTTCTTGCGGGCGCTGGACGTGCCGTTGTTGGTGGGTGGGATCGTCACCGTCTGCGAGAAGCTGTACGTGCCACCGCGCAGGAAGATCGTGCCGCCCGCGGCCACGCGGGAGAGTGCGGACGTCAGCGTGGTCGGGTCGGAGATCGTGCCGGCAGCGCTGTCACCCCCGGTCGGCGACACGTACAACGCGTTGGCCGGCGGCGTGCCGGTCGTCGTGGTCGTCGTCGGGCCCGTGGTCGTGGTGGTGGTGGTGGTCGTCGTGGTCGGGCCGCCGGGCGGTGTGAGCGTCCACTGCTTGGTCGCGGCGCTGTCGCAGGAGTTGGTCTGGATCAGCGCGCCCGCCGTGGTGGCGTTGTCCTTGACGTTGAGGCACTTGCCCCCGTTGGCGTTGGCCAGGCGGTAGTCACCGCCACTCGCCGTCAGTGCCCACACCTGGCTCGTGGCGCCGGTGCACGTCTCCAGTTGGACCGGCTTGCCCGCGCTGGTCGAGGCGTCGCGCACGCCGACGCACAGGCCTCCGGCGGTGATCCGGACCCCGCCGCTGACGTCGGTCAGCACCCACTCCTGGCCGGCGCACGCCTGTTGCCGCAGCTGCGTTCCGCTCGACGGGCTCGTTCCCGCGTCGAGGCACTGGCCGCTGCCGGCGTTCTTCAGCAGATAGGTGCCGGCGGCGTTCGCGTTCGCGGCGGCACCGGGCCACGCGGCGAGCGCGGTCACCAGTGCGACGACGGCGCCACCCGACACCAGCCCGGTGCGAACGCGGCGTTGTCGGGCCAGGCGCGCGGGCTGTTCTGGAATGCCCATGAGAACTCCACTTCTCAACGCTGAGAGAAAGGGTTTCCGGTCGGATGAGCGACGGGTTCTCGCCGGATGCTAGGAGCGTTCTCCGTGTGAGGTCAAACGTCGAAATTCAGCGCACCCCGTCGATTTGCATTGTCGAATCGATCGAATGTCCAGGTCGCTGCCGGTCGACTCGATCAACGGGTCTGAGCAGGAAATATCCTCTGGTCACACTCGTGAACAGAATGTGTGATTCCCGGGTTCACGACCATGAATCTTCTGGCATCCCGGTGTTCCGCATTGCGTATTTCTTGCGGCTGGCGTCAACGTGCAGACGAGTGCTAGCGGATCGCGCCAAACCCTGTCTGTCGACGAGTGGATCCACGGAGACTTCCCATGCGGGTAAAACCTCTTGTCATCTGTGCCGTCTTTTTCGCGGGTGCGCTGGCCGCGCCGGCCCGGTCCTGGACCGAGACCTCGCCGGAGGCCTGCTCGGGCACGGTCGATCGGCTACGCGGACTCCGATCCCGGCCGGCTGGTCGCGCGTGACAACTCGCTCACCGGCTCCGGTCCGTGCGAG
Source organism: Lentzea sp. HUAS TT2 (assembly GCF_051853195.1). Lineage (NCBI taxonomy): Bacteria > Bacillati > Actinomycetota > Actinomycetes > Pseudonocardiales > Pseudonocardiaceae > Lentzea > Lentzea sp. HUAS TT2. The sequence continues at coordinate 8,600,681 of NZ_CP196667.1, read as the reverse complement.
GTCGACGGCACCGTGAAAGCATCCGTCACAGCGACTCAGGGGTGAGCGTCGATCCCTTCCCTGGGCAGCAAGACCTGGAACCGCGTGTCGCCGGGCACCGACTCCACCCTGATGGCGCCGTGGTGCTTGTTGACCACGATCCGCCACGAGATCTCCAGCCCGAGCCCGGTGCCCTCGCCGACCGGCTTGGTGGTGAAGAACGGTTCGAAGATCCGGTTCTGCACCGCCGCCGGGATGCCGGGGCCGGTGTCGCCGATCTCCACGACGAGATGCTTGTCCTCCAAGAAGGTCCGCACGGTCAGCGTGCCAGAACCGCCCATCGCGCTCAGGGCGTTGTCGATCATGTTCGTCCACACCTGGTTGAGCTCGCCTGCGTACGCGGGGATCTGGGGGAGCGTCCGGTCGTAGTCCTTGACCAGCCGGACGTCCCCGAGCTTCCCGCCGAACATGACCAGCGTGGAGTCGAGCAGCTCGTGCACGTCGACCACCTGGAACGGCGCGCGGTCCATCTGGGAGTACTGCTTGGCCGCACCGACCAGAGTGGATACCCTGGTGGTCGCGTCCTCGATCTCGTTCATCAGCATCTCGGTCTCGACCGTGTACCGGAGCCAGTGCACGGCGGATCCCGTGACCGCGGCCGGGCACGCGGTGAGCGAGTTCTCCAGCCACTCGACGTCCAGCCCGGCGGCGACGAGGACGGGCGCGACGTCCCAGCCACCGCTGATGCCGTGGTCGTCGAGCCAGTCGGAGACCTCGTCCTCGGCGTCGCTCGTCTCCAGCGGGCTCAGCTTCGGTGCCTTGGCGACCCGTTCGACCGCCTTCTCCTGCAGCTTGACCAGGGACGGCAGCACCTCCGGGTCGATCGCCCCCTGTGCCAGCAGGGCGAGCTTGTGCCGCATGCCCGCGACCCGTTCGCGCAGTGCCGCGGTCGCTCGGACGGCGGCCGCGGCCGGGTTGTTGAGCTCGTGGGTGAGGCCCGCGGACAACGCGCCGAGCGCCGTGAGCCGTTCGTGCTGACCCACCGTCGCCTGGGTGTTCCGCATGCCCCAGAACAGGCCCTCCAGCAGGTGCATCGCCATCGGGAACCACGCGCGGACCATCGGCCCGAACTCGTCGGCGTCGAACTGCAGCATCGACGTGGCGGTGATCGACTCGACGGTCATCTGGTAGGTCGGCTGGTCGAGCTCCAGGTAGGCCTGGGTGGCACCGAAGTACGAGCCGCGCAGGTTGCTGCGGCTCACCTCGATCCGCTGGCCGCCGATGGTGCGGCACAGGGCGACCGTGCCTTCGAGCAGCACGAAGAAACACGTCGCGGGCTCGCCCTCGGTGAGCACGGGCGTGCCGGCCTCACGTGTCTCGACGTGGCCGTGCGCGGCCAGCCAGTCCAGCTGTTCCTGGCCGAGCTTCTCGAACAGGAACAGTTCGCACAGCTCGGCTGCGGTGAGCTTCTCCATCACGACCTCGCCAGATAGCGGTGGACCAGGGTGACGGCCATGGCGCCCTCACCGACCGCGGACGCGACGCGCTTCACCGAGTCCGCCCGGACGTCGCCCGCCACGAACACGCCGGGCACGTTCGTCTCCAGGTGGTACGGCGCCCGCTCGAGGTCCCACCCGGGAGGTGAGCCGCCGAGGTCGGGGCCGGCCAGGAGGAACCCGTGGTCGTCGCGTTCCAGCGTGCCGTCCAGCCAGTCCGTGCGCGGGGCGGCGCCGATGAACGCGAACAGCCAGCTCGCCGGGACGGTCGTCGTCTCGCCGGTCTTGTTGTGCAGCAACGTCAGCGTCTCGAGGTGGTCCTCGCCGGCGCCGCCGCAGATCTCGGTGTGCGTGCGCACCTCCACGTTCGGGATCGCGTCGAGCTGGTCGATCAGGTACCGCGACATCGACTGCTCCAACGAGTCGCCCCGCACCAGGATCACCACCTTGCGCGCGTGCCCGGAGAAGTAGACGGCCGCCTGGCCGGCGGAGTTCGCGCCACCGACCAGGTAGACGTCCTGGCCGGCGCAGTTCGGGCCCTCGGTGGTCGAGGCGCCGTAGTACACGCCCCGCCCGGTCAGCTCGCCGAGTCCTGGCGCGTCGAGCAACCGGTACGACACCCCGGTGGCGAGGATGACGGTGTGGGCGGCGAGCTCGGTGCCGTCGCCGAACCGCACGATGCGTGCGGCACCCCGGCGTTCGAGTGCCACGACGTCACGGGTGGTGAGCAGCTCGACGCCGAACTTGACGGCCTGTCTGCGGGCCCGTTCGGTGAGCTGCCCGCCGGACACCCCGTCGGGGAAGCCGAGGTAGTTCTCGATGCGGCTGCTGGTCCCCGCCTGGCCACCCGTCGCGATCCGTTCGACCAGGACGGTCCGCAGTCCCTCCGACCCGCCGTACACCGCGGCACCGAGCCCGGCGGGCCCGCCGCCCACCACGATCAGGTCGTAGAACTCGGCCGACGGCTGCGTGCTCAGGCCCACCTCGGCCGCGAGCTCCGCGTCCGTCGGGTCGACCAGGGCCGTGCCGTGCGCCGTGACGACGACCGGCAGCGTCGTCCCGTCCTGATGCGCCGCCGTGAGCAGACAGCGGGCCTCCGGCTCGTCGAGCGCGTGCCAGCGGAACGGAACGCTGTTGCGCGCCAGGAAGTCCCGCACCTCGTAGGACCGCGGCGACCAGCGGTGCCCGATCACCCGCACCCGCTGCGGTGGCTGCCGATCGCTCACCGCCCACGCGCGCAGCTGCTCGTCGAGCACCGGGTAGAGGTTCTGCTCCGGCGGGTCCCACGGCTTGAGCAGGTAGTGGTCGAGGTCCACGACGTTGATCGCCTGGATCGCGGCGTCGGTGTCGGCGTACGCCGTGAGCAGCACCCGGCGTGCCTGCGGGAACACGTCCATGGCCTGTTCGAGGAACTCGATGCCGCTCATCTGCGGCATCCGGTAGTCCGCGAGCAGCGCCGCGACCTCCTCGCCGCGCAGCTTGATCTCGTGCAGGGCCTCGAGGGCCTGGGGCCCCGACTCCGCCCGCACGATGCGGTAGTGCTCGCCGTACATCCGGCGCAGGTCGCGCGCCACCGACCGGGACACGGCCGGATCGTCGTCCACCGTGAGGATCGAGGGCCGCGCGACGCGGTCGGCAGTCGTCATGTGCCCAGTCAAACACCAGAACTTGTCGATGACAGCAACAGAGGTACCGTCGTGCCGTGCCAACTACTTGCGAACACGTCGCCGAACTGGGCGCGGAGCCCACTCCCAGCACGCTGGAGGGCTGTGAGGACTGTCTGGCCGCCGGCGGCAGGTGGGTGCACCTGCGCCTGTGCCTGGGCTGCGGCAAGGTCGCCTGCTGCGACTCCTCGCCCGCCAAGCACGCCTCGAAGCACTTCGCCGACGAGGGCCACCCCGTCATCCGCTCGTTCGAGCCGGGGGAGACCTGGCGCTGGTGCTTCGTGGACAACACGCTCGTGTGACCTGCGGGCCGCCGGTGGAGCTGTGCACCACCGGCGGCACCTCATCGCCGCGCGGCCGCTCCTTCTGCGGCGATCCGCAGAGCGGTGGCCAGCCAGTGCAGTTCCTCGGTCGAGTCCGGGGCGCCTTCCCGCCCCCGCACGCGACTGACCAACCGGCGGTACCGTTCCGCGCCCGCGTCGATCCCCGCTTCCAGGGACACCAGCACCGCGCTCAGATCGGCGTTGCCGAACATGGTGGAGATCAGCTCCGCCGCGCCGGGATCGCCGGGGCCGACGCCTTCCTCCCTGGCCTGTGCGACGGTGTTCACCACCTGCCGGGCCCACCAGATGGTCGCGCCGGGTGGTTTCTCCCGCCCCGGCGCGGGCGTGTTCAGTTCCAGGAACGTTCCCAGCCGGGCGCGGAAGCCCGGGTCCTGCAGGAGTTCCGCCAGCTCGATCCAGGCGTCCACCTGGTCGGGCGTGGGATCCTCCGGCAGGTCGATGCTGAGCTCTCGTACCCGTTCGCGCAGTCCGGGGTCGATGTCGAGGCGACCGAACACGTCCGCCTTGAAGTCGTCGACGATCTGCGCGCGTTCGGCGGCGGAGAGCCGTGCCAACCGGTTCATCAGTGCTGTCTCCTCGGGAGTGGATCGACGTTGGGACACCGTGGACAGCACGGCCCTGCTCACCTTCAGGGCGCGGATCCGCGCGTCGATCGCGGCCACGTGCGCCGCGGCGACCTCGGCGACCGTCACCTCGCGTTCGAGCACCCGGCGCACGTCGTCGAGCCCGAAGTCCAGCTCCCGCAACGTGCGGATGAGCTCGACGCGGGCCACGCACGCGGCGTCGTAGAGCCGGTAGTCGCCCGATGTGCGACCTACCGGCGCGATGACGCCCTCGTTCGACCAGAAGCGCAAGGTACGAGCCGAGATGCCCGTACGGCGCGCGAGCTGGCCGATGGTGAGCAGGTCCGTGCTTTCGTCCATGGGTCGATCCTCAACGTTGCAGCCACTGGAAGGTCAAGCGCCGCTCAGCCCGGTACTTCGTCCAGATAGGCCTGTGCCTGCAACGTGAACAGCTCGGCGTACCCGGCCTTGGCCGCCATCAGCTCCTCGTGCGTGCCGTACTCGGCGACCTTCCCGTGCTCCAGCAACAGGATCCGCTCCGCCTGTCGCACGGTCGAGAACCGGTGCGAGATGTACAGCGTCGTCCGGCCCTCCGACAGCTCCCGCAGCCGCGAGAACAGGTCGTGCTCCGCCCGTGCGTCCAGCGCGGACGTCGGTTCGTCGAGCACCAGGATCGGTGCCTCCCGCTGGAACGCCCTGGCCAGCGCGATCTTCTGCCACTCGCCGCCGGACAGGCTGACGCCCTGGTCGAACCAGCGGCCGAGGGGACTGTCGTAGCCCTGCGGCAGCCGTTCGATCCGCTCGTCGGCACCGGCGCGGCGGGCCGAGTCCTCGACGTGCGCCCGGTCCTCGAGCCGGGTCAGGTCGCCGAGGCCGATGTTCTCCGCGGCCGTGCCCTGGTAGGTCACGTAGTCCTGGAACATCGCGCTGATCCGCGTGCGCAGCTCGACCGGGTCGTACTCGCGGATGTCGACGCCGTCGAGCAGGATGCGCCCGCCGGTCGGGTCGTAGAGCCTGCAGAGCAGCTTGAACAACGTCGACTTGCCCGCGCCGTTGCGGCCCACCACGGCCACCGTCTCGCCGGGCAGGATCTCGAAGGTGACGTCGTCCAGCGCGGGCTCCTCGGCGCCGGGATAGCTGAAGGTCACCGAGTCGAACCGGATGTGACCCTCCACTGTGGACGGCATCGGCCGTGGTGACGCCGGTGCCGTGATCTCCGGCTTCGTGTCCAGGAACTTGTACAGCGTGTCGAGGTAGAGGTTGTTCTCGTACATCCCCGAGAGCGCCGTGAACAGTCCGGACACCGAGGCCTGCACGGAGGCCGCGGCGGCCGTGTACAGCGCCAGGTCTCCCAGCGTGAGCCGCCCGCCGACCGCTTCCAGCGCGATGTACAACGTGATCGCCGACCCCGCGGCGGTGCTCAGCAGGCCCCAGGACGTCGAGCTGATGTTGCGGTTGACAGTCAGCTTCCGCTGCCGCTCGTAGGAGACGGTGCCGAGCCGGCGGAACCGGTCGACGAAGTACGGTCCGAGCCCGAAGAGCTTCGTCTCCTTGGCGTAGGTGTCCGTCGTGACCAAAGAGGACAGGTAGTCCATCCGCCGCTTGATCGGCGACATCATGAAGGTCAGCCAGAACGCGCGCGAGCCGTACTTCGACTGCGAGATGAACGCGGGGATCGGCGCCAGCAGCGCGACCAGGGCCAGCAGCGGGCTGATCGAGACGAGCAGCGCGATCATGCTGCCGAACGTGATGAGCGTCCGCAGGAGCCCCAGCGCGGAGTTCATCATCGACAACGGCCGCGTCGGCGCTTCCTGAGCGGCCTGGCGCAGCATGTCGTACGACGTCGAGCCCTCGAAGTAGGCGAGGTGCAGGTCGCTCGCGTGCCCCATCACCCGGTGGCGGATGGTCAGCGTCATGCGTTCCTGCAGCAGCGTCTGCGCGATCGACGTCAGCGCGCTGCTGACCGCCGTCGCGGCGAGCACGCCGAACTGGAACAGCGCGATCCTCGCGATGTCACCCGTGGTGCCGGTGTGCTGGATCGCCGCGACGACGGAGTCCAGCAGCAGCTTCGCGATGTACGCGGTCACCGTCGGCAGGAGTCCCGACAGGAGCGTGATCAGCGCGAGGACGACGGTCAGGACCGGACTGGCCTGCCACGTCAGCCGCACGACCTTCGGCAGGCCGCGGACGGTGCCCGCCACGGACGTCCTCAGGCGCTTCAGCCGGGAGCGCAGGTCCTGTGGTTCGTCGTCCTGCTTCGGTTCGGGGATGTCGACCGGTCCGGTGAGCCCGCTGTCCGGCACCGTCGTGGCACGCCGCCGGCGGCCGCGCCGGGCCATCACGAACTCCATGCCGCCCCCGCCGCCCGGCATCATCCAGCCTCCACGGCGCCGTGCAGGAAGAAGTCGACCACCTGGCGCGTGGTGGGCGCGTCGTCCGTCGCCAGCCGGCGGCCGCCGAACAGCAGGGTCAGGAAGAGGGCGGCGAGCTGTTCCGGTGGCAGCCGCAGCCGGTCCTTCTCCGGGGTGAACAGCTCGACCATCGCTCCTCGGATGGCGGTCATCGACTCGCGGCGCCCGCCCTTCCACGTGCCGCGGCGCTGCTCGGGGTCGCGCTTGGCCCGGCCGGACGCGTGCAGCGCGCTCATCAGCGCGCCCATCCGTTCGAGGTGTGCGCCGAGCGCTTCGGCGGCTTCGACGAGCCGGTCCTCGAGGGGCTGGTCGACGGGGATCTCGGCGATCGCGTCGAGCACGTGGTCGGGCCTGAGGGCCTCGGCCGTGCAGGCGTCGAACAGCTCGTCCTTGTCCTTGAACGCGCGGAAGATGGTGCCCTCGCCGATGCCGGCGGCGCGAGCGATCTGGCTGCTCGTCACGTTGGCGCCGTGCTCCACCAGGAGGGGCAGCACCGCGTGCACGATCATGGCGCGCCGGTCCTCGGCGCTCATGCTCGGCGCTCTGCGCCGAGTCTCGGGTGCTGGTGTCATGCTCCCATAGTGCGGAGTGAGCGCTCACTCCGTCAAGCGAGTATGGGCTCCGTCGCGTTTCGCGAATTCGTATTTCGTGCCCTCAGCCGCAGGTCGATAGCGTCGAGATCATGGAATGGAGCTTTCACCCGGCCGAAGGGCTCGTGGCCGCGTTGCGCGCCGGTGCGGTGACGTCGGTGGAGCTGACCGACGAGGCGATCGCCCGCATCGAGCGCGACGACGAGGTGGTCAACGCGATCTGCGTGCCGGACTTCGACCGGGCGCGGGCCGCCGCACACCACGCCGACCAGGCACGCGCACGTGGCGAGGACCGGCCGCTGCTCGGCGTGCCGGTGACGGTCAAGGAGTCGTACGACATGGCCGGGCTGCCCACGACGTGGGGCATGCCGCAGCACCGGGGCTTCGTGCCGGCCGAGGACGCGGTCCAGGTGTCGCGACTCCAGGCCGCGGGCGCGGTGGTGCTGGGCAAGACCAACGTCCCGTTGGGACTGCAGGACATCCAGAGCTTCAACGAGATCTACGGCACCACCACCAACCCGTGGGACCCCGGCCGCACGCCGGGCGGATCGTCCGGTGGATCGGCGGCGGCCCTGGCGTCCGGGTTCGGCGCGCTGTCCATCGGCTCCGACATCGCCGGCTCGCTGCGCACTCCCGCGCACTTCTGCGGCGTCTACGCGCACAAGCCGACGCTCGGACTGGCGGCCAGCCGCGGCATGGTCGCGCCGACCGAACCGGCGTTGCCGGTCGACCTCGACCTCGCCGTCGTCGGCCCGATGGCGCGCACCGCCCGCGACCTCACGCTCCTGCTCGACGTCATGGCCGGACCGGACCCGCTGACGTTCGGCGTGGCGCACCGGCTGGTCCTGCCGCCCGCACGCCACGAGCGGCTCAGCGACTTCCGGGTCCTGGTCCTCGACGACCACCCGCTCATTCCGACCGGCTCGGCCGTGCGGGCAGCCGTGAACCTGGTGGCCGGCGCGCTAGCGGACGGCGGCGCCCGCGTCGAACGCCACAGCCCGTTGCTGCCCGACCTGACCGAGGCCGCGACGCTCTACATGCAGTTGCTGGTCTCGGGCTCGGTCGTGCGCTTTCCCGTTGGACTGCACGAACTGCGCGCGGACGACCAGAGCCTTGACGCCGTGCGGCTGCGGGCCATGGCGTGCAGCCACAGCGACTGGATCGAGGCGAACAACCGCCGCGAGGTCCACCGCCAGGGCTGGCGGCGGCTGTTCGCCGAGTTCGACGCGGTGGTGTGCCCGATCACGCCGACGCCCGCGTTCCCGCACGACCACACCCCCGACCCGATGGCGCGGAAGATCGACATCGACGGCGTCGAGCACCCGTACTTCGACCAGCTCGTCTGGGCCGGTCTGGCCACCATGCCCGGCCTGCCCGCCACCGCCGCCCCCGCGGGCCGGTCACCCGAGGGCCTGCCGGTCGGAGTGCAGCTCATCGGTCCGATGTTCGAGGACCGCACCCCGTTGCGGCTGGCCGAACTGCTGGAGCAGGAGATCGGCGGCTTCGTGCGGGCCGGTGATCGCTGAGGTGGCCGTGCTGGAGATCTCGGACCTGGTGGCCCAGTGGGATGAACGCACTGGCGAGCGCGTTCCGGTCCGCCGGGCGGAGGTGGTGGACCGCCTGCACGCGGCCGGGGACGCACGGGCCGCCCGGATCGTGCGGCGGATGCCCGTGACGGGGGAGTTCCTGGACCCCGTCGCGGTGGACCGCCTGCTGATCCGCGTCCACACCGAACTGCAGCGGCTCAACGAGGAACTGCACATGGCGCAGCGGTTCGCCGAGCTGCTGGTGCCGATGCTCGACGTCATGCGGGCGCGCGGAAGCCGCCTGCGGGTGGTGGACATCGGGTGCGGGGTGGGGTTCACGGTGCGCAGCCTCGCCGCGTCCGGGGTGCTGGGACCGGACGTCGAGCTGGTGGGTGTGGACTTCAACCACGCCCTCGTGGCCGAGGCGTCCAGGTTGGCGCAGGACGAGCGGCTCCCGTGCACCTTCGTCCGCGCGGACGCGTTCGCGCTGGCCGAGGCGGCCACCGTCTACCTGTCGTGCGGGGTGCTGCACCACTTCGCGGCCGACCGGCTGCCCGCGTTCTTCCGCGCCCAGGACCGCGCCGGTGCGCTGGGGTTCGTCCACTACGACATCGCCGCGACCCGGCTGGCCCCGCTGGGCGCCTGGCTGTTCCACCGCGCCCGGATGCGGGAGCCGCTCGGCCGTCACGACGGCGTCGCGTCCGCCCGGCGCGCTCACGGCGACTCGGTGCTGTTGTCCGCTGCCGCCGCGGCGGAGGGGATGGACGCGTTCCTGTACGAGTCGTTCCGGCACACCAACCCGTTCTGCGCGGCGATGAGACCGGTCGTCGGCCTGCGCCCGGAACTGGTGGGCGACTTCCGCCGAGCCCTGGGCCGTCGCGCACGACGTCTGGTCGCCGGCTGATGGCCGTGGTGGTGCCGCTCGTGCTGGGCCTGCTCGCCCTGGCCGACGCAGGGCTCGCGGGTTTTCGCGCCGCGACCGGCCGCAACGCCCGGATCGACAAGCGCGCCTACTACCTGCGGGCGGCGCGCAGGGGCCTCGCGGGCGGGACGATCCTCCTGGGGCTTGTGGCGTTGCTCGTCGTGGTGACCCTGGGCAGTTCGGCCGACCCCGGCGCCCGTTACGACGAACTGGTCCGCGCGGGCACGCGCATGCTTCAGGTCGTGGTGCCGTTCGCGGCGCTCGTGATCGTCTCGCTGCTGGCGTACTGGCTGATGCCGATGAGGGAGAGCACGTTCGTGATCTTGATCGGCCTCGGCCCGTTCACCCTGGTACGGCCGGTGGTCGTGCTCGGCGCCGCGGTGTGGACGGTGCTGGGGTCGGCCGACGGACTCGCCTGGGCGGTCGCGATCGCGGCGGCCGTCGGCGTGCTGGCGGTCGAACCGGTCGTCCACCGCCGCTGGTACCGGGCTACCGAGGGGTCTTGACGGGTCCGGGGAAGAACATGTTGGTGGTGGCCTGGTACCGCGCGTAGTCAGGGCGTTTGCGCAGGCTGTAGTACTCGGCGGGGCGTGCGCCGGTGTGCTTGGTCAGCGTGACGTACAGCGTCCAGGAGGCGAAGAACAGGCCCAGGGTCAGCAGCACCCACACCACTGGCGAGGTGTCGTGGAACCGGGCCGGCAGTGCCGGCAGCGCGACCAGCACCAGGGCGTTCCACTGCATCCACTGGAAGAAGTAGTTGGGATGCCTGCTGTAGCGCCACAACCCCTGGTCGCAGGTACCCCGCTTGCCGAGCGCGGCGAACCGCTGCTTCTGCCGGTCGGCCACCGACTCCAGGACGTAGGACGCGGCCCACAGGACCAGCGCGACGCCGGACAGGACGGTCAACGACCCCTGGTCGTCGGCTGCGACGACGAACGCGGGGACGGCCAGCACCGACGCGTTCGCCAGGCCCTGCAACCAGATCTCGTACTGGACGGACCACGCCTCGCTGCGGAACCCCTGCCGCTCCCAGCGTCGCCGCTGGTACTGGTACCGGGGCAGTTCGACCTTGCGGGAACCGGGCGTCCACCAGCCGTGCTTCACGCTCAGCGCCAGGCCCCACAGTCCCATCCGCAGCCCCATGGCCAGGTAGGCGAGTGCGACCGCGACCGTCACGACGCCGAGGTCGTCGGCCGTGACCAGGGTGACCACGCCGATCGCCACCAGGCCCCACGGCCAGGCCACGTCGACGTACGACACGTGCCGCGTGAGGTGTCCGGGGATCGCCGCCGCGAGGGTGAACAGCACGACCTGCGCCCCCAGGTTCCACCAGGCGGGCCCCGCGGTGCCCGGATCCAGCAGCAACGCGACCCCGACCAGGGCGAACGGCAGCATCGACCAGACCCGCCGCATGCGGTCCTCCTCGCAGGGTGAGACATTCCTTCTGATTGTCTCAGTGAGACACTTTATACATGCTGTCTCACGCTGCGGCCACCGTGGACCTGACCACCGAGCCCGAGGTGGACCCGGTCATCGCTCACGCGCTGCGGCAGTTCCTGCGCGAGAGCCGCATCGACATGGGCGAGCTCGCCACCGAGGCCGGCATCGGCCGCGCCACCCTCTACCGCAGGTACGGCGATCGCGACCGGGTGCTGGGCGAGGTGCTGTGGGCCATCACGCAGCGGGCGTGGGCGCGCCTGTGGCGAGCCAGCCCGCAGCGCGGCATGGCCAGGGTGGTCGCGGTGCTGGACCAGGCGATGCGTGACACCGTCGCCTCCCCGGCCCTGCGTGCCCTGCTCGAACGCGACCCCGAGACCGCGCTGCGGGTGCTGACCTCCCAGCAGGGCGTGGTGCAGCACCGCCTGGTGACCGGGCTGGCCGACCTGATCCGTGCCGAACGAGGCGACTCGTCCGAGATCCCGCTGACCAAGCTCGCCTACGCCGTGGTCCGGCTCGCCGAGTCGTTCTGTTACTCCGACGTCATCACCGGTGCCCCGCCGGACATCGACACCGCCACCGAGATCATCCGGAAGCTCCTCGCCTAGGGACGGGAACCTTGCCGGTTCCCGATCGTTGGCCTTGGTGAAGCCCTGACCAGCCCACCGGGAGGACCGGACATGAGACTGCCGGACCGCGAGCAGCAGGAACTGGACGAGATCGAGCGCCGCCTCGCCGAGGACGACCCGAAACTGGCCGCCAAGCTCAACCGCCCCGCACCCAGGGTGCCCCGCAGGACCCTGGTCCTCGCCGGGCTGCTGCTGACCTACGCCGTCGGCCTGATCGTGGTGGTGGCGGGCGTCACCTTGTCCTCGGTGGTGCTCATCGCGCTCGGCGCCTGCGTGGTCCTCGGGGTGTTCGCCTGGTTCGCCGTGCGGGCCTGGCGCGAGCACCGGGAGTAGCGGGTCACCCTCCCACGTGCACGAACGGCTCGCACCGCACTGCCGGATAGGTGGCGCGGATCCTCAGGACGGCCGTGTGCAGCGCGACCGCGGGGGAGGAGGTCTCGGCCAGCGCGTCGTAGTAGTGGCTCGCGACCAGCTGGGCGGCGCGGTCGCCGACCCGCCAGAGCGTTCCGACGACGTGGCGGAAACCCGCCATGTGGAAGGCGCCGGTGATGTGCAGCGACTCGTCGGTCAGCTCCGGTGGCGCCGCGCCGGTCTCGCACGCCGACAGGAACGCGATCTCGGCGCCGGCCAGGCGCAGACGGGCGATGTCGTTGACGCTCAACGGGTTCTCGGCGTGGTCCCAGAGCACCAGGCGACCTTCGCCGCTGGCGCTTTTGGCATGACACGCGAAATGCACCCAGCGGTGGCGTGGCAGGGCTTTCAGCACTGACTGTCGCAGCGCGCGGTCCGCGGTGAGGACGTGCGGGCTCGCGAACTGCGCCGCGACGTGGTCCGCCTCTTCGCGGGCGGCGGGGAGGTCGGGCATGCCCGGCGCCGACGGCACGGCCACGATCAGCGGGTTCTCCGGCCGGGTGATCGCCGGCGCCTTCCACGCCGCGGCAAGGCTGCGCAGCGTTGGTGTGTAGGACGAGACGAACCTGTCCATCACGTCGCCGGCGGCGTGCAGGGGCAGCGCGGTCAACGGGCCCGTCGGCATCCACCACAGCCGCGCCGGAGCGCTGTCGCCGAGCGGCAGCCGGTCGACGATCACCCGTTCCAGCCAGGAGAGCACGGAGTCGATCTCGTCCGCCGGGTCGAGGCGGAACCGCTCCGCGCGGTTCGCGAGGTCGAACAGTTCCAGCTCCGGCAGGGCCACCGGCACGACGGCCGGTCCGGCGATGAGCAGCGCGTCGCACCGCAACGCGCTCACGTTCACCACGACCACCAGGCCGCGGGCCGGGTCCACGAGCTCCTCCACCGCGGGAGGCAACAGGAACCGCTCGAATCCCGGGAGCTCCCGGACGGAGCCGACCAGCTCGTGCCACTCCTCGGTCAGCGCGTGCCGGCGTTCGCCGCTGAGTCCGGTGTCCTGGGCGTACGACGCGCCGCTCGGGGCGTCGAGCACGGTCCGCAGCTCGTCCAGCCGCCGTGCGAGCTCTGGGTGCTGCTCCGCGAGGTCGGTCAGCTCGGTCCTGGCGTCGAGCGCGTGGCCGATCATCACGCCGCGGCCCTGTTCCAGCAACGCCACCGCGAGCAGCGGGTCACCGGCCTGGAGCGCGCAGGCGGCTGCGTCAGAGGCGAGCCCGGCGAACGCGGCGAGCGCCCGTTCCCGGTCGGCCTGGGTGACGTGCCGGGGAGCGGTGCGCGGCAACAGTTCGACGGCCAGCCGGAACGCCTCCAGCGCACCCTGCCAGTTCCGCTGCGTCACCATCTCGTACGCCCACAGCCGTGCCGCCTCCACGCGCGCACGCGGCGGGAAGTCGGCTTCCCCTGCGACCTGCCGGTACAGCGCGAGTGCCGCGAGACGATCGCCGACGAACGCGAGCGTGATGGCGTGTTTCAGCATCGCGTCGGCGCGGGTGGGATGTCCGTGCGGCGTGGACCGGACCGCGTCCTCTGTGGCGCGGGCCAGCCGCTTTCCCTTGCTTCGCAACAACAACGGCAGACCGCGAACCCGGGCGGCGGTCGTGAGCCGGTGCGGCTCCCCGCCGGTGCCGTACAACGACACCAGCGCCAGTCGTTCGCACTCCGCCAGCACCGCGGAGCGTTCCGCGCGGTTGGGATGACCGGGCGGACTCTCCTTCAGCGCCTGGCGCACGAGGCCGGTCGCGGTGCGAAGGTCCTGCCGCTGTCCGGTCGCGCTGTGGCGGGCGAGCAGGACGAGCGCGAGGTTGGACTGGAAACGGGCTCGCAGCGCGGGAGTCCGCGCCTGCGGCACCACCGTGCCGGCCAGCGTCACGGCCTCGTCGATCAGGGCGACGTCGCGCGTCGACTGGAACCGCAGCCGCAACGCCTCCGCCAGGTTGGACTTCGCGTTGACCCGGTCGTCGCTGCCCGCGTCGGCGGCGTCGAGCGCCTGGCGGAACAACGAGATCGCGTCGTCGAGCGCGGAACTGTCCCCCGAGTGCACGTGCACGGTGAGCAGTCCGTCGGCGTGGTTGTTCAGCCGCGCGGAACGTCGCCGGTGCCGTGCCGGTGTCACCTCCACCGCGCGACGGCTGGCCTCGGCCGACTCCGCGAGGTCGTCACCCGACCCCGTCGCCTTCCACCGCAGCCGCAACGCTCCCGCGAGGTTGGCCAGGTACGACGGCAGGCGCTCTGCGTCGTGGGGGTAGTTGTCGACCGTGTCGCGCAGTGCGGTGATGGCCTCGTCCAGGTCGTCCCGGGTGCCGAGCACCTCGTAGCGCGACCACAACGCGATGGCGAGCCCGTTCGCCACGGCTCCGTCCCACCGAGAAGACGCCAGCACGCGGAACACGCTGATCGCGGCCTCGAGCTCGGAGCGCAGTCCCGTCCGTTCGAAGGCGCGGAAGTGGGCGCACGCACGCTCGTAGTCGCTGTCCTCCCACAGGATCATGAGCGGCGGTGCCGGGCGCAGTCCGCCGCCGTGCCGGGGTCGCCGCGCCCGACGTGGCACTCGGCCATCCACCCGCCGACGCCGATCATCAGCGGCATCTCGCCGAACGGCGTGCTCATCGACGGCGACTTGCCGATCGCCGGACAGGGCAGCAGCCGTTGCCCGATCACCGACAGGTACTCGTGGCGCACCCGTTCGACCCTGTCGTCACCGAGCGGGAGCACCTCGCCGATCCGCGAGATCGCGAGCAGCACGGCGCAGTGCGGGCAGGCGTTGCCGTCCTCGTCCGCCACGATCCGGAACGGCTTCTTCCGGTCGCCGCGGCGTTCCTCCCACTTGACGATCACGGTGCCGCCCACCTGGTACATCAGGTAGAGGTGCGTCATGTCGGGCCGGATCCCCTGCGCCACCGCGTCCGCGAAGCCGCGCACGGTGACCTTCCGCGCTCCCCGTCCGAACATCGGCGGTCCCCTCTCGACACCGGCCAATCACACTACGTGACCGCCCGGGTCGTGCGGCACGAAACGGATGAAGCCGGTGCACACCAGCCGAATGGCCTACGCGGGCCTGCTATCGGTGGACAGTCGCTCTCCCGGAGGACGGATCCTTGACGCGCCACTCCTTCACGACGCTGGTGGAGCTCAACGGCAAGACCGCGACCGGGCAGGGCAGGAAGCCCAGGGTGCTGGTGACCATCGGCCCGCGCACCTACCGCAGCACGGTGGCGGTCTACGACGGCGACTTCATGCTGCCGCTGAGCGCCGCCAACCGGGAGGCCGCGGGGGGTCGGCGCCGGTGAGACCGTCGAGGTGACGCTGGAGCCGGACCTGGCGGAACGCGTCGTCGAACTGCCGGAGGACCTCGCCGCGGCACTGGACCGGTACGCCGTCCGCGCCGCGTTCAGCGCGCTCTCGTACAGCAACCAGCGGCAGCGGGCCGAGGCGGTGGCGGCGGCGAAACAACCCGAGACGCGTGCCCGGCGGATCGAGAAGATCATCGCCGAGCTAGCTGGTGGGAAGGATCTCGACGAACCCGTCGGTCCCGTTCACCCGGATCCGCTGACCGTCCTGGATCGTCCGGGTAGCCTGGGCGACGCCGACGACCGCCGGCAGGCCGTACTCCCGCGCGATCACGGCGCCGTGCGTCATCATGCCGCCGACCTCCGTCACCAGGCCCGAGATCGCCACGAACAGCGGTGACCAGCTCGGGTCGGTGTAGGCGGTGACGAGGACGTCGCCCGGCTCCAGGTCGGCGTCCGCCACGTTCAAGACGACCCGTGCCCGGCCTTCGACGGTCCCGCCGGAGACGGCCAGGCCGGACAGCGCACCGTCCGGCAGGTCGTCGCGCCGGTAGCTGCCGTTGATGGCCTCGCCGTCGGAGGTGAGCACGCGCGGGGGAGTGAGCACCTCGTAGGTCTTGAAGGCTTCCCTGCGCTCGCGGATGGCCTCGCCGTAGCTCTGGCCGGTTCGGGTCAGCTCGTGAAGTTCTTGCAGCGTGAGGAAGTAGGCGTCCTCTTCGGACTCGAGCAGGCCGGCGGCGGCGAGGCGTCCGGCTTCCTCCAGCAACGCCTGCTTGTGGACGAGGTAGCGGCTGATCATCCCGTACTTCGGGTACTCGCGGTAGCCGATGAACGTGCGCACGCGGTCGATCATCCGCTTGGTGTCGGCGGCCTTCTGCTCGCCGCCGGGCAGGAGGAGCAGGCGTTCCAGGACCTCCTGCTCCTTCTTCCACGCCTCCTGCCTGCCCTGTTCGAAGCGGTGCGCGGCGGCGCCCTGCTCGAAGTTCCTGACGTTCGTGAGGATCATCGGCAGGAGTGCCGCCGGGCGTTCGCTCCAGCGCGTCCTGGTGATGTCGATCTCGCCGACGCAGCGCATGCCGTACTTGCCGAGGTAGTGCTGGATGGCGTCGTAAGCCTCCTGCCCGCCCGCCAGCCCCGGCAGGTGGTCCAGGAAGTCGTCCCCGGCGTTCTGCAGGAACGCGACGACCTCGGGGTGCGGGCGGATCGCGTCCGCGACGTCGAGCAGCGCCAGGCCCATCTCGGACGTGACGTTGTGCGGCGCGGACAGCGTCAGGGTGTCGGCGGCGTTCTTCTCGCCGAGCCAGTCGAGCAGGTTCTCGTTGAGCCACCACGTCGCCTGCATCCCGGCCATGATCACCTGGTTGCTGCGCGGGTCGAACAGGATCCGGCGCAGCTCGCCGAAGTCCGCGAGCACGAACTCGACCAGGTCCGGTCCGGACTTCCCCTGGATCTCGCGCTTGAGCACGGCAACGGACGCCTCGGCGTTGCCGATCAGCTCGGTGACGAGGTCCGGGTCCGTGTCGATCTCGGCAGGGACGGTGCCGGGGAACGGCGGTCCCGCGCCCTCGCCCTCCGGCAGGAAACCCTTGCGGGCCAAGACGGTGCGCAGTGCGTCGCCCATCAGCGGATCGGCCTTGTCGGCGACGTCCAGGAACGCGGCGCTGCCCTGGGGCGTGGCGAGGATCCCGGTGACGTCGACGAAGAGGCGCCCCGCCGCCACGGCCATCGGCCTGGGTGTCGTGAGCTGCCAGACGGACAGGCCCAGCGGCTTCATCGCGTCGGTCATCATCTGCTGATGGCCGACCGAGACGTAGACGTGGTTGTCGTCGTCCGCGGTCTCGGGCACCGGGAACAGCGTCGTGATCGGCCTGCTCTGGACGAACTGGAACCCGCCTGCGGCCAGGCACCACTCGATGTCCTGCGGCCTGCCGAAGTGCTCCTCGATCCGCCGGCCGAGCCGCGTCAGGTGGACCGCCTGCTCGTCCGTGAGCACCGGTTGCCCGGTGGCGACCGTCTTCTCGATGATCTCGTCGTCGAGCACGCGGTACATGTCGGCGTTCACCAGACCGGACACGAAAGCCTCGCCGAGCCCGGGAACGGCCTCGACGCAGGAGATCCGGCGGCTGGACGTGACGGGGTCGGCGGTGAAGAGGACACCGGCCGAGTCCGCGGGGACCATCCGCTGCACGACGACGGCCATCCGCACCGCGCGGTGGTCGAAACCGTTGCGCAGCCGGTAGGTCACGGCGCGCTCGGTGAACAGCGAGGCCCAGCAGCGGCTGACGTGCCGCAAGATCTCCGCCGTCCCCACGACGTTGAGGTAGGAGTCCTGCTGGCCCGCGAACGACGCGGTCGGCAGGTCCTCCGCGGTGGCGCTCGACCGGACCGCGCAGGGAGTTTCTTCGCCGAGCAGGTGGAGTGCGTCCGTGATCGCCGCCGCCACGTCGTCGGGAACGCCCAGGCGCTCGATCTCCTCGCGCACCTCGGCACTCCGCGCGGCGATCTCCTTCTGGTCCGTCGCGAGGTCCAGCCGTTCGCCGAGCGACGGTGCGTCTCGCAGGACCCGGTCGAACGCCTCGGTCGTCACGCAGAAGCCGGGAGGCACCTGGACACCCTCGATTCGCGAAAGCTCTCCCAGGTGCGCTCCCTTGCCACCGCAGAGCGAAACCCGCGTGTCGTCGATTTCACCGAGACCGAGCACATAGCCGCTCATCCGGTCACTTCCCCCAATTCATCGCCCGCACCCGCGCAAGTTTTGCGTCAGGCGGGAGATTGTGCGCGACGAACTGGGTCTTGCCGCAAGCCCATGGGTGCGCTATATGTTGAAGTGGGAGAGGAGACCTCCCCACTTTGCGCCCCCGGTGTCGCGTGGCGTTGGTTTTCTCTCGATTACATCGGCACCTTCCTGCTGCCAACTCGTCCACGGCGACGACCCACGGGAAGTCGGCCGTCGCGAGCTTCGTTGTGCTGATGAGCGAAATCGGCGGTCTCGGGGCCGCCGCGCGCCACGACCTCCAGGTTTCGCCGGAAGCTGACCATCGCCATGCTTCTCGGGAGGTCGGGTCACCTGCACGCCGCGAACGGGTGCGTTGCCATGCCGGATCGCATCTGACGAGCCGAGGAGACGTAACGCTGGAGGACGATCGACGTCCGTCGACTGACCGGACAGCTGTGCGGGTGATCATGGCCCGGGGTTTCCCCGGGCCATCACCCTGCTACGACGGGATCTTGTGGGCGATGATGTCGATCTTCTCCACCTGCGGCTCCGAGAAGAGGACCCCGGTGTTGGGCCCGAGGGCCTGACCCACACCTCCGGCGAGGTGGGCGTCCCTGGCTTCGTCGTCGGGGAACACGTCGTACACGCCGAAGGTCGAAGGTCCGAACTGGATGGCGAACCACGCGACGGTGCCGGGCTCCTCCATGACGATCGCCCGCGCCTGGGTGAGGAACTCCGCGAGCTCGGCTTCCTTGCCCGGCAGTGCCTCGAGACGTACGAGAAGTGCTTTGGTCAACATGGTTCGGACTCCTTCGGTTGGGAGGTTCCCGGCTGGGGCGCGCGACCGTGGTTCTCAGGCGCACCGGTCGCCTGCATCCCGTGAACATGGGTGTGGTCGTCTTCGTCCACCTTGACCGTGGGGGACCGGATCGCCGCGGCGGAACGTGCACCAGCTGTGCACTCCGCAGAGGAACAGGTCATCGCGGCCGGGACGCCGGGCAGCACCCACCACACCTCGTCGGCGGCCCCGGGAAGGTCGAAGTCGTCCTCGATCGGCGCGTGTGCTCCGGGCCAGGGTGTCCCACGCCGCGATCCTGGACCGGCGCGGGCTTCACGTCGTGCATGAGGCACAGACACTCGTCGCCATGCCGCAGCCCCTCGTCCAGGAAGGGGAACAGCAGCGTTTCGCGCTCAGCGGGGCCTGAACAGAGGGCGCAGAAGCGGATTCCGGGGCTGCCCCGACTCCGGGATCCCGAGATTCGAACCGTTCACAGCGGCCTCCGTCAGCGGATCCGGGAGAAGGATCAGACGGTACGCCCATTGAGCGCAGGCTGCTTTCTCGACCTCGCGAGCACCTGCGGGTGGGCGGGCGACCGGCAGGTGCTCGCGAGGTCGAGTCGACGCCGGAGGCCCGCGAAGTGACCTCCAAGACCCGACGCCGGTACCGGCCGACCGCCACGGCGATCAGGCCGGTACCGAAGAGGTGGGAGAGGAGCGCACGACCCGGCACCACCTCGCGGGCATCGGGCGGCCCGGCTCGGCCTTGGCCGGTGTGCAGGCCATACCGATGGTGAACACCAGGCGGCACAAGCCGTTCACGATCGCCCGCAGCCGACACCGACGCTGCCGCAGCACGATTCGCCATGCCGCGTTCGGACAGTAACCCGACCGTGGAACGACCAACGACACGCGACGCTAGTAGACGACCACCCCGTAGGCCCTGAGCGCCTCGGTGACGGGCTGGTAGAACGAGCGGCCGCCGCTGGTGCAGTTCCCGCTCCCGCCGGACGTGAGGCCGAGCGCGGTGTTGCCGGCGAACAACGACCCGCCGCTGTCCCCTCCCTCGACGCACACCGTCGTCGCGATCATGCCGGTCACGGTCGTGCCGTCGACGTAGTTCACGGTGACGTTGAGGCCCGTGACCTCGCCCCGGTGGAACCCGGTGGTGCTGCCGCTGCGGCCGACCGTCTGCCCCACGACGGGGTCGCCCGCCCTGTCGATGCCGCGACGGGTGCCGTTGTAGAGGTTGACCTCGCCCGGCCGGTCGATGCCGGAGGTGTAGCGGAACAGCGCGTAGTCGTTGCCGGGGAAGCTGGTCCCCGTCCTGGACGCGATGACCTGCCCGCCCGAGGTGCTCCAGGTGGACGTGAGGTTGCCGCAGTGCCCGGCCGTCAGCAGGTACGCGGTGCTGGTACCGGGCGTCTTGACGTTGAAGCCGAGCGAACAGCGCACGCCGCCGCCGAGGATCGCGTCACCGCCCGCGATGGTGGCGCGGAAGGACCCGGCGACCTGCTCCAGCCGTGCGGTGCCGCCGAGACCCGCGACCACGGACTTCAGCTGTTCCAGCCGCGCGCCGGTCACCGTCGAGTCGGCGGACACGACGACCTGGTTGGTGGCCGGGTCGACGCCCCAGGACGTGCCGGGGATCTTCGCCTCGCGCTCCAGCACGCCGGTGCCGGCCTGCAACGCGGCGGCGCTGTGCGTGACGACCCGGGCCCGTGCGCCGGTCGCCTCCACCGTCCTGGCTGCGGCCTCGTCGGTCACGGTGACCACGAGCCGCCCGGCCTCGTCGAGGTAGGACCCCGCGGTGGTGGAGCCGAGCCGGGAGGCGAGAACACCGGCGAGCTGACCGGGCTCGGGAGCGGCCTGGGCGAGGGGAGCGTTGACGACGAAACTGGTCGTCAGAATCGCTATCGACATCAGCTTGAGGGTGGCGGTACAACGGCTCATCGATTCTCCTGGACTGTGCCACTGCAGGGGGCGGGCGGCTCGCCGGGTACGGAAAGACAGAGTGCTGGGCAGCGCGAATGTCGTCCAGGTGTCTAATATTATTTTTCAATTGAGATATCGGTTGATCGCCTGCGTGCGAACTTGGAAATAGTATTAGTCCGGCCGGGGAATCGTTCACTCGGCCGGGTACATCTGGCGCGAATGGGCCGGTGACGGCGATGTCCGGCCCTAACCTTGACCGCCGTGGGTTCCGGGAGAAGTTGGGGCGCGACGGGGTTGACGCTGGTGCTCACCCTCGCGTTGGTGCAGCAGGCTCAGGCGGAGGAGCGGCCACTGTTGCCTGATCTCCGCCAGGCACCGGTCGGATGCGCCGGTGGTTACGGCGGTGATCCCTCGCTGTGCCGCGACTGGGACGTCTGCCTGGTCGCCGATGCCCAGGCGCCCAACGGGGAGTGCGTGACGTCCGGCGAGATCCGGGCCGTCCGGATCCGGTTCACCACCGCGATGGACAACGTGGGCGAAGGCCCGTTGATGCTCCACGGCCGCCGGCCGAACCGGACCTCGGACGAGATGTCCGTGCGCCAGGCGTTCCAGACCCCGGGCGGCTCGATCCCCGGCACGTACGACGACGCCCGGCGCGCCACCGCCACCTCGATGTACTACGAGCCCACCCCGACACACCTGCACTGGCACCTCATGGGGTTCGCGCGGATGCAGCTGCGCACGCCGGGCGGCAAGACCGTGGTCGCCGACCGCAAGAACGGCTTCTGCCTGGGCGACCGCTACCGCAACGCCGACGCCTCCGCGCCACCCGACCCGGCCAGCCAGGAGGGACAGCTCGCCGAGCGGCTGAAGAAGAGCAACTGCGCCAGGAACGACCCGGACGCGCTGGAGGTGTTCGAGGGCATCTCGGTCGGCAGCGGCGACGACTACCGCAAGGGCGTCGACTTCCAGTGGCTCGACCTGACCAACGTCGTGTCCGGCACCTACGACCTGGTGAACACGGTCAACGCCGACCGCACGCTCGCGGAGTCCCGCTACGACAACAACTCCTCGTCGATCTCGATCTCGGTGCAGTGGCCTGGCGGGGCGAAGAGGCGGCCCGCGGTGATCACCGAGGCCCCCGCGGTCACGTTGCTGCAGAGCTGTCCTGGGCAGGAGCGGTGCTCGTCCCTGGTGCGGACGGGTGATCTGCTGCCACGCGGTCGCAGTGGGCCGATCCGGGAGCCCGCGCCGGGGCGGCCGGAGTGCACCACGGCCGAGCCGGGTTGCTGCTGTTGCGCCTGCCGCTGAGCCGGGTGTTCGCGGGATCCTGATCGGACGGTCGCGGCCTACACTCGTCCGTCATGTCCGTCCTCCTGCGACTGCACGGCGTGCGCCCGGCCGAGGTGTCGGCCCGGTGTTCGGCGACCGCCGAGCTCATGGCGTGCCTGCACGTGCTGGCGGAACCGGGCCACCACCCGGACCGGGGCACGTGGGTGCGCAGGGCGCTCGCCGACCTGCCGGGGCCGGCGGCGGCGGAGTGCGACGCGTTCGCCCCGCTGTGGGCGAGGTTCCGCACCCGGCTGATGTTGCCGCTCACGCCGGAGGGCTCTGGAGACCTGGAGGCCGAGCTCGCCCAGATCGCGGAGCTCGACCTCGGCGTGTTCATCCAGATGGCCGGGATGGCGATCTTCGGGCTCCGGCAGAACTTCGGCTGGCCGCTGGACGACGCCGCCAGTGCGCAGGAGTTCGTCCGTGCCTGCGGGGAACGGTCCACGCGGCGTGGTGTGCTGGCCGGTGAGCTCGTGGCGGATCCGGAGAGGTTCCGCGGCCGGCTGCTCGGGCTGCTGCACGTGACGTCGGAGACGTTCTTCGGGGTGCTGTGGCGCCGGCTGCGGCCCGCGCTCGAACGGTCGGCCGAGCGGGTCGGGGCGTCGTTGCGCACGGAGCCGTTGCCGCTGGTCGTGGGCTCGCTCTCGCCCAACGCCGTCATCGACGTCGCCGAGCACACCGTCGAGTTCAGCAAGCTCCAGCAGGCGGCCGTGACGGTGCGGGGACGCGGGCTGGTGCTCGTGCCCTCCCACTTCGGGCAACCACACCTGCTGGTGAAGGACGAGAAGCTCAAGAACTGGCCGCAGCAGCCGCCGGTCGTCGTGCAGTACCCGGCCGAGCAGCACGGGCCGCGCGGAGCGGACACCCTCGACAAGATCCGGGAGCGGATGCTCGTGCTCACCGACGCGGGCAGGCTCGAGATCTGCCGGCACCTGATCAACGAGCAGTGCACCACCACCGAGCTCGCCTGGCGGACGGGGATGACGCAGCCGCAGGTGTCCCGTCACCTGCGGCGCCTGCGCGAGGTCGGGCTGGTCGTCTCGGCACGGCACGGCCGCACCGTCCAGCACCGCATCCAGACCAGCAGGCTCTACGGCATCGGCTACGACCTGGTGTCCGGCATCGTCGGCTGACGATTACCGCACCCCCGGTAACTCACGGCTCCCCGGCGCGGGGACGGACGCATACTTGGCGCCACTCGCCGCCCGACGTCCCCAGGAGTGCCGATGAAGACGCTTCGCCTGCTGTTCGCCACGGTGCTCGTGGTGTCCACAGTGGCCGGATGTGCCGCGAAGGCCACTGTGGACACCACGACCCCTCGTCGCGGCGGGGAACTCGTGATCGCGAGCATGCCCACCGCGCTGGACCCCGTGTACTCGACGCTGCGGAGCAACTGGCTGGCCGCCGCGACGATGTGCGAGGGGCTCTGGGAGAACGACGCCCGCATGGTCGTGCACAACGGTCTGGCCCAGGACTACGAGTACGACGGCGCCACCACCTACACGGTCCGTCTGCGCGGGGGAGTCACGTTCCACGACGGCCAGCCGTTGCGCGCCGAGGACGTCGTCGCCTCACTGCGGCGCTACGCGGGCAGTAGCCCCGGCGCGACCTTCGGCAAGATCCTCGACTCGGTCTCCGCCTCCGGCGACCTGACCGTCGTCATCAAGCTCAAGCAGCCCAGCTCCGCCGTTCCCGCGCTGCTGTCCACTCCGGACACCGCCGCCTACGTCATGCCCGCACGCCTCGTGGCGGACGTGCCGCCGAACAAGCCGTTGCCGCGCATCGTCTGCACGGGCCCGTACCAGCTGCGTGACTTCGTTCCCGACCGCCAGGTGATCCTCGACCGCTTCGAGGGCTACCAGCCCCGTGCCGAACCGCCGGACGGCGCCAGCGGAGCGAAGACCGCCTACGCCGACCGCGTCAAGTTCGTGCCCTACAACGAGTCCAACGTCCTGAACCAGCTCAGGACCGACGCCGTGGACATCGCGCCGTCCGGTCCGTTGATGGACCAGCTGCCGAGCTACCGGCGCGACGACAAGCTGAACCCGGTCGTCGTGCCGGGCGGCCAGTTCCGGCTCGTGCAGTTCAACCTCAAACAGGGGCCCGCGACGAACCTCGCGTTGCGCCAGGCGGTTCAGCGCGCGCTCGACCCGAAGCAGATCGCCCTGCAGAGCCTCGGCTCCACCGAGAACTTCATCGACGACTCCGGCATGTTCCTGGACACCTCCCCGTGGCATTCGACCACGGGAAGCCAGGTCTACCGGGCCGCCCCGGACGTCGAGGGTGCGCGGAAGGCGCTGGCCGAGGCGGGGTACGACGGCACGCCGTTGCGGGTGCTCTACCGGCCGAGCCGCGACCCGCACGCCGAACTGGTCCGCCAGCAGCTCGCCGCGGCCGGGATCACCGTCGCACTCCAGGCCACCGACGAGACCAGCTTCACCTCGCGGCGTGCCGACCCCGCGCAGTGGGACATGTTCCTCGCCACCGGCACCAGCTACTCCGACCCGTTGACCGTGGTGTTCTTCAGCTCCGGCTTCCCCGGCTGGTGGAACACCCCTGCCAAGAACGCGCTCATGAACCGCGTCCTCACCGGCGCCGACGACGCCGCCCGGCAGGCCGCGTGGACCGAGCTGCAGGAGCTCGTCTGGACCGACCTCCCGTTCGTGAAGCTCGGTTTCGAGGGGAACCTCGCCGTCACCAGCACGCGCATCGGCGGGTTCACGCCGGCGCTCGGCACGGTCCGCGGCTTCTACAACGTCTGGCTCGGTCGTTAGCTCTCATCCGAAGGAACCCCATGCTGCGACAACGTTTCCGAGACCTGATGCGCGACCGGACCGCGATGGCGGGCGCGGCGCTGCTCGGGCTGATCGTGGTACTCGCCGTGCTCGCCCCGCTGCTCGGCGGCGACCCCTACCTCGTCGATCCCACCAGCACGTTGCGCCCGCCCAGCGCGAGCCACTGGTTCGGCACCGACGAGAAGGGCAGGGACCTCTGGACGATGGTGGTCCACGGAGCCCGCACGTCCCTGGGCATCGGCGCCGTCACCACCGTGCTCGCCGTCCTCACCGGCTACGTGCTGGGGGTGCTGTGCGGGTACTTCCGCTGGGTCGACGCCGTGGTGATGCGGGTGGTGGACGGCCTGATGTCGTTCCCCTCGATCGTGCTGGTGATCAGCCTGGTCGGGGTGCTCGGTGACGGCGTCGCCACGATGATCACCGGCTTGACGGTGGTGCTGATCCCGATGGTGACCCGCGTCGTGCGCGGTGCGGCGCTGGCGGTGAAGGCGATGCCGATGGTGGAGTCGACGACCTCGCTGGGATCGCGGACGAGCTGGGTGCTGCTGCGCTACGTCGCACCGGAGGCGTTGTCGGTGACGATCGTGCAGGCGGCGCTGGCGTTCTCGGTGACGGTCCTGTCCGTGGCGGCGCTGAGCTTCCTCGGCATCGGGCTGCCCCCGGACGTGCCGAGCTGGGGCACCAGCCTGTCCGCGGCCCAGCAGTACTTCTACTCGGCCTGGTGGATCGGGGTGTTCCCGGGCCTCGCGATCGTGCTGACCGTGCTCGGGCTCGTGCTGCTCGGCGACGGCCTCCGCGACGTGTTCGACCCCCGGTCGGCGAGGAAGTGAGAACCCCGTGACCAACTACCTGCTCAAACGCCTCGGTGCGCTGCTGCCCACCGTCGCCGTCCCGATGGTGCTCCTGTTCGTCATGCTGCGACTGGCCCCCGGCGACCCGGCCGCGGCCATCGCGGGTGACTCGGCGACCTCGGAGGAGATCGCCGAGGTCCGCACCAGGCTCGGGCTGGACGCCTCGCTCTGGGAGCAGTTCCTCACCTGGCTCGGCAGGGTCGTGCGGCTCGACTTCGGGAGCTCGCTGTTCTCGGACCAGGCGGTCTCGGGCCTCGTGTTCGAGCACGCGCTGGTCACGGTGCAGCTCACCGTTCTCGCGCTCGCCGTGGCCGTGCTGATCGGTCCTGCGCTCGGCATCGCGGCGGGGACCCGCAGGCACGGTCTCCTGGACCGGGTGCTGGTCTTCGGCTCGTCGATCGGCATCGCCCTGCCGAGCTTCTGGCTCGCCGTCCTGCTGATCGCGGTGCTCGGGGTGGTGTGGCGGGTCTTCCCGGTGGCGGGGTACGTGCCGTTCACCGAGGACCCCGTGCTGTTCCTGCACCACCTGGCGTTGCCGGCGATCTCGCTGGGACTGCTGGAGGCGGCCACGCTGTTCCGCTACAGCCGGGCGGGAGTGCTGGACTCGCTGCACCAGCCGTTCGTGACGACCGCCCGGTCGATGGGACTGCCCGAACGCACCGTGATCCGCAAGTACGTCTTCCGCGCGGCCGTGGTGCCGATGGTGACCGTCGTCGGCCTCACCACCGGCTCGCTGATGGGCGGGGCCGTGGTCACCGAGTCGATCTTCTCGATCCCCGGACTGGGGCAGCTGCTGCTGACCGCGGTGCAACGCCGCGACTACCCGGTGATCGAGGGCTGCATCTTCTTCATCGCCGTGGTCTACGTCCTGCTCAACCTCGTGATCGACCTGCTCTATTCGCTGCTCGACCCGCGCATCCGCTACTGAGGAGCCGACGTGCACACCACAACAGAGCCAGTACTGCGCGTGTCCGGGCTCTCGGCGCGCATCGGAGACCTCCCGCTCGTCAAGGACGTCGGCTTCGAGGTCCGCAGTGGACGGACGCTCGCCGTCGTCGGCGAGTCCGGATCGGGCAAGAGCATCACCGCCGCCGCCGTGATGGGCATCCTGCCGCCCCAGATCAGGGCGGAGGGCTCGGTGTACTTCGACGGCACGGAACTGCTCGCAGAACCGGCGAGACGACGCCGCGCCCGTGGGGGAGCGGAGATCGGTTACGTGTTCCAGGAACCGATGAGCGCCCTGCACCCGTTGCTGCGCATAGGAACCCAGATGATCCGGCCGCTGCGTCACCACCTCGGCCTGAGCCGGGGGGAAGCCCGTGACCGCGCTCTGGAACTGCTGGAGCAGGTCGGACTGGGCGGAGAGCGGAAGGTGCTCGACGCGTACGTGCACGAGCTGTCCGGCGGCATGCGGCAACGCGTCATGATCGCCATGGCGATCTCGTGCGGTCCCCGGTTGCTGCTGGCCGACGAACCGACGACGGCGCTCGATCCCACCGTGCAGCAACAGATCCTGCGGTTGCTCGTGCGACTGCGCGAGGAGCTCGACCTGGCCCTCGTGCTGATCAGCCACGACCTCGGCCTGGTCGCCCGCTACAGCGACGAGGTGCTGGTGATGTACGACGGACGGGTCGTCGAGCAGGGCCCCACCGCGCAGGTCATCGAGCAGCCCGGACAGCCCTACACCCGTGCGCTGATCGACGCGGCGCCCCGGCTCGGCCGCCGCGTCGACCGGTTGCCGACGATCGACCGCGCGGTGCTGGACCAGACCCGGGCGATGGCGGGAGGCGCGTGATGGACGTGGTGCTGGACCTCGACGGTGTCGGCAAGGACTTCTCCGCCGGCCCGTTCTTCGCACGCCGCCGCACGGCCGCCGTAACCGAGGTGAGCCTCCAGGTGCACGCGGGCAGGACCGTCGGCCTGGTGGGGGAGTCGGGCAGCGGCAAGTCGACGCTCGGCCGCATGGCCGTCGGCCTGCTGACGCCGGACCGCGGCCGGGTGACCGTGCACGGGCAGCCGTTGTCCTCGTTGACACCGAAGAAGATGCGCCCGTTCCGGCGGACGATGCAGATGGTCTTCCAGGACTCGTCCAACTCGCTCAACCCCCGGATGACCCTGGAGGACCTGCTCGTCGAACCGTTCCGGGCGCAGGACCTGCACACCCGCGCCGAACGCCGGAACCGTGCCGCCGCACTCGCCGACGAGGTGGGGCTCGCCCGCACCGGACTGGGCAGGCTGCCGCACGAGTTCTCCGGTGGTCAGCGGCAGCGCATCTCCATCGCCAGGGCCCTCGCGCTCGAACCGGACCTCCTCGTCGCCGACGAACCCGTCTCCGCCCTCGACGTGTCCGTCCAGGCGCAGATCCTCAACCTGTTCAAGGACATCCAGCAGGCGCGGGGCTTCGCGATGCTGTTCGTCTCCCACGACATGGCGGTGGTCGAGTTCATCAGCGACCAGGTCGCCGTGATGCGGGCCGGGGCGCTCGTCGAGTTCGGCACCCGTGACGAGGTCTTCGACTCCCCGCGCGATCCGTACACCCGAACCCTGCTCGACGCCGCACCTTCCCTGTGACGGCCCAGAAGAAAGGACCTGCATGACCGTCAACGCGGCCATCGTGACCGGCCCGCACCCCGACGTCCCCGGCTCCCGCGCCGTCGTGCTGGAGCCGTACGGCACCGACCGGCTGGCGCGCTACGACTACGTCCAGGAGGAGTACCTCGTCTCCGGCACGGCCGCCGGAACCCCTTACGGCACCAGGATCCTGATTCGCCGCCCTGCCGACCCGGCCCGGTTCAGCGGCACCGTGATCGCCGAGGCGAGCCACATCTGGGGCGGCACCTCGGTGTGGCGCGCGATCAACCGGTTCGTCATGCGGGGCAACCACGTCTGGGTCGAGATCGACTCGCAGGCGCCCTCCGCGATGGGCCTGATCGCCGCAGCCGACCCGCATCGGTACCGCACCTTCACCTTTGCGGAAAGCCCGCTCTCCCAGCAGTTCGCCGCCACCATCCCGTTCTCGCCGGACGCGGACTACGACGACGTCGTGGCGGAGTACGACAGCTTCATGCGGCGGTGGTGGGACGCGACACCGCAGTCGCCCGAGATCCTGGCGCAGGTCTCCGCGGCGTTGCGCGAAGGCCTGCCCGGCAGCGGGATCCGGGCTCGCAAGGTCTACCTCGGCGGCATCTCGCAGACCGGTGGCGTCGTGCGCGAGTTCATCCGTCACCACCACGACCGGCTGCGGCTGCCCGGCGACGCGCCCGCGTTCGACGGCTACCTGCCAGGGGCGTCCGGCGGCCCCGCCCTGCCCGACGTGGACGTCCCGGTGATCGAGGTGCTGGGCGAGGCCGAGTTCCAGAGCGTCCGCCGCGGCTGCGGGGTCGGCGGGCAGGTGCGCGGGCTGAGCCACCGCCGCGCCGACAGCGCGAGCTTCCGCTTGTACGAGGTGGCCGGCATGGCCCACCGGGAGACCAGGGAGATGTCCGCCGCGGACCGCGAACGGCTCGCCGGGTGCCCGCTGCCGTCCGGTGCGCGGTGGAGCACCTTCCCGAACAGCCACGTCCACCACGCGTTGTGGCAGGCGTTGCTGGACTGGTCGGACATGGGTCGGGCGCCCGCTCCGAGCAAGGTGCTCGCCACCGAGGGGGACACCGACGAGATCGTGCGCGACGAGCACGGCAACGCGCTCGGCGGCTGGCGCACCACCTACGTGGACGTGCCCACGTCCACCCTGACCGCCGCGACCCCGCTCGGCCGTCCCAGCTGGTACCACGGCAACGAGATTCCCTTTGACGCCAGCACGTTCTCGCGGTTGTACGGCGACGTCGAGCGGTGGCAGCGGAAGGTCGCGGACCGGCTGGAGCAGTACCTGCACGAGCAGACCTATCTCCCCGTCGACGCCGAGGAGCTGAGGCGCTGATCGTCTCCGCCTCGCGGGATTACGTTTGGATCCGTAACGCATCGCCCGGCTCAGGCGATCCGTCTCACGGAGCGGTTCGGCGGTCCGCACCGGTATGGCCCCTCATTCCGGCGACAGCATCGGAGCCCTTGGATGACGACGGCGCAGGCTGAACAGACCTACAACGTGCAGAGCGGGACGTTCCGGATCGGCGGGGACCGAGCCCCCAAGACCGCGTTCTTCACCATCGACAAGACGGTGACCGGTCGCCCCGGCACACCGCCCAAGCGCGAGGTCGGCGCCCAGATCGAGATCGCGTTCACGCCGGCGCGCGGCGCCGTGGACAACGAGATCCAGACCATCAGCCTCGTGCAGATCGTGCACGACCACGTGCAGCTCGCCGCGATCATGGGCGGGGCGGTGGCCCCACGGCAGCACAACATCGGGTTCGGCACGTTCGCGGTGACGGGCGGCGCCCACGCGGGCTGGACCATCGACCAGGACGTCTTCGACAAGGCGGGCACGGTCAAGAACCGCGACCCCCGCTACTCCCAGAGCCGGTTGACGCCCGGCGACAAGATCAACGTCGAGGACCCGAAGAAGGGCGTCCAGCAGACCGACGTCAGTTACCCGGGATCCGGCGGCGGAAGGACCTCGCCCGGCTACTCCGTCGGCCGCGGGATCGACGGGGCCTTCAAGGGCGCCGCGCTGCTGCGCGACCAGCCGACGGTCACCTACGACCCGGCCGTCCACACCGTCGCCGGCGGCATGTCCTTCGAGATCGCCGCGCTGGCCGATCCCACCGCCCGCCGGCCCGCGCAGTGGCTGGGCTCGGTGACCTGGGGCTTCACCCTCGGCCCCGCGGGCCCGGTCCTGGTGCCGGTCACCCCTGTCGGCAACGGCCCGTCGGCCGCGTTCGTGGCCGCGGTGGCGCAGTGGAACGTCACCCTGGCCGGCGGCGCGAACATGCTGCAGCTGCCCTGATCCCTCGGCCGTGCCAGGCGCCTGCCCGGCACGGCCGCCTAAGCTGGCGATCATGACCAAGCACGGGTGGACCGCTGCCGACCTTCCCGACCTGACCGGTCGCACCGTCGTCGTGACCGGCGCGGCCAGCGGGGTGGGCCGCGGCACGGCCACCGCGTTCGCCGCGGCAGGAGCGCGCACGGTGCTCGCGGTGCGCGACGTGGCCGCCGGCGAGCGCGTCGCCGCCGCCATGTCCGGCACCACCGAGGTCCGCGAGCTGGACCTGGCGAACCTGGCGTCGGTGCGCGCGTTCGCCGAGGGCTGGCAGGGCGAGCTGGACGTCCTGGTCAACAACGCCGGCGTGGCGATGACCCCGCACGGTCACACGGCGGACGGGTTCGAGCTGCAGTTCGGCACCAACCACCTCGGCCACTTCGCACTGACCAACCTGCTGCTGCCGTCGATCACCGGCCGCGTCGTGACCGTGGCCTCCGGCGCGCACAGGGCGGGCGTGCTCGATCTCGACGACCTCGACTTCGCCCGCTCCGGCTACTCCCCGGTGAAGGGCTACGGCCGGTCCAAGCTGGCGAACCTGCTGTTCACCCTCGAACTGGAACGGCGCTGCCGCGAGGCCGGGTCGCCGGTGCGCGCGCTGTCGTCGCACCCCGGCTACTCGGCGACCAACCTGGGCACCAAGGGCCGCAACCCGCAGCTGGTCAAGATCGTGCACCTGGCCGGTCGCTACCTGGCGCAGACCGAGGCGCAGGGTGCGCTGCCGACGTTGTACGCGGCGACCCAGGACCTGCCGGGCGCCAGCTACGTGGGCCCGGACGGGCGGTTCGAGCTGCACGGTCACCCCGCGCTGGTCGGACGGTCGGCGGCGGCCAGCGACCCGGTGCTGGCGCGGCGGCTGTGGGACGCGTCCGAGAAGCTGACCGGGGTGACCTTCCCGTTGACCGCGCGGTCCTGAGCCGTCAGAAGCCGGGGAACACCCGACGCAGGTCGTCGAGCGTGACGCCGCCCTCGACGGTGACGCCATCGTCGAACGGTGCCTTGAGACGGCCGCTGATCAGACGGACGACCGCTTCCTGCGGCCCGTTGAACGTCGCGGAAGGTGCCTCGAGGTGGTCGACCACGGTGACCGCGTCGTCGATCACCAGACCGGCGCCGGGAATCGCGACGGACACGGGCTCCGCGAGCTCGGCCGGCTTGGTGAGAAAGCCCAGCAGGAAGCCCAGGGGCCCGCTCAGGAGGTCGACGAGCACCGCGGCCGACTCGGCGTCCACTCCGGCCCGCGGGTCGAAGGCGACGCGCACGTCCCACGAGTGGTTGGCCACCTCGTTGAGGCGCATGCCCACGGCGGTCAGCAGCGGCACCGGCTCCGGCAGGAAACCGAGGTCGACGGTCAGCGACGAACGCTGCTCGGGCGTGAGCGCCTCGACCACGTCGAGCAGGTGGGCGTTGTGCTCCAGGAAACCCTCGGCCTGCGCACGCGGCGTGGCCGCGTCCCAGCGGGCCCAGATCGCCTGGTTGTCCTCGGCCGTCACGGTCTCGCCGGCGGCCCTGGCGATCGGCGCACGCCCGATCTCCGCGCCGCTGCCGAGGTGCGACAGGGCCTGGGCGACGGTCCACTCCGCCGCGCCGCTGGTGAGGGCCAGCTGTTCGTCGGTGAGGGTGCGGACCAGACCGGCAAGCACGTCGTGCTCGGTGCGCAGGGCGGTGATCGTGCGGTCGACGAGTTGACTCATACCGTTCCCAACTCGCGGGGTCGCGCGTGTGTTCCGCTGATCAACCCCGCGTTGCCCCGGCTCCAGCGCACGCCTGATCAGAGCGCTCGCGCGTACCCTGCCAGGAGGAGGCGAGCCCTGGGGAGACGCCGGATGCGTGGACGTTATTGGCTGCTGCTGTCGTACGTCCTGCTGGCGATCGGGTTGTGGCTCTGGACGGACTACTGGCCGTGGCTGCTCTGGGCGTTCCCGATCGCGCTCGTCCTCACGTTCTTGCTCGTCGTGTCCGGGTACGGCAGCGAGTTCACGGTCCGGCGGCGGTGGCGCGAGATGCGGGAACTCGCAGAGCAGATCGGCGCACGCGACGGCGAACTGGTGTACGAGAGACGGCAACGGTGGGCGGTCATCGTCCGCCAAGCTTCGATGATCCTGCAGACCATCCGCCCCGGCACCGAGGCCGAGGTCCAGCGGGCCCTCGCCGGCAGAATCAGGGCCGCCGGCTTCGTGTCCAACTCCACCGGATACCTGTGGAGAGGGCG
This sequence comes from Lentzea sp. HUAS TT2, assembly GCF_051853195.1. Lineage (NCBI taxonomy): Bacteria > Bacillati > Actinomycetota > Actinomycetes > Pseudonocardiales > Pseudonocardiaceae > Lentzea > Lentzea sp. HUAS TT2. Next base: position 8,567,892 of record NZ_CP196667.1, on the reverse strand, counting down.
CGGCAAGATCGCGCTCACCACCACCTTCCGCACCGAGGATTCCCGCCGCGTGATCCCCGAGGGCCACGTCCTCACCGAGATATCCATGACTGAGACGAAGTAGCACTGCAACGACAGTTGGGCGATCGGGTGCCGAACCTCGACTTCTACGCCGTTGACGACGACTGGTCCGCAGTCCTCGAGACCGTCTTCGATCTCGGCATGTTCCGCGTCTTCGAGTCCAACTCAGAACCGGACCGCGAGCTGCGCGAGTTCCACGCCCCCGCGGAGATCCCGGGCGGCTATCAGGGACGAAGCCTGGAGCTGTTCGCCATCGGGTCAGGACCGGATCCCATCGCGAAGCGGATCGATTTCCTTCCAGGAGTGCATCCCGACGCCACCTTCCGGTACTGCTGCGAAGGCTGGGGGCTCATCCAGCTCCACCACGGCGCGCCGGTCGGGGCACAGGAGCTGCGGCGGAGCCACACGAACCACAACACGGAGAGGCGGGCCGCGGCGTGGTCCGCGACTTTGCCGCGACTCGGCGACCCTGCCGAGTGGAACTGGGCGACGGTCACGAGCGCCTCCGGCAGGCTCAACCGGGCCATTCGCCGGATGGCCGTGAGCAAGATCGGCTCGCATCCGGTGCTGCCGCACGCGGCGGGTTTCATCGCGCAGTCCGGCTTGCAGTACGAGTACGGCATGGGCATCCATGCCACTCCGGTTTATGGCATTGGCCGTCGGTGACGGTGCGGCACTTTTGCCGCTGTGCGCGTTGGTCGAGCGCGCTCATACCGATGACAGAGCGTTGTCGGGGGACGACGCGGACGAGTCGGCTCGGATGGAGCGGCAGCCGATCAGGTGTTCGTGTTGAAAGGAGGATCATCGAGCGGAGAAAGGTCGATTACGACTGCCCCCTCAGACCATTCGTAGACAGCGGACCTGAGCTGGTTCCACTGCCCGCGGGTCAGTTGCTGCGCGTCCACCAGGTGCCGCTTGCTCGAGTCCTCGCCATTGCTCGTCGTCGCGTACAGAGCGAGAGCGGCATCGAACCTATCCGTGTCGAGGTACGCCTTGTGGATCTGCTCCCACTCGAGTTCGACGTACTTGTACCAGGAGCTGCCTTGTAGGCTGCGCACCAGCAGCCCATTGCCGTTCACCGTGACTTGCACTCGACGTCCGACCACGACGAACTCCGTGACAGGCGGCGCCGGTCGTCGCGCCCTTGGCGGAGATGAAGGCCGCTCATTCGGAGAACGCTTCATTGTGGCTTCAGGGGTGGCGGGTGTCCGCTGACGAATGCGATGAGCCTTACCGCCCAGTCGACGTCGACCGAGTACCGGCGCACTCAACAACGCCAGCACGACTCCGACGGCGATCACCACCAGCCACATGGAGCTCATGCACCACAGCATGACCCGCCCAACCGAGATCCGAGTCGCGTCACGAGTCCGAACACCCGGATGGCACAGATGTCGACACTTGTGGAGCATCGCCCCAAACTACGGACCGGGTCCATTCCCACCAGGACCGTGCGAACGCACTCTCATGCCGCGAGCCGAGCGACCTTGTCAGGTCGGCTGCGGGGCTCGTGGTCAGCCACTACCTTTGTTCTCTCGAACTGCGGCGCGGTACTGCCTGACTTCGGTTCGCCCAGCGAGACTTGGCTGTCGACCACATCGATCGGCCTTGTGCGACGAGTTCCTTGACTTCGACCACGATAGGTCGCACCAACAACACCGCCGTCATCCACTCGACCACATCCATCGGGCCTCCTCCGATCCGTACTTGTCCGAGCGTGGACGTCGCTGCGGCGGCGTTGACGTCTTTGCACGAACATTGACGCATCTCGACCAGCTCGTACGCTGAGGGCGTGGGAGTGCTCAGACGAGCGGCCACCCCGCCGGGGCCCATCAGCGACCTGTTCGATCGCCTACATGAACTGCACCTGCGCGCCGGAGAACCTGGGCTGCGACAGATCGCCGCCGATCTTGGCATCGGTGTTGTCAGTCATGCGACCGTGCACAACGTGTTCAGAGGTCCTCGCGTCCCGAAGTGGGGATATCTAGATCTCATCGTGGAGGTGCTGGGCGGTGATAGTGCAGAGTTCCACGCGCTGTGGCTGGCTGCCCGGCAGGTTGAACGGAGGCTCTCCTCCTCGACGGCGGCTGTGGCGGCTGGCGTCGCGAGCGGCTCGGCCGGAACGCCGTGGAACTGCACGGAGGTGCTAAGCGGACACGGCTGCGAGGTCACCGGGGTTGCGTTCAGCCCCAGCGGCCGCCTGCTCGCGACAGTGAGCGCGGACATGACAATCCGGCTCTGGGATGCGCGAACCGGTACGTCGGAGGGTGATCCGCTCATTGGCCACCACGGACCGATCTGGGGCGTGGCGTACAGCCCTACTGGTCGGATGTTGGCAACTGCGAGCGTGGACACCACCGTCCGGTTGTGGGACCCGGTGACGGGACAAATCGCATCAATCCCGCCGCTTGAGCACGACGGCTATGTGGTGGGTGTTGCGTTCTGCCTCAACGGCCGAGCCCTCGTTACCGGCGGCGGTGACGGTTTCGTGCGCGTCTGGGACCTCACCGACAATGGCGCGCTTGTCGCGGTGCTGCACGGTCACGCAGCCGCAATCAATGACTTGGCGGTCAATCCTCGCGGCGTGATCGCCTCCGCCAGCGTCGACGGCGACATACGGCTCTGGGATGCCGCCACCGGTGAGCCTGTCAGCACGTCATTCGCCGGGCACACCTCGTCGGTCGCATGTGTGGCATTCAGTCCCGATGGGCTATTGCTGGCCACTGGTGCAGACGACGGCACCGTCCGCGTGTGGATCACCGCAACGGGTACGTGCGTCTACGAAGCTCCAACCGGACATGATGGTCCGATCTGGGGTGTCGCTTTCGCGACGCCGGAAACGCTAGCCACCGCAAGCCGTGACCACACGGCTCGTCTGTGGGATGTCACCAGCGGTGCTCCACTGGGACCGCCGCTCACAGGGCACGGCGACGCGCTGACCCATCTCGCCGTCAGTCAACGCGGCAATGTCCTCGCCACCGCAAGCGACGACGGCACCGCTCGTCTGTGGCAGCCCTCCACCGAACCCTCATGACGGACGGCTGATCAAGGAGCAAGACGAGTTCGACACCGCAACACACGCTCATGCCGCAGCGGGTGCACTCAGAGTCGGATCTGCGGTTGTTCTTCACCTGGTGCGCCGAGCGTGATCCCCCTCCGCTCACGGCCCAACGGGCGCCGATCGAGCTGTACGTGCGCTGGATGCAGGAAGTACGCCGGTTCAAGCCTTCCACGGTCTCGCACTGCATAGCCGTCGTAACCGGGGTCTGCAGAACCTGCGTGATAGACACGGTGCTCGAGCACTCACCCGCCGACTACGTCCGCCGGCCACGAGTACCCAACAAATCGCCCGTGCTCGGGCTATCGCACCTGCAGTTCGAAGCCCTGCTCGGCCTGCTCATCTCCGAAACCACCCACGCCGATGCCGACGATCTCGGTGAAGAACACGGCCATCGCGTGCTACTCGTGCACGGCAAAGGCGGCAAGGAGACCCTCGTGCCCCTGCCTCCCGCGGTCGGACGAGCCATCGACCACGCCGTTGACAACCGTTCCGCGGGGCCGATCCTGCTCAACCGGCGCGCCAGGCGGATGGGTCGACACTGCGCCACCCGCCGGCTGCGACGACTGGTCGAAGCCGCCGTGGTGCGGCTGCCTCCACACCAACTACATCCTCGCCGCCTACACGGCCTCAGCAACCTGACAATGCACCCGCAACGAACCAGGTCGTCGTATCGCAGGCGCCCACGATGGGCGGCCACACTGGTAAGACAGGAAGGAGCGATTGAGGATGATCGTCCGAGGATGGAGCAACGGATCGCCGCGACTCTCCGGCGCGGGCTACGGGCTGTGGCTCTCCGCCGCGGACCGAGACCAGCACTTCCACCGCGAATGGACATCCGTCGAGATCGACCTCGACCCTTACGGCGTCACCAGCGTGGCCCTGTCCGCCTCGTTCTGGCGAACCTGCACCGAACTGCGAAGCGCGGACCTAGGCCGTTGGCTTGTCGCCCAACAGCTTGCGCCATGGCCGAAGGGTGCACCCCCGCACCTGAACCTCGAGCACCTCGGCGGCGCCCGCTTCCGGCTCACGCACAAGCTAGGCACGCGCTGGACGAACTTACGACCCTGCCGATGAGCGTGCGCCCGAAGGAGCGTAGGTACGACCTCGGTCGCGGTGGCGGATGATGACTCCGCTGCACGAGGATGCGGCTCGAACGAACTGGAGGTGTCCGATGTTCGAACTGAGCATCGAGGAGGTGGTCGCGGAGAGCAACCTCGAACTCTTCACGCGTGTTGACGGATTCAAGATCGAGCTGTTTCAGCGCGGCAGCAGTACCGCGCTGCGGTTCACCGATGACCAAGGCCAGGAGATCGCCAGCTTCCCCTGGTGGGACGACGTCGACCAGGATCTCCGTAGGTGGACTGTGGAAAACATCCCTCTGGGCAACGTCCTGCAGCCGCACACGGACTTCGACCAGGGCTGGGGCATCCTGATCTGGCGCCAAGCAGATCGGATGTACATCGCGGAGTGCGACGGCGAAAAACTGTTCCACAGCCTGCGCTGGGTCGTGGCAGAGGAGTACACCAACGCCTGGACTGATGCTCTGGCACAAGCACGCCGAACCCCCGAACCAACGGCTTGACCCGCTCTCGTGCCGCAGATCGCCCGCTCGCACCGATGAGCGGATGGTGTGGCGGAACTCCTCGTTGTCACTGACTCTTGCCGCTGGCGTGGGCCAGGAACGGGTGCGTTCCCCGGGCCCAGCCGAGGAACCGCCTGCCATTGCCGCGCCCCATCGTTCCGGCCGGTGTGAAACGCTCTCCTTCGAGCACTTGCAGGAGCCCTTCTACCGCGGGCACGAGCCGGATGTCGCGAAGCTCGGTGCCCAACCCCACCGCTAGCGACATCTGCACGCTGGGTTCACAGAAGCTGAGCAGGAAGAGGGCCTGGCGCCATGCGTACGCGGTGTTCTTCACCTGGATCAGCGCAGCGTGCAGGTGGTCCGTGCGCTGGGCCTGCCTGCGCACGATCCAGCTGAACGTGCGCCCCGCCAGTCCCGGCGCGCGTTCGCTCAGCTCCTCGGTCAGGTCCAGGGCGTCGACCAGCACGGCGAGGTTGTGCGTGGTCAGGATCTGGCTCTGTTCCAGCAGCATGCCGTTGGCCGCGGTGGAGCCACCGGTAGTGCCCGCCCGCTGCCGGCACAGCTCCGTGAAGTCCGCGGCGGTTTGCTTGCCCCAGCGCAGGAGGGTGCGTTGCGGCTCGGACCAGTCCGCGGGCAGGTCGTAGTAGTTCGCGTAGAGCGTGCCGGACAGCAGACGGCTCGCCACCGTGGCGGCGTCGCGCCACTTGGTGGTGAACGTGCCCATGAAGATGTCCACGGCCACCTCCTCCACGAGTGGCAGCTCCAGTTCCGCTTGCTTCGCCAGTGTCCTGATCTCGGTCACCAGCGGGTTCGGCAGCATTGCGTGCGGGAACGCGGTGAGTGCCAGCATCGTGATCTGCCGCAGGGCGCGGCGAGCGGCTTCGGCGTTGTCGGGCTGGGGTGACTTGCAGGGGGCGAGGGCCTGGACCCAGGGAAGCTCGGTGAACTGCACCTGGTGCTCGAGGTTGAGCAGGAGCAGGCCGCGGCGGCGCCGGAATGCCGTGTAGGTCTGCTCGTGCAGCCCCGCCACGACCGGGTCGTCGATCGCCGCGCTGAGCAGCCGCGAGGTGAGCTGCGGCAACACGGCCGCGAGGGTTTCCCCTGAGGTGATCACGCCGAGGCGCACCAACTCGTCCGCAGGTGCTTCGAGCGCCCGCGCCGCCTTGCGCACCAGACGGTCCGGCATCGTTGTGCCGCAAGGAATCTCGGCGGTCGTCTCGGCTTCGGACACCTCGGCAGTCGCGACGTCGAGCGACGGCAGACCGCCGTCAGCCGGGAACCGGTCCAGCCTGGACGCGAGCACACGGGCCAGCGCGGCGTTTGTCGGCGCCATGACGGTCGCCGCCTGAGCGGCGTGCCACGCGCCGCGTTGTTCCGTCTCCGGGGCACCCCGGCGGCTCACCGTGTTCGCGATGGCACGGCGGATCCAGCCGACCTCCCGCGCGGTGAGCCCGAGGCTGTCGTGAGGGCAGGACTCCAGTGCGCGACGCAGTCTCGCGAAGTTGTTCTTCGGGTTGGTCTGCCTTCCCGAGGGTGCCACGGTGCGGCACATGTCGGCGAAGTCCGCGAGCCACTGGGCCCTTTCCGCCGTCCAGTCCGCGGGCCACGTCCGGCACGGCCAGCCGCCGTGCACAGATCCGTCCTCCCCGAGCCGCGGCAGCTCACCGTCGACGGTGCGGCACCACAACGCCACCAGCCGGTCGTAGAGCGGATCCCACACCGTCACCGCGGCGCGCATCTTCGCAAGTTGCGCAGGCACCCGCACGGCACGCAGGGACGCGGCGGCATCCCGCACCGAAGCCACCCGCACGGCGGAGTCCGATGGCCGGGCAACCGGTTCGAAGCGCGGCGCCAACCGCAGCCGGTGCATCAGCGGCCGCAGCTCGGCGACCAGATCGAGAGCCTGCTCCGGGAAACCCCGGTCCAGCAGCAACGCCACCACGGGCAGCGCCGCGTCCTCGGGCACCTCGACCCGGAAACGCCCGGCGCGGACCGCGTCCAGGAGCTCGGCCTGACCGGCGTCGCCGAGATACCAGAGGTTGAGCCGTTCCCGCTCGTTGCCGCCTGGAACCTCGTCCGGGAGGGAAGCGACGCGGGCGGTCTCGTCTTCGGAGAGCGGCACCTCGGCCAGGTACCTGCCGGTCGCGAAGCCACCGTGCGCGACCTCGAGCGTCACCCACGCCGGGGTGTCCGCGACCGGGGTGCGGGAACCGACCGCAAGCGTGCCGCCGGCCATTCCGCTGACGACGTCCTCCCAGCGCCGCACCTTTCGCAGCGCCCGCTCGCGGTCGGCCTCGGTGCCCGCGGAGATCGCCGCGGCCAACGCCCGCGCCAACTGACCGGTGGCGAAACCCGGCGAAGCGGTGTGGATCTGGTCGGACACAGCGGACTCCACGGTTTGTCGGACATGGAGGCGGGAATCGAACCCGCGCCCTCCCCGTCCCGAGCGGGGTGATCTACCACTGATCTACTCCATGATGCGCGCGAATAGTATCGATCATGCACATCGGCGGCTTTCGAATTATCAGACGTCCGGTCATGCCGCAGAGCGGAAGCCAAGTCCAACAGGCCCATGTGCTGGTATGAAACAGCGATGGGGATGAAGTGGCTGGCTTCGTCGCGAGGGCTGGGCGACGCCGATCGGTCACGGGACGGTGCCGACACCTCCACGAGGACCCGCGTGCGGCTGGGCATCGTGGACGTGCGGCCCGGCCAGGAGGGAGTCGGCGTTCCGCGCGTGATGTGGTTGCGCTGCCTCGACTAGAGCTCACGAGCAGCCGCGTCACACCTCCTGCCGCAGCACCCTCAGATGCGCATCCCGCAGATCCCGCCGAGGCTCGACCCCCAGCTCGGCCGCGAGTCGGGAGCGGACCCGCTCGAACAACCGCAACGCCGACGCCTGCTGCCCGGTCCTGGCCAGGGCCAGCATCAGCCGCGCCTGCAGGCCTTCGTGCAACGGCTCGTCGTGCGCCAGCGTGATCAACGACGGCGAGAACGGCTCGCCCGTAGTGCGCAGTGCCAGGTCGGTGTGGGCGAGCACGGCGGCGATCCGGCGCTGGTGCAACGCGATCGCGGTCGGGTGCAGTCGCACCTCGGCAGGCAGGTCGGCGAGCACGGGGCCGCGCCACAACCCGACCGCCTCGCCGAGCCCAGCGAGGTCCGCACGGACCAGGAGTTCGTTGAACCGCACCAGATCCAGGCCTGCGGAATCGGCGACGAGGCGGTAGCCGCAGTGCACTCGTTCCACCGTGCTGAACGCCCGTAACCGCGTCACGTAGTTGTGCACCAGGTGGACGTGCGAGTCCGGTGGCGAGTCCTGCCACAGCGCGTCGATGATCTCCTCGCGGGCCACGACCTGGTTCGGGTGCAGCGCCAGCAGGCCGAGCAGGCGGCGTTGCATCAACGGCACCGGCACGCCTTCCACCTCCAGCGGGCCGAGGATCCTGATGCGTGCCAACGGTGTGCGGGTGAAGATCGCTGAGTCGAGTCCCACGGTCGACGCCAGGCGGCGCAGCAGGGCCGGGCGTGGCGCGGAGCCGTTCTCGATGTAGCGCAACGCGCGGACGCTGACCCGTGCTCGGTCGGCCACTTCGCGCTGGGTCAGGCCCAGCAGGGCTCGCTGGGCGCGCAGTGCGGCGCCGAAGGTTCTTGTTGATTCCCCCATGGTTGAACACCCCGGGTCCTATGAAACCGTGTCGCCGGTGGATTTTCAGCGCTTTCGCACAAACGGCGGCATGTCGTCGGAAGTCCGCGGAATTGCCGGTTGTGTTGACGTAACGCGGCTGTTCAGGGCGTTGTCGCTGGTCAGCTGGCTCGAACGGCTAATGGTGGGGGCGGGGTGCGGGTGGAGAATTGTTGGAGAGTCCGCTGAGTCGTTCCTCCTAGCATTCCCGGTACGCAGGAAATCCACAGCAGGGGGAGAACAGCATGTTCGCGAGGAAAGCAGCGGCGTTGCTCGCCGCGGCCGCCGCCGTGGTCGTGTCGGTCGTGGTCGCGCCGTCCGCCGGCGCTCACACGCCGGACCGGTGCAGTGGTTGGCGCACCGGGGTTTTCGACCTGAACAGCTACGCGGGACAGCATGCGTGCTTCAACAGCGGTGCGGGTGATCTCCGGCAGTTCGCGCTCAACAACAGGATCAGCTCGGCGTGGAGCCACGACACGGTGCCGTGGTGCCTTTACGACGACTTCAGCTTCCGCGTGCCGTTCTCGCAGATGGCGCCCGGCGGCCACTACCCGGTCTTCGACGCGTTCGCGACGAACCGGACGAGCTCGATCCAGCGCGGGGCCTGTCCGGCGAGCTTCGGGGTGCTGCCGGAGCCTGGGGTGTCCGTCAGCTGAAAGGCCGCGGAACGCTCGGCTGGGGTGTCCCAGCCGAGCGTTTCCGGTGCGACCACGGGAACCGCTCACGACCAGGCAACGCGTGGGCCGAGCCAGGGATGTCCGCGAGGGCGTTCGACTACCGGGCCACGGCCTGAAACGCCAGTTCGCGGTCAGATCAGACCTAGTCGCCGCGCGACGAGGACGGCGTCGCGCCGCTGGTTCACGCCCAGCTTGCGGTAGATGCCGCGCAGATGCGTCTTCACGGTGTTGACGGAGACGAACAGCGAGGTCGCGATCTCCTCGGTGGTGCGCATGGACGGCAGCTCGACCAGCAGATCGCGTTCGCGGGTCGTGAGCACGCCCGCGGAGTTCGGCGCCGCCGCCGGCAACGCCGTCATCGTGGTCGTGGCGAACCGGTCCAGCCTGCCGAACCGGCCGGCGCCGCGGGCGAGGAGTTCGCGGACCGGCTTGCCCGCGTGGACGAACGGCCGGATCGTGCCGACGGGCTCCGCGGCCGCCAGGGCTCGGGTGACGGCCTCGTGGGAACGCCGCTGGTCGCCGGTACGCTCCACCAGCACGGCCTCCAGCAGCCACGCGTCCACCACGGTCGGTGCCGCCACCGCGGGCAGATCCCCCGACAGCAACGGTTCCACCAGCTTGCGGGCCTGGTTGACGCGTGAGTGGTGGGAGTGCAGCACGGCCTGGAGCACCGCCTGCTCCCCGCACGGGCCGAACATCGCCTCGACCTGGCCGGGCATCGCCGCGGCCCACTGCTCGTCGCCGGTCCGCAGCGCCATCCGTTGCAGCGCAGGCGCTATGTGGGCGACGACCGGTGGTGTCACCTCGCGCCCGGCGACGTCCTGCCACTGCCGGCGCAGGCGGCCGGCGACGGCACGGGGGTCGCCGGCCGTGGTGAACGACACCGCCGCGTCCAGCGTGCGCACCGCGATCCCGACGCCGAGGTCGAGGCGGTCGCCCAGCGCCTCCGTCGCGCGCATGGCCAGGTCGCTCGCGTGCGCGTCCTCCATGCGCAGGTAGGCGTGCACGCCCAGCAGCGAGTAGGCGAGAGCGCAGGTGAAGTGCGTCTGCCAGCCCCTTCGTTCGGCGAACTCGACCGCCGCCTGGGCGAGCCGCGCTCCCTCCACGATGTCGCCCATCGCGCTCGCCAGCGCCGCCAGGTGCACCCGGGAGTCCAGTTCCGCGTGGGTGAAACCCTCCTTCCTGGCGAGCGTCGCCGCACGGACCAGGTCGGCCTCCGCGGCGCCGTGCTCGCCGCGCGACAACGCCGCGACACCGCGGTCGAGCAGGGCGGCGACGTCCGCGTCCGGTGTGCCGCTCAGCCCGGCGGACGTCCGAGCCATGATGTCGAGCGCCTCGCCGACGTGCGCGTTGAACCGGCCGCGGCGCAGCAACGCGGTGCCGTGCAGCACCCGGACCCGTTCCGGCCGCAGCGCGGGGGAGGAGCCGCCCATCCCGGCGAGCACCCGGTCCGCGGCGGGGAGGTCGCCGGCGTCGAGCGCGACGAGCGCGGCGACCGCACCGACCGCGGGCCTGGCCAGCACGTGGCCGGGCACCGCGCTCAGCACCGGCTGCACCTGCGCGCCACCCACGCGCAGCATCTCCCGCAGCACCGAGTGCTCGATGATCTCCGCGGCGAGCTGGTCCTCGCCGGCCGCGATGGCGTGCCGCAACGCCGTCAACGGCAGGCTGTGCTCGTGGTGCCAGCGCGCCGCTGTCCGGTTCAGCTCTCGCTCGTCGGCCGGACGGGTGCGGCGGAGCTCGGCGAGAAGATGCGCCCGCAGCACCGGATGGCACCGGTACCACTCGGGTGCGCTGCTCAGCCGGTTCACGAACGCGTTGGTGCGCTCGAGCTGGTCGAGCACGACACCGGGGCTCGGGTGCTCCGGTGTCAGCACGCCGGCGAGGCCCGCGCTCACCGCGTCGCAGACGCTGGTCGCGACCAGCAGGTCGCGCGTGCTCGCCGACTGGGCCGCGAGCACCTCCTCGACGAGGTAGCTGTTCACGATCTCGTCCTGCCCGGTGAGCATGAGCAGGTCGGCCGGCGGTGTGCCGGCCGTGTTCATCCGCATCGCCGCGAACGTCAGCCCGCCCGCCCAGCCCTCAGTGCTGGTGAGCAGCGCCCTGGTCTCCTGGGCCGAGAGCGAGACGTCGTGCGCGGCGAGCAGCGCCTCGGTCTCCGCCAGGTCGAACGCGAGCTCGTGGGGGAGCACCTCGCGCAACCTGCCCTCCAGGTGCAGCCTGGCGAGGTGCAGCGGCGGCGGGAACCGGCCGAGCAGCACCAGTCTCAGCCGGTCCGGTGGCTGCCGGGTGAGCAGGTCGATGGTGGCGAGGGCGTCGGGGTCGCGCAGTTCGTGCACGTTGTCCAGCACCAGGCACGCGGACGCGGGCAGGTGGTCGAACGCGGCCACGATCGCCGAGGAGAAACCCGGTTCCGACCACGGGATCGCGTCGAGGCGGGTCTGGTCCGGCCAGACGCCGGTGAGCGCGTCCCTCATCGCGATGCGCAGCCGCGCGGGCAGGCTGTCGTGCTCGTTCAGGGTCAGCCACGCGACCCGGCCGGGACGGCGTCTCGCCCACTCCGCGAGCAACGTGGTCTTGCCGCTGCCGGCGGGCCCGGTGACCAGGGTGACCGGTGCCGCCGCGACGTGACCGTCCACAGTGGATAGCAGCTGATCTCGTGCCACGAGCGGGACGGCGGAGACGGGAACTCTGAACCTGGGCGGACTGGTGTCGTGCGCTGGTCGCTCGCACTCCGAACTGTCGGACATGAAGGATGACACTCCCCGATGGAATTGCCTTGGATGATCATGTGATCGAACCGCATCACTCGGCCGCGCAGGGGGGCCGGATCGCCTTGCCCGGCTGGGCTGTCAGCACCAGCGCGCGACCGGCCACCCCGACCAGTCTGGGCAGCAGACCGGCGGCCGCGAGGACGCCGGTGACCACGAGCGGGGAGGTCTCCCCGCAGTCGTCGTCGCCGGTGGCGGAGACGACGAACGCGAACAGCACGACGGCGAGCACGATGCGACGGGAGCGGGAACGATCAGGTTGACGGCTCATGGAAGTCCGCACCTCCTTAGAGCTCCGACGCTGCTCGTCGCGCACGGGCCGGACCTCCCCCGGACGGGGCGAGCGCCGCACCCGTGCGCGCAGGCCGGTTCATCCGCGCCGGGTGAAGAAGCGGATCACCGGCTCCCCGGACTCTGTGGCCAGTCCACGACGGGGAAGAGGAGTCGCTGCTGTGCCCAAGACCTGCCTGCCCGCGCTGCGGGATCTGATCGACGTGGTCCGGCCCGCCCGGCCGGTCGCGTCCGTCTACATGGGATCGAGTCCGTTGCGTTCGTGGCGGTCGCGCTGGGTCCGTCTGGCCGACCAGCTGCGCAGTGACGGAGCGGGCGACGACGTGGTCGGTGCGATCGGTGCCGCGTTGCACCGGGCCCACGACGCCGATCCGGCCGCGGGAACGCTGGTGGGGTTCGCGGGCGGCGAGGTGCCGCCGCGCGTCTTCCGGGCGCCCGGACTGAGTCATCTGGACCTGGCGTGGTTCAGCTCGCCCGCGCACGTGCTGCCGTTGCTCGCGTGGGTGCAGGACCGCCCGCCGTGCGTGGTCGCCGCCGCCACCCGCGACACCGCCGAGCTCGGCACGCCCGGCGCGGAGTGGATGTCGTTGCACTACCCGGAAAAGGACTGGCACGAGGGTGTTCGGTCCGTCGCGTCGGCGGTCGCGGCGATGCTGGTCCGGCAGGACGCCAGGCTGCTGATCGTGGCGGGACAGGACGAGGTCGTGGCAGCGCTGTGGGCCGCGCTGCCCGCCCCCGTCCGGCGCGAGACGACGGCCCGCTGGGTCGGCACCGACCTGAGCCCGAGCAGGATCGAGGACGAGGTGCGCGCGGCCGCCCGCACGTGGACCGCGGGGGTGCTGGCGGACTTCCACGAACGCGGCAGGGCGCGGCGGCTGGGGGTCGAGGGCGTGGACGAGACCCTGGGCGCGCTGGCCGACGGGCGGGTGGACGAGCTGTTCGTGGGACAGCCGGAGGACGTCACCGCCACCGCCTGGTACGGCCTCGCGCCGACGGACGTGGCTCCTGGCGAGGCCGTGGGGTCCCGCCGCCGCTGCGGGCTGCTCGCGGACGTGGCGGTGCGGGCGGCGTTGCTGAGCGGCACGCGGGTGCACGTGATCAACGCGGGTGCCCGGCAGGCCCCCGAGGAGGGCATCGGCGCGCTGTGCCGCGTGCCGCTGACGCTGGTGCGGCCGTGACCGCGGAACTGGTGCCGCTGCGCACCGCGTTCGACGTCGCGTGGCTGGGCTTCCGGCGCGACCAGGTGTGGCACTACGTCCACGAGGCCGAGCACGACATCGAGACGCTCACCGCGGACCGCGACGCGGCGGAGGCCAGGGCGGAGTCGCTCGCCCGGCACCTGGAGTCCGAACGGGAGGACAACCGCGCGTTGCGGGAACGGCTCGACCGGCTGCGCGCCGTGCCGCAGTCCCCCTACGCCGTCGGGGAACGGCTTCGGTACGTCGTGGAGCGCACGCTCGCGCAGGCTGCGGAGATCACCGACCGGGCCACCGCGCTGGAGGACCACGCCTGGGAGTCCGCGCGACGCACGCACGCCGAGCACCGGGAGCTGCTGGCGCAGACCCGTGTGCGGATGGCGCGGATCCTGCGGGAGGGGGAGGCGGGCCGCCGTGCGCTCGACGACGCGGCGGCCCGTCACCGGGCGGAGGTCACCGAGGACTTCGAGCTCGCGCTCGCGTTGCGGCGCAAGCAGACCTGCCACGACGTGCGGCTGATGGAGGAGACCGCGCGCCGCCGGGCGGAGTACGTGGTGCGGGAGGCGACCCGCCGCGCCGAGCTGATCAACGAGCACCGCGACCACGTCGCGGACGTGCTGCGGATCGTCCACTCGCTGCTGGGCGACGCGGCCGCGCGGGTGCGGGTGGCGGGCCCCTCGCGGTGAAAGCGAACCGGCCGGAGCGCGGTGGTCCGCGCTCCGGCCGGCTCATCGGCGGGCGGTGTCAGGCCGGCATCGGCTCCCCGGCAGTCGTCACCGGCCCGGCACCGCCGAGATCATCGAGTGGTCAGGCGGAGAACGTCTCCCGCAGCAGCTCCTCCTGTTCCACGGTGAGGTTGGTGGTCAGCAGGGTGGCGCCGGTCTGCTTGAACCTCTCGGCCACCCGGTCGACGACGGCGCCCTCGGACATCACGAACAGCGCGGACGTGCCGGGCGTGACGGTGTCCCTGATCTCCTTCACGAAGTCGTCGTCGATGCCCGCGCGGGACAGCGAACCGGCCAGCGCGCCGACACCGGCCCCGATCGCCGCACCCAGCAGGGGCACGAAGAAGATCAGGCCGAACAACAGCCCCCAGAAGCCGCCGCCGAGCGCTCCCGCGCCGGTGAGCTTGCCGAGCTCCTTGGTCTTCGGTCGTTTCGCGTCCGGTTCCCAGTAGACGTAGGCCGCGTCCCGCACGACGATCAGCTGCTGGTCCTGCAGCCTCGTCAGCTCCTGCAGCGCGTTGTGCGCCCCTTCGGTCGTGTCGAACTTCCACACGGTCAATGTCGCCATGCCGATGACTGTGCGAGCCGGGCGCCGCCGCGTCCTCACCCGTCGCGAGTGAGCTGCTCGTCGAGGGTGACGGCGGCGTCGATGAGGGCCAGGTGGGTGAACGCCTGCGGGAAGTTGCCGAGCTGTTCCCCGGTCACCGCGATCTCCTCGGCGTAGAGGCCGACGTGGTTGCCGTAGGTCAGCATCTTCTCGAACACCAGCCGTGCCTCGCGGGCCCGTCCGGACAGCGCCAGCGCCGTCACGTAGTTGAAGGTGCACAACGAGAACGAGCCCTCCGAGCCCCGCAGTCCGTCGGGCGACGCGTCCGTGTCGTAGCGCCTCACGAGACTGTCGCTGACGAGGGACTCCATCGCGGCGAGGGCGTCCAGCCAGACCGGGTCCCGCGGCGCGACGAACCCCACCTGGGCCATCCGCAGCAACGACGCGTCGAGGACCTGCGAGCCGTAGCGCTGCACGAACGCTCCGGTGCGATGATCCCAGCCCTGGTCCCACACCTGGCCGTAGATCCGGTCGCGCTGCGAGCGCCACCTCGCCACCGGTGCGGGTTTCCCCTCGCTCTCGGCGATGCGGATCGCCCGGTCGAACGCGACCCAGCTCATCACCCTGCCGTAGGTGAAGTCCGCGCGTCCGCCCCGCGTCTCCCAGATCCCCTCCTCCGGCTGGTTCCAGTTCTCCGCCAGCCAGTCCAGCAGCTCGACCACCGCGTGCCAGCCGCGATGCCCGATGCGCACCCCGCGCAGGTGGGCGGCGTACACGCTGTCCAGCAGTTCGCCGTAGATGTCGAGCTGCAACTGGCAGGCCGCGTCGTTGCCGACCCGCACGGGCGACGACCCCCGGTGTCCCTCCCAGTGGTCGAGGACGTGCTCGGTGAGGTCGGTGGACCCGTCCACCGCGTACATCACCCGCAGTGGCTCACCCTCCACGAACCGCTCGGTGAGCCAGCCGCCGAACGCCGCCGCCTCGTCGGTGAACCCCAGCCGCAGCAACGAACCGACGGCGAACGAGGCGTCCCTGACCCAGGTGTAGCGGTAGTCCCAGTTCCGCTCGCCGCCGAGCTGTTCCGGCAGGCCGGCCGTGGGGGCGGCGACGATCGCCCCGGTCGGCGCGTAGGTGAGCAGCTTGAGGGTGATGGCCGAACGGTCGACCGCCTCGCGCCACCGGCCGCGGTAGGTGCCGCGGGCGAGCCACTCGTGCCAGAACCGCACGGTCTGTTCGAACATCGCCCGCGCCTCGGCCGCGGCGACGGCGCGCGGCGGACCGTCCACACCGGACTCCAGCACGATGCCGCGGGTCTGCCCCTCCTCCAGGCTGATCGTCGCGCGCAGGTCGCCGGTGTCGGTGATCTGCCCGGACACCAGCCGGGCGTCACCGGGTTCGCGCACGGCGTGCAGCACCAGGCCGAACTGGCCGCACGCGAAGACCACGCCGTCGTCGGTGAGGTGCGCGCGGTGCGCCCGGCGGCCGTAGCCGAAGCGCGGGGCAACGTCGAGCTCGAACGTGACCCGCCCCCGGACGCACCGCACCAGGCGCACGAGCCGGTGCCGTTCGGTCGGGCCCTCGTCGGGCAGCGGCGGCATGAAGTCGACGACCTCCCCGGTGCCGTCCTCGGTCATGAAACGGGTGATCAGCACCGCAGTGTCCGGGAAGTACAGCTGTTTGCCCGTGCCGGTGAACCCGGCCGGCCGGATCCGGCAGAACCCGCCGCGCTTGCGGTCCAGCAGCGAGGCGAACACCGACGGCGAGTCGAACCGCGGGCAGCAGAACCAGTCCACCGTGCCGTCGGTGGACACCAGTGCGGTGGTCTGGAGGTCGCCGATCAGCCCGTGATCGGCGATCGGCGCATACGGGGGTGTGGTCATGGTGACGACGCTCGTCCGCCGAACGGACCAGGTCTTCACCCGCCGGAGCGGACACGTGCCCTGGTACTCACACGCGGCGGGTGAAGATCCACCGGGCGGCGCGGGGGCACGGTGGGCCGGACCAACGCTTCGCGACACAACGGAGGCACGATGCAGGACACAGGCTGGCTCGGCTGGATCTGGTTCGCGGGCATCATGATGATCGTCATGGGGGCGTTCAACGCCATCGAGGGGCTCGTCGGGTTGTTCCGCGGCGAGTACTACGTCGCCAACGGCGAGCAGGTGATCGTCTTCGACCTCACCACCTGGGGCTGGATCACCCTGCTGCTCGGCGTGCTGGTGGCGCTGGCGGGCGCCGCGCTGCTCTCCGGCTCCGCGTGGGCCAGGGTGCTCACGGTGATCCTCGCCGCGGTGAACGCGGTGGCACAACTGGCATTCGTCTCGGTGCACCCGGTGTGGTCCACGATCGTCATCACCTTGTGCGTGGTGGTGATCTGGGCCGTGGTGGTGCACGGCAACGAGGCGGCGGCAGCGCTCGAGCCGTCCTCTCGTTGATGCCACGCGCTTTGACGATTCTGCTCGGTGCCGCGTCGGCGGTGGTCGTGGTCGCCGGGCTGAAGGCGGTCGCGTGGCTGGTGGCGCCCACCGTGCTGGCGGGGCTGATCGTGATCGCGATCAGCCCCGCGCACCGGTGGCTGCGCGGCCGGGGCGCACCGTCGTGGCTCGCGACCACGGGCGTCGTCGTGCTCGTGTACGCGGTGCTGGGCGCGATCGCCATGACGGTGGTGGTGTCCGGTGTGCGGCTCGCCGGGATGCTGCCGGAGTACGCGGCCCACCACCTGGTGCAGCAGGCGGAGCACGTGCTCGCCGGCCTGGACCGGGGCAAGGTGCTCGCGTCGATCACCGGGCTGCTCTCCGACCTGACCGGGCTCACCACCAGCCTGGTGTTCCTGCTGGCGCTGCTGTTGTTCCTGGGCGTCGAGGTGCACTGGACCGACAGCAGGCTGGCCGAGATCGCGGACCAGCGGCCGCAGTTGACGGTGGCGTTGCGGGAGTTCGCCCGCCGCACCCGGCGCTACCTGTTGATCACAACGGTGTTCGGAGCGGTCGTGGCGGTGCTGGACACGGTGGCGCTGGCGTTGCTGGGCGTGCCGCTGGCCCTGTTGTGGGGCGTGTTGTCGTTCGTCACCAACTACGTCCCCACCGTCGGGTTCGTGCTCGGGGTGCTGCCGCCCGCCGCGCTCGCCCTGCTGCAGCACGGCCCGCGCCGCGCACTGGCGGTGCTGGCCGTGTACGGGCTGCTGAACTTCGTGGTGCAGTCGCTGGTGCAGCCGCGCTACACCGGGGACGCCGCGGGGTTGTCGACGACCACGACGTTCCTGTCGCTCGCGTTCTGGGCGTGGGTGCTCGGCCCGCTCGGCGCGTTGCTGGCGGTGCCGCTCACCGTGCTGGTGAAGGTGTTGCTGGTGGACGCGGACCCGCGCGCGGGCTGGGCAGCCGCCCTGCTCCGCGCGCGGGCTCGATCAGGCCACCGACAACACGTGGAAACCCCACGGGCGCAATGACACGAAGAGTCCCTCGGCGGTGAGGTCGCGGTCGAAGACCTCACCGCCGAGCAGGTCCGTGAACCGCCACGGTCGCGGTTCCCAGTCGAGTGGAATCCTTGCCTGTGCTGGTGAATCGGAGAAGTTGACCACCACGACGTGCCTGGGCCCACCGACCTCGATCCACTCCCACGCGAGCAGCGAGCGGTGCGACTGGTTGTCCGGCCAGCCCTCGGTGCCGAGCAGGAACCACTCGCCGCACCGGAGGCGGTGCTCCCGCACGGTCGCGAGCAGGTGCCGGTACCAGGCGGCCAGGTCGTGGTCGGGCGTTTCCTCCGGACGGCGGTTGAGGAACACCGGTGGCCGGACCGTCCTGCCCTCGAACTGGCCCTCGTGCCACAGCGTCGCACCGGGCAGGGTGGCGATGACGACCGCGGCGGCCCTGGCGGCGTCCGGCGGGAGGGTGGCCGCCAGCCGCGGTTCGTCCTGGTTCTCCAGGAACCGCACCAGTTTCGCCTGGTAGCCGATGTCGGCACGCAGATGCGCGCGCACCCCTTCGACGTCCCGCGAGACGAGCCGGTCGTAGAGGCGTTTGTCGTAGCAGAAGGCGAAACCCTGCTGCTGCAACGTCCATTCCATGTCCCAGTACGCCTCGGCGATCAGCACGGTCTCGGCGTGCTGGTCGCGCAGGCCGTCGATGATCTCGGGCCAGAACTCGCGTTCGGGCGCCTCGCGGCCCCAGGTGCGCGCGAACACGTCGTTGGTCATGAGCATCGCCATGTCGCACCGGATGCCGTCGCAGCGGGCCGCGATGCCCGCGAGCGTCGTCGCGGCCACGGCCCGCAGCGCGGGGGAGAAGGCGTCGAGCTGCACGACGTCCGGCCACGGCGGGAAGTACGGGTCGCGGCCGCGCGCGAAGACGTGTTCGCCGATCGCGAGCCAGCGTTCGGGGTTCTCGGCGTAGTCGTCCACGTCGCCGCGGACGAACAGCTCCGGGCGGTCGATCACCCACGGGTGGTCCGGTGCCACGTGGTTCGGCACGAAGTCGAGCACCAGCCGCACGCCGCGTGACGCGAGCTCCGCCCGTGCCTTCGCGAGACCTTCGTCGCCGCCGAACTCGTCGGCCACGACGTAGCGCCGCACGCAGTACGGCGACCCGCTGACGTCCTGGGGGCGCAGGTCCGGCAGCGCCGCCTGGAACGAGGCCCGCAACCCGCTCCGCGCGTTGGCGAGCGCCAGCCCGGTCATGCTGCGTTCCCACACGCCCATCAGCCACACCGCGTCGACGCCGGGCGGTGCCACCGCGTCCCAGACCGCGGCGGGCACCTCGGCGAGGGTGACCGGGCGTTCGGCGTCTCGCGCCAGCTCGCCCAGCCACACCGCGGTGTTGATCTCGTAGACGACGGGCCGGTCCGGCCATCCGTTCATCGCACGTCCTCCCTCGCGGGCACGCGGGACAGCAGCGCCACGAGCGCCGTCCAGCCGGTCTGGTGGCTCGCGCCGATGCCCGCCCCGTTGTCGCCGTGGAAGTACTCGTAGAACAGCGGCAGGTCCCGCCAGTGCGGGTCGTCCCGGTAGCGCGTCTGTCCACCGTGGACCGGACGGCGGCCGTCCTCGCCTGGCAGGAACGTCGCGAGCAGCCGATCGCTGATCTCGCCCGCCACCTGGTCGAGCGTGAGGTTCCGCCCCGACCCGGTCGGGCACTCGACGGTGAAGCCGTCCCCGTAGTAGGTGTGCAGGTGCAGCAACGCGCGCACGACCATCGCGTTGATCGGGAACCACACCGGGCCGCGCCAGTTGGAGTTGCCGCCGAACATGGAGCTGTCCGACTCCGCCGGCTGGTAGCCGACGCGGTGCTCCACGCCGTCCACCGTGAGCACGTACGGATGCTCGGCGTGCCACCGCGAGAGCGACCGGATGCCGTACGGCCCCAGGAACTCGTCCTCGTCGAGCACCCTGGTGAGGATGCGGCGCAGCCGGCTCTCGTCGAACAACGCGAACAGCACCGGCCCGTCGCCGTCGGTCTGCGCGCCGTGGCCCCACAACGCCGCTCGCACCGCGGGATGCCGGTCGAGGAACTCCCGCATGCCGTCGACGAGCCCGGGGTGGTCGCGCCGCAGTCCGGCCCCGACCACGGTCGCGGCGGCGAGCGGGATCAGCCCGACCGCCGACTGCACGCGCAGCGGCGTCGACGTGCCGTCCGGATGCCGCAGCACGTCGTGGAAGAAGCCGTCCTCCTCGTCCCACAGCCCGTTGCCGACGTGGTTGGTCGCCGCCGCGATCCACGCGAGGTTCTCCAGCAACGTCGCCGCGTGCTCCAGGTACGCCGGGTCCTCGCGTGCCAGTTCGAGCGCCATCTGCACCAGGTTCTGGCAGAACAGCGCCATCCACGCGGTGCCGTCCGCCTGGTCGGTCCGCCCACCGGTCGGCAGCGGGGCGTTGCGGTCGAACACGCCGATGTTGTCCAGCCCCAGGAACCCGCCCTGGAACAGGTTGCGGCCGTCGGCGTCCTTGCGGTTGAGCCACCAGCCGAAGTTGCGCAGCAGCGGCGGGAACACCCGTGCCAGGAACGCCCGGTCACCGGTCCCGGTGGTGTCGCGGTCGTACTGGTAGACGAACCAGGCCGCCCACGCGTGCACCGGCGGGTTGACGTCCCCGAAGTTCCACTCGTAGGCGGGCAACTGCCCGTCCGGGTGCAGGTAACGACGCCCGAGCAACAGCTCCACCTGCTGCTTCGCCGCCGCCGGGTCCACCACCGCGAGCGGCACCGCGTGGAACGCGAGGTCCCACGCGGCGAACCACGGGTACTCCCACTTGTCCGGCATGACGACGACGTCCCCGGCCGCCAGATGCCGCCAGTCCTCATTGGACAGACCGGTCGGCGCACCGATCGGGTCCGCGCCGCGCTCGGTGAGCCACCGCTCCACGTCGAGCCCGTAGTACTGCCGCGACCACAGCAGCCCTGCCAGCGCCTGCCGGCACACCAGCCGTTCGCCACTCGCCGGATCACCGCCGAGCACCTCGTCGTAGAAGTCGTCGGCCTCCTCGCGGCGGGCGGAGATCGCCGCGTCGAAGCGGCGGAACGGCTCGTCCACGGCCTCAGTGGTGAAGCGGACGCGAACGGTTTTGCTGCCACCCGGCGGAATCGTCAGGACGTGGTGGGCTGCGGCCTTCGTGCCGACGCCGTCCGGCGCGAGTGCCGTGAGATCTCCCTGCAGCACAGCGCGTTCGATGCCGTCCTTGACGTACGGGGTGGTGTTGGGAGTGCCGAAGACCCGTTCGTCGTCGGTCTCGTTGCCGGTGACCATCAGCTGGCCCTCCGCGTACCACCACCACACGCCGAGCTCCGGGTGCGCGGCCCGAACCGTGCCCGTGCCCAGCGTGTGCAGTGAGGGTTCGATGGTGCCCGCCCACGACCACGTGTGTCGGAACCACAGCTGCGGCACCACGTGCAGCGTCGCCTCGTCCGGGCCGCGGTTGTGCGCGGTGACCCGCATCAGGATGTCCTCAGGCCCTGCCTTGGCGTACTCCACGACGACGTCGAAGTACCGGTCGTCGTCGAACACGCCGGTGTCGAGCAGCTCGTACTCGGGGTCTTCGCGGCCGCGTTTCCCGTTGGTGGCTACGAGATCGTCGTAGGGGAAGGCCCGCTGCGGGTACTTGTAGAGCATTCGCTGGTACGACGAGGTGGGCGTGGCGTCCAGGTAGAAGTAGCACTCCTTGACGTCCTCGCCGTGGTTGCCCTCGCCGTTGGTCAGGCCGAACAGCCGCTCCTTGAGGATCGGGTCGGCCCCGTTCCACAACGCCAGCGCCAGACACACCCGCTGCCGGTCATCGCTGAAGCCCGCCAGCCCGTCCTCGCCCCAGCGGTAGGCGCGGTAGCGGGCCTGGTCGTGGGTGAACGACGTCCAGGCGTCGTCGCCGTTCGACGCCTCCCGGACCGTGCCCCACTGGCGTTCGCCGAGGTACGGGCCCCAGCGTCGCCATTCGTCCGGTTCTCGCAGCCTTTCCTTCTCCGCACCGGCCATGTCGTTCGCCTTTCGGTTGGCACGTCAGGTGATCGCCAGGCTGGTGGTGGGCGGGGTGTGGCGGGTCACCCGGCGCGGGTGGTTCGGAGGGGGTGGGGAACTGGCCCCTCGTGAGCCGCCCCGCCCGGCGGCAGAATGGTTCGATGAAGACCGCGTTCGTGTTCGCCGGCGGCGGCAGCCTGGGCGCGGTCGAGGTGGGCATGCTCGCGGCGCTCGTCGGCGAGGGCATCCAGCCCGACTTGGTCGTCGGCACATCGGTTGGCGCTGTCAACGGTGTCTGGCACGCGGCCCACCCCGGCCCCGAGGGGGTCGGCACCCTCACGGAGCTGTGGACGTCGTTGTCCCGCAAGGACGTCTTCCCGATCCGGCCGGTGCGCGGCCTCCTCGGTGTCCTCGGGCTGAGCGACCACCTCGTGCCCAGCACGGCGCTGCGGCGCCTGCTGCGGACCCACCTCTCCGGCATCACGCTCGGCACCACGCCGACGCCCGCGCACGTCGGCGCCACGGACGTGTTGTCCGGAGAGGAGGTGTTGCTGTCCGAGGGCGACGCGGTGGACGCGTTGATGGCCAGCACTGCCATCCCCGCGGTGTTCCCGCCGGTGTCGCTCGGCGGCCGGTTCCTGATGGACGGCGGTGCGGTGAACAACAACCCCGTGTCGCACGCGGTGGCGCTGGGTGCGGAACGGGTGTGGGTGCTGCCGACCGGGTACGCGTGCGACCTCGCGCAGCCGCCGCGCAGCGCTCTCGGGATGGCGCTGCACGCGTTGACGTTGCTGGTGAACCACCGGCTCGCGGTCGACGTCGAGCGTTACCGGGACGAGGTCGACCTGCGCGTGGTGCCGCCGTTGTGCCCGCTCAGCGTGTCGCCGGCCGACTTCAGCCGGTCCCGGGAGCTGATCGACGCCGCGCGTCGGAGCACCCAGGAGTGGCTCGCGGCCGGTCGGCCCGAACGCGGCCTCGTCCACCCCGTCACCGGATGAGGCCGGCCCGCCGGTCCGCCGAGGTCACGATCACCAACGGGCACGGGGCGTGCGAGACGAGGGCCTGGCTCGTCGAGCCGAGCAGCATGCCGTCGAACCCACCGCGGCCGTGACTGCCCACCACCAGGAGCTGTGCCTCGGCGCCGTACCGCATGAGTGCGCGCACGGGACGGTCGCGCGGCAGCACGCGTTCCACCCGCACGTCGGGATAGCGGCTCTGCCAGCGCTGAAGCACCTCGCGGGCGTCGTCGTCCGCCTCGTCGCGGGCTGCGGCGAAACGCGCCCTGCGGTAGGCGCTCTCCACGGTGACGCCGGGCCTGCACAGCAGGACCGTGAGCCGGGCGGCGCGCAGTGAGGCGGCCCCGAAGGCGAACGCCAGCGCGGCCTCGCTCGCGACGGAACCGTCGTGGCCCACCACTACCGGGCCGTCGGTGGCCGCCAGGCCCCGCACGATCACCAGCGGGCATCGAGCGTGCGAGGCGAGGGCGGCCGCGGTCGAGCCGATCAGCAGGCCCCGGACGTTGCCGATGCCCTGCGAACCGAGCACCAGCAGCCATCCGTGCCGGGACTCCTCGATCAGCACGCTCGTCGCGCCACCGCTGACCGGTTCGGTCGTGAACTCCACGTCCGGACCCACCGCACGGGCGGCGATGGCGGCCTCGGCCAGGCACGCCGAGACGCCGGCACCGTCGGACACGAGATGTCCTGCGGAGGCGTGCACCAGCCGCAGCGGGGTGTTGCGCCGGGCGCACTCGTCGGCGGCCCACATGACCGCGGCCAGGGCGGACGACGAGCCGTCGACACCGGCCACCACCGGCGCCGTCATCGGAGCGGACCGAACGGGAGGAGCTCCTCGACGCCGCCGCGCGCGACGACGCAGGTCGACTCGGGCACCTCGCGCCAGGCGCCGTGCAGGTCGCCCAGCGGTTCCGACACGACGAGCCGCGTGTCGGGGGAGAGGCCGTGCAGTGTCGGGTTGTCCGGGTACTGCTGCCGCAGCGTCGTGATGTCGTTGCTGTGGAACAGGGTGCGCGAGCGGCGTTCGCTGGAGTAGCGGAACGCCCAGGTGGTCTCGCCGTCGGTCGTGGCGACCGTCATCTGCAGCGGGTGCGCGATGCCGTGGTTCCTGCCGATCGCCTCGACGAACCCGGCGGTGCGGGCGACGGCGGTCGGCGGGTCGTGCTCCAGGCCGAAGGTCAGCGCGAGGAAGAACAGGATCTCCGAGTCGGTCGACCCCTCGATCTCCGCGTAGAGCGAGGGGTCGACCACCAGCGAGAGTTCCCTGCGCAGCAAGGGGAAACCGGCGATGAGCCCGTTGTGCATCCACAGCCGGCGGCCGTGCCGGAACGGATGGCAGTTGGTCTGCTGGACCGCGCTGCCGGTGGACGCGCGAACGTGCGCGAAGACGAGGCCCGCCGTGGTCTGCGCGGACAGCTCCCGCAGGTTGCGGTCGTTCCACGCGGGTTCGGTGCTCAGGAACAGACCCGGCAACGGCGCGGCCGCGTACCAGCCGACCCCGAAGCCGTCACCGTTGGTGGTCTCCACTCCCAGCCGCGAGTGCTTGCTCTGGGTGACGAGCGAGTTCGCCGGCACGTAGAGGAGCTCCTCCAGCAGAACCGGGGAACCGGAATACGCGAGCCATCGGCACATCGAGTCTCCTCAGAAGATGTTCTGGTACAGATCAGAGTCCACTTAGGACCGTGATGCGCCCGGCCCGCGCCGCCTCCGAGACGAGCCGGTAGTCCTGCTCGTTGCGGTCCGCGTAGCGCTCGGCGAACTCGGCGAGCGCGGCGTCGAACGCCCTGCCGTCGTCGAGGTACGCGGCCATCGCGATCCGGTCGCCGGTGCGCGCGTGCGCTCGGGCCAGCGTCCACCCGCACAGCGCGCCGTACAGCCGCAGGCCCGCCGCGTCCATGGTCTCGACCGACGCCGAGCCCTTCCAGTCGCGCAGCTGCCGGACGTGGAAGTCCCTGGTGAGCCCGTCGATGCCCTCGGCGGTCTCCCAGCCGAGGAAGATGTCGCCGGCGGCCTGCATCAACCGCTGCCCGGCCACGACGCGTTCGCCCTCGCTGCGGTGGTTCGTGCGCACGCCGCCGGGAACGTGGTCCGCGAGAACCGACCGCGACGCCTCCTTCACCTGCAGCAGCAACGGGTCGTTCTCGTCCCGCCCGTACAGCAGCACGATCCAGCACCGGGTCCCGACGCTGCCGACACCGACGACCTTGCGCGCCATGTCGACGAACCGGAACCCGTTCATCAGATGACGCCGATCGGCGGACAAGGTGCCGGCGTACCCGGCGAGCAGGTCCTGGATCATGAACTCCAGGTCCGCGCGGTCCGCGTCGGGCAGCAGATGCCCGACCGGCACGAGAAGTGGCGGATCCGCCGTGATGCGACGGCATCCGTCGACGACGGACGTCAGCTTGCGGTAGGCCTGCAGGCTGTCCCGCGCACGGGCTTTCGCCTGCTGTTGCGCGAAACGGCGCTGTTTGGTCTTGTCCGCCCGTGCCTTGAGCAGGATCTCGATCTCGTCGGCACCGGCGTGGGCGTACCAGACGTCGAGGTCACCCCGTCCGGCGAAGCGGATCATCGCCGACCGGTAGCGGCCGGCGGCGGTGCGCACGGCGGCCGCGCGGGCCTTGCGCCCCAGCCCGTTCTCCCGCCCGGCGACGGCGATGCTGGCCGCGAGGCGTTTGACGTCCCACTCCCACGGACCGGGCAGCGTCTCGTCGAAGTCGTTGAGGTCGAACACCAGCCGCCGCTCCGGGGAGGCGAAGACCCCGAAGTTGCCCACGTGCGCGTCCCCGCTGAGCTGGCAGGTCAGTCCGGAGAACGGCGTCCTGGCCAGGTCGCCGGCCATCACCGCGGCGGCACCGCGGAAGAACGCGAACGGCGAGGCCAGCATCCGCCCGTACCGGATCGGCACGAGCTCCGGCAGCCGCGTGCCGTCCTGCCCGGTGAGGACCTCCACCGGGTCAGGACGGTCACGGCCGGTGGGCAGGTCCGCGTGGCCGGCGAGCGGAACCTCCTTGCGGGCAGCCAGACCCGAGGCGATCCTCGCGGCCACTGAACCGGTCATCGCGCACCTCCCCGCCGACGGGACCGGTGGGGCCCCGGTCCACCAGCGACGCAACACCCCCGCGGTCGCCGGCACACCACCCGCCGCGGGGGAGCACCGTCACGGCACCTCATCCGCGGCGCGTGAAGCGCTCGGGACGCGGCCGCCGGAGTCTGCGTGAGTGGACTCCAACGCCTTGCGCAGAGTGCTCGTGCCCCTCGCCCTCGCCCAGTTCATCTGCAGCTTCGCCGGCTCCAACATGAACGTGATGATCAACGACATCAGCCGGGACCTGGACACCACCGTCCAGGGCGTCCAGCTCGCGATCACGATCTTCCTGCTGGTCATGGCGGCGCTGATGATCCCCGGCGGCAAGCTGACCGACCGCTACGGCCGCAAGCGGTGCCTCACCGCCGGTCTCGCCGTGTACGGGCTCGGCGCGGTGCTGAGCGCGTTCGCGCCCGGTCTGCCCGTCCTCATCGTCGGCAACTCGATCCTGGAGGGCGTCGGCACCGCGTTGCTGATCCCGCCCGTCTACATCCTGGCGACGATGCTGTTCACCGGCGTCACCTCACGCGCCCGTGCCTTCGGCGTGATCAACGGCATGGCGGGCGTCGGCGCCGCGACCGGGCCGTTGATCGGCGGGCTGATCACGACGGTGCTCAGCTGGCGGGTGGCGTTCCTGTTCCAGGCGCTGGTCGTCGCGGTGATCTTCGTGTTGAGCCGCAAGCACGTCCAGGACCCGCGGCCACCGGATCCGAGCCGCCCGTTCGACCTCCGCGGCGCGGTGCTGTCGTCGGTCGGGCTCGTCCTGGTCGTGTCGGGCGTGTTGGCCGCGGACAACAACCTCTGGCTGATGCTGGGGTTGCTCGCCGCCGGAGTCCTCACGCTCGTGTGGTTCTTCCACTCCGTGCGCGCCAAGGAACGTGCCGGCGTGGAACCGTTGCTGTCGACGGAGTTGTTCCGCAGTCGCACGTCCAACCTCGGCCTGGTCACGCAGAACGTGCAGTGGCTGGTGCTCATGGGAATCTCGTTCGTGGTCTCGGCCTACCTCCAGGTCGTGCGCGGCTACAACGCGATCGAGACCGGCCTGATCCTCACGGCGGCGACAGCGGGTGTGCTGCTCGCATCTCTGTCAGCGGAGCGTCTTGCGCGCCGGCACGCCCAGCGCAGCCTCGTGCTGACCGGGTTCGCCGTGACGGTCGGAGGTATCGGGCTCTTCCTCGCGCTGCTCGCCCTTTCGCCACAGCCGTGGACCTTCCTGCCCGGACTGTTCCTGATCGGGCTCGGCATCGGCGCGATGCTGACGCCGTCGGTGAACGTCGTGCAGTCGAGCTTCCCGGACGCGCTGCAGGGCGAGATCTCCGGCCTGTCCCGCAGCGTGTCCAACCTCGGGTCGTCCCTCGGCGCCGCGATCGCGGGCACCATCCTCGTCGCGGGCATCACCAGGACACCCGAACGTTCCTACGCGCTGGCGTTGGTGGTGCTGGCGTTGATCGCACTCGGCGGCATGGCGGCCGCCGCGTTCCTGCCGCGGGCCGTGCGATGACCGGCGAACCCGACGAGTTGCCCCGGTTGCGGGCACAGGTCTACGCGCTGCAGGCACGGCTGGACCGGCGGCAGCGGCGCGAGGTCACAGTGCGGATGCTCCGCCGGATCGGTGCCGCCGTGCTGATAGCGGTGACGGCGTTCGCGCTCGTGATGAGCGTGGTCGGCATCTGGAGTGCGCGCACCGCGCTCAACACCGACCGGTGGGTCGCCACAGTCGCGCCCCTGCCCCAAGATCCGGAGGTCGCCCTGGCGGTGGCGGACTTCGCGACCGTCAAGCTGTTCGAGGCCGTCGACGTCGAACAGCGGTTGCGCGCGGTGCTGCCCGAGCAGGCCGCGTTCGTCGCCGGGCCGCTGGCGAGCCAGCTGCACGCCCCGGTGCGGGCGACGGCCGCCGAGGTCCTTGCCAGCGAGCAGTTCCAGCGCGTCTGGATCGAGCTCAACCGCCGTGCCCACCAGCGTGCGCTCGCGGTCATCGAGGGCGACAGCGAACTCGTGTCCGTCCACCGGGACCGGGTCGAGATCGACCTGCTGCCGTTGATCAACGAGATGCTCCGGACGCTCAGCGCGCAGCTGCCCACCCTGTTCGGCAGGCAGCTCTCGTTGCCGGACCTGAGCAGTGGTGAGATCCCGGCGGATCTGCGGGTCCGGGTGCAGGACTCGCTCGGCGTCACGCTGCCGGAGAACTTCGCGCGGTTCACCGTCTACGACTCCGGCCAGCTGTGGGCGGCCCAGCAGGCGGTGGCGACGGCCAAGAGAAGCCTCGTTCTGTTCCTGCTCAGCACACTCGTGCTGCTCGTGCTCGCTTTGCTCGTCTCGCTCGATCGCCGGCGCACGGCGCTGCAACTCGGTCTGTGGCTGGTGATCGCGGCCGTGGCGGTCACGGCGGTGCTGCGCGCGGTCCGCGACCAGATCCTCCAGAGCATGCCGGAAGGGCTCTACCGCGACGGCGCCGCGGATGTGCTGACGGCGGTCTTCAGCCAGCTGCGCACACGGGGCTGGCAGATGCTGTGGACAGGCGCGCTGCTGGCCCTGCTGATGTACGTGATCGGACCGGGCAGAGGACCGATGTGGTTGCGCCGCAAAACGGTCAAGGCTTGGAGCGCGATCCGCGTTGGCGTGCAGGCGGTCGCCGCGCATGGTCCACATTGGACGGCGCAGCACCTCGACGCCGTGCGCGTGGGCGGTGTCGCCGTGGCCGTCGTGCTCGCGCTGCTGCTCTCGTCGTGGACGGCCCTGCTGTCGATCGTGGTGGTGCTGGCGGCCTACGAGCTGCTCGTGACCGTGTTCGCCCTGCGTGCCACCCGTACCGGATGACGTGACCGAACAAAGGAGGAGTCGTATGGCCATCGGGCCGATTCAACTGATCGTGCTGGGCTTCACCCACCCGGACTTCCGCGGTGAGGTGATCGCCGAACTGGAGAAGCTCCGCAGGTCCGGCACCGTTCGCGTGATCGACGCCATCGCCGTCCACAAGGACCCGAAGGGCGCCATCGCGGTCGAGCACCTGAGCACCCTCGCACCGGAGGAAGCGGTCGAGCTGGGCAGCAAGATCGGCGCGCTGATCGGCCTCGGCGCGGCGGGGCGGGAGGGCGCCGAGGAAGGCATGGCCAGGGGAGCGGAGTCGGCGCGGGAGAAGGGAGGCGTCCACCCGTTCAGCGACGCGGACGCGTGGGACGTGCTCGCCGAGATCCCCGACGACAGCGCGGCGGCACTGCTGCTCATCGAGCACCACTGGGCCGTGCCGCTGCGCGACGCCGTGGCCCGTGCCAAGGGTTTCCGCATCTCCGACGGCTTCATCAGCCCGTTCGACCTGATCGCCCTCGGGATGGTGAGCGCGGAGGAGGCCCAGCAGCTGCACGACCTGGAGACAGCAGGATCGACTCGATGAGGAGGCAGACGTGTTCGGATCACGCCGCGTGGCCCGCCGCACCGCACGACGCACGGCGCGGCGGACCGCGGGAGTTCCCGGGATGTTCAGGTCACGCCGGATAGTCCGCCGGGTGTCACGCCGCCGCTGACCCGTGCTTCAGGACAGGGCCAGCGCACGCAGCCGCGCCCAGTCCAGCTCGGGCCGGAGCGGTGGAACGCCAGGCCGGTGGCGCGGCACCCGCACCCGCAGCGCCCCCGGCCTGACCACGCACCGCACGGGAGTCGTCAGCATGACCGCCTCGCCGTCCACGCCGCACGGCAGCAACGGTGCGTCCGCCGTGATGACGACCTCCGTCGCGGCCTGCAGGAGCACGGACTCCGATCGCCGCCGGCCTCGCAGCAGGCCGGCGGCCTCGGCCGCGTCCCGCACCGTCACGGCGAGCACGCCCAGCACGCCGCCGTCCAGTCGCGGCCTGCGTCCCAGCCCGGCCAGGTCGCCCGACCCGTACGGGTTGTTGCTGACCAGCACCGCCTGCGCGCCGGCCAGCCAGGAGCCGCCCACCCGCAGCCGCAGCGCCGCGGAGCGCGGCCCGGTCAGCAGGCCCGGCAACAGGTTCAGCGTCGTCCGCGTCCTGCCCTCGCGGTAGGCGGGACTCCGCACGACCTCGGCGTACGCGCCGAACGACGCGTTGTTGACGAAGGTGCGGTCGCCGGCCATGCCGAGATCGACCCGCACCTCGACACCGTCGGCGAGCGCGTCGAGGCAGCGGCGGGGATCGTCGCGGTCCAGCCCGAGGTCGAGCGCGAAGTGGTTGCGGGTGCCCGCCGAGATGACCATGAACGGCACCCCGCGCTCCGCCGCGACCCCGGCCACGACCGCCTGGGTGCCGTCACCCCCGGCCACGCCGAGCAGGTCGGCGCCGTCGTCCAACGCCCGCCGGGCGAGCGCGGCGACGTCCTGCGCACCGTCGAGCACGCAGACCTCCGCGCCCAGATCCGTTGCCAGCTCAGGTAGTCCGAACCGGCCGACCTTCCCGTCACCGGACCTCGGGTTCATGATCAGGTACGGCCGCCGTGGCCGTGGCACCTCGAGTTCGGCCGGACGCTCCGCCCCGCCGTTCGCGGTGAGCGCGCGCCGTCCGCAGACCACCGCGGCGAACCACAGCAAGCCGCACACCACGACCACCCACACCAGCCGGGCCTGCACGTACAGGACGACCACGGTCAGCGGCGCGAGCACCACGAGCACCCCGCCGAGCCACCGCACGAGGCCGCGGTGGGCGAGGAACCACCAGGCACCCGCCAGCGCGACCGCCGTCCCCACCGCGGCGGTCAGCACCAATCCGGCGCCGGCCCGCACACCGGCCGCCACCAGCACGACCACGACGGCCGTACCCGCGGCCAGGAACGCGAGCCGGGCCATCCGGCGTTGTTTCGGCGTTGTCACAACGGTCACGGCAGCCTCCAAAGTGGAATGTGCCTCCAACCTGGCCGCACCCGGCGCGAACGGCCTCACCCCGGCCGGATGAACGGGCCAGGCCGGCTCACCCGCGACGGCGGAAGCGCCCCGGTCAGATCACCACGAGGCTCGGTGCGGTGAAACCGTTGCGCGTCAACAGAGTTCTCTGCCCGATGGTCGCGGGGCTGCTGGCTCTCGCCGGCTGCGCGGCTCCCCAGCGGGTCGCCCAGGTCAGCTCCGCGCCGCCCACTCCCGTGCCGATCGCCACTGGCTCCACCTCGCGGCACTTCCACGCCCAGGTCCTCGCGCGAGTCCCGACCGACCGTGCCGACGCCCGCGGCCTGGAACTGGTCGGCGACCTCCTGGTGGAGAACACGGGACCGGTGATCCGCGCGGTGGCACCCGCCACCGGCGAGGTCCAGGCCCAGCAGGCCGTCCCGCCGGGCAGCGGAACCGCGCTGACCCCGGCCGGGTTGTGGCACACCGGTGACGAAGGCGCGGTGTTGCTGGACCCGCGCTCACTGGCCGAACGGCGCCGGACCACGATCACCGATCAGGTCTGGGGGCTGTGTTACGACGGAACAAACCTGGTGCAGTCCGACGGCACCACCAGGCTGCTGCTGCGCGACCGCGACACCGCGGAGCTGATCCGCGAACTCCGCGTCGACGCCCGCGAATGGGCGGCCGCACGGCTCGGCGAGCTCCACTGCGCGACCATCGACGGCCGCCCGCAGGTGTGGGCGGCCGTCACCGGAACGGACTGGATGATCCGCGTGGACCTGGCCTCGGGCACCGTCACCGCGGACGCCGACCTCACCGCCGTCACCGTCGCCGAGGTGCCGACGGGCCGCAACCAGGTGATCGGGGGCATCGCGGCGGTGGCGAACGCGGCGGGGGAGCTGTGGCTCACCGGCAGGCACTACCAGCACCGCTACCGGGTCCGGCTGCAGCCGCGGGTGTGACGGCTGCCTCTATAGCTTCAGTGTTGACCAAAATCAAGTCACGTCACGGGGCTCACGTGGTCGATCTACGTGCAGACGGATGGCGGGACGTCCGAGGACGCCCCGCCACCCGCAGTTCAGCGCCGGCGACTCATCACGGGTCCGAGGTGCACGTGCTGGACACGAAGCCAGCCCAGGGATAGCCGTGGAACCCGAAGACGTCGGGCATCAGGATCCAGCCGTTGGCGTTGGAGTAACCGCAGGCGTTGTAACGCCCGCCCAGGGTCAGGTTGCGGCACGGGGCGTAGCCGGCCGAGACGTAGCCCATGATGTAGGCGGGATTCGGGTCGGCGTGGTCGAAGTACCCGAGCGAGGCGTTCAGGAAGATCCACGAACCCGAGCACTGGCCGGTCGCCGCGGCCCTCGGCATCTTGCCCTCGACCGCTTTCATGACTTCGGCGGTCGCGGCGTCGGCCTCCGCTTTGGTGGCGAAACCGCGGGCCATCGGACCGGGGGCACCACCGGCGGTCGCCGCGACCGGGGACTGCTCCGGTGCGGAGGCCGCGGCGGCCGAGAGCACCGGAACCAAGACGACCAACGCCGCTATGGCGGCTGAAACGATCGGTCTGGACTTTCTCACAGATCCTCGCTTTCGCAATGACGCGGACTAAGGAACGTCTGTCGAGTACAGCGATCGAGAAGGTTGTCCAGTAGGGGGCTTGTTGGTGGACAACGCTTCTCGGCGGTCGCATCCCACGTGCTCGGCTGTCCCCGTGAACTTTTTGCCGTTATTGGCTGTCCGTCTCCCCGCGCTGGTATCACCGCAGTGGAGAAAGTCCGGCGTCCTCGGGCGTCGGCGGGTGGAATTGCGTCGGGGGAGATGCGAATGCCACGTCCTGAACGTCCGGTGGATCCCGCTGACGGGCCGATCGCGGCGTTCGCCGCGGACCTGCGGAAGTTGCGCGCGGAGGCGGGTGGTCCGGGATATCGGGAGTTGGCCGTGCGGGCGGGTTACTCGGCGGCCGCGCTGGCGAACGCGGCGAACGGGCGGCGGTTGCCGAGTCTGGCCGTGACGCTGGCGTTCGTCCGTGCGTGCGACGGGGACTGCGTGGAATGGGAGCAACGGTGGCGGTGTGAGGCCGCCGCGACCACCACGCCCGACGAGGGCGGCGCGCCTTACCTGGGACTGGCCGCATACGGGGTCGACGACGCTGACCGGTTCTGCGGGCGTGCTGACATGACGGCCCGGCTGGTGGACCTGCTGCTGTGCCACCGGTTCGTCGCCGTGTTCGGTGTTTCCGGCAGTGGGAAGTCCTCGTTGTTGCGGGCTGGGCTGGTCCCGGCCCTGCGCGACCGGTTCCGCGGCACTCCCGTCGTCGTGGTCACACCGGAGAGCAGGCCGGGGAGGCTGGCGGATGTGGTGGTGCAGAAGAACTTCCTGGTCGTGGACCAGTTCGAGGAACTGTTCACGCTGTGCGCGGACGAGGAGGAGCGAGGCGGGTTCGTCGAGGCCTTGATCGCCCGTGCGGCGTGGCAGGACGGCGCCACGGTGATCGGCGTGCGTGCCGACTTCTACGTCCGCTGCATCGAACAGCCGGGGCTCTCCCGGTTGCTGGCGGCCGCGAGCGTGCCGGTGGAACCGTTGAGCGAGAACGACGTGCGGGAGGTGATCACCAAGCCGGCGCACCAGGCGGGGATGACGGTGGAGCGGGCGCTGGTGACCAAGATCCTCGCCGACGTGCAAGGGCAGCCGGGTGCGTTGCCGTTCTTGTCGCACGCCCTGCTGGAGACGTGGCGGCAACGGCGTGGCGACGTCCTCACGGTCACCGGGTACGAGGCGGCCGGTG
Source organism: Lentzea sp. HUAS TT2 (assembly GCF_051853195.1). Taxonomy (NCBI): domain Bacteria; kingdom Bacillati; phylum Actinomycetota; class Actinomycetes; order Pseudonocardiales; family Pseudonocardiaceae; genus Lentzea; species Lentzea sp. HUAS TT2. The sequence continues at coordinate 8,534,143 of NZ_CP196667.1, read as the reverse complement.
GGGTCGCTTCCGCTGTCGCCTGGACGGCGGAGACCGTGCACCGGCGGTTCACCGCGGACCAGGCGGACGCACTGCGCGCGGTGCTGGTGCGACTGGTCGTCCTCGGCGAGGGCGGGATGCCGGACACCCGCCGTCGGATCACCAGGGAAGAGGTCGATCTCCCCGGCGTGGACGTCGTGCTCCGCGAGCTCGCGGCCGCCCGTCTGGTGGTGCTGGGGGAGAACACGGTCGAACTCGCGCACGAGGCGTTGATCGGTGCGTGGCCGCGGTTGCACGACTGGTTGCACCAGGACCGGGAGACGTTGCGGCTGCATCGGCAGCTCACCCACGACAGCGGTACCTGGGACAGCCATGGCCGCGACTCCGACCTGCTGTACCGGGGCGCGCGGCTGGCGGCCTGGGACGGACGCGCGGTGCACGCGTTGAACGAGCGCGAACGGACGTTCCTCGAGTCGAGCCGGCACCGCGCCGCGCGGGAGACCCGGTCGCGGCGCAGGAGGCTGCGGCTGGCGGTGACCGGACTGGCCGCCGGCCTGGTCGTGACCACCGTGCTCGCACTGGTCGCCGTCGCGCAGGCGGACCGGGCCCGCGACGAACGGGACCGGGCGCTCGCGCGACAACTGGTGGCCAACGCCCGCGACCAGCTGCAACTCGACCAGGAGGTGGCGGTGTTGCTGGCGCGGGAGGCCTTCGACACCAAGCCGATCGACGAGGCAGCAGCGGTGTTGCGGCAGGCGGTGGCCGACTCGCGCATCCGGTCCGTGCACCCGTCCGGGCAGACCCAGGTCTACGGGGTGGGCTACCACCCCGGCGGGCGGCGGCTGGCCAGCGGCGGAGCCGACGGCACCATCCGGGTGTGGGAGGTGGACGGCCAGGACCGGCCGGCCGAGCCGCCGCTGGTGCTGCGCGGGCACGTCGGACAGGTGTGGACCCCGGTCTTCAGCCGCGACGGGCGCTGGCTCGCGGCAGGAGGTGACGACGAGACGGTGACGGTGTGGGATCTCGCGACCGGTGCCGAACCGCTCGTGTTGCGCGGTGGAGGCGGCGACGTGGCCGCCGTCGCGATCAGCCCGTCCGCCGACCGGATCGCCGCGGCGAGCGCCGACGGTGTCGTCCGGCTCTGGGACCGCGCCGACCCGCGGCGGCCGGTGGAGCTGCCGCTCGGCGGTGGTGCCGCACTCGCGGTGGCGTTCAGTGCTGACGGGACACAGCTGGCCGCAGGGGGTGCCGGTCGCGAGGTGCGGGTGTGGCGAGGTGACCTGTCGGACCCTCCCGTGGTGTTGCGCGGGCACGAGAGCGATGTCGAGCAGGTCGCCTTCAGCCCCGACGGACTGCGGCTCGCCAGCGGCAGCCACGACACGACCGTGCGGATCTGGCAGACCTCCGGTGAGGGCGAGGCGTTCGTCCTGCGCGCGAACGACGGCAGCGTCGAGACGGTGGCGTTCAGCCCGGACGGCAGGCGGCTGGCCAGCGGGCACAGCGGCAGCGACACCATCCGCGTGTGGAACACCGTCGAGGGCCATCTCGCCAACCCGCTGGAGCTGCGCGGTCATGACGGTCCTGTGTGGAGCGTCGCGTTCAGCCCCGACGGCCGGCACCTGGCCAGTGGCAGCGGTGACGGCACGATCCGGCTGTGGGACCCGGCCTATCCCGGCAACGCCGAGGTGACGCACGGCCACGAGGGTGGTGCGTGGTCGGTGGCCGTCAGCCGGGACGGGCGGACGATCGCGAGCAGCGGACTGGACGGCACGGTCCGCCTCTGGCGCTCCCCGGACCGCGCCGAGCCCCTGGTGCTGCGCGGCCACGACGGCTCGGTCCGGATGGTCACCGCGACCGCGGACGGCCGGCGGCTCGCGAGCGCGGGGAGAGACCGCACGGTGCGGATCTGGGACGTCACCGAAGGCAGGGCCGTCGCCGTCCTGCCGCACGACGAACCGGTCAGATCCGTGGCTCTCAGCCCGGACGGCCGGCACGTGGTGAGCGGCAGCCGTGACGGCACGGTGCTGCTCTGGTCCACCGACGGCAGCGGCGGACCGGTCAAGCTCCGCGGCCACGACTCCGAGGTCTGGTCGGTGCGGTTCAGCGCGGACGGCCGGCACGTGGCCAGCACCGGTCAGGACAGCGTGGTGCGGATCCAGCGCGTCGACGGCTCCGGCGAGCCCCGTGTCCTGCGCGGCGGCCCCGGCCTCGTGTGGTGCGTCGCCTTCACCCCGGACGAGCAGCTGGTCACCTGCGGCGACGACGGCTCGATCCGGATCTGGGCCGGCGCGGACGCCGATCAACCGCGGCTGGTCCTGCGCGGCCACCGCGGCCCGGTGTGGGGCATGGCCATCAGCCCGGACGGTCGCCGGCTCGCCACCACCGGGGCGGACGGCACGTTGCGCATCCGCGCTCTGCCCGACGGCGCGGAACTGGTGGCACTGCGCGGTCACGGTGCCTCCGTCGAGCACGTCGCGTTCAGCGCGGACGGCGCCGGTGTGTACACGGCGCATGGGGACGGCACGGTGCGCTTCACCCGGTGCGAGGTGTGCGGAGCCGTCGAGGAGGTTCGCGCGATGGCCGACTCGCGGGTGACTCGTGAGCTGACTGCCGAGGAACGGGAGACGTATCTGGGCGCACCGCGCTGATCCTGGCGCCTGCCGGGTTGTCCATCGCAGGTCACCGCTACTGGACAACCCGGCCGGCTGGTCTGGTTGGCGAAGACCGCCGGATTCGACGGCGGCAGGCGTTCCAGGGAGGAATCACCACCATGGCTCGAAAACTGGTCTCGCTGACCTTGGCGTTGCTGACCGGCGCGATCACCACGGCCGGCGTCGCGAGTGCGACCCCCAGGCCGGCCGAGGAGATCGGCGTCCTGATCCGCGACTGCGTCGACGTCCCGAACCGCGACGTCGGGCTCGGCGACACGGGCGACTACGTCCGTGAGGTGCAGTGCCTGCTCAACTGGGCGATCAACCCGTCGACCCACGCTCGGATCGCCGTCGACGGCCGGTTCGGCACCGCCACCGAGAGCAAGGTCAAGACGTTCCAGCGGTGTGCCAACGCCCTTGGCGCCGGTCTGGTCGTCGACGGCCGGGTCGGTTCGCGGACCGCGCCGCACCTCGAGTGGTGGGCGGGCCACAGCGCGTACATCTGCTGAACCGCGGTTCAGCTCGTTTCGCGGACGTCCGTTCCGTGCTCGGCGAACGCTTTGAAGTCCTGCATGTGCTGCAGGGACTGCTTGCGGAAGGTGCCGGGCATCAGGAGACCGACCAGCCGCATCATGAGGCCGCTGAACCGGTACTCGTTCTCACTGACCCAGAGCGTCGTCTCCGGGCCGGCTTCGGTCAGGCGTTCGCGCGCGGCGTTCCACATGCCCTTGCCGACGATCTCGCGTTCGAAGTGGACGACGACGTCCGCCGGGATCCCTTGCAGGTTCTGGGGTTCCCGGCGCGTGATGGTCTCGGTGGCCTCGAACTCCTGCTGTCCCATCCGCAGCACCACGCGCGACTTGGTGCCGACCTGCCCGTGCTCCCCGTTCAGCGGCTCGTGCAGTACCAGGCCCCGCAGCCACATCGGCAGGTGTTGCGGGTCGGCGAGCAGCTTGGCCACCCGTTCCCGCGGCTGGGCGATCTCCAGGGAGACGGTGTACTTCATGGCGGAGCGCTCCGGTTCTCGAGTGAACGGAGGCCCACTCTTGCACGACGACCCACGTCACCAGGGCACAACCGTGCCGTCCCACGAGAAGAAGCCGCCGGTGGGCCCGTCGTCCGCCAGCAGGGCCAGCCGCACGGCTCCCTCGGCGGCCTCGGCCGGGTCACCACCGGCCGCGGCGCGTGCGGTGAGGTCGGTCGCCCGCAGGCCGGGGGCGAGCGCGTTCACCTTGAAGCCGTCCTCGGCCAGCGTCTGGGCGTAGAAGACGGTGAGGGCGTTGAGGGCGGTCTTCGACGACCGGTAGGCGGCGCCGGAGCCCGCACCGGGGGTGAACTGCGGGTTGGGGTTCGTGCTCCAGGTCAGCGAGCTGGTGCCGCTGGAGACGTTGACGATCCGGGGGTGCGGGGAGCGGCGCAGGGCAGGCAGGAAGGCGTTGGTCACCGCCATCACCGCGAACACGTTGGTCTCGAAGGTCCGTCGCATCTCGTCGAGGCCGGTCTCGGCGGGCGGGGCGAGCGAGAGGGCGATGCCGGCGTTGTTCACCAGCACGTCCAGGCTGCCCACCTCGGACGCGGCGCGGGCGATGCCGTCGGCGTCCGTCACGTCGAGGAGCAACGGGCGGGCGCCGATCTCCTCGGCGGCCAGGCGGCCGCGTTCGGCGTCGCGTGCCGCGGCGTGGACGGTGAAGCCCTCGGCGACGAGCAGGCGGGCGATGTGCTTGCCGATGCCCTTGTTGGCGCCGGTGACCAGAGCGGTGCGTTCGTTCATGCCCGCCACGGTCGTCCGCCGCCGGGGGCGCTGCCAGGGATAACCTGGGCCAGTCAGTGGAGGAGGTGCGCATGGCGCGGCAGGAACTGGCCCGCTTCCTGCGGGACCGCCGGACGGCACTGCGTCCGCACGAGCTCGGGTTCGCGGCGACGGGCACCGACCGTCGCACGCCGGGACTGCGCCGCGAGGAGGTCGCGGAGCTCGCCCACATGTCGGTCGACTACTACACGCGGCTGGAGCAGGCGCGGGGCTCGCGTCCGTCGGCGCGGATCCTGGAAGCGCTGTCGCAGGCGTTGCGGCTCACGCCGGCCGAGCGCAGCCACCTGTTCGGTCTGGCGGGGTCGAGCACCCCGCCTCGCATGAGCGCCGTGCGGGAGGTGCGTCCGCACGTGACGCGGATGCTGAAGCGGTTGCCCGGTACCGCCGCCATCGTCACGGACGCGGCGTACGGCGTCGTCGCCTGGAACCCGCTGGCCGAGATGCTGCTCGGGGATCTGGGCAGCGGGACGGTCAACCTAGCCAGGCGACGGTTCCTGGGCCGGAGCTACGAGAGTTCCAGCTCCGAGGAGTTCGGGCACGTCGTGGTCGCCAGGCTGAGGCGTGCCGCCGACCGCTACCCGCACGACCCGCGGCTGACGGCCCTGCTGGACGAGCTGCACGCCGGCAGCGAGGAGTTCCGGCGGATCTGGCGGACGCGCCCGGTGCACGCTCCCGGCCACCGCACCAAGACCGTCCAGCACCCGGAGCTCGGCGCGCTGCGGCTGAACTGCGACGTGCTCCTGGTGCCCGAGGACGACCAGGAGGTCGTGCTGATCACGGCCGACGCGGGCTCGTCCGCCGCGCGAACCCTGGAGCGGCTGGCCAGGCAGGCGGTCTGACGCCGAGCCGCGTCACCAGTAGCTGCACGGCTGCCGCCACCACGACGCCGAGCGCGAACGCGCCCATGCCGAGCGGGACCGTGAACACGGCGAGCACGAAGCAGAAGGACGCGAAGGCGAACAGTCCGGTGAGCACGCCGGCCAGCGCCTTTACCGCGGTCCCTTGTTGCGCGTGCAGGAAACCGGCCAGCACGCTGGTGGCGATCGGGAACGGCGCGAGCAGCCCGGTCCAGCCGGGACCGAGCGCGGCGGACGCCGTCGTGATGACGAGCACCAGGACCCCGGTGGCCACCGCACGGGCAGGCAGGTCCCACGCCGGCGGCGGCCTGGGTTCGTTGTGAGCGCCGGGTTTCGGCATGAGCAGCATCGCGACGCCGGTCGCGGCCAGGGTGCACGCGAACGAGACGAGCGCCGGAACGTGCACGAACGACAGCGCGAAATCCGCGCACAGCACGGCGATCCAGGTCGTGGCGGTCGTGACGACCCAACCTGCGCGGCGGCCGGCGTGGGCGAACACGACGGCGAACACCGCGAGCGAGACGAGCCCGAGCAGTGAGGAACCGGCAGCCCGCGCCGCGAACTCCGCGCCGTGCTGCCGGTAGGTGATGAACAGGATCGGCCCGGCCACGATCGGAAGGCCGACGAGCACACCGGCGACCGCGGGTCCCCAGCGGCGGCCCGCGAGGGACGAGACCACGACCAGCGCGGGCGCCAGGAAGAGAGCTTGAGCAGCAGAACGTCCACTTGCGGGCAGTCTGCCAGAGCGGACGGTGTCGCGGCGATCACCGCGACACCGCCGGTGCCACTAGGAGACGCCGCAGTTCGGCGCGGACCAGAAGCGGCTGGACTTGTGCGCGACGTGCACGTGGTCGTTGTGGCCGGTGTAGCCCGGTCCGAGGATCTCGTTGAAGCCGTGGTTGCGCGCCTGCTTGGCCAGCGCGCAGAAGCCCTGCGCCCCGGCACCCAGGTCGACCGCGTCGCCGTACAGGTGACGGCTCCCGGCCGCGCCGCCGACGGCGTTGTTGCAGGAGACGCTGCGGAAGCCGCCGTTGACGTCGATCGGCCGGTCACCCATGGCGTGCCGCATGGCCTGCAGCTTCCACATGGACACCAGGGCGTTGGCGCGCGCGGTCGCCGCGGAGACGTTGCCGCCGGACCAGTCGGAGTTGCAGTTGTTCAGCTCGTCGTAGGTGAAGTTGATCGGCGTGCAGTCGTTGTCCTGCAAGGCGTACAGCTTCGAGAACGTCGCGGAGCCGGCGACACCGTCCGCGCCGAGACCGTAGGCCTGCTGGAACCGCGTCACGGCCGCCTTCGTGGCGGGACCGAACTGCCCGTCGATGCCGAGCACGGCACCGTAGCCGGGGTAGCCGGCCACCCGGATCTGCAGCTGACGCACGTCCTCACCGGACGCCCCTTGCGAGAGCGTGCGGTTCCAGGTGTAGCACGCGTCGGCCGCCGACACGGGGTCCGCTTGCGCCACGGCGGGGGTGACGAGGACGCCGGTGACCAAGGCGAGCGCCGGTAAGAGAAAACGGAGTTTCACGACAAGTGCACCTTTCGATCGCAGGGAACGTGCAGCCTGTCGAGTGCGTGCCGACTCTGTCAATGAGCAACCAAATGAACGCCTAGTAAGACGAAGGGAAACACCCGGACGGCCCTGGCCGAGCGACCAGGTAGAGCCTGCTCCACCTCCGATCCGGCAGTGGAGGGGATCTTCACGGGGTCACGCGATCACTAGCGTTCTGGGCATGACGAACAACATCGCAACTGACACCCGCACCCGTGCTCTCCTGTGGACCGGCCTGGTGCTGAGCGCTCTTGTCAACGCCGCGGTGCAGACCGCGGGGATCAGCACCGTTCTCGGCATCGTGTTCGGGGTGCTGACGCTGCTGTTCGGCGCCGGTCTGGTCATGAACTACCGGAAGCGCTGACGCTCACAGCACCGGGCGGCCTCCGTCGTGAACTCCTCCAGGCTCATGCTCCGGTGGTACGTCGCGAACGAGAATGCCTGGTACTCGTGACCTGCCTTCGTGTACGGCGGCACCATGCCCGCGGCAGATCTCGCCCGCGTTGACGCCGGGGATGAACTCCATCGGTGAGGAAGGCGTATCCCTCTGCGGGGCGCCGTGCACCGCGCGGCGCCGGTGCCTTCCGGCCGTCGAACGAGGAGCACGGATGAACCCCGCCGCTCACATCGCCTTCCGCGTGGCCGCCGCGTTCGTCGCGCTCGGACTGGGCGGAGCGTTGATCGCCGCGCTCGTCGGCCTGGTCCTGTCGAACATGGGGCCTGTGGCGGGCGCGAGCCTCTCCCTCTGTGCCAAGGACGCCGTTGTTCCGGCCGGAGGCAAGGACTACCTCGCCCAGAACAACGTGTGGAACGCCGAGACACCCCAGTGCATCACCGTGGGGGACCAGTCGTTGCGGATCGAGAGCGCCGGGCACGACGCGTCGCCGGACGGTGCTCCCGCGGCCACGCCGTCGTTGCTCAAGGGGTGTCACTGGCAGGAGTGCACCGATGTCGGTGGCCTGCCGGTGCAGGTGTCGGCGATGCCGCGCGTCACCAGTAACTGGGTCAGCAGCCAGGTCGACACCGGGGTCTTCAACGCCGCCTACGTGGTGTGGTTCCACCGCGGTCCTGTCGCCGAGGGCACGCCGGACGGCGCCGAGATGGTGATCTGGCTGCGCAGCCGTGGAGGTGTGCGGCCGGGTGGGGTGCTGCTGGCCCGCGAGATCACGATCTCGGACGCCCGGTGGAACGTGTGGCTGGCGCGGGACCAGGGCCGGGTGCGGATCACCTACGAGCGCATCGACGAGGCCACCGCCGTCAAGGACCTCGACATCAGCGCGTTCACCGGGGACTCCGTCGAACGAGGCCTGGTCTCGCCGGACTGGTACCTGATCGCCGTCGAGGCCGGGTTCAACCTGTGGCGCGGGGGCGCGGGCAACGCCATCGAGAACTTCTCCGTCTCCGTGGACGGCCAGAAGCCCAAGTAGGCACCAGTTTCGACGTCGTCGGCAGCAGGGGTCTCGCCCGGCATCGTGGCGGTCAGCTGCTCACCTGCCTGAGCGTGCCGTCGTGGACCTCGGCGATCTGGTCGACGGCGACGAGGTGGCCGCGGTCGTGGGTGACCAGGACGGTGGCGGTGGCCTGCTGGTGGGTGAGGCGGGTGAGGAGGTCGACGACCGCTGCTCCTCGTTCGTGGTCGAGGGCGCTGGTGGGCTCGTCGACCAGCAGGACGGTGGGGTCGTTCATCAGGGCGCGGGCGATGTTCACGCGCTGACGCTGGCCGCCGGAGAGCTGGTGCGGGCGGCGTTCTGCCTGCGGTGCCAGGCCTACGGCGTCGAGCAGGTCCATCGCGCGGGTGCGGGCCTTGGCGGGGGAGCGGCCGTCGATCTGGGCCATGACCTGGAGCTGTTCGCAGGCGGTGAGGGCGGGCAGCAGGCTGGGGTGCTGGAAGACGATGCCGATCTTCTGGCGACGCAGGTCCGTGAGCTCGCCGCGGGTCATGCCGGTGGTCGTGGTGCCGTCGACGGTGACCGTGCCGGTGTCCGGGTTGATGAGGGTGGCGGCGACCGCGAGCAGGCTGGACTTGCCGGAACCGGAGGGGCCGACCACGGCGGTCAGGCTGCCGCGGGGGACGTCCAGGGTGACCTGGTCCAGCGCGGTGAGGCGGGAGTCGCCGTCGGGATAGGTGAGCGTGACGTCGGTCAGGGTGAGGCTCATCGGGTGCTCCCCAGTGCGGTCAGCGGGTCGACGGACGTGATGCGGCGGACCGCGAGCGCGGCTCCCAGCGCGCCGAGCACGACCATCACGGCGGCCGGCACGAGCACGGTGGCGGGGGTGAGCACGAACGGCACCGCGGAGCCGGCGAGCGCGGCGCCGACGGCGGCGGCGAGGCCGGTTCCGACGAGGGTCCCGCCCGCGAGCAGGACGACGGCCTGGCCCAGCGCGTCCGTGAGCACCCCGGCCGTGGTGGCGCCCAGCGCCTTGAGCACGGCGATGTCACCACTGCGCTGGATCGTCCAGACGGTGAAGAACGCACCGATGACCAGGGCGGAGATGGCGAACAGGAAACCGCGCATCAGCTGCAGCGAGCCGTTCTCCGAGGTGTAGGAGCCGATCGCGGACAGCGAGTCGTCCGTGGAGACCGTTTTCGTGCCCGCGGCCTGGTCCGTGGCGGCGAGATCGGCACCGGAGGTGGTCAGGGCGATCACGGTCGCCAGCCCGCCGCCCGGGGGCGCGGAGGCGTGCCAGACGTCGAGGGTGGTCCAGATGACCGGGGTGTGGCTGAAGAACGCGTCGCCGGACACCGCGGCCACGGTCAGCTGACGCCCGCCCACCGCGAGGCTGTCCCCGGACTCGACGCCCAGTTCGGCGGCGGCCGCGGCCGACAGCACCGCGGAGTTCCCGGTGATCTTCCCGCTGTCCGGGGCGAGCAGGGATCCGGTCCGGACGCCGAAGGTCGAGACCCCGGTGCTCCGGTCACCCGCGGTGGCCTTGGTGGTGGTGATGCCCAGGGGTTCGGCGGCGGTGACCCCAGGGGTGGTCGCCCAACGCTGCCACTGCGCCTCGGTGACGGTGGAGTTGGCGTAGGACAGCCCCTGACCACCGCTGGGCGCGGCGAAGACGATCTGGTCGGCGGGGAGGCCGGTGATGGCGGAGACGTTCTGCCGGCCGAGCCCCGCTGTCAGCCCGGACAGCAGCCCGACCAGCAGGGTGATCAGCACGATCACGGTTCCCATCAGAGCGAAGCGCCCCTTGGCGAACCGGAGTTCTCTCCAGGCGACGAACAAGGTCTCGACCTGTCCTTTCCAGCGGGTGGTTCGGTACGTCCCCACGGTCGTCGCCGGAGCCCCGCCGAGGCATCTGGCCGGAGATGGCACTTCACGAGCTGGAAGACACCACGCCGGTTCCAACTTTCGACAGAGGTGACGTGACCGCGGCCGACGTAGCCTGGACACACCGTGAACGCCGCCGCTCTGACACCGACCAACCGGGTCCTGACCTGGTGCCTGCACCTCCTGCTCATCGCCCTGCTCGTGCTGGCGATGGCACGGGCCGTGACCGGGGGACACCCGCAGGCCGTGACGGTCGTCGCGGTCGCGCTGGCCTGCGCGGCGGTCTACGTGGCCGGACCGGTGCTTCCTCGCGTCCGCACGTCCCGGCGCGCCGCCGCGTGGTGGCTGGGTGCAGTCGGTGCCGTGTGGCTGGTCCTGGTGGTGCTGACCGCCGACGCCGTGTGGGTGGCGTTCCCCCTGTACTTCCTCCAGCTCCACCTGCTCCCACGCCGGGCGGGCCTGGTCGCGGTGATCGCCACGGCACTGGCCGCGGTCACCGCCTTCGCCTCGCACCAGGGCGTCTTCAGCCCGGTCGCCGCGATCGGCCCGCTGCTCGGCGCCGCCGTCGCGGTCGCCGTGGTCTGGGGCTACCAGGCGCTGTACCGGGAGAGCGAGCAGCGCAGGCGGCTGATCGAGGAGCTCACCGCGACGCGTGCCGACCTGGCCCGCGCCGAGCACACCGCCGGGGTGCTGGCCGAACGGGAACGCCTGGCCCACGAGATCCACGACACCCTCGCCCAGGGCCTGTCGAGCATCCAGCTGCTGTTGAGGGCCGCGGAACGGCTGCTGCCGGACGCCTCGGGCAACGCCGCCCGCTACGTGGGCCAGGCACGCCAGGCCGCCGCCGACAACCTCGCCGAGGCACGCCGTTTCGTCGCCGCCCTCACCCCGCCCGCCCTCGACGGCACCACGCTGGCCGACGCCCTGGAACGCCTGTGCGCCACCACCAGCGCCCGCCACCAGATCACCGCGCGGTTCCACCCCACCGCAGAACCAGCCCCGCTGCCGACGGCACACGAGGTCGCCCTGCTGCGCATCGCCCAGGCCGCCATCGCGAACACCATCCGCCACGCCGAGGCCACCACCGCCGAGATCACCCTGAGCCACCTCGGCGACGAGGTCGAGCTCCGCATCGTCGACGACGGCACCGGCTTCGACCCCGAGAACCTTCCCGCTCCCGATCCCGGCGAGGGAGGGTTCGGCCTGGCCGCCATGCACACCCGCGCCCGTTCGCTGGGCGGCTCCCTCACCGTCGAGTCGGCCCCCGGCCGCACCGCCCTGACCGCCCGGCTTCCCCTGCCGCGATCCACCGAGGCGCGCACATGACCGACACCCCGATCCGCCTCCTCCTGGCCGACGACCACCCCGTGGTGCGCGCGGGTCTGCGGGCCGTGCTGGAGACCGAACCCGGCCTCGTCGTGGTCGCCGAGGCCGCCACCGCCGAAGCCGCCGTGGCGCGCGCCGGCGAGGGCGACATCGACGTCGTCCTGATGGACCTGCGGTTCGGCCCCGGGATGACCGGCGCCGAGGCGACCGCCGCGATCACCGCTCGTCCCGGCGCACCCCGCGTTCTCATCGTCACCACCTACGACACCGACGCCGACACGCTGCCCGCCATCGAGTCCGGCGCCACCGGGTACCTGCTCAAGGACGCCCCTCCCGACGACCTGGCCGCCGCCGTCCGCACCGCCGCGGCGGGACGGACCACCCTGGCCCCCACCGTCGCCGACCGGCTCCTCAACCGGATGCGCACGCCCGACACCGCGCTGACCCGGCGGGAGATCGAGGTGCTCGTGCTGGTCGCCGACGGGTTGTCCAACCGGGCCATCGGGGAGCGGCTGCACCTCACCGAAGGCACCGTGAAGTCGCACCTGGCCCGTTGCTACACCAAGCTCGGCGTCGACTCACGCACCGCCGCCGTCGCGACCGCCACCGACATCGGCCTGATCCGCAGGCGCTGACCAGGTCCCGATCGTGTCCAGCAGGTGGTCGATCACCGCGTCGGTGACCGGGCGCCGCTCGAACATGCTCCGGAACACCATGGGGCCGATGAGCAACGCCGGGGCGTCCGCAAGATCGGCCGCGGCCCGCAGTTCGCCAGTGCGCGCCGCCGACTCCAGGGCCGTGCCGAGCTGACCGCTGATCGTGGCGATGAGCTGCTCGCGCCGGTCGGGTTCGTCCGGTGCTCCGTGGAACAGCGCCGCGGTCACCGCCTGGATCTCGGGCAACGCCAGCTCGTCGGCGAGCGTCCGCATCTGCCGCGCCAGCCAGGGGCGGACGGGCGGCACGGGGTCCCGGAAGAACGGCATGCGGACGCCGGACATCGTGTCGTCGAGCAGCATCCGCGGCTGCGGCCAGTGGCGATACACGGTCGCGCGCCCGACCCCCGCGCGTTTGGCGACGTTCTGGTGGGTCACCGCGGCCGGACCGTCCTCGCGGAGGAGCTCCCGTGCGGCGGACAGGATCGCCTCGCGGCTGCGGGTGACGCGCGGGTCGGTGGAGTCGGCCATGACGACATCTTATGAGACAACTTGACTCAGAAGCACGCGGGACGGCAGAGTGGAACTTATGAGACAGAGTGACTCACAAGTTTCCCGGCTGCTGGTGCTCGGTGCGAGCGGCGGCACGGGACGGGCCGTCGTCGACGTCGCGCTGCGAGCCGGGCACACCGTCACGGCCGTCGTGCGCCGCGCCGACGCGATCCCACCCGCGCCCGGCCTGACCGTGGCGGTCCTGCCGGTGCTGACCGAACTGGCCCACGTCGTCGCCGGCCACGACGCGGTCATCAGCGCGCTCGGCACCAACGACCGCGGCCCGTCCACGGTCTGCTCGGACGGCATCCGTGCCGCGTTGTCAGCGATGAAAGAGACGAACGTGCGCCGCCTCGTGGCCGTCAGCGCACACGGCGCGGCGGAGAGCCGTGACCGGTCGCTGTACTCGCTGCTGCTCTGGGCGTCGGTCAAGCACAAGATGCAGGACAAGGAGGTGATGGAGGCGCTCATCCGGCAGTCCGATGTGGACTGGACGATCGTCCGCCCGCCCGCGCTGAAGGACACCCCGCCGACAGGCGGCTACCGCACGGGCAACGACCTGCGCATCACCGTGACCTCCTCGGTGTCGCGCGCCGACCTGGCCGACTTCCTCGTGTGCGAGGCCGTGCGACCGTCGTTCGTCCGCCAGACCCCGAGGATCGCGGCATGAGCGTCCACAGTGGCCAGATCGCGCTGGTGACCGGCGGCGCAGGCGGAATGGGCAGGGTCATCACCGCGGAACTGCTCCGCGCCGGCGCCCACGTCGTCATCACGAGCCGCGACGCGGAACGCGGCGAAGCCCTGCGGCGCGAGCTCGGCACCGACCGGCTGGAGGTGCTCACCGGCGACCTGGGCGTCCGCCGCGACCTGCACCGGATCGCCGCCGAGTTCTCCGAGCGCCACGACCGGCTGCACCTGCTGATCAACAACGCCGGCGCGCACTACCGCGACCGCAGGCTGACCACCGACGGCGTAGAAGCGCACCTGGCCGTGAACCACCTGGCCGGGTTCACGCTCACCTACCTCCTGCAGGACCGCCTCCGGGCCGCCGCCCCCAGCCGCGTCGTCAACGTCGTCTCGGCGACCATGTCCGACACCCGCACCGTGCCGCTGCCCGGCAGACCACGCCCGGTCTCACTCGACCTGACCGGCGTCACCGACCTGCGCGAGCTCAACCCGGCCGAGGGCTTCGTCCCGTTCACCGCCTACGCGAGGGCGAAGCTGCTGAGCACGATCTGCGGCTACGTCTTCGCCGACCGCTGGCACGACGAGGGCGTGACGGTGAACGCCGTGCACCCGGGACTCGTGAGCACGAGCATCGTCGACGACATCACGCCCGCCGCGCTCAAACCCTTCCGGTCACTGATCCACAGCCGTCTGCTGACGCCGGAAGAAGGTGCGGCGGCCGCACTGCGCCTGGCCACGGACCCCGGCCTTGCGACGGTGACGGGCCGCTATTTCGTGCGCGACAAGGAAGAACGGTCGCCCAGCGTGTCCTACGACCCGGCCACTCGCGCGAAGGCCTGGCAGCTCAGCGCCGACTGGGCGGAGCTCGGCGGATGAGGTACCGCGTCAGCGCTCGTCGACCACGATGATCGACTTCCCGCCGCCGCGTCCCGCACCGAACGCGGTCGCCGCCTCGGCCAGCGGGTACCGCGACCCGACCAGCACGCGCAGGCTTCCCTCGCGGACGAGCTGCGCGAGGTCCGCCAGCCTGCCTCGGTCCGCCTCGACCACGAAGAAGATCGTCCGGCCGTCGCGCGGCCTGGCCTTCGCGGGCTCGCTGATGGTGACCAGGGTGCCGCCGGCCCGGACCAGCGCGGCGGAGCGTTCGAGGACCTCCCCGCCGAAGACGTCCAGGACCACGTCCCACTCTGCCCGCCGCACCGTGGACCAGGACGGTCTGTCCTGGCTCGAGGCGACCGTGGTCGAACAGCGCCTGCCACGCGGTCAGGCCGGAGATCGGCAGGGCGGCGCCGACGACGTGGTCGACGTCCGCCGGGAGGGCTGCGAGGTTGCGGGCCTCGACGGCGGTGAACTCGGCGAGCGACCCGTCCCGGGTCCAGTCGGCGAGCCCGAACACCCGCTGTCCGATCGTGAGCCCGGTGGTGCCGTACCCGAGTTCCGCCACCACGCCGGACAACTCGTGTCCGGGCACGCTGGGCGTCCGGTCACGGCCGGCCCGGTCCGTCCACGTGCCCGGCCAGTCCAGCTCGCCGGGGGTGAAGCCGGCCGCGCACACCCGCACGACGACGTCGTTCTCCGCGGCGTGCGGGTAGGGGCGGTCGGTCAGGGTCAGACCACCGAGACCGGCTGACCGGTCCTGGACGGTGATGGCTTTCATGGCCGAGTCCTCTGTCCGGCAGTCGGTTGTGCTCCGAAGCCAGCCCGGTTCCGGCTCGGAGCAGGGGACCACTTGGCGCCTGGAAGAGAGAACCAGTCGGGCCTAGTCGGCGGTCCGGCGTTCGAGGAACACGGTGTCGCGCCACACGCCGTGGTGCTGCGCGATGCGTTCGCGGACGCCGAGGGTGCGGAAGCCCGCGGAGTGGTGCAGGGCGAGGCTGGCGCGGTTCTCGGGGAAGATCGAGGTCTGCAACGTCCACAGGCCGGTCTCGTCGGCGGCGTTGACCTGCTTGTGCACCAACGCCTTGCCGACGCCTCGGCCGCGGAAGTCCGCGCCCACGTACACGGAGGTCTCCACGACGCCGGCGTAGCAGTCCCTTGTGGACACCGCGGTGGCGGCGGCCCAGCCGGCGACCTGACCGTCGACCTCGGCGACCCAGCGGTGGTCCGGGAGCCACTTGGCGTCGAGCGCCCTGCGCAGCGGCACCTCGGTCTCGAAGGTCGCGTCGCCGGTGCTGATGCCCTCGCCGTAGATGCGGCGCACGGCGTTCCAGTCGGCGGTCTCCAGCGGTCGGACCAGGACGTCCGCCGGGAGATCGGTCGGGCAGCAGGGTCGCGGTGCGAGCACGCCCATGACGACGTCGGCGGCGTGCGGGAGGCCGGTGCAGCAAGACGGGTTGACGCTGACGTGCGTGGCGGTGCCTTCCTTGTGCTGGCGCAGGAAACCGACCTCGACCAGCTTGCGCACGTGGTGCGAGCAGGTGGACTGGCTGATGCCGAGCAGGTCGGTGAGCTCGCCGACGGTCATCGAGCGGGACGCGGTGGCGACGGCGTGCAGCAGGCGCACGCGGGTCGGTTCGGCCAGGCACGCGAACCACTCCGCGTAGGTCGCGGCGTCGTCGGTGGGCAGCACGGCGGGCGTGGCCGCTGCGATCGTCATGGCTGAAGTATCGACGCAAATCGATGGTTGCGTCAATCGATCCGGGTCGATAGAGTCCGCCGTGTTGATTTGAAATCCTTCGATTCAAGGGGTGTGCGGTGAGCGAGTTCCCTGTCGTCGTGGTGGGTGCTGGACCTGCGGGTTTGTCCGCGGCGGCGAACTTGGTCGAACGGGGCGAGCAGGTGCTCGTGCTGGAAGCGGGGGACCGTGCCGGTGCAGCCGTGTCGCAGTGGAACCACGTCAGGCTGTTCTCGCGGTGGAGCGAGCTCGTCGACCCCGCGGCGGAGCGGCTGTTGAAGGAGGCCGGGTGGGTGCGGCCGGACGGTGCCGCCTACCCGACAGGCGGGGAGTGGGCGGAGGCCTACCTGCGTCCGCTGGCCGAGGCGCTGGGCGACCGGGTGCGGTTCGGCGCCCGCGTGGTGGGTCTCGCGCGGCGCGGGCGGGACCGGATCGTCGACTCCGGACGTGAGGACGAGCCGCTGACCGTGCACGTGGAGACGGCGGCAGGGGAGGAGCGGATCACCGCGCGTGCGGTGATCGACGCGTCCGGCACGTGGGGCACGCCGAACCCGCTCGGCGGCGACGGCCTTCCGGCGGTGGGGGAGAAGGCGGCGGCCGCGCAGATCACCTACCGGGTGCCGGACCTCGTGGCCGAACGCGCCCGGTACGCGGGCAAGCGGATCGCGGTCGCCGGCAGCGGTCACTCGGCGCTGACAGCGCTGGTCGTGCTGGCGGACCTCGCGGAACAGGAGCCCGGCACGGAGATCGTGTGGCTGCTGCGCCGCGGTGCCGTCGGCAACGCGTTCGGCGGTGGCGACGCGGACCAGCTGCCGGCGCGGGGTGCGCTGGGCCTGCGGGCCAAGAAGGCCGCCGAGGCCGGGCACATCACGACCGCGACCGGGTTCCGCACCGCGGCCGTCGCACGGGCGGAGGACGGTCGCCTCACGCTGGAGTCGTTCGACGGCTACCAGGTCGAGGGCGTCGACGAGGTCGTGGTGCTGACGGGGTTCCGGCCGGACCTGTCGTGGCTGTCGGAGGTCCGGCTGGAGCTCGACCCGGTGCTGCAGGCCCCGGTGAGGCTCGCGCCGTTGATCGACCCGAACGTCCACTCGTGCGGCACCGTCTACCCACATGGTGAAAAGGAGCTGCGGCACCCCGAGCCGGGTGTTTACCTGGTCGGCATGAAGAGCTACGGCCGGGCGCCGACGTTCCTGTCGCTGACGGGCTACGAGCAGGCGCGGTCCGTCGTGGCCGCGATCGCCGGTGACCACGAGGCGGCGGGCCGCGTCGAGCTCGTGCTGCCCGAGACCGGGGTGTGCGGCGGCGCGGGCGTGTTCGACGCACCGGCGGCGCAGAAGAACGAGGGCGGCTGCTGCGGCTCGCCGGAACCGGAAGTGCTGACGATCGGCCTCGCGCCCAGTGCGCGCTGACACCACGACGGCGCGGCCCGGCACCGATGCCGGGCCGCGCCGAGTGCTGATCGTCCTGTGCACCACGGAGATCATCAGCTGGGGGATCCTGTACTACGCGTTCCCCGTGCTGCTGCCGACGATCGGCGAGCGCACGGGCTGGTCGAACGCCGCGATCACCGCCGGGTTCTCCGCGAGCCAGATCGTCGCGGGCCTGGTCGGCATCCCGGTGGGCAAGCTGCTCGACCGCCACGGACCGCGCGCCATCATGACGACCGGCTCGGTCGTCGCCGTGTTCGCACTGGTCGCGCTGGCGACCGCGGAGTCGCTGGTGTGGTTCACCGCCGCGTGGTTGCTGGCCGGTGTCGCGATGGCCGGCATCTTCTACGCCCCGGCGTTCGCGGCGCTCACCCGCTGGTACGGGCCGCGCCGCGTGTCCGCCCTGACCGTGCTCACCCTGGTCGCGGGCCTGGCGAGCACGGTGTTCGCGCCGCTGACCGCTGTGCTCAACGACCACCTGGACTGGCGCGGCACCTACCTCGTGCTCGCCGGGTTCCTCGCCGTGACGACGATCCCGCTGCACCTGTTCGGTCTGCGGCTGCCGTGGCCCGCGATCGAACACGAGACCGTCCACACGCCGTCGGCGGTGGCGCGCAGCAGGCCGTTCCTGGTCCTCGTCGTCGCGATGAGCCTGGCCGCGTTCAGCGTGTACGCCGTCGTGATCAACCTCGTCCCGCTGCTGACCGAACGCGGCATGACCACCTCGGCCGCCGCGATCGCGCTCGGTCTCGGCGGGGTCGGGCAGGTGCTCGGCCGGCTCGGCTACGCCAGACTCACCGCGAGGACCACGGTGCGCACCCGCACCCTGCTGGTCCTCCTGGTCAGCGCGGCCGTGACCGCACTGCTGGGTGTCGTGCCCGGCCCGGCGTTGCTGCTGATCGCGGGCGCGGTCCTCGCGGGCGTGACGCGCGGCATCTTCACATTGGTGCAGGCGACGGCGATCACGGACCGGTGGGGAGCCGTCCACTACGGACAGCTCAACGGCCTGCTCACCGCGCCCGTCATGCTCACGGCCGCGATCGCACCGTGGGCGGGCAGCGCCATGGCGGCGTGGCTCGGCGGCTATCCGGCGGTGTTCGTGGTGCTGGGCCTGGTCGGGGTGCTGGCGGCCGCGTTGTCGACCGCCAGCGTGCCACGCCGTTAGCCGAGCAGTTCGGCGACGAGACCGCGCACCCGGCGGTCGATGTCGTCGCGGATCGGCCGCACCGCGTCGATGCCCTGGCCGGCCGGGTCTTCGAGCTGCCAGTCCAGGTAGCGCTTGCCGGGGAAGACCGGGCAGGTGTCGCCGCAGCCCATCGTGATCACCACGTCCGACGCCTCGACGTCGGAGGTCGTGAGCTTCGACGGGACCTCGGCGGTGATGTCGAGGCCCCACTCGGCGAGCGCCGCGGCGGCGGCCGGGTTGACCTTCTCCGCGGGCTCGGAACCGGCCGAACGGACGGCGATGCGGCCCATGCCGTAGTGCTGCAGCAGTGCCGCGGCCATCTGGGAACGGCCCGCGTTGTGCACGCAGACGAACAGCACCTCGGGGGTCTTGGACACGGCGGTTCTCCTTGTTCCCAGCGGGATTCTCAGTCGTGGAGCAGTTCGGACAGCAGGCCGCGGACGCGGCGGTCGATGTCGTCGCGCACCTCGCGGACGGTGGTGAGCGAGGCGCCGGCCGGGTCGGCGACGTCCCAGTCGAGGTAGCGCTTGCCCGGGTACACCGGGCACGCGTCGCCGCAGCCCATGGTGACGACGACGTCGGCCGCGCGCACGACCTCGTCGGTCAGCGGCTTCGGGAACGCCTCGGTCAGCTCGACGCCGAGCTCGGCGAGCGCGTCGGTCACGGTCCGGGGGATGGTGCCCGTGGGCCTGCTGCCCGCCGAACGCACGGAGACCTTGCCGAACGCGTGGTGCTCCAGCAGCGCGGCGGCGATCTGGGAGCGGCCCGCGTTGTGCACGCAGAGGAACAGCACCTGCGGCACGGTGATGGTGGTCAGGCCGTCGGCGCGGCCCTGGTCGGTCAGCCTCTGCCTGGCGAACCGCGCGGTCAGGACCGGCAGGTAGGTGTTGATGGTCGCGTTGTCGGAGAGCAGGTCGTAGGTCTCGTCCACGACCTTCGCGACGGTCTCGCGGCCGAACACGCCGTGGAACCTGTCGGAGAGTTCATCGGTGATCCGGAGCAGCTGGGCGCTGAGCTCGTGCTGGGGGAGTCCGCTGGTGCGGGACATCAGATCTCCTTGGACCGAACTATGTCGATGCAGATCACACTCCTTGTATCGACTTCTGTCAATCCAAGCCGCTATGGTCTTGCTCATGACGAGCCCTGACCGGACGCTGCTCGACTCGGCGACCGCCGCACGCCTGTTCAAGGCGCTCGGCGACCCGATCCGCGTCGACCTGGTCAGCCTCGTGCGCCGGACCGAGGGGCAGGAAGCGTGCTTCTGCGACCTCGCCGACCAGTTCGGCATGCCGCAGTCGTCGCTGAGCCACCACCTCAAGATCCTCGTGCAGGCCGGTGTGCTCAGCCGCGAACGCCGCGGCACCTGGAGCTGGTACCGCATCGACAACGCCGCCATCGACACCCTCGCCGCCGTCCTCGCGCCGGGCGGGCCGCTGCGCGCCAGCAGTGCCTGCTGCGACTGAACTGCCCTCACTTCAGGAGAACCCGTTGAGCACCAAGGAAACTGCGGCGCCGGACGTCCTGCATCGTCTGTCCTTTTTGGACAGACTGCTGCCGGTGTGGATCGGTGTCGCCATGGTCGCCGGCCTGCTGCTCGGCCGGTTCGTGCCCGGCCTGCAGGGCGTGCTGGACGCGGTGAAGATCGGCGAGGTGTCGCTGCCGATCGCCCTCGGTCTGCTGCTGATGATGTACCCGGTGCTCGCGAAGGTCCGCTACGACGAGCTCGGCACCGTCACCCGCGACAGGCGCACGATGGTGCTGTCACTCGTGCTGAACTGGGTGCTCGGCCCGGCGCTGATGTTCGCGCTGGCCTGGATCTTCCTGGCCGATCTGCCCGAGTACCGCACCGGCCTGATCATCGTCGGCCTCGCACGCTGCATCGCCATGGTCATCATCTGGAACGACCTCGCGTGCGGCGACCGCGAGGCCGCCGCGGTGCTCGTCGCGCTGAACTCCGTCTTCCAGGTGGTCATGTTCGGCGTGCTCGGCTGGTTCTACCTCGACCTGCTGCCCGGCTGGCTGGGCCTCGACACCACGTCGGCCGACTTCTCCGCCTGGGAGATCGCCAAGTCCGTGCTGATCTTCCTCGGCATCCCGCTGCTCGCCGGCTACCTCAGCCGCAAACTGGGGGAGCGCTCCAAGGGCCGCGACTGGTACGAGTCGAGGTTCCTGCCGCGCGTCGGCCCGATCGCGTTGTACGGCCTGCTGTTCACGATCGTCGTCCTGTTCGCGTTGCAGGGCGAGACGATCACGGACCGCCCGCTGGACGTCGTCCGGATCGCGCTGCCGCTGCTGGTCTACTTCGCGATCATGTGGGCCGGGTCGTACGCGCTCGGCAAGGCGTCCGGGCTGTCGTACGAGCGGACCACGACGTTGGCGTTCACCGCCGCCGGCAACAACTTCGAGCTGGCCATCGCCGTCGCGATCGGCGTGTTCGGCGTGACCTCCGGGCAGGCGCTCGCCGGTGTGGTCGGGCCGCTGATCGAGGTGCCGGTGCTCGTCGGGCTCGTCTACGTGAGCCTGTGGCTGCGGCGCCGCTGGGCTAGGCCGGAGCGGGAGCTCCGCTGACGCTGGCCAGCAGTGCGGCCATCCGGTCCGTGGTCTCCGGGCGGACCCGGTAGTAGACCCACGTGCCGCGGCGCTCCGAGTCGACCAGGCCGGCCTGCCGCAGCAGCTTGAGGTGGTGCGAGATCGTCGGCTGCGACAGCTCGAACGCGGGTGTCAGCTCGCACACGCAGACCTCGCCGGACGGCCGCGACGCGATCATCGAGAACAGGCGCAGGCGCACCGGGTCGCCGAGCGCCTTGAACACCGTCGCCATCTCCGCGGCCAGCTCCTGCGCGAGCGGCTCCTCGGACAGCGGCTCGCAGCCGCCTTCGCCCTGGTTCGACATCTTTCAATACTGGCGCGCTGCCGCCTCCGGTGCAAACACCCGCGAGGGGTGACGGAGTTGTAGAGTGTCGAATTGAAGAATTCTTCAAGTCGACAGGTCGTGGGCCCGTGAACGAGTTCGAGGACAGCCTTCTCCTGCGCGTCGGGCAGGCGGAACAAGCGGTGCGGCAGGCGGTGGAGCAGCAGGACGAGTACGCGGCGGACGTGCACCGCGCGGATCTCGCCAACCTGCGGCGGCTGGCGGCGGAGCACGGGGTGCCGGTCGACGCGCCCGAGGAGGACTGAGCGGTGCCGGTTCCGCTGTACCAGGCGAAGGCCGAGTTCTTCCGGATGCTGGGCCACCCGGTGCGCATCCGGGTGCTGGAGTTGCTGCAGGACGGCCCGAAGGCGGTGCGGGACCTGCTGGCCGAGATCGAGGTCGAGCCGTCGAACCTCTCCGCGCAGCTCGCCGTGCTGCGCAGGTCCGGCATCGTGACGGCGACCCGTGAGGGGTCGACGGTGGTGTACGCGCTCGCGGGTGCGGACGTGGCCGACCTGATGAAGGCGGCCAGGAGGATCCTCACCGAGCTGCTGGTCGGGCAGAACGAGTTGCTGGCGCAGCTGCGTGCGGACTCGGCGTGAGAGCGTTCCTGCCCGCGAAGGCGGACTGGTCCGCCGCGACATCGCGAGACGTCGTCGCAGGTCTGACGGTCGCGGTCGTGGCGTTGCCGCTCGCACTGGGGTTCGGCGTGGCGTCCGGCCTCGGCGCCGCCGCGGGGCTGGCGACCGCGATCATCGCGGGCGCTCTGGCCGCGGTCTTCGGCGGGTCGAGTCTGCAGGTGTCCGGGCCCACCGGCGCGATGACGGTGGTGCTGGTGCCGATCGTCGCCACGTTCGGGCCGGGCGGCGTGCTGACCGTCGGCCTGCTCGCGGGCCTGTTGCTGCTCGCCCTCGCACTGGCCAGGGCCGGGCGCTACATGCGGTACGTGCCGGCTCCGGTGGTCGAGGGCTTCACCCTCGGGATCGCCGCGGTCATCGCGCTGCAGCAGATCCCCGCGGCACTCGGCGTGCCCACCCCCGACGGCCACAACGTCGTGGTGAACGCCGTGAGAGCGTTCGGGTCCGGCCCCGCTCTGCCCGCTGTCGCCCTCGCGGCCGGGGTCGTCGTGATCATGCTCGCCGGTGCGCGCTGGAAACCGGCGATCCCGTTCTCACTGCTGGCCGTCGCGGCGGGCACGGCGGTGGCGGAGATCTCGTCCCTCCCCGTTCCCCGCATCGGCGCGTTACCCGCGTTGCTGCCGGCGCCGTCACTGTCCTTTCTGGACTTGGACGCGCTGTGGACGCTGCTGCCGTCCGCGATCGCCGTGGCCGCGCTCGCCGCCCTGGAGAGCCTGCTGTCCGCGACGGTCGCCGACGGCATGAGCGTGAACCAGCGGCACGACCCCGACCGCGAGCTCTTCGGTCAGGGCATCGCGAACGTCATCACGCCGATGTTCGGTGGCGTGCCCGCGACCGCGGCGATCGCCAGGACGGCGGTCAACGTCCGCTCCGGTGCGGGCTCACGACTGGCGGCGCTGGTGCACGCGGTGACGCTGGCCGTGATCATGCTCGCCGCGGCGCCGGTCGTCGGGCGCATCCCGCTGGCCGTGCTCGCCGGAGTCCTGCTCGCCACCGCGGTGCGGATGGTCGAGGTCGGTTCCGTCCGGGTCCTGATGCGCGCGAACCGTTCCGACGCGGTGGTGCTCGCCCTCACCGCGGTCGCGACACTGGCCCTCGACCTCGTCACCGCCGTCATCCTCGGCCTGGTCGTGGCGGGCGCGCTGGCGTTGCGGGCCGTCGCCAGGTCCGCGCGGATCGACGAGGAACCGCTCGAACCCGGCGATCACACCCTGGAGGAGCACGAGCTGCTCGCCCAGCACATCGTCGCCTACCGGCTGGACGGGCCGCTGTTCTTCGCGGCGGCCCATCGCTTCCTGCTGGAGCTCACCGAGATCGCGGCGGTCTCCGTGGTGATCCTGCGGATGTCCCGCGTGTCCACAATGGACGGAACCGGGGTGCTGGTCCTGCGCGACGCCGTGGAAAGGCTGGAGCGCAGGGGAGTCACCGTGCTCCTCTCCGGCGTGCGCGACGAGCACCGCCGCCAGCTGGAGACCCACGGCGTGCGCACGTTCGCCAGCACACCCGAGGCCATCGAGCACGCGCGGAACCACCTGCGCCGCAACGGCACCCTGCCGTGAGGGTCAGGAAAGGCCGCGGAGGAACGTGCGGATGTCGTCCGCCAGCAGCTTCGGCTCCTCCATCGCGGGGAAGTGACCGCCCTCGGTGAACTCGCTCCAGTGGCCGACCGCCTTCCACGGGTCCATCGCGCGGCGCACGAGCGGGTGGGTGTCGAACACGGCCCATCCGGACGGCACCTCGGCGGCCATGACCAGTTCGAGTCCGGAGTGCTCCGACTCGTAGTAGAACTGCGCGCTCGACGCACCGCTGCGGGTGAACCAGTACAGGCTGATGTTCGTGAGCAGCTGGTCGCGGTCGACCGACTCGTCCGGCGTCCGGTAGGTGCCGCCGGTCCCGGTCCTGAACTTCTCCGCGATCCACGCGAGCTGGGCGACGGGCGAGTCCGTGAGCGCCGGGCCGATCGTGTCGGGACGGTGGTCCTGCATCAGGAGATAGCCGCGGTCGGCCGTGTGCTCGGCGCGCCGTGCCTCGATCTGGGCGACCTCGTCCTCGGCCAGGCCTTCGGGGAACGGGAACTTGTCGCCGAGCAATCCGAGCAGCCGCTGGTCGACGCCGGTGTGCGTGCCGATGACGCGCTCGGGGTAGATCGCCGCGAGACGCCCGGTGGTGCCCGCGCCGACGTCGGTGCCGTGGCCCGCGAACCTCTCGTAGCCCAGCCGCGTCATGATCTCGGCGTAGGCGTCCGCCGTCCGCGCCAGCTCCCAGCCGGTCCCCGACAGCGGGGTGGAGAACCCGAAGCCGGGCAGCGACGGCACGATCACGTGGAAGTCGTCGGTCAGCAGCGGGATGAGCCGCTGGTAGTCGACGAACGAGCTCGGCCAGCCGTGGTTCAGGACCAGCGGGACGGCGTCCGGATTCGCTGATCGAACGTGGATGACGTGGAACGTCTGGCCGTCCACGACGGTCGTGAACTGCTCGTGCTCGTTGAGCTTCTCCTCCTGCGCACGCCAGTCGAACTCGTCGCGCCAGTACTCGGCGAGCTCCTTCAGGTACACCAGCGGGATGCCGCGACTGAAGTCGGCGCGGTCGTCGCGGCCCGGCACGGGGAGCGGCCAGCGCGTGCGTGCCAGCCGGTCGCGCAGGTCGTCGACATCCGCCTGCGGGATGTCGACGCGGAACGGCGTGAGTGCGTTGTTCTGGTTCATGACGCAGACGTTTTCAGGCAATGCGGCAGGATGACTTCCGCAATTGCTGCCATGATCGAGAACATGCTGGAGACCTCGGCCCGACTGCTCGAACTGCTGTCGTTGCTGCAGCTCAAGCGCGACTGGACGAGCACGGAACTCGCCGCCCGGCTCGACGTGAGCACGAGGACCGTGCGCGCCGACATCGGCAAGCTGCGGTCGCTCGGGTATCCCGTGGACGCACGCCCCGGTGTCGCCGGCGGGTACCGGCTGGCCGCAGGGACGGCGATGCCCCCGCTGCTGCTCGACGACGACGAGGCCGTGGCCGTGGCCGTCGCACTGGGTGCGGTCGCTACCCAAAAGCTTGGTGTGGAGGAAACCTCGCTCACCGCGCTCGCGAAGCTGGAGCAGGTGCTGCCCTCGCGGCTGCGCCGGCGCGTGGAGGCGGTGCGTGAGGCGACCAGCGTCGTGCCGGGGATCGGGCCGTCGCTCGATCTCTCGGTCCTCGGCGCGGTCGCCGCCGCGATCCGCGGCCACGAACGGCTGCGGTTCGGGTACACGAAGCCCGGGGGAGACGAAGAGGCGCGCCACGCCGAACCGCAGCGGCTGGTGAGCTGGGGAGCGCTCTGGTACCTGCTCGCGTGGGATCTCGACCGCGACGACTGGCGCGTCTTCCGCGTCGACCGCATGGTCCCGCGCGCCCCGACGGGAGCGCGGTTCCGGCCGCGCGCGATCCCCGCGGACGACGTCGTCGAGTACGTCGTCGCCCGCGTCAGCAAGGGCGCCTGGAAGTACCGCGCCGAGGTGCTGATGCACGCTTCCGCGGCCGAGATCGCCGCGAAGATCCACATCCCGGTCGACATCGAGGTGGTCGACGAGTCCACGTGCCGCGTCCAGGTGGGATCCGACGACCCCGACCGGCTCGCGCTGTGGATGGCGCAGCTCGACGTGGACGTCGAGGTGATCCGCGGCGATGAGCTCGCGGTGGCGTTCGAGCGGCTCGCGACGAGGTTCCGGCAAGCGGGGGCGCGTGTGAGCCGCACCGATTAGGTTCTCCCGCCGCGCCCGTCTGTACGTGTGAGATCCACTCACGAGAGGCTGGCACGATGCGGAAACTGATCTTCGCCATGAACGCGACCCTGGACGGCTACACCGCCGCGACCGGCGACGACATCGGCTGGAGCGGGCCGCGCAACGACGAGCTGTTCCAGTGGTGGCTCGAGCGGGAGCAGGCGATCGAGCTGTCGCTGTACGGGCGCAAGCTGTGGGAGGAGATGAGCTCCTTCTGGCCGACCGGCGACCAGCGGCCCGGTGCCACCCCCACGGAGATCGAGTACGCGAAGAACTGGCGGGACACGCCGAAGGTGGTGTTCTCCTCGTCGGCCGTCGAGGTCGACTGGAACACCCGCGTGGTCACCGGCGACGCGGTCGCCGAGATCACCCGGCTCAAGGCAGGCGACGGCGGCCCGATGGCCATCGCCGGCGCGACGCTCGCCGCGACCGCCATGCGAGCCGGGCTGATCGACGAGTACGCCGTGGTCACCTACCCGGTCCTGGTGGGCGGCGGCACGCCGTTCTTCACGGCCCTGGACGGCTGGGTGAACCTGGACCTCGTGGAGACGCGGACGTTCTCCGGCGGCGTGGTGCTGACCCGCTACGAGACGAGGCGCTGAGCACGGTCACAGCGTCGGGGACAGGTCCAGCCAGGGTGTGCCGGCGGCGTCGAAGCCGATGAGCTCGGCGATCCTGCCGTCGACGACGCGCAGGACCGCGACGGCGAAGAGCCGGTGCTCCGGGGAGTCGGCGGTGCGGAGGTACAGCACGGCGGCAGGCATGCGGTTGATCGTCGTGATGGTGCCGCGCCAGTCGTCGTGCCCTGGCTGGAAGAGCCCGCCGGAGATCCAGCCCTCGACCGCGTCCTTGGCAGTCGTGCTCAAGGTGCCGGCCTCGGGCAGCATCGCGAAGCGCAGGTCGTCGCGCAGCAGGGACGTCAGCGCGTCGAGGTCGTTGCGCTCGTGGGCGTCGATGTACGACCTCACCACGCTGCGCTCGTCGTCCGACAGCTCGTAGGTGCCGAGGCTGCGCCAGTCCAGGCGGCGGCCGGGCAGCTGTTCGCGCATCGTCACGCGCGCCCGTTGCAGCGCGCTGGTCACCGAGGCGACGGTCAGTTCGAGTACGTCGGCGGCCTTGGGCGCGGGCCAGCCGAGGACGTCGCGCAGGACGAACACCGCCCGCTGCCGCGGCGGGAGGTGCTGGACGGCGACGATGAACGCCAGCTCGATCGTCTCCCGCGCCACCACCGACTCCTGCGGGTCCTCCGGAAGCATCCGGTCGGGGTAGGGCTGCAGGTAGAGCAGTTCGGAGTCCGACAGCTCGGACTGCACGGGTGTGCGGTCGCCGCGCTTCTCCAGGAAGTCGAGGCATGCGTTCGTCGCGATCCGGTACAGCCAGGTCCGCAGCGCGGCGTGGCCCCTGAACGACTCCCGCTTGTGCCAGGCGCGCAGGAACGTCTCCTGCGTCAGGTCCTGGGCGTCCTCGTAGTTCGCGAGCATCCGGTAGCAGTGCACCTGCAGCTCACGCCGGTGGCGTTCGGTCATGACCGCGAACCGCGCCGCGTCGCCTGAACGGACCGCCTCGATGAACGTGGCCTCGTCGGTGCCCAGCGGTCGAGCGTCGGTCATGGTCATCAATCCTTCCACCGGGGTGAGGGGGCTGCCACAACTGACGGCGTGGCGGAGGATTTCTGATCGGTGGGTCTCCCGGCCAGCTCCGGACGCGGGTGATGAGCTCGCGGACCGCGGCGAGCCGGTCGTGGGAGCGGCACCTGCTCGACAGCCACCAGCGCGGCGAGGACGAGGTGCGGCTGCTGCTCACGTTCGTCCGGCCCGGCTTCGACGTCGCCAGGCTGGCTGCCGTGCGCCGCGAACCGGTCGAGAAGCTCCAGTTGGGCGGGCAGGCCGCGACCGACGCGCTGACCGAGGACATCGACCACACCGGGCGGGCCGCGTTGCTGACGGCGCTGCGCCGCGCGGAGGAGTCCTCCCGCCTGCTCGGGCACTGATCGCGGCTTCGGTAGTCTCGTACCGCCTGACGGAAGGACACGGGTGGACGACTCGTCGAAGGTCGGTAGGCATGCTCGCGCGGTGCTGGCCGCAGCGAAGGCGTTCCGCGCCGAGGCGGCCGGGGTGCGCGCGGAACCGGAACGGCTGCACGCGCTCGCCGCCACGCAGTACCAGGCGATCCAGGACTCGCAGGTCGCCGACCAGCTCCGGGCCATGCCGGTGGACAAGCTGCGGGACAGCAAGGCGAACCTGCGGCTGAGCAAGCTGAAGGCCGCCGGCTACCGGACCGTCGCCGACGTCGCCAGGGCGCGCCCGGAACAGCTCGACGGCGTGCCCGGCGTCGGCAGGCAGTCCGCAGAGCAGATCGTGCGGGCCGCCCGCGCCGTCGCCGAGGGTGTCGCGCGTGAGACGACGGTCCGGCTGAACCCCGACCGCGCCGACCGTGCCCAGACCGAGCTGCTGCAGCTGATGTCCAAGCTGCGCAGGGCGAACCAGCTCGTCGGTCCGCTGCGCGAGCCGATCTCGGACGTGCTGGGCAGGGTCGACGCGGACGTGCGCGCCGCGTCCCGTGCCTGGAGCAGGCTGCGGATGTTCTTCTCGTTGCGGAAGAACCGGCAGGCCGCCCTCGACTCGCTCGGCCGGCTCGAGACGCTGCTGTCCAGCCGGGACGTGGCGGCGTTGCGCGCGGTCGGCACGCAGCTGCGCGTGCCGGACCTGGACCACCGCGCGCTGTGGCGCGACTACGAGCTCGACGCGGCCGCCTACAACACGCTCCTGGCCGACCTCGCCGGTGCGGACGCGGTGCCGGATCGCAGTGCCGCCAACGGTTTCGTGCCGGCCGAGATCGAGCACGAGGTCGACGCGACCCCGCTCGACACCAGCCTGCTGAAGGTGTCGCTGCGCGGCTACCAGGTGTTCGGGGCGAAGTTCGCGCTGGCCCGCAAACGCGTGATCATCGGCGACGAGATGGGGCTGGGCAAGACGATCGAGGCCATCGCGGTGATGGCCAGCCTCGCCGCCGGTGGCAGGCGTGGCTTCCTGGTGGTCTGCCCGGCGAGCGTCGTCGTCAACTGGGTCAACGAGATCGCCAGGCACAGCGACCTCGTGCCGCACCGGATGCACGGCACCGGCCGCGACGGCGCGGTAGGCGAGTGGCTGGCGCAGGGCGGTGTCGGCGTGACGACGTTCGGCACGTTGCCGAAACTGGTGCTGCCGAAGAGGTTCCGCCCGGCGATGGTCGTGGTCGACGAGGCGCACTACGTGAAGAACCCGGACACGCAGCGCTCGCAGGCGGTCAACAAGATCGTGCAGCGCGCGGAACGGGCGGTGCTCCTCACCGGCACGCCGATGGAGAACCGCGTCGAGGAGTTCCGCAACCTGGTCGCCTACCTCCAGCCGGGCGTCGCGGCCCGCACGGGCGCCACCGACGCCGTGGTGGGGGCGAAGGCCTTCCGCCGCGTCGTCGCACCGGTGTACCTGCGGCGCAACCAGGAGGACGTGCTGGGGGAGCTGCCGGAGCTGCTCGAGATGGAGGACTGGGTCGAGTTCGGCAAGCAGGACCGTGGCGCGTACCTGGACGCGGTGCGCGCGGGGAACCTGATGGCGATGCGCCGCGCCGCCTACGCACCGGGCACACCCCGCGGCTCGGCGAAGCTGGAACGTCTGCTGGAGATCATCGAGGAGTCGCGGGACAACGGCTGGAAGGTCGTGGTGTTCTCGTACTTCCACGACGTGCTGGACGCGGTCGCGGACCACGTCGAGGTCTTCGGCCCGCTGACCGGCGCGACGTCCGCGGAGGGCCGTCAGGAGCTGGTGGACGCGTTCACGGCGAGCGAGGACCACGCGGTGCTGGTGGCCCAGATCGAGGCGGGCGGCGTGGGCCTCAACATCCAGGCCGCGTCCGTGGTGATCATCGCAGAGCCGCAGTGGAAGCCGAGCACTGAGGACCAGGCGATCGCCCGGTGTCACCGGATGGGCCAGGTCCGCAAGGTCCACGTGCACCGGTTGCTGGTCAAGGACAGTGTGGACGCGCGGGTCCAGGAGATCCGCGACCACAAGACCCTGCTGTTCGACCACTACGCGCGCGAGAGCGACACGAAGCACTCGCACGCCAGCGCACTGGACTCGGCGGTGTCGGTGGAGCAGCGGGTGGTGCAGGCCGAGCAGCAGCGTCTCGGCCTCTGAGCACCTGGCCAGAAGTCTTGTCCGAAACCTCGGTTCCCTGTTGGTGCCGAGGCGTCTGCAAGTACCACCAACTCTTGATCGAATCGCCGTCAACCACATCCAACCTGTTCGCCGTCTGGCGAACAGGCGCCGCGCTCTCCGGGGCTCGCCAGCCTGTTGGTAGTAGGAAAGTGCCTGTTGATGTTGAGTTGGTGGTACTTGCAGACGCCATCAGGGACAGGCGAAGGGTTGCTCGGGCGAGTAGCGGACACAACTTCTGGCAACAGGCTTAGGAACTCATCCGGAGCGCCACACCCATGACATTGACTATGGTCTCTGCCATACTCCCGAGTCAGGGAGAAGGTGTCGATGAGCGAACAGGGCAGGCGGGGCACCAAACAGCGGATGCTGGACAGCGCGGTGCTGCTGCTGCGCGAACGCGGCGCGGCCGGCGTCACGGTCGACGCGGTCCTGGCCCACAGCGGTGCGCCGCGCGGGTCCGTCTACCACCACTTCCCGGGTGGCCGGAACGAGATGGTCCTGGGCGCGGTGCGCCAGGCCGGGGACTACATCGCCGCCATGGTCAGCGAGTCGGCGGCCGAGGGCGACGTCCAGCAGATGGTGGAACGGCTCGTCGCCTTCTGGAAGCGTGCGCTGACCAAGACCGGCTACCGGGCGGGCTGCCCGGTCGCCGCGATGGCCATGGACAGCCGCGAGGTGATCCCCGACGCCGGTGAGCTGGTCCGGGAGATCTTCAGCCGGTGGCAGGCCAGCCTCGCGGAGGCGTTGTCCGCCAACGGGTTCGATGCACCACGCGCACAACGGCTGGCGACCGTGGTCGTGTCCGTGATCGAGGGCGCGATCATCCTCTGCCGTGCCCACCGTGACCTGGGCCCGCTCGACGACGTGCTCGTCGAGATCGCGCCCCTGCTGGAGCGACGAGACTAGGAGCCTTGCCCATGTGGAAGCCCAGCGCGTGCATCCTCTGCGAGTGCAACTGCGGGATCGAGGTCCTCGTCGGTGACGACGGCCGGTCGTTCGACAAGATCCGCGGCGACAAGCTCCACCCCGCGTCGGCCGGGTACACCTGCAACAAGGCGCTGCGCCTCGACCTGCACCAGAACGGCGACACCGGCCGGATCACGCACCCGTTGCGGCGGCGGCCGGACGGCGGTTTCGAGGAGATCGACTGGGACACCGCGATCAGCGAGGTCGCGGCGCGGCTGGGGGCCGTGCGCGACACGTTCGGCGGGGAGACGATCTTCTACTACGGCGGGGGCGGTCAGGGGAACCACCTCGGCGGCGCGTACTCGCCCGCCACCCTGGCGGCGTTCGGCGCGAAGTACCGCTCGTCCGCGCTCGCGCAGGAGAAGACCGGCGAGTTCTGGGTTAGCGCCCGCATGATCGGCAACATGACCCGCGCGGACTTCGAGCACTGCGAGGTCGCGCTGTTCGTCGGCAAGAACCCTTACCAGTCGCACGGTTTCCCGCGCGCCCGGTCGGTGCTCAAGGAGATCGGCAAGGACCCGGCCCGGTCGATGATCGTGATCGACCCCGTGCGGACCGAGACGGCGGAGCTCGCCGACTTCCACCTCCAGGTCCGGCCCGGCACCGACCTCTACCTGCTGACCGCGCTCGCCGCGGTGCTCGTGCAGGAGGACCTGATCGCCGCGGAGTGGCTCGCCGAGCACGCGGACGGCCTCGACGCCGTCACCGACGTCCTGCGCCAGGTGCCGGTCGCTGACTACTGCGCTGTCGCCGACGTCGAGGAGACGCTGGTGCGCGCTGTCGCCGCCCGGATAGCCGCCGCCGGCTCGGTCGCCGTGTTCGAGGACCTCGGCGTCCAGATGAACCGCGACTCCACGCTGGTGAGCTACGTCGAGAAGCTGGTCTGGCTGCTCACCGGCAACTTCGGCAAACGAGGCGCCCAGTACGTGCCCTCCAGCCTGGTGCCGATCGGTCGCGACCGCGGGCACGCGCACGGCGAGGGTCCGCTCAGCCCGGTCGTGGGCGCGCAGATCATCAGCGGTCTGGTGCCGTGCAACGTGATCGCCGAGGAGATCCTCACCGACCACCCGGCCCGCTACCGCGCGATGCTGGTCGAGAGCGCGAACCCGGCGCACTCCCTGGCCGACTCGGCCCGGATGCGGGAAGCACTGGCAGCACTGGAACTCGTGGTCGTCATCGACATCGCGATGACCGAGACCGCGCGCCTGGCCGACTACGTGCTGCCCGCGCCCACGCAGTTCGAGAAGTTCGAGGCCACGTTCTTCAACTTCGACTTCCCGCGCAACGTCTTCCACCTGCGCCACCCCGTCGTGTCCGCACCGGACGGCGTGCTGCCGGAACCGGAGATCCACGCCCGGCTGGTCGAGGCGTCCGGCGCGCTCACCGAACAGGACTACGCACCGCTGCGCGCGGCCGCGGCTGCCGGACGCGCCGAGTTCGCGCAGGCGTTCCTCACCGCCCTCGCGGACCCGGCGAAGCGGCGGCTCGCCTCCGTCCTGCTGTACCGCACCCTCGGCCCCACGCTGCCGCACGACGCCTCCGCGGCCGCCGTGCTGTGGATGGCCGCGCACGAGTGCGCCCGCAAGAACCCTGCGGGCGTGGAGAAGGCGGGCTACGGGTCCGGGCTCGCGGCGGGGGAGCGGCTCTTCGACGCGATCGTCGAGGGCAGCCACGGCGTGCACATCACCGACGACGAGGACGACGCGTCGTGGCAGCGCATGTCCGGCGACCGGATCAACCTCGACGTGCCGGAACTCCTTGCCGCGGTGGCCGCGTTGGGGGATCGGCCCGTTCCGCAGCAGGACCCGGAGTGGCCCTTCGTGCTGTCCGCGGGGGAGCGCCGCGCGTTCACGGCCAACACGATCATGCGCGACCCCAGCTGGCGGCGGCGCGACCCGGACGGCCGGCTGCGCATCAGCGTCACCGACGCGGCACGGCTGGGCGTCACCACGGGCGACCTGGTCAGGCTCACCACCCGGCGCGGCACCGCGGAGGTGTCCGTGGACGCCACCGACACCATGCGCTCCGGCCACGTCTCGCTGCCCAACGGTCTCGGGCTCACGGTGAAGGAACGCACGGGCGTCGCGCCCAACGAGCTCACCGCCGCCGAGGACCGCGACGAATGGGCCGGCACACCGTGGCACAAGCACGTACCGGCCCGGATCGAACCGCTGGGAATACCGGCGAAGTAGATTCTTCGCTGTTCGACAGGCTCCCCAGTCGAATGCGTTCGACAATTCTTGACCGGACGGAGATCCTCCTTCAGAGTCTGACGGACGCGACCGGTAACCGCAGTAGTGGCACCTCTGTGACGTATTCAGTGTTCGTTCAGAAAACGCGATGGGCCACTCGGCGCAAGTGGTCGATCGAATGGTGCCCTGGTCGTGTTTCTCCTTCACCTCACCGAAGAGGAGCACGCTCATGGCCGAATCAGGCCATCACCCGCCCACCTCCGTCCTCCGCGCCGGCAGACGTCGAGTGGCCGGCGTCGTCGCCGCAGTGGCCGTCCTGCTCGGCGGCCTCCTGGCGGCGTTCAACGCGACGCCCGTGTCGGCGGCGACCGTCGACACCTCCGCCTGGTACGTGCTGGTCAACCGCAACAGCGGCAAGGCGTTGGACGTCTACAACCTCGCCACGAACGACGGCGCGCGCATCACCCAGTGGGCGCGCAACGACGGCAACCAGCAGCAGTGGCAGTTCGTCGACTCGGGCGGCGGCTACTACCGGCTGAAGTCACGGCTGTCGGGCAAAGTGCTCGACGTCTACAACTTCTCGACCGCTGACGGCGGCAACATCGTCCAGTGGTCCGACGGCAACGGCACCAACCAGCAGTTCCGCCTCGCCGACTCCGACAGCGGTTATGTGCGGCTGATCAACCGCAACAGCAACAAGAGCGTCGAGGTCCAGGGGGCTTCGACCGCCGACGGCGCCAATGTCGTCCAGTACAGCGACTGGAACGGTGCCAACCAGCAATGGCAGCTCGTTCGCGTCGGCGGCGGCACGAATCCCACCACCACGACGACCACACCGCCAGGCGGCACGTGTCAGCTCCCGTCGACCTATCGCTGGTCGTCGACCGGCTCGCTCGCGAACCCGAAGCAGGGATGGGTGTCGCTCAAGGACTTCACCCACGTCCTGTACAACGGCAGGCACCTGGTCTACGCGACGACGCACGACACGGGCACGACGTGGGGTTCGATGAACTTCGGGACCTTCGCGAACTGGTCGGACATGGCCTCGGCCAGCCAGAACGGGATGAGCCAGGGCGCCGTCGCCTCGACGCTGTTCTACTTCGCGCCGAAGAACATCTGGGTGCTCACCTACCAGTGGGGTCCGACCGCGTTCAGCTACCGGACGTCGAACGACCCCACCAACGCGAACGGGTGGTCGTCGGCGCAGACCCTGTTCACCGGAAGCATTCCCAACTCCGGCACGGGCCCGATCGACCAGACGCTCATCGGCGACGACACGAACATGTACCTGTTCTTCGCCGGTGACAACGGCAAGATCTACCGGGCGACCATGCCGATCGGGAACTTCCCCGGCAGCTTCGGCTCGTCCTGGACGCAGATCATGAGCGACACGACGAACAACCTGTTCGAGGGCGTCGAGGTCTACAAGGTCCAGGGCCAGAACCAGTACCTCATGATCGTCGAGGCGATCGGGAACAACGGGCGCTACTTCCGCTCGTTCACGTCGAGCAGCCTCAACGGTTCCTGGACCCCGCAGGCCGCCACCGAGAGCAACCCGTTCGCCGGCAAGGCCAACAGCGGAGCCAGCTGGACCAACGACATCAGCCACGGCGACATCATCCGCACCAACCCCGACCAGACCAAGACCATCGACCCCTGCAACCTCCAGCTCCTCTACCAGGGCCGCAGTCCCAACTCCGGCGGCGACTACGGTCTCCTGCCGTACCGGCCGGGCCTGCTGACGCTGCAACGCTGATCGCCTGAGTCAGCCGATCGCGTCGTACACGGCGGAAACGTAGTCCTCGCTGCGGTTCGAGCCGATGATCCCGGGCGCCATGCGGTTCATCGCGTACGAGATGGTGAGCCGGCGTCCGAGGTCCATGATGATCATCGACCCGCCCCACCCGCCCCAGAAGCAGACCCTTCCCGCGGGGATCCAGGGAAGGGTCTCCTTCCGGGGCAACGCGAAACCCGTTCCCCAGCGGATCGGGATGCCGAGGACCAGGTCGACCCCGTCGGCCTGGTCCTCGAAGATCAGGTCCAGGGTCGCGTCGCCGAGGAGGCGGGTGCCGTCGACGCTGCCGCCCCGCGCGATCACGGACAGCAGCCGCGCCACCGAACGTGCGTTGCCGTGTCCGTTGAGCGCGCCGATCTCCGCCCGGCGCCAGTCGGCCGTGTTGGCCGCACGGGCGTCCACGGCGGGGCCGGCGAACGTCCGGGCCGCGATGCTGCCGGGCTCGGGCAACACGGTCGGCGGAGGCGGCGGGACGATCTCGGCGACGCGAGCCCAGTCCTCCTCCGCCACGCCCAGCTGGAAGTCCGCGGCGAGCGGACCGCTCAGTTCAGAAGCGATGAACTCGCGCAGCGTGCTGCCGGTGACCCGCCGGACCAGTTCGCCGAGCAGGTGGCCGTAGGTCGCCGCGTGGTAACCCGCCGCGGTTCCTGGTTCCCACCAAGGTTCCTGGCTCGCGAAGAGCGCCGCCGTGTCGGCCGGGTCGTAGAGATCGGTGAGCCGCACCGGTTGCTCGAGTCCGGAAAGGCCGGAGGTGTGCGACAGGAGGTGGCGGACCTCGACGGCCTCCTTGCCGCCGCCGGCGAACTCGGGCCAGTACCGGGCGACCGGGACGCGGGGGTCCAGCAGCCCGCGATCGATCAGCACCAGGACCGCGAGACTGGTGACGGTCTTCGTCGTCGACCAGACGTTGACGATGGTGTCCCGTTCCCAGGCGGCGGTGCGGGCGGCGTCGCGGTAGCCGCCCCAGACGTCCACAACGGACTCACCGTCGACGTCCACGACGAGCGAGGCGCCGAGTTCCTCGCCGGTGGCGAGGTTGTTCTCGAACGCGGCGCGAACGCCGTCGAAGCGACCGTCGTGCGTGCCGGAGGAGAAGGTCATGCCACGAGGCTAGAACCTGACGCCGGTGTCAGGGGCAAGGAGCGATTCGAGATCTGAATCGCTCAACTGGCAGACACGACAACGACTTCACGTCTTGGCTTGATTCGGCCAAGTTCGCTTGTTAACGTCCACATCCGCTTGTGGCGCGGGTCACACCGAAGCCGCGATTTCGGCCTGCCTCGAACCGTGGCGACCGTCCATGTCGATCCACGCGAGGAGCAGCAATGGGATTACCGAGGTTCGCTGTGCTGGCGGTCGCGCTGTTGGCGGCGGCGTGCGGCGGGCCGGCGGCAGGGCAGCAGCCCAAGCCCGCCGACAACGCGCTCGTCGGCGTCACCATGCCGACGACCAAGTCGGAGCGCTGGATCAGCGACGGCGAGAACATCAAGCGCGACCTGGAGTCGCGGGGGCACCGGGTCGACCTGCAGTACGCCGAGAACGACGTGCCCACGCAGGTGAAGCAGATCGAGAGCCAGATCGCCAAGGGCGCGAAGCTCCTGATCATCGCGTCGGTGGACGGCTCGGCGCTGACCCAGCCGCTCGACACGGCCGCGAACGCCAGGATCCCGGTGATCGCCTACGACCGGCTGCTGCGCGGCAGCCCGAACGTCGACTTCTACGCGACGTTCGAGAACTTCCGGGTCGGCATCTACCAGGCGGAGTCGCTGCTGACCGGGCTGGGCCTGCGCAACCCCGACGGCAGCCCCGGAGCTGCGGCGGGCCCGTTCAACATCGAGCTGTTCGCCGGTTCGGCGGACGACAACAACTCGGCGTTCTTCTTCAACGGCGCCATGTCCGTGCTCAAGCCGTACCTCGACAACGGCAAGCTGGTGGTGCGCAGCGGTCAGACGGAGTTCCAAGCCGTCACGACCCTCCGGTGGGACGGCGAGACCGCCCGCAAGCGCCTGGAGGAGATCCTGGGCACGAGCTACCGCAAGGCCAAGGTGAACGGCGTGCTCTCGCCCTACGACGGCATCTCCCTCGGCATCCTCACCGCGCTGAAGAACGCGGGCTACGGGCCCACCTTCCCGGTCGTGACCGGCCAGGACGCCGAACTCGGTTCGGTGAAGTCCATTCTCGCCGGCGAGCAGTACTCGACGATCTACAAGGACACCCGCGAACTGGCGAAGGCCACGGCGTTGATGGCAGAGGCCGTGTTGAAGGACCGCACGCCACCGCAGCTGAACAACCTCAACGACTACGACAACGGCGTGAAGGTCGTACCGGCCTTCCTGCTGAACCCGGTGAGCGTCGACAAAGCCAACTACCGCAAGGTTCTTGTGGAATCCGGGTACTACACCGACGACCAACTCCGCTAGCCGCGTGAGCGTGGCGGTGACGACGCCGCCACGCTCACGTGCCGGGTGACGATCAGGGATTCCAGTACCGCGTGACGAAGACGCGGTCGAAGCGCCGGGCGACCAGGTCCTCGCGCTGCATCGCCCAGTGGACGGTGGCGCCCTCCCAGCCGTCGATGTCGGTGTGCCAGTCGGCCAGCAGCACCCAGTCCGCGAAGTGCTCCGAGATCTCGCCGTCCACTTTGCCCGCCTGCTGGGCGCGCAGGGCCGTGCGGATGACAGACTCGAGCGGGTCGCTCAGATCCGTCACCTCCTCGGAGGCGCACCCTCCGATCTGGAGCGTCCCCCAGTCACCCGCGTCGTCACGGGCCTCGCGCAGGAGCCCGACCAGGCCGGCCGAGTACGGGGGCCACTTCGAGTCCTTCCACAGGTCGACGGAGAAGTCGTCTTCGCAGAAGTGGGGCAGCGACACGTCGGCCGCCACCCGCAGCGGTCCCTGCGGGTACAGGTCGACCATGTCGCGGTAGTCGTCCACATCGGCCCACCAGGACAGGTACCTGCCCCGCTCGGTCACGGCGGTTCCCGCCGGGACGTGGACCGCGCTGCCGACCTCGCCGTAGCAGTCGTCGTCCTCGGGGAAGGCGAACAGCAACAGGTGACCGTCGGAAGGCAGGGGGAGCCCCGCGGCCTCGGCGGGCAGCGCCGCCAGGTCGAGGGACGCGACGAACGGGTGTGTGGGGTCGGGGGCGTCGGCGGGGAGCAGCAGCGGACCGCCGAACCGGCCGACGACAGGCCCGTCCCCGCCGAGGTTCAACCTCAGGCAGGGACGGGCGACCGCCGCCCACCGCTCCACCTCCTCGGCGGAGAACCCTTGTGTGACAGCCTTTTCACGGAAAGCGTCCAATCGATCTCGCGTCGGCGAACTCACCCCGGAGATCGTAGGGCCACCCCGTTCGGGCTCCTCCAGCTGTTACTCGAACACCCCGTAACCGGCGACGGCGTGTGCCCGCACGCCGTCCATGTCGAGCTCCACGCCGACGCCAGGCGTGTCGGGCAGCGTGATGTACCCGTCCTTCACGATCGAGCCGCTCCCGTCTGCGGCATGGACGTAGCTGTCCCACACCTCGCGTTCCTCGAGGGCGTGCCATTCCTGGACGAAGAAGTTGGGGATGGCCCCGCACAGGTGCGACGTGGCCATCGTGCCCAGCGGTGTCGACACCAGGTGCGGCGCGAACGGGATGTAGTGCAGCTCCGCCAGGTTGGCGATCTTCTTGGCTTCGGCGAGGCCACCGCACTTCGGCACGTCCGGCTCGATGACGTCCACGGCCCCGCGTTCGAGCAGGTCGCGGAAACCCCACCGCAGATAGAGGTTCTCGCCCGCGCAGATCGGTGTGCGGGTCTGCGCGCGCACCCGTGCCAGCGCGTCGACGTTCTCCGCCGGCAGCGGTTCCTCCAGCCACATCAGGCGGAACGGTTCGAGCTCCCACGAGATCCGGCAGGCGCTCGGCACGTCGTAGCGGGCGTGCAGGTCGATGGCCAGGTCGACGTCCGGTCCGATCGCCTCCCGCACGGCGGCCACGCGCTCGGTCATCGAGCGCAGCTCGGCGTTGTTGATCGTGTGGTTGAAGGAGTCGAACTTGGCCGGGTGGTGGAGGTTGTCGATGTCGAACTTGATCGCGGTGAAGCCCTCGGCGACCATCCGCTGGGCCCGGTCGACGCAACCGGCGACCGAGCCCGCCGGGTCGTCGCCGTCGCCGCAGTCGGCGTAGAGGCGGATCCGGTCGCGGAACTTCCCGCCGAGCATCCGGTAGACCGGCTGACCCGCGGCCTTGCCCGCGAGGTCCCACAGCGCGAGCTCGATGCCGGACAGGGCGATCACGAACACCCCGCCCTGCGGGCCCGCGAAGACCTTGTTGCGCCGCAGCTTCTCCCAGCACCGCTCGACGTTGCGCGGGTCCTCGCCGATCAGGAGGGGCTTGAGATGGTTGATCATTCCGACCACCGCGCCCGCACCCGCGTCGGGGTTGGCCTCGCCGAACCCGCTGATGCCCTCGTCGGTGTCGATCCGCACCAGGGTGGCCTCGCCGTGGTAGGCCACCACCGCCGTCGTGACGTTCACAATCCGCATTTGCTCTCCCAGCGCTGGGTCGTGCATATGAGACGGACTGTCGCTTTCTCCAACTTGTCCTATAAGCTGATGACATGCAAAGGGGACAAGAGTCTCCGGATCCTGTCAAGGTCCGCACTCTTCCGGTCCAGGTGGCGGCACACCTGACCCGCCGCATCGTCAGCGGCGGGATGGAGGACGGCCGGGCCCCGTCGGAGCTCGACATCGCCCAGGAGTTCGGGGTGTCCCGCGTGGTGGCGCGGGAGACGCTCAAGATCCTCGCCTCGCTCGACATCGTGGACGTCGCACAGGGCAAGCGCGTCGTCGTGCGTCCCCCCGCGGAGTGGGACTACCTGAGTCCGTTGCTGATCGAGTGGCTGCCGACGGAGATCGTGGGCGAGCTGTTGCAGGAGCTGCACCAGATGCGGGTGCTGCTCGAACCGGAACTCGCCGCGATGGCCGCGGCCAGTGCCTCCGACGAGGCGCTGGACCGGCTCAGGGGCGAGATCGACCGCATGTCGGCGCTCGAGGCGGATCCCAACGCGTACCTCGAGGTCGACCACGAGTTCCACATGGAGATCTGCCGGGCGGCGGACAACCGCCTCCTCGACCGGATCATGTACTCGGCCCGCTGGCTCGGCACGGCCAGCCGGCGCATCACCAACGAGGCGCCGGCCGCGCTGCGCAAGGCCACCGCCGACCACACCGAGATCTACGAAGCGCTCGTGGCGCGCGATCCCGACCGTGCCCGCGCGGCGATGCGCAAACACCTCGCCAACAACTCCAACCTCCTCGCGGAGAAGGAGCAGCAGACCAGGAGGGCCCGGCGGCGTTGACGCGCCGCACGGCCATCTCGCCAGACAACGCTTCAGCAGTTCGGCGTCCTTCGCCGCATGAACGACCCGGCAGCGCGGCTCGCGCCCCGCTGTCCCGCCGGTTGCAACGTCGCCCCGTCGGTACGCGTCCGCTTGGCCGGACGCGAGAGGAGTTGTTGTTGTCATGGAAGACAATTCAGGCTTATCGAGGCGCACCTTCCTCGGCGTGAGCGCGCTGGGCGTGCTCGGTCTCGCCGGCTGTGGAGGCGGCAGTCCCGCAGCGCCGCAAGTCGATGTCCAAGTACCCCAGGCACTGATCGACCAGGCCGCCTCGCTGCGCGGCGGACAGGTCGGGATGCTCTCGCAGAAGCTGTACTCGGAGTCCGCCAACAAGGCCCTGGACAAGTCGCTGCAGGTGTTCGCGCAGGCGACCGGCACCACGGTCCGCAACGACCTGGTCTCCGGTGACGCCGGGGACATGGTCGCGAAGATGGACGCCGAGGTGAAAGCGGGCACCAGCCGCGACTTCGCCTTCGTGAGCGACCGGCGGTTCGTCGGCCAGCTCCACAACCTCGGCGCCCTCACCGACGTCACCGACGTGGTCGAGGAGATGCGCAAGCTCTACGGGGAGCCCGCGACGGAGGCGAGCACCTACTGCGTGTTCGGCGGGCGCTGGTTCGCTATCCCGTACCACTTCATCGCGTCCGCGATGTACCTGCGCAAGGACTGGTACAAGGAGAAGGGACTGGAGCTCAAACCCCACTACACGTGGGAAGAGCTGCGCGACAACGCGTTGGAGGTCTCCGACCCGGCGAAGAGGCGCTTCGGCTGGGGCCTCACGGTGAACCGGTCCGGCGACGCCAACGGCTTCATCGCGAACGTCATCAACTGCTACGGCGGCGCGATCGCGGACAACACCGGCACGAAGGTGGTGTTCAACTCGCCCGAGACCGTCGCGGCGGTCACGTTCATCGGCGACATCTACACGAACCCGAAGTACACGCCGATGCTGCCGCCGGGGATCGGCAGCTGGACCGACTCGAGCAACAACGAGAACTGGCTGGCCCAGATCCTGGGGCTCACGCTCAACCAGTTCAGCGTCTACGCCGACTCGAAGACCAAGAACAACCCGGTCTACGGCAACACCCACCCGTTCAACGGCGCCACCGGACCGGCGCTCGACAAGCCGCTCGCGTTCGGCGAGTCCAACTCGTTCGTCGTGTTCAAGGGTGCGAAGAACCCCGATCTCGCCAAGCTGGTCGCGAAGTACATGGTGAGCGGGACCGCGCTGCTCGGTGTCGCGAAGGGAGCGCCGTGCCTGGTGAACCCCTCGTGGGACAAGGTGTGGGACTCCGATCCGTACTACACGAGCGGCGACCAGGCGTTCCCCGCCCTGCGGGAGCAGACCCGCACGAAGCTGCCGGTGACCACCAAGACCGGTTTCGCGTTCCCCCAGGCGCCGAGCCCCGGTGAACAGGCCGCCACCGCCGCGTACGTGCTGACGGACATGATGCAGTCGGTCATCCAGGGCACCAAACCGGCCGACGCCGTCGCCGCGACCCACGCCAGGATCGTGCAGGTCTTCGAGCAGCAGGGCTACAAGCAGTGACCGTCGTCCGTGAGCGACCGGCGCCGGCCAGCCCGGCGCCGAGCGCGCCCTCGATCAGCCGGTCGCAGCGGGTGCTCGGGCGTGACTGGCGCCTCGCGGCGGTGTTCATCGGGCCGACGCTGGTGCTGGTCGCGGGCCTCATCCTGTTCCCGATCGTCGACTCGATCTTCACCAGCACCACGGAACGGCACGGTGCGGAGACGGTCTTCGTCGGGCTGGACAACTACACCGCCCTCGTCGGCGACTCCCTGTTCCACAAGGGAGTCCTCAACTCCTTCGTCTTCACCGCGTACGCCGAGATCTTCAAGGTCGTTCTCGGCCTGATCGCGGCGATGATGCTGCACCACATGCGCCGCGGCAGGGCGTTCCTCGCCGGGGTGATCCTGCTGCCGTGGGTGGTGCCGACGGTCGTCACGGCCTTCACCTGGCGGTCGCTGTTCGACCCGATCTTCGGCAGCATCAACGTCCTGCTCACCGACTCCGGCATCGGGCCCGTCCTCGCCTCGATCGGGCTGGTCGACCGCTGGCCCGCGGAGTGGCTGTCCGACCCCGCGCTCGCGATGCCGTCGGTCATCCTGGTCAACGTCTGGAAGGGCATCCCGTTCTTCACGGTGACGTTCCTCGCGGGGCTCAAGGCCATCGACAGCCACCTCTACGAGGCGGCGATGGTGGACGGTGCCTCGCCGTGGCAACGCTTCGTGCACATCACGCTGCCCGGCCTGCGGCACGTGATGATCGTGACGGTGCTGCTGTCGTCGATCTGGACGTTCAACAACTTCGACCTGATCTGGCTGATGACCCAGGGCGGGCCGGGCGATGCCACCGCTCCGTACGTGATGGTGGCCTACTCCAAGGCCATCCAGCAGTTGCAGCTGGGCGCGGGTGCCGCGGTCACGCTGGTGATGCTGCCGGTCGTCGCGATCCTCGTGGTGATCCTCGTGCGGATGATGCGCCGCAACGACCTGCCGGACGCGGGCGATCTGGGGCGCAGGCGGCTGACTCCCGCGCAGCGCAGGGCGATGCCGTGGGTGATCGTCCTGGTCTCGGTGCTGCTGCTGGTCTGGGCGTCGCCGCACATCGTGTGGAAGGCCGCTCTCGTGCTCGGCGTGTTCGTGGTGCTCGCGGCCGCAGTCGGCCGGGTCGTCTCGATGCTCGCCGCGCGGGGCAACCAGCTGGCGGCGCGTCTGGTGAGCGGCACCGGC
This sequence comes from Lentzea sp. HUAS TT2, assembly GCF_051853195.1. Lineage (NCBI taxonomy): Bacteria > Bacillati > Actinomycetota > Actinomycetes > Pseudonocardiales > Pseudonocardiaceae > Lentzea > Lentzea sp. HUAS TT2. Next base: position 8,490,992 of record NZ_CP196667.1, on the reverse strand, counting down.
AGCGGGGTCGCGCTCCTGGCGCTGCTGGCCTTCGTCCTCGCCCCGCTCTACTGGATGACGGTCACGGCCTTCAAGTCCGACGACCAGATCGTCGCGCGCACGGACGACCTCTGGCCGACCCCGTGGACCACCCAGCAGTTCACCAACCTGTTCACCGACAGGGCGTTCGGCACCTGGTACGTCAACACGATCCTGGTGTCGGTGGCGTCCACGGCGATCGCACTGGTCTGCGCGGCGCTGGCCGGTTATGCGTTGGCACGGCTGAAGTTCCGGGGTTCGGAGAGCTTCACGGTGACGATCCTGCTCACCTACGTGATGCCGGGTGCGCTGCTGTTCATCCCGCTGTACCAGATGATGAGCGGGATCGGGCTCAACGACTCGTTGTGGTCGCTCGTGCTCGCGTACCCGACGTTCACGCTGCCGTTCGCGACGTGGCTGCTCGTCGGCTACTTCAAGTCGATCCCGGCCGATCTGGAGGAGGCCGCGCTGGTCGACGGCTGCACGCGGTTCGGGGCGTTCATCCGGATCGTGCTGCCGCTGGCCAAACCGGGGCTGCTCGCGGTCGCGCTGTTCACGCTCACCAACGCGTGGAACGAGTTCCTGTTCGCCTTCGTGTTCATCACCAAGGACGACTACAAGACGCTGCCCGTCGGCATGCAGTCGATGATCTTCGGTGACGTCGTGCCGCAAGGACAGCTGGCCGCTGCCTCGCTGCTGATCAGCATCCCGGTCGTGACCATGTACGCGTTCGGGCAGCGGTTCCTGACCGAGGGCCTCACCGCGGGGGCCGTGAAGGGATGAGCGAGACGATCACGGAGGAGCACGTCGCCACGGCGTCCCGGCCGAGCGACCTGCGGATCACCGACCTGCGGGTGGCCAACGTGGACGGTGTGCCGTTCCGCTCGTCGATCATCCGGATCGACACGAACCAGGGGCTCGTGGGCTACGGCGAGGTGCGCGACCAGGCCAGCGCCACCTACGCGCTCATGCTCAAGAGCCGGCTCGTCGGCGAGAACCCGTGCAACGTCGACAAGATCTTCCGCAAGATCAAGCAGTTCGGGCACCACGGCCGTCAGGGCGGCGGGGTCTCCGGCGTCGAGATGGCGCTGATGGACCTCGCCGGCAAGGCGTACGGGGTGCCCGCCTACGCGCTGATCGGGGGCCGGTTCCGCGACGAGATCCGTTGCTACGCCGACACTCCGTCGCTGCCGGACCCGCACGCGATGGGCGCCCGGTTGCTGGAGCGCAAGCAGCGAGGGTTCACGATGCTGAAGATGGACGTGGGCATCGACCTGCTGTGGGACGTGCCGGGGGCGCTGATCGCGCCGCCGGGCGCCCGCGCCGACCTGACGACGATGCACCCGTTCACCGGTATCCAGGTCACCGCTCTGGGTGTCGAGCATCTGGCGTCCTATGTGGACGCCGTGCGTTCCGTGGTCGGCTACGACGTCGCGCTCGCCGCCGACCACTTCGGCCACATCGCCCTGGACTCGTGCATCCGGATCGGCCGTGCGCTGGAGCCGTTCACCCTGGCGTGGATCGAGGACCTGATCCCGTGGCAGCTGACCGACCAGTGGCGTCAGCTCACCGCGGCCGTCGCCGTCCCGACGTGCACGGGGGAGGACATCTACCTGCTGGAAGGTTTCCGGCCGTTGCTCGACGCCGGCGCGATCCGCGTGGTGCACCCGGATCCGGCGACGGCGGGCGGGATCGCGGAGACCAAGCGGCTCGGCGACTACGCGCAGGAGCGCGGGATCGCGATGGCGCTGCACCTTGCCGCGTCACCGATCGCGACGATGGCGTGCGTGCACCTGGCCGCTGCCACGGAGAACTTCCTGGCCCTCGAACACCATGCGGCCGAAGTGGACTTCTGGAGCGACCTCGTCACCGGCCTGCCCCGGCCGTTGATCCAGAACGGCCACATCACGGTGCCGGACACACCGGGACTGGGGTTCGGCGACCTCGACGAGGAACTCCTGCAGCGCCAACTCGACCCGCGCGACCCGGTGTTCTTCGCCGAGACGAAGCACTGGGACGCGGAGTCGAGTCACGACCGGTTGTGGAGCTGAGTCATGCCTTCCCTTGTTCTGCGCGCCACCGTTCGTACTCGGGCCGGGCCTCGTCCGACAGCGGGTAGTACCGCCGAAGATCGCCGCCCTCGGACAGCCGGATGCGGGAGAACTCCTCCCATTCCGCGTGTTCCTGGGCGACGGCGACAAGAGCGGGCGCGAGCGCGACCGGCACCACCACCGCCCCGTCGTCGTCGGCGACCACGATGTCACCCGGCACGACGAGCGTGCCCCCGCACGCCACCGGGACGTTGACGGCGGCCGGGACGATGTCGGTCTGGGCGTGGTAGTTCGGTGTGGCGCCACGGATCCACAGCCCGAGACCGAGCTTCTTGGCCTCGCCGGTGTCGCGCAGGCACCCGTCGATCACCACGCCGGCGCCGCCACGGCCCTTGAAGTAGGTCAGCATCATCTCGCCGAACACGCCGCTGCTCATGTCACCGCGCGCGTCGACGACGATCATGTCGCCGGGCTGGGCGTGGTACATGACGTGGCGGTGCAGCTGCTTCTCCGGCTCCTCGTACTCGTCGACGGGGTAGAGGTCCTCCCGTTTCGGCAGGAACTGCAACGTCAGAGCCGGTCCGGCCACCCGCATGCCGGGGGTCACCGAGACCGGCCCGCAGAGGAACGCGCTGCGGATGCCCATGCGACTGAGCTCGGCGCTGGCCGTCGCACTGCCGAGGAGCGCGAGGGCCGCGCTGAGTTCTGCAGGCGGGCGAACGATGTCGTGCGTCTCGACCACGTCGGTAGCTCCTCGAATCCGCGCTGATGATCGGAGAGTTCGGTTCGAGCCTAGTCCAGTTCTCCCTGTGGCGTAAGGAAAGTCGGCTGTCCGATATGAACTGCGGCCTCCTGCAACGCGCGCAACGTCACCCGGCACGCGGGACGGTTCGTGGTGCTGGTGCGCCACAAGGCGAACACGCGTCGCGTTGGCGCAGGCAGCAGCGGCACGAACCGGACACCCTCTGGTGAGGGACCGCGGCCGAGCCGGGGGACGATCGCGGCGCCGAGCCCCGCCGCCACCAGGGCGAGCTGGGTTGAGTGCTCCGACGCGGTGTGCAGGACCCGGCGCTGGATCCCGCTGCGCCGCAGGGTGTTCTCGAGCCAGCCGTGGCAGATCTCGTCGCTGGGCCAGCCCACCCAGTCCTCGCCGCCCAGCTCGTCCAGGGTGACGGTGTCCCGGTCCGCGAAGGGATGCCGGGCGGGCAGGGCCACGTCGAGAACGTCCTCCAGCAGCAGGGCGCAGGAGATCCCGCCGGGCACCGCGAGCGGTTCCTCCGGCCAGTCCTGCACCACCGCGATGTCGACGTCGCCGTGGCGCAGCTGCGCGATCGACTCGGTGGGCTCCAGTTCCGCGAGCCGCGCCGACAGGTCTGGATGCTGCTGCCGCAGCGTGTGCAGCACCGCCGGCAGCAGGCCGCGGGCGGCCGTGGCGAATGCGGCGACGGTGAGCGTCCCGGCCACCGCGCCGCGATGGCCGGCGAGGTCGGTCTCGACGAGCTCGACCTGTTGCAGCAGCCTGCCGGCGTGCTCGGCGAGCAGCTCTCCGGCGTCGGTGAGCCGGATGCCCCGCCCCTGCTTCTCCAGCAGGCGCTGGCCGACCTCGCGCTCGAGCCTGGACAGCTGCTGCGACACCGCCGAGGTGGTCACGTGCAGTGCTTCGGCGGCGCCGCGGACCGATCCCGTGGTGGACACCGCGTGGAGGGTCCGCAGGCGTTCCAGGTTCAACACATCAGCGATGCTACGCGGTTGAGCGAAGAAGGTTTCGATTGTCTTAGCAACGCCGCGGCGGCAGTGTCGGTGGCGCAGGAACCGACACTCGCGAGGAGACCCCCGTGCATTCCGATCACCACCTCGTCCTCGGCGGCGACCTCCCGGTCCACCGGCTGGGCTTCGGCGCCATGCGGATGCCCGAGGACGACCCGGCCGCGGCGCACGTCCTGGCGCGCCGCGCGGTCGAGCTCGGCATCACCTTCATCGACACCGCCGACTCCTACAGCCTCGGCCGCAACGAGGAACTCCTGGCCGAGGCGCTGTATCCGTACCCGGACGACGTCGTGGTGGCCACCAAGGCGGGCCAGTGCCACCCCGGCGACGAGTGGATCCCGCTCGGCCGGCCGGAGTACCTGCGCCAGCAGGCCGAGCTGAGCCTGCGCCGGCTGCGGGTCGAGCGCATCGACCTGTTCCAGCTCCACCGGGTCGACCCCGCGGTCCCGCTGGCCGACCAGATCGGCGCCTTGAAGCAGCTGCAGGACGAGGGGAAGGTGCGGCACGTCGGGCTGTCCGAGGTCTCCGTCGACCAGATCGTCGAAGCGGGGCGGATCACGCCGATCGTGAGCGTGCAGAACCGGTACAACCTCGCTGATCGGCGTTCGGAGCACGTGCTGGAGCACTGCGAGCGGCACGGCATCGCGTTCCTGCCCTGGTTGCCGATCGCGCCGAGCGTCCGGCCGGACTCGCCCGTGGCCGAGGTGGCCCGCCGGCTCGGCGCCACCGCGGCACAGGTCGCACTGGCGTGGTTGCTGCGCCGGTCGGAGGTCATGCTGCCCATCCCCGGCACGTCCTCCGTGCGCCACCTGGAGGAGAACGCCGGTGCGGTGGGGGTCGATCTGTCCGAAGAGGACTTCGACGGGCTGACCGGGAGCCGTGAGGTGGCGCGCGCCTGAGCCGCCGTCACAGCAACCCGCACGGTGGACTCCGGGTACTCGTTCGGCAGTAGCGGTCGCTCCGGCACCCACCCAGGGTCGTCCTCGGCCCGCACGACACCCGCTTGTTGGCGGTGTCGCGCCACGCCCGCTGATCGAGACGCTGGACAACCGCGTGCGGAGCCCAGGGGAGCGGCACCGGCGCGGTTATGGGGAGGAACGACATCTCATGCTGAAACGATTCCAGACCACGCTGTGCGCGAGTGCGATCGCGCTGGGCCTCGTGCTCGTGTCCACGGCGCCGGCCAACGCACACACGCAGAGCGAGGCGATCGCGAACGGCTGCGGCTCCGGGTTCGCCGCGGCCAGCGACGGCACCCGTGCGGTCACCACCGGCTCGTCCACCTGGGGCTACGTGCACCTGGCCTACAACAACTCGACCGGTGTCAACTGCGTCGTGACGCGCAAGACCTCCTACCACGGCACCGCGTCGCGGGTGAGCGTCGAACTGATCGTGCAGAACACGGGCACCTACTACAAGTCGGACCCCGACGCCGGGCACTGGGAGTCGGTCTCGCACGCCGCCGCCGGACGCTGCGTCCAGTACTACGGCTGGGTGTGGAACCCCGCGGGCACGGTCGTGTCGGGCGGTGGCCGTCAGACCTGGGGCAACTGCGGCTGATCCACGTGCTGCGGTGGCAGGGGCGACGCCTCTGCCACCGCAGGGCCGGCGCTGCTCAGCCGCCGACGACGCCGGTGCGCCACGCCCAGGCCGCGACCTCGACCCGGTTGCGGACGGCGAGCTTGCGCTGCGCGTTCGCCAGATGCGTCTTCACGGTGGCGACGGAGACGTACAGCCTGGCGCCGATCTCGTCGTTCGTGTGACCGTTCGCGACGAGCTTCACGACGTCGAGCTCGCGGTCGGTCAGCGGCTCCGGCAACGGCCTGTCCACAGTGGAGTCCTGCCGTGCCGGCGCCAGCTTCGACAGCAGCCGCACTGTGATGGCGGGGGAGATGAGGCTGGTGCCGGTGGAGGCGGCGCGGACCGCCTCGATCAGCAACGCCGGTGACATGTCCTTGAGCAGGAACCCGCACGCGCCGTTGCGCAGCGCGCGGTACACGTACTCGTCGAGGTCGAACGTGGTCGCGATGAGCACGTTGAGGGGCGCGTCCACGCCCGGTCCGGCGAGCAGGCGCGTCGCTTCCAGACCGTCGAGCGCGGGCATCCTGATGTCGAGCAGGCAGACGTCGGGGCGCAGCCTGCGGGCCTGCTCGACCGCGCTCTCGCCGTCCGCGACGCTCGCCACGACCTCCATGTCGGGCTGCGTGCCGAGGATCATCCCGAACGCCGAGCGGATCATCTCCTGGTCGTCGGCGATCAGCACCCGGATTGTCATGCGGTGGAGGATGGCAGAAGCGCTGTGACCGTCCACCCGCGACCCGTCGGGCCGGCGGAGAGGCTGCCACCGGCCGACTCCACCCGTTCGGCCAGGCCGACCAGGCCGAAACCGCCCTTGGGCAGGCCGTTGTCGCCCGCCTGGCCGTCGTTGGTGACGCTGATCTCCACCTCCTGACCCCTGGCACGGGCGCTGATCGTCACCTCGTTGACGCGGATAGCGTGCCGCAGCACGTTGGTGAGCGCCTCCTGCACCACGTGCCTCGCGGCGTCCACAGTGGAGTTGGGCAGGTCGAGCGAGGCGATAGCCGGGTCGACGTTCGTGCTCACCGGCGCACCCGTGAAGCTGGTCGCGAGGTCGTTCACCATCAGCGTGAGCGCCTGGTGGGGGTGCATCGGGGTGTTGTCGTCGCGCAGGACGTCGACCATGGTCCGCATCGACGTCAACGCCTGCGAGCCCGCCCGTTCGATGCCGTCGAGCATCTTGTCCAGCACCACCGGGTCGGGCAGTTGCCCGCTGCCCGTGGCGAAGCGGACCGCCTGGGTCTGCACGACGATCGCGGTCACGTGGTGGGCCACGAAGTCGTGCAGATCGCGGGCGTACTCCAGCCGTTGCGCCTGCCGGGACAGCTGGAACGAGTCGGTGCGGCTGCGGTCGTAGAGCCGCATGACCAGGCCGAGCAGCAGGACGAACGCGAGCACCACGGCGATGAGGAAGGCCATCGCGGGGGTGAGGACGGTGTCCAAGCCCTCCAGACGCAACGGCAGCGTGGTCGCGGCGACGCCCAGCAGCGCACACAGGCCCGCCGCGCGCCAGGCCGGGAACACCAGCAGGGTCCGGACGCTGAGACAGGCGAGCCCGACGAGCTCGAACAACCCGAACGTGTTGTCGAGGTGACCGGGCAGCACGGTCGCGCACACGACGGTGAACGCGATCGACAGCGTCCCGATGCCCGCCACGGCACGTGCGGGCAGGTCTCGCGTGAACAAAGCCGCCGACGGCAGGATCCCGCAGAGCAGCACGCCCACGGCGCCGTACGCGCTCGGTGAGCTGAACGCCTCGACGACCAGCACGGCGCCCCCGGCCGCGACGATCAGCCAGAAGACGACGCGCTGCCACCAGGTGAGCCGCGTCAGGATGCCTGTCATACCGGCGACGGTAGGTCAGAGCCGCGGCCAGACGCCTCAACCTTTTGGTGGAGCCGCGCCGAGATCACTCAGCAGTGCGATGGATCCGCGCGGCGTCCTGCGCCAGCAGGCTCTGGACCGTTCCCCGAAGTCGACGAGAACGGTGTCAGATGGATCAGCGAACGGTGGCGGTGGCCGACCGGCTGGGCAAGGTGTACGGGTCCGGGCAGGCCGCGGTGACGGCGCTGGCCGAGGTGTCCGCGCAGTTCCGGCGTGGTGAGTTCACCGCGGTGATGGGGCCCTCCGGCTCCGGCAAGTCCACCCTCATGCACTGCCTGGCAGGGCTCGACACGCCGACCTCGGGCAAGGCGTGGGTCGGTGGCGCGGACCTCGGCTCGCTGAAGGAGGCCGAGCTGACGCGGCTGCGGCGGGACAAGATCGGGTTCGTCTTCCAGTCCTTCAACCTGCTACCCACGCTGACTGCCTGGGAGAACATCGTCCTGCCGCTGACTCTCGCCGGGACGAAACCGGACCAGGACTGGACGCGGCGGGTGGTCGACGCGGTCGGGCTCGGCGACCGGCTCGGGCACCGGCCCTCCGAACTGTCCGGCGGCCAGCAGCAGCGCGTGGCCTGCGCGCGGGCGCTCGTGTCGCGGCCGGAGATCGTGGTGGCCGACGAACCGACCGGCAACCTCGACTCCCGCAGCGGCGCGCAGATCCTCGGGTTGCTGCGCCGGTGCGCGAAGGAGTGGGGCCAGACGGTGCTGATGGTCACGCACGACCCGATCGCCGCCGGCTACGCGGACCGCGTGCTGTTCCTCGCCGACGGCCGGATCGTCGACGAGATGGCCGGCCCCACAGCGGATCTGGTGCTGGACCGGATGCGCCGCTTCGACGGCCAGGCGGTGCGCTGATGATCCGCGTCGCCTGGCGGTCCATGACGGACAACCGCATGCGCTTCCTCCTGCCGGCGATCGCGATCGTGTTCGGCGTCGCGTTCGTCACCGGGTCGCTGGTCTACGGCGACACCGTGCGCGCGGCCGTGCAAGGCGTGCCCAAGGACTTCGACGTCCAGGTCGATCAACGGGACAACAACGCGATGTCCCCCGCGACGATCGAACAGCTGCGCGGCGTGGCCGGGGTGGGCGGCGTGCGCCCGGTCGCGGAAGGCCCGGCGTTCCTGGTCGGCAAGGACGGAAAGCTCGTCGGCACACCGGGATCCGACGGCGGGATCGGCTTCGACCCGCAACGGCACAAGCTGATCGGCGGCACTGCGCCTGCCGGACCGGACGAGGTCGCGCTCGACAAGTGGGCCGCGCAACGCACCGGCTACCAGGTCGGCGACAAGGTGCGGGTCGTCGTGGCGGGCACGGCGCGCAACGTCCGGCTGGCCGGTGTGTTCGACTTCGAGAACACCCGGATCGTGCAGGGTGGCACGCTCGTCGCGTTCGCCGACGCCACGGCGCGTGAGCTGTTCGACCCCGGCAAAGGCGGCTACACCTCGGCGTTGCTCACGGTGGCACCGGGCACCAGCCAGCAAGCACTGGCAACCGCGGTCGTGAAGGCGTTGCCCGGCCTTCGTTCCTACACCGCAGACGAGCTGACCAGGCTCGAGGCGAGCGACGGCGACAAGCTGACCATGATCCTGCTGATCTTCGCTGGCGTGGCGCTGTTCTCGTCGGCCTTCCTGGTGGCCAACACCTTCACGATGCTCGCCGCCGCCAGGGCACGCGAACACGCGCTGCTGCGGGCGATCGGTGCCGGGCGGCGGTACGTGCTGCGGATGGTCCTCACCGAGGCGACCCTGCTGGGAGTCGCCGCGACCGTGCTCGGCTACCTGCTGGGCGTGGGTGGCGCGGCCGTGCTGAAGTCGCAGTTCGCCGTCTTCGACGGATCACCGGTCCCGTTGCAGCCGTTCACTCCGACGACGCTTTTCGCGGCGTTCGGCGTCGGACTCGGCGTGACCCTGCTGGCCGCCTACCTCCCGGCTCGCCGGGCCGCCGCGATCCCGCCGATCGCGGCGCTGCGCACCGGCCTGCCCCCGACGGGGAAGTCGTTGCGCCGCAGGAACATCGCGGGCCTCGTGGTCACCACGATCGGCACCCTGATGGTGGTGCTCGGGCGAGGTGAGCAGACCATGATCTACCTCGGCGCCCCGACCATGCTGATCGGCCTGATCATCCTCACGCCGTTGCTCGCCTCGGGGCTGACGTCCGTGCTGCGCGGTCCGTTGACCCGGATCGCCGGACTCGCCGGCACTTTGGCCGTGGAGAACACGCGCCGCAACCCGCGCCGCACCGGTGCGACGGCGAGCGCACTGATGATCGGCCTGTCGGTCTGCGCCGCCGTCACCGTGCCGATCGCCTCGATCTCGGCGAAGAGCGCGGAGACCGCGAAGTCCTGGAACAACGCGGACGTCCGGGTGGAGGCGCTCCCGTTCGCGGACATCGGCCCCGGCGTGGCCGACGAGATCGCGAAGGTGCCCGGCGTCGAGCACGTCACGGCGCTGCGGCGGGCTTTGCTGCCGCTGGACAAGGGCGACCTGGAGGTGACCGCGGTGAACGCCGGAGCGATCGGCGCGCTCGTGCCGCTGACGATCCGCGAGGGTTCGCTGGACCAGCTCGGCACGGGCGTCGCGGTGGCGAGCAGTGTCGCTGCGGAGCGCGGCTGGACGGTCGGTTCGAAGGTGGGCAAGGAGAAACCGCTCACGCTCGTGGCCACCTTCGACGCACCGGAGGAGTTCGGCGCCGAGGCCCTCGTCGACACGGCGAACATCCCGGCGGACGAGCTCTGGAACCGCGAGGTGCTGATCAAGGCCAGTGGACCCGCGGAGAAGGTGCGCGACGGCATCCGCAGTGCGTTGGACAACCCGGTCCTCGTGGTGCAGACGCGCGACGAGTACGTCGAGTCACAGGCCGCGCAGTTCGACCTGTACCTCAACCTCCTCTACGCGATGCTGAGCGTCTCGGTCCTGATCGGTGCGATGTCCGTGGTCAACACCATGACGATGTCCACAATGGAACGCATCCGCGAGATCGGGCTGCTGCGCGCGGTCGGGCTCGGCCGGTCCCAGGTGGGTGCCGTGCTGCGGATCGAGTCGGTGATCATCGCGGTGATCGGTGCGCTCGCCGGCGTCGTGTCGGGCTGCGTGATCGGCGCGATGACGGTGAGCGGCCAGGCCAACACCACCCCCGTGCTCCCGTGGGACCGGCTGGCCGTGTTCATGGCGATCACCGTGGCGATCGGTGTCGCCGCGGCCTTCGTCCCGGCCCGCCGCGCCGTGCGGATCCCGATCCTGACGGCGATCAAGACGGACACCGAATAGCCCATGTCCGCCAACCTGAGGAGGAAACCCTTGCGTCCCATGCTGTCCGTGGTCGTGCTGATGGGCTCCGTGCTCTGCACCAGCGGTGTCGCCTCCGCCGCGGAGCGTCCGGACTGGAAACCGTGCTCGGCGGTGGCCGCCGGGTGGAACAAGGACGACCAGCGCACCGAATGCGCGATGGTCTCGGTGCCGCTCGACCACGCGAACCCCGGCGGGCGGCGGATCGAGATAGCCGTCAGCAGGCTCAAGGCCACCGGTGACCTGACCGGTGCGATCCTGGTGAACCCCGGAGGCCCCGGCCAGCAGGGCGTGACGATGCCGGGTCATCTCGCCGCGAGCAAGGCAGGCGGGCTCAACGCCCGGCACGACCTCGTCGGCTTCGACCCGCGCGGCATCGGTTACAGCACAGCCGTTCCGTGCGAACGCGACGAGACGCAGCCGGACCCGTCGTTGTCCCCGAAGGAACGCGCCAGGTTCGCCGCCGAACGCGACGCGAAGCGCAACCGCGAGTGCTTCGACCGCGACCCGGACCTCGTCCGCTCCATGACGACCGAGAACGTCGCCCGCGACATGGACGTGATCCGCGAGGCACTCGGCGAGACGAAGATCGGCTACTACGGGATCTCGTGGGGCACCGGGCTCGGCGCGCTGTACCGGACCCTGTTCGACGACCACGTGAGCCGGATGCTGCTCGACTCGGTCGTGCCGCCGGTGCTCGACGTGAAGACGATGGACGACGGCCAGGCCAACGCGGGCGAGAACACCTTCCACGAGTTCGCCGCCTGGATCGCCCGCTACGACACCGTCTACCACCTCGGTTCGACCCAGACCGTTGTCGCGCAGGCACTGCTGGACCTGCGGGCCGAGCTGACCGCACACCCGCGCACGATGCCCGACGGCAGCGTCGTCGACGGCGACACCGTGAACATGATGTACGCCAACCCCCTCAAGGAATGGGCCGGCCTCGCCGCCCAGCTCAAGTCCATCAAGGACACCGGGGCGGCGCCTGCTCAGAACCGGCCGGGCGGCCTCGGCTGGGACGCGGACGTCCAACGCTACGACCCGTTCCCGCAGACCGCCTTGCTGTGCAACGACTCGCCCAGCCCACGCGACTTCGAGACCGTGTGGCGCCACCACGAGGAGCGCGTCGAACACTTCCCCGTGGCCGGCCGGTTCGGACTCTACGAACAGCGCTGTGTCGGCTGGCCGACCGAGGGCAGGCCGTGGGACCTCAAGGCGGGCAAGAGCCCTGTGCAGCTCGTCGGCCACCTGTACGAGCCGGTGACGCCGATCGGCTGGGCCCTGGAGATGCGCGGTCGCATCGGCGGGGACCTGATGACGATCGAGGACGACGCCCACGGCTCGTTGCAGGACCTGCCGTGTGCCGAGGCCGCGGTGACGTTCTTCGACACCGGCCGCACGTCGAGGAGCAGCTGCGCGGGTGCGCCGGTTCCAGCCCCTTAGGCTCGTTCCCACACCCGCCTTTCCGCGCCGCGCGGGTCGTCGACGGTGCCGCTGTCCACGTCGAACCGCATGGTGGTGCGCCTGTCCGGGGTGTAGCGCGGCCAGCCGGGATCCCCGGTGCGGGCGAAGCGGACCCAGCTGTCGTGGACCCGCGTGACGAGGGACGGCGGCACTTCGCCCTCGCCGAGCAGCCTGTTCGGCCCGTGCAGCGAGGGCAGGCCGGTCAGCCCGAACACGAACGGGAGCTCGACGGTGTGCGTGGCGCCGAGCGCGCCGTCGAGCGCGGGTGACCGCCACGCGAACTCGTAGGCGAAAGCCCGTGAGCGACGGGCGTACGCCTCGGCGAGCGCCCAGGTGCCCGCGCCGAACAGGGCGTCACCGAGGACGGCCGACCGGATCTCCCCGTCGGTGGCCGCCGGACGTTGCTCGCGGTAGGTCTTGGCCAGCCGCACGGGGTCGGGGTGCGCCCTGGCCGCGACGGCGTCCACGTCCGCGCTGGTCGAGCTGTCGTACGTGCCGAACGGGACCAGGTAGAGGTTGCCCTCCTCGGTGTTCGCGCCGATCAGCAGGTCGACCTCGGCGACGGTGGCGTCCGCGGGTTGCGTGTCGAGCACGAGGCTGAACGGGCTCAGCCCGACCAGCGGATCGGTGTGCGTCGCGGTGCGCAGGTCGATGCCCGCGAGCCGGGACGCCGTCTCGACGAGACGCTCGTCGGAGATCTCCGCGAATGCTCGAGCGCTCGCCTCGATGCCGAGGAGATCGGCGGCGGCACGGGTGACGCGGGACGCCTGCTCGGGGGAGAAGGCACCCAGGCCGCTTCCACTTTGGACGATCGCGCGCTGGAACAGCCCGGTGGCCTCCGGTGTGGCCAGCAGTCCGCCGACGATGGTCGCCCCGGCGGACTGGCCGAACACCGTGACGGTGCCGGGGTCGCCGCCGAACCCGGCGATGTTCTCCCGCACCCAGCGCAGTGCCGCGACCACGTCGAGCAGGCCGCGGTTGGCCGGTGCGCCGGGAACGTCGAGGAACCCCGCGACACCGAGGCGGTAGTTCAGGGTGACGAGCACGACGCCGTCACGGGCGAACGCCGACCCGTCGTACGACTCGGCGCGTCCCGAGCCCGCGACGAAACCGCCGCCGTGCACGAACACCATGACGGGCAGGCCGGTGGCGGTGGGATCCGGCGTCCAGACGTTGACGGTGAGGTAGTCCTCGCCGCGGTGCCAGCCGTCACCGAAGTAGGCGCGCAGGTCCATGGAGCCGAGCAGGCGCGGCGCCTGCGGGGCGGTGGGCCCGAACTCGGTGGCGTCGCGCACGTCCCGCCACGGCTCGTGCTCCACGGGTGCCGCGAACCGGCCGGCGCCGATGGGTGCGGCGGCGTACGGGATGCCGAGGAACGCGGTGATCCCGTCCCGGCTCAGCCCGCGCACGGGGCCTCGGGTGGTGACTACCTCCATCGGCTTCACCTCTGTCCGTACGAGGAGAAGGGCGCCCAGTCCTTGATGGCGAACGTGTCCGCGTCGCGTGCGACCTCGACGGCGCCGCCGCCGGGGAAGTGTGCCGGGAACACCAGCGTGCGGGTGTCCGCGGCCTCGCCCAGGATCCTGCGGCGGGTGGCGCGGGCCTCGGCGGGGTTCTCGCAGAAGCAGCTGTTGGCGTCCGGTTCGAGGACCTGCACCGGCGCGTGCATCAGGTCGCCCACGAACACCGCGCGGTCCGTGCCGGAGGCGAGGGTCAGGACGCTGGAGCCCGGGGTGTGGCCGGGTGCCGGTTCCAGGCGCAGGTTGGCGTCGATCTGGTGGCCGTGCTCCCACAGGTGCGTCAGACCGGCCTCGTGCACGGGGGCGACGCTGTCCTCGAAGACGTTCTGGTTGCCGCGGCCGAGCAGGGCGGGCCTGTTGTTGGCGGGGTTCCAGAAGTCGAAGTCGTCCTTCGGCATCAGGTAGGTGGCGTTGGGGAAGGTCGGCACCCAGGTGCGTCCTTCGAGGCGGGTGTTCCAGCCGACGTGGTCGATGTGCAGGTGGGTGTTGACGACGACGTCCACGTCCTCGGGGCGGACGCCGGCGCGGGCGAGGTCGCCGAGGAAGTCCGTGGCGAGATGGCTCCACACCGGGGCGTAGGGGCGCTCCTTGTGGTTGCCGACGCCGGTGTCGACCAGGATCGTCCTGCCCTCGCTGCGCACCAGCCACGTCTGGATCGCGGCGCGCACGTGCCCGGTCGCGGGGTCGAGGAACTCCGGCGCCACGCCCTCCCAGACCTGTTCCGAGCTCTCGGGGAAGAAGACCTCGGGCGTCATCTCCACCGAGCCGTAGTACTCCCAGACGCGGGTGACGGAGACGTCTCCCAGTTCGATCGTGTCCATGCCGTCGATCCTGCGAACCCCGGCCGCGGGCAACCAGACCCGCCCTTGCCTACCACTGACGTGGTCAGGCTCGGCGGGACCGATCTGCGCATACTGGCTGGATGAGCGGACAGGGACAGCTCGCCGAGTACCTCCAGGCCTGCCGGGCGCGCCTGCAGCCAGAACAGGTCGGTCTGCCGACCTACGGCGAACGGCGCCGGGTCCCCGGCCTGCGCCGCGAGGAGGTCGCCGGCCTGGCCGGTGTCAGCGCCTCCTACTACGTCCGGCTGGAACAAGGACAGGCGCTGCACGCGTCGCAGGAGGTCGTGGCCGCACTGGCCCGAGCGTTGCAACTGACCCCCGACGAACACGCCCACCTGCGCGAACTGGCCCAGCCACGACGCCACCGCACCGCGCCGAAGCCACCACCGGAACGCGTCTCGCCCGACACCGCCGAGCTCGTCGCCACGCTGGCCCAACCGGCGATCCTGCTGGGCAGGCGCGGCGACGTGCTGGCGTGGAACCCGCTGGGCCACGCCTTCCTGGCCGGCCACCTCGAGTACTCCAGCCCGCAACGCCCCGCGGACCGCCCCAACATGACTCGGCTGATCTTCCTCGACGCGCACACCCGCGCCCTCTACCGGAACTGGGCGGTCAAGGCCCGTGCCGTGGTCGGCAACCTCCGCCTCACCACCGGCAAGTACCCGGAGGACCAGGAACTGAGCGCCCTCGTGGGCGAGCTGGCGACCCGCAGCCCCGAGTTCGCGACGATGTGGGCAGGCCACCGCGTCCGCGCCTGCGACAGCACCGTGCACCACATGCACCACCCCGTCGCGGGGGAGGTCGTGGTGAAGCAGCAGACGCTCCGCATCCCGCACGCCCCGGACCAGACGCTGACCGTCGTGACGGCGGAACCCGGTTCGGCCGCGGAGGCCGCGCTCACGTTGCTCGGGCAGGCCGTGGCGATGGGACGGGCGCCTGCCGGCTACCTGACGACCCGGTAGCGCTGGTGGTCCGCGTCGAACGCGTGGAGCCGTTTTCGGCAGCCGAGCCGGAACAGGGCGATGACCTCGGTGGACAGTGCGACATGACCGGGTACGTGCACGGGGCTGGAATGGTTCAATCGCCAGGGGAGATGTGAGCATGAGCACTTGGCCGTGATGTTCTCGTGTTCGTTTCGTAATATCGCGCCGCGTATGAGCATGCCCCGTCCCCAACGCAAGGTGTTCCCGAATGCCGGGCCGACATAGTACGAAGCCAGCCAGCCGTACGCTGCCCATCGCAGTCGCCGTCACCCTCGGCGCGGCCTTGGCCGCGACCACCTGGGTGGTCCGCTCTTCCGACCAGCCGGTCGATCCGGCCGGCGCGGCCGCTTTCCTGGGCGCCTCGTCGAGCTCCGTGAGCCAGGACCTGCGGCCTGCCACGTCCTCGAGCTCCGCGCCGTCGTCCTCGGAAGCCCCGGTGACCACCACGCCGCCTCCGGTGACCACGACGACGTCCGAGGCCCCGCCGCCCCCGCCGCCTCCACCTCCACCTCCACCGCCGCCCTGCCCGACCACGCTGGAAGGCACCAAGCCGCACGTGGCGCAGGTGGGCCACCACATCGCGGGCAAGTTCGGCGTCGAGGACATCGGTGGTGCCGTCGGCCGCGGTGGCTCCGGTGAGCATCCCCAGGGCCTCGCGCTGGACTTCATGGTCAACACCGCCACCGGCAACGCCCTGGCCGACTACGTGCTGGCCAACCAGAAGGCGTTCGGCGTCACCTACGTGATCTGGCGCCAGCGCTACAACGACGGCAGCGGCTTCACGCCGATGGAGGACCGCGGTAGCCCCACGGCCAACCACATGGACCACGTGCACGTGTCGTTCAAGGCGAGTGCGACCGTCAACGTCACCTGCTGACCTCGTGGAGCGGCGTTCTCAGGCTCTGCCGTCCCGCGGACCGGCAGGCGTGTCCCCGCCGCACAACGCGATACCCGCCGTCGCACGGGACTGCTCGTCCTTGTCGCCGGTCTCGGTCGCGAGCGCCAACGCCTCCCGATAGGCGGCGGGCGCACCCGGCCTGCCGGTCGCGCGCAGGGCCTCGGCGAGGCTGTTCAGCGTGTTCGCCTCGCCGTAGCGGTGCCCGGTCGCCCGGAAGATCTCCAGCGCCTCCTCGAGCAGCCCGATCGCCTCCTCCTCGCGGCCCAGGTGCACGTGGAGCTGGCCCAGGGTGGACAGCGCCGAGGCCTCCCCGTAGCGGTGCCCCAGGTCGCGGAAGTGGGCGAGCGCGTCGTGCAGGTGCGCCACGGCCGTGGCCTGGCGGCCGAGGTGCGTGTACGCCTCGGCCAGGTTGGTCAGCGCGGCCGCCTCACCGGCGCGGTCACCGAGCTCGCGGAACAGGTCCCTGCCCGCGTTCAGGGCCTCGGACGCACCCGCGTGGTCGCCCGTCTGGCCCTGCACGGTGCCGAGGTTGGTCAGCACCGAGGCCGTGCCGTGCCGGTCGCCCAGCTCGCGGTACCGGGTGAGCGCCTGGCGGAGGTACCCGATCGAGGCGCCGACGTCGCCGAGCCGGTCCTCGATGATGCCGAGGTGCGACAACGCGCGGGCCTCGCCGGCGCGGTCGGAGCCGTTGCGGTGCAGGCGCAGTGACTGGCGCAGGCGGGCCGCCGCGGGGCCGTAGCGGCCGAGTAGCCGGTGCACCGCGCCCAGGTTCGTCAACGCGCGCGCCTCGCCCTCGCGGTCGCCGACCAGGCGTGCCGCGCGCAAACCGTTGGTGTGCACGACAAGTGCCTCGGAGTGGTACCCGGCCTCGAGGTAGCGGTACAGCATCTCGGCCAGCCGCATCGCCTGTCGTGGGCGGTCGTGACCGGCGGCGAACGCGCAGAGGTCGGTCAGGTTGGGCCGTTCCGCGTCGAGCCACGCGCGCATCCTGGCCGGGTCGGCCACCGGTGCGGCCGCCTGGCCGGTGGGGTAGACGATCTCCATCGCCGCGGCCGTGGAAGTCAGGTAGTGGTCGAGCAACCGGTCGAACGCCGCGGGCCGTTCGGGTTCGTCCTGTGCCAGGTCGACGGCGTAGGCGCGGAGCAGGTCGTGCATGCCGTGCCGCCCGGCCGGACCGCGGTCGACCAGGTGCGCGCGGACGAGCACGTCCAGCAGCCGGCCCGCGACGTCCGGGCGCCGGTCGGCGAGGGCGGCGGCGCAGGGCACGTCGAAGTCATGGCCGGGGTGCGCGCCCAGTAGCCGGAACAGCCGCGCGGCCTCGGCCGGAAGGTGCTTGTAGGACCAGGAAAGCACCTCGCGCACCGCCGCCCGGTCGTCACCGCCGGCGTCGAGCAGGCGCAGTCTCCGCTGCCGGTCGCCGAGCTCTCGGATCAGCTCGGCCGGCGCGGTCTCCGGCCGGCTGACCACGAGCTCGGCGGCCACCCGCAACGGCAACGGTAGGAACGCGCACTGTTCGGCGAGCTCCGCCACCACCGCGGGCTCGGCCCGCACCCGGTCACCGATCAGCTTGCGCAGCAACACGATCGCGTCACCCCGCCGCAACGGCCTGAGGTCCAGCCGCCGCGCGCCGTGCACCGCGACCAGACTCGCCAGGCTGTCCCTGCTCGTCACGACGACCACGCACGACGGCGCACCGGGCAGCAGCAGCCGCACCTGCTCGGTCGCCGCCGCGTTGTCCAGCACGATCAGCAGCCGCCGGTCGGCCACCTCGGTCCGGTACCGGGCGGCACGCGCGTCCACGTCGACGGGGATCGCGGCCGCGGCGACCCCCAGCGCTTCCAGGAACCCTCCCAGCACGTCCGCGGTGGCCACCGGCTTCCCGGACTCGTAACCGCGCAGGTTCACGTACAACTGGCCGTCCGGGAACCCGGAGCGCAACCGGTGTCCCCAATGGACGGCCAGTGCCGTCTTGCCCACCCCGGCCGTCCCGCACACCGCGATCACCGCCGTGGCCGCCGGGTCGCGTTCGGCGAGCAGCCCGTCGAGCGCGGCCAGTTCCGTTGCCCGGCCCAGGAAACCGGGCGCGTTACCGGGCAACTGCGCCGGCGCCGGACCTGCACGATGAGACCGGACCGGTGGTTCGTCAAGCAACGCCGCATGCGCACCAACGAGTTCCGCCCCCGGACCGATCGCGAGTTCCTCCCGCAGCGCCCGCCGAGTGCTGTCGTAAACGGCGAACGCGTCCGCACGCCGACCAGCTGCCGCGTAGGCGCGTACGAGAACCGCCTGCACCACTTCGTCCAACGGGTGGTCGGCCGCGTGCTCCACCAGCAGTGGCAACAGGTCCACCGCCCGGCCGAGCCCGATCATCGTCTCGGCGTGGGCGAGCAACGCGGTGCGTCGTTCGCCCAGCAACGCGACGACTTTCGCGTGCCCGGTCAGTCCGGGTTGGTCGGCGAGCGGCCGCCCCTGCCACAGCCCGAGCGCCGTGCCGAGCAGTTCGGCGACCTCCTCCGCGACGCTGGTCCGACCGGCCGCCGACACGAGTTCGCGGAACCGGTCCACGTCGACCTCGTCGTCCGCGATGCGCAACGCATAGCCGTCACCGACGAACGGAATGCTGGTGCTGCGCGCATACCGGTGCCGCTCAGGGTCGAACAACCGGCGCAGGTGCTTGACGTGCGTCTGGATCACGTTGGTGGCGCTGGGCGGCGGGTTCTCACCCCACAGCGCGTCGACCAGGTCCGCCCGCGGCACCACCCGCCCGCCGGACAGGGCCAGCAGCCCGAGCACCGCGCGCCTCCCCGCCGGACCGAGTTCGATCTCCCGGCCGTCCTGCCAGGCCCGCACCGGGCCGAGAACCTGGACGCGCAACAACACCCCCCGTGCCATCGCCATGCTGGCACAGGCCGTTCGATCACGGCAACGGCCGAATCCTGTTGGTAAGCGGTCGAATCCAGCGTCCGTTCAGTCCACGTCCAGTCGTCCGGAGCAGCGTCGGCTCCTGACCCCCGGCCACGCCCGAATTCTGTTCCAGGTGGAATTCGCCTACGACGATCGAGTGAGAAGTGCGCGAACCCTCGCACGTCCGAACGACCAGGAGAACCCTCTGCTGGGGCCGATCTTCGCGGGTCGAGGAGCGTTCAGTGCCGCTGCGGGGAGGTCGGCGATGACAGAGGCGCATGGCGTGCCTGCAGGGACGACAACGCGGTTCACGCTGCTGATCGCGGTGGTCGCGGCCACGAGCTCGACCATGTTCATGCTCCTGCACCTGCTGGTGCCGGCGAACGCGGCTCGTCAGGTGGAGGCCCAGAAGCGCTGCTTCGCGGAGGTGTCCGGCCTGCCGGAGGACGTGTCGTGGCGCGCGCAGGCCGCCTCGCGCGTGAAGCGGTGCCTGGCGCCTGTGTACCTCGACGAGGTGTCGTGGGCGGGATATGGGCTCGCGCTGCTGTTCGGCTTGGCGGTGGTCCTGTACTGGCTGCACCCGTGGTGGATCATCCGCCGGAGCCGATCGGTCCCGTTGTCCGCTGGGGGCAGCCCGGAGTTGCTTGCCTACCTCGGCGACGTGAGCCGGCAGGTCGGACTGGCCCGCTCCCCGGAGTGGCTGCTCGCGCCGTACGCCACGGCCGGTGGGCGGGCGTTCGGTCACGTCCGGCGCCGCCGCGTGCAGCTCAACGCGGGGCTGGTGGTCCTGTACGCCACCGATCGGGCGGCGTTTCGCGCGGTGGTGCTGCACGAGCTGGCGCACCTGTGGCACCGGGACGTGGACAAGACCTACCTGACCATGGCGATCTGGCGGGCGTTCGTGGTCGTCGCCCTGATCCCGTTCGTGGTCGGCCTGCTGCTCGCCGTTCCACTCGGCTGGCCCGTGACGGCCCTGACGAGCCACTGGACGGGAACGCTGGCCGTACTCGTCTCGCTGCTGGCGCTCACCGTGCTGGTGTACCTGACCCGCAACGCGATCCTGCGCGTCCGGGAACTGCACGCCGACGCGATCGCCGCCGTCCACGACGGACCGGACGGCGCTCTCCGTGGCCTCGTCGGCCGCCTCCGGATACCGACCGGCCCGCGGTGGCGGGCGTTGCTGAGCACGCATCCCGATCCCCGGCAGCGGCTGGCCGTGCTCGACGACCCGGCCGTCCTGGCGCGCCCCAGCCTGTGGGTGCTGGCCGGTGCCGGGATCGCGGCGGGCATGCTCGCCACCAACTTCAGCTTCGTGCTCGATCTCCTGTTCGTGACGACCGCGGCCCTCAACAGGGGCCTGGTCGGGCTGGTGGTCGCGCTGGTCCTCACCGGGTTGCTCGCCGTCACGCTGTGGCACGCCGTTGACCTGCCCCGGCGGACGTTGTTGCTCTGCCCGGTGGTTCTCGCTGCCGGGTTCGTGCTCGGCGAGTCCCTGTCGCTGCTCCACGCGACCGTCGGGTGGGACCAGCCGTTCGCCGGTCTGGGCGGAGTCGCGGCCGTTGTCGTCACCACGCTGCTGCTGGTGGCCGGCGGGGTGCTGCTGTCCGGATGGACGCTGTCCGTCCTGCGCCTCGCACTGACGCCGCGTCGGTGGGCGCCTTTGGCGGTGGTCGCGGCTGCCGGAATCGTTGCCGCGCCCTGGTTCGCCGCGTGGTTCGTCCTCCGCGACCTCGGATTGGCGCTGTGGACGCCGATCTTCGGTTCCGTCCCCGGTACCGGTGCGGAGATCGGCTGGTACCGCACGCTCGCCTGGTGGACCGACATCACCTGGCCCCCGCTGCAGTACGTGACCGGCAACCCGCTCACCCTGCCCGGCCTGACCCTGCTCTGGCTCGTGCCGATCGTCATCACGTTCCGCCGCCATGGAACTGCCCTGCGTCTCCGCCAGGCGTTGACCATCGGACTGGGCGGTGGCGTCGCCGTGATGATCATCGGTGTGGCCCTGTCCTACGTGGCCAAGTCCGCCTTGCCGCTGAACGTTCGGCAGGACACCACCTTCACGACCGAGACCACCTACTTCGGCTACGTGCAGCTGTGCACGTACATCACCGTGGCAGTGCTCGCACAAGCCGTAGTCGCCGGTCTCGTCGCCGCCCGCGTCCGCCGGTACCGTCCCGCCCTCATCGCGCTCGCGGTGTCCGTGACGGGAACACTCGCCACCATCGGCTGGCTCGCCGTCCTCCTGTTCAGCCGCTGCATCGACCTGTACGGAACCGCCCCGGCGAGTTGTGCCCCGGTCGTCGGCCTCACCGATCTCACCGGCTACCTGCACACGATTCTGGTCAAGGGCTTGATTCTGGCGGTTCCGGGCGCGCTGCTCGGCGCGGCGATCGCTGCCCTGCTGCGGCGACGCACCCCGGAACCCGCCGATGCCCCTGGTGTGCCCACGTCCGCTCTGCCCGTCGCTCTGCTGGCAGTGGTCATGATCGTGGCCGCGCTACCCGGACTTCCGGGAGACTGGAACACGTGGACCGGGTACGTGAACTCGTCCACCGCCGCACCCGACGACGAGAAGCCGCCGCCCACCAACCCGCCAGAGACCACAGTGGACACTTGTGTGGTCGGGACGTGGGTCGAGACCTCCAACGAGTCGCACGTGAAGTCTCCCGCCGGGGTCGACGTGCGGTTCACCAGCAGCGGCCGGGTCCAACGGTTCCGCGCGGACGGCACCGCGGTTCTCGACTTCGGCACCGAGAACGTCACGACCGGAACGCTCAACGGGAAGACGCTTCGATCGGTCAGCTCAGGAACGATCACCTTCACGTACGACACCGAAGCCGGCCAGATCCTGTACAGCAACCCGACGGCCAGCGGAACCACCACGGTGACGATGGACGGTGTGGTGCAGCAAACCGGTCCACTCGAGGCGGGCGTGGAGCCGGAGCAGTACACCTGTCAGGGCGACACCATGACGCAGACCGGCGCCGCGTTCACCATCCGGCTGACCCGCACCGGCTAGGCGGAGTGCCAGGTCACGGCGGCGTCGGTGTTCGCACGGGTGGTGCGGAAACCGTTGGCCGGATGCGCCGTGTCGGGGTACCCGAACGAGACCCCGACGACGACCCGCCGGGACTCCGGAAGCCCGAAGTGGTCGCGCAGGAAGCCGGAGTACCCCGCGAGCGCGGCCTGCGGCGCCGTGGCGATGCCAAGGCTCTGCGCGGCGAGCAGGAACGAGTTGAGGTAAAGCCCGCAGTCGATAGCGCCGTACACGCCGAGGTCGGCCTCGGTGGTGATGATCGCGACGTGCGGCGCGTCGAACAGCTCGAAGTTGCGCAGCATCTGCCGGCCCGCGCCCTCGTGATCGCCGCGCTCGATGCCGAGGCTGGTGTAGAGCTGCTTGCCGCACTCCCGCCGGCGTTCCTGGTAGACGCCCGTGTACTGGGTGGGGAAGGGGAAGTCCGGCTGGCCCGGGTTGTTCTGCAGGTGCTCGAGCAACTGCGTGCGCAGCCTGTCCGTCGCGGCGCCTTCGGTGACGGTCACGTGCCACGGCTGCGTGTTGCACCAGGACGGCGTGCGCTGGGCGAGGGCGAGCACCTGCTCGATGGCGTCCCGCGGGACCGCCTCGGGCAGGAACTGCCGGCAGGTCCACCTCTCGGCGAGCAACCGCTGCAGCGTCTCGTGCAGGTCAGGGGGCGTGACGGTGGCCGCGCTCACGGGAACCTCCAAGGCAGTCTCTTTTCGAGACTGAAACTAGCACGAAGACGGTCTCGAAAAGAGACCATCTTCGGTAGCATCCGTTCATGCGGTACGAACAGCTCGCCGACCTGCCCTGCTCGATCACCCGCCCGCTGGTGGTGCTGGGGGACAGGTGGACGTTGCTGATCCTGAAGGAGGCGTTCGCGGGCGTGAGGCGCTTCAACGCGTTCCAAAGCGGCCTGGGAATCCCGCGCAGCCGCCTGCAGGACCGCCTCGGCCGCCTGGTGGACCACGGCATCCTGGTGCGCCAGCAGGCCGCCGACGGGGACCACGCCGAGTACCGGCTCAGCCGCAAGGGGCACGACCTCTACCCGATCCTGATGGCGATCAGGGACTGGGGCGACACCCACATGGCACCGGACGGGCCTCCCGTGCACTACCGGCATCGCGACTGCCCCGGCGAAGCACGGGTCACCCTGGCGTGCGACTGCTGCGGAGAACGAATGACAGCGCACGACGTCGTGCCCGAGGCCGGTCCCGGTCTTCTGGTCCACGTCGCCGAGTCGTAGGCAACTTCAGGACGCGCCCGTGCGCGCAGCATGATGCGCCTCGCCGTTCATGATCCCTTGCTGTCGAACGATCTCGAGCGTCTGCAGGACGAACTGCCAAGGCCCGACGTCGAGCTGCCGCAGTCCCTGCGCGTGGTCGTGCGCGACCGTCACCACGGCCCCGACGAACAGCAACCACCAGAACGCCCGAGCAGGCCACCAGACCCGGCCGAGCCGGGCCTGGTGGAACGGAACGTGCCGCTCCTCGTCCTGCAGGATCCGATCCGCGACGGCAGCGGTGAGCGGGTCGCGACAGCCGTCCCGCAACGCCCGGTAGTACCGCAGCGCCACGGTCTCGGCGATGAGTAGCATCATCAGTTCCAGCCGCAGCCCCAGCGCACGACGCAGCCGCACGAACACCGCGTCCGTCCAATGTGAACTGATCGTCGGCTGACCGGCCGCCCGCAGCAGGTGCTCCAGCATCCGCGCGTGGTTCTGCTCCTCGGCGACGAACAACCGCACCGCCGCGCCGTACGCACCGCCACCTGCCTTGGCGATCAGGTTGGCGCCGTCGCCGGACTCGCCGACCTGGAACCGCTGCACGCTCTTGACGACGTCGGGGTGCAGCCGGGCGCCGACGGCCCAGTCGGGATCACCGATCCGCTCCCGGCGTGCCGCTTCGGCCTCGAAGCTCTCGACCCATGTGGTGAACATGAAGGGAGGACGGCCGGGTCGCCGCATTCGTTGGCCGGGTTGTGGGGAGGTTCTGTGAAGGTTCGGTGTGCGCGACCTTGCCTTCGATGTTCTTGCGCGGGACGCCGTCCACGTCCACGCAGAGCCCGAAGACGCGGTCCCTGGTGGTCCAGCCGTTGATCCGACCTCGGTTGTTCCCGATCTGCACCCGTTGTCCGGCGATCGCGGTCACCCGGTGCAAGTAGGTCGTTCCGGCGACCCGCACTAGCACGATGTCGTCCACGTCGAGCTTCGCCGTGTCGACCCGGTCGGGCGGAACTGCACCTTTTCGCCCCGCGCGACCCTAGCCGCGATGGCGTCCAACATCCCCACGAGTCGAAGCTTCGACGGCGGGCTGGGTCTGTGCAATGCATTTTCGGTTGACGATGACAACGATTCCGTGTGGCGCAGGCTGCTCCCGCGGCGATATTCGATCGCTGCCACCCGGCCATCTGCGGCAGCATGAGGAACCTGAGCGCGCACGGAAGGGGGTGGGACGTTCGTGCCAGAACCGGAAAGGCCTGTACGCAAGAACGCGGTACCACTAGCTCTACGCCTGTACGGAAAAGAACTGCGCCGCCACGGTTTCATGACCGTGGGCGCACTAGTGCTACCCGCGCTGGGCGTCACGTCCCAGCTCTACCTGGCCCCGTTGGCCATAGGTGCGCTAGTCGGAAAGCTGGCAAGCGGAGGCGGCACAAATCCAGGCACCGTCCTCCCGTACGTGCTGGCCTTCGGCGGCTTCATGCTGCTGTCGGAACTGTTGTGGCGCATCGGCCTGCACTGCCTCAACCGCGTGGACGGCCGAGGGATCGAACACCTGTCCGCCCTCGCGATGGACGAGCTGCTGGGCAAGGACGCGGCGTTCTTCCACGACAACTTCGCCGGCTCGCTCACCAAACGGGTGCTGAGCTTCGCGTTCCGCTTCGAGGACTTCGTGGACGCGATGGCGTTCAAGGTCTTCGCCAACCTCATCCCGCTGGGGTTCGCCTGCGTCGTGCTGTGGAGCTACCACCCGTTGCTCGTCGCGGTGCTGATCGGCCTGATCGTCATCACGGGATGTGTGGTCGCGCCGCTCATCCGCCACCGCCAGCGGCTGGTCGACCAACGAGAGGCCGCTATCGCCCAGGTGTCCGGGCACGTCTCGGACACGCTCACGAACATGGAGACGGTGCGGGCGTTCGCGGCCGAGCATCGAGAAGGCGCGGAGCACCGGAGCCGTGCCGCCAAGCAGCGGACGCTGGCGCTGCGGTCGTGGGACTACAACAACCTGCGCATCGACACCGTGATCGCGCCGCTGTCCGTGCTCACCAACGTGCTCGGCCTCGTGGTGGCGATCGGGGTCAGTGACGGGCTCGGTGTGGAGGCGATCGTGGTCACGTTCGCGTACTTCGGGAACGCGACGCGGATCATGTTCGAGTTCAACCAGATCTACCGGCAGGTGGAGAGCGCGCTGACCGAGGCGGCGCAGTTCACCGAACTGCTGCTCGACCCGCCGACGGTGCTGGACCCGAAGAGCCCGGAACCGTTGCGGGTGAAGGATTCGCAGGTGCGGTTCGAGAACGTCGTGTTCACGCACGGCGGCGGCGAGCCGTTGTTCGACGGGCTCGACCTGGACATCCCGGCGGGCACGCGGATCGGGCTCGTCGGCCGGTCCGGCGGCGGTAAGACCACGCTCACCCGCTTGCTGCTGCGACTGATGGACGTCGATCGGGGGCGCGTCCTCATCGGCGGGCAGGACATCGCCCGGCTGAGCCAGGCCGATCTGCGCGGGCTGATCGGGTACGTGCCGCAGGACCCGGCCATGTTCCACCGGACGTTGCGCGAGAACATCGCGTTCGCGCGGCCGGGCGCTACCGACGCCGAGATCTACGGTGCCGCGCATGCCGCGCACGTGACGGAGTTCGTGGATGCGCTACCCGACGGGTTCGACACGATGGTCGGGGAACGCGGTATCAAGTTGTCCGGTGGGCAGCGGCAACGGGTCGCGCTGGCTCGCGCCATCCTGCGGGACGCGCCGATCCTGCTGCTGGACGAGGCGACCAGCGCGCTGGACTCGGAGAGCGAGGTGCTGGTCCAGGAGGCGCTGTGGCGGCTCATGGAGGGACGTACCGCGATCGTGGTGGCACACCGGCTGAGCACGGTCGTGCGGATGGACCGGCTGATCGTGCTCGACCGGGGCCGGATCGTCGAACAGGGCACGCACGCGGAACTGCTCGACGCCGAGGGGACCTACGCGAAGCTCTGGCGCCACCAGTCCGGCGGCTTCCTCGACGAGGCGGTCAGCACTCGTTGATCAGTCCACAAGGGACTGATCAACGAGTGACCGAATCAGACTACTTCAGGGTGTACGCCTGGATCACCGTCTGGTCGACGGAGCCCTGGGCGTCACCGGTCTTCGCCTTGAACGACACCGACTTCGCGTTCTTCGGGTGAGGCAGCGTTAGCAGCCACTTGCCGCCGGCCTTGAACACGGTCGTCCGCTGCCAGGTCTTGCCCTCGTCGTAGGAGACCTCGACCTGGGGCGTGCGGACGTCGGTGACATCGGCCTTGGCACCGTTGCGCTGCACCGTCACCGGGATGGTGAGCACACTGCCCGCGCGGCCCTGGTTCTGCTCGTCCAGCCTCGGCTCGAACCGGACCGCGAGCAGCGGCAACGCCTTGGCGAGGTCGCCCGGCACGGTCTCCGAGCTGAACGTCCAGTCCGCCGTCACCTTCGACGAGAGCGGGTCGCGGTTGCCCTCGGTGTGCAGCTGGTAGGTGGCCTTCGCCGCGGGCACCGGGGTGAACAGGTAACCCGGTTCCCCGGACTCGGCGATCACCTTGCCGTTCGCGGACAGCCTGGTGCTGCCCTTGCTGTTGCCGAAGTCGATCGTCTGGTGCTCACCGGTGCCGTCGGCGAACAGCTGCGTGTTCGCGAACAGCTGGTCACCCTGCCGTCCCGCCCAGGACCCGGTCACCTCGGCCGGGAACGCCGGGAAGGCCGGCCCGAACACGGCGGTGTTCCACTGCTCCGTGCTCTTGGCGCCACGCTTGAACGTCTTCGCGTTCACGTCGACCACGACGCTCGGCGGCACCGCCGGGCCGAAGTCCTCGAACAACGACCGGCTCCACGCCACGCCGGGCGTGTAGAACTCCTTGAGCTTGAAGGGGAGCGGGCCGTAGACGCCGTTGTTGCGACTACCGCTCGAGCCGGGGACGCGGGCCTTCAGCGTGGCGTCGACCTGGGCCATGTCCCGTTCGCGTTCGCTGTGCCTGATCGCGGCGGGGAGCCCGTTCTTGCCCGCGGTCTGCGAGTGGAACTGGTACGGGCTGCCGTAGAACGTGCCTTCGGTGTTCTGCTTGGCGAACACGCTGGCCGCGGACCACGTGAAGCCCTCGGCCGACGTGGCCGACGGGTGGACGTAGAAGTCCTTCCAGCTCCGGGTGCCCCAGCCGCTGCCGTAACCGAAGTCGCCGGTGTCGAGTTGCACGGTCAGCGACCCGTCCGCCTGCGTGACGTCCTGGCGGTCGACGGTGATCGACGGCTCCTTGGCCGTGCGGGCGTCGAAGGTCAGGGTCTTGGTGCCGGTGATCTCGACGGACGGTTCGTACGCCACGGTGAGCTTGTTGCGCACGGCCGGATCGCCGGAAGGCGTGTCGAAGAACGTGCTCACGAGGTACTTCCCCTTGGGCACGCGGATCTTCGCGGTACCGGTCGGGGCCGCGCCCTCGACGAACGTGCGGCGGTCGTAGCCCAGCAGCAGGTACCGCCACGCGTCGGCGGGCTTGCCGTCGTGACCGATGTAGGTGAGCGTCACTTCGTAGCTCTCGGGCTCCTTGTGCACGCCGATCGGCACGCGGACGCCGTTGGACGCGACGATCGCGGCGCCGTACACGCCGTCCGGGACCGCCACGCGGGTGTCGGCGGTGACCGCGGCCTCCGCGGTGCCTCCCGCCGGGACGGTCAACTGAGCAGGGGACACGCTGAACAGGCCGTCCGCCGCCGGCTTCTGCTCGGCGACGGTCAGGTCGAGCGTGAGCGGCTCGGTGCCGGTGTTGCGGTAGGTGATCTTCTTGGTGATCGGCTGGTCGTCGTCGTGCGGCCACTGCGCCGTGCCGAAGCCGACGCTGGCCGGGGTGGCGACCGGGCTGCTGGTGACCGCGCGGGCCACGTCGACGCGTCCGGCGCCCTGGTCGAACACACCGGAGTCGGCGTAGGGCTTGGCGGAGTTCATCAGCGTGGTCTTGATGTCCTGCGCGGACCACGCGGGGTTCTTCGCCGCGAGGATCGCCGCCGCCCCCGCGACGTGCGGTGCCGCCATCGACGTGCCGGACAGGGACACGTGCCCCTCGTCGACCGGGGTACCGATGACACCGTTCTTCGCCTTCGCCGCGACGATGTCCACACCGGGCGCCGTGATGTCCGGCTTGATCGCCCCGTCGCCGACGCGAGGGCCGCGGCTCGAGAAGGTGGCCAGCTTCTCGGTGCGGTCGACCGCACCGACGGTCAGCGCGGCGTCCGCGGCCGCGGGGGAGGCGACCGGGCCGCCCGAGTTGCCCGCCGAGACCACGAACAGCGCGCCGTGCTCCGCGGTGAGCCGGTTGACGGCCTGCGACACGAGGTCGGTGCCGTCGCTCGGTGCGTTGGTGCCGAGGCTCATGTTGACGACGTCGGCCTTGGCCGCGGCCCACTCCATGCCCTCGATGACGCCGGACTCGCTGCCGCTGCCGTTGTCGTCGAGCACCTTGCCGTTGAACAGCTTCGCGTCCGGCGCGATGCCCTTGTACCTGCCGTCACCGGTGATCGTCGACGCGACGTGCGTGCCGTGGCCGAACTTGTCGTCGGTGGTGGCAGCCGGCGTGAAGTTCTTCTCCTCCACCACAGAGCCCTGCAGGTCGGGGTGCGTGGTGTCGATGCCGGTGTCGAGCACGGCGATCGTGGCGCCGGACCCGGTGAAGCCCTGCTGCCACGCCTGAGGTGCCCCGATCTGGGCGGCACTGCGGTCGAGCGAGGCGGTGATCTTCCCGTCGAGCCACACCTTGGCCGCGCCGGTGGTGCGCGCCGCCGACCAGAAGCCGCCCTTCTTGTCGGCCTTCACGGCGTGGGCGCCGATGCTCGGCAACGACTTCGCGTCCGCCGAACGCAGCGCGGCCCCGCCCTCGACGATCAACGGGATCGTGTCGCGCGCGGCGTCGTCGTACCCGGACCGCGCGAGCAGCGAGACGTCGAACAGCCGCTGGTCGAGCGCACCCGACGTGATCTGCTGCTGGACGTCGAGCGGGATGACGTGCAGATCGCCCCGGTCGTCCGTGTAGTGGTGGAACCGGACGCCTTCGCGGCCCTTCGCCGCGTGCGTCTGCACCTGCCCGTTGGACACGTGCACGAGGTCACCGGTGATCAGCGTGACCGTTGTCGTCAGACCACCCGCGTCGACGTGCTGCGCTGCGGTGGTTTCCCCCATGGCCGGAGGTACGGCCGCCGTGGTGACACCCACGGCGGCCGCGAGTCCTGCGGCGAGAATCGATTTCTTCAACGCGAACTCCCCATGTTCTGCGTTACCGAAAGGGCGATGTTGCCCTCAGTAACAGAGATACCGCAGAGAGTTGCCCTGTTGCGTCGTTTGAGGTCATCTGCCCGAATCGGGGTGTTCTACTCCGATTCGGCCACGCGGCGCGGCCGCTTCAGGGACCATGTCCGGCCGAGCTAGCGCAGGTGCCTGCCGATCCGCTCGAACTCGGCCGCCATCTCCGGGGACGCGAGGAAGTCGTCCAGGCGCGCGGAGACCTCGAAGTCCACCGACTCCAGCGACCGGATCGCCAGCTGCTCGACGAACTCGGGGTCGCGGTCGGCGAGGAAACCCGCCCAGTGCTCCAGGGCCTCCAGCGCCCACAGCACCTGCGGGTCCATGTCGCCGTCGGACAGCGTGCCCTCGTCGATCGTGTCCAGCCACGCGCGCAGCTGGTCCGGCGTGCTGCCCGCGGGGTCCGTGCGCGCCTGTTCGAACGCCTGCCGGGCGTCGTCGTCGAACTCGGTCTCGGCCGCGTCCGCGAGGTCGTCGCCCGTGGTCAGCCGGACCACGGTCTCCGCGCAGAACCGGTGGCGTCTCTCGTCGTCGGCGGCCGCGACCAATTCGTGGACGGCCTGCTCAACCTCGTTGTAGTGCACGGCGTCATCCAACCAGGGCTAGGAGGGGAACCGCTTCCACTGTCCCTCGGAGACGACCTCGACGGTGCCGTCCGCAACCTTGACGGCCGTCTGGTCGTCGATCGCGTACGCCGGCCCCGCGATCTCGGCCGCCCACCGCTCGGCAGCGGCCATGGTGTTGTCCGGCAGGAGACCCAGATGCGGGAAGATCGAGAAATCGACGACCCCGAGGGTGCTGTCGTCCCCACCGGGGGACGTCCACCCGACGAAGTCGTCACCGATCCTGGGGGTCATCACCATGCTTCCCGCACTCAGCCCCACCCAGACCTTGTCCTGCAGCGAGGGCAGCAGGTCCGCCAGCCCGGACTGCCGCATCCAGTGGCACAGGTACAGCGGGTCACCGCCGCCCACCAGCAGCACGTCGGCCTCCCGCACCCAGGGAACCCACCGGTCCTCGCCGACGCTGGGCAGCGCCGTCAACTCCAGGACGCCCAGCGACTTCCACCCCAGGTCGCACATGGGCAGCGGCGACTCGCCGGTGATGAAGCTCCAGGCCGACGCCGGCCCGCCGTACGAGCTGCCGTACGTCGCCGTGGGGATGCACAGGGCGGTGGAGCCGGCGATCGGCCTGCCCAGCAGGTCGACCAACGCATCGCGGATGCTCGGGTTGCTGACACCTGCGGACGTGAGAAGAAGCCTCACGCTTGCCTCCTGTACCTGGTCGTCATGACGCTCTGCTTGAAAAATCGTGTGTGCAGGAGGACAGACTGGATACCACAGCGAAACTCATCGGCGGCCGCCTGCCGACCCCGTTGCGGGAACGACGCTTCGCGCTGTACCTCGCCGGCCAGCTGCTCTCCCAGATCGGCGACGGCATCTACCTCGTCACGTTGCCGTTCGTCATGCTCGACCAGGGCGGCGGTCCAGCGAACCTAGGCGTGGTGCTGGCCTGCTACGGAGCGGCCAGGCTGGCCTTCCTCCCGGTCGGCGGAGCGCTCGCCGACCGTCTAGGAGCCCGGCCGGTGATGCTTGCCGCGGACGCACTCCGTGCCGTCGTCGTGCTCGGTTTCGTCGTACTCACCGCCTATGAACGCATTCCACTGTGGACCATGATCGCGGTCGCGGTTCCGTTCGGCGCGCTGGGCGGGATCTTCATGCCGGCCTCGTTCGCCGTGTTGCCGCAGATCGTGCGTCCCGAGTCGCTCGCGGCGGGCAACTCCCTGATCCAGATCATGCAGAGCACCTCGCGCATCGCGGGGCCGGCGCTGGGCGGAACGCTCGTCGGGTCGCTCAGGAGCGGTGTGGGGCTGCTGATCGACGCGATCACGTTCCTGGTGTCCAGCCTGACCCTGCTGGCGATCCGTCCGTCGCAGCAGCCGGTCGAAGCAGCGGTACAGCACCGCGACGGGCTGCGGACCTGGCGATCGGTGCTGCGGTACGCCTCCAGCACTCCGCTGGTGAGGATGACCCTGCTGACCACGCTCGTGTTCAACCTCGCCGCAGTCGGACTGATCGAGGTCGCACTGCCGATCTTCGCCCAGGACTCGCTGGGCCGGGGAGCCCTCGGGTTCGGGGTCATGATGGCCGGTCTCGGTGCCGGCTCGGTCGCGGGAGCTCTGCTGGGACCGGCACTGCTTCGCCTGCGGCGTCGCGGGCTGGTCGCGCTCTGCCTCGGCACCGCGGAGGGACTGGCGATGACGGGTATCCCGGTGGGGTCCTCGTTGGTGATGGCGACCGCTGCGTTGTTCACCGCCGCTTCCTTGCAGGCCACGGTGAACGTCTTCTACATGACGATGTTGCAGCAGGCAGTGCCTGCTGGAGCGCTCGGTCGAGTCATGAGCCTGCTGGCGACCTGTGCCGGTCTCGCCTATCCGGCGTCCGCTCTGCTCGCCGGGACGGCCCTGCGCACGGTCGACCCGCACATCGTGATCATCGTCGCCGGACTGGGGGTGTCGGCGGCGTTCTCGGTCGGATTCTTCAGCGGTCCGTACCGGAATCTCTGATTCGCGCCCGCCCACATGTTCATATCGCTGAAACCAACGGGCGCCCGCGCCGACATACTGTCTCGGCATCCTAAACGAGATTGATCCATTCATCGGAACGGCTGCCACCTCCCTGCCCGCGGCGCAAGGGCTGGCGGCCACTTGGTGGTGGCCGAAAGCGCAGGTCGGCAACACCCACCCCGGCGCGACGTCGCCGCTGGGCATGGTGTCCGCCTGCGCCTACTCCGGTGCCTATCCGACCGGCTACGGCCTCTACATGAAGAACACCGAGGGCCAGCCCGAGGAGTTGTTCGACCGGCTGCAGGCCTCCGGGTTCACGCACTTCCAGCAGTCCGGCACCGGCGCGATCCGCAAGTACTACAACTACGTGCGGGTAACGCCGATGGTGCAGCAGCTGGACGTCCTCGGCGAGGCCTGGCCGCTGCACGACGAGACGGCCGAAGCCGGGTACTACGCGGCCACCCTCGACACGAACATCCGGTGTGAGGTCACGGTCGGCGCCAAGGTCGCCGTCCACCGGTACACCTTTCCCGAACACCGCAGCGCGCGGCTCGTCGTCGACCTGTCGTGCGGCGGGCTGGCCATCGACCTCGGCCGCACGGTCCCGCTACGAGCGCACGTGGAAAGCCTGGGCAACGGCCGCGCTCAAGGCACGGTGGTCGTCGAGGGCGTGCCGTTGTCGGTGTACATCAGGGTCGACAGTCCTGGCTGGCGGCAGATGCTCTGGCACGACCGCCGGCTGATCGAGGGCGGCACGCGGCTCGACTTCGACCGCATCAGGCAGACCACGTTGCGCCCCTTCGGGATGCTCTACATGGGACCGACCACCGCGGGGCAGAGCGTCGAGATCCAGATCGGGTTCTCCCTGCGCGGCTGCGATCAGGCTAGGGAGAACCTGTACCGCGAGTGTGGTGACGGGGCGACGGCGTTCGACGTCGTCCGGGAGCAGACCACCGAGAGGTGGCGCGACCACGTGGGGCGGGTCGAGGTCGAGGGCGGGTCGCCCGCGCGGCGGCAGGTGTTCGCCACGGCGCTGTACCACTCGCTGGTCAAGCCGTGTTTCGCCGACGACGAGAGTCCGTTCTGGCCGTCGTCCGGGCCGTTCGTGTTCGACATCTGCACGATGTGGGACATCTACAAGACGCAGCTGCCGTTGCTCATGGCCATCTGCCCTGACCGGGCGGTCGATCTGCTGGAGTCGCTGATCCGGGTGTGCGAGGAGGAGGGCAACTTCCCCATCGGGTACCGGATGGCGCGCGGCGCGGACAGGTTCTTCCGGCAGGCGAGCGCGTTGGTCCACACCGCGCTGGCCGATGTGCACGCGCTCGGTCTCGGCGACCTGGACTGGACCTGGGCTCTTGTACACATGTACGACGACCTGCGCCGGATGTACGGCGAGGACTTCTACGAGCACGGCGTCGTGCACCCGATCTCGCACACGCTCGACCTCGCCTACGCCTGCCACTGCACGGCCGGTGTCGCACGGACGCTGAACGACGTCCAGCTCGCCGACGACCTCGACGCGCGCAGTCGCCTGTGGTCCAACGCTTTCGACCCGGAGACCGGGCTGCTGCTCGACTCGTCGTTCTACGAGGGCGGGAAGTGGAACTACTCGTTCCGGCTGCTGCACGACATGGCCGCGCGAATCGCGATGGTCGGCGGGAACGAGGCCTTCGTCAGCACGCTCGACGCGTTCTTCGGTTACGGCGCACCGCGGGTGACACAGCCCGGCAGGAAGCCGGACCCGGCGGAGATGGCGGCCGGCTACCTGCTGAACCGGTTCGAGGGGCTCAACAACGAGCCGGACATGGAAGCGCCGTGGTCCTACCACTACGCGGCCCGGCCGGACCGCACGGCCGAGATCGTGCACGCGGCGCTGACGTGGCAGTTCGGCACCGGTCGCGGTGGCCTGCCGGGCAACGACGACTCGGGCGGGCTGAGCTCCTGGTACGTCTGGGCTTCACTCGGCCTGTTCCCGGTCGCCGGGCAGAACCTGTTCCTCGTCAACGCGCCCGCGTTCAGCCACGCCACCCTGCACCTCGGGGACCGCGACTTCGTCATCGAGACGCGAGGGCACCGCGAGACGTCCATCAGTTCCGACGGGCTGGAAGAGCACCCGCCGCCGCAGTACGTGCAGTCCGCCCGGCTGAACGGCAAACCGTTGGACGCGGCGCATCTGCGCGCGACCGACGTCCACGCCGGCGGCCGGCTGCTGCTCGAGCTCGGCCCGCAGCCCTCCGAGTGGGGACGCAAGATCCTGCCGCCGTCCGTGTCCGATCCGCTCGGAAAGGGGGCTCGCACATGAGCAGGCCAAGCCGTCGTCTCGTCATCGTGGTCCGGGCCGACCCAGTCATCTGCGGTCACTCCGGAGAAGCCCGCAACCTGGCAGAGGCCGCGCTCACCCGTGGTTTCGACGACGTCCGGTTGCTGACGTGGCCGATACCCGTGCTGCAGGCGGCAGGTCTGCCGCTCAAGCCGCTGGACCGGATCCTGCCGTACAGCAAGGGAATCACCGTGGAACGGCCGGAGCCGGTCGGCGACTACCGGGTGCCCGACGGCCGTTACCTGGCCGGGTTGACGGGACGCCTGGTCGAGCTGCTCGCCGAACCGGTCCGCACCACCTGCGTCTCGATGTACCTCGCTCCGCACGACGCCGTGGTGCGCGACGCCGTCGACGCGGCCCGCGCGGCCGGCTACGCACCGGACGTCCACACCATCGCGAAGGCGGTCGGCTCGGACGTCACCAACGTGATCCGCTCCTGCCTGCGCGAGAGGCGGTTCGGGGCGGCCGTGGTCCTGTTCACCCGGTTCCTCGCCAACGACCAGGTGATCGCCGTGTCGGAGTACACCAGGCAGGAGATCATCGCCTGCGCGGAGGCCGTCGACTCCCACTGCGGCACCAGGTTCGCCCGCCAGTGCGTGCGCCGGCTCACGGTCAGCTACCCGCCGATCGACACCTCGGCCTACCTCGACCTCGATCCGGCGCTGGTGGACGCAGCCCTGAAACGACGCGGCCTGGAACGCGACGGCTACGTGTTGTTCCTGTCCAGGGTGACGCGCGCCAAGGGCATCTACGACCTGGTGGAGGCGTTCGCCCAGAGCCGGGCGCGGTCACGGCTGAAGCTCGTGATCGCCGGCAACGGCCCCGAACTGGAGCACCTGCAGGCGATCACCCGGCACGACGACCGGATCCTGTTCCTCACCGACGTGGAGGACGAGGAGAAGCCGTTGCTGATGAACGGCTGCGCCGCGTACGCGTTGCCGACCAAGCCGGAACCGGACTTCGTCGAGACGTTCGGCATCGCGCTGACCGAGAAGATGCTCGCGGGCGGCGGGCCGGTGATCACGACCACCACCGGAGGTGTCGGCGAGGCGGTGGGCGGGACGGCCGTCCTCGTCGAGGCGGGGAACGCCGCCCACATCGCCGCCGCGATCGACCGGGTGGTGTTCGACCTGTCGGCGGAGGAACGGCGGCTCATGGAGGACCGGGCACGCGAGCACGCCCTGTCCTTCGACCGCGTCCGGGTGTTCGACAGCCTCTTCGCCACGTCCGACGCACCTGTCGTCCTGACGGGATGAGTCCGGGCGGACAGGCCGGGGTCCGGGTGGGGGTGGAGCCTGCTCCGCCCCCACGCGCGGGCCGGGTCAGGAGATCCGGACGAAGCGGCCGATGGGGTAGACCCAGCCGGGGGTGAACTCGAGTCCCAGCAGGTGCTGGTACGTCTGGCACGCGCTGGGCCGGGGCAGGTCGGGGCAGAAGACCACTTCGAGTTCCGAGTAGGTGTACACGTCGTTCGGGGTGGACGGGTTGCCGACCGGGACGATCGTGTTCCTGATGGTGTACCTCACCGAGGCCAGTCGCACGTCCGGCTGGCCGTTCGGGTAGTACAGCGCCGAATCGGGGTCGTACACGAAGATGCGGTCAGAGAAGATGCACACGTTCGCCTCGAAGAAGAACTCGTACATCAGCGTGCCCTGGCTGGTCTCGTAGACCGGCTCTATGACCTCCTCGTGATAGCAGGGAGTGTTGGCGGGAAACCCGTTGGGCGGGTCGATCCGCGTCGCGTTGGTCTTGAAACTCGTCGAGCTGTGGGACGAGTCCGCGTTCAGTCCGGGCTTGGAGGACGGCGCTGACGCCGACGCCGCCGGAGCCGCGATCACGATCATGAGCGTGACGGCCGCGGCCGATGTGAGCAGGTGTTTGAAGCGTGCGAACACTGGAACACCCCTTTGGTCGTGTTGGCTGCCGGACCAGGCTCACCGAGCGGACTGGACACAGATTGGACGGAGACTGAACACAGCGGAGCCGACCTCGCGAAGGCGGCTGGACAGGGGTCGTGTGTGCCTCGACCTTATGGCCAATTGGTATGTACCACTTGGTGCGACGTCGCCGTAGCGTTTGCGCGCAATCACCCTGCACGCAAGGAGCGGACATGAACCGCAAGCTCATCGCCGCCGCTACAGCGGCGGTCACAGCGGCCGGGCTGGCCATCGCGGTGGCGCTGACGACCAGCGCCACCGCGGCCAACACGGCTGACCCAGTCATGCTCGCCGCGATGGCCCGTGACCTCGGCATCTCCTCGGAGCAGGCGCGTGAACGCCTCGACGCCGAGAAGGTCGCGGGCCAGACCGACGCCGCACTGAAGTCCCGTCTCGGCTCGGCGTACGCCGGGTCCTGGCTGGACAACACCGGCCGCACGCTCACCGTCGCGGTCACCGACCCGGCGCTGGCGAGCGCGGTGCGTTCGCGTGGCGCCGTTGCCACCACGGTGAAGCACAGTGCGTCCGCTCTGGACAGCGCGAAGATCAAGCTGGACGCCAAGGCCACCAAGGCACCCGACGCGGTCCCCGGCTGGTACGTAGACGTGCGCGCCAACAAGATCGTCGTGCTCGCGCACGCCGGCGGTGAGGCGCAGGCCAGGGCGTGGACGGCGGAGGCGGGCCTGCAGAGCGACGTCGTCGCCTTCGAGGCCAGCACCGAGGACCCCAAGCCGCTGATCGACATCATCGGCGGCAACGCCTACGGCCTCCCCGGCGGCGGCCGCTGCTCCATCGGCTTCGCGGTCGAGGGCGGCTTCGTCACGGCGGGCCACTGCGGATCCACCGGCGGCCGCACCTCCAACCCCGGCGGCACGATCCAGGGCAGCAGCTTCCCCGGCAACGACTACGCGTGGGTCCGCGCCGACGCGGGCAACACCCCGCGCGCCCTGGTCAACCGCTACCCGGGCACCGTCCCTGTCGCGGGCTCGCAGGAGGCCCCGGTGGGCTCCTCGGTCTGCCGCTCCGGCTCCACCACCGGCTGGCGCTGCGGCACCATCCAGCAGAAGAACGCCTCCGTCACCTACCCCGAGGGCACCATCACCGGCCTGACCCGCACCAACGCCTGCGCCGAGCCCGGTGACTCCGGAGGCTCTTGGCTGACCGGTGACCAGGCCCAGGGCGTCACCTCCGGCGGGTCCGGCAACTGCCAGTCCGGCGGCACCATCTACTTCCAGCCGGTCACCGAGATCCTGCAGGCCTACAACCTGCGCCTGGTGACCTCCGCCGGTCCGACCACGACCACCCAGCCGACCGGCACGACCACGACGA
Organism: Lentzea sp. HUAS TT2; assembly: GCF_051853195.1. Taxonomy (NCBI): domain Bacteria; kingdom Bacillati; phylum Actinomycetota; class Actinomycetes; order Pseudonocardiales; family Pseudonocardiaceae; genus Lentzea; species Lentzea sp. HUAS TT2. The sequence continues at coordinate 8,453,102 of NZ_CP196667.1, read as the reverse complement.
CGACCACGCCGCCCGGTGGCGGCACGTGGGCCCCGTACACCAACTACGGCAACGGTGCCGAGGTCACCTACGGCGGCGCGACCTACCGCGTCATCCAGCCGCACACGTCCGTTCCCGGATGGGAGCCGCCGAACACCCCTGCCCTCTGGCAGCGGGTCTGACGGCAGAGCTTTCCCCCGACGGCTGCCTCCGTCGGGGGAAAGGCTTGCCACGCCGGGGATTCACGGCCGGTTCATGCAGTCCACCCAGGACTCGGTGCTGACGATGATGTCGGTGGGAAGTGTCTCGGTCACGTTCCCGTCCGACACCCAGATGTGTGCGTGGTAGGTCGCGATCGGCACGGACGCGGGTCCTTGCACACCAACGAACCCGTTGACGGTGATCGAGCCGTCAGGCCGGTGGAAGTTGGAGCCAGGTGGAAGGCTGGACTCGGTGGCGGTCCAGCCGGGCGGCAGGTCGCGCATCCCGTACTTGAGATCGGTGGTCCACTTCCCGCTCACCACGAAGATGAAGTACGAGCCGTGGGTCCGGTCAGGGCCGTGGTACACGCACATCCGACTGGTGCGATCGAACTGCTCCAGGTGCCACGTCTGGGTCTGCGCCGACGCGACTGCTGCTGTACCGACCAGGGACAGCAGGAGCACCGAGGCCAGGACGAGCACCGATCTGGCGATCCGAAACGTCACTTTCACCGAAACCCCTCCTGAGACTGGCGCGAACACGCTGCGGTGCACGCTAGCGATCTGATCTCAGAGCGCTCTGAGAATCGTCGGACCCAGATCGTCGTGGTCGACCTGGTCATGCGAGCCGGTGACTTCCTGTTTCGCGGTCCCACAGCAGTTCGGTCAGCTGTGCGACCGCCTTGTCCCGATGCCGCCGGTAGGTGTTGAACGACAGGTGCAAAGACTCCGCGACGCGCTCCTGCACGCCTACCGGTCGCAGGAACGTGCGGTCGATCAACAAGCCGAAGTCGGGCTTCAGCACGACGACGGCGTCATCGAGCAGGTCGCGCAGGGCTTCGGCGTGCGTGCGTCCTGCCCGCTTGTGCCGCCGGACCATCCGAGTCCGCAACAGCGGGTTGGACCGGAGGAGTTCGGGAGTGTGCAAGGCGCGCAGGGCGGAGCGGACGGCTTCGGTGAACTCCTGCCGGGACAGCACCGCATCGCCGGATCGTGCCGGTGTGCCCAACTGATTGGCGTGCAACAGATCCGTGTACTCCTCGACGTCGGTTCGGCGCCAGTCGTGGGCGAACACCGGGTACGGCGACCCGTCGACGGCCCGGAACCCGAAGGACTCCAGGGCAGGCGCCCACAGCTCGACATCGTCGAAAGCGCCCACGAGGGTCCACGCCGTGTCGTCGTCGATCAGGACGATCTCCAGCATCTGCCACGCGACGAACAGCGTCAGTGACGGGGACGGGCGCTGGCCGTGGTCGCGGTCGAGGAAGAAGCGCCAGGCGCGGACCCGTTCACCGGCGCGCGGCGGCCCGTACTCCGCGGCGTGGCCCCACATCGCGTCGGTGCCGGGGTCCACACCGAGGTCGGCCTCGGTCAGGTCCAGGCAGGCGCCGTAGCCCCGCGGTTCGCTGGTCTCGGTGCGGAAGACGCGGAACGCCTCGGGCCGGCGCTGCATCCAGTGCGCCACCAACTCGGCCTGTTCGGATCCCTGCCACCGCGTGGTCATGGCGACGATCTCCGGCTTGTCGCCGTCGTGCAGCGCGTCGACGTGCACCTGCATCGTCGGCGGCAGCGACGCCAGCGCGGCGAACCGGGACCGGGCGCCGTTCAGCACGACCGTCATGACCATCAGGTCGAGCCGCTCCCGTTCGCTCGCCATCGCGCGGACCTGGCCGTGGAACAGGGCCAGTTTCCTGCGGTAGAGGTCGGCGTGGCGGGCGGGGTCGCGCCAGCGCAGGTCGGCGACGATGGCGTCGCGGACCACGTCGTGCGGGTACAGCCCGTACGGGGACTCGTCGACGAACACCTGCGCCCGCAGCCAGGCGAACAGCTCGCCGGTGGCGTCGCCGGCCATGGAGCGCAACAGGTCCTCGGTCGTGACGAGCAACAGCGCGCACACTTCCAGCGCCGTGCGGTGGCGCTTGCTCGGCACCTCGCCGATCAGCTGCGCCAGCAACGTGCCCGCCCCACCTGGTAGATCGGACAGGGTGCGCGGCGCGGCACCGCGGCGCACGGCGTCCACCATCATCGACAGGGTGAGGGGGTGGCCGCTGCTGATCTTCACCAGCCGTTCGTGCGCCTCCTCGGGAACGTCCTGGGCGCACAGGTAGGCGAGGGATTCCCGCGGTGACAGGTTCCCGAGCGCGACGACCCTCATCAACGTCCGCCAGGCCGGGTCCGCGCGCCACCGGGGTCCCGGACCGCGCCGTCCGGCGATCACCACCAGGCAGGACGCCGGGAGCGACGGCAGGTAGTGCTCGCGGACCCAGTCGTCGAGCGGCTCCAGCAACTCGTAGGTGTCGATGAGGAGGATCTCGTCGCCGACGGGCAGCGGCAACGCGTTGCGGCCGAGGGTCAGGTGGCGGGCGTCGACCCGGACCGGTTCGAAGCCCTTCTCGGCGGCGATGTCGGCGAACACGTCGAGCAACGCGCTCTTGCCCACCCCGCCGGGCCCGTGCACGAAGACCACGCCGGGGCCGCCCAGCGCGTCCCGGAACACGGCGACCTCGTCGTCGCGGCCGGTGAAGGACCGCCGCCGCAGCTCCCGCAGGGTGTCTCCGAGTGAGGGCATGCGCCCGACAGTAACCAGGCCGCCGGGTTGGGCACCGGATGGGCAGCGGCTGGGCTGTCGGCGGGGGACCGGTGCCGTGACGATCTTGGTGCGGCGTGGTCGTCGCGAGTTCTGTCCTCATCGCGGAAACGAAGGAAAGCCATCATGGACGAGAGCCCTGCCGAGTTCCCGAGCAACTGGGGGCGTTGGGGCGACGCGGACCAGCTCGGCACCGTCAACCTGATCACCGCGGAGTCCCGTGCGCGTGGCGCCGCGCAGGTGCGCACGGGGTTGTCGGTGTCGCTGGCCCGCAAGACCCCGACCGCGCCGCTGATGGGCGGTCCGATGGCGGCCCTTCAAGCGGACACCACGGGCGTGCAGACCATCATGTCGTTCACCGGCGCACCGCCGACCGCGATGGCCGAGCTGATGCTCATCACGACCCATCATCCCGAGGTGACCCACCTCGACGCGTTGTCGCACATGGTGATCGACGGTCAGGTCTACCCCGGGATCGCGCAGGCGGAGAGCTCAGGGCCCGCGGGGGTGACCCACGGCGCCGCCGACGTGTTCGCCGGCGGCATCGTGACCAGGGGAGTGCTGCTCGACCTGGCTCCTGGCGGCAAGCTGCCCGACGGGCACGCCGTCACCGCCGACGACCTGGAGGCCGCGGCGGAACGGGCGGGCGTCGTGGTGGAGTCGGGTGACGCCCTCGTGGTGCGGGCGGGCTGGGACCGGGTGCCCGACCACGGCCGGGCGTTGCCGGGCATGACCTCGGGCGCGGTCCGGTGGATGCACGACCGCGGGATCTCCATCTACGCGGGGGACATCGGCGACGCGTCCCCGCCGGTGAAGGACGACGTCCCCGGCGCGCTGCACCGGCTGGGGCTCCTCCGGCTCGGGCTGGTGCTGATCGACGGCGCCCAGTGCGAGGAACTCGTCGCGGTCTGCGAGGAGCAGGGCCGTCACACGTTCCTCTTCGTGGCCGCCGTTCCCCGGATCCTCGGCACCACCGGGCTGCCGGTGAACCCGCTGGCGGTCTTCTGATCCCGGGCGAAGAGCGGTTCCGCCGCCTCCAGCCGCGGTGCCGGGACGCCCAGCCGTCGTGCCTCGGCCAGGGTGTCCCGGCAGACCTCGCGCGGCTCCTCGGCGTCAGGGTCGGAGTGCGCCGCGAGACTCAGGCGCGCGATCGGGACGTGGGTGGTCAGCCAGGCGATCGCGGTGGCCGTCAGCCAGGTGGGCGCCCGGAACGGCAGCGTGCCGCCCCGATGACGGCGCAGGTCGACGCCGCGGGCCTGCAGGAGCGGCAGCAGTTCCCGGCCGGCCAGCAGCCCCTCGCGCAGGTCTCGCCTCGCCCCGACGAGCTTCGACAGGGAACCTCTCTTCAGGCCCTGGGTGAACAGGCCGGCGTCCGACACGAAGTGGACCCACAGCCAGCCGCGGAAGTCGGGCCGCTCCTTGAGCTTCAGCCCGGCCTGGCCGAACGCCTGGCGCACGGCCCGTTCCCGATCGGTCGGGGGCTGGCCGAGGGTGCCGAAGAACACCGACGGCAGCAGCGCTCCTTTCAGCACGCCGTCCGCGTCGAAACCGCCGCCGGCCTGGGGAAAGCCCCAGGCGACCTGGTCGGCGGGCAGATCGCCGATCGCGTCCAGCGGCTCGGCCCAGAGGTTGCTGAAGACCAGCACCGTGGCCCGCCCGGCACGCGGGGCCAGAAAGGTCGTCGCCTCCGGGAGGCGGTGGTGCGGCACGCTGAGCACGATCAGGTCGAAGTCGTGGTCCGGCTCCAGCGCCTCGCGCAGGCGCACCGGCCACTTCTCGACGACGCGCTGCCCCCACACCCGCCGCCGCGCGTCGAGCAGGTCGAGGTCCACCGCGTCCCCGTACGTCGCCGCGCGGCCGGGCCGGACGTAGAACTCGACCTCGTGCCCCGCGTTCTGCAGGGCCCAGCCGTAGATGGTGGCGATCACGCCTCGCCCGAACATCAGGATCTTCACACTGCACCTCGTCGGGTACGATCTATCTGGAGGTCATCTCCACTTTCCAAAATATGGAGACCATCTCCACTTGTCAACGCGAGGGAGTGCATGACCGCCGACAGGCCGCTGCGGGCCGACGCCCAGCGCAAACGCGACGCCCTGCTCGCCACGGCCCGCGAGGTCTTCGACTCCGGTGGCTTCTTCGACCTGCGCTTCGACGACTTCGCCCGGCTGGCCGGGGTGGGCACGGGCACGCTGTACCGCCATTTCCCCACCAGGGAGGCGCTGGCCGAGGCGGTCTACCACGGCGAGATCGCCGCGATGTGCGACCGCATCCGCCGGCTGCGGGCCGAGATGCCCGCGGCGGAGGCCCTGGCGACGTTCCTGCGCGGCATGGTCGACCACATGAAGGCCCACGAGGGCCTCGCCCGGACGCTGTCCACGCTCATGGCCACCCGCTCGGACGCCCTCGCCGAAGGCAGCCGGGCGCTGGAGGACGCCGTCACCGACCTGGTGGCCGCCGCCGTGCGGGAAGGCACCGTTCGCGCCGACGTGGACGCCGGTGCCGTGATGATGGTGCTGCACGGCATCGGCGCGGCCCACAACCGTCCTGGCTGGCGGGCCGAGGCCGACGACGTCATCACCCTCGTGCTGGACGGGCTGCGCCGCCCGGTGTGACGGTGTGTGTCCAACGTGGACGGTAGGGTGCGTTCCTGTGCGAGTGCTCCTCGTCGAAGACGACCACGAGTTGGGTGACCAGGTGTCACGCCGCTTGCGGGCACGTGGGTTCGCGGTCGACCGCGCGGCCGACCTCGGCGAGGCGGACCTGAAGCAGTCCGTGCACCGCTACGACTGCGTGGTCCTGGACCGCGGTCTGCCCGACGGTGACGGACTCGACCTGCTCGCGGCGTGGCGCCGTGCCGGGGTGCGCGTGCCGGTGCTCGTGCTGACCGCGCTCGGTGCGGTGACCGAGCGGGTGGCGGGCTTCACCGTCGGCGCCGACGACTACCTCGGCAAGCCGTTCGCCGTGGAGGAGCTGGAGGTCCGGGTGGTCGCGTTGTGCCGCAGGGGAGAGGCGCCGCGGCACACGCTGCTGGGCGCGGCCGGCGTGGAGATGGACCTGCCGCGCAGGCGCGTCACCCGTGACGGCGTCGTGCTCACGTTGACCGGCAAGGAGTTCGCGGTGCTGGAGCTGTTGCTCACCTACGCCACCGCCCAGCTGCTGCTGGCCCAACGCGACGGCGCGACGGACGAACGTCTTGCCGCCGAAGCGATGCACAGCATCAGGTGGCTCGGCAAGATGTGGACGGGCGACGTCCTGCACGTCCAGGTCGGCATCGGCGTCGGCAACGAGGGACTGCGCACCGACCACGACGTGTGGCGGCTGCCGGAGGACGACGACGCGCTCGACGTGCGGCCCGGCGACCGCGACTTCCACATCAAGCACCGACCGGTGTTCCCGGCGAACAACCCCGGCGAGCCCGTGAGCCCCAACCTCGCCGGACGGGTCGCCGCCGCCTTCGCGCTGGCCGCCCAGGTGACCGGTGAACGCCACTACCTCGACCTCGCGGCAGCCGTGTACGCCCGCGCCGACCACAATCCCCGCGCGCTCGTCACCGCCTACCCGCCCGAGTACTACCCGGAGACCGGGTGGCGTGACGACATGGAGTTCGGCGCGACCGAGCTCGCGCTGGCAGCGCGGCGGTTCGGGGACGACCGGGCGGCCGGCTGGTTCGCCGAGGCCGCCGACTGGGCCACGTCGTACCTCGACGGCGACGTGCGGGGTTCGCTCGGCATCGCCGACGTGAGTGCGATGGCGCACGCGGACCTCGCCCCGCACGTCGACGGGCAGCTCCGCGACCGCCTGGTGGAGGACCTGCGCGGTCATCTGCGCGATGCCGTCACCCTCGCCGGCAAGGACCCGTTCGGTTCCGGTGTCGTCTGCTGGGAGTGGGACTCGGTGCCGAAGACGTTCGGTCTTGTGCTCACCGAGGCGTACTACCGCGGGCTCACCGGCGATCGGGAGTTCACGGCCTTCGCCGGGCGCCAGCGGGGCTGGGTGCTGGGCGCGAACCCGTGGGGCAGGTCGTTCGTCATCGGGGCCGGCACCCGATCGCTCGACTGCCCGTCCCACGCGATCGCGAACCTCACCGGGCAGTCGCCGGTCGGGGCCGTGGTCAACGGCCCCAACGCGGCCGAGCAGTTCAAGGAGCTCAACACCTTCCCGACGATGCGCGCCTGTCCGTCGGACGGGTCCAACGCGCTGGCGGAGTTCGACGGCGCCGGCGCGCGGTTCCTGGACCACGTGGGCGCCTGGGCGAGCGCCGAGGTCGCGATCGACTTCACCTCCACGGCGCTGCTGGCGTTCGCGCTGTCCGCACGCTAGGCGAGGCACTTCCAGCTGTACGGGTCGGACATGGTGGCAGACCGGGAGAAGACGGCCTGCTCGTGCGGGTTCTGGCGCTGGCAGGCGTCGTCCAGGTCCATGGCCACCTGCGCGCCGGTGCCCGTGACGCAGCGCCAGTCGTGGGCGGTCGTGCCCGCGAGGACGACCCCGTTCACGGCGCCGGTGGACGTGCAGTAGCCCTGCAGGTCGAGGCCGCCCTTCTCGGTGAACACCGGCGGCTGCGCGAGGGTCACGGTGACCGAGGTGGTGCCGGCCGGCAGCCGGACGGTCCCCTTGGCGCTGTCGACGGTGCCCGCGCTCGCCCTGGAGATGTTCCCGAGGAACGTGGGCACCTCGAAGCTCACGCCGCCCGCGGGTGCGGCACCGGACAGGGTGAGGGTGACGTTCGCCCCGGAGGCGGTGATCGCCGCACCCATGCGCCTGCCGCCCGCGATGGGGAAGTTGCCGACGCTGGTGGTGGCGCCGTCACGCAGCCACTGCTTCGGCAGGCCGCGGCCGACGACCACCGTGCCGTCGAGCTTCTCGGCGAGCAGCGAGTCCAGCAACACCTTGGAGGCGTTGGCCTGGCCCCACATGTGCGGACTCGAGCCGCTGCCCGCGGTGCTGTGGGTGCCGGGGGACCAGTTGCTCGTTCCCACCGACTGAATTCCTTCCCACCACGAGAAGGGAGCGCTCTGCGCGTTCTGGATCAGGTACTGGTAGCCGTAGATGCCCTCGGAGCGGTAACGGGAGGAGGCCAGTCCGGCCGACCCGTAGCCCGCGTTGTAGGAGCTGCTCACGCCGGGGTAGCCGCCGAAGGTGTGCTTGGGCAGGCCCGACAGGCGGCTGAAGCCGTTGTCGTAGGTGGAGTCGATCAGGTCGATCATCGGGCCGGCCGGGCTGCTGCCCCACAGCTGGCCGTCCCACGCCCACCGTCCGAACAGGAACATCGAGGCCCAGTTGCCGTTGTTGGTCTGGCCGCAGACGTTCGCGCTGCTGTTGGGAACGTCCATGGCACAAGGCAGATACGACAGGCCGTTGGACGAGATCGTGGTGTTCAGCCGTGCGTTGACCGCGCGCAGGAGGGTGTCGTAGGTGCGGCCGGCCCAGGACGCCTCGGCCGTCTCGCCGAGGGTGGTGGCGATGTACCGGTAGGTGAGCAGGGCGAGCAACGCCGACTGGTTGTCGACGGTCCAGTACCCGGTGTGGTCCACCGCGATGGTGGCCTTCATGATGCCGCCGGGGCCGGTGGCGTCGGACTCGATCCTGTGGGCGGTCTGCTTGATCGTGGCGAAGTTCGCGCGGACGAAGGCGGCGTCGCCGGTCTTGCGCAGGTACACCGCCCACGGCCAGTTGTACTTCCACGTCCCGTCCGGGTACATCCTGGTGATGTCGTTCGGGTCGTCCTGGGAGATCAACGTCGGCAGGTAGTCCTTGGCGCGGTTCAGGTCGCCCGCCTCCAGCAGCTGCACCAGCATGCCGACGAGGTCGTGGTTGAAGATCGCGTCGTAGCCGTTCTCGCCGACGTTGAGGCGGTTGCCGTCCTTGACGAGGTTCGTGGTGATGTACCCGGCCCGGAAGGCGTTGGCCAGCTGCGGGTCGGGCACCTGGATCTGGGCGATCTGCGCGAGTTTGCCGTCCCAATAGGACGTCATGTGGGCGTAATGGGCGTCGTAACCGCCTGCCGCCGTCAGTTCGGCGGCCGTGGGCCAGGTGTACCCCTGGCCGAACCTGTCGGCCGCGATCACGTAGTCGAAGTCGGTGGTCTGTCCTGGTTGGACGGTCGTCGACGGTCGGTTGAGCGGGAGGGTCCCGCCGGACGGCGCCGGGTCCAGCACGTGCGCGACCGTGTCGTGGTTGACGACGCGCACCCGCGAGTAGATCGCGACGAAGTCCCGGTTGCCGATCCTCACCTGGTCACCGAAGTTGGTGATGGTGACGGTGCTGTTGTCGCGCTCGAACTGCGTTGTCAGGGCGGGGTAGTAGCCCCCGGCGTTGAACCACTGCACGCGTCCGGGGTTGTTGTAGATCCCGAACCGGACCGTGGTGTTCGGTCCTGAGTGGACGTCGAAGCTGCCGTCCTTGTGCGTGAGGACGCCGTAGTAGTCGCCCTCCCAGCCGATCGCCGCGCTGTCGTGCTGCGTCACCGCGGCTCGCGCGTCGCTGGAGTGCCACACCGGGGAACTCCCGGCCAGGACCAGCGTGGCGGTGACGATCACGGCCGGCCACCCGCGCCGCCGTCGGCTGTGCGTCTTCATGATGGGTCTTCCCCTCCGAGCGCGCCCCGGTGATGGACCTCTGCCGAATTTGATCGTTAAAATTGGCGTGGACCAGACCCAACCACAGGCCCGCTCGGACTGTCAACGCTGGGAGAACTCCCCGCAACGCCCAGGTTTCGGCGTGCTCAGGCCCGAGGCCGGGACGAACCGCGCACGACCAGTTCCGGCGCCAGCAATGCCGCCACGGGCAGCACCGTCCCGTCGGGCGGGCACAGGGCCTCCACGATCCGCCGCCCGATCTCGGGGATCGGCTGGCGCACGCTGGACAGGTCGAGGACCTCCGCCGAGGGCGTGTCGTCGTACCCCACCAGGGCCACGTCCTCCCCGGGAGTCAGCCCGAGATCGCGAACGGCCTGCAGGGCGCCCGCCGCCAGGGTGTCGGAGGCCGCGACGAGGGCGGTCGGCGCATCGGCCCGGTCCAGCAGACCGCGGGCCATCCTCGCGCCGCTGATCCAGGTGTCCTCGCCCCGCACGTCGAGCCGGTGGCTGCCGGCCAGCAGACCGTGCCGGTCCATGGCCGTCACCCAGCCCCTGGCCCGATCGTCACCGACCCGGTGGCCCTCCGGGAAACCGAGGAACCCGATCCGCTGATGGCCGCACGCGGCCAGGTGCTCGACGACACCGGCGATGCCCGCCGCGTTGTCGACGTCCACCCAGCCGGTCGCGTCGGCGGAGAACCGCCCGAAGGACACGAACGGCACCCCGGCGTCCAGCAGCAACGACGGCCGCGGGTCGTCAGGCACCACGTTGTACAGCACGACACCCTCGACCGACCCGCTGCGCACCAGCCGCACGCAGGTGGCCACCTCGTCCTCCGCGTCGTCCACCGCGAACAGCATCAGGTGCCTGCCCACCGCCTGACCGGCCTCGGCCAGCGCGTGCAGGAACCGGTCGTGCAGGTGGGCGAGCGAGTGGGAGGAGACGGGCTCGATGCGGCAGGCGATCATGCCGGCCGAGCTGGAGCGCAACGCCCGAGCCGCCCGGTTCGGCTGGAACCCCAGGTCCGCCACGGCGGACAGCACGCGGTCCCGAGTCCCCGGTCGCACCTTCTCGGGGTAGTTCATCACGTTCGAGACCGTCTGCTTGGACACCCCGGCGGCCACGGCGACGTCGGCGATCGTGACCGGACCCGACTTCGCCACGACGAGCACCCCTGACCGAGTTGAACGTTAAAAATCCGCCTGACCGGTGCCATCCTAAGGTAAGCCCTGGTCGTCGCAGGTGTCGTCGGGATTGCCGGCGGTGTCGCCCTCTGACAGGACCGGACAGGAACCTCGCCCGCCCAGGTGCGTGAGAGCGATTCCATGGTGCACTGCCCACTCGGCTCCGGTCGGGTCCGGGTGCCGGGAAAGGTGCCACGGATGATTCCCCGGCGGCGGATCGGTCGTGTCCTTCTGGCTCTGCTGACGATGTTGGGCGTGGTCACCGGCGCCTCACCGGCGACAGCGGCCACCACACCGACACTCAGATTCGCGAACCCGCTCACCCAGGCGCTGTACGGCAACGCCTACGCGGCCGCGCTGGACAACCTGTTGCGCATCAACACGATGGGCTACGACGCGGGCTACAACAAGAGCGGCCTGCTGGACCCGTCCGTCGGCTTCGTCCGCGCGGGCGGTGGCTACCACCAGCCGTGGACGCGCGACGCGTCGGTCAACAGCTGGAACGCGACCAGCCTGCTCTCGCCCGCTCTGGCCAAGAACACGCTGTGGGCCGTCGTGGACAAGGACTCCGCCGGAGCGTTGCGCGTCCAGCAGGACGACCAGCAGTGGGACCAGGTCATCTGGCTCACCGCCGCCTGGCACCACTACCTCGTGACGGGCGACCAGGAGTTCCTCGGCAACGCCTACCGCACGGCCAAGAACACCCTGGCGATCCGCGAACGCGCCACCACGGCGGGCTTCAACGCCACGTACGGCCTGTTCACCGGAGCCTCGTTCTTCAACGACGGCATCGCCGGCTACCCGGCACCGCCCGCCGACGCGACCGAGTCGGTCAGCACCGGCAGCATGCCGTGGCCGGGCGTCGCGAGCGGGATGTACCTGAGCACCAACGAGGTCTACTACGCCGCGTACGTCAACGCGGCGAACATGGCAGCCAGGCTGGGACAAGCTCAGGAAGCCGCCGGTTACCGCACGAAGGCCGCCGCGCTGAAGACCGCGATCAACCGCTACTTCTGGAACGCGCAAACGGGCCTGTACGACTACCAGTTGCTCGCCAACGGAACTCGTGGCGCTTACCAGGAAGGCACTGGCCTGGCGTTCGCGATCCTGTTCGACATCGCGAGCCCGGCGCAGGCGCAGTCGATCATCGCGCGCACCCGCACGATGACCTGGGGCCTGCCCGACACCTACCCGCACTGGGACCGCTACTCCGACGCGCAGCCCGGCCGCCACAACGCGATCGTCTGGCCGCTCGTCCAGGGCCTGTGGGCCAAAGCGCTGGCAAGGCAGGGAAACCAGAACCTCTTCGCCGCCGAGACGACCCGCCTGGCGAAGCTCGCGAACAACAACAGCGGCTTCTGGGAGATCTACAACGGCAACACCGGCGTGGTCGACGGCGGCTACCAGCGACTGGGCGACACGGTGAAGTTCCACTGGGGCTCCGAACCCGACCAGACCTGGTCCGCCACGGCGTTCCTGGACATGGTCCACACAGGACTGTTCGGGCTGCGCCACACCGACCAGGCCCTCACGTTCGCACCGAACCTGCCGACGGGCTGGGGCGATGTGACCCTGCAGAACCTGCGCTACCGCGAAGCCGACCTCACGATCACCCTGCGCGGCGCCGGCACGACGATCAGCTCCGTCAGGGTCGACGGCCAGCCGTCCCGCGCCGAGATCCCCGCCACGCTCAAGGGTGCGCACACCGTGGAGATCACGCTGACGGGAGCGACCGCCGGCGACCGGGACGGCGACGGCACGGCCGACGCCCAGGACCGCTGCCCCGACATCGGGGGACCGGTCTCCGGCTGTCCCGCCCCCGCCCGCCTGGACGCGGAGGACGCGCGCAACACCGGCGGCGTCAAGACGAACGTCAACCACACCGGCTACTCCGGCAGGGCCTTCGTCGACGGCCTGTGGGCCCAGGGTGCCGCGTCGTCGTTCACGGTGCACCGCGCGTCGGCAGCGCAAGGAACCGGCGCGATCACCTTGCGGTACGCGAACGCCAACAGCGACGCGCGCACGATGACGCTGTCGGTGGACGGACGCGCTGTGCGGCAGGTGAGCTTCCCGAAGGTCTCCGACAGCTGGGACGCTTGGGGAACGGTGACCTTCGACGGCGTTCCGGTCAGCGGCCGCGACCCGGTGGTGACGATCTCCTACGGTCAGGGCGACAACGGCTCGATCAACCTGGACTGGCTCAGCTACAGCGGTTCCTAGGAACGCGCGGCGAGCTCATCGGCGAACGCGATGAGCTCGCCGTCGTCCAGGTCACGACCAGCGCTGACCTGCTCGGCCCAGCGAACCCCGAGCACACCCAGCGCATGCTCCCGTGCGGCCGCCACGAACGGCGTGATCTTCTTGCGCCGCAGGCGATCCGCCGCCCCCAGCAGCACAGCGGCCGTCAGCGGACCGCGAGCGCAGAGGTGACGGGCGTGCAGGGTCAGGGCCTCCGAGACCGAGTCGCGGTCGCGGGTCGTGTGGCCCAGCGAGATCCGGACGGCGTCCGCCAGCTCCCGCCACGCCGCTCCGTCGCCGAGTGCGTGCCGGACCACGCTGGCGCGCAGGTGCACGGTGGCCTCGACGCGGTCGTTCCCGTTGTCCACCACGGTGTCCGCGACCAGGCGGTCGGCGTTTCTCAGGTGCGCTGACGCCGCGGCGGGGTCCTGCTCGACCAGCGCCAGCGCGGCGGTGACCTCGGCGAACGCCGCCAGCAGGGTGTGGCCGCCCTCGGTGAGCAGGGGCAGGGCCTGGGCCGCGTGGTCCACGGCCGCAGTGGTGTCGTCGAGGTCCAGGGCCAGGAAGGCGAGGTTGAACAGCGTGCGCCCGAGTTCGAACGGTCCGGCGCCGGCTCTTCGTTTCGCTGCGAGCGCCGATTCCAGCTGGCGGAAGGCGTCCTGCGGGCGGCCGATCTCGGAGGAGACCGACGAGAAGTTGTTCAGGACGCGGCCGAGCGTCGCGTCGTCGCCGGAGAGTCGTGCGGCGGCGAGTGCCTTGCGCAGGTGGGCCATGGCGGCGCCGGGGTTGCCCCGCTCCACCGCGATCATGCCGAGCAGGCTCAGGCCGGCGGTCTGGGTGCCGTGGTCGTCGTCCGCCGCCACGGCCAGCGCGCGCTCCGCCGACTCGCTCGCCGCGTCCAGGTCGCCGCGCAACGCCGCCAGCTGGCCCGACCTGATCAGCAACGGCGGGATCCCGCCCGTGCCCGCCTGGTTGAGCAGTTCCGCGCCCTCGCCGAGCCGTCCGGTGGCCTCGTAGAAACGGGTCAGCGCCATCGCGGCGTCCGCGTCGAGTCGCGCGGGCTCCTCGGCCACCGCCCAGCGCACCGCGGCCCGGATGTTGGCCGCGTCGAGGGCGCCGAACGTCGCACCGGCGCGCAACCGGTCGAGGTAGTGCGCGGCGATCATTGCGCGGGCGGCGGGGGAGTCGAGCTGTTCTGCGGCCAGTTCGGCGACGGTGTCCGGCAGCGTGTAGCGCGACGTGCCGCCGTCCGGGACCAGCCGGACCAGGTTGATGTCGACGAGCTCGGTCAGTTCCGGCAACGGTTGTCCCAGCAGCGTTTCGAGGTCGTCCAGCCGGACGCCGCCGTGGAAACCGCCCAGGAAGCGGAACGTGGTGCGCGCCTCGGCGGTCACCAGGTCCAGCGTGGCCTCGATCGCCGCGCGCAGCGAACGGTGCCGGGCGGGCAGGTCGCGCGGCCCGTCGGTGAGGTAGCGCAACCGGTGTGTGAGGCGCGTGGCCAGGTCCGCTGGGCTCATCAGCCGCACCCAGCCCGCCGCCAGTTCGATCGCCAACGGCAGGTGCTCGACCTTCTGGCAGATGGCGTGCACCGCGTCGTCGGCGTGCTCCAGCCCGGCCCGTCGCACGAACAGCGCTGCCGCCGCGTCACGGGGTAAGCCGCTCAACGCGAGCACGTGTTCGTCACGCACCCGCAGCGGCCGCTGGCTCGTGACCACGACGGTCAGGCCGGGGCACCGGCGCGGCAGGGCGGCGAGGTCCGCCGCGGCCTCCACCAGCTGCTCGAACCGGTCGACCACCAGCACCACCCGCCGGTCGCGCAGGTGCGCGGCCACCCGGTCCAGCGGCGCCAGCCGGGACGGGCCGCAGCCCAGCGCGTCCGCCACGAGGTCACCGACCAGCGCCACATCGCCGACGGCGGACAGGTCGAGCGTGCTGACCATCAGATCGGTGCGCCCGCCCAGCAACGCGGCGAGCTCGGCGGCGAGGCGCGACTTGCCGGCACCCGCCGGCCCGGTGATCGAGATGAGCCGGTGCCGTGCCTGGAGCACCAGGTCCAGCAACGAACGCAGCTCGTCACCCCGCCCGACCAGCCCGTCCGTGCTGACCGGCGCCGACGGGGCGGGCGTGGCCGAGGGCCGTGCCGAGGCGAGGAACGCGCTCAGATCGTCGCCGGTCAGCTTCAGCGCCGTGGCCATCAACCGTGCCGACTGCGCCCGCGGCACCCTCCTGCCCTGCTCCAGATCCCGCAACGCGCGGTCGCTGATCCCGCTGAGCCGCGCGAGCTCCACCTGGCTCAGCCCGGCCGCCGCCCGATGACGGCGCAGCAGCTCGGCGAACGCGGACATCGGGCGACCGTAGCGGAAGTTCACCGGAAACTCCGGCGGTTTCGCTGGCTTCCGCCCGGTGCGGGCAGCGACCTTGGGTGCCGGACGTCGGGGGACCTGTCCGGGAGATTTCGTTGGGAGGACGGAATTGTCGTACTCATCCAGACGGGTGCTGCTCACGGTCGTCATAGCGGCGGTCACGTTCGCGGGGCTGGCCACGCCCGCGACGGCGGCACAGGGGGAGATCCGTGTCGGAGCGGGCGCGAAGACCATCGCGGGCCGATACGTCGTGGTGCTCAAGGAGAACGCCGACGTGGCCGACATCGTCACCAAGAACGGTGGCGGCCAGGTGCGGGAGACCTGGCGGCACGCGCTCAAGGGGTTCGCGCTCGAGGCGGACGAGACCACGGCCAGGCGGATCGCGGCGGACCCGCGCGTCGACTACGTCGAGCAGGACGCCGAGATCACCGCGGACACGGCCCAGGCGACGCCGCCGGCGTTGTGGGGCCTCGACCGGCTCGACCAGATCACCGGCCGTTCCAACGGCCAGTACGTCTCCGCCGGATCCGGTGCGGGCAACGTGCGCGCGTACGTGATCGACACCGGCATCCGCACGACGCACACGGACTTCGGCGGGCGTGCGAGCTGGGGCACGAACACCACCGGGGACAACAACAACACCGACTGCAACGGCCACGGCACCCACGTGGCGGGCACCATCGGCGGCGCCACGCACGGCGTCGCGAAGGCCGTGCGGCTGGTCGCGGTGAAGGTCCTCAACTGCTTCGGTTCGGGCAGCACGGCCGGTGTCATCAGCGGCGTCGACTGGGTCACCCAGAACGCCGTGCGCCCCGCCGTCGCGAACATGAGCCTCGGCGGCGGCGTCAGCGCGACGCTGGACGCCGCGGTCGAGGCCTCGATCGCCGCGGGCATCACGTACACGGTCGCCGCGGGCAACTCGAACCGCGACGCCTGCACGACCTCGCCCGCCCGCACGCCGAACGCGATCACGGTGGGAGCCACCGACCGCAGCGACGTGCGGCCGACGAACTGGACCAGCGGCGGCAGCAACTTCGGCGCCTGCGTGGACGTCTTCGCCCCCGGCGACGACATCACCTCGGCGTCGAACACCGGCGACACCGCCACCAGGGCGCTCAGCGGGACGTCGATGGCCGCACCACACGCCGCCGGTGTCGCCGCGCTCTACCTGCAGCGCAACAGGAACGCCTCACCGACCACCGTCTGGTTCGAGATGGCGTTCGCCGAGTCCACGAAGGACGTCGTGGTGAACCCGGGAGCGGGCTCGCCGAACCTGCTGCTCAACTCCCGCTACACCTTCGGCGGGCCGGACGGCGACTACAGCGACGACCAGCGCACGGACACCACGGTGTGGCGCCCGTCGACCGGCCAGTGGTTCGTGCGCAACATCAGCACGACCCAGTGGGGCCAGCAGGGCGACATCCCGGTGCCCGGTGACTACAACGGCGACGGCGTGTCCGACGTGGCGGTGTGGCGCCCGTCCTCTGGTCAGTGGTTCGTGAACGGCCAGTTCACCGTCGCGTGGGGCCAGGTGGGCGACGTCCCGGTGCCCGGTGACTACAACGGTGACGAGATCACCGACGTCGCGGTGTGGCGTCCGTCCACCGGCCAGTGGTTCGTGCGCAACCAGTTCACCCAGCAATGGGGCCAGCAGGGCGACGTCCCGGTGCCCGCGGACTACGACGGGGACGGCGCGGCGCAGGCCGCCGTGTGGCGTCCGTCCACCGGGACCTGGCACTACATCGGCGCGTTCGGCGTCGTCGTGTCCGTGCCGTGGGGACAGAGCGGTGACGTTCCCGTGGTGGGCGACTACGACGGTGACGGCGGGTTCGACCTGACCGTGTGGCGTCCGTCGACCGGCGAGTGGCACGTCCGCGGCGTCAGCTCGACGCAGTGGGGTCAGCAGGGCGACATCCCGGTGCCCGGCGACTACAACGGCGACGGGGTCGGCGACCTGGCGGTGTGGCGTCCGTCCACCGGGCAGTGGTTCGTGCGCAACCAGTTCAGCGTCGCGTGGGGTGTGCAGGGGGACCAGCCCTTGGCGTCCTGACGAAGCAGCCGGGGCCGCCTTCCTCGTGAAGGCGGCCCCGGCGTGACGTCAGGCGGTGCGGGGACGGCGGAGAACGCGGCGAACGTGGCTCAGGGCCGTGGTCACCGCCGTGAACGCCACGGCCGCCTTCGCGACGACCGGGAGAAGTGCGAACAGGACGGCCCCTGCCAGGAGCGAGCCCCGCGGCAGCAGGTCGTTGACCGGCTGGAGCGTGTAGGCGGTCGCGCTCGCGATCAGCGCGGTGGTGAGCAGGCCACGGCTTCCGTGCCAGCGCAGGAACGGGACGACGGTGACGACGAGCGCGACGATCATGCCGATCGGGATGGCCTGCGAGTCCAGGTACATCGGGAGGGACTGCCTGCTGTGGGCGGGCACCTGCATCCCGGAGGTGGCGGCCGCGAACACCAGGCAGACCGGTGCGGCGAGCGCCACGACGCGCCTGGCGACCAGGAGTTCGCCCCGGCCGGGCCGGAGGGCGGGCGCGAGCAGCACGAGCAGGGCACCGATGACCACGGAGAGGTGGGCGTCGGAGCCGTTGCCCACGTCCGGCGTGAGGGACGCGGTGAGGGCCGTCGCGGCCGCGAAGACCCTGGCCGACCGGGTGTGGTCCAGCAGTACCGACACCACCACGCCGAGCCAGAACGTCGTGGTGATCGCGAGTGCCAGGCAGTCGATTATCGTGCCGGCGATCATGGTGCTGGTCAGGTCCGTGGCGTCGAGGGCGATCAGCGCCCAGACCGCGAGGAGGTAGCCGGTCACCAGGGCCGCGATCGGGACCGTGGCCGCGGCCACGACGTCGCGAACCCCGTCACCCGCTGCGCGCACGTGGGCCCGGACGGCGCCGCGGAGCAGGCTGGTGCGCTCCCGTGCGGTGGGCCGGGTCTGGCCTGGCTCCGCCATCTCGCACAGGGTCCCCAGCATCTCCTGCTCGCGCTCGGCGCGGTAGGTGGCGGGGTACCAGCGGAGCAGCCTGCGGTAGGCCTGCTCCAGGCGGGACGCGGGGTCGGGGAGGGTCACGAACGGGCTCCTTCGAGGGCTCGGGGTGGGTCAGGCCAGGCCGGCGGCGGGACCGAAGCCGAGGCCTCGGTCGGCACGGGCGCGAAGCCCCGCGGCGGCGGCGTCGGCGTTGGCGCGCAGCCGTGCGGTCTCGCCGGTGAGGACCTCGGCACCCGTGTCGGTGAGCCGGTAGTAGCGCCGCAGACGCCCGTCGACGACCTCTTCGCGGTCGAGTTCGATCCAGCCGTCGTCCTTGAGCCGGTCGAGCGCGCCGTACAACGTGCCCGCCTGCAGCCGGACGCGATCACCCGACAGCGCCGCGACGGCCTGGACGATGCCGTAGCCGTGCAGCGGTTCGGTCGTCAGCGAGGTGAGGATGAAGAACGTGGGTTCGCGCAGCGGCAGTGGCACGCCGCGAAACTACAGCGTCCGACATATATCGTCAACCGACCCATAGAGCCGCCCGCTGCCCGCAGCGAGCGGCTCCAGGTCCCCCTAAGCACCTGACCGGAAGTCCTGTCCGAAACGACGGGCTACGCCCACCCCAAACTTGAGCGTGCCCGGCTCAAGTCTAGAACCGCACGCGGGGACCTTTCGTACTGTCAGAGCACACGCGGGGACCCCGCGTACCGCAAAAAGAGAGGGTGCCGGGCCCCTTGTGACCCATGGGAACTGGACCCGACGGGCCGGGGACAGGACTTCTGGCCAGGTGCTTAGACGCGGTCGCCCACCTGGTCGACGAACCCGGCCGCCTCCTGCGGCCTGTTCTTCAGGCCGAGGTACTCGTAGGTCTTCTTGTCGAACACCATCACGATCGGCTCGGCCCACGACGCCGAGCCCTCCGGCACCGGCCAGCTGATCCCGACCCCGGGGCGGCCGGACGAGACGTTCTCCACCACCGTCAGCCCCGGCACGCGGGTCGCCGCCTCGAACAGCGCCGCCTGCTGCGGTCCCGGCAGGTACGAGTGGATGACCATGGACAGCACGTCCTTGCCGTACGAGTTCACCGACCGGTCCTTGTCCTTGCCCTGCAGGACCTTCAGCATCTCGTCCGCGGTGGTGGGCAGGTCGTCGCGGTACGCGCGGGTGGGCACGCACTCCTCGAACGCGCCGGTCGGCTTGTCGTACTTGTCGAGCACCTTCCTGCGCCCGCCGACGCAGCCGGGCGTGGTGGTCGGATCGGAGCCCGTGGACGCGATGATCCGGCCGTCCCTGGTGCCGTCGACGGAGAACCAGGCTTCCCAGCCGCCGTTGCGGACGTAGTAGAACTGGTCTGGCCGAGGCACCTCGGCGGGCTTCGAACGTGCCGCAGCGGCGGCGTGGTGCAGCAGCTGCACCGCGGTGTCCACCGGGGTCGATGTCTCGACGAGCGCGGTGTCGTTCTGGGGAGTTCCTGACGGCAGCAGCACCGCCACGGCGGCGACCGCGGCGGCGGTGGCGAGCGTGGCGACGGCGATGATCCCCGCGCGGCCGCGCCGGGGGGACTTCATGCCGGCCACGAGCTGGGCGCGTGCGGCGGCGAGGTGGTCGGCGGACTGCAGCGGGGTGTCGTCCAGGTCCTGCACGAGCTTGAGGTCATCCATTGTTGAGCAGCTCCTCGACTTCGGTGTGGTTGCGGGTTCCCAACGCTTCCCTGACCTTGCGGCGGGCGCGGTTCAGCCGTGACCGCACCGTGCCCACCGGGATCGCCAGCGCCTCGGCGACCTCGAGGTAGCTGAGCTGCTCCCACGCGACCAGCAGCAGCACGTCCCTGTCCTCGGCGGACAACGCCGCCAGCGCGCCGGTGAGCACCGACCGCATGGCCTGGGCGGTGACGTCGGCCGCCACCCGGTCGGCGTGGTCGTGCACGTCGGAACCGGCTGACGGCATCCGCTGCCGGCGCACCTCCTCGCGCCGGTGCTGACCGACCAGGTTGGTCGCGATGCCGTACAACCACGGCCGGGCGTCGGGGCGGGAGGTGTCGTAGCGGTCCCGTTTGGAGAACGCCACGAGGAACGCCTCGGCGAGCAGGTCGTCGGCGGCCTGCTGCCCGAGACGCCGTGCGAGGTAGCGCTGGATGTGGGGCGCGTGCCGGTCGAAGATCAGGGCGAACTGCTCCGGCACTCGCCGCGACGCCTCGATGAGCTCCGCGTCGGTCGCTGTCATGGTGGCCTTTCGAGCGAAGGGTCTTCGCCCTGTTATCAGCAGAACCCCCGGATCGGGTTCACGGCAGGGGAACGCTCGTGAGGCTGAGAAGGGGTGAGGCGCTCCACTGCAGGGGGTAGCGCCTCACGCCGGACGCGAAGGAACTGAGCGAGCTGCGGAGCGTCCACAACGGAAGTCTGCACCCACGGAGGGGCCGTAGGCAGGGACGACCTCGCTCTGCCCAGCGCGCGTCGAACCGCCGACTTCATGTTCCCCACCGACCTGGCCACCGCCTTCCCGCAGACGCAGTCCGACCCGGCCTGCACCCACGCCCGCGAAGCCCTCCACGGCGGCGCGACGCGAGCGGCTTCACCCCCGGCGACCCGTCCGCGACCTCCGCGGCACTGCTCGCGATCGCCGACGCCCCCACCCCGCCTGGCTGGAGGAGCGGGACCACGTCTCCCGCCTCGCCCAAGGCTCTGACGTGCAGGTTCGATGGCGTCGTGCCGGAAAATTCGCACTCGCCGGGGATGTTGAACGTGCCTCAGCCACCGGCTGACACAATGGACGAATGGCTCTGGGTTACATCCTCGCTGTGCTGGCGACCCTGGCGTCAGGCAGCGGTTCGATCCTGGAGGCCATCGGTATCCGGCGTGCGGGGGCGTACGGCGGCAGGTCGCTCGATCTCATCGCTCTCCGGCGGCAGTGGCTTTACTTCCTCGGTCTCGGCGTGGACATGCTGGGATTCGCGTTCGCGGCCGCCGCGCTGCACCGGCTGCCGCTGTTCCTCGTGCAGTCGATGCTCGCGTTCAGCGTCGGCGTGACCGCCACGATCAGCGTCGTCTTCATGGGCGCCCGCCTGGGTGCCGCGGGATGGGGATCGCTGCTGGTCGGCGCGATCGGCCTGGTCCTGCTGGGCGTGTCCGCGGAGCCGGGCCCCGCGCAGTCCCTTCCGCCGCAGTGGCGCTGGGTCCTCGTGGCCATGACGATCCCGGTGTTCGCGATCGCGGTGTACGCCCGCCGCCACAAGCACGTCTGGGCAACGGTCGCACTGGCGTTCGGCGCCGGCGTCTCCTACAGCGTCGTCGGCATCTCGGCACGCACGCTCGACTTCCCGGACGACACGTGGCGACTCGTCCTGGAACCGGCTGCCTGGTCCATCGTCCTCAACGGACTCGCCGCGGCCGTGGTGTTCGCGATGGCGCTGCAGAAGGGCGGCCCGACCGGCGTCACCGCGATCATGTTCACCACCAACACGGTGCTCTCGTCGTTCGTCGGCCTGGTCTACCTCGACGACCACGTCCACGAGGGCTACGTGACCGTCGCGGCCCTCGGCTTCCTGCTGGCGATCGGCGGAGCGATCGCGCTCGCCCACTACGCGGCCGACTCCCGGCAGCACGAGCTCGCGGCGGCACGGTGATGAGGCCGCTGACCTTCAGCGACGACAAGGACAACGAGCAGGAGTGGCTCCCCGGCGGTGACCAGTCCGCCGCGGACGCCTTCCTGGAGTTCGTCGCCCGGCACCGTGCCGCGGACAACACGTCGTTCAGCATGGAGGACGCGGCCGGCGAAGAGGCACTGGTGTTCATGGTGGACATCGGCGCCATCTGCCGGGTCAAGGGGTGGCAGGACTCGCACACCGAATACCGCGTCGTCACGAACAGCGGCGACCACCGAACCCATGCGGTCGAGTTCGCCCGCGGCGGCTTCACCGCACTGGACCCCCACGGCCCCTGGCTGCCGGACGCCGACAGCTTCCTGCAGGCCCGATCCGCCCACCTCGAACAACGAGCCACGCGCCGCGCTCCCCGAGCCGACGACCTCCGATCCGAGTTCGACCGGTCCGTGCTGCGGCGCACCCACCCACGCGAACTGCGCCGCCGCCTGGAGATCCTGACCCGCATCGACGGACGCGAGCCGGTCACGGCCTCCGGCGTCACCCACTACGGCTACGGCGCCGGCGACACCGTCAACGCCTGGTTCACGGCCGACGGTCGCGGCCTGGTGCTCACGTTCGACCACTCCAGCGCTCTTGGTTCCCCAGAGGACGCGCACGCGGCGCTGTACGAAGGAGTCCCGGCTGACCTGCTCGCCCTGGTGAGGGACGGCGGCACCCTGGTCGCCGCCACCGGGATCTTCACCTTCTCCGGCCCGTGCGCGATGGCGGACGGCCTGGTGACGCGCTTGCAGGACGACGGGCTGGGCATCGAGGCCACCGGGGTCCGGCTGCTCGAACGCTTCCTGGCGGTGCGGGACTTCACTCCCGAGGCGGTCGCGGAGGCAGGGGAGTGGAGCGCGGAGGATATCGCGAAGGGTTTCGCGGCGACCCCGGCGCCGGAGCACGCCGGACCACTCGACCCTGAGGCGCTGACCAGCTTCTGCAAGATCTGGGCCGACTCCGGCTACAACGACCGCTGGGACGTGCACTACGTCCTCTTCGACAGCCGCACGATCGAGGAGACGGGTACGGCCCGGGACACCCTCCTGGAGCTGGTCCGGAGCCTCGGACTCGAACTCGTCGACAGCCCACCGGGCGCGGCCACCGGCGAGGTGTGGGTCCGCAGCGACCCCCGTGTCGACGCGGAACTCGGCAACTGGGCCTAGCAGTCCAGTTCGAAGTCGCGGTGGTCCTCGGGGTCGACCGTCGCCGCGAGCTCGTTGCCCGGCTTCGGGCCGGGGTCGTACCTGGCGTCGCGCTCGATCACGAACTCGGGCACGTCCGGGCCCTTGATCAGGAGCCGGACCCGTTCCACGGTGCCGCCGTCGTTGGCCGCGTAGGCGATCGGTCCGCTGACCATCGACGCCACGGCCAAGAGGCGCATGATCACGTTGTCGCCCAGGTTGGCTCCGCGTACTTCGACGAACCCGTCCTGTGCCACTCCGGCACCCTGAGCGGGTCATCTCGGGCCCCAGGTCAGGCCGGCCGGTCGGAGGTGCTCGCCGAGGTCACGGCCTCTACGGTGGCGTCAGAGGTGGGGCAGGGAGCGTTCGCATGGTGAGGCTGGACCGGCTGGTCAACGTGCTGGGCGGGTACGGGGTCCGGCTGTGTTGCTGCCCGGTGCCGCGATCCGCAGAGCTGCGTGGGGTCGTGCTGCGGGATGCCGCGGACGACCGAGCCGAGGTCGGCGACGTGTACCTCGCCGTCGGTGCCGGGTCCGTGGCCGAGGCCGTGCGCGCGGCGGTGTCGGCGCGGTCCGTCGTGGTGCTCGTCCGGGGCGGCGAGGAGTTCCTGGCGGACGCCGTCGCGGTGGGGGAGTCCGAGGGGGTCGCGGTGATGCTGGCGGACCCGGCGCTGTCGTGGAGCCAGCTGGCGGGGGTGGTCTACGGCCTGGTGCTCGAAGGCCGCGAGACCGAGTCGGGACGGGGTCCCACCGACCTGTTCGCGCTGGCGGACAGCCTGGCCGCGGCCACCGGTGGCGCGGTGACGATCGAGGACCGGCTGTCACGCGTGCTGGCCTACTCCGGCCCTCAGCAGGAGGTCGACGCGGCCCGGCTGGAGACCATCATGGGCCGGGAGGTGCCCGCGTGGGTTCGCGAGCTGTTCGACGCGGCGGGTGTGCGGACGCACCTGCTCGGGTCCGATGAGCCGCTCTTCGTCCTCGGGGAGCCCGCGCGCGGACTGACCGGGCGGATGGTGGTCGCGGTCAGGGTGGGCAGGGAGTTGCTCGGGGCGATCTGGGTCGCGTGCCCGGCCCCGCTGGAAGGTGCCCGGCGCACCGCGTTGACCGACGGCGCCCGGATCGTGGCGCTGCACCTGTTGCGACTGCGGGCCAGTGCCGATCTGGAACGCCAGGTGGAGTCGGAGTGGGTGATCCGGTTGCTGGAGGGCACGGCGGACGCCGCGACGGTGATCAGCCAGCTCGGGCTGCCTCCCGGACCCGCCAGAGTGGTCGCGGTGCGGGCGCACGTCGGGGACGAGCGGCACGCGGCGGTGTTGCTGGCGTTCGAACAGGCGACCGTCGGGTTCGGCTGGTCGCGGCCGGGACGAAGCACGGTGGCGGGCAACACCGTCTACACGATCCTGCCGGGCGAGAAGGTCTCCGCGGCGAGGGAGTGGCTGGAGGCGTTGCGGTCGGCGCTCCCCGAGAACGTCACCACGTCGGCGGGGATCAGCGCGATCGCCGAGCCCGCGGACCTGCCCGCCGGTCGGCAGGAGGCGGACGAGTGCCTGGCGTTGCACGAGATGCGGGCCGCGGACACGGCTCCGCCCGCCTACGACGAGTCGTGGGACGAGATCCTGCTGCAACGTCTGCGCACAGCGGCACGGGTCGGCCGGGCGCCGGCCCGCGGTCCCGTGGCCGACCTGCGCAAGCACGACGCTGAACACGGCACCGACCACGTCGCGACGTTGCGCGCCTGGCTGGAGGCACAGGGCGATCTGGCGGTGGCCGGCGAGCGGCTCGGCGTGCACGGCAACACGGTGCGCAACCGGCTGCGCAAGATGGGCGAGGTGACGAACCTCGGGGTGGACGACGCCGCCAAGCGGGTCGCGATGCTGATCGACCTCGCGGCGACGGTGTCGGAAACCGACAATCGCTGAGCGGCGATTGTGGAGAACGGACAACCGGTTCGACCCCTGTCCGCCGCATCCTGGAATCGGGACGAGCGATGACAGGAGGTCGGGATGGACGAGCGCCTTGACGGCGGTCCGCGTTCAGCGGTGGTGGTCGGTGCGGGCGTTGTGGGCCTGTCCACGGCGTGGTTCCTGCAGGAGCGCGGTGTCGAGGTGACCGTCGTCGACCGGACCGGGGTCGCGGCCGGCGCGTCCTGGGGCAACGCCGGGTGGATCGCACCCGGACTGGCGATCCCGCTGAACGAACCGTCGGTGCTGCGCTACGGGCTGCGGTCCCTGTTCAAACCGGACGCACCGCTGCACATCCCGCTGACCGCGGATCCGAGACTCTGGTCGTTCCTGGTGCGCTTCGGCGCGCACTGCCGGTGGCCGTCGTGGACCAGGGCGGTGAAGGCGAACCTGCCCCTCAACGAGGAGAGCATCGAAGCCTACGACGTGATGACCGCCAACGGCGTCGAAGCGCCCACGATCGATGCCCCGATCACCGCGGTCTTCACCTCTCCCGCTCAGGCGCGAGGTCTGCTGCGCGAGCTGGAAAGGCTTGCGGAGGCCGGACAACAGGTCGACCACACCGAACTGTCCACATCGGACTTGCGGGAACAGGTCCCACTGGCGTCGACCGCCCTCGTCACCGGTGTGCGCATCGACGGGCAGCGTTTCGCCGACCCCGGCGGCTTCGTGCAGGCACTGGGTCGTGCCGTGGTCGCCCGTGGTGCCACGATCCGTTCTCTGGAGGTGGCCGACATCCTGCCGGACAACGGCGGTGTCACCGTGCGTGCGAAGGACGGCGACGCCGTCTCCGCGGACGTGGCGGTGCTGGCCACCGGTGCCTGGCTGCCGAAACTCGCCGCACGAGCCGGTGTTCGCACACCGGTCCAGGCAGGCCGCGGGTATTCGTTCACCGTGCCCACGCGGAGACCTGTCCACGGCCCGGTCTACCTGCCGGAGGTGCGCGTGGCGTGCACTCCTTACCAGGGCGGCCTTCGCGTCGCGGGCACCATGGAGTTCCGCGGGCCGGACGCGCCGTTGGACGAGGCGCGGGTGGACGCGATCATCGCCTCCGTCCGGCCGTTGCTCGACGAGGTGTGGTGGGAGGACCGGACCGACGTCTGGGTGGGTCCCCGTCCGGTCACCCCGGACGGTCGCGCGCTCATCGGTGCGACCCGCACACCGGGCGTCTACGTCGCGGGCGGGCACGGCATGTGGGGCCTGGCCCAGGGGCCGGTCACCGGACGGTTGCTGGCGGAGCAGATCACCACCGGCAAACAGCCCGCCGCCCTGCGCGAGTTCGACCCGCTCCGGTGACCGCCGCGTGGAACCCGACCACCCCGATCCGCCGCTGACCGGCGGCGAGCGAGCCGAACTCCTGTGGCTGCGCAAGGAGAACGACTTCCTCCGCGTGCAGCGCGACATCCTCATGGGCGTTGCCACCGGTTACGCCCACGACTTCGAGGCGATGCGGCGCCGCGACGACGGCCGGCGCCACCACTGACCCCTTTCCTGTCCGTGCGGGTCGCGGGTCGACGAACCCGGCCCGCACGGACGCCCCGCCGTCAGGGCGGCACCTCCCCCCCAGGCCGCCCTGACGGCACTTCTTCCTGCCACGGAGGCACAACATGACGCGTACGACCCCGCGCGTGTGGCTGACCCCGCAGGCGCACCACCGGCTCCGCAACGAACTGATGACCCTGCTCTCGCCGGTGCGCAGCCGCCTGGGCGAGGAGTCCGGCGAGTCCGGCTTCCTGTCCCAGCGGGACCGGGAGGCGCGCATCCACCAGATCAAGGACCTGCTCACCGACGCGATCGTGGGCCAGGATCCGCCGGACGACGGCATCGCCGAACCCGGCATGGTGCTCACCGTCAGTTTCGACGACACGGGGGAGACCGAGACGTTCCTGCTGGGCGCCCGCGGTGCGGAGCACGGCACGATCGAGGTCTACTCGCCGGACTCCCCACTGGGAGCGGCCGTGAACGGTGCCCGCCGAGGAGAGCAGCGCGCCTACCGGACTCCCAGCGGCACCACCGTCCGCGTCACCGTGCTGAACGCGGTGCCCTACGGCCGGGCGCGAGAAGTGGGGCCGTGACGGGACTTCTGGTCAGCGCGTGCGCTGGTACTCCTCCCACGTCCGGATCGTGATCCGGGGACCGTCGTCGGGACGGTGGTTGGCGAGGCCGTTGAAGCCGAGGTAGTAGTCACCGACCTGGTTCTGGGCCTGGGTGGCCTGGTCGGTGTCGTTGATCGCCACCGCGTGGATGTGCCACGGCCAGTCGCCCTGGGACGGGCTGCGGACCCAGGCGGCGAAGCCGACCTGGCGCAGTGCACGGGCGACGGCGGTGCGGGTGTCGGCGGACATGCCCTCGACGTGGATGTCCACGACGCCGCCGCCGTCGTGCGTGCCCGCGGAGGTCGGGTCGCCGCCGGGGTTGTAGGAACCCTGCGACAGCACGAGGCGGCGCCCCAGCAGCCGTTCGGCCTCGGTGAGCATCGCCTGGGTGCGGGTGTTGACCACGTACCCGTCGCGCTGGACCTTCGCGCCTGGTTTGAGCACGTTGGAGACGGTGAACCTGTTCTGCCCGAGCGTGGTCAGCGAGCTCGGCCCGGGCAGCCCGTTCGCGGCCAGTCCGGTGTATCCGAGCGAACGCTGGTAGGCCGCGTACGCCGAGATGGTGGTGGTGCCGAAGTAGCCGTCGACCCAGCGGGCGTCCAGCAGGTTGCGTGCCTGGAGCGCCCGCTCGACGGCCAGCACGGAGTCCTTTGCGCCTGGCGTCAGCGTGTCGTCGGCGCGCCGGGGGTCGATCTGGGCGGCCAGGACGGTGGCCTCCATGTTGACCACGGGCAGCGCGGCGGCGGCTTCGGGTGAAGCCTGCGTCGTCAGGCAGCCCAGGACAGCGGAAGCCGCCAGTGCCGTGATGGCACCGTGGGTCTTCATCTTCGTCTTCATGGGGTGTTGCTTTCCATTCGCTCAAAGCCCGGCCTCGGTCCAGCGCCGGGAATCGTGTGCGTGCGCTTGTCGTGTCGGGACAAGGCTCGGGCATGGCGCTGACAAAGCTCTGACACGGCGCTACAGCCCTGTCCGGCCTAGCGTGCCGCTCAGTCGGGACGCTTCCTCGCCGCTGAGCTCCCATCCGTCCGCGTAGGCTGCGGAGAACTCCTTCTCGCCCAGCACGTCCCGGCCCCGACGGGTGAGTTCGAGGATCTGCGGGTCTGTGCGGTCGTGCGTGCCCCGCAGCCGTGTAGCGGCACCGAGCAGTGCGGCGGCTTCGTGGTGTTGCCCGAGTGCCTGCGCACGCGCCGCAGCGGTGATCGTCACGAGTGAGACGATCGGTAGTTCGCGAGTGGACAGTGCTGCTTCGTGCGCCGCCGACAGCCACGCTTCCGCGCCGGGTACGTCGCCCGCCGCCAGACACCATGTGGCGCGTGCGTTGCTGACCAGCGTCCGGGTGTGGGGATTGGCGTTGTGCAGATCGCGTTCGGCGTCGACGAGCAACTCCTCCGCCTTGTCCAGCTCGCCGAGTCTCACCCGGAGTTCGGCCTCCCTCGCGTTGACGACGACCAGCATCTCCGCCGAGGCCGCCTTGGTCGCTCGCTGCCGGGCCGAGTCGATCAACTCCACCGCCAGGTCGATTTCACCTCGCCGGTGGTGCAGGTCGGTCCAGCGCAGATCGCGGTAGAGCCGGTCGGCCAGGCTCAGCGACCCGAACTCGTCGGCCAGCGTCTCGGCCTCGCGCAGGTCGGCGAGGGCACCGCCGAGGTCGTCGTAGCGGCGCAGCCGGGCGCGCTGGGAGAGCACGGCTGCCCGCCCCCAGCTGTCGCCTGCCCGCCCGAAGCTGCCCAGGGCCGCGTCCACGTGGCAGCGAGTCCGTTCGAGGTCGCCGGAGTTCTCGGCGATCTCGGCCTGGAACAGGTGGGCGAGCCCGGCCAGCCACACGTCGTCCCCGTCGGCCAGGCGCCGGAAGTGGTCGAGCGCGGCCTCCTGGTCGTGCAGGAAGAGCAGGACGGGACCGAACACCCGGTACTGGCCGGGCAGCTCCCGGTGCGAAAGGAGCCGGTGGGCGAGCCCCAGGGCGTCCTCGCTGCCGGCGACGTCGCTGGAGGCGATCCCTGACAGGGAGTCCGCCCGATTGATCAGGTGGACGGCCAGGGCGCAGTCCCGTTCCGGCGTGGACTCCGCACCCGGCAGTGCCAGCACCTCGCTGAGCCAGTCGGAGCCGTCGGCGTGCCGGCCGGACATCTCCCAGAACCAGACCAGGGACAGGGCGAGGGTGATCGCCCCCGCGGAGTCGTGAGTGACGCACAGGTGGCGCAGCGCGGCGAGTGCGTTGTGGTGTTCGGCGTTGATGTCCCGCAGGGCCGCCAGCTGGTCGGGGCCGCGCAGCCGGGCGTCGTGGTGGGCCATCACCGCGATGGAGTGCGCGGAGGCCGAATCGCGGGTCGTGTCCAGCTCTCCGCTCTCGGTGAGCCTGCTGACGCCGTACTCGCGGATGGTCTCGAGCATCCGATGGCGGCCGGCACCGGCGGCGAGCTGCAGCAGGGACCTGTCGACGAGAGCGGCGAGCAGGCCGGGGACCTCTGCCGCGGGCACGGCGGTGTCCGCGCACACCGCCGCTGCCGATGCGGTCGTGATGCCGCCGGGCAGCACGGAGATCCTTTCCGCGACCGTGCGCTCGTGCTCGCCGAGCAGGTTCCAGCTCCAGGCGACGACCGCGTGGAGTGTGCGGTGGCGGGGAACCGCTGTGCGGCTTCCCGTGGCGAGCAACCGGAACCGGTCGGACAGCCCGTCCGCCAGTTCTGTCAGCGACAACGTGCGCAGCCGGGCGGCAGCCAGTTCCAGGGCCAACGGCATCCCGTCCAGGCCGCGGACGATCCTCACGACGTCGGACAGCGTGGTCTCGTCCACCTCGAAGCCGGGCCGCACGGCACCGGCGCGGTCGGTGAACAGGCGCACGGAGGCCGCCGTCCTGGCTCGGTCGAGGCTGTCGTGCGGTTCCGGCAGCGCGAGGGGACCGAGTGGCACCAGGACCTCCCCGTCGACGGCGAGGGGTTCGCGGCTGGTCGCGAGCACGCGCAGACCGGGGCAGCGGGTCAGCAGCCTCACGACGAGATGCGCCACGACGTCGATGACGTGCTCGCAGTTGTCGACCAGCAGGAGGCATTCCCGCCCGCTGAGCTCGCCGATGAGCAGATCCAGTTCGTCACCCTCGCGGGGCCTGCGGGAGTCGAGCATCGTGCCGCCGCGCAGCCCTATCCCGGCGAGCACGGCCCCGGCGGTCTTCGCGGGATCGGCCACCGACGCGAGGTCGATCATCCACGTGCCGTCGCGGCGTTCGTGGCGGCGGGCGGCCTCCACGGCCAAGCGCGTCTTGCCCGCGCCGCCGGTGCCCAGCACGGTGACCAGCCGGCTGGAGGTGAGCAGTGCGGCGATCCGAGCCAGGTCCTCGTCACGCCCGATGAAGCTGGTCAGCGGCTCGGGAAGGGTGCTGTGGCCGGCAGGTGCGGTGGCGTGCGGGGCAGAACGCAGCAAACGCAGATGGCGTTCCTTCAACGCGCTTCCGGGGTCCGCACCGAGGAGGCCGGCGAGGTTCTCGCGCACCCGTTCGTACAGCGCCAGCGCTTCGGCCTGACGGCCCTGGAGGGTCAGCGCGTCCATCAGCAGAGCGGCCGCCCGCTCGTGGATCTGCTGTTCGTGCACCACGCCGGTGAGCCGCGCCTCGGCCGCTTCGGCCTGCCCCAGAGCGAGTTCCGCGTCGGCGAGGTCGATGGTCGCGTCGATCGACGCACGGGCCAATCGGACCGCGGTCGCCGGCGCCACCGCGGCGACGACAGCGGGTTCGGAGCCGGGGCGGTCACCCCACAACGCCAGGGCCTCGGCGAGCGTGGCACCCGCGGATGCCGGGTCTCCCGCGGACAGCCTCCGCCGGCCGGAGGCGACGAGCAGTTCGAAGCGCGGTACGTCGACCTCCGCGGCGTCCACGGCCAGCCGGTACCCGTCCGCTGCCCGGACGACCACCTCACCCGGACCGAGCGCGCGCCGCAGCCGGGAGACCAGCATCTGCAAGGCGGAGGAGGGGCTCGACGGTGGCTCGTCGCCCCAGACCGCGTCGACCAGGACAGCGGGCTCGACCGCGCGCCCGCCCGCCAGCGCCAGCCGCACGAGCAGGCTCCGCAGGCGGGTGCCGGGAACGTGCAGGGGCACGTCGCCGCGGGAGACCGCCAACTCGCCGAGCAGGGTGACGCGGAGCCGTGCGCGGCTGTCCATTGGGGGATCTTCGCGCGTCCGGCCGCGGTGACCCAAACCAGGACGTCCCGTGTCAGCGCGATGTTGGTCCCGTGTTAGCGGCCCGCCCCATCCTTCGCAGGTCGTATGACCATCGATCAGCAGGGGGAGAACCTTGGCCGACAACGTGCTCGGAACCGTTGCCCACCCAAAGCCTCAGTCACCTTCCGCGCCGCGGAACCGCAGGGCGGGAACGGTGCTCATAGCCAGCGCGGGCGTCTACTTCGCCGCCGAGTTCATCGCCGCGGCGGCGTGGACGGACCCGCCCTACAGCTACACCCACCACTTCATCAGCAACTTGGGGGTCCACGGCCCGACGGTCGCGTTCGGTCAGTTCATGTACTCACCGCTCGCATGGGTCATGAACACGGGGTTCGTCCTCTTCGGACTCATCGCGCTGACGGGTGTCGTGCTGCTGCGAGGCCTGCCCGGCAAGCGCCGCCGGCTGTCCGTCCTCCTGGCGGTCCTGCTGGCGGCGGGCGGTGTCACCCTGGGGTTCTTCCCGGGATCCGGTGAGACGGCCGGCAGCGGGACCGACTACCACGGCTTGGGTGCCTTCGCGGCGTTCTTCAGCGGCAACCTGCTCTCGATCCTCATCGGAGGGGCGTACCGGGCCCTGGGCTTCTCCCGACGGCTGGGGATCGGTCTGAAGGTGGCCGGCGTCTGCGGCCTGCTGTCGATCCCGGCCTACATGGCCGTACTCGCCTCGGAGGCCGGGATCCTCATCGGTCTCGTGGAACGGGGCATCGTCGACCCGTTCCTGGTCGGGTTCCTCGTCGTGGGAGCGGCACTGCGCAGAACCTGATCAGGAAGAGGTCGTGCAGGTCGCGCCGTTGAGGGTGAACGACGACGGCGCGGCCGCGTTACCGGTGTGGCCGGCCTGGAACCCGATGTCGACGGACCTGCCGGGCGGGATCGTGCCGTTGTACCCGGCGTTGCGCGCGGTGACCTGTCCGCTGGACGGCGAGTAGGTCGCGTTCCAGCCGGAGGTGATGCTCTGCCCGCTCGCCAAGGTGAAGACGAGCGACCACCCGTTGATCGCGGCGGTGCCGTTGTTGGTGATGGCGAGGCTCGCGGTCAGGCCGTTGTTCCAGGCGTTGACGGTCGTCTTCACGCCGCACGTGCCCGGCACCGGAGGGTCGGGGTCGGGATCGGGGGTGCCGGTGATGCCGAAGAACTCGAGCGCGGCGGCGGCCATCCCGGACGACGGCAGGCTGTGCCCGGCGCCCTGGATGCTGTAGGCCTCGACCTTGTCGCTGTAGCGGCTGCGGTTCCAGCCGGCTCGCGGGGTGTCGGTGGACGTCGGTGTCTGGCTCAGGCCGAACACGTTGGTCCACTGCTCGACTTCCTCCTGCAGCAACGAGTACGGGACGAGCGTGTCCGCGGTGCCGTGCCACAGCTGCATCCGCGGACGGGTGCCGGTGTAGCCGGGGTAGGCCTGCCGGACGAGGTCGCCCCACTGCTGCGGGGTGCGGTTCGCGCCGCCGTTGCCGGTGCACCTGCTGCTGCCCGGCGGGTAGTCGGCGGCGTTGGCGAAGCAGGAGAAGGGCACGCCCATGAACGCCGCACCCGCCTTGAAGACGTCCGGGTAGAGGGCGAGCATCTCGTTGGTCATCATGCCGCCGGAGGACGACCCGGTGGCGAAGACGCGGCCGGGGTCGCCGCCGTAGCGCTGCTGGACGTAGGTCACCATCGAGACGATCGACACCGGGTCGCTGCCGCCACCGCGCCGCTTGGCGGCGTCGGACCAGGTGTCGAAGCACTTGCCGAACCCGGCTTCCTGTTGCGCGCTCGGGTAGATGACGACGAACCCGTACCGGTCGGCGAGCGAGGCGAACTCGCTGCCGGAGTAGAAGCCGGGGCCGGAGCCGCCGCAGCCGTGCATGGCGACCACGATCGCGGGACTCGCGGGGCGGGTGTCCGGCACGTAGACGTGCATGCGCATCCCGCCGGGGTTGTCGCCGAAGCCGGTCACCTCCACCAGCGAGGCGGCGGAAGCCGTTGGTGTCACCAGGATTCCGGCGACGGTGAGCAGGGCGACGACGAGGGTCGCGAGAGTTGATCTGCGTGTGGTCAAGGCCGACCTCCGGTCAGGGATTCCGGAACCGGGGGCCGAAAGTATTCAGATCGGTGACGGTCGTCAACTTTTTGCCGAACGAAGTCGATGAGGCCTTCGACGAACGTGCCGTGTGAGATGGGCGAACGTCCACGGCCCGTGTCGAATCCGTTGTGCGCGATCTTGACCAGCGGTGACGTGCACGGCAATGTGCAGTGCGGACAGCGTTTTCCAGGGGGTGGGCGTGGCACAGCCGAAGGCACTGGTGGTCCGCGGTGGATGGGTGGGTCACCAGCCGGTGAAGGCCACCGAGTTGTTCATCCCGTTCCTGGAACAGGGCGGCTATGCCGTGCGGGTCGAGGAGTCGACCGAGGTGTACGCCGACGCCGCCGAGATGGCGCGCACCGACCTGATCGTGCAGTGCGTGACGATGTCGCAGATCACCGCCGGGCAACTGGCAGGGCTGCGCGCGGCGGTCGAGGCCGGTACCGGGTTCACCGGCTGGCACGGTGGCATCGCGGACTCGTTCCGCGCGTCGTCGGACTACCTGCACCTGGTGGGCGGCCAGTTCGTCACGCACCCCGGCAAGGAGCCGTGCGAGCGCCAGGGCGAGCAGGAGGACAACTTCCTGCCGCACGAGGTGAACATCACCGCCCTCGGCCGGGAGCATCCGATCACCGCCGGCATCGAGGACTTCGAACTGGTCACCGAGCAGTACTGGGTGCTGCACGACGACCTGGTCGACGTGCTGGCCACCACGACCCACCCGACCCGGCCGTGGCATCCGTGGCACCGGCCGGTCACCTGCCCGGCGATCTGGACCCGCCGGTGGGGTGCCGGGAGGATCGTGGTGACGACGCCGGGGCACAGCCTCGACGTGCTGGAGCACCCCAGCGTCCGAGCCGTCATCACGAGGGGGATGTCGTGGGCGACCCGCACCGCGTCGGAATCGTAGGTCTCGGCTTCATCTCCCAGGCGTACCTGGACACGCTGCGCAGCCACCCCGCGGTGCGCATCACCGCGGTCGCCGACCTCGACCCGACCCGCTCGGCAGCGGTCGCGGCCGAGCTCCCGGGCGCCGAGGCGGTCAGCGTCGAGCACCTGCTCGGTGGGGACGTCGACACGGTGCTCAACCTGACCATCCCCGCGGCGCACGCCGAGATCGCGCTCCGTGCGATCGACGCCGGCAAGAACGTCTTCGTGGAGAAACCACTGGCCGTCACGTTCCCGGACGGCAGAGAGATCATCGACCGGGCCGCCGCAGCCGGTGTCCAGGTCGGGTGCGCACCGGACACCGTTCTCGGCACTGGTACGCAGACCGCGCGGGCGGCGATCGACAGAGGGCTGATCGGACGCCCGCTCTCCGCCTCGGCCGTGATGGTCACGCCGGGGCACGAACTCTGGCACCCCAACCCCGACTTCTACTACACCGCAGGCGGCGGCCCGTTGCTGGACATGGGGCCGTACTACATCACCGCGCTGGTCCACCTGCTCGGCCCGGTGCGCGCGGTGGTCGGCGCGGCCAGTCGCCTGCGCACCGAGCGCGTCA
Organism: Lentzea sp. HUAS TT2; assembly: GCF_051853195.1. NCBI lineage: Bacteria > Bacillati > Actinomycetota > Actinomycetes > Pseudonocardiales > Pseudonocardiaceae > Lentzea > Lentzea sp. HUAS TT2. Next base: position 8,418,347 of record NZ_CP196667.1, on the reverse strand, counting down.
TCGGTTCCGGCGCGCGGACGGGCCAGCGCATCCCGGTCGAGGTCGACAGCCACGTCTCCGGCGTGCTCGAACACGTCAACGGCGCGCTCTCCACCATCACGACCAGTTTCGACGGCGTGGCCACCACCGCCGCGCCGATCGAGGTGCACGGCGAGCTCGGCACGCTCGCGGTCCCGGACCCGAACCACTTCGACGGCGAGTCCCGGTTCTTCCCGCTCGGCGGCACAGAATGGCGATCCCTTCCCTCCAACGCGGGCTACACGGGCGCAGGGCGGGGAATCGGCCTCCTCGACCTCGTCACGGCCGCTGGGCAGCGGGCACCGCGCGCCGGCGGTGAGCTCGCGCTGCACGTGCTCGAGACGATGACCGCGCTGCTCCGGGCGGCGGACGAGGGGCGGCGGATCGAGCTGACGACCACGGCGGAGCGGCCGTCGCCGGTGCCGCTCACCTCCGTGGCCGAACTGGGCGGGTGACTCAGAACGCGATCGTGCAGTTCACGACGCTGTACTTGCCCGGGACCACGTCGCGCCACTCGCGATTCCACGTGCCGCCCGCCTTGCCGCAGATCTGCGGAGCCTTCTCCCGCGCGTCGTCCTCGCCCGAGATAACGCCACCGGCGTCGATGTCCAGCACGCGTTTGGTGGTCGGCTCGAACACGAACGAGCAGGTCACCATGCTGTACTCGCCCTCGGTCTGGCCGGGGGTGAACCACGCGACGTTGAACTTGCCGCCCACCTGCTCGCAGATCGCCGGCCCCTTGGCCTGTGCCTCGTCGTTGCCGAACAGCGGGCCACCGGCGGGAATGGTCAGCAGACGCGTCGTGGTCTGGACGCTGGGCGACGGCGGGCTGGACGACGGCGGCCTGGACGACGGCGGGCTGGAGGACGGCGTGGAGACGGGCGTCGAGGAGGTGGACGGGGTGGAGGCGGAGGACGTCCAGGACCGGAACTGCGGGTACAGGGCGACTATCACCGCGGCCACGGCGAGCAGGGCGACCATCGCGATGCCCGCACCGCGCCACCCGCCGAGCCCGCGACGCGTGGCCGCCGGAGGCTGAGCGTGCTCCGGCAGCAACCGGGTGTGCTGCGGTGCTGGGACATGGGGACCCATCGGTCTCGCCATCGCGTTCGCGGCAGGCGGCGGGACGTGCTGTCGCGGGGTGGTCAAGGCCATGCGTGCTGCTGTCGCCAGTGCTCCGGCGCTGGGGTGGCGGTGCCGGGGGTCCTTGGCCAGCGCACGGGTGACGACGTCGTCGAGTCCGAGCGGCAGGCCGGGGCGGATGGCGCTGGGACGGGGCGGCGGTGTGTTGAGGTGGGCGAACATCATCGCCAGGTTGTTCTCGCACGGGAACGGTTGTTGCCCGGTGAGGAGTTCGTGCAGCACGCAGCCCAGGGCGTAGACGTCGACGGCCTTCTGGAAGGCGTCCGCGGCCAGGACCGGCTGCAACCGTTCGGGTGCCGTGTAGGCGGGGCTGCCGAGCGCGGCGTCGCCGGTGGCGGTGGTGTCGAGCGAGCTGTGGACGATGCCGAAGTCGATGAGATAGGCGAACTCGTCCGCGCCGACCCCGGCGACGATCACGTTGGAGGGCTTGACGTCGCGGTGGATCAGGTTCTCGGCGTGCGCGGCGTCGAGCGCCGCGCCGATCTGCGCGACGATGTGCACCGCGCGGGCCGGGGCCAGCGGACCTTCCCGGCGCAGGAGCGAGCCCAGGTCGAGGCCGTCGACCATGCGCATGTCGATGAACAGCTGGCCGTTGATCTCGCCGAAGTCGTGGATCGGGATGATGTGCGGCTCGCGCAGGCGGGCAGCGACCTGGGACTCACGCCGGAACCGGGCCTGGTAACCCGTGTCGGAGGCCAACGCGACCGGCAGGAGCTTCACGGCGACGGTGCGCTCTTTGACGGTGTCGTAGGCGCGATAGACCTCGCCCATGCCACCGCGGCCGAGCAACGACTCCAACCGGTACGGACCGAACATTCCCGTCGCCGAAGAAGAACTGCCGGGATCGATCACTGCGCAGAGCCTCCGGGGGAGTCACCATTCAGGCGAACGGATCCGGCCACAAGGTACCAGTCGAGTGAATGACCCGTGCTCGGAGCGTCACGTCCGCGGCAGCGTGAACACGACGGTGGTGCCCCCTCCCGGGGTGGTGCGCAGACGGATCTCTCCGCCGTGGCGTTCGACGATGCGGTGCACGATCGCCAGGCCCGCGCCGTGACCGCCTCCGTGCGCGTCCCGCTTGTGGAGCCTGCGGAACAGCCGCAGCACCTCGGTGCGGTGCTCGGGCGCGATGCCGATCCCGTTGTCGCGCACGTGCACCTCGTCCTCGGCGCCGAGCGAGATCTCCACCGTCCGCGGGTGTTCCTCGCGGGCGTACTTGCCGGCGTTCACCAGCAGGTTCACCAGCACCTCCGCCAACCGGTCGGCGTCGGCCCACACCCGCTGGCCGGCAGCCGGCAGCACGACCTCGACCTGCCGTTCCGCCAGCCTCGGGCCGGCGATCTCCAGTGCGGCCAGCACGGCGTCTCGCAGCTCGATCTCCTGGCGTCGCAACGAACCGTGGCCGAGCTGGGCGAAGTGCAGGAGCGAGTTGATCAGCTCGTCCATCCGCTGGGCCAGGCGCTGCACGGTGTCGAGCCGGCGAACCGTCGTCTCGTCGAGATCCTCCGCGTCCTCGCGGATGAACGCCGTCGAGTTGAAGATGCCGCGCAACGGTTCCTTGAGCTCGTGCGCGGCGACGTGGGCATAGGTGTCGAGGTCGCGGTTCGCGCGGCTGAGCTCGTCGTTCAACGACGCCAGGCGCGCGTGGTGCCGCAGCACCATCGTGGTGATCGCGCGGCCGAACTCGCTCGCGACCGCTTCGTCCGACGCCGTCCACGGCATGCAGTGACCGCGTGTCACGGCTTGGTAGACAGCGGACGAACCGCGGGGAGTGAGCCGTTCGCCGCGCTCACCGAGCCGGACCGGGGCGCTCGGGTCCGCCGCCCAGGTCCTGCTCGCCCTGCGTTCCGGCCGGACCCACGCGATGAGGTCCTCGGTGCCGCCGGAGAGGGCGAGCAGCAGCACGCCGCTGAGGTGCTCGGCGTGCGGTGCCATCGTGACGTCGTGCTCGGAGAGGTTGTCCGTGCTCCACACCTCTCCGGCGTTCAGGTCCGGCACGACCTCCCACAACGCGCTCAGGCCTGGCAGGAGGGCGTCTCCGGCGCTGCCGCTCACGATCGTCGTCTCGCCTTCGAGCCGCAGCACCACCGCCTCGGCGTCGATCAGCTCGTGCAGCAGGTCGACACTGGTCGAGACGGACTGCGTGATGTCGGTGCTCAGCTCCGTGACCAGCCGCGACAGCGCGGTGCGGGTGTCGTGGCGGGCCCGGGAGGTCTGCGCCTCCTCCAGCGCGGCGAGCTGGAGCGAGAGGGCGACCCCGAAGAACTCGCAGGCCGAACGCACCTCGGGGTCGAGACGCCTGGGCGTGATGCCGTGGCACGCGATGAGGCCCCACAACGAACCGGAGTGCAGCAGCGACACCGACATCGACGACGCGACCCCGATGTTGCGCAGGTACTCCAGGTGGAACGACGAGACCGTGCGCAACGCCGAGTCGGACAGGTCGAGCGGGGCGGCGGTGTCCGGCAGCACCTGGGGCAGCAGCGTGGCGGTCGCGTCGTCCACGTCGTGGATCACGCGGATCCAGTTGCGCTCGTAGAGCCGCCGCGCCTGGGGCGGGATGTCGGTCGCCGGGAACCACAGGCCCAGCCACGGCTCCAGGCCGTCGGCCACCGACTCGGCGATGACCTCGCCGGGACCGGCCTGCCCCTCGAACCGGTAGGCCACCACCCGGTCGTACCCGGTCAGCGCGCGGATCTCCGTCACCGCCGACGCGCACACGTCGACGACGGTGCGTTCGTGCTGGAGCTTGTTCAGCGACGCACGCAGGCGGGGGAAGAACTGGGAGAACCGGAACGAGTCCTGCTCCGGGCGGGGTTCGAACTCCAGCACCGTCCGGCCGTCCGCGTGGTAGACGGTGACGTCGAAGCCCTCGCCGGACGAGGGCAGGACGAGCGCGAACAGCCCGCGATCACCGGTGGGCGCGTCCAGCGTCGCGTGCACCGCCGCGACACCCTCGGCGCCGATCAGGGCCTCCACCGGGGTGCCGATCAGGGACTCCGGTGTGCTGCCGAGCACGGCGGCGGTGTTCTCGCTGGCGACCTCGACCACACCCGCGGCGTCGACCGCCAGCAACGCCCCGTAGGACTGGATGCCGCCCAGCAGGTGGATCGGCTCGGTCAGGCAGACCGTCATGTCGAACGACGTCGTGCCGGCCTCCGCCTCCGCCGCGGCGGCGCGGGCCCACTCGGGACCCAGCAGGTCCTGATCGAGACCGGGACGTTCCTGATCGTCGTGCATACTCGTTCCTGCTTCCGGCGAGCGCGTGGAGAGGGGTGCAGGACCAGATGATCGAACAAGAGTCGCCGTCCTGGCCCGACCTCCTGCACGCGTTGTGGCGTACCGCGTTCGCGGCGGGCAGCACCAAGGTCTTCGCCAAGGAACTCTACTTGGGGCTGCTGGAGCTGCCGCACGTTCGCGGCGTGCTCGGAGCCCGCATCAGCCCAGGAGGCGACGTTACCGTCGTGCGCTGGGCCGATCACGACCACGGCGTGGTGAGCGGTCCGGCGGGCCTCGCGGAGGACGTCCTCCCGTGGGTCGCGCATTCACCTGGTCTGGTGACACGCGAGTTCGGCCAGGCCAAGGTCGCGACCCTCGGCGTGGACGCGCTCTCGGCGTTCGCCCCGGAACTGGGCGCACGGGTGCGCGACGTCGGGGGGAGCGCGGTCGTCGCCGCGTCGTTCCGCGCCGCCGCGGGAGATCGGGCGCTGCTGCTCGTGTCCCTGGACCGGGAACCCGAGGAGGAGACGGTCGCGACGGCGCTCGGGCAGATCGCCGACGTCGTGATCGCGGCGGACGACCGGATCGCCGACCAGGCGCTGCTCGACAACCGGCTGGCCGCGGACGCCGTGCTGGCCGAGGTCTCGCTGCGGCTCGCCGGGTCGCTCGACGTCGAGGAGACGCTGCGGGCGATCGTGCGGATGGTGGTCCCCGGGCTCGCCGACGGCGCCGCCGTGCACGTCCGGCGCGACGACGCCCTGGTCCAGATCGCCGCCGCGCACGTCGACGTGCGCAGGGAACGCCTGCTCAACGATCACCTGCGCGACGGCAGATGGGCCGGCGTGGCGGCGCACGACGACGAGACCGACCCGATTCCCTCGCTGCTGCCGGGGGACGTGGGTCTCGACCTGATGACCAGCGCCGTCCTGCAGGCGCGGGGCCGTGTCCTCGGTGTGCTGACGTTCTTCCACCGGGACGGTTCGCGCCGGGTGCCCACCAGGGACTTCGTGCGCGACATCGCGGGACGCGCCGCGCTCGCCATCGACAACGCCACCCTCTACAGCCGGCGCCGCGCCGAGGTCGAGGAACTGCAGCGGCACCTGCTGCCCTCGGTGCTGCCTGACCCGGACGGCGTCGAGATCGCCACCGGCTACAACGTGGCAGGTCACCTGCTGGACGTCGGGGGCGACTTCTACGGGGTCGTCCAGCAGCCGGGAGACCGGTTCACCGCGCTCATCGGCGACGTGTGCGGCCGGGGTGCCGCCGCCGCTGCCCTGACGGGGCTGGCACGGCACACGGTCGAGACGATCCTGGAGGAAGGCGGCCGCCCGGAGGACGCGGTGCGCCTGCTCAACGCCAAGATGCTGCGCAACCAGGTCGGCAAGTTCCTCACGCTCGCGACGGTCACGTTCGGCACGCCGGGCGCCGGCGGCCTGCCGATTCGATCGCTGACGGCGGGCCATCCGCCACCGGTGATCATCCGCAGGGACGGAGGGGTCGAGGAGACCTCGTGCCGCGGCCAGCTGGTCGGCGTGCTCGACGAGCTGTCGTTCACCCCGGCCGACGACGTGCTCCGGCCGGGTGACTGCGTGATCCTCTTCACCGACGGTCTGGTCGAGGCGCGCGACGCGTCCGGGGCGTTCTTCGGGGACACCGACCTGGAGACGACGCTCGGGGCACTGCACGACCTGCCCCTGCCCGAGATGGCCGCCACTCTGGTCGCCGGCGACGGCCGCTACGCCGTGGACGACGACGCGGCCGTGCTGCTGATCCGCTACCGAGGCCGGCGGGTGCTCGACACGACGCTGCCGGCGGACGAGGCACGGGCGGCGGCCGTCACCGCGGTGCGGTCGCTGGGCGGTCAGGACCGGCCGGTCCGGCTCGCCGGGGCGCCGACCGGGGGAGAGGTGGCCGTCACCGTGGACGGGGACGCCGAGTGGGCGCGGATCGAGCTGCGCGGCGACGGGCAGACGTGGTGGGAGGTCCTGTGACCGCGGGCGGTGAACAGGTCGTGCTGGTGGTCGAGGACAGCGACGAGGACCGTGAGGCGATCCTGCGGGCCTTGTCGCGCTCGCACCCGGAGCTCGTGCTGGAGTTCCTCCCCGACGGCCACCTCGTCGCGGATCGGTTGCGGGACGCGACGTTGCCGCGTCCGGCACTGGTGCTGCTCGACCTGAACATGCCGGGGGTGGACGGGTACCGGGTGCTCTCCGACCTCCGCGCCGACGTGGACCCGCGACTGAACGACGTGATCGTCGTCGTGTTCACCTCGTCGACGACCTCGGCCGACATAGACCGGTGTTACGAAGCGGGAGCGGACAGCTACGTCTACAAGCCGGTGAACTTCACGTTGTTCCGCACAGTGCTGCAGGGCGCGGTCGACTACTGGAACACCAACGGTTTCGCGCGTCCTGACATGGCGTGAGAAGCGCTCCGTCCGCCGAACTAGGCTGCCGGCGTGACTCTCCTGGCCCGACTGCGCACCACCACCAGTGATGCTCACCGTGCTCTGGAGCGCGACCTGGGCTTCCTGCCGGGATCGATCTCGCTGTCGCGCTACGAGGCGGTGCTCTCCGCGTTCCTCGGGTTCCACGAGCCTTTGGAGAAAGCCCTGACGGCCTCCATCGCAGCGCACGCGGTGCCGTGGGACGTGTCGCCAGGCGCAGAACAACTGACAGCGGACCTGAGCGCGCTCGGCTGGGACTCGCCCCGCATCGCGGTGCTGCCGCGGTCTTCACCACCGGACGTCGAGGCGCTCCCGGCCCTCGTCGGCTCCCTCTACGTCGTCGAGGGGGCGAAGCTCGGCGGCCAGGTGATCAGCCGATGGGTCGGCGACGCACTCGGCTCGGCGCCGGTGTCGTTCTTCGGCGCGGACGGGAACGCCCGGCGCAGGTTCCGGCGGTTCGGAGCGATGGCGGAGGCCGTCTTACCCGCGGAGGACGTCGGATCGGCGTGCGAGGCGGCGAACCTCCACTTCTCGATGTTCCGGGACTGGCTGGCCGTGTCAGCGCTACAGCCACTTGTTGCGCTTGAGCAGCCAATACAGCACGAGGCACGCGACGAGCAGCACCCCTAGCACCAGCGGGCGCCCGTAGGTCCACCGCAGCTCGGGCATGTGGTCGAAGTTCATGCCGTACACGCCGACGCCCATGGTCGGCACCGCGACGATCGCCACCCAGGAGGAGATCTTCCGCATGTCGCTGTTGAGCTGGAGCGTCACCTTGGCGACGGTGGCGCTGAGCAGTGAGGTCAGCAGCTCGTCGAACCGGGCGATCCGTTCGGAGACCGTGGTGAGGTGGTCCTCGACGTCGCGGAGGTAGGACCGCACCTGGTCGGGCACCAACGGCGTCGAGCCCTCCACCAGCCGGTGCAACGGCGTCGAAAGAGGGGTCACCGCGCGGCGGAGTTCGAGGATCTCCCGTCGCATCAAGTACATCTGCTCGGCGCCCACGGAACTGCGAGGCGCGAACACGAGCGACTCCATCAGGTCGATGTCGGCCTCGCACGCGTCGGTGACGGCCAGGTACTCGTCCACGACGCGGTCGGCGATCGCGTGCAGCACGGCGGCGGGGCCGGTCTGCAGGCGTTCGGGTTCGGCTTCGAGTTCGGTGCGCAGGCCGTGCAGGCTGGAGTGCCGGCCGTGCCGGACGGTGAGGATGAAGTCCTTGCCGAGGAACGCCATGATCTCGCCCGTCAGCACGATCTCGTTCGCGGTCTCGGGCGACTCGTTCTCGACGTGGCAGACGGTCTTCATCGCCATGAACAGCGTGTCGTCGCGGTGGTCCAGCGTCGGGCGCCGGTGCCTGCGGACCGCGTCGTCGGCCGCTTGGTCGCGTAGGCCGCACGTCCGGGCCAGGCCGTGGAACTGGTGCTTCCGCGGCTCGAACAGGCCGATCCAGACGAACCCCTCGCCGCGGGCGCGGACCTCGGCGAGCGCGTCGGCGTGCGTCCACTCGCCGGGAAGCCGCTTGCCGGCGACGTAAACGCCGCAGTCCACGACGGTCGCCGGCTCGATCACGCCGCCAGCCTCACCCAGTGCGGGACAGCGGGGAAGGGGTCACTCGAATGCGCAGACGATTTTTACGCGATCTTGACGCCGGAGGCCTCTTCCCTTTACGTCGGCAGGACTTCACAGGAAGTTGACTCGCTCCCAAATGACTGCACACCACCACGGGGGCAAGGGCATGACCGACACGTCGCAGCAGCATGCGATACCTGAACGCGTGGACAGCCCGGTGCGCCCGGCTGCTCCCGCGACGGGGTTGGGGCGGTGGTTGCTGAAGCACCGGGTGCAGCCGGTCGTCGGGCCGGAGAGCGGTGAGGCGCACGCCGTGCCGCAGTCCTGGTGGAAGGTGATGTGCCTGACCGGCGTGGACTACTTCTCCACGCTGTCCTACCTGCCGGCCATCGCGGCGCTCGCGGCCGGCGCGGTGTCGCCGTTGGCGACGTTGCTGATCGTGGCGCTGACGTTGCTCGGGATGCTGCCGATGTACCGGCGCGTCGCGAAGGAGAGCCCGCACGGGCAGGGCTCGGTGGCGATGCTGGAGAACCTGCTGCCGTTCTGGCGCGGCAAGATCTTCGTGTTGGTGCTGCTGGGTTTCGTGGCCACGTCGTGGATCATCACGATCACGCTGTCCTCCGCGGACGCGACGGTGCACCTGCTGGAGAACCCGCTGGCGCCGGACTTCCTGCACGGGCACGCGGTCGTCGTGACCGTGGTGTTGTTGCTGGTGCTGGGCGGGGTGTTCCTGCTCGGGTTCAGCGAGGCCGTCGGCGTGGCGATTCCGCTGGTGGCGGTGTTCCTGGTGCTGAACGCCGTCGTCGTGGTCGCGGGCGTCGCGCAGGTGCTGTCCGAACCCGTCGTGCTCGACCGCTGGATGGACGCGCTGACCTCGGGCGGCGGCGGTCTCAGCGGCGTGGTCGGGCCGGCGGTCCTGGCGTTCCCCTTGCTGGTGCTCGGGCTGTCCGGCTTCGAGACCGGCGTGAGCATGATGCCGTTGGTGGCGTCGAAGGGGAAGACCGAGGAAGAGCGGCTGGAAGACCGCGTGCGCAACACCCGCAAGCTGCTCACGGTCGCCGCGCTGATCATGTCGGTGTACCTGATCGCCACCAGCTTCGTCACGACCGTGCTGATCCCGGCCGAGAAGTTCCAGGCGGGCGGCGAGGCCAACGGACGTGCGCTGGCCTACCTCGCGCACGAACTGCTCGGCGAGGGCGTCGGGACCGCCTACGACATCAGCAGCATCCTGATCCTGTGGTTCGCGGGCGCGTCGGCGATGGCGGGTCTGATCAACATCGTGCCGCGCTACCTGCCCTCGTACGGCATGGCGCCGGAGTGGTCGCGTGCGGTGCGGCCGGTGGTGATCGTCTACACGGTGATCTGCATCCTCGTCACGATCGTCTTCAACGCCGACGTCAACGCCCAGGCCGGTGCCTACGCGACGGGAATCCTGGCGATGATGGTCTCCGCGTCCGTCGCGGTCGCGATCTCCGCGATGCGCCGCCGCCGGCGGGTCGCCGCCGTCGCGTTCACCGTGCTCACGCTGATCCTGCTCTACGCGCTGGTCGAGAACGTGATCGAGAAGCCCGACGGCCTGACGATCTCGTTGTTCTTCATCCTCGGCATCATCGCGATCTCGCTGGTCTCCCGCGTCACCCGCACCACCGAGCTGCGGGTGGAGCACATCGAGTTCGACGAGGCCGCCCGCCGGTTCGTCGCCGACACGCTGGCCCACGACGGCGCCGTGACGATCATCGCCAACCGGCGGCAGGCGGGTGACGCCGCCGAGTACGCGGAGAAGGAGGCCGAGCAACGAGGGGTCAACCCCGTGCCGGGCACCGCGGACGTGATGTTCCTGGAGATCGACGTGGTGGACCCGTCGGACTTCAGCGAGGTGCTGCAGGTGCGCGGCGTGGAGATCGACGGGCACCGGATCCTGCGCGCGGACAGCCCCGCCGCGCCCAACGCCATCGCCGCGATCCTGCTGGCACTGCGCGACTGCACCGGTGTGCGGCCGCACTGCCACCTCGCCTGGAGCGAGGGCAATCCGCTCGGGCACCTCTTCCGCTACCTGCTCCTGGGCCGCGGCGACACGGCCCCGGTCGTGCGGGAGATCATCCGGGCCTGTGAACCGGATCCTGAGCGCCGGCCCGGCATCCACGTCGGAGGCTGAGCACGACGGCGTGCGCGAGCCAGGAGACAAGGTCGCATAAAGCACGTGTTCGAACTCCATGAGGGCCCTCGAAATACCAGGGTTGCGGGCGTGGACTGGGGACATGCGCACACCTGTTCCCGGGGGCCTCGCGTTCTTCCTGGGGTCGGCACTCGCGGCCGTCACGACGTCGCTGCTGGTCGCGGTCGGCGTCCGGAGCGAGCCGGTGCTGTCGGTCCTCGCGATGGTCGCCGTGGTCAACCTGGTCGCCGTGACCAGCAAGGCCTGGGCCGCACCGGCCACGGCGACGGTCTGCTGGTGCCTGCACTCGGGGTTCGTGCTCGGCAGGCTGGGCGAGCTGACGTTCACCGCCCGGTCCGGGCACGACGCGCTGGTGATCGCCGGCTGTGCGCTCGGCGCGGTCCTGCTGGTCTCGACTCTGCGGGCCGCGTCGGCGCCGTTGCACGAGCGCGAGCACGACGAGAACGTCCCGGTGATCCCGGAACAGCGGGCGCCACGCGCACTCACCCCGGCCGGCTGACACCGGTCGTTCCGCCGGTGTCAGGACGGTGACAGCCGGGTGTCCGGCCTGGTGGGGATGGTTCGAGCAACCAGCCACCAGCAAGGGAGCACGAGATGTCCGCGTTCACCACCCCGCAGCCGATCACCGCCACCCTGACCACCGCCGGCGCCCACGTGCGGATCACCGCGACCGAGCGGGCCGACACCGTGGTCCGCGTCGAACCCGTCGACAGCGCGAACGCCACGGACGTCCAGGTCGCGGAGAGGACGAAGGTCGACTTCTCCGACGGCGCGCTGGCCGTCAAGACGACCAAGTCCGGTGCCAGGAACGGCTCGGTGGCGATCTGGATCGAGCTGCCGGCCGGATCCGGGCTCGTCCTCAACACCGCGTGGACCGAGGTCCGGGCGGACGGGCCGCTCGGCGACTGCGAGGTCAACATCGGCTCGGGGCAGGTGCAGCTCGACCGCGTCACCGTGCTGAAGGGCAACCTCGGGTCCGGCGGGCTGACGGTCGGCCACGTCGCCGGGGACGTCGAGATCGAGGGCGGCTCGGCGGGCGTGCGGATCGGCGAGGCCGAGGGCTCCGTCAGGTACCAGGGCGTGTCGGGGAAGGTCTGGATCGGACACGCCCGCTCCGACGTCGACCTCGGCGGTGCGAGCGGCAGCTTCGACATCGGCCGCGCCGACAGCAGTGTCACCGCGAAGGCGGCCGACTGTCCGATCAGGATCGGGCAGGTCACGCGCGGCCAGGTGGAGCTGATGAACGCCTCCGGCGGCATCGAGGTCGGCGTCAGCGAGGGCACCGCCGTGCAGGTCGACGCGAAGAGCACGAAGGGACGGGTGCGCAGCTCCCTGCCGAGCCACGACAACGGCCAGGTCAAGGTCTACGCCCGCACCAGGCGCGACGACATCGTCATCCACCCGGCGGCCGCTTGAGCGTCAGCGATCTGCCGGCGACCCGTGGCAGGATCGGGCAGGTGCAGATCGGGATTCTGGGGCCTTTCGAAGTGCGCGCGGACGACGGCACGCTCGCGGACGTGCCGGGTGCACGGCTGCGAGGGCTGCTGGTCGCCCTCGCGCTCAGTCCCGGTCAGGTCGTCTCGAAGGCCGCGCTCGTCGACTGGATCTGGGGTGAGCACCCGCCCGCGGACGCGGCGAACGCGTTGCAGCGACTGGTGTCCCGGCTGCGCAAGGCCCTGCCGGGCATGGTCGTCGAGGCGCTGACCGACGGGTACCGCCTGGTGATCGCGCCCGACGCGGTGGACGCCGTGCGGTTCGAACGTGCCGGCGTCGACGCTCTGGGGTTGTGGCGCGGCCCGGCGATGCAGGACGTCGGCCTGCAGGACAGCGAGGCGTTCGAGGCGGCGGCGACGCGGCTGGAGGCGTTGCGGCTGACCGCGCTGGAGGACCGGTTCGAGGCCGGTGCGGGGCCGGAGCTGGCCGGCGAGCTGACCGACCTGGTGGCCGCGCATCCGTTGCGGGAGAAGCTGGTCGGCGCGCTGATGCGCTCCCTCGTCGCCGCCGGGCGCACCAGCGAGGCGCTCCAGGCGTACCAGCGGATGAGGGAGGCGCTCGCCGACGAACTGGGCGTCGATCCCTCTCCTGAACTCTCCGCGTTGCACGTCGCGTTGCTGCGGGGTGAGGTCGGGCGCAGGCAGGAGAACCGGAAGACCAACCTGCGGGCCGAGCTGACCAGCTACGTGGGCAAGGAGGTCGATGTCGCCGCGGTGCGCGACCTCGTCGCCGCTGGCCGGCTCACCACGCTGACCGGTCCTGGTGGCTCGGGAAAGACCAGGCTGGCGACGGAGACCGCGCGCACGCTCGTCGGCGACCTGCCGGACGGTGCGTGGATCGTCGAGCTCGCGGCCGTCGGCACCGGCGGCGACGTCGCCCAGGCCACGCTGTCCGGGCTCGGCCTGCGGGACGCGTTGCTCGGCGAGGCGCAGAACCTGGAGCCCGTGGAGCGGCTGGTCACCGCCATCCGCGACCGGGCGATGCTGCTGGTCCTGGACAACTGCGAGCACGTGATCGAGGCGGCGGCCGCACTCGCGCACCGCCTGCTGGGGGAGTGCCGCGAGTTGCGGATCCTCGCCACCAGCCGGGAACCGCTGGGCATCACCGGCGAGGCGCTGTGGCCGGTGGCGCCGCTGGAGAACGCCTCGGCCGTGCGGTTGCTGCGGGACCGAGCCGCGGCGGTGCGGGCGGACCTCGTGGTCGACGACCAGACGCTGGCGCGCGTCTGCCGGGTGCTGGACGGGATGCCGCTCGCGATCGAACTCGCCGCTGCCCGCCTGCGCACGATGTCCGTCGGCCAGCTCGCCGACCGGCTCGACGACAGGTTCCGGCTGCTGACCGGAGGCAGCCGCACCGCCCTGCCCCGGCACCGGACGTTGCGCGCGATGGTCGACTGGAGCTGGGAACTGCTCTCCGACGCCGAACGCGTGGTGCTGCGCCGGCTCTCGGTGTTCGCGGGCGGTGCCGGCCTCGACGCGGCGGAGAAGGTCTGCTCCGGCGATCTCGTCGACCCCTACGAGGTCCTCGACCTGCTCACCTCGCTGACCGAGAAGTCGTTGCTGGTCGCCTCCGGAGAGGGCGCGCCGCGGTACCGGATGCTCGGCACCATCAAGGAGTACGCCGCCCAGCGCCTCGGGGAAGCGGGGGAGACCGACCTCGCCCGCCAGGCGCATCTCTCCTGCTTCACCGAGCTCACCGAGACGGCGGAGCCCCACCTGCGCCGCGTCGAACAGCTGGACTGGCTCCGGATTCTCCGTGCGGACAACGACAACATCACTTCGGCGATGCGGGGTGCGCTCGCCGCCGGTGACGCGCACGGGGCGATGCGGCTCGCGGCGGCGTCCGGCTGGTACTGGTGGCTCATCGGGCACAAGGCCGAGGGCATGGAACTGATCACCGCGGCCATCGGCACTCCCGGCGAGGTTCCCGACGAGGTGCGGGCCTGGGTGTACGCGCTCACGTCGATGTTCATCACGTCCGGGCCGGGCGACGCGTCCGAGGCAGCCGAGTGGATCCACCGGGCCTACGAGTTCGGGCAGCGCGGCCGGCACCACCACCCGGCGTTGCGCCTCGTCGTCCCGCTGGAACGGATGCTGACCGAGCCGGACACCGCCCTGCCCGCGTGGGAGTCGTTGCTGCACGACGAGGATCCGTGGGTGCGGGCGTTGTCACGGCTGCACCTCGGCAAGATGGGGACCATGCTCGGCCGCGGTGGGGACGCGGAGGCGTACTTCGAGGAGTCCCTGGTCGAGTTCCGCGTGCTCGGCGAACGGTTCGGAACCTCGTTCGCGCAGACCGAGCTGGCGGACCGGATCGCGATGCGCGGCGAGTTCGCTGAAGCGTGCGAGCACTTCGAGCAGGCGATCGCCGCGGTCACCGAACTCGGCGCACTGGACGACGTCGTCCAGATGCGCGTGCGCCAGGCCCGCCTGCACTGGTTGATGGGCGACGAGGACGCCTGCGCGGCCGCGGTGGCGGAAGCGGGAAGCCGTGCCGAAGGGGTCACCTGGCCGGGCACGCTCGCCGCGCTGGCACTGGCGAAGTCCGAGCTGGCGCGGTGGAACGGCAACGCCGCCGAGGCGTGCGAACAACTCGGCATCGCGACGGACCTGCTGGGGGACGAGGCGTCGCAACCGCACATCCGTGCGGCCATCCACGACCTGCACGGCTACTTCGCCGAGGACCTGGCAGCGGCCCGCGAGCACCGCGCGGCGGAGTACGAGGCGGCCGCCGAGACCGGGCACGCACCGGTGATCGCGCGGTTGCTCGTCGGCGTCGCGGATCTCGCTGTGCGGCAAGGGGAACACGCGCAGGCGGCACGATTGCTCGGCGCGGCAGAGGCAGTGCTGGGCCTGGTCGACCGTTCCAACCCGGACACGACCCGGATCGAACGGGCCGTGCGAGCCCACCTCGGCTCCGGGTTCGACGCCACGGCGAGCGAAGGAGCTTCGGTCTCCTGGGAAGAACTGGTCGCCGTCACGCTGTGACAGTGCGGCGCCGGCCCGTGTCAGCGTCGTGTCAGCCCGGTGTCCGGCCTCTCGGCGAACGTGGTGGCATCACCCCACCACGAAGGGCAATCCGATGAGCCAGACGGTCTCCGTCCCGCAGGGCCTGCCTATGGAACGCGACGCGGGCCCGTTCGACCCGCCGAGCGAGATCACCCGCCTGCGGGAGGCGCGCCCGGTCAGCCCGATGGCGTTCCCGGACGGTCACGAGGGCTGGCTGGTCACCGGTTATGAGGCCGTGCGGCAGGTCATGGCCGACACGAGGTTCAGCTCGCGCCAGGACCTCGGCGTGATCCACGTGCCGTTCGAGACGCCGGGCATGCCAGGACCGGCCGAACCCTCCCCGCAGATGCCTGGTCTGTTCATCAGCATGGACCCGCCGGACCACACGCACCTGCGCCGCAAGCTCACCGGCGCGTTCACCGTGAAGCGGATGAAGCAGCTCGAAGAGGGCATCATCGCGATCACCGAGCAGCAGCTGGACGCGTTGGCCGCGTTGACGCCGCCGGTCGACCTGGTGCAGGAGTTCACGCTTCCGGTGCCGTCACTGGTGATCTGTGAACTGCTCGGCGTTCCGTACGCCGACCGCGAGACGTTCCAGTCGAACTCGTCGCGGTTCATGGAGCGCGACATCGCGCTGGAGGACAAGATCGCCGTGATCGGCGCGATGTTCGGCTACCTCGCCGAACTGGTCACCCGCAAGCGCGCCGAACCGGCCGACGACATCCTGTCCGACCTGGCCCGCGACGAGGACCTCACCATCGAGGACCTCACCGGCATGGCGTTCCTGCTGCTGCTCGCTGGTCACGAGACGACCGCGAACATGTTGGCGCTGGGCACTTTCGCCCTGCTGGAGCACCCCGAGCAGCTCGCCGAACTGCGGTCGAACCCGGCGCTGATGCCCGACGCGGTCGAGGAACTGATGCGCTACCTGTCCGTGGCCGACATCTTCTACCGCTACGCCACCGAGGAATTGGAACTGGACGGCGAGACGATCCCCGCCGGATCGACCGTCGTCGTCTCGTTGCTGGCCGCCAACCGCGACCCGCAGAAGTTCGAGCGGCCGGACTCGCTGGACGTGCACCGCAAGGTCCGCGGCCAGGTGGCGTTCGGGCACGGCATCCACCAGTGCCTCGGCCAGCAGCTCGCCCGCATCGAGATGCGCGCCGGTTTCGACGGACTGCTCCGCCGCCTCCCGGCGTTGCGGCTCGCCGTGCCGGCCGGTGAGGTGAGGCTCCGCACCAACATGAACATCTACGGCGTCCACGAGCTCCCGGTCACCTGGGCCTGAACATCGTCCACTCAGGAGAGAAGTCATGACTGCCTGGACCGGCATGCTCCCCGTCGACGACACCGAGCTGTACGTGCGCGACACCGGCGGCTCCGGCCGTCCCGTCGTGTACTTGAACGGCGCCTACGCCGACCAGTCCCACTGGAAGCGCGTCATCGCCGAACTCGGCACCGGGTACCGCCACATCACCTTCGACGAGCGGGCGCGTGGCAAGTCCCAGCGCTCCAGGGACTACACGTTCGTGGCGTGCCTGCGCGACCTCGACGCCGTCCTCGCCGCCCGGGGTGTGGAGAAGCCCCTGCTGGTCGGCTGGTCCTACGGCGGCGTCCTCGGCTGGCACTGGGCCGACCAGAACCCGGGCCGCGTCGCCGGCCTGGTCACCGTGGACGCCTTCCCCGTCGGCCTGACCGGTGAGGCGGGCCGCGAGCGGATCCGCAGGACGTTCCGCCAGTACCGGCTGCTGCTGCCGATCGGCGCGCTGTTCGGCATGGGCGCGCGGATGAGCGCCGGCGAGCACGCCGACGTCAACATCGAGCTCAACCAGATCGCGGCCGACAGCGTGCCCGTGCTGGAACGTCTCGCCTGCCCGGTCCGGTTCGTCGTGGCCACCGGTGACAGCCTCGGCAGTGAGGCGGGGGAGATGGAGGAGGGCAGGAAGGTCCTCGACCGCGTGCTCGCCGCCAACCCCCGGCTCAAGGTGAGCGCGAAGGTCCCCAGCAACCACAGCAAGATCCTGCGCAACGACTCCCCGGCCGTCGCTCAGGCCCTTCGCGAACTCGACGAGGTGCGTCATGGATGAGCGAGAAGACCTGCGTCGTCGTGCCGACGGCGGCGAGCAGGACGCGATCGACCAGTTGGTCGAGCTCGCGGGAGAGGCCGGTGACGTGGACGAGCTGCGGCGGCTGGCCGGCGCTGGCAGTTCCGACGCGGTGGACGTGCTGATCGAGCTCGCAGCGGAACGCGAGGACTTCGCGGAGTTGCGCAGGCTCGCCGACCTGGGCAACACCGATGCCGCGGACGTGCTCGCCGAACTGCAGTCCTAGCTTTCCCGCCAGTCGAAGTCCTGCCGCGGCTCGCCTGTCATCTCGGCGAGCTCGTCGGGGCTCGGCCACGGCGTGCTCATCTGCCCGCGCCTTGAACCGCGGGCTGGTGGTCCCAGTCGTCCGGGTGCGCAGGCTTGCCGAACAGGTAACCCTGGGCGTAGTCGCATCCCTCGCGGCGCAGCCACTCGGCCTGGTCCTGGGTCTCGACGCCCTCGGCGACCGTGCGGGCGCCGAGCACATCGGCCAGGTCGAGGACGCACCGCACGACACTCGCTGTGCGGCCCGTCTCGTCGAGCGCGCCGACGAACGACCTGTCTATCTTCACCACGTCGAACGGATAGCGCTGCAGGTAGCTCAGCGACGAGTAGCCCGTGCCGAAGTCGTCGAGGGCCACCTGGACCCCGGTGTCGCGCACGGCCATGAGTCCCTGCATCGCGGCCTCGTCCGCCCACACGGACTCCGTCACCTCCAGCGTCAGCTTCTCCGCCGGCAGGCTGGTCGACCGCAGCACACCGCGCAGCGATGTCACGAAGGCCGAGGACGAGAGCTGCCTCGTGGAGACGTTCACCGTGACGCCGAGCGCCCTGCCTTCGCGCGACCACCGCGTCCCCTGGGCACAGGCCGCTTCGAGCACCCGGTCACCGAGCGGAACGATCAGGCCCGTCTCCTCGGCGAGTCCGATGAACTCGTCCGGCCTCAGCAGGCCTCGATCGGGTCGTTGCCAGCGAACCAGGGCTTCGGCGCCGGTGACGCGGGAGGTCGCCAGCTCGATGATCGGCTGGTAGTGCACCACCATCTGGTCACCGTGCACGGCGGTGCGCAGGTCCGCCTTGTCGCGCTGCCGGGCCTGCACGCGCGCGCCGATCTCGTCCTGGAACACCTTCGCCCGTGCACCGCCCTCCTTCTTGGCGATGTACATCGCGGCATCGGCGTCGCGGAGCAACTCCGCCGCGGTGGTGCCGGGCGCGGAGACCGCGACGCCGATGCTCGCGCGGATCTCCCGTTCCGGTCCTGTCGTGAGTGCCGCCAGCATCCGGGTGGCCAGCCGAGCCGACTCGACCGTCCCGGATCGCGTTGCCAGCACGGCGAACTCGTCCCCGCCGAGCCTCGCCGCGGTCACCCCGTGCGGGATCACCTGGGCTGTCCGCCGGGCGAACTCCCGCAGGTACTCGTCCCCGGCGTCGTGCCCGTCGGCGTCGTTGACCTCCTTGAACTGGTCGAGGTCGACCACGAGCAGGCCGACCGGCTCCCCGGTGCCCAGCGCGGTTTCCATCAGGTGCAGGAAATGCGCGCGGCTGGCCAGCCCGGTCAGGTCGTCGTGCTCGGCGCGAAACCGCAGAGCGTCCTCCTGGCGGCGGCGCTCGCTGACGTCCACGGCGACCACCAGCGTCAGTTCCGGTCTCGACTCCTGCGGCACCGGCGCGGTGTGGATCTCGAAGACGTCGCCGTCGACGTTCAGTTCGACAGGGCCTGCGGCTCGGCCGCACTCCTCGCACCGCACCAAGTTCATCTGGTGGCGGCACTGCACCTCACGGGTGCCGTTGTGCTGCGTGAACATCGCCTGTGCCCTGGCGTTGCGCAGTATCGACGTGCCGGTGTCGTCCACGAGGAAGATGCCGACCGGGCTGGCGTCGATGACCGCGTGGACGGCCTGACGCGCGTCGCGCTCGTGCCGGGCCGCGCTCACGGTGGCGTGCAGGGCGGCAGAGCCGATGACCAGGCCGAGGAGTGGCAGGAGGCTCGCCATCAGGTTGTCGAGATCGACGTTCTCCGTGCGGACCGCAGTCAGGATCGACGTGAACTGGCCGGCGACGTAGCCGACCGGGGCGGGGATGGCCTTGACGAGAGCCCTGCTGCTCCCGCCGCTGAGCACTCTCCTGGTCACGACGCCGAACAGGAACGCGACGGCAGGCTGGGGCACGGGCAGAACGAGCACCGACCCGGCGAGCACCGCAGCCTCCGCGGCGGCGACGAACCACCGGTCGCCGCCGGCCCACTTCCAGGAGCACAACACGACGAGGAGCAGCAGGATCAGCGCGATCCTCGTGGCCGGGGCGGTCTCCGCGAGCACCAGCTGCGTGGCGAGGCCGATGCCGCCCAGCCAGGCGAAAACGTTGGTCAGCACCTTGACGTTCCGCAGAACACGGCCATGGGGAGGTTCAGCCACGTGCCCGCCGACCTGTTCGCGGGAGTCCCAGATCAACTCGCCCCAATCGCGTCCCGTCCTGAAACCGGAGGCGTGCTGCCGCCGGTCACGCCGATCAGAACATCCTGGTACGCGCGGGAGAGAACTCAACCGCCGTTCGGGGCGTCCTCGGACAGTCCCCGCCGATGATTCGATCGTCTGATCACCTACGGCAATCAGGGAATCACGTTCAGTCGGCCCGGGCGTGCGGTTTCACCTGTCTCGCGTGGCGGAAAGCGTTGCGCCACAACCATTTCAGCCGATCCGATTGGCCACGAATGGTCAACGTCGGTGATCACGGCGCTGAACGAGTTCTTTGGTGGACTTGGCATTACGCCGGAATTCTTCCTCGCTATCATCTGCGGTTGTGCCGATGTCCAGCTCCGATATGACCGGTGTGCTGCTTGAGCGGCGCTATCGGTTGGACGCGGTGTTCCTGCGTCGCGCCACCTCCACTGTGTACCGGGGCATGGACGTTCGTCTTGACAGAGCGATCGCCGTGGAGGTCCTGGACCCCTCGCTGCTGTCGGACCCGGCGGTCGTCGCCGGGTTCGAGCGTGAGGCGCGTGCCGCGGCACGGCTGCGCCACCCGGCCGTGGTGGCCGTGCACGACCAGTGCGTCGACGGTGACCAGGTCTTCGTGGTCATGGACCTGGTCGACGGCGGCACTCTCCGCGCTCTGCTGGCAGACCGCGGGAAGCTGGCACCCGCGGTCGCGTTGAGCGTGGTCGGCCCTGTGCTCTCCGCGCTGGGCGCCGCCCATCACGCCGGCCTGGTGCACGGCGACGTCAAGCCGGAGAACGTCGTCATCGGCAGCGGCGGCAAGGTGCAGGTCGCCGGCTTCGGCATGGTGCGCTCCAGGGCAGCCGGGGACTCCGCGATCTACTCCTCCCCGGAGAGGACGAACGGCGGCGTGCGTGATGCGCGCGGCGACGTCTACTCGGTGGGAATCCTGCTCTACGAAATGCTCGCGGGAGCGGCCCCTCGCCTCGGCGCCGGCGCCGCTGCCGTGCCGTCCATCGCGGGCGTGCCGCTCGCACTGGACAACCTGGTGCGCAGGGCGACCCGGCTGGACCCCGCGTTGCGCCCGGCGGACGCCGCGGTGTTCCTGGCGGAGCTGGAACGCGTCGGGGTCGAGGCGGGCCTGCAGCCCCAGCCGGTCCCCGTGCCCGGCACGCCGCCCGAGCAGGACCGCACGATCGTGATGCGCCCGGTGGCCGTGCCCACCGCAGAGACCCCGTCGTCGGCCGAGCGAACCCGGCCGGTGCGCAGGCGGGTGCAGGCACCGAGGCCGAAGAAGGACCTCGCCGAGGAGAAGAGGCGGCGCCGGCAACGTCGCATCGTGCTCTGGGCGAGCGCCGCGGTGGTGGCGGCGCTGGTCGCCGGCGGGTCGTGGTGGTGGCTGAGCGCGGGGACCCGCACGGTGGTGCCGCTGGTCAGCGGTCAGAGCGAGACGAACGCGATGGCACAGCTGCGGGACGCGTCGCTGAGCGCCCAGGTCGTCCGCGTGCCCAGCGACGCCGTGCCCAACGGCAACGTGCTGCGCACCGAGCCCGGCAACGGAACCGAGCTGGCGAAGGGGTCCTCGATCACGGTCTACGTGTCACGAGGCCGCCCGGTGGTGCCGTTCGTCAACGCCGGCCTCGACGTCGAGGCGGTGATCAAGGAGATCGACGGCGCCGGTCTCAAGGCGGTCAGGGACGAGGCCAAGAACAGCTACAGCGAGACCGTGGCGGCCGGCAAGGTGATCGGACTCGACCCGCGGCCGGGAACACCGCTGCCGATCGGCACTCCGGTGACGCTGGTGGTGAGCAAGGGACCGGCCCCGAAGAAGCCGCTGCCGAACGTGGCGGGCATGACCAAGGACGAGGCGATCGCCGAACTGCAGCGCAACGGGCTCCAGGGCGTCGAGGGACCGGCCGAGTTCTCCGCGACGGTCGACAAGGGCCGTGTCATCAGGACGGATCCGGCGGCGGGCGCCATGCTGGGTCCGGACCAGACCTCCGTGTCGCTCGTGCTGTCGAACGCGGTCACCATGCCCGAGGTGCGCGGTAAGGCCGTCAAGGACGCCCGAGCGGAGCTGCAGGCACTCGGTCTCCAGGTCACGGTTGCCTCGCCGAACGGTGAGGACGTGCCCTGTGCCGCCCAGTCGGTCGAGCCGGGTCAGCGCATCCCGGCGGGAACAGCGGTCACCGTCACCGGCGCCTGATCCCGTCGTCGACCTTCGCTGCCGGGAGCGCATCCAACCGCCGCACCGCGGTCGTACCTCGTGTGACATCCGTCCTCGACGAGGGGAACGACCTTGAGCACTCGGCTGATCCGCATCGCCTCCGTTGCCGTGGTCCTGGCAGCGGCCGCAGTCGGCGGGACCTCTCCCGCCATCGCCCAGCAGGCCTCGCAGGTTTCCGTGGTGCACGGAATCCCCGGCCAGCCCGTCGACGTGTACGTCAACGGCAAGAAGACGGTGGAGAACTTCCAGCCCGCCGCGGTCGCGGGCCCGCTCGAGCTCGCCGCCGGCACCTACGACGTGGCGCTGACCAAACCGGGCGAGCCCGTCGGCAGCGCCATCCTGCAGAACAAGACACTCGCCGTGCCCGCTGGTAAGAACCTCTCCGTCGCGGCGCACCTCGACGCGGCCGGGAAACCGGTGCTCAGCGCGTTCGCCAACGACACCGCGATGATCGCGGCCGGTCAGGCACGCCTGGTGGTGCGCCACATCGCGGCGGCCCCCGCGGTGGACGTGCGCGCGGGCGGCAAACCGGTCTTCACCGCTCTGACCAACCCCAACGAGGTGAAGGCCGATCTTCCGGCCGGCACGGTCAACGCCGATGTCGTGCTGGCGGGGACGACGACCGTGGCGATCGGTCCCAAGGACGTCGATCTGAAGGCCGGTACGTCGACCATCGTCTACGCCATCGGATCTGCTGAAGGCAAGACGCTCGGACTGGCCGCGCAAACCCTGTCCGGCCTGGGCGGGGCACCGACGGGGATGCCCGCCGGTCGCGGTCCGGTGGAGGACAACGCCGGCCTCGTGCCGTTGCTCCTTCTCGCGGGTCTCGCGTTGGCCGGTCTCGTCTTCGCCACCCGTCGCGCCGTGACGTACGGCGCGCGGTGAAGCGGTGGGCCGGGCTCGCGGCCGCAGCCCTCGTCGTCGTCGCCGCGCTGATCTTCTGGACCGCGGGCTCGGGTGCGGAGAACTTCGGCGAGAACGTCGTCCGCGATCTCGCGACCACGAGTCCGGCCCCGCCGTCCCCAACTGTTCCATCTGTTGCGGTGCAACAAGGACTGCCCGCCGTGCGCGTCCCGGTGAGACCGGTGCGGCTCTCCGTTCCCGCGATCGGGCTCCGCGCCTCCGTCGTCCCCACCGGGGTGGACGACAAGGGCGAGTTCTTCGTGCCTCCCAGCGTCGACGAGGTCGGGTGGTACCGCTTCGGCCCGGGTCTCGGTGAGACAGCCGGGTCAGTGGTGATCGGGGGACACGTCGACGACGCCGAATCCGGTCCGGGTGCCTTCTACCGGCTGCGGGATCTGACCGGTGGTGACCCGATCTCCGTCACCGGGGAGGACGGCTCGACCCGTGACTTCCGCGTGGTGGCCAAGGAACAGGTGCCGAAGAAGGGCCTCGACCTGACACCGTACTTCTCCACCGGGGGATCGGTGCGCCTCACGCTGTTCACGTGCGGCGGGCAGTTCGACGGCGCCGCGCGGTCCTATGTGGACAACATCATCGTGACCGCGGTGCCGGCCTGAGAGGCCCGGCTCGGCTGTCGTGCAGGGTGCCGCCTGCTCCGCCACGATGAAAACGAGTGAGCGAGAGGGGAATCCACGTGCTGTCGACAGCTCGGTCAGATACGAGGTCCGCCGTGGTGTGGCGGGTGGTTCTGGTGCTGCTCGCACTGGGGCAGGTCGTGAGCCCACTGGTCGTGTCGGCCTTGGGAGGCGGGGAGTTCCGGACCTCGGACCGTGCGGGTGAGCCTCCCATCGTTCCCGCCGGGTACGCCTTCTCCATCTGGGGCCTCGTGGAAGCGCTGTGCCTCGCCTACGCGGTCTGGGCGCTGTTCACCCGGACTCCAGGACGAGATGTGCGCGATCGGCTGGCCAAGCCGCTGTCCGTGGTGTTCGCCGGGTTCACGGTGTGGCTCGTCGCAGCTGAAGTCGAACCCGTGTGGTCGACGGTGGCCGTGTTCGTCGTGATGGTGATCGGGTTGCTCGCGGCGTTGCGGATCGCACTGGGCCATCGCGCGGAGATCGCGCGATGGCAACGAGCACCGCGCGTTCTGCTGTGGTCGACTCTGGGCGTCTACACCGGCTGGAGCAGTGTGGCGATCTGGGTCAACCTCACCACCGCCCTCACGGAGAGCGGCGCGCCGATCGACGGCACCGCCGGTGTGGCCGGCCAGGTCGCGATCCTGGCCGGTGCGACGGCGACCGCGGTGGTGTTGCTGTGGCGGACGGCCGGTCTCGTGTCGTACGGGATGGCCGTGGCGTGGGCACTGGTCGCTGTCGTGATCGCCACCGCCCAGGCACAGCAGCCCGTGCTGGCCGTCATCGCGGCTGTGGCGCTGGTGTGCGTCGGGGCGGCGACCGCGTTCTTCCGCCTGCGCCGTCCGGTTCTCGCGTGAGCGACAGGCCACAGTGGAACCAGCGAGCTGCTGACTCCACTGTGGCCTGTCGGATCAGTCCTTGGTGTCCGACGGCTTGCCCGCGAGCTCGCCGGCCTTGTCCTGGGCACTGGTGCCCTCGGACACGTGGTTCTTCGCGCGTGCGTTCTCCAGGGCCACGGTCTCCTCGACCGGGTCCGGCGACCACGTGCTGCCGGCGACCGGGTGCCCGGCCGAGCCGAGCTTGTTCATCTTCTTCGGCACCGACGCGCCCTGGTAGGCCAGCGGGATCGGGTGACCGTGCTCGTCCACCGGGCCCAGCGGCTGGTGGATCTCGATGAACTCGCCGTGCGGCAGACGCTTGATGATGCCGGTCTCGACACCGTGCTCGAGCACCTCACGGTCACCACGCTGCAGACCGATGCAGATCCGGTACGCCACGAAGTACGCGATCGGCGGCAGGACCAGCATGCCGATCCGGCCCATCCACGTCGTCAGGTTCAACGAGATGTCGAACTTGTAGGCGAAGATGTCGTTACCGCCCATGAGCAGCAGCACCATGAAGTACGTGATCGCCATCCACCCCAGCGCGGTGCGGACCGGGACGTCACGCGGGCGCTGCAGCAGGTTGTGATGCGCGTAGTCCTTGGTCATCTTCTTCTCGATCCACGGATACACCGCCGCGATCCCGGTCAGCAGCGGCAGACCCAGGATGAACGGCAGGAACGCACCGGGGATCGTGTAGTTGCCCAGGTAGAACTCCCACGCCGGCCAGATCCGCACCAGGCCGTCGGTCCAGCCCATGTACCAGTCCGGCTGCGAGCCCGCCGAGATCTGCGCGGGGTTGTACGGGCCGAAGTTCCAGATCGGGTTGATCTGGAACACCCCGCCCATGATCGCGATGACACCCACGACGATGGCGAAGAAGCCACCGCCCTTCGCCGCGAACACCGGCATGATCCGGACGCCGACGACGTTGGTCTCCTTGCGGCCCACACCCGGGAACTGCGTGTGCTTCTGGTACCACACCAGCGCCAGGTGCGCCGCGATCAGACCCAGGATGATCGCCGGGATGATCAGGATGTGCGCGGTGTAGAGCATCGGGATGATGTTCGTGCCCGGGAACTCCCCGCCGAACATCAACCAGTTGATCCACGTGCCCACCACCGGGAACGAGATCAACAGAGCCGCCATCACCCGCAGGCCCGTGCCGGAGAGCAGGTCGTCGGGCAGCGAGTAGCCGAGGAAGCCCTCGATCGCGCCCAGCATGAACAGCACGATGCCGATGACCCAGTTGATCTCACGCGGCTTGCGGAACGCACCGGTGAAGAAGATCCGGAACATGTGCACCACGATCGCCGCCATGAACAGCAACGCCGCCCAGTGGTGCACCTGACGCACGAACAGGCCACCCCGCGTCTCGAACGAGATGTCCAGCGTGGACGCGAACGCCCGCGACATCTCGATCCCGCGCAGGTTCTCGAACGACCCGTTGTAGGTGACCTCCGTCATCGACGGATCGAAGAACAACGCCAGATACGTACCCGACAGCAACAACACGATGAAGCTGTACAGCGCGATCTCACCGAGCAGGAACGACCAATGCGTCGGGAAGACCTTGTTCAGCTGTTTGCGCAGGCCAGAGGCCGCGTGAAACCGCTCGTCGGCAGCGTTGGCCGCCGCCCCTGCGACGCGCGCGGCCGCGTTGGCCGGCTTCGTCGGCGTGGTGATGGCACTCATGACTTCCGCTCCCAGAACGCCGGACCCACAGCCTCGATGAAGTCACTGCGGGCAACCAAGACTTCGTTCCGCCTATGACGGTAAGCGAGCACCAGGTCGATCGCTGGACAATGGACCGAACCGGTGCCGCCGGCTGAGAGACATCACGGTGCGGCCATGATGCCTCTCAGCCCAGGTTTCCTCGCAGCATGCTCGTTCCGTGCTCCTGCTGCCCCAGCCGTTGCGCCGAGACGTCGACCACGCGGTAGGTCGCCAGGTCCACACCGGGTGGTACCGGCAAGTCGACCTGCCCGCTTGTGAGCACACCGAGCGGGATCATGGTGGTCACCCCGTCGAAGAGCCACACCTGGTAAAGCCCTTCCGGTGCGGGCATTCCGTCGACGGAGACCCGCAGCACCGTGTGGCCGGCCGTGCGCACCACGCGCGCCGTGCCGTTCGCCGTGGCGGGAGCGGACGGGAGTCTGGCCAGGTCCGCCTGCACCAGCACCTGGTCCGCGACCGCGGAGCCGGACGTGGTGACGCGGTCGACGAGGATCGTTCCGGCCGAGCCGGCGATCGCGGCCACGGCGGCGACGGCCAGCAGCGGGCGCCATCCACGTGCGCGCCTCGAAGGCAGGACAGCGACTGGAGCGCTCTTCTGCCCTGTCTCCTCGGCGATGCGGAGCCAGACGTCCTCGGACGGCACGGGCAGGTCCCGTTCCGAGCGGGTCTCCCTCCCGACGCCCGCGATCTCGCGCAGCGAGACGAGTTCGGTGCGGCACACCGCGCAGGACCGCACGTGTTCCACAGTGGACTCGTCCGTGACCGGTTCGCCCAGGGCCATCAACGTGAGCAGCTCCGGGTCAGCGTGCGCCACCGTCCACCTCCCATCGCTGCCTCAGCCTGGCCATACCGCGGCGCAGGTGGCTCTTCACCGTGCCCAGGGGTATCCCCGTCGTCGTGGCGATCTGCTCGTGCGTGAGGTCATCGTAGAAGGCGAGCAGGAGAACCCGTTGTTGCTGGGGTGGCAGTTCACCGATCGCCTCCAGCATCACCAGTCTGTCGACCACGCGGTCCGGCCTCACCGGCTCGCCCGGCGCCGTGCCGCCGGTGCTGTGCAGGACCTTCACGACCTGCTCGTCACGTGTGCGCGAGCGCAGCACGTCGATCGCGCGTCGCCGAGCGATCGTGAGCAGCCAGACGAGCAGGCTGCCCTTGGCGGGATCGAAGCTCTCCCTGCCGTGCCAGGCCTTGATGAACGTCGCCTGCACGACGTCCTCGGCGTCCGCGCGCGACGGCAGGCTTGCCGCCGCCACGCGCAGAACAGCCGCGGCGTAGCGCTCGTAGACGGCACGAAGCGCACCTTCCTCGCCGGCGACGAAGGACTTGGTCGTCTCGTCGACGGTGTTGCTGGCGCCGGTCATCACGGTGACCACCGAAGGCAAGATCGCACCACCTGACCGAATCTAGGGCTCGCGGGCGGGGTTCGCTCAACGGGCGGGTGATGCCTCAGCGCAGCACCGGGTTGCCGTACCCGATGACGAGCCCCGGGGTGAACGCGGTGACACCGAACGTGCTGTTCAGCACCGATGCGGCACCGGCCGTGAGAGCGAGGGTGACACCTTGCGGTGTGGCGGCGCCGATGGTGAACAGGTCGGCGCGCTGCCGGAAGTTCACCAGGCCGGACAGCACTCCTCGGTTGAGGTCGATCGTGTAGTTGGTCAGGTACAGACGCGTGTGGCCTGCCTGCAGCACGAGCCCGCCGACGTGCTCGATCGTGCCGTCGGCCGGGTCGCCGACGATCGCGAAGCTGATCGCCGATCCCGTCCTGCCCGCGAAGACGGGCTTCACCTTGACCCCCAACGAGGTGAGCGCCGCCGCGGCGGCCGGGTCGAGGGTCAGGTCGGTGCGGCCCTTGAAGAAGTTGCCCCACGCCTTGCCGGTCGAGGCCGTCGCGGACATCGGGGCCGCGGTGGCCGGTGCGGCCATCACCGCGCCACCACCGAGGGTGATGCCGAAGGCGATCGCGGCGGCGATCATGCGGTTGCGCATGGAAGCACTCCTCATCCGTCGTGTGGAACTGGTCGAGGTGGGTACGACCGGCACCACCTCCGCGGATGCACCTGCCCGCAGATTTCGGAGTGATCGAGCAGACACGAACCCGATCGGCGTTCGCAGCGAATGAACTCGGAGAACGGAGGTCTCGTTGTGAACTCGCACCGAAACGAAAACCCCGTGCTGATCACCTCTGCCGCCCCGTCCTACCAGGACCAGCTCGCGGCACGGCGACGCCGGTACGCCCTGATGATGAGCCTGCGCATCCCGTGCGTCGTGCTGGCCGTGCTGTTCGCGCACATCTGGTGGCTCGCGCTCATCCTGATCCTGCTGTCGGTTCCGCTGCCGTGGATGGCGGTCCTCATCGCGAACGACCGGCCGCCGCGCAAGGCGGAGACACCGCAGCGCCTGCGTCGGACACGGCGCGCGCTGTCGGCGGGCGACGACGAGGAGGCGCGGTGATCGGCCTGACCGTGGTGGTGGGGTACGGAGATGCGGCTCTGGACGTGTTGCGGCACCTTCCGCTGCGCTTCGAAAGCCCCGACGTCGTGGTGGTGGACCAGGACGCGATAGCACTGACCGGCGCGTTGGCCAACGGTGCCAGGGTCGTGCGCGCTGACGGACGGGACATCTGCGCGTTGCGGCACGCGGGAACGGAGTTCGCGGCGCGGGTGGTCGTCGCGCTTCCGGACGACCTGGACGGACTGCAGGTCACGATGGCCGCGCGCAGTCTCAACCGGGCGGCGACCATCGTGGCGGCGGTCCGCGGCCCGCACAACCAGAGCCTGTTCACCAGGCTGGGCGCGGACGAGGTGTTCGTGCGGTCCAGATCAGCTTGACAGCCTGCGGTACAGCGCCGCGAACGGTTCCGCGACGGCGTCGATGGTGAACCGTTCGCGCACGGTCCGCTGCCCGGCCGCCGCGATCGGTGCGGTGGACGCACCGAGCCCCACGACCCGCGCCAGCCCTTCGCCCAGTGACGGCGCGGCCGACGTGTCGACGAGAAAACCGTTCTGCCCGTGGTCGACGTAACAGCTCAGACCACCGCGAAGCGGACCGACCGCGAGCAATCCGGCCTCCATCGCTTCGAGCACGGCGATGCCGAACTCCTCCTTCGCGCTGGCGCAGGCGTAGACGTGCGGTGCGCCCGAGGACGGTGTGGAGGCCGCCAGTTCGTGCTGGAGCAGCCGCACGTCGTGGTTCGACCAGGCCGGGAGGACGGCGAGCCGTCCCCGTGCGGAGGGTTCGGAGCGGGCCAGGCCGAGCACCTCGTCGAGCACCTTCTGCTCGTCCGGTGTCCGGTCGGTGGAGGAGCCGCCGATGATCACCAGCGACGTCGAGTGGTGCAGACCCGCCTCCAGCCAGGCGCGCACCAGCAACGGCTGCTGCTTCATCGGGTGCAACCGGCCCACGTTGAGCAGGACGGGCAGGCCCTCGGCGGAGCCGTCGAGACGGGGCAGCAGCGAGGGCCTGAACAACTCCCGCACCAGTGAACGACCGGTGGGCGGGGGCGACGGTGCGATGCCTTCCTCGAGCGCCTCCAGGGCCGCCGGGGTCAGCTGCGGGAAGTGGGTCAGCACCTCGTCCTGCTTGCCGCCGATGGTGATCACCTGGTCGGCGCGCTCGACGAGGTGGTCGGCGGTGCGCACGCGGTGCAGGTCGAACCGCAGGGACGTGAGGTCCTCGGTGTCCTCGGCGTAGCGCTCTGCCAGGTGGCGGTGGGGATCGGGTGTGACGGTGAACACGAGCTTCGCGCCGAGCAGACGTGCCGCGTCGGCCACGGCCAGAGAGCCGTCGTCGGAGTAGCGGACGTGCACGACGTCCGGCGACAGCCCGCACCGGGGCAGAAGTTTGGTGAGCCACCACGTGATCTCCGCTCGGTGACGCGCCATGTCCGGCTGGGCGAGCGCGACCGGCGAGTCGACCGGCACGCGCACCGTCCAGTGGTCGAGCGGACCGTTCCTCTTCACGGTGACCGTGGTCGGTTCCGGTGCGAGCACCACGGTGACCACGCGGCCGATGTCCGGTCGCGCGACCAGTGCCTCGGCCAGGGAGGAGAGGAAGACGGTGAGACCGCCGCTCGCGCCCTCGCCCGGTCTCGCGGTTCCGCCGATGAGCATCGACTGGGCGATGGTGGGTCCTGTCGCAGGTGGTGCGACCGGGAGCGAGATGTCGTCATGCAGAAGGTCGAGCATTAGTTTCTCATAAGGGGAGCGAGGATCCGCGTCGACGGGCACGCCCAACGCGTCCAGGTAGCGCCACAGGGCCGGCCCGGCGACGAGTTCGCGCGCCTCCTCGGGGTCGAGTGGCCTGAGGCGGTGCAGCCAGGCCGCGTCCACCAGCCACGCGCGCATCACCTCGTCCTCTGTGGACAGGATCGCACGGCGCAACTCGACTGCGGTGGCGTTCCCGCCGTGCACGCGCACGGTCGCCGGAACCTGTTCGCAGACCAGGGAGAAGGTGGTCGGACGCGGATCGCGCATCAGTGCGTCGACCAGGACGTGAGGGCTCTGCGCCACGGGGGCGTTCTCGGCCTGCCGGGATTCCAGTGCTCGCTGTACCTCTGGATGTGTCCGCACCTCTGGTGTTCGAACCGAGGTGGGTGTTCGGATCGAACAACTTCCAGTCATGTCAACAAGGAGGAGCCCGGTGCCGCGTTTCGTCGTTGTCAGCCCACCGTTCCTGTCACACGCCCGGCCCATGTCCGTGTTCGCGACGGCGTTGAGCACAGCGGGTGCCCAGGCGGTGACGTTCGCCTGCGGTGCCGAGTTCGCCGACCTCGCTCACGGTATCCCTTTCGCGGCAATGAGGACCACGCGTGACTCGAACAGCGGCGTTGCGGAAAGGACAGCGCAGGACGCGCGTTCGGCGCGCAACCTGAACGACTTCCTCGAAGCCACCAGGGGAGGTGCGGCTGCTGCACTGCTCGCGCAGACGCGGCGACGCAGAACAGAACTGCTCTCCGCGCCGGAGCAGGTGATGCGCGATGTCAGCGCGTTGCACGATCGCCTGCGGCCTGACTGGTACGTCGTCGACCAGATCGACTACGCCACCACTCTGGCCCTGCACGCGCTCGATCTTCCTTTTGTGTCATACGTGACAGGACATCCCACCTACCTCGTGTCGCGTTACGACCAGTTCTTCGGGCTGCCGCAGGTGTGGCCGTCCGCCGTGCGTCCGTCGCCGGAGGATCTCGCGGAACTGGCCGTGGAGGTGCGCCTGACCGACCGCGCTCTCACCGGCGCGTTTTCCGGTTTCCTGAAGGAGTTCGCGCCGGAGCGGCCGGTGCCGTCCCGTGCGTTCGCGCTGACCTCCTCCCGCGCCGCCGTGGTGAACTACCCGGAACTTCCTTGGCTGCCACCGTTGCCGGCGCACCAGCAGCAGATCTTCCTCGGCCACTGCACGACGCCCGAACAGCTCGACGACGTCTGGCTCGAGCGCGTGCGAGGCAGGCGGGTTCTCCTCGTCGCGCTCGGCACGTTCCTGTCCGCGCGCGACGACGTGCTGCGCACCGTCGTCCGCGGCGCCTTGAAGATCCCCGACCTGACGGTCGTGGTCGCTGCGGGAGGCCGTGTCGCCGAACTCGCTGACCTGGCAGGTGATCCACGCGTCGTCGTGGAGTCCGTCGTGCCTCAGCGCGCGTTGCTGCCGCACGTCGCCGCGATGGTTCACCACGGCGGCAACAACTCCTTCACCGAGTGTCTGCAGGCGGGGGTTCCCGCGCTGGTGCTGCCGTTCTCGAGCGACCAGTTCTGCATCGCTCACGACGCCGAGAGGACGCGCGCGGGCGTGTGTCTCGATCCCAACTCGGCCACACCCGAGGACGTGGCGGCGGCGTTGGGATCGTTGCTGGAGAAGACCGAACCGTTCGCAGGCCTGCGCGACGCGGTGCGCGCCGCGGGTCCGGACGTGGGCGCCGCACGACTGCTGGAGGTGCTGACGGACCGCCGGTGAGAGCGAGCCGGCTGCTCATTTCGGCACACGACCCAGGACATGGCGCAGTGCCTGCTCCAGATCCGGATGCCGGAACGTGTGCCCGGCCTTGGTCAGCACGGCGGGCCGGACCAGCTGGCTCGCCTCGGCCAGTTCCGCGGCACCCTGCTCCCCGAGCAGGAGCCGTGGGCCGAAGGAGGGGACCGGCAGCAGCGCGGGCCGGTGGAGCACCTTCGCGAGTGTGGTGGTGTAGGTGCTGTTGCGCACGGCTTCCGGGGCAACGGCGTTGACCGGTCCACTCAGCGACGTGTCGTAGAGCGCGCGGTGGTAGACGTCGACCAGGTCGTCCATGCCGATCCAGGACTGCCACATCCGCCCGTCGCCGAGCTTCCCGCCCAGACCGGCGGCGAACAACGGGTGGAAGATCCGCAGCGTGCCGCCGTCCGGGGACTGCACGAGTCCCGTGCGCACGGTCACGACCCGAACCCCGGCCGCCGCGGCGGGGGCGCTCGCGGCCTCCCAGTCCGCGACGAGGTCGGCGAGGAAACCCTCGCCGCGCTCGCTGTCCTCGGTGAGCTCCTCGTCACCGCGGTCGGCGCCGTAGAAGCCGATCGCGGACGCGCTGACGAACACCGGCACGCCGGTGGCCGCGGCGAGGTCGGCGAGCGCGCGGGTGGGTCCGATCCTGGAGGAGCGCATCGCGCGCCGGTGCGCGTCGGTGAACCTGCCCGCGATCGAGGCACCCGCGAGGTGGATCACAGCGTCCACACCGGCCAGGAGATCAGCGGCCGGGCGGTCCGGGTCCCAGCGCCGCTCGTCCTCGTGCGCGGGGGAGCGCCGCACCAGCTTGACCACCCGGTGGCCCGCAGTGCTCAGGAACGACCACAGCGCGTTGCCGACGAAGCCGCCGGCACCGGTGATCGCCACGGTCATCGGCCGGTCACCTGCCTCCCGCGCGGCAGCCTGCGCGGCGAGGTCGGCGGCGAGCTGGCGGTGCCGGTAGGCGAACATCGACCGCAGCAGCGCACCGGGCACCGGGGTGTCCACCCGGTCGGTCATCCGCGTCCGCTCGCCCTCGGCCTCGAACTCGTGGGTGTGCCGCCACCGCAGCGCCCAGCTCAGCGGCGCGGAGTCGAGCTCGTCGACGAACCGGTGCGGCGGCCGGTACTCGGTGTGCCGGGCGCCCCAGCGCAGCCCCAGCGGCAACCCCAGCACCGCGCGGCCTCCGTCGAGGGTGTCGGCCTCGCGCACCACTCCCACCGGCTGCCAGGGCGGCGAGAGCCGGTGGATCGCTCCCGGCCGCTCGTGCCAGGCGAACACCTCGTCCAGTGGCGCGTCGACGATGCTGGAGCAGATCAGGGACATGACTCAACGCTAAGTGCGCCGCATGGCGTTCGCTTGATGAGTGGTGCCGGTGTCAGGAGAACTGCTGGACACCGATGACGTCCAGCAGACGCAGCTGCTCGACGGCCGCGGTCCCCGGCGTGGCGACGAAGAACTGCAGCCGTTGGTGGCCGTCCTCGCTGAACAGGTTCTGGCACTGGATGTCGACGACGCCGAGCTCGGAGTGCGCGATCCGCTTGTGCTCGCCCCGGCGGACGGCGACGTCGCCGGTGTCCCACAACGCCGCGAACTCGTCGCTGGCCTGCCGGAGCCGCGTGACCATCGCGGCCGCAGCGCCGGCGGGGGCGTGCCGGGCCACGGCGGCGCGGAGATCGGACACGAGCACCTTCGAGTGGTGCGGGTGGTCGTCCTCGGGGTAGACCGCGCGGACGGCGGGGTCGGTGAACCACTGGGACAGGAAGCTCTCCCTGGTCGCCGGGCCGAGCAGGGCGGTGGCGAGCCGGTTCTGCACCAGGGTCTCGTGCAGGTCGGTGATGATGCGCGCCGGGGTGCCGTCGAGGCGGTCGAGCAAGGCGAGCATCGCCGGCGCCACGTGCGCCGAGACGCCGTGCGCCGGAGGCACGGGCCTGCCCGCGAGCACGAACAGGTGCTCGCGTTCGTCCGAGTCCAGGCGCAGTGCCCTGGCCAGGGCGGCGAGCATCTGCACGGACGGCTGGGCGCCGCGGCCGCGTTCGAGCTCGATGTAGTAGTCCACCGACGCGCCGGCGATCTGGGCGACCTCGTCACGACGCAGGCCGGGCACCCGGCGGCGCGGGCCGGTCGGCAGGCCCACGTCGCCGGGCGTGATGCGAGCGCGCCGCGACTGCAGGAACAGGCCGAGCTCAGCGAGGTTCACATCTGTGAGTATCGCTGGACGCCGCCTTCGCAGACAGGGGACGCCGTCCCCCGGGTCAGCGGCAACTGGTTGGCGCCTCGACCGCGGTGAATGCTTCTGGTGTCAACGAAAAGGAGCACGTCATGCCGTTCGCCAACCTGAAGGTTCCCGCGGGCACGCTGTCCGCCGAGCAGAAGCAGACCCTCGTGGAGAAGGTCACCGACCTCTACGCCGACACGTTCGGTGACGCGGTCCGCGACAACACGATGGTCCTCGTCGACGAGGTCGCCGACGGCGGCTGGGGGATCCGGGGTGAGGTCCTCACCCTCGCCAAGATCCAGCAGGGGTGACCGCGGCGGCGACCAGCCCGTCGGCCGAGGTCCGTCGCTAGTACCTGAACCCGGCGGGGCCGCGCACGGCGGCCTCGGCCAGTTCGGTGACCTGAGCGGCGGACACCGGGACTCCAGGTGCGTTCTGCACCCAGGCGACCAGCTCGGGAACGGCGAGACCGGCGGGCGGTTCGCCGACGTACGGGAACGCGTAGAGCGGGGTGTTGGGTTCGCTGCGCCAGCTCCCGGCGAGCGGACCCAGGTCGACGGCGTCGAAGCCGAGGACGTCGAACAGTTCGCTCACCACCGCCTTG
The DNA here is from genome assembly GCF_051853195.1 of Lentzea sp. HUAS TT2. NCBI lineage: Bacteria > Bacillati > Actinomycetota > Actinomycetes > Pseudonocardiales > Pseudonocardiaceae > Lentzea > Lentzea sp. HUAS TT2. Next base: position 8,383,586 of record NZ_CP196667.1, on the reverse strand, counting down.
GCGGCCGGGTCGTCGGCGTGCACGGGCAACGCGGTGCGGTCGGCGGCGCCGGCGGGGCGGTGCAGGTCGAGCAGCTGCCTGGGGCCGACGTTGTGCAGCGCCTTCACCACGTGGGCGTCGGCGAGGTGTCGCTGGACCAGTTCGCTGGACGTCAGCTCGTTGCTGTCCAGCTCGGGCGAGCGCCAGTGCGACGTCGGCACGTAGTTCGTCGGATCGATGACGGTCTTGCCGGCGAGCTCGGCACGGGGCAGCAGCTCGTGTGCGCTCAGGGGGACGGCGGCGAGCACCACGTCGGCCGCGCGTGCGGTCTCGGCCGGTGTGGCGGCGCGGGCGCGTCCGCCGAGGGCCGAGACCAGGCCGGTCAGGGTGTCCGGGCCGCGTGAGTTGCTGAGCACGACGTCGAGTCCGGCGTCGGTGGCGCGGCGGGCGACGCCCGCGCCGACCATGCCGGTGCCGATGATGCCGAGAACGGGTGTTGCCACTGGAGTCTCCGTTTCCTGGGATGCACGGCCATCTCATCCCGGGCGGGTGCCGGCCATCAACGACCGGCTTCGACGTGCAGCGATCACATGTCGTGATAGATCTGTGGGGTGGAACTGAGGGCGTTGCGGTACTTCGTCGTGGTCGCGGAGGAGCTGCACTTCGGGCGGGCCGCCGAACGACTGCGGATCGTGCAGCCGGCGGTGAGCCAGCAGGTCGCCCGGCTCGAACGTGAGCTGGGCGTGCGGCTGCTGGCACGCACGTCGCGGTCGGTGCGGCTGACCGCGGCGGGGGAGCGGGTGCTGGCCGCCGCGAGGGAGACCCTGGCCGCCGCGGCACGGGTCAGGGTGGTGGCCGGTGAGGACGCCGCCGAGCTGCGGATCGGGGTGGCGTCCTGCGTGACGCCCCGCCTGGACCGTGCGCTGAGCCGCCTGCGCGAGGCCGAGCGGGCTGCGCACCCGAGGCTGGTGAGCCTGCCGGCGGCCGCGCGCCTGGACGCCGTCCGCGCCGGGGAGCTGGACCTGGCCGTCGTCGTCGGCGCCGTCGCGGACGAGACGCTGACCGTCGAGCGCGCCTGGACGGAGCCGCTGCACGCGGTGTTGTCAGCCGGCCACGCCGCCGCGGGCAAACCCGTGCTCAGCCTGCTCGACCTCGACCCGCGCGGCTTGCGGCTGCCGACCCGCGAGATCGACCCGCCGCTGCACGACGCGATCCTGGCCGCGCTGCCCGTCGCCCCTGCCGTACCGCCCGCGGGGGACACGCTGAACCTGCTGTTCGACGTCGGGCGTGACCTGAACGCGTGGACGCTGATGCCCGCAGAGCCGTTGGCGGGACCCCGCTCTGACCGGCACGTGTCGATACCGCTCGACCCGCCGCTCTCCGTCGACGGGCACGTCGTCACCGCCCGCGCTACACCAGCTGCGTGCCTGCGGTCCTATGTGGACGCCTTCACTGACTGAGCGTGGGCTGCAGCAGGACCTTCTGCGCGCCGTACAGCTTCTTCTGGAACATCTCGTACGCGCGAGGTGCTTCTTCGAGCGGCAGGCGGTGCGTGGCGAAGTCGTCCACGCCGAGCGGATCGTCCGAGCCGACGAGCAACGGGAGGATGTCGTCGACCCAGCGGCGCACGTTCGCCTGTCCCATGTGGAGCCGGATCTGCTTGTCGAACAGTTCCATCATGGGCATCGGGTCGATCATGCCGCCGTACACGCCGGACAGGGAGATCGTGCCCCCGCGCCGCACGGAGTCGATGGCGGCGTACAGCACGCTGAGCCGGTCGACGCCCGCCTTCTCGGTGAGCAGCGCGCCCGCCTGGCGGGGCAGCACGGACACGAGGTTGTGCGCGAGCCGGACCGCGTTGGCGCCGTGGGCCTCCATGCCGACCGCGTCGATGACGGCGTCCGCGCCGCGGCCTGAGGTCAGTGCGCGCACGGCGTCGCCGATGTTCTTGTGGTCGCGGGTGTCGAGCACGGTCGCGCCCCGTGCCTCTGCGCGGGCGAGGCGGTCGGAGACGAGGTCGATCCCGATGACCTGGCCGGCGCCCTGGTGCTGGGCGACGCGGGCGCACATCTGCCCGATCGGCCCGAGGCCGAAGACGACGACGGAGCCGCCCTTCGGGATCTCGGCGTACTGCACGGCCTGCCACGCGGTCGGCAGCACGTCGGAGAGGTAGACGAACCTGTCGTCCGGCGGGCCGTCCGGGACCTTGATCGGCCCGTAGTGCGCCTGCGGCACCCGCAGGTACTCCGCCTGCCCGCCGGGGACCTGCCCGTACAGCCTGGTGTAGCCGAGCAGCGCCGCACCCTTGCCCTGGTCGGTGACCTGCGTGGTCTCGCACTGCGACTGCAGGCCGCGCTCGCACATGAAGCAGTGGCCGCAGGAGATGTTGAACGGCACCACCACCCGGTCTCCGGGCTTGAGCGAGGTGACCTCCGCGCCGACCTCCTCGACGACGCCCATCGGTTCGTGTCCGAGGATGTCGCCCTCGGTCATGAACGGGCCGAGCACCTCGTACAGGTGCAGGTCCGACCCGCAGATACCGGTGGAGGTGACCCGGATGACCGCGTCCGTGGGTGTGAGGATCCGGGGGTCGGGCACCGTCTCCACCCGGACGTCGCGCTTGCCGTGCCAGGTGACCGCTTTCATGACCTCTCCTCTTCGACAGGACCGCGGCTAGCGGGCTTCCTTGCGGGGCAGCGGCCGGGTCGCCGGTCCCTCCAGCACCTCGCCGTCGACGTCGAACCGCGATCCGTGGCACGGGCAGTCCCAGCTGCGCTCGGCGGCGTTGAACCGGACGAGGCAACCGAGGTGCGTGCAGCGCATCGACACCCCGTGCAGCTCGCCCTCGTGGTCGCGGTAGACGCCGGTCTTGCCCAGGCCGTCGCGGATGACGTGGGCCTGGCCGGGTGGCAGCTTCTCGCTGGAGGTGGCGTCGGCGGGGACGATCCGGTCGCCGACCAGCTCCACCGCGACCTCGGCGTTCTTCTTCAGAAGCGCCGGCAACGACTTCAGCGACAGCCGGTGCGGGCTGAACCGGTCGGCCAGCTCGTTCGGCTTGCCCAGCACCAGGTCCGCGAGCAGGGACGCGGCGAACGTGCCGCTGGTCAGGCCCCACTTCATGTACCCGGTGGCGGTGAACACCGTGGAGTTGCCCGGCGTGTAGCCGCCGATCATCGGCAGGTGGTCGTAGGCCGTCGGGTCCTGCGCCGACCAGCGGTGGGTGACCTCCTCGACCTGCCAGTGCCTGCGGGCGAAGTCCTCGAGGCGGCGGAACGGTTCCACGACGGTCTTGCCGGTCGGGTGGCTCTGGCCCGCCAGGACCAGCTTGTCCTCGTGCGCCGAGATGGACCACGACGGGCTGCCGGTGCTGATGGCGAGTGCCTGCGGCGGTGTGCTGACGCGGGCCGCGATGCAGTAGGCGCGGGTGAGTTCGAGGCGGGGGAAGAACAGGCCCCGGTCCAGCGTCGGGTAGTGCGTCGCCATCACGATCTTCCCGGCGTCGACGTGACCGTCCGCCGTGGACACACGGGTGCCGCTGACGTCGAGCACCCGGCTGTGTTCGCACACCCGGCTGCCGTCACCGTCGACCAGGTCGGCCAGGCCGCGCAGGTACTTCACCGGGTGCAGTGCGATCTGGTCGTCGAGCTGGATCGCGGCGTGCACCTCGAACGGCAGGTCCACGTCGGTGGTGGCCTTCACCGGGAGTCCGGCCTGGCGGGCCACGATCAGCTCGTGGTCGACGTCGCGCACCTCCTGCTCGGTGTAGGCGTAGGTGACGGCGGGGGAGCGGCGCAGGTCGCAGTCGATCCCGCGCGCGAGGTCGGCCACCTGGGCGACGGCGGCGAGGGACGCGGTGGCGTAGTCGGTGGCGGCGCCCAGGCCGTGGGCGCCGCGGATCTGCGAGTACACGGTGGACTGGAGGGCGGTGACCTTGGCGGTGTTGTTGCCGGACACGCCAGAGGCCACACGATCGGCCTCCAGCACCACGACCCGCAGGCCGCGGCGTTTGAGCAGCAACGCGGTGGTCAGGCCGGTGATGCCGCCGCCGACCACGGCCACGTCGAACGCGTGCCCGCCGGTGAGGGGCCGGCGGGACTGCGACGGGAGGGCGGCCAGCCAAAGTGACTGGTCAGCGGTGGTGGTCATGCACCCGGATACCCGCCGTCGGCTCCGGTATTCGGATGCACGGGACTGGTCGTGCCCGGATACCTGTCGCTCACAGCGGGTATGCGATCTACATGGAAAAGCACCGGGTAGTCGTCGTCGGAGGCGGGTTCGGCGGCTTGGGCGTCGTACGCGGCCTCAAGCGCGCGGACGTCGAGGTCACGCTGATCGACCGCACCAACCACCACCTGTTCCAGCCGTTGCTCTACCAGGTGGCGACGGCGTTGCTGCCCACGGGAGACATCGCGCCCACCTTCCGGGCGATCCTGCGCAGGCAACGCAACGCGCACGTCCTGCTGGGCGAGGTGACCGGGTTCGACACGAAGCGGAAGCTGGTGCACGCCGATCTGCCGGACGGCCGCTCGCACACCGTCGAGTACGACACGCTGGTCGTGGCCGCGGGATCGCGCGACAGCTACTTCGGCCACGACGAGTGGGCCGAGTCAGCGCCGCCGATGAAGACCCTCGAACAGGCCGTCGACCTGAGGTCCAAGCTGCTGCGGGCGTTCGAGACGGCGGTCGTGGCCGATGACGCGAAGCAGTGGCTGTCGTTCGCCGTCGTGGGGGCGGGGCCGACCGGCGTCGAGCTCGTGGGGCAGATCGCCGACCTGGCACGCAGGGCGTTGAAGGGCCAGTTCCGGGAGATCGACCCGCGCGACGTCCGGATCACGCTGCTGGACGCCGTGCCGCACGTGCTGCCGCCGTTCTCCCCGCCGCTGCGCGACTACACGCGGGCGAAACTGGAACGGCTCGGCGTCACGGTGATGACCAGCGCGATGGTCGAGTCCATCGACGCCGAGGGCCTGACCACGAAGGACGGCGACAGGGTCGAGGCGCGGACGATCATCTGGGCGGCCGGTGTGCAGGCGTCCCCGCTGGCGCACAAGCTCGCCGAGGCGACCGCGACCGAGCTGGACCGCAAGGGCCGGATCCTGGTGAACCCCGTGGACTGCTCCGTCACCGACGACGTCTTCGCGATCGGCGACATGGCGAACCTGAACGACCTGCCGGGCATCGCCGAGCCCGCCCTCCAGGAGGGCCACCACGTCGCCCGCGTGATCAAGGCGCGCCTCAAGGGGCAGCGCGCCAAGCCGTTCCGGTACCTCGACCTCGGCACGATGGCGACGATCTCGCCTGGTGACGCCGTCGCGGACATCAAGAAGCTGCGGCTCAAGGGGATCATCGGCAAGGCGGCCTGGGCGGTCGTGCACATCGCGTTCCTGGTCGGGTGGCGCAACCGCGCCGCGGTGCTCACCCAATGGGCCTGGAACCTGCTCACCGGCCGCCGGGCGCAGCCGATCATCCTGGAACCGATGCGCGCGATCGAGCGGTGACGGCCGTCCCACCCCGGCCGCGGCCGGGGTGCGTTCTGGTTTTGGCGGAACTTGGTGCGGCCGGTGCCGTGCAACGCCAAACCGGCGATGCCCCACAGCGCGGCGACGATCAGGGCGGCCCAGCCAAGCGGCAGGACGGCGCCGAGCGCGAAGACCACGGCGAGGCTGAGCAGCACCGCGGTCACGTACCCCGCGAAGCCGGCGCCGGCGAGCATGCCGGTGGCCTTGCCCGCCTTCTTCGCCTCCACAAGGATCTTGGCCTTGGCCAGTTCGAGCTCCTGGCGCATCACCTGGGAGAGGTCCTGTGCCAGTTCTCCGACGAGCTCGCCGAGCGACTCGCGTTCGGCGGGAGCAGGAGGCAGACCTGTGTCAGGGCTGGACATTCCGCGCACCCCCGGAAGGAACAGGGTCCAGCGGGTACGGGTCCCGAGGCTCCGGCTCGGTGCCGATCGCGCCCCGTTTCTCGACGGGAAGAGCAGCGGCCGGCGTGTCCAGCTCGTGAGCGTCGGTCCTGCTGGCGTACTGGAACGGGAACGGCCGGCTGATGTTCTGACGCGGCGCCTCCGCCGCGGTCGTCCCGCCGCGACTGCCCGTCGGGCACCGAGTACGCCTGTGCGGCGGCCAATCCAACTCAGCACCGACTCAGAGCCGCCGAGTACCACCTTCCCAGAGGGTGCCTGTCGATTTCGCTGACCTTCGTCAGGCGCGGACGGCTCGGGGGCGGACCTGGTCCGTCCCCGACTTGGGCAAGGGGGCGCAGGGGTGGACGTGTCGTGGCCGTTGGTGGGGCGGCGCAAGGAGATCGAACTGATCGACCAGGTGCTCGGCGGCACTCGCCACGGGCTGGTGTTCGCGGGTCCGCCAGGGGTGGGGAAGACCAGGTTGCTCCGGGCGGCGATGGATCTGGCTGCCGGCCGCGATCAGGTGGTCGAGCTCGTCGCGGCCACCAGGGCGGGTGCTTGCGTACCGCTGGGTGCCGTGTCCCACCTGCTGGCGCCCGGAGGGGACGACCAGGAGCCGGCGAGGCTGTTCCGCTACGCGGCGGACCGCTGGCGCGGCAGGCGGGTGGTGCTGGCGGTCGACGACGCGCACCTGCTCGACGACGGCTCCGCGGCACTGGTCCACGACCTGTGTCTGCGTGGCCGTGCCGTCGTGGTCGGCACGCTGCGCGACGCCGAGGGGGTGCCGGACGCGATCACCGCGCTGTGGAAGGACGGGCTGGTGCGCCGGGTCGAGGTGCCGCTGTTGCCGGACTCTGCGGTCGCCGCGCTGCTCGACAGGTCGGTCGACGGGCGGGTACCGGAGTCCGTGAGCACTGTGCTGTGTCGCCTGGCTGCGGGAAATCCTCTGCATCTCAAGGCTTTGGTGCTGGACGGCGTCGATTCGGGGGCGCTGCGGCAGGTCGACGGTGTGTGGCGGTGGCACGGCGCACCGCGCGGGGCGTGGCGGTTGCGGGAGCTCGTGGAAGCCAGGCTGGACGACTGTGACGCCGCGGTGCGGTTCGTGGTGGAGCTGGTGGCCTGCGGGGAGCCGTTGCCGCTGGGGCTCGTCGAGCGCGACGCCGGGCTCGACGCCGCGGAGGAGGCCGGACTGCTGTGCGTGGAGCAGGTCGGGCGAAGAACCGTCGTCCGTCTCGAGCATCCGATCTACGGGGAGGTGCTGCGCGCGAACATGCGGCCGATCAGGGCGCGGGAGATCCACCGCGTGCTGGCCGAGCGGCTGGCGGCCACCGGGCTGCGGCGGCGGGACGACGTGCTGCGTTTCGCGACTTGGCAGCTGGTCGCCGGGACGCGGCCGGACGCGCAGACGGCGCTGCGGGCGGCCAAGCACGCGATGGCCCGCTACGACCTCGCGCTGGCCGAACGGCTGTCGCGCGCGGCGGTCGACGCCGGTGCCGGCGACGCCTCCGCGGTCCTCGCCACCGTCCTGCGCTGGCGCGGGCGGCACGAGGACGGCATCGCGCTCGTGTCCGACGGGCCACCTGCAGGCGTGAGTCCTGAGGCGCGCTCCCACTGGATGTCGACCAGGGCCGGTCTCCTCTACTGGGGGCTGGCGCATCACGAGGAGGCCACGGCGATCCTGGACGGCTCCGAGTGCGCCACGCACGCGATGGTGTTGTTGTCCGAGGGGCAGTGCGCGAAGGCGCTCGACATCGGGCTGCGGATCGCCGAGAACGAGTCCGCGCCCCTGGACGGTCGCCTGTGGGCGTACACCGTCGTGGTCTGTGCGAGCGCGATGCTCGGCAGGACCGGGGTGGCGCTGGAGCTGGCCGACGACGGCGAACGGCTCGCGGACCTTCATCGGGAGGGCAGCCACGTCGGCGGTCCGTTCCTGAGAATGGCCAGGGGGTACGCGTTGCTGCTGGCCGGCAGGCTGGACGAGGCCCGGGCGGTGGCCGGCCGCGGGTACCGGGACGCGGCCGGTGCCGAGGTGGTGGTCGCGGCCTGGGCCGTGCTGGGTGCGATGGTCGCCCAGGTTCAGGGTGATCTGCGCAGTGCCGTGGACCTGTTGCGCGAGGCGGTCGCCATCGAGGAGCGGCAGGACCCGCACGGCGGCCTGCGGACGCACCTGACGATCCTGGCGGGCGCGCTGGCCATGACGGGGGCCGGAACGGAGGCGCGCCAGGTGCTGGACCGCGCCGACGCACTCGCGACGCCGGTGCAGCGGGTGTACCGCGCGCAGACCGAGGCGAGCAGGGCCTGGGTGCTGGCAGCCGGCGGCGAGCACACCAGAGCCGCCGAGCTCGCGCTGACCGCCGCCGCCGCGGCGAGGGAGTCCGGGCTGCCGTGCGTGGAGGCGATCATCCTGTACGACGCGGCACGGCACGGGGCAGCCGGGCGCGTGCGCGGCCGCCTCGCCGATCTCGCGGAGACCGCGGACAGCGCCCTGGTCCTCACCTGTGCGAGATCCGCGACCGCCCTGGACGAGCAGGACGGCCACGGCCTGCAGGAGGTCGCCCGCACCTTCGCCGAACTACCCGCGCCGTTGCTCGCGGCCGAGGCGCTGGTCGCCGCGAGCAGGGCCTACCGCGACGCCCGCCGGACGAGCGACGCGGTGGCGGTCCTGGCACACGCCAGGCAGCACACCGCCCGATGTCCGGCGGCCAGCACGCCGGGGCTGGTGGTGCAGGACCTCGCGGAGGTGCTCACACCACGGGAGCAGGAGATCGCGGTGCTGGCGGTCGGGTCCAGCAGTCCGGACATCGCCCGCAGGTTGCGGTTGTCGGTGCGCACCGTGGACAACCACCTTTCCCGTGTGTACGGAAAGCTGGGTGTCTCAGGTCGAATCGAGCTCGCGACATTGTTCGTCGGGTCTGAGTAACCGGCCGTTCGGCCTGAGTAGTTCTTTTTGTGGATCCGCGATCAATTGAGTAGATGCCCTGCTCATGACTTCTCGTTCATTCCGGCTCTAGATTGTTCTCGCTGGCCAAATGGAAGAACACGGGAGGAGGTTCGAGATGCCGGAACGACTGAACGCGGACGACCTGCTGCGGATGGGATACGTCGACGACCAGCTGCTGCTGGAGGACGTGTCTCTCTGCTCGTTGTGCTCGCACACGTGCGGCGGCACCGCGCACACACCGATTCAGCCGGGCGAAAGCTGATCGGTGCACGTCGTTGCCCTGGGCTCACCGGCCCAGGGCAACACCGGAGGAAAGAGGGGGTGGTCGTCGTGGTGCAGGATTTCTCGGAAGACCCGATCAGGGAATGTGTGCGTGGCCTCGCGGCGTCGTGGGGATCGTCCTACCTGCTCGGCGGTGACCGCTCGTGGTGGTATTTCGACCCCGCCACTGATCGTCCTTTTCCCGCACAGGGGTGGAAACTTCACGTCAGTGCGGTTCCGGTGTCGGCCCTGCGCACACTGCGCGGCGTCGCCGAGATCCTGATGCCTCGCGGTGCCCGGTGGAAGGTGGCGCGATCCGTCGACCACCTGATGCGGCTCTGCACACCGCCGGCGCCGATCTCGCAGGTCGGCAAGTTCATCACGGTCTACACCGAGGACGACGCCGCCGGTCTCGCCGCGGAACTGCACGAGGCGACGAGACTGGACGTGGGGCCGGTCGTGCCCAGTGATCGCAGACTCCGCCGCGGCAGCAACGTCTACTTCAGGTACGGCTCGTTCGCGCCGCGCGGCAGCTACGAGGGCCCGTCGCAGACGCGTGAGTGGATCATCATCGATCCCGCGGGCCGCCGGGTCGAGGACCGGCGCGCACCGGGTCGGCACGCGCCGCCGTGGGCAGCGGCGCCACCGTTACCGGACGTGCCGGAGCGACGAGACCAGGGGAGTGGCCTGTTCGGGCGCGGCATCGCCATCCGCGAGGTGCTGCACCAGTCCGCGAAAGGCGGCGTCTACCTGGCTGACCTGGACGGCTCGCAGGTGGTGGTGAAGGAGGCGCGGATCGGCACCGCCGCGGACCTGACGGGGCGTGACGCGAGGTCCCGGCTGCTGAACGAGTGGAAGGTCCTCCAGGTGCTCAAGGGCAGTGGCCTGGCACCGGAGCCGGTGGAGTTCTTCTTCGAGGAGGACAACGCCTACCTGGTCGAGGAGCACCTCCCGGGGACCACGTTGCGGCAGTGGGTGGAGACGATGAACTACCGCGGGCAACCCGAGGTGGACACCTCGGCGCTCGTGCGGAAGATCCGTGAGTTGGTCGCACGGGTGACGGCCCACGGCGTCGAACCACGTGACCTGACGCCGAACAACATCATGGTCGACGGCGACCGCGTCGCGGTCATCGACCTCGAACTCTTCCGCGCGTCCCGGTCCACCGAGCCACCGTTCGCCGGGGCGACGCCGGGCTACGTGCCCTACCGCGACACCGGGAACTCCTTCGACGTGGAGTACGCGCTCACCGCGATCGCACACTTCGTCCTGACCGGTGCCGACCCGTATCTGGACGGCGCGACGGACTTCGCGCCGCACGTTCCGGCTGTGCTGGCGGCGTTCGGACCCAGCGCCGCCGTTGCGGCGACAGCGGAGTCGGAGCTCGGCCGGGAGGAGGTTCTCGCCGAGGCCGTGGCGGCGGGCGAGGAACTGGTCCGCCGGGTGGAGTGGGACAGCGGACCGTGGCCGTGGCCGGGCGCGTGGGCACCGGGGTCGGTCCACCCGGCGTCGTTCATGTCCGGGACCACGGGAATCGTCCGGTACTACCTCGACCTGGGGCGCGCCACCGGTGATCCGCGGTGGGCCGGCCACGCCGACGAGTTGCTGGAGTGGAGTTTCGCCGCGCATCCCTTCATCCCCAGGCAGAGCCCGGCGGGGCTGTACTTCGGGCTGGGGGCGATGCCGTGGCTGATGGTGGAGCTCGCGGCCGCGACGGGCGGTCGCCGCGCCACGCGCTGGTCACGGCGCGCACGCGACCTGGCCGCCGAGCTGGCCGCGGCCGGCACCGAGGGCCCGGACATCACGCACGGCTGGGCGGGAGTCGGTCTCACCCTGCTGGCCGTGTGGCGGAGCACCGGTGACGAGGCCTGCCGTGCCGCGCTCGCGCAGATCGCGGACCGCTTGCTGCGGGACGTCCAGGACGACGCGGGACTCCCGGCGTGGCCGCAGGGTGGCCGTAGCTACCACGGCTTCGGGCACGGCAGCGCCGGCGTGGGGTACTTCCTGCTGGCCGCGGGCACGGCGCTGGGTGACGAACGGGCCGTGGACCTCGCCGTGACGACCGGTCTCGCGCTCGTGGAGGCCGGGGTCCCGGTCGCGGACGGCAGGGGCCTCAGCTGGACGCACCACCCGAGTTACACCGGGACGCCGTGGACGCACTGGTGCAACGGAGCGTCCGGGGTCGGCACGTTCCTGCTCGCGCTGGAGTCCGCCACTGGTGCCGCCGAGTTCGGCGACGCGGCGGTCAGGGCCGGGCGGGCGATCAGCCTCGGACGACCGTTCGGGAGCTGCTGCCGCTGTCACGGTCTGGCCGGGGACGGCGACTACCTGCTCCAGCTCGCCGACCGCCGTGGCGAGGAGTTCTCGGCGGCGGCCGCGCACATCGGGCGCAAGCTCGACGCACTGAAGATCCATCGCGGTTTCGCCGTGAAATGGGCACACGAGGGTGACGGACAGCCGCGGCCGGGCTACATGCGCGGCTACACGGGCATTCACGCGTTCCGCCTGCGGCTGGCGGGCCTGGTCACCGGCACCCCGTTGACGGCACCTCCGCCGAGTGACGAGGGGACACGATGAGGGTCAGGGACGACGTGGGGCTGGACGACTTCACGGTCGACCTCACGGATCAGTGGCATGGCGGCCGGCGGGTGCACGCCCGGCGGGAGGGCCGAACGGTGTTCACCTGTTCGGTCATGCCGCAGGAACATGCCTGGTTCGTCACGGACTGCCTGCCGCAGCGCCGGGATCCGGAGCCGGCCGCGCTGCTGCGGGCCGTGTGCGCGCATCTGGCGGCCGAGCACGGCATGACCGAGATCGTCGCGCTCCATCCGGAGTTCTGGGACGACGACATGTCGGAGGGCGGCGCGGTGCTGTTGCAGCGGATCGTGCCCATGTGGCTGCCGCTCGACGACGACCTGCTCGTCCTGCACAGCAGAGACCTGCCGGGCACCCATCACTTCACGCCGCTGGACCCGAGGTTCCACGAACCCGCGTTGCTGGCCGGACTTTCGACCGAGGCGGACCGCGCAGGTGACCGGCGGGTGTGGCAGGACGCGCTGTCCGGAGTGCTCGGCCCGATCATCCGCGAAGCGAGTCTGGTGGTGGTGCGGGGCTCGGTACCGCGCGCCGCGATCGCCGTCAGCGAGTTCCAGGGGGCGCCGCTGGTCGCGCACCTCGTGATCGCGGAATCCGAACGGGGCAACGGACTCGGGCGGGCGCTGCTGGTGGAGAGCCTCAGAGGACTGGCGAGGTCGGGCTACACCGACTGCCATCTGAACGTGCTGCACGAGAACTGGGTCGCACATCGGCTGTACCGCTCGGTCGGGTTCATCCAGAACCGGCCCACCCTGCGCGCCAGCCACCTCAGTCTGGAGCCTGCCCGCGATGAGAGATGACACTGTCCTGGCGGACCACGAGTCGTCCGCGCTGAGCATCGTGACGGCCTCCTCGGACGAGGTTCGGGCCCGTGTCCGCGAGCTGCTGGTGCGTCCTGATGTCACGTACCTCCTGTCGGCGGGGACGGGGAGGTTCAGGCGTCCACTGTGGACCGGCCGCCCGGTGTCCCCGCCACGGCCGGAGAACCCGGCCGCACTGCGGATCCTCGGGTGCGCCGAGGAACGCCAGGCGGCGATCGAGCGGGAGATCGCCCACCTCACCGCACGGCCGGGCGCCGACGCCGCCTCGCCGAGGATGCTCGTGACGGAGGTGATCGGCCGGCCCGCCGAGGACGACGTCCGCTTCTGGCAGGCCTGCCGGACCCGGTTGACGGCAGGGCGGGCGGACCGCCCGTGGCTCGTCGTGCTGCGGCACGAGCCGCAGGCGGCGACACGCCCCGGCCTGCCCCGCGGCCGTCAGTCGGACGAGATACTGCTGACCCTCCTGCTGGCCGGTGGACACGCCCGGCGGCAGGACCTCGAACACTGGGCCGCACTGCGGGGATGGGACTGGGACCGGGTCGAGGAGGTCACCTCCGCCCGCGCCGGCGAGCCGGGCGCGGTGCACACCTATGCCGGTTCCCGCGAGTGGTCACTGGCGGGCGCCACCTACGCCGCGGCGAACCGGGGCCTGGTCTCCGAACTGGCCGGGATGGTCGTGGCGGACCAGCCGAGCCCACTGGTCGCGACAGCGGCCCACGCCCCCGTCGTTCCCGGCGCGTGGAAGCGGCTCGGATTCGCCGAGACCGCGCACTCGCCGGGCACCATCACGTGGTTCGGCCGCAGCGTCTTCCTCGCGGCGCGGAAGAGCCGCTGGACCACCGCCGCGCGCGACGACGCGGCGGCGATCTACCTGGCCGCGCTGACCGTCGGGCCGCGGCGGGTGTCCGCGGCCGCCGCCAGGGCGATGCTCGACCTCGCGGAGCGGTACGGGGTCGAGGCGGAGGTCCAGTCGCGGCTCGGCTACCACCTCGGCCAACTGCTGGCCAGGGACAAGACTCCGGGGTCGGCCGAGGCGAGCATGCACTGCTTCGGCCGGACCCGGCACCACCTGTCGGTGAGCGCGGCCGCTGATCCCGAGGCACGCGGCAGCCAGGCGGCGGCCGCCCGCAACGGGATCGCGCTCGCCCTCTACCGCAGCGGAGACCACGGCGGGGCGGTGGCGGCGGAACTGGCGGCGCTGCGGGAGCTGTCGGCGCCGGGAGTGCAGGAGAAGGGACACCTGTTCGACCAGCAGGTGCTGCTGCTGACCAACCTGGCGACCGTGTCACTCCGAAGTGGACAGTCCCCCGACGACGCGCTGTTCCGCTACCGGCGGGCATGGCGGATCGCGGCGGGCTCCGACTCCCTGCCCGCGCTGGCCTACGTCGGGCCCGCGCTGGCGCGGGCACTGATCGACAGCGGTGACCTCACCGAGGCCGAGGAGGTCGCGGTCCTGCTGTCGCGCCGCTATGACGCCGAGGCCGCGCCGTCGAGGACCGTCGAACGAGCCGTCGTCTCCTGCTGCCTGGCCCTCGCGGACGCCAAGCTCGCCGGGGAGGCCGTCGGTGAGGCGGCCTGGTGGTACGCCGGTGCCGTGGCGCGGATGCAGCGCGCGGCACCTGCCGTCATCACCGGCATCATGCGAAACCTGGACAGACGGTCCGAGCAGCCGCCCGCCGCGATCATGACGGTCCTGGCGGACGAGCTGGCGGCGCACACGGCGATGGCGGCCGACCTCAGGGCGCTGCTGGCCCTCCTGGAAGGGCACGGCCACGATGACTGAGCTCGCGCCGACCGACTGGAGTCTCAGCCCGGACCGGACGCTGATCGCGTTCGAGTTCGCTGGTGAGCGCGCCCGGATCGAGTGCCGGCGTCTCGAACAGGACGGCGGGGCCACCTCGCCGCAGTGGCTCGTTCTCGACGATCCTCGCGACGAGTGGCACGTCCTGGACTGGGCCGCGCCGGCCCTGCTCGTGCTGTGGCGACGCCACAGCGGCCGGTGCGAGCTCCGGGTCGTGGACGTGGCGACCGGGGGAGCCGAAGCGGTGGGCCACGAGGTGATCGGGCGGCCGGTCGCGTGCCGGGTGAACCGGTCCGGCCTGCTCGAGGTCCTGCTGGTGCTCTCGGACGGTGAGGAGAGCGTGCTGTGCTCGTACTGCCCGGAGTCGAACTCCTACGTCGTGCTCGCCGGCAGCAGAGGGGTGAGCGGCGTCGGCGCATGGGACGCCGAGGCGGAACTCGTCGTCGCGAACATCGGCCCAGGGGACGACTCACCGGGCGAGGTGCGCGTGTACCGGTGGTCTGAAGGTGGCTACGCCCGCGTCGACATCGGGCGCACGGGTGACGTGGTTCCGGTCGCGGCGGCCGGGCACGGTGGCGGCGTGGTGGGCCTGACGGGTTATGACCGTGCGGGACAGCCTGTTCCTGGCGTGCTGGAGCTGTCGGCCCTGCGCGTCCGGTGGTTCCCCCAGCACGCCGGACATTCGTGCGGCGACGTCGGGCCGTCGGGTACGCGCGTCCTCGTGGCGGACTGGGACGGAGCGGAGTTCGGCTATCGCGTGCTGGACGTGGACGGTGACCAGGTCGGTTCACTGCGCTCGGACCACAGCATCGCCACCGACCTGCGGTTCTCGCGGGACGAGCGGCACGTGATCGGCTGGCACCAGTCACCGGCGGCGCCCCCGGCGGTCCTCCGGTGGCGGTGGGAGGACGGCGAGACGTGGCCGTTGAGCCCCCGCGGCCGCGCGGCCGCGGGGGACATGCGGTGGGACCTGCGCTGGGTGTCCGATGTGGAGGGTCGGAGGATCCCGGAGTGGGTGTTCGCGCCGCGCGTCTCCGGCCACGCGGGCACGGTGCTCTTCCTGCACGGTGGCCCGCGAGGGCGGCTGAACCAGACCTACGACCCGGTGATCGCGGCGCTCGTCGGTGCCGGCTGGACCGTGGTCGGCATGAACTATCCCGGGAGCTCCGGGTACGGCCCCGAGTACGAAGGGGTGAGCAGAGGGGACTGGGGCGGCGCGGACGCGCGTTCGATCGAGTGGCGCCTGTGCCGGTTGGCGCACGAGGCCGGCGATCGTCCACTGTGCCTGTACGGGCACAGCTACGGCGGCTACCTCGCCCTCCTGGCGGGAGCGGCGATGCCACGAACGGTGGACCGCGTCGCGGTCTGGGCGCCGGTCGTGGACCTGATCGGCCTGCGCGCGACGGCCGCCGGCGTGCGCAGGCAGTGGCTCGACACCGAACTGGGCGACCTCCAGCACGACGAACGCCTGCTGTGGGAACGCAGCCCGGTCAGCAGGATCCCCTCCTTGGCGCAGTTGCGCCTGCTGGTCGGGCACGGCCGGCGGGACGAACGGTGCCCGGTGTGGCAGTCGAGGCAGCTGGCGGAGCTGCTCGGCGAGTCCCGGCGACCGGCGGGCCGGCTGCGGTACCTGGAGGACGCCGAGGGTGCCCACGACCCGTCGGAGTGGTACCAGTGGGCGGACGCGGTGGTCTCGCACTTCGGGGACGGCCATGGCACGCGCTGAGAACGACCGGTGGTCGTGGGCGGGGATGCGCGGGCGGGCGGCCCGGCGCAGGGCGTTGTGGACGCTGCTGTGGCGGGCGGCCGGGTGGCGGGCTGTCGGGGTCGGAGCGCTGGTCGTGCTCCAGGGGCTGGCGCCGACCGCGGCGGTGCTGGCGTCGGGCGTGCTGATCGACAGCCTCCCGCACGACCCCGGCCGTGCCGTGCTCGCCCTGGGAGGGTTCGCCTGCGCGTTGCTCCTCGGAGCGGTTCTGGGGCCGCTGACCGGCTATCAGGTCCAGGTGATCAACGGTCGCTACGGCCGGACCGTGCACCGGACCGTTGCCAGGGCCACGCTCCGGACCCGCGGAGTGGCGGAGCTCGACGATCCGCTCGTCGTCGGCGAGCTCGCGGCGCTGGGGGAGTTCGAGCGGGCCGACGGGTTCGTCGCCACGGCCACTCACCTGCGCGAGCTGGTGCAGCGCCGGACTACCGGGCTGAGCGCGTTCGTGGTGCTGCTCATGTTCGCCTGGTGGGCGCCACTGGTGATGCTGGCGGGATGGCGCGCGCTGAGCCACGGGATCGACCTGTGGCTGGAGAAGGGTGTCGAGCTCGGTTCGAGCGCCGCGGCGACGGGGATGCGCCGGTCGCGGTACCTGCGGCGGCTCGTGGTCGGCGCGCAGGCGGCGAAGGAGGTCCGCGTCTTCGGCCTCGCCGACTGGCTGGTGCGCGGGTACGCCGACACCTACGTCGCGGCGCTGCGGGCGGTCTGGGAGGGCAGGAGACTGGGGATGCGCACCGTCCTGGCGGCGACGTCGGGCGTCGTCTGCGCGCACGTCCTGGTGCTGGGCTCGCTGGGGTGGCATGCCGCGTCGGGCGCGCTGTCGGCCGGGCAGCTGGTGGTGTTCGTGCAGGCGGTCCTCGCCGGCAGCGCGCTGGGACACGTCTTCGGCGCGGAGATCCCGCTGGCCAAGGCACGCCACGTGGCCTGGCAGGCGTTGCGGCTCGAAAGACTCCTGGCGAACGAGCCTCCGGTGGCGGTGACCCGGCCCGCCACCGGTTCCGCCGGGCCGGTCGGCGTCTGCCTGCGCGACGTGTGGTTCACCTACCCCGGCAGGGAAGAACCCGCACTGCGCGGACTCGAGCTGTCCGTCCCGGCTGGACAGTCGCTGGCGGTCGTGGGCGAGAACGGTGCCGGCAAGAGCACGCTGATCAAGCTGTTGTGCGGGCTGTACGAACCCGGCCGCGGCAGCGTCGAGGTGGCGGGTGTCGCGCCCGCGGACGCGCGGGAGCGGATCGGCGCGATCTTCCAGAACTTCGTCCGGTACGAGCTGCCGCTGCGGGAGAACGTGGCGTTCGGCGACCTGGCGATGTCCGGGGACGAGGAGGCACTGGCCGGCGCACTGGCCGACGCGGGCGCCGGTGGACTGGCCGATCGCCTGCCGTCCGGCTGGGACACGGTGTTGTCGTCGGGGCATCCCGGCGGCCAGGACCTGTCCGGTGGACAGTGGCAGAAGGTCGCGCTCGCGCGGGCACTGGCCGCGGTGCGCGGTGGCGCCGGCCTGCTGATCCTCGACGAACCCACCGCCAGCCTGGACGTGCGGGCTGAGCGGGAGCTGTTCGACCGGTTCCGGTCGGGCACCGCCGGGACCACCACGATCCTGGTGACCCACCGGCTGGCCTCGGTGCGGCACGCCGACCGGATCGTGGTGATCGCCGGTGGGCGGGTGGTGGAGGACGGTTCGCACGAGGAACTGATGGCGACCGGAGGACGGTACGCCGCGATGTTCCGGTCGCAGGCCGAACGGTTCACCCGCGCCGGGGAGAAGGTGGCGTGATGGGCGGCACCCGGCGGGCGATCACACTGCTGGTCTCGACGGCGTGGAACGTGGACAGGCGGCTGACCCTCGCGGTGGTGGCCGAGCCGATCGGCAACACCCTGGGACTGCTGGCCGGGCTGTGGCTGGCCCTGATCACGACCGGCGCGCTGCGAGGCGACACCGGCCTGATCGTGCTGGGCGTCGCCGGGCTGGTGCTCGGAGCGGGACTCGGCTGGCAGCTGGACCTGTCGAGCAGCCAGTGGCGCATGGTGCTCAGCGAGAAGGTGGCACACGCCTTCGAGGTGGAGATCGCCCGGATCTGCGCGGGCCTGCCGGGACTGGAACACCACGAACGCGACGACTACCAGGACAGGCTGGAGCTGCTGCGGCAGTCCCAGGGGCTGCTCGGTGAGTCCGTGAGCACCCTCGCAGTGACGTTCAAGGCGATCTGCGGCGGGATCACCGTCTTCGCGCTGCTCGTCGTCGTGCACCCGCTGATGCTCGCCCTGGTCGTGCTGGCACTGCCGTCGATCTGGATCGCGGGCGTCCAGCAGCGGTGGCTCCGGCACGCGGAGGAGGAGTCCGCGGCACCGGGGAGAACCGCGAGACATCTGCGCGCGCTGGCCTACGACCGGGACGCGGGCATGGAGATCCGGGTGTTCGGGCTGGCGGAGGAGATCGAACGCCGGGCCACCCACGCGTGGGACGTGCATCGCCGCCCGGTGGAGCGGGCGGCCCGGCGGGTGGCGGTGGCCGGCCTCGTGCGCGAGGCGCTCTACGCGGCCGGTGTGGTCGCTGCGGTCGGATTCGTGCTGTGGCAGGCGATCCGCGGGCGCGCGACGCCCGGCGACGTGGTGCTGGCGATCTATCTGAGCGGCCAGGTGCAGACCGCGGTGAGCTGGCCGATTCAGCAGGTGGCCGGATTGGGACGGACGTTGCGCAGCCCGGAACGGTTCCTGTGGCTGCGCGACTACGCCGCCACCGCGGCCGCCCGGAGCACCGGTACCCGGCAGGCGCAGGTGGCGCTGACCGACGGCGTCGTGTTCGACGACGTGTCGTTCCGCTACCCGGGCACGGACACCTGGGTGCTGCGAAGGGTGTCGATGCGCATCCCGGCCGGATCTGTGGTCGCGGTGGTCGGGGAGAACGGCGCGGGCAAGACGACACTGGTGAAACTGCTGACCCGCATGTACGAGCCGACCGAGGGACGCATCCTCGTCGACGGCGTGGACCTCGCCGACATCGACGTCGACAGCTGGCGGCAGCGGGTCTCGGCGGTGTTCCAGGACTTCGCGAAACTGGAGTTCACCGCTCAGCACTCCGTCGGGGTGGGCGACCTGGCCACGCTCGACGACGAACGGCACGTCCTCGGCGCGTTGCGCCGCGCGGGCGCGACCGATGTGCTCGCCTGCCTGCCCGGCGGCCTGGCGACCCAGCTGGGAACGCGCTGGGACGGCGTGGACCTCTCCGCGGGGCAGTGGCAGAAACTGGCGCTCGGCCGCATGATGACGCGCGCCGGACCGCTGGTCGTCTTCCTCGACGAGCCCACCGCGTCGCTCGACACGCACACCGAGCAACAGCTGTTCGAGTCCTACGCGGCCACAGCCCGCGCCGGTGAGCCACGCGGAATGGTGACTTTCCTGGTGTCGCACAGGTTTTCGACCGTGGGCGCGGCCGACCGCGTCCTGGTCCTCGCGGACCAGAGGGTCGCCGAGCAGGGCACCCACGACGAGCTGATCGCGGCCCGTGGGCTGTACGCCGAGCTTTACACGATGCAAGCCCGGTCCTTCAGATGACCACGATTTCGCACGGAGGGGGAAGCAACAGATGAGGTCGTTGTCCAGAGCGGTGGTCTTCGTGCTGACCACGGTCGCGGCGATGTTCGCGCCATCGGTGGGCACGGCGGCCGAATCGGACGTGTGGGCATTTCTGCACGCCGATCAACCGACCGTGAAGTTCTACGAACCCGCAAGGCAGGCGGCCGGGAGCCCCGGTGTCCGCGCCGAGGTGGCCAGGACAGGCACCGGCAGCTACCTGGTCCGCCTCAGAGGCGCGTCCTCGGCCGGGGTGCCGATGGTGACCGCGGTCAACAGGGCCGCCGTGCACTGCCAGGTGGCTCGGTTCGCCCCGGCCGGCTCGGCGGAGGAGATCCGGGTCGAGTGCTACGCGGGCACGACCCGTGCGGACAGCAGGTTCACCCTGTCGTACTTCGCTTCATCCAAATCGGACAGTGGGGCGGTGGGTGCGTACGGCTACGTGTTCAACGACCAGCCGCTGCTCCCGGTGCACACCACCGCGCCGAGTCACAACTCCGCGGGCGGGCCGGTGGAGATCTACCTGGACCAGCGGACCGGTACGTGGACGGTCCGCTTCTTCGGCCAGGCGTTCAACAACATCGCGGGCAACGCGCAGGTGACCGCCCTCGGGGGACAGCCGGTGCGCTGCGCGATCGTCGAGTGGTATCCGCACGCGCTGGGCGTGGACGCGCGAGTGCGGTGCGACAAGCTCGTTCCGCTGGCCGGCTTCTCTCCACAGTGGACACTCGTGTACGTGCACGAGCGTTCGATCGTCGGTGCCAGGAGCGGTCAGTTCGCCTACCTGCAGGCAGACCAGCCGGGCGCGTCGTCCTACGTCCCGTCCCAGCCCCGCAACCTCGGATCAGACGGCTTCGTGCACTCCGTGACCCGGTCAGGAGCCGGCCGGTACCAGGCCCAGCTCTACGGCACGTTCAAGGGCCCGGACACGCTGCAGCTCGTCGTCAACGGCGACACCAGCGACTTCTGCAACGTGGCCGGCTGGACCCCGCAGCCGGGCAGCCAGCCAGGAGGCCTCGTCGACGTCGCCTGCTACACGTCGGCAGGCGTGCCGAAGGACAACTGGTTCTCGTTCAACTACTTCGCATCCCCGTGAGGTGACCTCGGGGTGCGGCGGCGCCGATCTCGGCGAGGAGTGCGGCCGCGGCACTCCGCCGTGCCCGGGACTCGTCGGGATCGCCTCCGCGAGCGGAGATGTCCGCCAGCACGAGCAGGGCGTCCGCCTCGCCGAGGAGGTGGCCGGTGTCGTGGTGCGAGGTGCGTGCCAGTTCGGCCAGGTCGGCTGCCTCGCGCAGCTCGCCCTGGCCGAGCCGGATGGTGGCCAGCACGGCGCGGGCCTGACCCGCGAGCACCCGATACCCCGTGGTGCTCGCCAGCTCGACGGCTTCCCCGGCCGGTGTGGCGTCCTGTTGCGTCGCGGCCAGGCCGATCAGCGCGCGGGTCTCGCCGTAGCGGTGCGCGGTGTCGCGGGTCAGGTCCAGCGCCTGCCGGTGGTGGTCGGCCGCGGCCACCGGGTGACCGAGGCGCCGGTGGATCGTGCCCAGGGTGTTCAGCACGTCTGCTTCGCCGTGGCGGTAGGCGATGTCGCGGGCGACGGTGAGCGCGGTCTGCGCGTGGTCGAGTGCGGCGGTGAGGTCGCCGGTGTCGGCGAACACCGCCGCGAGCCCGTTGCCGGTGTCCACCTGCGAGCCGCGGTCGCCGACCTCGAGGTGCAGGGAGAGGGCGAGCCGGAGGTGGTCGGCGGCTTCGCCGAACCGGCCCAGATCGTGCAGCACCACGCCGAGGTTGCTCAGGCTGATCGCCTCGGCGTAGCTGGACCCGATGGTCCGGCTGATCTCCAGTGCCTCCTCGTGCCGGGTCAACGCCGAGCGCAGCTCGCCGAGGTGCTGGAGCGCGATGCCCAGGTTGCCGAGGTTGTTGATCTGGTTGGGGAGCCGGCCGGTCCTCCGGTTGATCGCGAGCGCGGTCCGGTGGTACTCGACCGCCTCGCGCAGCCTTCCCGACATCGTGTGCAGGTTGGCCAGGTTGTTGAGCGCCGCCGCCTCGCCCTCCAGCCAGCCGGTTCGCCTGGCGTTCTCGAGCGCACTGGCGGAGAAGCCGATGGCCCGCCGGTAGTTCCCCTGACGGAAGTTCACGTCCGCGAGGCTCAGCAACGCGCCGGTCTGCGCGGTCAGGTCGCCGCACGCCCGCGCCGCGGCGAGACCTGCCGCGGCGACGGTCAGCCAGTCCACCGTGTGCATGCGCATCCAGAAATATCCCCGCATCGCGTCGGCCAGCAGACACACGACCGGTAACGGCCGGTACCGGGAGTCGTGGCTGACAGCGGCGACGAGGTTGTGCCGCTCGGCGTCCAGCCATGCCAGCGCCAGCACGTCGTCGGTGAACGCGCCGGTCGGCGACCCGGTGTCGGCGATCGGCAGGGTGAGCCGCCGCATCTGCGGGTACAGCAGCGTCGCCGCGGTGTCGACGGTGTGCAGGTACCAGTCGTAGAGCCGGCTCACCGCTTTCTCCTGCTGGGCCGATGTGTCCTCGTGTTCGCCCCGCTCGCGCGCGTACAGGCGGAGCAGGTCGTGGCAGCCGTATCGTCCGGACACGTGCTGGTCGACCAGGTGCGCCGCGGCGAGCTGGGTCAGCAACCGTTCCGCGGTGTCTGGTGCGACACCCCCGAGCGCGGCGGCCGCATCCGCCGTGACGTCCGTGCCGGGCACCAGGCCCAGAAGCCGGAACATCCGTCCGGCGTCGTCGGGCAGTGCGGCGTAGGAGAGGTCGAACGCGGCGCGCACGGCCGTCTGCTCGTCGCCCTCGACCTGCAGGGCGGCCAGCCGGTTGCCCGCACGGAGCAGGGCGCAGTGCTCGGCGAGGGTGCGGCTGCCGAGGTTGGCCGCGGTGATGCGCAGGGCCAGCGGCAAGCGGGCGCACAGCTCGGCGAGCTCGCTGAGGGCCGCCGAGTCCGCGTGCGCACGATGGGCGCCGAGCAGGTCGGTGAGCAGCGCGTTCGCCTCGTCCGCGGTGAACACGCCGAGGCGGAACCCGCGTGCCCCGTCCCTGGCGACCAGGCCGGTCAGCGCGTCCCGGCTGGTGATCAGGACGAGGCAGCCGGGTGCTCCCGGCAGCAGCGGCCGGACCTGGTCGGGGTGGTGGGCGTTGTCGAGCAGGACGAGCACGCGCCGGCCGGCGAGCAGGCTGCGGTACAGGGCGGCGGCCTCCTCGACGTCGGCCGGCACGTTCTCGGCGGGCACGCCCAGCGCGTGCAGGAGCCTCGCCAGCGCGTCGATCGGCTCCACCGGCGGCCCGCTGTCATACCCCCGCAGGTTCACGTACAGCTGGCCGTCGCCGAACCGGTCGCGCACGCGGTGGGCCCAGTGCACGGCGAGCGCTGTCTTGCCCACGCCGGGAGTGCCGGCGATCGTCGCGATCGGCACCGCCCGTCCCCCGGAGGGCATCAGGTCGTCGAGTTCGCGCAGAAGCGAGTGACGGCCGGTGAACCCGGCGACGTCGGCCGGAATCTGTGCCGGGGTGACGCGCGGGGAGCCGGTGACGTTCAGGCTGGTGTCGTCGGCGAGCACGGCGCGCTGCAACTGGTGCAGCTCGGGACCTGGTTCCATGCCGAGCTCGGTCACCATGATGGCGCGCCCGTCCCGGTACACGTCCAGCGCCTCGGCCCGGCGGCCACACCGGTACATCGCGAGCATCAGGTGGCATCGCAACTGTTCGCGCAGCGGATGTTCGGCGACGAGGTGCCGCAGCTCGTCCACGACGTCGTTGTGCCTGCCCAGCGCGAGCTCGGCGCCCAGCCGCACCTCGAGCGCGGTCAGGCGGCGCTGCTCGAGCCGGTTCACCTCGGCGGTCACCGCGGGAGACGCCGGCACGTCGGACAGGGCATGGCCGCGCCACAACGCCAGCGCGTCGGCGAGCCGGCCGGCACCTTCGGACAACCGGCCGGTGGACACGTCGCGCTGTCCCGACTCGGCCAGTCGCTCGAACAGCTGGGAGTCCACCTCACCCTCGGCGACCTCGAGCACGTAGCCGCGCCCTCGGGTCACCAGGCGGATCTCCGGCCCGTTGCCGAGCAGCTTCCGCAGCCGTGCGACGTACCCCTGGACGGTGTTGAGCGCGGTGCGCGGAGGCCGGCCGCCCCAAAGCTCGTCGACCAGCTGCTGCGCGCTGACCACCCGTCCCGCCTCGATGAGCAGGATCGCGAGCACCACCCGTGGCTGGGTCGCCCGGATGGACGACCACGCCTCGCCGTCCCAGACCTGCACAGGTCCCAACACGCGCACATGCACGCCGGTCACCCCCTGCCCGCCATTATTCAGCGTTGACCCGACGCCGGTTCATGCCTTTGGCGGTCGCGTCGCGCGGACTGTCCCCGGCTGCCGTCGCCGCTGCTTCGCGTTCGGCCGAAACGGCCGCGGCAAGGGGAACTGACCGTTCAGCGATGTGAAGTCCAAGCGCGGCAATACTTTCGCGGGTCCAGTGGAACGGAGGGATGGCTGCGGATGAGCCGGCTGCCGGGCCACGGGGTTCTGCCCCGGCCAGATGTGCCGCCCAGCGCGGTTGCGACCGGACGCCGTGGCAGGTGCTCGGCTATCGGGAGCTCGCCGGGCGGGCCGTCGCCGTCGCCGGTGGGCGGGCCAGGCTGGGCGTGCGGCGACGGCGACAGTGGCCGGCATGTCGTTCGACCGCGACGAGTCCAGCCGCACCACCTGCCGGCAACTGTGCTCGACGGCCTCCACCTGCGTGACGAAGCCGCCCGCGAGGTTCCCGGCGCACGTGGCCTCGCCGGTGCAACCGCGCGCGTACCGGGTGCTCGCTCACACAGCACCGGCGGCGCGGTGGTTCGCACTCAGTCGGAGCTGTCCGTCTCCTGTGGACGGAGCTCGGCCATCACCTCGTCCGGCGAGGCGTAGTCCCGCTCGGGCAGCCGGTGCAGCCGTCGCCGGACCGCGGCCTCGAAACCGTGCACTTCGGCGCAGCTGACGATGTGCACCTTGTCGACCGGGTAGGTCAGCCCGTCGACGACTTCCTGCAACTCCGTGCCGACGTCGTCCATCAGCGCACTCATGGGGTTCGACTACCCGGCTGAGCGCGACATGACACCAGAGGTGTTCGTGAGAACCGGACTTCGGCGTTCAAACGTGGGTGTGGGACGGCTTGTCGTGCTGGTCCTCGGCCTTCTGCCGGCGCTTCCGGTCGAGCAGCCACATGATCGGCGACGCGGACAGCCCGTGCACCAGGATGGAGCCGATCACGACGAGCGCGACCACTCGCCAGAGCGCGTCCTGCTCGGGAAACCTGCCCGCCTGCAGGGCGTAGACGAGGTAGAACAGCGAGCCGACGCCGCGCACGCCGAAGAACGAGATGACTGCGCGTTCCCGAGGCCCGGACCTGCCGCCCAGCAGGCCGATCCAGCCGGCCAGTGGCCGCACCACCACGAGGATCGCCGCGGCGACCAGGATCTCGGCCCAGGTGGTGCCGGTGAGCAGGCCCGTGGCCGCGGCGCCGCCGAGCAGGAAGACGATCACCACGGTGAGCATGCGCTCGGCCTGTTCGACGTAGCGGTGCAGCACCTGGTGGTAGCCGTCGCGGCGTTCACCGGCCCGGATCGCGCAGGCGCCCACGAACACGGCGACGAACCCGTAGCCGCCGATCAGTTCGGTGAGTCCGTAGGCGAGGAACGTCGCGGCGAGGGCGACGAACCCCTCCGCGTGCTCGGCGAGCCGGAACTTCTTCGAGGGCGCCGAGAAGAACAGCTTGCCGAGCGCCCAGCCGACGAGCAGGCCGACGGCCAGCCCGGCCAGCAGCCGCCAGAACACGTCCAGCGCGAGCCAGTGGCCGAGCCACCCGGAGGGGGCGACCCCGGCGAGGCTGATCGCGATGGCGGCGTAGGTGAACGGGAAGGCCAGTCCGTCGTTGAGCCCTGCTTCGGAGGTGAGCGCGAACCGCGCCTCGTCCTCGTCGGACTCCGGGTTCTCCGCCGGCTCGGCGACCTGGACCTCGCCTGCCAGCACGGGATCGGTCGGGGCGAGGGCCGCCGCGAGCAGGACCGACGCCGCGACGCCGAGACCGAGCACGCCCCAGCCGAGCAGGCCGACGCCGAGCATCGACAACGGCATGGTGATGGCGAGCAGCCGCCAGGTGCTCGCCCACCCGCGCAGGCTCACCACCCGGTTGAGCGCCAGGCCCGCGCCCATCAGCGAGATGATCACGCAGATCTCGGTCAGGTGCAGCAGCAGACCGCTGTGCTCGACGGGATCGGGTGCGGGCAGCGGCTCGACCACGGAGAACGTCAGCGCGCCGGCACCGAGGAAGAGCATCGGCATGGAGATCGGCGCGCGGTCGAGCAACCGGGGCAGGAGAGCGGCGGCGAGCGTCGCAAGCCCCGCGCCGGTGTACAACAGGGGCCCTGCGTCCACGGTGTGCCTCTCGTTCGACCCTCGAACAGGCGACATACCCCGTTTGGTGCAAAGAGGAACCCCAAGGTGGCGGCGGACACTGCGGACGCGGCGACGTGGGTGGCTAGTCGATCGTCCGGAGCGCCTCGTAGGCGTCCGCGACGGTGTCGAACACCGCGAACTCGCGGTCGAGACCGCTGACCTCCAGTGCGCGCCGCGGGGCGTGTCCGGCTGCCACGACGGCGAACGCGACATGCTCGCGTTCAGCACGCTCATGGGCCTCGAACAACGTGGTCAGGCCCGCCGAGCCGAAGAAGTCCACGGCGAGGTCGACGATCAGGACGTCCGGGCGCGTGTCCAGCTGCGACTGCAACGCCGACCGCGTGTCCTGGGCGTTCGTCGTGTCGATCTCACCTGTCAGCGTCACCAGGACGACACCGTCCTGGGAGACCGTCTCCGCCTGCGCCAGCCGGGTGTCCTCACCACGCTCGCTCACCACAGCTCACGCTAACGCTTCTTGAGCCCCACGGCCACGAGAACGCCCAGCAGCAAGCCTCCAGCCACGTCGGTCGGCCAGTGGACCCGTGTCCGCAGGCGGCTGTAGGCGACCAGGAGCACGAGCGGCGTGACGAACAGGGCCGCCGGCGGGTCCTCCAGAGCGACCGCCGCACCGAACGCCGCCGCGATCATCGCGTGCTTCGACGGGAACGACGAGGAGCTCGGATGTTCGGGCAGCGCGCGACGGGCGGGCAGGTTCGAGTGCGGCCTGCTGCGGGGGATGAGCAGGCTCAGCAGGTGGCCGAGCGGCATCGCGACCGCGCCTGCCCGCAGTGCCAGCAACGCGGTCCTGCGCCGTCCGGACCCGGCCAGCAGCCAGGCGACCGGGAGCCACAGCGCGCCACCGCGTGCGGCGATGCTCGCCGCGATCACGGCCAGGCCGGGACGTTCGGCCGGGAGCAGGTCACTGTCCTGTGCGGACTTCCGGTCCAGTTCCTCCGGCGTCACAGCGCTGGGCTCGCGTCGACCCGGCCGCCTCGGCCGATGCCCCGCACGATCTCCCGGAGCGCCTCCTCCGAACCGAACGTGGGCTGCCAGCCCAGCTCCGTGCGTGCCCGCGACGCGTCCAGCA
Organism: Lentzea sp. HUAS TT2; assembly: GCF_051853195.1. Lineage (NCBI taxonomy): Bacteria > Bacillati > Actinomycetota > Actinomycetes > Pseudonocardiales > Pseudonocardiaceae > Lentzea > Lentzea sp. HUAS TT2. The sequence goes on along the minus strand of NZ_CP196667.1, from coordinate 8,356,430 downwards.
GCGGCGACCTCAACGCCAGGTCGACCCATCCGGACGGGGTGGGCTGCAACCGCAGATGCCAGGTGACGTTCGCCAGGTGCCGCAACACCCCCGGCGCGACGGGCACGTGCCGTGCGCCCAGCACCTCGGCGAAGGCACGGGGCGTCATGACGGGCTCTGCCACGAGGTTGACCGCGCCGGGCAACCGCTTCGCCAGGATCAGCGCCAGCGCGTCGGCCACGTCGTCGGAGTGCACGAACTGCAGGACCATGTCGTGTGGCAGCGGCAGCACCGGGATCCGGTGCCGGAACAGGGTTCGCGGTACCAGTCGGCCCAGGAAGTAGTCGCGGATCTCCGCTCCGGCGTCGGACTGCAGGATCAGTCCCGGACGCGGCCGGCTGATCACGAACCTGTCCTCGAACATGTTCAGCATGTGTTCCACGGCGGCCTTGTGCCTGCTGTAGAACGACGTCGTCACGCCGTCGACCGGCCACGTCTCGTCCACGCGGTGATCCTTGCTCCCCGGCGAGTACGCGCCGACCGACGACATGTGCACCAGGTGCGGCACACCCGCTGCTGCCGCCGCCTCGAACACCCGCGCCGATCCCGCCACGTTCGTCGTGTACAGCAAGCGCTCGTCACGAGCGGGCTGGATCATCCAGGCGAGGTGCACCACGGCGTCCGCGCCCTCGAACGCGATGCGGAGTGCTCTCTCGGCACCCTGCTTGCTGATGTCGACAGGGGTCCACTTCACGTCGTAGGGAGGTTCGGCCGCCGGACGTCTGCGGGAGATGCCGTGCACCTCGATGGCAGGGTCCTCGGCCAGTCGCCGGAGCAGCGCGGTGCCGACGTTGCCGCTCGCACCTGTGATGACGACCTTCATCGACTCACGCCCTTGCCGTGCCGCACGACTGCCTTCACGTCCGCCTCCCGGGATTTCCTCAGTGGTCTTCCCTCGATTCAGCGAAGCGAACCGCGGGTAGTTCAGGTGCGGGTGGTGATGTTGTGACCGAGAAGGACTCGCGCAAGGTGACGATGGTGCCGAACGGCCCGATGCTCGTCGAAGGACCGGTCGAGATCGTCACCGACGACGGGGTGACGCACACCAGCGACCGGTTCGTGGTCGCGGTGTGCGCGTGCCGCCGCAGCAAGCGTTACCCGTTCTGCGACACCAGCCACCGCAAGCGGGTCCGCAGCGACGACTCGCCCGCCTCCCACGACGACAGCAGGTGAGCGGAGAGCCGTTCTTCGAGCAGGTTGGTGGCCTGGACTCCGAACGTCACGTCGGCTTTGAGCGATGGTTCCTGCTCCAGCAGTGAGCCGATGACGTCGCGGCGCATGATCTGTTCGTGCACCGCGTCGGCCTCGATGTGCTCGGTGTAGAACTCGACACAGCGCGGGTCGGCGTTGAGCCGCGCGAGTGCCCGGGTCATGCGGTACGCGCTCGGTCCCGTGGTGATCTCGGCGGCGGCGAAATGGCCGACCAGTGCACCTCGTAGCGACTGGTGCAGGCCGAACAACGACATCATGTTGACGATCGCGATGGCCGGTGCCGGCACGTCGTCGAGGTAGTGCAGGTACTCGGACCGCATTCCGGCGCCGTCGAGCAGGTCCGCGAACAGCTGCGAGTGCATCCGGTCGGCGCGCCCGCCGCCGTACTCGTCGAACTCGACGGCGACCAGCGCCGCCTTGGCCTTGCCCCGAAGGCGGGGGATGACCCACGCGTGCGGGTCTGCCTCCTTGTGGTGGTACACCGAACGATGCGCGAAGAACTCGCGCATGTGGTCCCAGTTCCCGTTGTCCCGCAGGTAGTGCGACACGCCGTTGCCCGGGATCTGCTCGACCAGCAACGCGTCCAGCTCGGCGTCGAGGTCGTCGCCACCGTCCACATCGGAGCGAAGCTGTTCGAGGAAGACGCGTTCGATCCGGGCCCGCAGGCGCAGCAGTTCCGGATCCCACTCCCACGCGGGATTCACGGCGTCGAAGCCGCCGTAGTGCAGTTCGTACAACGTGTGCAAGGCGATGGTGAGGTCCTCGCCGTGCGGATCGGCCGCCACGAACGCGATCTCGCGCCCGTCCGGTTCACTGTTGAGCGCGGTGACGACCTGTTCGGACAGAGGGCCGCGCGGCGAAGGAAGTTTCACCTACCAGTCATACCCGCGTGGAGACGAGCCCAAGCACCAACGACAGCTCGCCGCGTTCGTCCAAAGCGGACGTCACGTGCTTGAGCAGGTCGTCGACCAACGCGGTCGCGGGCACCCGGCACTCCCGCCACGGATCGACGCCGGTGCCGTCGATGCCGTACCTGGACGCGGCCCACACCGCGGCTGCGAGCACGTCGTCCCGCACCACGGGAGGTTCCTTGTCTGCGAGGATGTCGTCGTAGGCGGTGTGCACGAGCGCGCGGCAGAGCGCCGCCTGCAGCACCGCGTCGTCCACCTCGGCGGCGGCATCGGCCACGCGGAACTCGACGGTCGGCAGCGACGAGCCGAGGCGCACCAGCCAGAACGACTGCGACGGGTCCACGAGCGTCCCGCAGGCCACCATCCGGCCGACGTGCGCGTCGTACTCCTCCGCGCCGGAGAACAGCGGAGGCACCCCCGCGCCGGGGAACCTCGACTGCAGCACCGTCCGCCAGCTCGCGTAGCCGCGGTCGGGGGAGTTGGCGGACAGGGCCAGCAACGTGGGCAGCCACGGCCGCACGTGGTTCAGCACGGCCACGGCGGTCTCGCGGTCCGGCACGCCGACGTGCACGTGGCATCCGCTGGCCTCGTAGTCGTCGATGACGCCCGCGTAGGAGTCGAGGATGCGGTGATACCGCGCGCCTTCCGTGACGATCGGATGCGTCGCGGTTCTGGGCGGCGTGCCACGGGAGAGCAGTTCCACGCCCTCCTCGCGGGCAGCGTCCGAGACCACTGCGCGGGCGTGCGCCAGTGCCTCGCCGAGAGCGGCCATGGTGGTGCACGGACCGGTCGAGGCCTCGACCTGCGTTCCGGCCAGTTCGGGGTGGAACTTGGTCAGTTCCGTGTCGTGCAGCCGAGCCAGCACGGCTTTCGCGCGCATCACCGTGCGACGGGAAGCCGGATCGACGAGCAGGAACTCTTCCTCAACACCCACGGTGTCGGCGCACGCGTCTGCCAAGTGACCGTCTCCGCTCTTCCTGAACATTGCGATCTGCGGTTACCCGTGCGGGGTAGGCGCGAACCGCCGCGGGGTATTCGGGTCGGCATGGACGACAAGACGACCGAGGCGCTGGGCAAGCTCCGCAAGGCGCTGGAGACCACCGAACGTGCTCGCGGGCACCTGTACTCGTTCCACCAGCTCACCGGTACCGCGGACTTCGAGCTCGACGACGCGATCGCGGCGCTGCGCGAGGCGGGTCACAGCGAGCACGCGAACCGGGTGCAACGCGACCTGCTGGGCCGCAACGTCCTGCCGGGACGGTGGACGTTCCAGATCGTCGAGGAGTACGACGACATGTACTACGACGTGTTCCGCGAGGTCGAACGCGCCGCCCGCGCCGACCTGGCCGGTGGGCAGCGGCACGGCCTGGAGAAGGAGCTCAAGCGCGACCGCCAACGGCGCAGCGCAGCCGCGTACGCCGACAACGACTGAGCGCGCCCTCACCGGGTACCCGGAGCACATCTCCAACGAAAGGTTCGACCCATGACCACCGTGTCCCGCACGTTCACCGTCGAAGCCCCGCCCCAGACCGTGGTGCCGTACCTGGCCGACTTCGGCAACGCCGTGCAGTGGGATCCCGGCACCGAGAGCTGCACCCGCAACGACAGCGGCCCCGTCCAGGTCGGGGCGAACTGGCACAACACCTCGAAGATCGCGGGCATCAGCACCGAGCTGACCTACACGCTCGAACAGCTCACCGACGGCCTGATCGTGCTGGTGGGCCGCAACGACACCGCCACCTCCACCGAGACCATCGAGATCACGCCTAGCGGCACGGGGTCGAGCATCACCTACACCAACGACCTCGAGTTCAACGGCGCGGCCAAGCTCGCGGCTCCGCTGGCCAAGGTCGTGTTCGAGAAGCTCGGCAACGACACCGAGAAGCAGATGACCGAGGTGCTCAACGGGCTGGCGCGCTAGTGCGCGGGGTGGACACGGCCGGCCTGCGGCGTGTGGTGGGCCTGTCCGCGGCGGCCGTGGCGGCGATCCAGGCGACCACCGCGGTGGTCGCACTGCGCAAGGGGCGCCGCGACTACGCCGACGTCGCCTGGGGACCGGGGCTGGCGGCGGTGGCGGTCACAGGAGCGCTGGCCGGCCGCGGTGACGCACGCCGGCGTTGGGCGCTGGCGGCCGCGGTGACGGCGTGGGCGGCCCGGCTGGAGCACCAGATGCTCGGCCGGGTGCGCGGCAGCGACGAGGAGGATCCGCGCTACACGGAGTTCCTGGACGGCGACTCGACCGCGGCTGTGATCGGGAAGGTCTTCGTCACGCAGGGGCTGTGCCAACTGCTGGTGTCCGTGCCGGTGCAGGTCGCGGCTGCCAGCGCGCTGCCGCGGACCGCTCGCCGCTGGCTCGTGCCCGCGGGCTTGGCCGTCATGGCCGGCGGCGCTGTGATCGAGGCGCTGGCCGATCGCCAGAAGACCGAGTACTCGAAGCAGGACGAGGACGAACGGCCCGACGTGCTCGACACCGGCCTGTGGGGGTGGTCGCGGCACCCCAACTACCTCGGCGACTCGCTCGTCTGGGACGGCGCCTGGCTGACGGCTGCCGCGTCGTCTCCGGGCGGTTGGACGTTGGCGGCGCCGGCGTTGATGAGCTATCTGCTGATGTTCGCCACCGGCGCGAAGCGCACCGAGCAACGGATGCAGGACCGCCCGGGATACCGCGACTACCAGAGGCGCGTCGCCTTCTTCTTTCCCCGGCCGGTGTAGCGAGACGCCTTCCTCAGCCGGCTCAGGGGAGCTGAAGGCCGACGACGCAGGTGTCGTCGTCCGTGTTCGACTCGCTGGCGGCCAGCAGGTCGTCCAGCAGGTCGTCCAGTCCCTTGTCGTTGTCCTGCAACGACGAGCGGAGAAGCTCCAGGCACTCGTCCAGCGGCATGTCCCGGCGCTCGACCAGCCCGTCGGTGTAGAGCACCAGGGTGTCGCCCTGCTCCAGCCGCAGCTCACCCTCCTCATAGGACACTTCGGCCACCGCGCCGAGCAGGACGCCGCGCAGCGCCGGCAGGAACTCGCTCTGCCCGTTCCTGACCAGCACGGGCGGCAGATGGCCCGCGCGAGCCCAGCGCAGGATCCGGGTGGCCGGGTCGTAGATTCCGCAGATCGCCGTCGCGATGATGTTGTCGGCGAGGTGGTGGGCCACCAGGTTCAGCCAGTGCAGCAGCTGCGAGGGCCCGGCGCCCGTGGCGGCGAGACCGCGCAGGGCGTTGCGCATCGCCACCATTCCGGTCGCGCCCTTGATGCCGTGCCCGGTGATGTCGCCGACGGACACCAGGATCTGCTTGGACGGCAGCACGATCGCGTCGTACCAGTCACCGCCCACCATCTCCTCCTGCGCAGCGGGCTGGTAGCGCACGGCGACGCGCAGGCCGAAGGCGTCGATCGTGGGGTGCGTCGGCGGCATGATCACCTGCTGGAGCTGCAACGTGAGCTTGTTGCGCTCCACCATCTCCTGCGCCGTGATGGCGAGCTGGTCCTTCGCCGCGGACAGCGCGACCTCGGTCCAGTGCTGCGCCGACACGTCCTGGTACGCGCCCCGGACGGAGATCAACGAGCCGTGCTCGTCGAGCACGGGTTCGGCGATGACGCGGACGTGCCGGATCACGCCCTCGGCGCGCTGCAGCCGGAAGGCCGCGGATCCGGGCCGGTGGTGGTGCAGGACGTTGCGGAGGAACCCGTTGAGGGAGGCGAGGTCGTCGGGGTGGGCGTGGGCGGTGATGTCGGCCAGCGGCACGGGATCCTCGTCGACGCGCAGGCCGTACAGCGCGTACAGCTGGCTGTTCCAGATGACCTTGCCCTGGTGCGGCTCCTCCTCGAACCCTCCGATGCGGCCGAGGCGCTGCGCGTGCTGCAGGAGGTTCGCCAGGCGCGTGGTCTCGTCGTGCACCCGCCACACGACCAGGACCAGGACGCCGTGCCTGGTGATGCTCACGTTGGCGTTGACGGCCAGGGGCACGTCGTCGACGAGTGCCGCCAGGGTCATGCGCTCGGTGCGGAACGGTTCACCGGTCGCGTGCACGCGCTCGACCTTGTCGAACAGGTTGCCTTCGGCCGCGGCCAGCGGATAGGCCTCCAGCAGCAGTTTTCCGGCCACCGCGTCGCGTGGCCTGCCCGCGAGGTCGGCGAAACGGCCGTTCACGTGGTGCACCCGGAAGTCGGCCAGATCGCCGTTCGCCGCGATCTCGGGTCCCAGCACGAGAGCCGGGTCGAGCAGTCCGTCCGCCAGGTCCACGAGCTCGGACGGTGCCGACAGCACGTGCCCTGCGGGCTCGGTGACGTTGAGGGTCGAGGCGCACAGCTCGGCCAGTGCCTCCACCTGCTTGCGCACGCTCAGCGGTTGCGGCTCGACCGCGCTGGGCCAGCAGATCTCCAGGACACCGGTGATGCGGCCGCCGGTGCCGGCGGGGACGGCGACGCGGCCGGGCAGGCCGGCGCCGATCGACGGCGGACCGGACTGGCCGAGGTCGCTGATCCAGACGGCGCTGCGTTCGTTGAGCGCGCGCCGGGCGAGCGTCGCCACGCCGGGCGGGACGTAGTGCCAGCGCTGGGCCTCACCCAGCGCGAAACCCGCGTGCCCCACGAGGTTCAGCGACGAGTCCGCGCCCGCGGACCAGATCGCCACCGCGGTCGCACCCAGCGGTGCGAGCGCGTGCGCGAACAGGGACCGGGCGACGGACTGGGTGTCGTCCGCGGAAAGGGCGCCGCTCTGGGCTTTCCGGAGACGGACCTCGACGCCGTTGTCCTGCTCGTCCGCCGGCTCGGCCGGCACGACGCCGAACCGGTCGCCGGACGCCTCGTTGATGATGTCCACCGCGAGGTCGAGCTGGGTGGTACCCGCACGCTCGGCGAGCAGGGCGAGCTGCTCGGCGGCCTGGGCAGGACCGCAGCGCAGCCGTTCGACGAGCACACCCTTCGCGAGCTCGACGACCGCACGGCTGTCGGCTGCGGACCGGCTCTCGTCGAGCTCGCGGCGCAGGCGCTCGACCGTGCCGGCGAGCCGGTCGACGCCCACCTCGTCGGTCGTCACCGCGGTCGCATCCAACGCCGCACGCAGGAGACGAGCTGGTCGGCGTCCACCGGCTTGGTGACGTAGTCGTTCGCGCCGGAGGCGATGCTCTTGTCCCGGTCACCGGGCATCGCCTTCGCGGTCACCGCGATGATCGGCAGCCGTTCGTGGTCGGGCATGGCGCGGATCGCCGTTGTCGCGGCATAACCGTCCATCTCCGGCATCATCACGTCCATCAGGATGAGGTCGATCTCCGGATGCCCGACCAGAGCCTCGATTCCCTCCCTGCCGTTCTCCGCGTGCAGCACGCAAACGCCGTGCAGTTCCAGGATGCTGCTGAGCGCGAACAGGTTGCGGGCGTCGTCGTCGACGATGAGCACGGTCCGTCCGGCGAGCTGACCGTTGGCCTGCTCCGGCATCGGCGGCCTCGGCTGTTCCGGCCGCACCAGCGGCAGCACGTCCTGCGGGCCCTTGGCGTTGAGGTGCAGGGCGATCCGCTCGCGCAGCTCGTCCAAACTGGACAGCAGCTCCAGCTGGCGGGAGCCGCCCCGTTCCAGCAGCTGCCGCTCGTAGGCGGCCGGGAGCCTGCGGTTGTGGTGCGCCAGCACGGGAACCGCGCCCGCCGCCGGATCGCCGTCGAGGGCTTCCAGGAACCGCAGGGCCGCCTCGTCGGGCATGTCGAGCTCCAGCACCACGCAGTGGCACGGCTCGGTGGCCAGCGCGGCCGCCGCCTCCACCTGTCCCGCGGCGGTGACGACGTCGACCGGGCCGCGGGGATCGTCGCTCGCGGACAGGTCGTTCACCGCGCTCTGCGCGACCAGCGAGAGCAGGCCCTTCGGTCGTTCCTCGATCACCAGCAGCCTGCGCCGGTGCGCGGTGACGGCGGCCGGCGCCGGAACCACCGGAAGCGCCTCCTGTCCTGATGCCCCGGGGGTGAGCTCGGGGAAGTCCGGGCGGTGCACCGGCAGGTAGAGGGTGAAGGTGCTGCCGGCGCCGAGCGTGCTCTCCGCCGCGATCGAGCCGCCCAGGAGGTAGGCGATCTCCCTGCTGATCGACAGGCCGAGCCCGGTGCCGCCGTACTTGCGGCTGGTCGTGCCGTCGGCCTGCTGGAACGCGCCGAAGATCGACTCGAGCTGGTGCTCGGCGATGCCGATGCCGGTGTCGCGGACCCGGAACACGATCGCCGGCCCGTGCTCGCGCACGCCCGCGGGCAGCTGGTCCGGGTCCGCGAGCTCGATGCGCAGCTCCACGCCGCCGGTCTCGGTGAACTTGACGGCGTTGGAGAGCAGGTTGCGCAGCACCTGCTGCAGTCGCGTGTCGTCGGTGACCAGCTCCGGGGGAGTGCCGGGAGCGGTGGTGATCTGGAAGCCCAGGCCCTTCTGGGAGGTGAGCGGCCGGAACGACACCTCGACGTAGTCCAGGAGCTGCCGCAGGGACACCCGCTCCGGCGTGATGTCCATCTTGCCGGCCTCGATCTTGGACAGGTCGAGGATGTCGTTGATCAGCTGCAGCAGGTCGGAGCCCGCGGAGTGGATGATGCCCGCGTACTCGACCTGCTTCGAGGTGAGGTTGCGGCTCGGGTTCTGGGCCAGCAGCTGGGCGAGGATCAGCAGGCTGTTGAGCGGGGTGCGCAGCTCGTGGCTCATGTTCGCCAGGAACTCCGACTTGTACTTCGACGCGAGCGAGAGCTCCCGCGCCCGCGTCTCCAGCTCCTGGCGCGCCTGCTCGATCTCCAGGTTCTTCGCCTCGATGTCGCGGTTCTGGGTGGCCAGCAGGGCCGCCTTCTCCTCCAGCTCGGCGTTGGAGAACTGGAGTTCCTCCTGGCGTTTCTGCAGCTCACCCGACCGGTTCTGCAGTTCGGAGGCGAGGCGCTGCGACTCGGCCAGCAGCTCGTCGGTGCGGGCGTTGGCGATGATGGTGTTGACGTTGACGCCGATGGTCTCCATCAGCTGTTCGAGGAAGTCGCGGTGGATGTCGGTGAAGCGGTGCACGGACGCCAGCTCGATCACGCCGAGCACCTGGTCCTCGACGACGATCGGCAGCACGACCAGGTTCACCGGCGTGGTCCGCCCGAGCCCGGACGTGATGGCGATGTAGTCGCCCGGCATCTCGTCCACGGCGATGATGCGGCGGCTGCGGGCGGCCTGGCCCACGAGTGACTGCCCGAACCGGAACCGGGTGGGCCTGGCGTCGTCGTCGGGGTGACCGTAGGAGCTGATCAGCCGCAGCTCCGGCCGGTCGTCGGCGTCGTCGGCCAGGTAGAACGCGCCGAACTGGGCCGACGCCAGCGGGGTCAGCTCGTCCATGATCAGCTCGGCGACCACGGCGAGGTCCCTGCGGCCCTGCATGAGACCGGAGATGCGGGCCAGGTTGGACTTCAGCCAGTCCTGGTCCTGGTTGGCCTTGGTGGACTCGCGCAGCGACTCCACCATCGAGTTGATGTTGTCCTTGAGCTCGGCGACCTCACCGGACGCCACGACGGTGATCGACCTGGTCAGGTCGCCCTCGGCGACCGCGCTCGTCACCTCGGCGATGGCGCGCACCTGCCGGGTCAGGTTGCCTGCGAGCTCGTTGACGTTCTCGGTGAGCCGCTTCCACGTGCCCGACACGCCCTCGACCTCGGCCTGGCCGCCCAGGCGCCCCTCGCTGCCGACCTCGCGCGCCACGCGCGTCACCTCGGCGGCGAAGCTCGACAGCTGGTCGACCATCGTGTTGATCGTGGTCTTCAGCTCTAGGATCTCGCCGCGGGCGTCGACGTCGATCTTCTTCGTCAGGTCGCCCTGCGCCACCGCGGTGGTGACCTGGGCGATGTTGCGCACCTGGTTCGTCAGGTTGTTCGCCATGAAGTTGACGTTGTCGGTGAGGTCCTTCCAGGTGCCGGCGACGTTCGGCACGCGGGCCTGGCCTCCGAGCATGCCCTCGGTGCCGACCTCACGTGCGACACGGGTGACCTCGTCGGCGAACGCGGACAGCGTGTCGACCATCGTGTTGATCACGCCGGCCAGCGCGGCGACCTCGCCCTTGGCCTCGACGGTGATCTTCTGGCTGAGGTCGCCGCGGGCGACGGCGGTGGCGACCTGCGCGATCGACCGCACCTGGTTGGTCAGGTTGGAGGCCATGACGTTCACGTTGTCCGTCAGGTGCTTCCACGTGCCGGAGACACCGCGGACGGTCGCCTGACCGCCCAGGTTGCCCTCGGTGCCGACCTCGCGGGACACGCGGGTGACCTCGTCGGCGAAGCCGGACAGCTGGTCGACCATCGTGTTGATGGTCTCCTTCAGCTCCAGGATCTCGCCGCGGGCGTCGACCCGGATCTTCTGGCTCAGGTCGCCCTTCGCCACCGCCGTCGTCACCTGGGCGATCGACCGCACCTGCGCGGTGAGGTTGTCCGCCATGACGTTGACCGACTCCGTGAGGTCCTTCCACGTGCCGGACACGCCCTTCACGTCCGCCTGACCGCCGAGACGGCCGTCCGTGCCGACCTCGCGGGAGACGCGGGTGACCTCGTCGGCGAACGAGCTGAGCTGGTCGACCATCGTGTTGATGGTGTTCTTGAGTTCCAGGATCTCGCCGCGGGCGTCGACCCGGATCTTCTGGCTCAGGTCACCGCCGGCGACCGCGGTCGCGACCTGGGCGATGGAACGCACCTGCGCGGTCAGGTTGCCCGCCATGAAGTTCACCGAGTCGGTCAGGTCGCGCCAGGTGCCGGAGACACCCTTCACGTCGGCCTGGCCGCCGAGCGCGCCCTCGGTGCCGACCTCGCGGGAGACGCGGGTGACCTCGTCGGCGAAGGAGCTGAGCTGGTCGACCATCGTGTTGATGGTGTTCTTGAGTTCGAGGATCTCGCCGCGCGCGGTGACCGTGATCTTCTGGCTCAGGTCGCCCCGCGCCACGGCGGTGGTCACCTGCGCGATGTTGCGGACCTGGTCGGTCAGGTTGCCGGCCATGAAGTTCACGGAGTTCGTGAGGTCCAGCCACACACCGCCGACGCCCGGCACCTCGGCCTGGCCGCCGAGCCGGCCCTCGCTGCCCACCTCGCGTGCCACGCGGGTGACCTCGTCGGCGAAGGAGCTGAGCTGGTCGACCATCGTGTTCACGGTGTTCTTCAGTTCGAGGATCTCGCCGCGCGCGTCAACGTCGATCTTCTGGCTGAGGTCGCCGCGCGCCACCGCCGTGGCGACCTGGGCGATGTCGCGGACCTGGCTGGTCAGGTTGCCCGCCATGGCGTTCACCGAGTCGGTGAGGTCCTTCCACGTGCCGGAGACGCCCTTGACGTCCGCCTGCCCGCCCAGGTTGCCCTCGGTGCCGACCTCGCGGGAGACGCGGGTGACCTCGGAGGTGAACTGCGACAGCTGGTCGACCATGCCGTTGAACACGGTGGCGATCTCGCCGAGCAGCCCGTCGGAGTCGTCCGGCAGACGGATCCCGAAGTCTCCGTCGCGCACGGCGGTGAGGCCCGCGAGAAGTTGCCGCAGCTCCGGCAGGTCGACGGCTCTCGGCGTAGTGGTGGTACCACTCATTCCTGCTGCCTCCACGGCACGGCGCAACCCAGGGGGAGAGGACACACCTGTGTGCTCAAGCGCGCCTTCGTGAACTCGATCGAGATTACTGGAACGACGAGGTCGTTCAGGTCCGTTGGACCTTGTCGAGAAGGTCGACGGCGATGTCGCGGAGCTTGATGTTCTCGTGCTGGGATCGCTGCACCAGCATCGCGAACGCCTCGTCCGCCGTGCACGAGTGCACGGCCATCAGCGCGCCCTTCGCCTGTTCGATCGTGGCGCGCGACTGGAGTGCGAGCTCCATGTGCTCGAGCTGGTCGCGCAGGCGTTGCCACCGCTGGGCGCTGGTGATCGTGGCGGACGCGGCCGTGGTGAACAGCCGCATGAGGCCCTCGTCGAACGGGTCGAACGCGGTCGCCGTGTAGCTGTAGATGTTGAGCGTTCCCACGTGCCGCGCCTTGGCGGTGTCCGACGCGGGGAGGACGACGGGAACCGACAGGTACGCGCGGACACCGGCCTCGCCGGCCGCGGCCTCGAACTCCGGCCACAGCTCGACGTGCTCGCCCACGACCGCACGGACCGGTTCCAGGGTCTGCGCCGACTGCAGGCACGGCCCGCGTCTGGCGCTGTACTGCTTCTCGTCGACCTCGATCAGGCGGGCATCCGTCGTCGCGGCCGTGCGCGGATGCTCGGGCGTCATCACGGTGACGGTCACGGCGTCAGCGTCCTGCACGGCCCTGGTCGCCGTCTCCGCGAGCCGCTGGAGCGCTTCGTCCAACGGCTCGTCACCGGTGAAGACCTCACGCAGCAACTCGAGCGCGTCCGCGGTCTCGTCGAGACGCACCAGCGGGTCAGGACGCTCTTCGTCGACCGAAGGTTCCTGTCCTTGTGCACCGTCTGTCATGCCGCGGCACCCTTCGCCATCCAGGTGGAGTTCGGGGCGCCGGCTGCTTGACGCACGTTCAGCGCATCGTACGGCCACAGACCGGCGGCGAAGGGAATCGGGCGAGGACGGCTCACCCAGAACCTGGACCGGTAACGGGACGCTGGAGTGTTCAACGTCCGGTCACCGGTCCAGGCCGGACCACCCGAAGATGGTCCTCCAGTGCGTGCACGCGTGCACGGCGATCCTTCAGTACCCCGCTCTCGTGCAACTCAAGCGATCTCGCCCGTTTCCGGTCCATCTCAATCCGGTACCGACGTACCGGGAGCGCACATGTAGCTTCGTGGCGACCGGCCAGCGGACCTGCGGAGGCGCCCGAGTGACTGCCGTCGGCGAGGACTCCACCTCGTTGGTGCTCGACCTGGCCATCGAGTGTGGTGCCGACCTGTCGCTGCTGCGAGGTCGTATCACCGGCGCGTTGTCCGATGTCGACGAGGACGACCGCTACGACGTCCTGCTCGTGGTGACCGAGCTCGTGAGCAACGTGCTGGACCACACGCAGGGATCGGGCCGGCTGCGGCTGCTGCGCGACGAGGCGCGGGGGGAGATCACGGTCGAGGTCGACGACTCGTCGCCGGAGAGACCCGTTCGCGGCCGCTCGCGGTTGGACGGCTCGCGTGGCCGGGGCATCGTGATGGTCGACGAGGTGGCTAGTGACTGGGGCGTGCGTGGGCTCCCTGGAGGCGGGAAGACGGTCCACGCCAGACTGCGCTGCACCGCTGCCGGTCCGCCTTCGTAGCCCGCTCGTCCGAAGAGGACCGTCCACGGTGGTCGAGCCGGCTGGCCCTAGATCACCCGGCGCCGTACCCGCCGCACCACCACACCGATCAGAACCGCCGCGACAGCGACGAACAACGCCGTCTCGATGAGCTGGAACGTCCAGAACCGGTCGGCCGGGTGGTAGACCTCGAACTGCTGGACGCCCCGCGCGTGCAGGAACTGGTCGAGGTCGGTGCCGGCCCGCTCGGCGGCGTCCTCCAGCTCGTAGTACTCGGTCGAGCTCAGCCTGCGCCCGGTGGCGTCCGCGTAGCCGTGCTCGATCACCCAGTCGGCGAAGCCGGGCGGCTGCGCCTGGTCCTTCGAGCCGCGGACGGGGACCGGCGCCGTGGCGGTGAGCGGCGTGGCGTACGCGGGACGCGCCAGCAGCGCCACCAGCATCCGGGCGCCCAGGAACGCCCCGAACGCGACGCCGAACGCGGGCAGGCTGCGCCGCAGGATCGCCCCGGCGGCGGTGGCGGCGCCGAACGCGAACAGCGCGTACGCGACCGGGACCAGTCCCTGCAGGTCGAAGGCGTCGTACTGGAACCGCCCCTCCCACGCGTCGAACGGCTGCCGGAACCAGGTGAGCACCGCGGTGAACATCCCGGTGAGCGCGACCGTGACGCCGGCCAGTGCCACGAGCTTGGCCGTCAGCCAGCGCATCCGCGGCACGGCCTGCGTCCAGGCGAGCTGCCAGGTGCCGTCCTCCAGTTCACGCGCGAGCAGCGGCGCGCCGAGGAACGCACCGATGACGACGGGGGCCACGTAGAAGGCCGCCAGGAGGTTCTCGACGAACCCGTACTCGTCGTCGAGCCGGCGGAAGGAGGCCGTGCAGGCCTCGCTGACGCGGGCCTCTCCCGCGCACCGGGCGGGACCGCCGGGGAACAGGTCGTGGGCCTGCGCCCCGAGCACGAGCAGGGCAACGCCGAACATGCCGACGAGCAGACCCAGGACGCAGACCTCGGTCCGGTGCTGGCGCCAGATCAACCACGGCATGCCGTCACCTCCGGCGTGTCCGCGCTCGGCCGGCGCAGGTACGCCAGCACCAGGTCCTCCAGCGACACCGGCTGGGCCTGCCATCCAGGTGCGGCCGGAATCGCGCCGTCGCGCACCAGCAGGGTCGTGTGCCGGTCGCTGTGGACGGCCTCCACGACGGAGCCGGCCCGGTCGAGGTCGGTGGGGGTGCGCGGACCGACGAGCAGCCGGTGCTCGGTGAGGAGGGTGTCGATGTCGCCGGCGAGCGTGACCCGGCCGTTGTTGAGCACGACCAGGTGGTCGCAGACGCGCTCCAGCTCGTGCACGACGTGGGAGGAGAACAGGACGGTCACCCCGTCCTCGGCCACCGCTCCCATGAGGACCTGCAGGAACTCGTGCCGCGCCAACGGGTCGAGGCTGGCCACCGGCTCGTCGAGGACGAGCAGGTCCGGCCGCTTCGCCAGGGCCAGTGCCAGCGCGACCTGGGCCTGCTGCCCGCCGGAGAGCGTGCCGGTCCTGCGGTCGAGCGGGATGTCCAGCTGCGCCAACCGGCGCTCGGCCAGCCCCTGGTCGAACCGCAGGTTGCAGGCCCGTCCGAAGTGGAGCATCTCGGCGACGGTGAAGCGCTTGTACAGCGGGTGGTCCTGGGCCAGGAACCCGATCCGGGACAGCGTGTGCGGCGTGCTGGCGGTGACGTCGTGGCCGAGGACCTCCACCTGCCGGTGCTCGGCGTCAGCAACCCGACGGCCAGGCGCAGCAGCGTGGTCTTGCCCGCGCCGTTCGGCCCGACCAGGGCGATCACACCGCCGGCCGGCAGGGCGAGCGTGCAGTCGCGCAGCGCCCAGGCCTTCCGGTACCGCTTGCCCACACCGTCGGTGCGCAGCGCGAACTCGGTCGCTGTCACGCCACGCCCTCGTTCCTCGTCTGCTGGTGCACGGAGGTGAAGAGCGCGTCGACCGCCTGCTCGTCGAGGCCTGCCGCGTAGGCGCGGCGCAACCAGGTCGCCAGGCCGCGCTGCAGCGACGTGTAGGTCGACGACGACATCGCGGCCGACTGCTGCTCGTTGACGAACGTGCCCTGGCCGGGCCTGCCGGTGACCAGGTCCTCCTGCTCCATCTGCCGGTACGCCTTGGCGACGGTGTTCGGGTTGATCGCCAGGTCCTCGACCACCTCGCGGATGAGCGGGAGGCGGTCACCGGGGTGGAGGAAGCCCAGCAGCACCGCCTGGCGGACCTGCTGGACGAGCTGCAGGTACGGCGGCACGCCGGAGTGGGTGTCGAGCCGGAAGACGAACACGGTAGCCCCTCACTGCTTTACTAGCACCATAGTAAAGCAGTAAAAGGCGGTCAGGACGTCAGATGCTCCACGAGGTGTGTGAGCGCGTCGGGGTCGTCCGTGATCTCCGGAACCGCCGACGGCGTGGCTCGCCGGAGCTGGACCCACCCGACGTAGGCGGCGTAGGCGACCACCGCCTGATGTCGTGCCTTCGCGGGCGGCAGGCCGAGTTCGGTGTATCCGTCGGTGAGGAACGCCAAGCGGCGTTCGGTGACGCGGTGCAGGACGGGTGCGACCACCGGGTCGTCGGCGTGCGCCACGAGCGCGGGCTCCAGCCCGCTGGTCGGGTCCTCGGTGATCGCGACGCGGAAGAGCGTGCGCATCCGCTGCCTCGGGTCCGCGATCTCCGTGACCCGTTCGATGACCGCGTCTGTGCCCTGCTGTTCCCACCACTCGAGCGCCTCGCGCAGGAGTGCGTTCCGGTCGGCGAAGTGCCAGTAGAAGCTGCCACGGGTCACGCCGAGCCGTTGCGCGAGCGGCTCGACGGCGACGGCGCCGACCCCGCCCTCTGCCAGCGCGGTCAGCGCCGCGGCAAGCCAGTCCTGTTTCGAAAGTCGGGGCTTCGCCACCTTCCATACAGTACTGTACGGACGACCATACAGGTCTGTATGGAACGTTGTGGAGGTCTCGATGACCGTGTTGGCCCTGTTCACCGCCACTGCGCTGACGCTGGTCGGAGCACTGCACGTCGTGTGGATGTTCTCGCCGTGGCCGCTGCGCACCCGTGAGGAGTTCGCCCGCCGAGTGGTCGACGTGCCGGTCGAGAAGCTGCCGACGCCCGGACTGACCGGAGTCGTGGCGTTGCTGCTCGGCGTGGCCGGCTACCTCGTGGTCGCCCGCGCGGGGCTGGTCACCGCTCCAGGGCCGGGATGGCTCTCGTTGGCGGGCACGCTCGGTGTGGCGGCGGTGCTGGCGCTGCGCGGTGTGGGCGGGCTGGTGGTGTCGTCCCGCAGGAACACGGAGTTCGCGCTGCTCGATCGGCGGTACTACTCGCCGCTGTGTCTGGTCCTCGCCGTGTCCTGTGCCGCCATCGCGGTGCTCGGCCCCAGTTCGGTGTGACGACCTATCGGCACCCGGCGGGCAGGAGCAGGGAGATGGTGAAACGCCAGCCTTTCTCGCCTCGGTGGGCAACGTGCACGGCGCTCGCACCGACGACGAGCGCTGTGCCGCCGCGTTGCAGGACGTGCCGCGGCGCGGCGACATAACCGTTCTCCAGCAACGATGTCGTGATGAACTGGTTGCCTCGGACCTGGTGTCCGTCGAGGACGCACAGAGCGTCCCGTTCGAACAGCAGGGACAGCGCCGCCCGGTCGCGGAGCAGGGCGGCGTCCTCCAGCAGGTAGTCCAGCTCTTCCGGGGTGTGTGCGCCTTGGGGTGGCACGACTTCCGCCTAGAACAGCAGTCCGTGGCGTTCGACGAGCGGGCCGGTGGCCGCGAAGTCGACGTCGCAGCCGTATTCCGCCGCCATGTCCGCCAGCGCCGACGGGTCGGGCGGCTCGGTCATCGTGCCCAGGGTGCGGAACAGGTTCTCCAGGCCCGAGGGCGAGATGATCTCGAGGAGGCGCGCGGGTTCGTCGCCCGCGTTCCAGAACGTGTGCCATTGGCCGCGCGGTTTGAAGATCAGGTCTCCAGGCCGGCCGACGATCTCCTCCTCGCCCAGCAGCACGCCGACCTGGCCTTCCAGCACGAAGCTGTACTCGTCCTCACGGCTGTGGCGGTGCACGGGCGCGGCGAGCGCTCGGGGTGCCATCGCGTGCTCGACCAGCGCGAACCGGTCGCAGCTGATCAGGTATCTGTCGGTGACGGCGGCCGGGTCACCGGTGATCTCGCCGGTGCCCGCGGTCAGGATCGTGGTCATGGGTCCTCCTTCGTCCTCACTCGAAGCTAGGAGCGGACGCGGCCGGAGCCCATTCCAGGTTTCTGGTATTTCTCGCGGGCGGGGACGCTCGTAGGCTGCTCCGATGGACGCGATGCGGCGGGCCGGGAGCGAGATCGCCCGGCTGGCGGGCAGGCAGCTGGACCTCGTGTCGTTCTGGCGCGAGGCGTCCGACGTGCTCGGCCACGCCGTGCCGCACTACCTGTCGCCCTGCTGGTACACAGTGGACCCCGCGTCCCTGTTGATCACGAGCCACTTCCAGGAGGGATTGCCGGAGTTCCCGGAGGAGTGGCTCACCGCCGAGTACTTCGCCGACGACGTGCACAAGCTCACCGACGTCAGCCGGTCGGCGGACGGCGTGTCGACGTTGCTCGACGCCACCGGCGGCGACCCGTCGACGAGCCCGCGATGGCGGGCCAACATGGAGTACGGCGCCGACCAGGAGATGATCGCGGCGCTGCGCACGCGTTCCGGCGAGGTGTGGGGCGCGGTCGGTCTCTACCGGGAACCGGGACGGCCGCTGTTCGACGCCGCCGAACTGGCCTTCGTCCGGGCCGTCGCACCGCATCTGGCCGAGGGTGCGCGCCGGGCGTTGCTGGTGGGCGAGGCCCAGGACCCGGAACGGCCCGAGGCGCCCGGTCTGCTGGTGCTGCGGGAGAACGGCGCGGTCGAGTCGGTCACGCCGGGAACCGAGCGGTGGCTCGACGACCTCCCGGACGGTGGCGCCGGCCGCCTGCCGTCCTCGGTGCTCGCGGTGGCGGTGCGGGCGTTGCGGTCCGCGCCGGATCCGGGCGATCCCGGTGAGGTGGCGATGTCACGGGTGTTGTCGCGGTCGGGCCGATGGGTGGTGCTGCACGGCGCGAGCCTCGTCTCGTCGGGGGAGCGGCGCGCCGCGGTGATCGTCGAGCTCGCTCATCCTGCCCGCATCTCACCGTTGCTGATGTCCGCGTACGGGTTGACCGAGCGGGAGCAGGAGGTGACCCGGCTGGTGCTGCAGGGCGACTCCACCACGGAGATCGCGTCGGCGCTGGTCGTGTCGGCCCACACCGTGCAGCAGCACCTCAAGAGCGTGTTCGACAAGACGGGCGTGCGCAGCAGGCGCGACCTCGTGGGCAAGATCTTCTTCACGCACTACGAGCCTCGGGTGAGGGACAACGAACGTCGCGCGGTGAATGGACAGCCGTTGCGCGGTGGCCCGTTCACCTCCCCGAGGTGACCACCTCCACCGGACGCTGCCGCGGCACCGGGTGTGAGCTGAGCGCTTTGTCGTAGCTGTGGAGCACGTCGTCGGCGATGCGGTCCCACGAGTACCGGACGCACGCCCGGTCGCGGGCGGCGATGCCGAGCAGCGTCCGCTGTGTCGTAGCGGCGAGGAGTGAGCGCAGGGTTCGGACCAGGCGCAGCACGCTGCCTTGCCGCACGTGCAGTCCGGTGATGGCGTGCACCATCATGTCGCTGGGGCCGCCACGCAGGAACTCGACGACCGG
Organism: Lentzea sp. HUAS TT2; assembly: GCF_051853195.1. Taxonomy (NCBI): domain Bacteria; kingdom Bacillati; phylum Actinomycetota; class Actinomycetes; order Pseudonocardiales; family Pseudonocardiaceae; genus Lentzea; species Lentzea sp. HUAS TT2. The sequence goes on along the minus strand of NZ_CP196667.1, from coordinate 8,337,389 downwards.
AACACCGCTCGACATCGCTTCCAGGGTCAGGTTTTCCTGTTCGGCGGACACGCCAGTGCAGACGGCGACGTCGGCGGACCGCAGAAGTGCCGCACGGCTGCCGGCCGAACCCCCGATGGTCGTGAACTCGACTTCCGGCATCAGCTCGGCGATGCCAGGACCGTTGCCCGGCAACGGTTCTCCCAGCCACACGACGCGGTGCGGTGGCACGCGGGGCTCTTCGGAGTCCTCCGGTTGGAACAGCTCGGTGTTCACGCCCGGTGGCACCACGCAGATGCGGGACCTGCGAACCCCCGCGTTGATCAGTGCGGCGGCCTTGAGTTCGGTCGTGGCGATGATCGCGCCCGCCGAGTGGTACAGCGCGTAGTCGTCCGGTGTGATGTGGCTGCCCGTCTCGTGTGCGGTCTGCACGACGGTGACTCCGGCCCGGCGCGCGCCCAGTGAGCTCACCAGATTGGAACTCCACGACAGCGAGTGCACGACATCCGGCTTGCTCGTCTGCCACCGCGCGACGAGCTCGTCGACGAACTCCGCCGGGCCGGAGTCGGCGGCGTACACCTTCACCTCGTGGCGCTGCCGGGAAAGTGCGGCGGCCAGCTCGTCGACATCAGCCGTCAGGGGACTGGCATCGAGGGACACCAACGCGATCTTCACCGGGAAGGCTCCTTCGGAGTGCTCGGAAGCGGGGAAACCGAGCTGTTGCCTCAACCCGTTGATGTGAAGCGACTACCCACCCGGACGAAGGTCGAAACCCGCGGAGGTGGAGCAGACTCCACCACGAGAACGCCCCTGCGCTGCACTGACTCCGGCAAGATCGATTTCTAGTGTTCCGACCATGACCTCGACCCCCACCGCAGGCTCCGGCCGCGCCGCATCGAACCGCTGGCAGGCGCTGGTCCAGCGCTTCCCGCTCATCACGTTCTTCACCCTGGCCAACGGCATCAGCTGGGTGGCCTGGTTGCCCTACATCCTGTCGCTGGACGGGTTCGGCGTGCTGCACTTCCGCTACCCGGACCTGTTGGTGGGCAACCAGCTCACCGCGATCCTGCCCGGCGCGTACCTCGGCCCGCTGGCCGCCGCGTTCACCGTCACCGCGGTCACCGAGGGCAGGGAAGGACTGCGACGGTGGCGCAGGCGGCTCTTCCAGTTCCGCGCCGGCGTCGGGTGGTACGCCTTCGCGTTGTTCGCCGTCCCCGCGGCGGTGCTGCTGGGCACGCTGGCGGTGACCGATGGCGAAGGCTTCCAGACGCCCTCACTGATGCTGCTGGCCGTCTACGTGCCGATGCTGGTGCTCCAGTTCTTCACCACCGGCCTCGCCGAGGAGCCGGGCTGGCGCGACTTCGCCCTCAGCCGCCTCCAGCAGCGCCACCAGCCGATGATCGCCACGTTCGTCCTCGGCGTCCTGTGGATCATCTGGCACCTGCCGCTGTTCCTCACGCCGTGGGCAGGCCCTGACGTCACGCCCGAGACGATCGCCCGCTTCGCCGTCGTGGCCATGGAGATGAGCGTCCTGATCACCCTGGTCTACAACAAGGGACGCCAGAGCCTGCCCCTGGTCATGCTGCTGCACTGCTCGATCAACAACTTCCAGTCCGTCGCCTTCGCGGAGTTCTTCCCCAACGCGGGCGACGAGGTGCTGTGGGGCTCCGTGCTGGGCCTCGGCGTGCTGTGCCTCGTGGTGGTCGTCGTCACCAAGGGACGACTCGGCTACACCGAGCCGGAACTGGTGACCGTCAGCCCTCGCGAGCCGGTCCGCGGTGAGGACTCGCCCGCGCGGTGAGCAGCGTCACCATCTCCGTGAGGTCGAAGTACCGGGCGATGTCGAGGGCGGACCTCCCTCCCAGGGCGGGGTCCGCCCCCGCGTCCAGCAGCAGTTCGACGGTGTGCCCGGAGCGGCGGAAGACCGCCGCTCCGAGCGCCGTCTGTCCCCGGTCGTTGACCCGCGCGGTGTCGGCACCTCGCTCGAGCAGCGCCCGGACGGTCTCCGGATGGTCGTGATAGGCGGCGAGGATCAGCAGGGAGTCACCCGCGCTGGTGGTGAGGTTCGCCGGGATCCCCGCGTCGACGGCCTCGGCCAGCCGAGCCGTGTCGCCGGCTCGGGCCAGGTCGAACATCGAGCGGAGAAAGGCGAGCTCCTCGTCGGTGAGTGCCTCGGTCACGACCGGTCTCCTCAGGCGATCGTCGCGGGGAAGCGTTCCCACACCCGGTGCGACTCGAGCAGGATCGTCGTCGCCTTGAGGACGTCCGCCGGGTCGTCGCCGATCACGATGCCCGGCGCCGCGGAGTACCCGGCGGCCTCGACGGCGAGGCGTCCGTTGCCCCAGGCACCGATCGCCTTGGCGTGGCGGTAGCACTCCTGGACCATGCGGATGACGCGCGGGTCGATCGCGTCACCGGGCTCCGTCGCCGCCCCGCCCGGGGTGTCCGCGCCGGCCGGGGAACTGCCCGCGACCAGCAGGGCGTCGAACTCGACCGACCGCGCGGTGAGCAACGTGCGCTGCGCCACCAGACCGCTGTCGGCGTCGAGCGGCCCGCCGGTCGGGGCGATCAGGAGCGGCACCATGCCGCCGGCCAGGACGGTCTCGCGGACGGTCCGCACGCCGTCGAGATCGGCCGGGTCGACCACGATCCCGATGACGCGCCCGTCGGTCGGCCACGTCTGCCCGATCTGGGACAGGACGGGACTCGGCTCGACCTTCCTCGGCCGCTTGGTGGCGGCCGGCACGGGAAGCCCGAGACCCCTGGCCACCTCGGCGCACAGCGTCTTGTCGACGTTGGCCAGCACGAGCAGCTGGCGTTCCTTGACGGTCTGCTCGTAGCACTTGCCGAGCTCGAAGGTGAACGCGCGCACGACGTGTTCCCGCTCGACCGGCGAGAGGCTCAGCCAGAACAGCCTCGGCTGCGTGAAGTGGTCCGCGAACGACGTGGGGGACTGCCGGATCTTCGTCGACCTGGGCAACGGCTGGGCCACCTCGACGAGCGGCCGGTCCGAGGCTCCTGCCTCGAACGGGTTGCCACCGTCGAGGGTGTTGGGGTGGTAGGGCGCGACCCCGGCGTGCACCGCGTGCTGGTGGAACCCGTCGCGGAGCATGTCGTTGACCGGCACGTGCGGGCGGTTGATCGGGATCTGGTTGAAGTTCGGCCCTGCCAGCCTGGACAGCTGGGTGTCGAGGTAGGAGAACAACCGGGCCTGCAGCAGCGGGTCGTCGGTGACGTCGATGCCGGGCACCAGGTTGCCGAGGTGGAACGCGACCTGCTCGGTCTCCGCGAAGTAGTTCGTCGTGTTGCGGTTGAGCGTCATGATCCCGACCGGCTGCACCGGCGCGAGCTCCTCCGGCACGATCTTCGTCGGGTCGAGCAGGTCGATGCCCTCGAAAGTCTGCCGGGGCGTGTCGGGGAAGATCTGCAGCCCGAGCTCCCACTGCGGGTACGCGCCGGACTCGATGGCGTCGGCCAGGTCGCGCCGGTGGAAGTCGGGGTCGACGCCACTGATCATCTGCGCCTCCTCCCACACCAGGGAGTGCACGCCCAGCTTCGGCTTCCAGTGGAACTTCACGAGCGCGGTCTCCCCGTCGGCGTTGACGAGGCGGAACGTGTGGACGCCGAAGCCCTCCATCGTGCGGTAGGAGCGGGGGATGCCGCGGTCGGACATGTTCCACAGGACGTGGTGGGTGGCTTCGGTGTGGGTGGACACGAAGTCCCAGAACGTGTCGTGCGCGCTCTGCGCCTGCGGGATCTCGCGGTCCGGGTGTGGCTTGGCCGCGTGGACGACGTCCGGGAACTTGATGCCGTCCTGGATGAAGAAGACCGGGATGTTGTTGCCGACCAGGTCGAAGTTGCCTTCCTGGGTGTAGAACTTCGTCGCGAACCCGCGGGTGTCGCGAACGGTGTCCGCGGAACCCCGCGAGCCCAGAACGGTGGAGAACCGCACGAACACCGGCGTCTCGACACCGTCGCCCAGGAAAGCGGACGTGCAGACGTTCGCAGCCGTGCCGTAGCCCACGAACACGCCGTGTGCGCCGTAGCCGCGGGCGTGCACGACCCGCTCCGGGATGCGCTCGTGGTCGAAGTGCGTGATCTTCTCGCGCAGGTGGTGGTCCTGCAGCAGCGTCGGCCCGCGGTCACCGGCCTTCAACGAGTGGTCGGTGTCGTACAGCCGTGCGCCGGCCGACGTGGTGAGGAAGTCGCCCTGCTGCCCGTTGGCCACCTGCGGGGCGCCGGTGGGCGCACCCGTCGGGGACACCGTCTCCGGCCCCTTCTGGTCCGGCTTGGGCGGCAACGGTCCACGCGGGACGGTCGGCTCGTCGAGAGCGGGCGGCTCGCCGGCCGGAGCGCCGGGGATCGGCGGGTTGGTCAGTTCGGTGACCTTCTCCACCGCTTTCTCGAGTGCCGCCTTCACGAGCTTGCCTGGTTTGCGGGTGGTGGCCACTGCATCCTCCTCGACCCGGCGTGTGTGCCGGCAGTGCGAGCTACCCCGCAGCGAACGGCGGAAACCAGGTCGAGTCGGTGGGAAGTTATTGCGATATAAGGATTTTGAGCGCCGATAGTGGGTAGAGCCCCGCCGGGCGGGCGTGCGAAACCCGGGATCCGGCCACGCCACGTCGTCCTGACGGGACAGAGCGGTTCGGTCAGCTGTAGATCAGGTCCTGCAGAGCCCTCATTGATCGCCCGTACAGCGCGCCGCCGACGCCTGCCCTGGTCAGAGCGGCACGGGCGGCGTTGGCTCCCGGCCCTCCGTGCACCGCGCCACCCGGATGTGCCGAGGCCCCGGCGAGGTAGAGCCGGTCGATCGGGGTGTCGGCGCGCCCTGCGCCCGGCAACGGGCGGAACACCAGCTGCTGGTGGATCGCGGAGGTGCCGCCGTTGATCGCACCGCCGACCAGGTTGGCGTCCTGGCTCTCCAGGTCGTGCGGGCCGGACACGTGCCGGCCGCGGATCGTGGCGGTGAAACCGGGTGCGTGCCGCTCGACGACCTGTTCGACGCGGTCGGCGTGGCGGCGGACCGCGTCGTGGTCCCAGCGCATCCCCCGCGGCACGTGGGTGTAGGCCCAGGCGGCTTCGGTGCCCTCGGGGGAGCGGGACGGATCGGTCGTGGTCATCTGGCCCAGCAGGAGGAACGGCCGGTCGGGCAGACGGCCACCGGCCAGCGCCGCCCCGAAGTCGGTGAGGCCGCCGAGATCGGCGTCCAGGTGCACCGTGCCGGCCGAGCCTGCCGCCGGGTTGTTCCAAGGGATGGGGCCCGACAGCGTCCAGTCGACCTTGACCGTGCCGTCGTCCCAGTGGAAGTTCCGCAGGTCGTCGAGCAGGCGCGCCGGCAGGTGCCCGGCGTCCACCATGCGTCCGTACAGGGTGGGGGCGGGCACGGTGGTCAGCACCGCGTGCCGCGCCCGGACGTGCGTGCCGCCGCTGTCCGTCACACCGACGGCACGACCGCGCGCTACGAGCACCTTCGTCACCTCGCGCCCGCACTCGATCCGGCCGCCACGCGCGGTCAGCCTGCGCACCAGTGCCGCGGTCAACGCGCCGGCTCCGCCTTCGGGCACCGGGAAACCGACGTCCTGGGCGAGCATGCAGAGCAACCAGCCGAACACGGCGCTGCCGGACTGGCCTGGCCCCAGGTCGGAGTGCAGGGCGTTGCCGGTGAGCAGGATCCGGGCGCCGTCGCCGGTGAAGCGTTCCTCGGCGAGCGTCCTGGCCGGCATGGTCAGCATCCTGGCCGTGCGCAGGGCCTCGGCGACGCCGAGCTTCCTGGCCAGCCGCGCGCCCGGCCGTACCGGCGGGAACGGGGTGAACAACGAGTCGAGCAGGTCTTCGCGGATGTGGCGCCAGAGGGCGAACTCCTTCTGCCACGCGTCTCCGTCGGCCGGCGCGAAGGAGGCCAGCGACGCGACGGTCTCGTCGAGGTCCCGCGACAGGACGGCGCACCGGTCGTCGGGCAGAACGTGCGCGACGACGGCGGGTGCGTGCACCCAGCGCAGCCCGTGGCTTTCCAGGTCGAGCCCGCGCAGGATCGGCGACGCCGCGCCCAGCGGGTAGAACGAGCTGAACAGGTCGCTGTGGAACCCCGGTTCGATCAGTTCGGCGGTGCGCACGGCCCCGCCGGGCTCGTCGGCCGCCTCCAGGACCAGGACGTCCCATCCGGCGTCGGCCAGCAGGTTCGCCGCCACCAGCCCGTTGGGGCCGGCGCCGACCACGACGGCGTCCACGGTCGTCGTCACTGAAGCGGTGCCTCGGTGGTGTTGTGGGCCGCCGTGTCGCGGCCGAGGGCGAGGTCGCCGAGCCTGGCGAGCGACTCCGTGTTGCGCGGCCGGAACATCACCCCCTGGACCAGGGCGGGCAGCCGTTTGGCCGGTCCGCCCACGATCTCCTCCTCCATGATCACCTGGGTGCCGGTGCCGTTGTGCATCGGCGCCATGCTGATGCGGACCTTGGCCGTGCCCAGGACCCAGAGATGTGCTTCCAGCTCGAGGTACTTGCCCGGTGCGACGGCCAGGACGGTGGTGGTGTCCTCGATCTGCGCGGGCCATGCTCCCGCGCTGTGGTGGATGCGGGTGCCGACCGACGGCCAGCCCGCGTCCACGTCGCGGATGTGCGAGTTGCCGACGACCCAGCCCGCGTAGGACCAGCCGTCGGCCAGTACGGCGAAGACGTTGTCCGGGCTCGTGCCCACGACCCGACTTGTCTTGATCATGACTGGTCCGATCTGTGCTTTTCCGAGTGGTGCCGTGTCCACTCTGTTCCCGGAATCGGAGCGTTCATGCGGCACGAGGCACACCGGCTGTGTGTTTGAGGTCGTTCATTCGGGCTACTCGCCTGGAGGAGCTTCAGTGGCCGCCCGGACCCGCGACCTCGTTGACCGGGGGAGGGTCGTGCCCGTCGCCATTTCCCGAACCCAGCCTGCTTCTGCGCCGTTCTCCCGTGCTTCCAGGAAGGCCTCACCTCATGACACGTACGGCCATCAGTTCGGTCCGCGACCCGTCGTTGCCCGCACCCGTTGCGAAGGCCGTCGGCTGGACCGATGCCGATGTCCGTGCCGTGGACACGGCCCGGGTATTGGCGGCAGACGCCGTCCAGCGCGTCGGCAACGGCCACCCCGGGACCGCGATGAGCCTGGCGCCGCTGGCACACCTGCTGTTCCAGCGGGTGCTGCGGCACGATCCCGCCGACGACCAGTGGCTCGGCCGCGACCGGTTCGTGCTGTCCTGCGGTCACACGAGTCTGACGCTGTACGTGCAGCTCTACCTGAGCGGCTACGGACTTGAACTGGCCGATCTGGAAGCGCTGCGCACCTGGAACTCGGCCACCCCCGGTCACCCCGAGCACCGGCACACCCGCGGCGTGGAGATCACCACCGGCCCGCTCGGGCAGGGGTTCGCGAGTGCGGTGGGCATGGCGCTCGCCGCGCGACGCGAACGCGGCCTGCTCGACCCGGACGCCGAACCAGGGCGCAGTCCGTTCGACCACCACGTCTACGTGCTCGCCTCGGACGGCGACCTCATGGAGGGCGTCACCGCCGAGGCCGCGTCGCTGGCGGGGCACCAGGAGCTCGGCAACCTCGTGGCGTTCTACGACTCGAACCACATCTCCATCGAGGACGACACCGACATCTCGTTCAGCGAGGACGTGGCGGCCCGCTACGCCGCCTACGGCTGGCACGTCCAGGTCGTCGACTGGACGAGCACCGGCCGCTACGTCGAGGACGTGGACGCGGTGCTCGCCGCGACGGAGGCGGCGAAGGCGGAGACCGGCAGGCCCTCGCTGATCGTGGTGCGCACCGTCATCGGCTGGCCGGCGCCCACCAAGCAGAACACCGGTGCCGCACACGGTTCGGCACTCGGTGACGAGGAGGTCGCCGCTCTCAAGACGCTGCTCGGGTTCGATCCGGAGCGGAGCTTCGTGGTCGAGGACGAGGTGCTCGCGCACACCCGCGAGGTCGTGGAGCGAGGTGCGGCCGCCCATCAACGCTGGGAAACGACTTATGAGCGCTGGAGGTCAGAGCACCCGGACCGCGCGGAGTTGCTGGATCGCCTGCGGGACCAGCGGTTCCCGGAGGGATGGACGGACGCGCTGCCCGTGTTCCCCGCCGACGCCGAGGGAATGGCGACCCGCAAGGCCTCCGGGCAGATCCTGACGGCGCTGGCGCCCGTGCTGCCGGAACTGTGGGGCGGTTCGGCGGATCTGGCCGGCAGCAACAACACCACGATGGACGGTGAACCGTCGTTCGTCCCCACCGGCAAGCAGACCGCGCAGTGGCGGGGCGGACCCTACGGCCGCACGCTGCACTTCGGGATCCGCGAGCACGCCATGGCCGCCGCCCTCAACGGCATCGCGCTGCAGAGCCTGACCCGTCCCTACGGCGGCACGTTCCTGGTCTTCAGCGACTACCAGCGTCCGGCGATCCGCCTGGCCGCGTTGATGAAGCTTCCGGTCACCTACGTGTGGACCCACGACTCCATCGGGCTCGGCGAGGACGGCCCGACCCACCAGCCGATCGAGCACCTCGCCGCGTTGCGCGCGATCCCCGGCCTGGACGTGGTCCGCCCAGCGGACGCCAACGAAACCGTCGTCTGCTGGCGGCGGATCCTGGAGAACCGGGACCGTCCCGCGGGCCTCGCCCTGACCCGGCAGGACGTCCCCGTGCTCGACCGCGGTCCCGGCGGTGCGGCCTCGGCCGAGGGAGCTGCTCGTGGCGGCTACGTGCTGGCCGGATCCGAGGAACCCGACGTGATCCTGATCGCGACCGGCTCCGAGGTCCAGATCGCCCTCGACGCCCGGCGACTGCTCGCCGACGACGACGGCATCACCGCCCGCGTGATCTCGATGCCGTGCCGGGAGTGGTTCGCCGCGCAGGAACTGTCCTATCAGGACGAAGTGCTGCCGCCGGAGGTGCGCGCCCGCGTGAGTGTCGAGGCCGCGGTCGCCCAGGGATGGCGAGACGTCGTCGGTGACGCCGGCCGGACTGTGTCGCTGGAGCACTTCGGCGCTTCCGCCGACTACCGGCGGCTCTACGACGAGTTCGGCATCACCGCCGCCGCGGTGGCAGCGGCGGCGCACGACAGCCTGCGCGACGCGGCCGGCCCGGTCCGTCCGGGAGGGGTGCAGCAGTCCGCCGCACCCACCACGGGCGGCACCGGCGACCGTCCTGCCTGAACCACGAGGATTTCCGACTACGGAGGCATCATGCCCACGGGCCACGACCACCCGCTCGCCGAACTCGCCGCCGCAGGGGTGTCGATCTGGCTCGACGACCTGTCCCGCGAGCTCCTGTCCGACGGCCGGCTGGAGGCGCTGATCGCGGACCGCGGCGTCGTCGGCATCACGACCAACCCCACGATCTTCGCCTCGGCCCTCGCGAAGGGCGAGAGCTACACGCCGCAGCTCAGAGAGCTCGCGGAGGCGGGGGCGGGTGTCGAGGACACGGTCTTCGCGATCACCACCGACGACGTTCGCGCCGCGTGCCGCGTCCTTCGCCCGATCTACGACCGCACGGACGGCGTCGACGGCAGGGTCTCGCTCGAGGTCGACCCCGGCCTCGCCCACGACACGGAGGCGACCATCGACCGGGCCCGCCTGCTGTGGGCGGCGGTGGACGAGCCGAACCTGCTCATCAAGATCCCCGCGACCACCGAGGGGCTCGCCGCGATCACCGCCGTCGTCGCGGAGGGCATCAGCGTCAACGTCACGCTGATCTTCTCCCTCGACCGGTACCGCGACGTGATCGACGCCTACCACACCGGTCTGGAGACAGCGGCGTTCAACGAGTACGACGTGTCCGCCATCCACTCGGTCGCCTCGTTCTTCGTGTCCCGTGTGGACAGTGCGATCGACGCGCGCCTCGACGACATCGGCACCGGCCGCGCGAAGGCGGCCAAGGGAAAGGCGGCGATCGCCAACGCCCGCCTGGCCCACGAGGTCCACGTGGAGAGCCTGGCGTCCGAACGCTGGCAGCGCCTGGCCGCGTCCGGTGCGCGCCCGCAACGGCCCCTGTGGGCATCCACCGGGGTGAAGGACCCCGCCTACCCGGACACGATGTACGTGTCCGAGCTGGCCATCCCCGGCACGGTCGACACGATGCCGGGGCCGACGCTCGAAGCCTTCGCCGACCACGGCGCTGTGCCCGCCCTGGTGCTGGAAGAGCTCTACGGCCCGGCCCAGGACGTGCTGGAGGAGATCGCCCAGCTCGGGATCGACTACCGCGAGGTCACCGACGAGCTGGAACGCCAGGGTGTCCGGAAGTTCGCCGACAGCTGGGACGAGCTCGCGGACACCGTGCGCGGCCAGCTCGGCCACGCCCTCACCGAGGAGACGTCATCAAAGCGCTGACATGGCAAGGCAATGAGAAGGTCGAAGTCGTCGACGTGCCGGACCCGCGCATCGAGACGCCGACCGACGCGGTCATCAGGGTCACCTCGACCGCCATCTGCGGCTCCGACCTTCACCTGTACGGGGTGCTCGGGCCGTACCTGAAGCCGGGCGACGTGCTCGGCCACGAGGCGATGGGCGTGGTCGAGGAGGTCGGTTCCGAAGCGAGCGGCCACCTGAAGGTCGGCGACCGCGTCGTCGTGCCGTTCAACATCTCCTGCGGCCACTGCTGGATGTGCGAGCGCGACCTGTTCGCGCAGTGCGAGACGACCCAGGTGCGGGGTGAGGGCAAGGGCGCGAGCCTGTTCGGGTACACCTCGCTCTACGGCCGGCAATGTCTTCGAGCCGGTCGCCGCCTTGGAACGGACGCATGGACGGTGGCCCGTCGAGCAGTGACTGCGGACGCGTCGAGCAGTTCTACCGCGTGCCGGTCGCGGAGTGTTGTCGGTCCACGGTGGCCGGGACCGCCGGCGATCACCGGGACGGACGCCTCCACTTTGGACAGATGCGGATCGTTGTCGTTGAAACCCTTGTGCGGCAGCGGTCTGCCCACCGCGGTTCTCCTCACGACGAGGTGACGAGACCGCGGGTCCGGGCGGTTGCGGCATTGCCGACGGCTCAGGCTACCTGCGCGTGACTGATCCGACACGCTCCGGCGCGGCCACGTGGCCGGTGACCCAGGCGGCGAGCCGTGGCCGCAAGGCGGTGTAGACGTCCGGGGCGACACCCATGCCGATGTGGGTGCTGTTCACCTCGACGCACTCGGCGGACGGGTCGAGGCTCAGCCGCCACGGCACGACGGCGTCGGAGCGGGAGTACATCGACACGGCCGGAACTCCGTGCGGCAGCGGCCCGGCCAACGCCTGGGTGCTGTTCTCGTAACAAGTCCCGTTGAAGCACTCTCGGTCCATCAGTCCGGGGACCCCCACCGCGGCGAGCCTGGTGAGGGCGTGCGCCGCGAGCATCACGTTCGCGTTGGCGGCCATCGGGTCGACGACGGGGCTTCCCAGCATCACGAGACCGCGGACCAGTTCTGGCCTGCGCACGGCGGCGAGCCGGGCGAGGCCACCACCGCGGCTGTGGCCGATCAGGACCACCGGTCCACCGGTGGTGTCCGCGTGTTCCTCGAGCCTTTGCTCGATCCGGTCGACCAGTTCGGTGGTGCACCCCAGGTTGAAGCCGATGCGGGCTCCGGCAGGACGGTAACCGCGGTGGGCCAGCCAGATGCTGGTCGGACTCAGCGCAGCGTCCGCGGCCCCGAAGCCGGGCACGAGCAGGACGCCCGCACCGGCACCTTCGTCGGGATCGGCGTGACGCCACGCGGGATGGCCCATCAACTGGATGCCGAGCATCGCCGTTCCTACGTGTTCACGGGCGATCGAATGCAACGAACGCAATGCGCGCATGCGCGGTTCTCCTCGGCTCAGTCAGTGGAGGGAGGATTGCCGCGCGAGAACACCACAAACGCGAGCCACGCGACGTTTTGCGTGTGAGATCTGCAACGTGGGCGCGGTTGTGCCTCACCAGGCAGAGGCATAGCGTTGAGGAGGTTTTCGGGACAACGGCAACGCGTGCGAGATGGGTCTAGGGTTTTCCGGTTGGGCAGCGGCGGACGTCGGCGCTTCTCGCGGTGGCCGATGGAGGTGTTCACGTGGTTCAGCAGTTCGGCGGGACTTTGGACGTGCTGACCGCTGATCCAGCGGACAACGATGGAATCGTGGTCGTGACCCTCGTCGGCGAGATCGACATGACGACGGACAAGTCTCCACTCGCTGCGACGCTCGACGTCGTGCAGGGAAACCCCGCCGGACTGGTCATCGATCTGCAGGCCGTGTCCTTCTTCGGTTCGTCCGGCATCAACATGCTCGTGGCCGTGCAGCGAGCCGCGCGGTCCAGGAACGTTCCGTTCGCGATCGTGGCAGCTCACGCCGTGCTGAGGCCGCTGGCCATGACGGGCACGGACGTGTTGTTCCTCCTGTGTCCCGACCTGCCCGGCGCTCTCGCCGCCGTTCGGGCGTTGCCTCCCTCGGTGCCACCTCAGTCGCGGCGCTGACGGTTCGAGTCACGGTCTTCTGGCGGTCGCGTGGTCGCGGCGCCGCATCCCGCTTCAGCGGCCTCCCGGAGCGCGCGGTTACTGTTCGCAGACACGCGACAGCCTGAGGAGGCTTGAGTGACTGCAGACGCAGGGCACGGCCAGCGCTTGACCGAGCTGGTGCGGGCCAGTGCCGACTCGTTGATCGACAGGTGGGTCGACGCGGTGTCGGCCCAGCTGCGCGGCCGGTCCACGAAGGCCGAACTGGAGCGTGACTTCCGGGAGCTCTTCGAGGCCCTGCTGCCGCTGATCGGCCTGGACGGCAGGGACATCTCGGGGCCGGAGTTCGGCGACATCAGATCGTGGCTGGACGAGTACTCGCGCTCCAGGGTGCGGGCCGGCTTCACGCCGTCGGAGACCGCGTCGAGCGTGTTCTCACTCAAGCGCGAGGTGTTCGACCTCAGCGCGAGCGACGACGACCCGAAGGTGTTCCGGCAGGTCCTCGCGTTCTCGGGGTTGCTGGACGCGCTGGGGCTGTGGACGTTCGAGTCCTACGCGCGGGCTCGCGAGGAGATCATCAAGGAGCAGTCGGAGCAGCTGCTCGAACTGACCACTCCCGTGGTGAAGATCTGGGAGGGCGTGCTGGCGGTGCCGCTGGTGGGCACGCTGGACTCCGCCCGCACGCAGGTGGTGATGGAGAAGCTGCTGCAGGCACTGGTGGACACCGGTTCCGAGCACGCGATCATCGACATCACCGGTGTGTTCGCGGTGGACACCCAGGTCGCGCAGCACCTGCTCAAGACGGTGGTGGCGGCGCGGCTGATGGGTGCGGAGTGCATCGTGTCCGGCATCCGGCCGCAGATCGCGCAGACGATCGTCGCGCTGGGCATCGAGTTCGGTGACATCGTCACGAAGGCCTCGCTCGCCGACGCCCTGAGGCACACGTTGCGGGACGCGCAGGTCCGCGGCGCCGCCGATGCGGTGCGTGGCGAGGTCGGCTGATGGAACGCGTCCCGATTCTGAAGATCGGCGGTCTGCTGCTCGTCTCCATCCAGATCGACCTGCAGGACCAGAGCGTGCTGGCGCTGCAGGAGGACCTGGCGGAGAAGATCAGCGCCACCGGTGCGCACGGTGTGATCATCGACATCTCGGCGGTGGAGATCGTCGACTCGTTCATCGGGCGGATGTTCGCCACGATCGCGTCCATCTCCAGGCTGTTCGACGCCGACACGGTGGTCGTCGGCATGCGCCCGGCCGTCGCGATCACCCTCGTGGAGCTGGGTCTCACGCTCGGCGGGGTGCGCACGGCACTCGACCTGGAGCGCGGGATGAGGATCCTCCAGCAGCTCGGCCGTCAGCGCAGGGGTGCGCTCGCGCGCCCCGACGAGTTCGCGCAGGACGCCTGATGCCGCCCCGGCCCGACGGGCCGGAAGAGGTCACCATCAGCGGGGACGACGACGTCGTCCGCGTCCGCCAGCTCGTGCGGGTGTACGCGCAACGGGCGAAGCTCTCCCTGGTGGACCAGACGAAACTGGTCACGGCGGCGAGTGAGCTCGCCCGCAACACGCTCGTGTACGGCGGCGGAGGTACGGCCCTGGTCGAAGAGGTCGACGACGGCCGCCGGACGGGTGTGCGCGCGTCGTTCCGCGACGAGGGCCCCGGCATCCCGGACCTCACGCTGGCGCTCGCCGACGGCTGGAGCAGCGGGAAGGGGCTCGGCCTGGGCCTGAGCGGTGCCCGCCGGCTGGTCGACCACTTCGAGCTCGACACCGAGGTCGGCCGCGGCACGGTCGTGACGGTGGTCAAGTGGAAGAGGTGATCGGCAGGACGTGCCTGCCCCTCGTGCGGGACGAGGTCTGGCTGCCCGTCGAGGAGACCGCCCAGGTCGGCAGGGCACGCCGTTCGGCGACCTCGCTGGCCGAGCGGCTGGGGTTCGACGCGACCAGGACCGCCGAGGTGGGCCTCGCGGTCACCGAGGTCGGGACGAACCTCTACAAGCACGCTCAGCAGGGTGCCGTCCTGATCCGGACCGTCCGCGGTGAACGGGATGCCGCGATCGAGATCGTCGCGCTGGACCGCGGACCGGGCATCAGGGACCTGACGCTCGCGCAGCAGGACGGGCAGTCCACGACGGGCACGCTCGGCGTCGGACTCGGCGCGGTCGCCAGGCTGGCGACCACCTGCTCGATGACCTCGCAGCCGGGGCGGGGGACCGCTCTGGTGGCGCGGTTCCTGCTCAAGGCGGATCGTGTGCCGGAGTGGGGCGAGGAACCCGCTGCCGGCCTCACCAGGCCGATCGGCGGAGAGGACGTCTGCGGCGACGCGTACGCCGTGTGCCGCAGTGCGGACAGGTTGGTGCTGATGATGTGCGACGGGTCCGGCCACGGACCGCTGGCGGCCGCCGCGTCCGAACTCGCGGTGCGGATCTTCCGCGACGAGCCGGCCGGGCAGCCGGAGGCGCTGGTCGCGCGCCTGCACACGGCCCTGCGGGGTACCCGCGGTGGTGCGGTGGCGGTCGCCGACATCGACCTCGTCACCAGGAAGGTGCGGTACTGCGGGCTCGGCAACATCGGCGCGGCGGTGCTGGCGGACGGCCGCAAGCAGGGCATGATCTCGGTTCCCGGCGTGGCCGGGCATCAGGCACGCACGATCCGCGCGTTCGACTACGCGCTGCCGGAGAGGGCCGTGGTGGTGATGCATTCCGACGGCCTCACCGAGCGGTGGGGCGCAGACCAGGCCGGCGACCTGATCGTCGATCCACCCGTGCTGGTCGCGGCGACGTTGCTGCGGGAGGCGGGTGTCCGCAACGACGACGCCTGCGTGCTCGTGGCCAGAACCGCATGACCGCTACCGAACTGCTGAGGCTGGTGATCGGCGGCGAGCCGGACGTGTTCCTGCTGCGCCAGCGCGGTCGCCAGGTCGCCACCGCGGTCGGCCTGGACGGGCAGAACCAGGTCCGGGTGGCGACCGCGTTGAGCGACGTCGGCCGGGAGCTGGTCAGGCAGGGCGTGACGACGACCGCGGTGTTCCGGTTGCGGCGCGGCAGAGCACCCGCCCTGCTCGTCGAACTGTCGTGGCTCGGCTCCGTGTCGACGGAGTCGGGTCCTGGCTGGGACACCGCGCGCAGGTTGATGAACGAGGTGCTCGTCACCGCCACGGGTGCCACGCTCACGAAGAACATGACCTCCGACGCCAAGACGGTCGACGAGGACCTGCTGCGCGGGCTTCAGGAGAACGTCGGCGGGAACGCGCTGGACGAGCTGCGCGCGCAGAACCAGGAACTGCTCGAAACGCTGGAGAACCTGGAGCTCAAGAGCAAGGAGCTGGAGAGGCTCAACGCCGAGCTGGAGGAGACCAACCACGGCGTCGTCGCGCTCTACCAGGAACTGTCCGACGAGCTGGAGCAGACCAACCAGGGCGTGGTGGCCCTTTACGCCGAGCTCGACGCCAAGTCCGCCGAGCTGCGCGACGCGGCCGCCGCACGCATCCGGTTCTGGTCCAACATCAGTCACGAGCTGCGCGCCCCGCTCAACTCGGTGGTCGGCCTGACCCGGCTGCTGGGCGCCCCCGGCGGCGACCCCATGACCGACGACCAGCGCCACCACGTCGACCTGATCAACGAGTCCGCGGCGACGTTGCTCGCGCTGGTCAACGAGCTCCTCGACACGGCCAAGGCCGAGTCGGGCAGCCTTCAGCCGAGGCTCGCGCCGGTCGCGCTCGACTACGTGATCACGCAGCTGCGCTCCGCGGTCCGGCCGACACTGCGCTCCGGTGACGTGAGCCTGGTCGTCGACCCCGTCGGTGACCTGCCGGCGCTGGTCACCGACGAGACCATGCTGGTCCGGATCCTGCGCAACGTGCTGTCCAACGCCGTCAAGTTCACCCAGCGCGGCGAGGTCCGCTTCACCGTTTACCAGGGCGACGGCCCCGACGAGATCCGGTTCGTGGTCACCGACACCGGCATCGGCATCCCGCCGGCCGAGCAGAGCAGGGTGTTCGAGGAGTTCTACCAGGTGCCGAACGCGCTGCAGGTGGGTGTGAACGGCACCGGCCTCGGCCTGTCCTACGCGCGCAAGCTCGCCGAGATCCTCGGCGGCACGCTGACGCTGAGCAGTACACCGGACGTCGGTACCGAGGTCGTGCTGACCCTGCCCAGCGCGAGGGACGAGTCCGCCCGGCCCGCGCCGGTCAAGCGCGCGCTGATCGCCGACGGCGGCGACGAGGGCAGGCGGCGGCTGCGCGAGGCGTTGAGAGGCCTCGCGAACGAGGTCGTCGAGGCCGAGGACGGTCGCACCGCCCTGAGCCTGGCCAGGTCCGAGAGGCCTGACCTGGTGCTGGTGCAGGCCAGCACGCCGCTGATGAGCGGCAGTGCGATCCTGTCGGTCCTGCGTCTCGACCCGGACCTGAACGACGTGCCGGTCGTGATCGTGTGCGGCGACGACCCCGGTGGCCTCTCCCGCACGGTCAACAGCCTCGGCGCCGTGATGCTGCACGAGTCCCGGATCACGGTGGACTCGGTGAGCCGAGCGGTCCGCGACGCCCAGCTCACCGCGCGCAGAACGGACAGCCGATGAACCCCACAGCCATGAGTGGCGGACCGGCCAGGGTCCTCGTGGTCGACGACCTGGACGCGAGCAGGTTCATCGCCAGCAGCTGGTTGCGCCGCAGCGGCCACACGGTCGTCGAGGCCACGACGGCGGCAGAGGCGTTCGTTGCGCTGGACGAGCAGTTGTTCGATCTCGTGCTGCTCGACGTGCATCTTCCCGACATGAGCGGGTACGACGTCACCGAGCGGATCAAGGCCGATCCCAGGACGAGCTCGATCCCGGTCGTGATGCTCTCGGCGACCTACATCGAGCCGGAGGACAAGGTCACCGGGCTCACCCGAGGCGCGGACGCCTACCTGACCGAACCCGTCGACCCCGGCGAGCTGCTGGCCAACGTCGAGGCGGCGCTGCGCTACCACCGCGCCCGTGCCCTCGCCGAACACCTCGCCGACCGGCTGACCCGGTTGACGGCGGCGACCTTCACGATCAACGCGGCGGCGACGTTCGACGCGCTGGTGGAAGCCGCGGCGGTCGGCGCGGCCGACGTGCTGGACGCCGAGGCGACCGCCGTGCTCACCACGCCGTCCGGTGCCGTCCGCGTGGCCACCGCCGCGGACCGCCGCTCGCCCGCGTGGTCGCACTCCGACGTCGCCGGTGTCGAAGCCTGGACGTCGGCCCTCAACCCCGGCGTCGGGGTCACCGTGACCGAGGCCGACGCCCTGCCGTGGCTACCGGAAGCCCCCGCGGTGGTGGCGCTGGCGCGCACCAAGCTGCGCAGGCAGCCGATCTGCATCGCGGTCGACCCCCATGCCGTCGTGACCGCGGACGACCGCAACCTGCTGCGGCAGCTCGCCCAGGCGACCGCGCTGGCCGCCGAAGGACTGCACACCTTCGCGGAGGAGCACTCGCTGGCGTTGACGTTGCAGCGCAGCCTCCTGCCGCGCACGTTGCCGCACCACCCCGCACTGCCGATGACCGCTCGCTACGAGCCCGCGTCCAGCAACGCCGAGATCGGTGGCGACTTCTACGACGTGATCGAGCTGGACGGCCGCATGCTGATCGCGATCGGCGACGTGTGCGGCCACTCGATCGAGGCCGCCACGGTGATGGCCGAGGTGCGGCACACGTTCCGCGCGTACGCCCTGGAAGGTCATTCCCCGGCCGAGATCCTGCGCAGGGTCGACACCATGCTGGAGCGGTTCCACCCGACGGGCGGCCTCACCACCATGTGCCTGCTGCTCGTCGACCTGGAGGCGGGCACGATGGCGGTGGCGAACGCCGGTCACGTGCCGCCTCTCGTCGCTGACGACCAGGGCACGCGGTACACGGAGGTCAAGGGCCCGTTGCTGGGCCTCGGCATGGACCGGCCGGAGGCGACCGAACTCCCGCTGCCGCGCGGCACCACCGTCCTGCTGACCACCGACGGTCTCGTCGAACGCAACGGCGTGGACCTGGACGAGGGGATGGAGAAACTGCGCGCGGCCACCTCGTACGCGGACGACATGGACGAGCTCGCCGACCGGCTGATCGCCCAGCTCGGTCAGGGCAAGCAGGACGACATCGCCCTGCTCCTGCTGCGCAGGCTCGCATGACGGCCCCCGGTGAAGAGGCCGGCGCGGTCCTGGACCTGCCGGTCCAGCCGGGCCTGACGATGTCGTCGGTCCGCCGCGCCCTCACCGCCGCGCTCGCCGATCTCGGCGAGGACCACCTCTACGACGTCCTGCTCGTGGTGACCGAGCTCGTGAGCAACGTGCTGGACCACACGCCGGGCGGGGGATGGTTGCGCGTTCTGCGCAGGCAGGCTCCGTGCGTGGTCACGATCGAGGTCGACGACGAGTCGACCGGCGAACCGGTGCGCGGCCGCTCCCGTCTGGGCGAGCACCGGGGCCGGGGGATCGTGGTGGTCGAGAACATCTCGCTGGAATGGGGAATCCGGCCCCGGAGCGACGGCAAGACGGTGTTCGCCCTGGTGAGCTGCGCCGGTTAGGTCACCGGACCGTGTGGTCCACTCCGGACAGTTCGAGGATGCGGGCAGGGGCGCCGTTCCGCTGTGCCGCCACGGAGAGCAGCCTGCCGCGTTCCTTCGCGTGCGCTGATGCCTCCAGCAGCAACGCGACGCCCGAACTGCTGAGGTACCGCAGTCCGGAGAGGTCGATCTCGACAGGGCGGCCGTCCGGCGTGTCGATCCTCGCCAGCAGCGGATCCCGCAGTTCGTCCACTGTGGACATGTCGAGGTCGCCGGTCAGCAGGAGCAGCTGGACCGCTTCGTCCGCGCCGTCCGTCCACCCGGTCACCACCGGCGGCCGGGTGGAGCGCGGAGGGCAGGCCTTCTGCACGCCCGACGTCGCGGGCACGTGGAAGCGGATGGTCGTCCCGTCGTCGCCGACGACCAGGTCGACCTCGTCGCCGATCGCGCGGATCATGGTCAGGCCGCGGCCCAGGTACCCCTTGTCCTGCGGCTCCGGGCGCCAATGACCGTGGTCGGCCACCGTCACCCGCACCCCGCGGCCGGTCCACTCGAGCGAGGTGTCGAACTCACCGCCGCCGTCCGGATAGGCGTGGTCGACGACGTTGGCCGCCGCTTCGCCGAGCGCGAGCTCCACGTCGTAGGTCGCGTCCTCGTCCAGGCCCACCAGTTCCGTCCACCTCGTCGCCGCTCGCCGCAGCGCTGAGAGTTCGTACGAGGACGCGGGCAGATGACGCTGCAACGGCGCCGGCAGGTGTCGTGCCACCACGAGGGCGACGTCGTCGGACCGGCCGTCCGTGAGGAGCGCCTCGATGACGTGCTGCGCCAACGCCGCCGGCCCGAGCGCGCCGCTCACGGCGCCGACGAGTCTGCGCAACCCCTCGTCCAGAACCTCGCCGCGCCGCTCCACGAGGCCGTCGGTGTAGAGCACGACCGACGCACCCGGCGGCACCAGCGCGGTGTGCTCGCGCGGCCTCGTCGGACCGCCGGCGCCGAGCGCCGGCCCGATCTCGTCGACGAGCAGCCGTGCCCCCGCCTCATCGACCACGACGGGCGGTGGGTGACCTGCCGCGGCCCAGCAGAGTTCGCCGGTGCCCCAGTCGAAGACGACGCACACGCAGGTGCTGCCGACCGCTCCGTTCACCCGAGTCGTGAACATGTCCAGGCGTCGCAGCGACTCGGCGGGGGAGTGCCCGTCGAGGAGGTATGCGGTGAGCGCGCTGCGCAGCTGACCCATGACCGCGGCCGCGGCGGGTCCCTTGCCGACGACGTCGCCCACCGACAGCCCCGCGCGGGTGGCCCCGAGCGGCACCACCTCGTACCAGTCGCCGCCGATCTGCGAGTGCTCCGCCGCCGGCAGGTAACGGGCGGCGGTGGCGAGCCGCGGCAACATCGGGAGTTCGCGCGGCAGCAGGCTTTCCTGCAACGCGGCCGCGATCGCGTGCTCGCGCTGCAGCGTCAGTTCGCGCTCGGTCACGTCCCGGCCGATCGCCTGCAGACCCAGGGGAGTGCGCTGGACGCTGAGCTCCAGTGCGACCGTCGTGCCGTCCGCGCGCCGCAGGTTCACCACGGGCGACGTGGACAGGTCCGCTGGCAGGTCGGCGAGGTCCGACAGCGGCGTGCCGAGCAGCCGGCCGGGCTGGTAACCGAGCAGGTGCTCCGTCGCCGGGTTCACCGACACGAACCGGAGGTCGTGGTCCAGCAACCAGATCGCGTCGGTCGCGCGCTCCACGAGCTGCCGATGCCGTTCCTCGCTGTCGCGCAACGCCCGGTCGGCGTGCACCCGCTGCATCGACTCCCAGCACCGGTTCACCACCACCGACACCAGGTCGACCTCGTCGCGCGTCCACTGCCGCACGGACGCGTGATGCACCGCCATGGCCGCCACGAAACGCCCGCCCTTGAGCAACGGCAGGCAGATCACGGCACGAATGCCCGTCTCCCGGTACGCGGTGAGGTCCTCGGCGTCGAGCCGTGGATCGTCGAGCGAGTCGACCACCACCCACGGCTCACCCGCCCGCATCGCCGCCAGCGCACCGTTGCCGAACTCGCGCATGGCGAACCTGCCGGGCAACGGCGGCAGCCCGGTGGCGTGGTCGCCGCTCATGACGAAGTGGTTCTCGTCCTCCTCCGTCCGGGCATACGCACACCGGTCCACATTCATGTGCTCGCCGAGCATCCTGGTGGCCTGCGCCATGAGGTCCTCGGCGTCGTCCAGCCGTTGCGACTCGCGGTCCAGCAGGTCCAGGAACTGCTCGCGTTGCTCGGCCGCGCGTTGCACGGTCACGTCGATCAGCACGCCGCTCCGGCGCGTGCCGCGCACGCTCGCCTTCTCCAGCAACCACATGAGTTCGCCGGATGCCGTGAAGACGCGGTACACCGACTCGTAGTCCCCGTCGGAGGTGGACTTCTCCCTGTCGTCGGGATGCGTCATGCGGTCCCAGAAACCGGTGTCGCCGAGCCAGTGCTCCAGCGGATGACCGAGCAGCTGCTCGATCGAGCGGCACAGGTAGGTGAGGGCGCGGGAGTCGGACTCGCCCTGCCAGACGACGACGGGCAGCTCGTCGATGAGGGAGGCGAAGTCCTGCCCCGGACCACTCATTCCAGCCGCCTCCACAACGCCGCGAACTCGCGAGGAGTGGCCTGGCTGCTCAAGCGCGCCTCGGTGACCGACTCTGCTGGAGCCGCCTCACCTGCACCGATCTCTGCCGCAGCTGAGGCGACCCAGACCGGCTGAGCCCAGGTGCCTGGCAGACCCGGCAACGGCTGCGGCCATGCGGACACCCGGTGGTCCCGTGCCGTGATCAACGGCACGGGACCACCGGGTGGAAGAGTCCGGGCGGCTCGCGGAGTGCTGCGCCCATGCGCTCGGGTGGCTTCAGCTCGGCTGGCCACCGCGGGGTCGGTCCGACAGTGCGAGCGGTCGGCCGGACTTGTTCCTGTTGTTCACCGTGTCCACGCATCACCTGCCTTCCGTGACGGAGGGGAGCGTTGCCGTGCCGATCGTCCCAGCGGGACGTGGTCGCGCCACTGCGGGCGGAGCACGTTCCGATACGGCGTCGACGGGACTGGCGGGCGCGGTGCCGGGGGAAGCGGTGGCTCCCCCCAGTTCGCCGAGATGATGGCGTCGAACTCCGCGCGCACCAGGTCCTCGTCCTCGCACAGCAACGCGACGAACTCGTCGTCGATCGTCCGCGCGACCATGACCGGTCCTCGTCAGGCGTCGATCTGCTTGACGTCCTGTTCGGTGTTCTTGATGGCGATCTTGCGGGGCTTGGCCTTCTCCAGCACCGGGATCCGCAGGGTCAGCACACCCGCGTCGTAGGCGGCCTGGATGCGTTCGGTGTCGAGGGTGTCGCCGAGGAACAGCTGGCGGGAGAACACGCCCAGCGGTCGTTCCGCGACCTGCATCTCGACGTTGTCACCGGTGATCGTCGGCCGCCGCTCCGCCTTCACGGTCAGCACGTTGCGTTCGACGTCCAGCTCGATGGCGTCCGCGGACACGCCCGGCAGGTCGAACGCCACCACGAACTCGTCGCCCGCGCGGTAGGCGTCCATCGGCATCGCCGTGGGCCGTGACCACGTGCCCGGTCCGGTGAACACCTGCTGCGCCAAACGGTCCAGCTCCCGGAACGGGTCAGTGCGCATCAACATCCGGCACCTCCTCGATGTTTTCGACTGCTGTCAACGCGCACATCTGTTGTAACATGTCGTCGGAACGATGACAAGTAGGATGTCGTCGAAAGGATGACAAGATGCCGATCGGCGATTACGAGGCCGTCCGCGCCGCCGCGAACGCGGACGCGGACCTCAGCTCGACCCAGGTGCTGGCGGCACTGGTCCTGCTGCGCGAACTGCGAGCCGAGCTGGCCGACTGGGAACCCCGGCTGATCGGGGCCGCCCGCGCGCTCGGCACCAGCTGGGCGGACCTGGCGCCCGCGCTGGGGGTCGCCAGCCGCCAGGCCGCGGAACGCCGCTACCTGCGCCTGCGCCCGTCCGACCTCGGCGGATCCACCGGTGACGAGCGCGTGCAGGCCGAGCGCGACCGGCGTGCGGGTGATCGCGCGGTGTCGTCGTGGGCCCGCGACAACGCGGCCTCGTTGCGCAGCCTGGCCGGACATGTCGGCGCGGTCGACCCGTCGGTTCTCGAAGCGCTGTCCGGCAACGACGCCGCGGAGCTGCTCGGCCCGCTGGCGGACGCACACGACCAGCTCCAGGCGACGCACCCGGCCCTGGCGGACCAGATCGCCGCGATCGGCGCGCAGACCGACCAGGTGCGCCGCGACACGCAAGACCGCCGTGCGGGACTCGACTGAGCACCTGGCCAGAAGTCTTGTCCGAAACCTCGGTTCCCTGTTGGTGCCGAGGCGTTTGCAAGTACCACCAACTCTTGATCGAATCGCCGTCAACCACACCCAACCTGTTCGCCGCCTGACGAACAGATGCGGTGCTCTCGGGGCTCGCCAGTCTGTTGGTAGTAGGAAAGTGCCTGTTGATGTTGAGTTGGTGGTGAGCCTTTTCCATCCTGATCTTGCTGGTCACAAGATCGGATCGGTGTAGCTCGACGGCCTTGAACATGGCGAAGCCCCTGGTAGCACTGGCATCACGACCAAGATCAACCGATGCCGACCAGGAGCTTCGTGTGTTGTTCTATCCGTCCGTGATCACGTTGTCCAATCGCACCCTGGACTACGTCGCACGCCTGATCCGCCGCCACCGCACCAGCATCGGGTCCCGCTGGCGCCGCCTGCCCAGCAACCGCCAGGCCCTGCTGGTGCTGGCGCATTTACGCAACGGCGACACCTACCAGCGCCTGGCCACCGGGTTCGGCATCGGCCTGGCCACCGCCTACCGCTACATCCGCGAGACCACCGACCTGCTCGCGGCACGAGCACCCAGCCTCACACACGCGGTCGCCCGGCTGGCCGGATCGTTCTCCAACTACGCGCTACTGGACGGCACCGTCATCCGCATCGACCGCGCCGGCGACCGTGAGCGCCTGAAAGCCTGCTACAGCGTCAAAACCCGCCACCACGGCATCACCGTGCAGATCCTGACCGACCCCTACGGCCGGCTCGCCTGGGTCTCCGACGGACTCCCCGGCTCGGTCTACGACCTGACCGCCGCCCGCACCCACGGCATCCTCGACACCTGCCGTGACGCCGGGCTCCACCTCGTCGCCGACCGCGGCTACATCGGCGCCGGCGAGGGCGTTCATCTGCCCTACCGCCGCTACAAAAACGAGTTCACCCCAGGCAGACGCGCCGCCAACCGCGCACACTCCGCCATCCGCTGCCTCGTCGAACGCGGCATCGCCACCCTCAAGAACTGGCGCGTCCTCACCCGAGTCCGCGCCAGCCCCCACCGAGTCACCCACTACGCCCGCGCCATCCTCACCCTCGAACAACGCACCCGATCATGAAGATGGAAAAGGCTCGGTACTTGCAGACGCCATCAGGGCCAGGCGCGGGGCCGCTCGGGCGAGTAACGGACACAACTTCTGGCAACAGGCTTAGCCGTGCGGACTTTCGAGCGGTGGTCGAGACACCGCCTTCACGAGGTGAGAGGGCAGGGGATCAGAGCCCAGACGGATTTCCCGATCGCGTGTTGAACCACGCCCCACTGCTTGGCGAGCCGGTTCACGATCACCATGCCTCGTCCTCGCGGCGAGTCGGATGAGGACTGTCGCAGAACGGGCGCGGTCGCTGAAGCGTCGTCGACCGAGATCGTGACGACACAGGGCTTGGCCGACCTGTTCAGCCGGAGTCGTGCCGGGAACCGCGAGTGGTCGTAGACGTTCGAGACGAGCT
Source organism: Lentzea sp. HUAS TT2 (assembly GCF_051853195.1). Classification (NCBI taxonomy): domain Bacteria; kingdom Bacillati; phylum Actinomycetota; class Actinomycetes; order Pseudonocardiales; family Pseudonocardiaceae; genus Lentzea; species Lentzea sp. HUAS TT2. The sequence continues at coordinate 8,312,672 of NZ_CP196667.1, read as the reverse complement.
CGGTCACGACCAGCAGCACGTCGACGAGCTCGTCCGGGTGCAGACCGGCCAACGTGGACCGCGTCCACCTGCGAACCCCGCCCAGATCAGCGACCTCACCGTTCAGCTCCAACACCTGCACCTGGTCGGAAGAGGCATCGGTGTTCATCGATCTCACCCCCCTTTCGTGGTCAGGTACTGGGCGGGTGCCCGCTCGTTCTGGCGATCAACCGCTCGCGACGTGTGAACCTGATCTGCGGTGCCGCCGTCGCGGTTCAACCAGCGGCATCGGCCACGGCCAGACGATCACGGGGCCCGGCGCTCCCGCTCGGCAAGGTCGAGTGCGATGGCACAAGTGGCGCGCCCCTAAGATTGCGCGGCTCAACGCGTGTTGAGCACGGCGCCTTCGCGTCGTGGTCAGGGGAGGTGCCGTGAACGCGGGTCTGGATGCCGGGGCAGGGCCTGGCGGTCCTTCGCTGCGCCGGTGGTCGGTGTGGATCTCGCTGGCGCTGGTGGTGGTGCTGCTGGGAGCGACCACGGCCGTGCTGCTGGCCATCGGCGAACTTTCCCGGGCGCGGTCACGGCTGCTGGACGTGGTGGGTCCCGCTGTGGTCAGCGCGCAGCAGCTCGGCACGGACCTGGTCGACCAGGAGAACGGGCTGCGGGGGTACGTGCTCAGCGGCAGCGCCGACTTCCTCGCACCCTATGAGAACGGCCTGGGGCGGCAGAGCGCGGCGCGGGGGACCGTTGCCACCTTGAACACCCCGAAGGTGACCGAGAGCGTGGCCGCGCTGGACGAAGCGATGTCCGCGTGGCGCAGCGAGTACGCCGATCCGACGATCGCCGCGGTTCGCGCTGGGCTCCCGGTGCCGGACGAGGCGGCCGGCAAGCAGCGGTTCGACGCGGTCCGCGTCGCGCTGTCCACGTTGCAGGCCGAGTTGGCGGTCCAGCGTGCCGAAGGACGTGCCGCGCTCAACGACTCGGCCACCAGGATGGCGGTCACCTGCATCGTCGCCTTGGCCGTGCTGCTGATCGCCGTGCTGGGCTGTGTCGCCGCCGTGCTCGTGTACGTCGTCGGTCCGGTGAGCAGGCTGCGTGAGCACGTCGGGCTGGTCGCCGGTGGCGACTTCGCCCACACGGTCACCGCGACCGGTCCGCTGGAGCTGCGCGCACTGGGCCGCGACGTCGACACGATGCGCACCCGCATCGTCGACGAGCTCGGCCAGACGAAGGACCAGAACGCGGCCCTGGCCACCGCGACGGAGGACCTGCGCCGTTCCAACGCGGAGCTCGAGCAGTTCGCCTACGTGGCCTCGCACGACCTGCAAGAACCCCTGCGCAAGATCGCGAGCTTCTGCCAGCTGCTGCAACGGCGCTACGGCGGGCAGCTCGACGAACGCGCCGACCAGTACATCGACTTCGCGGTGGACGGCGCGAAACGCATGCAGGTGCTGATCAACGACCTGCTCGCGTTCAGCCGGGTCGGCCGCCTCCGCGACAAGCACGTGACCGTGACCGCCGGCGAGCTGGTCGACGAGGCCCTCCGCAGCCTCGCCCACACGCTGGAGGAGTCCGGTGCCCAGGTCGAGGTGGGCACCCTGCCGCAGGTTCAGGGCGAGGCCAGGCTGCTCGCCGGCGTCTTCCAGAACCTGATCGGCAACGCGGTGAAGTTCCGCACCGAGCAGACCCCGCACGTGCGCATCGACGCCGAGCCCGGCGAGGACGACATGTGGGTGTTCTCGGTGCGCGACAACGGCATCGGCATCGAACCGCAGTACGCCGAGCGGATCTTCGTCATCTTCCAGCGACTGCACACCAAAGACCAGTACAGCGGCACCGGCATCGGCCTCGCGATGTGCCGCAAGATCGTCGAGTACCACGGTGGCCGCATCTGGCTGGACACCGAGACCACCAGTGGCACCACCATCCACTTCACGTTGCCGCGAGCTGAGGCGAAAGCGGCGACGCCCACCGAGTAGCGACGTGCAGCTACAACCGCGCCGACGCGTCCTGCCCGTTCTCGAAGTACGACACCAGTTCCGGGGCGAGGTCCGGCACCTCGTGCGGGACACCCCCGGCGCGGAGCGACTCGGTGGCCCGGACACCGGCGGCGACGGCCATCCGAGCGGCAACGGGTGAGGTGTCCGTGACGCCGCCTTCCCTGGCGAAACGCAGGAACTCGTCCACGAGGAGCGGATCTGCGCCGCCGTGCCCGTCGTCCTCCTCGGCGTCCGGCACGGGGTACTGGACGTCGGCTTCGCTGTAGGACGGGCGGCGGGAGTTCCAGACCTTCACCACGGCGCCGGGTCCGTCGCCGAAGTTCTCGAGGCGGCCGGCGTCACCGATGACGGTGTAGTTGCGCCAGTAGTCCGGGGTGAAGTGGCACTGCTGATAGGCGGCCAGCACTCCGCTGTCCAGACGCAGGTTGACCAGTGAGACGTCCTCGACGTCGATGACGGGGTTCAGTCCGCGCTGGGTGTGCGGTGGCCAGTTGCCGTTCTGGTCGTGCCAGTCGGCGTGCTTGGGTTCGCCGGGCTGGCGGCGGTGCGGGTTGTCGCCGTAGACCATCAGGTCGCCGAAGGCCTGCACCTGCCGGGTGTAGCTGTTCGCGAGCCAATGCAGGACGTCGAGGTCGTGGCTGGCCTTCTGCAGCAGAAGTCCGTTGGTGTAACGGCGTTCGGCGTGCCAGTCCTTGAAGTAGTAGTCGCCGCCGAAGCCGACGAAGTGCCGCACCCACACCGTTTTGACCTCGCCGATCTCGCCCCGCGTGATGATGTCGCGCATCAGGCGCACCACCGGCATGTGCCGCATGTTGTGGCCGACGTAGAGGCGGCTGCCCGTCTCGTAGGCGGTGCGCAGCAGTTCGTCGCACCGCTCTATCGAGATGTCCAGGGGCTTCTCGACGAAGACGGGCTTGCCCGCTTTGAGGGCCTGGCACGCGAGGTCGGCGTGGGTGTGGTCGGGGGTGAGGACGATGACCGCGTCCACGTCCGGGGACTCGATCACCTCCCGGTGGTCGGCGGTGACCAGTGCACCGGGGAAGGTCTCGTCCGCCTCCGCACGCATGGCCGGGTCGTGCTCGGCCAGTGCGACGACGAGGCTGCCCGCGCCGGGGCGGTGGGCGATGCGGGCGATGGACCCGCGGAGCCCGAAGCCGAGGACGCCGAGACGGAGGTCGCGGTGGAGATGGGTGTTCATGGGAAAGCCTTCCGCACGGCGCGAATGGTGGTGGAAGGCGGCCCGGGACCGGACGCCCCGGGCCGCCCGTCGATCAGCTCACGGTGATCTTGTCGATGTCCGGTGCCCAGCCGGAGGGATTCGAGATGGTGACGGTGTTTCCGCGCCCGGCGCGCAGGTTCAGCGACACGGTGGTGGTCCTCGTCGTGACCCAGTCCGGAGTGGACGGAAAGCTGACGGTCTGAGGAGTCAGGTCGTTGGCCTGGATCCTGGCGGAACGGGACTCCTGGCTGGTGTAGTGCAGCGTCACGGTGCGCGTGCCACCGGCGCCACCGTCGACGTTGTTGAACCTGAGGGTGCCGCCGTTGCCGATGTAGCCGACCTTGCTGCCGCCGGAACATCCGCCGCACGCGCTGGTGACGGCGCCGCCGGCCAGGGTGTTGCCCGCGGCTTCGGCCTCGTAGCTGCCCGCCGACTGGCCGGCGCCGACGGTCATCGCGCCGAGGTCGAGCCAGCCGTCGGCGTTCTGGCCGGCGTTGGCGAAGCGCAGTTTCTTGGCGTTGGCGTTGATCGTCTCAAGTGGATTCTTGGCCTTCAGGACGAGCCGGTAGCCGCCGGTGTTCAGACCGGACAGGTCGACCGGGGCGTCGAAGTACCTGGCGTAGCCGAAATCCCGGTACGTGGGGTCGGCGCCGACCTGCCAGTCGGGGAAGGCGCGGATGCGGGTGGGCTGGACCTGCCGCAGGTCCCAGGAGGTGTCCCACGTCCTGACCAGGTTGCCGGCCGCGTCCTTCAGGCCGAGGCTGACGGTCCAGGGGTAGTAGAACGGGGCCACACCGGTGTTGTCGATCTGGACGCCCACCTTCGTGGTGCCCTGCGCCGTGTTGTGGAAGTAGGCGTTGCGGACGGTGAGGTTGTAGCCCATCAACCGGACCGCGGCGGCCACGTTGGGATCGGTGGGGGAGTACTCCAGGCTGCGTTCGTTGATCTTCCACGTGGTGTGCTCGAGCTCGATGCACGCCTTCATGTTGTCGACGGGGCCGGAGCCTCCCGGCCAGCCGGCGAACGCGACGGACTGGATCTCCGGGCGGACCTCACCGCCCATCGACGCCGTGGTCCACCGGTTCTCCACGCCGTGTTCCAGGGCCTTCTGCAGCTGTGCCCAGGGCGCGCCGCCCATGGAGACCGGCAGCGTCACCCCCTGACCGCCTTCGCGGTAGCAGAACGAGTCGTCGTGGTAACCGATGCGCGGCAGGTTGTCGGCGGCACCGCCCGCGTTGTCCGCGTAGCGCAGTTCGAGCCTGGTGCGGGTGAACGCCCGGTTGTAGGTGTTGAGGATGTCGGCGGCGTTCGCGTCGGTGGGCATGTAGTTGGGATAGGTGTCGCCCGACGTGTCGGTGTCGTAGGGCCAGGTGTGCCACTCACCCCACAGGCCGATCAGTCCCAAGTGGATGTAGCCGAGCCGGGGGTCACCGTCGTAGCGCGCGCCGAACGCGGTGATGAAGTTCTTGAGCCCGGTCATCAGGAACGGGTTGTCGTAGTCGGGGCTCGTGGTGTCCCAGTAGGCGTTGTGCCGCATGGGGACCTGCCCGTTGAAGCACGCGGGGACGGCGTTGCCGGGGTGGGTGCCTGTGCCGCCGCCGGGATACTCCATGTACAGGCGGATCGCCGCGTGGTTGCCGGCCGCCGCGATGGTGTTGAGCGCGTTGTCCACGATGCCCCAGTTGTAGCTGGAGCAGTTGTTCGGGTCCGTCATGACCTCGGACAGGCCGAAGTAGGCCCACGTCAGCGAGAGCGGGTAGCCGGCGTTCGGGTCGGTGCCCGGCTGCAGGAAGCGGGCGAACCCCTTGAGCGGGTTGTCCAGCGGCGCGTCGGCGGTGGCGAGGGCGTGGACGGGCAGGCTCGGATCCGGGGCGGGGCCGGGGGCGGGCCGGTCGGGAACGCCCTGCGCGGACAGGTCCGCGGCCTGGGTCGACACGGGCGTCACGGCGGGCAGCAGGGCAACGGCCGCGGCGCACAGTGCGGCCACCAACCTCCGGCGTCTGGGCGTGGCGGTGGACATGGCGCGACCTCCAGGGGGATGAGGAGAGAGGCAGGGTCCCAAATAGTTCCGCTTGAGGATTGACAAAGTTTCACTATTCCTCATCAATATGTAGCAACAGCGCCCCACTGGCAAGAGGTGAGGTGCGAAGGTCCCGATGCGGAGGCGTGTCCATGAGCGCCAGCAAGACCGCGACACCGCGGCGACGCGATGATCGCAAAGTGTTCGTGGACGCCGGCACACCCGCTGTACCGCCGCGGCGGCGCGACGACCGCAAGGTGGCGTGGCTGTTCCTGGCTCCGGTGCTGGTGGGCTTCGCGCTGTTCTACGCGTACCCGACCGTTCTGGGCGTCTACTACTCGCTCACCGACTACGGCATGCTGGCGGCGCCGAACCTCGTCGGCGCGGAGAACTACCGCGACCTCGTGGACGACGACAAGTTCTGGAACGCGCTCAAGGTCACCGGCTACTACGTCGTGCTGAACATCGTTTCGCAGACCGTGCTGGCGCTCGCCCTGGCCACGTTGATGCACCGCCTGACCCAGTCGGTGGCGATCCGCGCGATGCTGCTGGTGCCGTGGCTGGTCCCGAATGTCACGGTGGGCCTGCTGTGGATGTGGATGCTCGACGCCAACCTCGGCTTCATCAACCACGCCCTGGGCGCGATGGGGCTGGGCGCCACAGGTTTCCTCACCTCGCCGACGTGGGCGATGCCGACCGTCGCGGGCATCAACACCTGGGCCTACGCGGGCTACACGGCTCTGCTGCTCTACGCCGGAATGCTGCAGATTCCCCGGTATCTCTACGAAAGCGCCTCTTTGGACGGCGCCGGCGAGTGGCGGATGTTCACCCGCATCACGCTGCCGCTGCTGCGCCCGGTGCTGGCCCTGGTGCTGGTGGTCTCCCTGATCGGCTCGTTCCAGATCTTCGACACCATCGCGGTCACCACCAAGGGCGGGCCGGTCGGCGCCACCAGGGTCATCTACTTCTACATCTACGAACAGGCGTTCACGAACTTCCGCATGGGTTACGCCTCCGCCATCGCCGTGGTGCTCGCGCTGGTGCTCGGGGTCCTGACCGCCGTGCAGATGCGGCTGCTGCGCGCTTCCCGCTCGGACCTGGCATGAGGAGAGTCCCCATGACACCCGCCCGCACCCGGATGCCGCTGGGTCGGATCCCGTTGGGCCGGATCGCCGCCTGGGCGTTGCTGGCCGTAGCGGCCGTGGCGACCATCTTCCCGTTCTACTGGATGGTGCGCACCGCGCTCACGCCCGCGGCCGACCTGTACACGGACGGTGTGGGCCTGCTGCCGGACAACCCGACGATGGTCAACTTCCTGCGCGTGCTCGGGCTGACCAGCCAGCAGGAGGCACGGGCGGCCGGTGGTTCCGGGGCCAAGGTCGACTTCCTGCGCTACCTGCTCAACTCGTTCGTCTACTGCGGACTGATCACGGTCGTGCAGACGCAGTGCTGCGCGATGGCGGGCTACGCGTTCGCCCGGCTCCGCTTTCCCGGCAGGGACCTGGTCTTCGGCGTGCTGATCGCCGCGCTGATGGTGCCGCCGATCTTCACCCTGCTGCCCAACTTCGTGCTCGTGAAGAACCTCGGCTGGCTGAACACCTTCGCGGGCATGGTCGCCCCGAGCGTGCTCATGACCCCGTTCGCGGTGTTCTTCCTGCGCCAGTTCTTCCTGTCGATCCCGCGTGAGATCGAGGAAGCGGCCACATTGGACGGTGTGGGCGGCTGGGGCATGTTCTGGCGCGTGGTGCTGCCGATGAGCCGCGGCCCGTTGCTCACCATCGGGCTGACCACGGCGGTGTGGTCCTGGAAGGACTTCCTGTGGCCGTTGCTGACCGGCCGTGACGAGAAGACCAGGGTGCTGACGGTCGCGCTCGGGATCTTCCAGCAGCAGTCGCCCAACACCCAGCCCGACTGGACCGGGCTGATGGCCGGTTCGACGCTGACGGTGCTGCCCGTGCTCGTCCTGCTGATCTTCCTCGGCCGCCGCCTGGTCGAGTCCCTCAACTTCACCGGCATCAAGTGAGCCGGCCCGACCCGAGAGGCACATCCACCATGCGATCCACCCGACGGCGCGCCGGCGCCCTCCTGCTGAGCCTGGCCCTCACCGCACCCCTCGCCGCCTGCTCGAGCGGTGGCGACGGTGCCGCAGGTGCGACGACGCTGGACTACTGGCTGTGGGACGACCGGCAGCAGGCCGCCTACCAGGACTGCGCGGACGCCTTCCACGCCGCGAACCCGGACATCACCGTCAAGATAACGCAGACGGCCTGGGCCCAGTACTGGCAGAACCTCACCACCCAGCTCGCCTCGGGCGACGCCCCCGACGTGTGGACCAACCAGAGCACCTACTACCCGCAGTTCGCCACCCAGAACCAGCTCCTGGACGTGGAACCGTTCGTCAAGCGCGACAACGTCGACCTGTCCGCCTACCAGCCGGGCCTGAGCGAGGTGTGGGTCAAGGACGGCAAGCGGTACGGGTTACCGAAGGACTGGGACACGATGGCTTTGGTGGTCAACACCGGCCTGCTCGGCAAGCAGGGCGTCGACCCCGCGCAGCTGGAGAACCTCAGCTGGAACCCGACCGACGGCGGCACGTTCGAGCAGGTGATCGCCAAGGCCACGGTGGACGCCAACGGCCGCAACGGTCTCGACCCCGCCTTCGACAAGAACAGCGTTCAGGTCTACGGGTTCCTGCCCGAGTGGGCCGACGGCGCCAACGGGCAGAACGGCTGGGCGATCTTCGCCGCTGCCAACGGGTTCAGCTACCTCGACAAGAACCCGTGGGGCACCCACTACAACTACGACGACCCCAAGCTCGCCGAGACCATCGGCTGGTTCAAGCGCCTGATCGACAAGGGGTACGCGCCGCGTCTCGACAAGCAGTCCAGCGTCGCCAACTCCGAGCTCCTCATCGCGGGCAAGGGCGCGATCACGATCGCCGGCTCGTGGACCATCCTCACCTTCACCGACCCGAAGGTGAAGCAGGAGCTGGCCTTCAAGCCCCTGCCCACCGGACCGCAGGGCCGCAAGAGCTCCATCAACGGCCTGTCCGACGCCATCTGGGCCGGCAGCGAGCATCCGGACCAGGCCTGGAAGTGGGTCAAGTACCTGGGCTCGTCCGACTGCCAGGACCGCGTCGCCCAGCGCGCCGTCGTCTTCCCCGCCATCACCGACGCCAGCCAGAAGGTGGATGCCGCGCACCAGGCAGCGGGCCGGGACGTGCACGCCTTCACCGACGCCGCGAAGAAGGACACCTTCCTGCTGCCCGTCACGGAGCACGGCACCGAGCTCAACCCGATCGTCCAGGACGCCATCCAGTCCGTGATCCTCGGCGACGCCAAGGCCGCGGATGCGTTGAAGGAAGCCAACGACAAGGTCAACGCCCTCTTCAAGTAGCCAGTACGTCGTTCCGCGAGAGGACACCCATGGCCCAGTTCCTGACCGTCGGCGGCCGCACGTTCGGCGCCGAGCTCGAGGGCAGCGCCGTGCCGCGGCTCGTCAACGGAGGCCTGCTGCTGCCGCCCGGGAGGGTCGCGCTGCTGCACGGTCTCGGCGACGCGTTGTTCTACCGGCACGGACACAACTCCTGGAGTCCGTGCGGATGGCGCCGTCTCTCCGACGTCCCCCTGCGCATCGCCAGTGCGGAGCGCCGTCTCACGGCGGACGACACCACGTGGGACGACCCCAGCCGCCACCACTCGTCCGCGGTCGCCGCCCTGGAAGGACCCGACGGGAAGGTTCTCCTCCTGGGGGCACTGGGCCTGGGGGTGCCCCGGCTCGCCGCCGACCGGGACACCCTCGTCGGCTGGTACGAGTCCGGCGGGGCCCCGTGGCTGCTCGCCTACGGCGACGAGGACGAGGTCTTCACGGCCTACGCGGAACACCTCAGCACACGCCTGGGACGCAGCACCAAGCGCGCAGGCAACGTGTGGTGCAGCTGGTACGCGTACTACGAGAACATCACCGAAGAACTGCTCGCCAAGGACGTCAAAGCCTTGCAGGGCCTGCCTTTCGACGTCGCCCAGATCGACGACGGCTGGGAGGAGCAGGTGGGGGACTGGCACGCCAACGGCAAGTTCCCCGCCGGGATGCGCGCGCTGGCCGAGCGGATCACCGACGCCGGACTTCGGCCCGGCCTGTGGCTGGCCCCGTTCATCGTGCACCCCGACTCGCGGACGGCGCGCGAACGACCGGAGCTCCTGCTGCGCGACGAGGGCGGAGCACCGGTCGTCGCGGGGAACAACTGGGGGACCGGGTACTGGACGCTCGACCTCACCCTGGGCTCGGTGCAGGAGCACCTGCGGGAGACGATCCATCGCGTGACCCACGAGTGGGGGTTCACCTACCTCAAGCTCGACTTCCTCCAGGCCGGCACCACACCGGGGGCCCGTTCCACCGCCGTGGACCGCGAGGAGGCGTACCGGTCCGGCCTGCGCGCCATCCGGGAGGCCGCGGGGGAGGAGGCCTACCTGCTGGCCAGTGGCGCGCCGCTGCTGCCCTCGCTCGGCCTGGTCGACGGGCTGCGCAGCGGCCCCGACGTCGCCCCGATGTGGGACCACTACGCCACGCAGGACCCCTCGGACGCCTTGGCGCGCAATGCCGTCGTCAACACCCTGCACCGCCTGTGGCACGCGCCGCTGCTCGAGGTCGACCCGGACGTCGTGTACTTCCGCAGCCGCCTCAACCTGCTCACCGATCAGCAACAGGGCTGGCTGCGCGACCTGGCCGACATCTGCGGCTTCCGCGCGATCTCGGACCCGCCCGGCTGGTTGCGTCCCGACGAGCTGGAGGCGATGACCCGGTACCTGGACCACCGGCCCGGCATCCGGAGGCTGGGGCGCTACCGGTTCTCGCTCGACGGCCGCGAGGTCGACTTCGCCCCGGCGGTCGACCCGGACGTGGAGCAGGTGTATCCGATCGCTTGAGCCCGGCGCGCGACCGGACTTAGTAAACTGCGTAGCATTATTCAGAGGTGGCTACGCGCTTTTCAGAGGGGCACAGCATGGCGATGAGCGGAACGGACCTCTCCCGGATGCGGGAGCTGAACCAGCTGTCCGTCCTGTGGGCCCTGCGTGGCACCGCGCCCTCGACCGTCACCGAGCTCGCGGGCCGGACCGGCCTGTCCCGGCCCGCGGCGGACGTGCTCGTGCAGCAGCTGGTGGCCGACGGCTGGGCGGAGGTCGAGGTGCCGGGGGCCAGCAGCACGGTGGGGCGGCCCGCCCGGCGCTACCGCTTCCGCGCCACCGCCGGACACGTGCTCGGCATCGACATCGGCGTGCACAAGATCCTCGTCATGCTCTGCGACCTGGAGGGGAACCTGGTCGGGTCGCTGCGCCGCCCCGCCGACCCGCAGGCCGGTCCCGACGAGCGGCTCGCGGCCGTGGACCAGACGATCGACGACGTGCTGAGCGAGGCAGGCATGGCGGCCCCCGACCTCTGGGCGATCACCGTGGGGGTGACCGGCCCGGTCGACGAGAACGGGCGCACGATCGTCTCCACCCCGCTGCCGGGGTGGCGCGACGCCGATCCCGTCGCCCACCTGCGGACGCGGTTCACCTGCCCCATCAGGGTGGAGAACGACTGCAAGCTCGCCGCGGTCGCCGAACGCTGGAAGGGCGTCGCCCAGGACGCGGAGGACATCGTCTACCTGCTCGCCGGGCTGCGCACCGGCGCGGGCCTCATCATCGACGGCACCCTGCGCCGCGGGCACGGCGGTGTGGCGGGGGAGATAGGAGCACTCAAGGCGGTGCGGTGGCTCAACGCGCCGGACCACCTCACCGCCTACCCCGGAGCGCCCTCGGGGGCCAAGCCTGGCGAGGCCGCAGCGTGGGTCTTCCAGGCCGCGCGGGAGGGCGACAGCGCGGCGAAAACGGCCGTGCAGCGCTACATCCGCGACCTCGCCGTCGGCGTCGCCGCGCTCGTGCTCACCCTCGACCCGCAGATCGTCGTCTACGGCGGCGGGTTCTCCCGTTCCGCCGACCTCGTCCTCGACCCGTTGCGCCGCGAGCTCGCCAAACACTGCCTGCGCGTACCGGAACTGCGCGCGTCCACTTTGCGCGACGAAGGTGTCGCATTGGGAGCGCTGCGGCTGGCCCTGGACCAGGTCGACAACACGTTGCTCAGCAGCCAGCTCGCAGCGCCGGTCGCACCCCAGTTCTCCTGACGCTGTCCGGTCAGACCCGCACGACCTCGACACCGCGCTCGCGGAACCTCCCGACGTCGTCCTCGCCGACACCGGTGTCGGTGATCAGCACGTCGATCTCCGGCGTCGTGCAGATGGAGGCGAACGCGCGCGTCCCGATCTTGGACGAGTCCGTCACGACCACGACCTTGCCGGCCCGCCCGGCCAGCAGCCTGTTGATCGCCGCTTCTCCCTCGTGGTGCGCGGAAGCACCGGCGACAGGGTCGATCGCGTCCACGCCGAGGAAGGTGATGTCGAGGCTCAGTTCGCTGAGGATCCTCTCCGCCAACGGGGACATCAGCTCGTAGGACTTGGCCTGCGCCACACCACCCGTCACGACGAGCTTCACCTGAGGACGTACCGAAAGCTCGCTGGCGATGTTCAACGCGTTGGTCACCACCGTGATCACGGCATCGCCCTCCGACCGCGCGACGAGCGTTCGTGCGACCTCGGTCGTCGTCGTCCCGCCGTTCAGCCCGACCACCGCGCCAGGCCACACCATCTCCGCCGCCGCCCGCGCGATCCGCTGCTTCTCCTCCGCGTGCCGCACCGTCTTGTAGCGCAACGGGAGGTCGTAGGCGACAGCGTGGGACACGGCGCCGCCGTGCGTCCGGGTCAGCAGCCGCTGTTCGGCGAGATGGTCCAGATCCCGGCGGATCGTCGCACCCGAGACGTGCAGCCGCTCCGAGACCTCGTCCACCTCGATGCGCCCTCGCTCGCCGAGGATCTCCAACAGCGCGTTCAGCCGCTCGTACCTGTTCATCGACGCCTCCGAGCGACCATCACTGCGGGGTGATCGCGGCCAGAGCCGCACCCCGGCAGCCCGCCATGCCACCGAGCGTCGCGCGGACCAACCGAGGCTCGCGCTGGAAGGTCAGGCGCGCCGACAGACCTGTGGCCAGTGGTTCGAGCAGGAGCCGGTCGGCGCCGGACAGTCCACCTCCCACCACCACGACCTCGGGAGCGAGCACGCTCGCCGTCCAGGCCAGTGCCGTGACCAGCCCCTCGACGGCCTCCTCCCACACGCGGACCGCCTGAGGCTCACCCGCCTCGACCCGGCGCGCGACATCGACGGCGCCGGCCACTTCCCGGCCCGTGAGAGCCGTGTAGCGGCGGGCGATGGCCGACGCGGAGGCGACGGCCTCCAGACACCCCGTGCTCCCGCACAGACAACGCTCGCCGTGACCGACGTCCACGTGCCCCAGTTCGCCGGCGTACCCGTCGCCGTCGTGCACGTGTCCGTCGGTCACGAGAGCGGAGGCGATGCCGGTGCCGATCGGGACGAACAACATCGTGCGCGCGCCACGGCCGCCGCCAAGCAGGTTCTCCGCCAGCGCACCGGCACGCACGTCGTGGGTGAACGCGACAGGCCGCCCGAGGCGATCGGTGAGCAGGTCGGCGAACGGCACGTCCCGCCAGCCCAGGTTCTCCGAGAACACGCCGACACCGCGCCGCTCGTCCACGATGCCGGGCACCGCGACGCCGACAGGGCCGGACGGAAGTTCTGCTGCCAGAGCGCTGACCGCGTCGAGGACTTCCGGCACCACGGAAGGACCCCGTCGGGGTGTCGGACGCGACCGCGTTTCGAGCACGGTCCCTGCGTCGTCGACGAGCACCGCTTTGATGGCGGTGCCACCGACATCCACGCCGAGCACTGCCACGGAGTCCCCGATCTGATCGAAGATGCTCATTTGATGCGCCAAGTATGCAGTTGTGCACACCGGTCAATCAAGGTGCGGTCACGGCCACCACGACTGAACGTTCTCCGCCGCCCGCAGGAGCCGTACCGCGGTGTCCGGCCCACCGAGCGCGCACAGGCTCGGCAGGTTCGCGCCGAGGATCTCGAAGCTGTCGTTGCGGCGGTTCTTGCTGAGCACACTGCGCAGAACGTCCAGGTAGAGCCGGCCGTCGGACAGTTCGGCCGCACGGGTCAGCAACGCGCACGACGTGTGGAAGTCGGGTCTGCCCAGGGAAAGGACAACGGGAAGCTGGTCTGCGGACAGGTGAGGGACCAGTTCGGCCAGCGCGTCGCCGCCTGGGTGGAAGCTCGTGCAGAACGCCTCCAGCGCCGCGTCGATCACCAGAGTTCGCTCCTCTGCAGGAAATTGCTCGACGAGTGCACTGAGCACTGTTGCGCGGCGGCCGTCGTCCGAGATCGCCATCCCGGCGGTGAACGCTTTCCGCCGCAGATCCGGTGACAGGTGCGGGGTGAGGGCGGCCAGCGCGTCCACGCCGTGCAGGAACTCGTTGTCGTTCCAGGAGTCCAGGTCGTCCGTGATCGTGGTGAGAGCCCTCGTCAGGACCGGCTCTCCGGAGCGCACGGCCACGGCCGCGAGCACTTTCGCCCGCGGTCCCGGTCTGGAGAACGTCTCGACAAGTGCTTCAGCGCGAGGCAGTGCGGCCACGGGGAGGACGGAAATGGCTTCCTGCAACAGGAAACTCCGCGGGTTCTCCTCATCCGGGTCCACCTGCTCGACGACGGAGAAGAAGAGCGGGACGTGGTCCGTGGTGAGGTGGGGCGCGAGGTCGGCTAGTGCGATGGGCGGCAGAACCCGTTGTCGTGCAACCACTTCCCGCAGCACATCCGTCACCACGGTGGGACGCTGGTGATCGGGCAGGTGTGGCAGGAGAGCGATCAGCGCGTTGAGCCGGGAGGTGCCTTCCAACCCGTACGCGACGGCAAGTGCGCAATAGCGGTCCGGCATCGACAACCGGGGCGCCAGCCGGCTGAGCAGCTCACGTTCCAGGGAGTACGACGTGCGCCTGAGCAGGTCGGGCAACCGCGGCAGGACCGCCAGCTCCGGATGCCCGGCCAGGGCCACCACCAGGCCCGGCGCGGCCTCGTCCAGCAACGGCTCCAGCTGGTCCGCAGGGAGGAACGGCAGCGCTCCGTCGAGCACGCGCAGCATCCCCCGTCTGCCTTCGCGATCGGTGAGCCATTCTCCGGTCACCCGTGAGACCACCACACGACGTTCGTCCTTCGGCAGGTGCGGGACCAGCGCGACGGACAGCGCGATCAGGCTGTCCCGGTCGCCGATCTCACTGGAGGCCGCCAAGGCCGACGCCACAGCGGCGCGCCGCTGTGGCGTCGGCAGGTACCAGCTCAGATTTATCAACGCGTATGCGTTCAACGGACGGGGAATGGTCGACTCTGCCAGCTCCACCGCGAGAGCGAGCTGATCCGGTGGCAGTAGTGGGCCGAGTTGCTCGAGGAGAGCCGCACTTTCCATCGGCGGCATTCTCCGTGCCGCGTCCAGTAACTGGGGAAGCAGAGCGGCGGGCAGGTGCCGGGCGAGTGCCACCAGAGGCTTGGTGTCGGAGGGCCCGTCCGACTCCGCTGTCTCCACTACCAACCGGACCGCGTCATCGAGCACTGCGGCGAGCTCTTCGACTGGCAGGTGTTCCGCGAGAGCAGGGAGCAGGCGGGCACGCGTGTGCCACCCGTCCGCGCTGGCGATCGTGCCCACCGCGGCGACTCGCTGTTCTGCTGGGAGGAAGGGAACGAGATCGGCAAGCAGTGTCATCCGCGTTTCCGGGTCGTCCACGGCTTCGACCGCACGACGCAGCTCGACGATCTGCTCCTCGGTCATCAGGGCGGCGAGGCGCGTCCTGTGCGAGAGCGACCGGTCCTCGGTGCCGAGTTCCCGGAGCGCACTTCGTCGCATCTCTGACCGCTCCGGCTCCGGCAGGAGGCCGAGCTCGTCCAAGACCGCACCGATCCTGGCCGTGAAGACCAGCTCCTGGGCGAACCTGGAGGAGAAGCGGGCTATGCCAGACATGGGCAGATGGTGGTACAGGTTCTCGGCGTCCTGGTCGGTGAGCAGCACCGCCGCCGGGAGTGTCCGGCGGCGCTGGTCCTCCGACAGGTACGGCGCCAAGGCGACCAGTGTCGTGTGCCGCAGGCTCGCGTCCTCCAGGGTCGCGACTGCCGAGATGACCTGATCCAGTTGCGCGATCGTGAGATGGGGCGCCATCGTCGTCAGTGCGCTCCGCTTGGCCTTGGGCGAGGTGAGCGCCAGGGCCGCGGCGATCATCTGGTCACGCACCTCCGCCGGCAGGTGTCCGGCGAGGTGGGCCACCGCGGTCGTGCAGAGTTCTGGATCGGTGATCGAGCCGGCGACGGTCAGCGCCTCCTTCAGCGCGTCCATCCGTGGCGCCTTCGGCAGAAACGGCAGCAGCGCAGCCAAAGTCACCACGTGGTCGTACGGAGAGGGCGTGCGGCGGGCGTAGCTGATCGTCCGTTGTGGACTCCACACGTTCGTCGACGCCATCGCGCACAGGAGATCGAGCGAGATCCTCGCGGTGAGGTCGCCGATCGACGCGATCATCAGGAGGTAGCGCAGTTCCGACGACAGACTCGGCGCGACGCCGGTTGCGGACAGCTCGGCCTCGGTCGCGGTTCCGTGCCACCACCGCGCGAGTTTCAGGTCGTCCACGTACCTGTCGAGGCTGTTGGCGTTGTCGTGCGCGGTTAACCACGTCGGCTTGCCGTCGGCCTCCTCGGACAACAGCGTGTCGAGGTCGCCGGCCCGGCCCGCCAGCAGTAGATGGCTCGGCAGGTGACGCAGGGCGTAGGAGTCCCTGGTGGCCAGGCACTGGTCCGTGATCTGGTTGTGCGCTGCCAGCACCGCGGGACCGAGCAGATCCGACCAGGCCTGCTGCTCCTCGCTCTGCGCCGGCACCGAGGCCGTGAGCACTTCACGCAGGCTCGCGTGATAGATCTCGAACAGCCGCGGCGATCCCGGAAACGCGGTCAGGAACGGCCGGAGTCCGCCGAGACACCACCGTTCCACCCGATTCCGGTCAGCACCGGCGAGTCGCGCCAGGGCGTCCAGCGGCAGCGCCTCACCGGCCACCGCCAACGTCGAGACGAGCGGCAGCACCGTGTTGTGCCAGTGCTCGTCGTCGCGCCAGCGGGCCAGCTGCGCCAGGTAGTAGGACGACAGGTCACCGGGGAGGTCAGCGAGGTCCTCGGGCTGCCGCAGGCCGAGCCGGATCTCCTCGAGCACGTACCTGAGGTAGATCCACACACCGCCGCACCGCGCCGCCAACTCGTCGACCGGCACCCCGGCCGGAGCGTGCTGGAGCAGATGTGCCCGCAGGTCCTGGAGGTTCTCGTCGCCCAGCGCGGACAACCGCAGGACGGCACGCGGTGACTCGCAGCGCGCGGGCGTGCTGCCGGTGCGGAAGGTGCCGACGACGTAGACGCCGGCCGGCAACAGGTCAGGCAGTCCCCACGGCTGCGGCCGGGTCTCTGCCTCATCGGCACCGTCAACGAGCAGCACGACCTTCTCGCCGGAGTCGCTCGCGGCCGCGGTGGCCTCCGACAGCAGCTGTTCGAACCCGCCCGGCGTGCTCGCCCAGGAGGGCAGCGTCCGATCCGGTACCAGGTGCCACAGGTCGTACCGGACGATCAGCTGGGCGGCGAGGTTCTGCAGGCCGGCGTGGACCGATCCGCCCTCCGCGTACCGGGAGAAGTGGCAGATCCAGTCACGTTCCTGCGCCAGGTGCGCCGCCAGCGCGGTCTTGCCCATACCGGCGTCGGCCTCGACCCACACGTAGCCGCAGGGGTGTGCGTCGAGGAAGGCGTCGATCCTGGCGATCAACCACGTGCGGCCGGTGAAGCCGTTGGTGAGCGCACTCGCGACCACAGGACTCTGGTCGCGCACGGCCATGTTCACCGGGATCGCCGCAACGGCGGGACTTGTGATGGTCAGCTCGCCGGCCTGAACCACGGTCCCGTAGTTCGTGCCGGTGAACACGTTATGGACGTGGTCGGCCACACGACCAGTATGGCGTCCGGCGAGGCGCCGGTACTGCGGGCACGGGGTCTCGGTGCGCCGCGGTACTGGGCTGAGGGGTCAGCGCAGGGCGCGGAGGCCGTGCGGACCTCGTCGCAGAAGAGCGCGGGCTGCTCCCAGTCGGCGAAGAAGTTGAACTTGTTCTCCCAGTAGAGCCTGCCGGAACTGACGCCTGTGTTGGTCCGCCATAAGAGGGTGATGTTGTCGAGCACGTCGTCGCGGGACAACCCTTCGGTTTGACCGGCGAAGACCCGGGAGATCAGCGCCATGCTGGCGGCGTCGTGGTCGAGCAAGAAGGTGGCCAGGGCGATCGGTGAGTCGGACAACCCGGTCAGGGTCTGCGGGCGGTCACCCATCATGCCGGCGTAGCCGATGTGCTTGTAGAGCGTGACCAGCTGCGCGCAGGTGGCCTTCTCCTCGGCTGACAACCCCGGCGGGAGCGGGCTTCCGGTGACCACAGCCGCCTCGACGGCCGGCGGGATGACCCCGGCCATGGTGGTGTGGATGCCCAGCAGGCCAGGCCTTGGCGATCCGGTCGGGACCCCAGCCGGTGGTGGTCGGCCGCTGCGAGAACCCGTAGCCCGGCATCGACGGGATCACGAGGTGGAAGGCGTCGGAGGCCTGGCCGCCGTGCGTGACGATCGGCGGCAACGCGTTCTCGTGCTTGGAGCGCACGTGGACGAAGTGGATGTCGAGTCCGTCGATCTCCGCCAGCGCCTGGCTGGTCGCCAGCTGGACGCCCTGCGACTGGTCGGACACAGGAGCGCGAGTTTTCTCGACCGAGTCAGGGTCGATCTGGTTGACCGGCCCGTTCTCGAAGACCACCCGCTAGTACGACGGCGAGATTTCGTCCACGTGGAACTGGGTTGTAGCCACCGATGCTGCCTCCTTCGACCTGGAGGCCCAGCTTCGCCTCCAGCAGACTCCGCGCGCACCAGTCGTTCTCACTGGTATTTCGCCGAAGGTCGTCGGGGCAGCTGCTGCACCGACTGTGCCTTACGCACCGTGACTATCATTCGCCCCCTTTCCCCGTCTTTCACCGCACACGTCCGAATGGTGGGCAACGTCAACCGTCAAGAGCGGTGAATCGCTTCACGCCAATGGCGGGCGAGTGGGCGAGACGTCCTTCCTTACGTTGGATGGCGGAACCCAGAAGTTCCATTCTTCGCACCCTGCAAGCGAGGAGAACCCATGTTCAGGAAAGTCGTCCTGTCCGTCGCGCTCGCCGCGGCCACGACCTTCATCGCACCCCTGACCGGCCAGGCGTCGGCGGCCGAGGGCCCGATCAACGCGGCTGCGGTCAACGTCTACTACGACACCAGCAGCGCACCCACGTTCGCGAGCGCCATCCGGCAGGGCGCGGCGAACTGGAACGCCCGAGTGAGCAACGTGAAACTGGTGGAGAACCGCAGCGCGGCCACCCTGCGCTACCGCGAGGGCAACGACCCGCGCGGTTCGTACGCCTCCACCAACGGCCACGGCAGCGGCACCATCTTCATCGACTACACGCAGGCGCGGCAGTACTACGTCACCCGCATCACCGCCCACGAGACCGGGCACGCCCTCGGCCTGCCCGACCACTACAGCGGCCCGTGCTCGGAGCTGATGTCGGGCGGCGGTCCGGGCACGTCGTGCACCGTCGCGTCGCCGAACTCGACCGAGGCTGCCAGGGTGAACTCCCTGTGGGCCAACGGGTTCTTCGGCGCCTACGAGTGGAAGACGATCTACGAGCAGGTCCCGGTCCACTCCTGATCACGCACGACCGCGGGGCCCGGGTCCCTTGTGGACCCAGGCCCCGCACCTGCCACCGAGTTCAGTGACCGAAGACGACCAGGAAGACGGTCACGACGGCGAGGAGGTAGGCCGGGTAGGCGATGCGTGCCGCCCTGGCGAGGGTCTGCTCCGTGCTGTCGCGGTTCGTCGTGACGAGACGCTTGCGCAGCATGGCGATCAGCACGCAGGTGGCGGCCAGCAGGATGAACGCGTAGTAGCCCCATTCCAGAGCCACGATGTAACTGATCTTCGGCAGTTGGGCCGTCACGTTGTTGAGCAGCACGGCGGTGCTCAGGATCGCGGTGACCCCCATCGACACCGGTGGGCCGCCGTCGGACGGCTTGAAGAACAGGGACAGGTACGTGACGCAGATCAGCAGCACCAGCGGAAGCAGGTTCTTGACCAGGAACGGCAGGGTGTCCCGATCGAGGGAGATCTCGGCCGCGTACTGGCTGTAGTAGATGCCGTTGGCCGCTCCCGCGCCCTGGCCGTCGCCCAGCGCGTCGCTGCTGCCGACGGTCTGCCGGAAGAAGCGCACCGACGAGGCGAGCCAGTTCGGGACCTGGTTGATGTCGGCGCCCGCGTCGGCACCACTGCGCAGGTAGTCGCGCGGGTCCTGGTCGAGGATCTCCTTGTCGGTCACGTAGGACACCTGGTCCGCGGTGCGGGTCCTGTTCTGCAGCAGGACGGTGAGCTGCTGGTGGTCGAACGGGAAGTCGTGGAACTGCAGGCCGGTCTTGAAGCGGTCGGCAACCCGGTGGAGCCGGTAGGTCTGCCCGTTCTCGGTCACGTTGCGCAGCGGCTCCCCGAGCTTGAGGTCCGGCTTGACCGCGTTGACGAACTGCACGTCGGCCGCCGCGTGGTCGCCCGCGTACTTCAGCCACACGAAGAAGTCGACGAAGTACGTGCCGTCGGTGGTGTCGAGGTCGCGGACCTCGTTGATGTTGATCCCGGTCGCCACCACCTGCCTGATGCTGAGGTACCGGTTCTTGACCGCGATGACCCGTCCCTGCGCCAGGTCGTCTTTCAGCGCGTCGTCGCTGAGCGGGTCGTAGATCGTGAACTGCGTCGGTGCCGAGACGAACCTCGAGCCGTCGCTGGTCACCACCGACACCGGCATCTGCGCCGACCCGCTCGCGTTGAAGTACAACGGTCCCAGCAAGGCGGCGAAGGAGTTCTTGCGGTCCTTCAACGACGCCCACGAGTCACGCACCCGCCTCCGGTCCTCCGCCCGGTCCGCCTCGCCGAAGCCGAGCCCGGCGGTCTCCATCGCGTGCAGCCCCACGTTCACGGCCTGGCGGGCCGTCGCGGCCTGCCACGAAGGACGTTCGTGGTACCGCTGGGCGTAGTCGTCCGCCCAGACCTGCGCGGGACCGGACAGCGAGTCCTGGGCCAGTGGAGTGCCCATGAACAGGTCGGCGGTGAGCGATCCGGGCCGGGCCTTCGCCGTCTCCCGTTCCACCAGCGCCGCGTGGAACGTCTGGGAGCTCAGCGAGGAGGTGCCGAGAACGGGTGCCGTGACGCCGGCGGACCGGAGTCCGTCGATCAGGTCGAGACCGTTCTTCTCCTTGAGGGCGAGCACGACGGGCGCGCCGGCGGCGCGTGCCTTCAACTCCGCGACGGCGGCCTCGACCGACTTCTTCCCGCGGTCCGCGGCGGTGGAGATCGCCACGGCGGCGGTCACCCTGCCGAACTCGCTGAAGGACTCCACAAAGGTCTCGTGACCCGATCGGCCGTCCTCGTCGTCGTCGTAGACCACGGCCGCGGTCTTCGAACCGAGAACGCGCGAGACGTACGCGGACAGGAAATCGCTCTGCGTGCGGTTGCCGAACATGCTGCGGAAGTACCAGTCGCTGCCATCGGTGATCCGGGGCGAGCTGGCCGAAGGTGTGATGGCCGGGAGCTTGGCCCGCTGGTAGATCGGAGCTGCCGCGAGTGCGGTGTCGCTGCTGCCGTGCCCCACGACGTACAGCACCTTGTTCTCGCGAACGATCTGCTCCGCGATGGCGACGGCTTTGTCCACCCTGTCCGCGTCGTCGTAGACGAGCAGTTCCACCGGATGCCCGTGCACACCGCCCGCGGCGTTGACGGTGTCGAGGTGCATGCGCACAGCACGTTCCATGTGCGCCGATGTCAGCGCGTTGTCCGCGGTCATCCCGGCCACCAGTGCGACGTGGACGGGCTCGCCCTGCCCGTCTCCCGATGCCGTCCACGCACCCAACGAGGAGAGCAGGACCATCGCCGCGGCACCCGCGGCGATCCACGACCACCGGCGCCTTCCGCCGGTTCCGCCGGTGACCTCTGCCGCCGGGGGCGGCGGATCGACCAGGTCGGCGACCTCGGCAGGTGGAGTGGGAGACACCGAGCCCAACGCCTTGCGCGCACGGCCGGTCGCCGGGTCTGCCTTCAGCGCGTACGCCCGGTTCAGGCAGAACAGCCGCTCGCCGTCGTCGCCCGCCACTTCGGCGAACCAGCGCCAGGCGGGCTCGTACTGGTCGTTCTTCGCCAGAGCGGCACCCAGCAACGCGCGGGCGTGGCCCCGGTCGGAGTGACGTGACTCGATCGCCTTTCGTGTCAGGGCAACCGCGGTTTCGGGCGTTTCGGGCACGGACAGGACCTCCGGATCTCAGCTGAGCCGACGGTATGCGGGTCCGAGTTTCCCGATGGATGAACCCCTCACCCCCCGAACAGGGGAACGACAACGGGCGCTTGGGGCCATTCGGTCACACGAATTCGGTGCGGTGATTCAGCGCACGGCCGAATGGCGGGTGCTGCGGTATCCGGCGGTACGCGCCGGTGTGCGGGAGACGTAACGTCGCGGTGTTGCCCTGGACCCCGGTAGCGCAAGCATCGGGAGGACGCGTTTTCATGCCCGGCAAGGACACCGCTCAGCTCAGCGAGATGTTCGCCGATCTCGCGCGACGACACGGTGTTCCCGCTGCCCAGCTCTCCATCCACACGGACGGCCGGGCGATCGACGTGACCGCCGGCGAAGTCGACGCCGACGCCAAGTTCCCGGTGGGGTCGATCACCAAGACGTTCACGGCTTCGCTCGCGATGGTGCTGGTGGCCGACGGCGACCTCGACCTGGACGACCCCGTCGGTACGCACCTTCCCGAACTGGGCACCGATGCGGACGGCCTCGGTGGCCGACTGACTCTGCGGCAGATCCTCAGTCACACCAGCGGTTTGCCGTCGGGCCTGGACGAACGGTCCGACGCGGCCTCCTCGCCGCGCCAGTACCTGCGCGACTGCCGCGAGCTCACTCTCGTCCAGCCTCCCGGCTCGGGGTTCACCTACTCCAACGTGGGGTACGTGCTGATCGGCCGAATGGTCGAGGAGATCACCGGGATGAGCTGGTGGGACGCCGTCGAGGCGCTCCTGCTCAAACCGCTCGGCGTGGAACCGTCGTTCCTGGTGCGGCCGGGTGCGCGCGCCTCCTTCGTGCCGGGGCACGCCGTGAACGAGACGACCGGCAGGGCCATCGAGGTCGCCCAGACGATCCGGGCGGTCGAGGCTTCCTGCGGTGCGCTCGCGTTGAGCGCCAAGGACCTGGTCCGGTTCGGGCTCGCGCATCTCGCCGGCGCCGCGCCGCTGGATTCCCAGATCTGCCAGGACATGCGACGTCCTGTCGCTGGTGCCGAGGCGTTCGGTCTCGCCGACGGGTGGGGGCTGGGCTGGGCCGTCTTCCGTGATGCCGACGGTGACTGGGCCGGTCACGACGGCAACGCCGACGGCACGTCCTGCCGTCTTCGGATCGATCCGGCGCACGACCGCGTAGTCGCCCTCACCACGAATTCCAACACCGGCTCGGCGTTGTGGGACGAGTTGGTTTACGAGCTCCGGTCGAGGGACATACCCGTGGGGGACTACGCCCAGCCAGGGTTGAACGAACAAATTCCATTGCCTGGCAACATGTTCGGCAGTTACCGGAATGGAGACGTGGAGTACGTGGTGGACGGGCCGGACGGTGACACGGCCTCCCTCGCGGTCAACGGAGAGAGGTACCAGGACCTCGTGCTGCACGAGGGCTGGCTCTTCTCCGTCGTGGAGCCTGCCTCCGGGCGCCGGATCCTCGGTGGTCGTTTCCTGGGTGACCCGTCGACGGGACGGGTGAGTGGGATCCAGACCGGCGGTCGTGTCGCCGGTCGCCGTAAACCCTGACACAGAACAACCTTGTGCACTGAGTTCCCGACGTCCTCTGACGGGCGCCGGTCGGTTCGACGCGCCCGGAAGGTTCGACATCCCCCATGGCCCACGACACGTTGCTGGTGAACGAGAACGAACATGTGGTGCTGTTTTCCGTGCACCGTAACGAAGTCGACGAACGCTCGTTGTACGTCTTGCCGGAGACGCTCAGCGTGCACATTCCCTGCGACCGCGCCACTCTCCGCGCCGCAGTCCACAGTGGATGATGCGTGCCCGCTCGCAGGCTTCTTGGCCCAGGTGGGCGGTTCGGTGCACGAACGAGCCTGAACGACTCATGGCCGACGGTGGTCGCGGCGGATCGCTTCGCCGGTACGCCGTCGTTGTCGGGACTTCAACTAGCCGATCTGGCGGTGTGCCAGGTCGAGCACGAGGGTGGTGTGTCGGGCGTGGTCGAATCTCAGCGAGATGGCGTTGATCCGGTTGTGGCGAAACGGTTCGCCGACCTTCCGGGACTGACGCTGGCGGAGCTGATCGAGGCACAGGTCGACCGCTCGCCGGAAGCGACGGCCTTGGTGTTCGACGGCGGGACGTTGAGCTTCGCCGAGTTGGACGAGCGGGCGAACCGGCTCGCGCACGTGTTGATCGGGCGTGGGGTGGGGCCGGAGGGGATCGTGGCTCTGGTGTTGCCGCGGTCGGTGGACATCGTTGTTGCGCAGCTGGCGGTGGCGAAGGCGGGCGGGGCGTACCTGCCGGTCGATCCCGCCTACCCGGCCGAACGGATCTCGTTCATGCTGTCGGACTCGCAGCCGGCGCTGGTCGTGACGACGGCGGAGTTCGCCGGTGTGGTGCCTGGTTCCGATGTATTGCTGATCGATGAACCGTCCGATGAGGATGGTGCCGGACACCGGCCGGATCGCTCGTCTTCGCTGTCACCGGCGAACGCGGCGTACGTGATCTACACATCAGGCTCGACGGGACGTCCCAAGGGTGTCGTCGTCTCGCACGCCGGGTTGGCGAGCTTCTCGGCGGCGGAGATCGAGCACTACCAGGTCGGGCCCGGTGATCGGGTGCTGCAGTTCTCGTCGCCGAGTTTCGACGCGTCGGTGCTCGAACTGTGCATGTCGTTGCCGGCGGGTGCGGCGCTGGTGATCCCTCCGCCAGGGCCGTTGCTGGGGGAGGTGTTGGCGGACGTCGTGACGTCTCGGGGCGTGACGCACGCGTTGATTCCGCCGATCGCGTTGGCGACGGTGCCCGAAGGCGTGGACCTGCCTGGTCTGCGGATGCTGACGGTGGGCGGAGACGCGTGTTCGGCGGAGCTGGTGGCGCGTTGGGCCCTGGGCCGACGGCTGATCAACTCGTACGGACCGACCGAGGCCACGGTGGTCTCCACGTGGAGCGAGCCGTTGACGGCCGGGGAGGTTCCGCCGATCGGCAGACCGATCAGGAACACCCAGGCGTTCGTGCTGGACGACAGGTTGTGTCCGGTTCCCGAGGGTGTCGCGGGCGAGTTGTACGTGGCCGGTGCCGGGCTGGCGCGCGGGTATCTGGGGCGTGCGGGCCTGACGGCGGAGCGCTTCGTGGCGTGCCCGTTCGGGCCTGCTGGTTCGAGGATGTACCGGACCGGAGACCGGGTCCGGTGGAATCCGGCTGGGGACCTGGAGTTCATCGGCAGGGTGGACCACCAGGTGAAGGTGCGCGGGTTCCGGATCGAGCCCGGTGAGATCGAGACGGTGCTGCGCGGGCACGCGGACGTCGACGATGTTGTTGTCGTGGCGCAGGAACAGCAGTCGGGCGGTAAGCGGCTGGTGGCGTACGTGGCCACGTCGAACGACGATGAGACGTTGACGGCCGACCTGCGGGCCCTGGTCGCCGGAAGTCTGCCGGACTACATGGTTCCGGCGGTGTTCGTGCTGCTGGACCGCTTGCCGTTGAGCCCGAACGGCAAGCTGGATCGTGGCGCGTTGCCCGAGCCGTCGGACATGGCGGTGGGATCCGTGGCGCCGCGGACCGACAACGAACGGATTCTGGCCGAAATCTGGGCAGAGGTTCTGGGTGTGCGCAGTGTCGGTGTCGAGGACGACTTCTTCGCCCTCGGTGGTGACTCGATCCTCGGCGCTCGGGTGCTGGCACGAGTGCGCGCCGCGTTCGGGATCGGGCTGTCCGCGCGTGCGGTGTTCGACGCCGGCACGGTCGCGGAGCTCGCCGAACTGCTGCCGGACCGGCCGGAGTCCGCACAGACGGAGGTAACGCCTGCTCTCAGGGATCAGGCGTTACCTCTTTCCTCCGCGCAGCAACGGTTGTGGTTCCTCGACAACCTGACCGGGGGAGGGACGGAGTACAACACCGGAGTCGGGCTGCGCCTGTCCGGGTCGCTGGACGTCGAGGCGCTGCGGGCCGCGCTGACCGCTCTGAGCGCCCGGCACGAGTCGTTGCGGACAACGGTCCACACGGTGGACGGCCGTGGGGTCCAGGTCGTGGCCGCGGAGGCCGGCCTTCCGCTGCGCGTGGTCGATCTGTCCACAATGGATCTCGATCAGGTGCTGGCGGAGGAACTGGCTCTGCCGTTCGACCTCCGGCAGGGCCCGCTGACCCGTGCGGTGCTGGTGCGGATCGCCGACGACGACCACGTGCTGATGCTCAGCCAGCACCACATCGTCACGGACGGCTGGTCGGTCGGCCTGCTGGTGGACGAGCTCGGCAAGCTCTACGCGGGTGAGGATCTGCCGGAACTGACGATCCAGTACCCGGACTTCGCGGTGTGGCAGCGTTCTCAGCTGGCCACCCCGGCCACAACCGGGCAACTGGACTACTGGAAGCGGAAGCTGGCCGGTGTCCAGCCGCTGGAACTGCCCACCGACCGGCCACGTCCGCACCTGCGCACGAGCTCTGGCGCGATCCACCGCGCGTCCTTGCCACCGGAGCTGATCGACGGACTGACGGCAGTGGGACGTGAGCACGGCGCCACCGTGTTCATGACGCTCACCGCGGCCGTGCAGGTGTTGTTCTCGCGCTATGCCGGCCAGCAGGACATCGCGGTGGGAACCGTCGTCGCCGGACGTGCGAGAGCCGAGCTGGAGAGACTTGCCGGCTTCTTCGTCAACACCCTCGTCCTGCGTTCGCGGGTGGAGCCCGTCCGGCCGTTCACCGAGTTCCTCCGCGAGGTCAGGGAGACCGTGCTGGAGGCGTTCGCCAACGGGGAGGTTCCCTTCGACAACGTCGTCGAGGAACTGCACCCCGAACGCGACCCCAGCCGGACACCGCTCGTGCAGGCCCTCGTCGTCCTGCAGAACGCGGTCGTGCGGCCGCACGAGATCGGTGGACTGCGGATCACCGAGCAGGATCTGCCGCGACCGTCCGCCAGGTTCGACCTCGTGGTCGAGTTCTGGCCGCGCGGATCCGACGGCATGGACATCGCGGTCGAGTACAGCACCGACCTGTTCGACGCGGTCACCGTGGAACGGATGACCGAGCACCTCGTGGTGCTGCTGAACGGAATCGCCGCCCAGCCGGGTAGCACACTGGCGCAGCTGCCCTTGCTGACCGATGCTGAACGGCAGCAGGTCGTCGAGGCGTGGAACGACACCGCGCAGGACGTTCCCCCGATGACGCTGCCCGCGTTGTTCGAAGCGCAGGTGACACGGACACCGGAAGCCACGGCCCTGGTCTGTGATGACGTCCGGCTGTCCTATGTGGAACTCAACGAGCGAGCCAACCGGCTGGCACATCTGCTGATCAGCGCGGGCGCGGGACCCGAACGGTCCGTCGTGCTGGCGATGCCCCGGTCCGCCGAGCTGGTCGTGGCGGCCATGGCCGTGCTGAAGTCCGGTGCCGCCTACCTGCCGATCGACCCCGGCTACCCGGCGGAACGGATCTCCCTGATCCTCGACGACGCCAAGCCCTCGCTGGTCCTGACGACGACCACTGACCGGATCCCTGACCACGAGGGCGTGGTCAGGCTGGTCCTCGACGAACCCGCTGTCGTCGAAGCACTCGCCGCGAGCCCGGCAGACGATCCGGCGAGCACTCTGCTCGTGGACAACCCGGCGTACGTGATCTACACGTCCGGCTCGACCGGCCGCCCCAAGGGAGTCGTGGTCTCCCACCGGAGCATGGTCGACCTGGTGGCCTGGGCGGCGGCCGAGTTCGGCGCGACCGGTCTGGCCCGTGTCGTGGCGTCGACCTCCCTGACCTTCGACGTGTCCGTGTTCGAGATCTTCGGCCCGCTGGCCGTCGGCGGCACCGTCGAGATCGTGCGCGACCTGCTGGCGCTCGGCGAGGGCGCGGTGACCGGGCAGGTAAGCCTGATCGGCGGGGTTCCGTCGGCGTTCGCCCAACTGCTCGCTCAGGACCGGTTACCCCTCAGCGCGGACACCGTCGTCCTCGCGGGTGAGGCGCTGCCGGCGGCACTGGTCCGGGACATCCGCACCGCGCTGCCCGGCAGCAGGATCGCCAACATCTACGGCCCCACCGAGGCGACGGTCTACGCGGCGGCCTGGTATTCCGACGGCGGCGACCAGCAGCAGGCACCGCCGATCGGCCGGCCCATCGCCAACACCACGGCCTACGTGCTCGACCCGTCGCTGCGCCCCACCCCGATCGGCGTTCCCGGCGAACTCCACCTGGGCGGCCGCGGCCTCGCGCGTGGCTACCTCGACAGGCCGGGCCTGACGGCGGATCGCTTCATCGCCGACCCGTTCGGCGAGCCGGGTACCCGGCTGTACCGCACCGGGGACGTCGTGCGGTGGAACCGCGCCGGCGAACTGGAGTATCTCGGCCGGGCCGACCACCAGGTGAAGATCCGCGGGTTCCGGATCGAGCTCGGCGAGGTCGAGGCCGCGCTGCGGCAGCACGACGACATCAAGGAAGCCGTTGTGGTGGTTCGGCAGGAGGAGTCCGGGCACAAACGGCTCGTCGCCTACGTCGTCGCTGCGGCCGTCGACGTCGCCGAACTGCGTGATCTCCTCGGCCGGACGTTGCCGGACTACATGGTCCCGTCGGCGTTCGTCGCCCTCGACGCGTTCCCGCTCAACTCCAGCGGCAAGCTCGACCGTTCCGCCCTGCCCGAACCGGACTTCGGCGCAGGCCGCACCGGTTACGTGGAGCCCAGGACCGACGTCGAACGCGTGCTCGCCCAGATCTGGGCCGACGTGCTCGGCATTGAACGGGTCGGCGTGCAGGACAACTTCTTCGGCCTGGGCGGTGACTCGATCCTGAGCATCCAGGTCGTGTCCCTGGCGCGCCAGGCGGGCCTGTCGGTGATGTCGAGGGACCTGTTCCTCCATCAGACCGTCGCGTCCCTCGCCCCGCACGTGACGACGGCGCCGTCCGGGGTGTTCGACCAGGGCCCGGTGACGGGCCCGGTGCCCCTGACGCCGGTTCAGCGCTGGCTGTTCGACTCCCGCACGGCCCCGCAGCACTTCGGCCAGTCGCTCGCGGTGGAACTGGCCGGCGACGTCGACCAGGACGCACTCCGCAGCGCGTTGAACAGGGTGATCGAACATCACGACGCCCTGCGAATGCGGTTCGAGCTCGTGGACGGCCAATGGGCGCAAAACAACGCGCCCGCCGAGATCGCGAATGTTCTCGAGGTGCGGAACCTGTCCGACGGCGAGGTGACCTTCGACCTCGGTCGCGGGCCGCTGCTCAAGGCGGTGCTGCAGGTCGGTGGCGAACGGCCGGTGCTGTCGCTGGCCGTGCATCACCTGGTGGTCGACGGCGTGTCGTGGCGGATCCTGTTGGAGGACCTCGACGCCGCCTACCGCAACGCGGCCCTGAGCCCGAAGACCACGTCGTTCCAGGACTGGTCGCGCAAACTCACCGAGCACGCGCTCAGCGGCGGGTTCGACGACGAGCTGACCTACTGGGACTCGGTCACCCCGACCGCGGAGACCGACTCGGGCAGTGTCGCGTCCACGCGGTCGGTCTCGGTGGCGTTGACCGCCGCGGAGACGAAGGCGGTGCTGCAGGACGTTCCCGAGGTCTATCGGACGCAGGTCAACGACGTGCTGCTGGCCGCGCTGGGCCGGGCGCTGGGGCGTGACCGGGTCGTGGTGGAGCTGGAAGGCCACGGTCGTGAGGAAATCCTCGCCGGGGTGGACACCTCTCGCACGGTGGGGTGGTTCACGACGATGTTCCCGGTGGTGCTGGAGGCGACCTCCGGCGACTGGGGCGTGGCGCTGAAGTCGGTCAAGGAGCAGTTGCGCTCGGTCCCGCGGCGCGGACTGGGGTACGGCGCCCTGCGTCACCTCGCG
This sequence comes from Lentzea sp. HUAS TT2, assembly GCF_051853195.1. Classification (NCBI taxonomy): domain Bacteria; kingdom Bacillati; phylum Actinomycetota; class Actinomycetes; order Pseudonocardiales; family Pseudonocardiaceae; genus Lentzea; species Lentzea sp. HUAS TT2. Next base: position 8,283,299 of record NZ_CP196667.1, on the reverse strand, counting down.
AACAAGCTGCCGCACACGCCCGCGCCACCGGTGCGGTTCAACTACCTCGGCCAGGCCGACTGGGTGACCGGCGAGAGCGCGCTGTACCAGGGACTCCACAGTGGACTGGAGCTGAGTGACGACCCGGCGGCCAGGCGTACCCACGTGCTCGACATCGTCGGCATGGTCGAGGAAGGAACGCTCAAGTTCACCTGGTTCTACTCGGAGGACGTGCAGGACGAGAGCACGGTCCGAGCACTGGCCGAGGACCTGGTCACGGCGCTGCGGGAGATCGTCGCGCACTGTGCGGAACCTGAGACAGGCGGACGCACTCCGTCGGACTTCCCGCTCGCGCGCCTGGACCAGGCGGGTGTGGACCTCCTCGCCGGTGACGGCCGCACGGTCGAGGACGTCTACCCGCTCACCCCGGCCCAGCGGGGCATGGTGTTCCACGGGGTCTCGCAGGGTGATCAGGGCGTCTACTTCCAGCAGCTGACGTTCGTGCTCGACGGTGTTCGCGACTCGCGGACCTTGGCACAGTCCTTCCAGCACGCGGCCGACCAGAACCCGGTGTGCCGCAGCAGCATCGTCTGGGAGGACGTCGACGAGCCGGTGCAACTGGTCATGCGCGAGGCGTCGGTTCCAGTGTCCTTCATGGACTGGAGCGACCTGTCCGCCACTGATCGGGCACAGCGGCTCGCCGAGTTCCTGGCCGCGGACCGCGAACGGGGACTCGACCTGCGGACCGCTCCCTTGATGCGGCTCGCGCTGGCGCGACTGTCCGCCACCGAGGTGCAGGTCGTGTGGACGTTCCACCACGTGCTGCTCGACGGGTGGAGCATCTTCGGCGTTCTGTCGGACGTGTTCGCCGCCCACGCCGCGTTCGCCGGAGGCCGCGCTCCCGAACCGGTGAGCCGCCGGCCGTTCCGCGACTACCTGCGGTGGCTGTCCGACCAGGACCAGAACGCGGGTGACAAGTACTGGCAGGACGTCGTCGGCGACCTCGACTCGCCCACGCCCCTGCCCTACGACCGGCCGCCGCTGGACGCCCACCACGCCGAGTCGTCGGACACCGTGGATGCGACTCTCTCCACGGAGCAGACGGACCGGCTGCGCGCGATGACCCAGCGGGCCGGGCTGACGCTGAGCTCGGTCGTCCAAGGCGCCTGGGCATTGGTGTTGTCCGCCTACAGCGGTCAGCGGGACGTGGTGTTCGGGACGACCGTGTCCGGCCGCCCGGCCGAGCTGGCCGGGGTCGAGTCGATGATCGGCATGTTCATCAACACCATCCCCACCCGACTGGCCGTCGACCCACGGCAGAACCTGCCGGCGTGGCTGCGGGAGGTGCAGGCGGGCCAGGCAGAGGCCCAGCGGTTCGGCCACGTCTCGCTGGCGCGGCTGCAGAAGAGCGGCATCACCCTGTTCGACAGCATCGTGGTGGTCGAGAACTACCCGATCGACGTCGAGGCCGCCGCCGCGCACGGCCTGGGACTGCGCGAGCTGTCCGCGGTGGAGACGACGAACTTCCCGCTGAGCGTGATGGTGACGCCCGGACGGCAGCTGTCGGTCGAGCTCGGCTACGACCCGGCGCTGTTCGACGCGGCCACGATCAACCGGCTGACCGACCACCTCGTGCTCGTGCTGGGCGGCATCGCCGAGGACGCGGAAAGGCGGGTGTCCCAGCTCCTCGTCACGACAGCCGACGAACGCCGGCAGATGGTCGTCGAGTGGAACAGCACGGGCAACGAGCTGGCGCCGGCCACGGTGTCGAGCCTGTTCGCGGAACAGGTGAGCCGCGCGCCGGAGGCGGTGGCCGTGACGTCCGACGCCGGATCGCTGACCTACGCCGAACTGGACTCGCGGGCGAACCAGCTCGCGCACCGGTTGATCGACCTGGGCGTGCGGGCCGATGACCTCGTCGGTGTGCTGATGGAGCGTTCGATCGACGTGGTGGTCGCGGAGCTCGCGGTCGTCAAGGCGGGTGGCGCGTACGTGCCGGTCGACGTGCGCGCTCCCGTCGAACGGATGCGCGCCGTACTGGCCGATGTCTCGGTGCTACTGGTCGATCAGCGCTGGGAGTCGGCTGACGTCCACAGTGGACACCGCATCGTGGTGGACCGCGATCTGGTGTGGGAGCCAACTGATCCACCCGCCGTGGTCGTCGATCCGGAGAACCTCGCCTACGTGATGTACACGTCGGGTTCGACGGGCACCCCGAAGGGAGTGATGGCACGCCAGCGCGACGTCACCTCGTTCGCCCGTGACCGCCGGTTCCGCGGCGGTGGGCACGAGTGCGTGCTCCTGCACTCGCCGCTGGCCTTCGACGCCTCGACGTACGAGCTGTGGGTGCCCCTGCTCAACGGCGGACGGGTCGTCCTGGCACCGCCGGGCGACGTGGACGCCGACGTGCTGCGCCGGATGATCGACCAGCACGGCGTCACCGGGATGTTCCTCACGTCCGGGCTGTTCCGGATGGTGGCCCAGGACGCACCGGACTGCCTCGCCGGCGCACAGGAGGTCTGGACGGGCGGCGAGATCGTTCCCGCCGCGGCGTTGCGGCGCGTGGCTGCCGCCTGCCCAGGGCTTGTCGTGGTCGACGTCTACGGGCCGACCGAGACCACGACGTACGCCACTCAGCGAAGCATGGTCGGTGTGGCCGAGGTCCCCGATGTCGTGCCGATCGGGCGTCCGCTGGACAACGTGCGTGTGTACGTTTTGGACAGTGCGCTGCGGCCGGTGCCGATCGGTGCACCGGGGGAGTTGTACATCGCCGGTGCCGGGCTCGCCCGCGGGTATCTGGACCAGCCGGGGCTGACCGCGGACCGGTTCGTGGCGGTGCCTGGCTTCGGCGTCGCGGGCGAACGGATGTACCGCACCGGTGATGTGGTCCGCTGGACCGCCGGCGGTGAACTGGAGTTCGTCGGCAGGACCGACGACCAGGTGAAGATCCGCGGGTTCCGGATCGAGCTCGGCGAGATCGAGGCCGCGCTGCTGGGCCACGACGACGTCGCCGAGGCCGTCACCGTCGCGACCGCCGACAGCGCCGGTCGCAGGCGGCTCGTCGCCTACGTCGTCGGAACCCCCGACACCACCGAGCTGCGGGCGTTCCTGGCGCGCACCCTGCCGGACTACATGGTGCCCTCGGTGTTCGTGCCGCTGGACCGGTTGCCGCTCAACGTCAACGGCAAGGTCGACCGCCGCGCGCTGCCCGAGGTCGACTGGGCGGCGCTGACGACGTCCGGCCACGTGGCACCCCGTGATGCCGAGGAACTGGAACTGGCCCGGATCTTCGCCGAGGTCCTGCGCGTGCCACAGGTGGGTGTGGAGGACAACTTCTTCGAACTGGGCGGCGACTCGATCCTCAGCATCCAGATCGCCTCCCGCGCCCGTCAGGCCGGTCTCACGGTGCTGCCCCGGGACCTGTTCCGGCATCCGACCGTGGCCTCGCTGGCCGCTGCGGGTGCGGGCGCGGTGCTGAAGGCCGTCGACCAGGGCCCGGTGACCGGTGACGTGCCCCTGACGCCGATCCAGCACTGGTTCTTCGCGAACCAGACCGTGCACCCGGAGCACTTCAACCAGTCGATCCTCGCCGAACTGGACCTCGGCATCGACCGTGCGGCGCTGGCGAAGGCGCTGGCCACGGTGACCGCTCACCACGACGCCTTGCGGATGCGGTTTGACGAGATCGACGGCCGCTGGACGCAGCACAACGCCCCGGTCGAGCCCGCCGACGTTCTCCAGATCCACCACCTGCCCGACGTGCAGGCGGCGATCGACGAGGTCCACGCGAGTTTCGACCTGCGGCACGGGCCACTGCTCAAGGCCGTGTTGTTCGACCTCGGCGAGACTCAGCAGCTGTTCATCGCGGTGCACCACCTCGTGGTCGACGGCGTGTCGTGGCGGATCCTGCTGGAGGACATCGACACCGCCTACCGGAACCTCGCGTTACCACCGAAGACCACGTCGTTCCGCGACTGGTCCATGCGGCTCACCGAGCACGTGCGCGGGGGCGGATTCTCCGACGAGCTGGCGCACTGGGCGACCGTGACCACCGATCCGGCGCTGCCCACCGACGATCACGGTGCCAACACCATCGGGTCGATGCGGGAAGTGGTGGTGCGCCTGGAGGCCGAGGACACCAGGGCGTTGCTGCAGGACGCTCCCGCGGCCTATCGCACGCAGGTCAACGACGTCCTGCTGAGCGCGCTCGCCAGGACGCTGTCCGGGTGGACGGGCCGTGACCAGGTGCTCGTCGACCTGGAGGGACACGGCCGGGAGGAGCTGTTCGGAGACGTCGACCTGTCCCGGACCGTCGGGTGGTTCACCAGCATGTTCCCGGTGGTGCTCGACGCCGGTGCCGACGACTGGGGTTCGGCGCTGAAAGCGGTCAAGGAGCAGCTGCGCTCGGTGCCCGGACGCGGCCTGGGTCACGGCGCGCTCCGCCATCTCGCCGGCACCACCCTGTCGGTGTCCGAGGCGTCCCCGCAGATCAGCTTCAACTACCTCGGCCAGTTCGACTGGGACACGACCGGTCTCTTCCAGGAGATTCACGGCGGTGTGGGCGGTAGTGCGAACCCGCAGGCACCGAGGCCGCACCTGCTCGACGTTGTCGGCAAGGTCGAGCACGGAGCGTTGGAACTCACCTGGTACTACTCGCCGGACGTGCACCGCGAGTCGACGGTCGAGTCGTTGGCGCGGCAGATGATCCAGGCGCTGCGCGAGATCATCGCGCACTGCGCCGAACCGGGAGCAGGCGGTCGCACGCCCTCGGACTTCCCGTTGGCAGGTCTCGACCAGACCGCGGTGGACCTCCTGGTGGGCGACGGGTCCCGCGTCGAGGACGTCTACCCGCTGACCTCGATGCAGGCCGGGATGTTGTTCCACAGCCTGGTGGAGGACGCGGGGTCGAGTGCCTACCTGAACCAGGTGCGTCTTCGCCTGTCCGGAGTCGGCGATCCGCAGGCGATGGGAGCCGCATGGCAACGAGTCGTCGACCGCGCCCCGGTCCTGCGCAGCGGTGTGGTGTGGGACGGGTTCGCCGAACCGTTGCAGGTCGTCGAACGCGATGTGGTGCTGCCGGTCCGCTACGACGACTGGACGGAGTGGACGGACGAGCGGAAGGACGCCGAACTGACCCGTGTCCTCGCCGAGGGCCGGGCGGAGGGACTGGATCTCGCCGCACCACCGCTGATGCGGCTCGTCGTGATCACGACCGGGCCCGGCGAGGTGCTCCTCGTGTGGACGTTCCACCACGTCCTGCTGGACGGGTGGAGCGCGGCCCAGCTGTTCGCCGAGGTGTGCGAGCAGTACGCGGCGATCGTCGAGGCTCGGGTGCCGGACCTTCCCGTCAGGCGTCCGTTCCGCGACTACCTGGAATGGCTGTCCGAACGCGACCTCGGTGCCGCCGAGGAGTACTGGCGTTCGCTGCTCGGTGACGTCGACTCCGCGACCCCGTTGCCCTACGACCGCAAACCCGGCGAGGCGCATCGGACGCATTCCTCCAAGACGGTCCGCGTCACGCTGTCCGCCGAGGAGTCCGAACGTGTTCGCACGGCGGCGAAAGAGAACGGCTTGACGCTGAGCACGGTCGTCCAGGGCGCGTGGGCCGCGTTGTTGTCGGCCTACAGCGGTCAGCAGGACGTGGTGTTCGGCACGACAGTCTCCGGCCGGCCGGCCGAACTGCCCGGCGTGGAGACCATGATCGGCCTGTTCATCAACACGGTGCCGACGCGGGCGAACGTCGAGGGCGCCAGGCGGCTGGTCCCGTGGCTGCGGGATCTCCAGGCCTCCCAGGCGGAGTCGCGGCGCTTCGGGTACGTCTCCCTGGCCCAGCTGCAGAACTGGTGCGGCACCAACCTCTTCGACAGCATCGTGGTGTTCGAGAACTACCCGTTCGATCCGGGCGCCACGGCCGGTCACGGCATCGGCCTGGTGGAGTCGCAGGACGTGGAGCCGACCAACTACCCGCTCACGGTCGTGGTGAGCCCCGGCCCCGAACTGTCGATCAGGCTCGACTACGACCCGGCGTTGTTCGAGGCCACCACGATCGAGCGGATGACGGCGAACCTCGAAGCGCTGCTGGCGAGCATCGCCAGGGACTTCGACCGTCCTCTGCGCAAGCTGCACACGGTGTCCCCGTTGGAGCGCATCCACGTGCTGCTGAAGTGGAACGAGAACGTCCGCGAGGTCGAGCACGCGACGGTTCCCGGGAAGTTCGCCGCTCAGGTGGCCCTCACGCCGGACGCGGTCGCGGTGGCGTCGGACGAGCAGTCCCTGACCTACGCGGAGCTCGACGGGTGGTCGAACCGGCTGGCGCATCGCCTTCAACGGCTGGGCGTCGGCGGAGAACAGCGGGTCGGCCTGCTGATGGATCGTTCCGTCGACTTCGTCGTCGCCGAGCTGGCGGTGCTCAAGGCCGGTGGGGCGTACATGCCGGTGGACCTCCGCGCTCCGGTGGAACGGATGCGGACGATCCTGGCCGAGGCCGACGTGTCCGTCCTGATCACCGATCAGGAGTGGAACGTGACCGCGTCCCTGGCGCACAACGGTTCGGTGATCCGTGCCGCGGACGTCGACGACGAGTCGAGCGAACCGCCCGCGGTCCACATCGATCCGGACAGCCTTGCGTACGTGATGTACACGTCGGGCTCCACGGGTGTACCGAAGGGCGTGGCGGTGTGCCATCGCGACGTCGTCACGTTGGCTGCTGACCGGCGGTTCACCGGTGCGCACGACCGGGTGCTGCTGCATTCCGCCTCGGCGTTCGACGCTTCGACGTACGAGGTGTGGGTTCCGCTGCTGACCGGCGGCCGGGTCGTGGTGGCGCCGGCGGGTGACGTCGATCCCGACGTGTTGCGCGCCTTGATCTCCCGGCACGGGGTGACGGCGTTGTGGCTGACGGCGGGCCTGTTCACCGTGCTGGCACAGGACGATCCGACCTGCCTGGCGGGCGTGTCGGAGGTGTGGACCGGCGGCGACGTCGTGTCCGCGGGCGCGGTGCGCCGGGTGCTGGAGGCCTGCTCGGGACTGACCGTCGTCGACGGCTACGGCCCGACCGAGACGACGACGTTCGCGACCGCCTTCCGCTCGCCGGACCCGGTGCCGGACATCGTGCCCATCGGAAGTCCGATGGACGGCAAGCAGGTCTACGTCCTGGACGGCGGCCTCGGGCCGCTGCCCATCGGTGCGCCGGGGGAGTTGTTCATCGCCGGAGCCGGCGTCACGCGCGGCTATCTGGGCCGCCCCGGCCTCACCGCGGAGTCGTTCATCGCCGATCCGTTCGGTGAACCGGGCGGCCGGATGTACCGGACGGGCGATGTCGCGCGCTGGACGGACGACGGCGTGGTGGAGTTCGTCGGCCGCGCCGACGACCAGGTCAAGGTGCGCGGGTTCCGGATCGAGCCCGGCGAGATCGAGTCGGCGCTGACCGGGCACGACGGTGTCGGTGAGGCCGTGGTCATCGCCCGCCAGGACCGCAGCGGCGTCAAACGCCTCGTGGCCTACGTCGTGCCGGAGAACGGTGGCGGTGTCGAGGTGGAGGACCTGCGGCGGCACGCGGCCGTGCAGCTGCCCGACTACATGGTCCCCTCCGCGGTGCTGGTGCTGGACGAGCTGCCGCTGACCCTCAACGGGAAGGTCGACCGCAACGCTTTGGCGGCCAAGGACTTCCACAGCGCCCTGGCCGACCACGTCGCGCCGCGCACCGCCGCGGAGACCGAACTGGCGCGGATCTGGGCGGAGGTCCTGGGTGTGCGGCAGGTCGGTGTTGAGGACGACTTCTTCGAGCTGGGCGGCGACTCGATCCTGAGCATTCAGGTGGTGTCGAGGGCCCGGAAGGCCGGATTCGGCATGACGCCGAGGGACCTGTTCCGCAACTCCACGGTCGCGGCGCTCGCCGCCAGTGTCAGCGAGGTGGTCGTCGAGCGGGTCGACCAGGGTGTGGTGACCGGCGACGTGCCGCTGACGCCGATCCAGCACTGGTACTTCGAGATCAACCCGGATCACGCCGGGCACTTCGACCAGTCGGTGACGGTCGAGCTGAGCAGTGGAGTGGACGAGAAGGCCCTCCGCGGCGCGCTGGAGGCGGTGTTCGCCCACCACGACGCGCTGCGGATGTGCTTCGACGTGGTCGACGGCCGCTGGACGCAGCACAACGCTCCAGTCGAACAGGCTGATCTGCTGCAGATCCACGACCTGTCCGAAGCGGAGAGCGACTCGGTTGTGCGCAAGGTTTCCGCCGAGGTGCACGCGGGCTTCGACCTCGCCGACGGACCGTTGCTGAAGGCCGTGCTGTTCCGGTTCGAAGGTGACCGGCGGCCGGTGTTGTTGCTGGCCGTGCATCACCTGGTGGTCGACGGCGTGTCGTGGCGGATCCTGCTGGAGGACATCGACGCCACCTATCAGAAGCTGGCCGCGGGTGAGCCGGTCAACGCCGAGCAGAAGACGACCGCGTTCCGCGACTGGGCGTTGCGGCTCAACGAGTTCACGCTCGGCGGCGGGTTCGACGACGAGCTGGCGCACTGGGCGGAGATCCCGGCCGACACCGGACTCCCGGCGGACCACGACGGCGAGAACACCGCCTCCTCGGTCCGGTCGCTGTCGGTGGGGCTGGGCGTCGCGGAGACCGAGGCGTTGCTGCGCGACGTTCCCGGGACCTACCGGACGCAGGTCAACGACGTGCTGCTGGCGGCGCTGGGCCGGGTCCTGGGCCGATGGGCCGGACGTGACCGCGTTGTCGTGGACCTGGAAGGGCACGGTCGTGAGGAAGTCCTGGCCGGCGTGGATGTCTCGCGCACGGTGGGGTGGTTCACGAGCATGTTCCCTGTGGTCCTGGACGGCGGCACGGGGGACTGGGGCTCGACGCTGAAGTCGGTCAAGGAAGGGCTGCGGGCCGTGCCACGCCGTGGCTTGGGCTACGGAGCCCTGCGCTACCTCGCGGGCCGCGACGTGACGCCCACGGCACCGGTCAGCTTCAACTACCTGGGCCGGTTCGACTGGACGAGCCTCGGTGACGGGCTGTTCCACGAGGTGCTCGGCGGTCTCCAGTCCGACATCAGCGCCGAGGCCACGCGCGGACATCTCCTCGACGTGGTGGGAAGTGTCGAAGCTGGGCGACTGGAGTTCACCTGGCTGTACTCGGACAACGTGCACGAGGAGAGCACGGTCCGCGTGCTGGCGGAGAAGCTGGTGGCGGCGCTGCGCGAGATCATCGCGCACTGCGCCGAGCCGGGCGCGGGTGGTCGCACCCCGTCCGACTTCCCGCTGGCCGGGCTCGACCAGGCCGCGGTGGACCGGCTCGTGGGAGACGGGCGTTCGGCCGAGGACGTCTACCCCATGACGCCGATGCAGGCCGGCATGGTGTTCCACGGGCTGTCGCAGGAAGGGCAGGGTCTCTACTTCGAGCAGGCGACGTTCGTGCTCGACGGCGTGCCCGATCCCGAGGTGCTGGCCCGCGCGTTCCAGCACGTCGTCGACAGCACACCGGTGCTGCGCAGCGGCATGGTCTGGGAGGGTGTCGCCGAGCCGTTGCAGCTGGTCCACGCCGAGGCTTCTGTCCCGGTGACGTTCCTCGATTGGGACTCGCCCTCCGAGGAGGACCGGGAGCGCAAGCTGGCGGAGCTTCTCGCGGCAGATCGGGCCGAGGGGCTGGACCTGCGGACCGTGCCGTTGATGAGGCTCGTGCTGGCACGGCTGTCGGCCACCGAGGTCCAGGTCCTGTGGACCTTCCACCACGTCCTGCTGGACGGCTGGAGCGTCTTCCGGGTGCTGTCGGACGTGTTCGACGCGCACGCCGCGCTGTCCGGTGGACGGCCGCCCACGCCGTCGAGTCGCCGGCCGTTCCGCGAGTACCTCCGGTGGCTGGCGGAGCAGGACCACTCCGCTGCTGAGACCTACTGGCGTCAGCAGCTCGCGGGCTACGAGGCACCGGCGACCTTGCCTTATGACCGAACGCCGGCTCAGAGGTACGCCACCCGCTCGTCGGAGTGGCTGCCGTTCGAGTTGGCCGCCGAGGAGACGAGTCGTCTGCGGGACATGGCCCAGCACAACGGGTTGACCGTGAACACCGTGGTGCAGGGCGCCTGGGCGTTGCTGCTGTCCAGGTACAGCGGGCGTCACGACGTCTGCTTCGGCGCCACGGTGTCCGGTCGTCCGGCCGATCTGCCCGGCGTGGACGACATCACCGGCATCTTCATCAACACGCTGCCCGTCCGGGTGGACGTGGAGGAGACGGCCGGCCTCGCCGACTGGCTGCGGGAGTTGCAGGCCGCTCAGGCGGAGTCCCGGCGGTTCGACTTCGTGTCGCTCGGGAAGCTGCAGGGGTGGAGCGGACTGCCGAGCGGGACAGACCTGTTCGACAGCATCCTGGTGTTCGAGAACTACCCGATCAACGACGAGGCCGCCGCTGTGCGCGGGTTGAGGCTGCGCGCGTTGTCGGCGGTGGAGACGACGAACTACCCGTTGAGCGTGGTGGTGTCGCCTGGCGAGCGGCTGTCGGTCGAGTTCGGTTACGACCCCGAGCTGTTCGACGGGGCGAGTGTCGAACGGATCGCCGGGCACCTGACCCGTGTGCTCGGGCTCGTCGCGTCCGACCCGTCCGTCCTTCTGGGACAGATCGACGTGCTGGCCGGGCGCGAACGGGATCAGGTCCTGGTGGAGTGGAACGACACCGCGCGGGACATGCCTCTGCTGACGCTGGCCGAGCTGTTCGAACGTCAGGTGGCGCGGACTCCTGAGGCGCCGGCCGTGGTGTTCGAGGACTCGGCGTTGAGCTTCGCCGAGCTGGACGCACGCGCGAATCGGCTCGCACACGTGCTGATCGGGCGTGGGGTCGGGCCAGAGGCGATCGTGGCGCTGGTTCTGCCGCGGTCGGTGGACATCGTGGTGGCGCAGCTGGCCGTCGCGAAGGCCGGCGGCGCGTATCTGCCGGTCGACCCGGCCTATCCGGCGGAGCGGATCGAGTTCATGCTGGCGGATTCCCGTCCCGTGCTGGTGGTGGCCACCGCCGATCTCGCCGCGGCGCTGCCTGGCGATGTGCTGGTCCTCGATCAGTCCGTTGTGGAGGGATCGGCCGAGGTGGAACGGCCGGCTGTGTCGCCGGGCAATGCCGCCTACGTGATCTACACGTCCGGATCCACCGGGACGCCGAAGGGCGTTGTGGTGTCCCATGCCGGGCTCGCGAGCTTCTCGGCGGCGGAGGCCGAGCACTACCAGGTCGGCGCCGGTGATCGGGTGTTGCAGTTCTCGTCGCCGAGCTTCGACGCGTCGGTGCTGGAGCTGTGCATGTCCTTGCCGGTCGGTGCGGCGTTGGTGGTGCCTCCGCCGGGGCCGTTGCTGGGTGAGGCGTTGGCCGACGTCGTCCTGTCCCAGGGCGTCACGCATGCGCTGATTCCGCCGGTGGCGTTGTCGACTGTTCCGGAGGGTGTGGAGTTGCCGGGGTTGCACGTGCTGACCGTGGGCGGAGATGCGTGCTCGGCGGAGCTGGTGACGCGGTGGGCGCCGGGCCGCAGGATGATCAACTCGTACGGCCCGACGGAGTCCACGGTCGTGTCGACGTGGAGTGGTCCGCTGTCGCCGGGCGGTGTGCCCTCGATCGGCAGGCCGATCTGGAACACCCAGGCCTACGTCCTGGATCGTGCGTTGCGCCCGGTTCCGGTGGGCGTGATCGGGGAGCTGTACGTGTCCGGAGCGGGACTGGCTCGGGGATACCTGAACCGAGCGGGCCTGACAGCGGAACGGTTCGTGGCGTGCCCGTTCGGCCCGGCCGGATCCCGGATGTACCGGACCGGGGACCTGGTGCGGTGGAACTCTTCGGGCGAGCTGACCTTCGTCGGCCGGGCGGATCACCAGGTGAAGGTCCGCGGGTTCCGGATCGAGCCCGGCGAGGTCGAGACGGTCCTGCGTCAGCACGGCGAGGTCGACGACGTCGTCGTGGTGGCGCGTGACCAACGGCTGGTGGCCTATGTGGCGACGTCGAACGAGGCTCTCGCCGGCGAGCTCCGGGCCATGGCGGCCGAGTCGTTGCCGGAGTACATGGTCCCGTCTGCGTTCGTCGTGCTGGACCGGTTGCCGTTGAGCCCCAACGGGAAGCTGGACCGGCAGGCGTTGCCGGAACCCTCCGGCGTCGTGCAGTCGACGGAGTACGTCGAGCCGGAGTCCGACACCGAACGGATCCTCGCCGAGATCTGGGCGGAGGCGCTGGGCGTGCCACGGGTCGGGATCCACGACGACTTCTTCGCGCTCGGCGGTGAGTCGCTGAGCAGTCTCGGCATCGCGGCCAAGGCCAAGGAGGCGTTCGACATCTCGTTGACACCGCGGGACGTGCTGGTCGCGAGAACGGTCTTGGCACTGGCCGAGGTGGTCGAGGAACAGGTCCTGCTCGAGCTGGAACGGCTCGTCGGGGAATCCGGGCACGGAACAGCGGGGGAACAGCGATGACCGGATCCAAGCAGAGTCGGATCGACGCACTGCCCGCCGAGATGCGGGAGCTGTTGAAGCGCCGGTTGGCGGGAGGCGCCGAACGGACCGACGTGATCCCTCGGGCCGAGCGGGGCGGTTCACTCCCACTGTCCTTCGCCCAGCAGCGGCTGTGGTTCCTCAACGAGTTCCATCCGGGGGACTCCGAGTACAACAGTGCGGTGGCCCTCCGGCTGGTGGGGGAGCTGGACGTCACCGCACTGCGGTCCGCGCTGGACGAGCTGGTGGCGCGGCACGAGTCCCTGCGGACCACGATCGACGATCTGAACGGTGACGCCGTGCAGATCGTCCATTCCCCGGCCGGCCTCCCGTTGCCGGTCCTGGAGCTGGGACAGGACGAGCTGGACCGCGTGCTGTTCGAGGAGTACTCCCGGACGTTCGACCTGGAGCAGGGACCGCTGTGGCGGGCGCTGCTCGTCCAGGTCGACGCCAAGGAGCACGTCCTGCTGCTCACCGCGCACCACGTCGTCACCGACGGCGCGTCGATGGGCATCGTCGTCGATGAGCTGAGCAAGCTGTACGGGCGAGTCGAGCTGCCGGCGGTTTCCCTGCAGTACGCCGACTTCGCGGTCTGGCAGCGCGCCCGGCTGGCCGGTGCCGCGATGGAGCAGCACCTCGACTACTGGACCGGGAAACTGGCCGACGTCGTCCCGCTGGCGTTGCCGACGGACCGGCCGCGGCCCGCTGTGCGGACCTCGGCGGGGGCGACGCACGAGTTCGAGATCGCTGCGGAGGCCGCCACCGGTCTGGCCGCACTGGCCCGAGCTCACGGCACGACCCTGTTCACCGTTCTGGTCGCGGCCTGCAAGGTGCTGTTCGCCAAGTACAGCGGTCAGCAGGACGTCGCCCTCGGCACGGTCGTCTCCGGCAGGGGACGGCCCGAGGTGGAGCGGATGGTCGGGTTCTTCGTGAACACGGTCGTCCTGCGCTCCACTGTGGACGCGTCGGCGAGGTTCGCGGACTTCCTGGACGCGGTGAAGGACACCGTGCTGGACGCCTTCGCGCACGACGAGGCGCCGTTCGAGAAGCTGGTCGAGGTGCTGCGGATCGAGCGCGATCCCAGCCACAACCCGTTGTTCGACGTCATGGTCCTGTTGCACGGAGCCCAGGGCGAGTCGCCGCAGTTCACCGGCCTCGACGTCGGCCCGGTCGCCTTGACCAGGCGCACGACGAACTTCGACATCACCGTGGAGTTCCAGGAGTCGGCCGGTGTGCTGCGCGGCTCGATCGACTACAGCACGGACCTGTTCGACGCCACCACGATCACCCGGCTGGCCGGGCACCTGGTGCGGCTGGCCGAGGCCATCGCCGACGATCCGGAACAGCCGGTGTCGCGGCTGCCGTTGATGTCCGGTGCCGAGCGGGACCGGGTGCTGGTGGAGTGGAACGACACCGAGCATGACTGTCCAGAGGGGACGGTCGCGGGCTTGTTCGCCGAACAGGTCCGGCAGAACCCCGACGCCGTCGCCCTGATCGCCGACGGACTGTCGTTGACCTATGCGGAGCTGAACGCCCGAGCCAATCGGCTGGCGCACCACCTGATTCAGCTCGGTGCCAGGCCGGAGCACGCGGTCGGCCTGCTGATGGACCGCTCGGCCGACCTGGTCGTCGCCGAGCTGGCGATCGTCAAGGCAGGCGGGGCGTACCTGCCGCTGGACGTCCGAGCACCGGCAGACCGGCTGCGCTCGCTCCTGCTGGAGACCGGCGCGACGGTGCTGATCACCGACCCTGCCTGGGAGACGACGGCCAGGGAGATCCACTCCGGTCACGTGATCCTGGTGGACGGCGAGCACGGGCCGGACACCGATCCCGATGTCGCGATCGACCCCGACAACCTGGCGTACGTCATGTACACCTCCGGCTCGACGGGCGCGCCGAAGGGCGTGGGGATCCGGAACCGCGATGTGGTCGCGCTGGCCGCCGATCGCCGCTTCGAAGACGGCCACGACTGCGTGCCGCTGCACTCGCCGTGCGCGTTCGACGCCTCAACCTATGAGCTGTGGGTGCCGCTGCTCAACGGCGGCAAGCTCGTGGTCGCACCACCCGGCGATGTGGATGCGGATGTACTGCGGCGGATGGTCGCCGAGCACGGTCTGACCGCCGTGTTCCTCACGGCCGGGTTGTTCCACGCCGTGGCCCAGGAGGCGCCGGACTGCCTCGCCGGCGTCCGCGAGGTCTGGACCGGCGGCGACGTGGTGTCCGCGTCCGCTGTGCGCCGGATCCTGGCGGCCTGTCCCGGTCTCACGGTCACGGACGTCTACGGCCCGACCGAGGCCACGGCGTTCGCGACCTCACACCAGTTGTCCGATGCCGAGCAGGTGCCGGACGCGGTGCCGATCGGGCGCCCGTTGGACAACATGCGGGTCTACGTCCTCGACGACGCGCTGGCACCGGTGCCGGTCGGTGTCGCCGGCGAGCTGTTCGTCGCGGGTGCCGGACTGGCTCGCGGTTACCTGAGCCGACCGGGGCTGACCGCCGACCGGTTCCTGGCCGATCCGTTCGGCGAACCGGGTACGCGGATGTACCGGACCGGTGACGTCGTGCGGTGGACGGCCGACGGGCTGCTGGAGTACCAGGGCCGGGCCGACGACCAGGTGAAGATCCGCGGGTTCCGGATCGAGCCCGGCGAGATCGAGAACACGCTGACGCGCCATCCCGATGTCGCCGAGGCGATCGTGGTCGCGAGGGAGGACAACGGTCGCAAGCGCCTGGTGGCCTACGTGACCTCCGCGGGGACGGCGGTGGGGGACCTGCGGCCGTGGCTGAAGGAGAGCCTGCCCGAGTACATGGTGCCGTCGGCGTTCGTGGTGCTGGACGAACTGCCGCTGGACGCCAACGGCAAGGTGGCTCGAAAGGCGTTGCCCTCTCCTGAAACGGAGGTGGGGGCGCAGTACGTGGCGCCGCGCAACGCCGTGGAGACCACGCTGGCCGAGATCTGGGCGGAGGTCGTCGGCGCGGAGCGGGTCGGCGTGCAGGACAACTTCTTCGAACTGGGCGGCGACTCGATCCTCAGCATCCAGGTCGTGTCCAGGGCCCGGCGTGCCGGGCTGCGGCTGAGCTCGCGGGACCTCTTCCTGCACCAGACCGTCGCCGACCTCGCCGCCCGCGTCGAGACGGTCACGGAACCGGTGAGCGATGATCACCAGCTCACCGGTCCGGTGCCGCTGACTCCGATCCAGCGCTGGTTCTTCGAGACCGTGCCCGTGGCGCGTGAGCACTTCACGATGTCGATGCTGGTGGAACTGCCCGCCGACGTCGACGAGAAGGCGTTGCGAGAGGCCGTGGATGCCGTTGTGGCGCACCACGACGCACTGCGGATGCGGTTCGTGGAGGTCGATGGCGAGTGGCGCGTGGAGATCGCGCCGTCCGAACCGGCCGAGGTGCTGCACCTTCACGATCTGTCCACACTGGACTTCGCGGCGCAGGAGGCCGCGATCGAGACCGAGGCGTTGACCGCTCAGACCAGCCTGAGTCCGCAGACCGGCCCGGTGATCCAGGCCGTGCTGTTCGATCTCGGGCCTGAGCGGCGACCGCGGCTCTTCCTGACCGCACACCACCTGGTGATCGACGGGGTGTCGTGGCGAATCCTGCTCGGCGACCTCGAAGCGGCCTACCGCCAGAGCGAACTGGAGCCAGTCGGCACCTCGTTCGCCCGCTGGGCACAACGTCTGACGGAGCACGTCGAGTCCGGTGCGTTCGACGACGACCTCGCACGGTGGACGGCGATGTCGGTCCCGGCAGACCTACCGGTGGACCACTCCGGCCGCAACACCGTCGGTTCGACCCGCACCGTCACGGTCCGCCTGGACGCGGAACGCACGGACGCGTTGCTGCACAAGGTTCCCCGGGCCTATCGCACCCAGGTCAACGACGTCCTGCTCAGCGCCCTCGGCCGGGTCCTGTCGGGTTGGACCGGGCGGGACGGCGTGCTGGTCGCGATGGAGGGGCACGGCCGCGAAGAGATCCTCGACGGCGTTGACCTCTCCCGCACGGTCGGCTGGTTCACGACCATGTTCCCGCTCGCGCTCACGGTTCCCGGCGGTGGCTGGGGGCAGGTTCTCCAGTCGGTGAAGGAACAGCTGCGTGCCGTGCCGCGGCGGGGACTCAGCTACGGAGCCCTGCGCCATCTCCGCCGAACCGCGTTGGCCGACGACCCGTCGCCGCAGATCAGCTTCAACTACCACGGCCAGTGGGACGTCGCGCCGGAGGAGAACTCGCTGTACCAGGCCAGATGCGCCAACGTCGGCCAGGACCTGGCCCCTGAGCAGACCCGCGCCCACCTGCTGGACATCTCCGGCGCGGTGGAGGACGGGGCGCTGGCCCTGAGCTGGATCTACTCCGACCAGGTGCACGACGAAGCCACGGTGACGCGCCTGGCCGAGGAGATGCGCCAGGCACTGCTGGAGATCATCGACCACTGCGCCCTGCCGGACGCGGGTGGGCGCACGCCGTCCGACTTCCCGCTGGCACGACTCGACCAGGCCGCGGTGGACCGCCTGGTGGGCAACGGGAAGACGGTGGAGGACGTCCACCCGCTGACGCCGTTGCAGGCGGGGATGGTGTTCCACAGCCTGGTGGACGCCGAGTCCGGCGCCTACTTCGACCAGGCCAGGCTGACGCTGGCCGGCGTCTCCGATCCCGAAGCGCTCGGCGCGGCCTGGCAACGCGTGGTGGACCGCACGCCGGTGCTGCGCAGTTCCGTGGCCTGGGAAGGTGTGGCCGAGCCGCTTCTCCTGGTGCACAGCCAGGTCACGGTCCCGATCTCGTACCACGACTGGCGCGC
The DNA here is from genome assembly GCF_051853195.1 of Lentzea sp. HUAS TT2. Taxonomy (NCBI): domain Bacteria; kingdom Bacillati; phylum Actinomycetota; class Actinomycetes; order Pseudonocardiales; family Pseudonocardiaceae; genus Lentzea; species Lentzea sp. HUAS TT2. The sequence goes on along the minus strand of NZ_CP196667.1, from coordinate 8,266,063 downwards.
GCTGTCCGATGTGGACTCCTCGCGCGTCGCGGCGGAGGAGCGGGCCGCCGCGAAGGACCTCACCACGGCCCCGCTGATGCGCGTGAGCATCGCCGCGTTGCCCGGCGACGAGGTGCTGCTCGTCTGGACCTTCCACCACGTCCTGCTGGACGGCTGGAGCCTCGGACAGGTCTTCGCCGAGGTGTGCGAGCAGTACGCGGCGATCGTGCAGGACCGGCAGCCGGACCTGCCTGCCCGGCGCCCGTTCCGCGACTACCTGCAGTGGCTGCACCGGCAGGACAGGTCCGCGTCCGAGGAGTACTGGCGCGGAGTGCTGTCCGGGTTCGAGGCGGCCACCGCCCTGCCGTTCGACCGGAAACCCCTGGAAGCGCACCGGACCGAGTCCTCCGAGTCGGCGCACATCGCCCTGTCGGAGGCGGAGTCCGAACAGCTGCGCCAGGTGAGCAAGCAGAACGGCCTGACCGTGAACACGGTCGTCCAGGGCGCGTGGGCGTTGCTGCTGGCCCGCTACAGCGGTGAGCAGGACGTCGTCTTCGGCACCACCGTGTCCGGGCGTCCGGCCGAGCTGGCCGGGGTCGAGTCGATGATCGGCATGTTCATCAACACCGTGCCGACCCGTGCTCGGGTCGACGAGGCTCAGCAGCTGGTGGACTGGCTGCGCGACCTGCAGGTGCAGCAGGCCGAGTCCAGGCGGTTCGAGGCGGTGTCGCTGGCCGAACTGCGGACCTGGAGCGACCTCGCGGCCGGGAATTCCCCGTTCGACAGCTCCGTCGTCTTCGAGAACTACCCGTTCGACGAGTCCTCCACCGCGGGCGTCCGGGTGACCGGGGTGCAGGCGGTGGACACGACCAGCTTCCCGCTCAGCGTGCGCGCCCACCTCGACGAACGACTCCACGTCGCGCTCTCCTACGACCCGAGGTTGTTCGACGCGGACACCGTCGAACGGATGGCGACGCATCTGGGCGTGCTGCTGACCGGGTTCATCACCGACCCGGCCCGCACTGTGTCGGAAACGCCGATGCTGACCGAGTCCGAGCAGCACCAGGTGCTGGTGGAGTGGAACGGTTCCGCCCTCGATCTGCCGGCCGGAACCCTGACGGAGCTGTTCGAGGCACAGGCGGCCAGGACTCCTGACGCGATCGCGGTCACGTGCGAGGGCGAGAGCCTTTCGTACGCGGAGCTCGACGCGCAGGCCAACCGTCTGGCTCACCGGCTGATCGACCTGGGTTCCGGACCGGAGCGGTTCGTCGCCCTGGTCCTGCCGCGCTCGGCCGAGATGATCGTGGCGATCCTCGCCGTGCTCAAGTCGGGCGCGGCGTACGTGCCGGTGGATCCGGGCCTCCCGCAGGAGCGGATCAACGCGATGCTCGACGACGTCCAGCCCGTTGTGGTGCTGGAGGACATCGGTGACAGCGACAGCTGTCCGGAAACCGCACCAAACGTGCGGTTGGCCCCGGCGAACGCGGCGTACGTGATCTACACGTCCGGATCGACCGGTGTGCCCAAGGGAGTGGTCGTCCCGCACAGCAACGTCACGCGCCTGTTCGAGGCCACCCGCAAATGGCTGTCCTTCGACGAGCACCACGTGTGGACGTTGTTCCACTCCTACGCGTTCGACTTCTCCGTCTGGGAGATCTGGGGACCGCTGCTGCACGGCGGACGGCTGGTCGTCGTGCCCCTGGCCGTGTCCCGGTCACCGCGGGAGTTCCTGCGGCTGCTCGCCGACGAGCGGGTGACCGTGCTCAACCAGACCCCCTCGGCGTTCTACGAGCTGATGGACGCCCCTGAGCTCGACGCGCTGCGGTACGTGATCTTCGGTGGCGAAGCGCTCGACGTGCGGCGGCTGGGGGAGCGGTCCAGCTCCGGGCCGACGCTGGTCAACATGTACGGGATCACCGAGACCACCGTGCACGTCACGTGTTCCGTGCTCACGGACGACTCGGCGGACACGATCGGCGTGGGCCTGTCCGACCTCAGGGTGTACGTGCTGGACGCCCGCCTGCGTCCGGTCCCGATCGGGGTGGCCGGCGAGATGTACGTGGCGGGAGCTGGCCTCGCGCGTGGCTACCTCAACCGCCCCGGCCTCACCGCGGACCGGTTCGTCGCCGACCCGTTCGGCGTGCCCGGCACCCGGATGTACCGCACCGGTGACCTCGCCCGGTGGAACGGGGAAGGCGCGCTGGAGTACCTCGGCCGCGCCGACCGCCAGGTGAAGATCCGCGGCTTCCGCATCGAACTCGGTGAGGTCGAGGCCGCCCTGCTCGCACTACCGCAGATCACCTCGGCCGTCGTGCTGCCGCGCGACAACAGGCTGGTTGCCTACGTCGTGCCGGACGGGGACCTGCCGAGCACAGCGGACCTCCGTGCCGCGCTGATGCGCACCCTGCCCGACTACATGGTGCCGTCGGCCTTCGTCCCGCTCGCCGAGATCCCGTTGACCCGCAACGGGAAACTGGACCGGCAGGCGCTGCTGGCGCTGGACGCGGGCGCGGTGGCGAGCAGCGGGTACCGGGAGCCGCGCACGGAGACCGAACGGACCGTCACCGCCATCTGGGCCGAGGTCCTTGGCGTGGAGCGGGTGGGCGCGGACGACAACTTCTTCGAACTGGGCGGCGACTCGATCCTGAGCATCCGCGTCGCGTCCCGGCTGCGCGCGGCGTTCGGTGCCGACGTGTCGCCGCGCGTCCTGTTCTCCTCACCCACGCCCGCATTGCTGGCCGCCGGGCTGCCTACGAGCAGCGGCCCGGTCGTGTCCGCGATCCCGGCCGTGCCTCGTGACTCCGACCTCCCGTTGTCCTTCGCACAGCAGAGGTTGTGGTTCCTCAACGAGTTCGACCCGGACAGCGCCGAGTACGTCACGGTCTTCGCGATCCGGCTGAACGGGTCGCTGGACGTCGATGCATTGGGCCGCGCGCTGAACTCGTTGGTCGCCAGGCACGAGTCGTTGCGGACCACTTTCGAGTCGGTCGACGGGAGGCCGCGGCAGATCGTGCACCCGCCGCACGAGATCGCTGTGTCCGTGGTCGAGACCCAGGACGTCGAACTCCGCGAACTGACCCGGCCGTTCGATCTGAAGAACGGCCCGCTGCTGCGAGTCCTGCTGGCGCGAGTGGCCGCGGACGAACATGTTCTCGTGCTGTCCATGCACCACATCATCACCGACGGCTGGTCGATGGGTGTGCTGTCCGAAGAGCTGAGCGCGCTCTACAACGGGTCTGTCGAACTGCCCGCGTTGCCGATCCAGTACGCGGACTTCGCTGCCTGGCAACGGGAACGTCTGGCCGACGACTCGATGAAGGAGCAGGCCGAGTACTGGCGTGGCCAGCTCGCCGGGCTCGCTCCGCTGGAGCTGCTGACCGACCGCCCCCGGCCCCCGGTGCAGACCACCAACGGTGCCTCGCGTGAGTTCACCGTGCCCGCGGACGTCACCGCGGCGCTCAGGGGCTTGGGAAGCCAGAAGGACACGACGCTGTTCATGACGCTCGTGGCCGGGTGTCAGCTGTTGCTGCAACGCCTGTCCGGTCAGAACGACATCGCCGTCGGCACGGTCAGCTCCGGCCGTGAGCAGCCGGAGGTGGAGCGGCTGGTCGGAATCTTCGTCAACACCCTCGTGCTGCGGTCCCAGATCGACGGTCGGCGTGGGTTCCGGGAGCTGCTGGCGGACGTCCGGGGGACCGTGCTGGACGCGTTCGCGCATCAGGACCTGCCCTTCGAGCGGGTGGTGGACGAACTCCAGCCCGACCGCGACACCAGCCGGTCACCGCTGTTCCAGGTGATGGTGACGTTGCAGAACGCGGGCAACCGGCTGCCCGAACTGGACGGCCTCGCCGTCAGCGAGTTCGCGCTGCCGATCACCAAGGCGACCTTCGACCTCGGGTTCGAGTTCGAGGAACACGATGGCGGCCTGCGCGGACTCGTCGACTACAACACCGACCTGTTCGACGCGGACACCATCGACCGGATGATCGGGCACCTCGGCGTCCTGTTCGCCGCTGTCGTGGCCGACCCCGAACTGCCTGTCGCACGGCTCGACCTGCTGACCGACGCCGAGCAAGAGCGACTTTTGGTGTCGTGGAACGACACCGATGTCGCTGTGCCTCCGGCGACCTGGCCTGAGTTGTTCGAGCAACAGGTGGCGAAGACCCCGGACGCGACCGCGTTGGTCTTCCAGGACCAGGAACTGACCTTCGCCGAGCTGAACGCCCGCGCGAACCGGCTGGCGCGCCATCTGATCGACAACGGCGCTGCTCCCGAACGATTCGTAGCCGTGTCCCTGCCTCGATCCGCGGACGTGGTCGTGGCGATCCTCGCGGTGCTCAAGTCCGGCGCGGTCTACCTGCCCCTCGACCCCGAGCTGCCACCCGACCGGATCGACTTCGTGCTGCGCGATGCGCAACCGGTGGTGGTCCTCGATTCGATCCCAGCACTCGACGGCGCTGACGCCAATCTGGACATCGCGGCTGATGGCGCCGCCTACTGCATCTACACCTCGGGTTCGACCGGCGTGCCGAAGGGCGTGGTCGTCGACCACCGCGCGCTGGCCGGGCTGAGTCACGATCACCGGACCGAGTTCGGTGTCGCGCAAGGAAACGAGCGGATGCGGGTCGCGTTGACGTCCGCGTTCTCGTTCGACGCGTCGTGGGACGGCCTGCTCATGATGGCCGACGGTCACGAGCTGCACCTGATCGACGACGTCCTGCGGCTCGACCCCGAAGCGTTGGTGGACTACGTCGTCAGCCGGCGGGTCGACCTGGTCGACTCGACGCCTTCCCATGTCCAGCAACTGGTTCTGGCCGGTCTGTTCGCCGGCGCACGCCACCGTCCGTCGGTCCTGATGCTCGGCGGAGACGCCGTCGACCAGGCGTTGTGGCGCGACCTGTCCGCGATCGAGGGGACGGTCGCGTACAACCACTACGGGCCGACCGAGACCACGGTCGACGTCGTGTGGACGCGGCTCGACTCCGCAGACCGCCCGGTGATCGGCCGGCCCGGCCACAACGTGCGGGCGTACGTGCTCGACGAACTGCTGCGCCCGGTGCCGATCGGCGTCCCCGGTCAGCTCCACCTGGCAGGCAGCCGCCTCGCCCGTGGCTACCTGAACAGGCCGGGACTGACCGCGGAGAGGTTCACGGCCAACCCGTTCGGTCCGCCCGGCAGCCGGCTCTACGGCACCGGCGACCGGGTGCGCTGGACGGCCGGCGGACTCCTGGAGTACCTGGGACGTGTCGACGAGCAGGTCAAGATCCGGGGCTTCCGCATCGAACCCGGTGAGGTCGAGGCGGCACTGCGCGGCCACACCGAGGTCGCCGAGGCCGTGGTCGTCGCCAGGGAGGATGAGGGGCACCGCAGACTGGTCGCCTACCTCGTGCCCGCTGAACGGACTCCCGAGGCGCTGGAGTTGCGTGCGTGGCTGAAGCAGACTCTGCCGGACTACATGGTGCCGTCCGCGTTCGTCGTGCTCGACCGGTTGCCCATGACCACGAGCGGCAAGGTCGATCGCAACGCCCTGCCCGCACCGGAGCGCCGGCAGGAAGGTCCGAGCGGGACTGCCCCGCGCACGGAGACCGAACGCCGGCTGGCCGACGTCTGGGCCGCCGTGCTCGGCGTCGACCGGCTGAGTGTGGAGGACAACTTCTTCGCGCTCGGCGGCGACTCGATCCTGAGCATCCAGGTCGTCTCCCGTGCCCGGCAGGCAGGACTGCGGCTGACCTCGAAGGACATCTTCCGCCACCAGACCATCGCCGAGCTCGCGGTCGTGGTGGGGGAAGGACCGGAAGACGAACCCGCGGAACCCGACCTCGTCCTCGGCCCGGCGCCGCTCACCCCGATCCAGCGCTGGTTGCTGGAGACCGAGCGCGACGACCCGCGGCACTTCACCATGTCGACGCTCGCCGAGCTGCCCCCTGACCTCGACGAAGAGGCGTTGTCCTCGGCGTTGAACGCGGTCATGGCCCACCACGACGCGCTGCGTGCCCGGTTCACCCAGGTCGACGGCCAGTGGCAGCAGGAGTTCGCGCCGACCGGGCGCATCGTGCTCGTGAAGCGGCACGATCTGTCCGAGGAGGACGTTCAGGAGCTTGCTCTCAGGGCCCAGTCGGGCCTGGACCTGGAGAACGGGCCGTTGGTCGCGGCAGTGCTGTTCTCCTTCAGCGACCGGGCACCGCAGCTGTTCCTCGCGATCCACCACCTCGTCATCGACGGCGTGTCGTGGCGCATCCTGCTCGGTGACCTCGAGACCGCCTACCGCCAGGCACGGACGGGTCAGCGCGTCGACCTCGGTGCCAAGACCAGCTCCTACCACCTGTGGGCGCGGCGGCTGAAAGAGCACGTCGTGGCCGGTGGCTTCGCCGAAGACCTGGCGTACTGGGACAACGCCGTGGCGTCACCGGAACTGCCAGTGGATCGCACCGGTGCCAACACGGCCGGATCCAGTCGCACGATCTCGGTGCGGTTGGACCCGGAGAGCACCGATGCCTTGCTGCGCAAGGTTCCCGACGTGTACCGCACCCAGGTCAACGACGTGCTGATGGCGGCGCTGGGACGGGTGTTGTCGTGGTGGACGGGTCGTGAGCAGGTCCTGGTGGCGATGGAGGGCCACGGCCGTGAGGAGATCCTCGACGGGATCGACCTGTCGCGCACCGTCGGCTGGTTCACCGCGGAGTTCCCCGTCGCGCTCACGGTGCCGAAGACGGGCTGGGGCGACGCGCTCAAGTCCACCAAGGAACAGCTGCGCGCGATCCCCCACAAAGGACTGAGCTACGGCGCGCTGAAGACCGATCAGCCAGCCGAGATCTGCTTCAACTACCACGGCCAGTGGAACGCCAGCGCAGACTCGGACGGTTTCTACCGCTCGTGGGGCACCGGAATCGGCCAGGACGTGGCCCCTGACCGGCAGCGCGGCTACCTGCTGGAGGTGACCGGCGTCGTCGAGGACGGCGAGCTGGAGCTGGGCTGGACGTACTCCACCGCCGTGCACGACGAGGAAACCGTGCGGGACCTGGCAGACCAGCTGATCGCGTACCTGCTGGACGTCATCGACCACTGCGGTTCACCGGGAGCGGGCGGACGGACCCCGTCGGACTTCCCGTTCGCCCGGCTGGACCAGGCGCAGGTGGACGCGCTGGTCACCGGGTCGGTCGAGGACATCTACCCGCTGACCCCGATGCAGGCAGGAATGTTGTTCCACAGCCTGGTGGACGCCGACTCGACCGCCTACTTCGAGCAGATCCGCCTCCGGCTCTCCGGCGTGACGGACCCGAGCGGGTTGGGCGCGGCGTGGCAACAGATCGCGAACCGGACCCCGGCGCTGCGCAGCCGACTCGCCTGGGCCGGCCTCGAAGAGCCGGTGCAGGTCGTCGAACGTGACGTGGTGCTGCCCGTCACCCAGCACGACTGGCGGGACCGGTCCGAGGCCGACCGCGAAGCCGCGCTGCGAGACCTGCTGGAACGCGATCGTGCCGACAGGTTCGACCTGGCCACGGCGCCGCTGTCGCGGGTGGCGATCATCGCGCTGCCCGGCGACGAGGTGCTGATGGTGTGGACCTCGCACCACGTCGTGCTCGACGGGTGGAGCGCCGCCCAGGTGTTCGCCGAGGTCTGCGAGCAGTACGCGGCCGTGGCGGGAGGAAGCGAGCCCCAGCTCGTGACCCGCCGCCCGTTCCGCGACTACCTGACCTGGCTGTCCGGGCAGGATCCGCGGCAGGCGGAGGAGTACTGGCGGCGGACGCTCTCCGGCTTCGAGGCTCCGACCCCGCTGCCCTGCGACCGTCGCCCGCTTCAGGCGCACCGGACGCAGTCGGCCGAGTCCGTCCGCGTCGAACTTCCGGCGTCCGGACTCCAGGAGGTCGCCCGGCGCACCGCGCTCACCCTCAACACGATCATCCAGGGTGTGTGGGCGCTGCTGCTGTCGCGCTACAGCGGCGGCGAGCAGGACGTGGTGTTCGGCACCACGGTGTCCGGCCGCCCCGCCGAGATCCCCGGTGTCGAGTCGATGCTCGGGATGTTCATCAACACCGTGCCGACCCGCGTCCAGGTCCACAGTGGATGGACAGTCGCCCGATGGCTGCAGGAGGTGCAGGCCGAGCAGAGCGAGTCGCGGAGCTTCGACTTCGTCTCCCTCGCGGAGCTGCGGCCCTGGAGCGACGTGCCCGCCGGGCAGAACCTGTTCGACAGCATGGTCGTGTTCGAGAACTACCCGGTCAGCGAGCCCGCGACCACCGGGGCGCCCCAGGTGCTGGAGGTGAGCTCGTCGGACGCGACCAGCTTCCCGCTGTGTCTGCGCGCCTCACTCGGTGAGAGCCTCGCCCTGGACCTCGCCTACGATCCGGCGCTGTTCGACGCCGGCACGGTCCGTGCGATGGTCCAACGCCTGCGTCTCCTGCTCGACGGCATCGCGAGCGACCCGGACGTTCTGGTGGCCGCGCTGCCGTGGATGTCCGACGACGAGCGCGGCCGCGTCATCGAGGAAAGCCAGGGGGCTCGGCGTGACCTGCCTGCGGCGACGGTTCCCGAACTGTTCGCCGTGCAGGTGGCCCGCACGCCGGACGCACCGGCGGTCGGCACCCTGTCGTACGCGGAGCTGGACGCCCGTTCGAACCACCTGGCGAATCAGCTGGTGGAGTTCGGTGTCCGGCTGGAAGACCGCGTCGGACTGCTGTTGGAACCCTCGGTCGGCCACTGCGTCGCCGAACTGGCGGTGCTGAAGGCCGGCGGGGCGTACGTTCCGCTGGACGTTCGCGCGCCTCGGCAGCGACTGCGTTCGATGCTGGCCGAGGTATCGGTGCTGATCACCGATACCAACTGGCACGCTGTGGCTGAAGGCGTCCACAGTGGACGAACTGTGCTGGTCGGCGACGATGAGTCGACGACGGGACCAGAACCGCGCATCGATCCCGACAACCTGGCCTACGTCATGTACACCTCGGGGTCGACCGGAACCCCCAAGGGCGTCGCGGTCCGGCACCGGGACGTGGTGGGTCTGGCCTCCGACAACCGGTTCCAGGATGGTGCCCACCAACGGGTGCTGGCCCATTCACCGCTGGCGTTCGACGCGTCGACCTACGAACTGTGGGTGCCGTTGCTCAACGGCGGCCAGGTGGTTCTGGCGGACACCCCGGACTTGACCGCGGAGTCGTTGCGCCAGACCATCGCCGAACACCAGGTGACCGGACTGTGGCTGACCGCGGGCCTGTTCCGGTTGGTGGCCCAGGACGCACCCGGTTGCCTGGCTGGTGTCCGTGAGGTGTGGACCGGCGGTGACGTGGTCCCGGCTACTGCGGTGCGCCGAGTCCTGGAGGCGTGCCCCGGTCTGGTGGTCGTGGACGGCTACGGCCCGACCGAGACCACCACCTTCGCGACCGCCCACCGGATGCACGAGCTGGTGGCCGACCCTGTGCCGATCGGGCGTCCGTTGGACGACATGCGCGGCTACGTGCTGGATCAGGACCTGCGGCCCGTCCCTCTCGGCGTGCCGGGCGAACTGTGCATCGCCGGTTCGGGACTGTCTCGCGGCTACCTGAACCGGCCGGGCCTGACGGCGGAGCGGTTCGTGGCCGACCCGTTCGGCGCTCCAGGGGAACGGATGTACCGGACCGGGGACGTCGTCCGGCGGACCGCCGACGGTGAGCTCGCCTTCCTCGGACGGTCCGACGACCAGGTGAAGCTGCGCGGGTTCCGGGTCGAACTGGGCGAGGTCGAGGCCGTGCTGGCCGCTCACCCCGCCGTCAGTCACGCCGTGGCGGTTCTGGACGGCGGCAGGCTGGTCGCCTACGTCGTACCGGCGACCGTCGAGCCCTCGGACCTGCGCGAACACGCCGTGGCGACGCTGCCGGAGTACATGGTCCCGGCCGTGATCATGGCGCTGGACGAGCTGCCGTTGAGCCGCAACGGAAAGGTGGACCGCCGGGCACTTCCGGCACCCGACGCGGTGACCACGGGTCGTTACGTGGCACCACGTACCCGCCTCGAACAGGCGGTCGCGGATCTCTGGGCACGTCTGCTCGGTGTGGAGCGCGTCGGCGTCGACGACAACTTCTTCGAGCTCGGCGGCGACTCGATCATGAGCATCCGGCTGGTGTCCGGGCTGCTGGCCGAGTGCGGCACGAGCGTGTCGCCGCGGATGGTGTTCAGCAACCCGACCGTCGCCGGTCTGGCCGCCGCGATCGGTGCGGAGAGCGCCGGTCGGATTCCGGTGTTGCCCAATCACGGCACCGTGAAGCAGTCGTTCGCCCAGCAGCGGCTCTGGTTCCTCGACGACTTCGAACCGGGCGGCACCGAGTACGTCACGTTCACCGCCGTGCGGCTGGTGGGCGAGTTGGACGTCGGCGCGCTGTCGACGGCGTTCACGGCATTGGTCGCCAGGCACGAGTCCCTCCGCACGACGTTCGGAAGCGGCGTCCAGGTGGTGCAGGAGCCGTTCGAGGTGCAGGTGCCGGTGACCGACCTGCCTCAGGACGCCGACCTGATGGCCTTGCTGGCCGAGGAGGGCCGCCGCCCGTTCGACCTGCGTCGTGGTCCGTTGATGCGGCCGGGCCTGATCAGGCTGACGGACGACGAGCACGTGCTGACCCTGGCCCTGCACCACATCATCACCGACGGCTGGTCGAACGGCGTGATCGCGAGCGAGCTGAGCCTGCTGTACGGTGCCGCGCTGCGCGGCGAGCAGGCCGAACTGCCGCCGCTTCCCGTGCAGTACGCGGACTTCGCCGCCTGGCAGCGCGGACTGCTGTCGGAGAGTGCTCTGGACGAGCAGGTGTTGTACTGGCGCAACCAACTCGCCGACGTCCCGCCGCTGGAGCTGCCGACGGACCGCCCGCGGCCCGCCGTGCGCTCGACGAATGGCGCCGTGGCGGAGACCGTCGTTCCCGAGGTGGTCACCGCACGGCTCGCCGAACTGAGCCGTCAGCGGGAGACCACCCTGTTCACGACGCTGGTCGCGGCCTGCCAGGTCCTCTTCGGACGGTTGGCGGGGCAGGACGACGTGACCGTCGGAACCGTGGCCTCCGGTCGTGAGCGGGCCGAGCTGACCGGGCTCGTCGGGTTCTTCGTGAACACGCTGGCGTTGCGGTCCCGTGTGCGCGGCGACCTCGCCTTCACAGACTTCCTCGGCGAGGTGCACGACACCGTCCGGGACGCGTTCGACCGTCAGGACCTCCCGTTCGAACGGGTCGTGGACAGCGTCCAACCCGACCGCGACACCGGCCGCACCCCGCTGTTCCAGGTCATGGTGGTGCTGCAGAACGCACCGCAGGAGGCACCGCTGCTGCCCGGCCTGGTGGCCGAGGACGTGGAGCTGCCGCTGACGACGGCCAACTTCGACCTCACTGTCGAGTTCCAGGAGCTCGACGGCCGGCTGCGGGTCGCACTGAACTACAACACCGACCTGTTCGACCCCACCACCATCGAACGGTTCGCCGACCAGTTGCAGGTGCTGCTCGCGGACATCGCGGACGATCCGCAACGAGCGGTGTCCCGCCTGACGCTGCTGTCCGAGACCGAACGGCGACGGCTGCTGGTCGACTGGAACGACACGGACCGCGAGGTTCCCGCCGGCCTGCTGCCGGAGTTGTTCGAGGCCCAGGTACGGCGTGGTCCGGACGCTCCGGCGCTGCTCAGCGAGGACGGGGTGGTGAGCTTCGCCGAGCTCGACGCCCGAGCCAACCGGCTGGCCAGGGTGCTGGTCGACAGGGGAGCGGGCCCGGAACAGATCGTCGCGCTCGTTCTGCCGCGCTCGGTGGAGATCATCGTCGCCCAGCTCGCGGCCCTGAAGGCAGGAGCGGCGTTCCTGCCGATCGACGCGGCCTATCCTGCGGACCGGATCGCGTTCATGCTCGACGACGCCCGTCCCGCCCTGATCCTGACCCTCCGCGACATGGACACGAACCTGACCGGCAGGGAAGGGGTGCTGGAACTCGACGAACCAGAATTGTTGTCCGAAGTGGACGCCGGTGACCTCACGGACGCCGACCGGACCAGTCCACTGCTGCCGGAGCACCCGGCTTACGTGATCTACACGTCCGGATCGACCGGGCGACCCAAGGGTGTCGTCGTGCCGCACACCGGCCTGGCCAGTCTTTCGGCGGCCGCGGCAGAACACTTCGGCGTCACGGCGGCTGATCGCGTCCTGGAGTACGCGTCCCCGAGCTTCGACGTCTCGGTGCTGGAACTGTGCATGTCGTTGCCCGCCGGAGCTGCGCTGGTCGTACCGCCACCCGGCCCGTTGCTGGGGGAGGAGCTGGCCGAGCTCCTGGCGGATCGCGCGGTGACCGTCGCCGAGATCCCGCCCGCCGCACTGGCCACCGTGCCGGAGACGTCACTGCCGGACCTCCGCACGCTCATCGTCGGTGGTGACGTGTGCAGCGCGGACCTGGCGGCTCGCTGGGCGCCGGGCCTGCGGATGTTCAACGGCTACGGGCCGACGGAGTTCACCGTGTCGACGACCTGGAGCGACCCGCTGACCGGTACGGACACCCCGCCCATCGGAAGGCCGATCCGCAACACCCGTGTGTACGTTGTGGACAGTGCCCTTCAGCCGGTGCCGGTCGGTGTGCCCGGTGAGCTGTACGTTGCCGGGCTCGGTCTGGCCCGCGGCTATCTGAACCGTCCAGGGCTGACCGCGGACAGGTTCGTGGCGAACCCCTTCGGACCGGCCGGATCGCGTCTCTACCGCACGGGAGACGTCGTCAGGTGGAACGCGGCCGGCGAGCTGGAGTTCCTCGGACGGACTGATTACCAGGTACAGGTCCGCGGGTTCCGGATCGAATTGGGCGAAGTCGAGTCGGCACTGCTGCGGCACCCGGAGGTCAGCGAGGCGGTCGCTGCCGTGCAGGAAGAACGCCTGGTCGCCTACGTGGTGGCGAACTCGACGGCGCCCGGCACGGCCGAGCTGCGCGAGTTCCTCGGCCGGACGTTGCCCGACCACATGGTGCCGGTCGCGTTCATGGCGTTGGACTCCTTGCCGCTGAACGCAAGCGGAAAGGTCGACCGGCGCAGGCTGGCCCCGGTCACCGCGGCTCCCGACCCAGGAGTCTCCTACGTCGAGCCGAGCACTCCGGCCGAGCGCGCGCTCGCCGGGATCTGGGCCGACGTGCTCGGACTGGAACGCGTCGGCGTGCGGGACAACTTCTTCGACCTGGGCGGCGACTCCATCCTCAGCATGCAGGTGGTCTCGCGGGCCAGGAAGGCGGGCCTCGGGCTGACGTCCAAGGACCTCTTCCTGCACCAGAGCATTGACGTGCTCGCCGCCGAACTCGGCGAGGTCGGCACGTCGGCGACACGGGGACAGGAACCGGTCTTCGGCCCGGCGCCGCTCACACCGATCCAGCACTGGTTCTTCGAGAGCCACACCGTCAACCCGCACCACTTCAACCAGTCGATGCTGCTGGAGCTGACCGCCGACCTGGACGAGAAGGCGTTGCGAGCAGCCCTGGACACCCTGTGGTCCCACCACGACGCCCTCCGGATGCGCTTCGAACAGGTCGACGGTCAGTGGCGGCAACACAACGCCGCCCCCGAGCTGGTCGAGCTGCTGCAAAGCCAAGACCTGTCCGGTGTGGACGATCAGATGGCCGCGATGGAGGAGGTGGCTGACGCGGTCCACGCGAGCTTCGACCTGCGGACCGGCCCGCTGCTGAAAGCTGTTCTGTTCACCGGGGGAGAGCGGCCGTTCCTCTTCCTGGCCGCGCACCACGTCGTGGTCGACGGGGTGTCCTGGCGGATCCTGCTGGACGACCTCGAACTGGCCTACAAGCAGGCCGACCTCGGCGAGAAGACGACGTCGTTCCTGGACTGGGCCAAGCGCCTCAGCGAGCACGTGGCGGCGGGTGGACTCGACCACGAGCTCGAACACTGGACCGCTGCCCTGGACGTGCACGACCTGCCGGTGGACCGCGAGCAGCAGAAGCCAGGAACCCCGGCCGAGATCGTGTCGATCACGCTGGACGCCGAGGCCACGGACGCGTTGCTGCACGCGGCACCCACCGCGTACCGCACCCGGATCAACGAGGTCCTGCTCAGCGCGCTCGCCTGGGCGTTGTCCCGGTGGACAGGGCAGCAGGTCGTCTCGATCGACCTCGAGGGGCACGGCCGTGAGGACGTCCTCGACGGGGTCGACCTGACCAGGACCGTCGGCTGGTTCACCACGATCTTCCCGATCGCCCTGACCGTGCCGGAGGAGGACGAACCGCGGTGGCGCGAGATGGTCAAGTCGGTGCGCAGGCAGCTGCGCGCCGTGCCGGACAACGGGTTCGGCTACTCGGCGCTGCGTCACCTCGGCTCACCCGAGGCACGCGAGCGGCTGTCCGGCGACGGGCGGGGCCCGCAGATCGCCTTCAACTACCTCGGGCAGTGGGACAGCACCGCCAAGAACACCGGCAGCGGCCTCTACGTGGCGTCGCACTCGTCGCTGGGACAGGACCACGATCCCGCTGAGAGCAGCTCGCACGTGCTCGAGGTGGTGGGCGCGGTCCAGGGCGGTGAGCTGGTGTTCTCCTGGTTCTACCAACCGGATCTGCACGACCTCGCGACCGTGGAGCAGGTCGCCGGCGACTTCGCCGACGCCCTGCGGAGCATCGCGCGGGACTGCGGGAAGGGCTGAGCCATGACCGTTCCGTTGTCCCGCAACCGCGACTACCGGCTGCTGTGGATCAGCCAGGCGCTGTCGGCGTCGGGCTTCAGCGCGTCGATGATCGCCTTCCCCCTGCTGGTGCTCGCCCTCACCGGGTCGCCCGCGACAACCGGTCTCGTGCTGGGCGTCGAGGCGGCGGCCCAGGTCGTGGTGGGACTGCCAGGCGGCGCCCTGGTGGATCGCTGGAACCGCAAGAAGATCATGCTCATGGCCGAGGCGACGCAGGCACTGGCCGTCGCCAGCCTGGTCCTCGCGCTCTGGCTGGACATGCTGGGCGTGGCGCACATCGTCGTGGTGGCAGCGCTGATGGGCGTGTGCAACGGCTTGTTCGGCCCGGCCGAACAAGCCGCGCTGGTGAAGATCGTGCCGCAGGAGCAACTGGCGACGGCGCTGGCGATGAACTCCGCCCGCGGCGCGGTGGGGCAGCTGTCGGGCACGGCACTGGGCGGTTTCCTCTTCGCGGTGGGAAGACTGGTGCCGTTCGCGTTCAACGTGCTCACGCACACGATCTCGTTCGTGGCGTTGTTGTTCGTGCGCGTGCCTCCGTCCGAAGTCGAGCAGGCGCCGGACAGCCACCTGGGCAAGGAGATGGCCGAGGGCCTGCGTTGGGTCTGGCGGCAACGGCACGTCCGCGTCACGGTGCTGTGCGCGGTGAGCCTCAACTTCCTCTTCAGCGCCTACTACATCGTCATCATCGTGCTGGTCTCCGGCAGAGGTGTCTCCTCGGGCGAGATCGGTGTCATGGCGGCGATGCTCGGCGTGGGCGGCATCTGCGGCGCTCTGCTCGCGCCATACCTGCACCGGGCGATGAGCCCGTACGCGTCGATCATCGTGGTGTTCTGGGCGCTGGCCGTGCTCACCCCGGTCGCAGTCTTCATCGACAACGGCCTGCTGATGGGCGCGTTGTTCTTCGCGATGGCCCTGCTTCCGCCGACCGCGAACACCACGATCAACACCTACCAGCTCCTGCTCACGCCCGATCGCCTGCGCGGCCGGCTGAGCGGGGTGATGGGGATGATCTCCGGCGTCTCCGCCGCGGCCGGTCCCGCGTTCGGCGGCCTGCTCGTGCAGGCGGTGGCCGGCACCTACGCGGTCCTCCTGATCGCCGCGGCCATCGCGGTGATCGCGCTCATCACGACCCTGAGCCCCACCATGCGCTCGTTCCCGCGCGAGGAGACCCTCGCGATGGACGCATCGGATTCCGAAACGACGAAAGGAAGATGAACACGTGGACGAGGACGTCAAGTACCAGGTCCTGATCAACGACGAGGAGCAGTACTCCCTCTGGCCGGCGGACCAGGACATCCCCGCCGGATGGCGCAGCACCGGCACCGAAGGGAGCAAGGAGCACTGCGTGTCCTATGTGGACGAAGTCTGGACGGACATGCGCCCGCGCAGTCTCCGCGAGCGGATGGCGGCCGGTCAGCAGGAGTGACACCCGCTCCTGAGCGGAAATCGGGGACAGGACGCCTGGATGTGGGCAGACTGGCGTCTTACAGCGATGTCCGCAGTTTCGAGGAGAGACATGAGCGAACCCAGGCCCGAGTCCGCCCGCAACGCCGTCGACTCGCTGGTCGACGCCGTGCGCGGGCTGGTCGACGAGGGCATCAACCGCCATGTGGTGGTGCGGGACAGCAGGGACGACGTGCTGCTGGAGGTCCCGGCGGCCCTCGGACTGGTCGCGGCCTTCGCGGCTCCGGTGGCCACGACGATCGGTGCGGGTCTCGCGCTGGTCGGCAAGTGCTCGATCAAGATCGAGGACCGTCGCGAGCCCGGTGACGAGCCCGCGACGACGGTCGAGCCGGAGCAGGTCTAAGCACCTGGCGAGAAGTTCTGTCCCCGGCCTGTCGGGTCCAGTTCCCGATGGGTAACAAGGGGCCCGGCACGCTCTTTTTTGCAGTACGCGGGGTCCCCGCGTGTGCTCTGACAGTACGAAAGGTCCCCGCGTGCGGTTCTAGACTTGAGCCGGGCACGCTCAAGTTCTGGGGCGTAGCCCGTGGTTTCGGACAGGACTTCCGGTCAGGTGCCTAGGGGTCGAAGGCCGGTGGCACGCCACCGGCCTCGCCTTGGGCTGTGCGGCGTCTACGCGGGCAGCGGGCTCTCCGACGTGCCGGGCTCCACCGAGTGCAGGCGGCGACCGGCGCGCTCGGGCCGCACGTGTGTACCGGCCGCGACCGGATGGGGGAGGAGGTGGCTGGACGCAGCGATGGCCTCCTCGTCGAGGCGCAGACCCAGCCCGGGACCGTCCCCGAGGACGTAGGCGCCGTCCTCGACGTGCAGGTCCAGCACGACGCCGACAGCGGGCCGGAGGTCCTGCAGCTCGCTCACCAGGTGGTTGGGCACCGAGGTCGCGGCGTGCAGCAGTCCGACCGGGCTGGTGCCGATCGGGCTCACCGGCAGGTCGTGAGCGTGGGCGAGCGCGGCGACCCGCAGGAAGTGGGTGACACCCCAGACGCCTGCTGTCTGCACCACGTCCACCGCTCCGGCGGCGATGAGGGGCCGGTGCTGTTCGAGGCCCGTGAGGTTCTCCCCGGTGGCGACGGAGGCGCGGATCCCCCGGCCGACCGCCGCATGACCCTCCACGTCCCAGCGCCGCACGGGTTCCTCGACCCACGTCAGGTCGAAGGTCCGTTCGAGCTCGGCGACGTAGCGGACCGCCTGCTTGCGGGTCCAGGTCTCGTTCACGTCGAGCATGAGGCCTGGGCGGGCACCGCCGCCCGCCTCCGTCAGGAGGTCGCGCACCAGGGCGAGGCGGTGGCGGTCCCTGTCGACGTCGAGGCCGCCCTTGATCTTCGCCGCGCGCAGGCCGTGGCCTGCGTAGTTCTCGTACGCCGCAACCAGTTCGTCGTCGGTGAGGGCTATGTCCAAACCGGACGCGTAGGCGGGCACGGTGCGGTCGCGGCCGCCCAGCAGCCGCCACAGCGGTTCGCCTGCAGCCTGGGCCTTGATGTCCCACAGCGCGGTGTCGAGGGCGCCGATCGTGCCGAACACGGAGCCGGCGTGCCCCGCCTTGAACGTCCACCGCAGCATCCGGTCGTACAGGGCGGTGACGGACCTGGGGTCCTCGCCCTCGACGGCGGCGAAGACGGCCTCGATCTCCACGTGCGGGCCGAGTCCGACGCCGGTGATGCCCGCGTCGGTCTCCACGACGACGATCGGCACCCTGACGAGGCCGTCGGGGATCACGCCGTTGGCGTCGCCGATCGGACGGCCCCAGTCCTGGACAGTGGTGAGAGTCCGGTAACCGGTGATGCGCATGTCAGCCCTTCGTGGACCCGGCGGTGACACCGTCGGCGATCTGGCGTTGCAGGAACAGGTAGACGACGAGCACGGGGACCGCGGCGATCAGCACCCCGGCGGCGAACGTGGGGATGTCGTCGGAGTACTGGCCCCGCAACGACGTCACGCCGACCATGAGCGTGCGGTGTTCGGCGGACGGCATCATCAGCAACGAGATGAGCACGTCGTTCCAGCAGAACAGCGCGTTGAGCACGCCGACGGACAACAGCGCGGGCGCCCCGATCGGCAGCATGATCCGCCAGTACACGCCGTAGACCGTGTTGCCGTCGATGCGGGCGGCGTCGACGATCTCCGCCGGCACGGTCGCGTAGTAGCTCGTCAGCAGGAAGATCGTGAACGGCAGGAACTGGGCCACGTACGCGAGCACCAGGCCGGGGTAGGTGTCGATGAGACCGGTGCCGGCCATGATCCGCGCCAGCGGGACCATGATCACCTGGAACGGCACGAACAGCGCGGCGAGGATCCCCAGAAACAACGCGGAGGAGCCGCGGAACCGCAGCCGGGCCAGCGCGAAGCCCGCCATCGAGCCGAACAACAGCAGCAGCGCGACCGAACACGCCACGACGAGCACCGAGTTGACGAAGTACCGGGACATCCCGACGCTCGTCCACGCCCTGACGACGTTGTCCAGGCTGAAGGAGCTGGCCGGCGCGAAGCGGTCGAGCACGTACTCGCGCCGGGTCTTCATGGCGACGTTGGTGGTGAACACCAGCGGGTAGATCGTGGCCAGTGCGAGCACGGCCATCGGCACGGCGACGACCCACCTGGTGAGCCTGGGTCCGGACATCAGTCCTCCCTACCGGTGGCGCGGCGCAGGATGCTGATCTGGGCGAGCCCGACGACGAGCATGATCGCGAACAGCGCGGTCGAGGCCGCCGAGGCGAGCGCCGGCTGGTTCATCTGGCCCTGCTGGATCCAGACGTAGTACTCGGGCAGGTAGGTCGACCCCTCCGGCCCGCCGCTCGTCATCACGTACAGCAGGCCGAACATCGAGGTCAGCATGCCGATCATGGTGGTGACGAAGACGAACTGGATCGTGCGCGTCAGGCTCGGGACGATCACGTGCCGGACGGTCTGCGCGAACGAGGCGCCGTCCACCCTCGCGGCGTCGAGCAGCGTCGAGTCGAGGGTGGCGAACCCCGCGAGGAAGACGACGAGCGCCATGCCGAACGTCGCCCAGACGTGCACCCCGATCACCGCGAAGATCGCCACGCCAGGATCGCCGAGCCAGTCCACGGGCCCGATGCCGAGACCGCCGAGGAGCCGGTTGAGCGGGCCGTCGAACGCCAGCAGCAGGTTGAAGATCGCGCCGACGATCACCGGCGACAGCACGGCCGGGAAGAAGTAGACGCCCCGGTAGATCCGGTGTCCCGGCACCCGCAGGTAGAGGAACGTCGCGAGCAGGCCGGGGATCGCCACCGCCACCGGCAGCAGCAGGACGAGCAGACCGACGTTGCGCAACGCGGTGCGGAACAACGGATCGGTGAACAGCGTGACGTAGTTGTCGAACCCGACGGACGTGCCGTCGCGCTCGCCGTCGCCGGTGAACGAGAAGTTGACGCCGAGCACCAGCGGCCACAGCCGCAGGCCGACGATGATCAGCAGGGCCGGTGCCAGGAGGACCAGGGGAGCCAGGCGTTCTGCCCGCGAACCGGCACGGGCAGGACGCCTGACCGTCCTGGCGGGTCCGGCGGCGGCCGGACCCGCGGAGGACAGGGTGGGTGCGGTCACGCCGTCAGCCCGTCTTGTCCGACGCCGCCAGCTGGGCGACCGCGTCGTCCACAGTGGCCGATCCGCTCAGCAGCTGCTGGGACAGACGGCCCATCAGGTCGAGCGTCTTGGACGACAGCGCGACGTGCAGCGCGGGTTTGCCGGACTTGATCTCACCGACGATCGTCCGCAGGGCCGGACCGCCCGCGGCGACGTCGATCGTCGAGTCGGACGCGACGGCACCGCTGTTCTCGTAGAACGCCTTCAGCGCGTCGGCCGAGGTGAGCGAGCGCACGAGGTCCGCGGCCAGCTTGGGGTCCTTGGTCCACTTCGCCACCGCGTACCCGATGCCTCCGTCGTAGGGCAGGCTCGGTTTCGCAGCCGAGTTGACCACGGGCGCCTGCATGACACCGATCTTGTCGGCGGGCAGGAACTCGGCGAAGTCCTTCCAGTGCCCCACGTCCGACATCAGGCCGATGACGTTGGCTGCCTTGCCGGAGTTGAAGAGTGCGAAGGCGTCGTTGAACATCGCGGTGGAGTTGGCACCGTCGGTGTTCAGGCCGGAGTCGGCGGTCTGCTTCCAGAGTTCGAAGAGCCGCTTGACGTTCGCGGAGCCCCAGTCGCGCTTGCCGGCGATCCAGTCGTCGTACTCTTGCGGCGTCAGCACCGCGGAACCCATGGCGGACAGGAAGAACTGGATCCCGTAGCCCTCCTTGTTGCCCTGTGCCAGGCACTTCGCGCCGGTGTTCTCGGCGATCACACCGCAGTTGCGGACGAACTCGTCCCAGGTCCTCGGCGGCGAGCCCGGGTTGAGCCCGGCCTTCTGGTAGAGGTCCTTGTTGTAGTAGACGGGATGTCCCTGCAGGGTCACCGGTGCGGCGTAGGTCTTGCCGCCCTTGGTGAACGCGTCCCAGCCGGCCAGCCGCTGCCGGTCCTGTGCCACGTACTCGTCGATCGGGGCGAGGGCGTCCGTCCGGTCGCGGATCTGCCCGCCACCGTTGAACAGGACGACGTCGGGCCCCTTGCCTGCCTGGATGGCCGCGCCGAGCAGGGTGTAGTACTGGTCGAACGGCTGGGCGACGAACTCCACTGTCACGCCGGAGTGCTTCTTCGCGAAGTCGGCCTTCGCCTTCTCCACGTACGCGGCGACCTCGGCGTCGCCGGACTTCCAGTCCCAGACCACGAGCTTGTCGCCCGAGCCGCCGGACTGCGAGCCCGGCCCGGACGCGCTCCCGCAGGCGGCGGTCAGCATCAGTCCCGCGACGAGGGCAGCAGACCAGAGTGTGCGCTGCTTCATTGCTCGCTCACTTCTCTTCTTCGAGAGGGGGACGCCGGGCTGCGGAGATCCCGACGAAGTGCGGTGAACGTAATTCGTATGACGTATTACGTCAACCGTCGCGTTCGGGCTAAGCTCCGCGCCATGACCGCTTCAGGCCGGAAACCGATCGCCGTCGCTCCCGACTGGGCGCGCAGGCCCGCGAACCTGGCGAGCGCGGTGACCGCGGAGCTCGTGGGCCGGATCGTGCGCGGTGACCACCCCTCCGGCACGTTGCTGCCGACGGAGCCCGTGCTGTGCGAGGCCTTCTCGGTGAGCAGGACCGTCATCCGCGAGGCGGTGAAGGTGCTCCAGGAGAAGGGCCTGGTCCAGGTGCGGCAGGGGGCGGGCACCCAGATCACCCCGCCGGCGATGTGGAACATGCTCGACGAACTGGTTCTCGCCGCGTCCGTCGCCGAGGACGAGTCGCTCGCGGTGCTCGACGACCTGGTCGTCACCAGGCGGTTGCTCGAGTCGGACATGGCGCAGGTCGCCGCCCGCGCGGCGGACGAGGCCACCGTCGCGGCGCTGCGCGAGATCGTGGAGCTGATGGACCAGCTGGTCGGCGACCCGGTGGCCTACCGGGAGCAGGACCGGCTCTTCCACGACCGGATCATGCAGGCGTCCGGCAACCGGATCGCCCGCGGTGTCGTGCGCGCACTGGAGAGCCAGGTCATCAACACCGCCCGCTACACCGGCCGCAACGACCGCGACCTGTGCGCGGCCTCGAACAAGGGCCACCGCCTCATCTGCGAGCGGATCGCCGCCAACGACCCGCAGGGTGCGTCCGAGGCCATGTTCACCCACATCACCGAGGCCTGGCTGGTCCGCCGCACCGGCGCCGGGGACCCGAGCCGGCTGGAGAGGTAGCCCGCAGTGCGCCGTGTCGACGCGCGCCACGGCGAGGTCGCGGAGTCCTGGTCGGGGGCGCTCAACCTCGAGTGAGACGGCCGCGTTCGCGGTCTGCGGCGACGGCCGAGATCTTATTAGACATAATTCTTGACGTGCGTTGTGTAGAGAGCACAAGATGAGGCCCCACCGAGCAGGACTCCTGGGAGTGGAGGCTCGAATGTCCGCAGCGCGTGATCTCGGTGCCGCCCTGGCGGCGGTGGTCGTCCTCGTGACCGGTGCGCCGGCCGCGGTCGCCGCCGAGCCGTGTCTCTCCGAGGCCGCGTGCACGGCCGGGCAGCTGGCCGACGGCACCCCGTACCAGTTCGTCCGGCCGCACAAGTGGAACGGCGTGGTCCTGGTCGACATGGACTTCGCGGCAGGCGGCCTCACCACCGCGCTCACCGGGAGTCTCGTCCAGCGCGGCTACGCCGTGGGCGGCACGACCAGGACCGTGACCGGGTGGCGCATCGCCCAGGCGATCGACAACCAGGCCGCCGCGCTCGACCGCTTCGAGGCCGCTTTCGGTCCGGCGCGGTGGGCGATCGCCGAAGGCCGGTCGATGGGCGGGTTCGTCGCCGCCGGGGTGGCGCAGGTTCACCCGGACAGATTCGACGCGGCCGTGCCCATGTGCGGTGGGCTCGGCGGTTCGGTCGGGCAGTGGAACCAGAAGCTGGACACCGTCTTCACGGCGAAAACGCTGCTGTTCCGCGACACGGACCTGCCCGTCACCGGCATCCCGGCGGACGTGCCCGGCGCGCAGCAGCGGTGGATCTCTGCTCTCGCCACCGCGCAGTCCACTGCGGACGGACGAGCGCGCATCGCCCTCGCGTCCGCCATCGGTCAGCTTCCCGCCTGGGGCCTCGCGGCCGACGGTGCCACCACGCCGGTGCCGAGGTGGTGGGACGCGGCAGGCCTGGAGAACGGCATGTACCAGGCGCTGGCGGGTGGTCCGCTGCCTTACGTCGGTCAGGCGATGAGCAGCAGGCGCGCGATCGAACAGCTGGCCGGCGGCAACCCGTCGTGGAACACCGGTGTCGACTACGCCCGGCAGTTCGCGCTCGCCGAACCCGCGCACCAGTTGTCCGTCGTGCGGTTGTACGCGGAAGCGGGGCTGGACCTGCGCGCCGACCTGGAACGGCTGGCGGCCGCGCCTCGCGTCGCCGCTGATCCCGCCGCGGTGGCGTACCTGTCCAAGGGCATCGTGTTCACCGGTGACGTCCGCGTCCCTGTGCTCACCGTCAATGCCATCGGGGACCAGATCTCCACTGTGGCGCAACAGCAGTCGTACGAGGAACTGGCCCGCCGCGCGGGCAACAGCCGGTTCGTGCGCCAGACGTACGTGCGGACGGCGGGCCACTGCACCTTCACGGTGGGGGAGCAGGTGGCCGCGATCGACCAGATGTGGCAACGGTTGCGGACGGGACGCTGGCCCGACGTCTCGCCCCGCGCCATGAACGGGCTCGCGGGCGACGGCCGGTTCGTCGGCCACGCCCTGCCCCGCTTCAACAGGATGTATGCGGGCTGACCGCGCATCGCGCCCGACCTTGACACGGCCGGGCGCCAACGTTAGACACTATTGTCCACGGCCGTAAATCAAATGCGGTTCTATCGACGGCGGGAGCACCGATGCTCAAGTCTCGTAGATCTCTTCTCGCGATGGTGGCTGTGGTGCTCGTCGCCGCATCCGGATGTGGCGGTGGCGCGTCCGGCGGCGCCCAGAACACCGCCGCGGACGCGAGCGCCACCCACCACGACAAGCTTCCCCAGCAGTTCAAGGACTCCGGGGTGATCCGCTTCGCCGGCGACTCGCACCCTCCCTACCGGATCGTCGGCAAGGACGGCACCACGGTCACCGGCCTCGACCACGACGTCCAGCAGGCTCTGGCCAAGGTGCTGGGCGTGCGCACGGAGATCACCATCGTGCCCGGGCTGCCCGCCGCGCTCTCCGGCATGCTGTCGGGCCGCTACGACGCGTTCAACGGCCCGGTGAAGGACACGGCGGAGCGGGAGAAGCAGTTCGACGCCGTCGTCTGGATGGTCACGAGGACCGCCTACCTGGTCCCGAAGTCGGGTTCGGCGAACGTCAAGGCCAGTGACGACCTCTGCGGCAAGAAGGTCGCGGCCGTGGCGGGCAGCATCGTCCAGGACCAGATCGTCCGCCTCACCGACTGGTGTGTGAAGAAGGGCAAGCCGGCCGTGGAGTTCATCGGCCTGGCCGACACGAACGGCACCGTCCTCGCGGCGAAGTCCGGCCGCGCCGACGCCGCGGGCATGACCGAGAGCGCCGCGATCGACGCCCTGGCGGCCGCGAAGGACGACTTCACCTACGTGACGCAGACCGACGAACAGGGTGCGGGCGTCGACAAGCTCGCCATGCTCGTGCCGAAGTCGAGCGGTCTCGGACCGGTGATGCACCAGGCGTTCCAGGAGATCTTCGCCAACGGCGAGTACGAGCGGATCATGAAGCAGTACGGGCTGGAGAACGTGAAGGTGGCCAAGCCCGAGCTCAACACGGCGGCCGGCCAGTGACCACGACCGCCACCACCGGGCGGGACACCGGGGACGTCGACGTCGCCACGTCCCGCCACCGCCCGAGGCCGTGGCGCTGGGTCCTGGGCGCGGTGATCGTCGTGCTCACGGCCCAGGCCGCCTGGTTCGTCACGCACAACCCGCGGTTCGAGTGGCCCGTCGTGGCCGAGTACCTGTTCGACCCGAACGTGCTGGCGGGCCTCGGCACCTCCGTGCTGCTCACCGTCGTCGCCATGCTCGGCGGGTCCGTGCTCGGCGTGCTGCTCGCCCTCGGGCAGCTGGCGGACTTCGGTCCCGTGCGCTGGGTGTGCACGCTCTACATCGGACTGTTCCGCGGCATCCCGCCGCTGGTGCAGCTGTTGTTCTGGTTCAACCTCGCCTACCTGCTGCCGCGGCTGTCGATCGGCGTCCCGTTCGGGCCCACGTTCGAGTCGTGGTCGACGAACGACCTGATCACGCCGCTCACCGCCGCGCTGATCGGGCTCACGCTGCACGAGGCCGCCTACATGGCGGAGATCGTCCGCGCGGGCATCCTCTCGGTGGACCCCGGTCAGCGGGACGCCGCCATGGCCATGGGCTTCACCGGCGGGCAGACGTTCCTGCGCGTGGTCCTGCCGCAGGCGATGCGGGTGATCATCCCGCCGAGCGGCAGCCAGTTCATCTCGCTGCTGAAGGGCACGTCGCTGGTGAGCGTCATCGCCATGACCGACCTGCTGCACGCCGTGCAGGTCGTCTACAACCAGACCTACCAGATCGTGCCGATGCTGATCGTGGCCTGCTTCTGGTACCTGGTCGTGGTCACCACGCTGTCGTTGCTGCAACAGCGTCTCGAACGCCGGTTCGGCCGCGGGCAGCGGTCCTCACGAGGGGAGTGGCAGTGACGACCGGACCCGTGCTGAGCGTCCGGAACATCCGGCGCAGCTTCGGCGAGCACGCCGCACTCGACGGGGTCAGCCTGGACGTGGCCGAGGGCGAGGTGGTCGCCGTCATCGGCCCGTCGGGCTCCGGCAAGTCCACCCTGGTGCGCTGCGTGCACCAGCTCGAACCGATCGACAGCGGGGCGATGTACCTCGACGGCGACCTGCTCGGGTACGAACACTCCGGCGCCGGGCTGCGCCCGTTGCGGCCGCGTCAGGTGGCCGAGCAACGGCGCCGCATGGGCATGGTGTTCCAGCAGTTCCAGCTCTTTCCCCATTGGACGGTGGAACGCAACATCAGCGAGGCCCAGGTCCGGGTGCACGGACGCAGCCAGGAGCAGGCCCGCGAACGGACGTTGGAACTGCTCGCGAAGGTCGGCCTCACGGAGAAGGCGGCGGCGTACTCGCGGCAGCTCTCCGGTGGCCAGCAGCAACGGGTGGCGATCGCCAGGGCACTCGCCACCCGGCCGCGCATCATGCTGCTCGACGAGCCGACCAGCGCGCTCGACCCGGAACTGGTCGACGAGGTGCTGACGGTGATCAGGGACCTGGCCGCCGCCGGGCTGACGATGATCATCGTCACGCACGAGATCGCCTTCGCCCTCGAAGTCGCGGACCGCTTCGTGTTCATGGACCGCGGCCGCGTCGTCGAGCAGGGCCCGGTCGCCGACGTGCTCGGGGACGGCACCTCGGACCGCCTGCGCTCGTTCCTGTCCCGCTACACCCAGCAGCGCGACACCGCGCGGGAAGCGAGGTTCCGTGTCTGACGCGGTGACCGTGCTGTCGGTCGGGGACCTCGTGCTCGACGAGCCGGACCCGGCGTCGTTCCTCGTCCCCGCCCGCTCTGTGCTCGCGACAGGCGACGTCGTGATCGGGCACGTGGAGGTCCCGCACAGCACCACGGACGTCCAGGTCAGCACGGACGTCCCTGCGCCACCGGCCGATCCCGCCGGGCTGGCGGCCCTGGCGGACGCCGGCTTCCACGTGGTGACGCTCGCGGGCAACCACGTCTACGACGCGGGCGAGGTCGGAGTGGCGGACACGATCGCCCATGCGCGGGCCGCCGGACTCGTCACGGCGGGTGCGGGGCCCGATCTCAGCGCTGCCCGGCGCCCGGCCGTGGTCGAGCGCGGCGGACTGCGGATCGGGGTGCTCAGCTACAACCTCGTCGGCCCCCGCGAGTCCTGGGCCACCTCGCGCAAGGCGGGCTGCGCGTACGTCCGGGTGCTCACGCACTACGAGCTCGACCACGCGAGCCCCGGCGGCCCTCCCAGCGTCTACACGTTCGCGGAACCGGCGAGCCTGTCGGCCATGGAGGACGACATCCGCGCGCTGGCGTCCCAAGTGGACGTTGTCACCGTGTCCATGCACAAGGGTGTCGGGCACACACCTGCCGTTCTGGCGATGTACGAGCAACCGGTGGCGCGGGCCGCGATCGACGCGGGAGCGCACGCCGTGTTCGGCCACCACGCGCACATCATGCGCGGCATCGAGGTCTACCGCGGCCGGCCGATCTTCCACGGGCTGGGCAACTTCGTGACCGTCACGCACGCCCTCACGCCGACCGGCAACGACAACGCCGAACGAGCCGACTGGGCGCGCAGACGCGTCGAGCTCTACGGCTTCGCCCCGGATCCGGACATGCCCTTCTACCCGTTCCACCCGGAGAGCCTGAACACGGTCATCGCCACCTGCCGGTTCGACAGCGGGGGGATCACCGCGGCGGGGTTCGTGCCGTGCCGGATCGACGGGCAGGGCCGTCCGGTGCCGGTGTCCCGTGTGGACGGTGGTGCCGAGGTCGCCGGCTACGTCCGGCTGATCGGCGAGAAGGCCGGTCTGGACACGGAGTTCGACTGGGACGGCGACGAGGTCGTGCTGCCCGGCGTGTCCCGTGCTCAGCCCGCGTAGTCGCTGGCGTGTCCGCGCACCAGGGCGGCGACGTCCGCGTCGAACTGACCCACGACCTGCCTCACGCGCTGCTCGGCCAGCGACGCGAGGTCGTCGTAGAGCTCCGTGAACAGCGCCCTGGCGCTCGCCCTCGGCCACGGCTGCGGCAGCAGGCTCATCGGCAGTTCCGGGTCGAGGCCGGGGAACCGGCGCCAGTCGTCCATGAGGGCAGTGCGCTCCACGAGCGCCTCGGCCGTGCCGATCCGCCCCTCCGCCAGGCGCAGGCGGACACCGGAGTAGTCGTCGATCAGCGCGTCGTACCTGGTCCGCAACGCGTCGAGGTCCCACGCGGTGATGGGGTGACCGCCGAGCGGACTGCCGCCGGCCACCTCGGCGCGCAGCACGGTGGCGGTGTCGATGGCGAGCTCGGCCAGCACCTCGGTGATCGCGGCGACCCGGTCGTGCGGGCAGACCCACACACCGTCGAAGAGGGTCGCGAACCCGAGCCAGCTCAGCCGCGTCCGCAGGGCGTGGCGCAGGTCCCGCTGGTCCTCGGGCACCGAGAAGACGGCGACGGTCCACTGACCCTCCCACCGCTCCTCCGCGGCGCCGAACGTCACGATCTGCCGCAGACCGCTCTCCAGCACCCGTGCCGCACGCGCGCTCAGCGCGTAGTACGTGTGCCGGCCCGTTCGCGACATCTCCAGCAGGCCCCGGCGCGACAACCTGCTCAACGCGGCCCGCGCGCTGATCCCGGTGATGCCGAACTCGCCGAGCAGGGCCACCAGTGCCGCGGAGGGCAGGGGAGCGCGCTGGCCGTACCAGTAGTCGCCGATCAAGGTCAGGAGAAGGTGCTGCGGGCTGCCACCGGACTGCATCCTGGGGAGTGCGGGCACTTCGTGAGGAGCAGCGACCATGAAGTCAGCTTACATTTTTCCTCGCGATCGACACGACATGAGATCCGCTTCAGTCTTCCTGGCCGCTCGTAGACAGGTCTGCGGTCAGCCGTCAGCTGTAAGAAGCGTCAATGCTTGACACTTCTCGTTGCGAGTGGTGACCTATGAGTCTAGTTACTGCGGAGGGGAGTGCGGATGTGGTCGAGTCCTCACCGTGCTGCCTCTGACGCGTCAGGGCGCCTGGCGGGTCGTGTGGTGGCGGACCAGCTCGACGTCGTCCGGGTCCAGTTCGCGCACGATCTGCCGGACCCGGTGCTCGGCCAGCGGCCCGAGCCCGTCGTACACCTCGGCGAACAACGCGCGTGCGGTATCGCGGGGCCAGTCCTGCGGCAGCAGCTCGTGCGGGAGGTTCGGGTCCTTCCAGCGGAACGTGCGCCACTCGTCCATGACCTGAGTGCGGCACACCAGTGCCTCGGCCGACGTGACCGCACCGGCCCGGACCCGTTCGGCGAGCGGCGACACGGTGCCGATGAACCCCTCGTACAGCGCGCGCACCTCGTCGAGGTCCCACGCGTCGGTCAGCGGCCGTCCGCCGACCTGGCCGTGGGCGCGCAGCACGACCGCGCTCGTCACGCCGAGCGCGTCCAGTTCGCCGACGGTGTCGTCGGCGGACGCGGTCGGCGAGATCCAGAAGCCGTCGAAGATGGGCGCGAACCCGAGCCAGCGCAGTCGTGTGCGCAGCTGGTGGCGGATCTCGCGCTGCTCCTCCGGGATGGAGAACGCGACGGTCGTCCACGCGCCGTCCCACAGTTCGGCGACCGTGCCGAACGACAGGACCCTGCGGACCGACTCGGCCAGCGTCGTCGCGGCAGCGCCCTCGACGCCGTAGAAGGTGCGCCGCCCGTTGCGGTGCACGCTCATCATGCCGCGCCGGGACAGCCTGCTCAGCGACGCCCGCGCGCTGGTCTCGGTGATG
Organism: Lentzea sp. HUAS TT2; assembly: GCF_051853195.1. Taxonomy (NCBI): domain Bacteria; kingdom Bacillati; phylum Actinomycetota; class Actinomycetes; order Pseudonocardiales; family Pseudonocardiaceae; genus Lentzea; species Lentzea sp. HUAS TT2. The sequence goes on along the minus strand of NZ_CP196667.1, from coordinate 8,237,019 downwards.
TCGAACTCGGCCAGCAGGCGGACCAGCGCCGCCGACGACGCCCAGCCGTCGGTGGACAGCCAGTAGTCGGCGTAGAGCGTCATCAGCAGGTGCTGGGGCGCGCCGCCGTGCTGCTGGCGGGGGAGCAGGTCGGAGCGAGGACCGCGCTGGGCGGCAGATCGCGGCGTGGCCGTCACGATCAGCGAGTGTAGAGGTGGCACGCCGACCGTCACGGAACGTGCCGGTCGTGACCGAGGAGGTGCGCAGGTGGCAGAGCAACCGCTCGCCGGGCGGACGGTCGTCGATCTCACGACCGCACTCGCCGGGCCCTACGCCACCCTGTTGCTCGGGGGCCTGGGCGCACGGGTGATCAAGGTGGAGAACCCGCGGACGGGCGGGGACTCGTCGCGTGGCAACGCCCCGTACCTGGGCAGGGACGGACTCGGCCTCGGGCGGGTCCACGCCGACGACGTGTCGGTGTCGATGTTGTTGCGGGGCCGCAACAAGGAGAGCGTCACGCTCGACCTCAAGCACCCCGAGGGCCGCGACGTGCTGACCGACCTGGTGCGGCAGGCCGACGTGCTGGTGGAGAACTACAGCGCGGGCGTCACCGACCGGCTCGGCATCGGCCCCGCGGCCATGCTGGCGGTCAACCCCCGGCTGGTCTACACGTCCATCAGCGGGTTCGGGGCGCAGGGCGGGCCCGCCAAGGCGATGGACACGATCGTCCAGGCACTGTCCGGGATCATGGGCACCGCCGGGCAGGAGGGCGACGACCCGGTCCGCAACGGCCTGCCGGTCGGTGACCTGGTCGCACCGCTGTTCGCGGTCATCGGCACGCTGGCCGCGGTCGTGCAGGCCGACCGCACCGGTGCCGGGCAGCACGTGGACGTCTCGATGCTCGGGGCGCTGACCTCGCTGGTCGCGTGCGAGCCCTTCGACGCGTACGCGGCCGTCGGCCTCGCCCAGCGCACCGGCTCGCTCGTGCCGAGGCTCGCGCCGTTCGGGCTGTTCGAGGCCGCGGACGGATGGCTGGCCCTGTGCGGGCCGACCGACCGGTTCGCGGCGGGGGTGTTCGGGGCCATGGGGGATCCGGCGCTGGTGTCCGATCCGCGTTTCGCCACGAGGGACGCGAGGGTGGCGAACGCGTCCGTGCTGCACAAGCTGATCGGGCAGTGGACGGCCGGGCGGCGGCGGGCCGAGGTCGTGGCGCTGCTCGTCGACAACGGGGTGCCGGCCGCGGAGGTGCGGGAACCCGCAGAGGCCGTGCGGGACCCGTTGGTCCGCGCGCGCCGCGAGGTGGTCGCGCTGACCCACCCCGCCCACGGCGCCACGGCGGACATCTCCGCCACCGGGGTGCCGATCGTGTTCTCGGGCGCCGACGCCGGGTTCGACCGGCCGGCCCCGGCGCTCGGCGAGCACAACGACGCCATCTACGGGGACTTCCTCGGGTACGGCGCCGACCGGATCGCCGCACTGCGCGCGGACGGGGTCATCTGATCATGGGCACCCCTCTGGAACGGCTCCTCGACCACTACGAACAGCGCTACCCGGCCGCGTCCGGCGAGTTCGTGATCGGGTGTGTGGGCCAGGACGTCCCGGTCGAGCTCGTGACGGCGGCGGGCGCGCTCCCCGTGCGGCTGGCGGGACGACCGGGCATGGACGTGACACCGGGCGAGACGTACCTCGGCCGTGGCGTGGACCCGTCGGCGCTGTCGGTGCTGACCCGGCTGCTGACAGGGGAGTACGGCAGGCTCGACCGGCTCCTGGTGTCCCGGGACTGCGAGGCCTCGCTGCGGCTGTTCTACGCGGTGCGCGAACTGCGCCGGCTCGAACCCGGGCTGGGACTGCCGGAGACCCACCTGGTCGACGTGCTGCACCTGCCGCACTGGACGACCACGCGGTACGTCGGGAGCCGCTTCGCCGAGCTGGTCGCCGTGCTGGAGCGGTGGACGGGGACGCGGCTGACCGCGCCGAGGATCGCGTCGGCGATCATGCTGCACGACGCCCGCCGCGACCTGTGGCGCGCGGTGTCCGCGCTGCGCAGGGACCTCCGGCTGACCGGTGTACAGGCGCTGGCCGTCTTCGGTGCGGTGCTGCCGGTGACGGAGCACAACCGGTTGCTGAGGGCTTTGCTCAGGTCCGATTTGGACGTCCACACAGGACGACGGATCTTCCTCACCGGCAGCTCTCACGACAACCCGGAGGTGTACCGGTCGTTGGAGGAGCTGGGAAGCGTGGTGGTGGGCGAGGACCACGACTGGGGAGACCTGCTCGCCACGCGGCTCGTGGGTGAACCGACACTCGCCGCCCTGGTCGAGCGGTACCAGTACAACGGCCCCACTGCCGCACGTGCGTCGATCGCCGCCCGCGCGGCGCACACGGCACAGGCGGCGGCCGACTGCGGAGCCGAGCTCGTCCTGTCCTACGTCAGGCGCAACGACGACGCGCCGCCCTGGGACTTCCCCGCGCAGAAAGAAGCCCTGCGGCCGCACGGCATTCCGGCCGTGATGTTCGATCGCCAGGACTACGGCTCGATCCACCTCGCGGAGGTGTTCGTTGGCTGAGAAACTGCTGGCCTCGGCCACGGAGGCGACCCGCTACCAGCGCGAGTGGTTCCGCGATCTGCAGAAGTCCGCGGCCACGGGAGGCCCGCTGGCGCTGGTGAACGCCGACGCCCCCCAGGAGATCTTCCGCGCGATGGGGATCCCGTACGTGGTCAACCAGTGGTGGGCGTCCGTCGTGGCGGCCAAGCAGCGGGCGCCGCACCACCTGGAGCTCCTGCGGGAGCGCGGCTACCCGGACCACACCGAGCAGTACAGCTCGATCTCGCTCGCGTCGCTGTTCGACCCCGACCCGCACCTGGCCCCGTGGGGCGGCCTGCCCCGGCCGACGATCGTGCTGGCCGAGACCGTCGGCGACGGCGGGCGCAAGATCTTCGACGTGTGGGGCAGCCAGCCGGACATCACCTACTACGCGCTGGAGAGCGCGGCCGAGAACGCGGTCCCGGTGAACTGGTGGGACCTGATGCCGCACGACTGGGAGAAGGCGGTCGGCACGACGAGGCTGGACCTGATGGTGGCCGAACTGCACAACCTGATCCGGTTCCTCGAAACGACGACCGGCCAGGTGTTCAGCGAACGCGCACTGAGGCGGGTCCTCGACCTCGTCAACGAGCAGGCGGAGTGGAACCGGCGCACCCGCGACCTCGTCGCGCGCACCAGACCGAGCCCGCTGGCCGTCACGGACAGCATTCCGAGCGTCATGATCCCGCAGTGGCACCGGGGCACCGAGTGGGCGCGTGACGCCGCGCAGAGCTTCTACGAGGAGGTGGAAACCCGAGTCCGGTCCGGCGCCGCGGCGTGCGAGGACGAACGCGCCCGCCTCATGTGGATCGGCCGGGGCCTCTGGTACGACATGGACTTCTACCGCAGGTTCGAGCAACGCCACGGCGCGGTCTTCGTGTGGTCCATGTACCTGGCCATCGCGGCCGACGGCTACCCGCGCTACGGCGACGATCCGCTGAGGACGCTCGCGGCCCGGTTCGCCGCCTTCCACGACCAGCTCTACACCCCGCCGTGGTCGAGCGAGTGGTACGTGAAGGAGGCCAAGCTCCACGGCGTCGACGGCGTGGTGCACCTGGTCTCCGACGACGCCCGCGGCAGCTACTTCACCAACCGCGCCCTCCGCGCCGCGGGCATCCCCGTGTACGAACTGCACGCCGACAACGTGGACACCCGCTCCTTCGCGGAAACCGCTGAGACAGAACTGGAGGACTGGCTGGAACGCGAAGTGCTCCCGGCCGCCCGAGCCGGTGCCTGACGGCTAGCTCGGTCGCGCCTTCGAGCCCAGCAGACCGCGGGCGGCGAGGTTCTCCATCAGCGCGGTGATGCCGAACGTCCAGTCCTCCGCCTCCTCGGCCGTGTTCACGACGTTCGTCAACGCGCCCAACCGGGGCGACGAGATGCGGACGACGTCCCCGACCTTGTGGGTGAACCCTTCGCCGGGCTGGTCCCGGTCCTCGGTCGGGGCGAACATCGTGCCGGTGAACAGCACGAAGCCGTCGGGATAGCGGTGGTGCGCGCCGAAGGCGTGGGAGACGAGGTCCTCGAGCTCCCGGCTGATCTCGGACACCGGATTGACGCCGTGCAGCTCGAAACCGTCGGGCCCGCTGATGTCCAGGGCGATCCGGGTGGCCTTGGCGTCCGCCAGGCTGAACCCGTCGTCGAACAGCCGGAGGAACGGCCCGATGGCGCAGGAGGCGTTGTTGTCCTTCGCCTCGGTCAGCAGGAGAGCACTGCGGCCCTCGAAGTCGCGCAGGTTGACGTCGTTGCCGAGCGTCGCGCCGACCGGGTTCCCGCGCGAGTCCACCACCAGGACGAGCTCGGGCTCGGGGTTGTTCCAGGCGGAGCGGGCGAGAACCCCGATGTCGGCTCCCAGCCCCACCGCCGAGAGCACCGGGGCCTTGGTGAAGATCTCGGGGTCCGGCCCGATACCGACCTCGAGGTACTGCGACCACAGGCCCTCGGCCTGAAGAACCCGCTTCACCTCCGCGGCCTCCGCCGACCCCGGCCTCAGGTGGGAGATGTGTCCCTGGACGATCGCGCCCACCTTCGCGCGAACCTCCTCGGCCCGCGTGGGGTCCCCGTCGGCGCGCTCCTCGATGACCCGCTCGAGCATGCTGCGCACGAACGTCACGCCGGCGGCCTTGAGCACCTGCAGGTCGACGGGCGCCAGGAACCGCGGAGTGGAACCTGCCGGGTTCGTCGTGGCGGCCAGCACCTCCGCGAACGGCCACGACGTGCCGCCCGCGTGGTTCCTGACGATCTCCAGCGCGTCCGGCCGGTCGAGCAGCGACGACACGGTCGATGCCGCCTGCGACAGGTCTACGACCTCGTCGCCGCGGATCGCCACGACCGAAGGGCCGCCCGCGGACGGGTCGAAGACCCTCGCGACGAGTGTGGCGTCCGCTGCGTCCTCGGGGAGAACGTCGGCGGCGTTGAGCGATACCCCCATGGAGATCCTTCCTGCACGCACATCAGGTCGCGTTGGGACTGCCGTGTCGCGAACTCGGCAATTCTCGCGGACCACGAGGTCCTCGACCAGCGGTCTGCGGAGATCGGGGCACTTCACCTCGACCCGCGACCTCCACAGCCGCCGAGCGGGGTCACCAGTCGTGCATGGACCCGTCCAGCCGGAGGCGGTTCACCGGCAGGTAGGCGCGGGAGTACGGGTGCGCCTCGGCCACGGCGTCGTCGTACCCGACGCCCAGACCCGGTTCGTCCGACGGCGCGAGCAGGCCGTCGGCGAAGCGGTACGTCGGCTGGAACACCTCGTCCGTCGCCGCGGAGTGCTTCATGTACTCCTGGATGCCGAAGTTCGGGATCGTGATCCCGAGGTGCAACGCCGCCGCCAGCCCGACCGGGGAGATGTCGGTGGGACCGTGCACGCCGGACTTGATCTGGTAGACGGCGGCGTAGTCGAAGATCCGGCGCAGCGCGGTGATCCCGCCCGCGTGGGTGACGGGGGAGCGGACGTAGTCGATCAGCTGCTCCTCGAACAGCTCGCGGTAGTCCCAGATCGTGTTGAAGACCTCGCCGATCGCCAGCGGCGTGGTGGTGTGCTCGCGGACGCGGCGCAGCACGGCGGTGTTCTCGGCGGGGGTGACGTCCTCGAGCCAGAACAGGTCGTACGGTTCGAGCTCCTTGCCGAGCTTCGCGGCCTGGATCGGGGTCAGCCGGTGGTGGGCGTCGTGCAGCAGCGGAAGTTCCGGGCCGAACTCGTTGCGGACCGCCTCGAACACCCTCGGGGCGTGGCGCAGGTAGGCCCTGGTGTCCCACTCCTCCTCGACCGGGGCCGCTGAACGGCGTGCGGGTTCGTGGTCGTAGCGCGATGTCGTGCCGGAACCTCCCAGGTCGGCGTTCGCGCTGGACGCCACGCCGTAGACGGAGCCCAGACCGGGAATGCCGCTCTGGATCCGGATGGCGCGGTAGCCCTGGTCGAGGTGGGCGCGGATCGAGTCGAACAGCTCCGACAGCTCCGCGCCGCTGGCATGCCCGTAGGTGAGGCAGCCGCGCCGGCTCCGGCCGCCGAGCAGCTGGTAGAGCGGCATGCGGGCGAGCTTGGCCTCGATGTCCCACAACGCGGTGTCGACCGCGGCGATCGCGGCCATGGTGATCGGCCCTCGCCGCCAGTAGGCCCCGCGGTACAGCCGAGGGCATCGCCGTCGCGATCGGCCACACCCGCGCGACACCGGACGAGGTGACCGCCGCCGTGGACGCGGGCGCCACCCTCTCCAGCCACCTCGGCAACGGCATCCCGACCACGCTTCCCCGCCACCCCAACGTGATCTGGCGCCAACTGGCCGACGACCGCCTGAGCGCGGGCCTGATCGCCGACGGCCACCACCTCCCGTTCGACACCCTGGAGGTCATGCTCCGCGCGAAAGGCCCCGAGCGGGCGTTCCTGGTCTCCGACTCGACCGAGATCGGCGGCAGGCCACCGGGCAGGTACCGGACCGCGGTGGGCGCGGAGGTGGAACTGGACGCGCACCAGCGCCTGTCCGAAGTGGGCAGTGACCTGCTCGCGGGCGCCGCAGCCACGCTGCTGGACGGCGTGCGGAACGTGGCGGCGAGGACGTCGCTCAGCCTGTTCGCGGCGCTCGAACTGGCGACCCGAAACCCGGCGCGCCTGGTGCCGTCGGCGCGCGAAGGCGTTGGAGAGCTTCGGGTGGGAGGACCTGCCGACATCGTGGTGCTGGACGACCACGAGGGGCTCGCTCTGGCCGGGGTCGTCCAGTCCGGGCGCTGGGTTCGAGGATGAGCTCGGCCACCGCGGAAGTTCGCCCACCACTCACCTCGCGGGCACTTCGGCCGCGCTAGATCGACCTGAGAACCCGGACCCGGTCGGCGATGGCACGCCGGGCCACGTCGGAGTCGAAGGCGATCGAGTCGAACTCGTGCGGTGCACCGGGGTGCAGGTGGAACTCGACCGGCACGCCGTCGCGGCTGAGCGTCGTCGCGTAGGCCAGGTCCTCGTCGCGGAACACGTCGAGCTGGCCGACCTCGATGTAGGCCGGTGGCAGGCCGGTGGCGTCCTTCAGCCTGGCGGGTGCCGCGGTCGCAGGGACGTCGGGGCCGCCGGCGGCGTCGCCGAGCAGGGCGGGCCATGCCGTGAGGTTGTCGTCGTAGGACCACAACGCGTACGGCGCGACGTGCGGGTCGACCTCGGTGGTGCGGTCGTCGAGCATCGGCATGATCAGGATCTGCCTCGCGATGGCGGGGCCGCCGCGGTCGCGGGCGAGGATCGACAACGCCGCCGCCATCCCACCCCCCGCGCTGTCGCCCATGACGCCGATCCGTGCGGGGTCGACGCCCAGGTCGGCGGCGTGGTCGTGCAGCCAGCGCAGTGCTGTGTAGGCGTCTTCGAGCGGAGTGGGGAAGGGGTGTTCTGGCGCTCGGCGGTACTCGACGGACAGCATCGGCACGCCGCTCGCGGACACGTAGCGGGAGACGGGGCCGTCGAACAGGTCGATGTGGCCGAAGATGTACCCGCCGCCGTGGAAGAACAGCACAGCGGGGCCCGGCGTCGCGCCTTCCTTGGTGTACCAGCGCAACGTGATCCGTGCGCCGTCGTCGGTCGTGGCGTGGTGGTCGGTGGTGGTCACGTCGGCGGGGATCGGCTGGGCCGTCCCGGCGGCGCCGATGATCGGCTCCCACATCGCCCTGCGCGCCTCGACGTCGCCCACGGCCGGAGGGGTGGCTTCTGCCATCGCGCCGGCCATCGGGGCCAGCGCGGTGGCGATCTCGGGGTCCAGTCCGAGGGACATGGTCGTTCTCCTGTCAGGTGAAGGGGTGTCAGACGACGAAGACGACCTTGCCGCGGACCTCGCCCGAGGCGGCCTGGACGTGGATCGCCGGCAGTTCGGTCAGCGGCAGCCGTTGCTCGACGTCGACCCGCAGGTCGCCGGAGTCGACCAGTGCCACGAGCTTCGCGAGCTGCTCGGCGTCGCTGCGGACGTAGAGGTTGACGCCGCGCACGTCGCGTTCCTCGTCGGCCGGCGCGGGCATCCAGATCGTCGTGTTGACGACGGTTCCGCCGTCGCGCACCAGTGAGGGCAGTGCGGCCAGCACCGCCGGGTCGACCGGCGCGAGGTTGAGCACGAGGTCGACCTGCTCGGTCACCGCCGACAGCACGTCGGTGGTGGTGTGGTCGACGACCTCGTCGGCGCCGGCGGTCTTCACGGCCTCGGCGCTGCGCGGGCTGGCCGTGGCGATCACGTGCGCACCGGCCTGCTTCGCCAGCTGGACGGCGTAGCCGCCGACCGGTCCACCCGCGCCGTTGACCAGCACGCGCTGCCCCGCCTTCAGCTGACCGTGGTCGAAGAGCGCCTGGTAGGCGGTGAGACCGACCAACGGGAACGCGGCGGCGTCGGCCAGCGGGATGCCCTTGGGCGCCGCGGTGAGGACTGCGGCCGGTGCGAGGACGTACTCGGCCGCCGCGCCGGGCTTGGTCATCGGGAGGAAGCCGACGACCTCGTCGCCGGCCGCGAGGCCCTCGACGCCCTCGCCCAGCGCGTCGACCGTGCCGGCCACGTCGAGGCCGGGGGTGTGCGGGAGGTCGACCGGGATCGGGCCCTGCATGACGCCCAGGCGGATGTTGCCCTCGACGGGGTTGAACGTCGTCGAGGTGACGCGGACCAGGACCTCACCGGCCGCGGGGACCGGCTGCTCGACGTCCTCGTACCGCAGGACCTCGGGGCCGCCGAACTCGTGGAAACGCACTGCCTTCATGACTGCTCTCCCTCGGTTTTGCTTCGAACTTGAAGCAACTGGGACCGACAGTAGACCTGCTTCGAATTCGAAGCAAAGTGACGTGCGGCACGTGGGGTCAGCGCGGAGGGCCGAGCACGACGTTGCCGGAGATCTCGGCGGCCTCGGCGAGCAGCGACTGCGGGATCTCGAACCCGTCGGGGCGCGGTTCGCGCAGGTCGCGACCGGCGTGGCGGAACATCTTCTCCAGCCCGCCCGGCGTCGAGATGAGCAGCAGGTCGGCCCTCTCGGAGGTGATCCGGTAGCTGTGCGGGATGCGGCGGGGCAGGAAGACGATCCCGCCTTCACGCAGTTCGTGCTCCTCGTCGCCGGCCCAGACCAGCGCGGAGCCGGAAAGCAGCAGGAAGACCTCGTCCTCGTTGTTGTGCATGTGCCACGGCGGCGCCTCGCCGAGGCCGGCGTCGAACCGCCCGACGGTCAGCTGACCTCCGGTCGCCTCGGCGTCGAGCAGGACGCTGAACACGCTCCCGCCGATCCATTCGAGCTGTTGCTGGTCCTCTCGCTGGGCGAGGTGGGGGATGCTCAAGTTCGTCCTCGGTCCGGTGGGACGGCGGCGCCGTCCTCTTGCCTGCAGACCCTGATGTGCGCCGCTGCCCGCCCGCCAGGTCCTGAGGTGCTCACCTGTGTCCAGTGCTGCTCACCTCGCGCACTCCGCCGGGACGCTCCTTCGAATTCGAAGCAGTAAGCTGCGACCATGCCCGACTCACCGCCGTCGCTCGACCCCGTCCAGCTCGGCGCCTACTTCGCCCTCGTCGAGGTCACGAGCCTGCTGCGGCACGCGGTGGAACAGCAGCTGAAGGAGGCCGGGGACCTGAGCTACGTGCAGTTCCAGCTGCTGGCGCGGCTCGGGGACTCACCGACGGGCAGCCACCGCATGACCGACCTGGCCGACGGCGTCGTCTACAGCCGCAGCGGCCTGACCTACCAGGTGGGGCTGCTGGAGAAGGCGGGTCTGGTCGAACGCTCGCCCTCCGCCGAGGACGAACGCAGCGTCACCGTCACCATCACCGACGCCGGGCGCACGCTGCTCGCGGCGGTGCTGCCCGGGCACGTCGAGATCGTCAGCGGACTGCTCTTCGAACCGCTGTCGCGCGAGGACGTCCAGACCCTCGCCGGACTGCTGGCGCCGGTGCGCGACCACATGCGGTCGACGCCGCCGCGTTCGGCAGCGCCCCGCCGCCGCAAGAGCTGACGTCACCTGGCCAGGAGGTGCTCGACGAGCCGCTCCTTGGCCAGGGTGAGGTGGCGCCGGTAGGTGCCGTACGGCACGCCCAGCCGGCGCGCGGCCGCCCTGTGGGTGCCCGACGCCGCGATGTAGGTGGTGGTGAGGGCGTCGTGGGCCTTGACGCCGGCGGGATCGACCCGCAGGGCGTCGAGGGCCGCCGTGATGGCGGCGCGCAGGTCCGCGACGGGATCGGCCGACCCCGGCGGCACCAGGTGTGACCGCAGCAGCACGCTGGTCGCGAACTCGCGCGGGGCACGCCAGGTGCGCAGCGCTTCGAGCACACCCTCCTCGAACGCCTTGCGCGACAGGGGATCCGCCGACGCCGGGCCCCACGAGGCGACGGGCGTCGAGGCACGGGCCCTGTCCTCGACCCACCGCTCCACGGGTTGCCGTCGCCAGTCCCTGCCGAAGACGTGCTGGCGGACGCCGTCGACCTCCACCGCCACCACCTCGTGCAGCCCGGCGGCGGCGAGGTGCTGCCGCCACCGTCCTGCGTCCTGGAAGACGGTGAAGGTCATCGCCCGTCCCGGGGTCCGCATCTCGGTCGCGACGGTGCGCCGGCCGATCAGGTCCATCAGCGGCGAGGGTCGTTGGTGCCCGCCGGACTGCACCGCGAACCGCCGGATGCCCCAGTGTTCGCCTTGGCGCAGGGGAGCGGCCGCCTCGACGTGCTCCCACAGCGCCGCGATCACCGGGTCGGCGGCCAGGTCGTCGGGCGCCGGCGTTGTGAACCGGAGAACGGCCATGTACCCCAGCAGCCTGCCCGCGGAGCGGTAGACGCGAAAGCCCTCCGGCTGGCGCTGGACCCAGTGCGCGGCAGCGGACTCCCCGCCCATGCCGAGGACCTCGGGCACGTCGGCGGGAACGAGAGGTGTGTCCTCGATGTGGGGATGGGCCCGCCAGTCGTACAGGTCGTGCGAGCCGGCGTGGTCGCGGAAGAGGAACATCCACTCCGCGACGCGCAGCAGTGCGTCGTCCTCGGAGGACCGGCGCACCGCGCCGAGGCAGGCGGCCGAGATGCGTGTGCGGATCTCCTGGCAGCGCTCGGGGTCCCGCCACCGCAGATCGGCCGCGAGCGCGGATCGCACCGCGTCGTGCGGGTGCAGCCCTTGGGGTGTGGTCTCGACGTAGGGCTGCCGGCGCAGCCAGGAGAACGCCGTCGCGGCGGCGTCGTCGCCGAGCACCGCGCGCAGCAGTTCCTCCCGCGTGACGTGTGCCTGCGCGAGCACGTCGAGCGCGCGCCGGTGAAGACCGCCAGGGACATCACCAACCAGCCGCTCCACCAAGGTGGTCAGGACGTCACCGGTGGGGTCCACGACCGCGGCCGGTGCCGAGGCGGCGAGGGACAGGACGAGCGGGTTGCCGCCCGCGAAGGCGACGATGGCGGCGCGGTCGTCCGGTGCGACGTTCCGCGCCGCGAGGAGGGATCCGGACTGGACGGCGTCGAGCGGTCGCACGGCCAGTTCGGTGAACAGCCGCGCCCAGCCGGGATCGGTCACCCACCCGGAGTCGGGGGCGATCCTGCTCGCGAGCACGACGATCGCCTCCGCCGCGAGCCTGGGCAGGAAGGTGTCGCGCAGCCACGGTTCGAGGTGCTGGGACTGCTCGAAGGTGTCGAGGAGCAGCACCGCGCCGGGTTCGACGCACGCCGCCGCGGCGGCCACCTCCAGCCGGCGCGGATCCGCGCCGAGGAACCGCGCGTCGACCTGGACGACCTCGCGACCGGTGAGCTCCGCCTGCGCCGCCGCGTAGCGCACCAGCGAGGACTTGCCGATGCCGCCGGGACCGTGGACGTACGCCACGACCGGGGCGTCGGCCGCCCCGGCCAGCATCCGGTCGAGCACCGACTGCTCGACGTCCCTGCCCACCAGCGTTCCCGCTCGCGCCGTGGTCAGCCGGTCCGCCAGGCCCGAGTTGATCGACATGACCCCAGGATCGCCGACCGCCGGCCGGTCAGCCAGGGTCTGCTTGTCCCACCATGATGACGTCGGGTCCGGAGGAGGCGCGGACGACCTCGTCCAGCCGTCCCGCGTCGGCCGAACCCGGTGCCGCGGTGAGCACCACCGCCTGGAGGTTGTCGCCGGGCACCTGCAGCAGAGTGCCGTCGAGCGCTATGTCACCCACGCCCGCATGTCGGAACACGGCCCGATTCCCGTAGTCACCAACGGTTCTCGGCGCACGCCACAGGGTGTCGAACGAGCGGCTCGTGGTCCGCAGCTCGTCCACGAGCTCGGCGAGCGGCTCGTCGCCGGGGTGGCGCAGGAACGTGCTGTGCAACCGGGCGGCGAGCATCGCCCGGAACGCGGCCGCGTGGTCGTCGTCGCGGCTGATCTCGCGGTGGGCGTGGGAGAACGTGCGCCACGCGACGTTCCAGTCCCTGGTCTTCTGGTTCGACGCTCCCGCTCCGAGCGTCATCCACGCACGGTTGACGGCGACCACGTTCCACGCCGCGTCCGTCAGGAAGGCCGGGGTGTCGGCGAACCGCTCGAGCAACCGGATCGACGAGGCCCCGGCCGCACGCGGCACCAGCCCGTACGCCGCGGCGTACCCGGCCAGCGCGCAAAGCCGCTCGTACTCGGCCGGCTTCAAGCGCAACGCACGGGCGATCGCGTTCACCACGGCGGCCGAGGGGTGACGGCGGCCCTGTTCCAGCCGCCGCACGTAGTCCGCCGACACCCCGGCCAGCTCGGCGAGCTCCTCCCGCCGCACACCACGGGCGCGCCTGCGGCCGGTCGGCATCCCGATCGCGGCGGGATCCGTGTTCTCGCGCAACCGGCGCACCTCCGCGCCGAGATCCTGCACCGTCATGACGCCAGTGTCCTTTGTGGCCGGCCGTCAGTCCCGCGGTGTCAGGTAGCCGCGGGAGAACGCGGCGGCGACGGCGGCCGCCCGGTCGTTGACGCCCAGCTTCGCGTACACGTGCAGCAGGTGGGTCTTGACGGTCGTCTCGCTGATGAAGAGCCGCTTGCCCGCCTCGCGGTTGGTCGAGCCCTGGGCGATCAGTTCGAGCACCTCCAGCTCGCGCTGCGACAGCGGTGCCGGGGCAGGTTTGCGCACCTGGCCCAGGAGTCTGGTCGCGACGGTGGGGGAGAGCACCGCCTGTCCTCGTGCGGCGGCCTCCACCGCGCGGACGAGCTCCTCCCTCGGTGCCTCCTTGAGCAGGTAGCCGGTGGCACCCGCCTCGATCGCCGGCAGCACGTGGCTGTCGGTGTCGTAGGTGGTGAGCACCAGCACCCGTGACGGCACCCCGCGCTTCGCCAGCTCCCGGATCGCGGCGACCCCGTCGGTCCCGGGCATCCGCAGGTCCATGAGGATGACGTCGGGGCGCAGGCGTTCGCCTGCCGCGACCGCCTCCGCGCCGTCAGCGGCTTCGCCGACCACCGCGAAGCGCGGATCGGCACCGAACATGCCCCGCAGCCCGTCCCGCACCACCGGGTGGTCGTCGACGATCAGCAGCGTGATCACACCTCACCCCCGGCGGGGATCGCGGGCAGCGTCACCGTGATCGCGGTGCCCCCGTCCGGTTCGGACTCGACGTCGAGCCGTCCCGCGAGACGGTGCACCCGCTGCTGCATGCCGGCGAGCCCGAAGCCACCGTCCGCGGAGCTGGAGCGCCGTGCGCCGGGCCGGAAACCGACCCCGTCGTCCAGGACGTCGAGCGTCACCAGGTCCTCCATGTACGACAGGGTCAGGGCGACCCGACCGGCTCGGGCGTGCTTCGCGACGTTGGCGAGAGCCTCCTGCGCGGTGCGCAGCAGCGTCACCTCCACGTCGGTGTGCATCGGCCGGGCGTCGCCGGTCGTGGTCAGCACCGCCTCGACCCGGTTCACCTCGGACCAGCGCCTCGCCACGTCGCCGATCGCGTCCGGCAGGCGGGCGGACGCCAGCGCGGACGGCCCCACGGCGTGCACCGTCCGGCGGGCCTCGACCAGGCTCTCCCTGGCCAGGGTCATCGCGTTCGTCACGTGCCGGCCGGACACCGCCGGTTCGTCCGCCTGTTCCGCGGCCTGCAGCTGGGTCAGGATGCCGGCCAGCCCCTGTGCGAGCGTGTCGTGGATCTCCCGAGCCATCCGCTGCCGTTCGTCGAGCACGCCGGCCTCGCGGGCCTGCACCAGCAACTGGACGTGCAGGGCCGCGTTCTCCGCCAGCGCTGTCTCGAGCTCGGTGTTGGCCCTGTGCAGCTCGACCAGCGCCCGCTTCTGCCGGTGGTTGCGGCGGTCGGACATCACGTCGGCGTAGAAGGCCGCCGTGGCGATCACCGCGGTGACCGCGCTGACGGCGGGCCACTTCCACCACTCCTCGGTCGTGATGCTGTCCGCCCCGCCCACGTAGGAGATCGCCGAGACAGCGGACGTGACGGCCACGCCGACGTACCGCCACCGGCCTTTCAGGTACTGGAAGGCGTGCACGTAACCGATGAACGCGAAGAAGCCGAACCAGGGCGTGAGCAGCACCAGGCAGGCGGTGATCGTCACGAGACCCGCGTAGTACAGGCCCATCAGCCGCTCGTGGTCGTGCCATTCGGGGTGGGCCGTGTGGAACCACGCCACCCACGCGGCGAGCACGGTCGAAAGTCCCAACACGGCCGGAAAGTGCACCGGCGCGTCCCAGAGCGGTTGCAGCAGGGTGAACACGACGCTGACCGCCAGCAGCGGGTACGGGAGCACCCTCAGCACCGCGGACTCCTTGCGCTCCCAGCGCTCGAACTCCTCGCGCAACTCGGCCTCGACGCTCACCCCGGCAATGCTCGCACGCCCACGCCGCACTAGACGACTGCCCGCACGGCAGGCACACGGCGCAGAGCACCCGAGATCACCCAGCTCGCGGCCGCGGCGATCACCAGCGCCAGCAGGAACTTCAGGACGGGGACGGCGTCGAGCGGTCGAAGCAGCTCCACGGTTCCGACGATGACCGGCGCGTGCAGGAGGTAGACGGCGAAGGCGTTGTCGGCGAGGTAGCCGCCCAACCACGACGCCCCGGCGACGAACCGCTGGAACACGCGGAGCAGGACCAGGACGACACCGACGGCGAACAGCGACTCCCACAACGCGAGAGCCAGGTAGGCGGGATCGTGGCCGGCCAGCTCGTCGGGCGCCACGAAGCCGCGGTAACCGCCCAGCGCCAGCGGTACGAACGACCCCGCCACCAGGAACACGCCGAACCAGCCCGATCGCCGCGGAAGCGCCTCGAACCAGCGGCGGCGGTAGGCCAGGACACCGGCGGCGAACAGCAGGACGTACTGCGGCAGGTACGCGGCGCTGGGCAGACCGAGCACCGGCTCGTAGGTCCCGAGAGGGACGAAGATCCGCCACCCGTAGGTGACCACACCGAGGACGAGCGTGAAGCCGAGAAGTTCCCTTCGCCGCAACGGTTTCGGCCGCACCGGCTCCGCATTCCCGCGCAGGTGCCGTGCCACGGCGCACACGAGCGAGAAGATCAGCAGAACCTCGAGGAACCACGCCGGCCCGACCTCCCAGGTGGTGAAGTAATGGACCACGAAGGACGGTCTGGTCGCGGACGGCAGGTCGAGATAGGCCGGCAGGACGAAGAACGGGCGCAGCAGCAGGATGAACGCGAGTAAGGGGATCCCGAGTCGTCTCACCCGCTCGACCGCGAACGCGCGCGGCCCCCTCCTGTCCACCGCGCCGGGGACGAAGTACCCGGACAGCAGGAAGAAGAACCCCATGAAGAACGTCTGGTTGACCAGGAGCAGCAGGTCCAACGGCAGCGCCGCGGACGCCGTGGCGGGCTCCTGCCGGTTGGGCCAGACGTCGAGGTTGCTGTAGGGCGCCGCGCAGTGGTGCGCGACCACCAGCAGCGTCAGGAAGACCCGAAGGTTGTCGATGTAGGAGATGCGTGTCGTACGGGTAGTGCGGACGACGTCGGGTGAGGCCATGCCGAAAGCCTGCGGCGCGGGAGAAGATGCCGGATCTACCGCGCGGGCGTGGATCACCGCGAACGCGGTGGACCCCTCCATCCTCCGATCGGAGGATGGACGAAGCGCGAGCGGGGCGGCGTCGATCGTCAGCCTGCGGCTTTCTGCACAGGCTGACGATCGGCCGCGAAGAGGACGCCGAGGACGTCGAGCACCGACGTGACCAGCGCCGACTCCCGGTGCTCCCGCCAGGCGAGGGCGAGCTCGACGGACCCGGCGCCGGCCACGTCGCGGAACACGACGCCGGTCAGCGGCATCGCCCGCGCGGAGGCGGGCACGAGCGCGATGCCCAGGCCCGCCGCGACCAGCGCGAGCAGCGCGGCGGTGCCGGGCGCGTCGTGCTCGTGGTGCGGCAGGAACCCCGCCTGCCGGCAGCGGCGCACGACCGCCTCGTTCACCGCGGAGTCCGGGTTGCTGTAGAGCACGAACGACTCGGTGGCCAGATCGGGCATCGCGAGCAGCGGTTCGTCCGCCAGCCGGTGGTGGGCGGGGACGGCCAGCACCAGCGGTTCGACCTCGATCGTGCGGACCGAGATCTCCTCGCCGGTGGCGGGCGGGCGCAGCAGGCCCAGGTCGATGCTGTCGTCACGCAGACCGTCGCACTGCGCCGGGGTGAGCAGGTCCGTGTGGATCTCCAAGGCCACGTCGGGCAGTTCCCGTCGCAGGACGCGGACGATCCGCGGCAGGTGGGTGAAGGCGGAGGTGCCGGTGAACGCCATGCGCACCAGCCCCAGCCGCCCCTGGGCGATCCGCCGCACCCCGCGGACGCTGTCGTCGACGGAGCCGAGCACGCGCTTGGCCTCGTCGTGCAGGAACTCGCCCGCGGGCGTCAGGCGGACCTGGCGGGTGGTCCTGGTGAACAGGGCCGCGCCCAGTTCGGCCTCCAGCTGGCGGATGGCCTGGGAGAGCGCGGGTTGTGCCACGTGCAGCAGCACCGCGGCCCTGCCGAAGTGGCACGTCTGGGCGACAGTGGCGAAGTAACGCAGGTGGCGCAGCTCCATGGCGGAACCTCCGGGTGCGAGCCGGTCGATTCGCGGCCGGTGCCGCGATCGAGACAGGGCGAGTGCTGGACGAGGCGTCCGGCTGTCCACTTCGGACCGCGCGCCCGATCAGCTCCGGACGTGCTCCGCCGTGTAGCTCGCGAGCAGCGCGCGCAGTGCCTTGATCGCGCGCTCGGTCCGAGCGTCGTCGCCGAACGCGGTCTGGTGGAAGACCAGGCCGTCGAGCGTCATGAAGATGAGCTCGGCGAACGCGTAGTCGTCGATGCCGTTGCGCACCAGCTCGCGGTGCACCGCGGCGCGGTAGACGTCGTTGACCCGCTCCATCGCCGGGAGCAGTTCTGGCCGCCGGCGCGCCTCGAGGGTGATCTCGTACTGGAACGCCTGGGCGTCCGGGTCCGCGGCGACCAGCGAGACGATGCCCGTGGCGAACTCCGTGAACCCCGGCACGTCCGACGCCAGCTCGGCGCCGTCGACGCTGCGCTCCACGCAGAACGCGAGCGCTTCCTCGACCAGGGTGTTCCAGTCGCCGAAGTGGTAGCGCACCGAACCGTGGCTGACCCCGGCCTCGGCCGCGACCGAGCGGTACGTGAGGCCGCGCAGCCCCTGGGTGGCGACGATCCGGATCGCCGCTTCGAGCAGCGCCTGCCGTCCGGTCCCGTAAGCCACGCCCGCCATCGCGTCCCTTCTCCCCGCTCACCGGGAAGTCTAGCGGCGGGAACCGGGCGGGCCTCAGTACAACTCGATCACCAGCCTGTCGGTGAGCGCCCTGGACACGCACAGCGCCATCTGGTCGCCGGCGGCCTTGTCGCTCGCCGACAGGCAGTTGTCCCGGTGGTCGGGAGTGCCCTCGAGCACCCCGGAGACGCACGAGCCGCACACACCCTCCTCGCACGATCGGAACACCTCGATCCCGTTGGAAGTCAGCACCGACAGGATCGACCGGTCCGCCGGGACCTCGAACACCTCACCGGTGTCGAGCTCGACGGTGAACGGCCGGTCCGCGCTGGTGTCGGCCGCGGCGGCGGTGAAGTGCTCCACGTGCACGTGCGTGTCGCCGACGACCGGGACGAGCACCTCGGTGACCTGGTCCATGAACGGCTGGGGACCGCACGTGTAGGCGTGCGAGGCCGTGGTGAGGCCGGTGCCGATCTTCTCCAGAACGGTGTGCTGGTCCTCGGGGCCGAGGCCGAAGTGCAGGTGCACGCGGTCGCGGAACCCCTCGTGGGACTCGAGCAGCCCGACGAACGCGGCGTCGGCACGGCCGCGGGCGAAGTAGTGCAGGGTGAAGTCGGACCCGTCCCGCAGCAGCCGGTAGGCCATGCTCAGCAACGGTGTGACGCCGATTCCGCCCGCGAGCAGCACGTGCCGGTCGGCACCGGCCGCGATGCCCAGCAGGTTCCGCGGCTCCCCGATCCGGAGCACGTCCCCGGCCACGACGGTGTGCAGGGCGGCCGACCCACCGCGCGAGGCCGCCTCGAGCTTGACCGCGATGAGCACGGACGCGGTGTCGTCCGGCGGGCCGCACAGCGAGTACTGCCGGACCACTCCGGTCGGGCCGGTGACGTCGACGTGGGCACCGGCGTCGTAGGGCTCGAAGGGGCAGCCGTCCGCGCGGACCAGCCGCAGCGTCCTGATGAACGGCGTCTCCTCGGTCACGTCCGCGACGCGGACCAGGGTGTCTGGCATCGGTGCGTCCCTTCTCAGCGCAGGTAGAGCCCGCCGTTGGCGTCCCAGCAGGCGCCCGTGACGGAGGCGGCGTCCGCGGAGACGAGCAGCGCCACCACGCGGGCGATGAACGCGGGGTCGCCGAGCCGTCCGACGGGGATGTTCTCCGTGTAGCCGGCGAGGTTCTCCTCGCCGATGATCGACCGCACCACCGGGCTGTCCTGGGGGCCGGGCGAGACGGCGTTGACCGTCACGCCGTGGCCCGCGAGCTCGCGGGCGAAGACCTTCGTCGCGGTCAGCACGGCTCCCTTGGACGAGGCGTAGTGCCCGCCGGTGGCCGTGCCGCCGTTCTGCCCGGCCAGCGACGCCATGTTCACGATCCGCCCGTAGTTCTGGCGGGCGAAGTGCGTGCCGAAGACCTGGCAGGCGGTGAACGTGCCGGTGAAGTTGACCGCCATCACGGACGCGAGCTCGTCGGGCGTGATCTCCAGCAGGGGAGTCGCCTGCGTGCGTGCCGCGTTGTTGACGAGCACGTGCACGCCGCCGAGGTCGCGCACGACGTCGTCCTTGAGGCGGTGCAACGCTTCCTGGTCGCCGACGTCGACGCCGTAACCGCGGCTGTCGCCCAGTTCGCCGGCGAGCTTCGTCGCGGCCGCGGCGTCCAGATCGGCGATGGCGACGCGGAAACCGTCGGAGTGCAGACGACGCACGATGAACTCGCCGAGGCCGTGCGCGCCTCCGGTGACGACCGCGGTGTGCGGGCCGGTCACAGCAGGAACCCCGCCGCCGGAACGGCTTCCTCGCTGTCGACGAGCCGCACGACCTTCTGGACGATCAGGTCGGAGCCGGGACCGTCAGGGGAGAGCCGGATCCGGTGCAGCAGGTCCGCCGCCCAGATGTCGTGGTGCCCGCGTTTGTACGCGACGAGGACCTGGGCGGACCGCAGCACGACCTCGTCGTCGGTGACGGACCTGGGCACGAACCCCGTCACGGTGCGGATCGTGCGGGCGGCGTCCACCGCGGCGATCGCGTAGCCCTCGATCATGCGCGTCACCCGCATCCGTCGCATGCGCGCGTCGTCGTAGACCATGTTCAGCGACCCGGCGAAGTCCTCTGTGGACGGATCGACGGGGATGACGTAGATCCCGTCGTCGGCGTAGAGGCTGTTCCAGTCGACGTACTCCTTGCGGTCGAGCAGCTCGGCCTCGCGCCAGACGAGTTCCACGGCCCGGACCACGCGCGGGTCGGTCGTCGGGACGGGCGCGGGTGCCACGGTCAGCTCAGTCATCGCTCATCAGCTCCTTCCACTTGCCGTAGGCGGCGCGCATGCCGGTCTCGTCGGTGACGTGCGAGGTCGGCCAGCCCTCCTGACTCGGCTTCTCCCTGGCGAGCCCGCGGTTGACCATGATCGGCATCCCCGGATCGGCCTGGGCGCCGCGCTGCACGCGGTCCCAGCCCTCGGCGTCGTCGGGCGTCCCGAACCCGAACGGGCCCTGGAAGTGCTCGTGGACGCGCAGCCGTTCCCGGTTGACGGCCTCGACCTCCGGCGGGCCGTCCGGTCCGATCGCGACGTGCTCGATCCACGTCTCGTCGACCGAGATCGGGCGCAGCACCCGGAAGAACGCGGCCGACATCGACACGTTGGGGAACAGGTTGAGGTTGAAACCGGTGCCGTGCATGGCCCGGATCAGCCTGCGCACCTGCGCGTCGTCGAGGGTCTTCGACAGCTCCTCGACGAGGTGGCCGAACCGCCCCTGCAACGGCTCGGTGCCGTCGTCGGCGTCGAGGTCGGAGTGCTCGGGCACCATCTGCATGACGCTGTGCCCGTTGCCGAGGTCGTGCGTGACCGCCGTCGGGTCGGTCATGAACGACATCATGTCGGCGGTCTCGGCGTCGACCGAGGCCATCCAGGACCGGTGCACGATGGGGAAGTGGTAGCCGTCCGTGGTGTTCTCGAGCTGGATCTTCCAGTTGCCGCGGAACTTGAACCGGTGCCGGCCCAGCACCTTCACCGGGTAACCGCCGCCCTGCGCCATGAACCGGTCGATCCACAGCCGGACGTCGCCGAGGAACTCCGGCAGCGGCACGGCGTCGGCGTCGAACGTCGCGAAGACCATGCCCCCGTAGGACTCGGTGCGCAGCTTGCGCAACGACAGCTCCGACTTGTCGATCACGCCCTCGTAGCCGTCCGGGTACGGGATGCCGCGCAGCTTGCCGTCGAGGCCGTAGGACCAGGCGTGGTACGGGCAGGTGAACCCGTTGGCCTCGCCCTGCGGCTTCTCGCAGACGCTCGCGCCGCGGTGGCGGCAGCGGTTGAGCATGGTGTGCAGTGCGCCCTTGCGGTCACGGGTGACGATGACCGGCTGCCTGCCGACGTGCGTGGACTTGAACGTGCCCGGCTTGGGCAGCTCGCTCTCGTGCGCCACCCACACCCAGGTGCGTTCGAAGATCCGGGCCATCTCCTGCTCGAAGATCTCCGGGTCGGTGTAGAGGCGGCCGGCGACCCGGTCGCCGGCGACGAGGCCGGCCGGGTCGTGGGAGGTCTCGGTCATCGGGGTCTCCTGCCTGCTCAGTCGGGGAGGTCGACGTCGTCGCGGACGGTCAGCGCCCTGCCGATGCGCGCCTCTACCTTGGCGAAGCGCCAGAGCCGGGCGTCGCCGCCACCGACCGGGGTGGTGCGGAAGAGGTTGCAGGCCGCCTTGACGGTGTCCTGGCTGTCGGCGTCGGCGAGGACGTAGCAGGTCCACGGCCATCCGTCGGACGGGCCGACCATGTGGGAATCGTCATCGAAGTCACCGATGAACGTGATGCCCGGCAACGCCTTGAGCGAGTCCATCATGGACACGGTCGCCTTCCACATGTCACCGGCCGTGAGGCCGTCCGCGGGCAGGTCGAAGAAGTTCTGGTTGATGCCGATGCAGAACAGCACCCGAAGTGGCTGTGCGGTCACGGGAACGCTCCTGGTGGTCGGGCCGGCTCAGCGGAATCCGGGCGTGGTCGGCGGAAGTCCCATGAGGACCGCCCCGGCGGCGTCGTAGATCGCGGGGCCGAGGAAGGCGTGCTGCTTGGGCACCAGCGCGTCGCCCTGCAGCACTCGCAACGGGTGGGTGGTGTGGATCGGCGCCGTGCCGGAGAGCTCGACCACCCGGTCGACCACGTCCGAGGCGGTCTTCGCGAGGTGCGCCGAGGCGAGCCGCAACCGGGCGCTGTCCGCGTCGGTGGCCTCGTCACCGGCCAGGACGGTCTCCCACACCTCGTGGCTGAGCTCGTAGAACCAGGCCCGTGCCGACCGCAGCGCGGCTTCGGCCTGCGCGACGCCGGTCCGGTAGTAGGCGCGGTCGGCCAGCTTCGGGGCGCCGGTGACACCCGCGTAGCCGGCACCGGTGCGCACGGCGTGGTCGAGCGCGGCACGGGCGACGCCCGCACCGACGACGGCGAGGACCTGTGACGCGTAGGCGATCGTCGGGTACCGGTAGAGCGGTTCGTCCACGGTCGGCGTGCCGCCCCGGATGAACGTCCACTCCCGCGGCACCTCGACGTCGCGGACGACCAGGTCGAACGACCCGGTGCCGCGCATGCCGACGACGTCCCACTCCCGCACGATCTCGGCCTGGCCGGGGCGCAGCAGCGCGGTGCGGGGCTTGCCGCCGCTGCCGGCGTCGCCGGGCAGGCCGACGCCGAGCAGGTCCGCTCCCATGCAGCCGCTCGCGAACTTCCAGCGACCGTCTACCAGGAAACCGCGTTCGGTCGGTGTGGCGGGCTGGACCGGGAACAGGGCGCCGGCGAACGCGACGTCCGGGCCGTCCTGGTAGAGCTCCGCCTGCGTCTCCAGGGGGAGCGCGGCGAGGTAGACGAGCGCGGAACCGAAGCTCGCCACCCACCCGGTGGACCCGTCGACGGCCGAGATCCGCTCGACGCGGTCGAGGAACTCCGCCGGCGGCAGCGGCTCGCCGCCGAACTTGGCCGGTGTGGCCGCGCGGTAGATGCCGACCTGCTTGAGCCGGTCGACGAAGTCCTTCGGGACGAACCGTTGCCGGGCGAACTCGGTCCTGCGTTCGGCGAGCTCGGCGAGGACGTCGTCGAACGTGACGGCGGCGCTGGCGGTGTTCACCATCTCTGCTCCTCCTGCCTGGATGTCTCCGAAGCTAGGAAGCGCGGCGGGACGGCGAAATCGGTATTGCCCCTGCGGCCGTAGGGGATTCCTTCAGTGCGACGCCGCTGAGCTGGCCTTACGCTGGCCGAGTGGAAGTCGACCCGCGTTCGCCCGAACTGGCCGAGAACGACTTCGTGGCGATGATGAACGCCGTCCGGATGTGCGTGCTGCTGCACGACGCGGAGACGAAGAGGATCCTGTGGGCGAACCCCGCCGCCTGCGAGATGCTGGAGTGGGACGTCGCCGAGCTCCGTCCGCTGACGGCGAGCGACATGAGCAGCTCGGCCCAGCAGTACGACCGCGTTCTGGGCCGCGCCTGGCTGCAGGTGGCGGCCGAGCGCGGCATGAACCGCGTGGAGTGGCACTACCGCAGCAGGTCCGGGCGGATCATCCCGACCGACGCGCTCGCGGTGCGCGTGGAGCTGGCACAGGGACCCGCGGTCATGGTGCAGTTCCGCGACATCGAACGGGAGCAGGAGATCGAGCGGCAGCTGAGGCTGACGACGTCGTGGGTCGACGCGTTGGCACACCACACGTCCGCCATCGCGCTGATGCTCGACCCCTCGGGGGAGGTCCGGTTCGCGACCGACACCGCCGTCGCCGTGCTCGGTGCGGGCACCGACGAGCCGCTGGGGCGCTTGAGCGATCACGGTGTGGTGCGAGTGGACGGACGAGTGTCCACATGGGACGAGATCGTGCACCGCGCCGAACCGGTCACGCCGGTCCAGCTGGAGGTCCCCGGCAGTGAGCCGGTGTGGCTGGAAGGCAGTCTGGAACGGCTGAAGGTGGTCGACGGCGAGGCGCTGCTGATGCTGCTGCACGACGTCTCCGACCGCGTGCAGGACGAGGTCCGCCGGGACCGCGAGTCGCGCCGGGAGAACCACCTCGCGCGGTACAACGCCATGGGGGACATGGCGATGGCGATCGCGCACGAACTGGGCCAGCCGCTCGCGGCCGCAGGGAACTTCCTGGCCGGCGTGCGGTCGGGCGTGCGGGACGACGAGAGGCTCGTCTACGGCGTCGACAGCGCGGTGCGGCAGATCGAGCGCGCGAGCGCGATAGTCGGGTCGCTGCGGGCGTTCGTCGGCCACCTCGAGCACCTGAGCCAGGTCGCCGACCTCAACGACGTCGTGGAGGAATGCCTCTACTTCGTCCGCCTGCGCGCGGAACCCGCCGGTGTCGAGGTGGAGTTCCGGCGGTCGCCGGGCGCGGTGCCGGTGCGGTGTGAACGGGTGCTGACCGGGCAGGTGGTGCTGAACCTGTGCTTCAACGCCGTGGACGAGATGGCCGAGTGCCCGCCGGACCGGAAGGTCGTGATCAGCACGGGCGTCGAGGGTGGCGAGGGCGTGCTGACGGTCGACGACCGGGGCCGCGGGTTCCCGCGCGACCCGTTCGAGGAGTCCTTCACCGCCAAGGAGCACGGAAGCGGCATCGGCCTGGCGCTGAGCCACCGGATCATCACCCGTCAGCACGGGCGCATCTGGGCCGAGCGCCGTACCGGCGGCGGGTCGCGCTTCGGGTTCGCGCTGCCGCTGGCCGGAGACCTCTGAACGTTAGGAATCCCTTAGCCCGGCAAGGGGAACTCTCGATGTCGGCGCGGCGGCGCGGCTCGTACCGTCGGAGCGGTCGGGGTCACCGACAGCGCCGCACCACCGAGGAGGAGTCGTGTCCGAGCTGACCCGGTCCCAGCGCGAGTTCCGCGCCGCGATGGCCAACCTCTCGGCGGCGGTCAACGTCGTCACCACCGACGGCCCGCACGGCCTCGCGGGCATCACCGTGAGCGCGGCCTGCTCGGTCACCGACTCACCGCCGACCGTGCTGGTCTGCGTGAACCGGACGACCCGGTCCCACGAGGTGCTCGTCGCGAACGGGCGCATCTGCGTCAACGTCCTCGGCTCCGACCATGAGGACCTGGCGATGCACTTCGCCGGCGCGACCCGCGTGCCGACAGCGGAGCGGTTCACCGCGCGGGACTGGGACCTCGAGACCGAGGGCGTCCCCGTGCTGCGCGGCGCTCCGGCCTCGCTCGTCGGCCGGATCGTCGCCGAACAGGGACAGGGGTCGCACTCCGTGCTGTTCGTCGAGGTCGAGAAGGTGCTGACGAGTGCGGACAGCGGGGCGCTGGTCTACTTCCAGCGCCGCTTCCACAACCTGGCCGCCCAGCCGGTCAGCGCCTGACCGACCCGTCGCCGAGGAGGGGACCGTGACCGGACCTGCCGCGAACGAGCGCCAGCGCATGACGCTGACCTGCTACAACGACACGTACGGGTACGGCTGGCGGCACGTGGACCTGTTCGTCCACGACGCCGAGGGCCGCGAGCTCAACTGGGTGCACTGGCAGGTGGGCGAGGACGGCCCGGACGCCGCCGACGCCGTGACCGCCCGCGTGGAGCCGTCGTTGCGGCGCACCTCGCAGTGGCGGCACGCGGTGAGCGAGAGCGGCATGGACTACTGGACCGCCGACGCCGCCTGGGCGCAGTCGTGAGCCGCCGGCAGGGGCTGTACCGGCCCTGGTCGCTGCGAGAGCTCGTCGCCGAGCTGTCCACCGGGCGGACCACGCCGGACGCCGCCGCGGCACGGGCGCAGCGGCGGATCGCGGAGACAGACGGCGAACTGCGCGCGTGGGTGGTGCAGGCCGAGGTGCCGGACCTCGCCGTTTCCGGACCGCCCGGCGGGCCGGCGTCCGGCCTGCTCGGACCTCTCGGCGGTGTCCCCCTGGCGGTCAAGGACATCATCGACCTGGCGGGCCTGCCGACCCGCTGCGGTTCTCCGCTGCGCGCCGACGCCCCGCCCGCCACGGCCGACGCCGCGATCGTGCAGGCCTGGCGTACGGCCGGTGCCGTGCCGATCGGCAAGACCGTCACCACCGAGTTCGCGTACTTCCAGCCAGGACCGACGCACAACCCGGCCGCGCCCGGCCACACCCCCGGCGGCTCGTCCAGCGGCTCGGCCGCCGCGGTCGCGGCGGGCCAGGTGCCGCTCGCGCTCGGCTCCCAGACAGCCGGCTCGGTCACCCGGCCCGCGTCGTTCTGCGGGGTCGCCGCGCTGGTGATGAGCCACGGCCGCTTCCCGGTCACCGGGGTCGCGGGGCTCAGCCCTGCTCTGGACAGCCACGGCGTGTTCACGGCGACGGCGTCCGACCTGGCACTCGCGTGGTCGGCGCTGACGGGGGAGCCGGACGCGGGGCCACGCCGCCCGCGGTTGCTGCTGTGGAGCGGCGAGGAACAGACCGAGATGGCGCCCGCGATGAGGGAAGGCCTGCGGACCGTCGTGGACCGGATGCGGGCCGCCGGTGCGGTGGTGGACGTGTTCCCCGGCGAGCCGCTCGTGGCGCAGGTCGCCGCGGCGCACCCGGTCGTGATGGCCTACGAGGCCGCGCGGGAACGTGCCGCGGAACTGGCCAGGGCGGACCGGCTGAGCGCACCGCTCGCCACGTTGCTGCGGACCGGAGCCGCGACGCCCGACTCGGACTACGAGGCGGCCAGGTTGGTCGTCGCGGCCGCCGAGAGCGACGTCCGGGCGTGGACGGAGGGCTACGACGCCGTCATCGGACCGGCCACCCCGGGACCCGCGCCGGAGGGCCTGGGGGCCACCGGTGACCCCGTGCTCAGCCGCGGCTGGCAGGCGCTCGGCCTGCCGGTCGTCGCCGTGCCGGGCCTGCGCGACGAGCAGGGCCTCCCGCTGGGACTGCAGCTCGTCGGGCGTGCCGGCGGCGAGACCGCCCTGCTCGCCGCGGCGCGCTGGGTGGAGGACGTGGTGTGCGGCATCACCGCGTGACCCGGGGTCACACGGTGATGCCGCAGGTCAGGATGTCGCGCACCAGCGTTCCGAGGCTGTCGGCGCCGGTCTTCGACTTGATCCGCGCACGGTGCACGTCGACCGTCTTGACGCTCGTGCCGAGCCGGTGCGCGATGACCTGGCTCGGCAGGCCGTCGACGACGAGCTGGAGCACCTCGCGTTCGCGCTGCGTCAGCGTCTCCAGCCGCTCGTTCACCGCCCTCCGCCGCGCGTGCTCGGCGAACCGCAGCCGCGCCTGCACGAGCTGCGCCTGCACCAGCTCGACCATCCGCTGCGGCTGGTAGGGCTTCTCGAGGAAGTCGACCGCGCCCCTGGTGAGGGCGCGCACCGACATCGGGATGTCGCCGTGGGCGGAGCAGAACACGAGCGGTGCGGGGTAACCGAGCTCGATCAGCCGGTCCTGCAGCTCGAACCCGCTCACGACCGGCATGCGCACGTCCACGATCACGACGGCCGGCTCGTCGCGGTCGAACTCGGCGAGGAACGTCCGCGCGTCGGGGTAGGTCAGCGCCTGCACCCCGACGCTCTCCAGCAGGAACACCAGCGACTGCCGCAGGTCCACGTCGTCGTCGACGACGTGGACCACGGGGTCGGGCAGCACGGGTGTCACGGCTTCATGAGCACCGAGGTGAACGGGTGGTCGCTCGCCCAGTCCGGTGCCAGCGGGGCGACGAAGACGTTCTCGGTGCGGGTGCGGGTGATCCGCCAGCCGTCGTCGGTGCGGCGGAAGGAGTTGTTGAGACGGCTGGACCGCAGCAGCGACTTGCCGTCGGAGAACAACCAGGGCTGCATGTGGATCCACTGGCCGGTGGCCTCGTCGCCGTCCACGTGGATCTGCTCCGAGGTGAGGTAGTGCGCGTTGAGCAGCAGCTCCGGTTCCTGCTTCTCACCCCAGAACCTCTTGAAGTGCGCCCGGATCGCGTCCGCGCCCTCTGCCCGTCCGAACTGGCCGTCGTAGTACTCGCCGACGCCCTCCCACACCGCGTCGGCGGTGTAGAGCTCCATGATCAGGTCGATGCGGTGGTCGTCGTCGAGGACGCCGAACTCCGGGCAGGGCGTGTCGCACAGGAACATGTACCGCGCCTGAAGCCTGCGGATGTCCGCCTCGGCCTCGAGGACGGTGACGCGGCGGGCCAGGTCGGCGACGGTCTTCTCCAGGGTCATCAGGGCTTCCTCAAAGGACGATGGTGACGGTCTTGACCTCGGTGTTCGCGAGAACGCCCTCGTAGCCCAGCTCGCGGCCGACGCCGCTCGCCTTCAGGCCTCCCCAGGGCAGCTGCGGGCCCAGCGGCGACCAGCCGTTGACGCCGATGGCGCCGGCCTGCAGGGCCGCGGAGACCGAGTGCGCCCGGCCGAGGTCGGTGGTCCACACGGTGGCCGCGAGGCCGTAGTCGTTGTCGTTGGCCAGAGCGACGGCCTCGGCGTCGTTGTCGAACGGGATGACCGTGCCGACCGGGCCGAAGATCTCCTCACGGGCGATGGTGTGCTCGTTGGTGCCCGCGAAGACGGCCGGGTTGACGAAGAAGCCGGGGCCGCCGACGGGGGAGCCGCCGGTCACGAGCGTCGCGCCCTCGGCCTTCCCCTTCTCGACGTAGCCCAGCACCTTGTCCCGCTGGGAGCCGTTGACCAGCGGGCCCATCGTGGTGGCCTGGTCGAACGGGTCACCGACGACCTGGGCCTCCGCGGCCGCCTTCAGCCCGTCCAGCACCGCGTCGTACACGTCGCGGTGCACGAGGATCCGCGTGCCGGCGGCGCACACCTGGCCCTGGTTGGAGAAGAGCCCCATCGCGGCACCCTGGATCGCTGACGGCAGGTCGGCGTCCTCGAAGATCACCTGGGGTGACTTGCCGCCGAGCTCGAGCGTGGTGCGCTTGAAGTTCACCGCGCTGTTGCGCAGGATGCGCCGGCCGGTCTCGGTGGAGCCGGTGAAGCTGACCTTGTGCACGCCGGGGTGCACGGCGAGGGCCTCCCCGGTGACGGCGCCGATGCCGGGCAGCACCTGGACGGTCCCTGAGGGGAATCCCGCCTCCTGCACCAGCTTCGCGAGGTGCAGGATCGACAGCGTCGCGTCCTCGGCGGGCTTGACGATCACGGCGTTGCCGGTCGCGAGAGCCGGGGCGAGCTTCCAGCCGAGGATCATCAGCGGCGCGTTCCAGGGCACGATCGCGGCGATGACACCGATCGGCTCGCGCCGCGTGTAGGCGTGCGTGGGGGCGCCGAAGTAGCCGTCGCTGGAGATGACCTCGCCGTTGACCTTGTCCGCCCAGCCCGCGTAGTAGCGCAGCGAACCGATCAGGTTGGGCACGAACAGCGCGCTCGCGAAGCCGAACGGGACGCCCAGTTCCAGCGCCTCCAGCCGGGCCAGTGTGTCCGCGTCCCGTTCGACCAGGTCGGCGAGCCGGTGCAGCAGCGCGCCCTTGCCCGACGGCGGAACGGCGGCCCAGTCGCCGCGCAGGGCCCTCGTGGCCGCGGCGACGGCGGTGTTCACATCCTGCGCGTCTGCCGAGGCGATCTCGGTGATCGCCTCTCCCGTGCTGGGGTTGACGGCGGTGAACGTGCCCGCTCCGCCACCGGTCCAGCTCCCGTCCAGGAACAGTTCGGTCGTCGTGGTCGTCATGCGGTGCTCCCGGTGAGTTCGAGGTCCACTGCGGAGGGTGCGACCCACCAGACGCCCGCCGCCACCGCGCATTCGAGCGCGACCAGAACGACGAGGAGGGCGGGATCGTGGACGTGGGTGGCGGGCTGGGCCGCGGCGCCGTGCTGGTGCGCCGCCGCGGACGGGGCCAGGAGGTGGAGGTGGGCGGCGACCATGCCGATCGCGCCGAACGCCACCGCGGCCAGGGATCGCCGGCTGTCGTGCTTCCAGAGGTGGAACGCGCACGGCAGGCACAGCGCGCCCATGAGGCCGAGAATCAGGTCCGATGTGGACAGAGCGCTGACGAGGTGTGCGGCCGCACCGATCGCCGCCAGGACCGCGGTGCCGCGCTGGACGACCTCACGCGTGGCCATGGCCGTTCGTCCCGTTCTCGTTGGCACAGCACGAGTCCGCGGCGGCGCGGTTGAGGTCGGGCACGTCGAGCGTCGGGTTGCGGTCGAAGAACCCGTGCGGCTTCAGCGTGAAGCCCGTGTAGTCGACCGGCATGATCGGCCAGTCCTCGGGCCGAACGAAGTGCGTGAGGCCGAAGGTGTGCCACACCACGAGGTCCTCGCCGTCGATACCGCGGTCGGCGGCGGCGTAGGCGGGCAGGCCGTCGCCACCGGGGTTCTGGTTCACCAGGTAGCCGGACGGCCACAGCTCGTCGCGGTCGTAGCGGGTGACCCACAGGTGGTGGCGGGCGAACGCGGCGCGTGCGGCGATCGACGATCCCGGATCGGCCAGCAACGCGGGCCGGCCCTCCGGGTACAGCACATACGAGGTCGGCTCGCCCAGCCGGTTCGACCGCTCCGCGCTGGAGATCGCCCACACCCGGCTCAGGTGCGACGCCGCCTGCCTGCGGGCCTCCTGCTCGGTGCGCAGCCTCGTCCGCGAGCGCCGGATCGCGTTGCCCCACGGGTTGTCCGGGCCCGTCTGGACCGGCACGACCTCCAGCTCGTCGACCTGGTTGCGCACCCCGTCCACGGCGAAGTCGAGCCGCGCCGAGAACAGGTGCTGGTGCACCGGGGCGCCGACGCCGGGTGCCAGTTCCGTGAAGTGCGGGTCCTGCCCGTCGTACCCGGAGGGGAACGGGATGCCGGTGGCCTTGACCTCCAGCTCGATCGTGCCGTCGAGGTAGAGGTACCAGTAGAAGCCGTAGTCGTAGTTGCCGACCGTGCCGAAGAAAGACACGACGACGCGGCGCTGGCGGCGGGTCTCCGAGGAGCCGGAGAAGATGTCGTTGTGCTTCCAGAGGATGCCGAAGTCCTCCTCGTGGATGCAGATCGCGTTGCGGATGGTCTTCGGCGCGCAGTGGTCGTCGACGACGACGGCGTCGAGGTAGGTGATCTCGCCGAGGCAGTCGCAGCCGAGTTCCAGGGAGTTCGCGAGCCGCCCGAACTGGTACTCGCCCAGGTCGAAGTAGTTCTGCCAGCCGTGGGTCGGGCCGGGGTCGCCGTAGTTGACGACCATCTCCGCGACCGAGGCTCGGTAGAGGATCGGCCGCTCGGTTCCGGCGTCGTCGTAGGAGAGCTGGTGCAGCGTCAGGCCTTCACGGCCGTTGAAGCCGATCCGCACCGACCAGTTCTGCCAGCGCAGCACCCCGTCCTCGACGGTGAAGGACACGCCTTCCGGCTGGGTGATGGAGATGGGCCTGAGATCGGTGCGCTCGGGGCCGCGGTAGGCCGGGTCGAGGTAGTCGCCCGACTCCTGCGGCGTGTGCTCGACGTGCGTCTCGACGACGCGGAGCACCCGGCGGTTGCTGACGTCGACGTGCGCGATGACGCCGCCGACCGGGTGTGCCCAGGCCGAGTCCGCGGGGTGGTCCTGGTAGAAGCTCAGCACGCGGTAGACCCGGTTGCCGACCTCGTCGTCGTAGCCGAACACGCCCGCGGACAGCGGTACCGGCCGGACCTTGCCGATGTCGGTGATGCCGCGCTTGGCGATCGCCGCGAGCCATCCCCGGTCGGCCTTGACGATCCGTTCGACCAGTTCGTAGTCCTCGTCCAGGCACGGGCCGAAGCCCGCGACCGCGGGGTCGAGCTCGGTCCTCGACACGACCTGACCGGCCGTCACGTCCACGACGAGCGCGGAGATCGCCAGACTGTCCACATCGGTCAGCAGCAACGACACCTCGCGCGGCAGCTCCCGCGTTCCGTCCCAGACGAGCACGTCGGCCTTGTCCGGTTCGCGGAGCATCACGTACGAGAACCTGCTGTGCTCGCCGACCAGTCCGGCCGAGTCGAGGACCGCGCGGGCGCGCTCGACCTCGTCGGGGGTCAGGGCGGCCAGCGGGTGCCGGGCCGCGCCGGCGGCCGGTGCGGGGGTGGTGGGCAGCGTCTGCAGAGACATCTTCTTCCTCACGCGCGGTCGTTCGGTGGTGGGCGGGTCAGGCGGGTTCGACGACCTCGGCGGGTGTCCTGGCGCGGACGCGCGTCCAGCCGACCGCGAACATGACGGGGACGCTGGCGAGCAGGAGCACGACGGTGAGGGTGCTGCCACCCGTGAGGATCCCGAAGTTGTTCACCACCAGGGCGAGGATGCCGAGCATGAGGACGGCCGACAGCGCGGGCGCGACGAACGTCGTCCACCGGTTCGGCTCCACCCGGTTGCGGCGGAAGTAGGCGACCACGGCCACGGACGTGAGGATGTAGAGCACGACGAGGGTGGCGACGGCGAGTCCGCTGAACCAGCTGAACAGCTTGGCGACCGGATCGAGCCCCAGCAGCGCGAACGGGGCGACGACGACGGCGGCGACGATCGACTGCGCGAGTGACGCGGCGGCCGGCGCCTGGTGGCGGTTGGTGCGCTCCAGGACGGCGGGGAAGAGGGTGTTGCCGGCCATGGCGTGGAAGTAGCGCGTGATCATGTTGTGGAACGCGAGCACACCGGCGAACAGGGACGTGCACAGCAGGACGTCCGCGGCGGTGCTGGCCCAGCCGCCGAGCACGTTCTCCAGCGGTGCCAACGCGAACACGGCCGGATCGCTGCCGAGAGCCCGTCCCGCGGCCTCGCCGACGTTGGCGGACCCGTAGTAGACGACCAGCATCCACGTGACGAACGCGAGGAACACCGCGATAAGGGTGACAGCGACGTACGTCGCGCGCGGCACCGTCCTCTTGGGATCGCGGGCCTCTGACGAGTAGATGGCCGTGGACTCGAAGCCGAACATGGACGCGATGGCGAACATGATCGCGATACCGGGCGCCCCCGCCAGCACGGCGGAAGGACCGAAACTGCCCGCGACGTCGAGCGCGCCGGCACCGCGGGAGACGAGGACACCGATCGCGAACGCGGTGAGCAGCACCAGTTCGGCCGCGACGAGCACGCCGAGCACGCGGGCACCGAGCTCGACCTTGCGCGAGCCCAGGAACAGCACCAGCGCGATCGAGAGGAACGACCACACCCACCACGGCGACTCGATGCCGGCGAGGCGGGCCAGCAGTCCCGACGTGCTGGCGCCGAGCAGCCCGTACATCGCGAACTGCACCGCGTTGTAGGACAGCAGCGCGAGCAGCGACCCACCGGCACCGGCGCGCAGGCCGAGCCCGGCGCGGATGACCGCGAAGAACCCGCCGCGGGTGTCGAGGTGACGGGTGATGGTGGTGAACCCGACGGCGAACAGGATGACCACGAGGCCGACGGCCAGGTAGGCGCCCGGCGCACCGGCCCCGTTGCCCATGGCGACCGCGAGGCAGGCCGCGCCCACGATGCTGGTCAGCGGGGCCTGGGCGGACAGGACGAAGAACAGGATGCCGGGCACGCCGAAGGCGTTCGGCTTCAGGGTTGTTCGGGGTGAATCCGCGTTTGACATCGAGCGCCTCCACGAGGACCGCGGTGCGGGATCCAGAGGGCGGTGACCCGGCGGGGACATCGCCGTTGACGTGCACCAGCGTCAGCCAGAACCCCAAACTTGTCAATCGGATAGTTTGCGATCGGTGCAGCCGGTATCAACGTGATGATCGTTCTTATGAATCGTCCGTTCCGGACGCACAAGGCCGCTCCCGGCCGCCATGTGGACGGTCGGGAGCGGCCAGGACACGCACGGTGAGGTGGTGGTCAGGTCTGGGCGGGCGCCTCCGCCAGCACGACGTCGAACCGGGCGCGAGTCCACGCCCGGTCACCCAGTTCCCGCCCGTCCGGCGCCGGCGTTCCCGCCGGTTGCTCCGTGAACCGCTTCACCAACGACTCCTTCACGCCGAACACGGAGTCACCGATCTTCAACTGCGGGTCGTCCTCCACGAAGATGTGCGTCACGAGCGTGCGGAGCTTCGCCGCGGTCACCATGAAGTGCAGGTGCGCCGCCCGCATGGGGGAGCGGTGCACGGCCGCGAGCAGTGCGCCGACCGGCCCGTCGTGCGGGATCGGGTACGGCGTGGGCAGCACGCACCAGAACCGGAAACCGCCGTCGTCCTCCGTGAACAGGTGGCCGCGGCCCGTCACGCGGGAGTCGGTGTACTGGACGTCGTAGAAGCCGTCCTCGTCCGCTTCCCACACCTCGACGCGGGCGCCGGCGACAGGATGGCCGTCGGTGTCGCGAACGGTGCCCTCGACCCAGCAAGGAGTACCGGGGGCGCCGAACGCGATGTCACCGCCGTTGCCGATCATGGGGGAGTCCTCGACGAAGAACGGGCCGAACACCGTCGCCTCGGTGGCGTCGCGGTAGGCCTCGTTGTTGACCGCCACGGTCTGCATGGACGCGCCGAGCACGTCGGAGAGCAGGATGAACTCCTGGCGGCGGTCGTCGGTGAGGTGGCCGGCCGCTGTGAGGAAGTCGATGGCGTGCTTCCACTCCTGCTCGCTCAGCCGCACCTCGCGGATGAACGCGTGCAGGTGCCGGGTGAGCGCACCCATCAGCTCGCGCAACCGCGGGTCGGGCGCACCGGCGAACGACGCCACGACCTCGTCGGTGAGCTGCTGTTCGATGCGCTCCTGGGCGTCGGTCATGCCGGGCTCCACTCGGGACGGTCGCCGCGCCAGGCGGCGGTGAGCAACGTGAGCAGGTCGCCCTCGCTGACCGGGCGCGGGTTCGACGGCGGAACGGCCGGCAGGACCAGCCGCGCCGCCTCGGCGAGGGACTCCTCGGCGAGACCGGTGTCGCGCAACGCGTGCGACGCGCCGACCTCGTCGTACAACAAGACCAGCTCCCCTCCGAGCGCCGCGGCGACCCGCGAAGCGGCCTCCGGCGCGGCAGGAGCGTTGAACGCCAGCACGTACGGCAACACCGCGGTGTGCGTGGCGGCGTGCGGCAGGCCGTACGCGCCGCCGAGGACGTGGCAGATCTTGTGGTGCAGCCCGGATCCGGCCGAGGAGAACGCCACGGCGGCTAGGTAGGCGCCGTACAGCATCATCTCCCGGCCATCAAGGTCACCGGGGTTCGAGCACACCAGCCGAAGCCCGCGGCTCACCGCGCGAATCCCCTCCGCCGCAAGGGCTTGGTCGATCGGGTCCGTGCGCGGCGCCCACATCGAGTCGACGCAGTGCGCCAGCGCGTTGCACCCCGACGCCACCGTCAGGTCCAGCGGCAACGAGAGCGTGAGCGCCGCGTCGTAGACCACGGTCACCGGCAGGACCCGGTCGTCGGTACCGGTGGTCTTGCGCACGGCCTCGGTCAGACCCCACACGTTCGTGGCCTCGGAACCGGCGTAGGTCGTCGGCACGGCCACGATCGGCACCCCGCTGGTCAGCGCGACCGCCTTCGCCAGCCCCGTGGTGGAACCACCGCCGACGCTCACGACCAGGTCGGCCCGCGACTCCGCGGCCATCGCACGAGCGCGATCGGCGTCGGCCACGGGCACGTGCTGCCGCACGTCCGTCAGCCGCGCCACGACGCCGACCCCCGAGGTCACCTCGGGGAACTCCGAACCGATCACCAGCACCCGTTGCGCGCCAAGGCGTTCGACCTCGGCCGCCACGTGCTCGGCGGCCTTCCCGGCGCCGAACAGCACCCGCTGGCCCAGCGTGATGTGCTCCCAGCTCACCCGGTCTCCTCCCGGCGATCTCGGACGTCGGTCACCCCTGGACGCTAGGCCGACGGCCGCACAACCGGAAATATGCGTTTCACCTCCACTGAGACACCGCGGATATCAATGTGTCCTGGTGGAACGAGGTGACTTCCCTGGCGGCGGTTCCCCTATACGGTTCTGGCATGAGCCAGTCGATTCCGTTCGCCGACACCAACTTCAAGCTCGCCGTCGTCCAGGAGCTGATGTACAACCAGGACCTCCTGCCGAGGTTCGACCTGCGCGAGTACGCCGCCGAGCAGGGCTTCACCTACGACAGCGGGAGCGTCGAGGCGGTGCCGGAGGCGCTGGCCTACTTCGAGGCGCTGGAGGTCCCCGCCGAGCTCGCGGAGAAGATCACCGAGATCGAGATGGACGGCGGCAACGAGATCTACCTCGAGATCGCGCCGAACTGGGACGGCGAGGACGGGCTGTTCGACGTCGAGGAGTTCGCCGACGTGCGGCACTTCCCCCACCTCAAGTCGATGACGCTGTTCTACACGGGCAACGAGGAGTCGCTGGAGTCGCTGCGGGCCCGCGGGATCGAGGCCGACTGGCTCTGAACCGCTCCCGGTGGGTCAGAGCTGCGCGGTGGCCGGGTGGCCGGCGATGGCGGCGAGCCGGAGTTTGGTCTCGTCCTCGCTGCCCGGCGCGGCCGTCATGATGACGATCTTGAGCTCGGAGTGGCCCTCGGTCAGGACGTCGCAGTCCACCGTGACCGGGCCCACCGACGGGTGGTGGATCGTCTTGCGGTCTTCGCGGTGCGTGCCTACCTCCCCGTTCGCCCACAACGCGGCGAACCTGCTGTTGCCGGCGCTGAGGTCACGGACTAGTGCCGTCAGGCGGGCGTCCTGCGGGTAACGGCCGGTGGCGCGGCGCAGGTCGGACACGACGGCGGCGTCGGTGGCGTCGCGGTCGGCCTCGCTCACCGGCCACCGCGCGAGGTGAGGGGCGCTGCCGTCCAGCGGGAACCTGTCACGGGCGAAGTTGCGCAACCCGGGTGACGACGCGGCGGGATCACCGAGAAGCGCCGCCCACCCGCGGTTCCACCACACCAGCTGCCAGTCCGCCGCGAACACGGCGGCCGCCGTGTCTCCGAGGCGGGCGAGGACCCGCTGCACGCCGGGTGGCAGGTGGTCGGAGATCACACCGTTGGACGGTGCGGCGAGATTGGCGAGCCGGTACAGGTGATCCCGCTCCTCTGTGGACAGCTGCAGGGCGCGCGCCAGGGACGCCACGACCGACGCCGAGGGAGTCGTCGCCCGTCCTTGTTCGAGACGCACGACGTAGTCGACCGACACCCCGGCGAGCTCGGCCAGCTCCTCCCGCCGCAGTCCCGAGGCCCGCCGTCCACGCGCTGACCGCAGCCCGGCGGCCGACGGAGGCAGACGATCCCGCCACACACGAATCATCGGTCCGAGCCCGCTTCCGGATGTCCTCGTCACGATGTCCATCCTCCCGCCTGCGAGGGCGGTTGTCCGGGCGTGAGGGTGGTACTGGTCTTCCTACCGTCGAACCGTTCCTGGTTCACCCGTCGGCGCGGGTCCAGCATCGAACGCATGACGATCATCTTCATCACCGGAGCCAACAAGGGGCTCGGCCACGAGACCGCCCGCCGCCTGATCGAGCTCGGCCACATCGTCCTGTTGGGAGCCCGCGATCAGGCACTAGGTGAGGAGGCCGCCACTGCGCTCGGTGCGCGTTACGTTCCCATCGACGTGACCGAGGACGCGTCCGTCAAAGCAGCGGCGGCGAACGTCGCCCGCCACGAGGGCAGGATCGACGTGCTGATCAACAACGCCGGGGTGCACGGCCCCGCAGGGGGAGACCTGGAAGACCTCACCGGAGCCGATGCCCTGGCCGTCTTCGGGGTCAACGTCATCGGAGTCGTCCGCACCACGAGCGCGTTCCTGCCCCTGCTGCGCCGCTCGGACGACCCGGTGATCATCAACGTCAGCAGCGGCATGGGCTCCCTCGCCCTCACCCACGACCCCGACCGGCCCGAGTCGCGCGTCATCGCACCGCTGTACACCGCGTCGAAGGCAGCGCTGACGATGATGACGACGCAGTACGCCAAGGGGCTGAAGGACATCCGGGTCAACGCCGCCGACCCCGGCTACACCGCGACCGACCTCAACGGTCACAGCGGCTTCCAGACCGTCACGGAGGGCACGGACGCGATCGTCGCCCTGGCCACGGAGGGTCCCGGCGCCGCGAGCGGACGGTTCGTCTCCCGCGAGGGTGAGATCGCGTGGTCGTGAAGCCGACTCGGGTCAGTCGGCGAGTCCGGGCAGGTGGTAGCCGGTGTGGTCGTCCCACTCGATCTCGTAGTCGTCGAGGGTGAAGGTCCAGTCCGCGTCCGGCACTGCGCCGCGCAGTGCGGTGACCGCGGCCAGCCAGTGCACCAGCGACGGGACCGCGCGCTCATCCGCGGAGGGCAGCTTGGTCGACCCGTCGAGCACCGTTCCGGACTCCAGCCGGTCGTAGAGGTACAGCCCCTCTTCTTCCTGGGAGAACGGCGCGTTCGCGTTGTAGGTGTCGACGACCTGGCTGACCGCCGTGAGTTCGGCGTCGGTCAGCGGGGTCGTGCGGCGAGCCGTGTAGTAGAGGGAGACGCCCATGCGCACCACCGTAGTGGGGCTCTACTCAGGACAGGCGCGCAGCGTCGTCCACGGCTTCGGCATCAGCTGTCGCGCAGGACGCGGTGGGCGAGCCGGGGTGAGATCCGCATGAGCGTCCGCAGCAGGCGGACCTTGCCGATGTGGATCTCGTCGGAGTCGCGGCCGATGCCGGCGATCACGGCTGCGGCGGCGTCGGCGGGACTGATCTTGCCGCTGCCGCGCCCCAGGGTCATGTCGGTGTCGACCAGCGGCATCACCGCGTCGATCACCCGGACGTGGGGTGCGGCGTCCTGGCACTGGTAGCGCAGCGCGCGGCTGAAGGTGCGCACCGCGGCTTTCGTGGCGCAGTAGACCGGCGCCGAGCGCTTGGGCGCCAGCGCGAGGCCGCTCGTGATCGTGACGATCGCGGCGGAGGGGTGCCGGCGCAGGTGGGGAAGCAACCCGGTGCTGAGCGCGACGACGGCGTCGAGGTTGACGGCGATCTCGCGGCGGAGAACCGGCCGCAGCGCGGTGGGGTCGTCGGCGAAGAAGTCGGTGAGCGTCTGCACACCGGCGTTGTTGATCACCACGGAGATGTCGGGACGGCGTTCGGCGACGTCGCGGACGAAGGCGTCGACCGCCGCCGGTTCGGCGAGGTCGACAGGCCAGGCGTGGACGAGGTCGCCGTGTTCGGCCGCCAGTGACGTCAGGTGGTCGCGGTCGCGCCCGACCGCCACCACCCGCGCGCCGCTCGCGACCAGTTGACGGGTGAGCTCGCGGCCGATGCCGCGGGTCGCGCCCGTGACGAGAGCCGTGGTTCCGGTGAGGTTCATGCTCTTGTCTCCTTCGCCGGATGCGGGGTGAACGCGGACCGGTAGGCAGCGGGCGTCATGGCGGTGCGGCGTTTGAACTCGCGAGTGAGGTGGGGCTGGTCGGTGTAGCCGCAGGCGAAGCCGACGATGCCGAGCGGGTGCGTGCTGTTCATGAGCAGGTCCGCGGCGGCGTCCGCGCGGACGGCGGCGAGCAGGGCGGTGAACCCACCGGCGGGCCGCAGGGTGCGCTGGAGGGTGCGTGCCGATGTGCCGAACTGTGACGCCAGTGCGTGCACCGTCCAGCCGCGGGCGAGATCGCCGGCGAGGAGGTGGCGTGCGCGTGACGCCACGTCGGTGCCGGCGACCTGCGCAGGCTTTGGTGAGTGTCCGGACCAGGTGAAACGCCAGAGCGCGGTGCCACGACCGGCGTCGGGAGGGGTGAGAACGCCGTCGGCGTAGACCACCTGGTGGTGCGGTTCGAGCGTGACGACGACCCCGCGGGTGCCGATCGCCGTCATCAGCGCCGCCAGCACCCCGAGCACGAGCACGTCCTCGGCGGGTTCCGGCTGCGCCCCTGATCGCCCGACGTGTTCGGCGACGAGCTGATCAGCACCCGCCGCGCGGACGACCACGCGATGACGGGAGTGGACGAAGCGCTCGAGCCGGCTCCACCGGTCGAACAGGTCGGAGGGCGTGCCGGCGGCCGAGAGGGCCGAGATGGCCGGATCGGGCGGTAGCTGGGGGAGGTACTGGCCGACGCGCAGCATCGGGAGCAGGCCGTGTGTCCGCGTGACCTCCGCCAGCAACCGGCGCTTCACGGCGAGCGGCACGAGCGCGCCGGCCGGTGTGGGAGCCGGGACCGTGATTCCTTCCGCGGTGAGTGCGTGCTGCACCGCGGCGACCAGGACCGCGCTCGCGAACTCGTCCACCGCTCTCCCTCCGTTCCGATCGGGCACGGAAGAACGCTAAGCCAGGTCGTAGACGTGCGTCTTGAAGGATCACGCCAGACTGCCGCGGAGAGCCTCCACGGCCTTGGTCAGCGCGGCGCTCATCGTCGCGAGGTCGACGTCCTTGCGCCAGGAGCTCAGCAACGTCACGGCATAGGTGCGACCGAGCTTGACGAACCCCGTGCTGTTGAGCACCCGGCGATCGCCCGAGCTGCCCCAGCCCTGCTTGACCGCCCACGTCGCGCCCGGCAGTCCGCTGGGAATGCCGAAGTACTGGTCGACCCCGTCCGCCGCGGCACGCGGAGCCGCGGCCATCGCCGTCGTCAGCAGCTCACGGTCCTCAGCCTCGAGTGCGCCGGCGATGTGGCGGTAGACGCGGGAGACGTCCGAGGCCGATGTCACCGTGCTGCCCCACTGTCCCGCGACCGCCGGCGGCCGGGTGTGGCGCAGGCCGAGCGCCTTGACCTGGCGGGTGACGATCTCCGACCCTCCGCCGTGCTGCCACAACCGGCTCGCCACGCCGTCGTCGCTGCGCGTGAGCATCGCGGTGATGTCGTTCTCCACGTCGTCGGAGTTCGTGGACGTTCTCTGCAGCAGGTCGAGTGCGATCAGCAGTTTCACCACGGAGGCAGTCGGCTGAACGAGATCGCCCTTCCAGGACAGCACCGTCGCGCAGGTGTCCAGGTCGACGATCTCCATCGACAGCACGGGATCGTGTCCGGCGCTCACCAGCGCCTGACGTGCCTTCTGCACGGCGGGCACCTCACCCGCGACCGGTGTGAACTCGGTGCAGCGGGATCGCCACTCGTCCGAGCCGGTCCGGAGAACGACCACGACGGCCGCGAGCACCGCGATCACGAGACCCGTCGAGACAAGCCATCGGGTCCGGCCGCGTCGGCGCGGCGGCCCCCAGATGACCGGCCTGGGAAGCAGTTTTTGGGTAGGCGAGTCCGCATCACCGTGCATTGGCTGTGTCCAATCCGGAAGAAGGCAGCACAAAGCCGCGCGGCCGACCCGAAAGGGCGAGCCGTGTGAAGGAGAATCAGTCAGGTCCCCCGGAAGATCGGGAGACGGCGAGGTTCGCTATCCGCGCGACGCCGAGGACCGTGCGCGTGACGCGCGCAGATAGCCCATGACCAGTGACTCCAGGTCGGGTTCCGCGTCCGTCCAGCCCTGAGGTGCCGGCCCGGAGTCCTTCAGCAGCAACGTGGCTTGGCGCTGGGTGCGGGTGGCACTGACGAGCGTTCCCTCCACTGAGGACTCGTCTGCGGCCGGACCGACCAGGATGCGGTGTCGTGCCAGGACTTCCTCGATGTCGCCGTCGACCTGGACCCGGCCCTCGTCGACCAGGAGCATGTGGTCGCACACCTCGCGCAGGTCCGCGAGCAGGTGCGAGGACATCACCACCGTGGTGCCGCGATCGGCGACCTCCGCCATGATGATCCGCAGGGTCTCGTCGCGGGCCAGGGGATCGAGGTCGGCCAGCGGCTCGTCCAGCAGGAGCAGCCGGGGGAGCCGGCCCAGCGCCAGCGCGATGGCCACCTGCGTGCGGGTGCCCGCGGACAGCGTGCGGATCTTCGCCCCCTGGTCGACGCCCGCCTGCAGCGCCAGCACCTCCTGGACCCGGTCGGCGGACCAGCGGTCGTTCATGCCGGCCGTGACGCGCACCATCTCGCGCACGGTGAGTCCGCCGTAGAGCGGGCGGTCCTGGGCCATGAACGAGACGTCCGGGTGGGTGCCGCCGCGCACCGGGGTGCCGAAGACCTCCAGTTCCCCTGTGCTCGGGCGGGCGAGGCCCGCGGCCATGCGCAGGAGGGTGCTCTTGCCCGCGCCGTTCGGCCCGACCAGGGCGATGACCTTGCCCTCTGGGAGGGCGAAGGTGCAGTCGCGGACCGCCCAGCGGCTGCGGTACCGCTTGCCGACGGCGGTGGCGCTCAACGGGATCATGATCGTTCCTCGACGGGGTAGTGCTCTTCGCGGACCGCGGAGTACAGGGCGTCGACGTCCTCGACGACCAGGCCGCCCTCCCGCGCGAGACGCATCCAGCGAGCCAGTTCCTTGCGCAGCGGCGCGTCGTCGCCCGCGGTCGCCTCGGAGGCCAGCGACTTGGTCACGAAGGTGCCCAGCCCGCGGCGGCCCTCCACGAGTCCTTCGCGTTCGAGCTCGCGGTAGGCCTTGAGCACGGTGTTGGGGTTGACGGCGGTGGCGTCCACCACCTCCCGCGCTGAGGGCAGCCGGTCTCCTGGGGCCAGCAGTCCCAGTCGCATGGCTTGCTCGACCTGGTGGACGATCTGCATGTAGGTGGAGACCCCGGAGTGCCGGTCGATCCGGAACTCGATCACGTCGGCCAGCATAGGTGCTCTCCCGCTCCAGGGCGTCCACCACGCTCAAGCCTGCCTGCGCAGGGCCCAGACCGTGCCTGCCAGCAGCAGCACCGCGAACCCTCCGAAGATCGCCGCGTCGTACAGGTGTGCCAGCCAGGCACTGCTCTCCGGCAGGACGACCGTGTACGCCTTCGCCATGCCGCCCTCCCGCATGCAGGCGAGGAACTCCTCCTGCCCGCGCGGCGGTCCCGACGGCGCCTTCAGGCACGTATCGGTCACGGGCCAGTACTTGTCCCGAGGCACGTCCTGTCCCGCGGCGTCGAGCCAGCCGGAGCCGACCCGCAGGCCGTCGGCCTGGCCGGAACCGTCCACCCTTCGCTCGCTCGGCACGAAGCGGTTCACCTGCCCTGCCAAGGCGAAGCGCACGACGGCGAACGCGCCGAACGCCGCGGTCATCCCCACCAGGGTGCGCCGCGACACCACGCCGATGAACGCGCCGAGCGCGAAGGCGAAGAGCGTGTACGCGACCGGCGAGACGTGGTCGATGCCGAAGTTGACGGGGTTCCACGCGCCGTTGCCCCGTGGGCCCAGCGTGCCGGCGGCGGTCAGCCACCACCAGACCAGGTACTGCAGCACCACCACGACGACCAGGGCGGGCACCAGCGCGACGACCAGCTTGCTGAGCATCCAGCGGGTGCGGCTCACCGACTGGGTGAAGGCCAGGACGTGGGTGCCGTTCTCGAGCTCCTGGGCGAACAGCGGAGCCCCGATGAACACGCCGACCAGGATCGGCAGCACGATGACCAGGAGGCGGGCGATCTGGAGGAGGTTGCTCCAGTCTCCCAGGAACGCGTTCTGCGCCTCCGACGTGCACGCGCCGCCGCCCTCCGCCGCGCACTGGGTGAGCTGCGCCGAGGTGATCGCACCGACCATGGACGAGCGCAGCAGCACGATGACACCCGTGCCGACGATCAGCACCCCGAGAAGGGTGAGCAGTTGTACGCGCTGCAACCGCAACGATGCCCAGATCATGCCGCTGTCTCCTGTGCCGCCGCCGCACGCATGTGGTGCAGAACCAGTTCTCCTAGCGGGGTGCCGTTCGTGCTGAGCCGGTCGACGTCCCCGGCCAGCAGAATCCGTCCTCTGTGGAGCAACACCAGGTGGTCGCACACACCTTCCAGCTCCGCCAGCACGTGCGAGGACAGCACCACGGTAATGCCCTGGGACCTCGCCTCGGTCATCAACGCGCCCAGCACCGCCTCCCGTGCGAGCGGGTCCAGATCGGCCAGCGGCTCGTCGAGCAGCAGCAGCCGCGGCCGTTTTCCCAGAGCCAGGGCCAGGGCGACGCGGGTGCGCTGCCCACCGGACAGGGTGCCGACCTTCGCGGTGGCCGGCACCCCGGCCTGCTCGATCAGGTGAGACGCGTAGTGCTGGTCCCAGGTGGGGTTCGTGCGCGCGCCGAACGTCAGCGTCTCGGCAACGGTGAGCTGGGGGTACAACGGCTTCTGCTGGGCCAGGTAGGACACCGCGGGATGCAGCCCCCTGCCGTGCGGCTGCTCGCCGAAGACGGCGATCGAACCGGCCGTCGGGCGCAGCAGGCCCGTGACGAGCCCCATCAACGTGCTCTTGCCGGCACCGTTCGGGCCGACGAGGGCCACGACCCGGTTCGCGGGGATCACCAGGGACGTCGGCTCCAGCGCCCACCCCCTGCGGTACCTCTTGCCCACGCCCTCGGCGTGGACCGGAAGCACGTCGCCGTCATGCCTTCGCATGGTCACGGCCACCTCCTCTCGTCATCGACGAGCCGAAGGTAGCACGGTTCACTATTTAAATAGTGAACCAGGTGACCATGGCCGCCCGCAGGCAACCTGCGGGCGGCCGCGGCGTCTTTCTACCGCTGCTCACTTCACCCGGTAGGCCCTGATGACCGTCTGTGTCACCGTGTTGCCGTCCTGGTCAGCAGCTTTCGCGCGCAGTGACACGAACCCGGACGCCGGGTTCTGGACGAGTGCCGACCAGGTGCCGTTCACCCGCAGCACCGGCACCCGCTGCCAGGTCTGGCCGTCGTCGCGGGACACCTCGACCTGCTTCGGCTCGGCCCTGCCGCCCGGTGCGCCCGGCTGGCGGTCGACCCGCAGCGGCACCGGGAACAGTGCGTTGCGGGGCGCGTGGTTCGTCAGGTCGAGTTCGGGGTCGAAACTGACCGACAGCAACGGCAGTGGTGTGGCGGTTGTGGTGTGCTCAGAACGGAAACCCCATTCCGCACTGACCTTTGTGGACAGCGGCCACCCAGGGTTGTTCCGGCTCGCCTCGGCGGTGAGCCGGTAGTTCGCCGCGCCCGCGGGCACCGTGAACTGTCCGCTGCCGGGTTGGCCGCTGCGGGCGATCTCCTTGCCGTCGGCGTGGAGCACGGTGTCGCCGGTGTCCCTGAAGTCGGGGAACCCGGAGTGGCCGGCCGAGTCGGAGAACAGCGGCAGCCGGGCCTTGATCTGGTCGCCCGCGCGGTACGCCAGGTGCGGCTCGGCCGAGAAGAAGCCCACCGACCCGGAGACGTGCGGCCCGATCACGGCCTTGCCCCAGTCCACAGTGGCCTTGTCACCGGGTTTGAAGGTCCGCTCGGCGGCCTCGTAGGTCTGCGCGGCGCCGCCCGCCGACACGGTCACGGAGTTCGTCCAAGTGACGGGGGAGTAGTACTCGGTCCGCTCCAGGGGGAGCGGGGTCAGTGTCGACTCCAGCGCGCCCTCCAGCTCGTACTTCCCGTCAGTGGCGAACATCGACACGTAGCCCAGACCGTTCGCCGGCGTTCGGTAGGTCGTCTTCACGGTGGCGAGGTCGCTGTTGCGCGGCCGGTAGGTCACGTTCGCCGGAACGTCCCCGTAGCTGGGGAACACCAGCTCGTACCGGTACGGGCTCACGGGCAGGCCGGTCAGCGTCACGGACGCGTTCGGCAACTTGGCCAGCCGAGCGCC
Source organism: Lentzea sp. HUAS TT2 (assembly GCF_051853195.1). Lineage (NCBI taxonomy): Bacteria > Bacillati > Actinomycetota > Actinomycetes > Pseudonocardiales > Pseudonocardiaceae > Lentzea > Lentzea sp. HUAS TT2. The sequence goes on along the minus strand of NZ_CP196667.1, from coordinate 8,192,146 downwards.
ATCGGGGCTGAACGTGGCTGTCAGCGGGAGTGGCGGCGCCTCCATCACGCGCACGGGGCTGCCGGAGAAGTGGAACAGCGCGGAGTACGCGCCGGCCTCGGCGATCGCACGCACCCGTGGGCTGAACTCGAGGCGTTCACCGCCGCTCAGGGTGAACACCGCGAGTTTGCCCTTGAGGTCGGCCGCGGCGATCTCGCCGGGTGTGGCGTGTCCAACGTCCACAACGGACAGCGCACGGGAGCCGGTCGTCCGAGGCGAGTCGAACACCCACTCCACGGGGATCTCGAACGACTCGGGCCTGTCGACCGTCAGCCGGACCTCCGGCCGTTCGAGCTTCATCCGGTCGAAGTAACGGAACTCCTTGGTGTGCTTGGTGGTGGGCACGGCGTAGTCGTCGTAGTCCGACATGCTGTAGTAGCCCACGCCCCGCGCCCCGGTGTCGACGACCATCCCGTTCGTCCAGGAGATCGGGCGGGCGTCCTTCTCGTCGGCCTGCACGGTGACCTTCTTGCCGTTCCTGGCGTCCAGCGTGACCGTGGTGTCCCCGCGCAGGTCGACCTCCGGGTCGGCCACCCTGGTGCTCGTCGGCAGGGGATGGCCGGGCACCGCTGTCTGGATCGTGCCCATCACGGCGTAGCGGCCAGCGGGCAGCCGCACGGTGTTGTTGTCGCCCAGCAGGTCGAAGTCGTCACGGCCGGTGCCCAGCGCAACCCAGATCACGCTCGCCAGCACACCGTCGGCCGGTGCGGCGCCGTTCTGGTCGACGAGCTTCGTCGTCAGGTCGTAGCTCTCCGGTTCCTTGTACGCGCCGACCGGTGTCTGGATCACCGTGTCGCCGCTCCTGGCGACGAGCCTGCCTCCGTAGACACCGATCGGCGCGGCGGAGTGGTCGAAGGTGACCGTCACCGCGGCCTCGCCGTCGGCGGGCACCACGACCTGGTCGACGTTCGTGCGGAACGCGGGGACGTCCACGGTCAGCTGCAGCGAGACCGGTGTGCTGCCGGTGTTGCGGTACGTGATCTGCTTGGTCAGCGCGGGCTGGTTGTGCGGCCACCGCACGAAACCGAGGCTCAGGCTCCCCTCGCTGGGGATGATCGTCTGCCTGGACGCCCTTCCCACGTCGAGCCGTCCGGCGCCCTGCTGGTAGATCGTGGCGTCGATCGGGGTCGAGCTGCCCATCAACGCCGCCTTGATCTGCCGGCCGGTCCAGTCCGGGTGCTGCGCGGCCAGGATCGCCGCCGCGCCCGCCACGTGCGGCGTCGCCATGGAGGTGCCGGTCAGCCGGGCGTGGTGCTCGTCGACAGCGCGGTCGGTGAACGTGCCCTCGGCCCGTGCGGCCACGATGTCCTCACCGGGCGCGGAGATGTCCGGTTTGACGGCGTGGTCCTTGAACCGCGGTCCGGGCTGCGAGAACCTGCTGTACACGCCCTGCTTGCTCACGCTGGCCACGGCCAGCGCGGCATCCGCGGACGCGGGGCTCGCGACCGGCCTGCTCTGGCCGTCGTTGCCGGCCGCGACCACGAACAGCGTGCCCTTCTCCGCCGAGAGCCGGTTGACCGCGATCTCCAGCGGGTCGCTGACGCCGTCACCGGACCCACCGCCCAGACTCATGTTCACGACCTTGGCGCCGCTGTCCGCGGCCCACTGCATGCCCGCGAGGATCGCGTCGAACGGGCAGCCGTTCTTCTGGCAGACCTTGCCGACCAGCAGGTCCGCGCCCTTGGCGACGCCCGTGTACTTGGCTCCGCGTCCGGCGACGGTCGAGGCGACGTGCGTGCCGTGCCCGACGTTGTCGACGATGCCTTCGCCGGTGAAGTCCTTCTCGCCCTTCACGATTCCGGCCAGGTCGGGGTGCTTCGGGTCGTAGCCGGTGTCGAGGACCGCGACGGTCGCGCCCGCCCCGGTGTGCCCGGCCTGCCAGGCGGCCGGCGCGCCGACCTGCGGCACGCTCACGTCCAGTGATGGATGAACCTTGCCGTTGAGCCAGATCTTGCCGACATCGGCCTTGTCGAACAGTTCCGCGGCCTTGTTCTTCGGCGTGGCCACCGCGGAGAGCCCGACCGACGGCAGTTCACGAGTGATCTTGCCGAGCGTTCGTGCGCCTGTGGACTCGACGAGCAGCGGGATCTCGGGCGTGTGGGCGTCGTCGTAGCCCAGTTCGATCAGGCCGGTCACGTCGAACAGCTCGCGGTCCAGTCTGCCCGCCCGGATCAGCGGCTCGGCGATCGACGGGATCACCGTGACGCCGTTGGCGCTGACCGACTTGACGAACTTCACCGGCCCGAGCCGGGCGGCCGGTTGGATCTTCGCGTCCCAGGAGCCGTCCTTCCTGGTCACGGTCACCTTGTCGCCCGTGATCAGCGTGACCGTCCTGGATGCCTCGGCCGGAGCCGGTGTGGTGGGTTGTTGCGCCGCTGCCGGTAAGACGGCCACACCGGTGGCCACCACGGCGAAGACCGCCGCGTGGATGAAACCGCGTTTGTGCACAGGTCGCCCCTTGTGACGTCGTGTGGTGTTCCCCTTGCCTCTATGACTTGTCGAGTGGATCAACCTGTTTATCCGGGAAGCCGGTAAACGGTTCGCCGTCGGTGTGAGTCTTCAAGAGTGATGGCTGACTACGACGACTTCGCCCGAGCGCAACTGCCGCGGTTGCTCCGGTACGCGACGATGCTCACCGGTGAGCGGGAGCAGGCGGCTGATCTGGTGCAGGACGTGCTGGTCAAGATGTACCGGCACTGGTCCCGGATCAGCCGCGCGGATCACCCCGAGCGGTACGTGCTGCGGATGGTGACCAACGGCTACCTGTCCTGGCGACACAGCTGGTCCGCACGTGTGATCACGTCCGGTGACCCTCCCGATGAGGCACGGGCGGACGATTTCGCGTCGGACCACGCCGTGCGCGAGGACATGTGGCAGCGCCTGGCGCGGCTGCCCAAGCGCCAGCGCGCCGTGGTGGTGCTGCGGTACTACGAGCAGCTGCCCGACTCCGAGATCGCCGGGCTGCTCGGCTGCGCCCAGGCGACCGTCCGCGCACACGCCCACAAGGCATTGGCCACACTGCGAAACGGCTTGACCATCGAGCAGATGGCGGAAGCCAGGGAGACGTGATGAACATCGAGAACCTGCTCAAGGACACCTTCACGGCGCGCGAACACGACGCGCCCGACAGCGACGCGGTCCTCGCCGCGGCGCGCCAACGCATCGACAGCAGGCGCTCCGGGCTGAGCCGGCCGCTGGCGGTCGCCGCGGGGGCGACCGTGCTGACCCTCGGCGCGGTCACCGCCGTGGTGCTGAACCGGCCGGATTCCGCGGAACAGTCCCAGACGATCGCCACCGCCAACGGCTCCCAGGGAAGCCAGTCGGCGGCACCTGCCGAAAAGCCCGCGGGCCTGCAGATGCCGTTCTCCCTCGGCTGGCTCCCGCCGGGCGCGGTCGCCTACCGGGCGCAGCGGATCAACATCGGGGCCACCGCGGCCAACCCTGCCGCACCCCTGTTCGGCGGCGAGTACATGCTGACCGTCACGGCCGGCGGCCAGGTCCTGGAGGTCGACGTCCAGCAGTTCCGGATGACGTCGGTGGACGAGGCGATGTTCAAGTCCGGTCCTGGCGCGCCCGTGACGATCAAGGGGCAGCGCGGGGTCGAGAGTTCGGTGTCCACCGGGCCGGGCGGGTACGAGCTGTACGTGGCGCACCCCGACGGCGGGTCGATGTACGTGAACGTGTCCGCCGAGCACGGCAGCACCGCGTCCGCGCAGCAACTCGTCGACACCGGCCGCCGGATCGCGGAGAACATCCAGTTCCCCGGCACGACGACCGTCACCCCGGCGTACGGCCTGCGCGACCTGCCCAACGGGATGCGGATCTGCGCCTTCAGCGTCGACCCCGGCCTGGACCGGTCCCCGGCCAAGCAGGAGACCAACACGAGCTACTCGCTGGGCACGTGCACCGTCCTGCCGACGGTCCACGTCAGCACTGCCATCGTCGGCGAACCGCCCGCCACACCAGGACAACCCGTGCAGGGCCACGCGACGCGCTACTCCGACGAGAACGGCTACCACCGGTTGTGGGTGCTGGACGCGGTCGGGGGAGCCCCGGTCGTCGTCGCCGGCCCGGTGCCCCAGGCCGACCTGTACGACATCGCCAACCGGCTCGTCCTGCCGCGCTAGCCGCGGTTCGGCCAGGGAGCCCAGAACCTGTTGCCATTCAACACTGGGGGTACAGGTTCTGGGCGGCCACGCCGGTCCACTTTCGACTGTCGAATCGAGTCGAACGCGGCGGGAATCGCACGGTTTCCCGTGCAGGCAAAGGGAAGCCCTGACGGCCGCGGCGTTGATCGCCGCCTCCCCTCCTGCCTGCGGCGTCGGGGTGGTCCACCCCCGCGGTGAAGATCCAGACCGCGGTCGGCCAGGCCAGGGGTGACCGAGGTCTGTCACGCAACGCATCGTTGCGATCCCGGAGGGTGACGGATACGGTGCAGTTGGGAGCGCTCCCCAGATCGATCGCAGTTGCTCGATCATCGGAGAATGGAGGCTCAACCATGCGTCTGCGCACTACCTCCGGTTCCGTCACCAGACGTCGAGGCATCATCGCCGTGGTCGTCGGCATGCTGGCCTGCACCGTCCTCTGGGCCCCGCCGGCCTCGGCGCACGGCACCATCGTCGGCCCCGCGACCCGCGCCTACCAGTGCTGGAAGACCTGGGGCAGCCAGCACACGAATCCCGCCATGCAACAACAGGATCCCATGTGCTGGCAGGCCTTCCAGGCCAACTCCGACACCATGTGGAACTGGATGAGCGCGCTGCGGGACGGGCTCCGCGGGAACTTCCAGGGGGCGACCCCGGACGGACAGCTCTGCAGCAACGCCCTGTCCCGCAACAACTCCCTGAACACACCTGGACGGTGGAAGACCACCAACGTCGGCAGCACCTTCTCGATGCACCTGTACGACCAGGCCACGCATGGTGCCGACTACTTCCGGGTCTACGTGAGCAAGAACGGGTACGACCCCACCACGCAGAGACTCGGCTGGGGCAACCTCGACTTCATCACGCAGACCGGTAGGTACGCCCCTGCCAAGGACATCACGTTCAACGTCCAGACCTCCGGCGCCTACCGCGGACACCACATCGTGTTCACGATCTGGCAGGCCTCGCATCTGGACCAGGCCTACATGTGGTGCAGCGACGTGAACTTCGGTTAGAACTCGCCGTCGAACAATTCGATTGATTCGACTTGTTTGGCGGACACAAAAGCAGCCTGCTATAGCGGACTCAGGTTCGTGGCAATGTTTCGAAACTTCTCGGCAACCTTACGGAGTTGGGTTCGGCGCTGCTAGTGTCCGAATTGACGGCGGCCGTCATCACGATCATCTTTCATTCGTACGCATAATTTCGTGCTGCCTGGCCGCCGTACCAACCTCGATGACGAGGAGAACTGCAATGGCTAAAAGCAATTTCGGACCGTCGAGCCGCAAACGCGGCCGTGTCGCACTGCTGGTCGGCGGCGCCTGCACTGCGCTGGTCATGGCGTTGACACCGGTCGTGGCCAGTGCCGATGTCGGTGCCGCCGCGACGTGCTCGAGCCAGACGGGCAACAACGGCGGTTACTACTTCTCGTTCTGGACCGACGGCGGCGGCCGGGTCTGCATGGACTTCGGCTCCGGCGGCAACTACAGCACCTCGTGGAGCAATGTCGGCAACTTCGTCGGCGGCAAGGGATGGAGCAACGGTTCGCGGCGGACGGTGAACTACTCCGGCAGCTTCAACCCGTCCGGCAACGCCTATCTGACCCTGTACGGGTGGACGTCGAACCCGCTGGTCGAGTACTACATCGTCGACAACTGGGGCAACTACCGGCCCACCGGCACCTACAAGGGCACGGTCACCACTGACGGCGGCACGTACGACATCTACCAGACCATGCGGTACAACGCGCCCTCCGTCGAAGGCAACAACAAGACCTTCCCGCAGTTCTGGAGCGTCCGGCAGCAAAGGCGGACCGGTGGGTCCATCACCACCGGCAACCACTTCGACGCGTGGAGCCGCGCCAACATGCGGCTCGGCAACTTCAGCTACTACATGATCCTCGCGACCGAGGGATACCAGAGCAGCGGCAACTCCAACATCACGGTGAGGTGAGCGCCTGCTCCTGATCCACGCACTGTCCTGGGAAGGCTTCGGTCCTCTCAGGACAGTGCTCGTTCAGGGTGCATCGCCTCGGACCGCGGGCAGGCCGGCGGCGGTCGCCGCGACGAAGCGCTGCAGCGTCGGCCGGAACGGCGGGAACACCGCCGCGATCCCGGGCTCGCGGGCGTAGAGCTCTGCCAGCGTCGGCGGCGGCTGGGACAGCGGGTACAGCCTGCCGACGAACGCCCCCGCGGCGAACACCACGGAGGAGCCGTCCCTGCCGGTCAGCTCCGGGCACGCGGCCATGATCTGCTCGCCGACCCGTGCGTACATGTCGATCGCCCACAGCTTGTACGTGTGCAGCACCTCGAGCGAGACGTTGTGCTCCAGCATGGTCTCGGCGTGACCGATGAGGTCGCAGTACAGGGGTCGCTCGGCGAAGGAGTCCGCCAGCGCGGAGGCCATCTGGTCGATGCCGGAGGCGTCCCCGAGCCGGTCTCGCACCGCGTCGGCCCAGTCCGTGCCGTCGCGCATGGTGAGCTGCAGGTAGATCTCTTCGCGGGTGCCGAAGTAGCGCAGGACGTTGGACTTCACCAGGCCGACGGCGGCCGCGATGTGGCCCAGGCTGACCTGGGCCACGCCCTTGTCGAGGGCGAGGTCGCGGGCAGCCGCGAGGATCGTCTCCCGCCGCTGCTCCTTCTGGTCCGGGCGCCGTGCCCGCCGGAACGACGCTTCCATGTCGCTGGGCACTCTACCAGGTGTTTTTGATAAAAGTACGGTGTTCCTTTATTGTCCGGCTGGTCAGCACCACACCCCTGCGCGGCCGGAGGCCACGACCCATGACCCAGCAGCAGCGCTCCCTGTCCGCGACGGTCGACGAGTTCGTCGACGCCTTCAACGTCAACGACCTCGACCGCGTCATGGCCTTCTTCGCCGACGACGCCGAGTACGAGCCCGGCGACGGCGCGAAGCACCAGGGCAAAGCCGCGATTCGCGCGGAGTTCGCGCCCCAGTTCGCCGGCAGGTACGGCGCGATGCGCTTCGACGTGCACGACAAGCTCGTCGACGAGCCCGGGCGACGCGCGGCGATCCGCTGGGCGTGCCGGATCGACGTCGCCGGGCGGAACGGCCGCGGCGTCTACCCGCTGCTGCGGTTGCTCGGGCTCCTGCGGCACGGCCCGCGCATGGTCTGGCAGGGAATGGACGTCTTCCACTTCGACGCCGACGGCTCGATCACCGGCAAGTACTCCTACGCGAACTTCAAGGTCCCTCCGATGAAGCGCGACAGGGGAGAGCCGTGGAGCGCCGCCGCGTCCAGGTGACTCCGCGGCGGAAATGTCGATGATCGGGTGAACACATTCATCCGAATTCGGTCTTCGACTCGAACGCCGTCGATTCGACCTGTTCGTCCTTGACGCTTTGTTCGTTTCCCGCGACCGTCCTGTGGATGCGGCAACGGGGGAAAGCGCGTTCGATCACGGCCACGGGCTCGGCGGCGTTGCTCGTGGCCGCGACGTTCACGGTCCAGGCGGCCCCGAGCGCCACGGCGGCGGCCGCCGGGCCCGAGCTGTCGGTGGACGTGTCCGCAGCCCGGCACGCGATCAGTCCCGGCATCTACGGCCTGAACGGTGGCGATCCGGCGTTCAACGCCGAGATCGGCCAGACGGTGGCGCGCTGGGGCGGCAACGCTTCCAGCCGCTACAACTTCAAGAACCACACGTACAACACCGGTAGCGACTGGTACTTCGAGAACATCGTCGCCGACGAGCAGCACACCCTCGAGTGGATGGTCGGGTCCAACCTCGACCGCGGCATCAAGCCGGTCGTCACCGTGCCCATGGTCGGCTGGGTGGCCAAGGACTCGCCGTCGTCGCACCCGTTCGCGTGCGGTTTCCCGGCGACCAGGTACCCGCGGCAGGACGGCTTCGACGAGTGGGACCCCAACTGCGGCAACGGTTTGCTCGACGGGGCGAACCTCACCGGCGTGCCGGCGGACACCTCGGTCAGGGCCGACGAGGCGTTCGCCGGCGAGATGGTGTCGCACCTCGTGATCAGGTTCGGCACGGCGGCACAGGGTGGCGTGCCGATCTACGAGCTCGACAACGAACCGGTGCTGTGGGCCCACACGCATCGTGACGTGCACCCCGAGCTGGTCTCGTACGACGAACTGGGGAGCAAGGGCACGGCGACCGCCGCGGCGATCAAGGCCGCCGACCCCGGTGCCGCGGTCCTCGGCCCGTCCGGCTGGGGCTACTGCGAGTGGGTCGCGTCCGGTGTGGACGGTTGCGGGCCCGGCGCCGACTCCGCTGCGCACGGAGGGCTCAACCTCTCGCAGTGGTACCTGAAGAACATGAAGGACTACAGCGACGCCCACGGGGGTAAGCGTTTCCTCGACTACTTCGACCAGCACTACTACCCGCAGATCGGCGGCGGCAAGGACCCGGAGTCCAACGCGCTGCGGCTTCGGTCCACGAGGTCGTTGTGGGACCCCACCTACGTCGAGGAGTCCTGGATCGGCCCCGGCGGGGTCAACGCGCCGCCGCTGCAGTTCATCCGCACGATGAAGTCGTGGATCGACCAGTACAACCCCGGCACCAAGACCGCGATCACCGAGTACAACTGGGGCGCGCTGGACGACATCAACGGCGCGCTGACGCAGGCCGACGTCCTCGGCATCTTCGGCCGTGAAGGTCTCGACCTCGCCACGATGTGGGGCGAGCCCAAGCCGGCCGATCCGGGCGCGTACGCGTTCCGGATGTACCGCAACTACGACGGTGCGGGCAGCCGGTTCGGTGACGTCAGCGTGTCGGCGACCTCCGCAGACCAGGGCCGGCTCGCGGTGTACGCGGCACAGCGCTCGTCCGACGACGCCCTGACCGTCATGGTCGTCAACAAGACCGGCGAGGACCTGACCTCGCCGCTGTCGACGGCCGGGTTCGACGCAACCGCTGCGGCGCAACGGTTCACCTACGGCCCCGCGAACCTGGGCGCCATCGTGCGCGGCGCCGACCTCCCGGTGAGCGACGGTCGTGCCGACGCGACGTATCCGGCGAACTCCATCACGCTGCTGGTGCTGCCGCCCGCGGGGTGTTCGGCGAGCCTGCACGTCAACGGCGACTGGGGCACCGGCCACGTCGCGACGGTGACCGTCACCAACGAGCGCCGCACGGCGATGGCCGGGTGGCGGGTCGACTGGACGTGGCCCGGCGGCCAGCAGGTCACGAACTCGTGGGGCACCACCCTGAAGCAGGACGGCGCCCGTGTGGTCGCCGCGGACGCCGGGTGGAACGGCTCCGTAGGTGCGGGCGGCAGCACCACGTTCGGGTTTCAGGCCACGGGCAGAGCGGCCGCGCCGACGTTGCACTGCACCCCGGTCTGAGACGCCGATGGCGTGAAGATCCCGCCACGGCAAGGGCAGCGAGAGCTCAGCCGTGTGTCTCGCCTGCCGTCGGGTTGTCACCGAGGAAGTCCTCCAGGATCTCGATGAACCGCGCCGGCTGTTCCTCGGCGACGTAGTGGCCGCAGTCGTCGACGACCGCCCCGGTGACGTCGTCGGCAGCCAGTCGCATCGTCTCGGCGACCAGCGCACCGCTGTATTGCGCGCCACCGATGGCGAGCACCGGCAGCGTCAGCCGGGTCTTGCCGCGCTGTTCGTTCTGCGCGATCGTCTCGTCCAGCGCCCGGTAGTACCCGAAGCTCGCCCGCAGCCCGCGGGGATCCGCGACGATCGCGTCGACGTAGACGTCGACGGCGTGCGCGGGGATCGCGTCCGGCGTGGCCGCCTTCTTGGCGAACTGGTGGCCGAAGAAGAGCTGCTCCCGCCCCTGGACCAGTTCCTCGTTGAGGTCGGTGAGCCGGTTGAAGCCGAAGTGCCATAGTCGCTGGTTGACCGCGGCGGGGCTGAAGACGGACGGGGTCGGCGTGAGGCCGGGGATGATGGCGTCGACGACGACGAGTCGGCCCACTCGCCCGGGGTGATCGGCGGCGAGGGCGTACCCGGTCCACATGCCGATGTCGTGGCCGACCACGTCGAACCGGTCGTGCCCGAGCGCGGCCATCAACGCGACCAGATCGGCGGCCAGCGTGCCGGCGTCGTATCCGTCGTCGGGCTTGTCGGAGAGCCCGGCCCCGCGCGAGTCGACGGCGATGACGGTGTGCTCGCGGGCGAGTGCGGGCATCACTTCCCGCCAGGCGTACCAGGTCTGCGGCCACCCGCCGACCAGCAGCAGCGGCGGCCCGTCCCCACCGGTGACCGCGTGCAGACGCAGCCCGTCCAGTTGGACGAGCCGGCTGGTGAAGACGTCGGTGAACCCGTCGGGCAGCCGCAGTGACCCCAAGCTCGTCGTGCCGTCGGCCGCATTCATCTTGGAACGATCAGTGCAACTTGTCATGCCGGGGGACCCTACACATATTGAAACGATCGGTACAAGATGTGTACGCTCACGAACCATGGTGGGCCGCAAGCAGTTCGACGTGGACGAGGCGTTGCGACGGGCGATGCACGTCTTCTGGCGCTGGGGCTACTCGGAGGCCTCGATCGATCGCCTGACCGAGGGCACGGGCCTGGGCCGGAGCTCGCTCTACGCCACCTTCGGCGACAAGAGCGCCCTCTTCCGGAAGAGCCTCCAGCGGTACGCGGAGACCTACCACCCGCAGTACGAGCATGCACTCTCTGGCCCCCACTCGAACCCGAGCGCCGTTGTGACCGCCTACCTGCAGGTCACCCTGAACCGCATCGCCGACCCGGCGGTACCGGACGGCTGCCTGCTCACGGTGTCGGCAACGCAGTTCCCCGCCCTCGACGCGGACAGCCAGGCGATGGTCCGCGCCATGATCGACGGTGTGCGGGCGATGCTGGAGCAGGCGTTGCTGGCGGCGGGGGTCGACGACCAGGAGGCGGAGGAGTTGGCGTTGTGCACGTTGGCAACGAACAAATCCCTGGCGGTGCTGAGTCGCGCAGGATTCTCGAGCGAGGACCTGGTGACCGTGGCCGCAGCCGCCGCCCGCCGTCCCCGAGAGACCACGTCCACTCGTTGAGCAGCGCGATGTATCGCGGCGTTCACCGAGGTCCGGGGTCGCCGAGATAACCGGTGGACCGGCGCGTGCGACCCACCTAGCCTTCCGCCGAACCGCGTGACCTTCCGTCCGAAGAGGTGCATTCCATGAATGTCCGGGTGGCCCGGCCGTCGACGGCCGACTCAGCGCTGACCACTGCGAACCACCCCTCGGACGTGAGGAATCTCCGAAGTGGACCTACCCCGTAGCTTCACCATCCGCGAGAGCAGCCACCGCATCCACAACCCGCTCACCAGCCGGAAACTGGCCACCCTGGGCGAGGCGCTGAACCCACCACCCGGCACCCGGATGCTGGACCTGGCCTGTGGCTCTGGCGAACTGCTGTGCACCTGGGCCCGCGATCACCGCATCACCGGAGCAGGCGTCGACATCAGCACCGTGTTCCTGGCCGCGGCCAGGGAGCGAGCGACCGAACTGGAGGTCGCCGACCAGGTCACCTTCACCCATGGTGACGCGTCGAACCACGTTGCCGACGACCCTGTCGACGTCGCGGCGTGTGTCGGTGCTACCTGGATCGGAGGTGGCGTCGCCGGCACCGTCGACCTGCTCCGGCGCAGCCTGCGCCCCGGCGGCATGATGTTGATCGGCGAACCGTACTGGCGCAGGGAACCCCTGGACCAGGCCACCGTCGAAGGCTGTCACGCCACCGGCGAGGACGACTTCCGCGTCCTCCCGGAACTGCTGGAACAGTTCGGGGAGCTGGGATGTGACGTCGTGGAGATGGTCCTGGCCGACCAGGACAGCTGGGACAGGTACGTCGCGGCGCAATGGCTCAACACCCGCCGCTGGCTGGACGAGAATCCCGACGACGAGCTGGCCGGGCAGATGCGCGCGGAACTCACCGCCGCTCCGGCACGCCACGCGCGATACCAGCGCGAATACCTCGGCTGGGGTGTCTTCGTTCTGATGGACCGCTGACGCCGGCGGCCGGGTGGGTCCCGGTGATCCGTCACCGGGACCCACCTACATCGGCATGAGCGAGCGACCTGCGGCATGGGAGTGCATCAGAGGCAAAGTGCTCGACAGCCGTCCAAGACCGCAAGCACACTGCGAGCGTGATCCGTTTTCGATTCCGTCTCAGACCGTTGGCCGATGTGGAGCCCTGGGGTGATCGCATCCTGCACTGGTTCGCCTTGACGGACGGCTGGTACTGGATCGAAGCGGACGGGCACCGGTTGTTCCACCACCCGGCGAACGCCGACAGGGAACAGCCCTCACCGGTCGAGTACTACGTCGTCCGATTGTGGGAGGACATCCAGGAAGTGCTGCCGGCTCTGCTGGAACCGGTGCCCGCGGATCTCGTCCACCTCATGACCAGTGATCAGGACGCGTGGTACGGGGCGCATGCCGACGACGCGGAAACGGCTCTCGACTGGTACAGCAGCCATTTCATGAACACGAGTTACCTCGTCGCCTCTCCGTACATCCTGTGGTGGCGATCGGTCACCGACCGGGACACGATCACCGTCGACTGGCGGCACCACGCCGAGAACGGACTTGATTGCACCGTGCCGAGGCGGGGGCGGACAACTGTCGACACCGAGACGTTCCTGCGAGCCGTGGAGGAGTTCGACCGGGAACTGATTGCCGCTATGGACCAGCGCATCGCCGAGATCGAGGCCGGCGGGCTGGCTGCGGACATCCGAGTCGACCTCGAGCAACTCCGCCACGAACACCGGCATCGTTCAGGATCCCTGGCGGCCGCCATGCGCCGCGTCCCCGACACGGACTGGCCAGCCGTTCGCGAGGGCGCCGCGCGTATCTTCTCGGCGCGGACCCCGGACGTTCAGAAGCCGCTGGGATGGAGTGAGAGCCAGTCGGTGTGACGGTGTTTCACAGCGTCGCGGTCGACAGTCGTGGGCAAGAGGATGTCGGCGCCTCCGTCGTAGGGGTGGTGGATCCGGTCGAAGGTCAGGCTGGTGATCATCACTCCTGCGGTGAGATCGTCGGCCACGGCGCGGAGCAGGTCGTCCGCCAGACCACGTCGCCAGGACACGCGGCTTGCGTGTAGGTGGATGTAGGTGATGAAGTCCGGATCCGTTTCGTCCTCGTCGGTGCGCAAGGACGTCCAGTGACCCGCGTCGGGATGCCAGCGCGAGTGACGTTCGGGCAGCGCCTGAGGCTCGGGGCCGTCCGACCAGGTGGCTGTGACGATCCGGACCTCTTGCCCGCGGAACAGTTCGTCCAGGACCGTGTTGTAGCGGTGGAGCACGATGTCGTACTCGGAGCTGTCATCGGGATAGCGCTTGGATTCCGGCAGGCTGTGGAAGCGCACCCACCGGTCCCGGTAGACGTGCTTCAAGTTGTCGGCCAGCGGAGGACAATGGGGCCACTGCTGTTGCCACAGCACCGACAGGTCGTCAGACACGTGGTTTTTTCTCCCATGGATTGTGGACCTGTCGGATTCAGTCGACGGGGCTTGCTGAGCCTAAGCACGGAGTCGTCTTCGTGCAGTCCATTTCCGCTGTCGTCGACGCACGCTCATCGGCATGGTCGGATGTTCGTCTAGCGCGTGTCTAGCTTGGGTGGGTGAGCCGGAATCGGGCGTCTCCGAGGTGTTCGAGGTTGAGGTGCGGGGGTGCCCCCTTCGGCCACGGCGCAAGCTGTTGGGTGATAAGCCAGTGGCCTACGTCTGCGCTTCGCAGTTCTGTGCAGGTTCGCCAGAACGAGGCGGACAGGGCCACTGTGGTGACGCCGTAGGGGCCGAGGTCGATCTGGACGGATGTCCATTCGCGTCGGAAGTGCTGGTCTCGATCCGCAGCGGAGAGCCGTAGCCCGCGCAGGAGAGTCGCGGCGATCCGTTGCTCATCCTCGGACGATCATCCTCGGTCACTCCTTCCTGGTTTTGCCAGTGTGGCCGCCATCGTGGGCGCCTGCGACATGAAGACTCGGTTCGTTGCGGGTGCGTTGTCAGGTGGCTGAGGCCATGTAGGCGGCGAGGATGTAGTTGGGGTGGCGGTCGAGGTTCTTGCGGGCGCGGTCGTATCGCATGGTGGTGCGTGGGTCGGCGTGCCGGGCGGCGATTTGGACGTCGCGGAGGTCGACTCCGGCGTCGAGCATGGTGGTGACATAGGTATGCCGGAGTAGGTGTGGATGCAGTGGAGGCAGCCGCACGATGGCGGCCTCGGCCAGCCTTCGTAGCCGGCGAGTGGCGCAGTGTCGATCCATTCGCCTGGCGCGCAGGTTAAGCAGGATCGGCCCCGCGGAACGGTTGTCAACGGCGCGGTCGATGGCCCGTCCGACCGCGGGAGGCAGAGGCACGAGGGTCTCCTTGCCGCCTTTGCCGTGCACAAGCAGCACACGGTGGCCGTGTTCTTCGCCGAGATCGTCGGCATCGGCGCGGGTGGCTTCGGAGATGCGCAGGCCTAACAGTCCAAGCATCGCGATCAACGCAAAGTCGAACTGGTTTGTCGACTCGCGTGCGGCCGCGAGCAGCGCCTCGAACTGCAGGTGCGACAGCCCGAGTACGGGTGATTCATTAGGGACTCGTGGCCGGCGGACGTAGTCGGCGGGTGAGTGCTCGAGCACCGTGTCGATCACACAGGTCCAGTAGAACCCGGTCACGACAGCCATGCGACGCGAGACCGTGGAGGGCTTGAACCGGCGCACTTCCTGCATCCAGCGCACGTACAACTCGATCTGCGCTCGCTGGGCGGCCAGCGGTGGGAGATCACGTTCGGCGCACCAGGCGAAGAACAAACGCAGATCCGACTCCGAGTGCACCCGCGAGACACCGGTGTAGCGGCCGAGGAAGGCGGAAGCCGCTAACCGCAACACAACATCAAGAGACGACGCATCCGGTTGAGTCATACCTCGAGGACAGGCGAAGCCTCATGTGTCAGCTACTCGATCACACCCGCTGCGGCATGAGCGGATGTTCGTGAGAGTGCGAGCGAGGTGTTCACGTCGCCCGGCGCGGTGTCCGCTTCGGCCACCACGCCTGCGGCTACTGGGTGATGTCTCCAGTGGCGTGGTGATGGATACGATCTGGGGACATCGATCCGCGCTTGGGGGGCAGGTTGCCGGACTTGGACGTGGAAACGCTCGCAGCTGGCCTGCGGGCCTGCAGTGCAGACCTGGCGCTGTACGCGGGCTTCATGGTGAACACGCTGTCCGAGGCGTTGCCGCCGGACATGGTCGAGGTACGGCGGAAGAACGGTGTGCTGCGGCGGGGCAACGGCGCGGTGCTCGCCGTGACCGTGCGGGTGGGGGACCGCCGGTTCACGTTGCGCAGGGAGGCGGTCGGCGCCGAGGTGGGTGCGCAGATCGTCCACGAGTCGCGCGGTATCGTGCTGAGCACCTCGGAGGTCAGGATCGACGCGTGGTCCCGTGAGCTCGCGGGCGCGTTGACGTCGTACGCCGCGCACCACGCCGAGGCCGCGGAACTGTTGCGCCGCATCACGTTGCCGGATCTGCCGTGAAGGAGATCGCGGCACTGAGGCCGGTCGGCTTCACCCCGCTCGGCCCGGCAAGCGGCACCTCGGTGTTCGAAGCGAGGGCTCCGCGGCCGCGGTGCGGGCGGAACCGCGACGGCTTCGAGGTCTACCCCGACACGGCCGCGGGCGCGCTGCGGTACCAGGGCTGGACGTCGGCACTCGCCCGGTTGAGGGAGCACTGCGGGGTCTTGGGCGGCGACGGCGTGATCGGCGTGCGCCTGGCACAGCAGAAGCTGGGGCGCCTGGTCGAGTTCACCGCATCGGGCACGGCTGTGCGCGCGGACGGCGAAATGCACCCGGCACTGCCGTTCACCGCACATGTCGAGGCCGGGGAGTTCGCTGTTCTCATGGCCGCGGGATGGGTGCCGGCGGGAGTCGTGGTCGGGCCGGCCACGGTCCGCGGCCACCTCGGCAGGAGACTTCCGCAGGTAGACGAACAACCCGAGCACACCGACACACTCGCCCACGCGATGGTGACCGCACGGCGCGCGTTCCACGACGATGCGCTTCGCCAGAGCGCGGAGGAAGTCGTCGTCCAGGACATGAGCACCTGGGTCGGCAACGAGGAGTGCGGAAGCGGTGAACACGGCACCGACGTCGAAGCGCGGGTGCTGATCGTCGGCACGGCGATCGCGCGGTTCCGGCTGGTCTCGCGCCCGCCGATGGCCATCATGCCGTTGCACGAAGGGGGAACCCGATGAGCGTCGAGCTGTCCACCGAGGCGATGAAGAGACTCCGCCAGCTCCAGCCCGGAGGCAAGGGGATCTTCACGTCCGACCTGTCGGTCAACGAGTTCCTGCTGGTGCGGCAGGCGGGTTTCCGGCCGCTGGGGCTGGTGCTCGGCGTGTCGATCTACCACGTGGGCACGCAGTTCCGGCGCTGGAACGCCAACCAGGAGCTCGACGTGCTCTCGCAGGCGATGTACCACGCGCGGGAGCTCGCGATGACCCGCATGCAGGCCGAGGCGGAGGTGCTCGGCGCGGACGGCATCGTCGGTGTGCGGCTCAAGGTCGAGCTCAAGGAGTGGGGGACGCACGTCGCCGAGTTCAGCGCGATCGGCACCGCGGTGAAGGCGGAGGACGGCGGGAACTGGCGCAACCACGCGGGAAAGCCGTTCACCTCGGACCTGTCAGGGCAGGACTTCTGGACGTTGCTGCAGGCCGGGTACGCGCCGTCCGGCCTGGTGATGGGCACGTGCGTCTACCACGTCGCGCATCGGAAGATCGGTGCCGTCACGAGGAACGTGGGCCGCAACGCCGAGCTGCCCGCGTTCACCCAAGGCCTCTACACGGCCAGGGAACTCGCCATGGAACGGATGCAGGCGGAGGCGGCGGCGCTCGGGGCGGAGGGCATCGTCGGCGTGCAGTTGTTGCAGCACAACCACAGTTGGTCCGGTCACGTCACGGAGTTCTTCGCTGTGGGGACGGCGGTGCGGCCTGTCCGCGACGACCACACCATCCCGGCCCCGCAGCTGGTGCTCGGCCTGGACTCCTGAACGCGAACCGAGCACCCACATCGTCCGCTCATCGGCATGAGCGCGTCTCTGCTCGGCACACGATCAGTGGCATGTGCGGATGTTCTGGTTGAGCTGAAGCCCGCTCGTGGCGTACTGAACGAGCGGCGGCCGGGAGAAGTGCTGTCGACCGAGGTCGGTGTTCAGTCGATGGTGAGGGGGATAACGAGATCTTCCTCCGCTGCCAGCACATCGCCACCGAACCCGACCCGCGCGGCGGTCACTGAGGCGGCCCGATCGTTGCCCGGCCAGAAGTGGGTGAGCAGAAGCCGGCGCGCGCCCGCGAGCTGGGCCCATCGACCCGCCTCAGCCGAGGTCATCAGGTTGCGCACCGGCTGGCTGGCCTCGCCGTCGCGATCGGTGGCCTCGACGATGAACAGGTCGGCGTCTCGGCCGAGTTCGGCCAGCAACGGATCGGGACCGGTGTCTCCGGTGTAGGCGAGGGTCATTCCGTCGGCCTGCAGTCGGACGCCGGCGTTGGGTACGTAGTGCGGAAGCGGCACACCGGTCAGGGTGAACGGGCCGACACGGTAGGAGCCGGGCAGGGGGTGCACCTCGAAGACCGCGTGCAGGTCCACATCCGGTTCCAGGCCGCTGAGCCGGGCGAGAACACCGGGCGGGCAGTACAGCGGCACCTTCGGTTCGCGTGGACCGCCGTAGAGGCGCATGCGGAACAGGCCGTGCAAGTCGATGCAGTGATCGGGATGCTCGTGGGTGATGACCACAGCGTCCACCGCGCCGTCTGGGCAGCAGGCCAGCAGACGAGGCAGCGTGGCGTACCCGAGATCGAGCACTAGCCGGTATCCGTCCCAGTCCACCAGAAACCCGCTGCATGCTCGCCCAGGCTCGGGGAATGCGCCACAACTGCCCAGCACGGTGATCTGTCGCATCCGGGCAGCATGCCATTCGAGACATCATCGAGCGCATCGTCCTGGCCTGATCTGCCATCCCCAAACTCCTCCTGCGCATCGCGCGGAATACCCGTGTCCCGTCCGCAACTCGGCATGAGGGGACGCTGGCGGCGTCGGCTCACAGGGCGCCGTCCGGAGGGTGATTGTTCGAACGACGATGCTGGGCACGTTCGTCACCCGTACACGGCTGAGCAAACAACGCAGTACACCGACAGGTGCCGATCAGCGAGGACAGCACGCCAGTGGCGGTGTAGCCGCTGACCGCCAGGCGCGGTGTCGCCCGACGTCGTCGGCCAGAGGACCGCCGACAAACCGGCCTGCGCCGCCCATCCGTTGCAGATGCCCTCGGTCAGCCCGAGCGCTGAGGCGGGCGCGAGGGTGCCGGTGACCAGGCTGGCCATCAGTGCGGTCGGGACCTCGTGCCCGACGTCGGCGAAGAACAGTCCGGAAATGACGGACTGCGCTGTTTGGGTGGACGTGAGCCGGGGCTCGTCACGCGCCTGCGGCGTTGAGGTCTCGGCTCTGACTTGAGGAGCCGATGATGACTGCGCTGACGAACGTTGAATTGCTGGCTGTGTTGGCAGGCCGCCGACCAGTGTCAGCGCCGGTGCCCGAGGCGGGTGTGCGGTTCGCGTTCTATGGCCGGATGTCGACGAGTGAGTACCAGGATCCGCAGACTTCTCGAGCGTGGCAGCGGGCGGTGTCGGATGAGTTGATCGAGGGTGTCGGTTCTGTGGTGGTGGTGGTGGTGTTCTCGACGTGGGGATCGGGGACACCGGAAGTGTCTATGTAAAGCAATTACCCCACGGGAAAATCGCCTCCGTGGGGTAATTCCGTGTCCGAGACTTGGATGCTCGTATGTAGCAAGCGTGCGTGGTTTGTGTGTTCATGTGGTCATGGATAGATTGCCGTCAGATTAGAGGGCTGATTCAGGTAGTTCGATCAGGTGTCCTGGGTGATCTGAATGCCGAGTATCAATTGGGAGAATGAAACCGCACCAGGTGACTCGCAAGTAACTCTGAGGCGTCACACGTCATCCGGGGCCGCGGATGAGCCGGCGGTTGCAGAACATCAGGTCGTGATGCTCGAAACCTTCGTTCGCACCCTGACCACAGGTGACCTGGAACGGACAGCCACGACTCGCCAGGCGGATAGTGTCAGTTGGGCGGTGGCGGTTAACTGAGCTTGTGGATCTTGGGCGTGCGGAAGGGGTGGGCGCGGTGTCTGCCGGCGTCCGCGGCGCGTTTCGCGAGCGGTTCGTCGGTCAGGTGGCCTGGTCGACGCCGACTTGCTGGTCGCGTTGTGCTGCTGGAGTCGTGGGCGCCACCGGGTTCCGTCCGAGCGTCGCTCTTGAGATGCCGGCGGCGAATCTGGGGATCGTCCGCAGTTCGCGGGTCGCGGAGGCGGCCGTGCCGGTCGCGGCTGGGCTCGGCGCTGCGGCCGGTTCAAGGACGCTGAGAAGGCTTGGCGAGGCAGAACATCCCGGTGTATTTGGACGAGTGAAAGCGTGATGTGCGGTGACGGTTGCATGCGAACTCACCAACAGTGAGTGTTGGGACGTGCTGGACCGTGTCAGCCTGGGGCGGTTGTTGTACAGCTCGGCTGGTTTGCCGGTGGCTCAGCTCGTGCGGTTCGTCGTGCGCAACAAGGTGGTCATGGTCAGCCTCGACCAGGTCACCGCGGCGAAGTTGTTGCCGGCGGGGGTCGAGTTCGTCGCGTTTCAGGCCGATGACTTCGTCGAGGGTGCGCTGACGGGACGCTCGGTCACCGTGTACGGCAGAGCGCAGGTGGTGTCCCAGCAACGTCGCGGCGGGGCTGAGGCGGCCGGGTTGCCCAGCCACGAGGGGAACGCTGTTTATGCTTGTGTCGCAGCGACGCATCTGAATGGCAGGCGGCTGGATCTTCGCACCTGACCCGTCAATCCTGCAGCGTCGACGACGGTCACAGAAGAAGGTCGAACAGACGGAACGCCGATTCCCAGTGCTTGGTCTGCGGGTTGACCAGGGTGGGTTCGATGATCTTGAAGGTGCGGGCCAGACCGATGCTGATCCCGCCGGCGATGTGCGGCACGTGGGCCTCGGCCTCGTCGGAGAGGGTGATGTCCGGTGGGTGCGGCGCCATCGTGTCCAGGGCGTCCTCGAGTTCGGCGAAGAGCTTGTCGAACTCGCGCATGCGTTCCTGCAGGCCCTTGGTGATCGGGAAGTCGTAGGCCTGCACCACGTCGCGGGCGTTCGTCTTCGCCGTGATGCCTGCCATCAGGTACATGTCCCGCAGCTGCTGGTCGAGGAAGTCGTTGTAGCGCTTGAGGTCGTCCTTGTCGACGTCGAGGCCCGCCGCGGTGCGGAAGAAGTGCTCGAACCTGGCTACGTTCATGACCGGCACGGTTGGCTCCTCATCTGGGGTCCTTCGAGCATTGCGGCCCCGCGCTGTCCGCTCGACGTGCTCGCGGGACGAGATCCGGTCGTCGGGTTCACCCTGCGGGGACAGGACGTCGCGGGGCCCTGGCCAAGTGGAGAGCTCGTTCCTCGTTTCCGGCGGCTCGTTCGAGGACCGACCGGTACACCGCCTTGTAGCGTCGTGCCATCAGCGGGACGTCGAAGCGTTCCTCGGCGTCCGCCCTGCACCGAGCGGTGCTGAGCGAGCTGACTCGGGTCAACGCACTTGCCAGTTCTTCCAGGTCGTCGCACACCCAGCCGGTCTTGCCGTGTGTCACCACTTCGGGCACGGAACCGCGGCGCAGCGCGACCACCGGCGTCCCGCACGCCAGTGCTTCCGCCATCACCAGGCCGAACGGCTCTTCCCACTGGATCGGGAACAGCAGGCATTTGGCCGCGGTTAGCAACGTGAGCTTGCGCTCGCGGCCGGCCTCGCCGAGCCATTCGACGCCATCGCCTTGAAACAGCAACGGCTTCACCACTTCGTCGAAGTAGCGGATCTCGTCCGGCTCACGGCACTTCGCCGCGATCAGCAGACGTACACCCGCCGCCCTGGCCGCCTCGATCGCCTCCGGGATGCCCTTCTCGGGTGAGGAGCGGCCGAGGAACAACGCGAAGTCCTCTTTGTTCTGACGGAACGGGAACTCGGCCACGCGCACGGCGTTGTGCACAGTGGCCACCCAGTTGAGGTCCGGTGCGTGTGCGCGTTGGGCTTCGGACAGTGCTACGAGGTGCACGCTGCGGCCCAGCGCCCGGTAGTACTGTCCCATCTCACCGGTCACCGGACCGTGTGCGGTGACCACAGTGGGCAACGCGCGGCCGCGGGCCAGCAGAGGGCCGGCGAGCGAGTGGTCGTGAACCAGGTCGACGTCGAGACCGGCGAGCACGTCCGGCAGCGCGGCCGCGTGTCCGACCTCCGGCATGCTCAGGCCGATGCGGTTCTCTTGTGGCACTTCGCAAAGCGATATGAACTTCGCGTCGGTGCCGTTGCGTCCGACCCCGATCAACGTCACGTGCACGGCCTGTCTTGGCAGTTGGTCGGCGAGGTCCGCGCACACGGATTCGATGCCACCGTAGGCCTTCGGTGGGACTTCGTACCACGGGGGAGCCACCATCGCGACTTTCAGTTCGTCCATTCTGGACGAGTTTCCCCAGCGCTTGCGATGAAACCATCCGGCACCTCGTTCGAGAGCACTATTTCCCTTGGCAGACCGGCAACCCGGACCTCGGAGTCGACCTCGACCGTCACCCGTGCGCCTGCCAGCGGCACGTTGTCCACCGCGATCGGCAGGAAGTGTTCCGGCAACGCCGGTGCGAGGCACACCGTTCTTTCCGGCACGTCGGGTTCCAGGCGCAGCAACACGCGCAGCAGGTGCACGGGCGCCGCCGAAGCCCATGCCTGCGGCGAGCACGACGTCGGATAGGGGACCGGCCGGGAGAACTCGGTGCGGTCGAACCCGCACAGCAGTTCGGGCAGCCGGCCGCCGAACGCTTCCGCCGCGTCGTACAGCGCGCTCGCGAGTCGTTGGGCGTGCTCGACGAACCCGTACCGCATGAGTCCCGCCGCGACGATGGTGGAGTCGTGTGGCCACACCGATCCGTTGTGGTAGCTCATCGGGTTGTACGCGCCCATGTCGGACGACAGGGTGCGCACACCCCAGCCGGTGAACATCTCCTTCGACATCAACGACTCCGCGACCCGGCCGGCCTTGTCCTCGTCGACGATGCCGGTCCACAGGCAGTGCCCGATGTTGGACGTGACCGAGTCGACCGGTCGCTTGGCATGGTCCAGCGCGACGGCGTAACGGCCGAGTTCGGGCAGCCAGAACGCCTCGTTGAACCTCTCCTTCAGAGTCTTGGCCCGATCCTCCCAGTACTGCGGATCGTCACCGGCGACCCGTGCGAGGCCTGCCCGCGCGAGGAACGCGGCGTACACGTAGCCCTGCACCTCGCACAACGCGATCGGGCTGCGCGCGATCGTGCCGTCGGCGAAGTTGACGCCGTCCCACGAGTCCTTCCAGCCCTGGTTCACCAGGCCCCGTTCGGTGGCGCGGTGGTACTCGACGAACCCGTCACCGTCGCGGTCGCCGTAGTGGTCGATCCATTCGAGCGCACGGTCGGCGTGCGGCAGAAGCGCTGCCATCCGGTCGTCGCCGATGCCCCACCGGCTCAGTTCGCCGAGCAGCATCACGAACAACGGTGTGGCATCCGCGGTGCCGTAGTAGACGTTGCGTCCACCGAGCGCGAGGGAGGAGTCCGCGCCGAACCGGATCTCGTGCAGGATCCTGCCGGGCTCCTCCTCGCTGTTCGGTTCCACGGTCGTGCCCTGGTGGCGCGCGAGCGTCTGCGCGGTGCCGAGCGCCAGCATCGGGTCGATCGTCAGCGCCATCAGGGACGACAGGATCGAGTCGCGCCCGAACAAGGTCATGAACCACGGTGCCCCGGCCGCGATCACGGTGTCTTGCGGCCGTTCCGGGTCGAAGATGCGCAGCGCGCCCAGGTCCTCCCTGCTCTGCTGGAGCGTGCGCATCAGCGCCGGTGCGCCGAACACCCGCAGCACCGGCCCCGTCTCGTGCCACTGACGCGCTCGCGCCATGGGTGCCGACAGCTCGACGGGCAGGTCGAGCGGGAACATCGCGGGTGTCAGTTCGCCGTCCACCAAGGGCCGCGCGGTGACGCGGGTCGACCACTCACCCCTCGCGGGCACCACCGCGTGGAAGGTCAGCCGGTCCAGGTCGTACTCGGCGTGATCAGCGCTCACCCACACGCCCCGGCCGCCGCGGCTGAGCGTGAGACCGTCGTCGCGAGCCTCCGCGCCGTGACGGCGGTGGTCGGCACGCACGCGGTCTTCCTTGACCTCGAACAGGTCCGCGAAGTCGGCGTGCACGTGCACGGTCAGCGTGACCGACACGTCCTGTGGTCCGTAGTTGCGCAGCACGACGTCCTCGCGCATGCCCGCGCCGATGTACCGGGTGCGTTCCACCAGCAGGGAGCTCTCGCCGCGAGTGCCGAGGAGCGCTCGCCCGAGGAACGTCGTGCGGAACGGTTCCGCCGGCACCGCGGTGATCGGCTCGGCCGGTGCGCCGTCGATCCTCAGCCGCCAGCCGGACACGATCCGGGTGTCCATGAAGAACGTGCCCTGGGCGCCATCGGTGTGGATGTCGCCGTCGTGCCCGCACACGCAGAACGACGTGCCGTTGACCAGGGTGACCGTGCCGGCGGAGAGCGCGGCGGGGTGGCCGTCGAAAGACCAGCCCCCGGTCATCTCGTTCCGGCGTGGAGATCGAGCGTCATCGTGCTGCCGCCTCTCGTGATTGGGCACCACCAGCAGGCTGGCAAGGGTTCGGCGGAGCGCGCTTTCTCCTGCGAGGTCGAAATTTCCCGCTTGCGTTGGGCCTGCGGAGTCAGGTCTCGGCGGGGACCGTGTGAGCCGGGTTTCGACGGGTAGCCGGGCGGCATGTTCCCAAGAGTGATGGCGTTTTTGTTGTTGTTGCTGGGTTTGGTCGCGTGCACCGATAGCCGGTCTCCGCCGCCTGCCGGTACCGGTGCCGTTGCCGGTTCCTACGCTGACGTGGTCACGCGCACCGCGCCGTCCGCGGTGACCGTCCGGGTCGAGGACGGTGTGGGCAGTGGCGTCGTGCTGCGGTCCGACGTCGTGGTGACCAACGAGCACGTGGTGAAGACCAACCGGCAGGTGCGCATCCGGTACGCCGACGGGCAGGAGTCCGGTGGCGAGGTGCTCGCCACGGATCCGTTGTCGGATCTCGCGGTGATCCGCACCGAACGGAAGAACCTGCCCGTCGCCGAGTTCAGCACCGAGTTGCCCAGGCCGGGGGACACGGTGCTCGCGATCGGGAGTCCGCTCGGGCTGGAGTTCACGGTGACGGCGGGAATCGTGTCCGGTCTGCACCGGACGTTGCCCGGCGGTCCGCAGGTCGAGCTCATCCAGACCGACGCGCCGATCTCGCCCGGCAACTCCGGGGGTGCGCTGCTCGACTCGGCCGGACGCGTCATCGGGATCAACGAGTCCTACATCCCGCCCTCGCAGGGCGCGGTGTCGCTGGGGTTCGCGATTCCGTCCGGCGTGACCCTGGACGTGGCGGAGAAGTTGTTGTCCGCCGGCAAGGTCGAACACCCGTACCTCGGGGCGTCACTGGGAGACCTGACGCCGGAGATCCGCTCGCGGTTCGGGATCACCACCGAACGCGGTGCCCTGGTGCTGGAGGTCGAGCCCGCGGGGCCGGCCGAGGCCGGTGGGCTGCGCGCAGGGGACGTGATCGTGGAGATGAAGGACCAGCAGGTCGGCGGCGTCCAGGACGTTCAGGCCGTGCTGCGGTCCTCCCGTGTCGGGGAACGGATCCCCGTCTCGGTGCGACGCGGCGATGAGCTGACCCAGTTGACGGTTGCCCTGGGCAGCCGATGAGCGTTCGGAGGTTGCTGTGCTGGAGATGACGTCCGTTGCCGCTGCTGTGATCAGGGACCTGATGGAGGGCGAGGGGCGGTCGGCGGGACTACGGCTCGACTTCGCCAACGGTGACCTGCACGTCACGCGCGCCGCCGGGCCGGAGGAGGGCGACGAGGTGGTCACGGCTCGTTCGGGCGAACGCGTCTTCGTCACGCCGGAATCCGCGGACTACCTGGACGACAAGGTTCTCGACGCCCGCACGGACACCGACGGCACCCCGGTCTTCGGGGTGTCACGCCGATGAGCACCCCAAGAAGGCAGGGATCATGAAAGCTGTCGTGTACAAGAAGCCGTACGAGGTAGCCGTCGAGGAGGTGCCGGAGCCGAAGCTCGAGCATCCCAACGACGTGATCGTCCGCATCACCTCGACCGCGATCTGCGGATCGGACCTGCACATGTACGAGGGGCGGACCGCCGCCGAGCCCGGAATCGTGTTCGGGCACGAGAACATGGGTGTGGTCGAGCAGGCCGGTGACGGTGTCACGACGATCAAGCAGGGCGATCGGGTGGTGATGCCGTTCAACGTCGCATGCGGGTTCTGCGTGAACTGCGTGCGTGGCTACACGGGGTTCTGCCTCACGGTGAACCCCGGGTTCGCCGGCGGCGCCTACGGATACGTGTCCATGGGCCCGTACTCCGGCGGGCAGGCCGAGAAGCTCCGCGTGCCGTACGCGGACTTCAACTGCCTGAAACTGCCACCGGGAACCGACCACGAGCTCGACTTCGTGTTGCTGGCCGACATCTTCCCGACCGGCTACCACGGCTGCGAACTCGCCGAGGTCACTCTCGGCGAAACGGTCGCGGTGTTCGGCGCCGGGCCGGTCGGCCTGATGGCCGCCTACTCCGCGCTGTTGCGCGGTGCGGCGAAGGTGTTCGTCGTTGACCGCGTCCCGGAACGGCTGCGCAAGGCCGAGGAGATCGGCGCCGTGCCGATCGACTTCAGCCGGGGCAACGCCGCGCAGCAGATCGTCGAGCAGTGCGGCGATCTCGGCGGTGTGGACAAGGGCGTCGACGCCGTCGGGTACCAGGCGCACTCGGACAGCGGCACCAAGGAGGAACCGGCCGTCGTGCTGAACTCGTTGATCGAGACGGTGCGGGCGACCGGCATGCTCGGCGTGCCCGGTCTCTACGTGCCCGCTGATCCCGGCGCGCCGGACGAGCAGTCGAAGCAGGGCATGCTGCTCGTGTCGATCGGGCGCATGTTCGAAAAGGGTCTGCGCATGGGCACGGGCCAGTGCGACGTGAAGCGCTACAACGCGCGGTTGCGCGACCTGATCGTCGCGGGCCGGGCGAAGCCGAGTTTCGTGGTGTCGCACGAACTTTCACTCGACGAGGCGCCGATGGCGTACGAGAAGTTCGACAAGCGGGTCGACGGCTTCACCAAGGTCGTGCTGCACCCATGACCGGAAACGGTCGCTGAGTTCGTCCTCGTCTGCCCAAGCGCTGCCGCGACCGGTCCGTCGAAGATTTGCCTCCTGGATTCGACGCGAGGAGGCACACGTGGAGCACGACCGGTTGCGGATCGCGATGGTGTCGGCGGAAGAGCCCAGTACCGGACAGCGTGCGCACGTGGCGGGGCTGTCGGCGGCACTCGCCTGCCGCGGCCACGCTGTCACGGCCTACACCCGCCTGGAGAGCGCACTTTCGCCGGATCGCGAGCGCACGGAACTCGGTTACGACGTCGTGCGCCTGTCGGCCGGGCCTGTGGTGCCGATCGACGAGAACGAGATGATCTCCCAGCTCGGCCGGCTCGCCGAACTTCTCGGACGCGAGTGGCGCGACGCCCCGCCGGACGTCGTGCACGCGCACGGCTGGACATCGGGACTGGCCAGCGTGCTGGCCGAGCACCAGGGGATTCCCGTGGTGCAGACGTACTACGGACTCGGCGGTTCGGTCAGGAGGTCGCTGGCGGAACGAATCGTCGGCCGCGAGGTCACGCGGGTCGCCGCGATGTCGTCCAACGAGGTGCTCGCGCTCAATCGCACGGGTGTCGGCCGGAGCCGGATCTCCGTCGTTCCGACCGGTGTGGACGTGCAGACGTACACCCCGTGGGGACGAACGGCACAACGCGGCACGCGGAGTCGCATCGTGACGGTCGGGTCGCAGAGCGGTCTGGCGGACCTGGTCACGGTGCTGTCCCACGTGGAGGACGCCGAGTTGCTGATCATCGGCGGACCGGGGAAACGGCGGATCGGGCGGGACCCCGGAGTGCGGCGGTTGCGGGCGCTCGCCGCGGACGCCGGGGTGGCGGACCGGGTCGTGTTCTCCGGAGGCGTGTCACGGGAGCGGACGGTCGCATTGCTGCGTTCCGCGGACGTCGTGGTGTGCGCGCCGCGGTGTGAACCGGTCGGTCACGTCTCGCTCGAGGCGATGGCGTGTGGCGTGCCCGTCGTGGCGACCGCGGTGGGCGCGTTGGCGGACTCGGTGGTCGACGGGGTGACGGGTTTGCACGTTCCGCCTGGGAGACCGCGCCTTCTGGCGAAGGCGTTGTGCGGGCTGCTCGCCGATGGCGTCCGCCGCCAGGAGCTCGGTGCCGCGGGTCGCGATCGGGCGTGCGCGCGGTACTCGTGGGACCGGATCGCGACCGACATGCTGCAGGCGTACGAACGGGCGGGCGTGCGGGGGGCCGGGCTCCGAAAACGGACGAACACGAGTCGCCAGGCGGATGGTGCCGCACTGGTCAGGACAGTTGACTGAGCATGTGGATCTTGAATTTCGCGCGGGCGGGCCGGGCGTGGTGATCGCCGAGGTGCGCGGCGTCCTCGACGGGCACGCGGCCCGGCGGTTCGAGGACGCCGTGCTGACCGGCCTCATCGGACTGGACAGACCCCTGGTGCTGATGGTGGTCGATCTGCGCGCGGTGCCCGACATCGACGCGTGTGGGGTCGCCGCCCTCGTACGGGTCACCCGGCTGGCGAGCTCACGCGACGTCGACGTGTTCGTCACGGGCGGGAGCGGCCTGCTGGGGTTCACCGGTGTCTGCGGCTTCTTCTGAGCGTCTCGGACGGCGACTCCCCGAAACGGCGGCGGTACGTTCCCGCGAACCGTCCCAGGTGGACTAACCCCCAGGAAGCGGCGGCGTCGGTGACGGTCAGGCCCGGCGCCGCCGCTGTGAGGTCGCGGTGCACCCGACCCAGCCGCACGTCGCGCAGGTACGTCGTCGGCGACACCCCGGTGTGGAGTCTGAACCCGGCCTGCAGCGCCCGCGCCGAGATCGCGACCGCCGCGGCCAGACTGGTCGTGGTCCACGCCTCGTGCGGCCGTTCCTCCAGCAGTTCCACGGCCTCGCGCACCGGACCGCGCGGGATGTGGCGTGCTCTCTCCAGCTCCGCACGGTGATCGTGCCGCAGGGTGAGCAGCAGGCCGTCCAGCACGAGTTGCTCCAGCGTGCCGGCCGCGAGGGGGTGGCGGCGCAGCAGGGCCGGCCCCTCGAACTCCCGCAGGAACGGGGCGAGCACGTCCAGCACGCCCTGCTGCGGTGCGGGCGCGAACCCGATCCGGCCCACCGGACGCCCGAGCATGGCCGCGAGCCGTTGTTCCAGCGTCACCCGTTCCACCATGAGGCACAGCTGCGCGCAGTCGGCGCTCCACGTGATCGACGCCGGTTCGTCCGGCAGGTATGCGACCGTCTCGGCGGGTCCGGCGTCCACCGACACGCGTCCGAACGACGACCGAGCACGGCCCTGCACCGGCATGTTGAAGTGGTACGCGAACGCGTTCGTCGTGCGCATGTCGACCTCTTGGCCGTACGCGAGGTAGCCGGCCGTGAGGGAACCGAGCCGGACCGCGTTCAGCCGCATGTCGAGCGGCTTCTCCCCGCCCGTGGGAGCGATCTGGTGCGGCAGGAACACGCGGGTGACCGAGTCCTCCGCCTCATCGATCCGGGTCGCGCGGCTCACCGGATGGTTGAGTAGTCTCTCCACGCGTCACAGCATGCCAAACGGCTGGTTGCGCCCGTCTGCCTCATCTGCTTGCGCCGAACGAGAGGTGGTCGTGGACGAGCCGGACCACCATCGCGCCCTCGCCGACCGCGGAGCCGACCCGTTTGATCGACCCGCTGCGCACGTCGCCGATCGCGAACACGCCCGGCCGGTTCGTCTCCAGCGGGAACGGCCTTCTGCCTTTGTGCCACCAGGAGTCATCGGTGGCGACGTGTTCACCGGTCAGGACGAAACCGTCGTCGTCCAGCGCGATCAACGACGAGAGCCAGGTCGTGCACGGCTTCGCGCCGATGAACACGAACAGCGCCCGCACCTGCAGGGCGCGCCGGTCGTGGTTGCGGTTGTCCTCCACGACGACGCCGTCGAGCTTGTCGCCGCCCAGCAGCTCCACGACCTCGTGGTGCAGCAGCACCTCGATCCGGGGATGGCTCGTCACGCGGTCGACCAGGTAACGGGACATGTCCTTGTTCAGGTCGCCGCCGCGCACCACCAGGTGGACCTGGGGGACCCGGTCCGCGAGGAACACGGCCGCCTGGCCTGCCGAGTTGCCCCCGCCCACGATCGCGACCGGGTTCGCCCGGCACGCGCGTGCTTCGTGGATCGTGGCGGCGTAGTACACGTCGGTCGACTCGAAGTCGGCGAGCCGGGGCAGGTCGAGCCTGCGGTAGCGCGCGCCGGTCGCGATCACCAGCGATCGCGTCCTGACCTGGGACGAGTCGTCGAAGCCCACCACGTAGTGACCGTCGTGCGCGGAGAACGAGACCGCCTCCGCGGACACGTTCACGGGCACGCCGAACTTCCCGGCCTGCAGGACGGCGCGTTCGGTGAGGTCCGGGCCGGAGATGCCGGTGGGGAAACCCAGGTAGTTCTCGATCCGCGACGTCGTCCCGGCCTGCCCGCCTGCGGCGACCGAGTCGACGGCCACCACGCCGAGCCCGTCCGCCGCGCCGTACACGACGGCCGCGAGGCCACCGGGGCCCGCGCCGACCACGAGCAGGTCGGTGAGGTCACTTGGCGGGGACGACGCGTGCAGACCCAGCGCCTGGGCCAGTTCCCGGTTGCCGGGGTTGCGCAGCGTCCCGCCTCCGGGCACCACGACCACGGGGGTCTGGTGGACGGTCACGCCGAACCTGCGCAGCAGTTCCTCGGCGTCGCTGTCGTTGTCGATGTCGACCAGCCGGTGCGGGATCCGGTTGCGCGCGGCGAACTCCAGCAGCCGCTTGGTGTCCGGCGAGAAGCACGAGCCGATGATCTGCAGGCCACTGCCCCTGCCGATGAGCACCGCCCGGCGCATCAGGTACGCGCGCAGGACCAGGCCTCCCAGCACGGGGTCGTTGCGCACCAGCTCGGTCAGCTCGGCCGCGGTCAGCTGGACCACCTCGCCGGGCTGTGCGACGACGGCCGTCACGAACGACGGTTGCCCTTCCAGCAGACCGAGTTCGCCGAGGAACCGGCCTGGTCCGTGCACCCGCACGACCTCGCCGTTCTCGAGCACCTGCACGACACCGCTGACGATCACGAAGAAGTCGTGGTCGCGGTCGCCCTCGGCGTACAGCACTTCCCCTTCTCGTGTCGGGCGCCTTGTGCCGTGCAGCGCGATCTGGTCGATCTGGTCGCCGTCGAGGCGGGGGAAGGCGCCGTGCTCGTCCGGTGTCTCCTGCGGCCCGGACGAACGCTGCTCAGACGAAAGCCTGGTGGACATAACACCACCGCCAGTTCTCGCCGGGTTCATAAGAACGCACGATCGGATGGCCGATGCCGAAAGCGTGCCTGCGCGCGTGTTTCATCGGCGAGGAGTCGCAGCAGCCGACGTGTCCACACGTGAGGCACAGTCGCAGGTGAACCCACTGGGTGCCCGAGATGAGGCACTCACGGCAACCCTGCGGGGTCTGCGGCACGACCTCGCGCACGAGCGCGAGGTGTTCGTCCACGATCGTGGTCATCGGTCCTCCCGTGTCACGTCGTCGAGCACCAGCGACAGGCCGACCCCCAGCAACCACACGTCCTTCGCCAGCGAGATGCCCTGTTCGGTCGGTCGCAGGCTGCCTTTCTGTCGCATCCCGGGTGTCTTCAGGTAGAGCCCGAGCAACCCGCCGGCGAACCCGGTGAGCGCGGCACCGGCGACGACCGCGGGCACCAGCGGCACCAGCAGCGCCACGCCGGTCATGATCTCCCCGGCCGCGAGCAGCGTCGTGAACCGCTGGGCGTCGAGCTTGCCCAGCACCGGGTACGTGGTCGCCGCGAAGCCCTGCAGGGACTCCGCGGTCTCCTGGTCGGCGTGCAACTTGCCGAGTCCCGAGTTGAGCACGTACGCACCGGTGGTGACGCGCACGGGAAGCTGGCGCAGCAGGTAACGGCTGATCATGTCTTCACCTCCGGGACGAGAGCCTTGTCGAGCCAGGCGCGCAGCTGGGGCGCGGGCACCGCGCCGGGTTGCCGGGCGATCACCTCACCGGCGCGCAGGATCATCAGCGTGGGTATCGAACGCACTTCGAACCGTTCTGACAGACGGGGTGCGCGGTCGACGTCCACCCGCACGAGCTTGATGTCGCCGGCCCGTTCGTGTGCGAGCTGGTCGAGCACGGGGCTGACCATCCTGCACGGCCCGCACCACGTCGCCCACATGTCGACCAGCACGGGAACCTCCGCCTGCTCGGCCACCTCGGCGAAGTCGTCGTCGAGCGCGTCGACGATCCACGGCAGCGGTCGGCCGCAGTTGCCGCACTTCGGCTTGCCCTGCGCGACAACGGGTATGCGGTTGGTCTTGCCGCAGTTCGGGCAGGCGATGTCCGTCGTCCTCATGCGACCGCCCTGCTCTCACCGGACGTGACGACGGACAGCTCGTCGTCCACCACGTCCACCAGGATCGTCGTGTTCTCCGCCAGGTCACCCGCGATCAGTGCGCGTGCGACGCGCGTCTCGACCTCGTGCGCGATGTAGCGGCGCAGCGGCCGTGCTCCGTAG
The DNA here is from genome assembly GCF_051853195.1 of Lentzea sp. HUAS TT2. Lineage (NCBI taxonomy): Bacteria > Bacillati > Actinomycetota > Actinomycetes > Pseudonocardiales > Pseudonocardiaceae > Lentzea > Lentzea sp. HUAS TT2. The sequence continues at coordinate 8,160,280 of NZ_CP196667.1, read as the reverse complement.
ACGGGGTCGAAGCCGCGCAGGGCGATGAACTCGCGGGCCGGTTCGGTGAGCTCGACGTCGATCCGGCGTTCCGCGAGGCGGGCGCGCAGCTCGGCGAACTGCAGGTCCACGATGCGTTCGATCTGTTCCAGCCGCAGTGGCGTGAACAGGACGATGTCGTCGACGCGGTTGAGGAACTCGGGCCGGAAGTGGTCGCGCAAGGACGCCAGCACGGCCCCGCGTGCGTCCGGTTTGATCTCCCCGTCGGCGGTGACGCCGTCCAGGAGGTGCTCCGAGCCGATGTTGGACGTCATGATGATGACGGTGTTGCGGAAGTCGACCGTGCGGCCCTGCGCGTCGGTGATCCGGCCGTCGTCGAGCACCTGCAGGAACGTGTTGAACACGTCCGGGTGCGCCTTCTCCATCTCGTCGAGCAGCACGACCGAGTAGGGCTTGCGCCGCACCGCTTCCGTGAGCTGGCCGCCCTCGTCGTAGCCGACATATCCGGGAGGCGCGCCGACGAGCCGCGAGACCGTGTGCTTTTCCTGGTACTCGCTCATGTCGAGGCGCACCATGTTGTCCTCGCTGTCGAACAGCGCCGCCGCCAGCGTCTTCGCCAGCTCGGTCTTGCCGACCCCGGTGGGGCCCAGGAAGATGAACGACCCGATCGGCTTGCGCGGGTCCTTCACCCCCGCCCGCGCACGGATGATCGCGTCGGCGACCAGCCGCACCGCGTCCTCCTGGCCGATCACCCGTTCGTGCAGGATCTGGTCCAGCTTCAGCAGCTTCTCCCGCTCGCCCTCCTGGAGCCTCGACACCGGGATGCCGGTCCACGCCGCGACGATCTCGGCGATCTCGTCCTCGGTCACCACTTCCTTGAGCAGCCTGTGCGAGCCCTGTTTGCCGGCGAGCCGGTCCTCCTCGGCCGCGAGCTGGGTCGCCAGTTCGGTGAGCGTGCCGTAGCGCAGTTCCGCGGCCCGGTTCAGGTCGTAGGCGCGTTCGGCCTCCTCGGCTTCGCGGCGCACGCGTTCCAGTTCGCCGCGCAGGTCCTGCACGCGCCGGATGGCCTGCCGCTCCGCCTCCCACTGCGCGGTCATGGCGTCGAGCTCGGCGCGCAGGTCGGCGAGCTCCTTGCGCAGCGCGGCCAGTCGTTGCTCACTGGCCTGGTCGGTTTCCTTGGCCAGCGCGGCTTCCTCGATCTCCAGCCGGGTCACGCGCCGCGACGTCTCGTCCAGTTCGGCCGGCATCGAGTCGATCTCGGTGCGCAGCCGTGCGCACGCCTCGTCCACCAGGTCGATCGCCTTGTCCGGCAGGAACCTGTCGGTGATGTAGCGCCGGGACAGCACCACGGCGGACACGAGCGCGGCGTCCTGGATCTTGACGCCGTGGAAGACCTCGAGACGTTCCCGCAGGCCGCGCAGGATCGAGATCGCGTCCTCCGGCGACGGCTCGGCCACGACGACGGTCTGAAACCGCCGTTCCAGCGCGGCGTCGGACTCGATGTGCTTGCGGTACTCGTCGAGCGTGGTGGCGCCGATCATGTGCAGCTCACCGCGCGCGAGCATCGGTTTGAGCATGTTGCCGGCGTCCATCGACCCCTCGGCGGCGCCCGCGCCCACGACGGTGTGCAGCTCGTCGACGAACAGCAGGATCCGTCCGTCGGCGGCCTTGACCTCGGCGAGCACGGCCTTGAGCCGTTCCTCGAACTCGCCGCGGTACTTGGCGCCGGCCACCAGGGAGCCCATGTCGAGGGAGAAGACCGTCTTGTCCCGCAGGCCTTCCGGCACGTCGCCGCGCACGATCCGCTGGGCGAGCCCTTCGACGATCGCGGTCTTGCCGACGCCGGGCTCGCCGATCAGCACCGGGTTGTTCTTCGTCTTGCGGGAGAGGATCTGGACCACCCGGCGGATCTCCGCGTCCCGGCCGATCACCGGGTCGAAGTCGCCGGTCCGGGCGTCGCTCACGAGGTCGCGGCCGTACTTCTCCAGGGCCTCGTAGGTCCCCTCCGGCGTGGCACTGCGCACGCGCTGGTTGCCGCGGATTCGGGCCAGACCCTCCAGGAACCGGTCCCGGGTGATGCCGTACCGCGCCAGGATCTGGCCGGCTTTGGTGCTCTCGCCCTCCTCGGCCAGTGCGAGCAGCAGGTGCTCGACGCTGACGTACTCGTCCTTGAGCCGCTTGGCTTCCCGTTCCGCGGCGTCGAGAACGCCCATCAGCCGGCGGGTGACGCTGACCTGTCCTGGTTGGACACCCGGTCCGGTCACCTTCGGGCGTCGGGAGAGCGCGGTCCGCACGTCCTCCGTCAGCGTCGCCACGTTCACGTCCGCCTGGGTGAGCAGACGCGCCACCAGGCCCTCGGGCTGTTCGACCAGGGCCATCAGGAGGTGTTCGCCGTCGGTCTCGGTGTGCCCGAGCCGCTGGGCGACCTCCTGGGCGGATTGCAGCGCCTCCTGCGACTTCTGCGTCAGCCGGTTCGGGTCCACAGCCGGTTCACCTCCATGATGTCTCACTCCCGTGCACTTGGGCTTCGAGGACTCGGATCCGGTCGAGCAGGTCCAGCACGAGCCCGATCGCGTTGTAGTTGAGCGAGAGCCCGCCGCGCAGCCGCTGGATCCGTGCGATGCGGGCGGCGGTGTCCGGTGGGAACCACAGCCGTCCGCCGTCGTCCACCGCGCACTCGATCAGCCCGAGCGCGGCGAACCGGCGCACCAGGTCAGGGTGAAGTCCTGTGTGGACGGACACGCGGTCGGCGCTCAGCCTCGCCGGTTTCGTCAGGACGTACATCACGAGCCTCTCGGATCGAAGTCGGAGACCGCGGCGAGTTCCTCGAAGAGCTCCCGTTCCCGCCTGCCGAGCTTTTTCGGGACCACGACCTTCACGACCGCGTAGAGGTCACCGGCTTTGCCGCGCGGATTCGGCATGCCCTCACCGCGCAGCCGCAGCCGTCGTCCGCTCGACGAGCCGGCCACCACGCGGACCTTCGCCTCGCCGCCCGGTGTCGTGATCGGCACGGTGGCGCCGAGGGCCGCCTCCCACGGCGCGACCGGCAGGTCCACGACGACGTCACGGCCTTCCAGCCGGTACCGGGGGTGCGGTGCGATCCGGACCACCAGGAACAGGTCCCCGGACGTGCCTCCGCCGGAACCCTGCCCGCCCTGGCCGGACAGCCGGATGCGCTGGCCGTCCACCACACCGGGCGGGATCGTGACGTCCAGGTCGCGGCCGCCGATCGTGAGCCTGCGCTGGCCGCCGCGGTAGGCGTCCTCGACCGAGAGCGTCAGCTCGGCCTCCTGGTCTGCGCCCGGAACCGGACCACCGCGCCCGCTTCGGCGGAAGACCCCGCTGAACAGGTCCTCGAAGTCGAAGTCCTCGAACCCGCCGTGACCCGGTCCGCTCGTGTAGACCGTGCGTCCCCGAGGAGCGCGTTCGCCGTAGTCCTCCGGGACGCGGCGGAAGTCCTCGCCGAACCGGTCGTACCGCTTGCGCTGCGCCGGGTCCGAGAGGACCTCGTAGGCCTCGCTGACCTCCTTGAACCGGTCCTCGGCACCGGGGTCGCGGTTGACGTCCGGGTGGTACTGCCGCGCGAGCTTGCGGTACGCCCGCCCGATCTCGTCGTCGCCCGCGCCGCGGGGCACGCCGAGCACGTCGTAGAAGTCCGTGGCCACGCCGGCTCACTCCCGCCGGCGCGACACCGCGACCGCGGCGGGACGAAGATCGCCGTAACCCGGCCGCAGCACGCGTACGACTGTGTTCGCAGGCGCGTCCGGGTCGTCCTGCACCGTCACGACCTCGTGCACGGCCGGGTCGAACGGCACGCCGGTGGCGTCGTGACGCGGGTAGCCGAGCCGGGCGAGCGCCTCGACGGCCTGGTCGAGGGTCGCCCGCACGCCTTCGGCGAACGCGTCGTCGGAGGCGTGCCCGAGCGCGAGTTCCAGGTTGTCGAGCACCGGCAGCCACGCCGAAGCCACCCGCCCGCGTTCGGCGGTGCGTGTGCGGTCGAGCTCCCGGTCGTGCCGCTTGCGCACGTTCTCCAGTTCCGCCATGGCACGCAGCCAGCGGTCTTCCAGCTCGGCGGTGTCCCGTTCCGGGGCCGGCGCCTGAGGAGGGGCGGCGTCGGCCCCGGAACCAGCCGCTGAGTTCGCGGCGTTCCCCTGGGTGGTCATCGTGGTCAGACCCGGTCGAAGTCGGCGTCGATGACGTCGTCGTCCGAAGCCGTCGCCGAGTTCGTGCCGGAAGACGGTGGTGGCGCGGACGAGCGCGCCGCCATCAGGCCGTTCAGCACCTGGGTTAGCTCGTCGGTCAGCTCCCGCACGCGCTCCAGCGGAGCCTCGTTCTGCAACGCCTCGCGCGTCTCGGAGACCAGCATCTCGGCGCGGGCCTTCTCGTGCGCGGGCGCGTTGTCGCCGAGGTCCGAGAGGGTCTTCTCGACCTGGTAGGCGATCGAGTCGAGCGTGTTGCGGGCGTCCACGGCCTCGCGCAGTCTCCGGTCCTCCGCCTGGTTCGCCTCGGCGTCGGTCACCATCCGCTCGATGTCGGACGTGTCCAGGTTCGAGCTCTCGCTGATGGTGATGCCCTGCTCCGCGCCCGTGTCCTTGTCCCGGGCGGTCACGTTGAGGATGCCGTTGGCGTCGATGTCGAAGATGACCTCGACCTGCGGCTCACCGCGCGGCGCGGGCCTGATCCCGGTGAGCTGGAACCGGCCGAGCACGCGGTTGTCGGCCGCGCGTTCGCGTTCGCCCTGCAGCACCACGACGTCCACGGCGGGCTGGTTGTCCTCGGCGGTGGAGAACACCTCGGAGCGGCGGGCCGGGATCGTCGTGTTCCGCTCGATGATCCTGGTCATCACGCCGCCGCGGGTCTCGACGCCCAGCGACAGGGGAGTCACGTCGAGCAGCAGCACGTCCTTGACCTCGCCCTTGAGCACCCCGGCCTGGACCGCGGCACCGAGTGCCACGACCTCGTCCGGGTTGACGCTCATGTTCGGGTCCTTGCCGCCGGTCAGCCGGCGGACGAGCTTCTGCACGGCGGGGATCCTGGTCGACCCGCCGACGAGGACGACCTCGTCGATGTCGTTCGCGGACACCTTGCCGTCGGCCATCGCCTGCTCGACCGGGGCGAGGCAGCGCTCCACCAGGTCGGCGGTGATCTGTTCGAACGTCGACCGCGTCACGGTCTCGGTCAGGTGCTTGGGTCCGGTGGAGTCGGCGGTGACGAACGGCAGGCTCACCTGGGTCTGGGCGACCGAGCTGAGCTCGACCTTGGCCTTCTCCGCCGCCTCGTAGAGCCGTTGCAGCGCCTGGGCGTCGTTGCGCAGGTCGATTCCGGTGTCGTTCTTGAACTTGTCCGCCAGGTGGTCGACGAGCCTGCGGTCGAAGTCGTCGCCGCCGAGGTGGGTGTCACCGGAGGTGGAGCGCACCTCGACCACACCGTCGCCGACGTCGAGCAGGGACACGTCGAACGTGCCGCCGCCCAGGTCGAACACGAGCACCGTCTCGTGTCCCTTCCTGTCCAACCCGTACGCCAGCGCGGCGGCCGTCGGCTCGTTCACGATCCGCAGGACCTCGAGCCCCGCGATCCTGCCGGCGTCCTTGGTCGCCTGGCGCTGCGAGTCGTTGAAGTACGCGGGCACGGTGATCACCGCCTCGCGCACCTTCTCCCCGAGGTACTTGCCCGCGTCGTCGACCAGCTTGCGCAACACCTGCGCGCTGATCTCCTCGGGCGCGTAGAGCTTGTCGCGGACCTTGAAGCGCACCGCGTCGTTCGGTCCGGCGACGACGTCGAACGTGACCGTCTTCGCCTCCTCGTCGACCTCCTCGAAGCGCCGGCCGATGAAGCGCTTGGCCGAGTAGATCGTGCCTTGGGGGTTCAGCACGGACTGGCGCTTCGCCAGCTGGCCCACCAGCCGTTCGCCGCTCTCGGTGAACGCCACGACGGACGGCGTGGTCCTGGCCCCCTCGGCGTTCGCGATCACTACCGGTTGGCCGCCCTCCACGACCGCGATCGCGGAGTTCGTCGTGCCCAGGTCGATCCCCACTGCCGTGGCCACTACGAAGCACCCCCGGCGGGGGTCAAGCTGGAGAGCAGCCGCTGTGCCTCGTCCGCCACTTCCTCGTCCACGACGAGGTCGTACCGGCTCGGCACCATCATGGTCACGGAGCTGAAGTCGCGCCTGCCGCGCTGCAGCGCGTAGAAGACCGCGCCCATGACAGCGCCGATGAGCGCGCCGAACACCAGGCCGTACAGGGCGAGCGTGAACGCGGCGACCAGCGGGTTGATGAGGTCGAACAGTCCGAAGATCCAGCCGAAGAACAGGCCGGGGACCGCGCCGGAGGTGGCACCGTTCAGCAGGGCGCGGCCCCAGTTCATCCGGCCGATGACCTGCTCGACCATGCGGACGTCGCCGCCGATGATCGCGGTCCGGCCGACCGGGAACTTGTTGTCCGACAAGTAATCGACGGCGCGCTCGGCGTCGCGGTAGTTGGTGAACGACGCGATCTTGCGCCGCTGCGACGCGCTCTGGGCGAGAGCACCGCTTGTGTCAACGCTGGTGTGCGCGCCGTTGTGACGAGTGGTCATGGCTACCCCTCAGGCGTCGATGGTCGTCTGCTCGGAGACCTCGATCTTGCGAGGCTTGCTCGACTCGGCGATCGGGATCGTCAGCACGAGCACGCCGCGGTCGAACTCGGCGGTCAGCTCACCGGCGGCGAGCATGTCGCCGAGGAAGAACTGACGGCTGAACTCCCCGTGCGGCCGTTCGTCGATCAGCACCTCGTCGTTCTCGTGCCGCAACGGGTCGCGCCTGGCCTTGACCATGACCACGTTGCGTTCCACGGTCACGTCGACGTCTTTCCTGTCCACACCTGGCAAATCGAGCGCCACGATGCATCGGTCACCGCGGCGGAACGCCTCCATCGGCAGTGCACGTGGCGTGCGGACTGCCTGCTCGGAGAGCCGGTCGAGTTCACGGAACGGGTCGAAACGCATCAATGTCATCTGGGCTCATGCCCTTCTGGATCTGGTGTTCCGGGGACGTGCATCGGTTCCACCCTGGCGAAGGGCATCCGTGTGGCGCGTCGCCCTGTGAGGGCGAAACGCGTCCTGCGCACTGGACACAGCAGCACTAGGCTGGGCGGCAGACGAGCGACTGCGCGGGGGAGGCATGGCTGCGGGAACAGGAGAACTGGATGGTTGGGCTCGCGCCCAACTGTCCACTCTCTACGCCCTGTTCGTCCTGTCGATGAAGATGTTCAGCGGCAGGGATCCTCGGGAGATCCTTGCCCTCGCGGCGACTTCGGTGCCGTCACTGGGGCCGTGCACGGTCGTGGCGACCTACCTCATGACCAACGGCAGCCTCGAGCGGCAACCCGCGGGACTGGCCGCCGATCCGGAACCCAGACCGTTCGTGTCCGAACTCGACGCCCCTGGTTCCGGCGTGGTGCTCGCCGACGGCACATGGCGCTGGGCGTTCCCGTTGAGAGGGACGAGCGGTCTGGCCGGCTGCCTGGTCGTGGTGGCGCGGTCGGAACCGACGGTCGACGAGATGTTCCTGCTCAAGGTGCTCGGACAGCAGACCACCGCCGCGCTCGCGAACGCGACCCTGCACCTCGACGAGGACGCGTACACCGATGGGCTGCGCCGGTCCAATGACGAACGGTCCGAGGTGAACGCGCGGCTGACCGCGACGGTGAACAAGTTGCGCCAACAACAACGAGTGCACGAGGTGCTGACTCGGGTGACTGCCAGCGGCGCCGGCGAACAGGGAATCGCCGACGCGCTCAACGAGCTCACCACATTGCCCGTGGCCATCGAGGACCAGTTCGGGAACCTGCGCGCGTGGGCGGGGCCGGGCCGTCCCGACCCCTATCCGAAACTGCACGCGCGGCGCAGGGAGGACCTGCTTCGCCGTGCCGCCCGCCTGACCTCCCCGCTGCGCGAACGGGACCGGCTGATCTCGCTCGTCAAGCCGCACCACGAGGTGCTGGGCGTGGTCGTCCTGATCGATCCGGCGAAGACCTCGCGGGAGTACGAGATCTTCACGCTGGAGTACGGCACGGTCGTGCTCGCGTCGGAGCTCGCCCACCAGCGCAGCCTCGCCGAGGTGGAGCTGCGGCTGCACCGCGAACTCGTGGACGACCTGGTGACCGGCACGGACAACGACAGCGCCTACGCACGCGCTGGCGCACTGGGTCACGACCTGCGCGGTGCGCACCACGTCATGATGGTGCAGTGGAGCGGAACCCAAACTGACGGAACGCTGTCGCACGCGTTGTCCCACGCGATCACCGAGCTCGGGTGGAAGGCGTTGTGCTCACGGCGTTCCGGCGTCGGCGTTGTGATCGTGCGCGGTCATCCGGACGGTGAGGCGCTGTTCCGGTTACTGACACAGGAGCTGGGCGACGGCACGGGCGTGGTCGCCATCGGTCGCGCCTGCGCCGCGCCGGACGGACTGCCGCAGTCGTTCAAGGAGGCCTCGCGCGCGTTGCGCATCCGGCGGTCGTCGCGCCGTCCCAGCGGTGTGGCGTCGTTCGAGCAGCTCGGCCTCTACCGGATCCTCGACACGGGGGAGAGTCGTACGGAGATCACGTCGTTCGTGTGGGAGTGGCTGGGCGGTCTGATCGACTACGACACCAAGCGGGACGCGGACATGGTCCGCACGCTGTCGCAGTTCCTGGAGTGCGGCGGCAACTACGACCGGACCGCGACCGCGCTGATGATCCACCGCAGCACGCTGCGGTACCGGCTGGGCAGGATGAAGGAGATCACCGGGTTCGACCTCGGTGACGTGGAGACCCGGCTGAACGTCCACGTCGCGACCCGTGCGTGGCAGGTCCTGCAGGGGCGACCGCTGGAGGGCCGGTGACGAACGCGGTGTTCGACGGCGGGATGCTCCAGGTGCACTCACACCTGTGCGTGTTCCACCACGGCCGCGCGGAACGGGACGACCTGCTGATCCCGTTCCTGTCCGACGGACTTCGCCGCGGCGAGGCGTGCCAGTACATCGGCGTCGCGGAGGAGACGGACGACGTGGAACAGCGACTCGGGGGTCGGCAACCGCGACTGCTGGTGCAGGAACCGGAAGTCCGGTACCAGCGCGACGACGTGCTGGACGGCGACGAGATGCTGGCCGAGCTCGACGAGTGGGCGCAGCGGGAGGGAACACCGTGCCGGGTCGCGGGCGACATGCGCTGGGTGGGGACGTCGCCGCGCAGTCCGGAACAGCTCGACGCGCTCTTCCGGTACGAGGTGAACGCGGGCCTGTGGGCGAACAGGCACCCGGTGTACGCGTTGTGCTTCTACGACCTCGACGTGTTCGACGCTGACGTGATCGTCCCGATGGTGAAGGCCCATCCGCAGATCTGGATGACCGGCGTGCTCCTCGACAACCCGTACCACCAGTAGCCCCGCGGTCCGGTTCCGGGCGGATTCCCGACTATCCGGGCTCTCACGGGGTACTCGCCGGCGCATGCAGGAAACCGTAGTGCTCGGCCTGCTCGCTGATCCCGGGCTGGCCACCGACATCGTGGAAGACCTCGCCGAGGAACTGCCGCGGCGGCTGAGCCGGGACGTGGACGCTGACGTGAACTGGCGCGTGGTGCCCGTGCGCGACCAGTTCGCCGCCGACGAGCACGGCACCGTGCGGCACGTCGTGCAAGCGGTGCGAGATCAGGTCGTGGAGGAGCGTTGCGACCTGTGGGTGTGCCTGACGGACCTGCCGCGCAGGGACGGCACAGACCCGGTGGTGGCCGACGCGAGCGCCGACGACGGGCTGGCCGTGGCCTCGCTTCCGGCGCTGGGTGGCTGGGGTCTGCGCCGCAAGACCGGTGACGTGGTCAGCGCCCTCGTGGCCGAGCTGCGGGATCGTCAGGTCCCGATGGAACGGCTCGCCCAGCGGGTCGACTCGCCCAGCGACGACATCGGCGTGCGGTTCGTGGCCCCGGGTTTTCGCGGCCGGCTTCGGCTGTTCACGGGCATGGTCAGGGCGAACCGGCCGTGGCGGCTCGCGATGGGACTGTCCAGCGTGCTCGTCGCGGCGCTGGGCACGGGCGCGTACACGTTGATCAGCTCGACCATGTGGATGCTGGGCACCCACTCGAGCGTGGTCAGGCTGGTGGCGGCGACGCTGTTGTCGATCGCGGCGATGGTGGTGTGGCTGATCGTCACCCACGAGTTGTGGGAGCGCCCGTCCGACGCGGTCGGGCGGGAAAGGGCGCGGCTGTACAACCTGACCACAGTGGTCACCCTGGCGCTGGGGATCTCCACGCTGTACCTGGCGTTGTTCGTGGTGGTGCTCGCGTCGGCCGTGCTCGTGCTCGAACCTTCTGTGCTGGCACAGGAGATCGGCCATCCGCCGGCCGTGCGCGACTACCTCGGCATGGCGTGGCTCGCCGCGTCGGTCGCGACCGTGGCCGGTGCGCTCGGTGCGCGGCTGGAGAGCGACGAGGCGGTGCGCAACGCCGCGTACGGCTACCGCCAGCAGGAGCGCCGCGAGAAGCTCCAGGCGTGACCCGGCAGGTCCATGGCCTGCACGGGATTTCCGCCTCGTGGACCGAAGCGTCGCACGCGTGTGATGCGGCAGCGTGCTCACTTCCAAGATCTGCCGGAGGTGAGCGATGGTGGTTCCCGTCGCGAGTGCGACCAGAGTCCGCGTGATCCGTCTGAGCGGGGAGATCGATGCGTCCACTGTGGACCTTCTGGTCCTCGCGATCGAGCCGCATCTGGACCTGACACAGGGGACGATCATCGTGGACCTGTGCGAAGTCACGTTCCTCGGCACCGCGGGCCTGAGAGCGCTCGTGCGGGCCGAGCGACACGCGAGCCGGATGGGGTCGAAACTCTGTCTGGTCAGCGGGAACACCGCGGTGAAGCGGTCCCTGGCGGTGCTGGACATGCTGCGCGAGTGACGCCGGGTCCGGCCACCGAGACTGGCTCGCCCCGGTGGCCGGACCCGTCTGGTGCCTCAGGGCTTGAGGACGACCTTCTCGCAGTCGTCCTGCTTGTTCTTGAACATCTCGAAGCCGCGTTCCGCCTCCTCCAGCGGGAGGGTGTGGGTGATGATCCTGGTGGGATCGATCTCCCCGCGCTCGATGCGCTCCAGCAGCGGCACCATGTAACGCCGCACGTGGCACTGTCCTGTCCGCAGGGTCAGCGACCGGTTCATCCACGCGCCGGCGGGGAACTTGTCGATCAGTCCGCCGTACACGCCGATCACCGAGACCACACCGCCGCTGCGGCACGACATGATGGCCTGGCGCAGCACGTGGGGACGGTCGGACTCGGACCGCACGGCCTGCTTGATCCGGTCGTAGGCGGCGATGTGCGCGCTGCCGTGCGTGGCTTCCAGGCCGACCGCGTCGATGCACTTGTCCGGCCCGCGCCCACCGCTCAGCTCCAGCAGCCGGGACCGCACGTCGACCTCCTCGAAGTTCACCGGTGTGTGGCCCGCCTGCTCCGCCATCCGCAGCCGGTAGGGCTCCTTGTCGATGGCGATGACCTTCGCGGCGCCGAGCATCCTCGCGCTGTCCATGGCGAACTGGCCCACCGGACCGGCACCCCAGACCGCCACCACGTCGCTGGGCTGGATGTCGCACATCTCGGCGCCCATGTACCCCGTGGGCAGGATGTCGGAGAGGAACAGCACCTGCTCGTCGGTCAGATCCGACTCGATCTTCAACGGCCCGACGTCGGCGAACGGCACGCGCGCGTACTGCGCCTGACCGCCGGCGAAGCCCCCGGTCAGGTGCGAGTAGCCGAAGATCCCCGCGACCGGGTGCCCGAACATCTTCTCCGCGATCCCGGCGTTCGGGTTCGAGTTCTCGCAACACGAGTACAGCTCGGCGGCACACGCCCCGCACGCCCCGCACGCGATCGGGAACGGCACGACGACCCGGTCCCCGACGCGCAGCCGGCCAGGATCGACGCTCGCGCCGACCTCGACCACCTCGCCCATGAACTCGTGTCCCAGGACGTCGCCGTCCTGCATGGTGGGCACGTACCCGTCGACCAGGTGCAGGTCCGAGCCGCAGATCGCGGTGGAGGTGATCCGGACGATGGCATCGCGGCTGTTGAGGATCTTCGGGTCCGGCACGTCGCGGACCTCGACCTTGTTGCGGCCCGCCCAGGTGTTCGCCCTCATGATTCCGGTCCCTTCTCCAGTTCGGCGTCCGACAACGGCTGGGCCGGGCGCTGCGGGAACTCCTTGCGGGCCCGCTTGCCCCACGGAGCACCGTCGGAGCGCATGACCTCACCGGTCTCCATCACCTGCTTGAACCGGCGAAGGTCGTCATCGAGCTGCTGGTGCGGTTCCTCGCCGAAGTACTTGGCGACCACCTTGCCGATCGCGCCGCCCGGGATGTCGTACACGAGCCCGACGTGCACCTCCGTGCTCACACCATCCGGGGCGAGCACGAACCGGACCACACCGGCGTTGGGCACGTCCGCCTTTCCGGTCGACCGCCACGCGATCTTCTCGGCGAGCACCACCTCGACGATCTCCGCGTCCCACTCGACGTTCGCACCGAACGGAGCGCTGGCCACCCAGTGGCTGGTCCGGTCACCGGTGGCACGGACCTCGTCGAGATGCGCCATGAACTTCGGCAGGTTCTCCAGTTCACGCCAGAACGCGAACACCTCCGACACGGGTTTGCGAATCGTGGTCGTAGCCGTCAGTTCCATGGATCCTCCTTCGCGTGATCCCCGCACCACCGGCACGGAGCAGCTCGCCCTGGCCAGGTGGCCTGCACGGTGATCCACAGGCACTGTCATCCCGACGAACGCCGTCGGTGACCTGCCATCGCACGCGACGGTGGAGATGGCCTTCTCGAACGCGGTCACATCCACCACATCGCCCGAACCAGGGGGCGTCCTCCCCGAACTACCCCTGGAAAACCCGCCTAACCGGGCACCGGCTCCAGACGCTCGGCTGCGGCTCCAGGACCTGCGCATCGATGCCGACATGCGTTCTTCAGGCGATCTTCGAAGTGCGACGTGCTCCTCGACCCTGACGCGGCTTCCGGTCCGCCGCGCGGTTCCGGCAGCCCGTCCGACCGAGTGCCCCGGTCCTGAAGCCGACACGGGTCTTCGCTGTTCGGGTGGAATGGGCGCGCCTTCGTCACGATGCCTTCGGTGCCGGGGTCTCGGTTCTGACCGGGGGAGCTGACTGTGGCCGCGCTGACGAATGCCGACCTGCTCGCTGCGTTGACGGAACCGCGCCGTCTGGCTGCATCGGTCGAGGACTCTGGCGTGCGCTTTGCGTTCTACGGCCGGATGTCGACGGGCACGTTCCAGGACGTGCAGACGTTTCGTGCGTGGCAGCGTGGTGGCTGGACCGTCCGGAAGCCGGGGCGTTGCTGGCCGCCGCCGCGGATCCTGGTCGCGAGTTCCATGCGGTCGTGGTGGGGGAGTACGAGCGGGCGTTTCATGGCGATCAGTTCCGCGAGGTGGTGTCAGGACTGAACGCGCTGGGGGCGCTCTCCGCCGGTGCGGGCCAGCTCGCCGCCGGCACCTCCCCACTCGCGGCAGAGTCCTCCCAGCTCGCGGCGCACCTCACCCAGGCCGAACGGGACACGGCCCAGCTCCCCGCACTCACCCGGCAGCTCGCCCACGGCGCGAACCAGGTCGCCCAGGGCAACGAACAGCTCGCAGCAACCGATGTGCCACTGGAGGACGCGGTGAGCGTCCAGGAGAACGGGCGAGCCCTCACCGGATGGAGCCGCAGACCCTCACTTGGCCGCGGCGAGTGCCTCACGGACGACCTGCGTGCTCGCCTGGGTGCCGGGGAGCACCCCGTAAGCACCGTAGGGAGTCACATATACCGGAGTGTCCCGCTGGGTGCGCCAGTTCTCGGCGAGCGGTCCGGCGTCCACGGTGTCGTAGCCGAGGCTGTCGAAGAACTCGGTGACCGCCTGCTTGGCGGCCTCGTTGTCACCGGCGATGGGGAGCGCCGACCGGTCCGCGCTCCCCGCCGGACGGGCCAGGTCACCCAGGTGCCCGGCCCAGATGTTGTTGAAGCCCTTCACCACGTGCGCTTCCGGCAGGTGCTTCTGCAGCAGCTCACCGGTGGTGCTGGAGCCGTCCTCCAGTTCGTCGAAGACGCCGTCGCGGTCCGGGTAGTAGTTGTTGGTGTCGATGACCACCTTGCCGGCCAGCGGCTCCACCGGGACCTCCCGGTACGCCCGCAGCGGCACCGTCACCACCACGACGTCGCCGGCCGCGGCCGCCTCCGCGGGGGTCGCGGCGTGCGCCTTCGGCCCCAGCTCGGACACGAGGTCCTGAAGGGTGTGCGCGCCACGAGAGTTGCTCAACACCACGTCGTGCCCGGCGGCCACCGCCAGCCGCGCCACGGTGCTTCCGATGTTGCCACTGCCGATGATGCCAATCGTCGTCATGTCATCCGGAACCTCGGCGCCCCTCACCTGATTCCGACCTGCGGCCACGGTGATGTGTGGCACACAGATTCCACGATCTGCACTGTGAGGCTGCTGTCGAGCAGCAGCCGCCGCCGAAACACTCCCTGTCGGTCCTGAACTGCGGATCCCGGAACTACGGCTCCGGTTGTTCCGATTCCTCGTCCAACACGAACACCGGCCGCGGCTTGGTCAGAACTCGACGACGGTGCGGTAGCGGGAGCGGCCCGTGCGGACGCGGTCGAGCGCATGGTCGAAGTTCGTCGCCGGGAACGTCTCCACGGTAGGTCGGATGTTGTGGCGGACGGCGAATTCGATCATCTGTCGGGTCTGCGTTGCCGACCCGACGATGCCACCGACAACCGTCTTCGCCTCGGACATCAGGCTCAGCTGCGAGACCGTGATGGGTTGTTCCGGGACGCCGACGAGGCACAGCCGGCCCTCTGGTCGCAGGATGGCGAGGTAGTCGTCCCAGGGCAGGTCCGCGGACACAGTGGACAAGACGAAGTCGAACGTGCCGGCGGCCTTCTGCAGGGCCCCTGGCTCACCGGAGACGATGAAGTCCTTGGCGCCCAAGCGTTCCGCGTCGGCACGCTTGGCGGGGGTTGTCGAGATGGCGGTGACGGCGCATCCCCACTTCGCGAGGAACTGGATGGCCAGGTGACCGAGGCCGCCGATGCCGACCACCGCGACGCGGTGTGTCGGCAGGACGTTGTGGACCAGGAGCGGCGAGAACACCGTCGTCCCGGCGCAGAGCAGCGGTGCCGCGTGCTCGGACCGGATCGCGTCGGGGATCGGGTGTACGTGTCGCCAGTCGCTCGCGCGGACGTGGCTGGCGAATCCACCGCGGTCGCCACGCAGGACGGTGTCGTCCCTGTGGGGACACAGGTTGGTCCGGCCGCTGACGCACCACTCGCAGCGGAAGCAGGATCCGGCGATAGCACCGACGCCGACCCGTTGCCCGACGGACAGGACGGCCTGGTCGACCGCGTCACCGACGGCCTCCACCACACCCACCGCTTCATGCCCGGCTACGACCGGGTATCGCGAGATTCCCCACTCGTTGTCGATGATCCCGATGTCGGTGTGGCAGATCCCGCCGTGCGTCACGCGGACGTCGACCTCGTTGGGTCCGGGCTGTCCGGCCTCGTACTCATGCGGTCGCAACGGACCGCCGGCCTCGTGTGCCGCATACGCCTGGACCTTCACGTTTCGCACGTCCCTTCCAGCATTAAAACAAACTAGTTAGTTGCTTACCATCTCACGCTAGCCACCGGCCTGGGCACTGTCAAACAAACTGGTTAGTTACACTGCGGACGTGAAGGATGGACACGCCACGCGCCGCCGGTTGCTGGAGGCTGCGGCCGAGGAGTTCGCGAGGTACGGCATCGCGGGTGCCCGCGTCGACCGGATCTCAGCCAATGCCAAGGCCAACAAGGCGCAGCTGTACGCGTACTTCGGCGACAAGGACCGCCTGTTCGACACCGTCTTTCAGGAACACGCCAACGAGATCGTCAACGCCGTGCCGATGACCGCGCATGACCTACCGGCCTACGCGGTCGGCATCTACGACACCTGCCTGACCAAGCCGAACCTGGTCAGGCTGGCCACCTGGGCGAGGCTGGAACGCGTACCAGCCGGCGAACTGGTCACCATGCCCGAGGAGACCGCCCAGAAGCTGACAGCCATCGCCGACGCCCAGCGCGCCGGCCACATCGACCCGGCGCTCGAGCCCGCGGACGTCCTGGCGATGGTGTCGACGATGGCACTCACCTGGTCGCCGGCCAGCCTGTTCTACGCCGCGACGACAAGCGACCAGGAAGCCGACCACCAGCGCCGCCGCCAAGCACTCGCCGAGACGGTCCGCCGTGCTTTCCGCCCGCCTGGACCGCCCGACACACGTGAGTAGATGACGACCCACTGCTGAATTCGTTCTGCAGTAGGCGTTTCCGGTTCGAGCCAAGCCAACGGAGTGCTCGCGACGGTGGGCAGCTGTCGACACCAGGGGTCCGAATGCCGCTCACCGATCTGCATCGTCTTGCAACCGCCTGTCGACATGAGCGCGTCTTCGCTCGACACACGATCAGCGGCATGGACAGATGTTCTGTGCGTTGGTCTGGACGCGGGAACGTCCTCCTGATGCGCTACGCCCGTCTGACCCGCCTGCGGGCGCTGGTGCCGGTCGGCAACGCGATCAGTGGGTCGACGGTGAGCGGGTCCGCGGTACGGGCGCGGTCCGAAGATCGTGGAGATTGAGGACTTCACGGCGGCTCAGCTTCTGCGGAAGTCGAAGGGCGGCGCGGAAGGCGGAGCGGGCAGGGCGGGCGATCGAACACCGCTACCTGTTCCGCGGTCGCATCCGGTGTGACATCTGCGGGCGGAAGATGGAGGGCAGCCCGCGCAAGAAAGCGATGTATCACCGGTGCCCGGCGCGCACATTGGCTCCGGGATCTCCTGTGCTCGCGTCACATCCTGGCGCGGTCTGTTTGAGGGAGGACGCCCTTCAGGACGCCGTTGACGGCTGGCTGGGGCACGTCTTCGATCGGAAGAACCGTGATCGGACCGTCGCCGCGTTGATGGACTCGCAAGAGCCGGTCATTCAGATTGGTCGTGATGCTGCGAAGAAGCGGCTCGCTGAGGCGAAAGCCAGGCTGACCAGGTTCCAGAACGCCATCATGGCCGGCGTGGACCCTGCGGCGCTGGTCGAGCCGGTCAACGAGGCGCAGGCCGAGAGGCTCGCGTCACGAGCGGCCCTGGGCAACGTCCCAGCACCGGTGGAAGTGGACGTCGCGGAGATCCACGCGGCGATAGACCTGCAAGTCCGGTACAAGCAAAACCCCCACGAAGCTGATGTCTCCATCAACCCCATGGGGGTGAATAACGCTCATGCGCTATTGGATAGCTCGAACCTGGTGTAGAGGGACAGTCGACTCGATTCAATCTTTCGTCGCCAAGTCATGTCGACCGGGGTCAAGAAATTTCGCGGCGAACTGTCGGACCGCACGCTGATCTGGAGTCAGAACAGGACATCTGCAAGATGCTCGTCGCTTCGAATCGGCGCGGGTTGCTCATGGTCATCACCACGTGCGATTCAGGCTTCGATGACGACCGGGATGACCACCGGCCGGCGGCGGTATGTGCGTTGTGCCCACATTTGCACCTGCTGGCCGATGAGACGTTCGAACTCCGCCACGTCGGTGGTGCTCCTCTCCGCCGCGCCCGCGAGGGCCTTCTCGATGGCGGGGATCACCGGCAGGAACGTCGAGGCGTCGTGTTCGAAGCCGTGGGCGATGAAGTCGGGTGTGTCGTCGAGCCGCCCGGTGTCGGTGTCGATGATGGCGACTACGGTGATCATGCCTTCTTCGCCCAGCGTGCGGCGCTGCGCCAGGGAGTCCTCGGTGACGCCGCCGACGGTCTGGCCGTCGACGTAGATGTTGTGGATCTCGACCTGGCCGGTGACCGAGGCCCGGCCCTCGTGCAGGTCGATGACGTGGCCGTTAGCGGCGACGAGCACCTGGTCGCGGTCGACCCCGGTCTTGACGGCCAGCTCGGCGTTGGCCCGCAGGTGGCGCGCCTCGCCGTGCACGGGCAGGACGTTGGTGGGTTGCACGAGGTTGTAGCAGTAGACCAGTTCACCGGCGCTGGCGTGCCCGGAGACGTGGACCTTGGCGTTGCCCTTGTGCACCACGTTGGCACCGAGGTCGGTCAGGCCGTTGATCACGCGGTAGATGGCGTTCTCGTTGCCGGGGATCAGAGAGCTGGCCAGCAGGACGGTGTCGCCCTCGACGATGACGATCTCGTGCTCGCCGGCCGCCATGCGGGACAGAGCGGCCATCGGCTCTCCCTGCGACCCGGTGCACACCAGCGTCACCTGGTGGGCGGGAAGCCGGTTGGCGTCCCTGACGTCGACGACGAGCCCGTCGGGCACCTTCAGGTACTCCAGCTCGGCGGCCAGACCCATGTTGCGGACCATGGAGCGGCCGACGAAGGCGACCTTGCGGCCGTGCGCGGCCGCGGCGTCGAGCACCTGCTGGATGCGGTGCACGTGGCTGGCGAAGCTGGAAACGATCACCCGGCGCGGCGTGGTGCGGAACACCTCGTCGATCGCGGGCGCGAGATCGCGTTCCGAGGTGGTGAAGCCGGGCACGTCGGCGTTGGTGGAGTCGACGAGGAACAGGTCGACGCCCTCCTCGCCGAGGCGGGCGAAACCGCGGAGGTCGGTGATCCGCTTGTCGAGCGGGAACTGGTCCATCTTGAAGTCACCGGTGTGCAGCACGAGACCGGCGTCGGTGCGGATGGCGATGGCCAGACCGTCGGGGATGGAGTGGTTGACGGCGAGGAACTCCAGGTCGAACGGCCCTCGAGTGAGCTGTTCGCCTTCCCGGACCTCGACCAGGACGGGCTTGATCCGGTGCTCGGCCAGCTTGGCGGCCAGGAACTTCAGCGTGAGCCGGGAGCCGATGACCGGGATGTCCCGTCGTTCCCGCAGCAGGTACGGGACGCCCCCGATGTGGTCCTCGTGGCCGTGGGTCAGCACGATGGCGACCACGTCGGCCAGCCGGTCCCGGATGCAGCTCCAGTCCGGGAGGATCACGTCGACGCCGGGCTGGTGCTCCTCGGGGAAGAGGACCCCGCAGTCGACGATGAGCAGCTTGCCCTCGTGCTCGAACACGGTCATGTTCCGGCCGATCTCACCGAGGCCGCCGAGGGCGATGACCCGCAGGGCATCCGGGGCGAGTGCGGGCGGAGGGGTGGACGTTCGAGCCATGGTCACACCCTCACGTTACGTGAGAGTTGCCGGTGAGAGGAAATCGGCGACGCGGGCCAGGCGTGATGTTCGTCAGTCCGAGGGCAGGTGGGACCGCAGCGTCGTGGCGAAGTCCTCGGCGATGCGCAGCTGCGCGCGCAGCTGCTGACAGCGTTCGTCGGCGGCGGTCCAGAACCCGGACAGGCGGTCGAGGTGCTTGTCTCGATCAGGATCGTCGCCAGTGGACAGCGCGTCGAGGATGCCGAGCAGCTCGCGCATCTCCTCGAGCTGGAAGCCGAGCGGTTTCATCCGCTTGATCACGTCGAGGCGCTGCACGTCAGGCTCGGTGTAGAGACGGAACCCGCCCTGGCTGCGCGCGCTCGGCACCACCAGGTCGACCTCCTCGTAGTACCGGATCGTGCGCAACGACAGACCGGTCCTCTCGGCCACCTCGCCGATCTGCATGTGCTCGCCCACAACATCCCTTCCTGAACTGCGTCACGATCACCAGCCATTCTGGTGCTCCTACTCCCACTCGTGCCTCCGGGGGCAGGTCTAGATTACCGTCACGTGAGGGTAGAGTTTGGCGAGATGTCGTCCACCCCGAAGGACCGCGAATGACCACCGCCACCTCGGTGACCGCCTCGTCCGCGACCGTGCTCGCGGAGGCGGAACGCAGGCGCACCTTCGCGGTGATCAGTCATCCGGACGCGGGCAAGTCGACCATGACCGAGGCGCTGGCCCTGCACGCGAAGGTGATCTCCGAGGCCGGCGCGGTGCACGGCAAGGCCGGTCGGCGCGGTGTGGTGTCGGACTGGATGGAGATGGAGAAGGCGCGCGGGATCTCCATCACGTCCGCCGCGTTGCAGTTCTCCTACCGCGACTGCGTGATCAACCTGCTGGACACTCCCGGCCACGCCGACTTCTCCGAGGACACCTACCGGGTGCTGTCGGCGGTGGACTGTGCGGTCATGCTGCTCGACGCGGCCAAAGGCCTGGAGCCGCAGACCCTCAGGCTGTTCGACGTCTGCCGCTACCGCGGCATCCCCGTGATCACGTTCATCAACAAGTGGGACCGTCCCGGCCGGGACGCGCTGGACCTGTGCGACGAGCTGGGCGAGCGGATCGGGCTGCAGGCGATGCCGCTGACCTGGCCGGTCGGCGACGCCGGCCACTTCCGCGGCGTGCTCGACCGCCGCAGCGGGCACTTCGTGCGCTACCAGCGCACCGCGGGCGGAGCCACCGCCGCGGGCGAGGAGCACCTGCTGCCGAGTCAGGCCGAAGCCGAGGAGGGCGCGGGCTGGACGCGTGCCTGCGAGGAGGCGGAACTGCTCGGCGCGTCCGGCGGTGAGTTCGAGCTCGAGCGGTTCCTCGCCGCCACGGCGACACCGGTGCTCTTCGGGTCGGCGGTGCTCAACTTCGGTGTGCGGCAGCTGCTCGACCTGCTCGTCGAGATCGCGCCCCGCCCCACCGCGCGGCCGGATGCCGCCGGTGATCCGCGCAAGCTGGACGCGCCGTTCTCGGCGTTCGTGTTCAAGGTGCAGACGGGCATGGATCGCGCGCACCGCGACCAGATCGCGTTCGCGCGTGTGTGCTCCGGCGTGTTCGAGCGAGGCATGGTCGTGACCAACGCCGCCACGGGCAAGCCGTTCGCCACCAAGTACGTGCAACAGGTCTTCGGCCAACAGCGCTCCACTTTGGACACGGCCTTTCCCGGTGATGTGATCGGGTTGGTCAACGCCACCGCGCTGGGCGTGGGCGACACCCTGCACGCGGGCAAACCCGTGGTGCGTTTCCCTGGTTTGCCCAGCTTCGCGCCGGCGCACTTCGCCGTCGCGCGACCGGCGGACCTCAGTCGCTCCAAGCAGTTCCGCAGAGGCATCGAGCAATTGGAGTCCGAAGGCGTCGTGCAGATCCTGCGTTCGTCGCGTCGCGGTGACGGGGCGCCGGTGTTCGCCGCGGTCGGTCCCATGCAGTTCGAGGTCGCGGCACATCGCCTCGAAGCGGAGTTCAAGTCGCCCGTGCGGCTGGAACCGTTGCCCTACACCGTCGTGCGTCGCCTGGCCGACCCCAAGCAACGGTCCCTGGTGGACGGCAACCGCACCGAGGTGCTCACCCGCACCGACGGCGTGGACCTCGCCCTGTTCGTCGACTCCACCGCGCTGGGCGTCATGCGGCGCCTGCATCCCGAGGTGCGACTGGAGTCCCTCGTCGCAGGAACCGACGACTGACAGTCCTTCGCCGGGGGAGAAGTCCGCGCTGCACCTGGAGGAAGCGGATCGCTGCTGTGTGATGAGCGATCCGTCGTTCTAGCCGTCTACGGCGCGGACGTGCAGCCCAACGATGTCGACGTTGTGCCGTCGCCGGAACCGGATGACCTCCAGCGCTTCGCGGACGTGCTGGTGGAACTGGAAGCAGTGCCAGCCTGCGACCCGAGCTGACGCAACGGGCTCACAGAAGAACAATGCCGTACTGACCGCACCATGACCTTCCCGGCGTAGCGGCCGCGTCGTGGATCACCATGACCAGATTCGCCACTCAGGCAAGCACGACCTGGAGCAGATAGGCACCTGGTGATCACACAAGCCACCTGAACAGGGCTAGAGCGTCAGCTGGTCGGTTCACCGTCGTGCGGGTCCGCCGCTGAGAAACGAGGCGCTGTCAGAGTCTGATCAACGCCTGGACCGGGAGGTGGTCGGACGGGAGCCGGCCACCTCGCTGGAAGGTGTTGATCGCCGCGGCCAGGAGCACCCGGACGCCTCGGATGAGAATCCAGTCGATGCGCGACCCGTTCGGCACGAGCGGCCGGTAGCCGTGGAACGTCGCGTACAGCGGGGTACGGCGTTCCACGGTGGCGAGCCAGGAGTCGGTCAGGCCCGTCCCGCTCGTCAGGATGTCGTGTGTGGGCGCGGCGGGTGCGGCGTTGAAGTCACCGGTGAGCACAACTGGCAGTCCCGGCGCGATGGCACCGACCCGGTCACGCACCAGCTCCGCGCTGCGCAGGCGGGAGGTCTCCGACTCGTGGTCGAAATGAGTGTTCACGACGACGAACTGCTTGCCTGTCACGCGATCGGTGAACCGCACCCACGTGACCATGCGGATCACCTTGTTTCCCCACGACTTCGAGCCCATCACGGTCGGCGTCGCGGACAGCCAGAAGTGGTCGAACTCAAGGGGATCGACCCGCGAGCTGTCGAAGAAAACGGCCGTGAACTCGTCCCTGCTGCCCCCGGCCCTGCCGACACCGATCCAGTCGTACTGCGCGGGCAGGTCGCGCTCGATGTCCTTGAGCTGAGGGAAAAGGCCCTCCTGCGTGCCGATCACGGTCGGCTGCTCGCGCCGCAGCAGCTCGGCCATGATCGGCCGTCTGGTTGTCCACGAGTTCGGTTCCTGGAGCGAGGCGTATCTCAGGTTGAACGACATGATGTGCAACGAATCACCGCGTGCGGGTCCGATCAACGGCCGTTCGGAGGCCCCCGCATTCCCTGCGTTCATCAGGTTTGCTGCCAACAGGATGACGCAGACCAAGACTCGCACGGCTAACTACCTCCGACGGCAGGGACGTCTTTCTCACAGTGACGCGCACCTGCTGCCCGCGTTGCGTGGGGTTGTGTTGGCCTTCCGTGCCTGAAAATGCGTCTTTGCAGTTCAAGCGTGTCGTAGCTCTTCAGTCCGAACGGTCGCACCCCGTCTCGATACGCTTCACGCCACCGTGGATGTTGCGAGGCCCGGGATCCGGTCACGACCGGCGGCGGCGTCCGAGCAAGCCCAGCACCTTGACCACGAGGACGATGGTCGAGATGACGCCTGTGGGGTGCCAGAACCCTGCGTTCGGCCGCTGAGCTGCAATGATCGTGAGACATCGGCCTGATGGCATGATGGTGAACGTGGCGCTACGACTGTTGTGAGGACACCGGACACCTTGCGCGGATCAGATTCCTTATCCGTGCCGAGACGCCAAATACCCCCGCGCTGATCGACAAGGTCTTGGCACCGCAGGGATCGCTACGGTGCCGACCGGTGTCCGGATGCCCCGCATGGACTCCATCATCGAACGCTGGGTCAAGACACTCCGCGCTGAACTGCCGGACCGCACGCTGATCTGGAACCAGACCCACCTACGCCGCGCGCTGCGCGAGTACGAGCGGCACTCGAGATCAGGATGGCGGCCGTAGGGGCCGGTGGCACGACCACCTTCGACACTACGAGTGCGGCGGCAACTACGACGCCAGCGCGGCCGCGCTGACCATCCACCGCAGCACCCTGCGCTACCGGCTAGGCCGCATCCGCGAGCTGACCGGGCACGACTTGGGCGCCGTCGAGAGCCGGTTGAACCTGCACGTGGCGTCCCGAGCCTGGCGGATCCTGGACGGATAGGGCGCCTACCACCGCCCCTCCCGGGTCCGCCAGCTTCGACGCGACGACGTCGAGGCGCGCGATGTCGGGAGCCTTCGCGAAGAGCTCATCGGCCCGCTCTCCGAGCGCCTGTCCGACCTTGCCTTGCAGGTCCGCGGTCTGAGCAGCCCGCGCGAACCGACTCGTCACGCAGACGCTGACGGCCTTGAGCCAAGGTGTGCGGCTGCCAGCAGGGTGACCTGGACGCGCTGCTCGTCTCTCCTCCTGTGTTGGACGTGCGTGAAACGGCGAACCTGAGCGGCAGCCGGAGATGGCCAGGTGCCTCGGGAGGGTCAGTCGGCGTCGTGGAACGTCACGAGCGTGACCGTGCCGTCCTGCTCGACGATCCGTAGCGCGGGTGCGGGGAGATCGGTTGCCACGTTGATCTCCACAGGCCGCCACACCATGTGCCGCAGCACCACGGGATACCGTACGTCGTTGCCGCCGACGGCGACGATCGCCACGTCGTCCTTCGAGTCGTAGGCCGCGTAGTTGAACGGCAGCCGCTCGACCTCGGGCTGGTCCCCGATCGTCCGGTCGAGCACTTCGATCGTCACCACCTTGCCCTTGACCTGCGCGGTGAGCTCGTCCAGTGCGTTTTTCCAGTCACCTGCTGCCATGATCACCCATTCCGCTTCGTTTCGGCTGATCTCGCACCCTCACACCTCCGGGCACCGGTTGTCTTCGACCTCGGAGGTCAGGCCGGCAGGCAGGAGTTCGCCCCACCACGGCGAGTTCGGGGCCAGCGTCCGGGTGCCGCGTCCGAGGTTCGTGCTCAGTCCGCTGATCACCAGACCCGCAGCCCACAGCCCGCCGAATGCCTGCGACACAAGATCCGGACTCTGTTGGACAGGGCTGGTGGGCCGACAAGAACTCGCCGCCATCGGACACAACGACCACTTGCGATCCAGAGCCGGATCGAGGCTGAAGCGGGCAAGGAACTCCGGGCAGTCGCGCATCACGGAGCCGAACGCGGGTATCGCAGCGAACATGCTGAACGCAGAGACGATTGACCGAATCATCAGACTCCGGGGCGACGGGTTGCCGATCACCTCGGTCTACGTGGACGTCGTGAACAGAAACGACGTCGTGGCGAAGGTGTCGAGCATGCTGCACGAGGTGCGGCCGCTCGCCGAGGACGAGGACTTGGACCGCGCGGCGCGACTGTCCGTCCGGGACGACCTCGACCGGATCGAACACGAGATCGGCATGGGCGACTGGAAGAACTCGACGGCGGTGGCCTTGTTCTCCTGCAGCGGCCGGGAGTTGTTCGAGCAGGTCGAGTTGCCGCGGCACGTCGCGGACCGGGTGGTCGTGGACGCCACGCCGTGGGTGCGGCCGATGCTCGCGGTGCTGAGCGAGTACCACCGGGCGCTGGTCGTGGTGACCACCCGGCGCGAGGCACGGCTGTGGGCCCTGTACCAGGACGAGATCGAGGAGCTGGAGAAGCTGCGCGATCCCGTGACTCCCGAACTCGACGACCACCGCGACGAGGAACTGGACGAACGCCACTTCCGGCGGGTTGTCGGCACGGTGCACGACCTGTGGCGGGCCGAGGACTTCGAACTGCTCGTGCTCGGTGGTGTGCACGAGGAGACCGCCAAACTCGTGGAGATGCTGCCGAAGGAGCTGGAGGCCAAGATCGCAGGCGAGTTCCGCGTGGACCTCGACCGTGCCACCGACGCGTCCGTGCGGGAGGAGGCGAACCAGGTCATCGAGCGGTACGAGCGCGCGCAGGAACGCCGGCAGGTCGAGGAGACCTTTGACGAACACGCGATGGGCGGGTTCGCGGCGGTGGGACTGCGCGACTGTCTGTGGGCTGGGGCAACGGCGGCTGTCGACCTGCTGCTGGTGCAGGAGGACGCGATGATGCCCGGCGTGGTCTGCGACGAGAACCATTGGCTCGCCACCGAAGGCACCGACTGTCCTCTGTGCGGGCGAGTGCTGCGCCGGACCCCGGACGTGCTCGACGAACTGGTGGAATGCGTGGTCAACGAGGCAGGCACGGTCTTGCACGTGCGGGCGGACACCCCGCTGCGCGAGCACGTGGTGGCCGCGGACCTCAGGTATCCGTTGCCTCCGCTGCCCTGACGCGAGCGCTCCTCGCCGGCTTGCTCATCGGCCCGCTGACTGCGGAGGACGAACGCGGGCAGTTTCGGCGCGCTCAGGCGGTCCGGATCTCGCTCGGGCACCTGGTCGGCGCTGCCGCTGCGCCGCGTTCTGGCGGCCGTTCTCGAAAAGCCCTGATCGTCGGGAAACAGATTTCCGCTGGCCATCTTCCATGTCGTTGGCGTCATGCTCCGGTATCGGTTGTGTCAACAAACCTTCTATTTGTTGAGTCAAGGCAAAATTGCGGAACCTCGGGTCGAGCCGCGTCCGACGAGCAGGGCCGTCCGTAACAAAGCCCAGGACGCGTAACCCGGCGATGTTCCGGATGAAACGGAACGGAAATGATTCGCAGTTGAACTTGTTCGTGTCATCAACGGACTGCGGGAGGCAACCGTGCCTGAAGTGGTGTTCCGCGTGCGCTGGCCGGACGACTCGGTTAATAGGTGCTATTCGCCTTCGACCGTCATCGAGGAGTACTTCCGTGTGGACGGCTCCTATCGTTTGACGGAATTCGTCGCGTTGAGCAGGAAGGCGCTGACGGAGGCATCGGAACGGGTGCGCGAGATCCACGGATTCGGGTGTGCTCAGGCGGAGGCGCAGCTCGCCGGCATCGAGCGGAAGGCGGCCGGGTTCGCCGACCAGCAGGCCGAAGTGGTCGTCGAGGGGTTCGAGCGATGAGCGCCGATCTGGACGGGGTCCACCGCACGGTGGTCGTCGTGGGCGGTGGCCAGGCCGGGCTGTCCACCAGCCACTGCCTGAACCGCGCGGGCATCGACCACGTCGTGCTGGAGCGCGATCGTCCTGGGGCCGAGTGGCGGGACCGGCGGTGGGACTCCTTCTGCCTGGTGACCCCGAACTGGCAGTGTCAGTTGCCCGGTTTTCCCTACCGGGGAGGCGATCCCGACGGATTCATGGTCCGCGACGAGATCGTGCGCTACCTCGAGGACTACGCGAAGTCCTTCGACTGCCCCCTCGTCGAAGGGGTGACGGCGGTCCGGCTGAGGCGCCGTGAAGGTGGCGGTTTCCAGGTGTCCACGACGCAGGGCGAGCTCACCGCCGATCACGTCGTGCTGGCCACCGGGCCCTACCAGGTGCCGCTCAGGCCGAGAATCGCCGAGCGCCTGCCTGCGGACGTGGTGCAGCTGCACTCCTCCGAATACCGCAACCCCGGCGCGTTGCCGCCGGGCGAGGTGCTCGTCGTCGGCACGGGGCAGTCCGGCTGCCAGATTGCCGAGGACCTGCACCTGGCCGGCCGGCAGGTGCATCTGGCGGTCGGCAGCGCGCCGCGGGTCGCGCGGTCCTACCGGGGGCGGGACGTGGTGGCCTGGCTGGAGGACATGGGCTACTACCGGCGTGGCATCGACGAGTTCGAGGACGCCGACGCGGTGCGGTTGCGGGCGAACCACTACGTCACCGGTCGTGACGGTGGCCGGGACATCGATCTGCGGGAGTTCGCCCGTCACGGGATGCGGCTCTACGGCAGGCTCACCGACATCCGCGACGGCTTCGCGTGGTTCGCGCCCGACCTGACGAAGAACCTCGACCACGCCGATGCGGTGTCCGAGAGCATCAAGGACTCGATCGACGCCCACGTCCTCGCCCGCGGTGTCGACGCCCCTGCCGAGGCCAGGTACGTGCCTGTGTGGGCGCCCGGCACCGAACCGTCCGAACTGGACCTGTCCGGGGTCACCTCGGTGGTGTGGAGCACGGGTTTCGGCCGTGACCACCGCTGGATCGACGTCCCCGTCTTCGACGGGCGGGGGTATCCGACGCACGACCGCGGTGTCACCAGCTGCCCCGGGCTCTACTTCATCGGGTTGCCCTGGCAGCACACCTGGGGCTCGGGCCGGTTCTGCGGCGTGGCCGACGACGCCCAGCACCTGGTGTCCCACATCGCGTCCGAACGCCGCAGCGGGATCGCGAACGGGGTGCCGTGGATCGCCGGGACACCCGACGACACCTTCCCCAGCGACGAGTACTGGACGGCCACCCGCACCGTGGCCTAGCTCCGCGACCGACGAAGTGGGTGCCATGCCTGAGCGAACTGTCCACGACGCACACCGGCACATCGGTGTGATGCCTGCCTTTCCCTTCTACGGCGGCCCGGCGGTGCGGCCCGACGTCACCGCCAGGGCGACGATCGACGAGCTGATCTCCGACCTCGACGCCGAAGGCACCGAACGAGCGCTGGTGTTGCCCAACTACGGCGTGCCCGACCCGGACATCGCCTTCTCCTTCAACGAGTTGTGCGTCGAAGCGGCGACTCGCGACGACCGGATCCGGGCCTGTCTGTGGGTGTCCCCGCTGGAACGGGACGTACAGCGGACCGAGGCGGCGCTGGCGCTGGCGGGAGAACGCGGTGTGCGAGCCCTGAAACTGAGCTTCCTGCTCGGCGGCAGGCCGGACGACCCGGCGTGCCGCCCCGGTCTCGACCGGATCTTCGCGGCGGCCCGGGAGCACGGGCTCGTCGTCCACGTGCACACCTCGCCCGGCGCGGCGTCGGACATCGACCAGGTCGGGAACCTCGTCGACTGGTACGGCGACGACGTGGCCGTGCACCTCGTGCACTTCGGCGGTGGCATGAGCGGCCACATCAAGCTGGTCTCGCACCGGTTCTTCGACTGGATCGAGGCGGGCAAGCAGGTCTACACCGACCTGTCGTGGGCGATCGGCTTCGCGCCGCGCTGGCTCGCCCACGAGATCGACCGGCGCGGGATCGGGCACGACCGGATCCTCTTCGCCAGCGACCAGCCCTGGGGAGACCACGAGGGCGAGTACGCCCGCCTGCGCGCCGCCACGGGCGACGGCGAGCTCGCCGGCCTGGTCTTCCGCGGCACCTTCGAAAAGCTCTACGGGTAGCGCCCGTGGTGAACATCCCACCGAACAACCGAGGAGAACGCGTGTCCGAGCTGACCGAGACCGAGAAGCAGAGCCTCGAGGAGATCCCGCACCCGTCGCTGCCGGAGGGCTCCAACCTCTACGGCGGGACGAAGGTCTTCCCGGACTACCAGGCCGAGCCCGGTCAGTCCTACTTCACCCTGATCCACGGCATCGCGCACGAGTCGTCGGTGAGCTTCGTCGCGATCCTGCAGGCGACTCGTGCGCTGCGGAAGGGCTTCGAGTCCGCCATCTACTTCTACGGACCGGGTTCGATGAACGCCATGGCCACCCGCGGGTTCCCGACCACCGGCAACTCCGCTTTCCCCGGTGAGCACAACATCAACGACCAGCTGAAGACCTTCATCAAGGAGGGCGGCAAGGTCTACTGCTGCCGCTTCGGCCTGTCACTGCACGGCCTGCGCGAGGAGGACCTGATCGAGGGCGTCATCCCGACGCACCCGCTGGACGTGCAGGACGCGCTGATCCACTACGCCCGCAAGGGCGCGATCATCAACTCCACGTACATGTGGTAGCCACACCGGCCGACTCGCGTTCCTTCCGAACAGCGGCTGCCGGCCGGGAGCTCCCGGCCGGCAGCCCGACGTCCGATGTCCTTGCAGAGTCAGGGGTGTGATCGTGCGCGTTGACGCAGATGAGCAGGCGGCGCAGAAGCTCGCCACGAGGATCGACCTGGCCGTGCGAGGCGTGCGGGTGGACGCGCCGGTGCGGCGCAGCAAGGGCGCGGGCCCGAGCGACGACGGCCACCTGGTCGTCGACGGTGCCAACGCGGCACTGCCGCTGAACCCCGAAAGTCCCTACACGGTGAGGGACGGGCGGGTGTTCGAGGGGACGATCGACCTCGGCCTGTCCGTGGAACCCGTGGTACGGCCCAGGTTCTACGACCTCTCCACGGCGGAAGGCGTGCCGTACCGCAAGATCGCGCTGTTGCACGGCCGCGATGTGCTCGCCACGACCGTGGTGCAGACCTGCATCCGTTACGCGGAGGAACAACGCTGCCGGTTCTGCGCCATCGAGGAGTCCCTGCGGTCCGGAGCAACGGTCGCGGCGAAGACCCCGGCGCAGCTGGCCGAGGTGGCGGAGGCCGCGGTCCGGCTCGACGGCGTGCGGCAGATGGTGATGACGACCGGCACCACGACCGGCCCCGATCGCGGCGCCCGGCACCTCGCACGATGCGTGCGCGAGGTGCTCGAGGCGGTACCCGGCCTGCCGATCCAGGTGCAGATCGAACCGCCGGCCGATCTCGCTGTGCTGAGCGAACTGCGGGACGCGGGCGCGACCTCGATCGGCATCCACGTCGAGTCGCTGGACGACGAGGTGCGGCGGCGGTGGATGCCGGGCAAGGCGACAGTGCCGCTCACCGAGTACGAGGCCGCGTGGGACGAGGCGGTCCGGGTGTTCGGCCGCAACCGCGTCTCGACGTATCTGCTCATCGGCCTCGGCGAGGATCCGGACGACCTGGTGGCGGGCGCGTCGCGGCTCATCGAGCGCGGCGTGTACCCGTTCGTGGTGCCGATGCGGCCGATGCTGGGCACGCTCGCCCGTCGTGACGGTGCCGAGCCACCCGCGCCCGCCGTGGTCCGCGACGTCACCGAGCGGGTGGCCGCGTTGCTGCGTCGGGCCGAGATGAAGGGCGCCGACCAGGGCGCCGGATGCGCGGCCTGCGGGGCGTGCGGTGCACTGAGCGCGGCGGGAGGCTGATGATGATCGACGTCCTCGCGGTGCTGGGCGACCGGGCCACCATCGCGCGTCAGCCCGCGTTCCGCATAGAACAGGCCGGCGACGCGGTGACCACGGCGGCGTACCACGCGTTGCGGACCGAGGTGTTCGTCCGAGAACAGGGCCTGTTCACCGGGCACGACCGCGACGATCGCGACGACGACCCGCGGACCGTCGTGCTGGTGGCCCGTGACCGTGCGGGAGAGGTCCTGGGCGGGGTGCGGCTCGGCCCGGCGACCGGGGGACCCGACCTCGGCTGGTGGCTCGGCGGGAGGCTCGTGGTCGCTCCGGCGAGCCGGGGAATGATCGGAGCGGCGCTGATCAAGGCGGCGTGCGCGTACGCGGAGAACGCCGGGGTGTTGCGGTTCGAGGCCACCGTCCAGGCTCGCAACGAGCCCCTGTTCACCCGCCTGGGCTGGACGACGGTGCGGCCGGTGTCCGTGGCCGGCACCCCGCACGTGCTGATGCGGTGGCCGATCGGCCGGATCGCCGCGCTGGCGCAGGCCACCAAGAGCGATCTCGGGCCGTTGCTCGGCGGACTCACCGGTGTGCCCGGCTTCGTCGGCGACGACGGCGTGCCGGTGCCGGGCAGCGACCTGGTCGCGGCGTGCGACGCGATCCTGCCGTCGATGGTCGAACGGGACCCTGACTGGGCGGGCTGGTGCTCGGTCCTGGTCAACGTCAACGACCTCGCCGCGATGGGCGCCGAACCGGTGGGCCTGCTGGACGCACTGGGAGCACGGGACCGCTCCTTCGCGGCACGGGTGCTCGCCGGACTGCGGCGGGCGAGCCAGGCCTACGACGTCCCGGTGCTCGGCGGGCACACCCAGCTCGGAGTGCCCGCCGCCCTGTCGGTGACGGCGCTGGGCCGCACGGCGCGGCCAGTGCCCGGCGGTGGCGGACGGCCGGGCCACCGGGTGCGGCTCATGGCAGACCTGGCCGGGGGCTGGCGGCCGGGATATGCGGGCAGGCAATGGGATTCCACGACCTCGCGGCGCACGCCCGAACTGCGGGCGATGCTCGGATCGGTCGCGACGGCCGGCCCCGCGGCCGCCAAGGACGTGTCCATGGCGGGCGTGGTGGGGACGCTCGGCATGCTCGCCGAGTCCAGCGGGTGCGGGGCGGTGCTCACCGTCGCCGACGTGCCCCGGCCGTCCGGTGCGACGGTGGGGGACTGGCTCACCTGCTTTCCGGGCTTCGCGATGCTCACGACCGACGACCCCGGCGGCGCCCCGCCGGTGAGTCCCGCGGTGAGTGCCGAGTGCGGGGAGTTGGTGGCGGGCAGCGGCGTGACGCTGCGCTGGCCCGACGGTGAACAGACCTCGGCCATCGCGGCCGGGGTCACGGGATTGGGGACCTCATGAGCAAGCTGCGCATGGCCGCGGTGGCCGCGCCGTTCGACCGCGACCTGGAGGCCGCCTTCGTGCGGATCTCGCGGCTGATCGACGGGGCCCGTGCCGACGGGGTCGGGCTTCTCGCGCTGCCCGAGGCGTGTCTGGGCGGCTACCTGGCCAACCTCGACGGAGACGCGGACGGGCCACCGGCTCTCGCGCTCGACGGGCCGGAGATCCGCAGGCTCGCCGCGCTCGCCGGCGACATGGTGGTCACCGCCGGGTACTGCGAGGAAGCGGACGGGTTCCGCTACAACAGCGCGGTGTGCGTCCACGGTGACGGCGTGCTCGGCAACCACCGCAAGGTGCACCAGCCGTTGTCCGAGGACGCCACCTACCGGGCGGGCGACGCCTTCGCGGCGTTCGACACGCCGGTCGGCCGGCTGGGCATGATGATCTGCTACGACAAGGCGTTTCCCGAGTCGGCGCGGACGCTGGCGCTGGACGGTGCCGAGATCGTGGTGTGCCTGTCGGCCTGGCCCGGCAGCCGGACGAGCCCCGCCGCCGATCTCGCGCAGGACCGGTGGAAACGCCGGTTCGACCTCTTCGACCGGGCGCGGGCGCTGGAGAACCAGATCGTGTGGCTGTCGGCCAACCAGTCCGGCACGTTCGGCGACCTGCGGTTCGTGGCCAGCGCCAAGGTCGTCGACCCCGGCGGCGAGATCGTCGCCGACACCGGCGTGGCCGAGGGCGTCGCGGTCGCCGAGCTCGACGTGCGGCAGGCCCTGGACACGGCCCGGCGGTCCATGGGACACCTGAGGGACCGGCGACCCGAGGCGTACGAGGATCTCCTGGCAGCGAGATACTGACCCGATGGGAGCGATCCGGATAGGTGCCGTTGCCGCGCATTTCGGGCGGGACCTCGACTTCGCCCTGCAGCGCGTCACCACACTCATCGACCACGCCCGCGCTTCGGGGGTCTCCCTGCTGGTGCTGCCGGACGCGGCACTCGGCGGCTATCTCGCGGACCTGCGCCACCCTGACCCGCACGCGCTGCCGCCCGCTCTCGAACGCGACAGCCCGCTGGTGAAGCAGATCGCGACGCTGGCCGCCGAGATGGTCGTCTGCGTCGGATACTGCGAGGCGGCCGAGGGCGACAGGTACAACGCCGCGGTGTGCGTGACCGGGGACGGTGTGCTCGGGCACCACCGCAAGGTGCACCAGCCGCCGGGGGAGACCGTCGCCTACTCGCCGGGCGACACGTTCGCCGCGTTCGACACGCCCGTCGGCCGGCTGGGCATGCTGATCGACTACGACAAGACGTTCCCGGAGTCGGCGCGGACGCTGGCGCTGGACGGTGCCGAGATCGTGGCGTGCCTGTCCGCGTGGCCGACGAGCATCACCAACCGCGCGCCGCGCATGGCCCAGGACCGCCAGTCCCGCCTGTTCGACCTCTACGACCAGGCGCGTGCCGCCGAGAACCAGGTCGTGCTCGTCTCGTCGAACCAGACCGGCGCCATGGGCGGGATGCGCTTCCTGGGGCAGGCCAAGGTCGTCGGACCCGGCGGGGACATCCTCGCCCGCACCTGGAGCAAAGCCGGCATTGCCGTCGCGGAGCTCGACGTGGCCGCGGAGGTCGCCACCGCCCGCCGGGTGCTGCACCACCTCGGCGAGCTCAACCCGGCCGCGTACCGGAGAACCCCGTGAAGATCGCGCTGCTGAGCTACTCGACCAAACCACGTGGCGGCGTCGTGCACACCCTCGCACTCGCCGAAGCGCTGGCGGCCGCGGGCGAGGACGTGACGGTGTGGACGCTCGGCCGTGGCGGCGACAGCCGCTTCTTCCGCCCGGTCGCCCCCGCGGTCCGGCAGGAGATCGTGCCGTTCCCGGACAGCGACGGAGAAGGAGTCGGCGCCCGCATCCTGCGCTCCATCGACACCCTGCGCGCCGCCTTCGACCACTCCGGCTACGACATCGTCCACGCCCAGGACTGCATCAGTGCCAACGCCGTGTCGCGGTGCGTCCGCACGGTCCACCACATCGACCACTTCACCACTCCCGAGCTCATCGCCTGCCACGAACGAGCGATCAGGGAGCCGTTCGCCCACGTCTGCGTCTCCGCGGCGGTGGCGGAGGAACTCAGACAGGGCTGGGGAATCCACGCCGACGTCATCCCGAACGGGGTGGACTCGCGACGGTTCGAGCGGGCGGCCGAGGACGTGCTCGGGCTGCGCCGATGGCGTTCACGGCTGGGCCGCTACGTGCTGGCCGTCGGCGGCATCGAGCCGCGCAAGGGCACGCTGGACCTCCTGGAGGCGTACGCGCTGCTGCGGGAGTCCGATCCGGAGATCCAGCTCGTGATCGCCGGCGGCGAGACCCTGTTCGACTACCGCGACTACCGCGCCCGCTTCGACGCACGAGCCGCCGAGCTCGGGGTCGAACCCGTCGTGCTCGGCCCGGTCGAGCACGACGAACTGCCGTCCCTCGTCGCCGCCGCGAGCGTGTTCGCCTTCCCGTCCAACAAGGAGGGCTTCGGCCTGGCCGCGATGGAAGCCCTCGCGGCCGGGGTGCCCGTGGTCACCCGTGACCTGCCCGTGCTGCGCGAGGTCTTCGGCACCGTCGCCCGCTTCGCCACGGACCCGGCCGGCTTCGCCGCCCAGATGCGCGCCGCGTGCGCCGAACCCGGTTCTCGTCAGGCGGCAGGACGGGCCCTCGCCGCCGGCTACAGCTGGGAAAGGGCAGCCGCCCGCCACGTGCTCGTCTACCGCGGCCTGCTGGGGTAGGGGAGCACGTGGCCCGTCGCGGCCAAGTGGTCAACCGCGTTCCACAGGGGCGTGCGGGAGCGAGTGCATCCGGGACACGTGACAGCCGCGCGACTACTTCGCCCACCTGCCCGAGGTTTCGTCTGTGAGCTGGCAGAACCCTGCACTCGCCGGCTGAGCTGCGGTGATCGTGCGGCGTGGCCTCGGTGTGGGGTGCCAGAACTCTGCACACATGCGTTGAGCTGCGGTGGTCGGGTGGTCCTGCTCGGTCGGTCCTCGGTGGTCAAGGACGTCGAGTTGTTGGTGTTGCGGCATGAGGTCTCGGTGTTGCGTCGAGGTCAGCGCCGTCCTTGGTGGGATTGGGCTGATCGTGCGGTGCTGGCCGCGTTGGTTCGGCGGTTGCCGGTGTGGCTGAGAGAGCACCGGTTGGTGTCTCCGGGCACGGTGTTGCGGTGGCATCGACGGTTGGTCGCCAAGAAGTGGACCTACCCGAACCGGGCTGGGCGGCCGCGGGTCGATGAGGTCGTGGTGGCGTTGATCGAGCGCATGGCGCGGGAGAACGCGGGCTGGGGTTACGGGCGCATCCAAGGTGAGCTGCTCAAGCTTGGTCATCGGACGGCCGCGTCGACTGTTCGTCGTGTACTGAAGCGGCTTCGGATTCCGCCTGCGCCGACTCGAGACTTCGACACGTCGTGGCGACGGTTCCTGCGTGCTCAGGCGGCGAGCATGCTGGCGTGCGACTTCTTCCATGTCGACTGCGTCGTCGCGTTGAGGCGGGTGTACGTGTTGTTCGTGATGGAGGTCGGCGCCCGCTATGTCCACATCCTCGGCACTACTACCAACCCGGACGGCCCGTGGATCACTCAGCAGGCTCGCAACTTCCTCATGGAGCTGGACGGCCGGGCGAACGAGTTTCGTTTCCTGGTTCGTGACAGGGCCGGCCAATTCACGGCGTCGTTCGATTCCGTTCTCGCTGACGCTGGCATCGACGTTGTGAAGATCCCACCGCGATGTCCGCGGGCTAACTGTTACGCGGAACGGTTTGTTGGCACCGTTAGACGCGAGGTCACGGATCGGCTGCTGATCATCAACGAGCGGCACCTGAGGTCAGTGCTCAACCATTACGTGTCCCACTACAACCACCGGCGACCACACCAGGCGCGAAACCACACTCCACCACGACCCGATCACCCGACCGGAGACCTAGGTTGTAGATCTGTACGTCGTCGGCGAGTGCTTGGCGGCCTGATCAACGAGTACGAACCTGCAGCGGTGCTACGACCTTTGCCGCTCCGACATCACCAAGTGCCGGGCCGAGATCGGCTCTGAGCTCTACGTCGGCCTTGAGACCTTCGTCGACGAGTACGCCCGCCACGTGAAGCACCGGATCCTGACACCCGTTGCCGCACCGCCGGACACGCTCGACGGTGCGGCCCCGACCACCGTCGGCTGAGTGCGCCGGTTCCGTTGGGGTGTCAGCGGTTCAGGTGGCCGGCGATGGTGCTGGCGATCTCCGCCATGGGGACGGGATGGGTCATGTCGCCGTGGGTGGTGGCGACGGGGTGGAGGTGCAGAGTGCCGGTGATGTGGGGGGCCCACGCCTCGGGGTGCGGTGAGGAGTCGGTTCGGCCCTCGGTGGCCTGGAAGAACAGGGCGTCGCCGCGGTAGGCGGTCGTGGGGGTGTGCGTGTCGGAGAGATGGCGGTTGTGGGCGAAGACGGCGGGCAGGGCGGCCACGGCGCGGGCGCCCAGGACGGGGACGAGGTCGTCGAGAGAGGTGCGGCCCAGGGAGGCCAGGAGGTCGGCGGTGGGGTCGGAGGGCATCGCAGGAGAGGAGTCCGCGGCGGTGCTGGGGTAGCCGTCGAGGAGGGCCAGGAAGGCCACCTCCGCGTTCTCGGCCTGCAGGCGGGTGGCGATGGCGTGGGCGACCTGGGCGCCGAAGGACCAGCCCAGGAGGTGGTAAGGACCCTCGGGCTGGACGGCGCGGATCTCGGCCACGTAGTCCTTGACCATCTCGTCCAGGGTGCCGGTCCACGGTTCGGTGAGAGCGCGGGACTGCAGGGCGTGGACGGGGCGGTCGTCGAGGTGGCGGAGCAGTCCTGAGTAGACCCAGCCGATGCCCGCGGCGGGGTGGACGCAGAACAGGGGTGCCCTGGAACCGTTGGAGCGCAACGGGAGCAGGACGTTGAGGGGATCGGTGTCGGTCTCGTCGAGGCGGGTGGCCAGCCCTGCGGGGGTGGGGGCGTCGAAGACGGCGCGGATGGTGGCGCGCACGCCGAGGGCGCGGTGGACGCGGTCGACCAGGCGGGTGGCGAGCAGGGAGTGGCCGCCCAGGTCGAAGAAGTCGTCGTCGACACCGACGGAGTCCAGGCCGAGGACGTCGGCGAACACGGCGCAGAGGACGCGTTCGCGGTGGTCGCGCGGCAGGCGGGTGGGAGTGCGGGTGAAGTCGGGGGCGGGCAGGGCCTTGCGGTCGAGCTTGCCCGAAGGGCTCAGCGGCAGTTCCGCCAGCGCGACGACGGCCGCGGGGACCATGGCCTCGGGTAGCGACCGCGCCGCGAACTCGCGCACCGCGGCCGGGTCGAAGACAGACCCCGCGGGCACGGTGTAGACCACCAGGCGTTTGTCGCCGGGGCGGTCTTCGCGGACCACCGCGGCCGCCTGGGCCACCAACGGGTGAGCGGAGACGGCGGCGGCGACCTCGCCCAGCTCGATCCGCACGCCGCGGATCTTGACCTGGTCGTCGGTGCGACCCAGGTACTCCAGCACCCCGCCGTCGTGCCAGCGGACCAGGTCACCCGTGCGGTACATCCGCTCGCCGGGGCGGTGGGGGTTGGGGACGAAGCGCTGGCCGGTGGTGGCGGGGCGGTTGAGGTAGCCGGTGGCGAGCTGGGTGCCGGAGAGGTAGAGCTCGCCGGTCGCGCCGGCGGGCACCGGGGACAGCGCGGGGTCGAGGACGTAGACCTGGGTGTTCCACACCGGACGTCCAATGGGGACGGACGGGGTCGGGTCGTGCTGGAACCGTTGCCAGGTCACGTCGACGGACGCCTCGGTAGGGCCGTAGAGGTTGTCGAGGTGAGCGGTGAAGCCCGCCGCGAAGCGCTCGGCCAGCGGGGTGGGCAGGGCCTCACCGCTGCAGACGACCTGGCGCAGGCTGCTGCAACGGCCGGGGGCGACGGAGGCGGTGAAGACCTCCAGCATCGACGGGACGAAGTGGGCGACGGTGACGCCGGCGCTCTCGATCAGGCCGGCCAGGTAGTCGGGATCCTTGTGGCCCTCGGGTTTCGCCACGACCAGCACCGCGCCCGTGATCAACGGCCAGAAGAACTCCCACACCGACACGTCGAAGCTCGACGGGGTCTTCTGCAGGACGCGGTCCGACGGCGTCAGGTGGTAGCGGTCCTGCATCCACAGCAGGCGGTTCACGATGCCGGAGTGGGGGACGACCACGCCCTTGGGCTTGCCGGTGGAGCCGGAGGTGTAGATGACGTACGCCGCGTCGTCCGGCGTCGCCGTCGGCAGCGGGATCTCCTCGGTGACAAGAGGAAGAGCGGCCAGCGACTCCGGCGTGAGCATGAGCACCGGTGCGGCGTCGGCGACCATGTGCGCCACCCGGTCGGCCGGGTAGCCGGGGTCGACGGGCAGGTAGGCCGCGCCCGTCTTGTGCACGGCGTACAGCGCGATGATCAGGTCCAGCGAACGCGGCAGCGCCACGCCGACCGTGCGGCCACGGGTTGCCCCCGCGCGGTGCAGGGCGTGGGCCAGCGCGGTGGCGCGCTCGTCCAGTTCGGCGTAGGTCAGGCCGGTGCCGTCGAACTCGACCGCGGGGGCGTGCGGGGTGCGGGCGACCTGGGCGGTGAACAGGGCGGGCAGGGTCGTGGCGGGCACGTCGGCGGCGGTGTCGTTCCAGTCCTGAAGGATCAGCGTGCGCTCGGCCGGGTCGAGGACGTCGATCTCGCGGGTGCGCAGGCCGGGGTCGGCGGCAACCGCGGCCAGCACGCGGAGGAACCGGTCGGCCAGGCTCCGCGCGGTGCCGGCGTCGAACAGGTCGGCCGCGTAGGCCAGGGAGCCGTCCAGCCCGCCGCCGGGCGCCTCGGCGAAGCCCAGCCCCAGGTCGAACTTGACGCTCTGGGCGCCGATCTCGTGCTCGGCGACTGAGAGGCCCGGCAGGGACAGGTCGGCCTGGTCGGTGTTCTGCAGCACCAGTGAGACCTGGAACAGCGGGTGCCTGGCCAGGGACCGGGCCGGGTTCAACTCCCGCACGAGCCGCTCGAACGGAACGTCCTGGTGCTCGAACGCGCGCAGGTCGGTCTCCCGGACCCTGGCGAGCAGGTCGGTGAAGGCGGGGTCGCCCGCGGTGTCGACGCGCAGCACGAGGGTGTTGACGAAGAACCCGACGACGTCGTCGAGCGCGCGGTCCGCGCGGCCGGCGACCGGGGTGCCGATCGGGATGTCGGTGCCCGCGCCGACGCGGGTGAGCAGGGTGGCGAGCGCGGCCTGCAGGACCATGAACAGCGTCACCCGGTGCTTCCCGGCCAGCTCCAGCAGCCGGGCGTGCAGGGCGGCGTCGATCTGGACGGGCACCGTGCCGCCCCGGTGGGTGGCAACCGCGGGGCGGGGGCGGTCGGTGGGCAGCGCCAGTTCGTCGGGCAGGCCCGCGAGCGCGCCGCGCCAGTGCTCGACCTGGCCTGCCAGCAGGGAGTCGAGCAGGTCGCGCTGCCAGAGGGTGTAGTCGGCGTACTGCACCGGCAACGGCGTCCAGCCGGGCTCGGCGCCCGCCAGCCGCGCGGTGTAGGCGGTGCGCAGGTCGCGGACCAGCGGGCCCAGGGACGCGCCGTCGACGGCGATGTGGTGCAGCAGCAGGAGAAGCACGTGCTCGTCGGGGCAGGTGACGAACAGCGTGGTGCGCACGGGCGCTTCGACCGCGAGGTCGAACTCCTGGCGTGCCGCATCGGTGAGCGCGGCGTCGAGGTCGGTGTGGCCGACGACGTCCAGCGCGGGCCGCCACTCGTCGAGCACGACCTGGCAGGGGGTGCCGTCGACCTCGGGGAAGACCGTGCGCAGCGCCTCGTGCCTGCCGACGACGTCGTGCAGGGCGGCCTCGAGAGCGCCGCGGTCCAGCGCACCGGTCAGGCGCAGCGCGTACGGGACGGCGTAGCCCGCGCCCTGGTTCTCCATGCGGTTGAGGAACCACAGCCGGGACTGGGCGGGCGACAGGGGCAGCACCCGCGGCCGGGGGCCCGCGACCAGGGCGGGGCGGACGGGCCTGCCCCCGGCGCGGTCGACGGCGGCGGCGACGCCCTCGACGGTGGGGTCGGCGAACACGTCGGCCAGCGCGATCTCCGCGTCGAAGGTGGTGCGGACGCGGGCGATGAGCTTGGCCGCCAGCAGCGAGTGGCCGCCGAGGTCGAAGAAGCCGTCGCGGACGCCGACGCCGTCGACGCCGAGCAGGTCGGCGTACATCCCGCAGAGGATCTCCTCGCGGGCCGTGCGCGGCCGTGTGTGGTCGGTGGCGGCCTCGGCCGACGGGGCGGGCAGGGCGCGGCGGTCGAGCTTGCCGTTGGGGGTCAGCGGGAGGGCGTCGAGCACGACGAACGCGCCGGGCACGAGGTAGTCGGGCAGCGCGGCGGCGGCGTGCGCGCGGACTCCGGCGGTGTCGAGCGCGTCGTCCGCGGGCACCAGGTAGGCGACCAGACGCTTGTCGCCGGGGCGGTCCTCGCGGACGACGACGGCGGCCTGGGCGACGGCGGGGTGGCGGGTGAGCACCGCGCCGACCTCGCCCGGCTCCACCCGGAAGCCGCGGATCTTGACCTGGTCGTCGGTGCGGCCGACGTACTCCAGCACGCCGTCGGCGCGCCAGCGGCCCAGGTCGCCGGTGCGGTACATGCGTTCGCCGGGACCGTCGAACGGGCTGGTGAGGAACCGGCCCGCGGTCAGGCCGGACTGGCCGAGGTACCCCTCCGCGAGGCCGAGACCGGACAGGTAGACCTCGCCGATGACGCCAGGCGGTACCGGCTGGAGGGCGGCGTCGAGCACGTGGGTGCGCTTGTTGGCGAGGGAGCGGCCGACCGGGACCGACCGGCCGAGTGCGTCGGCCGGCGTCAGCGCGTGGCTGGTGCCGATGATCATGTTCTCCACCGGGCCGTAGCCGTTGACCAGGCGCACGTGCGGGTGGCGGCGCAGCAGTTCGCCGACGTGGCGGGTGGAGGCGGCCTCACCGCCGGTCATCACCTGGCGCAGCCCGGCGAAGACCTCCGGGTGCTCGTCGACCAGGTAGTTGAACAGGCTGGCAGACAGGTAGGCGGTGGTGACGCCGTGCCGGGGGATGAGCCGGGCGACGACGGCGGGTTCGGGTCGCGATCCGGGGTGCAGCACGCAGGCGGCCCCCGACAGCAGCGGTCCGAACAGCTCCAGCACGAAGGCGTCCCACGACGCCGGCGAGCACTGCAGCCACACCTGTTCCGCGTTGAGGTCCAAAAAGGACTGCGACAGCAGGCTGGCCACGATCGAGCGGTGCGAGCCCAGGATTCCCTTGGGGCGCCCGGTGGAGCCCGAGGTGAACATGACGCACGCCGCGTCGGTGGGCGCGCCGGGGATGTCGACCGGCGCGGCGGAGAGTCCGGCGGCTTCAGCCATCCGTTCAGGGGTGAGCGTGGTGCCGACGCCGGCGTCGGCACCGATCTCGCGGACGCGCGCGGCGGGCAGCGCGGGGTCGAGAACGGTGTAGGCGGCGCCCGCCTTGAACACGCCGAGCACGGCGGCGACGAGGTTGACGCCGCGTTCCAGCGCGATGCCGACGACGTCCCCGCGCCGCACGCCACTGTCGCGCAGGTGGCAGGCGACGCGGTTGGACCGCTCGTCCAGCTCGCGGTAGCTGATCTGCGCGTCGTCGGTGATCAGCGCGACGGCGTCGGGGCGGGCGGCGGCGTGGGCGGAGAACAGGGCGTGCACGGTCTCGTCCGGGAAGGCCGCGCCGGTGTCGTTCCACTCGTGCAGGACCAGTGCGCTGTCGGCGGAGTCGAGCACGGGCAGGCGGTCGACGGCCCTGCCGGGGTCGGCGGCGACGGCGGTCAGGACGAGGGTGAGGGCGGTGAGCAGACGCCGCGCGGTGGCCGGGTCGAACAGGTCGGTGCTGAACTCCAGCGTGCAGTCCAGGCCTCCGGCGTGGGGCTTCTCGTCGACGGTCAGGGTGAGGTCGAACTTGGCGTTGCCCTGCGTGCCGTCGGCCAGCCGGACGTCGAGTCCGGCCAGCCGAGGTCCGGCCTCCTCGCCGCCGGTCAGCGACAGCGCCACCTGGAACAGCGGGTGACGGGCGAGCACGCGCGGCGGGTTGAGCTCCTTGACCAGCCGGTCGAAGGGCACGTCGGCGGCGGCGTACGCGGCCAGGTCGGTGTCGCGGACGCGGCTGAGCAGGTCGGTGAACGCGGGCCCGCCGGCGGTGTCCACGCGCAGCACCAGGGAGTTGACGAAGAACCCGACCAGGTCGTCGAGGACCTCGTCGGCGCGGCCGGCCACGGGGGTGCCGATGACGATGTCGGTGCCCGCGCCCATGCGGGTCAGCGCGGCGGAGAGTGCGGCGTGCACGACCATGAACAGCGTCGCCTGGTTGGCGCGGGCCAGGGCTGCCAGGGCGGCGTGGGTGCCGGCGCCGACCTGGGCGGTGACGGCGTCCTTGGCGTGGGTCGGGTCGACTGGGCGGGACCGGTCGTAGGGCAGGGCCATCTCCTCGGGCAGGCCGTCCAGCGCGGTCTTCCAGAAGTCCACGCGGCCGTCGAGGTCCAGTTCCTGTTGCCAGAGGGTGTAGTCGGCGTACTGCACCGGCAGCGGCGTCCAACCGGGTGCGCAGCCGGCCAGCCTGGCCTCGTAGGCGGTGCCCAGGTCGCGCAGCAGCGGACCGCTCGACACGCCGTCGCCCGCGATGTGGTGCAGGGCGAGCACGAGCACCGACGCGGTGTCGCATGTGGACAGCAGGGTGGCGCGCAGCGGGAGGTCGGCGGCGAGGTCGAACGGTGCGCCGGCTGCCTCGTCGACGAGCCGGTCGAGGTCGGCCGCGGCGCAACGGCGCGCGGTGAGCACGTCGCCGAACTCGGCGAGGACGTGCTGGCGCGGCTGCCCGTCGACGGCGGGGAACACCGTGCGCAGGCTCTCGTGACGGGTGACGACGTCGCGCAGGGCGGTGGCGAGGGCGGGCACGTCGACGCGTCCGGTCAGGCGCAGGGTCAACGGGATCGTGTAGGCGCGGTCCTGGCCGCGCACGCCGGCGAGGAACCACAGGCCCTGCTGGGCGGGTGACAACGGCACCGCCTCCGGGCGTGGGCGGGCCACCAGCGGCGGGTGGGCCGTGCCGGAGGCCTTGTCGAGGGCGGCGGCGACCCCGGCGACGGTGGGCGCGCGGAAGAACGTGCGCAGGCCCAGCTCGAAGCCCAGCGCCGCGCGGACACGACTGATCAGCCGCGTCGCGAGCAGGGAGTGCCCGCCCAGGGCGAAGAACCCGTCGTGGACGCCGACCGACTCCAGGCCGAGCACGTCCGCGAACAGTCCACAGAGGACGCGCTCGCGTTCGTCGCGCGGCTCCCGGCGGACCGGGGCCTCCTCGGCCGGCGCCGGCTTCTCCACGTGCGCCGAGGCGGCCGGCGCGGCGGGCA
The DNA here is from genome assembly GCF_051853195.1 of Lentzea sp. HUAS TT2. Taxonomy (NCBI): domain Bacteria; kingdom Bacillati; phylum Actinomycetota; class Actinomycetes; order Pseudonocardiales; family Pseudonocardiaceae; genus Lentzea; species Lentzea sp. HUAS TT2. Next base: position 8,117,294 of record NZ_CP196667.1, on the reverse strand, counting down.
GGCCGAGGCGGGACAGCGGGACGTCCGGAGTGGACAGTGCGAGGTCGAGCAGACGCACCAGGGTGTCGCCGAGGTGCGCCACGAAGGCGCGGTCGAGCCGGTCGGCCGCGTACTCGAGCTGGCAGTCCATGCCGCCGTCGGTGCGGCGGGCGAACACCACGCTCAGGTCGAGCTTGGCCGCGGCGAGGTCGAGCGGTTCCACGGTGACGCCGAGCCCGTCGAGCCGCGGCGGGGCCGAGTCCTCCTGCAGGACCAGCATGACCTGGTAGACCGGGTGCGCGGGGGAGCCGCGGTCCACGCCGAGCCGCTCGACGACCCGTTCGAACGGCACGTCCTGGTGGGCGTAGGCGTCGAACGCGGTCTCCTTGGCCCGGCGCAGCAGCTCGGCGAAGCCGGGGTCGCCGGCGAGGTCGGTGCGCAGCGCCAGGGTGTTGCCGAAGAAGCCCACCAGGTCGTCCAGCGCGGGGTCCTGCCTGCCCGAGACCGGGGTGCCCAGCACGACGTCCTGCCCGGCGCCGTTCAGGCCCAGCAGGGCGCTGACCGCCGCCTGCAGGCCGACGAACGGGGTGCAGCCTGCCGCGCGCGCCGCGTCGGCCAGCCTCGCGCAGAGCGGCGCGGGCAGCTCCACCTCGACGATCCCGGCGCCGGTGCCCTGTCCGTTGGCGGGCAACGAGATCCGCTCCGGAAGGCCGGCCAGCCTGCCTTCCCAGTACGCCAGCTGCTCGGCGAGCAGGCTGTCCGGGTCGTCCTCGGCGCCGAGCACCTCGCGCTGCCACAGGGCGAAGTCGCCGTACTGGACCTCCAGCGGCGCCCAGTTCGGGGCGACGCCCGTCGCACGGGCGGTGTACGCGGTGTCGAGGTCGCGCAGCAGCGGGCCGAACGAACCGCCGTCAGCGGCGATGTGGTGCAGCAGCACCAACAGCACGTGCTCGTCGGGCGAGACGCGGAACAGCGTGGTGCGCAACGGGATCTCGGTGGAGAGGTCGAACGGCCGCGACGCCGCCGCGACGAGCGCTGCGGGCAACTCGGCGTCGACGACCTCGAAGGGCGGTCGCGCGTCCTCGATCACGCGATGCCCCGGCGTCCCGTCCACGATCGGGATGACCGTGCGCAGCACCTCGTGCCTGTCCGCCACGTCGGCGACGGCGGCGCGCAGGGCGGTGACGTCCAGTGGTCCGCGCAGCCGCAGGGCGACCGGGACGTTGTAGGCGGCCCCGGGACCGTCGAGCTGGTCGAGGAACCACAGCCGTTGCTGGCCGAACGACAGTGCGGACATGGTGGGCTTTCCTTTCTAGACCGACGGGATCCGCAGCGCGCGGGCGGCCGTGACGGGCCCGCCGAACGCGACCAGCGCGGTGACCGCCCAGGCGAGCTCGGGCGAGGTGAGGCCGGCGAGGGCGCCGGAGAGGGCGTAGGCGAAGGGGGCGCAGCCGATGCCCGCCAGCGCGAGCATCGCCATGGCGGTGCCGAGCCGGTCGGCGGGGGCGGCCTTCTGGTAGAGCGTGACGGCCGCGGGCCCGTTGAGCCCGGAGCAGACGCCGAGGGCCGCCGACAGGACGGCCATCAGAGCCAGGGTGGGAGCGAACACCATCGCCACCAGCAGCACGCCGATGCCGACGCCGCTGCCCACCAGCCGAATCGACAGCGGTACCCGTTCGCCGACGACGGCGCTGATCCCCGCTCCGGCCAGCGCACCGCCCGCCCAGCAGGCGATCACCAGGCCCACGGCGGAGACCTGCCAGCCGCGTTCGATCACGAGCACCGGCAGGCCGGGGTTCATCGGCCAGGCGAAGGCGAAGTCGAGGCACAGCGCGGAGAGGAACAGCAGACGCAGCTTGCGGTCGGAGCGGAGCAGCTTCAGCCCGTCGCCGGTGCGCTTCCACATCGGCACCCCGCTCGGCGCCGCGGTGGGTGCGGAGATCTCCTTGGTGACCGGCGCCAGGCACAGCAGCGCGACCACACAGCCCACCGTCACCACGCCCAGGGCGATCGGGAGCTGTCCCTCCGCGACGAGCCACGCACCGAACGGGGACCCGATGATCGGAGCGAACCGGGCCACCATGGTGCGGATGGAGTTCGCCCTGCCGAGCTGGTCGCCCTCCACCATGCGGGGCATGAGCGTGCCGAACGACGGCGTGCCCAGGCCCAGCAGCGCGCCTTCCAACGCCGCCACGACGACGAGCAGCCACACCGACGGCGAGTTGAGCGCGATCACGGTGGCCACGGCGAGCACCGCGATCCGCACGGACGTGGTGCGCAGCAACACGACTCGCGGTCCCAGTGCGTCGCACAGCACCCCGCCGAAGATCATCGCCAGGGCGCGGGGCACCGACTCGGCCAGGGTGACCAGGGTGACGGCGGTGGTCCCGCCCATCTGGGCGGCCGCCCACACCGCGGCGATGAAGAACACCTGGTCGCCGATCAGCGACACGCCCTGGCCGCCGAGCACGACGCCGACGCGCGGCCAGCCGGGCCTTCGGGGTGGGGACGGGCGTGCGTCGCTGACTGTCGTCTGGGACATGGGAAGGGACCTCTCTCAGCGCGCGTGCAGGGTGACGGGCAGGTGGTCGAAGCCGAAGTTGATGATCGACTGGTTGTGCACCGGTTCCCCGGTCACCTCGATCTCGGCGACTTGGTCCAGCAGCGCCCGGTAGACCGCGCCGAGCTCGGCCTTGGCCAGCGGCGCGCCGATGCAGTAGTGCGGGCCGACGCCCAGCGCCAGGTGCCGGTTGGGCGAGCGGTCCAGGCGCAACTCGTGCGGGGCGTCGAACGCGGCCGCGTCGTGGTCGGCGGCCCACGTCCACACCGCGACCTTGTCGCCGGCCTTGATGTCGACCCCGCCCAGAACCGCGTCGCGCGTGGCGGTGCGCAGCACGTGCAGGCCGACGGAGGTGTAACGCAGCAGCTCGTCCGTGGCGGAGTCGACGTCGACGGCGCCTTCACGCAGCCGCTGGAACTCCGCGGGGTTGTCCAGCAGCGCCATGATGCTCATCGCCGCGGTGTGCCGGACGGTCTGCACGCCGCCGACGATGATGTTGTCCAGGTTGAGGACGACGTCCTCGATCGGCAGCAGCCTGCCCTTGACCTCGTGCGTGGCGAGGACGCTGATCAGGTCGCCGGCCGGTGCCATCCGGCGGCGCATCGCCTGGTCGAACAGGTACGGCAGCAGCCGCTGGTGGGCGGCCCTGCGGTCCTGCGGGGTGGTGCCCAGGAACGCCGCGTCGCACACCGACACGACCATGTCGCGGTCGGACTCGGGGATGTCGAGGACGTCGCACATGACCACCAGCGGTACGGTGGCCATGACCTCGACCAGGTCGACCTGTCCCTTGGCCACCGCACCGGCGACCACCTGCGCGGCGAGGTCGTCGATGCGCTCGGCGCTGCCGCGCACGCCCTTGGGGGAGAAGAACGGCAGCAGCGGGGCCCGCAGGTCGCGGTGGTGCTTGCCGTCGGTCAGCGCCATCATCTTCCCGGCTCCGGCGGGTGCGCCACCGGTGCCGAGCAGGGACCCGCCGGTGGAGCCGTAGGTGGCGGCGTCGGTGAGCACCGCGGAGGAGTGCTCGTAGGACAGCACCGACCACACCGGACCGTCCTGGGCGGTGTGGGTGAGCTGCACCGGGGCGAGGGCGCGCAGGTCGTCGACGAGCGCGCCGATGCCGGGGTCTGCCCAGAGGCGGGCGTCGGTCAGGTCAACGGTCGTGGTGGTCACTGCGCGCTCCCAGGCAGAGGGTTCGGAGGAGGTCGACCGGCCCGGGGTCGCCGGGTGCGACGAGCAGGTGCCCGCCGGGCAGCACCGCCGAGGTGAACGGGCCTGCCGTGGTGTTCGCCCACGTCCCGGGCGGACTGGCGCCGTGGTCGGCGGCGCCCGCCAGGGCGTGGACGGCGAACCGGGCCGGTGGGCCCTGCCGGTGCCGGTAGGTCGCGCCGACGGCGATGTCGGCGCGCAGCACGGCCAGCACCATGGCGCGGACCGCGTCGTCGTCGGGCACGGTCAGCCCGCACTCGGCGAGCAACCGCTCGGCTCCGGCGGCGGGGTCGGCCACGACGTCCCGGACTGTGCGTTCCCAGTCGGCCGGGGCGGGAGCCGAGGCGGCCACGACCGCCGCGGGACCCCTGCGCCCCAACGCCACCGCCACCTCGTAGGCGAGCAGGGCGCCGAAGCTCTGGCCGTAGAACACCGCGTCCTGGCCGATCCGGGGGCCGACGCCCGCGGCGACCGCGGACGTCAGCTCGGCGAAGGTCCCCGGCAGCGGGTGGGTGAAGCGCCCGCCCCGGCCGGGCAGGCGGACGGCGAGCACCTCGACGTCCGGTCCGACCGCGGCGGCGAGCTCCGCGAAGGTGCCGACGTCGCCGCCCGCGTGCGGGAAGCACACCAGGCGCCGGGCCCGCGGCCCTTGCGGACAGGGCAGGTAGGACCAGTCGTCCAGCACGACCGGGCGGGCGACGGCGGTGGTCATCGCGTGCCGCGCCTGCCGGTCAGGCGCGGCATCGGCCGGGCGGGCGCGCCCGCCTCGGCACGGACCCGCACGGCGGCGGTGAAGTCGGCCAGCGTGCTCGCCGACATCAGGTCCCGCAGCGTGACGGCCACGCCCAGGCGGTCGCGCAGCAGGTGCACGGTGCGCACCGCCTGCTGCGAGTAGCCGCCCAGCGCGAAGAACCCGTCGGTCGGCGCGACCCGCTCGACGCCGAGCACGTCGGCCCACACAGCGGCGACCACGTCCTCGATGTCGGTGGTGGCGGTCATGTCAGACCCCCAGCGCGGTGCGCAGGCTCAGCGGGCGGATGTCGGTCCACACCTCGTCGATGTAGTCGAGGCATTCCTGCTGCGCGCCGCTCTTGCCGACCGTGTGCCAGCCCGCCGGCACGTCCAGCTCGGTCGGCCAGATCGAGTACTGCTCCTCGTGGTTGATCACCACGGCGAAGTCGGTGAACGCGTCCATGGGTTTTCCTTTCCGTGACGGGAAAATCTGTGGCTAGCGGGCGAACTCCGGGGCCCGCAGGTCCGCGGTGGCGTCGCCGGCGAGCACGTGCAGCGCCTCGACGTAGGCGTCGGTGTAGGCGTCGGCGACGTCGTCGGGGACGACCGAGGGCAGGTGGTCGACAGCGAGGAGAACCCGTGCCGACGAGGGGTCCTGCACCAGGGCGGCGCCGAGGGCGAAGCTGGTCGGCTCGTAGCGCATGGTCGGCTCGCAGCCGATGCGGTCGTCGAGCAGGCGGGTCGGGGAGTCGGCCAGCCTGCCCAGCGAGTGGAAGCGCAGGAAGGCGAAGCAGGCCTCCAGCCGGGTGTCGGCGAGGTGGCGGGCGATGCGGGCGAACGGCATGCGGCGGTGGGGGAGCATCGCCGCCTCGGCCTCGTGCATCGCCGTGATCAGGCGGGTGGCGTCCGCGCCGGTCTCGGCGAAGTCGACCACCAGGGGAACGGTGTTGAGGAACAGGCCGTACGCCTCGGTGCCGCCGTCGGTCTCCAGCCTGCCGTTGACCGACAGTCCGGTGGTGAAGCGCGGCAGGCCGGTGACCCGGTGCAGCGCGGCGACGTGCGCGGCGAGGCCGACGGTCTTCACCGTGACGCCGTGCCGGCGGGCGGTCTCGCGCAGCATCGCGTCGGCGCCGGGGACGACGCGTTCGATCGTGCGCGGGATCTCCGGCTCGTCGAGCGCCGGTGGCCCGCTGGACCAGATCGCTCCGCTCGTTCCGTCCAGTGTGGACTTCCAGTACCGCTCGCTGTCCTGCGAGGCCAGCGCTTCCCGTTCGACGGCGACGAACTCGCGGAAGGTCGACCTGGGCTCGGGCAGCGGCTTGTGGCCGGGGTCGGAGGAGAGAGCGCTGTGGCGTTCGAGGACCTCGGCGAGCAACGAGGTGAAGCTCCAGCCGTCGAGGATGGCGTGGTGCTCGGCGACGGTGAGCTGGAAGGCGTCATCGGCCAGGTGCTGGGCGGTGACCCGGAACAGCGGGGCGGTGCGCAGGTCGAACCGGGCGGCGACGTTGTCGTCGAACACCTCGGCGACCGCGGCGTCCTGCTCGTCGGGGCTCAGCCCGCGCAGGTCCTCCACGTGCACCGGAATCGGTGCCTCGGCGTGCACCAGCTGCAACGGCTCGCTGTAGCGCGAGACTTCGAGGGTGGTCCGCAGCACGGGATGCCGGGTCATGGCGTCGCCGACTGCTTGCCGCAGCGCGGTTTCGTCGAGCGTGCCGGCGACCCGGTAGCTGTTGACGTTGTGGTAGCCGCCCGCGTCGTCGGACAGTTCCATGTGGAAGATCATCGACATCTGCATGGCCGCCATCGGGTAGGCGTCCACGACGTCGGCGGGCAGCGCGTTGCGGTCCACTTCGGACACCAGGTCGAACGGCGCTGACCGCTTCTCCCGGCCGCTGCAGGCCTTCAGCAGCGGGCCGAGCTCGGCCGGCGTCGGCGCGCCGAACAGGTCCGGCAGCGACAGGGTCCAGCCGCGTTCGCGCAGCTTCCCCGCGAGGTGCACGGCGCGGATGGAGTCGCCGCCCAGGTGGAAGAAGTTGTCCCGGGCACCCACCCCGTCGACACCGAGCACCTCGGCGTAGACCTCGGCGAGCGCGTGCTCCTGCGGCGTGGCGGGTTCCACGTGCGCGTCGGTGTCGCGCACGGACCCGAGATCGGGGGCGGGCAGCGCGGCCCGGTCGACCTTGCCGTTGACGGTCAGCGGGATCACCGCGAGCACGGTCGCCGTCGCCGGGATCATGTGCTCTGGCAACGTTTCCGCGAGGAACGCGCGCAGCTCGGCGTACGACGGCGGCGTGCCGTCGACGGTGACGTAGGCGGCAAGCCTGTCGTCGTGCACCGTGACCACGCACGAGGTGACCGAGGGGTGGGCGGCGACGGCGTTCTCGACCTCGCCGAGCTCGATGCGGAACCCGCGGACCTTGACCTGGTCGTCGCAGCGGCCCACGTACTCCAGGCCGCCGCCCGGCAGCCGCCGCGCCACGTCCCCGGTGCGGTAGAGCCGGCCACCGGGCACGACGCCGTACGGGTCGGGCAGGAACCGCCGTGCGGTGAGCCCCGGCCGTCCCCAGTACCCGTTGGCCAGCGACCCGCCGCCGATGTACAGCTCGCCGGCGACGCCGACCGGGCACGGCTGCAGGCGCTCGTCGAGCACCAGCGCCGACAGGTGCGGCATGGGCTCGCCGACCAGGCTGCGGCTGAACGCGGCCGCGTCGGGCAGGTCGAGGGTGGTGACGTGCACCGTGGTCTCGGTGATGCCGTAGAGGTTGCACAGCACCGCGGGCGGGCAGTGCTCCAGTGCGAACCAACGGCGGACCACGGCCGGGTCGAGCGCCTCGCCGCCGAGCATGACCGAACGCAACGCGGGCAACGGAAGCGGCCACGTGCGCAGCACGCCCTCGAGCGTCCGCAGCGCCGACGGGGTCAGGCACAACCGGGTGACACCTTCGGAGGCCAGCAGATCAGCGAACGCCTCGGGCGAGCGGCTGACGACGCGGGGCACCACGACCAGCCGTCCGCCGTGGTGCAGCGGCCCCCACAGCTCCCAGACCGTCCAGTCGAAGGCGTAGGAGTGGAACAGGGTCCACACGTCGGTCTCGGCGAACGCGAAGTGGTCCGCGCCCGACCGCATCAACCTGCCGACGTGCTCGTGCGAGACCGCGACGCCCTTGGGCCTGCCGGTCGAGCCGGACGTGAAGATCACGTAGGCCAGGTCGGCCGGCTCGACGGACACCTCCGGCCGGTGCGACGGCGCCTGCGCCAGCCGCGGCCCGGCCAGGTAGTCGTCGGTGACGACCACGTCGACGCCGGTGTCGGCGAAGACGAACTCGGCGCGGTCGCGGGGAGTTGCCAGGTCGACGGGCACGTAGGCCGCGCCCGCCTTGAGCACGCCCAGGATCGCCGTGACGACCCGCTCGCCGCGCTCCAGCAGCACCCCGACCCGGTCACCCCGGCGCACGCCGTCGGCGGCCAGCGTGTGGGCGACGCGGTTGGCGGCCGCGTCCAGCTCCGCGTACGTCCACGACCGCTCCCCGCAGGTCAGCGCGAGGCGGTCGGGGTGGGCGTCGGCAGCGGCCTCGAACGCGCGGTGCAGCGGAAGAGGAGTGGCCGACGACGGCAAGGCGGCCAGGGCGGCGCGCGGAGGTGCGAGCGCGGCGGCGGTCTCGGCGGCGTCGAGCGGGCTCAGCCGCCACAGCGGGTCCTCCGGCGCGTCCAGCGCCGCGGCGAGCAGGGTGCGCCAGTGGCCGGCCATGCGCAGCACGGTCTCCCGGTCGAACAGGTCGGTGGCGTACTCCACCTCGCCGCGCAGTTCGCCGTCGTCGAAGGTCGACCAGGTCAGGTCGAACTTGCTGGTGCCGTTGTGGTGCATGCGCCGAGTCGCGGTGGCCGTGCCGAAGCGCAGTGGGGCCGGGTCCTCGGCGTGCGCGCCGAAGACGACCTGCACCAGCGGCGCGTGCCGGGCCGAACGTTCCAGCGCCAGCGCGTCGACGACCTCGTCGAAGGGCACGTCGAGGTAGGCGTAGGCGTCGAAGGCCGCGTCGCGGACCTGCTCGACCAGGTCCGCGAAGGTGGCGGCGGGGTCGACGGTCACGCGCAGGGCGACGATGTTGACGAAGTAGCCGACGACGTTCGCCAGTTCGGGGCGGTCGCGGGTGGTGACGGGGGTGCCGACCACCAGGTCCCTGGCGCCGGTGTAGCGGTGCAGCAGCGCGGCGAACGCGGCCACCTGCACCACGAACGGCGTCGCGCCGAGGTTGGCGGCCAGGTCGCGGACGCGGCCGGCGGTGCCCACCGGCAGGCCGAACGTCTCGGTGCCACCCGCGAACGTCCGGCTGGACGGGCGGGACCGGTCCGAGGGAAGCGTCAGTTCGGCGGGCGCACCGGCGAGCCGCTCGGCCCAGTAGGCCAGCGAGTCCTCTGTGGACACCGCGATGTCGTGAACGGTGGCCAGAGGGGTGAGGTCGGGCTCCCGGTCCGCGGCGAGGGAGGTGTACGCCGCGGCCAGCTCGCGTTCGAACACCCCGGCCGACCAGCCGTCCCACACGATGTGGTGCACGACGAGGACGAGCGTGTCCGGCACCCCCGGTCCGGTGGCCAGGGTGGCCCGCAGCAGCGGCCCCTCCGCCAGGTCGAACCCGGTGCGGGTCTCGGAGTCCAGCAAGGCGTCCAGGGCGGCCTGCCCGTCGACGGCGACCGAGGCGAACGGCAGTCGGACCCCACTGTGGACCGTCCTGACCGGACCATCCGGGCCGAGGTCGAACGTGGTGCGCAGGGCCTCGTGTCGTCCGACCAGCAACCGCAGCGCGCGGTGCAGGACATCGGCGTCGACCGTCCCGTCGAACTCGAAGACCCACGGCACGAGGTAGGCGGGAGACCCCGGGTTCCAGCGGTCCATGAACCACAGGCCGCGCTGCAGGCCGGAGACCGGCGTCGTGGTGCTCACTGTGCTGCTCCAGTCGTCTCGAGCGTGCGGGCGAGGGCGCTCACGGTCCGTGCGGCGAACACCTGCCGTGGCAGGACGCGGGACCCGGTCGCGCTGGACAGGTGCATGGCGACCCGCACGGCGGCCAGGGAGTTGCCGCCGACGCGGAAGAAGTTGTCGTGCGGCCCGACCTCGGCGAGCCCGAGCACCTCGGCCCACACCCGCGCCACCAGCCGTTCGGCGTCGGTCGCGGCCGGTCCGCCTGAAGGAGCGGCCACGGTCCCGGTGGGGACGGGCAGGGCGGCCCGGTCGAGCTTCCCGTTGGGGGTCAACGGGAGCGCGTCGAGAACGGTCACGCTGGACGGCAGCATGTAGTCGGGCAGCAGGCCCGCCAGGAAGTCGTGCACGCCGGCGAGATCCGGGACGACGTCGTCGCGGGCGGTGACGTAGGCGGCGAGGCGGGGCTGTCCGGGCACCGGTTCGTGGGCCACGACCGCGCAGTCACCGACCGCGGACCACCCCGCGAGCACGGTGGCCACCTCGCCGGGCTCCACCCGGAACCCGCGGATCTTGACCTGGTCGTCGGCGCGGCCGGTGATGGCGAGCGTGCCGTCCTGGTTCCAGCCGCCGATGTCGCCGGTGCGGTACATCCGGGACCCCGGCGGACCGAACGGGTCGGGCAGGAAGCGTCCGGCGGTGATCCCCGGCTGGGCGACGTAGCCCAGCGCGAGGCCCGCGCCGGTCACCCAGATCTCGCCCTGCTCGCTGCCGCCGACCGGCTGGAGCTTCTCGTCGAGGACGTGCACTCCCTTGTGCACCACGGCCCGGCCGATGGGCACCGCCGCGCTGGGATCGATCGAAGCCACGTCGTGGGTGGTGGTGAAGCCCATGCTCTCCACCGGCCCGTAGCCGTTCACGACCCGCACGTGCGGGTACCGCTCGGCGAGGCGGGCGATGTGGGCGGCCGAGGCGCGCTCACCGCCGGTGAACGCCACTCGCAGGCCGGCGAAGACCTCCGGGAGCTCGTCGACCAGGAAGTTGAACAGGCTCGACGACAGCTGCAGCTGGGTGACCCCGTGCCGGGCGACCAGCTCGGCCATGGTCTGCGGGTCGGGCCGCTGGCCGGGGTGCAGCACGCACGTCCCGCCGAACATCAGGGCCCCGTAGAGCTCCAGCCCGAACGCGTCCCACGACACCGGCGAGCACTGGAGCCAGACCTCGTCGGAGGCGAAACCGGCGTAGTCCTGGCCGCTGTAGGTGGCCGCGAGCGCCCGGTGCGTGGCGGCGACGCCCTTGGGACGGCCGGTGGAGCCGGAGGTGTACATGACGCAGGCGACGGCATCGGCGTCGACCGGCACCGCGAACTCGCCGGTGTCGTCTGAAGCTCCCGCCACCGTGTCGGCGGTGACGACCAGCCGCACACCCGCGTCGGTGATCACCTGCTCCTGGCGGGCGGCGGGCAGGTCGGGGTCGAGCAGCGTGTAGGCCGCACCCGCCTTGAGCACGGCGAGCAGCGCCACGACCAGGGCGGTGTCGCGGGGGATGCGGACGGCCACCACGTCGCCGGGGACGACCCCGAGCGCGGCGAGGTGCCGGGCGACGCGGTTGGCGGCGGCGTCGAGTTCCGCGTAGGTCAGCGACTCCGCGCCGGAGACGAGAGCGGTCGAGTCAGGGGTCCGCCCGGCCTGCTCGGCGATGCGGAAGTGCACGGGGGTGTGGATGTCGACGGGCTCGGCCGGGGCGGGCAGTTCCGCGTCGAGGTCGGCGACCAGTTCCTCGACCACCGTCCGCCACTGGGCGCCCAGCGCCTCGGCGGTGGCGGGGTCGAACAGGTCGGCGGCGTACTCGACGCGGCCGTGGAAGCCGACGCCGTCGTCCTCGACCGACCAGGACAGGTCGAACCGGGAGAACTCGTTGGAGTGCAACCGCTTCTCGACGGCGACCGCGCCGTACGGGGCCGTCGCGGCGTCGGCGGTGTGCATCTCGAAGACCAGCTGGAACAGGACGGTGCCCGCGCCGCTGCGCTCGCCGGAGGTCGCGGCGACGATCTCCTCGAACGGCACGCCCTGGTGACGGAAGCCGTCCAGCGCCACCGAACGCACGTGGTCGAGGAGGTCGCGGCCGGTCAGCTCCTCGCCGTCGGGCCGGAAGCGCAGCGGGACGAGGTTGATGAAGTAGCCGACGAGCGCGTCGAGTTCGGCGCGGTCGCGGACGCTGACCGGGGTGCCGATCACCACGTCGGCGACCCCGCGGCGACGGTGCGCCTCGACGAGGGCGGCCAGCAGCACGAGGTACGGGGTGGCGCCGGCGGCACGGGCCAGGGCACGCACTCCCTCGGCGAGCTCCGGTTCGAACGCGAAGGGCAGGACTCCGCCACGTCCGGTGGCGGCGGTGCCGTCGTGGTCAGGACTGATGGCGGGGGCCGACGGCGCACCACGCAGGTGCTCGACCCAATAGTCCACATCGGACTCGAGTGAGTCCTCAGTGGACCAACGTGCGTAGTCGCTGTACTGGACGGTCAAGTCGGCCAGGCGAGGCGCACGGCCCTCGACGGTGGCGAGGTAGCACTCGCGGAGCTCACGGTCGAGCACCCGCAGCGAACCCTCGTCCCAGACGATGTGGTGCAGCACGAGCACGAGAGTCGCCTCGCCGGGGCCGGTGTGGACCAGGCGGGCCCGCAGCAGCGGCCCTTCGGCGAGATCGAACGGGAGCTGCGCGACGTCGGCGACCTGGTGCTCGAGCTCCGCGTGGGACTCGGTGAACGGGACCTCCACGCGGTCGTGGACGACCAGCACGGGTGCCATGTCCGCGTCCGTGCCGACGGTCGAGCGCAGCGCGTCGTGCCGGTCGGCCACCGACTGCAGGGCTTGGCGCAGCGCGGCGGTGTCGAGCGGACCGGAGAAGTGGAACAGCCAGGGCACGTTGTAGACCGAGCCGCCGGGCTCCCAGCACTCCCGCAGCCACAGGCCGCGCTGGAACCGGGACAACGGCGCGGGGGAGCCGGGCAGAGCGACCGGGCCGGGCCGGGCGGGCGTCGAGCCGGCGCGCAGCGCGGCGGCGAACTCGGCGAGTGTGGGGGCCTCGAAGACCAGGTAGGGCGAGACCGGGCCGAACGCCTCGAACACGCGGCTCGCGACCCGGACGGCGGTCAGGGAGTCGCCGCCGAGGTGGAAGAAGTTGTCGTGCAGACCGATCCGGCGAACCCCCAGGACGTCGGCCCAGATCCCGGCGAGCAACTGCTCTGTGTGGTCGCGAGGAGCGTCGTCATCGGGGACGGCTTCGGAAGTGGCGGGAACGGGCAGCGCAGCACGGTCGACCTTGCCGCCGTCGGTGAGAGGCAACCGGTCGAGCACGGTGACCGAGGCGGGGACCATGTGCGCGGGCAGCCGACGGGTGAGGAAGTCGCGCACCTCGGCGGTGTCCGCCGTGCCGGTGACGTAGGCGGCCAGGCCGGTGCCGTGCGGGACGACCGCGCAGGTCTCCACGGCCGGGTGCGCGGCGAGGGTGTGCTGCACCTCGCCCAGCTCCACCCGGTAGCCGCGGACCTTGACCTGGTCGTCACCGCGGCCGACGAAGTCGAGCACGCCGTCAGGGCCACGGCGGACGGTGTCGCCCGTCCGGTACATGCGCGACCCCGCGGGGCCGGACGGGTCGGGCAGGAAGCGCGCGGCCGTCAGCGCCGCACTACCGAGGTAGCCCACTGCCAGCTCGGGACCGCCGAGGTACAGCTCGCCCTCGTCGCTCGGGCGCAGACCGTCGAGGACGTGCGCGCGCCGCCCACCGACCGGCGTGCCGATCGGCACCGAACCGGTCTCCCCGGCCGTCTCGTGCACGGTCGCGGTGATCACGGTCTCGGTGGGGCCGTAGGCGTTGAGCAGCCGCACGCCGGTGCGCCGGGTCCACTCGGCCGCCGCGGCCGGGGACAGCCGGTCGCTGCCGGAGACCATGAGACGCAACGACGGCGGCACCCGGTCCAGAGCGGCGGCGAAGTCGTGGAAGTAGCCGGCGGGGAGGTTGGCCACGGTGACCTGCTCGTCCTCGATGAGGCGCAGCAGCTCGTCGACCGACAGCAACCGCCGTTCGGGCAGCACCAGGCACGCACCCGAGGTGAGAGCGGTCAGCATCTGCTCGACGGCGACGTCGACGGACGGGCCCGCGAGCTGCAGCACCACGTCCTGGCCGGTGATCCCGAAGCGTTCCGCGATGGCAGGGACGTGCGCGGCCAGCGCGGTGTGGTCGACGGCGACGCCCTTGGGACGGCCGGTGGTACCGGAGGTGTAGATCAGGTACGCCAGGCCGGCGGTCGCGCCGCGGGCGGCGATGCCGGTCTCGCGGACCACGCCGTCCTCGACGAGCAGGGCCGCGCCCGCGTCGTCGAGCATGTCCAGGGTGCGCCCGGCGGGGGCTTCGGGGTCCAGCGGCAGGTACACCCCGCCCGCCCGCCACACGGCGAGCATCGCGGTCACGTAGTCCGCCCGCGCACTGCTGCGCACCGCGACGACGCCGCCGGGCCGCAGCCCCGCGCCGGTGAGTGCCGCGGCCAGCGCGCCCGCCAGCCGGTCGAGCTCGGCGTAGCCGGTCGACCTTCCCCCGGTCCGCACCGCGGTGCGATCCGGTGCGGCGGTCGCGATGCGGCCGACCTCCTCGTGCAGCGACATGTCACCCTCCGGATCGGTGTGCGCGGTGGACGTTCGAGTCGAAAGCTAGGCGCGCGCCGGTGGCCGGATCGGCAGGTCGAGCGGCACCTTGGGGGAAGCCCGCACCTGCCCCAGCAGCTGCCGCACCGCCTGCCGCACTGGGGAACGCCGCGTGCCTAGCGTCGGCACCACGCCAGCAGAGAGGAAAGTGCGATGAGCCCCACCGCTTTGTCAGGTACGACGCCGTTGGTGTGCACGTTCGAGCCCGGCGCGCCCGCCACCGTCGACGCCGAGAACGTGCACTCGATCGAGCAGGCCACGGAGTGGTTGCGGGCCAACGCCGACGCCCTGCGCGGCCTGTTGCACGAGCACGCCGCGGTGTACGTGCGAGGCCTGCCCGTGCACGACGTCGACGACTTCGGCCTCGTGCGCGACACGCTCATGCCCGAGCGCACCCCGTACCGGGAGAAGGCCACGCCGCGCAGCGACTTCGGCAACGGTGTGTTCTCCTCCACCGACCTGCCCGCCGCGCAGCCGATCCACATGCACAACGAGAACAGCTACACCCTCACGTTCCCCGGTCTGCTCATGTTCGCCTGCCTGATCGCTCCGCCGGAGGGAGGCGCGACCCCGGTGGCAGACTGCCGCAAGGTGCTCGCGTCGCTGCCGGCGGAGCTGGTGGCGAAGATGCGCAAGGTCGGCTGGCTGCTCAACCGCAGCTATTCCGAGCACATCTCCACGTCGTGGCAGACCGCGTTCGCCGCGTCCACAAAGGACGAGGTCGAGGAGTACGGCGCGGAGAACCTGGTGTCCTGCCAGTGGCAGTCCGACGGCCACCTGCGCACCACCCAGCTGCGTCCCGGGATCATCACGCACCCGGTGACCGGCGCCGAGGTGTGGTTCAACCACATGGCGTTCTGGAACGAGTGGGCGCTGGACGAGGAGCTGCGCGACGCGCTGGTCGACGAGTTCGGCGTCGAGGACCTGCCGTTCAACACCGCGTTCGGCGACGGCACCGCGCTCAGCCGCGAGGAGCTCGCCACCATCCAGGCCGCCTACGAGGCCGCCACCACCCGCCGCCGCTGGGAGCGCGGTGGCCTGCTCCTCGTCGACAACATCCTGTCCACGCACGGCCGGGACCCGTTCCGCGGCGACCGCAAGATCGTCGTCGCCATGGGCGAGCCGGTCTCCGTGCTGGACTGCGCGCCCACCGTCGCCCCGTCGGCGACCCCGATGAGCGGAGAGGACCGATGACGGGCCAGGACCTGGTGTCCCGTTTCCACGACGTCGTGCGGGCCGCGCCCGAACGGGTCGCCGTGCGCGACACCGAGGACGCGCTGACCTTCGCCGAACTGGAAGCCCGCACGGCCGCGCTGGCCGCCGTGCTCGCCGAGCGCGGAGTGGTCCGCGGCGACCGCGTGGGCGTGAGCGTGCCGCGTGGCAGCGGACTTCTCGTCGCGCTGCTCGCGGTGTGGCGGGCCGGCGCGGCGTACGTGCCGCTCGACCCGGCCTACCCCGCCGACCGCCTGGACCACATGACCACCGACGCCGCCGTGCGCACGACCGTGACGCCGGACGACCTGGCCGGGGCTCACGACGGCGCGCACACCGACGTCGCCGTGTCGGCCGACGACGCCGCCTACGTGATCTACACGTCCGGCTCCACCGGTCTGCCCAAGGGAGTGCAGGCCACCCGCGGTGGCGTCGCGTCCCTTGTGGACGGACTGGAGGAGATGGCCGTGTACGCGGCCGAGCCCCGTGTCGTGGCCTGGAACGCCAGCGCGTCCTTCGACGCGTCCGTGCAGCAGTGGGCCCGCGTCTGCCGCGGCGACACGATCGTCGTCCTGGAGGACGCGCACCGCACCGAACCCGCCAAGCTGGCCGCGTGGCTCGACGAGTGTGGTGTGTCCGATGTGGACATGACGCCCACGCACTGGGAGATGCTGCGCGAGCACCTGCTGCCCGGACGCCCCGACGGCAGGCGGCTGCGCCTGTTCATCGGTGGCGAGCCGATCAGCGTGCCGGTGTGGCGGGAGCTGGCCGCCGCCGGCACCGTGGAGGCGTTCAACCTCTACGGCCCGACCGAGTGCACCGTCGACGCGACGGTCGCCGTCGTCGAGGGCGACCACCCGAGCATCGGCAACCCGCTGCCCGGCAACAGACTCCTGGTTCTCGACACCGCGCTGCGCGAGGTCCCCGACGGTGAGATCGGCGAGCTGTACGTCGCCGGCCCTCGTGTCACCCACGGCTACCTCGGCCGCTCCGGCCTGACCGGCGCCCGCTTCCTGCCGGACCCCTCCGGCGAACCGGGCGCGCGCATGTACCGCACCGGCGATCTGGTGCGCCGCACCGCGGACGGCCTGCTCGAGTTCCACGGCCGCGCCGACCGCCAGGTGAAGATCCGCGGCCACCGCGTGGAGCTGGGCGAGATCGAGACCGTCGTGCGGTCCTCTCCTGCCGTCGCCGCAGCCGCCGTCGTCGTCCGCGACGACCTGGCCGGCCAGCCCGTCGCCTACTACGTGCCCTCGGGCCTGCCGGGCGCGTCCGGGCTGCGCGAGCACGCCGCGGCGTCCCTGCCGGAGGTCATGGTCCCGGCCGCGTTCGTCGAGGTCGCCGCGCTGCCGCTGACCCCCGGCGGCAAGCTCGACACCGCCGCCCTGCCCGCGCCGCCCGCCGCGGCCGGCACCGCACCGGAGGGTGAGTTCGAGCAGTTCATCGCCCACGTGTGGGCCGAGGTCCTCGGCCGTGACTCGGTGAACGCCGACGACGACTTCTTCGCCCTCGGCGGCCACTCCCTGGTCGCGCTGCGGGTGGTGTCGAAGGTGAAGAAGACCTTCGGCCTCAAGATGTCCACGAAGGACGTCTACCGCCACCCCCGCCTGACCGACCTGGCCCGGCACGTCGAGTCCCTGCGCGTCTAGGAGGAACAGTGGACAACATCGACAACGTGGTGGTCCGCCCCCGCCGCAAACCGGAGGCCACGAGGTCGTTGGTGTGCCTCGGGTTCTGCGGTGGCGGCGCGGGGCCGTACCTGCCCTGGGCCGACGTCCTGCCGGCGGACGTGGAGCTTGCCGCGATCTGCTACCCGGGGCGGGACGGGCGGTTCCTGGAGGACCACGCCGAGGACTGGCAGACGCTGGCGGCCGACGCCACGCAGGCCGTGCTCGCGGCGGCGACCCGACCATACGTCCTTTTTGGACACAGCATGGGCGGGTGGATGGCGTTCGACGTCGCCGCCAGGATCGAGAAGGCGGGCGGGCGCCGTCCGGACGCCCTGGTGGTGTCGTCGGCCAACGCGCCGAGCCGCGGACTGACGCCACGCGACATGTTCCCCGCGCAGAGCGACACCGACGCCGGGCTGCTGTCGTGGATGACGGTCAACGGGCTGCTCGCGGACTACGTCCTCGACAACGAGGAGCTGCGGGAGATGGCGCTGGAGCTCATGCGGGCCGACATCCGCGTCCGCGACACGTTCGCCTACACGGACGGGACGAGGGTCGGTGTGCCGCTGCAGGTGCTGACGGGGGCCGACGACGACGTGATCGTCGCGGACACGGCGGCGCAGTGGCGAGCGCTGGCGGGCGGCGAGTACCGGCACGCGGAGCTGCCGGGCGGGCACTTCTACACCGAGGAGGTGTGGCGGTCGCTGCCCAGGTTCATCCCGGCGCTGGAGCCCGTCCCCGCCGGGGTGTGATCGGGTGGGGGAGGTCGCCGTCCTGTCGACCTCCCTCCGGCCGGCTGGTCAGCCCGTCGGCACCAGGGCGTGAGGATCGGTCTCCCGTGCGGCCAGGACGGCCAGTTCGGCGCGGATCGACGTCGCGGCGGTGTGGTCGAGTATTCGTTCGCGGATGGAGAGGGCCTGCTCGAAGTAGCCGCGGGCTTCGGCGTAGCGACCGGCGGCGGTGCTCACCTGGCCCAGGTTGCGCAGGAGCTGGCCCTCGCCGATGACGTCGCGGGCTTCGCGGACCATGTCGAGGACGCGGCGCATGGTCGTGGTGGCGGCGGTGTGTTCGCCCGCCATGGCCTGGACCTGGCCGATGCGGCTGAGCGTGCGGGCGGCGCCTCCGGTGTAGCCGACGGACTCGTGCACCGCCATCGCCTCGGCGAGGTCGGTGCGGGCCTGGTCGGCCCCGCCGTTCCTGGCCAGGATGAAGGCGCGCTGGGTGAGGACGATCGCGCGGCCCACGATGTCGCCGACCTCGGTGAAGCCTGAGAGGGAGCGGTCGTACAGGCCGAGCGCGGTGGTGTCGTCGCCGGTGTTGCGGGCGATCAGGGCGAGGTCGCGGTGGCACAGGGCCAGGCCGTGGGTGTCGCCCAGGTCCTCGAACAGCTCCGCGGCCGGGAGCAGCACGGCACGGGACGCGTCGAGGTGGCCGCGGTTGATGTGCAGGGTGCCCAGCGAGCTCAGCACCGCCGCGATGCCGCGGGTGTTGCCCGCCGCGCGCACGGCTTTCAGCGCCACGGCGTGGGTTCGTTCCCAGTCGTCGAGGTAGCCGCGCGACTCGAACAGGGTGACGGAGGTGACCGCGAGGTCCCAGCACAGCTCGTCCAGGCCGGCGGCTCCCGCCTGCTGGACGGCCGCGCACAGGTTCGCGAGTTCACCGTCCATCCACTCCAGGGGGTCGGCGAGGACGGACGGGGGCCGCCAGCGCGGCGCGGTTCCGTGCAGCACGGTGTAGTCACCGCCGTAGATGTCCCGATGCGCCTGCTCGGCCAGCGCGAGCCACCCGCCGAGCAGTCGGGACACCGCGGCGGCGCGATCGTCGGCGGGGATCTCCTGCGCGGCCTTCTCCCTGGCGAACAGGCGCAGGACGTCTTGGTAGCGGTAGCGGAACTCGCCGGTCGGCTCGACCGAGACCACGTCGAGCACCTGCACGTCCACCAGCGGTTCGAGCAGGTCCGACGGGAAAGGCCGGTCGTCGTCGAGGACCGCGCCCGCGACCCAGCCGGGCACGGCGGGCCCTTCGGCCAGGCTCAGCAGCCCGAACAGCAACCGGGACCGGCGGTCGAGGCCGTCGTGGGTGAGCGAGAGGCTGGCGCGGATGGTCAGCTCGCCGTGGGCGAGCTCGTCGAGCCGGTGCCGCTCGCTGGCGAGCCGTTGCACCATCGACGCGAGCGTCCAGTGCGGCCGGGCGGCCAGGCGGGCGGCGATGATCCGCAGCGCCAGCGGCAGTCCGCCGACGGTGCGCACCAGCGCCGCGGCGGCCTCGGGCTCGCGAGCCACCCGATCCTCTCCGACGACCAGGCCGAGCAACCGCAGCGACTGCCCGGCGTCGAGGACGTCCAGCTCGACCTGGCGGGCACCGGGGAGACCGGTCAGCCGCGACCGGCTGGTCACCACCACCGCACACGTGCTGCTGCCCGGCAGCAGCGGCAGGACCTGTCCCTCCGAGGCCGCGTCGTCCAGCACGACCAGCACCCGCCGGTCGGCCAGCAGCGTCCGGTACATCTCCAGCCTGGCGTCGAGGCCGTCGGGGATCACATGCCCTGGAATTCCCAGTGCCAGCAGGAAACGGCCCAGCACATCGTCCACAGCGGACGGTTGGTCGGTGCCGTGCAGGTCGCAGTAGAGCTGCCCGTCGGGGAAGTGCTCCTGCGCCACCCGGTGCGCGAGGTGGGCGGCCACCGTGCTCTTGCCGACGCCGGGCCGCCCCGTGATCACCACGACCCCCACGGCCGTGCGCGCGGTGCTCCCGACGAGCACGGACTCCGCGCCGCGCAACATCTCCTCGTCGGCGACGAAGTCGGCGGTGTCGGCGGGCAGCTGCCGTGGCCGAACCGGTCGTGTGGTGTCGGCGCTCTGCGGTGCGGGCGCCGCGGTGCCGATACGGGGCTGGGCCGGGATCTCGCCGGCGAGGATCGCCGCTTCCAGGCCGCGCAACCGTTCCCCCGGCTCCAGACCCAGCTCGTCGATCAGCAGAGTACGACCGGTGCGGTAGACGTCGAGGGCCTCGGCCTGCCTGCCGGAGCGGTGCAGCGCCACCATCAGCAGGGCGCGCGGACGCTCCCGCAACGGGTGCTCGTGGACCAGGCGCGTGACCTCCCCGACGAGCTGGTGGTGCTGGCCCAGTTCCAGCTCCAGTTCCAGGTGGTCCTCGACGCAGGTGAGCCGTTCCTCGTCCAGCCGCAGCGCACGGGTGCGCAGCGACCGGTTGGGGGCCCCGCCCAGGCACGGCCCGCTCCACAGCGCCGAGGCCTCCCGCAGCAGCGCGGCCGCCTCGGCGGTGCGGCCCTCCTTGACCAGCACGCGGGCCTCGGTGGTGCGGGCGAGGAAGTCGGCGAGGTCCAGCGTGTCCCCGTTGAGCCGCAGCTCGTAGCCCGGCGGACGGGTGTCGATGACCGCGGACATGCCCGCCCCTGCCAGGGTGCGGCGCAGCCGCGAGACGCAGATCTGCACCTGCGTGCGGGCGGTGTCCGGAGGGTTCTCCTCCCACAGGGCGTCGACCAGCGTCTCGGTGCTCACCATCCGGTTGGCCTCCACGAGCAGCAGCCCGAGGATCATCTGCTGCCTGCCGGGCGGGATCCGCGCCGCGCTTCCGGGACCGTCGACCTCCACCGGGCCGAGAACCCGGAACCTCCCTGGAGACATGCGGCCACCCTTCGAGGTCTGAGACACCCCGAGGTAATCAGACGGTCACGAAGAAGTACAACCCGGCGATAGCGTGGAGATATCGGCAGGTTGCCCGGCGGCGGGACGGTTGTCGTTCATCGCGTGAGGAGAACCGCCATGAGCTCCGCCGCAGGCGTCGACCACGTCCGCCTCTCCTACGACTACCTCGACATGGGGGATCTGGACGGCTACGCCTCGCTTCTGCACCCGGACATGCAGCTCAAACGCCACGACGCGCCACCGGGACACGGCCGGGAGGACACCGTCCGGCTGCTGAACGCCATTCCCGCCCTGCGGGGGCGGCACCACATCCACAAAGTCGTGGCCTGCAAGGACACCGTGGTCGTCGTGGGCCGCTACACCCCGCCTCCGGAGGCGGAGAGCGGCACCCCGTCCGAGTTCGCCGACGTCGTGACCCTGTCGGACGAGGGACTGCTGCTGTGCAGCCGGCGCTTCTACTACTTCGATCCGCCGTCCCTATAGCGCCAACTGCCGGACGGCTGCCGTCGCCGCTGCCTGGCGGCGCGGGGCGGGGCTTCTAGTTTCGGGGCAGGGAACCACCCCGCGACACAGGGAGCTCGCCCCATGGAGTTGGACGCCGCCCGGCCGGACGCAGCCCGCCTCGACATCGTGGTCTCCGGGCTCGCCTCCGACGCGCACACCTGGAACCTCGTCTACCTGCAGCTGGTGCTGGAGGAGATGGGCCACCGCGTGACCAACCTGGGTGCGTGCATCCCCGACGGACTGCTCACGTCCCGGTGCGGACAGGTGGCACCGGACCTCGTCGTGCTCAGCAGCGTGAACGGCCATGGGTTCCAGGACGCCAGGCGCGTCATCGGACCGCTGCGCGCACGGCTGGCGAGCACCCCGGTCGTCATCGGAGGCAAGCTCGGCGTCGACGGCAGTGGCGGCCACACGCAGGAGCTGCTGGCCGCCGGGTTCGACGCGGTGTTCGAGGACGCCGACGCGATCACGTCGTTCCGCGGCTACGTCGACCGGCTCGCCGCGGGAGTGCGGTCGTGACCGGTGGCTCGTTCGGCGACTTCGTCGCCCGTGCCGCCGTCGCGGGCGAACTGGTCGTGCAGCCCAGGATGGGCGTGCCCGGCCCGGCGAAGATGCGGGCAGGTCTCGCCGCGGTGCACGGGGCCGGGGTGCGGGCAGCGGGCACGATCACCGTGGACAGCTTCACGCGCGTGGGGGACCACGTCGCCGTGCGCAAGGCGTTGGCCGCCGGCGCCGACCTCAACGGCTATCCCATCGCGACCCACTCGCCCGAGACGACCCAGTCTGTGCTGAACGGCCTGCACGGACCGGACTTCCCGGTGCAGGTGCGCCACGGCTCGGCGTGCCCGCAGAAGATCGTCGCGGCTCTACTGGCCGCCGGTCTGGATGCGACGGAGGGCGGGCCGCTGTCGTACTGCCTGCCCTACAGCAGGGTCCCGGTCGCCGAGTCGGTGCGCGCGTGGGCCGAGTCCTGCCTGCTGCTGTCCGACGCCCGCGAGCGCGGCGCCCGGCCGCACCTCGAGTCCTTCGGCGGTTGCATGATGGGCCAGCTGTGCCCGCCGAGCCTGCTGGTGGCGATCAGCGTGCTGGAGGGCCTGTTCTTCCGCCAGCACGGCGTGGACAGCATGTCGTTGAGCTACGCCCAGCAGACCGACCAGGACCAGGACGCCGAGGCCGTGGCGGCACTGCGCGCCCTCGCCGCCGAACATCTGTCCGATGTGGACTGGCATGTCGTGCTCTACACGTACATGGGCGTGTTCCCGCGCACCCCGCGCGGCGCGACCGCCCTGTTGGAACGTTCTGCGGAGCTGGCCGTGCGCACCGGCGCGGAGAGGCTGATCGTCAAGACGACGGCGGAGGCGCACCGCATCCCCACCGTCGCCGAGAACGTCGCCGCGCTGGTGGCCGCCGGGGCAGCGGCGGCGCGTGCCGAGCCGGGCGGCGTGGTCGAGGACACCGGCGTGCTCGCCGAGGCCCGCGCGCTCGTGGAGGCCGTGCTGGACCTCGCGCCCGACGTCGGCATCGCCCTGGTCCGCGCGGTCGAGCGCGGCTACCTCGACGTGCCCTACTGCCTGCACCAGGACAACGCCGGCCGCACGCGGGCGTTCGTCGACGGCGACGGGCGGCTGCAGTGGTCGCGCCTCGGTGCCCTGCCGTTGCCCGCGGACCGTGCCGTCCCCGCCGCCACACCCACCGCTGACGAACTGCTGCGCTCGCTCACCCACGTCGAGCGCACCTTCGACCGAGGCTGAAACCCCCCGCCCCCGTCCCCAAGGAGTGACCACGATGGAGACCACCACCCCGGCGCCGGCGGACCCGCGCGCCCATCTGACCTCACCGGCCACCCGCGCGGTGCTGCGCGTGCAGCACCGCGTGCTCGACGCCGTGCGCGAACACCTGGGCGGGCAGGGTTTCACCGAGATGCTTCCCCCGGTCATCGGCCCGGTCACCGACCCCGGCGCGCGCGGGGCCAAGCAGGTCGACGTCGACTACTACGGCCACCGCTACAAACTGATGACCAGCGCGATCCTCTACAAGCAGGCGTCGCTGACTGCCTTCGACCGCATCTTCTGCATCGCCCCCAACGTGCGTCTGGAGCCGCTCGAGACCAGCTCGACCAGCAGGCACCTCGCCGAGTTCCACCAGATCGACGTCGAGGTCGCCGGCGCCTCTCGCGACGACGCCACGCGGGTGGCCGAGAACCTCGTCGTGCACGTCGTGCGCCGGGTCGTCGAGCGCTGCGCCGCCGAGCTGGAAGTCCTGGGCCGCGACCCGGACGCCTTCGCGGACCTGCTGTCCGGCCGCGCCTTCGAGCGACGCACCCACGCCGCCGCGGTCGCCGACCTGCACGACACGGGGCACGCCCAGAACCCCGACGCCGAGATCGACTGGGTCGGGGAGGCGGTCCTGTCGTCCAAGGCCAGCAGGCCGTTCTTCCTCACCGACTACCCCAAGGGCTCCCGCGGCTTCTACGACCGCGAGAACCCGGCCGACCCCGGCCACCTGCTCAACTTCGACCTGCTGGCCCCCGAGGGCTTCGGCGAGCTGTGCAGCGGCAGCGAACGCGAACACGAGTACGCCGCCATCATCGCCAGGATGCGCGAAACCGGCGAGAACCCGGCCAAGTACGCCTGGTACCTGAAGATGGTGCGCGAGGGCGTCCCGTCCAGCGCGGGCTTCGGCATCGGCCTGGAGCGGCTGGTCCGCTACCTGTGCGGGCTGGACGCGGTCTGGCAGGCGAGCGCCTTCCCGAAGATCCCCGGCGTGGTGTCCCCGTGACCGCGCTGCGCGCGGACACCTTCCCGGAACAGGCCGTCCGGGAGCGGGCCCGCACCGGTGCGGCGGCGGCGTTCCCCCCGCTAACCGACTACGGCCGCGCCCTGCTGGGCGAGCCGGAGGGCTCTTCGCCGGGCGACGCCCTCGACGCCGTTCGCCTGGTGCCGCCGGTGTTCATGCCGCGGCGCCTGGAGAAGCTCATCGATCTGGCCCGCGAACCGTTGCACGGCGACGTCGACCTGGAGACCACCGTCGGCGGTTTCGCCGCACGGCTACCGCTGTACCTGTCCGCCTTCGGGTCGACCCGTGCCGTGGGCACCGACCTGGGCCGTGCCGCCGCCGCCCAGGCGGGAGCCCTCGGCATACCGATGGTCGTCGGCGAGAACGTCGTCCCGGTCGACGGCTACACCGGCGAACGGTCCCTGCTGGCCAGGATCTCCGCCTACGCCGGCCACGTCCCGGACGGGGTGGGCGGCGTCGTGGTGCAGCAGAGCACGGAGGACGCCGACGCCGAGGTCTGGAACCGCGTCTACAGCGACCCGGCGACGCGTTCCCTGCTGGAGTCGGGACGGCTGGGCTTCGAGCTCAAGGTCGGTCAGGGCGCGAAACCCGGGATCGGCGGCCTGACCGTCGTCGATCGCGCCCAGGCGGACCGGCTGGCCGACCAGTTCGCCCTGGAAACGCTGATCGACCCCGCGGGGGACCGGGTGCTGCGCTGCGCCAGCCCTGGGACGTTCACCGAGGAGATCCTCCGGCAGCAGGTCCGCCTGATGCGCAACAACTATCCGCGTGCGCGGGTGTGGGTGAAGCTTCCGCCGGGACGCGACGTCGCCGCGGCGGCGGACGTGGCGTGGCAGGCGGGCGCGGACGCGGTCACCGTGGACGGTGCCGAGGGTGGCAGCGGTTGGGCCCCCACGGCGTCGCTGGCGGGCGTCGGCCTCCCACTCGCAGAATGCCTGCGCCGCATCGGTTCCCCGCGTGGCTGTCTCCTGGTGTCGGGCCGGGTCTGGGAGGGGCTGCGCGCCGTGAAGTGCCTGGCGGCCGGGGCCACCGCCACGGGCCTCGGCCGGGCGGCCCTGCTGGCGGTCGACGAGAACCCCGCTTCGGGCCTGACCCGCCTGGTGGAGGCGATGATCCTGGAACTGCGTCTCCTCATCAGCGCACTGGGCAAGTACGACCCGGCCGCTTTGTCCACTGAGGACCTGTGGTCCCCGGACGGCTGGTCGGTCCCCGCCGGCAGACCGTTGGTGGCGCAGGGATAGCTGACGTCCTCTGTGTCCTGGGAACACCACGTGCCCGCACCGATGTCCGGTGCGGGCACGTGGTGTTCCTGGCTCAGTCGAGCCCCGCGGCGGCACGAAGGCCGCACAGGTGGACCGGGTCGGCGCGCAGGCGGACGGCCAGGTCCGGGAGTGGTCCCGGTGGCCGGTGCCCGCCGGCTGCCGCGTCGGCGACGGCCAGTGCGGTGGCCAGGCACTCCGCGCGGGCGTCGGAGGTGGGGGCGATCAGGCAGACCAGGCCGCCCAGGTGGTTGTACCCCAGCGTCCGCAGGGCCCACGCCGCCGCCCGGCGGGCGTGCGGGGTGGGTGGCCACACGCTGAGGACCTCCGGGCCGGAGGGAACGAAAAAGGCGTGCACAGGGGATGCCGTTGCGACGCCTATCGGACCGTTGTCGGTCATGTGGGCCATGGTCACGCTCCCGTGCTCGGCGCCGAAGACCAGTCCACCACGAGGAAGGCGGCGTCCTCGGCAGTCGCGGAGGCAGACCGGGGGCGTGTCAGGGCGTCGGCGGCGTGGCCGCCAGCACCGAGCGGATCAGAGGGGAGACGGTGAAGCTGCGGCCGGTCTCGGTCTCGACGGGCCGCACCAGGCCGCGTTGGAGGAGATCGCGCAGCAGGCGGCCGGTGTCGGCCGACGGGCCGAAGCGCGGCGGGAGGTTCTCCAGGATCCGGCGGTAGGGCTCGGCGGCGCCGGCCAGGGCGCGCAACAGGGTGTCGTCGAGCAGGCAGGTCGGGTCGGTCGCGGCCAGTTCCGGCAACGGGTAGACCGACAGCCACGAACCGACGGCGGCGAGCGCCGCGGGCAGTCCGTCGAGGGCACGGCACAGGCGATCGACGTCCACCGGGTCCGCCGCGCCACCGTGGTCGGCGAGCAACAGCCGGGCACTGTCGGCGGGCTCCAGGCCCGAGAGGAGGAACACCCGTTCCCCGGCGAGTCCGAGCGGCGCCGGCGCGGTGATCAGCACCCGCACCCCGGGGCAGTCGGCGAGCAGGCGCAGCACGCTGTCCCCGCAGACCGGCCCGTCGACCCCGTCGAGAACCACCAGCGCGGACCGAGCGCCGACCACCTCGGCGAGGTCGTCGTCCACCCGTCCACCCGTGCGCACAGTCGTAGACCACGCCGTCACCAACTCGGCCAGGCGCGGGTCCCGCAGCGGCGTGCCGTCCGGCCCCGCCCACAGCACCGGCATCCTGGCGTGCACCACCCCGGCCACCGCCGCCGCGAACCGCGTCTTCCCCACGCCGGGCAACCCCACGACGGTAGCGAGCCGACACCCGTCAGCCAGCTCAGCCGCCAGCGCACCGGTCTCGAGGTCACGCCCCACCTGCGCGGCCAACGAGGTGGGCGGCACGGCGGCGGCCGAGTCGACCTCGGCGCGCCGGTCAGGGTCAGCGGCCACCTCCAGGTCGTGCCGAGCCCGGCTGCCCAGCCGCAACCCTTCGGCGATCAACCGCACGGTGTCCGGCCGTGGCCGCAACGCCCGCCCCTGCTCCAGATCCCGGATGGCCCGCACGCTCACCGTCGACAGATCGGCCAGCTCCCGCTGCGTCAACCCGACCCGGCTGCGGTGCCTGCGCAACAGCCGGGCGAAGGGCGGAAGTCCGGGGTCCAAGGCGGGCGGAATGGCCATCTCGGCATCCTCTTTCACAGGGGTGATTTTGTTGTGCCAATCGTCTGCACCCCCGCTATCACGCTGACATCCCCGCGTATATCCCGACTGTAAAACACCGGCGCAATCCCACATCTTCCCAGTTCAGGGCCTGCCTGATGTCACCATTGTCACGGTGATAGCGCTGGGATAAACCACGTGATAGCTCCGAGATTATCGAGCCTCATAACGTTTGCCTCATCGCCGGAGAAAGCAACTTAGGAGAGCCCCAAATGACCCGCACCGTCATCGCCAAAATCGCCGCCGCCACCCTCGTCCTCGCGGCCCTGACCACCCTCGGCGCCACGACCGCCCACGCTGTCACCGACACGACCCCCACCACGGTGGCCGGCAGCAACCCCTGGGAGTGAGCTCGCCACCACCGGTTGCTCAATCCCGGTGGACTCGGGCTGTCCCCAAGGCATGGAGCCGTAGACCCCTGCGGTCAACGCCGACGAGGCCCGGCCGTTGCGCGCTGGTGGGGAGACGATCGCATGCAGGACCCTTCGGACTCGATGGAGATCGCCGAGCCCGAGGAGAGTGGTCGGACAGATACCGCCGACTCGCCCCGTTGAGGATGACTCGACGTCGACGCTCCTGGTGGAGGTGCTCCCAGGGGTGGCTGTTGTCGCCGGTGAGGTCCCGCCGGACCTGAAGCCCGACCTGATCGACTTCGGGATCGTGCCGGCCGCCGACCGCAACAGATCTCAGCGATCCTCGCCTCGATCGGGAACACGGCGACCGTGGCCGGCACCTCGGAAACGCGTTCGCCAGCGTCCAGGGGCTCTACAGGCTCGGCCACACCACACAGGCCCTGCTGAGGAGCGGCGCGACGCTCGCCGTCAAGGACGGCGCGAACCTCGGAACTGTTATGAGTTCAGGCCGCATCGTGCACCAGGCACGCTTGGTCCCAGTGACTGCGGCGAGCAAGGCGTCGATCGCGGCCTCGGTCGGTCCGGCACTGGCCATGGTCGCGTTGCAGATGATGCTGAACGAGGTCTCGGGCCTCGTCAGGACCAACCTCGCGGTGACGAACCAGGTCCTCACCACCGTCCGCAAGGATCAGTGGGCCGAACTGACGGGACTCGTCGCCGTCGTCGATCGCGCGGTCGACCAGGCCAGAGAGATCGAGTCGGTCCCAGCGTCGTTGTGGGACAACATTGCGGGCAGCGGAGCGCTGCTGCAGAAGCAACTCGAGCTCTACCAGGGAAACGTCCGCGCTCACGTCAAGCAGATCGGCCGGACCGACGCACGCGCCCACCGCGAGTACCTGCAGACCAACGCCGAGGTCATCGCCTTCGACGTTCGCGCCCTGCTGTCCTCCCTCAACGCGTGGACGGGGTATCACGCGCTTCGCGCCGCAAGGGGCGAGAACCGCCGGACGCGAAGACGCCGCCGAGGCGCAGTACGCCGAGGTGATCGCCCGCGACACCCGCGTGGAGTTCGACTCGACCCTCGCCGAGATGACAAGCCTCGTAGACGCACTGGTCCGCGAACTCCGGCTCACAGTCGAACTCCGCGACCCCGACGCATGGCCGCTGTCGGGCAAGCGCAAGGACGTGAAGGCGGCCCGCGAAACCTCTGCCCGGCTCCTGGAAGTCATCGAGCCTCCAGCCGACGCTCTCCACCCGCCGATCCCACCGCTCGACGCCCCCGACGTCATCTGCGGACCCAAATCGCTGGACTCAGAGCTGTACCTTCGCGTCCTGCGCTGGCTCTTCGAAGACGGCAAGGCCCTCCGCACCCTCGGCTTCCCCGAACAGCTGGACGGCGTATCTGTACTCGTTGATGAGCCCGCCGAGGATCCGGGTGCGTAGCAGCTTGCGGGTCTTGAAGCCATGCACGGTGGCCGGTTGCTCTTGAGCTTCGGATGGTAGCTGGCTGCGGGCCTGATGCAGTCGGTGCATGTTGTAGTGGATTTCGTAGGCGGCAAGGACTCGACGCGTGGGCTTCTCCGGTGATGAGGATGTGGTCGAGCACCTCGCGCAGGATGGTGCTGATGACGCGTTCGCAGTGGGTGTTCGTCCGGGGTGCTTGCGGCGCGCTCTTGATCACGCGCATCTTGCCGGTTTCGAAGCGGTGTCGAATGCTTCGCCGTATTTGCTGTCGTGGTCGCGCAGTAGAAAGCGCATTGAGGCTTTCCGCGTAACTGATGGTGACGTTGTGTAGCAGCGGCTGGTGCCGAACTGCTGGACCGCACGCTGATCTGGAACCATACCCACCTACGGCACGTGCTGCGCGAGTACGAGCGGCACAACAACGAGCACCGAACCCACCGGTCACTCGCTGCCGCAGCACCCCTGCGAGATCCACCCCAGCATCTTCAACCCGGCCAGATCGAACATCTCAACGTAGAGCGGCAGGACCGTCTCGGCGGAGTCATCCATGAGTATCGCCATGCCGCTTAACCTGCGCGGATGTAGTTTTCGGCACGCACAAGGCCTGCCTACCGGTGTCGGCACGGCTTCAACAGCGCGTCGACTCGGCCTCCGGACGCACCGGCCAATACCTACGTTCGCGAGGACGTCGTGCTTCAAGCGCTCCCGAGGCTGATCGCTGAGCGCGGGCGCAATCCGGAGTCCGATCTGGCAGCACAACTCCACGATCTACAGCTAGCAATTACATGCGTAGGGTCTGATCTGGAATTAAGGCCATGGCTGACCAGTCGAAATCCCGCGCGAGCTCTACCTGCAACAAAAGCGGCGTTAGCGCTGGATTGGGGATCGGGGGCACCGGAAGTGCCCATATAAAGCAATTACCCCACAGGGAAAATCGCTCCCGTGGGGTAATTCCGTGTCCGAGGGAGGACTTGAGTTCCCATACGTAGCAAGCTTGCGCAGTTCGTGTGTTCATGTGCTATTGGATAGCTCGAACTCAGTATAGAGGGCCAGTCGACACTAATCAATCTTTCGGGCCGATCTGTATCGACTGGAGCAAGAACTTTCGCGGCGACCTCTTCAACCGCCCGCTTATCTGGAATCAGGCCCATCTGCGCTAGGCGCTGGGTGAGTACGAGCGGTACTACAGCGAGCACCGAGCCCGCCGATCGCTCGCTGACGCGGCATCCCTGCGGAGCCGGCCTCAGCCTGGCGAACCCGCTCAGATCGAACGCCGCATCAAAGATCGACATGATCTTCTCGACTGAGTCATCCACGAGTATCGCATGTGCCTTGACCAGCATGGATGTAGTTTTCGGCACGCACAACGTGCTCGGCGGCTTGATCAACGAGTACGAACCTGCAGCCGCTTGATCCGCAGGTCAGGCTCTTTGAGTCATGTTTGGTACCCCACAGGGCGACGCGGGTGGGCCGCTCCTGACGGGCTGGCTCGCCGCGGTCGCCTCACTCTCGGCCGACCTGCTCGGGCTGGCCGTGGTCATCGCCCTCGCGGCCTGGTGAGCACCAGACCGGCGCACCCGGCTGGCGGGTGGTTCCGCGAAAGACGTGCGGGACAATGGTGCGATGGACGACGGGCCACCGCGAGGCCATCGCGAAGGCAACGCGCACAACGAGGCGTCCGGCACTGTGAGCGGATCGGTCGTGCAGGCCCGCGTCGTCCACGGTGACATCAACCTGATCGATCGGGGAACGTCACGGGTCATTCCGTCCCAGCTGCCCGCACACCCGTCCGCGTTCGTCGGTCGCGATGAAGAATTGAAATGGCTGGACGAGCACATGACCGCGCGGCCGGACGCGGTCACGATCGCGGCTGTCAGCGGAGCCGCCGGCATCGGCAAGACCGCGCTTGCGCTTAGCTGGGCGCACCTCGCCCAGCACCGCTTCCCCGACGGCCAGCTCTACGTCGACCTGCGCGGGTTCGGTTCCCAGGAGCCGATGACCTGCTCGCAGGCGCTGTACAGCTTCCTCACCTCGCTGGGCGTCGCTCCCGAGGCCGTGCCGACCGGTCTGGACGCGAAAGCGGGCCTGTACCGCAGCCTGCTGCACGAACGCCGCCTGCTGGTCGTGCTGGACAACGCCCGGGACACCGAGCACGTGCGGCCGCTGCTGCCGGGCAGTTCCAGCTGCGTCGCACTCGTCACCAGCAGGAACCGGTTGGACAGTCTCGGCGCACGGGAAGGCGCTCATTCACTGTCGCTCGGAC
This sequence comes from Lentzea sp. HUAS TT2, assembly GCF_051853195.1. Lineage (NCBI taxonomy): Bacteria > Bacillati > Actinomycetota > Actinomycetes > Pseudonocardiales > Pseudonocardiaceae > Lentzea > Lentzea sp. HUAS TT2. The sequence continues at coordinate 8,086,340 of NZ_CP196667.1, read as the reverse complement.
TGCTCAACCGCGCCGACGCCGTCGCGCTGCTGGAACGACGCGCCGGCCGAGAACGTGTCGCGGAAGAGCCCGAGAACGCCATAGTGCTCGTCGGCAGGTGCGCTCGCCTGCCGCTGGCGTTGAGCATCGCGGCCGCGCGGGTCGCCAACCGGCCGGGCGCACGGCTCGCCGAGCTGGTCGAGGAGCTCGAGGACGAGAACGGGCGCCTGGACGCGCTCGACCTAGGCGACACCGACCTGGATCTGCGCGCGGTGTTCTCGTGGTCGTACCGAGCAATGCCTTCCGCCGACCAGACCGCGTTCCGGCTGCTCGGCCTGTTCGTCGGCCCCGACATCGGCGATCTGGCCGCCGCGAGCCTCTTCGGGGTGTCACTGCCCGAATGCCGCAGGCGGCTCGGCCGGCTCGCCGCCGCGCATCTCGTCGAAGAGCGTGTGCCTCATCGGTTCCGCATGCACGATCTGCTGCGCATGTACGCCGCCGAGCTGGCCGACGCCGACGACCACGCGAGCCGCACCGCGGCCGTGAGCCGGATGCTCGACCACTACCTGCATTCCAGCTGGACGGCCGAACGGTGTCTGTACGCCTATCGCGACTCGGTCGACCTGCCACCACCGGCGCCCGGTGTCGTGGTCGCGACGGCGGCGACCTATCAGGAAGCCCTCGGCTGGTTCACCGTGGAGCACGCCGTGCTGCTGGCGGCGGTCGGTCAGGCGCGAGCGCAAGGGTTCCGCCGCCACGCGTGGCTGCTGCCGTGGAGCCTGGTGACGTACTTCGAACGACGCGGCCACTGGCAGGACGAGATCCGCGTGCTGATCGCCGCGCTGTCGTCGGCGGCCGAACACAACGATCAACAGGCACAGAGCAGAACACTGCGCTACCTCGGGCGGGGACTCACGCTGGTCGGCGACCACCAAGAGGCTGAAGAGCACTACAGCCGTGCTCTGCACATCTCCGAGTCACTGGGCGATGTCGACCACCAGGCCAGGACGCACCGCGGCATGAGCATGCTGTACCAGAGCACCAGGAGATACGAGGAAGCGCTGACCCACGGCGAGGTCGCGACCAAGCAGTTCCGGCAGGCGGGCAACAAGAACGGTGAAGCCAGGGCGCTGCACACCCTCGCCAGGTGCCAGGCCGAACTCGGCAGGTACGAGGACGCGCTCGAACACAGCAGCGAGGCGATCCGGCTGTTCCGCCAACTGTCCTTTCCGGATCCTCAGGGCGAGGCAAGCGCGGTGGACAGCTACGCGTTCGCCCTGCACCGCCTCGGCCGCCACCAGGAAGCGATCACCCACTACGAGCACGCGCTCGTGCTGTGGCGGCAGCTCGGTAACCGGTTCTACGAGGCAGGCACCCTCACCCGTCTCGGCGGCGCGCACCGCAGCGCAGGCGACGCGGTGTGCACCGAGCAGGTGTGGATGCTGGCACTGGAGATCTACGAGCAGCTCAACCACCCTGACGCCGAACTCGTGCGTGCCGCTCTCACGGCTTGGTGATCCGCTCGGCGGGGTCGCCGTCGCCGTAGTTCAGGTGCTTGATCGACCACGTGGTCTGGTCACCAAGACGCGGTCGGCCAGGAGGACGTCGGCCTGCTGTTCGTCTGCTACCAGGACGCCGCCGTCCATCAGTTGCACGCAGCCTCGCTGACTCGGCAGGCTCTGCTGCGATGTGGCCTGTGGCACCATGCATGCTGCGGGCCATGTAGATGATCTTCTCGGTCTCGCTGGCGGCGTTGGTCGACCGCGGGTCGATGAGACCGTCGTGGCGTTGATCGAGCGTATGGCGCGGGAGAACGCCGGCTGGGGTTACCGCCGTATCCAAGGTGAGCTGCTCAAGCTTGGTCACCGGACGGCCGCGTCGACTGTTCGTCGTGTGCTGAAGCGGCTTCGGATTCCGCCTTCGCCGACTCGAGACTCCGACACGTCGTGGCGGCGGTTTCTGCGTGCTCATGCGGAGACCATGCTGGCGTGCGACTTCTTCCATGTCGACTGCGCGGTCACTTTGAAGCGGGTGTACGTGTTCTTCGTGATGGAGGTCGGCACCCGCTACGTCCATATCCTTGGCACCACCACCAACCCTGACGGACGCTGGACAACCCAGCAGGCTCGCAACCTCTCTATGAGCCTCGGCGATCGGGCCAGCGACTTTCGATTCATGGTCCGAGACAGAGCTGGCCAGTTCACAGCATCGTTCGATTCCGTTCTCGCTGACGCCGACATCGACGTCGTGAAGATCCCACCGCGATGTCCGCGGGCGAACTGCTACGCCGAACGGTTTGTCGGCACTGTCAGACGAGAACTCACCGACCGGCTGCTCATCATCAACGAGCGTCACCTCAACTCAGTGTTGAACCGCTATGTCTCCCACTACAACCAGCGGCGACCACACCGGGCACTACACCACTCTCCACCACGACCCGATCGCCCGACCGGAGATCCAGACTGTAGATCCGTACGTCGTCGGCGAGTGCTTGGTGGCTTGATCAACGAGTATGAACCTGCAGCAGCGTGATCCCGCAGGTCAGGCACGTTGAGCCATGTTTTGGCACCCCACAGGCTGCCAACCACTTCGCACGCGGATCCTCGGTGGGGTGATCAACGAGTACAGGTACGCCGCTTGAGCTGCAGCGATGAATTTTCGAGCGGCACACGATCTGGCCAAGCAGCTGGATCAGTGCGCGGGACCTCTCCAGCTCAGGCATGGAGACCGAAGCGCTCGAAGGCATGATCGGAGACAAGGACCTCGCCGAGATCGAGCTCACCTTGTCGAATTTGGACAGTGAGATCAACTCGCGGCAACAGTGCAAGGACCAAGCGACGCCGCTTCTGGTCACCCGCAATGCTGAGCGGCACGCCTACGATACCAAGGCACCGGTGGCCGTCGAGGCGGCTCAGGACGCCGCGGAACGCCGTGCCGCAGCGGAGGGGTTCGCAGAGGAGTATCTGCGCGTGCACGAGGCAGAACACCTGCTCCGCGGGGAGATGGAGCGCTACCGCGCCGAGCATCAGGACTCTGTGTTGCACCACGCCGAGATGTTGTTCGCCACCCTGCCGATGCAGGAGTCCCCGCGTCTTGAGGCCACCTACGACGACAGTGACATCCCTGTTCTGCTCGCGCACCCGTTCCACGGCTCGCCACGCCGCGTCGACCAGCTGTACCTGGCCCTGCGCCTCGCCACCCTGAAGGGCTACACCACACGCCACCGTGGCATGCCGCTGATGCTCAACGACATCGTCATGACCTTCGACGACCGTCGAACGCCGGTCGGTCTGGAGGTCCTCGCCGAACTCGCGGATGAACTCCAGGTCGTGGTGTTCACCCACAACCACGCAGTGGCCGAGATCGCCTCCCGCTCGTCCGCCATCCGGGCGACCGTGCACGAACTACTGCCCGCCGCGTGAGGCCGGTCAGTCCGACATCAAGATCATTCCGACATTCCAGGTCGTGGCGAAAATTCCAGGGTGCAACGAATTTATTCTCCTGCTCATCAAACACGTCTCCGCGAGTGCCAGCTCCAACGTTGTAAGAACTTCGCGAGAGTTGCTTGGTCAATCCGTCTCAGGGTGTCGACCGGAGAAGGACCTCGCAGGGGAGGGGACTCTTTGGGCGGGAGTGGCGGTGCTGTGGTGCGAGGTGCAGACACTGGCTGGAACTCATCTTGCTATCTGAAACAGTTATGGCGCTGCGGCATCAGGATGAACGAAACAAGTCGAGGTAACGTCCGGTTGGCGGCTTTCGATCGTCTGAACAGACCCCGATGAGGAGCGGGGTCGCAATTGCCCCGCTATCGGTGGGCACGGTGACCCCAATGTCGCGGGCAATGCTGCCATTCCTGCGCTTGGGCGTGCAGCTGGAGTGATTTCAATGAATCGAAGACGTGGATCGTCCCCGTTGCTGTTGCGGACTTTCCTTGCTGTGGTCGTGGTTGCGTCGAGCGTCGTGATCCCTTCGGCGGCCCAGGCGGAGCCGAGTGCCCAACAGCCCGCGACGTCGTCCATCGACCTGCAAAACCCACAGCAGGGCGTCGCGGACCCGGTCGCGGCGATGCGACCGCTGGTCAGGGACTGCAAGGTCGGGCAGATCGATGTGAACACCGCGGCCCCGCGCGAGATCGAACGCGCGCTGCATCTGGCGGGACCGGTGGCCGCGGCCGTGGTGAGCGGCCGACCTTGGCACCGGACGGTCGACCTGATCTCGGTTCCGGGTATCGGCCCGTCCAAGGAGACGTTGCTGGTGGAGCGGGCGTGCGCGACACCGACCGAGCTGCCGCCAGCCACGCCTCTGGCATGCGTGACGGGCAGCGATGCGGTGGACTTGCAGTCCGCGGCGCTGGAGCAGATCGCGTCGCGCACCGGCCTCGGCCGGCCTGCGATCGAACGGCTGATCGCCGCGCGTCCACTTCCGCAGAACCTGGAGCAGATCGTCGCTCCGCGAGTGCCCGGTGTGTCGCGACCCGCGGTGAAGCGGCTCGTGGACGACCGAGCGGTGTGCGTGACCCCCGCGCCGTTCCGCTTCGCCGGTACGAGTTGGCGCTGGGCATCCGGACGGCACGGCGCTGTGGTCTCCGCTGAGGACCCGAAGTACGCCCTCTTCGTGCCACCGGGGCGCGTGGCCGGGGACACCGGAGCATGGGCAACGGTGAAGCCACTGCCGGGTGAGCTCGGTGTGTTGCCGAGCGCCGATTTCCACATCCACGGGCTGTGGACTCCCGAAGTCGCGGTACGTGTGCCCGCGCCGCCCCATTCCGAAGGCATCGACGATGTCGTTGTGGCGCACGACCGCGGCGACGGGGGCATGTCGGCTTCCTTCAACCAGGGCACTGCGGAGTCGATGACGCCGGAGGGACGCGTGGTGACCGCGCCCGCGTCGTCCCTGAGCACCTTCACGACCTACCTTCCCGGCGGTTGCGGCGATCCGGGCCGCACCGGCCTCTTCGCCTGTTCCGATTCCGCCGCTCGCGATACCTCGGACCGCGCGCTGTCCGTGCAGTGGGCTACCGCCATGGCGCGCACGTTGGCGCTCGCGGCCACCAACTGTGATGTGCGGAATGTGCGGGCGCGGACGGCCGGGTTCACGACGAGCGGGCTTGACTGCGTCGCGGACATGAGCGGCGAGACAGGGGAGTGGACCTTTGAGAACAAGAGCAGCGTGCTGTTGTCGTCGGGCGTCGTGTTTCCGGCTGTCCCCAAGGGAGGCACGTTTGACCGCTCCGCCGTCCGCGGCGACCTGGGCGTGCTCAGCAATTGGCTCGCGGACAGCGCGATCGAGCAGGGTTTCCTGCCGCCGAACGGCAAATTGACCGTGCGCAAGGCGGTCGGCAGTGGCGACACTGTGCTGGACGCTGCCGCCGCGATCGGCTGGTCTTCTGGCTGGGTGAGTGCTCAGCAGGTCGTCTCCGTCGTCGACGAGGCACTTGATCTTCTCCCGCTCGATGATCTCGACCGAGCCCGCAAGCTGTACGTGGCGTGTTCGGCGGAGCTGGGCCTGCTGGCCGGGGCCGACTTCGCCGGCGCGCTCCTCGAGTGCCTTTCGGAACCGCTCGTCGACCTTCTCGAGCGGGCCGCGGAACGGTATGCGGGAGACGATCTGCGCAAGTCCAAGCTGGCGAGTGCTGCAAGGCTGGTCGCGAGGTTCCTGGGCAAGGCGTTCATCGCGGTCGACCTGGCCCTGTCCGCTGCTGGCGTTTGGCAGAGCCAGGGCCGGACTGTGCAGATGCGGACGTTGTCGCCGCCGCCTCCGCCGCCGGCAGCAGGACGTTTCGACGGCCCGTCCGGTGATCACACCTACATCGCCAGGATCAGCGACGGACGCACCTACCTCGTGGAAACGGTCAATGGCGGCCGACCGAGCAGGGCGATCCACATAGGTACCAACGGCCTGTTCAACTGTCTCGCGATGAGCCGGTACGTGGTGGACGACGTCCAGCCTTCGCAGGAAGGCGACAGGTTCGTGTTGATCCTTCCCGGCGGTACGACGCCGGTGATCGATCTGGAGCTGACGTGTGACCCGGCCGGTTCGGCTTGGTCGTACACCGGCGTGCGGCACGGCGGGAACGTGCCCGACAAGGTCATCCTCAAAATGCCCGATTGGTTGGGCACCGGCTCGTGGTTCATCGACGGTGACGGCAAGATCTCGTCCATTGAGGACGGTGGCACGTACCTGTGTCTCGCGCGTACGCACCCGGTGATCTACAACGTGCCGTTCGATCGCATTGGCGCGTGGCCTGACGTTGCGGACCACCCAGCTACATGTTCATGAGCTGAACGGAACGACCACCTGGAGCCGCCGCGGGGCTACTGCCCAACGGGATCGACCGGTATCGAGAGACAGCCGGTCGAGCCCGTTGGGCCGAACCTATGGGCCGCTACGCCGCAGCGTAGTCGAGGAACCGTGCAGGGCTAGCGCTTTCGCCGTACTGCGGCGATAGCCGATGGCGCTGGTCCACCTGAGGGATTCCCGATTCGCCCCGTCACGTTGCCCACCAAGCTCGCGATATGGCGGACACGGTTCGGGTACGAGAGAAGGCGATCGCGATGCCGCGGTTCCATGTCGTTGTCAGCGCCGTGCTCTATGTGACGGCACTCGTCCTGGCGTCCGCGATGCCTTCGGCCGCAGCTTCGTCCGCCGTCGTTTCCGGCATCGTCACCTCCCAGAGCGGTGTCCCCGTACCGGACGTATCGGTGACCGCTCTCGATCCAGGTACGACGTCCGTTCGAAGTGGTCCCGCGTTCACGGGATCCGATGGCCGGTTCACACTCGCCGCCGACACCGGCGTCTTCGACTTCCGATTCGAGCCACCTGTGGACAACGGACTAACCCCGGTCGTCCAACGCGACGTGCAGGTCCTCGGTGATCTCACGATCAACGTGCAGCTCGTAGCCGCTCCCACCACGCCCGAGACGCACAGGTTCAGCGGTGTGGTCACCACGCACGAGGGTCTTGCGGTGCAGAACCTCCGGGTTTCGCTGGGTGGCATCAGGTCGAATGCCAATGTGGGCGTGCCCGGCGGGTTCGGCGTCGACGTCCCGGTCGGCAGCTACCAGAACCTGTCCGCGACCTCGGGCTTGTTCGCGCTGATGGTCGCCGGGGTACCGGCTTATCCCTACGGCGCGGTGATCTCGGCAGGACCGAACGCACCAGTGTTCGACCTCACCGCACAGGACGTCACGCGCAACCTCCGGATGCCGCCGACCACCACCCTCGACGTGACCGTGCTCGACACGACGGGCAACCCGGTCGGCGGAAAGCCGGTTGGCGCGACAGGAGCGTCCTCGCCAGGAACGAGCTTCGCCTTCGTGGTCGACGCCCCACCGGCCTACCGCCTCGACAGCACTGGATCCGAGGCGACCACGCAGGCGAATGGGCTCGCCCGGTTGCAGGCGTTCACTGGGGTCACCTATCCCGCCGGCAGCATCTGCGTCCGCGCCGTCCCCGGTTTCGTCGACACCTACTGCAACACGTCAGTGGTCACCACGGACAACGGCCCTGTGTCGGTGACGCTGACCCAGCCCACGCCGCCGAGCCACACGTTCTCTGGAACCGTGCGCACCGCGACCGGTGCACCCGTTCCCAACATCGTCGTGTCGGCAGGCTCCGGGTCGGCCATCACGCCCGCCGACGGCCGGTTCGCAATCACCAGGTCACCGGCGGAGTACGGGCTCACCGTGCGAGGTGGCAGCCGCGGCACCGGTCCGCTGAAGGTTCCAGGGCTGCCCGAGTTCTTCACGTTCTCGGGCCCGTCCGACGCGATCGATCTGACGACCAGCGACCTAGTCGCCGATGTGAACCTGCCGCCGACCGTCACAGTCACCGTGCAGGTGACCGGCGCGACCGGCGCACCTGCGGCGAACATCCCGATCGACTTCACCGGCACACTCACAGACCACCCGCTGCTCGGCCTGGGGCACCAGGCGGTGCAGTCCGGTGAAACGAGCAGTCTGCGGACGGACTCGACCGGTACCGTGCGCTTCACTGTGTTCCGCGGCACCGAATTGGCCGCTGGCAACGGAATCTGCGCGAGATTCCCGGTGAGCCCGAGCCAGGTGTGCAACGGCCCCAAGATCACCGCATCCGGCGACACCAGCCTCACACTCACCCAGCAACCGCCGACACCCACCTACACGCTCTCCGGCACCGTGCGTGACGCAGCTGGTGTCGCAGTATCCAACGCGAACGTGGTCTACGGCGCATCCGTGCAAACCAACAGCGGCGGATTCTTCAGCATCACGAAGGACCCCGGCACCTACTCGCTCAGCGTCAACGGCGGCGGCGCGATGGGCCCCCTCGGCGTTCCCGATCTGCCTGGCTTCTTCCGGTTCCAGCACCCCGGAATCCCGCTGAGCGGGGACATGACCAAGGAGGTGCGTCTGCCTGCCACCACCAGCGCCACGGTGACCGTCAAGGACGTCCAGGGTGCCGGAATCCCTGGTGCGAGGATCACCATGCGTGGACGCTTCCCCGAGGGCTTCCCGCTCGTTCCCGGCGAACCGCTGACGTTCAGCGGTGAATCCACCGCCGAAGATCAGACCAATGCCCAGGGCACCTTCTCCACCACCACGTTCCGCGGCCTGACCTTCGCATCAGGTGAGATCTGTGTGACGCTCGCGACGTTCAACGAGTGCAACACCACTGCGGTCGACACCAACGCGGGTGCTCTCACCATCGTCTTCCAGCAACAGTCACCGGTACCCGCCATCGTCACCGGGTTGACCGCCGTGAGTCCGACCAATACCGCGCCGGCGCTCTCGTGGCGCGCGGCGACGAACGCGACGCACTACGTCGTGAACCGCGACGGCGTTTTTCTCGGCACCACTACAGAAACGGCATTTACCGACAGCACAGCGGCAGACGGCACGCACGCGTACACGGTCTCCGCAGCGAACAGCGCTGGCACCGGACCTGTCTCGGCCGCGACCACTGTCGTGCTCGACCGAGTCACACCGGTCGTCACCGCCACGCCAGACCGACAGGCTGTCGCCGACTGGTACAACGCCCCCGTCACCATCACCTGGTCGAGCACGGATCCGATGCCTTCGTCAGGTCCGCCTTCCATTCCCGCGGCGACCCTGGTGCAGTTGGAAGGCCGCGATCAACTTGTGTCCTCTCCAGAGTCGTGCGACCCGGCGGCGAACTGCGCCCCCGGCGAACACCGCGTCTCGATCGACCGCACACCGCCGGCGGTGTCCACGCTGATGTGGAGCACGAACCCGGTAGCGATCAGCGCTGGATCGACGCTCACGGCTGCCGTCACCGACACGCTGTCCGGAGTGGACAGAGGCGAGTACTTCCTTGGCGCCGATCCTGGCGTGGGCAACGCCATCCCGGTACCGCACGCGGGCGGCGTTCTGACCACGGCACTCGGTGCCACGCTGCCCGCCGGAGTGCACGACATCGGCGTGCGCGTCCGAGACGTGGCCGGCAACTGGAGCGCGGCGACCACGACCATGCTCGTTGTCGTCGACCCCACGGGTTCGGGTGTCACGGGCAAGAACAAGAAAGATCTGGTGCCCAGCCTCGCCGCGGGCGACGTCTTGCCCGGCCTGAGTCAGCGGAACCAGACCGACAGCGCCGACTACGGCTTCACCGTCGACTACCGCAACGGCACTCTCGACCCCCGCAACGACTTCCACCTCACCTACGCGACAGGAGCGCGGTGCTCGACCCCCAATCCCGTCAACTGCCACCGCCTCACCGTGACTGCGAACTCCTTCGAGTGGCTCGTGATCGACCAGGACAACGACTCCCGCGCCACCTTCAAGGGCGCCGCCTCAGTGACAGTCGACGGTGCCACCACCACGAACCTCTTCACGGTCGAAGCCATCGACGGTGACCGGCTCAGCCCGGCTGCAGAAGACCACCTAGTCGTCACGATCTACGCGACCGGAGGCAACGCAATCCTGTACCGAGCGTCCGGTTCACTCAGCGACAAGAACTCCGTGCGCGTCCGCTGAGGAGCGAGTGCCCGCCGTTCGCCGGACCGCCTCTCGTGATCAGCAGCGGGCAGCGCCCTGGAACACGTCGTTGACTCACGCGAGCCCGTTCCTCTCGGCGCCTGAAAGGACTGGTCGAGCTCCGTCGAGTCGTTGCCGGAAGCGGGAGACCAGACGTGCCAACATGTGACGTCGAGCGGCCGCAAGTCCGAGTGTGCCCACGTGTACGGCGCCAGATGAGTTCGGGGCGTGGTCGGCGGTGAAGGTTCGGAGCCGGTCAGCGCGGTCTCGACGAGAGGCACGGTGTGCAGGTCGGGTCTACTGCCGAAGCTGGAAACGGGACGAGCATCACCTGACGTCAGTGCTGAACCGCTACGTGTCCCACTACAACCACCGACGGCCACACAGGGCGCGGGGCCAGACTCCGCCGCTAGCCGATCACTTCATCGCACGGCCAGGTTGTAGATCCGTACGTCGTCGGCGCGTCCCCGGTGGGCTGATCAAGTAGTACGAACCTGCAGCAGCAACCTGACATGCAGTGAGAACATTGGCCTAGTTTTGGCGCCCCACAGGAGGTATGACCGGGATGGAACGACGGGTCGCATTGGTCACCGGCGGAGCGTCCGGCATCGGCGCAGCGACGTGCGTGGCGCTGCACGAGGACGGGTTCGACGTCGCGGTGCTGGACCGCGACGGGCGCGGCGCCGAAATCATTGCGAAGCGTTGTGGCAAAGCGTTGGCCCTGACCGTGGACATCCGCGACGAGCGGGCCGTGCACCAGGCCGTCGCGGACGTGATCGCGTGGCGTGGGCGGCTCGACGTTGTGGTCAACGCCGACGGGGTGCTGCACCGGACCGGTTTGACCTACACCGACGCCGAGACCTGGGTGAAGGTGCTCGACCTCAACCTCACCGGCGCTTTGCGGGTGTGCCAGGCCACGAAACCCCATTTACTCGACGGTGCGGAGGACGGGACCAAAAGGATCATCAACATCGGCTCGTGCGCGGGGGGAGACCGGCTACGCCTATCCCGCCTACACCGCCTCGCAAGGCGAACTCGTCGCATCGACCCGTCAACTCGCTGCGGAACTTGCACCGCACCGGATCACGGTCAACGTCGTCAACCCTGGGTTCATCCGCACCCCGATCAAGGACGCCTTCACCGATCCCGCGCAGGCGCGCCGCGTCGCCGAGCGCATCCCGCTGGAGCGTATGGGGCGTTCCGAGGAGGTGGCCGCGGCCGTTCGTTTCCTCGCCACACCCACGGCCGGGTACATCACCGCCGGGACGATCCGAGTCGACGGCAGCCAGACCGCGATCGGATCCCCGAAAAAGATCGAGGGTGTGGACTGAGAGCACGAAGACGCCCAGGCGAGGTCGCGCACGCTCTGCGGACCCCCGCCCCGGCTGAATGCTCCCGACCAGGGCACTGGTGAAAGCACTGGCCCTATCTCGGCGACGGGCTGCCCGACGAGGCGGCACGGTCTCGACCGGGTGGCGTTGCTCGGTGCTACGAGTTCATTGCGCAGACTCGGAGTGTTGAGTGCTAACGAGTTCGCCCATCCCGTGGCGTGCAGTGTGCGGCTGCCGGACGTCAGACGCCGAGGATCTCCGCGGCCATTCTGGTGCCTTCGACCCTCGCCGCAATTTTCGCGAACGCCGTGTCGCGCGAGGTCGAGCGGTCGTCAGCGAACGGGGAGAAACCGCAGTCGTCACAGGTGCCCAAGCGGTCGGGTGGGATGTACTCGGCCGCTTCGAGCACGCGGTCGCGGACCTCCTCCGGCGTCTCCACACGAGGGTCGATCGGGTCGATCACGCCGATGAAGATGGTCTGGTCCGGGCGCGTGCAGGCCTTGATCAGCTCCAGCACGCGGCGATGGTCAGGTTCGCTGGCGAGCTGGAGGTAGAACCTGCCCACGTTGAGCGAGAACAGGTCCGGGAGCAGTTCGGCGTAGTCGACGTCGAGGCTGTGGGTGGAGTCCTGGTCGCCGCCCGGACAGGTGTGCACGCCTATGCGCTGGCGTTCGGTGGGAGGAAAGCGGTCGAGCACGAGGTTGTTCAGTGCCACGAACTGATGAAGCACTTCTTTGGAGGAGTCGAGTTTGATCGCGAGCCTGCCCTCGGTGAAGTCGAGTTGGACCGAGGCGGCGCCGCCGTCGAGGCACGAGCGGATGTCGGCCTCGCACTCGTTGGCGAGATCTGCGACGAACTCGTCGCGCGAGTAGCCCTCGATGCCGCCGGCGGGGTAGATGAGGCTGAGTGCGGACGGCGCGATCACCGGCTGTTTGATCGCGAGATGGGTGTGCGCCAACGCCTTTTGCAGGTAGGTGTTCGCGTGGCCGGTGTAGCGGAACGGGCCGCCGGTGAGCTGCGGCAGCCGGCGGGTGTGGCCGTCGGCGAACGGGATCACCGCGCCGTCGGGGTCGAGCTTGTCGAAGCCCGCGAGTGGATAGGTCACGAAGCTGGGCTTGCCCTGTTCGCCGTCGGTGATGACCGTCGATCCTGTTTCCGCGAACCTCGCGATGGTCTCGGCGGTGGCTTTGATCACCAGCTCTTCGAGTTCGTCCGGTCCTGCGTCGCGGGCGAAGGCGTCGAGCAGGTAGGAGGGGCGGGGGATGCTGCCGATCGGTTCGGTCGGAATGGCCACGCTGAACTCCAGGATGTTGTGACTTCTCAGGTGGTGTAGAGGCCGTGGAAACCGAACGGGATCGCGTGCGGCACCACTACGCGGGCGATCTCGCGCAACGACGACGCGTCGAGCACGAGCAAGAACGAGTTGTCGTCGCCGGGATTCAGCACGACCGACAGCAGCACGCCGGAGTCCTCCGCGGTGCCGTCCGGTGCTGGTACGAACACGGCCTCGCCCGGATACCGGCCAGGCTCGTACCACGTCGTCGCGGTGCCGGTGCGGGCGTCGAGCTTGACCAACTGGTCGAGGAAGTCGCCGCCGTGCTCGTCGTGCGAACCGACGCCGTAGCAGTAGGAGTGCGGACGGGCGTGCGCGGCGGAGTTGATCCGCGGTAGCTCCAGTGACGCCGATCCGACCGGAGCGAACGTGACTGCGTCGTGGCTCACTCGGTAGCGGCGAATGCGGGCGAGCGGGATGGAGCCGCGTGCGGTGAGCCGGTCGAGGTAGAGGCTGTCGATCACCGAGGCGTCGTCGTACGCGCTGACCTCGAAGACCACGTCGTCGCCCTCGTCCCAGGCGTTGACGTGGTGGAAGGCGAAGAACGGCTCGGTCGTGCACCTGCGGACCACACGGCCGGTCCTGGTCTCGACGACGACGATGCCCGTCCCCAGTTCGGGACGCCACCGGTAGTTCTCGATGAACGGCTTGCGGCGCAGCAGGAGAGCAAGCGGGTCGACGACGAACGGGAACACCACGAGCACCACGTGCCGGGCGGTGACCGCGAAGCTGTGCACGTAACCCGGCAGCCGCCACGGGATCGAACACACCACTTCCGGCGAGTCACCGTGCCGGTAAACACGGTATTCGCTGTGCCGGCCGAACTTCAGCGCGAACGTGATCGCGTCACCGGTCTCCGGGTCGACGTGCGGGTGTGCTGTCGCGTGCCGCGTCTCGCGCTCGCCGAGCGGCGTGACGCCGACCGTGCGCAGGGTGGCCGGGTCGAACTGGACCGCCAGCGGCACCTCGGTCAGCGCGAGAGTCCTGCCGCCGATCCGCGCGATGTTGACGTTGGCGTTCGGCACCTCCTCCCGCCGGAAGAACGAGGAGAAGACGCGGCCGAAGAAACTGCCGCACGGATCGGTGGCGAACTGGCCGTGCCGCAGAACTCCTGTGGTGGCAACCGATCGGCGCGCGCTGCTGTCGAGGTACCGGTTGCGGTACGAGACGCGCGCACCGTCGAAGGTGAACGCGTGCACCATGGCGAGCCCGTCGAACCAGTGCCGGAGGGCGGGGCGGGAGTCCTCGAAGCACGCCGGCCCGTTGCGGATCAGCGTGCCGTCGAGCCAGTCGGGGATCCGGCCGCGCACGGGCAACGATTCGACGTGCCGTTCCAGGGGCAGGGTCCGGAACCCCTTGGAGTAGGAGGTCATCGCCGGACCGGCGGACGGTGGGCGAGTTCGGTCACGGCGTGCTCCAGCGCCCGCGCGTGCACCCGGACCACGCCGCGGTCGACGTTGTTCAGGCCGTCGCACGTGCTGGCGTGGCACGGGTCGTACGGCATGCCGGCGTGCCCTCCGTAGAGGATCTGCTGCCGGAAACTCTTGGTGCCGGTGGTGCCCGCCGTGAGGGTCGCGGTCGGCACGCCGAGGTCGGCAAACGGCCGGGCGTCCGATGCGGGTGTGCCGTCGAGGTGTTCGTGCGGCGCGTGCCGCCGGTCGAAGTACCGGTCGAGCACAGCGGCTACCGGACCGCGTTTCCGGTCGGACCGCGCGTCCCCCTGCACGCCCACGATGTGGTTGCGCGACCCGATGGTGTCGACGTCGACATACGCGGCGATGCGCGCGGTCTCGTCGGCGGGCAGGGTGAACGCGTAGTGCGTCGCGCCGGACGCATGCACCGCGTGGCTGCCGAACCAGGCGAACCGCACGGCGTGCCGGGGTTGCGCGGTGCTCATCCGCACGGCCAGGTCGAGCAGCGCCGCGGCACCGGAGGCGTTGTCGTTGACGCCCGGCGAGGAAGGTGCCGAGTCGAGATGCGCGCCGGCCACTACGATCGCATCCGTTGTGCCCGAACGGGTTTGCGCGGTGAGGTTGCGGGTGAGCCCCGCCGTCGTCACCGGGCCGGTAGCGAGCCGGGCCGTGGAACCGGCGCGCGCGAGCCGTTCGCCGACCTCGAAGCTGGCGCTCAGCACGGGGACCGAGACGCCCGGCGACGAGAGGTTCCCGAAGAGCTGGCTCACCCTGCCCGGCTGGCCCTCGTTGAAGACGATCACCGCGGCCGCGCCCGCCGCCTGGGCGTTGAGCGCCTTGACCCGGTAGTTGCAGGTTCCGCGCTGCAGCAGGGCGACGTGTCCCACGGTGAAGCCGGTGAAGTCGGCGGCCTCGCAGCCGCTGCTGGACGAGTCCGGTGCCGGGCCGGGTGGCAGCACCAGGTCGACGCCGGTCACGGGCGCGCGGACCGTGCCGCCGGGGGAGTGCAGCATCGTGGAGAAGTCACGACCCGCGGTGTAGGTCGTGCCGCCCGCGCGCAGCTCGGGTTTGGAGGAGTAGACCGGGAACGCGTACTCCTGCACGACCACCTCGTAGCCGGCGGCGCGGAGTTGGTCGGACACATAGGTGGTGGACGCGTCGTAGCCGGGCCCGCCCGAGACGCGCGCGCCGCCGTGTGCCGTGGCGATGTCGTGCAGTGCCACGAGATGGCGGTGTACGCCGTCGTGCGAGGCCTGGGCGGCGGGCATGGGCAGCATGAGCACCAGCGCACAGGCTGCGGCGATCATCGAGCGCACGTCGCGCTCCTCACTTGAACCGGTAGGAGAGCGTGTAGGTCACGTACGGCCAGGCGTCCGAGGTCGCCACGTGGCCGCCTTCGCCGCGCAGGCCGGTGAGGCCGCCGGTGCCGGTGCCCGGCACGACGCTCCAGGTGCTGCGCGCGGCCGTGCCGTCGAAGCCGCCGCGGACCTCCAGCAGGAAGCTGCCGTCGCGACCGCCGATGCTGCCCGTCACCCGCACGTAGCCGGTGAACTGCGACGTGCCGTCCGGGCGCACCATCGCGACCGAGTCGGAACCGCCGGTGCCGCTGAGGCCGCCGCGGAACGTCTGGGTCGTCGCGGTCGACTTCAGCTGCACACCACCGGGAACCTCCCGCAGCGGAGTGTCGACCCAGGTGTGGATCTCGAACTGCCCAGTCGCTTCCGCGCGGTGGCGGTGGCCAGGATCCGCCGCGGCCGACTGCCCCGCGAGGAGCAGCAACGTCGCCGCGATGGCGGGAACACGAACGGAGATCGGCATGGCGGAACACCGTCCATCTCGGAAGGGGGCAGAGGAGTGCGGCAAGTGGCCGAACGATATTGAGGCCCTGATCCGAGCAGCTATGCGTATCTTGCGGTCTGTGCCGCGTTGCGGTGGAGCGGCGGGGGATGTTGCGCCGTCGTGGCGAGATTCGGTGACCAGCGGCCTTCGACCCGGTAGGACGAGGGCATGGTGCTTCGACGCGTCCTGCCCGGTGTCATTGCGGTGCTGCTCGTCGCGGGGTCCGCCCCAGCCGCGGGCCTCACCGGCGGCGGGGTCGACGTTGACCGCGCTTCGCTCGCGGACCTGCGGCGGGAGCTCGACTCCGGACGGCTGACGTCCGTGCGCCTGACGCGCCTCTACCTCGACCGCATAGCCCGGCAGGACCGCACCGGACCGCGCGCCGTGATCACCACGAACCCCGGTGCGCTCGCGAGGGCGCGGGAGAGCGACGTGCGCCGTGCCGAGGGCGCGGTGCGGGGTCCGCTCGACGGGATTCCCGTGCTGCTGAAGGACAACATCGGTACCGGAACCGAGATGCCGACCACCGCCGGCTCGCTCGCGCTGAAGAACGCTGCCGGACCGGACTCGGCGGTCGCCGCGAGGTTGCGCGCCGCGGGCACGGTGTTGCTGGGCAAGACGAACCTGGCTGAATGGGCCGACTTCCGCTCGCCGCAGTCGTCGGCGTCCTGGAGCGCGATCGGTGGTGTGACCGGAAATCCGCGCGCTCCCGGCCGCAGCCCGTGCGGGTCGAGCTCGGGGTCGGCCGCTGCCGTCGCCGCCGGTTTCGCACCGGTTGCCGTCGGCACGGAGACCGACGGGTCGATCGTGTGCCCCAGCGCGGCCACGGGGCTGGTCGGGCTCAAGCCCACGCACGGCACGGTGCCGAACGACGGCCTCGTGCCGATCTCCTCGGAACAGGACGTCGCCGGACCGATCGCGCGCACGGCGGCCGATGCCGCGCTCGTCCTCGACGTGCTGACGGGGACCCCGGCACGGCTGCCGGGCGGCGGCACCCTGGTAGGAAAACGGATCGGCGTCTGGCGGGCCGGGCTGACCGGGATCAGCGGCGAGGCCGATGCGGTGGTGGAGAACGCGGTGCGGGTCCTGCGGCAGGCGGGAGCGGTGGTCGTCGACAACGCCGACGTCACCGGGGTCGACCGCGTGCGCGGGCTGGAGTTCGCGGCCCTGCTGTGCGAGTTCGAGCCCCAGATCGATGCCTACCTGCGGCAGGTGCCGGGGGACCGGCCGAAGAGCCTCACCGGCCTCATCGCCTTCAACAGGGCACACGCCGAGGCCGAACTGGAGCACTTCGGCCAGGAGATCTTCGAGTGGGCCGCGGCGGCGCCGGACGACCCCGCCGGGTGCCGGCAGGCCAGGACGGACGCGCGCACGGCGGCCGAGCAGTCGCTCACGACGGTGTTCGACGGCATGGATCTCGACTTCCTCCTTGCTCCGACGTCCGGGCCCGCGCGCATGATCGACCTGGTCAACGGCGACCACCCGGCGCTGTCGAGCTCGACACCCGCGGCGGTCGCGGGCTATCCGAGCGTCACTGTTCCCGCGGGCGCCCCGTTCGGCCTGCCGGTCGGTGTCTCCTTCACCGCCCGGCCGCACCAGGACGCGGAACTGCTGACCGTGGCGCACGTGTTCGGGCAGGTCGCTGGTTCGTTCGGGTCAGCGAGTTACCCCATTCGCCCATAGATGAAAGTGAAGATTCCGTTTAATATTTCCTTGGCTTGAGATAACCTCGTTGAATTTGATCAATATTCTGGAGGCGTGGCGCTTCCATTCGTGCTGAACGCGAGCGTCACTGGGGGAAGTGTTCTCGACTTCTGCACGTCAGGAGTCGACATCGCCAGGGTAGGGCGGGCGCAGATCATGTGTGCGCTGTCGCGTGGATGTGCACGTGCGCCGCCGGTGAAGGCTGTCACTAAGGGGGAGTGAAGTGGAATTCCTGTTATCAGATAAGGTTATTGTGCCGGTGAGGAATTCGTGATGGGTGCCGGAACCAGGGTGCTGCTCGTCGCGGGGAGCACGTCCAGGCAGTCTCGTGCCAGAACGCTCGCCCACCTCGCCGCCACAACTCTCGACGGCGCAGGTGCCGACACCGCCGTCTGGGACCTCGCCGAACATCGGATCCCGATGCCCGGCGTGGACGACAACCGCGTGAAGAGCTTCCGATGCGCGGTGCGGAGCGCGCACGCGCTCGTGCTGCTCACGCCGCTGTGCCACAACTCGTACTCGGGTGTGCTGAAGAACGCCCTCGACCACCTCGAACTCCAGGACGTGCGCAACCGCCCGGTCGCGCTGATCTCGGCAGGCTCCGGCAGCCCGCAGGCCGTCGACCACCTCCGCATCGTCGTGCGCTCGCTGCACGCCGTCGCGATCCCGTGCCAGGTGGTGGCCCAGCACACCGACTTCCAGGTGGGGGCGAACGGCCACGAGATCGCGGGAGCGGACCTCGGACGCGCGGTCCGGGAACTCTGCCGCGAACTCCTGTGGTTCGCGCAGAGCCTGCAGCGCGGCGCCTCGCTTGAACAGGAAGCCGCGATCCCGTCGCCGCGGGTGAAACCGGAACCCGACGACGACCCGTTGCGGCGCGCGCTCGCGTTCATCCAGGAGAACTTCACCGACAGCGATCTCTGCCTCGACGACGTGGCGCGGCACGCGTACCTCAGCCGCTACCACTTCTCCCGGGTGTTCAAGGCGCGCACCGGCACGGGCTTCATCGGTCACGTGACGGAGTTGCGGCTGGAGAACGCGAGCACCCTGCTGCTCACCACGGAGATGTCGGTGACCAGCATCTGCCACGCGGTGGGGTACCGCGATCTCAGCCACTTCGAGCGCGTGTTCCGCAAGCGGTACGGCGTGACGCCGTCGACCTACCGGACGCGGGCGGGGGCCGGCGTCAGCGAACGCGCGAGCTGATGCCCGTCACGCAAGATAGTCCTAGTCCCGAGACCATCTCCTTCGTACTATTTGATCCACTTAGGACCTTCCCGTTGCCTGTGGGAGGTGGTGTCCGTTGTCCCGCAACGGAAAATTCATCGTGGCCGTGATCGCCTCGCTGGCCGCGGTGGCGTTCGTGATCGGTACCGACCGTTTCCGGTCACTCGACCTCGACGTCTACCGGCTCGCCTCGCTCGCGTGGCGCGGCGGTGGCGACATCTACGACCTGCCGCCGTTGCGGACGGCGGCAGGTGAGCTCAAGCTGCCGTTCATGTACCCGCCGATCGCGGCGATCCTGTTGTCCCCCTTGACGTTCCTGCCTCGTGGGCTCGCCATCGGGGCCTGGTGGGTCGTGTCGCTGGCGGCGCTCGTGACTGTCGTGCTGGTGGTCGTGAAGGCGATCGCGCAGCGGTGGCCGTCGCTGGACACCAAGCTGACCGCGGCGGCGGTGCTGCCGTTCGCGATCATGCTCGGCCCGGTGCGCGAGGATCTCACGTTCGGCCAGGTGAACCTCGTGCTGATGGCGCTGGTCTGCCTGGATTGCCTGATCGACAGCCCGAAGTGGCCGCGCGGCCTGCTGGTGGGGATCGCCGCGGCGATCAAGGTGCTGCCCGCGGTGTTCGTGCTGTTCTTCTTGCTGCGCAAGGACGTCCGTGCGGCACTCGTGGCCGCCGGGACCGCGATCGTGCTGACCGGCCTGGGTCTGCTCCTCGCACCGGGGAACTCCGTCGCCTACTTCACCGGCGTCGGGTTCGACACCTCCAGGACCACCGACCTGGTCGGAGGGTTGTGGTGGGCGCCCAACCAGTCGCTGCACGGACTGCTCGGCCGCTTCCACTGGGTACCGATCCACGTCCTCGTCGTGTACGCGGCGAGCGCGGTCGTCGTGGTGCTCGCCGTGCTGGCGATGCGCAAGGCCCTGCGGCGCCCCGAGGACGGTGCGCTCGTCGCCCTGTCGGTCAACGCCCTGATCCCGTTGCTGGTGTCGCCGATTGCCTGGACCTACCACTGGGTGTGGGTGCTGCCCGCGTTGCTGGTGCTGGTCAGCGCTGCGGTGGCGAGCAGGGACGTGGTGCTGGGCGGTGCCGCCGCGTTCGTGGCCGGCGTCTTCTTCACCGCCGTGCCCTGGCTGATGGTCAGCTACACCGGAGGCGAGTTGCAGTTCGGCTTCTTCCAGTTCCTCGCGGTGGGCGCCTATCCGCTGCTGGGACTCGTCGCGCTCGGCTGGCTCGTCCTCGCGAGAGCGCACGCCGGGACGTCGCCCGACCGGCAACAGCTGGCGAGCTGACATGACCGCGGTGCCGGCGCGGTCGCGAGTGCGGTCCATCGCGGTCGCGCTGGCTCGCGGTGCCCGGCCGAAGCAATGGCTCAAGAACGGCATGGTGTTCACGGCGCCGCTGGCCTCCGGGACGTTGCTGCAACTCGACGGCCTGCTGCGCACGCTCGTGGCGTTCGCCGTCTTCTGCGTCGCCGCGAGCGGCACGTACCTGATCAACGACGCGTCGGACGCCGAGTCCGACCGGGCGCACCCGGCCAAGCGGTACCGCCCGGTCGCGGCGGGCCTGATCTCGGTGCGCGCGGCGGCGACCGCGGGGACGCTGGCGATCGGCACGGCACTGGCCTGCGCCCTGCTGGCGCTCGGCTGGCGGTTCGCCGCCGTGGTGTTCGGCTACCTCGTGCTGAGCACGACGTACACGCTCTGGTTGCGCCGGATCGCGGTCGCCGACCTGGCCGCCGTCGCGTCGTGCCACGTGCTGCGAGCACTCGGCGGTGCCGTCGCGGTCGGCGTAGGCGTCACCAACTGGTACCTGCTGGTGGTCTCGATGGGCGCCCTCACCCTGGTGATGGGCAAACGGGAGTCGGAACTCCGTTCCGGCGGAACCACGGCCACCCGCGCGACCCTCGACAGCTACACGATCGGGTACCTCGTAACGGTCCGCGCGACCTGTTCCGGCGTCATGATCGTGACCTACTGCCTGTGGGCCGCACACCTGAGCGGCGGCATCGCGCCCACCGTGCACGCGGCGGGCATCGTGCCGTTCCTGCTGGCCGTGCTGCGGCTCAACCTGCTCATCGACCGGGGCGACGCGGAGGAACCGGACGCGCTGTTGCTGCACGACCGGCAGCTGCAGCTCTACCTCGCGGCGCTCGCCGCGTGCCAACTGGTGGGGAGTCAGCTGCGATGAGGGCGCGTGAGCTGGTCGGACTTGCGTCAGGCCTGTACCAGGGCCGGGGACCGGGCCTGCGGCTCAGGCAGGTGCACAGGCCGTGGATCTGCCCGTTCGAGCTGATCGTGCCGCACGTGCCGGTGGGCGCGACGGTGCTCGACGCGGGGTGCGGCTCCGGGCTGCTCCTCGGGTTGCTCGCCGCGCTCGGCCGCCGGATCGAGGGAACCGGGTTCGAGCTGTCGCCCGCGGCGCTCGGCGAGGCACGGCTCGTGGCCGCGCGGGTGTGGGGGAGCGGCTCGCGGCTCGAGTTCGGACCCGGTGACGTCACCGGGGAGTGGCCGGACCGCGAGTTCGACGTCGTGTGCCTGGTCGACGTGCTCCACCACGTGTCCGTCGCCGACCGCACCGAGGTGCTGCGCCGGGCGTGCGCGGCGGTCAAACCCGGCGGTGCGCTCATCTACAAGGACATGGCGTGCCGGCCGAGGTGGCGTGCGGTCGCCAACCAGCTGCACGACCTGGTGCTGGCGCGGGAATGGGTGCGGCACGCCGAGGTCGCGCAGGTGGTGCGGCAGGTTGTGGAATTCGGGTTCCGGTTGGAATACCGGGTCGACACCACCCGCCTGTGGTACGCCCACGAACTCCGCGTGCTCAGACGGGGGTGAGCCGCCGTCGCGGAGCGCCCGGCTCAGTCGCGGGCGCGCAGCCCTGCCGCCATCACGTCGACGAACATCTGCCAGCGCTTGCTCATGATCGCGATCGAGTGCGACAGGCCGTAGAGCAGGCCCTGGAGGTCCTCCACCGACACGTCCGGGCGCATCACCTTCTCCGCGTGCGCGCGCGTGATGATGGTGTCGAGCAACCGCGCGTACTCGGCGCTCTCCTCCTCGCACAGGTCGAACGTCGCGACCTCGCTGAACACCTCACACAGGCCGGCGTCCCTGGACATCGCCTCGCCACTGCTCACCAGGAACGACGTCAAGCTCATCCACGGATCGCTGAACACCAGCGCGGTGGTGGCGTTGTCGATCCGCTCCAGCACCCACTGACGGGTGATTTCGGCGAGGAGCGCGTGCTTGGTCGGGAAGTGTCGGTAGAGCGTTCCCACGCCGACGCCTGCCTGTTTGGCGATGGTCTCCATCTGCACGTCCGCGCCCTCGGCCCCGAGCGCGCTCTTCGCGGCCACCAGGATCCGCTCGCGATTGCGCCGAGCGTCGGCTCGCAGTGGGCGCTGAACGGGGGCCTGACCCTCGGTTGCGGGGGGAGATGCGCTCATATCTCCAAGTCTACCGGGTCGTTGACACCGGAATCTGGATTCCGTATGGTCGCCTTCCTAAACGGAATGGAACCTCCTCTTCCGGTTATCAAGGGGGTAGACCCTCATGTCGACATCATCGGCCGCGGTGCAGAGGACGGGCGTCGCGCTCGCCCTGCTCGCGGTCACCCAGTTCGTGCTGGTCCTCGACGCGTCGATCATGAACGTGGCGCTGCCGTCGATCCAGCGCGGCCTGGACTTCCCGCAGGATGACCTGTCCTGGGTGTCGAACGCGTACACGCTGGCTTTCGGCGGCTTCCTGCTGCTCGGGGGCCGAAGTGCCGACCTGTTCGGTCCCCGGCGCCTCTTCGTGTTCGGCATGGTCCTGTTCACGGTGGCGTCGTTGCTCGGCGGCCTGGCCCAGACACCGTTCTGGCTGGTCGCGGCGCGGGCGGCCCAGGGGCTCGGCGCCGCACTGGTGTCGCCGGCCGCCCTGGCCCTGCTGATGATCATCTTTCCCGCGGGGCCCGGCCGCAACAAGGCGCTGGGCGTGTTCGCCGCGATGTCGGGTGTCGGCGGTGCCGCGGGCGCGATCCTCGGCGGAGTGCTCACCGAGTGGATCGGCTGGCAGGCCGTGCTGTTCGTGAACGTCCCGGTGGGCCTCGCGGCGGTGCTGCTCGCGCCCTCGCTGCTGCCCGGTGTGCGGGCGGTGGCGCAGTCGAGGTCGACCGACCTGGCCGGTGCGATCACGGTGACCCTCGGCCTCGGGTTGCTCGTCTACACGGTGATCAACGCGAACACGGTCGGCTGGGCCTCGGCGAACACGCTGTTGCTCGGCGGGCTCTCGATCGTGCTGCTGGCCGGGTTCTTCGTGGTCGAGACGAAGGCGGCGGAGCCGCTGATCCCGTTGCGGATCTTCCGGCAGCCGATGCTGCGCGGCGCGAACATCACCGCCATCGCGCTCACCGCAGCGTCGTTCCCGTACTTCTTCTTCCTCACGCTGTACATGCAGCAGGTGCTCGGCTTCTCCCCGATGCAGTCGGGGCTGGGTCAGCTGCCGGTTGCCGTCGCGCTCGCCGTCACCGCGAACCTCACCGCCAAGGTGGTGGCGCGGATCGGGTTCAGGAACACCCTCGCGCTCGGCCTGCTGGTGATCGGCGCCGGCCAGTTCTGGTTCGCGGCCCTGCGCGCGCCCGGTGAGGGCGGTGGCTTCCTGATCGACGTGCTCGGGCCGTCGGTGCTCACCGGCGTCGGCTCCGGTCTCGCGTTCGTCGGCGTGATCATCGCCGCGACCGCGCTGGCACCGCCGGAGGAGGCCGGGCTCGCCTCCGGCCTCATCAACACCACGCAGCAGATCGGTGGCGCGGTCGGCCTCGCCGTCCTCGTGGCCGTGGCGACGAGCGGGACGAACGCGGCTGTCGCCGACGGCCGCACCGGACCCGGCGAAGCGATCGTGGACGGCTTCTCCGTCGCGTTGCTCACCGCCGGTGGCGTCGCCGTGGTCGGCGCGGTCCTCGCACTGCTGCTGCTCAAGATGCCGACGGCGCCCGCCGCCCCGGCCCACGAACCGGCGGCCGCGACCGACGCCGCCGACGAGAACCAGGAAGGACGGTCAGCTCGATGACTGCAGCCGCCAAGGACGCGTTCGACCAGCTCACCGAGGAGATGACTCCGCAGGGCTTCACCGCGTCGAAGATGTTCGGCCTGCCGTGCCTGAAGTACTCCGGCAAGGCGATCGTCGCCCTGTTCGGCGAGGGCGTCGCGTTCAAGCTGGGCGCGGGTACCAACGAACTCGAGAAGGCGATGAAGTCGAAGGGCGCCTCCGAGTTCGACCCGGCGAAGAACGGCAGGCCGATGAAGGACTGGGTGCTGCTGCCGTCCTCCTCCGCCAAGACCTGGCCGGGCCACGCGAAGGTCGCCGCGTCCCGCCTCGACTGACGACAGGGTCACCTCTCCACGGGCCGGGGTGGCCACACGACGGGTCTCGCGGAGGTCCGTGGTCTCCCCTCGCCGCCACCGGCTCGATCCCCCCGGACGGTGGCGGCGAGGGGAAGGGGAACAGCGAGATCCGCAGGCCGCGTCCAACCCCAGTGGACGCGGCCTTTTCCCGTGCCGGAAGACGGTCTCTCGGACGGGTGGCCCGAACTGCGCGGCACTCGGTCCGCCGTTAGCATCGTCCCGTGTTCGCGACCGCGTTTCCCATCATCACCACGGCGAACCTGCAGCAGTCGCTCGGTTTCTACCAGGACCTGCTCGGCTTCACCGAGACCTACCGCTTCGCCGAGGACGGTCAGAGCTACGTAAGCCTGAAGCTCGGCGACGCCACCGTGGGCATCGGCGAGAACCCGGCCGAGCTCACCTCCGCGCCCACCGCGCAGTTCCAGCTCTGCGTCTACGCCGACGACTGCGACGAGGCGGTCGAGCACCTGCGCGAGCACGGTGTCGAGGTGCTGGCGGAACCGGCGTTGCAGCCGTGGGGTGAGCGGATGGCCCTCGTCGCGGACCCGGACGGGTACCACGTCGTGATCATGTCGAAGCAGTCCTGACCGCACGCGCGGACCACGCGAGCCGCACTGCCGCCGCGCCGGTCGTCACGCAGGCAAGCGCCGCGAACGACGCCGCCACACCCCAGTGGTCGCCGAGTACGCCAGCCAGGGGTTGCAGCGTGGCGATGACGATCGTGTACACCAGGCTCTGCAACGACAGCAGCGTCGCGCGCACCGCCGCGGACGCCTGTTCGTTCAGCAGCAACGCGAGCAACGGCCGGAAGACGCCCTGACCGAAGCTCAGCACCGCCATCATCGCCACACCGAGCCACCACCACGAACCCGCGAGCGCGACCACCAGCAGCAGTGCGGTGAACGCGAGCGGTGCGGCCAGCAGCCAGCGCGACGCGTCGGCGACCCGCACGAGGTGCGGACTGAGCCGTGACCCCGCCACCGAGGCCAGCCGGATCGCTAGGAACAGCGCACCGAACCACGCCACCGGCACCTGGTGCGTGCCCAGGTAGGGCTGGAACAGCACGAACACGACGACCCACACGGCGGCGGCGACCAGCGACGTGTAGATCATCAGGTAGCGCACCGGCGGGTGGGAGCCCACGAACGAGGTCGCTTGCGCGAGCGTCGCCCGGTACCCCGCCTTCTCGGCCTTCTCGGCCGCGGGCTCGCGCAGTCCGACGAGGAACACCAGCGACAGCGCGGTGAACACGCTCGTGGCGAGCATCGGCAACGGCAGCGAGATGCCCGCGAGCCAGCCGCCCGCGACCGCGGACACGCCCTGGGCGAGCTGCACGACGGCGAACGACTTGGACGCCACCGCGTGGTACTCGTCCTGACGGCCCTCCTGCACCAGCGAGTCGTACAGCAACGCGTGGTCCGCGCCGGACTGCAGCGCGAGGCCCACCGACCACACGAGGTAGGACGCCAGCACCCACCCGTAGCCGGACGCGAACGTGACGAGCGCGGTGCCGGCCGCGACGAGCACCGACCCGAGCGCGAGCGAGGCCTTGCGGCCGACCGTGTCCGCGACCGCGCCGGCCGGCACCTCGGCGAGCGCCGTGACGAGCCAGGAGATGCCGAGCATCACGGTGATCTCGGTGAGCGTGAGCTCGTGGACCACCTGCATGAAGAAGATCCACACCGGCATGAACAGCGAGAGGTTCGTGAACGCCTGGTACAGCAGGATTCGGCGCACGGCCACCGTGTCTCTCCCTCACTTCGCCATGGCGCGCAGGAGGTACGGCGTCGCGGCGGCCTGGAAGTCGAGTTCCGGGTGCAGGTCGCGCAACGTCCCCTCGAGCACCAGGATCGACAGCAGCGGGAACACGAACCGCGCGTCGCCGTAGAGCCCGCACGACCGTTGCAGGTCGAACAGCCCTGCGGTGAAGCCTGCCATGCTGAAGTCCTTGGCGGCCACGTGTGCGTTGCGGCCCACCAGGTCCGCGACGCCAGCGCGGAACGCGGCGAGGTCGGCGTCCGGCCGCACCGACACCGCGCTGTCGATCATGACCTCGGCGCAGCGGTCCCCGTTGCCGTTGCCGAAGTGGTAGAAGAACTCGGTGAACTGACGGTGCACGCGCTCGGGCAGCAGCACGCAGAACCCCGCGTCCAGCACCACGACCTCGCCACCGGCCGTGTGGTACAGGTTGCCCGGATGCAGGTCGCAGTGCACGAACCGGTCGATGAACAGCATGCGGAAGAACACCTTCAGCGTGTCCCGGGCGAGCCGCACCCCCAGGTCACCGGAGTGCGTGGCCGCCGACGACAGGCCGGGCACGTAGTCCATGACGACGCAGTCCGGTGTGCTGAGGTCCTGGTGCACCGCGGGCACCACGGCTGCCCCGATGCCGGACAGGTTGCGCCGCAACTCCTCCAGGCTCCGTGCCTCGGCCGTGAAGTCCAGCTGGCCGTGCACGGCCGCGCACACGTGCCCGGTCATCTCCACGATCGGAACGCCGCGCAGGAATACGGCGAGCACGCGCGCGGCGCCGCGCACCAGCGCGAGATCGGCGCGCATCGCCCGGTCGATCCCCGGCCGGCGGATCTTCAGCGCCACCTCGCGCCCGTCGTGGCGGCGGCCCCGGTAGACGCACGCGATGCTGCCCGCCGCGACCGGCCGGTGGTCGACCTCCCGCAGGTGCGGTTCCCACTTCCGCAGCGCCGCGCGGCTCTGCCGCGGCGAGACGGTCCGGACGGACTCGGTGAGCACCGCCAGTTCGGTGATCACCTCAGCCGGCAACAGGTCCCGCCGCGACGCGACCAGCTGTCCCACCTTGACGAACGCCGGGCCGAGCGCCTGGACCACCCGCGTCGCCGCGCGGGCCGTCCTGCGCCGGGCGGGCGTCCGCGACGTGAAGACCAGCAGCACCAGGTAACCCGCGGCGAGCACGGGTACGCCGACCGCTGCCACCACGAGCACCCGTGCGATCCGGAATCCGACGGTCATGGCCGCAACCGGGCCACGGCGGCGGCCGCGCGGTCGACCTCGCGCGGCGTCGTCACGATCGACGGTCCCACCCGCACGTAGGACGGGCGGTACGGGGTGTCGGTCGCCGCGACCCGGTGGTCGTGGAACAGCCGCTCGACGGCCCCGGTCGAGTCGAACCCCGCCACCTCGAAGCAGATCAGCCCGGCGGACAGCACGGGGTTGCGCGGGGTGATCAGCCGGACGTGCCGCATCTCGCTCAGCGCCGCCTTGAACCGGCTCGCCTGCTCGGTGACCCGCGCGGCGATCCGCGCCTGGCCGATCGCGCGGTGGAACTCGAGCGCGGCCGGCACCGCCCACCGGTTCTCGAACGTGTGGTAGCCGCCGGGGGTGTTGAGCTCGCCGGGCGGCCCGACGGGTGGCGTGCCCTCGATCCAGCCGATGATCGCCGGGATCGAGAAGCTGGGGATCACCGGCGTGACGCGCCGCCACGCCTCCTCGGTGCCCCAGACGAAACCGGTACCTCGCGGCCCGAAGATCCACTTGTGCAGTGACGACACGAAGAAGTCACAGCCGAGCCGCGCGACCGCGACGTCCTGGGCGCCGAATCCGTGCACGCCGTCCAGGAAGAGCAGAACCCGCTGGCCGGGCGGGCGTTCGGCGTTGATCGGGCGCAATGCCGCGGCGATCTCGGGCACTGGCAGCTTCACGCCGGTGCTCGAGTGCACCCACGTCAGCGCGAGCGCGCGGGTGCTCGGCCGGATCGCCGCGACCAGCGAGCCGACGATCCGGTCGACGGACGCCGAGGCCGGGTCGTCGTACAGCCGGATGCGGCGCACAGTCGCACCACTGGTGGAAGCCTTGAGCCGCAACGCTTCGTGCGTCGCGTAGAAGTCGTGCTCAGTGGTCACCACGTCGTCGCCGGGCGCGAGGGACAGGCCGCTGTAGAGCAGGCCGATCCCCATCGTCGCGCTGTCGGTGAGCGCCACCTCGCCGGGCGCCGCGCCGAGGTGGGTGGCGAGCGCCGCGCGGATCCCGACCCCCTGGTTGATGTCGCTCGGGCCGAGGCCGTGCAGGTACGGGTCGGCGTCGAGCTGGTCGCGCACGCGGGCCACGGCCTCGCGCACCGGCGCGGGCTGCGCGGAGAGCATGTACGCGGAGAACTGCAGGTAGTCGTGCGACAGCCGGAACTGGCGGCGCACCGACGCCCAGTCGCCGGGGTCGAAAGAGCTTGCCCGCGCGTTCGCGGGCAGCAGAGAACTCGCGGCAATTGCCGTCGTGCCGGTCAGGAGTGCACGTCTGCGCACCTGGGAAGCATTGTCCCGAGCGGTCATGGCGAACCTTTCCGGAATGTCAGCTTCGCCGAACGTAGCCGCTGGTCCGATGCCGGGCAAGGATCGTGTCTGGACTTTGTTGCGGTTATTCATCAGGAATCGCAATATCTGCTCTACGGCAATTCTTGCTTGTCGTTGTGGGTGTTGTCCGGCCTCGGCTAGAAAGGTGGGCGGAATTCGCCGGGAGGTTAGGTGCCGATGAAGCGGAACAGCAGCAACACGATCATCATCGAGGCGGAACGGGAGCGGGTCTGGGCCGCCCTGACCGACACCGACGAGCTGAACCGGTGGGAGACCACCGACGCCCACCTCGACCTGAGGGCCGGCGGGTCGTTCCTCTACGAGTACGCGTACGGGCCGTCGCGGCCAGGAACGTTCATGGTGGTCGATCCGCCGCGGCGGTTGATCCAGGACAACCTCGTGTTCAACGACAACGACAGCTACCACTACCTGAACACGATCGACCTGGAGGAGCTCGACGGCGGCCGCACCTCGGTGACGGTGCTGATCGAGGGCTACGGTCCCGGGATCGCCGAACAGTGGCTGCGGGAGAGCATGGACCTCGGCTGGGCGACGGACCTCAAGGTGCTCAAGGCCTACGTCGAGGACGGCGAGGACATCCGGCCGATCGTCTGGCAGGGCCTGCGGATGGGACTGCGCTATGTCAGCGCGGACGTCGTCGAGGAGGGGCGGCGCGGCATCCACGTGCTGGCCGTCGTGGCGGGTGCTCCCGCGGAGGCCGCTGGGCTGCGGCCGGGTGACGTCGTGACTTCGCTGGACGAGCGCGAGTTCGACGACTTCCGCGGCTTCCGCTCGCTGCTGGGCGCGTACAAGCCGGGCGACGGGGTGGTGTTCGGGGTGCTGCGCGACAGTGCGGCGCACCAGATTCCGCTCACCTTCGGCTCCGCGGTGTAGGGCCGTGGAGCCCACGATCGGCCACGAGGCCGTGGTGGTCGGCCTGTGCGAGGAGCCGGACGTGCTCGTGCAGGACTTCAGCCTCCGGCACGCCAGCTGGGCGGTGCTCAGCACGCTGCTGCTCAAGCTCGTCCGCTACGACGACCGGTGGCGGCCGTGGCCGGAGCTCGCCACCGAGATCCCCACCCGCGCCAACGGCCGGTGGCGCGTGCTGCCGGACGGGCGCACCGAGGTGCGGTGGCGGTTGCGGGACGGACTGAGCTGGCACGACGGCCGGCCGGTCACCGCCTCCGACGCGCTGTTCACCTACGAACTGCTCAGCGCCACGCCACCGCCGTACCCGCACCACACGGTGATCGAGAGCATCAGTGAGATGGAGGTCCCACCCGACGACCCGCTGACGCTCGTCGTGCGCTGGCGGGCAGACCGGCCGTTCGCGCCGTTCGAGGAGTGGGGGACCGTGCTGCCGCGGCATCTGCTCGAAGGGGAGGGCCTGCACCGGCCGGAGGTGAGGGATCGGCACCCGTTCCTGCGCGCCCCGACCTACAACGGCGCCTACTGGTTCGAGGAGTGGGCGGAAGGCTCGCACCTCAGCGTCCGCGCCAACGGCGAGCACCCGCGCGGCCGTCCCGAGATCGAACGGATCGTCTTCCGCTTCTACCCCGGCCCCGCGGAACTGCGCGAGGCGGTGATCGCGGGCGAGGTCGACGTGACGGACCTGACCTCGTTCAGCCCGGCGGACGGCGAGTACATCGCGCGGCACGCGCCGCACGTGGAGGTCCGGTACACCGACTCCCTGCTGTGGGAACACGTCGACTGCAACCTGGACGACCCGGTGCTCGCCGACCGGCGGGTGCGGCACGCGCTCGCGCACGCCATCGACGTCGAGGAGATCTCCCACGCCCTGCACAGCGGGGTGCCGAAGGCGGCGTCGTCCTGGCTGCCGCCGAGCCACCCCGCGTTCCAGCCCGCCGCCCAGACATACCCGTTCGACCTCGACCGGGCGCGGAGCCTGTTGCGCGAGGCGGGTTTCACCGACGGTCCGGACGGCGTGCTGGTCGACCGCTCGGGCGAACCGCTATCGCTGCACCTGCTGACGACCAAGCCCTCGGCGACGGGGCGCTGGACGTCGTCGTCGACCAGGCCGGAGACGGCGCTGATGCTGCAACGGCAGCTCGCCAGGGCAGGGATCGACCTGCGCGTCGAGCTCGCGCCCGCGGACGAGGCCTTCCCGCGGTTCCGCCGTCGGCAGTTCCCGCACCTGGCGCTGTTCGCGTGGTCGATGGGCATGGAGACCAACGGCTACCTGCTCTGGCACTCGTCGAAGATCCCCGACGACAACGAGTGGTACGGGATCAACGTGTGCGGCTGGCGAGACGAGGAGAACGACGCCCTGCTCGACGCGATGGCCACGGCACAGGACGACGAACACCGCTGGGACCTGATGCGCGAGCAACAGCTCGTGTGGTCGCGGGAACTGCCCGCCATCCCGTTGTTCTTCCCGCCTGGCGTCACCACCGCCCACCGGGACCTGACCGGGGTGCGGCCGGTCGGCATCTTCGGCTCGTACGTCACCTGGAACTCCTGGGAGTGGCGGTGGACTCGACCGTCGTGATCGCGCGAACGCAGGACGTCGGCGCGCTGAACCCGATCCTCTACCGCGACCTCGCGACGGGCGAGGTGCTCAACCGGATCTACGACCACCTCGTGCTGACCGACGGCGCTGGCCGGCACGTGCCCGGCAGGCTTCTGCGGCGGTGGCACCAGTCGCCCGACGGACTCACGTGGGACTTCGAGTTGCTGACCCGGGCCCGCTGGCACGACGGCAGGCCGGTGACCGCGCAGGACGCGGTGTTCACCTTCGAGTCGATCCTCGACCCGGCCGTCGGCAGCGCGCGCCGGCCGGAGTTCCTGGTGCGGGGCGAGGAGATCCGCTTCACCGCCGTCGGCGAACGGCACCTGCGGGCCGTGCTGCCCGCCCCGTACGCGCCGTTCCTCGCGGCGCTGGCGTGGCGGCCGATCATTCCGCGGCACGTCTTCGCGGGGGCACCGCTGCGGGACCACCCGGCGGACGCGGCGCCGGTCGGGTCCGGCGCGTTCCGGTTCGCGCGGCGCGACGGCGCGGAACTGGTGCTGCGCGCGCACGACGACTACCACCTCGGGCGGCCGCCGATCGACGAGGTGGTGTGGCGGTTGGTGTCCGATCAGGACGGTGCGGTGGAGCAGATCCTTCGCGGGCAGGCGGACTTCGTGCCCGGTCTCCCACCGAGGCTTGCCGAACGGGTGCGCGGTGCGGACGCGGTGCGGCTGGTGCGGTCGCTCGACGCGAGCTTCACGTATCTCGGGTTCAACACAGGCCATCCGAAGTTCGCCGACCGGCGGGTGCGCCGCGCCCTGTGCCACGCGGTGGACCGCACCGCGCTCGTGGAGCGGGTGCTGGGAGGGGAGGGCCAGGTCGCGCACAGCCCGTTCGCGCCGGGCGGCGCCTGGTCGTGCGAGGACGTGCCGAGGTTCGAGCACGATCCTCCGCTCGCCCGGACGTTGTTGCGCGAAGCGGGAATCGGCGATCTCGCGTTCACGATCACCACGGTCGACGGCGACGAGGTCAAGCGGCGGACCGCCGAGCTGGTCGCCGAGCACTGCGCCGCGGTCGGTGTCGACGTGCGCGTGGAGGCACTGCCGATGGCGGAGCTGCTGCGCACCCGCGTGCGGACCCGCGAGTACGAGGCACTGGTCATGGCCCTGGTGCCGCACCCGGATCCGGTTTTCCTGCACGCCTTCTACCACTCGTCGATGCTCACGCCCGTCGGCTGGAACCGGCTCGCCTACCGCGACGGGGAGGTCGACCGGCTGCTCGACGCGAGCCAGACCGAACTGGACGTCGCGGCGCGCAAGGTGCTCGTCGACCGCGTCCAGCGCAAGGTCGTCGCGGACGCCCCGCAGCTCTTCCTGTTCCACCCGGTGGTCGTGGACGCCGTGCGCGACACCGTGGAGATGCCCGCGCTGCCGGACACCGCCGCGAACCGCTTCATGTACATGCACCAATGGCGGTCGGCTGGTTCCCGCGCAGATATGCGTCAATTGCGGTGAGCAATTCTTCCGGTACCGCGTCCGGGAGAAAGCGCTCGCCGTCGCGCACCAGCCACGCGAGTTGCTGTTCGCCGCGCGCGACGAGTTCCTCGCCGTTCTCGTTCACCCGCCAGTACTCGAACAGCAGGGTGAGCCGGTTCGTCGTCACCTCGCCCGCACGCATGCGCACGGCCACCTGGTCGAACGCCATCAGCTCGGCGAGGTACTCGCACCCGCACCGGGTGGTCACGATCGCCTGCGACGCGTCGAGCTCGGCGAACACCGAGGGCGCATAGGTGCGCAGGAACAGTTCCCGGCAGTGGCCCTGCCAGCGCAGGTAGTGCACGAAGTAGACGTTGCCGAGCAGGTTCGTCTCGTCGAGCGTCACGGTGTGCGAGTACTCGTAGGTCGTCGCCATGACCCACGAATCTAGGTTCGAATTCGCGATTGCGTCAATGCTGCTGATATTGCTCCTTTTATTGCGCGTTGACACTGCCGCGAGCATTTTCGGATACTTCGGAAGTCGAAGGACGAGGGGGTAATTCCGTGAGTCGCCCGTCAGGTCCGAGGAAGTACGCCGCCGGCTTTTTCGCGGTGATTCTGATCTTTGTCGTGGGATTGTTCACCAGACTGCCGTCGGCGACCGCGGGTGACGCGGACCGGCTGCGCGAGCGGTTCGCGTTCGACCGCGCGCCGATCGCGTCGGTCGCGGTCGACGGCATGCGCACGGAGCGCCGCGTCGCCCCGGACCTGGAGAAGATCTCCACGTGGATCTCCGCGGTCGGGGCCGCCGTCGCGCTGGGAGACCTCGACGGCAACGGCCGGGCCGACGACCTGTGCCTGAGTGATCCGCGCACCGACACGATCACGGTGTCGCCCGCGCACGCCAAGGACCGCTACCGGCCGTTCGTGCTGGACGTGACACCGCTGCACATGGACTCGACGATGGCGCCGATGGGCTGCCTGCCGCTCGACTTCGACGGTGACGCGGACACCGATGTGGTGACCTACTACTGGGGCCGCACGCCCGTGGTCTTCAAGCACGAGCCCGGCCCGTTCGGCAGCGCGGTGTTCACGCCGTCCGAGTTGGTGCAGGGCGAGCAGCGCTGGTTCACCGACACGGTGCTGAGCACCGACATCGACGGCGACGGCAAGCTGGACATGGTCGTGGGCAACTACTTCCCGGACGGTGCCCGGCTGCTCGACCCCACCGCCCGGTTCGAGCCTGCGACGCAGATGCAGGACTCGATGTCGCGCGCCTTCAACGGCGGGATCGACCGGATCTACCTCGGGGACGGCAAGGGCGGCTGGACCGA
This sequence comes from Lentzea sp. HUAS TT2, assembly GCF_051853195.1. NCBI lineage: Bacteria > Bacillati > Actinomycetota > Actinomycetes > Pseudonocardiales > Pseudonocardiaceae > Lentzea > Lentzea sp. HUAS TT2. The sequence goes on along the minus strand of NZ_CP196667.1, from coordinate 8,052,564 downwards.
GGCCCGCGACGTGCTCACCCCGGACGCGGCTGCGGGCTGGACCCTCGCCATCGGCGCCCAGGACCTCAACGGCGACCTGTTGCCGGAGCTGTACTTCGCGCACGACTTCGGCCCGGACCGGCTCTTCGTCAACCGCTCGACACCGGGGCGGGTCCGCCTCGCGGAGGTGCGCGGTGAGGCCGGGTTCGCCGTGCCGCGGTCGAAACAGCTCGGCGTCGACTCGTTCAAGGGGATGGGCATCGACTTCGCCGACATGAACTCCGACGGCCGCACGGACATGTTCGTCAGCAACATCTCCTGCGAGTTCGGCCTCATGGAGAGCAACTTCGCCTGGCTCAACACGGGTGACGAGAGGGCTCTCGACGCCGGCCGCGCACCGTTCACCGACGCGAGCGAGGACCTCTCGCTGGCCCGCAGCGGCTGGGGCTGGGACGCGAAGTTCGGCGACTTCGACAACGACACCGTGCCGGAACTGGTGCAGTCGACCGGGTTCACCGAGGGCACGGCCAACCTCTGGCCGCAGGTCTCCGAACTCGCGATGGCGAACGACGGGTTGCTCCGCTTCACCGGCGCGTGGATGAACCACACCCCCGGCTGGGAGCTCGCGGGCAACCAGAACGACCAGTTCTTCGTGCGCGGACCCGACGGCCGCTGGGCGAACGCCGGGGACGTGATCGGGCTGACCGATCCCGGCACCAGCAGGGGAGTGGCCACCGCGGACGTGAACGGCGACGGCCGGCTCGACCTCGCGGTCGCCCGCCAGTGGGCCGAGTCGTTCTTCTACCTCAACCGGGGCACCGGTGACGCGCGCAGCACCGTGCTGCGCCTGCTGCTGCCGTCCGACGGCTCCGGATTCCGCACCGTGTCGGGAGAAGAGGGCGACAAGCTGCGCGGCGTCCTGGCCATCGGCGCCACCGCGACGATCGTGCTCTCCGACGGGCGCAGGCTGAGCGCCCAGGTCGACGGCGGCAACGGGCACGCCAGCGTGCGCAGCACCGAGCTCCACTTCGGACTGGGCGACGCCACGCCCACCTCGGTCGAACTCACCTGGCGCGACACCGGCGGCACCGTCCGGCACCGCACGTCCGCCGTGACGACGGGCCGTCACACCATCCTGTTGGGAGAGTGACATGGCGATCAAGGAGACCCGCCCCGTCGAGGCCCCGGAGGTGATCGCGCCACCGACCGGACCCATCGCTCCGGAGAAACCGGTGGTGCCGAAGGACAAACGCCTCGCCGCGCTCCGCCGGTTCGCGACCACCATCACGATCTTCACCGTCGTCGGGCACCTGTGGCTCGGCCTGGAGACGCCGTGGGCCGCGCCCGTGGTGTCGACACTGACCTCCTACGCGGCCGCGCTCGCGCTGGAGACGCTGGACGCCTGGGCGCACGGCCGCCGTGCCGAGTACCGGGGCGGCTGGCTGCGGATGGTGAACTTCCTGTTGCCGTCGCACATCGCGGGCATGGCCATCGCGCTGCTCATCTACCCCGGCGGCATGCTGTGGCCGTTCGCGTTCGCCGCCGTGGTCTCCGCGAGCGCCAAGTACCTGTGGCGCGCCCCGGTCAACGGCCGGATGCGGCACGTGTTCAACCCCTCGAACCTCGGCATCTCCGCCACCCTGGTGCTCTTCCAGTGGGTCGGCATCGGCATGCCCTACCACTTCACCGCCACGTTCGGCGGCCCGCTCGACTGGATCATCCCCATCGGGCTGCTGATGAGCGGCCTGATGATCAACACCCAGCTGACGGGCAAGTGGCCGCTGATCGCCGGCTGGGTCGGCGGCTTCGCCCTGCAGGCGGTGCTGCGCGGGGTGTTCACCGACATCTCGGTCATCGGCGCGCTCGCCCCGATGACCGGCGTTGCGTTCATCCTGTTCACCAACTACATGATCACTGACCCCGGCACCACCCCGGTCGGCAAGCTCAACCAGGTGGCGTTCGGCATGGCCAGCGCCGCCGCCTACGCGTTCTTCATGCTGATCCACGTCTCCTACGGGATCTTCTTCTGCCTCGTCCTCGTGTGCGCGGGTCGCGGCCTCTACCTCTGGGCACGGCACTGGCGCGGCCAGCGGACCGAGGGGCGGCTGACGTGACGGACGCCATCGCGGTCATCGGCATGGCCTGCCGCTATCCGGAGGCCGACCACCCCGGTCAGTTGTGGCGCAACGTGCTGAGCCAGCGCCGGTCGTTCCGCCGCCTGCCGGACGAGCGGCTGCGGCTCGACGACTACCACTCGCCGGACCCGGCGACGCCGGACGCGGTGTACTCCACCCAGGCCGCGGTGCTGGAGGACTACGAGTTCGACCGGGTCCGCCACCGCGTCTCCGGGTCGACCTACCGGTCCGCCGACCTCACGCACTGGCTCGCGCTCGACGTGGCCGGCGAGGCGCTGGCCGACGCGGGCTTCCCGGACGCGGCGCCCGCGGACCGCGACCGCGTCGGAGTGGTCCTCGGCAACACCCTCACCGGCGAGTTCTCGCGCACCTCGGTGCTGCGGCTGCGGTGGCCCTACGTCGGCAGGGTGGTCGGGAACGCGTTGCGGGACAAGGGGTGGGAACAGGACGCGGTCGCGGACTTCCTCACTGGCCTGGAACGCGACTTCAAAGCCCCCTTCGCACCGATCGGCGAGGACTCGCTGAGTGGCGGGCTCTCGAACACCATCGCGGGCCGCATCTGCAACGAGTTCGACTTCCACGGCGGCGGCTTCACCGTCGACGGGGCGTGCGCCTCGTCGTTGCTCGCGGTGGTCAACGGCGCGGAGGCGTTGCGGCGAGGGGACCTCGACCTCGTGCTCGCGGGCGGGGTGGACCTCAGCCTCGACCCGTTCGAGCTGGTGGGGTTCGCGAAGACACATGCGCTCGCGACGGGCTTGATGCGCGTCTACGACCAGCGGTCCTCCGGTTTCTGGCCGGGTGAGGGCTGCGGCGTCGTCGTGCTCGCCCGGCATGCCGACGCGCTCGCGTGGGGAGCCAGGGTGCACGCGCTGCTCCGCGGCTGGGGCGTGTCGTCGGATGGCGCGGGCGGGCTCACCAGACCAGAGCGCGCCGGGCAGGTGCTCGCGTTGCGCCGCGCCTACGACATGGCGGGGTACGACATCTCGACGGTCGCGCTCTTCGAGGGACACGGAACCGGGACGAACCACGGCGACTCGGTCGAGCTGGCCGCACTGAGCGAGGCCTGCCGGTCCGCGGGAGCGTCGCCCGGTGGCGCGGCGATCGGGTCGGTGAAGGCGAACATCGGCCACACCAAGGCGGCGGCGGGCGTGGCCGGGCTGATCAAGGCCGTGCTGAGCGTGGACCGGCAGGTGCTGCCGCCCGCGACGGCCTGCGAGAGCCCGCACGCGGAACTGCTCGCGCCGGACGCGCCGCTGCAGGTGTTGCGCGAGCCGCGGCCGTGGCCGGTGGACCGGCCGGTGCGCGCGGGCGTGAGCGCGATGGGGTTCGGCGGCATCAACGCCCACCTCACCGTGGAGGGCGCGGCGACCCTGCGGCGGACCTCGCTGAGCCTCCAGGAACGACGGCTCGCCCGGACCGCGCAGGACGTGGAACTGGTCCCGTTCGCGGCCTCCTCGCGCGACGAGTTGCTCGCCGAGGTGGCCGCGGTGCGTGCGGCCGCCCGCGGCATGAGCTTCGGACAGCTGCGCGACCTCGCGATCGAACGCGCGCCCGCCGCGCTGCCCTGGCGCGCCGCGGTGGTCGCGGACAGCCCGGCGCAGCTCGTCACGCGCCTGGACGGCCTGCTGAACGGTGTGACCGGGCCGGGCGCGTTGCTCGGCGAGCACCACCGTCCACCGCGCATCGGGTTCCTGTTCTCCGGTCAGGCGTCCCCGACCCGGTTCGACGGCGGTGCGCTCGCCCGCCGGTTCGCCGTGGCGGACGACGTGTTCGACCTGGCCTCGCTGCCGCGCGAGGCAGACGACCCCCGCGACACCGCGATCGCGCAGCCCGCGATCACGGCGTGCTCGGTCGCCGCGCTGGAGGTCCTGCGGTCGCTCGGGGTCGAGGCCTCCGTGGCGGTCGGGCACAGCCTCGGCGAGCTGACCGCCCTGCACTGGGCGGGCGTGCTGTCGCGCCGAGACCTGTTCGAAGTGGTGCGGGCGCGCGGCCAGGCCATGGCCAAGTGCCCCGGTGCCGGCGCGATGCTCGACGTGGGGGCGACGGCGGCGGACACGGGCCGGTTGCTCGACGGCCTGGCCGCGGTGATCGCGGCGCTCAACGGCCCGAGGCGGACCGTCGTCTCCGGTGAGGCCGACGCCGTCGCGGAGGTCGAGCGACGGGCCGGCGCGAGCGGGATCAGGGTGACGCGGCTGCGGGTGTCGCACGCGTTCCACTCGGCCCTGGTCGCCCCCGCGATCGAACCGCTCTCCGAGGCGCTCGAGGGAGTGCGCTTCTCGCGGCCGCGGGGCCAGGTGCTGTCCACTGTCACGGGCGTGGCCGTCGGCACCGACACCGACGTGCGCGCTCTGCTGTGCGACCAGGTGGTGCGCCCGGTGCGGTTCCACCCGGCACTGCAACGCATGGGGGAGACGGACCTGCTCGTGGAGGTCGGCCCGGGACACGTGCTGGCCGACCTGGCCGGCGGCGTGTCCGTCGACGCCGGCGGTGCGACTCTGACCGGCCTGTTCTCCGTGCTGGCAAGGGCCTTCACGGCCGGTGCCCCGGTCGCGTTCGGCAAGCTCGGGGCGGAGCGGGAACGGCCGGCGCGCCCGGCGCTCGAACCCCGCCGGTTCCTGGCGAATCCCTGCGAGGCGGCGCCCGTTCCCGAGGACCCGGCTCCGGCCCCCGAGCCGGTCGCTCAGGACGACTCGGAGCTCACCGTGGTGCGGAGCCTGATCGCCGCGCAGGCCGAACTCCCGGTCGACGCGGTCGCCCCGGACGCGCGGTTGCTGACCGAGCTGCACCTGAACTCCATCACGCTGGTGCAGATCGCGAGCGAGGCGGCGACGCGGCTCGGCGTGCGCCCGCTCGACGAGTCCGCGTCGTTCGCCGACTCGACCGTGGCAGAGCTCGCGGAACTGCTGGCGGCCTCGCCGGCCCACGACGGGTCGTCGGACCTGGTCGAGCCGGTCGTGCCGTGGGCGCGGACGTTCGCAGTGCGGTGGATCGACCAGCCCCGCGGCCCCGTGGCGGCGACCGCCTGCCGGTGGTCCGTGCGGGTGGGGGACGACCATCCGCTGGCGGACGCCCTGCGAGCCGTCTTCTCGCCGGCCGCCGGTCCCTACGCGGTGGTAGTGGGGCTGGATCCCCGCCGCCGGCCGCGGGACGCGGAGCATCTGCTGGCCGCGGTGCGCGACGCCTGCGCCGATCCCGGCGTGACCCGGCTGGTGGTGGTGCACCACGGCGGCGGTGCGGGGGGCATCGCGCGGTCAGCGGTGTTCGAGCGCCCCGACCTGGTCGTCCGGGTGATCGACGTCCCGGTGGACGCGGGGACCGAGTTGATCGAGGACGCCCTGGCCGAGGCGGAGTCCGGGGACGGCTTCGCCGAGGCGCGGCTGCGCTGGGGCGGGATCCACCGGCCAGGACCGGTGCGCGAGGTGCCGGTGCTGACCGCGATCGACCCGGTCCCCGACACCGGCGGCGCCGTCCTCGACGGGGAGGACGTGCTCCTCGTGACCGGCGGCGGCAAGGGGATCGGCGCGGAAGCCGCTCTCGCACTGGCGAGCCGCGGCCAGGCCCGCGTCGCCCTGCTCGGCCGGTCCGCCCCGGACGACCCCGATGTGAAGGCCACCATGGCCCGTTTCGACGTGCTGGGTCTGAAAGCGCGGTACCTGAGCGCCGATGTCACAGACCACGCGGAGGTGGCGGCGGCGGTCGAGCAGGTCAGGCAGGACCTCGGCGAGCCGACCGCCGTGCTGCACGCCGCCGGCGTGAACACCCCGGCGTTGCTGCGCGACCTCGACGACGAGGCGGTGCGGCGCGCGGTAGCTCCCAAGGTCACCGGCCTCGCCGCGGTGCTCGACGCCGTCGAACCGGACCGCCTGAAGCTCCTCGTCGGCTTCGGGTCGGTGATCGGGGAGATCGGCATGCGCGGGGAGGCCCACTACGCGCTCGCGAACGACTGGCTGAGGCTCGCGGTGGAAGAAGCGCGGTACCGGTTGCCGCACTGTCGCTGCCGGACGATCGAGTGGTCGGTGTGGGCGTCGGGCGGCATGGGCGACCGGCTGGGCGTGCTCGACTCCCTGGTGCGCCGCGGTGTCACGCCCGTGTCCACAGAGGACGCCCTGGCGCTGCTCACCCACGTCGTCGACGACGGCCGGCTGCCGGCCACCGTGGTGGCGAGCGGCCGGTTCGGGTTGCCGCCGACCGTGCGCTTCGCCGGCACGGCCCTGCCGCCGTTGCGGTTCCTGGAGAAGACGGTGCTGCACTACCCCGGCACCGAACTCGTCGTCGACGCCGAGCTCTCCACGGCGACCGATCCGTACCTGCTCGACCACGCTCTCGCGGGAACGCCGCTGCTGCCCGCGGTGACCGGGCTGGAGGCGATGGCCCAGGTGGCGCACGCCCTCACCGGGGAGCAGGTCACCGGGTTCGCCGACCTGAGGCTGACCCGGCCGGTCACGGTGCCGGAGCAGGGCCGCACGATCAGGCTGGCCGCGGTCGTGACGGCCGCCGGGGTCGAGGTGGCGCTGAGGTGCGGCGACGTCGACCACTTCCGGGTGCGGTGCCTGGTCGGAGCATCCGGCGAGCCGAGTCCGGAGTCCTATGTGGACGCCGAACCCCGTACCGAGCCCGACCTGTACGAACGGCAGCTGTTCCACGGCCGCCGGTTCCAGCGCGTGCGCGGATACCGCGAACTCCAGGCACGCCGTTCGGTCGCGGACATCGAGGTGGACGCGAAAGCCGCGTGGTTCAGCGCCTTTCTGCCACCGCGGCTGGTGCTCGGCGACTTCGGCGCGCGGGACGCGTTCATCCACGCCGCCCAGGCCTGCGTACCGCACCGTCGGGTGCTGCCGGTCGCCGTGGAGCACATCGAGTTCACCGGCCACCGCACCGGCGCGGTGGTGACGGCGGTCGGGATCGAGACCGCCTGCGGGCCGGACGAGCTCACCTACGACCTGACGGTGCACAACGCCGCGGGCGAGGTGACCGAACGGTGGCGGGGCCTGCGGCTCAGGATGGTCGAACCGTTGCCGCCGCCCGGCTCCTGGGCGCCCGCGCTGGCCGCCGCGTACGCACAGCGACGGCTGGCGGAGCTCACCGGCCGGGACGTCCGGGTGCGCGCAGGGGAGGGCGGCATCGTGGTTCTCGACGCGGTTGGGCCGGTGCCGGACCAGGAGACCGGCGACGGCTGGACCGTGCGCGGCGGCGTCGTCACCTGGCACGCCAGGGTCGCGGGTGAGGACGTCGTGCTGCGCGTGGGAGCCGGCGAGGGTGAGCAGGGTGACCAGGTCGACACGTGATCCCGTCCGCGTGCTGCTGCTGGGCGGCAGCCTCACCGAACCCTCCCGCTCGGGGGCGTTGCTGGAGGTGGCGGCGGGCGCGGTGGCGGCCAAGGGCGGGGAGTCGAACCAGTGGCACCTCCACGGCACCGCGGGGGACGACCTGGCGGACGAGCTCAGGGAGGCGGCCAGGGTCGCCGACGCGATCGTGCTCGTCACCCCGCAGTACCACAGCTCGTTCTCCGGCAACCTCAAACAACTGCTGGACCAGCTCGACTCCGGGCAGTTCGCCGGCAAGCCGGTGGGACTGATGTCGACCAGGGGAGGGCACGCGGTGATCGCCACCGAGCACCTCCGCTCGGTGGCGGCGGCGATGCGCGGCCTGGTGATCCCGACCGAGGTGGTCGCGCACGACACCGACTTCCTGCGCGTCGGCGACCGGTACGAGCTGACGACGCAGGTGCTGTGCGAGCGAGTGCTCCGGTTCGTCGAGGAACTGCTGTGGTTCGCCGCGCGGCTGCGCGGGGCGGGGGAGACCCGCGCCGGCCTCGGTGACGGATCGGGGCCGCCCAAGCCGTGGGCGGGGCAGCTCTCGCCCGGCATCACGGCCGCGGTCGCGTTCATCCGCGAGAACTACGCCGAACCCGACCTGACGCTCGACACGGCTTCCCAGCACGCGCACATGAGCCGTTACCACTTCTCACGCACGTTCAAGGCGCAGACGGGCAGGCGGTTCATCGACTTCGTGACGATGCTGCGGCTCAGCGGAGCCAGGAAGCTGCTCGCCGAGACGCGCGATCCGGTGTCCGGCATCTGCCACGCCGTCGGCTACCGCGATCTGGCGCACTTCGAGCGGACCTTCAAGGCCTGGTTCGCGATGTCGCCCTCGGAGTACCGCGCGAAGTACCGGACCGAGGTGAGGGTCGTGGTGCCACCTGCGGCCCTCGCCCGCACCACGACGCTGAAGGCGGTGGGTCATGACAACGACGGTGCAGACCGATGAGCAGGACCTGTGGCGAGGATTCTTCGCGGACGAGGACTACGTCCGCATGGTCGGGTCGATCCTGACCTCCGACCGCACCACGGCGGAGGTCGACGCACTCGGCGACCTGCTCGGGGTGCGGCCCGGCACCAGGGTGCTCGACCTCGGCTGCGGACAGGGGCGCATCGCCGTCCCGCTCGCGCGGACGGGGGCGGTGGTCACGGGGTGGGACGGGTGCGAGCCGCTGCTCGACGTCGCCACGGCCGCCGCCCGCGGCGCCGGCGTCGAGGTCGAGTGGGTGCACGCCGACTTCGTCGAGCTGGCTCGGGAAGCGGAGTTCGACGCGGTGTGCAACGTCGGCACGGCGTTCGGCTACGCCGCGGAGCCCGACGACCTCGCCACGCTCGCCGCGGTGCGCAGGGCGCTGCGGCCCGGTGGCGTGTTCGTGATCGACACGGAGAACCGCGAGCGCATGCTGACCTCCGCGCGCAGGACGTGGTTCGAGCGCGCCGGGGACCTGGTGTGCTGCGCGCGGACGTTCGACGCGGTGACGAGCCGGTGGACCGAGTCCCTGCGCTGGACCGCGTCCGACGGCTCCGCCCGCGAGCGGTCCTACAGCCTGCGCCTCTACGGCGCGACCGAACTGGTGAACCTCTTGCGGCAGGTCGGTTTTCACGGCTCCATCACCGTGTCCGGGGGCTTGGACGGCTCCGCGTACGACGTCGGCAGCCCCCGGCTCGTGGTGCGCGCGTCGGTCAGCTGATCAGCTGACCGACGCGGTCCCGCGTTCCGTGCCGCCATCGCTGGTAGAACACGTGCCGTACATGCCGGTGCACGAGGTCGTCGCGAACCTCGTGCACCACGCGGACGGCCTCGAGCACCCGCCGCCGGTGCCCGATGTCCGCGCCGCCGAGCAGTTCGTCGAACAACGGGCGGTCGGCCAGTTGCCTCGCCTCCCAGCCGAAGGCGGCGCCCTGCAGGAAGTCCGCCCGCAGCGGGGCGGGCACCTGGTCGAGCACGCCGGCGAACCTCTCCGGCGCGTCCAGCCAGCTGTACGCGCACCCGAGTCCCAGCCCGCTCACCGCGTCACCGTGGAAACCGGGGTCGAGGCTCTCCACGGTGGCGAGCGCTTGCCGCACGTCTCCCATGTGCACGAACCAGAGGCTGCGCCCGAATCCCTGGTGGCAGACGTGGCCGCCGTGCTCGCCGTATCGCGCGAACGCGGCCGTCCTCGCGACCGCGCCGGAGTTCAGGAACCCGGTGCGGAATCCGAGACCCTCGAAGGGCAGCAGCCGGTAGCGGTGGTCGAGGAGTTCCGTGCAGGCCGCGATCGCGCGCGGCCGGCGCGGCGCGACCATGCCGAGCCACCAGCCGAGGCCCACGTGGTTCTGGTAGACCGTGTCCGGGGTGAGTGAGCCGATGTGCCGCTCGAACTCCGGCAACGGCCTGCCGTGCAGGTAGGACCAGGGCCCGTAGCCCATGCCCGCGCCCTCGTAGGCGAACGGCCGGTAGTAGCGCGGCAGTTCGCGGACCGCCGCGTGCACCTCGCTGAGGTCCTCCGCCGTGGCCGCGGCGTTGTACCCGGTGAGGAACGAGCGGCAGATCATCCGCACCCGCTCCCGCTGCCACTCGCCGTCCAGCGTGAAGCGCGCGATCACCGGCTCCAGGAACGCGGGATCCCGCGTGAACAGCGGGCGTAGCGCCCTGCGAAGCGGGGAGGGCTTGCGGACAGGGGCCGACACGAGCGGGACCACGGCTGCTCCTCTGCGGGACCTAGGCTGACGTGAGTGAGTCGACGAGGCCGCGCAGGCGTTCCGTGACGGGTCCGCCGAAGACGTCACGGGCGACGTGTTCCGCGTGGTGGGCCAGGTCGCGGGTCGCACCGGGAAGGGTGAACAGCAGCCGGAGCCAGCCCAGTCCCTCGCCGTCGACGGGTTCGCGGCGGGCCAGGCGCAAGGCGGCCTCCAGCGTCGGGAGGATCCGCGCGTCCCTGGCCTCGCGGTAGTCGTCCATGGCGGCGATCCACGTCGTGTCGCCGCGCAGTGCCCCGGTGACGGCGGTCGCGAGTAGGCCGGCGGACATGACCGCGTGGTCGATGCCGGCGCCGATGCACGGGTGCACCGCCGCACCGGCATCGCCGACCAGCGCCCAGCCGGGACCGGACGGCGTGCGCAGGTAGCTCTCCAGCTTGGCGGTGCCGAGCACGCGCGACACCCTCCGCGCGTCGAGCAGCCGGGGCGCGAGCGTGTCGATCGCCGCGAGCCTGCGTTCGAACTCGGTCGTGTGATCCTTGCGCCACAACGGGAACTCCTCCGTCATGGGCATGACGCAGAGGCAGTGCAGACCGTCGTCGCAGGGCGCCACGAGCACGACGTCCGGACCCCACCAGAAGTACTCGAACGTCGGGATGGGCATGGGAGCGAAGTCCCGGTAGTAGGCGTAGTAGGCGCAGCGCACCGCCGGATGCTCCACATAGGACTTGGCGCCGGCGGACCGCGCGACGCCCGAGGCCCGTCCGTCCGCGCCGATGACCACGCGGGCCAGCAGTTCGGAGCGCTGTCCGTGGCGATCGCGCACCACCACTCCCGTGACGGTGCCGTCGTGGTCGCGCCTCAGGTCCTGCACACTGCAGCCCTCGAACCAGGTGACCTCCCGGTGCTCGAGCGCCCGGTCGAGCAGGATGCGGTCGAGCCGTTCCCTGCGCAGGGCGAGCACGTGCGGCGTCACGGCGAGGTCGGCCTCGGTCGCGCACCCGGCGACGTCGGTGCGGAACCGGGTGATCACCGGTGCGCCCGCGTCGAGCAACTGGTGCGTGACGCCGAGAGCGCCGAACGCCTCCCAGTCGCCGAAGACGTGCGTGGACAGCGTGGGACCGGAGACGTCGTCCCGGTCGAGCAGCGCGACCCGCAGCCCCTGCTCCGCGAGCAGCACGGCGCTGGCCGCGCCCGCGACCCGCGCACCGACGACGACGCAGTCGAACAAGTCTCCTCCTGGCAGGGCCGGAAGGCCGGGCGGACGGGAGTCCGCCCGGCTCGGTCGATCACGCCTCGTTGGCGCAGGCCCACAGCTCGAGGAAGCGCTCGCCCTGCGGGGTGTACAGCGGCACGTCGCCCTTGGACTCGAAGCGCGAGCCCAGCGGCGGGATGCGGTACAGCGTGCCGGTCATGCGGATCGGCGTCGTGTTGTGCAGCGTGCCGATCGGCGTCTCGACGGTCAGGTACAGGACCTGCTCGCTCGTGACGCCCTCTTCGAGGCTGCGGTCCGCGGGGATGTGGACCGAACCGAGGATCGGGCGCGCGTCCGGAGCGCTCAGCGCGCCGCCGAGGACGCTGACCTTCTCGCCCGGCCACAGCGTCTCGCTGACACCGACCAGCTCGAACCGGATGATCTCCAGGCTCAGGTGCAGGTCGCCTCGGTCGTTGACCTCGGGCTGGTGGACGATGAACTCGGTCGGGCACGCGGTCTTCATGAGCACGCGCTCGGAACGGCCGTCCATCGTCCGGAGGCCGACCTCGGACTCGGCGTAGTCCAGCTGCTGCACGACGTCGAACTCGGTCAGCGTCCTGGTGACTGCGTGGGTCATGGTGATTCCCCTTCGTCGCTGCCGGGGTGTCCCGGCACTTCGACTATTGGCCTCTCGCAGGTGAATCACCTGTCCTATGTTGCCGACTATCTTCTCCGCTTTGCCGCAACGGAGCATTGCGGTCGTTGCGGTCCCCTGCCGGGATCACCGCCGATGTTGCGGTTCCCGCCGCAACCACCCCCGAGCAGCCGGCGCCGGGTGCGGGGAGGCTGTCGGGCAGGTGCACCCGACGAGAGGAAACCCATGTACGGCAAACTCGCGACGTTGCTGATCGAGTGCGAGGACATGGCGGCGGTGAAGGACTTCTACGTCCGCACGCTGGAGCTGCCCGTCGCCGACGAGGGCGAGGGATGGGTGCGTTTCGACAGCGGTGTCGACCTGGTGCTGTGGCAGGGCCGCAAGAACGAGGTCGTGCCGGGGTTCGCGGGCGCGGAACTGGAGGCGGCGCTGGAGTCGTTGCGCGGCAAGGGGTGCGAACCGACCCCGATCGCGGACCACCCCGGCGGCCGCCACTTCTACGTGACCGATCCCGGTGGCAACACGCTGATGGTGGGCGGGAGCTGACGACTCAGCCGGGCAGCATCGCCGCGAGGTACCCGACCTCGACGATGCGCCCGGCGTAGTCGGAGTACCGCGCGGGATCTGTGGGACGTGACGTGGCGAGGCCGTCCACGTACCGGTTGGCCATGCAGAACACCGCCGCGATGAGCACGGTGTCGTGCAGCTCAAGCTCGGTCGCCCCGGCGGACCGCGCGGCCTCGACCATCTCCGCGGTCACGTTCCGCCCGGACTCCGCGACCGCGGCCGCGATCGTGAGCAGGGCCGAGAGCTTCGGCGATCCCGCAGCTTTTGGCCCGTGCTCGCCCACCTCGCGCACCAGCTCCATGCCCTCGGGCAGTTGCACGGCCGCGAACTCCGCGTGCGAGGAACAGCAGAACTCGCACTGGTTGAGCTTCGAGACGTACGCGGCGATGAGCTCACGTTCGCCGCGGGTGAGGGAGTTCTCCTGCCGCAGCAGGACGTCCGCCATCTCGCTGATGAGCCTGCCGGTGTCGGGCCGGTACCGCAGGAGCCCCATGATGCCGGGCAGTTCCGGGTCGAGTTCGATGTGTGGCACGAGTCCTCCCTGGACGGTCCAGTTCGCCGAGTCGTCAGTTTCGCGGTCTTCAGGTCGCGGTGCTCGGCAGTTCGTGCTCGACCTCGGCGTGGGCGAAGCGGCGCACGGCCACCAGCAGTGCGTTGCCGATCACCAGTCCGACCAGGGCGTCCTCCGCCGTGTGGTCGTTCTTCCGCGCGTACTCGGCGTCGGCGCGGGCGATCACGCGCACTCCGTCGAGGTAGGGGTCGAGCAGTTCGTGGCAGCGGTCGTGCCCAAGCCGCCGGGCGGCCGCGAGCGCGGACGCCAGAGCGGGGACGACCCGGCTGTGGTCGCCAGCGCGGTGCCGTGCGACGAAGTCCTCGGCTTGTGCCACCGCGATCGGGTCGGCCACAACGCGCGGGTGCTCGCTGATGGCCTCCCACAACGCTTCCAGCCGCGTAGTCTCGTCGCGGAGGGCGTCCAGCACGTCCTTGACCGCGGAGATCGATAGTCCGCCCACGTCGAGCAGCGCGCGTACGAGCCGCAGCCGGGTCACGTGGTCGTCGTCGTACTCGGCCTGGTTGCGATGGACCGGCTTTCCGGCCTGCAGCAGGCCTTCGCGGAGGTAGTACTTGATGGTCGGCAGCGAAACCCCGCTGCGCCTCGACAACTCGCCAACCCGCACGGTCGCAGCGTATTTCCGCGGCGCGGGCCGTTGCTCACCGTCGGTTGCGCCGGACTCGGCACTTCTTGTGATGTCCTTCCGCAGTGCCGGTTTGTAGCTGAATGCGTCCGCGTGGCTGGGAGCGGAGTCGTTTCAGTGGTTGACTTCCCGGCGTCGCAACGACATTCGCGCGTCGAGGGCACCGGAGCCGTCCGCGCAGAACCGGGATCCTGGAACGTCTCGCCGAAAGGATGACTCGATGCGCCATCACGACCGGTGGTTGGCCGCGTTCATGGTCATTGTGCTCGCGCACTGGGCGGAACACATCGCCCAGGCCGTGCAGATCTACGCACTCGGCTGGCCCGTGCACCACGCTCGCGGTGTTCTCGGCCTTGCCTTCCCGTGGCTCGTGCACAGCGAGTGGCTGCACTACGCCTATGCCCTGCTGATGCTGATCGGGTTGATCGTGCTGCGCCGCGGCTTCACGGGCAAGGCGCGCACCTGGTGGAACGTCGCGACGGGAATCCAGGTGTGGCACCACTTCGAGCACCTACTGCTGCTCGTGCAAGCGTTGGCGGGCTGGCACCTGATGAACAAGTCCGCACCGACGAGTCTCCTGCAGCTCGTCGTGCCGAGGGTCGAGTTGCACCTGGTCTACAACGGCATCGTGTTCGTCCCGATGATGGTCGCGGTGGTCATGCACATGCGCGCGAAACGCGCGACCGCCGCCAAGGTCACCGTTCCCTGATTCGCGACGCCACTCGCTGGAGGAGAGGAGATCACCATGCTCAGGGACGATCGCGAAATCACACAGGCACGTCCGGCAGCCACGTCCGCGTTCGTCAACGGACACTTCCCGCGCCGGCGCGGACTGATCGTCCTTCTGAGCGTGCTGGCGGGCTTCGCGCTGACCGTGGTGTGGTCGGCCCACTTCGTGGACTCGACGATCGGAGACACCGTCGCGAACGCCCTGCTGGGCCACGACGCGAAGAATGAGCCGATCACGAGCGTGGCCGCGGGAGTGGTGTTCGCGTTCGTCACCGGCTTGGCCGGCACCTTCACCGCGTGCAACATCGCGGCGTTCGGTGCCGTCGCGCCGATGCTGGGCGAGTCCAGCAGCCGGGCCGAGAGGATCCGCGGCGTGCTGCGGCCGTTGCTGTGGCTCGCGGTCGGCATGCTCGCGGTCTCCGCCGTCTACGGCGCGATCGTCGGCCTGGTGGGCACCTCGATGCCCCAGTTCTCCACCGCTCAGAACGCCGCGGGCACGTTGTCGGGACGTAGCGTGCAGTCGATGGTCGTGTTCGGCGTGATCGGGCTCGCAATGACCTACCTCGGTCTGGCCGCGCTGGGCCTTGCCCGCGACCCGTTCGCACGAATTGCGCGGCGGCACCCCAACGCCCCGATGGTGTTCATGGGCGTGCTCATCGGCGGGTTCCTCATCGGCAGGCCGTTCGGGCTGTTCCGGCAGCTGTTCAGGGACGCAGCGGAGAGCGGCAACCCGCTCTACGGCGCCGCGGCCTTCTGCCTGCAGTCCTTGGGCAACATCGTGGTGCTCGCCGTGCTCCTCATAGCGGTGGCAGCACTGCTCGGCGACAGGACACGCCGCCGGCTCGGTGCCAAGCCGTCACGGTTCGCGGTGATCACTGGTGTCGCGTTGATCACGATGGGCGTCTTCACGTTCCTCTACTGGGACGTGCGCCTCCTTGCCCGGCGCGAGCTGATCCCGTGGTACCCGACAGCGCCCTGGGCCTGAGCGATCAGGACTATCACCTTGCGGAGCAGGGCAGTGGGGCTATGAACACTCGCCTGTGACGTTCCCGTGTGGGGGAGCCGGAACTCTGCACTCGTCCGCTGAGCTGCAGTGATTGGGTTCTGTCCGTCTGACGGCATGATCGTGGGCGTGGCGCTGCGACTGCTGTACCTCGTCTTTGTCCAGCTGGGTGGCTGGTTGGTTCTGCTCGGCCGGTCCTCGGCGGCCAAGGACATCGAGTTGCTGGTGCTGCGGCACGAGGTCGCGGTGTTGCGTCGAGGCCATCGCCGTGCGCGGTTGGATTGGGCTGATCGTGCGGTGCTGGCTGCGTTGGTGCGGCGGCTACCCGCCTGGTTGCGAGACCACCGGTTGGTGTCTCCGGGCACCGTGCTGCGGTGGCATCGGCGCTTGGTCGCAAAGAAGTGGACCTATCCGAACCGGGCTGGGCGCCCGCGGGTCGATGAGGCCGTCATGGTGTTGATCGAGCGGATGGCGAGGGAGAATGCCGGCTGGGGTTACCGCCGTGTCCAAGGAGAGCTGCTTAAGCTCGGCCACCGTGTAGCCGCGTCGACTGTCCGCCGAGTACTGAAGCGTCTGCGAGTGCCGCCCTCGCCGATCCGGGATACCAATACGTCGTGGCGGCGGTTTCTACGTGCTCAAGCGGCGAGCATGCTGGCGTGCGACTTCTTCCACGTCGACTGCGCCGTCACGTTGAAACGGGTGTACGTGTTCTTCGTGATGGAGGTCGGCACCCGCTACGTCCACATCCTCGGCACCACGACGAACCCCGACGGGCTGTGGACCACGCAGCAAGCTCGCAACGTCCTCATGGAGCTGGACGATCGGGCCAACGAGTTTCGGTTTCTGGTTCGTGACAGGGCCAGCCAGTTCACGGCGTCGTTCGACTCGGTTCTCGCTGATGCCGGTATCGACGTTGTGAAGATCCCGCCTCGGTGTCCACAAGCCAACTGTTACGCGGAACGGTTTGTCGGCACAGTCAGACGAGAGCTCACCGACCGGCTGCTGATCATCAACGAGCGTCACCTCAACTCAGTGTTGAACCGCTATGTGTCCCACTACAACCACCGGCGACCACACCGAGCGCGACACCACTCTCCACCACGACCGGATCACCCGATTGCAGAGTCCGGCTGCAGGACCGTACGTCGCCGGCGAGTGCTTGGCGGCTTGATCAACGAGTACGAACCTGCAGCAGCCTGATAGGCAGGTCAGACCCACCGGACCGTGTTTTGGCAGCCCATAAGCTGATCGCTGACCTTACGTGGGATTCGATTGCTGGGATCCCAGCCGTTCTGGTGTCCGAAGGGGACACCCCCCACATGTAGCAAGCGTGCGCAGTTCGGGTGTTCATGCGCTATTGAATAGCTCGACCCCAGTATAGAGGGCCAGTCGAAACTAATCAATCTTTCGTGCCGGGTCTGTATCGACTGGAGTAAGAACTCTTGCGGCGACCTCTTCGGTCGCCTGTTTATCTGGAATCAGGCCCATCTGCATTAGGCGCTGGGTGAGTACTAGCGGTGAGCCTTTTCCATCCTGATCTTGCTGGTCACAAGATCGGATCGGTGTAGCTCGACGGCCTTGAACATGGCGAAGCCCCTGGTAGCACTGGCATCACGACCAAGATCAACCGATGCCGACCAGGAGCTTCGTGTGTTGTTCTATCCGTCCGTGATCACGTTGTCCAATCGCACCCTGGACTACGTCGCACGCCTGATCCGCCGCCACCGCACCAGCATCGGGTCCCGCTGGCGCCGCCTGCCCAGCAACCGCCAGGCCCTGCTGGTGCTGGCGCATTTACGCAACGGCGACACCTACCAGCGCCTGGCCACCGGGTTCGGCATCGGCCTGGCCACCGCCTACCGCTACATCCGCGAGACCACCGACCTGCTCGCGGCACGAGCACCCAGCCTCACACACGCGGTCGCCCGGCTGGCCGGATCGTTCTCCAACTACGCGCTACTGGACGGCACCGTCATCCGCATCGACCGCGCCGGCGACCGTGAGCGCCTGAAAGCCTGCTACAGCGTCAAAACCCGCCACCACGGCATCACCGTGCAGATCCTGACCGACCCCTACGGCCGGCTCGCCTGGGTCTCCGACGGACTCCCCGGCTCGGTCTACGACCTGACCGCCGCCCGCACCCACGGCATCCTCGACACCTGCCGTGACGCCGGGCTCCACCTCGTCGCCGACCGCGGCCACATCGGCGCCGGCGAGGGCGTTCATCTGCCCTACCGCCGCTACAAAAACGAGTTCACCCCAGGCAGACGCGCCGCCAACCGCGCACACTCCGCCATCCGCTGCCTCGTCGAACGCGGCATCGCCACCCTCAAGAACTGGCGCGTCCTCACCCGAGTCCGCGCCAGCCCCCACCGAGTCACCCACTACGCCCGCGCCATCCTCACCCTCGAACAACGCACCCGATCATGAAGATGGAAAAGGCTCGGTACTACGGCAAGTACCGAGCGCGCCGATCGCTCGCCGACGCGGCACCCCTGCGGGGCCGGCCTCAGCCTGGCGAACCCGCTCAGATCGAGCGCCGCATCGTAGATCGACATGATCTTCTCGACTGAGTCATCCACGAGTATCGCCGCGTGTCGTGACCTGCATGGACGTAGTTTTCGGCACGCACAAGGTCCCGTCGGGGTGTCGCCGACGAGATAGGTCGGCTGAGCGTGGTCGCGGCCCAGTGCCGCGCCGTAGAACGTGTCCCGCAACTCAGGCCATGCCCGCAGCTGGCTTGCCGAGGAGGACCGCCGCCACACCGGTTCCCGTTTTGGTCACGACAGTCAGCCCGAACGGGCCGAACGTTCAGGCCGGGCTTGTCGCCAACCGTTGCCGAGCGGTGCTGCTGTCGGCGCGGCGCCGACGGGTGATCGCGGTCGCGGGATCTCCCGCGCGGCTCGGGGGCGGACCACCTCAGCGATCAGTCGGGCAACCCACGGCGTCGGCGTTCTGCTCTGTCGTCCGAGTGGTGTGCGTGCTGTTCGTAGGTCTCGGCCAGCTCGCGGAACATCCGACGAGTGCGTGGCCAGTCGTTCGACTCCGCTGCCTGGGCGCGGTACTTCTCCGCCAGGCTCCGATCCTGAACTCCCCCTTCGGTGAAGCCCTCGCTGTAGATCCCGCGCCTGTTGAAGATCCCGTCGCGCAGTCCGGCGTCAACCTCGTCGCTGCGCAGTTCTTCCAGGAGGTCGCGCACCACCCGCGGTGGACGGAGGCCGTCCGGATCAGGTGACGCGTGGGCCAGGACGTGGCCGATCTGGTAGTCGCCCGCGGAGAGGCGGTCCACCTGGGCAAGACGGTCGCGGGCCTCCCGCACCCAGGCACGCAGCCCGTCCGGATTCGGGGGCTGGTTCGATTCCGCGCCGGGACACCGGCGCCACGTGCGCAGAACCTCGAACGCCCGAGTGGCGACGGCTGCACGGTCGTCGGTTTCGGACGGACCGTCGCCGAGTTCTTCGTTCTCGCGGAAGAACGCACGCGTCACCAGCTCGACGAAGAACACTGGCTCCTCGGCGAGCGTCGCGTGCAACGTGGGTGCTTCCGGCGCGAACCTCAGCAGCGGGAACAGCTGCCACTCCAGCGTGGCCACCCGTTGCGCCCCGACGAGGTCCCTGTGCCGGGCCAGGAGCGCGAACACCCGGCGGAAGTCGTGTTCGGACAGGTGCTCGAAGCCGGCCGGAAGTGTCTTCAGCTCCACCAGGTCCGATAGCGCCAGCACGGCGAGTTCGGCCATCTCCGCCGAGTCGGCCTCGTCGGCGCGGTAGGCGACCACTTCCAGTGCCGGGGCGATGCGTCCGGCTTCGAGCAGTCCGCTGACCGCCGTGACCGCGGAAGCCGATGAAGGGTCGATCGAGTGGTAGTTGAAGGCTGACCAGTAGTCGTGCCGTGCCTGCGGTAGTCCCGCCAGCACCTCCCACGCCGCCCGTGCGTCGGCAAGGCAGTTCAGCACCGTCGCCTGGACGTCCGGGCGATCCGCGGCGGCCAGCAACCGGTGGAGGAGCTGCTGGCCGCCGGAGTCCAGGCGCGTCTGCAGGTAGCCGATGGCGACCTGGCGCATCGGCGAGTGCGCGGTGCCGAGTTCCGGCAGCAGCTCGAGGTCAAGCGTGGAGGTGTGCTCCGCGAGAGCTCTGCCGATCAGGAAGGGGTAGCTGACCTTCGACGCGAGGGTCGCAACTGCGGCCAGCCCGCCGGTGCCGAAGATCTCGCCGATCGCGGCCACCCGCCGCCTGCTGAGCTCGGCGCCATGAGCCGCGAAGTCGGGCCGCCGGGGGTGGTCGGCGAGCAGGAGGTGGGGACTCTCGAACAGCCAGCGCAGCCGGTAAACGGGCGCCTGCGGTTCCAGCGCGGCGAGCGCGCGTGCCAGGGGCTCGAGCTCCTCCGGCGCGAGTGTCCAGTCCGCGTCGGCGAACTCCCGATGCTCGGCGATCTTGACACGCATCGCGTCCGCGAGGCGTGCCCGGGTTTCGTCGTCCGCGGTCATGCCCAGGCGAGCGAGTGAGGAGGCGAAGGAATCTCGCTGCGCGGAGGGAAGACGGTCGATCTTGTCGATGATCGGCAGATGTCTGGCGGGCACGGCGTCGAGATCGGCCAGCAGCAGATCGGCGACGCCGGCGATGTTCTCCCACATCTCCGAGCGGCTGATGTCCTGTTCGTGCGTCCAGTCGCGGTACTTGGGCCCGCGGTGCGGCACCAAAGTGCCGTGGCCCCTTGGAATCAGGGCGACCAGGAGCTTTCGCGTCGCCTCCGGCGCGGTGCGCAGGAGGCGGCCGAGCGTGCTCAGCCGGTGGGCGCCGGTCGCGCTGGTCTGGGGATGCCAGCAGCTGAAGATCTCCTCCAGGCTGCGGGCGGGACGATTGGCCCAGCGGCCACCGGGGTCGAGGGCGGCCAGCCTCGTCAGGACGTCGGCGACGTCGTCGAGGTTGTCCGGTGACCAGGCGAGCACGTCCAGCGCACGCAGGAAGCCCAGATGCGCGGATCCGCCCGGAAACCCGAACCGGCTGGTCTGGTGGTCCGCGAACATGGCCCTGTGTGAGGGGTTCGCGCCTTCCAGCCCTGCGCGCAGTGCGGCAAGGAACTCCTCGGGCGCTGCCTCCGCGATGCTCGGAAGGAGGTCGCTCAGGGAACTCCACAGCGAGTAGGTGGGATCCGCGTCGGCGTGGGCGAGCAGGGTTCGGACGATTCGCCGGGCGACGAGAGAACCTGTCATGCCACCGGAAAGCGTGACGAACTCATCGCTGGTTCCGAGGAGCGCCAGCGACCGGGCGACGCCCTCGCGCAACTGGGCCGAGCACGAGTCAGCGAAGTCTTCGGCGTGGACCACGCCCAGGTCGTCCGGTTCGGGACGTACTTCCCCGAGCACGCGGAGGGCGAGCCGTTCGAACTGCTGGACGTCCGCGGCGGTGAGGTGCGGGGCGAGCAGGTGCCACGAGTCGTCGGGCGAGACCACGTGCCAGTGCCCCCGCAGGAGGGCGAGGAACGCGTCGGCGTTCGTGGTCAAGGGCAGCGCTGCCTCCGCGAAGTCGGCGTAAGTCGATTCGGCGAACTCCTCGACGGCGGCACGGTCGGCGGGCTTCGTCTCGTTCCAGCCGCCGAGGAGGAGGTGCCGGCGCACCGACGGCTGAGGACTCCGGGCCCACTTCGGCACGAGGGTGTCGGGGTACACCGCGAGGCGCCGCCGCAGCGCGGGCAGGCTGCGGCGGGCGAGCGTGCCGAGGTGGTACGCCGCTTCGTGCTCGAAGCCCCGCTCGGTCAGCAGGTGGGTCACCGCTTCGCCGTCGAGGCGGGGCACGTCCACGGTCGCGTCGCCACTCGTGACGGGGATGACGATCCGGTGAGGGTGCGTGAGCGGAACGTCCGACGCCAGTTCGGGATCGGTGGCGACCAGCACCAGCGGATCGGGCTGGCGCAGCAGCCCGAGCAGGCTGTCGCGGGATGAGACGAACAAGGTCCGGGCCGGCGTCCGGTCGTGTGCGGGCGCGGTCGTGAGCGACGCCGCGACGAACGCCCGGAGCTCGTCTCCGCGCAGGCCGCCGCCGACGGTGATGATCGTCGGACCGGAGCTCATCTCCCGCAGCAGCAGGGAGGAGGATCCCTCGCGGTTCGCGAGGACCACGGCCGCGTCGAGAGGCGTCGACGTCGACGGCAGCCACGTGTCCTCCCACCACGTGAGCGCCTCCCGCACCCCCGGGAAGGCCTTGCCGAGGCGTTCCGCGAGCCACACGGTCGTGACCGGCGCGCCGCTCAACCAGGTGTCGAGCGAGTCGGCGTTGTACGCCCGCACGTCGTGCCAGCGGTTTTCGCTCCGGCGCGCGGCCTCCCACTCGGGGGCTTTCGGCCATGGAGCCAGCCCGAGTTGGACGTACGTGATCTCACCAGGGTCCTCACCGTTCGGACCTGTGAGCCGCTTCGCGTAGTCGCTGTCCGCCTTGCTCTGGGCGGTCTTCTGCACTGACAGCTCCCAGACGCTCGTGCCGGACGGAACGAAGGTGGTCTGTTCCTCGGCGACGACGACTCCGTCGAATCCGCCCGCGGACGTTCCGGAACCACCGGGCACGTGCAGCCTGGTGACGCCCCGGCCGGTCTCCTGGATCAAGCGCCGGACGAGTATCGGCAGATCCGCGTCGAAACCCGCCGTGCCCGCGGCTTGGAGCAGGTCGTCCCTGCTGATGGAAGGCCACTGCGGCATCTGACGACGGTAGCAAGCGGCCCTGACATCGCGGCGGACCGCCAACCGTGAGCGAGGTCAGTACGCGGGTCTCGAGCAGCCGCAGGTGCGCCCCGTGACCTTGGGCGACACGGAGTGCCGTGCCGGACCGAGGTGGAGGTCGATCCTCTCGGGGAGGTCGCAGGGGCGGTGGCCGGCGGAGGTCCAGGCGAGCACGACGGAGGCGAGCGCGGGACCGAATCCGTCCACCTGGTCGAACAGGACCGTGTGGCCGTCCCTCGTGCCGGCGAACCAGCCCGTCCTGCCGACCGGCCCAGCCGCGACGGCCGCGCCGGGCAGTGCGGCGAGCATGTGCGTTATCCAGGCGAAGGCGTCTCCCTCGCCCTCGTGAACGACGACATCAGCCAGTTGCAGAGCGGTCTCGGAGGGTTCGTCGGTGGTGACGACGAGGTGTGCGTTCCGGTCAAGCGAGCCGCGCAGATCCGCAGGCAGCCGCACCACCGTGACGCGCAGCACGTCGTTCTGGCGGTCCAGAGCGACCCGCACGGACTGCGACCCGCACGGACTGCGAGCCGGCAGTGTGGGCGTGGACCGCCGGGCGGGCAGGTCGAGGGCTGCTGCCGGGGCTTCCGGTTCCTCCAGGTCGAGAAGACGGTAGAACTCGTTGCGCAGCAAGGAGTGCGACTTGAGCGGAACCGACGTGGCGAGTTCGGCGGCGTTGCGCAACTCGGTGGTCCGCGTGGTGGTGAGCGCCGCGTCGACCTGAAGCCGCAGCCGTTGCCCGGAACGGAGTCGTGGTGCTGCGGCGAGGAACTTCCCGACCTCAGAGTCTGGATCCACGGTGTCGTGCGGAGCCTCCCCGAGAAGGGCTGGCCGGCCGAGAGCGGTGCCGTAGAACGTCACCGATCCGTCGTCTCCCACGACGACGTCCGCCGCGACGAGACCGGCACGCCAGCCCTCATGCGCCGGAAACACGATCACGCCCGATCGCGTGCACGCGTCGATCCAGCGGCCGATCTGTCAGGGGAGCGGGCGGACCAGGTGTTCGGGTGCAGGGCGACAGCGACCGCGTACTCGTCGAGCCGGAGCTCGGCGCGCAGCCGGCGGACAAGATCGGGTTGCCTGCCGTACAACGACTCCGGTCCCCACGTCGAGGACACCAACCTCGGCACCGGTCCTGCGGCGGCGCGAGGCCAAACGCATGGACTCGACGCGGTCAGCTGATTCGGCGCGCCTGAACGTCGGCCGGCACAGCCTCGTACTGGTAGGTGCCGCCGCTCTCGAACGTCACCTCCAGGAGGCCGACCGCCGGGTCGACACACCGCCTTGCACTGCCGCCTCGAGCGCCGGGCACGACACCGCTCATCTGACAGCCCTCCTGCAGTTCTCAGGGTAATGGTCATCAGTGAGCAGGGCTGAGAGGTCGGCCGGCAACATGCGGATGCCGTGGGTGTGGGGTGCCAGAACTCTGCACACATGCGTTGAGCTGCGGTGGTCGGGGCCTGTTGTCCGGTCGGCATGATCGTGGGCGTGGCGCTGCGACTGCTGTACTTCGTTCTTGTTCGGCTGGGTGGCTGGCTGGTTCTGCTTGGCCGGTCCTCTGCGGCGAAGGACGTCGAGTTGCTGGTGTTGCGGCATGAGGTCGCGGTGTTGCGTCGAGGTCAGCGCCGTCCTCGGCTGGATTGGGCTGATCGTGCGGTGCTGGCCGCGTTGGTGCGGCAGTTACCCGTGTGGCTGCGGGAGCACCGGTTGGTGTCTCCGGGCACGGTGTTGCGGTGGCATCGGCGCCTGGTCGCGAAGAAGTGGACCTACCCGAACCGGGTTGGTCGACCGCAGGTTGGTGAGATCGTGGTGGCGTTGATCGAGCTGATGGCGCGGGAGAACACGGGCTGGGGTTACCGCCGTATCCAAGGTGAACTGCTCAAGCTCGGTCACCGGACGGCCGCCTCGACTGTTCGCCGCGTGCTGAAGCGGCTTCGGATTCCGCCTTCGCCGACGCGTGACACCGACACGTCGTGGCGACGGTTCCTGCGTGCTCAGGCGGTAAGCATGCTGGCGTGCGACTTCTTTCACGTCGACTGTGTCGTCACGTTGAAGCGGGTGTGCGTGTTCTTCGTGATGGAGGTCGGCACCCGCTACGTCCACATCCTCGGCACTACCACCAACCCTGACGGCCCGTGGACCACACAGCAGGCTCGCAACTTCCTCATGGAGCTGGACGGCCGGGCCAGCGAGTTTCGTTTCCTGGTTCGTGACAGGGCAGGCCAGTTCACGGCGTCGTTCGATTCCGTTCTTGAGGACGCCGGCATCGACGTTGTGAAGATCCCGCCGCGATGTCCGCGGGCCAACTGCTACGCCGAACGGTTTGTCGGCACTGTCAGGCGCGAGCTCACCGACCGGCTACTCATCATCAACGAGCGGCACCTGAAGTCAGCGCTTAACCGCTACGTGGCTCACTACAACCACCGACGGCCACACAGAGCGCGGGACCACGCCCCACCACGACCCGATTACCCACTCGCAGAGTCAGGTTGTGGGTCCGTTCGTCGTCGGCGAGTACTCGGCGGCTTGATCAACGAGTATGAACCCGCAGCCGCTTGATCCGCAGGTCAAGACCGTTGAGCCATGTTTTGGCACCCCACACGCCGCCGCGAGGAAACGTCTCACCGATGCGGAAGCGAAGCTGCGCCGGTTCCAGGACGCCATTGCGGCGGGAATTGACCCGTCCGCTCTCGTCGAGGCGATGAACGAGGCGCAGGAGAAGCGCGCGGCTGCTCAAGCCGAGTTGAACGGGGTACCGAAACGCGTTGGCCGGAGTGCCGCCGAGATCCACGCCATGATTGATTCGCTCGGCGACGTGAAGAAGGTAATCAGGCAGGCGGACCCCGCCGAGCTGCAAAGACTGTACGAAGCGCTGAACGTGGAGATCGTGTACAACGCAACGGGCCGGATGCTCGATGCGAGCATCCGGCCCGTTGGTAGGGATAAAGCTGGTGTCCGAGGACGAAGTCGCACACTATTCACCCACGTAGCCCTTGTCGGCTCCAAGTAGGCTCACCTGGCGCATTGATACATGAGGCCTGTCCCTGCAGCGGTCGCGTGGGACAGGCCTCGTGCGTTGAGCTTCAGGCTCTCTACCAGCAGGTCCTTAGTCGCAGGGCGTGGGACAGGCTCGCTGTCGTCCCGTCCCGGCGAGTGGGGACCTGTGCCGATCCGGGTGTGAGCGAGCGTGGTTGCTGGGACAGCTGCCGCGTCCTGGCGCTCATGCGCTGCGCACAAGCATGGGTGCAGGGGGACTAAGGCTGCCTTCGGCGGGTTCGACATGTCGACTCAGAGGTTCTGTGGTCAGATAGCCTGATGCAACGAGTTGGCTCCGGCGGACCGCGTCGTGCTGATGACGGCTGCCGACGCTACATGTGCTTTTCGATGCAGTTCGACACTCGCGCCCAAATACTTACCACGGAGATTGGTGCTGACTGGGATCCGCTGGTGCGTCAGCAATGGTTGGAAAACCGGCACCAGTTGCGGGCTGGCTTAATACACGAGTTCGGCAACCATGATCATGAACGCAAGATTGCTGACTTTGTCTCAATCAAGGCGGCGCCCTGGAGTATAATTGACGAGCATAACGCCTTTCTTCAGCAGATTCGGAACTGCTTCACGCATGGAAGCTACTATCCGGCTTTGGTTGGGGCGTGCGCGTTAGGTGAAAGGATTCTGAACGCGCTCGTCATCAGGTTGCGCGGCGATTTCGCGGGGCATCCTGCGACAGTGCAGGTCGAAAATCAGGCTACCGTTTCGGACTGGGTGAAGTGCATTGTTGCCTTGTTTGAGTGGGGGGTGATAGGGGACCCTACCGCTACGCAATTCAATACGCTTAGGAAGCTTCGCAATAGAAGTATTCACTATGGAACCCATCTCTCGGGATCTGACGCGCGCGACGACGCGCTCAATGCGGTACTCCTCATTCAAGGATGTATAGAAACGCTGTTCAGCCCATTTGGGACACCGCCTCGGTTCATCGCCGGCACGCCAGGAGTTTCGTTCATCTCCCTTGTGGGCGAGCAGGAGCCTCTTGTTAAGAGATTCTTCCTGCCAAACTGCGCCTTGGTTAGCCCGAACTTCGAGATGCGGCCGGCTCCCGGTGACGAGTTCGCCTTCCAGGTGTTCGACGACGGTGGGTATCAGGAAGAATACTACACGTTGACGGACGAAGAGTTTTCGCAACACTATAACGTGCCAGTCCGCGTTCGCTCGCAAGAATAGAAATGAAACGGTATTGCGCTTCGGGCTCCGATCTCCGGTCAGAATCTCGCTGGCCAGGCGTGTACAAGGGCTTGCGCGGCGGCGCTGCGCGTCTTCTGCAGGCCATTCGACGCGCAATGCCCGTTGTGCTCAAGTCGATCGAGGAACGTCAGTTCGGGTGTCCAGCGGGTCCTCCGTTGGAGTCATCTTCGGGCGCAGTTCATAGTCGAACGTCCCCTCCAGGTTCGCGCACGGCTCAAGGGTCACGAACGCGGTAGTGCCCCGCAGATCGATCCCTGCGGCATCGGCTGCGTTCAGTGCGATGACCTCCGCGTGGCGGTTCCCGCCCTGCCCTTTGTGCACAGACGCTAGGACCGTCTCGCCGCGGGCAACGACGACACCGATCCTGCTGGTGCTCGGGGATTGCCACATCTCCGCGATGGCCCGCTCCATGTGGTGCCTTGCCGTGGTCTCGTCCACCTCGTCACTCCGTCGTCGTCGCCACAACCCTGACTCAACCGACGCATCAAGGACAGTCGGTCGGCGTGCATCGCGAGCTAGATCCGGTCGACTCGCAGGCTCCGTGAGGCGCGTCGACCAGTAGTTAGGCTGCAACGCGCGTATGCTACTTACCCCATACGGAGGGGTGACGGCATGGCTGAGGTTGGACGCGGCTCGGATGCGACCAACCGCGAGGGCGTTTCGTTTGTGGGCTTCCAGATTGAACGCGAGTTCGGTTGGATCTTTCGTGAACAGTCCACGTCAGACTTCGGTGTGGATGCTCATGTGGAGATTCGTAGTGGAGCAAATCCAACAGGACGGCTTCTTGGTCTTCAACTCAAATCAAGTGCAGTCGGATTCTCGGAGCGTGTCGCCGACGGGTGGATTTACAGGCCCGACGGGCGTCATGTCGAGTACTGGCTGGGGCATTCGCTGCCAATGTACGTGTTGTATGTAGATCTAACCAACGATCAGATCTATTGGCAGCGAGTCGTAGAGGGAAATCTTGCTAGATCGTCAAAAGGGGGATGGAAGCTCCACATTCCATTCAGCAACGTTCTCGGAACAGCGGGCGCTGAGTGGGAGCTGGCCACTAGTGGAGTCGAGATGCGCGCAGAAAATGCGTGGTTTCAGAATCTCGAAGTTCTACCACCAAGTTCTATTAAGCACCTAACCTCTCTGTCTTCTACGAAACGTCGTTCCGCGCATCTAATTGCTCATCACTTGGCCGACGGGCGTAGGGTTCCTAAGCTCGTGGTCGAGACTCTTCTTGAAGCCATGCCGATCTGGATTGTAGAAGGCGGCGTCGAAGGTCTCGTGGCAATTGGAGACTATGCGTCAGCTCATCTCGCCCCTATGGAAGCGGCAAGGGCCTATGAGCGGGCGGCCACCATTCTGCCATCGAAGAACGGTCGAATACTCGCCGCAGCGGCGTTCGAGTTGCTTGAAATCGATGTTGTTCGCGCACGGGAACTGTTTGATCGCGCGTCACGTCAACCGTCCAGTGAGCTGCTTGGATCCCTCGGACTTCAAATACTCAAGGCTGATCCTTTGAGCGCTGCCGAGCTGGTTCTTCCTCCAGAGCTGACGAGAAGGGTCGAAGCGGCACGTGACGATCTGGCAATGGTGAGCTTTCGGGCGCAACAAGCCGTAAAAGCAGGCCGTATAAATGAAGGTGTAGCCCTCTGGGAACAGGCCCTCCAGCTAGCTCCCGAAAATTCGACTGCGATGCAGAAGTTTGCGTATGTGCTCGCGTTGAGATCTGGATCTTCGGAGGCGAACGCAGACGATCTGACGCGGGCACGAAACCATGCAGAAAAAGCGTTGGATCAACTGCACGCATGGGACGGTCCAACTGAGGAAGCCCTGGATCTACTCATGCAGATCTACGGTTTGACTGCAGAGTTTGACCGAATCTTGAATAGGTCAACGACGTTGCCGATCGGCACTGCTCGCGCAGACGAAGCCGCTAGGCCAAAGATTGCACGACACGCGGCGCGAGCAGCTGCCATGCTTGGTCGCCCTGAACTCTTGCCTGAGCTGCTGGACAAGATTCCGAGCGGAGTCGAAAGGGATCTGGTCGCTGCCGAATGTGACCTGCACAATACCGGCAGTGCCGAAGAAAGGGTCGAACTCTTCCGGCGCATTCTCGCTAGCACCGGCGACGACGAGCCTGATCGGATGGTCGAATCAGTTCGGAGATTGTCGACGTTTGGCATAGATGAAACTGCCCGTATTCGGCACTTGGTTGACCTAGGATGGCTGCAATCGTCGGTCGTCGACCTAATTCGAGTTGTTGCACGTGCGTACGCAGATCCGGACAACGGTATCTCAGCACTTCGTGCGTTGAGTGATGATAACGCTGCCGCAGTTGAACCGTTGATCTATCTACTTCTTCGGGAGGGGCGGCAGGAAGAGGCACAGGCTGTCTGTGCAAGAGCCGCTGAAAGGCTAAGGAACTCGACTTTCCTCGTGATGCGAGCGGAGATACTCAGCGATCTTGGCCGGTGGGGCGAAGTCGAGGCTACCGCGCATGAGGCGTTGGGAGACACTGGACTCAGTCAGACTCTCGCGAAGTCGATGTACAACCTCCTAATGCTGGCAGCACAGGAACGCGGCGACTGGCCGGCGGTTGAGAGGTGTGCTAACCAGTTTCTGTCGCGCTCGTCGGAGCAAGAGCGTGATCGTGCCATGGCTTGGCGGTTGATAATCGCTCAACTCAACCAGCGCGCGTTTGGGCGGGCGGCCCAGACTGTTCGACGTTTCCGGCCCACTGTTACGGACCCTCAAGAGGCACAACTTTGGCTACGCGCTCTCGTGCTAGAGCCATGGGATTCTGATCTGGCATCCCAGGCGCTAGCACTAGCCGCTAGGTTCGAGTCAGACGCAGAACTCAACGCAGCGCTATTGACCGCAGTGATCAGGTCTACGCGTACGCTTGATGAGGCGCAGTTGGACTCTGTATCCGCTGAAACAGTCGGAGATGATCGGCCTATTGTCCCTCAGGAGATTCATCGTCGGGCATTTGCTGCGCTGAACGAGCACGTGCGACGGCATGGTGAGGCAGGGGGCGTCTTTGCTTTTGCGGTCGGAGATTCAGCGCAGATGCTCCATAGACTCGAAGAACTGGCGACGAAGGATGAAGTTGCTAAGGATGCCAATGAGGCATTGCAAGAGGTCGCTAGACATGTGTGGATAGGCGAACTGCCTGTTGGACTTCTCGCCGCGGCCATTGACTACCCGTACGCGCAGATTCTGGTTTCCCGTGCTATTGGAGCGTATAGCTCATCATCCTTCATCGACGATGAGTATGAGGCTGATGGTGAAGCGGCAAGAATATGCTCCATTGGCTCAATGAATGTAATTGTTGATGCCTCTGCGCTGCTGGTATCTAGCGTTGTTGGCGAATTCGACTACTGCCGAGGTCTGTTCACGGAACTGCGGATGCCCTACGCAAGTCGCGATGATATCGTTCGAGCGCAAGTGGCTTTCCGTGGTATCGCTGGAAGTTCAGGATCGATCTCGTGGGACGCAAGCTCGCACAGCCTTGTATGGCGCGAAAGCTCCATTGATTCTCGAATCGAGCTTCGTCAAAGGATGTCGCTTCTGGCTGCTGCCGCAGATCGGACAACAGCCGTCCCTGTGCAAGCTAATGCCACCTATTTTGAATCCATGGACCGGCGCTCAAACGCGCATTGGCTATCGCCTGTCGATTTGGCGATAGAAACCGGTCTCCCTTTGTGGACTGATGATGTTGCGCAGCGACGTCTAGCACGCTCTCTTGGGGTTGCTACCTTTGGAACGGTTTCGCTTCTTCAGCTAAGGGATGATGCGGCGATAGTCGCTCTAGATGCAGATTCGGAAGCGGACGAGCTGGCGGTCGAAGCAGCCCTGTTGGAACGCCAAGCCAGTATGCGGCGCTACCTCGCGCAGCGAATCGTCGACCTTCCGTTTACCGTCGATGACATTATCGCCCAGGCGAGCTTGGATAATTGGGATGCCGAAGCCGCCATCGTGCCGCTGTCCCGGCATTCCTGGTGGCGTTGGGCGGCGACACCGGTAACGGATATCTGGACTATCTTCAAGGAGGTAGCCGCTAGGCATCCTGAAAAGGAATCTAACTGGCGCCACGCGGCCATGGTGGGCGTTGCGGCTTCCTGTGTGGGGATATCCGGATCTGGTCCGTCGTTGGTGCTTGCGGTGCTCGCCCTTCTCCCGTTGTCTGAAGGAGAGGTCCAAGCCCGCTCGAAAGAATTTCTCAAAATTGCGCGTAGGGTAGCGAAAGAGTGGGAAATGCCCGACCCTCGGGAGCATGTACCCGCTGCAGCTGAGAAACTCGCCGCTATCGGGGTTGTCCACGACGTTGTAGCGACGGTGGATGCGGCGCTGAGCGAACAGCCGTGAAGGTAGCTCGGAGCACGACTCATTTAGGCTTGAAAAATGGTGCCAGACACAGCGAGTTGTGCACGTTTGCGCTTCAGTAGTTGCACAAGCTCATCGGTGTCTGGGAGTTTTTCTATTTCACTCCGCGTTAGGACGATTATTTCGCGCCCTTCGGACAAGGCTCTAGCTAGGACACTGTGGGCTCTTGTGAGGTTTTGCGGATCACCGGTGATGCCAGAGGCTGCGACAAAGATTCCCATCGGACGTCCACGGCTTTGTAGTTTATCATTGAAGACGGCAAGCTCCGGGTAGCCGGCGGGGCTTGCCCAATTCTTCGCCTCGACGATCAAAATGTGATCGAAGAGACGAAGGCCAGCGCGGTCGCCTTCATTCCAAAATGCGACGTCAATTTCTTCTGCTTTGAAAGCATTGAGTTCGTTTCGAGCTGTGACCGTGATGCCAGGGATCAGCTCGAATAGGTATGCAATCAGGTCTTCAAGCGCACGTCCTCGCGCTGTAGTGGTGGTCGCGTCATCGCCAGCCTTAAGTAGCATGGCTACATGTGCGCAGTCGATGGCCGTCACGATTTGTGTACTCCGTGAACGCTGGCGTTCCTTAGCTGACGGATGATTTCGGCGAAGCTGGAGCCATGCATCCGAGTCAGCAGTTCTTGTAGTGAAATCGCAAGAACCGGAAATGGTGACAGTCGCTGTGCGTTAGAGCTGGAGACACTCGTATCTAGATATACAATCAGGGCCAGTCGGGCATTTCTGCTTTGGGTGAGATATGTCATCACCTGTTCGACTGCATTTACGTCGAATTTGCGTTTGACCTCGACTATCAGCGGATTGGCGCCGATCGAGTCGAGGTCGTCTGACCAGACTCCTAGGTCAATGCCGCGGTCGGCGGGATTTTGTGCCGGGAGAGCGCCGCTAGTTTCAATCGCCTGCGTGAGCAGTTCAACTGCCGCCCGTTCCGTTAGCGGCGAGGTATTGGCTACCTGAGCCAGGAGATCGTTGGCGAAATCGCCCAGCGGACGGCCTGTAACGGCAACGCGCGGAGAGCCGTAGGGAGGTGGTTTCCCGGCCTTTTCCAGTTGATCCAGCGTGAAGTTGAGGGCTTCGAGGTCATCAGGCTGGGTCCGGGTGGTCAGAACGGTGGAGAAGTCGGACGGTAGACGAACTTTTGGGTCGGCCAGAACGAGAAGAGGTTTACCTAGTGCCACCGCGAAACCGGCTTCGAAGTACGAGTTGAGCGAAGCTGATTCGCCGTTGATTACGACAAGGACGCGATCGGCGGTCGCAATTGCATCTCGTACGTTTTGCAGGAGGTCTGCTCCGGCGCGAGCTACGTCGGATAGCACGTACGGATGAGCGCCGCGTTTGCGCAGCGTGTCGATGAGGGGACCGAGTTGTACTCCTGCCGGTGCAGAGATGAACCAGCGTGCTTCGGACAACCCGCCATGCGAGAAGTCTGTTGTAACCGTGTCCGGACCGGTCTGATCGCTGCCCACATCAAGCCCTCTCCGTCGCTGCTTCGCCATCGTAGACACTGCCTGGTGAGCTAGAGCGTGCGCTGCTGTGGTTCGCGACTATGCAGAGGCGTCAGCAAGATCGCGAGCCTTTTTTGGTGGGCGGCGCGTGCGTGGTCGTGCATCGCGGGCACCCACTGGCTCAGGTGCGCACATTGCCTGGTGGACGGCCGGTCAAGTCGGTCTCGGGCTGAGTGATCACGCAGCTTTCGCGAGAACAAGCCCGCCGGGTGGCCGCGTGGAATGGTAGTTGGCCTAGATACGCGCGGCAGTCTCGGCAATGAGCTCCAGTGACTCGCCCTCGTCGAGTGCCTGCGTCCACAACCCCGAGAACCGCTCTGCCACCTGTTCGAGCTGGGAGTGGCTCTCCACGTAGTCGGACCGCAAGAACGTTTCCGTATATGCCACGTCATCGTGCTGGCGGTGCGGAAAGCTCAGCCATGTGAAGGGGCAGCTCATCGCGGGATGGGCCCCAGCCACATACGGCACGACCCGAAGACTCACCTCTGGCAGCTCGCTGACCGCCATGAGGTGTAGCAGCTGTGCCTTCAGTACGCGCCTGCCGCCGATCACCTGTCGTAGAACTGCTTCTGGGAAGACTGCCTCCACGGTGAGGGGGTCGTCTCCGGTAGAGCGGGTTGCCCATGCCTCCCTGATAGCTGTGAGCCGCGTAGCTTTGGCCTGGTCGTCCCACATCGCTGTTGCTGCGGTGTAGTCAGCGAGCTGGAAGACGGTCGGCACCGTGTCTGGGGCGAACGTCCGGATTCGTATCGCGTCGGCGATGAGAAGGGGGAAGTCCTCGGCAGGGTCGAAGATCGCAGTTTGCGGCTGCTGGTGCGCTCTTAGGCCTGATGCATACTGCGCCTGCAACGTCAAGCACTGCCACTCAGGTGTAGGCACCTTGTAGACGTATCCCAGCGCCATGATGTCGACGACCGCGGACGGCTGCATAGCGTTTTCCATCATGGACAGCTTGGCGCTGCTGAAGCCGACACGATTGCCTGCTTCGAGGAGACTCAAGCTGCGGTCGTCTCGCCACCTGCACAGCGTCCGGCCGATGGCACGTTCAAGCGCGGTGGCCCGGAAGTCCCTAGGCATGAGGAGATCGACTCAGTTGTCTCGCTGCGGCTTCGACCGCGACGGAACCCAGCGCGTAGGTGCCGGTCTTGGGCATCATGTAGCTCACTCTCAAATCGGTGGCGACGGCCTGGCCATCTAGGGCGGCGGAAAAGGCTCGTCTTCGCTGCTCACGGCCTCGGTCTCAGCGGCCTCCTGCAGGCGTACGCAGCGGCGAGACATCCACTTCATCGACTGGTCCTCGTCGAGGCTGATCTCGTCGAGCGCCTGGACGACCGCCTCGTACCCCTGGACCGCGTGCTCCTCTTCAGCGAATAGGCTGGAGTTCTCGGTCGTGATCCAGACCAGCGGCTGGTACTTCGGGAACTTGAGCAGCGTGAACTGTCCGGCCATGCCGGCGTGCGCACCAGCGGCCGCAGGCAGGATCAGGATTCGGATCCTCTTCCAGCTCGCCATGCGCATGAGATGTTGCAGCTGCGCGACCTGCACTTCGTGGCTGCCGACCTGAAGTTCGAGCGCGAACTCATGGATGTAGAACGTGCAGTCGAGGTCGTTGCGGAGCAGGTCCTGCATCTCGCGCAACGCGCGCAGCCGCTCGTCGAGTTCGGCCGTGGGCACAGTTGCCGAAGCGGCGAGCAGGGCCCGCGCGTAGTCACCCGTCCGCAGTAGGTCCGGGACCGCGTGCGGATGCCAGCTGACGAGGGTTCTGGCCGCCGCGAAGTTGGATCTGGCCGTGCCTGATCTGACCGGCACGCACTTGCCGTGCGACTGCCACCAGCCGTCCAGCTCCAAAGCTGGGAAGAGGTTGAGCAGATACTCGCGTTCCGGCTCGGGGACTCGACAGGCGCCGAGCACCAGCACGAGTTCCAGAACGGTGATGCCTCCCTTGCCGTTGACCATGTCCGAGACCTTGGCTTCCTGCCAGCCCAGCACGTCTGCGAGCTGTCGGGAGGTCATGCCCGCGCGCGCGATGGCCGCTCGCATTCGCTCGCCGAACTCACGGCCGCGAGCGGTGGAGTACCTCTTGGGCATGTCCGAGTTCCTTGGTCTGGTGCGTCTCGCTGTTGGTCGGGCTGGTCAACACATGGTCGAGTGCCTTCTCACTGAGTTGGTTGTCGCGCCGCACTGACAGCAGCTCGGAGCGCTGTTCCTTGGAGAGCGACAACCACGCTTCGCCGTAAGCCTCGACTGGGGGGTCGTTCATCGGAACGCCTGCCTAGTGGCCATGTCTCTGGTGACGGCGGCGCGCAGCTGCTCGCTGCCACCAGTCGAAGTGGTCGCCGATGACCCACGTCCACGTCGATGCCGTAACAAGGCCGAGAGCGATCGTGAGTGCGGTCATCGCGGCTCCCCTCCCGGCAGGCGTGTGCTTGAGGTGTCCGGTGACGTGCTTGAGGCGGACGCGGAGTCCACACGTCACCGGACGGTCTGACGGGTGTTGAGCGGGCGTGTCAGACTGAAATCAAGATTTCATCAGCGCACGATCAGCGGTATGGCCTGTGGATGACCTGGGGCGACCTGCTGCGACCTCGGGAACTAGGAGGAGCGATGCGGACGTTTCGCACCGTGCTTGAGCAGCGGATATGGGAACGCCGGCTGACGCTGGAGGAGTTTGTCGAGAAGGCCGAGCTGTACGCGCGTGAGCATCGGGAGCCTGGGACGCTCGGGCTTAGGCACCTTCAGCGGCTTGTTGCTGGGCGTCGGTCTGCTGGTGAGCCCCTTGGCCAGATGAAGGCGAGTACGGCCCGGTTGTTGGAGAGCATGCTCGACACGCCGGTCGAGGAGTTGTTGTCTGCGCCGATGGAGCGCGGTTCTGCGGCAACGCCTGCTGGCGTGGCTGTTCATCCGGGCTTGGAGGGTGCGTTCGAGTGGTTGGATGGCGCGGCCGACTGGGCTTCGGGGTTTGCCGCGGCGAAGGTTGGTGCTGCGCTGAAGCTCGCTGACATCGGCGCGCTCCAGGGGCGGCGTTCGAGGCGGAATGCAGTTGGCCGGCGCCAGGTCGTGGACGCGGTGAGGCAGTACTACGGAACTCCTGACACGTTCGCCATCCGTGGTCGGGGCTTGGACGTTCGGACCAGCGTGGTCACACGGTCTGAGTGGAATGACCTTCGGCTACCGCTCGAACCGGACCGCGAGCGGCTGACCCTCTCGCAGCGAGTACGGGTGACAACCCTGCTGGACGAGGATTGCGCAGAGGCAGCTGTCCAGCGGCTTGTGATGACCGCGGCTCTCGGCGTGCGGTTTGCGAACCTGCCGCTGTACCGGCTGGTGGAGATCGACGTCAGTGCAGGGGGCATCGGTGGGACCGTCGACGTTGCGAACTTTGTCGAGTACGCGCTGACGATGGACCTGCTCGAAACGGAGCTGGCTGATGCTCTGGCGAGCGGTTCAGGTGCGCTGTATCCGTTGCGAGACAAATATCTTCCGGATGTGGAGGCTGTGCTCGACACAGGGAGGCGGGTCTGCGCTGGCGGAGTTCTGTCGCTCGTGGCGATCGCACGGCCGGCCGACCCATTCCGCGGTGCGGCGGACTATGCGTTGATCGTGCAGACGCGGTCGCACCAGGTCGTGAACGCCGCTGGGAAGTTGGCGGTCATACCGAAGGGCTTCCACCAGCCGCTTACGGATCCACGCGCTGACGTCCGCATCGGCGCCACGCTTCGGCGAGAGCTGGAGGAGGAGTTGTTCGGGCGAGGCGATGTGGACGCCACAGCAGGTGATACGCGGGCTGCGGCACCGATGCATCCTGGTCGTTGGTCTGCGCCGATGAGGTGGCTGGAGGATGAGCCGGGTCGGATGCGGATGGAGTGCACCGGCTTCGGGCTCAACCTCGTGAGCGGCAACTACGAGTTCGCGACGCTCGTTGTGATCGAGGATGAGGAGTTCTGGCCGCGGTTCGGCGGGCAACTTGAGGCGAACTGGGAGGCGTCCGGGCTGACGCTGTACTCAAGCCTGGACAGCGAACTCATCACGGACTTGGTGCAGCAGGAGGCTTGGAGCAACGAAGGGTTGTTCGCGTTGCTCCAAGGGCTCCGGCGGCTGCGGGAGATCGGTGGCTCGCGGGTGAGCCTGCCGAGCTTCGAGCTGTCAGGTCTGTGACGGCCAGCGGACGGTCATGACGACGGAGTCTGCGAGAGCTTCCCACGAGTGGTCGACGCCTGGACCCCACATGATGTAGTCGCCCTGCCGGGACATGGTCTTGCTGCCATCGGTGGTGTCCACGCGGAAGTTGCCCTCTACCAACAGAACAAGCGTCGTGCGCTGGTCGTCAGCGGTCCACTCCGGACGCTTGTCGCCGGCGGGGTGGACTCCCCACTTCACTTCGACGTCCTTTTGGGAGCGGACGCCGATCGATGGGTCGATGAAGTGTCCGACTAGCCAGCCGCGGGTCTCCGTCGTGTCGTCCGCGGCGTTTCCGGCTTGCCAGTTGGCGGTCACCTGATCTCCCATTCGATCTCTGGCAGGTCTACGCGGTTGCCGCCGATCTCGCGGAGGCGGCGTAGGCCCTGCAGAAGGGCGAACAGCCCTTCGTTGCTCCAAGCTACATCGTTCACGAGTTCGTCCAGCAGCTCCCTGTCGTGGCTGGAGTACTGGTGCAGGCGGGACGCTTCCCAGTTCGCTTGGACGTCGCCGCCGAAGCGGTTCCAGAACTCCTCGTCCTCGATCACGATGAGGCTGGCGAACTCGAAGTTGCCGCTCACGAGGTTGAGGCCGAAGCCGGTGCACTCCATGCGGAGACGGCCGGGTTCGGCCAGGAGCCAGCGCATTGGTTCGGACAGGCGGCTTGGGTGCATCGGGTCCGCGTGGCGCTGTTCGCTGATCGTGTTGTCGATGTCGTCGCGGCCGAACAGTTCTTCTTCGACCTCGCGGCGGAGGGTTGCGCCTATCTGTGTGTCGGCGCGGAAGTCGGTGAGTGGCTGGTGGAAGCCCTTGGGGATGACGGCCAGGCGGCGGGCGGCGTTGATCACGTGGCCTGACCGTTCCTGGATCAGCAGCAGGTAGTCCGGTTCACCGCGAAACGCGTCCGCGGGGCGTGCGATGGCGGTGAGCGCGAGGGCTCCGCCTGCGCAGAGCCGGTCTCCGACGTTCAGCACTGCCGAGAGGTTCGGCAGATAGGCGTTGCGCATGGGGAGCGAGCTGACGTCCGCTGGCTTGTCGGTGGTGAGCGCGTCGATCAGCTCCCCTTCGAGCAGGTCCATCGTCACCACGTAGCCAACGAAGTCGGTCACGCCCACGGTGCCCCTGAGCTGGTGCTTCCGCATGTCGACCTCGAGCAGCCGGAACAGCGGCATGTTTACCATGCGGTTTCCCAAAGCCAGGGCTTCGGCCAGCCGTAGTGCGGCGCGGTCGGCGCTCTCCTCGTCAATGGTGATGTTGTCGGCTGGGGTTACGCCGGCGAGCTTCAGCTTGTCGTGCTTGGGGAACAGTGGGCAGTCGAGGTCGAGCCAGTCCGGGTGAGTCAGTACCGTTGTTGAAGCGGTCGTGTTCTCTCCGAACGTCGCGGTGTAGCGGCCGTGGCCGGAGGTCGTGGTGCCGTAGTAGTCCGTGAGCGCGCGTACGGTGTCGCGCTGGTTCACGCTGCCGCGGCGTACGCCCCGGTCGTGCAAGTCGCGGATGTCGAGCGCTACGAGACGCGCGGCTACCTCGCGGCGAGCCGTGCCGGGGTCCCAGCCGGCGTTGGCGTCGAGCCAGTTCAGCGCCGCGACGATCGTGGGGTCCGCGGTGAGCCGTCGTTCGGCGTCTTCGGCCGCGCCTGTCGGGAGGTCGAGCGGACCGCCGCTGATCAGTCTGTTGAAGCGGGCTCGGACGTCGTCGGGAGCCTGTTCCAGCGCGGTGTCGAGGATGCCTTTCATATCCGCGCGGGGCTTCGTGTCCGGCTTCTGGTGCCAGGAGGCGACTGTGCGAACGCCGATGCCCAGGCGCTCGGCGAACGCTTCGTGAGTCAGCCGCATTGCGCTCTGCAGGGCACTCGCCGTCTCGCCGGTCCAATCGATGCTCATGTTTGCGCTACCCCCGGAGCGCAGAACTTGCATTGAACATGCATCGCTCATGCATGGGTTTGCACGGCGTTGCGCGCTGGAATTGCTGCATGGAAATCAAGGCGCTCAACCAGCAGAAACGCACCGCTCTACCGGTTCTCGCGAACTTGCTTCGCCACCGATGCGAGGTCCGACTTCAGATCGTCCAGGCGTTCGGTGATGTCGATCAGGCGCTGTTCGACACTGTCCAAACGCGACCAAAGCGAGTCGCCGGGGTCGTTGATCGGCTCGTCTCGCTCAGGTGGGCGACGACCGTGCAGCACCGCGTCGAGGTGCAGTGGGTGCCAACCCATGGCTGTAGACAAGGACTCCAGCGTCCGCGGCCCCCGCCGGCGCTCCACTGTGTGGTGCTGGATCTCGCGGACGATTGCCTGGGAGACGTTCGAACGCTCCGCGAGCTCCCGTTGACGCCAGCCGAGCTCGTTCACGCGCTCGTTGATGGCTCTGGCGACTGCCGCCCAATCCTCCGACACGTATTCCTCCGCGCTCCGCCTCAGCGCTGAGATTAGCCGCTTTTCGTTCTTCGGTGACGTGACACGGCGCATTCCGCGGCGTGCGCGATCAAACGCGCCTTCATATGCGCTGAAATCAATAATTTAGAGCTGAAATCGTCAGCTCAATCTTCGAAGGGCCTATTCCTATGCGTACTTCTGTGTCCTCTGTTCACACCATCCGCGAGACCGCTTGGGTGCTCGGCGTCAGCCAGTCCGTCGTCTTCCGGGCGATCGGGCTCGGGCTCCTGACCGCTGAGCGTCAGTGCGGACGTCTCGTCGTCTCCAACAGCTCGCTGCGGCGACTGCTCTCGGAGCTGGGGGTGCCTCGTGACTGATCTGCGGCTGGTCGGCATCGCCTGGTCGCTGGACTACCTGCGATGGGTGCCGACTGATGAGTTGACCGACGTCGTTGAAAGCGACGGGCTGTGCATGTGGGCGTTCACGGGCGAACCGCCGTGGGTGGACGAGGAGCTGACCGACCGGGAGCTGGCCGAGCGGCAGTGCTCCGGGTGCCCTGTCCGGGACGAGTGCTTGGAGTTGGAGTTGCGCACGGCTGGCGCTGAGACGGTCGGGGTGTGGGGTGCGTTGCCGGAGGACGAGCGGCGTGAAGTGCATCGGCACTGGCTCCAGCGCGGTGAACGGGCCGAGAGGGGGCCGCGTTCATGAACGCCATCAGCGTCACGCCCACTCAGGTGCTGGCCGCGGTCGGTGTGCTCCTGGTTCTGGTGTTGGTCTGGCGGGCTGGTTCTCGTCGGGCGAAAGCTGCGGCGAACGCGGCGCGGACGAGCGTCCGGCTGATGTCGCTCGGTGGGCGCGTGGTCGTGAACGCCGTGCTGATCGTGATCGTTCAGTGGGTGGTCGTCACGCACGGCGGGAACGGCTGGCTGTTGTTCGCGGTGCTCGGAGTGCCTGCGTTGCTCGCGTCCTACACGCTGACGAAGGCGCTCACCGTGACCACCTACGAGCCTCGCGGCCGTGGTGGTGATCGGAAGTGAGCGAGCCGATCGAGCGGGTTGCCGTGCAAGTGGATCGGTTGTGCTGGACCGGGATTCTGCTCGGGCTCGCGTTCACGATGACCAACGTTCAGCAGTTCGCGGCGGCTGGCGCTGCCGCCTGGTCGCTGGCGTGGTTCGCGGCGTGGCTGTTGGACCCGATGGTGTCGCTGGTGCTGCTGGCGATCCTCCGTGCCGAGCAGGTGACGGCTCGGCACGGAGTGCGGCTCGGTGGATGGGTGCGGGCGGCCAAGTGGTTCACGCTCGGGGCCACGTACGTCATGAACACCTGGAGTGCGTTCGTGGCCGGGTCCGCAGCGCTCGTGGTGTTGCACTCGGTGCCGCCCCTCGTCGTGTTCGTCGCCGCTGAGGCAGTGACGGAGCTGCGGGACAAGCTTGGGACCGCTGCGGGTGCCACGCTGGAGGCCGTGGCACCCGCGCCGCGGACGTCGTTCGCGGAGTACTTGGCGGTTGCGCGCAAGGCTCGGAAGTCGAGCGCCAAGGTCTCGCCGGCCTGGGTTCGTGAGGTCACGGGGTGTTCGCGCGGGCTGTCCTCGAAGCTGGCTGCGGCGCTGAACGGGGACCAGCGATGAGCGGCGAGCTGGTGCCTGCCGAGGAGGTTTTCGAAGGGGAGCTGGTCGACGAGCGTGCGGCGCTCGTCCGGCGGATCGAGGCGACCTGGCGCTACTCGCGGGTGGTGCCTCCTGCGCTGAAATCTCGGGAGGCGTTGAAGCTCGCCGCGAAGGATGCGCTCGCCTGGGTGCTTCGGGCTCCGCTCCGGTATGCGAGTGCCGTTGGTCGTGGACTGGTGGTTGCGGCTCGTGGCTGGCGGAACTGGGTTCGGGTGCGGGACTACCGCGACGCTGCCGAGCAGTCGGAGAAGCTGGCGGATAAGTTCGTTGAGATCCGCGCGTTGACGCTGTTCCGGTGGAAGGTCACCGGGACCGTGCTGCTCGCTGGTGGTGCGGTGGTCACCGTGGCTTGGGTGCTCTATGGCGACCTGGTGTTGTGGGGCGTTGGAGGCGTCGGCGCGGCCGTGCTGGCGATCGTCGGCCGGGCGAAGGACGGTTCTCCAGGACGGAAGGCGGTGCTCGCCGGGCCGCGCACGCTGACGTGGACGATGGACCCTCAGGTGCTGGTCGACGCGTTCCGGGACGCCAAGTTGATCGGGAAGGACGAGTCACTGCGGCTGGTCGAGCGGGCGTCTCGGCAGGGTGCTGGTTGGGCGATCACCGTGGATCTGCCTGCCACGCGCAAGGCTGCCGATGTCGTGAAGCACCGGGAAGACCTGGCGTCGGCACTAGCGGTCGACGAGATCCAGCTCAGCGTCGAGCGTGTGCGCGGCAACGGTGGTCACGCTGGTCGTGTGGCGATGTGGGTGGCCGACGAGGACCCGTACGCCTCACCGCCGATCGGAACGCCGCTGCTCGCGGTCGAGCGTTGGGATGCGTGGCGGCCGGTGCCGTTCGGCACCGACGCTCGCGGCCGGCGGATCGACCTGCCGTTGGTGTGGACGTCGTTGCTCATCGGCGCGATTCCTCGGCAGGGCAAGACGATGGCGGAACGGCTCGCCGCGGCGGGGCTCATCCTCGATCCACACGCGCGGCTGTACGTCGCCGACTTCAAGAACGGGAAGGACTGGCAGGCCGCGGAGCAGGTCGCACACCGGTTCATGGCCGGTGACGACAGCGAGCACGTGTTGGCGTTCTTGGACTGGCTCGTTGAGCTGGTCGCGGATGTTCAGCGGCGGTATCGGCGGATGCAGGACCTGGACGACGTCACGTGTCCCGAGTCGAAGGTGACGCCGGCGATGTCGCGTGACCCGTCGCTGGGCATGCCGATCACGGCGCTGGTCGTCGACGAGGTCCACATTGCACTGGAGGATCGCACTCCCGTTGTCGTGCAAGGGAAGAAGCTCACGGCGGGGGAACAGATCGGCGAGCTGCTGACGTGGCTCGCGAAGAAGGCACCTGCGGCCGGCCTGGTGCTCGTGCTCGCCACGCAGCGACCGGACAGCAACACGATTCCGTCCAAGCTGCGAGCGGTGCTCGGGTCGCGGTTCGCGTTGCGGGTCATGGACTGGCGCGACAGCAACATCGTGCTCGGGGAGCAGATGAACACCCGCGGCTACGACAGCAGCCGGTTGCTCCCGTCGCACAAGGGCGTCGGGATTCTGCGACCGGACGGCGAGACGCAGGCCGGAGCTGACGTGCTGGCGCTGACCGTGCGGACGTTCTACATGCCCAACGAGGACTGGCGGGCGATCTGCGAACGCGGCCGCGCGCTCCGCGAGGCCGAAGGCACGTTGACCGGGCAGGCCGCTGGTCAAGACACGCCGCTGCTCCACCACGCGGAGGTCGTGCGAGAGATCGACGGGCCGAGCCGGGACGAGATCGAGTTGCCGGAGCCGTTGGCTGCGGTCGTGGACTACCTCGGTGACGGACTGGACGAGCGGGAGTTCGTGCCCACGGCCGAGCTGGTGGAGGCGCTGAACGTCGAGCCGACGACGTTCGGGAAGGACATGGGCGATCTCGGGTGCCGGCCCACACGGCAGTACGTCCAGGAGGAAGAGGGCACGCGACGGGTCCGGGGCTACCTGACTGCGGACATCCGAGTCGCGATTGTTGAAATCGGCGCATCTGGCCTGCCTGACGTGGACCAGCTATGACCGGTGAAGATCCGGAGCGCGCAGAGCTGAAGGTCAACCTTCCGGCGGAGCTACCTGTCCTCACCAGGCGGGTAAGCCGCATACTGCTAGACATCCTGTTCGAGCTGAGCGAGATGGAGGCCCCAGATGGGGCCTCCGGGAGGGAGGTGCGATGACTGTTGAAATCAGCCGAGACCCGTGGGCGACGCTTGATGACCTGTGGGGCATCGAGGTCGGCGAAGTTGCGGAAGACGGCATCGGGCCGGTAGCGGGATACGGGCGGTGCTCGACGGAGGACAACCAGGACCCCGAGACGTCGCGCGGCTGGCAGTTCGGCAACGCGGAGAAGTTCGTCGGGCCGTTGGGCGGCCGGATCGTGGAGGAGTTCTTCGACGTCGGGAAGTCGCGGTCGGTGCCGTGGGAGCGACGGGACGAGGCGTCACGGCTGCTAGCAGCGTTGAAGAACCCGCACCGTGGTTGGAATGCCGTTGTTGTGGGGGAGGGGACGAGGTGCTGGTTCGGCAACCAGTTCTCGTTGATCGCTCCGCGGTTCGAGGCGTACGGGGTCGACCTGTGGGTGCCGGAATTGGGCGGCAAGTACGACCCGCGCAACCCGTCGCACAAGATGCTGATGAGCGTGCTCGGCGGCATGAGCGAGTCCGAGCGCCAGCACGTGCAGGCTCGTGTTCGAGCCGCGATGGACACTCAGGTACTCAACGAAGGACGTCACCAGGGCGGACGAGCGCCGTACGGGTACGTGACGGTCGACGGCGGTCCGCATCCGAATCCGCGCAAGTCAGCGGAGGGCTACCGGTTGCGGGTGCTTGCGATCGACGACGAGTCCGCATGGGTCGTCCAGCGCATCTTTGCCGAGTACTTGAGCGGCATGGGCGACCGGGCCATTGCCAACGGGCTCAACCGTGACCGTATTCTGTGCCCGT
The DNA here is from genome assembly GCF_051853195.1 of Lentzea sp. HUAS TT2. Lineage (NCBI taxonomy): Bacteria > Bacillati > Actinomycetota > Actinomycetes > Pseudonocardiales > Pseudonocardiaceae > Lentzea > Lentzea sp. HUAS TT2. Next base: position 8,009,092 of record NZ_CP196667.1, on the reverse strand, counting down.
CCGCGCGCCGGCCGGATCAGAACAAGCATCGGCCCGGCGATGGTTGGCAGGGCAGTACGGTGCGGGCGATCGTGGAGAACCCTCGCTACACCGGCTATGCGTTCTTCGGCCGCTCTACGAAGTTCGAGACGCTGCTCGACCCTGACGACGTGTCGGCTGGTCACGTCGTGCGATTCCGGAAGGCCAGTCCGGATCGAGTCGTCCGGTCGCGTAATCCTGCGCACCCGAAGATCGTGGAGATTGAGGACTTCACGGCTGCTCAGCTTCTGCGGAAGTCGAAGGGGAGCTTGCGGAGCGCGCGGAAGACGGAGCGGTCCGGGCGTGCGCTGAAACACCGCTACCTGTTCCGTGGTCGTATCCGGTGTGACATCTGTGGGCGGAAGATGGAGGGCAGCCCGCGCAAGAAGGCGATGTATTACCGGTGTCCGGCGCGCACATTGGCCCCGGGGTCTCCCGTGCTCGCGTCACATCCTGGTGCGGTCTATTTGAGAGAGGACGCTCTTCAGGATGCGGTGAACGGTTGGTTGGGGCATGTCTTTGATCGGAAGAACCGCGATCGGACCGTTGCCGCGTTGATGGATTCGCAAGAGCCGGTCATCCAGATCGGTCGCGATGCTGCGAAGAAGCGGCTGGCTGAGGCAGAAGCCAAGCTGACCAGGTTCCAGAACGCCATCATGGCTGGCGTTGACCCTGCGGCGCTGGTCGAGGCGATCAACGAGGCGCAGGCCGAGAGGCTCGCGTCACGGGCGGCCCTGGACAACGTCCCAGCACCGGTGGAGGTGGACGTCGCCGAGATCTACGCGGCGATCGACTCGATAGGAGATGTCAGCGCGGCACTGAGAGGCAGCGCGCCAACGAGACTGGAAGAGCTGTACGAAGCGATAGACCTGCAAGTCCGGTACAAGCAAAACCCCCACGAAGCTGATGTCTCCATCAACCCCGTGGGGGTGAATAACGCTCGTGTCCGAGGGGGGACTTGAACCCCCACCCCCTTTCGGGGACTAGCACCTCAAGCTAGCGCGTCTGCCATTCCGCCACCCGGACGTATTCAGTTTTGCCTCGGCTCGCGCCGTGGTGTGCCTAGATTACATGATCGTCAGCGCGGGCCAAAATCGGGGGGGCCCTGGGTGTGTCTGTGATGGTTGGGTGGGTGTGGTTGGTGTGTGTGACGTGGGGTTAGGGTCCGTGTGTGCGGGAGGTCATCGGGTGGTTGCTCGACTCCGATCCGGCTTTGCGGTGGCAGGTCGAGCGGGATCTGCTGGGGAGGCCTGAGGGGGTTTGGGGTGCTACTCGGGCTCTGGTGGGGGTTGAGGGGTTCGGGGCTCGGCTTCGTGCCCTTCAGGGGGACGACGGGATGTGGGCTGGTGGGGCCTTCTTTCCCGCCGGGTTCGACGGCACTGAGGCCGGGCAGCCTTGGACGGCCACTACCTGGTCGCTGACGTCGTTGCGGGAGTGGGGGCTTGAGGCCTCCGCGTTGGCGGGGACCGTCGAGTTGCTTGCCGCCTCGTGTCGGTGGGAGTACCAGGACCTGCCCTATTGGGGTGGGGAGGTCGACTGCTGCATCAACTCGTGGACCTTGGCCAACGGGGTGTGGCTCGGGGCTGATGTTCAGGGGATCGCCGAGTGGTTCGTCGAGCACCAGCTCGAGGACGGCGGGTGGAACTGCGAGTGGGTTGAGGGGTCCACGCGGTCCTCGTTCCACTCGACGCTCAACTCGGTGAAGGGGTTGCTCTTACACGAGGTGGCTACTGGTGGGACTGCTGCTACTCGGGCCGCTCGGGCCCGAGGGGAGGAGTACCTGCTCGAGCGGGATCTCTTTCGGCGGTTGTCCACCGGGGAGGTCGTGGGGGAGTGGGCTTTGCGGTTCCGGTCGCCTTTTCGGTGGGGGTACAGCGTGTTGAACGCCCTGGACCACTTCCGGGCGGCCGGCGTCACGGATCCTCGGATGGCTGAGGCCGTGGAGATCGTTCGTGGTGCTCGGCAGGAGGACGGGACCTGGTTGCAGGGTGGGCGGCATCCTGGGCGGGTGTGGTTCGAGATCGATGTTGCTGAGGGGGAGCCGTCCAAGTGGCTCACGTTCTACGCGATGCGGGTGTTGAAGTGGTGGGATCGTTAGATCCAGCCCTTGGCCCTGGCGAAGCGGGCTGCTTCGTGGCGGTTCGAGGCTCCGGTCTTGCCCACCGCTGAGCTGAGGTAGTTGCGGACTGTGCCTGGGGAGAGGGAGGCTCGGCGGGCTATCTCGTCGATGGGGGCGCCTTCTAGGGCTAGTTCTAGTACGTCTGCTTCTCGTGGGGTCAGCGGGCTGTCGCCGGCGCTGATGGCTTCTGCCGCCAGCGCTGGGTCCACGTAGCGGCCGCCTGTGTGGACGGTTCTGACCACTGTGGCCAGTACGTCCGACGAGACGGTTTTCGGTAGGAAGCCTCTTACTCCTGCTGCCAGGGCTCGTTTGAGGTGGCCCGGGCGGCCGTGGCTGGTGACGATCATCGTGGAGCAGGTGGGGAGTTCCAGGGCCAGGGATTGGGCTACTGCTACGCCGTCGAGGTCTGGCATCTGCAGGTCGATCACGGCCACGTCCGGGCGGACCACCCTTGCTGTGGCCAGGGCTTCTTTGCCGGTGGCGGCTTGGGCCACCACCTCCAGGTCGTCTTCCAGGGACAGCAGGGCCGCCATGGCGCCTCGAATGAGGTGTTCGTCGTCGGCCAGCAGGATGCGGATCACGGGAGCTCCACGGTCAGGACGAAGCGATGGGGAGCTTCTGGGGCCGCTGTCACGGAGCCGCCGAGGATCGCCACGCGTTCGCGCAGGCCGGTCAGGCCGCTGCCGAAGCGGAACGGTGCGGAGGAGGCGCCGTCGTTGGTCATGGTGAGTTTTTTGCCTCGCAGCGTGATCGTGCACGTGCTGGCCTTGCTGTGGCGCAGGACGTTGGTCACGCCTTCCCGGACGGCCCAGCCCAGGGCGCCCGCCGGCTCGCCGTCGAACGTCACGTCGCCGATCACCCTGCAGTCGATGCCGGCGGAGGCCAGTAGCGAGCGGGCGCCGGCGAGTTCCGCGGAGAGGTCTGCCGTGCGGTAGCCGCTGACTACGGCACGGAGTTCGTCCAGGGAGTCCTGGGCGATCTGGCGGACTTCCAGCATCTCGTCGATGGCGTCGGCGGAACGGTCGCGGCGAGCCAGTTGGGCCGCCAGGTCTGCTTTGAGGGCTACGGCGGAGAGGTTGCGGCCCACCACGTCGTGGAGGTCTCTGGCGAAGCGCAGGCGTTCTTCCGCCACGGCGAGGTTCGCGCGCACGTCTCGGCTGCGGTCCAGTTCCCACACGATCCGCAGCATCCACAGGGTCGAACGGAACGCGCCCACCAGGAACTGCAGCATCAGGCCGATGAACAGGGCGTGGCCCGGCGGTGCGGTGAGGAGCATCCAGAGGCCGCCCGCGAGGGCGAGCAGGACCAGGGTGCGGGGGCGCAGCACGGCGGACAGGGTGGTGATCGCCAGGACCAGGAAGATCACCGAGATGCCGTCGCCGGGGCTGTCGGGCTTGCCGGGCAACGGGTCGGGGTAGAAGACCTGCCCGAAGGCCAGCACGACGGCGGTGGCGACGAGGTAGACCGTCAGCAGGCGGCGGGGGAACGGGGTGCGGTCGAGGTGGTGCTCGATGCCCAGGTGGACCAGCCGGATGCTCGCGGCCACGTAGGCCAGCACCGTCGTGATCAGGACGATCAGCCCGACGGTGCCGACCTCGTTGGAGAAGCCGGTGATCAGCAGCGGTGGCAGGAACACGTAGCTGAGGTAGAACGTGTAGCGCACGAACAGGTCGAACCGCGCCGCGCTGCCACGGGACCGCCACCAGCCGAGCAAGTTCACCTCCGGGGGTCCCACCTGAACCACCGCTGCACAGCGTAGGTCCCCAGGACGGTCCACACCGCCAGGACGATCATCGGCTGGAGCACGGGGCCGTCCGCCCACCCGGCGCGCAGCAGCTCGAGCACCGGCGTCAGCGGTAGGTACTCCAGCACCGACGCGAGGCCGGAGGGCAGCGCGGAGAGCGGGAACATCAGGCCCGAGCCGAACAGGCACGCCATCAGGATCGGCAGCGACGTCACCTGCGCCATCTCGACGGTCCGGGTGAACGCCGAGGACACCGCCGCCAGCAGCACGAACACCAGGGTGCCGGCGAGCACGCCGAGCAGCAGGAACCACGGCCGCGCCGGCACGGCGACGCCGGTGACCACGGCGACGACCGCGCAGTAGAGCACCATCTGCCCGAGCGCCACCACGACGGACGGCAGGGAGGCGCCGACCAGGATCTCCTGGTCGGTCAGCTCGCCGACGCGCAGCCGCTTGAGCACCAGCTCCTCGCGCCGGGCGACGAACGTGGTGACGAGGTTGTAGTACACCGCCATGAGCAGCGCGAACCCGATCAGCCCGACGACCAGCGGGATGCCCTCGGCGTCCACCGAGATCAGCACCGGCACCAGCAACAACGGCAACAGCAGCGAGTTGAACAGCGCGGTCCTGTTGCGCCAGAACAACTTCAGCTCGGCCTGCCCAATGGCCACGGCCCTCATGCCGCCTCCTCCGCGATCGCCAGGAACGCCTCTTCCAGCGACGCCGAGCGGGCGTCCAAACCGGACAGTTCAACGTCGTTGTGCTGGGCCCACACGAGAAGCTCGTGCAGGGTGGACTGCAGTTCGTTCGTGCGCACGGTCACGCGGCCCGACGACTCGACATCGGCGACGACCGGCAGCGACACCCCGGGAGGCGGCGTGAACGAGATGCGCGACGGGTACGCGTCGACGACCTCGGACACCGTTCCCTGCGCCACGATCCGGCCGCGGTGCATGATCGCCAGCCGATCGGCCAACGCCTGCGCTTCCTCCAGGTAGTGCGTGGTCAGCAGCACGGTCACGCCATCGCGCAGCAGGGTGCGGATCAGCTCCCACGTGTTCCGGCGGCTCTCCGGGTCGAGCCCGGTCGTCGGTTCGTCGAGGAACAGCACCTCCGGCTTGCCCAGCAACGCCAGCGCCAGGTCCAGCCGCCGCCGTTCACCGCCGGACAGCTGCTTCACCCGGACCGTCGCCCGATGGGTCAGGTCGACGAGCGACAACGCCTCGTCGACCGGCCGCGGCGACGTCAGGGTCCCCGCCCACATCCGCGCGGCCTCGCTCACGGTCAGGTCGGGCGGGAAACCGCCTTCCTGCAGCATCACGCCCATCTTCGGCCGGACGACCTTCCGCTCCGCGAACGGGTCGTGGCCCAGCACACGCACGGTCCCCTCGGCCGGACGTGTGAGCCCCTCCACCACCTCCACCGTCGAGGTCTTCCCCGCTCCGTTCGTGCCGAGAAGGGCGAACATCTCGCCCCGCTCCACGTCAAAGGACACGCCCCTTACAGCTTCGAAACCTCCGCTGTACCGGCGAGTCAGCCCCCGCACCTCGATCGCTGTCATGATTCAACGATCTCGGCAAACAAGGGCGACCGGCAGTGCGGTCCCACACCAGTTCCCCATGACAGATGTCATCGACGCTCACGGGTGCGTGCCGACGAGCGCGTCCACCACCACGGAGGCGGGTTCGGACAGATTCAGCCACGCGACGACGACGCGCTGACGCTCCCGTGAGCGCACTCGTATGACCTGCACGCCATGAGGCACCAACGTGGCCAACGGCTCGGGCAACGTCGTGATGCCCGCGCCGGACGCCACGAGCTGCAGCTTGGCCAGCCAGTCGCGGGCGAGGTGGGCGACCACCGCCCGTTCGTCGAGCCCCGGCCAGACGCCGGATCCCGCCGGGCCCGCGATCCACGCCCAGCCGCGCAGGTCCGCCACGTCGATGAAGTCCTTGTGCGCCAGTGGATGCGTCGACGGGACGGCCAGCAGCAGCTCGCGCTCGTCGAGCACCTTGGTCCGCAACGCCGGCGTCTCGTCGTCCAGCGGCGGGAACGGGGGCTCGGACGCGAGCACCGCGATGTCGACCGTGCGTGCCCGCAGCGCGCGCACCAGGGACGCGGTGGTGCCATCGCGCGTGGTCACGGTCAACGCAGGATGACTGCGCCGCAACGCCGCCAGCGCCGACGGGACCAAAGTGCCGCCCGCACTCGTGAACCACCCGAGCCGCACGGTGCCCGCGGTGGCCGGCAGTCCGGACAGTTCACGGCTCGCCGCGTCGAGTTGCGCGAGAACGAGTCCCGCGTGCCGCAGCAGCACGTGCCCGGTATCGGTCAGTTGCACGCCATCGCGCTGACGGTCGAGCAACGGCGCGCGCACGACCCGTTCGAGCGCGGCGATCTGCCGGGCCACCGCCGACTGCGTGTAGCCCAGCGCGACGGCCGCGGCGCTCAGCGAGCCCCGCTCGGCCACCTCCTGGAACACCCGCAACGCCACCAGCGGAACCGCAGTGAGGTCCATGGACCAGGTGTATACGGGCTACGGGTGGTATCGCCCCTGAATCTCGGTGATCTCGCCGTCGCCGTTGAACGTCAGCCGGGGCGCGTAGGGCGGGTCCGCCCTGGCGAGGAAGTCGGCACGGCTGCATTCGGCCGCACCCATCCCGTACCAGGTCAGCGTCAGTGCTCCGCCCTCACCGCACCCGAACGCCGTGCGGATCTCCACGTCGTCGGCGAGCCGGGACACGTGGGTCTCACCAGGCAGTTCGTGGACGTTGGTGTTGTTCTCCTCCGCCTTGCGGATCTCCCCGCCGACCCACTGCACGGTGCCGTCGGGGTTGATCGCGGTGATCACCGCGACGTCCGTGGTGTTCGGGAGTGTCCACCAGATCGCGCCCGCCACCACAGGCACCGCGGCCGCAGCCGCCCAGATCCAACGCTTCACGTCGGTGTCGACGCCCGCATGATGCGCGAGGTTGCCTCCCACGCGGTTGCAGTGATCAGATTAAGGTCGTAATCTAACGGTCGTGCCAAAACACGCGGATCCCGCCGAACGGCGCCGGCAGGTGGCCGCCGCCCTCTACCGGGTGGTCGACGCCGAGGGGTTGGACGCGGCGAGCCTGCCCAGGATCGCCAGGGAGCTGAACGCCACCACGGGCCTGCTGCAGAAGTACTTCCGCAGCAAGGACGAGCTGCTGCTGTTCGCGCAGGACCAGCTCGTCGAGGAGCTCACCGCGAGCGTGCAGGCGGCCCTGAACCAGGAGGGGAGTCTTCAGGGCCGCCTGCTCAAGGCGTTGTGCACCATCGCGCTCGTGGACGACCCAGCACGCGCACGGGTGTGGCTCGCGTTCACGGCTCGTGCGGCAGCGAATCCCGTGCTGCTGCAACGGCACGCGGAGGGCGCACGGGAGATCAGGGACCTGTGCCGGCACGCGCTGGAGGCGGCGGGTCTGGACGGCGGGGAGGCCGTCGGGCTCGCGGCCCTGGTCGACGGGGTGACGGCGCAACGCGCGCTGGAGCCCGAAGTGATGACAGCAGAGGTGACGGAGCGGGTGATCGCCCGCCACCTGGAACGACTGTGGGGGAGCAAGTGACATTAGGACTGATGGCGGCGCTGGCGGGGCTGGCGCTGCTCGACTCGACGAGCATCGGCACGTTGTTCATCCCGATCTGGCTGATGCTCGCGCCGGGCCGGTTGAAGCCGAGCAGGTTCGTCGTCTACCTCGGCACGATCTCGGTCTTCTACTTCGGGGTCGGCGTGCTGATCGTGCTCGGCGCCTCGCAGGTGATCGATCACCTCGACAGCAAGATCGCGCTCTGGATCCAGCTGGTGATCGGCGTGGTCCTGTTCGCGGTCAGTTTCCGCTTCGACAGCAAGAAGAAGCTCGACACGGGCAAGTGGCAGAACCGCGCCCACGGGTCCGGGGTGGCGCTCGCCGGTGTCGCGGTGCTCGCGGGCGTGGTCGAGCTCGCGACGATGCTGCCGTACCTCGGCGCGATCGGGATGATGAGCGCCGCCGACCTGAACGCGGGCCAGATCGGGCTGCTGCTCGCCGGGTACTGCCTGGTCATGATCGTGCCGGCGCTCCTGCTGCTCGGCGGCAGGCTGGCGCTGCGGCAGCGGATCGAGCCGTTCCTGACCCGGATCAGCACCTGGTTCGCGGAGAAGGGCGCGGGCGCGACGGGCTGGATTCTCGGCATCGCCGGGTTCCTGGTCGCACGCGATGCGATCGCACGGCTGTTCTTCCTGTGAACCATTTGGTCCGGTTGGCTGAACGACCCGGTTTCGTTTTACTCCTACACTCCCCAGGGTGACTGGGCTGGACGATCCGCGCAGATCGGTCCCGCGCGAACTGGCGCCGTTGCTCCGAATGGAAGTGACGCCCGTCGCGGTGAGCATTTTCGAGGCCATCGAGAAAGCGATTCCGGAATACAGCATGTTCCGGGACAACGTGGTCGACGGAATCCGGCAGGCGTTGGTGAAGTTCGTCGACCGCATCGCCGCGCCGGATTCCGAGCCCGATCCGCACGACGACATCCACCGCAAGCTCGGCGCCTGGGAGTTCAAGTCGGGGCGCAGCCTCGACAGCCTGCAGGCCGCCTACCGGATCGGCGCGCGGGTGGCGTGGCGGCACGTCTGCGGGTTCGCCGAGCAGCGCGAGCTGTCGCTGCACCTCATGTCGGTGCTCGGCGAGGCGATGATCGCCCACGTCGACGAGCTGGTGAGCCTGTCGGTCGAGGGGTACGCGGCCGCACAGGCGAGTGCGGCCGGCACGCTGGAACGCAAGCGGCGCAAGCTGATGGAACTGCTCGTCGGTGATCCCGCCGGCAACTGGCAGGCCGTGCTGGACGCGGCACGGGCGGCGGCGTGGCCGATGCCGGACCGGCTCGCGGCGGTGGCGCTCGAGCCGTCCGCCGCGCCCGCGGACGACCTGCCGGGCGACGTCCTGGTCGACTTCGAGGACGCCACGCCGTACCTGCTGGTGCCGAACCCGGTCGCGGTGACGCGCTGGCTGCGCGGAGCCCTCCCGGGGTGGCGTGCCGCGGTCGGCCTTCCGGTGGCGCCGCAGGACGCGCGCAGGTCGCTGGCCTGCGCACGCCGCGTGCTCGCTCTCTCCCAGGACAAGGTGCTGCCGCAACGCCAGGTCCTCGACTCCGCCGACCACCTGGTCGAACTGACCGTGCTCGCGGACGAGTTCCTGTCCAGGCAGCTGTCCGAACGGGCACTGGCGCCGCTGGCCCCGCTCACCGACCTGCAGCGCACCAAGCTCGCCGAGACGTTGCTGGTGTGGCTGTCGGCACGCGGCGGCGCACCCGAGGTGGCCGCCCGGCTGAAGGTGCACCCGCAGACCGTGCGCTACCGCGTGAACCAGTTGGAGGAACTGTTCGGCGACCGAATGCACGACGCCGAGGAACGGTTCACCCTCGAACTCGCGCTGCGCGCGCACTATTTGTTGCTGCGCGACTGACAAACAACCGAAAGCCATTTCGTACGCGGGTGATAAAAGCGTGTTTTTGCTTGCCTTGCCGAATCAAAGCTGGCTACTTTACTGGCGAGTAAAGCAACACCGCCTTCTTGCAGTTCAATGACGTACTCAGGAGGTCCCTGCAGATGAAGACCGGACTTTTCGCGCGCGCCGCCGCCGTCGTTCTGGTTGCCGGAGCGCTGAGCGTGACGACGGCCGGCACCAGCTCCGCCGCGACCGCCTCGCTGAACATCACCTACGTGTGCGAGTTCTCGATCACCGGCACCCACGACGTGCCGACCGTGGTCACCTCTCCCAACGTGCCGGACTCCGCCGCCGTCGGTGTGCCCACCGCGGCAGCGGACACGACGGTGGTCGCCACCGTGTCGGACGACATCCGCAACACCGTGTGGTGGATCGGCGGCAGGTCCGTCGACGGCACGCTGACCACGAACGTGGTGGTGAACAACGCGGGCGCGGTGCAGAACCTGACGGCGACGTCGGCCATCCCGAACACGCCGGTCCCCTCGTCCGGCACGTTCCAGGTCGTGGCCACGGGCACGCTGCCGTCGCTGACGCTCGCCAACGCCGGGACGACGTCGATCTCGCTGGGCAACGCGACCCTCGCGCTGACCCCGCGTTACGCGAACGGAGACCCGACGTGGATCGGCACCGTCAACTCGCCTTGCACGGTCAAGGCCGGCCAAGCCACCAAGTTCCACGAGTTCACGGTGGCGTAAGGCCCATCCCGTGATGGGATGACGGCCATGGAGCTCCAGCAACTGGTGGACCGCATCGCGTCCGAGGTCTCGCCAGGTGGCACCGCGGCCGACTACATCCCGACACTGGCCAGGATCGACCCGCACGCCTTCGGCCTCGCCGTCGCCACCCTGGACGGCGAGGTCTTCGGCGCGGGGGAGTTCGACAGGCCGTTCTCGATCCAGAGCATCTCGAAGGTGTTCATGCTCGCTCTGGCCCTCGCCGAGAACGACGACGTGTGGACCCGCGTCGGCCGCGAGCCGTCCGGGTCACCGTTCAACTCGCTGGTCCAGCTGGAGACCGAGCAGGGCGTCCCGCGCAACCCGTTCATCAACGCCGGCGCCGTCGTCGTCACCGACCACCTGGGACTCGGCGCCGCGGACCGGCTGCTCGGGTTCCTGCGGCAGGAGAGCGGCAACCCGGCGATCGCCGTCGACCCCGAGGTCGCCAAGTCCGAGCTGGACCACGCCGACCGCAACCGCGCGCTCGCGCACTTCATGGCTCCTACGGCAACATGCGCAACCCCGTCGACGTCGTCGTGCACGAGTACGTGCGGCAGTGCTCGATCGCGATGAGCTGCGCCGATCTTGCCCGAGCCACCCTCTTCCTCGCCCGCCACGGCGTCCGCAACGACGGCGCCCGGCTCCTCGGCGTCAGCGGTGCCAAGCGCGTCAACGCGGTGATGCTCACGTGCGGCACCTACGACGCCGCCGGCCAGTTCGCCTACCGCGTCGGCCTGCCCGGCAAGAGCGGCGTCGGCGGCGGGATCATCGCCGTCGTCCCCGGGAAGTGCGCGATCTGCGTGTGGAGTCCAGGATTGGACGCACGCGGGAACTCCGTCGCGGGCGTCGACGCGCTGGACCGTTTCACCACTCTCACGGGGTGGAGCGTGTTCTGACGGATGGTAGGAAGACGGGGTGAGCACAACGGGGAACGCACTGGCAGTGGCGGAGGACGAGGTTGTCACCCTCGTCAGCGAGTTGATCAGGATCGACACGACGAACACGGGTGATCCCGCGACGGTCGTGGGGGAGCGCAAGGCCGCCGAGTGGGTGGCCGAGAAGCTGTCCGAGGTCGGCTACGAGACGACCTACGTGGAGTCCGGCGCCAAGGGCCGCGGCAACGTCGTCGCACGCCTGCAGGGCGCCGACCCCAGCCGGGGCGCGCTGCTCGTGCACGGCCACCTCGACGTCGTGCCCGCCGACGCCTCCGAGTGGTCTGTGCACCCGTTCTCCGGCGCCGTGCAGGACGGGTACGTGTGGGGCCGCGGCGCCGTCGACATGAAGGACATGGTCGGCATGACGCTGGCCCTGGCCCGGCACTTCAAGCGCGAGAACGTCGTGCCGCCGCGCGACATCGTGTTCGCCTTCCTCGCCGACGAGGAGGCAGGCGGCCTGTTCGGCGCGAAGTGGCTGGTCGAGCACCGGCCGGAGCTGTTCGAGGGCGTCACCGAGGCGATCAGCGAGGTCGGCGGCTTCTCGATCACGCTCAAGGACGACGTCCGCGCGTACCTCGTCGAGACCGCGGAGAAGGGCATCCGCTGGCTCAAGCTGCGCGTCAAGGGCACCGCCGGGCACGGCAGCATGATCCACCGCGACAACGCCGTGGCGAAGCTCGCCGCCGCCGTCACCAAGCTCGACCAGCACCAGTGGCCGCTGATCATCCGCCCGTCCGTGCGCGAGTTCCTCGACGGCGTCACCGAGATCACCGGCCTCGAGTTCCCCGACGACGACATCGAGGGCTCGATCGGCAAGCTCGGCGCGTTGTCGCGGATGATCGGTGCGACGCTGCGCGACACGGCGAACCCGACGATGCTCTCCGCCGGCTACAAGGCGAACGTCATCCCGTCGACCGCAGAGGCCACTGTGGACTGCCGCATCCTGCCCGGCCGCGAGGAGGCGTTCGACCGCGAGCTCGCCGAGCTGCTCGGCCCGGACGTGGAACGCGAGTGGATCGGCCTGCCGCCCGTGGAGACGACGTTCGACGGCGCACTGGTGGACGCGATGACGGCGTCGATCATCGCCGAGGACCCCGGCGCCCGCGTGCTGCCGTACATGCTCTCCGGCGGCACGGACGCCAAGTCGTTCCAGCAGCTCGGCATCCGCAACTTCGGCTTCTCGCCGCTGAAGCTCCCGGCCGACCTCGACTTCTCCGGGCTCTTCCACGGGGTGGACGAGCGCGTGCCGGTGGACGCGCTGAAGTTCGGCGTCCGGGTCCTCGATCGGTTCCTGCGCAACAGCTGAGGAGATCGCCGTGTCCACTGTGGACTTGACCGGGCGGGTCGCGTTGGTCACGGGCGGCGCGCGAGGGATAGGCGCCGCCGTGGCGCACCGGCTCGCGAAGCTCGGGGCGGGCGTCGCGGTGCTCGACCTCGACGCCGCCGGGGCGCAGCGGGTCGCGTCCGCGGTGGGCGGCATCGCCATCGCCGGTGACGTCAGCGATCCCGCGACCATGCCCGCAGTGGTGGCGCAGGTGGAGAAGGAACTCGGCCGCCTCGACGTCGTGCACCTCAACGCCGGGATCGGCGGTGGGCAGACCGGTGTGGACGTCCTGGACGTCGAGCGCTACCGCAAGCTGGTCGGCGTCAACGTCGACCACGTCGTGTACGGGTTGTGCGCGGCCGTCCCGGCGTTGCGTCGGCAGGGCGGCGGGAAGATCGTGATCACGGCGTCGCTGGCCGGCATCACCGCGATGCCGTCCGACCCGCTGTACACGCTGACCAAGCACGCGGTCGTCGGGTATGCGCGGGCGGCGGGCAAGGCGTTGGCTGGTGAGGACATCACGGTCTCCGCGCTGTGTCCCGGGTTCGTCGACACGCTGCTGCTGGGCGGGGCGAGGGAGGAGTTCGCCGCGGCCGGGTTCCCGCTGCTGACGCCGTCCGACGTCGCCGAGGCCGTGCAGTCGGTGCTGGCCGACGGACAGCCGGGGGAGGCCTGGATCATCCAGCCCGGGGGGAAGGCCACGGCCTACGACTTCCGCGGTGTGCCGGGCGTCGGCGGCGGGCAGTTGCCGCCTCCCGTGGTGCTCGGCCGCGTTTAGTGCGTGTCCTTCCGCCGTGTCGTCTCGTTAGGACGAACAGACGACACGGCGAAAGGACTTCCGCATGGTGCGGCTGGAAGACGGAACCGAGCTCAACGTGCTGCGCGCGGGCGACCCCGAGGCACCGGTGACGGTCGTGCTCGCCCATGGCTACGCGCTCGACCACCGCAGCTGGCACAAGGTCGTCGAGCAGCTGAGCCCCGAGTTCCAGGTCATCGCCTACGACCACCGCGGCCACGGCAAGTCCGCCGCCGCGTCCAAGGAGACGGCGACGATCGAGCAGCTCGGCGAGGACCTGGGTGAGCTGATCGAACGCGCGGTGCCGCAGGGCCAGATCGTGATCGCCGGGCACTCGATGGGCGGCATGGCGGCACTGGCGATGGCCGAACGCAGGCCGCGGCTGTTCCGGCAACGGGTGCTCGGCAACGTGTTCGTGTCCACGGCGGCCAGCGGCATGTCCGAGACGTCGCTCGCGTGGCCCAAGGCCGTCGGGAAGCTCGTGCGGGAGCTGGAACGGGCGTTCGGGCCGCTGGTGCGCGCCGTGCGGGAGAAGATCGAGCCGGCCAAGACCGCCGGGCTGCGGTGGTGGCTGTTCGGTGACCAGCCGGTCGACGAGGACGTCGAGCTGACCGCGGACATGGTGTGGGGGCACTGGCCGGAGACGGTCGCGCTGTTCCGGCCCGCCGTGGACCGCTACGACCGCGAGGCCGGGCTGACCGTGGCCAAGGAGAAGGCCGTCGTCGCCGTCGTGGGGGACGAGGACCGCCTGGTGCCCGAAACGGACGCGGCGAAGTTCGGCGGGACGTCGGTGATCTTGTCGGACGCGGGACATATGCTTCCGCTGGAGCGGCCGGCCGATCTCGTGAACCTCATCCGGGAGGTCGCCGCCAAGGCATAGCTGGGGGGCTGGTGCTGCACTACCTGGAGCCGCGGACGGACGTGCCCGCGAGAGACGACTGGTCGACCCGTCTGGCGTTCGCCGGCATCCGCATCGGCACGGAGGACCGGGTCGTCGCGGTCATCACGGCCGTGGCGTTCATCGGCACCTTCTTCATGCCGGTGACGCCGGGCAACGCGGCCGCGCAGGTGGTCCTCGGCGGGACGCTGCTGATGAACCTCGCGTGGGTGTTGCCGCGGTTCGCCCTGTGGCGGGCGCGGCGGCGTGGGCTGCTGGATGGGCCGTGGAGGCGGGTCCGGGCCGAGGTCGCCGAGAAGAGGGGCAACGACCGCGCCGACCGTCTGCTGCTCGACGGCCTGGTGCTGCGGGGCGCGTTCGGGCCCGCAGTGGACGTGGTGCTGCAACGGCAGGAGGTCTTCGTCTGCGGGCCGGACGCGGAAGGCCGCGCGGTGGTCAGGATCGCGGGATCGACGTCGCCCTACCTGGCGCAGGTCGACCACGGGAGCTACCAGGCCCGGGAACGCGTGGAGCGTCCGCTCGGCCGGCCCGGGGACGAGCCGCGGATCCGGGAGGTGCTGCGGCAGACCCGTCAGTCGGGGATCTTCGCCTGGCCGCTCATGGCGATGGGGCCGCTGATCGCGGGGATGCTGATCGCGTACAGCCTGGCCCCGCCGGCGCCGCTGGGGTTCGTCGCGGCCGCTCTGTGGTTCCCGACGGTGCTCCTCGTTCCCTCGATGATCGAGGTGCGGCTGCGTTGCCGCACCATCGCCAGGGCGGTGGCGAGTTCGCAGGCGTGGACTCCGGTGCCGATCACGTTGCTCCCGTGGCGGCGTGGTCACCACGTCGCCGGGATCGCCGATCTGCCCGGCGGGCAGGCTCTCGTGCGCTTCCCGCGGCCGTGGGGTGACGTGGTCGCGAACGTTGCGGACACCGGGACGGCGTGGATCGTGGGCACCCACAAGGGAGTCATGGTCCTGGGCGTGCCGGGAACGAACCAGCTCAACTTCGCGGTCGTGCGGCCGGTGGCGACGAGCGACCCGATGTCGTGGTGGCGGCGGTACCGGCAGCCCGACTTCAGCGCCCTGCCCTCAGAGATGGTCAGGGCCGCCTGATGGTGCCCTACCTGGAACCGCGGACGGACGTGCCCGCGAGAGACGACTGGTCGACCAGGCTCGCGCTCGTCGACGTCCGCATCGGTGTGTCGCAGCGCGTGGAGTCGCTCCTCGCGGCCGTCACGTTCGTGGCCACGTTCTTCCTGCCGGACTCACCGGGCAACACGGCCGCGCGGATCGTGACGGGCGTGCTGGTGGTGATGTCGCTGGGCGGACTGCTGCCGAACCGGCGCATCCGGCGTGCGCTGAGGCGCGGGGCGTTCGCCGAGCCGTGGCGGCGCGTCGCGGCGCGGGTGGCCGAGAAGCAGGAGACCGACCTGCGGGACCGGCTGCTGCTCGACGGGCTGGTGCTCACGGGGTCGTTCCACGACCTGGTGGACGTGGTGCAGGAACGGCAGGAGGTCTTCGTCCTCGGGCCGGACGCCGAGGGCCGGGCGCTCGTGAGGGGCGCGGGCTCGACGTCGATGTACGTCGCGTCGGTCGACGAGGGGGAGTACCCGGCGGCGGAACGCGTGGAGCGGGAGCTCGGCCCGCCTGCGGAGGACAAGCGGCTTCAGGCCGGCGCCGACCTGATGCGCGTGGCCGGGCACTTCTTCTGGGTGTTGCCGGTGCTGACGTCCGCTGTCGTGGTGGTGCTGGTCGTGTTGAGCGTGTCGCCGGTCCAACCGGCCGGGCTGGTCGCGGCCGCGGTGCTGGCCAAGGGGTTGTGCGACGCCCCTTGGGCGATCGAGGTGTTCCTCCAGGCCCGGGACAACGCCAAGGCGGTGGCCGGTTCGCAGGAGTGGACCGAGGTGCCGGTGAGGCTGTTGCCGCGGCGGCGTGGGCACCACGTCGCGGGGATCGCGGACCTGCCGGACGGCCCGGCGTTGGTGCGGTTCCCGAGGCCGAACTACGACCTGGTCGCGAACATCGCGGACACGGGTGTCATGTGGGTCGCCGGCACGTATCGGGGCCGGCTCGCCGTGGGGTTGCCGGGAGGCGGCGGGCTGATGGCCGCGGTCGTGCGGCCGGTGGCGACGGGCGACCCGCTGTCGTGGTGGCGCCGCTACCGGCAGGCGGACTTCAGCGCACTGCCGCGCTGAGCGGGGGATCGGGGCGTCCCGATCCCCTCGGACCAGTGGGTTCAGCGGCCTGCCGCGCTGGAGCGGCGTCGTCCCGGCGGGCGGCCGAAGAGCCGCACGTGCTCGTCGACCAGCCAGTCCTTGAGCGGTGACCACTCGGGGTGGTGGTTGAGCACCAGCAGGCGGTGCATCCACCAGTTCGGGTCGTCGTGGCGGGGGAACGCGGCGAGCCACGCGGCCCGCTCGTCCGCCGTGAGGCCCCAGAGGTGCCGCAGCTGGCCCTCCGCGTCCGTGTCGAGCTGGGCGGTGATCCGACCGTCCTCCGTGTGCCATTCCGCGCGCAGTTCGCGCAGCACGGCTATCGCGCGTTCGTCACCTTCCTCGGCGGTGACGACGACTGTGTGCAGGCCCTGCGACGCGGCGTGCGCGAGCAGGGCACGGGCTGACGTTTCGTCGTGCGGCAGTGCGCTGTGAGCGACCCCGACTTCGTGCGGCACGAGCTCCATGACCCAGAATCTGATCATATCTACAACCAGTTCGGTAAATTTTATTGCTTCAGTGTTGACTGAAGAGTCACCTTCCCCTGGTCGGGTCCCTCCCATTGCGCGAACGTTGTTGTACGGCGCCCATGCGTCGACACCGCACAACGTTTTCGCACTACAAATACGGTGAGAGGGAAAGGGGAGGGTTGTTGTTCAGCAGAGAGGCCTCGGCTCCACGCCGGGGAAGTACAGCTCCCAATGACGACTGGACAGGTGCGCCGTCGTAGTGGCGCACACGCGGGCTGCGGTCGCCTCGACGTCGATGTCCCAGACGCGGACGGTGCGGTCCGCGCCGGTGGTCGCGAGAGTGCGGTTGTCCGGCGCGAAGGCCACACCCCACACCCGTTCCGCGTGACCGTGGAGTGCTGCCCGGACCTGGGGGTTTCGGGGATCGCTCACGTCCCACACGCGGATCAGGTCGTCGGTCGTCCCTGCCGCGAGCAGGGTGCCGTCGGGGGAGAAGGCGAGGCGCTGCAGCGGCCCGCCGTCGTTGGGCAGGGAGCCGAGCCTGCGCGGCTGTGCGGGATCGCTGATGTCGTACAGCGCGCCGCTGGCTCCCATGTTGGCGAACGCCATGACGTTGCCGTGGATGACCACGGTCATGACCTCCTCGCGGCCGGCCTGGCCGCCGCGGCGGATCGGGTCGGGGTTGCCGTCGGTCCTCAACGCGGGATAGGCGCGCGGCGAGGCGGGGTCGCTGACGTTCCACATCTGGAGCTCACGGGTGCCGCTCGCGACCACGAGCGTGCGGTCGTCCTGGGAGAACTCGATCTGCCAGACGTGGTCCGCCGTGGGCACCGCGAAACTGCCCGTCTTCACCGGGGCGGCGGGATCGGTGATGTTCCAGAGCCCCACCAGGCCGTTCTTCTCGGCGACGGCGAGTGTGGTGCCGTCGTGGCTGAACGTCGCGGACTCGATGACCTGGGTGCCGGTGATCGCACTGCTCAGCAGCCGCGGGCGGGCCGGGTCGCCCACGTCCCACAGCCCGCTGGCGGTGTAGGTCGAGGCGAACAGCAGCTTGCCGCCGGGGTGGACGTCGACGGTGGCCGACTCCTCGGTCGCGGGCAGCTTCGGCAGGGCGGCGACGAGTTCGGGGTGGCGGTCCTCCGGGCGCCACAACCTGATGTCGCCGTCGGAGGAGACGGTGGTGAAGAACCTGCCGGCCGGGTCGTAGTCGAGCTTCCAGACCGTCTCGCGGTGGCGCGGCGGGTTGAGGTTCGCGAGGTCGAGCACGCGGACCTCGGCGTCGGTGGTGGCGGTGACCATCTGCCGCGAGTCGGCGCTGAAGGTGACCGACCAGAGCATGTCGGTGTGACCGGCGATGGCGGCGGCGAGCAGCACCTCACGCGGGTCGGTGACGTCCCAGACGCGCGTGATCTTGTCGCCGCCGCCGGTGGCGAGGTAGCGGCCGTCAGGGGAGAACGCCATCGAGTGCACGGAGAAGATGTGTCCGGGGGTGACGCCGAGCAGGACTGGGTTGCGCGGGTCGTTCGCGTCCCAGATCCGCACGGTGCCCTTCTCGCCGCCCGTGACGAGCAGTCCGGTGGGGGAGAAGGCGATGGCGTCGGAGGAGACGTCACCGAGGGCGGACGTGATCGTGGAGAGGTTCTCGCCGGTCGCGAGGTCCCAGAGCCTGGCTGTGCCGTCCCAGGAGACCGACGCGAGCGTGGTGCCCGCGGTGTTGAGCGCGATGGCGTGCACGACGTCGGTGTGGGCCTTGATGGTGCGCCCGAGGGCGGCGGGGCCGGAGACGTCCCAGAGCCGGATGGTCCCGTCCTCGCCGCTGCTGACGAGCGTGCGGCCGTCCGGGGTGAACAGGACGGCCTCCACCTGGCCGTCGTGGCCGGTGATGCGGGCCTTCTCCGCGGGTTTGCGCGGGTCGGAGACGTCGAACAGGCGGATGTTGCCGTCCCAGCCGGCGGTGGCGAGGGTGCGGCTGTCCGGGCTGAACGCCATGCCGTGCGTCGCGTCGTCGCCGGCGTGCACGCGGCTGAGCTCGACCGGGTGGTAGCGGTCGGAGTTGTCCCAGATGATCACGAACTTGTCGTCGGCCGAGGAGGCCATGAGCTTCTCGTCCGGGCTGAACAACGCGAACGACACGGCCTCCGCGTGGCCCCTGGCGACGGTGACCTGGGGCGCGGCGAACGTGCTCAGCAGGCTGTCGCGGGCGCCGGGCTGCCCGGTCAGGCGGTAGGCGGCCAGGCGGAGCTGGCTCGCGAGGCCGGGGTCGCGGTCCTGCAGGCCGTTGGCCTCGGCGATGGCCTTCTGGGCGAGCGCGATGGTGCGTTGCTCGGTGGTCTGGCGTTGCGCGCGCACGGCGAACACCGTCGCGCTGGTGGCCACGAGCAGAAGGGCGGCGAGCAGGGCGACCACGCGGCGAAGGGTGGTGGTGCGCCGCTTCTCGGTGGCCAGCTCCCGTTCGGCGGCGGCCTTGCTGGCGTCGAGGAACGCCCTCTCCCCGGTGTTGAGCGCGTCGGGTTCGCGCTGGGCCCAGTCGGTGGCCTGGGTCAGCGAGACACCGCGGTAGAGCGAGCCGGGGTCACGGCTGTGCGCCTCCCAGTCCGCGGCCGCGGCGGTGAGCCTGCGGTGCACGCGCAGGTCGTCGCGTGCCTCGGCGAGCCAGTCCCGCAGGCGCGGCCAGCTGCGGATCACGGCCTCGTGGCTGATCTCGACGCTGCCGCCGTGGACGGTGAGGATGCGTGCGCCGGCGAGGTGTTCGACCACGTCGTCAGCCGCGAGCTCGGACCGCTTGACGTGCCGTTTGGTGTCCTCGGTGCCTTCTCCCGGGGTGACCAGGCGCAGGAAGACCTGGCGTGCCTGGGCCTGCTGCGCCTCGCCGAGGCTGGTGAAGGCGTTCTCCGCGGTGTTGGCGATGGCGCGGGCGATGCCGCCGCTCTCGTGGTAGCTGGAGAGCGTGAGGGTGTTGCCGCGCTTGCGTTGCCACGTCTCGAGCAGCGCGTGGCTGACGTGGGGCAGGACGCCGGGTTCGCCGGTGGCGTCGGCGATGAGACGGGCCACGAGTCCGGTCTCCAGTGCGCAGCCGACGACGACGGCGGGCTGGGTGATGGCCTTGCGCAGCTCGTCGGTGGTCATGGGGCCGACCAGGACCTGCGCGTCCTCGACGGCGGCCACGAGGTCGGGGTAGCGGGCGCAGTGGCCGTAGAAGTCGGCGCGCATGCCGATGACGGTCTGGCCGGCGCGAGCGGTGAGCGCGGCGATGAACTCGTCGCGGTGGGGGAGCGCGAAGATCTCCTCGAACTGGTCGACGACCAGCAGGCCGTCGGTCCGGGGGAGCGTCTCGTGGGTGCCCGGGGTGATCAGCTCGCCGGGCACGCGGGCCAGCAGACCGGCCCTGAGCAGCGAGGACTTGCCTGAACCCGATGCACCGAGGACGAGCACGGTGTTGTGGTGCTCGAGCTTGCCCAGCAGCTTGCCGACGAGCCGTTCCCGTCCGAAGAAGCGGTCGGCGTCGTGCTCGGTGAACGCCTGGAGGCCGACGTAGGGGGAGTCGGCGCCGGGCTGCTGCGGTTCGGCCTCGCCGATCTCCCGCCAGCGCTCTTCCCACACCTCCTCGTCGCCGCCGCAGGCACGGACGAACGCGAGGGTGACGGCGAGGCTCGGCAGGCGCTGGCCGCGGGCGGCGTCGGCGAGGGTGCTGGCGGAGTAGTGGCTGAGCTTGCCGAGGTCGCGGTAGCCGGGGGAGCCGGCCTTCTCGCGGAGCTTGCGCAGGTCGAAGGCGAACTGTTCGACAGGCCCGGCGAACGGGTCGAGCGGTTTTTCCGGGCGAGGCATGACGGAGATTCTTCCATTCGTCTTCATCCCGTCATTCTCTATAGCTTCAGTGTTGACTGAAGTAGGTCATCAACCGGTGATCGCCTTCGCCGGACAGGTACAGCATCTCGAACACCAGGAGGTGAGGGCCCCAGCGTTCGGTGCCGGTGGCCGGTGGCAGGGACGCGGCGGCCTGGTAGCGGTCGCTGAAGGCCGCGCCGGCGGTGATCGAGAGTTCGAACGCGAGCGTCGCCGCGGCATGATCGCCCAGGTCAGCGGCTGCGCGCAGGGCGGCGGCGCGGTCGTTCGCGATCTGGTCCCAGTCGGGGTAGTGGGCCAACGCCCGAGGACTGAAAGCGAAGCGGACGAGGTTCTGCTCGTCGTCCAATCCGGAGATTTCGCGGAACCGCGCGGTGCTGGCGAGGACGTCGCCGGCGGGGGAGAGCACGGCGGCCGCGGTGGGTTCGAGTGCGTCCAGCATTGCGTGCACGGTTGAACGCAGCGGTGGTGGCGGTGCAGGAGCGCAGTTCGTGTCCGCCTTGATCAGGCGGTACAGGTGGACGCGCTCGTCGGCGGTCATGGTCAGCGCGTCGGCGAGGGCGGACAGGACCTGGCCGGAGGGGGAGCGGTCGGTGCCGCGTTCGAGGCGGGTGAGGTACTCGACGCTGATGCCGGCGCGGTCGGCGAGTTCGCCGCGGCGCAGTCCTGGAGTGCGGCGGCGGTGCAGGGTCGGGGGAGTGGTGGCTTCGCGGCGGGCGCGCAGGAAGCGGCCCAGTGCGTTGTCGGCCATGGCAGCCGAGCTTAGAGGGGCCCTGAGCCGGTCTCCCTGGGAACGCCGTCCGCGGGTGATGCTGTGGATCATGAGATACCGACTGTTCGGCAGGACCGGCCTGCGCGTCTCGGAGTTGTTGCTGGGCACGATGACGTTGCGTTCGGAGGAGCTCGCGCGGCAGGTGGTCGGCACCTATGCCGACGCCGGTGGGAACTTCCTGGACACGGCGTCGGCCTACGGCGAGAGCGAGGAGGTGCTCGGGGCCGTGCTGGGGCGGCGGGACCGGTTCGTGGTGGCGACGAAGTACGCGTTGTCGCGGGACCCGTCGGATCCGAACGCGGGCGGGAACCACCGCAAGAACCTGGTGCTGTCGCTGGAGCGGTCGTTGCGGCGGTTGCGCACGGACTACGTGGACGTGCTGTGGGTGCATCTGTGGGACCGGCACACGCCGGTCGAGGAGACGATGCGGGCGCTGGACGACGTGGTGCGGGCGGGGAAGGTGCTCTACGTCGGGGTGTCGGACGCGCCGGCGTGGTTCGTGGCGCGGGCGAACACGCTGGCGGAGTGGCGGGACTGGACGGCGTTCTCGGGGTTGCAGGTGCCGTACAACCTGCTGAAACGCGATGTGGAGCGGGAGCTGCTGCCGATGGCCTCTGCGTTGGGGCTGAGCGTGGCAGCCTGGGCGCCGTTGGCGGCGGGGAAGCTCTCCGGTGGCACGCAGCGGTCCGGTCGGCTGTCCGAGCGGGAGCAGGGCGTGGCGCGGGAGGTGAGGGCGGTCGCGGAGGAGTTGGGGGCGACGCCGGCTCAGGTGGCGCTGGCGTGGGTGCGTGCGTCCGGGGCGCTGCCGTTGGTGGGCGCGCGGACTCCGGAGCAGGTGCTGGACTGCCTGGGCGAGGTCGTGCTGCCGCCGGAAGCGGTCGCGCGCCTGGAGGCGGCGGCCCCGTTCGAACGGGGCTTTCCGGCGGACTTCATCGCCGAGTGCGAACCCGGTGCGTTCGGCGACGGGTTGGTGGTCAGGTGATGAGGCCTGGCACCAGGGCGGGCTGGACCTTGCGGCGCAGCCACATCTTGCGGGAGCCGTCGCTGTAGAGCAGCGTGCGGGACAGTTCCCAGCCGGCGAACTCGGCCTGGATGGCCAGCTGCGTGGTCGCGGTGCGGCGGGAGACGCCGGGCGGCAGACGCAGAGGCCTGTACTCCCAGTCTCCGTCGATCACCCCTTCGGTCATGGCGAGATCACCTGTACCCCTCCGTTGTCGCCGGACGTGACGGTGACGCGTCCGGACTCCTGGTCGACGCTGACGGTGTTGGGTTGACGCACGGTGGGGAACCGGTACTTCTCGGCTGGTTCTCCAGCGGCAACGTTGAGTCCGACGACCTCGTTGCGCTCGGTGAGTGTGATCCACGCGATGTCGCGCTTGGCGTCGTAGGCGATGCCGTACGGGGTGCCGGGCATGGGGTAGCGCTGACGCATGATCAGCGGGTTGATCGAGAACGCGATGAACTCGCCGCCGCGGGTGTCGACCACCAGGAGGCGGCCGAAGCGGTCCGGAACGCCGTTGGTGGCGCCGTCACCGGCCCTCAGACCCGCGCCCCTGGTCTCGGCGCCCTTGTCGTCCTTGGTCATCTCGAAGACCGCGCTGCGCAGCCGGTCGAGCTCGACGTCACGGCCGTTGACCTGGAACTTCAGCGTGGTGCCCGCGTCGGAGAAGGTGCCGCCGGGCGTGATCTCGCCGGGTGGGGTGCCGGTCTGGGCGGGGGAGTGGGCCGGTCGCGCGGCCTCGAGGGTCTCGGCGACCTGCAGCGGATCCTGTGACCCCTCGCTCTGGCCGCACGCGGTCAGCGTGGCGGTGGTCAGGATGAGAGCGGCGAGCCGGCGCAAGATCGGTTCCTCCCGTGGAACGTGGTGGTCTTTCCAGGATCCACGACGTTCGGGCGAAGGTCACGCAAGGGGTGGGGTGAAACCACGTTCGGCCGATCTGGCATTTATCTCTATAGCTTCAGTGTGGACTAAAACTAATGTTACACCGTGTCTCAAGACCAACTCCAAGTGACAGTTCAGACAACCAACAACGAGGTCAGGGCATCGGGCGCTCGGGGTAGCCGAGCTCGATGGCGCTGACGTCGTCCAGTGCGGCGCGGATCGCCGGGGGCAGGGTGAGCTGCTCGGCTTCCAGCGAGGCGATGAGCTGGTTGGTGTCGCGGGCGCCCACGACGGGGGCGACGACGCCGGTGCGGTCGCGGACCCAGGCCAGTGCCACGCACAGGGCGGAGGTGCCGAGGCCTTCGGCGGCGGTGGAGACGGCCTGGACGATCCGGGCGGCGCGTTCGTTGCGGTGCTGTTCGACGTAGCCGGCGAAGTGGGCGGAGGCGCCGCGGGAGTCGGGTGGGGTGCCGTTGCGGTACTTGCCGGTGAGCACGCCGCGGCCCAGTGGTGCCCAGGGCAGGAGGCCTAGGCCGTGGTGCAGGGCGGCGGGGGCGACTTCGCGTTCGATGCCGCGTTCCAGCAGGGAGTACTCGACCTGGGTGGAGATGAGCGGGTAGGTGGTGGGGGTGAGTGCTGCGGTGGCGAGCTGCCATCCGCTGTAGTTGGAGATGCCGGCGTAGCGGACCTTGCCGGAGTTGATGGCGTGGTCGAGGGCGGACAGCGACTCTTCGATCGGGACGCCGGCGTCCCAGGCGTGCAGTTGCCAGAGGTCGACGTGGTCGACGCCGATGCGGCGTAGGGAGCCGTCGAGTGCGGAGAGCAGGGCGCCGCGGGAGGCGCCTCCGCCGAAGGGGCCTTCGGTGCGGCGGGCGACGGCTTTGGTGGCGAGGACGAGTTCGTCGCGGGGGACGACCTCGCTGAGCAGGGTGCCGAGGATGCGTTCTGCTTCGCCTTCGGAGTAGACGTCGGCGGTGTCGACGAGGGTGCCGCCTGCGTCGGCGAAGGCCATGAGCTGGGTGGCTGCCTCGTCCGCGTCGGTGTCGCGGCCCCATGTCATCGTGCCCAGTGCCGTCCTGGACACGCGGAGGCCGCTGCGGCCGAGGTATCGCTGTTCCACGTGCGCGATGCTAAGGGGTGATCATCGGCTGAGCCTGGCAATCGGTGTTACTGACCGGTAGGGTCTCGCCGTGTGAAGCTCGGACTGAACCTCGGATACTGGGGCGCCGGCAACGACGCCGCGAACCTTGAGCTGGCCAAAGAGGCCGACCGACTCGGTTTTTCGGTGGTGTGGGCCGCGGAGGCCTACGGCTCCGACGCGCCGACGGTGCTCGCGTGGGTGGCCGCGCAGACCGAACGCATCGACGTCGGTAGCGCGATCTTCCAGATCCCGGCGCGGACGCCGGCGATGGCCGCGATGACCGGGGCCACTTTGGACACGTTGTCCGGTGGGCGGTTCCGGATGGGTCTCGGTGTGTCGGGTCCGCAGGTGTCGGAGGGCTGGCACGGTGTGCGGTTCGACAAGCCGCTGGCGCGCACGCGTGAGTACGTGGAGATCGTGAAGCTGGCGCTGACGCGGGAGAAGCTGCGGTACGAGGGTGAGCACTACACCCTGCCGTTGCCGGATGGTCCCGGTAAGGCGTTGCAGCTGACGGTGCACCCGGTGCGGGAGCAGATCCCGATCTACCTGGCGGCGGTGGGGCCGAAGAACCTGGAGCTGACGGGTGAGATCGCGGACGGGTGGCTGGCGATCTTCTTCTCGCCGGAGTACTCGGCGGAGTCGCTCGCGTCGGTGAAGGCGGGCCGGGAGAAGGCCGGCAAGACGATGGACGGGTTCGACATCGTGCCGACGGTGCCGTTGATCGTCGGTGAGGACTGGAAGGCCTGTGCTGACCCGGTTCGCGCGTACACGGCGCTGTACGTCGGCGGCATGGGGTCGCGCAAGCAGAACTTCTACAACAACCTGATGGTGCGCATGGGTTTCCCGGCTCAGGCCGAGGAGATCCAGGAGAAGTACCTGGCTCGTGACTACGCGGGGGCGATGGCGGCGATTCCGCTGGAGTTCCTGGACGCGACGTCGTTGCTGGGCCCGAAGGAGCGTATAGCAGACAAGATGAAGGCTCTTGCCGCCGCAGGGGTCACCACGCTGTCCGTTTCGCCGATGCTGCAAGATCTGGAGCAGGGGATCGCGGGTCTTCGGACCGCGGCCGAGGCTTTGGATCTGGCAGGAGTGGGTAGTTGAGCTGGTTGCAGGCTCTGGTCCTCGGACTGGTCCAAGGACTGACGGAATTCCTGCCGATTTCCAGCAGTGCGCACCTGCGCATCACGTCGACGCTGTTCTTCGGCAACGACGCGGGCGCTTCGTTCACCGCGGTCATCCAGCTGGGTACCGAGGTGGCGGTGCTGATCTACTTCGCCAAGGACATCGGGCGCTTCATCAGCGCCTGGTTCCGCGGCCTCTTCTCCGCGGAGGCTCGCAAGGAGAAGGACTACAAGCTCGCGTGGTACGTGATCATCGGTTCCGTGCCGATCTCGGTTCTCGGGTACCTGCTCAAGGACGAGATCCGGACGTCGGCGCGGAACCTGTGGATCACGGCGACGATGCTGGTGGTGTTCGGTCTGCTGCTGGGTCTGGCGGACCATCTGGCCAAGCAGCAGCGTGACGAGCTGAGGATGAAGGACGCGATCGGGATGGGTCTGGCGCAGGCGCTGGCGCTCATCCCGGGCGTTTCTCGTTCGGGTGGCACGTTGACGGCGGGTCTGTTCCTGGGGCTGACGCGGGAGGCGGCGGCGCGGTACTCGTTCCTGCTGGCGATTCCTGCGGTGTTCGGGGCGGGGTTGTTCTCCATTCCGGACGTTCTGGAGCGTTCTGGTTCGGGTGTGCAGGCGTCGATCCCGCAGATGGTCGTGGCGACGCTGATCTCGTTCGTGGTGGGGTACGCGACGATCGCGTGGTTGCTGAAGTACGTCTCGAAGCACTCTTACTCGGCTTTCGTGTGGTACCGGCTGATGCTGGGTCTCGTGCTGATGGGGCTGCTGTCGATGGGGTTGCTGCAGCCGATCTAAGGTGGGTGCCGTGGCCACGGTGATCCTGCTTCGACATGCTCGTTCGACTGCCAACGGTTCCGGTGTGCTCGCCGGGCGTTCGTCGGGCGTGGGGTTGGACGAGCGGGGGCAGAAGCAGGCTGCGGCGCTGGTGGCGCGGTTGAAGGACATTCCTGTCAGCGCGGTGGTGTCGTCTCCTTTGCAGCGGTGTGAGGAGACGTTGGCGCCGTTGCTGGCCGATCGTTCTCTGGTGGCCGTGACGGAGCCGGATTTGTCCGAAGTGGACTACGGTGCGTGGAC
This sequence comes from Lentzea sp. HUAS TT2, assembly GCF_051853195.1. Taxonomy (NCBI): domain Bacteria; kingdom Bacillati; phylum Actinomycetota; class Actinomycetes; order Pseudonocardiales; family Pseudonocardiaceae; genus Lentzea; species Lentzea sp. HUAS TT2. Next base: position 7,982,529 of record NZ_CP196667.1, on the reverse strand, counting down.
CGGTAAGGCGTTGAAGGACCTGTACGACGAGCCGTTGTGGGCTGTTGTGCAGCAGCATCCGTCCGCCGCGGTGTTTCCCGATGGTGAGGGTCTGGCGCATGTGCAGGCTCGTGCGGTGGCGGCGGTGCGGGCGCATGACGCGCGTATCTCCGCGGAGCACGGTCCTGGTGCGGTGTGGGTGTTGTGCTCGCACGGTGATGTGATCAAGTCTGTGCTGGCGGATGCGTTGGGTGTGCATCTGGACGGGTTCCAGCGGATCGTGGTGGATCCGTGTTCGATCTCGGTGGTGCAGTACACGCAGACGCGGCCGTTCGTGTTGCGCACCAACGACAACGGTGGGGATCTGTCGGGTGTGGTGCCGGTGGCGCCGCCGCAGGAGGAGCCGTCGTCGGACGCTACCGTGGGTGGCGGGACCGGGTCCTGAGGTAGCGCTGTTCGGGGGCGCTCAGCGTCAGTTTCGCGGCTTTCTCGTATTCCTGGCGTGCTTGGTCGTGTTCTCCTTGCAGGTCCAGCAGATGTGCTCGGACGGCGTGGACGCGGTGGTGGTCGAGTTCCAGTGTGGACAGTTCTTCCAGTGCTTGCTGCGGGCCGTGGACCATGGCGACGGCGACGATGCGGTTGAGTGAGACCATCGGGCCGGGTGCGGTGACGGTGAGCAGGTCGTAGAGGCCGAGGATCTCGTGCCAGTCGGTGTCGTCGGCGGTTTTGGCGTCGGCGTGGACGGCCGCGATCGCCGCCTGCAGCTGGTACGGGCCGATCTGGGCCGTCTTGAGCGCGGTGCTGATCAGTTCGGTGCCCTCCGCGATGGCCGTGGCGTCCCATTTGCCGCGGTCCTGTTCGGCGAGCGGGATGAGGGCGCCGTGGGCGTCGGTGCGGGCGGGGCGGCGTGCGTCGGTGAGCAGCATCAGCGCGAGCAGTCCGGTGAGCTCACCGTCGGTGGGGCGGCGTTTGTGCAGCTGGCGGGTGAGTCGGATGGCTTCCGCGGTGAGGTCGACGCGGACGAGTGCGTCGCCGGAGCTGGCGGTGGAGCCCTCGGTGAAGACCAGGTAGAGCACGTGCAGGACGGCGGTGAGGTCCTGGGGTGGCCGGAACCGGGCGCCGGACTGCTTGATCTTCTGCTTGGCGCGGCTGATGCGTTGTGCGACGGTGGCCTCGGGGACGAGGAACGCGCGGGCGATCTCGGCGGTGGTGAGGCCGCCGACCGCTCTGAGGGTGAGCGCGATCTGCGAGGCCGTGGTGAGGGACTCGTGGCAGCACAGGGCGAGGAGTGTGAGGGTGTCGTCCTGCGCGGGCACCGGGTCGGGTGGCGGGGGTGTCAGCGCGACGACCTTGTCCTCGCGGTGGCGGCGGGCGGTGTCGGAGCGGTACTGCTCGATCCACCTGCGGCTGGCGGCGGTGATGAGCCAGCCCTTGGGGTTGTCGGGGATGCCGTCGGCCGGCCATTGCTGGGCGGCGCCGAGCAGTGCCTCCTGCACGGCGTCCTCGCAGACGTCGAACTGGCCGTGGCGGCGCACGAGCACGCCGAGGACCTGCGGCGCGAGTGTGCGCAGCAGGCCCTCCACCTCTGGGTTCACAGGCCGTCCAGCATGGAGCGGTCCCAGACGGGCCTGACCTCGATGCCGTCGTTGTGGGCGTCGGGCAGGGTCGCGGCGTGGGCGATGACCTGGTCGATGCTGTCGGCCTCGACGAGGTAGAAGCCGGCGAGGTACTCCTTGGCCTCGGCGAAGGGGCCGTCGGTGACGACGACCTCGCCGTTCTTGATGCTGACGCCCTTGCCGGTCTCGGGTCCGGGGAGGCCTTCGCTGACGATGAGCTCGCCGGAGGCGCGGAGTTTGTCGGACAGGTCGTAGTGGTCCTGGCCGAACTTCATCTGCTGCTCGTCGGTGAGCTTGTCCCACGCGGCCCGTGACTTGGGGTTGCTGTAGATCAGGATCAGGTACTTCACGTGCGGCCTCCCGGCTCGTGGCTGGCTGGCGGAAAAAATCTTCTCACCGCCATGTCGAGGCCGCGGGCCGTGTCTCGACACCGGAGTGTCACTTCGAGACGGAGGTTGTGGGAATGACTCAGACGCTGGTGCAGGACGAGACCGCGATCCGTGCGTTGTTCACCGAGCAGGAGGAGGGCATGCGGCTGCGTTCGCCGGAGCGGATCGTGGCGCGGTACGCCGACGACGCGGTGACGTGCACGCTGGCGCCGCCACTGCGCAACACCGGGCTGGACGCGCGTGACCCGGAGGCGTTGGCGGGGTGGATGGCGGGGTTCACCGGTCCTATCACGCGGGAGCACCGGGACCTGGAGATCGCGGTGTCCGGTGACGTGGCGTTCGCGCACGGGCTGGCTCGGCTGGCGGCGGTGCCGGTCGGGTATCCGGAGGGGTTCTCGATGTGGATGCGAGTGACCGTGGGGCTGCGGCGGCGTGAGGGGCGGTGGCTGGTGACGCACGAGCACGAGTCGGTGCCGTTCTACATGGACGGGTCGTTCCTGGCGGCGACCGATCTTCAGCCCTGATCGGTGGGGCGGCGGTCCGGCGGGTAGTCGTCGAGGACGACGAAGTCGCCGTCGCGCCGGAGGTCGAAACGGCCGTTGTCCCAGGTGACGAGAGTGATGACGTCGTTTTCGAGGTAGACCTCGAACCAGTCGTTGCCGACGCGTTCCAGGTCGTACGGGCCGTTGCAGGCGGAGCAGGCGCTGCCGATGCCGCCGGTCACCACCAGGCGGTGCCCCGGCTCGCCCTCCCGGAGGCCTTGCCAGGTGATGGAGTCGCCGATCTCGAACACCTCGCCCCGGCAGTCGCCGAACTTGAACTGGACGGAGTAGGTGTCCCGGTGGTGGCAGGCGGGGCATTCGTGGTCGCGAGTGAGCACGTCGCTGAAACCCATGGCGCTGAGGAAACCAGGCGTTGGGGGGTGTGCGCGACACAAATATGCCGAGGTCCGGACCGTGCAGGGGGTCGGTCCGGACCTCGGCGCTTCTTGCGGCGGCGGGTCTACTTGACGTTCACCGCGGCCCAGGCCCTGTTGACCGCCGCGTACTCGGGCGACGAGGCGCCGTAGAGGTCCGCGGTGGCCGCGAGGGTGCCCGTGCGGGCGGCGGCGTACTTGGTGCTGGAGGTGAACTTCGTGGTCAGGGCGCGGTACCAGATCTTCTCGGCCTTGTCGCGGCCGATGCCGGTGACGGGCTGGCCGTCGGTGGTGGGGGAGTCGTAGGTGACGCCGTTGATGGTCTTCTGGCCGCTGCCCTCCGACAGCAGGTAGAAGAAGTGGTTGGCGATGCCCGAGGAGTAGTGGACGTCGACGTTGCCGGCGGTGCTGGACCAGTAGTCGAGGCTCTTGCCGTCCTTGGAGGGCTTGTCCATGTAGCGCAGGGGCTTGCCGTCGCCGCGGATGTTGATCTTCTCGCCGATCAGGTAGTCGCCGGCGTCGGTGGTGTTGGCGGCGTAGAACTCCGTGGTGGAGCCGAAGATGTCGCTGGTGGCCTCGTTGAGGCCGCCGGACTCGCCGGAGTAGACCAGGCCCGCGGTGGCGGAGGTGACGCCGTGCGACATCTCGTGGGCGGCGACGTCGATGCTGGTCAGCGGGTTGCGGTTCTGGGCGCCGTCGCCGTAGGTCATGCAGAAGCAGGAGTCCGACCAGAAGGCGTTGCTGTAGTTGTTGCCGTAGTGGACCTTGCTCAGCGCGCCCTGGCCGTTGTTCTTGATGCCGCTGCGTCCGTGGATGTTCTTGTAGTAGTCCCAGGTCTTGGCGGCGCCGAACGCGGCGTCGACGCCCGCGGTGGCCTTGTCGGTGTAGGTGCCGTTGCCCCACTTGTTGTCGGCGTCGGTGAACAGGGTGCCGGTGCCCGAGCCGTTGTTGAGGTTGTTGACGGCCTGGTTGCCGCGGGCCGGGTCCTTGAGCTGGAACGTGGAGACGGACTGGGTGGTGTTGAGGCCGACGGTGCCGGTGTAGGTGGACTGGCCGGTGCCCTCGACGTGGTGGACGTCGTCGTAGGTCAGCAGCGTCGCGCCGGTGGTGGCGTCGGTGAAGGTGTGCAGTTCGCTGGGCGTCTGGTCGTCCTTGACGCTGTGCGTGACCGTCTCCCAGGCGAGCACGGGGGCGTGGTCGAGGGCGAAGACGACGAGGGTGCCGGCGGCGTTGGTGGTGGGCGCTGCGGTGCCGAGGCCGGCGAGGGAGGCCTCCGACGCCTTGGTCACGCCTGTGACCTGGCCGGACTTCTGGGTGACGACGAGGTCGCCGCCGATGACCTTCAGACCGTTGAGGGTGCGGTCGAAGCGGAGGTGGTGGGTGCCGTCGGCGTCGCGCACGACGTCGCGGGGGACGAGTCGTTCGCCGCCGGACAGGCCGAGGGCGGAGGAGATCGTCCCCGCCTGCTCGGCCGCGGCGTGCAGAGCTTCCTGTTGGGTGGGGGCCGTCGGCCGCGGTGCGGCGTTGGCTCCCAGCGTGCCCGTGGCGGCCAGGGCCGCTCCGGCCACCAGGGCGGTGGTGATGCCCAGGGTTTTGCGCTTCATGAACGCTCCTTGTTCCGGCGCAGGGAGTGATCGCCCCGGCGTTACAGGGGTGCCGGGTCGATCACCGTGGAACATGCCGGCCGTCGTCGATGACCGGGTGTGGTGATCGTATTGCTCTCAGTGCATGCGACCAGTCACTCCCAAAGTGCGAGATAACTTCATGAATTGGGCTGATGCGCTGGTCAGGACACCGGGTTTTGTCCGAATGGCGGGACAAAAGAGCAGCTCAAACGGCGTGGAAACACGACGGAAACTTCCCGGTACGACCGTGCCGACGGCCTAGTGCGCTGCTCTGTTCGGTGCAGCCCTACCGGCGGGGATCTTGTTTACAGTTAACTACGCACAGTGAGAGCTGGGTCACAGATTCACAGGCCCAGGCGGGTCACGGCGTTGTCCTCGAGCGGGTTCGCCGTGCGGATGTAGCGGTGCACAGTGCGCGGGTTCGTCCACCGGCCCTGCCGCATGATCTCCCGGTCGCTCGCCCCGCCCAGCGCCGCCTGCGTCGCGAACCCCGCCCGCAGCGAGTGCCCGCCGAACAACGCCGGATCCAGCCCCGCCCGCACCGCGTACCGCTTCACCAGCTCCGCCACCGCGCGCCCCGACATCGCCTTCGCGCTGATGCCGCCGTGCCGGTTGATGATCGGGAACACCGCGCCCTGGCCGCGGGTGGCCTGGTAGCCGTGGCAGCGGTGCAGGCCGGTCTCGGTGATCTCCTTGCCGTCGAGCACGTCGGCCCAGTCCGCGAACGCGCACACCGGGCACGTCGGGCGCCTGCTGCCGCGCGGCAGCACCACCGACTGCTGGTGCTTGCCCGTCTGGTCGGTCTTCGTCGTCCCCAGCCGGATCAGCAGCAACGGCTCGTGCGTGCGCGGGTCCACGTCCACCGTGACGTCCTCGAACTCGATGGCCGCCAGCTCGCTGCGCCTGAGCGCACCGGCGAACCCCACGAGCAGCAGCACCGCGTCCCTCGCGCGCGCCGGCCCGTCCGGCGGTCGTTCGGCCAGCAGTGCTTCGAGGGTGTCGAGCAGCACCGGGCGTTTGCGGCGGGGCTGCGACTTGCGGGTGCGCCGGATACCGCGCAGCGTCAGCCGCACCACATCGCTGCGGGTCGGGCTCGGCAGCCCGTTCGCCGCGTGCACCGCCGAGATCGCCGCCGACTTGCGTTCCAGCGTCGACGCGCCGAACGCCGGTGACCCGTCGGGCTTCACCGTGTCCGCCGCGACCGCCAGGTACACCGCCACGTCCAGCGGGTCCGCGGGCAACGCCTGCCGGCCCTCCGCCTGGCACCACCCCGCCCACGCGATCCAGTCCGACCGGTACGCGCGCACCGTGTTCGCCGCCTGGGCGCTGCGCAGATAGCCGCTCAGGGAGGCCGCCTGCTCGTCGTCGAACCTCTCGCGCACCCTCGCGAGCGCGTCGACGTCGATCAGCACCGAGTGCGAGACCCTGACCAGCGCGTGCTGGACGGGTTCGGGCAGGCTCACACCCGCGATGGTAGTCCTCTGATCAACTCCACCACCTCGCGCGGCGTGAACTCCAGCCCGCTGATCCCCACGCTCACCTCGAAGGAGCACCGGCTCGGGTCCGGATTGGACCGCGCGTAGAGGAACAGCTTGATCCTCGTCTCCTCCGCCAGGTGCTCCGCCGCTCGTTGCGCGTCATGGCGTGACATCGGCAGATGGACGTGGAACAGGGGAGTGGCGGGCACGTGCGGTGCCGTGTGCGCGAAGCCGTCCTCGTTGATCGCCCTCGCGAGCGCCTGGGCGTGGTCGCGGAACTCCGCCATCCGCGGCAGGTTCTCGTCCATGCCCATCAACGCGATCGACGCCAGCGGCCACGCGTCCACGATCGCCCCGCCCATCCGGCGCCGCCACACCGCCGCGTGCCCGATCGTCTCCTCGTCACCCGCGAGCACCGCGCCCCGCACGCCTTCGAGTCCTTTGTAGAGCGACACGTACACCGTGTCGAACACCGCGGCGATCTCCGCGAACGTGGCGTCGTAGCCGGTCTGCGCCTCCCACAGCCGCGCGCCGTCGCAGTGCGCGGCCGCGCCGCTCTGCCTGACCCACTTCGCCTGCCTGGCCAGATCCCCGAACTCGGGCAGCATGCCGCCGATGTCGCGTTGCGGCAGCTCGAACACCACGGCGGCGAGCGGCTCGTGCACCGCGGCCAGGTCGTCCAGGCCGAACAGCTCGTTGCGGTCGCCCACCGGGTGGAACCGCAGACCGTGCAACGCGTTGTAGCCCTGGTTCTCCCACACCTGCAGATGTGTCTGCGGATGCCCCGCGAACGAGCGGCGGCCCGTCCGATCGGCGTGCACCCGCAACGCCACCTGCTGCGCCATCGTCCCCGACGGGAAGAACAACGCCTTGGGCTTGCCCAGTAGCCCCGCGACCCGCTCCTCCAGCTCCCGCACCGGATCCTCCGGCCGGGTTCGTGGCGTGACCTGCTCGGCGAGACGACGCAGGACCTCGTGCGGCGACCTGCGCGGACCACTGTGCGACGACAGAGAACGACGGATGTCCATGCCCGCGACCCTACCTATTGCAATCTGGTTGCAATAGAGCCGTTTGTCGTGGTCAGGCCACCGCGCTCAGACGTGCGTCCAGCTCCGCCTCATCCGCGACGAACCACAGCTGCCGGCCCCGGTTCGACTCGTGGACGAAGTCGCGCAACGCCGTGCTCGCCGCCACCTGCTCGGTGACGTCCCCGACCACCACGAGCCGGAACCCGTACTGCTGGAACTTCTGCACCACCGCACCCGCCACCCGCGTGCGCAGCACCAGGAAGTCCTCGGACAACCGCTGCAGCGGCAGCACCAGCCACTGCACGTCCTGACCCCACAACGTGCCCATCAAGTCCACAGCGGACTGCTCGTCGACGATCCGCGGACCGTCCGGGGCGCACATCAGCACCGTCGCGCCATGGCGCGTCTGCACAACATCAGGCATGGCACCGGAACCTAATGGCCACGCACAACCGATGTCGCGCCGAATACCCGCGCGCCCGGCCGACACCGCTTGCTAGGGTCGCCGCACGCGATCGGTCAGAGGAGGTGAGTCCCATCAACGCGGTCACCCCAGATGGGCGCTCCCTCCCGTCCCCGGCCTGACGCCCCGCGCGTCGCCACGGGAGCGCTCCAGGCAGCCCCCGAAAGGCGATCGATGATGCACTTCACCTCCACGGCCAGCCACGCCCACGGCGTCACCCGGCGTGACTTCGTCCACGACGGCGTGCCCGGAGCGTTCTGGACCCCCGAGGGCGAGCCCACCGGCCTCGTCCTCGGCGCCCCCGGCGGCGGCCAGCACACCCACGCTCCCGGCGTCATCGCCCGCGCGCACCGCTGTGCCGCCGCCGGACTCGCCGTCGTCACGCTCGACGCCCCCGGCCACGGCGACCGGCCCCGCACCGCCGTCGACGAGCGGTACATCACCGGGATCCGCACCCGCACGGCCGCCGGACAGGACGCCTGGGAGCTCATCGCCGAGTACAACGCCCTGCTGGCCTCCCAGGCGATCCCGGAATGGCGCTCCGTCCTCGACGCCCTGCCGTTCTCCGGTTCTCGCATCGGGTTCTGGGGCACGTCGATGGGCAGCGCCATCGGCATCCCGCTCGTCGCCGCCGAACCCCGCGTCCGCGCCGCCGTGTTCGGGCTCGTCGGCGCCACCGAAGGCCTCGTGCTCGCCGCCGCGCGGATCACCGTGCCCGTGCGGTTCCTGCTGCAGTGGGACGACCAGCTCGTCGCCCGCGACGCCGGCCTCGCGCTGTTCGACGCCTTCACCACACCGCACAAGTCGTTGCACGCCAACCCCGGCGGGCACGGCGACGTCCCCGACCACGAGAGCGACAGCGCCGTGGCGTTCCTCGCGCGGTAGCCCGCCGAAAAATGCCGGGCGCCCGCTGACGGGCCTTGGGTAGCGTCGCCGATCATGCGTGACCTCGCGACGTTGCCCAAGGCCCACCTGCACGTGCACCTCGAAAGCACCGTGCGCGAGGACACCCTCGCCGAGCTCGCCGACGTGCACGGCGTCGACGTCCCCGCCGTGCAGGCCGGGGCGTTCGACGGCTTCGCACAGTTCGCCGCGCACAACGGCGCGGTACGGGACTGCCTGCGGCGAGCCGAGGACTTCCACCGGATCGCGTACGAGTTCTGCGCCGAGGAAGCAGCGCAGGGGACCCGGTACGCCGAGGTCACGTTCACCGCGGCAGCGCACGGGGAACGGCTCGGTGATCCGGACATGCCGCTCGAGGCGGTGTTGTCCGGGCTCGCCGCAGGACAGGCCGCCCACGGCATCGAGTGCCGTGTGATCGTGGACCACCCCAGAAAGCGATCGGTCGCGCGGTTCGAGGAGTCACTGCGACTCGCGACAGCACACCCGCAGGTCGTGGCCATCGGCACGGCCGGAGCGGAGAACCACCCGCTCACCCCCTTCGCCGCCGTGTTCCGCGCCGCACGGGAGGCCGGGATCGGGCTCGTGCACCACGCCGGCGAGTCCTGCGGGGCGGCCAGCGTCGCCGAGGCCCTCACCGTCGGGCTCGCCGACCGGATCGGACACGGGTTCCGCGCACTCGAGGACCCGGAGGTCGTCGCCATGCTGCGCGACCGCGGCACCCCGCTCGAAGCCTGCCCGTCCTCGAACGTCGCACTGGGACTGGTCGAATCACTCTCCTCTCATCCGCTGCCACTGCTCATCGACGCCGGCCTGACCGTCACCCTCAGCACCGACGTCCCCGCCTCCACCGGCACCACGCTCACCGGCGAGTACCAGCTGCTGCGCGAACACCTCGGCTTCGACGACGACGCCCTCGCGCGCCTCGCCACCAACGCCGTCGACGCCTCCTACGCACCCGCCGCCACGAAGACCGCGCTGCGTCAGGACATCGCGACCTGGCGGGCAGGCTCGAAACACACCAGCCCGTGCCGCGACGCCAGCAACGCCACCAGTTCCAGCACCTGACGCTGACCCGGCCACACCACGTGCACGATCACCGCGTCCACCCCCACCGTCAGCGCCTCCTCCCACGACACCGCCGACGACGGATCCGGCGACGTCAGCCGTAACTCCCGCACGAACGCCGCCACCGCGGGCTCGAACGCGCCCAGCGGCGAGGACCGCAGCTCCGCATACCGGGCCGCCGCCTCCGCGAACGAACCCGGACCAGGAGCCCGCCACACCACCACGTCGACCGGCACCTCTGCCGGCACCTCGGCACCGCCCGGCACGTCCATCACGCCACCTTCCCGAACAACGCACCCAACCGCGGAACCCGCGCGGAGATCTCCGCCGGATCAGCGAAGTCCCACCTCTCACCCACCGGCTCCGGAGACACCAGCACCCCGTGCACCGCGGGCTCCGACTCCAGATCACCGTCGAACGCCTCGGCCGCCACGTAGTCGAGACCCTCCCAGTCAGGCCAGTCCTCATCGGCCCACGCGTGCACGCCGCCCCGCGACGCCAGCAACCGCACGTGCGGCAGATCGGCCAGCGCGTCCGGCGACGAGGCCACCGCCTCGAACACCTCGCGGCCCTGACCCACCAGCCACGCCTGGAAGTAGAAGAACCCGTCGTCCGAACACAGCCCGCCGCAGATCAGGTCCGCCGCCTGCCAGTGCGCCCACGTGTCCACCCGGCGGCGTTGCTCGTCGAGCCGCAACGCGAACCCCACCACCTCCGCGGGAGGCAGCGCGGCCAGCGCGGCCGTCAGCCGCTCCAGCCGATCGTCCTGGTCGGTCGCCTCCACGCCGGAGGACTCCACCAGGCCCCAGAACGAGTTCAGGTCCATGCCCGGAACGCTAGCGAGGGGGTCTGACAATTTTTGACGCCCCGGGATCGGCGCAGGTCAGGGCTCGGTCAGAGGGCGATGGGTGCGGGTTCTGCCGGGTTGTGCGCGGTGATGGCGACCGGAGTCGGGCTTGGGATGGGCCCGCACGCCTCGCTCCGCGGGACAGCGACAAGGCCGGGATGCCATGGAGGAAGTGGCGGGGAATCCCGCAGCGCGACCCGGCGACCGCGCGGTGAGGGCGGTGAGGAAGGTGGGCCGCCGGGGAGAGAAGAGGGATTGCCAGGGCGTGAGGAAGAGAACGTCGGGGCGGCCAGGCGGGCGCTTTCCCGAACAACGCCTACAGGTGCGGAGTGCGGCGCGCCATGTCCGCCGGAGGAACGTGTCCAGATCGCCGGTGCGCCGTCGACGCCGCCGAGCGTGGCAAGGACGAGTCCGCGAAGTCGGCGATCTCACCCGCGGGCGACAACGCGAGCCGCCCGGACAGCCACTCGCCACGTCTGTCCAGGTCAGGCGCCACGACAAGGGCGTGATCGAGCAGCTTCCAGAAGCCCCCGGAGTCCATGGCGGCACGCCCGCGGCGGGGTCCGACAGTTATTGACGCGAGCGAATCGGAGCTCCCCACTATCCTGGAACCCAAATGGACACCCCGCACGCTGAACTGCACAAACGCCTGCCCGAGCTCATGCCGCGTGATCAACGCCGGCTCGCCAGGCGCCTCGACGGCGCACGCCGGGTCAAGGACCCGCTCGCGCGCAAGAAGATCACCGAGGAGATCGCCGCCCAGATCGACGAGGCCGCGCTCAAGGTCGCGCTGCGCAGGGAGTCCGTTCCCCAGATCAGCTATCCGGCCGAGCTGCCGGTCAGCCAGCACAAGGACGAGATCAAAGAGCTGATCGCGCACCACCAAGTCGTGATCGTCGCGGGCGAGACCGGGTCCGGCAAGACCACGCAGCTGCCCAAGATCTGCCTGGAGCTGGGGCGCGGCATCACCGGTCAGATCGGGCACACCCAGCCCCGGCGCATCGCCGCGCGCACCGTCGCCGAACGGGTGGCGGAGGAGCTGGGCACCAAGCTCGGGGACACGATCGGCTACAAGGTCCGGTTCACCGACCAGTCCGGCGACGAGACGCTGGTCAAGCTCATGACCGACGGCATCCTGCTCGCCGAGATCCAGACCGACCGCGAGCTCTCGCGCTACGACACGATCATCATCGACGAGGCCCACGAACGCAGCCTCAACGTCGACTTCCTGCTCGGCTACCTCAAGCAGCTGCTGCCGCGCCGTCCCGACCTCAAGGTCGTGATCACCTCGGCGACGATCGACCCGCAGCGCTTCAGCCAGCACTTCGGCAACGCCCCGGTCATCGAGGTCTCCGGCCGCACCTACCCGGTCGAGACCCGCTACCGGCCGCTGGAGGAGGACGACGACCAGACCCAGGGCATCATCAGCGCCGTCCGCGAACTGCAGGCAGAAGGCCCCGGCGACGTCCTGGTGTTCCTGTCCGGCGAACGCGAGATCCGCGACACCGCCGACGCCCTCAAACAGGAAGACCTCCGCAACACCGAGATCCTGCCGCTGTACGCGCGGTTGTCCGTGGGTGAGCAGCACCGGGTCTTCCAGCGGCACACCGGCCGGCGCATCGTGCTCGCCACCAACGTCGCCGAGACCAGCCTCACCGTGCCCGGCATCAAGTACGTCGTCGATCCCGGCACCGCGCGCATCTCCCGCTACAGCCACCGCCTCAAGGTCCAGCGCCTGCCGATCGAGGCCATCAGCCAGGCGTCGGCCAACCAGCGCAAGGGCCGCTGCGGCCGTGTCAGCGAGGGCATCTGCATCCGCCTGTACTCCGAGGAGGACTTCGAGGCCCGCCCCGAGTTCACCGACGCGGAGATCCTGCGCACCAACCTCGCCAGCGTCATCCTGCAGATGACCAACATCGGCCTCGGTGACGTCGCCCGGTTCCCGTTCATCGACCCGCCGGACTCCCGCAACATCAACGACGGCATCGGCCTGCTCCAAGAGCTCGGCGCGATCAACGCCGCCGAGAAGAAGCTCACCCCGACCGGCCGCAAGCTCGCCGCGCTGCCCGTCGACCCGCGCCTGGGCCGCATGGTGCTCGAGGCCGACACCACCGGCTGCCTCAAAGAGGTCATGATCATCGCCGCGGCACTGTCCATCCAGGACCCCCGCGAACGCCCCGCCGACCAGCAGGAGGCGGCGACCCAGCAGCACGCGAGGTTCGTCGACAAGGAGTCCGACTTCACGACGTTCCTCAACCTGTGGGAGTACCTCAAGGAGCAGCAGAAGGAGCTGAGCGGCAACCAGTTCCGCAAGCGCTGCAAGGCCGAGTTCCTCAACTACCTGCGCGTGCGCGAGTGGCAGGACATCTACCTGCAGCTGCGCCAGGTCGCCAAGCAGATCGGCATGCACGTCAACGACCAGCCCGGCGACCCGCGCAACATCCACATCGCCCTGCTGTCCGGGCTGCTCAGCCACATCGGCGTCAAGGACATCGTCAAGAAGCAGGCCCCCAACGAGAAACGGCGCCCGCTCACGGAGTTCCTCGGCGCCCGCAACGCCAAGTTCGCGATCTTCCCCGGCTCCGCGCTGGCCAAGAAACCACCGCAGTGGGTGATGGCCGCCGAACTCGTCGAGACCAGCCGCCTGTGGGGCCGCATCGTCGCCAAGATCGAACCCGAGTGGGCCGAACGCCTCGGCGAGCACGTCGTCAAACGCCAGTACTCCGAACCGCACTGGGAGACCAAACGCGGATCCGTCGTCGCGCTGGAGAAGGTCACGCTCTACGGCGTGCCGATCGTCGTCGGCCGCAAGGTCAGCTACGGCCGCATCGACCCCGAACTCTCCCGTGAGCTGTTCATCCGCCACGCGCTCGTGCAGGGGGAGTGGACCACCCACCACCGGTTCTTCCACACCAACCGCGCGCTGCTCGACGAGGTCGGCGAGCTGGAGAACCGGGCCCGGCGCCGCGACATCGTCGTGGACGAGGAGACCCTCTACGAGTTCTACGACAAGCGCGTCGCCGCCGAGGTCGTCTCGGCGCGGCACTTCGACACGTGGTGGAAGAAGCAGAAGGACAAGAACCAGCTCACCTTCACCAAGGAGATGCTGGTCAACGAACGGGCCGACGTCACCCCCGACGCCTATCCCGACCAGTGGCGCCAGGGCGAGCTCAGCCTGCCGCTGAGCTACCACTTCGAACCCGGCACGAAGAACGACGGCGTCACCGTCCAGCTCCCGCTGCCCGCGCTCACCACGCTGGACGACGACGCGTTCTCCTGGCAGATCCCCGGCCTGCGCCACGACCTCGTCGTCGCGCTCATCCGCTCGCTGCCCAAGCAGATCCGCCGCAACTTCGTGCCCGTCCCCGACGTCGCCACGGCCGTGCTCGCGCGCATCAAGCCCGAGGAGACGAGCCTGCTCTATGGCGTGGAACGGGAGCTCAGGGCGCTCACCGGCGTGACGGTGCAGCGCGAGGACTGGCAGTTCGACGCCGTCCCGGACCACCTCAAGCTGACGTTCCAGGTCGTCGACGAGCACAACCGCACCCTCGCCGAGGGCAAGGACATCGCGGCGCTGAAGGAGAAGCTGCGCGACGAGGTCCGCGAGTCGCTCAGCCAGGCCGCCGGGCACCTCGAACGCACCGGGCTGACGACGTGGGACTTCGACGCCCTGCCCAAGACGATCGAGCAACGGCAGTCCGGCATCACCGTCACCGCCTACCCGTCGCTGCTCGACCAGGGCGAGACCGCCGCGATCAAGGTCCTCGACACACCCGGCCGGCAGGCCTACGCGCACCGCCGCGGCGTGCGCAGGCTCCTGCTGCTGGGCATCAACTCACCCGTCAAGCACCTGCAGCGCCACCTCGACAACGCCGCCAAGCTCGCCCTGACCCGCAACCCGCACGGCAGCGTCGCCGCGTTGCTGTCGGACTGCATCATGGCCGCCGTCGACCGGCTCATGGGCGAGCCAGCCTGGAACGCCAAGTCCTACGCGGCGCAGCTGAAGAAGGTCCAGGCCGCGCTCAACGACACCACGTGGGTCGTCGTGCAGGAGGTCCGCAAGGTCCTCGAGGCCGCCCACGACGCCGAGCTCAAGCTCAGCGGCCTCAAGGGTGCCCCGGACTCGGCCAACGACATCCGCGCACACCTCAACTCGCTGGTGTACAAGGGTTTCGTCACCCGCACCGGCTACGACCGGCTGCCCGACCTCGTCCGGTACCTCAAGGGCATCGCGCGGCGCATCGAGAAACTGCCCGAGAACCCGCGCCGCGACCTCGACTGGACCGCCAAGATCCACGAGGTCCACGCCGAGTACCGCGAACTGCGCGCGCAGACGCCGGCCGACGAACCCGCTCCCGAGCTCGACGAGATCCGCTGGATGATCGAGGAACTGCGCCTGTCCTACTTCGCCCAGACCATCCCGACCCGCTACACCGTGAGCGACAAGCGGATCTACAAAGCACTCGACGCCGTGCCGTTGTGAGCCGCTACCGTGGAACATGCACTTTCCTGGGGATTCCACGTGGCAGGTGTCCAGCGGCTCCGGCGACACCTTCGTCCTCTACGTCCGTGACGCATTGGGCGTCAGCACCCCGACCGCCGACGCGATCCCACGCCTGACCCCGCCGGTACCGCGCGACCACGACGCGTACGTGCCGGAGACCTTCGGGTCGGCGTGGGACCGGTGGTGGACCGAGGCGCTCGCCACCGGTGGCGGAGGCCGGCCACCCGTCGGCGTGCCCGAACACATGCGTGCCGCCCACACCCTGTGGCGGCCCGACCCGACCTCACCCGAGCGGACCCGGCTGCGCGACGCCGCCCGCCAGGACGGCTACCTCATGCTCAAGGAGATCGTCGACCAGCTCACCGTCGAGCTCGGCCACCAGCCCGTCTTCACCCTCCGCATGATCGAGATCCCCGTCGAGGGCCAGTTCTGGAAGCGCGTCGACAAGCACACGGTGCTCGTGTCCGAGGAGCTCAAGATCTCCCGCAACCTCATCGCGCCACTGGAGTCAGTGCTGCGCGAGCTCGCCCATTAGCGCCTCGCCCGTGCGGTACAGCTGCACCAGCAACGGCCGCAGCACCAGCCCGGCCGGCGTCAGCTCGTAGGACGTCCGGACCGGGAAACCGGGGGAGCGCGAGCAGGACACCAGCCCCTGCGCCACGAGCGAGTCCAGCCGCTCGGTCAGCACCTTCGCGCTGAGCTGCGGCAACCCTGCACGCAACGCCGAGAACGACCGCGGCCCGTGCATCAGGTCCCGCAGCACCAGCGTCGCCCACCGGCCGCTGATCGCCGCCAGCGCGACCTCCACCGGGCACTCCGCGCTCGGCCGCGTCGTGCGCCCGGCCTCCGATGGCACCAGCTCGTCGTCCCAGGTCACCGTTTGGTGACCCACGCCGGAGCCCGCGACGCTCCCACCATGACCATCCACCCCGCCAGTGTCGCCCACGACTTCGCCGCCGCGTTCAACTCCCGCGACGCGGACGCCGTCGACGCCGTCTACGAACCCGGCGGCCTGTTCGTCCCCGAACCCGGCCAGACCGTCACCGCCGCCGCCCGGCGCGCCGCCAACCAGCGGTTCCTCGGACTCGGCCTGCCCATCGACGTGCGGCCCCGGCACGTCTACGCCCACGACGGCATCGCGCTGCTCATCGTCGACTGGAGCATCGGCGAGGTGACCGGCACCGCCACCGACGTCGCTCGCCGAGGCGAGGACGGCCGGTGGCGGTACGTGATCGACAACCCCTTCGGCACCGCCTAGGCCTCAGGCGGTTCCATCGCGCCGGTCATGATCGCCACCGCGTCCGACATCGACACCGACTTCGGGTCCACCACCGCCTTGCGCCTGCCCAGGCGCTGGATGTGGATCCGGTCGGCCACCTCGAACACGTGCGGCATGTTGTGACTGATCAGGATCACCGGCAGACCCCGGTCCCGGACCTGCAGGATCAGGTCCAGCACCGCACGCGACTCCCGCACACCCAGCGCCGCCGTCGGCTCGTCCATGATCACGACCCGGCTGCCGAACGCTGCCGCCCGCGCCACCGCCACGGCCTGCCGCTGCCCGCCCGACAGCGTCTCCACCGCCTGGCCGGGGTTCTGGATCGTCATGATCCCCAGCGCGTCGAGCTGACGGCGCGCCTCCTCCCGCATGCCCGCGCGGTCGAGCATCCGGAACACCGACCCCAGCACGCCCTTGCGGCGCAGCTCCCGGCCCAGGAACAGGTTCGCCGCGATGTCGAGCGACGGCGACACCGCCAGCGACTGGTGCACCGTCTCGATGCCGGCGTTGCGGGCGTCCAGCGGCGTGGAGAACGACACGGGGGAGCCGTCGAGCAGCACCTCGCCCTCGTCCGGTACCACCGCGCCGGACAGGGCCTTGATCAGCGACGACTTGCCCGCGCCGTTGTCGCCGATCACCGCGAGGATCTCGCCCGGCAGCAGCTCCAGGTCCGAGCCCGCCAGCGCCGTCACCCTGCCGTACCGCTTGACCAGGCCCGTGGCCTGCAGGATCGGGGTGGTCATGCCTTCACCTTCCTGATCCACTGGTCCAGCGACACCGCCACGATGATCAGCACACCGACCGCCATCGTCTGCCACAGCACGTCCACCCCGGCCAAAGCCAGGCCGTTGCGGAACACGCCGACGATCAACGCGCCGATCAGCGACCCCACCACCGCGCCGCGGCCACCGAACAGCGACGTCCCGCCGATCACCACCGCCGTGATCGAGTCCAGGTTGTCGGTCTGCCCCGCCTGCGGTGAGGCCGAGGCGATCCGGCCGATCAACGTCCACGCCGCCACCGCGTAGATCAGCCCCGCCGTCGCGTACACGCTCAACAGCACCCGCGCCGTCCGGATCCCCGACAGGCGCGAGGCCTCCAGGTCGTCACCGGTCGAGTAGACGTGCCTGCCCCACGCCGTGTTCTTCAAGACGAACGCCATCGCCGCCACCAGCAGCACCAGCATGATCGAGCCGTAGGTGATGCGCGTGCCGCCCACGGTGAACGTCTGCCCGGTGAACAGCAGCAACGACGGCATGTCCGAACCGCGGATCGTGGCACTGCCCGAGTACCAGAGGTTCAGCGCGAAGAACACGTTCAACGTGCCCAGCGTGACGATGAACGGCGGCAGCTTCAGCCGCGTCACCAGCATCCCGTTGAGCAACCCGCACACCGTGCCGACCAGGAACCCCAGCAGCAACGCCGGCAGCCCCGGCAGGCCCGTCTCCGAGGCCACCTTCGCCATCACGATCGACGTCAGCACCATGATCGCCCCGCACGACAGGTCGATGCCGGCAGTGAGGATCACGATCGTCTGCCCCACCGCGAGCGTGCCCACCACCGCGACCTGCTGCAGGATCAGCGAGATGTTGCCCGGAGTCAGGAACCGGTCCGACAACAACGCGAACACGATCACCGACACCAGCAGCACCACCGCCGGCCCGATCGTCGCCTGCGCGTGCAACACGTGCTGCACGCGCGTCAGCAGCGACCGGTCCCGCTGCTCCACCACCGCCGTCATGGCTCAGCCCCAGCAGTTCTGCAGGCCGAACGCCGAGTCCTTCGACTCGACGCCCTCGGCGGGCTGGTCGGTGATCAACGTGACCCCGGTGTCGGTGTTCTGCGGCTTCGAGCCGTCCTTCGCGAACTTCGACACCGCCTCCACACCCAGCTGCGCCATCTTCAGCGGGTACTGCTGCGAGGTCGCGCCGATCACGCCCGCCTTGACGTTGTCCACCCCGGGACACCCGCCGTCGACCGAGACGATCACGACGTCCTTCTCCTTGCCCGCCGCCTTCAACGCCTCGTACGCACCGGCCGCCGCGGGCTCGTTGATCGTGTAGACCAGGTTGATCCCGGGGTCCTTCTGCAGCAGGTTCTCCATCGCCGTGCGGCCGCCCTCCGGGGCGCCGTCGGTCACGTCGTGGCCCACGATCCGCGGGTCGGACTCGTCCCCGATGCGGGCCTTGTCCTTCACGTCGACGCCGAAGCCCTCCAGGAACCCCTGGTCGCGCTGCACGTCCACCGACACCTGGTTCGGGTTGAGGTCCAGCAACGCGATCTTGGCCTGCTTGCCCTCCTTCGCGAACTTCGCCTTCGCCCACTGCCCGATCAGCAGACCGGCCTTGTAGTTGTCGGTCGCGAACGTCGCGTCGGCGGCGTTGGCCGGCTCCAGCTGCGTGTCCAGCGCGATCACCAGCAGACCCGCCGCGCGCGCCTTGTCCACCGACGGCACGATCGCCTTCGAGTCGCTCGGCGTGATCAGGATGCCTTTCGCGCCCGACGCGATCAGGTTCTCGATCGCGTCGACCTGCGACTGGTTGTCGCCGTCCTGCTTGCCCGCGAACGACTGCACCGTCGCCCCCGCCGACGAGGCCGCCTGCTGCGCGCCCTCCTTCATCTTCACGAAGAACGGGTTCGTGTCCGTCTTCGTCACCAGGCCGACCAGCGTCGTGCCGCTGGAGGACCCACCACCCCCGCACGCGGTGAGCAAGGTGAGCAACGCCGCCGCGGTGACTCCGACACTTCTACGCATGGCAACTCCTACGTCAACGTTGACGTAACCGCCCGTCCGAAGTCTCGCGGATGATGAACGGGAGAGCGGCTACGCGAGCTGTGCAAACGGGTATACCGTTGCGTCATCGTTGACGCAAGAGTCGTAGGACGTGCACATGGACAGAGCACCCGCCAGACGCGAACCCACGATGCGCGACGTCGCCGCGCTGGCCGGGGTCAGCACCAAGACCGTCTCGCGCGTCATCAACGGCCTGCCCGGCGCCGGCACCGAGGTCGTCGACCGCGTCCGCGCCGCCGCCCGCACCCTGGGCTACCGGCCCAACCTCACCGCCAGCAGCCTGCGCCGCTCCGACCGCCGCAGCGCCACCATCGGCGTGCTGTTCGAGGACCTCTCCAACCCCTTCGACGCCGCCCTGCTGCGCGCCGTGGAGGACCACGCCCGGCGCAGCGGCGTCCTCGTGCTCGCCGGCAGCAGCGAGGACGACCACACCCTGCAACGCGAACTGCTGCTGTCGCTGTCCGCGCGCCGCGTCGACGGCGTCGTCGTCATGGCCGCCGGCGGCCACCAGGACGCCCTGCAGCAGGAACGCGACCGCGGCACGCCGATGGTGCTCGTCGACCGGCCGCCCACCTTCGGCGGCACCGACTGCGTCACCACCACCAACCGCGACAGCTCCCGCGAGGCCGTCCTGCACCTGGCCGCACTGGGGCACCGCGACATCGCGTTCCTCGGCGACCGGCGCACCCTGTGGACCAGCCAGGAGCGCTACACCGGCTACCTCGAAGGCCTCGCCCAGGCCGGACTCACCCTGCGCGAGACGCTCGTGCGCACCGACCTGCACGGCGCCGACCTCGCCGAGACCGCCACCGCGGAGCTGTTCGACCTCGACCGGCCGCCCACGGCGCTGTTCGCCGCCCAGAACCTCGTCACCGTCGGCGCCATGCGCGTGCTGCGCGCCCGCGACCTGCACCGCGACGTCGCCGTCATCGGGTTCGACGACTTCCCGCTCGCCGACATGCTCGAACCCGGCATCACCGTCGTGCGCCAGGACGTGCCCGGCATCGGCCGCAGGGCCGCCGAGCTCATCCTCGCCCGCGTCGACGGCGACACCTCACCGCCCGTGCACGCCGTCGTCCCCGCCGCCCTCGTGCACCGCGGCTCCGGCGAGATCGCGCCGGTCAGCTGACCGACAGCACCGCGTCGATCACCTGCGGCCCCGACACCAGCACCTCGTCGTTGTGGTCCGCGCCCGCGACCTCGACGAGCTTCGCGCGCGCCGCCGTGGCCACCTCACGGCTCTGCGCGGGCGGCACCACCGAGTCCTTCGTCCCCAGCAGCACCACGGTCGGGACGTCCACAGCGGACACCCGTTCGAGCACCGGGTACTTGTCCTGCAACAACATCTTCACCGGCAGCCACGGGTAGTGGTGCGACCCGGCCGCCGCCAGCGACGTGAACGGCGAGCGCAGCACCATGCCCTTGGGCGCGCGATAGGTCGCGAGCTCCGCGGCCACCGCCGCGCCCAGCGACTCGCCGAAGTACACGACCGGCCCGTCGATCAGGTCCAGCGCCGCCCGCGCGTCGAACGTCAGGCCCTCCTCCGACGGCTTGCCCGGGTTGTCGCCGTAGCCGCGGTAGTCGAACAGCAGCACCGACAGGCCGCGCGCGGTCAGCTCCCGCGCCAGCGACACCCGCCCCGCCCGGTTGCCGCCGTTGCCCGGGAACACGATCACCGTCGCGGGCGCGTCCGGGAGCTCGAAGTGCCAGCCGTCGAGCAGCAAGCCGTCCGCCGTCACCAGCCGGACGTCGCGCCCGCCGGGCAGCACCTCGTCCGCGCTCGGCAGCGGACCGGGGGAGGGGAAGTACACGAGCTTGCGCTGGAAGGTGAAGACCACGGCGACGATGGTGACAACCACCGCCACCGCGATCAACACCGCCCTCCTCATATCCCCATGATGAGGGCCTCAGCAGCGCTTGTCGGTGACGCCGCAAATCCGCTGCCGAAGTCGTGCCTCCTGTCCTTGCCGGACCGCACGCGGGGCGCTTTCGTACCGCATGTCGGTACGAAAGCGCCCCGCGTGCGGCACAAGGGCGGGCAAGGAGAGCCGGTGGCCCTCGTCGGCGGGCAACGGGCCGACCGGCTCGTCGACCCGACCGTCAGCGGCGTCAGCTCTCCGGCGCGAACGGCACCAGCACGACGGTGATGTTGTCGTGCCCGCCCGCCTCCAGCGCGACCTTCACGAACTCCTCCGGCCCGCACGGCAGCAGCGGCTGCAGGTCCTCGGGCTGCGGGCGGTAGTTGTGCAGCCCGTCCGAGCACAGCAGGAACACGCCCGGTGAGGTCGGCTGCAGCGTCACGACCTGCGGCACCACCACACCCGCGTCCGCGCCGATCCACCGCGACAGCACGTGCGCGCGGCGGTCCGTGCGCGCCTGCTCCTCGGTCAGCACACCCTCCGCGACCAGCTGCGCCGCCCACGTGTCGTCCGTCGTGAGCTGCTTGGAGCCCTCGTCCGACAGCCAGTAGGCACGCGAGTCGCCGACCCAGCCGACCGTCACCGACGGGCCCGAGACCAGCACCGACACGAAGGTGCACGACGGCGCCACACCCCGGCCGCCCGCCTCCATCGGCTCCAGCTCGACCAGGTGCTCCACCGCCGAGCACGACGCGGCGACCGCGTCGACCATCGCCTGCTCGGCGTCCGCGGTGTCGATCAGGGCGTTGAGCAGCACGTCCACCGCGGCGTCGGCGGCGGCCTGCGAGGCCTGCTCCGCGCGTTCGGAGGAGGCCACACCGTCGCAGACCACGGCGGCGACACCCTTGCCCGCGACGTGCCCGAACGCCATCGAGTCCTCGTTGCGCGCCCGGCGCTTGCCCCGGTCCGACACGCCGGAGACCGCGCCCAGCGTGTACTCGACCCGGTCACGCGCCGAGGGCTGGTGACGGCCGCACTGGGTGCAGTAGTCCTCGTCGTCGATGTCGGGCGATCCACACAGGATGCACTCGGCCTGCGCGGGACCGGTCGGTCCGCCCAGCGGCGTGCGGCGGACCAGCAGGTTGCGTCCGCACGCCTCGCAGAACCGGTCCTCCGCCGCGACGGGCGCGAAGCACTCCGGGCACTTCAGGGTGTCCATCAAACCAACGTCCTAGGCCTTACCGCGTTCGCGCGGTCCACCAATGCGATCCGTTCCTCCGGCGTGGCCGCGAACCGGGCCAGCGTGCGGTAGCGCCGCTCGAGACCCAGCCGAAGCTCGTGTTCGGAGAGTGCACAGTCCAGCACCTTGCCCTCGGCGGCCTGATTGCGGGTCACGTAGTCGTACGCCGCCTCCAGCACCTCGGCCGAGAGCTGGGTGTGCGAATGGACGTCGATGTCCAAGGCGTGCAACCGTTCCCCGGCCGCGACGAGGTCCTCGGCGGCGCAGTCGCCGAGCTGCGCGCGGACCGCCGCGATCTGGGCCGCCAGATGTTGCGACGACGTGTCCGGGACCGACAGCAGCACCTCGACGGCGCGGGAACGGTCCCCACAGGCCAGCAGGACGCGCGCCAGCCCGAACGCCGCGGACACGTACGAGTGGTCCGTGCGCCACACGAGCTCGTACCAGTCCGCCGCGCCCTTGAGGTCGCCGACGGCCTCCGCGCACACGCCCAGCGCGAGCTTCGGGGCCGCCTCGCCCGGCACGGCCGAGCAGACCGCGTCGAAGAACCGCAGCGCGTCCTCCGGCCGTTCGTCGGTCAGCGCGGCGAGACCGCGGTACCAGTCCGGGCGCCAGTCCTCCGCGGGGTCGATCTCGGGCTCGTCGAACATCGACGGCGCGGTCAGCGACTCCAGCTCGCGCAACGCGGCCTCGGTGTCGCCGGACTCGATCAGCACGCGCACGATCCGCAGCCGCACCTCGACGGTGAGCTCGGGCGCCTTGCGCAGGCCCGCCGGGTCCGACGTCGTCGCCGTCGCCAGCCACGAGGCCGCCGCGTCCGAGGTGCTCACGCTCGGCGCCGGCAGCGCCAGCGCCACCTCGGCCAGGTCCAGCTCGCCCTCCACGCCGAAGCGGCGGCGTTCCGGCGTGAACTGCCGCGACGGACCCGGCCGCGCCACGCCGTCCTCGATCGCCAGCACCTCGCGCAGCACGCCCGTGAGCTGCTCGGCCATGTCCTCGGCGCTGGAGAACCGCAGCTCCGGGTTCGGGTTCGTCGCGCGCAGCAGCAGCCGGTGGAACGAGGAGAACCGGCCCAGCAGCGGCTCCTCGTCCACCGTCGGCAGCCGGTCCTTGCAGCGGCCGCGGAAGTCGAACGGGAAGCTCATCACCGCCAGCGCGCGCCCGACCGTGTAGATGTCGGAGAACACCGACGGGCCGATCGTGCCGATCTCCGGCGCCTGGTAGCCGATCGTGCCGTAGATGGGGGAGTGGTGGTCGTCGATGCGCCGTACCGCGCCCAGGTCGATGAGCTTGAGCTGCTCCTCGGTGTGGATCATGTTGTCCGGCTTGAAGTCGCAGTACAGCAGCCCCACACCGTGCAGGTAGCCGACCGCGGGCAGGATCTCCAGCACGTACGCGATGGCCTGTGCCAGCGGCAACGCCTCGTCGCCGCGGCCGTCGCGGCGCCGCCGGGTGATCATGTCCTTGATCGACTCGCCGCCGACGTACTCCATCACGATGTACTCGACGAGCTTGTCGCTGCCGCCGCGCTCGTGCCGGATGAAGTTGTGGATCTTCACGATGTTCGGGTGCTCGACCTCGGCCAGGAACCGCCGCTCCGCCAGCGCCGCCGCCATCGCGTCCGCGTCACCGGAGTCGAGCAGGCCCTTGAGCACCACCCACCGGTCGCTCACCGCGTGGTCCAGCGCCAGGTACAGCCAGCCCAGGCCACCGTGCGCCAGGCACCCCAGCACCTCGTACTGGTCGTGCAGCACCTCGCCCGGCGCCAGCTTCGGCGTGAACGAGTAGGCGTGCCCGCACTGCGGGCAGAACCCCTCCACCCGGCCCGGCTTGCCGTCCTTGCGCCGCCCGACCTTCTTGCCGCACTTCGAGCAGAACCGCTTCGCCTCCGGCACCTCCGGCTGCTCCAGCACGGCGGTCTTCGGATCGCGGTACGGCACCCGCGGCACCTCGACCAGCCCCGCGCCCAGCCGCCCGCGGCTCATCGACCGCGCACTGCCGCGCCGCGTGCGTCCCGAGTTCGACCGCGACACCTCCTGCGACACCGACCAGGGCGCGGTCCCCGGCGCGGTCTGCGGCCCGGTCTCGGGCAGATCCAGCTCTTCACTCATCGCGGACCCTCCTAATCCCGATAACGCGCGACCGGCGGCACTGGTGCCGGACCCAGCGGCGTCAGCCACCGTCCGTAGATGCCGCTCCACGTGCCGTCGGTGCGCATCCGCTCCAGCACGCCGTTGACGAACCGCACGAGGTCGTCCTGCCCCTTCGGGATGCCCACGCCGTAGGACTCGTCGGTGAACCGCGACCCCACCACCTCGGTGTAGGGGTCCTGCGCCGCCAGCCCCGCCAGGATCGTGTCGTCGGTCGAGATCGCGTCGGTCTGCCCCTGCTGCAGCATCACCAGGCAGTCCGTCCAGTTCGGCACGCTCACCGTGGTCTTCGCCCTGTTCACGACGTTGCCCAGCGACGTGGACCCCGAGGCCACACACACCCGCTTGTCCGCGAGGCCCTCCACGCCGGTGATGCCGGAGTTGCGGCGCACCAGCACCCGCTGCCCCGCCTGGTAGTAGACCTGCGAGAAGTCCACGTCCTTGAGCCGGTCGCAGGTGATCGTCATCGTGCGGACCACCACGTCGACCTCGCCGCGCTGCAGCACCGGGATCCGCTCCGCCGCGGTGACGACCTTGAACTGCACCTTCTTCTCGTCACCGAACACGGCCTTCGCGATCTGGCGCGCCACGTCGACGTCGAAACCCTCGATCTCGCCGGTGAAGGAGTTGCGGAACCCCATCAGGTACGAGTTCTGGTCCACCCCGGCGATCAACCGGCCGCGCTGCGCGATCCTCGCCATCGCCGACCCTGCCGGCATCTGGCCCGCCTGCGGCAACGGGCCCGGCCGCAGGCTCGCCGTCGCGTCGCACGCGGGCGGCGCGCCCGCCGAGCTGCTCGGCGCCGCGGACACCGTGCTCGCGTTCGCCGGCTGCGGGGCCGCGGCGCTGCGCGGCACCACCTCGCTGGGCGCCGGTCCCGCCGAACACGCCCCGAGCAGCATCACCGCCGCCAACGCCAGTCGCCTCACCTGTACTCCTTGAGCCGCTGCCACAACCCCATCGCCGATCCCGCCGCCCCGATCACCGCGAGCACCAGCACGCCGACCACCGTGCCCGCCAGCGACGCCCGCGCCACCGCCACCTCGTCGCTGAAGTCCTGCCGCGCCTCGCCGATCGCGCGCACCAGCGACTGGTCCAGCGAGTCGAAGTACGGGTTGTCGATCAGCGCCACCGCGTCGTTGTACTGCCCGGCGTCGTCGGCCTCGCGGATCCGCTGGTGGACCTGCTGCCACTGCCGGAACTGCCGCATCGCCTGGTCGACCGCCTCGGTGTCGTCCAGGCTCTTGGCCCGCTCCAGCAGGCCCTCCAGCCGTTCGGAGACCTCGACGACCGCCTCGGTGTCGTCCAGGCTCTTGGCCCGCTCCAGCAGGCCCTCCAGCCGTTCGGAGACCTCGACGAAGTTCTTCTCGTAGGTCTGCCCGGCGCCGCGCGCGACCAGCGTCAGCGTCTCCTCGCCGCGCGCCGTCAGCGTCGCGATCCGCGCCTGCGCCAGCGCGTCGACCTTCTCCGAGGCCATCCGCGAGTCCGCCACGTCGTTCATCACCAGCACCGACACCGTCGTCACCCACAACAGCGACAGCACCGCCGCACCCGTGGCCACCAGCAGGCCGACGTTGAGCAGCCGGTTCGTCTTGCGGGTCAGATACCGCTGGATCCCCACCAGCGCGATCACGAACGCCAGCGCGGCCAGCACCGGCACCACGGGGAAGTTCGCCTCGTCCTGCGCGCGGGCCACCCGGTCGGTCTCCGCCCGGTACAGCTCCTGCGCCGCCGGCAGCAGCTGCGTGCGCATCAATCCCGACGCCTCACGCAGGTACGCCGCGCCCACCGGGAAACCCTGCCGGTTGTTCGTGCGCGCCGTCTCGATCAGTCCCGTGTAGACCGGCAGCTGCGCCGCGAGCGTCGCCGTGAGCTCGGGGGAGGAGGCCGTCGCCACCGTCAGCGCCGCCTGGGCCTGCGCGATGTCCGCCTCGTAGCGCTCCCGCAGCTGCGACGGTTCCAGCCCGCCGGACAGGAACGCGCTCGCCGCCGTCGCGTCCGCGTCCTGCAACGCCCGGTAGACCTCCTGCGCCGCGTGCGCGAGCGGCTCCGACCTGGTGGCCAGGTCCTCCAGCGCCCGCTCCTGGCGGTTCACGCTCCACGTCGTCAGCCAGCCGCTCGCGAGGCTCGCCACGACCAGCACGACGACGATCAGGCTCAGCCGTCCCGGGGTCGACCGCGCCAGGCCGGTGACGCGGCGCACCAGCGCCTGCCGGGGCTGCGAGTCGATCACCACGAGCGGGCCTCCCAGCGGTGAAGTTGATCGGCGTGGCGTAACTGTAGGCACCTCAGTGACACCGCGTGGGAATTAACGACGCATCCCGCAAGGTGTCACTCAGCAGTTACAGCCGACGCGACTCGATCAGCCGATTGACGCCGTCGAGGATCATCTCCAGCCCGAACTCGAACGAGTGCTCCGGGCTGAACGCGCTCTGGTGCGCCTCCCCGACCGCGCCGCCCACCCGCGCCGCCACCGGATAACGGGCGGGGTCGAACACGGTCATCAGGAACGGCGCCGCCGCGTCCCACCACTGCTGGTCGGTCAGCCCGGTCTCCTTCTCGGTGACCGCGGCCGCCGTCAGCCCGCGCGCCGCGTTCTGCACGTGGCCGAGCACGAGCTCGAGGACCGAGTCCATCTCCACGTCCGACAGGCCGATGCCGTCCAGCCCGCGCAGCTCGAAGTCGTACTTCGCCGCCACCTGCGGGCCCAGCACCGTGCGCGACGGCGCGACCTGCAACAACCACGGATGACGCCGGTAGAGCGCCAGGTTCTCCCGCGCCACGTACCCCAGGTGCGCGCGCCACCCCTGCGCCGGCTCGCGGCCGGTCACGGCCTGCACGGTGTCGACCATGACGTCGATCAGCTCGCCCTTGCCCGGCACGTAGGTGTAGAGCGACATCGTCCCCACACCCAGCGACTCGGCCACGCGCCGCATCGACAGCGCCTTGAGCCCGTCGGCGTCGGCCAGCGCGATGCCCGCCCGCACGATCCGGTCCACGCTCAGGTCCGGCTTGCCCTTGCGCGACACGCGTTCCTGGGTACGCCACAGCAACGCCAGCGTCCGCGCCGGGTCGCCGCTGCCCGTGTGTTCGATCACGAGCGCGACACTACCGTACCGTATGCTGTACGGTACATAGTATGTTCGTGCCTGCCGACCCGCCCAGATTCGGCCAGCTCCACGGAGAACCCCTGCTCGAGGCCTTACCGGGCGTGCTGGCCGGCGACGGTTACTGGGCGGTGGCCGCCGCGACGGCGCTCACCCTCGTCGCCCGCGGCCGGATCGTGCCCGGCGTGACCGCGCAGGGGCACGACACGTGGCGCGTCGGCCCGCTCGACCACGCCGACGAACTGCACCTGCGCCAGCTCGCCGCCCACGGCGACTACGACGAGCTGCGCCTGTTCCTCGACGCCGTCGCCGACACGCTGCCCCGCACCGGCACGGGCCCGTTCGCGGGCGTGCAGGCCTGCGACGTGTCCGAGCTCAAGGCGTGGGCCGACGAGCAGATCACGCTCTCGCTGCGCATCGAGATGACCGACGACCAGCGGTTCCGCGCGATCGTGCAGGTCCGCGCCGTCACCGACCCCTACCCGCGCGACGTGCGGGGCTCCGGCCGTGAGCTCGACGCCATCCGGGCGATGGGCCGCGTCGACTGGCCGCCGCTGCAGCGCCTGCTCGACCAGGCCGAGCTCACCGACGACGAGGTCGGCGAGCTGCTGGGCACCGGCATCGAGGTCCACTGGCCGCGCGAACTCGCCACGAACGTGTCCGCGAGGGCCGTCATCGGCGAGACCGGCGGGCAGCTCGGGGCCGGCGACCTGCTCTCGTTCGACTGGCAGCTGGCCCTCGGAGGCGCGGAACTGACCGCCGCCGAGATGGACCTCATCGCCGAGGCGTCCCGGCCGATCGTGAAGCTGCGCGACCAGTGGGTGCTGATCGACCCGAGGCTGCGCAAGAAGGCCCGGCAGCGGCTCAAGCCGATCACCGCCGCCCAGGCCGCCACCGCCGCGCTCACCGGAGTCGCGATCATCGACGGCGAACCCGTCGAGGTCGCCCCGCACAGCCTCACCACCGCGATCACGACCGTGCCGGAGTTCCCCCAGCCCGCCGCCCTGCAGGCGAGGCTGCGCGACTACCAGCTGCACGGCCTGCGCTGGCTCGCCCACATGACCGGCCTCGGCCTCGGCGCGTGCCTGGCCGACGACATGGGCCTCGGCAAGACCATCACCCTCATCGCCCTGCACCTGCACCGCCGCCACGAGCGGCCCACGCTCGTCGTCTGCCCGGCGTCGCTGCTGGGCAACTGGGAACGCGAGATCCACCGCTTCGCACCCGGCACGCCCGTCACCCGCTACCACGGTGCACAAAGGACGCTGCCGGACGAAGGCGTCGTGCTCACCACCTACGGCACGATGCGCCTGGACGCCGAGACGCTGCGCGACCACGCCTGGGGCATGGTCGTCGCCGACGAGGCCCAGCACGTGAAGAACCCGCACTCCGGCACCGCCAAGGCACTGCGCTCGATCCCGGCCGCCGCCCGCGTCGCGCTGTCCGGCACGCCCGTGGAGAACTCGCTGTCCGAGCTGTGGGCCGTGCTGGACTGGACGACACCGGGCCTGCTCGGCACGCACCGCGCGTTCCGCACCCGCTGGCCCGAACCCGACGACACGCTGGCCAAGGTCGTGCGGCCGTTCCTGCTGCGCCGCCGCAAGTCCGACCCCGGTGTCGCCCCCGAACTGCCGGCCAAGACCGAGACCGACCGCTACGTCTCGCTGGGCGTCGAGCAGGCGGCGCTGTACGAGGCGCTGACCCGCGAGACCCTCGACCAGATCGCCCGCTCCGACGGCATGGCCCGGCGAGGTCTGGTCCTGAAGCTCCTCACGGGGCTCAAGCAGATCTGCAACCACCCGTCGCACTACCTGGGCCACAGCACGTTGCAGGGCACCTCCGGCAAGCTCGACCTGCTCGACGAACTGCTCGGCACGATCATCGCCGAGGACGGCTCCGCGCTGATCTTCACCCAGTACGTCGGCATGGCCAGGCTGCTCGAACAGCACATCGAGCAACCCACCCGGTTCCTGCACGGCGGCACCCCCGTGCCCCAGCGCGAGCAGATGGTCGACGACTTCCAGAACGGCCGCGCCCCGGTCTTCCTGCTGTCGCTCAAGGCCGCGGGCACCGGCCTCAACCTCACCCGCGCCGACCACGTCATCCACTTCGACCGCTGGTGGAACCCCGCCGTCGAGGACCAGGCCACCGACCGCGCCTACCGCATCGGCCAGACCAGACCCGTGCAGGTGCACAAGCTCGTCACCGAGGGCACCGTCGAGGAACGCATCGCCGCGCTCCTGCAGGACAAGCGCGACCTCGCCGACGCCGTCCTGCACGGCGGCGAGTCCGCGTTCACCGAACTCACCGACGCCGAACTGGCCGAACTCGTCCAACTCAGGAGCACCCCGTGACCGCCCGCGGATTCGCCGCCTTCCCCAAGGTGAAACGCCGCGTCGCCACCAGCTGGTGGGGCAAGGCCTGGGTGCAGGCCCTCAAGGACACCGCCCTCGACACCGGCCTCATCGGACTGGGCCGCCGCTACGCCCACGCCGGCGTCGTCGGCCCGATCACCGTCAGCCCCGGCCTGCTGCACGCCCAGGTCCACGACGACGACACCGTCTACAACACGACGGTCGCCGTGCCCGCGCTGTCCGAGGTCCAATGGGGACGGTTCCTCGACCGCGTCGCCGAACACGCCGGCCACATCGCCGCCCTGCTGGACAACGACATGCCACGCGACCTCGTCCTCGCCGCGGAAGAGTCCGGTGTGGACCTGCTGCCCGGCATCGGCGACCTCGAACCCGAGTGCGACTGCGACGGCTGGGAGCTCCCGTGCCGCCACGCCGCCGCCCTCGCCTTCCAGGTCGGCTGGCTGCTCGACGCCGACCCGTTCGTCCTGCTGCTGCTCAAGGGAAAACCGGAACAGGAACTCCTCGACGCCCTGCGGCAGCGCGTCGCCGGGCCCGTCGGGACCAGAACACCTGTGGTGGTTTCGCACGACGTCGCAGGTCAGCTGCCTGCTCGGCCGCCGGTTCCGACCACCACACCTGTGGTGCTCGGGGTCGAGCCGCCGCCGGGGTTCGAGGCGGCGGAACTGGTGGCGTTGATGGAGATCGCCGCGTCCCGTGCCCGCGCGCTGCTGCGTTCGGGCACTCTCGAAGGGTGATCACCGAGAAGCAGAAGATGATGACCGGCCTGCTGTACAAGGACTCCGACCCCGAACTGGTGGCGGAAAGGCTGGCCGCGCAGCAGTTGGTGGACGAGTTCAACGCCACCCGCTCCGGCGAGGTCATCTCGAAGCTCTTCGGCTCGATCGGCGAGGGCTCGTGGGTCATGCCGCGGTTCCAGTGCGACTACGGCTACCAGATCCACATGGGTTCCAACAGCTTCCTCAACTACGACGCCATCCTCATGGACTGCGCCACCATCACCATCGGCGACGACGTCTCCATCGGCCCCCGCGCCCAGTTGCTGACCGCCCTGCATCCCATCGAGGACCACGAGGCCCGCCGCCAGCGCTTCGAGTCCGCGGCCCCGATCACCATCGGCGACAACGTGTGGCTCGGCGGCGGCGTCATCGTCTGCGCGGGTGTCACGATCGGCTCGAACGCCGTCATCGGAGCCGGTAGCGTCGTCACGCGCGACATCCCGCCGCGCGTCCTCGCCGTCGGCAATCCCTGCAAGGTGATCCGTGAGCTATGACAAGCGCACCACCGAACCGCTGATCCTGCTCGGCCTGACCCTCGTCGCCCTGACCGCGTCGGGCATCGGCCCCTACGACCGCGCGACCTGGTACCTCGAGGTGGCGCCCGTCGTGATCGGTGGCGGCATTCTGGTGGCGACCTACCGGCGCTTCCCGCTGACACCGCTGCTGTACCGGCTGATCTTCCTGCACGCGCTGGTGCTGATCCTGGGCGGCCACTACACCTACGCGCGGGTGCCGGTGGGGTTCTGGGCGCAGGACCTGCTCGACCTGGCGCGCAACCACTACGACCGGTTCGCCCACTTCGTGCAGGGGTTCGTCCCGGCCGTGCTCGCGCGCGAGATCCTGCTGCGGCGGACTCCGCTTCGGGCTGGTGGGTGGTTGTTCTTCCTGGTCGTGTGCGTGTGTCTGGCGTTCAGCGCCACCTACGAGCTGGGGGAGTGGCTGGCCGCGGTCGTGGGTGGGTCGGCGGCGGACGAGTTCCTCGGGACCCAGGGCGACGTGTGGGACACCCAGTGGGACATGTTCATGGCTCTGCTGGGGGCTGTGACCGCGCAGCCGGCGTTGTCGCGGGTGCACGACCGGGCGCTCGCTCGTGTCGGTTGAGCGGGCTCTGAAGCACGTCGACGCCCTGTCCACCGGCGGGCCGCTGCCGCGCGACCTGCGCGTGACGCTCAACTTCCACCCCGGTCGCGGCGTCCTCGCGAGGCTCGCGCAGGAGGGCGTCTACCGCTCCCAGTTCGAGACCGGCACCAGCAACGGCGGCCTCACCGCCCACCCCGGCGGTGCCCGCTGGGACTGGGAGAGCCGCCTGTTCGGAGGCGCCTACGACGACGCGGCCCCCGCCGACCGGCCGAAGTACGGTGCGCTCAACCACCGCGCGCTCCCGCACGGCGCCGCACCGAGGTTCGGCTCGGCACACCTGCGGCTCAAGGAGGACGTGCTCGACCGCACCACGTTCTGCTACCCGGACAGCGTCTTCGACCCGGTCGACTTCGGCACCGCCCAGCGCTTCGGCCTGATCGCACTGGCCGAGGCCGACCACCGCGACGCCCTCGACAACTACATCGAGGCCCACGTCCACGGCCCCGTCACCCTCGACGACGTCGAAGCCCTCGTGCTCGACCCGACCTACCCCGACGCAGACCTTCCCAGGGCCTTGCCCTGCCGGGTCGAACGACACCCCGGCTTCCGCCTGTCCACACAGGACCTCCTGCGCCACGCCGGCTACCGCACGCCGAAGTCCGTCGCACTAGGACTGGAGCTGGCGGAGAACGGCCTGCTCACCCCACACCTGCTCGACCACGCCCCAGCGGCACCACAGGTCGTCAAACACCTGTGGCACCACCTGGCGCGGTTCGGGGTCAGCTGTCCTGGATCTCGTTGATCTGCAGGTTCTGCGCCCCGGTCAGCGTCAGCGGGATCCCGAGGTAGTCACGCCCCGACCTGGCCAGCCAGATCCAGCCCCGGTAGGTGTTGTTGGGGTCGTAGACGTGCACCCGGTGCCGCGTCCAGTTCAGCCGCGCGTCGAAACCGTTGAACTCCTCCACGTCGAGCAGGTCGATGCGGAACCTGTCGCCCGACGGCGCCGCGATCGCGCCCTGCTCCCAGTCCACCTGCGAGATCAGGATCGGGCAGCACTCCACCGTGACCAGGCCGAAGCGCGAGGTGTGCAGGACCTTGCCCAGCGGGGCGAGCGCGACCTTGCAGCCGAAGACCACGATGCTGGAGCCGTCGGTGTGCTCGCTGAAGAGCAGTCCGGTGTGGAAGCCGCACACGTGCACGTCGCGCAGGTAGATGACCGCGTTGTTGCCGCCGCTGGGCAGCACGACGCCGGTCGACCAGTTGTGCGTCGGCTCGACGATGCCGGGCAACGGGTCCGGGGTGCTGATCCGGACGCTCTGCAGGCGGGCCTGCGGGGCCCAGAACAGGTTCAGGCCGGACAGGGTCGGGTTCGACGGCACCTGGATCGCGAGGTTCGTGACCGCCACGCTGACCCGGTTGAAGCCGCCCCACTCCGCGCCCCTGGGCGACGCGAGCACGGCCGGCGGCTGGCCCGCGCCGTGGCCGGGCCAGGTCGTGGTGACCGTGGACTTGAGCAGGGTGCCGGCCGGTGCCTGGTCGCCGTCGTAGACGAACTGCAGGCCTGTCTGGACGCCCGCGCCCGCCAGTTCGAGCGTGATCATCGGCCCGGACGTGCGCAGCGGGATCATCAGCTGGCCCGCCGTCTGCGCCTCGCCCGCCACCGGCCTGACCGGCTGCGCCGCCAGGCGGTAGGTCCTCGACTCGAACTCCACGCGGGCGTAGCCGTTGCCCTCCGAGGCCAGCCGGTAGGCCTCGTTGATCGCACGCTGGATCGCGGCCGTGTCGTCGGCCTGACCGTCGCCCACGGCACCGAAGTCGCCCGGCCTCACCACGTGCACGCCACCGACCGCCGCATGCGCGGGCACGGCCATCACGCCGACACCGCCCACGGCCACCGCACCGGCCCGTAGGAACGAACGGCGAGTTGAGCTTGAATTGTCCCCCATAAACCTCAGTTTATAGATAGAGGGCGGCCAGCGAGCGCACCTCGGACGCCACCTGCTCGCGCAGTTGCACAGGTTCGAGCACCTCGGCCTCGCCGCCCAGCCGCAACACCATCCCGGTCGCGTGACCGAGCGACTCGATCGGGATCGTCACCACGAAGAACCCGCCGTCCTCCACCACGGACTCCTCGGCCGCCCGCGCCACCAGCGGCAGCACGTGCGACGAGAACATCTCCCAGCCCCGCGGCGACAGCCTGAGCACCGCCGAACCCGTGTACTGCCGCGCCTGGAACTCCTCCAGCGACGCACCCCAGTGCGCCGCCAGGTCGAACCCGGCCGGCCGCGAGAACGACTCCTCCAGCACCGTCGCCGCCTGGATCTGCGACACCCGGTACGTGGAGATCCGCGTGTCGCCCTGCGCGACCAGGTACCAGCGGCCCGCCTTGAGCACGAGGCCCAGCGGCCTCAGCACGCGCGTCACGTCCTCCGGCGCGCGCCACCGCCGGTAGTGGACCTCCAGCAGCCGCTCGCGCCACACCGCGTCCGCCACGACCTCCAGGAACGGCGACCGCTCCGGGTCGTAGTACCAGGCGGGCGTGTCGAGGTGGAACCGCGTGGCCATGTGCGAGGCCCGGTCGCGCATCGACGCCGGCAGCGCCGCCATCAGCTTGAGCTGCGCCGCCGACACCGCGTCCCCGAGGCCGAGCTCCGCAGCCGGACCCGGCAGGCCCGCCAGGAACAGCGACTCCGCCTCCTGCTC
Source organism: Lentzea sp. HUAS TT2 (assembly GCF_051853195.1). NCBI lineage: Bacteria > Bacillati > Actinomycetota > Actinomycetes > Pseudonocardiales > Pseudonocardiaceae > Lentzea > Lentzea sp. HUAS TT2. Next base: position 7,948,353 of record NZ_CP196667.1, on the reverse strand, counting down.
GGTCAGCCCGGTCAGCCGCGTGCGGTAGCCGTCGAGCAGCTGGTAGCCGCCGGACGGTCCCGCGTCGCCGTACAACGGCACCCCGGCGCCGTGCAGCGACTCCACGTCTCGGTAGATCGTGCGGACCGACACCTCCAGCTCGTCGGCCAGCGCCTGGGCGGTCATCCGGCCCTTGCTCTGCAGGAGCAGCAGCAACGACACCAATCGGCTCGCACGCACGCGGACACACTGACACAGGTTGTCAGGGATAGCTCATACGTTCGACCCATGGCTTTCTACGAGAAGCAGCTCGCGGTCAAGGAACCGCTGGTCGTCGCGGGCAGGCACGTCAAGCGCTACGAGGTGGTCACCCCGGGGCTGGAGATCACCGACGACATCCGCGAGGCGGCCTGCGCGTTCCTGCCGACGATCTACCCGGACTTCGAGGACCCGACCCCGCCCGCCACGGTCACCGTGCTGCACCGCAGCGCCGCGGGCATGTACCTCAACGCCTACAACTGGGTCTGGGACAACGTCCTGCACTGCCGCACCGCCGTGTCGGGCGACCAGCCGTTCCTCGGCTCGACCGACCCGGACCTCACGCGCTTCACCGTCATCCCGAAGGACCTCATCGGCTGTGTCTGGGAGCTTCCGCCGCTGGCCCACGAACGCACCGCGTGGGTGCGGCACGTGCTCGAACCGGACACCCCCGACTTCGACGGCTACCTCGCCGACGTCATGGCCGAGGGCCTGGTGGGCCGATGAGGCAGGACTGGCAGGGAGCGCCTTCCCGCTGAAAACGGGTGGACGGCGGCGTTAGGTTCGCAGGCATGACCACTCCGGAATCCGTTGTGCGCGCGCTGGCCGAACCCACGAGGCTGCGGGCGTTCGCCGCCGTCGTCCTCGGAGCGGGAACGCTGGCCGACGTCGCCGCCGCCTCCGGACTGAAGGCCAAGGACGCCGGCACCGCGCTGCGCAAGCTCCGCGAGGCCGGGCTGGTCGAGGGAGAACCGGCCCGGCCGGCCGACCTCAAGCCGCTCGCCGCGACGCTCACCGAGGCGATGCCCGCCGACGGGCTCGCGCCGTTCGTGCGGGGCGGCAAGCTCATCTCACTGCCGGTCGCCCACGAACGCCGCCGCAAGATCCTCGAGCACGTCGCCGCGCACGCCTTCACCGCGCGGACGTACTACGAGGAGAAGGAGATCAACGAGCGGCTGAGGGCGTGGTGCGACGGGGGAGAGGTCGACCACGTGACGATCCGCCGCTACCTCGTCGACCTCGGTCTGCTGGAACGCGGCGGCGGCCTCTACCAGGCCAAGTAACCCCCTCACTGCCGATGTAGACGTCTCATCCTCGGCCGACGAATGGCATCGCCGTCGCCATCACGGTCATGAACTGCACGTTGGCGTTCAAAGGCAACCGAGCTTGGTAGAGCACGGCATCGGCCACGTGCTGCACGTCGAACGTCGGCTCCGGCTTCACCTCGAAGTTCGCCTGCAGCACACCGGCACCCATCCGCTCGGTCATCTCGGTGGCCGCGTTGCCGATGTCGATCTGCCCGCACGCGATGTCGTGCGCGCGGCCCTCCAGCGACAACGACTTGGTCAGCCCGGTCATCGCGTGCTTGGTCGCGTTGTACGCCACCGCGTGCGGGCGCGGCACGGACGCCGAGATCGAGCCGTTGTTGATGATCCGGCCGCCGCCGTGGGTCTTCATCACCTTGAACGCCTCACGGGCGCACAGGAACGCGCCCGTGAGGTTCACGCCGACGACCTTCTCCCACGCGCTGAGGCTGAACTCCTCGATCGGTGTCGCGCGCACGTTCATCCCGGCGTTGTTGAACAACACGTCCACGCGGCCGAAGCGCGCGACGACCGCCTCGAACAACGCGACGACCGAGTCCTCCCGCGACACGTCCGCCGGCACCACGAGAGCGCTCTCGGGAAAGCCCTCTCCGGTCTCGGTCAACGCGTCCTCGCGCCGACCGGCCAACGCGACCTGGAATCCCGCCGCCAGCAGGGTTCGCGCCGCCGCGCGCCCCACCCCGGAACCCGCTCCCGTCACGACCGCGACTGCCATCGGTGATCTCCCCTCGATCCAGCGATTGCCTGAAGTGTCCCGTGTGGAGTAACTACAGGTGTGGAGTGCGAAGAGGACACCTGCCTGCTGTGCGCGGGTTCCGGAACCATGTCGTGGAAACAACCCGTTCCCGGTCCGCAAGGCCTTGTGCTGCACGAGATGTCGCACCCGTGCCCACGCGGGTGCTCCGGCTGGTGGAAGCTCCCGCACGGCGACAGCAGAGGCATCGTCGCAGGCAATGTCGCACGTGCCAACGAGATTCCGGCCCGACCGTCCACCCAGGCCTGATCACCGAGCGTGAACGGTGGGGGTCACCCATTATTGCCGGGAGGGTCCCTGCTTGGCGGCTGCCCCCACTCGGAGTAGAAGCGGACACTGTTCTTCTGTGAAGGAGTGCAGCCGTTGCCTTGGTTCCGGGCTCAACGAGGACCGGTCCGCCTGCCGGGTCTGCGGAGGCCTGGGGCAGGTCCCGGACCGCTAGCCGTCGCGGGGCCTATTTCTTCGTCATCAAGGTCGGGCCGAGGATCCGGCGGGCCAGCCGCCGGGTCAGCGACTTGGACTTCCGTTCCGCCGCCGCGGTGCTCGCCGCCGACGCGGGAGCCGGCGCGGGGGCCGGTGGAGTGGCCGCCGCGGGTGCGGGCGTCACCGGGGACACGCCCGGGATGGTCGCCGCGTCCTGCTGCGGGATCGTGATCTTCGCGAACACCTGGGTCTCCGCCTCGACATTGCCGGGCTGCTGCTGCTCGATCGGCACGCCGAAGATCTTGCCATCGGTGCCATTCACGCCTCGAATGAGGGGCGGCTCCCCGGCAGAGGGTGACGGGCGTCACGCAGCACACTGGGCGGTGACGGCCCCAGGCGGAGTGTGATGACTGAGACGACCGAGCGTGCGAACGTCGGGCCGCCCGACACGCGCCTCTGGGAGCAGATCGCGAAAGGCGACCACGCCGCGTTCACGGAGCTGTTCGAACGCCACGCCGAAGCGGTCTGGAACTACGCCTACCGGCTGACGGCCTCGTGGTCGCAGGCCGAGGACCTGCTCTCCGCGACGTTCCTGACGGCCTGGCGCAAGCGCGGCGACGCCCAGCTGGTGCGCGACTCGGCGCTGCCGTGGCTCTACACGGTGACCGCGAACCGCGCCCGCACCGAGTGGCGGGCCTCCCGCAGAGCCCTGCGGCTGGTGGGGAGGCTGACCCCGCAGGACGAACGCGACCACGCCGACGAGGTCGCCGCCCGCACCGACGCGCAACGGCGCCTGGCCGCCGTGGTGGCCGCCATCGCGAAGCTGCCCGCGTCCGAACGCGAGATCGCCCAGCTGTGCCTGCTGGGCGACGTGTCCACCGCCGACGCCGCCGCGCTCCTCGGGATCACCGAGTCGAGCGTGCGCGCCCGCGTCTCCCGCACCCGCGCCCGGCTGCGCGACCTGACCTCCGAGGACACCCCGTGATCGACCAGCTGCCCGAACACCGCGCCCTGCCCGACGACGTCCGCATGCGCGCCCGGCAGCGCCTGTCCGAGGGCATGCGCCCCGCCGCCCGCAACGGCCGGCCGGTCCTGATCGCCGCGGGCGTGAGCCTGCTCGCCGCCGGCACCGTCTTCGCCAGCCAGGCGCTTCTCGGCAGCTCCGCCGAAGTCGCGGGCCCGCCCGTGCAGCACAACGGCGAGTTCGTCGGCAAGGACCGCGGCATCGTCAACCACGTCGAACGCGACAAGGTCGCCCCCGACGTGCTGGCCCGCTGCGCCGCGGCGGCCACGGCCCACACGCCCGCGTCCGAGTGGACGCCGCTGGCGACCAGCCACAAGAACGGCACGGTGCTCACGGCGTTCCGCACGATGGCCGGCGTCTTCTTCTGCGCGAACACCGCGACCACGACGACGATCTCCACACCGGACCCCGTCCCGCTCGAGGGAGGGCGCCAGGTGGAGATCCTCTTCACCACCCCGACCGGCGCCATGGCGGGCCTGGTCTCGTCCGAGGTGAAGTTCCTCAGCCTGTCCCGGATCGCCGGCTCCGGCCAGAACACCACGATGCCCGCCCTCGTGGACGGCCTGTTCCTCGCGCCCAGCGGCTTCCAGAAGGCGGAGACCGGCACGAAGGCCCTGATCAACGGCCAGGAGTCCGCCGTGCGGGGGGTTCCGAAGCCCACCTCGTCCGTCGTGGACCGCCCGCTGCCGCCCGCGGCCCGCGACACCGCCGAGGCCACCCGGTTCGGCGCCTGCCTGAAGGGCAGGCCGATTCCGGACCCCGACCAGTTCGCGCACGGCCTCACCGCCAAGCTCAGCGCCACGGACACGATGATCACCGGCCGGTTCGGCGACCTGCTCGCCCTCTGCCGCGACGCCGAGCACGACCCGACGTCAGGCACGGTGGTCGACCTGGACGACCTGACTGAGGTCCGCGGCGAGACCGTCGCGGGAATGACGGCGTTCTACGACTTCAAGCCGTACAAGGTGAACGAACAGGGGGAGTACTACGACGGCGGCAGCACCACCGCCGCGTACGTCGGCCTGGTCCGCGACCCCCGCGTGGCGTCGATCACCTACACCAGCCCTGGCCTGGCCGATGCTCCGGCCACGATCGGCAACGGCACGTTCGTGCTGTCCGCGAAGCTGCTCGACCGCCACCCCGACGCCCGCGTGGTCGTGCGCGACGCCGCCGGGAACGTGCTGGAGACGATCACGCCGCAGAACCCGAGCTAGACAAGTTGGTTAGCATGGCGAAGTGACTGTGCAGGCGGCTCCGGCCGGGTACAAGTGGATCGCGCTGTCCAACACCACGCTGGGCATGCTCATAGCGACGATCAACTCCTCGATCGTGCTGATCGCACTGCCCGACATCTTCAAGGGCATCGCGATCAACCCGCTCGACCCGGCCAACACCGGCTACCTGCTGTGGATGATCATGGGGTTCCTGGTCGTCACGGCGGTGCTGGTGGTGAGCTTCGGCCGCCTGGGCGACATGTACGGCCGGGCCCGCATGTACAACCTCGGCTTCGCGATCTTCACGTTCTCCTCGGTGATGCTCGCCATCACCTGGTTCGACGGCGACGCGGCCGCGCTGTGGCTGATCGGCTGGCGGATCGTGCAGGGCGTCGGCGGGGCGTTCCTGATGGCGAACTCCTCGGCGATCCTGGCCGACGCCTTCCCGGTCACCCAGCGCGGCATGGCACTGGGCATCAACGGCGTGGCCGCGATCGCGGGGTCGTTCCTCGGCCTGGTGGTCGGCGGGCTGCTGGCCCCGGTCAACTGGAACCTGATCTTCATCGTGTCCGTGCCGTTCGGCCTGTTCGGCACGGTCTGGGCGTACCTGAAGCTGCACGACACCGGCGAGCGCCGCCACGCCGAGATGGACTGGTGGGGCAACATCACCTTCGCGGTCGGCCTGATCGTGCTGCTGGTCGGGATCACCTACGGCATCCAGCCGCACGGCACCTCCCAGACCGGCTGGACCAGCCCGTTCGTGCTGACGTGCCTGATCGGCGGGCTCGCGGTGCTGGTGGCGTTCGTCGTGATCGAGCACCGCGTGCCGAACCCGTTGTTCGACCTGCACCTGTTCCGGCTTCCGTCGTTCACCTGGGGCAACATCGCGAACTTCGCCTCGGCGCTGGGCCGTGGCGGGCTGCAGTTCATCCTGATCATCTGGCTGCAGGGCATCTGGCTGCCGCTGCACGGCTACCCCTACGAGGAGACGCCGCTGTGGGCGGGCATCTACATGCTGCCGATGACCGTCGGGTTCCTGCTCGCCGCGCCCACCGCCGGCATCCTGTCCGACCGGCTGGGCAGCCGGGCGCTCGCGTTCACCGGCAACGTGCTGACCGCGGTGACGTTCGCGCTGCTCATCGCCCTGCCCGTCGACTTCCCGTACTGGGAGTTCGCGGTGATCCTGGTGTTCACCGGCATCGGCATGGGCATGTTCTCCTCGCCCAACCGCGCCGAGGTCATGAACTCGCTGCCCGCCAACGCCCGCGGCTCCGGCAGCGGCATGATGACCACGTTCCAGAACACCGCGATGGTGCTGTCCATCGGCTTCTTCTTCAGCCTGATCATCGTCGGGTTCTCCCAGTCGCTGCCCGGCGCGATGCGGACCGGACTCGTCGAGCACGGCGTCGCCCCCGCCGCCGCGGCCCAGGTCGCGGCACTGCCTGCGGTGGCCGTGCTGTTCGCCGCGTTCCTCGGGTACAACCCGATCCAGCAGCTGCTCGGCGACCAGCTCGCGACGCTGCCGCCGGACCAGGCCGCGTTCCTCACCGGGCGCGGGTTCTTCCCGAGCCTGATCTCCGGGCCGTTCGCGCAGGGGCTCGCGATCGCGTTCGGCTTCGCCATCGTGCTGTGCCTGCTGGCCGCGTTCGCGTCGCTGAAGTGCGGCACGATCTCCTCGTGGAAACGGAACGACTGACGCTGCGCCCGCTCGGGGAGTCCGATGTGGACTCGCTGCGGGAGCTGCACGCCGACCCCGAGGTGATGCGGTACCTCGACCCGTCGCCGGTGGAGAACTACCTCGGTGACAGCTTCTACGCCGCATTCGAGAAGGCGACCGGCCGGTTCGTCGGCTGGTTCGAGTTCAAGGGCACCGACGAGGTCGAGCTCGGCTACCGGCTGCACCGCGCGTTCTGGGGGCTCGGGTACGCCACCGAGGGCGGGAAAGCCCTGATCGAACGCGGTTTTTCTGCCGGTGGCGTGCGGCGCGTCGTGGCCACCACGATGTTCGTCAACGCCGGGTCGCGGCGGGTGATGGAGAAGTGCGGGTTGCGGCACGTCCGCACGTTCCACGTCGACTTCCCCGATCCGCTGCCCGGTTCGGAACACGGCGAGGTCGAGTACGCGCTGACGAAAGAAGAATGGCGAACGGCCCGCGGACAAACCTGAGAATTCTCAGGTTGAGGACCTCGGAAAACACCGGAGTCGCTGGAAATCACGCTTACCGGCAGGGAGCTGAGTCACACCAGCTCAACTTTGGGAACAACCACGGGGCCGCGTTCGTAATACCGGGTGTAGGGATCGCAATTCGGAGGTGTTGGAAATGACCACCGCGACTCCGTTCGCCACGGGAGCAAATTCCACGGGCGTCAACGCACTGCCCACTCCGCCCACTGGCTGGCCCATCGGTTCCTACGGGACCTACGAAGAGGCCCAGCGGGCCGTGGACCACCTGGCGGACAACGACTTCCCCGTCGCGGACGTCACCATCGTCGGCGTCGAGCCGATGATCGTCGAACGCGTCACCGGCCGGTTGACCTGGGGCCGCGTCCTCGGCGCCGGTGCCGCGTCGGGTGCCTGGTTCGGTCTGTTCGTCGGCCTGCTGCTCGGTTTCTTCTCGACCGGCGGCGCCCTCGCCCCGATCATCGCGGGCCTCGTCTTCGGTACGGTCTTCGGCCTCGCGAGCGCCGCCGTCCGCTACCGCGCGACCGGCGGGCGTCGTGACTTCGCCTCGGTCACGCAGCTCGTGGGCGGACGCTACGACGTGCTGAGCGCCCCGCGCAGCGCGGAACGCGGCAAGGAGATGCTGACGACGCTGGCCTGGCGTTCATGACCACCCCGCTGACGGTCGACGAGCTGCGCACCGCGCTCGACGACATCCGGCAGACCAGTGCCCGGCTGGGCACGCAGGCCGCCAACCTCGCCGGACGCGCCGAGCACGACCTGGGCCACGACGTCGCCGAGATCGTGAAGGACCTGAGGGCAGCCGCCAGTCAGCTCCGGGTCACGCAGCTGCTGCTGGAACCTGCCGGCTCCGATCTGGCAGCCTGAACGAACGCTCCCACCACAGAGGAAACGCCGTCCCGATCTTCGGGGCGGCGTTTCCGCTTTACTGGCGGCCATGTCCACTGCGGGGGAAGCGGTCCGGCTGCACTGGTGGAGAGCCGCGCTGCTCGTCGCGGCCGTGGTCGTGGGGACGTTCCCGTGGACCGTGGCGCCTTCGGGACTGTTCGGTGTCGTGCCGATCCTCATCTGGTGTTTCCTCGCGCGGTCGCCCCGTGCCGGGGTGGTCGTCGGGCTGATCCTGCTGACCGTGCTGGTGTGGTTCGTGGTGCCGCGCGGGCTCGGGTGGTCCGGATCGCTGGTGCCCTCGGAGGTCGAGGTCTACTGGCTCTACCCGGTGATCGCGGCGGTCGTGTGCCTGCCGGCCCTGACGAAGGTGGGGAGCGGCGTGGTCGGGCTCGTCGCCATGGTCATGACGGGGTTCCTGGCCGCGGCGGTCGTCCTGCTCGGTCAGCTGGAGGCCAAGCCCGGTGACGAGGCCGTGCTGCCGGCGCCGGCTGGTTTGCGCGTGGCCGAGGGCAGTGGCTACTGCGGTTCCGGCAACTGCTCGCGAGAGGTGGTGGCGACCGGAGACCGCGCACCCGAGGTGATGCGTGCGCACCTGGAGTCGCACGGGTTCACGGCTCGGACGCCGGTGCGGATGTGCCGGGCCACCGGACTCGTGTTCACGCACGAGGTGTGCGCGGAGTCGAAGACGATCTCCGCCGACGCCGTCAAGGTGACCTGGTACGTCAACTAGCCACTCATTCCCGTACGTCATACGGTATTGTTTCCGTATGGCCTACGGAAATGGGGTGGACGGATGGCCGCCGAACGCAGCGGCGGGGGAGACCCGGCCAGGACGCTCGCGCTGCTCTGGCGCGGGCCGCAGGAGCCGAAGCCGGTCGGCAGGAAACCGAAGGTGAGCGTCGACCAGATCGTCACCGCGGCGATCGCGGTGGCCGACCGCGAGGGGCTCGGCGCGATGTCGATGGCCCGCGTCGCGCAGGAGCTGACCGTCGGCACGATGTCGCTCTACACGCACGTGCCCGGCAAGGCCGAGCTGATCGACCTCATGGCCGACGCGGTGTTGCAGGAGCGGGAGCTCACGCCGGAGGGCACGTGGCGTGAACGCGTCAAGCACTACGCCGACCGCACGCGTGCGGTCTACCAGGCGCACCCGTGGATGCGGGACGTGTCGATGGTGCGGCCGCCGCTCGGGCCGGGGCTGATGGACGGCCAGGAGTTCGTGCTGGCCGCGCTCGCCGACTCCGGGCTGGAGCCGAGGCAGGTCACCGTCGCGCACGTCGCGGTCGAGGGGTTCGTGCACGGTGCGGCGGCGTCCGAAGTCGATGACCAGCAGCTCGCGGCCGTCACCGGCGAGTCCGGCGACTCGTGGTGGGGCTCCCGGCAGCTGTTCTGGGACGACTACTTCGACGTCGAGCGCTACCCGGCGATGACGGCGCTGTGGAACGCCGGCGCCTACGAGACCGACGGCACGCTCGCCGACACCATGCGCAGCTCGTTCGACTACGGGCTCGACAAATTGCTCGACGGCATCGAAGGGGGCATGCGATGACGACACTGGTGACCGGCGCGACGGGCAACGTCGGCAGGCTGGTGGTGCGAGGACTCACGGGTCCGGTGCGGGCGATCACCCGCGACCCGGCCAAGGCGGACTTCCCCGCCCACGTCGACACGGTGAAGGCGGACCTCGACGACCCGGACAGCATCCCGTTCGGCGGCGTCGAGAAGCTCTACCTGTTCGTGCACCCGCCGACCGCCCAGGAGGTGGTCGACCGCGCGGTGCGGGCAGGCGTGCGGCGGATCGTGACGCTGTCCTCCGGCGCCGTGACCTATGGCTACGACACCACCCACCACCTGCCGGTCGAGCAGGCCGTCGAGGCGTCCGGCGTGGAGTGGACGCACCTGCGGCCGGGCGAGTTCGCGGCCAACAAGATCGACCTCTGGGGCCCGTCGATCCGCGCGGACGGCACGATCGTGCACCCCGACCCGGACGGGTTCGGGCAGCCGATCCACGAGGCCGACATCGCCGACGTCGCGGTCAAGGTGCTGCAGGAGGACGGGCACGCGGGCAGGGCCTACAACCTGTCCGGGCCACCGCAGCTCACCCAGCGCGACATGGCCCGCGACATCGGTGCCGCGATCGGGCGCACGCTGACGTTCCAGGACGTCACCGTCGAGGAGGCGCTCGCCTACTACGTGAGCGTCGGTTGGCCGGAGGAGATCGCCCGGTACATCCTCGGCATCGCCGGGTACGAGGGTGGCGATCCCGACGACTTCGCCGACTACGAGTTCGTCGTGTCGCCGGACTACGAGGAGCTCATCGGCAGGCCGTACCGGACGTTCGCGCAGTGGGCGCGTGATCACGCGGCCGACTTCACCGCATGATGGTCCGGTGAAGCTGATCGCGACCGACCTCGACGGCACGCTGCTGCGCGACGACCGAACGCTGTCGCGCCGCACGCTCGCCGCGTTGCGCGCCGCCACCGAGTCCGGCGCCCAGGTCGTGTTCGTGACGGCACGGCCACCGCGGTTCGTCGACACGCTCCCCGCGGGGCTCGTCGGCACGGCGATCTGCAGCAACGGCGCGATCGTCTACGACCTCGGCGAACGCGCGGTCATCAGCACCAGGACGCTCGACGTGGCCGTCGCCCGGGAGGTGGCAGCCACGCTGCGGGCGGCGGTGCCGTCGGCCGGGTTCGGCGTGGAGACGGGTCACCGGCTGCGCTACGAGCCCTCCTACCTGCTGCGGATGCCGGAGGACGCCGCTGCCGAACACCCGGTCGAGACGATGGACGAGCTGTGGGCGACGCCGTTCGTGAAGCTGCTGGCGTACTCAACGCACCACAGCGCGGACTTCATGGTGGCCGCGGCCGAGAGCGTCTCGGCGGGTCTGGCGCAGTTCACCCACTCCGGCGGCCGCGGGTTGCTCGAGGTGAGCGCGCGCGGCGTGAGCAAGGCGGGCACGCTCGCGGCGCTGTGTGCGGAGTGGGGCGTGGCGGCGCACGACGTGGTGGCGTTCGGCGACATGCCCAACGACCTCACGATCCTGCGCTGGGCAGGCACCGGCTACGCGATGGCCAACGCGCACCAGGACGTCCTCACCGCAGCGGACCGCCTGACGCTGAGCAATGAGGAGGACGGCGTGGCCGTCGCCCTCGAGCACCTGCTCACCCGCTGATCATCGCGTCGATTCCGGACCTCCTCGTTCGACGTCCGAGTAGAGGGCGATCGAGGAGGTCCGGTGCGGTTCATGGTGTTCGTCAGGAGCCCGAGACCGTTGGCGGCGCTGCACGGGGACGTGCTGGTGCGCGCGGGTGTCCTGCTCGACGCGGGCGACTTCGTCCCGGACGCGTGCGGGATCACCGGGTACTGGCTGATCGACGTCCGCGACCACGAGGAGGCGGTCGAGCGGATCAGGCGCATCGCCCTCCCGGCGTGCGTCGTGGAAATACGTCAGGTGGCTGTGGTCTGATTCCTCCATGGGGGCTATCTCGGTGCACCGCACTATCGACGCGGTCTGGCGGATGGAGTCGGCGAAGGTCATCGCCGCCCTGGCGCGCTACGTGCGCGACGTCGGTCTGGCCGAGGAGATGGCCCAGGACGCGCTGGTCGCGGCCCTGGAGCAGTGGCCACAGGAGGGTGTGCCGAAGAACCCCGGCGCGTGGCTGATGACCACGGCGAAGCGGCGGGCGATCGACCAGATCCGGCGGCGGGAGAACTTCAACCGCAAGGTCGAGGAGATCGGCCGCGACGTCCAGGAGGCCACGCCGGACGCGAGCGACGGCATCGAGGACGAGATCGGCGACGACCTGCTGAGCCTCATGTTCACCGCCTGCCACCCGGTGCTGGGCACGGAGGCGCGGGTCGCGCTCACGCTGAAGATGCTGGGCGGTCTCAAGACCGAGGAGATCGCCCGCGCGTTCCTGGTCAGCGACGCGACGGTGGCCCAGCGCATCGTGCGCGCGAAGAAGGCACTGGCCGACGCCGGGGTGCCGTTCGAGGTGCCGGAAGGTCCCGAGCTCGCCACCAGGCTCGCGTCCGTGCTCGAAGTGATCTACCTGATCTTCAACGAGGGCTACTCCGCGACCCAGGGCGACGACTGGCTGCGTCCTGAGCTGTGTGCCGAGGCCCTCCGGCTCGGCCGGGTGCTTGCCGAGCTGGCGCCCAAGGAGGCCGAGGTCCACGGCCTGGTCGCGCTGATGGAGATCCAGGCCTCCCGCACCAAGGCGCGGACCGGGCCCGGCGGTGAACCCGTGCTGCTGCTCGAGCAGGACCGGGGTCGCTGGGACTGGCTGCTCATCGGCCGCGGCCTCAAGGCCCTCGAACGCGCCGAAGCCCTCAACCAGCCGCCCGGCCCCTACTACGTGCAGGCCGCCCTCGCCGCGTGTCACGGCCGCGCGCGCAGGCCCGAGGACACCGACTGGCAGCGCATCGCGACGCTCTACCAGGTGCTCGCAGGGATCTCGCCGTCCCCGATCGTCGAGCTGAACCGCGCGGTGGCGTTGTCGATGGCCTACGGACCCGCCGCCGGGCTCGCGTTGATCGACGAGATCGCGGGCGAGAAGGCGTTGCAGGGCTACCACCTGCTGCCCAGCGTGCGCGGCGACTTCCTCGTCAAGCTCGGGCGCAACGCCGAGGCGAAGGCCGAGTTCGAGAAGGCCGCCGGGCTCACCCGCAACGAACGCGAGCGGACGTTGCTGCTGGAACGCGCCGCTGCCTGTCAGGCGAGCGATGAGGCGCACGCCCAGCCGTAGATCGTCATGGCCGGCTGAGGCTGGTCGACCAGCAGCCCGACCTGGAACCGGTCGGCGCGGTGGCCGTGCCATGTCCGGGACCGCCACGCCGGCAAGATCACGACCTGCGGCTGGAGCATCAGGAACGGATCCGGTCTGCGGGCGCGGTCCAGCCGGTGGAGCGGATCCACTCGGCCAGGTCCCGGGTGGTCGGCTCGATCGCCTTCACCGCTGCGAGGTCTGACGGGTGTTCGGACGCCTCAGCGAACTGGCGGAACATCGCCTTGTCGAGGTCGTTGCCGAGGACGCTCAGTGGCAGGGCCTCGTAGCGTGACGGCAGCCCGGCGCGCGCGCCGAACGCGGCGGCGATCTGAGGGCCCGTCGGCTCGTCGCCGATGACCTCGATGGCGTCGCCGGGCACGTCCGCGGTGTCGAGCAGGATCGCGGCGGCGACCTGGCCGATGTCCCTGATCGAGATCATCTTCAGGGCGACGTCGTCCGGCAGCGGCAGCCTCAGCACGATCGTTCCGTCCTCCAGGCTCGGCGCCATCACGGTCGTGAAGTTCTCCATGAAGGCGGTCGCGCGAACCATCGTGGTCCTCAGACCGGAAAGCTTCAGGTATTCCTCGATGCGGTGCTTCGAGTCGTGGTGCGGCACGCCCGTTTCGCGATCCGCCCCGCTGACCGAGTTGAACACGACGTGGGGCACGCGCGCCGCGGCAGCCGCATCGACAAGGGCGGTGCCCACTCGGACCTCCTCCTCGACCTCCTCGAGGCTGTTCGCCTCCGGGGTCATGAAGTAGAACGCGTCGACCGCCTCCAGCGCGGCGACCGTTGACGCCGGGTCGTCGATCCGGACGGTCGCCAGCTCGACGCCCCGGGCGGCCAGCGCCTGCGCTCGATCGGACTCGGGGGTGCGGACGAGAGCCCGCACCCGCGCTCCTCGGGCCAGGAGCGCGTCGACGACCGCCCCGCCCTGCTGTCCCGTCGCACCGAAGACCGCGATCGCACCGTTTTCCCGCGTGGCCATGTCGTCACCTCTCGCTGAGGAATGGCATGAACCCTGACTAGTTCATGCCATGAACGAACTTAGTTCATGGCATGAACTGATGCAAGGCATGCGGGTGCCCAGGGGGGACTGCACGGTATGTCAGGGCGAGGTGGACGCCGAGACGCCCGACGCGTCCACGATGGCGGTGGCAAGGCGTTCGAGGTCGCGCTGGTCGTCGGCGCCGAGGTTCTCCGCGATGTCGGGCAGGCGCTTGGTGGTCTCGGCGAACACCGCCTCGGCGAGCACCTTCCCCGTGGGCGTCACGCTGAGCATGATGACCCGCCGGTCCTGCTCTGAACTCGCTCGGCTGACCAGGTGGCGCCGCTCGGTGCGATCGACGAGCTGACTCAGCGCGTTCTTGGTCATGCCGAGCGCGGCGGCGAGGTAAGTCATCTGCCGCGGCTCGTCCTTGACCGCGCACAGCAGCGTGGCCTGCAAGGAAGTCAGGTCGTACTCGGCGCAGATCTGCGCGTACCTCCGCTGGATCAGGACCGACAGCCAGAAGAGCTTGTCGCCGTAGTCCACGCCCGCCGCCCCTCGTCTGGTGCCGAACGCCCAGTCTACCGACGCCGACCGGCCTGCCCGACTGTCCAGCCGGGGACCGGTTCAGCAGGCCCTGCGGTCAGCTCAACGCCAGCTTCAGGCCCAGCGCCGCGAACGACGCCGCGAAGAACCGGCGCAGCCACACCATCACGCGTGGCCGGGCCAGCACCCGGTCGCGCATCGAGGCCGCGAACACCCCGTAGCCCGCGAACACCACGAACGTCAGCGCCATGAACACCGCGCTCAGCGTCACCATCTGCCCGAACCCGGTCGCGAACTGCGGCAGGAACGCCACGAAGAAGATCGTCAGCTTCGGGTTGAGCAGGTTGATCAGCACCGCCGACACCACGACCGCACGCGCCGACGCCGGTGCCGCCGCGGTGTCCACGACCAGTTCGCTCTTGTCCCGCAACGTCGCCCACGCCAGGTAGACGAGGTACGCGACCCCCAGGTACTTCACGATCTCGAACGCCAGCGCGCTCGCGTGCAGCAGCGCCGCCAACCCCGTCACGGTCGCCAGGACGTGCGGCACGATCCCCAGCGTGCAGCCGAACGCGGCGATCACGCTGGCCCTGCGGCCGTGCGCGAGACCGGCGGACAACGTGTACAGCACACCGGTGCCGGGTGTGGCGACCGCGATCAGCGTCGTGACCAGGAAGGCGAGGCTCATGCCGGTGAACTCTGCCGTCAAAGCGGTCCAGGCAGGAGAGCCAAAAACGCCTCGCGAAGTTGGACCACTTCGAACGTCGAAGAGAGGTCGTGGGCTCCGTCCCAGGGGCATGAGCATCAAGAGCATGCACCACGTGGGAATGACCGTCACCGACCTCGCGGCCGCCGTCGCGTTCTTCGAGGCGCTCGGCATGGAACTCGAAGGCAAGGCGCACATGGAGGGCGAGTTCGTCGACGGCGTCATCGGGCTCGACGGCTCCAACAGCGACATCGCCATGATGAAGACCCCCGACGACCGGTACCGGATCGAGTTCAGCCAGTTCCAGGCCCCGCAGAGCATCGACGGCAGCTCGCACGCCCCGATCCACGCCCTCGGCCTGCGGCACATCGCGTTCGTCATCGACGACCTCGACGCCACCCTCGCCCGGCTGAAGCCGCACGGCGCCGAGCTGGTCAGGAACGTCGAGACGTACGAGGACATGCTGCGGACCTGCTACGTCCGCGGTCCCGAGGGCATCCTCGTCGAGCTGTGCCAGTACTTCACGTGAGCGCCCGCGCGTACGCCGTGGGGGAGACGCCCACGGTCTGCGTGAAGTCCCGCACGAGGTGGGCCTGGTCGCTGTACCCGAGGTCGGCGGCCAGGTGCGCCCACTCCACGTCCGACTCGGCGCGTTCGAGCGCCTCGTGGATGCGGTAGCGCAGGATGACCCACTTCGGGCTCACCCCGACGTAGTCCGCGAACAGCCGTTGCATCGTCCGCACCGCCACGCCGCAGTCCCGCGCGAAGTCCGCGACCCGCCGGATCTCCCGGTCGTCCCGGATCCGCTGGACCAGCTCCATCGCCAGCGTCGCCTGCGGGTCGGGCACCGGTCCCATCTCCAGCAGGAACGCGTCGAGCGCTGCCACCCGTTCGTCCTCGTCCTCCACGTCCAGCACCAGGGCGGAGGGGACGTCGAGGCGCACGTGCCGGCCTGTCCACTCCGACACCGGTTCCGCCCGGAACGGACGGAACCCGCCCGGCCGGAACTGCACGCCCGCCACCCTGATCCGTCCGTCGAGCACGCGGCTGAACAGCCCCAGCCCCACTCCGGCGATCTCCGGCTGGGCGAAGCCGCGTTCGAAGACGACGTTCACGGACGGATGCGGCACGACGTGCGTGGTGTACGGCGCGTCCAGCTGACCGTCGATGAGCCAGTAGTGCTCCAGATAGGGCTGCAGCTCCGGGCACGGCATGCGGCGGCGGAACCGCACGCGGGCGAACAGCTCGCGCGCGTCCACGATCCCCCGAGTGTCCCGGCGCGGCCCCTGCACAGCGCAGATCCTAGGTTGGCGCGTTTCTTCAAGAAGGGCGAAGTGCCCGGAAATAGGCTCACGACCATGAAGCTCAGCGTTCTGCTCGACCGAGCCCGCGACCACGCGTTGCCCGTCATCGCGAACATCACCGACGACGACCTGGCCAAGCCCACGCCGTGCGCCGACTACGACGTCCGCGCCCTGCTCGACCACCTGCTGCACGTCGTCGTCGAGTTCCAGAAGCTCGCCGCCAAGCAGGACGCCGACTTCAGCCACACCCCGTCCTACCCGGACTGGCGCGCGCAGTACCCGGCCGAGTCCGCGAAGCTCGTCGAGGCGTGGGGACAGCCCGGCGCCACCGAGGGCATCGCCGGCAACATGCAGATGCCCGCCACCGTCGTCGGCGGACTGGTGCTGCTCGACCTCACCATCCACGCCTCCGACCTCGCCCGGGCCACCGGCCAGAGCTTCGAGCCGGACCCCGAGGTGTTCACCGAGGTCGCGGGTCTGGTCAGCCAGATGGGGCCGATGGCGATCGAGATGAAGGTGTTCGCCGCACCCGTCGAGGCACCCGCCGGCGCGTCGCCGTTCGAGCAGCTGCTGGCCACCACCGGCCGCGACCCGCGCTGGAGTGCTTGACTGGCCCCATGCTGACGATCGGGATGCTGGGCGGGATGAGCTGGGAGAGCAGCGCGGAGTACTACCGGCTGGCGAACGTGCTCGTACGGGAACGGCTCGGCGGGCTGCACTCGGCGAAAGTCGTGCTGCACTCCGTCGACTTCGCCGAGATCGAACGCATGCAGGTCGAGGGCCGCTGGGACGACGCGGGCAAGGCGCTCGCCGAGGCCGCCGCACACGTGCAGGCCGGCGGCGCCGACTTCCTGCTGATCTGCACCAACACCATGCACAAGGTGTTCGACCAGGTCCAGGCCGCCGTCGACATCCCGGTGATCCACCTCGGCGACACCACCGCCCAGGCCATCAGGCAGGCCGGCCTCACCACGGTCGGCCTGCTCGGCACCGGGTTCACCATGGACCAGCCGTTCTACCGCGAACGCCTGGAGTCCCACGGCCTGAAGGTCCTGCTGCCGTCGGCCGAGGACCGCGCGATCGTGCACCGGATCATCTACGACGAGCTGTGCCTGGGAGTCGTGCGCGACGAGTCCCGGCGCGCCTATCAAGACGTGATCGCACGGTTCGAAGGGGCGGAGGGCGTCATCCTCGGCTGCACCGAGATCGAACTGCTGATCTCCCAGGCAGACGTGCCGATTCCGGTGTTCCCGACCACCCGCCTGCACGTCGAGGCGGCCGTGGAGCGCGCTGTTCTGTGAACCGTTGATGTGACCTGGCGTACAACGCGACCACCCTGGGGAGTGTCTCAGTCACTGAGGGCTAATCCTCCGTGAACCAGGGGAGTTCGCTTGAAACGATCACATCTCGCCGCAGGGTTGACGGCTGTCGTGGTTGCCGCCACGGCAGCCGTTCCTGTTTCGGCGGCGCCACAGGAGCACCAGGTCCGTGCGGACGGGCTGACCACCAAGGTCACGCTCATCACGGGTGACGAGGTCGTCGTCAGCAACGGCAAGGTCACCGCCAGAGGGGCGCAGGGCAGGGAGAACGTCGGGTTCCGCAGCTTCAAGGACCCGCGCGGCGACCTCCACGTGGTCCCGCTCGACGCCCAGGCCCGGCTGAACTCCGGTGAGCTCGACGAGCGCCTGTTCGACGTCTCGCTCCTGGCCAGATCGGGCTACGACGACGCGTCACGCAAGACGCTTCCGCTGATCGTGCAGGGGCAGGGGATCAGCGCGGCGAACGCCGAGTCGTTGCCGAGCATCGACGCTCGCGCGATCACGGTGGAGAAGAACGGCTCGTTCTGGGCCGGTGTCCGGGCGGCGGGCACCGGCAAGATCTGGCTCGACGGCAAGGTCACGGCGTCGCTGGACCGCAGTGCCGCGCAGGTCGGTGCGCCGCAGGCCTGGGAGAAGGGCTTCACCGGCAAGGACGTCACCGTTGCGATCCTCGACACCGGCGTCGACGAGACGCACCCGGACCTCGCGGGTGCCGTCGTCGAGTCCAAGAACTTCAGCGACAGCGACACCACCGACGACCGCGTCGGCCACGGCACGCACGTCGCGTCGACCGTCACCGGCGACGGCAAGTACAAGGGCATCGCGCCCGACTCGAAGCTGATCAACGGCAAGGTGCTCGGCGACTACGGTGGCGGCGCCGAGAGCGACATCATCGCCGGCATGGAGTGGGCCGCGGCCAAGGCCAAGGTCATCAACATGAGCCTCGGCAGCTCGTGGCCCGACGAGGGCACCGACCCGATGTCGCTGGCTCTCAACCGCATCACCGAGCAGACCGGCGCCTTGTTCGTGGTCGCCGCGGGCAACTCCGGTGGCCCCATCGGCTCACCGGGCTCCGCCGACGCGGCCCTCACCGTCGGCGCGGTCAACCGCGACGACACGCTCGCCGAGTTCTCCTCGCGCGGCCCGCGCTGGTTCAACAACGCCGTGAAGCCCGACATCACCGCGCCGGGCGTCGACATCGTGGCCGCCAAGGCCAAGAACGGCCAGATCGGCACGCCCGCCGACGAAGGACACGTCGCGCTGTCCGGCACGTCGATGGCCACGCCGCACGTGGCGGGCGCGGCGGCGATCCTCGCCTCGCAGCACCCGGCGTGGAAGGCGGAGGACATCAAGGCCGCGCTGATGAACAGCGCCAAGCCCAACCCGTCGCTGAGCATCTACGAGCAGGGCGCCGGGCGTCTGGACGTGGGCCGCGCCGCGTCGTCGGCCGTCACCACGGACCACGGCAGCTTTTCGCTGGGCACCGCCGCGTGGCCGCACGACGACGACAAGCCCATCACGCAGAAGCTGACCTACCGCAACAACGGCACCTCCGCCGTGACGCTCGACCTGAGCATCGCCGAGGTGAAGCCCGCGGGCTCCGGCCTGTACAGCGTCTCGCCCGCGAAGCTGACCGTCCCGGCGGGCGGCACGGCCGATGCCACGATCACCGCGGACACTCGTGCGGCGGTGGCCGACGGCGTCTACGGCGCCGTGGTGCTGTCGTCCGACGGCGTGCGGGTGCCGATCGGTGTGGTGAAGGAGGTCGAGAGCTACGACGTGAAGCTCACGTTCCTCGACCACAACGGCGCGGCGACGCCGAACTACAACTACCGGTTCGTCAGCATCGACCAGCCGCAGGCGTACTTCCGGTTCGACCCGTCCGGCACGCTCGTGCAGCGCCTGCCCAAGGGCAAGTTCTTCCTCGACGGTTCGGTCAGCACGCGAGACCCCGACCCGACGAAGGGCGGAATCACCACCGCGCTGACCGAACCGGCGCTGGACGTCACCGGCAACACCGAGATCGTGTTCGACGCACGGGACGGCGTGAAGCCGGCGATCGCGGTCGACCAGAAGGACGCCAAGCCGGCCAGCGCAGCCCTCGCGTTCCTCATGCAGGCCAACTGGGGTGAGACCGGCGGAGGCTGGTACCTCAACGACTTCGAGACGGTCCGCGTCCGCCCGTCGAAGACGACGTGGCCGAAGTTCGAGTTCTACGCCGAGTCGGTGCTGGCCAAGCCGGACGCCAACGGCAAGTTCGACGGCAGCCCGTACCAGTACCACGTGCGGATCGGCGAGAAGACCCGCGTGCCGGCGAACCTCCAGCGCTCCGTGAAGGACCGCGAGCTCGCCCGCGTCAACTCCATCACGCACGCCCGCGTACCGGGCTCGGTCGGCCAGCGCGACAACGGCGCCTCGGGCCCGCTGCCGTTGCGGCTCAAGGAGTTCTACACGCCCGGCATCGAGTGGTCCGGCTCGCTGGCGGAGTTCACGAAGCTCGGCGAGTACCCCAGCCTCGGTTACCAGAGCTCGGTCGCGCCGCGCGTGTTCCAGCTCGGCCGCCCCACCACCGAGCACTGGAACAGCGCGGTCTACGGCCCCGGCGTACCGCACCAGCCGGGAGCCGTGCGCTTCGCCGGACGCGTGGGCAACCTGCTGCGCATGGACCTGCCCGTGCACAGCGCACAGGGCATGTACGGCTACTCCTCGCCGAGCACCGGCCGCACCACGGTCACGCTGGACGGAAAGGTCATCTCCGACCAGCCCGAGGCCGGGTACGCCTACATCCCGAACGCGCCGGCGGAGAAGAAGCGCTACACCGTCCACACCGAGGCCGCCCGCGACTCGTTGTCGTCGAAGGTGACCGCGGACTGGTCGTTCTCCTCCGAGCACGTCGCCGGCGATCTCTACCAGTCGGTGCCGCTGCTGGCCGTCCGGTTCGCGCCGGCGCTGGACGAGAACAACCGCGCCGGACGCGTGCTGACCGTGCCGATCACGGTGGAGCGCAACGGAACGGGTCCCGTCACGAACATCAAGGACCCGGCGGTGCAGGTGTCCTACGACGAGGGCAAGACGTGGAAGCCGGTGTCGCTGCGCAAGACGCGGGCGGGCTGGCAGGTCACGCTGATCCATCCGCACGGGGCCAAGAACGTGTCGTTCAAGGCTCGCGCGGCGGACGCGGGTGGTGACGTCCAGCAGACGATCATCCGCGCGTACGACCTGAAGTAGCTGTTGCTCCCGCACGCGGGGACCTTTCGTACCGCATGTCGGTACGAAAGGTCCCCGCGTGCGCTCAGTGCTACGTCTGGTACGGCGCCAGGGTCTCCGGGTCCACGTCGGGCGCGGACATGATCGGGTGCACCTCGATCGGCTGGTTCAGGATCTTCCCGCCCGGCCCGGGACACGCCGAGGCCTTGCGGGCGATCTCCAGCAGCCGTTCCTGGCTGGCGACGTCCACCACCCAGTACCCGGCGATGACCTCCTTGGACTCGGCGAACGGTCCGTCCACCACGACCGGCCCGTCGTCGCTGCCGCGCACCACGAACGCCCGCGCCGGACCGCTCAGCCCCTCGGACTGCAGCAGCTCGCCGGACGCGCGCAGCTCGGCGTCCAGGTCGCGCATGTAGGCGATCATGCGGTGCATGTCCTCGTCGGACCAGGCGGCCAGGCCCTCCCAGTCCTCCTGGCTGCCGCCGTAGCTGACCAGCATGTACTTCACTTCCACTCTCCACCGGTCGCGCGGGCCTTGATCTCCTGCACGGCCCAGCTGTTGCCGTCCGGGTCGTCGAAGAAGATGAACGACCCTCCGTCTGCCTCGTTCATGCGCACGATCTCGCCCACCTCGACGCCGCGCTCGACGAGCTGCGCGCGGGCCTTCTCCAGGTCCGAGACGACGAGCTGCACGCCCTTCAACGTTCCCGGCTCACCCTTGACGATGCCCTTGCCCATCACGATCGAGCAGCCGGAGCCGGGCGGGGTGAGCTGGAGGACGCGCGTGTCCTCGTTGAACGTCGTGTCGTGGTCGACCTTGAAGCCGAGCTGCTCCTCGTAGAACCGCTTCGACCGGTCGAGATCCGACACCGGTACGACGATGACTTCCAGGGTCCAGTCCATGTTCGTTCCTCTCAGCGGCTGCCCTACACGGACCCGTCGAAGGGCTCAGAGACTTTTCGACATGGGGTCCCGGCCCACATACCCGAGCAGCCTGTCCTGCAGCGGGGCGTCGTCGGGCACCGCGATCTCGGCGCCGTAGACCTCGATGCCGGGACCGAACGCGCCAGGCGTGCGGAAGCGTTCCATCAGTTCGGGCGGCACGGCGGTCGCGGTGGCCCAGAGGCGTTCGACGTCGGACGCCGGGATCGTCTCGTCCTGGCCGGTGGCGCGGGCGAGGTCCCAGCCGTGCAGCACCAGGTCGTCGCTCACGACCTGGTCGATGTGGTCCTCGAGCGTCATCGGGCCGCCGGGGGTGGAGACCTCGCTCCGCGCGCGGTCCGACTCCAGCGCCTCCTCTACCTGGCGGCGGGCCTCGCGGAAGTCCGTGAGCGGATCTTCGGTGCGTGGGATCGGGTGGCCGAGCATCACGCCGTGCATGTCGACGACGTGGTCCACGACTTCGAGCGCGGTCCACTGCGCGCACGGCGACGCGTTGGTCCACTGGTCCGAGCGCACGCCCGCGACCTTCGCCTCGAACGCGTCAGCACGTGCCCGGTATCTCGCCAGAATCATGGCCTCACTCCTCGACGGCGCCGCCGATCTTGCGCAGGTGCTCGCGGAACGTGAGTCCGCTCGCCAGGTACTCGCCGAACCTCAGCTGCTCGCGCAGGGACTCACCCTGCCGCACGCGGTCCGCCTGCGCTCGTTCGACGTCGCGGATGCCGCGCGCCTTCTCGATGAGCGTCTCCGCGTCCGAGGCCGGCACGAACAGCACGCCGTCGTCGTCACCGAACACGACGTCGTCGGACGTGACGGTCCACTGGTCGACCTCGGCCGTCGAGAGCGCCTCGGGGGCGCGGTCGCGCAGGCTGAGCGGTCCCGTCGGGTTCGCGCCGAGGCTGAACACCGGCAGTCCGATCGCGCGGATGTCCTGGGTGTCGCGGTGCAGGCCCCAGATCACGACGCCGGCGAGCCCTGCCTGCTGCGCCTCGAGCACGATCAGGTCGCCGACGCAGGCCTCGTCGGTGCGGCCGATGTTGTCGACGACGAGCACGTCGCCGGGCTCGCTGCGCTCGATGGCCTCGAGGAAGATGTCGACGCTGCCCGCGTGCCGGGCGGGCAGCACGCGGCCGCAGGTCTTCGAGCCGGGGATGACCGGCGTCAGCGTGACGGTGCGGACCGGGATGTTCGCCCGGATGCACGCGTCGGCCAGATGTGCGGTGGTGAGATCCAGTTCGGCAAGATCCATGGGCGCATTCTTACGCCGAGACCTTCTCCTCGGCGGGATCGGTGCGGAGAACGTTCGCCGACAACGCCGCGACCAGGCACAACGCCACCGGCAGCAGGAAGGCGATGTTGAGCGGCACGATGTGGGTCAGCCAGCCGATGACCGCCGGTCCGGCCAGCACGCCGAGGTAGCCGAGCCCGGCCACGCGCGAGACGTTGGCCCCCGCCGCGCCGGGTTCCGCGTGCCCGGCCGCGCTGAACAGCTGCGGCACCGTGCCCGACAGCCCGATGCCGGCGATCGCCCAGCCCACCAGCGCGAGCCAGATCCACGGCGAGAGCGCCGCGGTCGCGATGCCCACGGCGCCGATCACCGAGCCCCAGCGCAGCACCATCACCGAACCGACCTTCGCGGTGATCCGGTCCGCGAGCAGCCGGCCGACGGTCATAGTGGTGGCGAACGCGCCGTAGGCCAGGGCCGCGATCTGCGGCGGGGCGTCGAGGATGTCCTGCAGGTGCAGCACGCTCCAGTCGTTGGCCGCGCCCTCGCTCAGCATCACCAGCAGGGCGAGCACCGCCATCACCCAGATCCGGCGCGGTGCCTTGCGCTTGCCGGTCTGCACGGCGGCGTGCTGCTCCTCCTTCTCGTCGAGCAGCAGCCTCGCGGTCACCAGGCTCACGACGACACCGAGCACGGCGGCGGCACCGAGGGTGGTGGCGGGGGAGAGTTCCCAGCTCAGCGTCCGTGCGCCGGTCAACGCGGCGGCGACACCGCCGAGGGACCAGGTCGCGTGGAACGCGGACATGACGGGACGGTTGTAGTGCCGTTCCACCACGACCGCGTGCGCGTTCATGCTGACGTCGATCAGCCCGTTGCCGAGACCGAAGATGAGCAGCGCCGCGCCGAGCGTCCACTGGTTGAAGGCCACACCGGGCAGGAACGCCGTGACGCTGCAGAACACACCTGCGGCGGGCACGACCAGTTTGACGCCCACGCGGTCGGTGAACTTGCCGCCCAGCCTCATGCCGATGAACGCGCCCAGGCCGAGCAGCAGCAACAACCGGCCGAGCTCGGCGTGGCTGATGCCGGTGCGGTCCTCGACCGTCGGGATGTGCACGAGCCACAGCCCGAGCAGGAACCCGTTGAGCCCGAAGTAGGTGAAGGTGGCCACCCGCGCGGCCTTGAGAGCGTTCACACGGAGCACGCTAACCGAACACCGTCAATGTTTGAAAGCTTGAGTTTCGAACATCACTGATGTTCAATCGAGGCCGTGTCCCGACTGAAGCAGATCACCGAGGCAGTCCGCGACGCCGGCTCCCTCGGTGTGGCGGAGCTGGCCTCGCTGACCGGCGCCTCCGAGATGACCATTCGCCGCGACCTGGAGGTCCTCGCAGCTCAGGGCGTCCTCGAACGCTACCGAGGTGGCGCCCGCAGCCTGCTGCTGCGCGGTTCCGAACCGCCGTTCGCACTGCGCTCGGACGAGAACACGACCGCCAAGCGCCGCATCGCCGCCACCGTGGCCGCCCTGATCGCGGACGGCGAGTCCGTCGTCCTGGACAGCGGCACCACGTGCCTGGAAGTGGCCCGCCTGCTGCACGACCGACGCCTCACCGTCATGCCGTTGTCCCTGCACGCCGTGAACGCACTGTCTTCTTCTTCGACCCTCACACTGCTGGTCCCCGGCGGCCGTCCCCGCCCAGGCGAACTGGCCCTGACCGGCCCGCTCACGCTGGCTTCCGTGCAGGCGTTGCGCTTCGACACGGCCGTGATCGGCTGCTGCGGTCTCTCCGCCGAGCACGGCCTGACCGCCTTCGACCTGGAGGACGCCGCGGTGAAACGAGCCGCCATCGCCTCGGCCCGCCGCGTGATCGCCGCGGTCGATGCCTCGAAACTGACCCGCACCGCCCTCGCCCACGTGGCGCCGGTGTCCTCTTTGGACGCCGTCGTCACCGACGCGGACGGCGACGACGGCCTCACCGCCGCGGGCGTCACGGTGGTGACGGCATGATCGTGCTGTTCGACATGTTCGGCGTCATCGCGCGCGACCAGTCACCCGACGTCATGAACACCATGAGCACGTCGCCAGACTTCTGGGACGCCTACTGGTCCCACCGGCCCGCCTACGACCGCGGCGACGTGACGGCCGACGAGTACTGGGCCCTCGTGGGCCACCCGCCGCTGGTGGAGCAGGACGTCGCGAGCTGGAGCCGCGTCGACTACGAGATGGTCGCGCTGCTGCACGACCTGCACAACGCGGGCCGGCGGATCGCGTTGCTGTCGAACATCCCCGAGGACCACGCCCAGAACTTCGAACGCACCCACGCGTGGCTGGACCTGTTCGAGGTGCGCGCGTTCTCGTGCCGCATCGGGCACGCCAAGCCGGACCGGGCGGCTTTCGAGTGGTGCCGGGATGCGTTGGGAAACGAGGACATCCTGTTCGTGGACGACCGGGTGGAGAACGTGCGGGCGGCGGAGCTGGTGGGGATGCGGGGGCATCACTTCACGGGGATCGACGGGCTGCGGCCGGTGCTCGGTACGCCGCAGCCCCTGTGACGGGAAGTCACCTCTGCCGCGGTTCAGGCGGCACGGTCCGGACCCGCAGATGGGCGCGCTCTCCCTGCAGACCGAGGAGGCTCAGCACCTCGACGGGGTGCTCATCGGCGTTGCCGAACCAGTGGGGCGTCCGGGTGTCGAACTCCGCCGCCTCACCGGGCCCCATGACCAGGTCGTTGTCACCCAGGAGCAGCCGCAGGCGCCCGTCGAGCACGTAGAGCCACTCGTAACCCTCGTGACTGGACCGCTCCGGCTCGGAGGAACGCGCCCTCGGCGAGATGATCAGCTTGTAGGCCTGCAGGCTGCCCGCGCGCCGGGTGAGGGGCAACATCGTCATGCCGTGCCGGGTGACGGGGGTGAGACGCAGCCGGGGGTCGCCGGTCTGCGGTGCTCCGATCAGCTCGCCGATGTCCACGCGCAGCACCCGTGCCAGCGGGAGCAGGAGTTCCAGGGTGGGGCGACGGTGGCCGGACTCCAGGCGGGAGAGCGTGCTCAGGGAGATGCCGGAGGACTGCGCGAGGGCGGTCAGCGAGAGACCGCGCCGGGTGCGAAGCCCTTTCAGGCGGGGACCGACGGCCGCCATCGTCGACGAGGTTTCGTCATCCATGCCCCAACCTTGCCACCGCGGCAAGATTCTTTGCAGTTCCGCACGAACGGCCTGAACCCTGCTTCTACACCGCCGCACCACGGAGAGAAGCGCGAACATGAGCAAGGACCTCGCCCGGCAGACCGCACTGGTCACCGGAGCCACCGCGGGCATCGGCCGCGCCACCGCACTCGCGCTGGCCGCACGCGGCGCCGACGTCATCGTGCACGGCCGCGACGGGGAACGTGCCGCCCTCGTCCTGCGCCAGATCGAAGCCCTCGGCGCCGGCGCCCGCTTCGAGCCCGCCGACCTGTCCGACCCCACCGAGGTGACCACCCTCGCCGAACGCGCAGGGGACGTCGACATCCTGGTCAACAACGCGGGCATCTTCCGCTTCGCCCGCACCGCCGACACCGACCAGGCCACCTTCGACGACCACGTCGCCGTCAACCTCCGCGCCCCCTACCTCCTCGTCCAGGCGCTCGCCCCCGGCATGGCCGAGCGTGGTCGCGGAGCGATCGTCAACATCAGCAGCGGCGCCGCCACGACCCCAGGTATGGGCAGCGGAATCTACGGCGCCACCAAGGCGGGCCTCGAATCCCTCACCCGAGTCTGGGCGGCCGAGTTCGGGCCCGCCGGCGTCCGGGTCAACGCCGTCGCCGCCGGTCCCACCCGCACCGAGGGCACCGCCGGCTTCGGCGAGGCGTTCGAGTCCGCCGGACAGGCCGTCGCACTCCAACGCCTCGCCAACCCCGAGGAGATCGCCGCGGCCGTCGCGTTCATGGCCTCCCCGCAGGCCAGTTACGTCAACGGCACGGTCCTGAGCGCCGTGGGCGGACTTCCCGCCCACGGCTAGTCAGAACAGTGACGACCAGTAGAACCAGAACGCCTGCAACACCCCACCCGCGATCACCAGATACCACAGGATCAGCACCACGCTGTGGAACTGGAACGACGGCCGGATGTTCCGCAAGGTCGTGTACCAGAAGATCGGGATCATCACCGCCCACACCACCATGCAGTACGGGCACAACGCCCCGATCTCGTACAGCGACTGCACGATCAGCCAGTGCACGAAGAGCACGCCGAACGTCACCCCGACCTGCAGCCCGATCCACACCCACGACGGCAGCGTCACCCCGGCGAGCAGCAGCACGCCGAGGGTCGTCACCACCGCGAAGCCCGCGACGCCGATCAGCGGGTTCGGGAAGCCGAACACCTCGGCCTGGGCGGTCTTCATGATCGAGCCGCAGCTCAGCACCGGGTTGATGCTGCACGTCGGCACGTAGAACGGGTCCTTGAGCAGCGCGATCTTCTCGATCGTCAGCACGAACGACGCGGCGAGTCCGACGAACCCGCCCACTGCCAGCACCCAGGCGACGATCCGGTTCACGAACGCACCTTCTCGATGGCCGCCTTCAGGGCGTCGTAGGTGGGGGCGCCGGTGAACTTGGTGCCGTTGACGAAGAACGTCGGCGTGCCCGTGACTCCGGCCTTGCTGCCCTCGGTTCGCTGGGCAAGGACGCGGTCGCGCAGTGCCGGGTCGTCGAGTGCCTTGTCGAACGCGGCCTGGTCGAGGCCGAGTTGCTGGGCGAAGGCGGTGAACGCGGCGCGCTGCGACGTCTGCTGGCCGCCCCACTCCTGCTGCGCGTCGAACATCAGCCTGAACATGTCGTCGCGCTTGCCCTGGGCGGCTGCTGCCTCCACGGCCACGGCGGCCAGTTCCGCGTTGCGGTGGCTGGGGATCGGGAAGTGCCGCACGTCGAACGTCACGCGGTCGCCGTACTCGGTCTTGAGCCTCTCGACGCTCGGGTAGGCGGCGCGGCAGGACGGGCATTCGAGGTCGAGGTACTCGACGACGGTCACCTTGCCGTCGGCGGACTGGGGTGCGGCGGTGGTGTCGGTGCGGCTGAAGAAGATGAAACCGGCGACCACCACCGCGACTACGGCGACGATGATCAGGGACAGCCGGGCGTTCTTGGACATGACGAAGAAACCTCCACGAAGGCGGGATGGACCGAACCGCAGAACGGGGTCGGTCTAGGCGCGCAGCACGCAGAGTTGGGCGAGCCGCACTTCCAGCCGGCGTGAAGGGGGAGACAGAACCGAAGGCAGGCGCATCAGAAGCACCCGGAACGAGCCGGAGCGCCGCAGCACGGCGAACCCGATGAGCACGGCCAGCGCCACCACGAGGCAGGCTCCCGCGACGAGGATGCCCTCGATCAGGCCGCCGTCGTCCGACTGGTCGGAGTGGGCCACCGCGTGCGTGCTCGACGTGGGGCACTGCGCGGTCCAGGCGAACTCCGTCTCGCACGGAGTGCCCTGCATCATCGCGATGCCGGCGACCAGCGCGAGCACGGCGAAAACCCGCGCGAGATACGCGCGGGTTCGCGAGCTGCGGGTGCCTGGCACGTGATCCAGGGTAGCGAGGACCGGCCGGGGCTAGTTCCAGAACCCCAGTTTGTGCTCGGCCGCGTAGTCCACGCGCCCGATCGCACCGGGAGCCAGTGACTGCACGTACTGACCGTCGGAGAACCGCGGCCACCCAGGCGTGCCGCCACGGGCGAAGTCCGTCCACGCCTTGATCATGTGGTCGGACAGCCCGCGGTCCTTGGCGAAACCGGTGCCGGGGAACAGGTACTCGATGTCGGACGAGTGGTTCGCGCCGTGCAGGTCGGCGGGCAGCGACGGGTCCGTGGCTGCGTTGCGGTCGGCGAACTCGAACGCGTAGACGGGCGCCTTCTTGGCGTACAGCGTGTTCTGGCGGTACGTCGACCGCGCCCACATGCGGTCCGTCAGCAAAGTCGCCCACGCCTGCTTCGGCGACGCGTACGCGCTGACCGGGTACTCGCGTTCGATCTCGGCCGCGCGGTCCGGGAACGCCTCCCGCACCAGCCGCGAGTAGTCCTCAGTGGACATCGGGTCCGGCCGGAACAGGCCCACGAAGCTGTTGTGCTCGTCGCGGGTCGCGCCGGCCAGGATCGGCACGTCCGCGAACTCGCCCGCCTCCAGCGACTCGACCGGCAGCCGGGGGAGTAGTGAACCGCCGTAGCCGACGGGCTGGAAGATGTTCATGATCTGCGGGTAGTCCAGCAGCTTCTCGACCGGCAGTCGCCGCAGGCACTCGACGTCCGCGCAGCCCAGCTCGGAGCTGATCATCGTGCCGATCTCCTGGATCTCCGGCACCGCGCGCCACGCCAGTGACGGCAACGCCTCCAGGTCCGGAAACCAGGCGCCGCGCGGGACGTCCACCAATGTGAACGAGCTGTGCATGATCGCCTTGTGGAACAGCGGCTGCTGCCCGATCAGGTGTGCGCCCACGGCCGTCGCGCCGAACGAGACGCCGAACAACGTCACGTTGCCCGGGTCCCCGCCGAAGCCGGAGATGTTGCGCTGCACCCACTCCAGCGCCGCCCTCTGGTCGAGCAGCCCGAACTCGCCGGAGTGCTCGAGGCCCGGCAGGCCGAAGCCGCCGAACACGCCCATCCGGTAGTTGAACGTCACCACGACGACATCCCCTTGCCGCGCAAGGCGTTCCGCGTCGAAGTAGTGACCGGCTCCGATCGCGCCGTCGCCGTGGATCCACACCAGCACCGGCTTGGAGCCGTTCACCGACGGCGTCGTGACGTTGGCGAACAGGCAGTCCTCGTCCGTGCTCTTCGTCTCGGAGTAGCTGGACCCGACCTGCGGGCACGGACTGCCCGGCTTCAGCGCGTCCCGCACCCCGCTCCACTCCGCGGCGCGCACCGGCGGCTCCCAACGGGCCGCGCGGGCGTACGGAACCCCCTGGAACCGCAGGTGCCCGTCCCGCACCTCACCGCGTACCTGCCCGGTGTCGGTCGTGACGACGTCCGACGGCATGGCCTCCCCCTTTCCGCATGCGCTGAGCAGCAGCAATGCGGTGACTAACAACGTCCCCCGACGCATGGCTAACCTCCCGTGGCCAGCTCGACGGCCGCGATCAACTCCCTTTCGCAGACGTCGAGATCGAGTGCCCCGGACCGCAGCAC
Organism: Lentzea sp. HUAS TT2; assembly: GCF_051853195.1. Lineage (NCBI taxonomy): Bacteria > Bacillati > Actinomycetota > Actinomycetes > Pseudonocardiales > Pseudonocardiaceae > Lentzea > Lentzea sp. HUAS TT2. Next base: position 7,918,365 of record NZ_CP196667.1, on the reverse strand, counting down.
GACGCCGTTGCGCATCGCGAGCACGAACACCGCCATCACGTCCGGGTCGAACACGCGGAACTCGCCGGCCTCCTGCCCTTGTCTGAGCAGTCCGGCGAGCGCCACGTGATCGGAGTCGGCGATGCCCCCGTCCGTCACCGCCGCGTGGGCCCTGATCCGCAGGAACGCCACCATGTCCGCGCGGTGCTCGCGCAGGAACGCGATGTTGGCGACCAGGAACGCCCGCAGCTCCTCGCGAGCTCCGGCCTGGCCCATCCGCGCGTGCACGAACCCTTGGAAGCGCTCCAAGATGTCCGCGAACACGACGTCGACGAGCTCCTGCTTGTTCTTGAAGTGGTACGAGATCAGGCCCGTGCTGCTCAGTCCGGCCCGCGCCGCGATGGCCTTGAACGACGCCTCCGCGTAGTCCAGCTCCGCGATCGTGGCGATCGCCGCCGCCACGATCTGCGCCCGCCGGGCCTGCTCGGTCACGGACTTTGCTCGCATGAGCAAAATTTAGCACGCCTGAGCAAACCGTGCGGATCTCGCGGCCTGGACCGACGCCGTCGCCCGCACCGAAGAACGCTTCGGCCCGGTGGACATCCCGATCAACAACGCCGCCTATCTCAGCGTCGGCACGACGGAGAGCATCCCGCTCGACGAGTTCCGGCGGGCGCTCGACACCAATCTGACGGGCACCCGGACTCGTCGTCTGAGCTCTTCAGTCGAGGTCGGACAGGTCCAGCACGAAGCGGTAGCGGACGTCGCCGCGTTCGAGCCGGTCGAGGGCCTCGGTCACGCGGGCCGACGGCAGCGTCTCGACGTCGGCGACGATGCCGTGCGCGGCGCAGAACTCCAGCATGGCGGTGGTGGCGGGAAGCCCGCCGCTGCCACCGGAGCTCAGCTTCTTGCGGCCGACGAGCAGGTCCATCGTCTCCACGGTGACGGATCCGAGGTAGCCGACCTGGCTCAGCGTCCCGTCCACGGCCACCAGCCTGAGATAGGGGCCGAGGTCGTGCGCCACGGGGATGGTGTCGATCAGCACGTCGAACCGGTCGCGGGACGCCGCCGCGCTCTCCGGGTCGGTGGAGACGACGACGTCACGGGCACCCAGCCGGATCGCGTCGCTCGCGCGGTCCGCGGATCGGCTCACGACCGACACCTCGGCACCCAGGGCCGCGGCGAACTTGACCGCGAGGTGCCCCAGCCCGCCCAGGCCGGCCACCGCGACGCGCGTCCCCGGACCGACGCCCAGCGCGCGCAGCGGTTCCCACACCGTGATCCCGGCGCACAGCAACGGCGCCGCGGCCGCAGGGTCCAGCCCGGACGGCAGGGGATGGGCGAACCGCTCGCGGACGACGTACTCGCGGGAGAAGCCGCCCATGGTCGTCGTTCCGTCGTGACGATCCTTGCCGCCGTAGGTGAGCGTGGGGAACTCACGGCAGAAGTTCTCCTGTCCCGCCGTGCACATCGTGCACACGCCGCAGGAGTCGACGATGTTGCCGACGGCGACGGAATCGCCGACCCGGAACGCCGTCACTTCGGCACCGGTCTCGATCACCACGCCGGTGAACTCGTGACCAGGCACGAGCACGTCCTCGCCGTTGTGCCCGCGCACGGCGTGCAGGTCCGTGTGGCAGACACCGCAGAAGTCCACCCGGACCGCGATGTCGTCGCGCCGCAGGTCACGCCTGTTGATCGGTACTTCGTGCAGCTTGGCGGGTCCGTCGGCCTGCCAGCCGGTGGTGGCGCGCATGACTTCTCCCTTAAACAGACTGTTCGGTCTATTTCACGCTACCCCCGGAGGGGACGCAAAGTAAACCGACTGGTCTGTCGGTACAGTTCGGTCATGTCCGACCAGCAGCTGACCGCCCGTGGCGCGGCCACGCGGCAACGCATCATCGACGTGGCCACCCGCGAGTTCGCCGAGCACGGCATCGCCGGAGCCCGCATCGAACGGGTCGTCGCCGCGGCGCGCACCAACAAGGCGCAGCTCTACGCCTACTTCGGCAACAAGGACGGGCTGTTCGACGCGATCTTCTTCGCCTCGCTGGAGCGGATCGTCAACGTCGTGCCGATCGACGCCACGGACCTCGCGGACTGGGCCGTGCGCCTCTACGACGAGTACCTCGAGCGCCCCGACCTCATCCGGCTCGCGACCTGGGCCCGCCTGGAACGGCGCCCCACCGGGCATCTCGTCGCCGACACCGATCGCCTGGACCAGAACAAGCTCCAGGCGATCACCGCGGCGCAGCAGGCAGGACTGATCCGGGCCGGCGACCCGTTCGACCTGATGGCCATGGTCATCGCGATGTCGATGACGTGGTCACCGGTCAGCAACGTCTACGCGGCGTCGATCGACGAACCCGCAGAGGTCCACGACCGCCGCCGGGACTTCCTGCGCGACAGCGTCCGCCGCGCGGTCGCGCCGGACTAGGGCCTGGTGCGCCGCAACAGGAGCACGACGAACCCGAGATATCCGCGGTAGCCGCCCAGCCAGTTGGTGCGGTGGTCCGCTGACATCTGGAGCGCGAGGTCGTGGTCGGGGTGTCCGGGGTTGTCGAGGGCCCACTGGGCGAGGGTGCCGGTCCAGCACCACTCGTACTCGTCCCACTCCGCGAGGGTGCTGACGTACCCGTAGACCGGGGTCCACCCGTCGGCGACGACCTGGGCCACGGTGGTCGGGAGATCCGCGTACTTCTGCGGACCGTCCTCCTGTTGCGCGCGGACGGCGGCGTCGGGTTCGCGCTCCCAGAAACAGTCGCCGAGCAGGAGCATCCCGTCTTCGGCGAGGTGTTCGCGAGCGGCGTTCAACGTGGGCAGCAGCCCGCCGTACGCGTAGGCGGCACCCACGCTGAGCACCAGGTCCGCCTTCCTGGTCGACCGGTACTCGGCGACGTCCTCGCGGCGCAGGTCCAGCCGATCGGCCAGACCGAGCCGGGCGGCCTCGCCCAGGACCTGGTCGAAGCCTTCACCCGAGATGTCGACTCCGACAGCCGTCACGCCGTCGTGCGCCTGGATTGCGCTTAGCAACCAGGTGCCGTCGCCGCAGCCCAGATCGAGCAGGTGATCGTCCGGCTTGCGGATGGCCCGGTCGAGGAGGTGCGCCACCGTGCTGTCGCTCAACGGCGCGGATATCGGGTGGTCGGTGTGCGCGATGGCAGCGAGTTCACGTCGGCCCATCAGCGCTGTCTAACAGAGTCTGGATCTTGTGTCGCAGGTATTTCGGTGACTTTGGAAGATGTCCAAAGGGCACGCTTTCAGGTTGACCTGCGGCGAATGGGTGGAACCAAACGGAACGCCGCCCCTACCGTCCCTGCATGCCTTTGCGGAGATCAACGGTGCGCGGTCGCGAGTTCGGCGACGCCATACGCGCACTCCTGCGGGCGGCCGACCTCACCAACCGGGCCGCCGCCGAATTGCTGGGCTGGCAGGAAGCAAAAGTCTCAGAACTGGTCAACGGCAAGGAAGGCGTCAGCGACGTCGACCTGGCCAAGCTTCTGGGTCTGCTGCGCACGCCGCCCGACGAGTTCGACCACCTCATGGCGCTGCACCACGACGCGCACATCAGGGATTGGTTGCAGCCAGCCGGTTCCAAGCTGCCGGACCGAGTGCGCACGTTGCGAGAGCACGAAAGAATCGCATCGCAGATCACCGGCTGGTCGATGAACGTCGTGCACGGGCTGCTTCAGGTGCCCGACTACACCTGGCATCTCGCACTCGCCAAGCCACTAGCTGAACCGGACGCCCGCGTGGTGGTCGAGAACCGGGTCGTGCGTCAGACAGCGGTGCTCGACGGGAATCGGCCGGTCACGATTTTCATGCACGAGCAGGCTCTGCGACTGCCGGTCGGCGATGCGAATGTCATGGCGGAGCAGCTGCACCACCTGTTGCGCTTGTCCGTGCGGCCGTATCTCACGATTCGCCTGATTCCCACGGTGTTCGGGCCACACGGCGGCCTCGCGGGTGACTTCGACCGGTTGAGGTTCAAGAAGATCCCCGCACTCGTCTACGTCGAGAGCGAAGGAGCTAACGTGTTCCTCGAGGATCAAGCTTCTGTGGCCCTCTACGACACCGTCCTGGAGTCACTCGATCGGACGGCGTTGGACGAGGTCGAGACGAGGAAGCTGATCACCGACATCATCGGTGAGGAGGCTCGTGATGACCAGGTGGCGCAAGAGTAGTCACAGCGCCAGCGACGGCAACTGCGTCGAGGTGGGCCGTGGCGTCGGCATCCGGGACAGCAAGTCCCCGTCCGTCGAACTCCCGCTCACGGCCCGCCAGTGGGCACCGCTGCTGCGGCTGGTCAGGACTCATCCCGCGGAGAGGTGACGGAGTCGTCCCACTCCTCCTCGAACACCGGCCGCCGCGCCTATGGTCATCCGGCCGGACAGCACCTCCTGCGCCGTCTAGGTCATCGGTTGTCCCGGCACTGACGGACCAGGTTGCGCAGCACCGCTTCCCGCAGCCGTGGCTCGTCGATGCCGGTCCCTTGCTGAACGGCAGCGACTTCGGAGAGGTACCGCTGCCTCGTCGGAGGAGTTGCCCGCGCGGCCGATGTTCGGGCCGATCTGCTCGCAGGCCGCCCCACCTGCTTCCAGACCGTGACGCGGGGGCGATCACGCGTGCGGCGCAACCGGTTCAGCGCACGCCGACGTCGTTCCACGCCGCGCGGACCACGGTCGCCACTTCTCCTCCGAACAACGCCTGCGCGCTCGCGGTGGTGGCCGCGGCGGCGTCGGTGAAGTTCGAGTTCACGCGCAGTTTGGTGGCGAGCGCGTCGTACCAGATCTTGCCGGCGCGGTCCCAGGCGTGACCGCCGAGCCGGGTCGCCGTGAGGTGGAACGCCTTGTTGGGGATGCCGGAGTTGATGTGGACGCCGCCGTTGTCGTTGCGCGGGTTGCCGTCGTCGGGCAGGTCGACGTACGAACGCATGTGGGCGGGCTGGCGGTCGAGCTGGTGCGCGCGGCCGGGGTCCTTCATCGACCGCAGTGCGACGCCCTGCAGCTGCGTGCCGAGGATGCCCGCGCCGATGAGCCAGTCGGCCTGGTCGGCGGTGTGTCCCAGCGCGTGCTGCTTGACCAGGGAGCCGAAGACGTCGGCCATCGACTCGTTGAGGGCACCGGACTGCTTCCGGTAGCGCAGTCCGGCCGTGTACTGCACGACGCCGTGCGTGATCTCGTGTCCCACGACGGTGATGTCGCGGGCGAGTGCGCCGGGCTGGAAGACCTTGCCGCTGCCGTCGCCGTAGACCATCTGGGTGCCGTCCCAGAAGGCGTTGTCGAAGTCGCGGCCGAAGTGGACGGACGACACGAGCTTGAGGCCGTTGCCGTCGACGCTGTGGCGGCCCAGGACCTCGCGGTAGAAGTCGTGGGTGCGGTCGGCGTTGTCGAAGGCGTCGTTGACGGCGGAGTCGCCGACCTGGCCGTCGCCCTCCTTGCGGCGCAGGACGCCGGGCAGGGTGCGTTCGTCGCCGCCCTGGACGTCGTGGACGGCCTTGAACTCGCCGGCGGGGCCGCGCAGCTGGGCGGCGTGCAGGTCGAGGAACTGCACGGCCTCGGTGAGCGTGTCGCGCTGGGAGCGCAGGGCGGCGGAGGCGAGCAGGGTCCCGATCGTGTCGCGGATGTCGACGTTGCCGGCTTCCGCGAGTTCGATCAGCAGGTGCGCGGGCAGGATGAAGCAGGTCATGAGCGTCTTTCCCCTCTTTCGTACTGAGGAAGAGGAATAACGCCGCACGGAAATACAGATCACCCGCGACCCGCCGAAAGTCGGAATTCGCGAAATTGCCGCCCGTGAGAGCCGTCACAGGTGCATGCTGTGTCCACCAGCTCAACCCGAGGACTGATGAACATGACGAGTGCGACCGCGGGCCCCCGCCACAACTGGGAGTCTGACCTGGAGCGCTACCGGACCAGGGCCGTCCAGGTGCTCGACACGCACCTGCCTGCCACGTCCGGCTGCACGGAGTGCGGCGACCCGTGGCCTTGTGCCCGTGCGTGCACCGCTGAGCTGGTGCTCGAACTCTGACGACAGCTACGAGTTCACTCTTCCGAGAAACGCGCCGATCCCGGCCACCATTCGTTCGACCTGTTCGTCGATCGTGAGCGACTCCTTGAACCGGGAGCCGGGTCCCGCGTTCTTCTTCCCGCGCAGATACAGCGAGCACTGCAGGTCGGCGCACACGTAGACGCCGACCGAGTTGCCCAGCTGACCGGACTTCCCGGCCTTGCGCGCGGACATCAGCGAGACGCCGTCGCCCGAATGCGTGGTCAGGCACCATGAGCACATCGTCTTGCGCGCCCGCCCTGCCTGCTGCGCCCGGCGCAACGCGATCCCGGTCGGGCGCCCGTCCAGCTCGATCACCAGGTACGAGCGGTCGGGCGCGGCCGGGTCGGTCCAGCCGAGGAAGTCCAGGTCGTCCCAGGTGCGGTCACCCAGATCCCTGGGTACGTGCATGCGCTTCGCCTCGCCCTTGGTGGAATTGACGAAGGACGCGCGGATGTCGTGTTCCGTCAGCGGCTTCATGCCCAGGACGCTAGGCTCACCTAGAGGTCCTAGGCAAATAATTAAGGACCCTAGGAAGGGTGACGGATGGCACGTGCGGGGCTCACGGCCGACCGCCTCACGCAGGCGGCGGCGGACCTGGCGGACGAGGTCGGCTTCGAGAACGTGACGGTGTCCGCCCTCGCCCGCCACTTCGGGGTGAAGGACGCCTCGCTGTACTCGCACATCCGCAACGCCCAGGACCTGCGCGTGCGCCTGGCCGTCCTGGCGCTGGCCGAGCTCGCCGACCGGGTGGCGGAGGCGATCGCGGGCCGTTCGGGCAAGGACGCCCTGGTCGCGTTCGCCAACGCCTACCGCACCTACGCGCGCGAGCACCCCGGCCGCTACTCCGCGACCCAGATGGCGCTCGACCCGGACACGGCCGCGACCAGCGCCGCCGGCAAGCACTCCGAGATGACCAGGGCGATCCTGCGGGGCTACGACCTGTGGGAACCCGACCAGACCGACGCCGTCCGGATGCTGCACAGCACGTTTCACGGGTACGTCTCGCTGGAACGCGCCGGGGCGTTCCACAGCCACCCGCGCGGGGTCGAGGCGTCGTGGCTCAGAGCCCTGGACGCGCTGGACTCGCTGCTGCGGTCGTGGCCCGCCTGAAGAAGTTGACCAGGTTGCCGTCGGGGTCGCGGACCAGCAACGAGCGGTTGCCCCACGGCATCGTGGTGGGCTCCTGGACGACCTCGGCGCCGGTCAGGTTCTCGTGCACGCCGTCCACGTCGCCGACCTCGAACTCGATGATGACGCTGCGGTTGGCGGCGGGCTCGGCGGAGCCTTCCGCGAACAACGCGACCGTGCGGGTGCTGCCGATCGCGAGGGTGGCGGTCGCGGTCCTGAGCTCGGCGAAGTCCTCGGTGGCCCAGGTGGCAGGCACGCCGGTGGCGCGTTCGTAGAAGCCGACGAGGCGGGTGATGTCGTTGGTGATGACGCGGATCGAAACGAAGTTCATCCCTGCACGCTAGAAGCGATACCGGACAGAACCCGCCCGGTATTCGGGGGAGAATTGCGGTCATGCCCCGGCCCACCGCTCGCGTGCTCGCCCTGTTGGAGCTCCTCCAGTCCGGCGGCGTCCGGACCGTGGCCGAGCTCGCCGACCGGCTCGACGTCGACGAACGCACGGTGCGCCGGTACGTCGACCACCTCCTCGACCTCGACGTGCCGGTCGAGTCGGTGCGCGGCCGTTACGGCGGCTACCGGCTCGCTCCCGGCTACCGGATGCCGCCGCTGATGCTGAGCGACGACGAGGCGCTGGCCGTGCTGCTCGGCCTGGTTGCAGGGCGCCGAGCAGGCCTGATGGCGGGCACGGCGAGCGAGACGGCGGCCGCGAAGATCCGCCGGGTGCTGCCCGCACGGCTCGGCGGCAGGCTCGACGCGGTGCTCGGCTCGCTCGCCTTCACCACGCCGGAAGGTCAGCCGGTCACCCCGGACGCCGCGGTCCTGCTGACGCTCGCAGACGCCGTGACCCACCATCGGCCCGTGTCGATCCGCTACACCGCCGCCGACGGCCGGCACAGCGAACGCACGCTGCACCCGTACGGGCTCGTCGCCCACTCCGGCCGGTGGTACGTGACAGGCGCCGATGCCGCGATCGGCGAGGACCGCACGTTCCGGCTGGACCGGATCGCCGGTGCCAGGACGCTGCCCGGCTCGTTCGACCCGCCCGCCGACGTCGACCCGGCGCAGCGGGTGCTGACCGGGATCGCCACCGCTCCGCACCGGCACGAGGTGACGGTGCGGATCCAGGGGACCGCCGCGCAGATCCACGACCGGCTGCCCGCGAGCGTCGCCGTGGTGGCCGAGGCCGAGGACTGGTCGCGCGTCGACCTGCGGGTGGAACGGCTCGACTGGCTGCCCGGTGTGCTCGCGGCGCTGGACCTGCCGTTCGTGGTCGAGCGGCCGGACGAGCTCCGTGAACTCGTGGCGGGGCTCGCCGAGCGGCTGCTGCGGTCAGCTCGTGCGCCTGCCACACCCCCGTGATTCAGCGACATCGCGCCGCCTCCTCACGATTCTGCGGTGCCACCACCACCGGTCTGCGGCGGTCCGATCGGTGTCACCCTCGTGGGAGGCGTTGTCGTCGGGGTCGTGTCGGACCCGACGATCGTGAACTTCGCGGTCATGGGGGTACCACTGGCGCAGGGGACAGCCGCCACGTAGTCACCCGGCTTCCTGACCACCGGACCGTGTCCGCGCAGCGTCGAGTGCCCCACGCGGCCGACGTAGATGGGGGCGGCGAACCCGGGCGAGGTCGCCAGGCCGCCGCAGCGTCCGTCGAGGAGGGACCACGACTTCAGTTCGAGGTAGATCGTCTCGCCCGGTTGCAGCACGGTAGGCGAGACGGTGAACGAGAAACTCGGTTGGGGCGGGGGCGGGGACGTCGACTCCGTCTGGGCGGACGCGGTGGACATGCTCACCAGCGTCATGGCCGCGAACAGTCCTATGACTACCTTCCTGCGTCGCACTGTCGGTCACTCCTCACTCTTGATCGCGTACGCGATGATGTTGTCCACGTAGCTGCGTGCGGCCGGGTCGAACCGGCCGCCGCAGGTGATCAGTCGCAGTTCGGGCCCGGGCGTCTGCCCGTAGACCGCGTCGGTCGGGAACCGCGACTTGGCCACCTGGTCGACCTTGCGCACGACGAACCGGATCACCGTCCCGTCCGCCCGCGAGATCTCGACGTCGTCGCCGGGGACGAGGTCGCGCAGCCGGTAGAAGATGCCGGGCATGCGGTATCCGTCCACGTGGCCGAGGATCACCGCAGGACCGACCTCGCCGGGCGTCGGGCCCAGGGAGTACCAACCGGCCTGCATCGGCTGCTCCACCGGAGGCACCTCGACGGTGCCGTCCTCGTTCAGCGCCAAGGGGATCAGTGAAGAACGAGCCCCGATGTGCGGGATCCACAGCTCGGTCGGCTCCGAGCGAGGCATTCCGGTGGTGGCGATCGTCGTACTCGTGACGGCGGGGCCGGTCGTGGTGGTGCCCGGCGCAGTCGGCTGCCGGGGTGCCCTGGTGCAGGCGACCACCAGCGCGGCAACGAGGGCGATGAACGCGAACAGCCTCATCACATCCCCCACCAATCCGGGCTTTCCACACCCGCGTCGGTTGCGCACTGGCCGAACCCACTGCGCTTTCAGCATCACGCTCAGCTGGACCAGGTGACCAGGGACGTTGTGCGGGGCCTGCCAGAGGCGAACGCCGTGCGTGGTCGAGCGGCCGGGCGACCTGACGGCCCTGTGCCGATTCCGGTCGCGCTGCTTGGATGAGCTCCATGCGAGCCCTGCTGCTGTCCGCGCTCCTGGCCCTGTCGTTCGCCGTTCCCGCCCACGCCACCACCGGGTTCGTGGTGCTGCGCGACGTCGACCCGACCATCCGGCACGACATCCGCTACTACACCGCGCACAACTTCGTCGGCACCCGCGTCGACGGCTACCGCGCCCCGCTGTGCATCCTCACCAAGCAGGCCGCGAAGGCGTTGCGGACCGTGCAGCGCGAGATGCTCAAGCAGGGCTACACGCTCAAGGTCTACGACTGCTACCGGCCGCAACGCGCCGTCGACCACTTCGTGCGCTGGGCCCGCGACCTCGACGACCAGCGGATGAAGCCCGAGTTCTACCCGCGCGTCGACAAGACACGGCTGTTCGAGGACGGCTACATCGCCGAGAAGTCCGGCCACAGCCGCGGGTCCACGCTCGACCTGACGATCGTGAAGCTGCCCTCGCGCCACCAGCGGCCGTACGTGCCGGGCGAGCGGCTGGTCGACTGCACCGCGCCCGGCCGGTTCCCGGACAACACCGTCAACATGGCCACCGGCTACGACTGCTTCGACACGCTCTCGCACACCGACGACCCGCGCGTGACCGGTCAGGCGCGGGAGAACCGTCAGCTGCTGAAGTCGGCGATGGCCGGGGCCGGGTTCCGCAACCTGCCCGAGGAGTGGTGGCACTTCACGCTCAACGACGAGCCGTTCCCGGACACCTACTTCAACTTCCCCGTCGCGCGCTGAAAGGTGCGGCGCAGGTCGCCCACCCACGCGTCCGGGTTCTCCCACGGGATGAAGTGGCCGCCGTGCTCGTGGGCGTTCACGTTGACGTGGTTGAAGTAGCCGCCCAGCGGTCCGGTCTTGAACGCCTCGACCCGCTCGGCGGCGGTGTGGACGCCGGGCGGGTTCTCGTAGCCGACGAACGTGATGCCGACCGGTGCCTGCACGACCGGCGTGCGGTCGTGGGCGGGCGTCCACGGGTAGCGGTTGGCGTTGGCGTAGTAGCGCAGCGACGTGCCGATCGAGTTGGTCGCCCAGTAGATCGTCGCGTGCGTGAGCAGGTCGTCCTTGGTGAAGACGGACTCGACGTCGCCGCCGTTGTCGCTCCAGGAGTTCCAGCGCTCGAGCAGCCAGGCGAGCAGTCCGGCGGGTGAGTCGCTCAGGCCGTGGGCGAGGGTGGCGCCGTCGAGCATGTGCACGGCCAGGTGGGGTGCCCAGCGGTGGTCGAGCTCGATGGTGCGGGCACGGGTGGACGGGTCGTCGGGCAGGGGGCGGTTGCGGGCGAAGTCCCAGGCCCGGTCGCCGGTGAAGAAGTCGAGCGGCAGCCCGGAGCCGATGTGGACGCCGTACAACGAGTCGGCGTACTTGTGGCCGAGCTGGCTGGAGATGAGCCCGCCGATGTCGCAGCCGCCTGCCGCGTACCTCTCGTGGCCGAGGGTCTCGGTCATCAGGGTGTGCCAGAGGTCGGCGACCTTCCAGAAGTTCACGTCGGGGAAGCCGGTGAGCGGGCCCGGGAACCCGAAGCCGGGCAGCGACGGCACGATGACCTCGAAGTCGTCGGCGAGCGGGTCGATCACCTTCGACCAGTGCCAGAACGTCCACGGCCAGCCGTGGCTGAGGATCAGCGGGATCGGGTGCTCGCCGCGGCCGGGCTTGCGCAGGAAGTGGATCGGGACGCCGGAGACGCTGACCCGGTAGTGCTCGTAGGCGTTGATGGCGGCCTCGGCCTTGCGCCAGTCGAAGCCGTCGCGCCAGTAGCCGACCAGTTCGCGCAGGTAGCTCGCCGGGACGCCGTAGGACCAGTCCTCGTTGCCCTCGTCCAGCGGTGAACGGGTCAGCGCCAGGCGGGCGCGCAGGTCGTCGAGGACCTCGTCGGGCACGTGGATCGGCGTGGGCTCCAAGGGGAAGGTCACGCCTCGACGATAGTGATCACACGTGCCCGGCCGGGCGCTAGGAGTGCGCAGCCCCGATGGGCGGTAGTGCCCTGGTCGTGTCGGCGACCTGGGTGAACTTCGCCGTCAGGGGAGACAGCAGCGACGAGGTCATGGCCTTGTCCGCCAGGCGGCGCAGGGCCAGTCCGAGCCGGGTGCGGGGGTAGGCGACCGGCACGATCCAGCGCGGGAGGGTCTGGACGTCGTCGACGAGTGGCCGCATCCACTCCTCGTAGGCCGCGAGCCCCTCCTCGAACTGGTCTCCCGCGGTGGACAGGCACGCCGCCAGGACGTACCCGCTCACGAGCGCCAGCGATGCGCCGCCCCCGCCCATCGGGGTCACGCACCAGGCGGCGTCGCCGGCCAGGCACACCCGCCCGCGGTGCCACAGGGGCATGCGGATCTGGGTGAGGTGGTCGACGTAGACGTCGTCCGAGGTGTCGAACCCGTCGAGCACGCGGCGGGCCTCCCAGCCGGCGTCGGCGAAGTGGTGCCGGAACTCGGCCAGTGCGGCCGCGCGATCGAGCCGGGTGACGTCCGCGGCTCGGGCGTGGGCGAGCATGGCGCGGGTGGTGCCGTGGTTGTCGGGGCGCAGGTGGACCTGACGTCCTTCCGTGGTGGTGTACCAGCGCCAGCGGCTGTCGTCGGAGGCCGTGCGGGGGATCGTGCCGAAGACCATGGAGATGCCCAGGTCGCGGCGGTCGACCAGGTCGCCGAACAGCTTGTCGCGGGTGGCCGAGCGGACGCCTTCGGCGACGACCAGCAGGTCAGCGTTCAGAACGCGGCCAGAGGCGGTGGTGATGGTGACCTCGTCGGTGCCGTCGGCCACCTCGGTGATCGTGTCGCCGTAGGTGATCTCGACGCCGTCCGGCAGGTTCTCCAGGATCGTGCGGGCGAAGTCGCCGCGCAGGACCTCGAACTCGGCGGTGGCGCCGTCCGGGCCGTCCGAGGGCAGTTCGGCGAGCACCCTGCCGTCCGTGTCGACGAACACCGTGCCCGTCTCGGTGGTGTTCTGCTCCTTCAAAGCCTCTGCCAGGCCCATCCTGGCGAGCACCTCGCGTCCGACGCCGCGGACGTCGACGTTCTGCCCGCCGTCGCGGAACTCCCCGGCCCGTTCCAGCACGGTCACCTGCCATCCCGTGCGCCGCAGCCAGAACGCGGCCGAGAGGCCGGCGATGCTCGCGCCGGAGATCACCGCGTGTCGTGCAGCCATCCGAAACTCCCCAATCAGTAGCTTTGCTGCAAAGCTACTTTGGAGTGAAGGCGCGTGCATGATGGAGAGCGACCCGCTGACCGCGGACTGGACGCCCGAGCAGATCGCGGTGATGCACCGCCTGCGGGACTGGGTGATCGACTTCGGCGAGCTCAACCAGCACCTCGCCACCTGGATGCGACTGCCGGGAGCCGACGCCAACGCGTTGGGCCAGATCATCTGGGCGGCCGAGACGAACGCGCCGCTCTCCCCGGCACAGCTGTCCCGGCAGATCGGCATGACGACGGGCGCCACCACCATCCTGCTCAACCGGCTCGAAGCCGCGGGCCACATCCACCGCACTCGCGAGAGCACCGACCGCCGGCGCGTCACCCTGCGCCCCACACCGGACGCCCGGGATCGCGCCCGCCGGTTCCTCGGCCTGGCCGGCGCCGAGATCGCGAACGTCCTGCACACGACCCCGCCGGCCGAGCTCCGCACCGTCGCGACGTTCCTGGCGAGGATGTCCGCGGCCGCGGACGAGGCGAACCAGCGCCTGGGCCGCTGAAGGGTCGCTACAGACGCGGCCGGGTCAGCAACCGCGACAGCACGATCGCGCTCTCGGTCCGGTCCACGGGGGTGGTCGAGCGCACGCGCTGGATGGCCTGTTCCAGGTGCGGGATGTCGCGGGCGAGCATGTAGAGCATCGCGTCGGCCGCACCGGAGACCGTGCACGCCTCGATGACCTCGGGAATGTCGTGGAGCGCCTTGGTCAGTTCGGCCGGGGTCGGGTTGCCCTTGCAGTAGACCTCGACGAACGCCTCGGTGTGCCAGGCCATCGCCTGAGGGTCCACCAACGCGCTGAAGCCGCGGATCGCACCCGTGGCGACCAGGCGGTCGAGGCGTCTCTTCGCGGCGGACGGCGACAGCCCGGCCTCCTTGCCGATCTCCGCGTACGTCGCGCGGGCGTTGCGCAGCACGCACCGGATGATCGCTTCGTCGATGTCGTCCATGCGCAAAGAATCGCCGCAGAGGCCTGTTTTTTGCAAAGGATGCCCTCGTGAACGCCGGTTCTGGCGATTGTTTGCGCAGGTGAGCGACCCTAACCTCCGGCTGGTGACCATCAACGATGTCGAGGCGGCCGCGCTCGCGGCGGTGGACGAGGCGGCGATCGGCCGGCTCCTGCTGGACCTGCTCGCGGTGCCGAGCGTGACGGGAAGTGCCGCCGAGTCCGAGTTGCAGCACGTGCTGGCCGGACACCTGGAACGGCTGGACCTGGAGGTCGACCTGTGGCCGATGGACCTGCCGGAACTGCGCGCCCACGAGGACTTCCCCGGCGGTGAGGCACCGCGCACGGAGGCGTGGGGGCTGGTCGGCGGCACCAGGAAGACCGACGGACCGACGCTGATCCTGCAGGGACACGTCGACGTCGTCCCGCCCGGTGACCTGGCTCAGTGGGAGGGCGATCCGTTCCGGCCGCGGGTGGTGGGCGACGTCGTGCACGGTCGTGGCGCGTGCGACATGAAGGCGGGCGTGGTGGCGATCCTCGCCGCGATGTCGGCGATCCGGTCGACTCGACTGCGTGGCCAGGTCGCCGTGCACTTCGTGGTCAGCGAGGAGGACGGCGGTCTGGGCGCTTTCGGCACGCTCCAGCGCGGTCACACCGGCGACGCCTGCATCATCACCGAACCGACCGGCGGCGATCTCATGATCGCCAACGGTGGTGCGCTGACGTTCCGCATCGAGGTACCTGGGCAGGCCACGCACGGCAGCACGCGGTACGCCGGGGTCAGCGCCCTCGACGCCTACCTGCCGATCCACGCCGCGCTCGCCCGGCTGGAGACGCGCCGCAACGTGGACACCGACCCGCTCATGTCGGCCTACCCGATCCCGTACCCGCTGTCGGTCGGCACAGTGCGGGCGGGGGACTGGGCGAGCAGCGTGCCGGACCTGCTGGTGGCCGAGGGGCGGCTGGGTGTGGCGCTGGGGGAGGACCCCGGGCAGGCGCGTGCCGAGCTCGAGGCGTGTGTGGCCGAGGCCTGTGCCGGCGATCCGTGGTTGCGGGCTCATCCCGCCGTGGTGACGTGGCCCGGTGGGCAGTTCGCCAGTGGCCGGTTGCCGGTGGGACATCCCCTCGCCGGCCTGGTCGGTGCCGCGCACGCCGACGTCACCGGGATGTCACGTCCTGCCGAAAAGGGGGCGCCGTACGGCAGTGACCTGCGGTTGTACGCGGGTGCCGGCATCCCCACCTTGCAGTACGGGCCCGGTGACGTCCGGCTCGCCCATGGTCCCCGGGAGCAGGTTCTCGTGAGCGAGGTCGTCACCGTCACCCGAGCCCTGGTTCTCGCCGCCCTGCGGACTGTCGGTGAGCAGGTCCAGGCGATTCCGCCGCTGTAGCGGCTCCCAGCGCCAGGACCAGTCCCGCGAAGGACAGGACGGAAAGCCCCAGCACCAGCCCGGGGTCGTCCACTCCCAGCATCAG
Source organism: Lentzea sp. HUAS TT2 (assembly GCF_051853195.1). NCBI lineage: Bacteria > Bacillati > Actinomycetota > Actinomycetes > Pseudonocardiales > Pseudonocardiaceae > Lentzea > Lentzea sp. HUAS TT2. The sequence continues at coordinate 7,902,967 of NZ_CP196667.1, read as the reverse complement.
ATCGAGGAGGACGGTGCCGGGGAGCAACGACAGGTAGCCGAGCACCGCGATTCCCAGCAGCCACGGCCAGGCCCGCCCCGCCGCCCGTGCGACACGTCCCGGACCGCGACGCGGAGGAACACCGATTCTCGTCGCGGCAACCCCGATGACGATCCCGATCAGCGGCGGGCCGAACCCTCCGCCCACCAGGAGCAGGAGCACCGACAGCAGGATCAGTACCAGGCCGCCGTGCCGCCGTCCGGCGAACCAGACCGACCAGACCAGGACCGCGACTGCGACGAGGACGGCGGCGATCCCCGTGACCAGCAGGTCGGGGATGACTGTCAGGGCGGGCTCTCCGCCGAGGATCTCCAGCGCCGCCGCGTCCGGCCACGACTCGATGACCGGTCCTGCCGGTCTGACCGAGCCCTGCAGGATCTCTCCGACTCCGTGTTCGATGCCCGCCAGGCCCAGAAGCACTCCGAACGTCGACACCACGATCCTCAGGGCGCTCATCGGGGACCCCTCCCACTTTTTCGGCTTGCTCTGCCTCGACTGTGCAGAGCGGCGCCGGCACGGCTCCAGAGACGAAGGTCCCCGCCCCAACGGTTTTCGCCCCGGTTCTGGCCGCCGATAATGTTCACTTATCGGCGGCCAGACTTTTCTCGCCCTATTAGGTAGCGTTGCGTTTGTTACCGTTATTGCACACGTAATTCTGCTACGATATCCGCGTGGAGACGAGCTGTAACTTCCCCGGCTGTGAGCGCCCCGTTTTCCGAGGTGGCGGGCCCGGCAGGCCCTCGGAGTACTGCGACCTGCCCGAGCACACGCGCTGGCGGGCATGGAGGGAGCGGCAGCGACTGGCGGAGACCCCCGAGCAAAACCTGGAGGTCGTCACCGTGACGAATCTCCCCAGGGTCTCCGGTACCGCCAAGATCAGGGCTGAAGAGCTCCTCGACCGGTTCCGGGTGCTCTCCGAACAGATGACGCAGACCCTGGGACGGGCGGTCGGCGAGCTGAACGCCATGGCGGACCCGAGCGTCGCCGAGACGCTGGTCCAGGCCGCCGAGGCCGAGGCCGCGCGACGGGTCGCGGAGGCCCAGTCGGAACTGGCCGTCGCCGAACGCCGCCGGCACGACGCCGAGCAGGCGCGCAAAGCCGCCGAGGAGACCACCGAGCAGGCGGTGCGCGCGGCGGAGGAAGCCGACGACGCGGTCGACACGGCCGTGACGGAACGGGACGAGGCTCGCGAGGCCGCGCGGACCGCCGTCGAGAAGGCCGAGGCCGAGGTCGCCGAGGTCAGGGTGCAGGCGGCGGCCGTCGTGGAGGAGATCCGGGCCGAGGCGGACGAGAAGGTGCGGCTGGCGCTGGAGGCCGTGGAGCAAGCGAAGGCCGACGCGGTGAAGCACGCCGAGCAGGCGCGGCGGCAGGCGGCCAAGGAGATCGAGCAGGCGCGCGCCCAGGCCGAGCAGGAGGTCGAGCACGCGCGGGCGGAAGCCCAGCGGGAAGTCGAACGGGCGCGGGCGGAGGCTCAGGCGGTGGCCGAGCAGGCCAAGGCCGAGGCGGTCACCGCCGTCGAGGGAGCAGAGCAGGCGCGGCAGGAGGCGGCGGAGACCGTCGGCAGGGCCGCGAAGGCCCGGGACCTGGCGGTGGTGCGGGCCGAGCGCGCTGAGCAGGCCGCCGCGGACGCGCGGGCCGAGTTGGAGCGCTCACGTGCGGAGTTCGAGACGCGGTTCGCGCAGGTCCGGCAGGAGAGTGCGGACCAGGTGGCGGCGGTGCGGCAGACGCTCGCGGTCGTGGAGGACGCGCGCGCTCAGACGTTGACGCGTGCCGAGCGCGCGGAACGTCAGCTCGACGAGGCCGCGGAGGAACTGCGGGCGGCGCGGCGGGCGAAGACCTCGTCCTGACGGTCGGCCATCTCGCGCAGTGCGGACTTGCGTTCGCGCTGGGTGAGGCGATCCAGGTAGAGCCTGCCGTTGAGGTGGTCGGTCTCGTGCTGCAGGCAGCGCGCGAAGTAGCCCCTGCCCTCGACGACGATCGGGGTGCCGTCCTTGTCCTGGCCGCGCACGACGGCGCGGTCGGGGCGGGCCACCACGCGGGACGGGCCTGGCACGGACAGGCAGCCTTCCGGTTCCTCGAGCAACGTGCGCGCGCCCGGCGGGAGGTCGTCGAGCACGGGGTTGAGGATGTGGCCGGTGTGGTGGACGCCCCACTCGTCGCTCATGTCCCACACGAACAACCGCAGGTCGACGCCGACCTGGTTCGCGGCGATCGCGGCGCCCTCGGCGACGTGGTTGGTGGCGAACATGTCCTCGATGAGCCGGGTGAGCTCCGGGGTGCCGAACTCGGTGGCCTCGCGGCACCGGCGGGTCAGGATCTCTTCGCCGACGACGGTGATGCGGCGCGGTGAACCAGGCATGCTTTGCAAAGTAGCAGTCTTTGCAAATTTATCGGTAGGGTGCCCACCATGCCCCGACGCCCGCTCCCTGACCATCCCGTGCGCATCGCGTTGCTGGACCTGCTGGCCGAGCACGGCACGCTGACCTCCACCCAGGCCGCCGCACGGCTCGGGCAGAGCTCGGGGTTGTGCTCGTTCCACCTGCGCAAACTCGCCGAGCTGGGCTTGATCGAGGAGGCGCCGCACCAGGGCGGCAAGGCGCGGCCGTGGCAACTGCGGTGGGAGACCGAGCAGGAGCAGGCGGCCGACGAGTCGTTCACCGCGCTCATCCACGTGACGCCGCAGGAGATGGCGGAGATCGGCGAGTCGATCCAGCGGCTGTTGTTCCGCTACCGCGACCGGGGCACGCGCCCGGCGGACGCGGTGGCGGTGACCGCGGAGGTCCGGCTGCGCACCGGGAACCCAGTAGGCTGACCCGCGATGGACGAGCTGAAAGGCGACTGCGCCAACTGCTTCGGGTTGTGCTGCGTCGCGCTGCCGTTCGCCAGGTCGGCGGACTTCGCGGCCACCAAGGACGCGGGTACGCCGTGCCGGAACCTGCTGGCCGATCACCGCTGCGGCATCCACGACCAGCTGCGGCCGAAGGGTTATGCGGGCTGCACGGTCTACGACTGCTTCGGCGCGGGCCAGCGGGTGTCGCAGACGGTCTTCGGCGGTGTCGACTGGCGCATCGCTGAGCGGCAGAAGATGTTCTCGGTGTTCCCCGTGGTCAGGCAGCTGCACGAACTGCTCTGGTACCTCGCCGAGGCACGCCGTCTCGACCCGCACGACGACCTGGCCGCGGCCTACGCCGACGTCGAACGGCACACCGTCGCCGACCCGGACACGATCCTGGCGCTCGACGTCGCGGAGGTCCGGGCGAAGGTGAACGTCCTGCTGCTGCGCACCAGCGAGCGGCTGCGGACCAGCGCGAAGTCCTACCGGGGTGCCGACCTGATCGGCGCACGGCTGCGGAACAAGAACCTGGGCAGCGCGGACTTCCGCGGCGCCTATCTGATCGGCGCGGACCTGACGAACTCCGACCTGACGCGGGCGGACATGATCGGCGCCGACCTGCGGGGTGCGGAGCTGTCCGGCGCCGACCTGAGCACCTGTCTGTTCCTGACGCAGCCGCAGGTCAACGCCGCTCGCGGCAACAGCAGGACGAAGCTGCCGGACGCGCTGACCCGGCCATCACACTGGCAGGAGCCCGTCCGGCGCCGTTGAGCGGTTACACGGGCTGCGCGCTGAGCACGTGCGGCAGGTGGGCCGCCACGTAGGGCAGCGCCATCTGTTCGAGGCCGCCGTCGCTGCCGAACACCGGGTGCACGTTCACCTCGAACACCACCCCGCCGTTCTCGGTGGCGAGATCGACTCCCGCGAGCGGCAGTCCGACCGCGCGGGTCGCGGCCAGCGCGAGGTCGGCCATGCCCGGCGGCAGGTCCTCGACGCGCATCACGGTGGAGACCGCGCCCTTGCACTCGTTGCACGGCGCGTCCGGATCGGCCTGGATGTGCTCCACCGCCCTGATGACCTCGTCGTCGAGCACGACCACCCGGTACTGGTGCCGGAGTCCTCGCTGGTTGAAGTTCTGCGCGTCCGCCGCCACCAGCCAGTCGCTGCCCGACGAGGCGTAGTGCGCCATGGCCTCGGCCATGTGCGCGACGGTCGTGATGTGGAAGACCTCGTCGCCGCCGGTGCCGATGCTGGGCCGCGCCCACACGTCACCGCCGAGCAGTCCGATCGCGTCGCTGGCCTGCTGGGTCGTGGGGGACGACAGGGTCAGGGTCGCCATGTGCGGGATTCCGGTGAGCAGGAAGCGCTCGATCGTGAGGTTCTTCTCGGTGGCCACCCGCCACGCCTCGACGTCGGTGCCGAGCGAGTGCACGCCCAGCGCCTTCAGTCGTTGCTGGCAGACCTCGAAGTCACGCCGGCGATGTGGAGGGATCTCGTAGACGATCACGGTGGCGGCGTCGATGTCGGCGACGTCGGAACCACCGGTCATGAACCTCCTGGCGTCCACCAGGAGTGGGGCCCTGCCCGTGAACTGCTGGACCGCGGTGGCGAGCGTGTCTCGTCCGCCTTCGGCCGAGCTGTGGTCGGTCAGGATAACGATTTCGTCGCTCGGCATGTGTCTCATCCAACCGCCCTTCTGGCCCAATGGATACCGCTCAATGGCGGGCAGCCCCTCGGCGCATGCGCGACGGAGTCGCCTGACCAGGCGAAACAGTTTGACTGAAATTTCAGTCAGGATTACCGTGGGGTCATGAACAGGCGCAACTTCGTGCAGTCGGCGGCAGCGGCCATCAGCGGCCTGCTCGCCGGCTGCACAGGCAGGTCCGGCGGTGACACCGCAGGTGAGCAGGCATGGGTGATGCCAGAGGAGGGTCAGCCGCACCGGCGGACGTGGATGGCGTTCGCCGCGAGCGAGCGGATCTGGGGTGCCGGCCTGCTGCCCCGGGTACGGCGGGACCAGGCGACGATCGCGACCACGATCGCCCGGTTCGAGCCGGTGTCGATGCTGGTGCGCGCCGAGGACCTGGAGCTGGCCCGGTCGTTGATGCCCGGTGTCGAGCTGGTGGTCGGCGAGCTGGACGACCTGTGGATGCGCGACACCGGTCCGGTGTTCGTGCGCGGCGGTGGCGCGGTCGACTTCAACTTCAACGGCTGGGGCGGCAAACAGGAACACCGCCGCGACGCGAAAGTCGCCGCGTTCGTCGCAGGTCAGGCCGGTGCCCGGCGGGTGCGCACAGACCTGGTGCTGGAGGGTGGCGCGCTGGAGGTCGACGGCGAGGGCACGGCGATCATCACCGAGAGCTGCGTGCTCAACAACAACCGCAACCGGGGCTGGAGCAAGAGCGACGTCGAGCAGGAGCTCGCCCACCTGCTCGGGATCAGGAAGGTGATCTGGCTGCCGGGCATCGCCGGGCGTGACATCACCGACGGCCACACGGACTTCTACGCGCGGTTCGCCGGACCCGGTGTCGTGGTGGCGGGGCTGGACAACGACCCCGAGTCGTTCGACCACGACGTGACGCGCCGGCATCTGGAGATCCTGCGTTCCGCCACCGACGCCGCCGGACGGCCGTTGCGGGTCGAGGTGCTGGAGGGCCCGCAGACCGTGCGGGTGCGCGACGAGGACTTCGCGGCCGGGTACGTGAACTTCTACGTGTGCAACGGCGCGGTGGTCGGGCCGGAGTTCGGTGACCGGCGGGCGGACGCCGCGGCGAAGGCGACGCTGGAGCGGCTGTTCCCCGGACGTACGGTGGTGCAGATCAACATCGACGGGATCGCGTCGGGCGGTGGCGGCATCCACTGCACCACGCAGCAGGAACCGAAGTGAGGGAACCCGTGTCGGAGCGCAGGACGCAGATGCTCGAGGCCGCGGTGCGGGTGATCGCGCAGGACGGCGTGCGCGGGTTGCGCGTCGAGAAGCTCGCGGCCGAGGCCGGGGTGTCCACGGCGTTGATCTACTACCACTTCAAGGACCGCGCCGGGATCCTGCGGGCCGCGCTGGAGCACGTGAACCACCGGGCGCAGTCCTACACCGGCGGCGAGGACTCCGGTGATCCGCGCACGCGGGTCGAGCAGATGCTGCTGGGCGAGCTGCAGGACACCGCGTTCGTGCGGGAGACGAGCGTCGCGTGGGGCGAGCTGCGGGCCAGCGCGGCGTTCCACGAGGAGCTGCGCGCGACGTTGCGCACGGCCACCGACGCGTGGAACTCCGACGTCGAAACCCTGCTCCGCCAAGCGAATCCGGACATCGACGCGGCGGCGGCCGCGGAACGGCTCACCGCGCTCGTCGAGGGGGTGAGCGAACGCTGGCACAGCGGCTCGCTGACCCTGCAGCGGGCGCGGGAACTGCTGGCCGGGGCGATCGCCCGCGAACTGGGTTAGACCGACAGCCGCTGCTGGGCGACGGCGCGCGCGAAGCCCTCGACGTTGTCGATCATGATGTTGTGGCCGGTGTTCGGCACGGAGACGAGCTGCACACCGGACGCGGCGAGATCGCGGCCGCCGCTGGGCGGTGCGTCCTCGGGGTAGAGAAAGACGCGCGGGATCTCCAGTTCCAGCAACAGCTTGCGCATCGTGGGCGACGTGCCGCGCACGAGGTCGACGGCGCTGCGGTAGAGGGCCTCGCGGCCGGCCATGCGCATGGTGGCGGCCCAGTGCGGGCCGACGTCGCGCAGCACGCGCTCGAAGCCGTGGCTGAGGAAGTCCGCCTCGCCGTAGGCGGCGATGCCCCGGCTGCTGGGGGCGCCGAGCGAGGGGACGGCGGGGTCGATGTGGGGGTCGACGAGCACGAGCGAGCGCACCATCTCGGGGTGGCGCGCGGCGAGCACGATGGCGACGGCGCCGCCCATGCTGTGACCGATGATCTCGCTGCGGCGCAGCCCGATCTTGGCCAGTGCCACGGCGAGCGCGTCGGCGTGGCCCTCCAGCGAGTAGGCGAACCCGGCGGGCCGGTCGCTGATGCCGAAGCCGAGCATGTCCATCATCAGGCTGCGGCGGCCGGCCAGCAGCGGGTGGGCGACGGCCTCTGCGTAGTAGGGAGCCGACGAGGCGCCCAGTCCGTGCAGGTAGACGCGTGCGGGCGAGGCGCCCGGCACTTCGACCCAGCGGATCCGGACCCCAGGTCTGATCTCGACGGCGCGCATGTCTCTCCCGGCGGTAATCGGTGTGCGGACCCTACCTCGCGCCCGGACCGGCCGAGAGCGGTTTCGAGAGTCCGTTCTCATCTGGTCAACGAGCCGCGCGGACACCACTGCGGGCAGCAGCGTCACGGCGGTGAACACGAGGGTGTAGCCGAATCCTATGGCGGCGTGCAGGGGACGTGAGCGTGCTCCCTCGCACAGCTGCGAGCGCGGTGGCACCGATCGCGACGGCGAGCAACCAGGCGTGGCGTAAGGCCATCGCGTGATGTTCGTCCACGGGAGCGCCGGCCGACAGCGACCGAACGGCGGCTTTTATCGCCGTGGGGTCGAATTGGCAACCCCTTCGCCACCAAGGGTTCCGTCATGTGGTCATCGTTGGCTGATCTTGGTTCTGTCCGGATCATCACCATCAACCCGACGGATTGGACGGCCGGCATGAGACAACTGCTCCTGCTCGCTTTGGTGGGCCTCGGCGCACAGCTCGTCGACGGCAGCCTCGGCATGGCGTACGGCGTGACCTCCACGACGCTGCTGCTGGCGATCGGCACCAGCCCGGCCGCGGCGTCGGCGACGGTGCACCTGGCGGAGATCGGCACGACGCTGGCGTCCGGGTTCTCGCACTGGCGGTTCGGCAACGTCGACTGGAAGGTCGTCGCGAAGATCGGCATCCCGGGCGCGGTGGGCGCGTTCGCCGGGGCGACGTTCCTGTCGAGCCTGTCCACCGAGGTGGCCGCGCCGGTGATGTCGCTGGTGCTGCTGGTGCTGGGCCTGTACGTGCTGATCCGGTTCACGACGTTCGGGCTGCCGCGCACGAACCTGGGCAAGCCGCTGCGCAAGAGGTTCCTCGCGCCGCTGGGCCTGGTCGCCGGGTTCGTGGACTCGACCGGCGGCGGTGGCTGGGGTCCGGTCGGCACGCCCGCGATCCTCGCCAGCGGCCGGTTGGAGCCGCGCAAGACGATCGGGTCGATCGACACCAGCGAGTTCCTCGTGGCGGTGGCGGCGAGCGTGGGCTTCTTCGTCGGCATCGGCAACGAGGGCGTGAACTTCACGTGGGTGCTGGCGTTGCTGGCCGGTGGCCTGATCGCCGCGCCGATCGCGGCGTGGCTGGTGCGGCACGTGCCGCCGCGGGTGCTCGGGTCGGCGGTCGGTGGCGTGATCATCCTGACCAACGTCCGCACGTTGCTGCGCAGCGACTGGATCGACGCGAGCGACGCGGTGAAGTGGCCGATCTACGGGCTGATCTACGTGGTGTGGGCGGCGGCGCTGGCGTACTCGATCCAGCAGTACCGGGCCAACCGCGACGAGGAGCGCAAGATCGTGGCCGAGGCCGAGAAGGTCTAGACGCCCAGGGCTGCGCGCGCGGCCGTCACGGTCGCCGCGCGCAGCTCCTCGACGGGGGTGTCGGGGAACTGCATGGTGCAGTCCTGCATGCCGCCGAACGCCAGCACGGCGCGGGCCTGCTGTTCGAGGGTCGCCTCCGCGCCGAACACGAGCCGGGTCAGGCGGGCGCGCCAGGACAGCACGACGTCGATCAGGCCGAGCTCCGCGAGCGTGGTCAGCTCCGTGAGCAGCAGCATCATGTCCTTGCGGTGGCGGTGGTGGAAGTCGAAGAAGCCCTCGATCAGCTCCACCGGTGCCACGTCCGCGCGTTCCTCCATGCGGGCCAGGAACCCCTCGCCGTCGTCGAGCAGCGGGGTGACGATGCTGCGGACGAGGTCCTCGCGTGAGGTGAAGTGGTAGTAGAGCGCGGGTTTGGTGATGCCGAGGCGGTCGGCGATCTCCTGCAGGCTGGTCTGCTGCACGCCCTGGGAGGCGAACAGCTCGCGCGCGGTCTGCATGATCCGCTGCTTGGTGTCGGACTTGGCCACGTGCCGAATCTTACTTAACGATCGGTAAGTCGCGGGTGTACGCTCGCCCCAGTTCACTTACCGACCGTTAAGTAAGGAGCTTTGACGTGCGGATACTCGTTTCCGGAGCCAGCATCGCCGGCCCGGTGCTCGCCTACTGGCTCACCCGGCACGGGCACGAGGTGACGGTGGTGGAGCGCTCGCCGGTGCTGCGCAAGACCGGCGGGCACGCGGTCGACCTGTTCAAGCCCGCGATGGACATCTCCGAACGCATGGGGGTGCTGCCGCGCATCGAGGCCCTGGCGACCGGGACCACGCGGCTGACCTACCTGCGCGAGGGCGCGCGCAAGCCGATCAGCGCCGACGTGACGAAGTTCTTCGCGGCCGCGTCGGACCGGCACGTGGAGGTCATGCGCGACGACCTGAGCGAGATCTACTACGAGGCCACGCGCGCGGACGTCGAGTACGTGTTCGGCGACTCGATCACCTCCATCGGCGACGAGGTGAGTTTCGAGGTCGGTGCGCCGCGGCGGTTCGACCTGGTCATCGGGGCGGACGGGCTGCACTCCAACGTGCGGCGGCTGGTGTTCGGCGAGGTCGAGAAGACGTTCGTGGGTGCGTATCTGGCCGTGTTGTCCGTGCCGCGGTCGTTGGGTGTGCCGGGTGAGATGACTGGGCATATCGGGCCGGGGCGTACGGCGGCGGTGTACAGCGCACGGCATCTGGACGACGCACGCGCGGTGTTCCTGTTCCGCTCACCCGAGCTCTCCTACCACCACCGGGACGTGGCGCGGCAGAAGCAACTGCTGCGGGAGGCGTTCGCGGGCCAGCATCACGAGGTCGACTCGTGGCTGAAGCACCTCGACGGCGACGCGGCGTTCTACTTCGACTCGATCACCCAGCTGCAGGGCGACACGTGGTCGCGCGGGCGGGTGGCGCTGGTCGGCGACGCGGCCTACTGCCCCGGCCCGGCGATCGGCGGCAGCACGAGCCTCGCGGTGCTGGGCGCCTACGTGCTGGCGGGCGAGTTGTCCGCGGGTTCCGACTTCGAGGCGGCGTTCACGCGGTACGAGGACGAGATGCGCGGCATCGTGCACGACAGCAGGGCGTTCGCGCTCGGGGCGGCGAAGACGTTGATCCCGTCCACCACGCTGGGTGTGCGGGCTCTGGTGCGGGGCGCGCAGCTGGTGACGTCGTTGCCGTCGTGGATGATCCGGCCGCTGGCCAAGCTGAACTCGAAGGGCGTGCGGCTGCACGACTCGATGCGCGTGAAGGACTATGAGCGTCAGGGCGCCGGCGTACCGGCGCCCTGACGTCAGGTCAGAACTGCAGGCTCCACTTGTCGAGGAACCCGGTGTCCTGGTTGGCGTTGTCGTTGACCCGCAGCTGCCAGGTGCCGTTGGCGACCTCGCTGGAGGCGTTGACGGTGTAGGTGGTGTTGATGTTGTCCGTGCCGCCGCCCGCGCGGTTGTGCAGGACGTAGACGGTGCCGTCCGGAGCCACCAGGTCCACCTTCAGGTCGCCCTGGTAGGTGTGCTTGATGTCCACGGCGACCTTGAGGGTCGACGGCGCGTTGCCGGTCACCTCGGCCACCGTGATCGGCGAGTTGATCGTGGTGTTGTCGCGGATCTGGAAGTCCGCGGCGTTCTCGAAGAACTTGCCGGGGCCGGGCGGGGTCACGCCGCAGTACTGCGATTCCTTGCCGATGGCCTCGTACGGGCAGTCGGCGCGTTCGAGCAGCTGCAGCACGGCCTCCTTGTTGCGGGAGGTCTGCGCCGGGATCACCTCGTCGGGCGGGTAGAAGCCGCCACCGCCGGCGCTGCCGGGGTACATCTCGAAGGTGTAGGCGAAGATGCCCTGCGTGCCCCACAGCCAGTCGGGGATCGACCCGTCGGTGATGTACAGGTCGCTGGACTGCTCGGGCGTGTAGCCGTTGCTCTGCGCCATGGACTGGCCGATGGTGGCGAACGTGTCGCGCTGGTCCTGGGTCAGGCCCGGTGCGACGTCGTCGTAGGTCCAGCCCCACGGCCACAGGATGAGCTCGCTGTAGGTGTGGAAGTCGATGGACGCGCCGATCTGCTGCTTGCCACCGACGTTGCGGCTGCGCACGAAGTCGGACACGACCTTGACCTCGGGCGCGGACGCCGCGCTCGGGCCGCGGTAGGTCTCGGAGCCGGTGCTGCCGCTGGAACCGCCGCAGCAGCCCCACTTGTAGTCCCAGTTGCGGTTGAGGTCGGTGCCGACGTTGCTCGAACCGGCGTTGGGCTGCCGGTTCTTGCGCCACGACCGGTAGCTGCCGGTCGCGATGTCGTACTCGCCGCCGTCGGGGTTGACGTCCGGGATGATCCAGATCTCACGGGTGTCCACCAGGTCGGTCAGCCGTGCCTCGCTGCCGTACTTGGTGGTGAACTCCTTGATCAGGTACAGCGCCATCTCGACGGTGAGGTGCTCACGGGCGTGCTGGTGGTGCGTGAACAGCACCTCCGGCTCGTTCTCGTCGACGCCGACGTTGTCGCTGATCTTGAGGGCGACGATGTCGCGGTTCTCGTAGGACTTGCCGATGACCTGCTTGCTGATCAGGTTCGGGTAGGCGGCGACGGCGTTGTTGATCTCCGTCGTCATCTCGGCGTAGTTGTGGTAGTTCGAGTCCGCCGCGGGGAAGTCGAACGGCCCGACCGCCGCGTTCGCCTCCATCCGCTTGGGCAGCTCGGTGATCTCGAACCCCTGTGCCTTCAGGTTCTTGACCTCGCGGGCGGTCGCGGTGATCACGACGATGCCGTGCTCCTCGACCGAGTCGATCGCGGCGCCGGACTTGGCGAGCTTGCTGCGCTGCTCAGCGGTGCGGACGTCGCTGACCTGGTAGTTCGTCGACGTTTCCTCGGCGCCGGGTGCCGCGCCGGTGGGCACGCCTCCCATGGCGAACACGACGCTCGCGGCGACGGTGACCCCGATCAGGGGTCTGAGATGGCTCTTTCGCATGCAGGGCAACCCTTTCGTACCACGGCAGGGACATGGCTCGACAATGTGTAGTGCGTGTGAAGGCTCACTGTCATCCCGCCATCCGTATGGGGTTACCTGGTGGGATGACGCGCTACGACGCTGTGGAGGCGGGTTCGTACCGATTGGCCCGCGAGATCTCGCTCGGCGGGTTGGTGTCGTGGCGGGACGCGGTGGCGCCGTATTTCCTGCCTGGGCGCACGGTTCTGGACCTCGGAGCGGGCACCGGGTTGTTCGTGCGGGCGTTCCGGGAGTGGTTCCCGGAGGTGTCCGTGGTGGCGGTGGAACCGTCGCCGGCGATGCGGGAGGCCTCGGGGTTGCCGATGCTCGTCGGGGACGCGGGCGCGATCCCGTTGCCGGACGCGTCGGTGGACGTGGTGTGGATGTCGACGGTGGTGCACCACGTGCGGGACCTGGCCGCGGCCGGGGTGGAGTTTCGGCGGGTGCTGCGTCCGGGCGGTGTGGTGGTGCTGCGGTCGTTGTTCCGCGAGCGGCACTCCGGGATCGGGCTGTTCCGGTTCTTCCCAGAGGCGGTGCGGGGCATGCCGGGGTTCCCGACGGTCGAGGAGGTGGCGGACGGCATGGGGTTCGCCGTGCAGCGGCTGGAGGCGATCCCTCAGGTGACGGCGTCGTCGTTGGCGGACAAGGCGTCCACGGTGCGGCAGGAGTCGGACACGCTGCTGCGGTCGCTGACGGCCGCGGAGTTCGCGGCGGGCCGGGAGCGGTTGCGGGCGGCGGCCGCCGTGGAGTCCGGGCCGGTGGTGGACCACCTGGACCTGCTGGTGCTCAAAACTGTCGGTGCCGTCTGAGACGCTGCTTGCTGTGGACGAGAAGGCACTACTGCACCGGTACCTGACGGCGGCGCGTGACGCGTTGCTGTGGAAGCTCGACGGCCTGTCGGAGTACGACGCGCGGCGCCCGCTCACGCCGACGGGCACGAACCTGCTGGGCCTGGTGAAGCACGCCGCCGGGGTCGAGCTCAACTACTTCGGCCGCGTGTTCGACCGGCCGTTCCCCGAGCCACCGCGGTGGTCGACCGCGGACGCCTTACCCGCCTCCGACATGTACGCGGACACCGACGAGTCGCGCGAGTCCGTCGTGGCCTTCTACGCGCGGGTGCGGGAGTTCGCCGACGCGACCATCGACGCGCTGCCGCTGGACGCGCCCGGCGTCGTGACGTGGTGGCGGGAGGAACGGCGCGCGGTGACGCTGCGGCAGGTCCTCGTGCAGGTCTCGATCGAGCTGCACCGGCACGCCGGGCACGCGGACGTGGTGCGGGAGCTGATCGACGGCGCGGTGGGCATGCAGGACGGCAACACGAACATGCCACCGGTCGACGCCGGGTGGTGGGCGGGGCACCACGCGAGGCTGGAGGAAATCGCCGCCACCGCCGGCGCGACTCTGCGAGGGTGAGCGGCATGGCCTCTGACCCGAAAGCCGACCTGCACCGCTACCTCAAGGCCGCCCGCGAGGCGTTGCTGTGGAAGCTCGACGGCGTGTCGGAGTACGACGTGCGGCGACCGTTGACACCGACGGGCACGAACCTGCTGGGCCTGGTCAAGCACCTGGCCGGGGTCGAGGCGGGGTACTTCGGCGACTGCCTGGGGCGCCCGTTCCCCGAGAAGCTGCCGTTCGACGTGGACGCGGACCCGAACTCGGACATGTTCGCCACGGCGGACGAGTCGCGGGAGGACGTGCTGGGGCTGTTCGCGCGGGCCACGGCGTTCGCGGACACGAGCATCGAGGAGCTGCCGCTGGACGCGCCCGGTGTGGTGCCGTGGTGGCCGGAGGAACGCAAGTACGTGACGCTGCACCTGCTGCTGGTGCACGAGATCGCCGAGGTGAACCGGCACGCGGGGCACGCGGACATCCTGCGGGAGGGGCTCGACGGGATGGCCGGGCTGCGGGCGGGCATTTCGAACCTGCCGCAGCAGGACTGGCAGGCGTACTGGGACCGGGTGGAGCTGGAGGCGCGCAAGGCGTCAGGGCAGGCGTGAGCGTGTGCTGAGGCCGCAGGAGCGGTCCCGGCACGAGCGGTCGGCTGACGGCGGGTGCGGACTCGCCGGAGATGCCGGCCGTGTGCCTGGGCGTGCTGGGGTGCGGGTTCTCCGCGGACGGGCCGCCGGAGCTCGTTCAGCACCTGGGAAAGGTGGCTGACAGGGTCCGCGCGGCGATCGATACTGCTTCGCATGGGTAAGGAATACGAGCGGATCGAGCCGCGGTTGCGGGAGTTCATCGAGAACCAGAAGGTGTTCTTCGTGGCGAGCGCTCCGCTGGCGGGCGACGGGCACGTCAACCTCTCGCCCAAGGGCCGGCAGGGGACGTTGCGGATTCTGGACGACCGCACGGTGGCCTACCTGGACTTCGGGGGAAGCCATGCCGAGACGATCGCGCATCTGCGGGAGAACGGGCGCGTCACGCTGATGTGGTGTGCGTTCGAGGGGCCGCCGACCATCGTGCGCGTGCACGGGCGAGGTGAGCCGGTGTTCCGCGACGATCCCCGGTTCGCCGAGCTGGTGGCGGGGTTCGGGGAGGCGGACGGCCCGGCGTTGCGGGCGGTGGTCGTGGTGACGGCGGAGCTGGTCAGTGACACGTGCGGGTTCGCGGTGCCGTTCATGGACTACCGCTCCGAACGGGAGCTGCACGCGGACTACTTCGGCCGCAAGACCGACGACGAGTTCCGCGAGTACACGAACAAGAAGCCGTACAACAACGCGAGCATCGACGGCCTGCCCGCCATGGAGCTGCCGCTGCCACCCCGCTAGAAGAATCTTCGGGCGGGGTGTCGAGAACGTCGTGGCGGCTCCGTCCCCGGGGCATGACGACGATGACGCAGAGCGAGATCCTCGAGGTTCTGAACCGGCCGCACAGCAAGGAGCTGCTGCACCGCGACATGCTGCGGATGGCGTACGTGGCCAAGGACGGCACGCCGCGTGCGATCCCGATCGCGCACACGTGGAACGGCGCGCAGCTCGTGCTGTGCACCTCGAAGAACGCGCCGAAGCTGCACGCGCTGCGGGCCAACCCGGTGGTGGCGCTGACGATCGACACCGAGGTGCACCCGCCGAAGATCCTGCTGATCCGCGGCACGGTGGAGCTGGACGAGGTCGACGGCATCCCGCAGGAGTACCTGCAGATGAACGGCAGCTACGACATGTCGCCGGAGCAGCGGGTGGAGTGGGAGCGGGAGGTCCGGTCCCTCTACGACGGCATGGTGCGGATCGTGGTGACTCCGACGTGGGCGAAGCTGATCGACTTCGAGACGACGCTGCCCAGCGCGGTGCAGGAGCTCGTCGAGCAGCGGTCAGCTCGACAGGAAGCGGTCTAGGACGCGCACGCCGAACTCCAGGCCCTCGACGGGGACGCGTTCGTCGACGCCGTGCGCCATCGCCCGGTAGTCGAAGCCCAGGGGCAGGCGCAGCGGCGAGAAGCCGTAGCAGTGGATGCCGAGGCGGCTGAACGCCTTGGCGTCGGTGCCGCCGCCCAGGCAGTACGGCACGACGGCCGCGGCGGGGTCCTCGTCGCGCAGGGCGTCGGCCATCGCGGCGAACCAGGGCGTGTCGATCGGGGCCTCGACGGGCGGCTGGTGTTCGAGGAACTCGCGGGTGACGCCGGCGGGCAGCAGCGAGTCGATGGTGGTGACGAGCTCGTCGACGGTGCCGGGCAGGGTGCGGACGTCGAGGTGCGCGGTGGCGGTGCCGGGGATGACGTTGACCATGTACCCGGCCTGCAGCATCGTCGGCGTGGTCGAGCAGCGCACGGTGTTCTCCACCAGCTTCGCGGCGGGGCCGAGGCGGGCGACCGTGCCGTCGACGTCGTCGAGGTCGACCTCCACCCCGAGCGCCTTGCCCGCGCCCACGAGGAACGCCTCCACCGTCGGGGTGAGCCGGACCGGGTGCTCGTGCGCCGCGATCCGCGCCAGGCACGTGACCAGCGCCGTCACCGCGTTCTGCTCGTTGCGCCGCGACCCGTGGCCCGCGCGGCCGCTCGCGGTGAGCTTCATGTGCGACGTGCCGCGCTCGGCCGTGCCGATCGGGTACAGGCGCACGCCGTCGACGTCGTAGGAGAACGCGCCGGACTCGCTGATCGCGGCCTCGACCCCGGCGAAGTGCCCGGCGTGGTGCTCCACGAGCCACTGCGCGCCGTGGGCGCCCTGGTCCTCCTCGTCGGCGACGAACGCCAGCACGACGTCGCGGCGCGGGCGGCGCCCCTCGGTGTGCCAGCGGCCCAGGACGGTCAGCGTCATCGCCGCCATGTCCTTCATGTCGACCGCGCCCCGGCCGTGCACGAACCCGTCGCGGATCTCGCCGGCGAACGGGTCGAAGCTCCACTCGGCGGGGTCGGCGGGCACGACGTCGAGGTGCGACTGGACCAGCACGGCGGGCAGCGACGGGTCGGTGCCGGGCACGCGCGCCAGCACGTTGGTGCGCCGCGGGGCCGGTTCGAGCAGTGTGGGCGGCACCCCGTTGTCCTGCAGGAGCGCCGCGACGTGCTCGGCGGCCTCCCGCTCGCCCGCGGAGTCGCCACCGCCGCGGTTGGTGGTGTCGAAGCGGATCAGCTGCGCGCAGACCTGCGCGACGTCCAGCGTCATGGCGACACCCTACGGTCAGCCGTAGATGCCCTCGATCGCCGCGCCCGCGATGTGGGTGACGACTTTGAACGCCTTCATCGCCTCGGTCATCGACGCGGCGTCGAACCCGACGCGCCGCACCCCGATCAGGTCCACGGTGGGCACGATCGCGGCGGCCTCGGCCAGGTGCGAGGCGTCGAACTCGACCTCGATCCGGTGCGGCTCGACGACCCCGGCCGAACGCCCCGCGGTGGCCATGGCCGCGGTGGCCGCCTCTGTGATCTGTGAAGAAGTCACCGCCGGTGGCAGGCACACGGCCGCATACCGCGACACGCACTCCTTCACGGCCACCGTCCACGCCGAGGCCGCGTAGGACGCGGCGTCCTCGCACGTGAGGTCGTCACCGGTCACGAGCAGCACGGGAACGCCGTGTTCGGCGGCCAGTGCGGCGTTGAGACGGCCCTCGGAGGCGAGCACGCCGTCGAGCCACACGCCGGTGATGGAGTTCTCCATGTAGGTGTGCGCGAGCACGCCCCGGGAGCCGGCACCTGTGTGATAGCCGAGAAACACCACTCCGTCCACATCGGAGTCGATACCTTGCATCATCGACAACGGCTTGTGCCGGCCGGTGAGCAGCCGCGCCGACTCGTGGAGGTCCTCGAGCAGGAGGTTGCGTTGCGAGGAATGCGCCTCGTTGACGAGCACCTGCTCGGCCCCGCCCGCGAGCAGGCCGTACACACACGCGTTGACGTCCGCCGTGAACAAGCGCCGGAACCGCAGCCACTGCTCCGTTCCGGGGACGACGTCCCCGGTCCAGGTGACTCCGGTGGCGCCTTCCATGTCCGCCGAGATCATGATCCGCACATCTCGGTAAGTTAGCGGTGGGCTGCTGGGGAAGAGGGGTTTTCGTGCGGGTGAAGTTGTGCGCGTTGCTTGCAATAGCAACGACACTGGGGCTTTCGGCACCTCCGGCGACGGCGCAGGCGCCCGTCATCCTGAAGGTCGCGATCGTGCAGCAGATCGACTCGATGAACCCGTTCCTCGCGGTGTTCCAGTCGAGCACCGAGATCGGCCGGCTGATGTACGACTACCTGACCGCGTACGCCGCGGCGGACCAGTCGGTGACCGAGGGCCTGGCGAACAGGTGGGAACCGTCGGCGGACAAGCTGACGTGGACGTTCACGGTCCCCGAGGGCAAGAAGTGGTCCGACGGGGTGCCGATCACGGCACGCGACGTCGAGTTCACCTTCAACCTGATGCTCAACGACCAGATCGCCCGCACGGCCAACGGCAGCTTCGTCACCAACTTCCAGGACGTCACCGCCACCGACGACCGGACCGTGGTCATCAGGACCAAGACCCCGCAGGTCACGATGCTGGCGCTGGACGTCCCGATCGTGCCCCGGCACGTGTGGGAGAAGGCCGGCAGCATCAAGGACTACACCAACGACCAGATGCCGGTCGTGGGCTCCGGCCCGTTCGTGCTCACCGAGCACGTGCCCGGGCAGTTCATCAAGCTCCGTGCCAACAAGGACTACTGGCGCGGCGCGGCGAAGTTCGACGAGCTGCACTTCGTGTACTTCCAGAACTCCGACGCCGCGGTGCAGGCGCTGGGCAAGGGCGAGGTCGACCTGGTCAACCGGATGGCGCCGGCCCAGTTCGACTCGCTGCAGGGCAAGGCGGGCGTGACCCTCAACAAGGCGCAGGGCCGCCGCTTCACCGAGCTCATGATCAACCCCGGCGCGCAGACCCGCACCGGTGAGCCGATCGGCGACGGCAGCCCGGTCCTGCGCGACGTGCGGGTGCGGCGGGCGATCGCGCAGGCCATCGACCTGGACGCGCTGGTGTCGAGGGTGAACCTCGGGTACGCGGAGAAGGGCGCCGGGCTGGTGCCGCCGGTGTTCACCAAGTTCCACTGGCAGCCCAGCGCGGCCGAACAGCGCAAGTTCGACCCCGCGGCGGCCAACGCGGCTCTCGACGCCGCCGGGTTCCCGCGCAAGGCCGACGGCACCCGCTTCGCGCTGCGGTTGATCGGCCGTGCCGGGCGGGCCTACGACGAGCAGGCCAGCGAGTACCTCAAGCGGTCGATGGGCGACATCGGCATCCCGCTGGACGTGCGGCTGGTCTCGGACAACCAGCTCAACGAGTCCACCACCGCCGCCACCTACGACCTGGCGTTCTCGGGCTGGTCGACGAACATCGACCCGGACTTCGTGCTGAGCCTGCACACCTGCGCGCAGCGGCCGGGCGCGGACGGCAAGGGCGGCACCACCGACGCCTACTTCTGCGACGAGACCTACGACCGGCTCTACGCCCAGCAGCTCTCGGAGTTCGACGAGGGCAAGCGCGTGGAGATCGTGAAGCAGATGCAGGCCCGGTTCTACGACCAGGTGCCCGCGGTGGTGCTCGCGTACGAGAACGCGCTGGAGGGCTACCGGTCCGACCACTTCGCGAAGTTCACGACGCAGCCCGCGCAGGGCGGCGTGATCATGGCGCAGAACGGCATGTGGGGCTACTACGGCGCGGAGCCGGCGCAGCGGTCGGTGCAGGCGCAGGGCACCCGGTGGGCAGGGCTGGCGCTGGGTGGTGCGGTGATCGCCGGGCTGGTGCTGGCCGTGGTCGTGATGGCCCGGCGGCGCAACGCCACGGCAGGGGAGCGCGAGTAGGTGCGGCTGGCCGGTCGGTTCGGTGGTGCCGCGCTCAGCTTGCTGATGGTGGCGGTGCTGGGTTTCTTCCTGTTCCGGGTGGTGCCGGGCGACCCCGTGGTCTCGATGACTCGGGGCCGCCCGACCACCGCGGCGATGCAGGCCGAGCTGCGGGCGCAGTTCGGCCTGGACCGGCCGCTGCACGAGCAGTTCTGGAGCTACTTCACCTCGTTGCTGCAGGGCGATCTGGGGACGTCGTTCACGTTCCGGCGCCCGGTCTCGGACGTGATCCTGGAGCGGCTGGGGCCGACGGTGCTGCTGGTCGGCACGGCGACGCTGGTCGCGGTGCTGCTGGGGTTGTGGCTCGGGGTGCGGGCGGCGTGGCGTCGTGACTCTGCGTTCGACCGGGTCACGACGGGGGTGTCGCTGACGTTGTGGGCGGTGCCGACGTTCTGGCTGGGCATGCTGCTGATGATGGTGACGGGGGATCTGTTCCCGTCGCGGGGCATGCGCGACACGGACACGGCGCCGGACTTCGTCTCGCAGGCCCTCGACGTGGGTCATCACCTGGTGTTGCCGTCGGTCACGCTGGTCGCGGTGGTGTGCGCGGAGTACGCGCTGGTGATGCGGTCGTCGTTGCTGGAGGAGATGCACGCCCCCTACCTCACGACGGCCCGCGCGAAGGGTCTGCGCGACGACCTGGTGCGGCGCCGGCACGCCGTGCCCAACGCGGTGCTGCCGGCGATCACGCTGGTGTTCCTGCGGTTCGGGCTGGTGGTGGCCGGGGCGATCACGACGGAGACGGTGTTCTCCTGGCCGGGTCTGGGGTTGTTGTTCTACGACGCGCTGACCGGGCCGGACTACTTCCTGCTGCAGGGGCTGCTGGTGGTGACGGCGGGCGCGGTCGTGGTGATGAACCTGCTGGCCGACCTGCTGCACGGGGTCCTGGATCCACGGGTGAAGGTCGTATGAGCGGCATCGAGACGAGGACCGGGTTCCTGGCGCAGCGCGCGGGACTGGCGGGGGCGGCGGTGCTGGCCGCGGCCGCCCTGATCGCGCTGGTCGCGCCGCTGCTGATCCCGGACGACGCGCTGGACGTCACCCGCGTGACCGACGCGGCGTGGCAGTCGCCGGGTGCGGGGCACTGGCTGGGCACCGACCACGCCGGGCGGTCCATCGCGTTGCTGATGGCGCAGGGCGCGGGGACGTCGTTGTTCGTGGGGCTGACGGCGGCGGTGCTGGCGGTGGGCATCGGCACGCTCGTCGGCATCCTGAGCGGTCACTTCGGCGGGCTGCTGGCGGGGGCGTTGCTGCGGGTCACGGACTTCTTCCTGGTGCTGCCGGCGCTGGTGCTGGCGATCGCGTTGTCGACGGTGCTGCCGCGGGGGCTGGGCACGATCGTGCTGGCCATCGGGCTGACGAGCTGGCCGTCGACGGCGCGGATGGTGCGGGCGCAGACCTTGACGATCGAGGCCCGGCCGTTCGTGGAACGCGCACGGGCGCTGGGCGGCGGTCACACCCACGTGATCGGGCGGCACGTGCTGCCGTCGGTGGTGCCGCTGGTGCTGGTCAACGCGACGCTGGCGGTGGCGTCGGCGATCGTGGCCGAGTCGACGCTGGCGTTCCTGGGGCTGGGTGACCCGGCGCGGATCTCGTGGGGCGCGATGCTGCACCAGGCGCAGCTGCACGGGGCGGTGCCGCAGCGGGCGTGGTGGTACCTGCTGCCGCCGGGCCTGGCGATCGTGGTCGTGGTGCTGGCGTTCACGCTCGTCGGGCGCGCCCTCGAAGCCGTCGTGACGCCGAAAAGGTGAACCCGTTGCTGGAGCTGAAGAACCTCACCGTCCACTACGGACCGAAATGCGTCGTCAACGACGTGAACCTCACCCTTGCGCCCGGTCGGACGCTGGGGCTCGCGGGTGAGTCGGGGTCGGGCAAGTCGACGGTGGCGATGTCGGTGCTGCGGCTGCTGCCGCGTTCCGCGAGCGTGTCCGGGGAGATCCTGCTCGACGGCGACGACGTGACGACGATGTCGTGGGGCCGGTTGCGGGCGGTGCGGTGGGCGTCGGCGTCGATCGTCTTCCAGGGCGCGATGCACTCGCTCAACCCCGTGCAGCGGGTCGGTGAGCAGATCGCCGAGCCGATGCGGCTGCACGGCACGCCCGGCAGCGTGGCGGAGCTGCTGGAGCAGGTCGAGCTGCCGCCGGACAAGGCACGCGCCTATCCGCACGAGCTGTCGGGCGGGCAGAAGCAGCGGGTGATGATCGCGATGGCGCTGGCCTGCGGGCCGCGGCTGGTCATCGCCGACGAGCCGACCACCGCGCTGGACGTGGTGGTGCAGGCACAGGTGCTGGCGGTGATGAAGCGCCTGGTCGCCGAGCAGGACCTCGGGTTGCTGATGATCAGCCACGACCTGTCGGTGCTCGCCGAGACGTGCGACGACCTGGCGGTGATGCACCGGGGCGAGCTGGTCGAACGCGGCCACACCCGCGAGGTGATCGCCAACCCCCAGCACCCCCACACGGCGGCGCTGACGGCCGCGTTCCCGGTGATCGGCGACCCGGCGCACCGCTGGGCGGAACCCGCGCCGACGCCGGAGCCGTTGCTGCAGGTGCGGGACCTGGTGGTGGACTACGGGCGCACGCGCGCGGTCGACGGGGTGGACCTGACGATCGGGCGGGGCGAGATCGTGGCGCTGGTCGGGCAGTCCGGCTCCGGCAAAACGACACTGGCCCGTACCATAATGGGGCTGCGGAATCCGTCCTCCGGTCGGGTGATCTTCGACGGCGCCGAGGTGGGTCGCGGCGGCAAGGCGCTCAAGGCCTTCCGGCGGCAGGTGCAGCTGGTGCTCCAAGATCCGTCCAGCGCCCTGAACCCGCGGCACAAGGTGTTCGACGCGGTCGCCGAGGGACCACGGGTGCACGGCGTTCCCGGCGACCTGGAATCCCTGGTCACGGCCGCTGTGGAACGTGCAGAGCTGCGTCCGGCGAGCCTGTACCTGGAGTCGTTGCCCCACGAGCTGTCCGGGGGTCAGCAGCAGCGCGTGGTGATCGCCGGCGCACTGGTGCTGCAGCCCCGTCTGCTGGTGGCCGACGAGCCCGTCGCCTCCCTGGACGCCTCGGTGCGGGGCGAGATCGTGGCCCTGTTGCTCCGGTTGCGCCGCGAACTGGGCCTTGCTTCATTGATCATCACGCACGACCTAGGGCTGGCGTGGCAGATCGCCGACCGGGTCGCGGTGATGCACCAGGGGAAAATCGTGGAACAAGGCTCAGTCGAAGAAGTCCTCCTCACCCCCACTCACGACTACACGCGCGCCCTGTTGCGCGCGGTGCCCCAGGTCTGAGGGTGATCCCGATCGAACACGCCCGGTACCGGGCCTCGCTGACGCCTGCCGAGATCGGGCGGGGCGGGGCCGACGGCTGGGTGGACGTCGACGAGGTGCCGACGCTGGCGCGGCTGGCGTGGCACGACCTGGGCCGCCCGCCCGGGGTGCTGGGCGAGCTCGCGCAGGCGTGCGAGCCGGGGCACGTGCTGGAGCTGTGCCGGATCCTGGCGTCGACCTCGCGGGCCGACACCGCGGCGGTGTGGCGGTACTTGGCCGCGGACTTCGCCCGCACCGGGGAACGCTCCGACGGCCGGCAGCGGTTCCTGCTGGACCGGGCGATGCGCGGCGAGGGCATGAACTGGGGCGACTACGCCGCGCTGATGGGCATCGCCCGTCCCGAGGAGGTCGACGCGGCGTTCGACCGCGACGAGGACATGGTCGGCGTGGCGGTCATCGGGCTGGCGATGTCGTACCCGGACCCCGTGGTCGCGTTGCGGCGGGTGGCCCGCGCCCTGGACCACAACCGCATCGAGGTCCGCCGCCAGGGCGCCACGGCGCTGGCGCACGTGGCGCGCATGCACGGGGTGGTGTCGCGGGAGTGCCTGGAGGTGCTGCGCCGGTACCCGGACGACGTGGCGGAGGAGGACCTGTGGACGTTCGTCGCGCACCGCAGGCTGCCGGCGTGGTTGTGGTGGCGGCGGGTCAGGTCACGGGCAGGGCGGCGAGTTCCACGCGCACGGCGTGCCCGGTTACGAGGTCGCGCTGCGCCTCGGCCCGTCGCAGCGCCTCCTCGAAGTGCCGCCGCGCCAGGTCCGGGTCGCCCTCGGCCTTCGCGACGCGGCCGCGTTCCACGGCGATGTGGCAGCGCATCTGGTCGGGCCCGTACCAGCCGCCGGGGCACAGTTCCCACGCCAGGTCGCACTCGTGGCGGGCGGTCGCGTAGTCCCCGGTGAGGCGGGCGAGCCCGGCCAGGCCCAGGCGGGCGCCGGCCTGGATGACGAGTGCCCCGGCGCGGCGGGACAGGGTCAGTGCGAGGGCGAAGTCGGTGCGTGCCCCGTCGAGGTCGCCGGTGAGCAGGGTGGCCTGGGCGCGTCCGATGACGGCCTCGGCGGTGTCCTCGGTGGCGCCGAGCTCGTCGAGCAGGGCGCGGCCGCGTTCGATGTGGACCAGGGCGCCCGCGGCGTCGCCTTCGGCCATGGCGATCTCGCCGAGCTGGTTGAACGCCAGTGCCGCGCCCCAGCGGTCGCCGGCGCGGGTGAACGCCTCCGCGGCGCGTTCCAGTAGATCGGTGCCCGTGGCCGGGTCGCCTCCCATGCGGGCCACCAGACCGTCGCCGACCAGGGCGAGCGCGGCGCTCCACGGGTCGGAGCCCAGCAGCCGGTTGCGGCGGTGCCACACCTGGGAGTCGTCCTGTGGCGCGCCGAGCGCCATGCCCCACATCATCGTCATGATCGGGTAGCGCGGTGGGTCGACGAGCATGTCCATCAGCTCGTCGGCCTGGCGGACGCGGGCGCTCTGGTCGCCGGTCGCGACGGGCCACGCGATCAGCAGGCACAGCGAGTACTCCTGCTCGTGGCCCTCTGGCGGGGTCTCGCCGCACGCGTGCAGCACGGCGTCGGCCTGCTGGGCGGCCTCGGTGCGCAGGCCGCGGAACCAGTAGTAGGTCGCGAGCGCGGCGACGAGCTCCAGTGCGAGGCGCAGGTCGTGGGCGGTGGCCCAGGTGACGGCGGCGACGAGGTTGTCGTGGTCGGCGGCGAGCCGGGCGAGCCATTCGATCTGGTCGTGGGCGCGCAGGTGCGGTTCGGCCTGCTGGGCGCGTTCGAGGAACCACCGCGCGTGCCGCTGCGCCAGGTCGGGGGCGTGGGTGGCGCAGAACGCGTGGATGGTGTCGAGCATGCGGTAGCGGTCGTCGGCGACCTCGACGAGTGACTTGTCCGCCAGCGAGATCAGCGTGTCGACGTCGGAGTCGCACACGGCGGTGACGGCGTCGAGGCTCGCGCCGCCGGAGAACACGGTGAAGCGGGCGGCGAGGTCGCGTTCGGCGTCGGTGAGCAGGTCCCAGCTCCACCCCACGACGGCGTGCAGCGTGCGGTGCCGCGGCGCGGCGGTGCGGCTTCCCTTGGACAGCAACCGGAACCGGTCGTCGAGCCGCGCGGTGATCTCGGTCAGCGGCAGTGACCGCACGCGTGCGGCGGCGAGCTCGATGGCCAGCGCGATCCCGTCCAGGCGCCGGCAGACCTCGGCGATGACGTCCAGGTCGGCGTGGAAGCCCGGCTTCACGGCCTGGGCGCGGTCGAGGAACAGGCGGGTGGCGGCGTCGTCGTCCAGGGCGGTGACCGGGCTCAGGGTCTCGCCGGTGATGCCGAGCGGTTCGCGGCTGGTCGCCAGCACCCGCACGTCCGGGCAGGTGGACAGGAGGTCGCCGAGCACGCGGGCGGCGTCGTCGATGACGTGTTCGCAGTTGTCCACGACCAGTACGACCTCGCGCGTGGACAGCGCGGCCCGCAGCCGGTCCTGCACGCTGACCGGCCCGGCCGAGAGCAGACCTGCCTCGCGGATGCCGAGGCCGTCGAGCATGGCGCGGGCGACGTCGGCGGTGGCGCTGAGGTCGACGAACGCCACCTCGCCCGGTTCGCGGTGCGCGACCTCCACGGCCAGGCGCGTCTTGCCGGTGCCGCCGGGGCCGATGAGCGTGACGAGCCGGTTGTCGCGCAGCCACTTCGACACGCGCCGCAGGTCCTCGTCGCGGCCGACGAAGCTGGTGAGCTGCGCGGGCACACCCCGGTGCGGTGCCTGCGCCCGCAGCACCTCCAGGTGGGCGGCCGCGAGCGCGGGGGAGGGATCGACACCCAGTTCGTCGGCCAGCAGAGCCCTGCCCTGCGCGAACACCTCCAGCGCCTCGGTCTGATGGCCGTCGCGGTGCAGCGACCGGATCAGCGCGGCCCGCGCGTCCTCGCGCAGCGGGTGCTCCGCCACCACCTTGCGCAGGTCCTGGGTGGAGCCGCCGGACACCGCGCAGCCGATGAGCATCTCGGTCAGGCGCTGGCGGGCCACCTGCGCGAACGGCGCGTCGACATCGGCCAGCGCCGGTCCGCGCCACAACGCCAGGGCCTCGGCCGCCCGTCCCGCCTCGAGCAGCTCCGCGCACCGCAGGTGATCCACCTCCGACGGCGCGGCGAGCAGCCGGTAGCCCGCGGGATGGTGCTCGATCACCAGGCCCGGCACGGTCCGGCGCAGCCGCGAGACCTGGGACTGCAGCGCGTTGGCCGCACCGGCGGGCGGCTCGGAGTACAAGCCGCCGATCAGCTGCTCGTGCCCCACGATCCGCCCAGTGTCGAGCACGAGCATCGCCAGCAGGGCGCGTTGCCGTGGCGCGGCGACCTCCACGCCGTCGACCAGCACCGGACCGAGCACCCCGAACATCACCGGCGTGATTCTTCCGCAGTCGCCAGGTCCACGAGACCGGAATCGACCTTGGTCCGAATAGGTCGACTATCGATGCATTTCGGTGACCCGCCGTATCAGCCCGGCCACGTGCGGTCTCCTTCCGTTCGGTCGGGGACGAACCAATCGAGCGGAGAACCATGAGACCCAGCATCACGGTCGGCGCCGCACTAGCGGCCACCGTGGCACTCGCCATCCCTGCGCACGCGGCCACCGGCAACCTGCCCGGCGGCACGAGCATCGGCGTGACCATCACCAGCCCGGCGAACAACGCCGTCGTCGTGCCCGGCCCGGTCACCGTCACCGGCAAGGCCTCGATCGGTACCGGCGTCGCGATCGTCGACACCGCGCTGACCTACGTGCTCGACGTGTCCGGCTCCACCTCCACCGTCGTGAACGCGGGCTGTGGCGGAGACCAGAACGGCGACGGCCAGCCCGCCTCGATCCTCGACTGCGAGATCGCCGCCGCCCGGTCCCTCAACGCCAAGGCCGCCGTCCCCAACACCGTCGTCGGCAGCGTCGGCGCCGCCGTGTTCGGATCCTCCGGCGCACCCCTCGACGTCAGCCCGGCGGCAGGTGACCAGCAGGTCATCGCCCCCACCGCCGACGCGAACGGCAGCGGCGGCACCGACATCTCCGAGGCACTGGGCGGCGTGCAGTTCAGCGGTGCCCAGCTCTTCACCGCCCGCAGCGTCGGCGGCGGCACCAACTACACCGCGGGCCTGACCGCCGGCCTCGCCTCGGCCACCGCCGCGCCGCAGCAGCGCAAGCTGATGATCTTCCTGTCCGACGGTGTCGGCTCCGGCAACGTCGACGCCCTGCTGCAGCAGGCCAACGACGCCGGTATCAAGATCTTCACCTTCGCCGTGTCCAACGGTGTCGCCTGCGGCGAGGCGAACGCCCCGAACTCGTTGCGCAAGATCGCCGAGACCACCGGCGGCACCTGCACCGAGGTCCCCGACGTCTCCCAGCTGCCCGACGTCGTGCCCGGCGTCATCGCCTCCAAGCTCACGCAGCTGACGTTGAAGGTCGACGGCGGCGCGGACATCCCGATCACCTCGATCACCCCGAGCCTGCCGCAGGACGGGCCCGCGACCGTCGACTACTCGGTCGCCACCCCGGCGCTGACCCCCGGCACGCACCAGCTGTGCGTCACCGCACGCGGCACCGACGGCGGCGGAGCCGGTGACGTGACCGAGTGCGTCACGGTCAAGGTCAACGCCCCGCCCGTCGTCAAGCCCGGCGGCCCGTACGCCGGCCAGGAGGGCACCGACGTCGCCCTCGCGGGCCTGGTGACCGACCCGGACGGCCCGTCGCTGACCACGGCGTGGACCGCGGCACCGCAGTCCGGTGTCGACGCGGGCGCGACCTGCTCGTTCGGCAACGCCGCCGCCCAGACCACCTCGGTCAAGTGCACCGATGACGGCGTGTGGCAGCTGACCCTGACCGCGAACGACGGCCTCAACCCGCCCGTCGCGGTGTCCACGACGCTGACGTTGTCCAACGTCGCCCCGCAGGTCACGCTGACCGCCGACAAGACGCTCGTCACCCGCGGCACCACGGTGAACTTCACCGCGCCGTTCACCGACATCGCCATCAACGACAAGCACACCTGCACCCTGAACTTCGACGACGGCAGCCCGGTCGCGAACGGCGCCGTCGCCCAGGGAGCCGGTAGCGGCACCTGCACCGCGTCGCGGGCGTTCACCGCGCTGGGCGCGCACAACGTCCTGGTGACCGTGACCGACGACGACGGCGCCTCCGCCACCGCGGTCGTCAAGGTCGTCGTCTACCTGCGCGGCGAGGCGTGGGCGCTCAACGCGACGGGCCTGGTCAACGTCGCGAAGACCGCGCACGCCCAGTGCCCGCCCAACGAGGACAAGACCGTCGCCAGTGTCAACGTCCTGGGCCTGGCGTCGGTCAACGCACTGCACGCCGACTGCACCCTGGACGCGAACACCGGCCGCACCGTCGCCTCGGCACGGGTGGAGGGAGCGTCCCTGCTCGGTGGCCTGATCACGCTCAACGCCATCGAGGCCAAGTGCGAGAGTGACGCGAACGGCGTCGTCGGCTCGTCGAAGGTCGGCACGCTCAACGGCCAGCCCATCGGCACCGGCCCGCTCACCGTCACCATCGGCATCGCGACCGTCCGCCTCAACGAGACGGCGACAGGGCCCAACGGCCAGCTGATCCAGAACGCCGTCCGGGTCACCACGATCCTCGGCCAGGAGATCATCTTGTCGGCCTGCCGCCTGGGCTGACCCCGTGAATGAGGCTGGGAGGGACCGCGCCCCCTCCCAGCCTCACCCCAGCTCGTGCCCGGCCGTCGCGTCCACGTGCGTCGGCACCTCGTCGTGCCGGTCGCCCACGGTCAGCGTGCCGCCGGGCTCGAACATCAGGATGTGCGCGCCGTGCGGGGCCGACGGCTTGTGGAACGTCCCGCGCGGCACGGTGAACACCTCGCCCTTCGCGAGCAGGACCGAGCGTTCGGGTTCCCGCAACGCGATGTGCAGCTCGCCGTCCAGGACGAGGAAGAACTCGTCGGTGTCGTCGTGCACGTGCCAGACGTGCTCACCCCGCACCTTCGCGACGCGCACGTCGTAGTCGTTGACGCGGGTGACGATCCGAGGGCTCCACAGGGCGTCGAACGAGGCCAGCGCCTCGTCCAGGGAGATGGGGTTCATGCTGTCGAGCTTCGCGGCTGTCGCGAGCTGAGCGTGAGTGCTAGGAATCGCACATGCCGCAAGAATCCTCGCACCGCGTCGTCGTCATCGTGGACGAGAACTCCAACCCGTTCGAACTCGGCTGCGCCACCGAGGTCTTCGCCCTGCACCGCCCCGAGGTCGGCGGCCACCTCTACGACTTCCGCCTCTGCTCACCCGAACCCGCCACGGTGATGCGCGACGGCTTCTTCACCCTCACCGGCGTCACCGGCCTGGACGCCACCGAGCACGCCGACACCCTCATCATCCCCAACCGCCCCGACGTCGAGGTACCCCGCCGCGCCGCAGTGCTCGACGCCATCCGCCGCGCCCACGCACGCGGCACACGCCTCGTCGGGTTCTGCAGCGGCGCCTTCACCCTCGCCGAAGCAGGCGTCCTCGACGGCCGCCGCGCCACCGCCCACTGGCAGTGGGCCGACGACTTCCGCACCCGCTTCCCAGCCGTGCACCTCGAACCCGACGTCCTGTTCGTCGACGACGGCGACATCCTCACCTC
Organism: Lentzea sp. HUAS TT2; assembly: GCF_051853195.1. NCBI lineage: Bacteria > Bacillati > Actinomycetota > Actinomycetes > Pseudonocardiales > Pseudonocardiaceae > Lentzea > Lentzea sp. HUAS TT2. The sequence goes on along the minus strand of NZ_CP196667.1, from coordinate 7,873,852 downwards.
CGCCGGCAGCGCCGCCGCCCTCGACCTCGGCCTGCACCTCGTCCGCCGCGACCACGGCGCCGAGATCGCCAGCTCCGTCAGCCGCCGCCTCGTCTTCGCCGCCCACCGCGACGGCGGCCAGCGCCAGTTCGTCGAACGCCCCGTACCCGACCTGCCCGACGAGTCACTCGCCCCCGTCCTCGCCTGGGCCCAGCAGCACCTCGACACCCCGCTCACCGTCGCCGACCTCGCACAGCGCGCCGCCATGAGCCCCGCGACCCTGCACCGCCGCTTCCAGGCACAACTCGGCACCACACCACTGGCCTGGCTCACCGCCGAACGCGTCACCCTCGCGTGCCGGCTCATCGAACTGGGGGAGCGCCGCTTCGACGTCGTCGCCCGCCGCACCGGCCTGGGCACCGCCGCCAACCTCCGCGCCCTGATGCGACGCCAGACCGGCCTCACGCCATCGGACTACCGGCGCCGCTTCACCCCAGCGCCCGCAGGATGATCCGCTCCACCACCCGCGCCTTCGCGTCGGCGTAGTCCTGCACCCGCGCCCACGTCCTTCCCGCCAGCTCCCGCTTCGTGCGCTCGTACTCCTCCCGGTCCTGCGGGTAGGCGCGCAGCCGGTCGCGGAAGGCCAGCATGCGGTCGAGCTCCTCGCACTTGGGGGAGTAGACGTGCAGGTTCACGTTCGGCTCCGTGCCCTTGAGCAACCGGTGCTCGTGCCAGGTCCGCTCCCGCAGCCGCAGGTAGTAGCCCGCCGCCACCAGCGCCGGCACGTAGGCGTCCTCGTCGGCCGAGTCCGGCACCACCAGCAGGATGTCGATCAACGGCTTCGCCGCGAGCCCCGGCACCGACGTCGAGCCGACGTGCTCCAGCCGCACGATCTTCCCGCCCAGCGCGGCCCGGATCTTGGCCTCCTCGACGGCGTACCACTGCGGCCACTGCGGGTCGTAGTCCTCCAGCACCACCGGGGCGTTGTGCGGCGGCGTCTCCGTCACGAACTCCACCTCGCCCGGCTCCACCGGCCACGCCAGATAGGCCCGCTCGAGGATGTCCAGCACGACCGCGTTCTTCGCGTCCGTGTAGTCCTGCACCCGCTCCCACGTCCGGCCCGCCAACGCCCGCTTCGTCGACGCGTACAGCTCGCGGTCCTCGGCGTTGTCGCGCAACCAGTCCCGGAAGATCCGGTGCCGCCGCACCTGGGCACACCCGCGCGGGAACACGTGCAGGTTGATGTCCGTGTCCGGGCCCTTGAGGATCCGGTGGTCGTGCCAGTCGTCCTCGCGCACCGTCACCCGGTACCCGGCCGCCTCCAACGCCGGCACGTACGACCCCTCGTCCAGCGGATCGTCCACCACCAGCATCAGGTCGACCAACGGCTTCGCGCACAACCCCGGCACCGACGTCGACCCCACGTGCTCCAACTCGGCACCCGGCAACGCCGCCAGGACCCGTTCCCGCTCCCGTTCGTACAGACCAGGCCACGCGGCGTCGTACTCGGCAAGCTCGATGTTCACGGCAAACCCCCACCTAGGCAGTCGGCCAGAATATCAACTCCCGAACAGGTCACCCGCCGACTCGACCCGCGCCAGCACCTCGTCCGCCGTGAACACCAGGTCCTCCACGATCTCGCAGTCCTCGACCTCGTCCCACGTCACCGGCGCCGACACCGCCGGCCGCTCCCGGGCCCGCAACGAGTACGGCGCGATCGTCGTCTTCGCCGGGTTGTTCTGCGACCAGTCGATGAACACCTTCCCCGGCCGCTGCGCCTTCGCCATCGTCGACACGACCAGCTCCGGATGCTCCTGCGCCAACCGCTGCGCCACCGCCTTCGCGTACTCCGACGTGTCCTTCGCCGGCGCGTACGCGTACACCTGCATCCCCTTGTTGCCCGACGTCTTCGCCCACGAGTCCACACCGTCGTCGTCGAGCACCACCCGCACCTGCTCCGCGACCCGGCAACACTCCACCACCGTCGCCGGCGCCCCCGGATCCAGGTCGAACACCAGCAGATCGGGATCCCGCTTGCCCCCGCGCGGCCCCACCGTCCACTGCGGCACGTGCAACTCCAGCGCCGCCAGGTTCGCCAGCCACACCAACGTCGCCAGCTCGTCCACCATCACGTAGTTGACGGTCTCGTTGCCCTTCGAACTGCCCGGCGACTCCAGCCGCATCGTCCGCACCCACTCAGGACGGTGCTCCGGCGCGTTCTTCTCGAAGAACCACTTCCCGTCCACCCCGTTCGGATACCGCTTCAACGTCACCGGACGGTCCTTCAGATGGGGGAGCAGCACCGGCGCGATCCGGGTGTAGTAATCGATCACCTCACCCTTCGTGAACCCGAACTCCGGGTACAACAGCTTGTCCAGGTTCGTCAGCTTCAACACCCGGTCCTCGACCCGCACCGTCGCATCACTCGACAACCCGACGCACCTCCTCCGGCGTCTTGTCCGGCCGCAACCCGCGCCACGCCGGAAACCGCATCCGCCCGTCCGGCGTCCACTGCCGGAACACCACCTCCGCCACCAGCTCCGGCTCCACCCACAACGCGCCCTTCGCACGCTCCCGCGGCATCTCCGTCACGAACGGCGAACCCTTGCGCGCCAACGCCCTGAGCCGCGGCGTCAACACAGCCAGCTCGGCATCGTTGAACCCGGTACCCACCGACCCCGCGAACGCCAGCCCGCCGTCCTGGGGGATACCCAGCAACAGCGCCCCCACCACACCCGACCGCTTGCCCTCACCCATCCGCCAGCCGCCGATCACCACCTCCTGCGCCAGCAGGTCCGTGATCTTGCGCCACACCGGGCTGCGCACCCCCGGCTGATACGCCGAGTCCAGCCGCTTCGCCACCACACCCTCGAGCCCCTGCTCCCGGCTCGCCGCCAGCACCGAGGCGCCGTCCTCGTCGTAGGACGGGGGAGTCAGCCAGCTCGGACCCCTCAACTCCAGGCCCCGCAGCAGCTCACGACGTTGCCGGAAAGGGAGAGGCATCGTGGACGTGCCGTCGAGGTGCAACAGATCGAACAACAACAACGTGATGGGGTACTGCCGTGCCGCCCGGCGCGCCGCCTCGGACTTCGTCACGTGCATCCGGTTCTGCAACGCGCTGAAACTCGGCCGCCCGTTCTGCAGCGCGACGATCTCCCCGTCCAGCAGGGCCTCCGTCGACCCCAGCTGCTCACCGACGCCCTGCAGCTCCGGATAGGCGACCGTGATGTCGTTGCCCAGCCGCGACCACGCCTGCACCCGCCCGCCCTCGACCCTCAGGACCGCCCGGACACCGTCCCACTTGAACTCATAAGCCCAATGATCATCATCGTCGTGGGGGAGAGGACCAGGAACAGCGAGCATCGGCTTCAGCTGCTCCGGCAGAACCTTCCAGTCCGGACGCGCCGCGGCGTGCCGCCGCTTCATCATCCAGTTCTTCTCGTCCTTGCCCGACCGGAAGAACACGAACTGACCCTGCACCCGATGACCGTGCAGGACCACGTCCACCTCACGGTCCGACCACTTCACCGTCTCGTAGCGGCCCCGGTCCCAGATGACCATCTCGCCACCGCCGTACTCACCCTTCGGAATCTCCCCGGAGAACTGCGCGTACTCCAGCGGATGATCCTCGGTGTGCACGGCCAGACGCACCACATCCGTCGTCGACGGCAACCCCTTCGGCACCGCCCACGACACCAGAACACCATCACGCTCCAACCGCACATCCCAATGCAGGCTGCTCGCGTGATGCTCCTGAATCACGAACGTGTCGTTGTCACCCCTGGGCAACTCGTCCGCACTCGGAACGGGCTCCGGCGTCCTGGCCGGATCCCGCTTGCGCCGGTACTCGTCGAGCCCGGCCATCTACGCCGACGAGGCCTTCTTCTTCGGCGCGGCCTTCTTCTCAGCGCCCTTCCGCCCGGCCTTCGCCTTCTCCACACTGCGCTCCAGAGCCGTCATCAGATCGATGACATCACCCTTGTCCTCGGCCTCCGGCTGCTCGGGCAACTCCGCACCCTCCGCCTTCGCCGCGATCACCTTCTCCAGCGCGTCCCGGTAGTCGTCGGTGAACGTGTCCGGATCGAAGTCACCCGCCATCGACTCCACCAGCGACGTCGCCATCTTCAACTCCTGCGGCCGCACCTCCACGTCCTGATCCAGGAAGTCGAACTCCGCCTTGCGGATCTCGTCCGGCCACAACATCGTGTGCATCACCAGCACGTCATCACGCGCCCGGATCGTCGCCAGCGTCTCCTTCTGCCGGATCGTGATCTTCACGACCGCCAGCTGACCCGTCTTGACCAGCGCGTCCCGCAACAACACGTACGGCCGTGCCGCAGCCTTGTCCGGCTCCAGGTAGTACGTCTTCTGGAAGTAGATCGGATCGATCTCCTCCGCCGGCACGAACTCCAGAACGTCGATCGACTTGTCGGTCTTCACCGGCAACTTGTCGAAGTCCTCGTTCTCCATGATCACCATGCGGCCGTCGTCCAGCTCATAGCCCTTGGTGATGTCGCCGTACTCGACCTCTTCGCCGCACACCGAACAGACGCGCTTGTACTTGATGCGCCCGCCGTCCTCCCGATGCACCTGGTTGAAACGGAAGTCGTGCTCCTCGACAGCCGTGTAAAGGCGCACGGCGATCGTCACCAACCCGAAGGAGATGGCCCCACGCCACACGGATCTCATCCTCATTGGGTACCCCTGAAATGCGGTTCTCGCACTATCAGATCACCCACTTGGCCTAACGATCCGGCAACTGAGCGACCCCCGGCCCACGCGTCACAACCGAGAGTCCCGCACACCGGTGGAGCACCGCTAGATGTCCCTGAGCGCCCGATACGTCCGGTTGCCCGCCACCGCCGCCCGCCGCTCCCGCGCCGTCGCCTCGATGTAGTTCTGACTCGTCGCCAGACTCGCATGCCCCAGCAACGCCATGATCTCGCTCGCCGACGCCCCGTCCTCCGCCAGCCGCGTCGCGAACGTGTGCCGCAACGCGTGCAGATTCGCCCCCGTCGGCACCCGGTCGTTCAACCCCGCCCACCGGAAACACGACTTCACCAGGTACTCCAGCCCACCCCGCCCGATCGGCTCACCCTGCCGATCCCTCAGCAACGCCGAGTCACGGTCGAACCGCCCCTGCGGGAACCGCTGCCGGCAGCTCTTGAGGTACGCGTCCACGATCCGTTCCATCGGCGGCTCGATGGGAACCGACCTGTCCCGGTTCCCCTTGCCCTTCACGTGCAGCCGCTGGTCACCCTCCCGCCCGACCACGCTCGCCAGCGTCAGCGTGCGCATCTCCGCACTTCGCAGCCCCGCGACCAGCCCCAGCGCGATGACCAGCACGTCCCGTTCCGGCCACGGGTCACGCCCCTTCGTCGCCCCTTCCGCCGCGGCTGTGAGCAGCTGCTCGGGGGTGTCCTCGCCGCGCAGGGGCTTGGGCACGAGGGGAGGCGTCTTCGGGCGGGCGATGGCACCCATCGGGTTGCCGGCCATCAGGTCCTCGGCCACGCAGAACGTCAGGAACTGGTTCCACGTCGACCAGGCCCGCAGCACGGAACTCTTGGCGTGGGTGTCCGCGAACAACCCGAAAGCCTGACGGAGATTGGCGCCGGTGAGCTGGGCGATCGTGAGGTCCTCGACGGGGGAGAGGAGGGCCTCGGCCAGGAGTGTGTTCACACCGGAGAGATCCCGCTGGTAGGCGGCCGTTGTGTGCGGGGAGTCCTTGCGGGTCCGGCGGGCGAGGAAGAAGGCTTCCTGGGCGGCGAGCACGTGCATATGGATCTTGTACCGCACAGCACCGACAATTCCGCGTTCCGTGCTGGATAATGGCGATTATGCATGAAATGTCCGTTTCGCCGGATTCCGACACGGCGGAGGAAGGCGCTGGACCAGGTGGCGTCACTTGCCGGGGATCGCGAACGTAATGACGAGCCGCCACGTACGTCCCACTGATGACACGTCGGTGCCGACCGCGCTCCGGCATCGCCGTGGATCTGATGTTGTGGCGTCTGCAAGCGCAGCCGGCCTGCCCGTTGGCTGCGACTTGCAGACGCGCCAACACGGGCGTTTCAGCCCCTTCTGAAGCGATCTTCGCAGGTCGCCGTTTCGCCGATAATCTACATTATGTCAAGTAACTCGGATCTGGGCCTCTCGGAGGCTCTCCCGCCTTGCCCTGTGGCGCGTCTGGCCGCCGTTGGTCGCTGCCGCTGTCCACGGCCGGCGCGCTGGCGTCGTCAGGAGCCGTCCTGACGAACTTTTCGAGTGCGGGCGCTGAGGTGGGCGTCGTGAGCGGCGCTGTCGGCCGGCTTCTGGTGTCGCCCCTCGCTCCGGCGCTCCTGGATCCTCTTTCGTCACCGTGGCGATAGATACCTGGCCCGTGGGGCTGGCAGGCTCTGCGGTCATGATCGATGAGTTCGCCAAGGAGTACCTGCACGGTGATCTGCGCGAGTTGCGCGAGGTGATGGTGTGGAAGCTGGACGGTCTGTCCGAGTCGGACGTGCGGCGCCCGCTGACCGCGTCCGGGACGAATCTGCTGGGTTTGGTGAAGCACCTGGCGTTGTCGGAGTCGCGGTACTTCGGTGAGGTGTTCGGGCGGCCGTTCCCGGAGCCGATGCCTCGGTGGGACGACCTGTCGGCGCGTGGGCTGGACATGCGGGCGGACGAGTCGGAGTCGTGTGAGGAGATCGTGGGTCGCTATCGGCGCGTGTGGGCACATTCGGATGCGACGATCTCTGCTCTTGCGGTGGACTCCCCTGGGTTTGTGCCGTGGTGGCCGCGTCCGGACGTGATGTTGTTCAACGTGTTGGTGCACTTGGTGTCGGAGACGGCGCGGCACGCGGGGCACGCGGACATCTTGCGGGAGCAGCTCGACGGTGCGACCGGTGAGGGGCGTTGAGGCAGACTCCCCCGCATGCGTTTCGCGATCTACGTGCCTTGTTATGGCGATGCCTATGGTGATCCGTCCGTGCTGGTGTCGCTGGCGGTGGAGGCCGAGGCGGCGGGGTGGGACGGGTTCTTCATGTGGGACCACGTGGTGGCGGAGCCGGTGGTGGCTGATCCGTGGGTGACGCTGGGTGCGGTGGCGGCGCGGACGTCGTCGATCGTGCTGGGGCCGATGATCACGCCTGTCCCCCGGCGTCGTCCGTGGAAGCTGGCGTTGGAGGCGTCGACGTTGCAGCGGTTGTCCGGGGGCCGGTTGGTGCTCGGGGTGGGGATGGGTGTGGGGCGGGATTTCACGTCGTTCGGTGAGGCGTCGGATGTCCGGTCGCGGGCGGCGCGGTTGTCGGAGGGGGTGGAGTTGGTGCAGGAGTTGTTGTCGGGTGAGCCGGTGGAGCACCACGGGGCGGTGTTCGACGTGTCGGGGGTGCGGTTCGCGCCGGTGGAGGTGCCGGTGTGGACGTCGGGGATCTGGCCGCGGAAGGTGCCTTTTCTGGCGGCGGCGCGGGCGTCGGGGTTGTTCCCGATCATTCAGGACGGGTCGGGTGGGTTCGCGGTGGCGTCGCCTGAGCAGGTGGCGTTGATGAAGGCGGAGTTCGTGGCGGCGGGTGGGCCTGCCGATGGGGATGTGGCCGTGTGGGGTGGTGGGGCTCGGCCGTCGGCGGAGCGGGTGTCGGAGTTCGCGGACGCCGGGGCGACGTGGTTGTTGCTGGACGGGTGGAAGGCGTCGCTTTCGGAGCTGCGTTCGTACGTTTCCGCTGGTCCGCCGCGTTAGAACGATCTTGTCGGGGGTGCTCGCCACACTGGGGGCATGCGCTACGCGATCTATGTTCCGTCGTTCGGTTCGTGGCTCGGTGATCCGTCGGTCCTGGTGTCGCTCGCGGTGGCGGCGGAGGAGGCCGGGTGGGACGGGTTCTTCCTGTGGGACCACGTGGTGGTGCCGGGTGAGCCCGTGGTGGCGGATGTCTGGGTGACGTTGGGTGCGGTGGCGGCGCGGACGTCGAGGGTTCGGCTGGGGCCGTTGGTGACGTCGTTGGGGCGTCGGCGGCCGTGGAAGGTGGCGTTGGAGGCGTCGACCCTGCAGCGGTTGTCGGGTGGGCGGCTGGTGCTCGGGGTCGGTGCGGGTGTGCCGCAGGACTACTCCCCTTTCGGCGAGCGTGCGTCGCGTGCTGGGGCGATGTCGGAGGGTGTGGAGTTGCTGCGGGCGTTGTTGTCGGGTGCCGAGGTCGAGCACCGGGGCGCGTTGTTCGAGGTGTCGGGCGTGCGGTTCGCGCCTGTCGAGGTGCCGGTGTGGATCGGTGGGAACTGGCCGCGGTCGGCGCCGTTCCGTGCGGCGGGGCATGCGGCGGGTGTGGTGCCTGCGACGTTCGGTCCTGAGGGTCTGGTGGTGCTCTCCCCCGCGCAGGCCGCTGAGTTGAAGGCGGACTTCGTGGCGTCGGGTGGTTCCGCCGACGGTGATGTCGTGTTGTGGGGCGGCGCGGAGTTACCTGCGGACGTGCGGGAGTACGAGGCAGCGGGTGTGACGTGGATGCTGACCGATGGTGGCGCGCAGAGGCTGGATGAGCTGCGGGCTTTCGTCGCTGCCGGTCCGCCGTCAGGCGTGTAGGCCGCGGAGCAGGGTTTCGAGGTAGCGGCGGGCGGTGGGGAGCCGGTCGGCCGGGGTCGCGCTGTGCACGTAGGTGGCGTAGGCGATGCCGCACATGAGTGGGACGAGGTCGTCGTCGTGCACGTCGGGGCGGACGGTTCCGGCGTCGCGGGCGCGGGCGAGCAGGCGGGTGCCGGTGGCCATGATCTGTGTTTTGAGCTCGGTGGTGCGTGGCAGGACGTCGTGGGTGGCGGCGGCGACCTTGACGAGTGCGGCGTCGCTGACCTGGCCTTCGACGACTCGGGTGAGGAAGTCGCCGAAGGCGGTCCACGGGTCGTCGTGGGTGAGGGCTTGTTCGCCGTGTCCGGCGAGTGCTTCGAGGCAGGGGGTGGCGACGGTCTCGAGGAGTGCCTCGGTGGTCGGGAAGTGCCGGTAGACCGTGCCGACGCCGAGTCCTGCGCGGCGGGCGACGTCGTTGAGCTGCAGCGGGGTGCCTTCGTCGACGAGTTCTCTGGCGACGGTGACGATGTGCTCCCAGTTGCGGGCGGCGTCCTTCCGCTGCGGCGTCATGGTCTCAGCTTAATTGGATACGCCATCCGGAACGCGGACGAGTGGTGCGTGCCTCTCGCTGAGCCTGCGCACGGCTTGCTGGACGCGGGGGTCGGTGGCCTCACGAATCGGCTTCACGGGAGTGGCGCGCCGTCCGACCACGGTGCCGGATGGCAGTGTCTCGTCGGTCGCGGCGAGGATCGAGGGCCGGGCGGCGACCGACGCGGGCCCGGAGGTCGCGTACTCGAAGGTGCGGCGGACCAGGGGCCAGAGCAGGCGCAGTCCGGGCGACACGATCTTGGGTGTGCGCAGGCTGCCGTCGGTCATGTCGGTGGCCGCGCCTCCGGGGTCGGCGGCGAGGACGGCGACCTTGGTCTGCCGGCGGGCGAGGTCGAGGGTGTAGGCGAGGTTCGCGAGCTTGGCGCGTCCGTACCAGTGGAAGCCGTAGTAGCCGCCCGACGGCTCGACGTCGTCGAAGACCTTCTTGGCGGTCCTCACGGAGCCGGAGGTGACGTTGACGACGCGTCCGGTGAGGACGGGCAGCAGGAGTTCGGTGAGCAGGTAGGGCGAGAGGTGGTTGACGACGAACGAGGCTTCGACGCCGTCCAGTTCGGCGTGGTCGGGGAACATGGCGCCGACGTTGTTGACCAGGACGTCGAGCTCACCGTCGGCGGCGATCCGTGCCGCGAGCGCCCGCACTTCGTTCAGTGAGGCGAGGTCGGCCTGCAGGAACCGCGCGGTCTCCCCTCCCCTGGCGTTGATCCTCTCGACCGCGCGCTCGCCTCGTTCGGCGTTGCGCCCGACGACGGTGACGGCGAATCCGGCCTCAGCCAGTCCCAGTGCCGTCTCCAGCCCGATGCCACCGGTACCCGCGGTGACCACTGCCCTGCGTGCCATGACATTCTCCCAATCCGGATAGCGAATCCGCTTAAGGTCGACGCTAGCACACATCCGGATGAGCTATCCGTTTCTCGGTCGGCGACAATGCCACCGTGGATCTTGGGGTGATCGGCCAGGCGGCAGGCATGTTCGCGGTGACGAACATCGACGACCTGGTTCTCCTGGCGCTGTTCTTCGCGCAGGCCAAGTCCGCCTGGCAGGTCGTGACGGGCCAGTACCTGGGCTTCACCGCCATCCTGGCGATCGCCGTCGTGGGCGCACTGGGAGCGTCCCTGCTCCCCGACCACTTCCGCCCGTGGCTGGGCCTCATCCCCTTGGCTCTGGGCCTCAAAGCAGCCTGGTCACTGTGGCGCGGCTCGGACGACGACGAACCCGCCACCCCGCCCGGCGTCCTGGCGATGGCCGGCGTGACCCTGGCCAACGGCGGCGACAACATCGGCGTCTACGTGCCGGTCTTCGCCGTGGCGGACTCGCTGTGGGTCTACGTCGCGGTGTTCCTCGTGCTGGTGGGCGTGTGGTGCCTCGCGGGCTGGTTCCTGGCCTCCCGCCAGGTGGTGGCCCGCGCCCTGGCCAAGTGGGGCCACGTCGCCCTGCCGGTGGTGCTGATCGGAATTGGTCTTTTGGTGTTGTTCTCGGCCTGATCACCCTGCCCGTCGGGTAGACACCTTCGGGTGCGAAAGACCTACAGCTACAACGAGGCCGTCAAGATCCTCGGCGGCCGCGACCACCCGGTCATCGCCGCCATGGACAAGGTCCTGGGAGGCGCGCTGCTGGCGGGTTCGTTGGGGCTGTGGCAGGTGCTGGACCTGTTCGACGCCAAGCCGGACTTCCTCCGCCTGAGCAACGAGCTGATCTCCAAGGTCTCCGCGAAGCGCCGCGGTGTGAGCCGCTACACCCGCACCCAGCAACTGCACGCCGCCCACGCAGTCGTGGTGATGACCGCGTTCTTCGAGTCCTTCGAGCTACAGCAGGCGGGCGTGCCCCTCACCGCCGAGGACCGCGAGCTGGTCATGCCGTTCAACCCGTGGACGTCGGCGTTGCCACTACCTTCCGCGGCTCGTCCCTACGAGGTGACCAAGCTAGAACTGCTGGAGCTCTACACGGACCTGGGCTCGAACCTGAACAGGGCGTTGCAGAGCATGGCAGCCTGGGACGCTCTCACCGAGACCGAACAGGACCGTGCGCGGGCGGCGGTCGTCAGGGCTTCCACGTTCGCGGTCGACCGGTACCAGGAACTGCTGGGCCAGCTCGCGGCCGAGTACCCGGAGATCAGGTTCTGGTTCGCGGTCCAGGACGGCATCGCGGCCCGCAAGGCGTTGGCGCGGCTGGAGGACGTGCTGCGCGAGACCACGACCGACCTGACACCCGAGGTGCGGCTGACCGAGCTCGCCGGCGTCTATCAGGGCGCGTTGCGGCGGCCGTTGGTGAAGTCGGGCGACGTGCCTCAGGGCGTGTGGATCCCGAGTCTCGCCGAGGCCTACATCGACCCGCAGTTCCAGGTGGTGATCGGCACCGAGCAGGCCGCTGCGCCGTCGCTGCTCTCGTGGTGGGACGACGTGCCGGTCCGCGACGACCTGTACGCCTATCTCGCGGGCTATCTGACCTCACCGGAGGCGTTGTCTGCTCCCCTGCTCGTGCTGGGTGATCCGGGTTCGGGCAAGTCGGTGCTGACGGAGATGCTGGCGGCGCGGCTGCCAGCGTCGGACTTCGCCGTTGTGCGGGTGGAACTGCGGTGCACACCGGCGAACTGCACGCTCGAGGAACAGATCGAGCACGGCCTGCGCACCTTGTTGCAGGAGCCGGTGAGCTGGGCGGAGTTCTCCCGCAAGACCGGTGGCGCTTTGCCGTTGGTGGTGCTGGACGGGTTCGACGAGCTGTTGCAGGCCACAGGTGTGAGTCAGACGCGGTATCTGACGACGATCGCCGAGTTCCAGCAGAGACTGGAGGACAGGGGCAGGCCGGCGTTGTTCGTGGTGACTAGCCGCTTGAGCGTGTGCGCTGGGCTGGAGTTGCCGCCGGGCACGCAGGTGGTGCGGTTGATGCCGTTCGACGAGGAGCAGGTGCGCGCGTGGCTGGAGGTGTGGAACGCGGTCAACCGACCGCTGCCCGCCGAGACGGTGCTGCGCTACCCAGACCTGGCTTCTCAGCCGTTGCTGCTGTTGATGCTGGCGTTGTACGACGCGGTGGACAGCTCGTTCCAGCGTGACCACGAAGGACTGAGCCGCGGTCAGTTGTACGGGCGGCTGCTCGACCGGTTCGCCGAGCGCGAGGTCACCAAGACCGAGTTGGACCGCACAGAGGCCGATCTGGCTGAGGATGTCGGTTTCGAGCTGGACCGCTTGTCGGTGGTGGCGCTGGCGATGTTCAACCGAGGTGCACAGTGGGCCGCCGAGCACGAGGTGACTGCGGACCTGGTCCAACTGCTGGATGTTGCGTCTCCAGAAAGGCTCAGGGGCACACGCACTCCCTTGTCGGCCGGTGAGACGGTGCTGGGGCGGTTCTTCTTCGTGCAGAGGGTCGAGGCCATCCGGGAGGACCTGACCAAGCTGCGGACCTACGAGTTCTTGCACGCGACGTTCGGCGAGTACCTGGTGGCGCGTTTCGTGTGGGACAGGCTGACGGAGCTACGCCGGGAGGACGAGGCACGGTCGCGGAGGAAGGTGACGGTGGACGACACCGAGCTGTACTCGGTGCTGTCGTTCGCCGCGCTGACGGCGAGCAAGCCGGTGCTGGATTTCCTGCGGGAGTTCGCTGCCGACTCCGACCGGGACGGGCTGTTCGACCTGGTGTCGCGGTTGTTCGCCGCGCGGGACGAGTCACGGAGTTCGCGTGGTGGGTATGCGCCGGTGGCGTTGACGGACTCGGTGCGGGACGCGAAGTACTCGCTGAACCTGGTGGTGCTGACGCTGGCGCTGCGTGGAAGGTGCTACTCCGACGATCTCGGGCTTGGCGTCGACGATTGGCGGCGGCTCACATTGTTCTGGAAGTCGCGGCTGCCCTCCAGCGAATGGGCGAGCGTGGTGCTGTGGCTCTGGGTGGAACGGGACGCCGATCGGCATTTCTCGGTGTGCCTGAACTCCCGGACCCGCGAGGTGGGCACGGAGTGGCTGGTGATGGCGGAGCCGTATGTGACCCTGGACGAGGTCGCGATGACGCTGCGGGACGCGGTGACGCCGTTGGCCTCCGTGCACGGCATCGCGGTGACGGCCGTGCTGATCGAACTCATGGCCGCGTCACCAGCAAAGTCCTTGCCTGCGTTGGAGCAGCTGAAGGACTCCTTCTCCGCGAGGGACATCTATCTGACAGAGGTGGTCAGGCACTTGGGGCGGGGCGGGGACGATCGCGAGCTGCTGAGGCTCGCCAGGAATGATCTCGACCTGCTGCCGCCTGACGAAGTGGTGGATGCGTTGGTGCGGATGTTCGAGGCGGGCTCTCGCGCCAGGTTCGATCTGGCCGAGGACCTGGCGCTCGCCCAGAAGGGCTGGTTTTCGGAACGGATTGATCTGATCAGGCATGCCGCTGCTGATCTGGATCTTGAATGGCCTCCGTAAGAGCCACCGCCATCGCCGCCAGCTCTTCCTCGCTGAGATCCCGCTCCCCCACCCTCCGCAGGATCTCACTGCGCGAGCACACCACCACGGCCCCAACATGCGAGCCCAGCTCCGCAGCGGCCACGATCTCGGTCACCCCGTTGTGCACGACCAGGATCGGGTCGGGCGTGTCGGTGTAGAGCAGGTGCTCGATGTCACGTCCGGTGATGGCCATGCTCAGTCTTGTACGGCGCGGGCGTAGCGGGCCGCAAGAGAGCGAACGTGTGCCACGAGCTCCGGTGGTGAGGTGACCTCGAAGTCGTAGCCGAGCATGCCGATCCACACGGCGAGCGTTTCGACGGAGTCGGAGCCGGTCACGAGCACGCACGACTGCGCGTCGACGGCTTCGACGGTGCCGATGGCGGCATGAATGCGGGCGGCGACGGCGTCGGCGGATGCACGAACCAGGACGCGGGCCTGGAAGCGCCAGGCGGCCTGGGTGACGCGGGAGGCGACGTAGGTGGTGGCGTCGAAGTCGCGTGCGGTGAAGCGCGGGCCGAACGGTGGCTGAGGCGGGGTGATGCGGTCCACGCGGAAGCTGCGCCAGTCGGACTTGTCGGCGTCCCAGGCGACGAGGTACCAGCGGCGGCCCCAGTTGACCAAGCGATGGGGCTCCACCCGGCGGCGAGTCGATGCTCCGTCGTGGGCCTGGTAGTCGAAGCGCAGGGTGTCGCTGTCGCGGCAAGCGGCGGCGAGGGTAGAGAGCAGTTCCGGGTCTAGGGCGGGGGCCGGGGAGTCGCGCGGAACGGATTCGACCTGTTCCAGGGCGGAGACGCGGTGACGCAGGCGGGAGGGCAGGACCTGTTCGAGTTTCAGCAGCGCGCGCAGGGAGACCTCTTCCAGGCCCGTGACGGCGTTGGTGCGCAGGGCGGCGGCTACGGCGACGGCCTCGTTGTCGTCGAGCAGCAGGGGTGGGAGTTCGGCGCCGGCGCCGAGGCGGTAGCCGCCGAACGAGCCTGTGGTGGCGTTGACCGGGTAGCCGAGCTCGCGCAGGCGGTCCACGTCGCGGCGGACGGTGCGGGGGCTGATGTGCAGCTCGTCGGCCAGTTCGCTGCCCTGCCAGTCGCGGCGTGACTGCAGCAGGGCGAGCAGGCGCAGCAGGCGCGCCGAGGTTTCCAACATGGACCGACACTTTAGGACAGGGGCTGGCCGCAAGCGTCGTTAGCCTCGGGTTATGACGGAGATCAGGGAATTCCAGGTCGCGATCGACGATGCCGACATCGACGAGCTGCGCGCTCGGCTGGCGCGGACGCGGTGGACCGACCAGGTCGCGGGGGCCGGGTCGCTCTACGGCGACGACGTGGCGGACGTCGCGGAGATGGCCCGGTACTGGGCGGAGGACTTCGACTGGCGGGCGGTCGAGGCGAGGCTCAACGCCTTCCCGCAGTTCGTCACCGAGATCGACGGCACGAACGTTCACTTCCTGCACGTCACCAGCCCGAACCCGGACGCGTTGCCGGTCATGCTGATCCACGGCTGGCCGGGTTCGGTGGTGGAGTTCCTCGGCGTGGTCGAGCACCTGCGCGAGGACCACCACCTGGTCATCCCCTCGATCCCCGGTTTCGGGTTCTCCGGGCCCACGACCGAGACGGGCTGGCACTCCGGGCGGATCGCCAGGGCGTTCGCGGAGCTGATGGCGCGGCTGGGGTACCAGCGCTACGGGGTGCACGGCAACGACGCGGGGGCGATCATCGCGCCGCAGGTCGGGCAGGTCGACCCGGAGCACGTGGTGGGGGTGCACGTGACGCAGATCTTCTCGTTCCCCTCGGGCGACCCGGCTGAGATGGAGGGGCTGACCGAGGACGACTACCGGCGCCTGGGTGTGCTGCAGAACTTCTGGGAGACCATGTCCGGCTACGCGAAGCTGCAGCAGGCGAGGCCGCAGAACGTGGCGTTCGCGCTCGCGGACTCCCCCGTCGGCCAGCTCGCCTGGACGATGCAGCTGATGGGAGAACCGGCCGTCACCAAGGACTTCCTGCTCGCCAACGTCGCGATCTACTGGTTCACCGCCACCGCGGGCTCCAGCGCGCGCCTGTACTTCGAGGACGCTCACCGCGAGGACCAGCCCACCGAGCCGACGACGGTGCCGATGGGCGTGGCGATCTTCCCCGACGACTTCCAGACCATCCGCCGCTTCGCCGAGCGCGACCACCACAACCTGGTGCACTGGTCGGAGTTCGAACGGGGCGGGCACTACTCCGGGCACGACGCGCCGGAGCTGCTGGCGGGCGACCTGAAGGTGTTCTTCGCCAAGATGTAGCGGTGCCGCAGTGGGTGGAAGCAGGGATCTGGGGACTGGCAGGCGGCGGGGCGCTCGTGGTGGGCGCGCTCGTCGCCTGGTTCCTGCGCGTGCCCCGTGACGTCGTGGCCGTGGTGATGGCGTTCGGTGCCGGGGTGCTGACCGCGGCGGCGGCGTTCGAGCTGATGGACGAGGCGGAGAAGACCGGCGGGCTGCTCGCCACCTCCGCCGGGTTCCTGGGCGGCGCGGTCGGTTACGTGCTGGCGAACCTGCTGCTGGCCCGCCGCGGGGCACGGCACCGCAAGCGCAGCAGCAACCAGCCCACCGAGTCCGACCAGGCAGGCAGCGGCACGGCGATCGCGGTGGGGGCGCTGCTCGACGGCGTCCCCGAGTCGGTCGTGCTGGGCGTGTCGCTGCTCAGCGGCGGCGGGGTCGGGGTGGCGATGCTGGTGGCGGTGGTCATCTCGAACGTCCCCGAGGGCCTGTCCAGCGTCGCCGGCATGAAACGGGCCGGACGCGGATCTGGGTACGTGTTCGGGGTGTGGGGTGGGATCGCGGTGGTGAGCGGGGTGTCCGCCGCGCTGGGCAACCTGCTGCTCGACGGCGCGTCGCCGCAGCTCATCGCCGTGATCACGGCCGTGGCCGCCGGGGCGATCCTGGCGATGATCGCGGACACGATGATCCCCGAGGCCTACGAGCGCGCCCGCCTCTACACCGGGCTGTGCACCACCGCCGGGTTCCTGACGGCGTTCGTGGTGGAACGGCTGGGCTAGCCCCACTGGCGCGGCGCACGCCGTGGCGGTAGGAGTGCGGTCATGGGTGTTCCGCTGGTGGACCTGTCCGGGTGGTTCGACGGCACGCGGCGTGCCGAGGTGGCGGCGCGCGTCGACGCGGCGCTGCGGGAGTCGGGGTTCCTGCTGATCACCGGGCACGGCGTCCCGGACGAGCTGCGCGAACGGACCCGGTCGCTGTCGCGCGAGTTCTTCGCCCTGCCCGCCGCCGGCAAACAGCCCTACGCGGTGCGCACGGGCGGACGGGGCTGGTTGCCGCCCGACGAGCAGGCCACCGGACGGGCCGACGGCGCGATGGCACCGGCCGACCTGAAGGAGACCCTCGCGTTCGGGTCGGACGACCCGGCGGGCGGCGACCCGTTCTTCTTCCGCCCCAACGTCTTCCCCGCCGAGGTACCGGGTCTCGAGGGTGCCGTGACGGAGTACCTGCGGCGGATGCGGGCGCTGTCCGACGAGCTGCTGACGATCTTCGCCGTCGCCCTGGGCGAGCCGCAGACCCGGTTCACCCGCCACACCGGCAAGGCCTCCTACGCGTTCAACGTCAACCACTACCCGCCGCTGCGCCAGGTCGGGCCCGCCGCGGCCGGGCAGTTCCGCATCGGCGAGCACACCGATTTCGGCACCGTCACGATCCTGGACCGCCAGCACGGCGTGGGCGGGCTGCAGGTCCGCGGCGCCGGCGGGGAGTGGGAGGACGCGCCGTTCGACCCGGCAGCCTTCACCGTCAACATCGGTGACCTGATGGCGCGCTGGACCTCGGACCGGTGGCGTTCCACCCCGCACCGCGTGCTGCCCCCGGACGCCTCCGCACCCGACGAGGACCTGGTGTCGCTGATCTTCTTCTACAACACCGACCACGACGCGCGGATCGTCTCGCTCGACGGCCGCTACCCGGAGGTCGGCGGCGGGCAGTACCTGCGCGCCAAGCTCGACGCCATCTCGATCGGCTAGGCGCGCCACACCGTCGCGCTGCGGGTCTCGGTGCTCTCCAGCGTCAGCGGCACCGGCACGTCGTAGCGGGCCTGCTCGGTGAACCGGTCGCGCGGCAGGTGCGCGCGGTCCGGGTCCCCGAGCAGCACCAGCGCGCCCCGTGCGGCGGCCCTGGTCAGGAACGGCAGCACCAGCGCGGTGATCTCCGCGTCGTAGAACACGTCACCGGCCAGCACGACGTCCGCGCCGAGGGCGTCGCTGTCGAGCTGGTCACCGTCCACCGTGTGCACCGTGACGCCGTTGGCCGAGGCGTTGAGCTCCACCGCGGCGAGCGCCAGCGGGTCGATGTCGTTCGCCGTCACCGAGTCCGCGCCCGCCAGCGCCGCGGCGATCGCGACCAGGCCCGAGCCGCACGCCAGGTCGAACACCTTCTTGTCGCGCACCAGACCCGAGTTGTCGAGCAGGTGCCGCGCCAGGGCCTGCCCGCCCGCCCACGGGAACGCCCAGAACGGCGGCTGGTCGTGGTGCGTCAGCTCCCACAGGTCCATCGCCTCGGCCGCGCTGTGCAGCAGCACCTCCGGCACCAGCGGCACCGGGGCCAGCGTCGTGTTGGCGAGCACGAAGTGGGTGAGCGTGGGCGCGGACATGACGGTGAAGCTTAGGGGCAGCGCGAACACCGCCCGAAGAGGCGAAAGGCTCAGGTTCCGCCGGTCACCCGCAGGATCGCGCCCGTCGTGTACGAGGCCTCGTCGGAGAGCAGCCACGCGATGGCGTTCGCGATCTCGTCCACCTCGCCCGGACGGCCCATGGGCACCCGTCCGGCGACGCGGTCCGGGCGGTCGGGCTGCCCGGAGAGCTGGTGGATGTCGGTGCGGATGGTGCCGGGCTGCACGCAGTTGACCCGGATCCCGCGCGGCGCGAGCTCCTTGCCCAGGCCGATCGTCAACGCGTCCACGGCGGCCTTGGTCGCGGCGTAGTGCACGTACTCCCCCGGACTGCCCAGCGTCGCCGCGCCTGAGGACACGTTCACGATCGCGCCACCCGTCATCCGCCGCGCCGCCTCCCGCGCGACGAAGAACGCGCCGATGACGTTGACGTCCACCACGCGGCGCAGGTCCTCGGTGCGCAACTGCGCCAGCGGACCGGACGGCGAGGTGATGCCTGCGTTGTTCACCACCCCGGTGATGTCGTCGCCGGCCGCGTCGAACAGCCTTGCCACGTCGTGCTCGTCCGCGGTGTCGGCTTGCACGGCCAGCACCCCGAGCTCCTTCTCCAGCAGCCGCGCCTCGGCCTCTGCCTGGCGGTAGCTGATCACGATCCGATGCCCGTCGCGCACGAGCCTGCGCGCGGTCGCGGCACCGATACCCCGGCTTCCCCCGGTGATCACCGTTGTCATACCGCCCACCCTAACCCCTATACTCGGCGCCGGATATACGGGAGCGGATATGACGTTCAAGCGCACGAACCCCCTGGCCCTCGCGGTGCTGGCCCTGCTGTCGGAGCGGCCCATGCACCCCTACGAGATGGCGCAGACCATGCGGGAACGCCACCAGGAGGAGGTCGTCAAGCTCAACTACGGCTCCCTCTACACGGTGGTGGAGTCGCTGCGGAAACACGAGCTGATCGCCGCGTCGGCCGTGCAGAAGGCGGGCAACCGGCCCGAACGCACCGTCTACTCCGTCACCGACGCGGGCACGGTGGAGCTGCGGGACTGGCTGCGCTCGCTGATCGCCGAACCGGCCAGGGAGTACCCGCGCTTCGAGGCCGGGATCTCGATGGTCGGCCTGCTGCCCCCGGACGAGGCCCTCGACGTCGTGCGCCGGCGTGAGGCCGCCGTCGCCGAGCAACTCACCGCACTGGCCGTGCTGCTGGAGAAGCTCGCGGGCATGGGCCTGCCGCAGCTCGCGTGGATCGAGCTCGACTACCGGATGGCCGTGCTGCGCGCCGAACGCGCCTGGCTGTCCTGGTTCGCCACCGCCACCGCCGAGGGCACCGTCGGCGGGTTCGACGACTGGGAGGACAGACACCGATGAGACTGCTGTTCGAAGTGACCGGCGTCGTGCACGCGCCGCTGGAGGACGTGCGCGCGCGGATGTTCGCCGACGCCGGCGAGTCCGGATCGCACCGGCTCGTGGACCGCGAGCAGGGCGTGATCGCCTACTGGGGCGACTGGTGGTACCGCGGCGAGGACACGCTGCACCCGCACCCCGAGGGCGCGCTCGTGCGGCACCGCGTCTACAACATCGCCAGGCAGGGCAACTGGGCGCCCTACCTGGCGAACAAGCTGTTCCTCGGCTACCGCGCCAAGCTCGAGGCGTCGATGCGCGAGCAGGTGCGGCAGCTGGAGGGTCAGAGCTGACCGAAGCGCACCACGGCGACGAACACCGCCAGCGCGCACAGCACCAGGTTGACCGGCACCGTCGCGCCCTCGCCACGCCGGATGTGCGTGATCGCGGCACCCACCTGCACCAGCGCCAGCCCCAGCGCCGCGATCGGGGTGAGGATCGGCGCGACGCCGGTCAGCCACGGCAGCACCAGCCCGAGCGCGCCCGCGACCTCGACCGCGCCGATGCCCTTGACCTGCCCCTCGGTGAAGTCGCCGGCCCACGACATCCGCGGTTCGGCCAGCAGGTCCTGTTTGGCCTTGACCAGCTTGGTGAAGCCCGCCATGAGATAGAGGGCCGCCAGCACTCCCGAGACGATCCACACCGCGAGGTTCATGAACGAAACCTAGACCTCTCCTCCACGTCCCTACCACTGATGTCCAAGGTCACACAGATTAAGTAAGGGTGTCCTTAGTCATCACCCGAACGGCCGTATAGGGTGTGCAGATGAGGTGCTCGATACTCTCCGACTTCGCGGGCGAACCGCTGGCCGGCACGGCCGCGACCGCGACGGCGTGGCTGTGCCTGGAACAGCCGGGCCCCTGGGGCCGCGACGCCCTGCTGGAGAGCCACCTCGACCCCGAGCTCGGCGCGGAGCTCGCCCGACGCGCCGCCGGCACCGGTGTGCGCATCCTGCTGATCCGCCGCCCCGGCAAACACGCCGACACCCACGTTCCCGCGACCCGGCGCCTCTACCTGGCCTCGACGAAGCCCGGCGCCTCGTGGCTGGAACAGGCCGACCTCGACTCCCCGGAGGAAGCCCTCGAGCTCGACTTCGAGGCACTGGGCGCGGGCCGCTCCACCGCGTTCGGCACCCCGGTCGCCGACCCGCTGCTGTTGATCTGCACGAACAGCAAGCGCGACGTCTGCTGCGCCCTGTACGGCCGCCCGATCGCCACCGCGCTCAACCTCTGGGAGTGCACCCACACCGGCGGCCACCGCTTCGCGCCCACCGGCGTCCTGCTGCCCACCGGCCACCTGTACGGGCGAATCGACCACCAGTTGGCCGAGCGCGTCGTCACCGAGGGCATCGTCGCCGACCGCTGCCGGGGCCGTTCCTGCTTCACCCCGCGGGGTCAGGTCGCGGAGGTCGCCGTGCGTTCGCAGATCGGTGAGTCCCGCGACGTGCTGACCGTCGTCGGTGAGACCGCGGACTCCGCGACCGTGCGGCACGCCGACGGGCGGGAGTGGCGGGTGGCGCTGACCGAGCAGCCGGTGCCGCCGCGGCCCGCCAGCTGCGGGAAGTCGCCGGACATCGCGATCGCGCTGGTGGCGACGGCGATCGACGAGCTGGTGAAGGTCTGCCGCTGACCTCGGCCCGGTGCCTCGGCTGATCCACCTCAACGGTCCCACCGGCGTCGGCAAGTCCACGCTCGCCGCCCGCTACGCCGCAGCCCACTCCGGAACCCTCAACCTCGACGCCGACGAGATCGTCCGCCTCGTCGGCGGCTGGCGCGAGGACTTCTACCGCGCGGTCGACCTCGTCCGCCCCCTCGCGCTGAGCATGGCCGCCACCCACCTGGCCTCCGGAAACGACGTCGTGATGCCGCAGCTGATCATGCGCCACGGCGAGCGCGACAGGTTCGCCACAGCGGCCACGTCCGCGGGCGCGGACTACCTCGAGTTCGTGCTGCTCACCCCGCCCGGGACCGCGATCAGCCGCTACCAGCACCGCGAGCACCACATCGACCACGTCGTCGAAGCGCTCGGCGGCGAGACCGTCATCCAGCACAGCCACGACCGCATCACCGCCTACCTCACCCCAACCACGACGGTCATCGACGCGACGGGCGACGCGGACCATACGTACGCAACGCTGATCGCTGAACTAGATTGATCGAATGGGCACCCTGCACAGCACGCACGCCGTCGCCACCGACCGGCGGCACGTCCTGGGCCGCGTGGTCCTGATCGTCGCCCTCGCGAGCGCCGCCCTGCTGGCCCTGTCGTTCGTGCTCGACCTCGGTGGCGCCCAGAACGGTCTGGTCTTCGCGCTCATCCCCCTGGTGCTGGCCACCCCGGCCGCGGTCGTCCTGCTGCGTGCCCCGCGCACCCCCCAGCTGATCGAGCTCACCGACGACGGCATCGCCCACGTCGTCGCCGGCGCGCGGCGGTCCTGGGCGTGGGACCAGGTGCGGGTGATCGACGAGTACCCCGACTCCGGTGCCACGATCCTGTTCACCGACGGCGCCCAGCTGCACTTCGGCGGGGCCACCGAGAACAGCCGCGTGATCGTCGGCGCCCTGGGCACGCACTGTCCCGACGCCTCCCGCTCGTCGCTGCGCGGGAGGAACAAGGGACGTGCGGCGGCGCTCATGGGGACCATCGCGCTCATCACCGGTGGTGTGGCCGTCTGGGGATGGGACACCGGGCCGACCGTGTTCACCGTGGCGTGTGCGGTGCCGGCGGTGCTCAGCCTGATTCTGCTGGTCTGCGTTCTGGTGACGGGCCGGCGTTAGGCACGGTCGCGGAGAACACGCCGATGCCCAGCGCGTACGGGTCGTCCAGGCCCACGGTCGCGAGCGTCTCGGTCGGCAGGGCCAGCAGGGAGATCGCCACGCCCAGGAAGTAGGCGTCGAGCAGGCCCGTGTCGCGCACCGTCGAGGGCAGGCCCGCCGCCTGTTGCAGCGCGGCGCCGGCCTCGGCGTTGGCCAGCACCATGCCCGACAGCGCCTCGCGGACGCCGGGGCGGCGGACGGCCTCCAGGTAGAGCTCGACCATCGCGAGCATCTGCGTCGGGTCGTCGGCCACCGCGCGGCGCAGCAGGGCCGGGTAGAGCTCGGCGACGTCGGTGGCGCTGATGTCGGGCGGGGTGGTCTCGCGCAGGCGTTGCACGGCGGCGCGGTGCAGGGAGGTCATGCGGGCGGCGCACGCGGTGAGGACGGACTCGCGGGTCGGGAAGTAGTTCTTGGTCGTGCCGATGGGGACGCCGGCCTCGCGGTCGATCGCGCGGTGGGTCAGGCCCCTGCCGCCTTCCACCGCGAGGATCTGGATCGCGGTGTCGCACAGGAGATCACGACGGCTCACGGTCCGGGACACTAGCAAGATCACCACGGGTGTGGTGACTCGGGGCGAACGTGCTGGTCCCGGCGGTCGCGGTGACCTCGCCGCGTTCGACGACGAGGAACAGGCCGCAGACGCAGCGGACGTAGGCGACGGCGCCGTGCGAGGAGACGGCGGAGGAGCAGGGCCAGTGGCAGGCGGGGCAGGTGGCGATCATGACCACCAGCGTGCTGTCATGGTCTAGTGCATTTCAACCCTTACGGCGGGGCGGCCGCCGAACTCGCCGCGACGCTGGTCAACGCCGATCGGTCCGCACACCTGCTGGACGTGCTGAAAGCGTCGGACTACAAGCCGCTGGGCTCGCTCGACGCCCGGCAGGAACGTGACGTACGAGACTGGATCGAACGGCTGCGGCAGGTGTTCCGCGAGCCCGCGGTGGAGCTGCTCAACGACCTGCTGGCGAAGTCGTCGACCACGCACTACATCTCCACCCACGACGGACGCGCCCCGCACCTGCACTACGCCCGCGAGGACGCGCCGACCGACGTGCGCCTCAAGGCCTACACGGCGGCGGGCATGGCGGCGTTGTTCTGCGAGGACGCCGGACGCATCGGCTGGTGCGGCCGCGAGGGCTGCGACCTGGTGTTCGTCGACACCAGCCGCAACGGCAAGCGCCGGTTCTGCTCGACCAAGTGCGCCAACCGCGTCGCCGTGGCCAACCACCGGAGCCGTCAGTCGGCGTGAACGCGGTGCCCGAACCGGGTGTTCTCGAACGAGGAGTCGCCCCCGAACACGGCGTCCACGAAGTCCTCCCGGCCGCGGAACCACGCGCCCTGGAACGACGAGGCACCGGCGAACCAGGCACGGCGGAACACCGCCCGCCCGCCGAAGCGCACCCCGGAGCAGTCCAGCTCCGACCCGAACCGCGCGCACCCGAAGTCCGCACGCCCTGAGACCCGCGCGCCACTCAACACCGCGGGCCCGGCGACGTGGATGTGCGACAGGTCGCCGTTGCCACACAACGCCACCCCGCGCAGACCCAGGCCGCGGGCGAACACCGACCGCGTGAACAGCACGTGCCGCCCGAAGAACGCGCCGTCCGCGACGAAGGCCCCGAGGAACGTCGTGTGGTCGAACCGCGTGTCCCCGCGGAACCGGGTGCCCTCGAACCGGGCGTGCCGAAGCCGGCACCCCGACAGGTCGAAGTCCGTCAGCGTGGTGTGCCGCAGGTCGACGTCGCTGTCGAGCCAGAACCCCGGACCGGGCCGCAGCCGCGCGGCCAGCGTCGCCTGCAGCACGCCGCGCCACCGCCGGTCGACCTCGGTGCCGGGCCACGGCAGCTCCCGCAGCGCCTCGCACAGCACGTCCAGCGCGGGCTGCCGGTTCTCCACCCGGCCCTCACCGAAGGCCACCCAGTCCCGCAACCCGCCCAGCCGCACGTCCGCCTCGGCCACGCGCAGCCGCGACCGGATGTCCTGCAACGGCGACACGACGGGCTCGTCGGCCTCGGCGGGCATCGAGGCCAGGCGACGCCTGCCCAACGTCACCGCCGCCACGGTCAGAACACCGGAGGTCGCTGTGAGCCAGCGCGAGAGAAGGGACATGACTCGATGATGTGACCCGGGTCATTGCATCGGACAGTGGTGGAGTTCAACGCGGTGCCCACCGACGGTGACAGCCAGTGGGCACCGCCACCTCAGCCGGTCACGTTGGTCAGCCGGCGCGCCACGTACTGGTCGCCGCCCAGGCCGTAGCGCAGCACCCGATAGGTCGTGCCGTGGACACTGCGCTGCTCGTAGCCGTAGTAGGCGGTCTTGTACGGGTCGGCCCACTTGTCGAAGATGACCGCGTGACGGGTGTTCCCGTCGCCCACGGGATCCACGACGATGTCACCCCACCGCAGGTCGTTCATCGCGATGCCGGTGGAGAACGGCTTCTGCGCCAGCTCGACGGTGCGCTGACCGGGAGCGCCGATCCTGGCGGCCATCGAGACGTAGCCGGAGCAGTCCTGGCGGTAGCCCTCGGCACCCCAGTACAGGTTCTGACCGTAGGGAACAGGACCGCCGTT
Organism: Lentzea sp. HUAS TT2; assembly: GCF_051853195.1. NCBI lineage: Bacteria > Bacillati > Actinomycetota > Actinomycetes > Pseudonocardiales > Pseudonocardiaceae > Lentzea > Lentzea sp. HUAS TT2. The sequence goes on along the minus strand of NZ_CP196667.1, from coordinate 7,848,895 downwards.
GCTGGCGGTCAGCCACGACTTCGCCCGGCTGATCATCTCCTGGCGCGACACCGACACGGCGTGGGCCGGGGCCACCAGTGTGCTCAGGGCGACGAGTGCGGCGGCGGCCATCGCGAGGACTCTCATGCGTGCTACTCCCATTCCGTAGATCACCTGTGGGCGCTTAGGGTCGGTTCATGGAGCTGACGGAGCTGTGTTTCGCCGGGGTGGCCAGGCAGGCGCACGCCGTGCGCTCCGGCGAGGTGACCGCGCGCGACCTCGTCGCCGAGCACCTGCGCCGCATCGAGCGGATCGACCCGCGGCTCAACGCGTTCCGGCTGGTCTTCACCGAGCAGGCGCTCGCGGCAGCCGAGAAGGCGGACGAGCGCAGGGCCGCGGGCGAGGACCTGCCGTTGCTGGGTGTGCCGATCGCGGTGAAGGAGGACATCGCGATCGAGGGCCTGCCCACGACCAAGGGCACCAACGCCGCCCGCACCCCGCAGCCGGCCGACTCCGCGATCGTCACGAGGCTGCGCGAGGCCGGGGCGGTGATCGTCGGCCGCACCCGCATGCCGGAGCTGGGTCTGTGGCCCTACACCGAGAGCTCCTGGGCGGGTCCGACGCGCAACCCGTGGTCGCTGACGCACTCGCCCGGCGGCTCCAGCGGCGGTTCGGCCGCGGCCGTGGCGGCGGGGCTCGCGGCGGCCGCGATCGGCACCGACGGCGCCGGCTCGATCCGCATCCCCTCCGCCGTGACGGGCCTGTTCGGCCTCAAGCCCCAGCGCGGCCGCGTCTCGCTGTCCCCGGAACCGGAGATGTGGGGCGGTCTGGTCGTGGCGGGGCCGATCACCCGCACGGTGGCGGACTGGGCGCTGGTCGCCGACCAGATCCACGGCGCCGCCCCCGGTGACGTGCACGTCGCCCACCCGCCGCGCACGAGCTTCACGCAGGCCGCGCGCACCGATCCCGGCCGACTGCGGATCGGGGTGTCGCTGCGGCCGTGGGGTCCGGGCATCGCGATCGCCGACGAGGTCCGCGACGTCGTGCAGGACACCGCGGCGCTGCTCACCGACCTCGGTCACGACGTGGTGCGCCTGGACCCGCCGATGCGCGACGTCACCGCCTCCACCCAGTTCGCCGCCCGCTACCTGCACAACGCCTACCTCGCGCGCACCGGCATGGAGTTCCCGGACCTGGTCGAACCCCGCACCCGCGCGGTCGGCGAGCTGGGCCGCCGCATCCCGCGCGGCGCCGTGCGGTGGGCGGCCAAGGACGACGCGACGCTCACCGCCTACGCGAACCGGGTGTTCACCTCGGTCGACGTGCTGCTCACCCCGGCGCTGACCCGCCCGCCGATCCGCGTGGGCGAGTGGGACGGCCGCAACGTCGTCACGGCACTGCTCGCGGCCTCGCACTACACGACGTTCCTGCCGCTGTGGAACATCGTCGGCAACCCCGCCGCCTGCGTTCCCGCCGGCCGCACGTCCACAGGCCTGCCGCTGGCGGTGCAGCTCGTGGGCCGCCAGCACGACGAGTGCACGCTGCTGTCGGTGTCCGCCCAGCTGGAGCGCGCCCGGCCGTGGGCGGACCGGATCCCCTCCGGCCTCGATCATGCGAAATAGGATAGTACGAGTACGGACTATCCGAACCGGGATCGGTCAGAATCCGCGGCGGGACAACTCGTCGAGCAGTTCGCGGTCCGCCACGTGCCGCGACTTGATGTGGTCCAGGTAGTCGGCGAACGCGTCGGGCTGCAGACCGCGCAGCTGCGCCAACCACTCCACGATCAGCTCCTGCTCCTCGATACCGCGCCGGGCGAGCTCGACCTCCACGACGCGCCGGTAGACCTCCACGGCGAGCCGGCTGCCGTCGCGCACGAGGTGGTCGATGAGCTCCGCGCGCAACGGCGGCCAGTCGTCGGTGTGCACGACCAGCGCCCGCAGCTTGAGGTAGACGTCGAGGTTCGGGCGGGCGAAGAACGCCTCCCGGCACACGTCCACCGCGCGCTGGGGCGTGCCGCGGCGCAGGTGCTCCTCCACGGCGAGGTCGATCAGCCGCAGCGCCGCACCGCGCCCGCCGACCGCGCGCAGTCCCCGTTCGACCCACTCCAGGGCCTCGCCGGAGCGGTCGTTGTCGCGCAGTACGGTCGCGACCTGCAGGTAGTGCCATCCCGAGGACAGGTCCTTGGTCAGCACGAGCAGCTGCAGGTCGACGTCCTCGGTGTACTCGGCGAGCTCCTCCATGACGCGCAGCAACGCCCAGCGGGCGCGGTCGTAGCGTCCTGTCTCGCCGAAGCCGATCACGGGCAGCGGCTCGAACAGCTCCACCGCCTGCTCGCGGTAGTGCGCGAGACCGTCGTCGTCCAGGGCGTCGGCGTAGGCGGCGAGACTGACGTCGGGGGCGTCGGGGTGGTGCAGCTGCAGGTCGAGCAACCAGTCGGCGAGCCGCCGCGGGGCCGGCCGGGTCTGCGCGCACGCGAGGGCGTGGGTGCCCAGCACGCGGTGGGCGAGCTCAGCGAGTTCGACGCGATGCCGGCGGCTCCCGGCGACCCCGTCGGCGAGCTGGGTGACGATCTGCTCGATCAACGCGACCAGCTCCGGGCCGGGGTCGGTGACCAGCAACGACTGCAGCTCCACGGACACGGCGGTGAGCGCCTGCCACTGCGCGGGCCAGTCGGTGTTCTCGCTGTCGGCCTCGGCGAGCGCGGAGGCCACGGTGCTGGGCAGCGAGTGCATCACAACATCATTCACGTGTCACCCGGTCGAGTGCCACCGGTGTCGCCCTAACGGATTTAAGGTTCACCCTGAGTGCTGGGGCGCCTACAGTTCCGCCAGCTTGCGGGTCAGCACGGCACGTTCGCGTTCGTTGCCGCACAGACGTATGGCCTGCTCAAGTTCGGTGCGGGCCTCGTCTATGCGGCCGAGCCTGCGCAGCAACTCTCCGCGCACGCCCGGTAGCTGGTGCGACTCCTTGAACGCGTCGGCCGACGCCAGCGCGTCGACGATCGGCAGGGCGGCGGCGGGCCCCTGGGCCATCGAGACGGCCACCGCGCGGTTGAGGTCCACGACCGGCGACGGGGCGAGGCTGCCCAGTCCCTCGTAGAGGGCGACGATGCGGCCCCAGTTCGTGTCCTCGACCGAGGACGCCAGCGCGTGGCACTCGGCGATCGCGGCCTGCAGCCCGTAGTAGCCGTAGCCGCGGCCGGCGTCGGCGGCCTTGGCCAGCGCGGCCCGGCCCCGTGCGATCGCGGAGCGGTCCCAGCGGCGCCGGTCCTGTTCCTCCAGCAGCACGGTCTCCCCGTCGGGGCCGCGGCGTGCCGGGAACCGGGCGGCGGTGAGCTCCAGCAGCGCGAGCAGGCTGTGGACCTCGGGTTCCTCGGGCATCAGCCGCGAGAGGATCCGCGCGAGTCGCTGCGCCTCCCCGGCCAGGTCGAACCGGATGACCTCGTCACCAGAGCTGGCCGACGAACCCTCGGTGAAGATCAGGTAGACCACGCTCAGCACCTGGGCCAGCCGCGCGGGGCGTTCGTTGACCGGCGGGACCTCGAACGGCACGCCGGCGGCGCCGAGGGTCTTCTTCGCGCGGGTGATGCGGGCCTGCACGGTCGCGGTCGGCACCAGGAACGCCCGCGCGATCTCGTCGCTGGTCAGACCACCGATCACGCGCAACGTCAGCGCGACCCCCGCCTCGCGCGAGAGCACCGGGTGACACGAGGTGAACATCAGCGCGAGCGTGTCGTCGTCGATCTGGTCCGGGTCCCACAGCACGTCGTCAGGCGCGGGGCCGGGGTCGGCACCGGTCAACGCGCCTCCCTCCGGCAGGTGGTGGGCCATCGCGGCGTACTTCTCGTCGCGGGCGCTGCGGCGCCGGAACGCGTCGATCGCGCGGCGCCGGCCGACGGTGAGCAGCCAGCCAGCCGGGTTGTTCGGCACGCCCTCGCGCGGCCAGGTCACCAGCGCCTCGGCCAGTGCCTCCTGCGCGAGGTCCTCTGCCAGGGCGAAGTCGCCGGTGTAGCGGGTGAGCGCACCGATGATCCTCGCGGAGTCGATGCGCCACACCGCCGCCACAGCCTTGCGTCCCGTGGGGTCGCTCATGGCGCTAGATCAAACCAAACGCCGTTCAGAGCTGGCCGGTGGACTCGCGCCACGCGCGTTCCTTCTTGATCCACTCGTTGTCCTGCGGGAACTCGTCGATGGTCGGGACGCGGCGGATCTCGGTCTTGAACCCGGCGGCGGTCATCGGGGTGCGCTTGGCCCAGCCGATGGCGTCCTCGATGGTGGGGACGTTGATCAGGTAGAAGCCGTTGAACAGCTCCTTGGTCTCCCCGTACGGACCGTCGGTGACCACGGGCGGTTCGGAGGAGAAGTCGACGACCACGCCCTCCTCGGCGGGAGCGAGGCCCTCGGCGGCGATCAGCACACCGGCCTCGATGAGCTCCTCGTTGAACCTGCCGACGGTCTCGAGCATCTGGTCGAAGTCGATCTCACCGAGGTTGGCCCACGCCTCGTCGGAGGCCACTCGCCAGATCAGCATGAACTTCATGATGTGCTCTCCCAGTGGGTTCGTGCGGGTCCGTCGTGGACCCTTTCACGCCAAGGTCGAACGGGCCGGGCGTTCGATCGACACACGATCCGGATTTTCTCGGACTTTTCTGTTCGTGCTGGTGAGACGACTGAGCGGCCCACCCCGGTGATCGGGATGGGCCGCTCGGTGTGTCGTGCGGGCGCCTAGACCTGCTCGTCGGGCTGGTGCAGCGAGCGGGGCTGTTCGCTCTCGAACTCGGTGCCCGCCAACTCCGGCAGCGGGGCGGAACGGCCGACCGGGCGCGGCATGCCGCTGAGCGGGCCGGGCACCTCCTGACGCGCCACCGCCTCCGCGGCGGCGACGGCCTCGGCGACCTTCGGGTCCGACTTGAGGTCGAACCAGGCGGCGACCGACTCGTCCTCGTCCTCCGGACGCGACGCCTCGCCCTCCTCGGTGGCGGGGGGCTCGTAGCGGAACACCCCGTCGTCGCCGGGCGCGCCGAGCATGCGGGCGAACCCCTCGAGGGCCTTGCCGTAGTCGGACGGGATCATCCAGACCTTGTTGGCGTCGCCCTGGGCCATCTGCGGCAGCGTCTGCAGGTACTGGTAGGCCAGCACCTCCGGCGTGGGCTTGCCGGCCTTGATCGCGGCGAAGACCTTCTCGATGGCCTTGGCCTGGCCCTGCGCCTGCAGGTAGCGGGCGGCACGTTCACCCTGCGCGCGCAGGATCTGCGACTGCCGCTCACCCTCCGCGGACAGGATCGCGGCCTGCTTGCCGCCCTCGGCGGCGAGGATCTGCGACTGCTTCTGACCCTCGGCCGTCTTGATCGACGACTCGCGCTGGCCCTCGGCGGTGAGGATCATGGCGCGCTTCTCGCGGTCGGCGCGCATCTGCTTCTCCATCGAGTCCTGGATGGAGGGCGGCGGGTCGATGGACTTGAGCTCGACGCGGGCCACGCGCAGGCCCCAGCGGCCGGTGGCCTCGTCCAGGACGCCGCGCAGCTGACCGTTGATGTGGTCACGCGAGGTCAGCGTCTCTTCCAGGCTCATGCCACCGACGAGGTTGCGCAGCGTGGTGATGGTGAGCTGCTCGACACCGACGATGTAGTTGGAGATCTCGTACACCGCGGAGCGCGGCTCGGTGACCTGGAAGTACACGACGGTGTCGATGGACACCGTGAGGTTGTCCTGGGTGATCACCGGCTGCGGCGGGAACGACACGACCTGCTCGCGCAGGTCGATGCGGGCCCGCACCTTGTCGATGAACGGCACGATGATGTTCAGGCCGGGTGCCGCGGTGTTGCGGTAGCGGCCGAGGCGTTCGATGACGGCGGCCTGCGCCTGCGGGATGACCAGCACCGACTTGATGGCGATGGTCAGCACGAAGATCGCGATTACGGCCACGACCACAGCGGTGATCGGGTCCAACTCGGTTCACACCCTCCTGCGGGCGCTCACACCGCGGCTATCACCACGGCGACGGCGCCCGAGATCTCGACAACGGTGACGGCTTCACCTTCTTCGACCACGGACCCGTCGAGGGTGCGTGCGCTCCAGGTGTCGCCGCCGATCTTGACCTGCCCGCCGTGCTCGTCCACCTTCGACACCGCGACGGCCCTGCTCCCGAGCAGCGCCTCGTGGTGCATCCTGATGCCGGACCCGAGCTGCAGCCGCTTCTTGAGCAGCGGCCGGGCCGCGACGATCAGGCCCACCGACGACGCCGCGAAGACGAGCACGCTCACCAGGTCGGCGGCACCCAGTGCGGACACGCCCGCCGCGGCCAGCGCGGCGGCGCCGAGCATGACCAGCACGAAGTCACCGGAGAGAACCTCGGCGACGACGAGCAGTATCCCGACGATCAGCCAGATCAGCGCGGCCATGCGCCCATACATACACCAACGGGGACCGCCCGGCTTCAAGATTCACCGTGCTGGGCCCCTGACCGTGACGAAATCGATCAACCGGCGGTGTCGAAACGCCTCACAGCCGTTCGTGCAGGCGGTGACTTCGACTTTCCAAGGGGTGCAGTGATGCGATCGATCTCCGCGACGATGTTCGTGACGCTCGACGGTGTGGTGCAGGGTTTCGGGCGTCCGGACGAGGACACCCGCGGCGGGTTCGCCCACGGCGGGTGGGGTGCGCGCTACCAGGACGAGGTGCTGGCCGCCGAGATGAGCAAGGGCATGGCGTCCTCCGGCGCGATGCTGTTCGGGCGCCGCACGTGGCAGGACTTCATCGGCGTCTGGGCGTTCGCCACCGACGGCAATCCGTTCACCGAGCACATGAACGCGGCCCGCAAGTACGTGGTGTCGCGCGAGCTGGCGGACGCGGACGCGTGGCAGAACTCGGTGCTGCTGCGCTCACTCGACGACGTCGCCGCGCTCGATGATGACCTGTCGGTCATCGGCAGCGCGGCGCTGCTGCGGTCGCTGCACGCGGCCGGGCTCGTCGACCGGTACACGCTGGTGATCCACCCGCTGACGCTGGGCGGCGGCGCGCGGCTGTTCGACGGGCCGGCACCGGTGACGGAGTTCGAGCTGACCGGCACCGTGGCGACGCCGAAGGGTGTGATTGTCGCGCACTACGCGCGGGTCAGTCCTGGGGCACGGTGACGAAGTCGATGAGCCGTTCGACGGCGCCGAGCAGGTCGGACTCGATGTCGCGGTAGCTGCTCACGGAGTTGAGGACGCGCTGCCAGCCCTCCCAGGGCTCGCCCCAGCCCAGCTGCGCGCACACGCCGGTCTTCCAGTCGACGCCGCGCGGGATCTGCGGCCAGGCCTTGATCTTGACGGCCTGGGGTTTCACGGCCTGCCAGATGTCGACGTAGGGGTGGCCGGTGACCAGCACGTTGTCGTCGCGGATCTGGTCGACCACGCGTTGTTCCTTGGAGTGGGCGACGAGGTGGTCGACCAGGACGCCGAGGCGGCGGTGCGGGGCCGTGCCGAACTCGGCGATGCGCTGCGGGAGCTCGTCGACGCCGTGCAGGGGTTCCACGACGATGCCCTCGACGCGCAGGTCGTGGCCCCAGACGCGTTCGACGAGCTCGGCGTCGTGCTTGCCCTCGACCCAGATGCGGCTGGCCTTGGCGGTCTGCGCGCGCAGCCCCTCGACCTTGACCGAGCCGGACGCGGTGATCTTCGGCTTCTGCGGCTGCGGCATGGGTTTGACCAGCGTGACGGGCATGCCGTCGACGAGGAAGCCGGCGGGGTTGAGCGCGAAGAGCCGGCGGCGGCCGTGGCGGTCCTCCAGGACGACCTGGCCGTACTCGAACTTCACGACGGCCCCGCAGAAGCCGCTGGCGGGGTCCTCGACGACGAGGCCGGGTTCGGCCGCGATCTCGGGGACCTTCTTGCGCTTCGGGTTCGACAGGATGTCGCGGCCGTAGTCGTGGGAACGCACGACTCGCAAGGTTAGCCGTAGAAGGGTTTGAAGGCGGTGAGCCACTCGTGGACGCGGTCGAGGTCGACGTCGGCGCCGTGCAGGTCGTGTCCGCCGTGCACGAAGTCCATCCAGTCGACGGCCGGGTCGCCGACGCAGGCACGCGGGTCGATCGCGACCGGGCCCGCGGGGCCTTGCAGGACGTTGCCGGGGTGCATGTCGCCGTGCAGGAGCACGGGTTTGACGTTGTCCTCGGCGAGTTTGCGGGCGCGGTGGTGTTCGGTGGCGTAGTAGGTGCCGGTGCGGCGGGTGAGCAGGGTCTCGAAGAGGAAGTCGACGCGGGCCTTGAGCGGCGGGAAGCCCTGGGGGCTGGCCTCGTGCAGGTGCGGGACGACCTTGGCGGGTTCGGCGGCGGGGGTGCCGGGCCGGATCGGCGCCAGCAGCAGCGCGCCGCGGGACAGGTCGGTGTCGTAGAGGTCGACCATCGCGGGGGTGCCGGACCAGGCGGCGAGTGCCCTGGCCTCGTGCACGGCGAGGTCGTGCTCCGGGGTGAGCTTGAGAACGGCGCTGGTGCACAGGAACGTGGCGCTGGTGCCGCCGGGCAGGTGCCGCACGAGGGTGAGTCCCCAGCGTGCGGTCAGCGTGGCGACCAGGTCTGGCAGCGCGTCGATCCACCCCGTCACGCCGGTGCCGAAACGTCGGATCAGGCGGGCTCTGGCGTCCTCATCGATCACTCAACTCAGATTAGCGAGTTCGCTCCCGATTGTCGGCGGAACTGGTAGTCCGCCAGCGCCGGGCGCCACAGTCCGTTGGCGTCGAAGCACGTCGAGAGCAGCCGCAGATCGGCCCCGTCCCCGGCGACGGCGACCTTGCCGTCGACGATCCACCGGTTGACCGGCAGCAGCGGCACGGGCCACCCGGCCACGACGAGCCGGTCGCACACCAGGCGCTGCAGGCGGCCGCCGTCGTTGTCGACGATGACCGCGGGCGTGTCGAGGTCGAGCTCGCGGACGGTGGCGTGCGGGTAGCGGCGGACACCGACGTCGGCGAGCGTCTCGGCGCCGGGGCCGATCAGGTGAACCGGCCCGAACCGTCGCGCCAGGCACGTGGCCGCCCAGGCGCCGAGACCGGCCGCACCCACGACGACGATTCGTTCGAAATAGGTCATGTCCACCGTGTCCCGCATTCACAATTCGATGTTCACGCAGGTCAGAACGCCCACCAGAAGATAAGGGCACGATGATCCGCACGTCAAACTCCCGCGCCATCTCAATTGGCGAACATCAATGGGCAAGGAATAGATCGCGGATGGTGGCCACCGTCAGTAGGTGACGGTGATCGTGCGCGCCGGTCCGTTCACCTCGATGGTGCCGCCGACGGGGATGATCACCTGCGGGTCGGTGTGGCCGAGGTCGACGTCGAACACGATCATGGTGTCGGGCGCGTACTCGGCGAAGGCCTTGAGGACGGCCTCGCGTTGCGCGGTGGTGTGGGCGAGGCGGTCGGTGTCCTGGTCGGTGAAGAACCAGGCCTTGGCCCGCCCGACGAGCACGGCGGCGAAGCGCTGCAGCAGGCCGCGTTCCCCCATGTGCCGCAGGATCCGGTAGACCTCGGTCGCGGAGGGCATCTCCTCGGAGGTCTCGAAGAACAGCACGGCGCCGTCGTAGGTCTCGGGGGCGTTGATCTCGCGGTCGGCCATCATCAGCCAGGACAGGATCTCGAGGTTGCCGCCCCACGACCGCGCCTTGACCACGTGCTCGGGCCGGTGCCAGATCCAGCCGCCGCTGGGTTCGAGGACGGGTTCGGTGTCGAAGGTGGCGGGGTCGTCCCAGGGGCTGTCCCGGTCGCCGTAGGCGGTGGACTCGGTCAGCCGGTACTCCCCCGGCGTGAACAGCGCGGCCCGCAGCGAGTCGGCGGTGGTGGGGTGCATGGCGCCGGGCCGGCCGAACTGGACCATGACGCTGCCGCCGTAGAAGCCGACGATGCCGCGGTTGGCGAGCCACGTCAGCACGTTCGTGTTGTCGCTGTGCCCGAAGTACGGCTTGGGGTTCGCGGTGATGAGGTCCGCGTCCAGGTGCGGCAGGACGGTGATCTGGTCCTCGCCGCCGATCGTGGCGATGACCGCCTTGATGGACGGGTCGGCGAACGCGGCGTGCAGGTCGGCGGCCCGTTCCCGCGGGGTGGAGCCCATCTTGCGGGTCGCCGGGTACTCGACCGGGATGAGGCCGAAGTCGTGTTTGAGGCGCTGCAGGCCCAGTTCGAGGGGCAGGGGGAACAGGCCTGCGACGCCGGCGGCCGGGGAGACGATCGCGACGCGGTCGCCGGGCCGGGGTTTGGGCGGGTTGATCAACGACATGGTGGCTGAGCGTAGTAACGGCGGGCGCGCAGAGTGCGAAGTCACCCGATGCCGGATGTCGACGCAGGGGTATCGGTGATCAACAGGTGACTCGGCCAGGCTCTGACGTCCGCATCCTCGTGGTGACGTCGCAGCGAGTGGATTTCGACGCGGTAGAACGCCATTTCGCCGCCAGCGAGGTCGTCGACGACGAGGCCGGCGCGACGTTCGTGGTGGGGACGCTCCTCAACACGGGTGTTCAGCTGGTCCTGTGTCCTCCGCACACCGGGGTCGACCCACAGGCGCTTCTGACACATCGGGCGATCACCCGATTTCAGCCGAACGCGATCCTCTCCGTGGGCCTCGCCGCCTCGCACGCGAGCGTTGCCCAGGCCGGAGATGTCGTCGTGGGCATCGGCTCCACTCAGAAGTTCTTCGGTTCGATGCTGATGCTCGCCCGCGATCTCGCACGCACCGAGTGGTGGCGGAACGGCGCTGCATTCCCAGAACCCGGCCGAGTCCATTTCAGACCGGTGGTGAGCTCCGCACTCGACCCGCAGCCGGACGACTCCGATGTCGTTCTGGCAGCCAACTCCGACGTTATGGCCGTTCAGCACGCGCTCCGTGCCCTCGGGCTGCCGTTCCTGCCGATCTACGGCGTCAGCGATGTGCTTGGTGCCGGACCGGGTGGCGCGGCAGGCTCGAAGATGGTCGCCGCTCGCAACGCGGCGCTGTTCGCCGTCTCGTTCGCGGCCTTCTTCGAACGGGCGAGCAACTCGGTGGTCCACCACCTGGTGTCGATGGGCCATGGTGACCGGATCGCACGTACGGACCTGCTCGCCCGGCACGCGTTCGTCGAGTCCCTGGCCGAGCTGTTGTCGCGCTCGGCGCCACCTGATGCCGACGAGGACCTCGCGGGTCCGACGGTGATCGCCATCGAGGGTGCGTGGGGTTCGGGCAAGAGCACCCTCATGGACATGACCCGTACCCGGCTCGACACGGCGGGACCTGTACCGGCGAGGCGCGGCCCGTGGGCGAAGCAGGTGGCCAGATGGCGGGAACGGAAGCTGCGGGCGTGGGACGCCGATCTGACGTTGAACGGCAGGTCCACGCGGCGAAAGCGCAAGAACGTCGAGGCGCCGAAGGTGCTGACGGCCATGTTCAACCCGTGGTCCTGCCAGACCAGCGAACACGTGTGGGCCGGGCTGAACGACTGCATCGTCAGCACGGGCGCGCCGGTCATCGCCACGAACTCCGGCTCATCGCTGCAACGCTTCTGGTTCGCGCACAACGTCGAGCAGCTGGACCGCAGCCATGTGCAGCGGACGTTGCGCAAGCGGATCGTGTCGCCGTCGCTGCGGCTGGGTGTGTTCGCGTTGCCGGTGCCGTTGCTGGCTCAGCTTGTCCGTGCGCCGGCGCCGTTCAACGTGCTCGGATTCGACGTCGCCCCGGCGGACCTGACGCTGTGGGTAGTCGGACTGATGCTGGGGATCGGGTTGGCGCACACCGCAGTCCGGTACCTGGTCCGGGCTGCCGACACGTTGCTGCCCGCCGAGCTGTTCGGCCCGTCCGGGGCGATGGGCGCCTACTCGACGGCCGTGGGCATGGACGACCCGTTGCGTGATCCCCATCGGCGCACGCGCAAGGGCCAGTTGCACAGCGCGCAGGAGGACGTTCACCGGTTGATTCGCGAGCTCGGTGAGCAGGGGACGCAGCTGGTGGTGTTCATCGACGACCTCGACCGGTGCTCGCCCCGGACCACCGCGGACGTGTTCGAGGCGATCAACGGGTTCCTGAGCGGGTCGTTCCCGTCGATCAGGTTCGTGCTCGGCATCGACGCGGCCGCCACCGCCGCCCATCTGGATGCGGCGTACTCGGCGCTGGTCGTCGCGGACGCGGGCAGGGACTCGGCGGATCCCAGCCCGGGGTGGACGTTCCTGCGCAAGCTCATCCAGCTGCCGCTGCCGTTGCCGCGGGTGGCACAGACACAGGTCGAGCCGCTGCTGACGGGACTGCTGGGCACGCCGCCCGCGGAGGACGATCTCGTGATCACGCCAGAGGAGGTGGCGCGACTGACGCCGTTCGTCCCAGGTAAGGCACCTGCGGACGTCGCCGGGGCCGAGGTGATCCACACCCTGCCGGCCGTGGTGGCGTTGGAGCACGACGCGAAGGTGAAGGAACGGTTCGCGGAGCGTCTGCGCGCTCAGCCGGACCTGTCGGTGCGTGAGGCGAAGCGGATCCTGACGGTGTGGATGTTCTACGTCCGGGTGCTGGACCGGCTTGATCCCGAGACGGGGCCGGAGGCGGTGCGCAGGGCGTGTCACCTGGTGTTGCTGGCGGAGATCGTCGCGCGCTGGCCCGCGTCACAGCGATGTCTGCACCGGCGTGTCGACGGTGTGCACGGCTTGAGGGCGCTGGCCGGTTCCGTGGACGACACCGTGCAGTGGGAGATCGAGGTCCGCAAGTACGAGCTGCACGGTGATCGGCACAGGTCGTTCCGCAAGGGTGTCCAGCAGATCCTGAAGGACTACGACGGCGTCAGGATCGCCGGGCTCGCCGAGCAGCTGACCTAGAACGCGGGCCAGGGGATCGCGGGCCAGTCACCGGACGGCTCGGGGTAGACACCGGCGGCCAGCAGCTTGTCGGTCCTCTCCCCCACGGCCCGGACCTCGGCGCGCGTGAGGTGGTCGTGCAACGACTCCCCCAGCGCCCCGTCGAGCGACGACCTCAGCCGGCGCAGTGTCTCGACGACGTGCTCGGGCAGCGGTTCGCGGGCCCAGCCCCACAGCACGGTGCGGAGTTTGGGTTCGGTGTGCAGGCAGATGCCGTGGTCGACGCCGTAGACCGCGCCGTCCAGGGCGTGCAGGACGTGGCCGCCCTTGCGGTCGGCGTTGTTGACGACGACGTCGAAGGCGGCCATCTCGGCGATGCGGGGGTGGTCGGCGTGCACGAGGACGGCGGGGTCGCCGAAGCGGTCGTGGGCGTGGAAGACGGGGATCCAGCCGGGTTTGACGTCGTCGACGCCGATGATGTCGACGAGCTCGTCCTCTTCGCGGGTCTCGACCCAGAGCTGGACCATGCCGCTGCCGAACGGGCCGGGGCGCAGCACGGTGGGCGGGACGACGCCGAAGGACGCGGCGGAGATCAGGTAGGTGGCCACCTCGCGGCCGGCGAGCGTGCCGTCGGGGAAGTCCCACAGCGGCCGTTCGCCCCGCACGGGTTTGTAGACGCACTGGGCGTCGACGCCGTCCAACGAGATCTTGCAGAACAAGGTGGCGTTGGAGGCGTCGACCAGGCGTCCTTCGACCTCGATGCGGCCGTGTTCGAGCAACCTCAGGGCCGCGGAGGTGTCCACGTCAGTCTTCTTCGGTGCGGCGGTAGCCGTTCTGCCGCGGGCAGATGTGGCCGTCCGCGTCGAGCGGTTCGGCGCACAGGGGACAGGGTTTGCGGCCCGCGTTGATGACGCGGTCCGCGCGTTCGGCGAAGGCACGGGCGGCGGACGGGGACAGGAAGACCCGCACGGCGTCGGGGCCCTCCTCGGTGTCGTCGAGCACGACGGCCTCGTCGACCTCCTCCTCGGAGACCGCGAGGAGCTCGATGACGACGGCCTTGGACTCGGCGTCCCAGCCGAGGCCCATGGTGCCGACGCGGAACTCCTCCTCGACGGGCACGTCGAGGGGCTGGGTGTCGAGGTCGTCGGGCGGGGCCTCGTCGGGCACGTCGGTGCCGAAGCGGCGATTCACCTCCTCGAGCAACGAGCCGATGCGCTCGGCGAGGACCTGGACCTGCTGCTTTTCCAGGGCGACGCTGATCAACCTGCTCTGCTCTGAGGCCTGCAGGTAGAAGGTGCGGTCGCCGGGCTGCCCGACGGTTCCTGCGATGAACCGGTCGGGTGCGCGGAATACGTGAATGACGCGAGCCATGGCAGAAACGAGCCTAGGCCACGCGGAGATCGTCGGCAGGTCCTCCCCCGCCAAACACCGCCCGTATAGGGTCGGGTTGTGGTGAAGATCGCTTCGTACGGGACCTGGACCTCGCCGATCACGGCCGGCGACACGTCGAAGCCGGGGGGTGGGTTCCAGTGGGCCGACCTGCACGGCGAGCACGTGTGGTGGGCGGAGAGCCGGCCTGCCGAGGGCGGCAGAGTGGCGTTGGTGCGCGACGGCGTGGAGGTGCTGCCCGCTCCGTGGAACGCCCGCAACCGGGTGCACGAGTACGGCGGCCGGCCGTTCGTGGTGCTCGCCGAGGACAAGGTGGCGTTCACGCATTGGGACGACCAGCGCGTCTACGTGTTCAACCCGGACTCGCCCGAGCCCAAGGCGCTGACCGAGGCGCCGCAGCGGCACCACGGGGTGCGCTACTCCGACCTGTCGGCGGGCCCGGACGGCGAGGTGTGGTGCGTGCGGGAGACCGTCACCGGTGACGCGCGCACCGATGTGCGCCGCGACCTGGTGGCGATCACTCAGGCGGGTGAAGTCCGGGTGCTGGGTGCCTCGCACCACTTCATGACCGGCCCGAAGATCAGCCCGGACGGCACGCGGTTCGCCTGGATCGGCTGGGACCACCCGCAGATGCCGTGGGACGGCACCGAGCTGTGCGTGGCCGAGGTCGGCTCCACCGAGCACCGGGTCGTCGCCGGGTCGCGGACCGAGGCGGTGTGCCAGTTCGAGTGGGAGGGCGAGCACCTGCTGGCGCTGACCGACCCGGACGGCTGGTGGAACCTGTTCCGCGTCTCCCCCGACGGCACGCGCACGAACCTGGCGCCGTGCGAGGAGGAGCTGGGCGGCCCGATGTGGCGGCTGGGCAACCGCTGGTTCGCGACGCTCTCGCCGGGCCGCTACCTGGTGGTGCGGTCGGGGCACCTGGCGGTGCTCGACGAACGTTCCGCGACGGTGACCGACGTGCAGACCGACCTGCCGACGTGGGTGCCGGACCTGTCGGTGCGCGACGGCGTGGTCATCTGCGCCGCCGCGGGGCCGACGTCGGACTTCGCGGTGGTGCGCCTGGACCTGTCCAACGGTGAGCTGACCTACCTGACCGGCGGCGAGCAGTCGCCGGAGGCGGCGTACCTGCCGGTGCCGGTGGAGCGGATGTTCGGGGAGATCCCGGCGTACGTGTACGCGCCGTCGAACCCGGACTTCGAGGGGCCCGAGGGTGAGCTGCCGCCGTACGTGGTGCACGTGCACGGCGGGCCGACGGGGCGCGCGCTGCCCAAGCTCGACAGCGACATCGCGTACCTGACCAGTCGCGGCATCGGTGTGGTGGCGGTGAACTACGGCGGTTCGACCGGGTACGGGCGGGCGTTCCGGGAGCGGCTGCGCGAGCAGTGGGGTGTGGTGGACGTGCAGGACTGCGCGTTCGTCGCCCAGCAGCTGGCCGCGGAGGGCACGGCGGACCCGAAGCGCCTGGGCATCCGGGGCGGGTCGGCGGGCGGCTGGACGTCGGCGGCGTCGCTGACCTCGACCGACGTGTACCGGTGCGGCATGGTCGCGTTCCCGATCCTGGACCTGGCGGGGTGGACGTCGGAGGGCGGCGAGACGCACGACTTCGAGTCGCGCTACGTCGAGGGCCTGGTGGGCACGCTGCCGCAGGCCGCCGACCGCTACCGGGACCGTTCGCCGTCGACGAAGGCGCGGTCGGTGTCGGGGCCGGTGTTGTTGTTGCAGGGCCTGGAGGACGAGATCTGCCCGCCGGAGCAGGCGGACCGGTTCGCCGCGGACCTGGCCGGGTCGGGCATCCCGCACGCCTACATCACGTTCGAGGGCGAGCAGCACGGTTTCCGGATGGCCGAGAACATCAGGACGGCGCTGGAGGCGGAGCTGTCGTTCTACGGGCAGGCGTTCGGCTTCGTCCCGCCCGGTGTGCCGGTGCTGGAACTGTCGGAGTGAGCCTGCTGTCCCACGGGGACCGGGTCGCGCTGGTGTCACCGGCCGGCCCGGCCCTGGCTTCGACGATCGCCGCGGGCACCGAGGTGTTGCGGTCGTGGGGTCTGCGGGTGAGCGCACCCGTGGTCGAGCCGTGGTCGTTGCCGTACCTGGCCGGCTCGGACGAGGCGCGGGCCGCGGAGTTCGTGGCGGCGTGGCGTTCGGACGTGGCGGCGGTGTTCTGCGTGCGCGGCGGCTACGGGTGCCTGCGGATGACGGACCTCGTGCCGTGGCGGGACCTGCCGCCGCGGGTGTTCGTGGGGTCGTCGGACGTGACGGTGCTGCACGCCGAGCTCAACGCGGCGGGTCAGGCGACGGTGTTCGGGCCGATGCCGGGCACCTCGGACTTCGTCGGCGACCCGCTGGCGCAGGCGCGGCTGCGGGACGTGCTGTTCTCCGGTGCCAAGTCGTGGACCTCGGGCACGCCGGTGGTGGCGGGCACGGCGCGCGGGGTGCTGACGGGCGGGAACGCGGCGTTGCTGGCGGCGTCGGTGGGCGGGCCCCGGTGGGCGCCGCCTGCCGAGGGTGCGATCGCGTTGCTGGAGGACATCGGCGAGGAGCCCTACCGGCTGGACCGGATCCTGACGCAGCTGCTGCGGGCGGGCTGGTTCACGCAGGTGTCGGGGATCGTGCTGGGGTCGTGGACGGACTGCGGTGACGTGTCCTCGGTGCTGGCCGACCGCCTGTCCGGGCTGGGCGTGCCGGTGCTGGGCGACTTCGGGTTCGGGCACTGCGCGGGCTCGTGGTCGTTGCCGCTGGGGGTGCCGGCGGAGCTGGACGTGGCCGCGAGGACGTTGACGCTGGTGTGAGCGGGGGTCACCCGGTGGGCCGCGGCCGTCCGGGTGACGCCGGGTAGGCTTCCGGCCGCCATGAGACCCCAGCCTCAGTGGGCGGCGTTAGACGTCTACGCGTCCAACTCCGACCTCTACGCCGATCCCCGACTGGTGGAACGGGTGGACTACCGGCGTCGCTTCAAGCGGCACCGTCCCCGTACCGCGTCGGTCGTCCTCGCCCCGCACGGCGGTGGTATCGAGGTCGGAACGTCCGAGCTGTGCCTCGCGATCGCGGGTTTCCACCCCGCCACGCGCGTGCCGATCGGTCAGACGCACGACTACTGGATGTTCGAGGGCCTGCGCACGGCCTCCAACGACGAGCTGCACGTGACGTCGTCGAACTGCGACGACCGCGTGGCCCGCACCCTGGTCTCGGGCGCCTCGCACGCGCTGGGCCTGCACGGCTGCACGGCGGCTGCGGCGGGTCTGGAGGACCACGACCGGGCGGTGCTGGTCGGCGGCAGGGACGCGCTGCTGCGGCTGGAGCTGCTGACGCGGCTGCGGCGGGCGGGGTTCCACACGGTCGACGCGGTGGACCACCCGATCCTGGGCGGTTATGACCGGGCGAACATCGCGAACCGGACCCGGTCGCGGCAGGGCGGGCAGCTGGAGCTGACGACGCCGTTGCGGTCGGCGATGTTCGAGGAGAACTCGCGTTCGGACCGGCGGTACACGACGACCGAGGTGTTCTGGGACTTCGTGCACGCGTGCCGGGCGGCGGTCGCGGCGCGTGAGGCGCTGAACAACTAGTCCTGAACAACCAGTCCTGAACGACTGGCCCTGGACGGCTAGCGTCGGGGGCGTGCGCCTCACCTCGGTCACCGTCGGTACGTCGCAGCCGGTCGAGCTCGCCGGGTTCTACGCCCGTTTGCTCGGCGCGTCCGTGGGGGCGGTGGAGCACGACTGGGCGCAGGTGCGGGTGCCGGGCGGGTTGACGCTGAACTTCGAGCGCGAGGCGTGTTTCCGCAGGCCGGTGTGGCCGAGTGTCGAGGGCGGGCAGACGGCGTCGCAGCACCTGGACATCGAGGTGGAGGACCTGGACTCGGCGGTCGAGCATGCGCTGGGGTGCGGGGCGGTGCTCGCGGTGGTGCAGCCGCAGGAGAACGTGCGGGTGCTGATCGACCCGGACGGGCACCCGTTCTGCCTGTTCACCGGGTAGGAGCTCCGGGGCGGAGGATCCGGGTGTGCGGCGCCGGGTCAGGGGCGCAGGGGTCAGGGGCGCAGGGGTCAGGGGCGCAGGGGTCAGGGGCGCAGGGGTCAGGGGCGCAGGGGTCAGGGGCGCAGGGGTCAGGGGCGCAGGGGTCAGGGGCGCAAGGCGAGCAGCCGGCCGGGCCAGGTGCCGTTGCGGGCCTTGAAGGTGGCGACCGAGGTGAAGCCCTGCTTCTCGTAGTAGGAGACGAGGCGGTGGTCGTCGCTGTCGTAGCAGTCGACGCGCAGCAGGCCGACGCCGGCGGCGCGGGCCTCGCGGCGGGCGTGGGCCAGCAGGGTGGCGCCGACGCCGCGTCCGGCGTGGGCGCGGGCGATGACCAGCAGGGACACGTAGTGCTCTGGTTCGGTGGCGGGCGGCACGTACTCGGGCGGGGTGGTCGAGGTGATGACCACGCCCGCGGGTTCGTCGTCGATCACGGCCAGCCAGACGGTGCCGGACGTGGCGAGGCGGGTGAACCGGTCGACGGCGGACGGGACACCGGACCAGTGGTCTGTTCCCCACTGTCCGGTGCGGCCCTGCGAGGCGAGCCAGTCCTGCGCGTCGTCGAGCATCGCCATGATCGCCGGCACGTCGGCCGGTCCGCCTCGCGTGACGTCCATGCCTCTACAGGTACTTCTTGAGCTCCCGCTTGGCCAGCGACATGCGGTGGACCTCGTCGGGTCCGTCCGCGAGGCGCAGGGTGCGGGTGGCGGCCCAGAGCTCGGCCAGCGGGAAGTCCTGGCTGACGCCGGCGCCGCCGTGGGCCTGGATGGCCTTGTCGAGGACCCATTCGGTCATCGCGGGGGTGCCGATCTTGATGGCCTGGATCTCGGTGTGGGCGCCCTTGTTGCCGACGGTGTCCATCAGCCACGCGGTCTTGAGCACGAGCAGGCGTGCCTGTTCGATGCGGACGCGGGACTCGGCGATCCACTCGTGCACGACGCCCTGGGCGGCGATGGGCTTGCCGAACGCGATGCGCGAGGACGCGCGGCGGCACATCAGTTCGAGGGCGCGCTCCGCCATGCCGATCAGGCGCATGCAGTGGTGGATGCGGCCGGGGCCCAGGCGGGCCTGGGCGATGGCGAAGCCCTCTCCCTCGCCGGAGATGAGGTTCGAGGCGGGGACGCGGACGTCGACGAACTCGATCTCGGCGTGGCCGCCGTGGGCGTGGTCGCCGTAGCCGAAGACGTGCATGGCGCGTTTGACGGTGACGCCGGGGGTGTCGCGCGGGACCAGGATCATGGCCTGCTGGCGGTGACGTTCGGCGTCGGGGTCGGTCTTGCCCATGACGATGAAGATCGCGCAGTTCGGGTTCATCGCGCCCGAGGACCACCACTTGCGGCCGTTGATGACGTAGTCGTCGCCGTCGCGTTCGATGCGGGTGGCGATGTTGGTGGCGTCGGAGGAGGCGACCTCGGGTTCGGTCATGCAGAACGCGGAGCGGATCTCACCGTCGAGCAGGGGCTGCAGCCACTGCTTCTTCTGCTCGTCGGTGCCGAACATGGCGAGCACTTCCATGTTGCCGGTGTCCGGGGCGGCGCAGTTGAGGGCCTCGGGGGCGAGGTGGGGGCTGCGGCCGGTGATCTCGGCGAGCGGCGCGTACTGCAGGTTGGTCAGGCCGGCGCCGTGCTCGGGGTCGGGCAGGAAGAGGTTCCACAGGCCCTGGCGGCGGGCCTCCGCTTTGAGCTCTTCGAGGATCGGCTGGCGTTCCCACGGGTCGGCGGCGTCGTGCAGCTGCTGTTCGAGGACCGCTTCTGCCGGGTAGACGTGCTCGTCCATGAACGTGAGGAGCTTGGTGCGCAGTTCCTCGGTCTTGGCGTCGTAGGCGAAGTCCATTAGAGCTCCTTGTGGGCGGCGGCGAGTCCCTGCCGCACGAGGGGAACGGTGAACGCGCCGAGCTTCTCGAAGCCGGCGCCGACGGTCTTGCCACTGGCGAAGCGGAAGTGGATGCCTTCGACGATGACGGCGAGCTTGAAGTAGCCGAAGGCGATGTACCAGCCCAGGCCGGAGGTGTCGGTGCCGGTGCGGGCGGTGTAGCGGGCGACGAGCTCGTCGGCGGACAGGAACCCGGGCAGGGAGGTGACGCCGCCGGTGATGGGGTCGTTGTCGGAACCCAGGCCCGCCCAGTAGACGTAGAGCAGGCCGAGGTCGGCGAGCGGGTCGCCGAGGGTGGCCATCTCCCAGTCCAGGACGGCGCTGATCTCCAGCGGTTCCTGGGTGACCAGGGCGTTGTCGAGGCGGTAGTCGCCGTGGATGATCGTGGCGCGCGGCGAGTCGGGGACGGTGTCGGCGAGCTTGTCGCGCAGTTCCTCGATGCCGGGCAGGTCGCGGCTGCGGGAGGCGTCGAGCTGCTTGCCCCACCGCTTGACCTGCCGGGCGAGGAACCCCTCCGGGCGGCCGAAGTCCTGCAGGCCCACGGAGGCGGGGTCGACGGAGTGCAGGTCGGCGAGCACGTCGACGAGGCGTTCGGACAGTGTGCGCGCCTGCTCCGGGGTGATCCACGGGCACTGGGAGCGTTCGCGCAGGGCGGCGCCGGGCATCTCCTGCATCAGGTAGAACGGCGCGCCGATGACGGAGGTGTCCTCGACGAGCTGGTGGGCCGCGGGCACGGGGACGTTGGTGTTCGCGAGCGCGGAGATGACGCGGAACTCGCGGGCCATGTCGTGCGCGGTCGCGAGGACGTGCCCGAGCGGCGGGCGGCGCAGCACCCACGTCCGCGTGCCGTCGCTGACGCGGTAGGTGAGGTTGGAGCGGCCGCCGCGGAACAGCTCGCCGGTGAGCGGGCCTGTGCCGAGGTGGGTGGCCAGTGCCTGCAGGTCGAGGCCGGGAAGGTCGGTCACAGGTTCACTCCGAGGGTGGCGAGGTGGGCGCGGGTGCTCTCAGCGCTCGTGTGGCGGAACGCGTGCATGCCGGTGGCCTGGGCGGCTTCGACGTTGATCGGCGCGTCGTCGAAGAACACCGAACGCCCGGCGGGCACGCCGACCTGCTCGAGGGTGTGACGGTAGATGCGCTCGTCGGGTTTGCGCAGGCCGACGCGGCCGCTGATGACGACGGTGTCGAACAGCTCGAGCAGCAGGTCCTTCGGGTAGCCCTCGCCCCAGCTGTTGGACAGCAGCGCGGTGTGCAGGCCGGCGGCGCGGGCCTTGCGGACGAGCTCGACCATCGCCGGGTCGGGCGTGGCGCCGCCGAACATGCGCTTGAGCAGCCCGTTCTCGTCGATCCTCGAGCCGGTGGTGGTGATCAGCTCGGCGGCGAGCAGCCGTTCGAACTCGGGCACCGTGAGCTCGCCGGTCTCCAGGCGGAACACGGGGTTGTCCGGCAGCGCCTCGCGGCTGAGCCATTCGCGCATGATCCGGCCGTAGACGTCGCGGTCGATGGCCTCGGCGTGCAGCCAGGCGCCGACGAACTCGGGCACCGAGACCGTCAGGACGCCGCCCCAGTCGAAGATCAGGGCGTCGACGAGCGGCTGGGGAGGAAGCGTTGTGTCACCCACGGACCGGAGGGTACCGACCGGTCGGTATGTCGGCAACCGGTGGGCGTCCCGTCCGACTTTCGATGGAGGGGACAAGTGGCCTTTGTGTGGTTTCCGGGTGCCTCGGACCTCGATACGTTCGAGCCCGAAGGGGGTCGGACAACTCATGGCGAGAATGACGACGGTGGCCTTGGCCGCCGCGATGACGCTCGCCGTCATCGTGACGCCGGCACTGGCCGAGAACGACAGCACAGTGGTGAGAACACAGGACGGCGCCGTGCGGGGAACGGTGGCCGGGGCGGTGCGGACGTTCGGGAGCATCCCGTTCGCCGCTGCGCCGGTGGGCGAGAACCGGTGGCGTGATCCGCAGCCGGTGACGCCGTGGCGGGGGGTGCGGGACGCGACGACGCCCGCGCCGATGTGCGCGCAGGGCGCGGGGCTGGGGCAGCCGCCGTCGCAGTCCGAGGACTGTCTCTACCTCAACGTCACCACGCCGGCGGGCAACGCCCACAAGCGGCGGCCGGTGATGGTGTGGATCCACGGCGGGTCGTTCACCGGCGGCGGCGCCTCGATGTACGACGCGCGGTGGCTGGCGAGCAAGAACGACGCCGTGGTCGTGACCGTGAACTACCGGCTCGGGGTGTTCGGGTTCTTCGGCTATCCCGGTCTGGCCGGGTCGGGGACGTTCGGGATCGCGGACCAGCAGGCCGCGCTGTGGTGGGTGCAGCGCAACGCCCGCGCGTTCGGCGGGGACGCGCGCAACGTGACGGTGTTCGGGGAGTCTGCGGGGGCGTTGAGCGTGTGCGCCCAGCTGGCCTCACCGCGGGCGGCCGGGTTGTTCGCCAAGGCGATCATCCAGTCCGGGCCGTGCGGGGTCGACGCGCCCTCGCCGACGGAACCGGGCAGGTTCGTGCACCTGTGGAAGCCGCGGGCCGAGGTGGAGCAGCAGGGTGTGGGCACACTGGGCTGTGCCGACCTGGTGTGCCTGCGGGCGCAGCCGGTCGAGAAGCTGCTCACGGTGCACGACCAGTTCTCCTCCCCCGCCTACGACACCGCGGTGCTGCCGATCGACCCGGTCGTGGCGCAGCGGACGGGACGGATGCACCGGGTGCCGACAATGGTGGGCACCACGCACGACGAGATGACGCTGTTCGTGCCGGACGCCTTCCCTCAGCCCGTGCCGGACGCGGCGTACCGGGCCACGTTGGGCGCGTTGTTCGGCGCGGACGCGGACAAGGTCGCGGCGCGGTACCCGGTCAACGGCAACGGCGACGCGCGCGACGAGATCGCCACGCTGCTCACGGACAAGTCGTGGTCGTGCACGGCGACCGTGACGCGCACGGAACTGGACCGGCACGCACGCGTGTCGGGCTATGAGTTCGCGGACCAGGACGTGCCGATGTTCTTCCCCGGCAGGCAGCCGTTCCCCGGCGGGTACCGGGCGTTCCACGCCTCCGAGCTGCCGTTGCTGTTCGACTTCGGGGTGCCGCTGACGGCCGGGCAGCGGGAGCTGTCGGACTACATGGTCACGGCGTGGGGACGGTTCGCGCGCACCGGTGACCCGGGCTGGCGTGCGGACGTGCAGTCGCTGGTCGCGGGAGCGGCCGGGCCCGCTGACTTCGAGAAGGACCACAAGTGCGACTTTTGGGGGTCGTTGTGAGAAGGACTGTGTCGGCGGTCGTGGCCGCCGTGATGGCGTGTGCGGTGGTGACGAGCCCGGCCGCCGCGGACAGTGGTGCGGTGGTGCGCACGGACAAGGGTGCCGTGCGGGGGAAGGTCACGCAGGCGGTGCGGACGTTCGGGAGCATCCCGTTCGCCGCTGCGCCGGTGGGCGAGAACCGGTGGCGTGACCCGCAGCCGGTCGCCGCGTGGCAGGGGGTGCGGGACGCGACGACGCCCGCGCCGTTCTGCGCGCAGAACTCGATGCTGGGGCAGCCGTCGTCGGACACCGAGGACTGCCTCTACCTCAACGTCACGACACCGGCGGCCGGCTCGCACAGGAAGCGGCCGGTGATGGTGTGGATCCACGGCGGTGGGTTCACGTCCGGGGCGGCGTCGATGTACGACGCGACGTGGCTGGCGGCCAAGAACGACGCCGTGGTCGTCACGGTGAACTACCGGCTCGGGGTGTTCGGGTTCTTCGGTCACCCCGGCCTGCCCGGCTCGGGCACCTTCGGGCTGGCCGACCAGCAGGCGGCGATGAAGTGGGTGCAGCGCAACGCCCACGCGTTCGGCGGTGACGCCCGCAACGTCACGGTGTTCGGCGAGTCCGCGGGCGGCCTGAGCATCTGCGCGCAGCTGGCGTCGCCGCGGGCGGCGGGGTTGTTCGCGAAGGCGATCATCCAGTCCGGGCCGTGCGGGCTGAGCCTGCCGTCGTTCACCGCGCCGGGCGAGTTCGCGACCGTGTGGCGCTCGCGTACCGCCACGGAGAACGCGGGCGTGGGCGTGCTGGGCTGCGCCGACGTGGCGTGCCTGCGGGCGCAGCCGGTGTCGAGGCTGCTCACGGTGCACGAGCAGTTCGCCTCGCCGTCGTTCGACACGGCGGTGCTGCCGATCGACCCGGTCGTGGCACAGCGGACCGGCCGGATGCACCGGGTGCCGACGATGGTGGGGTCGACGCACGACGAGATGACGTTGTTCGCGCCGTTGTTCTGGCCGCAGCCGATCCCGGAGGCCACCTACCCCGACCAGCTGGCGTGGCTGTTCGGCGCGAACGCCGGCGAGGTCGCCGCGCGGTACCCGGTCAACGGCAACGACGACGCGCGCGACGAGATCGCCCGGCTGCTGACCGACCGGTCCTGGGCCTGCACGTCACAGGTCACGCGCGACGAACTGGACCGGCGCACGCGGGTGTCGGGCTACGAGTTCGCCGACCCGGACGTGCCGATGATCTTCCCGGACCTGCCACCGTTCCCGGAGTACGGGGCTTACCACGGCTCCGAGCTGCTGATGCTGTTCGACATGGGCCAAACGCTGACACCGCGGCAGCGCGAGGTCTCGGACTACATGATCGCGGCGTGGGGACGCTTCGCGCGCACCGGTGACCCCGGCTGGCGTGCCGACGTGCAGTCCCTGGCACCCAGGGCGATCAGGCCGGCCGATTTCGCCCGAGATCACCAGTGCAGGTTCTGGTCGTCCATCCTGTAGCCCATGCCCGGCTACCGCGACCTCGCTCGCGACCGCGAGTTCCGCGCCTTGGTCCTGGCGCACGTGGTGTCGGTGGCCGGGGACCAGTTCGCCAGGGTCGCGCTGACGGTGCACGTCTACCACCGCACCGCCAGCGCGGGCCTGACGGCGCTGACCTACGCGCTGACGTTCCTGCCCGACCTGATCGGCGGGCCACTGCTCTCCGGGCTCGCGGACCGGTTCGCCCGCAAGAAGGTCATGGTGACCGCCGATCTCGTCCGGGCGGCCCTGCTGCTGTTCATGGCGATACCGGGACTGCCGCTGTGGGCACTCGCGTCACTGGTGGTGGCCGTGCAGCTCGCCGGCGCACCCCACGGCGCGGCACGGGCGGCGTTGCTGCCGCACATCCTCCCCGACGCGCGCTACCCGATGGGACAGGCGGTGCTGAGCACCCTGACCCAGGCCGCGCAGGTCGCCGGGTTCCTCACCGGCGGCGCCCTGGTCGCCTGGCTCGGACCCGGACCGGTGCTGGTGCTCGACGCGGTGACCTTCTGGATCTCCGCACTGCTGGTCACGACCTGGCTGCTCGACCGGCCCGCACCGCGCAGAGCGCACGTGCGGGCCTGGCCGACCGACCTGGCCGGCGGCACGCGACTGGTGTGGGGCGACCGCAGGCTGCGCGCGCTGCTCGCGCTCGCCTGCGTGTCCGGTTTCTACATCGTCGGCGAGGCGCTCGCGGTGCCGTACGCGGCACAGCTCGCGGCCGGCCCCGCCGGCGTCGGGCTGATCTTCGGTGCCTACGCCGCGGGCGCGGCGGCGGGCATGCTGGCGCTGGCGCACCTGGACGAACGGCTGCAGGCGCGGCTGATGCCGTGGCTGGCGATCGCCGCGTGCGCCGTTCTCGTCCCGGCCGCGCTGCGGCCGGGCCTGGTCGTCAGTGTGGGGTTGTTCGCGCTGTCCGGGGCGGCCAGCGCCTATCACCTGGTCGCGAACACGCGGTTCGTGCGCGCGGTGCCCGACGAGTCACGCGGGCAGGCGTTCGGCCTGGCCGTCACCGCGCTGCGCGTCTCCCAAGGCGTGGGGGTGGCGCTGGCGGGTGTGGCGGCCGAGACGGTCGCGGTGCACCGGGTGGTCGCCGCCGCCGGAGCACTGGGCGTGCTCGCGGCAGGCGGTGCGGCAGTCCTGTGGTGGCTCAGCGACGCCAGTCGGTCGGCCGGTTCCAGTCCGTCGGACGGTTCCAGTCGGTCGGGCGAACGGGGCGGCCGGTGGCGGAGACACGGTTGATCATGACTGCTCCTATGGGTGTTCGTTGCGCCTGAACTGCAGCGGCTTCTTGTGAGTGCGAACTGTGAGGACTACTCACGGTGAGGTCCCCCACATGGAGCCACGACTTTGCGTGACCCGGTAGCTACAGTGGTTGGTTCCTGGACGGTGGTGTGGGGGTGGCAGCGTGCCTTGGCTCGACCCGCGCCGGTGGAAGTTATGGTCGCTTCCTCCTGTGGTGCTGGCCTATGTCGTGACGGTGGTTGTTTCGGCGACCCTCGTCACGCTCGCCACCGCATGGCGTACCCCTGCCGAGGCCTTGAACTGGCCCTGGTTCCTGCTGCTCGCCGCTGGTGCCGTCGGGCACCTGGAAGCAGCACGGGGCATCGAACGCATCCGCGAGATCGGCGCCGAAGGATCGCCACACGCCCACATGCAGTCCGTGTGGCTGTTCGCGGGCGTGCTCGTGCTCCCGATGCCACAGCTCGTCGCGCTGATCGTCATCAGCTACGCGCACTCGTGGTTCCGGGTCTACAAGCGGCGGGCCGTCCTGTTCCGCAAGGTGTTCTCCGCGGCCACTGTCGTCCTGGGCAGCGCGGCCGCGCAACTCGTTCTGGGGTTGTTCCCAGACCGCGCTGTCGACGTGGACGGACCGCTTGGCCTGTTGGCACTGGTTACGGCCGGGGCGCTGTATTGGTTCATCAACTATGCGATGGTCGTGACCGCGATCTACCTGACGAACCGCCAGAACCCGGTCCGCACGGCCCTGGGCAACGCCTCCGACGTGCTCATCGTGCTCGCCTCCGTCGGCCTCGGCTCCGGCGTCGCGATCATCATGAACTGGCGGCCGTGGCTCACCCCGATGCTGCTGCTCACGGTCCTGGCCCTGCACATGGGCCTGCTGCTGCCCCAGTTCCGCGTGGCGGCCCGCACCGACTCCAAGACCGGCCTGGTCGACGCCACCTTCTGGCACGACGTCGCCGAACGCGAACTGCAGCGCGCCCGCCGCCTGGGCTCCACCGTCGGCGTGCTGATCCTCGACCTCGACCACTTCAAGCTCATCAACGACACCTACGGCCACCTCGCCGGCGACCGGGTGCTGCGCGCCGTCGCCGACGCGCTCAAGCACTCCGTGCGCTCCTACGACCTCGTGGGCCGCTTCGGCGGCGAGGAGTTCGCCGTCGTGCTGCCCGGCGTCGCCAACGGCGAGGTCCGCGCCACCGCCGAACGCATCCGCTACGAGATCGCGAGCCTGCACATCGTCGTGCTCGACCGCCTGGGCGAGAGCCAGGTCGTCGCCGGCCTGACCGCCTCGGTGGGCGCCGCCGTGTACCCCGACACCGCGACCGAGCTCAGCCCGCTGCTGCTGGCCGCCGACGAGGCGCTCTACCAGGCCAAGAGCAACGGCCGCGACCGCGTGGCCACCGCCCAGGTCTTCTAGTCACCCCACACGCCCCGGCCGTCACCACCCGACGCTGTGGTTCGTGCAGGCGGCAGGGAAACAAATCCCGCGGCTCAGCGGTCCAGGAAAGCGGCGATCCGCCGGGACACCTCGGCGGGCTCCTCCACCCACGGGTAGTGCCCCACACCCTCGTGCACCGACAGCGTCGCGTCCGGGAACAACCCGGCCAGCTCCGCACACCGGCGCACCGGCGAGATCGGGTCCACCGAGCACGCGTACACCAGCACCGGGTGGTCGAACTCGGCGAGAGCCCGCCGCAGCACGCCGGGCACGAACGCCCCCTCGGCGTTGTAGCCCAGCGCCACCTCGTACTTCCACTGCCCCAGCTCCGCGTCCGCGTGCGCCCGAGCCCGCTCGTCCCACCGCGCGTACAGCAACGGCGACGCCGCCACCCGGTTGCGCACCGAGTCGTCCCCCGCCGCGTTGCGCTCCAGCGCCGCCGTCGCCGCCTCGAACCACGGCTCACCGGCACGCGAGGCCAGGAACGTGTCCCAGTCGCTCTGCTCCGGCGACAACCCCACACTGCGCAACGCCGGCGTCAGCAGCACCAGCCTCCCGATCCGGTCCGGGAAGTCCGCCGCATAGCCCATCGCGATCCCGGCGCCGGCGGAATGCCCCAGCACGTCCACCACGTCCAGGCCCAGGTGCCGGCGCAGCATCTCCACGTCCCGCACCAGCATGTCCCGCCGGTACGTGAACGGGTCCGCAGGCTCGTCCGACTCACCCGTGCCCCGGTTGTCCAGCACGATCAGCCGCCGCGACGCGTCCAGCCCACCCAGCGTCCCCAGGTACTCCGACGCCCGCCCCGGACCACCCGCCAGCACGAGCAGAGGGAGACCCTCGCCCGCTTCTCGATAGGCGAGTTCGGTGCCGTCGAACGAGGTGAAGCGTGCCATGCTGCACATCATGCCGAAGATCGCCACGGCCGACCTCGTCGACCGGCCGCAGCTGCTCGAGTTCCTCTCCACCCGCCACCACGGCGTCCTCATCACCCGCCGCTCCACCACCGACGGAGTGCAGGTCTCCCCCGTCGCCTGCGGCGTCGACACCCAGGGCCGCATCGTCATCGCGACCTACCCGCAACGTGCCAAGGTCCGCAACGCCCGCCGCAACCCCGCCGTCACGATGTGCGTGCTCTCCGACGACTGGAACGACGCCTACGTCCAGATCGACGGCACCGCCGAGGTCCTCGACCTGCCCGAGGCACTCGACGACTTCGTCGAGTACTACCGCTGCATCGCGGGCGAACACCCCGACTGGGACGAGTACCGCGCCGCCATGCTCCGCCAGGGCAAGTCACTCATCCGCGTGACCATCGACAGCTGGGGCCCCATCGCCACCGGCGGCTTCCCACCCGAGCTGGACGCCTGACCCCGTGAAGCTCTGGATGAAGACCGTCCTGTGGGTCTACATCGCGTTCAACCTGCTCCAGGCCGTCGTCCTCACGTTCAGCCCCGAGCTCACCGACCGCGCCTACCTCGGCGGCGAGATGACCCCCACGCGGCACTTCCAGTGGTACGCCGTCGCCGGCTACCACGTCCTCATCATCGCCGTCACCATCATCGCGATGGGCCTGCAGCGCGCCGCTGACCGACGCAAGATCATCATCGTCAACGCGCTGATGTACCTGTTCTGGGACGCCGGCTCACAACTGACCTACTGGGGCCGCGAGATCGGCATGGCCACCCCCGACCTGCTGATCAACTCCGGCGTCAGCATCGCCACCGGCCTGATCCTGCTCGCCATCGCCTGGCTCGACCGCGACCCCGCCACCGCTAGCTAGACCACGTCCCGCCCCAGCCCGCCGGCGACTCCAGCAACACGCACGAGCCGCCGTGCGGGCCCTCGACCGACGCGATCAACCCCGTCGGCACCGTCGTCGGCTCCAGCAGCACCCGACCGTCCAACTCGGACACCCGCGCACACGCCGCCGCCAGATCATCCACCGCGAAGTACGTCTGCCAACCCTGCGCACGCGTCGTCGTCAACCGGCCCGCGACAGAACGCGGCTCACCGTGACGCGCCGACGTGAACAACACGAAGTCCTCGGACTCCGGCTTGATCTCCCAGCCGAGCTCGGCGGCCCAGTACTCGTCCTCCGCCGTCTCGGTCATCAGCTCGACCCAGCACGGCTCACCACCACGCGGCGGCGGCGCCCACGGACCGTGCAACACCCGGCCCGAGTCCACAGAGGAGTTCGCCTTCAGCTCCCGCGGCTCATCGCCACCGAAGAACACGCGCCAACCCTGGTCCCCCGCAACGACCTGAGCCGCCAGCCGATCACCCACCCAGCCCGAGAACGAACCACCAGGCTCCGAGATCACCGTCCACCCGAGAACACCGGCGAAAAAATCCACCGACGACTCAGGCTCGGCAACACTCAACTCAAGACGACGAAGACCACAAGACGACACGGGCATCCCATCGGGCGGAAATCACGAGCGCGCCCCATCCTCTGCTCCGACCACCTGAGACGACAATGCGCCATTCGGCGGCATGCGCTCCGCGCTCACCACGTCACGCAGCGGCACCGGCCTGCCCAGGTGAAAACCCTGACCCACCCGCACCCCGAGCTTGCGCAGAGCGTCCACCTGCGACGGACGCTCCACCCACTCCGCCACCGACGACAACCCCAGCCCGTTCGCGATCTGCACGATCCCCGACACCAGCACCGCGTCCGCCGCGTTGGTCTCGATGCCCTTCACGAACTCACCGTCGATCTTGATCCCCGTGATCGGCAGATGCTTCAGGTGCACGAACGACCCGAACCCGGAACCGAAGTCGTCGAGGGTGATCCGGCACCCGAAACTGCGCAGCTGCGTCGCCAGCGTCACCGCCGCGTCCAGGTTCGTCACCGCCGCCGTCTCGGTGATCTCCAACCCCAACCGGCCAGGAGCGACACCGGCCGACCCCAGCTTGTCCAGCACGAAGTCCCCGAAGTCAGGATCCTCCAGCGTCCGCCCCGACACGTTCACGTTGAACCGCAACCGCGGATCCGGCTGCGCCACAAGGGCATCGATCGCCGTCGTCAGCACCCACCGGTCCACCTCCAGGATCAGGTTCGACCGCTCCGCCACCGGCAGGAAGTCCGCAGGCCCCAGATACGGCTCCTGCCCGTCCTCCAGCCGCAGCAACAACTCGTGCCCGAGCACCTGCCCCGTCGCCAGCTCCACCATCGGCATCCCGTACAACGCCAGCCCGTTGCCCGCCAGCGCCGCACGCAACCGGTCCAGCACACTGACCCGCTTCACCGTGTCCGCGTAATGCGTCGGCTCGTACACCGTCACCCGGTCCCGGCCCGCCGCCTTCGACGCGTACAACGCCAGATCCGCGTTCGCCAGCACCAGCTCCCACGAGTCACCCGGCCCGAACTCCGCCAGCCCCGTGCTCACCGTGATCCGCGCCGGAGTCCCGATACCCGCCAACGGAAAACCCGCCACCGCGTCCCGCAACCCGTCCGCGACCTCCGACGCGTCCTTCGGCGACGCCCCCGGCAACACCACCGCGAACTCATCACCACCCAGACGAGCGATCAACCGATCACCCAAACGGGACTGCAACGCCGACGCCAGCATCCGCATCACCCGGTCACCCACCGCATGACCACGCAGATCGTTGACGTCCTTGAAGTTGTCCAGATCCAGCACCAGCAACGCACCAGAACCGTTGTTCGCCAGCTCCTGCTCCAACGCACGCGTCAGCGCCCGGCGGTTCGGCAGACCCGTCAACGGATCCTGCTCCGCCATCCTCACGAGCTCGTCGTGCACCCGCGACGACTGCGTCACGTCGTGCGCCGTCCCCAAAGCCCGCAACGGCGTGCCGTCATCCCCCACGACGACCTCACCGAAGCACTCGAACACCCGCTCCTTGCCGTCCGGCCGCAACATCCGATGCGTGTACGTGAACACCGAACCGGTCTTGAGCGCGGTGTCGAGGGTCTCCTCGATCATCGGCAGATCGTCCGGGTGCACCAGCTGCGAGTACATCTCGAAGTCGAACGCCGTCCCCGGCGCGAACCCGAACATCTCCAGCAACGTGTCCGACCACGTCACCCGGTCCTCGCGGATCGACCACTCCCACGTCCCCATGCGCCCCAGCGCCTGAGCCCGCCGCAACGCGTCCGCCTCCTGCGTCACCGTCAACTCACGATCACGCCACGCCGACACGTCCACGACCTCGTACATCAGGTCGTCACCCAACCGGGAACACCGCACCTCGAGCCACTTCGGACCCGGCACCAGCACTTCCCTCACGGGCGCCGGCACCTCGGGCACCCCCGGCAGCAACGCCGGCAACGAGCGGCCGTACGCCTGCTCGACCGGAACCCCCAGCACAGCACCCAGCGCGCGGTTGCACCACAACAGGTTTCCGCGCGAGTCCGTCACGGCATAGCCGACACCCGCTCGGTCCAGCACCGTGCGGCAGTAGGAGGTCACGCGCGTCATGATCGTCCGATCACCGGACGTAAGCAACCCGCTACGCCGGTCAGTTCGCTGATGTGCGAACGGCTATCGCAGCCGCTCCAAACCCTTCGCCGACTCCACCAGCTCCGCCGCCAGCTTCCTCAGCTCCTCGTTCTCGGCCCCGTCCTGCGCCGCCGTCACCACATCCTCCGCGGCGCACCGCAACTGGAACAACCTGTCCTGCAGATCCGCCAGCTCGGCGGTGCTCAGCACCACCGCGTCCTCCGGCAGACCACCACGTTGCAACGCCGCCCTGCGCTCGTACGCGCGCTGACGACACGGCTGTGCGCAGTACCTCCGCGGCCGGCCGATCCGCCCGCTCCCGGGCAACCGCCTCCCGCACCACGCACAGTGCCTGGGCTCATCCGCCTCCATGGAGCGCTCCATGGCGCGCGACGGTAGCGAATGGTGGCGGGTGGTCTCCAGCGACGCGCCAGAAAGCCCGACCTTCGTAGGGAACCGGACACTACCCGCATGGCCGTTGGTGTCGGATCAGGGTGGGGTTTGATCAACTTCCGTCGTTCCGTGGCGGTTTGAGGGTAGTGCGTTCCGCTGGGACGAACGGCCGACAGGCCTCATTTCAGGCAACACTGAAGAAATAGAGACAAAGAAGAAAGTGTGTCGCCACCCACCGTCCACCCCGGAGCCACCGCCGGAAGGCAGACTCCCCCACGTGACACATCCCTACCTCGCAGGCCCACGCCCCCGAGCCTTCGCCCACCGCGGCTGGCACGTCGACGACCTCACCGGCATGGAGAACTCGCTGAGCTCCTTCCGCAGGGCCGTGCAGGAGGGCTACCGCTACATCGAGACGGACGTCCACGCCACCGCCGACGGCCACGTCGTCGTCCACCACGACGCCACCCTCGACCGCACCACCGACGCCCACGGCGTCGTCTCCGAACTCCCCTGGACCGAGGTCCGACACGCCCGCGTCGGCGGCCGCGAACCCATCGCCCGCCTCGCCGACGTCCTCGAAGAACTCCCCGACACGTTCTTCAACATCGACGTCAAGTCCGAGAACGCCGTCGAACCCATCATCACCCTGCTGCGCAAAGCCAAGTCACTGCACCGCGTCTGCCTCGCGAGCTTCTCCGACAACCGTCTCGCCCGCCTGCGCAGGATCGCCGGACCGGAACTGCTCACCTCCATGGGCCCTCGCTCCGCCGGCGCCCTCTGGGCCGCCGGCCGCCTCCCCCTCGCCGGACTCGCCGTCCGCGGCCAGGTCGCCCAGGTCCCCGTCAGCCAGGGACGCCTGCAGATCGTCGACCGCCGCTTCGTCCAGGCAGCCCACCGCAGAGCCCTCGAAGTCCACGTCTGGACCATCGACGACGAAGCCGACATGCGCGCGCTTCTCGATCTCGGAGTGGACGGACTCGTCACCGACAGGCCCGACGTCCTGCGCGAAGTTCTCCAGTCGCGCAACAGCTGGTAACAGGTTGGGCAGTAGATCATCGGCCCCGTCGGCGGACAAGTACAGTCCGCCGACATGAAGAGCACGGGCGACGACACCGCCGACGCCAACACCGCCGGGCGCCGCAAGAAAGAACAACGCGGCTGGGTCTGGTACGACGTGGCGAACTCCGTGTTCCCCACGTCGGTGATCACCGTCTTCCTCTCGCTGTACCTCACGAGCATCGCGACCAACGCCGCCAAGGCCGACACCGCGCTCAACGGGGCCAACCCGTGCGCGAACGACAACGCCTTCGACCACTGCGACGTCACGATCCTCGGCCTGCAGTTCCCCTCCGGCTCGCTGTGGGGCTACCTGCTCTCCATCGCCACCGTGGTCCAGGTGATCGTGCTGCCCGTCATGGGCGCCATCGCCGACCGCACCCAGAACAAGAAGAAGATGCTCGGCGCCTTCGCCTTCACCGGCTCCGCCGCCACCATCGCGCTCGCCGCCGTCGAAGGCACCAACTGGAAGCTCGGCGTCTTCTTCTTCATCATCGCCAACATCTGCTACGGCGCCAGCGTCGTCGTCTACTACGCCTTCCTCCCCGAGATCGCGACCCCCGACGAACGCGACGCCGTCTCCAGCCGCGGCTGGGCCTTCGGCTACCTCGGCGGCGGCGTCGCCCTCGCCATCCAGCTCGGCATCACCCTGTCCGCCGACTCCCTCGGCATCACCTCCGGCGACGCCGCGCGCATCGCGTTCGTCATCTCCGGCATCTGGTGGGCCGCCTTCACGATCATCCCGCTGCGCGCCCTCACCGAGCACCAGCGCCCGCACGGCGGCGAACACGGCGCCTCGGTGATCTCCGCAGGCTTCAAGGAGCTCGGCACGACCCTGAGGCAGGCCAAGGCCTTCCCTCTCACGCTCGCGTTCCTCGGCACCTACCTGATCTACACCGACGGCATCGCCACCGTCGCCAACGTCTCCGCCCAGTACGGCAGCGTCGAGCTCAAGTTCACCCAGCAGACGCTGATCACCGTCATCCTCATCGTCCAGTTCGTCGCCTTCATCGGCGGCGTCCTGCACGGCTACGTCGCCAAGCGCGTCGGCGCCAAGAAGACGATCCTCGGCTCCCTGGTCGTGTGGATCGTCGTGATCACCGCGGCGTTCTTCGTCGAGGCAGGCGACGAGACCTCGTTCTACCTCGTCGCCGCGGGCATCGGCATCGTGCTCGGCGGCACGAACGCCCTGTCCCGCAGCCTGTTCAGCCAGATGGTGCCGCCCGGCCGCGAGGCCCAGTACTTCTCGCTCTACGAGGTCGGCGAGCGCTCCACCAGCTGGCTCGGCCCGCTGGTGTTCGCCGGCGTCGGCCAGGCCACCGGCAGCCTGCGGCCCGCCATCCTGGCCCTGATCATCTTCTTCGTCGCCGGGTTCGTCCTGCTGATCTTCGTGCCCGTCCGCCGCGCCATCAAGGCCGTGGGCAACGAGGAACCCGCACTCGTCTGATCCTCCCGACCACCGCGGGCGGTGCCGCTTCGCCGCGGCACCGCCCGTTCTCACGCCTGGACCCTCTGCGCCCGCCTCCGCACCGGCGCCACCGCGGACAGCAGGAGCAACAGCGCCAGCACACCCGCCGGCACGACGAACCCACCGGACGGGATCACCAGGTACAGCAACGGCACCAGCTGCAGCACCGCGAACAACGACAACGCCCGCCCCAGCACCGGATCGTCCCGCAGGAACGCCACCACCCGCACGACCACGGTGACCAGCCCGACCGTCAGCATCCCCGCCCCCGCGGAGACACCGCCGACCACACCGAGCAGCACCGCTCCCCCGCCCCACCACAGCAGCCGCCGCGCCGGCGGCGTCGGCGCCTCCCGGTGAAACCCGAGGCACAGGCACACGAACGTCACCAGCGACGGCAGCTGGAACACGCTCCACGTCAGCAGGTACCCGGGCTGCCCCAGCGAGACGACCGCCAGCAGCACGGGCGCACCCGCCGCCACCTTCGCGAGCGTCCGCCGCCCGCCCAGCAACGCCCCGAACGCCACGAACGGCCCCAGCTCCAGCACCCGCCACCAGGCGACGTCCTGCTGGTACGGGCCACCGAACCCCACGGCGAGGCCCACGACCGCCGCCGTCGCGTAGAACAGCCCCAGCAACAACCCGAGCATCCCCAGCGCCCGCACGACCTCGCCCCGCCACACCACCTTCGCCGGGACGCTGCTCATCCCCGCCCCCGCCGCGAGGTGCGTGCGCACCGACAGCGCGAGGATCGCGCCCGTCTCCCCCCACCCCGGCCAGCTGTGCTCCAGGTCGAGCTCGTCGTCGCGCTCGGCCAGGAAGATCCCGACCATCTCCTCCTCGCGGTCCTGCCGGTACCACCGGGGCAACACGCCCAGCAGTGCCCGGTACCGCCGCTCCAGATTGCTCACGCCCGGCTCGACCACGTCTGGACACCCCTCCCCCTCAGCACCGCACTCGCCGCGCGCACGTTCGCGCTCAGCCGTGCGACCTCCGCCTGCAGCGCCCGCACACCGGAGTCGGTGAGCTTGTAGTAGCGCCGCAGCCGCCCCTGGTGGATCTCCTCGCGGTCGCGCTCGGCGAGCCCGTCCGCCACCAACCGGTCCAGCACCCCGTACAGCGTGCCGACCCGCAACACCATCCGCCCCTCGGACAGCTGCTCCACCGCCTGCACGATCGCGTACCCGTGCAAGGGCTCCTCCGCCAGCGCGGTGAGCACCAGAAACGTCTGCTCGGACATGACCCGACCACTCATGTCGCTGAATATATCGCGGCGCGAGGTATATCGGGAAGCGGATGCCAGCCGAAAGGTTGACTTCAGGCAGCACTGAAGTTATCGAGCGCTTCGAGCTGGGGTTCGGGTCGGTGTGAGGCGGTCCGTCCCCCACGTTCGCAGGCAAGCGTGCCGCACTGAGCGACAAGAACCGCCAGCCCGAGCCGGCCGTTCGCAACAAGCCCGGCCTCCGTTCGCGTCGAGCCCGGCCTGGACGAGGCGCGTTCGCCACGAACCCGTCCTCTCCCTCACCTCCCTTCCCTCCACCTCTCCCCCGGCTGCGGGCACCCACTTCTCGCGGCCTCGCCTCGTCGAGGCCTTCCCGAACGTCCCGTTCCACCCTCGTCACCCCTCGGCACGAGGCCTCACCTCAGCCTGCACTGAAACTATCGAGTGATCCGAGTCGAGATGATGTTTGAAGGTCCCCCACAGCGGCTATGTCGTCCGAAATGGCAGGTAGCGGCCGAAACACACCATCGAGGGGAGGCGCACACCGTGGGGATTCCTCATGATCGGGATCCAGGCACTAGGGTGACCCGCCGTGGACGCCCTCCCCGATCCGACAGACGCCCTCTCCGCAGTCCCTGTCGCTGGTTCCCGGCGCTCGACGCCGGTGGTCGGGCACCTCAAGTTCTTCTTCGGTCCGATGGACTGCGGCAAGTCGACGCTCGCGCTCCAGATCGACCACAACAACTCCCGCCAGGGCCGGCGCGGCCTGCTGCTGGTGCGGCACGACCGGTCAGGCAAGCCGCAGATCTCCAGCCGCATCGGCATCACGCGCGAGGCCGCGGAGATCAGCGACGACGATCTCCGCCAGATGGTGCGCTCGGAGTGGGCGCTGGGCCGGCGGGTGGACTACCTGATCGTGGACGAGGCGCAGTTCCTCTCCCCCGGCCAGGTCGACCAGCTGGCGGAGCTCGCGGACGACGTCCAGGTCGACGTGTACTGCTTCGGGCTCGCCACGGACTTCCGCGGCGACATGTTCCCCGGCTCGCGGCGGCTGTTCGAGCTCGCCGACGAACTGCACGCGATCCAGGTCGAGGTGCTGTGCTGGTGCGGGGTGCCCGGACGCTTCAACGCGCGGGTGCGGGCCGGACGGGTGATCCGCGCCGGCGACACGGTTCTGGTCGCAGATACCGCGACGGACACGGAACAGCACCAATCGGGTACAGAGAGCAACGGTGTAACCGACGCCACGGAAACTACTGTCCGTTATCAGGTGTTGTGCAGGCGTCACTTTCGATTGGGCGACCTGGGCCCTGACGTCGCACAAAGTGGTCAGCTTCGGTTGGCCTAGGCGACTACCCACAGCCCCCACTGGGCCATTAGAGTGATGCATGAGCGCAGGAGCTTGATAACGCGTCACGATCCTGTGGCGATCGCATCCATTAGTAGGAAGCCTTCGTTGACGAGTGAACGACGTCACTGTGGGCGACCATGAGAGCGAACCGGAAACAAACGGAGCAATCCGGGCGTTGCACACGGTGAGCAAGAAGCCTGGGCCCCGGCCCTGAGCCGAGCGAAAGGACACCGCCATGGCCGACCGCGTTTTGCGTGGAAGCCGGCTCGGAGCAGTCAGCTACGAGACCGACCGCAACCACGATCTCGCTCCGCGCCGGGCAGCGCGGTACGCCTGCCCGAAGGGACACGACTTCGAGGTCCCGTTCTCCGACGACGCCGAGCTGCCGCCGACCTGGGAATGCCGTCTCCACGGCACAGAGTCGAAGATCATCGACGGCGTCGAGCCGGAGGTGAAGAAGGTCAAGCCGCCGCGCACGCACTGGGACATGCTCCTGGAGCGCCGGTCGATCCCCGAGCTCGAAGAGCTGCTCGATGAGCGCCTCGAAGAGCTTCGCGGACGCCGCACCCGCACGGCCTGATCTTCGGTCAGCAGGTTCGCAGACGCTTCAAGCCGTCCCGGTCTCCCGCCGGGGCGGCTTTTTGCGCACCTCGTGCGGGCCCCTAGGAGGCCCGTGCGGCCGCTGTGATCAAGTTCCGGCCCCACCACAGGCCCACGGCCGCCAGTACGGCCCAGATCGCCAACGCGGCGATCGAGCGCGGTGAGCCGAGATCGCTCAGCGCGTCTCCCAGCACGGCGGCGAGCACGGTCGAGGGCACCAGCCCGAGAGCGGTGCCGAGAGCGAAGTGCCTCCCCTTGACCGACGTGACGCCCGCGCCGTAGTTCGCCAGCGTGAACGGCAGGACCGGCAACAGCCTGAGCACGAGCGTGGCCTCGATCCCGCGCCGGGCGAAGACCCGTTCGAGCACCGCGAGCCGCTCCCCGAGCCAGCCCTTGA
This sequence comes from Lentzea sp. HUAS TT2, assembly GCF_051853195.1. Lineage (NCBI taxonomy): Bacteria > Bacillati > Actinomycetota > Actinomycetes > Pseudonocardiales > Pseudonocardiaceae > Lentzea > Lentzea sp. HUAS TT2. The sequence continues at coordinate 7,810,455 of NZ_CP196667.1, read as the reverse complement.
CCGTGTCGCGGCCGAGTCCGCGGGCGATCGTGAACGCGATCATCGCGCCCGCCGTGAAGCCCGCGATCGCGAGCGCGCTCCCCCAGCCGACGCCGAACAGCAGCCCCGCCGCCGTGGCGAGCACCGGTTTCGGGAAGAACACCGCCGTGCCGAGCGCGCACACCGCCACGAACGCGAACGGCGCCGCGTTCCCCGCACCGTCCACGAGCGCACGCAGTTGTGTGCCGTCGGGCAGGTCCACGAGCTGGGCCGCGACCGCCAGGGCGACGACGAGCAGCACCAACAGGATCGGGCCCGCACGTCGCATCAGACCAACGTACCGGGCAGGCTGGGGAGCATGACCGTACTGCTCCCCTCCGGCGAGACCGTCCCCGCCCTCGGCATGGGCACCTGGAAGATGGCCGAGGACCGCGACCGGCGTGCCGACGAGATCGACGCCCTGCGCACCGGCCTCGACCTGGGCCTGACCCTGGTCGACACGGCCGAGATGTACGGCTCCGGCGCGTCCGAGACGCTCGTGGGCGAGGCCGTCGCGGGCCGGCGCGACGAGGTGTTCCTCGTGTCGAAGGTGCTGCCGTCCAACGCCTCCGCGGCCGGGACCGTGCGCGCGTGCGAGGCCTCCCTGCGCCGGCTCGGCACCGACCGGCTCGACCTTTACCTGCTGCACTGGCGCGGCGGCATCCCGCTCGCCGAGACCGTGGAAGGGTTCGCGGCGCTGCAGGCCGCGGGCAAGATCCGGCACTGGGGCGTCAGCAACCTCGACCTGGACGACATGCTCGAGCTGACGGCGTTGCCGGGCTCCTGCCAGACCAACCAGATCCTCTACAACCTCAGCCGCCGCGGCCCCGAGCACGACCTGCTGCCGTGGCACGCCTCCACCGGCATCCCGGTGATGGCCTACTCCCCCGTCGAACAGGGCAGGCTGCTCGGCTCCCCCGCGCTGGCCACGGTCGCGGCCCGGCACGACGCCACGCCGGCCCAGGTGGCGCTGGCGTGGGTGCTGCGCCTGCCGTACGTGAACGCGATCCCGAAGGCGGGCACGGCCGAACATGTCCGGGAGAACGCAGGGGCGTTGGAGCTCGAGCTCACCACCGAGGATCTGTCCGAACTCGACAGGGCCTTCCCTCCCCCTGCTGGGCCCTCGCCGCTGGCCATGCTTTAGTTCCGCGCGTGAGCTGGACCGACATCGAGCGCTGGACCGCCGACCGCGCCCCGACCCTGTACGCGGCGCTGCTCCCGCCTTCGACCGCCGCGGACGTCGCGGACGCCGAGGAGGAGATCGGCTACGCGCTGCCCGCCGACCTCACCGCGTGGTGGCGCCAGTTCGGCGGCATCGGCGAGACGTACAGCCAGTGGCCGCTCATCCCCGAGCTCTGGCAGCCCCACGGCCTCGACCGGTCGCTGCACGTCCGCACGCTGATGACAGAGGCGATCAGCGGCATCGCCTTCTCCACCCTGGGCGAGGAGAAGGACTACGAGAAGGCCGCGCTGAGGGAACCGGCCGGCACTCCGTGCGTGGACATCTGGCTGCCCGCCTGGCTTCCCGTGGCGGCCGACGGCTCCGGGCACGAGCTGTTCGCCGACCTGCGCGGCGGGCCGCGGCACGGATGCGTGATGGAGTGGGACAAGTACAGCGGCGCGGACAGCGAACCGTTGTGGCCCAACGTGACCGCGATGCTCGACGACACCCTGCGCGCGCTGCGCGGCGAGAGCGCGCGGCGGCTGGTGTTCGAGCACAACACCTTCCACTGGGACTGAGACGCGCGTCCCACTCTCACCCGGGGCTCACGCCCGGTTCAGTACAGTGACTCCTCGGTCTTACCAACCAGACACAGGAAGCGAGGTGAGCGACACATGCCAGGCGACAGTAGCCCGCGCAGGTCTTTCACCTCGCGGAACCCTTTTTAGGGCACGCTCGCAGTTCTGGCGTGTGACGCACACCCCTGCAACACAAGGGGAGTCACACGATGCACGTCTTCGACATGACCCTGCGCATCGCCGAGAGCATGGGCCTCGGCGCGCTGATCGGTTTCGAACGGCAGTACCGCTCGCGCATGGCGGGCCTGCGCACCAACGCCCTGGTGGCCGTCGGTGCCGCACTGTTCGTCCTGCTGTCCGCGCAAGGCTTCGACGGCCAGGGCGACCCCACGCGCGTCGCCGCACAGGTGGTCTCCGGCATCGGTTTCCTCGGCGCGGGCGTGATCCTGCGCGACGGACTCTCGGTGCGGGGCCTGAACACCGCGGCCACGCTGTGGTGCGCGGCCGCGGTGGGCTCGCTGGCGGGCGCCGGCCTGCACGTCGTCGCGGCGGCCGGCACGGTGGCGATCATCGCCGTCAACGTCGGCCTGCGGGAGCTCGGCCGGGCCGTCGACCGCAAGGACGAGGAGGTCTAACGCGGTTGGTACGTGAGGCAGTTCGCGTGGTGGTCGCCTTCACCCTGACCGACTCGCACGCTCTGCGCCGTGCACTCCAGCGAGGCGTTGTGCGTGCAGTCGGTGCGGGAACAGGCACCCACCCGCGCGACCACCTTGTCCAGACCGCCCTTCGTGCCCAGCGGGATGAACGTGCCGCAGTCGGCCGCACCGTTGTCGCCGCGCACGGTGATCGCGAACGCGTGGCAGCCGTCGTGGTTGTAGGAGCAGTCGCTCACGGTGCAGTCGTGGACTGCGGGCATCGCCGGGTTCTCGAGTGTGGTCATGTCCGCTCCTGCCGTGGTGGGAAAGGTTCGGTGAACCGGACGATGCCACCGCGGCAGGAGCCCCGCAATTCGAGTGGAATTAGGCGAGCCTATCCTCAAGAATCATTTCAGTCGTGTTCCAGGACCCGCTTGAGGAATCGCCGCGTGCGTTCTTCCTGCGGGTCCGCGATCACCCGAGCGGGCGGCCCGTGCTCCACGATCACGCCGCCGTCCAGGAACAACACCTGGTCAGCGACCTTCTCGGCGAACCGGATCTCGTGCGTGACGATGACCGTCGTCCATCCCTGCGAGGCCAGGTCCTTGATCACGGCCAGCACCTCCCCCACCAGTTCCGGGTCGAGTGCCGAGGTGGGTTCGTCGAACAACACCACGCGCGGTTTCAACGCCAGCGCGCGGGCAATCCCGACGCGTTGTTGCTGACCGCCGGAAAGCTGGTACGGATACGAATCAGCTTTGTCCGCCAGTCCCACCTGATCGAGCAGAACGCGGGCTTCGGCGGTGACTTCCTCCAGCGGGCGCTTCTGGGCGACGACCGGGCCCTCGGTCAGGTTCTGCAGGACCGTGCGGTGCGGGAAGAGGTTGTGCGACTGGAACACCATGCCGCTCTGCGCCCGCAGCCGCGCGCTCTCGGCCCGGCCCGCCTTGCCCGGAGGCAGGGCGGAGAAGTCGACCGACACGTCGTCGATGCGGACCACGCCGCTGTCGGGGGTGTCGAGGGCGTTGAGCGAGCGCAGCAGGGTGGTCTTGCCGGAGCCGGACGGTCCCAGCAGGACGGTGGAGGTGCCGCGCGGGGTGCTGAAGTCGATGCCGCGCAACACGTTCAGCTCGCCGAACGACTTGTGCAGCCCGGTGACGTCGATGCGGATGTCGCTCATGCGATCACGTACCTGTTCAGCCTGGTCTCCAGTCGTTTCTGCCCGGCGGACAGCGCCACGCAGATCACCCAGTAGTAGAGCCCCGCGAACGCGTAGAGGGCGAGGAACTCGTTGCTCTCGGCCGCGGCCAGCTGGGACTCGCGGAAGAGCTCGGTCAGCAGCACGACCGAGCCCAGCGAGGTGTCCTTCAGCAACGACAGCAGCGTGTTGGACAGCGGGGGCACGGCGGTTCTGGCGGCCTGGGGCAGCACGATGCGGCGCAACGTCTGCGCGTAGCCGAGGCCGATGGTGGACGCCGCCTCGAACTGGCCGCGCGGCACGGACAGGATCGCCGAACGGATCACCTCGGCCGCGTAGCCCGCGACGTTCAGCGAGAAGGCGACCACGGCGGCGGTGAACGGCGGGAACTTCAGGCCTATCTGCGGCAGTCCGTAGAAGACGATGAACAGCTGCAGCAGCAACGGGGTGCCGCGGATGATGGAGATGAACGCGCGCGCCAGGCCGGAGAGCACCTTGTAGGGCGAGATCCGCGCCAACGCCACCAGCAGCGCCAGGACCAGGCCGATGGCGAACGACAGCGCGGTCAGCGGGATGGTGACCTTGACCAGGCCCACGAACATCGGCCACGCCGTGGCACCGAGGATCTCCCAGGTGCTGCGCGGGCCCCGGCCCTCGGACAGGTCGGCCGCGCCGCCGTCCGCGACGGACACGTCGGCCTTGAAGTACTTCTGCGAGATGCCGCGCAACGTGCCGTCGGCCTTGAGCGCGTCGATCGCGGTGTTCGTCTGGGACAGCAGTGCCGAGTCGGCCTTGCGCAGCGCCAGCACCTGTTCGCTGCCGGACTCGCCCGCGTCGCCCGCGATCTCGACTTCCTTCGAGCCGGTGGTGGCGAGGTAGTCGAGGACGGCGATGTTGTCGTTGACGATCGCGTCCACGCGGCCCTGTTGCAGCAGCGCGGCGGCCTGGGCGAAGCCTTCGACGGCCTCGACGTTGGCGCCGGCGTCGCGGGCGACCTTGGCCCAGTTGCTGGTGCTGGACTGGGCGGTGGTCTTGCCGCGCAGGTCCGCCAGCGACTTGATCCGGTCGTCTCCGGTGCGGCGCACGACCACACCGCGGGAGAAGGTGTAGGTGGTGGACAGGCCGTACTTCGCGGCGCGTTCGGGGTTGCGCGACACCTGGTTGGCGATCAGGTCGATGCGGCCGGAGTCGAGGGCGGGGAAGATCGCGTCCCACTGGGTCTCGACGAACTCGAGCTTCCAGCCGGCCTTCGCGGCGATCGCCTTGACGACCTCGATGTCGTAGCCGGTCAGTTCCTGGCTCTGGGGGTCGTGGAAGGAGAACGGCGGGTAGGTGCCCTCGGTGCCGACCTTCACCACCGGTGGTTGTTGTTGCGCCGTCGCCGGTGCGGGGACGACGATCAACAGCAGCAGGAGCAGCACCGCGCCCCTGAACACTTGTCGCATCCGGGCAGGGTAGAGCGGATCGGGCAGGCGGTGCTGAAGATCCACTATGCGGGACGAGGTGTACGGCATGACTACGGTGACCACCGCCGACGGGCAACAGGTGTCCTACGTGGACCACGGCGGTGACGGCCCGGCGGTCGTGCTGCTGCACAGCTTCCTGATGGACGCGTCGATGTGGGCGCCGCAGGTCGCGGCCCTGGGCGAGCGCTACCGGCTGGTCGCGATCGACGAACGCGGCCACGGTGCCACGCCCGCCGGCGCGCCGTTCGACCACTGGGACGTCGCCCGCGACACCCTGGCCGTGCTCGACGAGCTGGAGATCGGCGGCGCGGCCGTCGCCGGCACGAGTCAGGGCGGGTTCGTGGCGCTGCGGATGGCGTTGCTGGCGCCGGAACGGGTCACGGCGCTGATGCTGCTCGGGACCTCCGGCGAGACGGAGGACGAGCAGATCTCCGCCGCCTACCAGCAGCTCGCCGAGGTGTGGATCGCGCAGGGCCCGGAGACGGTGATCGAGGCCGTCGCGAAGATCTGCCTGGGCGACTACGACCCGTCCGAGTGGACGCCGAAGTGGGGCGAGATCCCGCCGGAGCGACTGCGGCTGATCATGAACGCCCTGGTGGGCCGTGAGGGCGTGCTGGACCGGGTCGCGGCGATCGAGGTGCCCGCGCTCGTGCTGCACGGCACCGCCGACCTCGCCTACCCGGTCGCGAAGGCCGAGGCCCTGGTCGCGGCACTGCCCAAGGCCGAGCCTCTCGTCCTCGTCGAGGGCGGCGCGCACTTCCTGAGCCTCACGCACGCGGCGGACGTGAACCCGCACCTGGAGCGGTTCCTCAGCGCGAACCTCTGACGGCCCAGGCCCGCGCGGTCAGCTCGATCGGGCCTTGCGCGGGCAGACGGGAGCGGAGCAGGTCGCGCACGGCGTCGAGCTGCTCCGGCGGCAGCTTCGCCGCGTAGGCCGGCGCCGCGCCCGTGCCGCCGAGGAACGGTTCCCAGAAGTCGGCGAAGTCGCGGAACACCGTGGGCACGACGATGCCCGTCACCTCGACGTCGCGCAGTCCGGCGCCGGTCCACAACGCGCGCAACGGGTCGGCGCCGCTCACGTCGCCGAAGCGCAGCCCTTCGTCGTGGGCTGCGGCCGCCGGGTCGACGTCGCGGGCGGCGTCCCAGAACAGCCGCATCATCTGCATGCCGGTCGTGTAGTCCCACACGTAGGAACCCACGTACGGAGCGGCACGGGCGAACTCCGCGACCGCCTGGGCCGCGTCGGGCACGAACGTGAGCACGAGCCCGCTGACCACGACGTCGGCCGTGCGTCCACCCAGGTCGGTGGCGTCGCCGACCTCGAACGCGGCGTCGGGAACGCGCTGCCGGGCGCGGTCCAGGAAGCCCTCGGACGGGTCGACGCCGGTGATCACGGCAGGCCCGGCGTGCGCCAGGACGGTCTCGGTCAGCGCGCCCGTGCCGCAGCCGACGTCGAGCCACGTCCACCCAGGCGGCGCGGCCAGCCAGCGCAGGAACTCCACCGCGACGGGCCGGCTCCACCGGCCGACATAACGCTCATACGCGTCACTCGCAGCCCACACCCGCTGAAGGTACCCCCACCGGAATAAACGGGGGCTAGTCCGGTTAAGCTAGATGACAAGTCAACTAGCGAGGTCGGGTGTGCTGTGAAGATCGCTGTTCTCGGTGCGGGCCACGTCGGTCCCGTCCTCGCGCGCCTCGCCCTGGCGGCGGGCTACGAGGTGACCATCGCGGGGTCCGGTGATCCCTCGCGGATCGAGATGATCACGGAGTTCCTCGCGCCCGGCGCGGTGGCGCTGTCCGCCGCCGACGCCGTCGCGGACGCCGAGATCGTCGTGCTCGCGATCCCGTGGCACCGGTTCCCCTCTCTCGACCCCCACCTGCTCGACGGCAAGGTCGTCATCGACTCGATGAACCACTGGCCGCCCGCCGAGGCGCCGCTGGGCACGAGCGAGGAGGTCGCGCGGCGGCTGGCGGGCGCCCAGGTCGTCAAGACCCTCAACCACGTCGCCTACCAGGACATGGAACCCGCTGGCGGCCGCGCCGTCGGCCTGGCCGGTGACGCGCCGGCCGCGCTGAAGACCGTCGCGGAGTTCCTGGAACGCATCGGGTTCGACCCGGTGCCGGTGGGGTCCCTGGCCGCGGGACGGCTGCTGGAACCCGGCAGCCCGGTGTTCGGCGTCGCGGCCCGCAGGCAGGAATTCGAGAAGATCATCGAGGAGCAGTCATGACCACGTTCGGGCTCGACACGTTCGGCGACGTCACCAACGACGCGTCCGGCACCCCGCTCACGCACGCCCAGACCATCCGCGACCTCGTCGACCAGGGCGTGCTCGCCGACCAGGTCGGCCTCGACTTCTTCGGCATCGGCGAGCACCACACCCCGGACATGCCGCTGTCGGCGGCCGACGTGGTGCTGGCCGCGATCGCCGCCCGCACGTCGTCGATCCACCTCGGCTCGGCGGTGACGGTGCTCAGCTCGGACGACCCGGTGCGGGTGTTCCAGCGCTTCTCGACGCTCAACGCCCTGTCGGACGGCCGCGCGGAGGTCATCCTGGGCCGCGGGTCCAGTGTGGACTCGTTCCCGCTGTTCGGGTACGACCTCGCGGACTACGAGGACCTGTTCGAGGAGAAGACGCACCTGTTCGCCGAGCTGCTCAAGGGCGGCAAGATCACCTGGCAGGGCAAGACCCGCGCGGCGCTGCACGAGCAGGACGTCGTGCCGTACACCGAGCCGTTCCCGACGTGGATCGGCGTCGGCGGCAGCCCGCAGTCGGTGGTGCGCGCGGCGTCGTACGGGTTCTCGCTGATGCTCGCGATCATCGGCGGCCATCCCGGGCGGTTCGCGCCGTTCTCGGAGCTGTACAAGCACGCGCTGGAGAAGTTCGGCCGCGACCCGTTGCCGATCGGGATCCACTCCCCCGGTCACGTGGCGCCGACCGACGAGCAGGCGCGGGAGGAGTTCTGGCCGCACTACCTCGACGTGATCGGCCGGCTCGGCAAGACGCGGGGGTTCTCCACGCCGACGCCGGAGTCGTACGCGCACGAGGTGGGGCCGCACGGCGCGTTGTTCGTGGGCTCGCCGGAGACGGTCGCGGAGAAGATGGCCCGCACCATGAAGAAGCTCGACGCGAGCCGGTTCGACCTGAAGTACGGCATCGGCGGGCTCTCGCACGAGTCGCTGATGCGGACCATCGAGCTGTACGGGACGAAGGTCGTGCCGCTGGTGCGCGACATGCTGGCGTGAGGTGGGCGGGGGCCTGTCACGGGCCCCCGCCCGTCGCGTCACTTCTTGGAGCTGGCGATCTCGCAGTCCTTGACGTGCTCCAGGCCGAGCGAGATCGACGCGGCGTCGTTGTTGGGGCCGCCGAAGGCGTAGGAGACGGTGTCCGAGCCCGGTTCGTTGTGGACCTCGACGTAGCGGACCCCCTTGCCGCGCAGGCACTGCACGACGCGGTTGGCGAAGTCGACGGCCTCCGGGTTGGTGACGTCCTTCTCCCACGGCGGCAGGGGCGTCTTCGCCTCGCAGACCTGCAACGCCTTGTCGAGCTCCTCCTTCGTCGGCTGCGGCCCGACGCTCCCCTCGGCCGCGCGGCCCTTCTTGTCCATGCCGAAGCTCGCCATGCACTGGTTGTAGGGGACGTAGAGGGCCTCGACGTCCTCCGGGGTCATGTCGAGGCGTTCGCGGGGCCGTTGCTCCTGGGCCGCGGCGGACGTCGGGGACGCGCTGCTGGGCGCCGAGATGGAGGCGACCTGGGGCTGGGTCTCGGGCTTCGCGCACGCGGCCAGCAGCAGCAGGAGGGCCAGGGTGGCCTTCTTCATCGGGGAACTTCCTTTCGTCACGCGGCGAGCGCCTGCGTCGGGGTGAGCCGGGCGGCGCGGAGGGAGGGGTAGAGGCCGGCGGCGGCGCCCACGACGAACGCGGCGAGCACACCGGCGGCCAGGACTTCGAGGGGGATGACGAGCGGCCAGCGGTGCAGGGTCGCGTACCCCGCGACCCCCAGCGCCCCCAAGGCCGTGCCCGCCAGACCTCCCAGACCGGACAGCAGGACGGCCTCGGTGAGGAACTGCGCGCGGATGTGGCCGCGGGTGGCCCCGAGCGCGCGGCGCAGGCCGATCTCGCTGCGGCGTTCGAGCACGGAGATCACCATCGTGTTCGCCACCCCGACCCCGCCGACCAGCAACGCGACCCCCGCGAGGCCCAGGAACAGCGCGCTGTAGGAGTTCTGCGTGGCGCGTTTGGCCGCGAGCGCGTCGGACGGGCGGCTCACCTGCACCAGGCCGGGGATCTCGCCGTGGAGCGTGGCGGGCAGGACCGCGCGAACGTCCTCGATGGACTCCTCGCGGGCCTTCACGTAGACGACCGTGGGGTGGCCGTCGAACCCTAGCTGCGTGCGGGCGGTGTCCCAGCCGACCAGCACCGAGCGTTCGATGTCGGGGGCGAGCGGCATCGGGCCGAGCACGCCCGTGACCGTGAACCACTGCTCCCCCACGAACACCGCCGGGCGTTCGCCGACGTCGGGGATGCCGAGCCGCTGGGCCGCGACGTGGCCGAGGACGACGTTCGGGAAGTCCGGCCGTGGCAGGAACTCTCCGCTCTGCACGTGGCCGTTCACCGTGTCGAGCAGGCCCGCGGTGGCGGCCAGGACCGTGATGTCGGAGCTGTGGCCTGGGTCGAGCAGGTCGTTGCGGCGGACGCGGACGTGGGTGTTGGCGACCGCCGCGGCGGCGGTGACCGGGCCGATGCGCTGGACCATCGCCACGGAGGACTCTGGCAGGAGCACGGGATCGTCCTGGCGCGGGGAGGGCTGGGCGCGCAGGAGGTTGGTGCCCAGCGTGGTGAGTTCGTCGAGCAGGGCCTGCTGACTGGAGGCAGGGATGCCGGTGACGACCACGACGGTGGCGATGCCCAGGGCGATACCGAGTGCGGAGAGGGCGGCTCGGAGGCGGCGGGTGCGCATGCCGAGGGAGCCGACGGCCAGGAGGTCGACCGGGGAGAGGCGGGTCATGGCTTGGTCCTGGGGAACTGGACGGTCGTGGCTGTCCGGGGATCGGTGGCGAGTCGGCTGTCTCCCGTGTCCGCGACGACCCTCCCGTCCCGCAATTCCACCCGGCGTGGCAACGACGCGGCGATGTCCCGGTCGTGCGTGATCAGCGCGATGGTCGTCCCCTGCCCGTTGAGCTCCCGCAACAACTCCAGCACCGCGAGCCCGTTGGCGGTGTCCAACGCGCCAGTGGGTTCGTCAGCCAGCACGAGGGCCGGGTTGTTCACCACGGCGCGGGCGATGGCAACGCGCTGCCGTTCGCCACCGGAGAGCTGCTGCGGCTTGTGGTCGGTGCGGTGGCCGAGTCCGACGCGGTTCAGCGCCTCCACGGCGAGCGGGCGGCGGTCCTTGCGGCGCACGCCGGCGTAGAGCAGGCCGGTGGCCACGTTCTCGGTCGCGGTCAGGCCGTCGGAGAGGTGGAACTGCTGGAACACGAACCCGAGACTGCTGCCGCGCAGTGCGGACAGGCGTCGGTCCGGCAGGCGGGAGACGTCCTGGCCGTCGAGCTCGACGGTGCCCGACGTCGGCAGGTCCAGGGTGCCGACGAGGTGGAGCAGGGTGGACTTGCCGGAGCCGGACGGGCCCACGATCGCGAGCAGCTCCCCTGCGGCGACCTGCAGGGACACGTCGTCCAGGGCCGTCACGCCGCCGGGGTAGCGCTTGGTCACCGAGCGCAGGGCGAGCACCGGGGTCACTGGGCCGTCACCACTTCCAGGCCGTCGGTCACGCCGTCGCCGGAGATCTCGACCTTGTCCTGCGAGTACAGGCCGGTCTTCACGGCCTTCAGGGCACCGGACGGCAATTGCACGGCGTAGCCGCCCTCCTTCAGCGCGATCAGGGCGGCCAGCGGCACGGTCAGCACGCCGGTCCGGCTCTCGGTCGTGACCATCAGGCGGACGGGGGCGGTGTCCAGGTCGCCGACGTCCGCGGGGTTGTCCGGGGTGATGACGACGTCGGCCTTCGGGCTGCCGCCGTTGTCGGCGGTGGCGGCCACCTGCGTCACGGAGGTGACCTTGGCGGGGACCGGGCGGTTGTCCGGGCGCATGATCGTGACCGGCAGGTCCGCCTTCAGCACGCCCGCCTCGGACACGGGCACCTGCAGCGACACCAGGCGGGTGGTGGGCGTGAGCTCGAACAGCTCCTCCGCGGCCGGCTCGCCGAGCTGGGCCTTCACGGTGCCGACGCGCATCGGGCGGTCCAGGACGAGCACGCGGCCGGGCGCCAGGGTGCCGGTCTGCTCGACGCCGAGGGCCTTCTGCCACTTCTTCACCGCGTCGATGACGCGATGGGTGAGCTCGGCCTTCGTGGCGTCGCGGGGACGGGTGCCGACCGAGTAGCCCAGGGCGGCGAGGTTGTCCATCACGACGGCGACGTCGGAGCCCTTGAGGCCGGGGGTGTCGAGGGCGCGGAACAGGGGTGTGGCGCCGATGAACACGACGACGGGCTGGTCGTCGACGCGGTAGAGCTCCTTGCCCGGCTCGGTGTTCTGGCCGGTGGCGGGCAGCTTCGTGACGGTGCCCGCGGCGCCCTTGACCGGGCGGGCGGCGCCGAAGCCGAGCTGGGCCTGCAGCGTGCGGGTGTTCGCGAGGTCTCCCCGTTGCACCGTCGTGGTCTTGACCGCCGGTGCGGGGGCCGCGGCGGGCTCGGGTGGCCTGCCGCGCACCACCAGCACCACGGCGAGGACGACCACGACGAGCACCGTGGCCGCGATGACTGTCTTGCGCATGGTGTGGATCTTCGGAGGCACTTGTGAGGATCCTGTGTCGAACCGGTGATCGCCGCGAGGGCGTCCATATGATCGGCCGGTGGGCGCTCTCATCCTGGTCGCGGAGGACGACGAGAACCAGGCCGAGCTGGTGCGCCGGTACCTGGAGCAGGACCACCACCGGGTGATCGTCGTCCACGACGGACGCGACGCGCTCGACGTGGTCCGCCGGCACGGTCCCGCGCTCGTGGTGCTCGACCTGATGCTGCCGGGGCTGGGCGGGCTGGACGTGTGCCGGGCGTTGCGGGCGGACTCGGACGTGCTGGTGCTGATGCTGACGGCGCGGTCCACTGAGGACGACCTGCTGCACGGGCTCGGGATCGGCGCGGACGACTACATGACCAAGCCGTTCAGCCCGCGCGAGCTGGTGGCGCGTGTGCGGACGTTGCTGCGGCGGCTGCCCGTGGAGAAACCGCGGCCGGTGCTGCAGGTCGGGCCGATCGTGGTCGACCAGCTGCGGCACGAGGTGCGGGTGCACGGCGGGCTGGTCGAGTGCACGCCCGGCGAGTTCGGGCTGCTGGAGGTGCTGGCGTCCGAAGTGGACAGGGTGTTCAGCCGCGAGCAGCTGCTGGAGCGGATGCACGGCATCGACAGCTTCCTGACCACCCGCACGATCGACACGCACGTCAAGAACCTGCGCCGCAAGATCGAGACCGACCCGCGTTCGCCCGCGCACCTCGTCACCGTCTACGGCATCGGCTACAAGCTCACGGCAGGACGCGCTGATGCGCCGTAGCGTCTTCACGCGGTTGCTCGTCGTGGTGGTGCTGATCGCGGTGTGCTCGATCGCCGCGACGGCGTGGCTGGCGACGCAGCTGACCACGGCGTCGATCGCCCGCGAGCAGGGCCGTGAGCTTGCCTCGGACCACCAGATCTACACGACGTTGCTCGCCTACGCCGCCCAGCACCGCGACTGGTCCGAAGTGGACGGTTACGTCGAGTCGCTGATGGCCGAGCACCCCGGCCGGCGCGTCGTGCTGGTCACCAAGGACGGTCGCACGGTCCTCGACAGGGGCGGGGACGGCGGCCAACTGCCGGCGAAGGCCGCGGCGGTGGTGGACCCGCTGGCGGTCGACCCGGTGCTGGTGCCGGGCGCGCCGGCGGACCGGATCGACAAGCGCGTGCTGGGGCCGTTCCGCACGCCGATCGACTTCCGCGACCGCGAGGACCCGACCGGGTCGCTGTACTGCCTGCGGCTGGTCGAGAAGGAGCAGGCGCGCCTGGACTGCCGGGAGCGGGACCTGCCGTTCGACACCCAGGCCGACTTCTTCGCGTTGCTCGACCTGGAGGACCTGGTCAACGCCTGTCTGGCGCGCCGCTCGTTGCCCGCGGTGGAGCTCGACCCCGACTTCACGCCCGCGCAGAAGCAGTCCACGGGCACACCGCCACCGGACGAGCCCGCCGTCGCCGCGTGCGTCGCCGCGTCGCGCAAGGAACAGCTCACGCCGTACGTGGCGGCGCCGGTCCTGCTGTACCTGACGAACCCCACTGGCCTGCCGACCGCCGCGATCTCGTTGTCGGGCAACGGCTGGCGGGTGATGGGCGCCGCGGCGGCGGTGCTGCTGGCGGCGATCGGGGTGGCGGCGTTCGCCGGGGCGCGGATCACCCGGCCGCTGCGGGCGTTGACGGCGGCGGCGACGCACCTGTCCGGTGGCAGCGAGATCCCGCCGGTGCCGGTGCGCGGGCAGGACGAGATCGCGGGGCTGACCAGGGCGTTCAACACGATGGTCGCGACCAGGGCGCAGCTGGAGCAGGCGCGCAAGGCGATGGTCGGCGACGTCGCGCACGAGCTGCGCACGCCGTTGAGCAACATCCGGGGCTGGCTGGAGGCGGCCGAGGACGGGGTGAGCGACCTCGACCCGGCGCTGATCACGTTGCTGCTCAAGGAGGCGCTCGTTCTTCAGCACGTGGTGGACGATCTCCAGGACCTCGCCGTGGCCGAGGCGGGCTCGTTGCGCCTGACGCTCGAACGGGTGAACGTCGCGTCGGCCTTGGAACAGGTCCAAGCGGCGCACGAGGCACGGGCGACGCAGGCCGGTGTCGCGCTGACGGTGGCCGCGGACCCGTCGCTGTTCGTGCGGGCAGATGCGCTGCGGTTGCGGCAGATCCTCGACAACCTCGTGGCGAACGCGCTGCGGTACGTGCCCTCCGGTGGGTCGGTGAGGGTCGAAGGCATGTCCGGGGACGACGAGGTCGTGATCACGGTGACCGACACCGGATCGGGTATCGCCGCGGAGGACCTGCCGCACGTGTTCGACCGGTTCTGGCGCGCGGACAAGTCGCGCAGCCGCAGCACGGGCGGCAGCGGACTGGGTCTCGCGATCGTCCGCAAGCTCGCCGAGGCGCACGGCGGAACCGTCGATGTGACCAGCACGACAGGCACCGGAACCACGTTCCGCGTCCGTTTGCCGGAACTCACCTGATACACCCAGCGTTAGTTCGCTGGAGAGGAAACCGGTGATTGTTCCCATGCCCTCGAGCGCGCCCCGTCGCACGGGCTCGTTCGTACTGACCGAAGACGTGACCGTCCGGGTGACCGGGCAGGCGCGGACGGCGGCCGCGATGCTGCGCGAGCACATCTTCCGGGAGACCGGTTACCTGCTGGCGGAGTCGCCGGACGGCATGCTGATGGTGTCGCACGACCCGGCCATGCGAGGCCTCGGCCCCGAGGGCTACGCGCTGCTGGTCAGCAACGACGCGGTGATGCTGCGCGCCGGCACTCAGGCGGGGCTGCGGCACGGCGTGCAGTCGTTCCGGCAGCTGATGACGCGTGACGCGACGGTGCGCGCGGCCGACGTGCGCGACTCCCCCGTGTTCGCGTGGCGTGGAGTGTCGAGCGCGCTGCTGCCGCCCGCCGAGATGCGCAAGGCGATCGACCGGATGGCCGCCTACAAGCTCAACGTGCTGCACGTGCTGCCCGACGGTGATCCCGACGCGTTGCGCGATCTCGTCGAGTACGGCCGTGATCACGGGATCATCGTGGTGCCCGAGCTGAGCCCGGCGACGGTCGAGCTGCTGGAGCTGTTCCCGAGCCGCTGGGTGCACATCGGGACCACGAAGATGACGGCGAAGTACGCGGGTCTGCTGGAACGGCACGGCAAACTGCCGGTGCGGTGGCACGACGGCAGCAGGGACGTCCTGGGCCCGCACGGCGAGCTCGCCGAGGGCGACGACGGGCTGCGGGCCGTCGCGACCGCGGGCTGGGTCGGCGGTCTGCGCACCACCGCCGCGGTGGCACCGGCCTGGTAGTCGTTCACAGTCGTGGTGTGATCGCAGGTCACGGGTGGCCCGTGGTTCACATGTTTATCTTTGACCGGCGGGAGCCCGAGGTGCGCTCGAGCCGCGTGGCGCCGGAAACTCCGCTGTACCAGGCGTTGTGGTCACGTCCGTGAACATGTCCATTGGCTGTTGCCCCACCGAGATCATCTGGTTCCGTGCTGTGAGCGCGTGCGATCGTGGTCGCTGTGCGGGCCTCTTCGAAGTTCCGGTCGGTCCAGCGCTTCCGGCTGCTGCTCGTGGACGACGACCGGGAGCTGGTGGAGCTGCTTGCCGCGGTGCTGCGCGGTGAGGGATATGACGTCGATGTCGCCTACGACGGGCAACGCGGACTGCACCTGGCGCTGACCCGCACCTACGACGTGGTGGTGATCGACCGCGTGCTGCCGGTGGTCGACGGGCTGGACCTGTTGTCCCGGTTGCGTTCCCGGTCCGTGCGGACGCAGGCGTTGATGCTCACCGCGATGAGCTCCGTCGACGAACGGATCCACGGCCTCGACGCCGGCGCCGACGACTACCTCACCAAGCCGTTCGACCTCGGCGAGCTGACCGCGCGGCTGCGAGCCCTCTGCCGGCGTGCCGCGGAACTGGCCGCGGTGCTGCGCATCGGCGCCGGCCGCCTGGAGCTCGAACAACACCAGGTAGTGCTGCCCGACGGCGAGAAGGTGCCGCTGACGACCAGAGAGTTCGCACTGCTGCGAGTCCTCGCCACGCACCCCGACACGGTGCACACTCGGGCGGCGTTGCGGCGCACGGTGTTCTGCGACGCACCCTCCCAGTCCATTGTGGACACCTACGTGCACTACCTGCGTTCGAAGGTGGGACGTTCGGTCGTGCAGACCGTTCAGGGGATCGGCTACCGGTTGGGGGCGCTGTGAGGTCGTGGGCCGAGGCGGAACGCACGGAGGTCCGGCGGGCGCGGCTGCGGGTCAGCGTGCTGGTGGGCCTGGCGATCACGCTGATGATCACGTTCGTCGGCGCGATCGCGTACGTCGTCATGGCGCACGCGCAGGCCACCGAGATATCGCGCGAACTCCGCTACAACGTCACGTACGGCGTCCCGGGCGTGGCGCCCCGCTGCGCGTGGGTGTTCGTGCTGGAGGACGGCGTGCTGCACGAGGGCCCGCTGGAGGTGCCGCCCGGTTTCCCCCTGCGCACCGACATCGACGCGGTGCACTCGTCGGGCCGGTCGATCGAGCGCGACGTGACCGCGAACGGCACCGAGTACATGACCCTCACGGCTCCCGGCGCCGACGGCACGACGGTGCAGGCGGTCTTCGACCTGCGCTACCAGCTGGCTGACCGCGCGCATCTGCTGCAGGCACTGGCGATCTCCCTGGTGGCGGGCCTGCTCGTCGCGGCGTTGATCGGATTGGGCATCAGCCGCCGCACCGTGGGGCCGCTGGCGGAGGCGCTGGCCCGGCAACGTCGCTTCGTCACCGACGCGAGCCACGAGCTGCGCACCCCGATCGCCCGTGCCTACCTGCGCGCCCAACTGCTCGCCGCCGCCTCGGACCTGCCCGATGCCCAGCGCACCGACCTGAACGCGTTGGCCAAGTCGATCCGCGGGCTGGCCGACGTGGTGGACGACCTGCTGGCGTCCGCGCAGCTTCAGCAGCGGCCGGACCGCGGCCAGGTGGACCTGGCGGACGTCGCGGAGGCCGCGGTGGTCGGTGAGACCGAACGCGCTGCCGAGCGGCGGATCACGTTGTCGCTGGACCACCCCGGACATCCCGTGGTGGTCGACGGTGTCGAGACCGGGTTGCGGCGGGCGGTGGACGAGCTGCTGGCCAACGCCGTCCGGCACACGCCTGAGGGTGGGCGGATCGAGGTGCGCGTGCGGGCCGTGGACGGGCAGGCGGAGCTGGTGGTGGCCGACAGCGGGGAGGGGTTCGAGCCTCGGGAGGCGGAGCGGGTGTTCGAGCGGTTCCACCGCGGGGCCGGGGAGGGGCGGTTCGGGTTGGGGCTCGCGTTGGTGCGGGAGATCGTGACCGGGCACGGGGGGACGGTGCAGGCGGTGGGACGGCCTGGGGTGGGGGCTCGGTTCACCCTGCGGATCCCGGTGGCTCGGGTGGAGGCGGGGGTGGCTCGGGAGCGGATCGCCAGCGCCTCCCTGTGATGGAGCGGCACTACCGCCCAAGCCCGCCCGACCGGTGTTCCCTTGTTGGTGCCGAGGCGTCTGCAAGTACCACCAACTCTTGATCGAATCGCCGTCAACCACATCCAACCTGTTCGCCGTCTGACGAACAGGCGCCGTGTTCTCGGGCCCCGCAGGCCTGTTGGTAGTAGGAAAGTGCCTGTTGATGTTGAGTTGGTGGTGAGCCTTTTCCATCCTGATCTTGCTGGTCACAAGATCGGATCGGTGTAGCTCGACGGCCTTGAACATGGCGAAGCCCCTGGTAGCACTGGCATCACGACCAAGATCAACCGATGCCGACCAGGAGCTTCGTGTGTTGTTCTATCCGTCCGTGATCACGTTGTCCAATCGCACCCTGGACTACGTCGCACGCCTGATCCGCCGCCACCGCACCAGCATCGGGTCCCGCTGGCGCCGCCTGCCCAGCAACCGCCAGGCCCTGCTGGTGCTGGCGCATTTACGCAACGGCGACACCTACCAGCGCCTGGCCACCGGGTTCGGCATCGGCCTGGCCACCGCCTACCGCTACATCCGCGAGACCACCGACCTGCTCGCGGCACGAGCACCCAGCCTCACACACGCGGTCGCCCGGCTGGCCGGATCGTTCTCCAACTACGCGCTACTGGACGGCACCGTCATCCGCATCGACCGCGCCGGCGACCGTGAGCGCCTGAAAGCCTGCTACAGCGTCAAAACCCGCCACCACGGCATCACCGTGCAGATCCTGACCGACCCCTACGGCCGGCTCGCCTGGGTCTCCGACGGACTCCCCGGCTCGGTCTACGACCTGACCGCCGCCCGCACCCACGGCATCCTCGACACCTGCCGTGACGCCGGGCTCCACCTCGTCGCCGACCGCGGCTACATCGGCGCCGGCGAGGGCGTTCATCTGCCCTACCGCCGCTACAAAAACGAGTTCACCCCAGGCAGACGCGCCGCCAACCGCGCACACTCCGCCATCCGCTGCCTCGTCGAACGCGGCATCGCCACCCTCAAGAACTGGCGCGTCCTCACCCGAGTCCGCGCCAGCCCCCACCGAGTCACCCACTACGCCCGCGCCATCCTCACCCTCGAACAACGCACCCGATCATGAAGATGGAAAAGGCTCGGTACTTGCAGACGCCAGCAGGACCAGGCGTGGCGCGCGGGCAGCGGTGATCACCGCTGCCCGGCGGTCACCACTCCCCTGCGGTCACCACTGGCCGGCGATCACCACCTCCGCCGCCACCCGCACGTCCACGTCCAACGGCCGATCCGGATCCACCGGCTCGATGGCCTCCGCCAACGCGTCCACCAACGCCGCACACCGAGCCGCGGTAGGCCGGCGCCCGCCCACGTGCACCGCCTGCCGCAACCCCAGCGCCAACGACCCGCACAACAGCCGCAGCAACTCCGCGAGGTCGTAGGCGCGCAACGCAGACTGGGTGCCGAACGGCACCACGTCCTGGTTGTGCAGGTTGGTCGGCAGGCTCTGCGTGCTGGCGGGCAGCACACCGCGCCGGATCTCGGCGACGAACGCGGTGGTGGCGAGCTGGACGCCCTGCAGTCCGTGTTGCTGACCGGGGCCGGCGGCGAGCATCGGGGGCAGGCCGGTGTTGCGGGCCGGGTCCACGAGGAGGTCGAGCTGGCGTTCGGCGAGGTTGCCCAGGGACGCGGTGACCATGGCCAGGACGTCGGCGGCGAACGCGGCCGGTTGGCCGAAGAAGTTGCCGCCGTGGGCGACCAGGTCGTCCTCGGGGAAGAACAGCGGGTTGTCGCTGACGCCGCCCAGATCTGCGGCGACGATGCTGTCCACGTAGCGCAGGGCGTCTTCGGCAGCGCCGAGGAGTTGGGGTGAGCAGCGGATGCTGTAGGGCTCCTGCAGGGCGCGCAGGCCGGTCGGGGTGGTGCCGTCGAGCATGGAGCGCATCCACGAGGCCACGGTGACCGCGCCGGTGTGGCCGAAGGCGGAGATCAGGCGGGGGTCGGTGAAGCCGGGGTCGGCGCCGACGACGTCCACCAGCAGGCAGGTCAGGTCGGCCAGGGCTCGGTGTGAGGCCCGGACCGACGACAACGCGAGAGCCAGGGCGGCGGTGGTCACGGAGGTGCCGTTGACCAGGGCCAGGGCGTCGCGGCCGTCCAGGGCCAGGGGTGAGAGTCCGGCCGAGGCGAGGGCTTCCGAAGCGGGCCGGCGGACGCCGTCGAGGTAGGCGTGGCCGCGGCCACGCAGGGCCTGGGCCGCGTAGGCGAGCGGGATGAGATCGCCGCTGGCGCCTACGGAGCCGTAGCGCGGGATCGCCGGGACGAACGTCGTCGCGAACATCGCGGAGAGGCCCTCGACGACGTGGGCGGACACACCGGACAGGCCCTGGGCCAGTGACCAGGTGCGGACCAGCAGGGCGGCGCGGGCGACGTCGAGGGGGAGGTCGGGGCCTTGGCCCGCGCCCAGGTGTGCGAGGGTGTTGTCGCATTGGTCGGCTTCGGAGGATCTGCCCGCGAAGCCCACCAGGGCGCCGAAGCCGGTCTTGGCGCCGTACACCGGGCGTTCGTCGTCGGCCAGCACCGTGCGCAGGTAGGCGCGGCCCCGCTCCACGCGGTCCAGGACGCCGGTGCCGACCAGCAAGTCCAGTGGTGCGGCGGAGCGCTGCAGGTGCGCGGGAGTCAGGGGCGAACCCAGGTCCACGGACGTGTCTGAGGCGGTCGTGGTCACCGCACGGACGGTAGGCAGCTGATCTCAGAAAGTTCTGAGATCGCGTGGGTAGCTTCCCCGTCCATGGCTCACGACTACCTGATCATCGGCGCGGGACCGGCCGGTTTGCAGCTCGCCGCACTGCTCGAGCGGGACGGTCGCGACTACGCGGTCCTCGAACGCGGCAGCGGGGCCGGCACGTTCTTCACGCGCTACCCGCGGCATCGCAAGCTCATCTCCATCAACAAGGTCCACACCGGGTTCACCGACCCGGAGCAGCGGATGCGGATGGACTGGAACTCGCTGCTGCTCGACGACCCCGAGCTGTTGTTCACCCGCTACAGCCCGCGGTACTTCCCCGACGCCGATGACATCGTCCGCTACCTCCAGGACGTGGCAGCAGGGCTCAAGGTCCACTACGACATCGATGTCACGCGGATCTCCCGCGACGACAACGGGTTCGTCGTCCAGGACGACAGCGGACAGACGTGGCAGGCGAAGAACCTCGTGATGGCCACCGGGGTCTCCCAGCTCTACGTGCCGCCGATCCCCGGCATCGAGCACGCCGAACGCTACGACACCTTCGACACGGACCCGGAGTCGTTCACCGGCCAGCGGGTGCTCGTGATCGGCAAGGGCAACTCGGGCTTCGAGACGGCGGACGCGCTGGTCGAGCACGCGGCCGTCATCCACGTCGCCGGGCCGCACTCGGTGAAGCTCGCCTGGCAGACGCACTACGTCGGGCACCTGCGGGCGGTGAACAACAACTTCCTCGACACCTACCAGCTCAAGAGCGAGAACGCGGTCATCGACGGCTCGATCGAACGCATCGAACCCAGGGCCGAGGGCGGGTTCCGCATCCAGTTCCGCTACGCCCGCACGGTCGAGAAGCTGCGCGAGCTGGAGTACGACCGGATCATCGCGTGCACCGGCTTCCGGTTCGACTCGTCGATCTTCGCGGAGGACTGCCGCCCCGCGCTGATCATCAAGGACCGCTTCCCGCAGCTCACCTCGGCGTTCGAGTCGACGAGCGTCCCCGGCCTGTACTTCGCGGGCACGATCACGCAGTCGCGGGACTTCAAGAAGTCGACCAGCGGCTTCATCCACGGCTTCCGCTACGGCGCCCGCGCGCTGCACCGCGTCCTGAGTTCCCGCGACGGCGTCCCGTGGCCGGGCACGAACCTGGAGCTCTCGCCGGAGGCCGTCAGCGACGCGGTCATCGCCAGGGTGAACACGTCGTCCTGTCTGTGGCAGCAGTTCGCGGTCATGGGCGATGTCGTGACCATCGACAAGAACACCGCGCGGTACACCGAGGAGGTGCCGGTCGCCTACGTGGCCGATGGTGGCCTGGGTCCGGCCGAGCACCGGTTCGTCGCGACGCTGGAGTACGGGCCCGACCACGACACCGTGGACCCGTTCGACATCACCATCCCGCGCGTCGCCGAGAACGACGCCCTCAACGCCGCCGACGCCAGCTACCTGCACCCGGTGGTCCGCTACTACCGGCACGGCGTGCTCGCCGCGACGCACCACCTGGCCGAGAACCTCGAGAACCACTGGGACATGCCGGAGGTGCACCAGCAGCCGCTGGTGGTGTTCGTGAAGGAATGCCTTGCCGGCGCGTGACGAGCCGTTCCCGCGCGCCGTGCTCGACGTGCTCGGCGCCGCCGCGGACCGGCCCGTGTTCGAGCACGGCAGCCGTGTGGTGACCGGGAACGAGATGCTCGACCTGATCGCCCGCATCGCCACCGGGTTGCGCGCCAACGGGATCAAGCCCGGCGACGGGCTCGCGCTGCTGCAGGGCGTGCACCCGGAGGCCTTCGCGACGATCCTCGCCGGGCACGTCGTGGGTGCACGGGTGGTGGGCGTGCGGCCAGGGCTGACAGAGGCTCAGGTGCGGCACCTGCTCGGCCTGGACATCGCGGCGGTGGTGACGGACGCGGATGACGCGGCGGAGGCCCCTGTCCGGCTCACCGTCCCCGAACTGCTCATCCACTCCCCCGAACCGCTGCACTGCGACGGCCGGCTCGAAGACATCGCCCGGCTGATCCACACCAGCGGCAGCACCGGCGCTCCCAAGGCGTGCGCGCAGACCTACGCGTCGATGACCAACGCCTGGACCGCGCGGCCCGGCGCCTGGCCTCCCGCGGTCCGGGAGCTGGCCACGAGACTCGACCGCTACCTCGTGTTCGGATCGCTGTCGAGCCAGGTGATGTTCGAGTACGCGATCCTCACCCTGACCGCCGGCGGCACGATCGTCGTCGCCGGCGACCCGGCGGACGCGATCACCCGCCTGAAGGCCACCGCGCGCGTGATCACCGTGCCGGGCCTGGTGAAACTCGTCGCCACGCAGAAGACCGAGCCCGCCGACCTGTCGACGTTGAAGGCGTTGCTGGTCTCCGGCTCTCCCCTGACGCCCGAACGCCACCGCGAGGCCCTGGACACCCTGGGGCCGGTGCTCTTCCACGGCTACGGCCAGACCGAGACCGGCATGATCTCGATGGCCACGCCGGCCGATCCCCCTGGCACGGTGGGAAAACCTCCGGTCGACGTGGAGCTGCGCGACGGCGAGCTCTTCGTCCGCACGCCGGGACAGGCCTGCGGCTACTGGGGAAACCCCGATGAGTCCGCCGAGGTCTTCACCGGCGGCTGGGTGCGCACCCGCGACCTCGGCCGGTTCGACGCCTTCGGGTACCTGCGCCTGACCGGCCGGGTCCGCGACGTCGTGATCGTCAACGCCACCCTGCACTACATCGGCCCGATCGAGCAGCTGATCGCCGAGCACCCGGACGTCGCCGAGGCCTACGTCGTCGCGGTCCCGGACGACCGGACCGGTGAGGCCGTGCACGCCTTCGTGGTGGCCAAGGCCGACCGCGTGCCCGAACTCGACGAGCTGCGCGAGCTGGTGACCGCACGGCTGGGCGCGGCCTGCGCGCCCGCCAGGGTCACCGCCATCGCCGAGATCCCCGTCGCCCCGAGCGGCAAACCCGACAAGCGCCAGTTAGCCAAATTGATCGACTCCGCGTGAAGGAGAACGTCGTGTCCAGCGAGGTTTCGACCGAGTATCTCGTCATCGGCGCCGGTCCGGCGGGCCTGCAGGCGTCCTACCTGCTCAAACAAGCCGAACGCGAGCACATCGTGCTGGAGGCCGGCGCGACCGCGGGGACGTTCTTCACCCGCTTCCCCCGGCACCGCCAGCTGATCTCCATCAACAAGGTCCACACGGGCTGGGACGACCCGGAGCTGAACCTGCGCGTCGACTGGAACTCGTTGCTGTCCGACGATCCCGACCTGCTGTTCACCGGCTACACGCCGCGCTACTTCCCCAACGCCGACGACATGGTCCGCTACCTCGGCGACTTCGCGGTCAAGAACGACCTGCCGATCCGCTACGACACCAAGGTCGTGTCGGTGACCCGGCCCGATGACTTCGTGGTGCGCGACCAGCACGGCGTCACCTACCGCGCGAAACGGGTCATCGTCGCGACCGGTGTGTCCAAGCAGTACGTCCCGGACATCGACGGCGTCGAGCACGCGGAGCCCTACTACGACGTCTCGGTGGACCCGCAGGACTTCGTCAACCAGAAGGTACTGATCATCGGGCGCGGCAACTCGGCGTTCGAGACCGCCGACGCGCTGGTCGAGACGGCGTCGGTGATCCACGTCGCCGGGCCCGGATCGCTGAAGCTGGCGTGGCAGACGCACTTCGTCGGCCACCTGCGGGCGGTGAACAACAACTTCCTCGACACCTACCAGCTCAAGTCGCAGAACGCCGTGCTGGACGGGCACATCGCGGGCATCCGCCGCGACGGCGACGACTACCTCGTCAAGGTCAGCTTCCAGCGCGTCAACGAGGTGATCAAGGAGATCCGCTACGACCGGGTGATCCTCGCGACCGGGTTCCGGTTCGACGCCTCGATCTTCTCCGACGACTGCCGCCCGGAGCTGACGATCAACTCCCGGTTCCCGCACCTGAGCGCCGCCTGGGAGTCGGTGAACGTGCCGGACCTGTTCTTCGCCGGCACGATCACGCAGTCCCGCGACTTCAAGAAGTCCACCAGCGGCTTCATCCACGGCTTCCGCTACGGCGTCCGCGCGCTGCACCGGATCGCCGAACAGCGCTACCACGGCGTCGACTGGCCCAGCAGGGACATCGCCGCCGGGGACGTCACCGAGGCGATCATCGAGCGGGTCAACCGGACCTCCGCGCTGTGGCAGCTGTTCGCGTTCATGGCGGACGCGGTGCTGACGCTGAAGGACGGCACGGTCCGCTACGTCGAGGAGGTGCCGGTCGCGCACCTGCACGAGGCCGTGGCGCGCGGCGAGTTCGGTGACGTCGAGTCGTACCTGGCCGTGACCCTGGAGTACGGCGCGGACCACGACAAGATCAACCCGTTCGACATCGCCGCGGGCAGGAACTCGCAGGACGACACCAGCGGTCTCGACGGCCGCTACCTGCACCCGGTCGTGCGGCGGTTCCGCGGCGGCGAACTGGTCGACGAGCACCACATCACCGAGAACCTCGAGAACGAGTGGGACAGCGAGACCGTCCACAAGGCTCCGTTGCGGGAGTACCTGCGGTGAACCCGGTGCTCGCGGAACTGCACGACAAGGCACGCGCGGTGCTCGACCCCGTCCACTACGACTTCTTCGCGGGCGGGGTCGGGGACGAGGTCGTGCTCGCGGAGAACGAGGCCGCGTTCCGGCGCCTCGCCCTGCTGCCCAGGGTGTTGCGCGGCAAGGAGATCAGCGGTGACTTCCCGTTGCTCATCTCGCCGACCGCGTTCCACCGGCTCGCCCATCCCGACGGCGAACTGGCCACGGCACGGGCGCTGGCGGGGACGACGCTGGTGTCGAGCATGGCCTCCACCGTGCCGATCGCCGACGTCGCGGCCGCCGCGACCGGGCCGGTGTGGTTCCAGCTGTACGTGCAGCCGGACATGGCCGTCACGGAGGCCTTGGTGCGGCGGGCCGAACAGGCGGGCTGCACGGCATTGGTCGTGACGGCCGACTCCCCCGTGTTCGGCCGGCACCGGCGGGACATCGCGCACGGCTTCCACGACCTGCCCGCCGGACTGGCCGCGGAGAACATGCGCGACCTGAACGGGGCAGGCCTGCGGAACATCGAGATGTCGGCGGCGATCTCCTGGGAGCACGTCGACCGGCTGCGGGAGATGACCGGGCTTCCGTTGTGGGTCAAGGGAGTCCTGCATCCACAGGACGCGGTGATCGCGGTCGAGCACGGCGTCGCGGGCGTCGTCGTGTCCAACCACGGCGGCCGCCAGCTCGACCTCGTGCCGGCGGCGCTCGACGCGTTGCCCGCCGTGGTCGACGCGGTGGCCGGACGAGTGCCGGTCGTACTCGACGGAGGTATCCGCAGCGGTGGGGACATCGCGCTGGCACTGGCGCTGGGAGCGTCCGCGACCGGCATCGGCAGGCCCGTGCTGTGGGGACTCGCGGCGGACGGCGAACAAGGCGTGCGGCGGGTGCTCGACGTGCTGCGCGACGAGTACCGGCACGTCCTGGCGATGTGCGGCGGCGAGCTGACCAGGGACATGGTGGTGTCCCGGTGCTGAACTGGTTGCCCGCACGGGTGGTCGCGTTGCGCGCCAAGGTGTTCGAGAAGGTCAACGGCGACAACGCCATCACGTTCCCGAACGCCCAGGTCGGCCCCGACCGCTTCCAGGAGCTCTACAGCCACCCCGCCGCGAACGGCCGCAGCAGGGGCGCCGGGCTGTCGGACCTGTTCTGGTACTGGCTCGCCCCTGGCCCCGAGGTGCACCAGGAGCACCTGGAGGCCGGACCGCGCTACGACGACGTGGCCCGCGCGACCCGCACTTTCCTGGCGGGGCCCAGTGATGCGCTGTCAACGGCCGCAACGCGCTGCACGGCGAAGGTGCTCGACGAGGTGCTCGCCGGACGCGTCACCGCCGTCCGGTTGCGCGACCTGATGATGCCCGTGTGGGCCGAGTACTTCTACGAGCTGGTGTTCGGCGAACCGTGCACCCGCCACGTCCGCGACCTGATCGTCGACCACGCCACGGACGTCGTGAACTCGTTGAAGTGCGTGAGCCTGCGCCACACCGCCCGCCGCGACCGCCTCACGCGCTACCTGAAGGTGCGGCTCGCGGACGTCCGGCACCCCATGCCCGAGACGTTGTCGGAGACCGAACAGGTGTACTACCTGCAAGGCACCTACTTCAACACCGCCGTCGTGCAGATGTCCGAGGCGATGGCACACCTGCTGCTCGCGCTCGCCCAGCACCCCGAGGCGGCACAAAGGGTCGGCGACGACCGCTACTTCGCCCACGTCCTCGACGAGACCTTCCGGCTCTACCCGCTGTTCGGCATCGCCCACCGCATCACGACCGCCGACATCGAACTCGACGAGCACACGTCGTTCCCGGCGGGATCGGTGCTGTGCTTCAACTATCCCGCCTACCACGCCACCGGCTACGACCACCCCGAAGAGTTCGACCCCGGCCGCTGGGAGAACACGGCGGCGCGCAACGAGCACCACATCCCGTTCGGCATCGCCGCCAACCGCCCCTGCCCGGCCTGGCGGCTCTCCCCCATCGCGATGCGCGCGGCCGCCAGGGAGGTCCTGCGCCGCGTGACGCTGCACTCCACCGTGACGCACACCCGCTCGCTGCCCAGCCGAGGCCCGTGCCTGCTCGTCCGCGACGGCCCCGCACCCCGCCTCAGGCTGACGCTGATGCGCGTGCGCGACCGCGGGGAGGACGTCTGGCGCAGCGTCGTCCAGCTCGTGCTCGGCACCGCGATGGTGCTGCACGCCCACCGGCTCCGCCTGGCAGGGCGCTACTTCGACACGCACGACACGCAGGGTTGCCCGGTCCGGCACTGACCACAGGAGATCCCGGTGAACCAGATCCACTTCGCGTTGCAGGTCTTCGCCGCGCTGGCGTTGGTGCTCGCCGCGACCACGCTGTGCGGGCGCCTCGCCATGCTGGTCAAACAACCCAGGGTCGTCGGCGAGATGGTCGCCGGCGTGCTGCTGGGCCCCGCGCTGTTCGGCGCCATCGCACCCGGCGTACAGGCCCAGATCTTCCCCGCCGACGTCAAGAGCACCCTGTACGTGCTCAGCACGATCGGCCTGACGTTCTACATGTTCCTCGTCGGGTCCTCTTTGGACCACGGCCTCACCACGGGAGCGAACGCCCGCAAGGCAGGGGTGCTCGCCGTGTCCGGCATCGTGCCCACGTTCCTGCTCGGCGCGGGCGCGGCCGTGCTCTTCTACGACTCGCTGAGTCCAGAGGGAACGCAGCTGTGGGTGTTCATGCTGTTCATCGGCGGCGCCCTGTCGATCACCGCGTTCCCCATGCTGGCGAGGATCCTGCAGGAACGCGGCATCGCGAACACCCCGATCGGCGGCCTCACCCTCGTCGCCGCCGCGATCGACGACGCCGTCGCGTGGGGGTTCCTCGCGCTGATCATCGCGGTCGGCACGTCCGGCAGCCCCGCAGGCGCCCTGCGCACGATCCTCGGCGCGGCGATCTTCGCGGGACTCATGCTCACCCTCGGCCGCAAGTGGCTCGCCAAGCTCGGTGAACGCGCCGAGCGCGACGGCAAGCTCAGCCGCGACATGGTCGCCGTGATCCTGCTCATCGTCCTGCTGGCCGGCTGGTACACCGACCTCATCGGCGTGTTCTCCGTGTTCGGCGGTTTCATCACCGGTCTCGCGATGCCCAAGTCGAAGGTCGTGCGCCAGGAGCTCGAGACCAAGCTCTCCGACCTGAACTCGATCCTGCTGCTGCCGGTGTTCTTCGCGTTCAGCGGCCTCAACACGCGACTGGACGGCTTCGGCTCCGGCGGCGCGCTGTGGTTCCCGCTCGCGGTGATCATGCTGGCCGCGTTCGCCGGCAAGTACCTGGGCTGCGGGCTGGTGGTCCGCGCCCAGGGCTACTCCTGGCGCTACGCCTCCGCGGTCGGCGGCCTGATGAACGCCCGCGGCCTGATGATCCTGATCTTCATCAACATCGGCCTCGCCTACGACCTGGTGACACCCGAGATGTTCGCGATCCTCGTCGCCGTCGCGATCGTCACCACCGCCGCGGCCATGCCGATCTACCGCGCCTCACTGCCAGAACACCTGGAGGCACAGGCCGACGTCAGGACCCCGTCACCAGTGCGGTGAGCCGCTCGACCACGGCGGCCGGGGCCGGCATCCCCGCGATCTCGGCCGCCGCCCTGCCCGCGACCTCCCGTGCCGCCGGGTCGTCGAGCAGACGCCCCGCAGCGGCTTCGATGGCGTCGGCCGTGACCTCCTCGCCGACGAGCCTCACCCCCGCACCCGTCTCGGCCAGCACGTCGGCGTTGACGAACTGGTCGGCCCCCTGCGGCAGCACCAGCTGCGGCAGTCCGGCCGCGAGCGCGCCCAGCACTGTGCCCGAACCGCCGTGGTGCACCACGAGATCGGCTCGCCGCAACACCGCCGCCTGCGGCACGAACCCCGCCACGACCACGTTCGCCGGCACGTCACCCAGCCGTGCCGGATCTCCGGGGCCGACGGCGACCAGAACCGTGACGGGGAGCCGGGCGAGGCCGTCGATCACCTTGCGCAGCAGGTCCGTGGCACCGGCCTGCATCGTGCCGAGCGTCAGGTAGACGAGCGGCCTGGTCGTGTCGACGGCGGGCATCGGCACGTCCAGGTCGAACGCCGTGGGCCGCAACCGCACCACCGTCGGCAGCGCCGCGACGACCGGGTCGCGGACGGTGTCCGGCCACAGGTCGATCGCGGCGTCCCCCAGCATCAGGTCGGCGGGCGTCGTGCCGTCCCACATCCACGCCATCTCCCCCGCCGCCATCCGCTGGATCTCCGGCGGCATCGAACGGCCGATCACGTGCGACACGAACGGGATCCCGGCGTCCCGCGCGGCCTTCGCGGCACCGGTGTCGCTCTGCTCGTAGACGACCAGGTCGGGCTTGACGCCCGGAATCAGCGCGCCGAGGTCGGCGACCGTCGCCCGCGGCAGCACGTCCGCGAACATCGTGATCAACAGGCGCGGCACCTCCGCGTCGCCGTGCCGCCTGCGGGCCTCGGCTTCGGCCTCCTCGATCGAGATGCCCGACGCGTGCGCCTCGAAACCCAGCCCGCGCGCCTTCTCCACGAAGCTCCGGCCGGTCGCGAACACGACCTCGTGACCGGCCTGTTGCGCCGCTCTGGCGAGCGGGGCCAGCGGAAACAGGTGGCCGTAGGCGGGGCGGCACGAGAAGAGGATGCGCACCCCGTCCAGATTAGCGATCTTCAGTGCTGGAAGCACTTGTAGACCGCCTCCAGGCTGTAGCCGTCCGGGTCCAGGACGTTCGCGGCGTAGTAGCGCGGGTCGTAGTACTCACGGGCGGAAGGCGGGCCGTTGTCCTTCGCGCCGGCCTCGATCGCCGCCTCGTAGAAGGCGTTCACCTCGGCCTGGCTCGTCGCGACGAACCCGACGTGCGTCGCCCGCGCGTCCGCCTCGCCTTCGCGCAGCCACAGGAACAACCTGCCGTCGCGGCCGAAGCCCTTGAGGTCCGGATGGCCGGGAGGACCGTCCGCGCCGTCGAAGTCGCCGAGGTGGCCGATGCCCAGCGGGGCCAGGGCCTGTTCGTAGAAGCGGATCGAGCGGTCGAGGTCGGACACCGTCAGGAACACGTGGTCAAGCGTCATGTCTCCGAACGTAGATCCCTATCCGGACGCGATCGGTCCGCATTGTGCTCGGCGAGTTCCAGAGCACGTCGCCGGACCGCCGAACGCACCTCGTCCGGTTCGAGCACGGACAGCGGAGTCCCCAGGCGCAGCAGGAGAACCGCGACCGACTCGGCGTCCGTGCCGCCGATCTCCACGATCGTCGATTGTGGACCGTCCGCGCGGTGCTCACCGGCCGTGGGCGGCACGAGCCGCCGGGCCTCGGCGAGCGGCAGCGGCAGGCGGACCGTGGCGTAGAGCGGATAGGCGCTCGTCAAGGTGCTCGCGACGAGCTGCGCGGCGTCCGGCGGGTTCTCCAGCCGGACCACGCGGCCGGTCGGACGGGCCTCGGTGACGCGGTCGGCCCGGAACGTCCGCCACGCGTCCTTCGAGACGTCCCTGGCGACCAGGTACCAGCGGTGTCCGGTGTGCACCAGGCGGTGCGGATCGGCCTCGCGCACACTCTCGCGGCCGTTCATGTCTCGATAGGACAGCCGGACCCGCTCGCTCTTGCGGCACGCCATGGCCAGCACCGCGAGGGTGCTGAGCGAGACCTCGCCGATCGGTGTGGTCTGCTCCACCGCGTCGTCGATCGCACCGAGCTTCGTGATGGCCGTGGCGGGCAGCCGGACGACCTCGGCGAGCTGGTAACCACCCCAGCGGCCGGGATCGGAGCGCACGTCGTACCCGAGGTCGCGCAGCCTGGTGATGTCACGGCGCACCGTGCGCTCGGTGATGCCGATCCGGCCGGCCAGCTCGGCCGCGGTCCAGCTCGGCCGGGAGGACAGGACCGTCAACAGCTGCAGTAGTCGGGACGACGTGGTGAGCACGGGTCCATTGTGGCGCGAACGCCTGAATTCAGTCCACACTGAAGTCATAGACACGCTCGACGCGTCCGTCGTCGCTAACGTCGGTTTCGGGGAGGTACCGGGGTGAAGCCGATTTCTGAGTTGCTCATGGACAACGCCCGTGAGCGCGGTTCCAGCGATGCCTACGGCGACGACCGCCGGACCGTCACGTGGTCCGCGCTGGCCGAGCGCACCGGCCGGCTCGCGGCGGGACTGGGGGTCGAACGCGGGGCGCGGGTGGCGGTGCTGCTCGACGACGGCGTCGACCTGGTCGAGGCGGTGCTGGCCGTGGCACGGGCAGCCGCGGTGTGCGTGCTGCTGAGCCCGCACACCACCGAGACCGAGCTGAGACAGCTGCTGACCGACTGCGAGCCGTCGCTCGTGATCACCGATCCGCGTCAGGTGCCGAAGCTGCCCGCCTCGCTGCGCGTCGTGGTGACCGGGGACGGGTTCGAGGCGCTGGCGACGTCCGGGCAGGGCTCGCCGCGCGACGACCTCGGGCTCGACGAGCCGGCCTGGATGCTCTACACCTCGGGCACGACCGGGGCGCCGAAGGGCGCGGTGTCGACGCAGCGGGCCGGGTTGTGGTCGCCGCTGACGTGCTACGGACCCGTGCTGGGGATGACCGCCGAGGACCGGCTGCTGTGGCCGTTGCCGATGTCGCACAGCTGGGCGCACACGATGTGCCTGCTCGCCGTGCTGACCTTGGGCGCTCAGGCGCGCATCTGCGGACGGGTCGAGCCGACGGTGTTGAAGCGGTTGATCAGCGAGTACGAGCCGACCGTGCTCACCGGCGTGCCGACGACGTACCGGATGCTGCTGGAGACCTCGCCCGATCCCGTGCCGTCGTTGCGCTTCTGCCTGACGGCCGGGGCGCCCAGCAACCCGAAGCTGCTGGCCGACGTCGGCGCCGCGCTCGGCGCTCCGCTGCTCGACCTCTACGGCACCACCGAGACGTGCGGTGCGATCAGCATCGGGGCTCCGGTCACCGGGGTGTCCGTGCGGATCGTCGACGGCGAGATCCAGGTCAGCAGCCCCGGGCTGTTCTCCGAGTACCACGGCAGGCCAGAGGAGACCGCGAAAGCGTTGCGGGACGGGTGGTACCGGACCGGCGATCTCGGGCGGTTCGCCGAGGACGGGACCCTGCTCGTGACCGGGCGGGTCGGTGACCTGATCATCCGCGGCGGGCAGAACGTCGACCCGGTGGAGGTCGAGACCGTGCTGCTCGGGCTCACCGGGGTGCGCGACGCGGCGGTGGTGGCCCGGCAGGACTCGGTGCTGGGCGAGGTGCCGGTGGCGTTCGTCGTCGGAACGACCGACGAGGCCTCGGTGCTCCGGGCGTGCGCGGAGGTGTTGTCGGCGCACAAGGTTCCGGTGGAGGTGCGGTTCGTGGACGCCGTTCCGCGCACCGGATCCGGCAAGGCCCGGCGGAACGTGCTGCGCGAGAGTCTCACACCGGCACCGCGGACCGGTTCTCTGGAACAGCTCGTGCTGGACGAGGTCGCGGCCATGCGCGGAGCGCCGATCGGCGCCACCACCGCGTTCGCCGACACCGGCATGACGTCGTTGGACGGCACCACGTTGCGGCATCGGCTGAGCGTGCTGACCGGTCTGACGCTGCCCGCCACGCTGGTCTGGGACCACCCGACACCGGCCGCGGTCGCCGCGCACCTGTCGTCGCTGCTGCACGGGTCTTTGTCGGAACCCGTTGCCCCGCAGGCATCTGAGGCCGAGCCGATCGCCATCGTCGCCGTGGGATGCCGGTTCCCCGGTGGGGTCGAGTCGCCGGACGAGCTGTGGCAGCTGATCGCGGACGGTGCCGACGCGACGAGCGAGTTCCCGGTGAACCGCGACTGGGACCCCGATCTCTACGACCCGGAGCCCGACCAGGCGGGCAAGACCTACGTCCGGCGGGGTGGGTTCCTGCACGACGCGGCCGACTTCGACGCCGGGTTCTTCGGCATCTCCCCGCGTGAGGCGATCACGATGGACCCGCAGCAACGCCTGCTGCTGGAGGTCGCGTGGGAGACCGTCGAACGCGCGGGGATCGCCCCGACCTCGTTGCACGGCAGGGATGTCGGGGTGTTCACCGGCCTCATGCACAACGACCACGCGACGCGGGTGGACGGCCACGGCATCGAGTCGCACCTCGCCCTCGGGTCGACGGGCAGCGTCGCGTCCGGGCGGATCTCGTACGTGCTCGGGCTGCGCGGGCCGTCGATGACGATCGACACGGCCTGTTCGTCGTCGCTGGTCGCGATGCACCTGGCGGCTCAGTCGCTGCGGTCAGGCGAGTGTTCGCTGGCCCTGGCCGGCGGGGTGACGGTGATGGCGACGCCGGGGCCGTTCGTCGCGTTCAGCCAGCAACGCGCGCTCTCGCCGGACGGGCGGTGCCGGTCGTTCTCCGCCGGCGCCGACGGCACGGGCTGGGCGGAGGGCGCCGGACTCGTGCTGCTGGAACGGCTGTCGGACGCCCAGCGCAACGGTCACCCCGTGCTCGGGGTGCTGCGCGGGTCGGCGGTGAACTCCGACGGTGCCTCGAACGGCCTGACCGCGCCGAACGGGGTGGCGCAGCAGGACGTCATCCGGCGGGCGCTGGCCGACGCCGGCCTGAGCGGGTCCGACGTGGACGTCGTCGAGGGGCACGGCACCGGAACCGCGCTCGGGGATCCGATCGAGGCCTCGGCGCTGGTCGCGACCTACGGGGCCGACCGGGAACGGCCGCTGTGGCTCGGGTCGGTCAAGTCGAACATCGGGCACACGCAGGCGGCGGCGGGGATCGCGGCACTGATCAAGGTGCTGTGGGCGATGCGGCACGAGGTGCTGCCCCGGTCGCTGTACGCGGAGGAGCCCTCCCCGCACGTCGAGTGGTCCGGCGTCCGGTTGCTGTCCGAACCCGTTGCCTGGCCCGCTTCGCGGCCTCGGCGGGCGGGGATCTCGTCGTTCGGGATCAGCGGGACCAATGCGCACATCATCGTGGAGGAGCCACCCGTTCGTTTGGTTGAGCCTGGTGGCGTGGGGATCGCGCCCTGGTTGGTCAGCGGTGATGACGAGGAAGGGTTGCGGGCGCACGCGGCTGCGCTGGCCAGTGCACTTCGCGACGAATCCTCAGTGGACGTTGGCTGGTCACTGGTCTCATCGAGGGCTCAGCTGAGCCGGCGGGCGGCGGTGCTTCCCGGCGACAACATGGTCGCCGGGTTGCGGGACCTGGCGCGCGGAGTGCCGAACCTCGCGGTCCTGGTCGGCACCGCGCAACGGTCGCCGCGGCCTGCTTTCCTGTTCACCGGCCAGGGTTCGCAGCGTCCCGGCATGGCGGAACTCGCCTCGGAGTTCCCCGTCTTCCGGGAGACCTTCTCCGCGGTGTGGGCGGAGTTCGGCCTGCCGGTGGAGGTCCTCTCCTCGCCGTTGATCGATCGCACCGAGCACGCCCAGCCCGCGTTGTTCGCGTACGAGGTGGCGATGTGCGCGTTGCTCGGGTCGCAGGGCGTCCGTCCAGGGGCGGTCGTGGGGCACTCCATCGGCGAACTGGCCGCCGCGCACGTCGCGGGGGTGTTGTCGTTGCCCGACGCCGTTCGGCTCGTCACGGCTCGTGGACGGGCAATGGCCGCGATGCCCGCCGGTGCGATGGTCGCCGTTCGTTGCAGTCCTGACGAGGCAAGGCGGATCGCCGCCGAGTACGGGGTGTCGGTCGCGGCGGTCAACGGACCCGAGTCGGTGGTGTTGTCCGGTGCGGCTGAGGCCGTGGAGGCGATCAGTGGCCGCCGGCTCAGCTCGTACGCCTTCCACTCCGCCCTGCTCGACGGTGTGCTGGACGAGTTCCGCTCGGTCGCGGAGACCGTCACCTACCGCCTTCCCACGCTGCCGTTCTTCTCGACACTGACCGGTCGGCATGAGTCCGAGGCGTTGACCCATCCCTCGTACTGGGTCCGCCAGGCCCGCGAGACCGTGCTGTTCGCGGACGCCGTCGCGGGTCTCGCCGGCACGGTGTTCGTCGAGGTCGGGCCGTCCGCGACGCTCACCGCGCTGGCGCAGGAGTCCGTGGACGGGGCGTTCGTGCCGATGTCCCGTGGTGTGCTGGAGGGTTTGGCCGCGTTGCACGTGCACGGTGTCGACGTCGACTGGAGCACCGTGTACGCGGGCACCGGGGCGCGGCGCTGTGACCTGCCCGTGTACCCGTTCCAGCGGGAGCGCTACTGGCTGAGGTCCGGGGTCGCCTCGTCCTCGTCCGAGCCTGTGGTGTCTTTGGCGCGGTGGCCGTGGCTCGAGGACCACCGCATCGGTGACGACGTGATCGTGCCCGCGACGGCGTTCGTCGAGATGGCGTGGCAGGCCACCGGCGATCGGCTAGAGGACCTCGTCGTGCACGAACCGTTGGTGCTCAAGGAGGACGTGCGAGTCCAGGTCCTGGTGGACCAGGAGCGGACGGTGACCATCTGGTCCCGTGTTAGCTCCAACGAGCCGTGGACGCGGCACATCTCCGCGACTGCCGCGCCCGTTCGCGGGTTCCCGGACTCCCCTGTTTCGTTTGACGGGGCCTCGCCGGTTCCCGTCGACTACGCGGGCCTGGCGGCGCGGGGACACCACTACGGGCCGGCTTTCCAGGGCGTCACGGCGTTGTGGCGGCACGGGGACGACCTGCTCGCCGACATCGACCTGCCTGCCGGCCCGTTGCCGTGCGTGCTGGACGCGGCGTTGCACGCCTCGCTGCTGGCGGAACCCGGTGGCGCGGTGAAGGTTCCGTTCGCGTTCAACGGCGTCGAGATCTACCGGACCGATGCCACGGCCGTGCGGGCGCACCTCACCCGCATCGGGCCGGACGAGCTGCGCGTGCTGATCACTGATCGGGATGGGCGCCCGGTGGCGCTCATCGAGTCGCTGGTGACGCGGCCGCTGAAGGTCCACGACGTGGTGAAGCAGGTGCGCTGGGTCCCGGTCACGCCGTCACCGGTGGACGGCTCGGTCTTCGAGGCCACCGATCTTGCATCCACTTTGGACCGGCTGCACCGCTGGCTCGCCGGGCCGCCGGAACGACTGGTCGTGGTCACGCGCAACGCCACCGGCGACGACCCGGATCTCACGGCCGCCGCGGTGTGGGGACTCGTCAGCAGCGCACAGGCCGAGCACCCCGAGCTCGGTCTGTGCGATCTGCGTGCTGCTTCCGACACGGTGATCGTCTCTGCCGAACCACGCATCGCCGTTGACGGCCCGCTCGTGTTCGCGCCTGAGCTGGTGCCGGCCTCGGAGCCTTCCGGTGTGCGGCCCGCTTTCGACGGCACCGTGCTGATCACGGGTGGTACGAGCGCGCTCGCCGAGCCGCTGGCCCGCTATCTCGCTCCCCTGTCGCGGCACCTGGTGCTGGCGAGCCGGAGCGGCGGGAAGCCCGAGTGGTCGGCCGAGCTCGCCTGCCCGGTGACCGTCCTGGCGTGCGACGTCAGCGACCCGGCGGCGGTCACCGAGCTGGTGGCGTCGTGCTCGCCGTTGCGCGCGGTCTTCCACCTCGCCGGTGTGTTGGACGACGGTCTGCTCGGCGCCATGACCCCAGCGCGTTTGTCTCACGTTTTCGCGCCCAAGGCCGATGGTGCTTGGAACCTGCATGAGGCGACCGCGCACCTGTCACTGTCCGCGTTCGTGCTGTATTCCTCGGCCTCCGGGGTGCTGGGCAGGCCCGGGCAGGCGAACTACGCGGCCGCCAACGCGTTCCTCGACGCCCTCGCCCGGCATCGGGTGGCGCGCGGGTTGCCCGGTCTGTCGCTGGCATGGGGGTTGTGGGACACCTCGTCCGGGATGGGCGCCGGGCTGCCGGCCGACGGGGTGGTCGCGATGAGCGCGGAGACCGGGATCGCGGCGCTCGACCGGGCGTTGCGGACGCGGGAGCCGGTGCTGGTGCCGGTGCAGCTGGCGCCTGTTGCGGCCGTCGCGGCCGTTTCGGACAGCTGGGGCGATGTCGGGCAGGGGGTTCGCGGTGTGGTCGCGGCGGTGCTCGGGTATGCCGATCCGGCTTCGCTGCCTGCCGACAGGGAGTTCGGCGAGCTCGGGTTCGACTCGCTGACCGCGTTGCAGGTGCGCAACCGGATCAACGCGGCCACGGGGTTGAGGCTGGGTGCCACGGTGGTGTTCGACCATCCGACGCTGCCCCGGCTCACGGCCCACGTGCAGGCGTTGCTCGACGCCTCCGAACCTGGCCAGCTGGGCGGAATCGATCCAGACTCGCAGGCCCCCTGGGGGGATCAGGTCCCCACTCCTATCGTCTCAAACGGGTCTGACAATTCCGGTCGACGGCCGGAGGGGTTCGCGGCCCTCTACCACCGCGTGCTCCACCAGAAGGGTCCGCGCGAGGCCATGGCCCTGCGCTTCCTGGCGTCCTACGCCCTCCCCACCACCACTCCGGCCCCGGTCGAACCCCAGCAGCTGACCAAGGGAACCCAGGACCCGGTCCTGATCTACCTCCCCAGCTACCTCACCCCGGGAGACCAGACACCGCTGAACCTGGCACGGCAGTTCGACCACGACGTGCACCTGCTCCCCTACCCCGGCTTCGGAGACGACCCGGCAATCCCCGCGGACGTCGATGCCCTCGTCCAGTCCCACGCGGACGCGGTGCGGAACCTCGCCCCAGGCAGACCGAAGGTCCTCATAGGACACTGCCTCGGCGGCGCAGTCGCCCACGCGGTCGCCGAACGGGCGGGCGCAGCCGGAGTGGTTCTGATCGAAACCGACGAAGGCGCACTCGCCAGAGACGACGACCGAGCCCTGGCACTGGTCAGCGGCGAGGCCAGACTCCCGGCGCACCACTACGGCAGCATCGTCGGCGACGCGGCCCTGCTCGCCGGCGGCGGCTACGTGCGGCTCTTCGACGGCTGGCGACCGGAACCGTCAGCAGTGCCGTCCCTGCTGCTCAAAGCAGGGCCGACACCCGAGATGCGCAAAGCCGACCCCGACCGGGACTGGCGACCTCGCTGGCCGGCCCACGAAACAGCCGACATCCCTGGAGACCACGACACGGTGCTCACCGAGCATGCAGCGTCCACCGCGCAAGCCATCACCCAATGGCTCAGCCGACGTCGACGGTGAAGGCCGCCCGGTGCACCTTGCCGCCGTGGGCGAACTCCAGGAACAGCCGGTACTCGCCCCGGTCGGCGAACACGGCCTGGAAGCTCAGCTCGCCG
The DNA here is from genome assembly GCF_051853195.1 of Lentzea sp. HUAS TT2. NCBI lineage: Bacteria > Bacillati > Actinomycetota > Actinomycetes > Pseudonocardiales > Pseudonocardiaceae > Lentzea > Lentzea sp. HUAS TT2. Next base: position 7,772,811 of record NZ_CP196667.1, on the reverse strand, counting down.
TTGTCGAGCGGGATGCCGGCCAGTTCGACCGGGTGCAGGTGGGTGGCGGAGAGCAGCATGGTGTGGAAGCCGGTCATGTGGCCGTTGGCGCCGAGGTGTGGTTCCAGGGAGCTGACCGGCTTGCCGTCCGGGGCGCGGATCGACAGGCGGAGGGTCTGCGGGCTCATCGCCTTCGGCTGGGCCGGGGTGTCCACGCGCGTCACGGTGTAGCCGTCGGTGGTGGTCGCGCCGTCGGACGGGGCGGGCAGCGGGGCCAGTGCCGTGTCACCGGGGACGCTGAACGGCACGCCGAGCACTACCGGGTGGCGCGGGTCCGCGGTGTCGAGCGGGACGAACTCCGCGAACATGCGGTAGGCGCCGCCGTCCGGCAGGGAGAGGGTGGCGTGCCAGGTGTCGCCGTCCAGCACTGGGTGCAGGTGCTCGAAGACGTTCATGTCCTCGCGGACGGCGAAGAAGTGCATCTGCTTGGTCTGGTTGTCCAGGAAACGGGTGACGGGCGCGCCGGCGCCGTCGAGGATGCGGAACGCCACCGGGACGGCCGTGCCGCGGGTCTCCGGCATGGTGACGCGGTCGAACCGGTAGCCGCTCTCCACTTCGGACAGTCCGTCGCTGTGCGCGGCGGGCAGCACCGGGCCCATGTTCTGGTGCTGCATGGCCGGTGCGGAGCGCGAGAACATCATGACCCCGCCGCCCGCCACCACGGCGAGGGCGAGCAGGGCGAAGAACCAGTCGGTGAGACTCAGCTTGCGCATGACAACTCCTCGGAGCGCGGGTGGGCGGTGCTGCCGCCCACCCGCGTCAGGTCAGAACTGCAGGCTCCACGCGTCGACGTAGCCGACGTCGGAGCGGGCGACGTCCTGCACCTTGAGCTGCCACGTCCCCGCGGCGTCCTCGGCGGCGGCGTTGACCTCGTAGGTGGTCAGCACGTTGTCACCGGAGTCGTTGCCGGAACCCTTGAGCCGGAACGAGGTCCCGTCGGGCGCGACGAGGTCGATCACCAGGTCCCCGCGGTACGGGTGCAAGATGGCGACGTTCACCTTCAACTCCGCCGGCGCCTTGCCGGGCACACCCGAGACCGAGACGGACGACGTCACCGCGGCGCCCGCGTCCGGGATCTGCACGTCCGCGGTGTTCTCGAACCTGCCGCCGGTGGGCGGCGGCTCGACGGCGCCGAGGTTGGGCTTGACCACGACCAGGCCCTGCTCGATGCCGTTGACCAGGACGATGCCGCTGGCGAAGTACGGGTAGTTGCTCCACGCCCCGTTGAACTTCGCCTCGTTCGCCGCCGGGTAGATGTCGAAGAACCCGGCCTCCGTCAGCTGCGCCGAGGCGATGCCGCTGACGTCGAGGATGCGCAGCCCCGCCTGGTAGTTGGCCTGGTAGGAGTACTTGCCCTTGATGTACTGGTTGTGGTCGATGGCCGTGGCCGGCGAGTTGTAGACGCCGGTGTGCACGGGGTTCGCCAGCGACGCGAGGTCCCAGATGTAGGTCTTGGTGCGCTTGTCGGTGCCGCGCGACTCGTCCAGCTCGTCGTCGAGCAGGAAGTAGCGCTGGTCCTCGGTCAGCCAGCCCTGGTGCGAGTACTGCGCGCCGGAGTAGGCCTTGCGCACGATCTGGACCGGGTTGGCCTTGTCGGTCACGTCGACGATCGTCAGCGTGTCCTCGTTGGAGTTGAAGCAGATCTCCCGGCCGCGGTAGGTGGCGTCCGGGCCTCGGTAGACCACGCACTGGTTGTCGTGCGTGTAGCCGTCCTGCGCGACGCAGCCTGCGTTCTTCGGCGACTTCGGCGTGCGGATGTCGACCATGTGCGGGCCGCCGCTGCACGTGTTGGAGCCGATCGCGTACGCGTACCCGGTCTCCTCGTTGATGGCGATGTTGTGCGCCGGGCCGAAGTCCTTGTACAGGGTGTCGGCCGTGAACGTCTGCGGCGTCGTGATCGTCCGCAGGCGGGTCAGGTCGAACACCTGCATCCCGTGGCCGGTGATGAAGTCGGCGACGATGAACGCGTGGTCCCTGTAGACCTTCATGTCACGCCAGGAGCTGCTGCCGCCGTTGGACGGCAGGTTGCCCAGGAACCTCGGCGCGGTGGGCGTGCTGACGTCGACGAACGCCGTGCCGTTGGTGCGGCCGACGATCGCGTACTCCTTGCCGGAGGCCGGATCGGTCCAGCCCCAGACGTCGTTGCCGTTGCCACCGCCCATCGAGGACAGCGGCAGCACGCTGAGCAGGTCGACGTTCTTGCAGGGGTAGATGTCGGCCTTGCCGTCGACGCACGGCACGCCGGCAGCCTGCCCGGTCACGGCGTGGCGGTCGGCGGGGAGGTGGTCGGCGAGGAACGTCCTGGCCGCGGCCTGTCCCTCGGCGGTGTTGGGGTCGTGGGCGGAGGCGCCCGTCATCGAGAGGGCGACCACTGAAGCCGTCAAGACGGCCAGCGCCCCCGTGCGCAGGGATTTCATGAAGTTGTGCTCCTCACGACCGGGAGGCAGGGGGTTCCCGGTCAGACACAGACGGTAGAAGCGGCGAGCACTCCCCGTGAACCGTCCTTCGTCTGGTTCGGGTGGAATGTGGATCAGATCGATACGCTCGGGTGATGGACAGCAGCCGGCAGGACCGCGTGCGCCAGGCGTTCGACGACTTCTTCGCCCCCGCCGAGCCGAAGTCCGGGAGCTGGGTGCTCGACCTGTTCCAGCACACGGCCGCGACCGTGCCCGCGTACCGGAAGCTGCTGCGGGAGAACGGGATCGAGCCCGCCACCGTCACCACGTTCGAGGACTTCCAGCGGCTTCCGTTGCTGGACAAGGCGAACTACCACGAGCGGTACCCGCTGCCGGAGCTGTGCCGCGACGGCCGGCTGGAGAGCTGCGACATGATCGCCGTGTCGTCGGGATCCAGCGGCAGGCCGACGATCTGGCCCAGGAGCCTCGAGGACGAGCTGCACGTCGCGCGGCGGTTCGAGCAGGTGCTGGTGGACGGATTCCACGCGGACGAGCGCAGAACGCTGGCCGTGGTGTGCTTCCCGCTCGGCACGTGGGTCGGCGGGCTGTTCACCCAGGCCTGCGTGCGGCACCTCGCGGCCAAGGGCTGCCCGATCACGGTCGTGGCGCCGGGCAACAACAAGGCCGAGATCCTGCGGGTGCTGCCGGAGCTGGCACCGCACTTCGAGCAGGTCGTGCTGCTGGGCTACCCGCCGTTCGTGAAGGACGTCGTCGACACCGGGCTCGCGCAGGGCGTCGACTGGCCCGCGTACCGGATCAAGCTCGTGCTGGCGGGCGAGGTGTTCAGCGAGCAGTGGCGTTCCCTGGTGTCCGGGCGGGCCGGCATCGCCGACCCCGTCACGGACGTCGCTTCCCTCTACGGCACAGCGGATTCCGGCGTGCTGGGCAACGAGACCGCGCTGTCGGCGAGCATCCGCCGGTTCTTCGCCGGCCACCCGGACAGGGCACGGGAGGTCTTCGGCGATTCGCGGTTGCCCACGCTCGTGCAGTACGACCCGGCGAGCCGGTTCTTCGAGGTGCACGACGGCACGCTGGTGTTCACCGCGGACGGCGGGATCCCGCTGATCCGCTACCGGATCGCCGACGAGGGCGGGGTCCTGCGGCACGCCGACCTGCTGGCCTACTGCGCCCGCAACGGCTTCACTCCCCCGCCGGGCCCGGAGCTGCCGTTCGTGTTCCTGTTCGGGCGGTCGTTGTTCACGGTGTCGTTCTTCGGCGCGAACGTCTATCCGGAGAACGTGACGGTCGGATTGGAACAACCCGGCATCAGCGAGACGGTGACGGGAAAGTTCGTGATCGAGTCGGTCGAGAACGAAGATCGCGACCGGCTGTTGCGGATCACCGTCGAGACCGCGCAGGGCGCGACGGCGGACGCCGCGGTGATCGCGGAGGCGGTGCGGGCCCAGCTGCTGCGGCTCAACAGCGAGTTCGCGCACTACGTCCCCGCCGAACGGCAGCTGCCCGAGGTCGTGCTGCGCCCCGCGGGAGATCCGGAGTACTTCCCGGCAGGCGTGAAACACAGGTACACCCGACGGCCGTGAAATGTGCTTTTGCGCCACGGAGCAATAGCTTTCTTCCCGATCCTCTCTCTGTTTAAGGTGACCTCGGCCGAATTCATTTCGGGTTTAGGGAGGAATCCTTTGAGGTTCGTTCGGCGTATTGTGCTGGCGTTGATGCCGCTCGCCATGCTGTTCAGTGTCGCTCTCGCGGCGCCGAGCGCTCAGGCGGAGGCCCCGGTCGCCCAGGCCGCCGCTGTGGGCGCGGCGTTCGACTCCGAGACCGGCCAGGCGCTCGCCGCCTGGGACTGCAACACCGGCAACATCTGCTTCTGGAACGGGTTCGGCGGAACCGGTGGCCGGTGCATGTGGGACGTGGCGGACTCGGACTGGACCGCGGGGACCTACAAGTGTTCCTGGGCCACGACCAAGGAGGTCAAGTCCGTCTACAACCGGGGGACGTCGTCCGCCACGGGCGTCCGGTTCTACCGCAACACCGGGTACAACAACTCGATCGGCTGCACGAGGCAGGGTCAGAAGGGTGACCTCGCCGGGACCTACCAGGTCCGTTCGCACCAGTGGGTCAGCACCAGCTGCGGCTGATCCCGCCAGATGGCGCGTAACCGGTCTCGGGGCATTGGTCCCGAGACCGGTTTTCGTTGCGTGATTCGGCGGAGTGACACGCCCGGTAACGTTATGCGCGGTGACCTGGCCTGGGGAGGTTGCTGTGTTGCGCATCCATTTTTCGCCTGGCGATCTGGAGCGTACGCAGGTAGCAGAAAGGGTGGATCCGCTCTGGGAAATGGTGTTCAGCTGGCTTCGGCTGACCGAACTGGACAGCGGGTTGTTGCTGCAGCCGTGGCTTCGGCACATCCGCCGCAACGGCGACCGGCAGGTGATCACGTCCGGCGTCCGCATGCTGTCCGTGCTCGCCCCGCTGGGGCCGTACTTCCCGGATTTCCTCACACCGCCGGAGGGCGCGCAGGGACTGGGGAGCGCGCTGGCCGCGATCCGGTCCACGCCGCGGCACCGGTTGCGGGAGGAGTTCGGGCGGCTGGAGGACGTGCGTCCCACACCTGAGTGGACGCGTCCGCTGGCGGCGGGTGACGGTGAGTCCCTGCTGGAGCTCACCGAGGCGTTCGCCCGCTACCACTGCGCGGTGATCGCGCCGTACACCGATCTGATCGAGGAGGCCGTCGAGACCGATCGTGTGCACCGCAACGGCGTCGCGGGGTCCATCGAGGGACTGCTGCGGGGCATGTGGCCGTTGATGAACTGGCGGCCGCCGGTGCTGGAGGTCCAGTACGCGTACGACCGCGACCTGTACCTCGACGGGCGTGGACTGCAGCTGGTGCCCTCGTACTTCTGCCGCCGCACACCCGTCGCGTTCGCTGATCCGGAGCTGCCGCCGACGGTGGTGTACCCGTTGCACCACGACTGGACGTGGCAGCGGCAGCTCGCGAGTGGACGGCGTGAGCAGGGCGCGCTCGCGGCGTTGCTCGGCAACACCCGGTCTGCGGTGCTGGCGGCGGTCGGCGCCGGGGCCACGACGACCGAGCTGGCGGAACGCCTGGGCGCGTCACCGTCGTCGGTCAGCAGGCACACGACCGTGCTGCGGGAGGCCGGGCTGCTGACGACGGAGAGGCAGGGGTTGTCCGTGCTGCACCAGCGAACGCTGCTGGGGTCAGCCCTGCTCGGCAAGAACTGAGGCGCGGCGGCGCCTCCACAGTCCCACCACGCACGCGGCCAGCGCCGCACCCGTGAGCAGGACGTGGACCGCGCCGCCGAACCTCGTCGCGAACGTCAGGTCCGTGCGCAACGGCACGGTGTCCACCATCAGGTCGTCGGTGAACATCCCGGTCGACTGCACGACGCTGCCGTCCGGCCGCACCACCGCGCTGACGCCGCTGATCGCCGCGACGACGACGGCGCGGCCGTGTTCGATGGCGCGCAGGCGGGCCATCCCGAGCTGCTGGTAGGTCATCTCGCCGCGGCCGTACCAGGCGTTGTTCGTCGGCACCACCAGCAGCTGCGCGCCTTCAGCCGCGCTCTCGCGCAGGACGTAGTCGTAGGCGACCTCGTAGCAGATGCCGACGCCCACGCGCGTGCCCGCGATGTCGAGCACGCCGGGTTCGGTGCCCGCGTCGAGGTCCGGCTGGTCGGCGAACGGCGTGAAGATCCGGGCCAGCGGGCGCAACGGGATGTGCTCGGCGAACGGGACGAGCTCCTGCTTCGCGTACGACTCCCCCGCGCCCTTGACGGGATCCCAGGCGATGACCGAGTTCTGCCCGTCGCGCAACGCGCTGACCAGGGTCGGCACGCCGAGGTCGGCAATGGCGTTGTCGAGCACGGGGTCGCGGTCACCGGTCCTGGTCGCGCTCTCCGGCCACACCACGAGGTCCGGCCTCGGCAGCGCGCCGCCGCGGACCAGCGCAGCCAGCTCCGCGGTCTTGCGCAGGTGGTTGGCGCGCAGGGTGGCGCCCTCGGAGAGCAGACCGAGGCCGAGGTCGGGGGCGTTGCCCTGCACGACGCCGACGGTGCGCTGGCCGGTCTGCGCCTCGATCGAGATCAGGGGGCTCACCGCGAGCGCGGCGACGATCGGCACCAGTGCCCAGGCACGGGTCCATCTGGGGAACCAGGCGGCCAGGCCGAAGCCGGTGAAGACCACGGCGAACGTCACCAGCGGCGCGCCACCGAGCACGGCGAGCCGCGCGAACGGGCCGTCGACCTGGCCGAACGCGACGCGGCCCCACGGGAAGCCGTTGAACGGGATCAGCCCGCGCAGGGTCTCCTGCAGCACGAACAGCAGCGCCGCCCACACAGGGGCGGCGGGCAGCCGGGAGACCAGCGGGAACAGTGCGCAGACGGCGCAGATGAACAACGCCATCAACGCGCTGAGCACCAGCCACGGCCACGGGCCGAAGTCGTTGCCGAGGAAGTGCTGGATCCACCACAGGTGCGGCAGGAAGAACGTCAGGCCGAACGTGAACCCGAGGCCGGCGCTGCGACGGGCGCCCGCGCCCTTCAGGGCGAGCCACAGCACCACGAACGCGGGCACGGCGAGCCACCAGAGCGTGCGGGGCGGGAAACTCAGGGCCAGCGCGCCGCCGGCCAGCGCGGCAGCCCCGTACCGAGCGAGGTCAGGCTTGCGCAACGGACACCCTCGCGCGGCGCAGGCCGAGGTACGCGCCCCCGACCAGGGCGATCCCGAGGACGTAGGCGCCGACCAGCTCGGGCACGCGGCCCGCGAAGTTGCCGGCGAGCGGCGGCACGAGCAGCGCGAACGCCCCGGCGAGCACGGCGACCCTGGTCCGCCACGTCCCCACCGGCAGGCACGCGGCCAGCGGCAGCACGGCCCACAGCAGGTACCACGGCTGGATCACCGGCCCCAGCACCACGATCAGGCTCATCATCAACCCCAGCGACATCACCTCGGAGATCCCGCCGCGCAGCTGCCGGTGCACCACCACCGCCACCCCGCACAGGATCAGCACGAGCCCCGCGATCCGTGCCGAGGAAATCATCGCCTGACCGCTTTCCGGACCGAACACCGCACCCGACAGATAGCCGGGCCAGTTGGTCGGCGCCATCCAGCTGTTCACCTTCGACGGAGTCCCGAGCGCCTGCACCCAGCCGAAACCGGCCATGCCCGCCAACGAGGTCACGACCGACACGACGCACGCGGCCACGACCATGCCGAACCCCGCGGCGACGAACCGGGCCCAGCCACCGCCGAGCCGGCGCGCCAGCGCGGTACCGACCACCGCGAGCGCCACCAGTGCGGGCAGCTTCACCTGAGCGCCCAGTCCGATGAGGACGACACCGGCCGTGTACTGCCACCACTTCAGCTCCGGCAGCGCGTGCAGCGCGACGACAGTGCCCGACAGCATGAGGCCGAGCATCAACGCGTCATTGTGGACACCGCCGATGAGATGCCACAGCACCAACGGGTTCATCACGCCCAGCCACAACGCCGCGCGTTCCTGCACGCCCGTCATGGCCGCGAGCCGGGGCACCGCCCACACGACGAGCAGCAGGCCCAGCACGGCGACCAGCCGGTACAGCACGATGCCCGCGACCGGATCGCCGCCGGTGACCTGGGTGATCGACCGCTCGACCGTTGTGAACAGCGGCCCGTACGGCGACGGCGTCTCGCGCCAGTAGACGCCGACGCGGGCCACCGCCTCCGCACTCGCGCCGACCGCAGGGCTCACCACGTTGGGATCCAGGCCCCGTGCCGCGACCTCGCCCTGGGCCAGGTAGCTGAAGACGTCCCCGCTGAACAGCGGCGGGGCCACCAGCAGCGGCCCGCACCACCACGCCAGCGTCCGGCGCAGCCAGCCGGGGTCCGGCCTGGTGCGGCCGAGCAGCGCCCACGTCAGCACGACCAGGCCCGCACCCGCGATCGCGACACCCAGCGCCAGTCCCCCCGCTCTGGCGCTCACCGCCCAGGCACCGGCGGTGAGCAGGAGCGCGCCGCCGAAACCGGTCCAGCGCAACAGTTCCGGGGTGTCGGTCGTGACCGCGGTCGGCCAGCGGTAGGTGACGGTCTGCACGGGAGAGACAGTGGTGTCCGGACGGATCGTCACGCGTCCGACCGTGGTCGCGTTCCCACGTACGACTTCAGGATGATCTTTTTTAAACCGGCGTCTCGAATCAACTTCCGGCGAAGTCGTGCGTCATCCACACGGTGCCCTTGGCGTCGCGGATCACCACGATGCCGATGCGGGTGGACGACTTGCTCAGGATGTTCTTGCGGTGGCCGTCGTTCGGGGGCTTCTCGTCGATCATGCCCTGGGTGAGGCCGAGCGCCATCTTGGAGATCGCCTCGACGTTGTCCTTGACCGGGCCGCCCATGCCGACGTTCTCCGCGACCGAGCTCCACTTCACGCCCGCCGCGGTGCTGCGCTCGCCCAGGCCGCTCTCGCCGGGGCACTGGTGCGACAGGCCGCAGCCGTTGGCCATCATCGCCCTGGTGTGCCGGTCGGCGGCGGTGACCAGGGCCGGGTCGACCGTGAGCGGCGCGAGGCCGTCCTTCGCCCTGGTCTCGTTGATCAGCGCGAGAACGCGTTCCTCCGGGGTGGCGACGCGAACGGGTTCGGGCGGCGCTGTCGTGGTGGTCGTCGTCGTTGTGGTCGTGGTGGTGGTTGTGGACGACGGCGCGCTCGACGTCGCGGACGTGGTCTCCGGCGACGAGGACGTGGTCTCCGGCGACGAGGACGTGGGTTGCAGCAGCGCCTGGGTGGTGGCCGGGCCCGCCACGGCGGCCGGAGGGTCGGACGGCATCAGCACCATGGCGCCGACCACCCCGATGATCGCGCACACCCCGACCGCGCCCGCCACCGCGAGAACCGGCTTGGCGGCGAGCTTCGCGAACACGCCCGCCGGTTCGGCGAGGTGCGAGGGAACGAGCTCGGTCGCGTGGGCCGCGAGGTCCGGCGTCACGTCACCGAGGTTCTCGAGCAGCTGCGGCAGGTAGGCCGCCGGGACGACGAGCAGCGCGGCGCCGGTCAGGATGCGTTCGACCGGCATCGCGTCGTCCACACCGCGCCGGCAGCGCCCGCACTCGTCGACGTGCCGCAGGAGCCGCTTGCGCCACAACGGGTTCGGCTCGCCGTTCCAGCCCTGCGCCGCCCGGTCGAGCCCGGCGCACCGCGGCTCCATCGACAACGCGCGCACGAGGTGCCGGATCGTCTCCAGCCTGCCCTTGAGCCTGCTGACACGCACCGTGACCGCGTGCGCGCCGAGGTCGAGCGCGTCGGTGACCTCGGCCCTGGTCAGCTGCCCGACGCGTTCGAGCGTCCACAGCGCCAGCAGCTCCCGGTCGGCCGGGTCGAGCCAGCGGGCGGCCTCGTCGACCTCGCGGCGCTGCTGGGCGAAGTGCAGCCGGGACAACGCGACCTCGACGAACTCGGCGCCCGGATCGGCCCTGTCGTACTCCTCCAGCGGGGCGGGGGCCAGGTCGCGGCGCCGGTAGTGCTCGCGGACCTGGTTGATCGTGACGGCGACGAGCCACGACCGGAACCGGTCGGGCTCCCGCAGCGCGTCGATGCCGCGGATCACGCGGACCATCGTCTCCTGGACCACGTCGTCGACGTCGGCGTCGGCGTGCAGCGCCCGACCGGCGACGTTGTAGACCAGCGGCAGGCAGCCCGTGACGACGGCGTCGAGCGCCGCCCGATCACCGGCCCGCGCGGACTCCACCTGCTCGGCGTCCACCTGCCCCAGCCACTCCCGACCCGTCACTTCCGCACCCTTCGCCCGACAACTTTCCGTACGCCATGGGAGACCGGCGAGTCTCACCTCAGGTCACAGAAACCGGGCGGATAGGTGACCCAGGTCACACGGCGACGACCGCCACTCCCGTCCGGCCGCCGTCGACGTCCAGCACGATGCCGTGCACGAACTCGGCGTCGTCCGAGGCCAGGTAGACGGCCGCCCCGGCGATCGCGTCGGGATGTCCCGACCGACCGGCCGGGGTGCCGTGCATCATCACGTCGGCCATCTGGCGGGTGGCGTCGTCCCAGCCGTCGGAGGCGATGACGCCGGGCGAGATCGCGTTGACCCGGATGCCCTGCGACCCGAACTCCGACGCCCACGCGCGGGTCAGCGTCTCCATCGCGCCCTTGGTGGTGCTGTAGATCGACCCGCTCGGGACGCCGAGCCGGGTGATCCACGAACCGAGGTTGACGACGACACCGCCACCGGCGGCGATCATCGCGGGAACGAGCGCCTGGGTCAGGAAGAACGGCGCCTTCACGTTGACGCCGAAGACGCGGTCGAAGAGCGCCTCGTCGGTGTCCGGGGTGGTCGAGGGCGGGTAGATCCCCGCGTTGTTGACGAGGACGTCGACGCGTCCGCCCAGCAGGGCCGAGGCCTCGGCGGCCAGTGCGTGACTCGCGGCGGAGGAGCCGTCGAGGTCGGCGCGGGCGAAGTCGGCCTTGCCCCCGTCGGCGCGGATCTGGTCGACGACCTCCGCTCCCCTGGTCTCGTCACGCCCGGAGACGACGACGTGCGCTCCCTCGCGGGCGAAGGCGACCGCGATCGAGCGGCCGATGTTGCTGGTGGAACCGGTGATGAGGGCCGTCCTGCCCTGCAGTCGCTGTGTCATGTCCTCGAAGTTAGGAGCGGAATTTTGGACCCGCAAGTCCAGGAAATCAGCCGCGGAGGTGGTCGATCAGCGTGTCGAGCACGGCCTCCAGGTAGGTGATGCTGCCCGTCGACCTGAGCACCTGCACGCCACCCTGGATGCCCGCGATCAACGCGGCGGACATGCGGTCGGCGTCCACGGTGGGACGCACCAGGCCGGCCTGCTGCATGTCCAGGACGCCCTGCCGCAGCTGGTACTGCCACTGCTCGATCAGGGTGCCGATGACCTCGTGCGCGCCCGGCGTGCTGTCGAGCTGGCCCATCAGCACACCCAGGGGGCAGGACCGGCCCTGCGCCCGGTAGCGGGCGACGACCGAGTCGCGCCAGCGTTCCCAGGCGGTCCACGACGTCAGGGCGCCGAGGTGCGGCTGCTGGTCGGAGAGCACACGATCGGCCTCGAACCGCGCCACGGCGAGGAAGAGCTCCTCCTTGCCGTCCGGGAAGTAGTGGAAGATCTGCCCCTTGCTGGTGCCGGTGATGGCCCGGATGTCGTCCAGCGTCACGCCGGCCGCGTCGTCGCTGCGCAGGTGTGCCGCCGCGCCCTCGATGATGCGCTGCCGCGTAGCCTGCCCCTTCGCCGTGAGCTTCATGCCCCCACGCTACATTTTCTGGACCAGTGAGTCCACTGTGGTTGACTGGGGGCATGCTGCCTTGGGAGGGACCGCTCGCCGGTCGGCTGGACCAGCACACCGTCGAGTCCGCGCTGCTGCGCGACAACCCGCTCGGTGATCCGCACGAGCGCCCGCTGTGGGTGTACGTGCCGCCGGGCTACGACTCCGGGACCGAGCGCTACCCGACGATCTACATGATCCAGGGCTACACCGGGCACGTGGCGATGTGGGCGAACCGCACGCCGTTCCGCCAGCCGTTCATCGAGACGGCCGACGCGGTGTTCGCGCAGGGAGCGCCTGGGTGCATCGTCGTCTACGCCGACGCGTGGACGAGCTACGGCGGCTCGCAGTTCGTCGACTCCCCCGGCACCGGCCGCTACCACTCGTACCTGTGCGACGAGATCGTGCCGTGGGTGGACGCGCACTACCGCACGATCCCGGACCGCGAGTCGCGGGCGATCGCCGGTAAGTCCTCCGGCGGGTTCGGCGCGATGATCACACCGATGCTGCGGCCGGACCTGTTCGGCGCGCTGGCCACGCACGCGGGTGACGCGCTCTACGAGCTCTGCTACCAGGCGGACTTCGGCAAGGCCGTGCGGGCGTTGCGCGGCTACGACCACGACGTGCAGAAGTGGTGGACCGACTTCCGCAGCCGCACGGCGTTCACCAAGCCCGAGGACATGGACCTGCTCGGGATTCTTGGTGTGGCGGCGTGCTTCTCGGCCACCGAGGACGGCACGCCGGAGCTCCCGTTCGACGCCGTCACCGGTGTGCCGAAGCCGGAGGTGTGGCAGCGCTGGCTCGACTGGGACCCGGTGCGGATGGTGGCCGGGCACGCCGACGCGATCCGGTCGCTGCGCGCTGTGTGGATCGACGCGGGCACGCGGGACGAGTACTTCCTCGACCTCGGCGCCGAGGCGTTCCGCAAGGAGATCGCGCTGGCCGGGATCCCGGACGAACGCGTGCACTTCGAGCTCTTCGACGCGGGCCACGGCGCGATCGACTACCGGTATCCCCTCTCGCTGGCGTGGCTCGCGACTAGGCTGGCTCGATGATCACAGAGGTGACGCTGCGCGGCGTCGAGGACGCGGACCTGGACGTGTTGTTCGAGTTCATGCGTGATCCCGAAGCGGCGTGGATGGCGGCGTTCACGGCGGAGGACCCGGACGACCGCGAGGCGTTCGACGCGCACATGCGCAAGATCCGCTCCAACCCCGAGACCCTCAACCACGTGATCCTCGGTGACGGGGTGGTCGTCGGCAGCATCGCCAGCTTCGTGATGGAGGGCGACACCGAGGTCACCTACTGGGTCGACCGCTCCGTGTGGGGTCAGGGCGTCGCCGGGCGGGCGCTGGCGTTGCTGCTCGAACGCGTCACGGTCCGGCCGCTGCACGCCCGCGCCGCCAGTGACAACACGGCCTCGCTGCGCGTGCTGACCAGGGCAGGGTTCAAGCCCGTCGGCACCGACACCGGCTACGCGGCGGCGCGGAAGGCCGAGATCGAGGAGACGATCCTCGTCCTCAGCTGACGAACTTCTCCGTGCCCAGCACACCGAGCAGCTGCAGCTTGTCGAACGCCTCGGTGCGCGGCGGCGCGGTGAGCACCAGCAGCGCCTGCGACTGGTCCTCGGTGAACAACGCCTGGCAGTCGACCTCGATCTCGCCGAGCTGAGGGTGGATCAGCACCTTGTGGTCCTCGAACCGCTTCGAGACCTCGTGCCGTTCCCACAGCTCGGCGAACTCCTGGCTTTCCTTCTGCAGAGCGCGGACGAGCTCGCCGGCGCGTGAACGCGGGCCCATCGAGGCGTAGGCGGCACGCAGGTTCGCCACCTGGGTGCGGCTCTGCCGGTCGCGGTCGTGCTCGGGGTAGATCAGGCGCTCGCCCGGCTCGGTGAACCAGCGGTAGATCCCGCTGCGGGCGTGGCCGGTGAAGTGCGAGGAGTCGCCGTACAACGCCTCGGCGAACCGGTTCTGCACGAGGACCTCGCTGAGGTTCGACAGGATCAGCGCCGGAGTGTCGTTCAGGCGGTCCAGCACCCGTTGCAACGCGGGCGCGACGTGCGTGGCGGTGGCCTGGGGCGACGGGGCGTTGCGACCGGCGACGCGGAACAGGTAGTCGCGTTCGTCGTCGCTCAGCCGCAGGGCCCTGGCCAGCGCGGCCAGCATCTGCTCGCTCGGCTGCGGGCCGCGTTGCTGTTCCAGGCGCGTGTAGTAGTCCGTGGACATGGCCGCCAGCGCCGCGACCTCCTCGCGCCGCAGCCCCGGTGCCCGCCTGCGCGCACCCACCGGCAGGCCGACGTCCTGCGGCCTCAGTTCCTCCCGGCGGCGACGCAGGAAGCCGGCCAGTTCCACCCGATCCATGTGGTCGAGTATCCGGCTTGTGCGGCTGCGAACCAGGGAGCGCCGATCCCCCGATAAGGGCTCTCTGGTGAGGTACCAGTGACCGGGCCGAGACTCAGTGCCATGGACATCACCGGAAACACCGTCTTCATCCCCGGCGCCACCAGCGGAATCGGCCTGGCGCTCGCCCTCGCCCTGCGCGAGCGCGGCAACCCGTGATCGTGGGCGGCCGGCGCACCGAACTGCTCGACCGGATCGCCGCCGAGCACCGCGGCGTCGAGACCGTCCGCATCGACACCGCCGACCCCGCCAGCGTCCAGACCGCGGCCAAGGACGTCATCGCCCGCTTCCCGGCGGTCAACGTGCTGATCACCATGGCGGGCGTCATGCGGATCGAGGACTGGCACCGCCCCGAGTCGTTCCTGGAGTCCGCCGAGGGCATCGTCACCACCAACGTGCTCGGCCCGATCCGCCTGATCGCCGCGTTCGTCGAGCACTTCCAGACGCTGCCGGACGCCACGATCATGACCGTCTCCTCCGGCCTCGCCTTCGCGCCGTTGAAGATCACGCCGAGCTACAACGCGTCCAAGGCCGCCATCCACATGCTCAGCGAGTCGCTGCGGCTCCAGCTCTCCGACACGTCGGTGAGGGTCGTGGAGCTGGAGCCGCCGTCGGTGCAGACCGACCTGCTGCCCGGCCAGGCCGAGAGCGACCACGCCATGCCGCTCGACGAGTACGTCGCCGAGGTCATGAGCATCATCGAGACCCAGCCCGACGCCCGCGAGATCCAGGTCGAGCGCGTCAAGTTCCTGCGCTACGGCGAGGCGCGCGGCGACTACGACCAGGTCGTCGCCGCGCTCAACACCTACGACCCGCACGGGAAGTGACTCAGGCTCGTCAGAGACCCCGGGCGTACTCCCGGAACGTCGTCGGCCGGCGGCCGATCAGGTTCGCCAGTGCGCCGGAGCCGGCCGCCATCGTCGAGCCGTGCTGCGCCACCCGTGCCGCCACCGAGGTGATGTGGCCCGCCATGTCCGGGTTGACGATGTCGTCCACTTCGGACAGTTCTGTTGGCTCGCGCCACCACTGCTCCGCGGAGACCGGCTCGAACCGGACCGGCCTGCCCAGCTGTTCGGCGAGGACAGCAGTTCCCGGTAGGTCGCCGGGGGCGTGTGTCCCCAGAGGACCTCGACGATCTCACTCTGGGGACACGAAGCTGTTGGCGTGCAAGGCGAGCAGCCCGACGAGGCCGCGTTGCTGCGGCGACCTGATCACCACGGCCTCGTCACCCCGGTGCACAGCCGGCGGCCCCAGCACGTCGATGGCGAGCGGCCCGCGCGCCGGCTGCCCGAGCACCGCGCACAGCCGGCGCACCGACTCGTGCCAGGGCTGCTCGACGCACCCCTGCTCGATGTGGTGGATGGTCCGCACGGACACCCCGCTGAGCCTTGAAAGCTCGCTCTGCGTGACCGACTGCGGCGCGAGCTGATCCCACGTCCTGGTCACCCGGTTGTACGGCCAGGACCCGGCCCTCGTCGCCGGTAGCGTGAAGCCATGCCACAGATCACCGTCGAGTACTCCGCCGAACTGAGCGAGGCGTTCGACCGCCGCGCCTTCGCCCTCGCGCTGCACCGGACCGTGGGGCCGCTGGTCAGCGCGGAGGTGGCGGCGTTCAAGACGCGGTTCCGGCAGATCGAGGAGTCCGTGATCGGCGACGGCTCGCCCGCCGCGATGATCCACGTCAGGGTGGGGTTGCTGACGGGCCGGTCGGTCGAGCTCAAGCAGGAGGTCGGGCAGGTGAGCATCGGGATCGCCCGTGATCACCTCAAGCCCGTCGAGGGCCTCCCGACGCAGGTGACGCTCGAGGTGTACGACATGGACCGCGAGCAGTACCAGAAGGTCGTTCTATGACATCAACGCCCGCCGGTCAGTCCCGCGCGCTGGCGCCGGGCCCTGGGGCGGCTTGGATGTCGCCGAGGCTGTCCACGGGGTGGTCGTGCGCGCAGCGGATCTCGGTTCGGATCGACGCGCCGCAGCCGTGGTGGGTGAGCACGACGGTGGGTCCGCCGGGAGCGGGAAGCCAGCGGTCGGCCCAGTTCAGCAGACTGATGATCGCGGTGGCCAGGTCCCGCCCCTTGTCGGTGAGGCGGTATTCGTGGCGGCCGCGTGACCCGGTGTCGTGGTAGGCGACCTTGGTCAGGATGCCCTGGTCGGTCAGGTCGCCCAGACGTGCGGACAGCACGCCCGGGGTCAGGCCCGTGTGGCGGCGGAAGTCGTCGAAGCGCCGGGTGCCGTAGAACGCCTCCCGCACGATCTGCCCGGCGCTGCGCGGCACGAGCACGTCGAGCGCTCGTTGCACGGAGTCCGGTTCCAGGAGCCACGCTTCGCGGTTCCAGGCCGGGTCCCCGGCCTCGGCCGATTCGTGCGTGCGGGACTGCTGCATGCGCGCACTGTGTCACATGACCCGGTACGCGGCGTCCGCAAGAGCAGCTGTCGTGCGGTGTGCCGGAGGGTTCCACTACGGTGCTGGGTATGGTTTCCAGAACTCAGCCGGTGCGGCGGTTCGTGGCGCTCGGCGACAGCCTCACCGAGGGGGTCGGCGACCCCCGTCTCGACGGCACGCTGCGCGGCTGGGCCGACGTCCTGGCCGGCGAGCTCGACCACGCGTGGCCCGGACTGCGCTACGACAACCTCGCCGTCCGCGGATGGCACGCACAGCACGTCCTCCAACACCAGCTCGAGCAGGCACTGCGCCTCAAGCCCGACCTGGCGAGCGTCATGGTCGGCGCCAACGACGCGTTCGACCGCCAGGGCTTCGACGGCGCCGCGGTAGGCCGCGTGCTGCGGCAGACGGTGGCGGCCCTGTGCGACACCGGCACACGGGTGGTCATGGCGACCCTGCCGGACATCACCCGCCGCTGGCCCGGACCCGCACGCCTGCACCAGGCAACACGCTCACGGTTCCAACTCGTCAACGACCACGTGCGCACGATCGCGGCGGAGCACAACGCGATCATGCACGACCTGTGGCACGACGAACGCACCCACGCGCCGAGGATGTGGTCCATCGACCGCGTCCACCCCGGCACGCACGGACACGCCGGCATCGCCCACAGCTTCGCCGAACTCATCCTCGGCCAGGCCCGCTCCCCCTGGACCCCGGCCGGACCGGCAGTGACGGCGGCACAACGACTGGCCGAGATCCGCTCGCTCTACACCATCCTGCGAACCGACCGCGGCCGGCCGCTGCCCACCCAACTCCCCCGCGGACCGTGGAACCTCACCCGGACCGGCGTACAACACTGATCGGTTGATCTGACGCGTTGTCGGGGAACTGCCGGCCACTGGAAAGGGCTTCGGGCGGTTCCTCGAGCCGGAGTTGCAGGCCGAGAGGCTGCCGTACTCGGCGGACGAGCATCACCAGGCGCAGATGGGGTTCCGGACGGGCAGCCGGAACACCTTCCGATCGAGGCGGGCTCTGTCACAGGAGATGCCATCGGGATTTCCCGTGCTCCGCTCGGGTCCACCCGGTTACACGAACCGCGACGGTGACGAATGATCTCGCAGGGAGATCAACCGAGGGAGACCGCGATGGCACTCGCGCGGTCTCCCTCCAGCCCGCCGCCGAGCAGATCATCGGTGCCTGCGTGCCGCACCGGCCCCAGCAGAGTGGCCGAGCCGTTACCGCGACATGCTCACGCGTCGGCCTTGTCGCGCCCGGCGGTCTTCGTGACGAGCTCGATGAGCGCGTCGGCCGCAGGACCGGAGGAGGCCGGGTTCTGCCCCGTGATCAGCAGGCCGTCCGTCAGGACGTACGGCGCCCAGTCCTCACCCTTGGAGTAGTCGCCGCCCAGCCGCACGAGCTCGTCCTCGACCAGGAACGGGACCACCTCGGTGAGCTGGACGCCCTCCTCCTCGCTGTTGGTGAACCCGGTGACCTTCTTGCCCCGCACCAGTGGCGTGCCGTCCTCGTTCACCGCGTGCCGCAGGACACCGGGAGCGTGGCAGACCAGGGCGAGCGGCTTGCCTGCGCGCAGCGTGGTCTCGATCAGCCTGATGGAGGTGGCGTCCTCGGCCAGGTCCCACAAGGGGCCGTGACCGCCGGGGTAGAAGACGGTGTCGAAGTCGTCCACGGAGACGGAGTCGAGGCGGACGGTGTTGGCCAGAGCGTCCATGGCCTCCGGGTCCGCTTCGAAGCGGCGGGTCTCGTCGGTCTGGCTGGCCGGCTCGTTGCTCTTGGGGTCCAGCGGGGGCTGACCGCCCAGAGGCGAGGCGAGCACGACGTCGATGCCGGCGTCACGGAAGCGGTAGTAGGGGGCGGCCAGCTCCTCCAGCCAGAAGCCGGTCTTCCTGCCGGTGTCGCCGAGCTCGTCGTGCGAGGTGAGAACGAGAAGAACGTTCATGGTGCTGCTCCTTCGATTGCTATTAGACCGGTCGTCTCTAGACGGCGGTGATCAGACCGCGCATGATGCGCGGGCGTGGTGCTACAGATGCAGAAGCCGACGAGTCACCGTTGTGACCGTGTCCAGAGGGCCGATGTCCCGGTGGATCTTGGCCATGACGCTCGCGCCGAGCCACATGTCGTACAGGGCCTGCGCGGTGGTGCGTGCGTCGTCGTCGACGGCGAGCGAGCCGTCCTCCAGGCCGGCGGCGATCACCCGTTCCAGGCGGTCGACGATGGCGGTGGTGCCCTCCTTCAGGGCGAGCCGCATCGCCTCCGACAGGTCGGCGACCTCCGCGCCGAGCTTGACTGCCAGGCACTTGCCCTGGCAGTCGTCGACGCTCTGCGTCTCGCGCCAGCTCTGCCAGTAGTCCATCAGCCGCTGCGCCGAGGTCGCGCCCGGCTTGGACAGGACGCGGTCCATGTCCGCCAGGTAGTCGACGAAGTACGAGCGCATCATCGCCTCGCCGAAGGCGTCCTTGGAGTTGAAGTAGTGGTAGAAGGACCCCTTGGGCACGCCGGCCTCGATCAGGACCTCGTTGATGCCCACCGCGGCGAATCCCTTGTGCGACATGATCCGCTGAGCGGCGTCGAGGATGCTGCGGCGGGTGTCGCCCTGACTGACCGGCATGGCACCACCGTAGCACGATTAGACCGGTCGTCTACACCTCTCCGAATCTGGGTGTTCTCTGGGAACGTGCCGCCGCGGCCGTGGTCGGGAGCGGGATTCTCCGGGTTCTCCCAGGAACTCCCAGGGGTCGGTCAGACCGGCTCGCCAGGGTCGGGTCCATGACGATGATCGACGTACGGGGGCTGACCAAGCGGTACGGCCTCGACACCGTGGTGGACGACCTGTCGTTCACCGTGGAGGCCGGTCAGGTGACGGGGTTCCTCGGGCCGAACGGCGCGGGCAAGTCCACGACCATGAAGATGATCCTCGGCCTGGCCGCGCCCACCGCCGGTTCGGTCGCGGTCGGCGGGCGCCGCTACCGCGACCTGCCGGCGCCGTTGACCGAGGTCGGAGCGTTGCTCGACGCCGGCGCCGTGCACGGTGGGCGGAAGGCGCGGGACCACCTGCTGGCGCTCGCCGTGGGCAACGGCCTGCCTCGGCGCCGGGTGGACGAGGTGCTCGCCAGGACCGGGCTGGAGAGCGTGGCGCACAAGCGTGCGGGTGCGTTCTCGCTCGGCATGCGGCAGCGGCTCGGTATAGCGGCGGCGCTGCTCGGCGACCCGCGGGTGCTGATCTTCGACGAGCCGGTCAACGGGCTCGACCCCGAGGGCATTCGCTGGATCCGCGACTTCATGCGCTCCCTGGCCCGCGAGGGGCGCGCGGTGCTGGTCTCCAGCCATCTCATGAGCGAGATGGCCCAGACCGCCGACCACCTGGTCGTGATCGGCCGGGGCAGGCTCATCGCCGACATGGGCGTCGCCGAGTTCCTGCGCGGCCGCGGTGAGGGGACGGTCCTCGTGCGCACGGCCGAGCCGGACGCGTTCGCGCTCCAGCTGACCGCGACGGGTGCCACCGTGCGGGAGGGACCCGGCTCGGCGCTGGTCGTGTCCGGCCTGGCGAGTGTGGAGATCGGCAAGCTCGCCGCCTACCACGGGACCGTGCTCAGCGAGCTCACCCCGCAGCGGCCGTCGCTGGAGGACGCCTTCATGGAGCTGACCCGGGACAGCGTCGACTACCAGGGGGTGACGGCGTGAACCGGCCGGCACAGCGGGCGTTGTTCGTCCACACGCTGCACGCGGAGTGGGTGAAGCTGCGCAGCCTGCGTTCCACCTGGTACACGCTCGCCTGCCTGATCTGCGTGGAGCTCGGTATCACGGTCCTGGCGGCGAGCAAGGCGGGCGAGGCGTACCGGGGCGCGCCCCCCGCCGAACAGCTGGCGTGGGACCCGACCGAGCGCAGCCTGACCGCGTACCTCGTGGCGCAGCTGGTGATCGGGGTGCTCGGGACGCTGGTCGTGACCTCCGAGTACGCCACCGGACTGGTGCAGACGTCGCTGGCGGTCACGCCGCGGCGGCACCGGTTGCTCGCGGCCAAGGTGGTGGTGGCGACGGCCGTCTCCGTGGTCGCGAGCCAGTCGCTGATGTTCGCCACCTTCCTGATCGGCCAGGCGCTCTTCGCGGCTCAGGGTGTGCCGAGCGCGGCGCTCGACGACCCCGGCGTGCTCTCGGCCGTGACGGGCGGCGGGCTCTACCTCGCGGCGATCGCGGTGCTCGCGATCGGCCTCGGCACGATCCTGCGTGCCACGGCGGGTGCGATCACCACGCTGGTGGGGGTGGTGCTCCTGGTGCCGGCCCTGGCCGGCCTGTTCCCCTCGTGGCTCCAGGGCCTCCTCGACTTCTGGCCGACGCTGGGCGGCGCCGCGGTGCTCGCGACGGTGCCGGATCCCGCCCATCCGCACCCCTGGCTGAACCTGGGCGGGATGTGCCTCGGTGTCGCCGCGGTGGTGGCCGTCGCGTTCGTCGTCTTCCAGCGCCGGGACGTGTGATGGCGGTGCGACGGGACGTGGGGCGGGGCGTGACGGCGGGGGTCGCGGCCCTGGCCGCGATGGCGGGTGTCGCCGCGGCCGGGTTGCTGCTGCTCGACGCGGGCCGGGTGGGCGGATTCGGCCGGCTGACGGCGGCGGTCGTGGCCATGGCCGTGGGCGGTTCGGCCGAGTTCGGCGCCGCACCGGGTGATGCGCGGTTCGCGGTGCGGGGTGGCGTCGAGGTGGTGCCGTCGGGGGTCGCGCTGGCCGGCGCCGTGGTGCTGGGGTGGCTGCTGCTACGGCATCGGGACGGATTGCTCGTCCGCGGCGGGGCGGCGGCCACGACGTTCACGGCCGGTGCGGTGGCGATCGCCTTGACAGCACGGGGAACGGTGACACCACCCCGTGGTGCGACAGGCGGGTTGTCCGGCATCTGCGGACTCCCTTCAGCCAGTCCCCTCGGCCGGGTCGGGTCTGTCGACTCGCTCGGTCTGGGGTTCTCCGTGCCCGTCGGACCAGTGGTGGCCGGAGCGGTGTGCTGGGTGCTCGCGGTCGTCGGGGTGTGCCGGCTGGTCGCACGGTTCGAGATCTCGCTGCGCGCTCCACTGTGGACGGTCGGTGCGCTCGTCGCCGCGAGCCTGCTCCTGGCCTGGGTTCTGGGTGCCCCGGCCGTCGCGGGCGGAATGCTGCTCCTGCTGCCGTCGGTCGTGTTCGGTGTGGTGTCGCTCGGACTGGGGGTGCCCTGGACGGTCGAGTCCGGCGGTGTGCTGACGTGCGCTCTCGACGGGGTCGCGCCGCCCGCGCCAGGCGGATGGCTGACCGGGGTGGCGCTCGTCGTGCTGCTCGCTCTCGGTGTCGTCACCGGTCTGGCCATCGGTCGTGGCGATCGGCCGCTGGTCCGCGCGGCGTGCGGCGGAGCGGTGCTGGGTGTGTCGCTGGGAGTCCTGGCGTGGGTGTCGCGGCCGGCGGCACGGCTCGGCGTCGAGGCGTTCGCGTTCTCGGTGCCGGTGCTCGAAGTGCGGGCGGCGGCGAGCCTGGTGGGCGCGGTGCTGCTGGGAGGTGCGGCCGGTGTCTCGGGCGGTCTGCTCGTCGCGGGGGCTCTCAGGTTGACGTCCGTACCGTGGCCCGCGTGGAGAGATCGAGTCCGGTGACGACTCTGCTGGTGGTGGACGACGAGCCCACGGTCCGCGAACTGCTGTCCGCGACCCTGCGTTTCGCGGGGTTCCGGGTGACGTCCGCGGCGACCGGTGCCGAAGCGGTCGCCGCGGCCACCGAGGAACCGCCCGACCTGGTACTGCTCGACGTGATGCTGCCGGACGTGGACGGGTTCGAGGTGGTCCGGCGGTTGCGCGAGCAGCGCGCGCAGGGGCACCGCGGGCCCGTGCCCGTCCTCTTCCTCACCGCCAGGGACCGCAAGGCGGACAAGGTCACCGGCCTGTCCCTGGGTGCCGACGACTACGTGACCAAGCCGTTCGACCTGGAGGAGCTGATCGCCAGGATTCGGGCGATCCTGCGCCGCACCTCCGGTCACCGCGAAGGCCTGCTGACCGTCGGGGCGGTCGTGCTCGACCCGCAGGGGCACCAGGTGACCAGGGACGGACTGCCCGTCCGCATCTCCCCCACCGAGTTCCGGTTGCTGCACTACCTGATGGAGAACGCCGGGCGCGTGGTGTCCAAGGCGCAGATCCTCGACCGGGTGTGGCGCTACGACTTCGGCGGCGACGCCGGAATCGTGGACACCTACATCTCGTACCTGCGGCGCAAGGTCGACGTCGAGGACACCAAGCTGATCCACACCGTGCACGGCGTCGGCTACGTGATGCGGGAACCCGCGCGGTGACGCGCGTGCTGGGCAGGCTCTCCCTGCGGACCAGGTTGCTGCTGCTCACAGCGAGCCTCCTGCTCGCGGGGCTGGGGCTGGTCGGTGCGGTCGTGTCCGACCAGCTGGAGCGCTACCAGCTCGACCGGATCGACGGCCAGCTGCGTTCGCTCGGCGAGATCCTCTCCCGCGTGCCCGCCTCCGGGCCGCTCGCGTCCACCGACGCCACGGCCCGCCCCGAGCTCCTCGATCCCGCCCTGCGCCTGATCGGCGCGCCCTACCTCGTGTACCTGGACGCGAACGGCGCGGTGGTGGGAGGCCTGCACACCAGCCGACTGGACGGTGCGTCCCTGCCGGGGCCCGGCGAGCTGCGCACCGTGCCCGCCGACGGCCGGCCCGTCGACCTGAACGCCGCGGACGGCTCGGGACGCTGGCGCGCCGCCGCACGGCCGACCACCGGCTGGGACGGCGCGGTCGTCGTCGCGGCATCGCTGGCCGAGGCCGACGCCACCACGACCCGGCTCCGCACCACGAGCCTGGTCAGCGGCGTCGTGCTGCTCCTGCTCCTGACGGCGGTCGGCTGGTTCGCGCTGGGCCGGGGTCTGCGGCCGCTGCGCCGGATCGAGCACACCGCCGCCGCGATCGCCGAAGGCGACCTCACCCGGCGCGTCCCCGCCCTCGCGGCACCGGCCACCGAGGTCGGGCACCTGGCGGCCTCGCTCAACACGATGCTCGGCCAGCTCGAACAAGCCTTCGCCGACCGGACCGCGTCCCAGGCGCGCATGCGGACATTCCTCGCGGACGTGAGCCATGAACTGCGCACCCCGTTGTTCGGCATCAAGGGCTCGACCGAGCTGTACCGGATGGGCGCGATGCCCGCCCGCGCCGACGTGGACGAGGCGATGCTGCGCATCGACCGCGAGGCCACCCGCCTCACGAGCCTCACCGAGGACCTGCTCCTGCTCGCCCGGCTCGACGAGGCCCCGCGGGCCCAGCTGGACCCCGCGCCGATGGACCTGCGCACCCTGGCCAACGACGCCCGGCACGACCTGCGCGCGCTGGACCCGTCCCGCCCGGTCGAGCTCACCGGCCCCGGCGGCACCGGACCACCGGGCCCCGCCCCCGTCCACGCCGACGAGGACGTGCTGCGCCAGGTCGTCACCAACCTGATCGGCAACGCCGCCACCTACACCCCGCCGGGCACGGCGGTCCGCATCGGCGTGGGCACGGCGAACGGACGCGCCGTGCTCGAGGTCGCGGACCGGGGCCCCGGCCTGACCGCCCATCACGCCGCCCGCGTCTTCGAGCGCTTCTACCGCGCCGACCCGTCGCGCAACCGGGCGGGCGGTGCCAACGCCGGACTCGGCCTGTCGATCGCCCTCGCCCTGGCTCGCGCTCACGACGGCGACCTCGAGCTCGACACGACCGTGGGCGAAGGCGCGTGCTTCCGCCTCACCCTGCCGCTGCTCGACCGGTGCTGAGAACCGGACGGCCGAGGGGACGGGACCGAGGTGCTCGTCTCGCCTCGGCGTCGCACCGCAGGTCACTCGCCCGGATGCACGAACCCGCTCTCGCAGGCGTGGACGACGGCGTGGACGCGGTCCCGGAGGTCCAGTTTGGACAGAACTCTGCCGACGTGGGTCTTCACCGTCGTCTCGCCGAGGAACAGCCGCCGCGCGATCTCGGCGTTGCCGGCGCCCTTGGCCGGCAACGCGAACACCTCGCGCTCCCGGTCGGTGAGGCGTTCGAGGCGCGGATCGGGTGGTGGCATCGCCGAGGCGGCGGTGTTGCGCACGCACAACCGCACGTCCCGTCGGTCAGCTCCACTCCCCCAGTCCACCAGCACCTGTGCGGTGACGGGAGGAACGGCGTGCTTGAGGACGTTGGCGAGCGCCTCCTGCACGATCCGCACGACCTGCACCACCAGCCCTGCCGGCAGGTCGTCGGTCCCGCCGCGTTCGTCGAGGTCCACGGCCAGCCCGGCGGCCCGCACCCCGTCCACCACGGCGCGGAGGTCGGCGCCGGTGGGCTGCGGCGCGGTGCCGTTCGGTTCCTGGCGCAGCATGCGCCGCAGCTCCCCCATCGCGTCGCGGCCGCCCTGACTGATGTCGCGCAACGCCTGCTCCACGTGGTCACCGCCGCTCGTGAGCGATATCCGCGCGCCCTCGGCCTGCATCACCATCATGCTCACCGCGTGCGCCACGACGTCGTGCATCTCGCGGGCGATCCGCGTGCGCTCCTCGGCCACGGCCGCACGTGCCAGGGCCTCCTGCTCCCGTTCGGCCCGCACGGCGCGATCCTCCACGGCGAGCAGGTAGGCGCGGCGAGCGGAGACGAACTCCCCCAGCAGCCAGCACGCGAGCAGCAGCAACACGACGAAGCCGACCGCGACGACGAACTCCCGCCACTGCCCGTCCCTGGCGTCGAACGTCCGCACGGCCCACCAGGACACGAAGACCGCGAGCCACATCTGGCGCCGCCGGCCGTAGACGGCCACCGAGCACAGGACCGGCGCCAGGGCGAGGTTCATGACCGGCACGAACGGACAACCGGCTGCGGGAAGTCGAGGACGAGCTGAGGTCGGCGATCAACCGGCGGCGACGATCCGCCACTGCTGGTTGGTGCTGTTGCTGTCACCCCACTGCCCGAGGTTCGCGCCGCCCGACGTGCGGCCCATGCCGTCGAGGTAGAGGTTCGTGGCACGGTTCCTGATGCGCACGTCGTTGCCGCGGCTCTTGCCGGTCACCACCGTCCACTGTTGACTCGTGGCCGTGCCACCGGGGCGCTGGCCCGCGTCGGAGCCGTTGCCGGTACGGCCGGCGCCGTCGAGGTAGAGGCCGGTGACCGCGTTCCTGAACCGGACGTAGGGGCCGGCGTTCTCGACCGTCCACCGCTGGCTGGCGCTGGTGCCACCGGTGCCCTGGCCGGCGGCGGAGTCGGTGGTCCGGCCCAGACCGTCGATGTACGAGCCAGTTGCGATGTTGCGGACCTCGACCGTGGTGCCACCGCTCTCGCCCACGCCCCAGGCGTGGCGCAGTTGCTGCAGTCCTGACGGGTTCGTCAGCGACAGAGCGATGTTCGGTCCGCTGCCGCTCCTGCTGGTCATGCTGTACCAGTCACCGTCGCGCAGGCCGGGCCAGTACACGCTGCCCATGCCGAGGCTGCGCAGCTTGGCGCTCACACCCCGGACGTAGTCGGCCATGTACGAGCCGCTCGGGATGCTGTAGTCGACGGCGTCGAAGGACACGCCGTTCTTGGAGCCGGGGCTCATCGGTCCGCCCCACTCGGTGGCGATGGTGCGGCCGGCGTAACTGCCGATGTAGCCACCGATGTGGTCCGCCCACTCGGTCTCGCTCTCGTAGCCGGCGAAGAACGAGTAGTCGTGCACCGCGAGCAGCGTCCCGTTCAGCCTGCTGTCGCCGCCTACCGCGGGAACGTTCTGGGCGAGTCCCGCGCCGTCGAGGATCACCCTGCCGCGCGGAATGGTGGAGTACCTGTTCAACCAGGAGTTGTACATGTTGTTCAGGTCAGTCGTGCTGTAGCCGTGCGGCTCGTTGATGACCTCGAAGTAGGCGTTCGGGTTTCCGCCGTACCTCGCGACGACCCGGTCCCACATCTGGTCGAACGCGGTCACGTCGGGCGGCCTGCCACCGGTGTGCGCCCAGTAGGCGATGATCACGTTGCCCTTGGCCAATGCGGTGTCGATCGCGCCGGTGTACGTGCCCCAGTAGTTCGCCGCGGTCGGCTCGTTGATCGGGATCCGGACCGTGTTCGCGCCCGTGATCGAGTACATCTGGCCGACCACCCTGTCCGCCACGGTGGCCGCAGACGAGTAGGTGTCCGACGCGCTGAGCCCGGACGGGTACAGCACCCCGTTGACGAAGTTGTCCCTCTGGTCGGCCCAGTTCACGCCCCTGAACTGGCTGGTGTTCGCCTGCGCCTGACCCGATGCGGCTGTCACCAGGCCGGCGGCGAGCACCACCGAAGCCGCCAGGCGCAGAACGGAAAGCGCTTTCCAACGACAGATCATCGGCTGCTCCACCACGTTGTGTCACTCATAGCTGCCGTTCGAGCGCAGACAGTGCCCGGCACCAAATAAGAGCAGCCAGGCGAAGCCGACGTCAAGCAGATGAGCATGCTTATCTGGCACCGCAGCACCGCATCGCACCAACGCCCTGACCGGCGGCGATCTCCCGTTCGACGGCCTGCCCTGCTCGTTCGATGCGCATGTACCCTGATTCGACGGTCGAAAAGTCGTACTCATAAAAGGAGCCGTCCCGGTGGATGCCGATGCCGCGTACGCGCCGCCCGCCACGTACCGGCCGGGCTACGAGCTGGTGGCCGAACGGATCCTGCAGCTCATCGCGGAGCTGGAACTGAGTCCCGGCGACCGCATGCCGACCGAGAACGAGCTGGCCGAGCGGATGGGGACCAGCCGCACCGTGGTGCGGGAGGCGGTGAAGATCCTCTCCGCGCTCGGCAGGGTGCGCGCCCAGAAGGGCCGCGGGCTCTACGTGGCCGACGACGACGGCATGCTCGGCTCCTCCAGGTGGGGTGGCATCTTCCTGCCCACCGACCTCGACCACGTCTACATGCTCTTCGAGTTCCGCCGGGTCCAGGAGACTGCGGCCGCGCGGCACGCCGCGACCCGTGCGACCCCTGCTGAGCTGCGCGCCATCGAGGCCGCCGCCGACCTGTGCCGCGAGGGGCACCTGACGGGGCAGGCGGCACTGTTCGACCGCGGGGACGACGACTTCCACCTGGCCGTCGCCGCCGCCTCGCACAACCAGTTCCTCGTCGCGGCGGTGCGCGAGGCCCGCCGGCTGCAGCGCCAGTCCAACATCATCGGGATGAACGGCGCGGTCGGCAGCCACACCGCGGAGGCGGTGCAGGAGCACGCCGCGATCTACCAGGCCATCCGCGGCGGCGACCCGGAGGCGGCGGCCGCGGCCGCCGCGGTGCACGTGGACAGGACCCTCGAGGACTACCGGCGGGAGATCCAGCGCCGCGTCTTCGGCTGACCTGGACCCGTCTTCCGCATGTGTGCTACAACTTTTCCCGGTGTTCGGTGCGATGAATCGCACTGAACCGACGCGGCAACACAGCGAGGAAGGACGCACGTCCGTCGCTGGACGTGCGCATCTGACGCCCTGAACGCGCCATCGCCCCCGGCCGTTCCCGGACGCACCTCGGCGTTGCCGATCGCCACCCGCCCCATGGCGAGGAACCTGACTGTCCACTGAGGATCCACCGGAGCCGCACCGCCGTCGGCGCCGGTGATGACGCACGGCCGGTGTGCCTCAACGCCGGAGAACTCGATTAACCCCACCTTTCACTGACGAAACGAGGGTTGCGATGTTCAACAGCCATTCCCTGCGACGGCGGGCCCGTTCGGCGGCAGCCGTCCTCGCCGCCGCGGGACTCACGGCAACGACCCTGGTCGTCCTTCCGGGCCCTGCCACCGCGGCGGCGAGCACACTGGGCGCCGCGGCGGCGCAGAGCGGCCGGTACTTCGGGGCCGCGATCTCCCAGAGCCACCTCGGCGAGTCGGCGTACGTGAACACGTGGAACGCGGAGTTCACCAGTGTCACGCCGGAGAACGAGATGAAGTGGGACACGGTCGAGCCGGGCCCCAACCGGTTCAACTTCGGCCCCGCCGACCAGATCGTCGGCCAGGCGCGCAGTCGCGGCATGTCGGTCCGCGGTCACACCCTCGTGTGGTACCAGCAGATTCCCGACTGGGTGAGGAACCTGAACGGGAACGACCTGCGCGCGGCGATCGCGAACCACATCAACCAGGTGGCCGGTCACTGGAAGGGCCAGATCCACTCCTGGGACGTGGTGAACGAGGCGTTCGAGGAGAACGGGTCCCGGCGCCAGTGGTTCGTCCAGCAACGGCTCGGCGACGGGTACATGGACGAGGCGTTCCGCACCGCCCGCGCGGCGGACCCCGGCGCGAGGCTGTGTTACAACGACTACAACACCGACGGCATCAACGCGAAGAGCACCGGCATCTACAACATGGTGCGCGACTTCAAGTCCCGCGGGGTGCCGATCGACTGCGTCGGCTTCCAGAGCCACCTGAGCTCCGGCGCGAACCTGAGCAGCTACCAGGCGAAC
The DNA here is from genome assembly GCF_051853195.1 of Lentzea sp. HUAS TT2. Classification (NCBI taxonomy): domain Bacteria; kingdom Bacillati; phylum Actinomycetota; class Actinomycetes; order Pseudonocardiales; family Pseudonocardiaceae; genus Lentzea; species Lentzea sp. HUAS TT2. The sequence goes on along the minus strand of NZ_CP196667.1, from coordinate 7,743,867 downwards.
CTGCAGCGCTTCGCCGATCTCGGCGTCGACGTGCAGATCACCGAACTGGACGTCGGCGGTTCCGGCGCGAGCCAGGCCGCGACGTACCGCACGGTGGTCCAGGCCTGCATGGCCGTGACCCGCTGCACCGGGATCACTCCCTGGGGCGTCACGGACAAGTACTCGTGGCGCAACGACACCCCGTTGTTGTTCGACGGCAACTACAACAAGAAGCAGGCCTACACCGCGGTGCTCGACGTGCTCAACAGCGGCGGCGGCGGGGGTGGTGGCGGCGGAACGCTGCGTGCCGTGGCCGCCGGCAGGTGCCTGGACGTGCCGAACTCGTCGACCGCCGCCGGTACGCAGCTGCAGATCTGGGACTGTCACAGCGGAACGAACCAGCAGTGGACCCGCTCGACCTCCGGTGAGATCACGGTCTACACCGGCGACTCGAAGCGGTGCCTCGACACCTCAGGGACGGCGGCAGGGGCGAACACCGTCATCGCGAACTGCACCGGCGCCGGCACCCAGAAGTGGAACGTCAACGGCAACAGCACGATCACGAACGTCCAATCAGGACTGTGCCTCGACGTGAACGGCCGGGCGACCGCCAACGGCACCAAGGTCATCATCTGGTCCTGCACCGGTGGCACCAACCAGCAGTGGACAGGACTGAGCACCCCTGCTCCCCTGCCGTCGCGCCACACGTGGAGCTCGAGCCAGCAGCTGATCTCTCCCAAGTCCGACGCGACGCACGACGTCGCGGGCATCAAGGACCCGTCGGTGGTGTACCACGACGGCAAGTGGCACGTCTTCGCCAGCGTGGCGAACTCGGCGGGCTACAACATGGTGTACCTGAGCTTCACCGACTGGGCGCAGGCGAGCGCGGCGTCCCACTTCTACCTCGACCGGTCGGGGATCGGCACCGGGTACCGGGCGGCGCCCGAGGTGTTCTTCTTCGCGCCGCAGAACCTGTGGTACCTCGTGTACCAGGACGGCAACGCCGCCTACTCGACCAACCCCGACATCAACAACCCGGCGGGGTGGACCGCGCCCCAGCACTTCTACCCGGGGATGCCGCAGATCATCCGCGACAACATCGGCAACGGGTACTGGGTCGACATGTGGGTCATCTGCGACACGGCGAACTGTCACCTGTTCTCCTCCGACGACAACGGCCACCTGTACCGGTCGCAGACCCCGGTCGGCAGCTTCCCCAACGGGATGAGCGACCCGGTCATCGCCGCGCAGGACGCCGACAGGTACAAGCTCTTCGAGGCGGCCAACGTGTACAAAGTGGATGGTTCGGACCAGTACCTGATGCTCGTGGAGGCGATCGGCGCACAGGGACGGTACTTCCGCTCCTGGACGTCCACGGCCATCGCCGGTCCGTACACGCCACTGGCCGACACGGAGAGCGTCCCGTTCGCGGGCCCTGCCAACGTCACCTTCGCCGGCGGCAAGTGGACGCAGGACATCAGTCACGGCGAGATGATCCGGTCCGGCAGGGATCAAACCCTGACCATCAGCCCGTGTGGCATGCGTTATCTCTACCAGGGCCGTGATCCCAGCTCCGGCGGCGACTACAACAGCCTGCCGTGGCGGCTGGGCCTGCTCACGCACACCAACTCCCCCTGCTGACCGGCTAGGAGACGACGTTGCCCACCACCCCAGAAGAGCCGTCGGCGCACCGCGACCGGGTCCGCAGGCGCACGCTGCTCGGCGGCGGCCTCGCGGCGCTGGCCGCTCCCGCCCTGTCCACGCCCGCATCGGCCGAGACCACCGCGGCGCCGGCGACCGGTGACGTCGGTGCGGCGGCGTGGGTCGATCCGCCCAACGGCTATCCCGAGTGGAACAACAACATCGGGTACTTCCAGGTCAACTCCCAGCCGGCGCACGCGACGTTCATGCCCTACGCCGATCTCCAGCAGGCGCTGACCGGGGACCGCACGAACTCGCCGTTCCGGCTCGACCTGACCGGCACCTGGCGGTTCAAGCACGTCAGCCGCGCGGCCGACCGGGACCAGAACTTCTGGCGCACCGACTACGACGACAGCGGCTGGGCCACTCTCCCGGTGCCGTCCAGCTGGCAGCTGCACGGCTACGACAACCCGATCTACGTCAACGTCACGTACCCGTGGTGGGGCGCCAACGGCCAGAACGAGAACGCGCAGCCGCCGTTCGCGCCGTCGCGGGTCAGCCCCGTCGGCCAGTACCGCCGGACGTTCACGCTGCCGGCCACGTGGCAGGGGCGGCGCGTCCACCTCCACTTCGAGGGCGTCAAGGCCGGGTTCTACCTGTGGGTCAACGGCACGAAGGTCGGGTATCGCGAAGGGTCGTACACGCCGTCCGAGTTCGACATCACCGATCACGTCAGGGCGGGTTCGAACCTGGTCGCGGTCGAGGTCTTCAAGTTCCCTGACGGGGACTGGCTGGAGGACCAGGACATGATCCGGCTGTCCGGGATCTTCCGGCCGGTCTGGCTCTACTCGCTGCCTTCCACGCACCTGCGCGACTTCACGATCACCACGCCGTTGCGGGACAACTACACCAACGCGGACCTCGCGGTGGCGGTGGCCGTCCGCAACAACGGCGGCCAGCAACCGGGCACGTTCACCGTGGAAACCCAGCTGTACGACCACAACCGGCAGCCGGTCTGGCCGGAACCGTTGCGCACGGCGGTGAACTCACCTTCTCCAGGTCAGGAGGCGACCGCGCGCGGTTCCAAGGCGGTGGCGGGACCGCGACTCTGGTCGGCGGAGCACCCGAACCTCTACACCGCCGTGCTGACGTTGCGCGACCCGTCCGGCGCGGTGACCCAGACCGTGTCGGCGCGGGTCGGTTTCCGCGAGTTCGCCCTCAAGAACGGCCTCATGCGGATCAACGGCCAGCCGGTGTCGTTGCGCGGTACCAACCGGCACGAGATGGACCCGGACCGCGGGACCGCCCTGACCCGTGAGGACCACGTCCGCGACATCACGGTGATGAAGCAGCTCAACATCAACTCGGTGCGCACGTCGCACTACCCGAACAACACCGTGTTCTACGAGCTCGCCGACGAGTACGGCCTCTACGTCGTGGACGAGGTCAACCTGGAGACGCACGGGATCCGCGACAACTACCCCGCGTCGAGGTCGGACTGGACCTCGAACGTCCTCGACCGCGCGGCCCAGATGGTCCACCGGGACAAGAACCACGCCTCGGTGGTGATCTGGTCGCTCGGCAACGAGGCCGGTGGCGGCAGCAACTTCGTGGCGATGCGCGACTGGATCCGCGCGGCCGACCCGACCAGGGTCATCCAGTACGAGGGAGACAACCGTCCCCAGGTCAGCGACATCCGTTCCGCCATGTACGAAAGTCCCGCGGCGGTGGCGAACCGGGCGCGGAACACGTCCGACACCCGGCCGTACGTGATGATCGAGTACACCCACTGCATGGGCAACTCCGGGGGCAACCTCAAGGAGTACTGGGACATCATCCGGGCCAACCCGGTCCTGCAGGGCGGCTGGATCTGGGACTTCGTCGACCAGGCCCTGACCTGGAAGACCTCGACCGGCGTCACCTACCTCGCCTACGGCGGCGACTGGGGCGACAACCCGAACGACGGTGCCTTCTCCGGCGACGGCATCGTCACCCCCGACCGCCGGATCAGCGGCAAGGCCGTCGAGGTCAAGCAGGTCTACCAGGCGATCAACGCCGACAACGCCGGCACCGCGGGAACCATCCGGATCACCAACGAGCACCTGTTCACCAACGTCAACGAGTTCGTGTGCGCCTGGGCACTCGTCGCCGACGGCGTAATTGTCCAAAGTGGACAGCTCACCGCTCAACAGACCGACATCCCGCCGCTGTCGGCCAAGACGGTGCAGGTGCCGATCCAGCGCCCGTCCGCCCCCGCCCCCGGCGAGGAGCACTTCCTGCAGCTGTCGTTCAGGCTGCGGGCGGCGACGTCGTGGGCGGGCGCGGGTTTCGAGGTGGCCAAACAACAACTGCCCGTCAACCTCGGCAGCCCGCCGGTCGTGCCGACCCCGGTCACGTCGGTGCCGGTGCTGACCGCCACCGAGACCGGCGACCGCTTCACCGTCACCGGCCAGGACTTCAGCGTGACCATCGCGAAGGCGTCCGGCCTGATCACCTCGTACGACGCGATGGGCATGCGGCTGCTGAACTCCGGCCCCGTGCCCAACTTCTGGCGGGCGCCGACCGACAACGACTACGGCAACGGCCACCAGAACCGCAACGCCACCTGGCGCTACGCCGGCACGAACCGGACGGTGAGCCGCGTCGTGCTCGACCGCCCGTCCGACCGGGCCGTGCGGGTCACCGTCACCGGCACCCTGCCGACCAGCACCGTGTCGACGTTCTCGACGACGTACACGATCTACGGCAACGGTGAGATCAAGGTCGACAACGTCCTGCACCCCGGATCGTCGAGCCTGCCCTACATACCCGAGGTCGGCACGATGCTGTTCGTGCCGGGCGAGCTCTCCCGGATCCGCTACTACGGCCGGGGTCCGCACGAGAACCAGTGGGACCGCAAGACGGGCTCCGACGTCGGCGTCCACACCTCGACCGTGGCCGAGCAGTGGACCGGCTACCTGCGTCCGCAGGAGAACGGCAACAAGACCGACGTCCGCTGGGTCGCCCTGGTCAACGGCAGCGGCCGCGGCCTGCTCGCGTACGCCGAACCGCTGATGGAGGTCAACGCGTCCCACTTCACGCCGGAGGACCTCTCGAAGGGGGTCCGGCACGACTACCAGCTGACCAGGCGGCAGGAAGTGGTGCTGCGGCTGAACCTGCGGCAGACGGGTGTCGGCGGCAACGACAGCTGGGGCGCGCACCCGCTCGACACCTACAAGGTGTTCCCCAACCGGGACTACGCCTACACGTACCGGTTGCGGCCGCTGCCGGACGTCGCCGAGGCGCTGGCGCTGTCCCGCAAGCCGGTCGAGACCGCCGGTGGCGGCACCGGTCCGGTGCAACCGGGCGTGGACTACCGGCTCGTCGCCCAGCACAGCAACAAGCTGCTCGACATCAACGGCGGCTCCGTCGCGGCGGGTGCCGCCGCGATCCAGTGGACGGCCACGGGCGGGCAGAACCAGGTGTTCGACTTCCTCGACTCCGGTGGCGGCTACTACCGGATCCGCGCCCGGCACAGCGGTCTCGTGCTCCAGGTGGCGAGTGCGAGCAGTGGTGCGGACATCACGCAGCAGACCGACACCAACGCGAGCAGCCAGCAGTGGCAGGTGGTCGACCAGGGCCTCGGGGTGGTCAGCCTGGTCAACCGGCAGAGCGGTCTCGCCATGGACGTGTGGGAGGCCTCGACCGCCGACGGTGCCCGCATCTCGCAGTGGGCGACGGGTGGCGGTCTGAACCAGCGGTTCGGGCTTCAACGGCTCTAGCCGAGGGCGTCTGGTGGTGTCGGCGGAATCGGCAGGTTCCGCCGACACCCGCGATGCTTGCCCACCGGCGAAGCCGGTGCCGAAACCGAGATGCCCCCGACCCGACAATCGTGGATCTTGGTGAGATGGCAGCCGCGCACGACATGAGTGACGACGAGAACTGGACGGGCGGTTTCTACGAACTGTCCGTGGTCCTGGGCCCAGCCGGGGACCACAGGCTCGACCAGGCCGTGCGGTCCCTGTGGCGCGCCGCAGGTGTCCAGGAGTGCCGGGTGGGTTCCGGCCTGCACGTCGAGCCCAGCGCGGCGGCGCTGCACGAGCACGGGCATCTGCGCGGGTGGCTGGCCCTGCCGTTCGGCGACCGGGTCGTGTGCGGTGCCCTTGTGTTCCGGTACGAGGGCACCGACGTGCTGGAGTTGTACCTGCCGCTCGGCGCGCTGGCGCGGGTCGACCACAGGATCGGCGGCTATCCCTTCGACGAACGCGGCGGTGTGGAGTCACTGACCTGGCGAGCCCCGCTCGACCGGTGGCTTGCCGACGTGGCCGTCGCCGTGCACGCCGATGTGCCGTTCCACCGTGCTTTCATCGGCTTCGAGATCGACGAGGACGCCGACATCACCGCCGAGCAGAGGTACGCCGCCGTCCTGCTGCCCGGCACCGAGGGCTGGGACTACCGCCCGGCAACCGCCTGAACTCAGCCCAGCACCGTTCCGGTGTTCGCGGTGTTCCTGCTGCGGCGCCGGGAGAACGCGCCCAGGTCGAGCTCCAGTCCGGTGCGCGGGGCGACGAACCGGACGGGCTGTGCGTCGTGGTCGGCACCGTTCTCGACCCGGCCGATCAGTTCCGCCATGAGCTGTCCGACGACGGGAGCGTTCTTGAACTGGTTGCCGCTCGTGCCGATGGCGACGTAGAAGCCGTCGAGCTCGGTGCGGTCGTAGATCGGCGTCCAGTCGTCGGCCACGTCGTAGACGCCCACGACGCCACGCGCGCGGTTCGGCACCGCGAGGTTCGGCAGCCGCCGCGCCGCCCTGGTCACCTGAGCCTCGAACACGGCCGCCGTCGGGTGGACGTCGACGCTGTCCGGGACGTCGGTCCACTGCATCGGGTCGCACTCCGGTTCGGTTCCGCCGACGAGGATGCCGCCGACCTCGCCGCGGAAGTACGTGCCGAGGTCCATGTCCGCCACGATCGGGCCGTCGTAGCCTCCTGGAAACGGCACGTGCGCGACCTCCTGTCTCATCGCCCGCAGGCCGACGGTGAAGTCGGAACCCGCACCTGCCAGGCGGTTCAGCGTGCTCGACCACGGACCAGCGGCGTTGACGACCACCCCGCACGGGATGCTGGTGCCGTCCGCCAACCGCACGCCGGTCACACGTCCGCCTGACGTGTCCACGGCCGTCACCGTGCTGCGAAACCTGAACTCCGCCCCCTGTGCCGCCGCCGCGGCCGCGAGGTTGACCGCGGCAAGGCCGGGATCCGAGACGTAGCCCGCGTCCGGTGTGTGCACGCCTCCGAGGGAGTTGTCCGAGTCCTGCCAGAACGCGTCGTCGTCCAGCCGTTCCGGCGGCCAGTAACGGCCGACGTCGATGCCGGGGACGCGCTCCGCCAGCACGGCGGCGTCCCACTCCTCGTACGGGACACCGACATCGCTGAACAACGGCAGCCAGGACGCGCGCGGAGCGGCGTCGACGTCCAGCATGACCAGGCCGGTCTTGCGGAACGCGGCCAGAGCACCGATGTCGTGTCCGAGGTGTCCCGCCCAGTCGAGCCAGCACCAGTGCGACTCCCACGCCATCGCCACCCCGGAGAAGGTCGAGAAGTTGTACCGGACGATGGCGCTCGACGCCGATGTCGAGCCCTGTCCCGCACCAGACGCGCGGTCGAGCACGACCACCCGGTGGCCTGCTCGCGCCAGCTCGAGCGCGATCGACGAGCCGATCACGCCTGCCCCGATCACGACCGCGTCGGTCCCCAATGCGTGTCTCCCTTCGTGAGGTAACGCGATGCTCGTGTCGTCATGGCTTTCGGGAAACCCGGGCCGTTCGGCCGCTCACGGAAGTGGTGGCAAGACCTTGCCGGGGTTGAGGATCCCGTGCGGGTCGAGCGCCTGCTTGACGCTGCGGTGCAGCGCGAGGGCCTCGGGTGCCAACTCGCGGCTCAGGCCGTCCCTCTTCAGCGTTCCCACGCCGTGCTCGCCGGTGACGGTGCCGCCGAGGTCGAGCGCGTCCGCGATGATCTGGTGGAACGCGGCCTGGGCGCGCGCACGGGCCGCGTCGTCGCCCGGTGGGGTGATCAGCAGCGGGTGGAGGTTGCCGTCGCCGGCGTGGGCGATGTTGGCGATCCTGATGTCGTGCACCTGCGCGGTCCGGTGGATGCGCGCGAGCATCTCCGGCACCGCGGCCTTGGGAACGCAGACGTCTTCGGTGAGCACCGGGCCCAGCCGTTCGAGGGCGGGATAGGCGAGCCGGCGCGCCGCGAACAGGGCGTCGGCCTCCTGCTGGTCGGTGGACCGGGCGGCCCAGGTCGCGCCGGCCTGCTCGAAGCAGGACAGGATCGTGGCCGCCTCGTCGTCGCCTTCCGCCCCGGCCGAGTCGCAACGGGCGAGCAGGACGGTGTCCGCCTCGACCGCGAGACCCATGTTCTTCCAGGCGTCCACAGCGGACAGGCAGTGGTGGTCGACCAGTTCGAGCGCGGACGGGATGACGCCTGCCGCGCCCACGAGGGCGACCGCGCGCCCGGCGTCGACGACCGAGGCGAAGTGGCCCGCGACGGTGCGCTCGGGCGGACGGCGAGGCCGCAGCCTCACGGTGATCTCGGTGATCACGCCCAGCGTGCCCTCCGAGCCGACCAGAAGGCTGACCAGGTCGTAGCCGGCGACACCCTTCGCCGTGCGGCGGCCGAGACGCACGAGTTCGGCGGTGCCGGTCACGACCTGGAGCCCGAGCACGTAGTCGCCGGTGACGCCGTACTTCACGCAGCACAGACCGCCCGCGTTGGTGGCGACGTTGCCCCCGATGGTCGACCAGGGCGCGCTGGCCGGATCAGGCGGATACCACAGCCCGAGCTCCGCGCAGGCGGCGCGCAGGTCGTCGTTGACCACGCCCGGCTCGACGACGGCGAGGCGCTCCACCGGGTCGATCTCCCTGATGGCGGTCATCCGCTCGGTGGACAGCAGGACGCAGCCGTCGACGGCGTTGGCTCCGCCGGAGAGCCCGGTGCCGGCACCTCGGGGCACGACCGGGACGCCGTGCCGGACACAGGCGGCCACGACCGCCTGGACCTCCTCGGCACTTCTCGGCCGGACGACCACCAGCGGAACGCCGTGCTCGGCCCACTCGGCCTCGTCGTGCACGAAGCCCTCGACGACGTCGGGGTCCTCGACCAGGCGGTCGCCGGGCAGCTCGAGACGCAGCTCGTCGATCAACACGTGGATCCTCCGGAACCTGGTTCACGCACCGCGGGCGACGCTTCGGCGCTCACGCGGAGCGGCAGGCCCTGAGATAGCTGAGGAACGACGCCTGCAGGCCGGTCAGGTGCGTTTCCCGCATGACTGCGCTGGTCACGGCCGCACCGCGTGCGGTGAGGTCGCTCAGGAGAGTGGCCGTGTTCCTCGCGAGGTTCTGGTACACGGGCAACTCGCCGAGCAGCTCCTGCTCGTTGAACGTCACGTGGAGCTTGGCGGCGGGCAGGCCGTCGCCACGCCGCGCGAGCTGTGCGAAGACCTGGCTGTCCGTGCTGACGACGCCGGGGCTGCCCGCACCGACGCTCTCGAAGAACCCGCCACTGTTGAGCCAGGCGTAGAGGCTGAAAAGTCCGCCGTAGGAGTAGCCGAAGAGGCCGTGACCGCTCGTGGCCGCACCGTGATCGCGTTCGACCCGCGGATGCAGTTCATCGGTGAGGAAGCTCAGGAACGCGTCGGCCCGGGTGTTGCGCAGTTCGCCGACGTAGGCGTCGGCTTGCTCCCGGGTCGTCGTGCCTGCTTCGACCCCCATCTCCACGGCGTCGAGGAACTCCTGGGCGACGGGTTCGCCGGGAGGAACGAGGTCGCGGTTGCGCAGCCGATCCCAGTGCTGCGCCTCCTCACCCGCATACCCCACGCTGACCTGGACGTAGGGCTGGATCTGGTGCATGCGGTCCAGCTGGGTGACGATCAGCGGGGCGGTCAGCCCCACCGCCCAGTTGCCGTCGAGCACGTACAGGACGGGTGCGGTCGCCTCGGCGGGGTCGTAGCCCGGCGGCGTGGTGACCCAGACCCCGTAGTCGTACCCGCCGCTCGAGCGCATCTCGAAGTAGTCGGTGTCGGCGAGGCAGCCCTGCCACATGGAGCTCATCGGGGGTCCTTCACAACTCGGTCGCTGAAGGCATGGCGCCCTTTCTTTTCCAATGGAAAACTACGGTGGCGATCCTGTCAAGCGCGGAACGCAGCACGTCGATCAGAACGTGGCGCCGGCCTCCTAGCGTCCACTTCGGACACTGACAGCCCTCAGGATCGACCCTTGCTCATGCGCAGGATCGAAGCGACCGCGTCCTCCGAGTGGGTTCCCGGAGTCAGGACCTCCTGCAGGAGCAGGCCGCGTATCGCGGCTACCGCCACGGTCGCCATGGTCCGCGCGTCCTCGGCGCTGACCTGTTCGCGTTCCGCGAGCGAGGCGAGGACCATGGTCAGGTCGTCGAGCGAGTCGATGAACTCGCGGAAGTCGTCGGGGCTGTACGCGGCCAAGCCGACGACGTGGAAGAAGCCGCGGACGCGCGACAGCTGCTCCGGGCGGGTGTAGGTCCGCCAGATCGCCACGACGAGGTCGTCGAAGGTGTTCTGCTCGGCGGCCCTGAACAGCTCCTCGTTGTCCCGGGCCCGCTGTTCCTTGAGCATGGCCGCCAGCACGCCCGAGAGCGACCCGAAGTGGTACCGCAGCAGGGCGTGACTGGTCCCGGTCCGTACCGCGATCTCGCGCAGCGACACCTCCGGCGAGGGAAGGGCCTCACCGAAGGCGTCGAGAAGGCGCGCCAGGAGACGTTCGCGTGCTTCGCCCTTGCGTTCCGTGCTTGACAGGACCACTCCCGCAGTTTATCCATTGGAAAGAACAGCACCGTGGTGCACCGCACATGGTCGCAGCCGGCTCGCAACGGCGGAGGGATCGGTCCTTGGGACGTGTGCGGATAGCCGGCGCGACGGTGGTCGACGGGTCGGGTCGCGACCCCGTCGACGTCGACGTCGAGATCGAAGACGGGCTCATCACCGAGCTCGGTGCGTCCAGTGCGCACGGCGAGCGGCTCGACGCCGGTGGGCTGACCATGACACCCGGCCTCATCGACGCGCACGTCCACTTGGGACTGTCGAGCCCGATCCAGCCTCAGTTCTCGTTCCAGATCAGCGCCGCCGAGATCGCGGCGGACATCTTCGCCACGGCCGGCACGGCGCTCGACGCCGGCTTCACGACCGTCCGGGACACCGGTGGAATCGACGGCGGTGTCGTCACCACGATCGCGAAGGGCAAGGTCAGAGGGCCACGCGTGCTGTCGTGCGGACCTGTTCAGTGCCAGACCGGCGGGCACGGCTACTACGGGGCCGCCTGGGAGCCCACCGAGCTGTGGAGCAGCCATCACGTTCCCGGCCTGTGCGCCCTGTCCATGATGGCGGGCAACGCCGACGAGCTGCGGCGCAACGTGCGCGAGGCGTTCCGGCGCGGTGCGTCGTTCCTGAAGCTCTGCGTGACCGGCGGAGTGGTCGGAGCCCACGACCAGCTGACCGACACCCAGTTCACCGTGGAAGAGATCGCTGTCGCCGTTCAAGAAGCCGCGGCACGGGGCACCTACGTGACCGTGCACGCCCACAACAACGAAGGCATCCGGAACGCGGTCGAGGCCGGGGCGCGCTGCGTCGAACACGGCACCGACCTCGACGAATCCACGGCCACCCTGATGGCCACTCGCGAGGTCGCGCTCGTTCCCACGTTCGCCGTCGTCGACCAGCTGCTCCAGGACACCGCAGGTGCCGGCCTCGGCGAGTCGACCCGCGATCGCGTGCTGGGTGTTCGTGAGCGGATGACCGAGGCGCTCGCCGTCGCCAAGAAGGCCGCGGTGCGGATCGGGCTGGGTTCCGATCTCATCGGCCCTGCCCAGGACCGCCGAGGCGAGGAACTCAGATTGCGCGCAGCGCTGGAGACGCCGATGGAGGCACTCGTGGCGGCCACGAGGACCAACGCCGAGATCCTCGGCCTGGCCGGCCAGGTGGGGGTCATCGCTCCCGGCATGCAGGCGGACCTCGTGCTCTGGAACGGCAACCCGCTCGAGGACCCGGGCCTCTTCGCCGATCCCGCCAACGCCGTGCTCGTCGTCCAGGCTGGACGGGTTGTGAAGGACCTCAGATGAACGACTCGGCGATGTGCTTCTCGACGGCCGACCGGTTGTGAGCGCCGGATAGCCTGCGCGGCTGTGGATCAACTACAGCCGTTCCGCGACGAGGCGCTTCGCCTTGGCATTCCGGGCGACGAGGTCGAGCGGTGGATCAGGACGGCCAGGCCCGGCCTGACGATGGTGCCGGGCGCTGGTCCGGGATCGCGGATCGCCGGGCAGCTCGGCGGTCATCCCCTGCTACCGGAGGACGTCCCGCGTCCCGAGCTGTCCTTCGCCGGCTCGCTCGACTGCGCCGCCGTACCGGCCGGGGCGAGCGACCTCGACCTGCCGCCGGACGGGACCCTGCTGTACTTCGCCGAGCCCGATCTCACCGCCGGCACCGACGAGGCGGCGGTGATCTACGTCGAGGCCGGTACGCCCGTGGCCGAACGCCCACCGCGGTCCGGGAGCGTGGTGGTCTTCCCCCGCGGCGACGCGCACCCGGTGATCGATCTGGTCCTGCCGAACAGGGCGCGGAACAGTCCCCTGTTCCCGCACGCCGAGGCGCTCGCCGACGTCTGGTGGGACCTCGGCGACCAGCTGGTCCGAGGCAGAGGACCGCTGCAGATCGGCGGTGTCCCCTGGATGGAACAGGACGACCCGTTCGAGATCGCGGCCGAGGAGGCCGGGAACCGGCCGGAGGACTGGGCGCTGCTCGGCAGCTGGACACCCGAGGGCGACGGCGAGTACGACGGCTACTTCATCGGCTCCCTCCAGATGTTGATCAGGCGCGAGGACGTGACCACACGCCGCTTCGACCGCTTGTCGCTGTTCTGGCAACAGGAAGGCTGACCGAGCGGAGTCGTCCCTCAGACCGGCGAACGGCTCCGTGCTGGAAGGTGGTGGCGCGCGGGGACCTTGGGCCGGGCAACGGTGGACGGTCAGCCCTGTGGCGGAACGCTCGACGAGCCCAGGCTCGAATCATGACGAAACCTCAACCTGAACCCGGTTCATCTGGGCGGGACACTCGGTCTCGCGAGCACCGCACCCGGCGTGGCGTCATCGCGGCCGGTGCCGTGGTGTTGATCGTCATCGGTACTCTCAGCCTGCTCGTGATGGTGCGCGGCGATCGGAACGTCACGCCTGGCGCGCAGGACTCGTTGACGACCGGCCCGTCACCGACCACGACCAGCCTGACGACCACGACGGCGACCACGAGCCGCCCCAGCGCCGCCGAGGGGCTCGCAGCGTTCCTGTCCGCAGCGGCCACGCTGGACCAGCAGCTGCACGACGCGTCCGCCGCCATCAACGCCGCCGGTCCACCGTGGACCCACACGGGACCCGAGGTCGCGCGTGTGGTGACCGCCGCCGACCTGGCACCGGTGGCCCGTGCGATCCCACCCGGTCTGCCCCACGACCTGCAGCAGTCGGTGATCCTGGTCTACAGCGATCTGTCCTCCCGCCGGCACGCCATGACCTCCTTCCAGAGCACGCCGCCCTTGCCGACCCAGGACTCCACCGAGGGCCTGCTGCGCGAGCTGGGCAGGGGGCACGCCGCGGCGGCACGGTTCGAAGCGGACCTCGCCGCGACCCGAGCGCTCGCCACCCGGACACCGCCGATCGACGCCGTGCCAGGGGATTCCCGGCTGGTCGCCGAGGTGCTGCTGCGGGTGCAGTACGTCGACATCGGCAACGGCGGATGCAACGCCCGTGGCGGACTGGTCTTCATCGACCTGCCGGAGATCAGATGGGGGGCCGTCGTCTGGAACCCCGAGAGCGACGGGACCATCGGTCGCGGTGACGCCGCCACCGACTTCACGGCGGACCTCCGTCCCGATGGAACATGGGCCGTCCAGGTCATGGCTTGCTGAAACGACGTCCTGTGCCGTTGCCGGTCCCGCCACGACCCTGAGGACGTGGACACCCGGTGGCCACGTCCTCAGGGTCGTCGCACACGAAACGCAATCTGTGCCTGTGCACGTCCACCAGACCTGCGCTGGCCGACGACCGGAATCCGGCCGACCCGACCGTCACGGTGGCGCCCGGCACGACGCGAGCGCACCTGCCGAGACCACGACGGCCCCGACCGGGACCACGCCGGCAGAGCCGGACCAGGCCTCGTCCACCGCACCCGCACCGACCACGCCCGCGACCCCCGAGCCGCCACCGTTCGAACACCGCGATGTGACCATCGCACCTGGCCAGGGCGCGCGCCAGAGGCCTGCCGGTCCCGGCTCGCGCAGCGCCTGGGGCTGCCTGTTTCCGTCGGCGGCGGGACGTCCGGGGGTTCCTGGTCATCGGTGACGAACGGCCCGCCACCCGTCGTCAGGACGCGACGCTCGACTCGCGCACTCCGGGCACCGTCCGCACCAGCGCCTCGACGATCTTCCGTTCCGCCTCGTCCGCGAACCGGCCGGTCACGTTCACCTCGCCGTCCTGCACGTCCACCGTCCATCGTGGAGCGCCGCTGTAGGCCCGCAGGGCGATCTCGACCCGCGCCGCGAGCACCGCGTCCTCCGGCGTGAGGATGCGCAACAGGTCGCCGCGGCTCACGACACCCACGAGCATCTGCCCGTCCGTCACGATCGGCAGGCACCGCAGCCGCTGCGAGAGCATGGTCGCGGTCAGTTCGGAGGGGGTGGCCGTCATCGGCGCGCTGATCACCGGTCGGCGCATCACCTCGGAGACGGGCCCGTCCGCGATCGCCGGCGTACCGCTCGCCTGCAGGAGGTCGGTACCGGACACGATCCCGACCAGTCTGCCCTCGTCGTCCACCACCGGCAGCGCGGAGAACCCGTGCTCCCCCAGCGTCGCACTCGCCGAGCGGACCGTGGTGGCGGGGTTCACCACGACCGCCGGGCTGGTCATCACATCTGCAGCGTTCATACGTCGAGGGTCTGACTTCGCGGTGTGTCGTGGCAGGGCGGTTGGCCACACCTCCGCCGTGACCTAGGTCCTGGCCTCACCGCGGTGAGGCCAGGACCACCGGTTCAGGGACGCGTGCACTCCATTGTGGACGTCACCGCGGCGAGGAGAGCGGCTGCTCCGGGATGGCGGCGACCGAGGAGTCCTTGCCGGAAACAGCCGCGGCGGACTCGCGCGAGAGGAACGAGCCGAGCTCGCCGATGGTGCTCATCAGCGGTGCGGGGAACACGACCGTGGTGTTCTTGTCCACGCCGAGCTCGACGAGGGTCTGCAGATTGCGCAGCTGCAAGGCGAGCGGGTGCGCCATCATCGTGTCCGACGCGTCGCCCAGCGCCGCCGCGGCGAGCGACTCGCCCTCCGCGTTGATGATCTTCGCGCGCTTCTCCCGCTCGGCCTCGGCCTGCCTGGCCATCGCGCGCTTCATGCTGTCCGGGAGCTGGATGTCCTTCAGTTCCACCAGGGTCACTTCCACACCCCACTCGACGGTGGTGACGTCGAGGATCTTGCGGATGTCGAGGTTGATCTGGTCGGTCTCGGACAGGGTCTGGTCGAGCGTGTGCTGTCCGACCACCTTCCGCAACGTGGTCTGGGCGATCTGGTCGATCGCGGCGTAGACGTTCTCGATGGCGACCACCGACTTCACCGCGTCCACGACCTTGAAGTACGCCACGGCCGACACGTCGACGCTGACGTTGTCCCTGGTGATGATCCCCTGCGACTGAATCGGCAGCGTGATGATCCGCAGCGACACCCGGCGCATGACGTCGATCACCGGGATGATCAGCCGCAGGCCCGGCATCCTCACGCCGCGCACCCTGCCCAGGCGGAACAGCACCCCCTGCTCGTACTGCTTCACCACCCTCACCGACATGCCCAGCACCAGCAGGACCGCGGCCGCGATGCCGGGGACGACCCAACTGCTCATGACGAGACTCCGTCCTGATCCGTGAGGCCCACGACCAGTACGCCGGCCTCGCGGTCCCCACGATGCGTTCACGTCGATCACGGCGCCGCTGCCGAAGGTCCTCGAAGTCCGGCGCCGATCGGCCCGGGCCGAGACCACCGTTGCCCTCTGGGAACGGCGCCCACCTGGGACGACCGTGGACTTGTGGACCCTGTCGTGAGGCTGGTGGAGTCGTGAGCACCGCGCTGACGTTCGGCATCGAGGAGGAGTACCTGGTGCTCGACGCCGTCACCAGGCGCCCGTCGCCGGTCGGCGCGCGGAGCGTGGAGCATTTGTCCGATGTGGACTTCCACCGGGAGTTCTCCGCGGCACAGGCCGAGTTCGCGACGCCGGTGTGCCGGGATCTGGCCGCGGCCGGCACCGAGCTGGTCCGCGGACGAACGACGCTCGCCGAGGCCACGCGCGACCGCGGCGCGTTGGTCATCGCCTCGGGGACTCCACCGCTGGGCCGTCCGGGACCCCCGCCGGTCACGGACGAGCCGCGCTACCGGCGGATGGCGCACCGGTTCGGCATGCTCACCGAGGACCAGGGCGTGTGCGGATGTCACGTGCACGTCGGCGTCCCGGACGTCGACCAGGCGATCCGCGTGAGCAACCACATCCGGCCCTGGTTGCCCGCGTTGTTGTTGCTGGGAGCCAACTCACCGTTCTTCGACGGCCGCGACACCAGGCACGCCAGCTGGCGGACGGTCGTCTGGTCGCGGTGGCCCGTCGTGGGAGTGCCCCCGCACTTCCGCGACGCGCAGGAGTACCACGACCTGGTCGGCCGGCTGCTCGACGCCGAGGTCGTCACCGACGCCGGAATGATCTACTGGTACGTCCGGCCGTCCCGGCACGTGCCGACCGTCGAGGTGCGGGTGGCGGACGTCGCGACGACCGTGCCGGAAGCCCTGCTGCAAGCCGCGCTGACCCGAGCGCTCGTCAGCGTCGCACTGGCCTCGGACCACCGGCCGGACGTGCCGGACGCCCTGCTGCGCGCCGCGTGCGCGCAGGCTGCGCTCGTGGGGCCGGACGGACGCTGCCTCGATCCGTTCAGCGGCACGGCGACCGGCGGCTGGAAACTGGTGGACCGCCTGGTGCGGCACGTGTCGCCCGCTCTGCGCGCCGCCGGGGACGTGGACTTCGTCGAGAACCAGATGTCCTGGTTGCGCGCGCACGGCGGTGGTGCGGCACGGCAACGCCGCGTGTTGCTCGAACGCGGCGGGCTGACCGCCGTCGTGGACCACCTCGCGGCCGCGACCACCGGAACGGAACCGCTGTGGTGACAGGCCCTGTCCCGCAGGGACCTTGGCCACTGCCCCGTGCCATTCCGTTCTCGCGATGCTCACCTGAGTGGTCGCGGCCAGTGGCGCCTCGACCCTGGTCGCGATCCGGGCGGCACATCACCCCGGCCACGACCGCGTCGTGTTCGAGTTCAGCGGACCGGTCCCCGCGCAGCGGGTGACCGGCTACGTCCCCGATCTCGCCGGCGATCCCTCCTGGCTGCCCGTTCCGGTCGCCGCAGACGCGATCCTCCAGGTCCGCATGGCCTCCGCGCGAGGCCACGACGACAACGGCAACGGGACGTACAGGCCGACGCGGCGCACCTACCCGCTGCCCGACGTCATCCAGATCGTGAACTCGGGCGACTTCGAGGGCGTGCTGACCTTCGGAACGTCCACTTCCTCGGCCGATTCGAGTCCGGAGTCCCGTCTTACACCCGTGCCGTCACACGGCCGGTGATCCGCCGGCCACCGGGCTCACCAGTCTGCCCATTGTGGACGGGATCGCGCGGGTGCGGCTCACCGGCGGCTGTTCCAGCCACGGCTCGACCTTCTCGGTGGCCGACGAGATCATGCCGACGCTCAAGCAGTTCAGCTCGGTGCGCTGGGGCAAGATCTACGACCCGCAGGGCGACACCGAACGTCCCACCGGGCAGACCGACTCGATCCCCGAGTGCCTGGAGCCCTGAGGAGGTGCCGCCATCAGGCGAACGGCGCGTTCACCCCAGGTGTCCGTTCAGCCTGACCTCGTGGTCGTCGGGCTGGTTCTGCGCCTCGGCTGTCTCGTCCGAGCTCGTGCTCTCGGTCAGCAGGTCCGCGGCGAGCGCATCGAAGATCGGTGTACTCGTCATGCCAGCCACTGTGTGGCATCTCCCGCCCTGGAGGAAAGGGGCCGCTCTCAAGCCTGGCCGGAGGGGCCGAACGGGTCCGAGGGCTGCCACGCCACCGGCAGCAGGACCTCCACGGCGTCACGTGCGGAGAGCGTCGAGAGCCGGCGCAGGGTGGTGTCCAGGTCGTCGGCCGGGTACGGCATCGGACGCAGCGGCCGGTCCAGTGAGACGAAGAAGTCGTCCCAGTGGATCAGCACCACCCTGCGCGCGCCGGTCGCGCGCACGACCTCGTCCCAGTAGGCCTCGACGTAGCGGGCCGGCTGTCTGCCCAGCGCGCCGACGCCCAGGTACACCACGTCCGCGCGCGTGCCGTGCAGCGCGCCTGGCCGGAAGCCCGCGCTCGCGTGCAGCAGCAGTCGCCCGCACCGATGCGACACGAGGACGGAGTACACGGCGCCGGTGCGCCACTGCCTGCTCCGGCCGGGTGGCACGAGCGGGGCGTCCACGGTGCCGGGAAAGCGGTCGCCTGGGCTGTGCTCGGACTCGAGGAACGTCAGCTCGAACCCGCCGTAGACGAGGGTGTCGCCCTCGCCGACGACGCGCAGGCTCTGCTCCGGCACACCGAGTCCGCGCCCGATGTTCGCCGTGGACTCCGAGCCGACCAGCTCGGCCTGGGCCGACAACGCCCACACAGGTGCGTCCAGCGCGTGGTCGTAATGCGAGTGCACGCAGACAACGGCCGCGATCGGCGGTGAACCGAGCCGTTCGATCGCCGCTCGGACCACCCGCTCGTCGGGCGCGATCCTGCCGAACACGACTCTGGCCAGTCCCGGCCGCGTGACGAAGCCGTCGCTGAGCACCGCCGTGTGCCCGTCGCTGAGCAGCACCGAGCTCGTGCCGAGGAACCACGCCGTCACACCGCCGCCGGCCGTGCCGGGCTGCAGCTGCGCCGAGTAGCGCTCCAGGCTCGGACGGCTCGACCACAGCTTCACCGGCCCATCATGCCGGATCAGGTGATCAGGCGTCCGCCACAACGGTCCCTGCCCTCCGGGGACCTAGGCCCCTGCCCCGCACCGTGCTCCCGATGTGAGGTTCATGGGGAGCGGGCAGGCCATCGCGACAGCGGGAGCAGCGGCTGTGATCACGACCGAACGCATCGAGGTGCACGGCACCGTGCAGGGTGTCGGGTTCCGTCCGCACGTGTTCCGCCTCGCGACCGAGCTCGGCCTGCGCGGCGACGTCCGCAACGTCGGTGGGTACGTCGTGATCACCGCCTCCGGACCGCCCGACGCGCTCGGCGAGTTCCGGCAGGCGCTGCACGAGCGCGCGCCACGCCATGCGCGCGTCGACCGCGTCACGGTCACCCCTGCGGCCGACGTCGGCCATTCCGGGTTCGTCGTGCGGGACAGCGGGTTCGCGGACGGCCCGCGCGCCATCGTTCCCGATCTCGCGACCTGCGACGCCTGCGTGGCGGAGCTGTTCGACCCCGGTGATCGCCGCTACCGGTACCCGTTCGTCAACTGCACCGACTGCGGTCCGCGGGCGACGATCGTCGAGTCGGTGCCCTACGACCGATCCCGCACGACCATGCGCGGCTTTCCGCTGTGCGCACTGTGTTCCGACGAGTACCACGATCCGGCCGACCGCCGGTTCCACGCGGAGCCGGTGGCGTGCCCTGCCTGCGGTCCCCGGCTGCGCTGGGGTGACGTGACCGGTGACGAGGCGTTGCGCCTGGCCACCGGGACCATCGCGCGAGGTGGTGTCGTCGCGGTCAAGGGCAACGGCGGCTACCAGCTGGTCTGCGCTGCCGGGGACGAGCAGGCAGTCGACCGGCTCCGCGAGCTGAAACACCGGCCGCGCAAGCCGTTCGCCGTGATGGTGCGCGACCTCGCGCAGGCACGCGATTTGTCCGATGTGGACGATCAGGCGGCCGGGCTGCTGCAGTCCCCCGCCGCACCGATCGTCGTGGTGCCGTCGCGCACCGGAGGCATGGACGTCGGGCTCTTCCTGCCCTACAGCCCCCTGCACCACCTGCTTCTGCACGACCTCGCCCGTCCGCTCGTGGTGACCAGCGGCAACCTCTCCGGCGCGCCCATCGAGATCCACGACGACGAGGCGGAGTCGAGGCTGGGGCCGCTGGTGGACGGCCTCCTCGCGCACGACCGGCCGATCCTGGCGCGCTACGACGACTCGGTCGTCCGCGCCGGACGGATGGTGCGCAGGGCCAGGGGTTTCGCGCCAGAGCCGATGCCCTTGCCCGTGTCGTCACCGGCTCCCGTGCTGGCGCTGGGCGCGCAGCTCAAGCACACCGCCGCGCTCGTGACGGGCGACCGCGCGACGCTCGGGCCGCACACCGGTGACCTGGAGAACGCCGAGACGCTCAGCGCGTTCGAGAGCACGGTGGAGACACTGTGCCGGTGGCAGCGCGTGCAGCCGGAGTGGTGTGCCCACGACCTGCATCCCCGCTACCTCTCGACCCGGTACGCCGAGCGGTGGCCGCGGGATCGCCGCATTCCCGTGCAGCACCACCACGCGCACGTCGCGGCGACCGCGGCGGAACACGGTGTGCGAGGCCGGTTCGTCGGTGTCGCCTACGACGGACTGGGCCTGGGCGACGACGGCACGTTGTGGGGTGGTGAGATCTTCCTGACCACCTACCGGGACTACCGGCGGGTGGCCAGGTTCGGCCGCGCCCCGCTGCCCGGTGGCGAGGTCGCGGTGCGCCGGCCCGCCAGGATGGCGCTGGGTTACCTCCACGGCGCGGAGGACTTCGGCGCACCGTCCATTCCGGACCTCCGTCCGGCGCCGGACACCGGTCTCGTGCGGCGCATGATCGAGCGGCGGGTCAACAGTCCGCTCGCGTCCAGCGCGGGCAGGCTCTTCGACGCCGCGGCG
The DNA here is from genome assembly GCF_051853195.1 of Lentzea sp. HUAS TT2. NCBI lineage: Bacteria > Bacillati > Actinomycetota > Actinomycetes > Pseudonocardiales > Pseudonocardiaceae > Lentzea > Lentzea sp. HUAS TT2. The sequence continues at coordinate 7,723,277 of NZ_CP196667.1, read as the reverse complement.
TCGTTGCTGGGCCTGTGCGACGAGAACTCCTATGAGGGAGAAGCCGCCGTGCTGCTGGAGTCGGCCGCCTCGGGGCACTCCGGTCCGGCACTGGACTGGAAGCTGCACCGGCGCGACGGGATGTGGGTGTACGACCCGGTGCCCACGTTGCGCGACCTCGTCACGTCCGGCGATCCGGCCGGCGTCGCCGCCGCGCGGTTCCACACCACCGTCGCGGAGGTCACCGCGGCGCTGGTGCGCGAGGTGGCGGGCGGGATCAGGACGGTGTGCCTGGGCGGCGGGGTGTTCCAGAACCGCAGGCTCGTCGACGAGGTGGCCCTCGGGCTCGACGGCTTCCGCGTGCTCGTCGGCGAACGCGTGCCGGTCAACGACGGCGGGATCGGCTACGGGCAGGCCGCCGTGGCGGCGGCGCTGCTGTCGGGAGGGGAATGCTGATGTGCTTGGGAATTCCGGGCCGGATCGTGAGCGTCGCCGACAACGACGAGCCCCGCACGGGCGTCGTCGACTTCGACGGTCTGCGCAGACCGGTGTGCCTCGCGTACACCCCGGAGGCGCAGGTCGGCTGCTACGTGATCGTCCACGTCGGTTTCGCGATCAGCGTCGTCGACGAGGACGAGGCGGCGAAGACGCTGGCCGTGCTGCGCGCCATGCCGGACGCGATCGAAACGGAGCTGGGGCCGTGAAACACCTGGAGGAGTACCGCGATCCCGTGCTGGCACGGCGTCTGCTGGCCGAGTTGCGCGCCACCGCCACGACCCCGTGGACGATCATGGAGGTCTGCGGCGGTCAGACGCACACGATCGTGCGGCAGGGCATCGACGAACTGCTGCCCGCCGGCATCCGGATGATCCACGGACCGGGCTGCCCCGTGTGCGTGACACCGCTGGAGACCATCGACAAGGCGCTCGCCATCGCGGCACGACCGGACGTGGTCTTCACCAGCTACGGCGACATGCTCCGCGTGCCGGGCACGTCCGGCGACCTGCTGGCGCTCAGGGCCAGGGGCGCGGACGTGCGGGTGGTGTACACGCCACTGGACGCGGTGCGCATCGCGCGGGAGAACCCCGACCGGCAGGTGGTGTTCCTCGCGGTCGGTTTCGAGACCACCGCACCGGCCAACGCGATGGCGGTGCTGCACGCCGCGGCGTCCGGGGTGGCCAACTTCAGCGTGCTGGTGAGCCACGTGCTGGTGCCGCCGGCGATCACCGCGCTCATGGACGACCCGGACACGCAGGTGCAGGCGTTCCTCGCGGCCGGGCACGTCTGCGCGGTCATGGGCTGGACGGAGTACGAGCCGATCGCGGACACCTACCGCGTGCCGGTCGTGGTGACCGGGTTCGAGCCGCTGGACCTGCTGGAAGGCGTCCTGATGGCCGTGCGGCAGCTGGAAGAGGGCCGTGCCGAGGTCGAGAACCAGTACGCCCGCGCCGTGCGCCGGTCCGGCAACCCGGCTGCGCAGGAGGCGATGCGCCGGGTGTTCCAGGTGAGCGACCGGACCTGGCGCGGCATCGGCCCGATCCCGCGCAGCGGGCTGGTGCTGCGCGCCGAGTTCTCCCGCTACGACGCGGAACTCCGTTTCGACATCGGCGATCTCGTCACCCGCGAGTCGCCCGACTGCATCGCGGGCGACGTCCTGCGCGGCACCCGCGTGCCGACCGACTGCGTCGCGTACGGACGTACCTGCACCCCGAGAAACCCCCTGGGCGCACCGATGGTGTCCAGCGAGGGCACCTGTTCGGCGTTCTTCAACGCCGGCCGCACACTCACCGTGGAGCACCGATGAGCCTTTCCTGCCCCGTCCCGCGAGTGGAGACCGAACGCGTCCTGCTGGGCCACGGCTCCGGCGGTCAGCTCATGGCCGAACTCCTCGCCGACGTCATAGCCCCCGAACTCGGCCTCACCGAGCCGATGGAGGACGCCGCGCTGATCGGGCTGGACCAGGTGTTCAGCACCGACAGCTACGTCGTGACGCCGCGGTTCTTCCCCGGCGGCGACATCGGCTCACTCGCCGTGCACGGCACCGTGAACGACCTCGCCATGCGCGGCGCCCGCCCGGTCGCGCTGAGCCTGGCCTACATCATCGAGGAAGGCCTGCCGATCTCGGAACTGCGCGCCATCACGCACTCCGCCGCGGCCGCCGCGCGTGCGGCGAACGTCCCGATCGTCACCGGCGACACGAAGGTCGTGGGGCGTGGTGCCGCCGACGGCCTCTACATCACCACCACCGGTGTCGGCGTCCGGCTGCGTGACGCGTGGCCTTCCGCGGCGAGCGCGGTCCCCGGTGACGTCGTGCTGGTGTCCGGGCCGATCGGGCTGCACGGCGTCTCGATCCTCAGTGCCCGCGAGGGACTCGGCTTCGAGGCGGACGTCTGGTCCGACACCCAGCCGCTGCACGAGCTCGTCGCCGCGATGATCCGCGCGGGCGGCGCCGGCGTGCACGCGTTGCGCGACCCCACGCGCGGCGGTCTGGCCGGCTCGCTCAACGAGATCGCCGCGGCGTCCGGGGTGTGCGTGGAGGTCGTCGAGTCGCGGGTGCCGGTGCCCCGGTCCGTGGCCGCGGCCTGCGACCTGCTCGGCCTGGACCCGTGGCACGTGGCCAACGAGGGCTGCCTGGTGGCCTTCGTGGCACCGGACGCCGCCGACGCCGTGGTGAAGGCGATGCGCGGCCTGCCGGAGGGCGTGGACACCACCGTCATCGGCGAGGTGACGCACGGGGTACCGGGGCGGGTCCTCGCACGCACCCTGGTCGGGTCGTCCCGCGTGGTGGACGTGCTGGTCGGCGAACAGCTGCCCCGGATCTGCTGACAGGGCGTGCTTCCAGGACCGAAGCGCCGCGCCGCGCGGGCCTTTCGTCACTGGGAGCGGCGACCGCTCGTCGTGACGATGGAGGAGAAGCCCCGAGGAGGACCGCCATGGACGTGGTACTGGACTTCACCGGACTCGACGCGCTCATCGGCGCGCTCCGCGAGGACGGCCGGACGGTCGTCGGTCCCGTGCACCAGGACGACGCGATCACGCTCGCCGAGCTGACGTCCGCCGCGGACCTGCCGAGCGGCTGGGGCGTCGAGACGGGTCCCGGTCACTACCGGGTGCGCCGGAGGCAGGACGACGCGGTCTTCGGGCACTCGGCTGGACCGCAGTCGTGGAAGTCGTTCCTGCACCCACCGCGCCGCGCACTGGTCTCCAGCGACAGCAACGGATTCCACGCCGCGGAGGTGCCCACGCCGGACTACGCGTTCCTCGGTGTGCGGCCGTGCGACCTCGCCGCGATCGCGAAGCTCCGGCAGATCGTCGGGGGCCGGGCGCCTTTCGTGGTGGCGGCGCAGTGCACCGAACCCGGCGAGGTGTGCTTCTGCTCGTCGATGGGCTGCGGCCCCGGTGCCGGCCAGGGCTACGACATCGCGCTGACCGAGCGGATCGACTCCGCCGGCCACCGGTTCCTCGCCACCTCCGGCACGACCGGCGGCGCCGACGTGCTCGCCCGCGTACCCGCTCGCCCGGCCACCACCGAGGACGTCACGACGGCCGAACAGGACGTCGCGGCGGCGGCAGGGCGGATGGGCCGGGCCATGCCCGAACTGGACCTGCGCGACCTGCTCGCCGCCAGCCGGGACTCCGGCCACTGGGAGAGCGTCGCGGAGCGCTGTCTCACCTGCGGCAACTGCACGATGGTGTGCCCCACGTGCTTCTGCGTCTCCGTCGAGGACACCACGGACCTGCACGGCGGCGCGGAACGCTCCCAGCGCTGGGCGTCCTGCTTCGAGATCGACTTCTCCTACCTGCACGGCGGCGCCGTGCGCGCGTCCGGCGCGGCGCGGTACCGGCAGTGGATGACGCACAAGCTCGGCACGTGGCACGACCAGTTCGGCACGTCCGGGTGTGTCGGTTGTGGACGGTGCATCGCCTGGTGCCCGGCCGGGATCGACATCACCGAAGAGGCCGCTGCTCTCGGCCGCGACCACGACGCACGGGGTGAACGATGATGACAACGCCGGCTACCAGCCTCGACGCCCTCCCGCTGCTCGCGAACCTGTCGCACACGCAACGTGCCGCGATCGCGGGGGTCAGCCAGATCAAGTCCTACGACGCGGGCACGCGCCTGTTCGACGAAGGAGGTCTGGCCGACCAGTGCTGGGTGGTGCTGTCCGGGTGCGTGATGCTCGACGCGCTCGTCCCGCCCCGCGATCTCGTCGTGTTGCAGAGCATCGGGCCGGGTGAGCTCATCGGCCTGTCGTGGCTCGTGCCGCCCTATCGCTGGCACTTCGGCGCCACGGCGGTGTCGCCGACCCGGGCGGTGGTGGTGGACACCGCCGCGCTGCGCTCGCTCGCCGAGGGTGATCCGGCGCTGGGCTACCAGCTGGCGCTGATCCTGCTCGAGGCGTTGCTGAACCGATTGCAGGCGACCAGGATCAGGCTGCTCGACCTCTACCGGAACCCCTCATGACCTGGGTTCCGGTCCCCTACCGGGTCGTGACGCGCACAGTCGAGACGCACGACTCCGTGACGCTGGCGCTGCGGCCGGTCGGAGAGTCGCTGCCCGCGTTCCGGCCCGGTCAGTTCGCGATGCTCTACGCGCACGGCGTGGGCGAGGTGCCGATCTCCATCAGCGGGATCCCCGATGACGGCACGCTGCTGCACACCGTGCGCGCGGTCGGCGCGGTCAGCCGTGCGTTACACGACGCCCAGCCGGGAACGGTGCTCGGCGTGCGCGGCCCGTTCGGCACGGCCTGGCGGCTCGACGACGCCGAGGACCTGCTCGTCGTCGCGGGTGGCATCGGCCTGGCCCCGTTGCGGCCCGTGCTGAGCCACCCCACCAGGCGCACCGTGCTCGTCGCGGGTGCCAGGACGCCGCGAGATCTCCTGTACGCGGACGAGCTCGCGCGGCTGTCCGATGTGGACGTGGTGCTGACCGTCGACCGCGGCGACCACGACTGGCACGGGCGGATCGGCTTCGTCACCGAGCCGCTGGCGTCGATCCCGCTCGACCCCGGCCGCACGACGGCGCTGTTGTGCGGACCGGAACCGATGATGCGCTTCTGCGCCAGGACGTTGCTCGGGCGGGGCGTGCCACCCGAGAACATCCAGGTGTCGCTGGAACGCAACATGCAGTGCGGTGTCGCGCTGTGCGGGCACTGTCAGCTCGGCCCGCTGCTGGTGTGCCGGGACGGGCCGGTCACCGGCTACCCGGTCGCCGAACCTCTGCTGCTGGCGAAGGAGTTGTGATGCCGACCATCGCGGTGTGGAAGTTCACCTCCTGCGACGGCTGTCAGCTGACGTTGCTCGACTGCGAGGACGAGCTGCTGCCGTTGACGGACCACGTCCGGATAGCGCACTTCCTCGAAGTGACCAGTGTCAGCGAACCGGGTCCGTACGACATCTCGATCGTCGAGGGATCGGTGACGACACCCGAGGAGGCCGAACGGATCCGGTGGATCCGCGAGCAGTCCGCGGTACTGGTGGTCGTGGGCGCGTGCGCGTCCTCCGGTGGCATACAGGCGTTGCGGAACTTCGCCGACGTCGACGAGTTCCGCTCGATCGTCTACGCCCGGCCAGAGCACATCACCGCGCTCGCCACCTCCACGCCGATCTCCGACCACGTCACCGTCGACCACGAGCTGCGCGGGTGCCCGATCGACAAGGGGCAGCTGCTGGAGGTGCTCACGGCACTGCTCGCCGGACGGGCGCCCGACCTTCCCGACACCAGCGTGTGCACCGAGTGCAAGCGACGCGGACTCACCTGCGTGCTGGTCGCGCGGAACACGCCGTGCCTGGGCCCCGTGACGCACGCCGGCTGCGGCGCGCTGTGCCCCGCGGTGAATCGGGGCTGCTACGGCTGTTTCGGCCCCATGAAGCAACCGAACGTGCCCGCGCTCGTGCCGTTGCTGCGGCGCAGCGGGCTCGGCGACGACGAGCTGGAGATGGTGTTCCGCACCTTCAACGCCAACGCGGAGTGGACATGACGCATCGCGCGAACCGCACCCTGCAGGTCGCGGGTCTGGCCAGGGTCGAGGGCGAGGGCGCGCTGCACGTACGCACCGTCGGCGGCGAGGTGGACCGGGTCGAGCTCAACATCTACGAGCCGCCGCGGTTCTTCGAGGCGTTCCTGCGGGGCCGCGGCTTCCGCGAGCCACCGGACATCACCGCGCGCATCTGCGGCATCTGCCCGGTGGCGTACCAGATGAGCGCGTGCCTGGCGATCGAGGACGCGTGCGGCGTCGAGGTCGGCGGCACGCTGCGGCTGCTGCGCCGGCTGTTGTACTGCGGAGAGTGGATCTCAAGCCACTCCCTGCACATGTACCTCCTGCACGCACCGGACTTCCTCGGCTTCCCGGACGGCATCGCGATGGCGCGCGAGCACCGGCCGCTGGTCGAACGGGGGCTGGCGCTGAAGAAGGCGGGCAACCAGATCATGGACCTGGTCGGCGGGCGCGCCATCCACCCCGTCAACGTGCGGATCGGCGGGTTCTACCGGGTGCCCACCGCCGCGGAGCTGCGACCCCTGGCCGAGACGCTGCGCCGGGCGCTGGACGACGCGCTCGCGACCGTCAGCTGGGTCGCCGGGTTCGACTTCCCGGACGTCGAGGTGCCGCACGACCTGCTGGCGTTGCGCGACACCGACGGCTATCCGCTCGACCGCGGCACGCCGCACGTCAGCACCGGGCTCGCCTTCCCCGTCGCCGAGTTCGGCGATCACGTGGTGGAGCACCAGGTCCCGCACTCGACGGCGCTGCACGCCCGGCTCGACGGCGAGGTGTTCCTCGTCGGCCCCCTGGCCAGGTACAGCCTCAACCACGACCGCCTGTCCCCCGTCGCGCGGCAGGCCGCCGATGCGGCCGGGCTCGGTCCGGTGTGCCGCAACCCGTTCCGCGGCATCGTCGTGCGCGCCGTCGAGGTGGTGTACGCCGTCGAGGAGGCCCTGCGGATCATCTCCGCCTACGAGCGGCCGGAATCCCCGAGCGTCGAGGTCGCTCCCCGTGCCGCGATCGGGCACGGCGTCACCGAGGCGCCGCGCGGCCTGCTCTACCACCGGTACGAGCTGGGCCCGGAGGGCCGGATCCTCAGCGCGGACATCGTGCCGCCCACCTCGCAGAACCAGACCGCTATCGAGGCGGACGTGACCCACGTCGTGCGCACGCACCAGCACCTCGACGACCACGCGCTGCAGTCGTTGTGCGAGCAGACGATCCGCAACTACGACCCGTGCATCTCGTGCTCCGCCCACTTCCTCGACTTCACCAGGGAGCGGGTGTGACCAGCGTGGTGATCGGGGTGGGGAACGAGTACCGCCGCGACGACGGCGTCGGACCGGCCGTGGCGCGTGCCCTGGCCGCCCTCGGTGTCCGCGCGGAGCTCAGCGACGGTGATCCCGTCCGGCTCATGGAGTCCTGGGAGGGCGCCGACGTCGTCGTGATCGTGGACGCGGTGCGGTGCACGCCGGCGGTACCGGGCCGTTGGCACCGCACGACTCTGCCGTGCACCGTCCCGGCGGCGAGCACGCACGGGTTCGGGGTGCCCGAGGCCGTGGAACTGGCCGAGGCGCTCGACCGCCGGCCCGAACATCTCGTCGTGTACGCGGTGGAGATCACCGACACCGGTTTCGGCACCGGCCTGAGCCCGGCCGTCGCCGCCGCGGTCGCCCCGCTCACCACCGCCGTCCAGGCCGAGCTGTCTTCCTGACGGCCACCCCTGGGGCCGTCAGCGTGCGGTCCAGTCCGACGAGATCCGTTCCCACTCCACCGCCCACCGGCGGGCGCGGAGCCGCTTGTGCGTGCACCGCACCGCCAGGAACAGCGCGAGCATCACGGCCGACACCCCCGCCCAGAGCACGACCGCCAGCACCACCGCCTTGACCACGGCGCCTCCGGTGGTCAGCGCCGCCCCGGCGGGAACGCCGTCCTGATCCACCCAGATCGGCACGGTCCCACCGGCCTTGCGGCCGTGAGCGGCCCGGACGGCCCCCTGCCTCTGCTTGCCGTCCGGTCCGCGCCACGTCGCGAACACGAGTGCGGACTCCACCGGCCCGTCCGGGTCCACGAACCCGCTCACCGGCGGCGCGTCCTCCAGCAGCACGGCCGCCACCTGCTGCCGCGTCTGCCGCTCACCCGCCGACTGGATCGACTGCGCGGCGTAGTACTCCGAGCCCACCGCACCCGAGATCGGGAGGGCCAGCAGCACGACAGCCACCACCACGACGAGCACAGCGCCCTCGACGCGGTCCCCCGCGGTCGCGAGGCTGTTGCGGCCGGGAAAGGCCTGCCGGACAACCCGGGTGAACAGCTTCGCGTCCACGGCGCACCTCCGTGGTCGAGGTTTGCGCACGCAAGTGCCCTCGTCCCAGGGCCTTTGGTCCCGTTGCGCGGGAAATGTCGGGTGACGGCCGATCGACCTGAGGCGGAAGTCCCTGGTGCGTCAGGGAACTCGCGGGAAGACTGTGCACCGCGTCGGCGCGCCGGACGCAGATGTCACAGTCGCACCATCCGCGCGCTGACGTCCAGACGCGAAAAGTGTTGTCCCGCAACCGATCCTCGACATGGCCCCTTGGTTCGGCATGGCGTGAGCCGAGAAACTGCGGACATGGACACATCTCGAAGGTCGGTCGTTCCCCCGCTGCTGGTGGCCGCGGGACTGATGCTCTGGCCGGTGCACACCGCGGCGGCGCAACCTGCTCCCACGTGCAACGGACTTCCCGCCACGCAGGTGGGCACCAACGGCAACGACGTGCTGTTCGGCACGAACGGGCCGGACGTGTTCGTCGCACTCGGCGGTGACGACGTCGTGTTCGGCATGGCCGGCAACGACACCGCGTGCCTGGGAGCAGGCGCCGACGAGTTCTTCGGCGGCGCGGGCAACGACTGGGCCGCCGGGGATGCCGGCGCGGACACCCTCAACGGCGAGGCGGGTGCCGACACGCTGAACGGCGGCGAGGGTCCCGACCGCCTCGACGGAGGAGTGGGCAACGACACGCTCACCGGCGCCGAGGCGGCCGACGTCATCGAGGCCGGAGCGGGCGACGACACCGTCAACGCCGGTGCGGGGGCGGACTCCGTGTCCGGCGGTGACGGCGACGACACCCTTGACGGTCAGGGCGGCGCCGACCGGATGAGCGGTGGCGCCGGCAACGACCGGCTCACCGGCGGGGCAGGTGTCGACGACCTCGACGGAGGAGACGGCAACGACGTCGTCAGCGGTGACGCGGGCAACGACACCCTGACCGACCCGTCGGGACTGGACGTCGGTGACGGCGGCGCGGGTCCCGCGGACCGCTGCGACTCCCGCTTCGAGTCGCTGTCCGACTGCGAGGTCATCTTCTGACCGGATCCCTCCGGCCGGACCCCGGCACGGCGCGACCGGGAGACCGCGAGGCCGCGAGCCCCGACCGAGCGGCTGTCCCTCTTCCGGTCGTGCCGATCCCGTCGTTCCCCGCGTCGAGGCGGGGCGCCAACGGACCGAAACGGGTCGTCGGCGCCGCGCCCGGTGACCTTCGTCCGTGAGAACGACGATGGCGCGGTCCCTGGACCCGTGCGCGCGACCCGGTCTTGGACGCGTGCACGAGTCCGGCCGGAGTCGCGTACACCGCGGCCACGTGGTGGCTGCGACCGCAGCGAACGCTCAGCCGCCGGGCGTCAGCACGGTGCGGACAGGCCCTCCCGCGCCTGCCTGTTCACGGCAGCGGGGCGAGCACGCGACGGACATCCTCGGGAAAGTGCGCGAGCACCTTGTCCAGCATGCCGTCGGAAAGGTGGTGCGGCACCACGGAGGCGACCGCGGCCGTCGCGGTCGTCACGTCCTTGCGCGCCACGTTCGCCTCGCCGGCCAACCGTGCGGCGCACTGCTCGGCGTCGTACTTCTCCGGCACGCGGCTCGGGTTCCAGCCCTCGTAGTACATCCCGCGCACCAGCTCCGGGAGCTGTGCGGCGAAGTGCGCGCTCACCTCGACGGTCAACCGGTCCCGCAGCAGGTGCAGCCACGCGCGCAGCACGCGGTGCGCGAACTTCCGGTCTTCGGTGGGAAAAGCCTCCGCGACGTCTCGCACCAGTTTGTCAGCGCTCTCCAGGGCGTGGTCGAACACGCCCGTTCTCGTCGTCGTCATGACTCCATCCGACTCCACGTGGCGGGTGTGGACCACTGTCGTTCGTCTTGCCGGTCGAGTGACGAACGGCCTGTCCTCGCCGTTCGGACCGCACGGCGTCGAGACGGGCGAACGCGCGGCACTCGACCGCCCGCCGGGCTCTTCCGGTGAGCCCACCCGCAGATCGACCGGTGCGTGACGAGAAGGTCGAGGTTCTCGCCGTTCGACATCCCCTGCTCGCCCGGCGGCAGCAGGGCGCCCACCGTCCTCAATGGACGAAGAGGGCAGGGGACTTGGTCCCGGCCCGGTGGGGTTGGAGGACCCTGACGGGCCGCGGGACGGCGTGGCCAGCATGGAGGGGTGACCGGCCTTCGCGACCTCCTGCAGCGCTACCGCCCGGTGGGGACACCGGGCGCCGCGGCACGGCCGGGGGTGCCCGCCGATCGCGCGACCGAGGTGGCGACGGAGCTCGAACCGGTGCTCGCGCTGCTCGCGGACACCGAGGACGAGATGCGGCGCCTGCGCGCCGCCGCGCGCGAGGAGGCGCGCCGGATCCGGGAACAGGCCGCCCATCAGGCGGAGGAGCTCGTCGACGCGGCACGGGACCAGGCCGTGGAAGTGCGGTCACAGGAAGCCGCGCGCGCACGAGAGGAGGCGGCGCCCGATGGCGAACTGCTCGTCGACGCCGCGCGGGACCACGCGCGCCGCATGCACGAGCGCGCCAGGACGTTGATGCCCGAGTACGTGGCCCGTGCGGCAGCGACGGCGCTGCGCGGCATCGCGCGTGCGAATGCGGAGAAGCGATGAGCGCGGCGTGGATCGCGGGAGGCGTGCGCGCGCGGGCGTTGTTGCGGCGCCGGACCGGCGCGGTCGGCGCGCGGGAGATCGCCGGGTGCTCGTCCACGGCGGAGGCGACGGGGCTGCTCGCCGCCGGCCCCTACCAGCGCGACGTGCGGGCCGGGCAGTCGCTGGAGCGGGCCGAGCACGGTGTGGCGGCGACGTTGCTGTGGCACCTGAGGGTGCTCGCCGGATGGCAACCGCGCGCGGGCGCCGAACTGGTCCGGTTGCTCGCCGGGTGGTTCGAGGTGGCCAACGTCGTGGAGCACGTGCGCGCACTGGCCGGCGCGGCGGCGGGTGAGACCTTCCGGCTCGGCACGCTCGCCACCGCGTGGCCGCGGCTCGCCGCCACGTCGTCGCTCGCGGAGCTGCAGCTCGCGCTCGCGGCCTCCCCCTGGGGTGATCCGGGAACCGCCGATCCACGGCGGATCGTCGCCTCCGTGCAGCTCGGATGGGCGTCGAGGGTCGCAGGTGGTGTGCCGCAGGCGCGGGAGTGGGCAGCGGGAGGCGCGGCACTGCTGGTCGCGCGCGAGAGGTTCCAGCTCGGTCACCCGGTGCCCGGCTCGGTGCTGCTGGGGGACGTCGGACAGCTCGATCTCACCGACTTCGCCGCACGGTTGCCGGGCGAGGCGGCGTGGGCGCTCGCGGGTGTCACGGATCCCGATGAACTGTGGCAGGCCGAGGAGAACTGGTGGACGCGCGTGGAGAGCGACGCGCGCAAGCTGGTGCGCGGACGAGGTTTCGGCCCTGGCGCGGTGGTGGGGTGCGCCGCCCTGCTCGCGGTCGACGCCCGCCGGGTGCGGGCCGCGCTCGAGTGCGCCGCGCGTGGCGGGCGGCGGCTGGAGGCGTTCGATGCCATCACATGACGCGATGACACCTGTGCGGATGGAACGGATCGCCGTCGTGGCACCGCAGGACGCGCTGCGTGAGGCCCTGGACCTGGTGGCGGAGGCGGGTGTGGTCGACGTCGACCGCGCCGACGACCAGCTGGAGACCGTCCTGGCCGCCGCGGTGCGCCGGGAGTCGGTCGCGGCCGTCGCGGGGTGGTGCCCGGCGGAGGAACGGCCTGGTCTGGCCGCGATGCTCGCCGGGGTGGGGGCCGCCGCGGTGCCGTTGCCCGTGCCACGTGGCGTGGATCCACCCTCGTTGTTGCGTTCGGACAGCACGGTCCGGCGGTCGTTCACGCCGCTCGTCACGACGTACGGCACGGTGCCGTACCAGGACGTCGACCCCACGGTGCTCGCGGGCGCCGCCTACGTGCTGATGTTCGGGATGATGTTCGGCGACGCCGGGCAGGGACTGCTGCTGGTCGCCGTGGCCCTGCTGCTGCGGGCCGGGTGGCCGCGGCCCCTGGCGCGCTGGCGTTCCACCTGGCCCTTCGTCCTGGGTGCCGGGGTCGCGAGCACCTTGTTCGGGGCGCTGTACGGGGAGTTCTTCGGGCCGACGGGCGTTGTTCCCGTGTTGTGGCTCGACCCGCTGGACGACCCGGTCGAGCTGCTGGGCGCGGGGATCGCCACAGGGGCGGTGCTGCTGGCCGCGGCCTACGCCGTCGCGATCGTGAACCGGTGGCGTGAGGGCGGGCCGCGGCTCGCCGTGTACGCGGCGTCCGGCATCGCGGGAGCCGCGCTGTTCCTCGGTGTCGCCGGGATCGCGGGTGGGCTGCTGCTGGGCGCCGACCTGGTCGTCGTGGCCGGAGCCGTGATCGCCGTGGTGGGCCTGGTGCTCGCCGGGGTGGGGTTCGCCGCGGCGTCCGGTGGTGGCGCCGCGGGATGGGTGCAGGCGGCCGTGGAGCTGTTCGACATCGTGATCAGGACCGGGTCGAACCTCGTGTCCTTCGCGCGGCTCGCTGCGTTCGGCCTGGTGCACGCCGCGATCGGCTCGGTCGTGTGGCTGGGGACGACGGCGCTGGCGGACGGTGGTGTCCTGGGCATCGCCGCGGCGGTGCTGGTCTTCCTGCTGGGCAACGCACTCGCGTTCTCCCTCGAGGCGCTGGTCGCCGCCGTTCAAGCATTGCGTCTGGAGTTCTACGAACTGTTCTCGCGGGTCTTCGAGATCGAGGGCCGGCCGTTCCGCCCGTGGCACGGGGAGGCTCGATGATGGTCTGGTTGGCAGGACTGCCGGTGCTCGCCGCGGTGTGCGCGGGAGCCGTGTTGTTGATGCGCCGCAAAGGACGCGCCGTGCTCACCCTGTTCGCGGGGCTCAACGGAGCGTTGCTCGTGGGTGCGCTGGTCGTGCTGGTGATGGCGTTGCAGGCGGGTGAGGCGTCCGCGGCCGCGGCCCAGTCCCCCGCTCCCGCGGCGAACTGGGCGGCGCTGCTCGGAGCGGCCATCTCGGTCGCCGGATCGTCCATCGGCGCGGCGATCGCGGTCGCCCACACCGGATCCGCCGCGCTCGCCGCGCTCAGCGAGCGACCCGAGCTGTTCGGCCGCGCGATGGTGATCGTGGGCCTCGCGGAGGGCATCGCCATCTACGGGCTGATCGTCGCGGTGATCCTCCTCGGGAAGGCGTGAGCGGTGGGAGCCGTGGCCGTGATCGGCGCCGGTGTCGCCGACTGGGCGCTCGCCGGGGTGCGGGTCAGCGAGGCGGCCGACCCCGCGGCCGTGCGCGTGGCCTGGGACAGCCTGGGCGACGACGTGTCCGTCGTGCTGCTCACCGACGCCGCCGCGGCGGTGCTGGGCACCGAACTCGCGGAGGCCGGCACGCGGCTCGTGGCGGTGATCCCGTCATGACCGCGCGGCAGCAGGACGCTCTGGCCCCGGTGCGGGCGGCGTTGCTGACCAGAGCGCGTGCCGACGCCGAACGCGAGCTCGCCGCCGCACGCCTCGACGCGGACGCGACGCTCGCCAGTGCTCGTGCGGAGGCGCGGACGATCCTCGGCAAGGCCGCGCGGGCAGGGCGCGCGGACGCGGTGTCGTCCATCGCCGCCGAGCACGAGAAAGCCCGCCGTGCGGCTCGCAGGCTCGAACTGAACGCACAACGTGAGATCTACGACGAACTCCACCGGCGCGTCACCGACGCAGTGGCACTTGCGTTCGCCGAACCGGGCCGGCGAGACGACCTCGTGTCGATGATCCGGGCCGAGCTGGGCGCAGGCGCCACCGTGCGGGACGCCGCGCGCGGAGGCGCGACCGGTGAGGCGGCGGGCCGGGTGGTCGACCTCGGCGTCGAGGCGGTCGCCGACCGCGCCGTCGACGCGCTCGGCGACGAGGTGCGGGCGCTGTGGACACCGTGAGCCCCGGACGGGTCGTCCGGGTGTCCGGCCCCCTGGTCGAGGTCTGCGACGTCGGCCCGGTCGCCATGCACGACCTCATCGCTCTCGGGCCCGAGCGGATCCCGGGCGAGGTCGTCGCGATCAGGGACGACCGGGCGAGCGTGCAGGCCTACGAGTACACCGGCGGGCTCAGCCCCGGTGCCGCCGCGATCCCCGCGGGCAGGCCGTTGTCGGTCCGTCTCGGTCCCGGACTGCTCGGGAACGTGTTCGACGGGTTGTTGCGCTCGCTGACCGCCGCGCCGGTCTTCCTCACTCCCGGTGCGACCACGCACGACTCCGACCGCCGGTGGCGCTTCGACCCGAGGGTGGTGGTCGGTGACCGGGTCGAGCCGGGGCAGGTGCTCGGCGTGCTGGCCGACGCCGGTGCGCTCGAACACCGGGTGCTCGTGCCGCCGGGCGTCGACGGAGTCGTCGGGTCACTGGCGGACGGCAAGTGCGGAGCGGACACCGTGGTCGCCACCGTCGGTGGAACGGCCGTGCGCCTGTTCTCGGACTGGCCGGTCCGGGTACCGCGGCCGTGCCGGACCCGTCTCACCGATGTGACGCCTCTGCGCACCGGGCAGCGCGTGCTGGATCTGCTGTACCCGGTGGCCCGTGGCGGGGCCGCCGCGGTCCCCGGAGGTTTCGGCACCGGGAAGACCGTTCTGCTGCAACAGATCGCGAAGTGGTGCGACGCGGACGTCATCGTCTACGTCGGCTGCGGTGAACGCGGCAACGAACTGGCCGAGGTCGTCGCAGAGCTGTTCGAGCTGACCGACCCGCGCACCGGCGGGCGCCTGACGGACCGCACGGTGGTCATCGCCAACACCTCGAACATGCCCATGATGGCGCGCGAGGCGAGCATCTACACCGGTGTCGCCGTCGCGGAGTACTACCGCGACATGGGGTATCACGCGGTCGTCATCGCCGACTCCACCTCGCGCTGGGCGGAGGCGCTGCGGGAGTTCGCGTCGCGCACCGGGGCGCTGCCCGCGGAGGAGGGGTATCCCGCCGATCTCGCCTCGGCGCTGGCGGCGTTCTACGAACGCGCGGGTTGCGTGCGGACACTCGGCGGGGAGACCGGTTCGGTCACGATCATCGGCGCGGTGTCTCCGCCCGGTGGTGACATGACCGAGCCCGTCACGGCGCACACGGAGCGTTTCGTCCGGGTCCGCTGGACGCTCGACCGGGACCTGGCCTACGCCCGGCACTACCCCGCTGTCTCGTGGTCGGGCTCGTTCTCCCGCGACGCGCCGGCGGTGGGCGATCACCACGTCCGGGCGGGCGAGCACGAGTGGCCCGCCCGGCGGGCCCGCGTGATGACCGCGCTGGCCGAGGCCGACCGGCTCGCCGCCCTCGCCGAGCTGGTCGGCGCGGCCGCGCTGTCCGGACCAGAGCGGGTCGCGTTGCTCGCCGGACGCCTGCTGCGCGACGGCGTGCTCCAGCAGAGCGCCCTGTCCGCGGTGGACGCGGCCGGAGGCGAGGAGAAGGCGGCGGCGCTCGTGGCGGCCGTCCTGGCGGTGGTGGACGAGTGCCACCGGCTGGTGACGGCGGGGGTGCCCGCCGAGGAGCTGGAGGAGTTCGACTTCACCGCGCTGGTGCGGTTGCGCGAGGAGGCGGCGCCACACGACGTCGAGCTGATCGGCAGGCGCCGCGACGAGGTGCTCGCCGGGTTGCGGAGGCTGCGATGACGGTCGAGTTCACCGGCGTGCGGGAGCTGCGCGGCCCTCTGGTCGTGGTCGGCGGCGTCGAGGGCGTCGGGTGGGACGAGTTCGTGCGCATCAGGCTGGACTCCGGCGAACTGCGGCACGGTCTCGTGCTGGAGGTCGACCACGACCTCGCCGTCGTGCAGGTGCTGGAGGGCACGGGCGGCATGACCACGGCGGGAACCCGGCTGGAGTTCACCGGACGGCCGCTGAGCATCCCGGTCGGCACCGGGTGGCTCGGCAGGACCTGCGACGGCCGCGGTGCCCCGGTGGACGGCGGGCCACCGGTGTTCGGCGCGCGGCGCGAACCGGTCGCGGGCGCGCCGCTGAACCCGACGTGGCGTGAGGCACCCGCCGAACCGGTGCTCACCGGCGTGTCCGTCATCGACGCGCTGACCACGCTGGTCCGCGGCCAGAAGCTGCCGCTGTTCTCCCTGCCGGGGCACCCGCACCTGGAGCTGGCGACCCAGATCGCCGTGCAGTCCACGGCGGGTGGCGAACCGTTCTGCGTGGTGTTCGCGGGCATCGGCCTCACCCACGCGGACGCCGCGTACGCACGCGACGCACTGGAGGCACGATCGGCGGCGGGCGAGCTCGTCCTGCTGGTGAACACCGCCGACGATCCCGTCATCGAACGGATCCTCACCCCCAGGCTCGCGCTGACCATCGCCGAGTCGCTGGCGTTCCGCGAGGGCAGGCACGTGCTGGTCGTCATGACCGACATGACGACCTACGCCGAGGCGTTGCGCGAGGTGTCCGCGGCCCGCGGCGAGATCCCCGCGCGACGGTCGTACCCCGGCTACCTCTACAGCGACCTCGCCTCGTTGTTCGAGCGCTGCGGCCGCATCCGGGGCAGGCAGGGGTCGGTGACGGTGCTGCCGGTCCTCACCATGCCGGGAGGCGACATCACCCACCCGGTCCCCGATCTCACCGGGTACATCACCGAGGGGCAGGTCGTCTTCTCCGCGGAGGCCCACGCGCACGGCCTGTACCCGCCGGTCGATCCGCTCGCCTCGCTGTCACGGCTGATGCGCAACGGCGCCGGGCCGGGCCGGACCCGCGCCGACCACCTCGACGTCGCGGCCCAGCTGCTGTCCGCGCTGGCGCGGGCCCGGCAGGTGCGCGACCTGGCCGAGCTCATCGGGGTCAGCGGCCTGAGCCGCACCGACCAGGCCTATCTCGACCTGGAGCAGGCCTTCCGGACCGAGGTCCTCGGTCAGTCGCCCGGCGAGGCGCGGACGCTCGACGACACCCTCGAGCGGGTGTGGCGGGTGCTGCTGCGGCTGCCCCGTTCGGAGCTGTCGATGCTCCCCGCCGCACTGCTGGAGGGCCGGTGAACGCCCTCCGCGTGCCTTCCGGCCGGTCAGGACGCCAGTGGTTGCGCGGCCGTCTCGACAGCGCCGAGCACGCGGCCACGTTGCTGGAGCAGAAGCTGCGCGCGTTGCGCGCGGAACAGCGCCGGCTCGCCGACGAGGCCGCACGCAGCCACCACGACCTGGTCGCGCAGGCGGAGGAGACGGGGACCTGGACGCTGCGCGCCGCGCTGACGGCGGGGCGCCGCGGGATGCGCCTCGCGTGCGGCGACGCGGAAGCCGACGTGACGATCTCGTGGTCCACGACGGCGGGGGTGCGGCACCCCGCCGGCATCACCTGGTCGACACCGCCGGACGTGATCGGGGTGCCGACCGGTTCCCCGGTCGCGCGGGCGGTGCTCGAACAACGCCGGATGCTCGACGCCGCGCTGCGGCACGCCGTCGCGGCCGACGCGCTGCGGCGGCTCACCGCGGAGGCCGACACGACCCAGCGGCGGGTGCGGGTGCTGCGCCGGCACTGGGCGCCGCTGCTGCGGGAGGCACTCGCGCGGGTCGACCTGGAACTGGAGGAGCGGGAGCAGGCCGAGAACCTCCGGCACCGGATCGCCCTGGAGGCTGACCGGCACCGTCCGGGGCGATGACGCAGAGGTGACGCGGACCGTTCGGGCGACGAACGCGAACCTGGTGGTCAGCGGGCGGTCCAGTCGCGAGCGATCCGCTCCCACTCCCTCGCCCACCTCACCATGCGAATCCGCTTGTGCGCGTACTGGATCGCCAGGTAGAGCAGCATCATCGTGCCCACTGCCACCGCCCAGAGCAGCACGGCGACGAAGACGCCGTTGACCGCGGCACCCTCCGTGCTCAGCGGTGCCGTCGTGAGATTCCCGTCGCGGTCGATCCAGATCGGGACGGACGTGCCCGCCTTCGCCTGGGAGGCGGCCTGCACGGCGCCCTGGCGCATCCCTCCGTCCGGCGCGGTCCAGGTCGCCTCGACCGGCACGGACTCGACGACCCCCTCGGCCACCGCCGCGCCGACGACCAGCGGTGCGTCCGCGATCAGCTCTGCGTGCGCCCGGAGCGTGGTCTGCTGCTCGCTGACGGCCTCGGCGGACTGCTGGACGTACAGCTCCGAACCGACGGCGCCCGCGAGCGGAACGGCCACCAGAGCCACCAACGCGGTCAGCACCAGGACGAAGCCCTCCAGCCGATCGCCCGCGGTGGCCAGCTCGCTGTGGCCGGGGAACGCCCGCCGGAGGACTCGGGTGAACAGCTTCCTGTCCATGGGTCACCTCCGTGTTCAAGGGTTCTCCGCACGGGCAGCCCTTCCCCAGGGCACTTGGTCGCGTGACCACAGTGCCCGTGGTCTCACCGGAATGCCGTTGTCCGGCACTGCCTTGGTCCCGCCTGGAACAGGACCTGGCACCCGGTTCCGCCGGCCCGCAGGCCGTCACGCTGGGCTTGGAGGTGAGTGCGGTGAAGGAATGGTTCAAGGCCCACCGGCCCCTGGTTGCCGGTGTGGCGGTGCTGGTGCTCGGAGGTGTGGTGGTGCTGGTCCTAGCGCTGCTCCGCGCGACACCCGGACCACCGGTCGCGGCACCACCGAGCACGTCGGTCACCGCGACGACCACCAGCGTGAGCAACCCGGCGACGACGACACCCGTGGCGACGACCACCGCAAACACGACGACCGTTCCCCCGGGACCCGGTGTCCCGGATGCGTTGCGCGGCAAGGACATCTCCAGGATTCCGACCGATCGCAAGGTGGTCGCGCTCACGTTCGACGCGGGCGGCAACGCCGCCGGGCTGCCCAGCATCCTGCGCACGCTCGCGGACCAGCGCGTGCGCGCGACGTTCTTCCTCACCGGCACCTTCGTGCAGGCCGATCCGGGCGGCGTCCAGGCGATCCTCGCCGCCGGGCACCGCACCGGCAACCACTCGATGACGCACCCGTACCTGACCCGGTTGCCGGACAACGAGATCCGCGGCGAGGTGACCGGCGCGGAGCAGGTGCTCATGCGCACCGGTGCCGACCCCCGGCCGTTGTTCCGCTTCCCCTTCGGCGATCGAGACGCGCGCACGATCGGGGCCGTCAACTCCCAGGGCTACGTCTCCGTCCGCTGGACCGTCGACACGCTCGGCTGGCAGGGCACGAGCGGTGGCGCCGGCGTCACGAAGGTCGTCGACCGCACGATCGAGGCGTTGCAGCCGGGTGAGATCGTCCTGATGCACGTCGGAGCCCACCCCGAGGACCGATCCACTGTGGACGCCGACGCGCTGCCGGACGTGATCGCCGCCGTGCGGGCGCGCGGGTACGACTTCGTGACCCTCGACGCCCTGCTGGGGTGAGGGCTCCACCGGACGAGCGTCGCGTCAGCGGGTCAGGAACGTCACGCCCGCGGCCAGTGTCGTGAGGCGGCGCTGGTCGTCCTCGGACACCGCAAGCCCGCTGCGCCTGCTCAGTTCCGCCGCGTAGGCCTGGAAGTCGATCGAGTCCAGGTCGAGCTCCTCGCGCAGGTCCGCGTCCGGGGCGACGTCACCGAGCTCCGCGTCCGGAGCTACGGTCAGCAGGGCCGCACTGATCATCTCGCGGGCGTCGTCGGGTGTCATGGTTCCTCCGGTGTGTTCAGCAGTTTCTCGACGATCTCCAGGAAGCGCGCTCCGGTGTGCCCGTCGGTAGCGCGGTGGTCGGCGGACAGGGTCACGGTGACCACGGGGCGCACGCCGAGGAGACCGTCGACCGCCCACGGACGCTCGACCACCTTGCCGACGCCCACGAGAGCGACCTG
This sequence comes from Lentzea sp. HUAS TT2, assembly GCF_051853195.1. Taxonomy (NCBI): domain Bacteria; kingdom Bacillati; phylum Actinomycetota; class Actinomycetes; order Pseudonocardiales; family Pseudonocardiaceae; genus Lentzea; species Lentzea sp. HUAS TT2. The sequence continues at coordinate 7,703,316 of NZ_CP196667.1, read as the reverse complement.
AGGCGGGTGGATCACCCCGAACACGGACTCGACACCGCGGTCCCCGAGATTGGTCACGGTGATCGTGGCGCCCGTCAGCTCGCTGCCCCGCAGCCGGCCGCTCCTGGCGCGGGTCACGAGGTCGCGCACCCGGTCCATCAGCTCCACCGGCCCGAGTTCCGTCGCGTCCGCGATCACCGGGACGATCAGTCCGCCGCCGCGCAGCGCCACCGCCATCCCGAGGCGCACTCCGGCACCGGGCTGGAACCGCTCGTCCGTCCACGACCCGTTGAGCTGCGGCACCTTGGCGGCGGCACGGGCGCATGCCCGCAACACCAGTGCGATCGGCAGCACGCGGCGCTCCACCGGGAGATCCCGGTTGAGCTCGGCGAGCCGGGCCATCGCGGTGGACATGTCGACCGTGGTGCTGAGGTAGTAGTGCGGGATCTCGCGCTTCGACCGCGCCATCAGCTTCGCGGTGGCCTGACGCATCGCCTGGACCTTGTCCACGGCGGGAGTCACCGGCGCCCGCGTGGCCCGCTCGGCTTGCTCCGGGACCGGCTTCGCCGCGCGCACGTCGCCGGCGCGCACGACCCCGTCCGTGGCGGACGCGGTGACCTGGGTGAGGTCCACGCCCAGTTCCTTCGCGAGTCGCCGGGCGTACGGCGACACCCCGCCGCGACCGGCAGGTGCGGGCCGCGCGGCTCGTTGCACGTCGGCGCGGGTGATCGCACCGCCTCTTCCGGTGCCGCGCACGGTCGTCAGGTCGACACCGAGCTCCGCGGAGAGCTTGCGCACCAACGGTCCGACGACCGGAGGCCGTGGCGCCGGCTTCAGGTTCGGCACGGGTACGGGTTTGGGCTGCGGCGCAGGCGAAGGCGCGGACTCCGGCTGCGACGCGGACACGGTCGCGAGCTCCACAGCGGACTCCGGCGCGGGAACGGGCACGACCGCGGCCTCGGGCCTGGGCTCTGCCTGCGGCGTGTGCTCCGGCCACGGCTCACGCTTCGGCTTCGCACCGTCGGCCGTCCCGATGACGGCGAGCGGGGTGCCCACGGGCACGGTCGTCCCGGGCTGCACCAGGATGTCCTCGATGACGCCGCTGTCGAAGCACTCGGCCTCGACCGCGGCCTTCGCGGTGTCCACGACCGCGACGACATCGCCTCGCGCGACGGTGTCTCCCGGTTTCACCAGCCACTCGATCACCGTGCCCTCGTCCATGTCGGCACCGAGGGACGGCATCGTGAACTCAGCCACCGCGCACCACCTCACGCGCGGCGGCGGCGATCGACGCGGGCTGCGGGAGCGCCGCCTCCTCCAGGTGCTTCGCGTACGGGATCGGCACCTCCGCGGTGCACACCCGCCGCACCGGTGCGTCGAGGTCGTACAGCGCCTCCTCGGCGATGCGCGCGGCGATCTCGGCGGACAAGCTGCCGCTGCGCCATCCCTCGTCGACGACCACCGCCCGGTGGGTGCGCCGCACGGATTCGAGGAAGGTCGCGGAGTCCAGCGGCCGCAACACGCGCAGGTCGATCACCTCCGCGTCGATCCCGTCCGCCGCCAGGTCGTCCGCCGCGGCCAGCGTCTTGGCGAGGCTGCCGCCGTAGGTGATGAGCGTGACGTCCTTGCCCGGCCTGCGGATCGCGGCGCGCGTGATGTCGGCGGGACCGGCGCCGTCGGCCAGCTCACCGGCGAGGTTGTAGAGGCCGTTGTGCTCGAAGATCAGCACCGGGTCCGGGTCGCACAGCGCGGGCCACAGCATGCCGCGCGCGTCCTCCAGGGTCGCGGGCGCCAGCACCCGCAGGCCGGGGATGTGCGCGTACCAGCCCTCGAGGCTGTGCGAGTGCTGCGCGGCGAGCTGCCGTCCCGCGCCGGTGGTCATCCTGATCACCAACGGCACCGGGAACTGGCCGCCGGACATGTGCAGCAGCGTCGCGGCGTTGTTGAGGATCTGGTCGAGCGCGAGCAGGCTGAAGTTGACCGTCATGATCTCGACGATCGGCCGCAGGCCGTTCAGCGCCGCACCGATGCCCGCGCCGACGAACGCCGACTCCGACAGCGGGGTGTCGCGGATCCGCTCCGGCCCGAACTCCTCCAGCAGCCCCAGGCTCACTGCGTAGCAGCCGCCGTAACTGCCGACGTCCTCACCCATGAGGAACACCCGCTCGTCGCGGCGCATGGCCTCGCGGATCGACTCCCGCAACGCCTCCCGGTAGGTGGTCTTCACCTGGCCACCTCCGAGGTGACGAAACGGGTGAGGTCGGCGACCGGTTCGAACTCGGCCGCGTCGGCGGCGGCGACGGCCTGGTCGATCTCGGCCGCCACCTCCGCTTCCAGCGCGGCCAGGTCGTCGTCGGTGAGGTCCGGCCGCATCGCGGCGACCAGGCGGTCGATCGGGTCGAGGTCACGCCACTTCGCGACCTCGACCTTGTCCCGGTACCGCTCCGGGTCGTACATCGAGTGCGCGCGGAACCGGAACGTCTTCAGTTCCAGCAGGCACGGACCGCCGCCGGCCCGGATGGACTCGGTGGCGCGGCGAGCGGCGTCCCGCACCGCGAGCACGTCCATCCCGTCGACCGGCCAGGCCGCTAGTCCGTAGGAGGAGGCTCGCAGTGCGAGGTCGGGTGCGGCGTGCTCCTTGGCGAACGACGTGCCCATCGCGTACAGGTTGTTCTCGCAGCAGAACAGCACGGGCAACCGCCAGAGCGCGGCGAGGTTGAGCGCCTCGTGGAACTCTCCCTCCGCGGCAGCACCCTCGCCGAAGAAGCAGGCCACGACCCGTGGTTCGCCGCGCATCGCGTGCGCGAGAGCGAGTCCCACGGCGACGGGCAGCCCACCGCCGACGATCGCGTTGCCGCCGAAGAAGCGGTGGCCGGAGTCGAACAGGTGCATCGACCCGCCGCGTCCCCTGCTGCACCCGGTCACCTTGCCGAACATCTCGGCCATGACCGCGTCCATCGGCACGCCCCTGGCCAACGCGTGGCCGTGGTCGCGGTACGTCGACACGACCGCGTCCTGCGGGTCGAGCTCGGACACGACGCCGGCCGCCACCGCCTCCTCCCCCACGTACAGGTGCAGGAATCCGCGGATCTGCGCCGAGCTGTACAGCTCGGCGCACCGTTCCTCGAACCGCCTGATGCGCGTCATCTCCCGCAGCAGGTCCAGGTGTTCCTTCACCCTCCCACCTCCAGTGTGGACGTGTCGCCCTCGGGCAGTCCCAGCTCCCGTGCCTTCAGCAGCCTGCGCATCACCTTGCCGCTGCGGGTGTGCGGCAGGTGCTGGTCGAACGTGATCTCCTTGGGCGCCACCGCACCCAGCCGCCTGCGGCCGAACGCGATCAGCTCCGCGCGCAGTTCCTCGGTCGGCTCGTTGTCCGGACGCAGCGAGACGAAGGCCTTCACCACCTCGCCGACCACGGGATCCGGTTTGCCTATCACTCCGGCCTCCGCGACGGACGGGTGTTCCATCAGCGCGCTCTCCACCTCGAACGGTCCGACGAGGTGGCCGGCCGACTTGATGACGTCGTCCGCACGTCCGACGAACCAGTAGTAACCGTCCGGATCGCGGCGGGCCAGGTCGCCGCTGAGGTACCAGCCATCCACAAAGGACTTCGCGTAGCGGGCGTCGTCGTGCAGGTAGCCGCGGAACATCGACGGCCAGCCAGGACGCAGCGCGAGCTCCCCCGCCGCCTCCGGATCGTGCACCTCCACGACGCGACCGCCCTCGCTCGTCACGATCCCGGCCTCCACGCCCGGCATCGGCCTGCCCATCGAGCCCGGCCTGATCTCCTCCGCGGCGTAGTTGCTGATCATGATGGCTCCGGTCTCGGTCTGCCACCAGTTGTCGTGCACGGGCAGTCCGAGAGCCTCCTGGCCCCACACCACGACTTCCGGGTTCAGCGGCTCGCCGACGCTGGCGACGAAACGCAGTGCCCCGAGGTCGTACCGCTTGGCCAGTCCGGCACCGGACCGCATCAGCATGCGCAACGCGGTCGGCGCGGTGTACCAGACCGTCACGTGTTCGTCCTGCAGCACCTCGTACCAGCCGTGCGCGTCGAAGTCCGAAGCGTCGACGATCATCGTCACGCCGTGCGTGAGGGGCGCGAAGATCCCGTACGACGTGCCGGTCACCCATCCCGGATCGGCCGTGCACCAGTACACGTCGTCGACGTGCAGGTCGAGAGCGAACGCCGCGGTGACGTGATGCGCCAGCACCGCGCCGTGCACGTGCACCGCGCCCTTGGGCTTTCCCGTGGTGCCGCTGGTGAAGTGCAGGAGCGCCATGTCATCCGGCGACGTGGGCGGGATGGTGAAGTCCTCGCTCGCCGACGCCATCGCCTCGGTGAACGACGTGGTGCCGTCCGGCGCGGGTCCGTCGCCGATCACCAGCACGTGTTCCAGCGCGGGCAAGGAGTCGCGCAGCTGCTCGACCCTCTTGCGGTACAACTGCGGCGTCGTGACCAGCACCCGGACGTCACCGAGACGCAGGCGCTCCCGCACCGGTTCCGGCCCGAAGGCGGAGAACAGCGGTGCGTAGACGCTGGTGTTCTTCACCGTGCCGACCGCCGTGACGTACAGCTCGGGCACCCGCCCCAGCAGGGTCGCCACGCGATCACCTTTGCCGATGCCGAGTCCGCGCAGCACGTTCGCGAACCTGTCGGTGGCGCGGCGAAGACCGTCGTAGGTCAGCTCCGTCACGTGCCCGCCACGGTCGCGGCAGCGCAACGCGACCTTCTCCCGCAGCGGTCCGGCCGCGTGCCGGTCCACCGCCTCGTGCGCGATGTTGAGCCCGCCGCCCGGCAGCCCGTCGAGCAGCGTCCTCGCCTCGTCCCAGGAGAACGTCGCGCGCGCGTGCCCGTAGTCCGTCAGGTTCGGCCTGATCCCGCCGGTGTAGCGCTTTCTGATCGGTTCCCAACCCATGTGTCCAGGCTGGAACGCCGAGGAACCCGGCAGCAGGGACGAAGGTCCTCGGTGTGCCCGTCGTTGGTGTGCGAAGTGCGTCCGGTCCCGCCATCGGTCCCAGCCGCGGCGGGACCTACGCCCCTCACCACACCGCCGCGCCCGATCGACGATGAACGGTGGAGGTGTCGTGATGAGCAGAGTCGTGCACTTCGAGATCCCCGTCGACGACCCGGACCGGGCAGGAGAGTTCTACGGAGCCGTGTTCGGCTGGGAGGCGCACAAGTGGGGACCCCAGGACTACTGGACGATGGCCACCGGACAGGAGCCCGGTAGCGGCCCCGGCGCCGAGGGCGCGCTCACCCCGCGAGCCGAGGCGCCGGAGGGCGTGCTGGTCTACGTCGACGTCGCGGATGTGGACGCCGCACTGGCCCTGGTCGAGAAGGCAGGCGGTTCCGTGGTGCACGACAAGATGCACATCCCCACGGTCGGATGGTCCGCGCACGTGCGCGACAGCGAGGGCAACCTGATCGGCCTGTTCCAGAGCGACGAGTCCGCGACCTGACTGCGCGTTCGAACGGGCAGGTCATCGCCGCGACTCCTCGGTCACGCGACGAGCTCGCCGCCCAGCGCCCGCGCAGGTGACCCCTTCGAGCAGACGGCCACAGCCGAACGGAGTCCGGACGAGTCGTTGCCGCGGCGCGGCAGCGCGGCGACCCGATGCGCGAACACCTGCCGGGCGTGCGCGAGATCGAACCCCTCCGTCTCGGCGAACAGCAGGACCACCCCGAAGCAGGCCGACGCGGTCGTCGTCCATTGCCAGGAACGCACGGTCCGCCGGACTCGCCGGTCGACCGCGGGAGCGCCGGGATCGGCTCCGCCCCAGGGCATCATCACCCCAGGAGACCCGCGAGCAGGCGGGGCGACCAGGGGCCGGCGTCCCCAGGGGCGCCGCCGCTCGACCGTGCGACCGAGGAGGGGCGGATGGCCGCCGAACCACAGGAGGGTGAACCGGACTACCGGTTCACCCTGGCCAACGAACGCACGTTCCTCGCCTGGATCCGCACGGCGCTGGGTCTGCTCGCCGCGGGGGTGGCGGTCAGCCAGCTCCTGCCCCCGTTCAGCGTGCCGGGAGCCACGACCGGGCTGGCCCTGGCCTGCACCGCGCTCGCCGCGGTGGTCGCGGCCACCAGCTTCCCGCGCTGGCGCCGGGTGCAGGAGGCGATGCGGACGGGTGCCCCGCTGCCGCGCAGCCCGATGGCCGGTGTGCTGGCGGCCGGGGTGCTGCTGATGGCCGTGCTCGCCGCGGTCCTGGTGGTCGTCGGATGAGGCGGGACACCGGTCTGCAGCCCGAACGCACGAACCTGGCGTGGAACCGCACCGCGCTCGCCGCCGCGGCGTGCGCCCTGGTGATGCTGCACGTCGCGGCCGAGCGCGGCTGGGGCATCGCCACGACGCCCGCGGTGTGCACGGCCGCCGTGGCGGTGACGCTGGTCCTGCTCGGCCGGCACCTCGGCGCCACGCGGCCGCGCGTCCTGTTGCTGGTCGCGGTCCTGGTCACGCTCGGCTGCGCCAGTGCCCTGCCTCTCGTGCTGAGCGGGCCGCGCTGACCCCGGTCACGTGAAGATGATCTGCCCGCCCGCCGCGAGCTCGTAGAACTCGCCGACCGTGATGATGTCCTGGACCTGGTCGATGAAGTCCTCTTTGGACAGGCCGAACAGGTCGACGGACGCCTGGCAGGCGTAGAGACCCGCGCCGGTGTCCGCGATCATCTCGACGAACTCGGGGATCGGCGGGATGTCCAGCTCCTCCATCTTGTGCGACAGGTAGCGCGTCATCACCGAGGACACGCCGGGCAGTCCTCCCGCCCAGGTCGCGAGGTGAAGGCCGGGGTTGCCGACGGTGGCGAGCTTGATGTGCTCGTGCCGCGCCCTGTGCACGGCGTCGAGCCCGAAGAAGGTGAAGAACAGGTTGGCGTCGATGCCTTCCGCGCGGGCGCCGTTGGCCATGATCAGCGCGGGGTAGATCCCCTCCAGGGAGCCCTTGGAGACGATGATGGAGACCTTCTCGATCTTGTCCGACATCGCGAACGGTTCCTTTCTGCGCTCAGATGCAGCCGCGCGGCTTCGGGATTCCCGCGATGCGGGCGGCGAGCTTCGCCGGCCCCTTCGGGAACAGCTGGTAGAGCTCCTTCACGGTGACGCCGGAGGTCTTGCCCAGGGCGCGGACCGTGGGACCGGTGCCCTTCTCCGCGAACTCCGCGCGCATGAACCTGATGACCTGCCAGTGCCGATCGGTCAGGTCGCCGACGCCCGTCTCGCGGGCGATCTCGGGCGCCATGTCCTCACGCCACTGCCCGGGTTCGACGAAGAACCCCTCGTCGTTGACCGGCACCTCGGTGCCCGCGTACACCTTCGTGGACATTCGCCACTCCCTCTCACCGGGCTTCGAACCGCTTGCCCGCCACGGGCATCGCGGCGGACACGCCGGGCAGGTCCCGGCCGGGCAGCAGGCTGTGCCAGTACAGCCAGGAGAACATCAGCTTCCCGAGGTGGTTGAGCCTCGACTCCGCCAGCAGCGGCAGTCCCACCGCCGACGGGTAGTGGCCGGGCAACGGCTCGGTGTCGTAGTTGAAGTCGATCAGCAGGGCCTTGCCGAACCCGCTCTCGATGAAGCAGTTGGTGTGCCCGTCGAAGCTCGCGTCGAGCTCCTGCCCCGCGAGGAACCGGGCCACGTTGCGGGTCAGCACCTCACCCTCGAAGTGGGTGACCGATCCCGCCTTCGAGGTGGGGATCGCCGCGGCGTCGCCGATGACGAAGATGTTCTCCCTCACTTTGGACCGCAGGGTGTGCTCGTCGGCGGGGACGAAACCGAGCGCGTCGCCCAGACCCCACGAGCGTTCGACGCATTCGGCTCCACCGTGCACGGGCACCACGACCGCCAGGTCGAAGTCGACCTCGCGCTCGTCGTAGGAGATCAGCCTCCCCGCCTCGCCGTCGACCTCGCCGGTGTTGAACTCGGTCACCAGCTCGATGCCCTTGTCCTGCAGCATTCCCGCGAGCGTGCGGGAGGCGACGGGCTTGGTGAACGCCCCGTCCAGCGGCGTGACGTAGGTCAGCCGGACCCGGTCGCGGATGCCGCGTTCCTGGAAGTACCAGTCGGCCAGGAAGCAGAACTCGAGAGGCGCCACCGGGCACTTGATCGGCAGGTCCACGACGTTGACGACCAGCCGGCCGCCGTCGAAACGCTCCAGCGCCCGTGCCAGCGCGGTCGCGCCCTCCAGGTCGTAGAAGCTGAACACCTTGCTCATCCAGCCCGGTCCCGTCAGGCCCTCGGTCTCCTCCGGCACCAGCCGGGCGCCGGTCGCGATGATCAGGACGTCGTAGTCGAGCAGACCGCCGTCGGTGAGGTGCACCCGGTTCGCCTCCACGTCGACGCGGTCCACGCCGCTGTCGCGGTAGGTGATGCCGTCGTGCAGCTGCCGCCGCCGGGACCGGACGAGGTCGTCCGCGTGGGCGAGCCCGAACGGCACGAACAGCAGGCCCGGCTGGTAGACGTGGTCGTCGTCGCGGTCGACCACGGTGATCTCGCACTCGGCGTCCAGCTCCCGGCGCAGCCTGTTGGCCGCGAGCGTGCCGCCCGTACCGCCGCCGAGGATCACGATCCGCTTGCTCATGCCTCCAGTCTTCGACGCGGCGTGGCCGCTCCCCAGGGGCCTTCGTCCTCGCACACGCGGGCCCATCGACAGCGTCCGCCGGCGCACGGGCGATCCACGATGGACAGGTGATGGGCACCGTTCTCGACGCGGGGGCCTCGCCCCTGCTGGACCGCATCCGGCGCGGCCTCATCGGCGACGACGAGGTTCTCGACGGACCCTACGGCCCGCGCCGGATCATCTACGCGGACTACACGGCGTCCGGGCGGGCACTCGACTTCGTCGAGGACTTCGTCCGCGCGCACGTGCTCCCCCGCTACGCCAACACCCACACCGAGAGCTCGACCACGGGCCGGTACACCACGAGGCTGCGCGAACAGGCCCGGCGGCTCGTCCGCGACTCGGTCGGCGGCACCGAGGACGACCTGGTGATCTTCTGCGGCTCCGGTGCGACGGCCGCGATCGCCAAGCTGGTCGGCATCCTCGAACTGCGGCTCCCCGCCGGGCTGGGCGAGAGGTACTCGCTCGCCGACCGGATCCCCGCGGACCAGCGTCCGGTGGTGTTCGTCGGCCCGTACGAGCACCACTCCAACGAACTGCCGTGGCGCGAGTCCATCGCGGACGTCGTGGTCATCGGCGAGGACTCCCGCGGGCACGTCGACGTCGCCGAGCTGCGCCACCAGCTGGTCCGGTACGCCGGCCGTCCACTGAGGATCGGCAGCTTCTCCGCCGCGTCCAACGTCACCGGCGTGCTCACCAACACCGACAGCATCGCCGCGCTCCTGCACGAACACGGCGCACTGTCCTTCTGGGACTACGCGGCCGCCGCCCCGTACGTGCCCATCCGCGTGCGTGAGAGCGCGCCGGGCCGTGGCGACCACAAGGACGCCATCTTCCTGTCACCGCACAAGTTCGTCGGCGGCCCGCAGACCCCCGGCGTGCTGGTGGTCCGCCGCGAACTGGTCACCAACGAGGTGCCGACGGTGCCGGGCGGCGGCACGGTGGCGTTCGTACGCCCGGACGGTCACCGCTACCTCGACGACCCGGTCGCCCGCGAGGAGGGCGGTACACCCGCGATCGTCGAGTCGGTCAGGGCCGGTCTGGTGTTCGCGCTCAAGGACGCCGTCGGCACCGGGGTGATCCAGGAGAACGAGGAACGGCTGTGGCGGCACGCCCTCGCCAGGTGGGAGGACGAACCCGGCATCGAGATCCTCGGCAACCACGACGCGGCCCGGCTGTCGATCGTGTCGTTCCGCGTCCGCCACGGCGAGCGGTTCCTGCACCACAACTTCGTGGTCGCCCTGCTCGACGACCTGTTCGGCATCCAGTCCCGTGGCGGCTGCTCCTGCGCAGGACCGTACGGGCACCGGTTGCTCGCCATCGACACCGCGCACTCCCGCGGGTACGACCACGAGGTCGCCATCGGCTGTGACGGGGTCAAACCGGGCTGGGTGCGGCTGAACTTCCACTACTTCATCACCGACGCCGTCCGCGACTACCTCGTCGAGGCCGTGCGCCTCGTCGCCCGGTACGGCCACCGCCTCCTGACCGACTACGTCTTCGACCCGCGCACCGGGTCGTGGCAGCACCGCGCCACCGCGACAGTCCCGCTGGGACTGCCGGACCTGCGCTCCGCCGTGACCACTCCCCCGCCCCGTCCCTCAGCTCACGCCGGCGACGACGTCCTGGCCGCGCGGCTGGAAGAAGCCCGGTGCCTGCTGGCCGGACGCGCGGACCTGCTCGACGACGGCACCACCGGCCTGCCGGAGGACTTCGAGTCGCTGCGCTGGTTCGTGCTGCCGCCGGTGTGCCTGCTCGGTCAGGCCAGCGCGAGAAACAGCTTCTCCAGTTGAGCGCGGTCGGCCACCGACTGCTCGGAACCGTCGGCGATGCACTGCTCCAGGCCGCTGGCGATGAGTTTGAAACCGGCCCGGTCCAGCGCGCGCGACGCCGCGGCCAGCTGGGTGATGACGTCCTTGCAGTCACGGCCGGACTCGATCATCTGGACGATCCCGCCGACCTGCCCCTGCACTCGCCGCAGACGCTTGACCACGTCGGTGAGGACTTCTTCGTTCAGCTCCACCAGCAACCTCCTTGAGTACCCCCCAGGGTACCCGAGCCTGGAACAACCGAGCCGCGTACGACGGTGGAAGGTATACCCCTGGGGGTATCAAGGAAAGGAGAGCCTCATGGCGGTCGTCGAACTGACCAAGTCCGACTTCACCGAGATCGTGGGCCGGCCGGGCACGGTCCTGGTCGACTTCTGGGCGTCCTGGTGCGGCCCCTGCCGGATGTTCGCACCGGTCTTCGAGCAGGCCGCGCTCCGGCACACCGGCATCACGTTCGGCAAGGTGAACACCGAGACCGAGACCGACCTGGCCCGGACGTTCGGCATCTCGTCGATTCCGACGCTGATGGTCGTCCGCGACGGTGTCGTCGTCTACTCACAGCCCGGCGCGCTTCCCGCCGCCGCACTCGAGGAGCTGATCACCCAGGTCGGCGCACTCGACATGGACCAGGTGCGCGCCGGCGCCCAGCCACACCGCTGACCAGGAGGCGCCATGAAGTACGACCTGACCATCACACTCGACCTGCCCTACGACGACGCGGTGCCCGCAGTCCGCGCCGCGCTGAAGGAACAGGGTTTCGGTGTGCTGACCGAGATCGACGTCCGAGCGACCCTGCGCGAGAAGCTGGGCGCCGACGTGGAGCCGTACGTGATCCTCGGCGCGTGCAACCCGCCGCTGGCGCACCGGGCGCTGGAGGTCGACCGGACGATCGGCCTGCTGCTGCCGTGCAACGTCGTCGTCCGCGCCGATGGCGACGGCAGCCTCGTGCAGGCGCTGGATCCCGCGCTGATGGCCGAGGTGCCGCAGCGCGAGGAGCTGGGCCCGATCGCCGAGGAGGCGGGCAAGCGGATCCGGGCCGCGCTGGACTCGCTGATCACCACGGCAGGCTGAGGGTGAGGACGGTACCGCCGGCGCCGGACGTGGCGTCGACGGTGCCGCCGTGCGCGGTCACGAGCTCCCGGACGACGGCGAGCCCGATGCCCGACCCCGCCACCGCCTGCCCCGCACTGCCGCGCCAGCGCCGTTCGAAGAGGTGCGGCAGTTCGTCCTCGGGGATCCCCGGCCCCGTGTCCCGTACCTCCACCACCGCCGCGTCCACCTCGCGGCGCACGGTGACGGTGACGGTGTCGCCCGGCCGGAGATAGCGGACGCAGTTGGCCAGCAGGTTGCCCACCGCCTGGTGCAGGCGGTCCGGGTCCGCCCGCACCACGACGCCCTCCGCGAGTTCGAGGCGCACCCGCAGACCCGCGGCGCGCAGGTGGGCGGCGTGTGCCGTCGCGGCGGTCCTGGCCACCGCCGCGAGGTCGACTTCCTGCCGCCGCAACGACAACGCCGCCGACTCCGCGTCAGCCAGCTCCGTGAGGTCCTGCACGATCCGGCCCAGTCGCTGGGCCTGGTCGTGCAGGCTCGTCAGACGCTCCGGGTCCGGCGGGACCAGACCGTCGCGCAGTTCCTCGAGGCCCGCCTGCACCGTCGCGAGCGGTGTGCGCAGCTCGTGCGCGACATCGGCGGTGAGGTCGCGCAGCACCTGGTCGGAACGGGCGACCTCGGCCGCCATGTGGTCGAACGCGCCCGCCAGCTCGCCGAGCTCTCCCGGGGCGTCCACGGCGGCACGCGCGGAGAGGTCGCCCGCCGAGATGCGCCGCGCGGCGCCGGTGAGGCGGGTGAGCGGCACGACGATCCGCCTGCCCACGAACCAGCTCGTGCCCGCCGCCACCGCGAGCGCCACCACGGCGGCCAGCGCGATCCAGCCCCAGGCGATCTCCCGCGCCGCGGACGCCGGCGCGCCGAACGCCAGCCGCACCGTGCCGACCACCTCGCCGGAGACCGTCACGGGAGCCTCGGTCCACCCCGCCCCGGCGTTCATCGGCATGCCCCGGCCATGACCGGAGACGACGCCGCCCTCGGAGGTGTGCACGACCAGACGGGCGCCCGCTCCCGCGGCGAGCGTCGACGCGGGCCCCAGATCCACGCCGTCCCAGCCTCCCGCGGCGGCGTGGGCGGCCGCGACCGCGTCGGCGACCCGCGTGGCGGCCTGCCGGCGGGCTTCCTCCTCTGCGGAGGCCAGCCCCTGCCCGGTGCCCCACAGCGCGGCTGCGGCGAGCACCACCACGGCCGACAGCGCGGCCAGCACGAACGCGGCGAAGAGTCTCCTGCTCAGCGGCCCCCAGGCGGCCGGGCTCTCACCGGTCACGACGCAGCCCCAACCGGTAGCCGACGCCGTGCACCGTCTGCACGACCTCCGGCCCGCACTCGCCGAACTTGTGGCGCAGGTTCTTCACGTGCGAGTCCACGGTCCGCTCGTAGCCCTCGAACTCGTACCCGCGCACCTGGTTGATCAGCTCGTAACGGGAGTAGACCCGCCCCGGCACAGCGGCGATCACGGCCAGAAGGCCCCACTCGGTCGGTGTCAGCTCCAGCGGCTCACCGTTCCAGCGCACCTCGTGCCTCGGTTCGTCGATGAGGAGCCGGCCGTTCGCGAAGGACGCCACAGCCGGGACGGCGGCGCCGGCCCGGTGCAGCACCGCCTGGACCCGCAGCACCAACTCCTTGGGGCTGAACGGTTTGGTGACGTAGTCGTCGGCGCCGAGCTCCAGCCCGCGGATCCGGTCCTCCACGGCGCCGCGGGCGGTGAGCACGACGACCGGCGTCGCGCCGGCCTCCCTGGCCGCCCGCAGAACCTCCACGCCGTCGACGTCGGGCAGTCCCAGGTCCAGCACCACGAGCGAGGCCACCCTGTCGGCCACCATCGTGAGCGCCTGTGCCCCGGAACCCGTGGTCAGCACGGTGAGACCCGCCCGCTCCAGGTAGCGGCGCAGCAGGTCGCGAATGTCCTTCTCGTCCTCGACGACGAGCACCGTCTCAGCCACGAATCCCTGTGTACGCAGGCGAACAGGCCCGAACGAGGGTCGAAGTACCCCGCCCCGCCGGGCTCCACGTCATCTCCACACGACCTGCACGTGGCCTCCTCCACCCGGCGCGACGATGAGGTCGTCACGATGAGAGGAGGAGCCATGAAGACCCGGACACGGATCGCCGCGATCACCGCGGCCGGCATCGTCACCGCAGGTGCGTTCGCCGGGACGCTCGCACTGGCGAGCGGTCCTCCCCCGACGCCCGGCCCTGGGCCCGGCCCCGGAGGAATGGACATGCCGCGCGGCGGGCCGCGTGACGGTGGATGCCTCGCCGTCCCCGGTGTCGTCGACCCGAGCGGCACGCTCACCGAGGCGCAACGCACCTCGCTCGCGGCCAACGCCGAGGAGGAGAAGCTGGCGCACGACCTGTACACCGCGTTCGCCGACCGCTACGACCTGCGGATCTTCGACCGCATCGCCGCGGCGGAGACCTCGCACCTCGACGCGGTCCGGACCCTGATGACCCGTTACGGGATCACCGATCCCACCGCGAACCAGGCGGCCGGCCGCTTCACCACCCCGGCCGTGCAGGCGACCTACGACCAACTGCTGGCCAAGGGGACCGGCAGCCAGGACGCCGCACTCGAGGCCGGTCGCACCGTGGAGACAGCGGACATCTCGCTGCTGCGCCAGTCGCTCGACGGCCTCACCGCGCCGGACGTCCAGCGCGTGTACGGCCACCTGCTGACCGCTTCGCAGCACCACCTGACCGCGTTCGACCGGTGGCTGAGCCGGTGACACGACGGTGGGCAAGGGTGGCGGCCCTACTCGGGGCCGCCACCCGCCGTCACCTTGCGGCGCTTGAGGTGCACGAGCCACGCGCCACCGCCCGCGGCGGCGAGCACGACCGGGACGATCCAGGCCGCGACGGGGACCTGCTGGGCCAGCACGAAGCCACCCATCACGAGCACGAACCAGCCGAACCCCTTGCGCAGCACCGTCTCCGGGATCCGTCCGGCCAGCCTGCCGCCCGCCAGACTGCCCGCCACCGCCGCCAGGGTGACCAGCACGGCCAGCGTCCAGTCGACGTGGACGGTCGCCAGGTACCCCGCCAGTCCGGCGAAGGACTTCATCGCGATCACCACGAGGGACGTGCCGACCGCGACCGCCATCGGCAGGCCGCCCAGCAACGCCAGCGCGGGCACCACCAGGAAACCGCCGCCCGCGCCGACCAGTCCGGTGACCGCGCCCACCGCGACGCCCTCGGCGACGACGCGTCCGATCGGCAGCTCTCCGTGCGGCTTCGCCTGGACACCCTCACGACGTCCGCGGATCATCGCCACGGCGGTCGCGATCATCATCAGCGCGAAACCCACCAGCAGCCACGTACCGGGGATGAACTGCGCGAGCCTGCCGCCGCCGTACGCCCCGGCCATGCCGGCCGCGCCGAACACCAGTCCGGTGCGCCACCGCACCCGGCCAGCCCGTGCGTGTGCCACCGCACCGACCGCGCTGGTGACCCCCACGACGAACAACGACATCGCGATCGCCTGCTTGGGGTCCTGACCGGCGAGGTAGACCAGGATCGGCACGGTCAGGATCGACCCACCGCCGCCCAGCACCGCCAGGGCGACCCCGACGAGCACCGCGGCGAGCAGCGTCAGGACGATCATCGTGCTCACCCCCTCCCGTCACCCAGCGCGGCGACCACGGCCTCGACGGTGGCGCGCGGGCCGCGGTTGTACGGCAGCTTCGCCAGCAGCTGGCCGAGCAGGCAGGTGTTGCTCAGCGCGGCCACGACCAGACCTGCGCCGACCAGACCCGCGAGCCAGGTGACGGGCGGGACGAAGGCCCCGACGAGCACCGCGATCGCCACGATCGCGCCCGCCACCAGCCGGACCTGGCGTTCGAGGTCCCAGCGCGGTGTCCCGTGCCGCACCGGGCCTCCCGCCGCCTGCCAGGCCGTCATCCCGCCGGCCAGCAGCCGGAGGTGGGGCAGGCCCGCCGCCGTCAGCGCCTGGCCGGCCTGCCCTGCCCGCTGTCCGGACCGGCAGATCAGCACCACCTGCTCGTCGAGGTGGTGGCGCAGCTCGTCCCTGTGCTCGCGCAACAGGTCGAGCGGCACGTTGTAGGCACCGGGGATGTGCGCGGCCTCGAACTCGCCGGGGGTGCGCACGTCGATGAGCCGCGGCCCGTTCCCGGACTCCACCAGCTGCCGGAGCTCCGCCGCTTCCAGCGTCACCGCAGTGCTCACCGCTGCTCCCCCGTCACGAGCAGACCGGCGTTCCGGGCGGTGTCGAAGTCGTCGTCGACGTGCACCACCGTGCGGCCCGCCCTGGCGAGCACACTCGCCGCGATCGACGCCCGGTAACCGGACTGGCAGTGCACCCACACCACACCGCCGGGCACGTCCGCCACCCGCTGCGGCAGGTCGGGCAACGGGATGTGCAGCGCCCCGTCGAGGTGGCCCTGCTGCCACTCACCGCCCATGCGCACGTCCAGCAGCACGTCGGCGGGAGGCAACCCGTGCGGCGGCTGCCCCGCCCGTGCCGCGGCGAGGTCGGTGAACGTGGCCACGGCCAGCTCACCCAGCCGGCTCTCGTCGCCTGCCCACTGCTCCGGGGCACCGGTCGCCGCGGCCGCGGGCCGGTCGATCCCGATCCGCACCAGCTCGCGCTGCGCCTCCGCCACCTGCTCGGCGGACTCGCCCAGCAACGTGATGGGTGCGCCCCACGGCGCCATCCAGCCCAGCCAGGTGGACATCGGCCCGTCCAGGCCGAAGCTCAGCGTGCCGGCCAGGTGGCGATGGGCGAAAGCCTTGCGCGAGCGCAGATCCACGACCCACTCCTGGGCGTCGATCCGGCCGCGCAGCTCCGCCGGGTCCGCTACGCGCACCGGCGTCAGGTCGGCCAGCTCGGCCCCCTCGGCGTTGCGCGCGCCCATGTGGGCGTAGTAGGCGGGATAGGCGTCCAGCCCGGCGAGCACCTGCGCGACGAAGTCGTCGGTCTCCAGCCGCAGCGCCGGGTTCGCGGTCTTCTCCCTGCCGATCGTCGAGGACGGCGCGTCCGCCTGGGTCGCGGAGCAGAAGCTGCCGAACCCGTGCGTGGGCCACACCTGCGCCCCGTCCGGCACCAGGTCGGCGAGCCGTCGCACCGAGGCGTGCTGGTGGCGCGCCAGCATGTCGGCGTGCTGCTTGCCGAGCAGGTCCGTCCGGCCCGTCGTGCCGAACAACAGCGAACCGCCGGTGAACACACCGATCGGGCCGTCCTCGCCGTGCAGGACGTACGACAGGTGGTGGAACGTGTGCCCCGGCGTGGCCACCACGGTCAGCCGCATCCGGTCGGACAGCACGATCTCGTCGCCGTCGCGCACCGGTGAGCGTTCGAACTTCACGTCATCCGCTGCCGCCACCGCGTACACGGCGCCCGTCAGCTTCGCCAGCGCCAGTCCGCCGGACACGTAGTCGTTGTGCAGGTGGGTCTCCACGACGTGCGTGATGCGCACCCCGCGCCGGCCCGCCAGTGCCACCACCCGGTCGATGTCGCGTTGCGGATCGACCACCACCGCCACCCGTCCGTCGTGTGCGAGGTAGCTCCGGTCGCCCAGTGACGAGGTCGTCACGACCTCGACTTCTACCGTCATGATCTTCCTTCTCGTGTCGTACCGCTTGGCCGTCAATGGAATTCCCCGTCCGGATCACATACCCCCTGGGGTACCTCCTGAAGCCACTGTACGTCTCGCCCGAGCGTTCCGACAACTACCCCCGGGGGTATGCGGATCTGCCTGCGCAGACCGCCCGGACAACGGCGAGGCATTCCACTCCACCGTCTGCTCCTGGCGGTCGGGTGACCAGAACCCAGCGGCATCGGCGTGCGCGCCGAAGGTCCCGCGAGATCCCGGCCGGGGCGGAGGACGGTCGCCGGAGAGGACCAACGGCACTGCGGCCGGGACCACGCCGAACGGGACGCTCGAGGAATGGGGCGACGCGGCATCACCGCCTGCGTCGGTGGCGCGTCACGCACTCGACCTCCTCGACGAGGAGGAGAAAGCAGGTTGCCATGTCCTCCCCGCGTGAAGTGTTCTTCGACTCCGCCGGCGTGCGCTGCGCCGCGGACCTCCACCTGCCGGACGAGGCGTCAGGACCCCTGCCGTGCGTCGTGATGGCGCACGGCGGCAGCGGCACCAAGAGGCTGGGACTTCCCGCCTACGCCGAGAAGTTCGCGCGCGGTGGAATCGCCGCCTTCGTCTTCGACTACCGCGGTTTCGGCGCCAGCGCGGGCGAACCGAGGCAGGTCATCGACGTCGCGGCTCAGCGCGAGGACTACCGGGCAGCGATCGCCCACGTCCGGGGCCTGCCCGAGATCGACCCGCGCCGCGTCGCCGTGTGGGGCACCTCGCTCAGCGGCGGGCACGTGCTCGCGGTCGCCGCCGCCGACCCCGGCATCGCCGCCGTGGTGTCGCAGGTACCCGTGATCGACGGCTTCCACCGGGGACGCACGCTGCGGCAACGCCTCGACCGGGAGGTCACCGCACGCACCCTGCAGTTCACCGCGGCGGCCGTCCGCGACGTGCTGGGCGCCCGGCGCGGCGAGCCGCCGCACCTGGTGCCGGTGGTCGCCCCGCCCGGACGGGTGGCGGTGTTCACGGAGCCCGACGCGAGAAGGACCTTCGCCGCGCTCGGAGGCGAGGCGACCGGCTGGCGCAACGAGCTCGCGCCGAGGTTCGTGTTCGCCCTGCCGCGCTACGTTCCCGGCACCGCCGAACGACTGTCCATGCCCCTGCTGATGTGCCTGGCCGACCACGACCTGCAGGCGTCCAGCGCGTTCGCCGCCCGCATCGCCGCCCGAGCACCGCACGCGGACCTGCGCCACTACCCGCTCGGCCACTTCGACGTGTACACGGGCACGGCCTTCGACCGGATCAGCGATCAACAGCTCGCATTCCTGCAGGCCCACCTGCGTTCATCGGGCGAGAACGGCACCGGACCGTTGTGACAGCGCGACCGTGCGCCGGCTCCGCGGTGCCGGTCGCTCTCCACCGGTCCCTGCGAGAACGGGACCTTGGCCCCTGGGACGGTTGCTCCACACGACGCAGAGTGTGGGCCTTCGCTCAGTCCAGCAGGAGGTTCCCCGTGCACCACACCGGCGTAGCCCGGACCCCGGTCGCCATCACCAGATACTTCGACGAGGTCGTCGACGCCCTTGCGCGCGAGGGCGTCGACGTCACGCAGGTCGTTCTGGAACTCTCACCCACACGCCCCATGTGCGGCGAGCTGGTCACCGGCCGGGGACCGGTGCTGCGCTGGCGTGAGGACCTGGGCTGGAGCAACGGTGTCCGTTCCACCAGCCCGGCCGCACACCCCGGCGAGGTCGCCGACCTGATCGGTCGCAACTGAGCGACACTCGTCAGCGCGGTGATGACGTCCGCGCGTGCCTGCGCGCCAGCAAGGCTTTCGCCGCCGCGTCCGCAAGCAGGACCGCGGGCACCGTGGCCACGGCGAGCGCCCAGCCCAGTGCGCTCGGCGCCTGCCCGCCGAGCAGCGTGGGAAGCGGCGGCACGAAGAGGAACACGACCAGCACGGCGAGCTCGAACGCCACCGCCCAGAGCAGCAACCTGTTGCCCGCCAACCTCTTCGACGTCACCGGCCGCGACGCGCTGCGGCACGCGTAGGCGTTGGCCAGCTGACCCAGCACGATCGCGGTGAACGCCGTGCCGGACGCCGTCGCGAGCAGTGCCGCGTCCGGGGTGTCCCCCAGCCGCCAGCCGCCCGCGAGCAGCACCACCAGGAACGCCGCCATCGACACCAGTGCCTCGGCGGGGCCGAGCACTCCGAACACCCGCCGCAGCAACGAGCCGTCGATGAGCGAGCCGGTGCGCAGACGGCCGCGCATGGTGCGGGAGTTCGGTGGTTCGGCGCCGAGCGCGAGTGCCGGCATCAGGTCCGTGCCGATGTCCAGGGCGAGCACCTGGAGCACCGTGATCGCGAGCGGTATCGAGCCTCCGGACAACGCCCACACCACGAACGGCGTCAGCTCGGCGACGTTGTCGGTGAGGTGGTAGGTCAGGAAGCGGCGGATGTTGGCGAACGTGGCGCGGCCCAGTTCCACCGCGGCGACGATCGTGCTGAAGTGGTCGTCGAGCAGCACCAGGTCGGCCGCCTCGCGTGCCACGTCGGTGCCGGACGCTCCCATCGCGACACCGATGTCCGCCGCGCGCAGGGCGGGGCCGTCGTTCACGCCGTCGCCGGTCATGGCGACCACGTGGCCCTTGCGTTGCAGCGCGGTGGCGATGCGCAGCTTGTCCTCTGGCGTGACACGGGCGACGACGACTCCGTCGCGGTCCAGCAGCGCACCGAGCTCGTCGGGGTCGGCGGGCAGCGCCGCCCCCTCCACCACGAGGCGGTCGGGTCCAAGCAGGCCCACCTGCTCGGCGATCGCCCGCGCGGTCGCGGGGTGGTCGCCGGTGATCATGGCGATGCGGATGCCCGCCGACCGGCACGCGGTGATGGCGTCGGCGACGTCGTCGCGAGGCGGGTCCTGCAGGCCCACCAGCCCGAGCAGCTCCAGGTCGCGTTCCGCGTGCTCCCAGGAGGTCTCGTCGTCCGGACGCGCCGGCCTGCGCGCCACCGCGAGCACGCGCAACCCGCGCCGGGCCAGGGCCGCGATCGCGTCACCGGCGCCGGGTGCCGGACGGCACTGCGGCAGCACCGAGTCCGGAGCACCGGCGACGTGCACGCCGTCGGAGTCCACAACGGACGAACGGCGGCGCCTGGGGTCGAACGGGAACCGCACGGCGTCCGCCGACGGGCCGTCGACACCGACACGGGCGGCGAGGACGTGCAGCGCGACCTCCATCGGGTCGCCGACGGGCAGCCAGCGGTTCTCGTGCTGCCGGGCGTGGGCGGTGGGCGAGCACCGTTTCGCGCTGCTCGCCAGTGCGCGCACCTGGTCGACCGCCTCGGGCGAGCCGTTCACCGTGCCGGTGGGCTCGTACCCGTCGCCGTGCACGGTCACCTCGCCGGCCGGCGTCCAGACGTGCACGACCGACATCTCGTTGCGGGTCAGGGTGCCGGTCTTGTCGGTGCAGATGAACGTCGTGGCGCCCAGCGTCTCCACGGCGTCGAGCCTGCGCACCAGCGCGTTGCGGGTGGCCATGGTCTGCGCGGCGCGGGCGAGGGACAGCGTGACGGTCGGCAGCAGGCCTTCGGGGACCAGCGCGACGGTGACGCCGACCGCGAACAGGAAACCCTCGGTGAGCGACAGCCCCAGCAGGACCGCGACGCCGAAGAACGTCAGGCCCACCGCGATCGCGAGCACCGCGACGACGACCACGACCCGGTGCAGCTGCCCGGCGAGCGGACTGCGGGGCGGCTTCGCCTCCTGGGTCAGCGCGGCGATACCCGCGAGCTCGGTGTGCGCGCCGGTCGCGGTCACCGCCACGGCCGACTCGCCCTCGGTGACGTAGGTGCCCGCGTGAACTCGTTGTCCTGCAACGGGCCTGACCGGCACGCTCTCGCCGGTCAGCATCGACTCGTCGACGGCGAGCCCCGCCGAGGTCAGCACCTCGCCGTCGGCGCAGACCCGCGCGCCCGCCTCCAGGACCAGCTCGTCGCCGACGACGAGGTCGGCGGCGTCGACCTGGCGGAGGTGACCGTCCCTGCGCACCGTGGCGCGCAGTGGCATGAGATCGCGCAGCCGCTGGGCGGCCCGGTCGGCGCGGTACTCCTGGGCGAACGCGAAGACGCCGTTGAGCACCACCACGACGACGATCGCGACGGCCAGTGCGGGCATGCCCGCGACGAGCGCGAGCACCGCGGCGACCCACAGCATCAGGGCGAAGAAGTGGACGAGTTGCTCGACCAGCAGCAACAGCGGATGCCGCCGGCGGGTCTGCGGCAGGACGTTGGGGCCGTCGTCGTGCAGCCGTCGAGCGGCCTCCGCCGACGAGAGCCCGGTGCTCGCGAGAGTCATAGCAGCGGTCCCGGGGTCAGCGGAGGACGGACGACATCGCCGTTGCGCTCCTCCTGCCGCGGCCGCGCCTCCTTCACCACCACGACGGGGCACAGGGCGTGGTGAACGCAGTACGAGCTGACCGAGCCGAGGACGGCCGCGACGAACGGGCCGTGGCCGCGGCTGCCGACTACGAGCAGCTCGGCGTCGGCGGAGGCGTCGATGAGCTCACTGCGCGGATCACCGTGGACCACCACGGTGCGCAGCCCGACCTCGGTGATGTCCTTGACCGCGTGGTCCACCACGGCGCGCTGGGCGGCTTCGACGCGCTCGGGCGTCATCCGCATGCCGATCTCGGCGGGCAGCGGGCCGATCACGACGCCGGGTTCGCGGTACCAGGCCGAGATCACCACGAGCGGGCGGTTCCGGCGGCGGGCCTCGTCGGCGGCCCAGCTCAGCGCGGCCCTGGCGGCGGGTGACCCGTCCACCCCGACGACGACGGGCTTGGGTTCTGAGTCGCTCATGGTCCCAGCGTCGCGGTCCTCGACGGGAGGAAGCAGTGCGGATGGGCTCGGCCGCAACATGCCATTGGTCCCTGCCAACGCTTCCGCTGCTGCCGCACGCTCGGGGAGAGCGATGGGAGAACCGATGAGACGACGAGTGATCATGGTGGGAGTGGACGGCTCCGCGTCCTCCCGCGCCGCGCTGAAGTGGGCGCTGACCGAGGCCGGCCGCACCGGGGCCGACGTGGAGGCCGTGCTGGCCTGGCAACGCGAGGACGCCTTCGTCCCGGCGACCTCCATGGGGATCCACCCGTACCGGGAGAAGCCGCAGCGGCACCCGGCGCAGGAACTGCACTCGGCGGTGCTGGACATTCGGGCCGCGGTGCCGTCGGCGCCCGAGGTCGTGGAGACCACGGTGGTGAGTCAGGCAACGGACGCGCTCGTGCGCGCCTCACGGCACGCGGACCTGCTCGTGCTGGGCACGCGAGGACACGGGCCACTGGCGGGAGCGCTCCTCGGCAGCGTCACCGCGCATTGCATCAAGCACGCGGAATGCCCGGTCGTCGTGATTCCACCTCGGGCCGTGCACGAATAGACCTCTGTACACGACGAAGGGCGCTTCCCCGCACGGGAAGCGCCCTTCGTCATGCACGCCGGTCAGTTGTGCATCTTCACCAGCCGGGTGTGCAGCTGGTCGTGCACCTCGTCGATCGCCTCGGTGAACGTGGCGGCCTCCGCCTGCGCGGGCAACGAGGTGCCGTTCACGTCGAGGTTCACCCGGACCGCGACGGTGCGCGGTCCGGGACGGGTCAGCCGCACTCGCGCGAACTGCACCGGCGCGGGTGCGTAGCGGCTGAGCGGTGCGATCTTGTCGTGCGCGTACTGCCGGGCTTCGGCGGGTACGCGCTCACCGAGCTCCACCACCACGTTGCCGATCTCGGTCGCGCCTGCGTGCTTCATCGAACACCTCCGTTGGTCCTGATGGGTGCACTGTCGTCGAACTCGATCACCGCGCGACAGGTGCCAAGGGGCCGTGCGGACAGGGACCTGGGTCCCTGTTCCCTGATCGATCAGGTCAGCATCGTGAAGGCACACCGAGCAGAGGAGTGCGAGATGTCCCACGCCGACCTGTCGCTGGTCGACGCGTACTGGCGAGCCGCGAACTTCCTGTCCGCGGGCCAGATCTACCTCATGGACAACCCGTTGCTGAGCGAGCCCCTGGCGCCGGAGCACATCAAGCCGAGACTGCTCGGCCACTGGGGCACCACACCGGGCCTGAACTTCGTCTACGCCCACCTCAACCGGGTCATCAGGGAACGCGAGCTCGACGTCCTGTTCGTCACCGGTCCCGGTCACGGCGGCCCCGCGCTGCTCGCCAACACGTGGCTGGAGGGCTCCTACAGCGAGACACATCCGGACGTGCCGCGCGACGGGGAGGGCATGCGCAGGCTGTTCCGGCAGTTCTCGTTCCCCGGTGGCGTACCGAGCCACGTGGCGCCCGAGGTGCCCGGCTCCATCCACGAGGGCGGTGAGCTCGGGTACTCGCTCGCGCACGCGTTCGGCGCCGCGCTCGACAACCCCGATCTCATCGTGGCGTGCGTGGTCGGTGACGGCGAGGCGGAGACCGGGCCGCTCGCGACCAGCTGGCACGCGGGCAAGTTCCTCCACCCCCAGCGCGACGGCGTGGTGCTGCCGATCCTGCACCTCAACGGCTACAAGATCGCCAACCCGGCACTGCTGGCCCGGATCCCCCACGACGAGCTCGACGCGTTGCTGCGCGGCTACGGCTACGCGCCCTTCTACGTGGAGGGCGACGAGCCGGAGGCGATGCACACGCGGATGGCCGAGGTGCTCGACCAGGTCGTCGACGAGATCACGCGGATCAAGGGCTCGCAGGACCGGCCGACGTGGCCGATGATCGTGCTGCGCAGCCCCAAGGGCTGGACCGGTCCGTCCGAAGTGGACGGCGTGCCGGTCGAGAACACCTGGCGCGCGCACCAGGTGCCGCTGGCCGGTGTGCGGGACAACCCGGACCACCTGCGGCAGCTGGAGCAGTGGCTGCTCAGCTACCGGCCGGCCGAGCTGTTCGACGAGAGCGGCGCGCCACGACCGGAACTCGTCGCCCTCGCGCCCGAGGGAACCCGGCGCATGGGCGCGACACCGCACGCCAACGGCGGCCTTCTGCTGCGCGAGCTGAAGATGCCCGGTCTCAAGACCCACGCCGTCGAGGTGAGCAAGCACGGCACCACGCACTCCGAGCCGACCAGGGTGCTCGGCCGGATGCTGCGCGACGTCGTCACGCTCAACGCGGACCGGCGGAACTTCCGCGTCTTCGGGCCGGACGAGACCGCCTCCAACCGGCTCGACGCGCTGTTCGACGTCACCGGCAAGCAGTGGCAGGCGCAGACGCTGCCGGTGGACGAGCACCTGGTCCACGACGGCCGGGTGATAGAGGTCCTGTCCGAGCACCTGTGCCAGGGCCTGCTGGAGGGCTACCTGCTCAGCGG
Source organism: Lentzea sp. HUAS TT2 (assembly GCF_051853195.1). Taxonomy (NCBI): domain Bacteria; kingdom Bacillati; phylum Actinomycetota; class Actinomycetes; order Pseudonocardiales; family Pseudonocardiaceae; genus Lentzea; species Lentzea sp. HUAS TT2. The sequence continues at coordinate 7,678,901 of NZ_CP196667.1, read as the reverse complement.
CCGGCACGGGTTGTTCAACTGCTACGAGGCGTTCATCCACATCGTCGACTCGATGTTCAACCAGCACGCCAAGTGGCTCAAGACGCACAAGAAGCTGGAGTGGCGCAGGCCCGTCGCGTCGCTCAACTACCTGCTCAGCTCGCACGTGTGGCGGCAGGACCACAACGGCTTCTCCCACCAGGACCCCGGTTTCATCGACCACGTCATGAACAAGAAGGCCGAGGTCGTCCGCGTCTACCTGCCGCCGGACACCAACACGTTGCTCGCGGTGGCGGACCACTGCCTGCGCAGCAAGGACTACGTGAACGTCGTCGTGGCCGGCAAGAACGAGACGCCGGACTGGCTCGACCCCGAGGAGGCCGTGCTGCACTGCACCCGCGGCGCCGGCATCTGGGAGTGGGCCAGCACGGACGACGGCGTCAGCGAACCCGACGTCGTGCTCGCCTGCGCGGGTGACGCGCCCACGGTCGAGGTGCTCGCCGCGGCCCGTCTGCTGCGCGAACACCTGCCGGAACTACGAGTCCGCGTGGTGAACGTGGTGGACCTCATGCGGCTGCAGCCCGAGACCGAGCACCCGCACGGAATGCCGGACCGCGAGTTCGACGCCCTGTTCACCACCGACCGCCCGGTCCTGTTCGCCTACCACGGTTATCCCTGGCTGATCCACCGGCTGACCTACCGGCGCACCAACCACCACAACTTCCACGTCCGCGGCTACAAGGAGGAAGGCACCACGACCACGCCGTTCGACATGCTGGTGCTCAACGACATGGACCGCTACCGGCTCGTGATCGACGTGGTCGACCGGGTGCCGGGACTCGGTCCGAAGGCGGCCAGGCTGCGGCAGTTCATGCAGGACCAGCGCACCCGCCACCACGCCTGGATCCGCGAGCACGGCGAGGACCTGCCCGAGATCCGCGAGTGGACCTGGCAGTGAACGTCCTCGTGGTGAACGCGGGCTCCTCCAGCCTGAAGCTCGGTGTGCTCGGCGAGGACGGCACCGTTCTCGCCGAGCACCACGCCGAGCGCTGGCAGGGAGACACCGGTCCGCTGAAGGACTTCCTCACCGACGCCCCTGACGTCGACGCGGTGGGACATCGTGTCGTACACGGCGGATCCACTTTCACCAGTGCCACAGCGATCGACGATCACGTGCGCGGGGAGATCGAGGCACTCACCGCTCTCGCACCGTTGCACCAGCCCCGTGCGCTGGCCGGGATCGACGCCGCCCGTGAGCTGCTGCCCTCGATCCCCCACGTCGCGTGCTTCGACACGGCGTTCCACACCACGATGCCCTCCGCCGCGACGACTTACGCGATTCCCGAGTCGTGGCAACGCAAGTGGCAGCCGCGCAGGTACGGGTTCCACGGGCTCTCGCACTCCTACGCGTCCCGGCGCGCGGCAGAACTGGCCGGCACGCCGGACGCCCGCGTGGTCAGCTGTCACCTCGGCGCCGGGGCGTCGCTCGCCGCCGTCGCGAGTGGACGGTCGGTGGACACGACGATGGGCTTCACTCCCCTGGCGGGCCTGGTGATGGCGACCCGCAGCGGCGACGTCGACCCCGGCCTGCTGGTGTGGCTGCAGCGGGCGGGACTGTCCCTCGACGAGCTCGAGGACGGGTTGGAGCACCACGCGGGGCTCGCGGGACTGTCCGGCGTCGGCGGTGACCTGCGCGACGTCCGCCGGGCCGCCGGCGCCGGTGACCCGCGCGCGGGACTCGCACTCGAGGTGTACGTGCACCGCTTGCGTCAGGGCGTCGCCGCCATGGCGGCGTCGCTGGGCGGGATCGACCTGCTCGTGTTCACCGGCGGCGTGGGCGAGCACGACGCCGTGCTGCGTGCCGACACCACCGCGGGGCTGGGGTTCCTCGGTGTGGCGGTGGACTCGAACCGCAACGACGGACCTGGGCTGATCAGCGCGGACGAGTCGGCTGCCGGCGTGTGGGTCGTGCCCGCGCGGGAGGACCTGGAGATCGCGGCGCAGACCCGCGCAGTGGCTTGAGGCTCACCCGCGCGGGGACCTGAGACCCTGTCTCCTCCTGTCGCCACGGCCGAGGCTGGAACCGTCAGCCCGACGCCGAAGGAGCGACGATGAAGATCGACGAGATCATGGGCAACACCAAGGACTCGCTGAAAGCGCGCACCGTCTACGGCGAGCCCGTCGAACGGGACGGGATCACCGTGATCCCCGCCGCCACGATCGCGGGCGGTGCGGGCGGCGGCACGGGGAAGGACGAGAAGGGCCAGCAGGGCGAGGGCGGAGGGTTCGGCATCAACGCGAAGCCGGCCGGGGCCTACGTGATCGACAACGGCAAGCTCCGCTGGCAGCCGGCGGTCGACGTGAACAAGCTGGTGGCCATCGCCGGCTCCGTCGCCGTCGCCGCGCTCCTGGTCGTCGCGCGCGTCCTCCGGTCACGCCAGAAGGACTGAGCAGCGATGTCCCGCCGGACGTGGGTCGTGCTCGCGGCCGTGGCGCTCGTCGTCACGGCCTGCGCGGCAGGCCCGAACGTGGTGTCCTCCGTGCAGGGAGTTCCGGTCGCCGGGTTCTGGCGCGGGGTGTGGCACGGGCTCATCTACCCGGTCACGTTCCTCATCTCGTTGTTCACCGACAACGTGAACATCTACGAGGTGCACAACAACGGCAACTGGTACGACTTCGGCTTCGTGGCCGGAATCGGTCTGCTGCACACCGTTCTCGGCCACGGTCGACGGATGTCGCCCAAGCGCCGCAAGGCTTCTGCGGCTTCCTGAGCGGCACCGCACCCGCGTGGGCGATCGCCGTGCTCTCCCCCGTCCCACGAGGAGGAACCGACGTGGACACACGAGCGAAGCGGATCGCGCATCCGTGGATCAACCTGTTCGCCGGCGCGATCGCGCTGTCCGCGTGGGCGGGGGCCGCCGGTCTGGCGACGGGAGTCCTCGACTTCGGGCCCGCCATCACGGCGAGGCTGCCCCTGCACAGCGGCGCCCTCGCCGCGGCAGGGCTGAGCCTCGTCGTCGCACTGCCGATGACGCTGGCCGCCTGGCTGTGCGGACGGAACCATCCACAGTGGAGGCTCGTCACCGCGGCGGCCGGCGCGCTCCTCGTGGGGTGGATCCTGATGCAGGTCGCCGTCATCCGGACGTTCAGCTGGCTCCAGCCGCTGATGGCGACGGCGGGCATCGTCGTCGTGGTCTGCGCGATCGCTCGCCGCGACCGGTTCCAGGGACCAAGGTCCCGTTCCTGAGACGACGTTCCGATCTGCGGTGGACCACACCTGATCGCGCAGGCTCGAGCTGCGATCGCGCGTTCCCGCGCCATCCTCCCGATCCTTCTCGAGGAGTCCTCCGTGCTTTCCGCTGCTTCAGCCGCCGTGGTGCGTGCGACGCTGCCCGTCGTCCGCGACCACGCCGCCGAGATCACCGCCGAGTTCTACCCGTCGATGTTCGCCGCGCACCCCGAGCTGCTGAACCTGTTCAACCAGGGCAACCAGGCCAGCGGCAAGCAGCAGCTCGCGCTGGCGGCCGCCGTGGTCGCGTACGCCCAGCACCTGCTCGACGGGACACCGTTCGGTCCGATCGCCGAGCGCATCGCCCACAAGCACGTCTCGCTCGGCGTGCGGCCCGAGCAGTACCCGATCGTCGGCAGGCACCTCATCGGCGCCGTGGCCGCGGTCCTCGGTGACGCCGTCACACCGGAGGTCGCCGCGGCGTGGGACGAGGTCTACTGGCTGTTCGCGGTGTCGCTGATCGCCGCCGAGGCACGTCTGTTCCAGACCGCCGGCGTCACCCCCGACACGCTGTGGCGGCCCTGGCGCGTCGCGAAGCGCGCCGAGGAGGCTGCCGACACCGTGTCCTTCACGCTGCTGCCCGACGACGGCGGCCCGGTGCCGGCGTTCGAGCCTGGCCAGTACGTGTCCGTGGCGGTCGACCTGCCGGACGGGCAACGGCAGCCGCGCCAGTACTCGCTGTCGCAGGCACCCGGGCGAGACGAGCTGCGCATCACCGTGCGCCGTGTCCGCGGTGTGGACGGCGCCCCGGACGGCGCGGTGTCGAGCTTCCTGCACGACCACGTGCGAGCCGACGACACCGTGCTGGTCGGTCCTCCGGCGGGCGAGGTCGCCCTCCAGCCCGGCGACCGGCCCGTGGTGCTCATCAGCGCGGGCATCGGCATCACCCCGATGGTGTCGATGCTCGGCCACCTCTCCGCCACCCAGCCCCGACGCACGGTCGTCGCCGTGCACGCCGAGATCTCGGCGGATCGGCACGCACACCGCGAGGAGTACGTCCGCCTCGCCGGTCCCCAGCAGATGACCTGGTACGAGAACGGCGACGGGGACGGCCGGTCCGGACGCGTCGACGTGGACGCGATCCCGCTGCCGGCGGACGCGATCGTCCACCTGTGCGGCCCGATCACCTTCATGCGCGACGTACGTGCCGCACTCCTCCGCCGCGGCGTGAGTGCGGACGACGTCCACTACGAGGTCTTCGGCCCCGGCATGCTCGAGCGGTGAGCTCACACGCGGGCAGGTCGAGCGCCCGGCCGGTCGGCCGGCCGGGCGCGGATCAGGTTCGCCTGCCCCAGCGGAAGTAGGCGACCGGGCCGGCGAAGTTGACCAGGATCGCCAGTGCCCACCACAGCTTCCTGCCGCGCACGAACTGCGCCGGTCGCAGTGCCAGGTCGGTCCACGCCGCCGCGGCGAGGAGGACCTCGACGACCCCCGTGGCCACCGCGGTCCTGCGCTGCCACGGAGTCATGTCGCTCCAGTGCTTTCTGGTCATCCGGTCGTCGCCTCCTTCACGACCACGACGGGACAGGCCGCGTGGTGCACGCACTGTGCGCTGACGGAACCGAGCAGTGTCTCGGTGACCGCGCCGTGCCCGCGGTTGCCGACGACGAGGAGATCCGCGTCCGCGGAGGCTTCCACGAGCACATGCCGCGGATCGCCTTCGACGAGCACCGGACGGATGCGCGCGCCGACGTTGCCGATGTCGTACAACGCCTCGTCCAGGGCCTTCTGCCCGAGGGACTTCTGGTGCTCCTCCGACAACTGTGCGGCCACCTCCACGGGCACGGGGCCCGAGACGACGCCGTTGTCGCGGTGCCACACCGAGATCGCCGCCACGTCGGAGTCCCGCCGCACGGCCTCGTCCACGGCCCAGCGCAGGGCCGCCTTCGAGACCGGCGAGCCGTCGACCCCGACCACGATCGAGCCGGCCATCAGCCGAAGATCTCGGTCTGGCGCGGAGGCTTCGAGTCGTCCCACTCCGGCCTGAGGTTGTTGTGGACCTCCACCACGCCGGGGGTCGACCGCACGAGGTGCTCCGCGATGTCGATCTCGCTGCGCCGCTCCAACCGGCCGCTCAGCGTGACGACGCCCTGGGCGACGGTGACGCCGATGGTCAGGGGGTCGACCCACAGCGTCCGGCCGAAGACCTCGTCCTGGATCTGGCGGCGCAGGTCGGCGTCCTCGCGGACGAACAGCGACAGCAGGTCCCGGCGGGACAGCACGCCGACCAGGACGCCGTCGTCGTCGACCACGAACAGCCTGCGCACGCCCGAGATCGCGAGCTCACGCGCCGCCTTGCTCGCCGGGGTGTCCGGGGTCGTCGTCCGCACAGGGGAGGTCATGACGTCCCGTGCGGTGAGCCCGGCGGACTGCGCCCAGCGGTGCTTCTCCGCGCGTCCGGCGAAGAGACCGGGAGGCTCCTCGGCACCCGCGCGGAACTCCTCCTTCGGCAGCAGGTCCGCCTCGGAGACCACGCCGACGGGCCGGTCGTCCTCGACCACCGGCAGGGCGCTGATCTTGTTCTCCTCGAGCAGTCGCACGAGGTCCTGGAACGAGGTGTCGGGGCTCGCACCGATGACCTCGGCGGTCATCAGTGAGGCCACGGTGGGTTCGCGCATGGCGGTCCTCCTCAGGTCTTCGGGTGTCCCGTTCCCAGCGTTCATCCGCGCCGAAGCCCGCGACACGTGCGAAAGCCGGTGCCGGTACGGGACGAAGGGCTCTGCGCGACGGCGGCGCGCACTGGGCACGCTGATCACCGAACCCACTCGAGGAGCGACCCATGAAGGACAAGTCCCGCATCGTCGTCGGCGTCGACGGCTCCCCCGCCGCGCGGGGAGCACTCGCCTGGGCCGTCGCGGAGGCCAAGCGCACCAACGCGTCCGTGCTGGCGTTGTCGGTCTGCCAGTTGAACCCCTCGCTCGACGAGGGTGTCGACCCGTTCAGCGAGAGGCACCGCCAGGACCTGGAGGCCGCCCTGGAGTCGCTCGGCCCGTCGGTGCTCGACGTGCGCATCGACACCGAGGTGCCGCAGGGCGTGGCGGGTCCGGTGCTGGTGGAGCGTTCCGCCGGCGCGGCCTGCCTGGTGGTCGGTGAGCACGGCTCGCACCGGGCGGACGTCCTGGTGATGAGCTCCGTCACGAGCTACTGCCTGCGGCACGCCGTGTGTCCCGTCGTCGTGGTCCCGTTGGAAGGAGCGCACCATGACGGTCCTCTCATGCTCCGGCCTGAGCCGCAGGTTCGGTGACGTCCAGGCCGTGGACGACGTCTCGTTCACGATCGCGGAAGGCGAGACCTACGGACTGCTCGGACCCAACGGCGCCGGCAAGACGACCACGATCTCGATGATCACCGGCGTGCTCGAACCGGACGCCGGTGAGGTGGTCGTCGCCGGACAGCCGATGTCACCCCGGGCGATCGCCGCCAAACGGCTGGTCGGCTACGTGCCGCAGGAACTCGCGCTCTACCCCGACCTCACCGGCCGGGAGAACCTGCGGTTCTTCGCGAGCCTCTACGGCGCGGCCCGCTCCCGCGTCGACCACGTGCTCGACGTGGTCGGCCTGACCGACCGCGCGGGCGACCTGGCCCGCGAGTACTCCGGCGGCATGAAACGGCGGCTCAACGTCGCGATCGGGCTGCTGCACGAACCTCGGCTGCTGGTGCTCGACGAACCCACCGCGGGCGTCGATCCGCAGAGCCGCAACCAGATCATGGACAACGTCCGGGCGCTCGCCGCCGAGGGCATGGCGATCCTCTACACCACGCACTACATGGAGGAGGCCGAACGGCTCTGCGACCGCGTCGGCGTCATCGACTCCGGGCGGCTCATCGCCGAGGGCACCCGCCGCGAGCTCGTGGAGAAGCTCGGCGAACGGGACCGGATCTCGTTGCTGCTGGACGGAGATCTCGCCCACGCCGCGACGATGCTCGGCGAGCTGCGCGACGTGAAGAACGTGGCGGTGCACGGGCACGGCGTCGAGCTCGTGGTGGACGACGCGCGGGAATGCCTGCCCGTCGTGCTGTCGGCCGTCACCTCCAACGGTGTCGTGGTGCGCTCCGTCGAGGTGGACGAGCCGAACCTGGAGACCGTCTTCCTGCACCTCACCGGCAAAGCACTGCGGGAGTGACCATGCGGCACGCACTGCTGATCGCCCTGCGCGACCTGCGCGAACGAGCCAGGGACCGCACCGCCTACGTGCTGGCGCTCGTGCTGCCGCTCGGTCTCGCCGGCGTGTTCACCCTGATCCTGGGCAACATCGGCGGCGACGGCGAGGTGTTCCGCTACGCCGTCGCCGACGCCGACCGCGGTGTCGTCGCCACGACGTTCACCGGCGAGGTGCTGCGCGGCGCGGCGTCGTCGGGCGCGATCGAGATCCGCACCGCGTCGTCCGCCGCCGAGGCCAGGTCGTGGGTGGACGGAGGTGAGGTCACCGCGGCTTTCCTGCTGCCGCAGGGCCTCACCGAGGACGTGACCGCGGGTCGTGCGGCACGGATCGAGGTCGTCGGCGACGTCGACGCTCCGACCGGCACCCAGGTCGCCCGTTCACTCGCGGAGGCCTACACCGGCCGTCTGGCCGCGGTGCGGGTCGCGGTGGCGGCGACCGTCCACTCCGGAGTCACCACGCCACCGGCGGAACTGGCGGCCGAGGCGGCGGCATCGCTGCCCGAGACCGTCCTCGCCGAGGACACCACGAACCGCCGCCAGCTCGACCCCAAGACCCAGTACGCGGCAGGCATGGCGGTGTTCTTCCTGTTCTTCGCCGTGCAGTCCGGCGTCACCGGTCTGCTCGACGAACGCCGCACCGGCACGCTGGCGCGGTTGCTCGCGGCGCCGGTGCGGCGTTCGTCGATCCTCGCGGGCAAGCTGCTCACGAGCGTCGTCATCGGCGTGCTGAGCATGGCGGTGCTGATCGTGGCGTCCTCGTTGCTGATGGGCGCGCGCTGGGGACACCCGGCCGGTGTCGGCCTGCTCGTGCTCTCCGGTGTGCTGGCCGCCACCGGGGCGATGGCCGTCGTGGCCGCCCTCGCGAAGACCGCGGAACAGGCGGGTGGCTGGCAGGCCGTCGTCGCGATCGTGCTCGGCGCGCTCGGCGGCGCGTTCTTCCCGGTGGCGCAGGCGGGCCGGGTGCTGGAGGTGCTCAGTCTCGTGGCGCCGCACCGCTGGTTCCTGCGCGGGCTCGCCGATCTCGCCGGCGGCGGGGTCGCCGCCGTGCTGCCCTCGGTCGCCGCCATGACCGCGTTCGCCGCGGTCACCTGCTCCGCGGCCCTGCTGCTGTTCCGGAAGGTGGTGCGACCGTGAAGGTCCTCTCGATCGCCTGGATGAACCTGCTGCGGGTGATGCGCGACCGCACCGGCCTGTTCTTCCTGGTGGCTCTGCCGATGATGCTGGTCTTCATCATCGGCGCCTCGTTCGGCGGAGCCGGCACCCCGCTGCTCGGCGTGGTGGGCGATGCCGGCGTGCTGCGCACCGAACCCTCGTTGCGGGTCAAGGACTTCCCCGACGAGACCGCGTTGCGCGCGGCCGTCGAGCACGGTGAGGTGAGTGCCGGCCTGGTGCGCATCGGCACGCCCAGGATGCTGGTCCGACCGGACCGCACAGGTCAGCAGCTGCGGATGCTCGTCACGACGACCCTGACGAGGGAGGCGAACCGCTCCGCCTCCGGTGACTTCGTCGCGTCCCACACCGGGCTCGACCGCGCCACCGCACTGTCCGTTGTGGACTCGATCCGGGTGGAGCCGGTCGAGGTGCGCACCAGCACCACGGGCGAGGCCTTGTTCCCCCAGGACTTCTCCGGGTTCGACCTCGGCGCGGCCAACCAGCTCGTGCTGTTCACGTTCCTCAACGCGCTCACCACCTCGGCCGCGCTGGTCGAGTCCCGCGCGCTCGGTGTGACGCGGCGCATGCTCGCCACCCCGACGCCGGCTCGTGTCGTGGTCGCCGGCGAGGCGCTGGGCCGGGTCGTGATCGCGTTGCTGCAAGGGCTGATCGTGCTCGTCGGCTCGGCCCTCCTGTTCGGCGTGCGCTGGGGCGACCCGCTCGGCGCCGCCGCTCTGCTGGGCGCGTTCGCACTGGTCTCCGGAGGGGCCGGGTTGCTGGTCGGCTCGTTGTGCCGCACTCAGCAGCAGAGCACGGGCGCGGGCATCCTGGTCGGGCTGAGCCTCGCGGCGTTCGGCGGGTGCATGGTGCCGATCGAGTTCTTCAGCCCCACGCTGCGCACCGTCGCCTTCGTCACGCCGCACGGCTGGGCCGCCGACGGGTTCGCGGCGCTCACCCGCCGCGGCGGTGATCTCCTCACCGTGGCGCCGCACCTGGGCGTGCTGCTCGGGTTCGCCGCCGTGCTGTTCCTGCTCGGCTCCTGGAGGTTGCGGCGGGCGGTGACGGCGTGACGCGTGCCTTCGCCGCGACGCTCAGCGCGGCGAAGGCGTCCCGCAACGCCGCTGCCAGCACGTCCACGTCGGGGTTGCTGTCGTAGTCGGCGGTGATGCCCAGGGTCAGCCGGTCTGCGTAGGAGAGCACCGCGATGCCCGTCCTGATCCGCACGGCGATCGGCACGTAGGGCAGGATCTCGACGATCCGGCGGCCCAGCACGTCCAGCGGTCCCCTCGGTCCCGGCACGTTGGTGGTCACCGTGACGATGCTGCGTTGCGGCAGCATCGCACCGAGCCGGATGCTCCACGACAACGGCGCGAACGGTTCGTGGCGCGCAAGTTCGGTGACCGCGTGTCCCGCCTCGGCCTCGTTGCCCTCCTTCAGCGCCGCGAAGCGCTCGTGCACGGCCGCGAGCGCGTCCACGACGTCCTCGCTGTCGACGGGCAGGAACGCCAGCCGGAGGCTGACCTGGTTGTCCATCCTGCGGTCGCCGCGCACCGACACCGGCACCATCGTCCGCACGCTCTCCGGATCAGGCCGTTCTCCCCGTGCGAGCAGCACAGCGCGGTACGCGGAACTGACCGCCGCGAGCACCACGTCGTTCACGGTGGCGCCGAACGCGTGCGCGACCTCCTTCACCTCGGCCAACGAGGTACGGACGATCCGATAGTGCCGTGCGGTGCCGAGCGGCCCGAACAACGAAGAGGCGTGCACCGGCAACAGAGAGCCCAGGAGCGACACCAGTCCGCTCACCGCGGACGTGACCAGCCGCGCGGTCCGCAGCGGAGAGGTCACCACGGCGCCCAGCAGGGCCAGCAGGCCCGGGTCCGCGTCCGGTGCGTGTTCCGGCGGGGGCGCGTCGCCGTACAGCACGTCGTAGAGCATCGTGCCGCCCACGCCGTCGACCAGGCAGTGGTGCACCTTGGCGACGATCGCCCAGCGGCCGTCCTCGAGCCCCTCGACCACCCAGTACTCCCACAGCGGGCGGTCGCGGTCCAGCCGCTGCCCCATGATGCGCGCGACCAGCGCGGACAGCTCCGCGTCGCCTCCCGGCACCGGCAACGCGGTGCGGCGCACGTGGTAGGCGAGGGTGAACGCCGGATCGTCCTCCCACCCCGGCGTGCCGAGGTCGAGCGGGACGCGGACGAGCTTCTGCCGGGCGCGCGGCAGCACGTGCAGCTTGGCGCGCAGGAAGGCGAGGAACTCGTCCTGGGACGGGGCCGGGCCCTCGACCACCGCCACCGAGGCGATCGCGAGGGAGGCGTGCGGATCCGCGTCCTCGATGTCGAGGAACGCCGCGTCGAGCGGGCTCAGGTGGTCCATGAACCCAGTGCAGCAAGGGAGATCCCGGTGCGACACGGCCCGGCGTCCCTCGCCGGACGAGCACTTCGGCCCTGCCCGCGCGCGCCCGCGCGGATCACGCTGACGACAGGACCCACCAGGCGACCAGCACACCGCCGGAGTTCGTCGCGAGGTGCACCAGCGCGGGTGCGAGCACGCCCTTGCCGGTGTGCCGCCACCAGAGCAGGAACACACCGGCGACCGCCGCGGCGAGCATCGCCACGACCGACACCAGCGCCAGCGACGCACCGCCGAAGACGGCGCCGACCGCCGCGTTGCTCGTCAACGCCAGTGAGGGAAGCACGTGCCACAGCCCGAACAGCGCCGACGCCCCGAGCACCGGCCCCCAGCGCCAGCGGTCCCCGCCGCCGAGCAGGGCGGGCAGCACGCCGCGGAAGGCGACCTCCTCCAGCAGCACCGTGCCGAACGGGATGCGGACCAGCATCGCCCACAGCAGCGGTCCCACCGCCAGGTCGTGCACCCGGCCGTCGTGGAAGAACGTCCGCAGCGCCGGCACCGCGAGGGCGATCCCGAACCCGAGCGCGATCACCCCGAGGCCCAGGAGCCCGAACAGACCCGCGCGGCGCAGGTGCGCGCGCTCGAGTCCGATGGCGGCGGCACGCAGCCCGGACCAGTACGCGAGACCGACCAGCCCGGCGGTGGTCACGACGCCGGTGATCGGGTAGGCCCAGCCGGGCAGCACGCGGTTGACGAGAACGGTGGCGAGGGCGAGAAGGACGACTGCGGCGGCGAACGCGGCGACACGACGGCTCATGGTTCTTCCAGTATGCGCCCGCGTGAGGAGTACCTGGACTGGCTGCGCGCCACGAGCTTGATCGTCGTTGTGTTGTGGCACTGGGCTTTCACGATTCTGCGCTGGACACCGGACGGGCCGGTGGCGACGAGCCCGCTCGGTTTCCTGTCCGGGCTGTGGATCCTGACCTGGCTGTTGCAGGTGCTGCCGGTGTTCTTCTACGTCGGCGGGTGCGTGCACAGTCACTCGTGGGAACGTGACAAGGAGCACGGCGCCTGGCCGTACGTCTGGCGGCACGTCCGGCACCTGGTGTTCCCGTCGCTGGCTTTGTTGTGCACGTGGCTGGTGCTGGGGTCGCTCGTCGGCGCCGCCTTCGGCCTGCCCTGGATGCGCGGCGTGGTGCTGCTGGTGATCAGCCCGTTGTGGTTCGTCGGCGTCTACGTCGTGCTCGTCGCGCTGGTGCCGCTCAGCTCGTGGCTGCACCGGCGGTTCGACCTGCTGGTGCCCGTGTGGCTCGGTGGCGTCGCGATGCTCGTGGACGTGCTGAGGTTCCGCTACGACGTGCCCTGGATCGGCTGGGTCAACATGCTCGTGGTGTGGTGGCTCGCCCATCAGGCAGGCTTCTTCCACGAGCGGCTGACCAGGCGGACGGGCTGGGCGCTGCTGTCCGGCGGCCTGTTCTGCCTGGCGGGGCTGGTGTCCTCCGGCCTCTACCCCGGATCCATGGTCGGGGTGCCCGGCGACCGGCTCTCCAACGTGGGCCCGCCCACGTTCGTTCTGGTGGCGCTGCTCGCCTTCCAGGTCGGGTTCGCCGAGGTGACCCGCCCTCTGGTGAAACGCCTGCTGCGGCACGGCCCCGCGCGGCGGATCGTGACGGTGGTCAACGCGGTCGCGCTGCCGCTGTTCCTGTTCCACAGCACCGGAATGGCGCTCGCCAGGACGTTCGGCTACCTCGTGCTCGCCGGCCAGATCTCCGACGACCGCGCCCCGGACCTCGTCTGGTGGGTGCAACGCCCGCTGGCCGTGCTGGGGTCGCTGGTGTTCACCCTGCCCGTGATCGCGCTGGTGCGAACGAGAAGGAGACGATCATGACCTCGCGGACCCTCCCGACGTGGCGCAAACTCGCCTGGGCCGCGTGGCGGCCTCCCTCGGATCCCCAGTTCTACGGCGAGCTCGACGTCGACGCGCAGGCGATGCTCGACCACATCGCGCACGTCCGGGCCACGAGCGGACGGCACGTCACCGTCACCCACCTCGTCGGCAGAGCGGTCGCCCGCGGTCTCGCCCGCGTTCCCGAGCTGCGCACCCGTGTCGTGCTGGGGCGCGAGCACGACCGCGAGTCGATCGACGTCTTCTTCATCACGTCGGTCCACGGTGACAAGGAACTCAGCGGTGTGAAGATCAGCGACGTCGCGCACAAGTCCGCTGTGGACGTCGCGGAGGAGCTGGCGCGCCGGCACTCCGCGATCGCCGACGGCACCGACCCGGAGTTCGGCAAGGGCAAGGCACTGCTCGGGTGGCTGCCGGTCTGGCTGTTGCGGCCGGTGCTGCGCTGCGGCGCCTGGCTCACGTCGGGACTGGGCCTGGACCTCCGGGCGATCGGCCTGCCGCGGGAGGCGTTCGGCGGTGCGATGATCACCTCGGTCGGCATGTGGGGAGTGCGGCGCGCGTTCTCGCCCCTGGCCGCGTACTACCGCGTTCCGGTGCTCGTGCTGGTGGGGGCGGTGGAGCACCGGGCCGTGGTGGTCGACGGAGAGGTCGTGGCGCGGCCCGTGCTCGGGATCACCGCGACCTTCGACCACCGTTACGTCGACGGGTCGCAGGCCGTGCGGTTCGCCGCGGCGGCGCAGGAGTACTGCGCCGACCCCGGTGCGTTCGAGCCCGCCTGAGCGTCAGCCGTTCCCGGTCGCCTTCGGTTGCGCCACACCGAAACCCACCCGGACGGCCGTGGTGAGCACGACGTCGCCGTTCGCCGCCGAGAACTCCTGGAACAGCACCCATCCCTCGCCGCCGTTGGGCTGGGCGAAGGGGATCGTCCCGGTGAACGGCTGCAGCGCGTCCCCTCCCCCGGTCACGAAGCCGCGGCCGATCTCGGTGGAGGCCTTGTCCACCAGGACGCGCACGGTCACGTTGCCCTCGAACACGTGCGCGCGACCGCTGACGGCCAGCGGGGTGGCGACCACGTCGCCGGAGCGGGGCCCGTCGACCTGGATCACCCCGGCAGCGGCCGCGGTGACCGTCCACCTGCCGTTGTCCCTGCGCAGGGCCACCACCGTGGGTTGTCCCGTCGACGGCACGGTCACGTCGTTCGCCCTCGGCGGGTAGCAGGTGACCTCGGCCAGGTCACCGGTGCGCCGGGCCGTCCCGGTGAACACGGCGCGCATGCCGGCGACGTCGAGCAGGAACCGCCTCGCCTCGGCCGTCGCGTCCCCGACGTCGTCCTGGGACGGTGGCGTCAGCTGCAGCCAGTGGTAGAAGGCGGACACGTCGCCGTCGAAGGAGTGCACAGTGGACTTGACGGTGGGGAACTGCCTGAGTGTCGAGTCGAGTTCCGCGAGCAGTGCCGCGCCACCGAAGCTGGAGCTCGCGTTCGGAATCGCCTCCCGGAAGTCCCGGAAGTCCGCGTAGGCGACCCCGTCGACGACGCGGACGCTCCTGAGGTGGTCCGCCGTGCCGTTCCCGAACATCGACCAGTGGCCGCTCGTGCGCTCCGCCTCGGTGGGACCGCGCAACAGCTCCGTCAGTGCCGCCGTCGCGACCGCCGCGGTCTTCGGCACCGACCGCGGCACCGCGACCACCTCGCGGGGATCGTCCGGCGAGCCCTGGTGGAAGTACACGGCGAAGCTGGTCATGTCCGGCGCGGTCGTGGAGGCCGTGGCCGGACTCGTGGACGGGTCCGGTGGTGGTGCCGCGGTGCGATCTGTGCGCACGGCGACCAGCACCACCGCGACAACGGCGAGCAGCGCCGCCACAGCAACGGCCAAGAGGCCCACGCGTCGTTTGTCCTGCCACCACTTCATCTCGGTCTCCTCACGCGAACGAGCTCAGGACGCGCAGTCCGGACGTCGTCAGCTCGGCGGGCGCCTGCGCGCCGAACGCGGCAGGCCGCGCCGGGCGGAACAGGCCCTCGGCGAACATCTGGCCGGTGGCGGCGAAGTCGCACCACAGTCCGTCGACGGCGAGACTGGGCACACGCCCGCACAGCAGCTGGCCACGCCCGTCCGCGATCGCCTGCAGCATCGCCCGGTGCCTCGCCGTGTAACCGTTGGCGCTCATCGTGTTCCCCTTCCTGTTCGCGACGAACCGACTGAAGGAGAGCCTGGCCTTCGGCACCGTGCTCCTCGCAGAAGCCAAGGTGGGCAACGGTTCGGGACCATCGCGACGAACCGCTCGGGCCCTGTCCCGGCTCTCGGGAGGACCGACGAACCTCTCGGAGAGGACCGAAGGGCACTGCCCCCGCCCCGCTCCTGGAGAGAGGGTGGTGGTGGAAGGGAGACAGAGATGACCGTCCAGCAGGAGACCAAGGTGAGCAAGCTTCGCGGCGAGGCTCTCGTCGAGAAGGTCAGGGAGCTCATCCACGAGGGCAACGTCCGGCGCCTGATCCTCAAGAACGACAAGGGTCACACCGTCATGGAGATCCCGGTGACCGCGGGTGTCGTCGCCGCGATCGCCGCCCCCGTCGTGACCGCGATCGGGGCCGTCGCCGCGATCGCGAGCGAGTGGACCATCGAGGTCGAGCGCCGCGGTGGCACCACGCCGGAGGAGCCGCAGTCGTGAGGCCCGTGCGCGCGTGGGTGGGGCTGGTGCTGCTCGCACTCGGTGTCTTCGGCATCCTCGACGCCACCGACGTGCTCGACTCCGGCACCGCCGTCGAACGCTGGTGGCCGCTCGCCCTGGTGGGGCTCGGGCTCGTGGCGATGGCCGCGCAGCGCCGGGTCTCGTTCGGTCCCGTCGTCATCACCCTCGCCGGGCTGGTGCTGCTCACGGGGTCGCTCGGGTGGGCCACCGGCGATGTCCTGTGGCCCACGGTGTTGATCTGCGCCGGAATCGCCGTGCTGGTCGGCATGCGCAGGCACCAGGGGGCCCACGTTCCCGTCACGGTGTTCGGCGGCACGACGACCCGCGAGCGCGCGCGGCACCTCGAGCACGCCGACGTCTCCGCCATCTTCGGAGGCGCCACGCTCGATCTGCGCCAGGCTCACGTCGACACCGAGGCCAGCGTCGACGCGTTCGCCCTCTTCGGCGGCGTCGAGGTGCTGGTGCCGGAAGGGTGGCGCGTGTCCGTGGGCGGGTTGCCGTTCATGGGCGGGATCGTGGACAAGACCGAGAACGACGGGCTGAGCGACGACGCACCGGTGCTGACCGTCAACGGCACAGCGCTGTTCGGCGCCGTCGAGGTCGCGAACCAGCCGAAGCCGTGAACGGTGACGTGCGCCGGTGGAGCCGGGGCGGTGCTGCCGCCCTGGTTCTGCTGGCGCTCGGCTACGTGGGCTGGCGTGCCGCAGTGGCGCTGGCGGCGGTGCTGATCCCGGTGGCGGTCGCCGTCCTGCTGGCCGCGCTGCTCTGGCCCGCGGTGGCCTGGCTGCGCCGCCGTCACACCCCCAGTGCCCTCGCGGCGGCTCTGGTGCTGGTCGCCTCCCTCGCACCGCTC
Organism: Lentzea sp. HUAS TT2; assembly: GCF_051853195.1. Taxonomy (NCBI): domain Bacteria; kingdom Bacillati; phylum Actinomycetota; class Actinomycetes; order Pseudonocardiales; family Pseudonocardiaceae; genus Lentzea; species Lentzea sp. HUAS TT2. The sequence continues at coordinate 7,662,520 of NZ_CP196667.1, read as the reverse complement.
GGCACCCTGCTCGCGTTCACCGTCGACGCGCTGATCAGCGGCGCGGGCGGACTGGGGACCGCGCTGCGCGACGCCGTCGGCGAGGGCCGGGACTGGCTCGTGCACGGACCGCTCTCGCTGAGCGAGCCGCAGATCGACGCGGTGCTCAACGACCTCGTGAACCTCGTCGCCGGGCAGAGCCGGCAGATCCTCGGCGGTGCCACGGCGACCGCCGCGGCCGTGGGTACCGCGTTCGCCGGCGCCGTGCTCAGCCTGTTCACCCTGTACTTCTTCCTCTACGACGGCGATCGGTTGTGGCGTGGTGTCCTGCGCGCGGCACCGATGCGTCTGCGTGAGCGCGTCGACGGCATCGGCCGCAGGGCCTTCCACGCGTTGTCCGGGTTCACCAGGGCGACGCTGGCGGTGGCCGTCGTGGACGCGGTGGCGATCGGCGTCGGGCTGGCCGTGATCGGCGTGCCGATGGTGGTCCCGTTGACGTCATTGGTGTTTCTCGGCGCGTTCGTGCCGTACGTGGGCGCCTTCGTCGCCGGATGCGCCGCGGTGCTGGTCGCGCTCGTCAGCGGTGGCCCGGTGACCGCGCTGCTCGTGCTGGCGCTCACCGTCGCCGTGCAGGAGCTCGAAGGTGATGTCCTGCAACCGTTCCTGCTCGGCCGGGTGGTCCGGCTGCACCCGCTGACCGTCGTGCTCGCCGTCGCGACCGGCGTGGTGCTGGCCGGGGTCGTGGGGGCGTTGTTCGCCGTTCCCGTCGTGCTCGTGATGCGGGAGATCTGGCATCGGGAGGGTGAGAGCCGTGAACCTGAGGACACAGCAGAACGAGGCGCTGCACCGGCTGACGACGCGCGGAGTGCTGTCGCCTGAGCAGGAGACCGCCGTGCGCGAGGCGCTCACCGGAACGGGGGCGCCGTCGCGGGTCGCGGACCGCATCGCGGAGGTCGCCGGCTACGTCGGAGGCGGTCTGGTGCTCGGTGGGGCCGCGCTGCTGCTCGGGGTGTCCTGGGAGGACCTGTCCCGCCTCGGCCGCGTCGCCGTCCTCGGCGGTACCGCGGTCGCGCTCGTCGTTGCGGCCATGGTGGTCGCCGGTGGTCTCAGGGCGATGCGCACCGTTGTGCGTCACCGCAGACGTGTCGTCAGCACGTTGTTGTCGCTTGCCGCTGTCACCACGGCGTTCACCGCGGGTGCCGGGGCGACGTCCCACGAGGTGACCATCGGCAGCACCACCGGACTCGCCGCCGCGGTCCTGGCCTACGTCGTGGTGCCGACGGCGCTGGCGTACCTCACCACCGCCGCGGCGGCCATCAGCGCCGTGCTGGCGTGGGTCACCGACTTCGTGCCGGACAGCTCGGTGCCGGGAGGCGTGGCGTTGTTCCTGCTCGGCCTGGCCGGCGGATGCCTCGCCCTGTTCCAGGTGCTGCGCCCGGTCCCGCTCGCACTCGCCACCGGCGCCGCGGTCGCGTTGTTCGGCGCACAACAACCGTTGGCGGGCAACGGCCCTGCCGCTCTCACCTACCTGCTCACCGCCGGCCTCGCGCTCGCGTGCTTCGCGGCCTATCTGAGCGTGCGCACCACGGTGCTGCTCGTCGCGGGCGTGGTGTGCACGACGGTCGTCGTGCCGGAGGTCGTGTGGGACCTGACGAACGGTGCCGCAGGAGGCGGCGTGCTGCTTCTCGTGGCAGGTGCCGTGCTGCTGGCGACGAGCCTGGCGAGCCGATGGCTGTGGCACACCCGTTGAGGGCCACGGGCCCTCTCGACCGGAATGCGTGACAACAGGGAATCCCGACACTCGCCTGGAGGCGAAAATGATCACACTGAGCATCATCAAGGCCGACACGGGCGGCTTCGTCGGTCACTCCGCGGTGCACCCGGACATGCTGGCCGCCGCCCAGGAGGCGCTCACGACCGCGGTCGGGGACCACCTGCTCGTCGACGCGAAGGTCGCGAGCTGCGGCGACGACATCTCGCTCATCATGACCCACGAGCACGGAGCCGACGCGGAGCCGATCCACTCGTTCGCGTGGGACGTCTTCGGCACGACCACGGGGATCGCCCAGCGGCTCGGTCTCTACGGCGCGGGCCAGGACCTGCTGTCCGACGCGTTCAGCGGCAACCTGCGCGGCATGGGACCCGGCTACGCGGAGCTCGAGTTCATCGAACGGCCCAGCGAGCCGATCATCTGCTTCCTGGCGGACAAGACCGAGCCCGGCGCGTGGAACCTGCCGCTGTACAAGATGTTCGCCGACCCGTTCAACACCGCGGGTCTCGTCATCGACGCGAAGATGCACGCGGGCTTCCGGTTCGAGGTCTACGACCTCTACGAGGAGAAGAAGATCTGGTTCGACTGCCCCGCCGACCTCTACGAGATGCTGATGTACATCGGCGCACCCGCCCGTTACGTCATCCACTCCGTGCGGTCCAAGACGCTCGACGAGCAGGCCGCCGCCACGTCGACCCAGCGGCTGTCGCTCATCGCCGGGAAGTACGTCGGCAAGGACGACCCGGTCATGATCGTCCGCGCGCAGTCCGGCCTCCCGGCGGTCGGTGAGTTCCTGGAGCCGTTCGCGTTCCCCTACTCGGTCGCCGGGTGCATGCGCGGCTCGCACCACGCTCCGATGATGCCCGTCAGCATCGAGCAGGCCCACCCCGCCCGCTTCGACGGGCCCCCGCGCGTCACCGCGCTGGGGTTCCAGGTGCGGGAAGGCAAGCTCATCGGCCCGAGGGACATGTTCGACGACCCGTCGTTCGACCTGGCGCGGTCGCAGGCCAACGAGGTCATGGACTACCTGCGCCGGCACGGCCCGTTCGAACCGCACCGGCTGCCGCTCGAAGACCTCGAGTACACCACGATGCGCCAGCTCGAGCAGCGCCTCGCCCAGAGGTGGGAGCCGATGGCCGCCGCACCGCTGCCCGTCGTCCGGTGACACGGGTCGTGAGTGGTCTCCGTCGCAGGACGGAGACCACTCAGGACTGCGAGTCGGCCAATGCGAAGTACGCCTCTTCCTCCTGGGCGAAGTGCAGGCGCAGCACGGCGTCCAGTCCGTAGAGGGTGGCTCTCAGATCGTCCACTCCGCCGGACGACGAGCCTTCCCATCCGGTGAGGTGCCGTCCGAGCCTGCGGGTGAGCCTTTCGATCTCGGCGTGGCCCCTGCTCATCGTCACGGTCGACTCGGCGTCACCGAACTCGGCGGCGAGGGCGGGGTACAGCTCCACTTCCTCGGCGTGTTCGTGCGGCAGCACCGATGTCACCATCAGCTCGTGCGCCCGGCGCACCGCGGCCAGTGCCTCCTCGGTGGGGCCCGCGCGCAGTTCGTCTGCCGCGAACCGCACGGTCTCCCTGGCTGCGCGCAGGTCCTCGTGCTCGGCGTCGAACCTCTGCAGCAACCGGGTCGTGTCCGCACTGAGCTTCAGCCGCCGCACCGGTAGCAACGCGCGCAACGAATGCAGGATCACCGCGGCGTCGATCGCCTCCTGCACCACCGCGCCGCCCACGGGTGCGAGCAGGCCGAACGCCGCCAGTCCCATCGCGGCCAGTGCCAGGCCCATGCCCCACATCGCGCTCTGCGTCGCGATCCGCCGGGCCCGCGCGGCGATCTCCACGCCGTCGGCGAGCCGGTCGATGCGGTCGTCGAGGATGATCGCGTCGGCGGCCTCCACCGCCGCGGACGATCCCCGGTTGCCCAGCGCGACGCCGACACCGGCCGCGGCGAGTGCGGGAGCGTCGTTGATGCCGTCGCCCACCATGACGGTGAGACCGGCGGTGTTCTCCGTCCGCACCCTGTCCACTTTGTCCTGTGGCGTGCAGCGGGCGACGACGTCGTCGAATCCCAGCATCCCTGCCACGTCCTGCGCCACGGCGGTGCGATCACCGGTGAGCATCACGATGCGGCGCAGGCCGGCGGCGCGAAGCCTGCGCACCGTGCGGACCGCGTCGCGGCGCACCGGATCCCGCAGCAGCACCGCACCGGCCACCTGACCGTCGACCTCCACCCACACCGCGGTCGCCGCGTCCAGGGCCGCACGCGCGACCACCGCGCGTTCCCACTCCGCTCCCCCGCTCTCGTCGCGCCTGCCCACGACGACGACGCGCCCGCCGACCGATCCGGTCACCCCTCGTCCTGGTTCCTCCCGCACGTCGAGTGCCGGAGGTGGCCGCAGCCCCGCCGTGGCCGCGGCCTCGACGACCGCGGCGGCGAGCACGTGGGTGGACAGCTGCTCCACCGCGGCCGCCACCCCCAGCACGCGTTCGGTGTCCCAGCCCGGTGCGGGCACCACCTCCACCACGGCCGGATGTCCCTCGGTCACCGTGCCGGTCTTGTCCAGCACGGCGATCCTGACGTGCCCCAGCGCCTCCAGGGCCTGGCCGTCCCGCATCACCACACCGGCACGCGAGGCGCGCGACATCCCGGCGGTGATCGCGACCGGCACCGCCAGGAGCAACGGGCACGGCGTCGCGGTCACGAGCACGGCGACCGCGCGCACCGGGTCGCGGGCGAGCACCGCGGCGACCACCGCCACCCCCAGCGCGAGAGGCAGGAAGAAGGCGGCGATGCGGTCGGCGATCCGCACGATCGGCGCGGTCGAGGCCGCGGCCTGCTCCGCCAGTCGCAGCACGCCGGCGTACGTGCTGTCCGCCGCGGCCGCCGTGGCCCGCAGCTCCACCGCGGCACCCGCCGCGACGACACCGCTGCGAACCCGGTCTCCGCGTGGACGGTGCACCGCGAGGGGTTCGCCGGTCAGGGCGGACTCGTCGAACTCACCGTCGGTGAGCAGCACCGCGTCGACCGGAACGACCTCACCGGGACGGACCGCGACCACGTCGCCCGGCACGACCTCGTCCACGGGCACCTGCCGCAGGTCGTCCCCGACGCGCACCTGCGCGAACCGCGGCGCCCGGTCGAGCAGCGCGCTCAGGTCCCGCCGGGCCCTGCGCTGGGCGAACGAGTCGAGCGCGTGGCCGGTGCCGAGCATGACGGCGACCATCGCGCCCGCCAGGTACTCCCCAACCACCAGCGTGCCGGCCAGTGCGAGCACGGCGAGCACGTCCGCACCGAACCGCTTGGCACGCAGGTCCGCCACCACCCAGGTGACGGCGGGCAGCAGGGCCGTCACGGTGGCCGCGGCCCAGCAGACGCGGGCGGCACCGGGTTGCCAGAACCACAGGCCGCCGCCCACCACGGTCAGCGTCACGACGAGCACGAGGAACGCGGGCCCCGCCCACCGCTTCGTCCTCGCGAGCACGGCACCCATCACACGTCCCTCCCCCGCCGCCGGGTCACCTGGTCGCGGCCTCGATGTCGGCCAGCACGCCGGCGATGTCACCGGCCCACACCTCGATCTCCTGCCAGTCGCGGAAGTCGCCGAACCGGCCGCCCACGGCGCGGAAGACCAGCGCGCCGAGCTTCCCGAGCATCTCGGCCCGCACCACGCCGCTGAACAGCCGGTGCTCGACAGGCGTGACGTCCTCGCGCAGATGGCTGAGGATCGTCGGCTCCTCCAAGCCCGCCCATCTGCGCAGCGGACCGCGCAGGGAGTCCGGCAGGCCGACGCTGAAGAGCCAGACGGGCTTGCCCCGCAACGTTCCGCGTTCCCTCGTCAGGAACGCCGCGCCGGAGGGCAGCCAGGCCTGGTCGTGCACGGCGCTGCCGATGACGTAGGCGTCGTACTCGCCCGCGTCGGCGACCTCGTCCACGCTGTACGTCGTGACCTCGTGGTCATGTGCGCGCAGCACCGCCGCGATGCGCGCCGCGACGCCCACCGTCGAGCCCGCCGCGGTCGCGTAGGCCACCAGCACCTTCATGATCTCCTCCTCAGACGTCTTCCGCACAGGGCTGCACCAGGACGGAACGCACCCCGGGCACGCTCTCCGCCAGCGCGGCCACCGCCTGCTCCTCGTCCCTGCCGGTGAACGGCCCCAGGACGGTGGCCGTCCCGGACACCACCACGACGTCCCACGGCCGCGCGCCGAGGTTGTCGCACAACAGCTTGCTGATCCGCGCCGCCGTCACCTCGTCCTGCGGGGTGAGCGCCCGCAGGAGGTCCCCGCGGCTCACCACGCCGACGAGCAGGTCACCGGCCAAGACCGGCAACGACCGGTAGTGGTGGCCGAGCAGCTGCCGCGCGATCTCCCCCACCGGCATCTCGGCGTCGACGGCCACGACGAGATCGCTCATCGCCTCGCCCACGTGGTGTGCGACCCGGCGCGCCCGCAGCTCCTCGCGCAGCAGGTCCTCACCCGACACGACACCGACGAGCCGTCCCTGGTCGTCGACCACCGGCAACGCCGCGAAGCCGTGCTCGGCGACGAGTGCCGCGGCCTCCTCGATCGACGTTCCCGGCGACACGGTCACCGCGGGCGCGGACATCACGTCGAACGCACGCATCTGCACTCCTCCGTCCACTCAGGACAACGGGCGGCCCGCCCACAACTCCAGCCTCCGCCGCTCAGCAGGTGGCCACCAGCTCCTTGAGCCCCAACGGTCATGGACCTTCGGCCCTCCCGGGCCGGGACAACACCCACGACGCTCGGTGCATGACCTACGACATCACGCTCACCGAGCTCTCCCCCACGACGACGTGTCACCTCAGGGTGCGCACGTCCGCCCACGACATCGCCGCGTCGGTCGGCGGCGGGCTGCAGGACCTCTACGAGTTCGCGTCCGCGGCGCACCTGACGCCGTCCGGTCCGCCGCAGCTCGCGTATCCGGAACCGGTCACCGACGGCGACTTCGAGCTCGACCTGTACCTGCCGATCTCCGGCGAGGTGCAGGGCAGGTCTCCCGTCGACGTCGTGACCCTGCCGGGAGGACCGGCCGCCCGCACGATCCACCGGGGTGCCTACGACGAGATCCCCGCCGCGTACGAAGCGGTGTTCCGGTGGATCCACGACCACGGCCACGACCCGTCCGGCCCGCCGAGGGAGCTGTACCTCACCGGGCCGGACGAGGAGAAGAACTCCGACGACTACGTCACCGAGGTCGTCGTCCCGCTGTCGCGACGCTGAGCACCGACAACGGCCAGCACCAGCACGACCACGCCCAGCAGGAACAGCACTCCCCCGCCGATCATGAGGCCGACGGACACCGGACGCAGCGCGGGGACCTCGGCCTGCGCGGCGAGAGCGGCGTCGACCCCGCGCGAGTGGTCGGTGTTGAGCACCACCGCGGTCCAGCTGCCCTGCTCCGCCCGCCAGGTCACCTCGCCGGTGCCCGACGCCGCCCAGAAGGTCTGCGCGGCGGGATTCGCCGGCGCGCCACCGTCGCGGTGCCAGTACGTGACGCGGTCACCGGTCACGGTCACCTCGTCGTGGTCCACATCGGACAGGTACCGCCGGACGTCGTCGGTCCGGCCGATGCCGATGAACACGTCGTTGCCGGCCTTGAGCCGCACGTCGCCCAGCCAGTTCTCCGCCAGCACCCAGTCCGCGTCCGTCCAGCGCAGCTCCACCGTGCCGAACTCGAGCGCGTAGCCGTTGCTGTGGAACGACTCCGAGCGGGTGCTGAGCATTCCGGCCGAGTCGCGTTGCGTCTGGTCGGCCCACAGGCCGAAGCCGCCCGTTCCACCGACCGACGCACCGGTGATCAGCAACAGCGCCCCGATCACCACGGCGGCGACCCGGCCGGCTGTCCAGCCGTTCGCGGGCGACGGCGGTGGCGGCGGCGACTGGTCGATCGTCGTCACGCCCGCCTCGTCGCCTCCGGAGTCGAAGCGGAACGGCGGGTAGGAGTCGGTCATCAGGCCCGCGTAGGCCGCCACGCGCAACGCCCAGCGGTCCATGCCCAGCACGAAGTCGAACAGTCCCTGGGGATACCGTCCGGTGAACAGCAACGCGATGCCCGCGAACAACGCCATCAGGCCGACGAGGCCGCCGGAGTTGTAGACGGTCTCGCCCGTCTGGTAGGCGACGTAGCTGCCGCCGCCGACGAAGAACCCGACGATCAGGTAGTGCGGAATCGCGAGCAGCCACCACTTCACCAGCACCAGACCGCGGGAGAGGTGCTCGGGGTAGGCGATGTCGAGCGTCGCCGGGTAGTCCGGCTCCTCACCGAGGCTGAACGGCGGGTAGCGGTCGGTCGCCAGTGCCCCGTAGGTGTAGTAGGCCACCCTCCACGTCCAGCGCAGCACGCCGACGTTGAAGTCGAACAGGACGCGCGGATAGCGGCCGGTGAACAGGATCGCGAAGAACGCCACCACGCTGAACAGGACGAACCCCAGCCAGAGGAACGCCAGCACCAGGTAGTGCGGAATCGCGAGGAACCACTTGACGAGCCACAGCCAGCGGCTCAGCCCGGGTTCCAGCCGTGCGTGCACGTGCACCGGATAGCCGGTCGTAGCAGTTGTCATCGTTGCCTCCCTACTCACCACCACCGTCACCCGGTTCCGCGGGCCCCGGCAGTACCGCGCGACCCTTCGCAGCACAGACCTAGGGCCCTGTTGCCGTCTCGAAGAGGTGGCAGATCGTGGTGGTATGACTGATGTCCTGGTCGCGTACGCGACGAAGATGGGTTCCACCAAGGAGATCGCCGAGGCGATCGGCGAACGGCTGCGCGCCGCGGGGCACGAGGTGACCGTGCTCGACGCCGCCCAGGTCCGTTCGGTCGAGCACCACAGCGCACTGGTGCTCGGCAGCGGCCTCTACGCGGGCCGCTGGCGCCCCGAGGCGGTGAAGGTGCTCAAGCGCAACGAGAAGCTGCTCGTGGACAGGCCCACGTGGCTGTTCCACGACGGTCCGCTCGGCAAGGAGCTCACGCCCCAGCCCGCACCGCGCAAGGTGCGGCAGATCGCCGCCCGCATCGGCGCCGACGCGCCGACCACGTTCCCCGGCAGGCTGACCGCGCAGACCGCCACCGGCTTCATCGCGAAGAAGATGGCCCAGGGCGACATGGCGGGCGACTTCCGCGACTTCGACGAGATCCGCGCCTGGGCCGACCGGGTCGCCGGACAGCTCACCGCCGGCTCCCCGGCAGGCGCGTGATCACGACACCCTCACGGCAGGCCGTCGCGGACGAGGATCTCGATCTCCGGCGGCTGCCGGAGGGTGTTGTGCACGGTGCAGTGCTCGACGACGGCCTGCAGTGCCTGAAGGCGGCGCGGTTCGAGCTCCTGGCCGGGATCCACGGAGATGCGGACGCGGCCGATCCGCGGCGGGCGGTCCTCCGCCATGCCGTACTCGGCCACGACCGCGAGTCCGTCTCGCGGAAGGGAATGCCGGTGCAGGTAGCTCCCCGCGTAGTGGGCGATGCACGTGGCCAGTGACGTGGCGAACAGCTCGACCGGGGACATGCCCCGGTCGCTGCCGGGCTGGTCGGTGTGCACCTCGTGCGCCCGCACCTGGACGGCGTACTCGTCACCCTGGACGTGGCGCACTCGGATCCGTTGGCGCAGCGCGACTTCGGTCGTCATGGCGGACCCGTCACCTCTTCGGCGGACGCACGATCGCGAGCGGGCAGGGGGCGTGGTGGACGAGAGCCTGACTGGTCGAGCCGATCAGCATGCCGACGAACCCGCCGTGCCCGTGGCTGCCGACGACCAGCAGCTGCGCCTCGGCCCCGTAGCGCACGAGCGCCCGCGCCGGGCGGTCCCGCAACGCGATCCGGTTGACCACGACGTCCGGGTACTTCTCCTGCCACCCGGCCAGGCGCTGGGCGAGCAGTCGCCGTTCGTCCTCCTCGGCCTGTCCCCAGTCGGCTCCCAGGCGCGACAGCACGTACGCGCTGTCGGCGGCGAAGCCCGTGACGGTCGTGACCGCGGTCAGCGAGGTGGAGCGCAGCGAGGCCTCCTCGAACGCGAACGCCAGCGCGGCCTCACTCGTGGGCGAACCGTCCACACCGACGACCACCGGGCCGTCAGGCACGGCGTTGCCCCGAACGACGACGACCGGGCTTTGGGCGTGCGCCGCCAGCGCCACCGCCGTGGAACCGACCGCCAGACCGGTCACGGTGCCCAGGCCGCGCGACCCGATCACGACCTGCCGGGCGCTCTTCGACAGCTCGGTCAGCAACGCGCCCGCGCCGCAGCAGAACACCTCGGCCGTCACCTCGACCCCGGGAGCGGCCGCTCGTGCCGCCGCCCTGGCCTCCTCCAGCCACGCCCGGCCCTGTTTCTCCATCGCGTGACGGATGTCGTTGCCGATCAGCACGATCTCCGGAAAGCCGCGGGTCGGCAGCATGAAGGCGTGCACGAGCCGCAGCGGCACCTGGTGGCGGGCGCACTCCTGAGCGGCCCAGCCGACGGCGGCCAGCGCGGAGTCAGAGCCGTCGACGCCGCACACGATCGGGGCGGATGGGGATTTCATCGTCGTCCTCCAGTCACAACGGGCGTGACCCAAACGCTAGGAAGCGGGAGAGGGCGCGGACGCTGCCGTTGGTCCCGCACCGGCCGGGCCCTTGGCACCGGCCACCCGTCCGATACCCGTCGTTCCCGGTCAGGTCGGGACCTTCGACGGTGGGACCACCTCGTGACCGGACGGAGAGTGGAACCACGGAGACGTCCACCGCGACAAGATGAGGTGAAGGACATGGCCGAGCTGCCAGGGGCGCTGGGGCTGGCGCCGGAACAGGTCCACCAGGTGCTCGAGGCCGCCTCGCTCGCGCCGTCGGTGCACAACGCCCAGCCGTGGCGGTTCCGCGTGCTGCCCGACCGGATCGAGCTGCATCCCGACCCGCACCGCCGGCTGCCCGCGACCGATCCGGAGGACCGCGAGCTGCGGTTGTCCTGCGGCGCGGCCCTGTTCAACCTGCGGATGGCGTTGCAGGGCATGGGCGTGCGGCCACTCGTGTCGATGCTGCCCGGTCAGACCGCACCCGGAGCGCTCGCGGTCGTGCGGCGCGGGGGCACGATCGTCCCCAACGCCGAGCAGCTCGCTCTGCTCAGGGCGATCCCGCGCCGCCGCACGAACCGCAAGCCGTTCCACGAAGCGCCCGTCGACCCCCGGCAGCGTCACGCGCTGGTGCGAGCGGCCGAGCTGGAGCGCTCGTGGCTGCACGTCATCTCGACGCCGGAGGAGCGGGCCCAGCTCAAGAAGTTCGTCCACGAGGCGCACGAGATCCAGCTCCACGACCAGGACGTGCAGGCCGAGCTCGCGTCGTTCACCGGGCACCGGCCACACGCGAGCGACGGCATCCCGTCGGCGTCCGCGGGGGTCCGGCCCGCGCTGCAGGACGAGTGGGTCTTCCGCGACTTCCAGGGCCCCGAACGCCTGCCGGGCAAGGACTACGAGTCCGACCCGCTGGTCGTCGTCCTGTGCTCGTTCTACGACGGCCCCCTCGGCGAACTGCAGGCAGGACAGGCGATGCAGCGCGTCCTGCTCGCCGCCACCGTGCGCGGGCTGTCGGCGTCGTTCCTGTCGCAGCCGGTCGAGGTCCAGAGGGTCCGCGAGCAGTTGCGCCGTTCGCTCGGCGGGATGCTCGTGCCGCAGACCGTGCTGCGCCTCGGGTACAGCACGCCGGTTCCGCCGACACCGCGGCGTCCCGTCTCCGAACTGCTGCTCGAACCCAACGACTGCCGGTCCTGAGCGGACACCCGACCGGCCGACGAGGAGGAACACGATGACCGCTACGGCGGAACGCCCGACCACCGCCTGGCGTGGATTCCACACCGGACAGTGGTGCGACGAGATCGACGTGCGGGACTTCATCCAGGCCAACTACACGCCGTACGAGGGCGACGCGGGCTTCCTGTCCGGGCCGACGCCCCGCACGACGGCGTTGTGGCACCGGCTGACGGAGATGTTCACCGACGAACGCGCCCGCGGGATCTACGACGTCGACGTGAGCACCCCGTCCTCGATCACCGCGCACCGGCCCGGCTACATCGACCGCGACCACGAGCTGATCGTCGGTCTGCAGACCGACGCACCGCTCAAGCGCGCCATCATGCCCGCGGGCGGGCTGAGGCTGGTGGACAACAGCCTCAAGACCTACGGCTACCGGCTCGACCCGCGCGTCGAGGAGATCTTCACCAAGTACCGCAAGACGCACAACGACGGCGTGTTCGACGCCTACACCGCCGAGATCCTGCGAGCGCGCAAGGCCGGCATCATCACCGGACTTCCGGACGCGTACGGCAGGGGCCGGATCATCGGCGACTACCGGCGCGTTGCCCTTTACGGCGTCGACCGGCTCGTCGCGGCGAAGCGAGCCGAACGAGCCGTCCTCGACGACATGGCGTCCACCGAGGACATCATCAGGGACAGAGAGGAACTGGCGGAGCAGATCCGCGCGCTCGGCGAGCTCCGCGACATGGCCGCGGCGTACGGTCACGACATCTCCGGCCCCGCCACCACCGGCCGGGAAGCCGTGCAGTGGCTGTACTTCGCCTATCTGGCGGCGGTGAAGGAGCAGAACGGCGCCGCGATGTCGTTGGGCCGCACGTCCACGTTCCTCGACGTCTACCTGCAGCGCGACCTCGACGAGGGTGTGCTGACCGAGCGCGAGGCCCAGGAGCTCGTCGACGACCTGGTCGTCAAGCTGCGGATCGTGCGGTTCCTGCGCACGCCGGAGTACGACCAGCTGTTCTCCGGCGACCCGACGTGGGTCACCGAGTCGATCGGCGGCATCGGCCGCGACGGACGCCCGCTGGTCACCCGCACGAGCTTCCGGCTCCTGCAGACCCTCTACAACCTGGGACCCGCGCCGGAGCCGAACCTGACCGTGCTGTGGTCGTCGCGCCTGCCGGAGGGCTTCAAGCGCTTCTGCGCCAAGGTCTCCGTCGACACGAGCTCCATCCAGTACGAGAACGACGACCTGATCCGTCCGAGGTTCAGCGACGACACCGCGATCGCGTGCTGCGTCTCGGCGATGCGCGTCGGCGAGCAGATGCAGCTGTTCGGTGCGCGCGTCAACCTCGCCAAGGCGTTGCTGTACGCGATCAACGGCGGCCGCGACGAGGTGTCGGGTGTCCAGGTGGCCCCGGCGTTCCCGCCGATCACCTCGGAGTACCTGGACCACGAGGAGGTGCGGGCGGCGTTCGACCGCATGACCGACTGGCTGGCGAAGACGTACGTCGAGGCGCTCAACATCATCCACTACATGCACGACAAGTACGCCTACGAACGCATCGAGATGGCGCTGCACAACCATCCGGTCCAGCGGCTGCTCGGCTGCGGCATCGCCGGCCTGTCGGTGGTCGCGGACAGCCTGTCCGCGATCCGGTACGCCAGGGTCAGGGTGATCCGCGACGAGACCGGCCTCGCCGTCGACTACGCGGTCGAGGGCGACTTCCCAAAGTACGGCAACAACGACGACCGCGCGGACGCGATCGCCGTCGGCCTGGTCGAGGACTTCATGCGGAAGGTGCGGCAGTACCCCGCGCACCGCGGCGCCGTGCACTCCCAGTCGGTGCTCACCATCACCTCGAACGTCGTCTACGGCAAGCACACCGGCAACACCCCGGACGGCCGGCGCGCGGGTGAGCCGTTCGCACCGGGCGCCAACCCGATGAACGGCCGCGACCGGCGCGGACTGGTGGCAGCGGCCCTGTCGGTGGCGAAACTGCCCTACGACCAGGCCCAGGACGGGATCTCGCTGACCGCGAGCATCACCCCGACCGGCCTCGGGCAGACCGAGGACGAGCGGGTGAACAACCTGGTCGGCCTGCTCGACGCCTACACCGACGCGGGCGGGTTTCACCTCAACGCCAACGTGCTCAACCGCGAGACGCTGCTCGACGCCATGGCTCACCCGGAGAACCACCCGCAGCTGACGATCAGGGTCTCCGGTTACGCGGTGAACTTCATCCGGCTCACGCCCGAGCAGCAGCGCGACGTCATCAACCGCACCTTCCACGAGTCGCTGTGACGATCACCGGATCGATCCACTCGTGGGACGTCTCCACGGCGGTCGACGGACCGGGCACCCGCTTCGTGCTGTTCCTGAGCGGGTGCCCGCTGCGGTGCCTGTACTGCGAGAACCCGGACACCTGGCACATGCGCGACGGCCACCGCAAGACGGTCGACGAGGTCATGGCCGAGGTCGCGAAGTACCGGCGGTTCATCGAGGTCGCCGGCGGTGGCATGACCATCACCGGCGGGGAACCGTTGCTGCAGCCCGACTTCACCGCCGCGGTGTTCCACCGCGCCAAGGAACTCGGGCTGCACACCGCGCTCGACACGTCCGGGTTCCTCGGCGCACGGGCGTCCGACGAACTGCTGGCCGACACCGACCTGGTGCTGCTGGACATCAAGTCGTGGGACCCGGCCACCTACCGGCACGTCACCGGCGGCGAGGTCGCGCCGACGCTGCGGTTCGCGCGCCGGTTGTCCGACCTGGGCAAGACCATGTGGATCAGGTTCGTGCTCGTGCCAGGACTCACCGACGACCCGGACAACGTCGCGGGCATCGCGTCGTTCGTCAGCACCCTGAAGACCGTCGAACGCGTGGAGGTGCTGCCGTTCCACAAGCTGGGCGCGCCCAAGTACACCGCGCTCGGCATCCCGTTCCCGCTGGCCGACGTCCCCACCCCCGACAACGACCTCGTCCGGCGCGTGCGGGAGCAGTTCGCCGGGTGCGGCGTTCCGGTGCACTGATCAGGCGAGCGAGAGCTGGTCGCGGTGGAAGTCGAAGTGCCGCACCGGGAAGCGGTACAGGTCCGCGATGGTCATGAACTCGCGGAAACACGGGTCCCAGCGCGTCGGGTAGGGCATGCCCTTCGCCAGGCCGATGTCGTTCTCGCGGTCGAGCCGGCGGTGCAACGACGCGATCGTGCGGTCGCACAGCACGAGCATCGCCCGCCGGGGCAGGAGGCTGCCGCCGAGCCACGAGCCCGCGAAGTTGACGACGTCGAAGGGTTTGGTGCCGGCGTCGAGCAACCGGGCCCAGGTCCGGCCCACCCCGCCGGGCAGCCGCGCGACGATCCGGGCCAGGCCGATCAGCGCACGCATGATCAGGAAGCCGAGCAGCATGTGGAACAACAGCTGCCGGTTGTTCCACCGCGTGCCGTTCGACCGGCGGCGAAGTTCGCCGTCGGACGCCCCGCCGAGCAGCGTGCGGAACGTCGTCCGCACGCGCTCGAAGTCCTCGTGAACCGCCTGTCCATCCACCACACCAGTGTGCGCCTCGCACGTCACATTCGTCATGGCGTTCGCGGTCGCCTTACAATTTTCGACGAGGAGCGAGGCCTTCGCAGCCGGGAGAGTCGTTCACCATGAGTCGGTTCGTCAACGACCTGCGCAACGCGGTCCGGCGCGGCGAACTGCCCGCGCGATTTCGTCCCGACGACGTCCGCAAGGCCTGCCCCGGTTGGGCCGACCACACCTACGGGGTGTTCCTCCCGAAACATCGCCAGGGCAATCCCGGTGGCTGCACCGCCTACTTCGCGCGCCACGCGGACGGCACGTACAGCCTCCTCTCCTGACCGCCTAGGCGCTGATGGTCGTGCCCGCCTCGCCCGAGAGCAGTGCTCCCGCGTCGGCCAACGCACCGATCGCCGCCACCGAGCCGGTCGCCAGCACGAACCGGCGGCAGGCCTCGATCTTCGGCCCCATCGAGCCGGCGGGGAAGCTCAGCTGATCGATCTCCGCCACGTCGAGGTGCCGCAGCGGTTCGGCG
This sequence comes from Lentzea sp. HUAS TT2, assembly GCF_051853195.1. Lineage (NCBI taxonomy): Bacteria > Bacillati > Actinomycetota > Actinomycetes > Pseudonocardiales > Pseudonocardiaceae > Lentzea > Lentzea sp. HUAS TT2. The sequence continues at coordinate 7,646,984 of NZ_CP196667.1, read as the reverse complement.
TCCGGCAGGCCGAAGTCGGTCATCACGGCCGGCACGTCGGTCAGCAGGAGCAGGCGGTCGGCCTTCAGGGCGATCGCGAGCGCGGCCGCGGTGAGGTCCTTGTCCACGACGGCCTCCACGCCGCGCAGCTGTCCCTCGTCCACGACCGGCGCGCCTCCGCCGCCCGCGCAGACCACGACCGTTCCGCCGCTCACCAGTTCCTCGATCGACTCCTGTTCGACGAGCCGCAGCGGTTCCGGTGACGGGACGACCCTGCGCCAGTGCGGGCCGTCCGCGGCCGTGGTCCAGCCGTTCTGCCCGGCCAGGCGATCGGCCTGCGCGCGGTCGTAGATCGGCCCGATGAACTTCGTCGGCGCGAAGAACGCCGGATCCGCCGCGTCGACGACGGTCTGGGTGACGACGGCGAGGACGGGTTTGCGGACGCCCGCGTTGCGCAGCGACTGGGCCAGCCAGTAGCCGATCATGCCCTGGGTCTCCGCGCCCAGGGTGTCGAGCGGGTACGGCCGGCTCAACGACGGGTCGGCCTCGCTCTCCAGGGCGAGCAGGCCGATCTGGGGGCCGTTGCCGTGGCACACCACGAGTTCGTGTTCGGCCGCCAGCGGCGCGAGTGCTCGCGCCGCCGCCTCGACGTGGTGGAGCTGGACGGACGCGTCCGCGCGTTCGCCGCGCATCAGCAGGGCGTTGCCTCCGAGGGCCACGACGATCCGCATCACGAGGCCAGTCCGGCGACGATGACCGCCTTGATGGTGTGCAGGCGGTTCTCGGCCTGGTCGAAGACGACCGACGCGGACGACGAGAACACCTCGTCGGTGACCTCGGCGCCCTCGAGGCCGTACTGGTCGTACACGCGGCGGCCGACGGTCGTGGTGCGGTCGTGGACGGACGGCAGGCAGTGCAGGAACTTCGTGCCCGGCTTGCCGGTGGCCTTCATCAGCTCGGCGGTGACGCGGTAGGGCGTCAGCAGCGGCACGCGGGTGTCCCAGGCCTCCGGTGAGTCGCCCATGCTGACCCAGACGTCGGTGTAGACGAAGTCGACGCCCGCGACGGCCTCTTCGGGGTCCTCGGTGACGAGCACGCGGGCACCACTGGCCGCTGCCAGCTCGTGCGCCTTGGCGATCACGTCGGCAGACGGCAGCAGCTCGGCGGGCGCGCAGATCCGGACGTCCATGCCGAGCAATGCGCCCGTGATGAGCAACGACCGGGCGACGTTGTTGTGACCGTCCCCCACGAAGGCGAAGGCGATGTCCTCGACCTGGCCGTCGAAGTGCTCGGTCATCGTGAGGACGTCGGCGAGCATCTGGGTGGGGTGCCAGGAGTCGGTCAGGCCGTTCCACACGGGCACGCCGGCGTGGTCGGCGAGCGTCTCGACGGTGTCCTGGGCGAAGCCGCGGAACTCGATGGCGTCGAACATGCGGCCGAGCACCTTCGCGGTGTCCGGAACGGACTCCTCGCGGCCCATGTGGGAGCCGGTCGGGTCGAGGTAGGTGACGTGGGCGCCCTGGTCGTGGGCGGCGACCTCGAACGCGCAGCGGGTGCGCGTCGAGCTCTTCTCGAAGACCAGGGCGATGTTCTTGCCCGTCAGCACGGGGTGCTCGGTGCGGGACGCCTTGGCGCGCTTGAGGCCGCGGGCCTGGGAGACGAGGTCGAGGAACTTCTCCTTGGTGAGGTCGAGTTCCTTGAGCAGAGAGCCGGGGTGTCGCATCGGAGGGGTCCTTTCAGATGCCGTCGCGCTGGATCGGGCAGGTCATGCAGCGGGCCCCGCCCCGGCCGCGGCCGAGTTCGTTGCCGGGGATGGAGATGACCTCGATGCCGTGGTCGGCGAGCATGGTGTTGGTGACGGTGTTGCGCTCGTAGCCGACGACGACGCCGGGGGCGAGCGCGAGGAAGTTGTTGGCGTCGTCCCACTGTTCGCGTTCGGCGGCGCGGGCGTCCTCGTCCGCGCACAGCACGCGAAAGCGGTCGATCTCCAGCAGTTCGGCGATCGTGGCGAACACCGAGACGCGTTCCTCGACCCGCAGGCCCGCCGAGGCGTGCTCGACGACCTCGTGCGGATCGGCCGGTGTGATCACCCACGTGCGCAACGCGGCCGGGTCGAGCTCCGGGTAGCGGATGAACGTGTCCAGGTCGAGCATCGTCATCACGGTGTCGAGGTGCATGAGAGCGTGCGAACGCGGCAGCTGCACGGCGATCACCGAGGTGGCCTGGCCGGTGCGGAACAGTTCGCGTGCCAGGATCTCCACGCCCATCGGGGTGGTCCGCTCCCCCATGCCGACCAGCACGACACCGCGCCCCAGGACGAGGATGTCGCCGCCTTCGAGCGTCGCGGGCTGGTGGTCGGCGTCGTCGGCGCCGTAGTAGACGGGGAACATCGCGTCGGCGAACAACGGGTGGAAGCGGTAGACGGCCTGGCAGTGCAGGGACTCGCGGCGGCGGGCGGCCTTCGCCATCGGGTTGATCGTGACGCCGCCGTAGACCCACGCCGAGCTGTCGCGCGGGAACAGGGTGTTCGGCAGCGGTGCAAGCACGAAGTCGTCCAGTCCCAGGGTGTTCCAGCGCAGGCTGTGCACTCCGAGCGGGGACAGGTCCGCGCGGGTCACGCCTCCGACGAGCAGTTCGGCGAGATCCGTGGCGTCGACCTTCTCCGCGAACTCGCGCACCGGCCCCGCCAGCGCCGGTCCGAGCAGTTCCGGCGTGCACACGCGGTCGAGCACGAACGCCCGTGCCTCCGGCAACGCCAGGGTCTGGGCGAGCAGGGTGCCGGTGTGGTGCACGGTGATCCCGCGGCCGCGCAGCACACCGGCGAACACGTCGTGCTCCTCCTGGGCCTTCGCGGCCCACAGCACGTCGTCGAACAGCAGCTCGTCGCAGTTGCGCGGGGTGAGCCTGCTGAGCTCCAGCCCCGGCCGGTGGACGATCACCTGGCGCAGCGCACCGACCTCGGAGCCGACGCCGAGGGTCATGACGCGACCTCGCCGTACTCGCGGCGGCCGACCTTGAGCCAGATGTAGAGCGGCACACCCAGCAGCAGACAGATGACGCCGTAGTAGACGGCCTGGTAGCCACTGCCGGCCAGCGCCCAGAAAGCGAAGGCGAGGGCAAGGATCGAGACTGTGCAGTCCCGCACGAGGTGCGGCCACTCGGCTTTGCGGCCGCGGACCAGCAGCCAGAACAGCTGTGCGGCGGCGCTGAACAGGTAGGGCACGACGGCGGTGAACACCGACAGCAGCACGAGCGTGGTGAAGACCTGCTCGAAGTTGGTGTAGCTGACGACGACCAGCGCCGAGGCCAGCACGGTCGAGCTGATGATGCCGAAGCTCGGGATGTCACCGCGGGTGCGCAGGAACGCCTTGGGGAACAGCTTGTCCTTCGCCGCGGCCATCGGCATCTCACCGATGATCAGCGTCCAGCCGACCAGGCAGCCCAGGCCGGAGACGACGGCGGCGACCGCGATCGCCTGCCCTGCCCACTGACCGCCGAACATGGCGTTGGCGGCGTCGGTGAACGGCGCCTTGCTCTCCTGCAGCGCCCCGTTCGGCACGGCGCCGAAGACGGCGAGGGTGCCGAGGACGTACACGACGGCGCACCCGATCGTGCCGAACACGGTGGCGCGGCCGACGTTGCGCTCGGGGTCGCGGACGCGGCCGGCGGCGACCGAGGCGGTCTCGATGCCGATGTAGCTGAACAACGCGATCGCCGCGGCGGCGGAGACGGCACCCCCGAGCGAGAGGTCGCTGGCGTTGAACGGGCCGAAGTTCGCCGACTTCACGAAGAACAGCCCGACGGTCGCCATGAACAGCAGTGGCACGATCTTCAGCACGGTGAAGACGATCTGCGTCACGGCCATGCTCCGCAGCCCGGACAGGTTGACCAGGGCGGGAATCCACAGGCCCGCCAACGCGATCACGATGGACCAGCCGACCTGGTGCTCGGTGTTCACGAACACCTCGACGTAGCCGACCAGCGCCACGACGATCGCCGCGTTGCCCGCCCACGCGGTGATCCAGTAGCACCACGCGTTGAGGAATCCCGCGAACTCGCCGAACGCGTCCCTCGCGTACACGTACGGGCCACCGGAACCGCTGAGTCGCTTCGCCAGCGCACCGAACGTGAGCGCGAGGGCGAGAGCGCCGATCGACACGAGGACGAACGCCACGAGGCTCACCGGCCCGAACGGCGCCAGTGCGGACGGCAGGCCGAACACGCCGGTGCCGATCACGGATCCGACCACCAGCGCGGTGGCGGTGGGGAGGCCGAACCTCGACGGCCGCGGCCGGTCACTTCCCGGGTCGGGCCGCGTCTCGGCAGCCGGCCCGGCGATGTCTGTGCTCACGGCGAACTCCTCACTCCGATGTGGACCGTGTCGCTGTCAGCAGCGTGCGCCGCGGCCGCGCGATCCCCCACCACCCCAGGTCTTCTCGGCGGCAGGTCCTAGGTCCCCCGGCGGGCGGGACCCCGGTCTCTGCGCGGCACGCACCCGCGCGAGCAGCCTGGGGTGGAAACCGGAAAGAGGAGGAATCCTGATGAAGGCGCTGGTCTACCACGGGCCTGGGAAGCGCGCGTGGGAAGAGGTTCCCAAGCCGGGGATCCAGGACCCGACGGACGCGGTCGTGCGCGTCACGGCGGTGACGATCTGCGGCACCGACCTGCACATCCTCAAGGGGGACGTGCCGGAGGTCGAGAACGGACGGATCCTCGGGCACGAGGCCGTCGGCGTGGTCGAGGAGGTCGGCGCGTCCGTCACCGGTCTCCAGCCCGGCGACCGCGTGCTGATCTCGTGCATCACCACCTGCGGACGCTGCCAGTACTGCCGCACCGGCAGCTACGGCCAGTGCCTCGGCGGTGGTGGCTGGATCCTCGGTCACCTGGTCGACGGCGTGCAGGCCGAGTACGTGCGCGTGCCGTTCGCCGACACCTCGACCCATCTGCTGCCCGACGACGTGAGCGACACCGCCGCGGTCGTGCTGGCCGACATCCTGCCCACCGCCTACGAGGTCGGCGTGCTCAACGGGACCGTGAAGCCCGCGGACACCGTCGTGATCGTCGGTGCAGGGCCGATCGGCCTCGCCGCGATCCAGACCGCGCAGCTCTACAGCCCCAGCCACATCGTCGCCGTCGACCTCGCGGCCTCGCGGCTCGACGCGGCCAAGCAGTTCGGCGCCGACATCACCGCGTCGAGCGCGGAGGAGGCCGAGCGGATCGTCGGCGAGCTCACCGGCGGCCTGGGCGCCGACGTCGCCATCGAGGCGGTCGGAGTGCCGGACACGTTCGAGCTGTGCGCCAAGCTGGTCCGTCCGGGCGGGCACGTCGCCAACGTCGGCGTGCACGGCAAGCCCGCGACGTTGCACCTGGAGAACCTGTGGATCCGCAACGTCACCATCACCACCGGGCTCGTCGACACCGTCTCCACCCCGACGTTGCTGCGCATGGTCGCGGCCGGCCGGATCGACGGGGAGCGGTTCATCACGCACCGGTTCGCGCTCGGTGAGATGGAGCAGGCGTACGAGGTGTTCGAGAACGCGGGTGACACCGGAGCGTTGAAGGTCGTTCTGCAAGCCTGACCGCGCAACGACAATAGGCGCCGGGGAGAACCCCGGCGCCTTTCGTCCGCCGTGACGCGGTGGTCAGTTCCCCGCGTACTGCACGATCCGCACGTCGGTCACACCGGCGACGGCGCGGGCGAGCACGTCCGCCACGTGCCGGTCGGTCGCGTCGTTCAGCTTGTCCACAATGGACACCTTGCCGTCGCGCACGGAGACCGTCCACCGGTGCTCGGAGCCGATCACGTCCAGACGGTGCCGGATCTCCGCCTCGATGATCCAGTCGTCCCTGCTGATCGAGCGCAGCAGGTCCCTGCGGGTCACGATGCCCGCGAGGTGGCCCTCGTAGACGACCGGCACGCTGCGCACTCCGCGTTCCAGCATCAGGTCCGCGACCTCGGCCAGGTCGGTGTTCGGCGTGACCGTCGCCGGGGAGGTCATCACCTGGCCCACCAGGTCGGCGGGGGCGACCCTGGCCTTGGGCGGCTCGCCGTGCACCAGTTTCCTGGGGTCCTGCGGCAATCGGTGCCGCAGCAGCTCGGTCTCGCTCACCAGGCCGACGAGCACGCCGTAGTCGTCCACGACGGGCAGCGCGGTGAAACCGCGTTCGGCGAGCAGGTGCGCCGCCTCGCGGGCGGGGGTGTCCGGCCTGACCACGACGACGTCGGCCGTCATCACGTCTCGAGTCCTCATCGTGCTCTCCTTCACCCGAAGATCTCGGTCTGGCGTGGATGGGTGGTGTCGTTCCACTCGGCCCGCAGCCCGTTGCGGACGTCGACCACGCCCGGCAGGGTGCGTACGAGGTGCCCGGCGACCTCGACCTGGCTCTGGCGCTCCAGCTGTCCCTGCAAGGCGACCACGCCGTCGGTGACCTCCACGTCGATGCCGTCCGGGTCGACCCACAGCATCTGGCCGAAGATCTCGTCGCGGATCTCGGTGCGCAGTTCCTCGTCCTCCCGCAGGAAGAGCTTCAGCAGGTCGCGACGGGACAGCACGCCGACGAGCGCGCCGTCGGAGTCCATCACGAAGAGCCTGCGCAGCCCCTCGGCGGCGAGCTCCCGCGCGGCCGCGCTCGCCGCGGTGTCCGGCGACACGGTCTTCACCGGAACCGTCATGACGTCCTCGGCGGTGAGCCCGGACGCCTGCTCCCAGCGGTGCTTCACCGCACGGCCCGCGAACAGACCTGGCTCCTCGGCCGCACCGCCGCCGCGGAACTCCTCCTTCGGCAGCAGGTCGGCCTCCGACACGACGCCGACGGGATAGCCGCCGTCGAGCACGGGGACAGCGCTGATCGCGTTGTCCTCCAACAGCTTCACGACGTCCTTGAACGAGCTGCCGACGTCGGCGGTGATCACCTCACGCGTCATCAGCGAGGCGACTGTCGGTTCACGCATGACACCCTCCGGTGATCCTCGGTCCACGTGCCTCCAGCCTTCTGCCGGGACGGCGTGCGGGACACCTGCCAAAGGCGTGGGCGACCCAGGACGCGGGTCCCGGCGATGCGGGGACCTACGCCCCTCACCTCAGGCCGTCGTCGCTGCGAGTTTCAAAGGTGCGACTCAGACCTGGAGGTGAACCGGATGGACCGCGGTCAGCCGGACAAGAACACGCTGCGGGCGGCGGTTGCGCTCGCCTGCCGCGCGCCGTCGGTGCACAACACCCAGCCCTGGCGCTGGGAGCTCGGCGCGCACACCCTGCACCTGTACGCCGATCGTGCGCGGACGCTGCCCGCGATCGACCCGACGGGTGCCGACCTCGTGATCAGCTGCGGTGCCGCGTTGCACCACCTGCGCGTCGGGCTCGCCGCGCTCGGCTGGCGGGCGGTCGTGCACCGCCTGCCCAACCCGAGCCGGCCCGACCACCTCGCCGCCATCGAGTTCCAGGCGCGCGAGCCGAGTGAGGCGCTCGTCGCCCTCTCGACCGCGATTCCGCGCAGGCGCACCGACCGCCGTGCCTTCTCCTCCTGGCCCCCGCCGGACGCCGTGCTCGAACAGCTCGTGCAGCGCGCCCGCAACGAGGGCGTGGAGGCTCAGGTGGTGACCGGCAGGGCCAGGGACGAACTGCTGATCGCGATCGAGAAGGCCGCCTCGACCCAGGAGGCGAATCCCGCCTACCGCAAGGAGATCCGCGAGTGGAGCGGGGTCTACCCCGGCGCGTCGGCCGGCGTGCCCGCCGCGAACATCCCCTCCGGCTCGCACCAGTACGGCAACCTCCGGATGCGCGAGTTCGCGCCCGGTGAGCTGATCCAGGCCGACCAGCGGCTGCTCGGCGAGGACGCGGGGGCGCTGCTGTTGCTCAGCACGTCGTCCGACGACGACCTGTCGCGGCTGCGCGCGGGTGAGGCGACCAGCGCGGTGCTGCTGGAAGCCACGTCGGCCGGGCTCGCGACGTGCCCGCTGAGCCAGCCGCTGGAGGTCGTCGAGACCAGGGAACTGGTGCGTGACCACGTCCTCGGGGGCGCGACCTGCCCGCAGCTCGTCATCCGGATCGGCTGGGCCGGGTTCAACGCCGACCCGCTGCCCGCCACGCCCCGCCGTCCCGTCATCGACGTCCTCAAGCCTCAGGAGCAGCCGTGACCACGTACATCCGCGACTTCACCACGCTCGGCAAGAACGACACCGACATCGCCGGCGGGAAGGGCGCCAACCTCGGCGAGCTGACCCGCGCCGGCCTGCCGGTGCCGCCCGGCTTCGTCGTGACCGCCGAGGCGTTCCTGACCTCGATGAGCCAGGTCCGCGACGACCTCGACGCCGAGCTCGCCGTCGCGCTCGACCGGGCCACCACGCCGGACCGGCTCGCGGAGTCCGCCGAACGCATGCGCGACCTGGTGCGCAAGGCCGGGATCTCCGACACGGTGCGGCACGCCGTCCTGGAGGCCTACCGCGCGCTCGGCCAGGACGAGTCCGTGGCCGTGCGGTCCTCGGCCACCTCCGAGGACACCGCCGGCGCCTCGTTCGCCGGGATGAACAGCACCTTCACCAACACCAGGGGCGCGCACGCCCTGCTGGACCGGCTGCTCGACTGCTGGGTGTCGCTGTTCGGCACCCGGTCCGTGGCCTACCGCGCCGAGCAGAACATCTCCGACGAACCCGCGATCGCGGTGGTCGTGCAGCGCATGGTCGACTCGGAGCGCTCTGGCGTCATGTTCACCGCCGACCCGTCGACCGGCGAGCGCGACCGGCTGCTCGTCGAGGCGTCGTTCGGGCTCGGTGAGGTCGTCGTCAGCGGCTCGGTGGAGCCCGACACCTACATCCTGCACCGCGACGGCGACACCGTGTCCCTTGTGGACACCCGGATCGGCCGCAAGACGCACAAGATCGTGCGCGGCGCGAACGGCAACGACGAACGGATCGAGCTCACCGCGGAGGAGTCGCACGCCCAGGTGCTCAGCGAGGAGGAGGCCGTCGCGATCGGACAGCTGGGTGTGCGCGTGCAGCGGCACTACGGCGAGCCGCAGGACACCGAGTGGGCGATCGCCGACGGCAAGACGTGGCTCGTGCAGTCCCGTCCCATCACGACACTGCCCGCCACCGGCACGACTCTCGACGGCCCGCTGGTCGCCGGGCTCGGGGCCTCACCGGGCATCGCCTCAGGCCGGGTGCGCGTGCTGTCCTCCCCCGACGAGGGCTCCCGCCTGCGGGACGGCGAGATCCTCGTCGCCGAGATGACCAACCCCGACTGGGTGCCGACGATGCGGCGCGCGTCCGCGGTCGTGACCGACGGCGGTGGCATCACCTGCCACGCCGCCATCGTGGCGCGCGAACTGCGCGTGCCGTGCGTGGTCGGCACCGGCTCGGCGACCTCGGTGCTGAAGGAGGGCCAGCAGGTCACCGTCGACGGCAGCGCGGGCGAGGTGCGCGCGGGGTCGGCTCCGATCACGACGGCGCCGCGGATCGTCGCCCCGGTGGTGCAGGGGACCGAGGCGCTCGGCACGCGGGTGTACGTGAACCTCGCGCTGCCGGAGCACGCCTCCGAGGTGGCCGCGATGCCGGTGGACGGCGTCGGCCTGCTGCGGGCGGAGTTCATGCTCACCGAGGCGCTCGGCGCCGAGCACCCGCGCCGGTTCCTGGCGCAGCACGGCACCGAGGACTTCCTCAACGCCATGACGTCGTCGCTGCTGCAGATCACCCACGCGTTCGCGCCTCGCCCGGTCGTCTACCGGACGATGGACTTCCGCACCAACGAGTTCCGCGAGCTCAAGGGCGGCGACGAGTTCGAGAAGCACGAGCACAACCCGATGATCGGCTACCGCGGCTGCTACCGGTACGTCGACGACCCGATGCTGTTCGGGCTGGAACTCCAGGCGCTCGCACGGGTGCGGGAGCAGACGCCGAACCTGCACCTGATGATCCCGTTCGTGCGCACCAAGTGGGAGCTCGAAGCCTGCCTGGAGCAGATCGACCGCAGTCCGCTGGGCCACCACCGCGGCCTGCACCGGTGGGTCATGGCCGAGGTTCCCTCGGTGGCGTACTGGATTCCCGAGTACGCGCGGTCCGGCATCGACGGGGTCTCCATCGGCAGCAACGACCTCACGCAGCTGATGCTCGGCGTCGACCGCGACTCCGAGCTGTGCGCGGACCTGTTCGACGAGTCCGACCCCGCCGTGCTCGACATGATCGGCCGCATCGTCGGCGCCGCCAGGGACGCGGGCATCACCTCGTCGCTGTGCGGGCAGGCGCCGTCCAACAAGCCGGAGTTCGCCGAGAAGCTCGTCGAGTTCGGCATCACGTCCATCTCGGTCAACCCGGACGCCGTTCCGGCGGCCAGGGCGGCGATCGGGTCCGCCGAACGCCGGCTCCTGCTGCGGCACGCCCACTGACACACCACTCACCAGGGAGAAGCACCATGGCTGTACGGGTCGGCATCAACGGGTTCGGGCGCATCGGCCGCGACGTGCTGCGCGCCGCCTTCGACCGCAACGACGCGGCGATCGAGATCGTCGCCGTCAACGACGTCACCGACGCGGAGACGTTGGCACACCTGCTCGCCTACGACTCGACGTACGGTCCGTGGAGCCGCCACGTCACCGTCGAGCACAACACCATCACCGTGGACGGCCGCAGCATCCTCGTGACCGCGCAGGCGGACCCCAAGGAGCTCAACTGGGGCATGCTCGGCGTCGAGATCGTCATCGAGGCCTCCGGCCGCTTCCGCACCCGTGAGACGGCCGGCGTCCACCTCGAGCGAGGCGCGCGCAAGGTCATCATCACCGCCCCCGGCAAGGACGTCGACGCCACCATCGTCATGGGTGTCAACGACGACGTCTACGACGCACGCCAGCACCACATCATCTCGAACGCCTCGTGCACCACCAACTGCGCGGCACCGATGGCCGACGTGCTGAACGAGGCGTTCGGGATCGTCGAGGGCGTGATGACGACGATCCACAGCTACACCGGCGACCAGGCGTTGCTCGACCGCCCGCACAAGGACCTCCGGCGGGCGCGCTCGGCCGCGGTGAACATCATCCCGACCTCCACCGGCGCCGCGCGTGCGATCGGCCAGGTCATCCCGTCGCTGGACGGCAAGCTGGACGGCCTCGCGGTGCGCGTGCCCGTCGAGGACGGCTCGCTCACCGACCTGACCGTGCGGCTGGCCGAGCCGGCGACGGCGGGCCAGGTCAACCGGGCGTTCGCGGAGGCGGCGGCCCGGCACCTGAAGGGGATCCTGCGCTACACCACGGATCCCGTCGTGTCCCGCGACATCATCGGTGACGCGGCGTCGTGCGTGTTCGACGCGTCGCTGACCAAGGTGCAGGGACACGTCGTCAAGGTGATGGGCTGGTACGACAACGAGTGGGGCTACGCCAACCGCACGATCGACCTCACCGACCGGGTCGCCAGGACGCTGCCGTGAACGTGGTGGACGAGGCGGGGAGCTCCGAGGCGGTGCCGCGGTCTCCCCGCAGGTAGGAACTGAGCACGACGGCCGAGGCCGGGGCACCGCCGGTGTCCCGGCCTTCGTCAGCGGCGCGCCTCGATTCCGGCGAGCACGTCGGAGATGGAGGCACTCCACCTCTCGATCTCGTCCCAGTCGCGGAAGTCCCCGAACCTGCCGCCCACCAGCCGGAACACCGCCGCCGCGAACCACCCGAACGCCTCCGCGGTGACGACGCCCGTGAACAGGCGGTGTTCCACCGGGTCGACGTCGCCCATCAGGGAGGCCGGCACGTCGGCCTCGCTCCAGGCCAGGCTTGGTCGTGCACGGCGCTGCCCAGGACGAAGGCGTCGTAGGCGCTCACGCCGCGCACCTCGTCGAACGAACGCACGACGACGTCGTGCCCACGCGCCCGCAACGCTCCCGCGATCCAGTCCGCGATCCCCGCCGTCGATCCCGCCGCGGTCGCATAGCCCACGAGAACCTTCATGGCCGTCTCCTCCGACTGCCATCGTCACTCGCGGAAAACGTTGGTATCAGTAACAGGCGACCTCGCCCAGGCGAGCACAAGTGCTCTGTCGGCGCGCGCCGCCCAGTCGCATCGTGGTGGTATGGCCGAAATTCTCGTCGCGTACGCGACCAAGTCCGGTTCCACCAGGGAGATCGCCGAGGCGGTGGCGGAGCAGATCCGCCACGCCGCGCACGAGGTCACCGTGCTGGACGCGGCCGAGGTGCGCTCGGTCGAGCCGTACAAGGCCGTCGTCCTGGGCAGTGCGCTCTACGCCGGCCGCTGGCGGCGCGAGGCCGTCAGGCTGTTGAGGCAGAACGAGGAACTGCTCGCCCACAAGCCGGTGTGGCTGTTCCACAGTGGACCCATCGGTCCGGGGCAGGTGCCCCAGCGCGCACCGCGCAAGGTGCGTGAGATCGCGGCGCGCATCGGCGCGGAGGAACCCGTCACGTTCGGCGGCAGGCTCACGAGCGACACGGCCGCCGGGTTCGTCGCGAAGAGGATGGCGCGCGGCGGAATGGCGGGCGACTTCCGGGACTGGGACGAGATCCGGCTGTGGGCGTACGTGATCTCGGAGAGGCTGGTCGCCGCGCGTTGAGACGTCCTGGCGCGCGGCGATCCCTCACCCCACGTCCCGGCGCCTCAGCGCGGTCAGCCCCGCCGCGGTCAGCGCGGCGGCCACGACCACCAGCCACACCAGCGGTGCCGCTGTGACGGTCCCTCCCGGCATGCGCGGCACGTGGGCGAACGGGGAGAGGTCCCTCAGCCACTGGTCCAGCTCCAGCAGCGGCCCGAGCTCGCCGAGCAGCAGGAACGCCACCAGCACCGCCCAGCCCGCCACGGCAAGCCTCGGCGCGGTGCCGAACACCGCGACGACGACACCGGTCAGCACCCATGCGGCGGGCACCTGCACCAGCGCGCCGACGAGAACGCGACCCACCTGGCCTGCGTCACCGGTCTGGGCGGCGTGCACGACTCCAGCGGCGACTCCGGCGCTCACGAGCAGAAGCGCGGTACCGCCGAGAGCGACCCAGACGTGACCCATCGCCCATCGCGCGCGGGTCACCGTCGTGGCGAGCACGGGGTCCGCGCGGCCCGCCGACTCCTCGGCGTGCAGGCGCAGCGAGGTCTGCACCCCGTACGCCGACGCCACGACGGCCAGCATCCCGAACATGGCGGCGAACACCGCGTCCGTCAGAACGTCGCGGCCGCCGAGCTTGAGGAACATCTCCTGGGCCTCGGCACTGCCGACCATGTCACCGATGCTGCCGGCGACGCTGCCCACCATCAGCCCGTACGTCACGAACCCCGCGGTCCAGCCCAGCAGGGCGCCGCGGTGCAGCCGCCAGGCCAGCGACAGCGGCCCTCGCAGCGACGGCGCCGCGGTGGCGGGGCCGAGCCGTTCGGGGAACACCCCGGCACCGTGGTCACGGCGCGACACGAGCAGACAGGCCACCGCCGTGACGACGACGCCGAATCCCAGGGTGATCGCGAGGACCCACCAGCGGTCGCCGGCGTACGGGCGGAACTGCTGTCCCCACCCGAAGGGCGACAACCAGGACAGCCACCTCGGTCCCGCCACGTCCGCGGTGTCACCCGCGGCACGCAGCAGGAACACCACCCCCGCGACGGCCACCGACAGCCCGATCGCGGCACGCGCGGTCCGCACGAGTTGCGCCGCCACCGCCGCGATGCAGGCGAACGCGATGCCGACGCTCGTCCAGGCCAGGCCGAACGTCACCGATCCGGCGACCGGCAACCCCGCCGCCGCCACCGCGACCGCCGTCAGCAGCCCCAGCACCGCGTCCGCACCGACCACGACCGTCAGCGCGGCGGTCAGCGGCGCCCAGCGGCCGACCACGCCGGATCCGACGAGCTCGAGGCGCCCCGCGTCCTCCTCGGCACGGGTGTGCCGCACCACCAGCACGATCGACAGGATCCCGACGATCACCGCGCCGGATCCCGGTGCCTTCAGCATCGCCAGCGCGCCGAGCGACGACGGGTCGTAGATCCGTCCGTACACGGCGACCAGCGCGGGGGTGCCGTTCATGACGGACGCCGCCTGCACCACCGACTCCACCGTGGGGAACAGGCCTTTCGTCGCCGCGGCCGAGGTGACGGCCATCAGCACGAACACCGCGATCCAGGCCGGCAGCAGCACCCGGTCACGCCGCAGCGCGAGCCGGACGAGCGTGCCGGTGCCGGTCAGCGCGTTCACCGGTGCACCTCGTAGTGGCGCAGGAACAGCTCCTCCAGCGTCGGCGGGCGGCACACCAGGCCGCGCACACCGAGCCCGGTCAACGCCTGCAGCAAGGGATCGAGCTGGTCGGTGTCGACCTGGCACCGCAGATGCGTTCCGGTCACGTGCGCCTCGTGCACGCCGGGCAGTGTGACGACGCCGTCCGGCGGGCTGACCAGATCGGCCTCGACGGAGGTCCGGGTGAGGTGCCGCAACTGGGTGAGCGAGCCGCTCTCGACGAGCTTGCCGTGCCGGACGATGCTCACCCGGTCGCACACCTTCTCGACCTCGGCGAGGACGTGGCTGCTGAGCAGCACGGTGCGGCCCTCCGCCCGGACCTCGGCGACGCACTCCTCGAAAACGGCCTGCATCAACGGGTCCAGGCCGGCCGTCGGCTCGTCGAGCAGCAGCAGTTCGACGTCGCTGGCCAGTGCGGCGATCAGCGCGACCTTCTGCCGGTTGCCCGACGAGCAGGCGCGGCCCTTCTTCGTCGGGTCGAGCTCGAAGCGCTCGACGAGGGTCGCCTTGCGGGCGGCGTCGACGCCACCGCGCAGCCTGCCGAGCAGATCGATCACCTCACCGCCGGTGAGGTTCGGCCACAACGTCACGTCACCCGGCACGTAGGCCAGGCGCCGGTGCAGGGTGGCGATGTCGCGCCACGGATCGGCGCCGAGAACCTCGGCCGTGCCCTCGTCTGCGCGCAGCAGTCCGAGCAGGACGCGCAACGTGGTCGTCTTGCCCGCGCCGTTGGGGCCGAGCAGACCGTGTACCTCTCCGGCGCGGACGGTCAGGTCGAGTCCGTCGAGCGCGGTGGTCCGGCCGAACGACTTCCGCAAGCCGGACAAGGCGATTGCCGCTGTCATGCGTTCGAAGCCAGGGATGCGAGCAGAGCCGGTGGAGGGGCTTGGGACACCACCGCGCGGCATCGAAGGACCCTGGCAGCGGTGGTTCCGACGGCGGAGGCTGGGGTGGCAGCCAACCGCGAACCGGGAGTTGTCATGAAGATCGACGAACTGATCGCGAACGTCAAGGACTCGGTGGACGCCAAGAAGGTCTACGCCGAGCCCTGCGAGCGGGACGGGGTCACGGTCATCCCGGCTGCGAGCGTGTCCGGCGGCACCGGAGGCGGCACGGGTCGTGATGAGAAGGGGCAGGAGGGCGAAGGCGGCGGCTTCGGGATCAGCGCGAAACCGACCGGTGCCTACGTCATCAAGGACGGTGAGGTGACCTGGCAGCCCGCGATCGACGTGAACCGCCTGATCGCCACCGCGGGCGCGGTCGCCGTCGTGGCGCTCCTCGTCGCCGCGCGGATCGTCAGGGCGTGCACCCGCGAGCGCTGACGAGCTGGGCGTCAGGCGGCCACCAGCGTGCCGAGGACCTGCCTGCCGACCGGCGTCAGGACCGCGGGAACCCGCGCCCCCGTCCGGGATCGTGACGCCGCCACGACCAGGCCCGCGGCGCACAGGTCGTTCGTGGCGGTGAAGTCGCACCACAGTCCGTCCACGGACAGGCTGGGGACGCGGTCGCCCTGCAACTCGGCGCGGCCGTCCGCGACCGCCTGCAACATGGCCCGGTGCCGGGCGGTGTATCCGTGGACGCTCATCCGACTTCCCTTTCCGCGCATGCCTTCGTGGTGAGGTAAGGCTGCTCTTCGGGCCGGGGTGTGATGCAGGTCCCAACGTGGTGACCGCACTGGGACCATCGCCGCGCGCCGGCGAGACCTGAGGCTCTGCCCGGTGAGGACACCGGCCGAGACGCTGGAGTGCATGAACACACTTCTGCGTTCCGTTCCGCTCGGCCGTTACCGGGGCGTCGCGCTGGGCGCGCACTGGTCGACCCTGGTCGTGGTGATCCTCATCGCCCAGGCCGTGGCCATGGCGTTCCTTCCCGTCGCCGCACCCGGTCGTTCGCCGGTGAGCTACTGGCTGGCCGGTGTGCTCGCCGCGTTGGCGTTCATGGTGTCGCTGCTGGTTCACGAGTTGGCGCACGCACGCGTCGCGAACCGCTACGGCATCGAGGTTCGCCGCATCGACCTGTGGCTGCTCGGCGGCGCGACGGAACTGACCGCGCCGCCACCGACACCGCGGGCCGATCTGCTGCTCGCACTCGCGGGGCCCGGTGCCAGCGCGGCCGTGGGTGTGGTCGCCGCCGTGACCGCGACGGCACTGGACGCGGCCGGCGCACCGCCGCTGGTGGTGTCGCCGCTGATGTGGCTCGGCGTGGCCAACGTGCTGCTCGCCGGGTTCAACCTGGTGCCCGCCGCGCCACTGGACGGAGGACGGGTGCTGCGGGCGATCGTCTGGTGGCGCACGGGTGAGCAGGCTCGCGGTGAACGGGCGGCCGCCTTCGCCGGGCGCGCGTTCGGCCTCGTCCTCGTCGCGCTCGGTGCGGGCAACGCCTTCAGCGGCCGGACCTCCGGGCTGTGGCTCGTGCTCGTCGGCGTGTTCCTGGTG
Organism: Lentzea sp. HUAS TT2; assembly: GCF_051853195.1. Classification (NCBI taxonomy): domain Bacteria; kingdom Bacillati; phylum Actinomycetota; class Actinomycetes; order Pseudonocardiales; family Pseudonocardiaceae; genus Lentzea; species Lentzea sp. HUAS TT2. The sequence goes on along the minus strand of NZ_CP196667.1, from coordinate 7,630,370 downwards.
TTCGCCGCCTCCGCGGAGCAGTCGTACAACGAGGTCCGGCACCGGCTGGACGGTGTGCTCGTGCGCGACGTGATGAGGACGGATCCGCCGGTGGCTCCGGCGTGGTGGACCGTGGACAGGTTCCTGCGCTCCTGCACCGCCGACCGGCACCAGCGGGTCTTCCCGGTGGTCTCCTCCGAGGCGGCGCCGATGGGCGTCGTCAGCCTCACCGATCTCGTGAGCGTGCCCGACCAGGCCCACACCACGGTGTCCGACGTCGCCAGGGACGTGCCGGTCGCGCTGCCGGGTGAGCCGCTGCTGGACGTGCTCGGCAGGGGTCCGCTGACCGCGGGCAGGGACATCGTGCCGGTGCTCGACGACGGCGTCCTGACCGGCGTGCTCGACGCCGAGGACGTCGCATGGGCGACCGAGATCAGCAGAGCGGTCCGGCTCGGCGACCGGGAGACGTCGTCATGAGCGGAAACCGGACCGACCTCTACGAGATCAGGATGGCGCTGAGCTACCTGCGCCGCGACATGGGCGCGCCGGCGACGTTCAGCCTGTTCGTCCGGGGACTGCCGCAGGCGCGCGGATTCCTCGTCGCGGCCGGGCTCGCCGACTGCCTGTCGTTCCTCGAGGACTTCGGCTTCACCGACACCGAGCTCGACGACCTGAGCCGGATCACCGGTCTCGACGTCGCGCCGCTGGCCGGTCTGCGGTTCACCGGCGAGGTGCGCGCGGTCGCGGAGGGACGGGTGGTGTTCGCGGGCGAACCGCTGCTGGAGGTCACCGCTCCTCTGCCGGAGGCGCAGCTGGTGGAGACCGCGCTGCTGAACCTCCTCAGCTACCAGACCGCGATCGCGTCCAAGGCGGCCCGGTGCCGGATCGCCGCCGCCGGACGTGACGTCGTCGACTTCGCCGCCCGCCGCACGCACGGCCCCGACGCCGCGATGGCGGCCGCGCGGGCCTCGGCCATCGCGGGCTTCGCGGGCACCAGCTACGTCGCGGCCGCAGCCCGGTACGGCCTGAGCCCGAGCGGCACCATGGCTCACTCCTACGTGCAGGCGTTCCCGGACGAGAGCACGGCTTTCGAGGCCTTCGCCGCCGACTACCCCTCCACTGCCGTCTTCCTGGTCGACACCTACGACACGCTGACCGGAGTGGACCGGGCGATCGAGGTGGCCCGGCGGATGCCCGCGCACCACCCGATCGGCGTCCGGCTCGACTCGGGCGACCTCCACACCCTGTCGTGGGTGACCCGCAAGCGCCTCGACGACGCCGGCCTGAGCGACTCCCTGATCATCGCCAGCGGCGGGCTGGACGAGCGCGCCATCGACCGTCTCGTGACCGCCGGCGCGCCGATCGACGTCTTCGGTGTGGGCACCAGGATGGGCGTCTCCTCCGACGCGCCCGCCCTCGACAGCGTGTACAAGCTGGTCGAGCACGACGGCAGGCCGACGATGAAGCTCTCGGCCGGCAAGGCCGGCCTCCCCGGACGCAAGCAGGTCTTCCGCGCGGCGGACCGGCCGGCGGACGTTCTGGCCCTGCACGAAGAGGAAGCCCCACCGGGACACGAACCGTTGCTGACGACCGTCCTGCGCGGCGGGCGGCGCGTTCATCCACTTCGGACCGACTCCGAACTGGTGCGGGACGCGCGGGCCCGGTGCACCGCCGACCTCGCCTGGCTGCCGCAGCACGCGCGGGACCTCGTCGATCCGGCACCGGTGCGGGTGCGGGTCAGCGAGCGGCTGCACGCGCTCACCGAGGACGTGCGCCGATCGCTGAGCCCTCACCCGGCGTGACTCGGCGGCACGGCGGAAGAGGAACGGTGACTGTCGCAAGTGGACTATCTGGGAGGCCCGTGCGGCCGCGGATCTCTCGACGGCCTCCCGTTCGCGGGCGGCTCCACGACGAGACCTCGCCGGACGAGGACCTTCCCGCGGACGACCTGTGCCCGTGGTCGACGAACTGGCGTCGTCCGGCGCGGACACGGCGACAGACGAGCCCAGGGAGGAGTGACCCGGCGACCAGGTCGTGACGTCCCGGCCGGATCGGGACCAAGGACCGCGTCCCCGCCCGCACCACCGGAGAAGACTCAAATCAGGGAAACACATGGGAGGCAACGATGTCCGCTGTTCACGCTCCAGCCCGCAGCCGCGTCGACGCGGCCGCGACGTCCCTCGCGGTGCTGCGCATCGCGACGGGACTGCTGTTCCTCTGGGCGTTCTTCGACAAGGCGTTCGGCCTCGGCTACGCCACCCAGTCCAAGAACGCGTGGTTCTCGGGTGGCTCGCCCACGAAGGGCTTCCTGAGCCGGGTCGACGTCGGACCGTTCCAGTCCACCTTCCACGACATCGCGGGGACCTGGTGGGCCGACGGTCTCTTCATGATCGGCCTTCTCGCGATCGGGGTCGCCCTGGTGCTCGGCATCGGCCTGCGCATCTCGGCGGTCGCCGGCGCTCTGATGATGCTGCTGATGTGGGTCGCCGAGTGGCCGCCTGCCCAGCACAACGCGGCCGGTGAGGCCACCATGTCGACCAACCCGCTCATCGACTACCACGTCGTGTACGCGATCGTGCTGGTCGTCCTCGCGGCGACGGCGTCGGGTGTCGTCTGGGGTCTGGGCCGCTGGTGGGCCGAACTGCCGCTGGTCAAGGCGAACACCTGGCTGCGGTGACGGCACCGCGAAATGGGAGGGCACCTCGGTGCCCTCCCATTTCGCGTGCGCGGGATCAGCCCGCGCGGCGGGCGTTCTCGATCTGCTCGTCGAGTGCCGGACGCACGAGCAGGACGGGGCACGGTGCGTGGCGGATGACCGCCTGGCTGGTCGAGCCGAGCAGCTTCCCCCGCAGACCGCCGGTGCCGTGCGAACCCACGACGAGCAGGGACGCGCCGGCGGCGAACTCGACCAGGCGGTGTGCTGCGGAGCCGTGCACCACGTGCCGCTCCACACGCACTCCGGGGTGCCGGTCCGCACACGCGGCGAGCCTCTGGGCCACCACCGCGTCGCGGACCGTCTGGAGCTCGGACCACACGATCCCGACCGAGGCGGCGAGCTTCTCGTTGCCCATCGGCGGATGCCAGGCGTGCACGGCGACGAGCAACGTGCCCCGCGCCTCGGCTTCCGCGAACGCACGGTCGACGACCATCCAGTTGTGCGGTGCCCCGTTCACGCCGACGACCACGGGTCCTTCCACCTCGTCGCCGCGGACGACGACCACGGGACACAGCGCACGGCACGACAGCGAAACGGCGACCGAACCGAGCAGCAGGCCGGTGAAGCCGCCGAGGCCCCGTGAGCCGACGACGACCAGCACCGCGTCGGCCGACTCCTGCTCGAGCAGCCAGGCGGGCGTGTTCACCTCGACGCGGTGCGTGACCTCAAGTCCCGGTGCGACTTCGAGTGCACCCGTGACGGCGTCGCGCACCCAGTGCATCGCCTCGTCGTGCAGCGCACGGCGGGCCATTCCCGTCATGTCCAGCGCATCGGCGGGCAAAGGCAGTTCCGCGTGCACGACGCGTAGCGCGGCGCCCCGGCGCGCGGCCTCCGCCGCGGCCCAGCGGGCGGCGCGCTGTGCCGCGTCCGAACCGTCCACCCCGACGACGACCACGTTCGAATGTCCGATGGGGACGGTCACGGAACTCACCTACCGGTCCATTCCGGGGAGATCTGCTCCCACTCACGAGCCCATCGCCCCAGACGGATGCGCTTGTGCGCGAACCGCGCCGCCAGGTAGAGCAGCGTCATGGCGCCGGCCACACCGCCCCACATCATCAGCGCCAGCGTGATCGCGTCGATCGCGGCACCCTCGGCGGTCATCGGCGGATCGGACGGGTTTCCGCTCTCGTCGATCCAGATCGTCACCGTGGAGCCGGCCTTCGACTCGTAGTGCGCCTGAACCTCGCCCTGCCGCGCGCTTCCGTCCGTCAGGCGCCACGTGGCGAGCACGGCGGTCGCCTCGACGGTGCCGCCCCGTTCGGACGCCCCGATCGACTCCGGGGCGTCCTCGATCAGCACAGCGGTGGTCTCGTGCCTGCTCGCCTGTTGCACGACCACCTGGGAGCGCTGGTACGCGTAGATCTCCGAGCCCGCCGCACCCGCGAAGGGGATGGCGAGGACCGTGACGGCGAGCCCCAGCGCGAGCACCGCGCCCTCTGCGCGGTCTCCCGCGGTGGCGAGCTGGTTGCGGCCGGGAAAGGCTTGATGGACGAGTCGGGACATCGGTTTCGCGATCATGTGGTCCACCTCCTGGTTCAAGATTTCCGCGTGGAGGCGCCAGGTCCCAGGGTCCTTCGTCGCATCGCGGATGAGCCCGTGGTCTCGCCGGAACGAAGCCGGGATGCGGTGTTCGCGGCGGTGGGGGCGGAGCACGCTGGAGCGGACCTCGACACCGGGAGAACGCCATGACAACGCCACTTCTCGTCGCCGATCGACAGCGCTACGCGGACGTCAGGGACCGCCGGCTCGCGGCGATGCTCGCCGAGGAGGACGCGGCGGAGGATCTCGGGCTCGACCCGCTGGAACGCGTCTCGTGCCGGCTGCATCGCCGATGGCTGCACCACTGCGTGCATTCCGCGGACCACGTCATCAAGGTCACCGGCCACCGGTGGTGCCGGGACTGCTCGTCGGTCGCGTCCGTCGGTGTCGACGAGCTGACCGGTGACGTCCTGGTCCGCTGCGGGTCGTGCGGCACGGCCCCCGGCACCGCTGCCACCCGGCAGATCGTCCGCACGTGCCGGGCGAGCCTGGCCGCGGCACAGGGGTTCTTCCCCGATCACGCCGGAGCGAGGTAGGCGGGCACCGTCCTGGTTCCGGCACGGCAGTCACGAGCGGGCATCGCCTCGACCGTCCTGAGTGGACGACGAACGAGCGGCGCGGCGTGGCCTGCCTGCGAAGCCACGCCGCGCTCTTCCCCCGTGGTCTCAGCCTAATCCGGCTGGACCTCGATCTCGATCTTGCGCTCCTCCGGCGCTGCCGGCAGCGGAACGCGCACCTCCAGGATGCCCTTCTCGTACTTCGCAGAGATGTTCTCCGCTTCCGCCCCCGCGGGGAGGGTGACCGCACGGGTGAACGAGCCGTAGTGGAACTCGGTCCTCTGCTGCTTCTTGGTGGTCTCCTCCCGCTTGGCCTTGATGGTCAGCACTCCGTTGACCGCGCTGACGTCGACGTCCTTCGTGACGTCGAGCCCTGGCAGCTCCGCGCGGACGACGTAGGCGCCCTCCTCGACGAAGTCCTCGATGTGGATGGGGTGCCTGGTCGAGAACGGCCAGGACGCCTCGAACACGTCCCACAGGTCGGGCAGAAGTGTCCCGGTGGGACGACGGACGACCGAAGTCATGTCTTCACCTTCCTGTTGTGGTTGTCTCGCACCAGCCCCGCGGCGTGGTCGGGAACCTCCGTCTGCAGGGCACGTGCGGTGCGCTGGTAGCCCGTCGAGGACGGGCGCTCGGGCAGGGTGATCCGCGGCGCGGTCACCTCGTGGTAGTCGACGGTGCCGAGCAGGTGGGCGATCATGTTGATCCGCGCGCGCCGCTTGTCGTCGCCTTCGACCACGTACCAAGGGGAATCGCTGATGTCGGTGTGCACCATCATCTCGTCCTTGGCGCGGGAGTAGTCCTCCCAGCGGGTCAGCGACTCGAGGTCCATCGGGGACAGCTTCCACCGCTTGAGCGGGTCGTCGAGCCGCTTGCGGAACCGGCGTTCCTGTTCGGCGTCGCTGACGGAGAACCAGTACTTGCGCAGCAGGATGCCGTCCTCGACGAGCATCCGTTCGAACAGCGGGCACTGGCGCAGGAACAGCCGGTGCTCCTCGGGTGTGCAGTAGCCCATCACGTGCTCGACGCCCGCGCGGTTGTACCAGCTCCGGTCCAGCAGCACGATCTCGCCCGCCGCCGGCAGATGTGCCACGTAGCGCTGGAAGTACCACTGGGTCCGCTCGCGTCCGCTGGGAGCGGGCAGGGCCACGATCCTGGCGACCCGCGGGTTCAGGTGCTCGGCGATCCGCTTGATCGCCGAGCCCTTGCCCGCGGCGTCACGTCCCTCGAAGATCACCACCAGCCGCGCACCGGTCTCCCGGACCCACTCCTGCAGCTTCACGAGCTCGGTCTGCAGCCGCAGCAGCTCCCGCTCGTACGTCTCGCGGTCCAGCCGGTCCATCAGGCGCCCTTCCCGGACCCACTCCACCAGCACGTACGCACGCTGTGGAACAGCGTGTTCATGAACGGCGTGTAGGTCAGCAGCAACTGGAGTCCGACCGTCAGCGCGACACCGACGAGCAGCCACCGGTTCGGTCCGGTGCGCGGCCGGAAGCGTTCCAGCGACCGGCAGTTGGCCAGGTAGGCGATCTGGGCGCCGACGAACACGTTCACCGCCACCGTGCGCGCGACCTCGAGCGACGCTCCGGCCGAGAGCTGCCAGCGGAAGGCGCCGAACGAACACGCGAGCAGGATCGCCGAGACGAACAGGATGCGTCCGACGAGCTGCCTGGTCAGCAACGGCAACGACGGCGGCAACGGCGGCCGGTTCATCACGCCCGCCTCGCGCGGCTCGAACGCCAGCGTCAGTCCCAGTGCGACGGCCGTGGTCATGTTGATCCACAGGATCTGCACCGGCAGGATCGGCAACGCCGCGCCGAGCAGGATCGCGGTGAGGATCACCAGGCCCTCGGCCATGTTCGTCGGCAGCGTCCAGATGATGAACTTGCGGAGGTTGTCGAAGACCGCGCGGCCCTCCTCGACCGCGGCGCGGATCGAGGCGAAGTTGTCGTCGGTCAGCACCATGTCCGCCGCCTGCTTCGCGACCTCGGTGCCACCCTTCCCCATCGCCACACCGATGTCCGCACGGCGCAACGCGGGCGCGTCGTTCACGCCGTCGCCGGTCATCGCGACGACCTCACCGCCCGCCTGCATCTCCTTGACCAGCCGCAGCTTCTCCTCCGGCGCCACACGGGCGTGCACGGTGGAGATCCCGAACTCGGCCGCGATCGAGCGCGCCGTGGCGGGGTGGTCCCCTGTGATCATCTTGACCTCGATGCCCGCCGCCTGGCAGGCCCGCACGGCCTCGATCGCCTCCGGACGCGCCGGGTCGTGCATCGCCACGACGCCCAGCAGTTCCACGTTGCCCCGCAGGCCCTCCTCGGTCAGCTCGGCACCCGCCGCCCGGCCGATCGCGAGCACCCGCAGGCCCGCGCGGGCCAGTTCCTCTGCCTGCGCGAAGTGGTCGAGTCCCGCCAGGGCCAGGACGCGTTCGACCGCGCCCTTCACGTACACCACGTCGTTCGCGTGCCGGGTCGCCATGAACAGCCGCTCCGAGCTGAACGGCAGCGCGTCCACCCGTGCGGGCACGTCGTCCTCGGACAGCCCGGCCTTGCGCGCCGCCACCACGAGCGCGGCCTCGGTCGGATCACCGATCGGCAGCCAGCGCCCGTCCTCCTCCACGATCCGCGCGTCGTTGCACGCCAGCCCGGCGAGCAGGCACTCGCGCAGGGCCGGGGTCACGAACGGTGTCACGGAACCCTCTGGGGCGTAACCGATGCCGGACAGCTCGTAGCGCGTGCCGGCGCTCAGGACGACCGTGCCGACCGTCATCGCGTTGGCGGTCAAGGTTCCTGTCTTGTCCGTGCAGATGACGGTGGTGCTGCCCAGCGTCTCCACCGCGGGCAGCCGCCGGATGATCGCGTTGCGGCGTGCCATCCGCGCCACACCGATCGCCAGCGTCACGGTGACCGCCGCGGGCAGGCCCTCCGGGATCGCACCGACGGCGAGAGCGACGGCGGCGGTGACCATCTCCGCGAACGGCTCGCCGCGCAGCACGCCGACCAGCACGCTGAACGCCGCCAGTCCGAGGATCACCGCGGTCAGGACCTGGCTGAAGTGGGCGAGCTTGCGGGTCAACGGCGTCTGCACGGTCGTGGTCGTGCTCACCAGCCGGTGCACGCGGCCGATCTCGGTGTCCGCGCCGGTCGCGACCACGACACCGCGCCCGGCCCCCGCGGTCACCAACGTGCCGGAGTAGGCCATGTTCGCGCGGTCCGCCAGCGCGGTGTCGGAGGGCAGCGTCACCGGGTTCTTCGTCACCGGCACGGACTCCCCGGTCAACGCCGACTCGTCGACGTGCAGCTCCTCGGTGGACGTCAGCCGGAGGTCGGCGCCCACCTGGTCCCCCGCCTCCAGCACCACGAGGTCACCGGGCACGAGGTCCGCGGAAGCAACGCGCGCGGTCAGTCCGTCGCGCACCACCGTGACCTCGGTGCGCACCATCGCGGTCAACGCGTCCAGCGCCCGTTCGGCACGTGCCTCCTGGACGAACCCGATGATCGCGTTGACCACCACGACGCCGAAGACCACCGACGCGTCCACGATCTCGCCGAGCGCGGCGGTGATCGTCGCGGCCGCGAGCAGCACGTAGATGAGCGGGTGGTGCAGCTGTCCGAGCAGCCGCACCACCCACCCCTGCCCGCGGCGGGCGGGCAGCTCGTTGGGGCCGAGCTGGGCCAGCCTCTGCCGCCACTGGGCGGTGGAGAGGCCGGCGCCGGAGTCGGTCTCGGCGAGCAGGACGACCTCCGCCACGGGCAGCCCGTGGTGGACGACGTCCTCACGCTCAGGAGCGGTGACCGGCATGGTCCACCCTCAGGTGCGGATCGTCGTGGCTGAGCGCGCGCAGCACGTCGAGGCGGGTGACCACGCCGACGACCTCTCCCCGGTCGAGGACCGGCACGCAGATCACCTCGTAGCGGGTCATCGCCTCGAACAGGGTCCCGGCGTCGAAGTCGGGGCCCACGGTGAGCGCCGGCTGCGACATGACCCTCTCGACCTTGGGCGCCTCGTCCTCACCGCGCCGGCACCCCGCCTTGGTCACCACACCGCAGAAGAACCCGCGGTCGACGACGGGCAGCATCGTGAGGCCGAAGTCGTCCATCAGCCCCTCGGCGTGGCGGGCGAAGTCGCGCGGCCCCACGGTCACGAGGGGCCGCCTCACGAGGTCCCCGGCCTTCATCGCTTGCTCTCCGCGTGCTCACGATCGGTCACCGGGATGACGACGATCGGGGCGTGCGCGTGGCGCACCACGTGCATGCTGGTCGAACCGAGGACCATCTGCCGGATCCGGTGGTTCGTGTGCGACGCGACGACCAGCATGGCCGCGCCCTCCGACGCCGTCTCCAGCACCTCGGCCGCGTCACCGCGCAGGCAGCGCCGCACGATCTCCGGCTGGTCGGCCCTGCCGGCGAGCACGCGGTCCAGCGCCTGCTCGACCAGCCGTTCCGCCGCGGCCTGCTCGCGCTGCGCCGAGGTCTCCGTCCAGTCGACCAGCGCCTCGTACTGCCAGGCGTTCACGACGTGCAGCGGGCACCCGCGCACGACCGCCTCTTCCACAGCCCACGTGAGCGCGCGGTCCGAAGCCGGCGTCCCGTCCACACCCACCACGACGGGCTTTGCGTTCGTGCTCATCTCGATCTCCTCGTCTCGTGTTGTCAGCTGGTCCGCAACCGCCGCAGGAACGGGTCGGTCCGCCGCGCGGGTGCGACGCGGACCCTGGCGTCGACCACCAGGCACCCCTTCTCCGACACGACGAGCGGGTTGATGTCGAGCTCGACCACCTCGGGCAGTGCCGCGGCGAGCGCCGCGACCCGGAGGAGGACGTCGCGCACGGACTCCCTGTCTGCGTCCGCCAGCACGGCACCGGCCGCGCGGAAGCTGTGCAGCAGGCCGTCCGCGTCCGTTGTGGACAGTGGCGCCAGCGCGGCGGCCCTGTCGTCGATCACGTCGGTGTCCACGCCGCCCAGACCCGTCACGACGAGCGGTCCGAACTTCTCGTCGGTCGCCACGCCGACGAGGAGTTCCCGTCCGCGGTCGGCCATCGGCTGGACGAACACCCCGCGCAACCGGTCGCCGAAGCGCTCCTGGAACGCGCGGAACGCCGCGGCCGCACCGTCCGCGTCGGCGACACCGAGCTCCACGCCGCCGCCCTTGCTCTTGTGCAGCAGGTCGTCGGCCACGGCCTTGAGCGCGACCGGTCCGTCGTACGCGCGTTGCGCCGACGCCGCGTGTTCGGCGGTCGTCGTGAACGTGCCGCCGAGAACCGGCAGGTTGAACGCCTTGAGCAGCGTCACGACCTCGTCCGGTGTCAGCCAGCCCTCGCCGCGGCGGGCGACGACCGCCTGGGCGGTGGCCAGGTCCAGGCCGTCGAGCTCGGGAACCTCAGCGGGCTTGGCGAGCCACTCCGCGCGTTCCGCGAGCCGGGCGAGCGCGGCGGCCGCCCTGGCTGGTTCGGCGTAGCAGGGCACCTCGCCCGCGAGCCGTTCGGTCTGGCCGGTGCGCACGGCCAGCACCGGCTTGCCCTCGACGCGGTGCACTCCGCCGGTGGGGTCGCCGAGCGCGGTCGGCACGGTCACGGTGATCACCGCGTCCACGGCGGGATCGGCTCCGATGACGTCCAGGCAGCGGGCGAACGTCGCATCGTCCACGACAGCGGTCGTGTCGACCGGGTTGTGCACGCTCGCGACGGGAGGCAGGAGCTTCCGCAGCGCCGCGACCGTGTGTTCGGAGAGATCCGCCACGTGCAGGCCTTCGCGCACGCACGCGTCCGCGCCCAGGACGCCGAGCCCGCCCGCGTTGCTCACCACGGCGACGGAACGACCTGCCGGCAGTGGTTGCCAGCTCAGCGCCATCAGCACGTCGACGAGCTCCGGCACGCCGTCCACGGCGATCACCCCGGCCTGGCGGAACAACGCGTCCCTGGTGACCGAGGGCGTCGCGGTCGACGCCGTGTGCGAGGCGGCGGCGCGCTGGCCGGCCTCGCTGGTGGCGGACCGGATCGCGAGCACCGGCTTCTCGCGGGTGACGCGCCGGGCCAGGCGGGCGAACTTGCGCGCGTTGCCGAAGGACTCGAGGTACAGCACCACGAACCGGGTCTCCTGGTCGTGCTCCCACCACATCAGCAGGTCGTTGCCGCTGACGTCGAGCTTGTCGCCGGTCGACACCAGGCTCGACAGCCCGAGCCCCAGGCGCCGCAGCTCCTCCTGCACCCCGATGGCGATGCCGCCGGACTGGGTGACGAGCCCGATGTCGCCCGCGAGAGTGCTGTGGGCGGCGAAGGTGGCGTTCATCCGGACGGCCGGCGAGCTCGTAGAGACGCCCAGGCAGTTCGGACCGACCAGCCTCATGTCGTAGCTGCGCAGCACCTTCGTCAGTTCGCCGGCGTCCACACCGGACGAGATGACCACCAGGGCGCGCACCCCGCGTCGCCCGCACTCCTCGGCCACACCGGGCACGGCCTTGGCCGGGACGCACAGCACCGCGAGCTCCGGCGCCTCGGGCAGCGCGGTCACCGAGGAGTAGCAGTCGACACCGGCGACCGACTTCGCGTGCGGGTTGACCGCGTACAGGTCACCGGTGAAGCTCCCCTCCACCAGGTTGCTCAGCACCACGTGGCCCACCGAGTCCGACGACCTGCTCGCACCCACGACCGCGATCGAGCCCGGACGCAGCACGTGCTCGAGGCTCGCGACGTCGGCGACGGCCTCGCGTTCGGCGACCGCGTCCAGATAGCGGTCGCTGGCCTCCAGGCCGAGATCGACGTGCACGACGTCGCCATCGGGGACGACCGTCCACACTAGACCCATGTCGGTGAACACCCGCAGCATCCGGAAGTTCATCGCGAGCACTTCCGCCTTGAACTCCCGCACGCCCCGGCTTCTGGCCAGGGACACCAGGTGTTCGAGCATCAGCGTGCCCACCCCGTGGGTCTGCTCGGCGTGCGACACGACCAGCGCGACCTCGGCGCAGCCGGTGTCGCCGAGCAGGACGTAGCTCGCCGCGCCCAGCAACCGGTCTCCCCGCAGCGCGCCTATCACCACGTGGCCCGGTACGTCCGGGGACACCATGCGCTGCACGAAGTCCTCGAGCTGGTGCGTCGAGGTGCTGAAGAACCTCAGATACCTGTCCTCGACCGGCAACGACCGGTGCAGGTCCAGCAGCGAGGACACGTCGGCAGGCCCCAGCTCGCGGACCGTGACGGCCGTCCCGTCGGCGAGCAGTGCCCGCACGGGTGCCTGTGACGGGGTCATGTCGTTCCTTCCTCGGCGGTCGTCCGCGAGTGGTCAGAGCAGGGGGCCGGGGGTGAGCGGCGCGGGGGTCGCGGCGAACCGCCGGTCCTGCACGGGCTCGGTCTCGACGGGCTTCGGAGCGCGGACCACGACCACCGGGCACGGTGCGTGGTGCACGCAGTACGAGCTGACCGAGCCGATGATCGCCTCGACGATCGGCCCGTGCCCGCGGCTGCCCACCACCAGCAGCTCCGCGTCCTGGGACGCCTTGACGAGCGCGGTCCTCGGGTCGCCCTCGACGAGCACGCGCAGGATCTCGACGCCGGCGAACTCCTCCACCGCGCCGTCCAGCACCGCCTGCTGGGCCGCCCGCCGGTTCTCCGGGGACAGCTGCAGGGCGATCTCGGTGGCCATCGAGCCGATGGCCATCCCGTAGTCCATGTGCCACGCGGAGACCGCTTCGACACGGCAACCGCGCAACCGGGCTTCGTCCACCGCCCACCTCAGGGCCGCCTGAGCGGCCGGGGACCCGTCCACGCCGACCACGATGGGCCGGGATTCGTTCTCGCTCATGTACTTCAGCCTCGCGGTCCGCGGCGCCGCAGGTGAGTGCCCCGGGTCCCCCGCCGTCCGGGACCTTCGTCCCAGGGCCTACCAGGTCATCCCGAGGGCCACCGCGGCCACGACGGGGGCCAGCCAGGCACCGAGCCGCAGCGCGAAACGCGGCCCACCCGTGACGGTGGCGAGGACCAGCTTCACGACGGTGTTCGTGGCCAGCGCGGCACCGCACGCGAGAACCGCCGTGTGCACGGGAATCGACTGTGGCGCAAGCGAAGCGGCCGCGATCGACGCAGCGTGGGCGTCCGCGAGACCACCGATGGCGCTCGCGGCCACCACTCCCCCGCCACCGAGCCATTCCGCCGCGGCACGGGTGGCCACCAGGAACAACACCAGCACCGCGGCGAGGGACAACGCAGCCTTGAGCGACATGGGCCTGCTCACCACGGGTTCGTCGTTCGGCGCGTCTGCGGGCTTCGTGCGCCACACCAGCCACGCGACCTCGGCGAGCAGCACCACCATCCCCGCGCCGATCGGGGGCAGCAGCCTCAGCGCGACCGGTGGGCTCGCGACCGCGGTCACCGCGAGGATCTGCGCGAGCGTGGCGAGGTTCACCGCCACGGCACCGGGAAACGCCGCCGTGCCGACGACCCTGTACTTGCGCGCCATCACCGCCGTCGTCGCCGAGCCGGAGACGAACCCGCCGGCGAACCCGGTGACCAGCAGCCCCCAGCGCTCACCGAACGCCCTCGCGGCGACGTACCCGGCCCAGCCGATGACCGTGACCGCGATGACGAGCCACCACACCCGAGCGGGGTTGAGCACCCCGTACGGGCCGAGCGGACGGTTGGGCAGCAACGGCAGAACGACGAACGCGACGACGAACAGGATCATCGCGTCGCGCACGTCCTGGTCGCTGATCACCTTGCGCGCGAACGTGTGCAACGGCCGTTTCGCCGCCAGCAGGGCCGCGGCCGCCACTCCCACCGGCACCGCCAGCTCCGGGCGCGACCACGCGAGGGCGCCGAGCAGGAACGTCGCGATGGCGGCGATCTCCGTCGTCGCACCGGGTTCGGTGGTGCGCAGGTACCAGGCGATGACCAGTGCGGCCACGGCGACGAGCGCCACGCCCAGCGCGACCGGGGACAGCGCGGCGCTGATCGCACCGGCCAGTGCGATCAGCGGGAAGGTCCGCGAGCCCGCGGGCCTGGTGGAGTCGCGGGCGTTGTCGTGCTCGCGCTCCACCCCGAGCAGCAGCCCGATCGCGAGCGCCGTCGCGAGGTGGCCGAGCGCGACGGCGGTGCCCACGGTTCAGCCCGCGTGCAGGCGTGCGGCCTCGTCCTCGGCCGGCACGACGTGCGCGTCCGGGCCGGGGAAGACCAGTGCCTCGTGGTCGCTGTCCAGCCAGCGCACGACGTACGGCGGGCTGCCGTCCTCGTGCCGCAGGCTCACGATCTGCCCGCGCCGTCCGCCGTGGTCGACCACCGGGCCCTCGACGACCAGCCAGTCGCCCGCCTTCGCCTTCATGACACTGGCCTCACGATCGCCAGCGGGCAGGGCGCGTTGTAGGCCAGCGCCTGGCTCGTCGAACCGAGCAGCATGCCGGCGAACCCGCCGTGCCCGTGGCTGCCGACCACCAGGAGCTGGGCCTCGGCGCCGTACCGCATCAGAGCGCGCACCGGCCGGTCACGCCGGACCACGCGGGTGACCGGCACGTCCGGGTACTTCTCCTGCCACCCGGCGAGGCGCTCGGCCTGCACCTGACGTTCGTCCTGCTCGACCTGGCCCCAGTCCACGGTGAACCGGGAGGCCGTGTAAGCGCTCTCCACCATGAAGTCCTGCCAGCACGTCACCGCGGTCAGCGGTGCGTTGCGCACAGACGCCGCCTCGAAGGCGAAGGCCAGTGCCGCCTCGCTCGTCGGGGAGCCGTCCACGCCGACCACGACCGGTCCGCCCGGCACCTCCGTGCCGCGCACGACGACCAGCGGGCACTTGCCGTGGGACGCGAGCGCGAGGGCCGTCGAGCCCACCAGCAGGCCCGTGACGGTGCCGAGTCCCTGGGAGCCGAGCACCATCAGCCGCGCCTCGCGGGACTCGTCGATCAGCAGCGTGGTGCCGTTCTCGCAGACGCGCTCGGTGGTCACCTCCACGTCCGGCGCCACGGCGCGAGCGGCCACGGCGGCCTCGGTGAGCCAGGTGTCGGCCTGCTCCTCGATCGCACCGCGCACGTCGATGCCCGTGAGCACGACCTCGGGATATCCCGGTGCCGGCACGCCGTACCCGTGCACGATCCTCAGCGGGGTGTGGTGGCGGGCGCAGTCGGCTGCGGCCCACCTCACCGCGGCCAGTGCCGAGGACGAGCCGTCGACGCCGACCACGACCGGGGCAGCGGGTCCCTTCATCACTTTCCTCCTGTCAGCACGCGGACCCGCAGCACGCCGTGGATCGACCTGGCGAGTGCCGCGAGAACGTTCCTGGTCTCCTCGTCGGTGTTCTCGGCGCCGATCGTCGCCTCGCCGTCCCGCACGACGACCGTCCACTTGCGACCTCCGCCGCCGTAGAGGTCGAGCACGCGCTGGACCTCCGCCGCCACGGTCGTGTCGGTCCTGGCGAGCGCACGGACGAGGTCGCGCCTCGTCACGACGCCGACGACCTGCGCGCCGTCCACGATCGGGAAGCAGCGGACGTGGTCGTCGACCATCGCGCGCGCCAGCACCGGTACCTGTGCGTCACCGTCCATCCCGACGGCGGGGGTGGTCATCACGTCGCCCACGCGGGAGGCGCCCGCCTCGTCGCCGTAGCCGTTGCGCAGCAGGTCGGCCTCGGTCACGATGCCGATGAGCCTCTTGTCGTCGTCGACGACCGGCAGCGCGGTGAACCCGTGCGACACGAGCAACGCCGCGGCCCCGCGCACGGGCACCTCCGGCTTCACCGTGATCGCCGGGCTGGTCATGATCTCGCGAGCGCGCATGGCGTTCTCCCTTCCACTTCCGACGCTAGGAACGGGTCGCGCCCGAGGACGCGGTCGTTGGTCCCGCCCCGTCCGGGTCCTTGGCACCCACGTGCAGCACTGCCTGGGGGAAGCCCGCGAGCTCGTGCTGTTCGATCAGGCCGGCCCGCCACTCCTGGCGGTGCATGAGGTGCACGACCGGCCGCACCCGCGTGCCCGCCGAACGGGCCGCCAGGATCGCGGCCTGCAGGGCCGCCCCGCCGCGCACGTGGTCAGGGCGCCCGTCCCCCACCGTGACGACGACCAGCGTGTCGTCGGCGACGCGGTGCAGCTCGGTGCCCGCCCAGTGGTTCGCCGCGACCAGGTCGCGCGCGTCGCCGTCGCCGGTGCCGTCCGGCAGCAGGATCGCCTGGTGCTGCGCGAGTTCCTCCTGCACCGGGGGTTGCCGGCGGTCGGCCTTGACGACCGCGACCAGGTCCGGGTTCGCGTGGTCGGCCGGGAACACGACCTTGGCGTGCCAGCCGGTGGCCCTGATCGCGAGCACGACGTGCTCCATGGCCGCTCCACACGTGAGCAGGCGGTCCATTCCCAGCGGGTCGTGCAACGACCTGCGCGCCACCTCGTACAGGTAGACGGACCGGCCGTGCATCTCCAGCACCCAAGGCCTGCCCGCGCTGTACACCGGCGCTTTCCGCGCCGCCTCGACGATTGCCGCTGCCTCTCCCGGATTCCACCGCATGTCCCGACGATCCCGTCCGCCGACCGCCCGCCGACAGGGCGCACCGGCTCGCCCGGCACGGGCCCTTGGACTCTGCGCCTGGGCACGCACCTCGCCGCAACCTGGAATCCCCGGACGAGGAGGATTCATGAGCACCGCCAAGAAGTGGAGCGTCGAGCTCCTCATCGACGAGCACGAAGGCCGCACCAGGGCAGAGGCCCGCCTGCACACGCAGGACCCGACCAACCTGGTCGGCGTCGGCACGGCCCGGCTCAACCCGTCGGACCAGGACGTCCCGGAGATCGGCGACGAGCTCGCCGCGTCGCGCGCACTGTCCGAGCTCTCGCACAAGCTGCTCGACGCGGCCGCGAACGACATCGAGGGCGTCACCCGCGCCTCCGCACAGCTGAGCGAGTGAGGTGGACATGATGTGGTACTACGGCGGTGCCCCGGCTGGCTGGGGCGGAGTCGTCATGATGACGCTGAGCATGATCGTGTTCTGGAGCGTGCTGGGAGTGGCGGGCGTGCTGGTGCTGCGCAGGACCGCGGAGACCGGGCGACGTGGCTCCGCGCTGCGTATCCTGGAGGAGCGGCTGGCCAAGGGCGAGATCGACGTCGAGGAGTTCGACCGCGTGCGCAAGACCCTGAGCACTCGTTGATCAGAGTCTTTGGACCCTGTGTGGGTCCCGGCTGCCAGGGCATCGTCCATTGTGTTGTCGGCGGGCGAAAGGTGGTCAGCGGTGGTCTCGCGTGTGTTCCTGGTGGACGACCACGAGGTGGTCCGTGTCGGGATCAGGGAACTTCTAAGCGCCTCAGAGGACCTCGAGGTCGTCGGCGAGGCTTCTTCGGTCACCGAGGCGCTCACCAGGGTGCCCGCGGTGGCGCCGGACGTGGCCGTGCTCGACGTGCGGCTGCCCGACGGCAACGGCATCGAGCTGTGCCGTGAGCTGTTGTCGCGGCTGCCCGACCTCAAGTGCCTGATGCTCACGTCGTTCACCGACGACGAGGCGCTGTTCGACGCGATCATGGCGGGCGCTTCGGGCTTCGTGCTCAAGCGCATCGTCGGCAGCGACCTCACCAACGCGGTGAAGACGGTCGCCGCCGGTCAGTCCCTGCTCGACGCGCGGTCGACCGCGGCGCTGCTCAACCGGATCCGGCGCGAACGCGAGCAGGGCGACCCGGTGCGCTCCCTCACCGAGCAGGAACGCACGGTGCTGGACCTGATCGGCGAGGGCCTGACCAACCGGCAGATCGCGGACAAGATGTTCCTGGCGGAGAAGACCGTCAAGAACTACGTGTCCCACCTGCTCGCCAAGCTCGGCCTGGAGCGCCGCACGCAGGCAGCCGTGCTCGCGTCCAAGCTCACCGCGCCGCCCGAGCCGCGCGAGGACGGCTAGGCGCTAGTCCAGAGGGACCTGCCAGGTCACCCGTGTGCCGCCGCCGGGTTCGTCCGCGACGGCACAGGTCCCCCCGTATCCCGCGGCCCGCTCCTCCAGGTTGCGCAGCCCGCTGCGGGCGACGTGCGGCGGCATGCCCACACCGTTGTCCACCATCGAGATGACCAGCGCTTCCCCGGCCTCGACGGTCAGCGTGAGATCCGTGGCCCGCGAGTGTCTCAGCGCGTTGCTGACCAGCTCCCGGACCACGGCCTCGGCGTGCTCGCCGATGTGGTCGGGCACCAGGTTGTCGATCGTGCCGCTCATCCGCACGGCCGGCGTCAGCGCGGCGCCCTCCGTGAGCTCGGCGACGATGTCCAGCAACCTGCGGCGCAGACCGGTGTCACCCATGTCCGCCTGCAGGTCGAAGATCGACGTGCGGATCTCCAGGACCGTCTGGTCGAGCTGGTTCACGGCCTTCTGCACCCGCTTGCGGGCCTCGGGGTGGTTCACCCACGTCAGCGAGCCCTGCAGGCTCATGCCGGTGGCGAAGAGCCGCTGGATGACGTGGTCGTGCAGGTCGCGGGCGATGCGGTCGCGGTCCTCCAGCACGTCGACGAGCCGGCGCGCCTTCTGGTTCTCGGCGAACTCCAGCGCCACCACGGCCTGGTCGGCCAGCGAGGCCAGCAACGGCATGAGGTCGGCGTTGAACGGCGTGGCGCCCTTCTCCCGCAGGCACATCAGCAGGCCGGAGACCGCCGAGCCCGCCCGCATCGGCACGATCACGCAGGCGCCGAGCTCGGGCCCGTCGGAGCCGAACAGTCCCTCGACGTCCTCGGCGAGCGCGGGCGCCCCGGTCTCCAGCACCTCGGCCAGCAGCGTGTCCTTCGCGTCGAACACCCCGTCCACCAGCGCCACGCCGGCCTGGGCGGCGGCGCGCAGCACCTGTCCTGCCCCTTCGGTCAGCAGCACCATCGCGCTGCAGCCGGACGTCAGCTCCACCGAGCGCTGGGCGATCAGGTGCAGCGCGTCCTGCCCCGACGCACCGCCCAGCAGCTGTGAGTTGATCTCCGCGGTGGCCTCCAGCCACCGCTCGCGCATCCGCGACCGCTCGAACAGCCGCGCGTTCTCGACAGCCACACCGGCCGCGGCGGCCAGTGCCTCCAGCACCACCTCGTCGTCGGCGGTGAAGTCCTCGCCGTTGTTCTTCTCGGTCATGTAGAGGTTGCCGAAGATCTCGTCGCGCACCCTCACCGGCACGCCGATGAAGCTGTGCATCGGCGGATGGTTCGGCGGGAAGCCCACCGAGGCCGAGTGCTCGGCGAGGTCGTGCAACCTGATCGCCCTCGGGTCCTTTATGAGCAGTCCGAGCAACCCCTTGCCCTCGGGCAGGTGGCCCATCTTCGACCGGGTCTCCGGGTCGATCCCGACGTAGACGAACTGCGAGAGGTTGTCCCGCTGTCCCAGCACTCCCAGCGCGCCGTACCGCGCGCCCACCAGTTCGACAGCGGCCTGCACGATGCGCTGCAGGGTCGAGTCGAGCTCCAGCCCCGCGCCTACGGCCAGGACCGCGTCGAGCAGTCCCTGCATCTTGTCCCGGGTCGAGCCGATCTCGGCCAGCCGATCGCGCATCTCGTCGAGGAGGTCGTCGAGGCGCAGTCCACCGAGCAGGCTTCGCGCCCGGCTCTCTGCTGAACCAGTCATGGATCACACCTTGCCGCAGTCTTTGTCGCAACACCAGGCGGTCCCTGTCAGGTGAGGACCTTCGGCCGTGTGATCCCGGCCCCTCAACGCTGAAGGTGGATCGCACCACGATCTTCCGGAAACGCATGGGGTGAAAGCATGACCGAGGTGTCCTCGGCGCTGGGCCTGGCACCTGACCAGGTGCGGACGGTTCTCGAGTCCGCGTCGCTCGCGCCGTCGGTGCACAACAGCCAGCCGTGGCGGTTCCGGTTGCTGCCGGACCGCATAGAACTGCACGCGGACGCGGAACGCCGCCTCCCCGCGACCGATCCCGACGCACGGGAGCTGCGCCTGGCCTGCGGCGCGGCGCTCTTCAACCTCCGGGTGGCGTTGCAGGGGCTCGAGGTGCGTCCGCTGGTCTCCCTCCTGCCAGGTCAGGCGGCACCCGGCGCGCTCGCGACTGTCCGCAGGGGCGGGACGATGCGACCGGACGACGAGACGCGGGCGTTGCTGCGCGCCATCCCGGCCCGCCGGACCAACCGCCGCCCGTTCTTCGAGTCCGGAGTGGATGGACGCCAGCGGCACGCGCTGGTCCGTGCCGCCGAGCTGGAACGCTCCTGGCTGCACGTCGCCGGTGCTCGGGAACAGGTCGCCCGGATCAAGTACCTCGTCCGGCGCGCCCATCAGATCCAGCTGGAGGATCCGGGTGTGCAGGCCGAGCTCCGGTCGCTCACCGGCCACCGGCCGGGGGCCCTCGACGGTGTGCCGCCGGCCTCCGCTGGTGTCAGTCCGGAGGCGCAGGACGAGTGGGCCTTCCGCGACTTCCACCCCGGCGCGAACCACGATCGCCTGCCCGGCAAGGACTACGAGTCCAACCCCCTGGTCGTCGTCGTGTGCTCGCACTACGAGGGACCGCTCGGCGAGCTCCAGGCCGGCCAGGCGATGCAGCGCGTGCTGCTCACCGCGACCACGCTCGGGCTGGCCGCGTCGTTCCTCTCGCAGCCGATCGAGGTGCGCAGCGTGCGCGAGGAGCTCCGCCGCGAGCTCGGTGGGGTGCTGGTTCCGCAGACCGTGCTCAGGGTCGGGTTCAGCTCCCCCGTGCCCGCGACGCCGCGACGCCCGGTCACCGAGCTGTTGCTGGAACCGAACCGCGCGGTGAACTGAGCAACTCACACCAGCACCCGTTCGCCGTCGCGCGGGACCACGGCCGTCCAGCGGTGCTCGTTCTCCAGGCGTTCCGCCAGCGTCTCGGCCCCCTCCGGTTCGCCGTGCACCACGTACGCGGTGGCCGGAGGGGGTCCGGTGGCCGCCCACGCCAGCAGCTCGTCCGCGTCGGCGTGGGCGCTGAACGCGTCCAGCACCCGGACCTCGGCCCTCACCGGCAGGTACCGGCCGTGGATCTTGATCTCGCGGGCGCCGCTGACCAGCTGGCGAGCTCGTGTCCCAGCCGCCGCGTACCCGACCACGACGATGGTGTGCCGGTTGTCGGGCAGCATCGACTTGAGGTGGTGCAGCACGCGGCCGCCGGTGGCCATGCCGGAGGCCGAGATGATGATCGACGGCGTCCTCGGGTTGTTGGCCTGCATCGACTGGGTGGCGGTGTGCAGCTCGGCGAGCCGGCCGGGGTCGAAGGCGTCGTCGCCGTCCGACAGCTCCGGGCGGATCTCCTGCCACCTCTTCGCCACCGCCTGCCGGTAGACCCGCAGCGACGCGAGCGCCATCGGGCTGTCGACGAACACCGGCAGGTCCGGGATCTCGCCCGCACTCACGAGCTTGGCCAGCTCGACGAGGATCACCTCGGTCCGGTCCACCGCGAACGCCGGGATCAGCACGCTGCCACCCCGTGCGGCCGTGCGGCGGATGGTGTTCGCGAACAGGGCCGTCGCCGCGGCGTCGTCGTGCCTGCGGTCGCCGTAGGTCGACTCGATCAGCAGCGTGTCGCACTCGGGCCGGGGTTGCGGTGGCAGCAGCACTCGGTGGGCCGGCCTGCCCAGGTCACCGCTCACGACGGCACTCCGGTCGCCGAACGTGAGGTGGGCCCACGCCGACCCGAGGATGTGCCCCGCGCGGCCGAACTCCAGCTCGACGCCGTCGGCGACGGCGTGGACCATCCCGAAGTCGATCGGCCGGAACAGCCGGGTGGCGCGGTCGGCGTCCTGCGCGTCGTACAGCGGCAGTGCGGGCCGGTGCTTGGTCCACCCCACCTCGTTGGCCTGGCGGGCCTCCTCGACCATCAGGTGCGCGCTGTCGGCCAGCACGATCGCGGCCAGGTCCGCGGTGCCCTCCGTGGTGAACACCGGCCCGCGCCACCCGTTGCGCACCAGCACCGGCAGATAGCCGCAGTGGTCGAGGTGCGCGTGGGTGAGCACGACCGCGTCGAGCCGGTCGAGGTCGAGCGGTGGTTGCTTCCAGTTCCGCCGTCGCAGCGGCGCGAGGCCCTGGAAGAGCCCGCAGTCGACCAGGACCTGGGAACCGCCTGTGTCGAACAGGTACTTGCTGCCGGTGACCGTGCCAGCGCCACCGAGGAACGTCAGCGTGCTCATCCTCAGCCTCCTCGTACTCGCCGACCACACGGTCCTTTCTTGCCGGCTTCGATCCCAGCGGCGCGCGACCCTGCGCAGGCAGGACCTTCGTCCCGGCTCACCGGCCTGCTTTGCGCCCTGTGCAGGTCGCCCGCGGCGAGCGACCGTGAGGACATGGAACCTGTCGTGGTGATCGCAGACGGCTCCCCGTGGGACGAGGCAGCCGCCCGCTGGGCCCGTGCACACGCCGAACTGGTCGACGCCGAGGTGGAGGCCCATCAGCCGCGAGACCACTTCCACGCCCAGCTCGTCGTTCTGGGCTACCAGAACCGCAGCGGCTCGCCGCTCGGGCTCGGCAAGCACGTTCTCCCCTCGGTGTGCGCGACCTTCTGCGACACGGTGGTCGTGCGCGGCACGGCCGCCGCGCTGCGCGGCGAGCACGGCCGCGTCACCGCCCTCGTGAGCGGCGGCCACGACGACGGACTGGTGCTCGCGGCCGCGGCGAACTTCGCCCTGCGGCGGGGTGCCGTGCTGCGGCTGCTGCACGCCGCTCCGCCGCCCGTGCTGCGCGAGGACCACGCCGAGGACCACAGCTGGGTGCTCGCCAGGGCCTCCGCTCTCCTCGGCGGCTTCCCGCACACCGCCGTGCTCGTGCGGCGGCATCCGCACGAGGCCATCAGCCGCTGCACCGACAGCGACCTGGTGGTCGTCGGTCCCGGCGAGACCCGCGCCTGCGGATCGGTGACCAGGGCAGCGCTGCACCACGCCCCGTGCCCCGTTCTCGTGGTGCACCGACCCGTACAGGAGGAACGCCGTGACATCCCTTCCGTTCCCGCTCCTCGTCGACCGGTTCGCACCTCGGTGTGAGTTCGGCCGTGCCGACCACGTGGTCGTCGAGGCCGATCCCGCGACGGCGTTCCAGGCCGTGCACGACCTCGATCTGACCGACCTGCACGGGTTCCTGGTCACGGCCGCGGTGCGGTTGCGCGAGCTGCCCGAGTCCTGGCGTGAGCGCGACCGCCGGACACCCCGGCGGCGCACTCGCCTGACCATCAACGACCTCACGACGGGCTCCGACTGGGTCCTGCTGGGCGAGCAACCCGGTCAGGAGATCGTCTTCGGTGCGATCGGCAAGGTCTGGCAGCCGGTCGTGAAGTGGGTTCCCGTGGAGGCACGCGACTTCACCGACTTCGCCGAACCCGGCTACGCCAAGGTCGTCTGCTCGATCTCGGTCCTCCCGTACGGCGTGCGGCGTTCCCTCGTCACCGCGGAGATGAGGGTCGTGCTCACCGACCCGCGCGCGTGGCTGAGCTTCCGCCGGTACTGGCGGATCAGCACGCCGTTCATCGGGATCATCAGCCGCGCGATCCTGCGCACCGTCAAGCACTCCGCCGAAACCGGAGGTCCGCGATGAACGTCATCAGCACCCATCAGCTCACCAAGAGCTACGGCAGCACGAAGGCCTTGCGCGACCTCGACCTGCAGGTGCGCCCCGGCGAGGTCTACGGACTGCTCGGACCCAACGGCGCCGGCAAGACCACCACCCTGCGCCTGCTCATCGACGTCATCAGACCGACGCGCGGCCGCATCAGGCTGTTCGGCGAGCCGATGTCACCCCGGCTGCGCGGGCGCATCGGCTACCTGCCGGGGGAACTGGTCCTCTACGACCGCCTCACCGGAGCCGACTACCTCCGCTTCTGCGGTGCGTTGCGCGACCACCCGGACCTCGGCGAGGCGGTGACCCTCGCGAAGCGCCTCGACCTGGACCTGGACCGGCCCGCCGGCGAGCTGTCCAAGGGCAACCGGCAGAAGCTCGGACTCGTGCAGGCGTTCGCGCACCGCCCCGACCTCGTGATCCTCGACGAACCCGCGTCCGGTCTCGACCCGCTCGCGCAGCGGGAGTTCCACTCCTACCTGCGCGAGTACATCGACGGCGGCGGCACGGCGTTGTTGTCGTCGCACGTGCTGTCCGAAGTGGAGCACGTGGCCGACCGGGTCGGCATCCTGCTCGCGGGCAGCCTGGTCGTCGAGGACACCGTCGCGTCGTTGAAGGCGAACGCGTTGCGGGAGCTGACGTTCACCTTCGCCGAGGAGGTCGCGCCGGCGACGTTCAGCGGGATCCCCGGTGTGCAGGCCGTGCAGGCCAACGGCACCGAGGTGCGGTGCCGCGTCACCGGCGCCGTCGGTGAGCTCGTCCGCACCGCCGCCCGGTTCCCGCTGCTCAACGTGACGAGCCACGAGCCCGACCTCGAGGACATCTTCGTGCACTACACCGAGGAGCACGGCGATGAAGGCTGAACTGATGACGAAGTCTCTGCGCGACAACCAGTCGGGCATCATCGGCTGGGGCGTCGCGCTGGTGGCGAGCGTGCTGCTGCAGCTCGCCGTCTACCCCGCCGTCCGCGACGCGGCCGGCGACTTCGAGAGGCTGCTCGACTCCTACCCGGAGGCGTTCAAGGCGCTGTTCAACGTGCAGCAGTCCCTGGCCAGCGGCGTCGGGTACCTGCAGGGCGAGGTGTTCGGCTTCCTCGCACCGCTCGTGCTGCTCGGCATCGCGATCGGGCAGGCCGCCAGGGCCACCGCCGCCGAGGAGCAGAACCACACGATGGACCTGTTGCTGGCAGGCCCGATCTCCCGCACGCGTCTCCTGCTGGACAAGGCCGCCGCCGTGCTCGCCGCGGTCGCGATCGTCACCGGCGCGTTCGCCGTCGTGCTCGTCGCCGGCAGCGGGGTCGCGGGCCTGGGGGTGCCGTGGCAGGACCTGCTGGCCGCGGTGCTGGCCAGCGCGGTGGTGGCGCTCCCGTTCGGTGCCATCGCCCTGCTCGTCGGCGCGCTGACCGGACGACGCGGCCTGGCGATCGGGGCGGCCGTGGGACTGGCGCTGTTCACGTACCTGCTGGACGCCCTGTCCGTGCTCGCCACCGGGCTGCGGCCGTGGCGGGTGTTGTCCCCGTTCCACCACGCCGGTGTGAACGAGGCGCTGACAGGCGACCCGAACTGGTTGGGCCTGGCCGGCCTGCTCGTGCTCACCGCCCTGCTCGTGGCCGGTGCGGCGGCGGCGTTCGAGCGCCGGGAGATCAGGAGCTGACCAGCCGGTGCCGTGCGGCGGCCAGATAGGTCGCCGCCGGCATCCCGGCGAACAACCGCCATTCCTGGGACGGCGTCGTGGCCTCGTCGAGGAACCGCAGAGCGGGCTCCGCGGTGCGGTAGCGGAACAACGCCGCGAACGCGCGCTCCAGCTGGGCGGGCTCCTTCGTCACCACGTCCAGCAACACACCGTCGAACATCCGGAACCTCGCCGACTCCCCCGGCAGCGCGAACGGGTGACCGTTGCGGTGCAACGATTCCGCGATGGCGGCGCTGTCCAGCTGCACGCGCTGGAACGCGAACCCGGTGGACGCCTTGAGCAACCCGCCCTTGGCTCCGATCGTGACCGCGTTGCCGTGCACGCGTCCGGTCCTCCCGGCTCGCAGCGGGAGCACCGCGTGCTCTTCGCGTTCGATCTCGTACCGCCCGGCGCCCACGACCTCGGTGAGGTACTCGGCGAGCGCCTCCCGTTGCGCCGCTGGATCAGTCACGACATCCGGCGCCAGGAACGAAGTGTGTTCGACGAGTGCGTGATGGGCGTCGTCCGGCAGCACGTACACGAAGCTCGCGCCACGCGCCTGCGGCGTCCGGAAGTCGAACAACGTCGGGATCTCCGCGTCGAACACCGCCCGTTCGGTGTGCACACGCCATCCCCGGAACGACAAGAACGCGTCCGCAGGCGGTTCCTCCGCCTGCCCGAGCACGCTGTCGAACACCCACCGCGCCCGCAGGTGCTGCCCGTCCACCACCACGCCGTCGTCCGCGATCCGATCCACGTGCCCTTCGAGGAACGTGAAGTGCCGCAACGGATCGGTGAACCTCCGCACCACCTCGGCCAGATCCCCGCCACGCACCACCCGATACCGGTACCGGCCGAGCCGCAACACCTTCGTGGTGCCGTTCACGTGCACCCGGATCTTGTCGAACCACCGGCAGGCCGCCGCGTCCAGCAGGCCGGCACGATCACTCCACGAGGCCCATGCCCTGCCGCCCAACGGATCGCGGCCGTCGTCGACCACGATCACCGGATGCCGGTGGTCCACCACCGCGAGATGCGCCGCGAGACTCAGCCCGCTGAGGCCACCTCCTGCGATCACGATGCGCGTCATACCACCACTCTGTGCGGAAACGTCCTCGTCCACCACGGCAAGGAGCACTGCCGAGCTGAGGACCTTCGTCCCTGCGCCCGGCGCCGCAGAGGGCGCACCGTTGAGGTATGGGCACAACGCTGACGACCCGCGAGGTCTGGCGGACCTGGTTCGCCCGGGTGACCGTCGGAGAGTTCCTCGGCTTCCTCGCACCGGCGCTGCCCGGCGCGTTGACTTCGTCGGCACTGGTGCTCGTCCTGGCCGGCACCGCGGAGGGCGCCAACGCGGTGGCCTGGGCCACGGGCCTGGCCGTGTTCGCGGCGATCACCGGCTCTGCCCTCACCCGTCTCCTGGACCGGAGCTGACATGAACACCGACAGCTACATCGCCTTCCTGACCATCAGCACGCTGCTGGTCGTCGCCGACGCCGCGATCATCACCATCAGCGGGCGCCACTACCTCGCCAAACGCGGCACGAGCATCGCCGCCGGCTGGCTCACCACCACGCTGTTCGTGCTGATCGTCCTCGGACTCGTCGCCCTGATCTCCACCTTTGACGTGCCGGTCGACGGTCAGCTGCAGCAGCTCGTCACCAAACTCGGCATCGTGCTGCTCCTCCTGGCGTTGGCCCACGCGATCACCATGAGGGTTCTCGCGAGCTACCGCGGTGAAGAACTTCAGGAACAGCTCGCCGACCAACTGGCGGAAGAACACGTCGAACGGAACCACAGGCCTTCTGTCACGCAGTCGATCGAACGGTCAGAACCCTATTCGACGCCGTAGAGCCACACCCGCTGCCGGGCGGACTACCCCGGCAGGTCGGGTCCTACGGCTCTGAGCAACCGGTACGGGCCGAAGCACGGTGGGAACCATGAAGATTGCCAACCTCTCGGGACTGGTACTGGGTGCCGCCGCAGCAGCGGTGGCGTCGTACCCGCTGCTGTGGCGCAAGTGGTGCGTGACCTGGGGCGCGACCGACGACGAGGCTCAGAGCACGTTGCCCGGTGACGACCTGCTGCGCCGACCGGACCTGCTGACCACCCGCGCGATCACCATCGCAGCGCCTCCCAGCCGAATCTGGCCGTGGCTGGTGCAGATGGGCAGCGGGCGCGGCGGTGCCTACACCTACGACTGGATCGAGAACCTGTTCGGCCTGAACATGCACAGCGCCGACGAGATCCTGCCGGAGTTCCAGGACCTGCACGTCGGTGAGGTGCTGCCGGTCGGGGAAGGAGGCCCCACACTGCTGGTGGAGATCCTCGAACCCGATCACGCGCTCGTGCTGCGTTCCGACGACGGCAGGTGGGTCTGGGCGTTCGTGCTGCACGAGGTCGTCGGCGGAACCAGGCTGATCAGCCGCAACCGCATCACCGTCCCCGACGCGTCACTGCCCGTCCGTTGGTTCAACCAGCTCGTGATGGAGCCGGGAAGCCTGGTCATGGAGCAGAAGATGTTGCGCGGCATCGAACAACGAGCCGAACGGCACCCCTGATGATCGACCGGACGACCCCCGAAGACATGATGTCGCTGGCCTCGGACATGCAGGTCGGCGCGATTGTCGTGCTGCAACGGGATCCTGGCGACGTCGAGTCCCTGCTCGCGGACCGCGTCCGCACTGTTCCGCGGCTGCGCCGGCGACTCGTCCGCACACCGTTCGGATGTGGCCGCCCCGTCTGGGTCGACGACGCCGCGTTCGACATCACCAGGCACGTGCATCGCATGGCCTGCCCGGCTCCTGGCGACGAGGCGGCACTCCTGCACATCGCCTCCTCGCTGGTGACCCGCCCGTTGCCCCGCTCGGCACCGCTCTGGTCGGCGACGCTGGTCACCGGCCTGACGGAGAACAGGGCGGCGCTGATCCTGGTGTTCCACCACGTGTTGTCCGACGGCATCGGCGGCCTCGCCGTGCTGGCGAACCTCCTCGACGGGGCACCCAGGACCGAGACCGCGCCCTTTCCCGCTGCCGCTCCTTCCCGCCGCGCACTCGCGAAGGACGCCTGGAAGACCCGGCTGAGCCCGCCAGGACGCATCTCGTCGCCCAGGTTCCAACGGCCGTCACGCGGTGCGCGCTGTTCCCTGAACCAACCGACCGGCCCACGACGGCAGCAGACCATCGCACGAACCAGCGTGTCCCAGCTCCACGCCGCCGCACACCTCTACGGGGGCACGATCAACGACGCCCTGCTCACCGCCGTCACAGGTGCACTCGGCACGTTGCTGACCGGCCGCGGTGACCACGTCGGCGAGCTGGTCGTCTCGATCCCCGTGTCGACGCGCCGCTCGACCACGGCCGCCCACCTCGGCAACAGCACCGGCGTCATGCCCGTCGCACTGCCGATCGGCGGCGACCACCGGTCACGCCTGACCCGCATCGCCACGATCACCCGTTCCCACAAGAAATCGGTCGCCTCGGCCACGTCGATCTTCCGGGTGTTGAAGCTGCTCGGCATCGCCGACTGGTTCATGAACCACCAACACCTGGTGCAGACCGTCGTGACCAACATGCACGGCCCTGACCGGCCCGTGCACCTGGGCGGGGCGCCGGTCGTCGGCCTCATCCCGTTGTCGGCCACCACCGGCAACGTGACGGTGGCGTTCGCGGCTCTGTCCTATGCCGACACCTTCACCGTCACCGTGGTCTCCGATCCCGACCACGTGCCCGACCTGCAAGTGCTCACCAAGGCCCTGCAGGCCGAGCTCGATCTGTTCAGGTGAACGTCATCCGCGACGCGCCGGCCAACTCGACCGCGGGCTCGGGTGGTTCCGCGCAGTGGCAGGAGAACAGCTTCAGCCTTGGAGAGTCTGCGCGAGCTGTCCACAGTGCTTCCGCTGTCAGGACCGGTTTGATCGGTGTTCCCAGGTCGACCGCGCGTTGTGCCTGCAAGATCGCCGCCGCCCGCACAGCCCAGCGCACCGCGCCTCGTCCCGACCCCGCGATGGCTGGACACCGCCCACGGAGAGTGTTTGGATCGATCCAAGACGGATTTTACAACGTTGTAAAGACTCCCTGCAGATTGGACGAGACGTGACGTCAAAGATCGTCGTGACGGCCTTGGCGCTCTCCCTGCTCGGCGGCGTGCCCGCGGCCGCCGTACCCGCACCGCCCGACTTCCCGACGGCCGAGGCCGGCAACCCCTTCGTCGACGGGTGGTACGCCGACCCGGACGTCGCGGTCTACGGCAACCGGTACTGGGTCTTCCCCACCTCGTCGCGCCCCTACGACGAGCAGACCTACCTCGACGCCTTCTCCTCGACCGACCTCGTCACCTGGACCAAGCACCCCGACGTCCTCACCAAGGCGAACATCTCCTGGGCCCGCCGCGCGGTCTGGGCACCCGCCCCGATCGAACGCGCCGGCAAGTACTACCTCTACTTCGGCGCCAACGACATCCAGAGCAACTCCGAACTGGGCGGCATCGGCGTCGCCGTCGCGGACCGCCCGGAAGGCCCCTACCGCGACGCCATCGGCAAGCCGTTGATCAGCCAGTTCGTCAACGGCGCGCAGCCCATCGACCAGGACGTCTTCATCGACACCGACGGCCAGGCGTACATGTACTACGGCGGCTGGGGTCACGCGAACGTCGTGAAGCTCAACGCCGACATGACGAGCCTCGGCACGTTCCCCGACGGCAGCACGTACAAGGAGATCACCCCGGCGAACTTCACCGAGGGCTCCCAGATGTTCAAGCGCAACGGCAAGTACTACTTCATGTGGTCAGAAGACGGCTGGACCGGCCCGAACTACGCCGTGGCGTACGCGATCTCCGACTCCCCCACCGGCCCGTTCACCAAACTCGGCCGCGTCCTCGCCCAGGACGCCGCCGTGGCACGGGGTTCCGGCCACAACTCCGTGATCAACGTGCCCGGCACCGACATCTGGTACATCGCCTACCACCGCCGCCCGCTGAGCCGCTCGGGCGCCAACGACCGGCAGCTCGCCTACGACCGCATGACGTTCAACGCCGACGGCACCATCCAGCCCGTCACCATGCGGGTCAAGGACAACTTCGACGACAACAACGCCATCGGCTGGACCACGCACGGCGGCACCTGGACGGCGAGCGGCGGACGGTACGAGACCGGCGCGTCGTACGGCGGGAAGTCCTTGCTGGACACGAACTTCACCGACTTCGTGCAGGACGCCGACATCACGCCCAGGTCAGCGAACGGCGACAGCGGGGTCGTGTTCCGCGCGACGCAGGCGACCACCGGCACGGACGCCTACCGCGGCTACTACGCCGGGATCACCGGCAGCGGACGCGTCGTGCTCGGCAAGGCCGACAACAACTGGACGCAGCTCGCGTCAGCACCCGTGACCGTGCGGCCGAACGTCAAGCACCACCTGCGGGTCGAGGCGGTCGGCTCGTCGATCAAGGTGTACGTCGGCGACATGAGCACACCGAAGATCTCCGTCACCGACACGAGCTTCACCAGCGGCGCCAACGGAGTCCGAGTCTTCAACACCGGTGCCGCGTTCGACGGCTTCGCTGTCGCGCACCACTGACGCGGAGGACGGGAGGGTCCCTCGGCTGGGGCACCGAGGAACCCTCCCGTCGCGCGAGCCCGTCAGACCGAAGGCCGAGGCAGCGCTGGGCGACCATGCCTCCGTCCGGGTCATCGCACCGGCCAACCCCTTCCGCCACCGGGGTGCGCGGCGAGAATCGTCCGATGACGTCCGGGCCGACAGTCCGGGTGACGCGGTGGTCAACACGGTCCACGGCCCCGTGTCGGGGTCAGTGGTCCAGGCGGGTGTCGTCGAGGGCGGCGTCCACCAGCGCTTCGGCACCCGTGCCCACGTCGTCCAGCCGTTCCGGACACCGAGCCCGCCCAGCACCGCGTGGCTGATGGCCCAGCCACGCCGTCTGCCGGACGCCCGCAGCCAGGTGGTCCCGTTCGTCGGCAGGGACACCGGGCTGGAGCACCTGCGGGAGTGGCGGGACTCGCCGAGATCGACCGCGTCGCGCACCTGCCCGCTCTGGCCTCGGCGATGGTCGACCACGCTGTGTTCTTCGAGCACCTGGGGCGCTCAACAGAATCCCTGGACCACTCACGCCGTGCCGTCGATCGCCGCGAGGAACCCGCGCGGCACGGTCACGTGACCCACCTGCCGGCGCTGGCGGCATCGGTGCGTACGCACGGGCGCCGGTCGCTGGACGCCGGGCAGGAGACCCGCGAGTTCACCCGGCGCGTCGCGGAGGCGTACGGCGAGCCGGCGGCGCACGACCGCGCAGCCCATCTGCACGACGCGGCGATGGCGGCCGGGTACCACTCGATGCGGCTGAGTGAGGCCGGCCACACCCGTGAGGCGCTGGAGTGCTCCCAGCGAGTTCGCGGTGTTCTGGATTCTCCAGACACGCGAGTTGGGGAACGAATA
Organism: Lentzea sp. HUAS TT2; assembly: GCF_051853195.1. Taxonomy (NCBI): domain Bacteria; kingdom Bacillati; phylum Actinomycetota; class Actinomycetes; order Pseudonocardiales; family Pseudonocardiaceae; genus Lentzea; species Lentzea sp. HUAS TT2. The sequence continues at coordinate 7,598,991 of NZ_CP196667.1, read as the reverse complement.
GGTCAGCTGGCGCCGTTGCGGAGAGCCGCTCGACCGGGTCTGGCGTTCGATCTCCTGCAACTCGACCACCAGCGCCTGCTCGGCCATCCAAGTAGTTCTACCGACGTCGCTCCGCACTGCCGCATATAACGTGCACGCAGGAGGTGCGGGAGTGAGCACAAGGTTGGCCGGCGTGGCCGTGCATCTGCCCGAGGCACGGCTGAGCACGGACGAGGTGGAACGGCGTTTGGGACCGTTCTCCCCTCCGCCTGGGCTCATAGGCCGGTTGACCGGTATCCGGTCACGGCACGTGATGCGCGATGACGAGCAGGCATCTGACCTGGCGGTCGCGGCGGCACGCAAGCTGTTGGCGGACACCGGATCCGAGCCTGCGGACGTCGACCTGCTCCTGTTCGCTTCCGCCAGTCAGGACATGGTGGAGCCGGCGACCGCCCACATCGTTGCGGCGAAGCTCGAGCTGCGCTGCCCCGTGATGGACGTCAAGAACGCGTGCAACAGCGTGCTCAACGCGATCGAGGTCGCCGATGCGTTGATCTCGGCGGGTCGTTACCGCACCGTTCTGATCGCGAGCGGTGAGTCACCGTCGCGGGCTGTGCGCTGGGACGTGGCGGATGCAGCGCAGTTCCGACGTGCCTTTCCCGGGTACACGCTGTCCGATGCGGGCGCGGCTGTACTGCTCACCGCCGGGGATGCCGGCGTGCTGGGCAGTGCGTTCACCGCGGATTCGACGTGGTGGGACGTCGGCACTCTCCCCGGCGGCGGATCTCGGCATCCGCGCGATCCGGAGTTCACCTACTTCGACATGGACGGTCCGCGGCTCAAGGACGCGTTTTTGCACCTGGGCCGCGACGTCCTCGACAACACCCTCCGCGGGCTGGATTTGACGTGGGACGACTTCGCGGTGGCGTGCGTGCACCAGGTGTCGTTGCCGTACTTGGAGATCTTCGCCGAGCGGGCGGGCGTGCCGCGCGACAAGTTGGTGGTGACGCTGGCCGAGCACGGCAACGTGGCGTCCGCGAGCCTGCCCCTGCAACTGGTCACCGCGCAGCGCATGGGTCGTTGCGGTCCCGGCGACCTCGTCGCGTTGGTGGGCCTGGCCGGCGGAGTGAGCCTCGGGCTCGTGGTGGTGCGGCTGTGAGCCTGTGGGTGGTCGTGCCGGCCTACAACGAGGAACGCTCCGTCGTCGCGACGCTGAGAGCTCTCGCGGCGCAGGAAGACCTGGATTTCACGCTGGTCGTGGTGGACAACGGCTCGACTGATTCCACAGTGGACCTGGTGCGCCGGTTCCACAGGGAGAATCCGGGGCTGCGACTGCAAGTCGTGCACGAGCCGCAGAAGGGCACCGGCGCGGCGGCGGACACCGGGATGCGCCACGCGGTCGCCCATGGGGCGCGATGGCTGGCGCGCACGGACGCGGACTGTCTTCCGGCTCCTGATTGGACGGTTCGGATCAAGGCCGCGCTGGGTAGCGGACTTCGCCTGGTGTCTGGACAGCTCCTGCCACGCAAGGACGAAGGGGTTCGGGCTGTCACGCGGTGGGTGCTCATCGCCGCCGTCGAGGTCGCCTCGGTGTTCGGCAAGATGAGGTCCGGCAACCGGGATCCCCGCTACCTGGGGCCGTACGTGATGACACCCGGCTGCAACATGGCGATCACGGCCGAGCTGTACGTGCTCGCCGGTGGGTTCCCGCGGTCGAAGATCGAAGACCTGCACGAGGACCGCGCCCTCGTCAACGCGGTTCGCCTGCACACCAAGGCGTACGGGCTGCGGCGGGACGTGGTCGTCCACGGCTCGTCGCGGCGGGCACAGGCATGGGGGTTGCGCAAGACGCTCGCCTGGTATGCCGACCACCGCTACCGGCCAGACGTCGTGGACATCCGATGAGCTGGGAGTTGAAGCTCCACCTGGCCGCGCACCCGGTCGCCTACCCCTTGGTCCGCGCCGTCGGCCGCATCGCACCGGTGGTCCGCGTACCGCGGGTGGGGGTCGTGGTCAGCGACGCCGCTCTAGCGAAGGAAGTGCTCAACGACCCGGCGCACTTCACCAAGACCGGACCTGGGTCACCTGCGGACCTGTGGACGCCGGTGGTGGGCCCGACCGTGCTGCTGAACATGGAAGGCGCGGCGCACGGTGACCTCCGGCGCAAGCTGTCCGGGCTGTTCACACCGCGCAGCGTGGCCGATCTGTGCGGGACGGTCCTCGAGGCACCGGTGGAGGAGCTGCGGAACGCGCTGAAGGCCGGTCCGGTCGACCTGGTGGCCGTCGTGCGGCGGCTGGTGGGCGCGGTGATCTGCGGACTGGTCGGACTGGAGGTGTCCGAGGCGGTGGCGGCACACGTGGCAGGGACCGCGATCACGTCGGCGATCCGGCTGGGCCGTCGGTCCCTGACGCCCGCACAGGTGCTGCGGTGCCGGGAGTCGCTGGGGGTACTCACCAAGCCGGCCGCGCGGGCGTGGGCCGACGGCGACCCGACGACTGTGCCAGGCCGGATGCGCCAACTCGGGCTGACCGAGGAGGAGGCGCTCGGCGCGGTGGCGGCGTTCGTGCTCACGGGGACCGAGACGTTGGTGTCGTACGTCCCGCGGCTGGTGGCGTTGCTGCACGACTTCGGCTGGCTGGACCGGCTGGCCGCGGACAGGAGCCTGGTCGACGACGCGGTCGCCGAGGCGCTGCGGGTGACCGTGCCCTCGCCGGTGATGCTGCGCAGCGTGGCCGCGGACTCCCGGATCGGCCGCGTGCGGGTGCGGGCCGGCGACCGGGTGGTGATCGCGACGATCTCGGCGGCCAACGCGTTGGGGTCCTTCGATCCGGAGCGTCCGCACCCGCCGCAGATCAGACAGCTGTGGTTCGGCGCGGGACCCCACTTCTGCCTGGGCATGCCGCTGGCCCAAGCGGAGATCCGCGCGGTGCTCGGCGCCGTGCTCGACGCGGCACCTTTGTCTGTTGTGGACCGAAGCGCCGCCGGACGGGTGCTGATCCCCTCTTATTCGAGACTGGTGGTGCGCCGTGGCTGACGACCTTCTGATCGGGGTGTTGCAGGCGGCCAGGCTCCACAGCGGGAGACCTGCGTTGACCGACGGCCGCGGAAGGACGATGACCTACGCCGAGCTGGCGGACCGCGTGCTCGGCACAGCGCACCGGTTGCGCTCAAGGGGTTTCTCGCCTGGAAGCCGCATGCTGTTCTCGGTACGACCAGGGCCTGACGCGATCGTCCTGGCTCTCGGAACCGTCGCGGCCGGCGGCACGGTGGTCTTCGTCGACCCCGGCGGCGGGCAGGAGCTCTTCACGAGGCGCACCGAACTGGCAGGGCCGGGCTGGGTGGCGGCCGAGTCCCTGCTGTACGCGGCGAGCGCACCCGGCCCGCTGCGCGCCCTGGCTCGTCGCAGGGGCGTGCTCCTGCCGGACTACACCTCCTTGCCGGTGCGGTACATCAGGTCCGGGCCCTGGCTGCCCGGTGTGCCACTGCGCGCGGTGTCCACCCGGAGGCTCGCGAAACCAGTCGCCGGCGCGCCGCTGCCCGACCCTCGACCAGACCAGGACGCCGTGGTCGTGTTCACCTCGGGCACCACGGCGGAGCCGAAAGCCGTTGTGCACACGAGGGGTTCGCTCGCGGCCGCGCTGAACGTGCTGGCGATGCGGTGCGAACTGGATCAGGACTCCCGAGTGCACACCGACCAGATGATGCTGGGACTGCCCGCGCTGGTCGCGGGTGCGCACTGGTCCATGCCGCCCTACGGGTTCGCGCCCGCTGCCGAGCCCGCCGCGCTCGCGGCCGGTCTGGAGGGCGCCACCCACACCTTCCTGGTGCCTTCCGACCTGGCCGCGATCCTCGACAGCGGGGTCGCGCTGCCGCGGTCGCTGCGCCAGGTGTTGCTGGGATCCGCACCGGTCCTGCCGCCTCTGCTGCGACGTGCACGCGCCGCGTTGCCCGGGGTCGAACTGCTCGCCGTGTACGGCATGACCGAGATCCTTCCGGTGGCGATCGCGACCGCCGAGGAGAAGCTCGCGCACGACGGCGACCTCCTCGGCCGGCCGCTGCCGGGCGTGCGGGCACGCGTCGCCGAGGACGGGGAACTGATGGTGTCCGGCCCCAACCTGTGCCGCGGTTATCTGGGGTCGCCACCGTTGACGGAGCACGCCACCGGCGACCTGGCTCGGCTGGAGGGCGACTTGATCGTGCTCACCGGCCGGAAGAAGGACATGATCCTCCGCAAGGGGACCAACGTGTATCCCGGCCTGTACGAAACGGCCATCACCCGCCTGCCGGGAGTCGCGGCCGCCGTCATGATCGGAGTGCCGGACGAGATCGGCGACGAGCGGATCGTGCTGGCGCTCGCGGCCACCCCTGACGCCGGCCCCGGACTGGCCGCGCGGGTCCGAGCCTCGTTGCCAGACCTGATCGACGTCTACGCGCTGCCCGATGAGGTCGTGGTCCTGCCGGAGCTGCCGGTGTCGGGCCGCACCAAGAAGATCGACCGATCCGCCCTCCGCGCGCGACTGGCTCGCTGATGCGGCTCGCGGTGACGGGGGCGACCGGCTTCGTGGGTGGGGCGGTGTGCCGTGCCGCCGAAGCACGGGGTTGGCAGGTGCACGCCTACGGGTCACGTTCGTGGGACATCACGGCGGGGCCGCTGATCGATCCGCCGGTCGTCGACGCCGTGGTGCACTGCGCCGCTGCCGTGACCGACTGGGGTTCTCCCGCGAAGATCCGGCGGGTGAACGTCTCCGGTACGCGGAGCGTCCTGGAGACCTTCCCTGATGCACGGTTCGTGCACATGTCGACGGCGAGCGTGTACGACCCGTTCAGGCCGACCGTCTCGGCGATCGAGTCCGCTGCCCCGGTGAGTCGCTACCTCACTGCCTATGGTGCGACGAAGGCCGAGGCGGAGGGATTGGTGCTGGCACGCCCGGACAGCGTCATCCTCCGCCCCCATGCCGTCTACGGCCCGGGCGACCCCACTCTGCTTCCACGGGTCCTCAGCGCGATCCGCGGCCGGACCTTGTTCCTCGTGGGCAACGGGCAGGCGCTGCAGTCGCTCACGTCGGTCGACAACCTGGCACAAGCCAGCCTGTTGGCGTGCACCGGCCAAGCCGGCGTCTACAACGTGGCGGACTCTTCGCCGGTCGTACTGGAAAGTGCGTTGCGGGACCTCATGCGGGAACGTGGCCTGGACGTCCGGATCCGCCATCTTCCCCTGAGACTCGCCTGGGCTCTGGCAACAATGGTCGAGCCCGTCTGGCGACTGGCGGGTCGAGCTGAGCCTCCTCGCCTGACCAGGTACGCCATCAGCCACCTGGCCAGCGAGCGCACTCTGGACATCACCGCCGCCCGGACGCACCTCGGTTACGAGCCCGCGCCGACGTCTTTCGCCGGCGCGGCAACGTGGTGAGCAACCGTCGTCCGGCATGCGCCCGACACCGCACAGACCTCAGTGCGGGCCGGGCGCGCCCTTGATCCGGCAGCCGACGCCGCCTTGGCTCTCCAGGCTGTGCTCGGCCGCGCCGACCGGGCTGGTGTGCACGGCCACGGCGACCTTCAGTTCGTTGACCAGCAGAGTGACGAAGCTCTTCATGACCGCCTCGGTGCTCGTGCCATTGGTCAGGTAGTGGACCTGATCCCTCTCGTCCGCGACCAACTCGCCGTTGAAGAAGTTGTAGACGGTTCCGCTTTCCAGCTTGTGCCGGTGCACCGTCAACCCTCCGGCCGCGAGGTCACGCGCCGCGAGGTCCTCCAGGCCGCACTGAAGACGCAGCTTCGCCGCGTGCCGCCGGCTGGCGTCGTTCGGGTAGGTCGTGAGCCTGGCCTCCGCCTCCTCGAGCTGGGCCCGGCTGTCGTTGAGCAGCACGACGCCTTTGCCGACGAACAGCAGACCCATGTCCAGGTGGAACTTCCCCGGCTGCTCGACGGGGATCACCCGCTGCACCGCGATGCCGAGGTCTTCGGCGATCAACGCCAGCACCGGGTTATCGCCGACGAACAGGTACTCGCCGGCAGTCGCGGCGATCGAGTCCCGCCCGACCAGTGCGATCGTCTCCCCTGCCGCGTTCTCACCGACGATCAGGTTGCCGCCCTCGGCGTAGAACCGGAGGTGTCTTGCTCTGCGGTGCTGCCGTTCCAGCGCGGACTCCACCATCTCGCGGGTCCTGCCCGCGACGACCAGCAGCCCTTCCGGCACCCACTGCTTGGACCCGATCGGATCGAAGACGTCGTTCACGTAGGTGGCGTCCAGCAACGCCGCCCATCGCGCCTGGCGCCCGGCCACCAGCCCTGCCCGCAACGCGGTGGCGTTGAACTCCTCCAGCACCGCCACCTCTCCGGACTGCAGGTGCTCGACGCTGTCCTCGGCCCACTCGGAGGCCACCTGGTCGACGATGGTCCACTGCGGGTCGAGGCCCTTGAACACGTCGTCCTTCAGCAGGTCCTGCCGCCCACCCTCGGTGGTGAGGACCCGCAGTCCCAGCTTGAGCGCGCGTGCCTGGTCGGCGAAGAACAGAGCGTGGTCGAACTCGGTGCTCTTCCGCACGTCCCGCTGCCCGGTCTTGTAGTTGAAGGCGATCACCCTGGTCTTCCCGGCAGGTGTCTTCTTCTGCGGCGGAACACCACCTGTGTCGCAAGGGCGCACCGCCGCCGTCACCGCGTTCTCCACCGCCCGGAGGTGCTGTTGTGCCTGCAGGACCGGCAGATTCGCCCGCAGGAAGTGCAAGTCGCGCCGTGGCCAGGTGCCGAGCTGCCGCAGCGCCGAGCCGAGCAACGCGTTCAGGTCCGCGAGCACCGCCTGGTCGTCCCTCTTCTTGGACATGTCGAGCAGCAAGGACACGCTCGAACCGCTGGGCAGCTCCCGCATCGCCGCCGACTTGCGTTCCGGCGCCCAGTCGGTGTCCCACAGAACCGTTGCGGTCGGACCGAACCCCGTCTTGAACCTCATCGTGCGGTCTCCCCCTCGTCGTGGCCGACGCTTTGCGCGTCCCGAGATAGATCGCCGCTTCCCGCACCAGCGCAACGTCCGAGTCGCCGGCACTACTCGAAAGCACCAATCCGCGGCGGAGGACGGAGAGACATTTCGATAACCCGGATGTAAAACAGGCGGACATGACCGGAATTGCTCCACAGCCCGCCACGCGGCGACCAAACGAGACGCGGGACGAGGGCCGCAGGCAGGCGGAGCGCATGTGAGGCGCCCGAGGGAGACTTGGGACTTCCTTGCTGCCGCTATCGTTCGGCACGAGTTCAGCTCTCCAAGCCAGGCGTTGTCGCCGAGCCGGGGTGGCGCGGCAAGATCGTTGCCAGCACTTCACCCCGTGTCCCACCATTCGGTCGATTGACTGCGCAGTTCCGCGGCGAGATTCTTGATCCGACCCCTGAGCGGGGTTGCGATCGAACAGGCTCATTAACGCGTTGACTTGCAGCCGAAGAAAGCGAATAAGAGCATTTGCTTTCTCCGGAGCCATTCGTTGCGATGCGCGAGTGCGTCCTGGGCGCGGGCCGGACTCAGCCGATCCGAGACGCTCCCGCTGTGGGTCCGGACGTTGACGGGTGTCCACTTAGGACATCTCCGGGCACTGCGAGGGAGCCCTAATGACGTTCGACGCGCTGGCCGTACTACGCGAGGCGGGGAATCCGGTCGACATGCTCGCCGCGGAGCAGCGGGACGTGCTCGCCCAGCTCACCGAGGACGAGGTCGCGGTGCTGAACTCCGTCAAGAGACGGCTGGACGCCCTGGCGGATCCCGATGTCGAAGGCCACACGAGCGTAAAAATCGCCTAGCATGACCGGCTCACCTCCGACGGCCGGCAGGCCGGGGATGCGTTTCGGGATCCTCGGTCCCCTGCGGGTCGAGGCGCACGGCGACCTCCTGGACGCCGGGCCGCGCAAGCAGCAGATCGTGCTCGCCGCCCTGCTGTGCCACGCGAACTCGCTGGTGTCGGTCGACGCACTGGCCGAGGCCCTGTGGCTCGGCTCGCCGCCGAGGACGGCGCGCAAGAACATCCAGGTGTACCTGTCCACGTTGCGCGGGATGATCGGCACGGGGCCAGGTCCCCGCATCCGCCACCAGAGCGGCGGGTACGTGCTGCACGTGGAACCGGCCGAGCTGGACTCGCTCCGCTTCGAGCAGCTGGTGCGGGACGCGGGGAGGTTGCGGCGCGTGGAGTCGCCGGCGGCCGTGGCCGAGGTACTGGCCGGCGCTCTCTCGCTGCGGCGCGGCCAGGCGCTCGACGGGATGCGGGACGTGCCGCTGCTCGCCGCCGCCGCGAAGCGGCTCGACCGGCAGTGCCTCGCCGCGATCGAGGACTGGGCCGAGGCCGAGATCGAGATGGACTGCGGTGCGAACACGGTGGAGCGCCTGGCCGAGGTCGCGCAGCAGCACCCACCTCGCGAACGGCTGCGCATCCTGCAGATGACCGCGCTGTGCCAGTCCGGCCGGCAGCCGGAGGCACTGGCGGTCTACGACGAGATGCGGCGCCTGCTCGCGCACGAGCTCGGGCTGTCACCGAGTTCCGCACTCGAGTCGTACTACCAGTCGGTGCTGCGCGGGGACGTGCCCGCCATCCGCACGTCCAGCCGGCCCCCGCGCCGGCTGCCCTGGGACCCGCCGAACTTCACCGGGCGGACGGAGATCACCCGGCAGCTGACCGACGCGGTCGCCCGCGGCAAGCACCGGCTCGTCGTGGTGACGGGACCGCTCGGCACCGGCAAGACGGCCCTCGCGGTGCACGCCGCGCACCAGCTCGGTGACCGGTTCCCGGACGGCCGGGCGCCGAGACGAGCTATGCCACCCCGGCCGAGGAACCAGTAGTTCTTCTTGCCCGCGAGGACCCGCGCCCCGCTGTCCAACTTGACGTGGTCCACGCTCACAGAAACTCCGCAGGGTTCGCTGATTCCGATGACGATCTCTCCGACCACGGGCGCCCAGGGCAGTCCGTCGTTACAGGACTTCAGAGGAGTTGAACGTGCAACCCGCGTTCAACTCCTCGTCCTCGTCGGCGCTGTGCGCGACGACCTCGATCTCCTCAGGGGTCTGCCCCTCGGGCTCTTTGTTCTCGTCTGGCATGGCGCGTGACCTCCAGCGGGTAACAACGAAGTCGGATGCCTCGCGAGTCACCGTATGAATCCGTGGTTCGGCGACGCCCAACCAGCGGTAGGGATTCGGTAAACCAGCACCGGAGAGGCCGCGGCGGCTACTGGAGAGCGGGCCCGATCCACCGGCGGACGAGAGCCCGCAGCTGGTCATCGTCGAGCGCCGGGGTCGAGGGGTGCTGCAGGAACGACAGGAAGAGCCGCATCAGGATCTCGGCGAGCCCCTGGAGCTCGTCGTCGGTGGTGATCCCGGCACCGGCCCAGTCCACCGGCACGTCGCGGAGGATGCGCGCGCCGAGCGCGAAGGACTCGGGCGAGGTCACCGCGACGGTGAAGAAGTCGGACTCGCCCGCCTGCAGGAGCAGGCCCAGGTACGGCTCCCGCGGGACCTCCAGGACGCCGAACACCACGGACTCCACGGCCACCTCGGCCGGGCTGCCGAACGTGGCGAGGTGCCGTGCCATCCGCGCGGCGAAGTCCTCGGCGCCGGCCACCGCCACGGCGCTGAGGATGTCCGCGAGCCGCGGGAAGTAGCGGTAGACGGTCTGCCGCGTCACGCCCGCCTCGGCGGCGACCACGGACATGCTGGTCTTGGTGAGCCCGACGCGGTCCACACAGGCCGTCGCGGCCTTGACGATCCGGCGGCGTGCCTCGTCCTCGGTGCCGGGCGGGTTGCCCTGCCAGCCGTGGTACCCCATGCGCACCATCATCCCCGAGAGCGTCGGCTCAGACGGTGGAAGGTGCCTTCCGGTGCACTCGACGCAGCGCCGCGAGCAACAGACCTGCCCCGATGAAACAGGCGAGCGCGTAGAGCGCGCCGGTGATCGGCGGGCCGTCGGGAAGCGCACTGACCCAGAACACCGCCATCCCGCCCAGGTAGACGGCCGGGTAGATCCGGACGAAGGCGGACAGCGGTTCATCAGGCCCTGGCGACCTCAGCTGCGACAACACGATCCAGCCACCGGCCAGCCACACCAGGGCCAGCTCGACGCCGAGAACCCAGGCCTGGGCGGTGGCGTTGCCGCTGAAGAAGCTCGACGGGATGCCCGCGATCGCCATGGTCGGCGGCGTGAGGACGCCCGCGAGCAGAACGCGCGGCACCAACGACCACCCGCGGCGCTCGCCGGCCAGGCGCACGACCAGATAGGTCATGGCCCCCAGCGAAACGGACGCGAACAGCAGCATGCTCGTCATCGGCACCGCCGCCAGCGCGGGGTGGTTGACGATGTGGTTGTCCGGGTTCCAGGCCCACCACCTCAGCTGTGGTCCGATCTGGTCGAAGACCTCGTAGAACACCTGGCAGGCGAAGGCGACGGCGACCGACCCCACGAGCGCGCCGCGGCGCAGGAAGACGCCGAGCGACCGCACCAGCTCGTAGGCGAGCTGACTGATCACCGGGTAGAACGCGATGATGTAGAGCGGCAACCTGTCCCACATGAACTGCACGGTGAACTGGTTGTGGGCGAAGATGAAACCGTAGATCTCGTTGAGTCCGAACCACTCCGGGAAGTACAGCGGTGGTTCGATCACCGCGAGGTACACCAGCGACGTCCACCACAGCGCCAGGTTGATCGGATCGCCGTTGCGGTAGCGGCGCCATGCGTGCACCAGGGCGAAAACGGCGCCGCCGATGATGAGCAGCTCGAGCAGCGGCATCGTCCAGTGCGCGAGATCCCACGGAAACCGCACGGAGACCACGGGTGAGACGTCGTGGCAGTCGAAGCCGAGGCCGCGGGTGACGGCTTCCGCCTCCGGCCCGCACACGGCGCTCATCGCGCGGAAACCGTTGCCGCGGCACCGTTCGGCGAGTAGTCCGTGGCCGGCGGCTCCGCCTGGGGATCGAACCCGAAGGGAATCCGCTGCCTTCCCAGCGCTTTCCGGATCCGGTAGCGCACGAGCGCCGCGATCACCCTCGGGTTCCGCATCATCTCGCCCAGCGACTCGTCCATGTTGAACACCTTCGCGAAGTGCTCGTCGACCACCTCGTACTCACGCGCCGCACCGACGATGAGACTGAAAGCCGGGCCGGACACGGCCGCCAGCACGCGACGCCACCACTCCGGCACCTTCTCGGTACCCACCGCGCACTCGTAGCCCTGGTCCCTCGCCATGGCCAGCGACCAGGGCACGGTGAGGGATTTGCGTTGCGCCAGGAGGAACCTGGCGTGGAACTCCGCGTCGAGGCGTTGCGCGCGGGACAGGTGCTCGCGCAGCAACAGCGCGGACATCGCCGCGGAACTGATCCCCTGTGCGTAGAACGGGTTGAACGCGCAGATCGAGTCGCCGACGAAGACCAGACCAGGTGTGCTCAAGCGGTCGTAGCGCCGCCACTTGTTGCCCGTCGACCGGGTCAGGTGCACCTCCGAGGTAGGTGAACACCGGTCCATCGCGGCCGCGAACAACGGCGTCCGCACCCGGCGCGCCGACTCGACGAACGCCTCGGTGGTGCGAGGCATGTCGATGCCCCACGAGCCCATGCAGGCGATGACGCGGTTCCCCTCGACGGGGAAGAAGTTCACCAGGAACTCGTGCTCGGCGGGGTGCTCCCCCTTGTCCGGGGTCGGCATGATCACCAGGTGCCGCCACCACCACGAGGCCGGCCGCTCGGCCGGTGAGGGCAGCTCGTACCAGCGCGAGGTGTAGGTGACCTTGGCGTCGAGCGTGCGCACCTCGGGTTCTGGCCATCCGGCGGCCACGAGCCAGCCGCTGACCGAGGACCCGCGCCCCATCGCGTCCACCACGAGGTCGGCGTCGAGGTGCTCGTCGCCGGCGGACGTGGACAGGCCGACCCCGGTGACCACCCCGTCCCGCGTGGTGAGGCCGTGCACCGAGACGCCCTCGCGGATGGTCGTGTTGGGCAGAGCCCGAACGGCGTCGCGCAACACGCGTTCGATGAGGATCCGCGATCCGTAGATCATCGTCATCGCCCCGCGCTTGCGCGCCGACCAGCCCTCCCCGTCGAGGTAGGCGGCGTCCAGCGACGGCATCAGGTGCAACCCGCCCGCGGCGATGAGCTCGTCCTCGAATCCGGGGAACAGCGCCCCGATCGAGCGCCGTCCCGAGTTCAGCAGGAAGTGCGGGTGCTTGCTCTGAGGCACACCACGGCGGTGCTCCGCGGAGGCCGGGAGCTCGTCGCGTTCCAGCACCACCACCTGGTCGAAGTGCGGGGCGAGCGCCCCGGCGGCGCACAGACCAGCGGTGCTGCCACCCAGTACGACGGCGGTTCTGCCCAGCGTCACGCGGACCACCCCTCGTCATTCATACAATCAGGACTCGAATGTATGAATGACGAGGGGTGGCGTCAATCCGGCTTACGGGCTACGGCTGCCGGGCGTGCACGGTTTCGCGGTCCGAACTGGTCGCCGTCGGTGCGGTGCGGGGCCAGGTCCAGGCGTACCGCAGGACGAGGACGAGAAGGACCACTTCCAGTGCGATGCCGAGGCCGTAGAAGTACGTCCAGGTCTCCCCCACCACGTTGAACGCCGCGTAGGGGATCTGCACCGAGGCCACGACGAGGTTCGTGATGCGGTTCGCCCTGGCCGGCAGCGTCATCGACAGCACGATCATGAGGATCGGGATCGCCATGAGCACGAGGAAGGTGGTCAGCAACGTCTGGCTGACGTCGAACTCCCAGACGACGCCGACCTCGATGTCGTCGATCACGCCGGGCTTGAAGAAGGCGATGATGTCCACGTAGGCGTACAGGAACATCACGCTCGTCCACGCCGCGGCGAGCTTGGCTCTCACCGGGATCCGCGGGTCTTCCAGGGCGGTCTTGGTGGGGTGACGTGTACTCATCGCAGGCTCCGTTGTCGTGGTGAGGACCGGTAGGCGCCCACGATCGCCGAGCCCGGCGACGGGCACATCGCCGTCGAGGCCGGAGCTGACCTGGCCGTTGGTAGAGGCGGCGTCTCGTTCTTTCGGTTGGTCCCCTGCGCCTCGGCGGTCCCTAGGCTGCGTTCGTGACCACCAACGCCCTGACCTCGCTGTGGACCGAGCCCCGTGCTCCGGACGCTCCCGCACGGGTGTCGCGCGACTGGGTGCTGGTCGGGGCGTTGATGGTGACGGCGCTGCTCGAGGGAGTCCTCCGCGACGACGTCGCCTGGCGGCCGTTGGCGACGATCGTGGCGGTCGGACTCGCGCCGCTGCTGCTGTGGCGGCGCACCCACCCGTTGGCCTGTGTCGTGGTGGCCTTCGGCACCGCGACGGCGTTGGCGCTGGCGAACCTGCTGGGCGGTGCCCCGAGCGTGGGCCTTGACACGATGGTCTACGTCCTGGTGCTGCTGTACGCGCTGGTCCGCTGGGGCTCGGGGCGCGAGATCGTGATCGGGCTGGCGGTGGTGGCGGTCGCGGCCGGAATCGGCACGGTCGCCGACCACGCCGGGCCGGCCGACGTCTTCGGAGCGTTCGCCGTCCTGACGGCGTCGGCGGCGGCCGGAGCGGCGTTCCGCTACCGCGCCGAGAGCTGGCGGCGGGCGTTGGACCAGAGCCGCAGCGAGGAGCGGGTCGGCCTCGCGCGCGTGCTGCACGACATCGTCGCCCACCACGTCTCGGCGATCGCCGTGCAGGCGCAGGCGGGCCGGGCGATGGCAGGGCAGCGACCTGAAGCGGCGCTCGAGGCGCTGGCGGTCATCGAAGGGGAAGCGTCGCGGACGCTGGCGGAGATGCGGACGATGGTCAGGGTGCTGCGCGACGGAGCGCCGGCGGAGTACGCCCCGCAGCCCGGCGTCGCCGACCTGGTGTCCCTCGCCCGGCGCGCCCCTGTCCCGGTCGTCGACGTGGAGTTGCCGGACGACCTGGACGAGCTTCCGTCCCAGGTCGACGCGGCGGTCTACCGGCTGGCGCAGGAGGCGCTGACCAACGCCCTGCAGCACGCCCGCAACGCCTCGCGGGTGGAGATCCGCGTCGTGGAGGGCGCGGGAACGTTGCGGCTGCGCGTGATCGACGACGGACAGGTCGATCCTGCACGGTCGGTGAACCACGGCTTCGGGCTGCTCGGGATGACCGAGCGGGTGCAGCTGCTCGGCGGCACGCTGCGTGCCGGGCCCGCGCCCGAACGCGGGTGGTCGGTCGACGCCGAACTGCCGACGACGGTAGGCCGCCCAGAGCCGGTCAGTTCAACTTCATCTGCCGGCGCAGCACGCGGTCGAGGAGCCGGTCGGGAACGATCCGGCTGAGCGGGACCACCATGGCCGCGTCAGGACCGACGGTGTAGCGCGTGCGCGGCTTCCGCGCGGCGATGGCCCGTGAGATCACCGCGGCGGCGCGCTCGGGCTCGACACCGTCCCTGGCGAACGCCTCGACCTGACGCAGGAATGCGGCCATGAGCTTGTCGTAGCGGCCGTGCTGCTCTGGTGTCATGCCTTCCGACAGCCGGGTGGCGGTGGCGATCCCGCTCTCGGTCATGTTCGTGCGGACCGCGCCAGGGGTGATGACCACGACCTCGACCCCGAACTCCGCCACCTCTCGGCGCAAGGCGTCGCTGACCGCCTCCATGGCGAACTTCGCGGCGGCGTACGGACCGAAGCTCGGCATGGCGACCCGGCCCGCGACCGATCCGATGTTGATGACGCGGCCGGTGCCGGCGAGAATCGCCGGCAGCAATGCGCGAGTCACCGCGATCTGACCGAAGACGCTGACGTCGAACTGCCGCCGCCACTCCTTGAGCTCCAGCGTCTCCACCGGAGCGTTGATCGCGATACCGGCGTTGTTGACGAGCGCGCGCAAGCGCCGCCCGTCGCCGGCCACCCGCTCCCCCAGTGCGGCCACGTGGTCGTCGTTGGTGATGTCGAGGATGAGCGGTTCGACGTTGACGGCGGCCAGACGTTCGGCGTCCTCCTGTCGGCGCACACCCGCGAGGACGTGGAGGCCGTCCAAGGCCAGCCGCTGCGCGGTCGCTCGGCCGATGCCGGTCGAAGCGCCGGTCACCACCACCAGTTCAGAAGGCCTCGTCATGTTCTTGTCCCTTGCTGCCGCGTTCCGTCGGTTCACGACTCCAAGGTCCACTGTGGAAGGAGGTGCCGACAGCCACGGATCGTCCTGGTACAGCCAGTACCACGACGCGGCCGGCGCGGTGCGGGACACTGCGGGGATGAACGACCTCGGCAATGCCGTTCGTGCGTGGCGGACCCGCCTCGATCCTCAGGCGGTCGGGCTCACGCAGAACTCGCCGCGCCGTGCTCCCGGACTGCGACGCGAGGAACTCGCCGTCCTGGCAGGCATCTCGATCGAGTACGTGATCCGCATCGAACAGGGCCGAGCCGCCACACCGTCGGCACAGGTGTGTCTCGCCTTGGCACGAGCGCTGCAACTGTCCGATGAGGAGCAAGCCCACCTCATGCGCCTGGCCGGTCACCACTCGGACGCCGGCCGCATTCCGCGGCTGATCCCGGGAAGCGTGCACCGGATCATGGACCAGCTCTCCGGGCACCCGCTGTCGGTCTACGACGCCACCTGGCAGCTGCTGCACTGGAACCGGCTGTTCGCGGCGACCTTCGGCGACCCCAGCGCCGTGCCCGTCGAGCACCGCAACATGCTGCTGCTCCAGTTCGAGGGCCCGCCGACCCGCGCGAGGTACACGCCGGCGGAGCGTTCCGCGTTCGAGAGGTCGCTGGTGGCCGATCTGCGTGCCACCACGAGCCGGTACCCCGACGAGAAGGAGCTCCAGGCGTTGATCGTGCGACTGGAGCGCAGCGCACGTTTCCGTGAGCTGTGGGCTCAGGGTCTGGTCGCGACACACCAGAGCGGGCACAAGATCGTCGAGCACCCGGAGGTCGGAGACGTCGACCTGGACTCCGATACCCTCACCACACAGGGCTCGAATCTCCGCGTGGTCGTGTACACGCCTCGGCCGGGCACGGACGCGCGGAGCAAACTGGATCTGCTGGCGGCGATCGGCGTCCAGGAGCTCTCACCGCGACCTGATCAGCGCCGCGTTTGAGCCGGCCGCTGCCGTGGTACCGACCAGAACCATTGCTGTCCCGTTTCGGAGGGTGCTCATGCAGATCCAGGTCAACACCGACCACAACGTCCACGGTGGCGAACGACTGGCCACCTATGTGACCACCGACCTGGAAAGCAGCCTGTCCCGGTTCAGCGGATGGTTGACCCGCGTGGAGGTGCACCTCAGCGAGGACGCGGGCGGCAAGCCGGAGGACAAGAAGTGCGTCATCGAGGCGCGGCCCGGAGGCAAGCAGCCGGTCGCGGTCACCCACCACGCGACCACCGTGGACGACGCGTACGCCGGGGCGGCGCAGAAGCTGGGACGGGTGTTGGACTCCCGGTACTCCCGCGCCCACGACCACAAGGGCAGTGACAGCATCCGGCACATGCCCGCTCCGGAGGACCCGGAGCTGGTCGGCGTGGTCGAGGACGAGCCTCGGAGCTGATCGAGGCGACGCGGCGCTGCAGGCCTCATCGGTCGGGCGACGGTCGAGGATCACCAGCGTGGTCCAGCGACACCAGTCGAGGTGTCCGTTCTAGGGTGGACGGATGAAGGTTCTGTCCATCCAGTCGGTCGTCGCCCACGGCCACGTCGGCAACTCCGCCGCCGTGTTCCCGCTGCAGCGCCTCGGGGTCGAGGTCGTCCCGATCCCCACGGTGAACTTCTCCAACCACACCGGGTACGGCGCGTGGCGCGGTCCGCTCCTGCCGCCGTCGGACGTGGCCGAGATCCTGCTCGGGGTGGAGGAACGCGGGGTGTTCCCGCAGGTCGACGCCGTGCTGTCCGGCTACCAGGGCGGCACGGGCATCGCCGATGTGATCATCGACGCGGTGCGCAGGGTGAAGGCCGCGAACCCGGCGGCGCTCTACGCGTGCGACCCGGTGATGGGCAACGCCAAGTCCGGCTGCTTCGTCGCGCCCGAGATCCCCGTGCTGCTGCGCGACAGGGTCGTGCCGGTGGCCGACATCATCACCCCGAACCAGTTCGAGCTGGGCTTCCTCACCGGCACCGAGCCGGCGAGCGTCGAGGAGACGCTGGCGTCGGCCGACCTCGCCCGCGCGATGGGCCCGTCGACCGTGCTGGTCACGAGCGTGGAGCGGCCCGACCGGGAGGAGGGCACGATCGAGATGCTCGTCGTGGACACCGCCGGGTCGTGGCTCGTGACCACCCCGCACCTGCCGTTCAAGGCGAACGGGTCCGGCGACGTCACGGCCGCGCTGTTCACCGCCCACTACGTCCAGACCAACGACGCGGCGCTGGCGCTGGAGCGCACCGCGTCGAGCGTATTCGACCTGATCGACCTGACCCACCGCTCCGGTGAGCGCGAACTGCGGCTGGTGCAGGCCCAGGAGTTCTACGCCACGCCGCGGATGCAGTTCAAGGCCGAGCAGGTGCGCTGAGCACGAGTTCCCACACGATCAGCCGATCGCCCCGTCGTCCGCTCATGCCGAGCTGAGGATGTCGACGCACGGGGTCGATCGGTTGGTCACGGGCGCTGCTTCTTGCCGCGACGCCCAACGCCGAAGAACGAGAATCGTGACCGGGCAGGACTCTCCGAACCTGGAAGGTTGACCGCACCGACGATACCCAGCTGGATCAGGCTGCCGTGGACGGTGCCGGTGTAGACGTTGTACACATTCTTCGCCGTGGGACCGAACAGCACCTCGGGCCAGAGAGCGTCGAGCAGCACGGAGAACGCGCCACCATCGTCATAGGCTGCCTTGAGGCCGTTCGCCAGTTCCCCCGCGAGGTGGATCGCGTCGGACTCGTCTCCCGCGCGAGCCGCGTCCAGCGCATCGCCCAGGCCGGGCACCGCACGGACCGCTTTCTCCAGCTGCGCCAGAGCTGTGAGGTCCGGCTCCTCCTCGGAAGCGATGAGTGCGGCGGCAACGGACAACATCCACATGTCCACCATGGTCGATCCCCCCAAGAGACACTGCGCCACAGGTCAAACAGTTGGAGAACACTAACACCCACGTGGTCGGACACGATGATCCTTCCAGCCTCAAGAGGATGTGCTGCCGACGGCGCGACCGACCGCATGGCGCCCGTATGAAACGCGTCGGGACGGACATCCGCTCATGCCACTGATCGTGTGCCGAGCAGAGACGCGCTCATGCCGATGAGCGGACGATGTGGGTGCTCGGTTCGCGTTCAGGAGTCCAGGCCGAGCACCAGCTGCGGGGCCGGGATGGTGTGGTCGTCGCGGACAGGCCGCACCGCCGTCCCCACAGCGAAGAACTCCGTGACGTGACCGGACCAACTGTGGTTGTGCTGCAACAACTGCACGCCGACGATGCCCTCCGCCCCGAGCGCCGCCGCCTCCGCCTGCATCCGTTCCATGGCGAGTTCCCTGGCCGTGTAGAGGCCTTGGGTGAACGCGGGCAGCTCGGCGTTGCGGCCCACGTTCCTCGTGACGGCACCGATCTTCCGATGCGCGACGTGGTAGACGCACGTGCCCATCACCAGGCCGGACGGCGCGTACCCGGCCTGCAGCAACGTCCAGAAGTCCTGCCCTGACAGGTCCGAGGTGAACGGCTTTCCCGCGTGGTTGCGCCAGTTCCCGCCGTCCTCCGCCTTCACCGCGGTGCCGATCGCGCTGAACTCGGCGACGTGCGTCCCCCACTCCTTGAGCTCGACCTTGAGCCGCACACCGACGATGCCGTCCGCGCCGAGCACCTCCGCCTCGGCCTGCATGCGGGTCATCGCGAGCTCCCGCGCGTGGTACATCGCCTGCGAGAGCACGTCGAGCTCCTGGTTGGCGTTCCAGCGCCGGAACTGCGTGCCCACGTGGTAGATCGACACGCCGAGCACCAGCCCCAGCGGCCGGAAACCCGCCTGCCGCACCAGCAGGAACTCGTTGACCGACAGGTCGGACGTGAAGATCCCCTTGCCTCCGGGCTGGAGCTGGCGGAGTCTCTTCATCGCCTCGGTGGACAGCTCGACGCTCATCGGGTTCCCCCTTCGTGCAACGGCATGATGGCCATCGGCGGGCGCGAGACCAGCCGGAACCGCGCGATCGCCGTGCCGACGATCAGCACCCGCGCTTCGACGTCGGTGCCGTGTTCACCGCTTCCGCACTCCTCGTTGCCGACCCAGGTGCTCATGTCCTGGACGACGACTTCCTCCGCGCTCTGGCGAAGCGCATCGTCGTGGAACGCGCGCCGTGCGGTCACCATCGCGTGGGCGAGTGTGTCGGTGTGCTCGGGTTGTTCGTCTACCTGCGGAAGTCTCCTGCCGAGGTGGCCGCGGACCGTGGCCGGCCCGACCACGACTCCCGCCGGCACCCATCCCGCGGCCATGAGAACAGCGAACTCCCCGGCCTCGACATGTGCGGTGAACGGCAGTGCCGGGTGCATTTCGCCGTCCGCGCGCACAGCCGTGCCCGATGCGGTGAACTCGACCAGGCGCCCCAGCTTCTGCTGTGCCAGGCGCACGCCGATCACGCCGTCGCCGCCCAAGACCCCGCAGTGCTCCCTCAACCGGGCGAGTGCCGACGTCCAGCCCTGGTACCGCAGCGCGCCCGCGGCCGTGTCGGGGTAGACCTCGAAGCCGTCGCGGTTCCGCCCGCACCGCGGCCGCGGAGCCCTCGCTTCGAACACCGAGGTGCCGCTTGCCGGGCCGAGCGGGGTGAAGCCGACCGGCCTCAGTGCCGCGATCTCCTTCACGGCAGATCCGGCAACGTGATGCGGCGCAACAGTTCCGCGGCCTCGGCGTGGTGCGCGGCGTACGACGTCAACGCGCCCGCGAGCTCACGGGACCACGCGTCGATCCTGACCTCCGAGGTGCTCAGCACGATACCGCGCGACTCGTGGACGATCTGCGCACCCACCTCGGCGCCGACCGCCTCCCTGCGCAACGTGAACCGGCGGTCCCCCACCCGCACGGTCACGGCGAGCACCGCGCCGTTGCCCCGCCGCAGCACACCGTTCTTCCGCCGTACCTCGACCATGTCCGGCGGCAACGCCTCGGACAGCGTGTTCACCATGAAGCCCGCGTACAGCGCCAGGTCTGCACTGCAGGCCCGCAGGCCAGCTGCGAGCGTTTCCACGTCCAAGTCCGGCAACCTGCCCCCCAAGCGCGGATCGATGTCCCCAGATCGTATCCATCACCACGCCACTGGAGACATCACCCAGTAGCCGCAGGCGTGGTGGCCGAAGCGGACACCGCGCCGGGCGACGTGAACACCTCGCTCGCACTCTCACGAACATCCACTCATGCCGCAGCGGGTGTGATCGAGTAGCTGACACATGAGGCTTCGCCTGTCCTCGAGGTATGACTCAACCGGATGCGTCGTCTCTTGATGTTGTGTTGCGGTTAGCGGCTTCCGCCTTCCTCGGCCGCTACACCGGTGTCTCGCGGGTGCACTCGGAGTCGGATCTGCGTTTGTTCTTCGCCTGGTGCGCCGAACGTGATCTCCCACCGCTGGCCGCCCAGCGAGCGCAGATCGAGTTGTACGTGCGCTGGATGCAGGAAGTGCGCCGGTTCAAGCCCTCCACGGTCTCGCGTCGCATGGCTGTCGTGACCGGGTTCTACCGGACCTGTGTGATCGACACGGTGCTCGAGCACTCACCCGCCGACTACGTCCGCCGGCCACGAGTCCCTAATGAATCACCCGTACTCGGGCTGTCGCACCTGCAGTTCGAGGCGCTGCTCGCGGCCGCACGCGAGTCGACAAACCAGTTCGACTTTGCGTTGATCGCGATGCTTGGACTGTTAGGCCTGCGCATCTCCGAAGCCACCCGCGCCGATGCCGACGATCTCGGCGAAGAACACGGCCACCGTGTGCTGCTTGTGCACGGCAAAGGCGGCAAGGAGACCCTCGTGCCTCTGCCTCCCGCGGTCGGACGGGCCATCGACCGCGCCGTTGACAACCGTTCCGCGGGGCCGATCCTGCTTAACCTGCGCGCCAGGCGAATGGATCGACACTGCGCCACTCGCCGGCTACGAAGGCTGGCCGAGGCCGCCATCGTGCGGCTGCCTCCACTGCATCCACACCTACTCCGGCATACCTATGTCACCACCATGCTCGACGCCGGAGTCGACCTCCGCGACGTCCAAATCGCCGCCCGGCACGCCGACCCACGCACCACCATGCGATACGACCGCGCCCGCAAGAACCTCGACCGCCACCCCAACTACATCCTCGCCGCCTACATGGCCTCAGCCACCTGACAACGCACCCGCAACGAACCGAGTCTTCATGTCGCAGGCGCCCACGATGGCGGCCACACTGGCAAAACCAGGAAGGAGTGACCGAGGATGATCGTCCGAGGATGAGCAACGGATCGCCGCGACTCTCCTGCGCGGGCTACGGCTCTCCGCTGCGGATCGAGACCAGCACTTCCGACGCGAATGGACATCCGTCCAGATCGACCTCGGCCCCTACGGCGTCACCACAGTGGCCCTGTCCGCCTCGTTCTGGCGAACCTGCACAGAACTGCGAAGCGCAGACGTAGGCCACTGGCTTATCACCCAACAGCTTGCGCCGTGGCCGAAGGGGGCACCCCCGCACCTCAACCTCGAACACCTCGGAGACGCCCGATTCCGGCTCACCCACCCAAGCTAGACACGCGCTAGACGAACATCCGACCATGCCGATGAGCGGACATTCACCGGAACCAGGCACCATCGTCTCAGCCGTCAAGCTGAGTCCTGATGCTCGCTCCATTCGCAGGTTGGGTGGACGGGAACTGGCGGTGCGCGATCTTGATCCAGTCAGACTCGAACCGGTTGTCCGTGATGCTGCGGAACGCCGTGGCAGCCGCTTCCGGAGATGGAGGCCTCCTTGCGGACTTGCCCCGCCTCAAGAGGCTTGACATGAAGACCGCGAGGTTCTTCATGGCGACGTACTCTGCGGCCCCGGAGAAGTGCCAGGGCAGTTTGCGGTTGCGCCGCATCGATTTGCGAAGCTGCTGGAACGCCTGCCGCAGCGAGCCGAGCGCCTCGACGTCGGAGTCGGAGAGGATTCGCTCCGCGCATACCTTGGTCAGCAGGGCCTCGATGCCACCCTCCATGACGGACGCCCGTTCGAGCAACGCCCAGACCACCCCGTCGGGAGGCTCGGCGGCGTGTACATCTTCGTTGGCCGCATTCCAGATCTTCCACACGGCGAAAAACTCGCCGTAGAGCCGTTGAAAGTCTTGTGCAGCGGCGAGATCCAGTTCCCGGGCCTTCTTCACCCGGTCCCATCTGTCAGTGACGCGGGTGGTCACCAGCCATCCGCCGGCGAGAGTCAGCAGCACTCCCACCAGTGGGACGGCCGCAGAAGGCAACATGTGACATGTGGTCGCTGTTCGCGATCAGAGCGTTACTTGGA
Source organism: Lentzea sp. HUAS TT2 (assembly GCF_051853195.1). Lineage (NCBI taxonomy): Bacteria > Bacillati > Actinomycetota > Actinomycetes > Pseudonocardiales > Pseudonocardiaceae > Lentzea > Lentzea sp. HUAS TT2. The sequence continues at coordinate 7,576,653 of NZ_CP196667.1, read as the reverse complement.
CCAGGCGGACGCGATGTGGCGAGGGCATCGATGTCCACTACTGCCGATGAGCGGGCGTACTCGTACATTGTCCTGCTGCGGCCGGTGCTTCTCTGCTCGGATCAGCGCGCGGGCTTTCTTCCAACTGTGGGCGGTGGTGTGGGATGCCAGGTGTTGCAATGATGAGGCTCAGAGGCGTCGCCTGCCGAGCGGATATTCCAGGTGACTAGTACTTGGTTCCCTATCTCATCCGACTTGTGGATCCATCGAAGTGGGCCTGCGCGGTAGGAGTAACGCTGCCCTGCGGGTAGACGAAAAACGAGTACGAGTTTGTGGCTAACCGGACGTTCTGTGGTTCGCGGCTGCGGACCGTGTCGGTTATCTGGTGCGTTGGGGTGGGTCGTGGCCGTTGGGCGCAGTGCGCGGTGGGTGTGGGTGGGGCGGGTTGTTTTTGGTGTGATCGTGGCCGGGTTGGTGGTGTACCTGTTCGTGGTCGGCTTGGACAAGGCAGACAAGGTGGGCAGCAGCATCGGTGGTGTCTTGGCGTTGGTCGCACTGGGTACGCCGTATCTGCTGCCGCGGTCACGAGAAGAGGACCCGATGTTGGAGCACACTCAGGCCAGCGAGATCGTGGTCGAGGATTCTGGGGACGCCAACGCCACAGGGGGCGGTGAAGCGAACACCGGTGCGCAGGCCGTCGAGGGTGCCATGGGCGCCGTGCGGGTGACCGGGTCGGGCAACGCGACCGCGGATGGGCCGGGTTCGGTGGCCAACACCGGCGCTCAGGGGATTCCTCGTTCGTGACCGCCCACCATCCCCAGTCTGCCAGGGCACGTGACGTGGACGCGCAGAACACCGGTGATGCCACAGCTGATCACGGTGGTGTGGCGAACTCTGGCGTAATCCGCGATGTGCACGTCCATCATCACCAGTCGCGCCGACCGGTCGTGACCTTGCCTCATCGGGCTGGTGTCACGCCGCTTCCGGCGGCGTCTTTTCAGGACCGCGAGGAGACGACACGTCTGCTGGTACAGGCGTTGGACCGCGGGGACGCGGCGGTGCTGACCGGTCAGTCGCGGGTGCACACCGGTGTGGTGTCGGGGTTGGGCGGGGTCGGCAAGACACAGGTCGCGCTGGACTATGCCCAGCGGCTGTGGACCGCAGGCGAGGTGGAGTTGTGGGTGTGGGTGACGGCGGGGTCGCGGGAGGCGGTCGTGTCCAGCTACGCCCGCCTGGCCGCGGACCTCACCGGTGTCGAGGATGCCGATCCCGAGGATGGTGCGCGGCGCCTGGTGGAATGGCTGTCCGCGGCGTCGGTTCGGTGGCTGGTCGTGCTCGACGATGTGCAGAACCCCGCTGATCTGCGTGGGCTGTGGCCGCCTGCTTCGGCCGGTGGCCGGGTGGTGGTGACGACCCGGCGTCGTGATGCCGCGTTGCGTGGGCACGGCCGGTGCCTGGTCGAGGTCGATGTGTTCACTGGGCAGGAGGCCGAGGCGTACTTGCGGTCGGCGCTGGCGGATCAGCCGCATCTGGCGTCTGGTGCGGCTGAGTTGGCTGTCAGGCTGGGTTGTTTGCCTCTGGCGTTGGCGCAGGCTGCCGCTTTCATGCTGGACCGTGGTCTGTCCTGCTCCGATTATCACGCCCGCTGGGCGAGCCGCCGGCGGAGCCTGGTGTCGTTGCTGCCCGAACTGGACGGGCTGCCAGACGAGCACCGCGCCACGGTGGCCACCACATGGTCGCTGTCGGTGGAGCAAGCCAACCGGCTGGAACCCGTGGGGATCGCGGGGATATTGCTGGAGGTCGCCAGCGTGCTCGATCCCAACGGCATCCCCGCCGACCTCTTCACATCCCCGCCGATCACCGACCTGCTCGCGAGCGGCACCGGAGGTGAGGTGGACGCCGAGCGGGCCAGCGATGGGTTGAGGTGTCTGCATCGGCTCAACCTGATCACCCTGAACCAGGGGACGGTGTCTGCGGCGGTGCGAGTGCACGCGCTGGTGCAACGCGCCACTCGTGACACGCTGCCCGCCCTGCGGCTTGCTGAAGTGACGTCCGCGGCGGCGGACGCACTCATGCACATCTGGCCGGAGACCGAACGCGACACCGCGCTCGGACAGGTACTGCGCGCCAACACCGATGCTCTCGCCGAGGTGGCCGGCGAGCACCTGTGGACGCCCGACGGACATGCCGTGTTGTTCCGCGTTGGGAGCAGTCTTGGCGGCAGCGGGTTGGTTGCCGAGGCACGGGACTACTTTCACCTGCTTCACACCACCGCCACACGGCGATTGGGGCCAGACCATCCCGACACCCTGACCACCCGCAGCAACCTCGCCCACTGGCGGGGTGCGGCGGGTGATCCCGCCGGCGCCGCCACCGCGTACGAGGAACTGCTCACCGACCATCTGCGGGTCCTGGGCCCCGACCACCCCGACACCCTGACCACCCGCAGCAACCTCGCCCGGTGGCGGGGTGAGGCGGGTGATCCCGCCGGCGCCGCCACCGCGTACGAGGAACTGCTCACCGACCGAATGCGGGTCCTGGGCCCCGACCACCCCCACACCCTGACCACCCGCAACAACCTCGCCCACTGGCGGGGTGAGGCGGGTGATCCCGCCGGCGCCGCCACCGCGTTCGACGAACTGCTCACCGACCGAATGCGGGTCCTGGGCCCCGACCACCCCGACACCCTGACCACCCGCAGCCAACTCGCCTACTGGCGGGGTGCGGCGGGTGATCCCGCCGGCGCCGCCACCGCGTACGAGGAACTGCTCACCGACCATCTGCGGGTCCTGGGCCCCGACCACCCCGACACCCTGGCCACCCGCAGCCAACTCGCATCTTGGCGGGGTGCGGCGGGTGATCCCGCCAGCGCCGCCACCGCGTACGAGGAACTGCTCACCGACCGAATGCGGGTCCTGGGCCCCGACCACCCCCACACCCTGGCCACCCGCAGCAACCTCGCCCGGTGGCGGGGTGAGGCGGGTGATCCCGCCGGCGCCGCCACCGCGTCCGAGGAACTGCTCACCGACCATCTGCGGGTCCTGGGCCCCGACCACCCCGACACCCTGACCACCCGCAGCAACCTCGCCCGGTGGCGGGGTGAGGCGGGTGATCCCGCCGGCGCCGCCACCGCGTACGAGGAACTGCTCACCGACCATCTGCGGGTCCTGGGCCCCGACCACCCCCACACCCTGACCACCCGCAACAACCTCGCCCGGTGGCGGGGCGTGGCGGGTGATCCCGCCGGCGCCGCCACCGCGTACGAGGAACTGCTCACCGACCATCTGCGGGTCCTAGGCCCCGACCACCCCCACACCCTGACCACCCGCAACAACCTCGCCCACTGGCGGGGCGTGGCGGGTGATCCCGCCAGCGCCGCCACCGCGTTCGACGAACTGCTCACCGACCGAATGCGGGTCCTGGGCCCCGACCACCCCCACACCCTGAACACCCGCAACAACCTCGCCCACTGGAAACAATTGGTCAGACGCACATCCGAGTGATGCACTCGACGCCACTTAGAAACCAACCGACGCAGCTCGCGTACGGCGCTGGCGGTCGAACGTACTCTCATGCCGCCGAGCGCGCTGGTGTCATCGAACGGCGGTTCAGGGTGATGTACGGATAGGGCTCCATAAGCCACCCGAGTGGCCGAGCTACCCCAACTCGTCCTCCAGACACCGGAACCCTTGATCGCGGACGCACTCGGCTCCACAGCAAGCACGTCACCCGAATCTGGGCCGACGCAGGTGGCGTCTGGAAGACCTACACCCCCGGCGATCACAGCAGGTGAGATTCACCGTGGATTACCAACTACTCGATCAATGAAGCCTGCCCGCCCCAAGGGCCAACTCGTGCGGGGCGGAGGAAGCGGAGAACGCCCGCGTCTACCCGCAACCGAAACGGACCATTCGCCTCGGCCAGGTCCAGCCCCGCCGCAGGCCCGTCATAGGATCCGGTCATGGCGAACCGTTCGTACCTGTACAGCACGGGAAACCGGCCGGAGTCCTATGAGGACCGGCCGGAGACGGTCTCCGGGTTGTCGGAATGGCCCTACGCCATCCCGTTCTCCTTCCTGGTGCTCCTGTCCGGCGATCCCCGGCTGTGCGCGTCCCTGATCGCCGACGGGTTCGACGGCGAGCCCCCGGAAAGCAGGACCACGCTGTACGCCATCAGCGGTGAGTTCGACGCCGGGTTCGCGCGGCTGACGAAGTTCGCCGCCGCCGTGCGCGCCGTGAGCGACGCCGAAAGCCTGCACGCCGCGCTCGCCGAAGCGGAGCGGTTCCTCCACGCGCACCGCGACCGGTACGTCCTGCTCGAGACCATCGAGCTCGACACCATGATCGAAAGCGGCGAGGACGAGCTGCGCGCGCTCATCGAAGGCCACCTCGACCTGTGCCGGGCGGCGGGCACGGCCATCGACGCGCTGCCCGACGACGCGGCGGCGGCCGGGGCCGTGCTCGCCGCGGCCGCGGCCCAGCGGTCGGCGCCGCCGCTGGACGCGTTCCACGGGCTCGTGCTGACCGACGACTTCGACAACACCCGTGACGACAAGACCGAAAACCCGATCGGCCTCAGCTGGTGGACCGACGTCCTCTACTTCGCGCTGTGGAACCGGGCGGAGTATGCGGCGAACCAGCCGAATCGGTAACCCGCGGCGGCCAGGACGGCCTCGGCGACGGCCTCGTGCCCAGCCGGGGTGAGGTGAGGTGAACGTCCCATCCCGTGACCGGGTTGCGGGTCACCCGGCCCGCGGCACGTCCACCGAGCTGACCGCCAGGGCCCCTCCCCCGAGTGCCGTGCCGATTCCACACCTGCCTGCCCGTGTAACGCGGGTTCTCAGGAATTGCCGCGACCGCGGTCACCACCCACCGCCCGCCGTTCCGGTGCGCGTTACGGCCAGGATCCGCACTCGGACATGGGGCGCCGCGGTCATTGAGCTCGCGGGCGATTGACGCCAGCGGACGACCACACCCACGCTCCCGGAACATCCACCGTACCCACGGGGCGGTCACGGGATCCGGCGCAAGGACCTGCACCCGCCGACCCCACCCGCCGTGGCGGGCATTCGAATGCGGGCACCGTCGACCAGGCGGTACCCGTAAGGCGGGCGAGCGCCGAGAAATCTGCCCTGCTGACTGGTCTGCGCCCGCATCGCCGCCAGCACACGCTGACGAGCACGGGCCACCTCCCGCTGAGCCTGCGCACCGAGCAACGCCATCAACGCCTGATGAACCGGGCTGTCCAACTCGACCGGACCGCCGGCCTCGGGTACCACACCGCGACACCCAACTCGTTCAGCCGCGAGACCACATCGCGGAACTGGTCACCGTAAAAAGCGCGCTCGTACTCACCGATCACCACCGCGTCGAACACACGATCCGACCGGGCCGCCGCGGCGAGCAACGCCGACGCCTCAGGACGCTCCCGCCACGACCAACGACGCGACCTCCCCACATCGAAGAACTCCACCACCACCGAGCCGACACCGTCGATCAACTCATCCGACACCGCACGCTGCCACGCTCGAGAGGTCTACGGGTCCTGAAACTCACTCGTCGACATCCGGCCATAGAACGCGAACCGCACACCTATCTCGGGCACCGGCATCGGCACTGGTCGGCGGTTTGTCACCACAGCCAGCAATTCGGCGTTCGTCAGCACGGTCATCATCAGCTCCTCAGGTCAGAGCCGAGACCGCAACGCCGCAGACGCGTGATGAGCCCCGGCCCCGGCTCATGTCCACCCGAACAGCGCAGTCCGCCACTTCCCATTGGCCAGCCAGTCGCCGTGTTGTTTGTCTGCAGTCCGGACTGCCCGTGCCTGGTGTTATCGAGTCTGCGGGTCAAGACGCAAGGCTGGCCGTCATGTGGATTGACCACGCGACCGGTCCCTGGACTCGCAACTACATCGTGCACCGCTAGACATCAAGGGGGTCCTGGCTTGGCGATCGCGACGTACAACAGCGCGAGTTCGACGTGGATGCTTGCTATCCCCACCTGCACAGACGTGTTTCTCGTCGGCACGCCAACCCCACACTCACGGTGGGCGGCTACGGCCTTGGACGCCGAGGTCTGCGAGCAGCGCACGTGGTCGAACGCTTCTTCAACCGGCTCAAGCAGTCTCATGACCTGGGCATCTCCTGACCGAGCACCTCGCGCATGAAGCCCACCAGCCAGTGCTGGGCCGGACTCCGCGCGTGCGGGTGCCGCGCGTACACCGACACCTGGGCGGGCTCGATCTCGAACGGCAGCTCGAACAGCCGGACCCGGTGCTCGGCCGCGAACATCTCCGCCACCAGCCTCGGCACCATCGCCACCAGCTCGCCGTCCTGCACCAGGTACGGCAGCGCCGCGAAGCGGGTCACCTCGAGTACCACGCGGTCAAGCAGGCCGTATGCCTCCAGCGCGCGGCGCGGGCCGTCGTGGCCGGTCGGGCCGACCACCGTCACATGGCGCTCAGCCGCCAGCCGGCCCGCAGACACAGCGGAGCCCAGTCGCGGGTGGTCCCGCGCCACCATCCCGACATAGCCCTCGGAGAACAGCGGGATGCGGGCGGCGCGCTGGGTGCTGATCAGCGAGGACGCGATGAACGCGTCGACCTCGCCGCGGCCGAGCTGGTCGGCTGCCCGGTCGACGTCCAAGGGCCGGACGGTCAGCGTCACCCGTGGTGCCCGCGACCGCAACGCCGCCATCAGGCGTGGCAGCAGCGACATCTCCCCCAGGTCCGACAGGCAGAGGGTGAACTCCGCCTGGGCCGTCGCCGGCGAGAACGACTTCGCGCCGCTGACCGCAGTCTCGATCTCCGACAGCGCGCTGTGCAGGGGCTCGTAGAGCGCACGAGCGGTCGTCGTGGGTACGAGGCCGCCGCCGGTTCGGCGGAACAGCTCGTCGGAGAACCGGCGCCGCAGCTTCTGCAGGCTGTAGCTGATCGTCGGCTGCGTGACGTGCAGGGACTCGGCCGTGGCGGTCACGCTGCGGGTTTCGTAGAGCAGCACGAACGTGCGCACGAGGTTCAAGTCGAAGTCCGGCATATCGATCCCATCGATGAAGCAGCGAGCCAACATTTATTGGAACACAGCCGCGCGGCTTCATAGGGTCGGTCCGATTTCGAGGAGGCCCCGCCCATGCCCACCGTTCGCCGGATCGCCCACGAATTCCTGGACCGCCGTGGCCTGACCACCATCTTCGGCAACCCCGGCTCCAACGAGCTGCCGTTCCTCGCAGGGTTGCCGGAGCACTTCCAGTACGTCCTCGGCCTGCACGAAGGCGCCGTCGTCGGGATGGCGGACGGCTACGCGCAGGTGACCGGCCGCCCGGTGCTGGTCAACCTGCACGCCGCCGCGGGCTCCGGCAACGCGATGGGCGCGCTCACCAACGCCGTCTACTCGCGTTCTCCCCTCGTGCTCACCGCCGGCCAGCAGGTCCGGACGGCGATCGGGATGGAGGCGATGCTCGCCAACGTCGACGCGACGCAGCTGATGCGGCCGCTGGTCGCCTGGTCCGGTGAGCCGAGCTGCGCCGAGGACGTCCCGAGGTCGCTCGCGCAGGCGGTCTTCGAGGCCGAGTTGCACCGCCGCCCGACCTACCTTTCGGTGCCCTACGACGACTGGGCCGCCGAACTGGCGGGGAGCACGATCCTCGACCGGGAGGTCCACAAGGGACTTGTCCCGAGCGGGGCCCAGCTCGACGCCCTCGTCGCGAGTGTCGCCGCGGCGAGAAACCCGGCGCTGGTCCTCGGCGGCGACATCGACGCCGCGGGGCTCTTCGACCGCGCCGTCGCGCTGGCCGAGCACCTCGGGCTGCCGACGTGGGTGGCGCCGTCACCGCACCGGCTCCCCTTCCCCAACCGGCACCCGCTCTTCCGCGGCGTGCTGCCCGCCGGCATCGCGTCGGTGTCGGCCGCGCTGACCGGGCACGACCTCGTGCTGGTGCTCGGCGCGCCGGTCTTCCGCTACCACCAGCACGTGCCCGGCGCGTACCTGCCCGAGGGCACCAGGCTGATCCAGGTCACCGACGACTTCGGCGCCGCCGCCCGCGCGCCGATGGGCGAGGCGCTGGTGGCCGACCCGGCGCCGGTGATCGAGGCGCTGCTGGCCGAGGTGCCCGCACGCGGTACTCCCGGCGATCACGTCGAGAACCCGGAGCCGAGGACCGGCGACACAGCGCTGCACCCGGAGCAGGTGTTCGCCGCCCTGCGCGACACCCAGGCCGCCGACACCCGCTACGTCGTCGAGTCGACGTCGACGAACTCGGCCTGGTGGCGGCAGATGGACCTGCGCCGCGAGGGCTCGTACTTCTTCCCGGCCGCGGGCGGGCTCGGCTTCGGTCTGCCCGCCGCGGTCGGCGTGGCGATGGGCAGCCCCGACCGGCCGGTGGTCGGCGTGATCGGCGACGGCTCGGCCAACTACGGCATCACGGCGTTGTGGACCGCCGCGCACTACCGCGTGCCGGTCACCTTCGTGATCCTGCGCAACGGCGTCTACGGCGCCCTGCAGTGGTTCGGCAAGCTGCTCGGGACGCCGGACGTGCCCGGCACGGAGATCCCCGGCATGGACTTCACCGCCATCGCGGCCGGCTACGGCGTCGAAGCCACCGCCGCCCGCGACGAAGACGACTTGCGCGCCCAGCTCAAGGCGACCGCGGACGGCCCACGGCTGATCCAGGTCGACACCGAAACGACCACACCGGAGTGATCATGACTTTGCTGGAGAGCGAGTTCCGCAACGGCAGCGGCGGGACCCACCGGGTCGTCGAGCCGGCCACCGGCAACGTGCTGGGAAGCGTGGGCGTCGCGACAGCGGGCGACGTCGCGGAAGCCGCCGCGGCCGCCGCGAAGGCGCAGCGCGACTGGGCACGGCGCAAGCCCGCCGAACGAGCCGCCGTGCTGCGCCGCGCCGGCGAGCTGTGGGAGACGCACGCGGCGGAGGTGCAGGACTGGATCGTCCGCGAAGCCGGTTCGACGCGGCCCAAGGCCGGGATCGAGACCGAGATGGCGGCGGGGATCTGCTTCGAGGCGGCGGCCCTGCCCACCCACCCGCTCGGCGAGGTGCTCAGCACCGGCGAACCCCGCTGGTCGCTGGCCCGGCGGACCCCTGCCGGCGTGGTCTCGGTGATCGCACCGTTCAACTTCCCGCTGATCCTGGCCATCCGCTCGGTCGCCCCTGCGCTCGCGCTCGGCAACGCCGTGCTGCTCAAGCCCGACCTGCGGACGGCCGTGTGCGGCGGGGTGAGCATCCTGCGCGTCTTCGAGGAGGCCGGGCTGCCAGAAGGCGTGCTGCACCTGCTGCCCGGTGACGCCGCCGTCGGTGCCGCGGTGGTCGACGCGCACGAGGTGTCAGTGGTGTCGTTCACCGGCTCGACCGCGGCCGGCCGGAAGGTCGGCGAAGCCGCCGCGCGCTCGCTCAAGCGCGTGCACCTGGAGCTGGGCGGCAACAACGCGCTCGTCGTGCTGCCGGGCGCCGACGTCGCCAAGGCGGCCTCCGCCGGCGCGTTCGGCTCGTTCCTGCACCAGGGCCAGATCTGCATGACCACCGGCCGCCACCTGGTCCACGAGTCCCAGGTGGACGACTACGTCGAAGCGCTCGCCGAGAAGGCGCGGCGGCTGCCGGTCGGGAACCCTGCCGCGGAGGACGTCGCGCTCGGCCCGATCATCGACGACCGCCAGCTCGCGCACGTCACCGACGTCGTCGACCGGAGCGTCGCGGCGGGCGCGCGGGTGCTCGCCGGAGGCAAGCCGGACGCGCCGTTCTACCCGCCGACCGTCCTCTTCGGACTCGACGACGCGAGCCCCGCCTGGCGCGAGGAGATCTTCGGTCCAGTGGCGCCGGTACGCGCCTACCGCGACCTCGACGAGGCCGCACGGCTGGTCAACGACTCCGAGTACGGCCTGTCGGTCGGCATCCTCGGCGACGTCGGCACGGCGATGAAGCTGGCCGAGGAGGTCCGCTCGGGGAAGGTGCACATCAACGAGCAGACCGTCGGCGACGAGCCGACCGCGCCCTTCGGCGGCGTCGGCGACTCCGGCAACGGCTCCCGCTTCGGCGGGGCGAAGGCCAACATCGAGGCCTTCACCGAGACGCAGTGGCTCACCGTCCGCGCGGACATCGCGAACTACCCGTTCTAGAGGAGCACGACGATGACAACGACGTCTCGTGGCACGTGGACGGCGATCCTCTGCTGGCTGACCGTCCTTCTCGAGGGATACGACCTGGTCGCGCTCGGCGCCAGCATCCCGACGTTGCTCCAGAGCGGCCACCTCGGCTTCACCGCGGCCGGCGCGACCGCGGTCGCCACGGTGTCGCTGATCGGCGTGGCCGTCGGCGCCGCCGGTCTCGGCCCGCTCACCGACCGGTTCGGCCGCCGCGCGCTGCTGATCGGCTCGGTTCTGCTGTTCTCGCTGTTCACCCTGGTGACGCCGCTCGCGCCGAACGTCGCGACGTTCGGCGTCTTCCGGTTCGTGGCCGGGCTCGGCCTCGGCGCGTGCATGCCGGTGGCGCTCACCATGATGTCGGAGAACCTGCCGGCCCGGCGGCGCGCCAGCGCGAGCACGTTCACCATGACCGGGTACCACGTCGGTGCGGTGCTGACGTCGGTCCTGGCGCTGTACGCCAAGGAGGACTGGCACCTGTTGTTCTACGGCGGCGGGATCGCCGGTCTGCTGGCCGTGCCGCTGATGTGGTGGAAGCTGCCCGAGTCCGCGGCCTACCTCGCGGCCCGCGAAGCGTCCGAGCGAGTGGGGATCAGGGACCTTCTCGGTCCCCGGTTCCGGCGGATCAGCATCGCTGTCTGGACGGGTTCGTTCATGGGGCTGCTGCTGGTCTACGGGCTCAACACCTGGCTGCCGCAACTGATGCGCACAGCGGGTTACCCGATCTCGACGTCGATCACGCTGCTGCTGGTGCTCAACATCGGCGCTGTGCTCGGACTGGTGCTGGCCGGGATCATCGCCGACCGGTTCGGCATCCGTCCGATCGCCCGGCTCTGGTTCGGTGCCGGGGCGGTCCTGCTGGCGGCGCTGAGCCTGAAGATCGGCAACGCGGTCGTGCTCAACACGGTCGTGCTGCTGACCGGCGTGTTCGTGTTCTCCGCACAGGTGCTCATCTACGGCTACGTCGCGCAGGCGTTCCCGGCGTCGGCTCGCGGTACCGCGCTCGGGCTGACGTCAGCGGTCGGCCGGCTGGGTTCGATCCTCGGCCCGTTCGTCACCGGGGCGCTGGTGACGGCAGGAATCGCCTACCCGTGGGGTTTCTGGTTCTTCGCCGTCGTGGCCGCGCTGGGTCTGGCCTCCTTGCTGCTGCTGCGCGGCGAGACGCCGGTCGAGGAGCCGTTGACGCCGGTGTCCGCCCGGTAACCGCGAAGGATCGGCCATCGGCGCATCCGGCCACGCCCGTGTGCGCGACCACAGGGACCAGCCCGCTCCGCTGATGCCCTCGACGCCACGGTTCAGCAGCCCGCCTCCGGGACGAGCACCGCGCGGGCGAGCTCTCGCGCCTGCCGGGGAGTGACCGCCGACAGCACCTTCCCGGCCGCCGCCCGGCACTTCTCGGCGGTGACGCTCTCCAGCTGAACTCCTACCTCGGGCGCCATGGACAGCGACGTGACTCCAGTCCGATGAGGACGGCGGCGAGCAGCGGATCGGCGGCTGCCTCGCCGCACACCCCGACGGGTTGCCGCGGACGCCGGCCGGCGTCCGCGGTCGTCGCCACCAGCCGCAGGACCGCCTGTTGCCAGGGATCGGTGAGGTGTGCGAGGTCCGCGGCCAGGCGGTCGGCGGCCATCGTGCACTGGGCGAGGTCGTTGGTGCCGATCGAGACGAAGTCGACGACCTCGAGGATCCGGGCGGCCGCCAGCACCTCGGCGTGGACCGCCGCCTGGGCTTCGACGTCGGGTCAGGTTCGATTTCCTCACGGTAGGCAGCGCGCCACAGCGCTCACGACATCGTGGTTCGCTGTGCGAGACAGCTCATCCGGCGCCGGGCACGACGGCTCCCGTGGCCAGAGCCGTGCGCAGGCGGCCGGTGATGACTCTCGCGGTGTCGAGGACCGCGGTCACCTCGGGGCGGGTGGGACGCTCGACGGTGTACGCGATCGAGACCGCGGCGACCGGGTGACCGGGAGCGGAGGTCACCGGAGCGGAGATGGTGGCCAGGCCTGGGATCACCTCTCCCGTCGTGGCGGCGTAGCCGGCCGCGCGCGCCTGGGCGACCTCAGGACGTTCGCCCTCCCTGGGCGGTTCGGCGGCGAGCATCGCGATGCCGGGAGAGCCCACCGTCAGCGGGTGGCGGTCACCGGGGGTGTACACGGCGCGGGAACGTGCGCTCTCCACCTCCACGGACACCAGCGTGACCGCCTCCTCGCCGTCGCGGACGACGAGAAACGCGGTCAGGCCGACCCTGGCGGCGAGTTTGGCGATCTCGGGTTTGGCGATCTGTTGGAGCACGGGCATGGCGCGGCGTCCGAGAGACTGCACGCGGCTGCCCAGCACGTATCCCTGCGGTGTGTGCACCACCAGCTGGTGGTCCTGCAGCGTGCGCAGCAGCCGGTACACGATGGAGCGGTGCAGGCGCATCTGCGCGGCGAGCTCGGCCAGCGAGAGCGGTACGCCGGGCATGGCGATCAGCTCGAGCAGCCGCAGCCCCCGGTCGAGCGTCTGCACCGACGGCCTGGGCGCGCGCTCACTCCGTCCGGCGGGGGCGATCTCATCGTCCGGTTGCGGCATCGGTCTACGTTAAGCCTGGTCCGGAGCAGCGACCAGCTCTTCGACCAGTGTCGCCAGCCCCAGCAGACGCCGGTCGCTCCTCCACGGCCCGTCGAGCGCCAGTCCGAACGGGAGTGTCCCCGGTCCCGAGCGCACGGGAACGGCGACCCCAGGAAGCCCGGCGATGCTGCCGGGCCCGGTGTTGCGGATGTAGGTCTCGAAGGTGGGCAGGCGCTGCCCGGCGAGCACCACCTCGGCGGTGTCGCGGTCGAGGCGTCCGGCGGGAAGCGGGGTGACCGGGAAGACGATCGCGCTGATGTCCGGGACGGCGAAGATCCGCCGGTACGCGGCGATGAGCCGCTCCTCACGAAGGCGCAGCGCGTGCTCGTACGCGGCCCGGGAGATCGCGTGGGGCGCGCCGCCGAGCAGGGACTGCTCGAAGATCATCCGCACGTCGGGGCTGGCGATCCGGCTGGTGAGCTCCTCCATCCCGGTGCCCGTCGCCGTGGCCAGGTAGGCCGGCAGCAGCCTCGCGGCCTCATACAGCGTGATCGGCACGCCGATGTCCCGCTCCACGGTGTCGAAGACCGCCGTGTCCACCGGTACGAGCGTGATTCCCGCGCCTTCCAGGACACCGAGGCAGTGTTCCCACACGGCTTGCGTCTCCGGGCCCAGCGGTGCGGTGAAGTAGGAGGTGGGCACACCCAGCACGACAGCGGTGGCCACGGGCGGTTCGGCCGGTGCCGGGTCGGCGGCGAGGACGGCGTCCAGCACGACGAGATCGCGGACGGAGGCCGCCATGGGCCCCACCGTGTCGCGGGTGCTGGACAGCGGTGTGACCCCCGCTCCCGGGTAGCGCCCGGTCGTCGGCCGCAGTCCGGCGATGCCGGTGAGCGCGGCGGGAATGCGCACCGAGCCACCGGTGTCGGTGCCGAGCCCGGCGACGGCGGCGCCGACCGCGATCGCCGCCGCCGTGCCGCCGCTGCTACCTCCGGCGAACCGGTCGGGGTCGGCCGGGTTGTGCACGGGCCCGAACGCGGTGTTGGCGCTCGTGGCGCCGAACGCCAGCTCGTGCAGGTTCGCCTTGCCGAGCACGAACGCGCCGGCCGCGCGAAGCCTGGTCACGACCTCGCTGTCCTCGCGAGGCACGAACTCCGACAACGCCACCGTGCCCGCGGTGTTGGGCATCCCGGCAACGTGGATGTTGTCCTTCACCGCGATCGGCAGACCGTGCAACGGGCCGATCGGTTCGGTCTGGTCGGCGAGGTGGGCCAGGTCCAGCGCCCGCTCGGTGAGCGTGATGAACGCACCCAGCCCTGCCGTGCGCTCCGCCTGGTCGAGCAACTGCTCGGTGAGCGTGACACTGGAGAGGCGCCCCGTGAGGAGCCGTTCGAGGCGGGTCGTCATGGTCACCGGGCTCCCGTGGCGTGGGGTGAGGGCGGTTCGGTCATGAAGATCATGCGCTCCTTCCCGTGACCTGGTGCGCCACCGGGAAGATCGCGTACCTGCCGTGCCGGCTCACCGCTCCCCAGAGGCCGCGGGGCAGGTACAGCGACACCAGGATCGCGGCCACGCCGATGATCACCAGATACCACACGCCGCTCTGCGAGAAGTACTTGTCCAGCAGGAAGTAGGCCACCGCGCCGATGATCGGGCCCTCCACCGTGCCGACACCTCCGATGATCACCATGAAGATCATCAGAGCGGAGTACTGGACCCCGAAGATCTGGGTGGGCGAGGCCACTCCGAGACTGCTGACGCAGATCACCGCGCCCACGGCGGCACAGCCCGCCGCCGACAGCACGTAGATGATCCGTTTCCCCCGGGTGACCCGGACGCCGAGAGAGCTCGCCGCGACCTCGTCGTCACGAATGGCCTGCAGGTCCAGGCCGATGCGGCTGCGCAGCACGAGGTAGGTGCCGACGACCGCGGCGACCATCACCGCCACCGCGAGCCAGTACGTGTACGCGCGCCGGAGCAGCGGGTCCTCGGTGATCGCGGTGAGGTTGCGGCCGCGGGCGGCGCCGAGCGCGTCGAAGCGGATCACGATCAGCCGCACCACTTCGGCGATCACCCAGGTCCCCACGGCGAAGTACCCGCCGCGCAACCGGAAAGCCAGGAACGACAAGGGCCAGGCGACCAGCCCGACGACCACCGACACGACGGCGGTGCCCGAGTACACGTCGAGACCGAGGTCGTTGACGATGAACAACGCATACGCTCCGAGGCCCAGGAACGCCTGCTGACCGATGGAGATCATGCCCGCGTAGCCGGCGAGCAGGTTCCACATCGTGGCCAGCGCGATGAGGTAGCACAGTTTCACCAGCTGCCCGGTGACCGAGGTCTCGACGAGATAGGGCAGGGCCACGAGCACGAGCACGACCGCCGAGAACCCGCCGGCGCCGATGATCGCGGCACCTCCACCCCGCCGCACCCGCAGGACTTCCGTCGCGTCCGGCGACACCGCAGTGCTCACGCGGTCACCTCCTTTCCGAACAGCCCCTGGGGCCGGAACACCAGCACCAGAAGGAAAACGACGTGTCCTGCCAGCAGAGGAAGGTCCGGCGACACCTGCGCGCCGACCGACTGCGCGATGCCGAGCGCCACTCCCCCTGCGAGCGTCCCCCACAGCGAGCCGAGGCCACCGATGATCACGGTCTCGAACGCGAACAACACCGTCAGCTGGCCCTCGAACGGTGTGACACCGCCCTGCCGCATCGCGTACAGGGTGCCGGCGAGCGCGACGGTGCTCAGCGCGATCACGGTGGTCAGCGCATAGACCCGCCGGTCGTCCACGCCCATCAGCCGGACGGTCCGGCTGTCGTCGGACGTGGCGCGGGTGATCCGCCCGTACTGCGTGCGGTACAGGAACAGGTGCAGCCCCGCGAGCACGAGCACCGAGGCGACCACGGTCAGCAGCGGGAACCAGCCGACCGTCAGGCCGGGTGCGAG
This sequence comes from Lentzea sp. HUAS TT2, assembly GCF_051853195.1. Lineage (NCBI taxonomy): Bacteria > Bacillati > Actinomycetota > Actinomycetes > Pseudonocardiales > Pseudonocardiaceae > Lentzea > Lentzea sp. HUAS TT2. Next base: position 7,561,024 of record NZ_CP196667.1, on the reverse strand, counting down.
CTGGACGCTCGCGGTGCCGAGCGCGCCGATGCCCAGTGGCACCGCGTCGTTGGAGAAGGTCTCCACCAGCGCGTTCGGGATGATCACCGACAGCCCGAACGTCACCATGAGCGGGGTGAACTCGCCCAGGCGCATGGCCCGGTCCAGCAGCACCCGCTGGACCACCCAGCCCAGCGCTCCCAGAGCCACCATCGACACGACCACCGTCAGCCACACCGGCATGCCGAGGTACGTCGCGGAGGCCGCGGCGACGTAGCCACCAAGGATCATCAGGTCGCCGTGCGCGAGGTTGGCGATCCGCATGACGCCGAACATCAACGACAGCCCGCTCGCGGCCATCGCGAAGATCCCTCCGAGCAGCACTCCCTGCACGATCGCGTTCACCCAGCTCACGAGACCACCTCCGGGGCACCGAAGTAGGCCGCCGTGACCTGCTCGCGGGTCAGCTCACCGGCGGCGCCGGACAGGACGATCCGCCCTTCGAGCACGCACGCGATCCGGTCGGCGACCTCGAACGTGCGGGTCAGGTCCTGTTCGACCAGGACGACGGTGACGCCGGTCGCGCGGATGTCCGGCAGCGAGGTGTACAGCCGGTCCACGATCACCGGCGCGAGCCCGAGCGAGACCTCGTCCAGCAGGAGCAGTCGGGGGTTGCCCATCAGCGCCCGGGCGATGGCCACGGCCTGCTGTTCGCCGCCGGACAGCCGGGCCGCCCCGCGGTCGCGGCGGTCGGCCACCAGTGGCATCAGGTCGTAGACCGTCGCCAGGTTCCACGGTCCGGGCCTGCCGGTCGCGGCACCGACCAGCAGGTTCTCCTCGACGGTCAGCGAACCGAACAGGCGGCGGCCCTCCGGCACCAGACCGATGCCGAGCCGGGCCCGCCGCACGTCCGGCAGAGCCGTGACATCACTGCCCGCGAAGGAGACAGACCCGCGAACCGGGCTCAGCTCACCCGCGATGGTGCGCAGCAGCGTGGTCTTCCCCGCCCCGTTCGCGCCCACCAGCGCCAGCAGCTCGCCCTCGGCCACGGTCAGGTCGACTCCGAACAGCGCCTGGAAGTCGCCGTAGCCCGCGTCGACGGACTCCAGTTGCAACAGGTTCACGCGCGCGGCCCTCCCAGGTAGACCTCGGCCACCTCGTCACTCGCCAGCACCTCGGCAGGGTCGCCGTCCGCCGAGATCCGTCCTCCGGCGAGACACACGAGCCGGTCGACCACCTGCACGAGCGCCTTGAGGACGTGTTCGATCCACAGCACGGTCGTGCCGCTGTCCTTGATGGACGCGATCGTCGCGACGAGCTCGTCCGCCTCCGCCTGGGTGAGTCCGCCCGCGATCTCGTCGAGCAGCAGCAGCTGCGGGCGCGTCGCCAGCGCCCTGGCGAGCTCGAGCCGCTTGCGCGCCAGCAACGGCAGGGAACCCGCCGTCGTGTTCGCGACCTTCAGCATTCCCGTCGTGGTCAGCACTTCCAGTGCCTGCTCCCGTGCCTGCCGCCGCGGCAATCCGGCGCCGCGTTCGGCCCCCAGCAGGACGTTCTCGAACACCGAGAGACCCGCGAAGGGGCGTGGGATCTGGAACGACCGGCCGATGCCCAGCCGGCACCGGTCCGCGGGCGTCGACCGCGTGACGTCGCGGCCCGCGAGCTTCACCGTGCCGGCGGAGGTCCGGGTCACGCCGGAGACCGCACTGAGCAAAGTGGACTTCCCCGCGCCGTTGGGCCCGACCATGCCGACCGCCTGGCCGCGCGGGATCTCCAGGGTCACGTCGTCGAGCACGCGCAGTGCGCCGAAGCGCACCGCGACGTGTTCCAGGCACAGCAACGGTTCCGTCACAGCGACGCCGCCTTGCCGTCCACGGCGACCTTCGGCGCCAGGCTGTTGCTGACGACCTTGAGGTCGAAGGACCCGTTGCCGCCCTTCGTCCACTGGGTACCGACCATCGGAATGGTGGCCACGTTGGGAACCGGGTTGCCGGCGCCGCCGCCGGTCCAGGACAGGTGACCGAGGACGGTGTCGATCGTCGTCTTGCCGAGCTGTGCGGCCACGGCCTGGCGGTCCTTGGGGTTGACGGCCGTGAGCACCGCGTTGGCCACCTCGAACAGCGCGTGGTTCGGGCCCAGGCCCTGGTTCCACTTGCGTCCGGCCGCCTCCCCGGACTTCTCGTAGTCGTCGGCGAGCTGACGGCCGGTCTGACCGGTGAGCGAGGAGGTGTACGGATACTGCGGCACCCACCAGCTGGCGATCGACAGGCGGTCGCCGAGGTCGTTCGGCAGCGCCGCCACCGATGAGCCGAACAGGATCGCCTTGGAGATCGTGGCGACCTTCGGCCGGAAGCCCTGCTGGGCGGCCTGCGTCCAGAACGTCGCGAAGTCGGGCGGGGTCGGCACGCCCGCGAGGATCTCCACGCCCTCCTGCTTGAACCGGGCGATGATGGCGGAGAAGTCCTTGGTGCCGTTCTCGTAGGCGCCGGGGTCGACGAACGTGAACCCCTGCGTGGCCGGCTGGCCGCGGTAACCGTTCGTCGCGTCGCGGAAGGCCGCGCCGTCCGTGTCGTTGGGCCACAGCACACCCACCTTGCGGTTGGTGTCGAACAGCTTCCAGATGTCGCTCTCGACCGTGGCGACCTGCTCGATGCCGTTGAAGAAGTGGTAGGTGTACTTGAACGTCTTCGTCGGCGAGCCGCCGCGACCGAAGAAGTACGCCTGCCACGGCTCGATCGTCGAGACGCACGGCACGCCCTCGGCCTCGCACTTGTTCGCCACCGGGTGCACCGTCTCCGGGGTCGCGGTGACGAGCACCAGGTCCACGCCCTGCCGGGAGACGAGTTCGTCGGCGACGGTCGCCGCCTGCTGCGGATCGGATCCGGTGTCGCGGTCGAGGACCTCCACCGAGTACGTCGTGCCGCCCGCCGTGATCCCCTTGCCGAAGAACTCCCTGACCTGCTTGAGGAGGTAGGCGTCGGACTCGGCGAAGGCGGCGTAGGCGCCGGTCCGCGGGCTGACGTACCCGATCTTCACAGAGGTGCCGGAGCCGCCACCGGCACCCTTGAGGCCGGCACCGCATGCCGACAACACCGGCGCGGCGCCCACGGCCACGGCGCCGAGTCCCGCCGCACGCAGCAGGGCCCGCCTGGACATCGGGTTCGCAAATGGTTCCATGGGAGCTCCTCGGGAGCGGCCGGGATGGGCTGGGAGGCCGTGAAGTTAAGCGGCGGTGTGCCGTACCGACAGGGCTCGTCTCGCATAGCGAAACGACGGCGACCGTCCACTTTCGACCGACCTTCCCGGCGCCGGCGCCGGGCTTCGCGTCCGCCGTCTCGCATTGCGAACCGTCCGGTTGTCCGGCAGCCGGTGGCGTCCTAGCGTCGGCGCTCCACTGCACGCCTCGGAAGGGATCGCGCCGGTGCCAACGGTGAAGAACGCCAGCCTCCAGGTCCTACGCCGGTCCGGGCTCACCACACTGTTCGCCAACTTCGGTTCCACCGAGGTCGCGCTGCTCTACGGCCGTTATGCGTTCACGGACCGGCTGCCGGCACAGGCCGGTGCGGCCGAGCCGGCCTGCCTCCGTTCACCGAGGTGAGCGTCACGGCCCCGGCGCGCGGCTTCGGTTGCCCGGCCGAACGCGTCGACGACCATCCGGGCCTCCTCGCGGCACTGGCCGCCGTGCCGCCGACGCCGGCCGGCCGCCGGGAACCCCTGCTCCTCGAAGTGGCCGTCGAGCCCGACGCCCACTACCGCGCATGAACGCCACCACGGAAGGGACACCGGTGAAGGTAGTCATCATCGGAGGTGCCGGCGGCATCGGCTCGTCGGTCGCCTTCAACCTGCTCTGCGCCGCGGGCACCTACGAGGTGGTGCTGGTCGACACCAGACCCGACATGATCACCAGCCACACCATGGACCTGGAGAACGCGGCCGCGCTCGGACGCGCCGCGACGACGGTTCGCGGTGGCACGGCCGAGGACGCCCTGGACGCCGACGTCGTGGTGCTCAGCGCCGCGGTGCCCCTGCGGCTCAACAGTTCTCGCCTGGTCTTCCTCGCCGACAACGCCCGGATCGTCGAGGAGGTGCTGGCTCCGCTGGCGGGTTCGCGGTTCACCGGCGTGGTGCTGATGCTGACCAACCCGGTCGACCCGCTCATCACGCACGTGCACCGGCAGGGCTGGCTGCCCCGGCGCCGGCTGATCGGTTACACGCTCAACGACAGCCTGCGCCTGCGCACCGGGATCGGCCAGGCACTCGACCGGCACCCCGGCGACGTCGGCGCGTGGATGCTCGGCGAGCACGGTGACGACCAGGTGCCGCTGTACGGCCGGGTCACCGTGGGCGGGCAGCCCGTCACGCTGACCCCGGGGCAGCGCGACGCGGCGCAGACCTACGTCGACACGTGGTATCAGCGCCATGTCGCCCTCGACTCCGGTCGCACGTCGACCTGGACCACCGGGCTCGGCACCGCCCGCATGATCGAGGCGATGGCCACCGAGTCCGGCGCGCTCCTGCCGGCCTCGGTCGTCCTCGACGGCGAGTACGGGATCTCCGGAGTCAGCCTCTCCGTCCCCGTCGTGCTCGGCCGCAAGGGCCTCGACCGGATCGAGGAGTGGCGCCTCACCGACTCGGAGCGCGTCGGCCTGGACCGCGCGGCGGCACGGGTCGAGGACACCGTCGCCGAACTCCGCCGAGCCTGACTTCGAAGGCCCCTCTGCGCACTGCCTGGAAACCCGCCTGACACCACACCCCATCCGCCTCAAGGAGAATCCATGTCAGACACCTGTCGTGTGGCCGTCGTCCAGGCCGAGCCCGCCTGGCTCGACATCGAGGCCGGCGTCGAGAAGACGATCTCGCTCATCGACGAGGCGGCCGATGCCGGTGCGGCGCTCGTGGCCTTCCCGGAGACGTGGCTGCCCGGTTACCCGATCTTCCTGTGGCTCGGCCCGGTGGTCTGGCAGATGCCGTTCGTCGCCCGGTACCACGCCAACTCGATCAGCGTGGACAGCCACCACCTCACCACCATCCGCAAGGCCGCCCGCCGCCGCGGCATCATCGTCGTGCTCGGCTACAGCGAGAAGGTCCACGGCAGCCTGTACATGGCGCAGACGATCATCGGCACCGACGGCGAGGTGCTCCTGCACCGCCGCAAGCTCAAGCCCACCCACGTGGAACGCAGCCTGTTCGGCGAAGGCGACGGCAGCGGCCTCAAGGTCATCGACACCGAGCTCGGTCGCCTCGGCGCGCTCAACTGCTGGGAACACCTGCAGCCGCTCAACAGGTACGCCATGTTCGCCCAGCACGAGCAGATCCACGTCGCGGCCTGGCCCGCCTTCGGCCTCTACAAGGACATCGCGCCCGCGATCGGCTCCGAGGCCAACATGGCCGTCAGCCAGACCTACGCCCTCGAGGGCGGCTGCTTCGTCCTGGCCGCCACCCAGGTCATCAGCGAAGCGGGCATCGAGGTCTTCGCGGGCACCGACGAGCAACGCGCGCTCATCACCGCCGGTTCGGGCTGCTCCAGGGTGTACGCGCCGGACTCCACCCTGCTGAGCAAGCCCCTGGACGAGCACGCCGAGGGCCTCGTGCTGGCCGACCTCGACCTCGCGCTGATCGACCTCGCCAAGAACGCGGCCGACCCGGCGGGACACTACGCGAGGCCGGATGTCACCCGGCTCCTGCTCGACACCCGGCCCTCCAGTCCGGTCATCTCCCCCGAGTTCGCGAACGAGCCGCTGTTCCCGGACCTCGACGAGATCACCGACGAGACCACTGTGGACGGTTGATCGGTCGCGAGAGCGGGTCTGGCCGTCCTCGTGGGTGTTCCGCCTCCGCACGCGGAGCACCCGCGCACCGGCTCGGCGACCCGGCAGGTTGTCGAGCACAGCCGGTCGAGACGGCATGGGTGTGCTCCGCCCGCCCCCTGCGGGTCCCCGCTGGACCCGACGAACCGCTTGCGAACAACGGTCTGGTCTCACGACGACTCTGGTCGTACTCTTCCACCTACCGAGTACTCGGTTGGTGGAAGTCAGTCGTCAAAGGAGACGCCATGACCGTTCCCGATTCGGCCCCTCCCGCCTCAGCAGTCCCGTCCTCTCCGGCCGACCGCACGGATCGGGCCCGGCCCGCCGTGGTCGCCGCCATGGCGATCGCGCAGTTCGGCCTCTTCGTGGGGCTGCTCGCACCGGTGACCGTGAGCCTCGCGCTCAAGACCCGGACGCTCGTACCCGGAACCGAGGCCGCCGCGGTCAACGGCAACGTGCTGGCGGTGGCCGCGCTGTTCGCTCTCGTGGGCAATCCCGTGATCGGGCGGCTGTCCGACCTGACGACCTCGCGGTTCGGGCGGCGGCGGCCGTGGATGGCCGGAGGCGCGGTCGTGTTCGTCGGGGCGATGCTGATCGTCGCGCTGGCCCCGTCGGTGACGGTCATGCTCGCCGGCTGGTGCCTGGCACAACTGGCAGGCAACGCCGTCCTCGCGCCGTTGCTGGCGACCATCGCCGACCAGATTCCGCAGTGGCAGCGCGCGTCGGTCTCGGCCAACCTCGGCGTGATGCAGAACGTCGGCATCCTCGCCGCCGCCTACATCGCCGCCCTGTTCGTCGACAACATGGTCGCGCTGTTCGTGGTGCCCGGTCTGCTCACCCTCGTCCTCGTCGGCGTGTACTGCGCCGTGCTGCCGGACAAGCCCATCACCGAACGGCCCGACACCGGCGGCTGGCTCGCGCTGCTGCGCACGTTCTGGGTCAACCCGGTGCGCCACCCCGATTTCGGGTGGGCCTGGCTCTCGCGGTTCCTGGTGTTCCTCGCCTACTTCCTCTTCATCAGCTTCCGCATCTTCTACCTGCAGGAACGAGTCGGCCTCAGCCCCGCCGCGGCGGCGAGCACCCTGGGGCTCGGTGCGCTGGTGTTCACGGTCGGCATGGTGATCACCGCGAAGGCGGGTGGCGTCCTGTCGGACCGGACGGGACGGCGCAAACCCTTCGTCGTGATCTCGATCCTCCTCCTCGCTCTCGCGTTCGCCCTGCTCGGCGTGGTGACGACGGTTCCGGGCTTCCTGATCGTCGAGGCGATCATGGGGATCGGGTACGGCATGTACTGGTCAGTGGACACCGCGCTCACCGTGGACGTCCTGCCGGATCAGGAGAACACCGCGAAGGACCTGGGCGTCATGAACATCGCCAACGCCCTGCCCCAGTCGCTGGCCGCCGCGCTGGGCGGCATCCTGCTGGTGATCGGAACCGGCGGCCCCGCGACCAACTACACGGCGCTGTTCGTCGGCGCCGGCGTCATCGGCGTGCTCGGCGCGCTGGCCATCCTTCCCATCCGTTCGGTGCGATAGGACTCCCCGTGGACATCGAAACCTTGCTGGACAAGCTGGATCTCCCGGCGATGGTCCGGTTGCTGACCGGCGCGGCCATGTTCGAACTCCACGGCGAACCGGCCGTCGGCCTGAAGCCGCTGGTGTTCTCCGACGGCCCCTCCGGCGTCCGCGGCCCCGTGTTCTCCGGTGGGCGCGCGGTCGCGCTGCTGCCGAACGCGACTCTGGTCGCGTCCACCTGGGACACCCGGATCGCGCACGACGTGGGTGCCCTGCTGGCGGAGGAGGCGCGCGAACAGGACGTCGACGTCGTGCTCGGCCCGACCGTCAACCTGCACCGCACACCGCTGGGCGGCAGGCTGTTCGAGGCCTTCTCCGAAGACCCCCTGCTGACCGGTGCGCTGGCCACCGCCTACGTCCGCGGGCTGCAGGAAGGCGGAGTCGGCGCCTGCCCGAAGCACTTCGTGGCCAACGAGGCCGAGACGGACCGGACGAGCGTGGACTCCAGGATGGCCGAACGCGTGCTGCGCGAGGTCTACCTGCTGCCGTTCGAGATGCTCGTGGCCGACGCCCAGCCGTGGACGATCATGGCCGCCTACAACGACGTCAACGGCGTGCCCTCCACCGAACACCGCGAACTGCTCGACGGTGTGCTGAAGGGCGAGTGGGCGTTCGACGGCCTGGTGATGTCCGACTGGTTCGCCACGAAGAGCACCCTGGCCGCGGCGAACGGGCTCGACCTGGTGATGCCGGGCCCGGAGGGACCGTGGGGCGACGCGCTCGTCGAAGCGGTCCACGCCGGCGAGGTCAGCGAGGACGCCGTCCGCGACCACGTCCGCCGTCTGCTGCGACTCGCCTCCCGCGTCGGCTGCCGCACCTCCGCTCCCGCGGCCCTTCCCGCGCGCGACGAACACCTCCGGTCGATCGCGGCCTCCGGCATGACGGTGCTGACCGGCGGCGACGTGATCCCCTTCGAGGAGGCACCGGTGCTGCTGGTCGGCAGGCACGCCCTGCGGACCGTCGCCCAGGGCGGTGGGTCCGCGCAGGTCCGGCCGCCGCACGTGGTGAGCATCGCGGACGGCCTGCGCGCCGCACTCGGTGATCGTCTCACCGTGCTGGACGGGGTCGAGGTGCGTGCGACGCCCGAGCCCGCGGACCCGGCGTTCGTCTCGGACCCCGACACCGGCGCGCCCGGGATCCGGGTCACCAGCCGCCAGGCCGACGGCGGCGAGCAGGCCTCCACCTACCACGCGGTGCCCTCCCTGCTGCTGGATCTGGAGGGCGGGCCGCACGACGGCGCCGCGCACGTGGTCCTGTCCGCGGATCTGCCCCTGACCCACACCGGCGAGGTCGAGGTCGGCGTGATCGGCACCGGCCGGTGGACCGTGAGTCTCGGCGACCGCGACCACGAGGTCACCGTCGCCCCGGCGGACGCCATCTCGGCGGTCCTCGACCCTCCACACTGGACCGTACGGCTGCCCGCGGTACCCGGCGGGCGGCTCGTCGCCACCCGGCGGCCGCCGGACGAGGGCAGGCCCGCCAGCATCGTCGCCCTGGTGGCTCGCCCCGTGCCCCGTGCGGACGAGGACGCCATCACCGCGGCCGCGGCAGCCGCGGCCGGCGCCGCACGCGCGGTGGTCGTGGTCGGACTGACCCCGGAGCAGGAGATGGAGGCCAAGGACAAGACCACCCTCGCGTTGCCCGGTCGCCAGGACGACCTCGTCCGGGCGGTCGCAGCCGCCGCACGCAGCACGGTGGTCGTCGTCAACGCGGCCACGCCGGTCCTCATGCCGTGGCTCGAGGACGTAGATGCCGTGCTGTGGGCCGGGCTGCCGGGCCAGGAAGGCGGGCACGCCGTCGCCGACGTGCTGCTCGGCCGCCGCGAGGCCACCGGACGGCTGGTGACCACCTTCCCCGCCGCGGACGGCGACGGCCCCGCGTGGTCACCCGTTCCGGTCGACGGCGTGCTCGAGTACGCCGAGGGCCTGGGCGTGGGGTACCGCGGCTGGGCGCCCGACAGCCCGCTCTTCTGGTTCGGCCACGGGCTCGGCTGGACCACGTGGGCCTACCACGACGCCGAACCGGACGGCCCCGACGCGCTCGTCGTCACCGTCGAGAACACCGGGACCCGCACCGGCCGGGAGGTCGTGCAGGTCTACCTGCGGCCCGACGACGACCCGGTCCGGCTGGCCGGCTGGGCGGTGGCCGACGACGTCGCACCCGGAGAGCGCCGCAGTGTCCGGGTCACGCTCGACCCGAGGGTGCTCCGCCGCTGGGCACCCGACGGCTGGGCGCCGATCCACGGCGGGCGGCTGGTGGTCGCCCGCGGCCTCGGCGACGTGCGGCTCGACGTGGCACGCCCGTCACCGGCGGATGGGTAACCTCGTCATCGTGTCGTTCCCCCGCCAGTACCGCCACACGCTCACCGGCCGCGCCAGCGCGGCCGGTGACGAAGCGCGGACGCGCGTCCTCGAGGTGGCGCTGGACCTGTTCGCGGCGTCCGGCTACCGGGGGACCTCGGTGGCCCAGGTCGCACAGCAGGCCGGCCTCAGCCAGGCCGGCCTGCTGCACCACTTCCCGTCCAAGGTCGCCCTGCTCACCGCCGCCCTGGAGTACCGGGAGGAAACCGAAGGCACCCGCCTCGAGGTCGAGGGTGCGGCCCCGCTCGGATGGGCCGCCTTCGACGCACTGACCGGGCTCGTCGCCCGCAACGCCGCCCGGCCGTCCATCGTGCGCCTCTTCGTCACCCTGTCGGCGGAGGCCCTCGACCCGGCACACCCCGCGCACGAGTGGATCCTCAACCACTACGACAGCCTCACGACCTGGCTCACCGCCGCCGTCGAGTTCGGTCGCGAACGGGGAGAGTGCCGCTCCGACACCCCGGTCGACACCCTGGTCCGCCTCACCATCGCCACGATGGACGGCCTGCAGCAGCAGTGGCTCGCCACAGGCGCGGGCTTCGACATGGCCGAGGAGTTCCGCCGCTACGTCGAGAGCCAGAAACGCACCTGGAAGGCCTGACTCCACGCCCAGCCGGATCACGCTGCTGCAGGTTCATACTCGTTGATCAAGCCCCAAGCACTCGCCGACGACGTACGGATCTACAGCCGGGGACTCCAGCTGACTGATCGGGTCGTGGCGGACAGTGGTGTCGCACTCGGTGTGGTCGCCGCTGGTTGTAGTGCGACACGTAGCGGTTCTGCACTGACTCCAGGTGACACTCGTTGATGATCAGTCCTCGGTTGGCTTCGTCCATCCCTCTGGAACTGAACAGGTGGCTCAGGAGTGCACGCTGTAGCGCAACGGTCGAGTGAGGACGTTGCTCCCTCCACTTCGGACGCTGCAACGCACAGCGTCGAAGTACTAGCGCCCGACTGGCCACACGCGACACTTGGCAGTCGTGGTTCCGCTGGACGGCGGCGGGAGAGTTCGCAGGTTCAGCTCTGCTTGCGAGCTCGACCGCGAGGCGCGGCGGCGGCCGGCGTGCGGAGGTCTTCGAGAAGCTCCATCTGACCGGTGATGACTCCGGAGAGGATGCGCCTGGCGACGGCGAGCAACTCCGCGACATGAGGGCTGGTCAGCGAGTAGAAGACGTTGGAGCCTTCCTTGCGGGTGGTCACGAGTCCGGCGCGGCGCAGCACCGCCAGCTGCTGGGAGAGGTTGGCGGCTTCGATTCCGACCTCAGGCAGCATCTCCGCGACGGAGTGCTCGCGCTCGCTGAGCAGTTCGAGCACCCGGATGCGTGCGGGGTGGCCGAGTGTCTTGAAGAACTCCGCCTTGACTTGATAGAGGGGCCTGCTCATCGAAGCCCCTTTCCGGCCGGCCGTCGTCATGGTGCTGATCCTCCCTGCTTGATCCCTGTTGTTGCGACTCGGGATGCGTTTCAACGGGGTTCAGCAGTTGCTAATCTTACCAAGTAAGCAACCCTGGTCGCCTCGCACGGCTGTGGGAGGGCGGGCATGAGTGAGCCGACGACGGCGGATGTGATGTGCCGACGGGTCGTCACCGCGGCGCTGGACAACTCGTTCAAGGAACTCGTCGGCATGATGATCGCCCACGAGGTGAGCGCGATACCGGTGGTGGACTCGGCCGGCCACCCGGTCGGCGTGGTGTCGGAGGAGGATCTGGCGGCCAAGCTGGAGTTCCACGGCGGTGCGGAGAATCCGCCGGTGCTGGCGGGCACGCACCGGCGGATGCGCTGGCACAAGTCGTCCGCGACGGTCGCGGCTGACCTGATGACGACTCCGGTGACGACCGTGACGGAGGGCTTGAACCTGTGTGCCGCGCTACGGCTGCTCGCGGGTGAACACGCGAGCTTGCTGTGTGTGGTGAACGGTGCGGGCACGCTCGTGGGGGTGCTCACCGGGCGTGACGCGCTGCGGCTGTTCCTGCGTGGCGACAACGCGATTCGCGCCGATCTCGAACGGCACCTGCTGCCGGCTTCGACGAGGGTGCACGGGGTCACGGTGCACGTGTCAGGCGGGGTGGTCACGCTCGACGGGACGCTCAGTCTGCACAGCGCGACCGAGCGGGCCGAGTGGATCGCGCGCAGGGTTCCGGGTGTGATCACGGTGCGCAACAGGCTGAGCTTCGACGTCGACGACCTGATGATCACTGGCCTGTGAGCACCGCTTCCTGACGTTACGAGCTCGCGGGCGAGAGGGCGGGTGTCGCCGGCCGATGGCGAAGCCGGGGGGTGAGGTTGCCATCGGCCGGCGACGGCATCAACCAAGGCGTTGCTTGAGCGCCTGGAGTTCGTCCTGCAGTTCGGTGGGGAGCTTGTCCCCGATGGTGGCGAACCACTGTTCGATCAGCGGGAGTTCGGCGCGCCACTCGTCGTCATCGACGTTCAGCGCCTGCTTGATGTCCTCGCGCGACACGTCGAGGCCGTCGAGGTCGAGAGCCCTCGGGCCGGGAACCCAGCCGATCGGGGTCTGGAACCCGGTGGCGCGACCTTCGATGCGGTCGACGGCCCATTTGAGGATGCGGGCGTTCTCGCTGAATCCCGGCCAGAGGAAACGGCCGTCGTCACCGCGGCGGAACCAGTTGACGTAGAAGATCTTCGGGAGCTTGGCGGTGTCGGCGTTCTTGCCTGTGTCGATCCAGTGCTGGAAGTAATCGCCGGCGTGGTAGCCGATGAACGGCAGCATCGCCATGGGGTCGCGGCGCACCACGCCGACCTGGCCGGTGGCGGCTGCCGTGGTCTCCGAGGAGAGCGTGGCGCCCATGAAGACGCCGTGCTGCCAGTCGAACGACTCGGTGACCAGGGGAACGGTGGTGGCGCGGCGGCCGCCGAAGAAGATCGCCGAGATCGGCACGCCGTTGGGGTCGTCCCACTCGGAGGCGGCGATCGGGCACTGGGCGATCGGTGTGCAGTAGCGGGAGTTGGGGTGCGAGGACGGGTCGGTGGACTCGGGCGTCCAGTCCTCTCGCCGCCACGAGGTGAGGTAGTCCGGCGAGGTGTCGGAGCTGCCCTCCCACCAGACGTCGCCGTCGTCGGTGAGCGCGACGTTCGTGTAGATGGAGTTGCCTTGGGCCAGCGTGAGCATGGCGTTGGGGTTGGTGTTCCAGCCGGTGCCCGGCGCGACGCCGAAGAAACCGTTCTCGGGGTTGACCGCGTGGAGGCGGCCGTCGTCCCCGAACCGCATCCAGGCGATGTCGTCACCGAGGGTTTCGACTTTCCAGCCAGGAAGGGCGGGGTCCAGCATGGCGAGGTTGGTCTTGCCGCACGCCGAGGGGAACGCGGCGGCGATGAAGTGGACCTCGCCCTGTGGTGAGGTGAGTTTGAGGATCAGCATGTGCTCGGCGAGCCAGCCCTCGTCGCGCGCCATCACGCTGGCGATGCGCAGCGAGTAGCACTTCTTGCCGAGCAGGGCGTTGCCCCCGTAGCCGGAGCCGTAGCTCCAGATCATCCGTTCCTCGGGGAACTGGGTGATGTACTTCGTGCGGTCGCACGGCCACGGCACGTCGGCCTGACCGGGCTTGAGCGGTGCGCCGACGGAGTGCAGGCAACGGACGAACTCCGCGTCGTCGCCGAACAGCTCAAGGGCGGCGCTGCCCATGCGCGTCATGATGTGCATCGAGACGACCACGTACTCGGAGTCGGTGATCTCCACGCCCAGCATGGGATCGTCAGCGGACAACGGGCCCATGCAGAACGGGATGACGTACATGGTGCGGCCGGCCATGCTGCCCCGGTAGTGCTCGGTCATGATGACCTTCATGTCGACCGGGTCCATCCAGTTGTTGGTGGGACCCGCGTCGGCTTCGTCGGCCGAGCAGATGTAGGTGCGGTCCTCCACCCTGGCCACGTCGGTGGGATCCGAGGCGCACCAGAACGAGTTGGGCTTGCGGTCCAGCCGAACGAGGGTTCCCGCTTCGACCAGCTTGTCGGTCAGCCGCTGCCATTCCTGCGGGGAGCCGTCGCACCACACCACCTCGTCGGGGGTGGTCAGTGCCGCGACCTCGGACACCCACGCCAGCATCCTCTGGTGTGTGATCGGCGCCGGGTTCAGGCCGGGGACGGTGGGGGCGGTCATCGTGCGGCTCCTCGATGCAGTGCGTCTGTCGCGAATTCGGCGATCTGGCGGGTGAGGGTCTCGTCGGCACGCCGGGGCACCTGTTCGCCGGGCGGGGTGGCTGCGGACAGCGCGATCGCACAGGCGTGCTGGACGTCCGGGGTCAGTCGTGCGCGCGGATGCCGGCTGAGCGCACGCAGCAGCCCCGGAAGGGCCAGCAACGGGTCGCGCGCCGGGTCCGGCACGATCACCACGGGCGCGGCGTGCCGTGGCCAGGCGAAGCGGCCGCCCCCGCCGACCAGGTTGATCACCGCATCGGCGTCGGCGGCGATGCGGCGCAACGGGAACGCGAGCGCGTCGACGGGGTTCCAGGTGGTGATGTCACGGATCCCGGCGGTCAGCAGGACCGGGTTGAGCAGCGGCAGGGTGTTGGCACCCGCGATGACGACCCGGCTGGCCTCCGGTGCGTTGCCCGCGCGCGTCAGCGTGGTGAGCAACGCGGCGGTCAGGGCGATCGCGGTGGTGTCCTGGTCGGTGAGGAGCGGGACGCCGACGAGGGAGTCGCGGGCCCTCTGCTCGCGCTCGGGTGTGGCCCTGACCAGCAGCACGGCGCCCGTGTCAGGCGGCAGGTCGTGCAGTCCGTAGTCGGAGGCGATGACTCGGGTCGGCAGTCCCGCCTCGTCTTCGACGACCGCGGCGTAGCGACGGAGGACCTTCGTGGTCGCGGCGATTCCGCCGACCACCGCGACCACGCAGTCGCTCGATGGCGCGCTCATGGTCAGTGCCCGAGCCCGGAGTTCTCCAGCAGCGCCGGGTCGATCCAGTCGTGGGTGTCGACGCCGTGCTGGGCGGCTCGGTCGAGCAGGTCGCGGATCCGGGCGCTGTGCAGGTGGATCTCGTAGTCGTGGCCGGCCCGCCGGGCTTCCCGCAGGGTCTCCTGGGCTTCGGTGACCTTGCTCCGCAGCGCCGCTTCGAACTCGCTCATCGTCCTCAACATCTCTCCTCGGCCGAAGAACTCAATAATCTGCGCACTTAAACAAGTTTGCAAGTCTTGGAGTATGCGAGTCCGCACACACCCGATCGGGTGTCTCCTACAGGTCGTTGCCGGCGTAGGAGAGGTTGAAGCTCTTGTTGGTCAACGGGAAGTCGGGAACGATCGTGTCGGCCAGTGCGACCGGGAGCGCGGGCCAGTTGAAGAAGCTGGGGTCGACGACCTTCACCCGGCTCAGCGTCCCGTCGCCGGCGAGTTCGACGCGATGCACGATCGTGCCGCGCCAGCCCTCGACGATGCCGACCCCGGACCGGCCAGTCCCACTGGCCGCCCGTGCGGTCGCGGCGGTTCGACCGCCCAGCATGTCGGTGAGGCTGGTGATCCTGGCGATAGAGGTGACGACTTCCTCCGCACGCACCAGGAAGCGGGACAGGACGTCACCGTTCGTCTGAGTGTGGATGGCGCGGGGGAACTCCGAGGACAGGAACGGGTGGTCGTGTCGGGCATCGATGGCCAGGCCGCTGGCGCGGGCTACGACGCCCAGCGTGCCGAGGTCGGCGGCCTGGGCCTGGCTGAGAGGGGCGGTGCCGGCGAACCGGTCGGCCACAACGGTGTTGGACAGTGCCAGCGCGACGATCTCGCCGACGTCGACGCCGATCGCGGCCAGTTCCCGCGGGTCGGGAAGCGTGGCGATCGTGGCGCCACCGACGTGGATGGCGCCACGCATCAGCCGGTGACCGGTGACGGCGTCGTTGATGCGCAGCAGGCGTTCGCGAACGCGCTGGGAGTGGGCGTTGAGCACGCCGTAGGCGACGTCGTTGCACAGCGCGCCGATGTCGGTGATGTGGTTGTAGAGCCGCTCGAGCTCGAGCAGGATCGCGCGGATGCGTTGCGCGTCCTCGGGCACGGGCAGACGGTGGGCGTCCTCAACGGCGAGGCAGAAGGCGAGCGTGTGGCCGACGCTGGTGTCACCGCTCACCCGTTCCGCCAGTTCGATCCCGTCCTCCGGAGTGCGGCCCTGAAACAGCTTTTCGAGTCCTCGGTGGACGAACCAGAGGCGCGCCTTGAGGTTGAGAATGGTCTCGCCGACCACGGAGAACCGGAAGTGACCCGGCCCGATCATGCCGGCGTGCACCGGTCCGACCGGGATCTCGTACACCCCTGGCCCTTCCACGGTCCGGAACGGGTACGGGCCGTCGAGGTCTCCGAACTCCGGCGGATCGCCTGCGTCGGTGAGCATCGGGTACCAGCCCTGGGGCCAGTGGAAATGACGTACCAGCCGCCGCGGTAGCGGGTGGTCGGTGGGCACGATGCCGAACAGGTCGTGCATCTCGCGTTCGAACCGTCCGGCCGCGAACGACAGCCGTGCCAGACTCGGCACCTCAGGCGCGTCAGGATCCAGCGGGACGTGCAGTTCGAGCCGCCGATCCGGCGCGGCGGCGGTGAACAGGTACACCGCGCGCAGACGATCTATGTCGTCATGGCCGGCGACCAGCGCGAGCCGGTATCCCTGTGCCAAGAGGGAACTGGCGTGCTCGGGCAGTTCCGCAGGGGCGAGGGTCGTGATCATCGGGTCACCACCAGGGTGTCAGTGGCCAGGTCCAGCAGCACCGGCAGCGGTCCCGCGGCGACACCGAGCACGGCACACGCAAGCAACCCGCCCGCCAGCGCGATCGGGATCGGCGAGGACGCCGCGGTGTCCGGAGTGGACACGGGCGATCCGAGGAGCATCCGGCTGGTGCGGACGATCAGGGCGGCGGCGATCACCAGCACCAGCAGCAGCGCGGCAGTGGCCGGCCAGCCGAGGCCGGCGGTGAAGCCGGCGCGGACGATGCCGAGTTCGCTGGCGAACAGACTGAACGGAGGCAGGCCGACCAACGCGAGCACGCCGAGACCGAACGTCGCCGCGAGCGCCGGATGGTGTGCCAGCAGGCCGCGCACTCCGTTGATCCGGCTGGTGCCGGTGATCTGCAGGACGCGGCCGGCGCCGAGGAACAGCACCGACTTGACCAGCCCGTGGCCGAGAACGTGCAGCAGTGCGGCGGCCAGCGCGAGGGGACTGCCGATCGCGGCGCCGAACGCGACCAGGCCGAGGTGTTCGATGCTGGAGTAGGCCAGCATCCGCTTGTAGTCTTGCTGGGCGATGAGCAGCGACGCGGCCAGCAGCAGCGACGCCACCGCCATCACCGCGAGCAGCGTGCGAGCGAACTCGGTGCCCAGCGCACCATCGCTGATCACCTTGACGCGCAGGATCGCGTAGAACGCCACCGACAGCAGCACCCCGGACATCAGTGCCGACACCGGCGCCGGTGCCTGGGAGTGCGCGTCCGGCAGCCACGCGTGCAGCGGAGCCAGACCGGCCTTGGTACCGAACCCGAGCACCAGCAACACGATCGCGGTCCGGGTCACACCGTGGTCGAGACCCGATGCGTGGGCGGCGAGCGCGGCGAGATCCAGCCCGGCGGTGCCGGGAGCGTGGGCGGCGGCGAAGTTGAGCACGATGGTGCCCAGCAACGCGAGCGCGATACCGGCCGAGCAGATCACCACGTACTTCCACGCCGCTTCCACGGAAGAACGGGTGCGGCGCTCCCCCACCAGGAACGCGGTCACGATCGTGGTGGCCTCGACAGCCACCCACACCACACCGAGGTTCGCCGCGAGCACAGCCAGCGCCATGGTCGCGAGGAACAGCTGCACGAGCACGCTGTGCCGCGCGGCGGTGCGGGCTGTGGCCCGTTCCGC
The DNA here is from genome assembly GCF_051853195.1 of Lentzea sp. HUAS TT2. Classification (NCBI taxonomy): domain Bacteria; kingdom Bacillati; phylum Actinomycetota; class Actinomycetes; order Pseudonocardiales; family Pseudonocardiaceae; genus Lentzea; species Lentzea sp. HUAS TT2. Next base: position 7,543,476 of record NZ_CP196667.1, on the reverse strand, counting down.
CACGATCTCCTCCCGCAGATACGCCGGGGTCGCGGCGGTGGCGATCAGCCCGACCGCGCCGATCACCAGCAGCATGAACGCCGACAACGCGTCCACGCGCAGCAGCCCGCCCAACGTGGTCAGCGGCCCGGATCGGATCACCGCGACCGCCAGGAGGATCGCGGCGGTCAACACGACGCTCGCGCTCACAGCGCTGATCCACGCGGTGGCGCGGCGCCAGCCGAGCAAGAGGTAGGTGAGTGCGCCGAGCACGGGCACTCCCACGGGAACCAGCACAGTCATCAGTCGCGCAACTCCCGCAGTTCGTCGAGGTCGGTGTCGCCGAAGGTCTCCCGCATCCGGGCGGTGAGAATCTGCAGGACCAGTACCGCCAGCAGCACGTCCAGCGACACCCCCAGCTCCACCACGAGGCCCACCCCGGAGGTGGTGAGGAACCCGACCGCAGTAATCCCGTTGTCCATCAACAAGAACCCGACCAGCTGCGACAGGGCGCGACGCCGGGTCACCAGCACGAAGAACCCGATCAGCACCACGGTCACCCCGACCGGGATCGCCTGCGTCGCCGCGGACGGCGCCAGCGCCACCAACGGCTGCGACACCGCGTAGGCCAGCAGCGTCAGCGCGGCGGCTGCCAACAGCGACGACGCCACGTTCACCAGCGGGCTGGTCTCCCGCTGCGACTCCCCCGCGCCTGCCAGGGCCCGGCGCAACAGGCAGGGCAGCAGTCCCGCGCGAAGCACCAGCACTCCCACCGCCAAGGCCCACAGCTCCACGGAGTTCTCGTGGGCCGCCAGCACACCCACAAGGACGGCAAGTGCGGCACCCTGCAACGCGAACACCCGGATGATCACCGCGAGCTCGCGGAGCCACAACACGAGCACGGCCGTCAGCAGCAAGGCACCGCACGCCAGGTCCAGCAGTGACACGTACAGGCTCTCGCTCATCCAGACTCCCCTTCAGGCCAAGAAGAACGAGGCCGCGACGGCCAGCAGGGCCAGCACGAACGAGCCGGCCAGCAGTTCGGGCACCCGGAACAGCCGCAGCTTGGCGACGAACACCTCGCCGGCCGCGAGCAGCACGCCGAGCACACCGACCTTCACGACCAGGGCCAGTACCCCGATCAGCAGCGCCACCGGGGTGGCCGTGGTAGCGATTCCCCACGGCAGGAACAGGTTCGCCAGCAATCCGAGGAACACGGACAACCGCATCGCGGATGCCAGTTCCACCAGCGCCAGATCAGGGCCCGCATACTCCAGCACCATCGCCTCGTGCACCATCGTCAGCTCAAGATGTGTTGACGGGTTGTCCACCGGCAACCTGCCGGTCTCCGCGATGATCACCACGATCAGGGCGACCGCGGCCAGCAGGCTCACCGGGGAGATCACCCGCGCCGGTTCGTGCAGGGTCGAGGACACGATCGCACCGAGGTCGGTCGACCCGACCCGCACCGACAACGCGAAGATCGCCACCAGCAGCGTCGGCTCCACCAGGGCGAGAATGGTCATCTCCCGGCTGGCGCCCATCCCGCCGAACGCCGTACCGGTGTCCAGTCCCGCCAGCGCGAGCGCCACCGCGCCCAGCGCCAGCAACGCCACCACCGCGAACAGGTCCGCCGCCGGGTCCAGCGCGGAGTCGGTCGTCACGAACGGCGCCACGACCGCGACCACCAAAGTCGTGGCCACCAGCACCAGCGGGGCGAGGCGGAACACCTCGCTCGTGCCGCGCGGAGTGATCGATTCCTTGCGCAGCAGCTTGCGCAGATCACGCCACGGCTGACCGACACCCGCACCCGCTCGTCCTTCGAGTCTGGCCCGCACCTGCCGCATCAGCCCGACCAGCAGCGGCGATCCCGCCACGATCAGCACTGGCTGCACCACCCCACCGACTACGCCGAGCGCGCTCATCGGGTCACCGCCAGCAGGATCAGCACGCCGCACACCGCGTAGAAGCCGTAGCCGAGGTAGCGGTGCACACTGCCCGGCGCCAACCTGCGTCCTGCCTCGCCCCAGGCGGTGATCACGCTCAGCACCGGCTCGTAGAGGCGCCGCTCGATCCGGTCCGGCACCCTCCTGCGGTACTCCACCGCTTGCACCAGGTACCGGGACTCCTCGTGGTGGGTCACGTCCACGTCCAGCTCCGGCTGCACCACGTCGTCGAACACCCGCTGCAACGGCTCGGCGAACGACGTCGCCGTGTACTCCATCCGCGCTGACGTCGGACCTCCGCCGCAGTCCCACAGCCGGGCTTCCCGGCGTGCCCTCCGCACCGCCACCACCCGCACCGCGCCGGACGCCGCAACCATCGCGGCGACCAGTCCGAGGGCGAGCAACAGCGGCGACAACGCACCGGTCACACCGGTCAGCCGCAGGGTCACCTCGCCAGCCACCGCGTCCCCGCCTGCCGCGGCCTGCACGGCGGGCAGGATCCCGGCCGGCCAGAGGGCGACCGCCAGACAGGCCAGCGCCGCGATGCCCATCCCGGCGAGCATGGTGGCCGGGCTCTCGTGTGCGTTCGCGGCGGCCTCGCTGCGGGGTTTCGCCAGGAATCCCACCCCGAACGCCTTCACGAAGGTCGCCACCGCCAGCCCGGCGGTCAGCGCCACCGCCGCCACCGCGACCGGCATGGCGATCGCCGCCGCCACCCCGCCCGCGGGCAACCCGTGGACCAACGACTGCAGCAACAGCCACTCCGACACGAACGCCGTCCCCGGCGGCAACGCCGACGCCGCCAGCGCCCCCAGCCCGAACGCGGCCGTGGTCACCGGCATCGTCGGCCGCAAACCGCCCAGCGCGTCGAGATCCCGGCTGCCGGTGGCGTGCAGAACCGACCCCGCTGCAAGGAACAACAACGTCTTGAACGCCGCGTGGCCGACCACGTGCACCAGTGCGGCGGTCAGGGCGAGCCCGGCCAGAACACGGTCCCCGGACGAGGCGAACAACCCGGCCGCGCCGACTCCGACCAGCACCAGTCCCATGTTCTCCGTCGTCGACTGCCCCAGCAGCCGCTTCAGATCCGAGCTCATCGCCGCCTGCAGGATCCCGTACACGGCCGACACCGTGCCCAGTGCGAGCACGAGCAGCCACCACCACGCCACACCACCGCCGAGCAGATCGACCCCGACCCGCACCAGCCCGTACACCCCGAGGTTCACCATCGCCGCCGACATCAACGCCGACACATGACTCGGCGCCTCCGGATGCGCGCGCGGCAGCCACGCGTGCAGCGGCACGATCCCCGCCTTGGACGCGAAGCCCACCAGCGTCGCCACGAACACGACCGCCGCCACTGCGGGCGAGAGACGCGGACCTGCTTCGCGTAGCGCAGTGAACGAGTCGTCGCCGGTGTGCGCGACGAACACCATCAGTCCGATCAGGACGGACATGAAACCCAGATGCGTCATCACCGCGTACCACCGGCCCGCCGAGGCCACCTGCGGGCCACGCCGGTGCTCGGCAACCACCAGTACCAGCGACGCCAGCGCCATCAGCTCCCAGCACACCAGCAACGTGCCCACGTTCGCCGCAGCGGGCACCAGCACCATCGCCACCACGAACAGCGGCAGCGCCACCTGCACACCACGCGCCCGCAGATCCGCAGTGTCCGCATAGGACATCCCATAGATCCCGGCGGCCACCGCGACGCCGCCGGTCACCGCCACGAACAACCCACCCAGCGGATCCAGCGCCAGCGACACTCCGGACAACGGCAACAACCCAGGCAGCCCAACCGAGAACGAACCCCCGCCCAGTGCCACAGCCCCCGCGAACACCGCGGCCACACCCGTCAACGCCGTCCCTGCACCCATCACTGTCGTCCGCGACGGGACGACGAATCCGGCCAATGCGGTCAGCAGCCCGATGGCCACCACCGCGGCCATGCCTGTCGCAGCGAGGTTCATCGACCGGTCAGCTTCCGCAGTCCCTCGACGATCGCCTCCGGCCGCGGCGGACACCCGGCGATCTCCAGGTCGACCGGCACCACGTCACGCACCGCACCGACCACCCCGTAGGCGCCGGCGAACACTCCGCAGTTGCGTGCGCAGTCCCCCACCGCCACCACCAGCTTCGGCGCTGAGACCGCGTCGAACGTCCGCCGCAGCGGCTCGGCCATGTTCCGCGTCACCACACCGGTCACCAGCAACGCGTCCGCGTGCCGAGGCGAAGCGACCAACCGCGCCCCGTAGCGCTCGCCGTCGTAGACCGGCCCGAACGCCGATCCGATCTCGACCTCGCAGCCGTTGCACGATCCCGCGTCGACGTGCCGGATCTGCACCGACCCGCCCAGCACCGCCGCCTGCGCCGGCCGGTCGCCCACGGGCCGCGGCGGCGCAGGTTCGGCCACTCGCCCGGTCCGACGGATCTTGCGCCACAAACTCAGCACGCTCATGCTCCCGCAATGGAGTCGGTAGTTCGCAGGGGTGTGGTCACCCCGCCTCTGGTGAGGGACACGGGGTGACCACGGCTCAACCGCCGCGCGGCACCGGCAGGCCCGCGGTGCGGAGGTCCTCGAGCAGCTCGACCTGCCCGGCCAGCACGGCCGAGAGGATCCGCCGCGCCACGACCAGCAGCTCGGCCACGTGCGAGCTGGTCAGCGAGTAGTAGACGGTCGCGCCCTCTTTGCGGGTGGTGACCAGGCCGGCCCTGCGCAGCACCGCCAGTTGCTGGGAGAGGTTCGCGGGCTCGACACCCACCTGCGCCACCATCTCCGCGACCACGTGCTCACGCCTGCTGAGCAGCTCCAGCACCCGGATCCGTGCCGGGTGCCCCAGCGTCTTGAAGAACTCCGCCTTGAGCTGGTACAGCGGCTTGCTCATCCGCTCACCCCTCTTCGCTCATGCGCTGCCCGACAGCTGGTCGCATGCTTCAACACTTGCTAACCTTAGCAAGTGTTGAAAGACGCACAACCCGACAGGACCACACCGTGACCGGAACTCCCGACCGGCTGAGAGTTCTCGTCGCCGACGCCTCCCCCTTCTTCCGGGACACGCTGCGGGAGGAACTGCAGAGCGCCGCCGACATCGATGTCATCGCGGTCGCGGGAACAGCGGGCGACGCGATCCGGCTGGCGCAACAGCACGTGCCGGACGTCGCCGTGGTGGACGTACACCTGTCCGGCGACGGCGTGCACGCCATCCGACGCATGCATCAGCGGGTGCCGGCCGTCAGGCTCGTCGCGTTGTGCGGCTTCATCGACGCCCCGTCCGAGTCCGAACTCGCAGAACTCGGCGTGGTCGAGTACGTGATCAAGGGCGTGCCGAACCGCAAGATCGTCGCGGCCATCCGCCGAGCCGCTGAGGAGAACACGGACCGATGACACTGCGTGGAACCAGACCCAATCCGGCCCAGTGGTTGTGGTACGCGATCGGCGGACGACTGCCACAACGATGCAACCCGTGGGTGCTGCACGACGTCACCTGCCGTACGTGGGCGGTACGGCACTTCGTTCGCGGCTTCGTCCAGATGTCGCCGATCCTGTTGCTGCTCCTGCTGCCCGGACCGCTCTCCGTCCGGATCCTGTCGATCCTGCTCGGCATGTTCGTCGGCTACTTCTACTCGATGACCTACATGTGGCACACCACCGAGCAACGCCTCGTCAAACAAGGCTTTCCGCGCGGCCTCGGCGAGCAGACCCGCCGGGCCGAACACGCTGAGGCTGACGCGCGCGCCAAAGCCGCCTACGAACGGCTTTACCGCAGTAACTCCTGAACCACACCTGAAGTACGGCTACTGCTTCGGCGGCGCTGAGCCGCCCGCACGTGGCGGCTGTTGCCGGCCACCCCCTCTGAACACCGCCACGAGGCTGAGCCGCGGGGACGGTGAGGTTGAGCACCGTGTCGACGTCCGCCCTGCCGAGCAGGCGCTCGGGCGTGCGCGCATCGCGCGCACGGCGATGCGGTCCGAGTAGAAGTAACTCACGGCCCAGTCGCGTGTCGGCTGGGTGGTGATGCCGGTGATGTGCAGGCGTCTGGTGCCGTGTTCAAGGAACGCCAACGTGTGCAGACGTGTGCCGAGTGCGGTGTCGATGTGGAAGAAGTCCGCCACGATGATGCCCTCGGCCTGGGCTGCGAGGAACTCTCACCAGGTCGGACCGGTTCGACGTGATGCCGGGTCGATGCCTGCTGCGTTCAAGATCCTCCGGACGGCGGAGGCGGCGATTCGACGTCCGAGTCGAGCCAGCTCGTTCGCCAGGTCCAGCTCACGGACCTCGATGGCGCCGGACATGGCAACCGTGGCCCGTTCACCTGCGGCGACCTCACGCACCGCAAGCACCGTGCGCGCCCCCGCCGCGACGAAAGCGGTCGCCGTGCCGCGGCCCACCCCGCTCGCCGCACCGGTCACCAGACGGTGCGCCCGCTCGGGTCGGGAAGGGCGTCCGCGGTCCACCAGCGCTTCGTCATGATCGTCAGCTTGGGCGCCCTGCCGGAATCGAAACCAAGAATAATACTTTCTTATCGAGTGATACAGTTGCCTCAGATAATCACATTCGCAGGAGGTTCGCCTTGCTGTCCGACACGCATCCCAACGCCCTCTGGCTGGCCGACCTGTACCAAGGCGGCGCGGCGATCACCACCGATCTCAGCCTCAGCGAGGAGGAGCGGGTGAACAAGCTGCACGAGCACACCGCCGAGGTGATGGGCAGGATGTCGCCCGACATGGTGATCCACACCGGCGGCGTGCGCCTGGCGACGACCGGCGGGATGGACTTCATGCGCCGGTACATGAAGCGGCGTGCGGGCCTCGCCGACGCCAACGTCGAACCCGTGCAGTTCGACCAGATCCTCGCCGACGACCACTACGGCATCGTCCACGGGACGTTCCGCACGTCGCGCGGCGACTGGACGTGGACCCGCGTCGGCCTGGGAGCGTGGCGCTTCAAGGACGGCGTCGCCGTCGAACACTGGGAGCTCTCGGACGGCCCGACGTGGGACGAGTTCTTCCTCGCCGGCGACCCGGACGCGTTCACGGGGTCGGCACAGGAGTTCTGGACCCGCGGCGTCTGACCCACGTCGACCGGCTCTTCCGCCTCGACGCCCTTGCAGAGAGAGTTGCGCAGAGCTACGGTCATCTCGACTGATATAAGCGTCTCATTTGAGGATGAGGTTCCGTCGTGTACATAGCCGCAGCGACCGACAGGGTGTCCATCGCACCGAGCTGGCCCAGGACACCGGCGGCGGAGATCCGCCGGCTGGGAGAGGTGGCGGCCGCCAACGTCGGCGACGCGCTGCAGCGGATGACCGTGATGGACGGCGGGATCCGACTGTTCACCGGGCGCGCGCCGTTGCTGGGCACCGCCCTGACGGTGGACGTGAGATCGGGTGACAACCTGGCCATCCACCGCGCTCTCGACGAAGCCCGGCCGGGTGACGTCCTGGTCGTCAACGGGCACGGCGACCTGACCCGCGCACTGGTCGGCGACCTCATCGGCGAGATCATGGTGAACACCGGGGTGGCCGGAGCGGTGGTCGACGGCGCGGTGCGCGACGTCCAGGCGCTGTCGGAGATGGGCCTGGTCGTCTACGCGCGGGCGGTCACCCCCGCCGGCCCCTTCAAGGACGGGCCAGGCGCCATCGGTTCGCCGGTGGCGGTCGGCGGCGTCGTGGTCGAAGCGGGTGACGTGATCGTCGGCGACTCCGACGGGGTCGTCGTCGTCTCGCGGCACCGGGTCCGGGAGGTCGTCGGCGCGGTCGACGGGATCGGCGAGAAGGAGAAGGCGCTCCGGCAACGCATTCTCGCCGCCCGCCCCGGCCGTGCGGAGGTGGCTCGATGACCGCCGCACGACCGGCTCTTCGCGTCGAGGAACTGCGCCGCTTCTCACGGCGCCCGGCCCTCACGCCGCCTCCCCCCGGCTCCGTCTCGCTCGCCATGGGCGAGCCGGACTTCCCGACACCCCCTCAGGTGGTCGAGGCCGCCGCGGCCGCGTTGCGCGCCGGGGACACCCACTACGCCGATCAGTCGGGCCTGCCGGAACTGCGCGCCGCCCTCGCGCTCCGGTTGCCGGAACACCCCGGCCGGACGTGGAACGCGGACGACGTACTCGTCACTCACGGTGCCACCGCCGCACTGGCGGCGGTCGTGCTCGCCGTGATCGGTCCCGGCGACCGCGTGGTCATCCCCGAACCGGCCTACTCGCTGTACGCCGACCTGGTCGTCCTGGCCGGGGGCACCGTGGACTTCGTCCCACTCGGCAAGGACCTGCACTGGGACCTCGGCGCGCTGGCCGCCGCGCTGCCCGGCGCCAAGATGATGATCTTCTCGAACCCGTCGAACCCCACCGGCGTCGTGCACCACGCGCAGGAGCTCGAAATCCTCGGCGACCTCCTCGACGGCTCTGACGTCCTGATCGTCAGCGACGAGGCGTACCACCGCCTGGTCTACCCGGGACACGAGGCGGTCCCGGCGCTCGCGATCGAGTCGCTGCGGGACCGGACGGTGTACGTGCAGACGTTCTCCAAGACGTACGCGATGACCGGCTGGAGGGTGGGCTACCTGGTCGGGCCGCGCAAGGTGGTCGACGCTGCGGCGCACGTGCACCGCAGCCTCAACGGCTCCGTCAACACGGCGGTCCAGCGCGCGGCCCTCACCGCGCTCTCCCTGCCGGACGGCGTCGTGAACGCGATGGTCGGCACGTACCGGCGGCGGCGCGACCTGGTGGTCGCACGCCTGTCGGGCATCCCCGGTCTGCACCTCGTTCCACCGGAGGGCGCGTTCTACGGCTTCCTGCGGTACGACGCGGCTCGCTCCTCCGAGGAGGTCGTTCGCGAGCTCGCCGAGCGGAAGGTGCTTGTCCGGGCCGGCGCGGAGTACGGCCCCTCCGGCGAGGGGCACATCAGGATCTCGTTCGCGGCCTCCGAGGACGACCTGCGGACCGGGTTGGACCGGATCGTCGCCCACCTCGGCGTCACATCCCAGCGGTGACGTGCGCGGTGATCAAAGGCGGTACCCTTTGCCCGCAGTTCTACGAGGCGGAGGAGGCCCGTGTCCGACCAGCAGCCCGCCCCACGAGGGGGGCGCAAGTTGCGCAGTGACACCCGCCGCAACCGCCGACGCCTCCTCGAAGCCGTCGGTGAGCTCGCCCGCGAAGCGCCCGACGAGCTCACCATGCAGGCGATCGCGTCCCGCGCGGAGATCGGCCCGGCCACCGCCTACCGCTACTTCTCCTCGATGGAGGAGGTGCTCGCGGCCTACGTGCTCAGCGTCGTCGAGGAGCTCAGCGACTTCACGGCGACCTCGACCGCGCAGGGGCGGCCGCTCTTCGACGCCGTCGTGGACAAGTGGGTGGACCTCCTCGCCGAGCACGGCCCGGCACTGGTCCAGCTCCGGTCGCGGCGGGGCTACCTGGAGCGGCTGCACGACGGCAACGAGATCATCGCCGCCATGCGGGACGCCTGGAGCGAGCCCGTGCGCGGACTGCTGGACGACATCGGCCTTCCGCAGGAGCTGCTCGAGGACGCCCTGTTCCTCAACAACATGATCTTCGACCCGCGCGAGATCCAGGACCTGCTGCAGACGAGGCGCTTGTCCCGCCGTGAGGTCATCACCAGGCTGACCGAGGCGTACTGCGGTGCGCTGCGCGGGTGGGCACGGGTCGGCTGACCGAGCGCGGCGTTCGCGCCGAGCGAGGACCTCCTGTCTGATGTAGACAGTCGTGGTCGTGTTGCCGCAGTTGGCCTTGCCCCTTTCTCCGAACACTCCTTGTCCGTCCACTCCGCACCCGCAGGGCTTGCGGATCGAGGCTTCCCCATACCTTTTATGTGATAGAATTGTCTCAAGTCATACGGACGTTGCACTTTGCGCCGAGGAAGGGAGCAGAGGTGGCACCAGGGATGACTGACGGCGACCGTGAGGTCGCGACGCGGATGGCGGAGGCGGCCCTGGCGTGGCTGGACTCCCTGGACGCGGAGCAGCGCGCTGCGGCGGCCTGGCCGGCGCCGGACACCGGCGGTGCGGCCGAGGCCGAACGGACCCGCTGGTTCTACACCCCCACCGACCACGGCGGCCTGACCTTCCACCAGCAACGTCCCGCCCAGCACCGGCTCGCGATGCGGGTGGTCGCGAGCGGCCTGTCCGAAGCCGGTTACACCACCGTCGCCACCGTGCTCGGCCTGGAGAACGTGCTCGACCGCGTCGAGGGCTTCTCGGTGAACTGGGGGCGGGAACGCACCAGGGATCCGGGCATGTACTACCTGCGGGTCTTCGGTGAACCCGGCGGCCGGGAGCCCTGGGGGTGGCGCTTCGGCGGCCACCACGTGTCGATCAACAACCTCGTGGTGGACGGGCGGGTCGCCGCCACCACACCGTGCTTCCTCGGTGCCGACCCCGCCGCCTCACCGCTCCTGGGCGGCGCGGCGCTGCGCCCGCTGGGAAGCGCGGAGGACCTGGCCCGCGACCTGGTCCAGTCGCTGCACCCCGACCTGGCCCGCCGTGCGGTGCTGCTGTCCCGGCCGCCGAACGACGTCGTGGCGGGCAACAGCACCGCCATCGAGGACCGCGTGGTCAAGCGCAGCGAGCTCTGGCGCCCCGGTCAGCACGTTCCGGACCGCGCCGGGCAGCCGGTCACCGGGCTCGACGGCGAGAACCGGCGCGCGCTGGCCCTGACCGCGGCTCCCCGCGGCGCGCCGGGAAGCGAGCTCGACGCCGCGCAACGGGAACTGCTGCGGGCCTTGCTGAGCACCTACCTCGACCGCGTACCGGAGGCGGTGTCCCCGCTGTCGCGGTACGACGACCCGGCGGCGCTGGACGCCGTGCACTTCGCCTGGGCCGGCTCGACCACGGCGGGCGAACCGCACTACTACCGCCTGCAGGGCGCGCGGTTGCTCGTCGAGTGGACCAACGTCCACCGCGGTGCCAACCACGCACACGCCGTGTGGCGTGACCCGGAGGCCGACTTCGGCGGCGACGTCCTGGCCGCCCACCACGCCGCGCACCACGCCGTCTGAACGGAGTCTGACGCACATGTCCGGCCTACCTCCGCCACCGAACCACGCCCCGCCGCACACCACACGTCCGACTCTCCGCGGATCCTTCGGCATGTGCGCGTCCACGCACTGGCTGGCGTCCGCGACGGCCCAGTCCGTGCTGGAACGGGGCGGCAACGCGTTCGACGCCGCCACGGCGGGTGCGTTCGTGCTGCACGTGGCCGAGCCCCACCTCAACGGTCCTGGTGGCGATCTCGTCGCCGTGCTCGCCACCGCGGCGGACCCCTCCCCGCTCGTGCTGGCGGGGCAGGGCCACGCTCCGCGAGGGGCGACCATCGAGCACTTCCTGGCAGAAGGGCTGGACCACGTCCCGGGCGCGGGAGCGCTGGCCGCCGCCGTTCCCGGTGCCGTGGACTCCTGGCTGTGGCTGCTCGCCGAGCACGGCACGTGGGAGCTGGCCGACGTCCTGGCCTATGCGATCGGCTACGCGGAGCACGGAGTCCCGGTCGTGCCCCAGCTGGCGCGCGTCCTGGCCACGGTCGAGACACTCTTCCGCACGCACTGGCCGACCTCGTACGCGCTGTGGATGCCAGGAGGCGTCCCGCAGCCCTACAGCACGCTGGTGAACGCCACCTATGCCCGGACGCTGCGCCGGCTGACCGCCTCGGGTACCGGCGCGACGAGAGCCGCGCGAATCCACTCGGCGCGCGACACCTGGCGCACCGGGTTCGTGGCATCGGCGGTGGCCGAGTTCGCGGCGGTACCCCACCGGCACTCCTCCGGCGGCGACCACGCCGGGGTGATCACCGCCGCGGACTTCGCGGACTTCGCCCCGTCACTCGAGTCCGCGATCACCGCGCAGTTCCGGGGAACCACGGTGGGGAAGGCCGGTCTGTGGTCCCAGGGACCCGTGCTGCTGCAGGTCCTCACCGTGCTGGACCACTTCGACGACGAGCGGATCGATCCGTCGACCGCGCTGGGAATCCACACGATCACCGAGGCCGTGAAGCTCGCCATGGCGGATCGGGAGGCCTACTACGGACACCTCGCTCCGGCGGACGCGGAGTCCGTGGTGCGCCGCCTGCTGTCGCCCCGGTACAGCGGGGAGCGCGCACGCCTGATCGGCGAGGTCGCGTCGACGGAGTTCAGGCCGGGCGACATCGGCATCGCGCCGTACACGCCTCCCCTGCTCCCCCGGCGCCCCGCCGCCGTCGCGGACGGCGTCGGGGAACCCACCGTGCAGCAGACGGGGGACACCAGGGGCGACACCTGCCACATCGACGTCGTCGACCGCTGGGGCAACATGATCTCCGCGACGCCGTCGGGAGGGTGGCTCCAGTCCTCCCCCGCCGTGCCGGACCTCGGTTTCGCGCTGGGCACCCGGCTCCAGATGACCTGGCTCGACCCAGCCGCGCCGGCGCGCCTGGCTCCGGGCCGAAGGCCTCGCACGACCCTGAGCCCGACGCTGCTGCTGCGCGACGGCAAGCCGGTGGCGGCGCTGGGCACGCCGGGCGGCGACCAGCAGGACCAGTGGCAGGTGCCGTACCTGGTGCGCACGCTCGCGCTGGGGTTCGACCCGCAGGCGGCGATCGACGCGCCCGCGTTCCACACCACCGCGGTGGTGAGCTCGTTCTGGCCGCGGACCTGGGGGCCGGGCGGGCTGGTGATCGAGGAACGGGCGGGCGACGCGGTCGTCGCCGAGCTGGCCGGTCGTGGTCACGACGTGACCGTCTCCGGCCCGTGGAGCCAGGGGCGGTTGTCGGTCGTCACCCGTGATCCCGACACCGGCGTCCTCCGGGCGGCGGCGAACCCGCGCGGTGCCCAGGGTTACGCGGTGGGGCGATGACCGGCCTCGCGGCCCGCGCCGGCCGTCGGGTGACTCCGGTGCACCTGCTGCTGGCGCTCACGTTCGCGACGGGGGTCGTCGACGCCGTCGGCTACCTGCGGCTGGACCAGGTGTTCGCGGGCAACATGACGGGCAACGTCGTCATCCTCGGCATGGCGGTCGTGGGAGGGACTGACCTGCCGGTGCTGGGCCCTGCCGTGGCGCTGCTGTCGTTCCTCGCCGGCTCAGCCGCGGCCGGACGGGTGCTGCGGGCCGCAGCCCCTGCCTGGACCCACCCGCACACCGGACTGCTGGCCGGCGTCGGCCTGGTGCTGGCCGCCACGGCGCTCACCACGGCCGTCACCGGGGTGGACGCCGACGGCGCCCGCGTGGTGGTGGCGGCGGTGCTCGCGCTCTCCATGGGAGTGCAGGCGGCGACGGCCCGCCACCTGGCGGTCAAGGACGTCACCACCGTCGTCGTCACCTCCACGCTGACCGGACTCGCGGCGGACTCCCGGCTCGGTGCCGCCCGCGGCCAAGGCGCGGGACGGCGCGTCGCCGTCGTCGCACTCCTCGTCGCCGGTGCGGTCGCCGGCGCGGCGCTGTGCCAGGTCCACGCAAGTCTCGCGGTCGCGCTCGCGGCGTTCGTCGTGCTGGGCGTAACGGTCGTCGGCCGCACACAGGTCCACGACGGCTCGCACGAGTAGGTGCACGCCGCACCTCTCACAGGCCAGCGCACTCCCCGTACAGCCGATGTCCCCTACTCCAGCGACAAGAGGAATGCCATGACCACAGCCGTGCCTCCCCCGGTCACCGTCGGGAAGGCCGCTCTGGGAGCGCTGGGCGTGCTGGCGCTCGCCACCGGCGCCCTGGAGTCGGTGGTGACGCCGACGCTCCCCCTCCTGCAGCGCGAACTCGACATGAGCCCGTCCGAAGGGGCGCTGCTCAGCATCGTCCTGCTCATCACCGGCGCGCTCGTCACCCCGATCGCCGGCAAGCTCGGCGACCGCTACGGCGGGAAGCTGGTCCTGATCAAGCTGATGTCCGTGGTCTGCGTCGGCGGCCTGGTGTCGGCCCTCGCGCCCAACCTGCCCGTGCTGCTGGCCGGCCAGGTGCTGCAGGGCGCGATGGTGGGCGCTCTGCCGTTGTCGTTCATCCTCGTGCGCAAGCACCTGCCCGCCGGAGAGGCGAAGGTCGCCATCGGGGTGGTCAGCGGACTGTTCGTCGGTGGCGGGATGGTGGGGACGCTGTCCGCCGGTCCGGTCGCCGAACAGCTGTCCCGGCACTGGATGTTCGCGCTGCCCACGATCGTCGTCATCGCGGCGACCGCGGCGACGAACCGGTTGATGCCGCACGACTCCCCCGGCCGCGCGGACGACGGCGGAATCGACTGGCCCGGCTTCGCCCTGCTGAGCGGCACACTGGTCACGCTCATGCTCGTACTGGCGCTGGCACCGGACCTCGCCACCGAGCCCCTCCTGCTCGTCGGCGCCGTCGTGCTGCTGGTCGCCTTCGCGGCGGGGTGGGTGGCCGTCGAACGCCGGGCCGCCTCGCCGATGGTCGACCTGCGCATGCTGGCCAGGCCCGCGGTGTGGAAGTCGTGCCTGCTGACGTTCGTGATCTGCGCCGGCACCGCCGGCGCGGTCTACCTGGTCCCGCAGCTGTTCGCGGTCTCCGGTGACGGGTACGGGTTCGGGGCCGGCGCCACCCAGATCGGGTTCTACCTGCTTCCCGGCGCCGTCGCCGCGTCACTGGCCGGACCGGTCGGCGGTGTCGGGGCGCGGCGTTTCGGCTCGCGTGCCGTCGTCACCACGGGCGTGATCATGATGGCCGTCGCCCTGCTCGCCGTGGCGGCCGTGCACACCGAGGTCTGGCACCTCGTCGTCGGCAAGGCGCTGATCGCGTTCGCCAACGGCCTGTGCGTCACGGCGATGGTGACCAGCACCGCGACCTCCGTCGACCAGGGCGACACCGGCATCGCCACCGGCCTGGTCCTGGTGACGCGCGTGCTCGGCTTCGCCGTGGGCGTGCAGGTCAGCGGCGCGATCCTCACCGCCGGAATCCCGGACGGGTCGGACGTCCCCGCCGAATCCGCGTTCATCACCGGTCTCGTCATCGCCGGCGTCGTCACGGCGCTGGCCCTGCTGGTCACCCGCACCATGCGAAAAGGAGTCACGGAATGACCCGCACCGACCGAGCAGGCCTGCCCACCGCGGGCGGGCGCAAGGTCCTGATCTCCGGGGCCAGCGTCGCGGGCCCGGTTCTCGCGTTCTGGCTCCACCGCCACGGCTACGAGGTCACGGTCGTGGAGAAGGCGAACGCGCCGCGCAGCGGCGGCTACCCCATCGACATCCGAGGCTCCGCACTCGAGGTCGTGCGCAGGATGGGAATCCTGCCCCGGCTGCGGGACGCGCACATCGACCTGCGGCGGCTGACCTTCCTCCACGGAGACGGCAGCGAGGTGGCCTCACTGCACCCCCACGCCATCACCGGCGGCGTGGAGGGGCACGACCTGGAGGTGCGGCGCGGAGACCTGACCGAGGCGCTCTACACGACCGTCCGCGACGACGTGGAGTTCGTCTTCGACGACTCGATCCGCACCCTTGACCAGCACGAACACGGAGTCGACGTCACCTTCCACGGCGGCGGCGCCCGTTCGTTCGACATGGTGTTCGGCGCCGACGGCACGCACTCCCGCACCCGCGAGATGCTGTTCGGCCCGGAAGAGCAATTCCACCACTACCTCGGTTACTGCTTCGCCATCTTCACCGTGCGCAACACCTTCGGGCTCTCTCACGAGACCGTCATGTGGAACACCCCTGGCAGGGCCGCGGCGCTCTACGCCGTCGGGGAGGACGACGAGGTCCACGCGTTCCTGAACTTCTCGCTGCCGGAACCGCCGTTCCACGCGTTCGGGGAACCGGCCGCTCAGCGGAACCTGCTCGCCACGGTCTTCGCCGATGCCGGCTGGGAGATTCCCGCGCTGCTCACCGCGGCGCGGGACTCGGACGACCTGTACTTCGACGCCGTCAGTCAGATCCGCATGCCGCGCTGGTCGAGAGGAAGGGCCGCGGTCGTGGGCGACGCCGCGTACGCGCCCTCGTTCCTCACCGGGCAGGGCACCAGCCTCGCGCTCGTCGGCGCCTACGTGCTCGCCGCCTCCGTCGCCGGCCGGGACCACACCGGAGGCTTCGCCGCCTACGAGCACGGCACCCGCGAGTTCGTGACGCTGAACCAGGACCTGGTGGGCAGGGGCGGCGCCACGCTCTTCCCCGTCACCGCCGAGGCCCTTCAGCAGCGCAACGACAGGCTGCGCCGGCTCACCGCGATACCCGTGAAGGAGGGCAGGCCGGCCCATTCCGCCATCACCCTGCCTGAGTTCACGCTCGCGACCTGACCGGACACTCCCGGGGCGACCGCCTCATCAGCCGATACCTGGACTACGTCGGCCGGTGCCAGGGCAACGATCCGGAGGTCGTCGGGGGCCGGCCGCACCGGTCACCACGACGGTGTGGCCGGCAGGTCGGGAAGGTCATCCGCGGTCCACTCGCGCTTCGTCATGATCGCCGGCGCGAGCGCCCGCCGAGCGGTCAGCCCTCACCGCGCACGGCGAGCTTCGCCGGGTAGTCGAGGCCGGCGGACAGCAGGTCGAACGCCTGCCCGGTCAGGTCGGACTCCGGCGCCTGGTGGCCGGCGGCTCGCCACGCGACGATCGCCGTCGGCACGGCACACAGCGCCACCGAGGCCACCAGGCCTGGCCGGGGGTCCACGTCCGGGTCCACCCCCATCCGGGCAC
Source organism: Lentzea sp. HUAS TT2 (assembly GCF_051853195.1). Classification (NCBI taxonomy): domain Bacteria; kingdom Bacillati; phylum Actinomycetota; class Actinomycetes; order Pseudonocardiales; family Pseudonocardiaceae; genus Lentzea; species Lentzea sp. HUAS TT2. Next base: position 7,526,940 of record NZ_CP196667.1, on the reverse strand, counting down.
CGATCAGGCGCGCCACGTCGCTGAACCGGGCGGTCCCCCGCTCGACGCGCGCGGCGGTCAACGCCGGGCTCACCGAAATCAGGCTCTGCAGGCTGTGGTAGCGCGCCTCGGCCTCGTAAGCCCGCACGACGTCGACAGCGGCCGTCCGCAACGCGGTCAGCACCGGCATGTCAGCGGGTTGCGCGGCGAACGCCTCGAGCACCGCCGTGATCTGGTCATCCGCGAGCGACAGCGCGACGTCCTCCTTGGAGGTGAAGTACCGGAAGAACGTGCGCGACGAGACCTCCACCGCCTCCGCGATCTGGTCGATGGTCGTGGCCTCGAAGCCGTGGGCGCAGAACAACGCGTGGGCCGCGTCGATCAGCGCTTCCCGCGTCCGCTGCTTCTTCCGCTCCCGCAGACCGCGCTTCTCCATGCGGTCAGCCTACGGCAGTCGAGTCACAAGCCGACTTTTGTCATTTGACGACACTTGTCAGTTGCTGACACTATTTCGCCATGCCGAAACCTCCCGCGCCCACATCGCCCTTCTGGAAGTTGAACCGGCTCATGGCGCGCGTCAACACGTTCGTGTTCCGCAAGACCGGCGGCAAGGTGGGCGGGTCGTTCTTCGGCGGCGCGCCCGTGCTGCTGCTCAACCACGTCGGCCGCAAGTCCGGTCAGTCCCGGACCAGCCCGCTGATCTACGTCGACGACTCGCCACGGCTGGTCGTCATCGCGTCGAAGGGCGGCGTGGACGCGCATCCAGCGTGGTTCCACAACCTGATGGCGATGGCGGCCACCGAGGTGGAGCTGCCCGGCGGCGAACGCCGGCGAGTCCGTCCACGTGTCGCGGAGGGCGCGGAACGTGCCCGCCTGTGGGAGCGAGCAGTGGCGGTCTACAAGCCCTATGCGGCCTATGCGTCCTACACGGAGCGGAAGATCCCCGTGGTCGTGCTCGAACCCGCAGACGCCACATCTGCCGATTAGGCCGTGTCGAAGAACCTGCGGCAGGTTCGTGCTCGTTGATCAAGCCGCCGACGACGAACGGCGCCACTGCCTGATCCTGTGAGCGGGTAATCGGGTCGTGGTGAAGAGTGGTCCCGCGCTCTGTGTGGCCTTCGGTGACGACGCAGTCGACTTGGAAGAAGACGCACGCCAGCACGCTCGCCACCTGAGCACGCAGGAACTGCCGCCACGACGTGTCGGCGTTGTACGTGCCGAAAATTACGTCCGCACAGGTCAAGCGGCATGCCGGTACTCGTGGAGGACTCCGCCGAGACGGTCCCGTCGGAGTACCGCGAGGCGTTCGATCCGGTCAGGTCCAAGGGGCTGGTGCCGGGCTCGCAAGGGTGCTGCGGCGGCGAGGGATCGGTGGGTGCGGTGCTCGTTGTAGTGCCGCTCGTACTCGCGCAGCGCGTGCCGTAGGTGGGTGTGGTTCCAGATCAGCGTGCGGTCCAGCAGTTCGGCTCGAAGTGTCTTGTCCCAGCGTTCCATGATCGCGTTCATGCGGGGCATCCGGACACCGGTCGGCACCGTGTCGATCCCGGCAGCGCCGAGGATTTTGTCTATCAACGCCGGGTATCTGGCGTCTAGGTCGCGAGCAACACCCTCTCCTCAGGCCGCAATCGTGGGCGCTGATCACCGAGCTGTCTGCTCAGGACCACGAACTGATGGCGCAGCGCGAGAATCTCGACGTCCTTCTCACGATCAGTCATACGCAAGAGCCACAGCGCAGCGAAGGCGTAGGAGACGGCGAGGTAGGCGAAGCGGACCAGCACGACCGCGATCATGCCGGATGGTGAGGTACCCACCGATGCCTGCTGACCTGCACGGACGTACTTCTCGGCACGCACAGGGTCCCCGTGATGTCGGGGTCAAGCCTGGCCTGCACCCCGTGCAAGCAATTCCGGGTGTGCGGTTCTGACCGGCGTCCGTCGTGGCCCCGTCGCGCGGGGGCGCACCTCGACTGTCTCCGGGTGCGCCCCGCTAACTGCGATGAAAGATCCACCAGGGTCGCACCTGGTGGAGAAGGTCAACTCGTGACCAGCTGCCTGCCCACGTGGAGCACCTCAGCGAGAAGGGTTTCGATGTCGGCCTTGGTGGTGCGGTGCCCGCACACCGACGCCCGCAGCGTCAGCCTGCCGTGAACTCGCACGGTGGCCAGGAAAGCCTCGCCGCGGTCTTGGACCCGTTGGGCGACTTGGGCCGTGAGCTCGTCGATGTCCCCGGCGAAGTCCTCGGGCAGGTAGCGAAAACAGGTGATCGCCCAGGGGCCGGCGGTGACCAGGTGAAGTTCGGGTCGCTCGCTGATCAGTTCCCGCAGCAGCTGGGCATGGCGCAGGTAGTGGTCGAACAGCTCGATCACACCTCGTTTGCCGAGCTGGTGCAGCACGGCCCTGAGGGCCAGCGCCCGCCCGCTGGGGCGGGTCAGCTCCAGGGTGTACTCCGACAGCCACGGCCAGTCGTCGTTGCCGTCCAGATAGGACGCTTCGGCGGTGAACGCCGCACGCAGGCTTTCGGCGTTGGTGACCAGGGCTGCGCCGCAGGAGATGGGGACGTTCAGCGTCTTGTGCGGGTCCACGGTCAATGAATCGAGCTCGTCGACTCCGTTGTAGTGGGGTGCCAGATCGGGATGCACGGCGCCGAGACCGCCGTAGGCGCCATCGCCGTGGTGCCACATGCCGTGTTCCCGGCACAACCGGGTGATCTCGAGCAGCGGGTCGACCGCTCCGGTGCCGACCGTCCCGAGGTTGGACACCACGCAGAACGGCAGCAGTCCAGCGGCTCGATCTGCCTCGACAGCGGTCCGCAGCGCGTCGATGTCCATGAGCAGGTCGGCGGTGACCGGGATGTTCCGAATCCGTGAAGGGGGTAGCCCCATGGTGCGGGCCGCCTTGGCGACGCTCATGTGGGTCTCAATGGACTGGTAGCACACCAGACGGGCGTGCGCTTGGTCGTGGGCGTCACCGTCGGTGGCGCCCCGAGTCGATAAGAACCATGTTCGCGCTGCGGCCAGGCACAGCAGGTTGGCCATGGAACCGCCGCTGGTGAGCACCCCGCCGGTGCGCGCGGGCAGGCCGGCGAGCTCGGCCAGGGCGCGCACGGCGCCACGTTCCATGTCCACCAGCGCGTTCTCGCCGTAACCGCAGCTGGCGTTGAGGGCGCATCCGATGAGGTCGGCGAGGATGCCGATCGGGGCGGGCGGAGTGGTGATCCAGGCGAAGAAGGCCGGGTGCCCGTTGCCTCCAGGATAGGGAGTCACGTCGGTGTCGACGAAGTCGAGAAACTCCGCCACCGGACGCCCGGTGTCCTGCAAAGGGGAGGCGGACAGCCGCCGGCGGTGGTCTGTGGACATCGGGCGGGACACGGGATTGTCGGGCACGGCCTCGAGGTAGTCGGCGACCCAGTTCGCCGTGCGGAGGAGTTCTCGCCGAAAGTCGGCCGGCTCGACAGCGAGCGGACCTTCGACCGGGTGTTGAGTGACATGCACCGGCCGACCCTAGGCGAAGATGATCAACCTTGACGTCGGCCGTTGCCGCTGAAACGCGGATGTCACCCCAACGTGAACGATCACCAACCGTACATCCGTGATTGGTACATCACGCAATTCTTCGAGCTGTGTGAGCCGCAACGCCGAATCGCAGCGGGCGGCTTTGATCATTGGATGCGCGCGACCAAGCACCGCTCGCTGTCGGTGAGCATGGCCCCGTGCGGCGGGATGGCTCAGCCCAGAGCACAGTCAGTTCGTGTGTCTGTCACCTGCTCGACGGCCGGTTCCAGATGCGCCACCACTGCCTGTGAGACGTGACCGGTACCGATTCGGAGTGCGGTACCGGTACGCAGTCCTGCGCTGCAGAGGAGCGGGGCAGGTCGGGAAGTCCGGCAGCGAACGCGATGGAGCTGCGTTGATCGCGGCTGATGGGGACGGTGGAGAGCAGCTCCGTGATGCGGCGCTTCTGGGTGTCGGTCGGCCGCAGGTACATCGGCAACTCGCGCTGCCGGCCCAAGGCGGCCAACCGCGGGTCTGAGTCGTGGAGGAACTCGAGATCAGCGATGACCGCTTCCCACCCGCCGCGCCGGCGGTGAAGCCACCATGCCCGGCGGCGAAGTTCCGGATCCTTCGCTGCCTTGAGCGGGGCCAGGTCGGTGAGAGACCACAACCGAGGGCTGCCGATGAGGACCTCGCCGGCCAACCGCGCCACTCGCGAGTGGTCACCGGCTACCGACCGGAGCAACAACGGGATGTCCTCGGCGGTGGCACCGTCCCGGAGCAACAACAGGCCGACTTTCCGCAGCGGAAGCTCCGTGCTGCGGACCAGGCCGACGATCTCCTGCCGTTCGACGACGGTGCCGGTCTCGGCGAGCCCGATGTAGGCGCGAGCGCGCACGACGGGTTTGGCGGTGGAATGTGCGCACGTGGCATAGACAACGGCTGGATCGCGTCCCATCTCCTGCCAGCGGCGACGAGCCCACAACCGGGTGAGCACAGAGGAGTCGAGCAGAAGCCGCTCCACGTCGGCGGGGTCGAGCCGCGCAGCCGTCAGCTTCACCAATGCCAGGGTGCGGCTCTCGGCGGACCGGTCGCGAAGCAGCACCCTGGCGATCACATCAGGAGTCGCCGAGTCGGCGATGACCTCGATGAGCAGCCGGCGGACCACTTGGTCCCTCTCTCCGGGCAGCAGCACGACCGCGTCCGGCAACCCGAGCAGTCCGGAGTCGAAGCTGTGCCGGAAGGCGGCGCGCCGGAGTTCGTAGTCCGTGGACCTGCGGAAACGAGCCCACACGTCCGCCTCGCCGTGCTCGGTGACCAGTGCCTGCACGTACAGCGCCAAGACCTCGAAGCCCCGGCCGCGCTGCTCGATCCGACGCAGTAGCGGAACCACGTGGTCGGCGTGATCCAACGTCCGTCGTCGCAGCACCTCGCCCGCAGCCACCTCGCGGATCACTCGAACGTGGTCGTTGACTCGGACTGCCAGGGCACGATCACTCAACGCGTCCAGAGAGGTGACCAAGGACCGAACAGCGCGCTCACGCACGTATCCGTCGGGGTGCATGCTGGCCAGTACCGCGACGACGGGCAACGGACTCGCCAGAACCTCACTCGTCCACTCCTCCGGCTTTCCCAGCGCCGGCCGTCCGTAGCGGAACTGGCGAGCATCGTGGTCGATCCGCAAGAACTCACGTGCGGTCACCGAGGTGAGCCAGGACGCGGTCTCGTCCAGAACAAGCCGGCCGCCCTGCACGGCCGCTACGGCACCCTCACTCAGTCGGCGGCGGATCTGCGGCGGGGTCAGCATGCAGACGATTCTGACGGCTTCGCGTCCAACGTTCATCCGCAATGAACCTGCGGCGCCATTGCCAGGCCAGCCGAAGAACATCCTGTCCTACCGCTGATCGTGTGCCGAACGAAGACGCGCTCATGCCGCGAGGCGCGTCCTCACTGGGTAAGCCGGACGATGGTGCTCCCATCTCCCGCTGATGCTGCCAGAACAGACGGCAGGCTCGCCCCTGCCAGCCGAAGCCTTCAGGGGCTGAGCCTCAGTCATGGCTCGTAGCCAGCACGCCAAAGCCGCGGCGGCCACAGCACCGACGAGCATCTCCTCGCCACGATGCGCACCATCTACACATACGCGATCCGCGACGAACTCGTTCCGCTGCAGACGCCAAGGGCTCATTCTCCGTTCGAACGGTCATACCCCGGATCGGTGGGTTCGGTGCTCGTTGTAGTGCCGCTCGTACTCGCGCAGCGCGTGCCGTAGGTGGGTGTGGCTCCAGATCAGCGTGCGGTCCAGCAGTTCGGCGCGAAGTGTCTTGACCCAGCGTTCCACGACGGACTTCATACGGACACCGGTCAGCACCGTAGCGACCCTGCGGAGCTGAGGGTTTTGTCGATCAACGCAGGATATTTGGCGTCTCGGTCGCGGATGACGCGAGCTGGACTGGCTCGGACCTGCGATCCCGATGCCCGTTCAGTGCGATCCAGAGCGCGACGGCGACCGCCACGGACAGACCCCCGAGAACCGCGATCCCTCCTCGCAGACCTCCCGCCACGGCCGCGAAAGCAGCGATCACGAGGGGTGAGAGGAACTCGCCCACGAACAACGCCCCCGTCCACAGGCCGGTCCCCCGGCCGCGGGCCGCGTAGTCGAGGCGGTCGACGGCCCACGTGAGCAGGGTCGGCAGGAGCACGCCGGTCGCGAAGCCGGTGATCACCGCGCCCAGGAGGATCACCGGCAGCGAACCGGAGGCGAAGACGACCACCAGGCCGGCACCCGCCAGAGCGAACTCGGCGGTGAGCAACGTCCGGCGGCCGAACTGGACGAGCTTGCCGAACAGGGCCGCGCCGGCCGCAGTCGCGATCGACATGACGGCGGTCGCCGCGCCGATCAGCCCGGATGACGTGACGCCGATGCCGTTCAGGACGAACGAGAGCTGGACGATGAGGGCGTAGAACACCGCTCCGCCGACCACCGACACCAGGCAGGGCACGACAAGAGTCCGCCACGGCAGGGCGACCCGCACCGAGTCCTTGGCGGACGAGCTGCCGCCGTCCGTCCACAACAGACGCGCGGCAGGGATGACGAGGATCAGGGACACCAGGTACATCCAGAAGGGAGCGCGCCACCCGCCGACGCCCAGCGCACCGCCGACGGCGATGAACGCGGTCGCGGAGATGGTGGCGACGGTGGCCTGCAGGCCGAGGTAGCGGTTGCGGCGGTCGCCCGTCCAGTAGTCGCCGATGAGGGTGGTGGCGCTGGTCATGATCGCGGCTTCGCACACGCCGACGACCACTCGGCTGGCGATGATCGAACCGAGGTCGTCGAGCCAGAGCGGCGCGGTGCCCGCGGCGGCGTAGACGACGAGCGCGACGAGCAGGATGCGGATGCGTCCGATCCGGTCGACGATCACGCCCGCGAACGGGGCGGTCAGGCCGATCACCAGAGCCGGGACGGTGAGCACGAGCGGCACGAGGACGCCGACACCGGGGACGTCGGCGAAGTGCGCGCTCATCTGGGGCAGCACCGGAGCGATCAGCACCGCGCCGAGGACCGAGAGCGAGCTCGCGGCGAGCAGGACGAGCAGTTGCGGAAGACCCGCGGTGCGGGTGGGGGCGGCGGTCATGGGCACCTCACATCGTTGTGGGACCGGGTGAAGCGGGTCTGTGCCGGCCGCGTCGGCGCGCGGCCGGGATCAGGTGCGGGCCGACGCCCGCGACGACGGTGTTGGCGATCGTGCCGAGGCCGTCGACGGTCATGGTCACGACGTCTCCCGGGACCAGCGGCGGTAGTTCGCTGCCCCTCCCCCACAGTTCGGCGAGGCAGCCGCCGTTGCCGCAGGTTCCCGAGCCGAGGACGTCTCCTGGGCGCACCTCGGTGCCCCGGCTGGCGTAGGCGACCAGGTCCTCGAACGGCCAGGCCATGTTGGACAGCAGGTCGCGGCCGATCTCCACGCCGTTGACCGCGACGGTCATGCCCAGCGAGAGGAATCCGTCCGGATCGCGGTGGGGCTCCAGTTCGTCGGCGGTGACGAGGACCGGGCCGAGCGTGGTGGCGAAGTCCTTGCCCTTGCAGGGCCCCAGGCGGACCGCCATCTCGCGGAACTGCAGATCGCGGGCGGACCAGTCGTTGAGGATCGTGTAGCCGGCGATGTGGTGGCGGGCCTGCTCAGGGGTCAGGTCGGAGCCCTGAGTCCCGATCACGGCGGCGACCTCCAGTTCGAAGTCCAGACGGTGGCTGCCGGGCGGAACGGCCACGTCGTCGTGGGCGCCGATGAGCGCGTACGGATTGGTGAAGTAGAAGGTCGGTGCGGCGTACCAGGCCTCGTCGACCACACCGGCGATGCCTTCGACGTGCTCCTCGAACGCGACGAAGTCCCGCACCGTGGGTGCGTCGACCGGCGGCAGGAACCTCAGTCCGGACAACGAGATCGGGTCGTCGGCCGCCTCGCCCGCTTCGAGCAGCGTGCCGGACCTCAGGAGGTCCAGCACGCTCGTTCCAGCGGGCAGGCGCAGCAGGGTGTCCCCGTCGACGACGCCGCAGCGGACGTCGCCGCCGGGCTCCTCGACGGTCGCGAACCGCATCAGACCGGCGGGGCCTGGAAGAGGCCCCGGTCCGGGTCGTTGAACGACTTCGCGGCCACGAACTCGTCCATGCGGTTGGCGGTGCCCCACTGGTCGGACACCGCGGGGTCGCTGAAGTCGTGCAGACCGGGGTGCCAGGTGTCCTCGTCGAGACGGTCGAGCTCGGTGGTGTATTCGAGCGTGTTTCCCTGGGGGTCGAGGAAGTAGGAGAACGTGTTGTTGCCCGCCTTGTGCCTGCCCGGTCCCCAGATCTTCTCGACACCGGCGCGCAGCAGGCGGCCGGTGCCGCGCATGTACTCGTCGATGCCGCGCATCTCGAAGCTGGCGTGGTGCAGTGCGGGATGAGGGCCGCGTGCGACGGCGAAGCTGTGGTGCCAGTCGTTGCAGCGCAGGAACCACATCATGTTGCCCATGCGCGGGTGCATGAGGACGTCCGAGAGCGCGAAGCCGAGATGGCGTTTGTAGAAGGCGACCGTGCCCTCCGGGTCAGCCGAGTTGATCACCACGTGCGAGAGCCGGACGGGAACCGACTCGCCCTCCTCGACCTTGCGGTGGGCGCGCAGCGTGACGTCGGCGGAGACCTCGACGGTGCGGCCCTCGTTGTCGAAGAAGCGGAAGCCGTATCCCCCGCCGGGTGTGGCGACGACGCCCGGTTCGGAGACGAGCTTGACGCCGTCGCGGGCCAGCGCCTGGGCCAGCGTGTCGACGTCGGCCGGGCTGGCCGCGCCGAACGCGATGAGGTCGATGCGCTTGTCGGTCGCTTGCCGCAGTCTCACGACGTACTGCTCGGGTGAGCCTTCCGCGGCCAGGAACGAGAGTCCCGTGTCGGTCGCGACCTCGGTCAGCCCCCACTGTCCTGTGTAGAACGACTGCTGGAGAGCCAGGTCCGGCACCGCGAGATCCACGTGGCGCAGGTGGGTGATCAGCCGCTGGGCCATCACGAGTCCTTCCCGGGGCCGAGCCCCAGTTTCAGTGCGGTTCCACCGGCGATCGCGTCGCGGTCGCCCGCGTTCAGTCCGGCGGCGTCGAGGCGGGCGACCGGGTCGGTGACGCCCATGTCGAAGGGGTGGTCGGACCCGAGGAGCACCCGGTCAGCGCCGACGGCGGCCACCAGGGCTCGCAGCGCCTCCGGGGTGTGGACCAGCGAGTCGAACCAGAGCCTGCGCAGGTAGGACGACGGCGGGTCCGCGCAGCCGCGGGCCTCGGGTCTCACCTGCCAGGCGTGATCGGATCGGCCGAGGTAGGTCGGCAGGTAGCCACCACCGTGCGCCGCCACGACTTTCAGGCCGGGATGGCGGTCGAGGACGCCTCCGAAGATCAGATGGGAGAGCGCCACGGCGTTCTCCACCGGCTGCCCCACCGTGTTGGACAGGTAGAAGCGGTCCAGCCGTTGGTCGAGAGAGCATCCGAAGGGGTGCAGGAAGACCACCGCTCCGGTGTCGGACGCGCGCGCCCAGAACGGGTCCAGCCGCTCGTCGGACAGTTCGACGCCCGGCGCGAACGAGGAGATCTCCACGCCCTTGAGCCCGAGCCCGATCGCGTGGTCGAGCATGCCCGCGCAGAGGTCGGGGTGCTGCAACGGAACCAGGCCGAGACCTCGAAGCCGTTGCGGCGCCGAAGCGACGAGACCGGCGACGCCGTTGTTCGCGGCCCGGCACACCTGCGTCGCCAGGTCCCGATCCGCCCAGTAGTGGTAGTGGGACGGGGAGGGCGACACGACCTGCACGTCCACGCCGGCGGAGTCCATGTCCACGAGTCGCTGCTGGACGGAGGTCAGCGAGGGCAACGCGGATCGGACCATCGCGCCGGACACCGCGGAGGACTCCGGCCCGTTGCGAAGAGCATCCAGTGCGCGGTGTTCCGCCAGACCCGCGTGCCCGGCGACCAGTGCCTCGACCTCGGCGATAAGGCAGTGGGCGTGCACATCGACCACGGCCGTCATGGTGCCTCCGACACGACAGCGGCGATCCTGCCCATCAGACCCGCGGTGTCACCGCGCTCGCCGGCCATCAGCCAGCGGCACAGTTGCACCGATCCCTCCACGACCGCGCGGACGCGGGGCAGGCGCCGGGCGGAGAACTCGGCCCACAGGTCCTCGTCGACGGCGTCCCGGGTCGTGAGCAGTTCGGCGAGCACGAGGGCGTCTTCCAGTGCCTGTGCGGCGCCCTGGGCGAGGGTCGGCGGGCAGCAGTGCACCGCGTCGCCGATCAGCACGACGCTGCCGCGGTGCCAGGGACCGTCCAGCAGGTGGTGTTCGAACCAGGTGTAGTTGACCCGTGAGGGATCGACGAGGTTCGCGCGGATGTCGTCCCAGGGGCCGTGGTAGTTCTCGGCCAGCGCCCGCATGGTGCTCAGGCGTTCGTCCGGGCTCAGACCGCTGCGGTCCTGCGCGTCCTCGACCAGGTAGGCGTAGAGGGTCTCCTCACCGGTTGGGCAGTACCCGGCGATGTAGGCCTCGCCGCCGTAGGTGAGGTCGGTCTGGATCACCGACTCCGGTCGCTGGGCGAAGGCACGCCAGATGCCCATGCCGATCGGCTCGGTGGTGAGGTCGACCCCCAGCGCCGCGCGGGTCCACGACCGCACGCCGTCGGCGCCGATCACCAGGTCGTAGCGCGCACGACCACCGTCCGAGGTGGACAGTTCGGCTTCCCGGGTGAGCGCCGTCGCCGTCACGCCCGTCCGGATCTTCACCCCGAGCCCGGTAGCGCGGTCGGCGAGGAGCCTGGCGAGGTCGGGGCGGTACATGCCGACGGTGGCGGGCAGGTCACGTCCACCGGTGCGGGCGTCGGGGATCGTGGCCAGCACGGTGCCGTCGGGAGCCCGCAGGCCGAGGGTGTCGAACCCGAAACCGAGGCGTCGCACGCCGTCCCACACGCCGAGCCGGTGCAGCACCCGCAACGCGTTGCCCTGCAACGTGATACCGGATCCGAGCGCACCGATGTCGGACTTGGCGTCGATCAGGTCGACGGCCACCCCTTCCTCCGCCAGCAGGATCGCGGCGGCCAGCCCGGCGACCCCGCCTCCGATGATCCCGACCGTCTCGACGGCGCTCACGGGTTCACCACGCGGGTGCGCTGGGTTCCGAGGCCGGTGATCGACCCGGTCATGACGTCGTCGGCTCGCAGGAAACGTCCGTGTGCCATGCCGTTGCCCGCGGGGCTGCCGGTGAGCAGGAGGTCGCCGGGCCGCAGCACGGCGGTCCTGGACGCGGCGGAGACCAACGTGGCGACGTCGAAAATCATGTCCTTTGTGGACTCGTCCTGCATCACCTCGCCGTTGAGGTCCAGCCGCACCTGCGGGTGCTCGCTCACGAACTCGGCCGGAACGAGGTACGGACCCAGCGGTGTGAAGCCTGGTGCGTTCTTGGCGCGGAACCAGTCGCTGCCGATCTCCGGCATGTCCCGCCGGAAAACGAGATCGCGAGTCGTGAGGTCGTTGGCGATGGTGTACCCGGCGACGTGGTCCAAGGCGTCGTCGCGGCTCACCTGGAACGCGCTGCGGCCGATCACCACCGCCAGTTCCAGCTCCCAGTCGTGCCGGTCGGAGTAGGCCGGCAGGACCACGTCGTCGTACGGCCCGGTGACCGACGAGGACAGGCCGATGAAGATGTACGGCTCCCCTTCGGCGATGCGCCGGTCCATCATCACCGCTGCTTCGGCACGCACTTCGTCCGCGGGCCTGTCCGGTGCGTGTTTCACCGCGAGGTCGATGACGTGCGTGCGGTAGTTCGCGCCCGCCTGCAGGATCTGGCCGGGGTTGAGCGGCGGCCGCAGGCTCGTGGGCTCCAGCGGGATGTCCGCCTGCTCCACGAGACCGCGGAGGCGAGGGAGCACCACTTCCCACTCCTGCAGCAGCGCGTGCACCGACGGTGCGATGTCGGACAGGTCCCGCCACCGGGTCGCGCCCTCGATGTCGACGACGAGGGCGGGCACCTCCCGGACCTCGGCGGTACCACGCCCGGTCGAGATGGTGGCGATGGCGAAGGGGACGGCCACGGGAGGTCCTTCCGTCGACGGTGACGGCGACTACTGTCACGCGAGCAGCGGATATAAGGGAACCCGAATATCCTGATACCGGTTATCAGCGAGACGAATTACGGTGCCGACGTGAACCTGGCGAACCTGGACCTCAACCTGCTCGTCCCGCTCGACGTGCTGCTGGCGGAACGGTCCGTCACGCGTGCGGCCGAGCGCCTGGGACTCTCCCAGCCCGCGCTGTCCGGCGCGCTCGCCCGTCTTCGGCGGCACTTCGACGATCCGCTGCTGACCCGCGCCGGCAACTCCTACGAGCTGACCCCGCTGGCCGTGCAGCTGCGCAGGCGAACGGGGCTCGCGCTGGCCGGGGTCGAGCGCGTGTTCGCCAGCGAACCGGACTTCAATCCCGCCACGTCGCGCAGGACGTTCACCGTCCTCGCCTCCGACTACCCGATGGCGGTCCTGGGACCACGGGTCACCGCGCTGATCGCGGAGCAGGCGCCGTCCGTCACCTTGAGGCTGGAACACCACAGCCCCGCGGTGATCGAGGCCGGGGGCGAGGCGATGCGCGGGGTCGACGGAATCCTTCTCCCCCACGGCGTTCTGTTCGACCTTCCGTCGGTCAACCTGTTCACCGACTCGTGGGTCGTCATCGCCGACCGCGAGTGCGAGACCATCGGCGACTCCCTGACCATGGCCGACGCGCAACGCCTGCCCTGGGTCTTCACCTACCACAGCGCTTCCGCGTTCACCGGCGCCGGCAGGCAGCTCCAGCTGATCGGCGCCGCGCCGCGCGTCCAGTGCGTCGTGGAGAGCTTCCTCGCGCTGCCGTACTACGTTCTCGGCACTGAAAGGCTCGCCTTGGTGCAGTTCCAGCTCGCGCGCCATCTCGCCAGGGACGAGAGGCTGCGCGTGCTGGACTGCCCGTGGGACGTGGTGCAGCTCGTGGAGGCGCTGTGGTGGCACCCGACGCACACCCACGACGCCGAGCACGTCTGGCTTCGCACCCTCTTCGCCCAGGCCGGCGCCGAACTGCCACCACGTCGCTGAACTCAGTTCCGGAGGAAGTCCACCACCGCGGCGCGGAAGTCCGGATTGCTGCCCACGATGTTGTGGTCACCCGCCACGAGCACCAGCCGTGCGTTCGGCAAAGCGTCAGCGAGCACCTCGGGGCGCACGGCCAGGGGATCGTCGTCGCCCGCGATGACGAGCGACTCGGCGGTGACACGGGCGAGGTCGACCCCGCCCACGTGCAGGGACCGCGCTTGTGCCGCCAGCGACGGGAAGTCGGCACCCACCATCTCCGCGAACGCACGCATGCCCACCATCTCCGGCGGAAGCGCACTCGGGTCGTCGGCGAGAAATGCCTCCGCGACCACGTCTCCGTCCAGTTCGCGCGTGTCGACACCGCCGACCTCGACGACTCCGGCACCGACGCCTCCGACGACCAGCCGCCGCACCTTCGGTTCCTCGGCGGCGACGAGCAGCGAGATGATCGACCCCATCGAGTAGCCGACGAGGTCCACCGCGGGCACGTCGAGAAGGCCGATCACGGCACGCAGATCCCGGGCCATGCGCGGTTCGCCGTAGCGGCTGGGATCCGGGGACTTCTGCGACAGGCCGTGCCCGCGGGCGTCGACGCCGACGACGGTGCGCCCGGCGGCGGTCAGGGCCTCGACGGTGCCGCGGCTGGCCCATTCCACCATCGTGTCGACCGTGAACCCGTGCTGCAGAACGACGGGGACGGGGTGCGGCTCGACGCCGGGACCAGGTTCCCAGCGGTGGTAGGCGATCTCCGTGCCGTCGTCGACGACGACCGTCGCGGTCCTGGGTGTCGGGGCGGCGGCCAAACCGGCTTCCACCAAGGCTTTGACGTCGGTCAGGGGGTCGGTCATCGCAGGCCTTCCGAAGGTGAGTCCGTGACGGTGGGGATAGGCGGGCGCGGCGCTGTCGAACGGTACGTCCGGACGACGCGCCGCCAGTTCTTCGGCATTACCGCAGATCTCGAACGGCAGGGCACCTGTTGCCGGCACACGGCCGAAAACGACATCGAGCAGCGCGCCGTCGCTGACTCCGAACGACGCGGTCAGCGCGGAGACCGGACCGGCGATCTCCCCGAGCAGCGCGGCGCGGTCCAGCATGACGTCGAGGACGACCGGCACGCGGCCGGCAAGTGTCGCGACGTGCTCCCGGACGTCGTGGCCGAAGCTGAGGCTTCCGGCGTGGAAGAACCTCTCGAACCCCTCGCTGCGGGGCTCGTGGGGTGCGTCGACGCGCAGCAACGCCACATCGGCGCGGACGGGGTCGTCCACGACATCGGCGTACCCGGCCAGCACCTGCGAATCCACGCTCTCGGCGTACACCCGGCAACCTTCGCGCATCGGCAGCACGGCGTCTCGGTTCTCCACGACCACGACGGAACGGCGTTGTGCACCGAGGCGTCGAGGCGTTCCTCGGTGAGCCTGCCGTCACGAACCAGGTCGACCACCAGTTCCGGCGCCACCTCTCCGCCGAGCTGGTCGCAGCCCGCGTCGAGGATTTGCACCACGCGCTCGTGCCCGTCCAGGTGCTCGACGCCCCAAGCCCTGGCCCGCATCGGGGCTCTGAAGACCGTCCGATCCGTGACGAGCGCGAAATCGGTGCACACGAGTCCGCTGAATCCGAGGGTCTCGCGCAGCAGACCGGTGATGATCCGCCGGTTGAAGGCGAAGCCCACCTCGTCGACCGGCCCGCCGTCCAGGCTCGGTCCGGTGGGCACGCCGTAGTAGGGCATGACCTGTACCGGGTACCGCGCCAGCACGTCGGCGAACGGGCGCAGGTGCAGGTCGAACGCACCACCGGGGTACACCTGCTCCTTGCCGTAGTCGAAGTGCGGGTCCTCGCCGTCCTTCTGCGGTCCCCCACCGGGAAAGTGCTTGATCATGGCCGCTACCGGCGGAACGTCCGCGTCCGCCGTGAACCCGTCGAGGAACGCCGCGGCCAGAGCGGTGACGAGCTCCGGGTCCGCGCCGAACGTCTCGATCGTCCGCGCCCAACGCGGTTCGGACGCGACGTCGAGGGTTGGTCCGAGCAGAACGCTGATTCCGGCGGCGGCGAGTTCGTGCCGGACGGTCGCCGCGTACGCGCGGACCAGATCGGGGTCGCGGACCGCGCCCAGCCCCAGCGACAGGGTCACCGGGATGCCGAGACGGGTCCGCGCTGCCAGGTCCTGCACGGCGTCGTGCCAGCGGGCCATGTCGGCAGGGGTGGCGGGCCCCATGACCGTGACGTGGGAGATGCCCGCCGCGATCTGAGCGCGCAACGGCCCCATCGCGGCCGGGTCGTCGTCGGCCAGAACCCTGCCGCCGGGGCCGACTCCCGCCATGCCGTGGAAGAGCTGACCGGCCTTCTCCTCGATGGTCATGCGCCGCAGCAGCGCTTCCACTCGGGCATCGTCGGGGTTGATCACGTGAATCTCCGATCGGACGGGTCAGCGAACGGAGCGGACGAAGACCATCAGCGACGCGCCGACGATCGACACCGCGCCGGCCGCGGCGAACAGCAGGAGGTAGTTCGGTGCTCAGCCAGAACTTCCTCATGACCGCGCGGTTCGCGACGATGCTGCGCGCCATGGGACTCGACCCCGGCAGCGACTGAACTGCGGCTATCGGTCGCGCGGATGTCGATCATTAGCAGGTCGGCCTTCCCCGATACCCGCTGCTCGGCGAATCTGGGCGCGGTCGGCGTGGACCGGAGGTGATCTTCGGGGCGTCACGACCCGATCAGCACCGAACGCGGTGCCAGAGCAGGAAAGTGACCGCTCATGACCGATGCCGCCACCGCGATCGCCGCGGCCGCCCAGCGCTGTTCCAACGTCGGCCGATGGGGCCCCGATGACGTCCTGGGCACCCTCAACCACATCACGGAAGCCGACCGCGTCGCCGCAGCCCGGCTCATCACCCGCGGCCGGGCCTTCTCCCTGTCGCTGCCGTACTCCGCGGACGGCCCCCAGCGGGGCTGGCGCCGCCGCACCAACCCGGTGCACACCATGCTCGACACCGGACTGGACGCGGAACACGGAAACCAGGGATTCCCCCACGGCATCGGCGGTGCCGACGACGTCATCGCGATGCCGCTGCAGTGCTCCACCCACTGGGACGGCCTCGGCCACATCTTCGACCACGGCCGAGCGTGGAACGGGCGCCGCGCAGGCGAAGTCGTCACCAGCGAAGGCGACGCTTTCACCGGGATCGAGACCGTTCGCGGCCTCATCACCGGCCGCGGGGTTCTCCTCGATGTCGGCCGCGTTGTGGGCGACGGCGAGCTACCGGACGGATTCGCCATCACCGAACAACACCTGCTCGACACCGCCGACGCCCAGGGCGTCGAAGTGAAGCGCGGTGACCTGGTGTGCGTGCGGACCGGGCGCCTCACGCGCGCTCGCAGCGAGGGGTGGGGCGAGTACGCGGGCGGTCCGTCACCCGGGCTGTCCTTCAGCACGCTGGACTGGCTGCACCGCACCGAGATCGCGGGAGTCGCCACCGACACCTGGGGTTGCGAGGTACGCCCCAACGAGTTCGACGACGCGTTCCAGCCCCTGCACCAGGTCGCGATCCCCCACATAGGACTCTTCCTCGGCGAGATGTGGGACCTGGACGAACTCGCCGAGGACTGCGCCGCCGACGGCGTCTGCACCTTCTGGCTCACCGCCGCTCCGATCCCGGTCACCGGCGCTGTCGGAGCGCCGGTCAACCCCGTCGCCGTCAAGTGATCGTCGCCGTGGAGGCGTTGTAGATGAAAGGTCTGCGCAGCAAGGCAACCGGCGCGTGCATCGCCTTCGCTGCCCTTGCGGCGAGCGTCACCGCGTCGTCGGCAGACCCTCGGAACGGGCCCGGTGGAGAGTCCACCGAGCCCGTCATCACCTCGGTCGCCCCGGGGATCTCTGCTCGGCTACCGTGACGACGCCGTCTACACGTTCAAGGGAGTTCCTTACGCGGCTTCCGAACGGTTCGGTCTGCCGACCACTCCCCCGGTGTGGAGTGGCGTGCGCCCGGCACTCCGCAACGAGGCTCGCCGCCCGGTGGTCGTGTGGTTGCACGGAGGTGGGTTCTCCAGTGGTTCGTCGTCCGAACTGCCCTACTACGACGGCCGCAACCTCGCGGACCACGGCAACACGGTCTTCGTCAGCGTCGACCACCGGCTCAACGTGCCGGGGTACATGGACCTCTCCGCCCACGGCGAGGCATACCGCGACTCCGAGAACCACCGTCGCAGGGCAGTCAGGCGGTGCCGCCAAGGTGCTGACCCTCATGGGCATGCCTTCCGCGAAAGGGCTCTTCCACAAGGCCGTCGTCGCCAGCGGACAG
The DNA here is from genome assembly GCF_051853195.1 of Lentzea sp. HUAS TT2. Classification (NCBI taxonomy): domain Bacteria; kingdom Bacillati; phylum Actinomycetota; class Actinomycetes; order Pseudonocardiales; family Pseudonocardiaceae; genus Lentzea; species Lentzea sp. HUAS TT2. Next base: position 7,509,562 of record NZ_CP196667.1, on the reverse strand, counting down.
GCAGCCTGCCGTTCCCAGAGCGACGTGCGGGCTCAGACTGCCGCGGTGTTCGGGGAACTCGGTGTCACCGCTGTCGAGCAGCTCAAGCAGGTACCGCACCGGACGCTGCTCGCGGCCTCCGGCAGGCGAGGTTCTCCGCGAGCCCGGTGATCGACGGCGCCCTCTACCCCGAGCGCACCGTCACAGCGGACGGCAAGATCTCCGCACTCTCGCGGCAAGTCCCGCTCATGGTCAGCAACACGTTCGCCGAGTTCTCCACCAATGCAGGTGCGGCGAGCCCGCTCCAGGACGCCTACCGGTTGCAGACTTACGAGGCGCGAGTCCTTCAACTGCTCAACGAGCGGTACAAGGCGTCCACGCCGGCGGTCCTGCGAACCGACTTCCCACGGCTCGTGCCAAAGCAGGCCTGGGCGCGGCGCCTGTCCGTGCGTGCGGCCGTCTACGCCTGGACGCTTCCGGTCTTCGGCGGCGTCACCGCCTACCACACTGGTGGAGACCTCCCGTTCGTGCTCGACAACGTCGACACGGTGCGCAGCCTCGTGGCGGGCAAGCGTCACGAGGCCGACAAGCTCGCCGCCGAGGCCTCGGGTGCGCTGATCCGGTTTGCTGCCACGGGTGACCCCGGTGAGAGTGGCAGGCTCGACTGGCCTGCCTACGACAGCGCCACCGGTTGGACGATGGTCTTCGACGCCAGGAGTTCAGCTCGCAGGAAGCACGACGAGCGCTTGTTCGAGCTGATCTCCCGAGCACGCTGAGCAGCCTCGGCGTGCGGACGTGGTGATCTCCGCCAGGCCGTCCGGTCACTTCCGGGCGGCCTGGCGGCGACGGCCTGTTTCTCAGAGGTAAACGCTCTGCAGCTGCTGGTATGCGGCCAGTCCCGCGGGCCCGAGTTCGCGGCCGATACCGCTGCCCTTCACACCGCCGAACGGTGCGGCCGGATCGGGCACGTACCGGTTGACGCCGATCGTGCCGGCGTGGACACGCCTGGCTAGTGCCGCTCCACGGTCCGGGTCCGAGGTCCACGCGGTGCCGCCGAGACCGAAGTCGGAGTCGTTGGCGATGCGGACCGCGTCGGCCTCGTCAACCGGCAGCTACGAGTGTCCACCGCGGACAACGGTTGGACTGGCAGTTCAACCGTCGACATGAGAGAAGGTTGGAGCTTGACGGAGCACTTTCCGTCACACGAACGAGACAGAGACACGGAGCACCACCGTGCCATCCGGCTCTACTTGGTGTTCGACCCTGCATCGAGCAGCGCTGTCCACAAGCGCAGAATTGAAATCGCCGGGAGCAACTCCGGTGTAGCGCAGCTCGACGCAGACCCCGCAGTTCTCATCGGAACCAAGGCCGCTGACGCCAAGAAGAACTGATCGCGTGCTGCCGTACCTGTTCGCTATCGCGACGGTCTCGTGAATCCAGCTTTCCACAATTCCGGCAGAACCGAGAACTGAGGCGGACAACGCCTCCGCATCGATCTTCGCGTTACCGACGAGCTGATGTCGCCTGGTCGCACTGGCGAAACTGGACAAGAACCGACGGCGCAGCATCTCGCCGAGTTCCGCGTCGGCAACCTTGTCTCCGGCGGACTCCCTGGCGGCGACGATCAGGTCATCAAGATCGCGGATGGCGGCGTCCAGCGACGTTGCCGCGGGGCCGGCGGCACGGACACGCAACGAAGAAAGCGCAGCCGTCACACCGAACAGGCGACCTGCGACTCGCGTGTACAGCTCCGAGGCCATCTTCCAGCGCTCGTCATGCATGAACCCGGTGGCCACGAGCCGCTGGACAGCCAAACCCCACCCCAGGTGGCGGGCGAAGGCGTCCACCACGTCGGCTTCGTTGCTGGTGAAGTTCGGCTCGCCTTGCCGACGCCCGATCATGACGACGCCTTGAAGACAGCCGTTCCCGTACGCCGGAGCGACGACCGTCGGCCCGATCTCGGCAGATCGAGCAGCCTGTTCGGTACGTCGATCCAACACGACATCGTCGATCACCACAGCGCGGCCCGACTTGGCGGCCAGCGCGGACACCGAGCCCTCCCACGGCAGCAGCCGCCCTTCCCAGTCGGCGAAACCACCTGCGGTCACTGCGATACGCAGCCAGTCCGACTCCTCCGATGGCACAGTCAGAGCCGCGGAGTCCGCCCACACACACCGCCGCAGACACTCCACAAGCGAGCGGATCAGTTCATCCGCATCCTCAAGCGGACGCGCGCAAGCGAGAACCGCCCCCAGTTCGGTGCGCCAGTCCTCGACATGGGTGGCACCTCCAGAGGAGCCAGACAGAGGAATGTCCTCCTTCATAGGGGTACCCACTTCCTTGCCCGTTCACCATTCGAAGAACCAGACAACGCAGTCCGAACGGGTTGATAGTAGCTTTCCTTCGGCTTCGAACAGTCGACCGCACCCCACACCTACGAGGAATTACACAAAACGGACGAACAACCGCTGGATGCGGAGCCTTCAGGCGAGCTAAGAACCAGACCACGTCTCATTCAGCACAACTGCTCAACCACTCTCCGTCATCACCAGCCGCAGCCGACAATGGATCTTCGCCTTGAGAAGACGTCAGATTCTCTGTCGCGTGGCAACATTCAGCTTGCCTGCGAACCACGTTCACACCGCAGCCCCTCGATGGGGATTAGATCGCGCGAGAACAGTCGTAGACCGAAGGGTGCGGCACAAGCCGTGGAGCACGCGCGCCCAAGATGCAGTTTCCGAAAGAAGGCGTGGATTCTGCCTTCCGGTCCCAGATGACTACGCACATGCGCCATGTGCATTACCGGCTGTTACTTCCAAGTTGCTGGACGCACCTCAGGGCCAACCACGGGAGAGACCCACGAGCCTCGCACGGGCCGCAACCCGCGAACCCCTGCTCGACATGGCCATCCACAAGCGCTGCCGGTTGGCCGCAATGACTGACGCCTTCCGGCGGGGCAGGTCACAGGACTCCACGGCCGATTCCCGAGCATCGACGGCGACTGGTTCGGGGTCGTCAACCACGGGATCAGCTATGCCGATGTCCGCCGCGCCAAGGTGGACCTGCTGCGCAGCGTGACTGCCCCAGCCGTGTTGAAACTCGTCCGTCCCCGGCCGGACCCTAACTGGTTGCAGCGTCGAACCACTTGGTTGTACGGTCGAACCATGCAGGGTGAGGACGTAGACGCGGCGCAGGAGGCCTTGATGCGGTTCGTCCGCAACTTCGGTCTTCATCAGCCCGACCGGACTCCGTGCGGGCAGTCGCTGCCGGTATCGGAAGCGCACGCCATGGTGGAAGTCGCCAGGGAGGGGCAGATCCGTCAGGTGGAGCTCGCTCGCCGGTTGCGGTTGGAGAAGAGCACCGTCAGCCGCCTGGTCACCAACCTGGTCGGTCGGGGTTGGGTGCGCAGGGAAGCGGCCGACGACGACGGCCGCGGCGTTCTGCTGGTGCTCACCGACGCAGGTGCCACCGCAGCCGCCGGACAGGCAGACGCCCGCCGGAATCGGTTGACCGCCCTGCTCGATCGCGTACCAGACGACCAACGCGGCGCCGTTGTGCACGCGCTGCAGATACTTGCGGAGGCCACCGTTGAACCGTCCTGAACACCATCGGGTGCGTCTTGCCCTGCTCCTAGTGGCCGCAGCCGCCATCGGTGTGCTGAGCAGCGGCTGCGGTGGCAACCCGTCGGCGCCGGCACCGAAGACCTCCGACCGGCAGGCCGAGGTCGCCGAGCGGGGTACATCCGTCATGCCGTTCGACCTGGAACGCACCACCCACCGGTTCACCAAGACCGACACCGGCGGGGTGCAGACCGTGGTCGCCGACGACCCGCAGGACACCACCCAGGTCACGCTCATCCAGGAGCACCTGACCGCGGAGGTGGACCGCTTCCGGCGCGGCGACTTCACCGATCCCGGCCGCATTCACGGCAACGACATGCCCGGTCTGGAGGCGCTTCGTTCCCACGGCGGGGGAATCACCATCGCCTATGAAGCCACCCCTGACGGAGCGCGCGCCACCTACACCGCCGGCGACGCCGGACTCCGCAATGCCCTGCACACCTGGTTCGACGCCCAAGTCAGCGACCACGGCCAGCACGCCACCCGCTGATACGGCAGCGTTGGTTCGACGCGAAGGCGTCCTGCCGCGCGGATCCCGACGAGCAGGCCTCCACCGTCACATCGATCAGCGCGGCCGCGTTCAGCGAACCACCAGGTGATGTCCAGGACCGGCCGGTTGCGCCCGCATCCAGCCCGAGGGCGTGCAGCCGTCACGTCACGTGCTCCCACGGAGCGACGTTGTCAGACGTTGGCCGACTGACGTTCAGCGGCTTGTACCACCGAACGACGGCCGCGCAGCGCTGCGCCCGCGATGAGCACTCCCGCTACGGCGACGCCGGCGGCACCGATGAACGCGGCGGACACGCCGCTGGTCAGGGCGTCAGCGTCACCGAGCTGGCCGGAGCAGCAGCAGGCGACGAGCACTCCCGTGCGCGGCCGGCGGAGGACCTGCGATCGTTCCTCGCCGGAAAGGCTTGGAACTCCCGACAGAACGATCGTCGTCGGCCGGTTCAGGCCGTTCGAACTCCGGCGGTCGCCATCGCGGGGAGCTGCCACTCGCCGCCGCGGTCGCTCCTGGCGAAGCGGGCCGCGATCTCGGGAACGCGCAGGGCGCCCAGAACACGGCTCATCGTGAGCAACGCGTAGATGCCGAGGCGCCCCTCGGGGAATCCGGCTCGCAGGATCTTCGGGTTCACCTCGTCCTGCACGTGCTCAGCGAACGGGCGGAGCGTGTCCTCGTAGTCCTGCAGAGCGGTGCTGATGTCGCCGGGATGCGAGGCGAGCGAGTTCGCGAGCACGTACGCGCCCACGAGCGCAAGGGAGGTTCCCATGCCGGAGTAGGGCGACGGGCAGTAGCCGGCGTCTCCCAGCAGGACGAGTCGGCCACAGGACCATCGGTCTGCCCTCACCTGCACGACCTGCTGGGAATAGAAGAACTCCGTGGTGCGCAGCCCGTCGAGAAAGCGGTCTGTCTGCCAGCCGGCATCCCGGTAGCGGCCGGCCCAAAAACGCTTCTGCTCCTCGACGCTCTGGCGGTGGATCGCGGTCGCCTCCTCCGAGTCGTCCCACATCGAGAAGTACACCTGCGTGTCGGTGGCGTTGTGGCTCCGACGCATGATCATCCGGCCGTCGCCGGCGAGGTAGCTGTCGCGGAGGTCATCGTCTCCTGCGGTCCTTGGAACGAACCAGTACGCCATGTGGATCCCGATCGGCCTGTACAGCTCCGGGGAGTCGTCGCCGACTACGAGGGCACGCGTCCGTGACCCTTGACCGTCCGCACCGATGACGAGGTCGAAACTCTCGACGCTGCCGTCGGAGAACGTGACGACGGCAGCGACTTCGTTCTGGTCGATGCGGGTCGCCGTCATCCCGTAGCGGTGGTCGACACCGTCGCCGACCGCTTCGTGCAGTAATCGGACCAGGTCGCCGCGCATGAGCTCGTACTCCGACGTCAGGGTCTGGGCTCCCTTGCCGGAGGTGTTGGCCATGACCTTGCCCCACCGGACGCCCTTGTGGTCGACGAACGCCACGCCGAGCTCGGCGACCCTGATGTCACGAACGGCCTGCAGGAGCCCCATCCGCTCGATCACCTCGATGCCCTGGCCGCGCAGATCGATCTGCGCGCCCGCAGCGCGCAGATCGGGGTACCGCTCGATGACGACGACCTCGTGACCGGCCCGTTTCAGCCACCAGGCCGCGGCCGTGCCGGCGACACCGCCTCCGATGACCAGCACGCGCATGCGGCCGTCGTTGCTTCCCTTGTCCATCTCCACACTCCCTATCAGTGAAAGGCAACTCGATGCTTGCCTATCACTGATAGGCTGTCAAGGTGTCGAAGTTGAACCGCTCCACCGTGGTCACCGTTGCGCTCGAGGTGCTCGACGAGGTCGGCCTCGACGCCGTGTCGACACGGCGCATCGCGCAACGCCTCGGCGTGGAGCAGCCGTCCCTCTACTGGCACTTCCCGAACAAGTCCGAACTGCTCACAGCAATGGCCGAGGCGGCATTGCACGATCACGTGTCACGACCGTTGCCCGAAGAGGGAGCAGAGTGGCGGACGTGGTTCGCGGAGAACTTCCGGAGCCTGCGGATGGCACTCCTGGCGCATCGCGACGGCGCCCGCCTGCACTCCGGGACGGTGCCGCGAGCCGAGTCGCTGGCCCGGATCCTGGTCAAGATGGACTTCCTCTACTCCTCTGGCATTCCGGAACGCGCCGCACAGATCGCGATGCTCGCTGCCGGCCGTTTCACGCTCGGCAGCGTTCTGGAGGAGCAAAGCGACGACGGGCGGCACGTGACCGAAGCAGGAGCCGCGGACAAGCAGATTCCCCCGTTCAGCCACGAGGAGGCGTTCGAGGAAGGCCTCGCGATGCTCATCGCAGGCATCCCCACCCAGAGCCCTCGGGGGCAGTCTGCGTGAGGTTTCGCGGGGACCACCGGGAGAAGTTCTCGGCGGTCGGCTCTCCGCGTCTTCGAAGATCAGGAAGGTCTTGGTCGCAGGACTCCGGGAATGGTCTGCAGCTGCTCCAGGACGACGTGGCGCAACGTGTTGTCGCTACGATCAGCCCACTCCAACCACGGACGTCCATGGGTACGGCGCAACACCGCGACCTCATGCCGCAACTCGACATCCTTGGCCGCCGAAGACCGGCCGAGCAAAACCAGCCAGCCAGCCGAACAATGATGAGGCACAGCAGTCGCAGCGCCACGCCCACGATCATGCCTGCAGGACGACACAACCTGATCACCGCAGCTCAGCGTGTGAGTGCAAGGTTCTGGCACCCCACACCGTCCACAGCGGACCCACGATCGGATGAGCGCAAACACCGCCTGCGCCCACGAGCACCTTCGCGGCCGCGGGTTGCATGTGATCCGCCGCTGTTCACTCTTCGACTGTGGTCCTGCCGGCCGGAAGCGGGAGGTGTCCGTCCACATCAGACAAAGGGCCTCCGACAGCCTGTCGGAAGCGGGGAATGGCACCGCGAGCTCCGCTCACCCCGACGACGTCACCCGCATCCGCCCTCGGTTGCTCGCGCAGTTGAACGGCGACGGTGCGTGGCGGGCTGTGCGTTCAGATCGTGCGAGTCCAACTTGGTGCGCGAACTTGCCGGGTCTCACGGTGCTCGGCGAGTCGGACGACATCGACGCGCACCTCGCTTGACTACGGCGATATCGTGGGTACCACTTGAGGACGCAAGCGGAGACGAGCGTTGTCAGGAACGGCTGGGGGGCCACGACTTTGACTCGACTGCTGGTAACGCGCCACGGGGCCACGACGTGGAACCGGACGGGCAAGCTTCAGGGGCGGATCGACGTTCCGCTCTCCGATCTCGGGCACGCACAGGCGAAGGCGCTCGCCGCGCGTCTCGCGGTCACCGAGTTCGCTCACGTGTACCGCAGTGACACGGTGCGTGCCGAGGAGACCGCGCGAATCCTCGCCGGCGGCAGGCGGACACCGGTGACCACAATGGATGGTCTGACCGAGATGGACCTCGGTGGCTGGCAGGGTCTCACGTTCACCGAGGTCGCCGAACGCTGGCCGGAGTCTCACGACGCGTTCTGGCACGATCCCGGCGCCTACCGGTCGCCGGTGGGTGGTGAGAGTTTCGCCGAGCTGCGGCGCAGAACGGCCGAGGCGATGGCGCGCATCGTGGACCACCAGCCGTCCGCCACCGTGCTGGTCGTGACGCACAGCTTGGTGATCAAGGCGATGTGGCTGATCGTGAACGACCGCCCGCTGTCGGACTTCTGGGTCACCGAGGAGTTCGGGCCCGCGGGCCTGACGGTGTTCGACACCGACGGGCACGGCTTCACCACCACGTTGTTCAACGACACCAGTCATCTCGATCTCGCCGTGTGACAGCGCAATCCTGGGGAGAACGCACATGTACGTCCATCGGTCGGAGCAGGATGTGCCGAGCATCGCGGCGGCGGTGGCCGCCGGGCCGTTGTCCGGGCTCGCCGACGTGGTCGCCGAGTACGAACGCGCGGTCGTCGAGAGGTTCGGCGCCGCGGAGGCGGTAGCGGTCAGCAGCGGAACGGCGGCGTTGCACGCCGCGTTGCACGTCGCGAAGGTCCGCACCGGCCGCACCGAGGTCCTGGTTCCCGCGATGGCGCCGCTGCCGACGTTGCTGCCCGTGCTGGCCGCGGGACTCGAACCGCACTTCGTCGACGTGGCGCCCGATCGGCTGGAGTTCGACGGTGCCGACCTCACCCGTGCGCTGGAGCGCCGTCCCGCGGCCGTGCTCACGGTGTCGCTGTGGGGTTATCCGTTCGACGTGCGGCCGCACTTGGACATGATCCGCTCCGGCGGCGGGACGTACCTCGTGGAGGACGCGGCCCAGGCGCACGGCACGACGCTGGGCGGGGTACAGATCGGGTCCGCCGCGGATCTGTCGTGCTTCTCCACGCACGACCGCAAGACGCTGGCCACTGGCGAGGGCGGCTTCGTGCTGGGGCGTGATCCCGGGCTGCTCGACGAGGTGCGGCGGTTCTGCCGGCTCGGGGCGCTGTCCGGGACGCACGCCGGGCTCAACTACAAGCTGAACGGGCTCGCCGCCGCTCTCGGGCTGGCGAGGATCGGCGACGTGGACACGATCATCAGCAGGCGCAACGAGAACGCGCGGGTGGTGCTCGGGTCGCTGCGGCCGGAGTGGGGTCTGCGCGAGCTCGGCCATCCGAGCGACGCCGCGCCCAATCACTACTCGCTGGTGCTCACCACCTCGGACGGCGGCCGCGAGTTCGCGCAACGGCTCGCTGCCCTGGGCGTGGAGACCGATCCGATCCGGTGGCGGTACCGGGTGAGCTACCGCCACGACCTCTTCACGCGCTGGGCCAGGCCCTGTCCCGGTGCGGAACACCTGGTGGACAACGCCCATCAGCTGGAGGTGGACCCGAATCTCGGCGTGGACGAGCTGGCCGCGACCGTGGCGGCGCTGGGAGCAGCCAGCAACCGGTGAACCTCGCGCACCACGTGGTCGACGGCCCGACCCTCGCGGAACGGCAGCCCACCCGGTAGTGCTGCCGTCCGCACCGTCGTGCCGCTGAGCACGGCGGCGGTCGCGGACGCCTTCTCGTCCTGCTCGCCGTACACGAGCACGGCGGGTGCCGGACCCTCTTCGGCATCGGTGCGCGGCCGGATTCCCTCTCGTTCCCGGAAGAACTGGTCGGGCAGGTGCCACTTTCCGCGCTTGGTGGCGAAGCTGCGCCCGACGACGTACCGCACGTCCTGCAGCAGGTCCGCGTCGACGAGCACCATGCCGGCGCAGCCGGGTACCAGCGGCGCCGCCTGCGTCACCGGTACCGCGCCGATTCCGTGCCCCACCAGCACGACGGGCAGCTGACCGATCTGGTCGAGCGCCCACTGGGTCATCGCCACGACCTCGTTGGTCATGCCGGACCACGTGCAGTCCCGCAGCCGGCCGGAGGAGTCGCCGGCGCCTTCGGCGTCGAACCTCAGGCAGGTCACCCCGCTCTCCGCCAGCGCCGCGCCCAGCAGAGCGCCGGTGCGCACCGGGCCGCTGCGTTCGGAGAGCAGGTCGTGGACGTCCACGACGAGAGCGGACGCGGTCGCCGCGACGTCCAGCACGGCCACCCGCCAGCCTCCGTCGTGCGGCACGACGTGGTGTCGGCGATCGGTCACAGGGCCACCTCGATGCTCCGCAGCGCGAGCCGGAAGACCTCCTGCTCGGCCTGACCACCGTCCAGCCGCACGTGCGGGCGGCCGGTGAACCAGTCCGCCAGCCCGGTGCGGAAGTGGCGCAGGAACTCGTGCCCGGTCCCCGCACCGGCGTCGCCTCGTGCGTCGATCCGGCGCTGCGCCAGCTCCGGATCGCAGTCCACCAGGAACGCGACGTCCGGATCGGGCAGCGTCGCGAGAACCGGCGCGTGCGGACCGACGTCGACGCCGAACCACGTCTGGCTCACCACGTGGTCGGCCACCCACCTGTCGCAGATCACGACCTCTCCCGCGGCGAGCGCGGGCCGGATGATCTCGGTGGCGTTCACCGCCAGGGTCCAGCTGATGTACGCGGCGACGAACTCCTCCCTGCCGGTGATCCACTCGTCCGCGTGCACCTGCGACGGTGGTTTCATCGACGCGACGGCGCCGATGAAACCCGGATCCCTCCGCATGGGACGCACCACTCGCACGGAACGCCCGGCGGCCGTGACGGCGTCGTGCAGGCGGCGTGCGACCGTGCTCTTGCCGGAACCGTCGATACCGGACAGCGTGATGAGAACTCCGGTCATGAGGCGGCCCTCATCCGCGCGTAGGCGAGGTGGTAGGCCAGACCGGCGTAGCCGAACGGCGTTTCGAAGTGCGTGCAGCGGAAGTAGTCGCGCTCCGTCCGCGTCGGCCATTCCTCGTGCAGGAAACCGGGGTTGGCGGCGGCGACCGAGCCGAACAGGTCCGCGGCGTCGGCCCATCGTCGCTGACTCTGCGCGACGAGGCCGCGGTTGATGTCGATGTGCTGCAGGCGGGGTTCCGCGGCACGCGCGGCGACGAAGTGCTCGTCCGCCTCCTCCGGGCGGCCCGTCGCGAGCAGTTGAACGCCCACCATGTTGAGCAGCGCGGGGTCGCCGGGTGCCAGTTCGAGACCGGTCCGATAACAGTCCAACGCACGTTGCGCGGTGTCCGTCGCGCGAACGACGTGGCCGTGGAACAGGTGGATCACCGGATGGTCCGGCAGAGCTAGCAACGCCTGCTGAGCGGCGGTGATCGCCTCGTCCATCCTGCCCAAGGTGCGCAGGATGAGGCCGCTGAAGGCGTGGAACCACGGATCGTCCGGGGACTGCCGCAACCCTTCGTCCATCAGCGCGAGGTACCGGACCGCCTTGCTCTCACGGCTCTCGACGTCACGGCACTGTCCGAAGTGGTTGAGCACGACCGGCGCCGGGGCGATGCGGCCTCCTTCGCGCTCCACCGCCGCCGTCACGCTCTCGTTGACCGGCCGCTCGTAGCGCACGCCCGCGCGGTTGCGGAAGACCTTGAGTTCCCGGCTGGAGTAGAAGCCGCCGGTGCCGAAGAAGTTGTACCGCAGCAACGTGAGACCGAGTACGTCGGCCGGCGTCTCCCGCAGGACGCCGCGCAGTGCCTCCGCCTCTCCTGCGGGGAACTGCTCGTCCGCGTCGAGGAACACGATCCAGTCGCCTTGCGCGTGCTCCAGAGCGGCGTTGCGCGCCGCGGCGAAGTCACCCGCGAACGGAACCTTGTCGACCACGTCGGCGAGCTCGGTGGCGATCTCGAGCGTCCGGTCCGTCGAACCGGTGTCGACGATGACCACCTGGTCCGCGAGCCCCCGTGCACTGATGACGCACTCGCGCAGGAACCGCTCTTCGTCCTTGACGATCAAGCAGAGACTGGTGGTCACCGCGTTCCTCCCACTGCCACAGCGGACCCCGTCACCGTGCGCACGAACTCGATCGAGCCGATCGCGAGCCCCGCGCGCGCCTCACGCGTCTCGATCAGGTGCCCGCATCCTTCGATCCTCACCACGTCCACCCCCAGTTGTCGCAGGCCGGGCACGTTCGCCACGACCTCCCCGTCCTGATCCCCGTAGATGAGCCGCACCGGAACGGCCAACGCGGCCACGACCGGACGAACCGGCCAGTTCTCCCTGTCCGCCAGCAGCTTTCGTCCCAGGTGGAACTCACCCGCGCGCATGGCGAACGCGGTCACCGGCGGATCTCCCACGCCGTCGAGCAGGTCCGACGACAGCAGGAGCAGCCCGGTGAGTCCCGGCAGCCCGGCACTCGCCGCCGTCGCCACCACCCCTCCGGTGCTGATGCCCGCCGCGATCGCGGGCACACCACGCACCCGCTCGCGCGCCCAGTCCCACACGGACTCGAAGTCCTCGACCATCCCGGTGAACGTGGTGGCCGCGAACCGGCCGCTGGAATCACCGGAGCCGCGGAAGTCGAACCGCACCACGGCGATGCCCGCAGCCGCCAGGTCCGCCGCCCAGCGCGCCAGGAGGTCGGCCGGACCCGACTTGTCGCCGGTGAGACCATGTGCGCAGAGCACGAGTGCCGCCGGTGGACCGTCGGGAAGGTCCAGGACGACCGCGAGTGACGACACGACGTGCTGCGTCCTCGTCATGGCCGGACCTCCTTGCGCGCCAGCAGCTCCCGCGCGACGGTCGTCGCGGATTCGGTCAGGTCCGCGGTGCCGTCGACGACGATCTCGCCGTCGCCCAGCAGATGCCGGTACTCGGCCGCCGCGTACGCGAGGAACTCCGGATCCGTGCCGAACCTCCCCGCCCCCGACGCACGGGCCCGTTCCAGTGCGACCGGGGTCGACGTGCGCAGCCAGATCTGCACGTCCGGTGTGGGCAACCGGTCCAGCACGGGTTCGAGCGTGGAGAAGGACCCGCCGAAGAACGCCTGGTTGATCTGGTGGTCGACGAGCCAGCGGTCGGCCACGACCCACTCGCCCGCCGCGAGTGCCGGTTTGATCTGCTTCTCCGCGCTTCTGACCAGCCGCAGGGTCAGGTAGTCGAGCAACCAGCGCTCCCTCTCCACCCACGTCTGCCGGTCCGGCGAGGGCAGGCCGCTGAACCTCCGCACGAGCCGCGTGTTCGCCTTCAACGGTTCCACCACGTTCACCCGCACGTCCTCCGCGCGCAGCCGTTCCGCCAGTGCACGCGCGAACGTCGACTTGCCGGCACCGTTCGTGCCGCTCACCGCGATGAACACCGGATCACCCCAGGTGGTCCGCGAGGAGGGACACCAGACCGAACCGGGCGGCCTCCAGCAGGACGAGGGGATCCGACTCCGTCACCACGATCCACGACGGAACGCGCGGTTGCCGGTCCGCGGGCCCCAGCTCGGTGTCCCAGCGCGGCTCGGCCAACCGCTCCCCCAGTTGCCGCACCAGTTCCGCGTCCAGCTCCAGGCCGCCGATGAGCGACGGGTCGGCTCCGAGCCGGGCCCACAGCAGCGCTTCTTCCGCTGGGAGGCCGGTTCTGCCGACGAGCAACCCGTTGTCCGCGGTGGACGCGAGAAGTGCCAGCTCTTCCGGCGTCGGCGGGCTGAGCGCCATGCGCACCACTTCACCGGCGTCGACCGGAAGCAGCGCGGCACTGGCGCCGCGAGCCAGCCAATGCACTGGTACGCCGGGCATTTCGGCACGCACGACGTCCAGCACCGCCGCGCACTGTTCGTCCCAACCGGCCAGTGAAGCACTTCCCGTGCTCTCACCACAGCCCATCAGGTCGAACCGCGCCGTGGCGATGCCGTGCGGCACCAGGCCGCGCGCGAGCTCGGCGAACAGGTAGGCGTTGCCGGTTCTGTTCTCCCCCAACGCGTGCACCACGACCAGCGCGGCACGTGGACTGTCCGGAGTGGACAGAAGGACAGGATTCGCTTCTGGGCCCAAGAATCGTGGAACAGGCGCGATCACGCCGCCGTTCCAGCCGTGCGCCCCCAGCACCTCGGCCATGTCGGCGAGGCTACCGCACGGCGCCGCTTCGTGTTAGCTTCGAAATCCGACGAGGAAGCTGGGGGGCTGCCTGGGGGGCACGCTGTGTTGGGCTTGATCATCGTTGTGCGGCACGGGGAAAGCGAAGGCAACGTCGCGAACGCCGTTGACGCGTCGCGTGTTCCGGACGCGTTCTGGCCACGTCCCGCCGCCACCTGGCGGCTGACCGATCGCGGCATCGAGCAGGCACGCGCACTCGGCGTGTCGCTCGGCGCGACCGGTTTGTTTCCTGTTGACACATATCGCGTTTCACCGATGGCACGTGCGCTGGAAACCGCCGCGCACCTCGACGTTCCCGATGCGCGCTGGCAGATCGAACCCGCTCTCGCCGAACGTGCGTGGGGTGGGGAAATGCGCGCGCTCGACCACGACGGCCGGGCGCGGTTCACGCGACGGGCGGGCGAGGAGCTGCGGGCGGACCGGTGGGGCTGGGCACCGCCCGGCGGCGAGAGCCTGGCCGCCGTGCAGAGCCGGCTGCGCACGTTGCTGCACTGCATCGGTGACGAACATCCTGGGGGGTCCGCGTTGTTGGTGACGCACGGGGAAGTGATCATGGCGTTGCGGGCGCACGTCGAAGGCGTGGCGGCCGCGGAGGGCACACGTGCTCCGGGAACCGGGCTCGCGTACCGGTTCTCCGAAGGTGTCTGGTGGACGGCCGACCTCGGCGGGCATCCACCGCGGTGGACGGTGCCGAAGCCGACGGAGAGCGGCGCGGAGCTGCTCGGCCGAGTTCAGGGACTCCCCCGCCATGTCCGCTGACGGCAGCCGCGGCGTGGTGCTGTTCGGACTGGGTCCGCACGCCCGGCGGATCTACTACCCGGCGCTGGAGGCACGCGCGGCGCGGGACAATCTCCGGCTCGCGCTCCTGGTCGAGCTGGAGTCCCAGAAGGACGTCGTCGAGAGCTACCTCGCCGGACGGTCGCTGCAACCGGAGCAGGTCGTCTATCTGCCCGCAAGCCATCGCGACGGGGCGTCGTTGCCGGTGGAGTTCCTCGCCGCCGCCCAGGAGGCGCTGCGGCGCGGGCTGTGGGGCGCCGTGGTCGCGACCGAACCCAAGTCCCACTTCGTGTACGCCCTCTGGGCCCTGCAGAACGACCTGCACCTGCTGCTGGACAAGCCGGTGACTGCGGTGGACCTGCTGGGCGCCGAACCGGCCGAGGCTTTGCGGCTCGTCGACGACTTCGTCGAGCTCTCCGCACTGGCGCGCCGGACGAACCGCACGGTGCTCGTGCAGACGCAGCGCCGGGCGCATCTCGGTTACGAGCTGGTCCGGGAGTACCTCACGGAGTTCCTCGGCGCGTTCGACGTGCCGATCTCCTATGTCGACCTCTACCACGCAGACGGGATGTGGAACCTGCCTGCGGAGTACTTGTTCCGGGAGAACCACCCGTACAAGTACGGCTACGGCAAGCTGATGCACTCGGGTTATCACTTCATCGACCTGTTCGCCTGGCTGACCGAGCTGAACCAGCAGCTTCCGTCGGCGCCGGACCGCGTGGACATGACGTTCAGGTACGTGCGGCCCGCGGATCAGATGGCCCAGGTCAGCGCAGCCGTGGGACGCAGGTTCTTCGGGCCCTCCGCCGACGACGTGTTCGCCGTCGACCCGAGCGAGGTCGCGGGGTTCGGTGAGGTGGACGCCTTCCTGCTGATGCAGCTGCTGCACGGCGACGACGTCATGACCACCGGATCGGTGAACCTCCTGCAGACGTCGTTCTCGCGGCGGGCGTGGCCTCGGCTGCCCGCCGACACCTACAAGGGCAACGGCCGCGTGCGGCACGAACGCGCGACGATCCAGGTGGGACCGCTGCTCACCGTCCAAGTGCACTCTTACCAGTCGTACGAGGCGACGGAGTGGGGCGGCGACCAAGGCGGCGGCACCGGTTCGTACGAGCACTTCGACATCCACTTCTTCCGCAACAGCGCACTGGTCGGCGGGCGTCCGTTCGACTCCGTCGCGCTCGGCGACTCGACCAGGCACCGGCGGGTGGACCGCACCTACCTGGGGCACAACGAGGCCGCCCGGCTGGAGGTGCTGACCGACTTCTTCGCCGAGGACTCGAGCCGTGCCGGGCTGGCGTCGCACGAGCTGCCGGTGAAGCTGACCGCGGCCAGCTACTACAGCATGCTCGGGCGGCAACGAGGTCCCGGCAGCGTCCAGATCTCCCTCACCCCCGGCGAACAGGACTGGCTGTGGACGGCGCACCGGTGACGCGGCCCCGGTGCGCCGTCGTCACCGGTGCAGGACGAGGTCTCGGCGCCGCGCTCGCCACGGATCTGCTCGATCGCGGCTACCGGGTCTTCGGCCTGGTGCGCAAAGAGGAGCACGCGGTCGCCCT
This sequence comes from Lentzea sp. HUAS TT2, assembly GCF_051853195.1. NCBI lineage: Bacteria > Bacillati > Actinomycetota > Actinomycetes > Pseudonocardiales > Pseudonocardiaceae > Lentzea > Lentzea sp. HUAS TT2. The sequence goes on along the minus strand of NZ_CP196667.1, from coordinate 7,493,705 downwards.
CGCCCGGCAGGGTGGCATCCCTGTGCGGGCGGACGTGACTTCGGACTTGGTCGCGGCCGCGTTGCACGCCGCTCTCGCCGCCGAGACGAGCGTCGATCTGCTGGTCAACAACGCCGCGGTCATCCGGTTCGGCACGGAACTGTCCTCGGTGCGCAGCCGGGACGTCCTGGAGTCGATCGACGTGAACTGCGTCGGTGCTTTGCGCACGGTGCAGGCGTGCCTGCCCTGGTTGCGGCGCTCACCACGAGCGGTCGTGCTGAACGTGTCGAGCCGGCACGGATCCGTGGCGCTGGCCGCCGCCGGTGGCACCACCGGGGTGCCGGTGTCCTACGCCTATCGGGTGTCGAAGGCGGCGCTGAACATGCTTTCGGTGGCGATGCACGAAGAGCTGAAAGAACAAGGCATCGACGTCGTCACGCTCCATCCCGGCCGGTTGCGCGGCGCGAACGCCCCACCGGACGCCGACCTGCGTGCCGACGAGGCGGCGCGGCGGGTGCTCGACGGCGTCGACGCGGGGCTGCTGACCGGCGGCCGGTTCCTGCACCCCGGCGCACGGGGTGTCGCAGAACTCGAGTGGTGACGGGGGAAACGCCATGCCGAACACCGACGTACGGCTGCAAGGAAGACTGCTGGACGAGATCACCGCAGGCACCGGGCCGTCCTTGCGCGGGCTGTCCGAGGAGGCGGCGGTCACCGAGAAGATCATCCCGCAGTGGCTCGCCGCCGGTGGGGAACGGCCGGACAGCGGGCTCACGCTAGCGGGGTTCCGGCAGACGCAGGACCGGCTGGCGACCGAACTGGCGGACGCCGTGACAGCCCTGCGCGCACGTGGTGTGGACGTGCTGTTGTTGCGGGGCTTCGCGTTCCAACGTCTCTACCCGGCAGGATCGGTGCGCCAGTTCAGCGACATCGACCTGGCGATCCGCGATGTCGCGGACCTGCCCGCCGTCGTCGAGGTGCTCGGCGGCCTCGGGCATCGCGTCGTGCGGCCGATCACCGCGTGGTCGTCGCGCCACGGCGTGTGGGCGGGCGTGGCGTTCAACAAGCCGTCGGGCCACGGACTGCCGTACTACCTGGATCTCGTGATCCCCGGTCCCGCAATGGGATGGGGACGACATCATGCGATCGGCGACTCCGCCTGGCGTCGGCGGACGCACGTCGCGCTGCGCGGAACCGATGTCCCGGTGCTGGCTCCGGCCGACCTGCTGACCGTGTTCCTGGTGGAGCTGCTCGAACGCGAGACCTGTCTGGTCCGCGACGCCCTGGACTTCGTGGTTCTCAGCGGTGCGGACGACTTCGACGCCGACCGGGCGGTGATGAACGCGGCAGGTCTGCCAGTGCGCCAGGGGCTGCTGAGGCTTCTGCCGATCCTGCGCGCGTCCGGGCATCAGCACGCCCGGCGTCTCGCCGCTCGGCTGGCCGCGTCCACGACGGCACCGTCCACGCTCGACCAGGTCCGGTCCAGCACCGTTCGTATGCTGGGCAAGGGATTCGAGGCGGTACGTGGCCGGAGTCCGAACCTGGCCGCACGCATCGCCGCGGCACGCTCCGTCGTGTCGACGGCCGAACGGCTGGGTCTGCCGACCTTCCTCTTCCCCGATCCGGACCGCCGGCTGGCCGGTTTGCCCGCCAGGCGCACACGTGCCGCACTGGACGGGTTCACCGCAAGACTGCGCCCGATCGCCGACGAGGCCGAACAGGAGTACGCGTTCTCGACGAAGGGGGTGCCGTCGCGATGACCGCGACGATCACAGAACCGCTGCTCGGCGACGGCGAGGCCGTGCGCACCATGGCGGAACTGCAGGCGGTGGCGGCGCTCGCCCCGGCCGACCGGGCCTACCTCGATCTCGCCCACCTGCGCGAACGGGTGTCGCGCGAGCTCTCCGACACCGTGGTCGCCGAGTCCGGCGGGCTCGTCCGCCGGCGGGACGGCCGGCCGAGTGCGGCGGTGTTGTGGACCGACGGACGGCATCCGCTGACCGGGCACGGTGAACGCGTGTTGAGCGCGGTGGTCGCGATGCCGGACGCTCGTGCAGACCTGGCGGAGCTGCTGGTCGAGGCCGTGACGAAGGCGGCGGACGACGAGGTGGACGCCCTGCGCGCCGAGGTCGGCGACGAGCTGTCCGCGGAGCTGGCCGAAGCCGGGTTCACCGCCCACTTCCTGGTCACCCGCAAGGAGATCGTGCCACGGCCCGGGGATCCGGACTGCGTCCCGCTGCCCGGCGAGCTGCGCTGGTTCGCGGTGCGCTGCCTCGCCGACGCGGTGGTCACCGGGCTCGGCACCGGGCCGTTCGCGACGAGGACTGTCGGCCGGCCCGAGGTCGAACAGTTCGTGGAAACGCGCATGGCGACGTGGGACGGCCGCACCGCGCTGTCCTACGTGGCTGTCAAACCCGAGGGCGGGCCGGTGGCGCACGCCGACGTCCGGCTGCGCATCGCCGCGCACCACAGCGGCACCGACGCGATGCTGAGCGACGTGTACGTGCTGCCGGGCGAGCGCGGTCACGGCTGGGGAATGCGGCTCACCGGCCACGTCGAGAGCGAGCTGGCGAGTCGCGGGGTGCGCTGCATGGAAGGCACCGTGGTGCTGAACGGCGGCGCTCCCCCACCGGGCCTGCTCGACCAGCTCACCGGCGCCGGGTGGTGGGTCGACCGCCGTTCGATGACGTTGCGGTTGAAGTCCTGATGCGGCAACGGAAGCTCGGCGACCGCGGGCCGGAGATCAGTGCGGTGGTGCTGGGCACGATCAACCTGGGCACGGAGATCGGTCCGGACGAGAGCTTCAGGCTGCTCGACGCGGCCGCGGCCGGTGGCGTGACGATGATCGACACCGCCGACGTGTACGGCCGCAGGCCAGGCGAGGCGTACACCGAACTGCTGATCGGGAAGTGGTTCGCCACCCGGCCACACCGGCGGGACGAGGTCGCCGTGGCCACGAAGATCGGCATGCCGTTCACCGCGGCTCCGCACGACCGCGGCCTGAACGCCCGGCACCTGCGGCGTGGCTGCGAGAACGCACTCGCACGGCTGGGCGTCGAACGCATCGGCCTGCTCCAGCTCCACCAGCCCGATCCGGCGACGCCGCTCGAGGAGACGTGGTCCGAGATCTCCCGGCTGCAGCGCGAGGGCAAGGTCGGCGAGGCCGGCACGTCCAACCACGCGCCCGCCGACATCCGGCGCAACCACGCCGCGGCACTGCGGGCGGGTGCTCGCGCGCCGGTGTCCGAGCAGTGCGCCTACAACCTGTTGAGCAGAACCCCGGAGAACGACACGGTGGAGGTGTGCGCGCAGCTGGGAATGGGCTTGCTGGCGTGGAGTCCGCTCGCCCGTGGCCTGCTCGGCGGGATGATCGCGCGGCGGGACGCGGGTGAGGCCGGCGGGAGGCTGATGCAGCCGGCCGTGCTGAAGGCGCTGGAACGACATGAGGAACGGCTGCGGGAGTACGAGAAGGAGTGCGCGGCCCGCGGGTCGGTGCCCGCTGACGTGGCGCTGGCGTGGCTGCTCGGTCGGCCCGGTGTCCGCGCGGCGGTGATCGGCCCGCGCACCGTCGAGCAGCTCGCATCGGCTTTGTCCACTGCGGACTCGGAGCTCGACGAAACGTTGCGGGACAGGCTCGACGCGCTCTTTCCACCGGGCACACCGGCGCGCGGTGAGCCCTACGCGCATCCCTGACGGGTCATCGCGCCGAGCGAACCCCCACCACGACCGCCATGGTGTCCGTGACCCGGACCTCGGTCGCCACCAGCAGAGGATGGGTGAGGTAGTGCATGCGCAGGTCGTCCACGCCGTCGCCGTAACGGGGCGGCCAGGTGGTCGCGGGAGCGAAGTCGTCCAGGACGAGGATTCCCCCCGGCGCCAGCAAGCCGACGACACCGTCCGGATCGTCCCGCTTGCCCCCACCGTCGCAGAAGAACAGGTCGAACGGGCCGAGCTCCCGCAACGCGGTCCAGTCGGCCGTCAGCACCCGCACTCGCTCGTCTCCGGAGAACAACGCACGCGCGACCTCGGCGCGGAGCGAGTCCCGTTCGACGGTGACGAGCGAGGCGTCCGCGGTCATCCCGCTGCACAACCACGCCGCGCCGACGCCGTGCCCGGTACCGCTTTCCGCGAGCCGGCCGGTCGGCTTGGTGGCGGCCAGTGCGGCCAGCAGCCGGCCGACACCGGGTTCGCAGCTGTGGGTGAAGCCGTCCGCCTCGGCGTTCGCGAGCGCTCGCCGCACGAGCTCCGGTACGGGACGGTCTGCTGATGTGGTCATCGATTCGCTCTTCCCGGTGTTCGCCATTCGTGTGCGGCCAGCGCGGCGACGATCGCTTGCACGGCGGGAAGTTCGGCGCTCGGCGGCAAGCTGTCCTCGTCGTTGCGGACCATCAGGTGAAATCGACCGTAGTCGGCCAGGCCGGTCTCGGTGCGGTGCCGCGCGGTCGCCGCATCTGGGGGCACTCCGTCGCGAGCGGCCAGCCTGCGCTGCCGCACCGGTTCAGCACACTGCACGTGCGCCAGCAGGAACCCGGCGTTCCTGACGGCGTCCGCCTCTTCGGCGGTGCGCACGTCCGGCACGTACACCGAGGCCCCGGTGGCCAGGTCTGCGGCTCGACCCAGCGCGGTGCGGATCCAGTAGCCGGGATCGGCCGCCCTGCGCGCGTCGCCCAGCAGCTGCATGGCCCTGCGGGCGACCGGGCCGCGTTCCCGCGCGAAGGTCAGCGTGCCCGCGCGCACCGGTTCGGCCAGCAACGCGGTGAAGGGGCGCACGGACTCCACCGGCATGCCCAGGGCCCTTGCCACGGCCACCGCGGGATCCGTGCCGTGATCGGACCTGATCGCGCCGATCACGAGCTCACATTCGGAGATCACGGCGTCTCCGAAAGCGACTCGCTCGTACCTCGTCCCGGAGACGGCGTGCATCGCGAGAGCCGCCAGGGTGTCCTTGCCCGACCCCGACCTGCCCGCGAGCGCGAGCCGGTACCCGCGGGCGTCAGCCCCGTTCATCGTCACCCCGCACCGGCACCGGCTCCACCGCTTCCACGTCGCGCAACACGGTCCACGGCACCACCAGCCCCAGCGCCACGACGAGAAGGCCGCTGACGAGGATGACACCGGACACGTCGTTCGTGACCTCCACCGCCACGCTGCCGATGGCGGCACCGAGTGGCTGCGCGGACCAGGCGAACACCATCGACACCGTGATGACCCGGCCGAGCAGGTCGACCGGTACGAGCCGCTGCCGGACCGTGTTCGCACTCGTCGCGAACAGCACCGCGAACGCGCGGACGCCGGCCGCGCACACCGCGCCGACGATCAGCGAACCGGTCAGCGCCGCCGTGGACACCGCCAGCCCCATGCCGACCACCGCGACGGTGACCAGAGTGAGGAAGCCGAACCTGGTGACCAGCCTGCCCGCGGACAACCCGGCGATGACGACACCGATGCTCGCCGCGGCGAACACCTGGCCGACCTGCGCGTCACCGGCGCCCCAGCGGTCCTTCGCCAGGAACACGAGCTGCGCCCAGTACGGTCCGGTGAAGAGGTTGATCCCGACCGCTACGAGCGTGATCGTCCGCAGCACCGGAGACCGCCACACCACCGCCAGGCCCTCGCCGACCGCCCGCCACATCGGCTTGGACGAGCGCTCACCGGTGAGCGGGGTGCGGATGGCGGCGATCGCGGCCGCCGACACCAGGAACGACACCGCGTCGACGACGAGCACCGTCGAGACGTCGGCCACCAGGGTGACCGCGCCCGCGATGCTCGGCCCGAACACGGCTCCGGCGTTGTACGCGGCCTGCACCCGGCCGTTCGCCCGGTGCAGGTCCTCGCGGTCCACCAGGCTGGGGATGACCGCGAACTGCGCCGCCTCGAACGCGATGCGCATGGTCGCGTGCACCGCCACCACGGCGAGCAGGAGTCCGATGTGGAGCGCACCGAGGAAGTACAGCGCCGGCACCAGTCCGACCACCACAGCCCGCCCGGCGTCGGTCCACACCAGGATGCGACGCAGGTCGAACCGGTCGACCAGGGCACCGATCGGCAGGCCGAACACCAGGTACGGCAGATAGCTCAGCACCGTCGTCATGCCGAGTGCCAACGGGGAGCCGGTGAGCTGCAACGCGAGCACCGGGAACACGAAAGCCGTGCATCCGCTGCCCACACTGGAGATCGCCTGGGCACCGAGGTAGAGGCGGAAGTCCCGCCGGTTCCCCGTCGTCATCTCGCTGCCGGTTCGGCGTCGCGCGGGCTCTCCGCTCCGCGCAGCCGGTCGGCGTCGAGGAACCGGCGCCGCACCAGCCTGCCGAACTCGACCGCCTCGCTCAGCTTGGGGTACCCGGAGAGGATGAAACCATCCACTCCGGACTCCCGGAACTCGATCAGCCGCGCCGTCACCTGGTTCGGATCACCGACCAGCGCGGTCGCGACGCCGAACCGCCCGACACCGGGCCCGGCCCACAAGTTGGGACCGACCATCAGGTCACCGGCGCTCAGCGCGGTCTGCCGGTCGCGCCCCGGGCTGTCCGAAGTGGACGGAGCCACCGTACGCGCACGCACGCGCGGATCCACCCTGCTGATCAGCTCCTCCGCCCGTCGCCAGGCCAGTTCCTCGGTCTCCCTGACGATGACGTGCACGCGCAGGATCATCCGCACCGACCGGCCGTGCAGCTCGTAGCGCCGCCGCAGGTCCGCGACCTCGGCGGCCACCCGGTCCGGTAGGTCGGCCCAGATCAGGTGTGCGTCGGCGAACCGCGCGGACAGCTCCCTCGCGGGCGGGGAACCTCCGGACAGGTAGACGGGGATGTCGCGTTCCGGTGGCGGGTACAGCGACAGGCCGTCGAGCCGGTAGATGTTCCCCTCGTACCCTGCGGCGGCCGGCACCGCGCCAGGCCTGCGTGAAGACGTCCAGCCACTCCTCGAGTCGGTCGCGTGGATCCGTCGAAGCAACCGATCCACCTGGGTCACCACGTTGAGGGCGACCCTGCCGGGGAAGTGCGAACCGCGCGGACAGCTCCCTCGCGGGCGGGGAACCTCCGGACAGGTAGACGGGGATGTCGCGTTCCGGTGGCGGGTACAGCGACAGGCCGTCGAGCCGGTAGATGTTCCCCTCGTAGGACATGTCCTGCAGGCGGCCGGCACCGCGCCAGGCCTGCGTGAAGACGTCCAGCCACTCCTCGACTCGTCGGTAGCGCGTGGATCTGTCGTCGAAGCAACCGATCCACCTGTCCTCTCCCCACTCACCGGTCACCACGTTGAGGGCGACCCTGCCGGGGAAGTGCATGTCCAATGATGCGGCCATCCTGACCGCCTGCGCCGGGTGGAACTGGTTGGGACGGACGGCGAGGATCAGTCGGGCCGTTCGCGTCCTCGCCAGAACGGCGCTCGCCGTGGTCCACGTCTCCGCGTGGTTGATGTACGCGGTGGGAACCAGCAGACCCGAGAACCCCGACTGCTCAGCGGCTTCGGTGATCGAAACCAGGTGCGGGATCGTCGGTTCCTCGCCCTCCAGCGGCCACGTGCCGATGTGCCGCACGTCCGGATCGAGAGGGAGGAACCAGTTCATTTCAGGTACTGCGCTCGTCATCTCATCCCCCAGGACTCACCAAGCGCTGACGGCCGGGCGGCCGGCGGATCATGGCCGCCCGGCCGCACATCAGCTACAGCTGTCGTTCTTCGGTCAGTGCTTGACCACCGGCTCGACCGGAATGACGAACGCGTCCTTCTTGGCCATGGTGACACCCCCTTCCCCCAAATCGACCGTCTCGTCGCGACAACGTCGACTTTCCTTGTGCTGCACCGATGTTGCGTGACATGCGAGACGGAGCCGAGTAATCTCAAGCTGCCACGTGCGGGGGGCGCCGTCAAGCAATCGCGAACGGACAGGAGTGGCGAAATTGGCTCGTACAAGTGTTTCCGGAGGACCGACGGCCCGTCTTCGGGCTGGAGTGTTCGGCACGGTTGAACACTCCGACATGATCGAATTCTTTCGCACCAACGGGTTCGTCGTGCTCAGAGGACTGTGGACAGCGCAGGAGCTGGACAGCCTCGACATCGCATGTGCTCGCGCACAAGAGCAACTGCGGCGCGGCGAGCTCCCCGAACGACACGGCGCTCGTTCGGGTTTCGACCCGACGGACGAGCGCGCCGGCACCGCTTTGCCCAACTACGTCCTGCACGTAACGGAAATCGTGCCGGAGGTGCGCGCCGCCGTACTGCATCCCACGGTGACCAACCTGGTCCACAGTTGGCTGACTGATCCGTGGCTGTTGGAGGGCGGGCTGTTCGGCGTCGTGATGCAACACGCGCGGCCGGGACGCGACAGCAACTACAGCCGGATCGGCTGGCACGCCGACTGGCAGGCGGGACCACACCTGGACCGGTGGCCGTCGGTCGCGTTCACGATCCACCTCGACGCGACGAGCCCCGCCAACGGTTTTCTCCGCGTGGTGCCGGGCAGTCACCGCTGGGCCACGCCCGCCCCCGCTGCCAACGCCGACGGCGGCCCGTTGCCGGAAGGTTCCCGCACCCACGCGGGCCACACGGACGAACCGCCGCCCTACCCGATGCCCGCGGGGTTCGAGGGCATCCCGGACGAGTACCCGGTGTTCTGCGAACGGGGTGACGTGTTGTTCCACGACGCCTTCCTGTGGCACTCGGCGGCACGCGGCACGGACGACGACAGCCACCGCAGGCACATCCGCGGTGGCTGGTTCTCCGGCAGGCCCGACCAGTCGGGCGATCCGAAGGACTTCGTCAAGAACGCGCGCCGCTGAGTCACAGCGGCGCCGATCCGGCCGGGTACAGGTGTGCGGAGGCTCCGCACACCTGTACCCGTCGGAGAGAGCCGAGGGCACCATCGTCCGCACACATGCGGACCGCACAGCCGCACCGCCGGTCCGCGCCGCCCGTCACGACCTCGTCGCCCTTCGACTGGGGCCGACCGCCGTCACAGTGCCGATGCCCACGTGTACGGCCGGAACGGCTGCCGTACCAGGCCCCGCCGTCCAACTGCGGTTCTCGCCTGGACGAGAGTCCCGCTGGAAACGCCGGCACAGTCAGCCCGGTGCCGCCCGAAATGTCATCGCCGCACCTCACTCGGCGCATCTGCACTTGGTGATGACCCCACCCAGGAGTCCGATCCCGGGAACGTCGAAGGTGTGCGACGTGACGACGGCGCCGGGAAACTTTGGTGTCACCATGCGACCGACGCCCTCGCGCTCGTCGCTCAGCCACAAGCCAGGTCGTCAGGCGCGAGCAGCTTGTTGGCTGCCATCGATCGACTGCTGGAACGATGTTCCTCGCCGGAGGACGCGGCTACTCCGACGTCCCTGGCTGATACCTTCAAAAGATGCCCACGCTCTTCCATCTCAACGGCGCCCCTGGAATCGGGAAATCCACTCTCGCGCAGATGTACGTCGACCAGCACTCCGGCACATTGCATCTCGACGCAGATCTTGTCACACGCATGATCGGAGGCTGGCAGGAAGACTTCTGGAAAACACTTCACGAATCACGAGCGATCGCTGTCGCAATGGCCGCGACACACCTGAAGGCAGGGAAGGACGTGGTGTTGCCGCAGCTGGTGACCAGTCACGACGAGATCGACGACTACCTGCGCGCGGCGAACGAGAATGACGCGCAGTACCTCCAGATCGCACTGACGGCGCCCAAAGACACGGCGCTGAAAAGGTTTGCCAACCGGGCATCCGACGCGGGTGACGACTGGAATCGACACATCACGGGAATCATTGAGAAGAGCGGCGGGCCGCAGCTGCTGCTGCGGATCCACGATCAGCTCGATGACTATCTCCGCAAAAACCCACCCGTCGCCGCGGTGGACACGGACGGGAGCGATCCGAGCCAGGTTTATGCGGAACTAAAGACCACACTCGAAGCACTGCGTGAGCCTGTACGTGCCGAAAATTGCATCCACGCAGGTCAAGCGGATGGTGGTTCTCGTGGGTGACCCCCGCCGAGACGGTCCTGCCGACCTACGGTGAGGCATTCAATCTGGTGCGGTGCTTGCTGTGACGCCACTCGCGCCAACCACGAACTATAGGTCTGCCTGATTCCAGAACGGCGGGCGGTCCAGCCGTTCTCCGCGAAAGTTCTTGGCCTCAGTCGACAGAACTTGGCGGCGAAATACTGAATCGCTTCGACTGACCCTCTCCACTAGAGCCGAGCTCTCCAATACCGCATGAACACGCCAACCGCGCAAGCGTGCGACACTTGGGGGTCAAGTTTCCCATGAACCGCGATCTGTGGCACGAGTTGTCCAACTGGTCAGATGCGCACAGGCCGTGGCTCACGAAGCCCTCAGCCATTGAGATTACATTAATACGCTGGTAGAGCACGTGGGCATAGTCTCACGCTCGGTCCTGCGCAGCAGCCGCAACGCGGCGAAGACCTGGGAGACGGCAAGGTAAGCGACGATTTCTCGGCACGCACAGGATTCATGGCGTGACAGGCTTCGTGTGGCGGCGGTCGTTCATCCGGGCGCCGTGGTGAACCACTCCGGATTGTGGGACCTGGTGTCACGTGACGCCCAGGACCGCGGCTGGGTTTGGCATCTCGCGAAGACAGCACGGTGAACGCGGTGGCCGCCGGGTCGGCGTCCCATGGCCAGGCCGACCCGAACCCACCCCACCCGATCCGGTTGGTACCCCTTCTTCGCCGGTGTCCTGCGCGGGATGCCGACTCACTCGGAGAAGTCAACGGGTGTGCAGTTGGCTCAAACCGTTGATGATCAGCTCCAGCCCGAAGGCGAACTCGTCCTCCAGCGGCACCGGCAACGAGTCCGCGACCGCAAGGGTGGCCGGATACTCCGCTGACGAGAGATTGTGGAAGTGCTCCGACACCTGCTTCTGCTCGGCCCCGTTCCCTGATCCGGCGAGCTGGATGGCGAAGCCCAGGACGTAGCGCGCGAGCGTCGCGTAGGCGCGCGCCGCGAGACTCGGGGACAGTCCACCGGCGAGCAGGACGGCCAGGCAGCGTTCCCGCAGCATCATCGCGTTCGGACCGATCGGCGTCTCTTCGATCAGCAGGGGTGCGACCTTGCGATGCTTGCCCAGCGTGTCGAACATCGCCTGACTGAGCGCCCGGCAGGCCTGGTCCCAGCTCATCTCCGCAAGAGCGCCGGAATCGAGTTCGACCTCGCCGAGAACGCGATCGACCACGTGCCCGATGAGCACTGCCCGGTTGGTGAAGTGGCGGTACAGCGTGGCCGTGCCGGATTCGAGGCGTTGCGCGAGGGTCCGCATGGACAGGGCCTCGGCGCCTTCCTCGTCGACGAGTTGCAACGCCGTGGCGAGGATCCGGTCCAGCGGGACGGCGGGACGGCCACGTGAGCGCCTGGTGGACTCGGTGCCGGCAGCGGGCAGAGACGAACTGGTCACAGGCATCAGTATCACCTCCGGTTGACACCTCACACAATAACGGCAACACTGTTGCCATTATGAAGAGCAACCACAACCCCACCTCCGGCACCGAGATCGTCTCGGTGGACGGCCTGCGCGTTCACTACAAACGAGCAGGTCAGGGGCCGACGGTAGTGCTGCTGCACGGCAGCGGGTCGTCGTTGGAGGGCTTCGAGCGGGTGGCGGCGCTGCTGTCGTCGTCCTACGACGTGATCCGCCCGGACCTGCCCGGCTTCGGACGGACCGGGCCTCGACCCGACCGTGACTACCGCGTCCGGACGTACGCGCGAACGGTCGCCGACTTCATGACGGCGTTGCGGGTGCCGCACTTCGCGGTGACCGGGAACTCGTTGGGCGGCAACATCGCGTGGAACCTGGCGTTGGACGCCCCGGAGCGGGTCGACGGGCTGGTGCTCGTCAACGCCACCGGCTACCCGGAGAAGTCACTGCCCGCCGGGTTGAGACTCGCTCGGAATCCGCTGCTGCGCCCGGTGTTGCGGCGATGGCTCCCGCGCGGCGCGACCGAGCGAGGGCTGCGTGAGGCGGTCGGCCCGAAGTCCTCGATCGTGGACGACGCCATGGTGGACCGGGTGCACGCGTTGACGAGCCGTCCAGGGAACCGGTCGGCGTTCGTCGACTTCGCCAACACCGACCAGCCGGACCGCAGCGGCGAGATCGCGCGGATCAAGGTCCCGACGCTGGTGCTGCGCAGCGCAGAGGTCGACGGGCAGCTTTTCGCCCGCGACATCCCCGGCGCCCATGAGCGCGTGCACCCCGACGGCGGTCACCTGCTGCCAGAGGAGTACCCGGACTGGGTGGCTGCGGCGATCGCCGAGTTCCTGCCAGCGAAGGAGGAGCGGCGATGAGGTACTTCGTCGCGTCCGATGAGGACATTCGACTCGACGGGGCAACACGGCGCACACTGCGGGGCAGTTACGTCGAGCTGTCCGACGGGGTGACGCACTACGAGCTGGCCGGTCCCGACGACGGCGCACTCGTCGTGCTCGTCGGCGGCATCACCATTCCGCTGTCCTACTGGGACAAGACCGCAGAGCAGCTGCACAGCCGAGGACTGCGCACCCTGGCCTACAGCGCCTACGGGCGCGGCGGTTCCGACCGGGTGCGCGCCACCTACGACGAGGCGTTGTTCGTCCGGCAACTGGCCGAACTGACTGCGGCCCTGGACCTCACGCCACCGTGGCACGTGGTCGGCACGTCGATGGGTGCGCTCGTCGCGATGGCCTACACGAACCGTTATCCCGAGGCCGTGGCCACGCTCACCATCGTCGGGCCGGCCGGTCTGGGCCCCCGTCCCCTGCCGCAACGGTTGCTGCGCAACGATCTCGTGAGCGGGTTCGTCGCCAGGCGCTTCGGCCGCAAGTTGCTGGAGGGGCACCTCGGGCACAACGTCCGCGACCCAGCGCTGTCCGCCGAGCTGGTCGCGATGGTGCGCGACGCCTACCGGTGCGAGGGCTCGCTCTACTCGTTCTTCCAAACCCTGCAGGACTTCCCGTTGTTCGAGCGGCAGGAACTCTTCCGACGGACGGGCGAACTGGGAATCCCTGCCCTGCTCGTGTGGGGCGACGACGACCAGGTCACCCCGATCACCCATCTCGACACCGTCACCAAGCTGCTGCGGCCACGACGGACACATGTCATCACCCAATGCGGCCACATGGCTCCCTTTGAACGGCCTCACGACGTCAGCGATCTGCTCGCCTCGTTCACCGTTCCCCACCCAGATCGGCTCTGACCATGAACGATCCCAACACCTCCCGAATCATCGACGTGCTGATCGCCGGTGCCGGCCCGACCGGCACCACGCTGGCGATCGACCTCGTGCGCCGCGGCTTGAACGTCCGCATCATCGACAAGGCCCCTCACTCGTTCGAAGGCTCACGCGCCAAAGGCATCCAGCCGCGGACACTCGAGGTGTTCGACGACCTCGGCACGATCGACGAGGTTCTCGCGGCCAGCAGCGACTACCCGCGCCTGGGCATCCACCTCGGACCGGTCGCCGCACCGTGGCGCATGTTCCGCAACCGCGACCGCACCGCCGACGTTCCCTACCCCAACACCCGGCTGATTCCCCAGTACCGCACCGACAGCGTGCTGCACGACCGGCTCGAGCAGCTGGGCGGAAGGGTCGAGTACGGCCGCGAACTCGTCGAGTTCGTTCAGGACAGCACGTCGGTCACCGCGACGACGACCGGGGACGGCGGCACCGAGAAGATCGCGGCACGCTATCTCGTGGGAGCCGAAGGCGGTTCGAGCGCCGTGCGCGGCCAGCTCGGCCTGAGCTTCCTCGGCACGACCGACGAACAGGACCGGATGCTGATCGTCGACGCCGTCACGACCGGTCTGTCCCGCGATCGCTGGCACGTCTGGCCGGGCGTGAAGGGCCGGTTCGCAGGTGCCTGCCCGCTGCCGCACAGCGACCTGTTCCAGTGGATGATCCGCCTGGCCCCGGACGAGGAACCCCCGGTGGGAGTGGAGGCGATCACCCGGCGGATCCAGGCCCACACCCGCAACCGGAACATCGAGCTGAGCGACATCCGCTGGCGGTCGGTGTTCCGGCCCAACATCCGCCTGGTGGAGGCCTATCGCCGCGGACGGGTCTTCCTCGCCGGCGATGCCGCGCACGTGCACACCCCCGCCGGCGCGCAGGGCCTCAACACCGGCATCCAGGACGCCTACAACCTCGGCTGGAAGCTCGCCCAGGTCCTCGCCGGAGCCGATCCGCGGCTGCTGGACAGCTACGAGGCCGAACGCCTGCCGATCGCCGCGGGCGTGCTCGGCCTGTCCACGCAGAAGTACGAAGGCATCGCGAAGCTCGACCCGTCGAGCCTGCGCCGCGGCAAGGACGAGCAGCAGTTGTCACTGACCTACTACGGCGGCCCGCTCGCACCCACCGACTGCGATCGCACGACGACACTGCAGGTCGGCGATCGTGCGCCGGACGCAGAACTGCTCGGCACGAACGGCACACCGGTGCACCTGTTCGACACCTACCGGGGTCCCCACTTCACCCTCGTCGCCTACGGCCCGGATGCCGCCGCTGCGAGCGATGAGCTCGACTGGCCGACCACGGGTGCGCCACTGCGGCGTGTCGTCGTCGACTCCGGCGCCAAGGCCGACCACGTGCTCACCGACCCTCGGCGCGACTTCCGCCACATCTACGGGATCAAGGAGGACACCCTGCTGCTCATCCGGCCCGACGGTTACATCGGGCACATCGCCACCCGGAACTTCCTCACCTCGATCCAGACCGCCGCCCGCGCGCTGACGCCCGTGGCCCAGCAGGAGACCGTCCGATGACCCGCATCCTGCTGCGCGGCGCGCAGGTGATCACGATGGCGCCGCACCGGCCCGACGCCGAACGCTGCGACGTCCTCATCGACGGCGACCGCATCGTCGGAGTTGGCGACGACCTCGACGACACCGGTGCGGAGATCGTCGACGTCACGGACCGCATCATCATGCCCGGCCTGGTCAACGCCCACCTGCACACCTGGCAGACCGCGCTGCGCGGTGCAGGCGTCGACTGGACGCTCGCGGACTACCTCGGTCGCATGCACGGCGCCGTGGCCAAGCACTACCGCCCGGAAGACATGCGCGTCGGGACGCTCGCCGGCGCGCTGAGCCAGCTCGACCGCGGCACCACGACCCTGGGCGACTGGTGCCACAACACGCCCACACCCGAACACACCGACGCGGCGATCGACGGCCTGCTGTCGTCCGGCATCCGCGGGGTCTTCCTGCACGGCACTCCGTATTCCGCCGCCGACGCGGCCCACCCGGTGAGTGAGATCGACCGGCTGCTCGACGGCCAGGCCGGCACCCACGCGTTGCTGACCTTCGGTTTGGCCGTCCGCGGCCCGCAACTGTCCACTCCAGACGTCGCGGTAATCGACTTCCGCGTGGCCGCCGAGCGCGGGATCGTCGTGTCGATGCACCAGAGCGGCGGAGTGCCGGGGCCGGGGTGGGAGGCGGTGCGGTCGGCCGGACTGCTGAGCCCTTCGACCAACGTCGTGCACGGCGCCGGGCTCACCGACGAGTGGATCAAGATCCTGGTCGACGCAGGAGCGAGCGTCACGTGCACGCCGGAGAACGAGCTCGGCCAGGGCCACGGCTCCCCCGTCACCGGACACCTGCTCCAGCTGGGCGCCGCACCGTCGCTGGGCACCGACACCGACGCGGTCACCCCCGCCGACGTCCTCTCCGCCGCCCGGATCGCGCTGGCCCACCAGCGCGGCCGCGACCACGACCACCATCGGCAGACCACCGGCGCGTTCTCGCTCACCGCGACGATCACCGCCAAGCAGGCGCTGTCCTGGGCGACGGTCGAAGGCGCCAGAGCGCTCGGCCTCGACGACCGCGTCGGCAGGCTCGAAGCGGGCATGCAGGCCGACCTCGTCGTCATCGACGGCTCCGCGCCGAGGCTGTGGCCGATCACCGATCCGGTCGCGACGGCGCTCTACGCGAGTTCCGGCGACATCGAGGCGGTCATGATCGCCGGACGCTGGCGCAAACGGCAGCACGAACTCGTCGACGTCGACCTCGACGCCCTGCGAGGACAGCTCCAGGAGTCCGCGGGTCACCTCCTGCCCAACCTCGTGGACTGACCGCTGCTGTGCCTGTGCGGCAGGCTCAAGAGGATCTTCGCAAACGCCGCCGAGGCTCGGGCGTGCAGACCGCGACACCGCCCAGTCGACGTCTGCCTCGTCAACATCCTCAACTCGCACCGGGGTGACGAGAGGCAGCCGCGCCCGGGTTCGCCGGCGCGGCTGCCTCTCGTCACCGATGTCCGCTCAGGACGTTCACACCGCGGGCGCCACCGCCTTCACCTCGGCGCTCTCCGGGTGTTCTGCGCGTGGTTGCCGCAGCAGGAGCCCGGCGACGAGACTGATGATCGCCGCCACAGCCATGTACCCCGCGATGGAGAGCCAGGTGCCGGTCGACTCCAGCAGTGTCGCGCTGATGGCCGGTGCCAGCGCGTTGCCGAAGATGGTGCCGAAGGTGAAGCCGATGGCCATGCCGCTGAACCGCAGCGACACCGGGAAGGCCTGGGAGAAGAACACCGGGAACATCGCGAAGTTGGCCGCGTAGCCGCCGAACAGCAGGGCGAACCCGAGGAACATCAGGATCGGCTCCTTGGTGTGCAGCAGGGGGAACCACACGAACGGGAAGACGGCCATCGCGACGGCACCGGCGGTGAAGACGGTGCGCGGTCCGATGCGGTCGGCGAGCCGGCCGTAGAGCGGTGCGCTGATCACGACCACCACCAGGCCGGGCAGGATGACGCTCAGCATGGTGGTCGTGCTGATCTGCAGTGCGGTCTTGCCGTACGTGAGCACGTAGATCGACCCCACGGTGATGCTGACCCCCGCGCTGATGGTCGCGAGCGTCACGAGAGCGACGGTGCCGCCGCACTTGCGCAGGACGTCCACGAGCGGCAGCCTGCGGACCGCTCCGGTTCCCTTGGCGTCCTCGAACTCGGGGCTCTCGTGGAGCTTCACCCGGATCACGAACCCGGTGACCACGAGCAGGAAGCTCGCCAGGAACGGGATCCGCCAGCCCCACGCGAGGAGATCTTCCTCCGGCAGCTGGGACACCAGCAGGAACGCGATGTTGGCCAGGATGGTGCCGACGGCCGTGCCGGTGTTGAGGATTCCTCCGAAGAAGCCGCGCCGGTGTTCGTCCGCGTGTTCGACGGTGAGCAGCACGGCGCCGCTGGACTCACCGCCGAACGACACGCCCTGCACGACGCGCAGGACGACCAGCAGCACGGGTGCGGCGATCCCCCACTGGCCGTAGGACGGGAGCAGCCCGATCGCGGTGGTCGCGAGACCCATCATCACCAGCGTGGTGACCAGGATGAACTTGCGGCCCATCCGGTCGCCGAGGTGGCCGAACAGCAGGGCGCCGAACGGACGTGCGACGTAGCCGACGCCGAAGCTGGACAACGAGATGAGCGTGCCGACGAGCGGGTCCGCGGCCGGGAAGAAGATCTTCGGGAACAGCAGCGACGCCGCCAGGCCGTAGAGCACGAAGTCGTAGAACTCGATCGTGGTCCCGAACCACCCGGCCAACGCGGCCCTGGCCGGTTGCCGGCGCGGTTGTGTACCAGTGGACATGGCTGCCTCCGAACGAGCTGGTCGAGTTGACGTACCTTTGCCCCGCAACGGGATCGCGACAACGCGCCGGTTCAGTGAGCGGACCGGGTCAGCGGGCGAATCTGTGCAGGAACGGCAGCACCGCGGCCGCCACCTCGTCGGCCTTGTCCTCCATGAGCGCCACCGTGCCGCCCCCGATCACCGTCCGGTGCACGACCTCGGCCGCGTTCAGGTTGCGCGCCAACGGTTCCAGCGCGGGCAGCGCGAACGGGTCGTCGGCGCCGCCGAGCAGCAGGACAGGTGCGGTGACGCGGCCGATCCGCCGTTCCATCTCGTACCTGGCGCACGCGAGGTGGCCTTCGCGGGGATCCACGCCGGGAGCCAGCGCGTCGCGCACGAACCGGTCCAGCAGGCCGGTCGCCGCGCGCGGGTAGTAGGGCCGCCGCTGCTCCCACCACGTCAGCAGGTGACCGCCGCCGGGATCGCGAGGCGCGTCGTCCACGCCCGGTCCGTCCCCGTGCGACCTCCGGAAACCGGCATCCGTCCAGGGCGTCGAGGACAGCACCGCCGCGGTGATCCGCTCGGGCACCGCGGCGGCCAGCTCGACCGCGACCACGCCGCCGGTGTGGTGACCGAGCAGCGCCGTGCGGTCGACACCCAGCGCGTCCAGCGCGGCGAGCGTCCCCTGGGCGTAGTCCTCGACGTGCTGCGGGGCGGACAGCGGCGAGCTGTTGCCGAACCCCGGCATGTCGATCGCGATCACCCGGTGGCCGGTCGCCAGCAGCGGTTGCAGCTCGCGGAACTCGTCCAGCGAGCGCGGGGCCTGGTGCAGCAGGAGCACGGCCGGGCCGCTCCCCTGCTCCGCGTAGTGGACCTGGCCACCGGGGACGGTGACGTAGCCGTACTCGGCCACGCTCTCCGCCGGAACCGTCTTGCTCACCGTCTACCTCCGCCGAGCCGTGTCTGCCGGATCCCGCAGTGTCCGTCGTCACGGTCGGTGAGCCCAGCAGGGCGGTCCGCCCAGCGGACCGCGCGGGCACAACGGCCACGCGCGGAAACGCGCAGGTAACGGGCAGTGACAGCTACTGGACTTGGATCTTTCCGGATGGCGATAATCGCGACCCGTGCACGCTCGGTGAGGAGGCTCCATGTCAGCAGAGGACTCGGGCCGGCCGAGCTCGGTGCTCGGCAAGGCGCAACTGCTCCTGCGGGCCTTCGAGTCCGGCACCTACCAGTTGGGGCTCACCGACCTCAGCCGCCGGTCCGGCGTGCCGAAGGCGTCGGCCTACCGGCTCGCGCAGGAACTGGTCGAGTGGGGCCTGCTCGAACGCCGCGGCGACCACTACCAGCTCGGCCTGCGGATGTTCGAGCTCGGGCAGCGGGTGCCGACCTCCGCGGTGCTGCGGTCCGTCGCGGGACCGGCGCTGGCCGACCTGTTCGCCGTCACCCGCGCCACGATCCACCTGGCCGTGCTCGACGGTGCCCACGTGCTCTTCCTGGAGAAGGTCGCGGGCGAGGCCAACATCCTCTCGCACTCCCGCATCGGTGGGCGGCTGCCCGCACCGTGCACGGCGACGGGCAAGGTGCTGCTGGCCGCGGCGACCGATCTCGACGAGCACCTGGCCCGCTTCCGCGAGGCCGGGCTCGCCCACCTGACCTCCCGCACCGTGTCCTCTGTGGACGATCTGCGCAAGCAGTTGACGGCGGTGCAGGCGCAGGGGTTCGCCTTGGAGATCGAGGAGACGATGCCCGGCGTCGGCAGCCTCGCGGTCCCCGTCACCGGCGCGGACGGCACCGTCCACGCCGCGGTGTCGACCACCGCGCCGGTCACCCGGCTGACACCCCGGCACCTGCTGCCCCAGCTGCGCACGACCGCGGCCACCATCGCGCGAGCGCTCGACCGCGCGCTGCTGGCCGCCGCCGCTGTGCGCGACGCGCCCTCGTCCCCGGCTGCCGCGGTGAGACGAGCAGCCGGCTGACGGTCCGCTGAGCGGATCGCCCGCTTGGCCGGGCAGGCCGCCGGCTCGACGATCGGCCAGGTGCGCGAGGAACGAGCGAACTCCCCGGTAGAACTGCTCAGCGCCAGGTCACGAGAGGACCCGGATCGGGAACTGGTCCGGTTCGACGACGGCACGCGCCTTCTCGTGGGTGAGACCGAGGAACGCTCACGTGCCCTCGCCGCCCGGCTCCGTGTCCCACCCGGCCGCCGAGTGCTCACGTGCGTGCGGCCGGGCCGCACGGCGGTGGACCTGCTCTTCGGCCTCGCCCGCCAGGGCGCGGTGGAGGTGCCGCTCGCCCTCGACGTCACGATCGCGGCAGCGGAGTCGATCCTGCGGTCCACAGGTGCGTCGATGCTGGTCGTGGGCACATCCGTGCTCGCGGGCAATGCGGCTCTGCGGGCTCTGCTGCCCCGCGTCGAGCGGGTCGTGCTGGTGGCAGAGGACGATCGGGGTCCGGGTGGCCATCCGTTCCTGGACGAGCTGCCCGCGCTCGGTGGGCGGGACCACCGGCCCGAGCCGGGGGACGTGCTCGTCGTGCTGTCGACCTCGGGCACCACCGGGCGGGCCAAGGCGGCCGAACTGCCGCACTTCGCGGCGGTGCGGCACGCGCGCCGGGTCTCCGCGACGATGCGGTACGGCCCCGAGGACGTGCTGTTCAACGTGTTCCCGTGGCACCACGTCAACATCCGGCACACAGCGCTGCTGCCCGCACTCATGACCGGCGCACGGCTGGTCGCGCACCGGCGCTTCTCCGCCTCCGGGTTCTGGGAGACGTGCCGGTCCGAAGGGGTCACCGCGTTCAACTTCATGGGCGCGATGCTGGCGATCCTCGACCGCCGGCCGGAGGACGACCGCGCCCACCCGGTCCGCCTCGCCTACGGCGCTCCGGCGCCCGCCGACCTGACCACGCGGTTCCTGGAGCGTTTCGGGGTGCGCGCCCTGGAGGCGTACGCGAGCACGGAGCTGGGGGACGTCGCGGCCAACACCCCAGCCGACTGGCGGCCGGGCACGGCGGGTCGCGTCGTCCCGGAGTACGAGGTGGTGATCGTCGACGAGACCGGGTGTCCCCTGCCGACGGGGTGCACCGGGCAGATCACCGTCCGCTCCCGGCTGCCGCACATGCGGTTCCTCGGTTACGCCGGAGACCCCGCCACCACCGCAGAAGTCCTGCGTGACGACTGGTTCCGCACCGGCGACCGGGGTCGTCTCGACGCGGAGGGCCGCCTGACGTTCGCCGGGCGCCGGGGTGACGTGGTGCGGCGGCGCGGGGAGAACATCTCGGCCTGGGACGTCGAGCAGGTGGTGCGCGCGCTGCCCGGCGTGGTGGACGCCGCCGTGGTCGGGGTCGACTCGGAGCTCACCGAGCAGGAGGTGCTCGTGGTGCTGACCACCACCGACCGGCGCCTCGACGGACCGGCGGTGCGGGAGTGGTGCCGCACCCGGCTGCCGCGGCACGCCTTGCCGCGGTACGTGCGCCTCGCCGGGGAACTGCCGCGCAACGGCAGCGGCAAGATCGTCAAGTCCCTGCTGCCCGCGGTCGTGGACGAGTCCACGTGGGACGCCGAACACCGGTCCGCCCAGTGAACCGGACGCGGGCCGCCTGGCGTCAGCGCTCCTACGGTCGGGGAAACCCGTCACGTCTGGAGGGCAGTGTTGCGCGTACTCGACCTCACCGATGATCTGGCCCGGCAGGGCGCACGGCTCCTGGTCGGGCTCGGCGCCGACGTCCTGCGCGTCGACGCCGACGAGCACCTGGGCGAAGCGGAACGCCTGCACTGGCACGCCGGGAAGAAGCTCGTGCGGACTTCCGGTGACGAGGACCTCGACGCACTCGCACGGGACGCGGACGTGGTGCTCGAGAGCGGCCCTGTCGCGAAGCTGCGCGGCCTGCGCGCCGACGGCACCTCGCGCTGGCCGCACGCCGTCCACGTGATCGTGACCCCGTTTGGTCTCACTGGTCCCCACCGGGACTGGGTCGGCGGCGACCTCGTGCTCGCCTCGGCCGGCGGGATGACCTGGCTCGGCGGGCAGCCGGACGGCCAGCCCAAACCCCCGCCGCGCGAGCAGGCGTGCCAGGTCGCCGGGGCGCACGGGGCCATCGCAGCCTTGCTGGGCGTCCTCGCCCGGGACCGCGTGGGCACCGGCCAGCTGATCGACGTCTCGGCACAGGAAGCGGTCGCCGCCACGCTGGAGACCGGCGCCATCTCGTGGATCCACGCCGGTCGGTTCCCGGTCCGCACCGGCGGTGTCTACGACCACGTGGCGCACCGGATCTTCGCGACCGCTGACGGGCACGTGGCGGGCGGCTACTCCGGCAGCGAACGCATGTGGACGGACCTGCTGGCCTGGCTTTCCGAGGAGGGCGAGGCGGGCGAACTGCTGGACGAACGGTTCGCCGACCCGGTGGTGCGCTGGGCGGAGCGGCCGCGGGTCGACGCCGTGGTCTCCCGGTTCGTCGCGAAGCGGACCGCGCGGGAGGTGGCCGAGCAGGGCCGGGAACGGGCGCTGCCGTGGGCCGAGGTGACCACGCCGGCGGACCTGGTCCGCAACCCGCAGCTGCGCGACCGGCGGTTCTTCGTCTCCGTCGACGGCACCGAGGACGCCGGGTTCCCGTGGAACGCGCCGGGCCTGCCCCGGCCGGTCGTGCTGTCCCCGCTCGCCGAGGGCACGTGGACCGGAGCGGCACGCGGACGGAGTGCCACCGACGGTCGCCGTCCGCTCGACGGGGTGCGGGTGCTGGACCTGACCTGGGTGCTGGCCGGGCCGTACGCGACGAAGGTCCTCGCCGAGCACGGCGCCGACGTGATCAAGGTCGAGTCGCGGCACCGGCACGACCCGACCCGGTTCTCCCCGTCGATGCGGCTGCGGCCGGACGCGGGACCGGACGACTCGGGCTACTTCCTGAACTACAACCGCGGCAAGCGCAGCGTCGCGCTCAACCTGCGCACGCCCCAGGGCCAGGAGGTCCTGCGCGACCTGGCCGCCCGGTGCGACGTCGTGGTCGAGAACTTCAGCCCCGGCGTGCTGGACCGGTGGGGCCTGGACTACGAGTCGCTCCGCGCGCTCAATCCGCGAGTGGTCCTGGTGTCGATGTCCGGTGTCGGTCACACCGGGCCGTGGCGCAGGGCGGTCACCTTCGCCGACACGCTCGCCGCGATGTCCGGGCTGTCCAGCGAGACCCGCGACCCCGGGCTGCCACCGCAGGGTCTGGTTTTCGGGCTCGGTGACGTGGTGGCGGCCAACGCGGCGGTGCTGGGCGCGCTGGACCTGCTCGTGCGCGGGCACGGCGGGCACGTCGACCTGTCCCAGCTCGAGGCGATGGCCGCCACGATGGGACCTGCCGTGCTCGAGCACGGACACGACGACCCCCGTACGGCCGCGCACCCGAACCGGTCGCGGCACGCCGTACCGCACGGTGTCTACCCTGCCGCCGGAGACGACCGCTGGGTCGCCGTCACCGCGCTGGACGAAGCCCAGTGGGCCGCGCTGCGAGACCTCGCGGACCTGCCCGGCGACGGCGACCTCGCCCGGCGGCGGGCGGCCGAGGACGAGATCGACGCGGCGCTCGCGGCGTGGACGCGCGCGCAGGACGCCGAGGAACTCGTCGCACGACTGCAGCACGCCGGAGTCGCCGCCGCACTGGTCGCGACCGGCCGCGACCTCGTCGACGGCGATGAGCACCTGGCCGAACGCGGCTTCTACCAGCCTTTGGACCACCCGATCGCCGGCACCGTCCTGCACGAGGGCGTCGTCGCCCGGCTGACCGCGACCCCCGGCGTGCTGACCTCGCCCGCTCCCCTGCTGGGCGAGCACACCGAGGAGGTCCTGCGGGAACTGCTGGGCCTCGAAGACGACCGCCTGGCCGCACTGCGTGCCGCCGGGGTCACCGAATGAGAGGAGTACCGATGCCGGTGCTGACCACCGTCCTGGACGCGGGCGTGGCCACGATCCGGATCGACCGGCCCCCGGCCAACGCCGTCGACCCGGCCATGATCTCCGAGTTCCTCACGGTGCTGCCCCCGCTCATCGCGGATCCGGATGTGCGGTGCCTCGTCATCACCGGCACCGGACGGTTCTTCATCGCCGGCGCGGACATCGCCGTCATGCGGGACCTCTCGGAGGCCAACCAGGCGAAGATGCGCGGCTGGATCGACGTGCAGCGGCTGCTGGAACGAGCGCCGAAGCCGGTGGTCGCCGCCATGAACGGCCATGCGCTGGGCGGCGGTGCCGAGCTGTCGCTGGCGTGCGACCTGCGAATCCTGTCGTCCTCGGCGAGCTTCGGCTTCCCCGAGATCGCGCTGGGCCTGTTCCCAGGGGCGGGTGGCAGCCAGCGCCTGCCACGGCTCGTCGGGCCGCACCGGGCCAAGCGGCTGATGGTGGACGGCACCCGGCTCGCCGCACACGAGGCGCTGGAGCTCGGCCTGGTGGACCTGGTGGTCGACCCCGGCGACTTCGACGCCACCGCGGCCGAACAGGCACGACTGCTGGCGGCCAAGCCGACCGCGGCGATCGGGTTGATCAAGAAGGTGGTGGACGAGGGGTACGGGCTGCCGATCGAGGAAGCGTTGCGGTACGAGGAGAAGGGCGTGCTGGAGCTGACCCGCACGGCGGATGCGGCCGAGGGGCTGCAGGCGTTCCTGGACAAGCGCCCACCGAAGTTCACCGGCCGCTGAGCGCCGAAGGGCGGCAACGGATCCCGTTGCCGCCCCGAACTTCTCAGTACTGCGCGACCAGCGGGGTGTCCACGCCGATGTCGCCGATCTTGCCGGCGCCGCCGGGGTCTCCCAGCGGTGCGTCGCGGCCGGGCAGGGTCTGCTGGAAGAACCCGATCGAGTCGGTGACGAACACCGCCTTGCTCTCGTCCCCGCGTGCCTTGCGGTCGACGAAGATGGCGTCCACCGGGCACTCCGGTTCGCAGGCGCCGCACTCGATGCACTCGGTGGTGTTGATGTAGCTCTTGCGGTCGCCGACGTAGATGCAGTCGACGGGGCAGACGTCCAGGCAGGCTCGGTCGGTGACGTCGATGCAGTTCGCGCCGATGACGTAGGCCATGGTTCTTCCCTCCGGGGGTCAGGAGTTCTCGGTCGAGTGGCCGGGGAACAAGGACAGCTCGGGGTCGAGCACGACCGCGGCGTTGTTGACCGCTGTCGCGACCTCGCCGAAACCGACGGACATCAGACGCACCTTGCCCTCGTGCTCCGCGACGTCGCCGGCGGCGTAGACGTGCTCCAGGCTGGTGCGCATGCGCGAGTCGACCAGGATCGACCGGCCCCGCAGCCTCATCCCCCAGCCGGCGAGCGGACCGAGGTCGCTGACGAACCCGAGTGCCGCGATCACACTGTCCACTTCGAACACCCGAGGTGCGTCCTCCCCGCGGACGCGGACGTGGGCCAGCCGCACCGTGTCCCCGCCGACCAGGTCCTCCACCTCGGCGTCGGTCACGATCCGCGTACCGCCCGCGGCCACGGCCGTGACGCTGGCCGCGTGCGCCCGGAAGGCCGACCGGCGGTGTACGAGGGTGACCGACCGCGCGATCGGTCCCAGCGCCAGCGCCCAGTCCACCGCGCTGTCACCACCGCCCACGACGAGCACGTCCTGCCCTCTGTGCGCGCCGGGGTCGGTGACGAAGTAGCTCAGGCCGCGGCCGAGGTACTCCTCCCCGGCGGGCAGCTTGCGCGGCGTGAACGTGCCGATCCCGGCCGTGACGATCACCGCACCGGCGCGGACGACCTGGCCGTCGGACAGCGTGACCTCGGGCCGGCCCTGCTCGTCACGGCCCAGCGCCACGGCCTGGCGGCCCAGCAGGTACTCCGGGTCGTACCGGCCCGCCTGGTCGAGCAGCGCGGCCACGAGGTCGCGACCTCGCACTCGCGGCAGCCCGGCGACGTCGAGGATCTCCTTCTCCGGGTACAGCGCGGAGATCTGCCCGCCCGCCTGCGGCAGACCGTCGACCACGACGGTGCGCAGTCCGCGGAACCCGGCGCAGTAGGCGCCGTAGAGGCCGGTCGGTCCGGCGCCGACGAGCAGGACGTCGGTGTCGAGGGGAGCAGGGGGCATGAGCCGGCCTCCGTCGGTGCGGTGGTGTCTGGAGTGGACGGACAGCGTCCGCGGTTGCACCGGACCGTAGGAGGACGTGACGGCGCGGTCGTGCATCGCGGACCGCTGAGCGGACCACGTCCCCGATTTCGGATCCCGGTCCGGTGAGCGGACCGGAGGCGTTGGCCGGCGGGCACGCCGGTGGTGGACTCCGCCTCGGCTTCGGCACAACGGACTTGGAGCGGCCATGAACGCGCAGAACGGGGAGAAGACGGGCACGCCGCCTCGGCGGACCCGGCGACCGACGAGCCTCCCGGGCCGGCAGGACTGGGCGAGCTGGCCGCACTACCAGGCCGCGGCGGCCGGCTTCCGCGGCTACTGGTACCCGGTGGGCTACTCGTCGCGGTTCACCGGCAAGCCGCGGCAGATCACGTTGCTGGGACAGAAGATCGTGCTCGTCCGCGACGGCGGCAGGATGTACGCGCTGAAGGACCGGTGCCCGCACCGCGGTGTGCCGCTGTCGGAGGGCAACCAGCAGTTCCCCGGCACGATCTCCTGTCCGTACCACGGCTGGACGTTCGACCTGAAGACCGGCGACCTCAAGGCCGCCATCACCGACGGCCCGGCCTCGCCGATCTGCGGCAAGGTCACCCAGCCCACGTACGCGGTCGAAGAACGCCTGGGCATGGTGTGGGTGTTCGTCGGTGACGGCGAGCAGGCCCCGCCGATCGACGAGCAACTGCCCGAAGAGCTGGTGAGCAACGCCGCCGTCATCGGGTCGAGGATCCAGCCGCGCGAGGGCAACTGGCGCTTCGCCTGCGAGAACGGCTACGACGAGGGCCACGCGAAGTACCTGCACCGCACCGCGTTGTGGCGGTTGTTCAAGTCGATGCCGGTGTGGAACGAGACCCGGATCGTGCAACGCGGCCGGTGGATCTACCGCGTGCAGGACGAGCAGTACTGGACGGCGGACTTCCCGGGGCTGGGCAAGTGGGACAACCAGGCGTGGTTCAAGCTGCGGCCACCCGAGAAGGTCGGCAACATCGGCAACACCGGATCGCACCGCCAGGTCAACCCGGTGATCGAGGCCCAGGACTTCCCGGGCTTCGCCTCGGTGAGCATGCCCGGCGTGCTGCGGATCGTGTACCCGACGTTCATCCACTACGAGTTCTACGTACCGGTGGACGAGGACAACCACCTCTACGTCGGTGTGCTGGCGAGCTTCCAGCGCGGGTGGCGGACGCTTCCCTTCTACGCCAAGTACCTCGGCTTCGTGCGGTGGCTGTTCCACGGGCAGTTCTCCGCGCAGGACAAGTGGATGGTCGAGGTGACCGACGCGCCACCGGAGAAGCTCTACCGGCCCGACGACTCGTTGCTCAGGTGGCGCAAGCTCGCCGAGGACACCTGCGAGGAACGCGTCGACCGGTTGAGCGCGCGGGGCGTGACCGTCCCGGTCCCGGGGGCGAACTGATGGCGCGCGTGGTGCTCGGCGTCGGAGCGTCCCACTCGACGTTGATGAACACCCACTGGGACAAGGTCGTGCACACCGACCGCGCGCAACGGTTCCGCGACGCACTGCGGGAAGCGCGCGACGAGATCGCCGCGGCGGAGCCCGACGTCGCGATCATCGTGGGGTCCAACCACTTCCGCGGGTTCTGGCTCGACATGATCCCGTCGTTCACCCTCGGCGTCGGTGAGGTGATCGCCTCAGGTGAGGCGAAAACCCCGTCGGGACCGCAGAAGACCGCACCCGACGTCGCGCAGCGGCTCGCCGAGGAGCTGGTGCAGCGCGGCACCGAGGTGGCGATCTCGGCCCGCCTGCAGATCGACCACGGTCAGACCCACGCGATCCAGTACCTCCTCGACGACATCGCGGTACCGGTGGTGCCGCTGGTCGTCAACGTCTTCGCCGCCCCGCTCCCCCGGCCCGACCGCTGTGCCGAACTGGGGCGCAACCTCACCGCCGCGATCGAGGCACTGCCCGAGGACCTGAAGGTGGTCGTGATCGCCTCCGGCGGCCTGTCGCACCAGCTGCCGTGGCCCGACGACTGGCGTGCCCCCGACGGCGAGGACGAGGAGTTCCTCGTGGAGGCGTGGCTCAACGGCCGCGGTGACTGGGAGCGCTACGACGGCCGTCGGCGCGACATCATCACGGCCGCGCGACCGGTGCTGTTCCCCGAGTTCGACGAGACCTTCCTGGCCGACCTCGAACGCGGCGAACTGGAGAAGTACACGGCGCTGACCGCCGAGGAGATCGGCGAGGCCGCGGGCAACGGCGGCCAGGAGCTGCGCTCGTGGCTCGTCATGGCCGCCGCGCTGGGTTTCGCACCGGGCCGCGCGCTGGCCTACTCCCCGATGCCGGAGTGGCTGACCGGGATGGGGGTCGCGGTGATCCGGCCATGACCGCGCTCGACGCGGTGCTGGACCACATCACCGAGGACCGGCTCCGCGCGGCGGCGCGCGCCGTCACGGGCATCCCGAGTCCCACCGGCCGTGAGGCGCCGTTGGCGCGGATGCTCGCCTCCCGCCTGTCCGCGGCGGGTTTCACCGCGCAGGCGCAGCACCTCGACGAGTTCCAGGCCAACGCGGCCGGCAGGCTGCGCGGGTCGGGCGGCGGCGAGGACCTGCTGCTCTACGCGCCGATCGACACCCTCACGACAGGGCAGCCGGAGCTGGACGTGCCGTGGATCGGGCCGGAGCTGCGCCAGGACATGCGGGCGCAGCCGCGGGACGAGGGACCGTTCGTCTCCGGTCTCGGCGCGAGCAACCCCAAAGGCCACGCCGCCTGCGTCCTGGTGCTGGCCGAGGCACTGGGCGCGGTGCGACCGGACCTGGCCGGTGACGTGGTCGTGGCGTTCGGTGCGGGAGGCATGCCCACCAACGCGATCGAGGCACCCGGCTACCCCGCCCGCGCCAACACCGGTCACGGCACGGGCTGTTCCTTCCTGCTCGAACGCGGCTGGTACGCCGACCACGCGGTGATCGCGAAGCCGGGTGACTTCGTCGCCCACGACGAGGTCGGGCTGTGCTGGTTCGAGATCACCGTGCCCGGCGTCCACACCTACGTCGGCAGCCGCCACCGGCTCCCCTACCGCAACCCGATCGTCACCGCCGCCGAGGTCGTGACCCGCCTGGAGCGGTGGCTCGCCGACCACCCCGCGAGGCACCGCACCGCCTCCGCCGCGCCGCAGGGCGTGATCGGGTCGATCGCCGGCGGCTGGGAGCGGATGCTCGCGGTCACGCCGGCCGCCTGCCGCATCCGGCTGGACCTGCGGATCGCGCCGGGTACCACACCGATGTCGGTCAAGCGGGAGCTGGCCGCGTTCCTGGCGCGGTTCGAAGACGTGCTCGGAGTCGAGATGGTGCTGGCGATCCCGGGCACCAGCACCCCGCCGGACGCACCGATCGTGCGGACGGCGATCGAGGCGTGGGAACGCACTTCCGGCCGTCCGCACCAGCCGATCCCGGACAACAGCGGTGCCACGGACGCGAACGTCCTGCGGTCGCGCGGCATCCCGACCGTCCGCACCGGAATGCCCAAGGTCGCCTCCACCGAGTTCGACGTCGACTTCAGCCGCGGCATGAACACCGTCGACGTGCGCGCGATGCGCCGCCTGTGCGAGGTGCTGGCACGCACCACCTTCTCCACCACCGCAAAGGGAGCAGCATGACCCCACCACCCGCCAGCCACTACGCCGACGGCGGCGGCGTCACCTTCCACTACCACGACCTCGGCTCCGGGCCGGACACCGTGTTCCTGCACGGCGGCGGCCCCGGCTGCACGGGGTGGAGCGACTTCGGGCCGGTGGCGCCGCTGTTCGCCGCAGACCGGCGGTGCCTGCTGGTGGACATCCAGCAGTACGGCCGCTCCTCGAAGACCACCATCAGCGGGCCGATGTGGGACCACCACGCGGCCAAGACCGTCGCCCTGCTCGACACCCTGGGCGTCGAGCGCGCCGACTTCGTCTGCAACTCCTGGGGCGGCACCATCGCGCTCAACCTCGCCGCCAAGTACCCGGAGCGGGTGCGGTCGCTCGTCATCACCGGCAGCATGCCGGTGTTCTACGGCCCGCTCGCCCCGCTGCCCGAGGGCGGTCGCCGCGGTCGCAACGCCCGCGACGTCTACTACGGCGGCGAAGGCCCGACGCGCGAGAAGATGCGCCGCCTGATCACCACCCTCGAGTGGTACGACGGGGAGCAGCTGCCCGAGGAGACGCTCGACCTCCGCTACGAGCAGAGCCTCGACCCCGGCGAACGCGCGCTCGCCGGCATGTCGGACTCGCCGCGCGGCGAGTGGCAGGACCTGACCGAGGAGCTCGGCCTCGTCGAGGCGCCGGTGCTGTTCGTCTGGGGCATGCAGGACGCGTTCCTCACACCCGACTACCCGCTGATGCTGGCCCGCATGGTGCCGCGCGGAAACCTCCACGTCATGGACCACGTGTCCCACCACCCGCAGGAAGAGCGCCCGCACGCCTACCACGCGGTGGTCGACGGGTTCTTCCGCTCACTCGTCCCGGAAGGGGTTCCCGCGTGAAGACCCTGCTCGCCCTGACCGCCGCGGTCGCGGCCATCGCCGCACTGCGCAGGCTCGCGGCGTTCAGCAACACCCAAGTGCACCGCATCAACACCGAGGAGTCCGCGTGAGCATCTGGACCGACCTGAGCCCACTGCCCCACCGCGTCGAGTACGTCGACGCGGCGGGCGTGCCGACCCGCACGCTGCGGGCCGGCGACCCGGACGCCGAGGCCGTGGTGTTCCTGCACGGCACCAGCGGGCACCTGGAGGCGTTCAGCCGCAACATCTCCGCGCACGCCGAGTTCGACGTGCACGCCGTCGACATGCTCGGCCACGGCTACACCGGCAAGCCCGCCCGGCCCTACGAGATCGCCGACTACGTCCGGCACCTGCTGGACTACTTCGACGCCGTCGGCATCGGATCCGCGCACATCGTCGGCGAGTCGCTGGGCGGCTGGGTCGGCGCCCGTGCCGCGATCGACTTCCCGGAGCGGGTGACGAGCCTGCAGTTGTTGTGCGCCGGTGGAACCGTGGCCAACCCCGAGGTCATGAACCGCATCCGGACGAGCACGAAGGACGCCGTCGCCACCGACGACGTCGAACTGACCCGGAAGCGCCTGCGGTTGCTCATGGCCAGTGAGCAGGACGCCACCGAGGAGCTGGTGGAGGTCAGGCACGCGATCTACCACACGCCCGAGTTCGTGGCCAATGTGGACAACCTGCTGTCGTTGCAGGACATGGAAAGGCGGCAGCGCAACCTGTTGCGCCCGGAGGAACTCGCCCGCATCACCCAGCCGACGCTGATCGTGTGGGGCCGGCAGAACCCGTTCGGCGAGGTGCCGGAGGCCACCAGGATGCACCAGAACATCCCGGGGTCGCGGCTGGAGCTGTTCGAGGAGTGCGGGCACTGGCCGCAGCACGAACAGGCGGCGCGCTTCAACCCGCTGAGCCTGGAGTTCCTGCGCAAGGCGAGCGCGGCATGAGGGCCGCGCGGTTCCACGAGTGGGGCTCGGCCCCCGTCGTGGAGGACGTGCCGGAGCCGGTGCGCGGCGAGGGCGAGGTGCTCGTCGAGGTGCAGGCCGCCGCGGTGGCGCACCTCGACACCACCGTCGCGAGCGGGACTTTCGACCTCAAGCCACCTCTGCCCTACATCGGCGGGGTGGAGGGCGCCGGGGTCGTCGTCGAGTGCGACGCGGACTCCGGCCTCGAACCCGGCTGCCAGGTCCGGTTGCGCGGCGGGGGCCTGGGGCTGCTGCGCGGTGGCACCTGGACGGAACGGCTGAGCGTGCCGGCCAAGGCCGTGACCCGGCTCGACGCACCGCTGGCCGCGGAGGTCGCGGCTACCTTCTTCGTCCCGGCCACCACCGCGTTCGCGGCCCTGCACGACGTCGCGCGCCTGGGCGACGACGAGGAGGTGATCGTGGTCGGCGCCGCCGGCGCGGTCGGCTCGATGGTCGCGCAGCAGGCCAGGTTCGCCGGCGCGAAGGTGATCGGCGTGGTCGGCCGCGCCGACCAGCTGGCCGACGTGCCAGAGGGAGTCACCGGCGTGGTCCTGGACTCGGCAGAGGACGTCGCCCGGCTCGCCGCGGACCGCACGGCGACCCTGCTGGTCGACACACTGGGCGGCGACGGACTCGTGGCCCGCACCCGGTGGGTCCGTCCCGGCGGGCGCGCGGTGGTGGTCGGTTACGTGACCGGCGCGGAGGTCCGCGTCGACCTGCCGTCCTGGCTGCTCGACGACGTCGCCCTCCTGCCGCTCAACATGATCCGCCGGGAACGCCGGGCCCGCGAGGTCGCCGACGACCTGGCGAAGCGGCTGTCCGCAGGCGAGCTCCGCGTCGACGTGCAGAGGTACGCGTTCGCCGACGCTGCTTCGGCCGTCGAAGACCTGAAAGCCGGCCGGGTGCGCGGCCGAGCCGTCCTGATCCCCTGAACCCCGGGTTCGGCCGGCGATCCGATCCACCGGCCGAACCCGGCCCGACGTCAGGTCTGGCGGTTCTTCCATGACGGCGAACAGCGTCCTCGGCAAGGTCCAGCTCATCCTGGAGGCGTTCGGGCTCGACGACGAGCACCTGAGCCTCACCGAGCTGTCCCGGCGCTCCGGTGTGGCCAAGGCGTCCGTCCACCGCCTGGCGCAGGAACTGCTGGCGTGGGGCGTGCTCGAACGACGCGGCAGCGACTACTGGCTCGGCATCCGCCTGTTCGAGATCGGGCAACGGGTGCCGCGCCAGCGCATCCTCCGCAACGCCGCCCGTCCGTACATGGAGGACCTCTACCACGCCACGAACGAGACGATCCACCTCGCGGTCCCCGACGGCCGCGAGGTGCTGTACCTGGAGAAGGTGTCCGGTCACACCGAGGTGACCAGACCGTCCAGAGTGGCCGGTCGCATGCCGTTGCACTGCACCGCCACCGGCAAGGTCCTGCTCGCCTTCGGGCCGCGGGCACTGGTCGAGGAGGTGATCGCCGGCCCGCTCGAACGCGTCACTCCCCACACGGTCAGCGCGCCGGGACTGCTGCTGAACGAGCTGGGTCAGGCGAGGGCGAACGGCTACGCGGTCGAGTACGAGCAGACCCGTGTCGGCTTCGTCAGCGTCGCCATTCCCCTGACGGGCCCGACCGGCCTGACCACCGGTGCGCTGTCCATCACCGCGCCGCTCTTCCGGGCCGACGTCCCCAAGTACACGGGCCTGCTGACCATGGTCGGACACCGGATCACCAGAACCATCAGCGCCCTCCAGTCGGCGTCCGCCGAACCGTGAACCACGGGTCCGGTGACCGACTCACCTCGTTGCCCGGTGATCCGGCCCGGAACGAGCTTCCCGAACCTGTGCGTGCCGAGAACTACGTCCGCGCAGGTTGAGCAGCATGGCGGTACTCGCGGATGACCCCGCCGAGACGGTCCTGCCGCTCTACGCCGAGGCGTTCGATCTGGCCGGGTTGAAGACGCTGAGGCCGACCTCGCAGGGGTGCTGCGGCGGCAAGTGACCGGTGGGTGCGGTGCTCGTTGTAGTGCCGCTCGTACTCGCGCAGCGCGTGCCGTAGGTGAGGTAGCTGGGCACCACCATGGGGACTGTAAAACGCTCGGTGTAGCTCCCGATCATGGAAGTGCACCTGATGACCGACATGATGTCCGGCGCGGAGAACGCCGAGGACTCGAAGCCTGCGACCGGTCTGGACGGCCTGGACGAGCAGCTCATCGCGCAGCTGCTGAGCAGTGCCAAGGCGAGCGGGCTGAAGCTGACCGGTGAGGGTGAGATCACCGATCACCTCCGCTATGACAAGCACGATCCGGCCGTGGGACCGGTAACTCGCGTAACGGCACCCGATCCAGGACCGTGCACACCGATGTCGGTCCGGTCGAGATCGACGTGCCTCGTGATCGGGACATGCGCTCCAGGGCGCGGAGTGAGCGACTCTTCGACACACGCCGAACCAGTACCCGCGTCACCGCCGTGCCCGCCAGTGGCACGGCGGTGGCACACCCGTGTCACGCATAGAGGACATGGGTGACAACAGGGGTGGATTGACCCGTGTCAGGTTCCGGGGCGGCGGCCGACAGGTGCGGCTGGTCGGCGCGGTGGCCGTGCACGGGTCTGAAGGTACGTGGGAAGCGCTGGAGGTGGGGAGCCGGAAAGCACGGACGTTGCTGGCACTGCTGGGTGCGTCGCACGGGCGGCTGGTCACGGTCGAGACCGTCGTGGACGAGTTGTGGGCTGGTGTGCCGCCGCAGCAGCCGGAGGCCAACGTCGCCACGCTGGTCAGCCGTCTGAGAGCCAAGTTCGGCCCGGACGTGATCACGGGCGGGCGACGGGGCTACCGGTTGGGCACGGGGGTCGGGGTGGACCTGCACGACGCGGCCGGCCTGGTGGCACAGGCGGAGGGCGCGCTGAGCGGCGGGCGGGCACGTGCCGGACTGCTGGCCTCCGAACAGGCGCTCGAGCTGATCGGTGGAGGGCCGGTCCTGGCCGACCATCCGACGTCCGAGTGGGCCGAACAGGCCCGTGCGTGGCAGGCCGAGCTGTTGCGCCGCGCACGGCACACGGGCGCCGGGTGCGCGCTGCGGGAGGGACTTCCCGCACGGGCACGAGCGCTGGCCGAGGCGGCCATCGCGGTCGACCCGCTCGACGAGCTCGCGTACGGGCTGCTGATGCGGGCACACGTGGCCGCAGGCGAGCCGGCCAGGGCTCTCCTGGCCTACGAAAGGCTGCGTGCCGCGCTGGCCGCCGAACTGGGCACCGTCCCGGTGGCCACGACCCGCGATCTGCACGTCGCCATCCTGCGCGCCGACATGGTCTCGGCGTGACGGTGGCGCGGTGTCCACGACCCACGCCGGGGCCAGCGGGGCGGCGAAACACCGCACGACCGCGCACCTCGGACACGTCGTGGACACCGCGCCGCTACGGAACCCGCTCCACGCGCCACTCCCGAGACGAAGGCGTGTAGCGGCACACGCCACCGGTCGTGACAGCAGCACGCAGCTCCCCACCCAACACGGGGTCGTGCTCACTGATCGCGTCAACGGCCCGCTTGATGGCCTTGCGCACGGCGGTACGAGCCCGTTCCGGAGAGGAGGCGAAGCCGCGGACACGGCTGCCCAACCCCATCGCGCGGGCGAGCTCGGCGGCCACCGCGTCGCGTTCCGAACGGAGCCGCTCCGCCTTGGCCAGGTCGTCGTTGGCCTCGGAGGCGTCGATGGCCTGGTCGAGGTCGCGCACGTGCCTGCGGTAAGCGCCGATGGCGGTCTCGTCCAGCAGCTCGTGCTTGCCGGTCAGCACCGCGGAGCTGACCAGTTCGACGGCGGCGAGGTCCTCGCCCGGCTGGGCGAGGAGCCGGGCCAGGTAGTCGATGCCGACCAGGTCCGGGAGTGCCATGTGGACGGTTCCGCTGTGCACCGTCCACTTCGAACCGGAGCGTCGCAGCACCACGGGAGTCGAGGACGGCGCGAGGGCTTCGGCCCTGGCCGTCCACTGGCGGACGCGCGACGGCATGTCCAGTGCGGCGGCCTCGTCGGCCGCGTGGGCGAGCAGGTCGCGGGCCCACGCGAGGTCGCCTGGCCTGGCTCTGGCGACGAGGGCCTCGGCGAGGCGGGCACGGCTGAGCGCGGTCGCCGGGCGGTTCTCGAGTCTCATGTTGGCGTGGACCGCTTTTGTCAGGTGCTCCACCGCGGCCACCGGGTCGCCTGCCACCAGCGAGGCGAGGCCCAGGGCACCGGACACCGAGCCCAGGCAGGCCACCGCGAGCGACACCGTGACCGGGAGATCGGCGAACGGGCGCAGCAAGGCCGCCAGCTCGGTCGCCATGGCAACGTCGTTCAGCAGGGCCGCCGCCTCGACGAGCGCGACCATCGCGGGGAGCCAGGTGCTCGACCTCGGCACGTTGGCGAGGCCGAGGTCGAGCAACGGGGTCAAGGCCGCGCGCGCCTCGGCGAACCGGCCGTCGCGGGCCAGCACCATCACCGCCGACGCGCGGAAGCCGTACTCCCCCACCGCCAGGGTCGCCGAGGACAGCGTGTCGGTCACGAGGTCGGCCAGCTCGCCGGCGCGGCCCTGGAACCAGCGGATGTTCAGCAGCTGCGCCGCGTGGTAGCCGATGGCGTCCGCGTCGCCCACCGCCAGACCGAGCCGCAGGCAGACGCCCGCCTCCTCCTCGGCCTGCGCCAGCCGGCCTGCCCTGATCTGCCGCATCACGTCCATGCACGCCACGATGTAGCCGGTGCTGGCCACGCCGAGGGTGGCCGAACGCTGGCGCAGCTCGGTCAGCGACCGCTCCGCCTCGGGGTCGCCGAGCATGTACAGGTCGGTGGTGCGCCACAACAACCCGAAGAGCGCGAGGATCCCGTCGCCCGCCGCGGACGCCGCCGCGATCTGCTCCTCGGCCAACGGCAGGCGCATCGCCGCGTGCTCGGGGCTGAGCAACGCGTGGTGCGCCAGCGAGAGCGCGTCCGCCACGGCGTGCGGGTCCCCGGTCGCGCGGGTCCGGTCCAGCGCGTCCAGCACCTGCTGGACCGGCGCGCCCTCGTAGACGGCCTCGGCGGCGAGGCGCACCGTGAGCCGGCAACGCAGCGAACGCTCGTGGTCCGGCAGCGAGGCCAGGGCTCTTCGCTGCCGGGCCAGCACGTGGCCGCGCACGGCCGCGTTGCGGTACTCGTGCACCCAGACGCCGCCCAGCCCGAGCACCGCCCGTGCCGTCAGCACCGGGTCGCCGGTCGACTCGGCGGCCTCCGAGGCCTCCTCGAACTCGGTCCGCGCGTCGCTCAGCCGTCCGCACGCCAGCACCGCGTCGGCGTGTTCCACCAGCAGCTCGGCACGGCCCGGCAGGTCCTTGCGCTGCAACGCCAGCGCGGCCGCGCGGCTGAGCAGGTCCGCAGCGCGTTCGTAGGCGTAGCCGCGCCGCAGCGACTCGGCCGCCACGCGGCACGCGTTGATCGCGATCACGGTGTCGGCGTCCGAACGCACGGCGGCGGCCAGGGCGTGGTGGGCGATGCGTTCGGGGTTGCCGGTCAGGACGGCCGCGGCGCGGGCGTGCGCGTCGAGCAGCCGCACGGTGTCGAACTGGCCGATCGCGACGGCGCGGACCAGGTCGTGGAGCTGGTACCCGTTCGGGGTCAGGTCGAGCAGGCCCTCGTCCGCGGCCGCGGTGAGCGCGGCCAGCACCTCGGCGGGTGACCGGTCGGCGAGGCTCGCGATCTCGCCGGTCGTGCCGTCGACGTCCAGCAGGGCGGCGAACGCGAGGATGCTCCGGCTGTCCGGCTCCAGCCGGGCCACGGCCTCGGCGATGGCGTGTTCCAGCGTGGCCGGGCGGGATCCGGTCCAGCCGAGATCGACCGCACGGGCCAGGTAGAGCGGGCTGCCGCTGGTGACGCGCAGCAGCGTCCTCGCCGTCGCGCGGTCCGGTCTCGGCTGGCCGTGGGCCTCCAGCAACGCCTCGACGTCGTCGATGCCGAAGCGGCGAAGCGCGATCGTCGTCGCGGTGGCCCGCAGCTCTCCCAGCAGCGCGTCGGCGGCCGGCCCGCTCTCCACCGGGGTGTCGCGCGTGCAGAGGACCAGGACCAGCGGCAGCCGGTCGAGCGCGCCCGCGAGGAACCTGGTCAGCAGCAGCGCGCTCTCGTCGGCGTAGTGGACGTCGTCGATGACGATCATCGTCGGCTTGTCCGCGCGCACCTCGGTGAGCAACTCGGCCACGGCGGCGAACCTGGCGAACCGCTCCGGGCCGACCCCGTCGCTGCCGGAGTCCGCGGCCAGCAGGCTGGAGCCCGCCGGACCGGCCAGTGCAGGCAGCACCGCGGGCCACGGCCACAACGCGGGTGCACCACCGTGCGGCCAGCACCGGCCCCACATGACCTCGAAGCCGTCGCGTACGGCCGCCGCCGACGCCTGTTCGCACAACCAGGTCTTGCCAACGCCCGCCGTACCGGACACGACGACGAGCTGCCTGCGCCCTCGGGTCGCCTTCACTCTCGCCGCGGCCAGCACCTCGAGCTCGTGGCCGCGACCGACAAACGTGCCTTCCACCCACCAAGTCTGTCCCACGACGATTGGAGGTAGACGCTTTTCCCGAGATACATAGAACTGGAATTCGTCCCGGTGGCTGCAATCCCGCGATCTACACTGCCGCGATGCTCGAGCAGATCGTTGCTGCCGTCGCGCAGGTCTCCGCCAGCCCGACACCCGAGGAGGTGTGGGTCGCCGAACCCGCACCGCACGCCGACGCGGCCGTTAACCAGTTCGTCGTGTTCCTGAAACCCGAGGTCACACACGCGGGAGTGCGGTTCGGCGCGGTGTGCGGGATGGTGCTGGACAAGTTGGCGGCACACGAGATCGACGTCCACGCGGTGCGGGTGGTCAACGGACCGTTCATCGCACGCGCGCGCATGATGGAGAGCCACTACGGCGTCATCAACGAGGTTTCCCGGCTGGGCGAACGCGCATTGTCCGCGGCCGCACGCAAAACCGCACACGAACACTTCGGCGACGCGGAGGTGCTTGGCGCGCACCAGTTCCTGGAACGCTTCCCGCAGTTCTCACCGCTCGCGCTCGCCACGCTCTTCGCCAACGTCGGAAACATCAAGATCGCCTCGGGAACGTATGCCGGCGCGGTGTCCGTGCTGGGCCGGAAAATGGTGCTGTTGAACGGTTTCCACCCGTTCCAGCTCGAACGCTTCACCCGGGGCGACGCCTCCATCGTCGTTCTGGAATGCACGACGACGACCTCGTGGAGGATGTTGCGGCAGGAGATCGCCGGTGCCACCGATGCCGCGAAGGCCGCTCCTGGCTCGATTCGGCGCGCTTTGTTCGACCGTTCCGCCGAGTTCGGTCTGAGTGGACGGTCGAACGGCGTCCACCTCTCGGCGGGCCCGCTGGAGGGCCTGGTGGAGATGCGGCGCTTCTTCGGCGACAAGGCGACCACCTTCGACCGGTTGCTGCAGGCCGTTGGCCTTTCCGCCGACGACTTCACCGGAAGTCCGGCGGCATTCGACCTGACCGAGGAGATGGACGCTCTCGACGCGGTCGAGGTCCTCCTGCGGAGCTGATCACTGCAACGGCACTGCAACGCCAATGCAATCCCCGTCGCTAGGTTCCTGTTGCAAGACAAGGAATTCGGGCCGATTGGGGAGTTGTTGATGAAAGGGTCACTGAGTCCTGGAAAGCTCCGCTTTCGCGCTCCAAGATCGTGGCAAGAGCCCGAGGGGCACTTCCTCGTGGCGCTGTCCGACCCGTGGTACCGCACCCTGGTGCAGGCGCAGGACACGATCGCGAGCACCACGTCGAAGTTCTGGTCCGCCCGCGGTGTGAAGTCGTTGCTGCTGCCGGTGACCACGGGGTCGATCTCGTCGCCGATGGGCCTGGGCAGCGACTCCGAGCCGGTGCTGGTCAACCTCAACGGCGCGCCGACCTACCTCGCCGACTCCATGCAGTTCATGCTGGAGTACGGCTGCCGGCTGTCGCCCGGCGGTGCCTACTACCTCATGCCGTCGTTCCGCGGCGAGATGCCGGACGCGACGCACCTCAACGAGTTCTTCCACAGCGAGGCGGAGATCCCCGGCGAGCTCGACGACGTGATCGACGCCGTCGAGGCCTACGTGCGGGCGATGTCCGGTGCGCTGGTGACCGAGCACGAGGAGTCCATCGCCTCCGTCGCGGGCGACGTGACGCACCTGGAGGAGATGAACGCGTCGACGGGTTCGTTGCCGCGGCTCACGTTCGACGAGGCGGTCGAACTGCTGGCCCGGCTCGGCGGTGAGGTGTGCACCGATCCCGTGCACGGTTTCCGGACCATTCCCCGCAAGTCCGAGCAGCTGCTGATGGACCACTGCGGCGGAATGCTGTGGCTCACCCACTTCGACCGGCTGGCCGTCCCGTTCTACCAGGCCGATGTGGACGGCAAGGCCGTCAACGCCGACCTGCTGATGGGGCAGGGCGAGACCGCGGGTGCCGGGCAGCGTCACACGACCGGTACCGAGGCGCGTGCCGCGCTCGCCGCCCACAACGTGGCGGAGGAGGAATACGCCTGGTACGTCACGATGAAGGACCACTACCCGATGCTCACGTCCGGCTTCGGCCTCGGCGTCGAGCGGTTCCTGCTGTGGGTGTTCAACCACGACGACGTGCGCGACCTGCAGCTGCTGCCCCGCATGCGCGGGCGGGTCATCCTGCCATGAGCAGCGGCGCCGTGCTGCCGCCGCGTCTGCGACCGGGCGACGTGGTGGCGGTGGTCTCACCGTCCGCCGGAGACGCCGCCCGGTACGCACGACGCGCGGCACGCGGCGTCCGCGCGTTGGAGGAGCTCGGTTTCGTCGTCGAGGTCATGCCGAACGCCACGCTCGACCGGTCCTGGGTGTCGGGCACGGTGCGGGAGCGCGTCGACGACGTCCACCGGGCGTTCGCCGATGACCGGGTGCGCGCGGTCGCCTCTTTCATCGGCGGCAACCACGGCGCACAACTGCTGGAGTCACTGGACTTCGACCTGATCGCGGGCAACCCCAAGGTCCTGTTCGGGTACTCCGACATGACCAGCCTGCTGCACGCGGTGCACCGGAGGACGGGACTCGTGACGTTCTACGGGCCCGCCGTGCTCCCCCAGTTCGGCGAGTTCCCGAGGCCGCTCCGCGAGACGGTCGACCACTTCCGCGCGGTGACGTCCGTCGCCGAACCCGCGGGCGCGTTCCCGGTGCTGGACGGGATCGTGCGGGAGTTCATCGACTGGGCCGACGACGAGGTGCGCCCGCGCGAGCAGGAGAAGGCGCTCGGACGCCGCGTGCTGCGCGGCGGCCGGGCGCGAGGTCCACTCGTGGCCGGGTGCCTTCCCACGATCCGCCACCTCGTCGGAACGCCGTGGCAGCTCGACCTCCGGGGCAGCGTGCTCGTGCTCGACGTCCCGGACTCCCGGTACCGCGTGTGCGACGCCGACGCGGACCTGTGGCACCTGCGCAACGCGCGGGTGCTGGACGGCCTGGCCGGACTGGTGGTCTGCCGGTCCAGGCACTTCGACGGGCCGCTGGCCGCTCAGCTGTGCGACGTGGTCGAGGAAGTGACCAGGCCGTACGGGTTTCCGGTCCTGGCCGAGTTCGAGAGCGGTCACGGCGACCCGGCGCTGACGGTCCCCATCGGACCCGCCGCCGAGCTGTCCGGTGCCGAACTGACCGTTCTCGACGCCGCAGTCAGCTGAACCACACCACGAGCCAATGGAGTAGCACCTTGCTGGACACAAGAGAAGCCGACCTGCCGTACGTCGACCTGCTGTCGCTGATCGGTGAGACCAACCGCTGCCCCGGCGGCAAGCGGACCGTCATGAGCATCGCCCGACGGCTGGGCATCGGCCGTGACACGCGGGTGCTCGAGATCGGGTCGAACACCGGGTTCACGTCGACAGAGCTGGTCAAGATCACCGGATGCACGGCCGTCGGCGTCGACGTGAACCCGGCCGCCGTCGCCCAGTCCGAGATGATGCGCAAGTCCCTCGTGGACAGCATCGGCGACCGGATGCGGTTCCACGTGGCCGATGCCGCGTCGCTGCCGTTCGAGGACGGCAGCTTCGACGTGATCGTCTGCGGTGGCGCGAACACGTTCATCCAGGAACGCGAGGCGGCCTTCCACGAGTACGCCAGGGTGCTGCGGCCGTACGGGTTCGTGTCGATCACCAACCTCTTCTACCGGCGTGAGCCGGACCAGCAGCTGCGGGACGCCCTGAGGGACGTGCTCGGCTTCACCGTGCCCGCGCTCGGCATCAACGAGTGGCTGGAGATCCTGGCTCCGGCGGCGTGGGAGTTGTACGACCTGAAGCGCTCCGAGCTGGCGGTCCGCCCGGACCACGTGCTGGACGCGTACGTGGCCGAGCTGTGCTCACCCGAACGGCTCGGGCACGTCGACGACGAGCAGCGGCGCCAGATCAGCGCGCAGTGGCACCGGGTGATGAGCGTGTTCAACCGCAACAACGCCCACCTCGGGTTCATGGAGCTGACGCTGCGCAAGCAGGAGCCGGGTGACGAGGAGCAGCCGGAGCTGTTCCTGATGCCGGGCGTGTACGACCCGCACTTCGAGAAGGCCTTCGTGGGGATGAACGACCGATGACGGAGCTCTCGGCCACGGCCCCGGCGCGCGGGCACGACTTTCCCGCCCGCGTCGCGGAGCGCCTGCCGTACCTCACCCGTGACGACGCCGGACGCGCGCTTCTGCACGGCCGCGACGCCGGGGAACTGCTGGCGCACCAGGGTTCTCCCCTGCTGGTGCTGCTTCCCGACCGGGCCGCCGACAACGTGCGCAGCGTGCGCACGGCGTTCGGCCGGCGGTTCCCGGACGTCTCGGTGCACTACGCCGTGAAGGCGTGCTACCACGCCGGGATCGTGCTGGCGGCACGGGAAGCCGGTGCCGGGATCGAGGTCATGAGCGGTCTCGAGCTGCAGATCGCGCGGCAGCTCGGTTTCCGGCCGGAGCAGATCGTGCTCAACGGGTTGGGCCGCGACGAGCAGTACGTGGCGGCGAGCATCGGCGTGCCCGAGGCGTTGAACGTGCTGGACACGTGGGAGGACGTCGACTCGCTGGCCCGCGCCGCCCAGGAGGCGCGCGTCGTGGTGAACGTGGCCGTCCGGGTCACGCCGTGGATGCCGTTGGAGATGGACGGCGCGACGCCGCGCGACAGCAAGCTCGGCAACCACGCCGACGGCGAGTCGTTCTGGCGGCTGCTCCGCGCGGTGACCGACAACCCGTGGCTGAACGTCCGCGGGTTGCACGCGCACCAGTTCACCAGGGCGTCGTCGCTCGAGGACTACGGCCACTACCTCGCCGGCTTCGCCGATGTCGTGCTGGAGGCCGACGAGCGCGGGTACCGGTTCGACGTGCTGGACGTCGGCGGTGGTTTCGAGGCCCGGTCCGCACTCGAGGCGCGCGGCGTGCGCATCGACGACTTCGCCGAGGTCGCGGCGGAGAAGCTGGCCGCGGTGCCGTACTCCTTCACGCTCGTCGTCGAACCCGGCCGGTACGTCGCGGCGGACGCCTCGGTCGGGCTGACCAAGGTCCGCGCCCGCAAACCCCGGGACGGCTTCACCTGGCAGATCGTCGACCTGGCGACCAACGTGCTCATCCCGGTGCCGGGCGCCGAGTACTACCCCGTCGTGCTCGAGGAGAACGCCGACGACCACGTCACGATCGCCCGGCTCGGCGACGGAACCTGTGCGCCGTCGACGATGTGCGGCGACGTCGTGGTGCCCGACGTACCCGCCGGCACCGGTCTCGCGGTGCTGGGCTGCGGCGCCTACACCACCGTCTTCAGCCACGTCTGGGGCC
Source organism: Lentzea sp. HUAS TT2 (assembly GCF_051853195.1). Lineage (NCBI taxonomy): Bacteria > Bacillati > Actinomycetota > Actinomycetes > Pseudonocardiales > Pseudonocardiaceae > Lentzea > Lentzea sp. HUAS TT2. Next base: position 7,450,857 of record NZ_CP196667.1, on the reverse strand, counting down.
CGCGGCCACCGGCCGTCGTGTCGCTCGACGCCGACGGGACCGTCGACGTCGTCGCGGGACCATCGGCGTTCGCGGCGGCCACGAAGGCCGTGTACGGCTACGACCTGGACCTGTCGTGAACGCGGTCCTGCCTCCACCCGACCTGGTCGACTGGGCGCACGCCGAGGTCGGCCCGATCCTGCACGCCACCTCGCTGTCCACTTCGAACAGTCGCGTCTGGAAGGCCTCCTCGGCCTCGGGCGACTGGGTGCTCAAGCACCTCGACGACCGGTCGAGCACGCCGGAGGTCGAGTCGTTCGTGCTGGCACAGCTGCGGGACCGGCCGGACGTCCGGCAGATCAGGGCCCTCATGCCGTGCGCGGACGGGTCGACCTATCTCATCGCCGAGTACGTGACCGGGCGGACGCTCGACGAGTGCCTCGGCACCGCGAAGCCCGCCGCGGCGGCAGGATGGGCCGGCCAGCTCGACGACCTCGTCGAGGCGGTCGCCAGGATTCCGGTGACGGGCTACGGCAAGGTGCGACTCGGGCCGGACGGCCTGTGCGCCGAGAACGACAGCTGGCCGGAGTTCCTCGGGGACTACCTGGAGGGCCAGCGCGTCAAGGCGCCTCGCCTCGCGGGCCTGCGCCACGACCGGCTGCGCCGGGCACTGCGCGCCTTCCACACCGGCCTCGTTGCCGCCGCACCGGTCCCCCGGCTCGTGCCGGCGGACGTGAACCTGCGCAACTTCGTCGCCGGCCCGTCCGGACTGGTGTGCTGCAACATCCCGGTGCTGTGGGCGGGCGACCCGGACGCGGCGCGCGGCGAGGCGCTGCTGCACTGGGCGGGCACGGCCGGTGAGCCGGTGCTGAGGTCGGAGTCCCCGTTGCTGCACTTCTACGCCGCGTTCCACGCGTACGTCATCCTCGCCTACGTCGAGCGCTTCTCCCCCGAGCCGCTCGACCGCGCCACGCCGTGGGGATGCGACACCCCGCTGCTCCAGCTGCTCGACGAGCACCTGCTCGCCGCGGAAGGAGCGTGACCGGATGCCGGTGGCGCGGAAGCCGAAGACGGTGAAGGGGTTCGACGACCGTCACCTGCACGCGCTCAGCCTCGCGTACGGGATGTCCGATGTGGACGCTCTGCTGCCGGTGATCGTGGACGGCACGCACGCCTCGCTGCTGGACGTGCGGACCGAGACCAGTCGCAAGGCGCTGCTCGAGGACGAGCTCGGCACGTGGTTCGTGAAACAGGTCCCGTGGTACGCCGACGACGACGTCGAACTGGCGCGCAAGCACGCGCTGACCCGCCAGCTGGGCCGGACCGGACTGGTGCCGAAGATGCGAACGACGCGCGACGGGATCGGGTGGACCCGGATCGACGGCGCCGCGTTCGAGGTCACCGAGTACCGCCGCGGGTGCCGGTTCGACGGTTCCACCGACCAGGTCCGCGCCGCGGGCGCGGCGCTCGCCACCCTGCACGACTGCCCGGTCGAGCACGACGGCCCGGCCGAGGACTACCGGCAGCTCGTCGCCAAGCACGTGCGGCTGGCCGAGGAGGTCACCGGTGCGAACGCCCCGCGGCGTCTCCTCGCGGTGCTGCGCCGGAACCTGACCGACCAGCTCCCCGACGACGTCTGGCACGCGTTGCCGATGACGTTCGTGCACGGTGACTACAGCCCGTGGAACATCGTCTTCGGCTCCGACGGCGTGATCGCGGTCGTCGACTTCGACAACAGCGACGTCGGTTCCCGTCTGCGCGACCTCGTCGAGGGCGTGCTGACCGCGGCGGGTGTGCGCTACCAGGACGACTCGACGAACTTCGCCCGTCCGTTCCGCTGCGTGCTCGACGAACGGCTGGCGACGGCGTTCCTGAGCGGCTACCTCGGCGCCACCGCTCTCACCGACGCCGAGCTCGCGTGCGTCAACTGGTTCGCGCGCGCCGTCCACACCGAGCTGGTCGCGCTGGCGATCCTGCGCGGCGAGATCGACGACGACTCGGCCGCCGAGGTGGCCGCCTGGCAGGTCGACCTGTCCGCACTCGTGAAGGAAGTGCTCCGGTGAGCCGCGTGGTCCTGGTGGCCGGCGGCAAGGGCGGAGTCGGCCGGACCACGGTGGCGGCGGGACTGGCGTTCGCGCTCGCCCGCGAGCACGAGGTCGGGCTGCTCGACGCCGACCTGTCCAGCCCGAACCTTCCGGTCCTGCTCGGTGCGCACGGCCCACCGCGCGTGCGCGACGGGAAGATCGTCCCAGCGCACGCGTCCGACGGCGCCGCAACGGTTCCACTCATGTCCACGGGTCTGTTCGGCAGACCCGACACCGTCTTCGCGTGGCAGGGCCCGTTGCTCGTCGGCGTGCTCCGGCAGTTCCTCCGCGACGTCGACTGGGGCCGGCTCGACTACCTCGTGGTCGACGTCCCGGCAGGCATCGGGCAGGTGCACGCGGCGCTCCTCGACGCGCTCACCCCGGACGCCGCCGTCGTCGTGACCACGTCCAGCACTCTCGCGCTCGCGGACACGCGCCGCTGCCTGCGCTTCCTCGACGACGTGCTGCCCGTCGCGGCGATCGTCGAGAACTTCGCGGGCGAGGAGACCGATCTCGGGCTCGGTCCTCGGCCGTCGTTCCGGATTCCTGCTGTACCAGGGCATTCGCTGCCGTGGCGCGCGGACGAACGCGCCCGCGGGGAGCTCGACCGCTTGGCAGGCCATCTCGTCTCACGCATCGAACCAGGGAGGACCCATGCTTGACCTAGCGACACTCGTGGCGCCGCACACGATCGAGGACTTCCTCGCCGGCGAGTGGCCGCGCGCCCCGTACATCAGCATCGAGGACGCGGACCGGGTGGCGACGTTCGCCGAGGCCGTTCCGGAGCTCGACTCGGCGGAGAGCCTGCTGTCGAGCTGGCAGGACCGGGTCAGCCTGATGAGCCCCAAGGGCTTCCGCGCGTCCGTCCAGGACGGTCGCACCGCGCTTCCGTTCCTGCGCCAGGGCTTCACCTGCTACCTGCGCAACCTGGAGAACCACATCCCGGTGCTGTCCGACCTGCTGGACTCCGTCGCCGCGCAGCTCGGCGTACCGCGCAAGTACATGATCTGCGAGGTGTTCTGCTCCGAGGGCGAGAGCGGAGTCGCGATGCACAGCGACTACGACCACAACTTCGCACTCCTGCTGCGCGGCGCCAAGAAGTGGACGTTCTCGCACAACACCCACATCCGGCACGCCACGAACACGATCATCGGCGGCGACCGCCCGCAGCGCGACAAGCGCCAGCTGGAGTTCGCGACGAGCCTTCCGCTGCCGGACAAGCAGTCCGACGACGCCCAGGTGGTCACGGTGCGCGGCGGCGGCATGGTGTTCATGCCGCGCGACTGGTGGCACCAGACCGAGGCCATCGGCGAGTGCATGCAGCTGAACGTCGCGGTGAAGGGCCCGATGTGGCTCACCGTGTTCCAGGAGGCGCTGACCGAGACGCTCGTGTCGGACGTCGAGTGGCGCGACATGGCGTACGGCATCGTCGGCGACGAAACGGCCCGCGAGTCCGCGCTGGACGCGTTCACGGAGCTGGTCGGGCGGTTCCGCAAGGAGACGTCCGGCGACAGCGACCGCGAACTGGCCAAGCGGTTGATCGAGGCAGCTGGTTGCGGTGACTGATCGTGTTCTCCGCCACCGCTTCGCCTGCGGGAGCAGCGAGGTCGACGTGCGGACCGATGCGCGGACCGCCGCCGAGCTCGACGGCCTGTGCAGGCCGTTCTTCCGGCGCAGGCCGGTGGACGCGGACAGCCCGCCGGCACCCCTGGTGTGGGCCACCACGCGTCCACCGGCAGGCAACGGCTGGGAACGGCTGGAGTACTCCTCGCAGACCGAGCCCGACCGGGTGCTGCTGGTACACCAGGCGAGACGGGAGATCGCCTTCGTGGCGCCGCCGTCGGCGTGGCGCACGCAGCAGCTCCTGCGCAGCGTGCGCAACCTGGTCCGCTGGCAGGCCTACGAACGCGGCGAGCTCTTCGTGCACGGCGGAATGGTGGCCGTGAACGGCGTCGGCGTCGCGTTCCTCGGCCGGAAGCGGGCGGGCAAGACGTCCAGCATCCTCAGCGCGCTCGTCAACGCCGCGGCAGACTTCGTGTCGAACGACGACCTGGTGCTGGCGTCGACCCCGGACGGCGTGCTGGGGCACGGGTACCCGCGGGCGATCACCATCCGTCTCGACTCGCTGATGGCCGTCACCAGGGACGACCAGCGGCTGCGCTCGCTCGTGCACGACGTCCGACACCCGATCAACCACCACCGCGTGCAGGAGAGCCTGTTCGTGCGGTGCGCGGAGCTGGTCGCGGCGGCGGAAACGTCGCTGCGGCCGCGGCATCCGCTGCACGTCGTGGCGTTCCCCCGGTTCGTCCAGCCGGGCGAGAGCGCCGGCGTGGAGGAGCTCGGCCGCGCCGAGGCCGCGCGGTCGCTGGCCGAGCACACCGAGTCCGAGGCGACCGACCACGATCCCTTCCTCGCCTCGTGGTTCCCCTCGTACGACGAGTCCGCTCGTGCCGCGGTCGTCGACCAACTGCTGGACACGGCCACGTTCGTGCGGGTGCGGCAGGACATGGACGACATGGGTTCGGCGACGGCGGCGCTGCTCGAGGCCGTCGGCGTCGCGGTGCACCGGTGAGCGGCGCGCTGTTCGTCGACCTGGACGGGGTGCTGCGGCGCCGCGATCCCGGCGTGGTGCGGAGCTGCGAGCTCCAGGCGGGACTGCCCGCGGGCAGCATCCTGGCCGCTGCGTTCGAACCCGAGCTGCTGACCAGGGCGGTGACCGGCCGGATCACCCAGAACCAGTGGGAGAACGCCGTCGCCGGTGAACTCTCGCGCCACCACCCGGACGCGGACGTCAGGTCCGCGGTCCAGCGGTGCCTCGGCGACATCGGGCACGTCGACCCGGAGGTGCTCGCCGTCGTGGACGAGGTCCGTCCACACGCGACGGTGTGCCTGGTCAGCAACGCCACCAGCCGGTTGCACGACGACCTGGAGGCGCTCGGGCTCGACGCCCACCTCGACCACGTCGTGTCCTCGGCGGATCTCGGCGTGACGAAGCCGGATCCGCGCGTCCTGGTCGCGGCGGCCCAGCTGTGCGGCGCGCCGCTGGAGCGCTGTCTCGTGGTCGACGACGCCGCCAAGGTCGTCGCCGCTGCCCAGGAGGTCGGCATGACCGGCCACACGTTCACCACCGTCACCGCGCTGCGACAGGCGGTCCAGAGCTGGCTCGGCGCACTGCAATAAAAATGCAATGCCCATGACTAGTGTCCTTAGTCGTGGCAGTTCGAGCCGCCACCGTTTCAAATGAAAGGAAGGGGGTGATTTTAATGCGCAACTACGCCAAGCCGACCCTCCGCAAGGTGAGCATCCGCAAGGCTGTCATCGAGCTCTGAGGCTAGCCTCGAAATGGTGCCAGCACGTCTGCTGGCACCATTTCTCTCTATTTCGGGAAGGAAACCGATGGACAAGCCGAACCAGGCATTCGACGTCCGGTTCAACAACACGCCGGACGGCCCCATCCTCGTGCGCGGTCATGATGCGTTCGAGCTCAACGACGTCGGCCTCGCGATCTGGGAGCGGTGCGACGGCGTGCACTCCCGGCAGGACATCGTCGGGGAGATCCAGGCGCTGTACGACGTCACGGTCGACGAGGCCGAGGCCGACGTCGAGTTCTTCCTCACCGAGCTCGCGAAGGCGCGTCTGCTCGATGAGTAGCAGGCGGCCCTCTTCCGCCACCGCGGCCGGAGCGGTGGCGATCGCGTCCATCGGCGCGATCCCGTTCGTGCGCGAGTACCCGATCGCCGTCGCCGCGCTGGCCTACCTGGCGATCCTGGCCACCGGCCGGACACGCCTGAACTGGCTCGGCAAGGGCCTGGCGGGCAGGTTCGCGCGCCGCTCGGTGCGCGTCGCGGTCTTCTTCGTGCCGCTCCCGTTCGCCGGCTACGTGTCGTGGTCGGGCGGACTGGTCGAGTCGGTCGTCGCGGCGGCGTGCGCGATCGCCCTGCTCTTCCCCGATCGCCGCGACGTCCTGCGCGAGCTGCGTCCGGCACGACTCGCCCTGCGGCCGTACCGCAGCTGGGACGACCCCGTCCGCGACTTCATCGCGTTCGGCGGCGCCGGCGTGGCCCAGGAGTACTTCTACCGCGGCGTGGTGCTCATGGCGCTGGTGCCGCACATCGGCTGGTTCGCCATCGTGCCGGCGGCGGCGATGTTCGTCTTCGAGCACGTCGCGCAGAGTGGCAGGATTCATTTCGACCGCCGGGACCTGATCAACCACGCGATCATCAGCGTTGTTTTCGGCGCTTTGACGATTCACGCGGGTTCGGTCCTGCCCGCCGTGGTCGGCCACACGGTCTACAACCTGCCGAACGTGATTCAAATCTTCGTGCGGGTGCACACCCAACGTTCTGATCGGAGAGTTTCGCCATGACTGCTGACCTGGGAAGGCCGGAACTGACCGGCGACGTGTGGGCGAAGCGGATCGCGGTCGGCAAGCGGATCGTCGAGCGATACCCGGCGACCAGGATCAGCTTTCTCAGCGGGTCCTTCCTCGACGGTTTCGCCACGCCCACGTCGGACCTGGACATCTTCGTGCTGGTCGACGACGGCGCGGACGTGGCCAGTGCGGGATCGGCCAGCTTCGACGCCGGCGGACGCCGCATCGACATCGACTACGCGGACGACGTCACGATCGACACCGAGGTGTGGCCGGTCGGGTCGGTCGCCGCGATCGCGACCGAGCTGGAGAAGATCGACCTCGAGAACTGGAACGCCGCGGGCGCCATCGAGAGCATCAAGCTGACCGTGGCCCACCGCCTGCGGATCGGTGAACCGCTGACCGGCCTGGACGAGTTCGCCGCGCTGCGCGACACGTTCGACTGGGCGCGGCTCGCGACCGTCATCAGAAACCGTTGCCTCGCCCTGTACAACAGCCTGGCGGACGACGCGATCGGCGCGATCAAGTCGGGCGACGGCATGACCGCGGTCCTGATGTCACGCGACGCGCTCGGTGCCGCGGCGGACGCGCTCACGGCGGCGTACGGCCACACCAACGCGAAGTCGAAGTGGCGCTGGCGCAAGTTCGACGTACTGGGCATCAGCGAGCACGCCGCGGCCTACCGGCGCGCCGAGTCCCTCGCCGGCGAGACGGACGCGGAGATGCTCGCCGGCAGCAAGGCACGCCTGCGGCTGGCGTCGGAGTTCGCGGTCAAGGCGAGCGCCCGGCGATGACGCGGGCGGCGGTGCGCAAGGGGCCGGGCCGGCAACGCCTGTTCTGGTTCGGCCGCGGCGTCTCGTTCTTCGGCAGCGAGTTCTCCGTCATGGGGATCCCGCTCTACTGCGTCGTCGTGCTCGGCGCGGGACCTGCCGAGATGGGTCTGCTCGTCGCCTGCGCCGGACTGCCCGCGCTGCTGGGACCGTTCGTGGCGGGCCCCGCGGTCGACCTGTTCGACCGCAGGCGCCTGCTCGTGGTCACCGACCTCGTGCGTTTCGCCGCCCTGGTGAGCATCCTGCCGTTGCACCTGGCGGGTCTGGTCAACCTGCAAGTCCTGTTAGGACTCCAGGTGGTGCTGGGCGCGGCCGCGACGCTGTACGACACCGCGCTGTTCGCGTTCCTGCCTTCGTACTTCCCGAAGGACCAGCTAGCGATGGCGAACGGCCGTTCCTCCGCCCTGCACAGCGCGGCCCAGCTGGCGGGTCCGAGCCTCGCGGGCACTCTCGTCCAGGCCGTCGGCAGCGTCGCGGCGATCGTCGTCGACGGCGTCTCGTTCCTGGTGTCGGCCCTGACCATCGGCCGCAGCACCGCCGAGGTGACCTCGCCTCCGCGATCGTCACGCGGCTACAGGGCGTTCCTGGCCGACGGCTTCAAGGCGCTGCGGGACACCCCGCCGGTGCTGCTGCTCGGCTTCTCCAGCTGCCTGTTCAACCTCTCCGCGGGAGCCTCCCAGGCGGTGATCGTCTACTACGCGATCAAGGTGCTGGGCTTCCCGGCGTTGCTGCTGGGCCTGGCCACCTCCGCCGGTCTGGCAGGCGGCTTCGTGACAGGCCTGTTCGCGCAACGGCTCTCGAACTTCTTCGGCCTGCGCACCATGGTCTGCGGCGGAATCCTCCTGGCGAGCGTGGCGGAGTTCGCCATCGCGGCGGCACCGAGCGACCGATGGACTGCCTTCACCGTCATCGCACTGGCGCAGTCCGTCGCCACGTCGGGCGCCGTCGCCTACATGACCGCCAACGCGACCCTGCGCCAGCACCTGGTGCCGGAACACGTGCGCGGCAGGGTGTTCGCCACGCTCCGCCTGCTGACGAAGGGCGCCGTGCCGCTCGGCGCCGCGGCGGGCGGCCTGCTGGCGGTCGCGATGTCACCTCGCCTGGCGATCGCGGCGGCGGGGATCGGTCAACTGGTGGCGGCGCTGTGGCTGTTGTCCCGCCGCCGGATCCTCCCTCGCCGCATCGACTCGGACGGCTGAGGTTCTCACCGCCTCCCCGATGCGAGCATCGTGCGGGCACGCAGGGCGTGCGCATCCAGCGGGAGCGGAACCGTCGCGGTGATCTCGAAGCCCGCGTCGGCCAGCAAGGCGCGGTAGTGGGGACTCGGTGCGTTCGTGGCCGCAGACGTCGCAGAGCATGTGGCATGGCCCAGGGAACCGCCAGCGAGTCGGTGTCGACGTTCTCCCGAGCACGTGGTGAGGGTGGTGCGGCACTGCTCGTCGTCCCAGTCGTGCAGGACGCGGGACAGCAGGTACACGTCACCCGTCGCGGGAACGGACTCGGTGAAGTCACCGGGAACCTGTGGGACTCTGTCGCCCAATTCAGGAAGTGCTGGTCGTGGGTGTTTCGTGACCGTCGGTCCACAGCAGCCCGAGCACGTCGCCCGCGATCACCGTCCAACCCGGCTGTTCGAACTGCGCCACACGTCACCAGCGACTCCGCCGAGACGGTCCAGTCGACCGGTCACCGAGGATCACCTCATCCAGGGCGTCGCGGCCTCCGCCTGCAGCGTGTCGCACCGCAGCAGCAACGCCGGCAGACCGGCGTGGCCGGCGGCCTGGTGGGATGAGCCTTACCGGTTGCTGCGCGTGTTCACCTGACCAACCTCCCCCGGACATCACATCTAGTGGCGCGAGAGAGCGCCGGCGACGGGCATCCCGGTTGGTGAACTCGAACGTCTGCCGGTTCAATGACCCCTGGAACACGCACCGCCGACGACGGACGAGGCCGCACTGTGGACGGACGGGCCGCCCGATGGGCGGGGCAACGCGAGACCCGGCGCGCCGAAGTCGTGGCGGCCGCTCTGCTCGCCATCGCCGAGCACGGACCGCAGGTGTCGACCGAACAGATCACCGAACGCGCCGCCATCGCCCGTCCGACTCTCTACCGGCACTTCTCCGACGCGGAGGACCTCTACGACACGGTCGCCCGCAGGATCGGTGACCTCCTGGTCGATGAACTGGCTCCGACCATGGTCAACCCTCACGGCAGTGCGCGCGAGATCATCTCCCGCATCGTGCGCACGTATGTGGCGTGGTTCGCCCAGAACGACCGCCTGTACCAGTACCTGGTCTCCAGGTCGTTGAACACTCAGACGGGTGAACAGCAGCCCGCCACGACCGTGCGCCTGCAGATCGGCGACCGGCTGCGCGAGTTGCTCGCGGCCTACATCGCACTGCTCGGTGGTGATCCGCGCATTGCCGACCCGCTGGCGTTCGGACTGATCGGAATGGTGGAGACGTCAGCGGTGCGCTGGGTGACGTCGTCCGAGCAACTGCTCGACCGGGACGAACTGGTCTCCCACCTGACCGGATGGGTGTGGGGCTCGCTCGACGTGGCGCTGCGCGCGATCGGAGTGCAGCTGGACCCGGACATGCCACTGCCTCAGATCCCCGCTCGCGAGCTCTGAACACACCGCTCAGCGACACGGGGCCGAGCGAGAGATGCAATCGCTCGAGCCCGGACGCATTACTGCTACAGTCATGTAGCCCTTACTTGGCGATTGACCCTCGCGGCTTAGCCATGACCGAACCGAACGGCCTAACGATGAGCGAGCCGAACAACCAGCAGTGGCTGGACGACGCAGCAAAACAGGCAAGAGACCGCATAGCCTCCCTGCACGAGGAGGGCCTGGAATCGCTTCACTCGATGCGGCTTCCGGATCACGCCCCCGAGCCTCGAACGCCGCCGCCCTCGCCGGCGTCCACCGCACACGCCCAAGAGGCACCGGACGTGCACTGGTTCGGCGGTAATCTGTGACATCGTTCTACGCACCCGGCCCGGTGTACCGGGTTCTGGCAGCGGACGCGACACCCGTGTTCCGCGAAGGCCTGCGAACGGCCGTGCAGCGCACGATCGGTTTGGAATGGGCCGGCGGCACGGATCATCCTGACGTCATCCGCGACAGCGTGCGCACCGCTCACCCGCACGTCGTCCTGCTGGACAGTGCGATCGACCCGCACAGCCGGCTGGCCGAGGAACTCATCACGACCATTCCGAGACTGAGGGTGGCAGTGCTCTTCCGCGAGCGCGACCACACTCCCGCCTCCGTGCGCGTCGCCCGCGCGGCCGGTGCGCAGTGTCTGCTGAGCAGGGACACCGACGCCTCGGCCATGTTCCGCGCGATCCTCCGCACGCCGCTGTCCGGTCACTACGTCGATCCCGCGCTCGCCCCGTCCCTCACCGTCCCGAGTCACCGCCCGGAGCGCTGGAGCCGTGACGTGCTCACCTCACGGCAGCGGCAGACCCTGGCCCTGGTCGCCGAAGGAAAGGCCGATGCGGACATCGCGCACAGCCTGAACGTCGCGGTGACCACCGTCCGAACGCACGTCCGGCAAGTCAGGCGCCGCCTCGGTGCCCTCGACCGCGCACACGCGGTCGCGCTCGCGTACCACGTGGGGATCCTCCCCCTGCACCATCGACCGACCTGCGTGGGGCCGGAACTCGGCCCCACGGCCTGACCTCCGCCTGGGCCGATCGGTCAACACCTGAGCACCGGGCACGCGAGCGCCGCTCATCACCTGCAGCAGCTCGACCAACCGTCCCGGACGCGCCAAGACCCTCTGCGTCCACTGACATGGAGCGCACGCGGAAACCGCTGTCGTGAAAGCACTCCACGACAGGTACGAACGTATTTCCCGGCACGCACAGGGTCACCATGGAGACTGTGTTCGTGCTTGCACGGGGTGCCGTGCGGGCGTCCGCTGATTCCGCAGGCGTGTCATGGAGTCGTCGCGTACTACTCGTCGCTGTCACTGAATCCGCTGCTCCCCTCGTCTTCCTGGGTCCTGCGTTCGGATGCGGCGTTGATCAAGGCAGCGAACTTCTTCAGGTGTTCGACGGACTCGGCGTCAGTCATCTCGGCCAGCGTGCGCGTGCCGAGATGCTTGATCGCTTCTGTCATCTCCAACTGTTGTGCTGGTTGACGCGTTCCGCCATACGGATCTTCGTTCATCTTGGCTTCGGCCACGGCCGTGCGGAGGGACCCGATGTCCAGAGTCAGGTAGCGAGCCGGAACAGGCGAGAACGAAATGGCGGTGTCGCCGACCTTCGTCGAGTTTCCCAGCAGTACCGCTTGGCTGTCGCGCAGGTAGGCGTCGCGGAACGCCTCGGGCACCACGATGCGGAGATTCAAGACCGGCGGTGAACCCTCCTCCTGCATGGACTCCCCGACGACGGTGGTCGTCCCCAACCAGGTGGCCGCGCCCAGCAGGGAATCTCGCTTGGCGTACTCCTGGTTTCCCGACGAGAGCCCCAGTCTCACTCGGCTGGCACTGCCTTCCAGGCCGCTCTTCGCGATGCTTTGGACGTGTTTCACAGGTACGAGCTTGAAGTATTCGAGAGGCAGCTGATAAGTCGATTCCGGAACCTCGCTCACGACGTCCACCGAATCCCGGTTGCCTGGCCTGAACCTGCGCCACTTCTGGGCCGTCACGAACTCGCGGTACCCGGTCACGGATCCGTCGGTCCGGTCAAGAACCCACTTCCGCCCGGCAACGCCCTCGCGGAGCACCGTGTACTCGTGCTGCTCGCCCCATTCGAACGGCTTGCCGGTGTCGGCCCTCCCGACGAAGTTCTCGAGCTCCGTCACGTCCACTTCGCTCGCCTCGTCCTTCCCGCGGACGAGTTTCAGACGGTTCAAGGCGCTGTCGTACGTCGCCACCGTGTGCTCGGTCGCAAGCGCAAGAACCGTGGTCGGCAACAGTCCCTGCCGTTTCGTCATCAGTTCGGTTCCGGCTTGGGAGCCTGCGATCGAGTTCGCCCGGCGTCGCACCGGATTCCCGGTTCCGTCCTCCGCCGTGCTCGTCTCCGACCTCGACGCACGACGGGTCGAGCGCATCGACGCCGAGCGGGTTCTTCCGGGCATGGCTTTTCTCCACTGCTGTCAGGGATGAGTCGTCTTTCTTCGGCACGGCGGCCTCACTGAGCGCCGGCGCGGTAGGTCAGGATCAGGCCGAGACCGGTGACCGGGCCGCCTTCGTGGACCAGGGTCCAGTCGCCGGTGGTCAGGCCGGGGGTGTTCAGCAGTTGGCCGTTGTCGAGTGCGAGGCGGGTGTCGCCGTTGAGCAGGAACCTGGCCGGCGTGGCGGTGGCTAGGCCGTAAGTGGCGTGGACGCCGGTGATCTGGCGCCCGGTGATGCCGGGCAGGTGGCCTGGGGTGATCGGCAACGGCAGCCGGTCGGTGTCACCTCCGGTGAACGCTGCCCATTCGTTCGGGAACTCGGTGGCGACGTCGAGGTACCGCGCCGCCGGACGCGGGCGGAGCATGCCCGAGACCGCCGTGCCGAAGGTCTCGCCGCCCTGTTCGGCCGTGTACTTCACCGTGATCGTCACGTCCAGCAGGCCGGTCGGGACCCGCCGGGCCGTCAGCCGCCAGCGGGAGACCGCGCCGGTGCCCTCGAACGGCAGGTAGAGGTCGTCGTCGTAGCGCAGCTCGAACATGCCGTTGTTCTCGCGGCCGTCCTCGACGTCCGACAGCGCGATCTGCCGGCTGGGACGCCAGTCGCCGCGCAGCGACTCCGGTGGCGTTCCCTTGGGATCGAGCAGGTACCTGACCGCTTTCGGGTCCGGTGCGAGCACGATCTTGTTGTCCAGCTGGGTGAGCGTGGCGGGCACGCCGATCGGGCCGTCGGCGGTCTCGAACGTGACGCTGACCGTGCGGATCTGCCGGCGGTAGTGGCCGGGGAAGTCCCGGTCGTAGAGGTCCTCCGAGAGCGTGAACTCGCTGGTTCCGTTGCCCCGCAACGCCAGCAGCGCCATCGGGTCGAGCTCCACCAGGCTCAGCCGTTTGGTGATCTCCAGGTTCCGGCCGGCGCCGGCGGTGTACGCCTGGCCGAGCCTGCCCAGATCGGCGGCCAGGGCCTCGGCCGCGAGCAGGCCGTTGCGGTGGGAGTCCCAGTGTGTCGGCTGGACGAACGCGTCCTCGGTACCGCGTTCGAAGTGGTACGCCTTCTCCGCGGACCGGGCCAGCTCGTACGCCAGGTGGTAGGTCTGGAAGTACAGCCCGGACAGCCGCGTGGCCATCCAGCCGTAGAGCTGGTGGCCGGCGAACTTCCCGGTGAGGAAGGTGGTGACCTCGCCGAGGTGCGCGGCCTGCCGGTCGAGCACCGCCAGCTCCTGCCGGGCGATCCCCACCTGGAGCTCCGCCCCCAGGACCTGGTGGCCGATCTGCTCGGCGTCGGCCCGTGAGGTGGCCAGTTGCAGCCGCCAGTCCTCCTCCTGGCGCAGCTGTTCGGCGCGGGCACCGAACACCTCGCCGAGCATGCTGAGCCCCTCGCCCAGCGACTCCGCGACCTCCGAGCCCTTGTCCAGTGCCTCGCCGAGCTGGTCGCTGCCCCACGACGTGCCGGCGATGAACGGGCCGATGTAGTTCTGCGGGCCGGCCGAGGCGGCCGCCGCGGCGATCTTCAGTCCGCTGGCGGCGAAGTGCGAGGCCGCCCCCGCCGACATGGCCGTGAGCTGAGCGATCTGCAGCGGTGACGCCCCGACGCCGATCAGGTGCTCGTAGTGCCGGATCCGCTCGCCCGCACCCGCCTGGGCGGCCTGGAGCTCGCGCAGCGTCTCCTGCGCCGCCTCGATCTGGTTCAGCTTCACCTCCCGCGTCAGCGCCAGGATCGCGGCCTCCTGCCGGTTCTGCAGCAGGGCGAGCTCCTCGGTGTCACGGCGGTCGAACGCGGCGAGCAGGTCGCTCCCGAGCTGGCGGCACCGGTCGGTGAGGTCGAGCGCCGCGCGGTGCAGGAACGTGAACCGGTACGCGGGGACGGACGCGGCCGTGGTGGCCACGACCTGCTCGATGGACGCCCCGGACGCCGCGGCGCGGACCAGTGAGGCGACGTCGGCCGGCGGGGCGAACAACGGCAGTGGTCGGCTGATGCCCAGGATGTCCATGGAGGCGCGGATCTTGCCGAGCCGGTCCTCGACCCGGTTCCAGTACTCGAGGAACACGCTGTTGCCCGGCACGTGGAAGTACGGGTCCGCCACGCCGGCGTGCACCGCGCCGGAACCTTCCAGCAGTACGCCGTCCAACGTGAGGCCGGCGACCTCGTCGAGCTTGTCGTAGGTGGACGTCCCCGGCAGCAGCCGGGGCCCGAGGTCGTAGGGCCGCTTGCCGAGCAGGTCGTAGGCGAAGATGTAGAGCATCCTGGCCTCGTCCACGCTCTCCGCCGTGTACTGGCGGAAGAGCAGGTCACCCCAGTCGAGCAGGTTGTCCACATAGGACATCACGGTGGCCCGCCGGTACGACTCCGGGCGCAGCTGCGCGATGGCGTGCGGGTCGAACGGGTCGTCGCGGTAGGCCTCCAGCAGTGCGGCCCGGTCGGACGCGGCCTCGACGGCGTCGCGGTCCGGACTCTCGTGGAACGGCAGGAAGCGCCAGGGCCGTTCGCGCACGGTCGGGTCGAAGACGTGCTCGACCCAGCGCCTGGCCTCCTCGAAGCGCTGGGCGCCGTTGAGCGCCTGGGCGATCAGCATCGGGGCGTGGAAGAAGATCTCCCAGTAGTACAGGCCGTTCGCGCTGTCGAAGTCCAGGTGCGCGCCGACCGGCACACCGGCCTTCGCCGTCTCCGGCTGGACCCGGATCGTGGTCGCGTCCGACTTCTCGGCGCTGAACGCGGGCAGCTCGTCCAGTTCCTGGGTGTCCGGGGCCAGCAGGGCCTCAATGCCACCGACGAGCAGGCGGCGGTTGAGCTCGAAGGCGGTGCTCGACGTCAGCCGGATGACCTCGTGCGCCACCGCGATCGTCTCCCTGGGCGCGGGCGAGTCCTTCGGATAGGCCAGGTAGCCGTCGCTCGTGAACAGGTACAGCGCCGAGGCGGTCTCGAGCGTCCCGGTGTGGTTGCCGGGGAAGCCCGCGGGCAGCCCTTCCCAGTTGCCCGCGATCGGACGCCGCGCCACCACGCTGTCCGGTTCCGCGTCGATCGGCAGCGCGCCGTACTCGGCACCGTCGAAGACGTACCGGTGGTGGCCTCGGTTGATCACGGCCGAGACCGGCCCTCCGAGAGGCTTGGGGTACCCGTCGTCGTGACCGTCCGGGACGGCGCCGTTCTCGTCGAGGGTGTACCGCAGGTACTCGCTGCCGGAGACGAGGTACAGCCTGCCGTCCTCGACGTAGGCCGCATCCACCCGCCCGGTCCTCGCCGG
Organism: Lentzea sp. HUAS TT2; assembly: GCF_051853195.1. Classification (NCBI taxonomy): domain Bacteria; kingdom Bacillati; phylum Actinomycetota; class Actinomycetes; order Pseudonocardiales; family Pseudonocardiaceae; genus Lentzea; species Lentzea sp. HUAS TT2. Next base: position 7,435,234 of record NZ_CP196667.1, on the reverse strand, counting down.
GAGGGAGGAGTTGAAGAACGTCCTGGTCGGATAGGTCGTGTCCCCGCCGGCACGCAACAGGAACGTGCGCTGGGCGTTGTCGAACCAGTAGGAGACTCCGTTGAGGACGAACGACGGCCCGGCGGCGGCCTGCTGCGGCAGACCGTCGGGGTTGCCCGCCAACGCCCTGGGGTAGTTCCCGCCCACTGCACCGGACTTGTCGATCTTCGCGTACTGCGCGCCGAAGACCAGGTAGAGCTCGCCCTTGTCCTGCAGCAGCTGGACATCGGCGTCGGCGGGGGCCTTTCCGCGCTGACCGACCTCCCACGTCCTGCCGAGGTCCGCGTCGGACACCAGACCGTGGTGCTCGCGGGAGTAGAAGACCACCCGGCCGTCGCCCTGCACCACGGCGGCGTCGACCCTGGACCAGCGGGGCAGGTTGTCGTCGTTGGTCGCCAGCTTCTTCGGGTAGCCCTCGTCCGGCCGGGGGAAGCTGTTCTTGTGGCAGCGGTAGTACTCGTCGCCCGTGAACAGGAACATGTGGTCGCCCCGCCTGATGGCGGCGTCGAGCCGGCCGGTGCGGCTCAGCACGGTGCCGGACAGCCCGAACCGCTCGGCGGTCGGCCGCTTGGTCAGCCGGGTGGCGTTCTTGTCCGGCGGCACCACCACGTACACCGGACCCGAGTTGTCGAAGTAGTACCGAGTGCCGTCCGGGAGCTCGAACGCGGCGTCGATGCTGGTCAGCGAGGTCGGCAAGTTGTCGGGGTTGTTCTTGAGCGGCCGGACGGCCGGTAGCAGGGCCGGTGCGACGATCGGCCGGCACAGGAAGCTGCCGCCCTTGTGGTCGATGCTCAGCCACGGGCCGTCGGTGCTGTCGACCGGCGCGTTGAACTGCACGATCGCCGCCGGGTCCGGCACCGGCGAACCGGCGGGGACGCCGATCGGCTCAGCGAAGATGTAGGTCGGGTCGACCAGGCGGGGCGGGGTGACGACCGTGCCGGTCGCGGGCAGCCCGTAGAGCTCAGGGGTCAGCGTGGTGGCCCAGTTCTCCCGCACGTCGCCGTCCCGGTAGGAGCACTGGACCAGGATCGAGTCGTGCGAGTCTCCGCCCGGGACCGTCCGGGACGCCTTGACGTGCAGACGCAGTTCGCTGACGGAGGAGCTTTCCCTGGTGCTGACCGCGAGCAGCTGCGCGGGCACCCACTCCTGGTTGAGGTTGCGGAAGGAGTAGCAGATCTTGATCCGGTACTTCGGGGGTGGCGCGGTGACCTTCTGGCCACCGCCCTTCACGGGTTCGGTGAGCACCGTGGTGGCGGTCGTGTCCGGGGTGACCGCCTCGACCACCGGCCAGAACACGAACACACGGCCGAAGGCGTGCACCGGGTCGACCCGGTCCGCGTCGATCGCCAGGTCGACCCGCTCCCACGGCTCCCAGGCGGTGGACAGCGTCTCGCCGTCGCGGAACTGGGCCGCGCGGTAGTAGTAGCGGTGCGGCTGGGTCCTGGTCCGTCCGAACAGGACCAGCTTGCGCGCGCCGGCGGCGGCGTCGTCCTCGGTGTAGACGTAGCCGCCGGCGATCGTCAGCCGGGACACCTCGGTGTACTCGTCCAGGTAGCGCTTGTAGGCGGCCCGGACCGACTCGGCGGTGACCTCCTTCTGCAGCAGGTCGTCCTCCAGCGCGGCGAACGCGGGCGTCTTGCGGTCGCGCAGCTCCGGCCGCAGGTAGTTCTCCGGGTAGAGGAAGACCTTCCGGTTCGCCTCCCAGGTGCGGTAGTTGCGCATCCACGTCCACCAGGACTTGAGCCTCGCCCGGACGTCGTCCGGATCGGCCTGGCTCTCGTCCGGCCGCGGTCGCAGGACGACGTCCTCCAGGTCCAGCAGGTACCGGTGCACGAACAGCTGCGCGGCCGCGATGGCCTCGCGGACGCGGGACGTGGTGGCGGTGGGCCCTGTTCCGGCGTCGATCAGGAAGCGCCGGAACAACTCCTGGACACCGTCGGGGCCAGGGGCGACCGCGGCCACCAGTGCGTCCCGCTTCAGCACGTTGACCTGGTCGTGCAGGTGCGGTCGGAGCTTGGGCCACTCCTGCGGGGCGGTCCGCGCCTCGACCAGGCGCAGCAGGGCCGACGCGGCCGCGGCCGGGTCACCCTGGCCGTGGACCTGGGACCAGACCTCGTCGTACAGGCGGCGCGGGCCGGTGCCGAACCTCCCGGCCACGGCGAACGCGTCGACGAGCGCCAGCAGGAACTCGATGCCGGGCGCGATCTCCTCGGTCGTCCCGGAGACCAGCAGCCCGCTGTTGCGCTGCGCCCACCGCACGTCCGCCACGTCCCACCCGAAAAGACCGGCCAGGTACTCGTACGGGTCGTCCGCGCCGTCGACCAGCAGCGACTCCAGTCCTTCCGGCCGGGACCGGACCAGCTCGGTGAACCGGACGATCGTGTGCACGTCGGTCAGCCGGTAGTCGGCCGTGCCGGCCCAGCGGTGCCGGAACTCCTGCGGGAAGGTGCGGTCGACCTCGTCGTACCCGCCGGAGTAGCGGACGTACCGGTCGGCCTTGGTCAGGTAGGTGCGGCCCTCGAAGCCGAAGGCGCCGTCCGGCCCGGCCTCGAACTCCGCCGGGAGGTCACCCCAGTCGTCCCGGACGGTCCGGGGGAAACCCGGTTCGACGAAGTCGAACGGCTCCCCTGCCGGGTAACGGACGAACTGCCCGCCCGCGAAGGCGTACAGGTGACCGGTCGGCGCGACCACGGCCGCGTCCAGCCGACCGGCGTCGAAGGCGTTGCGCACCTTGCCCCACACGTCCTTGACGGGGTGCGCTTCGCCGTCGACGACGAACTGCCTGCCCCGGAACAGCCGGGTCCGGCCGTCCGGTCCGCGGAACGCCGCGTCGACACCGTCCTGGAACGCCACCGGCAGTGCGGGGATGTCCAGCTCGGTGGCGATCGCCTCGATCGGCCGCGGGTAGCCGTCGTCGACGTGGGTGAAGTCGGCCGAGGAGTAGCGGACGTACTGGTCGCCGCCGAACAGGTACACGCGGCCGTCGGCCACCAGGGCCGCGTCGACCACACCGGACTCGGCGATCGTGTTGCGCACCCGTCCGATCCGGTCGATCGGGAACGTCGCCGTGAGCGCCGTCGACACGGTGTGGCACACGCCGCCGACGATCACGTGGATGGTGCGGTCGTTGCCGACGACCGCGTCGAGCGGCCGGTCCAGCTCGTCGGCGAAGGACTCCGGCAGCGCCGCGAAAGGCTCCTCGAGCCGCAGCTCGTCGGCGATCCGGCGCGGGTAGCCCGGATCGATCGACCGGTAGCCGGAACCCGTGTAGCGGACGAAGCGGTCACCGGAGAACAGGTACGTGACCTCGCCACGCCAGACGAATGCGGCGTCGATCCCACGGCCGGCGGTGATGAACGGGTTGCCCGACAGACCCCAGCGGTCGCGAGTCGGCTCCTGCGGACCGAAAGCGCCGTCGGCGAAACGGGCGAAGGTCCGGTCGAAGAAGAAGTAGGTCGCGCCGTCGTGCGCGGTGAAGGCGGCCCGCAGGCCGTCCGGTGAGTCCAGGCCGTGGCCGAAGCCGGGGAACAGCCGCTCGATCGGCCGCACCACCGACCAGCGCCCGGTGCGTTCGGTGCGGGAGACACAGCGTTCGCCTGCCAGCAGGATCAGCGTGTCGCCCTCGACGAGCACCGCGTCCGGGAACGGGAGGCCGGCGGGGAGGTCCGGGAAGATCTCCTCCACGACCGGGTAACCCGGATCGGGGACCCGGTAGTCGGTGCCCGAGTACTGGACCCGCCGGGCGCGGCCGTCCTCGCCGGGGTGTTCGACGAGGACGGTCCTGTCCCCCACCACGTAGGCGATCGCCACACTGGTCAGTCCTGCCCAGTGCGCGCTGATCGGCAGCGGATCGCCTTCGATCGCGGAGTCCGGACCGGCGCACACCACGAACTGGTCGTCGCTGAACAGGTAGGTCTTGCCGTCACGGCCGGCGAACGCCGCGTCGACCCGGCTGTTCTCGTGGATGGCGTTGCGCGGGCGGCCCCACTCCGCGGCGAGCGGGTAGGCCCTGTCGAGCTGGGTGTCGAAGCAGCTACTGCCCTTGAACACGTAGACGTTGCCGTCGGTGCCCATGAGCACGCTGTCCACACCGGACTGGAACTCGGGTGGCACCGCGCGCAGGGTCCGCGGCCGGAACGAGGTGGCATGGGCCTGTGGCGCCTCGATGGCGGACCGCTTCACCCAGCCCTTCTCGCGGTGGGCGGCGATGACGCTGCCACCTTCGACGAAGGCGCAGGACACGTCGGCGAGGTCGAGGTCGTCGTAGCGGCGGTAGGCCGAGGCGGACACCGCGTGGCACTGCCCGTCCCGGAACAGGTAGGTGGTGCGGCGGTCCGCGAACGCGGCGTCGACACCGTCCAGTGCGACGTCCAGGCCGGAGAGACCCGGCTCGGACACCAGATCCCTGAGGAGCCTGGGATAGCCGGCCTCGACGTGCTCGAACCCGTTGTCGCGGTAGCGGAAGTACTGGTCGCCGGAGAACAGGTAGGTGTGGTCCCGCCGCACTTCGACGCCGTCGACCTCGTCCACGATCCGCGTGACCAGAGCCGCGTCGACCCGGCCGGTGCGCTCGATGTTGTTGCGCACCTTGCCCCAGTGCGCGCTGACGGTCGCCGGGTAGCCGTCGTCGACCCGGGTGTAGTCGTCGGTCGAGTAGCGGACGTACCGGTCGCCGGAGAACAGGTAGGTCCTGCCGTCGTGGCCGACGAACGCGGCGTCGACCTCGTCGAACGGCACGCTGTCCCACTCCTCGCGCAGCGACATCGGCGGCGACCACCACCGGTGCCGGGCGTCGAACCGGAGGAACCGGTCGCCGGCGAAGAGGTAGGTGTTGTGGTCGCGGCCGGTGAAGACGGCGTCGACCGGACCGGGGTCCACCCCCTCCGGCATGTTCCACCAGTTGTCGGACAACAGTTTCGGGAAACCGGCGTCGGGCGTGCGGTAGTCGTTGGTGCTGTAGCGCACGTAGTAGCGCGCACCGTCGCCGCGGACCTTCATCCGCAAGCCTTCGAGCGCGACCGTCAGGGTGACGCCCTGTTCGGTGGTCAGCGTCCACTGTGGAGACGAACCGGTGATCCCGCCCGGGGTGAGACCGTGCTCGGCGAACCGGTTGCGGAGCGCGGGCGTGAGCTGTGCGCGGGCCACGTCGTCCTGCAGTTCCAGTGGCAGGTCGAACAGCACGCCGCCGACGCCGAACACGTACGTCCGGTTCTCCATCACGAACGCCGCGTCGACCGTGCTGATGCCACCCCAGTCCGACTCGACCGCCCGCGGGTACCCGACGTCCACAGTGGAGTAGTTCGCGGACGAGTAGCGCAGGTAACTGCCACCGCTGAAGAGGTACGTCCTGCCGTCGAGGCCGGCGAGAGCGGCGTCGACCCGGCCGCTCGGCAACACCGGCGCCGGCACGCCCCACCGCTGGGCGGTCGGCACGACCGACGCTCCCCCGGCCGTGACCGCCGCGGTCATGCCCGCCTTGAACAGGTGCAGCACGCCGTCGGCGTCGGTGAAGGCGGCTTCGACGCCGCCTTCGAACCGCGCCGGAACGTCGTGGACGCGGCGCGGGTACCCCTCGTCGGCGCGCACGCCGTCGTTCTCGATGCTGTCGGAGTACCGGACGACCTGGTCGCCCGCGTACAGCTGGACGGCGGACCCCGCCACGTGCGCCGCGTCGATCCGCTCCAGCCGCTCGAACGCGTTGCGCAGGGCGCCCCACCCGGTCGCGCCCGTGAGGACGTGGACGTGCCCGTCCGGTGCCTGGAACGCGTCGAGCGGCCCCGCGGCTCCCCCGACGCCCTCGCGTTCCCGCCACTCCGCGATCGGACGCGGGTAGCCCTCGTCGACGTGCGTGTAGTCCGGCGTCGAGTACCGGATGTACTGGTCGCCGCAGAACAGGTGGGTGCGGCCGTCCGCGTCGACGTACGCGCCGTCGATCCGCTCGGGATCGGCGAAGGTGTTCCTGACCTTGCCCCAGACCTGGTCCCGCGACACCCACCGGGTGCTGCCGGGCTCACGGGTGAAGGCGCGCGACGTCCCGTCCGCGGTGTGCCCCGCGACCCACTCCACGCCGGACGGAAGGGTGAAGGCGGCGTCGACGCCGGTCAGCCCGGCGAAGGCGGGTGACAGGTCGGAGAGCGGCGCCGAGGCAGGGCTGATCAGTGCGCGGGTTCCGGCGGCGTAGGTCCAGTAGCCCGCTCCCGCGAAGACCAGGACAGTGCCGTCGTGCGCCTCCAGCAGGGCGTCGAACCGCCGCACACCCGGTGGCAGCACGAGGTTCTCCGGGAACTTGCCGACGAGGTCCTGGTCGGTGAACACGGCCGTGACCTCGGCGGGGGTCAGCCCGAGCTTGGCGGCCAGCACGGCGAACCGGCGGATCCGCCGGTGGGCCAACCGGAAGCGCGGGTCGTCCGGTGGGCCTCCCGCGGCCAGCACCGGAGCGACCAGGAGGTCCAGCGTCTCGGCGGGTCCGCCGGTCATGGCCTCACAGATCGCGGCCGCCGTCGCCGTGGCGATGCCGAACGCGTCGGCCACCACCCCGTGCAACGCCAGTTCCTGCTCGCCCGCACGCCGCACGAGCAGGTCGGCGATCTCGGTCACGGCCGCGGTCGTCTCGACGGCGACAGCGTGCAGCAGGAAGAAGACGTCCTTGCTGTAGTCGGTCAGCCCGGGAAGCTCGAAGTCGTAGGCGCTGGTGATCTCGCCAAAGTACGGCAGGCGTTCCTGGACGACCGCGAACCCGTCGGTGAGGTGACCGGCCGCGACCAGGTGTGCCAGCAACCGGTCGCGATCCTCGTCGGTGAAGCCCAGCGCGGTCACGGCGGCCGGGTCGACCCGGTACGGCCGCTGGTCGTCCAGGACGGCGCCGATCCGGTGGAAGACCATCTCCTGGTCCGCCGGCAGGAAACCGGTGCCGAGATCGAGGCCGGCGAAGGGCCGGGCGAACAGGGCCTCGTCCACGATCCGCTGCTCACGCGTGTAGCGGCCGTCCAGGGCGGCGACCACTCGGCGGCACACGGTCTCGTCGGCGATCACGGCGAAGTCGTCGGCGGTGAAGGTGTGCAGTTCGGTCCACAGTCGCCGCAGGCTGATCCGGATCGCGTCCAGGACCGCCCTGCGCTTCGGGTAGAACTCCAGCCCGAGACCGAAGTCCTCGGCACGCAGGTCGACCAGCGCGGTCTTGTCCCGCACTGCGCCGTTCTCGTTCAGGTGGCCGTTGAAGACCAGGCTCTCCACCAGGGCCGTCACCTGGGCCGAGCTGAACCCGAGTCCGGCGAAGACGGCGGCGTCCACGGTGAACGGCTCGTCGGCGAACCTGACGGTCCGCGTGACCAGTTCGGCACGCACTGCCGCCTGCGCGTCACTCAGGTCGACGCTGGGCGCGAAGAGTTCGATGTTGGCAGGGTCAGCGAAGAAACCGGGATCGGCGAGCTCGCCGCTGTCCGCGACGTGGCCGTGGTGAACGAGGTTGTCGTAGAGCTCGGCGCGCTGCCGCGGTGTCAGGGTCTCGAGCACGGCGAGGTCGGCGGGGAAGAACGCCGCCGAGGTGTCGGCGACCGCGCCGATCGCCTTGAACAGCTCCTCGCGGTGGTCGTCGAAGTCGGTGGCCAGCAGCAGGTCCTCCGGCACCTCGCCGGCGAGCGTGCCATCGGCCCGCAGATGTCCCAGCAGGACCAGGTTGCCGAAGATCTTCGCCTGCATCCGGTCGCCCAGACCGAGCCCGGCGAAGTCCTCCGGCACGATCACGCCGAGATCGGTCACGGCGTCGTAGGCCGCGGCGACCACCACTTCCTGGTCGAGCCGCAGCAGCCGGTCGTCCTCGGACGAGACCACGCCGTCGTCGTACGCGGCCAGCACGTCGCTGACGACCGTGGCGGCGCGCCCTTCGAACCGGCTGCCGGCGAACGCCTCCGCACCGAAGGCGACCGCGCCGAACGCCTGGCCGATCGCGCCGGCCAGTGCCCGCCCGCCGTCCTCGCCGGAGTCCTGGCCACCTCCCAGCACCAGGGCCAGCTCGGCACCACCGAACCCGGCGGCCTGCATCCAGCCGACCACCTCGAACAGGGTCTGCACCAGCCACAGGCTCTCGGCCGGCGCCCCGCCCGCGAGGATCGCGAAGACGTCGCGCCGGGCGGGATCGATCTCGCCCAGCACCGGGAACGTCGTGTACCGCCGTGCCGACGGATCGCTGTCCAGCGCCGTCAGCACGTCGAACAGCTCGTCCATCCCGATGCCGAGCGCTCCGGCGACCAGGCACGTCCGGTGCAGCAACCCGATCTCGGGCAGGCCGATCCCTCCCCGGTCGAACGGGCTGGGCTCGTCGGCCCGGTGGCGCTCGCGGTAGCGGCGGACGATGGTGCCGATGTCGGTCTCGGCCACCTCGATCCAGCCCGCCAGCCGCGACAGGTAGTCCTTGTTGCGCACCGCGAGGAGATCGCCGGAACAACCCTGGACCTCCTCCGGTTCGATCGGCACGGCCATCCGGCAGCTGTCGGTGACGGCGAGCCCGTGCACGCGGTGCAGGCGCAGCACGACCGCCAGGGTGCGCAGGCCGGCCTCGTCGATCCGGCCGGCACAGCACGAGTTCACGGCCAGACCGAGGTCCGGCAGGGCCAGCCCGGTGGCCAGGGACATCCGCACCAGCTTGCGAGCCCGCGTGAGCCACGCCGCGCCGTCCGCGCCCCAGTCCACTGTGGATCCGTCGGAGCTGATGGACGCCGGTGGGGTGACGGCCACCAACGCGCGCAGCTCCTCGCCGGTGAGTCCGAGGGCTTCCGCGAGTCGTTCCGCGTCCTTCAACACGAGCAGCTTCTCCCCGTCCAGACCGAAGTCCGCGGGAACCGCCTCGTCGTCGCGCAACACCTCCGCGACCTCCGCCGGCGACATGCCGAGGTACTCGCGGGCGGCGATGTCGTGGTCGGGCCGCGGGGCGAACAGCCGGTACAGCTCCAGCGGCGTGACCTCCAGGTGACGCAGGTAGGTCGCGATCCGTGCGTGGGACAAGGAGAAGGGCAGAACGAACGGGTACTTGCGCAGCAGGAGCTGCTCGTACGGGTCATCACCCTCGAAGGTGCCTTCGAGCACCGAGTTGACGATGTCGAGGTACGGCGTCTCGGTGAGCGTGTTCGCCTCGTCCAGCGGCACCTGCAACAGGTCGGGCCTGCGCGCGGGTCCCAGCAGGGACGGCTCGGCGAAGTCGGTCTCCAGCATCGCCAGCAGATCGACCAGGTAGGCGGCCGGCGAGTAGACCGACCGTGCGTCGTCCGGCCTGTTCTCCGCCTCGCCGAACAGGTCCTCGTAGTCGGGAGCCGACTCCTCGTGCAGCACTGGGTTCTCCAGGGGTTTCCGGGACGAGACGATTCGCCGGACGGCGCGCCGCGGTCCCGCCTGTGGCGGACGTACCGCAGGAGACCTCGGAGAAGAGCCGGACGCGGACTGCGCGTCCTGTGGCCTGACCGGTTGCCGGAACGCTATGGCGGAGTGGCCCCGAGCGTCGTCCGGGGAACCCCTGACGATTCCCCTGACGTTTGGCACGGGGCGCGGGAAGTGCCGCTGCCGGACTCAGCGGAGGGACATGCGCACCGCGAGCTGGGTGCGCGACCGCACGCCGAGCTTGCGGTAGGCCCTGCCGAGGTGCGTCTCCACGGTCTTCTCGGTGACGAAGAGGTTCTCGGCGATCTGCCGGTTGGTCAGCGCGTCGGCCGCCAGCTCCGCCACCCGCAGCTCCGACGGGGTCAGCGCCGCCACTCCCGTCACCTCGATGCGCGGCGGCCGGCCCCCGCCCACGGTCAGACCCGCCGTCAGCCGTTCGGCCAGCGCCTCCGCGCGGCACCCCAGGGCGATCTCGGCCGCTTCCTTCGTGGTGGCGCGTGCTCCGGCGCGGTCGCCGCCCCGCTGGCGCGCTTCTCCCAGTTCGGCGAGCGCCTCGGCCAGCTCCAGCCGGGCGGGGCCTTCCCGCAGCAGCCGCACCGCCTCCGCCAGCACTCCCAGGTCACCGCCCGCGCCCGCTCGAAGTGCCGTCGCCACGTGCCTCGGCACACCGAACATCCGTGCCAGGCGCAGCTGTTCTGCCACCAGCACCGCCGCCTGTTCTCGCCTGCCCGCCCTGCGATGGGCCGCCGCCGCGTGCAGGCGCCACTGCACGTCCCACAGCCCGGTCACGCCCCACCTCGCGTACAACGTGCCGCACGCCATCGCATCGGTGAGCAGCACCTCGTCGTCGCCCAGCGCCGCGTGCAGGCGCATCCGCGACTCCAGCAGCCACGTGTGCAACGACGCACGTGGCATCGCGCCGTCGGCCAGGACTCCGTCGTCGAGCACCGCGCGTGCCTCGTCCAGCCGGCCGCGTTCGACGAGCAGGTGCACCCGTGCGGCGTCGAGTGCGGGTAGCGCGACGTTCGGCCTCGGGACCGCACCCGTGCCCAGTTCCACGTGTTCGTCGGCGGCGGTGAGATTCCCTCGCAGCAACGAGATCCGCGCCAGGTAGGCGTGCACGATGCCCACGGCGAACAGCTGGCCGCGCTCCAGGGCGTTGCGCAGCGCCCGCTGGCCGCGTTGCTCGGCCTCGACTAGTCGGTCGGCTACGAGCAGCGTGTTCATCGCCGACCAGAGTGCCGACCGTTCGGGCGTGAGGCGGTTGCCGTCGAGCGCGGTTTCGGCGAGTGCGACCGCGTCGTCGGCGCGCCCGCCGGTGAACACCTCCTCCACGGACAGGTGCGCTGCCAGCACGGGATCGGTGCGGTCGGCCGTCGCACGGAACGCGGCAAGCCGTGCGACCAGTTCTTCGCGTGCCGACAGATCGGAGCGGGCCACGCCGAGCAGTTCCGACAGGACGTCCCTGCCGAGCTGGGCGGGTGCGTCCCGTGGCATGACCCGCGCGACCTGACGGAGCAGTGTCAACGCCGCCGGGATCTCGCCGCAGGCGTTGCGGAACCGGGCCAGGCTGTAACCGCACCGCGCGCTCTGTTCCGGCGTGCCGGCCAGCGCGAGCGCCTCGCGCAGGTGGACGTCCGCCTCGGCGATCGCCAGCCGGTGCACCTCGCAGTTGCCGAGCAGCCGGCTGACCTCCGAGCGCAGCCCCGTCTCCGGCGGCTCCTGCCTGGCGCGGGCCAGGTAGGTCCCCGCGTCCTGCGGCGACCCGCGCTGCCACGCCTGGGCCGCGGCGGCGACGAGCACCTTCACCCGGTCCGGGCGTTCGGCGGGCAGCGTCCGCAGCACGTGCGAGGCGACCGCGGCCACCTCGGCCCCCGAAGCTGCCAGCACCCTGGCCGCGCGGTCGTGCCCCGCTCCGCGCTCCGCAAGCGGAACCAGCGAGTGGACGACGTCCCGCAGCACCACGTGCGCGAAAGCCGGCGGGTCGGCCGCACCGAAGAAACCGTGCCGCACCAAGCGTTCCGCGCCGACCGCCGCGGTGGCCACGTCCACTCCCGCCTGCTCGGCGACGAGCGCCAGCGCCGTGTTGTCACCCAGCACCGCGACAGCCTGGGCGATCCGCCGCACCTCGTCCGGCTGCCTGCGCAACCGGGCCTCCACGTGCCCCCTGACCGCTTCGGGGCCGGCCGAGGTGACCACCGCCGCGGTCTCGCCGGGGCTCTCTGCCAGGACCCGTACCAGTTCCCTGACGAACAGGGGATTGCCCGCCGTGGTCACGTGGCACGCCTCGTAGAACGCGTCGTCGGCGCCGCTCACCGTCCCGCGCACCAACCGCGTCACACCGGCCGCGCTGAGGCTGCGCAACCGCAGGTGCGCGCAGTCCTCGGTGGCGAGAACGTCGTCGAGCAGCCCGCCGTCGTCGTGCTCGCCGCCACGGGTCGCGACCACCAGGAGCACGGCGACCGAGTCCAGCCGCCGTGCGAGAAAACCCAGGAACCGCATCGAGGACGGATCCGCCCACTGGGCGTCGTCGACGACCAGCACCAACGGCCCGCTCTCGGCCAGCGACACCAACAGCCAGTACAAGCCGTTGAACAGACCGAACAACGACCCCGTCTCTCCCTCACCGAGGTCGAAGATCGGCTCGACGGCCGCGACTGCACCCGTGAACAACGCCCGCCGCCGCTCCACGTCCACGGGCAACGTCGTCTCGAACAGCTGACGAACGAGCCCGAACGCGAAGTCCCGCTCCAGTTCGGCCCCACGAGCCGACAACACGGCGATCCCGGCATCCACCGCCATGGCACGAGTCCGGCGTATCAGCGCCGTCTTGCCCATGCCGGCACCCGCGTCCACGACGACCACTCCGCCTTGCCCGCGCGTCACAGCCTCGACGGCGGCGCGCAACACGGCTGTCTCGGCGTCCCGTTCGACCAAGTGGGGCAACGACTCGGCGCCTGCGGGACTCGAACGCATGAACGAGTTCTAGCGCACCGGAGACGAAGTTCGGGGGCAGGGGTGGGGACTTCCCGGACGGCACCGGATGCCCGAGTTCCTCTTCACAGCCATTTCGCCTGCACGACGCCCGTGGATCGGTGTGAAGCGCGTCGACCGCCCCTCGTGGGGACATCGACGCATCCAAGCTTCTGCGAAGAGTCCAGAAGGGCGTACTCGGCCAGCGCTGCTCCTTCGCGTAGAACGCGTCCCGGTGGACGAGGAACGCGTCCGATCCCTTGTGCGCGGCGGTCCACCGCGCGCCTGTCGTCGGCCGGAACTGCGTGGATCGTGTCCGCCGCCGCCAGGCCGCTCGACAGCGCTTCGTGCGTTCCCTGTCCGGACAACGGGTCGAAGGACGACCCGGCGTCACCGACGGTTCGTCAGCTCCTCCAGCAGAACCTGCAGCAGTGCAACGGAAACTCCTGGCGGCAGAGGAAGATCTTCGAAGTCATCGGTCACGTGCACCGGCACCTCCTTGCGCGGCACACCGATGAGTCCGCGCGTCGCGGTCAGCGTTTCGGCCGCAGCGTGCTCAATCCGGCCGCGAACCCCGGCCGGGTGCCGCCGGGTTCGCGGCGATCGTCCCCGCCGGACGGCGGCACCGCGTCCACCACCGTCGCGCCGACGAGCGCGGCCGCTCTGCCACGAACACGCTCCTGCCGGCATTCCCCTTCGGGCATCCAGGCACTCTCGCCCCCGAGCGTGCGGCCGATCCCCCTACCCCGCCCGCCTGACCGTCTCGAAGTGGATGTTGGACGTGGGCAGGTAGCCCAGTTGCGGCCCGGCCTCGGCTTGAACGCGAGCGAGCGCCCGGTTGCCGCGGTGAGCGGGCACCGCCGGCATTCCGGGCGCCTCGTTCGTTCCTCAGCGGGTCAAGGCCACGCGGGTGAAGTCGACCGGGACGTCCAGGGCGACGTTGATGTAGTTGGTGAACACGTTGAGGGCGACGTGCGCCACCGTCTCGACGATCTCCTCCTGGCTCAGGCCCGCGTCCCGCGCCGCCTGGACGTCGGCGTCGGAGATCTGGCCGCGCTTCTCAACCAGTGCGGTGGCCAGTGTGAGCACCGCGGCGGTGCGCGGGTCGCCGGACTTGCCGCTCTGCGCCTCGCTCATCTCGTCGGCCGTGGCACCGGCCTTCTTGCCGAGCATGGTGTGCGCGGAAAGGCAGTAGTCGCAACGGTTGCGGTCAGCCACGGCGACCGCGACCATCTCCCCGACCTTGGCGCCGAGCTTGCCGTTGCCCAGAGCGCCGAACTGCGCCCACATGCTCTGCAGCGCGGCGGGCGAGTTCGCGACGGCCTTGAACATGTTCGGCACCACGCCGAACGCGCCCTTGATCTGCGCGAGGGTCTCGGCGCGCTCGTCGGTGATCTGGTCGGGGTTGGTGAGATCGATGCGGGACATTTGTGCTTCTCCAGTTCGGTGATTCGGGTCGTGCGGGATCTGGGGTGCGGATCAGGTGCAGGTGCCGTCGATCGCACAGACGGCCGGGGGCACGGCGCCGTCGAGCAGCCGCGTCACCGCCGATGCCAGGGTCATGTCGTCGACCGGGCCGAGCTTCTGGGCGCGCAGCATGCCGTCGCGGTCGATGAGCACAGTGGTGGGCGTGCCCTGCATGCGATAGCGGCTGAAGGTGACCGGGGCAGGGTGCGCGCTGCGGACGGCGTCGACCCCGACCGGGAACGAGATGCGGTACTCGTGCAGGAACGCCTCGAGGCTCACCGGGGTCATCGCCCGGTGGTGCTCGAACACGGTGTGCAGACCGACGACGGCGAGATCGTCGCCGAACGCCCTGGACAGCCGCATCGCCTGCGGAAGGGCGTGGCTCACGCAGCTGGGGCACAGCATCTGGAACGCCTCGAGCACCACCACGCGGCCGTGCAGCTGGGCGAGGTTCAGCGGCTCGCTGTTGAACCACTCGGTCGTCTCCCACGGCAGCGCGGGCGTCAGCAGGCCGCTGGACGGGGACATGAGCAGGCTCACGACGTCACCACGCCCGCCCGGCGTAGGGCTGCGACCACAGCGCCACCTGGAGAGTGACGGCCTTGAACCAGGCCTGGAACATCGCGTCGACCTGGTCGTCGTCGTGCCCGCCGGCGGCCAGGAACGGCCGGATCGTCGCGGTGATCGGGTAGACGAAGGCGATGATGTAGCGCAACGGGATGTGCGGCACCGAGTCGGCGTGGTCAGTCGCGTTCTTCTTCGGCTCGGTGTGCCGCAACGCGATCTCCTGCTGGTACGCCAGCCAACGCTCGTCGTACGGACGCGTGCAGGTGTCGACGATCCAGCGGCCGAACCTGGCCCGCACCCGTGCCAGGTAGTCGCCGATCGGCGTGCCGTCCGCGGTGGAGAAGTAGGCCACCAGGTGTGGATGCGAGCCGACGAAGCCGTACCAGACGTCCAGGATCTGGTCGATCTGTCCGCTGAGGACTGTGCCAGCGGTGTGCAACGCCTCCTGGTCCGCGGGTCCGAAGAGGACGCTCGACAGCAGCAGGTCGAGGTCCGCACGGGTCACGGGCGACGGGGCGAGACCGGGTTCGTCGTGGGTGTAGCCGGGTGGCGGGTGTTCGGGAGACGTCATGTCGCTTCCTTCGCGATCTCGAAGAAGCCCTTCGAAGCAGGCGAACGTCACTCTGCCACAAACTAGGTAGGACTCCTACCGACTTTGCGGCAGAGTGATCCAGCTCTCAGGTCGAGCACGCCGAGGCCGTGTCCGATCTTGTCGACCTCGCCACCGCGGGTCTGCCCGTACCATCGCCGTGGAAGTCCTACTGGGCGGAGCGGATCGCATGACTGACACCGACGGCACGGCCGGTCTGGACCGGCGGCTGGCCGACGCACTCGAGCGGCTCGGGCACGGCATGCGTTCGCTGGCCCAGCGCACAGCGAGGGAGCACGGGCTGTCGCCGTTGCAGCAGCAGACGGTGCTGGCACTGGCACAGCACCCGCAGACGCGGCACGAGGTGGCCGCTCTCGCCGCGGAGTTCGACGTGACCACGCCGACGATGTCCGACGCCGTGGCAGCGTTGGAGCGCAAGCAACTCGTGACGCGCTCCCCCGGCACGGACGGCCGCCGCCGCGTGCTGTCGCTCACCGACGCCGGCGCGGCGGTCGCACGTGGACTGTCTTCTTGGGACGATCCGTTGACGGCCGCGCTCGCGGGCATTCCCGAGGCCGACCGCGCGATCACCCTGCACACCCTGTTGCGGGTCATCGAGGATCTGCACCGGACGGAGGTGGTGAGCGTGACACACATGTGCACGACGTGCCGCTTCTTCGGCCGCGACGAGCACCCCGACCCCGCCGTGCCACACCACTGCCACCTGCTGCGCATGCCGTTGCCGCTGGCGGAACTGCGGACGGACTGCCCGGAGCACGAACCAGCGGACGCGCCGGCAGGCAGGCGGAAGCGCACTCCCGCCGTGTGACCACGCTCAGCCCTGCAGGCGCGCGACCTGGTCTTCGAGGCGACCGTCGAAGCAGCGGCGCAACAGCCTCATCCACGACTCGGGCAGGAAATCGGCGTGCCGGAGCAGGCGCTGTGCGGCTTCGACGTCGCGGTCGATGTTGACCACGCGGTGCGCCTCGGCCGCCGTGATCCCGTGCAGGGGCCTGCGAGCGAGGACGAGCGCGTCGCCCGCGCCCACGTGTCCTGGTTTCAGCACCCTTTCCGCCGTCGATCAGCCGTGAACGCCCGCACACGGGCTCCAGCGGCGAAGCTCAACCTGGTCGACGTGCGGTTACGGCTCGCTCCCGGCGACTTCCTGCTGCTCTGCACCGACGACACCCCTCTGCTCGCCCTCCGCGTCCCGACGGTGAGAGGCGTCAGAGCGTGCGTGCTCCGGTCTTGGTGGAGAACCTGAACTCGACGGTGACCGGCAGCGCGTCCAGGTCGAGTGCCTGACGCAGTCGCGGCAGACCTTCGGTGTCGAGCCGATGGCGGATCGCGGTGAGGTCCCCGTCCTGCGCGGCGCTCACGACCAGTGCCACGGCAGGTGTGTCGTGTGTTCCGGCAAGCGTGGCGTGCGCGGCCGCCACGCCCGGGTAGGTCCTGACCTCATCGATGAACGGGGCGATCGCGGTGCTCGCGGCCAGTTCGGTCCGGCCGGTGCCGGGGTCCGCCTCGAACCTCCAGGTGCGGGTCTTGGGTTTGCGGCTCAACTGGGCGAGCAGCCATCGCAGCAGAAGGAGCCCGAGGACGACGGCGGCGGCAGCGGTGACGTACAACGCCCAGGTCGGCGGGGTTCCCGTGGCGGGCACCAGCGCTGAGTCCGGTTTCAGCACGGTGAGCCGGCCGAAGTGCGTCAGGACGGTGAACGTCCCAGCGGCGAGCAGCACGGTCCCGAAGAGGCCGAGAAGGGTGCGGTTGAGGCGGGCCGGGCGGTTGAGGTTGGTCATGACGCGCTCCTGGCGGCGTGGACCTTGACCTTCACGTCGGGTCGGATGACCGGGGTGATCTGGTCGAGCCGGTGGCTGATCGCGTCGCGCACGGCGTCGGCGATACCGTCGGTGTTGGTCCGGTCGGTGGACACCTTCACGACGGCCTTGCGGCCCTTCAACTTCAGCTTCGCGCCACTGACACCGTCCACTGCGGATGCGGCGGCGCGCAGCGTGCTGCGGTAGCTGCACCGTGACGCACCCGAGTCGAGTTCGCCTTCAAGGGGAAGGACGGTTCGCTTGCCGGGCAGGATCGCGGTGAGCAGCAGGATGAAGCCGAGCAGGGCGGCGCCGCCTCCGGCGATGGCCGGGACGAGGTCGTTCCAGTGCGTGTTGTGCACGGCGTCGGCGACGGATTGGTAGCTGACCCATGGTGTCTGCTCGAGGATCATCTGGATCGCGATCACGGCGACGAACGCGCAGGCGGCGAGCAGGACGACCGCGGTGAGAGTCGCGGGGGTGCTGCGGCGGGGGCGGCGTTTCACTGGACCCTCCTGGTTTCGTTGACCTCGGCGTGCAGTGCGGTGACGGTGATGTCCACACGGGACTGCGAGCCCGGCGAGCTCTTCGACCCTGCGCATCAGGTGTGCTCGTGCGTTCTCAGTGGTGCGACCGACCGAGGCCGGATAGGAGACCGACAACCGGACGTGGAGGGTGGCGACGCCGCCGCTGACCTTCGCGGTGACTTCGGCGGTGCAGCCGACGCCGTCGATCTCGGTCACCGCGCGGGCGGCGATCCGTTCGACCGTCCCGTCGGAGATGGTGAGCCTGCCCCGCTCCCCCAGTTCTGCCGGATCCGGGGTCGGCAAGGTGGTGATCACGGGGTCAGCCCCTGTCGCGGCCGGTGAGCTGGGACAGGTCGAGCTTGCCGTCGAGCACTCGGCCCGCGAGCAGGCCGAGTGCACCGAAGACCAGGACGACGAGGAAGGCGCCGAAGCCGCCGAACGCCGCTGCGAGGCCGAGGACCAGGCCGGTGAGCAGACCGGTTGTGGTGGAGGACATGGTGTTTCTCCTTGTAGTGGCGATCGGCCCGCGAAGGAGAAGGAGCCGGTCTGAACGTTCAGGGACGTGGCAGCCCGGATGTGGTGTCCAGGCACGCGATGGCGGCGGCCGGCGCGACGTCACCGATGTGGACGTGCACCGGGTGATCCACCGGACCGATGGCGGCGCGGACGCCGTCACCGATCTCGGTGACGGTGGCCGGGTAGCGGCCGGTGACACCGATGGTGATCCCGCCGGGTCGGATCCGGACTCCCGCGATCCTGCGGCCGGGCAGCAACGTGGCGATCTCGCCGAACCGGCCGCTGTGCAGCCCCGCCACGTGCGGGAGGGCTGTCACAGCGAGGGCGATGCGGTCGGCGTCGATCTCGACGCCAGGGGTCACAGGACGCGGCCGGTGTCGGTCTTGGTGTCGTCGCCCTCGTCGTCGCCCGGGAGGTGGACGTCGGAGACGTTGATGTTGACCTCGACGACCTCCAGGCCGGTGATCTGCTCGACCGCGGTGATCACGTTCTTGCGCACCGAGCGGGACAGGTCCGCGATGGAGACGCCGTACTCGACGAGGATCTGCAGGTCGATCGCCGCCTGGCGCTCGCCGACCTCGACCGACACACCCTGCGAGACCGAGGCGGACGCGCCGGGGATGCGCTCGCGGAGCGCACCGAACGCACGGGCCGCGCCGCCGCCGAGGGCGTGCACACCGGACACCTCACGGGCCGCGAGGCCGGCGACCTTCGACACGACGACGTCGGCGATGGTGGTGGAGCCCCGAGACGAGTCCAGCGCACCGGCGGTGATCTTGTCCAGCTCGGTCGAGCGGGCGCCGGTGTTGCTGGCGATCGAGTTCGTCATGATCTCTCCTTGGGACGGTTCTCAGTGTCAGGAGCGGAAGTCCGCGGTGTCCCGTTTCGCTTCCACACCAGTAAGACCCGGCTCCCGGACGATCCTCACGACCCGATCGTGTGTCCACCGTCTCCCTGCGCCACCACGCTCCGCAGGTTTAGAGCGGACGCGTCGATGTCGGTGATCACCAGCCGCAGCCGGGCGTTCTTCCACACTGAGTCGTCCAGCACCGATCGCAGCGCCGCCTCCGCGCGCCGCAGCACGGGAGGCAGTGGCAGCGCCAGGGCGACGAGCCGCAACTGCACGACGTCGTCGTCGACATCCACGGCCATCGCGTCGAGGTCCCAGGGAACCCACGAGGCCTCCGCACGGGTGGACGGGGTCGCGGCGCGCAGGCCGTCGACGCCTCGCAGGGCCTCCAGCAGGGCTCGGGTGAGGTCGTTCGTGGCGCTCATCCCAGACCGCCGCGCGGAACGCCGACGTCCACGATGAAGACCGACACCGACGAGATGGAAAGCCCAGTGGCCGCGGTGACCGCGCGTGCGACCGTGCGCTGCACGGTCTGGGCGACCGCGGCGGCCTGGTCGAGCCCGGACACGGCCAGGTCGATCTCGAGGCTGACCGTCGCCACACCCGTACCGGGCGCGTGGAGGACGCTGACGCGTACACCTTCCGTGGGCGCCGGGTCGAGGTTCTTGACGCGCTGACGCGCGGTGCGGGCCATCGAGGCGACCAGACCGGTCAGCCCGGGTTCCAGACGGGTCACGCCGGCCACCGAGGTGGCGGCGATCGCGGCGATCGCGGCGATCACCGGTTCGGTGATCACCGACTCCACCCTGGACACGGCCCCAGCGGCATCGGAAACTTGGATGATCATGACTTTCTCGCGTTTCTCGTAGTCCGGGCCGGGCACGGCACAGCCGGTTGTGCCGGGTCAGGCGTCGTAGAGGTCGCTCACGGTCAGGTCCAGGCGGGCGAGCCGGACCCCGATCCGCGCCGAGGCGGCAGCGGTCACCCGTTCCCGGACGTCGGCGAGGGCATGGCCGGAGAAACCGAGGTAGCTGACCGCAATGCTCATCTTCACCGTCACGGCGTGATCCGGCGAGTCGACGGTCGTGACCCGGCACTCCCGGGCGCGGACGCCGTCGACGGTGTCCGCGGCGAATCGCAGCACCGCTGCGACCGCCTCCGCGCTGATCCGCACCACACCGGGCTCCGGGGTCGGCAGGGGCAGCTGGTCGTGACGCCGGACCTCCGCGCGCACCGCGGACATGATCCGGCTCGTCAGATCGAACGACGGCTCCACGTCCTCCGCCGCGAGCTCACCGGTCAGCTCACGCAGCACCGTGAGACTTTCCCTGGTGGCACGGCAGTGCGGACAGTCGATCTCGTGGGCGTCGGCGCGGCCGGCTTCCACCTCACCGAGTCGTTCCCACACATCCTCGACGTCGCGGCCGCACGGCAGGGTGTATCCCTGCGTCGCCTGGTTCATCGCCATGGCGCCATCACCTCCATCAGTTGTGCTCGTGCCCGCGCGATGCGTCCTCGCACCGTGGTGTTCGTCGTGCCCGTCGCCTCGGCTATCTCGTCGTAGGACCGCCCGTGGACCTCGCGCAGCAGCCAGCAGGCTCGCAGCTCCGGCGGAAGCAGTTCCAGTGCCTTCGACAGCGCGGTCATCTGCTCGCTCGTCTCCGCCGCCCGTTCCGGCCGCCCCGCGGACCCGACGGTCTCGAACCTCTCGAGATCCGCCTCGGCGGTCGGCTTGCGCGAACGGATGACGTTCAAGCAGCGGTTCGTCGTCGTGCGGTACAGCCAGCCGACGAACGCGGCGTCCTCCTGCAGCTGACCGAGCCGCCGCCACGCGGTCAGGAAGACCTCCTGAACCACGTCCTCCGCATCGCCGCCGCTCGACAGCATCCGCCGTGCCAGCCCGAACATCGGGCCCTGGTACCGGCGCACCAGCTGCTCGAAGGCATTCACGTCCCCGTCACGGGCTCGGGCGACGAGCGTGACGTCGTCGAGCGCCATCGAACTCGTCATCTGCGGCACCTGTGTTCACCGGTCATGGATCGGCGTTCCTCTCCGGCTGCATGCCTGGACTGTGCGGGATGACAGTCCGAGGACACCTGCTGACGGTGATTCGTCACGGAGGAGCGCGCGGTCGGCCGAGTGACCCTCGTCATCCGACTGCGGCCGTGAGGATCGCGAGAACGCCGGTGTCTTCAGTGCAGGACGGCGCCCACCCGGTGCGCCGCGGCATCAGAGGGAGCATCCCCATGTCACTGGGCGACAAGATCAGCAACAAGGCCGAGGACCTCGGCGGCAAGGCCAAGGAAGCCACCGGGAAGGTCACCGGCGACGAGCAGCTCCAGGCCGAGGGCAAGGGCGACCAGGCCAAGGCCGGTCTCAAGGACGCCGTCGAGGACGTCAAGGACGCGGTCGGCGACGTCGCGGACAAGATCAAGAGCGTCTTCAAGAAGTAGACCGAAGTGTGGGGCGGGTCAGGGCATTTCCACGACCTGATCAGGCGGTGCAGGGATCAACGCCCACACGGTCTTTCCTTGTCCTGTCAGAGGACGAACGCCCCACGCCTCTGTGACGTGCTCGACGACGACGATCCCCCGGCCTCGGTGCCGGCCCAGTCGCGAACGGCCGCGCCTTCCGCACAGGCGAAGGCGATCGCTTCTTCGGCCGCAAGGAGTTGACCGCCCGTTTGGTGACAGCGGTCGCCAACGGGCCGGTCATCGTCGTCGGCACGTCCGGCTGCGGAAGGACTTCCCTACCGCGAACCGGTCTGGTGCTCGTGATCGATCACCTTGAACAGCTGTTCACCGGAGAGAAGCAGCGCGGCGATTTCCTGGCCAGAGCATGCGCTCGGCGCGAGCAAGTCGTGTTCGGTGTGCGCGCGGACTTCCACGACGAGGCACTGCGGCATCCCTTCCTGGCCGCCCTGCTCCGGGACCTCTCCGAGACCTCTCCGAGGCAACTCCGCCGCGCTGCGCGACGAACTTGCCTGCTTCAGCGCCGACCCAGGTCGCCCCGGCGAAGCTCCGCACAAGTGGGCGCCACGCAAGCAAAGTGGCCGCCACCAGGAAGTGACCGCGATGACAGCCGATCGGTGAGAAGAGGTCACCGCGGTCATGCCGTCGGCGACGACGACACCACATCCTCGTCGCCGACGGCCGCGTGTTCCCGCACACGCCCCGGCACCTGCTGAACGCTTGCGGCACGAATCGGCGGAACCCGTCTCGTGCCGCCGATCAGCGGCCGTCAGCGCCGAGGGTTCCCGTGCCCTGGCTGGATTCCTTGCCGGCGAGGGCCGCCCCCGGGCCGAGCAGGAGGTGACAGCCGTTGAGGCCGCTGAAGGTGCTTTGGGTTCCGGTGCCGGAGTTGCTCGTCACCAGCGAGGCGTACGTCGTCTTCACGCCGTTGAACTGGAACTGCAGAACGCTCCCCGTCTGTGCCCAGAGACCGGACAGCGACCCGGCCGTGAAGGTGCCATCGCCGTTGAACGTGATCGGTGTGCTGGCGTAGCTGCCGGTGCAACCCCAGTCGAAGCGCAGGGTCGCCGCGCCGGGGGCGACCGCCTGGATGCCGACGCTGGGTGCGGCGACCTCCGGGCGTGGGGCCGGAGCGGCGGAACCCGAGGTCGTGAGCGCCGTGACGGCCAGTACCGCGCCCGCGGCGCCGGCGAACAGCCTTCTCTTCGTGATCATGAAACCCTCCCCGTTTCAGTGCTGGAGAACCAGCCAGCACAGCATGGGAGGCCAGCGGCCCGGCGGGTAGGGCCGATGCCTGTCAGGAACGTCGCTGACAGTCGGCCGCGTAGGCCGACAACAGGCTGTTCATCGTGAACTCACCGGGCCGTACCCGTTCGAGAACGTTCTTGCGCACGAGCACTTCCGTCAACCTGCCTGCCTGATCCGCGGTTATCCTGGCGAGCGCGGCCACGCTCGCCAGGTCCACCAGCTGGTCCCGGTATCCCCCGAACAACCGGAAGAGCCCGGCCGCGTCCTCTGGCAGGCGTCGGTACGACCACGAGAACACCGCTCGGATCGCCGTTCGCGGGTCGTCGCCCGCGTTCAAGAGGTCCAACCGGCGTTGGTCGTCCGTGAACTCACGAACCAGGTCGGCCAACTTGTCCACATTGGAGGAATTGGCCAGCTCGGCCGCGATCCGCAACGCCAGCGGCAGTCGTGCGCACCGCTCGGCCAACGCCTCGATCGCCGCCGGTTCGCGGTCGAACCCCGGCCGCAGCAGCTCCCGCATCAACTCGGTCGCCTCAGCGGGCTCGAGGACGTCCAGCCGTACGCGCCGGGCCCCGTGGCGGGCGACCAGCCCGGCCAGACTGTCCCGGCTCGTGACGACAACCAGACACGACGGGGTACCGGGCAACAACGGCCGCACGTGGTCGGTGTCGCGAGCGTTGTCCAGCACGATCAGCATTTTCCGACCGGCCAGCGAAGATCGGTACCAGGCGGCACACTCCGCCACCTCCGTGGGAACGTCCGCGGCCCGCACGCCCAACTCGCGCAACAGCGACGCGAGCGCTTCGGACGCCGGCATCAGTGAGTCCGGGTCGTAGCCACGCAGGTCGATGAACAGGTTCCCGTCCGGGAACTGGTCGGCCACGCTGTGCGCCCAATGCACCGCCAGCGCGGTCTTGCCGACCCCAGCCGTGCCGGAGATGGCCGCGGTCCGAGCGGACTGGCCGAGTGGCCCCAACAGTCCGCGCAACTCCGTCTGCTGCTGGATTCGGCCGATGAAGGACGGGACGTCCGGCGGCAACGCCTGCGGGGTCGGCCGTCCCGTGCGGTGACCCGTGATGCCGCCAACTGGCTGTTCTGCCTGGAGCTCCACCCGCCGGCCGTCCCGCCACAGCGCGGCGAACTCCTCCACGTTCCCGCCGAGCTGCCTGACCAGCGCGTGCACCGTGTCCCATTGGGCCAGCTGCGGCCCGGACAGCGCCTTGTGGATCGTCGTCGGATTGATTCCGTTCGGTCGCTGCCGGCAGCGCGTGCGCCGTTGCAGTTCTCGCATGCTCGGATTCCCGGCGGCGGAATGCAGCGCGTGCAGCCGGTCGAAGAAAGTCCGGATGGCACCTCTCGGCACCACCGGTTTGCGCACCTGGCCCATTGACCCCCCTGACCCCGATCTCCGTGAGGAAACCACCGTGTCAGCGGAACGCGACGGTTGTCTATCCGGCGGATGTCCAGGAAAATGCTGGGTCATTCAGCACAATGTGATCCCCTTTTGGGGCAGTCAAAAGGGAAGGCCCGCGTGCATCGTCCTTTGTGGAGGTATTTGGCCGGAGCCTGCCAACGACCGAGGTTCGAATCGGGCTCGTCGATGAGCGCGGAAGCCATCGCCCTCGCCGGACCGCACCACCCGGACCTCGTCGCCTACGTGACCAGCCACGGCAGCCTCTCCGCGCCACGTCGCCGAGTGGAACCCGGTCTCGGCCGTCATGCCGTCCCCGCGCGAACTGTTCGGCAACACCTCGCCCCTGCGACCGGCGCCGGACGTGTGGCCGTTGCGGCACCCGGTGCTCGCGTCACCGGCATGGGTGGTGATCCTCCTGCTGATCTTTGTGCCCCTGGTCGACTCAGTCCGGCCGCTGCCCTACACGGAATCCACTCGCTGCTGTCCTATCGGCCGTTCGTGGCCGACAGCACAGACGCCGATGGACCTCGTGGCTGGGCACCGCCCGCGCGGACTCCGCTACACGTCCACCCGCGCGCCGACCTGCGTCGCCTGGCGTGCGCTACGCCGGTCGCCGTAGCGGAACCGGCCTGGCGCAACGTCTTTCGGCATCCTGGACACCCGCCATACTGACCTGTCGCGAGATCTCCTTTCTGATCTAGGGTCGGCGGAGACGAGGGGATGGGGTGCCCTTGACCGGTCCGGTTCTGCACGACGACGAGCCGCCGCGCACAGAGCAGGAGATTGCGCGGTGGGCGGCACTCGTCACCGCGCGGGCCGAGAAGTTCCGCGCGCTCGATCGCGACGTCGGAGCAGTCACCGTCACCGAGACCTCACGCGACGGCGTCGTCCGGGTCACCGTCGATGCCTCCGGTGTACTCCGGCAACTCGAACTCTCCGACCGCATCAGGGAGTTCTCCGGCCAGACGCTCGCCGCGCACGTCCTGGCCACCCTGCGTCGCGCGCAGGCTCGCATCGCGGACGAGATGTCGTCACTCACCGCAGACCTGGCCGCCGACGACCCGGCGGCCGCGGCGGCGATGGTCGCGGGCTACCGGCGGCGGTTCCCCGAGCAGCCGCCCGACCCGTTGGCGGCACGCGGACGACTGGTACACGACGACGACCGCGAAGGCCCGTCCGTCATGGAGTGAGGGGGTTGCTCATGAGCGGCGAACTGGATGTCGACGGCGCGGAACTACGCGCGCACGCCAACCGGTTGAGCGGCGTCGAGAGCAAGTTCGACAGCGCGCTGCGGCAGGCCCGCGAAGGCGACTTGCCCACCGAGGCGTTCGGCAAGTTCGCCACCATGTTCCCGCCGGTCGTGCGAGCCGTCGGCGACGTCGGCATCCAGGTCCTGGTGGAGATCGAGGCCGCAGTCGACCACATCATCAAGAACGTGCGCGACACGGCGGACGTCTACGACGGCGTGGACGAGGGCGGCGCGAGCGCGATGAAGGGCAAAGGGCGGTGAACGCAGCCGCCCCGTCGCAGGCCGCGCAGCTCTCCAGCGAGGCGCTCACCGGCATCGGGATCGCCGAGTCGGCGATCGACCTGCGCAACGGCATCGCGAACGGTTCCTGGGTGGAGGGCGGTCTGGCCCTGGCGAGCACCGGCCTGGAGGCGTTGTCGCTCGCCGTCGACCCGCTGGGCACGCTGGCGGAGTACGCGTTCTCGTGGGTGATCGAGCACTGCGGTCCGCTGCGGCAGTGGCTGGACTGGCTGGCGGGCGACGTCGGCCGGATCACCGCGTACGCGGGAACGTGGCACGCGGTTGCCAAGACCGTGGCCGAGGCGACGACCGACTTCACGACCGAGGTCGACGGGAGCGCATCCGCCTGGCGCGGCGACGCGAGCAAGGACTACCGGGCGTCCATCGCCAAGCACGTCGCGTTCTTCTCGGCGAGCCAGGTGTGCGCCTCGACCATCGGGACCACCGTGGAAGTGGTCGGCGCGCTGGTCGGCGTCGTCCGGGAAGCCGTGCGCGACATCATTTCCCGCGCCGTGGCCACGCTGATCGTGCGCGTGCCGTTCTGGGCCGCGGCGGCGAGTGTGCCGGTCTTCTTCGCCACCGTCCCTGTCGCGACGCAGGTGACGACGCTCGTCGAGCGCACCGTCCTCGACATCACCGATCTGACCGTCAAACTGGCGCGTTCCCTGGACAGACTGCGCCCGCTGATGACTCGGCTGAACGGGATCTGGGAGCTCATCGACACGGGACTGCGCAACCTGCGCAAGGCCGACACCGGTGGCGAGATCAAGCTGCCCGATGCGGTGAAGCAGTCTGGCGTCACCACGCCTGCCGGCGCCGGCGGTGGCAGTGGTGGTGGCGCCGGCGGAGGCGGGAACACGGTCACGTCGAATGCGGGCAGTGGCGGCAACCACGCGACGGTCGACCAGCCCACGGCAGGAGGCGGCGGTCAGGGAGATCCGCCGCCGCCCGGAGGCACGAACCCCCCACCCGGCCCCGGTGGACCGCCGAGACCGCCGAGCCGGCGCGCCGATCTCGACAAGCCGCACCGGGAGCTGACGCCGGAGGAACGGAGCAGGCTGAGCAGCCACCTGATCGAGCTGGAGGCCAGGTACCCGGAGAAGTACAACGACACCGTCCGTGATCCGGACCATGGTGGACGCGTCAACCCGTCCTCCCAGGACGAGGCGAGAGTTGCGTTGGACTTGAGGGAACGCGGCCAGCTCACCGAGAACTACGCCCGGCCGTCCGAAAGAGGGAACGGCGACTTCATCGACGACGGCAAGAAGTGGGACATCAAACGTCCGCGCGAGCCGTACGACGACAAGGACTTCAGGGTGGAGCTCGGTCGCCAGATCGGCACCAAAGACCGCTACGTCGTCATCGACACGCGCGAGGTCGCCCAGCAGACCATCGACAAGGTGGCACAGACAGTGCAGGACCCCCGCTGGAGAAACCGTGTCATCTGGTACCCGTGACGAGTGGCGGCCACTGCGATGGCCCGGATCGCCGGAAGCGGCCCACGCCCTGGCCGGCTGGCTGAATGGCGATCGGAGCGCACCCATGTCTGCTGAGGGCCTCGACTTCCTCGGCGCGGACTTGTCCGGGGGGCCGTTCGGCAGGTCGTCATTCCGGCACGCGAACCTCGCCGACACGGCGGTGCGCGGCGTTGAGCTGTGGCGGGCGAACTGCGAGGGAGCCCGGTTCATCCGCGCCGTCCTCACCGACGCGGACTTCGTGAAAGCCTGCCTGCACCGCGCGAGCTTCGTACGCGCGGTGCTGATCGGCGCCGACCTCACCCGCGTGGAGGGCTCGGACGTCCGGTTCGTCGAGGCCGACCTCCGGCGCGCGGACCTCACGGACGCGATGCTCGTGGGCTGCGACTTCACCCGCGCGAACATGTCGGGGGTGCGGGTCGACAAGACGGTGCTCGACAACTCGATCCTGGTCGGCGCCGTGCTGACGGGCATGACGGGCACGGTCTTCGGGCCGGTCATGTCCGCGCCCGGCCACCGCCTCGACGGGCACGAGCTGGAGCAGTGGTTCGCTGCCCGCGGCGCGCACGTGTCCGTGCTGCGTCCCGCGTACCTGTAAGGCTGGCGAGGAGCGCGTGATGACCGATGCCGAGTTCGGTGGCAGCGAGGTGCGCACGGAGCGGGAGTTCGCCCGGTGGGCGGCGGCCGTCGCGGCCGCGTCGGAGAAGTACCAGCAGGTGAGCACGCGGGTGACCGAGGCCGTCGTGCACGAGGCGTCGCGAGACGGCCTGGTGAAGGTCACCGTGGACGCCACCGGGGTGCTGCGTGACCTGGAGATCTCCGACCAGGCGCGCGGAGTGTCCGGTGCGACGCTCACCGCGTCGATCATGACCACCCTGCACCGCGCCCAGTCGCGGATCGCGGACGCGGTGTCCGAGATCGTGGCCGAGGTCGGCGTCGACGCTCCAGGAGATGCCGAAGCGCTGGTGTCGTCGTACCGGCGACGTTTCCCGGAGCCGTCCCCCGACACCCCGGCGTGGGCGAACCAGGTGCGCTCGTCGGCGCCTCCGCCGCCTCTGAAGCGGCCGGCCCAGCACCACTCCCAGGACGACGAGGACTGGGATGGACCCGCCGTCACCGAGTAGGCCTACGAGGTCGTCGCCGGCAGGGCGGCCTGTCCGGTGAAATTCGGCAGCGCCTGCGCGATCTCGTAGCAGCGCTGTGCTGCTCAGTTCTCCGCGGGTGCACGGCACGAGGGATCGTCGTGGCGGAAATGAGTACTGGCGACGATCCTGGGCCTCGATGATCCCTTTGGGCTATGTCCCACGGCATCGGATTTCAGCGAAAGCAGGCAATCCCGATCAACGGGTGGTCGGTCCGCGACACGTGGTGTACGGCTTGTCCGGTACGAGGGGCGCCACGGTTGGCGGAGGGGTTGTGATGGCGGATTCCGGCCGTTTCACCTGGAATGTTGTGCGGTTCTCGGTGCTCACAGCGGTCGCCGCGCTCGGTCTGGTCGCAGGAGTCGGGGTGATCCGGGTCCTGGCGACCAACGCGGCACACGCGCAGGCGACCGTCGAGGTCGTGGGCCGGGTGGTCGACGGGTACCGGCCTCCGGACGAGGAGGCCCTGGTCGTGTGGAACGACCAGGAGGGGAACGAGCAGACGACCTGGTTCGAGCTGGACGAGCCCGGGAAGTGGGCGCCGGGACGTCCGTTCCGCGTCCGGTACGACCCCCGCGAGGGCAACCCGGAGGAGAGGGGCCCGTACCTGCCGGCCTTGGACCGGGAAGCGGTGGTGTCGGCGGAAGCCGGTGCTCACAATGCAGAAGAAGCCGCGGGGTGGGACTACTGGTGGCCTACCGCGGTGATCGGCGCGGTGGTGTTCCTGGTGCTGCTCGCCTGGGCCACGCGCGGTTGGCTCAACCGGTCGGCCGCCACGGGGCGTTCCGAGACGATGAGAGTGGTGGTGGTCCGGGGTCATAGCGACAACCTGGGGGCCAAGAAGAGCATGGCGCTGCTGCTTGCGCCAGCCGATGCGCCGCTGGAGCCGGAGGTGCTGGCCGAACTGCCGAATGTGCCGCGTGTGGTTCCGGGAGCGAGATGGCAGCGCGTCTACTGGCACCCCGTGCTCGAGCGCCTCAACCCCGGTCAGACGGTGACTGCGCGGCTGAAGGACGGGTTCGGCGCGCGGGCGGTGCTGGAACCGGAGCCGCACGTCCGCGTCTGGCCCGCGGGAGGCCTTCGTGCAAGGTCGCGCTGGGGCATCGTCTACACGGTGCAGCCCGCCTTGTCGCGTCCCCGCTGGGTCGACTCGCCGCGCCCGCCCCTGGCCGTGTGGCTCGTGCCGATTCCGGGAGGACTGTTCGTCGCTGCGCGTGGCCACTTCCTCGCCGATGCCCCACTGGTCATCCTCGGCGTGCTCGTCATCACCACGTTCCTGTGGGCCTGGTACACCCCCGCTCCGGCGGAGAACTGACCACTACCGGTCGTCGCGACGGACAGCCGGGCCCGCCCGGCATCCCGTCCCGGTGCCGGGCCGGGGCGCTCCCTCAAGTCCGCACCCATTTGCGCGCCGAGAATCGACCCTCGTTCTGGCTGGCCTGCACCGGACTGCGAAGCGCGGACGTAGGCCGTTGGCTTGTCGCCCAACAGCTTGCGCCATGGCCGAGGGGTGCACCTCCGCATCTCGACCTCGAGCACCTAGACAACGCTCCGCACTGCGCAAACGCGCCGACATCCATCAAGGCGCTGTCCACCTGGCCATGAGCACCGTCTTGGGTCACACCACCGAGACAGCGAAGACCGGGGTCGTGGTGGGACTGGACGACCCACCGCTCGGTTCGACGGTCAGCGCAAGCTTCTGAGCGTCCGCAAGGCCTTCTGCGACAACGGGTTCGTTCCGCAGGAGGCCTGCCGAGCGTGGTCCGTCCGGCCCGACCACCCACAGCTGGTACGTGCGGTCCGACGGCAGCTGCGGCAGTCCACTCGCGAGGAACACCGCCTTGCCCCGGCTCGGCGAGACCACGACGGTTCCCCTGCCACCCGTGGATGCCGAGTCGCTGACGAGTTTCGCGTCGGGAGCGTTCAGCAGATCGGAGACCTGGCTGTGGCCGGCGGCCGACTGGCGGAGCTCGTCGAGTTCCTGACGGTCCTGCACACCCTGAACACCGAGCACGACAGCACCGAGCACAGCGGCGGCGGTCGTGAGCAGGCTCGCCCGCATCAGCCACTTCCTCGGCGAGCGCGGAGCGAGCACGGTCACCGTGCCGGTCGTCTCCGGTGGTGACTGAGGAGTGGCCGCTGCCTTCGCCAGCACCTGTGAACGCAGATGGGGCGGGGGCTCGATCTCCGTCGAGAGACTGAGCCTGACCGAGGTGGCCTGCAGTTCGGCGACCTCCTGGGCGCACGAGCCGCAGTTCGCCAGATGCTCCTCGAACTCCGGTCGTTCGGCCTCCGGCAGGGCGTTCATCGCGTACACGCCGGTCAGCAGGTGCAGATCTGACGACAGGCTCACGCGACCACCCCCAGGCAGTCCCGCAGCCTGATCAGGCCATCACGCATCCTGGTCTTCACCGTGCCCAGCGGGACACTGAGCAAAGTGGACACTTCCGGATAGCTGTAACCCTGGTAGTAGGCCAACAACACCGACTGACGCTGCAGATCGGTCAGCGACGACAGGCAACGACGCACCTTGCGCTGCTCGATGCGGTCGGTGACCTGCTCCACGACCTCGTCGAACGGGGTGTCCACGCTCATCGCCGCAACGCGTTCGTCGCGGTTGGTCGCCGCCTGCGCGGACCGCACCCGGTCCACCGCGCGCCGGTGCGCCATGGTCATGATCCAGGTCGTGGCCTTGCCGCGGTCCGGGTCGAACCGGCTGGCCGTCCGCCACACCTCGAGCATGACCTCCTGGAACACCTCCTCGGACTGCGCCTCGTCCCGCAGCACCCGGCGCACGAGCCCGAACACCATGCCCGCCGCGAGGTCGTACAACCGCCCGAACGCCGCCTCGTCCCCACGTGCCACCAGCGCCAGCAGGTCCTCCGCTGAATCGTCCGGTACCGGGGACTCAGCGGAAGCACGGGAGATCATCCGTCGTGCCAGGTCGCTTTCCTGCATCGCGCTCCTTCTCGTGATCCTGATCGGACCACGGTTCGAAGCCGAGACGTGATCACCT
Source organism: Lentzea sp. HUAS TT2 (assembly GCF_051853195.1). Lineage (NCBI taxonomy): Bacteria > Bacillati > Actinomycetota > Actinomycetes > Pseudonocardiales > Pseudonocardiaceae > Lentzea > Lentzea sp. HUAS TT2. The sequence goes on along the minus strand of NZ_CP196667.1, from coordinate 7,404,226 downwards.
GGGTGAGACGTCACTCCCGCTGCGCAACGCGATCACACACCGGTGCACGTACACCAGAAGCGGTCGGCGATCAGATAGAAACTCAACGTAACTCATTGTCTGCCGATGCCGAAATTTCACTTTCGAGTGAACTGCCACTCCTTTCGTGTAATCAGCAAACAATCTCGCAGGTCGGAACGCGAACGACGAGCACGGCGATGTCGTCGTCCGGGTGCCTGCCGCCGACTTCGTCCACGAGAAGCTCCAGCAGATCGGGCAGAGGCCGTGTCCCGTGTCGGGTCAGGACGGTGATGGCCTTTGCGGTGCCGGAGTCGATGTCCCGATCGAGCTGCTCGATGAGACCGTCTGTGTGGAACAGGACGCAGGTGCCGGGCGTGAGCCTGACCCGGTGTGTGGTTCGTCGTGCCGGCGCCATGCCGGGAAAGAGCATGATGTCGTGGCCCCCGACGGCCTCGACGTCACCCTCGGGCCGGCGCAGCAGGGGGTGCGGGTGGCCGGCGTTGGTCCACGTCAGTTCCCAGCAGCCGTCGCCGTCCTTGCGCAGATGGGCGTGCATGAGGGTGCCGGAGGCGTTCACACCGAGAACGAGGTTCGCGTGTTCGAGCGCGGACAGCACCTCTGAGGGGCCGGCATCGGGGTGGTCGAGGTCGGCCTGGCGCAGCATGCTGCGGATCTGACCCATTTTGGTGGTGGCACGGATGTCGTGGCCGGTGATGTCGCCGATCGTCACGGCGAGTGCCGCCGGGTCGCCGGCGGTGAGCGGGTAGGCGTCGTACCAGTCGCCGCCGACCAGTTCGCCGGTGGCGGCGGGCCGGTAGAGCGCGGCGATCTCCAGGCCGTGGACGACCGGCGGGTCTGTGAGCATGGCCTGCTGCAGTTCCTGGGCCACGATGATGCGGTGGTCGACGAAGACCGCGCGTTCGATCGCGCGGGCGGTGTAGCCGGCCAGCGCGGTGACGATCGCCAGTTCCAGCGCGTCGACCCGGTGAGGTGTGTCCCACGCGATCACGAGCGTGCCCAAGGGGCCGAACGCACTGGGCAGCGGGACGCAGATCGCGGTGTGCAGGTCGAGCATGGTCCAGGCGTCGACAGCGTCTCGGCTGTATCCGCCCGCGGCCAGGTCGTCGGTGCCCTGGATGACGACGGTGGTGTCGTCCCTGGCCGCGCGGGCGGTCGGCCACTGGTCGTCGAGGCCGTAGCGCTCGTAGGTGTGTTCCATGATCGCCGCGCCGTTGTCCTCGTCGATCAGGCGTCGCAGCCGCCTGCCCTCGATCAGCACCAGGCCGACGTAGCGGGGTTTGAGGTCGCCGGTGATCAGGTCGCGGACCTTTCGGCGGACCTGGTGGAGGCCGGTGGTGTTGGCCAGGTCGTCGGCGGCGTGCAGCAGCAGTTCCGCGCGAGTCAGCGCGAGTCGTGTGCTCTCGGTGAGTGTGCGTGCGCGCGCGTGGGCCTCGGCGGTGCGGCGCGACGCGATGAGCAGCTGCAGTTCGGCGCTGCACGCGGCGGCGAGGTCGACCAGGTCCTGCAGTTCGGCCTCGGTCCATTGGTGGGGTGCGGTGTCGATCGCGCACAACGAGCCCAGCACGTTGCCGTCGCCGTCGGTCAACGGCATGCCCGCGTAGGCCGCGACGCTGAGATCGGTGACCGCGGGATGCGCGCACCACTTCTGGTCGGCCTCGGTGTCGTGCAGCACGAGTGGACGACCCGACCGCGTGACGTGCTGGCACAACGAATGCGACAACGGGGTGGTGCGTGAACTCGCCCATGGCTCACCGAGCCCGATGAGACCGGGGAACACCTGCCGGTCCGGCTCCACCAGCGAGACCAGCGCCACCGGCACGCCCAGAACGCTGGCGACCAGCCGGGCGAACCGGTCCATGCCCCGGTCCGGGCGAGCGGTCAGGCCCGTGGCGCGCAGGGCCTCCAGGCGAGCCTCGTCCATTGGCCCCGCCACTGCGTGTGAAGCCTCCGGATGATCATCACTCACTGCCGCATCCATCCCGCCCCGGCACGCCGTCACTGTCGATCGTGAACTTTAACCGCGCCGCAGGTGATGGCCACAGTTCGCCCGCACTTGATGCCAGATACATGCAAGAGGGCATTCGAGTGAACCCGGCAAACCTCTGCTCCATCAGTGGCGAATGGAAGAGGTCCTGTCCGCGTGGCGGGTTTCGCCCCGGACGGGCTTCGATCCGAAGGGATGGAGCATGTCAGCACCCCCTCCCACGCGTCGTCGACGACGCGTGGCGGTAAGTCTGATCGCGGTCGGGAGCACTCTGCTCGCGGCAGGTTTGATCGGTGGTTCAGGCCTGGCCGGTGCGTCGAGCCACCGCGAGGCGCCGTTGATCGCGGGTGATCCCGCGGTGGACAACACCGACGTGTACGCGTTCGTCAGCCCCGACAAGCCCGACACGGTGACGCTCGTGGCGAGCTGGTCGCCGTTCCAGGAGCCGAACGGCGGGCCGAACTTCTACCCGTGGGCCACGGACGCCCGCTACGACATCAACATCGACAACGACGGTGATGCCAAGGCGGATCTGACCTACCGGTGGACGTTCCGCACCGAGGACCGACGCGGCAAGTCGACGTTCTTGTACAACAACGGGCCGGTCACGTCGTTGGACGACGAGAACCTGTTGTTCCGGCAGACCTACACGCTGGAGCTGATCGACCGCGACGGCCGTGACCGCAAGCTGATCCGGTCGGGCAAGGTCGCGCCGTCCAACACCGGCCCGGCGTCGATGCCCGACTACGGCGCCCTGCGCGCCCAGGCGATCACCGACGTGCCCGGTGGCGGCAAGAGCTACGTCGGGCAGTCCGACGACGCGTTCTTCCTCGACCTGCGGGTGTTCGACCTGCTCTACGGCGCCAACCTGTCCGAGGTCGGCCAGGACACGCTGCGCGGCTTCAACGTCAACACCATCGCGTTGCAGGTGCCGAAGTCGCAGCTGGCGCTCAAGGGTGACGCGACCCGCAACCCGGTCATCGGGGTGTGGAGCGACACCGAACGCCAGTCGATGATCCTCACCCCCGGCGAGTCGCGGGCGGTCGGCCCGTTCGTCCAGGTCTCACGCCTGGGCAACCCGCTGGTCAACGAGGTCGTCGTGCCAGCGGGCCTGAAGGACAGGTTCAACGCTCTGACGCCCGACCAGGACGGCAAGACCCCGGAGCTGGTCAAGCGGGTCACCGACCCCGAGGTGCCCAAGCTGATCCAGGGAATCTACGGCCTGCCCGCCCCGGCGACGCCGCGCAACGACCTGGTGGAGATCTTCCTGACCGGCATCACCACCAAGGCCGGCGGTCCGATCAAGGCCGACCTGAACTCGCAGCTCAACAACGCCGACGTGAACCCGAAGAAGTTCACGCCGTCGGAACAGCTGCGGCTCAACACCTCCATCCCGCCGGCGGCCTCGCCGAACCGGCTGGGCGTGCTCGGCGGTGACCTGCAGGGCTTCCCCAACGGGCGCAGGCTCACCGACGACGTGCTCGACATCGGCGTGCAGGCACTGGAAGGCGCCGCGGTCAGCGGCATCGTGCCCGCACTCGCGGCCGGGGACAAGGTCAACGCCAACGACAAGGCGTTCGGCACCGCGTTCCCGTACGTGGCACTGCCGAACAACACCTCCGTCAACTCCGGCGCCGCCGGGGCAGCGGCACCCGCGGGTGGCGCCGGTGGCGGCGGTCTGCCGGACGGACTGATCCTCAACGGCCTCCTCGCGGCGTTGCTGATCGGCTCCGGCGTGTGGCTGCTGAACCGCCGTCCACTTCGGACAGCCGTTCCCGCAGTCGCGTAAGAGCCTGCCGGGGAACGGAATCCTCCGTTCCCCGGCACGTCCCCCGGCAGCAACCCACGGAGCGCGCCATGAATCGCCGCAAGATCATCGCAGTGCTGGCCATCACCGCAGGCGCCGCGCTGCTCGCCACCACCGCCACCGCGCTGAGCCGCGGCGACGACCCCGCTCCTCCCGCTCCCGGCGCCGCTGTCGTGCGCAGCGACGTGCAGCGCACCGTCACCGCCGCCCAGGAACGGCTCAAGCGCGTGCCGGGCGACGCCGCCACCTGGGCACAGCTCGGCTCCGCCTACGTCGAGCAGGCCCGCATCACCGGCGACCCCTCCTACTACGCCAAGGCCCAGGGCGCTCTGGACACGTCCCTGCGCCATAAGCCGGACGGCAACGGCCCCGCCCACCTGGGGCTCGGCGCGCTGGCCAACGCCCGGCACGACTTCGCCACCGCCCGAGACCAGGCCGAACTCGCCCGCGCCGCGCTGCCCGACACCGCCGAGGTCTACGGCGTGCTCGCCGACGCCCTCACCCAGCTCGGCGCGGCGGACGAGGCACGAGCCGCCGTGCAGCGAATGCTCGACCTCGAACCCGGCGTGCCCGCGTTCACCCGCGCCGCCTACGACTTCGAACAACGCGGCGACGTCGACTCCGCGCGGCTCGCCCTCACCCGCGCACTCGACGCCTCGCCCTCCCCCGCCGACACGCTGTTCTGCCGCTACCACCTCGGCGAACTGGCCTTCGACAACGGCGATCTCGACGAGGCCTCCTCCCAGTACGAGCAGGGCCTGCTGATCGACCCGCTCGACCCCGCGCTGCTGCAGGGACGCGCCAAGATCGCCGCCGCCTGGGGGAACCTGAACGACGCGCTCACCGGCTACGCGGACCTCGTGGCACGTGTGCCCTCACCGCAGTACCTGCACGAGTACGCCCTCCTGCTGCAAGTCGCCGGACGCACCGAGGACGCGACCCGCCAGTTCGACCTCCTCGCGCAACAGGAACGGCTGCTCGCAGCCGCGGGCAGCACCGACGAGCTGGCCACGTCGACAGCCGCCGCCGACCGGGGCGACTCCGCCACCGCGCTGGCCACCGCCGAACGCGAGTGGAACCGCCGTCAGCACCCGCTGGTCGCGGACGCGCTCGCCTGGGCGTTGCACCTGGCCGGACGCGACGCCGAGGCCATCGGCCACGCCGACCGTGCCGCCGGCACCGGCTGGCGCAACGCGACGTTCGCCTACCACCGCGGCATGATCCTTCGCGCCCTCGGCCGCACCCAGGAGGCCGCCGACGCACTCGGCTCCGCACTGAAGATCAACCCGCACTTCTCCCCCGTGGACGCCCCGGCCGCCCGCGCAGCCCTGGTTGGCCTGCGGTGAAGGCACTGGCCGTCCTCGTGCTCGCGGTCCTGGCCGCGCTGGCGGTCCCGACCAGTGCCGGAGCCCACCCGCTGGGCAACTTCACCATCAACCACCACCACGCCATCACCGTGCACCCGGACCGGATCGACCTGGTCTCCGTCCTCGACCTCGCCGAGATCCCCACCCTGCAGGAGCAACCCGCGCGCCAGACCGACTACGCGGGCCGCGAGTGCGACACCGTGCGCAGCAGCACCGAGGTGACCGTCAACGGCACGCGGACGGCCGTGGCACTGCGGTCCGCCTCCGTCGAGTACCCCTCGGGCGAAGCAGGCCTCGCCACGACCCGGCTCACCTGTCTGCTGAGCGCGACCACCGACCTGAGCACCGCGGCCACCGTCGAGGTGCGCGACACCTACCGGCCGGGCCGGGTCGGCTGGCACGAGATGACCGCCACCGGCGACGGCATCGCGCTGATCGACTCACCGGTGCCGTCGACCAGTTCCAGCAACGAACTCCGCTCCTACCCCGACGACCTGCTGGCCAACCCCCTCGACGTCCGCACGGTGAGCCTGCGCGTGGAACCGGGATCCGGCACGACCCCAGGGATCGCCGCGGCACAGGACGGCGGCACGGTGATCGGAACGGCCACCCGCGCCTTCACCGCTCTGGCCGGCCGGCAGGACCTCACCCCGCTGGTCGGGATCCTCGCCGTGCTGCTGTCTCTGCTGCTCGGCGCGTCCCACGCCGCGTTGCCCGGACACGGCAAGACAGTCATCGCCGCCTACCTCGCGGGCCGTGACGGCACCGCGCGTGACGCTGTCGTGGTTGGTGCCACGGTCACCCTCACCCACACCCTCGGCGTGCTCCTGATGGGTCTGGTGATCAGCGCCTCCAGCGCGCTGGCCGGAGAATCCCTGCTGCAGGTGCTCGGTATCGCCAGCGGTGTGCTCGTCACCGCGATCGGGGCGTTCCTGCTGCGGTCGGCCCTGCACCGCGAGCCCGTCTCCGTAGGACACGGTCACGGACACGGTCACGGGCACGGCCATGGGCACGGCCACGGCCACGGGCACGAGCACGGGCACGGGCACCGTGTGGGTCGTGGCGGTCTGATCGGCATGGGCGTAGCGGGGGGCCTGGTACCCAGTCCGTCGGCTCTGGTCGTCCTGCTCGGCGCGATCGCCCTGGGACGCACCTGGTTCGGCATCCTGCTCGTCCTGGGCTACGGCCTGGGCATGGCCACCACGCTCACCGCCGTGGGCCTGCTCCTGGTCCGACTGCGCGACCGGCTCTCCGCCGTCGAACGCTTCCGCGACCGCTTCACCGCACTGCCTGTCATCACCGCCGGGCTCGTCCTCGTCGTCGGCCTCGGGCTGACCGCCCGAGCCCTGTTCGAATAGGAGGCGCGATGCGCTTTCTCGTCCCGCTCCTGTGCTGCGCCACCGTTCTGACGGCCTGCACCACAACTGCAGACCCTGGACCGGTCTTCGACAACGAGAACGGCGCGGACCTCACCTGTCTGCGCCACCAGTCCCAGCCACCTGGCCCTCGCTACACCGACGAGTCGATGCGCAACACCGGCGAAACCCTCTCACTGCTGCGCTACTACACAGCACACGGCCGAAAACCCTTCTGCGACAACCAATCCCCCACCGACGCCGACAAGCAGTGGGCCCAGCTCTACGTGACCCTCGGCGCCGACCGCACCAACGTCACCGCGCTGCTCGGCTGAACCTGTCGCAACGAGGTTCGAACCGCCGAGCCTTGGACGTGACGACCTTCAAGCCGGCCAGGCGTTGCAGCGGATCGTGCTGGCCGCGACACCAGGAACATCGACGTCCCGGTCCTGGCGCCCGTCACCTCGACCATGAGAACACGGTTGCGACTCGAGCTCGGGTCGAGTCTGGTACCGCAGGCGCTGCTCAGGATCGGTTACGCCGAACGCAGTCACGCCGAGCACGCCTCAGCACCGACCACGAAACCCGTTTCCCCGCGTTAGAGCGCAGAGAGGACACAAAGACCCTCCTCAAAGGACCAATGACACTCCCCCGCATCCCGCCACATCCCGCACTGTGGTCCTCATGAGCAGTCCGACGGATGGCACATCCCTGCGACCGAGCTACGCCACGTTGATGGTCTGGTTCGACGTAGGGCAGCGGGTCCTGGTCCGTGGCGGGGAGCACCACGGTCGTCGCGGCACAGTGGTCGTGAGACAGCCGGACCTCCGCCCGGGGACCGTCTGGGTTCGGCTGGACGACCTCGGTCCCCGCCTCATGCCCCACTACCGCCTGACGGCGGACTAGAACCCGGCTCTGCGAGCCCAGCCCGGGCTCGTTGCCCGATCAACGGCCATTGTCAGCACGATCCCGACCGCAGGCCTCACACCCGTTCCACACACTCCCGCAGACGGACGAGGTCTGCGGAAATGCTCCTGCGCACCTGGCGGGCCATCAACGGAGTCGCCCAGCCGAAGAACCGGCCCGGTGACCCTGTCGCCCTGATCACCACACGGGTCGCGTCCGGAACGTCCTCCAGCTCGTAGCGCACCGTCATCGGGAAAGGCCGGTCCACCGTCATCTCCACGAGCCGATCAGGTTCGTGCTCGGTGACCACGTACCCGTAGACGAACTCACGGCCGAGAAACCGCGCGGTGCGCTCGACCACGGCCCCCTTCGTGAGCGGACCCGGCTGCGCGGGCCTGCTGGAGGTGATGCCCCCGGTCCACTCGAGGTCGTGGGCGGGATCGAACATGAACGCGGCCACCTCGGCGCGCGGGCGACGCACGATCACTTCAGGGCGTACGTCGACGACCACGGAACACCTCCCGGCGAACAGGCCGAGCCAACCTACGTCATACCCGTCGTCACCGCAGGAGAACTCCGCTCTCGACCACGCTCGGACGTGCTTCAAGCCGGGATCCCAGCGCGATGCCGACCGCGCTCAGCGTTCGAAGGAAGAGCGGCTGCCCGACGACCCGGTTGGCCGGGACCACTCGGTGCGATGGATCTGGTTGGCTGCGGCGACATTGCCCGTCGCCGGCCCGGCAGTGGTGGTCGTGTCGACGACATTGCCGCTTTCCGCGGCCGGCAGCTGATACCAGCCGGAGCACCCGTCGACGCACGGGTGACTCATCTCCACCAGCTCGAGCACACCGTCCTGACCAGACACCGGTTGCCGCCAGAACATCGTGCCGGTGCCGCCACACAATTCGCAGGGGTGCGGGTCGCGGAGTTGGTGGTGCACACCGGCCATCATCCACAATTCTTCGCGTTTGCCCGAATCGTCTCACCTGTACGGACGAACGGCGATGTCGCCGATGACCGCGGGGCGCCGGTTCGGTCGCTGCTGTCGCCTCTGAACCGTGGCGCCGACCGGCACACGGTCACGGCCCCGGGCGAGTTCGAGGAGCGCCGCAGACCTGTTCGGATGGACCGGGATCATCTTGTCGACACCGGTTACTCCCAGCGGCAAGGACACAGCCCTGTGCGTGCCGAAAACTGCATCCACTCAGGTCAAGCGGCACGGCGATACTCGTGTGGGGTGCCAGAACATGGCTCAACGCGCCTGACCTGCGCATCACGCTGCTGCAGGTTCGTACTCGTTGATCAAGCCGCCAAGCACCCGCCGACGATGTCCGGATCTACAGCCTGGATCTCCGGTCAGGTGACCGGGTCGTGTGGAGTGTGGTGTCGCGCTCGGTGTGGTCGTTCCGCGTAGCAGTTGGCCCGTGAACACCGCGGTGGGATCTTCACGACGTCGATGCCGGTGTCAGCGAGAACGGAATCGAACGACGCCGTGAACTGGCCTGTCCTGTGGGCTCGGCGCGTCGCGGACACCGGAGTCGAAGGACACCTCCACCGTGCTGAAGCGGTTCGCGACGACGTGCACATCGATCGGCTGGGCGATCGGCAGGGGCGTTCCCGCGAGGTTCGCGGGGCGCAGGGTGTAGTCGCCCGGTGCCAGGGCGATGCGGAACCGTCCGTCCTCACCGCTGTCGACCACAACAACGTCCTCGTCCGAACCTGCTCTAGTCACCGTGATCCTGGCGGACAGCGGCTTGTCCGGGCACGGCGGCGCGTCACGGGCCGGCGGGCACCCGCCGTCCACCATCGCCACCCCTTCGACACCGGAGTCTCGCGGAGCCGCTGGTTCCTGTCCGCAACCGACTGCCAGCAGCACGAGCGCCGACAGCACGATCAGGCTCTTCATCGGCAACACCACCGGATTCGGCGCGGTGGCGGGCCAGAGGTCGACCCGCCACCTTCAGCTTGTCAGGAGAAGAGCACGTTGTGCGGTTCCGCGTAGGCACCGGCTGCGCCGCAGTGCCCGCCGGTCATCGCATACGCCGCGGCAACCCATTGGGACGGGTTCGCCTTGTAGGTCCGCACCGTCAGGTAGTCACCCCATCGGTAGAGCCCGCCTGTGGAGGTGCAGGTGTTCCCGGAGCCCCACAGGTAGTAGTTCGGCGAGGTGTCGATCGCGTTGGCCGGTGAGTTGTTCACCGCCGCACCGGGGTAGTAGTGCGTGGTGCCGGTGCCACCACCCCAGGCGAACGTGGTGCCGACGCGTCCGGAGTTGTTGGGCGCCATGGACATGTACTGAATCGCGCCCCAGCTGCCCCACTGGTCTCCCGCGCCGATGTAGGCCTTGGTCGACTCGTTGAACCACACGATCCTGGTGTACGGGAACGGGTGCGAGCCGTCTTGCCTGGCGTTGAAGGAGAATCCGAGGATGCCGCTCGCGCGGTAGGCGCCGAGCGTGCGGGAGTCGCCGAACTGGCACCAGTTCCGCACGACGCCGTCCGTGCTGCCGCAGTTCTGCCCGCTGTTGCGCGTGTAGAAGCTGTACGCCGCAACGGTGCGGTCCCAGAAGAAGTAGGTTCCGGAGTTCTCCGCCCAGGAGTAGATGCGGAACGACGAACCGTTGGTCTGTCCCCAGTTGCTGCCCCAGAGCAGGGTGTCGGTGGAGCCGGGGACGAGCTTGAAGGTGAAGCTGTCCGTGCGGTTGAGGAAGTTGTAGCTGAACCCGCTGCAGGTGCTCATAGGGAACTTCGGCAGCCGCACGACCGCTGAGCCCTGCGGTCCTGTGGCGGGGAAGAAGTTGGTGGAGATGGCCACGAAGTTGTTGGTGATCGTGATGTCGTTGTAGTCCAGCGTGGTGCCTGCGGCCAGGCCGAACCACGTGGCATCGATGTTCCAGAAGCACCAGCCGGTGAACGCGCCCGCTCCGGCCGCGGAAGCGTTGGCGAGCACCAGCCGGTTGTTGTACTGCAGCAACCAGAACTGGCGGCCCGTCGCGGCGTCGTACTGGGTCACCTGGTCACAGCAGAACCCGCTGCCGAACAGGGTGAAGGGATCGAGGAAGTTCCAGGTCGCCCCGTTGTTCGTCGATCGGGTCGCGTACCAGTTGCCGACCTGGAAGATGTTGCCTCCGTTGGCATCCGTGCTCGGCTCCTGCGTGTTCGATGCGAACGACGCGCCACCGGACAGCCCGCTCGCCGGGATAGCGGAGTTGCGCAGCACGCTCGCGGTGGCAGTGCTGATTCCGCCGGGCACCGCCATCTCCGGCCCCAGGGCGCCGTGACGCGGCTCCGGCCCCTGCTTGCCGAGGTTGGCGGTGTGGTTGTCCTTCTGCTGCTTGCGCGCGGTGAGTTCGGCGACCTGAGCTTCGGTGTAGCTGCGCGGCTGCTCCGACACCGCCGCCGTGACCCGTGTCCCCGCCGCCACCGCGCGGCTCTGCGTGCCGCTGATGCGAGTCGGCGCGGCGCTACCGGCTGCCGGCGCGGACAACGTGCCCACCACCAGCACACTAACCGCGAAAATTAGCGTGCGTCTACTGCGGTATTCGTCACGAAATGGCATGTAACGCATTGACCCCTCGCTCCGCTAGTTGAAACAGAGTTCAATGAGCGTCACCTGGAACGCGTTTCACAAACAGAGACCAAATACCCGACTTGCACGCTGGATCATTTCCGATTGATCAGGTTTGCGAATGCCGCCGAATGTCCGAAGAGCACAGGCGGAATGCGGACGCGACAACCTCCGCCACCTGCGGAGGCTCCCCATCGCGGACGTTGAGCCGAATGGGTGGCACAGCGGGTTATCGCACTCCAGAAGGCTGACATGGTCATCGCGAGTCGCTTCGCCGTGCGCAGTCGACTACTGGTCGTTGCTATTTGCCATGAAAGGACCTGAAGGATTGATTGATACGCGACCAATGCGAGGCGCCCGGCGGCGGCGGAATTCCTTGTGCGGTGCCGTGAGCGGGTTGCTGATCGCCACGTTGTTCACCGCGCCACACCAGCTGTGGCCGATCCGTGGTCTGCCGGGCTCCTGCAGTGCGCCTTCTGCGGCTTCGACGGTGACCCGCTACGCCGACTCGCGCACGGTGTGCTCGACGAGCTCGAATCCTTTGATGATCCTGGGGCGGATGCGGATGATCTGGTTCATCGGGCCGTCGACCCAGGGCTGCAGCATCTCCTCGTAGCGGCGCACCTCCTCGGCTTGCTGGACGTGGCGGGCGTACCCGGTGACGATCACGCTCCACCCCAGGCGGGTGTGCGGATCGATCTCGTCCGCCTCGTAGGCCACCACCACGCCCACAGAGCTCAGCAACGCGGCCCCCAGGTGCGTGCGGACGATCACCGCACCGCCGTCGACGATGTGGTTGACCGGCCGGATGGCCGGCATCGCGTTCTGCGAGAACACCACGCGACCGAAGGGGACCCCGCCGAGTCTGCGCAGCGCCTCGTCGGCCGCCAGTTCGCGCAGTTGCCGTGTGCCGTTCATGACGTCTTCGTCCCGTCGGGGAGTTCGTTGCCGGTGAAGCCCACGTGCGCTTCCCGGTTGATCCGCTCGATCATGTGCGGATAGTGCAGTTCGAACGCGGGACGGATCGAGCGGATCCTGGGCAACTCGGTGAAGTTGTGCCGCGGCGGAGGACACGATGTCGCCCACTCCAGGGAGTTGCCGAAGCCCCACGGGTCGTCGACGGTGACGATCTCGCCGAATCTGTAGCTCTTCAGGACGTTCCAGAGGAACGGCAGCGTCGAGGCGCCCAGCACGTACGCGCCGATCGTCGACAACGTGTTCAGCCCGGTGAAGCCGTCCATCTCCAGGTAGTCGGCGTACCTGCGCGGCATGCCCTGGTTGCCCAGCCAGTGCTGCACCAGGAACGTCGCGTGGAACCCGACGAACGTCAGCCAGAAGTGCAGCTTCGCCAGGTGTTCGTCCATCATCCTGCCGGTTATCTTCGGGAACCAGAAGTAGATGCCGGCGAAGGTGGCGAACACGATCGTGCCGTAGAGCACGTAGTGGAAGTGCGCCACCACGAAGTAGGTGTCGGACACGTGGAAGTCCAGTGGCGGCGCGGCCAGCAGCACGCCGCTCAGCCCACCGAACAGGAACGTGACCAGGAAGCCGACGGAGAACAGCATCGGTGACTCGAAGGTGATCTGGCCCTTCCACATCGTGCCGATCCAGTTGAAGAACTTGATGCCGGTAGGCACCGCGACCAGGAACGTCAGCAGCGCGAAGAACGGCAGCAGCACGGCACCGGTGGCGTACATGTGGTGTGCCCACACCGCAACGGAAAGCGCGGCGATGGACAACGTGGCGTAGACGAGTCCTTTGTAGCCGAAGACCGGTTTGCGGGAGAACACCGGGATGATCTCGGAGATCACGCCGAAGAACGGCAACGCGAGAATGTAGACCTCGGGGTGCCCGAAGAACCAGAACAGGTGCTGCCACAGCACGACGCCGCCGTTGGCCGGGTCGAACACGTGCGCGCCCAGCAGCCGGTCGGCCAGCAGACCGAAGCCCGCCGCGGTGAGAATCGGGAAGACGACCAGCACCAGCACGCTCGTCACCAGGATGTTCCAGGTGAACACCGGCATCCGCCACATCGTCATGCCCGGCGCGCGCAGGCACACCACCGTGGTGATCATGTTGACCGCGCCCAGGATGGTGCCGAGACCACCCACCGCCACGCCGACGATCCACAGGTTGGCACCGACACCGGGTGAGTGGAGCGCATCGGACAACGGGACGTAGGCGAACCAGCCGAAGTCCGCCGCGCCGCCTGGCGTGACGAAGCCGCCGAGCATCAGGAGGCCACCGAAGAGGAACAGCCAGAACGACAACGCGTTCAGCCGCGGGAACGCGACGTCGGGTGAGCCGATCTGCAGCGGCAGCACGAAGTTCGCGAACCCGAAGACGCTCGGCGTGGCGTACAACAACAGCATCACCGTGCCGTGCATGGTGAACAGCTGGTTGTACTGCTCTGCGGACAGGAACTGCAACCCCGGTCGTGCCAGCTCAGTGCGGATCAGCATCGCCATGGCGCCGCCGATCATGAAGAAGGCGAACGTGGTGACGAGGTACATCACGCCGATCTGCTTGTGGTCGGTGGTGCGGAACAACTGCAGCAGAACCGAACCTTTGATCCGATCACGCGGGGGGTTCGGGTGCACCTCGGCCGGTGCGGGAACCAGCGCGGTCACGTTCTCTCCTGTGTCACGGGAAGCACGCGGGCATCCTGACTCCGGTCAGGCAGGGTCCAGCAGGGACCAAAGTCCCATTGGGGCCGGGACTCTCCCGCGTTCACCAGGTAGCCAGGGTGATAAGTCCGTAATGACCGTCGTGATGCCGGCACAACGCCGCGCCTGGGGTCCGTGTCGGCGTTGCGGAAGAGGCGGAACGGCAACTCCATGGCGTCCAGCCGAGCGCGGCGCCGTGCCCACCAGCCGGGCAAGGCGATAACCCGTCGGGCCGATGCGTAGACCGCACCGTCCTTTCCGGTCTCGGCGTCGACGAACAGATGGATGTCGTAGTCCGTCAGGTCCATCGTGAGCGCCGCCTGCTCCGGCGTGCAGCGAGCTGGGTCGCGCATGCCGCCAGACCGGCCACCCTGCGAGGGTGAGAAGTCGCTGCGCTGCGCGTCAGGTTGTTACGGACGACCGTTCTGCCGCTCAACGAGGTGACCTGAGCCTTTCGAGCAGGAACGACCTCTGTCGACTCGGGCAGCGGTCGTGATCAGTCCTCCTGTGCCGTGCGGACGAGCGGCAGGTGCAAGGTGAAGGTCGATCCGTTCGGGCCCGACTCGTCGAGGACGATGTCTCCGCCGTGAGCACGGGCGATCTCCCGGCTGAGGTAGAGCCCCAGTCCAAGTCCGTGACCTGCACGCCTCGTCCTGCCGTACTTGGTGAACAGCGCGGCTTGCTGTTCCTGGTCGATGCCTGCGCCCCGGTCCGCCACCGCCACGACGACCATCTGGTCCTGTTCCCCGATCGTGATGGTGATCGGGGTGGCACGAGGGCTGGCCTTGACCGAGTTGGACAGCAGGTTCGTGAGCATCTGGCGGTAGCGGAACGGGTCGACAGCCGCCGACACCCTGTCCAGACCTTCGACCGTGACCGGGTTGTCCGCGGTCAGCTGCCGCAGCTCCGCGATGACGGTGCGGGTGAGGGCGTACATGTCACGGCGTTCCAGCACGAGGCCGAGATTTCCCGTGCCGGCGCGCTGGGCGTCCGACATCGCGTTGACCAGCCGGTCCAGCTGGCCGAGGTTGCGTCCGATCGCCTCGATCAGCTCCCGCACCGCGGCGGAGGGCAGGTGGCCGATGCGCTCGGCCAGGAGTTGGTTCAGGCCGGCCGCGGCGGTGATCGGGTTTCTCAGCTCGTGCGCACACGCCGTGACGATCTCGCTCTGGTCGGCTGTCCGCTCGAACCGCTGTCGCGGCGCGGTGCGGGCCGTCTCGTCTGCCGGGTCCGCGGGCGGCGGAGCCGGACTGAAGCTGGTGTTCGGGAACAGGCGCTGCAGCATGCCGGTCAGGTTGCGCAGCGAACCTCCTTTCTCGACGTACGTCGTGGCTCCGCGCTCCAGGGCCTGCCGTGCCACCTGGTCGGTTCCGTACCCGGACAGCACGACGATCTTCGCGGTGGGGCATGCCGCGTGGATCTCGGGCAGGGCCTGCAGGCCGTCGAGCATCGGCATGGCGAGGTCGAGCAGGACCAGGTCCGGGCTGGTCTCGGCCGTGACGAAGATGGCGTCGAGACCGTTGCCTGCCTCCCCCACCACGGTCACTCCGTCGATGGCGTTGAGTGCGAGCCGCAGGGCCAGCCGCACCTCGGGGCTGTCGTCGGCGAGCACGACGGTGATCTTGCCGACGCGGTCGGCGTCCTCGGCTTTCGCGACGCGTTCGGGTGGGTGTTCGGCGGCGCGGGGTAGTTCGGCTGCCGACTGGCGGGCGAGATCGCCCGCTTCGATGCTCGAACTGCCGGACAACAGGTTGCGCATCATCGCGCGCGCGGCATCAAGCGTGCGGTGCACGGTGTCGATCGCGTACGCGCCATCGTCGCGCTCGAACGTGTACAGAGACGCGACCAGTCCCTGGATGATGTTGTCGTTGATCTCCAGCGCCTGCTTGCGGTGCCCGCGCGCCTGATCGAGCTCGCGCATGGCGTCATCGGCGCGTTTGCGCTCGGTCACGTCGCGGATGGCGGCGACGACGGCGGCCTGGCCGAACTCGCCGCCCAGGCCCGTCAGAGGACGCAGGGACACGTCGACCGGGAACTCGGAGCCGCTCTTGCGCATGCCCACCAAGGCGTGTCCGACGCCCATGGGCCTTGCGACCGGGGGTGAGTGCGACAGGTAGCCGTCGCGGTGTTCTTCGTGGCGGTTCCGCAGCCGGTGCGGGAGGAGCAACTCGACCGGCTGCCCCTGCATCTCCTGCTCGGAGTAGCCGAACAGTTCCCGCGCCGGGGCGTTGGTCAGGGAGATGTGCCCTCGAGCGGTGACGCCGATGATCGCATCGGGGACGCAGTCCAGCAGTGTCTGCGTCCTCTGCTCGCTGTCGCGCGCCTGCTGCAGCGCCGCTCGAGCCGCCGTGATGTCCTGGGCGGTCTCCACCAGCCGTACCGGATCGCCGGCGGTGTCCAGCACGACGGCAATCCTCCGGTGCAGCCATCGCACGCTGCCGTCTGCCAGGTCGAACCGATGCTCCACGTCCACGTGCCCGTGCGTGCGCAGCGCACGCTGGTGGGCCGCCAGCACTGCCTCCACGTCGGCAGGCTGCAGCTGTCGCAGCAGGAAGTCGTGGCCGGCTCCGTCCGGCCATTCACTCAGGCCGTGCAGCCACAGCATTTCCGCGCTGCACGTCACCGCTCCCGTGATCAGGACGATCTCCGCGCTCCCGATGTGCCCGAGCTCCTGTGCACGGGTGAACAGGTCTTCACGCTGCTCGAGGCGCCGCACATCATCGGCAAGTTCCGCTGTGCGCACGTGGACCCGCTGTTCGAGTTCCGCACCGGTCCTCGCGATTTCGTCCAGTGCCATGCGCCGCTCGCGGGACGCGGCGGTCAGCAGCAACGTGGTGAGGACGAGCGAGGTGCCATACGTTCCCAGCAGAGCCAGATTCTGCGTCGCGCTGAGGTGAGCGAAGGCACCTGCACCACGTGTGTGGGCGATGATCGCTCCGACGGTTGACATCAGCACGCACCACGCTGTGACGACGTGCTCGAACCGCCAGGCCGCCCAGATGTTCAACGGGAACAGGGCGAGCAACAACGGAGGTCCGCCGATCGCGACCGCCGCGGCGGTGAAGGCGCAGCAGGCGACCGAGATTCCGGCTTCGACGGAAGACCCGAAAGCAACCGCGTCGATCCAGGAGCGGAGCCCGCGCGGCTCGTGCCGGTGCACGAACTCGCAGGCGGCCAGGATCAAGGGGGTGAAGACGAGCACACCGAGCACGTCACCGACCCACCACGAGAGCCACGACGCCGAAGCGGCCGGGTCGAGCCATCGCGTGGCCGCGCTCCCCACCAGGGCGGCGGGAACAGTGCCCATCACGGCACCCGGCAGCACTAGGACCACCGCGTCGCGTGCCCTGTGCAAAGACGTGTGCAGACCGAGACGGGTCAGCGCGAATCCTGTGAGCATCGCGCCCGCGGTGTCGGTCAGCGCTTCAGTGGCGCACAGCACAACGGGACGACCCAGTGCGAGGTTCGCCGTGAACAGAGCGAGCAGAACGAGTGGCCACGCCCGCCACCACAGCAGGGCGGCCGCCAGTGCGATGCCGCTCGACGGCCACAGAGGCAGGATCGCCCCCTCGACCTGGTGTGGTGTCAGAAGGCCTGCCAGCACGGCGATGCAGGCCGCTGCCGCGATGGCCAGGCCGTTCCTCTCCCGCCTGGAGGCGAAGGACGTGCCGTCAGACATCACGGCCGTCCGTCGACACGCCTCGCCGGCCGGACGATCGGCCGGCCGGTCGTCCCTCGCACGTCGCGGTGAGTCGGCTGATCACGTCGCTGACGTCCTCGGTCCTGCGCGGCACGGGCACCGCGGCAAGCTCGGTGAGCAAAGGCCGGAACCGGTCCTTGACCCTCGTGGACGCGACGCTCGCGGACAGGTCGAGGGCGACCGAGCCCCGTTCGAGAGCAAGGCCGATCTCGCCGTCTCGCAGGTGGTTGATGGCGCTCGCGATGAGGGCGAACACGCGGCTTCGGCGCATCTCGGCCGGGTAGCCCTCGCAGGCGCGCTCGATCGCCGGAATCGCGAACGCCGTGTACTTCGGATCTGCCGTGCGGGCCAGCTCCGTCCACACGAGACCGGTGACGGCGGACAGGTCGACCTCGTCGAAGAACCACGACCAGGCCGACACCTGACTTGTGTCCGCGAGCTCGAAGAATTCCCTCGCACTGAAGATGCAGTCCTGGGCTGACGCGACATCCCCCATGCAGGCGTAGGCCCATGCGGAGTTCGCGAGAAGGATGCTCTGAGCGTGGAACTGCCGGCTGCGGGACAGCACGGAGCACCCGCGGTCGAACGAGTCCAGTGCGGACTGAAGATTTCCGTTGTGCAGGTGCACGCGACCTGCTCTGTAGGCAACGTTCGACAGGAGGTCCGCGTTTCCCGCTGCTCCGGCGAGCTCGCGGGCCCGACTCAGGTGGACGAGCGCCGAGTTGGTCAGGCCCCGGTCGAACTCGACCCAGCCGGCGATGTTGTGCACATCGGCGACCGCGCTGAGCAGGCGTGGGCGCAGTTCGTCCTGCACACCGCACAGGAGCAGGTTCGCGCCGACGTCGAGCAAGGTGTTCAACGCGATGCCGACGTGGCCTCCTCCATCACGGTAGTCCCTGGTGCGGACGTCATCGGTCGCCATCTCGACCTCTGCCACGTCCTCCACACCGATCCGGCGACCGGACAGATCCCGTTCGGCGAACCTGTCACCCGATGATCGATCAGCAGGGCCCATGTCAGGCAGCCCCATTTCTCCCCGACATTCCGCTGCATTGCCGATACCCTAAATTCACTCGTCACGGCACGAGCAGAGCACAAGGTCCTCACAAGAAATGACCTCATTCCACGGAATTCTTTCGTGGGTGGAATCACTTTGGCTGCGTCGAGATCGGCGCCTTGCGAGTGATATGTGGTCCTGACTCCAGATCAGCGTGCGGTTCACCAGTGCCGTGGAGTCGAAGTGCTCCACCGGGAAGCGGTACAGGTCCGCGCGGGTCATGAAGTCCCGGAAGAACGGGTCCCATCGAGTCGGCGGGGCATGCCGGGGATCCGAGCTGGACGCTGTTCGTCCAGAAAGGGGCCGCTGTGCTCTGCGGACCACCACGACCGCCCAACGAGCGGAATGGCGACCGGGGGCGGCGTTGAACCGGACGGGTGGCGCTGGGCGGCGGTTCAAGAGACCTCGGCGGGCATCTCGTCGGGACGTTCGACCCTGCTGTCCGCCAGGCGGCGGTCAGACGATGATCGTGTTGTTCGGGTGAGAAGAGGAGGGCTGAGTGAGCCGGCAGGTGGCTTCACCGGAGGACATCGCGATCGCCACGACGGGCGAGGTGGCCGAGGAAGAGCGGGAGCTCGTCCTCCTGCAGGTCGCCTCGGTCATCGACCGGCTGCCGGTCCGGTGCTCCGCGGCACGGGTCAGGTTGACCGCCGCGACCTCGCCGGCCGCGGCGTGGCCGGCGGTGGCCCAGGTGAACGTCGAAGCCGACGGGCGGGTGGTTCGCGCTCAGGTGGGGGCCGCCGTCCTGCGGGAGGCGGGCAGCCAGATGAGCGCACGACTGGGTGAGCAGGTCGCGCGCCTGGCCGCGCCCTGGCGTCCCCGGCGGTGGCCGGAACTCGGCCGCCGCGGACGCCTCTGGTCGTCGGACCGGTACCCGGAGGTCGTGCGCCACAAGGAGGTGCTGCCGGTCCGCTGCTCCCCGGACGACGCGGCGCTCACGATGGATCTGCTGGACTTCGACGTGCACCTGTTCGTCGACGCCGGCAGCGGGCAGGACAGCGTGGTCTACCGGGTCGGGCCCACCGGGTACCGCATGGCCCGCGTGGTCTCGCCGGGGCCGCCCGCCACGCCCCCGCGCCTGCCCCTGACGTTCCAGCCGCACCCGACCCCGGCCCTGTCCGGCGAGCAGGCCGTGCACCGCCTCACGGACACCCAGTACCCGTTCCTGTTCTACCGGGACGCGACCACCGGGCGGGGCACGGTGCTCTACCACCGCCACGACGGCCACTACGGGCTGCTCACACCGAGGTGAACCGCCACCGCCGGACGGTGCGGGCTCGACGACGTGAGCTCAGGCCTGACGCCTGGTGGCGACGATCCGGTCGGACAGCTCGCGCAGCTTCACGTTCGACCGCTGCGACGCCTTCACGATCAGCTGGAACGCCTCCGCGGAGTCGAGGTCGTGGCGTTCCATGAGGATGCCCTTGGCCATGCCGATCGCGTCCCGCGCCTCGATCGCCTGCCGAATCCGCGCCTTGTGCTGCGCGCCGGCGATGGCGATCGCGGCGTGGCAGGCGAACAGGTGGGCGTCCTGTTCCCGGCCCGCGGGGAATGCGCCGAGCTGGGACGAGTAGAGCGTCAACGAGCCGCACACCGCGCCGTCGACGCACAGCGGGGACGCCCAGACCGACCGGATCCCGTGCTCGACCGCAGCCGCGGCGAACTCGCCCCACCGGGTCTCAGAGGCCAGGTCGCCGCCGTGCACCACCCGCCCGTGCAGGGCGTCGAAGCTCGGCCCTGCGGCCGCTCCGTGCTGGAGGTCTCCCAGTGCGGCCGCGAGCGGGCCCGACGCCGCTGCCGCGCTCTTCTCCCCCGGTAGCATCACGCTCGCGTGCTCGGCCCCGTCCAGGTCGCTCACCGCTGCCTCGACGACGGCCTTGCTCGCGGTGTGCAGGTCCGGTGCGCGGTGGGGATCGCCGACGACCGCGCTCAGCAGACGGAGGAGCATCCACGGCTCGTTCCCCTCCGGCTGCGCTCCGCTCGCGCTCATCTGGCTCCACCCCACCTCTTCGTGCTCTGTGGGACCGGCTGGACCACCTCGCTCACCACGCAACGTAGACAGGCGTCCCGTCGCGCTGCAGGACCGGAAGTTCCGGCGACTGAGGACGAACGACTCTTCTGGAAGCGGCGAGGTCCCCTCGCGGGGACGTCACATCTGGAACACCAGCCGCGCGGGCACGCGACCGTTGAGCACGTCGTCGAAGGACTCGTTGACCTCCTCGAGCGCGCGCGTCCGCGTGATGACCTTCGTGCGGCCCGCCGCGTGCAGGGCGAACACCTCGGCCAGGTCGGCACGGGTACCCACGATGGAGCCGATGACCGAGATCCCGCCGAGCACCGTGTCGAAGATCGGGACGGTGATGGCGGCGTCGTCCGCGGGCAGCGCCACCATCACGAGCCGGCCGCCGCGGCGAAGTGACCGGTAGGCCTGGGCGAACGGCTTCGGCGACGCCGCCAGGACGACCGCGATGTCGGCCCCGCCGACCGCGCGGATGGCCTCCACAGGGTCGGTCTGCGCGGCGTTCACCACGTGGTCCGCACCGAGCTCGCGGGCCAGGTCGAGCTTGCTCTGCTCGACGTCGACCGCGGTGACGAAGCCGCCCACGAGGCGCGCGTACTGCACCGCCATGTGCCCGAGGCCGCCGATGCCGAACACCGCGACCCTCTCGGCCGGTACGACCTCGGCCACCTTGATGGCCTTGTACGTGGTGACGCCCGCGCACGTCAGCGGAGCGGCATCCACGGAGGACACGGCGTCGGGCACCTCGACGACCCCGTTGGCGTGGGCGAGGGCGTACTCGGCGTAGGCGCCATCGACCGAGTAGCCACTGTTGATCTGGCTCTCGCACAGCGTCTCCCACCCGGACACGCAGTAGCGGCAGCTCCCGCAGGCGGACCCGAGCCAGGGGATGGCCACCCGCTTGCCCACCCAGGCGTCTGCGACGCCGGCGGCGACGGCCTCCACCCGGCCGATCCCCTCGTGGCCGGGGACGAACGGCGGCACGGGTTTGACCGGCCAGTCGCCGTGCGCCGCGTGGATGTCGGTGTGGCACAGCCCCGACGCCTCGATCCGCACGAGCATCTGGCCCGGCCCTGGCTCGGGTACGGGCAACTCCTGGATCTCCAACGGCTTGCCGAAGTTCGTGACGACCGCTGCTTTCACCGTGCTGTCCTTTCTCGAGGGGCTGTCGACGTTAGGCACGCGAACGCTGCGAACACGCTGCAAGGCGCAAGGTCTCACCCTGCGGAGCCCAGGAGCCCCCTGGCGCGCGCCGCCGCGGCCGCACCGGCGGCGGAGCCCTTCGGCAGGTGCCGGGACAGCGCCTGCCAGACGACGCCGTCGGTGCTCCCCCAGCCGGTGTCCACCCATCGGCGCAGCAGCCGGACGTCTCCGCCGGCCAGCACGGCACCCCGAAGCTGCTGCTCGAGCGACTCCCGGTGCTCCCGCACGAGAGGGGCGTCGGACGACGGCAGCAGGGGACCGTCGTAAAGGGCCATCGCGTCATGCACCCGGCCTTCGGCCAGCAACGCACCCAGGTCGCCGAAGTCCGCGCTCACCTCCTCGCGCAGCTCGTAGGGGCGCGACCCGAGCAGCCGGTCCCCGAGAACAGCTCGCAGCCGTGACATCTCCGCCCGCACGGTCGACGTGCCGAGCTCCGCGTCCGACAGCTCGACGGCCAGCCGCCCGGCGGTCCGGCCCGCTCGGGCCAGCACCAGGACGACGAGGATCTCGCTGTGCCGCCGGCTGAGTCTCCTGACGCGTCCATCCACCTCCAGCAGGGCCTCGTCGCGGCCGAGCGCCCGGATCGCCGCCCCAGGCCGGGGTCGCGCCCTGCGGCCGAGGAGCTCGGCCTCGGCGGCCGCGGCCGCCGCGCGCACCAGCGCCAGGGCGTAGGGGCTCGCGGCTGTCTCGTCACCGGTGACGTCCACCGCGCCGAGTACCCGTCCGGTGTGCGGATCACGAACCAGTGCCGCGGAACAGGACCACGGGTGGACCACCTCGTTGTAGTGCTCGGCGGAGAAGACCCGCACCGGATGGCCCACGGCAAGAGCGGTGCCCGGCGCGTTCGTGCCGGCGGACGACTCCGACCAGTTCGCGCCCTCGGCGAAGTTCATCCGCCCGGCCCGGTCGAGTGCCGCGGTCCGGCCGCGCACCCGGAGCAGCACTCCATTGGCGTCGCTGACCGCGAAGAGGTGCCCGCCGTCGTCGATCGACCCGCCGAGCAGCGCGTCGAACACCGGCAGCACCGACCCCAGCGGATGCCGCATCCGGTAGTCCGCCAGCTCCGCGGCGCCCATCCACGTCGCCGGCAGCCGGCGGTCGTCGGAGCCGGCCCGCGCGAGGGCACACCGTCGCCACGAGCTCGCGACCACCGGGCGGACGAACGGGAGAACGGTCTCGGCGCACACGAACAACTCGTGCGCCTTCCGCAACTCGGACCTCGTGTCCACGCCCTCCATCCGACCGCCGCGGGAGCGCCGCGATCAGGGCCGGACGTCGCTCGCCGGACGGGTCGAAGTACCCAGGTCGACGCTTGTCGGCATGTGGTTGAGGATCTGGCCCTGGAGCTCCTCCAGCGTCTGGAGGGCGTGCCGTACAGCCGCCGCGTCCTCTCCCTCTCCGTCCGCACCACCAGAGGCGACATGTTGCTCGTACTGCCCCTTGAGCCAGGCGCGTTCCGCCGGGTCGTCGAGGTCGACCCGGTACGGCAGCTCCACGGTCTCGATGCGGTGGTCAGCGGGCCGTTGGTCGGGAAGCGACCTCCCTGACCCGAACCGGTCAGCCCGCGGCGTCACTCCCCGACCACCGCCGGATCCTGGACGACATCCGGCGGGTGCCGTCGTCACGGCGGCCGACGCGATGCTGGAACACCTCGTGAGCACGACGGGCTCGGGGTTCCGTGCCGGTCGGCGAAGCGGGCTGGCACGGAACCCCGAGCAGTCCACGGCGGAGCCGCGATCGGTGTCGGCAGCGCTATTTCTTGAGGCGGCGGCTGCCGGCGTGCCAGTCCTCGACTTTGCCGGTCTCCTGGGTGGTGACACCGAACGACGGCAGCTGCGGCTGCTCACGCAGGCTGCGCTTGAGCTCGGCGAAACCGGGGAACCGGGCGAGCCCGACGACGTGGTCCCAGAGTTGCGCCGCCTGCTCCTCGTCGGGCAGGCGGCTGATCACCGGTCCGAAGAACGCGACGCCGTGCGACGGTTCGAAGTGGATGATCGGCGTGCCGACGTCCTTGCCCGTCAACGACAACGCCTCGTCGGACTCGGCCTGGATCTCGGCATCGCGGTCCGTGTCGTCGAGGGCGGCTGCGAGGGAGACCGGCAGGCCTGCCTCGGCGAGCGCGTCGACGACCAGGTCCCCGGCGGCCTGCCAGCCGGGGACTCGTCCCTCGTCCGGTCCGGTTTCCAGGATGCGTGCGCCGAAGGCGGCGTAGAGCGGGCCGACCGCCTCGCGGCCGTGCAGTTCCCGCACCGCCGAGGCCACTCGCAGCAGGCGCAGGCCCGCCGTGTGCTGGGCCTCGTACTCGGCCGGGAAGTGGCTGTCGTAGTCGAGGTGGGAGTTGATCAGGCGCAGCGAGATGAACCGCCAGTCGACGGTGTAGCCGCGTTGCGCCTGGACGAGCCTGATCCACTTGCTCGTCATCCACGCGAACGGGCAGATAGGGTCGAAGTAGAAGTTGATGTCGACGTCGCTCATCGCGATCATCCTTTCAGGACCAATGATGCCGATGAAGGGTCGAAAGTACGACTCACACGCTGGCCCGCTGGACGAAGCTCGGCCATCCACGCATGTGGTTGATGAAGCGTTCGCTCATCCCACCGTCGCGCAGATACTGCGCCGGAACGGGGACCCTCGGACTGTCGTACGACGGATTCACCTTGACCTGCAGGGGAAAGTCTCGCTGGAGAATGCCGGCCCTGCCGATCAGGACGAAGTCGCAGCCCTCGTCCAGCAGCCGCCCAGCGCGCTGGGCGCTCATGATCTTGCCCGCCGTGCCCACGCGCACGCCCCGCCGGGGAATGCTCGTGAAGACGCTGAGCATGGTCTGTCCTCGGAACGCTCCCTCGCGGACGATCTGTGCGGAGTCCCACAGGGCGAGGTCGAGGTAGTCGATCAGTTCGCGATCGAGGATGTCCGCGGTGATCTCACGCAGTTCTTCCAGTCGCAGCCCGTAACGTTCGACCGACAGGCGCCAGCCGATCTGGAAGTCCGGGCCGGTCGCCCGGCGGATCCCCTCGATCACCTCGATGGTGAGACGAGCCCGGTTCTCGGTGCTGCCGCCGTACTTGTCCGTGCGGTCGTTCAGCAACGGGGACAGGAACTCCGACAGGATCCACCCGAACGCGCCGTGCGCGGCGATCCCGTCGAATCCTGCCCGCTCCGCCCTGACCGCGGCGGCGATGAAGCTGTCCCGAATTCGCTCCACCTGTTCCGTGGTCAGCGCCCTGACACCCGGCACCGTGCGACTGGAAGCGGGGGCGACGACTCCTCCCAGGTCCGGGTTGGCGCGATGACCGGCGTGATGCAGCTGCACCGCCGAGAGACCGCCCCCTTCCCGGATCGAGGTGGCCATCGCGGTCAAACCGGGAAGCAGGGCGTCGCAGTGGATGCCGACCTGCCGTTCGAAGCCGATGCCACTCGCCTCGACGTAGGCGGCACCGGTCTGGATCAGCCCGTAGCCGCTGTGCGCGAGCTGCCTGATCCACTCCTTGTCGAACGTGGACGCGGAACCGTCGTGACCGCTCTGCTGGCTGGTGAGCGGCGCCATCATGAAGCGGTTCCTCATCGCCGGCCCGTGCAGGAGGGAAAGCGGTTCGAAGAGGTCTGACACGGACATCCGCCTCACCCGCCGATCCGGCTGCGGTGCTTCAGCAGCGCGGACGAAACCCGCGGAACGTACATCTGTGTGATGGGCATGACTTTCCTCGATCTGGTGAGAGCCCGGGGAGTTGCCGTCCCTGGCTCGTGTCCGGCCGTCGCGGTCGCGTGGCTCCCACCAGGCTCCGACCTTGACATCAGTGTGATAGCAAGCGATGGACGTGAGTGTGTGACGAGGATCAAGCGGCTTCTCTGGTCGTTCCAGTACTTCGTCAGTGCTCGGCACCCGGCGAGGCGAGAGCAGCACCCAGTTCGGCGATGAGGTCGGCGGGCTCCTCGATACCGGTCGAGAGCCGGATCAACCCGTCGGTGATCCCGAGTGACTCCAGTTGGTCGGGTATCCGCACCGTCCGGTTCGTCAGTGCCTCGACGAGTAGGAGCCTGGTGTTCGGGGTGAGGGCGCGTCCTGCGCGCCTTCCAGGTCGGCGACGGCCTCCTCGAGCAACCGGCTGTTGCAGTGACCGAAGCGGTAGTGGGCGTGCCCTCGTTCCTCGCAGTCAAGAACTCGTTGTAAGGCAGCCAGATCCGCGTGGCTGTGCACAGTGCTCTGGTGCAGGGCGTGCACCAGCGGAACGAGCCGTCGGTCTCACGTGAGACCGACGGCTCTTCGGCGCTCAGTTGAAGCGCGAGTACTGCGGATCCGTCCACTTGGCGGGGAAGGCGTTCTCGGTCCAGATCGCCTCGGTGATCCGGAAGACCGTCTCGTGCCCGTTGGCGGGCCCGCTCTCGTCGCCGGCGGACCAGCGCACCTCCGCAGTCCCTGTCAGCTGCAGGGTCGCTCCCGAGTTCCAGTCGGGAAACAGCAGGCCTGCCAGCGGGTTCACGGTGAGGTTGCCCGCGGTCATCATCATCGCGTTGCCCACGTAGTCCGGCCAGACCAGCTCACCGGGCGAGACGACCTCGACGAAACCGGGATTGCCACCGCGGTGCGAGACGTCCACACCGCCTTCCGCAGCGGTCGCGATGAAGAAGGTGTCGGCGTTCGACACGAGGACCGACTGGCGCGTGTCGAGCACCTGGCTTCGTTGCGCCACAGGGTGGAAGCCAGTCGGCTCCTCCGTCATCACGCGGGCCTGGATGTACTTGGGGCAGTTGCCGAACGCCTGGTGCACGTCGATCTCACCGCCGCCGTCCACTGGGCGCCACCGGCCGTTGATCCGCAACCTCTTGCGCATCACCAGGTCGATGGCGAGCGTGCCCACTTCCGTCTCGTCCTTCAGGACTTCGGCCAGCGGGTCTGTCGGCACCACGCGCGCCTGGGCCCGCAACGTGTGCGGGTCGGGTGCCGACAGGAATCCCTCCTGGCCCACCAGGCTGGTGGCCCACGGCCGTCCGTCGTGGTCCTGAGCACCCAGCACCAACATCTGCTGGCGCTCCAGGAAGTCGAAGGCCCCGCGGGGGATGGCGTCCGAGATGATCGGCCGGACCCTCGCCGCCAGCTCGGTGAGTCCGGCCACCCGTTGCGCTTCGAGCTCGCCGGGGTGGAAGGCGAGCGGGTCGACGAGGTCGGTCATGGCGTCAGAAGGTCAGGACGCTGTAGCCGGAGCGGACCAGTTCCCTGATGCTCGCGACACCGTCGGTGCCGGGTGCCTGGTTCTGGCTCACCTGGTCGATGCCCTCGTTCTCGACACCTCCGGTCGCACCGAAGACGGCCGCGCAGCCCCGGGACGCCACCGTGGCGACCTGCTTCTTCACCGCGGTGTAGAGCTCGTTCGCGGGGTGCGCCGGGTCCGCCAGCACGGCGGGCCAGCGGGTGCCCGCGCCCTGGAAGACGACGAGGGCATCGCCGCCCTGCGAGAACTCCCACGCGGTGGCGAGCGCGTTGAAGACGCGGCCCAGCGCCTCCTCGGAGCCGGAGGCCGGGTCGGACAGCACCACTACGGCGGTCTTGCTGGTCATGAACGTTCTCCTCGTGCTCGGAAGGTCGGTCGACGCCAGCATTACCGAACGATCGGTAAAAATCAAGTGACTCGGAACACCTCGCGGAGCTGCGAAGATATATTTACCGTACGTTCGGTAACACCCTGAACGTTCTTCCTGGGAGGACCCATGACCACCACGCCGCTGACCCTCACCGTGTCGGCGCGGACCCCGGTCGCCGCAGAAGTGGTCGCCCTGACCCTCGCGTCCGCCGACGGACGGGAGCTGCCACCGTGGCGGCCTGGCGCGCACATCGACGTGACCTTCCCGACCGGGCAGACCCGCCAGTACTCGCTCTGCGGCGACCCGGCGGACCGATCGGCCTGGCGCATCGCGGTCCTGCTCGCACCACGATCCAGGGGAGGTTCGGCGTGGATCCACGAACAGGCGGGCGTCGGCTCCTCGTTCACGGTCAGCGGGCCGAGGAACCTCTTCGAACTCGAGCCCGCCACCGCCTACGTGTTCGTGGCGGGAGGTGTGGGCATCACGCCGATCCTGCCGATGGTCATCGAGGCCGAGCGGTCGGGCATCCCCTGGACACTCTGGTACGGCGGAAGAAGCAGTGCCTCAATGGCCTTCGTCGACGAGCTCCTGCGGTTCGGGGACCGGGTCCGCCTCATGCCCGGCGATCGCATTCCGATCGCCGAGGTTCTGGGAGCACCCAGCGCCGGCACGGCCGTGTACTGCTGCGGCCCCGAGTCGATGATCGAAGCCGCGGAGAAGGCCTGCGTCACTTGGGAACCCGGCACACTGCACGTGGAGCGGTTCGTCCAGGAAGTCCAGCAGCCAGAAGGAACCGCGGCCTTCGAGGTCCACTGCGCCCGGTCCGGAGTGGACGTTCACGTCGAGGACGGGATCTCGGTGCTCGACGCTCTGCTGGCGGCCGGCGTCGAGGCAGACTACTCGTGCACGCAGGGATTCTGCGGCACCTGCGAGACGCGGGTGATCGAGGGCGTGCCGGACCACAGGGACGACTACCTCGACCACTCCGCGGCACCGGGCACGATGATGATCTGCGTCTCGCGCTCGCGGTGCCCGAGGCTGGTGCTCGACCTCTGACCGGGTCCCGGAGCCTGCTTCACTCCGGCTCCGGCATCAGGATGCTCGGCATCATGGCGACGCTCTGGACGAAGACGTCGGTGTCCCCCAACGTCCGCGCGAGCACCAAGGCCCCTTCGATGCGGACGAAGGCCTCCTTGGCTGCGCGCATCGCTTCGGCGGGCGCGCGACCGGCACGCTGCGAGGCCTCGGCCATCACGTCGATCTGCCCCTGCGCGAGCGACCGCGCCTGGTCCCTGACCTTCTGCGGTGTCCCGGCCAGCGTCATGGTGTCCAGTACGCAGGACAGCGCTCCCGCGCCGTAGAAGTCGCTGAGCCGGCGAGCGGTCTCGGCGATCCCCCTGGCGACGTCCTCGTCCTCCCGCATCGGCGCCAGGATCCACAGGAACCGCTCGCCGACCATGGTCAGAATCGCCTCCGCCATCTCCTCCTTCCCGTTCGGGAACCGGTGGTAGAGGCTTGCCCGCTGCAGCCCGGAGGCCGAGGAGAGGTCTCCGATGGCCGTCCCGTCGAACCCCTTCTCCCGGAACACCGGCAGTAGGAGGTCGAGCAGGTCGGCGGCGCCGATGGAAGGTGGTCGTGCCATGCCGCCACATTACCGAACATTCAGTCAATTAGGGGACGTTGCCGTTGCGCGGTGCGCAAGTACTCGCAGGTGCCCTGCACGTTCACACGCTGAACCGACGCACGAAGCTCTGCCATCCCCGCATGTGGTTGATGAAGCGTTCGCTCATCCCGCCGTCGCGCAGGTACTGCGCCGTCACCGGCAACTCGGGGCTGTCGTGGCAGGGGTTCTCCCGGACCCGCAGGGGGAAGTCCCGCTGAAGGATCGCGGCCCTGCCGATCAGGACGAAGTCGCAGCCCTCGTCCAGCAGGTGCCCGGCGCGTTGCGCGCTCATGATCTTGCCGGCCGCGCCCACCCGCACACCCTTCCGAGGGAGGCCGGTGAAGACGCTGAGCATGGTCTGTCCGCTGAACACTCCTCCCCTGACGATCTGCGCGGAATCCCACAGGGCGAGGTCGAGGTAGTCGATCAGCTCCCGGTAGAGGATCTCCGCGGTGATCTCACGCAGTTCATCCAGTCGCAGCCCGTAACGTTCGACCGACAGGCGCCAGCCGATCTGGAAGTCCGGACCGGTCGCCCGGCGAATCCCCTCGATCACCTCGATCAGCAGCCGGGCGCGGTTCTCGGTACTCCCGCCGTACTTGTCCTTGCGGTCGTTGAGTTCCGGGGACAGGAACTCCGACAGGATCCACCCGAACGCGCCGTGGAGCGCAACACCGTCGAACCCGGCCCGCTCCGCCCTCACCGCGGCCGTGACGAAGCTGTCGCGAATCCGCTCCACCTCCTCCGTGGCCAGCGCCGCGACGCCCGGCAGCGTGGCGGCGGAGGCAGGAGCTGGAATCCCGAGCTCCGGATGAGCGCGATGGCCCGCGTGGTTCAGCTGCACCGCGGACAGGCCGCCGCCGTTGCGGATCGAGGTGGCCATCTCGGTCAGGCCGGGCAGGTGGACGTCGGAATGAACACCCAGCTGCCCCTCGTAGGAGATGCCGTCCGCCTCGACACTGGCCGCCCCGGTCTGGATCAGCGCGTACCCGCCCTGCGCGACCTGCCTGATCCAGTCCTGGTCGAAGGGAGAGGCAGAACCGTCTGGCCGGCTCTGCTGGTTGGTGAGCGGCGCCAGCATGAAGCGGTTCCTCATCGCCGGGCCGTGCAGAAGGGTGAGCGGTTCGAACAAATCGGGAACGGACATGAAAGATCTCCAGGAGACGATCGGGCCGGAAACACGGCGAGCCCGTCCAGCCTCCGACCTTCACATCAATGAGAATGCAAGTGACCACCGGGAGTTGTGATGAGGATCAAGGAGCTGTCCGAGCGGACCGGCGTGCCCGCCCGGCTGCTGCGCTACTACGAGGAACAGGGACTCCTCAGCCCGAGGCGCCAGGAGAACGGGTATCGCGACTACGACGAGCCCCTGGTCGCCAGGGTCGAGCAGATCCGCAGTCTGCTGAACGCGGGCATGACGACCGAGATCATCAGAGCGGTGCTGCCCTGCCTCGCCGAAGCGGCGAGTTCCCAATATCCCGCACCGGACTTCGTGAACCGGGTCCGGGAGGAACGCGACCGCATGGCCGCACGCCTGGACAACCTGGCACGCAACCTCAAAGCGATGGACGACTACCTCGCCGCCGTCGCCGAGAAGTGACGGGACGACGGAGACGCACGTCTCTTCGAACCGCCTTGCCTTCTCACTGATGTCAATGTTCGACGCTTGCCGAAGTACCGCATCAGCGGCACGTCGACCCAGGCCACCGGGTACGCCCCGACGGCTCGGCATCAGATGAAGGAACCACTCATGACCACGACCCGGGATCGGACCGCACCGGTCCAGGCGGAACGTCTGCCGCTTCCGGCTCTCCTCGCCCTGTTCACCGCGGGGTTCATCACGACACTGACGGAGGCGCTGCCGGCGGGTGTGCTCCCCCAGATGAGCGAGGCACTCGGAGTGTCCGAGTCGGCGACCGGGCAGACGGTCACCATCTACGCCATCGCCACGTTCCTGACCGCGATCCCGGTCGCGGTCGCCACCAGCCACTGGCCACGCCGGCGCCTGCTGGTGGTCGCGCTCGTCGGCTTCCTGGTCGCCAATCTCGTCACCGCCGTCTCGCTCGACTACACCGTCACGATGGCCGCGCGGTTCATCGCCGGCGCGGCGTCCGGCGTCACGTGGAGCCTGCTCGGTGGATATGCACAGCGCCTCGTCGGTGAAGAACTGAAGGGCCGGGCGATGGCCTTCGCCTTCGCGGGCACCCCGGTCGCGCTGTCACTGGGAGTCCCGCTCGGGGCGTTCCTCGGCCAGGTCGTCGGCTGGCAGCTGACCTTCGGACTCGTCACCGTCCTGTCGGCCCTGCTGGTCCTGTGGACGCTCTGGCAGCTCCCCGACTTCGCGGGGCAGAAGGCTGAGGACCGGATGCCGCTGCACAGGCTCTTCCGCCTGAAGGGACTGCGGACCATCCTGCTGGCCACCGGTCTCTACGTGCTCGCGCACACCATCCTCTACACCTACATCGCACCGGTGCTCGCCGGCGTCGGGCTCGCGGACCAGGTCCAGTGGATCCTGCTCGACTTCGGCATCGCCTCCATCGTCAGCATCTGGCTCACGGGCCTGCTGGTCGACCGGCACCACCGCAAGCTCGTCATCCTCAGCACGGTCTTCTTCGCCGTCGCCGCGGCAGCGCTGTCACTGGCCGCCGCCAACCCGGTGGTGGACTACATCGCCGTCGCCGCGTGGGGTCTCGCCTTCGGTGGCGTGGCCACCCTGTTCCAGTCAGCGCTGATGGCGGCGGCGGGCAAGCACGCCGACGCTGCCCAGCCGATGATGGTGACGACGTGGAACGTAGGCATCGGACTGGGCGGGCTCATCGGAGGACTGCTCCTCGCCGGCCTCGGCACCGAGTCGCTCGTGGTCGCCGTCGTGGTGCTCGTCACGACGACCGTCCTCATCGTGGTCTTCGCCCGCGACCACGCCTTCCCCCAGCAGGCGAATCGCTGACGGTACAAGGGCTCACAAGCCGGAGTACCGCGGGGAGGGTGCGCCGACAACATGTCGGCACACCCTCCCCGTCTCCGATGCTCGGTCCTGAAAGGATGATCGCGATGAGCGACGCCGACATCGACTTCTACCTCGATCCGATCTGCCGGCAGCCGCCACCTCGAGAAATGGCGCTGTCGACACCGGCCATGACCTGACCGAACCGCGGTGCGCCGCCGGCCTGCCCGGCCGACACCGAGTATCGACAGCGGACGACCGGGCTCGTCCCGTGCCAGGCGGATCTTCGTGCTCACGCCTCCGCGGGACCTGCCGACCGGGTCGTCTCGCACCTGCGGGAGGCGACCAGGTCCCATCGGCTTGCCGGCGACGCCGATCGAGCTGTCCGGTTTGCCGTGCCAGGTCACCGGGCCGTCCGGTACTCACCCGGCGAGCGTCCGGCGAACCTCTTGAACGCGGCGCTGAACGCGCTTTCGGTGCGGTAGCCGACGGCCGCGGCGATCGAGGCGACCGTGCCGGTGGTGTCGCGGAGCGTGCGGGCGGCCTGGTTCATGCGCAGGCGGAACAGGTAGTCGAGCGGTGTCACGCCCATCAAGTCCTTGAACCGCAGGAAGAACGTCGACCGCGACATGGCCGCGACGCTCGCGAGTTCGCTCACGGTCCACGGGTGCGCAAGGTCGTCGTGCATCGCCTTCAGCACAGGACCGAACTGCTGGTGTGTGAGCACGTCCGAGGTGTGGTCGCGCAGCACTTGGAGCAGGAGCACCTGACAGAGGCGGTCGAGGATCATCCTGCTGCCGTTGTGGACCTCGCTCCTGATGAGCGCGATGGTCGCCGCGACAGTGCCCGCCCGGACGTGGATCACCGGCGGCAGGACCTCCAGCAGCCAAGCAGCTTCCGGATCGCAGGTGAAACCGGCGCCCAGCAAGGTCGTGTCGTGGCCTTCGCCGACCCGGGCCGTGTCGCGCTGCGTGCCGTCCTCGTGGTCGTAGTAGGGCTTCGCGAACACCGACGGGATGCTCGGGTCCGCGGCGATCCGGTACGGCCGCCTTCCGGCGATGACGTAACAGTCGCCCTGCTCGGCCCAGAAGCTCTGCCCGGCCACCGCGACGTGCGCGCGCCCCTGGATGACGACCTCCACCCGCAGGTCCAGCAGTCCGACGAAGTGCAGCGCCCACCGTCCGCCCGCGTGCAGGGGCGTCGCGACGGCCCAGTTCACGCTCAGCGTGGACAGCAGGTGCTCCAGCGGGTTCAAGCTCGGACTCTCCCAACAGGACGGCGGACTCTGACGACGGCGGCTGCTGCCCTTGCGTGGTTAGCGTAGGACCAAACGAATGAAGGAGATCGTGATGGACCGCGGGAACTTGTTGCTCGTGCACGGTGCTTGGCACGGAGCTTGGTGCTGGGACCTGCTCGTTCCCGAACTGGAGGCCCGCGGCTGGACGACCTCGGTGCTCGACCTGCCGAGCGCCTCGGGATCACCGGCCCACGGCGTGCGCGAGGACGCGGAGGTCGTGCGCGAGGCGATCGAGGCCCTGAACGGCCCGGTGACCGTGCTGGCCCACTCCTACGCCGGTGTGCCGGTGGGGCAGGCCGCGGGGTCCGCGGACCGGCTGATCTACCTGGCCGCGCACGCGCTCGAGCCGGGTGAGTCCGTGGTGTCGCCACTGGGCGGTCCCTGGTACGAGGCGGGGACCAAGCTGCTGGACGTGCCCGAGCCCGCCCGCGACCTGCTGTTCGCCGACGTGCCTGACAGCCTGGCCTCCTGGGCCGTGGGGCGGCTGCGTCCGCAGAGCGCGCGCTCGTTCGAGGAACCGGTGACCGCGGCAGCGTGGCAGACCGTGCCGACCACGTCGATCCTGTGCGCGGACGACGTGATCTTCCCGCCGGTGTTCGCGGACCGGCTTCGGGCACGCGGTGCGCTGGAACTGCCGGGGTCGCACTCGCCGTTCCTGTCACGGCCCGCCGAACTGGCGGCCCTGATCAGTTCAACAGGATGATCGCGGACGCGATCAGCACCAGCACCTTCACATCTTCGAGCGCGATAAAGGCCTGTGGGGTGCCAAACACGGCCCGATAGGCCTGACCTGCACATCAAGCCGCCTCAGGTCCGCACTTGTTGGTCAAGCCGCCGAGGCAGTCCTGCCGCCCGTACTCGCGCAGCGCGTGTCACATATGGGCCTGACTCCAGATCAGCTCGGCGAAGCCGCTTGCTGAACACGGCGAACACGCTGGCGTTCGTCGCGGGCGCACTGGGAGACGCGGTGGCCGGCGCTTCCGGCGGCGCCGTCGGCACGGCGTTCGGAGCCGTCGGCACGGCGTTCGGAGCCGTCGGTGGCACGCTGGGTCCGCTGGTGCAGGCCGTGCTCAACACCAGGTAGTGCCGGGGTACGCGGACCGGCACTACCTGGTGTTCGAGCCCGGCGGCGGATCAGTCCGAGACCACGCTCGCCTCGATTGACGCGGGGCGCCGCTGTCGGAACTCGTCGCGTTCGGTGTCCGGGATGGTCATCGACTCGGCGAGTACGGCGGCAAGCGCGTCCACCTGGGCGCTGTCGACGTCGGTGTGGAAGAGCCACCGGATGTTCTCGTCGCGCGTGATGAGGTCGATCACCGGCTGCGCGGCCGGTGCCCGGACGTAGCGCACCTGGTCGAGCGGGATGTCCTGCTGGATCTCGGCCTGGTCGAGGAAGGTGTTCGTCCTGGCCACGATGATGCGGCGGTCCGTGACGGCGACCAGTGTCCTGTCCGCGGTCTTGTCCATCGCCGCGGCCAGCATCCCCATCGCTCCGCCGACGATCGACGACAGCGGACCGTCGTCCAGCTGCTCGGGGAAACCGAGGACGCGCAGGACCTCGCCGTCTTCGAAGAGCCATCGCAGGATGCGCAGGTACGGCCCCGATTCCAGGGACGGGGGTCCGCAGAGGACGTCCGGGGTCTCCAGCGCCGGGACCGGCGGGTGCAGGGAGTCGGCGAGGGGCTCGATCCACTCCAGCAGCCGGGCGGAGGACTCGCGGGCCGCTTTCACGTCCTTCCGCTTGCCCGGCAACGGCCACGCGTCGGGCTCGCGCAGTTCGGCGGTGATCCGGAGCTCCCGGACCAGCGCGTCGACGAGGCTCGTCATCTCGGCGAGGGTCGAGTCGAACTCCGCCTGGGTGTCGCGGGCGATGACCTCCGCGTAGTGCGCCTCGCCGGCGTCGTCGCGTCCCGCGGCCCTCGCCCGTGCGGCGCGGAGCGCGTGGTACCCGGTCCACGCGTTGAGAGAGGACAGCAGGGCGTGCACGTCGAAGGCGATGACCTCGGCGTTCGCCTGCAGGTACTCGCGCTGGCCGCGTGCGTCGGCTCGGCTGACCCGGCGGACGTGGTCGCGAACGTTGCCCTGGTAGAGCTCGAGTTGCTTGCGCAGCAACGGTCCGCTGCCCGCGACGTCCTCCCACAGCGACGTCGGGACCGACTCGATCTCGCGCGCCTGGTCGACCGCGCGGTCGACGGCGGCGACGAGTCCGGTCAGCTCGGCCCACTGCTCCTTGCGGATCGTGGTGAGGACCTGGTTGGTCACCGCGAGGGTGGTCCTGACGAGGCTCGAGACCTCGTTCAGCATCATCTCCAACGCCACCATGGCCAGTGCCGGGCCGACCGAGGCCAGCATCGGCGCCTTGCTCACCGCGGTCACGGGGTAGAGGCGGGCCTGAGCCATGCCGCCACCGCGGCCTATCACCGTGCCGAGGAAACCGCCGTCCTTGCCGGCGAGCTTCGCACCGTTGTTCAGAAGAGCCTGCGTCTTTTCGCCCAGCCGGTAGAGCCCCTGCACGCTCGCGAAGGCGGTGCCGACGTTGCCGGTCACGGTCGCCGCGTTCCCGATGGAGGCGAGGATCGCGGAGATCTGCCTGCGGTCGGCGGTCGGCACGATCCCGAAGTCGATCAGGTCGAGCCTCAGTTCCGGCGGAACCTCCCCGGCGAAGACCGCCACCCCGGGGAGCACCTCCACCAGGACCGTCGCCGGATCGTTCTCCTCAGGCTCTGCGGTCTCCACCGAGTCCGAAGGGTCCTGCATCCGTTCTCCTCCCCCGCGTCGGCATCGGGGTGTCGGAGTCTACGGCTAGATGCGTTGCGGCAGAACGAATCCTCAACGGTGTCCTGAATGGCGCCGAAAGTGGACACCGTCCTCAACGGCTTGCGCGCAGCATGCGGAGAGAGCCGAGCGCCGGGGGCAGTTCCCCCGCGCACTCGCCGAGGTATCCGGCGACCAGGTCCGCGGCGGGGTGGTCCTCGACGCCGGTGAACCCGAGTGACCGCAACCGCGCGGCGATGCCGTCGGGCGTGAAGTAGCTGAACACGGGTTCACCGACACCGGCCAGCCGCTCGGCGCGGAGGCGCTGGTGAGCACGTTCCGCGTCGGTGGTCGCGGCCCGCAGGTAGTCGAAGACCACCTCGACCGGCTGCACCTGGCCCGCGATGTAGGCGAGGGTGCTGTGAGCGGCCTCCGGGGTCAGGTAGTAGACGACGCCGAGCCACACGAACGTGGCCGGGAGCGTCCGGCTGAACCCGGCGGCGTCCAGTTCTGGCGCCAGCGCCTGGGATTCGAAGTCGACCGGCACGAACGTCAGCGTGTCGGGGGTGTCGATTCCCGCCACGGCAAGGCGTTCTCGCTTCCACGCCTGCGTCGCGGGGTGGTCGACCTCGAAGACGTGCAGGTCCGGGCGCGGGTTGCGGTAGGCGAAGGTGTCCAGGCCCGCGCCCAGCACCACCACCTGCCGCACACCGGCGGCGACGGCCGCGGTGACGGCGTCCTCGGCGAAGCGGGTCCTGGTGGCGAAGAAGAGACGGCGGGGGCGGTCCGTCACGGCGCCGCTCAGGCGCTCGGTCCCGACCGTGCCCAGGCTCGGCAGCTCGTCCTGGGCGTAGCCGAGCAGACGTGCCGCGAGGGGGTCGTCGAAGATCTTCGGCCGGTCTTCGACCTGGTGGTAGGCGCGGGCGTACGCGGTGATGAGCGCAGTCCGGCTGGGTCCGCCGTTCTCCATGTCCGCGACGCTACTCAGCAAGTCGCGGCGAGGTCAGGTGATCGGGGAAGCACTAGCCTCTCGCGGGTGAGCGAAGCGTGGCACGAGTTCCGTCTTGAGGTGTTCGGCGAGCCTTACCTGGTGTGGCACGAGGGCGCCGACGTCAGTGCGCTGGTCGCCGAGCACGAGCGCCGGCCGGAGCGGGCGGAACGGATGGTGCGCCTCGGTGTCGCCGAACGCGATCACGTCGCGGTCGAGTCGATCGGCGCTCTGGCGCGCGCCGGTCGTGCGCCGTCCGACGCGGCCGACGTGCTGCGGTCCGTTCTTCCGTCTGCAAGCGGCACTTTCCGCGTGCGGACCGCACAGGTGCTGTGCGAGATGACGGGTGACGACGGGTACGTGTCCGAGGTGGCCGCGGTGCTCGAAAGCGGTGGCGGGCACTGGGGCGAACGGATCGACGCGGCCCTGGCTCTTCCACAGCTGCCGCGCACGCCGCGCTCGGTGGCGGCGTTGCACCGCGGCGCGCTCGACCAGGAGTACCTGGTGCGCTACCACTGCGCGAACGGACTGCTCGGCCTGACCAAGCCCGGTCGCGACATCGCGAAGCACAAGGGTTTCGCGTCGGTCAGCGGCGAGGATCCCGCGCGGTGGCGTGCGGTCGCTGACGAGTTCCTCGGAGCGTTCGGTGTGCGGTCCGCCGGAATGCACGGCGACCAGGCGACCTTCGCCGTCGAGCTGGGGCCGGCCGACTACTCCGCGCCGCACCTCCGGGCCGTTCAGGTGCACCTGAACGGCGTGCGGCTGTCCGGACCGGACCAGCTGCACGTGCCGGCGCTGCGCAACATCGGCGTGGACACCAGTTCTCCCGACCACCTGCGCGGCGTGTTGGAGCACCTGGGTTTCGTGGACCTGCCCGAGTCGGTCACGCTCGAGGAAGACGCGACCACGTCCACAGTGGACGCCGTGATCACAGGCCTCGACTTCGACTTCGACGTTGCGCGTTGGCTCTCAACGGACCTGGTGATCGGCGACCAGGCGCGCATCGCGATGGAGATCGGGCCGGCAGATCCGCGCGCACCGCAACTGCGCACGTGCACGCTTTGGCTGGACGGCGCCATCGCGACTCCATACGACAACACGGTGTACGTGCCGCAGTTCGCGCACTCGCTGCGGACGGACGTCGGCCACTACCGGGTGGGGCGATCACCGGACTTCGCGTGCTGGGGTCCCACGACCGACGATCTGTCCGCTGAGCTGCACCCGGACGGTACGCTCGCGTACCGGCTGCGCTCGCAGATCGACGGCGTCGGCGACCGCGAAGGAGCGGTGCAGCTGAGCATCGACGAGATCATCGCGGTTCTGGAGGAGACCGCCGTCGTGCTGGACAGGCCGTGAGGTCATGATCGTCAGTGCGATCGGCCGGTGGATCGAGGCCGACTGTCTCCGGCGCAACAAGGAATGCCCCCAAGACTTTCCCTCTTGTCCACAGTAGACACTGGTGGGCAACTGCGCTCCGCCGCGTCGTTGACACCGATCGTCAGGAAAAGAATCATGGCGACCGCTGGTTCCACCGTTCGAGCCGTGTTCCAGACCGGCTTGGCGCCGCGAGCACGGCCAGTGAGGGGGCTTCGGCATGTCCAATCCTGATGTTCAGGAAATTGTCTCCAGCGCGTTCCGGGAGGTGCTCCGGGTGGCACGTCCGCGTCCTCCACCCCCGCGTCGAGGTCGTCGGTGGTGACGTCGAGCGCATCGATGCCGTCGAGCAATTCCGGCGGGCACGTTGATCCACCGCCGACCACTGCGAGTTTCATCGCCACGCAACTCGTCGTGGAGTGTGGTGGTCGTGTCGACGCACTCGGATGCCGCCGTGCCTTCTCCCGGCGGTCATCCGGTTCGTCGTGACTCGCTGACTGCCGGACCTCGGCACCGACCGTCCAAAATGGAAACAACCGCCCAGTGCCGTCAGGCCTGACCACGATCGGATTTCACCACGCATGGCGATGCACGATGATGGGATCGACGTTCGCGAGGACGTCGTCCGGGCAATGATCGCCGACCAGTTCCCCGCCTGGGCGAGCGAACCGGTCCAGCGGATCGCGTCGGACGGAACCGTGAACACGATCTTCCGAATCGGCGACGAGGCGGCGGCCCGGTTCCTGATCCGGCGACGGACGGTCGACGCAGCCCGCGAGGTCCTGAAGCGCGAAGCCGAAGCCTCCCAACGGTTCGCCGACCAGAGCACGGTCCCGGCGCCCCGCCCGATCGCGATCGGCGAGCCGGCGGAAGGATATCCGCTGCCGTGGGCCGTGCAGACCTGGATTCCCGGGACGATCGCGCCGATCGAGTTCGAAGGGTCCGCAGACTTCTCCCACGACCTCGCCGGCCTGATCACCGCACTGCGAGCCACCGACACCCGGGGCAAGGTGTTCGAAGGCCACAACCGCGGCGGCGACATCCGCGACCACGACGAGTGGGTCGAAGAATGCTTCAAGAACAGCGAGGACCTGCTCGACGTCCCGCACCTCCGCCGCCTGTGGGCCCACTTCCGCGACCTGCCCCGCACCTCGGCGGACGTCATGTCGCACGGCGATCTGCAGCCGCTCAACGTCCTGGTCTCCGACGGCCGGCTGGCAGGCGTCCTCGACACCGGCGGTTTCGCACCGGCTGATCCCGCGCTGGACACCATGTCCGCCTGGTACCTGTTGGGCGACGATTCGCGGGCGATCTTCCGTGAACTGCTGAACTGCGACGACCTGGAATGGGAACGCAGCAAGGCGTGGTCGTTCCAGCAATGCCTCGGTGCGATCTGGTACTACGTCGATTCGAACCCGGTCATGTACCGCATGGGCCGTCTGGCGCTGGACCGGATTGTGGCGAACACGAGGATTTGAGGTGGAGTGCGCCGAATCTCGCCACGGGACTTCGAGCGGCCGGACAGCAGTCGCGCGACGTAGCCGCGCGCTGCTACCGATCCCGCGCTACGTCACCTCCGAGGGAGAACGCGAGCACTTCACCCACTTGATTCTCGGCGCCGGCCAAGAGCGCGGCCGGCCCGGCCCGCTACCTCGACGACCTGGAGCGTCGCGGCGGCAGCGGCTGGGATCTCGGGCACGAGCACTGACCGGTCTCCCGCACCCGGATCAGAACGAGCCCGGCAGGACGAGCACCGCCCACGCTGCGATCGGTCCGAGGGCGACGATGACGCAGGTGTAGGAGATGACCTGACGGTAGAAGCGGTTCCGGTCGACGCCGCGGGCGTTGGCGAGGACCAGTGCGCCGTTGGTGGAGAACGGTGAGACGTCCACGATGGTGGTGGAGATGGCCATGGCTGCGACGACCCCTGCGACGGGCAGTGATCCGGTGAGCAGCAACGGGATCGCCATCGGGATGGTCGCGGTGAGAATGGCCGTCGACGAGGCGAACGCCGAGGTGACGCCGACGATGACGCACAGGACGAGTGCTACGAGCAACGGAGCTCCCAGACCGACCGCTCCGTGTGCGACCCAGTCGATGGTGCCGGAGTGCTCCAGCACGCCCACGTAGGTGACCATGCCGGCGACCAGCAGGATCGTGGGCCAGCTGATGCCCTCGACGGCCTTGCCGAGGTTCGCGCGGTCGAGCAGGGCGAGCACGGCACCGGCGGCCAGGGCCAGGAAACCGATCTGCAGGTGGAAGGCGAGTGCGCCGACGACGAGCCCGACCAGAGCCACGAGCGTGGCGCGCTGGTGCCACGTGACCGTCCTCGTCGTCGGCCTGACCTCGGTGGCGACACCGCCACCGGCAGGTGCACTTCCTCCGCTCGGAGCGTCGTCAACGGCAGGACGGTCGTCGAAGCTCTCCTCGCCGCGGCGGCGGAGCATCACGTAGGTGACGGCGGCGAGGAGCAGGTTGAAACCCAGGCTCGCGAAGAACAACGTCGCGTGGGAGATCGTCAGCCCGGACTTGGCCACGATGCCGTACACCAGCGCGCCGGACACCGCCATCGGCGAGAACGCCCCGGCGTGGGCCCCGCAGATCACCATCATGCCGATCATCAGCGGGCTGATGCGGTAGGTGAAGGCGAAGCTCATCCCGATCGGCACCAGCAGCGCGACGGCCGCCGGGGTGAAGGTGCCCAGCGCGGTCAGCGTGGCCGCCACGAGGAACAGCACCCACGGGACGAGGATCGCGCGGCCTCGTACGAGCCTGATCCCGCCCTGCACCAACAGGTCGATCGTGCCGTTCAGCTTGGCGACGGAGAACAGGTAGGTGACTCCGACGACGGTGATGAACAGCGAGACGGGGAATCCCTCGAAGATCTCCTTGTCCTCGAAGCCGAACACGAAGGTGCCGACGACGAACGACGCGACCAGCGCCAGGATTCCGATGTTGATGGGCAGCATCGTGGCGACGACGAACATGCCGCCCAGAACCAGGATCGCGATCAGCTGTGATGACATCATTGTCCTCTTTGGTCTTGCGGCCGGCCCTGACGCTTCCGTCCGGGCGGGACGGTGCGGGTCAGGAGGCCGACGCGGCGGCCAGTGTCGCGGACGAGATCTCCAAGGGCTCGTCGTCGGGGAGAGCGAGGGTCGCGTCGCCGATGCGACGTGCGGTCCGGGTGACCCCGATCGCGAACAGCCCGTCGCGGATACCCGCGCGGGTCGTCACGACTCCGGCCGGGGTGTCCAGGCGCAGCACCTCGCGCTCGCCGCTCGTGAAGCCGGACAGCACCGTACCCGGCGTGTGCGCCGCGGCGGTGAGTGCGACGCTTCCGGTGATGGCGAGCGCGGGATGGGTCCGTCCCATGGACAACATCCGCACGGTGACGTCCGATCGCCCTGGCCGGCCGGGGCTGACCAGGGCGATCTTGGGGGTGGCCCTGGCGGCCTGGGCGGGGTCGGCGGCGAGACCCATGCGGACCGCCGCGATGCGGCGGATCCGGTCGAGCCGGGCCAGCAGCTCTTCCTGGGCGTCGAGCGCGGACGGCGAGGCGCTGCCGTCCACGCCGACCTCGTCGGCGGGGACGAGGACGACGGGCGCCCCGGCGTCGAGCAGGGTGACGCGCACCCCGTCCACCACGTCGGCGGCGTTGCCCGTGGGCAGCAACGCCCCCGTCGTCCGGCCGGCCGGGTCGACGAACCACAGGTGCACGCCTAGGCCGGGCTGAGCCACCCCGGGATTGTGGTCGCCGCCCTGTTCGGTCACCCGGCCCGAGGGCGTCGGCACCTCGACGACGATCAGCTGGCCGGTGTTGGTGTTGTTGATCCGCACCGTGGTCACCTCGCCGGTGGGCACCACCCAGCCGCGCCGCAGCGCGTAGGGCCCGACGACGGCCGAGCAGTTGCCGCAGTTGCTCGTCCAGTCCACCCGCCCGTCGGCGATGCCGATCTGGGCGAACGTGTACTCGACGTCGATGTCGGGCCGATCGCTCCTGGTGAGGACGACCGCCTTGCTGGTGGTGGAGGTCGCCCCGCCGACGCCGTCGACCTGGCGCGGGTCCGGGCTTCCGTACAGCCGCAGCAGCACCTCGTCGACGCTGCGACCGGGCACCGTGAGCACGTCGCGCTCGAACACCCAGCACTTGCTGGTGCCCCCGCGCATCCACGTCGCCGGTATCTCTCGCACAGTCACTCCTTAGCGGCGGTGGCAACACCGCCGTAACAGCTGGGGAATGACGGCTACCGTGACTCGCATCGAGAGTGAACACAATCACGAGATTCTGAACACCCGTGAAGCTGAGCTTCACGCTCGAAGGGCGCAGAATCCCCCTCATTTGGACGTTGAACGGCCCAAATCCAGGTGAACACCGGTTCTCGGACTGAAGCTAGACTGCACGGAAGTCATGAATCGGTGAAATCGCCGCATCAAAATTCTTCGACGCAGGAGTGCCCATGCTGGACGTCCGACGCCTGGCGCTGCTCGCGGCCGTGATCGACACCGGTTCGATGACCGCCGCCGCGGAACAGCTCGGTTACACCCCGTCCGCGGTCTCTCAGCAGCTGCGACGACTCGAAACGGAGGCCGGTCAACCCCTGCTGCACCGGCAGGCCAGAGGTGTGCGCCCCACCGAGGCGGGAGCCGTGCTGGCCGGCCACGCCCGCCACGTCCTGCGCCGGCTCAGCGCAGCCGAGGCCGACCTCGCCGAACTGGCGGGACTGCGCCGCGGCACCATCGCGGTGGGCGTGTTCCCCACCGTCGCCAGCGCCCTGCTCCCCCAGGTCGTCAGCCGGTTCCGCCGCCAGTACCCCGATCTCCGCCTGGACGTGCGCAGCACCCGGTTCGACGAGCTCGTCGAACTGCTGGAGAACGGCACCGTGGGCATCGCACTGCTGTGGGACTACGAGTGGAACCGGGTCGACGTGGACGACATCTCCCTCACCCCGCTGCTCGACGACCCGACCGTGCTCATCGTCGCCGCCGATCACCGCCTCGCCCGCAAGCGGTTCACCACCATGTCCGAACTCGCCGACGAGGAGTGGATCGTCCGCGCCCACGACCACCCGGTGGCCGAGGTGCTCGAACGCAGCTGCCGCGCGGCCGGCTTCACCCCGAAGATCGCGTTCGAGGCCAACGACTACCAGGAGGCGCAGGCCATGGTCAGCGTCGGACTCGGAGTCGCCCTCGCGCCGAGGACGGCGGTGCGCAACCCGAACCCCGACGTCCGCGTCCTCGCGCTCGGCACCGACGTGCCGGCCCGGCGCGTCCTGCTGGCACACCGCCAGGACCGGCTGCGCGCCCCCGCCGAGCTCGCCATGCACCAGCTCCTGGTCGACGTCGCCCGCGAATACCAGACCAAGCCCTGACCTCCGTCCACAGCGGACCCACGACCAGATGAGCGGTGGGACACCGAGTTCACGCATGAACGCGCGGCGCATCCCTTCGGCGCGTGGCCGCCTAGCTCCGCGGAACCGCCTACCTGAAGCAGGTTTCAGGTTGGGGCGCCCCGATTTTTGCGGCTCCGGGCCTTTCCGTGGTGGACTTCGGTCATCACCGGTCGGGGGGTCGGTGGGTGAGGACCGGGGGGTCACAGGTGAAGATCTTTACCACGGGGTTCCGCCATGGCACGGCGACGGCGATCACCGCGTTGTTGTTGCTGACGGGAGCGGCTCCATCGGCTTCCGCGCCACCGCCGTCATCTGCAGTCCAGCCGAACTCGGTGCCGCCGGCGCTACCACCTGGCACCCAGCCGCCGCGGGACACCGGCGGGCCGGACGTGCCGTACACACCCACCGGCAAGGGATGCGTCGAGTCCGACACCAAGAACGAGCTGATCGAGTACATGCCGTGGGGCCAGGTTCACCTGAACCTCCAGCAGGCACACCGGTTCGCGACCGGCAAGGGCGTCAAGATCGCGATCATCGACACGGGGGTCGACCCGCGCAACCCTCGCTTCGCCGGCCGGGTCGTGCCCAGCGGTGAGTACGTCAGCGGGAACAGGAACGGCGCGGACGACTGCGACGGCCACGGCACCGAGGTGGCCGGCGTCGCCGCGGCGGCCAAGACCGAGGGCGACTTCGTCGGCGCCGCACCGGAGGCGACGATCCTCGCGATCCGCCAGACCAGCGACCGCTTCGAGTTCAAGGGTGACGCCACCAGGGACAAGCGGACGTCCGCCGGCAAGGTCTCGACGCTGGCACAGGCCGTCGTGCGCGCCGCGGACCAGGGCGCAGGGGTCGTCAACATCTCCCT
Organism: Lentzea sp. HUAS TT2; assembly: GCF_051853195.1. Taxonomy (NCBI): domain Bacteria; kingdom Bacillati; phylum Actinomycetota; class Actinomycetes; order Pseudonocardiales; family Pseudonocardiaceae; genus Lentzea; species Lentzea sp. HUAS TT2. The sequence goes on along the minus strand of NZ_CP196667.1, from coordinate 7,359,715 downwards.
GACGAACTGCGGCCTCCCCAAGGACTTCAGCGCGGACGACCGGGCGCTGCAGGCCGCGATCCGGTACGCGGTCGACGTCAAGAACACCGTGATCGTGACGGCGGCCGGCAACCTCGACAGCAAAGCCGGCTGTCCGCTGCAGAACAACAACCTGGACCCGGCGACCGTCAACTCGGTCTCGTCGCCCGCGTGGTTCGCCGACGACGTGCTGTCGGTGGCGTCGATGGCGCGCTCCGGTGAGGTGTCGGGCTTCAGCGTCTGGGGACCCTGGGTCAGCATCGCCGCACCCGGTGAGGAGATCATCTCCGTCGACCCCAAGGGCACCGGCCTGACCAACGCGAACGTGAAGGCCGACGGCGTGGGAAAGATCCAGGGGACGAGTTTCGCCGCCCCGTACGTCGCGGGTATCACCGCGCTCGTGCGCGAGCGGTTCCCAGACCTCAAGGCGCGCCAGGTGATGGACCGGCTCAAGGCCACCGCGCTGCACCCCGGCAACACGTCCGGCAGGGACCACCGGATCGGCTACGGCATGGTGAACCCGGTGGCCGCACTGACCGCGGTGCTGCCCTCCGAGTCCACGGGTTTCTCCAGTCCGCCGCCCAGGGACCTGGTCACGACCATCAGCGCGCCGCCGGACCGCGACTGGCCGCCGATCATCGCGGCCCTGAGCGGCATCAGCATCGGCTTCGGGCTGCTGATGCTGACGTTGCTCGTCCTCAACTCGATCAACCGCAGACGTCGTGCCGAACCCGGAGGACGAGTCGGCCCACGCCGAACCTCAGCCACCCCGAAGACCCGCGGGGTGCCACCTTCGGCGACGTGAACCTGCGCGGCATCCAGGCCTGACCTCTCGGCTCGGCCACGCCGGGACGCCGACGCGCTACAGGTCCGCGAGCGCCGACTTCGGGTTCTCGACGCAGTCGGCGACGAACCGGAGGAAGCCACCCGCCGTGCCGCCGTCGCACACCCGGTGGTCGAAGACGAGCGACAGCTGCACGATGTGGCGCACCGCGATCTCTCCGTCGACCACCCACGGTCGCGGCAGGATGCGTCCCATGCCGAGGATCGCGACCTCGGGGTGGTTGATGATCGCGGCGCTGCCGTCGACGCCGAGCACGCCGTAGTTGTTCAGGGTGAACGACCCGGACGTGAGTTCCGCGGCGGTGGCGGTGCCCTCGCGGGCGGCGGCGGTGAGCCTGCGGATCTCGGTGTCGAGGCCGCGCATGCTCAGACGGTGCGCGTCCTTCACCGCCGGGACGACGAGACTGCGGTCGGTCTGCGCCGCCAGGCCGAGGTTCACGCCGTCGAGGTGGGCGATCTCGCCGCGTTCGGTGTCCACGCGGGAGTTCAGCTCGGGGAAGCGGGCGAGCCCCGCCACGACGAACCGCGCGACCATCGCGAGAACGCCTGGCGCCGCACCGGTTTCCTTGAGTTCGGCGCGGAGTTCCAGCAACGCCGTGGCGTCGACGTCGACCCACGTCGTCGCTTCGGGGATCTCGGTCCGGCTGCGGGTCAGCGTGGCGGTGACCGCCTTGCGCATGCCCGTCAACGGCACTCGGGTGCGGATCGGCAGACCCGTGCGCTGGTCCGCACCGCTCGCCGGCTCCGGCACGTCAGGCGTGGGCGCAACCAGCTCGGGCACGACGGCGGCGGCCTCGACGTCGCGGCGGGTGATCAGGCCACCGGGTCCGGTACCGATCAGCGCGGTGAGGTCGACGCCGCTGTCGCGGGCGAGGCGGCGCACGATCGGCGACTGCACGGCCGGGCGTTCCCCGTTGCGCACCAACGGAACAGCGGCCGCGCGTTCGCCACTGCCCGCTGTCACAGCGGCCTTCCGGCGGCGGCGTGACGACTTCGCCTCGGAAGTCCCGTAACCGATCAGGACGTTGCCGGACCCGGCACGCTCTTCCTCCACACAGGACTCAGCGGTGGACGCGCCTGCGCCGACGGAGATCAACGGCGAACCGACCTGGAGCGTGTCGCCCTCCGCACCGTGCAGCCGTGCGATCACGCCGCCGAACGGTGAAGGCACCTCGACCATCGCCTTGGCCGTCTCGACCTCCGCCACGGGCTCGTCCACGGAGATGGCGTCGCCGGTCTTGACGAGCCACCGGAGCAGCACGGCCTCGGTCAGTCCCTCGCCCAGGTCGGGCAGGTCGAACACCTGCGTGCTCATGCGGCGTCCTCCCACTGCAACGTGTCGACGGCGTCGAGGATCCGGTCCACGCCGGGCAGGAAGTGGTGCTCCAGCTTCGGTGCGGGGTAGGGCACGTCGAAACCGGTGACGCGGCGGACCGGCGCTTCCAGGTGGTGGAAGCAGCGCTCCCCCACCCGTGCGGCGATCTCCGAGGCCACCGAGGCGAAGCCTGGTGCCTCGGCGATCACGACCGCACGGCCGGTCCTGCGGACCTCGGCGCACACGGTCTCGTCGTCGAACGGGACGATGGAGCGCAGGTCGACCACGCCCAGGTCCCTGCCCTCGGTGGCGGCCTGCTCGGCGGCGGCCAGCGCCACCGGCACGGACGGGCCGTAGGCGATCAGCGTGGCGTCCCTGCCGGGGCGCCGGACCACCGCGCGGCCGATCGGCGGCACGGGCACCGTCACGTCGACCTCCTCGCGGGCGAAGTAGTGCTTCTTGGGCTCCAGGAAGACGACCGGGTCGGAACCGGCGATCGCCGCACGCAGCAGGCCGTAGGCGTCGGCGTTGGTGGCCGGTGCCAGGACGGTGAGACCGGGAGTGTGGGCGTAGTAGGCCTCGGACGAGTCGCAGTGGTGCTCCACTCCCCCGATGCCGCCCGCGTAGGGGATGCGGATGACCATCGGCAGCCGCACCTTGCCGCGCGTGCGGTTGCCCAGCTTCGCGACGTGACTGACGATCTGCTCGAACGCGGGATACGCGAAGGCGTCGAACTGCATCTCGACGACCGGGCGCATGCCGTTCATGGCCATGCCCACCGCCATGCCGACGATGCCGGACTCGGCCAGCGGGGTGTCGAAGACCCGGCTCTCGCCGAACTCGCGGTGCAGCCCGTCCGTCACCCGGAACACGCCGCCCAGCTGGGCCACGTCCTCGCCGAACACCACGACGGAGTCGTCCTCGGCGATGGCGTCCCGCAGCGCGGCGTTGATCGACTGCGCCATCGTCATCTTCTCGGCGCCCATCAGGCCTCCTCGGAGTCGAGCTCGGCCCGCAGACCCGCGCGCTGTTCCACCAGTTGCGGGGTGGGGGTGGAGTAGACGTGGGCGAAGATCTCCTCGGGGTCGAGGGACGTCTCGGCACCGACACCGGCGCGGACCGCGGCCGCCATCTCCTCCGCGGCGGCGTGGATCTCCTGATCACGTGCGTCGTCGAGCGCGCCGATCCCCGTCAGGTAGGTCCGCACCCGCGACAACGGGTCGCGCGGAAGCCACTCGGTGACCTCGTCGTCGGCGCGGTAGCGGCTGGCGTCGTCGGCGTTGGTGTGCGACTCGATGCGGTAGGTGTCCGCCTCGACCAGCGTCGGTCCCCCGCCCGCGCGGGCACGGTCGACGGCCTCGCCGAGCACCTTCTCGAGCACCGGCAGGTCGTTGCCGTCGACGCGGACGCCGGGCATGCCGTAGCCGATCGCCTTGGCCGCCAGCGAGGGCGCAACCGACTGGCGCGCGAGAGGAACGGAGATCGCGTACTTGTTGTTCTGCACGAAGAAGACGACCGGTGCCTTGAAGACGGCGGCGAAGTTGCAGGCCTCGTGGAAGTCGCCCTCGCTCGTCGCGCCGTCCCCGCACAGCGCCATCACGACGGTGTCCTCGCCCTTGAGACGGGCCGCGTGGGCGACGCCGACCGCGTGCAGCAGCTGCGTGGCCAGTGGCGTGGCCTGAGGCGCGACCTTGTGCTCGTTCGGGTCGTAGCCGCAGTGCCAGTCGCCGCGCAACAACGTGAGCACCTCGACCGGGTCCACCCCGCGAGCGGCGATCGCGGCCGTGTCGCGGTAGGTCGGGAACAGCCAGTCGCCCTCCGAGAGAACGGACGCGCACGCCACCTGGCAGGCCTCCTGCCCGCGCGAGGACGGGTAGACGGCCAACCGTCCCTGCCGGACCAGCGCACCGCACTGTTCGTTCAGCCTGCGGGCGAACACCAGCTTGCGGTACCCCTCCAGCAGGGCCTCGGCGTCGGGTTTCGACGCTCCCCTGACCAGGCGGCCGTTCTGGTCCAGCAGCCGGGCCGGGGTGATGGCCGCCTTGAGCTGACCGGCACTCATCCGCACCTCCACGAGGAGTTACACCTAGCCCGAATGTTGCCTACATTGGTGGCCGATCGGCTAGATCCACGCGTGAGAGCGAGACGATTGACTTCACGCCTCGATTCAGCCGGTTCAGTTGGACCTCCACACCGCCCTTTTGCCCCCAGGAGTGAGACACGTGAACGCGGAGCTGGACGAGATCGACCGCCGGATCCTCGCCGAACTGGAGGCGGACGGCCGGTTGTCGGGGCGCGCGCTGGCCGAACGCGTGACCATCTCCCGCGCGAACGCCTACGCCCGGTTCGAGCGCCTCATGGCGGACGGGGTGATCACCGGCTTCACCGCGCGGGTGGACCCGGTGAAGGTCGGGCTGACGACGTCCGCGTACGTGGCGATGACGGTGCGGCAGAACAACTGGAGGGATCTGCAGGCGCAGCTGCGCGCCATCCCCGAAGTGCGGCACATGGCGCTCATGGGCGGCGAGTTCGACGTGATGCTGCTCGTCAGGGCGGCGGACAACGACGCCCTGCGCCGCGTCGTGCTGGAGCAGCTGCAGAACATCCCCGGAGTGCTGTCGACCAAGACGTTCCTGATCTTCGAGGACGTCGACAACCCCGCCTCGCGTCACCTCGGGTAGCAGCGGGCACCGGTGTCAGCGGTGAGCCGACCTTTCAGTTGGCGGTGGAGCAGGTCACGGCCGGGCGAGCGGGGTCAGGACCGGCGGCGACGAACCCGAACGAGGTGGTTCCCCCGGCGGCGAGCACGGCGTTGTGGCCGGCGTTGGTGACGGTCACCGCGGTCGCGTTCTGGGCCAGGGTGCCGTTCCACAGGTTGCCGATGGTGTGGCCGGCAGCCGGCTGCCACGTGATGGTCCAGCCGGTCAGGCCGTCCGGGCTGGTGTTGCGCACGGTCACCTCGACCTGGTAGCCGCCCGGCCACGAGTTGGTCACCTCGTAACGGGCATCGCAGGCGGCCGCGGTCGTAACCGTGGTCGTCGCCGTGGTGGAGTTGGTCTGGGCGCTGCTGCTGGGCTGGTCGCCCTGCACGAAGGTACCGATCACGACACCGGCGGCGACCAGGACGGCCGCACCGGCGACCATCGCGATCACCCGGCGTGGCAGGTGGCGGCGGGTGAGCAGCATCCGCGTCCCGCTCTTCGGGGGTCCAGCGGGCAGCGGCAGTCCCTCCGCGACCGCCGCGAGCAGCTTGTGGGCCTCGGCCATCGTCGGGCGTTGGGCCGCGTCACGATGCAGGAGGCGCACGAGCACGTCGCCGAGCGGGCCACCTGACCGTGGCGGCTCGAACTCCCCCCGGACCACGCGTTGCAGGAGCGCGTAGGGGTTGTCGTCCACACCGAACGGCGGCGTGCCCTCCAGCGCCGCGTAGAGGGTCGCGCCGAGGGAGAACACGTCCGAGGCGAACGTCGCCGCCTCGCCCGCCGCCACCTCCGGCGCCAGGAAGGCCGGCGTGCCGACGATCAGGCGGGCGTCGGTCACCGTGCCCTCGCCGACCGCGCGGGCGATGCCGAAGTCGGTGATCTTCGCGATGCCGTCCTCGGCCAGCAGGACGTTGAACGTCGAGACGTCCCGGTGCACGATGCCCTCTGCGTGCGCCGCCGCCAGCGCGGCGGCGACCTGCCTGCCCACGGCCGCGACCACACCCGGCGGCAGCGCGCCCCGTTCGGCGATCAGCGCCGCGAGGCTGCGGGAGGGCAGGTACTCCAGCACGAGACAGGGCTTGCCGTCGTGCTCGACGACCTCGAACACGCTGATCGCGTGCGGGTGCCGCAGCCGACCCGCGACCCGGCCCTCGCGCAGCATCTGCGCCACCGCGTCCGGGGACCGCCGGTCCGTGTTGAGCAGCTTGACCGCGACCACGCGGTCGAGCTGCTCGTCGCGCGCCTGCCAGACCACCCCCATGGATCCTTGCCCGATCCACGACACCAGCCGGTACCGCCCGGCGATGACCTCACCCTCATCTGGCACATGCCGACGCTACTTGGCTGAGCCGACCATCGGCCACCTTCGACTTCGCGCGGGCCACAGCAGGGACACGATCACCTGAGCAGTCCCAGCCTGGGAAGGACGGGTTCGAGGCGTCGCCTGACCGTCCCTGCCGGTCAGGCGCGCTCGACGGCGTCGGCCTGCGGGCCCCGGTCGCTCTGCCGGATGCGGAAGCGCACCCGGTCGCCGGCCTCCAGGGGCTCGCCGGAGACCACCGAGACGTGCACGAAGAGGTCGGGCCCGCCCGCGTCGGGGGTGATGAAGCCGAAGCCGCGGTCGCCGTCGTAGCGGGCCACCGTGCCGTCGCCGGCGCGGGCTGCGGGCCGGGTGACCGAACGGGCCTGGCTGGGGGCCGCGGTGGCCTCCACCGGCTCGCCGGCGGCCACGAACCGCACGTCGCGCGCCTGACGACCCTGGTCCGCGGTGACCGTGGTGAACGAGACCCGGTCGCCCTCTTCCGGCAGGTACCGGTCGTCGACCAGGGCGCGCACGTGCAGGAAGACGTCACCCGCCCCGTCGTCGGCGACCACGAAGCCGAACGACTTCTCCTCGTCGAACCACAGGACGGAACCGTCGGCACCGTCGCCGGGCACGACCAGAGGGGCCTTGCGGACCCCGGCGTCGAAGCTCAGCGGCACCAGGTGCTGCGCCTGCGGCCCCTTCTCCCCCGCGATGACGACGAAGGCCACCCGCTGCCCGGCCGCGAGGACGCCCCCGGTGACGATGGCGGAGGAGTGCACGAACACCTCCGCACCCCCGCCGTCCGGCGCGGCGAACCCGTAGCCCTTGGCCGGCTCGTACCAGGAGACGGTGGCGAGCACGCCCAGGGTCGCGTCGGGCGCGGTGTCCCCGGTGACGGTGACGTGCAGCGCCTGCGGACCACGGGGTCCCTCACCGGGCTCGAACTCCACCGTCTGGCCCTCGCGCAGGGCCCTGGCCGCGCCCTCGCCCTGCACCTGCGAGACGTGCACGAAGATGTCGTCGCTGCCGTCGTCGGGGGCGAGGAAGCCGAAGCCGCGCTCTAGGTCGTACCAGCGGACGGTTCCCTGTTGCACGGTGCACTCCTGGTCTAGCGGGTGGTCGGAGGTCCAGTGTCCCAGGCGCCTCAGATCCCGGCGCGCGGCAGCTCCACCGTGAGCACATCGCCGAGACGACCGGGGTCCGCTGTGGACCGTTCCGCGAGACGCTCCTCGGACACCGCGGCCGCGACGTAGTCCCGCCGGTACCCGCGCAGGGCGCGGGCGCGGGGAACGAAACGGGAACCGGCGTCGCCACTGTCGTGTCAGCCGTCGACACGATGGGATGACCAATGACAGAGGCGATCAAGCACCAACCCGGTCACGAGCGCGCCACGCTCTCCGTGGACGAGCAGGATCCGTTCTTCTTCGACCACCCGCTCGACCACGTTCCGGCGATGCTGCTGCTGGACACGTTCCTGCACAACGCAGTCCGGTCCGCCGCGGACCACGTGCGGGTGCGTTCGGCCCGGTTCCGCTTCCGGAAGTTCTGCGAGAAGGATCTGCCCACCGAAGTCACGGTGAGCAGCGCGGGTCCGAACCCGTTGAGCCACGAGGTCTCGGCTGCCCAGAACGGCTCCGTGGTCTGCGAGGGCGAGGTCACGCTGGTGCCCGGCGACGAACTGTCGTGGCCGCTGCTGCGGGGCGACGCGCACCGCGCCGACCGGCGGCTCGTGCACAAACTGGTGGACGACCGGGTGCTGGTCGGGCCGGTCCGGCGCAACGGCGACCTGCACACCGTGGCGGCCGGCGGAGCGGTTCCGCGTGACGGGCGACCCGCACTGCACCCGATCACGCCCCTCGTCGAGGCTGCCCGCCAGGCCGGGATCATGACGCTGCACGAGGTGTCCGGGGTTCCGCTCGGCTGGCAGTTCGTCGTGACCAGGTTGCAGATCGACCTCCCCGGTGGCGGGGTGCGTCCCGGTGCGACCACCTTCCGGTACGGGACGTGGCGGCTCAACGGTCCGGTGTTCGTGCTGCCGGCGGAGGTCGTGGCCGGTGGTCGCGTGGTGGGGACCATCTCGTTCTCCGGACGCGTGATGCCGCTGTCCGACTACCACCTGCTGCGTCCTGAGGCGATCGGGGCGAACCGGTGAAGGGCCTGCTGCGCAACCGGTTCCCGGCGGCGGCGTTCGTCGTGGGCATCGTGGGCCTGACCGTCGGCCTGGTCCGTGCCGTGCTCGACAGCGCGCATCCCACCTACCCGCTGGGTGCGGTGTTGCTCGCCCTGTACCTCGCGTGGGTCCTGCTGGAGGTGCCGATCACCCTGCGGACCGCGGCGTCGGCCTCGTCGGAGGACGACCGCGGCAGCGAGCAGATCTACGGCGTCGCGCGCCTGGTGACGATGCTGACCGCCGCGCTCGGGCCGGTCCCCTGGTCCTCCTGGCAGCCGTGGCTGGTGCTGAGCCCGCTGTTCCTCCTCTGCGGTGTCGCGTTGCGGCTGACCTCGATCCACGCGCTCGGCCGGTTCTACTCCCACCGCGTGCGCCTGGTCGACGACCACCAGATCGTCACCACGGGGCCGTACCGGCTGGTCCGGCACCCCTCCTACACCGGGATGCTGCTCGCCAACGCGGGCCTGGTCCTGTACTTCGCCAACCCGGTCAGCGTGATGGCGTTCGCGCTGCTGTTCGTGCCCGCCGTCGTGAACCGCATCCTCGTCGAGGAGCGCGCGATGTTCACCGTGCCCGGCTACCACGAGTTCGCACTGGGCCGGAAGCGGCTCGCCCCGTTCGTCTGGTGACCACCCGCTGACCGCGCGAGCGAGCAGGTGCCGTCGCGCGCCCTGATCTCCGAGGAGTTCCGCCGTGATCGAGACCATGGACCAGCCGATGGACGCCCAGCGGGTCGGCTGGAAGTTCGCCCGGCAGAAGGCCATGAGTGAGGCCGGCATCGAGGTTCCCGAGTTCTTCTGCCTCACCGGTGACTTCTTCGCCAGTGCCGTACCCGCCGCGATCGTGCGCGAGGCGTTGGCGGGCTTGGACTTCGACGACTGGCCGGCCGTGCGGGCCGCCGCCGCGAAGATCCGCGCGGAGATCATCGGCCGTGGTCTGCGACCGGCGGACGAGCAGCGACTCGCCCAGGCACTCGCGGCGCACTTCGACGACGACGCCGTGCTCGCGGTGCGCGCGTCCATGGTGGGCGCCCGCGCCGACGAAGGCGAGGACTCGGCGGAACACGCGTTCGCCGGGATGAGCGACAGCTTCCTGTACGTGCCCGTGCACGGTGTCCAGGACGCCGTGCTGAGGTGCTGGGCCTCGGCCTTCAACCCCGAAGCGCTGCTGTACCGGCACCGGCACGGCCTGTCCGCGACGGACGTGACGGCGGCGGTCGGCGTGCAGCGCATGGTGTTCGGCGAGCGGTCGCTCGTGCTGTTCACCTGCGACCCGACGACCCACGCACGGGACGCGGTGGTCAGCGCGGGCTGGGGCATCGGGGAAGGCGTGGTGGCCGAGCGCACCGCCACGGACCACTACTTCGTCCGCTTCGGCACCGGTGAGATCCGCAGCGTGGTCGCCGACAAGCCGCACATGGTCACCTTCGACGACGAGCACGGTCACGGCGTCCGCCAGGCACCGGTGCCCGCCGAGCGCCGCGGCGCCGCCGTGCTGTCCGAGGCCGAGGTGACCGGGCTGGTCGGACTGGGCCGCCGGATCGAGGCGCTGTTCGGTAGTCCTCAGGACATCGAGGCGACGATCACGCCGGACGGCACCGTCCACGTGGTGCAGTCCCGCCCGATCACCCTCGACCCGGTCCGCAACCGCGTCTTCAGCAGCGCCAACGTCTCGGAGAGCTTCCCAGGGACGACCACGCCGATGACCTACTCGGTGGCGCGGAGGTTCTACTGGCTGCTGAACCACGACTACCTGCGCCGGTGCGGCGTGCCCGAGCGCGAGCTGCACCGCCTGCACGAGACGATGACCCGCCTGGTCGCCCACGTGGACGGCCGGATCTACCACAACATCACCTCCTTCATCCAGATGCTCGACGTCTTCCCGTTGTTCGACGGCCTGCGCCGGGACTGGGAGCGGCTGGTCGCCGAACTGGACACCAGCTACCACTACTCGGACGGCGGGCGCACCCGGCGCGAGCGGATCCGCCGGGCCGTGAAGCTCGCGGCGGGCTGGGGCAGGGCGGCGGTCAACTACGCGTCGCTGCGCCGTGACTTCGCGGCGTTCGAACGCGACTGGGCCGCGATCATGCGCGACCGCCGGGAACGCGACCTGACCGGTGTGCACCCGCTGACCCTGGTCGACGACTACCGCGAGGTCTGGCGGCGGGCGGGCGACCTGTGGGGTGTCACGCTGATCAACTACCAGTTCATGCTGATCACGCACAAACGCATCGAGCGTTGTCTGGAGCGGTGGGGCGTCGGCGACTCGGACACCCTGTTCAGCCAGCTGCTGTGCGGTGGCGAGCAGTTGCGCGGCGCGGAGATCGCCCTGAGCGCGGTGCGGCTGTCGGAACTGGTCGCCGCGGATCCCGACCTGGCGGCGATGTTCGAGCTGAAGCCCCCGGAGGAGATCTGGCGCCTGGTCGCGGCGGGTGAGCTGCCCGGCGCGTTCACCGCCGCCGTCGAGCGGCACCTGACGAGCTACGGCGACCGAGGGCTCGAGGAGCTCAAGCTGGAGCGCCAGAACCTCCGCGAGGAGCCCTGGGAGCTGCTGCGGCTGGTGGGCCAGTACGCGGCGCGCGGGATCACCGCGGCGGAGATGGAGCGCACCGAGGCGGAGACCCGTCTGGCGGGTGAACGCGAACTGCGCCGTGTGCTGCCCTCCGCGGTGAAGCGCAAGGTGCTGCTGGGTCTCTTCGACCGGCTGCGCACCTTCCTCTGCTACCGGGAGGCGGGCCGCTACCAGCGCAGCGAACTGTTCGGCTACAGCAAGCGGATCATCGCCGCGCTCGGCGCCGAGCTGCACCGCCGCGGCGTCCTCAACAGGGCGCAGGACGTCTTCCTGCTGGAGATCGACGAGCTGTTCGGCTTCCTGGACGGCTCGGGCTCGACCTACGACCTGGCCGGCCTGGTCGAGGTGCGCCGCGACGACGCCGCCATGGCGGAACTGAGGCGGCCGCGCCGGGAGTTCTCCACGGCGGACGTCGTGGCCCTGTCGGTTCCGGAGGCCGAGACCGAGACGGCGGACACGAGCGGTGCACTGCGAGGGCTCGGATCGTGTCCCGGCAAGGTGCGCGGACGTGCGCGGGTCGTGCTCGACCCCGCCTTCGCCGACGACCTCGGTGAGGACGACATCCTCGTCGCCAGGGAGACCGACCCGGGGTGGCTGTACCTGATGCTCAGGGCCCGCGGCATCGTCGTCGAGCGCGGCAGCCTGCTCTCGCACACCGCGATCACGGGCCGCAAGTTCGGCATCCCCACGATCGTCGCCGTTCCCGGCGCCCTGCACCGGATCCCGGACGGCGCGCTGGTCGAGCTCGACGGCGCCACCGGCACCGTCACGCTGCTGGAGGACCGATGAAGACGTGGTGGCGGTTCTCCCTGCGGCGCTTCCCACCGCCGAAGTACGTCTTCTACGTCACCCTGCTGGTGGCCGCCGTGCTGACGGCGCTGGCCCCTCTACGTGCCGGGGCGGGCCCCGGTCCCGTCGAGGTGGCGTGCGGCTGGGCGGGCGTGTTCACCCTGCTGTACTTCTTCCGCGTGGTCGACGAGGTCAAGGACCTGCCCTACGACCGCGAGTTCAGCCCGGACAGGCCACTCGTCACCGGTGAGGTGACGCTCGCGAACGTCCGGGCCTACGCGGTGGGCTCCGCGGCGACGGCACTCGTCTTCTCGGCCGTCGCGGGCCTGGTCCCCCTGATCGTGGCCGCCGGCGCGCTGTCGTACTCGCTCCTGCTCCTCCTGGCGGAACGGAGGTCACCGGCGTTCGCGGACGGCATGTGGGGCAACATCGTCGTCACCATCCAGCTCAAGACCGTTCTGGTGCTCTACGTCGTGGCGGTGGGCGGCGGCGGTGTGGCACTGCCCACCGGGCTGCTGGTGGTCTCGTTCCTCTTCGGCTACCTGCACTGGGAGATCGCCCGCAAGACCGTGCGGCGTGAGTTCGAGCGGCCCGGCGAGAAGCTGTACTCGACGGCGGCGGGCTGGGCTGGCGGGTCGGCGGTCGCCCTCGCCCTGCTGGTCACCGCGTGCGTCCTGCACACGGTCGTGGCACTCGCCTGGCAGGACGCGGGGCTGGAGGTCCTCCTGCTCGCGCTCCCGTTGCCGATCACCGTGTGGGGGCTGCTGAAGCTGGCGCGCGAGCACGAGAACCGTTACGCGCCGGGCAATCCCGCTCTGCTGGCCTATGTGGTGTTCCTCGCGGTGTGCACCCTCCGGACGTTCCTGTGACCCTCCTCGAAGGACCCGACGTGAGCCAAGTCCGCTCCTACCCGATGGCCAGGACCTGCCCGTTCGACCCGCCGCCGGACATGCTCGAATGCCGCCCCGCCGAGAAGGTCAGGATGCCGTCCGGCGAACAGGCCTGGCTGGTCTCCGGCTACGAGCTGCAGCGCGTCCTGCTGGCCGACCGCCGGCTGAGCTCCGATCCCCGGCGCCCCGGCTTCCCGTTCCTGTCCGAGGCCGACGCCGCGTTCCGCCGATCGTTCAACGCTTTCGGGTTCATGGACGGACGGGAGCACATCAGGCGGCGGCACCTGCTGGGCGGCTACTTCACGAACAGGCGCGCCGCCTCGATGAGGGCCGGCATCGAGGCGCTCACCGCGACCCTCCTCGACCGGCTGGCGCAGGGACCGCGCCCCGCCGACCTGGTCACCGAGCTGGCGTTGCCGTTGCCGACCGTGGTGATCTGCGACGTCCTCGGCGTCCCCTACGCCGATCACGAGCTGTTCCACCAGAGCGTCGCGACGATCGTCTCGGTCGGCGCGACGGCCGAGGAGGTGGGCGGGGCGTTTCGGCGACTGCGCGCGTACTTCGAGGCGCTGGTCTCGGCGAAGCAGCGCGATCCCGGCGACGACCTGGTGTCGGTGCTGGCCGTCGAGCAGCTCGGCGCGGACGGGGGCCTGCCCCGTGACGAGGTCGTCGACACCGCGATGCTGCTGCTCGCGGCCGGCCACGAGACGACGGCGAACATGATCGCGCTGGGCGTCCTGGTACTCCTGCGGGAACCCGGGCGCATGAGGCTGTTCCGCGAGGGGGACGACGCGGCGGTGGCCCGCGGTACCGACGAGCTGCTGCGGTACCTCTCGGTGGTCCACAGTGGACTGCGCAGGGTCGCGGTCGAGGACATCCCGATCGGCGACCGGACCATTCGAGCAGGCGAAGGGGTCGTGCTCCCCAACGAGGCGGCGAACCGGGATCCGTCGGTCTACGACCAGGCCGGCGAGGTCGACCTGGGCCGGGACGCGCACCAGCACCTGGCGTTCGGGTACGGCCCCCACCACTGCATCGGCCGCCGGATCGCGGAGGTGCAGCTGCGCGTGATCTTCCGCGCCGTCGCCCGCGCGCTGCCGGAGCTACGGCTCGCCGCGGACTTCGCCGACCTCAGGTTCAAGCACGACCAGGCCATCTACGGCGTCGAGTCCCTGCCGGTGACCTGGTAGTCCCGTCCGCGACCCCAGGGGAATCAGATCATGCAGCTCGAAGACGCCCTCACCACCACTCGCGCCGTGCGGCGGCGACTCGACCTGGACCGGCCGGTCGACATCGAGATCGTCCGGCGGTGCCTGGAGACCGCGCTGCAGGCACCGAGCGGCGGCGACCGCCAGGCCTGGCGGTTCGTCGTCGTCACCGAACCCGATCTCCGTGCCGACGTCGGCCGGATCTACCGGCGCTGCTTCGAGGAACGCACCCGTGGTGCCACCGGCAGGACCGTCGACAACGCCCAGCACCTCGCCCGCGTCATGGGGCGGGTCCCGGTGCAGGTCATCCCGTGCGTCGAGGTGCCAGGCGGCGTTCTCCCGCAGGGCAACCAGGCGAGTCTGTGGGCCGGACTGCTGCCCGCTGTGTGGAGCTACCTGCTCGCGGCGCGGGGACACGGCCTGGGCACCTGCTGGACCACTGCCCACCTCGCCGCCGAGGACGAGGTGGCCGCGCTGCTGGGCATCCCGTCCGGCGTGCGGCAGGCGGCGCTCATCCCCACCGCCCACGTCCTGGGCGCCGGCTTCTCCCCCGCCCGGCGACGCCCGCTCGACGACGTCCTGCACCTCAACGGCTGGTCCGGCGGCAAGACCGGCTGACCACCGCCCGGACCGCACCACCGTCCTGGACGTCTGCTCGGGTGGGGCACCACGCACCTCTTCGCCGGGACCGCAGGGACATCTGTGACGGGCGGGTGCCGGCGCGGTGCCGGCCTCCCGCCGTTCACGCGGACCAGGTCACCGGCAGCGAGTGGACTCCGAAGAGCAGCATGTCCGTGCGCAGTGGCACCTCCTCCGGACGCACGTCCAGCCGGAGGTCGGGGAACTCCTGGAACAGCCTGGTGAAGGCGATCCTCATCTCGATCCTGGCGAGCTGGTGTCCCAGGCACTGGTGGATGCCGTGGCCGAAGGCGAGGTGGTGGTGAGGGGCGTGGCGGCGCAGGTCGAGCTCGTCGGGGTTGCCGGGGAACTTGTTCGGGTCGCGGTTGGCGGTGGGCAGGTGCGCCAGGACGGTGTCGCCGGCCTTGATGACGTGGCCGTCGATCTCCACGTCCTCCATCGCGGTGCGCAGCGGCCCGAAGTGCGGGACCGAGAGGTAGCGCATGAGCTCCTCGACGGCGTTGTCGGCGATCTCCGGCTCCTCCTTGAGGATCTTCAGCTGGTCGGGGTGCTCCAGCAGCGCGAACGTGCCCAGGGCCAGCATGTTCGCCGTGGTCTCGTGGCCGGCCAGCAGGAGCAGCAGCGCCATGTTCGACGCTTCCTCGTCGGTCGGCCGTCCGGAGACCAGCAGGTCGCTCAGCATGTCGTCGCCGGGGTCGGCCTTCTTCCTGGTGACCAGCTCCAGCAGGAAGCTCTTGATCCGGCCCAGAGCCGCCATCAGCTCCTGCGGCGTGCTGGCCTGGTTCGCCAGCAGCTCGGTGTCCTCCTGGAACCTGTGCCGCTCGTCGTAGTCGATGCCGAGCAGCGCGCAGATCACCAGCGACGGGATCGGGAGGGTGAAGTCCTTCACCAGGTCCGCCCGGTCGCCCAGGGAACGCAGGTGCGCGATCCGGTCGTCGACGATCGTGGCGATCCAGTCGGACAGCTGGTTCATCCTGCGCACGGTGAACTGGCCCTGCAGCATCTTGCGCAGCCGGGTGTGGTCCGGCGGGTCCTGGCTCACGAAGTTGCCGGGGTCGTCGGAACTCTGGAACCGCGGGTCGATCAGGTGGTGGTTCTCCCTGCTGCTGCTGAACTTCGGGCTGCCGAAGACCTCCCGCAGCTGGTGGTAGCCGGTGACGAGCCAGCCGATGTGCCCGTCCACGAACCGGATCCGGCTCATCGGTGCTCTGTCGCGGATCGCGGTGATCTCGGCCGGCGGGTCGAACGGGTTCTGGCGTTCCAGGGGCAGCTTGTCGAGGATCGGTTCGGTCATCTCACACGGCTTTCCTTGCTGAGGAACGGAGTTCCTGGGTCGGGGCGGCGTCCTGGCGAGGGGCCCGGCACGGCGCCGGACCCCTCGCCGTCCTCGGTCAGTAGCGGTAGTGCTCGGGCTTGAACGGCCCGGCGACGTCCAGTTCCAGGTACGCGGCCTGGTCCTTGGTGAGTTCGGTCAGCTCGCCGCCCAGTGCCTCGAGGTGGATGCGGGCGACCTTCTCGTCCAGCACCTTGGGCAGGCGGAAGACCTCGGAGGCGTACTCGTCGTGCTTGGTGAACAGCTCGATCTGAGCGATCACCTGGTTCGAGAAGGAGTTCGACATGACGAACGACGGGTGGCCCGTCGCGTTGCCGAGGTTCATCAGGCGGCCCTCGGACAGCACGATGATCGTGCGGCCCGTCGGGAAGACCCACTCGTCGACCTGCGGCTTGATGTTGTTCTTGCGGATGCCGGGGTAACGCGCGAGGCCGGCCATGTCGAGCTCGTTGTCGAAGTGGCCGACGTTGCCCAGGATCGCCTGGTGCTTCATCTGCGCCATGTGCTCGACCTTCACGACGTCCTTGTTGCCGGTTGTCGTGATGATGATGTCGGCGATCGGGAGGACCGACTCGAGCTTCGCGACCTGGTAGCCGTCCATGGCCGCCTGCAGGGCGCAGATCGGGTCGATCTCCGTGACGATGACGCGGGCGCCCTGGCCGCGCAGGGACTCGGCCGAGCCCTTGCCGACGTCGCCGTAGCCGCAGACGACCGCGACCTTGCCGCCCATGAGGACGTCGGTGCCGCGGTTGATGCCGTCGATCAGCGAGTGGCGGATGCCGTAGCGGTTGTCGAACTTCGACTTCGTCACGGCGTCGTTGACGTTGATGGCCGGGAAGAGCAGCTCACCGGCGGCTGCCAGCTGGTACAGGCGCATGACGCCCGTCGTGGTCTCCTCGGTGACGCCGCGGATGTCCTCGGCGATGTTCGTCCACTTCTTGCCGTCCTTCTCGAGCGACGCGCGCAGCGTGTCGAGAACGATCGTGTACTCCTCCGAGTCGTCGTCGGAGGCCGCCGGCACGACACCGGCCGCCTCGTACTGGACGCCCTTGTGCACGAGCAGCGTCGCGTCGCCGCCGTCGTCGAGGATCATGTTCGGGCCCTTGCCGTCGGGCCAGGTGAGCATCTGCTCAGCCGTCCACCAGTACTCCGGCAGGGTCTCGCCCTTCCACGCGAAGCAGGCGACGCCCTTGGGCTCCTCCTCCGTGCCGTGGGGGCCCACGACGACGGCGGCCGCCGCGTGGTCCTGCGTCGAGAAGATGTTGCAGGAGGCCCAGCGCACCTCGGCGCCCAGGTCAACCAGGGTCTCGATCAGCACGGCCGTCTGGATCGTCATGTGCAGCGAGCCGGAGATGCGGGCACCCTTGAGCGGGTACACCCCGGAGTACTCGCGGCGGAACGCCATGAGGCCGGGCATCTCGTGCTCGGCCAGCCGGATCTCCTTGCGCCCGAACTCGTGGAGCGAGAGATCGGCCACTGCGAAGTCAATGCCGTTGCGAGTCTGCAACCGTTCCGCGGTCATTGCGAAGTCCTCCAAGACACTTCAGCGAGCGAACTGTCCGGAGTGGACAGATCGGAACAGGTCGGCCTCCGCCGCGGCCACCGGGCCGTAGGCGGCGGCGAACCGGTCGGTGAACCGGGCGGGGTCCACCGAGTACTCCTGGGAGCCCTGCGACTCCAGGACGAAGGTCGCGAGCGTGCAGCCGAGCTGCATCGACCGCTCGGCCGGGAAACCGCGGTCGAGGCCCGCGAGGAACCCGGCGCGGAACCCGTCACCGACGCCGGTCGGGTCCACGACCCGTTCCGCCGCGACGGCGGGCACGTGCACGGTGGGCAGGCCGGCCATCTCCAGCCGGACTCCCTTCTCGCCCATGGTGGTGATCCACGCCCCCACCCGGTCGAGCACCTCCGCCTCGGACCACCCCGTCTTCGACAGCAGCAGGTCGTGCTCGTAGTCGTTGGTGAACAACCACGTCGCGCCGGTCAGCAGCGAACGGATCTGGTCACCGTCCATCCTGGTGAGCTGCTGCGAGGGATCGGCGGCGAACGGGTGTCCCGCGCGCACGCACTCCTCGGTGTGCCGCAGCATCGCGTCCGGGTCGTTGGGCGAGACCAGTACCAGGTCCAGTCCCCCGAGCCGGTCCGCGACGGGGGCGAGGGCGATGTCGCGGGCCTCCGCCATCGCGCCGGTGTAGAAGGACGCGATCTGGTTCTGGGCGTCGTCGGTGGTGCACAGGAACCGCGCGGTGTGGCGGGTTCGCGAGACCAGCACCGACTCGGTGTCGACGCCGTGGTCCTCGAGCCACACCCGGTACTCGGCGAAGTCCTGGCCGACCGCGCCGACCAGCACCGGCCGGGAGCCGAGCAGGCCGAGGCCGAAGCTGATGTTGGCCGCGACGCCTCCCCGCCGCACCTCCAGCGTGTCCACCAGGAACGACAGCGACACGGAGTCGAGCCGGTCCGCGAGGAGCTGGTCGGTGAAACGGCCGGGGAACACCATCAGGTGGTCGGTGGCGATCGAACCGGTGACGGCGAGCCGCATCGTCAGCCTCCGTTCACGAGGTCGCGCAGCGCCTGGGCACGGTCGGTCGACTCCCAGGGGAGGTCGACGTCGGTGCGGCCGAAGTGGCCGTACGCGGCGGTCGGGGCGTAGATCGGGCGGAGCAGGCCGAGGTCGCGGATGATCGCGGCGGGCCGGAGGTCGAAGACCTCGGCGATGGCCTGCTGGATCTTGGTCGGGTCCACGGTCTCGGTGCCGAACGTCTCGACGAACAGGCCCACGGGCGCCGCCTTGCCGATGGCGTAGGCGACCTGGACCTCGACCCGCGAAGCCAGGCCGGCGGCGACGGTGTTCTTCGCGACCCAGCGCATGGCGTAGGCGGCAGAGCGGTCCACTTTGGACGGGTCCTTGCCGGAGAAGGCACCACCGCCGTGACGGGCCATGCCGCCGTAGGTGTCGACGATGATCTTGCGGCCGGTCAGGCCCGCGTCGCCCATCGGGCCACCGATGACGAAACGGCCCGTCGGGTTGGTCAGCAGGCGCACGTCCGAGGTGTCGATGGTCAGCTCGGCGAGTTCGGGCGCCACGACGTACTCGCGCAGGTCCACGCCGAGGAGCTTCTCCAGGTCGATGCCGTCCGCGTGCTGCGTCGAGATCACGACCGTGTCGAGGCGCACGGGCTGATCACCCGCGTACTCGATGGTGACCTGCGTCTTTCCGTCCGGCCGCAGGTACGGCACGGTGCCGTCCTTGCGCACCGCCGTGAGACGACGGGAAAGCCTGTGCGCCAACGCGATCGGCAGCGGCATCATCTCCGGGGTGTCGCTGCAGGCGTAGCCGAACATCAGGCCCTGGTCGCCCGCTCCCTGCCGGTCGATCTCGTCGTCGGCACCCTCGACGCGGTTCTCGAACGCCGTGTCCACGCCCTGCGCGATGTCCGGGGACTGCGCGCCGATGGCGACGTTCACGCCGCACGAGTGGCCGTCGAAGCCCTTCGCCGACGAGTCGTAGCCGATCTCCAGGATCTTCTCCCGGACGATCGTCGGGATGTCGGCGTACGCCTGGGTGGTCACCTCACCGGCGACGTGGACCTGACCCGTGGTCACGAGCGTCTCCACGGCCACGCGCGAACGCGGGTCCTCGGCCAGCAACGCGTCCAGGATCGAGTCGCTGATCGCGTCGCAGATCTTGTCCGGGTGTCCCTCGGTCACCGACTCACTGGTGAACAACCTGCTGTTGGTCATCGCAAAGCGCTCCTTGGAGAGGGGGTTGCTGAGGTCGGGCAGGACTACGCGGCGGGCCGCACGGCTTCCGCGTCGTGCGCGTAGATCTCGTCGCACAGGCGAAGGACCTGTTCCAGCGACTGGGGTGCGGTCATCACGTCCGCGTGGCTGGTGGTGTCGACCACGGTCTCGGTGAAGTCGTCGATCTGGGACTTCCAGTCGTGCCAGTACTCGACGCCGTCCATCCCCGGCAGCTCCGGGTTGGCGAAGAGCACCATGTAGTCCTTGAACTCGCCGAAGAACTCGCCGCTGCGGTTGCGGAAGTAGTGGCAGGACACCGAGTCCCGCCGGGGCAACCTCGACGTCACGTAGTTCTCGCCCTGCATCGCCTCGAAGTACTTGGCGAGCTGGGTGACCTGCTTGCGCAGCTGGACCTCGGTCTTGGTGATGCCGGCGGCCAGCGCGGCCTTGACGAGCGAGTCGAGGAAGTCCTCGTAGGACAGTTCCGGATCGACCTCGTCCCGGTGCAGGATCGGCGTTGTGCCGCTCTCGGTGTCCAGGCTGTTGTTGCCGAGCACGAGGTTCACCGCGCGGAACGCGGAGACCTTCGCGACGGCGTCCGGCTCGGCCCTGCCGCCCTGCATGATCCCGTTGACCCGGTTGGTCGCCGGGGCGTCCAGGGAGTCGAGCATGACCAGGGTGTTCACCTCGGCACCCTGCAGCTGGAGCTGACGCACGACCTCGTAGGCCAGCAGGCCTCCCAGCGAGAACCCGCCGACGTCGTAGGGCCCCTCCGGCTGCACGGCGCGGATCAGCGAGGCGTAGTGCCTGGCCATCGGCACCTGCCCGCCGAGGATGTCGCCGGACCCGGCCCAGCCCTTCGGCTGGATGCCGTAGAACGGGCGCCCGGACCGTTCGGCCAGCGGCGCGTAGGACTCCACTCCCCCGTTGCCGTGGTGGATCCAGAAGACCGGCCTGCCCTCGCGGCCCCGGTTCATCCGGACGAGCTCGGGGTGGTCCTCGATCCTCAGCGCGGGCGTCGAGGCCGCGCCCACGGCGGCGAGCACGTCGCGCAACGACTCGCATTCGGCGAGGACGTCCAGCGACAAGGTGTCGTCGACGTGCTTGCGCAGCTGCGACAGGAACTGGGCCATGAAGATCGAGTCGAAACCGTAGCGCCGCAGCGGCACGTCGGGGTCGAGCTGCTCGGGAGCGAGTTCGAGGACGTCGGCCAGCATCGAGGTGACCTGGTCCGCGACCGTGCCGGGAACCTCCCGCACGGCGGCGGCTTCTGCCACCGCGACGGGAACGGCCGCGGTCCTCGGCTGGCGGACGGCGCCGTCGCTCTCGGCCACGAGGACACCCTCGGTGGTGGCGCGGACATCGCGGAATCCCGCCTCGGCCAGCAGTCGCGGCCACGGTTCGCTCGCCTGGTCGGTGAGCAGCAGGATTCCACCTGCCCGCAGGGCGGCCTTGGCGCTCCGCAGGGCGGCGCGGAGGTCGCGAGCCGCCTGCCGCAGCCCGGTGGCGATGACGACGTCGAACGTACCGGCCTCGATCGCTTGTCCGGCAAGTGGTTCGTCGACGTCGAAGACGCGGGTCTCGAAGTAGTGCGCCGTCTCCCCCCGCACGGCCTCCTCGGAGACTCCGGCCCGGCAGTAGGTCTCGACGTGGTCCTGCCACGACCCGAGGCTCCGGAACACCGCGTCCCCGGCCACGCGGTCACCCGCGCCGATCTCCAGCAATCGCACCGTCGTCATGGCGTCGTCCGCCACGCGCTGCCGCAGGTACTCGACGAGCACCTCGTGCACCTCGCCGCCGGTGAGGCCGTCGCGCGGCAGCCCCGGTGACACGGCCGGCACGTGCTCGATCACGTCCCCGCTGAGAACTCCTTCGAACGCACGGGTGTGCGTCACCCGCATCACCGCGAGCTGGGACCGCCGCGAGCCCAGGAGCGTGTCGTAGGCGGCCATGCCCTCGGCGGGTTCGATCGACGCGACACCACCCCTGGCCATCCGCTCGCGGTGGGCGTCGTCGGCGGCGACGCCCACGCCGCCCCAGTAACCCCAGTGCATCACCTTGACGGGGCAGGACAGACGGGTGCCCAGGTGCTCGGCACTGGCGTCGGCGAACGTGCAGCCGGCGGCGTAGTTGGCCTGGCCGGGCGAGGTGAGGAACGACTGGAGCGACGAGAAGAACGAGACGAAGGCGAGCGGCTCGTCCCCGAACACCTCCGCGATGTTCACCGCGACGTCCGCCTTGGCGGCGTAACCGGCGTCGAAGCGGTCCTCGTCCATCCGCGCCAGACTCTGGTCGGCCAGCACGACGGTCGAGTGCAGCACTCCCCGCACCGGGCCGTACCGGCGCACGACCTCGTCGCGGGCGCGGCGCAGCGCGGCCGGGTCGGTCGCGTCGGCCTGGACGTAGTCGGGGGCGGGCCCGTGTGCGGCCAGCCGGTCGCGCAGTGCCTCGATGCGGCCGTCGAGAGGACGGCGGCCGATCCACACGACACGTGCCTTGTGCTTGCGGATCATGTGCTCGGTCCACACGACCCCGATGCCGCCCGCGCCTCCGATGGCGACGACGACGTCGTCCGGGCGCAGGTTCTCGTGCGCGGGTCCGGCCGGGACGGGCCCGGCCAGCTCGACCAGGCGTTGGCGGTACCACTCCCCGTCGCGGAGCGCGAGCGGCGCGCCGGCCGGCTGCGGGGCCAGTTCCAGGACCTGAGGCCACGGCACGGGTTCCCCTGCCGGCAGGTCCACGACCCGGACGGGCCACTGTGGACACTCCTGGGCCAGGGAGCCGAACAGGCCGTGCAGGCCCGCGCCGGCGGGCTCGGACGCGGTGTCGCCTGGCAGGAGCCTGGTCTGTTCCGTGAGGACGGTCCAGCCGATCTCCCTGCTGTCACCGCCTGCCGCCTGGACCGCCTTCACCAGGCGGAAAGCCGCCCGTGCGTCCACCCCCAGCACCACCACGTGCGCCGCGTCGGCGGGGAACGCCGAGGCCGGGTCCTCCAGCACCTCGGTGTTCGGCCGGACCGCGCGGAACGCGGCTTGCTGATCGGCGCTTCCGCCGAACAGCACGACTTTGTCGTTCTTCGCCGGCCACTGCGCGACGGGCTCCTCGGCGCCGGCGTCCCAGACCTGAGTCATGAGGCACGTCCGGCCGTCCGCCGGCGCGCGCAAGGTCTTGATGCTGAAGCCGAGCAGCCGCACGCGGACGACGCCGTCGGTGTCGCAGACATCTATGTCGAACCGGTGCACGTCGCCACCGCGGCCCTCGGTGGCGCGGCGGATCACGGCCCAGCCGTCCGCTGGAGTCGCGCCGCGGATCTCGACCTCGCGCACCGCGAACGGCAGCGCCAGGCGGCCTTCACCGTCGTCCTCGCCGCCCCACGCGCCGAGGACGGCCTGGAACGCGCCGTCGAGCACGCTGGGGTTGAGCACCAGCGGTGACACGGCCTCGCCGGGCACGGTCAGCCTCGCCACCGCTACGCCGTCGCCCTGGTGCAGGGAACGCACTGCGCGCAGTGACGGGCCGTAGTTCATGCCGAGGCGCTCGTAGGTCCCGTAGAACTCGGCGGCGTCCACGACACGCGGGCACGAATCGAGCAACGCCCGCACGTCGATCTTCTCGTCGGTCGTGGCGAGCGCCGCGTCGAGGTGTCCGAAGCCCTGGGCGTGCGCGGTCTCCGCGCCTTCCACCCTCACCTCGAACGCTCCGTCGCCGGCCGGAAGGCGCACCTCGACGCCGCACGGCCCGGTGACCTCGGCGGGCCGCAGCCAGCACACGTCGCGCAGTCGCACGCCCGCCTCGCCACCGGCCAGCGCTTCCCGCGCCAGTTCGAGGTAGGCGGCCGCGGGCAGGACCGGAACCCCGCGCACGAGGTGGTCGCGCACGTAGAACTCGGTGCCGCTCAACGCACGGGGCTCCGGGCCGCTCGGCGCCGCGACCGCACGGGGAGCACCATCGGCGATCCAGAAGCGGCGCAGGTCGAACGGGTAGGACGGCAGGGACATCCGGCGCGGCGGGGTGTCGCCGTGCCACCGCCGCCAGTCGAGGTCGAAGCCACCGGTCCACAGTTCGAGCAGGCGTGACAGCTTCCCCTTGGCGGCCCAGGTGTCCAGCGCGGCGGCGATGTCCTCGTCGGCGGCGAACGCCTTCCACGGCGCGTTCGGCTGTGGGCTGCCCCGGTGCACGTGCCCGGGCTTCTCTCCGGCGACGAACGCCCGCAACGCCTCTCGCAGGTCCTGCACGGTCTCGACGGCGAACGCGAGCCGCTCCGCCATCGCCACCCTGCCGACCTGCAGGGTGTAGGCCAGGCTCGGCAGATCGCCGTCGGACGGCGCGTGGCCGTCGATCCACGCGAGCAGTTGCTCGGCGCGCGCCGTCAGCGTGCCCGGCTCCCTGGCGGACAACACGATCGCGAACGGCCCGTGCCCGGCACTCGTCGCGACGGGCGCGCGGTACTCCTCCAGCACCACGTGCGCGTTGGCGCCACCGAACCCGAACGAGCTGACTCCGGCACGGCGGGGAAGCTCGGTGCCGGCGGCGTCGAGCGGCGCCGCCCACGGCTGCCGTTCGCGCACCAGGAAGAACGGGCTGTCCTCCAGTTCCACGTACGGGTTGACGTTCTCGCAGTGCAGGCTCCGCACGAGCGTTCGGTGACGCATCTGCAACAGGACCTTGAGCACGCCGGCGATACCGGCCGACAGTTCGAGGTGCCCGATGTTGGTCTTGACCGTGCCGATGCCGACGTGGGCGCCGGTGACGTCAGCGCCGTGGTCGGCGTAGAGCTCCCGGAACGCCTCCCGCAGGCCGTTGATCTCCACGGGGTCGCCGAGCCTCGTACCGGTGCCGTGCGCCTCGACGTAGCCGATCGTGCGCGGGTCGACGCCGGCCCGCCGGTGCGCGTCGAGGATGACCGCCGCCTGGGCCCTCGGGTTCGGCGCGGTCAGCGAGGTGGCGCGGCCACCATGGTTGACGGCGGTCGCGCGGATCACGCCGTGGATGTTGTCGCCGTCGCGTTCGGCGGCGGACAGGCGCTTCAGCACCACCATCCCGACGCCCTCGCCGCGGGAGTAGCCGTCGGCGCGGTCGGAGAACGACTTGCACCGGCCGTCGTCGCTGAGCATCCCGGCGCGGCCGAAGCTGATGTGCCCGTCGGGGACGAGCACGGTGTTGACCCCGCCCGCCACCGCGAGTGAGCACTCACCCCGTTCCAGCGCGGACACCGCCCGGTGCAGGGCGACCAGCGAGCTGGAGCAGGCCGTCTCGACCGGCTCGCTCGGGCCGTGCACGTCGAGGAAGTAGCTCATCCGGTTGGGGCCGATCGACGGCACGGTGGCCGTCGCGGCCACCCCCTCCGCACCGGACGCGTTCTGCTCGATCAGCCGCTGGTAGCCGGTGCCCGCGGTGCCGACGACGATGCCCAGATCGCTGCCCGCCAACGACGAGGCGGCGTACCCGGCGTCCTCCAGCGCCTTCCACACGTGCAGCATGAGCAGCCGGTGCTGGGGGTCCATCAACCGCGCCTCGCGCGGTGAGATGCCGAAGAACTCCGGGTCGAAGTCGGCGACACCGTCCATGAAGCCGCCGTGCTTGACGGTGGTGCGGCCCTCCTGCGCGAACGGGTCGCCGTACAGCTCCCGCCAGTCCCAGCGGTCGGCGGGCACCTCGCTGATGCAGTCGCGGCCTTCGGACAGGTTGCGCCAGAAGGCGTCGAGGTCGTCGGCCTGGGGGAAGCGTCCGCTCATGCCGATGATCGCGACCGCGTCCGTCCCGCGCTCGGTGGGGACCCGGAGCGCGGGTGGCGTCTCGGCCGCGGTGGGGTGGAACGGTTTCCGCGCTACGGGTGCGGGCCGGGTCTCCGAGGTCTCGTCGGCGGTGGCGGGGATCGTTTCCCGCGCCACCGGCGTCTCGCCGGCGGTCATGCGGACCGGTTCCCTTGCCGCGGCAGCGAACCGGTTCCCCTGCGTCTCGGCCACGACCGTGCGCACCGGGACGGCGGCGGGACGCAGGCCGAGGCGGCCGGCGAGCCGGGCGCCGTGCTCGCCCGCGATGTGCGCGGCGAGTTCCCGCAGGTTCGGGTGGTCGAACATCGTGGTGGGCTTGATGTCGACGTCCAGCGCGTCGTTCACCATGGTCGCGAGCTGGGTGATGATGACGGAGTCGAGGCCGTACTCGCTGAGGTCGACGTCCACGTCCAGGTCTTCTGCGCTGACCTTGAGCAGCTGCCGGACCTTGTCCGCGAGAACGTCGCAGACGCGGTCTCGCAGCTCGTCCGGATCGAAGCCGGGCGTGACCGCGGGCGGGGTGTTACCGGCCTCCTGCAGCTGCCTGGCCAGGCGTACGGCTTCCGCCTTGTCGATCCGGCCCTGACTGACCAGTTCGTACAGCTGGGTCACCGAGGTGACGCGGTGGCTCATGTCGGGCTCCGTTCGCGTTCGGGGAAGTGCCGATGCGCCGCGGGGGCACGCGGGAGGTGGCACGGCACCTGCCTCGTTCAAGGTCTCGAAGCGGCTTCCCGCTCGGGTACCGGCCACCGTGCCCACGGCGGTAATGCGGACAAATCGGACATCAAGTCGTGTGCTGGGCCGCGAACTCGCGGAGGTGTGCCGCCGCGGCGTCGAGCAGCATCAGGCCCACCTCGTCGACGTGCCGGTGGCGCCAGGACGCGTGCGGGCTGTCGCGCACCCACTGGTTGAAGGAACCCATGGCCGGTCCGGTGTGGACCTGGTAGTTGACCTTGTCGTCCGTCCTGCCCTCGAGCGCGATCCTTGCGCTGTAACCGAAGTAGCGGCGGAAGACGAGGGCCATCTTCTGCTTGGGTTGCCGCGCCGCGTGGTCGGCGAGCTCGGCCCTGCCGGTCGCCCGCAGGCGCGCCACCACGTCGGCCCAGACCTCCTCCAGCGGCTTGCGGAAGTAGGTCCGTTCGAGCTGCGTCCTGGTCTTGTCCGGCAGCTCGTCGAGGCTGCCGTAGTGGTGGTACAGCGCGTGCAGCTTGTTGCCCCTGGACGGGAAGAACACGCCCTTGCGCAGCACCTGGACCTTGGCGCCGAGCTCGAACATGTCGCCCGCCGGCGCGTACTCGGTGTCCTGCACGTCGATGTCCTGGAGCATGTCCTTGACCACGTCGCTGGTGGCCGCCTCGACCGTGCACTGGTTGATCGACCCGGTCACGACGAAGTCGGCGCCGAGCACGAACGCGGCCGCGACCGCGGCGGGAGAACCGATCCCGCCCGCCAGTCCCATGCAGATCGGCTCGTCGTACCCGCGCTCGGCCTCCACCCGGCCGCGCAGTTCGAGCAGTGACGGCAGCAACACGGTCGAGATGCCGCCGTCGGTGTGCCCACCGGAGTCGGCCTCGACGATGACGTCGTGGCTCATCGGCACCGTCCTGGCCAGTTCGGCCTGTTCCGCGGTGATCGCCCCGGTGCCGGCGAGCCGGTCCAGCACCTTGTCCGGGGGTGGTGCCAGGAACGCGGCCGCGACCTCGGGCCGCGACACCTTCGCGACCACCCGGTGGTCGCAGACCGGAGCGCCGCCGGGACCTCGCCGCAGCCCGGTCGCCCGGTAGCGCACGAGTGCCGGCGACATCTGGATGAACGCCGACGCCTCGACCGTGCGGACGTGGTGACGCAGCAGGAGGTCGACGAGGTCCTCCTCGGACGCCGGGTCGTCGTGGTTCGCGATGAGGTTGACGCCGTACGGGCCGTCCTGACCCACCGCCGCCTGGATCTCCTTGATGCCGCGCTCCACCTCCATCAGGTCCAGACCGCCGGTGCCGTAGAAGCCGAGCATCCCGGCGCGGCCCAGCCGGATGACCAGCTCGGGTGAGCTGACCCCGCGGTACATCCCGCCCGCGACGTAGGCGAACCGGAGTCCGTGGCGCTCGCGGAAGGTCGTGCTGCCGAGGTCCGTCGCGCCGCCGGGACGGCGGTGGGTCGCGCGGGTCCGTTCGACGAGCTTGGTCAGCACCGTGCCGCCGAGCTCCACGAACTCGGTGACGCCCGCGTCGAGCAGGTACCGCACGGTGTCGGTCCAGCGCACCGGGCTCACCAGGTGGTCCGCCAGCAACGACGCCGTGGCACCGGCCTCGTAGGGGGCCGCGGTGACGTTCGCGATCACCGGCGTCCCCGGCGTGCCGAGTGCCACGCCGCCGAGGAAACGGCCGAACTCCTGCCGGGCCGGGCGCATGAGCTCGGAGTGGAACGCCCCGGACACGCGCAGCCGGACCCAGCGGACCTCCCGCGCCTGGAGGAACTTCCCCAGCGCGTCGATCGACTCGACGTCCCCGGACACCACGCACTGCTCGGGTGAGTTGTCGTTCGCCACGACCAGCGTGCCGAACCCGCCCTGCCGCAACAGGCCGGCGACCTGGTCGCGGTCCAGGCCGGTCACCGCGATCATGCCGCCCCCGGCCGCTTCGGCCATCAGCTCGCCCCTGCGCCGCACGAGCCGCACGCCCGTCCCGAAGTCGAACGCGCCGGCCGCGTGCAGCGCGCAGTACTCGCCCAGGCTGTGCCCGGCGAAGAACGCCGCCTCGGTCCCGCTCTCCTCCTTCCACCGCCGGTAGGCGAGCGCACCGACCACGAACAGCGCCGGCTGCGTGAACTCCGTGCGCCTCAGCTCGCGCCGCGGGTCGTCCAGGCACAGCTCCCGCACCGAGTACCCGAGCAGTGCCGAGGCCTCGTCGGTCTCGTCGGGGTAGGCGTCGAACAGGTCACGTCCCATGCCCTTCGCCTGGGCGCCCTGGCCCGGGAAGATCACCGCTGTCAGGCTCATGCCAGGCTCCGTTCGAACTCGGCCAGGCTGAGCGAGCCGTCTCCGGCGGCCTCGATCAACCGGGCCAGGAAGTCGTCATCCGTGTCCGCGGGTGCGGCGGCCCGTGCTCCCCCGAGGGAACGCACGCGGAAACCGTTCAGCCGCAAGCAGATCCGGCCGTCGTCGTCGCACACGTCGATGTCGAACGCCTGCTCGCCCTCCGCCTGCTCGCCCGCGGCGAACCGGGTCACGGCCCAGCCCGCTTCGGGCAGCGGCGCCAGCACGCGCACCTCGTCCACGGCGTGGGGAACCGCGGTGCCGGCGTCGTCCGAGGCGAAGAGACCGAGGGTGCTCTGGAAGGCCGCGTCGAGCATGCTCGGGTGCAGCCCGAACTCGCCCTTCCTCGCGGCGTCCGGCAGCCGCAGCCTGGCGACGGTGAGGCTCGTACCGCTGTGCACCCGTTCGATCGCCCTCATCGCCGGGCCGTAGGCCAGGTCGAGGCGGGCGAACCGCTCATAGCACTCCGCCGCTTCGAGCACCGGGCCGTCACACCGGCCGATCAGGGCGTCGACGTCCTGCGAGGGCAGCGGTTCCGCGCTCGTCTCCCGCAGCGCTCCCCGTCCGTACACCAGCGGTGAGCCCTGACCGGTCGAGCCGAACACCCGGTAGGACACGCCACCGTCCTCGACCGACAGTCCGATGTGGACCTCCGTCGCGGACGTGACCCTGAGCGGCAGCTCCCAGGTGACGCCGGTCAGCGCCCAGGAACGGTCACCGCCCGCCAGTTCCGCCGCGGCCCTCGCCATCTCCAGGTACGCCGCTCCCGGCAGCACCGCCGCGCCGCGCACCTTGTGGTCGGCGAGGAAGAACTCGCGACCGGTGAGCTTCGTGGTGAAGCGGGGTCCGGCCAGGTCCGAGGTGTTGACGTGGACCAGCGGGTGCAGCTTCGACGCCTCGCCCCCCACCGGGGTCGTGGTGTCGATCCAGTACCGCCGCAGCCGGAACGGGTACGTGGGCAGCGGGACGCGGCGGGGTGACACGGGGTGCCAGCGGGTCCAGTCGACCTCGGCACCGCGCACCCAGGCGTCCAGCGCCTCGGCCGGGCTCGTTCCCGCCGGTGTCCCGGGAATCTCGTCCCTGGACACGCGACCGGTGACGATCGAGCCGTCCGGTGCGCCGCGCAGCCACGACCTCAGGCCGGCCTGGAGCTCCGCGACCGTGGTCGCGACGACGCCCAGCCGTTCGGCCATCGGCGTCCTGCCGACGTGCGTGGTGTAGGCGATCGACGCCAGCGCGGCGTCGCCGTGGGCGTTCAGCGCCTCGACCCACTCCTCGGCCAGTGCCCGCAGGACCTCGGGGTGGCTCGCGGACAGCAGGACGGGAACCGGTTGCGCGGGCGGGGTTTCCGCCGGCGGCTTCGCCCGGTACTCCTCCAGCACGACGTGGGCGTTCGCTCCGCCGAAGCCGAACGAGCTGATGCCCGCGCGCCGGGGCAGTTCCGCGCCGCCGCCGTCCACCGGCGCACGCCACGGCTGCTGCTCCTGCACCAGGTAGAACGGCGTGCCGTCGAGCTTCACGTACGGGTTCGTCCTGTCGTTGTTGAGGTTGCGCACCAGCGTGCGGTGCCTCATCTGCAGCAGGACCTTGATCAAGCCGGCGATCCCGGCCGCGACCTCCAGGTGGCCGATGTTGGTCTTCACGGACCCGATGCCGACGTGGCTGTCGCCGCTGCCGGCCCCGTGGTCGGCGTAGAGGTCGCGGAAGGCCTCCTTGAGCCCGTTGATCTCCACCGGGTCGCCGAGCCGCGTGCCGGTGCCGTGCGCCTCGACGTAGCCGATCGTGCGCGGGTCGATCCCGGCCCTGCGGTGGGCGGTGCGGATGACCGCGGCCTGCGCCTTCGGGTTCGGCGCGGTGAGGGAGTTGGCGCGACCGCCGTGGTTCTCGGCGCTGCCCCTGATCAGGCCGTAGACGTGGTCTCCGTCGCGTTCGGCCGCCGACAGCCGCTTCAGCACCAGCATGCCGACGCCCTCGCCGCGGCCGTAGCCGTCCGCGTCGGCCGAGAAGGTCTTGCTCCGGCCGTCCTCGGCCAGCATGCCGGCCATGTTCATGCTGATGTGCAGGTCCTTGTTGACGATGGTGTTGACCCCGCCGACGATCGCCATGTCCGAGGTGCCGTCCTGGATGGCGCAGACGGCGCGGTGCACGGCGATGAGAGCGCTGGAGCACGCGGTGTCAATCGGCTCGCTCGGCCCGTGCACGCCGAGGAAGTAGCTCATCCTGTTGGGCCCCATGCAGGGCGCCGCACCGCTGGTGTCGTAGGCGTCGACCGCCGGCGAGTACTTCGCCACCATGCTCGGGTAGCCGGTGCTGGCGGTGCCGATGACGATCGCCGTGTTCGAGCCCTCGACGGACTCCGCCGAGTACCCGGCGTCCTCCAGCGCCTTCCACGCGTAGAGGAGCAGGAGCCGCTGTTGCGGATCCATCAGCTCGGCCTCACGCGGGGAGATGTCGAAGAACAACGGGTCGAAGTCACCGACGCCGTCGATGAACCCGCCCCATTTGACGTTGCTGGTGTTGGGCTCGGTGACGGGGTCGCCGAAGCACTCCCGCCAGTCCCAGCGGTCGGCCGGGATCTCACCGATGCAGTCACGGCCGTCCAGCAGGTTCTGCCAGAACTCCGCGATGTCACGTGCCTGCGGGAACCGGCCGCTCATGCCGATGACGGCGATCGGGTCCTGGCCGGACGGGTGCGGGGCCGCGACGGGCGCCGGCTGCTCAGCCTGCTCGGGGGCGGGAGGCTCTTGCTCGGGCGCGGGAGGCTGCTCCTCGATCCGCTCCGGCGCCGAGACGCGGTCGGCGTGGTGCTCCAGCAGGAAGTCCGCGAAGCCGCTCAGCGCGGGGTGCTCGAACAGGATCGTCGGGTCCAGGTCGAGACCGAAGCGCGCGTTGACAGCCGTCACCAGCTCGGTCAGCGACAGCGAGTCGACGCCGTAACGGGACAACTCGCGGCTGCCCTCGATCCGGTTCGCGGGCAGGCGCAGCACCGCCGCGGCCATGCCGATCAGTTCACCGAGCAGTGCTTCGTGGGACAGGGCCGCGCGGGACGGGGCCGGTTCGGGTTCGGGTTCCGGCGTCGGTTCGGGTTCCGGCGCCGGTTCGGTGGCCTGGACGGCACCGCCGAACGCTTCGCCGTGGGTGTCCCTGAGGTACGAGGCGAACCCGTCGAGCGTCGGGTACTCGATCAGCAGGGTGGGCACCAGCCCCAGGCCGAACTCGTCGTTGAGCAGACCGGTGTACTCCACCAGGGAGATCGAGTCGAACCCGTACTCGGTCAGCTCCACCTCGCCCTCGATGTCGTCGACGGGCACGTCCAGCAGCGTCGCCACCCGTTCGGCGAGCAGCCTGACCAGGACGTCGTTGTGCGGCACGGAGAGCACCTCCTCTTGCGGGGCGGTGGGGGTGGTCAGGATGGCGCGTTCGATGCGATCCCGGTCGCCGTAGACGACCAGGGCGTGCGGCTCGCCGCTGCCCCAGGCGCGGTACAGGGCCTCGACACCCACGGCCGTGGGCATCGGCAGGACGCCGGCGCCGTTCCACATCGCCTTCTCGGTGGCGGCGTCGACGCGCATGCCGCCGTCCGTCCACAGTGGCCAGCCGATGCTGAGCGACCGCCCGTGCCGCCTGCCCTGCGCCACGAGCGCCTCACGTCGAACGGCGTACCCGTCCAGGAACGCGTTGGCCGCCGCGTAGTCGGCCTGGCCGGGGTTGCCGGACGCGGACAGCGACGAGAAGCCGATGAAGAGGTCCAGGTCCAGACCGGCGGTCGCCTCGTCGAGATTGACGAAGCCCGTGACCTTGGCGGCGAACACCTCGCGCAACTGGCCGACGGTCTTGCGGACCAGGTAGCCGTCGCGCAGCACTCCGGCGGAGTGCACCACGCCCGTCAGGTTCCCGTACGACCGCACGACGTCCCGTACACACCGGTCCACGGCGCCGCGGTCGGCGACGTCGAGCGGCCGGTACTCGGCGCGGGCGCCGGTGGCCCGCAGCTCGTCGAGCAGCTCGCGCTGGCCCGGCCCGGACTCGGAACGCCCGCACAGAACGAGCACCGCGCCGGGCACGGTCGAGGCGATCTCCCTGGCGAACACCGCGCCCAGGCCGCCGGCGCCGCCGGTGATCAGGTAGACACCGCCGGCACGCCACGGACGTTCGGCCCCGACCTCACCCAGGGACGTCCAGCGCGCGACCTCCCTCCGCTCCCCGTGCATCCGGGTCACGACGTCGTCCACAGTGGACGCTTCCTGACGAAGACGCGCGGCCAGCGCCGCGGAGTCCGTGCCCGGTTCGACCACCACGAGCTGGGTGAGCAGGCGGGTGCTCTCGTTGCGCGCCGTGCGCAGCAGCCCGGCCAGTCCGGCGAGCGGCTGGTGCTCCGCGCCGTCCGGGACGACGACCTGCACCAGCACCCAGCCCTCCCGTCCGGCCTTGGCCGCGTCCTGGAGACGGGTGAGCAGGAACTCGGCCCGGCGGGTGTAGTTCGCGGCGATGTCGCCGTCCGCGGGAAGGACTTCGGTGTGCACGCCGAGACGGTCGGCGACGTCACCGGGGTCGACGTCCGCGAAGAGGACCTCGTGGCGGACGAACCGCTTCGTCTCGGTGACGGCGGTGGACGGGTGCCAGCCGGGGCGGCCGAGCACGAGCTCACCGCGGCGCTGGTCCTCGTCGCGCGCCGCGCTCTCGTCGGGCGCTGCGCTCTCGCTCGCTCCGAACTCGCGGAAGGTGAAGCCGAGCAGGCGCACGCACACCTTCCCCGCGTCGTCGCAGAGGTCGATGTCCAGTCGCCGGACCGTGCCGGGCAGGTCGTTGTCCGACGGCCTGATCACCGCCCAGCCCTCCTCCGGCGTCGCCGCGTACACGCGTGCCTCGGTGAGGGCGAACGGCAGAGCCGCGGTCACGTCGTCAAGCCCCTCCGCGAGCGCGAGGCCGTGCGTGGCCTGCAGAGCCGAGTCGAGCATCGACGGGTGCACGGTGAAGCCGTCCCCGGTCCCCGCCGGCCTGCGCAGCCGGGCGACGATCAGGCCGGTGCCGATCTCGAGCGCCTCGACGCCGCGCATGGCCTCACCGAGATGCACCTCCGTGCCGCCGTAGCGGGCGTAGCAGGCGGAGCGGTCGAGCTTGGTGCGCGTGCACCTGGCCCTCAGCGCGGAGATGTTCAGCGTCGGGCGCTCCCCCTGCACCGCGGGCTCGACCCGGCCTTGGCCGTGCACCAGGGTTTCGCCGTCGACGGTCGTCCTGATCTGGTAGGCGAAACCGCCGTCGCGGGGGTCGAGGGTCACCTCGGCCGCGGTGGGAACGGGGATCCGCGCCGGGCGGATCCAGACGACGTTGCGCAGCGTCACACCGGTGCGGCCGTAGCCCTCGCCCTCGGCTGCCGCCCTGGCCAGTTCCAGGTAGGCGACACCGGGCAGCACAGGGACGCCCGAAAGACGGTGCTGGTCCAGGAAGAACTCCTGACCTGTGAGGTCCGCCGCGTAGGACTCACCCCGCTTGTGGACGGTCAGCGCCGCCGCGGTCGATGCGGTGGACGGGGTGGAACCGGCTGGCCGGACCGACGTGCCGGGCCGGGCGGGCACGGCCGATCGAGTCGGCGTGGCCGGGCGAGCAGGCACCGCCGTCTGCCGCGCGGCGGGGCCCGAGGGCGCGACCGGCCGTGACGCGGCCGGGCGAGCGGGCGCCGCCGCCTGGGCCGACCTGCCGGGCCGGCTCGGCACGGGCGGCTCCGAGATCCAGTAGCGCTCGCCGCCGAACGGGTAGCCGGGCAGCGGAACCACGCGGAAGCCCTGTCCGAACAGGCTTCCGAGCACCGCGATCTCGCCGCGCACGAACCGCTGGGCGACCTCGGTCAGCGTCAGGCCGTCCGTTGCACCGGTCGCGGGAGCGTCGTCGGGCACCGCGCCGGTCACCACGGACTCCGTGTGGCCGTCCCGCAGCCAGGTGCGCAGCGCGTCGAGCCACTCGTCGCGGGAGCCCGCCACCACTGCGAGGCGCAGGTTCTCGTGGCGGCGACCCGTGGCGAGCGTGTACGCGAGGTCACCGAGCTCCAGTTCGGGGCGGGCGTCGACGTGGCCGGTCACGCGCTCGACGTGGGAGCGCAGCGTCTGCTCGTCCTGGGCGGACAGCACCACCAGCCACTCGTCCCGGGCGGAACGCTCCGGACGGCCGTGCTCGGGTGCCTCCTCGACGACGAGGTGCGCGTTGGTGCCGCTGGCACCGAAAGAGCTCACGCCGGCTCGGCGCGGTCCCTCGGACGGTGTGGACCACTCCGCCAGCTCGGTCGGCACGCGGAACGGGCTGCCCTGCATGGTGATCGCCGGGTTCGCGCGAGTGAAGTGCAACGACGGCGGCACCTGGCGGTGGTGCAGCGCGAGCAGGGCCTTGATCGTGCCCGCCACACCCGCGGTGAACTGGGTGTGGCCCACGTTGGTCTTGATCGAGCCGAGCGCGCAGCCTCCCTCCGGCGCACCGGTGAAGGCGGCGGCCAGCGCGCCGAACTCGATCGGGTCGCCGAGCGGGGTTCCGGTGCCGTGCGCCTCGATCATCTGGACGCCGCCGGGGCGCACGCCCGCGTCGCGGTGAACCTGGCGCACCAGGTCCTCCTGGGCCTGGGCGCTCGGCGCGGTGATGCCGTTGGTGGCACCGTCCTGGTTGACGCCCGACGCACTGATGACGCCGTAGACGTGGTCCCCGTCGCGCAGGGCGTCGGACAGGCGCTTGAGCACGAGGACGCCGGCACCCTCGCCGGGGACCATCCCGTCCGCGGCCGCGTCGAACGTGCGGCAGCGGCCGGTGGGCGACAGCATCTTCGCCGTGGCCGAGAACTCGTAGAGCCGTGGCGTCGCCTGGACGAACACGCCCCCGGCCAGCGCCATCGACACCGTGCCGAGCCGCAGCGCGTCACAGGCCAGGTGAATGGCGACGAGCGAGCTCGAGCACGCCGAGTCGACGGCGACGGCAGGACCGGACAGGTCGAGCAGGTAGGAGATGCGGGACGCGATGACCGACGCCATGTTGCCCCACATGGTCTGCGGTGGCCGCTCGTCGCCGATCAGCTCGTGGTAGTCGCCGGGGTAGGCACCGACGTAGACACCGCAGGTCCGGTCGGTCAGCCGCTCGCCCGCGTAACCGGCGTCCTCCAGCGCGTGCCAGCACTCCTCCAGGAAGACCCGCTGCTGTGGATCGGTGTAGGTCGCCTCGGTGCCCGAGACGCTGAAGAACAGCGCGTCGAACCGGGCCGGGTCGTCGAGGAAGCTGCCGTACTGGCGGCCCTGCCTCCTGCCGAGCTTCCCGTCGAGGTCCCAGCGCGTGACGTCACCGACGAGGTCGTCGCCCGCGGCCAGGTGCTCCCACAGCCGCGCGGCGTCCGGGGTGTCCGCGAAGCGGGCGGCGAGCCCGACGACGGCGATGGGTTCGTGCAGCGACCTGGTGGCGGCGGGCTGCCCGTCCGCAGGGCCGCTGCCGTTCACCCAGGCACTGCGGCGCTGGAACGGGTA
This sequence comes from Lentzea sp. HUAS TT2, assembly GCF_051853195.1. NCBI lineage: Bacteria > Bacillati > Actinomycetota > Actinomycetes > Pseudonocardiales > Pseudonocardiaceae > Lentzea > Lentzea sp. HUAS TT2. Next base: position 7,323,892 of record NZ_CP196667.1, on the reverse strand, counting down.
GGTCGGCAGCGGGGTGCGCCGCACGTCCAGCCCGCTGAAGAGACCGTCTGCCACCAGCTTCCCGCCGTCCGTCCACTGTGCACGGACGCGGTCGAGCCCTGCGTCCCGCGCGGGGTGCGAGGTCCCGTCGGCCAGCCAGTCCTCAAGGCGGACCAGCAGGGTCTCGCGGTCGGCGGCGGTGAAGGCCGCCCGGTTCACGAAGCGGGCACGGCCGTGCACCAGGGTGTGGCTCACGTCGGCGAGGTCGATCCCCGGCGTCTCACGCAGGTGCCGGGCGAGGTTCTCGACGAGCTGCCGCAACGCTTCCTGCTTGGGTGCGGACAGCGGGAACAGCAGTTCACGGCCGTCGCGCCGGCGTGCGGCGAGGACCGGCGGCTCCTCCAGGACGACGTGGGCGTTGGTGCCGCTGAACCCGAACGAGCTGGTCGCGGCGACCCGCTTGCCCCAGCGGTTCGGCTCCCACTCCGTCAGCTCGGTGTGGACGCGGAACGGGCTGCCGGCGAGCCGGATCGCCGGGTTCGTCTCGTCGTGGTGCAGCGACGGCGGCACCTGGCCGTGCCGCAGGGCGAGCACGATCTTGAGCACCCCCGCCACCCCGGCGGCGGACATGGTGTGTCCCAGGTTGGTCTTGAGCGAACCGAGCGCGACCCCGCGGGATCCCTCGGCGTCGCCGAACGCGCGGACGAGCGCCTCCGTCTCGATCGGATCGCCGAGCTTCGTCCCCGTGCCGTGCGCCTCCAGCAGGCCGATCTCGGCCGGGTCGACGCAGAAGCGCTCGTACACCTCGCGGATCAGGCGCTCCTGCGATGCCGCGCTCGGCGCCGTGATCCCGTTGGTCGCGCCGTCCTGGTTGATCCCCGAGCCGCGGATCACCGCGTGCACGTGGTCACCGTCGGCGAGCGCGTCGGACAGCCGCTTGAGCACGACCACGCCGACGCCCTCACCGGGCACGAAGCCGTCGGCGGACGCGTCGAAGGTGTGGCAGCGGCCAGTCGGGGACAGCATCCCGGCGTGGCCCGCGGTCAGGTAGGTGTTCGGGGTCGTCTGCACGGCCACGCCGCCGGCGACGGCCAGGTCGGTCTCGCCGTCGCGCAGGCTCTGGCAGGCCAGGTGGATCGCGACGAGCGAGCTGGAGCACGCGGTGTCGACCGCGATCGCCGGACCGTGCAGGTTCAGGTGGTACGCCACCCTGGCGGGCACGATCGACGGGGCGTTGCCCCAGGCGGCCTGGGCGGGCGGACGCCCGGTGAACCACGCCGTGTAGTCACCGCCGGTGCAGCCGACGTAGACGCCCGCGCGCTTGCCGTCGAGCGCGGCACCGACGTAGCCCGCGTCCTCCAGAGCCGTCCAGGCCTCCTCGACGAACAGGCGCTGCTGCGGGTCGGTGTAGGCGGCCTCGCGGCCGGACATGCGGAAGAACTGCGCGTCGAACTCGTCGATGCCGTCGAGGAACCCGCCCTCCCGGCAGGTCACGTCCGTCCACTCGGGACCGGAGGTGTCCCAGCGCTCGATCGGGCAGACCAGGTCGTCGCCGTCGGCGAGGTGCCGCCACAACGCGTCCAGGTCGGGAGATCCGGCGAACCTGCCGCTCGCGCCGATGATCGCGATGGGACCCGTCGAGTGCTGGTCAGACGCCAGCTCGGCGGGACTCGCGGAGGCGACGGGGAAAGGGGGCAGCTCCCGGGAGGCCGGCGGCTTCGGTGCTGCCTGAGGGACCGGCTGTGCCTGCGGCTTCGGTGCTGCCTGCGGGATCGGCGCTGCCTGAGAGACCGGCTGCGGCACAACGGGTTCCCGCACCGCGACGGGCAGGACGGGCCGGTGTTCGGCCGCGATGTGCGCGGCCAGCAGGTCGACGCTGCGGTAGTCGAAGATCACCGTGGTGAGCAGGTCGAGGTCGAGACCGTCGTTGAGCTGCTGCACGAACCCCGCGCCGACGATCGAGTCGAGGCCGTAGTCGGCGAAGGCCCGCTCCGGGTCGATCTGCGCCTCGGTCATCCGCAGCGAGCGGGCCAGCTTCTCCAGGACCACCGCGCGAACCGTCTTCTCCTGCACCGCCTCCGCTGGTGCCGCAACGGCCGCCGGTGCCGGCGCGGGGACCTGCCCCGGCATGACCTCCGCGGGTCCTCGTGACACGCCGTCGCTGAAGGCGAGGGCGATCTGCTGGCCCAGCGGCTCCCCGCAGGCCGCCGCGTGCACGAATCCGGTGAAGCCCTCCTGCTCCAGCACCGCCTGCCAGGACGCCGGGGACAACGCGGGACCGCCGGGGACCCGCAGCTCCGGATCGGTGTGCTCCCACCAGCCGTCGAGCAGGCCGAACGTGAGGTGGTTGACCAGGTAGAACCCGCTGATCTCGTTGAGCGCGAGCAGACCGCCGCCCCGCAGCAGCGCCTTGACCCCGCGCAGCGTGGCGCGGACGTCCTCGGTGGCGTGCAGGACGTTGGCCGCGATCACGACGTCGAACGCGCCGAGGTCCAGTCCCTGCCCGTGCGGGGGCACAGCGGCGTCGAACAACCGGTAGGTCAGGTGGTCGTGCGCCGGGCCGAACGAGTCCTCCGCGCGGTGCAGGAACGCCCGCGAGATGTCGGTGAAGCAGTACTCGGCCACCGGCAGGCCTTCACGGGTGAGCCGGTCGAGGACCACGCGGGTCGTGCCGCCGGTGCCCGCGCCGACCTCGAGCAGGCGCAGGGCCGCGTCCGGTTCCGCCGCGAGCCGGGCCCGCAGGAACTCCACGACGTGCTCCGCGAGCACGGCGTTGAAGTGGTCGGCGACCCGGTTGTCCCGGTACACGCCCTCGACCAGGTCGAACGATCCGTTCGGGAACAGCACGTCCGTGGCGAGCACCTCGCCGCGCAGCACCTGGGGCAACGCGGGAACGGTGCGGGCGAGCAACGCGAGCGGGGTCCGCAGGTCGGAGTTGGCCTCCAGCCAGCGGCTCGTGGACCGGGCCCACTCCGTCCGGCACGCCGCGGAGTCCGCGGTCAGCGCCCAGCGCCCGGCGGCGTCGACGAGGCCGTGTTCGGCCAGCGCGCCCAGCATCGGCGGGACCCACGCCGCGAACCGGGCGTCGGAACGGAGGTAGGAGGGGCCGGCGAAACCCGCGTCGCGCAGTTCGGCCGCGACCCAGCGGCACAGCGCGGCGTCGATCTCGGCCGGCACGGGACCGTCCTGATAGGCCGCGAGAGCGACCGGCAGGCGCGGTTCCACGACCTCGACGGGCGCGACGGCGGCCGGCGGGCGCACCGCGGCGACCTCACCGGTGAGCACACCCTCGACCGGCAGCGGACGGCCCAGCCGCAGGAAACCGGCGACGTCGAGCGGCCCCTGCAGGAGCGCCTCGACCGTCATCATGGCGGCGGCCGGGTCGATCGGGGCGAGGCCGATCGCGGCCATGCCCTCGATCAGGTCCTCGGTGACGTTGCCCCAGTACCCCCAGTTGATCGTCTTCACCGGGCAGCCGAGCGCGGCGCGCAGCCCACCGGCCGTCGCGTCGACGTAGGCGCAGGCGGCGGCGTAGTGCGCCTGGTCGGCGTTGCGGATGAAGCTGACGAGCGACGACACCAGCAACACGAAGTCGAGGCCGAGCCCGGAGAACGCGTCCGCGAGGTGCACGGCCGGGTCCACTTTGGACGCGAGCGTCGCGGCGAGCTCCTCGTCGGCCAGGTCGGTGACAGGGGTGTGGGTGAAGGTCATCGCGAGGTGCACGATCCCGTCGACCCGGCCGTGACGGGCGACGACCTCGTCACGCACCGCGCGCAGGGCCCGCGGGTCACCCGCGTCGGCCTGGAGGTAGAGCGGTCGCGGACCGGTGATGCCGTCCCGGCGGCCGCGGACCACGTCGTCCTCCGCACGACGGCCGACCCACACGACCTTGGCTCCGTGCGTGCGGGCGAGGTGGTCGGTCAGCACGACGCCGAGGTCGCCGGCCCCGCCGATGAGCACGTACACGCCGCCACGGCGGAACGCGGAGGTCTCGGGAACGGGCAGGTCCACCTGGACGAGCCGGCGCCGCAGCCACTGCCCACCGGCCTGCACGACGGGGTGGGCGCGCCGGTCGCCCGGCAGGCCGAACACCTCGGCGGGCTCCCAGGGCGTGTCCTTCGCGAGGTCCACGGCCCTGACCCGCCAGTGCGGCTGCTCCTTGGCCAGCGCGCCGATGAACCCGTGCAGGCTCGCCTGGGCGGGGTCGCCCCCGCCGGAGGCGAACGCGTCACGGGTGAGCAGGGTGAGCTCCAGCCCGCGTCCCGCGTACCGCGTCTGCACAGCCTTGACCATGTGCAGCAGCCGCTGCACGGCCGCACGGTGGTCGCGGACGCGCTCGGCCGGGGTGCCGCCGGTGCGGGTCGGAACCGAGAGGACGACGTGGTCGGCGTCCGCCGGGATCGGGCCGAAGCCGTCCCAGGTGATCGTGCCGGGCACCGCGCTCTGGAGCACGTCGAGGTCGTCGGTGGCCAGCCCGATCGCGAGGACCTGGCCGGAGAGATCGGGGGTACCGGGTCGTTCGACCTCCCAGACCGGGCAGACGGTGAGATCGCCGGCCGGCAGGACGTCGTCGCCCGTGGTCGGGGTGGCACGCGGGGCGGGGACGGACATTGGTGCCAGGTCCTGTGGCACAGCCGAGGAGACCGCGGGGGCCTGCGCCGCAGCCGGAACCGTGGCGGACGCGGGGAACTGCGCCGCAGCCGAAACGGTGGTGGCAGGCGCCACCTGCACCGCAGCCGGAACCGACGAGACCGCCGCCGGTACCGCGGCCGAGGCCTGGCTCACGGCGGAAACCCTGCCGTCAGCGGCCACGGGAGTGGCCGGAGGAACCTCGACCGCGGAGGGCCGGGCCACCGGCTCGGCCGCCGGAGCCCCGAGTGCGGCCACCGGCTCCGCGAAGCCCTCCCCCGCCGCGCCGCCGTCCGGCAGCACGTCGGTGTACCAGTACCGCTCGCGGGCGAACGGGTACGTCGGCAGGCCGACCTTGCGCGGGCGCGGCCCGCCGGCGTGCAGGAGCGACCAGTCCACCCGGACGTGGTTCACCCACGCCTCCGCCAGCGGTGCGAGCCTGCGGCGTGCCGCCCAGCGCACCAGCGTCTCCTGGAAGTCCTCGTCGTCCCGCAGGGCCGCGAGCGACCCCTCCGCGCCGCGACCGTCGCCGGCGAAGGTGTCCGCGGGCAGGTCCGCGCCGGTGGCGAAGGCGTCGAGCGCCGCCACCAGTGCCGGCAGGTCGCTGACCACCGCGGCGAACCGCGCGGTCATCGGCTCGCGGCCGACCTGGAGGGTGTAGGCGATGTCGGGCAGGTCCGCGTCGCTCCACGCGCCGTCGCGCAGTTCGTCGCGCAGCCGCTCCGCCGACTCGCGCAGCCGTTCGTGGTCCGCCGCCGAGAGCACCACCGCCTGGGCCTCGGCTGCACGCTCTGGACGTTCCGGCACGATGTACTCCTCCACGAGCAGATGGGCGTTCGATCCACCGGCGCCGAAGGCCGAGACCACCCCGGCCCTGGGTTGGGCGCCGGTGCGGGGCCAGGGCGCCGCCTCGCGCTGCAGCACGAACGGGGTGCGGCTGAAGTCGATCTCCGGGTTCACCTCGGCGGAGTGCAGCGACGGCGCGTATGTGCCGTGCCGCATCTGCAGCAGCAGCTTGCTCAGCCCCGCGATGCCGGCCGCCGCCTCCAGGTGACCGATGTTCGACTTGACCGAGCCGATGGCGCAGAAGCCGCGGTCGTCGGTGAACTCGGAGAACGCCGAGGTGAGGCCGGCGATCTCGATCGGGTCGCCCAGCGGGGTGCCGGTGCCGTGTGCCTCCACGTAGCCGATCCGCCGTGGATCGACCCCGCCGCGGCGGTACACCTGCCGGATCACCGACGCCTGCGCGACCGGGTTCGGCACGGTGAAACCGTGCGTGTGGCCGCCGTGGTTGACCGCGCTGCCCCGGATGACGCCGAGGACGCGGTCGCCGTCGGCCAGCGCGTCGGCGAGCGGGCGCAGCAGCACCGCGCCGACGCCCTCGCCGGGCACGTAGCCGTCGCCGCCCGCGCCGAAGCTGCGGCACCGGCCGTCACTGGAGGCGAACTGGGTCTGGCCGATCATCAGGTACTTGCTCGGGTGCAGCGAGAGGTTGACCCCGCCCGCCAGCGCGACTCCGCACTCCCCGCGGCGCAGCGCGGCGACCGCCAGGTGGATGGCCGTCAACGCGGCGGCGCACATCGTGTCGATCGCGATGCTCGGCCCGTTCGCGTCGAAGAAGTACGAGACGCGGTTGGCGATCGAGGCCAGGCTTCCCGGCACGACCACCGGCTCGCCGCGCACGCCCTGTTCGGCGCCGTAGAGCTGGTACTCGGTGTACATCGCGCCGGCGAACACGCCGATGTCACCGGCGTCCTCACCGGCCGCGGCCCTCGCGGCGGCGCGCAACGAGTCCCTGGTGTGGCCGGCGTCCTGCAGCGTCTCGTAGGCGGCCTGCAGGAAAACGCGCTCCTGCGGGTCCATGGTGGACGCCGCACCCGGCGAGATGCCGAAGAACAACGGGTCGAACTCGTCCACGCCGTCGAGGAAGCCGCCCCACTTCGCGTAGGTGCGTCCCGGCTTGCCACGCCGCGGGTCGAAGTAGCGCTCGTGGTTCCAGCGGTCCGGCGGGATCTCGGTGACGCTGTCCACCCCGTCGAGCAGGTTGGCCCAGAACTCGTCCAGGTTGCGCGCGCCGGGGAAGCGACCGGAGATGCCGATCACGGCGATCGGCGTCTCCTCGTTCGTTCGCGCCGGGGCCGGCTCGGCGGCGGGAACGGCCACCGGAGCAGGCTGGGGAGCGGACGCGACCTCCGTCTGAACCGCCGGCAGACCGACGAGCGCGGCGAGAGCGTCCGGCTGGGTCTTGACGAAGTGCGCGGCCAGGCCGTCGATCGTGCGCACCTCGAAGAACAGCGTGCTGCCGACGTCGTCGAGCCCGCGGCGCACCGCCTCGGTGAGCTGCACGACGAGGATCGAGTCGATGCCGTACTTGTCGAAGGTCACGTCGGAACGCACCGAGGAGACCGGCAGCTGCAACACGTCCGCCACCAGTGCGCGGAAGTGGTCGCGGGCCCGCTCCAGCAGCTCGTCCTCGCGCCCTGCCGGCGAAGCCTGCTCGGCGACGGGCGCGACGGTCTCCTCGACGACCTGCGCGATGGGTTCGGGCACCGGTCCGGTCGCCGGTCCGTCCGGGAAGGCGTCTCCGCCCTCGGGCACCGGCTGCCGGACGACGCCGTCGGCACAGGCCACGAACACCTGCTGGCCGAGGTCGTCCGCGCCCTCCGCCGCGACGAACGCCGACCGGAAGCCCGTCTCGTTCAGCGCGCGCAGCCAGTCCGCCGGCGTGAGCCCCGGTGACCCCGGGATGCGCAGCGCCGGGTCGTCGTAGCGCCACCAGCCTTCCAGCAGGCCGAACGTGAGGTGGCTGAAGTAGACGTTGTCGCTGAGCTCGTTGAGCAGCAGCACGCCGTTCGCGCGCATCGCCGCCTTGGTGTTGGTCAGCGTCGTGCGGATGTTCCGGGTCGCGTGCAGCACGTTGGTCGCCACCACGACGTCGAACCCGCCGATGTCCAGTGACTGCTCGGCCAGCGACTTCTCGACGTTGAGGATTCGCGTGTCCAGGTAGGGCGCGATGTCACCGAACGAGCGGCGCGCGTGCAGCAGGAACGCCTTGGAGAGGTCGGTGTAGCAGTAGGTCTCGATGTTGTCGCGCCACGGTGCGAGGCGGCCGAACACCACCCGGCTGGTGCCGCCGGTGCCCGCGCCGATCTCCAGCATCCGCAGCCGCACACCGGGGTTCTCCGCGACCCGTGCCCGCACGTGCTCGACGAGCGTGTCCGCGAGGACGTCGTTGAAGTAGTCGGCGACGGGGTTGTTGCGGTAGACGGCTTCCACGAGTTCGAGTGACGACTTCGGGAACATGACGTCGGTGGCGGGACGGCGTCCGGTCAGGATGTCGTCCAACGCCCGCAACGTCGTGTCGACGAGCACCGCCTGTGGCCGCTTGCCGTCGTTGTCCAGCCACGGCGCGCGGTCGGCGTCCCAGCGGCGCCAGGCCGCGGCGAGGTCCACCGGGCTCGCGTCAACTGCGCCGTAACGGCCGCCGGCGGAGCTCAGCAGGCCTTCCCGCGCGAACACGTCCAGCGTGTGCTCCAGCCAGCGGCGGTAGAGCGGGACGATGCCCCCGATCGTCATCCAGTCGTCGGCCGTGCCCGTGCGGCCGGGGCCGAACAGACCCAGGTCGCGCAGCAGCGCCCAGGTGATCCGGACGAGCGCCGGCTCCATGGACCGGCCGTGCCCGTCGGCCGCGACGCGCACGCGTTCGATGGTGGCCCGCCGGTCCGGTCGTGCCGCGAGCAGCGCGGCGGCCGGCGACTTCGCAGGCGGCAGCTCCGTGAGCGTGCTGCGCTCGTAGAACGCGGCGATGCTGCGGGAGTCCGCGGCCTTCAGCAGCGCGAGGCGGTCGTGGGACGAGCCGAGCAGGTGGTCGACGGCGGCCATGCCCTCGCCGGGCTCGATCGAGCCGAGTCCGAGCCGCGCCATCCTGCGCCGGTAGCCGTCCTCGGCCACGATGCCGACGTTGCCCCAGTAACCCCAGTTCATCACCTTGACCGGGCAGCCCAGCCGGGCGGACAGGCCCTCGGCGTACGCGTCGGAGAACGTGCAGCCCGCCGCGTAGTTCGCCTGTCCGGGGGCGGTGAAGAACGCCTGCATGGACGAGAAGAAGACGACGAACTCCAGCGGCTGGCCAGCGAAGACCTCCGCCAGGGCGACGGTCACGCCGGCCTTGGCCGCGTACGTGGTCCGCAGCAGGTCCTCGTCCATCCGCGCCACGCTCCGGTCGCCCAGGACGATGGCGGTGTGCAGGACGCCGTGCACCGGTCCGTACTGCCGGACGATCTCGGCACACGCGCGCCGCAGATCGTCCACATCGGACGCGTCGCACGAGACGTAACCGGGACGCGGGCCGATCGCGGCAAGCCGGTCCTGCTTGGCGGTGATCTCCGCGTCGAGGGGGCGCCGGCCGATCCACACCACCTGCGTGCCGTGGCGGCGCAGCAGGTGCTCGGTCCACACCTCGCCGATGCCTCCCGCACCGCCGATGGCGACGACCACGCCGCCGGGTGCGCGGGACGCGGCGACCGGGCCACCGGTCACCTCGACCAGGCGGGGCAGCAGCCACTCACCGCGGCGCAGCGCCGCGACCCCGCCCCGTGCCGCAGCCGGCGCGTTCAGCACGGCCTCGAACGGCACCGGCTGTCCCGCCGCGATGTCGACGACCCTGACCTGCCAGTGCGGGTACTCCTTCGCGACAGACCCCAGCAGGCCGTGCACTCCCGCGTGCGTCGCGTCCGCGGTCTCGTGCCCGCTCACCCCGACCGCCTGCCGGGTGACGGCGGTGAAGCCGGTCTCGCGGCCGTCGGCGCCCTGCGCCAGCAGTGCCTTGATCCAGCGGAAGACGGTGAACGTCCCGTCCTGCCCGCCGTTCTCCGGCGCGAGCCACACGACGTGGTCCGCGTCCGCGGGAAGCCTCTCGTGCTGTTCGGTGCCGAGCACGACGGCTCCGGGGAAGCGGGCCAGGAAGGCGGCGCGGTCGGCCGCGTCACCGCCGGCGAGCACCGGGCGGCCGCCGAGGGCGGGTTCCAGCTCGACCCCGTCCGGAACCGCGTCCCACACGGGGGCGAGCAAGGCCGTGCGCAGGTCCGGTGCCGCGGTCACGCGGCAGAACGCCAGTCCCCGCAGCCGAACCGCGACACGGCCGGACTCGTCGCACACGTCGATGTCCACTGTGGACGTCTCCGAGCCGCCGCCCGTGTGCCGCAGGTGCGCCCACATCGTGCCGGACACCGGCCGGAGGACGTCGATCCGGTCGACCGCGAACGGCAGGGCGGGACGTCCGCTGCTCTCCGCGAGCTCACCGGACTCGCCTCCGAAGAGACCGACGACCGCCTGGATGGCGCTGTCGAGCACCGCCGGGTGGACGGCCAGGTCCTCGTCGTGGGCGCCGGCCGGGACGACGAGCCTCGCGAGCACCTCGCGGTCGCCGACGGCCAGGCTTTCCAGTGCGCGCAGGCGAGGCCCGTGGGCGATGCCGACGGCGTCGAGCGCCGCACGGCACTGCTCCGCGCTCAAGGTCCGCGTGCCACGCGCCCTGATGGCGTCGAGCGGCACGGTCTCAGCCGGTCCCGGCTGGACGAAACGACCGTGCGCGTGCACGTCCGCTCCGTCCCGGCGGATGCGGAAACCCTCGCCGTCGCGCTCCACCGTCAGGTCCGCGCCCTCGGCACCGACCGGGAACGGTGTGGCCCACACGAGGTCGCGGATCCCGACCGGCTCGAACGCCCCGGCGGTCGCCGCGCGCCGCGCGAACTCCAGTGACAGCACCGCCGGCAGGACCGCGCGGCCGTTGACGTGGTGGTCGGCGAGGAAGAACTCCTGCCCGGTGAGCCGGGTGCGGTAGGCGGACGTGTCGCGCGTGGGCCAGTAGCGCTGCCTCTGGTACGGGTAGGTGGGCAAGGGAACGATCCTCCGCACGGCGGCCGGGAACGCGGTCTCGAGGCGGGCGAGGTTCTCCCGCACGAAGACCGACGCGAGTTCGTGGGCACTGCTGGGCAGGACACCGTCGCGCGGTGCCGCGTCGACGGCGACTTCGCCGGTGTGGGTGCCGGTCGTCGTTCCGGAGAGCCAGGCGCGCAGGCGCTGGGCGGCTTCGGTCGTGCTCGGCGCGACGACGGCGAGACGGTGGGGCAGGTGTGCGCGGCCGGCCGCGAGGCTGTACGCGACCTCCGCCGCGGACAGGCGTTCGCGCTCCAGGTGGGTGGCGAGGCGGCCGGCCGCCTCGCGCAGGGCGTCCGCGGACCTGGCGGACAGCAGGAACGCCTGCTCCCCCGGGACGTCCGCGACCGGGTTCCGCCGGTACTCCTCCAGCACGACGTGGGCGTTGGTCCCGCTGGCGCCGAAGGAACTGACGGCTGCCCGGCGCGGGCCCTGGTCGGGTTCCGGCCAGGCGACGGTCTCCGTCGGCACGGTGAACGGGCTGCCCTGCAACGGGATCCGCGCGTTCGCCCCGGTGAAGTGCAGCGAAGCCGGGATGGTGCGGTGCCGCAGCGCGAGGACGGCCTTGACGACACCGGCGACGCCCGCGGCGAACTGGGTGTGCCCGAGGTTGGACTTGATCGACCCGAGCGCGACGCTGCCCGGTCGCGCGCCGGCGAAGACCTTGGACAGGGCACGGAACTCGATCGGGTCGCCCAGTTGCGTGCCGGTGCCGTGCGCCTCCACGAACTGGACGCCGCCGACGCCCAGGTTGCCGTGCACCTCGCGCAGCAGTCGTTCCTGGGACAACGCGCTCGGCGCGGTGATGCCGTTGGTCGTGCCGTCCTGGTTGACGCCCGAGGCGCGGACGATCGCGTGGACGTGGTCGCCGTCGCGTTCGGCGTCGGCGAGCCTCTTGAGCACGATCGCGCCCGCGCCCTCGCCGGGCACGAACCCGTCCGCACCGGTGTCGAAGCTGCGGCAGCGGCCCGACGCCGAGAGCATTCCGGCCACGGAGGCGGACCGGTAGAGCCGCGAGGTGTTCTGGACGAAGACGCCTCCGGCGATGGCGAGGTCGGCGGTGCCCGCGAGCAGGTCGCGGCAGGCGAGGTCGATCGCGACGAGCGAGCTGGAGCACGACGTGTCGACCGTGAGAGCCGGACCGGTGAAGTCGAGCAGGTAGGCGATCCGCGACGCGACGACCGAGCCCATGGTGCCCCACAGCGCCTGGGCGGGCGCGTCGTCACCGAGGTGCTCGGAGTAGTCACCGGCGTAGCAGCCCACGTAGACGCCGGCCCGCGAGCCGCGGTGCCGCCCTCCCGTGTACCCCGCGTCCTCCAGCGCGTTCCAGCACTGTTCCAGGAAGACGCGCTGCTGCGGGTCCATCGCCGTCGCCTCGACACCGGAGATGCCGAAGAAGGCGGGGTCGAACAGGTCGGCGTCGCGCAGGAAGCTGCCGGTGCGGCAGGCGATGCCGGCGGGCAGCGGCCAGCGCGTCACGGGCTCGACCAGGTCGGTGCCGGAGACCAGGTGCGCCCACAGCGCCTCGGGGGTCTCCGCGTCCGCGTACCTCGCGGCGAGACCGACGATCGCGATCGCGTCGTCCTCGCCGGAAGTGGTGGTGGCGACGGGAGCGACGGACGGGCGGGAGCCGGCCAGGAAGGTGGAAAGCCGCTCGAACGTGCCGTGGTCGAACAGGTCGGTCGTGTCGACGGACGTGCCGAGGACGTCGTTGAGCCGGTGCACCAGGCTGACGCCGAGGATGGAGTCGAGGCCGTAGTCGGCGAACGGCCGGTGCCGCTCGATCTCGGAGACCGGCATCTGCAGGATCTCCGCCAGCTCGGCGAGCACCACGCCGTCCACGTCCACCGCCGCGGGTACGGCGGCGGGCGCGGCCTGGGGCTGCGGCGCGCTGGGCTCGAACCAGAACTCGGGTCCCGCGAAGGGATAACCCGGCAGGTGCACCCGCGGCCTCGTGCCGTCCACTTCGGACCAGTCGATCGGCGTGCCCCTGACCCAGAAGGACGCGAGCTCGGCGTGACCACCCGTGGCCAGCCAGTGCTCGATCAGCTCGCGCAGCTCGGGTTTGGCGGCCAGTGCGGCCAGCGTCTCGTTGTTCGCCTCGACGCGGCCTCGCCACCACGACTCGCCGGAGGCGTCGGTCGCGGGAGCGGCGAGGAACGCCCGCAACTGGCGGCGCCACTCCAGCACGTCCCGCGCCACGAAGCACACCCGCTCGGTCATGGCCTCACGGCCGGTGCGGAGGGTGGCGGCGATGGAGGCGAGGTCCGGCTTCTCCTGGGTGTCGAGCCACTGGGCCAGTTCCGCCACGCGCGCCCGCAGGTCGTCCTCGGTGCGCGCGGACACCGGCAGCAGCGCCGGAATCCCCTGCTCGGGTGCGGGAACCGCGGTGGAGACGTGCTCGGCGACGATGACGTGCGCGTTCGCCCCGCCCGCACCGAACGACGAGATGCCGGCGATCCGGCGGCCTCCGTCGGGACGCGGCCAGGTGGTGGCGCGGGACAGCTCGAACGGCGTCGCCGCGAAGTCGATGTCGGGGTTGACTCGCTCGGCGTGCAGGGTCGGCACGAGTTCGCCGTTGCGCAGCTGGAGCACGACCTTGGTCAACCCGGCGATGCCCGCCGCCGCCTCGAGGTGGCCGATGTTGGACTTGACCGACCCGATCGCGGCGGCCGAGTCCGTCCCGAAGGCCTGGGTCAGCCCGTCGATCTCCACCGGATCGCCGAGGCGCGTGCCGGTGCCGTGCGCCTCGACGTACCCGATGTCGCCCGGCCGCAGCCCGGCGGCCTCGATCGCCGCGCGGACGACGGCGGCCTGGGCGCGCGGGTTCGGCACGGTGTATCCGTTGGTGCGGCCGCCGTGGTTGATCGCGGAACCGAGGATGACCGCGTGGATCGGGTCACCGTCGGCCTCTGCCGCCGCCAGCGGCTTGAGCAGCACCGCGCCGACGCCCTCGCCGGGCACGAAGCCCTCACCGCCGGCACCGAAGCTGCGGCAGCGCCCGTCGGCCGCGAGCATCCTGGAGCGGCAGAGCTCCACGAAGGTCGAGGGGTGCAGGTAGAGGTTCACGCCGCCCGCGATGGCGACCTCGCAGGAGCCCTGCCGCAGGTGCTCGCACGCCTCGTGGATCGCGGTGAGCGAGGCCGAGCACATGGTGTCGACGGGCAGGCTCGGGCCGCGCAGGTCGAGCAGGTAGGACACGCGGTTCGCGAGCGAGGCGAACGACGTGCGGGGCGACCTGCGCGGGCCGCTCACCGGGGGCGGGACGTTGCGGTCGAAGCCGGTCTTGGTGACCCCGGCGAACACGCCGACCCTGCCCTGATGCCGGGTGGCGAGCCGGTCCCGCGTGTAGCCGGCGTCTTCGAGAGCGGACCAGACCGTCTCCAGGAAGAGCCGCTCCTGCGGGTCGATGTCGGCGGCCTCGCGCGGCGAGATGCCGAAGAACGCCGCGTCGAAACGCGCGAACCCGTCGAGGAAACCGCCCCATTTGCTGTAGCTGGCACCGGTGTCGACGGCCTTCTGCTGGTCGGGTTCGAAGAAGCCGTCCAGCGACCAGCGCCGCGCCGGGACCTCGCGGACGCTGTCGCGGCCCGCCCTGAGGTTCGCCCAGAAGTCGTCCAGCGTCGGGGCGTCGGGGTAGCGGCCGCTGAGACCGATGATCGCGATCGGTTCGCCGGAGGCGTCGGGGCGCGGTGCGGCCGGACGCACGGGCCGCGTCGTCACCTCGGCGACGGACTCCGGCACCACGGCCGGGGCCTCGGTGTCGTCCAGCCAGCGCGCACAGCCCTCGGAGTGGCGTTCGACGAGGTGCGCCGCCAGTTCCGCGAGCGTCGGGTACTGGTACAGCACGGTCTTCGGCAACGCGCCGAACCACCGCGCGAACCGGGTGTTCAGCTTGGTGACCGTGATCGAGTCGATGCCGTGGCTGTCGAGCGGTGCGGTGGCGTCGAGGGTCGCGGGGTCGAGTCGCACGGTCTCGGCGATCAGGTCCTTGAGCCGTCCGAGCACCCGCCCGCGGAGGTCGTCGGTGCCGGTCATCAGTTTTCCTTCCCCGGAGATCACGACGTGGGTGGCACCGAGCGCGACGGCTCCGTGCAGTGCGGCCAGCGCGGCCTCGGTGGGCAACGGCGGGCCGAAGCGCTCGACGAGCGCGGGAAGTTCCTCGCCGGGCACGCCCATGCCGCCGTCCCGCCACAGGGGCCAGCCCAGCGAGACGCTCACCCCGCGCCGCTCGCCGCGGGCGACGAGGTCCTGCCGGTGCGTCGCGTAGGCGTCGAGGAAGCCGTTGGCGGCCGTGTAGGCCGCCTGACCGGCGTTGCCCAGGGTTCCCGCGGCCGCGGAGAACGAGGCGAAGAAGTCGAGCGGAAGAGCGCGGGTGGCCTCGTCGAGGTGCACCAGGCCCGCGGCCTTCGGCGCGAGCACGCTCAGGAAGTCCTGGTAGGAAGCGCGGATCAGGTAGTCGTCCCGCAGCGACGCGGCGGCGTGCAGCACACCGTCGAGGCGGCCGTGCCTGCGGACCACGCCGGCCACGAGATCGCGCACCGCCGTCGCGTCCGTGACGTCGACCCGGTGGTACTCCCCTGGTCCGTCGGAGGTCGCGGCCCGTCCGCACCGCACGACGACGGCGTCCGGCGCGTGCCGGGCCACGTCCTCGGCGAGCAGCCGGCCGATCCCACCGCCACCGCCGCTGATCAGGTAGACACCGCCCGCGCGCCACACCGGGGCGGCGATCGCGTCCCGGACCGGCTGCCAGCTCACGGTCTCCCGACCGGCCGGCGTGTGCCGCACGTGCTCGCCCCGCCCGTGCAGCGCCGCCACCAGTTCCGCGGCGGACGGCTCGTGCACGAACTCGACCAGCCGCACGGTCAGGCCGGGGTCCTCCTGCGCGGCGGTGCGCAGAAGTCCCAGCAGGCCGCGGTAGAGCGAGTCCGCCCGGCACGCGACCTGGACGACGCAGGAACGTCCGTCCGAAGTGGACATGAGCCGCTTGAGCTCACCGAACAGGCGCACGGCCGCGCGTTCGTAGGCGACGTACGGGGCGTCGCCGCCGGTGGTCACCTCGGCGGTCTGGACGCCCGGCAGACCGTCGCGCAGACCGGTGGCGGGCAGGTCGCACAGCACGACCAGCCGCCGGCCGCCGGCGGGTGCCTGCGGGACCTCCGGCTCGGCACGCCACACGGGCACGCGCAGGACGCTGCGGATCACGGCGGGGCTTCCT
The DNA here is from genome assembly GCF_051853195.1 of Lentzea sp. HUAS TT2. Taxonomy (NCBI): domain Bacteria; kingdom Bacillati; phylum Actinomycetota; class Actinomycetes; order Pseudonocardiales; family Pseudonocardiaceae; genus Lentzea; species Lentzea sp. HUAS TT2. Next base: position 7,308,129 of record NZ_CP196667.1, on the reverse strand, counting down.
TCCGGGAACGGGGCGGGCTCAGGCGAGCGCATCGGGCACCTCCTGGTTGGCCAGGACGGCTTCCAGCAGGGCGGCGCGGGCACCGACGTCGAAGGCGGGAGACGGGATCACGGTCACGGGCAGGCTCTGGGCACTCGCCGCGGGCTCCACCGGAGCACTCGTTGCGGGCACGGCCGGAGCACTCGCCCCAGGCACGACCGGGACGCTCGCCCCAGACACGGCCGAGGCACTCGCCACAGGCACCGCCTGGTGGTTCGCCCCGAACGCGGCCGGAGCAGTCACCCCGGACACGACCGAAGCACTCGCCGCGCACTCGCCCAGGGCGGCCGTCTCCGGCACCCAGTAGCGCTCGCGGGCGAACGGGTAGGTGGGCAACGCCAGCACTCGCCGTTCACCGGCCCCGTGCAAGCTCGCCCAGTCGACCGCGCGACCGTCGCACCACAGAGCGAGCACCCGGTCGAGATCGCCGCCGCGCAAGGCGTTCGCGACCTCCCCGTCCATCTCGCGGTCGCGCCGCACCGCCGCTCCCCGTGCCCGGCGCAGGCTGCCGGTCCGCACGCCGCCACCACCGGAGAGGAACGCGTCGAGCTTGGCGGCGACCTCTCCGACGTCCTGGGCGACGAAGCCCAGGCGGTGTTCCATCTCCTCCCTGCCGACCTGCAGCGTGAAGGCCAGGTCCGCGAGCGCGGGCGAGTTCTCGACGAGGTGGGCGCGCAGGTCCCGGGCACGGGCTGCCAGACGGTCCGCGTCACGGGCCGAGAGGACGATCGCCTGCGGTCCGGTGGACGACGCCGGCACCGGACGCGACGGCGGGGCCTCCAGGACGACGTGAGCGTTGACCCCGCCGAACCCGAAGCTGCTGACACCGGCGCGCAACGGCTGTTCGGTGCCGGTGGCGTCGGTCCTCGGCGTCCAGCGCCGCGACTCGCGCAGCACCTCGAAACCGCTGCCGTCCAGCTTCAGGTGCGGGTTCAGCCGGTCCAGGTGCGGCACTGCGGGAAGTTCGCGGTGGTCCATCTGCCGCAACACCTTCAGCACGCCGGCCAGGCCGGCCGCCGCCTCGGCGTGACCCATGTTCGCCTTGAGCGCGCCGAGAGGACGCGTGGCCGAGCCGCCCAGGTTGCGGTACGCGGTGGTGAGCGCGTCGACCTCGACGGGATCACCCAGCGCGGTCCCGGTTCCGTGCGCCTCGACGTAGCCGATGCTGTCCGGGTCGATGCCCCGCATGGCCGCCTCGATCACCTCGGCCTGGGCGGACGCGTTGGGGGCGGTGAGCGAGGCCGCGCGGCCACCGTGGTTCTCCGCCGTGCCGAGGACGACACCGTGGATGGTGTCGCCGTCGCGCAGGGCGTCGGACAACGGCTTGAGCAGCACCGCCGCCACGCCTTCCGCACGCACGTAGCCGTCCGCGTCGGCTGAGAACGTCTTGCACCGGCCGTCCGGGCTGAGCATTCCCGCCGCCTGCGTCGAGACGAACGTGTCGACGCTCAGCAGCAGGTTCACCCCGCCCGCGAGGGCCATGGCGCACCGACCTGACCGGATGCTCTCCACGGCGCGGTGCAGCGCCACCAGCGAACTGGAGCACGCGGTGTCGATCGGTTCGCTCGGGCCGCGGACGTCGAGCAGGAACGAGATCCTGTTCGCCAGCACGGCGTGCGAGTTGCCGGTCGCGGTGTAGCCGTCCGGCTCGACACCGCTCGCGTTGAGCAGGTGGTGGTAGTCCGTGCCGGACACGCCGAAGAACACGCCCGTGTCCTCTGGCAGGCGCGCCGGCGAGTACCCGGCGTTCTCCAGCGCTGTCCACACCGTCTCCAGCGCGAGCCGCTGCTGCGGGTCCATGAGCTCGGCTTCCAGGCGGGACAGGGAGAAGAAGCCGGCGTCGAACCGGTCGACGCCCTGGATCAACCCCGCGTGCTTCGGGAAGTCGGCGCGTGCCACGACATCCGCGTAGCGGCCGTCGAAGCGGCCGGCCGGGTACGACGACACGAGATCCGCGCCTTCGCGCACCCGTTCCCAGAGCGCGTCCGGGTCGTCCGCACCGGGGAACCTGCCCGCCACACCGATGATCGCGACGGCGCCGGTCTTCTGCCCGACCGGCGGCAGCGCCGCCGGGAGGGCCTGGGGAAGCGACGACGGCACCGCGGGAACGAGCCCCGCCGGAGCCGGCGTCCCGACCTCCTCTGCCAACCGGCCGACCAGTCCGCGGATGTTGGGGTGCTGGAAGAACACCGCCGGGCTCAGGTCGATGCCGAGCCGTCCGCCGAGCTCCTGGGCCAGCGAGGCCAGGCTGATCGACTCGAACCCGAACGCCGGGAAGTGCGTGTCGAGGTCGATGTCGGCCGGATCGCTCCTGAGCAGCGCGGCCACGGTCTCGCGGACCTGGGTGGTGAGACGGTCCCTGACCGCGCCGTCCTCGTCCCGCGTCTGCGTCACGGCGGCCGGGGCGGCGCCGAACTCGACGCCCTCCCACCGGCCCAGCACGGCACCGGTCTCGTCGAGCAGCAACACGTCGAACGCGGAACCCTTGTCCTCCAGGACGATCGCCCTGGTACGGCCGAGATCCGCGCCGTCGGCCGACCGCACCCGCACCACCGTCGCGTCGGCGTCGGAGGTCAGGTACTGCACGCCCTGCACCAGCCCGTTGAGCACCCGGGCCGGAACGCGGACGCGCCGCTTGTGCGGGTCCTGGCACACAACGGGTTCCGCGACGCGGACGAGCAACCGTCCGCCGGTCTGCGCGACTCCCTCGACCACCCTGGCGAACGGCCTGGCGTCCACGCCCAGCTCGCCGAGCTTCGCGTAGAACGCCTCCTCGTCCACCGTGATGGGCGAACTGATCGCAGAGTCTTGCTGCCGCAGCGGTTCCGTGACAGCGACGAGGTCAGCGCCGAACACGACGGTGCCGTCCTGGTCGTGCAGTTCGGCACGGTTCGCACCGAGCTTCCAGGTGAGCTCCTGCTCCTGCGCGGGGCTGGGCAGCGCGGCCCAGCGGGCGTCCCGCACGGCCCAGCCGTTCCCGAGGCCCGCGACGTCCGCGAACGCGAGCACGCCGTCCAGCAGGGCGAGGGTGGTGTAGCGCTTCTCGCGCCGCACCGAGTAGGTGTAGTCGAGCAGTTCGTCGCCGCGCAGCGCGAGCCGGTAGTGGATGCCGTCCAGGTCCGAGGTGTTGACGCCGACCCACGGGTGCGCCCGCCGGGCGAACGCGATGGGGTCGAGCACGCTCGGGGCGTCGTCGAACTCCGGGTACCAGCAGCGGACGCGCTCGAACGGATAACCGGGCAGCGAGAGCTTCCCCGGCCGGGCGGTCCGCGGCCACAGCACGTCCCAGTCGACGTCCGCGCCGGCGGTCCACACCGCCGCGAGCGCACGCAGGTCGTTGTCGTCCAGCGCCTTCTCCACGTCGGCGGTGTCCGGCGGATCGGTCACGCCCATCGTGCTCGGCACGAACCACACGCCCTCGGGTGTGACAGGATCCGTCCAGTCCACTTCGGACAGCTGGGCGAGCCTGGACGCGACGGCGTCGACGCTCTCGGCGACGAACGCGAGGCGCGAGGACATCTCGTTCTTGCCGGTCTGCAACGTGAACGCGAGGGCGTCCAACCCGGGCCGCGAGCCCACCACGTGTGCGTGCAGGTCGCGCAACACCCGTCCCAGGGCCTGCGGAGTGGCCGCGGAGCACACGACCAGGCGCGGCACTCCGGTGTCGGCCGGCGCGACGGCCACGTCGTCGTGCTCCTCCACGACGATGTGCACGTTCGCGCCACCCGCCCCGATCGAGGTGACACCGGCACGCCTGGGCACCGTCCGCCCGTCGAGCACCGGCCGCGCCCACTCCGTGCGCTCGTGCTGCACGACGAACGGCGTCTCGGCGAAGTCGATCGCCGGGCTGAGCGTCTCGGAGTGCAGCGACTTCACGATCGTGCGGTGTTTGAGCTGCAGCAGCACCTTGGTCAGGCCGACGATGCCCGAACCCGACAGCAGGTGCGCGATGTTGGACTTGACCGAGCCGAGCGCGCAGAAGCCCCTGTCCGCGGTGTCGCGGCGGAACGCGCTGGTCGCGCCCCGGATCTCGATCGGGTCGCCCAGCGACGTCGCCGAACCGTGGCCTTCGAGGTAGCTGATCGTGCGGGCGTCCACACCCGCGTCGTCCAGCGCCTTCTCGATGGCGCGACCCTGCTGCACCGGGCTGGGCACGGTGAACCCGTTGCGCACGCCCGCGTTGGTCATGCCGCTGCCCCGGATCACGCCGTACACGTGGTCGCCGTCGGCGACTGCCTCGGCGAGCGGCTTCAGCACGACCATGCCGACGCCCTCACCGAGCACCGTGCCGTCGGTACCGATGCCGTAGCTGCGCAGCAGGTCGGCGGTCTTGCTGGTGAAGTGGGCCTGGGAGGTGCCGATCAGGTCGTACGGGTGCAGCATCAGGTTGATGCCGCCGACCACGGCCATCCGGCATTCGCCGGCCCGCAGCATCCGCACGGCCTGATGCACGCACGTCGACGAGGACGCGCACATGGTGTCGAGGAACATCGAAGGCCCGGTGAAGCCGTAGAAGTACGACAGCATGTTCGCGAACACGCCGATCTCGCTGCCACTCGTGGCCGTGCCGCGCAGGAGCATGTTCTGGAAGCCGTACAGCGAATAGCTGTTGTTCATCGACCCGACCAGCACACCGACATCGCCCTGGTAGCGGCGCTGGATCGTCTCGCGGGAGTAGCCGGCGTCCTCCAGCGCCGTGACACCCGCCTGCAGCAGCAGCCGGACCTCCGGCGAGAGCAGCTCGGCCTGTCGCTGGGACAGGGAGAAGTAGCGCGGGTCGAACGCGTCGATGTCGCGCAGGAACGTCCCGGTCTTCACCACGGACTTGCCCAGCACGTCCCGTTCGCCGTAGTAGATGTCCTGCTGGCGCCACCGGTCCCGCGGCACCGGCTCGAAGCTGTGCCTGCCCTCGCTGAGCAGGTCCCAGAACTCGTCGAGCGTGTCCGCGCCGGGGTAGCGGCCGGACATGCCGATCACCGCGATGTCGTGTTCGCCGTGCTCGGCGCGCGGCCGTTGCACGACCTCGGCCCGGACGACGGGTGCGGGCGGGAGAACCGGCTCCACGACCGGCACCTCGGGCGTCTGCTCCACGGGCGTCTGCTCCTCAGCGGGTGCGAACAGCTCGACGAGACGCGTCCGGTGTTCGGCGAGCAGGTAGCCCGCCACGCCGCGCAGATCCACGTGTTCGAAGAACAGCGTCTTGGGCAACGACCCGAAGTCGTCCTCCAGCCGGCTGGTCACGTCCACGATGACGAGCGAGTCGATGCCGTAACGCTCCAGCTTCTGGTCGGCCCGGATGCGCTCCGGCTCCCGACCGGTCAGCTCGGCGAACAGGCGGCGCAGGTGCTCCTCGGTGCGCGCCGACAGCGTGCGATCGTCCACTTCGGACTGGACCGCGACGGGTGCGGCGACCGGGCGGGCGGCGGGCGCGTCCTTCGTCAGACCCGAGTAGCGGCGCAGTTTCGGCGCGTCGCCGAACAGCACGATGCGCTGCGACGGGGCGTCGACGCCCAGCGCTCGTTCCAGGGCACCGAGTGCCACGCCGGTCGGCAACGGGACCGTGCCGGTCGTCTTGAGCATGTACGCCTCGGTCGCCGCGTCCACGCGCATGCCACCGTCCGCCCACAGCGGCCAGTCGACCGCGCGGACGACGTGGCCACGGGCGCGGGACGCCCAGGCGTCCAGGAAGGCGTTCGCCGCCGCGTACCCGGTCTGGGCCGCACCACCGAACGCGCCCGCGACCGAGCCGAACAGGAGCAGGAACCCGGCGTCGTGCGCACGGCAGAGCTCGTCGAGGTGCGCGGTACCGGTCAGTTTGGGAGCCAGCACGGACGCGGTGGTCTCGAGCGGGGTGGTCTTGAGGTAGCCGTCGTCCAGCACGCCGGCCGCGTGGAAGACGCCGTCGAGACGGCCGAAGCGGTCACGGATCGCCTGCCCCGCGGCACGGACGCTCGCCGCGTCGGTCACGTCCGCCTGCTGGTAGCCGATCCGGTCGCCGAACCGCTCCCGCAGCCCCGAGATGTCCGCGCTCCGGGCCCGTCCGCTCAGCACGACGCTCGCGCCGTGCCGGGCGCACAGATGCGCGGCGATCAGTTTGCCGATGCCACCGGCGCCACCGGTGATCCAGTAGACACCGCCGTCGCGCAACAGCGACGCGCCACCGTCGACGATCGGGAGTTCTTCCGTCTCCCTGGTCAGGCGGCCTCCGGTGGCGTCGTAGGCGACCTCGGCATCGTCGGAACCGGCCTCGGCGCGCACGATCCCGTCGAACCGCGCGGCGTCGACAGGGCCGTCGACCAGGACGAGCTTGCCCCGGACCGCCGGGTTCTCCTTCCGCAGCGACTTCAGCACCGCGGCGATCGGCGCGAACACGGGTTCGTCCGGGCGTCCCGGCGCGACGACGACCACGGTCCGTCCAGCGGGACCGGGCCGGTCGAGCAGGGACCGCAGGTGCCGGTAGGTCGCGTCGAACACGACCTTCGCGGAGTCCGCCGCGGTGCCCGGGAGTTCCTTCGGCAGAGGCAGGATCTCCGCGTTCAGCCGCTGGGCGACACGGTCGTCGCCCAGCACCGCGTCGAGCACGACGAGCGGGCCGGCGGACGCGGTCGCGGGCACAGGAGGGCAGGCGCGCCACACCTGGTGCGCCTCGACGAGAGTGCCGTCCGCCGTTGCGGGCACGCCGTCCGCCGCCACGGGTGCGAGCGGACCGCTCGTCCCCCCGGAAACCTTGGCCGCCAGCGCACGATGCGTGTAGCCGCGCAACCGGGCGCACAACGTCCCGTCCTCGTCGAACACGTCAAGGTCTACTTTGGACTCACCGCGGGCGCGCAGCACGGCGTGCACCGCCCGGCCGACGGGAGCCAGCAGCGTCAGCTCGTCCAGGGCGAACGGAACGGCCACCGCGTCCGGGGTGCGCCAGCCGGACTCGTCCGCACCCAGGGCGAGGACGGCCTGCAGGGCGCTGTCGAGCAGCACGGGGTGCAGCAGCCAGCCGGAAGCCGCCTGCGCGGGAACCTGGATCCGGGCCAGCACACCGCTCTCACCCCGCGACACCGCCGTCAGGCCGCGCAACGCCGGGCCGTGCTCGATTCCGCTGGCACGCAGTGCCGCGTACCCTCGCTCGACGTCGACCGGATGCGGGAAGCGTGCGGACAGGTCACCGGCGGGCTCGCCGCCCGCCTGCCCCGGCGACAACTGTCCGGTGGCGTAACGGTTTCCGGCGTCGTCGACGACCGTGAAGCCGTACCCTCCGTCACGCGGGCCGAGCAGCAGCCGCACGGCCAGCCGCTCCCCCGTGACCGCCAGCGGCCGCAGCCAGCCGACGTTGCGCACACTCGGCACGTCGATCCCGCCGATCTGCTCGGCGGCGGCGAGGACGAGACCGAGCACGGCGACACCGGGCACGACCGGAACGCCGTTCACCACGTGGTCGCGGATGGTGTCCTGGCCCGCGTCGAACGTCAGCGGGAAGGTCCAGCCGCCGTTCTCCTGGACGCCGGCACCGAGCGACGGGTGCCCGGCCTCCTCCAACGGCCGGAACCAGTACGGCGTGCGCGCGAACGCGTAGCCGGGGAGGTGGATCCGCCTGCCGGTCGCGGGCCACGCGGACCAGTCGACCGGGAGCCCGCGCACCCAGGCGCGGGCGAACTTGCCGGTGTTGCCCTGTTCGCGCCACACCGCCACCAGGTCCGTCAGGTCGCTCTCGTCGAGCAGTGCGGTCTGTTCGTCCTCCGCCTGTCCGCGCACGCTGTCGCCGCGCAGGGTCCCGTCCTGCCCGAACGCTTCGAGTTGGGCGGCGAGGTCGTCGAGGTCCTGGGCTCGGAAGACCACTCGAACGGGCAACGGCACGCGGCCCTGCCTCAGCGTGTGGGCCACGTCGGTCAGCGAGGGCGGTACGTCCTCCGTCAGTCGTGTGCGCGCCCATTCCGCGAGCCCGGCGCACGTCTCGCGCAGCCGGTCCTCGTCCCAGGCCGAGACCGGCACCCATTCGTCCTCTTCGGACGGTGCGGTCGGCTCCGCCGGTGGAACGGACTCCAGCACGGCGTGCGCGTTGGTGCCCGCGAACCCGAACGAGCTCACGCCGGCGCGCAACGGCTCGCCGTCCCGCGCGGTCCACTCGGACAGCGCGTCGACGACGCGGAACGGTGACCCGGTCAGGCTGATCAGCGGGTTGAGCCGCTCGAACCCGACGGTGGCCGGCAACCGGCGGTGCCGCATCGACGCGATCACCTTGAGCAGACCGGCCACCCCTGCCGCGCCTTCGAGGTGCCCGATGTTCGTCTTGACGGAGCCGAGGCCGCAGTGCTGCTCCCCGCCCGCGTCGCCGAGTTCGGCGAACGCCTTCTTCAGGCCGCGCACCTCGATCGGGTCACCGACGGGCGTACCCGTGCCGTGCGCCTCGATGTAGCTCACCGACGCCGGGTCGATCCCGGCACGCCGGTAGGTGTCGACGATCAGCTCCGCCTGCGCGTCGGGGTTGGTGACGGTGAGGGAACTGGTGCGGCCGCCGTGGTTGCTGCCGATGCCGCGCACGACCGCGTGCACGTCATCGCCGTCCCGCAGCGCGTCGGCGAGCCTCTTGAGCAGCAGGACGCCACCGCCCTCGCCGCGCACGTACCCGTTGGCACCGGCGTCGAAGACCTTGCTCCGCCCTGCCGGGGAGAGCATGCCCGCCTTGCTGAACGCGACGAAGTGCCGCGGCGACCACACCAGGTTCACGCCGCCCGCCAGTGCCTGGTCGCAGTCACCGGCCTGCAACGCCTGGACGGCCTGCTGCACCGACACCAGCGAACTGGCGCACGCGGTGTCGTTGACCACGCTCGGGCCGCGGAAGTCGAAGAAGTGCGAGACGCGGTTGGCGATGACCGCGTACGCGGCGCCCGTCGGGTAGTACGCGTCGATCGTGGCGAGCTCCTGCTCCAGGAGTTCGGCGTAGTCCCAGTGGCACACCCCCATGAACACGCCGGTGCGCGACCCCGCGAGCCGGTCGGCGCGGTAGCCCGCGTCCTCGACGGCGTGCCAGCTCAGTTCGAGGGCCAGCCGTTGCTGCGGGTCCATCAACCGCGCCTCGCGCGGGGAGATGCTGAAGAAGTCGGCGTCGAAGCACTCGACGTCGTCGACGAAACCGCCCCAGACGCTGGCCGTCTTGTCGCCGTCGCGGCGCGGGTCGCCCGCGAAGTCCGCGGCACGCCACCGCTTCCGCGGCACCTCGCTGATCAGCGAGCGTCCCTGCTCGAGGTTCGCCCAGAACTCGTCGATGGTCCGCGCGCCGGGCAGCCTCAGTGCCTGTCCGACGACCGCGATCGCGGTGTCCTGCGCGCCGGAAGTCTGCTGTGTCATGGAGGTTCCTCGTCTATTCCTGGCCGTGTCCGGCCGGCAGCGCGCTCGTGCGGCGATCGACCACGTGCAGCCCGGCGCGCAGGGGCGAGGCGTCGAACGCCTGCCTGCGGACGAACCAGTGGTGCAGCCAGTGCAGGGAGGCCAGCAGCGTGAAGGCCTGGTTCTCCTTGGTCCCGATCCGTTCGGCGGGACTGGTGAAGACGCGGTCGACCAGGGCGCGGGTGAACCGCGGGTCGAGCACGCCGATCGCGTCGAGCGTGGTCTGGTCGGTCAGGACGTCGCGGAACTCCGGCCAGGCACGCACGAAGGCCGCGCCGTCGGTCGCGCGGTAGGGGAACTTGCCCTTCTCGACGACCTTCTTCGGCAGCACGTCGGCGAAGGCCCGCTTGAGGAGGTGCTTCTCGTCGAACGGGTCACCGAAGCGGTGGTTGAGCGACGCGGCCAGCCGCACGACGGCCGGGTCCAGGAACGGGCAGCGGTTCTCGACGCCGTGGGCCAGTGCCATCCGGTCGCCCTGGGTCGAGAGCAGGTAGCCCGAGAGCAGCGTGCGGAACTCCAGCCACTGCGCCCTGCGCACGGTGTCGAGCGCCGTGTAGCCCGGTTCGGACGCGACCATCCGCTGGGCGGCGGCGAACGGATCGGTGGCGCCGCGCAGCAGACGGGCGGCGAACTTGCCGTTCTGGAACCGCATCTGGTGCGAGAACAGCCCGGTCAGGTGTTCCTCCGTGTACTGCTGGTAGAGGCCCAGCATGCGCTTGGGAGCGTTCTCGCCGGAGAAGTGCGGGAGGTAGGGGTAGATCCGCCCGATCCGGTCCAGCCGCTCCTTCTCGTCGAGGTCGTGCCAGGAGTCGAGCAGCAACGCGTCCTTGAAGATGCCGTAGCCCAGGAACGCCTCGTCGGCGCCCTCCCCGCTCAGCACCACCTTGATGCCCGCCTCGCGCACCTTCTCCGCGAGCAGGTACATCGGCACGAACGCGGTGCGGAACGCCGGCACCTCCGCGTGCTTGACCGCGGCCGGGAACGCCTGGACGACGTCGTCGTCCCGGACGCGCACGGACTGGTGGTCGGTGCCGAGACGCGAGGTGAGCGCCTCCTGCTCGGCCGACTCGTCGAACTGGGCGTCCTCGAACTCGATGGAGAACGTCCGCAGCGGGTGCTGCTGCCGTCCGGCCGCCAGGTGCGCGATGATCGAGGAGTCGAGCCCGCCCGAGACGTAGACACCTACCTCGACGTCGCTGCGCAGCCGCACGTCGACCGCCGCGGCCAGTTCGGCCCGCACCAGTTCGACCGCGTCCTGTTCGGAGTCCGGCGGCAGCCCCGGCTCCAGGTCGAGCGGCGCCCAGCGGCCCCGTTCGACCTCGTCGCCGCGCAGGCACAGGAACTCGCCCATCGGCACCTGTTCGACGTCGCGGTACCCGCTCTGCGCCGGCAGCGGAGTCCAGGTCGCGAAGATCGACGCGAGCTGCTCGGAGTCGAAGGAGAACCGGAAACCGGGAACGGCCAGGAACGCCTTCATCTCGGAGGCGAACAGCCACTGCCCCTCGTGGCGCGCGACGAACAGCGGGCGCTTGCCGAACCTGTCGCGCACCAGGGTGAGCTCGCCCGTCAGCGAGTCGTAGACGGCGAAGCCGAACGCGCCGTTGAACCTGCTCAGGCAGTCACGCCCCCAGGCGATCCACGCCTGGAGCACCACCTCGGTGTCGGAGTCGGTGCGAAAGCGCGCGCCGAGCCGCTGGAGCTCCGCGCGCAGCTCGCGGTAGTTGTAGAGCTCGCCGTTGTAGCAGAGCCACCACCGGCCGTCCTCGCTGCCGACCGGCTGGGAGCCGTGGGTGAGATCGATGATGCTCAGGCGGACCGTGCCCATCACGAGGTGGTCGTCGAGGTAGCAGCCGGCCTCGTCAGGACCGCGGTGCTCGATCTGGCGCAGCATTCCCGCGATCAGGTCCTGGTGCCCGGAGATCCGGTGGGTGCCCGCGTAGGCGCCCGCGATTCCACACATCCCCGGTCACCGACCATCCACTGAGGACAGAACGTGGGCCTCGACGAACTTCACGATCGCGTTGAGCGAGACCAGCACCTCGTCGAGCAGCTGCTCGCCGAGCTCGAGGCCGTAGCGCTCCTGCACGTGGTTCATCAGCGAGATGTAGCCGTACGAGTCGAGCACACCCGCCTTGAACAGGTCGGTGTCCTCGGTGATCTCGTCGCCGAAGGTGAACAGCGCCTCGTTCTCCAGATAGCTCTTCAGCTCCGCGGTCAGCTCGGCGGTCATGGGGTTGCTCCTTCGATCAGGTGGGCCAGTTCGGGCCAGTGGGCGCGGATGAAGAAGTGGTCGCCCGGCAGACGGTGGCGGACGAGCGGTGCGGTGGTCTCTCGTTGCCACGCGGCGACGTCCGCCTCCGTGAACGGCTCGAGGTCGCCGGTGACGACCGTGATCGGCACGTCCAGCGGTGGCTCGTCGCGGTGGCGGTAGCGGCCGAGCGCGGTGAAGTCCGCGCGGAGCACGCGTTCGTAGTGCGCCATGAGGTCCTCGTACTGGCGCAGCTGATGGGGCACCCCGCCGAGTTCGTCGAGGTGCGCCCAGAAGGCGTCCCCGGTGAGCTGCCAGGTGTCCCGTTCCCTGCTGGGCACCGACGGCCCGCACTCGCCGGACACGACCAGCCGCACCGGTGCGGGCAGGCCCTCGGCGCGCAGCCGCCGGCAGACCTCGAACGCGAGCCTGGCGCCGAGACTGTGGCCGTAGACGGCGAACGGCTCGTCGCCGCGCAGGTGGTCCCGCAGCTGGGTGGTCAGGTCCTCGACGAGCGCGTCGGGATCGGTGACGAACGGCGCGGAGTGACGCCGCCCGCGGCCGGGCCGTTCCAGCGGCACCACCTCGACGTCCGCGAGGTGCTCGCCCAGCGGCCGGTAGGAGTTGTCGTCGCCACCGGCGAACGCGATGGTGAACACGCGCCGCGGTGCCGGCACCGGTGTCGCCGGGGCGGTCTCGATCTGGCGCACCATCCTGGTCAGCACCCCGTTCCCGCCGACTTCCCGAAACCGTGCCGCGGGCAGCCGGCTGAGCACCGCGAGGACGCTGTCCGACCACCTGACGGCGCCGTCGAGCTGGGCCGACAGCGTGCTGGCCACCTCACCGTCGCGGTACGGCCGCGCGGTCGCGTTGGCGATCACCGTGCTGGTCAGCGGCGAGAACCGGAACCCGCGCAGGAACGCCGCGAACTCCTCCCGCGCGGACTTCATGTACCGCGAGTGGAACGCCGCGGACACGCGCACTCGCGCCACCCGCAAACCCTGTTCCCCCAAGGTCTCGCGGGCCCGGTCGATGTCCGCGGCCGGCCCGGAGAGCACGTTCTGGTTCGGGGTGTTGCGGTTCGCCACGTCCAGGGTCGTGAGCCCGTTCTCGGCGAGCAGTTCCTCGAGCCGGGACAGCGAGGCTCCCACCACGGCGAGCATCGCGCCGCCACGTTCGGAGCCCATCAACGCGGACCGCTGCGCCACCAGCTTCAGGCCCGTCTCGAAGTCGAACGCCCGCGCGGCGAGCAGCGCGTTGTACTCCCCCAGGCTGTGCCCGAGCAGCACGTCCGCCGGCGGTTCGCCGCCGGCGATGCCGTCCCAGTAGGACAACGCGTTCACCACGAAGATCGCGGGCTGCGTGTAGCGGGTGTCGTCGAGGCGGCCGTCGGGATCTTCGAGACACAGGCGCTCGATGTCGTAGCCGAGCACGTCGCTCGCCAGCGAGACCGCCTCGGGATGTCGGTCGAACAGCCCCGCCCCCATCCCCTTGGCCTGGGTGCCCTGGCCGGGGAAGAGCGCGACGCCGCCTCCGTGCGTGACAGGCATTGCTGCTCCGCTCTCGGATGAATGTGATCGGAAGAGGCCTTCCCGTCCGGGAAAGGCGATCGGCGCCACCGGCCGGAAAAGGTCGTCACCAGACCGTTTTCGGGCATGGGTCGACCACGGTCGGAATAGAGGAGAATGTGTCGCCGGCCGGAGTCGGTCAGCGAGCGAACCAGAACGGAACGGCGGCGCGAAATCAGGCCGTGAACACGCCGGCATGGACGGCGGAACCACCGGCGATCGGCGCCGATGCGAACGTCGGTGCCACGTTGGGTCCTTCGACCCCGGAGTCCCCGATGCCCAGGACGAGGGCGGCCACGGCGGCCAGGCCCATTCCGGTGACGCGGGCGAGGATGACGAATCGCTGTGCGGTCGCGTTCTTCAACACTGTGTCACTCCCATTCCTTCGACTGGAACCACTGTCGCAGCCGTGGTTCCCGATCCGTTCCTTTCCCCGATACCGCTTCAGTACCTACGCGATGGGATCGGATCCGCGGGATCTCGACGGGGAATCGGAGTCGAGCCGGGCCCGGTCCAGCAGTGCCTCGACGGCTTCCGGTGTCGGCCCCTCGGCCACCACGTACAGCGCGCCCCCGTCACCGCCGCGCGTCGAGTGCGAGTGCTCCGCTCCCGCGAACCACCGGGCGCCCGACGACCGGATCCGACCACCCGCCAACGCCCGGAACAGCTCGGTCCGCAGGTCGACGCCCGCCGCGATCTCGATGAGCCGGGCGATCGTCCCCGACCCGAACCCCGGCCGGACGCTGACGACGTGAGGCCCGTGCTCGGACAGGACGAGCGTCGTCTCGGAGGGCCCGAACTCGTAGCCCACCAGGTCGAGCACCGCCGCGACGGTCGCGCGGGTCTCCCGTGAGGCGCTCTCGTCCTGTTCGGCCGGGTGCAGGTACCGCGTCCCGCCGGCCACCGCCCACTTGGCCGTGACCCCGACGACGCGGTGCATGCCGTCGACGGTCAGCGTGGTGATCACGACCTCCGGCCCGAAGACGAACTCGGCGATCTCGACCGGGCCGGTGTCGCCGCGCAGCCAGTCCGTCAGCTCCGCGCTCCGGCGCAGCACGACCTCGTCCCGCCGTCCTGAGCGGATCAGCACGGGCAGGCCGATCCTGCCGACGGCCTCGGGGATGTCCGCTCCGGCGGCGGTGGTGCGGCGGATCATCGGATACCGGCTCGTCGCCAGCACCTCGGCGAGCCGGTCGTCCTCGGCGAGGACGTGTGCCGCGCCGGCGGAGTGCGGAACCGTCTGCGCGGCAGGGAATCCGTCCTCGGTGAGGACGTGCGTGATGTGATGATCGCGGACGACCTGGGCGACGGTCCGTGCCACCGCGTGCTCGTCGTCCGGGTCGACCACGTCGATCCGGTCCTCCGCGAGCATCTCGAAGGCCTGCCGCTCGTCCCGCGCGACCACCAGCCGCAGATCGACTCCGCTGCGCACGGCCTTGCGCGCGAGCGACACCGACGGGAAGCACAGCAGCAGCCGTGTCTCAGGGCTCATCTCGGCTCCGCGTTCCCGGTCCTGCCGGACCGATCACTCGTACGCCGCTGCTCCATCGTCGTGCTCCTCGGCGGATCAGTGTGGCCAAGGGAGTTTCCCGGACCGCAACAGCTGGTGACACCTGCTTCAGAGCAAGAGTGCCCTCAGCGGATACCGATCCGTTCCCGCGCCGCCGCTGCCGTCAGAAACGCGCGTGGCGGGGAACTCCGAGGCTGTCGAACAGGGTGCTCGCCTGCTGTGCGAGCGAGAGCGCCCGCTCGTCCTCTCCGCGCCGGTCGCAGATCTCGGCCAGGCCCGCGAGCGCCCGTGCCTCCTCGATCCGGCACCCGATCCGCGTGGCGAGGCCGAGCGCGCGCTCGTGCAGCACACGCGCTTCGTCCAGTTCGGACTGTGCCCGGTGCAGGCGCGCGGTCAGGTTGTCGATGACGACACTGCGCAACGGGGTCCAGCGCACCTTCTGGTGGCCCAGCCCCAGTCCGAGCGCGGCGAACTGGCGAGCCTCTGTCGTGCGACCCAGGCGGTGCCCGACCAGTGCGGAAAGGACGTACACGAACGCGATGTCGCCGGGAACGCCGACGGTCAGGGTGAGTTCGCGCGCGGTCGTCAGCAGCGCGTCCGCCTCGGACACCTCGCCCATCGCGAGCCGTGTCATCGCGAGGTAGGCGAGCGTGACGACCTCGTTCTCGTGCACACCGAGCACTCGGTTCAGCATCAGAGCGCGTTCTCCGACGGCGATGGCCTCCGCGTAGTCACCTCGTTGCTCGTGCAGCGTGCCGAGGTTGACCAGCGACTCCGCCTCCGCTCGTCCGGCACCGAGCTCCCGCTTGATCCGGATGGACTCCTCCAGCAACGGCTGGGCCTCGTCGTAGCGCCCCTGTGTCAGCACGAGCAGGCCGAGCACCCCGGTGTCCTTCGCGACGCCCCTGCGGTCGTCGATGGCCTTCGCGACGGCCAGCGCCTCCGACACGGCCTCGATCCCCGCCGTCAGCCGGCCGAGCTTCCAGTTGGCCACCGCGAGGTTCGACAGGCTGAAGCGCACCAGCTCGGCGTCACCGACCTTGCGCGAGGAGACGACGGCCAGCCGGGCCACCTCGGCGAACTCCTCGACCAGTCCGTCCGCGTCGAGCAGGAACACGATGTTGCGGGCCAGCCGGGCCACCTGGCTGTCGAACCCCCGCTCGTGCGCCAGCACGAGCGCCTGTCGCAGGGTGGCCTGCTCGCGGTACGTCCACTTGCGAGCCGCGTCGCCGGTGGCCATCTGCGGGAGCTCGAACATCGCGGTGACCGGTGTGCCGCTCAGCACCGCCCTGCCGGGGAACAGGACGTCGCACGCCTGGTCGGTGGCCCGCACGTAGTACTCGAGGAGGCGGGCGAACGCGGCCTGGGTCTCCGCTTGGACCTCGTCCCCGCTTTCCGCGTGGGTCAGCTGGCGAACGAAGCTGCGCACCAGGTCGTGGAAGGTGTAGCAGCCGATCTCGTGCTGCTTCAGCATGTGCGCGTCCAGCAGCACCTCGAGGACGGCCTCCGCCTCGAGCGCGGACATGCCGAGCAGCGCGGCCGACGAGTGGACGTCCACGTCGCGACCGGGACACACGCCGAGCGTCCGGAAAGCCGTGCGGTGCCGTGACGCGAGACCTTCGTAGGACATCCGCAGCGAGAGGTCCACTCCGCGCTCGCCCGACTTGAGCTCGTCCAGCAGCCGGGACTCGTCGCTCATGCGGTCGACGAGGTAGCTGATCGGCCAGCGGGGCCGGTTGCCGAGACGGCTGAGCGCGATCCGCAGCGCGAGCGGCAGGTGCCCGCACAGCGCGACGAGCTCGGCGACGGCCTTCGGCTCCGCGGCGGCCCGGCGGCCACCCAGCACCTGGGCCGCCATCGCGGCGCCGTCCTCGTTCGTCATCGTCCCGAGGGTCAGCCAGTGCGCGCCGTCGAGGTCGATGAGCCTCGTGCGACTGGTGACCAGCACCAGCGCCTGACCGCTCTGCGGCAGCAACGGCAGCACCTGGGCGACGTCGCAGACGTTGTCCAGCAGCACCAGCAGCCGGCTGTCCGTCGTCATCGTCCGCCAGAGGGCGATGCGCGCGTCCGCCTCGGAGGGCAGGGCGTCGGTCTCCACGCCGAGCATGCCCAGCAGCTTCTCCGCGGCGACCGCCGGCGACACCGGCGTGCCACCGGCGGTGTAGCCGCAGAGGTCGAGGCAGAGCTGGCCGTCCGGGAAGGTCTCGGCCACCAGGTAAGCGAAGCGCACGGCCAGCGAGGTCTTGCCCACGCCGCCCATCCCGTCGATCGCGACGACCCGCGGGCCCTGGCCGGCCGGTTCGCTGACGATCTCGCGCAACGCGACGAGCTCCGGCTCTCTGCCGATGAAGTCCGCGAGGTCGTAAGGCAACGCGCGCAACGCGGCCCTCTGCGCCGGGACGACGGCCGGGAGCGTCTCGGCCACCGGGGAGTCGGCCGGCGTGGCGGGGCCGAGCTCCGGGTCGTTGCGCAGGATGCGCTCGTACAGGGTGGCGAGCTCGCGACCGGGGTCGATCCCGAGTTCCTCCGCCAGCAGCCGGCAGACCTGCTGGTACTCGTTGAGCGCGAGAGCCTGCCGCCCGCAGCGGTACAGCGCCAGCATCAGCTGGGAGCGCAGCTTCTCGCGCAGCGGGTTGGCGGCGACGTGCTCGCGCAGCTCGCTCACGAGCTCCCGCGACTCGCCCCGTGCCAGGCGCAGGTCGGCGAGCTGCTCGACCGCGTCCAGATACCGTTCCCGCAGCGCCACCTCCGCGGTCTGGATGGCCTGGCCGCCGCTGCCCGCGAGCACCTCGCCGCGCCGCAGGGCCACCGCGGCCTGCAGGTGTGCCGCCGCCTCCTCCCAGCTCTGCCGCGAAGAGGCTTTCCCTGCCTTCTCCAGCAGGTCCAGGAAGACCCTGAGGTCGAGCTGGTCGACGGGCAGCTCGATCCGGTAGCCCGGCCCCTCGGTGAGGATCATCTCCCCGCCGGAGGGGATCAGCTGCCGCAGCCGGGCGACCGCCTTGCGCACCTGGTGGGTCGCGGTGGCGGGCGGCTCCTCGTCCCACACGAAGTCGACCAGCTGCGAGACCGACATGACCTGCCCCGCGTCGAGCAGCAGGGCGACCATGACACGTTCCTGCACGGGGCCGCCGAGGTGGATCCGGCGGCTGCCCGCCCAGCACTCCAGCGACCCGAGCAGGTTGATCCGCAGGTCCTCCTCCCCCGCCGGCCGCCGGGTCGACGAAGGACCTTTCGACGTGCTGGTCACATCGTCACCTCACTCGGATCGGGCTTTCGTCGACCCAACGCGTTTCCGTCACAGGAACGAATGACGAGTCCGTTCGGTCAGCATCAGAAACCTACTACGACAAACGATACAGATCAGCACCGAATGTGAACACCTCACGCCGCAGCACCGCCCGACTGGACCGCCGCCACACCTTCCACACCCCATCCTGCCAGGCAGAACACCCTCGCATGAAATGCAGGACAGCAAGAGACTGGTCGTTCGCCAGGTTCTTCCCCCGCATGGAATTACGGGAGTTCCACCAAATACCGCGGGATCTTCACAGGTCTGGGTGTTTCCCTAGCAACAATGCGCTAAGAACGAAGTAGCACCTTTTCAACTCGCGAACTCGGCGACGACCGAACGGGCTGTCGCCCACGCGCCGACGGCGCAAGACGACAGTCCGATCCCCGTCGACGACCCGGCCAGGAAGGTCAGTCCTCGGTGGCGAGCAGGTCCTGCAGCTCGGTGATGGCCTCACCGAGGTAGGTAGCGAACCTGTGCATCTCCTCGGCGACCGGCTGGGGCGTGCTCAGGTAGAGGTTGAAGCGGTCCGGCAGCAGCACGTACGCGACGCCGATGCACTTGGCGCTGGTCGAGCCGAAACCGAAGTACTGGATGTGCTCCGACGGCGCCGAGCTGGTGCTCAGGTAGTCGTCACGCATGATCGTCCAGCCCGGCGTGTCGTACAGCGGCAACGGCTCCGTGCCGCCGCGCCGCTTGTGGATCAGCTGCAGCTCCCACAGGTGCTGCTCGGGCGCCGATCCCGCCTGACACTCCTTGGCGCGCCGGACGTGCGCGTCCGCCGCTGACCTGAACGCCGCGCGACGGTCGGCCCGCGAGGACGACGGGTCCTCCACAGTGGACACGAACGCGACCGCTTCCGGCGTCACCACGCGCATCGCCTCGGTCCGGCCGTTCTGGAACTGCCGGGTGCCGATCGACTCGTACGTCGCACCCTGCAAGCCCTTCGACCGCTGGTGCGCGAGCTGGTACGCCATCTGCACGAACGCGTCCGGCGAGATCTTCAGCTCCTTCGCGCGCTGTTTGCCGAAGTCCTCGAACGACAGCGTCACGGTCGCCGTGTCCGCGCCGTACTGGGCGAACGACGCCGCGGCCGCCACCGTGTCCTCGCGCAGCTCCTCGGAGAGCACGAACTCGACCGGCTCGGTCGCGGGCAGTCCCTGCGCAGAAGCGCCGGACACCCGGAGGTGTTCCTCGGTCGGCACGCTCAGCATCGCGTCGGTGAACGCGAGGATGGTGGTTCCGTCCAGCTCGCAGTGCTCGACGTTGATGCCTGCCCGGCCGTCCGCGAAGACGATGAACGTCACCGCCTTGTCGAACCACCGGTTCGCGCTGTCGCCGTGCAGCAGCTGGTCGCACGCGGCCAGCGTGTCGGCGGGCGCGAAGTCCTCCAGCGCCACGCAGAACAACGCCGTCTCGATCGTCTCCAGCGCGGCAGCGTTGTCCACCAGCAGCGCCTCACGGCTCTGCGCCCACGCCGCCCGCGCCTTGGTGGTCAGCGGCCCGGCCGAGAACTCCGCCCGGTCCGCCTTCATGATCGCCTGCAGGCCGCCGGCCAGGTCGCCGAGGTCGTGCGGCACGCCGTCCGGCCCGAACACGTCCATCTTGAAGGCGTTGCCGCGGAAGAAGACCACGACGTGCCGCGCGTCCGAAGGGAACGTCGTGCGCGCGGTGTCCTGCTGCACGTGCGGGATCCGGGTGGCGGAGAACAGGAACTTGTTCTGCACCATGGACTGCGGTTCGCCGCGCAGCACGACCGGCGGGATCGCCTCGGCGTCGAGCCGCACCTTGTAGGCGACGGCGGCGGAGATCAACGCCGCAGCCCGCTGCTCCTGCGTCTCCTCGACGTCGCGGAAGAGGAAGAAGAAGTTGGCGTTCAACGCGATCCGGTCGCGGCGGCCGAGGTAGCGGGTCGGCCAGAAGAGGTCGAGCCAGCTGCGGACGCCCTCGGTGCCGTCGAACTCCTCCAGCGCGGCGTGCAGCGACCGGGCCGTGCTGTCCGGCGCGAGGAACTGCTCGACTGCGGCCTCGGTGGTCGCCAGTTCGGCGTCGGTCAGCAGCGGGGCGCACCACTCGAGGAACCGCGCGCAGGTCTCCTCCAGCGTCGGCAGGGGCACCCTTGGCAGCTGGTCCTCGTAGCTGAACGTCTTGCCGTCGCTCACAATCACCTCAGGTGCGCTCGATAGGTCGTTGGGACAGGTAGAGCTGAGCGTAGAACCAGCCGCCGTCCTCCAGGCCGCTCGGGTCCACGCCCACGCCGGCCAGCGTGTCGAGCACCCGCGACTGCTCCTCGGCCGAGATGAACCGCCGCTGCCGGAACAGCCCGTCCGCCCGCACGGTCTCGTAGCCGAGCTGAGCGAGACTCGCCTCGATCTCGTCGAACGGGAACATGCGCAGCACGAAGTGGGCCATCCAGGGTGCCCCGCTGGCCTGCACCACGCGCGCCAACGTGGGTGCGCCGACGTAGCCGAGGCTGCCGGTCGAGATCACCAGGTCGACGTCCGCCAGCGTGCGCTGCTGCTCCGGGGTGGGATCGGCGCGTTCGAGGTCGGCGAGCACGGCGTCGTCGAGAAACCCGGCAGCGGTCGCGTAGCTCAACGCCGGCGAGGAGATGTCCAGGCCGACGAACCGCGCCGGGATCGCCTTCCCGCGTTCGCGCACGAGCTCCTGGTCGTCGGCCAGCACCTCGGCGGACGATCGTGCGTCCAGGTCGTAGCGGTCGTACAGGTCCTCCATCGTCAGGTCGCACCGCAGCAGTGCCGCGTTGATGCCGTACGAGCTGCCGATGTCGAGCACCGTCGGAGTGTCGATCCCCGTCGTGGCCCGGTACTCCTCGACCAACGCCGTGAAGTGCGGCTTGGCCAGCTGCGGGATCTGGTACTCGAGTCCCCGCAACGACGAGAAGTACGAGCGCGGGTCGGGCTGGGTGTAGATCTGGTCGAACTCGACTTTGCCGGTCGCGTCGAATCGCACGTGTCTCCCTCAGGCCAGTCGTTCGTCCACTCGCACGCCGTCACCCTCTGCCGCCAGGTGTTCCGGCAGGACCCTGCCGAACAGCTGCCGCGTCCGCGCCACCGTTCCGACGACGCCGGGCCGCAGGCTGTAGGCGAAGATCGCCGTGTGCCGCTGCCGGTCGCCCCGGACCGTGCTGACCTGGTGCAGCGAGTAGCGGCCCTTGAACAGCTGGAGGTCGCCGGCGCGCAACGTGAGCCGCTGGACGAGCCGGTCGTCGCCCGCGAGCACCGCGCGGACGTCGTCGAAGTTCTCCTCGTCCGCCGACCGGATGTTCGGGCAGTACTGGAACTCACCGCCGCCCTCGGGTGCCTGGGTCAGCATGCTGACGGTGAACTCGTTGGTGTCGAAGTGCCACGGGTGCGCGCGGCCGGGCGGGATCACGTTCAGCACCAGGCCGGACAGCGGGTCGGCCAGCTCGTGCAGCTCCGGCAGCTCGAAGCACGCGGCGACGAACCGCTGGAACACCTCGCTGGTGTAGAGCTGGTGGATGATCGCGTCGCGCGGGACGACGTCGCGGGCGACGAACGCGTTGCCGCGCTCCATGGTCTTGCGGCCGGGGTGGTCTGGCGGCAGCGGGGTGTCGACGTCGATGTTGTAGGCGTTGACGGTCTCGACGTCGTAGTAGGCGTGCGGGGCGATCTCGGCGCCCTCCCGCCGCAGGTCCTCGTGCAGCGCGGGTCTGATGAAGTCGGGCAGGACGCTGCACCCGACGGTGTGCAGGTCGCGGTGGGTGCGTTCGACGACCTCCCGCCACGCCGCGCCGTCCGGTTCGGTCAGCGGATAGTCCGTGGTGTTCACGACCTGTTCGAGCAGTCCCGCTTCCATCCGGTCAGTGTCACGGCGGCGATCACGGTCGCCAAGCCCCTTGTGAGATTGTCCGTGCCAGGCATTCGGCGGTACCGGATCACCACGGCGGCGGCCGAACGGCTCCCTGTCCGCGGGCCCTGCCGCTAGTAGCGTCCCGGACATGAGACGACTGCTCACCGTCGCGTTGTCGTTCTTCCCCGTGGACCCGCCTCCATGCGGCCTTGGACAACGTTGGCTCGACGAGGGTTGCCCGAGAGTGGCGTCGTCGTTCTTCCCCGCCTGCTAGGGGATCCCCCAGTTTCGCGTGGCACGGACCTCGTGCCCGCTCGGGCGATGACAACGTTGTCCAGCCCGTGTCCGAGAGAGGAAGGTCCATGTTCGGCTCCCTGCACCGACGTGCCAGACGCTCACTCCCCCTGATGGTCGCCGGCCTGCTCACCGCAGGCCTCTTCACCGCCACCCCTGCCCTCGCCGCCCCGATCCCGCTGACCCAGCACGTGAACCCGTTCATCGGCACCGACAACTCCAACTCGCCCAACCCCGTCCCCGGCGGCGCGGGCGGCAGCACCTACCCCGGCGCCGTCGTGCCGTTCGGCATGGTGCAGCTCAGCCCGGACACCCCGACCGCCTCGCCGTCCGGCTACCGCCACAGCGACACCAAGATCGAGGAGTTCAGCCTCACCCACTTCAACGGCGCGGGCTGCGCCAACAACGAGGACCTCGGCATCCTCCCGATCACCACCGGTTTCCCCACCTCCCCCGGCACGAACTGGACCACCTACGCCGGCAACTACACGAAGGCGAACGAGTCGGCCGCGCCCGGCTACTACAGGAACCGCCTCGACAACTACGACACCGGCGTCGAACTGACCGCCACCAAGCGCACCGGGTTCATGAAGCTCACCTACCCGGCGACGACCACCGCACGGGTGCTGGTCAACAGCAGTCGCAGCGCGACCGGCAACCGCTCGGGGTCGATCGCGATCAACGGCAGCCAGCTCACCGGCACGTTCACCGGCGGTGGCTTCTGCGGCTCCTCCAAGACCTACCAGCTCTTCTACGCCATCCAGTTCGACCGCGCGCCAACGGGTTTCGGCACGTGGCTGGGCGGGACGGTGAACGCGGGGTCCGCGAGCACCAGCGGCGTGAACTCCGGCGGCTACGTCACGTTCGACACGTCGTCGAACCCCGTGGTGCAGCTGAAGATCGGCGTCTCGTTCGTCAGCGTGGCGGGCGCGCAGGCCAACCTGGCGGCTGAGAACTCTCGATTCGACTTCGCCGGTGTCCGAGCCGCTGCCGACGCCGCGTGGAACGACGTGCTGAACAAGGCGCAGGTGTCGGGAGGTTCGGCGGCGGACCTCCAGAAGTTCTACACCGCGCTGTACCACGTGTTCCAGAACCCGAACATCGCCAGCGACGTCAACGGCCAGTACCGCAGCTTCGACCAGACCGTCCGCACGGCGTCGCACACCGTCTACCAGAACTACTCGGGCTGGGACATCTACCGCTCGTGGGCGTCGCTGATCGCGTTGCTCGCACCCGCGGAATCCAGTGACATAGCCAAGTCGATGGTGCTGGACGGGCAACAGGGCGGGTTGCTGCCGAAGTGGTCGCACAACAGCAACGAGCACTTCGTGATGACCGGCGACCCCGGTCCGATCGTCGTGTCGAGCCTCTACGCGTTCGGCGTGCGCGGCTTCGACACCGCCGCCGCGCTGGCGTTGATGGACAAGAGTTCCAACGGCGGCACCACCCAGGGCCAGCCGACGCGCGGCCGTCAGGCGGGCTACCTCAGCCGGCACTACGTCACCGAGGACCCGTCGGACTCGCTGGAGTACTCGGCGTCCGACTTCGCCATCGCCCAGTTCGCGCGGGCCGTCGGTGACACGGCGAAGTACAACACCTACATGACGCGCGCCCAGTGGTGGCAGAACGTCTACAACCCCGAGTCGGGCTACGTGCAGAAGCGCAACGCCGACGGCTCGTGGGCCTGGCCGGTCACGCCGGCGAACCCGTCCGGCTACACCGAGGGCAACGCGTCGCAGTACACGTGGATGGTGCCCTACAACTTCGGCGGCCTGATCAACCTGATGGGCGGCCCCAAAACAGCCGTCCAGCGCCTGGACCACCACTTCACGCAGCTCAACGGCGGCCTGAGCCTGCCGTACTTCTACATCGGCAACGAACCCGAGCACGGCGTGCCGTGGGCGTACAACTACGCGGCCTACCCGCAGGGCACGAGCGCGGCGGTGCGGCGCGTGATGACCGAGTCGTTCACGACGGCGGCCGGTGGCCTGCCCGGCAACGACGACCTGGGCGCCACCTCCGCGTGGTACGTCTGGGCGGCGCTCGGCATGTACCCGTCGACTCCGGGTTCGGACGTGCTCGCGCTGCACGGCCCGCTGTTCCCGTCCGTGACGATCACCAGGCCGGGCGGTGTCCTGCAGATCAACGCCTCCGGTGCCGGTGCGCAGTACGTGCAGTCGTTCAACCGCAACGGGGTCGCGTCTTCGCGGTCCTGGCTGCGGTACGGCGACATCTCGGGCGACGCGACGCTGAACTACGCGATGGGCTCGTCGCCCAGCTCGTGGGGAACCGCCGCCTCGGACGTGCCGCCCTCGTACAACGACGGCTTCACTCCCCCGCCGGCCGCACCCGCGCTGGGCACGAACCTGGCGCAGGGCAAGCCCGCCACGGCGTCCGCGGCCTGCAACTCGGCCGAGGAGGCGGCGAAGGCGTTCGACGGCAGCCTTTCCGGCAAGTGGTGCTCGCCGGCGTCCGGCACGAAGTTCCTGCAGGTCGACCTGGGATCGACGCAGAACGTCGGGTCGTTCGTGCTGAAGCACGCGGGGCTCGGCGGTGAGACCACCGGGTTCAACACGGGTGCGTACAACATCCAGACGTCCGTTGACGGAACCACCTGGACGAACGCCGTGACCGTGTCCTCGGTGCGGGCGAGCCGGTCGTACCACCCGATCACGCAACGGCAGGCGCGGTACGTGAAGCTCAACGTGACCACGCCGACGAACAACGGCAACACGGCCGCGCGGATCTACGAGTTCGAGGTCTACGCGGGCTCGTAGCAGATCTCGGTCCCCTCGGGCGGCGCACCAGGACAGCACGTCCCGGTGCGCCGCATCGAGCTCACCGCACGGTCCGATGTGGACCCACGGATCAGGGCGTGTGCATCCGGTCGACCTTGATGGTGAGAACGACGCGCTGCTGTTCACCGCCGCCGAAACCGGGGTAGGGACGGCCGATGTACTTCTCGGACAGCTCGTCGATGTGTTCCCGGGCGCCGTCCGCGGTGATGTCCACGACGCTGCCGCGCAGAGCCCAGTAGCGCGAGGGCGCAGCGGGGTCGGCGATGCCGAGGGCGACCCGCTGGTCACGCCGGACGTTGCGGGTCTTCTGGTGGGTGTCGACCGTGTTGATCAGGACGTGCACGCCGTCCGTTCCCGCCCAGGTCTGGGAGATCTGCGGCGACCCGTCCGGCATGAGCGTGGTCACGAAGCAGATCGCCTTGGCGTTGAGAACGTCGATCAGGTCGCCGGGCAGAGCCGTCATGGGACTGGCCTTCATTTCGTCTGGTCGTTGTAGAGGTGGTCGATGACCGACTTTTCCGGCTGGTCGCCGGACAGTTCGGCGTGGCGCAGACCACCGGCAGGCCCTCGATCACTACCACCAGGCCCTGATCCTGCGCCGCACCCTCGCAAACCTCTACGAGGTCGCGAACACGCTCGACAACATGGACCGCCCTCGGACAGCCCACACGGCGTGGCAGCCGGCCGGGCCGTCAAGTGAGGCCGAGACCGCGGAGAACACATGAAGCGCGGCATGCCGCGCCCCATTTGCGGGTGCTGGCGGGTGGCCCTCAGGTACAGGACGAACAGCTCGACTCCGTCGACCACGATGAGCGGCGGCAACGTTGACCGGGCCCAGCTTCGCCGCGGCGTTCTCCTCGAACGCCCAGGGCGACCGGAAGTGTCACGATCCATGAGACTGATCATGGTGGCATGCGGTCCAGGGGCGCGAGCAACGCCCTGTCCACTGGTCGCAGTCGCGGGCGCTGATCGCCGAGCTACCGGCGCAGAACGCTCGAGCTGATGGCGCAGAGCGAGGATCTCGACGTCCGGCGCCGATCCGCTGGCACTCGTGGTCGCCTTCCAGGAGGCGCCGACGGAGCTTCCGTCGCTCAGCGACGGGGAGCGCACACTGCTCTCCGAGTGGCTCGGGCGGACGAGCACCGAGTTCCAGGAGCGCCGGAACCGGGCGCCCACAGTCGACAGTGGCGAGTAGACGGTTGAAACTGGACGACGTTCCTGGCAGACCTCAATCTGCCAGGAACGTCGCTCGTTCCAAGGTCAGATGCACCGGATCCATTCAGCCACCAGCTGTTGCCCCTCGGGGGAGCTGATCAAAGCTACTATGATGTTCAGCACGTCGAGAGCCTAACCACAGGTACGCGAGGCTCTTCGGCCGGGGGTGCGCTTTCGATCAAGAGCGCAGCTGTGCCGAGGACGAGCAGTCTGTCGAACTACACCGCGCTGCTGCGGAACTGGTCGCTGGCGGCCGCGAGGTGCTCGCGGATCAGGTCTCGGGTCAGCTCGTCGGTGTGCGGGCAGAGGTCCAGAGCACGCAGCCAGGCACCGATCGCCGCGTGCCGCTCGTCCAGGACGCTGCAGATGTGTCCGATCAGGTGCAGTGACCGGGTGGCCTCGTCCAGCTCCTGCAGTTCCTCGGCCAGGACGACCGCCTGCTCCGCGTGGCGTCGAGCCAGCTCCAGCTCGCCCAGGTCGTACTCGATCGCGGCCAAAGTGGCCTGTGCGCGGCAGCAGCCCAGGCGGTCACCGGCTGCCCTGTGCGCGAGCAGGCCCTCGCGGCATTGCTCGAGTGCGGTCTCGGGTTCACCGAGCGCCTGGTGCAGTGCCGCCAGGGCGGTGAGCGTCTCGCCCCTCCCCCGCACGTGCCCGATCTCGCGCCGGATCTCCAGGCTCTCCAGGAACCTCGTCCTCGCCTCGTCGAACTCACCGAGGCGCTTCAGCGCCAACCCCATGCGGTGGAGTTGGTACGCCTCGTTCTCCCGCATCCCGAGCCTGCGGTGGATGGGCAGCGACTCCTCGTAGTACCGCATCGCCGTTCGATCGTCACCTCGCTCGTAGTGGATCGCGCCGAGGTTGTTGAGGGTCACGGCTTCGCAGCGCGCATCGCCGATTCGCCGCGCCATGTCGAGGTTCGCCGAGAACGCCCGGTAGGCGTCATCGAGTCGATGCAGGTTCCAGTAGAGCGCACCGAGGTTGTTCAGCGTCCCCATCTCCGCTTCGCCGTTGCCGGTCGCCTTCGCCGACTCCAGCGCGATCTCGGTGCAGGTGAGCATGTCGTCGTGGTACCCGGAGCGTTCGAAGACCTCCGCCGTCGCCGCCGGCAACCTCCAGGCGTGCTCGTGGAAGCCGTTGTCGGACGCGAGCTTGGTGGCGGCGACGAGGTTCTCCCGCTCGAGGGCGGAGAACTCGAGCGCCTCCTCGTCGGACGCCAGGCTCAGCCGGTCCACTTGGTACGACGAGGGCAGGGACGGGACCGGTTGGCTCTGCGGCGAGAGCTGGGTGTACACCTCCATCGCCGCCTGCACGTACCAGGTCAGCACTCGCTCCATCGCCTCGCGCCGGTCTCCCGTCCCGTCCACTCCGCGCGCCTGCTCAGCGGCGTACTCGTGGACCAGGTCGTGGAAGCGGAACCGATCGGCGACGTCGTGGTCGAGCAGGTGGACGCGAGCGAGCAGCTTCAGGAACCGGTTCGCCTGCGAAGGCGTGACACCGGCGAGGGCGGCGGCGGTGGCGCCGTGCAACCGAGGTCCCGGGTGGAGTCCGATCCGCCGGAAGAAGCGCGCGGTGTCGGGAGCCAGGGCCTCGTACGACCAGCTGAACGCCGCGCGCAGGCTGTAGGTCGCCTCGTCCTCATCCGGCGAGGTGAGCACCCGGTGTGCGCGGAACTGGTCGGCGAGGTTCGCCAGCCTCTCGCGGGGACGGTCGGCGACGTGCTGTCCGATGATCTTCAGAGCGAGCGGCAGACCTCCCGACAGCCCGGTCAGCTCGTGCAGTCCTGCCTCCTCCTCGATCGCCCGCTCGGGCCCGATGGTGCTCTGCAGGAGAACGGCGCACTCGTCCGGCGCCATCTCCGGCACGATGATCGGGCACACCCCTTCCTCGATCACCAGGTCCGGCAACCGGTCCCGGCTGGTCATGAGCACGAACGACTCGACAACCGCGTCGAGCAGCGGTCGCACCTGGTCCGCGCTGCGCACGTTGTCCAGCACGAGCAACACCCTTCGCCCCTCGAGGGTCCGGCGCAGCGCCCGCGACCTGCGCACCGGGTCGATCGGGATCTGGTCGGCCGGCACGTCCAGCTGTTCGAGCAGCAGCGACAACGCGTTGTCGGGGGTGAGGGGTTCGTCGGGACCGTGACCGCGCAGGTCCAGCAGGATCCGGCCGTCCGCGAAGTGCGCGCGGTGCAGGTTGCCCCAATGCACCGCCAGGCTGGTCTTGCCGACCGCGGGCATGCCGTGCAGCACGACGGCGGGCGGGTGCGGGTACCTGCGCGGGTCGAGGAACGAGTCCAGCCTGTCCAGCAGGGTCGACCGACCGGTGAACAAGCCTTTCTGCCTGGGGAAGTCGTGGGCCAGCGGGTCTGGTGCACAGCGTTCCTGCGGCCTGCGGCCCTCAGGGGAACGAGGGGTTTTCAACATGTCCGTGTAGAGGCGTTCCAGTTCCGGCGCGGGCGGACTGCCGTACTCGGTGAGCAGGCGTCGCCGGAACTGGATGTAGAAGGTGGTCACGCCGTTGCGGTCGCCGAGCCCGGCCAACGCCAGCATCCTGAACCGGGCCAGCGTCTCGTCCAACGGGTACTGGTCGGTGAGCGGCACGAGTTGCTGCAGCACCTCCAGATGCTCGGACAGCTGGAGCTGAACGTCGAACAACGAGAGGTGGGCCCGCAACAGATCATTCTCCACCATGGACGAACGCTTCAGTTCGCCCCATTCACCGCGCACGTCCGCCAGCGGAATTCCGTTCCATAGAGCGATCGCCTCGGAAAGAAGGCGTTTCGCCCGCAAATGATCACCGGCCGAGTTCGCCGCTCGACCGGCGGTCACCAACCGACCGAAGCGGTGGTAATCCACAAGATCCTGATCGACGTCCAGGCGATATGAGTCGCCCTGGCGACGAATTTTGAACTGGACACCGGATTTGACAAGCGCCTGACGCAGTCTGCACACCTGGACCTGGAGGTTCCTGCGGGCGCTCACCCGGTCACGGCCAGGCCAGAGCGCCTCCAGCAACGTCTCCACCGAGACCGGATGGGCGACGTTCAGCAGGAGCATCGCCAGTAGCGCGCGCTGTTTGAGCGCACCGAGATCTGCAAGCTCGGAACCCAGTTGCAAAGTCGTGGGCCCCAGGATCGTGAATGCCACAAGGCCACCTCCCCCTATGGCCACCAAATCTTAACGGCGACAGCCAGCGCTCATGAGCTTTTCTGCAACCGAACTGCAAGTTCACTGGCAAAAGTCACCCGGATGCTCTCCACCGGCTCCTGGATTTCTCTTCGATCTGGAAAGTGGGTGGGGCATGAGCTCATCAGAGTGGCTCGACGTACCTGTCGGCCTGAACGCGGACCGGTGGATCACGCGGCGGAACTGCCGCACGGTGCTCGCCGTGGGGCACACGGTCACGAGTTGCGAGCGATTGCTTGAAGCGGTGGAACTGCTGGAGCCGGACCGGCGCGTGCAGGTGGTGTGGACGCAGGCACCGGATGCCTTCGGCAACGGTGTGGCGGACTTCCTCCGGGCGACCGGCGGGGTCGTGCTGCCGTGGGAACAGGCGCGCAGGGAACGGTTCGACCTCGGGCTCGCCTGTGCGTACGGCTCACTCCACCAGGTGCACGCGCCGGTGGTGGTAATGCCGCACGGCGCGGGTTACGCGAAAGGGCGGACGGTCTCCGGGACCATGCGTCCCTACGGTCTGGACGGCCAGCGCCTGCTGCACAACGGGAGGCCAGTCGCGCAGCTGATCGTGTTGTCGCACGACCAGCAGCTCGACGTGCTGCGGGAGCAATGCCCGGAGGCCGTCGACGTGGCCGAGGTGATCGGCGACCTCTGCTACGACCGGCTCGTCGCGAGCCTCCCCTCTCGCGACGCCTACCGCGACGCCCTCGGCGTGAGTCCGGAGCAGGAGCTCGTCGTCGTGGCGTCCACGTGGGGCGCTGCATCGCTGTTCGGCGCGCACCTCGACCTCCTCCCCCGGTTGCTCGACGAACTGCCACCGGACCGCTTCCGCGTCGCCGTGCTCGTCCATCCCGCCGTGTGGTTCGGTCACGGTCCCCGACAGGTGCGCGCCTGGCTGTCCGACTGCCTCGACGCCGGGCTGCTCCTGTTCCCGCCGGACCTCGACTGGCGAGCGGTCCTCGTCGCCGCCGACTACGCGTTGGGAGACCACGGTTCGACCGCGACCTATGCCGCGGCCATCGGCACACCCGTCCTGCTCGTCGAGTCACCACCTCAGCTGGCGGTGGCCTCCAATGCCCCGCAGGCCAGACTCGCGGAGCTCGCACCGCGGCTTCAGCTCGACCGGCCGATCCTCGACCAGTTGCGGGACGGCGCCAGGGCGCGCACGGCCGTCGCGGATGTCGTGTCCGCACGTCCCGCACGCGCGGCCGGCAACCTGCGACGCGCCTTCTACCGGCTGCTCGGGCTGACCGAGCCGGGAGCACATCGGGCACTGACCCCTGTTCCCGTGCCGCACGGCTGGCACAGGCCGTGACACCCGACCCTGTCGTGCTGGAGGCACGCGGCGGGCGCCTGCCCCGATCCTGCGCCCTCGCGGACGTCATCCGGGCCACCGCGGCCGACGTCGGATCAGGAGATCGTTGGGCGCGCGGGGTGTTCGCCCAACTCCCCGGACTCGCGTTGGTCGCGGTGGACCTGCCGGGCAGCCTCGTGGCGTTCGTGCCGAGACAGGGCAACGTCTGCGTTGTCCGCGCACGGGCAGGGCTGGTGGACGAGGTGTACCGCCGGCTGGTCAGCCCAGGGCGCTGAGCCGCTCCTGAGCAAGGCCTGCCATGGCCGACCCCAGAGAGAGGAACAGCTCGACCGCCGCCTCGAACTGGGCGCGTGCCTGCGTCAGATCCCCTGCAGCACAGGCGATCTCGCCCAGGGCCAGCCGGGCTTCCGCCTGACCGTTCGAGGAGCCGAGCGCTGTCATCGTCCGCAGCCCCTCTGCCGCTGCATCCTCCGCGGCAGCGAGAACGCCGGTGCGGCACAGCGCCACCGCCGAGGCGACCAGTGCCCGCGCAACGTTGTACGGATCGGACTCCGCCGTCTCGTCCAGCACCTCGCGGGCGCGGGTGAGGCGGGACACGGCGTCTGCTGGCCGGTTCAGGTCGAGCAGGACCAGGCCGAGGTTGACCAGCGTCAGCCCGACGAGCCGCGGCGCGCCGAGCTCCTCGGCCGCCGCGGCCGTTCTCTCGTACTGTTCCCGCGCTTCCTCCAGCCGACCGGTGTCCCAGTACAGGCGGGCGAAGCTCCGGCCGGTGTCGCACAGCGCACGCCGGTCTCCGAGTTCGGCCCACAGCTCCATCGACGCGGCGTACTGCCGCTCCGCCTCCTCGTACCTCTTCGCGATCGTGTAGGCCCGCGCCAGCCGCTTGCGCATGTCCGCTTCCGCGAACCTGTTGCCCCACATGACAGCAGCATCGACACCGCGCTCGTCGGTCGCCAATCGATCCCGATAATGCTTGTGGTAGAGGAAAACTGGCCAGAGAGCATCCGCGATGTGCCAGGAGAGCTCCGCGCATCCCTTCTGCCACAGGACCTTGCTCATGGCGATGAGGTTCGACCGCTCCTTTTCGAGCCAAGCCAGCGCCTCGTCGCGGTCGCCGAACGCGTGCACGCCCCGCGGCGGCTCCGAAGAGAGATAGGAGAGCCGTCTCCGGTACGGCGTGAGCACCTCGTCCGCGTTGCGCGCCGTCGCGAGGTATCCCTCGCCGATGCGGCGAAGCGCTGCGAGCGCCTCCTCTGGCGACTCGTCCACCTCCAGCCGATGTGCCGCGTGGAGCCTGACCAAGTTGTGGAACCGGTACCGCTGCTCCGCCGGCTCTTCGATGAGGTTGGCTTCCAGCAACGACTCCAGGAGCGGGTCCGGATCACCGGACACCACGGCGAGAGCCACCTCACCACCGAACTCGCCCTCCGGGTGCAGGCTCAGCCTGCGGTACAACCTGGCAGCGTCGGGCCCGAGCATCTGGTACGACAAGTCGAAACAGGCTTGCACGGAAAACTCCCCCGCCGGTGAAAGCCTTGCGAGCCGCGACTGCTCGGTCCTCAACTCATCGCAGATCCTGCGCACCGACCACCGCGAGCGCACCAGCAGGCGCGCGGCGACCACCCGGATGGCGAGTGGCAGGCCACCGCACAGCGCGACGAGGTCCTCGGACCACTTCCGCTCGGCCAAGACCCTGGGCTCGCCGATCACCGCCATCAGCATCGACAGGGCCGCCGACTGGGGCAGCGGCCCCAACTCGACGTGATGCGCGCCCTCGCCGACAAGCCCGGTCAACCTGCTTCGGCTGCTGACCACCACGACACTCGCCGGCGACGCCGGGAACAGCACTCTCGCCTGAGCCGCGGACACGGCGTTGTCCAGCACCACGAGCAGGGCCTTGTCTGCGGTGAGGGACCGGTACAACGCGGCCTGCTCCGCGAGGTTCACCGGCACTCGTTCGGGCGGCGTGCCCAAGGCCCTCAGAAACGCGCTCAGTGCCTCACCTGGCTCGGCCGCCTCGTCGAGGCTGAACCCGTTGAGGTCGTAGAACAGTTCACCGTCCGGCAGGCACAGCGAACTCGCCCACCGCAACGACAGCGCCGTCTTGCCCACACCGGCAGGGCCGGTGAGCACCACGATGGTCGACTGGGCGGCACCAGCCGACCTCGGCACCGCATCGAGAGAGGCCAACTCGGTGTTCCGGCCGGTGAACCGTGCGGGCGGCGCCGGCAGCTGGCGCGGTACTGGCACGTCGACCGTGCGTTCGTGGACGTGCACGCCACCGTTGATCGTCGCCGCCTGCACGACAGTGCCGTGCACGGCACCCCCGACGTGGTTCTCGACGAACTCGGTCCGCTCGATCACGGGCACATCACTGACCGCTCGCGTGGGCTCCGCCCTGCCCGCGCAACCTGGTTTCCGCCTCGACGAGCAAAGATCGAACCGTGCCGTAGGAGAGCCGGTGCTTTTCACTCAAGGCACGGATGCTCGCACCGTTCTCGTATTCGCGGCGGAGCATCATCGCGCCCCGCAGTCGCAGCGGATGGTCGCTGCGGAGGTGCTTCAAGACGGTGCCCAGCGGTTGGTCGATGACCTTCGGCTCCACCGCCGGCGCCGAGTTCTCGGTCGCCAGCTGCTCGGGCGTGACCCCGCAGAAGAGCAGCAGTCCGTGCACGACCCGTTGCCCGGACGGCGTCTGCGGGCGGATGCTCTCGGTGACCTGCGCGAGCATGTCCAGCGGGTCGGTCCCGTAGAGCCGCGCCAGTCGAACAACGCGTGTCATCGACGGTCGCCAGGTCGCGTCCTCGAAAAAGCGCAGGGTGTCTGTGCTGACTCCGATCATGCTCGCGGCCTCTTCGCGCGCGAATCCTGATCTCTCGCGCAGCTCGACCAGATGTCTGCCGAGCGCCGGTTGATATGCCTCCAGGTCCTGAACAGAGTGGAACTGGACACCAGGAGTTGACATTAACTCGCCGTCGC
Organism: Lentzea sp. HUAS TT2; assembly: GCF_051853195.1. Classification (NCBI taxonomy): domain Bacteria; kingdom Bacillati; phylum Actinomycetota; class Actinomycetes; order Pseudonocardiales; family Pseudonocardiaceae; genus Lentzea; species Lentzea sp. HUAS TT2. The sequence continues at coordinate 7,274,486 of NZ_CP196667.1, read as the reverse complement.
CGGCCATCTCAGGAGCCCCCCGGTCTCGCCGATCATGCACTGGCTGCGCGGCCTCGGACCTGTTCGGACAAGAGCGAGGCCCGCCGGTCGTATCGCACATGTCACCGCTCCTGTTACCTGCGCGGAGCTGCGGTTCAACTGTTCACCACGTCGCCGGACCGGACTTCGAGAGCGCGGGCGGGACAGACCACAATCCCGCAGTCTTCCGAAATTTGATTACCGGAAAACAATATCGGAGGCCCAGTATCGCACCCCGTCAACACCCCGGAGCCCTTGTCACACAATCGGCGTAATTCTCACCAAAAATCGAAGATCCTTTCCACCGGTCCAAGCAATGCCATTACCCCCATGGAGTGCAGCCATGGAAAATTCGGCGTCGCATGTCATTGCAGAAGATCAACAATTGCCGTGAGGTTCCCCCGAAGTGCTGACTGCCCCGCCCTCCGGCACCAACGGAGACGGTGATCGACAGCTGGCCCCGGTCACTCGACAGGTTGATCACCACCAGTCGACCTCTCGTGCTCGGAGCCCTCCGTTGACCGCCCGTGCCCGCTTGCGCGTCCTGGTCGACGCGCCGTGGTTCCAGAGTGATCACCGCCTGGGACAACACCGGGCGAGTGGAGATCAAGGCCACTCGCGCAACCGATCTGCTCGACCTGCTGCCGGCCTGCCTCGGCACGATGGTCGGCACCGGCGGTCATCCGCTCACCGACACCCAGTCGGGACTGCTCGATCGTGCGGCCGACGCGGCTCTCGCCGGCATGGCCGAACGGGCAGAAACCTGGCACGAACGAATCGGGATGATGATCCAGCGGTCTCCTCGATCAACTCCGGATCGACCGTCCGCCGCAGCTGGTCACGTCCTGTGCTTTAGTGGCTCGGACGTGGCAGGTTCGCCGACCTTCGATCAAGGCGTGCAGCTGTCCTTCGAAGGCTGTGAGGGAGACGATCGACGGTGCCGCGGAGTGAACGCGAACTGGTCCGTGACGGCTCGGCGCTCGTGGAGTTCGCCGCCGACTTGCGACTGCTGCGCGCAAAAGCGGCGACACCGTCCTATCGAGACATGGGCAGCGTCGTCCACTACTCGGCGACCACCCTCTCGGAGGCGGCACGCGGACGGAAGCTGCCCAGCCTGGCGGTGACGCTGGCGTTCGTCCGCGCCTGCGACGGCGACGAGGCTGAATGGGAACAGCGGTGGCATGCCATCGCGGCCGAGCTCAACGAGAACTCGGCCATGACGTCCACCGCCGAGGAGCTCAGCGGCGCACCATATGTGGGGCTGCGGGCGTTCGGCCCGGACGACCAGCATCTGTTCTTCGGACGTGAGCGTCTCGTCGCCGAGGTCGTCGGCAAACAGCAACGGTTGGTGCTGCTGTTCGGCGCGTCCGGATCAGGCAAGTCCTCGGTGCTGCGCGCGGGCGTGATGCCCGCCCTCACCGCTGCGGGGAGAACACCGCTGCTGTTCACCCCGGGCACACATCCGATCGAACGGTGCTCGATCCTGCTCGCCTCGAAACTCGGCGTGACTCCAGGGGCGGTGCTGGACGAGTGGCGTGACGACCGAGCCCTCCACCGACTCGTGTCCCAGATGTCACCGGACGGCGAGACGGTCATCGTCGTCGACCAGTTCGAAGAGGTATTCACGCTCTGCGACAACGATGTCGAGCGCGCCAGGTTCATCGCGGCGCTGGCCGTCGCGGCGAACACGCAGGGCAGCCGATGCCGGGTGCTGCTCGGCGTGCGGTCGGACTTCTTCGCGCACTGCTCGGCACATCCGGCGCTGCTCGACGCCATGCCGGACGGGCAGGTCGTCGCCGGGCCGATGAACGCGGAGGAGTTGCGCCAGGCCATCGTGGCGCCCGCGACCAAGATGAACTGCACGGTGGACAACTCCCTGGTGGCGGACCTGCTCACGCAGGCGTACGGCAGGCCGGGAGTCCTGCCCCTGTTGTCGCACGTGTTGTTGCAGGTGTGGGCCCGCCGCAGCGGCAACCGCCTTTCCGTCTCCGCTTTTCAGCAGGCGGGCGGGCTCGACGGTGCGTTGAGCCGCACCGCCGAAGACGTGTTCGCCGGCCTGGGCGAGACGGGGCAGCACCTGGCCAGGACGTTGTTCGGCAGGCTGGTCGCGCTCGGCGAGGGCACCGAGGACACGAAACGACGGCTCGACACCTCCGAGCTCGGCGACGCCCCCGACCTCGCGGCCGTGCTCGAGGCGTTCACCCGCGCGCGACTGCTCGCCAAGGACAAGGACGGGGTCGAGATCGCGCACGAGGCGCTGATCCGGGCCTGGCCACGACTGCACGGCTGGTTGCACGACGACCGCGAGAGCATCCACCTGCACCGCCGGCTCACCGACGCCACGGACGCGTGGGAGTCGCTGGGAGAGGACAGCGGCGCGCTGTACCGGGGTGCGCGGCTCGCGCTCACGCTCGACTGGGCGGGCGAGCACGAGTCCGCGTTGTCGCCACGCGAGCAGCGCTTCCTCGACGCCAGCCGGTCCGCCGAGATCACCACCAGCCGCCGCCTCCGCAGACTCGTCGCGCTGCTCAGCGTCGTGTCCCTGGTCGCCATCGCCGCCACCATCGTCGCCGGGATCGCACAGCGAACGGCCACCGACCAGCGCAACGCCATCCGGGCCCAGGTCGTGGCGGACGAAGCCGCCGCGCTGCATCCGAGCAATCCTGAGCTCGCCGTGCAGCTCGCACTGGCCGCCCACCGCACAGCCCCGTCCACCCACACCCGTGACGGGTTGGTCAGCACCCTGCCGCTGGCGGTGGTCCAGCAGAGCAGCGTGGCCATGTCGGTGGCGTTGAGCCCCGACGGCCAGACCATGGCGACGGGCAGCGACGACCACACCGTGCGGCTGTGGAACATCAGCGATCCGCGAAAGCCGAAGGAGGTCGTCACGCTCACCGGCCACACAGAACCGGTCTACGCAGTGGCGTTCAGCCCCGACGGACGCACCTTGGCGTCGGCGGGCTTCGACCACGTCGTGCGGCTGTGGGACCTCACCGACCCGCGAAACCCGGCGCAGCTCACCCCACTGGCCGGCCACTCGGTGAACATCCACGCGGTGGCGTTCAGCCCGGACGGCCGCACCCTGGCCTCGGTCGGCTGGGATCGCACGGTGCGGCTGTGGAACGTCGGCGACCCACGCCGAGCCACCGAAATCGCCGTGATCGACGACTTCCGCGACGTGCTCTACGACGTCGTGTTCAGCCCCGACGGCCGAACACTGGCCGTGGTGGGCGACGAGCCGGGAGTCTGGTTGTACGACGTCACCGACGCTCAGCGGCCCGCGCGACTCGTCGGCATCGCCGGCCACGACAACGGGGTGTACGAGGTGGCCTTCAGCCCGGACGGCCAGGTCCTGGCGACGGTCGGCGAAGACCGCACCGCACGACTGTGGAACGTCTCGGATCCTCACCAGCTGCCTTTGCTGGCGGTGCTCAACGGCCACCAAGACAGCGTCTACTCGGTGGGGTTCAGCCCGGACGGACACACCCTCGCCACTGCGGGCGACGACCGCACCACGCGCCTGTGGGGCGTGACCGACCCCCGCCACGTGACGGGACCGGTCACCGTGTCCGGAAGCCTGGACGCGGTGGAAGCGGTGGTCTTCGGCGCCGACGGACGCACGTTGGTCACGGTCGACTGGAACGCCCAGCTGCGGCTGATGGACACCGACCTCGAACGAACCGTCGCCCACGCCTGCGACACCGTCCACACCGTGATCACCGAAGCCGAGTGGAACCGCTACTTCCCCGGCCTGCGCTACCAGCCGCCCTGCCCAGGCCGACCCTGAGGCCGTCCGCCGAGAAGTCGTGAACGCCCGTACGATCGGGGCGCGCGGCGTGAGAACGTGTAGCCGTGACGCGGTTGACGTACCAGGACGCGCTCAAGATCCTCGGCGCAGGCCAGAGCCCCCTGGTGTCAGCCCTGGACAAGGTGTTCGGCGGGCTCCTGCTCGGCACCACACCGCTCGTGCCGGACCTGCTGTCGATCTTCGACGCGAAGAGCGAGCTGGTCCGGCTGACGCACGAGCTGGTCGCCAAGGGCATCGACCGGCGGCACCGCCTGGGCCAGTTCGACCGGATCCAGCGGCTGCACGCGGCTCGCGGCGTGCTGACGGTCGTCGCCTACTTCGAGGCCCTCGAGGACGCCGATCTGCCGTTCCAGCTCGACGACGCCCGGATCTCCCGCTCGGAGGCGGTCGGCCTCGCGACGGACGCGTTCAAGGGCCGAACCCTGGCGGACGTGGCGACCTCGCTGCTGGAGACGGACCTGCCGCTGCTCGGAGTGCAGGCGACCAGCAACGACGCCCAGGAGCAGCTCGGCCGGTTCTACCAAAAGCTGAACGAGACCTTCAAGCGCTTCCTCGAAGGCTTGAGCCTGTGGGAAGAACTCGACGCGACCAGGCAACTGCAGGCGATCGGAGCGCTCGCGCGTGTCGTTCCGGCGGCACTGCGGGTGTTCGACGCCTCCCTGTACCGACTCGCCGCGGACTGTCCGGAGTTCGCGATCTGGCTGGACCTCTCCGGCCAGAGAGGAATCAGAGACGGACTCGACGAAGTGCAGGAGGCCGTGCAGACGCTGCTCGACCGGGCGGAGCCGGTGGAGTCGGTTTCGCCCGTGCTGCAAGGGATCGTGCGGTTCAACCGGTCCGCGCTGACCAGGACGTTGCTCCCGGCGGAGGAACTGCCCAACGGGCTGGAGACGCCCGAGATCGGCCGCGCGTACGTCGACCCCTACTTCCGCCTGGTCGAGGTCACCGCCCAGGCGCCGATCAACGACGAGGACTTCTGGGCCCAGCTCGTCGTTCGCAAGGACTTCGACGAGTTCCTGCTCGGACACCTCTCCACGCCGTGGGCGTGGACCAGTCCGCTGGTGGTCCTCGGGCATCCGGGCGCGGGCAAGTCGCTGCTCACCGAGGTGCAGGCGGCGCGGCTGCCGTCGCCGGACTTCGTGTCCGTGCGTGTGCCGTTGCGGGACGTCCCCGCGGGTGCCGAGATCCACGAGCAGATCGAGCGCGCGATCCGGTTGTCCACCCACGAAACCGTGTCGTGGCCCGACTTCGCCCGCGCCGCCGGCGACTCGCTGCTGGTGGTGCTGCTCGACGGCTTCGACGAGCTGCTCCAGGCCACCGGTGTCAGCAGGTCCGACTACCTGGTGCGGGTCAAGAGGTTCCAGCAGGTCGAGGAGACCCAGGGGCGGCACGTCGCGGTGATCGTGACGAGCCGGGTGACGGTGGCCGACCGGATGCAGATCCCCGCGGGCGTGGTCGCGGTGCGGCTCGAACCGTTCGAGATCCACCAGGTCGAGGAGTGGGTGGAGGAGTGGAACGAGACCAACGAGTCCTACCTGTACGCGTCCGGGGGTGACAGGTTCGACCTCGACGTCATCGAGAGATACCTGGATCTGGCCCGGCAGCCGCTCCTCTTGCTGATGCTCGCGATCTACCACGCCGAGAGCGGCGGGATGGACGCGAGTGAGCAGGGGCTGAGCCAGACCGAACTCTACGAACAGCTGGTGCGCCGGTTCGCCCACCGCGAAGTGTCCAAAAAAGACAGTCAGGCCGCCGATGCCGAGCGGGAGCTGCTGATCCTCTCGGTCGTCGCTTTCGGCATGTTCACCAGGTCCGCTCAATGGGTCACCGACGCCAAGGTGGCCGAGGATCTCACCGCGTTGGGCATCACCCGGTCCGCGGGGCAGGTCGTCACACCGGCGCACCAACGGCTGGCAGGTGAGGCCAAGGACGCGCTCGGGCGTTTCTTCTACATCCACCGCGCCAGGACCATGCTCGAAGGAGAAGACCTCGGGACGTACGAGTTCCTGCACGCCACCTTCGGCGAGTTCTTCGTCGCCCGGCTGACCTGGCGCTGCCTGACGGAGCTGGTGGAGCAGGTCCGTACCGAGAAGGCTCGCATGTTCTCCGGTCATCGACGCGTGGACGACACTCAGCTGCGGACGTTCTTGTCCTGGGCGCTTCTCTCCACGCGCACGACCACGCTCGACTTCCTCTCCGAGATGGCGAGGCACGTGTCTGTGGCGGAACTGCGGGACATCCGCGAGGCGCTGCTGATCGCCTTCCGGAACGTGCACGAGCCCGCGGTCAACTCGGTCTACCAGGCCTACCGCCCGTTGGAGAGGACGCAGACCGCACGGATCGCCACCTACAGCGCCAATCTGCTCCTGCTGCTCATGACGGTCGCCGAGGAAGTGTCGTCGGCTGAGCTCTTTCCCGGCGTGGCCTATCACGCCGACGAGTGGACCCGGTCGGTGCACCTGTGGATGTCCCAGCTGAGGCGTGGCGAGTGGAGCGGTGTGACAGAACTGCTCAGAGCCGACCGGGCTCGTGATCCGGACGAGAACCAGTCCGTCGTGCTGTCCTGGCGCGGGTCGCCGTCCGCACCTCGCGCGGAGCCGATGTGGGCGCGGAATCCGACGATCTCGGGTGTCGTGACGGACTACGAGTTCGGCATCAACTTCTTCCGGTCAGCCGAGTTCCTGTGCGAGTGGGACACGGACGTCGTGGTGACCGCACTGAGCGGAGCCGGCACGTTGTTCACCAGGCTGGTTCCGCACTACATGCACCGTGACGAACAGCTTCGATCTGTCGCCGCGGACCTGCTCCACGCATCGTTGTTCCACGTCGACCAGACCAGGCTGGAAGGGCGGACGGTCGTGTACGACCGGCTCGTCGACTTCGCCACGGGTCCCTATCTCGACCTGGATCACGTGGTGGACGCCGAGCTGGAGATGTACCTCCTCCAGCTGCTGGTCAACGACGAGCTGGTGGCGGCGGAGTACGTCGTCGACAAGGTGACCGGACTGGCGGTCACGAACGATCCGCGCGGGCCGGAGAACCTCTCGCTCTTCCTGCGGCTCTTCGCGAAGGCGGACGAACCCCGATGGTTCCTGGACCTCGTGGAGAGGCTGCTCGCCCGCGAGGTGCTGAGCGTCGAACAGGTCGCCGAGATCTGGTGCGCGTTGGCGGACAAGGGGATCGCGGGTTCGGCGTATCCGGAGGCGCTCCTCGACGAGGCCCACCGCCTCCGCTGGCCGGCGCGCGAGCAACTGCTCGAGCACCGGCCGGATCTCCTGGCGCGGTTGTCGAAATTGGAGGACGACGAACTGCTCTAGCCGTTCTCGTCAACCCGACAAAACACCGGCGCAACTGCGTTCACAGATCTCGCACTGCTACAACGCATGGGCGCTTTCGATCAAGGATGTGCCGCGAATGTGAATCGCTGGAGGGCGCCGCGGAACCCCCATCAATGACCAAACCGGGCAAAGTCTACGACGCGAGGCCGATCAACGATCCCTTTTCCTGACCCGTGGTCCTGGTGACCAGGTCGATGAAGATCTGCGCCTCCTTCGTGAGCTGCCTGCCCTGCCGCCACACGATCTGGGCGAACACCTCGAAAGAGGGCTGCCAGTCGAGAACGCTCAGTCGTCCCGACTCGACGGCGCCCGCCACGGTGATCTCGGGCAGCACGCTGACACCGATCCCCGCCTCGATCCCCTGTTTCACCGACTCGATGTTGCCGAACTCGAGCAGGGAGATCGGGGCCTCGGCGCCGTCGCAGAACTCCGCCTCCAGCAGCGAGCGGTAGGAACACTCAGGACCCGGCGCCAGCACGGGGAACATCCGCAGGTGGGAGGTCGACACCGGGGAGGCCCGGTTGAGCGGATGGCAGGGTGCGACCACGGCCACCAGCCGCTCGGCCCCGAGGACCTTGGTCTCCAGCCCCTCGTGCCGAGTCTCGGCCTCGACCAGAAAGCCCAGGTCCCGCACGCCGCGCCGGACGGACTCGTGTGCCTCCGCGCAGGTGGTCGACTGCAGGGCCACCTGCAGCCGGGGGTAGCGGTGGTGGAAGAACTCGAGCAGGACGGGCATGCGGTAGGAGATCAGGCTCTCGACCGCGCCGACCGTCAACGTTCCCGACGGTTCGGCCTCGTCGCCCAGGCTGCACCGCGCCTCGTCGACCAGTGCGAGGATGCGTTCCGCGTAGGGCACGAGCCGCTCGCCGTCCGGGGTGAGCCGGATCTTCCCGCCGAGCCGTTCGAAGAGCTCCTTGCCCAGGGCCGCCTCGAGCCCCTTGATCTGCGCGGTCACGCTGGACTGCGCGTAGCGCAGCTCGGTCGCGGCCTTGGTGAAACTCATGTGGGTCGTGACCCGGTGGAACGTACTCAGTTGCTTCAAATCCATCTCACACATCCCCCAATGCGCAAATGCCGCGGCCACACCGAAGACCACCCTGAGAACCGCTGAATGCCGACTTCCTCTTTGTCTCGTGACCGCGTTTTCTTTACTTCGCCTTTGTCATCGGCGACCTCCGTCGCTCACCGACACCGTACGTGGCATGTGGCCGGGTCCGCCCAGGTTTCGCACATGCACCCGCCTGGTCCGTCCACTGCCGACTGCCTGCGACCAGTAAATAACACGACCGGTTATTTCGCGGTAAATCCACAGAAGATCGCCGGTCACAGCCGGTGCACGAGCGCCGGTGCTGTCCGGGAAGGACGAACGGGCGTGTTCGGTGAGGACCGAATCCCTGGACCGCCCCCTGCCGGCGATGGTCTTGTCGTGATCACCAGACGGGAGCAGGGCGGGCACACCCCCGGCTCCCGGACGGAGAACACGAAGCGGAGGAGGTGAAAGACATGAAGAAGTACGCCAAGCCGGCTGTCAGCAAGGTCTCGCAGGAGACGGTGCTGAAGGTCAACACCTGAGCCTGACACGGATGGCCGTCCTCGAGACCGAAGGGCGGATCCGTAGGCAACCGCAGGTGCGCGCCCTCGTTCGCAGGGCGCGCACCTCCGCCTGAACCACCCGTCAGAAGGAACAGCCATGTGCGGAATCGCGGGAACCGCCCGCATCGACGGACAGGACCTCGGTCCTGAGGCCGACGCCCTGCTCGAACTGCTGGCCGACACGCTGCACCACCGCGGGCCGGACGATCGGGAGTGTCTGCGCACCGGACCTGTCGGCCTCGCGTTCACCCGGCTGTCCCTGGTCGACCCGGAGGACGGGAGCCAGCCGCTGGTCAGCGACGACGGCAACCTCGTCCTGATCGCGAACGGTGAGGTCTACAACCACCGGGAGCTCGTGGCCGGGCTGCCCGCCGGGACGCGCATGAAGACCGGCTCCGACTGCGAGGTGCTGCTGTACCTGTACCGGCAGCACGGTCTCGACTTCCTCAACGACGTCCGCGGCATGTTCGGGCTCATCCTCTTCGACCGCGCGCGCAACCAGCTGGTGCTCGCGCGCGACCGGTTCGGCATCAAGCCGCTCTACTACCACCGCGACGCCCGGCGCATCACGCTGTCCTCCGAGATCAAGGGCCTGTTCGCCGACCCCGCGACCCCGCGCGCCTTCGACTGGGAGGGCTCCCTCGCGATCCCCTACCTGTCCGCGTCCGCCCGCTTCGGCGGTCCCGGGACGAGCACCTGGTTCTCCGGTGTCGAGAGCGTGCCCGCCGCGACGATCCTGCGCATCGACCTGAACGACGGCCGCACCCACAGCCACCGCTACTGGGAGATGCCCACCGAAGCCGAAGAGGGCGTCAGCGCGGAGCAGTTCGTCGAGCGCTACCGCGCGCTCCTGGAGCAGTCCGTCCAGGAGTGCGCGACCGCCGACACCGAACTCGGCCTCTTCCTGTCCGGCGGCATCGACTCGGCGGCCGTGCTCGCCCTGGCAGCCCCCCAGCTGCCGGGCCTGCGCACCTTCACGGCGCTGTCCGGCGGCACCCAGGTCAACGGCGACGCGGAGCACGCGAACTGGCTGGCGAAGAACCTGGGCGTCGAGAACCACCAGGTGGTCTTCGACCGGGACCACGTGCCGACGCCCGAGGAGTGGGCACGCCTCGTGTGGCTGGCGGAGACGCCGATGACCGGCCCCGAGGTCTACTACAAGCACGAACTGCACCGGTTCGCCCGCGCCGAACGCCCGGAGATGCGCGGCATGCTGCTCGGCGCCGCGAGCGACGAGTTCAACGGCGGCTACTCCGACGAGCTGAGCGGCGGCGCCGGCTGGGAGTCCTTCGTCGAGAGCCTGCGCTACCTCGACCGTGCGACCCGCCTCGACCAGCATCCCGGCCTGCGCCGCTGGTGGGCCGAGGGCCACGACTTCTTCTCCGACGCCGCACTCGCCCAGTCGCTCGACGGCGCCACCCCGGACGTCTACCAGGCCTATGTGGCTTCCGAGTACACGAAGGTCCAGCAGTACAACGTCTGGCACGAGGACCGCACCGCCGCGGGCAGCGGCACGGAGGCCAGGGTGCCGTTCCTCGACCACCGGCTCGTCGAGCTGACCGCGGTCATCCCCGAGCACCTGCGCCCACGGCTGCTGTGGAACAAGCAGATCCTGCGCGAGGCGGTGCGCGACCTGCTGCCCGCCCGGATCGCGGAACGTCCCAAGGGCCCGTTCTTCTACGGCTCGGGCACGTGGCACGCGTACCGGATGCTGATCCGACTGCTGCGCCGCGACGACAGCGAGCTCGTCGAGCGCGCCCTGGCCGCTCCCGGCGCCGACCGGTACCTCGACGGCACCGCGATCCGGCGTCGCCTCGCCGAGTTCGGCGACGGCGAGACGAACGCGCCCGCCGCGGAGATGCTCGTGCGGGTCGTCAACATGGGTCTGCTGGCGGAGATGGCGGCGGCCCCGCCGCGCCTGGCGGACCTGTCCCCCGGCCCGGTCCGGGTCAGCCTCGCGGACGCCTCCGACGCGGGCGCCACGCCGTTCGGTGCCGAGCACGACCACCCGGAGGAAGGCGTGCTCGCGCTCACCGCCGACGTCCAGCTCCTCACCGACACCCAGGAGTCCTGGTTCCTGCTCAACGCGGGCCAGATCGAGTACGTCCTGGAGCAGGACAGTCCCATCCTGCGGGTGCTGAGCCTGCTCGACGGCACCACGACCTTCGGCGAGGTGCTCGACAAGGCGGGGGTGCACGCCGACGAGGTCCGGTCGGACCTCGAGGACCTGCTCGGCGAACGACTTCTGACGTTCAGCGGGTGAGGCATGTACGAGTCGATGGCTCAGGAGCAGTTGCTGCGGGGTGACGCCTCGTCGCGCCCTCCGGTGACCGTGTACGCCAGCAGGTACGAGCGCTGGGAGGACCTGGCGAGCGTGCGGCGCAAGCCTCGGCGGGACTACGTGCCGGGCGAGGAGACGTCAGACCTCTTCTTCCCCCCGGAGCTCTACCCGGTCGTCCTGCACCCGCTGGTCACCGCGAAGGGCGAGGTGGTCGTCAAGGCGCTGCTGCTGTGCCGCCTCTACGACTACCTCGACTTCACCACCGAGCTCGAGAACCTCGCGGTCATCCCGGTGGCCACCAAGATCAGCCGCGGCCGGTCGGGCCTGGTCCTGCCCCCGCAGATGAAGGCCGACGCGTTCAAGATCGTGACGGACGAGGCGTGGCACGCCCAGTTCTCGCACGACTTCGCCCGGCAGATCGAGGCCGGTACCACCATCCCGTACCAGGTCCCCGAGCACGACGCGGCGCCGTCGTTCCTGCGCAAGCTCGACGACCTGCGCGAACGGCTGCCGCACGACATCCGCGGCGTCGAGTCGCTGCTCTTCGCCATCATCAGCGAGACGCTGATCTCCGGCATCCTGTCGGACATCCCGCGCGACGAGCGGCTGCCCGGCAGCGTGCGCGAACTGGTCCGCGACCACGCCGCGGACGAGGGCCGTCATCACCAGTACTTCCGGACGTTGCTCAAGCACCTCTGGCCCGCACTCACCTCGCGCGAGCAGCAGGCCATCGGGCCCCACGTCCCCGCCGTGGTCGACGCGTTCCTCGAACCGGACTACGAGCAGACCTTCCGGCACCTGCGCGGCATCGGCCTGACCGACGACGAGGCCGCCCAGGTCATCGCCGAGTCGTGGCCGCCGCACACGGTCCGCCGCACCATCGCCGACGCGGCCCGTCCCGTCGTCCGCTACTTCACGGAGGCCGGTGCGCTCGACGACGCCCGGACCAGGGAGGCCTTCGAACGGGCCGAGCTGTGGGGCGTGCACACCACCGGAGACCTGGCCGCCAGCTGACGCGTGTCTGGCGAGAACCGAAGGGAAGGCGCTGCGTTGAGCGGCAACGACAAGGCCGGTGCCACCATCGCACCGGCGATGAGCCCGGCCGCGGTGTTCCGCCGGTTCTGGATCGCGACCACGGTCAGCGGCGCCGGGTCCGCGGTCACGATGCTCGCGCTCCCCCTGGTCGCGCTGACCGTCCTCGACGCCTCGGTCTTCGAGGTCACGCTGCTCAACGCGGCGGGCCAGGCCGGGTGGCTGGTGCTCGGCCTGCCCGCCGGCGTGATCGTGCAGCGGTTCCCGTTGCGCGGCCTCCAGGTGGCGATGGACCTCGTCCGGCTCGCGGCGATCGGCTCGATCCCGCTGGCCTGGTGGCTCGGCGGGCTCACCTACGCGCACCTGCTGCTGGCGGCGCTCGTGGTGGGCTTCGCGAACGTCCTGTTCGACATCGGCAACTCGACCTTCCTACCGGCGATCGTGGACCGCAAGGAACTCAACGCACGCAACAGCCTGATGTCCGGGACACAGGCCGTGACCCAGACCGGCGGCCCGTCCGCGGGCGCGGTGTTGATCCAGGTGGTGGGCCCGGTCCTCGCGTTGCTGCTCGACGCCGTCAGCTACCTGGTGTCGGCGCTGACCCTGCGCACCCTCCCGGAGCACCGGAGCACCGGCGGCGGCTCCCCCGTCAAACCGGGCCAGTTGATCAAGCAGGGCTGGACGTTCGTCGTCCGGCACGCGGTGATGGGGCCCTGCCTGTGGTGGGCGACGGCGACGAACTTCTTCGCCACCGCCCTTCTCGCGCTCACGCCGGTCTACCTGGTGCGTGCCGCCAACGTGCCGACCGCCGCCGTCGGTGTCGTCCTGGCCATGGACGGGCTCGGCGCGGTCCTCGGTTCGGCCGTGGCGACCCGGCTCGCCACCTGGCTCGGCACCGCCCGCGCGCTGATCGTCGCGAGCACCACCGGAGGCCTGCTGGCCCTGGTCATCCCGTTCACCACGAGCCTCGGCACCCTGCCCTACTTCATGATCGGCAACGTGGGTCTGTCGGCCGGCGTGGTGGTCGGCAGCATCCTGACCCGCACCTACCGGCAGACGGAGAGTCCTCCCGAGCTGCTGTCCCAGGTGATGGCGACCACGCGGTTCGTCTCGTGGGGCGCGATCCCGCTGGGTGCCGCGGCCAGCGGGCTGGTCGCGGACTCGGCCGGCCTGAGCCCCGCCCTGTGGCTGGTGTGTGCGGGAACTCTGCTCGCCCCGCTCATCCTGGTGCTCAGCCCGTTGCGCGGGCGCCGCGACTTCGGGTGAACAGCGGGCCATCGAACGCGCTGATGCGGGTCATCGAGGATGCTGCGCACTGACGCGTTGCCCGGCCGCTCGCCCGTCGAAGAGGATCGGCTGATGACGGCCATACTCGCGACCATCGGTCCCGCGACTCGCGCGCAGGAGACCATGGCGGCCCTGATCCGCCTCGGCGTCAGCGGGTTCCGGTTCTCCGCGTCGAAGTTCGGCGTCGCCGAGCTCGCGGCCCAGGCCGCGGACGCCCGTGCGGCAAGCCGCGCGGTCGGCCGGGACGTCGACCTGCTGCTGGACCTGCCGGGCGCCAAGATCCGGTTCACCAACACGGAGACGCTCGATCTCGGTGCCACACCGCGGTTCCGGGTCGCCTTCGCCCAGCAGCCCACCCGCCACGACCACGACCTGCCCGAGATCGGTCTGTCCGATCCCGAGCTGGGTGAGGGCATCGCTCCCGGCGACGTCCTCCTGGTCGGCGACGGCGAGATCGCGGCCCGCGTGGTGTCGGCGACCAGGACGCACTGCGTGGCCGAGGCACTCGAAGGCGGCGTTCTCGGCCCACGCAAGGGTGTCTGGGTGGTGGGGAGGTCACGACGACCGCGGTCGTCGGACGCCGAGGCGGACCTCGCCCTGCTCGACCGGTTGAACGACTCGGCGTTCACCGGCGCGATCGTCTCGTTCGCCGAGGACGCTGCCGTGCTGGAACCGGTGCGCGCGCGGTGGGGCGGGCGCGGCGCCAACGCCGTCGTCGCGAAGATCGAGACCCGGGCGGGCGTGGCGAACGTCGCCGAGATCGCACCGGCGGCGGACAGCGTGCTGGTGGGTCGTGGCGACCTGCTCATGGACAGCGGGGTGGTCGACTTCCACGCGCTGTGCACGACCGCCGTGCGGGAATGCCGGCGGCTGTCGGTACCGGTGGTGGTGGGCACCCAGTTGTTGTCCGGTTTGGAGCACTCGTGGCTGCCGCTCCGCTCCGAGCTCGCCTACCTGTGCGGCCTGCTGGAGTCCGGTGTGGACGGGCTGTTGCTCACCACCGAGACCACCTTCGGCCGTGATCCGCTGGGGGCAGCGGGTCTGCTGGCCGACCTGGTGCACCGGTACGGCGACCGGCGCGACGTGCGTCAGAGCGTGATCCAGTAACGCCGCTTCGGGCCGATCACGGTGTCCCGGACGTCCTCCAGCACGCCTCCGGCCTTCTCGATCATGCGGCCGGAGGCGTGGTTGTCCGGCGAGCAGGTCAGCAGAACCCGGTCCATGTCCCGCGATCGTGCCCGGTCGAGAGCCGCGTCGAGCGCCCAGGTCGCGAGGCCGCGCCGCCGGTACCGGGGACAGACGCTGTACCCGATGTGCCCTCCCGCCTCCAGCAGGAGCGGGGTCAGCTCGTGACGCAGCTCGATCGCGCCGAGACAGACGTCCTCGTGGGTGATCCACCAGTAGGTGGAGTGCGCCCGGCCGGGCGCGGGGACGACCGCAGGGTCGGCGCTGCGGAGCAGTTTGGCGACCCACGCGGCGAAGCCCTCCTGGCTCGTCACGTCGTCGTCGGCACCGAGCCCGGCCCCGTCCTGGTGCGACCCCGCCGGCCACTCGGCGTACGAGGCGAGCCAGGACGCGTGCAGCCGCGTGTGCGGCCGGGTCAGCTCGGGATGGATCTCGTCCGCGCCGCCCACACCCATGCTCACAACCCCAGTCGTTCCAGCAGGGCCACTCCGCCCTGGTCCAGTTGGTACAGGACCCGCCCGCCGAACCGTTGCTTCCACACCAGACCGGACGCGGACAGGACCGTCAAATGCTGTGACACCGTACTCTTGGCCATCCCCAGCGAGGCCGCCACCGCAGTGGTCGTCTGCGGCACCTCCAACGCCCGCACCACCTGCGCACGCCCGCTGCCCAGCAGGATCGCGAGGCGGTCCTCGGTGCGGGAGACCCGTTCGGGCGCGGTCAGCACCTGGAAGAACCCGGTGGCCCGAGCCTGGTACGAGAGCGCCACGACGCCCGCCTCCTGCTGGAACAGCCGCACACCGCCGGCGAACACGGTCGGCACCAGCAACAGCTGCGAGCGGGTCACCGGCACGTCGAGGTCGCAGTGGAACGGCGCGGTGAGGACGGGCCGCGACCACAACACCCTGCCGTCCAGTTCCTCCAGCATCGCCTCCGGTCCGGACACGACGAGCGTGCGGCCCCGGAAGAGCGCCTCCTCCTCCAGCGACGCCCGCATCCGGGCCCAGTGCGGGGCGATCGCCCAGTCCCAGTACCGCTCGAGGAGCGCGCAGAGCCGATCGGCGCCGCGGCCCTCGTACCGGCACCGCAACTCCCCCAGCTCGGCCGCGAGCGTGCCGCGTTGCGGGCTGGGCAGCGGAACGGAACCGGGTGGGAACAGCGGCGGGTCGGCCCGCCGCAACGGCTCCACCAGGCCCTCCACCAACTCCTGTGGCATCCCGCGGCGGACCGTGCGGGCCCAGCGGGAGTAGGGCGACGGAGCCTCGCCCGGGTAACGGGCGAGGATCGCCAGACTGCCGATGGTCTCCCACAGCGGACTGAGCGCGAGCCGCACCCGGCCGAGGCTGTCGTCGTCCACCTTCAGGCGTATCACCGCAGGGGCTCCTCGCCGGCCCATTCGACGACACCGCGGCCGACGAGCACGTCGAGGAACTCGGCCACGTCGTCGCTCACCTCGGTGACGTCGGCGTCGTAGGCGGCGGCGACGATGTCCGCGATGTCGGCGACGCGGTTGCGCCCGTCCGCCGACTCGTAGATCAGTTTCGCCACGTCGGCGAGTTCCAGTCCGTCGTCGTCGACGCCGAGGACGAGGTCGCCGGAGACCCGGCGGACCCGGACACCGAGACAACGACGCGGTACCCGCAGGCCGGCGCTCATGAGGTCTCCACCCGCATCGCGATGTCCTGGCAGACCGTGAGCACGGAGCGGACCCACGGCCGGGCGTCGGCCGGGTCGTAGTCGCGCATCGTCTCCAGCTCCCAGTACCTCTCGAACGACAGCACCTCGGGAGCGGCGGCCCTGAACCTGTTGGGACGCCACTTGGGCATGTGGCTGCCGTACTCGCCCGCGCTCTCCAGCAGCGCGTCGACGGCGTGACCGAGCGCCCGGCGGGCCGACAGCACCGCACTCTCCAGGTGCCCGGACTCCAGCTGCCCCAAAGCGTCCTCGGCTGCGTCGTCGGCGAGCCCGAGCGAGCGGACCACGACGATGGAGCGGAACGCGGACTGCTTCATCAGCTCGTACTTGGCGTCGATCCACTCGCCGCCCAGCAGCGGGAGGCAGTGGGCGAACCGGGCCAGTGAGGTCTCCTCGCGCGGGGAGAGGATCTCGCCGGCGAAGACGCCCCCGGCGTACCTCTCCCAGGTGATCTTGGCGAGCATCTGGTCGATCTGGCTCTCCAGCCAGTAGGTGACCTCCCAGCGCCTGCTGTTCTCGTAGAACACCTCGCTGCGGACCCGCGGCGGGTCGAGCGGCATCAGGGTGGCGCTGCAGGTCTCGGTCTCCCACTCCTCGTTCGTGACGACGTAGATGTCGAAGTCACTGCGCGAGTTGTCCCAGCCGCGCGCGACCGAGCCGACGACGAACGCGGCGAGCGCGTCGGCGGGGAGCAGGTCCCGTTCCCGCAACGGGGCGAGCCGGTCGGAGGGATGCTCCCGCTCGTGCGTGGACGTCGCCACGGCGTCCCGCGCGCTCACTTGCGCCACGCCAGCGACATGCCGTCGGCGACGGGGAGCATGACGACCTCGACCCTGGAGTCCTTGGCGAGGCGCGCGTTGAACTCGATGACCGCGTGGTCGGCCGACTTGACCGGCTCGAGCACCCGGCCGCTGCGGAAGGTGTTGTCGAACGCGACGATGCCGCCCTGCCGGGTCCGCACGACGAGTTCCTCGTAGTACTCCAGGTACCCCTCCTTGTCCGCGTCGACGAAGGAGAAGTCCAGGTACCGCTCGGCCGGGAGCGCGCGCAGCGTCTCGATCGCGGGCGCGATGCGCAGCTCTACGAGGTCCGCCACGCCTGCCGCCTGCCAGGCCTCGGTCGCCACCGGCGTCCAGTCGTCGGAGATGTCGCAGGCGATCACCCGGCCGCCCGGCTGAAGGCCCCGGGCCATCGCCAGCGAGGACATGCCGGTGAAGCTGCCGACGTCGACGGCGTGCCGCGCGCCCAGTGCCCGGACCAGCAGCGTGATCAGAGCGCTCTGCTCCGGCGCGGTCTGCCAGTGCGCCACCTCGGGCAGCGCCGTGGTGCGCTCGATCAGCCGTTGCTGCACGGCGTCGAGTGGCACGCTGTGCGCGAGCATGTAGGCGCGCAGCGGTGCCGGTATGAGGAGGGTGCTGTCCTTCACGAGGCGGTGGCCTTTCCGATCGTCAGGTGGTCGAGGACGTGACTGGAGGTGCTGCCTGCCCGGCCGGCGGTGTCGAAGAGGTCGAGCACCTGCTCTGCGAGTTCCTGTGCTCCCAGGTGGTCCGTGCGCAGCACCGTCCACTCGGGATCGTCGACGACCTGCCGCAGCGTCAGCTCGTCGAGCCGGATGATCTCGTCCAGGTGGCGGTGCAGGAAGGCGTTGACGGCGTGCTTGGCGGGGCCCGTGCGGGCCGCCATCCGTTCCCGCCGGGCGGCGGGAGAACACGTCAGGTAGACCTGCACCGCGAAGCGGGGAGCCCTGGTGCGGATCCACTCCGGTGCCAGGTAGCCCTCACCGGGGGTCAGGAAGGTGTTGAACGCGTGCTGGGTCAGCCAGTACCGGTCCTGCACCCTGACCTCGTCCGGTGTGGACCGTGCCAGTTCGGCGTCGACGACGAGCTGCGCCGAACGGATGCTGTTGAACCGGCGCCACAGCCTCAGGTCGTGGAAGGGCCGGTCCGCGGCGTCGTCGAAGACCGCCACCGCCTCACGGAGCATCGCGTCCACGAGCCCGCCCTTGGTCAGCGTGCCGTGTGACTGCGTGACCGTGCGGCCACGCGCCTGCAGGCCGGCGCTGATCACACGGGCGAGGCTGGTCTTGCCGCTGCACTCGTGTCCGTCCAGCAGGACTCCGGAGATGAAGGGTCGCCGGGTCATGGGCGGCTCGGGAAGAGCGCGGTCCGGGCGGTGGCGGGCGCGTACCGGTCCCGGAGTCCACTGAGGAGCGTCACCGCGCGGACCGGGTCGGCGAACCCCGCGGTCTCCTCGGCGAGCATCAGCCCGGCCACGCCCTCCGCGAGCAGCTCGCTGACGGCGGCCAGTTCCGATCGGTGCGGCAGCCAACCGGCCGCGAGGCTCGTCAGCAGCTGGGTCCCGACGACCACCGGACGCCCTGCCGTGCGGCCCGCGTCGAGCACCCGGCGGCAGGCCGCGTGGAACTCGACGGGGCCGGTGTCGAGCAGCAGGTCGCCGCGGCCGAGCAGGATCCCGTCGGCGGCACGGGCGACCTCGTCGGCGGCGGCAGCGCCGGCCGCGGTCTCGATCTTGGCGACCACGGCGGGGAGCGAAGCCCCGCCGACGCTCTCGCGCAGCACGGCGCGAGCCCGTTCGACGAGATCTGCCGACTCGGCGAAGGAGAGCACCACCGCGTCGAACGGCGTGCCCGCCATCGCCCGCAGCCCGGCGATGTCGTGGTCGGTGAGCTCCTGCGCGTCCCCGGCGCGCCGGATGCCGGGGAACGAGAGCCCACGCCGGATCCCGATCACACCGGTGGTCAGCGGTACCGCCGTGCACGATCCGGCGTCGTGCCCGACGACCCGCAGCGCGTCCTCGCCGTCACCGATGACGACGAGGTCGCCTTCCTGTGGCAGCGGGTCACCAGGACGCAGGCCCGCCACCCCGAGCACCGGTAGCGCGCCGGAGACCTCGGACGGGCCGCCGTCGAAGCGCAGCACCAGCTCGATGACACCGGCCAGGTCGAGGTAGTCGTCGTTGGTCAGCCGCTGTTTGGCACCGGGAAGGTCGAGCACCAGCTCGACCGGCAGGCCGAGGCCCGCGGCGAGCTCGCGAACCCCCTCGGCGAGGGTGACGAGCTGGGCCACGGGGGTCTTGGAGGCCGTGAGCCTGAAGACGTCCACGCCTGCCTTCAGCAGGTCGGCGAGGACCTCCGGCGAGGAGCAGGCCGGTCCGGCGGTGGCGACGATGTGGGTCATGTCCGCCCGCTCAGACCCGAGCACCGAGCAGCCCGAGCGTCTCGGCGGCGCGCGTCGCGGCGTCCGCGTCGAGGCGCGCCATGCCCGCGTGCACGAAGGACAGGCTCAGCCGGAAGACGAGCCAGCCCACCTCCTCGTTGTCCCTGCGGGAGAAGTCGAAGGGGTCGCCGAGCATGTCGGGGGTCCAGGTGCGCAGCCGGTCGTGCATCTCGGCGGGCACGAGGGACAGCGCGCTCAAGCCGTAGCGCAGCAGCACCAGGCAGGCCATCAGCTCCAGCCGGGCCATCTCGGCCGCGTCGGCGGGGCGGTCGAAGTAGGCCAGGAGGAACTCCTCGGCCAGCTCGCCGTCGATGCCCTGCGAGAGCATGGCGTTGGCCAGGTCGTACATCGGGTCCCCGATGCCGAGGTGGTCGAAGTCGATGAGCCAGGCGCGCACGCCGTCGAACACGACGTTGCCGCGGTTGAGGTCGTTGTGGCACAACCGGTCCGCGATCCCGAGCCGGGCGAGCGCGGCACGCAGGGTGTCGAACCGCTCGGACGCCTCGCGGTAGAGGGCGAGCTCAGGGATCCGGGCCGCGACGCCGTTCACGGCCTCGGTCGCGAGGCGCTCCTTGTGCACCTGTAACCGCGGCTCGCCGTCCATCTCCAGGGTGTGCAGCTCCCGCAACACCCGAGCGAGCGAGAGCGCCTGCCACCGGGTCAGCGGCCGGGTGACCGCCGGCGTGCCGTCGATCTCGTCCATGACCAGCACACCGGTCCCCGGGTCGGCGTGCTGCACCCGTGGGCCGACGCCCTGCTCCCCGAGCAGCCGGGCCGCCCGGAACTCCGTCGGCACGACGCCTTCCTCGGCGAACCGCAGGTCGATCAGGCGCGCGACGCGGCGGGTGCCGTCAGCCTCGATGGAATAGGTCGACGCCCACGGTGTCGGCGTGGCCGGGAAAGGGCGTACCGTCGCGTCGTCACCCAGCCCGAGAAGCTGGAGAACACCCGCGATCCGGGCATCAGCGGACATGGATGACCTCTTTCCGATCGGCGTTCCCTGCAGCATCCGACCGGCACGTTTCTTTAGTCAAGGAGCCGATCGAAACATCCGATAGCGGCTTTCACGAATTTCGATGAGACCGAACCGAAAAGCCCTGTCATCGCTGGTAAACAAGGTAGAGGTGACCTGTGACACTCTCGCTTGACGATGTCAACAATCGGTTCCTACGGTGCGCTGACATCCGCAGGAGGCAGTTGGAGCCTTAATGCCGTCGTGGGGGCGAAATAGATGCGTGAAGATGTTGCGATTGTCGGCATCGCCTGCCGATATCCGGGCGCGGAACACGCGGGCGCATTCTGGGACAATCTCGCGAACGGGCGGTCCGGGATCACGGAGGTCGGCCGGGACCACTGGAGTTCGGACACCTTCTACTCGCCCGACGGCGCCGAGACCGGGCAGGTCAACAGCAAGTGGATCGGCAGCCTCGGCGGCTCGCGGAACTTCGACCACGCGTTCTTCACCATGTCGCCGCGCGAGGCGGTCGCGCTGGACCCGCAGCACCGCCTCCTGCTGGAGGAGGCGTGGCACTGCCTGGAGGACTCCGGCCTGCCGATCGACCTGCTCCGCCGGTCGCGGACGTCGGTGAACATCGCGCTGTCGGTGCACGACCACCTGCTCAGGTCGACCGCCAACAACAAGCCGGTGGACGTCTTCGACCCGCTCGGCAACTACCACTGCCTGTCGGCCAACCGCATCTCGTACTTCATGGATCTGCACGGGCCGAGCCGCGCGGTGGACACCGCCTGCTCGTCCTCACTGGTGGCGCTGAGCAACGGCCGGCAGGACCTGCTGCACGAGGGCTGCGACTTCGCGTTCGTCGGCGGGGTCAACCTGGTCTCCTCGCCGTGGCGGTACCTGGCCTTCACCCAGTCCCGCATGCTCAGCCCAGACGGCCGCTGCTTCACCTTCGACTCCAGGGCGAACGGCTACGTCCCCGGTGAAGGCGCCGGAGTGGTGCTGCTGACCACGCTGTCGAACGCGGAACGGCTCGGCTGCCACGTGTACGGGGTGCTCAAGGGCATCGCCACGAACCACAACGGGCGCAACCGGAACATCACCGCCCCCAGCGTCCCGGCGCAGGTCGACGTCATCTCCCGCGCTCTGGCCGACGCACGGATCGAGCCTGCCCAGGTGACCTACGTGGAGGCGCACGGCACCGGCACCAGCCTGGGCGACCCGATCGAGGTCGAGGCGCTCGACCTCGCCTACGCCCGGCAGGACCGGACCACTGCGTTGTCGGTCGGCTCGGTCAAGACCAACATCGGCCACGTCGAGGCGGGCGCGGGGCTGGCAGGACTGATCAAGGTCCTGCTGATGCTCGGCAACCGCACCATCGCCCCCACCCTGAACATCGAGCGGGTCAACCCGCTCATCGAGAACTCCGCCGGGCGCATCGAGTTCCCCGCCGACGCTGTTCCGTGGACGAGCGAGGGGCCACTCATCGCGGGCATCAGTTCGTTCGGCTTCGGCGGGGTGAACTGCCACGCCATCGTGTCGGAGTACCAGCCGAACTCGGTGCGGGACAACGCATCCAGCGGTGATGCCCCGGTCTTCACCCTGGCGGCCAAGACCCCCACCGCACTCACCCGCTCGCTCGCCGACTGGTCCCGGCACGTGCGGTCCGCGTCGCCGGAGGCCCTGACAGGCCTCTGCCGCGCGTCGAACCAGCGCGACCTGACGCTGCCGTACCGGTTCGCCGCGCGCGCCGATGATCTCGCCACCGCACTCAGCGGCCCGGACATCCGCCACTGCGAGGGCCGGCCCGAGGTCGCCGTGCTGCTCACCGCCGGCCCGTTCGCCAGCCACTTGGCGACGCTGCGCGCGTTGGCCGAGCGCAACGTGCACGGCGCCGAACTGGTCGCGCTCTGCGGCAACGGTGCCGCTGCCGCCATGGTGCACTCCGGGATGATGTCGATCAGCACCGCCACCGACGCGCTGGCAGGCGACGGCGTCCTCGTCGCGTCGGCGCCGCCGGCGATGGCCGTGCACATCGGCGGACAGTTGTTGCTGCCCAACGAGATCACCGCCGACTACCTGGCCGGGCTCACCGACCGCTGCGCCCGCTCCACAGCCGCCGTCGCCGGCTACGCGGCACAGGCTGCCGGTCTCCTCGGACACCAGCACACCTTCACCCGCGCGATGAGCGGCTGGGTGAACCCCGCTCGCGCCCACGGCGTGGACCTGATCGAGACCGTCCAGGACTTCGCGACCACTGCGGACTCGCTGACACCCGAGCAACGGGCGATGATCGCCCTTGCGATCGACGTGGCGCACACCGAGATCGACGACGCCTGGGGCCTGACCCCTGCCGGATGGCTCGACGAAGGCACGCACGAGCTGGCGAACCTGGTGCGCCGCGACATCCTCTCCCCCATGACGGCACTGGAGCTGCTCGCCGGGACCGCCGACCTGGCGGTGGTCGCCGCGCAGGCCCGCGACCACCGCGACGTCCGCTCCACGGTGCTGGCCGACCTGCCGCTGCTCCGGGAGCACACCGCCAACCGGTACGCCGGCCTCCGCATCCCCGCCAGCGCCGAGTGGGAGTACCCGCAGGGTGTCCGGGCGGACTGCCTGGCCGTCATCGGTGCGTTCACCGATCCCGCGATCCGCTCGGTGCGAATCGACACGTCGACGACGGACGAGTTCGCCGCCTCGCTGATCGGGCTCTGGCTCGCGGGGTGCGCGGTCGACTGGGCCGGGGCGCAGACCGGCATCGAGCGCATCCCGGGACTGCCCGGCTACTCGTTCGACCAGCACGAGCACTGGCAGGAGGACGCGGAGTTCAGGTTCGACGGCCGGGAACCCGCCGAAACGGTGGCGCGGCACGAGGTGAGCGCTCCGGCGCCAGCCATCCCGCAGACCACGACGGACTCGCAGGCCACGACAGACTCGCAGGACGACCTGGCGGCGGACCTGCGCGAGCTGTTGCGCGAGCTGGTGGGCAAAGGCACCCGCAACCCGCTCGCCGCGGTGCTGCCGGACACCGAGTTCGCGGACCTCGGCATCGACTCCCTGATCATCCACTCGCTCAACGGGGAACTGTCCCAGCGCTTCGGCGAGGTCGCGGTCACGCTGTTCTTCGAGTGCCGCGACATCCGCTCGCTGGCCGACCGCGTCCTGCGGGACTACCGGCCGGCGGTCGCCGCCCACTTCGCCGCTCGAGGTGACGCTCCGCGCGGTGCGGAAGCCGCTGCCAGCCGGCCGGCACCGCCGATCACACCCCGGCGGCACCACCGGACCGAACCCGGCCGCGCCACCGACCAGCCGATCGCCGTCATCGGCCTCGATGCCCGGTTCCCCGGCGCGGACACGCTCGACGAGTTCTGGGCAGGCCTGTGCGCGGGCACCGACTCGATCACCGAGATCCCCCGCGACCGCTGGGACCACGACCGCTACTTCGACCCCCGCCGCGGCACGCCGGGCAAGGTGTACGCCAAGTGGGGCGGCTTCCTCTCCGACGTCGACTGCTTCGACGCCTCCACCTTCGGCATCGCGCCGTCCGACGCCCGGTTCATGGACCCGCAGGAGCGGCTGTTCCTGGAATCCGCGTACGGGTGCCTCGTGGTCGCGGGTTATGACCGGGAGCGTCTGCGCACCGCGCACGACAACGAGGTCGGGGTCTTCGCCGGCGCGAGCTTCAACAACTACCAGCTGATCCAGCACGAGGCCGACCAGACGCGGGGCAGCGGTCCGAACGGCGTGCTCAACTCGCAGACCTACGCGATCGCCAACCGGGTGTCGTTCACCTACGACCTGCGCGGCCCCAGTCTCACCCTGGACACCGCTTGTTCGTCCTCGTTGTACGCCGTGCACATGGCTTGTGAGAGCCTGCGCCGCGGCGAGTGCGAGCTGGCGATCGCGGGCGGGGTGAACCTGTCGCTGCACCCGTCGAAGTTCCAGATGATGGCGCACTACCAGTTCCTGTCCTCCGACGGGCGATGCCGGGCGTTCGGTGCCGGCGGTGACGGTTATGTGCCTGCCGAGACGGTCGGCACCTTTCTGCTCAAACCCCTCGACGCCGCGGAACGTGACGGCGACCGGATCTACGGCGTCATCCGGGGCAGCGCGCTCACCCACGGTGGCCGCACCAACGGGTTCACCGTCCCCAACCCGGCCGCCCAGGCGCTGGCGATCGAACGGGCGCTGCGCCAGGCCGCGGTCGATCCGGGCACGATCAGCTACGTCGAGGCGCACGGCACGGGGACGCAGCTGGGCGACCCGATCGAGATCGCCGGCATCACCGCGGCGTTCGGCACGGCGCGGAAGCAGTACTGCGCCGTGGGTTCGGTGAAGTCCAACATCGGCCACGGTGAGGCGGCGGCGGGCGTGGCCCAGATCGCCAAGGTGGTGCTGCAGATGCAGCACCGCACGCTGGTTCCGTCACTGCTGCACTCCGACCGGACCAACCCGTCGATCGACTTCGCGAACTCGCCGGTGTACGTGCAGCGCAGCCGTGAAGAGTGGAACCCCGCGCGAACGGGGCTCGGCGACATCCCGTTGCGCGCCGGCATCTCCTCGATCGGCGCGGGCGGCACCAACGTCCATCTCGTCATGGAGGAGTACCGAGGATGACCGCCGCTCGTTACGTCCTCACGATCTCAGCGGGCACCGCCGAGTCCCTCACCGCCTACGCGCAAGGGCTGGCCGCTTTCCTTGCCAGCAACGGGCCACGGGCGTTCGGGCACACCGCGACGCTGCCGGGCGTTGCCGCGACGCTGCTCAACTTCCGGCGATGCGCGCCGCACCGCCTCGCGTTGAGCGCGGCCACCCTCGCCGAGGCCGCCGCCAAGCTCGCCGTCTTCGGCGAGCACACGTCGAACCCGAAGCTGCTCGCCCCCCAAGGCTTGTACGCGAACGTCGTCGACCGGAGCGCCTTCGACGGCGTCGAGGACCAGGACCTCGACTACCTGCTGGCGCTCGCCGCGAGCGCACGCCACGACCAGCTCGCGAGGCTGTGGTCCGTCGGGTTCCCTGTCGACTGGCGGCACGTCTACCCCGAGCTGGCCACCGAACGTCCGGTCTACCTGCCGCCGCCTCCGTTGCACCGGCGCCGGTACTGGCCGGGGCCCCGGACCGAAGGCCCGCCTGAGAGAACGACGACGGCCGCGCCGCCACAGGCCGTCGTGCCGGAGCAGGCCCAGCCGGCGCGGCTGCTCACCGAGCTGACGACCCTGCCGACCCCGCTGCGCGTGGGCCGGATCTGCGACTACCTGCAGGACCACATCGCCCGGCTGCTCGACTACCCCCAGGGCGAACTCCCCCACACCGACAGCGGTTTCTTCGACCTGGGCATGTCGTCCGTCCACCTGGCACAGCTGCGTCAGCACGTCATCGCCGACACCGGGTTCGAACCGGCGGAGACCTCGGCGTTCGACCACCCGACGATCGCCGCGTTCGCCACTCACCTGGCGCACGAGCTGGCAGGCGACAACGAGGCCGCGCCCGGCCCTGAGCTCCCGCTGCTGCACGCGCTCGGCCAGGACGACATAGACCGGCTCTCTCCCCACGAGCTCGAACGGGCCCTCGCCGAGGTGCTCTCATGACCCACGAACACGAGATCCGCACGCTCAAAGCGTTGCTGCGCAAGTCACTCGACACGATCCGCGAGCTCAACCACAGCGAGCCGATCGCTGTCATCGGCATGGCCTGCGAACTTCCCGGCGGGGTCACCACGCCGGAGGAGTACTGGGACCTGCTGCGGTCCGGCCGCGAATGCGCCCGCGATCTGCCCACCAGCGAATGGGTGGCCGACCGCTATCGGCGCTACTTCGACCAGCATCCGCGCCCGGCCCGCTTCGCCCGCGCCAACTACCTCGACAGCGACGTCATGCGGTTCGATCCGCGCGCCTTCGCCATCTCCCCGAAGGAAGCGCGGGACATGGACCCGACGCAGCGGCTCGCGCTGAAGCTCACCGCGCAGGCACTGGAGCGTGCGGGATACCAGCCGCGGCGCGTCGACGGCCGCGTCGGTGTGTACTTCGGTGTGATCGGCGGCGAGTACGGCGCGCTCGCAAGGCAGTCGGCCGAGCCGGGCTCGTACGCCGCCACCGGCTCGCTCAACAGCGTGGTGGCCGGCCGCATCAGCCACACCTTCGACTTCACCGGACCCGCGGTGGCCGTCGACACCGCGTGCTCGTCCTCTTTGGTCGCGCTGCACCTGGCGTGTGCGGCCATCCGCGCCGGCGACTGCGACGTGGCCGTTGTCGGCGGGGTGAACCTGCTGCTCGACCCGTCGATCTTCACCGTGCTGTCGGGCATCGGCGCGCTGTCCGCCGACGGCCGATGCCGCCCGTTCGCCGCGGAAGGTGAAGGATACGGCCGTGGTGAGGGCGGCGGCGTGATCGTGCTGAAGCGGTGGAGCGACGCCGTGCGTGACCGTGATGACGTGCTGGCGCTGGTGCGCGCCACGTCGATCAACCACGACGGCACGTGCAGCGGGCTGACCGTGCCGAACGGCCGGGCGCAGAGTGCCCTGATCGAGCAGACCCTGCAGCGGTCGGGTCTGCGCGCCGCCGACGTCGACTACCTGGAGGCGCACGGCACCGGCACGCGGCTGGGCGACCCCATCGAGATGTCGGCGGCCGGCGCGGTCTACGGCCGCGATCGACCCGCTGACCGGCCGCTCGTCGTCGGTTCCGCGAAGGCGCAGATCGGGCACCTCGAAGCGGCGGCGGGCATCGCCTCGCTCATCAAGCTCGTGCTGGTGCTGCAGAACCGGCTCGTGCCCGCGCAACTCGTCGCGGGCGAACCCAACCGCAACATCGACTTCGAGCGTCTCGGCCTGCGCCCGTCCTCCACCGAAGCGCGGCTGGCCTCTCCTCACCCCGTCGGAGCGGTCAGCTCCTTCGGCTTCAGCGGCACGAACGGGCACGCGATCCTGTCGGCCGTCCCGCCGGCGGAGGCCACGCGGGCGGGGCAGCGGTTGAGCGCGCAGCCGATCCTGCTGTCGGCTCGCTCGGCGACCGCGCTGACCGACCAGATGCGCCGGCTGGCCACCTGTCTTACCGAGACGGACGCCGACATCGAAGACGTCGGGTTCACGCTGGCGGTCGGCCGGGAGCACGGACCGTTCCGCGCCCACCTGCTGGCCGAGACTCGCGAACAGGCAGCACGCGTCCTGGAGGCCAGGCTGGCCGCCGCGTCGATCGTCACGCCGTCGCGGCTGTTCCGTGCCGGGCAGGCCAAGCTCGGGTTCTTCATCGGGGCGGCAGGAACCGGGCAGCGGCCCTGGTACGGCCTGTTCCCGGCATTCCGCGCCGGGTTCGACCGGGTCGACGCGGCCTGGTCCGACACGGGTGAGCCGGCGCTGGCCCGCTGGCTCGAGCCGGACGCCCGGCCTACCGACGCGGTGGAGTCCGCCGCCCTGCAGCTCGCACTCACGTGCGGCACGGTGCGGGTCTGGCAGGCTTTCGGCATCCAGCCCGCGATCTGGCTGGCCGAGGGAATCGGCTGCCTCGCGGTCGCCGTCGAGACCTCTGCTCTCACCCCGCGTGAGGCCCTCGCCGAGCTGAGGCTGCTCGTCACCGGAGCCGAGGTCCGTCCGGACCGGAGCATCGACCTGCCGATCGCCGGCGCGCCCGGCCACCGCGAGTTCGACGCCGCCGTCATCTGCCCCCGCGACGGCGACTTCGTCGGTCCCCGGCACCTGGCCGACCCCGCCTACTGGGCTGCGGCCGCCACCGCCCGCGCCGACCTCGACGCGGCGGGCAGACTGTGCCGGGAGCACGACGTGCGCCTCGGCCTGGTGATCGGTGACAGCGGTGCGACCACTCGTCTCCGGGAGCAGCTCACCCTCGTCGACGCGGCCGAGGACCTCGTCGGGTGCCTGACGCGCCTGTACGAGCTCGGCTTCGACCTCGACTGGCGCCCGCTCTACGAGCACACCGCGGCACGCCGGGTCGTCGTGCCCACGAGCCGGCTGGACGAAGCGGTGTACGCCTTCGAAGCCGTTGCCGCGCAACCGGTCCGCTCCGGTTCGCTGCAACCGGTGCGGCAGCTCTCGCCCGGTGGCGGCGTGGAGGTGGGCTTCGAGCTGGACCCGGCCGAGCTGGCACTCGCGGACACGCACCACGTCGTCCACATCGGATTCTTCGTCGAGATGCTGTTGCGCGGGCTGAAAGAGGTCGCACAGGACCGCGACTTCGAGGTGACCGACATGCGGTTCAGCACCGCACTGGTCCTGCGCGACACACCCGGTACCGTCCGGCTGGTGTTCGAAGGGTTGCGCGGCCCCCAGGCGAGCTTCGCGTTCCACTCGCTCTCCGATGCGACGAACAACCAATGGCAGCAACACGTGCACGGCACACTCAGCGCGCAACCACCAGCAGCAGAGCAGCAGCGTGCTCACCCGTTGGCACGCGTGTGCTCCGGGACCGAGTTCTACGCCGGCTTGGCGGCACGCGGAATGCACCTCGGGCCGAGTGTGCGCGTTGTCGGCGAAGTGTTCCGTGACGACTCCGGCGTCCGGGCCACCGTCGCGCCGGAACACCGCACCGCGCCGGCACAGGCCGCCACTCGGGTCACCCCCGGTCTGCTGGACGCCTGTGCGCAGCTCTTCCACGCCGCACTGCCGTCCGGCGAGCAGTCGGCGTTTCTGGTGGAACGGTTGCAGGGCCTGGTCATTCACGCCGGCGCACCTGTCACGGCGTCCGAGCTGCGGCTGGACGACGTGCGGTTCGACCCCGCCGAAGCCCTCGCTCATGGTCGCGTGACGGTCTACGACATCGGCGGCCGGACCGTGCTCCACTGCGCCAACGCCACCGTGCGCATCGTCGAAGGCGGCATCGAGTCGGTGCTGGCCGCCGCCGAACCCGTCGCCGGCGACCTGCTCCTCACCGCCGACGACCTGGCCGCCACGACAGCAGGCGAGCGAGCCGCCGTCGAAGCCATCGTGCGCCGTCTGCTGGCCAAGCTGACCGACGCGCCCGAGGACAGCATCGGGCCGCACGACTCGACGACCGCGCTCGGCATCGACTCCCTGCAGGCCACCACACTGCACCGGGCACTGCGGCCGATCGACGCGGACGGGCGGGTTCCGCTGGCGGACATCGTCGCCGGGATCTCCGTCGCCGACCTGACCACCCGGCTGCTGGGCAGGCGCAACGGGGTCACGGTGCCCGCACGCGCCGGCTATCTCGGACAGAGGAAGGACACCACGGCCAAGGTCCGGCTGCTGTGCATCCCCTACGGGGGCGGCAGCACGCTGCTGTTCCAGCGCTGGCAGGGGCTCCTCGGCGACGACGTGGACGTGTGCCCGGTGGCGCTGCCCGGCCGCGGCGAGCGCCTCGGCGAACCGTTGGTGCCCAACGTGTACGACCTGGTGGACGCCCTCGAACGGGAAGCCGCGCAGTACTGCGACAAGCCCGTCGTCATCTACGGACACAGCGCCGGCGCGCTGATCGGCTACCTGCTGGCGCTACGGCTGCGACGACGTGGCATCACCGCCGTGCGGCACCTCGTCGTCGGTGCCTTCAGCAGTCCCGGACGTGGCGAGAACCCGTTCTACCGCGACTGCCTGCGCTCCCTCTCGGACGCCGGCTACCCGGAGATGCCGAGCACCGCACAGATCCGGGCGCTGGACGTGGCCGGGCTGCGCACACTCGCGCGGCTGATGCTGCTTCCCACCCCGCCGGACGTGGACGCGGAGTTCCTGCGTCTCACACTGCCGATCCTGGCCAGCGACATCCGGCTCGTGGGCAGCTTCCGGCACAGCGACGCGGAGACGCTCGACATCCCGATCACCGCGGTGCACGGCACCGGGGAAGACCGGGTGTCCGGTGACGAGATGCGCGAATGGCGCCGCCACACGTCGGCGGGCTTCGACTTCCACGCCTTGGCGGGCGACCACTTCTTCCTCCATCCCGACCAGCGGCAGCACGAACTGCTCGACATCCTTCGTGAGGTTCTGAAATGACTACCGTGGACACAGCCGAGGTCGAGGTGCTCGTGGTCGGCGCGGGCCCTGTCGGCCTCGTTCTCGCCTGCGCACTCGCCGACAGCGACGTGCGGGTGCGCATCATCGACAAGCACGAGCACTGGTCACCGTTGAGCAAGGCCATGACTCTCACGCCGCGCACGCTGGAGTGCTTCCACATGCTCGGCGTGGCCGAGACCTGCCTGCGGCAGGGCATCATGTCGCAGCGGATCAACCACCACACCCAGCGCGGAAGCATCATCGGTGTGGCGGACCTGGGCGAGCTCGAAGGCGACTACCTCGGGTTGTTGCAGCTCGGTCAGAGCGACACGACCGGCATCCTCGACCGGGCGGCGGCCGAGCGGGGCATCACCGTCGAACGCGGCCGCGCGCTGACCGACATCGACGTCGACGGCGACGGCCATCGCTGCCACCTGCTCGACACCGACGGCCGGGCCTCCACGGTCACCGCGCGGTTCGTGGTCGGCACGGACGGCGGCCGCAGCCGGGTCCGCGAGATCGTCGGCGCGGAGTTCGACGGTGCGGAGCAGGACGAGACCTTCATCATGGCCGACATCGAGATGAGCGGGTTTCCCCATCACGCGCACGAACGGCACCAGTTCTGGCTCGACGAGGGCACCTTCCTGGCCGTCCTGCCGATCGACGGCCGCATGTTCCGGCTCGTCTCCACCTGCCGGGTCGCTTCCGCCGAGGTGGACGAGGAGTTCGTGCTGCGCCGGTTCCGGGAGGTGCTGAGGGCCGTCGGGCTCGACACCGTGGCGCTGGGCGATCCGTACTGGGTCAGCCGGTTCAACCCCCGGCAGTTCATCGCCGACCACTTCCGGACAGGGGGAATCTTCCTGGCGGGCGACGCCGCGCACGTCCAGAGCCCCATCGGCGCCCAGGGGCTGAACACCGGCATCCAGGACTCGGTGAACCTGGCCTGGAAGCTCGCGCTGGTGCTGCGCGCCAAGGCGGGTGACGCCCTGCTGGACACCTACCACGGGGAGCGGTTCCCGGTGGCGCAAGCCCTGTTCGACTACAACAACATGCTGAGCGAACGCGTCTTCGGCCGGGACCAGTCCCAGCGCGAGCGGCTGCGCCGCGACAACGAACGCCTGCGCGATCCTGCCTACCACACCGCGGAGATCGCCAAACTCAGTCAGTTCGCCGTCGCCTACCCGGCCCCGGCGGGATCCGTCACCCGTCCCGGGGTCATGCCCGGCCGGCGAATGCCTTCCTGCACCCTGACCACAGCCTCCGGCCCGTTCGACCTGCTCAGCGAACTAGGCGCCCGGCGACACGTCGTCCTCGCCTTCGCAGGCCCGCACGACACCACAGAGTCACTCCTCGGGCAGACCATGGAGAAGTACCAGGAACGCCTGGGACACAATGCACTCCGCGTCCACACCGTGCACGAGCGCGTGTCCCCCGCCCAGCGGTACGACGCACCCGCGGGTCTGATCGACATCGCCGGCCGCTGTCGCAACAGCCTCGGACTCCGGTTCGGCGACGTCGTCGTGATCCGACCCGACGGCCACGTGGGAGCGCTGGCCGATGCCACTTCACCGTCCATTCTGGACGACTACCTCGACCGCCTGTTCACCACGGCGAACTGACCGAAGGGGAGCACCGTGCCGGTGTTCATGTTCGCGGGCCAGGGCTCGCAGTTCGCGGGAATGGGCCGCGACCTGTTCGACGAGTTCCCCGAGCACCTCGCGCACGCGGACGAGGTGCTCGGCTACTCCGTGCGCGACCTGTGCCTGGACGAACGGCGACTGACGTCCACCAGGTTCACCCAACCCGCCCTGTACGTCCTGAACGTCCTGACCTACCTGCACGTCCAGCGAACCCGTGGGCTCGAACCGACCGCTCTGCTGGGCCACAGCCTCGGCGAGTACTGCGCACTGCACATCGCCGGCGCGTTCGACTTCCGCACCGGACTCGCCCTGGTGGCTCGCCGCGGCGAGCTGATGGCAGCAGCCGACGGCGGCGCCATGGCCGCCGTTGTAGGACTCGATGCCGACGCCGTGCACCGCGCACTCGCCGACTGGAGCGGATCCGGACTATGGGTAGCCGGCTACAACACGCCGGACCAGGTCGTGCTCTCCGGTGCACACACCCAGGTGCACGCGGCCAAGGACCACTTCCTCGCCGCAGGAGCACGCACCTATGTCCCGCTCAACGTCAGCGGCGCCTTCCACTCCCCCTTGATGGCGGCGGCCCAGGCGGATTTCGAACGCGAGCTGGCCCGAACCGACCTGCACACCCCACGTGTACCAGTGGTGAGCAACAGCACCGGCACCGTCCACACCGACGAAAGGCTCCGACAGCACCTGGGCGCACAGATCTCAGGCCCGGTCCGGTGGGTGCAGAGCGTGCAACTGCTGGCCGACCGCGGCGAGACCTGCTGGATCGAGATCGGTCCCCGGAAAGTCCTCACTCCGATGGTCGAGAAGATCCTCGCGGCCTGAGGCACCTGACCGCGGACCCACGGGGTTGCGGCTCGCCGGCTCGGGCTGCGTCAGCCTTTGCACGGGCGTGTGTCCGGTGCGGCGATGCGGGCCGTACCCAGCCCAATCAAGCGGAAGCCTCGACGATCTCCGCCTTGAACTCCGGGATGAACGCGCGACGAGGACACCCAGGGGCTTGTTCGAGCCCGTGGTCTTCACAAAGGACATCCCTCCGGGGCACGACCCCGATCTCAGATGTCCGTCCTCTGAGCACCTGACCGGAAGTCCTGTCCGAAACGACGGGCTACCCCCCACCCCGAACTTGAGCGCGCCCGGCTCAAGTCTAGAACCGCACGCGGGGACCTTTCGTACTGTCAGAGCACACGCGGGGACCCCGCGTACTGCAAAAAAAGGGCGTGCCGGGCCCCTTGTGACTCATCGGGAACTGGACCCGACGGGCCGGGGACAAGACTTCTCGCCAGGTGCTTAGGGGAGAACTCCCGCCGCGCTCGTGCAGTACTGCCAGAACGCGACCACGTCCTCCGGCTTCTCGCCGGTGGTCGGCAGCAGGTGGGTCGGACGCTCGCGGCGGTCGTGCCAGAACTGGCCGGTGCGCGGGGCGGGACTCGTGGCGGCCAGCCAGACGATCGTGTCGGCGCCTTCCTCGGAGGTCCGGAGGAAGGCGCCGGTCAGCTTGTGGAAGCCGGGCAGTGATCCGGCGACGCCCGGGGTGTCGGCCCAGCCTGGGTGCATGCCGTGCACGGCGATGCCGTCGGCCGCATAGCGTTCCGCCAGCAGTGGGACCAGCGCGACCTGCATGCGTTTCGTGCGCGCGTAGGCGGTGGCGCCGCGATAGGTGCCCTCGCGGTACTCGGGGTCGTCGCCGCGGAGACGTTGGGTGTACATGCCGCCGGACGAGACGAACACGACTCGCGGGTCGTCGGAGGCCGCGAGCAGCGGGCGCAGCAGGTCGGTCAGCAGCAACGGGCCGAGGACGTGCGTGGCGAACGTCAGCTCGTGGCCCTCGGCGGTGACCTTGCGTTCCTGCGGCAGGACTCCGGCGTTGTGCACCAGGACGTCGAGGCGGTCGATCTCCGCGGCGAACCGGCGCACGGACTCCGGGCTCGACACGTCGCAGAGCCCGATCTGGACGACAGCCTCCGGGACCGCAGCCACGATCTCGGCACGGGCAGCTTCGCCCTTGCGTTCGTCGCGTACGGCCAGCACGACCTCCGCGCCGAGACGGGCCAAGCCCAGCGCGGTCGCCTTGCCGATGCCCGAGCCTGCCCCGGTCACGACGGCACGGGCGCCGTTCAGGGCGCCGGGTTCCAGGGCGGACCAGCTGCCCTTGCGGAGCCGGTAACCCCACTTCGAGTAGCCGGGGACCACGAGCCGGTCGGCCACGGTGTCGAGCACGCTCATCAGTCCGCTCACCTCTGGTGTTCGTCAGCCGTAGCGAAGTGGTTTCCTCGCGGGGCCGTCGAGCACACGTGACGCCAGCCACGCCAGCCCGTCCGCGGTGGTGGCCGGGGTGCCCGTGGGCTGGACGACGTGGCTGAGCACGGTGCGCGTCATGAGGTCGATCAGCACCTCGATCTGCTCGGCCGTCAGGCCCGTCCGGTACGACTCGACGCGGGCCGCGAGCATCACCTTGACCTCGGTGAGCAGGGTCTCGGCGTGGGTGGTCAGCAGCGGGACGAGCTCGGTGTCGGCGCCGTGCGTGGCGGAGGCGATGGCGCGGACCAGGAGGTTGCCGCGGGCGAGTTCGAGCACGTCGCGGACGGCGTCGTGGATCGCCTCGACGAGGTTGTCCGCGTGACGGTCGAAGGCGTCGCTGATGGCACTGATGAACCGGTGCAGCTCGTGCGCGAGCATGGCGTCGGCGAGGGAGTTCTTCGAGCCGATCTCGTTGTAGACGGTCTGACGGCTGACGCCGACCTGCTCGGCGAGCCGCGTCATCGTGACCGCGGCCCAGCCGTCGCGGGCGGTCATCTCGATCGCCGCTTCGATGATCGGCTGCCGGCGTGGACCGGAAGCCGCTGGAGAAGTACCGCCCATGACCAGATCCTAGGCCGACGTCACGCGGCCCGGCGCCACGAAGTCGATCTTCTCGCGCACCCCGCAGTCCGGGCAGCACCACGAGTCGGGGATGTCCGCCCAAGGCGTTCCGGCGGGGAAGCCCTCGCGCGGGTCGCCCGTCTTCTCGTCGTAGACGTAGCCGCAGCCTGGGCACATGCCGCCCGCGGTCGCGTCACCACGGCTGTCCACGATCACGTCCGAACCGGTGTCCGTGCCGCCGTACCGGGCGAGGACCTTCGCGCGCTTGCCGGGCTGGATGTTGGCGCGGCCGATGTCACCGCCGAAGTGACCCTGCACCCGCGGGTCCATCACGCGCCGCCACAGCGGCGGCACCAGGGCCAGCAGGATCATGCCCGCGTACCCGGTCGGCAGCACCGGGGACTCGGCGAAGTCGCGCAGCGTCTGGTAGCGCCGGGTCGGGTTCGCGTGGTGGTCGCTGTGCCGCTGCAGGTGGTAGAGCAGGACGTTGGTGGCGATGTTGTTGGAGTTCCAGCTGTGGCTGGGATCGACCCGCTCGTACCGCCTGCGGCCGGGCGCCCCGACCATCTGCCGCCGCATCCCGTAGTGCTCCATGTAGTTCACGACCTCCAGCAGCGAGAAGCCGATCACCGCCTGGACCAGCAGGTACGGCACGATGCCCGCGCCGAGCCACGCGATCATTCCGGCCCACAGCACGGCCGACATCAGCCACGCGTTGAGCACGTCGTTGCCCAGCCGGTACGGGTGCCGGTCGCGCCGGCCGTACCGCTTGCGTTCGAGCCGCCACGCCGACTTGACCGAACCGAAGACCGTGCGCGGCCAGAAGCGGTAGAAGCTCTCGCCCACCCTGCTGCTCGCCGGGTCCTCCGGGGTCGCGACCCGCACGTGGTGGCCGCGGTTGTGCTCGATGTAGAAGTGGCCGTAGAAGCTCTGCGCGAGCGCGATCTTGGACAGCCAGCGCTCGTGGCTCTCCTTCTTGTGGCCCAGCTCGTGCGCCGTGTTGATGCCGATCCCGCCGATGCACCCGATCGACACCGCGAGGCCGATCTTGTCCACCACGGCCAGGTCACCGCGCGCGATCAGCCAGAACGCCACCACGAACCCGATGTACTGGATCGGCAGGAACAGGTAGGTGATCCAGCGGTAGTAGCGGTCGTTCTCCAGCCGCTCGATCACGTCGTCGGGAGGGTTGCTGCGGTCGAGACCGGCGAAGAGGTCGATCGCCGGGACGATGACCAGCACCACGATCGGGCCGATCCAGAACCACACGCCCCAGCCCGTCGCCGCGTGCATCCCGATCGCCAGGAACGCAAGCGACGGGACGACCAGCCCCAGCAGCCACAGGTACCGCTTGCCGTCGGTCCACTGCTCGGTTGAGCCGACGGGCACCGTTGCCTTCATGTCGCTCATGCCACTCTCCTCCGGAGGTTGACAGAACGGTAGGGCATGTAAACCCAGTTGGACAAGAGGGCACTATTTGTAAACCGCGAGCAGCGTCGTGGTGCGCCGCTTGTACGCGACGGCCGACACCGTCAGGCGGACGCGCACGTCGGGGAGCACGGCGCCGAGGGCCGCGGAGATGTCGTGGACGGTCCGCAGCGGCGAACTTCCGCGCCACACCACGACCTCGACGTGGATCTCACCCTCGGAGGACAGTTCGACGCTGTGCACAGCGGGGTGACACAGAGCGGTCTGCTCGACGACAGACAGCCGCTCGTCCTGGGTCAACGGCGTGCGCAGCTGGACGACTCGGTGGCTGGGGCTGGTCAACGGAACTCCTCGTGCAACTGGTGCGGGGGCACCAGTCAGGACCACGGGGATGCCCGGTCCGTCACGCTCGTTCACCGAATCGGGGTACGACGCCGTTCAGCCGCAGGTAGGCGAGCAACGGCTGGGAGTGGCTGTGCAGGTTCGCGACGGGATACGCCTGCATCGCGGTGCCGAAGTCGGGCAACGCCCACGTCTCACCAGGACGGTCGCTGTCCGGGGCGAGGTAGCAGTCGGGGCCGGACAGCGTTCCCGACCACACCTCTGGATAGGCGGCCGTGTGTGCGTGCAGGGTCATGCGGTGCCACTCGTCCCACGCCAGGTCCATGTCGTAGTGGGAAGCCGCCCAGATCAGGGTCATGTTGACCGATGCCCACACCTGGCCCTGCGTGCCTTCGGGAACGGGCCAGCGGTGAAGGGCGCCCAGCGGTGAACCGGCCCGGCAGGTCTCATCGATGGTCTTGAGGAGTGCGCGCGCCTGGTCAGAAGTGGCGGCACCGCACAGGATCGCCCACGGCTGCACTTCCAGCCACAGGTCATGATCACCGACTACCTTGCGGCCGGGGCCATGTGCGCGCCGGAACCAACTGCCGTTCCACTCCCCTGCGACGAGCTCACGAAGAACCGCAGCGCGTTGGCGTGCCTCGGCAGCGGTCGCGGCATCACCCAGGCGATCGGCGAGGTCCGCGTACAACGGGAGCACCCAGGCCGCCATCGCCGAGTTCAGCACCGACTCGCCCCGCTCGATCATCACCTCACGGTCCACTCCGGACTCCTTGATGGCGAGGTCGTTCCAGTCGGCGTTGAGGATCCGGACGTGGCCGTGCTCCCCCACGCCCACCTCGTCCACGAAGAACCTGAACTGGCGCCGCAGGTTCTCGCCGAGTGCAACGGGATCGGCGCCGTGGCTCGGGTGGTACGGCACGGGTTCGCCGAACGCGGCGAGGTCTCCGGTCGCGGCGGCGTACTCGGCGGCGAGCCAGAGCGCCCACAGGTTCTGGTCGGACGGGCGGAACAGCTGCGTCCATGGTTGTTTGCGGCCGCCGAGCGCGTACGGGAGGTCGCCGTCCTGGCTTCCCCAGGCACACGTGTTGCGCAGCACCGAGAGCGCCAGGTCCGGTTCGAGGTGCACCAACGGCAGGGCGTGCTGCAACGGATCCCTTGCGGCGCCGTTGAAACCGTGCCGGAACGAGTACGCCGAACCCTGGTTCAGCGTGTGCCCGCCGAGCACTCCGTCGACGCAGGCGCCGCCCGTCAGCAACGCCGCGTGCCACTGGATCTCGGCGGGTGCCGACGGGAGACGGTCCCGCAGGCCGGCCAGACTGGCCGCGTAGAGGGCTTCGGGGTCCGCGGGTCCGTCGAGCAGGCCGAACCGGAACCACACGGTCGTCCGTTCCCCCGACACGAGGTCGAGCGCGGCCTCGACGGTCAGCGTCCCGGCGGTGGTCTCCGCCCGTTCGCCGCCGAAGTTCTCCAGCGCCACCACGGGCGCGTCCGGCGGGGCGTCACCGCGCACGGGCCCGAACTCCAGGTCCACGAGACGCGGCCGCACCACCCACTCCTCGCTCAACGACCGGCGCAGCACCCCATCGCACCGGTTGAGCACGTCGACCCTGATCAGCACCCACGGCACCGCACCCTCCGGGCACAACACCGTGCGTTCGACCTCGACGTCGTCCGACACCACGGCCATCCGGCAGAAAGTCGGCCCGAAGAGCTTCGCGGAGGAGTCGATCGGCAGATCGCCGAGCCGGGCGACACCGGTCTGCTCGGCGATCCACCGGCAGCCGAGGTGCTCGTCCCAGACGCCGAAGAGCCCGTCGCTGTCGGCCACCAGGGTGATCCGGCGGTTGCCCAGGTGCACCCGGTGCGTCGACGACGGCGGGTCGATGATCGGATCCCACGACCGAGGGCCTGCCCGGTACTCGAACGCGGGCAGGCCCTCGACTGTCGTCCACTCACCGAACGCGCTCACACGGGAGAGCGTTGCGGCACGACCACCTGGCGGGCAATCGTCCGATCAGCGCCAGAACCCGCGGCGGCGGTCCGGTTCGGCGGCCTTCACCGCCGCGAACCCCCGCAGCACCTCCAACGCCCGCGCCCACGTCCTGTCCACGTCTGTCCCGGCGCCGATCTCCTCGACCAGGGCGCGCAACGGCTCGTACGCCGCGCCCTGCCGGCCGGAGATCAGGATGCCGAGCCGGCTGGCCAGGTCGGCGAGCAGGTCGCGTCGCTCCCACGCGGGCAGTGCCGCGTCCTGCTCCAGGCGCTGCACCTCGCGCGCGACGATCTCGCGCAGGTCGGCCGGGTCGTCGGCCGGCGGGACCGGTGCGGGCGCGGAGATCCGCTTCGGTGCCGCCGCGTCGGCGGCCGGCATTCCCTCGGGTGCGGAGCCGCGCATCAGCTTCCGCGCCCTCGGCCGGCCGGCCGAGACGGCCATGGGCGCGGCAGGGGGCGGGGGCGCGCCGTAACCGCCACCCGGTGCTCCACCGGCGAAACTCGGTGCGGCACCGGCAAAACTCGGCGCCGCCATCGGGAACGCCGGAGACTGGAGCTCCCACCCGGCGGGCTGTTCGACCGGCTGCACCACCCGGTGCACGGTCCCGTCGGACACGACCCGCTCGTCCACCGCCACGAACGCGGTGAAGCGGCACAACACCCCGAACTTCAGCGAGGTCTGGACGATCTCCGACTCCAGCGACCGGTCGCCGACCGCGTACCGGTCCTCCAGGTCGCGCAGCGCGGCCCGGGCCCACTGCGCCCGCACGGCCGGCGAGGTGTGCCGCCGCACGGGTACCGTCTCCTGCCAGTCCGCGCCGTCCCTGGTCCGGCCGCGCACGCTGAACGACTCCGGCGCCGTGCCGCGGTACCGGCCGAACGCGACCAGCGGCACGCCCGGATAGATCGCCGTGGGCAGCCGGGGCAGGTCGGACGACGGCGACAGCACCACGTCGGTGATCACCGGCGCGCCGATCCTCCGCTGGATGTGCGTCATCGCCTCGTCGAGCCGGTCCTCGCTCTCGACCAGTTCGCACCGGCCCGCACCGGCGGCGGCCAGCCTGCCGAGGAAGCCCGCGTTGACGGCCGAGTCGATGCCGACGGCGTGGATCCGCGTCCGGTTGATGACCGGGGCGATGTCTCGGAGCATCTGGTCCTCGTTGCCGACCTGACCGTCCGTGACGAGCACGAGGACGGGGTCGCGTCCCGAGGCCGCGTCGGCGAGCAGGCTCAGGCCCTGCCGCAGCGGTTCGTACATCTCGGTGCCGCCGCGGGCCTGCACGCCTGCCAGGTGCTCGACGGCGCGGAACCGGTGGCGGTCGGTGGCCGTGACGAGTCCGCCGCCGAGCGTCTCCGGCCGTTCGACCTGGTGGTCGAAGGTCAGCACGGAGAACGTGTCGTCCGCGGTCAGCGTGTCGACGATGCGGGCGGCCGCGCGCCGGGCCGCGACCATCTTCCAGCCCGACATGCTGCCGGACCGGTCGAGCAGCAGCACGACGTCACGCGGCCGCACCGGTGCCTCGGGCTCGGGCGGCAGCACCGTCAGCTGGTAGGTGCCCTCACCGCTGTCGTCCGGGTCCGGCACGCACACGACCGCGGAGCTGTTCCCCCGGTACGCCAGGCGGAGCACGAAGTCGCGGTCGACCCGCTCACCCGGCGTGACCGTCACGGTGTTGCCCTCGGCGACCACGGTGTGCAGGCTCGACCGCACCTCGCCGAGCTCCAGCCCGGCGGCGTCGATCTCCACGCCGATCCCGAGCCGCACGGGGTTCGGGAAGCCCGGCAGCAGCACGGGCGGCGAGATCCGGGACGCGTCCGGCACGAGGTCCGTGTCGGTGGCGTGCCCGTCGCCCACGGACGGGCCCGGCAGCGGTGTGCCCGGCACGTACCTCGGCGCCACCACCAGCGGGAACCGGAACGTGGCCGCGCCGTCCTCGAACACCAGCGGCCCGACCATGGTCAGCTCGACGGACACCCGTTCACCCGCGGGGATGTTGCCCACGCGCATGGTGAAGACGTCGGGCCGTTCCTCCTCCACGATGGACGCCTGCTGGCCGGCCGCGATCGCGTTGTCGTAGGTCTGGCGGGCCTGGGCGCGTTCCTGCAGGTCGGCTTCCACCGTGCGGTCACCCGCGGTCATCTTCATGCCGGTGACGGCGGCGCGGTCCGGCAACGGGAACACGTAGGTCGCTTCGAGCGCGGTGTCGTAGGTGTTCACGAACCCGGTCTTGAGCACGACGCGGCCGACCAGACCGGTGATCGTCGCTCTCACATCTAGCTGTTCCAGGGGCAGGTTGCCGCGTTCGGTGCGCAGCGCGCCGAGTCCCGCGTCCTCGGTCGTCCGGCCGATGCGGTCGGTTTCGGCGGCCTTCATCGGGGCGACGGAGAAGGTCATGACGGTTCCCTTTCGTTGAGCAGGCCGCGGGCGGCGAGCAGGTCGAGCAGTGGCCGGGCGGCCGCCGCGATGTCCGCGCGGTCGGCCGCGGTGGGCGTGCCCGGCACGAGGACGACGGCACCTCCGCCGAGCGCGACGCCGTTCAGGGCGAAGGCCTCGGCGGGTGCGGGCGGGGCGGGCGGCGCGGCGGCGGGTTCGGCCCAGAACCTCGGGCGAACGGCCTCCGGCTCCGGCGCGTCACCGGAGTCGAGCAGCTGGTCAGGAACGCGGGCGATGGTCGCGAGCGTCGTGTCGGTGGCGCCCGCGAGCTCGGCTTGGATGTCGGCCAGCGTCCTCCCCTGCGACTGAAGTCTCTTCACCGCCACCAGCTGGAGCAGGTGGCGCTTCTCGTACAACGCCGTGCGGCCGCGCATCGCCGACGGCCTGTCGACCAACCCTGTCGTCGCGTACCAGCGGACGGCCCGTTTGTCGGGCACGTCCCGGACGCGGCCGTTGGGCGCACCCGAGTACTCCGCCGTCAACGCGGCGGAGACGCGGTCCAGCAACTCGTCGAGCGTCCACACCCCCGAATAGTGACACTGCAACCGTGACAGTGTCAACGTCGTAAACCTGATGATGTTCACGCCCGGTAGCCGGGTAGGGTCCGGCGGGTCCGCGTGCCCCTGCAAGCCCCCCACATGAGGACGGAGAGCACGAGTGACCACGGACGAGGTCGGCATCCTGACCGACCACAGCGCCGCGTTGGCGCCGCTGAAGACGCAGACCGCCAAGATCGAGTACGCGCTGGAGCACCTGCCGCGCGGCTGCACGGTGGAGGACGTCCGCCGCTGGCTGCACAAGCAGGGCCAGGCGGTGCCCACCAGCTCCCACACCAGGGCGATCGTGAACAAGTGGCGTGCGCGCAACGGCATGACCGACACGGCGGGCCACGCGCTGCTGACGCCGGAGCTGCTCGCGAAGCTGGACGAGGCCGACAAGGCCGTCCCCGCCGAGCTGCCCGCGCCTGCCGCAGCACTGCCTGCTGCCGAACTGCCCGCCGCACTTCCTGCCACCGAACTGCCCGCGGCCGAACCGCCCGCCAAGCCCGCCAAACCGGCCGGCGCCAAGGGTTTCTACGCCGTCGCGCTGATGAGCATCGGTGTCAGCGTCGACACCTCGTGGCGGTTCTTCGAGCAGCGCCTGGGCATCACCGACGTCGTGGAGCGGGTCGTCCTGTTCTCCGTGATGGAGGCGGCCCTCATCGCATGCGGCTGGGCGATGCGCGGAGGGGTGCGCCGCGACGGCCGTCCCGGCCCTGCCCGCCTGGTGGCCTGGGCACTGACCGCGTTCGCCGCGTTCGCCGCCTTCAGCCTGTCCGGCCCGGTCGCCGGTGGCGCCCGCGTCCTGCTCGGACCGGTCCTCGGCCTGGTGATGCTGCACCTCGCGCTCGGCATCGAGATCCGCGCCTCGCGTCAACGCACGACGACGTGGGCGCGCATCGGCCGCGAGCTCCGGGAACGCCTGTTGTCGTTGCTGGGCCTGGGCGACGACGGCCGCGACGCCCTGGCGCGCACCCGTGACAAGGCGGCGCTGCGAGCCGCGAAGCTCGCCATCGCGAGCCCGTGGACACCGCGCCGGAAAGCCCGTCTGCGCAAGGCACTGCACGCTTCGCACGTCGCGCACGACCCGGTGCAGCGCGACCGCATGCTGCGCGAGCTCGGGGTGCTCCAGCACGCCGACGAGCTCGCCAAGATCTCCCAGCCGTCGCCGTGGTGACCCCGGTCCTGATCTCGGACACCGGGCTCGCCGCGGAGATCGCGGCACTGATCAACCGCGTGTACGCCGACGCGGAGCAGGGCATCTGGCTGGAGGGCAACAGCCGGACCACCGAGGCCGAGGTGGCGGAGCTCATCGCCACCGGACAGCTCGCGGTGGTCCGGTCGGGCGGCCGCGTCGTGGGTTCCGTGCGCGTCCAGCAGATCGAGGACGGAGTCGGCGAGTTCGGGATGCTCGTCGCAGCGCCGGAGGAACGGGGCACCGGCCTGGGCCGCGACCTCGTGTCGTTCGCCGAGAACTGGGGCCGTGCGCACGGTTTCGCGGAGATGCAGCTGGAACTGCTGGTGCCGCAGGGATGGGCGCACCCGGTCAAGGAGTTCCTGCGCGGCTGGTACACGCGCATCGGCTACAGCCTGGTGCGCAAGGACAGTCTTGAGAGCGCGTACCCGTTGCTGGTGCCGCACCTCGCGTGTCCGTGCGACTTCCTCGTCTTTCGTAAAATCCTCGATCCCAGTAAGTGAACTCTCAACCGGTTTGATCGAGGTGCGAGGTAGCGTCCGCCTCCTGAAGCCGAGTTTGAGGAGACGAACCGTGCGTCGTCGTATGCGTGGCACCGCCGTGGCCGCGATCGCGCTGACCAGCCTCATAGTGGTGAGCGCCTGCGCCAAGGACTCCGGTGGTGGCACCTCGCCCACCGGGTCCGGCAGCGCCTGCGAGTTCTCGACGCCGCCCACCGCGCCCCCCGCGTCCAGCACCAGCGCCGCGAGCGGTGACAAGGTCGACGGCAGCGCGTTGAAGATCGGCCTGGCCTACGACATCGGCGGCCGCGGCGACGCGTCGTTCAACGACCTCGCCGCAGCCGGGTTCGACCGGGCGATCAAGGACATGGGCGTCAAGAAGGAGAACACCCGCGAGCTCTCCGCGGCACCGAACGAGGACGAGGCCGCGAAGCAGACCCGCCTGCGCCAGCTCGCGACCGAGGGCTTCAACCCGATCGTCGGCGTCGGCTTCGCCTACACCGAGTCGCTCAAGGTCGTCGCGCCGGAGTTCCCGAACGTCAAGTTCGGCCTCGTCGACTCCGCTGTGGACGGTGCGGCCAACGTGACGCCGCTGGTGTTCGCCGAGCAGGAGGGCGCGTTCCTCGCGGGCGTCGTCGCCGCGTACCAGAGCAAGAAGTGCCACGTGGGCTTCGTGGGCGGCGTGGACATCCCGCTGATCCAGAAGTTCGAGGCGGGCTACAACCAGGGCGCCCGCACGGCGGCGCCGAAGGTCAAGATCGACAAGAAGTACATCACCCCGGCAGGCGACTTCACCGGCTTCCAGGACCCGCCGAAGGGCCAGGAGGCCGCGAAGGGCCTGATCGACAAGGGCGCCGACGTCGTCTACCCGGCGGCGGGCGCGTCCGGCATCGGCGTGTTCGCCGCGGTCAAGCAGGCGGGCGTGCTCGCGATCGGCTGCGACGCCGACCAGTACAACCAGCCGGCACTCGCGGCCAACCGCGACGTGATCGTCGCGTCGAGCCTCAAGCGCGTGGACGTCGCCGTCTACGACTTCTTCCACGCCGCAGCGGCCAACAACCTCGCGTCGCTGCCCAAGGTCTTCGACCTCAAGTCGAACGGCATGGGGTACGCGACGTCGGGCGGCAAGATCGACGCGAAGCTGCAGGGGATCCTCGAGGGCTACAAGGCGCAGATCATCGAGGGCAAGATCAAGGTCGCCGACCAGATCTAGCGGCCGAACGGGCGAACCGGAGAGCACGAAGATCACCTCGATAGGTTGATCTTCGTGCTTCCCCGTGCTCGGCTGCGCGTCCTGGTCGACGCCCCGTGGTTCAACAAGCTGATCACCGCGGTGATCCTGGTCAACGCGGTGACGCTGGGCGCGGAGACGTCGCCGGAGCTGCTCGCGTCGTTCGGCGAGGCCCTGCACGTGATCGACCGGCTGGCGCTGGCGGTCTTCGTCGCGGAGCTCGCGCTGCGGTTCGGCGCGTACGGCAGGAGCTTCTTCCGCGATCCGTGGAACTGGTTCGACACCGTGGTCGTCGTGGTCACCCTGCTGCCGGCGGCGTCCGGGTCGTTCTCCGTGCTGCGCGCGTTGCGGGTCCTGCGGGTGCTGCGGCTCGTGT
Organism: Lentzea sp. HUAS TT2; assembly: GCF_051853195.1. NCBI lineage: Bacteria > Bacillati > Actinomycetota > Actinomycetes > Pseudonocardiales > Pseudonocardiaceae > Lentzea > Lentzea sp. HUAS TT2. The sequence continues at coordinate 7,229,546 of NZ_CP196667.1, read as the reverse complement.
CCGTGGTGCCCAGCATGCGGCGGGTCGTGTCGGCGTTGCTCACGGCGTTGCCGGGCATGGCCTCCATCACCGCGTTGCTGGCGCTGGTGCTGTACGTGTCGGCGGTCATCGCGACGAAGCTGTTCGGCACGGTCGCGCCGGAGTACTTCGGGCATCTCGGCGACTCGCTGTTCACCCTGTTCCAGGTGATGACCGGCGAGGCGTGGTCGGAGGTCGCGCGGCAGGTCATGGCGGAGAGGCCGTTCGCGTGGGTCTTCTTCGTCGGCTATCTCGTCGTCACCTCGTTCACGGTGCTCAACCTGTTCATCGCGGTCGCGGTGACCGCGATGCAGAGCCAGATGACCGAGGAGCACGCGGAGCACGACCGCGAGGAGATGGCGGCGACGATGGAGATCCTCGCGGAGGTCCGCAGGCTCCGCGCCGACGTGGAGGCACTGCGCGGCAAGGCCTCGGTCTGAGCTGGCAGGATCGGCCCATGCGCGTGCTGCTCCCCCTGCCCGACCAGGACTTCGACGTCACCGAGGTCGCGGTGCCGTGGAAGGTGCTCACCGACGCCGGGCACGAGGTGGTCTTCGCGACCGAACGCGGCGGCACCGCGCCGGCGGCCGATCCGTTGCTGCTGACCGGTGTCCTGTTCGGCAAGCTCGGCGCCGAGGCCGAGCCGAAGGCGTTCTACCGGGAGATGCTCGACTCCCCCGCCTACCGCGCACCGCTGGCGTGGAGGTCGGTGGTGCCGGAGGAGTTCGACGGGCTCGTACTGCCCGGCGGGCACGCTCCGGGGATGCGGCAGTACCTGGGTTCCGCGGAGCTCCAGCAGGTCGTCGCGCGGTTCTGGGCGCTGCGACGGCCCGTCGGCGCGATCTGTCACGGCGTGCTGGTGCTCGCCCGCGCCGGGGTGCTGGCCGGGCGGCGCACGACGTGCCTGCCGAAGTACATGGAACGGGCGGCGTACTTCTCCACTGCGTGGCTGCGCGGGCGGTACTACCGGACCTATCCCGCGTACGTGCAGGACGAGGTCGTGGCGTCGGGTGCGGTGTTCGAGCGCGGGCCGGTGGAGCTGAGCAAGCGCGGCACGGCCACCGACGACGGGCCCGCGTTCGTGGTGCGGGACGACCAGTACGTGTCGGCGCGCTGGCCGGGTGACGCCTACCTGTTCGCCAGGACGTTCGCGGAGCTGCTCGCCTAGCAGTGCTGGAAGGCGTACGCCGCGTTGTCCGGCCCGACCAGCTTCCGGTCGCGCAACGTCGTCGTCTTCGGGGTCGCCGGGTCCGCGCACACCTCGGCGAACGTGCCGCGCAGGTTGTCGGTGTACTCGATGTCCATCACCTGGGCGCCGTAGACCTCGGTGTACGCCGAGCACTCGGAGAAGGCGTGGCACTCCTCGGTGACGGCGAAGTCGAAGCCGACCTCGTCGTGGGCGCGCCTGCTGACCTCGGCCGAGTTCTTCTGGCCGATCGGCAGGCCCCGGTCGTGGGTCCGCGCGCTGAGCAGCGCCGCGTACGCGAGGTTGTGGTCGATCGTCAGCCGGTCGCCTGAGCGCGTGTACGAGTCGAGGTTGTCGATCTCGACGGACTGGAAGCCGCGGTCGGCGCAGCGGGTGATCGACTCACCGGTGATCCGCGCGAGCTCGTCCCGGTTGGACGGTGCCGAGGTGTCCAGCAGGAGCTCGTCCGGCCACTCGGGATCGATCACCGGTTCGCCGCCGGAGTCCTTGAGGATCAGGTGCCTGCGCTGGGTCAGCCACAACTCGCGTTCCTGCGGCTGGGTCTGGAAGCCGTTGACGTAGCAGACGTTGTGCACGCCCGGCGCGGGTGAGGCGGTGCTGTCCCTGGCCACCAGGGTGACCCCGGCTGGCGGCGGGTACGCGGTGCCCAGCTGGTAGTCCAGCACGGCGGGTGACGGCGGCAGCGTCACCGCGGCCCGGTGCACCGGCGGTGGGTCGTCGTGACCTCCTGTGCACCCGGCGAGCAGTGCGACGAGCAGGAGGATCACCCTGCCAGGAGCGGCGGTCGTACTCACCGTGTCATTTCATCACACCGCCACACCGCAACAGGTGGTTTACCACTTCGCCGTCATCTCGTTTCCCCGTGACGGGTACTCCTCACCCGCAGGAGTTCGGGCGAGGAGGAGCGATGCTTGAGAAAACAGGCAAAGTGCGGGGAATCGTCGCCGCGCTGACATTGCTGGTCACCGCGATCGGCCCGGCCGAGGCCGCCTCGCCGCGGACGACCGCCCCCGTGGGACGCACGCAGTCGTTCTGGCTGCACCTCAACAGCACGCCGGTGGACGACGCCACGATCGCCACCGAGGCGAAACGCCGGGCCCACGTCGTGCTCAACGCGTGGGAGGGCGATCTGCTGCGCAAGCTCAAGGCGGCGAACCCGCAGGTCAAGGTGTACGTCTACAAGGACCTCTCCTCCACCCGCTCCTACGCGTGCAAGCAGGGCAGGGACGACGCCTACCTGCCCACGGGTCTGGGCTACTGCGCCGTCCGGGAAAGCAACCCGGAGTGGTTCCTGCGCGGAACCGACGGGAAGGAACTGCTCTATTCCGGTTACGAAGGCCATTGGCAGATGGACGTCGGAAATCCGGATTACCGCAAGGCGTGGGTGAGCAGCGTTGTGGCGAGCTCCAAATCCAGCGGATTCGACGGGGTGTTCCTCGACAACGCCCTCTACACGTGCGACGCCTATCACTCCGGCGAGTGCCCGCCGAAATATCCGGACAACGCGTCGTTCCAGGCGGCCTACAAAGGAATGCTCGCCGAGATCAGGAGCGCCTTCTCGGCCGCGGGACTGCTCTCGGTCGGCAACCTGACCAACGCGCGGCTGCACGCGGGCGGCTGGGACGCGTACGGCGCCTACCTCGACGGCGGGTTCGACGAGTGGTGGCTGACGTTCTCCAGCGACCGGCTGCTGGAGGACTACCCGGAGGGCTGGCGCCGGCAGGTCGCCGAGATCGCCTTCAACGAGGCGAACGGCAAGATGACCTGGGTGCAGCCGCACTTCGACGTGGGCGACACGAGGGCCTTCCGGTACGCGCTGGCCAGCCTGTACATGACCACCGGCGGGAACGCCGCGATCGCCGAGATCGCGAAGACCGACGGGTACGCGGGCCCGACGCCGTGGCACCCCGAGTACGACTGGTACCTCGGGCATCCCGCCGGCGCCTACCGGGTGGTCTCGGACAAGGTCTTCCGGCGGGACTTCACCTGCGGCATGGCGCTGGTCAACGCGAACCCGACCGGCAGCCCCGCGACCACGGTCTCGCTCAACCGCACCTACCAGGACCACGACGGCAAGCCAGTGACCTCGGTCAGCCTGCCCGGCACCACCGGTGTGCTGCTGCGCGCGAACTGCTGACGTCCGCTCAGGCTCCGGTGATCACGGCCAGCAGGAGGCGGAGCTCGGCCTCGGCGGCCTCAGGGGCGGCGGTCTGGATGAAGACCGACCTGGCCAGGGCGGTGCCGATCAGCACCAGCGTCAGGACCTCGATCTGCGTGCCGTCGATGCCCCTGGCCAGCTCGCCCCGGCGCACGCCCTGGGCGATCAGTGCGCCGAGCTGTTCGCGGACCGCGAGGTACACGTCGTCGTGCAGGATCTGCCGCAGCTCCGGGTCGTGCGCGGCCTGACCCATCAGCGAGAGCAGCGCAGGCCCGGTGGCGGCCTCGAGGATCCGCCGCTTGCGTGCGAGGAGCTCCCGGACGTCGCCTTCGAGGGAGCCGGTGTCGATGCCGCTCAGCTCGGCCTGGGTGATGTGGCGGGCCACGGCCCCGGCGAGCGCCTGCTTGGACGGCCAGCGGCGGTAGAGGGACGCGGTCGAGGCACCCGCGCGCTTGGCGACGGCCGTGGTGGTGAACGAGGCCCACCCCGTCTCGTTCAGGACCTCGATGGCGGCGTTGATCAGGGCCGCGTCCACCCGCGGGTCCTTCGGGCGCCCCTGCGCGGCTGCTCTCGTCGTCACCTCGCCCACTGTACCGGTCGAGAAACGAAAAGAATCTGTTTCGTATTGCGGTAGGGTGGGTGCATGCCCACGACGACAGCTGACATCCCCGCGGCCGTGTCCGGTGCGCGCGAGGTCTTCGACTCCGGCGCCACCCGCCCCGTGGCAGCCCGCGCCGCCGGCCTCAGGGCGTTGCGCGCGATGCTCCTCGAGAACGAGCGGGCGTTCGAGGCCGCCCTGTGGAGCGACCTGCACAAAGGCGCGGGTGAGGCGCAGCTGACCGAGATCGGCGTGGTGCTGGCGGAGATCGGCCACACGCTGCGGCACCTGCGGAAGTGGTCGCGGGCGAAGCGAGGCCCGGTGCCGATGGGGTTGTGGCCGGCGCGGGCCAGGCTGGTGCCCGAACCGCTCGGCGTGGTGCTGGTGATCGCGCCGTGGAACTACCCGATGCAGCTCCTGTTCGACCCGCTGGTCGGCGTGCTCGCGGCGGGCAACACGGCCGTCCTCAAGCCGAGCGAGCTCGCGCCGGAGACGTCCGCGCTGATCGCCCGGCTGGTGCCCGCGTACTTCCCCGACGGCACCGTGCGCGTGGTCGAGGGCGGCGTCGCGGAGACCACCGAGCTGCTGACCCAGCGGTTCGACCACATCGTCTTCACCGGCAGCGGCACGGTCGGCCGGATCGTGATGCGGGCCGCGGCCGAGCACCTGACGCCGGTCACGCTGGAGCTGGGCGGCAAGTCGCCTGCCTGGTTCGACGACGACGCCCACCTGGACCAGGCCGCCCGGCGCCTGGTGTGGGCGAAGTTCACCAACGCGGGCCAGACGTGCGTCGCCCCCGACTACGTGATGACCACGCCAGACCGGATCCCCGCGCTCGTGGACGCGCTGCGCAGGGCGATCGAGGACCTGTGGGGAACGGACCCGCGGGCGAGCGAGGACTACGGCCGCATCGTGAACGAGCGGCAGTTCGACCGGCTCGTGTCCCTGCTGGACGGCACGAACGTGGTGGTCGGCGGCGAGCACGACCGGGCGGAACGCTACCTCGCGCCCACGGTCGTGACGCTGAGCGGCGGCCGGCTCGCCGTCGGCCCGGACGCGGACCACCCGGTGCTGCGGGACGAGATCTTCGGCCCCGTCCTGCCCGTGGTGGCGGTCGACTCGGCCGAGCAGGCGGTCGAAGTCGTCAACAACTGGGACAAGCCACTGGCCCTGTACGTCTTCACGTCCTCGGCCCGCACCCGGCGGCTGTTCGAGCAGCGCACCTCGTCCGGCGCGGTGGTGCACGACGCGGGCCTGATCCACGTCGCCGCGTCGGGGCTGCCGTTCGGCGGCGTCGGGGCCAGCGGGATCGGCGCCTACCACGGGCACCACTCGTGGCGGGCCTTCTCGCACCTCAAGCCGGTGCTGCGCAAGCCGCTCGCGCTCGACACGCTCCGGCTGGCCCAGCCGCCGTACACCGGGTTCGGGGCGCGCCTCGCGCAGCTCATCATGCGTCGCGGGTGACCCCGACGGCGAAACGGCGTTCCTGCCGCTGCCACTCCGCGAGCCGACCAGCCAGGTCGAGCACGGCCGCCGACCTCAGGACGGTTCTGCGCGTGTGCTCGGTCGCGGTGCCAGGTGACGTAGCCCGGTGGGGTAACTGCGACAAGTCCGACTACAACGTCGACACACTGGTCGCCTCGCGGGTGAGCGCCCCGGCCAGCCGGCGGGTCCTGGACTGGGTGGCGGCGTCGAGGTCGTGGTGCGCGGTCAGCACGACCTCGGTCGCACCGGCCTCGACGTAGGCGCGCAGCCCCTCGGCCACGGTGTCCTCGTCGCCGAGCAGCGCGAGGTCCACGGGGTTCTCGGTTCCGTTGAGCGCGAGGACGCGCCGGTAGGACTCGAACTGGGTGTAGAAGGCGAGCCCGCCGGCCATGGTGCTGTGGGCGTCTGCGCTGGTCGTGACGGCCGCGGGCACCAGCGCGACGATGCGGGGAGCAGACCGTCCCGCGGCTTTCGCCGCGGCGGTGATGGCGGGGACGACGTGCTCGGCCAGCGCTCGCGGACCGGCCAGGTACGGAACGGTGCCGTCCGCCAGCTCCCCGGCGATCCGCAGGGCCTTCGGGGCCATGGCCGCGACGAGGAGCGGGGTCGCGGACGCTCCGGGGACGGCGGTCGGCAGCAGCGAGCGGGCGGTGATCAGCTCGCCCTCGTGCGCGACCGGCTCACCGCGGACCAGCGGCCCCAGCACGGTGAGGAACTCGCGCAGGCGGGCCACCGGGCGTTCCCACGGCAGGCCGAACGCCTGCTCGACGATCGGCGGCGCGCCCAGGGCCACTGCGAGGTGAAACCGGCCGCCGAGGGCCGCCTGCGTCGTCTGCGCCTGGCTCGCCACCAGCAGCGGGTGCCGGGCGAACACCGGTACCGCGGACACCCCGACGTCGATGCCGGGCACCCGAGACCCGACGAGCCCGGCCAGGCCGATGGCGTCGTAGTCCAGGCGCTGCCCCATCCACACCGAGGCGGCGCCGTACTCGGCCGCCTCGGCGGCCTCGCGCACCGCGGCCTCGACCAGGTTGTCCCCCGGCGGGCCTCCCAGGGTGACGCCGTACCGCACTTGCGAAGTGATCGACATGTCCCCATGTCACCCGCTGCGGACCCCGCCCGTGGCGGCGATGCCCGTCAACGCGGCTCGTGATGCTTCCGGGGCATCAGCCGGGCCAGGAGCTTGCCCGTGCCGGGGCAGTGCGCCCTCGTGACGTCCAGGAAGGCACCCAGCGGCGGCGACACGTCGGCGCTGCGGAACGACATGGTGAGATCGGGCAGCCGCAGCGGTGGGTCGACCTCCACCATGACGGTCTCGGCCCTGGCCAGCCGCCGCACGCTCGACGGCACCAGCCCGACTCCCATCCCGCAGGCTGCCAGCCCGATGACGGTGTGCACGTCCCGGGCGTGCGTGACGCCGCTCCCGGCCTCCAGCAACGGGGCCAGCACACGCGCAGCGGACGGCTCGTCGGCGGCGGGGGCGGCGATGAGCGGCTGGCCGCGCAGCTGTCCCGGCGTGATCGCCGGCCTGCCCGCGAACGGATGGCCGCGGTGGCACACCGCGATGAGGTGATCGGCCGCGACCGGCACCGCGGTCAGCCGCTCTGCGCCCTCCCCGGACGGCGCGCCACGGCTGATCGCCAGGTCGATGTCGCCCGCCAGCAGTGCCGCACCGCTCTGGGCCGTCGACAGTTCGCGGCACTCCAGCACCACGCCGGGATGCGCCGAGCGGAACCGCGCCAGCAGCGACGGCAGCAGTTCGATCAGCGCCTCGCCCACGAAGCCCAGCCGCAGCGATCCCGCCTGCCCGCGCGCCGCCCGTTGCGCCTCGGTCGCCCCGGCCTCGACCTGCTCCAGCACCCGGCGGGCGTGCACGACGTAGACCGCGCCCGCCGCCGTCGGCACCACGCCGCGCGCCGTCCGTTCGAACAACGTGGTGCCGAGCTCTCGTTCGACCGCTCCCACCTGCCGGGACAGGGAGGGCTGTGTCATGCCGAGCGCCAGGGCCGCGCGCCGGAAGTGGCGGTGCTCGGCCACCGCCACCACGTACCTGAGTTGCCGCAGTTCCACACCCACCAGCCAACCACCTCGATGCCTGGCGGGCATCGGCTCCTACAGGGCGGCGAAGTGGGCCGCGTCGCCGACGATCGTCGTGCCGGCCACGCCCTCGACGCTCACCGGCACGTCACCGGCGATCGTGACCCGGTGCAGGCGGCGGCGCAGGTCGTCGTAGTGCTGCGTCGCCCGGTTGTCCCACACCGCCACGTCGCCGTCGGACCACTGCCAGCGCACGGTGTTCTCCAGCCGCGTCACGCGGTCCTGCAGCAGCTTGAAGATCGCCCGCGACTCCGTGGCGCTCACCCCCACGATCCGCTTCACGAAGTGCCCGAGCAGCAACGCCCGTTCGCCGGTCTCCGGGTGCACGCGCACGATCGGGTGCTCGGTCTCGTAGCGGCGCGACTCGAACTCCTCGCGGTAGGTCTCCTCCTTCACGTCCACTCCCCCGATGCGGGTCGAGTCCGACGTGGCCCGCGTAGTCGTAGAGGTTGGTGTGCACCGCCCACAGCCGGTCCACGAGCGCTTTCAACGCCTCGGGCAGCTCGCTGTACGCGCGCGCCGTGTTCGCCTACACCGTGTTGCCCCCATAGGGAGGGAGCTCGATCGCGCGCAGGATGCTGATCGCCGGCACGCGGTCGACGAACGTGACGTCGGTGTGCCAGCTGTTCGCCTTGCCGTGCTCGGAAAGCTGTGCGGTCATCGCGAACTTCCTTTCGTGGAGGGCAAATCTGTCCTCCACGATGCGGATGCTCGGGTGGCCCCGACGACTTTGCGTGGCGCGAAAACAAGTCTTCTCAACTGCTGGAAGGGATTGACCGCGTGCGCAGCCTGGCGTGCTGGTGCATGTCGTGCCAGCCGTCGGCGTGCCGTGCGGAACCCCGCAGCGTTCCCTCGACCTCGAACCCGAGCCTGGCGGCGACCCGGCACGACGCCAGGTTGGCCGTCGAGTGCTCCAGTGAGAGCCGGTGCAGGGCAACGACTTCGAAGGCCCACTCGGTCATGGCGAGCGCGGCGCGTGCGGCGATACCGGCTCCGCGGGCGTTGGGGAGCACCCAGTACGACAGGGCGGCCGATCCTTCGAACAGCGAGAGGTGACGCAGGCCCACCTGACCGAGCACCTCGTCGTCGCGACTGATCGCCCAGCTGGCGTCCGTCTCGTCACGCCAGCGCGTCGCCCAGCCCTCGATCCAGCCCACGGCTTCCTCGCGCGAGTCCATGCGCCGCACGTGCCACCGTTGGATGTCGGGGCAGTTGAACGCCTTCATCACGGTCTCGGCGTCACTCTCGCGCCACGGCCGCAACACCAGGCGATCGTCGACGTCCAGGCGTGGTTGTTCAAGGGCGCCCAGGGAGCCTGCGGGGCTCGACGGGCCGACGAGAAGAGGCACTCACTTATCGTCCGCGCGGCGTTCGCGGAACGCGATCATGTTCATCCGGTTGCCGCACCGCACGCTGCAGAACCGCTTGAGGCCGTTGCGGGACAGGTCGAGCAGCAGGCCCTCGCAGTCGTCGGCCGCGCAGACCCGCAGGCGGGCCATCTCGTTCATGCGGATCACGTCGATGAGGGCGAGCGCGGCCTCCACGCGGATGCGTTCGGCGAGCGGCGAGCCGGGTTCGGTGGCGTGCATGTGCCAGTCGAGGTCGTCGTGCCGCACGAGATGGGGCAGGGCTTTGGCGTCGCGCAGCATCTTGTTGACGGCCTCGACAGCGTCGTCCCTGCTGAGCGACCACACGCGCCTGAGCAGGGCCCGCGTGCGATGGACCTCCCGCAGTTCCGGCTCGTCGCGGTCGATGCGGCCCGTGTAGTGGTACTGGCCGAGCACCACCATCAGCTGGTCGACCGTGGCCAGTTCGTCGTCACCGCTGCGGGACGCCGACGGGTCGGTGTTGCACAGCGCCACGACGAACGCGAGCGACTCCTCCGTGTCAGGGGCAAAACGCAAATTGACTCCTTACCGAGACCGGCCTAGCGTCAGGGCCGTAAGCCAGGTTAGGCCATTACATCGTTTGGGTCGGGGAGGCGCGACATGGGCATGCCGTCGAAGTCCACGGGGCTGATCGCCGCGGCGGTCTCGTTCATCGCGTTCGGCACCTCCGGCGCGTTCGTCAAGCCGCTGCTCGAGGCCGGCTGGTCCCCCGCCGCCGCCGTCACGGCCCGCGCGCTCACCGCCGGGCTGGTGTTGCTGCCTTTCGTCGCCGTGCAGATGCATGGCCGGTGGGCGTTGTTGCTGCAGGCCCGCTGGCCGGTGCTGGGCATGGGCCTGGTCGGGGTGGCGATCACGCAGGTCCTCTACTTCGCCGCCATCGCGCGGATCCCGGTGGCGACCGCGCTGCTCATCGAGTTCCTCGCGCCGCTGATCCTGGTCGGGTTCACGTGGGCGGTCAGCAGGCGGACGCCCGCGCCCGTCGTCCTGATCGGCTCGGTGCTCGCGGTCGGCGGCCTGGTGCTGGTGATCGGGCCCGGCGCGATCCAGGCCGTGGACCCGATCGGTCTGGCCGCGGCGTTCGGCGCGGCCATCGGGTGCTCCGTGTACTTCGTGATCGCCGCCCGTCCCAACGACGGCCTGCCCCCGGTCGCGCTGGCCGGCGCGGGACTGCTGCTGGCCGCGCCCGTCCTGGCCCTGATCGGAGCCACCGGTCTGCTGCCGTTCACCGCGACGTTCGGGGACGTGCCGTTGTTCGGCACGCCGACGGCCTGGTGGGTGCCGCTGCTCGTCGTGGCGGTCATCGGCACGGCCGTGGCGTACGCGAGCGGTATCACCGCCTCGGGGATCCTCGGCTCGCGGCTGGCGTCGTTCATCGCATTGCTGGAGGTCGTCTCCGCCTCGCTGTTCGCGTGGCTGCTGCTGGGTGAGGGACTGTCGCCGTTGCAGCTGTTCGGCGGCCTGCTGATCCTCGCCGGGATCGCCTCGGTCCGGGCCGAGCGGCAGGCAGAGCCGGTGGCCGTGCCCGTCTAGCGGGTCCGCAGGTGCTCGATGTAGGCGTCAGGGCTCGCGTGCTCACGGTCCTGCGCGCCGCTACGGGTGTGCACGAGCCCGTGGTCGCGGCTCACGCGCAACGTCGTCGTCGCAGCCCGTCCAGCAGCCGGTGCCCCGTCTGCGGCGTCGAGGACGTGGACCTCCGCAGCGAACATCGCCCGTGCCTCGGCTGCTGACGCCGCCGGACTCGACCCGGTGCGGTTGGCGCTGCTCACGTGCAATGGCCCGACACCGGCAAGCACCGGCAGCAGCGGCGACCAGCAGGCACCGAACACCAGCGCGTGGTCGTCGCGGGTGGCTTGGCGTGCCCAGTCCGGCACACGTCCAGGCACCAACGGCAGCAGCAGCGTGAGGCGTTCGCGCACCAGCAGATCGCGGGCGAACTCCCGGGTCGGCCCGTCGAGGTCCAGTGCCTCGGCGAACTCGGCCCAGCGCTCGTCGTCGGCGAGCCAGAGCGCGACCGCCTGGTCCGCCGGGCGCCCCTTGGCGGTGTTGACCACGTCCGGGGCAGTGGCCGCGACGACCGAGGTCAGCGGGAACGGGTTGGGCAGCACGACGGCCTCACCGGCCCGCAGCGCCTCGGCGGCCGCACGCAGCCGACCCACGAACCCGGCGAGGTCTCCGTCGGGAATGACGGCCTCGTTGCGGCGGAACGCCTCCGCCTTCACCCACGCCAGCGCCGCTGCCGTCTCGGCCCGGTCGAGGTCCAGCCCGGCCCGTTCCGCCACCGCGCGCAGCACGCGGGCGCTGGCCAGGTGCGTCAGCACGACGGTCGGCTCGATGCCCAGCACCGCCGGGTCGTAGGGCTGGAACGTCTCCGGCCGCACGAACGGCGTGCCGGTGGAGATCGTGCCGACCCCGGTCCCGACGATCGGCGTGGTCACGGTCAGCGGCAGCCCGATCTCCGCCGACACCTGCCGGGCGATCGCGGGAAGCCGGGTCAGATCAGGGCTGGTGTGCCAGAGATCGGCCTCGCCCAGCAGTTCGTCCGCACGTTGGGACACGAGGAACAGGAGCTGCTCGGTCGCGACCATGCCACTGCGTTCGGCGACACCCAGCCACGAACTCGACACCACCCGCACGCCGGCCCGCACCGCCGCGAGCGTGTTCGCCAGACCCAGCCCCAGGTCGTTGTGCAGGTGCGAGGCCAGCACGACCTCGTCGGCCACCCTCCCGGCCAGCTTCTCGAACAGCTCGGCGCAACACTCGGTCAGCAGGTCACCGGTCGTGTCGGCGATGACGATCACCCCAGCGCCGACCGCGGTCAGCTCGTTGGCCGCTCTCACAAGCTCATCGACGTCCGCACGCGGAGCATCCGCAAAACACACGTCGGCGATGACCCCGTTGGCACGCGCGGCAAGCACCAACGGAGCAGCGTCGTCCAGCGCCTTCACCGCGGGCTGGTGGACCATCGCGTCGGCCATCTCGTCGGACGACGGCACCACGATCATCACCCGCGCGTGCGGAACACCCCGGACGGCCTCACATGCCTGCTGGACGTCCTTGAGGGTGCCCCGGCACACGGCAGCGGGACTGACAAACCCCTCCGCCTCCAACGCCACCCGCCGGGTAGCGGCGAACTCCTCCTGGCACACAGCGGGAAAACCGGCCGCGAACACCACGTGCCGCGGCCCGTCGTCACCGAACAGCAGACCTTGCTCCCGCGCCAGGTGCACGCGAAAGTCCGCACTCATCAGGGTTTTCCCCTGCGCGCCGTCGCGGGCCGACTCCTCCCACAACACGAGCCGACCGCCCAGCGCGGACTCCCTGACCAGATCCCGCAGTTCCACCGTGACGCCCTTTCGACGACCACCGAGTGAACTGGGCAGGTTCGCACCGCGTCAAAGTACGGACGATCACAGTGCACGAAAGAGGGATTCTCGCCTGCGGGCCTTGCGCCAGTCAGGACTGGAACTCGGGCGTGACCCAGTAGTGGCTGTCGTTCCACGTCTGCGTGGGGAACCCGTCGTCGTAGCTGTAGACACCGGCGTGCGCGGGCAACACGAACGGCGCCTGCAGCACCGTCGCTGGGAACGTGTTCTCACTGATCCGGTACAAGCCGCGCCACGAGGTGAACGAGGCGACGTACTCCTCCCCCGGCACCACCGGCACCGGCGTGGCGAACGGCCCGGCGTACGCGCTGTCGACACGCTGGTCGGCCAGCAACGTCCCATCAGCACGCCACAACCGCACCCTGCTGGCCTCGTTGGTGTTCCACGACGTCACGATCCTGGTCACCGAACCAGGCCGATCGACCCGGAACCGCAGCCCGAGCTCCACCGGCCGCCCCTCGGAGTCGTTCACCAGGGGGTTGTACGAGTAGAAGGTGCACAGATAACAGCTCGCCTGCACCGGCGCGGGCACACCGACGTACAACGTCCGCGGTGCGGAGACCTGGCCGTACAGGGTGTCGGTGTTGACCCTGCTGACGATCGTGTAGACGCCGGCCTCCTGCGGCGTGAACACGTACGCCCACAACGCCTGCGAGATCCCGGTCTCGCCACCCAGCGGGATGGTGGCGGTCCGGTAGCCGGCGTTCCAGGTGGTCCCGCCGTCCACCGACACCTCGTAGTCCTGCAGCGCGTCGGGCCGGGTCTCGTAGTAACCGCCACCGGAGATCAGCACGGGTTCGCCGACCTCGACCCGCCCGTTGTTGGACGGCGTGTAGAGGTGCGACTGCGGGAGCGGCGCCGCCGCGTACGCCGTGCCGGAGAACAGCATCACTGCTGCTGCGGCGGACGCCAGCACCTTGCGCCACACGGGTCTCGATGGGAGCGGGATCATGACCTGCCGGGACATGCGTTTCTCCTCGCGATCGCTACCGCACGGGGACGGTTCCCCTGAGGTGGATCGCGCGAAGTGATCGGCTCGCTACACAGTGCGGCGACCAGAGCAGGGGCTGACGCGCAGACGGACCACCGGGTGGCCGTGATGGCGCATTCCGCGTTCGTTGGACTGCATTGCTTGCCGTGTAACGCCTCCCCACCGCTTCACGAAGCCCAGTGAGACTTCGCGGGCTGGTTGGGGAGTACATGGCGCAGGAACCGGAACGGTTGCCACGGGCGGGATTCGTGGTCGCCACGTTGACCGTGCTCGTCGGCGCGGGTGTCGGCCTGGTGACCAACGCGGCGTCGTCGGACCCGCGGTGGCCGTGGTTGCTGGACCACCTGAGGCAGCACGCCTGGACGTGGCTCGGTCTGCTGCTGGTTGTGTCGATGGTGCTCGCCGTGAGCTCGCTGGTCGTCGGACGCCGGCAACGCGCCGCGGTGCGCGCCCAGCAGTTCCAGCAGAACCGGGAGGCGTTGCTCGCCCAGGTCCGCGCGCGGCTGGACGAGCAGCTCGGCGTCGGGAAGCTGCGCCGGGTCATCAACGTGCCGATATCACGGCATGCCCACAACCACGGCGTGGTTCGCGTGGGCGGGCTCCAGGAGGTCGCGAACAGCGCTCGCGCCCATTGCCGCTTGGTCGTCGTCGGCGCCGTCGGCAGTGGCAAGTCCACTTTGTTGTTGCGCATCGCGGACGAGCTGGCCTCTGGGGGTGGGCCGGACGCGCCGATCCCGGTGCCGGTGAACCTCTCCACGTGGAACCCCGCGCAGGAACGACTCGACGACGTGATCCGCAAGGCGATCACCGGCGTGCGACAGGGCGGGCGGCAGCGCCGGCGCGCCTGGTGGCGCCTCCGGCGGCGGACGTTCCAGGTCACCCCGGACGACCTCGTGAGCAGCAGGCTCGTGGTGCCGTTGCTGGACGGGCTCGACGAGATCCCCCAGGACCTGTGGGACGATGCCCGGCGGGAGCTCGGCAGCGCGCTCGGCGCCCGCGACCGCCAGTTCGCCCTCGCGTGCGCCGAGTACGCGTTTCCCACCCTGGTGCCCGACGACGTGACGACCACGGCGGGCACGCAGGTGGTGCGGATCGAACCGGTGTCGCTGACGTCCGCCGAGGACTACCTCGTGAAGTCCAGTGTGGACCCGGCGAGGTGGCGGCCGGTGCTCGACGCGATGCGGGTCGAGAGTCACCCCGTCGCGGTCTCGTTGTCCACGCCCTTGATGCTCTACCTGGCGCGGGTCGTGTTCGAGGACTCGCGACGTGAACCCGCCGAGCTGCTGGCGCCGCGGCTGGGCACGAGGGAGGCCGTCGAAGCAGAGCTGCTGAGGTCTTACGTGCCCGCGGCCTATGCACCGCGCGAGCAGTCGCCGGACCTCGCGACCGAGTCTGCCGTCCGGTTCGAGGCTGGTGACGCCGAGCGCTGGCTCCGGTACCTGGCAGGATTCCTCGACGCCAACCAGTCGACGGTGTTCCGCTGGTGGGATCTGTCCGAGTTCAGCCCTGCACCGAAGCAGTTGGTGTCGCGGTGGAACTGGACCCTATGGGTGATCGTGACGGGGTTCGCGATCCCGGCCTTCCTGGCCGGCTTCGCACTTCTCGGCCTGATGCTGATCTGCCTCGGGTGGGTGCTGGGGAAGGTCCTGCGGTGGATCCCGGATCCGGACCTGGCCTTGCCGGACGAGCTGCAGCCTTTGCACGCCTGGATAACCGAGATCGACGTCTCCAGTCTCGCGCACAGCTTCGTCACGACGCCCGCGGTGCTGTTGTCCGCGGTCGTGCTGGCCGCCGTGGCCGGCCTCGGGACGAGCACCTGGCTGATGATGGAGGCGGGGGAACAGGAGACGTTCGCGGCCGTCGGCGCTCGTGACAGCATCCGAGCGGACGCCCGGATCACCCGCGTCCGCGCGGTGACCGCGTTCGTCCTCGCGTCAGCAATCGTGTTCCTGGTCAAAGACGGCGTCTGGGGCTGGTTCGCGCAGACCGCGGCGCCGTGGATCGACCGCATGTCCCAGCTGCCAGCGACGGTCTCCGCCTGGGCGGAGGGTCAGCAGAACGGGATCTTCTGGTGGGGAACGGGAATCAGCCTCCTGGCGGGCCTCGTCGCGGCCGGCGCTGTGGTGGTGAACAGCGCCTGGTGGCACTTGCGCGTCGGACAGGCGAAACGCGTGACACTGCGCCAACTCCCCGCCGACCTGCTCACGTTCCTCGACGACGCGAACCGGCGCGGTGTGCTGCGCCGCTACGGCCCGGTGTTCGCGTTCCGGCACCGTCGTGTCCAGTGGTACCTCGCCGACCGGGACCGCGCAGGACGCACACCGGAGGAAGTGCTCGACGAGGCGCGTGAACTCGTGGCCGCCAAGAGGTTCAGTCAGGCGGTCGACCAGCTGACCCGGCTGGCGAACTACGACACCCGCGCGTCCGTGGAACTGGCGCTCATCCACGAACGATGGGCGCGGCAACGACGCTGGAACTTCAACGACCGCCAGGACCGCGCCCAGCGCCTGGTGCGGGCCCGGTCTTGGTGGGAACAGGCCGTGGAGGAAGGAGACCAGTCAGCGGCAGTGGGTTTGGCCCAGTTCCTCGCTCGGCGCCTCGACTCCTACCCGGGCACGCTCATCGGCGGCGCGCGCTCGATCTCGACTCACCACAACGCGGTGCGGACGTGGGAAGAACTGGCATCGATGACCACGCCACCGGTACGCGACGAGATCATCGCATTGCTCGATCAGCGCGTCTCGGTGCCTCCGCCCACATTCCTGCACGACGTGATGCGCGACCAGCTGGTGAAGGCCGTCGCCCGCCTCCGCAGCACCAGCCCGCCGCCGGTCGACGAACTGCACTGGTGGACCTCGATCGCGTTGGGAGACGTTGCCGCACAAGCGTTGCAGCACGCTGCACACCGCAGCGGCGTCCTTCGCACCGGAGACCTGCTCGCCGCACTCATCGAGGCGGACCCCAGGGCCGAGGACTGGGCGAGATTCACCCTGCACACCGGCTCTCCGTCACCGGACGACCTGCGCCGCGCGGACGACACCCCCTGCGCCGCGGCAGACCCGCCGTTGCCGCTGGGCGCCGACGGGCTGGTCACGGTGTCCCAGGACGTGATGGCGGCCCTGCGGCTGCTGCCGCTCATGAGCACCCAGTACGGCATGAATCCGATCCCGGCCGGCGCCCTCGCCCTGGCGATCCTGAGCGTGCCCGGCGGCGGAGCGGCCAGGATGTTGCGGGCCTACAGCGGTCTTGACGACCCCGCATTGCGCCAGGCCGTGAAGGATCATCTGCTCGGTGCCCCGGGCCTACCGGAACTCGTCGTGTGAACAGGCATCGCACGACGAGAGGGCGGGTGCCCGGCAGAGCCGGGCACCCGCCCTCTCGTCAGTTGTCGCGCAATGAGTTCGCCACCGCGACCAAGATCTGGATGATCACGATGGTCACCTTCACCACCAAATTCCAGTTCACGCGGCGCTTGCGCTTCTCGTCGTCCTGCTCAGGCATGATCTCTCCTCAACCGTTCCTGTCGTCCTCGTCGCCACCGCGCACGGGCCCGCTCCTTCCGGCAACTCGCGGACCCGTTCACCGGCCCGGCCGGCGTGTGCCGGCACCTGGGGCCTCACCGACGGCTCGGCACGCACAGTTGTTCGCGAGCCCCGGACGACAAGGCACCGGAGCGGTCGTCCGTCGAAGTACGGCGAGGAGAGGAGGCAGCGGATGCTGACGGCGTGGGACGGCTACGCGCGGGTCGACTTCGTGGCGGCGCCCCGGCTGGTGCGGGTGACGCTGCTGACCGCGGAGCCCACCGTGTTCCGAAAGGTGCGCTCCGGCCTCGGGTGCGCGTTCGCCGCCGACGACGCCGGCGGACCGCCCACGTTCGTGGAGGTCGACATCGGCGCTGGACTGGGCGACGACGAGCAGGCGTTGTTCGGCGAACGGCTGACGTCGGCGATCTCCGGCCTCGTCGCCGACCGGGCCGGTTCGCTCCACCTCCGGCTCGCGCTGGACGAGATCGCGCGTCTGGCCGACGCGTGGGCGCCCTATCGATCCGAGGTGCTCGACGTGGAAACCGTCTCCGGCGCGTGGACAGGTGGGCTGTGGACCTGGTTGCGCGACCTGAACGTGCTCGACGCGTGGCAGCGCTCCGCCCCGCTCGTGGCTGCGGTCCGCGGTGACGCTCCGGACGCCTACGAGGGGTGGCCCGAGATTCGGCTGCCCGCGGACCTCGCCCGTGCGGCCGGGGTGCGGGAGGTGCTGCGCTGGCAGGTGCTCGGCGCGCCGGACTCCGTCGTGCTCGTGCTCGTCACCTCACTGCCGGGCACAACACCGCGTCTGCGGGCGAGCCTCGACGACGGCACCGGGACGTGGGTGCCGTTCGAGGAGGAACCAGAGATCGCGAACGGGTTCCTGGCCGAGTTGCCGTTCGATCCCGCGCTCGGCGACCCCGCGCTGCGGTTGCGCACAGGAGGTACGCCCGAATGATCGACGAGGACGCGCTGCGCAAGTCCGCGTGGCTCGTGGTGGAGCACCTCCCGGTCGACACAACGGCCCAGATGGTGTCCAGGTACGGCGGCGCAGAAGAGCTGGTGGACAGCATGGTGAAACGTGGGGTGCAGGCCGGCCGCCGGCTCGCCCGCGCGGGCCGTGAGCCGATGTTGGACGAGTACTCGATCTTCGCCGTGTCCCTGCTGTCGATGAAGCGGGGGTACGAGGGCGTCCAGGAGAACCCCACCAACGTCATCAAGGAGTTCGACCAGCTCAGGTCGTTCGGCGACGTGCCGCTCACCGTCGCAGTGCGGTCCAGGCTCGTGCGGGGTAAGGATCTCGTCCCGTTGCTCGCCGCCACCTCGCGACTCGTGCACGAGACACGCTCGGAGGTGCTGCCGGACGAGCTCACGACGATGGTCGCGGCGGCCGTGGTGACACGGCAGGGCCCGGACGCGGCAGCGGATGTCGTCACCTCCGTGCTGGCCCGAGGCGCCGAACTCGCCGGCCGCAGACCACAGCACGCACACCAGTCCGGTGTGGACGATCGCTACCCGTCAGTGGCCAATGTGGACTTCGCGTGTCAGATCGCCGCGTACCGCGCCGCCCTGGACGAGTTCGACGGCACGCCCGCGACAGACGCGCTCGTCGCCTCCCACACCGCCGAGGTCACGCGCGTGCTCCACGAGGCGATGACAACACCGCGGGGCCGCCGAGAGCCGGATGTACTGCGCGCGTTCGACACGTTCGCCCAGTTCCTCGGCGGTGACGACACCGCCGTGAAGATCTTCAGCCACCTCCAGACCGACCTCTTCTCGGCGAGGGCGCCGCGGTTCCGCGAGGTTCCGGTCGACCACGACGACAGCGCGTTCGTCCGGCTCGACAGCGAGGACGCCGCAGCTCTCACACTCGCCGTCGACGAGGTCGCGCACCGCATCCACGACGAGCTGTGTCTGGGAACCAGTCCCGCCGAGCGCGAAGCGTTGGTGCGGTGGCTCGCCGGCGCTCACCGCGCCGACTCCCAGGACAACCTCCTGTTCCTCCTCGACCGGGTGCGGCGGGTGGATCGCGGCGTGCGGGTGGAACCGCCTTCCGTCACGGTGCCGCGACACCCCGTGCTCGCCCGCGTCGTGCGGTCGCGGGTGACAGACGCCCTGCGGCTGGGCCTCACCGGCGGCACGCTGCTCCAGGCCGTCCTTCCTCCACTGTGGACGAATCGGAACGCGGCCGTGCTGTTCGTCGCGAGCAAGCTGCGCGTGCGGATCGGACGAGGATTCACCCGTCCTGCCAAGCCGAACCTGGTCGCGTCCGTCGTCGTACGGGCTCCAGCGCAGCAGGTGCACCGAGCCGCTGACCAGGATCGTCCAGAAACCTGTTGCTGCGTCACCGAACACGGCCGCCGTGCACCCGAGCCCACGTTGGTCTGCCCGCACCGGCTGTGGTCGGAAGGTGGCCGGGTGGAGGACTACACAACGCTCACCGCGATCACCGGGTACCCCTCGGACGATGCCACGCGCATGCATCTGCGGCGTTATCAGGGTCCGTGGGACCACTGGGTCGCCGATGCGCTGGAGCCCTGATCAGCACTCCAGCTCCGCGAGACGCTTGCGGATGACCTCGATCTCCTGGTGGCGCACCGCGAACTCCGGCCGGCCACGTGTGGCAGTGACGAGCCAGCGCGCCGCGACGTCGGCCCACTCCCGCACCCTGGCGAGCTGGGACGGGGTCACCGGAGCCACCCCGAGTTCGAGGGCCAGCAGCAGAGCCGGCGCCGCGCGCAACGCGAACAGGCCCGCGTACTCGCCCTGTTCCCCGGCGAGGCGGGCGAACTCGTCATCGGCGAGCACCCGGTCGATCCACTCGTAGCCGAGCCGCGCCCACCGCACCGCCTCCGCAGGATCTCCGTGCGTCCGCGCGTGCTCACCGAGCCGTGACGTCGCCGCAGTGGCGATGTACATGCTGCGGCCGAGCGGCCCGAACGCACCCGTCCGCTCGTGCAGCCTGCGTCGTGCGGGGATCACGAAGTCGCGGAACAGCCGCACAGCCTCGAGCAGGTCGTCCTGGTCGGTCTGGCTGCCGAGGAACGCCGCGTAGTTGTGCAGGTGGTGCCCAATCGGGGCGGGATCGCCGAGATCGGCCTGCAGGGTCGCGGCGAACCCCTCCCAGTACCGGCGCACGATCGTGGCCAGCTCGACCGGTGACGGCAGGGCGTCGGCCGCGTCCAGGGCGTTCGTCGTCCGCACGGCGTTCAGCTCCACGCTGACCGCACTCAGCAGGTCGGCGACGGCGCCCCGGTCGAGCACCCCCTGCGCGCACAGCCCGAGGCACGAATCCGTGTCCGCGATCACCCGATCCACGAGCGTGCTGATCGCGTTCATCCTGTTGTGCCGCAACACGATCAGCCTCAGCAGCACGACCCTCGCGCGCAGGGCGGCCATGTCTGGTTCGCCGCCGGTGAGCGCCTCGATCCCGTCGAGCAACGCGAGGAAGTCGTCGAGCGGCACCGAATCGGTCCCCGCTCGCGGACGTATCGTGCGTGCGATACCGAGTGCCGCCACCACCAGCACTCGCCGGGTGAGGGCAGGCAGGACGCGCGCCTCGCGCGGCGAGGGCAGCACGAGGCGTGGCACCTCGGCCCCGTCGCGGCCGTGCACCGCGAACCAGTGGCCCAGCAGGCTTTCCACGAGGCCCGACGACGGCAGCATCGCCTCGGCGACCACCTGGTCCTCGGCGCGGGAGGTTGCCCAGACGTGGCCGACACCCTCCGGTTCGCAGGCGTCCAGCACCAGGCCGACGAGGTGGTCGGCCAGCTCGTCGGCGAGGTCGCGCGCCGCGCCGCGGGAGGCGAGACCGAGGTAGGACACCGTGCGGTCGAGGAACATCAGATCGCGGGGATGGGTAACCGGATCGAGGTGGTCCGGCTCCGGACCGATCTCGCACCGAGCCCTCGCGGTCACCGAGGGGTGCCGGGTGATGTGGGGGCCGCCGAGGAACTCGCGCTGGATCCGCCGTGCCTTCGCCGCCGCCGTCGCCAGAGCGGGCTGCGAGCGGAACACCTCGATCACGGCCGAAGCCCACGCGGCGATCCGCAGTCCGAGCGGCACCGGGCCCCCGCCGGCGGCGCGCACCAACGGCAGCGCCTCCTCGATCGCGGTGGCCACGGGGTCGAGGAGCACGTTCGTTCCAGTCAACACCACGGCGGACTTGGTGTGCGGGCCGTACCGGTTGGTCGTGGCGCTGATGATCTCGTTGGGCAGCGTCGTGCCGGGCGCCGCGAGCACCGCGCGGCCGTCGTAGACCCAGCCGCCGTCCGGGACCGAGTCGCGCAGAGCGCGAGCCTGCTCACGGGTGGGCAGCGGCGCCCCCCTCGCGATCTCCGAGAGGGTGATCCGAGTGAAGTCGCAGAGCCACGTGGTCGAGCCGAACGGGCTGACCGGCGACGGCACGCCGAACAGCGGCGCGAGGTTTCGGGCCAGCCGTGTGGGCACGACTTCCGACCGCTTCGCCGGTTCCAGCGGCACGACCGCGGGCAGCAACGACATCGCCCCTCCCTCCAGCTCACCGGTGCGCATGATCATGCCGGGCCGCACGCCGTTCCGTTTCAGGGATTCCACCGCGCGACGTTTTGGCATATAAAAGTATGCCATGACCGCCAGTGCGCAGCGCGCCGAACTCGCTCTCACTCCCTTGACCGTCTCTCCGGAAATCCTGCTCGCGTTCTGGTACGAGCTGCGCGGCCCCCGTGACCAGCTGCACCGCCGGCACACCGGGCCGTGCGACACCGAGCTGCGCGTCGGCGGTCTCCGGCTGGGCAGGGCGACCTCGATCGCACCGCGAGGCAGCGCGTTCCACCTGAGCGGCCACTGCCCCTGCCGCGACCTGGTGGCTGATGCATACGTCCTGGTCGTCGAGTTCCTCACCACCCACGCGGGCTCCCTGCACAACCCGCCGGGCGCGATCCGCACCCATCTGCGCTACCGGCTCGCCGACCTCGCCAGAAGGGCTCGCGGCGACCGCGGGGCACAGGTGAAACCCGAGACCGTCTCCGCCAACCGATACGGCCGCGCCCTGCCCGACGACTTCCACAGGGAGGTCTTCGTGATGCTCGCCGACGAGGCGGGCTACTCCACCCCCATGCTCGGCAAGGAAGGCCTGCTGGACCGGCTCGCCGCTCGCTGCGGTGCGTCGTTCGCCGGCACGCCGGAGGAGCACCGCGCCCTGCTGCCGTCCGTCCTCTCCCGCATCGAGGAGGCCTGCCGCTCCGGCCCCAGGGTGAACGTCGGCACGGCCACCGAACCCGAGCTCGTCACGTGGTGGGAGGCCTACGTCGACCGCCCGCTCGGCAGGCGCCCGAACCCGGCGGACGTGGCCGTGGAGGACCAGCACACCGGCATCGCCGCTCCCGACCTCGTGACCGATCCCGACGACGAGCTGCTGACCTCGTTGCTGAAGACGGTGCCCGGCCGCTCCGACGAACGCGCCGCACTCACCTCCGCGATCACGCGCCTGCGCGACCACGGCCTGCTTCCCCACACCCGAGCACAGCTGCTGCTCACCGACGGACAGCAACAGGACCTGGTGCTGCGGCAGCTCCGCGATCTCACCCGTCCGGACCTGAAATGCCTGCGGCACAAAGACCGATGAACACACCACCCGACCCGAAACGAGACCGATGACGGACGACGAGCAGGCCATCGAATCGGCCCGGCGCACCGCGCGCCGCCTTTGGCAAACCCTGCAAGAAGATCCGAAGCTCGTCTCGCCCGCCTCGGCAGCCGCCAACGCCCACCTGGCCACCTTCGGGCTCCTCATGAACGCACCGGACTTCCTGGAAGAACTGCGGATGCTCGTGGACCTGCTGCGGTACGGCGTCGAGAACTGCTCGTCCTATGAAGACCAGTTCGGCATGTGGTGGCTGAGCCTCGCCCAAGCCCACGCCGAGATCGCCGAGCGCACCGACTCCCTCGCGGACTGGGAGAAGATGGCACAGTGCGCCCGAGCCGCCGCCGACTCGTCCTACGTGGACGATGAGATGGCCGAGTACTCCGCGTTCGGGCTCATCGGCTTTCATGCCAGGCGACTGCAATGGTACTTCGACGCGGGTCTCGACGAAACCGTGACACAACAACAGGTGTACGAAGCAGTCGTGGCGATGCCGGAAGAGATCGCAGAACTCTCCGCTCGTCTCATGAAGCCGGTCTACCTGCCGGTGGCACAAGCACATCGCGCCGCGGCGCATTGTGCGCGCTGGGCCGCGTCCGAGTCGGAGGACAGTTCCGATCTGCACGACTGCGTGAGACTCTTCGCGGACAATGTCTTCCAGCTGCACCATGACTTCCCTTTCCGCGTCGACTACCTCGCGATGTTCGCCGAGATGTGTCTGGAGCAGCACTGGATCGCCCCGGAACGCGTTCCGTACGAGCACGCGATCGCGGCGGCGGAGGAAGCCAACCTTGCGCCAGAAACTGAGGACGACCCCGGGCTCCACCGGCTCGCCGCCCGCCTCATTGAACTCAGTCAGGACAGGGACGACCCGGCGGTGAACGACCGCATCATCGCCCACTACGTCGCCTGCGCCGAGGAGGAACCGCAGACGTGGGACCTGTACGGCCTGGCCCTGTACCGGCGAGCCGAGCAGAACGACGACGCCGACGCCTACCTCGCCGCAGTGCACTGGTTCGAACGGCACGTCGGTAACCAGGAGACGTTGGACGAGGGATCGTGGTGGTCGATCGCACTGATCTCGGACAGCTATCGACAGGTCTGGCGGCTCCGGCAGCAGCCACGACACGCCGATCTGGCGATCGAGCACGCGACCAAGGCGCTCGCACTGCCGCTACCGGACCTCGAATCGGCCCAGACCGTGCACTGGCACCGGCTGTGTGTACTGCTCGACCACCTTTCCAGCCCTGACGCGGCCAAACGAGTCGCGCCCCTGCCCTACCTGGACTGGCTCTGGGAGGCGGAGGCCGCACTGGACGTGACAGCGACACCCATCACCCCCGAAGCCGCCCTGCTCGCGGGCACCATCGGCGTCTGCTGGTTCAAGGCGATCCCCACGTTCCCCGAGGTGATGGGCGGCACTCCCGCCGACGTACGGCTACTGTACGGGCGATTGGAGTCGATGCTGCTGCTCGCGAAACACATCGACGACACGGACCCCGAGTTGCCGCAACAGCTCGACATGATGATCGAGTTCGTGCGCAACATCCAGCGGATCGCGTTCGGCGACGGCGATGCCGACCTGACCCATCTTCAGAAACTCTTCGCCGCCACGCAGAGCAGGTTCGGGACGGCCAGATATCTCGCCGGCCTCATCGGTTCGATGGTGGGCATGAAAGTCAAGGCTCTCGGCCCCGTCCGTGCAGCCAGGAAGCTGCTGGCGATGACCGAGGACATGGACGAGGACGAACAGCGGGAGGCCAAGGCGTACCTCGCCTTCTTCGACCTGATGGAACTGGTCAACCTCAACGGCAAGGGCGAGGAGTACTTCACCCGCACCGAACGCGCCTGGCGGATCATCGACGCGCTGCCCGACTCACCCAGCACGATCATGATGAAACATTTCACCGAGGGATTCCGCCGCCTCGCGGAGCTGCGCAACGGCCGCACGCCATCGCCTGGCCGCCCGGTGGATCAGTCCATGCTGACCGGACCTATGGTGGCCGCGATCAACATGGGCGCGGACATCGCCCACGCGAAGTTGACCGGCAACGGCGACCGGTTGCGAGAGCTATGCGCCGAACTCGCGAAGCTGATGACACATCCGGGCAGCGTCCTGAAAGACGGAGTCAACCCCGTCCAAGGGATTCTCGGCATCGCGCTCACGGCGCTGTCCGACGTCGAACCTGGCGACCGTCAAGCGGTTCAGGAGGCGATCGACTGCACCACAGACCTCATCGAGGCAGCACCGGTCAAACACACGCACGACGTTCAGACGGCAACCCACGCTCTGGCGCGGCTGCTGCGGCGCCGCAACGACCGTGGTGACCGTACCCGCGCACGGAAGCACGGCCTCGAACTGCTCGCCCACGCCACCTGGACAGTGCTGCAACAGGCTGACGCCGGGCATGCGGTCGAGATGGCGCACAACGCGACCAAGGTCGCGGACGAGCTGGTCTCCTGGTGCCTCACCGATGACGCCGTAGACGATCTCGTGCGCGTGGTGGACGCACGCAGGGGGTTGGTGCTCAAAGCAGCAGGTACCGGCCGTGCCATCACCCGCTTTCTCATCGACACCGGGCATCACGAGCTGGCGCGGAAGTGGGCGGAGGCGGGTGGGCAGGACGCCTCGCTCATTCCCGGCTCCGACGCCGCCGCGGACAGCTGGGGCGGGCTGCGGCGCGAGGTCGTGCGGGTGCTGGACGAGGAGTCGCTCGCCCTCATCACTTCGCCGTCACTTCCGGAGATCAGGGAAGCACTGCGGCAGCACGGTTCCGGCGCGCTGGTGTACCTGCTGCCCGGCAACGCGCGGTACGGCGGCACAGCGGTGGTGGTGCCGGCCGACGCCGAGCCGTACGTGGTTCCGCTGGTCGGGCTTGATGTCGTCGAGGACTCGCCGGTCGCGCGGTACCAGAAAGCTTACGAGGTCTGGCACGAAGCGGAGACGAAGACCGGGCCGGAGTCTCTGCTCTGGCGCGCAGAACTGCGGAAGATCTGTGCGTGGGCCTGGGAGGTCGCAGGCAAAGAACTTCAAGCCATCGCAGACAAGATCGTGCTGGTACCGGTCGGAGCGCTGGGCATGATCCCGTGGCACGCGGCCGGGCACGACGGTCGTCACCTGGTCCAAGACGTCACGATCTCGTACACGCCGTCCGCGCGGATGTTCTGCGATGTGATCGAGCGCGACGAAGTCATGGCCGGTACGCCGGTGCTCGTCGGCAATCCGGCGCGGAACCTGCACGCCGGTGCCATCGAGGCCAACGGACTTCGCGACGCGTTCTACCCCGGCGGACTCTTCCTCGGCAGTCTCACCGCGATGCCACGGGCGTGGAGGCCTGCACAGGACGGGGCAGGCACCGCCGACGACGTGATGCGGCTACTCGCGGAGCCTTTGCCGTTGCTGCATCTTGCCAGTCACGCGGTGGCAGACATGCGGGAACCGTTGCGGTCACAGGTGGACCTCGCCTCCGGGCCGCTGTCCGCGCGCGCGCTGCTCGACATCAGCCCGGTCGACATCCTGCCGCTGGGACTGGTGAACCTCGCCTGCTGCACCACGAACGTGTCCGGCGTCGACTACGACGAGGCGCTCAGCCTCGCGACCACGTTCCTCGCGATCGGTGCGCGGACCGTCGTCGGTTCGCTGTGGTGGGTGCCCTCCGGGCGCGCGACCGCGCACCTGATGTACATGTTCTACCACCACCTCAACGCGGGGTTGTCCGCCGCGGAAGCGTTACGGCGGGCCCAGTTGTGGATGCTCGACCCTGGTCGCGTTCTCCCCGACGCGATGCCGGAGGAGCTCAGGGCGATGATCCCTGCGGACGGGTTCAGCGAGGAGCAGATCGAGTGCTGGGCCGGTTTCACGCCGCTGGGCCGATGAAAACCGTCCTCATCGGACACTCAGGCGGTCGGTCCCGCCGAGGACACCGCGGCGTAGACGACCTGCTGCATCTGCGTCCAGTCGGTGGCATTCGAGGCACCGTAGACGATGTAGTCCAGGCCGGCACGCCGCCAGTAACGCGCGAACGCATGCCGCTGCACACCTTCCGCCGTGTACAAGAACTCCCACTCCACGACCTCGGCGCTGGACGACACCGTGGCCAGCTTGATCCGCTGGTATCCGGTCTTCACCCCGGACTCGTTGGCCGCGACGGCGTCGTAGAGCGGCCTGGCCTCGGAAGCGCTGGCGCCGTAGCGCACGACGTTGCCCGGCGTGGCGGGATCGCCTGCCTGGTGGTTGGTCGGCTGGCTGCCCTCGGCGACCGTCCAGGTCTGCGGGATCGAGACGAAGACACCGTTCGGTCCGGTCACCTTCCGGTAGCCCACCGGGGTGAACGAAGAAGTGGACACCGAAGTGGACGGACGCGTGGTCGTGGATCTCACCGTTGGCTTCGTGGTCGTGGTGGGGTAGTCGAATCCATTCGACGTCACCGGGACTGGCGCCGCGGCGACGTCCGGTTCGGCCGAGGATTGACTCTGGCCGCGTACAAAGCTCACGACGACCACGGCGGCGACGACCACGAACGACACGATCATGGCCGCGACGACCGCCTTGCCCTCCAAAGGTTTCCGCGCGGCCCTTGGCGCCACGGACCCGCTGGTGAACTGCGTCGTTGCGGCCGCGGAGGGCTGCACCGGCGGGTACTCGTACGTCGGTGCGGCCGGCGGGCCGGGCGGCGCCGGTGCACCGGAACCCGGCGCCGGTCCCCACAGCGGAGCTCGGGACAGACCCGCGTTCTCCCTTGTCACACCGGTGTTCTCGGCGTCTTCCATGCCGGTCCGTCCTTCCTTGGGCCACATCCACCAGAAACAATCGCCACCACCTCGCGCGATGTTTCTCGCATGACGAGGAGAGCACGATGACCGACGACCGTCCCGCTGCGGGAGATCTGACGGACCAGCGCGTACCGGGCCGGGCGGCGGTCGGCACCATCACCTGGATCGGCGCCGTCCGTCAGGAACCTCCCATGAGACGAAGCACGACTCTCGCCGCCTGGGGGTGCGCCGCGCTCGCCTTGGCCGAGACGGCGTTCAGCCCGGCGGTGGGCGGGGTGTCGTTG
Organism: Lentzea sp. HUAS TT2; assembly: GCF_051853195.1. NCBI lineage: Bacteria > Bacillati > Actinomycetota > Actinomycetes > Pseudonocardiales > Pseudonocardiaceae > Lentzea > Lentzea sp. HUAS TT2. The sequence goes on along the minus strand of NZ_CP196667.1, from coordinate 7,202,020 downwards.
CTGGCCAAGGCGGTTCTGGTCATCACAGTGGTCACGGCAGCGGCGTTCGCTTTGCGGCGCTGGGTGCCGGGACCTGACCTGATCGACGTGCAGCCCTTCACGGTCAAGGACGTCACCGGTGCCGAACATCCGTGTCGTGTCAGGGGTTCGTTGCCCCACGGCCTGCCGTCGGAGGGCACCGGCGTCGAGGTGTACGGCCGGGCCGACGGGTCTGGATCAGTGCTGGTGAGGGAGCTGATCACCGAGGACGGCCGAGCGTGGCGCCCCAGGTTGCCCCTACCGCACCGGATCGCGCGCGGTGTGCAGCTGCTGAACGTCCTTCTGTGGGCAGTGGCCGCACTGGCCGTGGCATGGCTGTTGGTGTTCTCCCGTTGAACGTTGCTCCGGTCGAGTGACTGTTCCGCGGGAACACCGCCTTCCGTAATGGTTTTTCCGCTGCGTTCGATGAGACCGGCATCGAACGCGTGACGTCCTCGATGGACATGAGGGAGCTGGTGGCGTGCCGAGGCCACTGATGAACAACAGATCCGACTCCGCCACGCGGATCGGACGGACGACCGGTTCGACCCCCAGAGCCGGCACGAAGGTTCTCGCCGGCCGCCGCTCAGCGCGCTATCTGCGCTCACTTCAGGGACTCGACGCCTCCGGCAAGGTGGGCACGGTCGACGTCAGTGAGCTCGTCGACGCTGTGCACCAGGAGTTCGCCGACAACTTCTGTGCCACGCCACTGGGAATCGTCTCGCGCTGCTACCTCGGTGCGCCGTACGAAGTCCACACGCTCGCGACGGACGGCTCCATCATCTCGCACTACCGCACCGGGGAACCCCTGCCGCACGGCATGGACCGCGCGCGATCCCTCGCGGAGTCCGAGCGCTATCTCGCCATCGAGGTCTACCCGGATCGCCTCGTGTGCGTCCGGCCCGACGGCTCGACCGTTCTGCTGGAGAGTGACAAGTGAACTCGATCAACATCCCTCAGCTCAACGGTGTGATCAGCGAGTTGGCGAAGGTGGCGCGGAACCAGGAAGCGCTCGGCCAGCAGCAGGTCGCCCTGCACGGCGCTGTGTCGACCGTGCAACGTAACCAGGACAACACCCAGCAGGAGCTTCTGGGCCTCAAGGCGCAGTTCGTCGAGTACGTACGGCGGGACGAGCTGCGGCAGAACCTCCAGCTCGCCCAGGTCCAGATCCTGGAGGTGCGCGGGCAGCTGAACGACAAGTTCGGGAAGTTCGCCGAGGTGCGCGAGCTCGCCACCGGCACGCTGCAGGCACTCGACGCGGGCATCGTCTCGCACGGCGCGATCCGCGACCTGTCCGAGGAACTGATGTTGCGCACCCCCGGCTACTGGCTCGCTCCCGCGCTCATCTCGATCGCCGCCTGGATCAGGGACGAACCGGAGCTCGCGACCAAGGCGATCGGCGAGGCCCTGCGCAGGGACAACGACAAGGCCTCCCTGTTCTTCGCCCTCGTGCTGCGCCGACACCAGCGCGACCGGGCGACCGCCGCCTGGGTGAGGCAGTACGCGGCACGGCAGGACCCGGCGAAGCTGTCCAGGGAGTTCGTCGTCGTGCTGGACGCCGTGTCGACCGGCACGTTCGGGCGCGAGGCGAAACCGATGCTGCTGGAGCAGATGTCCGAGTGGTACGGACGGCTGAGCCAGGAACAGGACACTGTGGACAGACAGGTCGACCGCTGGGCGAAGATGCTCGACACGATGCGCCGCCCGGCAGACCCGCGCTACCACCTGCTGCCCGAGCTCAGCCCGACCTGGCCGCAGCTCAAGGACATGCTCGAGGGCGCGACCGTGCACGGCGCGGCGGAGGAGATGCTGCGCGCCACGTTCGAGGGACCGGTGCCGCAGAGCCAGGACCTCCACGCTCGGGTCGACAGCATCCTCGACGGTCTGGTGCGCGACTTCGACGCCGAGGAAGCCCCGTACCGCAAGCAGGAAGCGTGGCTGCAGGCCGTCGTGAACGCGAAGGGCGACCACGACGTGGCGGACAAGGTGATGGCCGCGGAAGACCCGTTGCACGAGCAGACGGTCGACTTCCTCACGCTGCTCAGCAATGCCGCACTGCACGGCGACCGGGCAGGCGCCTCCCCCGGCACCCAGCGGTTCACCCTGGCGCTGGCGCGCGACTGGCTGGTGCAGGGCGCCGGCAGGCTCGAAGCGGGCAACATCGCCGCGATGCCGGACCGCGTCGAGCTGCGTGCCGAGGGCTGGACCGGCTGGGTGGACGGCAGCACGGACGAGCAGAAGCTGGTCGGCTCGCTGTCCGAGCACATCGACCGGGAGACGGCGAAGGCCGTCAGCGACGTGCAGATGAGTGGTGGCGCGCAGGCGGCTTCCGTCTTCGGTGGCCTGGCGCTGCTGGGCGCGCTGCTCTCGGCGGTCGGCGGCGCCGGCGGGTTCGCGCTGTTCCTCCTGCTCGTGGCAGCGGCGCTGGGCATGTGGGCCGCGTTCGACCTGCGGGCCCTCCCCGCACGCCGGGCGGAGATCCGCCGCAAGGGTGACCAGCGCCGCGTCGCCGCCGTCGTGCGGCTGCGTGGGGCGGTCGCCGAGCTCGTGGACCTGCGCGGCGAGTGGCAGCGGGAGATCGCGAAGGCCCAGTCGCTGCGCGCCTTCGCGGAGGGACTGACCGCGACCGCGTTCGTCGCCACCGCGCCCGACCAGCTGCGAGGAGCCTGACATGCCCGGCCCGGCCCACAGCCACGACCAGACCCCGCGCGAGCCCGCGAACACTCCACGCCACGGCGTCGCCGAACGGGACATCGCGCTGCAGCTGCCTGAGTGGGACCTCCTTCCGCCCGTGGAGTTCCTCGACCGCCACCGGAGGCGGTGACCCGATGCGACCCGCACCCGGCCCCTACGCGGACTGGCGCGCGTGGCTCGACGCGTTCGCCGAGGGCACCGACCTGCCCGCCGAGCACCTCGCGCCGATCAACGAGCAGATGGGCCCGCACGTGCAGGAACGGTTGCTGCGGCACATCTCCGAGGCGTTCGCGCGTCGGCAGCGCCGTTGGGCGGACGCGTTCCAACGCGACCTCGGCGCTCTCGTCGGCGATCCGGGGCGGGCGATGCACGCGCTGGCGGCGGCGATGACGAGTGCCCGCACCCGGCTAGCTCCGTTGCGCCGGCTCTGCACGCTCCCCGTGATGCCACCGGTGCTGCGTGACGAGCTCGCATCCGCACTGGACGAGACCGTGCGGTCCTCACAGCGCAGCCTCGAGGACTCTGTCCGGCACGCCCCGTTGGAACTGCAAGCGGTGGTGCGCGCGAACCGGCTGACGGCCGCGCCACCCCCTCCCCCGGCGCAGGGCAGGCAGAGCCCTGGCCGGCGAGTGATCATCTGAGCATCGGAGAACCACATGCCCAACGGAGCGGAGACCAAGGCCCGCGTCGAGTCGTACCTGCTCGCCCGGATCCCGTTCGTCTCCATCCGCACCGTCGAACGTGCCCGCGTGCTGGACGCGCTCGGCGAACTGGCCCGCGAGAAGCAGCTCGACGTCCTGGTGCACACCCTCAGCCAGGGGTTGCGCGACGTGCGCACCAGGACCGTGATCAGCGACGACAAGTCGTTGCTGGGCGCGCTCGACCTCGCCGGCGAGTGGTTCCAGTCGAGGTCGAACCTCACGATCGTGTTCACCGACGTGCAGCACCTCAGCGACGACAACGACATCTCGCGGCGGTTCGCCGACCTCGCGGCGCTCGCGGAGGAGCACGGCGGCTGCATCGTGATCATCACCTCCGACCCGGTGTGGAGCTCGCTGCAGCGCATGGGCATGTCGGTGCGGCTCGACCTCCCCGACTTCGACGAGATGCACCAGGCCATCAGGGAGTTCCTGCGCCCGTACGCCGGCGACATCCGCATCGAGTGGAGTCCGGCGGACTACGAGCAGGCGGCGTCGATCCTCGCGGGTGTCACGAAGACCGAGGCGCTCAACATCCTCGCCACGTTCGTGGTGAAGAAGGAGATCACCAAGGCCGACCTGGTGGACCTCAGCCGTGCCAAGGACTCGATCTTCAGCGAGCTCTCCGGCATCGAACGTGTCGAGCTGCGTCCCGGCGAGTACGAGGTCGGCGGTCTCACCGGCCTGCGGCAGTGGCTCGACCGCAAACGCGACCTTCTCACCATGGACCTGCGCGACCGGGGCATCCGGGCTCCGCGCGGGGTGCTGCTGGTCGGCGTGCCGGGCTGCGGGAAGTCCTTGTCCGCCAAAACCATCGCGTCGGACTGGCAGCTCCCCCTGTACCGGCTGGACATGGGAGCGGTGCTCGGCGCGTACGTCGGCCAGTCGGAGAAACGCCTTCGTGAGGCGCTCGCCACCGCGGACACCGTGGCACCGTGCGTTCTGTGGATCGACGAGATCGAGAAGGGCCTCGCCGGCTCCGGCACCGACTCGACCGGCGTCACCACCCGCCTGGTGGGCCAGTTCCTCTACTGGCTGCAGGAGTCGCGGGCGAGGGTGTTCGTCGTGGCCACGGCGAACGACGTCCGCTCGCTGCCCCAGGAACTGCTGCGCAGCGGCCGTTTCGACGACATGTTCTTCGTCGACCTGCCGGAGCCGGACGAGCGCCGCGAGATCATCTCGATCTACCTGCGCAAGTACCTGCGCACGCCGGTCGAGCCCGCCCTGGTCGACGAGCTGGTGCGGATCAGCGACGGGTTCGCCGGCTCCGACATCCAGGCCGCGGTGACCGAGATCTGCCACGAGGCCATCCGGATCGGCGACCACAACGTCGGTGAGGACTACTACCTGAGCTGCTTCCGCAACGTCGTCCCGCTGCTGCGGTCGGCGCCGGAGAAGGTCGAGGAGATCCGGCAGCTGCGGGACAGGGCCATACCGGCGTCGGGCCGGAGCCGCGCCGCGGTCGACCAGCCCGCCGCGTCCCGCCGGGTGGTGCTCGGCTGACCCGCCCGGGCCCGAATTCTCCCGGGTTCCGGCTCTGGCACGATCGCGCCATGAAACGCGTCGTCATCCTCGGTCGCGGCGGCGCCGGGAAGTCCACCCTCGCGACGACGCTGGGCACCGCCACCGGCCTCCCCGTCGTCGAGCTCGACCAGCACTTCTGGGGACCGGACCTGGAACCGACCCCGAAGGATCTCTGGGCGATCGTCCAGGGCGAGCTCGCCGCAGAAGACCGCTGGATCATGGACGGTGACCTCGGGCCGCACGACGTCCTCGAGGTCCGGCTCCGCCGGGCGGACACCGTCGTGCTGCTCGACTACTCCTTCCCGCGGTGTGCCTGGCGGGCGGTGCTGCGGTCGCGGGAGAACGGCGAGTTCTGGCGCTGGGTGTGGTCGTGGCGGCGCCGGTACCAGCCGCTGTTGCTCGAAGCGGTCGCTGCTCATGCAGTGGACGCGCGGCTGCACGTGTTCCGTGGTCCGCGCGCGACGGCACGTTTCCTGGCACAGCACTCGTGAACGTACCCGGCGTCCACAAAGGACGCCGGGCACGAAGGTGTTAAGGGGTCACGGGGGCGTTGGTCAGGCCCTTCACCGCCCCGGTCACGGTGTTCGAGGCGTAGACGACGTTGGGCATCGCCGAGCACTTCGACACCGAGGTGATGTTGATGGCGTACTGGCCCACTCCGCCGAGGTCCGAACGGTTGTTGCGCCAGGTGTTGCCGCAGCCGTTGGGCAGGGTGGGAGTGGTGCTGGTGTTGTGCGTCTCGTAGCCGTTGGCGAAGGTGCCGGGGCTGCGGAACGTGCCGGTGTTGTCCTCGACGAGGTAGCCGATGCCCTTGACGTCGATCCAGGAGTCGGCCGAGTTCTGGCCGGTGATGCCCTGACCGTCGAAGGTGTTGCCGCGGATGACTCCCTCGTAGGTGCCCTCCTTGACGTCGACCGCCTCCGCGGCGACGTTCGGGCCGATCCTGTTGCCGAGCACCTGGACCCGGTCGCTGCGGTCGATGCCGCCGTTGTTGCCGTGGCAGGACCAGTTGGAGTTGGCGGAACCGAGGTACACGCCCTCGCCGAAGCCGGGCTGGACCAGGCCGGTGTCGGTGATCACCGAGTTGCGGATGATGCCGTCGGCCGACGAGCGGCGGAAGTGGACCGCTTCCTCGTCCACGTGGTGCACCGAGACCGCGTCGATCGTGACGTGGTGCGCGTTGTCGAGGACGATGCCCTTCTTCGACTCCTGCACGGTGAACCCGGTGAGGTTCCAGTACGGGGAGTCGAAGACCCACAGGCCGTAGCCGGAGTCCCAGCCCGCGGTGGGCGCGGGACAGGACGGGGCCTCGCCGGTCGGGCCGTCGTTGATGATGACGGCGTCGCGCGGGCCGCTCAGGGTGATGCGCTGGGACGCGGTGCCCGCGCGGGCGTTCACCACGAACGAGCCGCGGTAGGTGCCGGCGGCCATCTTGATGGTCTGGCCAGGGGTGGCCGCGGCCAGTGCCACCTGGAGTTGTGCCGCGGTGGCGACGTCGACGGTGCTGCCGCCGCCGGTGTCCGGGCTGGTCGTGGCGGTGACGGCGGTGCTCGCCGCCGAGGTGTTGCCCGCCGCGTCCTTGGCGCGCACGGAGAACGCGTACGCGGTGGCCGGGGACAGACCGCTGACCGTGGCCGTCGCGCCGGTGACGGTGGTGCTGACCGCGTTGCCGAGCAGCACGTCGTAGCCGGTGACGCCAACGTTGTCCGTGGACGCCGTCCAGGTCAGCGACACCGAGCTCGACGTCACCCCGGTGGACCGCAGGCCCGCGGGCACGGTGGGCGCCTGCGTGTCCGTGGGCGGGGTGGTGCCGCCGCCGCAGGCCACGCCGTTGATCGTGCAGTTCGTGGGGAGGCTGCCGCCGGAGGCGTTGAAGCCGAACTTCGCGCTGGCGCCCGGTTTGACGGCGCCGTTGAAGCTCGCGTTCGTGAACTTGTGGTGCTGGCCGCTCGATGTTCGGACCGAGCTCCACGAACTGGTGATCGTGGTGCCGGACGGCAGGTCGAACTCGATCGTCCACGACGTGCTCGCGGCGTCACCGGTGTTGGTGATCGTCACGTCCGCGCCGTAGCCGCCGTTCCACACCGACGTCTGGGTGACCGCCGCCTTCAGCACGGGTGCGGCCGCCTGTGCGGACACGCCGCTGAGCAGGGCCGCGACCGTGGCGGCGACCCCGGCTAGAGCCAGTGCCCTGGTGCCCATCAGTTGCCTCCGCAGGAGTTGCCGTTGACCTTGCAGCCGGTGGGGAGACCGGTGCCCGAAGCGTTGAAGCCGAACTTGGTGGTAGCACCGGGTTTGATCGTGCCGTTGAAGTTGACGTTGGTGAACTTGTAGTGCTGGCCGGTGTTCGTCCTGACCGAGCTCCACGAGCTGCTGACCGTGGTGCCCGACGGCAGGTCGAACTCGACGGTCCACGACGACGTCGCGGTGGCGCAGCCGTTGGTCAGCGTCACGTCGGCGCCGTAACCGCTGCTCCACACCGAGGTCTGGGTGATCTTGGCGGTGACGCACGAGCCCGCCGGCGGCGTGGTGGTCGTGGTGGTCGTCGGCGGAGTGGTCGTGGTGGTGGTCGTGGTCGACGTGGTGGTGCTGGTCGGCGGGGTTCCGTTGATGGAGCTGAGGAACAGCGACGCCGCGGAGTCGGTCTTCGTGGCGTCGACGCCGTGGCCACCGGTGAAGTCGCGCTGCTCGTTGGTCGCCCAGTCGGTGATCGGCGTGCCGCCGATGTCCAGGTGCTGGTAGGCCGTGCCGTTCCAGCCGAACTGGTAGATCCGCGCGCGGTCGGCGTAGTAGTCGTTGAACGGGCCGCCGGTCGCGGTCTGCTTGGTCATCGTGTTGTTGTGGAAGACGTTGCGGGGACCGGACGCGCCGGACCACTTGACCGCCTTCTTGCCCGCGCCCCACCAGATCGGGAACCAGTTGGAGTTGTCGGGCCCGCCGCCGCCCTCCTCACCGCAGTTGGCGCGGCAGTTGGCCGAGCGGTGCGCGTACGGCACCCGGACCGTGTTGAGCTCGAACAGGTTGTTGCGCTCCCAGCCGCCGTGCAGGTTCAGGTCGGAGTCGAAATCGTTGCCGATCACGACGTTGCCGGCCGCGGACCACTGGAAGGTGAAGTGGCGCAGGTTGCGGGAGGTGTTGCCGGCGTAGAGCGAGTCCCACACGCGGGAGCCGCGGAAGTAGCCGTTGCCGCCCTTGCCCTTGTTCCACGAACCGTCGAGCTCGTTGTTCACGATCTGCAGGTTCTTGGCCTCCTCGGTGACGATCGGGTGCGACCCCGTCATCTCCGCGCGGATGCCCTTCACCCACGAGTTCGCCGCCCACTTGAAGACGATGCCGTGCATCTCCGCGGCAGGCGCCATGTTGCCGTAGTTGCTGACCGCGTCGGCGGGGTTGAGACCGGGCATCGCCTGGGTGAAGCCGAAGTCCTCGAAGCCCACGCCCTCGACCGGGTCGACCAGCGGGGCCACCTTCGAGTCGTAGGGCGTCCCGCCGATCGGCGCCGAACCGTCCGAAGTGGAGTTGACGGGGACGTCGAACTCCAGTGGCTTGTCGAGCGTGACGGCGGTGCCCGAGACCGAGGCGACGGTGAAGATCTGCTGCCGCATGTGCATGTTCAGCATCGGGAACTCGGTGCCGGTCGCCTGCTGCTGCTCGTAGAACTTGACCGAGTTGGCCGCACGGACGTTCACGAACATGCCGGCCTTGATCTTGCTCGCCGACTGCACATTGATCGTGCGGTCCCCGATCTTGGCAGCCGCGGCCACCTTCGCGCCGACCTTCCAGTGCACGTTCACCGTGCCCTCGAAGAGGTCCTTGCGGTTCTCCGGCGCCGCCGCGTGGTCGCTCGCGTAGCTCGGGTCGACGCCGCGCGACTGGACGCGGAACAGGCCGCGGCCCGGCCACAGCCAGCCGCCCTTGCCCGCTCCCGAGGTCATGCCGTCCTCGTCCCAGTCGGAGCCGTCCGGGGTGAGGGCGTCGTAGAGGGTGTTCGCGTCCGGCCGGTAGGTGATCTTCGTGGCGTCCTTGCCCGCTCCGCGCAGGATCAGGTAGTCCGCGTCCACGTGCAGTTCGCGCGACACCGCCAGCTCACCGGCGGGCAGCGTGATCAGGCTGAGCCTGGTGTAGTTCGCCGTCGGCGAGCAGGTCGTCCTGATCGAGTCGATGGCCGCCTGCAGGCCCGCCGAGTCGTCCTGGCCGTCGTTCGGCTGGACGTTGAACTGGCTCGCGAGCTCGGCCGCGGTGATCTGGCAGGCCGCGCTGGGGTTGACGTCCCCTGCGCCGGGGAGGTTCTGGCCTCCGCGGTACCCGGCCCTGCTCCAGTCGTACAACCCGCTCACGGGCGCCCGGCGGTTGGCCACCGAGGTGTCCAGGCCGGTGAGCGCGCCCGCGCCAGGGGCCGCGTCGGCCACGTTCACGAGCACGGCGATGCCCGCCGCGGCGACTGTGCCCACGATGCCGAGCACCGCTGCTCGTCGTAGGCCTTGACTTCGGGACACGCATGCCTCCAGGGACTGTTCGGGCCGCGGTTGTGGGGCGGCTCACACCGCGGAGCCGAATTGTGAATAGCCCACCAAGTCCCCGTCAACAATTCGCGCATAATTCGCAGCAACGTTCGTGCATGTGAACATCAGATATGTGAATTAGGCAATCGACAACGTTTGCAGAACTCTATTGAACACTTTTCCCGGTATTCGAAAGTGAATATCCGATTCGGATTGCCGCTGGTCAGGGCTGCTTGCACGCCCGAACGGGTCCGCGCAGGCTACTGGACCGGCCACCGGTTCGGCCGCTGACCGGGAGCAGTCGTACGGGGCCAACGGAAGGTTCACCGAGGACGGGCCGGGAAGGGTGCGACTCTGCGGTTCGGTCGGGGAAAGGGTGGTTGCCGAGCGCCGCCGCTCAGAGCACCAGGTCCGGTTCGAACGCCCGCAACAGCAACGACCGCATGCGTTCAGGCCGCATCTCCGTCGACGAGGCGAGGATCTGGATCGCCAGCCCGTCGACCATCGCGGTGAACCGGTCGGCGAGCGCCTCGACGTCGGCGTCGGCGCACAGGCCTTCCGCACGGCACTCGTGCAGCAGCTCCACGACGAGCCGGCGCCAGTCCGAGTAGACCAGCCGCTGGGCCGGGCGCAGCCGGGGTTCGAGCATCGCCTGGCTCGAGAACTGCACCCACACCGACCACTCGTCCACGTCTCCTACGGTGACCGGGAGCTGAACGTCGATCAGGCGGCGGAGCTTGTCGCGGGCCGAGGTGAGCTGGCCGAGCTCCCGTTCCACGCGGGCGCGGAACGAGCGGTCGTAGTAGGCCAGCGCGGCGTGCAGTGCCGCTTCCTTGCCGGGGAAGTGGTAGTGCACGGTCGCGGTGCTGGTGCCGCAGTAGCGGGCGATGTCCGCGACCCGGACGTTGTGGTAGCCGCGGCGGGCGATCAGCACGGTGGCGGCGGCCAGGATCTGGTCCCGCCGTTCCGGCGCCGTCACGGCCGGAGCGCGGTCACGTGCGCCGGCGGCGACGGGTGCCGGGCCAGCGCCGTGTGTCAGGTAGGCGACCGGCACGGAGCACGCCTCGGCGATGGCCGCGATCTCCTCGTCACGCAGCCGCCGCGTGCCGCGCAGCGCCTTGGACAACGCGGTCGGGTCCATGCCGATGCGCACGGCCAGCCCGCGCTGCGACAGCGCGGCCGCCCGAAGCGCGGTCCGCACGCGCGCGCTCAGGCCATCCGTGCTGGTCATCACGGTCACTATGACAGCAGCGGCGATTTCACGCCGGTCGTCCGGCGATCTTCAGCGACCTGATCACCTCGTCGGCGGCCCGGTCGCCCGAGGTGATGGCGCCGTCCACGTAGCCGTTCCAGACCGACGCGGTCTCGGTGCCCGCCCAGTACAGGCTTCCGGTCGGCGCGCGCCAGCCGTGCTCGCCGTACTCGGTCCAGCCGCCGGGGTACACGAAGCACTCGTAGCCGCCGATGACCCAGCCGTCCTCGGACCAGGCCATCTCGGCGTAGTCGATCGGCATCCTGGCGCGCGGCCCCGCGACCTCGGCCAGTGCCGCGAGGACCTCGCCGCGGCGCACCGAGTCCGGCGCGGCGGCCCAGCGGTCGACCCGGTCGCCGTAGACGAACGCGACGAGCACGCCTCGTGACGCGTCCTCCGGAGAGTTGTCGAACACCACGCCCACGGGGTTGCGGTTGTAGAAGGTGGCGATGCCGGAGCGGTCCTTCTTGCGCCAGAACGGTTCCTCGTAGACCGCGTGGATCTTCGCGACCCGTCCCATCGGCGCGTGGCCAGCCCAGCCGCGGCGTGCGGGCGGCAGCGCGGGCTCGAACGTGATCCGTCCCAGCGCCGCCGGGGGCACGGTGACGACCGCACGCCGGGCGCGCACCACCGCCTTGCCGGTCTCCACCTCGACGCCCTCGGCGGTGTGCCGGATCGTCCGCACCGGCTCGTCGAGCCGGACGGGCAGCGTCGCGGCCATCGCCAGCGCCACCGCGTCGGCGCCACCGGAGAAACGGGAGTCCTGCGCGCAGCCGGTGGTCTCCATCAGCTGCTCGAAGCCGCCCGCCGAGGCGATGTAGAACAGCACGTGGAAGAACGAGATCTCCCTTGGCTCGCAGCACCACACGCCCTGCACGGCCAGTGCCAACCGGCGCTGAGCGTCCTCGTCGTGCGTCTGCGAGAGGAAGAACTCCTCCGCGGACAACGCGTCGAACTCCTCGAACCGCTGGGTGTGCCACGGCTCGACCAGGTCGACGGTGCGGGCGAGCTCGTCGAGCGACGCGGTCACGCGCAGGTACTCGGCCATGCCGGGACCGGACTTCGGCACGGCGCCGGAGTAGTCGGAGCGGGTGTCGTCGTGCCAGATCTCGACGTGCGTGCCGGTCTCCCACGTCGGGAAGGTCGCGCAGCCGAACTTGGCCGCGAGCTCGTGGAAACGCTTCTGGGACGGACCGATCCACTGCCCGCCGTGGTCCACCCGCACACCGGACGGCAGTTCCTCGCTGAACACCCGGCCGCCCACGCGGTCCGCGGCCTCCAGGACCACGACGCCGAGTCCGGCGGCCGCCAGGCGGGACGCGGCGGCCAGCCCCGCGTAGCCGGCGCCGACGATCACGACGTCGGCCGAATGCTGCTCCAGTCCAGTCACGACGCACACGATGGGCAACATTGATCCGGCAGTCAAGTTCTTGCGGTCAGCGGTCGGAGAAGCTCGGCAGGGTGCCGTAGGAGGCCTTGTGCGACGCGCGGCGCAGGGTCGCGAGCACCGCGGGTCCGAGCACGAGGATGGCGACGGTGTTGGTGATCGCGCGGCCGGTGTCCCAGCCCGCGGTGGACGTGAGCAGGGTGAAGACGGCGAAGCGGTGCAGGTTCTCCAGCACCGGTGCGCCGGGCACGTAGGAGATGTGGCCGTCGTGGTACGGCACCTCGGCGTCGGTGATGAACGGCCAGAACCACAGGTTCATCAGGAACCCGAACAGGTACGCGACCACGATCCCGTACGCCACGAGCATCGCGATCTCGGCCTTGCCGGTGATCCGCCGGGGCAGCAGGCCCGCGCCCATGCCGATCCACGCCGAACACATCATCTGGAACGGCAGCCACGGCCCGACACCGGCGGTGAGCAGGGCGGAGGCGAACAACGACGTGCAGCCCAGCAGGTAACCGAAGCCGGGGCCGAAGACGCGGCCCGCCAGCACGAGCAGGAAGAACACGGTCTCGATGCCCGCCGTGCCCGCACCCAACGGCCGCAGCGCCGCGTTGACCGCCGACAGGACCCCGAGCATCGCCAGGGCCTTCGAGTCCATGCCGCCCTCGGAGAGCTCCGCGAGGACGATGATGATCAGGACGGGCAGGATGCCGATGAAGACGAACGGCGCGTCCGGCCCGTGCTGCATGGACTGGGGTTCGACGCGGACCAGCAGCGGCCACACGAACATCATCAGGCCCGCGACGGAGGCGAGGGTGAGCACCGCGACCGAGCGCGGCCCGACCCGGACGGCGTTCACGCGACCTCCTGCGGCAGCGCGGCGCGGACGTCGGCGACGGTGAGCCAGGGTTCGCCGAGGATCTTGGCGACCTGGGTGGCGAACGCGGGTGAGCCGCCGAGCACCTCGGCGGTCGGGCCGTCGGAGACGATCTCGCCCTCCGCCATGACGATCGCGCGGTGGGCGACGGTGGCGACGAACTCGACGTCGTGCGTGGCGACGACGACGGCCCGTCCCTCCGCGGCGAGCTGGGTGATCATGCCCGCCAGCGCGGCCTTCGCGGTGTAGTCGAGGCCTCTGGTGGGTTCGTCGAGCAGCATCACGCGCGGTGCGGCGGAGAGCTGGACGGCCAGCACCAACGCGAGCCGCTGGCCCTCGGAGAGGTCGCGCGGATGGGCCTCGGCACGGATGCCGGGCGCGAGCCGGTCGAGCAACGCCCTGCACGAACCGGCAGTGGCGTCGGACTCCGCGTCGGCCGCGGCGCACTCGTCGGCGACGGTCTGCAGGTACAGCAGGTCGCTCGCGGTCTGCGGCACCAGGCCGACCAGCTTGCGCGCCTCGCCGGCCGTCAGCTTCTTCGGGTCGGACCCGGCGACGTCGACCGCGCCGCCCTGCCGTGGGCCGGAGCCCTGCAGCGCCCACAGCAGCGACGACTTGCCGGAACCGTTGCGGCCCATCATCGCGACGATCTCGCCCACGTGCAGGTCCAGGTCGACCGCGCGGACGGCGATCTTCGGGCCGTAGCGGACCACGACGTCCGACGCGGTCAGCAAGCTCTCCCCCGTCGGCGTGACCCGTGCCGGCGGAGCGCCGAGCTCGATCGGGCGGCGGCGGGCGTCGCGCACCGACAGCGGCAACGGGTCCCAGCCCGCCAACCGTCCCAGTTGGACGATCGGCGGCGCGATCGGCATGTCCCGCAATACCTCGGCCGGAGCACCGTCGACGACACCGCCGTCGCCGGGCACGTAGATCATGCGGTCGGCGAACGGGACCACGCGTTCCATCCGGTGCTCGGCCATCAGCACGGTGGTGCCGAGGTCCTGCACCAGCCGGGCGAGGGTCGCGAGCACGTCCTCGGCAGCGGTCGGGTCGAGCGCGGAGGTGGGTTCGTCGAGCACCAGGACCTTGGGGTGGGTGGTGAGGACGGCGCCGATCGCGACCCGTTGCTGCTGGCCGCCCGACAACGTGCGCAGCGCGCGCCTGCGCAGTTCGGCGATCCCCAGCAGGTCCAGGGTCTCCTCGACGCGGCGGCGCATCACCTGCGGCGACAGGCCGAGCTGTTCCATGCCGTAGGCCAGCTCGTCCTCGACGGTGTCGGTGACGAACCCGGCCAGCGGGTCCTGGCCGACCACCCCGACCAGGTGCGCGAACTCCCGCGGCGGCCGCGAGCGGGTCGAGACGCCCGCCACCGAGACGTCGCCTTCGAGGTGGCCGCCGGTGAAGTGCGGGACCAGGCCGTTGATCGTGTCGAGCAACGTCGACTTGCCCGCGCCGGTCTGCCCGGCGAACAGCACCAGCTCACCCTCGCCGATGGACAGCGTGACGTCCCGCAGCACGGGTTCGGTGCGGTCCGGGTACCGGAAACCGACCTGGCTGAGCTCGATCATGCCGTCTTCTCTTCCGCTGGTTCCGCCAGTGCGGCGTGGGTCGGTTCGGGTGCGGGGCTGAGGAACGCGGGCGCCACCCCGATCAGCACCCCGGCGAGCGGTCCCCACGACAACAGCGGCCAGGACAGCTGGATCAGCGACGGGTTGAGGTTCGTCGGGTCCACACTGGACGTCACGAACAACACCACCGCGACGGCGATCCCGCTCGCGGAGACCACGATCTCGGGCAGGTGCCAGCGATCCGGCCGGTACCGGGTGCGTTCGACCCGCCTGCCCGCGAACCGGAAGCCGATCAGGCCGACGACCAGTCCGGCGGAGAGCACTGGTGCGGCGAGGTAACGCGGCGTCGAACCGTCCAAAGTGGCATAGACGCCGACGCACACGCCGATCAGGCCGACGATCATCAACGTGCCGGTGAGCAGCCGTGCCCGCGCCTCGACCACGCCCGCCCGGCCGTACCCGCGCGAGTCCATCGACGCGGCGAGTTGCAGGGACCGGGCCAGCGCGTCCTCCAGCACCGGGATCAGGATGGCGTGCAGCGCGCGGACCCTCTTGCCGCTGGCCCTGCCCCGCAACCGGCGCGCGCGGCGCACCCGCAGGACGCTCTCGGCCAACTGAGGGAACACCGACAGCGCGACGATCACCGCCGTGCCGACCTCGTACAGCGCCGGTGGCATGGCTTTGAGCAGCCGCTTCGGGTTCGCCAGCGCGTTGGCCGCGCCGAGGCAGATCACCATGGTCGCGAGGCGCAGGCCGTCGTAGAGCCCGCCCAGCAACGACTCCGCGGACACGTCGCCGAACAGCCGGATGCCCGCCGCCCACTCCGGCAGCGGGATCTCCGGCAGCCGCAGGACGATCGTCGAGCCCTCGGCGCCGCCGAACACGAGCCGGAAGAACACCCGGATCGCCACGATCCACGCGCCCAGGTAGAGGTACAGCCGGAACGCCAGCGCCCACGGCGCCTCGGAGCGGCGGGCCACGACCACGTAGCCCGCCACCGCGACGATGGTGAGCAGCAGCCACGGGTTCGTGGTCCGCGTCGCCGCCACCGCGAGCCCGAGCGCCCACACCCACCAGGCGGCCGGGTGCAGGTCGCGCGGCAGGAAGTACTTCACGACTCGTTGACCCGTTTCCGCCGCCGTGCAACGAAGAACCCGGCCACCAGCAGCACGAGAACGGCGCTGCCCGCTGCCCAGGGCGCGAGGTCGCTCGCACCGGACTGGCGTTTGATCGCCGCGGTGACGTCCTCGGCCTGTTCACCGCCGCTGAACGCCACGTTGCTCGACGGGTCTTTGGCCTTCGGCCGGGGTGTCGCGCTGGCACGGGGTTTCGGGGGTGGCAACGCTCCGGTCGGTGCGCCCGCCTGCGGGGTGTCCACTGGGGCCTCGGGGGTGGCCTGTGGCGGACGGCCCTGGACGGGCGCCTGTTTCTCGTTGGGGTCGTTGGAGACCGGCTTGGGTTCCTCGACCGCGTTGCACGCCCGTCCCTCGGTGCCGGGACGGACCGCCGCGACGCGGGGTTCGGGGTTGGAGTCCGCGGTGGCGTTCAGGGAGAACGACCAGCCCTCGAAGCCGCCCGCGAGGAAGTCGCGGTTCTTCACGCCCCACTGGCTGTAGTCCCAGGCGCAGTTGTTCGCGGCGTGCCAGTACGACCAGTAGGCGCCGGCCGGAGGGGTGTCGATGCACAGCTCGCGGTAGTTCTCGCGGCCGTCGACCGGGATCTTCTCGGCGGCGGACGGCTTGTTCTCGATGCGGCAGACGAACGCCTCACCCCACCGCTGCACCCCCGCGACCTGGAAACCGGCGCCCTTGAGCGCGTCGAGGCCGGTGCCGCGCGTGGCCTGCGGGTTGCAGCGCACGTACGTCTCGCCGCCGAGCTGCTGGAAGTCGATGACGACAGTGACGCCCTTGTCGTCCTTGCAGAAACCGGGGTGGCCCTTGCCGTGGTCGATCGCGTGGGCGGGAGAGGCGCTCGCCGTCAGCACTGCCACGGCGAGCGCGGCGATCATCCTCATTGGACGGTCAGGGTGGCGGACGAGTACACCGTCACCCCGTTCCCGGTCGCGGAGATGATGTAGGTGTACACGCCGGTCGCGGTGGGCGTGACGTTCTGGGTGCCGCCGGGCGTGGCCAGGGAGCCTGACCAGGAACCGCCGCCGGTGGCTGGTGACACCGAACTGGCGGTGACCGCCGTGGCGTTGGTGGACGTCCAGGTCAGCGACGTGGTCTGGCCGAGGGTGATCTTGCGGTCCAGGTCGTTGACCGACAGGCCGACCGCGGGGTTGTTCGCGCTCACGGCCGGGTTCGTCGGCGTGACACCGGGTGCCGGGTTCGTGGTGGCGGACTTGTTGAGGGAGAAGGACCAGCCCTCGAAGCCGCCGGGGACCACGGTGCGGTTCAGGGCGCCGTAGCTGCTGTAGGTCCAGGTGCTGCCCGCGCCGTTGGCGTGCCAGTAACCCCAGTACGCGGAGGCGGGCGGGGTGGTGAAGCAGGCCTCCTTGTAGGTCGGGTTGCCGGTGACCGGGAGGTTCTCGGTGGCCGACGGGCGGCCCTCCAGGCGGCACACGAAACCGAGACCCCAGCGCGTGGTGCCCGCCACCGCGATACCGGCGTCCTGCAACGCCTTGATGCCCGAGCGGTCGGTGCCGGGGGTGGCGTTGGGCGAACACCGGGTGATCGTCGGCGCGGCGACTCCCCCGTTGCCGTCCAGTTCCTGGAAGTCGATGACGATCGTCGTGCCGGTCAGCGCGTCCGGTCCCGTGCAGAGGCCGGCGTACCCGGCGGCGCTCGCGGGTGCGGGCGCCACGACCAGGCCCGTCAGAACCAACGCGGCGGCAAGAACTCTGCGCATCACTGAACCCCCTTGATGAGACGACGACGAAGCAGCAGAACGAGTCCGGCGAGCACCATCGCGCCGCCGAGTGCGAAGTACGACCAGAGCGGTGGCGCCCACGGCGACGCGGCGGCCAGGTTCTGGGTGGCCGGCTTGACGTCGGTGAGCGGCAGGCGGACGACCGGGGACAGCGGCGAACCGTCCGCGCTGCTCCACGACCGCCCGGCGATGCCTTGCGCGGCCTCGACACTCGTGGCGAAGTCGGTGGTGCCGTCGCCGCCGGAGACCGCCGTGCGGGGCAGCCCGCCGTCGGCGAGCAGCAGCCCGGCGAGGGTCTTGGACGTGGTCGTCGCGTCCAGGCCTGCCACCTGGCGGGCCCCGGCGACGGCGGCACTGAGCGCGACAGCGGGTTCGCCGCCCTCGCCGTCGACCATTCCCTTGCCATTGGTCCGGCCGCTGAGTGCGGTGACCGCCCTGGTGAAGGCGCTCGCCCGCTCGCCCGACCAGTCGCCCGGCGTCCGGGTCGCGGGTGTGTCGTCGGTGAAAGGCCTGCTGTTCAACGCGGTCACCGCGGCTGCGGTGGCGGCGACGTCGCCTTCCTCGCAGCCGGTGGTGTCCATGCGTTCGGGGAACAGGCCGTCCTTGCAGATGCGACGGGACAGAGCCTCGATCGACTGCCCGGGATCGGCGATGGTGGCGAGCACGGCCCAGGCGTGCCTGCGGACCGAGTCGTCGGAGTCCGCGAACGAGCCCGCGTCGGTGAAGAGGCCGTCCGCGCCGCGCAGTTTCGCGAGCTTGCCGCGCAGTTCGTTCGCGATGTCGGTCCTCTGCTGGAACTGGGCGAGGATCACGAGTTTCGCCAGTGGTTCGGCGTAGGCGGCGTCGCCGGTCTCGTACGGGGCGCCGTGCGCGTAGGCGTTGACGGAGTCCGGGGTGAGCAGGAAGTCCGTGGCGCGCTTCACCGCGTCCGGCTGTTCGCCCAGAGAACGCAGTGCCAGCACGACGTTCGCGGTCGCGTCGTAGTCGACGTAGGTCTTGTCGCTGTCCACGACCTCGACGTGGTCGCCGCGCACCAGTTTGTTCGCCAGGTAGGCGCCCAGCTTCGCCTGGGCCGCCGTGGCGACGGGTTTGACGGTCTGCGGTGCCGGCGAGGGCTGACGGACCACGGCTTTCGGCGCGGGCTTGGGCAGAGGCGCCGGCACCGCAACGGTTTCAGTGCTGGTGTGCACCACGGTCGTCGTCGAGGTGACAGGGCTCGATGTCGATGACGGCACCGTCGGTTTCGCGGTCGTGGTGGTGGTCGTGGGCCCGGGATCGACGTCACCCTTGGCCAGTGCGTAGAGGCTGACCTGCGACAACCCGAGTGAGGCCTGCGCGCTCGCCCTGATCCACGTGTCGATGCCGGAGATCCCGCCCTCGCGGGCCGCGACGTACGACGCCGGGTTGTACGCGATCGCGCCGAGGTGACCGGCGAGCGCGGTGTCCGCGTCGGAATCCTTGGCCTGCGCCGACTTGAGGAACGCGACACCGCTGTCCACCTGGGACTCTGCGCCGCCCGCGTCGGCGAGCGCCTGCACGATCAGACCGGTGCTGTTGGTGTTCGGTGCCTCCGTGCCGACACCGCCGCCCCAGCCGCCGCCCGTGACCTGGTTGTCCTTGAGCCACTTCACCGTCCTGGCGATCGGCTGGTCGAGGTTCGCCGCGCCGGCGCGTTTCGCCGCCAGCATCGCGGAGAGGGCGAGGCCGGTCGTGTCGCCGTCCGGTGAGGCGGCGCCCTCCGCCTTGCCCTCGTCACAGCTCGACACCCTGACGCCGTCGGGAGTCGTGAGGTAGCCGAAGAAGATGCGGAAATAGCCCTCGGAACACTGCTGTGTCAGCATCTTGTCGAGGGCGAGCTGGTCGTTCTCCCCCGCCGCTGCGAGCCCGATGACGGCGAGGGCCTGGCCGAACATGTTGGCGTTGTTGCTCACCATGTCCGACCACTCGGGGTTCTTCGAGTAGTCGCTGATCCGGCCGGCGTCGACGCCGGAGCGGCGGATCGCGGCCTTGGTCTCGGCGATCATGTCGTGGCCGTCGAAGTCGCGCGGGTCGTGGCCGGAGATCTGGGCCGCCAGCAGGGTTTTCGCCGCGGCGCCGCCGACGATGATCTGGTCGAACCCGCTGTCGGGGACGAGCCCGTCCCACGTGAAGTAGTCGGTCGCGTGGCCCCCGGTGTCGAGGAAGTCCACGATCGGCTCGGCGAGCGCGCCGTCTCCGGAGGCGTGCATCGCGAACACCAGGTCGAGCATCAGGCCGTGGTCGGGAAGCGCGCCGCCGAGCGGGTTCTCGAGCGTGCCGTCGGGGCGCAGCTGGCGGGAGAGCCAGGCAGAGGCGGCGTGCGCGGCCTCGCGATCACCCGCGGCCGCCGCGGTGCCGCTGACCAGGGCGGCGATCAGACCGGTGCTGACGACGAACGCCAGTGCGGCCGCAGTTCCGCGCTGCTTCATGCTCCCCCTCCTTTGCTGCAGGCAGGAGGGGCACGGCGCGAAGCGCCGGTAGCCACCCCTGCTTCTCGCGACAGCGGTCGGACCGTTCTCAACCCGCCCGATCGGTATCCCGACTCGCCACCCCGAAGGTGGCCCACGGTTGCGCGACAGCGCCGGATTTCGACCGGCTTCCCCGTCACGAGCGGAGGTGTGCAGTTGTTTTGCCCGGCAGAGGCTAACACCAGGATTGCGCCGATCGGCACCGCCGACGGCGTCGGCGGTGAGCGTCACACCGCGACTTCGGAGTTCGTGGCACGGGGCCTTGTGCGGCATGAGAGCCTTTGGGGCGTTCAGCGCGGAGTGGGGGAAGTCCGGTGGGAATCCGGCGCTGTCCCGCAACGGTGTGCCTCTTCGCGAGGCGAGCCCGGTCACCCGTTCCGCGCGTTGTCACCAACTCCTGTCGTGGATGTGCGGGAAAGGGTTCTGCTGATGAGACGTCTGGTGCTCGCTGCTGTCCTGCTGCTGGGCATGGGCACGGTCACCCCCGCGGTGGCCGCCACCCACAACAAGGCCGACGCCGCTGCGGGCTGGCTCGCGCGGCAACTGGTCGACGGGGAACGGTTCGAGGCCGACTTCGGCGGCCAGAAGTTCCCGGACCAGGGCCTCACGATCGACGCGATCTTCGCGTTCGCCGCCGCCCGCGCCTCGGACACCAACGCCGAGAAGGCCATCACGTGGCTGGCCAGGCCGGAGATCACCACCGGGTACGTCGGCACCGGCACCGAGTCGTACGCGGGCGCGCACGCCAAGCTGCTGCTCGCCGCCCAGGTGCGGCACAAGAACGGCACGTCGTTCGGCGGCGTGAACCTCGAGGCCGGGCTGCGCGCGCTGCTCGCCCCGTCCGGCCGGTTCTCCGACCGCTCGGACTTCGGCGACTTCTCCAACGCCTTCTCGCAGTCGCTGGCGTTGATCGCGCTCGGCCGCACCTCCGGCGGCACGCCCGCGTCGTCGGTCACGTTCCTGGCCGGCACCCAGTGCGCCGACGGCGGTTTCCCGCTCGACTTCGGCCAGGCGACCTGCGTGAGCGACGTCGACTCGACGGCGATGGCCGTGCAGGCGTTGCGCGCCAACGGTGACAGCACCAACGCCGACGAGGGCACGACCTGGTTGGCCGGCAAGCAGAACACCGATGGCGGCTTCTCGTTCGGCACCAACGCGTCCAACGCCAACAGCACCGGTCTGGCGGCCGAGGCGCTGGCCGGTCACCGTCCGGCCGCGGCGGTGAAGGCCCGGCAGTTCCTGCGCTCGCTGCAGGCGGGCTGCTCGGCACCGGTCGTGAACCGCGGCGCGATCTCCTACGACGCAACGGGTTTCGACCAGACGACCGCTCCTCGCGCCACGGCCCAGGCGGTGCTCGGCCTGACCGGCGTGAAGCTCTCGGCCCTCGACGGTGGCGGCAAGACTCAGGCACCGACGCTCGCCTGCTGACCACGCGGTGCCCCTGAACTCGTTCAGGGGCACCGCCATCAGCTCTTCGACGCGGGCAGGATCCGGTGGATCACGGGCAGCACGAACGACTTCGGCGGCTCCCAGACGTCCCGATCCTCGAACCGCCACGCGTAGGTCAGGGCGCCGTCACGAACGCAGTCGAGCAGGCCGGGTTCGGAGAGATCGTCCGCTGACCACTCGTAGAGCCGTTGCAGCCGCGGCACGATCATCCCGAAGTCCACGAGACGGGCGAACCCGTGCTCCTGGCTGAGGTAGAACCGCACGTCGTCGCGCAGCGGGTACTCGTCCGGCAGCACGCGGGAGAGCTGCAGGAAGATCCCCGTCATGCCCAGCCTGGGGTCGCCGAGCAACGGCGCGAGCGCACGCAGCCAGCCCAGCGACAGCCGGGGCGCCGCGACCAGGGCGTGCGTGTACAGCACCCGGCACAGGATGACGTTCATGAAGAACCGCTCGGGCTCGCTCTCGGCCTCCGCGAGCGCGCGGTTCTCCAGGTAGGCGGCGACCACGCTGCCGTTGTGCGCGCGGTACCAGGTGTCCGCCGTGGGGTTGCGCGCGAACGTGAGCCACTGCGCCGCCGTGTGCGACGACGGCGGGCCGCTGAGCCGGCCGCTCAGCCCCACCGCCTCGCAGCCGTCGCGGAGGATGCGCTCGTTCACCGCGCGCCACCAGCGGCTGCCGGGACGCGCGTGGAACGACGGTTGCAGCACGCCCCGCCGCAGCTGCCAGCGCATGAACGACCTGGCGGCCCGGCGGAACGGCAGGTGCTGCGGCGCCTGGCCGAACGGGCCGTAGTAGCAGCGTTCCATCAGCGCCAGGCGACCAGGCGGGTCGTCGCGGACCGCCGCCACCTGTCGCTCGGCCCAGGCCGCGGCGTCCGGCACGGCGTCAGAAGTGGTCGCTGCTCGTCAGCTCGTGCTCGATGGCGTCCGCGCGGCCGACCAGCAGCGCGAGCGGGCGCTCGAACTCCTCCCGCACGCTCAGGTCCTCCAGCGGCACCACGTGCTTGAGCAGCGCGAGACCGTCCACCACGGCCGCCCCGCCGACCTGCGGCTCGCCCGCCAGCTCGAGGAAACGACGCAGGTCGACATCGGCGGCGCGGCCGACCGGTGAGGAGATCTCCACCCACGCGGCGCCGTCGAGGTCGGGCAGGTGGTGCACGGAGACCTGCTGCGTGCGCGTCCCGTCCACGTCGAGCCGGAAGCGCAGCCAGGCGTCGGACTCCTCCAGCACCTCGTACCGCACCCGGACATAGTTGATCACTTCAACCCAGGACGTCACGCCCGGTTCCACCTCTCTCACGCCCGTTTCCATCTCCACCGTAATGCGGGAACAGGGCGTTCGTGTTGCTTTGGCGGTTCGTGTCGGGACCGGTGTCACAACGGTTCGGCCGTGCCAGTGCGCGAAACGGGTCACGCTCGGCATCTCGAAGGGCTGGGTGAGCCGGTCGAGGAGGGCCTGACCTACCCGAACTGGATGAGCAGCGACCCGGCCACGAGCAACGAGAGCCCGGTGACCCGAACGGAGGTCAGCGGCCTGACCGGCATCCGGAACAGTCCACAGTGGTCGATCACTGCCGACGCGAGCTGCTGCCCGGTGACGGTGAGCACGACCGTCGTCGCCGCGCCGATCTCCGGGATCAGCAGGAACGTCGCGATGACGTAGGCCGCCGCGCACCCGGCGCCGAGCCAGCCCCACCACGGCATGTCCTTGAGGGGCCCCGGTTTCGGCGCCGGTGTGCGGTTGAACAGCACCACCACCGAGATGGCCAGCGTCGCCACGGCGAAGCTGACCAGGGCGACTGTGATCGGCGCGTGCAGGTCGGCACGCAGCCGGGCGTTGATCGCCCCCTGCACGGGCAGCACCGCGCCCGCCACGATGCCGAGCGCGATCCAGCCGACGTTCTTCGTCTTCGGCCTCGCGATCACGGTGATGCCCGCCAGGACCGCCGCGGCACCGACCACGACCGCCGCGGAGAGCGGCTGCCGCGGCACGCCCAGCAGCCCGAACAGGTCGAGTGCCAGCGACGCGAACATCTGACCGGTCACGAAGAGCCCGACGGCTGCGAGCGCGCCCAGCCGCGGGAACAGCAGGATGCCGCTGGTGATGTAGAGCGGACTGGCCAGCCCGCCCACCAGATGCCACGGCTCGACGTCCGGCACCAGCGCCAGCGCTCCGATCGTGCCGGTCGCCGCCGCGAGCACCGCCAGCAGCACCGCGGCGAGGCCGAGCTGCAGCGCCGACGCCCCGTACGGCGAGCCGGCCGCCTTGGTCAGCTGCAGGTTCGCCGACGCCTGCACGGCGAGCAGACACCCGACGAGCAGCGCCGACGCCAGGAACACGAAGTACACGACAACAACCCCCAAGTAAGTGGACACAGTGTCCGCTAATGCAGCGTAGGCACGAAGTGGACGCGCCGTCCACTTGCTTGGTGATCGCGTACGATCCGTTCATGGTCATGAGCGAGCGGCCGCCGGCCAGGGAACGCGCCGACGCCGCACGCAACCGGGCACGGGTCCTGGCCGCCGCCGAGGAGCTGTTCGCGACCAAGGACGCCCGCCAGGTCACGATGGACGAGATCGCGCGCGCCGCCGGCGTCGGCCGCGCCACCCTCTACCGCCGCTACCCCGACCCGGCCTCCGTCGCCGCCGCGTTGCTGGACGAGCACGAACGCGTCCTGCAGGAACAACTGATGTCCGGCCCCCCACCGCTGGGCCCCGGCGCCCCGCCCGCCGAGCGGCTCGCGGCGTTCTACACGGCTATGGCGGGCCTGCTCGAACGCCACCTGCACCTGGTGCTCGGAGCGGAGACCGGTGACGCCCGGTTCGGCACGGGGGCCTACGGTTTCTGGCGGCTGCACGTGCTGACCCTGCTGCGCGAGGCGGCCGCACCGGATCCGGAAGGTCTGGTCGAGGTGCTGCTCGCACCGCTGGCTCCCAAGGTCTACCAGGAGCAACGGCGGCGCGGCCGGTCCCCGCACCAGATCACGGCCTCGCTGACGTGGCTCAGCCGGCTGCTGAACACCTGAGAACGAAGGCGGATTCACCGTGGCCACTGCCAATGAGAGCGCCGTCAAGCTGGCGGTGCTCATCGACGCGGACAACGCCCAGCCCTCGATCACCGAGGCACTGCTGGCCGAGATCGCCAAGTACGGCACCGCCCACGTCAAGCGCGCGTACGGCGACTGGACCGGCAACAACCTGAAGGGCTGGAAGGACCACCTGCTGGCCCAGTCGATCCAGCCCATCCAGCAGTTCGCCTACACGACGGGCAAGAACGCCACCGACGCGGCGATGGTCATCGACGCGATGGACCTGCTCTACTCCGACCGCTTCGACGGCTTCTGCATCGTCTCCAGCGACTCGGACTTCACCCGCCTCGCCGCCCGCCTGCGCGAGTCCGGCCTGACCGTGTACGGCTTCGGCGAACGCAAGACGCCCAAGCCGTTCGTCGCGGCCTGCGACAAGTTCATCTACGTGGAGAACCTCGCCTACCCCGAGGCCGAGGCCCCCGCCGAGACGCCGCTCGCGCGCAAGTCGACCACGTCGATCGCCCAGCTCAAGGGCGACACCACGCTCGTCAAGCTGCTGCGCAACGCCGTCGAGGCGGCGTCGGACGAGGACGGGTGGGCGTCACTCGCGGCGGTCGGCAGCATCATCACCAAGCAGCGGCCCGAGTTCGACTCGCGCACCTATGGCTACTCGAAGCTCAGCGACCTGATCACCGCCACGACGTTGTTCGAGGTCGATCGGCGCGTTCAGGGCAAGCAGTCGGCGGTCTACGTGCGGGACCGCCGCCGGTGATTCTTTTCGGTCAACACTGAAGCTATAGAGACCATCTACACCTGATCCCGTCCGGCGGCGAACGGGATCAGGTGTCCGACGTCAGCGCCAGCCCAGCGCCGGCGCCACATGCGTCAGGATGTTCTCCAGCACGTGCACGTTGAACTCGACGCCCAGCTGGTTGGGCACGGTCAGCAGCAGCGTGTCGGCCTCCGCGATCGCCTCGTCCTCGGCGAGCTGCTCGACCAGCACGTCCGGCTCCGCCGCGTAGGACCGGCCGAAGATCGCCTGCTTCGGGCCGTCGATGAAACCGATGCTGTCGGTGCTCTTGCCGTCGCCGCCGAAGTACATGCGGTCGAGGTCCGTGGTGAGCGCGAAGATGCTGCGCGACACCGAGACCCGCGGCTCGTGGGTGTGCCCGGCCTCGGTCCAGGCCTTGCGGAACGCCCTGATCTGGTCTGCCTGCTGCACGTGGAACGGCGCGCCGCCCTCGTCGAACTTCAGGGTCGAGCTCATCAGGTTCATGCCCTGCTCGGCGGCCCAGGCGGCGGTGGCGTTGGACGCCGCGCCCCACCAGATCCGGTCACGCAGACCCGGCGCGTGCGGTTCGATGCGCAGCAGGCCGGGCGGGTTCGGGAACATCGGGCGGGGATGCGGCTCCGCGAAGCCCCGGCCCTCCAGCACCTTCAGGAACAGCTCCGAGTGCAGGCGGGCCATGTCGGCGTCGGTCTGACCCTCGGACGGCTGGTAGCCGAAGTGCCGCCAGCCGTCGATGACCTGCTCGGGTGATCCCCTGGAGATGCCGAGCTGCAGCCTGCCGCCGGCGATGAGGTCCGCGGCACTCGCGTCCTCGGCCATGTACATCGGGTTCTCGTAACGCATGTCGATCACGCCGGTGCCGATCTCGATGCGGTCGGTCTTCGCGCCGATCGCGGCGAGCAGCGGGAACGGCGACGCGAGCTGACGGGCGAAGTGGTGCACGCGGAAGTAGGCGCCGTCCGCGCCCAGCTCCTCGGCGGCCACGGCCAGGTCGATCGACTGCAGCAACGTGTCGGCCGCCGACCTCGTCTGCGAGTGCGGGCTGTCCGTCCAGTGCCCGAACGACAGAAAACCGATCTTCTTCATGCCACCAAGATAGTTCAACTTTCAAGTAAACGCCCATGACGCTTGCGTCACGTGCTCACCGCTTCGGGCGGTTGTCCACGATCCGCTTCATCTTGCCGACGGACCGCTCGATCCCGCCGGGTGCGACGACGTCCACCGCCACGGTGACGCCGATCGAGTTCTTGACCAGGCGCTTCAGCGCGTCGCCCGCGTCAGCGGCCGCGGCGTCCTCGCGGTGTTCCACCAGGACGGTCAGGTCGTCGAGGTGGCCCGTGCGGCTGAGCACGCACTGGAAGTGCGGGGACAGCGCGGGGACCTGGAGGATCAGCTCCTCGATCTGCGTCGGGAAGAGGTTCACGCCGCGCAGGATGATCATGTCGTCGGTGCGGCCGGTGATCTTCTCGATCCTGCGCATGGTCCTGGCCGTGCCCGGCAGCAGGCGGGTCAGGTCGCGGGTGCGGTAGCGGAGGATCGGCATCGCCTGCTTGGTCAGCGAGGTGAAGACCAGCTCGCCCTCCTCGCCGTCGGGCAGCACCTCGCCGGTGACCGGGTCGACGACCTCCGGGTAGAAGTGGTCCTCCCAGACGTGCAGGCCGTCCTTGGTCTCCACGCACTCGCTGGCCACGCCCGGCCCGATCACCTCGGACAGCCCGTAGATGTCGACGGCGTGCATGTCGAGGCGCCGCTCCATCTCGTGCCGCATGTCGTTCGTCCACGGCTCCGCGCCGAAGATGCCGGCCTTCAACGACGTCGAGCGCGGGTCGACGCCCTGGCGCTCCATCTCGTCGATGATCGAGAGCATGTACGACGGCGTCACCATGATGATGTCCGGCTCGAAGTCGCGGATCAGCTGCACCTGGCGCTCGGTCATGCCGCCGGACACCGGGACGACCGTGCAGCCCAGCAGCTCCGCGCCCGCGTGCGCGCCGAGCCCGCCGGTGAACAGGCCGTAGCCGTAGGCGTTGTGCAGGACGTGCCCTGCCCGGCCGCCCGCCGCGCGGATGCTGCGCGCCACGACCGCCGCCCACGTGTCCAGATCGGCCTTCGTGTAGCCGACGACAGTGGGCTTGCCGGTCGTTCCCGACGAGGCGTGCACGCGGGCGACCTCTTCGCGCGGAACGGCGAACATGCCGAACGGGTAGTTGTCGCGCAGGTCGGCCTTGGTCGTGAACGGCAGCTTCGCCAGGTCCGCCAGCGACTTCACGTCGTCCGGGTGCACGCCGTGCGCGTCGAGGGAGGCGCGGTAGTGCGGCACGTTCTCGTACGCGTGCCGGACCGACCACCGCAGCCGTTCGAGCTGCAACGCCCGCAGCTCGTCGATCGAGGCGGTCTCGATGGGCTCCAGATCACCCGGCTGCGGGCTCAGGTCCAGCATCAGCCCACGGTAGAGGACGGCCCGTTCACCGTGCCTTGCGGATCAGCCGGTGCGTGCGCCGGACCGCCGCGAGGCGTTCGTCGCCGTTCATCGCGAGGGCGCGCACCACCGGGTCGTCGGGGCCCCGCCGCTGCCGGATCTCGGCCAGCCTGCCGTGCACCGTCGTCGGGTGACCGTCCGGACCGGTGCTCATGTCGCAGTACCAGAGCGCGTCCCGCAGACGGCCGCGGTGGTCGGGGAACTCCCCCAGGCCGCCCGCGAGCCCGACCAGCTCGGCCACCGCCGCCGCGCCGGAGTGGTGCGCCACCAGGCTGCAGATCCGCTCGGGGACACCCGCCCGGCGCAGGTAGCGCGCCCCGTCCAACGAGTGCAGGCCCGTGTCCTTCAGCTCGGCGGCGTAGCCGATGTCGTGCACCCAGGCCGCGGCGACGAGCAGTTCGCGTTCCTCTTCCGGCAGGACGTGAGCCACTTGTTCGGCACGACGCGCGACACCGGCCGTGTGCGCCCATCGGCGCGGTAACTCGGCGGCGAGCAGACGACGTGCCGTGTTCCGCGCCCATCCGGACAGGACCGTTCCCGCCGCCGCCTCCACCGGGAACGCACGCGCCGATGCCCGCACCTCACGGGCCACGAACAACGGCACGTAGTCCTGCAGCCGCGCACGCCCGAAGCGTGCCCGCGCCCGTTCGATCCACTCGTGCACGAGGCTCGGCGGCACGTCGCCGAACTCGCGCACCAGCTGCGATTCCAGCCGCCGGATCCGGGCGTCCGCCTGGGTCAGAACCTCCGCCGTGGTGGTCACGCCCTCCACCGTAAGCCTTCGCGCAGCGAGTGCGGAGTGGCCTGCCCGCGATGTGGACGGCTCTCAGGCGCTGCCTCGCAGAACGGTCTGGGCCCACTCGTCGAAACCGGTGAGCGGCAGGCCCAGCTCCCTGGCGTACTCCGGGCGTCCCACCATGCCCGTCTCGTTCATCCGGTCGTGCCCGGCGCCCATCTCGGGCATCCCGGCCGCGTAGGCCTGCTCCACGGTCATGTCCGGCGCGGTGAGCTCGACGCCCAGCGCGCGGGAGAGCACCTCGGCGATCTCCGTCATCGACAGGTGGTCGCTCGCCAGCTCCAGTTCCACCCGGTCGAACTTCTCCGGGTCCGCGACGGCGGCGGCGACGGCCGTGCCGATGTCCGCGACCGCGACCAGGGACAGGCGGGTGGCGGGCTTCAGCATGCTGACCAGGCCTCCCTCGACGCCGCGCGGGAACAGGTACGCCGACGACGGCAGGAAGTTCTCCATGAAGAAACCGGGCTTGAGCAGCGTCCACCGCGGGAAGCCGGCCGCGCGGACCCGGTCCTGGACGGCGGCCTTGGAGTTCATGGACGCCTCCCTGATCGGGAACCGATCGTCCACGATCCGCGGGCCCGCGCCGTCGACCGTCGTCTGGACGAACTGCGGCACGCCGGCCTCCAGCGCGGCCTCGATCAGGTTCGTGGCCTGGGCGAGCTCCCCCGCGAAGTCGAAGCCGTCGCCGGTGAACGCGGGCATCTGCACGGAGAACACCGCACGCGCCCCCTTGGCCGCGCCGACGAGCGAGTCGCGGTCGTCCAGGTCGCCGGTGACGAGCTCGACCCCCAGGGCCGTGGCGCGGTCGGACTCCGGATCGCGGACCAACGCGCGCACAGGAACCCCCGCCGCCTTCAACGCCGCAACGGCGGCGCCTCCCTGTTTTCCGGTGGCTCCGGTGACCAGCACTGGTGCGGACATGACTCTCCTAGGTGAGGAACAGCAAAACGGCGGGGCCCGCCGTTTACGTGTTCGCTACGATATGGCGGGGCCCGCCGTTTATCAACCACGAGGTGACCATGACCGATCGCCAGCGCGCCGACGCCCGGCGCAACCACGAGCGGATCCTCGCCGTGGCCGAGCAGGAGGTCGCGGTGCACGGCGCGGGAGCGTCGCTGGAACAGATCGCGCGCGTCGCCGGGGTCGGGTCGGCGACGGTGCGGCGGCACTTCCCCACCCGTCAGGCACTGCTGGAAGCCGTGCTGTGGCAACGGATCGAGGTGCTGTGCGAGCGGGCCCGCGAACAGGCGGGAGCCGCGGACGGCCGGGAGGCGTTGCTGGCGTGGCTGGGCGACGTCGTCACGTACTGCGTCGCCGCGAAGGGACTGGCGACCGCGCTGGCCTTCGAGGGCGACCCGGTCCAGGGGAACTCCTGCGCGGCCGCGATCGAGGAGGCGGCCGAACCGTTGCTGCGCAGGGCGATCGCGGACGGGGCCGTCGCGGCGGACGTCACGGTCGTCGAGCTGGTCACGCTGATCGTCGGCATCGTGACGGTGACGGAACACCACCGCGACCCTGGCCCGGCTGCCGAGCGGCTGTTCGCGCTGACCGTGGCCGGGATCAGTCCCGTGCGCTGATCAGGCCGCCCTGAGCTCCCGGATCAGTTCGCGGACCGCGAGGGAGTGCCTGGCGGCGCTCGTGGTGACGTGGACCAGTCTGCGGGTCGGGCGGTCCGGGCCGAGGTCCACGGTCTCCACGCCCGGCGGCGGCGAGAGCAGCGTCAGCCGCGGCAGGATCGCCATGCCGATGCCCTGCGCCACCATGGACAGCACCACACTGTCGTCGGCCACGTCCAGCCTCCTGGGCGGCAGCCAGTCCTGCGTCGCCCACCAGTGCCGGGTGTAGGACGAGCAGTTCTCCGGCCAGTCGAGCAACGGCAGGGCGCGCGGGTCCGGATGGCCCGCCGGGTGCGCGAGCAGGTAGGGCTCGGTGAACAGCTCGCCGTGGTGCAGGCCGGGCAGTTCCGCGTTGTCGTCGAGGGTAGCGATGGCGAGGTCCGCGCGGCCGTCCGCCACCTCGCCCGCGGCGCCCCGGCCCAGTTCGGGCACGACCAGGACCTGGGGTTTCAGCGCGGGGAAACGGCTGGTCAACCGGTCGAGCACCGGGGGCAGCAGGTGCGCGGCGGCGGTGCGGAACGTCGCGACGCGCACCGGTCCGGAGATCGACCCGGCCGCCGCGTCCCTGGCCTCCGTGCGCAGGAGCTCCAGCTGGCGCAGGATCTGCCGGGCGTGCACGAGCGCCCGTCCCCCCGCGGGCGTCGGCCGGGCACCCGATCGGCCGCGCTCGAACAGCACCGCGCCCACCCGGCGTTCGCACTCCCGCACGGCGTACGAGACCGCGGACTGCGTGAGGCCCACCTCCCGCCCCGCCGCGGTGAAGCTGCCGGTGCGGTCCACGGCGATCAGCAGGCGCAGGTCGGACGGGCTCAGATCCACGGCTCCACTATCCATGAACCCCGCTCATGGAACCCGAAGATCGATCAACTTCGCGGGCTGCCCGTACCGGCCTGATGATCCTTACGTTCTCGCCATGAGCACCTTCCTCGCCGTCCGCCAGGTCCGCCGCCCGTCAGGCGCTCCCACCTCGGACGACTTCACCGTCGTCTCCGCACCACTCCCCTCCCTCGCCGACGGGCAGGTGCTGGTCGAGAACGTCTACCTGTCGGTTGACCCGTACATGCGGCAGCTGATGGACACCGGCGAGGCAGGGCTCGAGGGCCGCGCGATCGGACGGGTCGTCGAGTCGCGGTCGGCGGAGTTCCCGACCGGCACGACCGTGTTCCACCGCGCGGGATGGGCGACGCACGCGGTGGTCGGCGCCGCGGAGATCCGGCGCGTGCACCAGGCCGACGGTGTGCCGTTGAGCGCGTACCTCGGCGTGCTGGGCGGGACCGGGCTGACCGCGTTCGTCGGGCTGACCAGGATCGCCCGGCTGCAGCCCGGCGAGGACCTCTTCATCTCCGCCGCGGCGGGCGGGGTGGGTGGCGCGGCCGGGCAGATCGCCAGGCTGATGGGCGCCGGCCGGATCATCGGCAGCACCGGGTCGGCGGCCAAGGTGGCGCACCTCAAGGAGATCGGGTTCGACGCGGCGTTCGACCACCGCGCGGGCCCGGTCGGCGAGCAGCTCGCTCAGGCCACCCCGGACGGCATCGACGTCTACCTCGACAACGTCGGCGGCGACCACCTCGACGCCCGCGAGCCGTTCGAACGCTTCCTGGTCCCGTACCTCCAGAACGGCTCGGTGCGCGTCGACGAGACCGTGGTGGACGGGTTCGGCAACCTCGTCGACGCGTTCCTCGGCGTGCTGCGCGGGGACAACATCGGGAAGATGCTGGTCCGCGTGCAGTCCTAGGCCTGTAACGCCCTGATCGCGAGCGCGGCGAAGCGCCGGGACGCGGCGGCGCGGGTGGCCGTCGAGGTGGCGTGGATGCCGTTGTTGGCCATCAGCACGAGGATCAGGTCGTCCAGCACGAAGTCCGGGCGCAGGTGGCCCGAGCGCTTCGCCTTGCGGGCGAGCTTCGCGACGGACCTCAGGGTGCGCTCACGCCGTGCCGCGAAGTCGCCCGCGTGGGGGAAGTTCGAGGTGAACGCCGCGGTGAACCCACGGTCGTGGGCGTGCAGCTCGCAGATCCTCTCGATCACCGACTGGAAGCCCTGCCACGGATCCGGGTTCGCGAGGGCCTCCTCCACGATGAGCTCGCACGCCCGCATCCGGTCGGCGAACGCCTCGGTGGCGAGGAGCTCCTTGGTCGGAAAGTGGCGGTAGAGCGTCGCGGGTCCGACTCCGGCGCGACGGGCCACCTCGCGCATCGGCGCGTTCAGGCCGTCGGCGGCGAACACCTCCCGGGCAGCGTCCAGGATGTGTTCGCGGTTGTACTGGGCATCGGAACGCACGGTCCGAGACAAACGGTCGGCCACGCTCTCACTTTAGCCAAACGGACGGGGGCGTCCGTCTAGCTTCGGCGCCATGAGAGCTGTTGTGGTGCAGAGGTTCGGCAGTCCTGACGGGATGGCGGTCGTCGACCTGGCGGCCCCGGTTCCCGCGCGGCGGCAGGTGCTGGTCGACGTCGCGGCGATCGGCGTCGGCGGTGTCGACGCCGTGATCCGGCGCGGCGATCTCGCCTCCTACGGTTTCCGGGACGGGCACGTTCCCGGCGGAGAGGTCGCGGGCACGGTGACGGCGGTGGGCGACGAGGTGGACCGCTCCTGGCTCGGCCGCCGGGTGTGGGCGCCCACCGGCACCGGCGGCGGGTACGCCGAGCAGGCGGTCGCGCCCGCCAGCGAGATCGTCGAGCTTCCCGGGGACCTGTCGGCTGTTGACGCGGTGGCGCTCGGGAGTGCAGGGGTGGTGGCGCACTTCGGCCTCGCCCACGCCCGCTTCTCCCCCGGCGAGTCGGTGCTGGTGCGGGGCGCGTCGGGCAGTCTCGGCATCACGGCCGTCCAGCTCGCGGCGCTCGGGGGCGCCGGTGCGGTCGCGGTCACCACCTCCTCGGCCGCGCGCGGCGACCGGCTGCGCGCACTCGGCGCGACGCACGTGCTGGACCGTTCCGGCGCGGGCCCGGACTCCCCCGCCGGCTACGACGTCATCATCGACGTCGTGGCCGGGAAGGATCTCCCGTCGTTCCTCGGGTTGTTGAAACCCAACGGGCGGCTCGTCGTGGTCGGGGCGGTCGGCGGCATGCCACCGGACGACTTCGGCACCGTGCTCATGGCCGCGTTCCAGAAGTCGTTGTCGTTCGGGACCTTCAGCGCCGCCACTGTGTCCGAACAGGACAGACGCGCGGTGCGCGCCGAACAGTTCGCCGCTTCCGTCCGCGGCGAGCTGCGAACCGTGGTGCACGAACAGCTGCCGCTGGAGAAGGCCGCGCTGGCGCACCACAAGATGGACGCGGGCGAGGTCTTCGGCCGGATCGTGCTGAAGACTGCGATGCGCGGCAACGACTCCGTTGAGACAATGCGGTGATGCGGATCAAACACCAGGTCATCACCTTCGACGCGGCCGATCTCGGCCGGCAGAGCCGGTTCTGGGCGGGTGTGCTCGGCGGCAAGGTCGAGGAGGACGGCGACTGGCACATGGTGATGGTCGACGGCGCACCGCGCGTCGGCGTGCAGCTCGCGCCCGACCACACGCCGCCGGAGTGGCCGGACGGGCCGACCGAGCAGCAGATCCACCTCGACCTGTGGGTGGACGACTTCGCCGAGGCGCACGAGCAGGTCGTGGCGCTGGGCGCGACGGTGCTGAGGAAGGCGGCCGGAAACACCAGCGGGGACGACTTCCAGGTGTACGCCGACCCCGCCGGCCATCCCTTCTGCCTGTGCTGGCTGGTCGCCGAGCAACGCGGATGACCCGTTGGCCGCAAGGTCGCTGCGGCAGAAGATCCAATTTCCGGGCGGTGACATCCCCAGAGCCGCCGCGTGCGTCTTCTAGGCACGAGAGGCCGCGCTGCAGCGGCCTGCGGAAAACTGGGGTTCTCATTTGCGTGCTTTGATCCTCGGTGCCGCGGTCGTGCTGACCGCGGTACTGGCACCGGGTGCCGCCCAGGCGGTGCCACCGTCCAACGACGACTTCGCCGGTGCCACCGCGATCACCTCCCTGCCCTATTCGTCCACTGTGGACACCAGCGACGGCACGGCGGCGGACGACGACCCGTTCACCTGCTCCTGGAGCACCAGCAGCGTCTGGTTCCGTTACACCGCTCCCACCGACGGTTTCGTCAGGATGACCACGGACCGGGCGAACGACCAGAAGCCGGCCATCTCCGCCTACACCGGCGAACGCGGCGCGCTGACGTGGACGCCGGGCGCCTGCCAGTACCCGCACGGCGGCGGCTCCAACACGTTCGCGGTCACGGCGGGCACCACCTACCACTTCCTGGTGCAGGACACGCGGTTCGCCGGGCCCGTCACGTTCGGTCTCGAGCTCGTGCCCAGGGCCACCAACGACGACCTCGCGTCGGCCGCGGACCTGCGCCTGGACACCGAGGTCGCGGCCGACACCGGCCCCGCCACCCTCGAGGCAGGCGAGGCGAGGCCGACGTGCGACCGGTCCTCCACCCGTTCGCTGTGGTACCGCTACACCGCGGGCAGCGCCCTGTTCGTCTCGGCGAAGGTCACCCAGAACCTCAGCACCGCCGGCGTGGCCGTGTTCCGCGGTGCCGCGCTGACCGAGGTGGCTGCCGGCAGACCGCCCACGACCCGGCGATCTTCGCCGCTGTTCCTGGTGAGACCTACTACGTCCGGGTCTCGGACGGCGTCTACGGCGCGTCACCGCTGACGTTGCTGCTGGCCGAGGCGCCGCAGATCAAGCCCACCGCGTGGTGGGTGAGCCCGCAGCGCCCCGGCGTGTTCGACGAGGTGCGGTTCAGCATCGACCCCGGTGACCCGGCCGGCCGCTGGCTCGCGGGTGGCGAGGTCCGCTTCGGCGACGGCGCGTCCGCCCCGATCCCGGCGGTGCACGGCACGGCGGACGTCTCACACCGGTACGCCGCCGACGGCGAGTACGAGGTCACGATCACCGGGTACACCGCAGACGGTCGTTCTGGCTCCACCACCCAGAAGCTGAAGGTCGAGACGCACGACGTGACGGTGTCGAACGTCGCCGCGCCCGCGACCGCGAAGGTCGGCGAGACCGGGCAGGTCGACGTGTCCGTCACCACCACCCGTTACGCCGAGGACATCGTCGTCGACCTGCTTCGTCGCAGGTCCGACGGCTACCACACGGTCGTCGGCACGGCTCGCGGCCAGGTGGCGAAGGACGGCACGGTGACCCTGCCGTTCACGTACACCTACACGGCGGACGACGCGGCACTCGGCAAGGCAACGCTCAAGGCGCGCGTGCGCATCGACGGGCACGAGGACAACAACGCCGCCGACAACGAGCGCGTCGCGGAGACAACGGTCCAGTAGTTCCTGCTCGTCAGAAGCCGCAGCCCTCCGGCGACCAGTCGCGGGCGCTCGCGTTGCTGCCGTCGGCGCGCACGACCCGCACCTCGACGCACAACGTGCCCGACGCGGGCAGCTCGACCGACGGCACGGTGACGGTCCCGGTCTTCAGCTCGT
The DNA here is from genome assembly GCF_051853195.1 of Lentzea sp. HUAS TT2. NCBI lineage: Bacteria > Bacillati > Actinomycetota > Actinomycetes > Pseudonocardiales > Pseudonocardiaceae > Lentzea > Lentzea sp. HUAS TT2. Next base: position 7,166,540 of record NZ_CP196667.1, on the reverse strand, counting down.
CGTTGGTGCGCCAGGCGAACGTGTCGCCGGGCTGCGGTGACGGGTAGGTCCACGAGAAGCGGAGTGTCTGCGGGTTCACACGGGTCGCGGTGACCGCCGCGTTGCCGGTGGGCCCGCGCTCCGCCGTGTTCTCCGGCTGCGCGCCGGCCGTCATCTGCTGAGAACTGTTGCCCCGCAAGAGAAGCGCGCTCGTGACACCGACCACGGCCACCGCTCCGGCCACCCCGACGTACAACGGCCAGCGAGACCTGCCACGTACCGACGGACCTTCCTCACCCGCCGGAACGACGAGGGCCGCCAGCGCCGCGGTGGGAGCCGTCTCCTCGTGGATCCTCCGCAGCAGCCGGGCGAACTCCCCCGCCGACGCCGGACGCGCGCCGGGATCGGCGGACATCGCCTGGCGCAGCAGGGTTTCCAGCGACTGGGGCGCCCGCCCCGACGGCCGCGAGGCGCCGAGCAACACCCGTTGCTCGATCGCCGTGCGGGTGTTGTCGCCACGCGGCACCACGAACGGCGAGTGGCCGACCAGCAGATGCCACAACGTCGCGCCGAGCGAGAACACGTCCGCACGAACGGAGTGCGCCCCACTGCTGATCACCTCAGGCGCCGTCCACAACAGCCGGTCGCCGCCGGTGGTGCCGAAGTCGGTCAGGTACACCTGCCCCTGCGCGTCGCGCAGAACGTTGGCGGGCTTGACATCCCGGTGCACGACACCGGCCTGGTGCGCGGCCTGCAGTGCGTCCGCGACACCGATCCCGATCTCCAGCACCCGCGCGAACGGCAACGGTGCTGCCGCGGCCAGGTCGCCGTCCGGGAAGTACCTCATCACCAGGTAGGGCAACCCCGCCCTGGTCCGTCCGGCGCGGTGCACGCTCACGATGCCGGGATGCCCCAGCCCGGCCACCGTCCTGATCTCGGCGGCCCTCGGCGGGTCCACGAGCAGCTTGACCGCGACCTCGCCGTCGGCGCCGCGGTACAGATGAACGTTCTTGCCTAGCGGTCGGGCGTACCGGAAGCCGGGGATCTCCGGTAACTCCTCTGTCATTCGCCACCTCGTAGCCGGCGGCGCGGTCAGGTGGCCCCGCCCACCCGGCCGCGCCGGACACTCTGCCAGGGTTGGAATATTCCACCCCTGGCCGGACTGTCAACCGTCAAACCACCAGTTGAGACGCGGCGGTCGCATCCACCGCGCGATCAGCGCAGGTGGAAGGCGTTCACCGAGGCGGTCGACGAAATGGCTCACACGGCGAAGACCGGCGTGAGGAAGCGTTGAACGGACGAAGTGACGGGCGCCCTGTCCGGGCGCCCGCCTTCACCTCAGTGCCGGCCCCAGCCAGGAACGGTGCCGTCGATCGCCACCTCGAACTGGTCGTACTTCGCCATCAGCGTGAGCAGCTCGTCCTCGGTGGGCTTGTTGCCGTCCGCGTACATCTCGGCGAGGCCACGGAAGTACTCCTCGCGGTTGAGCGCGGGGGTGAAGATGATGAGCATCGTGGCCTGGTCCTGGTACGGGTTGTGGAACCCGTGCGAGACGCCCATCGGGACGTTGACGTAGGTGCCCGGCGGCGCGGCGAACGACTTGCCGTCGAGGTGCAGCTCGACCATGCCGCTGAGGACGTAGAACGCCTCCAGCTGTTCGTTGTGGACGTGCGGCGAGGCGCCGGGTGCTCCCGCGGCCATGCGGTGCTCGTACAGACCGAGCCTGCCGTCCGTCTCGCTGCCCCTGGCCTTGAAGGTGGTGTGCGTGGTGGTACCGATCTGCACCGACTCGCCTTCGCCGGGAAGCAGGATGTTGGACACTTGCGTCATGTCTGTTCACTCCTCGTTGATGGCTGCGTGCGTCTCGCCGCTGTGAGTCGACGTGTCTTCCTGGTTGAACCACGAGAGGTACCGCTCGCCCGTGTCCGGGAAGACGGTGACCAGGTTCTTGCCCGCGTATTCCGGTCGTGCGGCCAGCACCCGGCAGGCGTGCGCGGCCGCGCCGGAGGAGACGCCGACCAGCAGCCCCGCCGTCCTGGCCAGCTCGCGTGCCGTGTTGTAGGCGTCGTCGTTGGACACCGTGAGGACCTCGTCGATCAGGTCGACGTCGGTGGTCGGCGCGACGAAACCGCCGTTGAGGCCGGGGATGCGGTGCAGGCCGCCCCATCCCTGGCTGAGCACGGGTGATCCCTCCGGCTCGACCGCGACCACGCGGACGGCCGGGTTGCGTTCCTTCAGGTACTTCGCGGTGCCGCTGAGCGTGCCGCCGGTGCCGACGCCGCAGACGAAGACGTCCACCTCGCCGTCGGTGTCGTTCCAGATCTCCGGGCCGGTGGTGGCGTAGTGCGCCGCCACGTTGTCGGGGTTCTCGTGCTGGCAGGCGAACCACGAGCCCGGCCGTTCGCGGTAGATCTCCTCGGCCTTGGCGATCGCGGCGACGTACCCCTCCTGGTAGGGCGTCAGCACGATCTCCGCGCCGAACGCGCGCAGCAGCTGGATGCGTTCGCTGGTCGCGCTGTCGGGCAGCACGATCACGCACTTGTAGCCGCGCGCGGCGGCGATGGCGGCCATGGAGATGCCCGTGTTGCCCGACGTCGCCTCGACGATGGTGCCCGAGCCCCTGGTGAGGTCGCCGCGTTCCTCCGCGCCGTTGATCATGTAGAGCGCGGCGCGGTCCTTGACGCTGGACAGGGGGTTGGCCATCTCCAGCTTGGCGTGGAGGTGCGCGGTCGTCACGCCGAGGTCGAGCCGGACGGTGGGTGTGCCGCCGATCAGGTCCACGAGCGACTGGGCGGGCGGTCGTTTGGTGAGGGGCTGACTGACTCGGGTGTTCACGCGCACTCCGATCGGTTAGTTGTCACCAGGTGGGGAACACGGCCTGAGCACCCTTGTGCCGCGGTGCGGGGATGGGGTGCCGGGCCCTGGCCGCCTTCACGACGCCGCGGGTGGACTTGAGCGCCGGCACGGAGAACGGCGCCAGCACCCGCGAGTCCGCAGGCACGTCCCTGATGACGAGCGCCTGGGCACCCACCACCGAGTCGTGGCCGATGGTGACCGGTCCGAGGATCGTCGCGTTGGCACCGACGACGACCCGGTCGCCGAGCTTCGGGTGCCGCCGGGAGCCCTCGGGCCGCTGGTTGTCGTGCCACCAGCCGACTGCGCCGAGCGTCACCTGGTGGAAGATCGTCACGTCGTCGCCGATGATCACCGTCTCGCCGATCACGACGCCGGCGCCGTGGTCGATGAAGAACCCGCGGCCGATCTTCGCGCCGGGATGGATCTCGATGCCGCCGGTCAGCAGCCTCGCGATGACCATGACGAACCGGGCGCTGCGCCGGTGACCCCGCAGGTGCAACCAGTGCGAGACTCGGTGTCCCCAGATCGCGATGACCGTCGGGTGCAGCAACGCCTCGCTTCGAGACGCGATCGACGGGTCGCGGTCGAGGACCATGTCCAGGTCGGCGGTGATCACGTGGAGCAGCGCCCTGGCGTTCACCGGACCGCTCCCGCGGTCTCCTTCTCCTTGCGCAGCTGCCCGACCCTGTTCTCCGCGTAGGCCACGCCGACGAGCACCACCAGGCCACCGGCCAGGAGGTTCCACGTCACGTGTTCACCGAGGAACAGCACGCTGACGAGCACCGCGAACACCGGCACCACGTAGTTGACCGCGGACGCCGTGGTGGCGCCGACGTCACCGATGAGGCGGAAGTACAGCACGTACGCCAACCCGGTGCTGAGCAGTCCGAGCAGCACGATGCTCAACGTCACCGGCGCGGTGAAGTCGGGCGTGCGCCAGGCGAGGAACGGCGTCACGAGCGCCTGCAGCACGGCGGCCGCCACGAGCTGCGACGCGGCCAGCGACAACGGCGCGAGGCCGAGCGGCGAGAGGTACTTGCGCACGTACACGAAGCCGATCGCGTAGCTGACGGCAGCGCCGAAGCAGGCCAGCCGCCCGCTGAGCGAGCCGAGCGACTCGTGCCACGGCCCGATCAGCAGCACCACGCCGATGAAGCCGAGCGCCAGTCCGACGGCCTTGCGTGAAGTAGCGCGTTCCGTTGGCAACGCGGCTGTCGCCAGTGCCAGCGTCAGCAGCGGTGTGGCGCCGATGAGCACGCCCGCGATGCCGGCCCCGGTGGTCTTCTCGCCGTAGGACAGCAGGAGGAACGGGATCACGTTGCCGAACAGGCCGGCGGCCGCGATGTGGCCCCACACCTGGACGGACCTCGGCAGCGCGACCTTGCGGATGGCCGCGATCGAGAGGAGCACGGCCGCGCCCAGGATGAGTCTGCTGAGTACGAGTTGTCCCGGTGTCAGGCCTTCGAGGGACACCTTGATGAAGGTGAAGCTGCTTCCCCACAGCAGCGCCAGCAGCAGGAAGCGCGCGACGGATGCCTTGTCCATTGCTTCTCGATTCGGGTCATCTGTCAGTAGTCGTTTGGATACTTCAGCAGGGTGTGCTCGGGGCGTACTAGAGCGAGACGCTCGCACGGGCAACCATTCGCGCCGCCCGACTGGTAGTAGCGGTGACGGACAGAGTTGAAAGGCCGTGAAGTGGTGCGTTCACCTGAGGGGTTCGAGGAGTTCGTGGCGGTCACGTCGCCACGGCTGCTGCGAATGGCTTTTCTGCTGACGCGGGACATGGGGCACGCGGAGGACCTGCTGCAGACGGCGCTCGCCAAGGCGTGGCGCGCGTGGCATCGCGTGGACGGCGATCCGGAGCCGTACGTGCGCCGGATCATCGTGACGTCCCACGCGACCTGGTGGCGGCGCAAGTGGAGAAGCGAGGAACCGTCAGGGGAGCTGCCGGAACGACCGGGCGAGTCGCCACAGGACGTGGTGGACGAGCGCGAGTGGCTCTGGCAGGCGCTGGGCCGGTTGCCCCGCAGGCAGCGCGCCGTGCTGGTGCTGCGGTTCTACGAGGACCTCACCGAGGCGCAGGTGGCCGGGCTGCTCGGCTGCTCCGTCGGCACGGTCAAGAGCCAGGCGAGCAAGGCGCTCGCGAAGCTGCGGCTCGACGACACGATCACGTTCGAAGGTGTGTGGCGATGAACCTGAGCGACCTCACCGAGGTGCTGCGCGACCGCGCCGAGCTCCCCGACTCCTCGCACGAGGCACGCATGGCCGGTGTGCGGGCGAGGGTGTCCGCCGCGAAACGCCGCCGGGCCGTCCTCGCCGTCGCGGGTGTCGTGCTCGCGCTCGTCGGCATCGTCTACGCGGTGCTCCCCCGCGTCGAGCAGCCCGAACCCGCCGTGCCGCCGCGCAGCCTGCCGGAGTACGTGGACGGCACGCGGATCATCGCCCAGGCGTGGGGCGACCTTCCGTCGACCAGCGTCACCACTCAGTTCGTGCCGAAGTCGCTGGACTTCGTGGTGTTCACCAGGTGCGAGACGGCGCCGGACGTCAGCGTGACCGTCTCCGTGTTCATCAACGGCCACCTGCTGACGGAGGACAACGGCTGCGGGGGCTGGACGAAGATGCAGGGCTGGAGCGGTTTCGAGATCGAGGCGGGGAAGCCGTCCGTCATCACCTTGAACGCGCGCGGAACCTCGCCGAGGGGCGCGTTCGCCGTCGGGATCGGTGAGCCGGTGCCGGTGAGCGAGTACCCTTTCCCGCCGCGCCCGCAGACGCTGGAGACGTTCCCCCCGGATTTCCCTCAGACGGTCAAGCTGCGGTCCGACCAGGCAGACCCGTTGCGGCAGAAGGACTTCACCATCGAATGGCCCGGCAGCACCGACATGCGGGCGCGGATGAACACTCCCGGCAGGATGCGGGTGCTCGTCAACGGCGTCCAGGTCCTCGACTTCTCGCACTGGACCTACGCGACGGACGGCATGCTGATCGCCCCCATGGACTGGAAGGACTACGGGGTCAACGCCGTGAAGGGGCAGACAGTCAAGATCACCGTCATCCCCGAGAGGGTCACGGGCGAGTGGGAGGTGGCGCTCACTCCTCGTCCTCGGTGAGGATCCGCGTCTGCTCGCGCAGCACGCCGATCGTGCTCGCCACCCAGTCGGCGATCACCGCCTGCTCGGCGGGCGTGTAGCGATCGGTCAGCTCGGCCATCGCCTTGGCCAGGCCCGCGAAGGTGTCGCCGAACGCGCCGGGGACCGCCGTGATCACCAGCCGGCGGCGGTCCTGCTCGTCCGGCTCGCGGCGGGCCAGCCCGGCGCGCGCGAGGCGGTCGACGACCCCCGTGACCGCGCCGGGGGTCAGGCCGATCTCCCTGGCCAGCTCCCCCGCGGACACCGAACCCGCGCCCATGATCACGGCCAGCGCGCGCTGGTCGACGGCCGTCACCCCGAGTCTCGCCCCCACTGCCTCGTGGAACGCCACCACAGCGGTGCTCAGTTCACGTCCGGCGTCTCGACCTTCCACGCCGCCACTTTATCTCAGTCGACATTTCAGTACACTGAACTAAATTGTTCAGTCAACTGAAGTATCGAGGGGGAACCATGAGCGAGCTGAAGCTGGCACTCGAGGTGCCGAGATGGACCTGGCGCTGCTACACCCGCCACCTCGCTCTGGTGGTGGGACTGTCGCTGGTCGCGTCGGTCCAGCGGCTGGTCACCGTGAACTGGACCGAGGAGATCGACCCCGTCCTCGCGACGGCCTCCGAGGTCGTCGTGCTCGCCGCCCGCCTCCTCCTGGTGGTGCTGGTGTGGAGGATCGCCGTGGCAGGCCTGACGCTGCGCTGGAGTGCCGGGCGCGAGTTCGCGCGCCGGCACTGGCGCAGCCTGGTGTGGCAGGCCGTCTTCCTCGGCGTGGCGTTCGCCGTGTTCGAGGTGCTGGCCGAACACGTGGTGTCGGCGCTGCTCCCCCAGTCCGCCAGGCAGACCTACCTGGCCGTCCTGCTGTTCCTGAAGAACCCCACCGTCGTGGCGCTGACGCTCATCTGGTGGATCGGGGTCGTCCGGCAGGTGTTCCGGTCGGACTCGCTGGTCACTGCGTGACGGCCATCCGCGCCCGTGCCACCGAACGCAGGGTGCGGCTGCGGCCGATCCCGGTGTGCTCGAAGGGAACCAGCATCATCTCGTCCGCGCCGAGGCGGTCCGCGAGGTCGTGCACGCCCTGCAGCACGGTCTCCGGGCCGCCGCGGATCACCTGGGCGTCGTCGAGCGCCTGCCCGGCGAGGTAGCGCAGGCGGGTCTCGATGACGTCGCCCTCGCGGCGCTGGACCTCGTGCAGGGCAACGGCCATCGCTTCTTCTTCCGCCAGCTCATCGGTCTCCGTGCAGACGACGTTGACCGAGGCGATGACGTACGGGCGTTCGCCCTGGAACTCCGCGCGGTAGCGGTCGACCGCGGCCGGGCGGGCCTTGGTGGCGCCGAGGTGGTGGCCGTAGACGAAGGGCAGGCCGCGTTCGGCGGCGATGCGGGCGCCGTTCTCGCTGGCGCCCAGCACGTACAGCTCGGGCGGGTCGCTGACGTGCGGCGACATCTCCAGCGACTCGAAGTCGTGGCCGGCTGGCCACTGGTGGTGCAGGAAGCCGGCGAGCTCGTCGATCAGGGCCGGGAAGTCGGCGGTGGCACGCGGCTGCCGGTGCAGTGCGCGGTCCAGCACGGTGCTCGCGGTGTTGCCGCCCGACGAACGGCCGACGCCCAGGTCGACGCGACCGTGGTGCAGGGCCTGCAGGACGGCGAACTGCTCGGCGACGACCAGCGGCGCGTGGTTGGGCAGCATGACCCCGCCGGAACCGATGCGCAACGAGGTGGTCGCGGCGGCGATGTAGGCCAGCAGGACCGCGGGGGAACTGCCCGCCGTCGCCGGCGCCGCGTGGTGCTCGGCCACCCAGAAGCGGTGGTAGCCGTGCTGTTCCGCGGTCCTGGCGACCTCGACGACGTCCCGCAGCGACTGTTCCGGCGTGCGGCCGGGGCCGACCACGGCCAGGTCGAGCACCGACAGTTCCATGTGTGGTCTCCCTGATGGTTAGTGAGTCGGCACGAGAAGGGTGAGCAGGGCGAGCGCACCGAGGCAGACGGCGAAGAGTCCCGCGGTGGCAGCGAAGCTGAGGTGGGCGAGCACGACGCCGGCCGCCAGCGGGCCGAGTGGCTGCAGGATCTGGGCGGCGAACCCGCTGGCCGCCGTCACCCTGCCGTAGATCTCCTCCGGCACGGCCTTCGCCATGATCGTGGCGAGCACCGCCCCGATCAGCGGGGTGAGCAGGCACAGGGCGGAGAACGCCGCGGCGAACGGGATGGTGCCGCCGCCCGACCAGGCGACGACGAGCAACGCCGTGGCGAGCACCGGGCCCACCATCAGCACGGCGCGCAACGACAACCTGCGGGCGGCGTACGGCACGACGAGCGATCCGGCCAGACCGGCGAGCGCGGCCGTGCTCATCGCGACACCGACGGCCGCCGCGCCACCCGGCTGCCCGGCCGCGCCGAGGATCACGGCGTAGCTGAGCGCGGAGAAGACCAGGTTCAGCAGTGCGAAGTAGACGGACGACATGCGCAGGAACCGGTCCCTGACAACGTATCGCCAGCCCGCCATCACCTCGGGCCAGAACTTCTCCCTGACCGGAGCGCTTGCCGGGGCCGGTGACCGCGCCAGCAGGAACACGCACCAGGCGGACACCGCGAACGTGAGTGCGTTGGCGGCGAAGGGGATCCACGGCGACACGGCGATCAGCACCCCGGCGACGGCGGGCGCCGCGATGCTCGCCCCGTACATCCGTGCCTGGTTCAGCGACACCGCGTGGCCGAGCTGGTCCGCGGGAACGACCCTGCGCACCACCTTGTTCTGCGCCGGCCGGAACGCCTCCACCGCCACGGCGGACACGACCACCACGATCAGCGCGACCCACAACGGCAACCGGCCCGCCAGCAGCCACGCGGTCGCGACGACGACCACCGCGAGCCTCGCGAGATCGCTCAGCAGCATCAGCGCCCGCGAGTCGTAGCGGTCCGCGAGATACCCGGACGGCACCCGGACGACCAGGCCGACCACCAGGATCACCGTGCCGATCAGGCCCGCCTCCGCCGGACCGTACCCGGCGGCCAGCAGGACCAGCGGCAACGCCAGTCCCGCCATCGCCGAGCCGAAGTCCGACAGCGCCTGCCCGACCCACAGCAACCGGAACTCCCGGTTGCGCCGCAACGGTGTCCCGACGGCCGGGTCCTCGACCGCGGTCATCGCGGATCCGCCAGCAGGTCGTCGAGCACGAAGTTCAGGTTGGTCCTGGCGCCGGGTGCCGTACGGCGGAACCGGTCGAGGAAGATCGCCACACCGGCCGAGCCCGAGGCGAGGTCACCGCTCTCCCGCAGGGTCTGCTCGCCGGGGAAGACCACGCCTTCAGGGCGTTCGGTGGCGCTGCACAACACCGCGACGGCCGCGCGTTCCGCGTCGCCGAGCAGCTCGGGGTCGCCGAGGAACTCGTAGGCGTCGAGCAGCGTGTTGCCCATGCCCGCGACGCCGTGGAAGAGCTGCGGGAAGACGACGTACTTGCGTCGCACGTCCGGCAGCAGCTGCTCGACGCGGTCCCGCCAGCGGCCGGTCACCTGCTGGTAGCGCAACGCCGTGGTGAGGATTCCGGCGGTGCCCTCGTCCCAGTAGCTGCGCAGGACCGTCGTCGGAGTGTCCTCTGTGGACACGACCGGCGGGAACGTGAACAGGCCGCTGGGCGTGTACTCGCCGTGCGACAGGTCGAACTCCAGCGCGGCCTCCCCCAGCGCCAGCACGGCCTCGTCTCCGGTGGCCGCGTGCAGCGCGAGCAGGAACATCGCCACGCCGGAAGCGCCGTAGCCGTAGCCGATCGGGATGTCGCCCTCCGGTCCCGGCCAGTGCGCGCGGTCGCCATCGCGCACGGCGGTCTCGGCGAGGTGCGCGCCGATGCTCACCGCGCGGTCCAGGAACTCCCCAAGACCGGTATCGCGCCACAACCTCAGCAGCGCCATGCCGTGCCCGGCCGCGCCGATCAGCACACCCGGTTCGGTGAGCAGCAACGGGTGGCCCGCGCTGCCGCGCATCGTGGCGACGGCGAGATCGCGGTAACCCATCGCGGACTGCGCCCAGGCGACCCCGGCCGTGCCGTAGTACAGCCCCGGCGGGATCGACGGGTGCGCGGTCGGGCGTTGCAGCGCCCAGCCGAGCAGATGGTCGGGGACGCTGCCGCGGATCGTGTGCAACGCGTACAGCGAGCCGTAGGCGCCGTGCGCCAACGAGAGCGGGTTGGTCTCGAAGACCAGCAGGTCCGCCGGGAACAGCCGGTCCTCGCGCTGCGGGGTCGCCGTGGTCAGCAGGTAGTCCGCGACGCCTTCGAGGGTCTCGTCGATCCGCTTGTGCAGCCGGGTGCTCGCGGCCTTCTCCGGCACCACCGGCACGGCCAGCGGGGGCGGCTGCCGCCATGCGGTGCCGAACGGCAGGTCCTCGATGCGCCGGCGCACCACCGCGGCGTCGGGCAGTTCGGCGTTCTCGTCGTACAGATCGCTGATCAGCGACACCAGCTCGGCGGGCAGGTCGAGGTCGGCCGCCGCCTCCGCGAACAGCCGCCGCGGCACGTCCTGCTCCATGACGTCGGCCTGCTGGCACATCAGCACGCAGGACAGGATCACGCCGCCCAGCGCGTAGTAGTCGGTCCTGCGGTCCCCGATGCGGCTGGTCAGGCTCCTGCGCGTGACCATGCCCGGCGTGCTCAGCCCGGCGCCGGAGTCGCGTCCCTCGTGGAACGCCGACTCCAGGTCGATGATCCGGATCCGGTCGCCGGGCATCACGATGATGTTCGTCGGTGACAGGTCGCCGAGCACGATGCCGCGCTCGTGGCAGGCCGCGATCGCGTCCGCGATCTGCACCCACAGATCGCGGAACCGCGAGTAGTAGTCGGTGAGCCTGCCGGGCGTCGGGTCGAGGCCGTAGACCGGGTTCTCGGTGATGCTCAGCCGGCCGATCGGCGTGCCGGGCAGGAACTCCTCGGCGAGGTACGCGTGCTCCCACTGGGTGAAGTACGAGATCGGGCGGACGAACAGGCCGGTGTCCGCGAGCTCGGTGAGCAGGTCGTACTCGTGGCGCAGCAGCTTCACGGCGTCGACACCGGCCGGGCCGACCTCGACGCCGGGACGTGCCTCGCGCAGCACGACGTCGGCACCCGTCTCGGTGTCGTAGCCCTTGTACACGCCGCCGCGGTTGCTCTGCAGCAGCGCGGTCTCCACGACGAACCGGCCGCCGGCCAGCGCGGTCTTCTTCTCGCCGCCCGGCTTGGCGGCGGGCTGCGGGAACGGGTCCGTCGCCCACTCCGGCACCGTCCAATAAGGATTGCGGATGTCCGGTACCCGCGTGCCGTCCGGAGCGTTGATCATCAGTTCCTGGATGCCGCTCACCCGCAACCGGAAGAAGCTGCGGAACCCGCCGTAGCGGTAGTACACGACCCTGGATCCGGGGAACCTGCGGTCGGACAGCAGGTACGGGCCGTCGAAGCCCGTGAGAGCGTCGGTCAGCGCCTGGCCGACCGCGTGGAACTCGGCGTCGTCGACCGGGTAGACCGTGATGAACTTCCCGCTGGAGCCGCGGGGGAACGACTTGCCGTTCGCCTCCTGCACCGCGGCCGGGTCCATCAGGAACTTGAACCTGACGCCCGCGTCCAGCAGCACCGGCAACGCCGCCCGCAGCACCTCGGCCGAGTTGCGCGAGGTCGCGGAGACGTGCAGTTTCCAGCCCTGGCCCGGCATCGGCACGTCCGGCGGCTCCGCGATGATCCAGTGCCCGCGCCGGCGCAGCTGCCAGTCACCGGGCATGACGGCGCGGTACTCGCGGAAGTGCTCCGCGGCCGGCGCGCGCTGGGTGAAGTCCTCGAACCACCGCGGGTGGTGCATCATGTAGGACACCACCGTCTCCCAGCCGACCTGCATCGCTCTCCTCCGTTCGAGTGGTGGGTCCTCGGGGATGCTGCGTGGCCCAGGACGCGCCCGGGCCACGCACGAAGCCGTACGTCAGCAGCTGGCGCCACCGCAGGAGCTGCAGCTGAAGGCGGGGCTGGTGTAGCCCAGCTGCGAGTCGGCCTCCAGGGACTGCAGGCCCAGCACGTCCGCGCTGTGGGCCTCGACCTCGTCGCTCTCGTTCTCCTCGGGCTGCGGGTTCGTGGTCTCGTCAGACATGGTGTCTCCCTGGTGTGAAAGGGGTTTCGGTGACGCCTGCCGCTCGGCGGTGGCGACGGGGTGAACGCTAGGAACGCCCGCCACACGCTCGGTATGCGAACGGTTAAACCGTTGCGGGAAAACGGGAAGAGGCCCTCGGCCGCTCCTCTACACCGTCCACAGTGGTCCGCGCGACCACTTCGGCCTGCGTTTATACCGAACGCAAACCGGGCGGTTGGCGGCCTGCGCACACTCGTAACCGGACGAGGAGGTGGGCGGATGCGGCTGGCCGAGATCATGACGCTGCGCCAGGACGTCTGCGCGGGTGTCCTGGTGACGTTGACCGAACGGTGCCCGTTGCACTGCGCACACTGCTCGTTCTCCGCTGGGCTGCGCGGACGGCACCTGGACGCGGACGCTTTGCTGCGGTTCGTCGGGACCTGCACTCCTCAACGCAGGCCGGACCTGCTGATGCTCACGGGCGGGGAACCGTTGCTGCGCCCGGCCCTGGTCGAGGCGACGGCACGGGCCGCGCGGGCGTCCGGCACCAGGACGGCGGTGCTCACGGGCGCCTTCTTCGCGCGAGGCGGTGAGATGCCGGGCCCGATCCGGCGGGCCGCACAGGCGGTGGACCACCTGTCTTTGAGCATCGACGTGTTCCACGAACGTGAAGTCGCCCGCGAGGACGTGTTCGGCGTGCTGCGCCTGCTGTTGCGCGACGGCATCGCGACCAGCCTGCACGTCACCGGGGCCGGCGCGGACGATCCGTACCTCGCCGAGGTGACGGCACAGGTGCACGCGGAGTTCGGAGCGGACGTGCCCATGCTGGTCAGCGGTGTCCAGCCGATCGGCCGGGCCGCCTCGTGGGCCAGTGCGACCCCGGTCGAGGGCGACGGAGCGGCACCCTGCGCGACCGCCGCGTGGCCGGTGATCGCCGTCGACGGTGCGATCCTCGCCTGCTGCAACCAGGACGTCGTGGACGCCCGCGCGCGTCCCGACCACCTGGTGCTGGGCGACATCACCACGACCTCCTGGCCGGAAGTGCACGAACAGGCACAGGCGCCGGTGCTGCGCATGATCCGCACGGTCGGGCCGGTGCACATCACGAACCGCGCGAACTCCCCCGCCCGCACCGGCTACTGCGGCACCTGCCACCACCTCGCCGACGTCCCCGGTGCCCTCGACTGGGCCGAACGCACCGGCTCCGGCCCGGTCGGCGAACTCCTCCAGGCAGCCGCCATCCGCCGCTCCGGCGGCCCGGAAGCGTTGCTGCGCAGGCATGGCATCAGCCGGTACGCGCACCTCGTCGGCGGTGACTCATGAGCACCGAACTCCAGTCGGTCCTGGACCTCGTCACGCCCGCCCTGCGTCACAGCGCCGCATCGGTGTGGCAGCCGGACGGACTGCGGGAGCGCTACAACCGCTACCTCTCCGAGATGTACGCGGTGATCCGCGCGTCCGTCCCGTTGATGGAACTGGCGGCCAGCCGGTGCGAGGGACCCGACCCGGTCAGCACGCGTCTGCGCGCCTACTTCCCCGCGCACGTCGAGGAAGAGCTCGGCCACGACGACTGGCTGCTCGACGACATGGTGGTCGCGGGCCTCGACCCGGCAGCCGAACGGCTCCGCCCGCCGTCTGTCCAGGTCGTCCGGCTCGTCGGGCCGCAGTACTACTGGGTCAACCACGGCCACCCGGTCGCCCTGCTCGGGTACATGGCCGTGCTGGAGGGCAACTCCCCCTCCCCCGGTCTCGCCGGGCTGCTCGCCGCACGAACCGGCCTGCCGCCAGAGGCGTTCCACACGCTCGACCACCACGCCGACGCCGATCCGCACCACAGCGGCGAGATCTTCGCCCTGCTCGCGGACCTGGAGCTCACCGCGGCCCAGCGCAGTGCGGTCCGCGCGAGTGCGTTGCACACCGCGGCCGCGTTGATCGACCTGTTCGACCACCTGACCCGGGAGGCCCGCAGTGAGCTCCGAGTTTGACACCAACCTCGACGCGTTGGCGGCAGCGGGTTTTCCCGTCGACTCGTGCACCGACGAGCAGCGCGCCGTGTTCGGCGAGCTGTCCGGGCAGGAACTGGAACTGATCCTCGACATCAAGCGCCGGCTCGACGAGGTCGAGCCCGAGGTGCAGGCCCACTCCGTCGTCGCCGGCGCGGCGCTCTTCTAGGGGAATGCCGTGGAACAGCGAAAACTCGTGACCGTCCTGTTCTGCGACCTCGTGGGGTCGACCGAACTGTCCGGTGTGCTGGAACCGGAGCTGCTGCGCTCGATCGTCCTGCGGTACTTCGACACCGCCCGCGAACGGATCGAGGCTCACGGCGGCACCGTGGAGAAGTTCATCGGCGACGCGGTGATGGCCGTCTTCGGCGTCCCGGTGGTGCACGAGGACGACGCCCGGCGCGGCACGGCCGCCGCACTGGACATCATCACCGGGCTGGCCGAGCTCAACGCCGACCTGGAGGAGAGCTTCGGCTGCCGGCTGGCCGTGCGGATCGGCGTCAACACGGGCGAGGTCGTCGCCACGTCCGCGGTGGGGGCCAACGAGAACCTCGTCGCCGGCGAGGTGGTCAACGTCGCCGCGCGGCTGGAGCAGAACGCCGGTCCAGGCCAGGTGCTGATCGGCCCGGTCACCCGTGCCCTGCTGGGCAGCGCCGCCGACGTCGAGGAGGTTGGCGCGCTGGCGTTGAAGGGGAAACGCGATCCGGTGACGGCGTACCGGGTGCACGCCATCCGCGCCGACAGCGCCCGCACCCTGCCGTCGGACGTGCCGTTCGTCGGCAGGGCTCGGGAGCTCGCGTTGCTCGCCGACCGCTGGGCCGAGGTGCTGGCCGGGCGCGGTCAGTGGATCACGATCAGCGGTGAGGCCGGGATCGGCAAGACCCGGCTGATCCAGGAGTGGTTGTCCGGCCTGCCTTCCGAGGTGCTGGTGGGTGCCGGCCGCTGCCACCCGTACCGCGACCGGGCCAGCCTCACGCCGCTCGCGCAGGCCCTCCGCCGGATCGTGGACGCGGCCGGGCGAGGCGAGGACCCCCGGCCGGCGCACCGGGTGCTGCAGTCCGGTCTGCTGCTCGACGGCGCTCCCGGCCACTCGGCGGACAGCACCTACACCGCGGTCGCCGCCGTGCTCGCCGACCTCGCGGCCGAACGGCCGGTCGTGCTGATCATCGACGACCTGCAGTGGGCGGAACGGATGCTGCTCGACGGCGTCGCCCGCCTCGCCGCCGCCGTGCGCACCTCCAGGGTGATGCTGATCTGCGCCGGTCGCGGCCTGACCGACGCGGACGTGACGCTGCACGTCACTCCCCTGTCGCCGGAGGAGTCGGCCCTGCTCGCGGCGGAGCTGGTCCCGGTGCAGGCGCACGGGGCGTCGTTGCTGGAGAAGGTGATCGACCGCGCCGAGGGCAACCCGCTCTACCTCGAACAGCTGGTGGCGATGCTCGACGACGGCGCCGACCCGGACACGCTGCCGGTGACCGTGACCGCCGTGCTGGCCGCGCGCATCGACGCGCTGGAGGCACCGGACCGGGTGCTGCTGGACGCCGCCGCGGTGGTCGGCCGGCAGTTCGGCGCCGGTGAGGCCTCCACTCTGGCGGAGTCGGACGCGTCGGTCACCGTGCCGGAGCTGATGCGGCGCGGCCTGGTCGAACCCGTGCTGGAGCAGGACTACCGGTTCCACAGCGGACTGCTGCGCGACGTGACGTACAACGGGATCAGCAAGCGCCGCCGGGCGGACTGGCACGAACAGCTCGCCGGGCAGGACCGCGCCGCCGCCGTCACCGGCCACCACCTGGAGCAGGCCTACCTGCACCGGCACGGGCTCGGCATGCGCGACGCCCACACCGGCGAGCTGCGCGGCCAGGCGGCCAAGGCCCTCACCAGTGCCGCACGGACGGCGCTCGCCCGTGCCGACCTGAGCTGGGCCGAGAACCTGGGCAGCCGGGCGCTGGCGCACTCCACCAAGGACGACCCGTGGTGGACGGCGGCCGCGCAGATCGTCGCCGAGACGTGGCTCGCGACCGGCCGCACCGACGACGGCGCCGCGCTGCTGAGGGACATCACCGAGATCGGTGACGAGGTGGCCACCGCCCACGCCCGGCTCCAACTGGCCACAGTGGACTCGCGGCCGGGGTCGCGAGCCGAGATCGCACGGCAGGTGCTGCCGGTGTTCGAGGCGGCCTCCGACCGCCTCGGCGGGGCCCGCTGCCTCATCCGGCTCGCCCAGGAGCAGCAGATCCTCGGCGCCCACGCGGCCGCCGAGCAGATGCTCACCGAGGCACTCCAGCACGCCGCCGCGGCCCAGGCCGCGCCCGAACACGCCATGGCGCTCGGCGCGATCGGCATCTCGTTGTGGCACGGCCCGGTCGCCGCACCCGAGGCGGTCCGCCGCTGCCGCGCGTTGCTGGCCGAACACGACCACGACGTCGTCGCCCTCACCCTCAGCTACCCGCTCGCGAACCTCCTTGCCCTGCAGGGCCTCGACGACGGGGCACGGGGCCGGCTCGCCGCGGCGGACCGGTTCGCCGCGGAGCTGGGGTACGCGGAGGCCGCGATCTTCGGACCGTTGTTCAGCGCCGGGGTGGAGGCGCTGGCGGGCCGGCTTCCCTCAGCCGAACGCCTGCTGCGCGAGACGCTGAGGCTGTGCCGGCAGGTCGGCGACCCCGGCCTGATCGCCACGGCGTCGCGTGATCTCGCCAGAGTGCTGCTGCGCCAGGGAAAGCCCGCGGAGTTCTCCCCGATCGAGGGACTGGCCGCGCCCGAGGCCGCCGACCAGCTGGGCATCCTCGCCCTCGCCGGCGACGACGCCGACCTCGCCCGGCAGGCCGTCGAACTCGCGGTGACCACCGAGTCGCCCATCACGCAGGCGACCGCGTACCTGGACCTGGCCACCGTCAGCGGGGATCAGGCCGCGGCCGAACGAGCAGCGGAGTTGTTCCGCGCCAAGGGACACGTCGTGGGCATGCGAGCCGCTGCCCGTTTCAGAGAGGCGGTGCGGTGACGCGGACACTGAGCTGGGGCCTGCGCAACCAGGGTCCAGAGGACATCGGGGTCGACGCGATCGCCCTGGACCGGGTGAGCCCCGAGTGGGCCTGGGGCGGGTCGACCGGGGCCGGGATCCGGGTGTGCGTGGTCGACAGCGGTGTCGACGGCGAGCACCCGCTGGTCGGCCCCGTCACCAGTTCGCACGAGGTGGTGGCGGGTGAGAACGGCCCTGTCGTCCAGCCCGCCGAGCACCGCGACACCTGCGGGCACGGCACGGCGTGCGCCGGGATCATCAGGCAGATCGCACCGGACTGCGAGCTGCACAGCGTGCGGGTGCTCGGCGAACGGTTCTCCGGCAGCGGCGACTTCCTGCTCACCGGCCTGCGCTGGGCGGTGGAGCAGGGCTTCGACGTGATCAACATGAGCCTGTCGACGACCCGCACCAAGTTCGCGCAGGACCTGCACGAGCTGGCGGACGAGGCCTACTTCCGGCGGGCCGCGATCGTCGCGTCGGCGCACAACACGCCGGTGGTGAGCTTCCCGTGGCGGTTCTGCTCGGTGCTGTCGGTCGGCAGCCACCAGGAGTCCGATCCCGACCTGTACCTGTACAACCCGGCGCCACCGGTGGAGTTCTTCGCCATGGGCCGGGACGTGGTGGTGGCGTGGCCGGGCGGCGGCACGGCGAGGACCACCGGCAACAGCTTCGCGACACCGCGGATCGCCGGGCTGGCGGCGCTGATCCTCGCCAAACACCCCCAGCTGACGATCTTCCAGCTCAAGACAGTGCTGTACCTGGCAGCGGCGAACGTCCGCACGGAGAAATGAGGTCTGGCCGTGACACTCGACGTCTCACCGGCGCCGGGCGGCACCCGCGCTCTGCTGCAGTCGATCGTGGAGGTCGCCAGGGCGATCTTCGGCGCGGCCGCGAGCTCGGTGTTCCTGCTCGACGACGACGCCGGCGAACTGGTCTTCGAGGCCGTCGCCGGTGAGGGGCAGGAGTTCCTGGTGGGCACCAGGATCCCGGCGAACCGCGGCATCGCGGGCTGGGTCGTCAGCTCGGGCCAGGCGATGATCGTCGACGACCTGGTGGACAACCGCACGTTCGCCCGCGACATCGCCGAGTCGACCCGGTACGTGCCGAACGCGATCATGGCGGCACCGCTGCTGGTCGGCGGCGAGGTGCTGGGCGTGCTGCAGGTGCTGGACCCGGCGGAGCAGAGCAGGTCGGACCTCGGTGACCTCGACCTGCTGGCCCTGTTCGCGAACCAGGCCGCGACCGCGCTGCGGGTGGCGAAGGGATGTGCGCACTGCGGGTCGCAGGACGACCCGCTGACGCACCTGGACAACGACGAGCTGGTGGACGTCTTCAGGGACTTCCTGCGGCATCGGCGTGGATGACGCTCGGACGCGGGAACGGCACCACGGCCGCTTCCCGCTCCGCCTTCTCCCGCAGCAGCCAGTAGGTGGCCGCGGGCATGTCGTAGCTGGCCTGGCAGGCGACCACCTCGGCGTCCGGCGCCGTGAGCACCCCCGCCTCCAGCAACGACTCCAGCACCAGGTCCTCCGATGTGGACAGTCCGGCGATCGCCGCGGTCAGCCGGCCGTGGTCGAACGGCGGCGGTGGCAGCTCGGCGATCCGGTGGCACGCGGCCCGTTGCTCGCCGGAAAGCCCCTGGTACCAGCGGGTGAGGCGGTCGCGCAGGGCCAGCCCGCCCACCGCCAGCTCGTCGAGCACGCGCTCCGGCTGCGCGAGCCGGTCGGCGAACTCCGCCAGGGTGAGGTGCCGCAGGCCGGCCAGTTTGGCGGCGGCGATCCGGAGTGCGAGCGGCGATCCCTCGCAGGCGTCGAGGATCCGCTTCACGGCCTCCCGGTCCGCGAGCACCCGGCTGGACCCGATGACCCTGCCGAGCAGCTCCCTGCTCTCGCCGTCGCCCAGCGGCCCGAGCGGGACCCTCAGCACGGATTCGAGGCCGCTCAGCCAGGCCCGGCTCGCCACGATCACGCCGCTCGCGCCGCAACCGGGCAGCACCGCGCGGACGACGTCCTCGTGCGCGGCGTTGTCCAGCACGATCAGCAGCCGGCGCCGGGCGACCCAGCGCCGCCAGCGGCCCAGCGGCTGCGGACCGGCGTCCTGGCCGGACAGGTCGAGCAGTTCGGCGAGCACGAGCTCCGCCGGTTTAGCGGTACCGTCGGCCGCGGCGAGGTCGACCAGCACCTGACCGTCCGGGAAGTTCTCCCGCAGCAGGTGCGCCACGTGCACGGCGAACGCGGTCTTGCCGCTGCCGACCGGGCCGGACACCAGCACCACGTCGAGCCCGTGCGGACTGGTGAGGTGCGCGAGCACCTGGCCGGACTCCGCCCGTCGTCCGACGAAGTCCGGCACGTCACGGGGAAGCTGGTTGCCGGGGGTGTGCGCGCCCTGCCGATGGACGGGCGCGGTGGCGCCGTCGAGCAACTGCCGGTGCACCATCGCGAGATCCGGGCTGGGATCCACGCCGAGCTCGTCGGCCAGCGTCCGCCGCACGTGGTCGTAGTGCGACAACGCCTCCTGCACGCGCCCGGCGGCGGCGAGCGCCCGGATCCAGGCCGCACCAAGGCGTTCGCGCAGCACGTGCGGCCGGACGTGGTCCCCCAGCCGGTCGAGCGCGGCCTGGTGGTCGCCCGCCGTCACCGCCAGCTCCGCCCAGTCCTCCAGCACGACCAGGAAGAGCTCCTGTCTTCGCCCGAGCTCGGCCGCGAGGCTCGGCTCGTCCCCGAACTCCGCCAGCGGCCGCTGCCACAAGGCGATCGCCTGACCCAGCAGGTCGGCGGCGGCCTCGGTGTCCGCGCCGCGCAGCAGTTGCCTGCCCTGCCGGGCGAGGTGCTCGAACCGCAGCAGGTCGCACTCGCCGGGCCCGAGCGCGAGCCGGTAGCCGTTCCCGGTGTGGCACAGCCGATCGCCGAAGATCCGGCGCAGCTTGGAGACGTACACCTGCAGGTTCTTCACGGCGGTGCGGGGCGGCGACCCCGTCCACAGCGCGTCGAGGAGTTCCTTGACGGAGACCACGCAGTTCGCCCGGCACAGCAGGTGGGCCAGCAGCAGCCGCTGCTTGGGCCCTCCGATGTCGACCGGGATGCCGTCGGCGCTGACGGTGAACTCGTCGAAGGTGCGGCACTCGATGGAACCCGGTGAACGAATCACGTCTCTGTCCCTTCTTCCCGGTAGAGGATCACGGGACGGGATTGGGAAGACGTTGGACTCGGATTGGGGTGGTCTCAGACCAGCTCGGCGAGCCTGGCCTCCGAACGCATCCGCCAGGTCACGCAGTCCATCTCGGCGTTGTGCACCACGGCTTTCCGCATCAGCTCGACGGCCAGGTCGCGCTGCCCGGCGGTGAGGGCGACCTCGGCCAGGAAGTGGTCGATCGAGCCCCAGCACACGATCGCCGACCCCGTGGTGACGCTGCGCCCGGAGAACCGCAGCAGTTCGTCCAGCGCGTACCGGCACGATTCGGCGTCACCGCACAGCGCCCAGGTGTACGCCCGCAGCACCATCTGGATCAGCCACAGCCAGTCCTTCGGCGGTTCCGGCAGCTCTCCGGCGGGCGGGCAACTCAGTCGTGCGCCGGCGAAGTCGCCCTGCAACGCCCGCAGCAGGCCGAGGTGCTCCGCGGACACCGGGCTGCCCGGTGCGGTGCCGCTGCCCAGGATCCGTTCCGCCTCCTCGTAACGGCCCTCGTCGATCAGCCACGACATGAGCTGGGCGGCGAGCGCCGGTTCCGACCCCCACACGGTCTGCTGGTGGAGCTCGAAGACCTCCTTCGACAACCGCACCGCGGCCTGCGTGTCTCCGGACAGGCCGGCGCGCATCGCCGTCCACCAGCGCAGGTGCACCTCGACCTCGGGCAGCTGCATCCGCTGGTTCGCCGCCATGCACGCGTCGATGTCGGCCTGCGCTGCCCGCATGTCGCCGCCCTCCAACGAGGTCAGGGCCCTGCGCAGCTTCACCCGCGGCACCCAGTCCGCGCTGATCTCCGGCCGTGCGGCGAGCGCGACCTGTTCCTCGAGGATCAGCTTGCGTTCGTCGAGCGTGTCCGCGTGCCGGATCGCCTGGTGTCTCAGGTGCAAGGCGCGCATCAGCAGCGTGGGATCGCCGAGTCTGCGGGCCATCGCGACCGCGATCGCCGAGGGCTGTTCCTCCACGTGCGCGTCCGGACCGGCCTCGAAGTACTGCTCCGTCGCCATCGCCGCGAGCGAGAGGCAGCGCAACGGCGAATCCTCCTGGGGCAACTGGCGCACCGCCGTGCGCAGCGCGTCCAGCACGGGGTGCTCGACGATCCGGTAGTCCCGCATCGACCAGAACGACTCGATGCTGTGCGTGGTGGCCGCCGTCGCGAGGGCCTCGGGATCACCCAGCCGCCCGGCGACACCGATCGCCCGGCGCAGCACGGCGGACGCCTGTTCCTGCAGTCCCGCCCGGCAGCTCGAGCGCCCCAGCCGCACCAGCACGTCGAACAACCTGCGGGTCTCCTCCGCCGAGCGGGGTGCCGCGTGGCGGTCGACGACGTCGACGACAGCGGTCAGCAACGTCGCCGCGCGCTGGTAGGCGTGCATGCGTTCCGCTCGTTCGGCGGCCGCCCGGCCCGACTCGACGGCCTCCTCCGCGTGCCCGGCGGACGCCGCCTCCAGCCAGTGGAACGCTGCGGCGTCGAGCGCGTCATCGCCTTGCGTCCGTTGGGAAAGCACTCTCGCGATGGTGGCGTGCCAGTGCGCCGACCGCAGCTGCGACACCGAGTAGCGCAAGGTGTCGCGCACCAGCGCGTGGCTGAACCGGTAGTGGCCCGGTGTGCCGCCCTCGGCCACCAGGTCCCACTTCAACGCCGCGTCCAGGGCGTCGAGCAACGGTCCGGCGGACATGCCGGTGACCTCCGCCAGCACGTCGGCGCGGAACTCCTCGCCGATCATCGCCGCGGCGACCAGCACCGTCGCGGCCTCACCCGGCACGCTGCGCAGGCGGTGCTGGATGAGGTCGCGCGTGCCGTGCGGCAGCACCTCGGCCAGCGACCCCGGCGCCACCTTCGGCAGCAGCCGAGCCAGTTCCACGACGTGGAAGGGGTTTCCGCCGGAACGCTGGTAGACGACCCTGGCCGCGTCCGGCTGGCGCGACTCCGGCCAGCCGGTGAGCACCTCGTCGACCTCGGCCTCCGTCAGGCGCCGCAACGGCCACCTGGTCGCCCAGCGCCCGGTCAGCTGCGCCACCAGCCCGGCGACCGGCCCGTCCAGGTCGGCGCCGTCCCTGCTGGTCGCGAGCAGCAGCAACGGCAGCTCGGGCAGCATCGTCGTGAGCACCCGCAGCACCACGACGGAGTCGGGGTCGGCCCAGTGCAGGTCGTCGAGGATCAGCAGCAACGGGCGGCGCCGCACGGCCTCCGCGACGACCTCGGCGATCGCGGCGTGCAGCCGGTTCTCCCGTGGCAGCGCGGCGGATCCGGAGTCGAGCAGCACGCCCAGCCCGACCCGGTCCGCGTGCGCCCGCAACCCCTTGTCGTCGTCCAGCAACGCCCGCAGCACCGAGACCCACGGCCAGAACGGCGGCGCGCCCTCGCTGTCCGGACATCGGCCGAGCACCACCCCGAAACCGAGGCCCTGCCCCATGGCGGCCGCTGCCTCGGCCACGCGGGTCTTGCCGATGCCGGGCTCACCGGTGACGAGGAACAGTTGCCCCTGCCCGATCTCCGCCGCCCTGAACGCCTGCCGCAACGACCGCAGCACGTCCCCGCGACCCGGCAGCTCCTCCTGCGCGACCACCCGCACCGGCGAGCTGATCAGGTCGAGAGCGGTGTCCTGGTTGAGGATCGCCTGCTCCAGGTGCCGCAGCGCCGCCATGGGTTCGATGCCGAGCTCCGAGACCAGCGAGCGCCGCGCGTCCCGCAACGCCGTCAGCGCGTCCGCCTGCCGTCCGCTGCGGTACAGCGCGAGGGCGAGCATCTCCCACCTGCGCTCCCGCAAGGGTTGCGCGGCCACCAGCAACCGCAGCCCGACCGCGGCCTTGGCCGGCAGCCCCACCGCCAGCTCGGCCTCGGCGTGGTCCTCCTGGGCCGCGAGCCGCAGCTCCTCCAGCTCGGCCGCCGCCGTCGCCGCGAACTCCTCCCCCGCGAACTCGCCGAACGCGGGGCCCTGCCACAACCTCAGCGCCTCGTCGAGGTCCCGCAGCGCGTCCACCGGCCTGCCCTGCGCCCGCGCGGCCGCCGCGGAGGCGACCAGTGCCCGGAACCGCGTCGCGTCGAACTGGCCCGCGTCGACCAGCAGCCGGTATCCCTCCGGGGAGCTGGCCAGCACGCTCTCCGTCGCCCGCGGTGCCCGGTCCGGCTCCAGCGCCCTGCGCAGGTTCGCCACGTACGCGCGGAGCGTGCCCACGGCCGTGGCGGGTGACGAAACACCCCACACGGCGTCGACCAGCCGGTGCACCGCGACGGCGGATCCCGGCTCGACGAGCAGCGCGGCCAGCACTCGCCGCTGCTTCGGGCCGCCGAGGTCGACGCCGCGGCCGTCCCGGTACGCCCCGACCACACCGAGCACCGTCCACCACATGATCACAACGATAGTCATGTGAACGAGCGCCGGGACTGGGCCAGAAAGAGGATCCCGCTGGCCGAATTCCCTAGTGCCGCACCGATCTCCGTCTCAATTCGCCGTGTTGCGACCCTCCCGCGGAAGTCGCCTGAGTCCACAGTGGACTTGATCCGCCACCTGGACCAACCTGGTCACAGCTCGGTGTTGATGATGGCCTCCACCAGCACCTCGCCGTCCTCGGTCAGCGAGACTCCCCCGTCGTCGACGCGGACGAGGCCGCGTTCGGCCAGCGACCCGAACCTCTCCCGCCACGGGCCGTCGTGCAGCGACCTGCCGTAGAGCGAGCGGTGCAGGTCGTCGCGCAGCGGTTGCAACGTCGACAGGGCCATCTTGACCGCCCTCGCCTCCTGCGCGCCGGCGTCGAACCCGGTCGCGGAGCCCAGTGGCACCCTGCCCTCGTCGACGGCCTGGGCGTACTGCTTCCAGTTCACGTCCGTGATCGCCTCGGAGGCGCGGCAACTGGAGCTGCCACCCAAGCCGATCGCGACCTCGGCCTCCTGCTTGTCCTGGTCCACCATGATGGACTTCCACTTCTCCGGACCGAGGCCGTCGCGGGCGAAGTACATCGTGGGGTGCTCGGTGTAGCCGGCGGCGCGCAGTCCGTCCGTCAGCACCTCGCGCATGCGGTACTGCTCCAGCAGCGTCGGCCAGAAGTGCCCGTCGTCGACCAGCTTCTGGCGGTACGTCGGCAGCTGCCACGGCGCGGGCTGCTCCCCCGCCACCCCGGTGCGGGTCTCGGCGTAGGACTTCAGGTGCAGCTTCGTGCACACCACGGCGGTGACCTCGTTCTCCAGCACCACGTCGAGGTCGCGTTTGACGCTGTCGACCGTCTGGTCCAGCAGGCCGTACATCAGGTCGATGCTGACCCACTCGAAGCCCGCGGCCTGGGCGTTGCGCACGAAGTCGACGCACATCTGCGCGCTGTGCTCCCGGCCGCACTCGCGCAGCACGTGGTCGTCGAACGACTGCACACCACTGGACAGCTTGGTGCAGCCCAGTTCCCGCAGCGCGGCGAGCTTCGCCGGGGTGAACGTGCTCGGGTCGCCCTCGAAGCGGATCGTCGTGTCCTCGGTGAACCCGAAGTTCTCCCGGTAGAAGTCGAGCAGCCGGCGGATGTCCCTCTCCGGCAGCAGCGACGGGGTGCCGCCGAAGACGTTGAACTCACCGATCGGCGCGGTCGCGAGCTCCGGCACCCGCTGCAGCCAGAGCTCGGCCTCCCGGATGTTCCAGTCCACCCACTGCGACAGCTTCTCCTCGTTGCGGCCGCCCTTGACCAGCACCACCGGGTACTGGCAGAAGCGGCACTTGTAGGCGCAGGTGGGGATGTACGACCACAGGTGGATCGGCGCGGTGCCGACGAGCTGGTCGCTCAGGTCGTCGAGGAAGTCACCGACGCCGTAGCCCTCCACGTTGCCGGGGAACACGTGCGCGCCGAACGGGTCCTCGGTGACGTAGTCGAGCAGGTGCGCGTTGGCGGGATCCTGCAGGGCCGCCCACACCCGAGGTTCGGAGTCGGTCAGAACACCGGTCATCAGAACACGCCTCCATTGCCGAAGTAGTTGTGCGCCTCCCCCGATTCGCGGTCCTCGCAGTAGTACTTCACGAACTCCGCGAACCGGCCCTCCGGCACGTCGTCGAAGCACTCCGGCAGCGGCGGCGGGAACCCGATGTCCTCACCGACCGTCGCGCGCAACCGGGCGAAGATCTCGTCGCGGAACTCCAGGTACAGCCGGTAGGTCGGCGTCTTGTAGGAGTGGATCGGGACGAAGTCGACCACGCTCATCTCGGCCTTGATCTCCGCGATGCGCGCTCCGAGCCTGCTCGCCAGCTCCTCGCCGAAGAACGCGACCACGGCGTCCTCGTCCAGAAAGGACGGTGTGAGCAGTACGGGCAGGATGGTGTTCTTCGGCGTGAAGTCCTTGATGGAGAACTCCCACGCCTGCACCGCCTCCGCCTCGGTGAGGTCGGCCGTGACCGGCGGCGCCTCCGGCCGGATGTCGCGCATGACGATGATGCCGTCGTTGCCGTACGCGCGGCCGGTGACGACCTCGTCGATCGCGTGGTTGACGCGGCGGGGGTTGATCTCGACCTTCGACCTCGGCGCGTAGGTGATGCTGTGGCCGAAGCCGGCGACCCTGATGCCGAAGTCCCAGTCGTCGGACAGGTGGTTCACGAACCTGCCGTTGTGCAGCTGGTAGAAGATCTCGATGCCGCCGACGTCCTCGTAGGCCTCGCGTTCGACCGCGAAGCCCTTGCCGTCCGGGAAGCCGCCGAACAGGGAGAACGTCACCGCACGGCAGCGCAACGTGCGCTGGATCGCGTCCCACAGTCGTGGTCTGCCGACGAAGTGGTCGGCGTTGTAGTAGTAGTCGCAGACGCCGATCGCGGCCTTGTCCTTCTCCATCGCCGCGAGCAGCTCGGTGAGCCAGCGGCGATCGACCCGGCAGTCCGCGTCGGCCGACATCAGGTAGAACCGCTCGCCGGGGTCCTTGCGGTTCCGGCTCCGCCGCACGGCGAACTCCATGCCCGCCCTGCGCGCACACGCGACGCCCTGCTCGCGTTCGCTGATCACGTGCAGGTCGAACCGCGACCGTTCGGCGAACGCGCGCGCGATCTCGACCGTGTCGTCGGTGGAGTTGTTGTCCACCAGCACGATCTCGTAGGCGCTGGGCTCGATGTCCTCCTGGTCCTCGAGACTGCGCAGCACCTCCTCGATGTTCGCGGCCTCGTTGTACACCGGCAGCACGACGCTGAGCCGGACGTCCGCGCCCATCGGCGGCGGGAACAACGTGCTCACGAGGTCGTCCGCGACCTCGCGGGTGTGCGTACCGAGCTTCCGGTTGTGCGCCACCACTTCCGCCCGCCTCTCCGCGTTCGTCATGAGTTCGTGCACCTGCCGGGCGAACTCCGGCGTCGGCAGGTCGTGTGCCAGCACGTCCAGCACGGGAGCCTCGAAGCCCGCGTACACCGTGTCGTACAAGGCATAACGGCTCGCGATGTACGGCACCCCGGCCGCGATCGCCTCGGCGATGGGGTTGCCGTAGCTCTCGTAGTCGTACGAGGTCAGGAACGACACGATCTCGGCGTGGGCCAGCAGGTCGCGCACCGAGAACTCCGGGCCGGTCGACTCGCACGGCGCCAGTACGCCGCCGAACACGACAGGGACCTGGAGCTCCTCCGCGAGCGCGCGGAGCTTGCCGGTCTCCGCCGGGTTCTCCTCCGTGTCCCCGGCGACGAACAGGCACGTGCCCGGGAGCTGGGCCACCAGGTGCAGGTCTCGGTCGATCCGCTTCTGCGGGATGATCCTGGTGAACCTGGCGATGATCTTCGTGTCGGGCGCGATGCCGTGGTGTGCGCGGAAGTCCGGCCGGCCGGGACGGGTCGGCGCGGTGAAGCTGTTCGGCAGCACGTCGAGGTTGCGCAGGTGCGGCATCCATTCCAGCGTGCGCCGCTTCGCTTCCTCGTGCAGTGCGAAGTAGTGGATGTGCGGCGAGTTCACCATCGGCGGCGTCGCGGGATACGGGAAACTGCCGTACTTGTCCGGTTCGCTCTGCCACATCAGGTCGTGATCACGCCACAGCACATAGCGGCCGAGATCGCGTTCGGCTCCGTACGTCTCGATCGCGCGGTACAACGCCTTGGTGTACGTGACGTTCTCCGGCAGCGTGCCGTTCTCGACGATCACGAGTGCGACATCGCGGTCCTCCCAGGTCCGCACGATCGCCTCGGCGAGTTCGCCGGTGATCCGCTCGACATCGGGAATCCGGTCGCGGCGCACGGATTCCAGCGTCGCCGCGACGAATTCCGGACCATATCCGGCAATGCGCCCGACGCCGTCGACGCGATCGAGTTCGACCCACTCCGGCACGCGTTCGTGCCGGTAGGCCTGAAAGAAACGTCCCTTGTCGGCCTTGATGTCGTACCCGAGGTCGAGATGAACGCGATAACCCTGGTCAGCGAAATGTCTGGAGGTCTTGAGAAACTCGACCACAACACCGGACATGGCCGTGGCATCGAACGAGACACCCCAAAGAGCCGGCATAGGCTGCTCCGTTTCGAGTGATTCACTCTCATTCGGAACGTAGCATGAAAGCGCTCTCCCATCAGATCGCGTCTCAATGGGCTGCGCACCGGTCTCGCCGGAAGGTCATCGCCGAGGGCGGCCGTACCTGCTCGGAGTCACCCCGAACCAGCGCCGGAACGCGTGGATGAAACTCGCCGCCTCGGCGAACCCGAGCCGTTCCGCGACGGCCTCCACCGACAGGTCACCGCGCGAGAGCAGCTCGACGGCCCGCTTCGACCTGACCTCGTCCAGCAACGCCTGGTAGCTCGTGCCGGAGGTGGCGAGCCTGCGGCGCAACGTGCGTGGACTGATGCTCAGCGCCCGCGCCACCTCGGGCATGCTCTCGGCGAACCTCTCCGACGACTCCAGCAGGCGCCGCACCTCCTGCGACGTCCCCGGGCTCTCCCTGCGGCGTTCGGCGAGGGCACGGCACTGCTCCTCGCACACCGCCGTCGTCTCGGGACTGGCCAGCCGCAACGCCTCCGCCAGCACCGAAACGTCCACAACGGACTGATCGGCGCCCGCGGCGAAGCGGGGCCGGACCCCGAAGACCTCCTCGTGCCCACGCACGTCCTCGGGTGCCGCGTGGGCGAAGTCGACCTCCAGCACCGGCACGGCGCCGGTCAGCAGTTCACCGACGACGGTGTGGATCGCCGCGAGGTCGCGTTCGACGAGGAACGCCGACACGTCGGACGGCAGCGAGGCGGTGTCGAGGGCCAGCACCAGCCGGTCACCGTCGATCACGGCGGACGGCGCGGTGAACGCGAAGCTGAGGTCGAGGTACCGCAGGGCGGTGGTGATCGCGTCCTGCAGAGTGGCCGCGCTGAGGAACGCGTAGCCCAGCACACCGAAGGTCGTGGCGTGGTAGCGCCTACCGACGGCGACGCCCGCGTGCGGCAGATGATGGGCGAGGTTGCGCACGACCGCGAGCTCCTGGCAGGCGGCGATCTCGGCGACCGGGTCGGCGAGCACCGCGGTGTCGATCTCGCTGCCGTCGAGCAGGCTGCTCAACGGGATCCCGTGCTCGGCGCCGAAGCGCAGGAGCAGTGCGACGCTCGCGATGCCGCGCGGGAAGTCCCAGTGCCGGACCGCCGGCTCGGCCAACGACTTCATGGCCGCGATTGTCAACCGCGCGGCCGGGGTTGTCCTGGTGCGAACGGGTGGTTGTTCCTACTTTGATCACGTGCGAACGAATCCCGAGGTGGTCGTCATCGGTGCCGGGTTCGGCGGGCTGGGCGTGGCGTTGTCCCTGCGCAGAGCCGGGTTCGACCGGTTCACCGTGCTGGAGCGGGCGGACGACGTCGGCGGCGTGTGGCGGGACAACACCTATCCGGGCGCGGCGTGCGACGTGCCGTCCTCGCTCTACTCGTACTCCTTCGCGCCCAGCACCACGTGGCCGCGCCGGTACGCGGCCCAGCCGGACATCCTGGGTTACCTCCGTGCCACGGCGGCCGAGGTCCGCGATCACATCAGGTTCGGTGCTGAGGCGGTGGCCGCGACGTTCGACGAGACGCGGAACCGGTGGCGGGTCGATCTCGCGGACGGCGGCACCGTCGAGGCGGACGTGCTGGTCAGCGCGGTGGGACAGCTCACGACGCCGGCGATCCCCGCACTGCCTGGACTCGACCGCTTCGCCGGGGAGGTGTTCCACAGCGCGGGCTGGCGGCACGACGTCGACCTGCGCGGCAAGCGGGTGGCGGTGGTCGGCACGGGCGCGAGCGCGGCGCAGTTCGTGCCGGAGATCGCTCCGGTGACGGGCCATCTGACGGTGTTCCAGCGATCGGCACCGCACGTGCTGCCGAAACCTGACGCCCGGCTGACCGGACGGTCGCACCCGGCGAGGTCGCGTGCCGCACGAGGCGGCGTGTGGCTCGCGGGCGAGGCGCTGACCGGGCTGATCAACGCCGGCCGGGTCTCGCGCGCACTGGTCTCCGCCGTCTCGTCCGCCCACCGGTGGCGCCAGGTCCGCGACCCCGCGCTGAGGGCGGCTCTGCGGCCCGCCACGCAACCGGGGTGCAAGCGGGTGCTGTTCAGCAACGACTGGTACCCGGCGCTCGCCAGGCAGGACGTGGACGTGGTGACCGAGCTGATCACCGAGGTCACCGAGCACGGCCTGCGCACCGCCGACGGCCGCGAGCACCCCGCGGACGTGCTGATCTGGGGCACCGGGTTCACGGTCGCCGGCTTCGGGTTCCCCGTGCGGATCACCGGCAGGGACGGCGAGGACCTCGCGGCGACGTGGGCCGGGCGCCCGCGCGCCCACCTGGGCCTGTCCGTCCCCGGTTTCCCGAACCTCTTCCTGATCTACGGCCCGAACACCAACCTCGGCGGCAACTCGGTGATCACCATGATCGAGGCGCAGTGCCGGTACGTGGTGGACGCGGTCCGCCACCTCGCGACGACCGGCGCGCCGACGCTGGAGGTGCGCCGCGAGGTCGCCGCCGCGTTCGACCGCGAGATGACCGAGAGGCTCGCTCAGGGCGTGTGGAGCACGTGCTCGTCCTGGTACCGCACCGCCGACGGGTCGATCACCACCAACTGGCCCGGCGGCACCTGGGAGTACCTGCGCCGCACCGCCCGACTGCGGCCCGCGGACTTCGAACCCGTCCGCACCGCGCTGGAGGTGTGACCGGTGGACTACGACGTGCTGGTGATCGGGTCCGGGTTCGGCGGCGCGGTGACGGCGTTGCGGCTCACCGAGAAGGGCTACCGGGTCGGCGTGCTGGAGGCAGGGCGGCGGTTCGCGGACGACGAGCTGCCCGAGACGTCCTGGCAGGTGCGCGACTACCTGTTCGCGCCGCGGCTCGGCTGCACCGGCATCCAGCGGATCACCGCGCTGCGCGACGTCGCCGTGCTCAGCGGGGCGGGGGTCGGCGGCGGTTCCCTGGTGTACGCCAACACCCTGTACCGGCCACCGGCGTCGTTCTTCCGCGACACCCCCTGGGGCCACATCACCGACTGGGAGGCGGAGCTCGCGCCGCACTACGACCAGGCGTCCCGGATGCTCGGCGTGACCGACAACCCGTGCCGCACGGCCAGCGACAGCCTGCTGCGGGACGTGGCGGTCGACCTGGGCGTCCCGGCGACCTTCCGCGCCTCCCGCGTCGGTGTCCACTTCGGACCCGGCGGCACGGATCCCTACTTCGGCGGTGCCGGTCCTGTGCGGGACACCTGTGTCGGCTGCGGTTCGTGCATGACGGGCTGCCGGCACAACGCGAAGAACACACTGCCGAAGAACTACCTCCACCTGGCCGAACGAGCGGGCGCACAGGTGTGGCCGTTGACCACGGTCGTCGACGTGCGGCGGCATCTGAGCGGGTACCAGGTCGTCGCCCGGCGCACCGGCGGGCGGGCGACGCGCACGTTCACCAGCCGTGAGGTGGTGTTCGCGGCGGCTTCCCTCGGCACACAACGCCTGCTGCACCGCATCCGCGACCGCGGCGGGCTGCCGGGCCTCTCGGAACGGCTGGGTTTCCTGTGCCGCACCAACTCCGAGGCCGTGGTGGCGGTGCGGGTGCCAGGTAGCAGGGTGGACCACTCGCGCGGCCTCGCCATCACGTCGTCGATCCACCCGGACCCCGACACGCACGTCGAGGTGGTCCGGTACGGCAGGGGCAGCAACCTGATGGGGCTGCTCATGACGACCCTCGTGGACGGCGGGCAGGGAAGGCTGCGGCGCGGTCTCGGCCGGCTCGTCCGCGAACGCGGCTCGTTCCTGCGTCTGCACTCACCCCGCACGTGGTCCGAGGAGACGATCGCCCTGCTGGTCATGCAAAGTCTCGACAACTCGCTCACCACCGTGACCCGGCGCGGGAGGATGACCACCAGGCAGGGCGAGGGCGCGCCGAACCCGTCCTGGATCCCCGCCGGGCACGACGTGGCGCGGCGCCTCGCGGCGAAGGCGGGCGGGGTCGCGCGCGGAGCGTGGACCGACCTGGCGAACATCCCGCTGACCGGCCACCTCATCGGCGGCTGCGTGATCGGCGACTCCCCCGCGACCGGCGTGGTCGACCCGTACCAGCGGGTGTACGGCTGTCCCGGCCTGCACGTCGTCGACGGGTCGGCGATCCCCGCGAACCTCGGTGTGAACCCGGCGCTGACCATCACCGCGCTGGCCGAACGGGCGATGTCGTTGTGGCCCAACAAGGGTGAGGTGGATCCCCGTCCCGCGCCGGGAGCCGCGTACCAGCGCGTGCGTGCCGTGGCACCCCGCAATCCCGCGGTGCCGGCTGATGCTCCCGCCGCGTTGCGCCTCCCGCTGGAGGTGAGTGATGCCGAGTGAGTGGCCTGCCGAGCCGTGGGACCTGCACGGACGGGGCTGGCTCACCGTGTGGACGGCACCACGTTCGGCCGTGCCCCTGCCACCGCCGGATGTGGTGCCGTTGACGCTGTTCGGGCGGGTGGTCGTGGTGTCGGCGTTCGTCGACTACCGGCCACCCGGTGTGCTGGCCTACCACGAGGTGATGGCGGCGGTCCTGGTGCGCAGGAAGGCCCGGTTCGGACTGTCCATTCTGGACATCCTGGTGGACGACAGCACCTCCCAGCGGGGTGCGCGGGCGATGTGGGGAATCCCGAAACTGCTGGCGGGCTTCACCTTCTCCACCGAACCGCACCTCGACGCGACCGCTCACGAGGACGGCGCCGTCATCGCTTCCGCTACTGAGACCCACAGGTCGTCACGGGCGTTTCCCGCCCGGTTGACCACCTCGGTCTGGCAGACCCTGCACGGCACAACACATCGCACGGAACTACGAACGTCCGCTCGTGTCAGCCTCACCCGCCTGCGCTGGCGCATCACGCCGGACAGCGAGCTCGGCTGGCTCCAAGCGGCGCGGCCACGCCTGCACCTGGCCGTCTCCACCCTGCACATGCGATTCGGATCTCCCTGACGATCTCATGAGGAGAAGCTGATGAGAGTTCTCGCGGTCACGCTCGCCCTGGTGGCCTCCACCCTGGCCACCCCGGCGTCCGCCGCACCACCGGACTACGGCCTGCCCGGCTCGTACCCGGTGGCGTACAGCGATGTCACCGCCGTCGCGGACGGCCGTTCGGTCCCTGCTCGGGTGCACTACCCGGCGACGGCCTCCGGGGTGAACCAGCCGGTCGCGACGGGCAGGTTCCCCGCGATCGCCTTCGGGCACGGGTTCTTCCAGGCCACGTCGAAGTACACGAGCACCAGCACGCACCTGGCGTCGTGGGGCTTCGTCGTGGTGGTGCCGACCACCCAGGGCGGCCTGAGCCCCAGCCACAGCGCGTTCGCCGACGACCTCAACACCGGTCTGGCCTGGCTCGTCGCGCAGGACGCCACCGCGGGTTCCCGGTTCCGCGAGCACATCACCACCACCGCACTGGGTGCCTCCGGGCATTCCATGGGTGGAGGTGCCGCCGTCCTCGCCGCCGCGCGCAACCCGAAGATCACGACGATCTCGACCTACGCCGCGGCCGAGACGAACCCGTCCGCCAAGGACGCGGCCGCGACGCTGCGGGCACCGGCGCAGTTCCTCGCCGGATCGCAGGACACGATCACCCCTCCCGGCGAGCACCAGCGGCCGATGTTCGCGGCGAAGGCACCGTCGAAGCAGCTCCGCACGATCACCGGCGGCTTCCACTGCGGCTTCATGGACTCGTCGGGACTGTTCTGCGACAACGGTTCCATCACCAGGGCGGCCCAGCTCGTCGCCGCGAAGAGGGTCATCACGTCGTGGTTCCGCCACTACCTCGCCGGCGACGCGGCGGCCCGTGACCTCGTGTGGGGCCAGCCCGCGCGCACCGACCCGGCCGTGACCTTCGAGGGAACGGAGTGATCAGCGGTTGAGGTAGGCGTCCAGACCGCCGAGCTCCTCGCCGGCGATGAAGACGGACCGCACGTGGATCAGGGCCTCCTCGACGTGGGCGGCGCAGCCCCAGGCCGCGTCGCCCCACGAGTCGGCGACCTTGATCTCGGCGGTCGCGCCGCACCCGGCCCTGCCGCCCAGCTGGCAGCGTTCCGGGCGTGGCGCCCTGGACTGCGTCGCCGCGGCGGCCCGCATCTGGGCGGCGAGTGCCGCGGCGGCGTCGGCACGTTGTTCGGCCTCGGCGCGCAGCTCCCGTTCGGCGCTCACCGCCTGGGCCAGGGCTTCGCGGGCCGACTCGGCGAGCGCCTCCGCCTTCTGCCTGGCCGACTCGCTGTGGTGGCGTTCGACGGCCAGCGCCGCAGTGCCGGCGAAGAGCTGGATGAGGGCGAGGTCGGTGTCCTGCGGAACGCGCGGGGTCCGGTGGTAGAGCGCGAACGTGCCCAGCAGGGCGCCGTCGCGCGCCAGGATCGGCGTGGACCAGCAGGCACCGAGCCCCGCCTGCTCGGCCAGATGGCGGAAGTCGTCCCAGAACGGGTCGGTCGCGATGTCGGTGACGATGACCGGTTCCCGCCGGTGGGCGGCCGTTCCGCAGGAGCCGACACCCTCGCCGGTCGCGATGCCGTCGATGGCCTCGTTGTAGAAGCCGGGCAGGCTGGGGGCCGCGCCGTGCCTCAGGTGCAGGCCGTCGGCGTCGGCGAGCAGCACGGACACGAGCAGTTCCTGCGGTGCCAGCTCCTCGATGCACCTGGCCATCCCGTCGAGCACCTCGGCCAGCGGTGCCTGCCGGGCGATCTGCTCCAGCAGCGCGCGGTGCTCGGCCATCAGGTGCTGGGCGTGCTTGACCTGGGTGGTCTCCACCCCGATCACGCGAACCCCGGACACGGCGCCCTTGGTGTCCCTGCGCGGCTCGAAGGTGAGGTCGAAGAACGCTTCCCGCTCGTGCGCACCGGTGCCGCGCACGACCACCACGTCGTTGCCGACCGCGGCCTCGCCCGTGCGGTGGACCTGGTCCAGCAGGGCGGTGAGACCGCGCCCCTCGCCGAACGCGGACGAGAACGCCGGGTTCGCCGACTCCACCTCGTGCTCGGGCCCCGCGAACTCCGCGAAGACGGCGGCGGACTGCCCGAAGAGGACCCGCAGGTCCTCACCTGCCCGTTCTCGCATGTCAGAACTGCTCATCGCGTGCCCTCTCGCCCTGCGTCACAGGCACGCTGCTCGACCTCGGACGCTGTTCCGTGTCCCGCTCCCCGGCGAGTCAGGGCAATCCTACGCACCGCGATCATCGGGCCCGATCAGGTGACCACCGCGTTCACCCCGCTCGCCTGTGTGCGCCAGTCCTGCTGGTTGGGGGTGCCGCCGGCCCAGCGCTGGCCGATCCGGTTCAGCGCGTCGCGGTCCGCCGTCCACACCGAGTCGGACTGCTGACGCGCGAACCGCTGGTACGTGGCGGAGCTCGTCGCTCTCGCGAGGTCGTTCAGGTACCGCACGAAGATGCCCTTGAACTGCTTCTGGTTGTCGTCGCAGGAGCTCGAGCCGACGTCGCAGGACTCGGTGAGCACACCGCCGCGCACGAGCACCGGGCTCGCGATGGCCGAGTCCGCGAGCCGTCGCGCGGTGTCGAGGTACCGGGTGTCGCCGGTCGCGCGCCACACCTCGGTGAACCCGCCGATCGCCAGTCCCTGGTTGTAGGTCCACACCGTCTGGCCGTTGTTGCGGCAGTCGCCGGTCAGCCCGTCGTTGACCAGGCCGCTCGCGCCCACCATCCCGCTGGCGAGGTACCAGTCCGCGGCGGTGCGGGCGCGCTGCAGCCACGTCGAGTCGCCCGGAGTGCGCCGGTGGATCGCCGCCGTCAGCCTCAGGTACTGCCCGTTCGTGACGGCGTTCTTGTAGGTGCGTTCCCGGTCCCACCAGACGCCACCACCGCACGTGCGCGTGTCCCAGTACTGGTGCACGTACGACGCGATGGTGGTCGCCATGGCGAGATAGCGCTGGTCGCCCGTGTGGTCGTAGGCGGCCACCCAGGTCAGCCCCCACCACGCGCTGTCGTCGATCGAGCGGCTGATGAAGTTGCCCTCGATCGGGTCCGTGCTGCGCTGTCCTGCCGCGAACGGGACGCGGTTGACGTCGAACGTGCGCGCCACAACCCAGTCGTAGTCCCGGATTCCGGTGTCCATCACCGCCGACAGCGTTGTCGCCGAGTTCCACCAGCTCGTCGGCCACCAGGCCGTGGAAGGGTCGTAGGAGTACATCAGCGCGTCGGTGGCGGCACGCGCCCGCGACGGCACCGGCCGCGCCCACGCCGTGCAGCTGCCTTCCTGATGGCCCGCCTCCCTGCCGCACGCGCGCACAGCCCCGCCGAAGTGACGGCCGCGCGGGTCCCTGGTGGCGAACATCCTGGTGCGCACTGTGTTGGCGCCGGTGGGCGTGGCGGTCCTCCCCAGCGACGAACCACCGGGCCAGCTGGCACCGCTGTCCCACGAGCGGTCGAGCCAGACCTCGTCACCGGGCCCGCCCGCCTCGATGCTCGCCCACGCCATCGCGTTCGCGTCGGTGTGCAACCGGATGACGCGGCCGTACAACGTCGTCGGCGGCACGGGCTGCACGGCACCGCTGGCCTGGCCCGCGTCAGTTCGGTCGCACAGCACGTCGCACACCGTCGGATAGATCCAGTCCGTGCACGTCACCGCAGCTGCGTCACCACACGCGCGGATCAGGCCGCGCCGGTGGTGGACGGGGTCGGTCACGTTGTACATCAACGTCCTGGTGCCCGACCACGTGCCGGGGATGCTCGCCCTGCCCAGCA
Organism: Lentzea sp. HUAS TT2; assembly: GCF_051853195.1. Lineage (NCBI taxonomy): Bacteria > Bacillati > Actinomycetota > Actinomycetes > Pseudonocardiales > Pseudonocardiaceae > Lentzea > Lentzea sp. HUAS TT2. Next base: position 7,130,196 of record NZ_CP196667.1, on the reverse strand, counting down.
GGCCCTCCCAGCTCGCGCCGCCGTCCCACGACCTGTCCAGCCAGACCGAGTCGCCGGTGACGCCGTTGTCGATGCTGCCCCAGGCCATGCCGTCGCGGTCGGACACGTGCAGGACCAGCCTGCGGCCGTTGATCTGCCTCTCCGGCACCGGGAAGGTCTCCTGGGCGGCGCGGGAGGGGTCGAGGGTGTCGCAGGACAGGACGCAGACGACGGCGGCCGCGACCATCGGCGGGGTGCTCGGCGGCGCACCGACTGGCGCGCTGCTGGGCGGTGGAACGCTCGGTGGCGGACTGCCTGACGGTGTGGACACCGGTGCCAGCAACACCAGGAAGGCCGTGAGGAAGTTCAGCACGCCACCACCCCGCATCCGTGGGAACGCTCTCATGGTCTTGGCGGCGACACGAGGCGGTCAACGGCGCGACCGGTACCTGTCCCGGACAGGATTTCGGTTTCCCTCCGCTCCAGGCGTGGAGCCAGGAGTTCTGTTCGAGACCGCACGGGCCTGGCTTGGTTGATGAGGGGAGCCTTCATCAACTGAACTGCGCCCCGAAAGTTGGACTGGCTAAGTAAAGGTTAGGCCGCGAGGGCCTGGGCTCGGTATTCGGCCGGGCTCAGGCCCTTGAGCGTGGTGGAGATGCGGCTGGTGTTGTACCAGTCGATGTAGTCGTGCAGTTCCGTGGTGAAGTCCTCGACGTTGTCGAACCTGTTGTGGTGAAACAGTTCTTCCTTCAGGTGGCCGAAGAAGTTCTCGGCGATGGCGTTGTCCAGGCAGGTGGCCCGCCGCGACATCGACTGGGTCAGGCCCGCGTCGTCCAGCATGGTGCGCCAGGAGGCGTGCTGGTACTGAAAGCCCTGGTCGGAGTGCACCAGCGGCGCGGCCCCCGCGGGCAAGGTGGCGATCGCCTCGCGCAGCGAGGAGTTCGTCAGCTCCAGCGACGGGGACAGACCGCAGGCGTAGGCCACCACGGACCGGTCGAACAGGTCGATCACCGGTGACAGGTAGAGCGTGCGACCCGCGATGCGGAACTCGGTCACGTCGGTGACCCACTTGGTGTCCGGTGCCGCCGCGGTGAACTCGCGGTTGAGCACGTTCTCGGCAGTCGTGCCAGGCTGCCCGAGCCAGGACCGGTACCGCCGCGCCCGCCGGACCTTGCAGACCAGGCCGAGGGCGTTCATCAGCGTGCGCACGGTCTTCTTGGCCACCCGCCAGCCCTGGCGGACCAGCAACGTGTGGATCCGCCGATGCCCGTAGCGGCCACGAGCCGCGTTGAACACCTCGGTGATCACGGCCTTGAGTCCAGCCTGCGGATCGGGCCGGGTGAGCCGGGCCCGGTGGTAGAAGTACGTCGACCGGGCAAGACCCGCGACCTCCAGCAGCACCGGCAGCGGGTAGTCGGCCTTGAGAGCGGCGATGACCTGGGTTTTCACCCTCGTCCCTGCTCCCTCAAGGCCCGCAATTTTTTTAGGTAGGCATTCTCCGCCGACAGCCGCAGGTTCTCGGCCCGCAGCTGTTCCAGCTCGCTTGGCCCAGCAGTGTCCGCGGCCTTCGCAGGCCGGCCTTTCGGCTTGGGCCGCAACGCTTCCTCGCCTTCACGCCGATACGCCCGTGCCCAGTTCACGACCAGTCTGGGCGAGGACAGCCCGTACTCCCGCGCCAGCTCGATCGCGGTCGCCTCCTCCGCGACGAACCGGCGCACGATCTCGAGCTTGAACTCGAACGTGAACGACCGCTTGCCCGTCATCGCCACCAACGCTCCTGGGCCTCGCAGCCTCCAACGATCATGCAAGCGTCGCACCGCCGTCGCAGACACACCCAGCCGGGTCACCACCACGGCTCTGCCGTATCCGGCCTCGAACAACGCCACAGCGGCCTCCCGCCGCTCCCACGACAACGAACTTGGTGGATGCACCACACCACTCCCCGAGAGTCGGAACTGGATTCCCAGTCCAACTTCCGGGGCGCAGTTCAAACCTCAGGTTCAGAAGGGCTCCCTCATCAACATCACCGTGGTGTCGAGGCACCGGCCGAGTTGCGGGACGCGGCGGCCGGGTTGCTCGACGGCAGTGCCATCGACGCGCCGCAGCATCACCTCGACGCAGGTCGACATCTCGTTCGGCGCCTGCTACGGCTGATCCAGACCGGTGAGGCGGACGACGGCCTGGAAGCCGTCGTCCGTGCCGGGCCAGTGGGCGCGGACCGCGTCGAGTCCCGCGCGCCGCACGACACCGCGCAGCACGGCCGTCACGATGATCGCGTCGTCGGCGTACCCGAGCACGGGGATGAAGTCCGGGATCAGGTCGATCGGGACGGCCAGGTAGACCATCAGCAACGCGAGCCGGATCCGGACCCCGCGCGGCAACGACCGGTCCGCGGCGAGCCGGCGCACCAGCCGCAGCACGTCGGGCAGCAGGCGCAACGCCTCGCGCAGCAACCCTCCGCGCGGGCGGACGACGACCAGCGCGACGAGCAACGCCGCCCAGGTCAGCACCAGGGCGGCCGCGACGCCGATCAGCAGGTCCCAGCCGGTCATGGTCAGGTCTGGTCGGCCATCCGCTCGACGTCGGTGACCTTCCCGGCGACGATCAGCACGTCGCCGCTGTTGATCACGGTGTCCGCGGTGGCGTAGGTGAAGCCCTCGCCCGGCCGCTTCACCCCCACGACCGTCACGCCGTACTTCCCCCGGAGCTTGCTCTGCCCGAGCGGCTTGCCGACCGCCTCGTGCGGCGGCCGGGCCTTGATCATCGCGTAGTCGTCCTCGAACTCGATGTAGTCGAGCATCCGGCCGGTGACGACGTGCGCCACGCGTTCGCCCATCTCGTGCTCGGGCAGCACGACGTGATGGGCGCCGATGCGTTCGAGGATGCGGCCGTGCTCCCGGCTGATCGCCTTCGCCCAGATGTCGGAGACGCCGAAGTCGACCAGCACGGCGGTGGTCAGGATGCTGGCCTCGAGGTTCGTGCCGATGCCGACGACAGCGCGCTGGAACTCGTCCACGCCCAGCTGGCGCATGACCTCGGCGTCGGTCGTGTCGGCCACGACGGCGTGGGTGAGGTCGTCTGCGTGGCGCTGGACGAGCTTCGGGTCCGAGTCGATCGCCATGACCTCGACGCCCTGGGCGACCAGCTCCAGCGCGAGCGAGCTGCCGAAGCGGCCCAGCCCGAGCACCACGACGCGAGACGCCTTGTTATCCGACAATGGGTCGCTCCTCGGGTAGTTCGTAGCGCCGCCGGCGTTCCCGCAGTGCGAGTGCCGAGACCAGGGTGATGGACCCGACCCTGCCGATGAACATCAGCACGATGATGACCAGCTGCCCGGAGACGGACAGCTGGGGTGTGATGCCGGTGGACATGCCGACGCCACCGAACGCCGACGTCGTCTCGACCAGCACGGCGTCGAGGCGGAACGAGGTGGTGGCGAGCAGGAACAGCGTCGCCACCATCACCACGCCCACCCCGAGCAGCGCGACCGTGACGGCCTGGCGCTGCACCTCGGCGCTGATCCGGCGGCCCATGACGTGCACGCTGGGCTCGGCGCGGACCTCCGCCACGAGCACGAACGCGAGCAGCGCGAACGTCGTGACCTTGATGCCGCCGGTGGTCCCCGCGCTGCCGCCGCCGATGAACATCAGCACGTCGCCGAAGAGCAACGTGGCGGGCTGCAGCTGGGACACGTCGACGGTGTTGAACCCGGCCGTACCCGGCATGACGCCGTGGAACAGTCCGATCAGGAGCTTGTCGCCGACCCCGTACGGCCCGAGCGTGCCGGCGCGGGCCCACTCGACGGCGAGCACGATCAGCGTGCCGAACGCCATCAGCCCCAGGTACACCGGCACGGTGATCTTGGTGTGCAGCGACCACCGCTTGCGGCGCCGGCGCAGGAACTCGAACAGCACCGGGAACCCCAGCCCGCCCGTCACCGCGAGCGCCACGATCGTCAGGCACACCCACGGATCCGTCGCGTACCGCATGAGGCTGTCGGGGTAGAGCGAGAGGCCGACGCTGTTGAACGCCGACACGGAGTGGAAGACCCCGGAGTACAGCGCGCTTCCGAACGAGTCGCCGTACCCGAGCCAGAACCGCAGCGCCAGCACCAGCGCGCCGACCGCCTCCACCACCAGGCTGATCGTGACCACACCCGCGACGACCCGGCGCACCTGGCCGAGGTTCAGCGTGTTGGTCTCGGTCTTCACGGTGAGCTGCATGTGCAGCCCGAGCCGATGCGAGATCAGCAACGCCAGCACCGACGCGAGCGTCATGATGCCGAACCCGCCCACCTGCCACAGCACCAGCAGCACGACCTCGCCGAACACCGACCAGTGCGACCCGGTGTCGACCACGGCGAGCCCGGTGCCGGTGATGCCCGAGACCGACGTGAACAGGGCGTGCATGAAGTCCGTGGGCCGGCCGGTCTCGGTGGCGACCGGCAGCATCAGCAGCGCGCTGCCGGCCGCGGTGGCCGCCAGGAAGGCGAGTACGACGAGGCGGGCGGGGTGCCGCCACCCGGTGATCACCGGGACAGCCTAGATCGTCCTCTCCGGACATGTCGGACTTGTCCGGAGAGGACGTGTCGTCACCTTCCCGCGGCCTGCCGGTCCAGCTGCTCCCGCACGCTGCGCGGCCGCATGTCGGTCCAGTTCTGGTTCACGTAGTCGAGGCAGGACTGGCGGCTCTCCTCGCCGTGGACCACGGTCCAGCCGTCGGGGACGGCGGCCAGCGTCGCCGGCCAGAGGGCGTGCTGGCCCTCGTCGTTGACGACCACGAAGAAGCGGCCGTCCTCATCGTCGAAAGGGCTCGTGCGCATGGCGGATTCCTGACTAGTAGATGGTGCGGTCATCGGCGGTGCGGCGGTGTGCCCGCGACTTGCGGAGGTCGCGGGCGATGTTCAGGCGGGTGAGCCAGCGGTCGGTGCCGTCGAAACGAGCCGTGAACGGCTCGCGGCCGTGGGTGCCGCGGTAGTTGTCCAGGAACAGCACCTCGCCGGGCTTCAGGGCGTAGCCCGCGATGTTGGCGTCGATCGCCTTGACGATCGTGTCCAGCGCGGCGACGGCCTCGGGGTCGGACGCCGGGACGTCCATGAAGTACGGGTCGAGGCGCAGGTACGGGTTCTCCTGCGGGCCGAACAGCACGGCGATCGGCTCCGGGTTCTCGTCCAGGCCGGTGATCCACTCGTAGCTGCGGTCGCGCAGGCGGCGCAGCTGCTCGTCGCCGTCGTTCTGGCGGTTGGCGGCGAGGTGGGAGCGGTCGGGGCGGATCGGGAAGCGCTCCTGGCGCAGCACCTCGACCACGTCGGCGGGCAGGTCGATGCCTTCCAGCGAGCCGTAGGTGGTGTTGACGCCGTCGGGGTTGCGCAGGCACATCAGGCCCACGTAGTCCGTGCGCATCGGGTGGAACGCGTCCTCGATGTGCCAGGTGAGCAGTTCCTCGCTGCCGGAGCCGAGCTGCTCGAACTGGTGCTCCTTGATGGGGAACACGTCGTGCAGCAGCCGGCCGTCCTGCTGGGTGGACCAGGCGATCGGGTCGCCGAGCAGCGACGCGCAGAGGTAGAAGAACAGGTCCTCCGCGAGCGTCGGCCTGCCCTCGCCGCCGCAGTCCTTCCAGTGCGCCGGGGTGAGGCCGATGCGCTCGTCGTCGATCTGGTAGCCGCCGACCACGCACAACGGGTGCGGCTCGGTGAGGCGGAACTCCAGCAGGCCCGCGCGCAGCGCTCGGGGCAGCTCGTGGGCGATGATCGTGGCCTCGCGCACGAACGCGGGGTCCTCGACGGTGCGGTACCGCTGTGCCAGCGAGGCGACCAGGGCGTCGGCCTCGGCGACGTCGGCTGCGGACAGGTCAATTCTGAACACGGGCCTTCTCCCCCATCAGTGCGAGCGTTTCGAGGCCTCGGGTGAACGAGGTCGCGGGACCGCCGTAGCCCAGCCGGACGCGGGTCGGGTCCCCGAAGCACGTCCCCGGGACGAGGAGCGTGCGGTGTTCACGGGCCAGTTCGTGGCAGAAATCGGTGGTGTCGGTGTGGCCGAGCAGCTGCGGGAACGTGCTGGCACCGCCCATCGGCTCCGGCAGTGAGATCAGGTCGGGACGGTCGGCTGCCCACTGGCGCAGCTGCGCCAGGTTGCGGCGGGCGTTGTCCATCCGCGGTCCGACCAGGAGGTCTGCGTTGCGGGCGACTCGGGTGGCGAGCAGCTCGACCAGCGGCGAGAGGTGCAGCGTCATGCGGTCGCGCAGGTCGAGGGTGCCGCGCAGGACGTCCTCGGGGCCGATCGCCCAGCCGACGCGCAGACCCGGCAGGCCGTAGCCCTTCGACAGCGTGCCGATGGAGATGGCCTTGGCGTAGTCGTGCACGGGGTCCACGAGCGGCTCGCCCTCGATGACCATCTCGCGGAAAGCCTGGTCCCACACCAGGTACGCGCCCGCCTCGGCGCAGATCGCGACGAACTCGTCGCGCTGGGCCGGGGTGAGCGACGCGCCGGTCGGGTTGTGCGGGAAGTTCACGACGACGGCCTTGGCGCCGTCGATCACCGCCCGCAGGTCGTCCAGGTCCGGGCGGAAGCCGTTCTCCGGGCGCAGCGGCCACACGCGCAGGTCGCAGCCCATGGACCGGGCGATCGACGTGTGCGTGTGATAGGTCGGCTCGGTAACGACGACGGAGTCGCCGGGGTCGAGCAACGTGCTGAGCACGAGGTAGATCGCCTCGCTGCCGCCGTGCGTGACCATGACCTTGTCCGGGTCGCCGGTCCCCCACTGCGCGGCGATGGCGGTGCGCACCTCCTCGCTGCCGAACGACGTGCTGTCGCGGAACACCACGGCGTCGAGCTCGTCGGTGGTGATGCCGAGCAACGTGCGCAGGTCGGCGAGCGAGTAGTCCTCGACCCCGCTGCTGCCGATGTCGTCGTCCACCGCGAAGTAGTACAGACGCATCCAGTCCTCGAGCGGCGCTGGTTCGAACTTCATTGGAGCGACTCCTTTCAGCGGTAGGCCGACGACTGCAGGTCGTACAGCTCGGCGTAGAGGTCGGGGCGGGCCATGAGTTCCTCGTGGCTGCCCACCTCGCGGATGCGGCCGCCGTCGAGCACGACGATCAGGTCGGCCATGCGCACGGTCGAGAAGCGGTGCGACACAAGAAGAGTCACCGTTCCCCGTGACTTCCCGGAACGCGCGGCCTCGGCGAAACGCTCGAACAGCGCGTGCTCGGTCTGCGGGTCCAGCGCGGCGGTCGGCTCGTCGAAGACCGCCAGCAACGGGTCGGTGCGCAGCAGGCCGCGGGCGAGCGCCAGCTTCTGCCACTGGCCGCCGGACAGCTCGACGCCGCCCTCCCACGCACGGCCCAGCTGGGTGTCGAGGCCGTGCGGCAGACCGTCCACAACGGACGTCGCGCCCGCCCGGCCGAGTGCCCCCCGCAGCGCGGGATCGTCGTCGATCCGGCCGATGTCCGCCACACCAACGGTTTCGCGGGCCGCGAACTGCAGCTCGACGAAGTCCTGGAACGCGCCGGTGAGCCGCTTGCGCCAGTCTGCACTGGGAATTCGGCGCAGGTCGACGCCGTCGACCTGGATCTCGCCGCCGTCGGGTTCGTAGAAGTCGCACAGCAGCTTGACGAGCGTCGACTTGCCGGCGCCGTTCTCGCCGACCAGCGCGACCACCGATCCGGCCGGCAGGTGCAGGGACACGCCGTCGAGGACGGTGCGCTCGCTGGCCGGGTAGCGGTAGGTGACGTCGACGAGGTCGATGCCGTGGCTCAGCGACGCGGGCGGCTCGGCCGGCTCGTCGGTGCGCTTGACGGCGGTCTCGGCGAAGCGCTCGAGCCAGACGTACCGCCGGGCCTGCTTGAGGCACCACAGGAAGTCGCCGCTGTAGCCGATGGAACTGGCGACGACGGCGGCCATCTCGATGGTGAGCGCGACGACCATGACGACGTCACCGGGAGTGGCCCTGCCCTGGATCGCGAGCCAGACCACCAGCGCGATGGCGCCGAAGAACCCCGCCGCGTTGATCACCGCGTCGATGCTCTTGAGGATCGCACCGCGCCAGGCGGCGCCGTTGCGGGTGTCGAGCACCTCGTCGGAGACCGCGTGGTGGCGGCGGACCAGCTCGCGGGTGAGCCCGAAGACGCGCAGCTCCTTGCCCGCACCGGCGGTCGTGCCGATGTCGAACAGGTGGCGGCGCAGCCGCTCGGGTTCGCCGGTGTCCTCCTGGGCGTCGGCGGCGAGGTCGTTGGCCCTGCTGGTGATCCACAGCGAGATGAACGCCAGCAGTGCCAGCGAGATCAGCGCGGGGTGGACGTCGGCGAGCAGCAGCGCCGTGGTGCCGAACCCGACGAACGCGCTGATCAGCCCGGCCGTCGCGTTGGTCATCTCGGCGAGGCTCTCGCGCTCCTCGCGCAGGAGCTGGATCTGGTCGAGGTACTTGGGGTGCTCGTGCGGCGCCAGGCTGCCGATGCCGCCGAGCAGGCGCATCAGCGTCCGGTCGGACAACGCCTGGGTGCGTTCCAGGACCGCGAACACGCAGTGGGCGTTGTAGTACTGGGCCACGATGAGCAGCCCGGTGGCGGCGGCGATGCCGAACCCGGCGGTGAGCGCCTGCTCCAGGTCGCGATCGCTGGCGGCATCGACGAGAACGCCGGCGCTGTAGGCGATCAGCGGCCCGGTGAGCGCGAGCGCGATCTCCGTGAGGATCTGGAAGACCGCGTGCCAGCGGGCCGCGCGGAACCCGAAGCTGATGGTGGTGACGAAGGCCCGCCAGGTGTCACGCATCGGTTCCTCCTCCCGTCGGCTGGAAGCGCTCCGCCTGCAGGCGGAACAGGTGGGCGTAGCGGCCGTCGCGGTCGATCAGCTCGTCGTGGGACCCGGCCTCGACGACACCGCCGTCGGACACGACCACGATCCGGTCCGCGCGCCGCACGGTGGAGAAGCGGTGCGAGATGATGATCGTGGTGAGCCCCTGCGTGAGGTCCAGGAACCGTTCGTACAGCTCGGCTTCCGCCCGCACGTCGAGCGCGGCCGCGGGTTCGTCGAGCACGAGGACCTTGGCCCCTGCCTCGACGGCGAACATCGCGCGGGCGAGTGCGACGCGCTGCCACTGCCCGCCGGAGAGGTCGACACCGTCGGTGTAGGTCTGCGACAGGACCGTGTCCCAGCCGTTCGGCAACGACTCGATCAGGTCGCCGATCCCTGCCCGGTCGGCGGCGCGGCGCAGCATCTCCTCGTCACCGGCGTGCTCGACGGCGCCAAGGCCGATGTTGTCGCGCACCGGCAGGTGGTAGCGGGTGAAGTCCTGGAACAGCACCGCGACCCGCCTGCGCCACTCCTCGGGGTCGAGGCTCGCGAGGTCGGCGCCATCGACGCTGATCTTGCCGCCGGTGGGTTCGTAGAAGCCGGCGAGCAGCTTCACGAGCGAGGTCTTGCCCGCGCCGTTGTCACCGACGATCGCCAGCGACTGCCCGGCCGGGATGACCAGGTCCAGCCCGTTCAGGACATCCCGTTCGCCGCTGGGATAGCGGAACGACACCCCTTCGTAGCGGATCTCCTGCGACGGCACCTCCGACCCGACCGGGAGACCGGACTGCGGCGGACCGCTGTCGGCGAGCCGCTTCTCCAGCGACAGGAGCTTCGGCACGGTGACGGCGGCGTTGGACAGGTACAGGTGCTCGTCACCGACGGCGTACTCGTTCGCGTTGGCCAGTGCCTCCACGAACACGGCGAGGGCGGCGAGCGTCAGGTTCCCTTGCACCGCCGCATAAGCCAGCAGGCCGTACGACAGGACGTTGATCACCAGGATCGCCGACGCGGAGCCGAGCACCATGCCTGCCCGTGGTCGCCGCGCCTTGCGGATCGGGCCGATCCCGGCCTGCCACAACGTGTCGAACCGCGTGACGAGCCAGTCGAGGGCGCCCCAGAGGCGGACCTCCTTGGCGGGCCCAGGATCGAGCGCGAGGTCCCTGGCGTACTCGGCCTGGCGCAGCTGGGCGCTCTGCCCGAAGCCCTCCTCGCCGACCCGCAGGTAGTCGCGCTGCATCCGGTAGACGATGATCGGCCAGATCACCAGCCACGCCGCGCCGAGCCACCAGTGGAACCAGGTCAGCACGGCCGCCGAGCCGATGGCCCGCAGCCACGACGTGAGCACCTCCGGCAGTGCCTCGACGGTCTGGCCCGGCCGGTGCGCGCTCATGCCGAGGCCCCGCACGATGCGGACCTCGTCGAGCACGTCCGGGTCCTCGAGGTGCGCGATGCCCCTCGGCCTGGCCAGCGCGGTGAGCACGACCTCCTGCAGGTACCGGTCGACGTCGCGGCCGAGCGTCGACACCGCGGCCCGCAGCAGCGGGGACGTCAGGCGTTCGAGCAGGATCGCGACCGCGACACCGATCAGCAGGGTGCCCACCCGGCCGGCGGCGGCCGAGTCGGCACCGTCGCGCGCGGCGTCGGGGATGGCGCCGATCAGCAGGCCGGTGAGGACGGCGATCCCGATGGGCAGGACGGCGCCCACCACCACGCCGCCCGCCAGGAGCGCCGTGCGCGGCCGGCTGACCCGAGGCAGGACCCGGAGGACGGCGAGGATGCCCCTGGCGGTGGGCGGGAGGCTGTGGAGCGGGTTCGGCATGACTTCCGTATCCGTCAGATCAGGCGTGCGGTCGCCGAGGCGCGCCGCTCATGGGACTTGCGCAGGTCGGTCGTGATGCTGACCCGCTTGAGCCAGCGGTCGGTGCCGTCGTAGCGGGCCTGGAACGCCTGCCGGCCGTGCGCGAGGCGGTGGTTGTTGATGATCAGCACGTCACCCGGCGTCAGTGCGACGTCCAGGCAGGACGCTTCCAGGAGGTCGCTGACCGCCTGCAGGGCCTCGCGCGCAGCGGGGTCCGTGGGCGTCTCCATGAAGTACGGGTCGATCCGGATGTACGGGTGCTCGCGCGATCCATAAAGGACGGCGACGCGGTTGTCGTCGGCCTTCATCTGGTCGATCTCGGAGAACTCGGCGTCGACGCCCTTGGTCTCGTTGTGCTTGGCCAGGTGCGAGTCGTCCGGCCGGATCAGGAAGTTCGGCTGGTGCAGCAGCTCGAGGTGCTTGGCGTCGAGCGACCGCAGGTCCGGCTCGGACACGATCGTCGCGACCTTGTCCGGGTTGCGCAGGCACTCCAGCAGCAGGTAGTCCGCGCGCCACGGGTGGAACGCGTCCTCGGTGTGCAGCGTGAGCGTGTCGGTGCTGCCGATCCCCATCTGCTCGGTCTCGAACCCCTTGATGGGGAAGATGTCGTGCACGAGCCGGGCGTCCTGCTGGGTCTTCCAGCCGAACGGCTCACCGAGCAGGGAGCCGTGCAGCAGAAGGAGGATCTCCTCGGCGAACTCCGGGGTCGGGGTCGGGCGGCCGCGCCAGTGCTGCGGCGTCGGGCCGATGCGCGCGTCGTCGATGTTGTGACCGCGGACCACGGCGTAGCCCAGCTCGTCCTCCAGCGCGAAGTCGCGCAGGAAGCGGCGCTGGCCCACGGGCAGCTCTGCGGCGAGCAGCGGCAGGTCGCGCAGCAGCTGTTCGTCCGCCGGTCCCGAGTACTCCTTGGCGATGCGCAGCGTCAGGTTCTCGGCCTCGGCGGCCTCTTCTGACGACAGGTTGTAGATCCGTTTCGGCGTGGACACGGACTGCTCCCCCTAATTCCTGTTCAGGTGTGCGATGAGGGCCTCTGCGGCTTCCCGGAAGCGGGATGCGACCCGTCGCACGGTCTCGGTGCGGTGCAAGTTGGTGCTGTGGTGCCATTCGACGAGAAGGGCTCCCTCGTCTGTGCGTTCGATCTCCAGGTGCAGCGCGTACGGACGCAGTCCGCGGCTGGTGCTCTCGCCGCACAGGTCACCCGGTAGTTCGTCGACGATGAGGCCCCTGACCTCGTCGTCGTTCACGGCGGCGTCCACGCCGCCCGTGAAGTTGATGTTGATCTGCCGGTCGGGTGCGGCGCGCAGGCGGAGCACCTGCGGGTCCTCGGCCGTCAGGTGGCGCAGTGCGCCGTAGCCGACTCCGTGCCGTGGCACGGATTTCAGGCTCTCGCTGGCCGCCGCGACCACTCCGGCGGCGTCTGCGAGGTCGTCGTGCTGGAGCACCAGCGGGTGTACCGAGGTGAACCAGCCGACCGTGCGCGACAGGTCCGTGCCCGGTGCGAGGCTTTCGCGGCCGTGGTGTTCGAGGTCGACGACGACGGTGTCGGTGCCGGCCCACTCCCCCAGCGTCTGCAGCAACGCGGCCAGGACCACGTCGAGGACCTTCGCGTTCGGCAGCCCCGCGGCGCCGACCGTGACCTCCTCGACGGCGGCGGACTCCTCGGTGTTCGCGCCCGTGGCGTCGACCGGCAGCGTGAACGCGGTCTCCGCCCGCTCCAGCCAGTACGGCAGCTCGTCGCGGACCTCGGCGCTGTCCGCGAAGGTCACGACCGACTCGGCCCACCGGCGGAACGACGTCGTCCGCGCCCCGAGGGGTTCGCCCTGGTAGGCCGCGTCGAGGTCCTCCAGCAGGATGTTCCACGACACGCCGTCGACGACCAGGTGGTGCACGACGAGGCCGAGCCACGACGGTTCGTCGCCGCGGTCGAACAGCACGGCGGCCACGAGCGGGCCGTCCGCGAGGTCCAGCGAGCGTTGCAGCGCCTCCATGTGCTCCTGGACGTCACCTTGGACGACCGTGAACGTCGCGGCCTCGCCCGGCTCGGCGATGTGCTGGTGCCAGCCGTCGGGACCGTGGTGCAGGCGGGTGCGCAGGGCGTCGTGATGGCTCACGAGGGTGTTCAGCGCGGCGGCGAGCCTGCCTGCGTCGACGTCCGGTGCCAGTGCGAAGAGTCCGGACCAGTTCCAGTGGTTCCGGTCGTCGATGGTGGCCTTGGTGAACCACCGCTGGATGGGCGTGAGCGGCACCGGTCCGGTGACCGGGCCCTCCTCGACCAGCACCGGGGCGGTGGCCACGGCGGCCAGCTCGGCGATCGTCTGGTGGGTGAACAGGTCCGCCACCGCGAGGCCGAAACCCGCGGCACGGGCGCGCGCCACCACCTGCAGGCAGGCGATCGAGTCGCCGCCCAGGTCGAAGAAGTTGTCGTGCAGGCCGACCCGCTCGGCACCCAGCAGCTTCGCCCAGATGCCCGCGAGCGCCTGTTCCGCGTCGGTGCGCGGGGCGGCGTACGCGCCCTCGGTCTCCGGCGCGACCGGTTCGGGCAGGGCCCGGCGGTCGAGCTTTCCGTTGGACGTCAGGGGAAGCGCGTCGAGTTCCACGAACGCCGACGGCACCAGGTAGTCCGGCAGCCGTTCGCGCAGGTACGACCGCAGCTCGGCCGTGTCCGCGCTCGTGACCACGTAGGCCACCAGTCGCTTGCCGGTTCCCGACGAAGTGGCCACGACGGCCGCGGCTCGCACGTCCTCGTGGGCACCCAGCAGCGCCTCGACCTCGCCGGGCTCGACCCGGAAACCCCGGATCTTGACCTGCTCGTCGGCCCTGCCGAGGAAGTCCAGCGTGCCGTCCGAACGCCAGCGCGCCCGGTCACCGGTGCGGTACAGGCGTTCCCCGGATCCCGTGGGGTCGGGGACGAACCGTTCCGCGGTGAGATCCGCGCGACCGACGTAACCCCGCGCCACACCAGGACCGCCGACGAACAGCTCGCCCGCCACACCGGGTGGCACGACCTGCAGCCACGGGTCGAGGACGTAGGCCCTCATGCCCGCGAACGGCCTGCCGATGGGCACCTGCGCGCCGATGTCGCCGAGCGGGTGGACGGTGCAGGTCATGGTGGTCTCGGTGGGCCCGTAGGCGTTCACGATGCGCAGGTCCGGCCGGCGTTCGCGGGCCGTGCGGGCGTGCTGGGCCTGCAGGGCGTCACCGCCGACCACGAGCAGCCGCAGGCCGTCGAGGACGTCGGGCGAGGTCTCGACCAGCTGGTGGAACAGGCCGGTGGTGAGCAGCGAGGCGGTGATGTCGTTCTCGCGCAGGAACTTGCCGACGTCCATCCGTTCGGCGAGGTCCGCGGGGCCGACGACGAGGGTGGCGCCGTTGAGCAGCGCCAGCCAGATCTCGAACGCGCCGGTGTCGAAGCCGATGCCCGCGAGGTGCGAGACGACGTCGCCGGGTTCGACGCGGACTGCGGGGTCGGTGCAGACCCTGGCCACGCCCTCGTGGGTCAGCGACACGCCCTTGGGCTCGCCGGTGGAGCCAGAGGTGAAGAGAACGTAGAGCTCGCTGGCGGAATCGCCGACCACGGGCAGCAACGCCTGGGCATGGTCGAAGACGCGCGCACTGGGACCGTCGGGAGAAGCCTCTACCCCGCTGACGTCGAGCACCCGCACCCGCGGGATGTCGAGAGGCCACTCCCCTGCAGTGACAACGAGTCCGACCCCGGCCGTGCCGACCATCTGGGCGAGCCGCGCGGTGCCCTGAGCGGGGTCCAATGGCACGTAGCTACCGCCCGCGCCGATCACCCCGAGCATGGCGACGATCAGTTCGGCGCCGCGGTCCAGGTGCAGCCCGACCCTCACGCCTGCACCAACACCGTTGGCGCGCAACCACTCCGCGAAACCGGCAGCCCTGCGGTCGAGCTGCGCGAACGTGAGCTCGGTGCCCCCACGCAGCGCCAACCGGTCCGGGTGGGCCACGACCTGACGCCCGAACAAGGCGCCCAGGTGAGCGGCCGGCATCTCACGCGGCTCCGACGAGCTCCACCCGAGCACCTCGGTGCGCTGGGCGGCGTCGAGCAGGGCGATCTCCCGCACGGACGTGCCGGGCAGCGCAGCGACAGTGGTGAGGATGCGTTCGAGCTGGTCCAGCAGCGCCTCGACGGTGGCGTCGTCGAACGCGCCCGTGGAGTACTCGCACAGCAGGGCCAGCTGACCGTCGACGTCGACGACGAGCTTGAGCGGGTAGCGCCCCTGCTCCAGCAACGCGGGTGAGTCGAACTCGTCCGCGTCGTCACCGTCGTCGCCGTCGTCGAACCCGCCGGGCAGGTTCTGGACCGCGACGATGCTCTCGAACAGCCTCGGCACCCCAGCCACCCGCTGGATGTCGACCAGCGGTGAGTGCTCGAACCGCTGCGCCGCAACCTGTCCTTCCTGGACGGTCCGCAGCCACTCGTCGAACGGGGTGCGGTCGCCGGGGACCTTGATCCGCACCGGCAGCGTGTTGATGAACAGTCCGACGATGGACTCGACGCCGGCCAGTTCGGCCGGGCGTCCCGAGACGGTGAGGCCGAAGACGACGTCGTCGTCACCGCTGTGCGACGCCAGCAGCAACGCCCACGCGGCCTGCACGACGGCGCTGATCGTGACGCGTTCGCGCCGGGCGAGTCCTTCCAGCGCAAGGGCGACGCTCTCGGGCAGTTCGCGGTGGCGCCTGCCCTGCTCCCAGTGCACGCGGGTGGTGCGGTCGACCGGCAGTGCCGTGGGCGAGGTGAACCCGTCGAGATACTCGCGCCAGAAGTCGTCGGCGGACGGCTGTTCCTGCAGCCAGGCGATGTAGTCGCGGTAGGGCCGAACCGGCGGCAGCGACTGGCCGCGGTAGGCCGCGAACACCTCGTCCCAGACCAGCGGGATGCTCCAGCCGTCGAGGTACAGGTGGTGGAACGTGAACACGACCCACTGGCGGTCGCCCCGGTCGGCCACGTACACCCGCAGCAACGGCGCGGTCGTCACGTCGAACCCGCGGCGCTGGTCGGCTTCCAACAGGTCGTCCAGCGCGGCACCGGGATCGGCGACGTTCGTCCAGTCGAGCACCTCGAACGGCACGTCGACCCCACCGATGACGGCCTGCAGCGGTTCCTCGACGCCTTCCCACACGAACGCGCTGCGCAACGCGGGATGGCGGCCGACGACCGTGCGCCAGGCCTCCCGCAGCGCGGCTGCGTCGAGTGGTCCGCGCAGCTCGCGCACGTCCTGCGCCCAGTACACGGCGGTGTCGGCGGGCGCTTCCAGGACGTGGAAGAGCATGCCCTGCTGCATGGGAGACAGCGGATACGCGTCGACCACGCCCGGTACGCGGGCCCGCAACGGTTCCAGGTTGGCCAGCGGCTTCGCGGTGACCGCCGAGGCGGTGGCGACGCCCGTGTGGGCGGCGATCTGCTGGATGGTCTGGTGCGTGAAGATGTCGGCGATCTTCAGCTCCAGGCCTGCCTCCCGGGCCCTGGCCACGATCTTGAGGCTGACGATCGAGTCGCCGCCCAGTTCGAAGTAGTTGTCGTGGACGCCGACGCGGTCGACGCCGAGCACCTCCGACCACACGGCGGCGAGCGCGCGTTCGACGTCGGTGCTGGGTGCCTCGTGGCTCGCGGAGTCCGGCGCTTCCGGCAGGGGCAACGCGCGCTTGTCGAGCTTTCCGTTGCTGTTCAACGGCAGCTCGTCCAACGGAACGATCGCTGACGGCACCAGGAACTCGGGCAGCCGTTCGCCGAGGAACGCGCGCAGGTCCGCCGGGTCGGCGGTGCCCACGACGTAGGCGACGAGCCGCTTGCCCTGCGGCAGCTCACGGACGACCACGGCGGCGTTGGCGACGTCCGGGTGGCCGACCAGCACGTGCTCGACCTCGCCCGGCTCGACCCGGAACCCGCGGATCTTCACCTGGTCGTCGGTGCGCCCGACGAAGTCGACCGCGCCGTCCGAACCCCAGCGCACCAGGTCACCGGTGCGGTACATCCGCGCACCCGGCACGTACGGGTCGGCGACGAACCGTTCCGCGGCCAGGTCGGCTCGCCCGGCGTAACCACGCGCCAGGCCGGTTCCGCCGATGTACAGCTCTCCAGGCACACCGACCGGCGTCGGCTGGAGCCAGCGGTCCAGCACGTAGAAGCGCAAGCCGCGCAAGGCATCGCCGATCGGCACGGTGGCCGGCCCGAGCCGTCCGGTGTGCATGTCGTGGAACGACGCGTACACAGTGGACTCAGTCGGCCCGTACATGTTGTAGATCGCCACGGCGGGGTTGGCGTCGAGGACCTTGCGCGCCTGGATCGGCGACATCCCCTCACCACCGGCGAGCACCTTGCGGTGCCCGGAGAACACCCCGGGATCGGTGTCCGCCAGCTGGTGGAACAGACCCGTGGTCATGAACGACAACGTCACGCCGTGCGTCGCGTAGAACGTGGCGACGTCCAGTCGCTCGGCCAGGTTCGCGGGAGCCACGGCGAGCGTCGCGCCACTCAGCAACGCCGTCCAGATCTCCCAGGTCGACGCGTCGAACGACACCGCGGCCATGTGCGCCACGACATCGCCGGGACGGGCCGCCACCGCCGGGTCGAGCACGACCCGGACGACGCCCTCTTCGGTGACCTCCACACCCTTGGGCACACCGGTCGAGCCCGAGGTGAACATCGTGTAGACCAGGCGTTCAGGCGCAGCAACGAGTTCGAACGATTCAGCCGCCCCGGTCACCAGCTCCGCGAACTCCACAACGCGCGGACCGTCCAGGGCGTAGTCGCCACGGGACACAACAAGTTCAACCCCGGCGGCAGTCTGCACATCACGCAACCGGCCATGCGGCAGCGCGGGATCAAGCGGCACATACGCGCCACCCGCCTGCACCACACCAAGAATGGCGACCACGAGATCCGCGGACCGTTCGAACCACAGCCCGACCCGCGTCTCCGCACGAACACTGGCGGCACGCAGCCCTGACGCCACGCGAGCGACCTGCTCACCCAGTTCGGCGTAGGTCATCTCACGATCGCCGTCACGAACGGCCACCTCGTCGGCGAACTGCACCACGGCCGACCGGAAGCGCTCGGTCAGGCCGATGAACGGCTCGTCCACCGCAGGCCCGACGCCCCACCCGGTCACGGGCGCGGGAGTCATCTCGCGCACGGCGGCAACAGGCTGACGTGCGGCGGCGGTGAGCACCTCGGCCAGCTGCCCGAGCAGACGCTCCACAGTGGACGCGTCGAACGCGCCGGTGGAGAAGTTGGCCTCGACCTTCAGAGCCGCCTCGAGGTCGACGGCGAGGATCATCGGGTAGTGCATCTGCTCGACCGAGTCGGTCGAGGCGAACAGCTCCTCCGGGTCCTCCTCGCCCTCCTCCGGCGCCTCGCCCTGCGGGTAGTTGCCGAAGACGAGCATGCTGTCGAACAGGCCACCGGTGGCCACGCGCTGGATGTCGGCGAGCGGGGTGTGCTCGTGCCGCTGCACGGCGACCTGGTTCTCCTGCAGCTCACCGAGCCAGTCCGCGAACGAGCGCTCCCACGCCACCTTCACCCGCACGGGCAGGGTGTTGATGAACAGGCCGACGATCGACTCCACCCCGGGCAGGTCGGCGGGACGCCCGGACACGGTCAGGCCGAACACGACGTCGTCCTCGCCCGAGTAGGCCGACAGCAGCACGGCCCACGCCGCCTGCACGACCGTCGACAGGGTGACCCGCCGATCGCGGGCCAGCGAGACGAGTGCGGTCGTGACGTCGCGGGGCAGCGCCAGTTCGCGCCGGTCCTGGGCCCAGTGCTCGCGCACCACGCGGTCCACCGGCAACGGCGTCGCGGAGTCGAACCCGGCGAGGTACTCGCGCCAGAACACCTCGGCCTCGGCGGAGTCGCGCTGGGCCAGCCACGCGATGAAGTCGCGGTAGGGCCGCACCGGAGGCAGCGACTCGCCCTGATAGGCGGCGGTGACCTCGTCCCACAGCAGCGGGATGCTCCAGCCGTCGGCGTAGAGGTGGTGGAACGCCAGCAGGATCCAGTGGCGGCCGCGGCCCTGGGCGACGTGCACGCGCAACAGTGGTGCGGTGGCTAGGTCGCAACCGCGAGCGCGGTCGTCGGCCAGCAACTGCTCGACGGCGGCGTCGGGATCGACCACGTCAGACCAGTCGTGCACCTCGAACGGCACCTCGACGTCGCTCACGACGACCTGGAGCGGTTCGCGCACACCCGACCAGACGAAGCCGGTGCGCAACGCGGGATGCCGGTCGAGCACCAGCTGCCAGGCCGCGCGCATGGCGCCGACGTCGAGGTCGCCGGTCAGCTCCCGCACGTCCTGCGTCCAGTAGACGCCGCTGTCCGGCGACTCGACGGCGTGGAAGAGCATGCCCTGCTGCAACGGCGACAACGGGTAGGCGTCGGTCAGTCCGGGCGTGCGGGCGACCAGGGCGTCCACAGAGGACTGGTCGAGCGCGGCCAGCGGAACGTCGGACGGCGTCAGGCCGTGCGCGCCGGACCGGCAGTGCTCGACGATGCCGGCGAGCGCGGCCACGTAGGCCTCGGCCAGTCGTTCGACCGTCGAACGCAGGTGCAGGTTGGTGCTGTACTGCAGCTCCACGGCCAGGGTTCCGTCGGCGGCCTGGACGACCTCGACGCCGAGCACGTGCGAACGCAGGCCGCCGTCACCTTCGGCGGGACCGCACAGCTCCTCGGAGAGCTCGCGGGCGAACAGGCCCACGGCCTCGTCCTCGGCGGCGTCGACACCACCGAGGTAGTTGAAGACGACCGGGCGTGCCAGGGCGTTGCGGAGCTGTTCGTCCCGCTCGCGCAGCACGGTGTAGCCGACGCCGCGGCGTGGGACGGCCCGCAGCTGTTCCTTGACGCCCTTGATGACGCCGGCGACGTCGTCGAGATCGTCGTGGTGCAGCCCGACGGGGTGGATCGCGGTGAACCAGCCGACCGTGCGGCTGAGGTCGATGCCGTCGGCGATCGCCTCGCGGCCGTGGCTCTCCAGGTCGATCGCGGCGGCACCGGTGCCGGTCCACCGTCCGAGGACCTGGAGCAGCGCGGCGAGGAGCAACTCGTGGCCCTGGGTGCGGTAGGCGCGGTGGGCCTGGGTGAGCAGCACCGAGGTGCGGCTCGCGTCGAGGGCGACGCGCACGGACTCGGTCGAGTCCTCGGTGTTCGGGCCGTCGAGGTCGGTCGGCACGGGCGTCGCCGTCCGCACGACGTCACGCCACCAGGGCAGCTCGTCGCTCGGGTCGAACGCCTCCAGCGCGGCGGCCCACTCCTGGTACGAGGTGGTCTTCGGCGCGAGCGCACCGGCGGAGTACGCGGTGTCGAGGTCTTCCAGCAGCACGTTCCACGAGACCGCGTCCACGACGTAGTGGTGCACGGTGAGGCCGAACCACGCCGGCTGGTCGCCGCGATCCACGTACACGGCCCGCAGCAACGGGCCGTCGGTGAGGCTCAGCGACGTCTGCGCGGTGGTCATGGCCGCGGTGACGGCCTCGTCCAGCGCCGGGCCGTCGAGGTCCGTCCTGAGCACGGTGACGAGCTCGGCGGTCTCGGCGGGCGCGTTCTCCTGGGTGTCGCCGTTCAGCCGCAGCCGCAGGGCGTCGTGGTGGGCGACGACGGTGCCGAGCGCGGCCCGCATCGTGTCCGCGTCCGTCCCCGGTGCCAGCTCGAACATGCCGGACCAGTTGAAGTGGTCGCGTTGCGGCAGGTCCTCGCGCAGGAACCAGCTCTGGATGGGCGTGAACGCCACGGGTCCGCTGACGGTGCCCTGGTCGACCGAGCTGGGCTCGGACGTGCCGGCGCGGGCCGCGAGCTCGTGGACGGTCTGGTACGTGAAGAGGTCGGCGATCTCCAGGCGCAGTCCGGCGGCGCGGGACCGCGAGACGATCTGGAGGCTGACGATCGAGTCGCCGCCCAGTTCGAAGAAGTTGTCGTGGACGCCGACCCGTTCGACGCCGAGGACCTGCGACCACACCTCGGCGAGCGCGCGTTCGGCATCGGTGCTGGGCGGCTCGTACGCGGACGTGCTCTCGGGTGCGCCGGGGTCGGGCAGCGCGCGCACGTCGAGCTTTCCGTTGCTGTTCAACGGCAGCTCGTCGAGCAGCACGATCGCGGACGGCACCAGGAACTCGGGCAGACGTTCGGCGAGGAAGCGCCGGAGGTCCGCCTGCTCCGCGGTGGTCACGACGTAGGCGATCAGGCGCCTGTCGTTGACGATCACGGCGGCGTTCGCGACGTCCGGATGGCCGACGAGCACGTGCTCGACCTCGCCCGGCTCGACCCGGAACCCGCGGATCTTCACCTGGTTGTCCGTGCGCCCGACGAAGTCGACGGCGCCGTCGGCACCCCAGCGCACGAGGTCACCGGTGCGGTACATCCGCGCGCCGGGCACGTACGGGTCGGCGACGAACCGTTCCGCGGCCAGATCCGCCCGGCCCGCGTAACCACGCGCCAGACCTGTTCCACCGATGTACAGCTCTCCCGGCACACCGACCGGCGTCGGCTGGAGCCAGCGGTCCAGCACGTAGAAACGCAGGCCCCGCAACGCCGTGCCGATCGGGACCGACGACGGCCCGAGGCGTCCGGTGTGCATGTCGTGGAACGACGCGTACACAGTGGACTCGGTCGGCCCGTACATGTTGTAGATCGCCACGGCGGGGTTCGCGTCGAGCACCTTGCGCGCTTGCAGAGGCGACATCGCCTCACCGCCGGCAAGAACCTTGCGGTGTCCCGAGAACACGCGAGGATCGGTGTCCGCCAGCTGGTGGAACAGACCCGTGGTCATGAACGACAACGTCACGCCGTGCTCGGTGAAGAGCTTGGCGACGTCCAGCCGTTCGGCCAGGTTCGCGGACGCCACGACGAGCGTGGCACCGCTCAGCAACGCCGTCCAGATCTCCCAGGTCGACGCGTCGAACGACACCGCCGCCATGTGCGCGACCACGTCACCGGGAACAGCGGTCACCGCGGGGTCGAGGACGACCCGCACGACACCTTCCTCGGTGACCTCCACGCCCTTCGGCACGCCGGTCGAGCCCGACGTGAACATCGTGTAGACCAGACGTTCCGGCGTGGCAACGAGTTCCAGCTGCTCAACCGCTCCGGTCACCAGCTCCGCGAACTCCACAACGCGCGGACCGTCCAAGGCGTAGTCGCCACGGGACACCACAAGCTCGACCCCGGCGGCGGTCTGCACGTCACGCAACCGGCCGTGCGGCAACGCGGGATCCAGCGGCACATACGTCCCGCCCGCCTGCGTCACAGCGAGGATCGCGACGACCAGATCGGCCGATCGCTCGAACCACAGCCCGACCCGCGTCTCCTCGACGACACCGGCGGCGCGCAGGCCGGACGCGACCCGCGCCACCCGCTCACCCAGCTCGGCGTACGTCAGCTCACGCGCACCGTCCCGAACGGCCACCTGGCCGCCGAACTCGGTGACCGCCGACCGGAACCGCTCGGCCAAGCCGGCGAACGGCTCGTCGAACGCGGGACCGGCGCCCAGTTCGGCCGGCTCCGGCGTCACCTCGCGCACGAGCTGATCGGGACGGGCGACGGCCGAGGCGAGCAGGGCCTCCAGCTGACCGAGCAGCCGGTCGACCGTGGCCTCGTCGAACGCGCCGGTGGAGAACTCGGCCTCGATCTTGAGGGTGTCCTCCAGGTCGACGGCGAACGCGATCGGGTAGTTGACCTGCTCGATGGAGTCGAGGGCACCGAAGCGGTCCTCGTCGCCGTCGCTCTCTTCGTCCTCTTCGGACAGAAGTGCCTGCGGGTAGTTGCCGAACACCACGATGCTGTCGAAGACACCGCTGCCCCGCGGAAGGTCCGACCACCGCTTGATGTCCGAGAGCGCGGTGAACTCGTAGCGCTGGACCGCGATCTGGTTGGCCTGCAGCTCTCCCAGCCAGTCGGCGAACGAAAGCTCCCACGACACGCGTACGCGCACCGGCAGGGTGTTGATGAAGACGCCCACCATCGACTCGACGCCGGGCAGGTCGGCGGGGCGCCCGGACACGGTGAGGCCGTAGACGATCTCGTCGTCACCCGAGTAGGCGGACAGCAGCAGTGCCCACGCCGCCTGGATCACCGTGGACGGCGTGACGCGCTTGCGCCGGGCGAGTTCCATGATCGAGGTGGTGAGGTCCAGCGGCAGCTCGGCGCGGCGCCGGCCCTGGGCCCAGTGGTCGCGGACCGAGTGGTCGACGGGCAGCGCCGTCGGGGCGTCGAAACCGGCCAGGTAGTCGCGCCAGAACGCCTCCGCCTCCGCGCGGTCGCGCTTGCCGAGCCAGGCGATGAAGTCCCGGTAGGGGCGCACGGGTTCGAGGTCGGGGGTCGTGCCGCGGCACAGGGCGTCGTAGGTGGCGCCGACCTCTTCGAGGACGACGGGCACGCTCCAGCCGTCGCACAGGCCGGAGTACAGCGCCCACACCATGCGGTGATGGCTGGTGCCGTCGTTGATGACGTGCACGCGCATGAGCGGCGGCTTGGTGAGGTCGAAGCCACGGGCGCGGTCGTGGGTGAGCAGCTCGTCGAGCGCGGCCTGCTGGTCGGTCACGGCGGTCCAGTCGTGCACCTCGAAAGGCACCTGGAGATCACCCATGACGACCTGCAGCGGTTCAGGCACGCCCTCCCAGACGAAACCGGTGCGCAACACGGCGTGGCGCGCGACGACCAGTTCCCAGGCACGTCGCATGGCGTCGATGTCGAGCACACCGTCGAACTCGTAAAGCCCCTGCGCCCAGTAGACGCCCTTGTCCGATTGCGCCTCCAGGACGTGGAACAGCATGCCCTGCTGAACAGGCGCCAACGGATACATATCTTCGATCACAGATACGCCCCTCCCCTGGAGCCATTTTTACACAATCTTCATATACGTGGTCAAGCGATTCCCGCCGACCAGTCATAGAACATTCGCATGAGAGTCATTCATTGTTGACATGCGAATTAAAAAGGGCACGCCGAATAGAATCACCCATCACCGCGTAATTCATTCCCCCAGATGCGCAGACCCCAGTGCGCTGGATGCCCCCGAGCTTGTCTTGATCACCCTCCCATCTGCTTGAGCACGGCGGCGAGACTCGCTTGATCGATGTTGGCCAGCGGGAAGTCGGACGGCGTCACGCCGCCGGCACCCGACTGGCAGTGCTCGACCAGCTCGCGCAGCACGTCCACGTACCGGGTGGCGAGCCTCCGCACGGTCGCCTCCCGGTGCACGTTGGTGCTGAAATACCACTCCACGAGCAGACGACCGTCGGCCGTCTGCTCGGCTTCGATGTGCAGAAGGTGCGAACGGTTCCCCTGTTCGTTCTCCGTCGGCCCGCACAGATCCGCGGAAAGTTCTTCGCGAATCAATCCAACGGAGTCGTCACCGGCTGCGTCAAACGCTCCAAGGTAGTTGAACAAAACGGGCCGCGCAGGAGCTTGGACCAAACTCTCGTCCCGTTCCAGATAGCGGAGGATCCCGTAGCCGACACCGCGGCGCGGCACGGTGCGCAGCTGCTCCTTGACCGTCTTGATCAGCTCGCCGTTGTCGCCGAAGCGCTGGTGCCGCAGGCGCACCGGGAAGATCGACGTGAACCACCCGACGGTGCGGGACAGGTCGACACCGTCGGCAATCGCCTCGCGGCCGTGGCTCTCGAGGTCGATCGTGACGTCGCCGGTGCCCGCCCACTCGCCCAGGGTCTTGACCAGTGCGGCGAGCAGCAGGTCGTTGATCTGCGTGCGGTACGCCTTGTGGGCCTCGCCCAGCAGCACCTCGGTGGACTTCGCGTCGAGCCAGGTGCGCACGGTCTCGGCCGACGCCTCGGTGTTGGCACCCCGGCTGTCGACGGGCAGCGCGGTGACCCGTTCGGTCTGCGCCGCCCAGTGCGCGCGTTCGGCTGACGGGTCGTCGGCGTGCAGCACCTCGGCCCACTGCTGGAACGACGTCGTCTTCGGCCCGAGCAGTCCGCCCTGGTAGGCGGTGTCCAGATCCTCCAGCAACACGTTCCACGCCACGCCGTCCATGACGAAGTGGTGCGCGGTGAGCCCGAGCCAGGCCGGTCGCGCGCCGCGGTCGAAGTAGAGCGCGGCCACCAGCGGACCGTCCGCCAGGCGCAACGACATCTGCGCCTCGGTCATGTGCGCGACGACCTCGTCGTCGTCCCCGGCCGTGACGACGCGCATGACCTGGGCCAGTTCACCGTCGTTGTCCTGCACCCACGTGTCCCCGTCCTGGCGGAACCTGATGCGCAGGGCGTCGTGATGGGCGATGACGGCGTCGATCGCCCGCGCCAGCCTCTCGGGATCGGTGCCGGCGGCGAGCTCGAACACACCGGACCAGTTCCAGTGGTCGCGGTCGGGGATCTCCTGCTCGACGAACCAGTGCTGGATCGGCGTGAGCGGCACGGGACCGGTGACGACACCCTGCTCCGCCAGCATGGCGGTGGGGGTGTCCCGCACGACAGGGGCCAGTTCGGCGATGGTCTGGTGGGCGAACACGTCCGCCACGTCCACACCCAGACCAGCGGCACGGGTGCGTGCCACGATCTGCAGACTCAGGATCGAGTCGCCGCCGAGCTCGAAGAAGTTGTCGTGCACCCCAACGCGTTCGAGGCCCAGGACCTGCGCCCACACCTCCGCCAGCACGTCCTCGACGGACGTCCTGGGTGCCTCGAAGACCTCGGCCGTCGTCTCCGGCTCCGGATCGGGCAACCCCTTGCGGTCGACCTTTCCGTTGGGAGTCAGCGGAATGCTCTCGAGCGCCACGAACACCGACGGCACCAGGTAGTCCGGTACCCGCCCGCGCAGCCACGCCCGCAGGTCCTTCGCGCTGAACTCGCCTTCGGCCACGACGTAAGCGACGAGCCGCTTGCCTCCGTGCGGGCCGCCATCGCGTGCCACCACGACGACATCACGCACGTCGGGGTGATCGCCGATGACGACCTCGACCTCGCCGGGCTCGACCCGGTAACCGCGGATCTTGACCTGCTCGTCGACGCGGCCGAGGAACTCGATCGTGCCGTCCGCACGCCACCGGGCCCGGTCACCGGTGCGGTACAACCGGCCACCGGCACCGAACACGTCGGGCACGAACCGTTCCGCGGTCAGGTCCGGGCGCTTCACGTAGCCGCGCGCCACACCCGGACCGCCGACCAGCAGCTCACCCGGGATGCCGACCGGGGCCGGACGCATCGTGTCGTCGACGATGACGGCACGGGCTCCGGCCAGTGGGGTGCCGACCGGCACCACGGCCTGCGGGTGGTCCTCGCCGACCGGGTGGAAGATCGAGTCGATCGCCGCCTCGGTCACGCCGAACACGTTGCCCGGCACCGCGTTCGGCGCTACCTCGGCCACCGCGGTGGTGAGCGCGTCGTGCGTCCACATGTCCGTACCGGAGATCACCAACCGCAGACTGTCGATGGCACCAGCCGTCCGGCAGTGCGCCGCCAGATCACGCAGCAGCATGCCCGGCACGATCTCGGCGATCGCCACACCGTCACCGGAAAGCGTGCTGTGCAACGACTCCACGGACACGTGCTCGTCATGCGGCAGGAACACCACGGTCTGCCCGAACGCCAACGCCCGAGTCATGTCACCGATCGACACGTCGAACCCAGGCCCGGACATCGACAACACCGTGCCGGGCCCGCCCAGCTCGGCGAGTCCGTCACGCCATCCCGCCACGTACGACGAGAGCGCGCCGTGGGTCACCGCCACTCCCTTCGGCCGCCCGGTCGAGCCTGACGTGTAAGCGATGTACGCCAACGCCTCCGGGTCGATCCGCACCGGCGCCCCGTCGGCGACCGTGCCGTCCAGTACGAGCACCTCACCGGCGAACCCGGCCAGCTCGCCCGCGAGACCCGCGGTGGTGACGGCCGCGACCACTCCGGCGTCCGCCAGCAGGAACGCGAGACGTTCCTGCGGCAGCCCGGGGTTGATCGGCACGTACACGCCACCGCTGCGCAGCACGCCCTGGAAGGCGATCGCCAGCTCGATCCCGCGCGGCACCAGCACCGCCACCGGCGACTCCACGGTGACGCCCGCGCTCCGAAGCCGTGTGGCCAGGCCTGCCGACCGTGCGTCCAGCTCGGCGAACGTCAGACTCTGGTCGCCGCACTTCGCGGCCAAGCCGGCGGTCCAGCCTTGGATCAGCTCGGGTACCGGCCGTTCGGCGGCCGGCACTACCGTCTCCCCCTGCGCCACCAGCGACGCGGCCTGTTCCGGACGCTGCAACGGCAGGTCGGCGACGGCCAGTCCCGGCTCTTCGGCGACGGCGGTGAGGACGACGACGAGCTGGTCGAGAACACGTTCGACCGTCGCGCCGTCGAAGGCCGCCGTGGAGAACTCGGCCTCGATCTTGAGCGTCTTCTCCAGGTCGACCGCGAACGTGAGCGGGTAGTTGCCCTGCTCCACGGACTCGACCGCGTCGGCCCACTCCTCGCCGCTGTCGGCGGGTGCTTCCTCCTGCGGGTAGTTGCCGAACACGACGATGCTGTCGAACAGCCCGCGGCCGTGCGGCACCGCCGACCACCGCTGCACGTCCACCAACGGCGTGAACTCGAACCGTTGCAGCGCAACCTGGTTGTCCCGCAGCTCGTGCAACCACGACGCGAACGGCGTCCGGCCGGGGACCACGGCGCGCACGGGCAGCGTGTTGATGAACAACCCGACGATCGACTCGACGCCGGCCAGTTCGGCCGGACGACCCGACACGGTCAGGCCGAACACCACGTCGTCCTCACCCGAGCTCGCGGACAGGACCTTGGCCCACGCCGCCTGCACGACCGTCGACAACGTGACGCGCTCGCGCCTCGCCAGCTCGACGAGCCTGGCGGTGACGTTCTCTTCGAGGTGAGTGCGCCGCCGGTCCTGTGCGTAGTGGCTCGCGGCCAAGCGGTCCACCGGCAGCGCGGTAGGCGCCTCGAAACCGTCGAGGTAGATCCGCCAGAACCCTTCCGTGGCAGCGGGATCACGCTGACCGAGCCACGCGATGTAGTCGCGGTACGGACGCACCGGCGCCAACGCTTGTCCCTGGTAGGCGATGGACACCTCGTCCATAACGACAGGCAGACTCCACCCGTCGCAAAGACCCTGGTAGAGACCCCACACCAGCCAGTTCTGCCCGTTGCCCCGGTCGACCAGGTACAGGCGCGTCAACGGCGGCCTGGCCAGGTCGAACCCGAGCGCACGGTCCTCGACCAGCAGCTCCTGCAACCGCTCCTGCTGGGTCGCCTCGTCGAGACCCGACCAGTCATGGCTGGCCAACGGCACGTCGACCTCGGCCAGCACGATCTGGACCGGCTCGCTGACGCCCTCCCACACGAACCCGCTGCGCAGCGAGGCGTGCCGGGCGATCACCTGCCGCCACGCACCGGCCAGCCGTTCGACGTCGATCGGCCCGGCCAGGTCGTAGACGCCCTGACCCCAGTAGAGCCCGTCCCCTTCGTCCGGGGCGCCGACGACGCCGAACAACATGCCGGACTGCACCGGTGCCAGCCGGTGCACGTCCACCAGTGACGGACTGCGCCCGGCGAGCCCGTCGACCTCGTCCTGGGTGAGGGTGGCCAGCGGGAAGTCCGACGGCGTGAACCCGCCGACGGCCGACCGGCAGTGCGCGACCAGCTCACGCAACGCCTCGACGTACCGGGCCGCGACCCGTTCGATCGTGGCGGTGTCGTGGTTGTTCGTGGAGTGGAACCACTCGATGGACAGCCGGCCGTCGGCGGTCTGCTGCACTTCGAGCTGCAGCAGGTGCGACCGGGTCCCGCCCTCGCCCTCACTCGGGCCGGCGAGGTCGCCGTCCAACTCACGCCTGATCAAGCCGGCCGAGTCTTCGTTGCCGTCGTACGCGCCGAGGTAGTTGAACAGCACAGGCCGATCCGGCGCGCCGGCCAGTTCGTCCCGCAGCCACCGCAGGACGCCGTAGCCAACACCACGACGCGGAACGGCACGGAGCTCTTCCTTGACTGCCTTGATCGCAGCAGCCGAATCACCCTGGTTCGTCAGGCGAACGGGGAAGATCGACGTGAACCAGCCGACCGTGCGCGACAGATCCGCACCTTCACGGCCGTGGCTTTCCAAGTCGATCGTGACGTGGTCGCTGTCGGCCCACTCGCCGAGGGCCTGGGCGAGAGCGGTCAGCAGCAGGTCGTTGCCCTGTGTCCGGTAGGCCTTGTGCGCGTCACCGAGCAATGCCGCCGTCGTCTCGGCATCCAGCCACGACTGCACGATCGACTCGGCCGCGTCCACGTTCGGTCCGCCGGCATCGGCCGGCAGCGTGACCACGTCCGCAGTCGCCTTGGTCCAATGCTCACGTTCGCTGGCGGCATCGTCGTCCTCCAGCTGCAAAGCCCACTGCTGGAACGACGTCGTCTTGGGCGCCAACTCGCCACCCTGGTAAGCGGTGTCGAGGTCCTCCAGCAGGATGTTCCACGACACTCCGTCCATCACCAGGTGATGCACGGTCAGGCCGAGCCACGCAGGCTCCGAACCACGATCGAAGAACACCGCAGCCACCAGCGGACCATCGGCCAGCCGCAACGACTTCTGCGCCACGGTCATCTCCGCGACCACATCATCGCCACCCACGCGCAGGAACCCGGTCTCCACCGGCGCGTTGAACTGGCCCTCCGGCGTGAACCGGATCCGCAAAGCATCGTGATGCGCCACAACAACATCGAGCGCCCGGCCCAGGCGATCAGGATCGGTACCCGGTGCCAGCTCGAACATCCCGGACCAGTTCCAGTGGTCCCGATCAGGAATGTCCTGCGCCAGGAACCAGTGCTGGATCGGCGTGAACGGCACCGCTCCGGTGACCACACCCTGCTCGGCCAACGACACCGCCGGAGCGTCACGCACCGCCGACGCCAACTCGGCCACCGACTGATGCGCGAACACGTCCGCGACGTCGATGCCAAGTCCGGCGGCACGAACCCGAGCCACGATCTGCAGGCTCAGGATCGAGTCGCCACCGAGCTCGAAGAAGTTGTCGTGCACGCCAACACGTTCAACACCGAGCACTCCGCTCCACACCGCGGCGAGGATCTCCTCGGCAGCGGTCCGGGGCGCGACGTACAGCTCACCGACCGACTCGGGTTCCGGATCAGGCAGTCCGCGACGATCAACCTTGCCGTTCGGCGTCAGCGGCAACCGATCCAGCGCCACGAACACCGACGGCACCAGGTAATCGGGCACCCGCTCCCGCAGCCAGGCGCGCAGGACGGACCCGCTGAACTCACCCTCGGCCACGACGTACGCGACGAGACGCTTGCCGCCGTGAGGCCCACCATCTCGTGCCACCACAACGACATCACGCACGTCCGGGTGGTCACCGATGACGACCTCGACCTCACCGGGCTCGACCCGGTACCCGCGGATCTTCACCTGCTCATCGACACGACCCAGGAACTCGATCGTGCCATCCGCGCGCCACCGCGCCCGGTCACCGGTGCGGTAGAGCCGGCTACCGGCCGCACCGGGCACGAACCGCTCCGCAGTCAGATCCGGACGACCCACATACCCCTGGGCCACACCAGGACCACCGACCAACAGCTCACCCGGAACACCCACCGGCGCCGGACGGAACGACCCGTCCACCACAAAGGCCTGCGCACCGGCCAACGGAGTGCCGATCGGCACCACGGAAGCCGGGTGATCCTCGCCGACCGGGTGGAAGATCGAGTCGATCGCAGCCTCGGTCACACCGAAAACGTTGCCCGGCACCGCGTTCGGCGCCACCTCGGCCACCGCGGTCGTCAAAGCCTCGTGCGTCCACATGTCCGTACCGGAGATGACCAGCCGCAGGCTGTCGATGGCACCAGCCGTCCGGCAGTGCGCCGCCAGGTCGCGCAGCAGCATGCCCGGCACGATCTCCGCGATCGCCACGTCGTGTGCACGCAGCGTGTGGTGCAACGACTCGACTGACACATGCTCGTCGTGTGGCAGGAAGACCACGGTCTGCCCGAACGCCAACGCACGGGTCATGTCACCGATCGACACGTCGAACCCGGGCCCGGACATCGACAGCACCGCACCCGGACCGCCCAGACCCGCAAGCCCAGCACGCCATCCCGCCACATAGGCCGAGAGTGCGCCATGGGTCACGGCCACACCCTTCGGGCGACCCGTCGAGCCAGAGGTGTAGGCCACGTACGCCAACGCACTGGGCTCGATGCGAACCGGCAGCGCGTCGAAAACCGGCGACGCGTCGTCCATCACCAGCACCTCACCGGTGAACCCGGCCAGTTCCTCGGTCGTCACGGCGACAACGGCACCGACGTCGGCCAGCAGGAACGCGAGACGGTCGGCCGGCAGGCCGGGGTTGATCGGTACGTACACACCACCGGCGCGCAGCACACCCTGGAAGGCGACCGCGAGGTCGATCCCCCGCGGCACCAGCACGGCGACCGGCGACCCGACCACCACACCGGCCCGTTGGAGGCGGGCGGCCAGAGCATCGGCGCGAGCACCCAGTTCGGCGAACGTGAGCCGTTCGTCCCCGCAGATCACCGCGACCTCGGACGAGGCCCAGCCGGCGATCAGATCCGGCACCGGCAACTCGGCCATGGGCGGAATCGTGCTCCCCCACCCGACGATCTCGGCGGCCTGTTCCGGGCGGTGCAACGGAATGTCCCGCACCCGCACACCCGGCCGCCGCGCCACCGCGGTCAGCACGACCACCAACTGATCCAGGATCCGCTCGACCGTCACCGCGTCGAACGCGGCCGTGGAGAACTCCGCCTCGATCTTGAGCGTGGCCTCCAGGTCGACCGCGAAGGTCAGCGGGTAGTTGCCCTGCTCCACCGACTCGGTGGCCTGCAACCAGTCCTCACCCAGGTCCTCCGGCAGCTCCTCCTGCGGGTAGTTGCCGAACACCACGATCGAGTCGAACAACGCCCGGCCGTGCGGCACCGCCGACCAGCGCTGCACATCCACCAACGGCGTGAACTCGAACCTTTGCAACGCAACCTGGTTGTCCCGCAGCTCGTGCAGCCACGAGGTGAACGGGACGTCGTCGGGTACGACCGTCCGGACCGGCAGCGTGTTGATGAACAACCCGACCATCGACTCGACCCCGGCCAGCTCGGCCGGACGACCCGACACGGTCAGGCCGAACACCACGTCGTCCTCGCCGGAGGTGTCCGCGAGGACCTTGGCCCACCCGGCCTGCACGACCGTCGACAACGTGACGCGTTCACGACGCGCCAGCGCCACCAGTTCGGCGGTCACGCTTTCGTCCAGGTGCGTGCGCCGGCGGTCCTGTGCGTAGTGGCTCGCGGCCAGCCGATCCGCGGGCAACGGCGTCGGCGCCTCGAAACCACCCAGGTACTCGCGCCAGAACGCTTCCGGCGCAGCGGGGTCACGCCCGTCGAGCCACGCCACGAAGTCCCGGTAGGGCCGGGTCGGTTCGAGGGTGCTGCCCTGGTAGGCGGCGGACACCTCGTCCATCACGACCGGCAGGCTCCACCCGTCGCACAAACCCTGGTACAGGCCCCAGACGAGCCAGTTCTGCCCGTCGCCGCGGTCCACGACGTAGAGCCGCATCAACGGCGGTCGCGCCAGGTCGAAGCCGAGCGCACGGTCTTCGGCCAGCAACTCCTGCAGCCGAACCTGTTGTGCCGCCTCGTCGAGACCCGACCAGTCGTGGGTCGTCAACGGCACGTCGACGTCGCCGAGCACCACCTGAACCGGCTCCGTCACGCCTTCCCAGACGAAGCCACTCCGCAGGGACGCGTGCCGGGCGATCACCGCACGCCACGCCGCCGCGAACCGCTCCACGTCGATCGGGCCGGCCAGGTCGTAGACGCTCTGTCCCCAGTAGAGGCCGTCGACAGGAGAGCCCACGACACCGAACAACATGCCCGACTGCACCGGAGCCAACCGGTACACGTCCACCAGCTGGTAGCGCTCCGCAAGCCGGTCGACCTCGGACTGCTCCAGTGATGCCAGCGGGAAGTCCGACGGTGTGAACCCGCTGGCCGACCGGCAGTGCTCAGCCAGCTGGCGCAACGCTTCGACGTACCGGGCCGCAACCCGTTCGATCGTGGCGGTGTCATGCCGGTTGGCCGAGTGGAACCACTCGATCGACAAACGGCCGTCAGCGGTCTGCTGCACTTCGAGCTGCAGCAGGTGCGACCGCGTCCCACCCTCGCCCTCACTCGGCCCGGCAAGATCGCCGTCCAGCTCACGACGGATCAACCCGGCCGAATCGTCGTTGCCGTCATGCGCGCCGAGGTAGTTGAACAGCACCGGACGGTCCGGCACGTCAGCCAGTTGCAACGCGCCAAAGCCCACGCCGAGACGCGGAACGGCCCGCAACTCCTCCTTGACGGCCTTGATCGCCTTCGCCGGATCGTCCTCGCGCGTCAGCCGCACAGGGAAGATCGACGTGAACCACCCGACCGTGCGCGACAGGTCCACACCTTCACGGCCGTGGCTCTCCAGGTCGATCGTGACGTGGTCGCTGTCGGCCCACTCACCCAATGCCTGGGCCAGTGCGGTCAGCAGCAGGTCGTTGGCCTGCGTGCGATACGCCTTGTGCGCCTCACCGAGCAGAGTCGCCGTCGTCTCGGCATCGAGCCACGACTGCACGATCGACTCGGACGCATCCGTGTTCGGGCCGTCGCCGTCGGCAGGAAGCCCAGCGACGT
Source organism: Lentzea sp. HUAS TT2 (assembly GCF_051853195.1). Taxonomy (NCBI): domain Bacteria; kingdom Bacillati; phylum Actinomycetota; class Actinomycetes; order Pseudonocardiales; family Pseudonocardiaceae; genus Lentzea; species Lentzea sp. HUAS TT2. The sequence continues at coordinate 7,096,941 of NZ_CP196667.1, read as the reverse complement.
CAGCGGTCGCAGCGATCCAATGATCGCGTTCACCCTCGTCTTCCCGCAGTTGCAGCGCCCACTGCTGGAACGAGGTCGTCTTGGGCGCCAGCGAACGGCCCTGGTAGGCGGTGTCGAGGTCCTCCAGCAGGATGTTCCAGGACACCCCGTCCATCACCAGGTGATGCACGGTCAACCCGAGCCACGCCGGCTGATCGCCACGGTCGAAGAAGACGGCGGCCAGCAACGGGCCATCGGCCAGCCGCAGCGACTTCTGCGCCGCAGTCATCTCCGCAACCACGTCGTCGCCACCCACACGCAGGAACCCGGTCTCCACCGGCGCGTTGAACTGGCTCTCCGGCGTGAACCGGATCCGCAAAGCATCGTGATGCGCCACAACAACATCAAGCGCCCGACCCAGCCGATCAGGATCGGTACCGGCTGCCAGCTCGAACATGCCCGACCAGTTCCAGTGGTCCCGGTTCGGGATGTCCTGCGCCAGGAACCACCTCTGAATCGGCGTGAACGGAATCGGCCCGGTGACCACACCCTGCTCGGCCAACGTCGGCGCAGGAACATCCCGAACGGCGAGTGCCAGCTCGGCAATGGTCTGGTGGGCGAACACGTCAGCCACGTCCACACCCAGACCGGCAGCACGCACCCGTGCCACGATCTGCAGACTCAGAATCGAGTCGCCACCGAGTTCGAAGAAGTTGTCGTGCACGCCGACGCGTTCCGCACCGAGCACCTGTGACCAGACGGCCGCCAGGGTTTCCTCGGCAGCGGTCCTCGGTGCGAGATACGTCTCGCCGGCCGTCTCGGGCTCAGGGTCGGGCAGACCACGGCGGTCGACCTTGCCGTTCGGCGTCAGCGGCAACCGATCCAGCGCCACGAACACCGACGGCACCAGGTAGTCCGGCACCCGCTCCCGCAACCACGACCGCAGAACCGAACCGCTGAACTCACCCTCCGAGACCACGTAGGCGACCAACCGCTTACCGCCGTGCGGGCCGCCATCCCGTGCCACCACAACGACATCACGCACATCGGGGTGATCACCGATGACGACCTCGACCTCGCCGGGCTCGACCCGGTAACCACGGATCTTGACCTGCTCGTCGACCCGTCCGAGGAACTCGATCGTGCCATCCGCACGCCACCGAGCCCGGTCTCCGGTGCGGTACAACCGACCGCCGTCCGCAGCGGGTACGAAGCGTTCCGCCGTCAGATCCGGACGACCCACATACCCCTGAGCCACACCGGGACCACCGACCAGCAACTCACCCGGAACACCCACCGGAACCGGCCGCAACGACCCGTCCACCACGAACGCCTGAGCACCCGCCAAAGGCCGGCCGATCGGCACCACGGCGGCGGAGTGATCCTCGCCCACCGGGTGGAAGATCGAGTCGATGGCCGCCTCGGTCACACCGAAAACGTTGCCCGGCACCGCATTCGGCGCCACCTCGGCCACAGCCGACGTCAACGCGTCATGCGTCCACATGTCCGTACCGGAGATGACCAGACGCAGGCTCTCCACGGGCCCGGCAGTGCGGCAGTGCGCCGCCAGGTCGCGCAGGAGCATGCCCGGCACGATCTCCGCGACCTCGACCGAGTGCTCGACCAAGGTGCGGTGCAGTGACTCCACCGTCACGTGCTCATCGTGAGGCAAGAACACAACCCGTTGACCGAACGCCAACGCCCGAGTCATGTCCCCGATCGACACGTCGAAACCGGGGCCTGACATGGACAACACCGCACCCGGACCACCCAGATCGGCAAGCCCGGCACGCCATCCCGCCACGTACGACGACAACGCGGCATGCGTCACCGCCACACCCTTGGGACGGCCAGTCGAGCCAGAGGTGTAAGCGATGTACGCCAACGCATTCGGTTCGGCCGGGGCAAGCTCGCCGGAGACCGCAGACCCGTCGTCCACCAGCAGCACTTCGCCGACGAACCCGTCCAACGCCGACGTCGTGACCGCGGCAACCACACCTGCATCGGCCAGCAAGAACGCCAGCCGTTCAGCAGGAAGCCCTGGATTGATCGGCACGTACACGCCACCAGAGCGCATCACGCCCTGGAACGCCACCGCCAACTCGATCCCACGCGGCACCATCACCGCAACCGGCGACCCCACCGTCACACCAGCCCGGCGCAGACGCACGGCCAGCGAATCAGCCCGAGCGTTCAACTCCAGGAACGTCAACTGCTCGTCGCCGCACACCACAGCGACATCCGACGAAGCCCACCCAGCGATCAGGTCCGGCACCGGCTGCTCGGCAACCGGTACTGGCGTCCTCCCCCACGCCACCAGCTCAGCCGCCTGCTCGGGGCGCTGCAAAGGAACGTCGCCGACCGCCAGCGAAGGCTGTTCCGCGACCGCGGTCAGCACGACCACCAACTGGTCGAGGATCCGCTCCACCGTCACCGCGTCGAACGCGGCCGTGGAGAACTCCGCCTCGATCTTGAGCGTGGCCTCCAGGTCGACCGCGAACGTGAGCGGGTAGTTGCCCTGCTCCACCGACTCGGTGGCCTGCACCCCGCCCAGGTCTTCCGGCATCTCCTCCTGGGGGAAGTTGCCGAACACCACGATCGAGTCGAACAACGCCCGGCCGTGCGGAACAGCCGACCAGCGCTGCACATCCACCAACGGCGTGTGCTCGAACCGTTGCAGCGCGACCTGGTTGTCCCGCAGCTCGGGCAGCCACTCGGCGAACGGCGTGCTGACCGGCACGGTCGCCCGCACCGGCAGCGTGTTGATGAACAGGCCGACCATCGACTCCACGCCGGCCAGGTCAGCCGGACGACCCGACACGGTCAGGCCGAACACCACGTCGTCCTCGCCCGACGACTCGGACAACACCTTCGCCCACGCGGCCTGCACGACCGTCGACAACGTGACGCGCTCACGACGCGCCAACGCCACCAGACCAGCCGTAACGCTCTCGCTCAGGTGTGTACGACGCCGGTCCTGGGCGTAGTGACTCGCGGCCAGGCGGTCCACCGGCAGTGCGGTGGGCGCCTCGAAACCGTCAAGGTAGGTCCGCCAGAACCCTTCCGTGGCAGCGGGATCACGCTGACCGAGCCACGCGATGTAGTCCCGGTACGGCCGCACCGGCGCCAAAGTCTGACGCTGGTAAGCAGCGGTCACCTCGTCCATCACGACGGGCAGACTCCACCCGTCGCAAAGACCCTGGTAGAGACCCCAAACCAGCCAGTTCTGCCCGTTGCCCCGGTCGACCAGGTAGAGCCGGAGGAGCGGCGGGTGGGCGAGATCGAACCCGAGCGCGCGGTCCTCGTCCAGCAACTCCTGCAACCGGACCTGCTGCGCGGCCTCGTCCAGCCCCGACCAGTCATGGGTCGTCAACGGCACATCGACCTTGGCCGCCACGACCTGCACCGGTTCGCTGACGCCCTCCCACACGAACCCACTGCGCAGCGGCGCGTGCCGGGCGATCACCTCACGCCAGGCCGCAGCCAGCCTCTCCACGTCGATCGGGCCAGCCAGGTCGTACACGTTCTGCGCCCAGTAGAGGCCGTCGACAGGAGAGCCCACGACACCGAACAACATTCCCGACTGCACCGGAGCCAACCGGTACACGTCTGCCAGCGCATAGCGCTCCGCCAGCAGGTCGACCTCCGGCTGGGTCAGCGAAGCCAGCGGGAAGTCCGACGGCGTGAACCCGCCGGCCGATCGGCAGTGCGCGACCAACTCGCCCAGCACCTCGACATAGCGAGCCGCAACCCGTTCGACGGTGGCGGTGTCGTGCACGTCGGCGGAGTGGAACCACTCGATCGACAACCGCCCATCGGCGCTCTGCTGGACTTCGAGCTGCAACAGGTGCGAGCGCGTCCCACCCTCACCCTCACTCGGCCCCGCCAGGTCGGCGGGAAGTTCCCGGCGGAGCAGCCCCGCCGAGTCGTCGGCGCTGTACGCCCCGAGGTAGTTGAACAGCACCGGCCGCTCCGGCACGTCAACCAGCTGCAACGCACCAAAGCCCACGCCAAGACGCGGAACGGCCCGCAACTCCTCCTTGACGGCCTTGATCGCCGCACCAGGCTCGTCGTGACTGCTCAGCCGCACCGGGAAGATCGACGTGAACCAGCCGACCGTGCGCGACAGGTCCGCACCCTCACGACCGTGGCTCTCCAGGTCGATCGTGACGTGATCACTACCGACCCACTCGCCCAGTGCCTTGGCGAGTGCGGTCAGCAGCAGGTCATTGCCCTGCGTCCGATATGCCTTGTGCGCATCGCCGAGCAGCGCTGCCGTCGTCTCAGCGTCCAGCCACGACTGCACGACAGCGCCGGACGCCTCGGAGTTCGGCCCGTGCCCGTCCACCGGGAGGACCGTGACGTCCGCCGTCGTGGCGGCCCAGTGGTCGCGCTCGTCCTCGGCGTCGATGGTCTGGAGCTGTTCGGCCCACGCCTTGAACGACGTCGTCTTGGGCGCCAGCGAACGGCCCTGGTAGGCGGTGTCGAGGTCCTCCAACAGGATGTCCCACGACACCCCGTCCATCACCAGGTGATGCACGGTCAGGCCGAGCCACGCAGGCTCCGAACCACGATCGAAGAACACCGCAGCCACCAGCGGACCATCGGCCAGCCGCAACGACTTCTGCGCCACGGTCATCTCCGCGACCACATCATCGCCACCCACACGCAGGAACCCGGTCTCCACCGGCGCGTTGAACTGGCCCTCCGGCGTGAACCGGATCCGCAAAGCATCGTGATGCGCCACAACAACATCAAGCGCCCGACTCAACCGATCAGGATCGGTACCGGGTGCCAACTCGAACATGCCCGACCAGTTCCAGTGGTCCCGATTCGGGATGTCCTGCGCCAGGAACCACCTCTGAATCGGCGTGAACGGCACCGGCCCCGTGACCACACCCTGCTCGGCCAACGATTCCGCCGGAGTGTCGCGCACGGCCAGAGCGAGCTCGGCAATCGTCTGGTGGGCGAACACGTCCGCCACGTCCACGCCCAGACCAGCGGCACGGATCCGGGCCACGATCTGCAGACTCAGGATCGAGTCGCCGCCCAGTTCGAAGAAGTTGTCCAGTACGCCAACACGTTCAGCGCCCAGCACACCACTCCACACCGCGGCGAGGGTCTCTTCAACAGGGGTCCGTGGCGCGACGTACGCCTCGCCGGAGGTCTCGGGTTCCGGGTCGGGCAGACCGCGCCGGTCCACCTTCCCGTTCGGGGTCAGCGGCAACCGGTCCAACGCCACGAACACCGACGGCACCAGGTAATCCGGCACCCGCTCCCGCAACCACGACCGCAGCACCGAACCACTGAACTCGCCCTCAGCCACGACATACGCAACAAGCCGCTTACCGCCGTGCGGCCCACCATCGCGTGCCACCACGACAACATCACGCACGTCTGGGTGATCCCCGATGACGACCTCGACCTCACCAGGCTCGACCCGGTAACCACGGATCTTGACCTGCTCGTCAACCCGTCCGAGGAACTCGATCGTGCCGTCCGCACGCCACCGAGCCCGGTCGCCAGTGCGGTAGAGCCGGCTTCCGGCCACACCGGGCACGAACCGCTCTGCAGTCAGGTCCGGACGACCCACATACCCCTGGGCCACACCAGGGCCACCGACCAGCAGCTCACCCGGCACACCAACGGGCGCCGGACGGAACGACCCGTCCACGACGAAAGCCTGCGCACCGGCCAACGGCGTACCGATCGGCACCACCGCAGCCGGGTGATCCTCGGTCACGGCGTGGAAGATCGAGTCGATCGCAGCCTCGGTCACACCGAACACGTTGCCCGGCACAGCATTCGGCGCCACCTCGGCAACAGCCGAAGTCAACGCATCATGCGTCCACAGATCCGTGCCCGAGATGACCAGCCGCAAAGACTCGACCGGACCAGCTGTCCGGGAGTAAGCCGCCAGGTCACGCAACAACATGCCGGGCACGATCTCCGCGACCTCAACGCTGTGCTCGACCAGCGTGCGGTGCAACGATTCCACCGTCACGTGCTCATCGTGCGGCAAGAACACAACGCGCTGACCGAACGCCAACGCCCGAGTCATGTCACCGATCGACACGTCGAACCCAGGCCCGGACATCGACAACACCGCACCCGGCCCGCCCAATGCGCGCAGCCCATCACGCCATCCCGCGACGTACGACGACAACGCACCATGCGTCACCGCCACACCCTTAGGACGGCCAGTCGAACCGGACGTGTAAGCGATGTACGCCAACGCACTCGGGTCGACCGGAGCAAGCTCACCAGACACCGCGGACACGTCGTCCACCCGCAGCACTTCGCCGGTGAATCCGTCGAGTTCCGACGCAGTGACCGCCGCAACTACACCGGCATCGGCCAGCAGGAACGCCAACCGTTCACCAGGAAGCCCCGGATTGATCGGCACGTACACGCCACCCGAGCGCAACACACCCTGGAAGGCCACCGCCAACTCGATCCCGCGCGGCACCATCACCGCGACCGGCGACCCCACCGTCACACCGGCCCGGCGCAGACGCAGGGCCAGCGAATCGGCCCGAGCGTTCAGTTCCAGGAACGTCAACTGCTCATCGCCGCACACCACAGCGACATCGGACGAACCCCACCCAGCGATCAGGTCCGGCACCGGCAGTTCGGCGGACGGCACCGGGGTCGCGCCCCACGCCACCAGCTCCGCCGCCTGCTCAGGCCGCTGCACGGGCACGTCCCGGACGGCCAGGTCCGGCTGCTGCGCCACCGCGGTCAGCACGACCTCGAGCTGGTCGAGTATCCGCTCGACCGTCACCGCGTCGAACGCGGCCGTCGAGAACTCCGCCTCGACGCGCAACGTGCGTTCCAGGTCGACGGCGAAGGTCAGCGGGTAGTTGCCCTGCTCGACGGAGTCGGCGGCCTGCAGCCCGCCCAGGTCCTCCGGCAGTTCCTCCTGCGGGTAGTTGCCGAACACCACGATCGAGTCGAACAACGCCCGGCCGTGCGGTACTGAAGACCACCGCTGCACGTCCACCAACGGCGTGAACTCGAACCGTTGCAGCGCGACCTGGTTGTCCTGCAGCCGGGGCAGCCACGCGGCGAACGTCGTGTCCGCCGGCACCACGGCGCGCACCGGCAGCGTGTTGATGAACAACCCGACCATCGACTCGACCCCGGCCAGTTCGGCCGGACGACCGGACACGGTCAGGCCGAACACCACGTCGTCGTCACCGGAGTACGTCGAGAGCAGCAACGCCCACGCCGCCTGCACGACCGTCGACAACGTCACGCGCTCACGCCGGGCCAGTTCGACCAGCTTGCCCGTGACGGACTCGTCCAGGCGCATGCGGCGCCGGTCCTGGTCGTAGTGGCTCGCGGCCAGCCGGTCGGCCGGAAGTGCCGTGGGCGCCTCGAAACCGCCCAGGTACGTGCGCCAGAACCCTTCGGACTCGGCCGGGTCACGCCGGCCCAGCCACGCGATGAAGTCCCGGTAGGACCGCACCGGCTCGAGCGCCTTGCCCTGGTACGCGGCGGACACCTCGTCCATCACGACCGGCAGGCTCCACCCGTCGCACAAGCCCTGGTAGAGGCCCCACACCAGCCACAACCGGTCCTCGCCGCGGTCCACCAGGTACAGGCGGGTCAAAGGCGGCGCGGCCAGGTCGAAGCCCAGCGCGCGGTCCTCGTCGAGCAGCGCCCGCAAGTTCGCCTGCTGGGCGGCGTCGTCGAGACGAGACCAGTCACGCTGCTCCAGCGGAACATCCACATCGGACAGGACGACCTGCACCGGTTCGCTGACGCCCTCCCACACGAACCCGCTGCGCAACGCGGCATGCCGAGCGATCACCTGACGCCACGCATCGGCCAGCCGTTCCGCGTCCAGCGGCCCGGTCAGGTCGTACACGCCCTGGCCCCAGTAGAGGCCGTCGACAGGAGACCCGGCGACACCGAACAACATGCCCGACTGCACCGGAGCCAGCCGATGCACGTCCACCAGTGGATAACGCTCGGCGAGCTGGTCGACCTCGGTCTGGGCCAACGTGGCCAACGGGAAGTCCGACGGCGTGAAGCCCGAGACCCCGGACCGGCAATGCGTCACCAACTGACCCAAGGCCTCGACGTACCGCGTCGCGACACGCTCGACGGTCTCGGTGGCGTGCCGGTGGTGGCTGAACAGCCACTCGATCCGCAGACGTCCATCCGCTTCCTGCTGGGCCTCGATCTGCAGGAGGTGCGACCGCGTTCCGCCCTCACCCTCGCTCGGACCGGCCAGGTCGGCGGGAAGCTCGCGCCGGATCAGCCCCAGCGAGTCGACGGCGTCGAACGCGCCGAGGTAGTTGAACAGCACCGGACGGTCCGGCACATCAGCCAGATCACCCTGCAACCAGCGCAACGCGCCATAGCCGACACCACGACGCGGAACGGCCCGCAGCTCCTCCTTGACGGCCTTGATCGCCGCTGCCGGGTCACTCTCGTGCGTCAGCCGCACCGGGAAGATCGACGTGAAGTACCCGACGGTGCGCGACAGGTCGATGCCGTCGGCCACCGCCTCACGACCGTGACTCTCCAGGTCCACGGTCACATGCCCGGAACCAGCCCACTCGCCCAAAGCCTGGGCCAGAGCGGCGAGCAGCAGGTCGTTGCCCTGCGTGCGGTAGGCGCGGTGAGCGTCGCCCAGCAGCGCGGCGGTGGTGCCGGCGTCGAGCCACGACTGCACAACACCCGTCGAGGTCTCGGTGTTGGGTCCGTCCAGGTCCTGCGGCAGTTCCACCACATCGGCGGTCTGGGCCAGCCAGGTCTCCCGCTCGGCCGACGCGTCGAGTTCCTGCAACACCTCGGCCCAGTGCTGGAACGAGGTCGTCTTCGGCCCGAGCTCCCGGCCCGCGTAGACCGTGTCGAGGTCCTCCAGCAACACGTTCCACGACACGCCGTCCATCACCAGGTGATGCACGGTCAACCCGAGCCACGCGGGCCCCGAACCGCGATCGAAGAACACCGCGGCGAGCAACGGGCCGTCGGCCAGCCGCAACGACGTCTGCGCGGCGGTCATCTCCGCGACCACGTCCGAGTCGCCCTCGACTACCCGCAGGAACCCGCCGCCGTCGACCGGCGCGTTGAACTGGCTCTCCGGCGTGAACCGGATGCGCAACGCGTCGTGGTGCGCGACCAGGGCGTCGAGCGCCTGCCCGAGCCGGACCGGATCCGTGCCCGGCGCGAGCTCGAACATGCCCGACCAGTTCCAGTGGTCCCGGTTCGGGATGTCGTCGGCCAGGAACGAGTGCTGGATGGGCGTCAACGGGACAGGCCCGGTCACCACACCCTGTTCGGCCATGGTCACCGCGGGCGCGTCCCGCACGACGCTCGCCAGCGCGGCGATGGTCTGGTGGGCGAACACGTCCGCCACGTCCACGCCCAGACCGGCGGCACGCACCCGCGCCACGATCTGCAGACTCAGGATCGAGTCGCCACCCAGCTCGAAGAAGTTGTCGTGCACACCGACGCGCTCGACACCCAGCACACCGCTCCACACCGCGGCGAGGGTCTCCTCGGCAGCGCTGCGGGGTGCGACGTAGGCCTCGCCCAGCATCTCGGGCTCGGGGTCGGGCAGACCGCGCCGGTCCACCTTCCCGTTGGGTGTCAGCGGCAACCGGTCCAGGCCGACGAACACCGACGGAACCAGGTAGTCCGGCACCCGCGTCCGCAACCAGGACCGCAGAACCGAACCGCTGAACTCGCCCTCAGCCACCACGTAGGCGACAAGCCGCTTACCACCGTGCGGCCCACCGTCCCGAGCCACCACAACGACATCACGAACATCGGGATGGTCACCGAGGACAACCTCGACCTCGCCGGGCTCGACCCGGTAACCACGGATCTTCACCTGCTCATCGACCCGTCCGAGGAACTCGATCGTGCCATCCGCACGCCACCGAGCCCGGTCACCGGTGCGGTACAACCGCCCACCGGCCGCATCGGGCACGAACCGCGCCGCCGTCAGGTCAGGACGTCCCACGTAGCCCCGCGCCACACCGGCGCCGCCGACCAGCAGTTCACCCGGAACCCCAACGGGAACGGGCCGCAGCGCGGAATCGACCACGACGGCCTGGGCACCGGCCAGCGGCGTACCGATGGGCACCACGGCGGCAGGATGATCCTCGCCGACCGGGTGGAAGATCGAGTCGATGGCAGCCTCGGTCACACCGAAAACGTTGCCCGGCACCGCATTCGGCGCCACCTCGGCCACCGCCGAAGTCAACGCATCATGCGTCCACATGTCCGTACCGGAGATGACCAGCCGCAACGACTCGACCGGCCCCGCAACCCGGCAATGCGCCGCCAGGTCACGCAGGAGCATGCCGGGCACGATCTCGGCGACCTCGATCCGGTGCTCCACCAACGTGGTGTGCAGCGACTCCACCGACACATGCTCGTCGTGCGGCAGGAACACCACGGTCTGCCCGAACGCCAACGCACGGGTCATGTCACCGATCGACACGTCGAAACCAGGCCCGGACATCGACAACACCGGCCCGGGCCCACCCAACGCGGCCAGCCCGTCACGCCAACCGGCCACATAGGACGACAGCGCGGCATGCGTCACCGCCACGCCCTTGGGCCGTCCGGTAGAGCCTGACGTGTAAGCGATGTACGCCAACGCGTTCGGGTCGACCGGAGCAAGCTCGCCAGTTGCATCGGACACGTCGTCCACCAGCAGCACTTCGCCGGTGAAACCGTCCAGAGGCGACGTCGTGACGGCCGCGACCACACCGGCATCGGCCAGCAGGAATGCAAGCCGTTCAGCAGGAAGACCAGGGTTGATCGGCACGTACACGCCACCCGAGCGCAACACACCCTGGAACGCGACAGCCAGCGAGATCCCGCGCGGCACCAGCACGGCGACCGGCGACTCCGCCGTCACACCGGCCCGGCGCAGCCGCAAAGCCAGCGCATCGGCCCGAGCGTTCAGTTCGAGGAACGTCAACTGCTCGTCGCCGCACACCACAGCGACATCGCACGAGGCCCAGTCAGCGATCAGGTCCGGCACCGGCAGCTCGACCGCAGGCGGAGTCGTACGACCCCACGCAACGATCTCGGCCTCTTGCGCTGCCCGGTGCAGCGGAATGTCCAGCACTCGCAGGCCCGGTCGCTCCGCCACCGCGGTCAGCACGACCACCAACTGGTCGAGGATCCGCTCGACCGTCGAAGCGTCGAACGCGGCGGTCGAGAACTCCGCCTCGATCCGCAGCGTGCGCTCCAGGTCGACCGCGAAGGTCAGCGGGTAGTTGCCCTGCTCCACCGAGTCGACGCTGGCGTACCCGTCGGGGGTCGCGCCGAGGTCGTCCGGCAGTTCGCGATGCGGGTAGTTGCCGAACACCACGATGGAGTCGAACAACGCCCGGCCACCCGGAACAGCCGACCACCGTTGCACGTCCACCAGCGGCGTGTACTCGAACCGCTGCACCGCGACCTGGTTGTCCTGCAACTCGCGCAACCACGACGTGAACGGCACGTCCGCGGGCACCGAGGCCCGCACCGGCAGCGTGTTGATGAACAGGCCGACGATCGACTCCACGCCGGCCAGGTCGGCGGGACGACCGGACACCGTGAGCCCGAACAGCACGTCGTCCTCGCCGGACGACGCGGACAGCACCTTGGCCCACACCGCCTGCACCACCGTCGACAACGTCACGCGCTCACGCCGGGCCAGCTCGACCAGCTTGCCCGTGACCGACTCGTCCAGCATCGTCTTGCGGCGGTCCTGCGCGTAGTGGCTGACCGCCAGGCGATCGACCGGCAACGGCGTGGGCGCCTCGAAACCGTCCAAACAGGACCGCCAGAACGACTCGGACTCGTCCGGGTCGCGCCCGTCCAGCCACGAGATGAACTCGCGGTACGACCGGACAGGGGCCAGCGCCGAACCGTCGTAAGCGGCCAGCACCTCGTCCATGACGACAGGCAGACTCCACCCGTCGCACAAACCCTGGTAGAGACCCCACACCAGCCATAACCGGCCCTCGCCGCGGTCCACCAGGTACAGCCGCATCAACGGCGGCGCCGCCAGGTCGAACCCGAGCGCGCGATCCTCGGCCAGCAACTCACGCAGCCGCACCTGCTGAGCGTCCCCGTCGAGCCCGGACCAGTCGTGCACCCGGAGCGGGACGTCGACATCGGCCAGCACGACCTGCACCGGTTCGCCGACGCCCTCCCACACGAACCCGCTGCGCAGTGCGGCGTGCCGGGAGATCACCGACCGCCAGACGTCGCCCAGCCGCTCGGCGTCGATCGGGCCGGCGAGGTCGTAAACGCTCTGTCCCCAGTAAAGCCCGTCGACAGGAGAGCCCACGACACCGAACAACATGCCCGACTGCACCGGAGCCAACCGATACACGTCGGCCAACGGATAGCGCTCCGCCAGCCCGTCGACCTCGACCTGCGTCAGCGACGCCAACGGGAAGTCCGACGGTGTGAACCCGGAGACGCCCGACTGGCAGTGCGCCACCAGCACCCGCAACGCCTCGACGTACCGGGCGGCGACCCGCTCCACGGTCTCGGTGTGGTGCAGGTTGGTGCTGTGCAGCCAGTCGATCCGCAGCCGCCCGTCGTCCGAGCGGACCACTTCCAGCTGCAACGGGTAGGCCCGCGTCCCGCCAGGCCCCTGCATCGGCCCTGCCAGGTCGGCCGGAAGCTCGCGCCGGATCAGGCCGGCCGAGTCGACGGCGTCGAACGCACCGAGGTAGTTGAACAGCACCGGACGGTCCGGCGCGCCGGCCAGCTCGCCCTGTGCCCACCGCAGCACGCCGTAGCCGACACCACGGCGCGGCACGGCCCGCAGCTGTTCCTTGACGGCCTTCACCGTCACGCCGACGTCCTCGTGCCGGCTCAGCCGCACCGGGAAGATCGACGTGAACCACCCGACGGTGCGGGACAGGTCCAGGCCCTCACGGCCGTGGCTCTCCAGGTCAACCGTGACGTGATCGGTGCCCGCCCACTCCCCCAGGACGTTCGCCAGGGCGGCGAGCAGCAGGTCGTTGGCCTGCGTCCGGTAGGCCCTGTGCGCCTCGCCGAACAGCGCGGAGGTCGTCTCGGCGTCCAGCCAGGTGCTCACCACGGCGCCGGACGCCTCGGAGTTCGGCCCGTCGCCGTCGACCGGCAGCGCGACCACGTCCGACGTAGCGGCGGCCCAGTGCTCGCGCTCGCCGCCGGCCTCCAGCTCCAGCAGGTGCTCGGCCCACTGCTGGAACGAGGTCGTCTTCGGTCCCAGCGCCTCCGAGCGGTACGCGGTGTCGAGGTCTTCCAGCAACACGTTCCACGACACGCCGTCCATCACCAGGTGATGCACGGTCAGGCCGAGCCACGCAGGCTCCGAACCACGGTCGAAGAACACCGCGGCGAGCAACGGACCATCGGCCAACCGCAACGACTTCTGCGCCGCAGTCATCTCCGCGACCACGTCCTCGCCACCCACACGCAGGAACCCGGTCTCCACCGGTGCGTTGTGCTGGCCGTCCGGGCCGAACCGGATCCGCAAAGCGTCGTGATGCGCGACGAGGACATCGAGTGCCTGCCCCAGCCGAACCGGGTCGGTGCCGGGCGCCAGTTCGAACACACCCGACCAGTTCCAGTGGTCGCGGTCTGGGATGTCCTGCGCCAGAAACCAACGCTGGATTGGCGTCAACGGCACAGGTCCGGTGACGACACCCTGCTCCGCCAACGAGACCGCGGCCGTCTCCCGCACCGCGAGTGCGAGCTCGGCGATGGTCTGGTGAGCGAACACGTCCGCCACGTCGACACCCAGATCCGCGGCACGCACCCGCGCCACGATCTGCAGACTCAGAATCGAGTCGCCACCCAGCTCGAAGAAGTTGTCGTGCACACCAACACGTTCAACACCCAGCACGCCACTCCACACCGCGGCGAGGGTCTCCTCGACGGCGGTCCGGGGCGCGACGTAGGTCTCACCGGAAGTCTCCGGCTCGGGGTCGGGCAGACCGCGCCGATCCACCTTCCCGTTGGGTGTGAGGGGCAACCGTTCTAGCGCAACGAACACGGACGGCACGAGGTAGTCCGGCACCCGCTCCCGCAGCCAAGTCCGCAGCGCTGACCCGCTGAACTCACCCTCAGCCACGACGTACGCGACCAACCGTTTACCGCCGTGAGGCCCGCCATCACGAGCCACCACAACAACATCGCGCACGTCAGGGTGGTCGCCGATGACGACTTCAACCTCACCGGGCTCCACCCGGTAACCACGGATCTTGACCTGCTCATCGACACGACCCAGGAACTCGATCGTCCCGTCAGCACGCCACCGAGCACGGTCACCGGTCCGGTAGAGCCGCCCACCGGCAACACCGAACACATCGGGAACGAACCGCTCCGAGGTCAGATCAGGCCGATTCACATACCCCTGCGCCACACCGGAACCACCGACCAGCAGCTCGCCAGGAACCCCGACAGGCGCCGGCCGCATCCGGCTGTCCACCACAACGGCACGGGCACCGGCCAGCGGCGTACCGATCGGCACGACCGCGGCAGGGTGATCCTCGCCGACCGGGTGGAAGATCGAGTCGATGGCCGCCTCGGTCACACCGAACACGTTGCCCGGCACCGCGTTCGGGGCCACCTCGGCCACCGCGGTCGTCAACGCGTCGTGCGTCCACATGTCCGTGCCGGAGATCACCAGGCGCAGCGACTTGACCGGCCCGGCCTCCCGGCAATGAGCCGCCAGGTCGCGCAGCAGCATGCCCGGCACGATCTCCGCGACCTCGACCTCGTGATCCACCAAGGTCTCGTGCAGCGACTCCACCGTCACGTGCTCGTCGTGCGGCAGGAACACCACGGTCCGGCCGAACGCCAGCGCCCGCGTCATGTCGCCGATCGACACGTCGAACCCAGGCCCCGACATGGACAGCACGGTGCCCGGACCACCCAGGTCGGCGAGCCCTTCCCGCCATCCCGCCACGTACGACGACAACGCGCCGTGCGACACCGCGACGCCCTTGGGACGGCCCGTAGAGCCTGACGTGTAAGCGATGTACGCCAACGCATCGGGATCGATGTGCACCGGCAACGCACCGAAGCCCGGAGAGTCGTCCTCCAGCACCAGCACCTCGGCGAGCCCGGCCAGCTCCCCGGCCAACGCCGGAGTCGTGACCGCGACCGTCGCACCGGCGTCCGCGAGCAGGAACGCCAGCCGTTCGGCGGGAAGCCCGGGGTTGATCGGCACGTACACGCCACCGGCACGCATCACGCCCTGGAACGCCACCGCGAGATCGACCCCGCGCGGCACCAGCACCGCGACCCGCGACCCCACCGCCACCCCGGCGCTCTGGAGCCGACCGGCGAGCGCGTCGGCCCGGAAGCCCAGCTCGGTGAACGTCAGGCTCTCCGCGCCGCAGATCACCGCGACCTCGGGCGAGATCCGCGCCCAGCGGTCGATCAGGTCGGGCACCGGCCGTTCGATGGCGGGCTCACGGGTCTCGCCCCACGCCACCAGCGCCGCCGCCTGCTCCTGGCGCTGCAACGGCACGTCCTGAACGGTTAGGTCCGGCCGCGAGGCCACGGCCGTCAGCACGACGGTGAGCTGGTCGAGGATCCGTTCCACGGTCACCGCGTCGAACGCGGCCGTGGAGAACTCGGCCTCGATCTTGAGCTCGGCCTCCACGTCGACGGCGAAGGTGAGCGGGTAGTTGCCTTGCTCCACCGAGTCGAGCAGCGGCGACAGCTCGAAGTCCGCGACCCGGCTCTGACCGCCGGGATAGTTGCGCAGCACCACGATGCTGTCGAACAACGCACGGCCACCAGGTACGGAAGACCAGCGCTGCGCGTCGACCAGCGGTGTGTACTCGAACCGCTGCACCGCACCCTGGTTGTCCCGCAGTTCGCGCAGCCACGACGTGAACGGCACGTCCGCCGGCACGACCACCCGCACCGGCAGGGTGTTGATGAACAGCCCCACGGTCGACTCGACGCCGGCCAGCTCGGCCGGGCGACCCGACACCGTCAGGCCGAAGACCACCTCGTCCTCACCCGAGGTCGCCGACAGCACCTTGGCCCACGCGGCCTGCACCAGGGCGGACAACGTCACGCGTTCCCGGCGGGCCAGGTCGACCAGGCTTGCCGTCACGCTCGCGTCGAGGTGCGTACGCCGCCGGTCCTGCGCGTAATGGCTGACCGCCAACCGATCCGCCGGCAACGGCGTGGGCGCCTCGAAACCGTCCAAATAGGACCGCCAGAACGTCTCCGACTCGTCCGGATCACGGGCGTCCAGCCACGAGATGAACTCGCGGTAAGACCGCACGGGCCCGAGCGCCGACCCGTCGTAGGCCGCCAGCACCTCGTCCATGACGACAGGCAGACTCCACCCGTCGCACAGA
This sequence comes from Lentzea sp. HUAS TT2, assembly GCF_051853195.1. Lineage (NCBI taxonomy): Bacteria > Bacillati > Actinomycetota > Actinomycetes > Pseudonocardiales > Pseudonocardiaceae > Lentzea > Lentzea sp. HUAS TT2. The sequence continues at coordinate 7,080,616 of NZ_CP196667.1, read as the reverse complement.
CCCTGGTACAGCCCCCAGACGAGCCAGTGCTGCCCGAGACCCCGGTCGACCAGGTACAGCCGCGTCAACGGCGGCGCGGCCAGGTCGAAGCCGAGCGCGCGGTCCTCCGCCAGCAGTTCCCGCAACCGGGCCTGCTGGGTGTCCCCGTCGAGATCCGACCAGTCGTGCACCTGAAGGGGAACCTCGACGTCGGCCAGCACGACCTGCACCGGTTCGCTGACGCCCTCCCACACGAACCCGCTGCGCAACGCGGCCTGGCGCGCGATCACCGTCCGCCACGCACCGGCGAACCGTGAAGTGTCGACGGTGCCGGTGAGCTCGTAGATCCCCTGACCCCAGTAGAGGCCGTCCTCCTCGGCGGGCGCACCCACGACACCGAACAACATGCCCGACTGCACCGGCGCCAACCGGTACACGTCCGCCAGCCCGGGGAACCGCGCCGCCAGCCGGTCGACCTCGTGCCGCGCCAGCGACGCCAGCGGGAAGTCCGACGGCGTGAGACCGGAGGCCCCGGACCGGCAGTGCTCGACCAGCTCTTCCAGCTCACGGTGGTAGGTCGAGGCCAGCCGTTCGACGGTCGCGGCGTCGTGCAGACCGGCACTGTAGTGCCACTCGACCTGCAGCTGCCCGTCGGCCGTGCGGGTCACTTCGAGGTTCAGCACGTGCGACCGCGTGCCTTCGCCGGACGTCGCCGCGCCCCTCAAGGTCGCCGGCAGCTCGCGGCGCAGCAGATCCCCGGTGCCCGCAACAGATCCCAGGTAGTTGAACAGAACGGGACGATCCGGCGTGTCGGCCAGCTCCCCGTGCAACCAGCGCAGGGCGCCATAGCCGACACCGAGGCGTGGCACGGCCCTGAGCTGCTCCTTCACGGCCTTCACCGTCGTGCCGAGATCCTCGTGCTGACGCAGTTGCACGGGGAAGATCGACGTGAACCACCCGACCGTGCGCGACAGGTCCACCCCGTCGGCGATCACCTCGCGGCCGTGGCTCTCCAGGTCGATGGTCAGCCGGTCGGTGCCCACCCACGGGCCGAGCGTGCGCACCAGTGCCGCCAGCAGCAGGTCGTTGCCCTGCGTGCGATAGGCCTTGTGCGCGTCGCCCAGCAACGCGGCGGTCGTCGCGGCGTCCAGCCACGTCGTGTGCACCCGCGCCGAACGTTCGTCGTTGAGCCCGTCGCGATCGACCGGCAGCGCGACGACACCGGACGTCGCCGCGGTCCAATGCTCGCGTTCACCGCGAGGATCGAACGTCTGGAGCTGCTCGGCCCACTGCTGGAACGAGGTCGTCTTGGGCGCCAACGCCTCCGAGCGGTACGCGGTGCCGAGGTCTTCCAGCAGGACGTTCCACGACACGCCGTCCATCACCAGGTGGTGCACGACCAGACCGAGCCACCCAGGCTCAGTACCGCGGTCGAAGAAGACGGCCGCCACCAACGGACCATCGGCCAGTCGCAACGACTTCTGCGCGGCCGTCATCTCCGCGACCACGTCCGCGTCGCCGTCGACGACGCGCAAGAACCCGGACCCCAGCGGCGCGTTGTACTGACCATCCGGCGTGAACCGGATCCGCAAAGCGTCGTGATGCGCGACCAGGACGTCCAGCGCCCCGGCCAGCCGATCGGGATCGGTACCCGGCGCGAGCTCGAACACGCCCGACCAGTTCCAGTGGTCCCGGTTCTCGATGTCCTGTGCCAGGAACCAGTGCTGGATCGGCGTCAACGGCACGGATCCGGTGACCACGCCCTGCTCCGCCAACGTCACCGCAGGGCTGTCGCGCACAACGGCCGCCAGCTCGGCGACGGTCTGGCGCGACAGCACGTCGGCCACCCCAAGCCCCAGACCGGCGGCACGCGCACGCGCCACGATCTGCAGGCTCAGGATCGAGTCGCCACCCAGCTCGAAGAAGTTGTCGTGCACACCGACGCGCTCGACACCCAGCACCTGCGACCACACCGCCGCCAGAGCGTCCTCAGTGGACGTTCGGGGCGCCTCGTACACCTCGGCCGTCTCCAGCTCCGGCTCGGGCAGGCCGCGGCGGTCGACCTTGCCGTTCGGGGTCAGCGGCAACCGGTCCAGTGCGACGAACACCGACGGCACCAGGTAGTCCGGCACCCGTTCCCGCAACCAGGACCGCAGTGCCGTCCCGCTGAACTCCCCCTCAGCCACGACGTAAGCGACCAGGCGCTTGCCACCGTGAGGGCCACCATCCCGTGCCACCACAACGACATCGCGCACGTCCGGGTGGTCACCGATGACGACCTCGACCTCGCCAGGCTCAACCCGGTAACCACGGATCTTCACCTGCTCGTCGACCCGGCCGAGGAACTCCAGCACGCCGTCGGCGCGCCACCGCGCCCGGTCGCCGGTGCGGTACAGCCGCCCGCCGGATCCACCGAACACGTCGGGCAGGAACCGTTCCGCGGTCAGGTCCGGCCGGCCGACGTACCCCTGGGCCAGCCCGGCACCCCCGACCAGCAGCTCACCCTCGACACCCACGGGCACGGGCCTCAGCGACCCGTCCACGACGAAAACGCCCACGCCGGCCAGAGGCCCGCCGATCGGCACGACCTCGCCCTCGTGTTCCGGCCGCTCCAGGACCGGGTGGAAGATCGAGTCGATCGCGGCCTCGGTCACACCGAAGACGTTGCCCGGCACCGCATTGGGCGCCACGGCCGCGACGGCGGACACGAGTGCGTCGTACGTCCACATGTCGGTGCCCGAGATGACCAGGCGCAGCGACTCGACCGGCCCCGCCTCGCGGCAGTGGGCGGCGAGATCGCGCAGGAGCATGCCGGGCACGATCTCGGCGACCTCGACCTGGTGGTCGGCGAGCGTGCGGTGCAGGGAGTCGACCGACACGACCTCGTCGTGCGGCAGGAAGACCACGGTCTGCCCGAACGCCAGCGCACGGGTCATGTCACCGATCGACACGTCGAACCCAGGGCCCGACATCGACAGCACGGTGCCTGCCCCGCCCAGCGGTTCGAGCGCCGCGCTCCAGCCGGACACGTACGACGACAACGCGGCGTGCGTCACCGCCACACCCTTGGGACGGCCGGTCGATCCGGACGTGTAGGCCACGTACGCCACCGCGGCGGGGTCGATGCGCACCGGCACCGCCTCGGCGACCGGCGAGGCCTCGTCCAGCACCAGCACCTCGGCGAACCCGGCCAGCTCACCGGCGAGAACCGACGTCGTCACCGCGGCGACCACACCGGCGTCGGCCAGCAGGAACGCCAGCCGTTCGGCCGGAAGTCCGGGGTTGATCGGCACGTACACGCCACCGGAGCGCAGCACGCCCTGGAACGCGACAGCCAGGTCGAGCCCGCGCGGCACCAGCACGGCGACCGGCGACGCCACGGTCACCCCGGCCTGCTGGAGCCGGGCGGCGAGCGCGTCCGCTCGCTCCCCCAACTCGCGGAAGGAGAGCTGCTCCTGGCCGCACACGACCGCGGTCTTGTCCGACTCGGCGAAGCCCGCGATGAGGTCGGGCACGCTCGCGGCGACGTCCGGCGTTGCACCGACTCCCCACTGCCGGGTGAGACCCCGGTCCACAGTGGACGAAAGCACGCCGCCGTCGACCGGCCCGCGGGCGAGCCGGTCGAGCACCTCCAGGAAACGCTGTTCGTGCAACGCGAGTTCGGCCTCGGCCGCGACGCCGTCCTCGACGTCGACGTCCAGCCAGGAGTGATCGCCGCGAGACCAGCCGTAGGTGGTGACGGTGAGGTCGCGGACGGGGCCGACCGCCAGGTTGCGCGGCGCGTCGGCGAAGACGTCGAGGCCGAAGCCGCGCGGCCGGTTGAAGTCGACCACGTTGAGCGTGGGACCGAACCAGGCGCCGTTGCCGGTGACGCCGAGCCGCCGGGCCAGGTCCTCGCCCCGGTACCGCGACCGGGAGCCGATCTCGGCCAGTCGTTCGGTGGTGGCGCCGGTCAGCTGCCGGACCGTCAGGTCGTCCGGGACGTGCAGGACCACGGGTGCGACGTTGGCCAGCAGCCCGGGGGTCGCGCGGGCCAGCGGACTGCGGCGGGCGGCCGTGGGCAGGCTGAACACCACGTCGTCGCGGTCCGTCAGCTGCCGCTGGTAGGCGGCGAACGCCGAGACGAGGAAGTGCGGGACCCGCACGCCCAGCTCGGCACAGCGTTCGAGCACGGCCTCGCGCAACGCCGGGTCGACGGCGACCGTGCGCCGGCGTGACGGCCGCTGCCGTTCGGGACGGCGTTCGTCCTGCCGGTCCAGCACCGCGTCCGTGACCGAGTCCAGCCAGTACCGCTCGTCGGCGACCCGGTCGGCGGACCGCTGGTAGGCCTCGTCCTCGGCCACGACGTCGGCCCAGGAACCGAAGTAGCGCGGCCGGTGCTCCCCGGAGTAGATCTCCGCGACGCGTTGCGTGAGCAGGTTGAACGAGAAGATGTCCGTGATCAGGTGGTGCGCGCGGTGGTACCACCAGTACTCGGCCCCGGCGACGCGCAGCAGCGCCCAGCGCCACAGTGGTGCCGTCCGGTGGTCGATCGGCCGGGCACCGTCGGCGTGCATCCACGCCCGCGCGGCCTCCGCCGGATCGGCCTCCCCGCGCAGGTCCACCACGGGCATCACGTCGTCGGGAAGCTCGCCGGCGAGTGCCTGCCACGGCGAACCGTCCGCGTGCTCACCGAAGAAGAGCCGGTAGGCATCGGTCTCCTGCGCCACCACACGGGCACTGGTGCGCAGAAGCTCCTCGTCGACGGGCCCGCGGAGGATCACGTACTGCGCGGGGTTGAACTCCGGGGTGTCACCCAGCAGCTCGGCCGACAGCCACATGTCCACCTGCGCCGCCGTCAGCGAGTACCGAATGCCGGGCGTGCGCCGCTCAACCACTGAACTGCTCCTCTTTGCTGATGGCCCCGACACAACAGGACAGAGAGACCGCTGATGTCACAGATACAGCGGATGAAGGAGCCCCTTTTGAAGTCCGGGCTCGTGGACTGTCACCGGGCACGACGATGCCGGTAGAAGCAGGTCGCGTTCTTAGGTGTGCACCGCGATCTGCGGACACGGACGCCGCACCCGTGCAGGCGACGAACCTGCGGGTGACTCGAGCATCAATTCTCCCTGAACGGCCATGAAAACCCCCTTGCGTCATCCGCCGCCACGACCGAACGCGAAAAACGCACGCGAATCAGCGGGTCGACGAAAGCACCCCACCCCAAAGAAGCCCCCAGAGCCGCCGAAGCGACAACCGCAGATTAACCAGGCCCACGACCAGCACGAATCCGCCGAACAGCCCAATTCAGAATAGTATCAATTTCACCTATGCGCTTATACGCCAATCTGCGCGACTCGGCACGTTGTCACCTGCCGCACCCGCGCAAACACGTGCAGTGACCACACGTTGTGTCACACGTCACACGTGCCCCAAAGTTCCGCGAACTCATTCAGCATTTGGTATTCACGACGGATTCGTCTCTACCAAATGAGATGGCCGAAGACGAGCCGAACGGCGATTGTCGGCCAATCCTCCACATCAGAACTAATTCCACGGCGCCACGTCCCGGAACGTGCTATGAGCCCACCGCAGGCCTCTGACACTTCAGCCAGAATTAATCGCCCGGGTGTTTGATTCCGCTCGCCGGATCATTGCTGCCGATTGGAGCAATGTGCGGGGACGATCATCGATAGCATCGCCGTCGCGGTGACCCCGTGGTCGCCACGAGGGGAGCGAATTCGGTGTTCACGATCGAGGGCGTGGCGGCGCGGACCGGCTTGGCCGTACCGCTGGCGCGACGCCCGGTGGCGGTGGTCGCGGCGCTCTACGCGGCGCTGGTGTTCCCACTGGCAGGGAACTACGGGCTCACGGCGGACGAGCTGTACTTCCGGATGCTGGGCGACGACCCGCGCTGGGGCTACTTCGACCAGCCGGCGCTGGCACCGCTGTTCGCGAAGGCGGGCGCGGTGCTGTTCGGCGACACGGTGTGGGGTGTCCGGGCGCCGGCCCTGTTGTGCGGCATGGCGATCGTCGTGCTCTCCGCGCTGATCACCGCGGAGTTGGGCGGCGGGCCACGGGCGCAGGTGCTCTCCGCCGCCGCGATCGGCACGTCCGGGGTCGTGCTCGTCATGGGGCACTTCCTGCTGACCAACAGCCCGGACCTCGTCGCGTGGTGCGCGGTGGCGCTGTTCGCGTTGCGGGCCCTGCTGCGCGGCGACGGGAAGTGGTGGCTGGCCGCGGGTGTCACGTGCGGGGTGGCGACCTACGCCAAGTACGTGGTGCTCCTGCTGCCGGTGACGCTGGTGGTGGCGTTGCTCGTGGTGGGCCCGCGCCGGGAGCTGCGCAGCCGCTGGCTGTGGGCGGGCGCCGCGCTGGCACTCGTGATCAGTGCCCCGAACTTCGTCTACCAGGCCGTCAACGGCTGGCCGCAGCTCGTCATGGCGCGGGCGCTGTCCGAGGGCGACTGGACCGACGGCCTGATGTTCCCGCTCGACGTCGCGATCCTGGCGGGTCCGGCCGTGACCGTGATCCTGGGAGTGGGCGTGGTCTGCGTGCTGCGCCAGCCGCGGTGGCGCCCGGTGCGCGCGCTGGGGGCGGCCTACCTCCTCGGCACGGCGCTGGTGCTCGCCGTGGCGCCCAGCGGCGTGGACTACACCGAGGGCTACCTGATGCCGCTGATCGCCGCGGGGTGCGTGGTCGTGGACGAGTGGATGGACCGCAGCCGGTCACGGGTGGCGGTGGTGGCCTCGGTGCTGGCGGTGTTCGCCGTGGTGCAGGTCGCCACGTCGCTACCGGTGATGCCGGCACGGGTGTACGTGAAGTTCGCCGGATCGAGCCTGACGACCGAGACGTTCGGCTGGGAGCGGCTGGTCGGCCAGGTCTCCGACGCGTACACCGCGCTGCCCGCCGACGAACGGTCGCGCGCCGTCGTGCTGACGCGCAACTTCGGCGAAGCGGGCGCGCTGCACTGGATGCGCGAGGACCACCCGCTCCCCCGCATCTACAGCGGGCACAACGAGTTGTACCTCCGCGGCGCACCGCCCGAGGGCACGGACGTCGTGATCGCGGTCGGTATGGACGAGAACCGGCTGAAGCAGGACTTCGGCGCGTGCGAGGTCGTGGCGCGCATAGACAACGGCTATGGGCTGCAGACCACGGAACAGGGCAGGGCCATCTCGGTGTGCCGCGAACCGCAGGCGTCGTGGGCCGAGCTGTGGCCCGGCTACCGGCTGATCGGCGCGTACTAAGCACCTGGCCAGCAGTCTCGTCCGAAACCTCGTGTCCCTGTTGGCCTCGAGGCGTCTGCAAGTACCACCAACTCTTGATCGAATCGCCGTCAACCACATCCAACCTGTTCGCCGTCTGACGAACAGGCGCCGTGTTCTCGGGCCCCGCAGGCCTGTTGGTAGTAGGAAAGTGCCTGTTGATGTTGAGTTGGTGGTGAGCCTTTTCCATCCTGATCTTGCTGGTCACAAGATCGGATCGGTGTAGCTCGACGGCCTTGAACATGGCGAAGCCCCTGGTAGCACTGGCATCACGACCAAGATCAACCGATGCCGACCAGGAGCTTCGTGTGTTGTTCTATCCGTCCGTGATCACGTTGTCCAATCGCACCCTGGACTACGTCGCACGCCTGATCCGCCGCCACCGCACCAGCATCGGGTCCCGCTGGCGCCGCCTGCCCAGCAACCGCCAGGCCCTGCTGGTGCTGGCGCATTTACGCAACGGCGACACCTACCAGCGCCTGGCCACCGGGTTCGGCATCGGCCTGGCCACCGCCTACCGCTACATCCGCGAGACCACCGACCTGCTCGCGGCACGAGCACCCAGCCTCACACACGCGGTCGCCCGGCTGGCCGGATCGTTCTCCAACTACGCGCTACTGGACGGCACCGTCATCCGCATCGACCGCGCCGGCGACCGTGAGCGCCTGAAAGCCTGCTACAGCGTCAAAACCCGCCACCACGGCATCACCGTGCAGATCCTGACCGACCCCTACGGCCGGCTCGCCTGGGTCTCCGACGGACTCCCCGGCTCGGTCTACGACCTGACCGCCGCCCGCACCCACGGCATCCTCGACACCTGCCGTGACGCCGGGCTCCACCTCGTCGCCGACCGCGGCCACATCGGCGCCGGCGAGGGCGTTCATCTGCCCTACCGCCGCTACAAAAACGAGTTCACCCCAGGCAGACGCGCCGCCAACCGCGCACACTCCGCCATCCGCTGCCTCGTCGAACGCGGCATCGCCACCCTCAAGAACTGGCGCGTCCTCACCCGAGTCCGCGCCAGCCCCCACCGAGTCACCCACTACGCCCGCGCCATCCTCACCCTCGAACAACGCACCCGATCATGAAGATGGAAAAGGCTCGGTACTTGCAGACGCCATCAGGACCAGGCGCGGGGCCGCTCGGGCGAGTGACGAACACAACTTCTGGCAGCAGGCTCAGAACGCCGACAACCGCACGACAACGTCGCCACAACAGCGCGGCGGTACTTCTTCCCTCGGTAGACCTCAACCGATGGAGGACATGGTGAAAGCCACACTGGCGACGCTGCTGGCAGGCTTGCTGGCGGCCGCGACGCTCATCGCCCCTGCCGTGAACGCGACGCCGTACCAACGAGACGTCTTCGTCCGGGACAACGTGAGCGACGTCGGCAACGAGCCGAGCACCGGCAGCATCTACTTCAGCCCCGACATCAAGGTGTGCTCGACGCCGGTGTTGTGCGCGGTGTCCCAGAACCCGGTGGTGGGCGTGAACAACTACGTCTTCGTCACCCTGAGACGCAAGGCGGGCGCCGTCGGCAGCATCGACGGCAGCCTCCACCTCTACCGCAGCAACCTCGGCGGCGGCACCGCCTGGCCGGCCGGCTGGACCTACATCGGCACCGCGGGCTCCACCGTGCCGGTCAGCGGCACCACGGTCATGATCACCTGGCCGGGATGGAACGTGCCGGGGCCCGCGCACTTCTGCCTGCTCGCCCGCTGGGTGTCGAACGCGGACCCGATGACGTTCGCCGAGGGCAGCAACACCCAGCTCAACGCGCAGCGGAACAACAACATCGCGTGGCGCAACGTCGACTCCGTGCGGGTCCGCCCGTTCGAGCCCGTCCGCGTGCCGTACACGATCGGCAACCCAGAGCGCAACGACGCCCGGCAGCACCTGATCCTGGAGCAGCCGCGGCAGTTCGGCGGCACGATCACGTTCGACCTCGGCCAGGAGCTCACCGCGCGCTGGAAGGCCGCCGGCGGCAGGGCGACCGGCGTTAAGCAGGTCGGTGAGACGCAGTTCCAGATCGCCGATCCCAAGGCCCGCTTCGAAGGCCTGACCCTCAAGGCCGACGAGCGCGTCGAGACCGCGCTGACGTTCGAGACCGACAAGGAGACCGGCCCGGCCGAGCTGCACGTGCGCCAGACCGACGTGCAGGGCACGGATCTCGGCGGAGCGCAATACCTGATCAACGAGAAGGACTGAGTATCAACCTCGGTGGGTCGGTCTCCGTACTTCGGAGACTGACCCACCGAAAGGGTTGTCAATGAAGACACTCATGGTTTTGCTGCTGCTTCTGCTCGGGATCGTGCCCGCGCATGGAGCAGCCGACTGCGAACCGCCGGACTGCCCCGTGGTCGTGGACGCGATCGACGGGCCGGTGCACGAGTCGGCGGACTCGTACACGGCGGTGCTGAAACTGCGCAACGGCCCGGTGCAGCAGAACGTCGACGTGGCCTACAGGTTCGTCGACGGCACCGCGAAGCAGGGTGAGGACTACCAGGCCGCGCCCAGCGGCAAGGTCACCATCAAGGCGGGCCAGAAACAGGCCGCCGTGCCGTACAAGGTGCTGCGCGTGACGGAGCAGGAGAAGAAGTTCACCCTGGAGATCACCGCGGTGCAGCCTGGCCAGATCGGCAAGCGCGTCGCCGTGTTCACGATCGGCGGCAAGAGGTGAACAGCGTGACGGCCTGAGCCAGGTGCCGGGCAGCCTCGGTCCACCGCCCGCTCCGGCCCTCCAGGTCGGCGAACGTGCGGTGGACCTGGGCCTGCTCGAACTCGTCCGGAGCCTGGGTCCTGGCCTCCAGCGCCGCGGCGAGATGGGTGCGGGCGGCGCCGAGGTCGCCCAGTGCGAGCTCGGCGTCGGCCAGGTCCCGCAACGTGGACGCCTCGCGATGCCCGTCGCCGAGCGCGCGACACACCACGAGCGCACTCGCCAAGCATTCCCTTGCCACGGCGGGATCTCCGAGCGCGAGCTGGGTGACGCCGAGGCCGGTCAGCGCATCGGCCTCGAAGCGGTCGTCGGTGACCTCGCGGCTGATTCGCAGTGCGTCGCCGAAGTAGCGCAACGCCGGTTCGAGGTCGGCGAGCCGGTGGTAGGCGTTGCCCAGCGACATCAGCGTCGCCGCCTCCAGCCGGAGGTTCTCCTTGGCGCGGAACGTCTCCAGCGCCGCGAACAGCGGTTCGGTGGCCAGCTCCGGCCGGCCCATCCGGACGTAGGTGTAGCCGAGGTTGCGCCGGGCCAGCGCCACGCCCACCTCGTCGCCCGCGGTCCCGTGCACCTCCATCGCCGCGCGGTACTCCTCCAGCGCGAGGTCGAACTCGCGCAGCTCGGAGTGCGCGTTGGCGATGTTGTTGTGCAGCCTGGCCTCCCCGCGCAGATCGCCCGCCTCGCGCACCAGGACGAGCGCTTGTCGTTGCACCACCATGGCTTCCGCGATGCGTGAGGTCATCTGCAGCGCGATGCCCTGGCCCCGCAGCATCTCCGCCTCCGCGCGCTGGTCCCCGAGCGCGCGGGCGGCCTGGACGGCGTGCTCGCACTGCTCGACGCGGGCCGCCCAGTTGCCGCGTGCCTCGAAGTACCCCGTCAGCAGGTAGGCCAGTTGCCACGTCTCGCGGTGCAGGCCGGAGCGCGCCGCCAGCCGGATCATGTGCAGCATGTTGTCGCGTTCGGCGTCCAGGTACGCCAGCACCTCGATGCGGTCCGCGGCGAACGGCAGGTCGTCGCAGCGCGGCCGGGTCACGAGGTCGTGGCGCGGGTTGAGGACCTCGCCTGCCGCGTGCGCGATCGTGAGGTAGCGGTCCAGCAGGCGTTCCACCCCGTCGCCGAGATCGCCGCTCTGCCGGGCGAACAACCGGATCAGGTCGTGCAGCGCGTACCGGCCGTTGCCCATCTCGCTGACGAGGTGCGAGGCGACGAGCTCGTCGAGCCCGGGCCCCATCGCGTCGGCGAGGTCGGCGGGGAAGCTCGCGCCGGGGTGCTCGCCCAGCACGCGGAACAGCCGCGCCGCCTGCGGGCTCAACGTGCGGTGGGCGCTGGCGAACACGGTGCGGACCGTGCGGTCGTCCCCGTCGACCGTCAGCACGTCCAGCGGGTCGTTGCGGGTCAGTTCGCGCACCAGGTCGGCGATCTTCCTGCTGGGCCGGATCGCCAGCCGTGCGGCCGCGATGCGCAACGCGAGCGGCAGCCGTCCACAGTGGACGACGAGTTCCGCGGTGGCACCGGATTCGGCTCTGATTCTGGACTCACCGAGGATGTCCGCGAACAGGTCGTGCGCCTCCGGTTCGCTCAGCAGGCCGAGGCTCACCGTGTGCACGGCGTGGCGCGTGCCGAGCGCAGAGAGCGTGTCACGGCTCGTGATCAGCAGCAGGTTCCCCTGGTCACCGGGCACCAGCGGCAGCACGTCCCGCGCGCGGCGGACGTCGTCGAGCAGGATGAGAACTCTCTTGCCGTGCAACAACGTCCGGTACGTCGCGGCCGGATCGGCCGGCACCCGGTCCGCGGGAACGCCGAGGCTGTGCAGCATCTCGGTCAGCGCCTGGGCGGGCGTGAGCCGTTGCAGGTCCAGGAACACCTGCCCGTCCGGGAAGCGGTCGGCGACGCGGCGGGCCCACTCGACCGCGAACGTGGTCTTGCCGACCCCGGCGACACCGGACACCACGACGATCGGGGGCATCGACTCGAGTTCGGCGAACTCGGTGGCGCGGCCGGTGAAGTGGCCGGCGCGGGCGGGCAGCTGGGCGGGTCTTGTGCTGTGCAGGGCGGGATCGCGCCGCAGGATCGCGGTGTGCAGCGCGGTGATGTCAGGCCCGGGGTCGGCGCCGAGCTCGTCGGCGAGCCTGTCCCTGAGTCTTCGGAACACCTCCAGCGCGTCGGCGTGCCGTCCACCGAGGTGCAACGCCCGCATCAGCAGGCCGACGAGCCGTTCCCTGGTCGGATGGCCGACCACCAGCCGTTCCAGCTCCTCCACGGCATTACCGCGGTCGAGCCTCTCGCCCCAGTACATCTCCAGCGCGGCGATCCGCTGTTCCCGCAACCGGTCGATCTCCGCCCGCCCCCAGCCGAACAACTCCGTGCCCGCCAGCGGTTCGCCCCGCCACAGGCTGAGGTCCCTGGTCCGTTCGAACGTCATCGCGTCCACCGACGCGTCGAGCTGGTACCCACCGGGCTTGGTCATCAGCGCACCGGGCAGACCGCAGTCCGCGAGTGCCTGACGCAGCCGCGCAACGTGGCTGTGCAACGACCTCACGGCCGTGCGCGGCGGATCCTCGCCCCACAACACGTCGACGAGGCGCTCCACCGCGACCGGCGTTCCCGCGCGCAGGGCGAGCACCGCGACGATGCTGCGCTGCCGGGCCCCGGTCAGCACCGCTCGACCGTGCGGGCCGCACACCTCAACCGGCCCGAGAATCCTTACCTCGCCACCTGTTCCCAGCACATCGCGTTACGCTAGCTCGCCCAATGCGCTGGTGGCAGCGCTGATCGTGGGACGTAACCGGCAATTCGCCGGGCCTCGACGACGGGCGACCAGCTACCGCGCCACCGTGATCACCGGCCCGACGACGAGCGCCGCGCCCACCCCGGGGCACATCAGCACGAACGGCCAGGCGGCCGCGCGCTGCGACTGCTCCGTGGCGGGCCCGGCGTCGCGGCCGTTGATCACCCAGACGCAGTCCCCCCGTGCACTCCGGCTCCCACCCGAAGAACCACTGGTCGATGGTGAACCACAGCAGTGCGCCCCCTCCGGCGCACAACACCACGAGCAGCACCACCCGGCCACCGGACGCTCGACCAACAACCGTCCTGTAGGCATCCCGTGTCCCCTCGTCGCGTCCACGACGTCGTGGCGCGATTCGGCGGGGACCGGTCCCCGGTCTAGCTGAGCAGTTCCGCGAGGTGGACCGTCTGGTCTGGAGCCCAGGTCCGTTCGTTGCCGCCGTGCAGGATCACCCGGACGTCTTCGCCCACCACGACCTCGGTGATCCGGCCGACCGGTCCGATCGAGCCGTGCAGCCTCACGACGTCGCCCGGCTCCAGCTCTTCCGCGCGGCACGTTTCGACGTTGCGGGCCGTGGAGGCGGGGCGCAGCCATGTGGTGAGGAGCCACCACAGCACCCCGCAGGCCACCGGGACTGTCAGCGTCAGGACACCGGCGGCTACTGGGAACTCGCGCACCAGCACAGCTGCTGCGACCAACGCCCACAGCAGGCCGGCCAGGGCGGCCAGCAGGGCGGAGCTCACGGGGTGGTCGCCTACCTGGAGCCAGCCTGTCGTGCGGACCGAGCCGTCCGGGGTGAGGCCGCGTGGGGGTTCGCCGTCCGGTCGGGTGGGTGCTGTGCCGGTGGGCAGGTCGACGCCGTCTGGTGTCTCGAGCGCCGCGTCGGCGACGGGTTCGGCGAACAGGTCAACGTCGTCCACTCGCTCTGGTGCCGTGTCGGCTGGCTCGGCGAAGAGCTCGACATCGTCTTCTCGCGCAAGCACCGTGCCGGTGAGTGACTCGGCGGACGGGTCGTCCTCGCCCACTCGCTCAGGCACCTCATCGGCGCCGGGCTCCGCCTCGTCCACTTGCACAGGCAGCGTGCCGGTGACCGGCTCGTCCTCGTCCACGCGGGCAGGCTCCGCGTCAGCGACAGGTTCGGTGGACAGGTCGTCGTCCGCTCGCGCCGGCATCGCGTCGGTGGCCACGTCAACGTCGTCCACCTGAGCAGGTGCCGCGTCAGCAACGGGTTCGGTGGACAGGTCGCCCTCGTCCGCTCGCCCGGCCACCGCATCGGCGACCACCTCGTCATCAGCCGCCTGCACCGGCAGCGTGCCGGTGACCGGCTCGGCGAACTCGTCACCCTCATCCACCCGCACAGGCGTCATGTCGGCAACGGGCTCGGCGGACCGGTCCACGTCGCCCTCAGTCCGCACGCTGCCACCTGAGCTGCCCCCGGTCACCACGGACGCACTCGATCTCGGTGCCCTCCGGCGACGCCCTCCGAGCCCCCTCGGGGAAGCACCGCTTCCCCACGAACCGAGCGAGCCACTCCTCATCGGACGGCGGCTCGATCGTCACGATCGGCGGTTTGGGCGGCTGCCGCGTGGTCGTCACGACCGGCGGCGGCTCAGTGGTCGTCGGAGGCGCCGACGACGAGGTGCTCGGCACGCTCGAAGGCGCCACCAGGGTGATGTCGGCGGGCCCGTTGCACCCGGTCGACCACAGGCCGCGGCGTGCCTTGCGCGCCTCCGCCTCGACCGGGGCGAGCTCACCGCGCGCGGTGAGCTCCGCGAACGCCGCGCCCTCGCCCACGGCGGCCCGCGCGTAGTCGGTGCCGTCCGGCAGCTGCACGTCGACCAACAGCTCGTCGCTCTCGGTCTTGACCGTGAGCCGGACGGTCTTGCCGCGCAGCAGGGTCTCCGCGGCGGCGCGGGACTGCGACTGCCAGCAGTCGGCAGGGCTGACCCCGGCGACGCGGGCGGTGAGCTGCCTGCCGGTGTCCGCCTCGACGCCTTCGAACCGGTCCACGTCGGTCACCGTGCGGACGGTCACCTCGAAGGAGGAGCCTCTGGGCACGGTCGCGGCCGGCGCGCTGACGGCGGACGGCAGCGGGCTCGCGTCGCCGCTGAACCCCGCCGCTCCCGTCACGGCCAGCACCGTGAGCACTCCCAGGCACGCGAGGGCGAGCCTCGCCCGTTGGCCGGTGCGCCACCAGAAGCGGCGAACGATCCCCGGACTCATCTCCTCCATGCCCTTTCCCCGGCCGACTGAAAGACGGTCAACGCCGTCGGGGCAGTGTTGTCGCAGGTAGCGCCCTCGTCAAGGCCGCAAGGGGGTCCACCTGGCCTGGGGTGCGGGCCGGCGAACTATTTTCGTTATCGCCGGGCACCTGGGACATCTCCTGGTCAGACGACCCTGAACTGGCAAGTGAGGTGGACATGGCGATGGCCGAGGACCCCGGCGTCGCGACGGTGGTCGCCGCGCGTGATGGCGACCAGCGCGCGCTGGACGATCTGGTGAGCGGGTACCTGCCGCTCGTCTACAACATCGTCGGGCACGCGCTCGGCGGGCATCCGGACACCGACGACGTGGTCCAGGAGACCATGCTCAGGGCGGTGCACGGCCTGCCGGGGCTGCGGGAGCCCGCCGGGTTCCGGTCGTGGCTCGTCGCGATCGCCATGAACCAGATCCGGCTGCGGCACCGCGAGGGCCTGCGGGTGCCCATCAGCGGTCCGGTGCCGGAGGACGTCGCCGATCCCGGCGCGGACTTCGTCGACCTCACGATCATGCGCCTGCAGCTGTCCGGGCAGCGCCGCGAGGTCGTCACGGCGACCCGGTGGCTCAGCGAGGACGAGCGCGAGCTTCTGTCGCTGTGGTGGCTGGAGGCGGCCGGGCGGCTGACCCGCACCGAGGTCGCCAACGCGCTGGAGCTGACCCCGCAGCACACCGCCGTGCGCGTGCAGCGGGTCAAGGCCCAGCTCGACGCGGCACGCATCGTCGTGCGGACGCTGGAACGCACGCCGCGCTGTCCCGACCTGGCCTACGTCGTCTCGGAGTGGGACGGCGTGCCCAGCGCGTTGTGGCGCAAGCGGATCGCCCGGCACAGCCGCGACTGCGCCCGCTGCCGGCGCTGCGGGCAGGACCTCGCGTCCGTCGAGGGGCTGCTCGCAGCGCTGCCGCTGGTGCCACTGCCCGCGGCGTTCGGTTTCGACCCCGCCACGATCGCCGGCGCGCACATCACCCCGGTGACGGCGAACGCCGGCAAGGCCAGCCTCCTGTTCAAGGGCGCGCTCGTGAAGCCCATCGCGGCAGCCGCGGCCGCGGTGCTGGCGGCGGGCATCGTGATCGCCGTCCTGCCCTCCCCCGAGGAACCGGTCGCACGCGCCCTCCCAGTGGCCACAACGTCATCCACCCCGCTGCCCACCACCACGGTCTCGTCCGTCCCGTCCTCCACACCACCCACGACGACAACGACGCCCGCCAAGCCCGTGCCACCGCCCGCGGTACCCGTGACGGCCTCGGTGAAGAAGGGCGTCAGCACCTGGAACTTCGACGGCGTCGGCAAGGCGCTCACCGACGTCCGCGCGGGCTGGTACTACAACTGGGCCACCAACCCCGACGGCATCGCCACGCCGCCGAACGTCGAGTTCGTGCCGATGATCTGGGGTACGAAGTTCACCGACGACGCGACCATCGCCAAGGCGAAGGCGAACGGCAAGGTGCTGCTCGGCTTCAACGAGCCGGACTTCCCCGAGCAGGCGAACATGTCCCCGGAGCAGGCGCTCGACCTGTGGCCGAAGCTGGCGGCGACCGGGCTGCGGCTCGGCAGCCCCGCCGTCGCGCACAGCGGGGACAAGGCCGGTGGCTGGCTCGACCGGTTCATGACCGGTGCGGCCCAGCGCGGCCTGCGCGTCGACTTCATCGCGGTGCACTGGTACGGCTCGGACTTCAGCGACGCCGCCGTCGGCCACCTGAAGAACTACCTCGACGCCGTGCACAAGCGCTACGGCAAACCGGTGTGGCTCACCGAGTACGCGTTGATCGACTTCTCCGGCGGCACGGCGCGCTTCCCCACCCAGGCGCAGCTCGCGGCGTTCGCCAAGAACTCCAGCGCGATGATGGAAGGCCTCCCCTACCTCGAGCGCTACGCCTGGTTCGCGCTGCCCGCGGAGAAGCCCGGCACCGGCCTCTACGCACCCGGAGGCACCCCGAACGAGGCCGGTCAGGCATACCGCGCCGCGGGCTGACACCGCGTGGCAGAGAATCGGCGGCGTGAACAACACCCGCCTGCTGGTGTCCGGGAGCGCCGGGAGCGCCATCACCGAGCTGGTGATCCCGGCACTGCTGCTGCGCACGCCCAACGCGCCGTGGTCGCAGCTCGTCCACATCTACGTGCCGCAGGGCCCCACGGTCGCGTTCAGCGGCCGTGACCTGCGGTCACCCGGCATCACCGAGGCCACCGAACTCGCCCGCGCGGCCGGGTTCGAGCCGGTGGTCAGGTCGCCGGGCGGGCGCATGGTCGCCTACGACAGCGGCGCCGTGGTGATCGACCACCTGGACAGCACCACGGACATCCGGCACGCGGGCGCCTCGACGTTCGCCGCGAACGCCGAGAGCCACGTGCGGGTGCTGCGCGGCCTCGGTGCCATCGACGCCCGCATCGGCGAGGTGGAGGGCGAGTACTGCCCCGGCGAGTTCAGCATCAACGTCGGGGGCGACACGAAGGTCGTGGGCTCCGCGCAACGCGTCACCTCCACCGGCTCGCTGTTCAGCACCGTCGTGCAGGTCGCCGTCTCCGACCGGGTGCACGCCGTGATCACGGACGTCTCGAAGGCGCTCGGGTACGACCTGCGGCAGAGCTCCATCGCGGGCCTCGCCGACTACGAGCCCGCGCTGACCGCCACCGAGGTCGCCGCGGCGTTCGTGGCCGACTACCGCGACCGGCTCGACATGATCGACAGCGAACTCCCGCCCGAGATGGTCGCGCACGCGGCGAAGGCCCACGGCGGATCCCCGTTCCGCGTCGACGACTGGACGCGGTCGAACCCGCTGCTAGCGTGACTCCGTGATGATCATGCGCAACGCCCTGCAGGATCTCTACACGCGCCGCCTCCGCAGGCAGCTCGAGAACGCCAGGCTGCCGAGGCACCTCGGCGTGATCATGGACGGCAACCGGCGCTGGGCCAGGCAGGAGGGCCTGGACAACCCGAGCCTGGGCCACCGGCACGGCGGCGCACACGTCAAGGACGTCATGGGCTGGTGCGAGGACATCGGCATCCACCACCTGACGGTGTTCGTCGCCTCCGCGGACAACCTGCACAAGCGCGACGACACCGAAATGCACTACTTGATGAACGTCGTCGAGCAGATCGTGATCCCCAGGGCCGTCGGGTCCGCCAACTGGCAGGTGCACGTGGCCGGCCGCCTGGACCTGCTCCCCGACACGACCAGGAACGCGCTGAAACTCGCCGCCGAGGACACCCGCGACCGCGCGGCCGAGTTCCACCTGACCATCGCCGTGGGCTACGACGGCCGTCACGAACTCGTCGACGCGGTGCGCGCGCTGCTGGACGACCGAGCCCAGGCCGGGTCGAGCCTCACCGAGCTCGCGGAGAGCATCACCCCGGACGACATCGCCCGGCACCTCTACACGGCCGGGCAGCCCGACCCGGACCTGGTGATCCGCACCAGCGGCGAGGTGCGCATCTCCGGTTTCCTGCTGTGGCAGGCGGCCTACGCGGAACTGCACTTCTGCGACGTCCACTGGCCCGGTTTCCGGTACCTGGACTTCCTGCGCGCACTGCGGTCGTACGCGGCCCGCTGATCCGGGATTGCGCACCCGGTACGCCGGGTATGTACGAATTCGTGACGACCTCCTTAGACCTGCTCGCCGAGGGCTACACCGCGAAGTTCCCCGACAACGACGAACCGGTCCTCCTCGACGCGCACGGCCGGGAGGTGTTGACCTGGCGCGAGAACTACCCGTTCACCGAACGCATGCCCCGCCCCGAGTACGACCACCTCAAGCGGCTGCTGCAGATCGAGCTGCTCAAGCTCCAGCACTGGGTCGCCGAGACCGGGCAACGCCTGGTGATCCTGTTCGAGGGTCGTGACGCCGCGGGCAAGGGCGGCACCATCAAGCGGTTCACCGAACACCTGGACCCCCGCGGCGCGCGCACGGTGGCGCTCGACAAACCGAGCGAACGCGAACAGGGCGAGTGGTACTTCCAGCGCTACGTCCGCGAACTCCCCACGGCCGGCGAGATCGTGCTGTTCGACCGCTCCTGGTACAACCGCGCCGTGGTCGAGCACGTCATGGGCTACTGCACCAAAGCCGAGTACGACCTCTTCATGCGGCAGGCGCCGGTGTTCGAACAGATGCTCGTCGACGACGGCGTGCTGCTGGTGAAGCTGTGGTTCTCGGTGTCGCGCAACGAACAGCGGACCCGCTTCGTCATCCGGCAGATCGACCCGGTGCGCCAGTGGAAGCTCAGCCCCAACGACATCAGGTCGCTGGACCACTGGGACGACTACACCGAGGCCAAGGTCGCGATGCTCCGCTGCACCGACACCGAGATCGCACCGTGGACCGTGGTCAAGAGCAACGACAAGAAGCGCGCCCGCATCGAGGCAATGCGCAGCGTCCTCGCCCGTTTCGACTACCACGACAAGGATTCCGGCGTGATCGGCACGCCGGACGGACGGGTGGTCGGTGCCGCGGCCACGCTGCTGGAGGCGGGCGAGGACGACACCGCCCTCAGCCCCACCCCCATCGCGCCCTGTGCGGAACCAGGCCCTGGCCTGCATCCCTAGCAGCGGTCGAGCGCGTCGCGCAGCGCCGCGGTGATCCGGCTCGCCCGTTCGTCCACCATCAGCTGGGCCAGGCCCAGCACGGCCATGACGCGGCTGCGGGGTGCGGTGTCGAGGGCCGCAGCGGTGCTCATGGTGAACTCCAGTTCGTTGCGGCGGTTCACGGGCGGCGGGCGATCCACGTCGTGCGAGTGGTGCGCACGCTCAGGTCGTCGCGACGGGAGATGCTGTGCGGCCGCGTCGCGTCCAGCAATGCGTCGAGGGCGGCGAGATCGTCCGCATCGAGGACGTCGGTGGCGTGCGACCGCAGCTTCGTGAGGCAGACCTGGGCGTAGTCGTTCAGGACCGGCCCGGTCTGCGTGCTGTCGAGGCTGATCTCGAACGGGCGCCGCTCCACGACGGAGAATCCGGCGTCCTGGAGCGGGCCGGTCCACTCGTGGGGCGGCTGGGTGTTCGTGGCAGCGTGCAGGCGGGCTTCCAGCCCGGGCCGGCCGACTCCGGCGTACCTGGGCAGGAAGCGCGGGAAGAAGTCCATCTCGGTGACGGCCAGGAGCCCGCCCGGCCGGAGGTGCTCGAACGCCTGGGCCAGGGTGGCGCCGGGGTCGGCCACGTGGTGCAGGAACGCCGCGGCCCAGATCAGGTCGAACGGACCGCCCTCACCGATCTCGGTCCAGCGTTCGTCGAGGTTCGCCTCCACCGTGCTGACCCGCTCGGCGACCCCGTACGCGGCGGCCTGCTTGTGCAGGCGGTGCAGCATCTGCGGGGAGATGTCCGCCGCGGTCACCGTCGCCGAGCCGAA
This sequence comes from Lentzea sp. HUAS TT2, assembly GCF_051853195.1. Taxonomy (NCBI): domain Bacteria; kingdom Bacillati; phylum Actinomycetota; class Actinomycetes; order Pseudonocardiales; family Pseudonocardiaceae; genus Lentzea; species Lentzea sp. HUAS TT2. The sequence goes on along the minus strand of NZ_CP196667.1, from coordinate 7,060,295 downwards.
CCGGCGGGCGAGGGCGAGAGTGCCGGTGCCGGGGCCGCTGCCCAGGTCGAGGATCCGCTCCGGGGCGCGGTCCGCCACTTCGGCGATCCGGGCGGTCAGTTCCGCGAGGTAGGAGGCCAGGACCTCGGCGTCCAGTTCGAGCAGCCGAGTCAGCGCGATGGCGGAGCCGTCTGCCCGCTCGTGCCCGATGTGACCGTGGACCTCGTGGCGTGTGTTCATGCTTCGAAGTTAGATCGATCATTGCCACCACGTCATACACTCTTGCCGGTGGAGCAAGAATCGACGTTGGACGTCATCGTCCGGATGCGGATCAGGTCCCTGCGCAAGGCGCGCGGCTGGTCGCTGGACAACCTCGCCGAACGCGCGGGCATCAGCCCCTCGCAGCTCAGCCGCATCGAGACCGGGCACCGCCGCCTCAGCCTCGACCAGCTCACCGCCATCTCCTCGGCGCTGGGCAAGTCCCTCGACGAGCTCGTCGAGTCCCCCGACGACTCCGACGTCGTCATCCGTCCCGACCGCGACGACAGCCGCGGCCTGACCACGTGGCTGCTGAGCAAGGACAACGGCCCGCCGGGCCTGACCGTCGCGAAGATGCGCATCACCGGCCAGGCGGGCGACGTCACCCCCGACGACCTCGGCGTCCACCCCGGCAGGGACTGGTTCACGGTGCTGTCCGGCACCGTGGTCCTCTACCTGGGCGAACGCGTCATCCGCGTCGAGGCCGGCCAGGCCGCCTCGTTCTCGACCATGACCCCGCACACCATCCGCAGCGATCGCGGCCCGGCCGAGATCCTCTGCATCCTCGACCACAACAGCGAACGCGCCCACCTGCACCCGTGAGCGTCACAGCCCGGAGGTGTTGTGGGGCTCGACGAGGCCGAGCTTGGACAGCATGTCGATGGCCGGTGTCGGCCCGGACGGCCGCATCGCCGTGATCGCGGTGAACGCCTACCCCGTGAAGCCCGAGACGTCGGACGCCGTCACGTCGACGTTCGCCACGGCGTTGTGCGGCAAGTGATCGACCCAACGGCCTGAGCATGGAGGCGGGACGAGCACTCGTCCCGCCTCCGGACGGTCAGTTCACGGCCGCCTTCAACCGGGCGATCGCGTCGGTCTCGGCCTCGTACACCTCAGCGAGCTGCCTGCCGATCGCGGCGAACTCCGTCGACTCCCCCACCGCGTGCCACATCTCGGCGATCTCCCGCCACCGCGGCGCCAGCCCGGAATGCCCTGCCTGGTCGAGGAAGTCGGCGAACAACGGCCGCAGGTTCCCGCCCGTGACGCCGATCCGGCCGTCCACGCCCTCCCGGACGCTCTGCAGCGCGAGGCCGAGCCGCTTGCCGTCGGCGAACACCTTCGGCCACGCCTTCGCGGCCTTGGTGTCGGTCATCATCCGCGACCACTTGCGCCACGCCGGCAACGAGAAAGAGTCCGACTTCTGCGACAGGTGCTCGACGACGTCTCGCAGGCCCTCCTGGACAGCTGCCTCGACGTCGGGTGCGCGATCGGAGTCCGTGATCACGAGCGCCTGGTTCTTCCAGGTGCCCACACGGGCGACGGCACGGTCCAGATCCGCTCGCGCGACGGTCAGCGGCGCCAGGTTCCGGTCGTCCAGGTAGACCCGGTCGCCCGAGGTGCCGTACACGACGACCGGGTGCCCGCCGTGGCCGTCGAGCGCCTCGGGCAGGTCCCAGTAGCCGATCTGGTAGCGGTCGGGCCACACCATCACGGCGTCCCCCGCGTCGAGCCGGCCGGTCAGCCACGCCTGCGCGGCCTTGGGCGCGGACCGGTGCCACTCGGACTCGATCCCCAGGCGTGCGAGGACCTTCTCGGTCCGGCGGGTGACGTACTGCCACGTGTTGGAGAAGCCGAGCGTCACGTGACAGCTGTCGTCGTGCTTGAACTCCCACAGGATGTACCCGGCGCCGATCCCGCCGCCGATGCCGAACAGCAGCGCCTCCGTCAGCCCCGAGATCCCCCGTGCGGCGAGCATGGCGTTCAAGCCTGCCGCGTCGGGGTCCGTGCCTCCGCGCAACACCCATCCGCCGTCCGGCGACGCACCGCCCAGGTGCGCCAGTGCGGTGGTGTAGCGCTCACCGGTCTTGGCCATGCGGGCGCGGACCTGAGCCTTGAGCTGCTTGCGTGACGTCATCACCGAACTCCTCGGCCGTCGCCGTTGGCACCCGAACCCCACGCACCCAGATGCCGCGACAGCCTTGGTCAAGGCATGACGAGGTCGGCGTCCCGAGGCGCACAGGTCCCCTTTGCCCCCGCGAGAGCCGGATGGCGTGGGCACCCGGTCAGGAGGTTCGGCGCGGAACTCGCCGGCCGACATCCTAACCCGTAGTCCCCTGGTCAGGGGAGAACCGTCCTCGACCGGCGGAGCGAATCCGCCACGACCGCATTCCTGACGCAGTGGTCAAGGGACTGTCCATCTGGGACAGAGCCGCCCTGGGAACTCCAGGAGGAATGGTGATCTGCGTTGTCGCGGCAGGAGGAGCCGCGACTCACGCCCGCGTGATCGACTGCAGGAAGGGCAGCGTCGAGAGCCGGTCAGGGCCGTAGAGGAAGCTCGACAGCAGCACGGCCAGCCAAGGGACCTGGAGCCCTGCCAGCTGCAGGGGCTCCGAGCCGTCGAAGATCAGGTAGCAGGCACCGTTGAGCATGTCCGCGTTGAAGTCCACGACGTTCGGGTACGCGAATCGCAGCCACCTGCCGTGCACGAAGCACATGACGCAGTAGTTCGTCACAACGACTCGCGCCGCGCAGTGCTCACGCCACTGGGGCGCGGCCATGTTCTGCGCACGTTGTTTGGCGATGTTGTTGCTCACCGCGTTCGCTGCCAGGCCCGCCGCAACGAACAGCGGTGACCCGAGGAAGAGACCGCCGGACCGCTCGTAGGTGACGTCCATTCCGTAGAACCTGGAATATCCGAGGGTGAGATCGGAGTAGGTCGCCTCGCCGGGTGCGAGCAACAACGACGTGGCGACCTCCCCTGGAACACCGCCCGCCGCCAGGTGCCGGTACAGGTGGACCGCCGCGTTCCAGGACGCCGTCCACTCAGGGTTCGCCGGCAACGGCTCGATGGTCATCGGTTTTCTACCTCGCTGCTCACGGACGACTTCGCCGAGCGGGAGCAGCGAGGCGGATCCTGTTGTCGCGCTGCGGCCCAAGCTCTACCGCCACAGTCGCGCGACCCGCATCAGTTGTTACGTCAGGGTTTTCCCGGCCTGGTCGCGGGCTTGCCGATCAGTCCGGAGAGGACACTGGTCACGTGGAATCACGGGTCCCGGAATTCCACTACTCGGTGAACATGGTGAACGAGCGCATCTGCCCGAAGCGCTTTGCGGCGAGATCATCGGTGCTGATCAGGAAGCACCCGTAGTAGAACTCGCTGGCAGTGGGGAACTGGGCGAGCGGCACCAGCTCCCGGACCAGCCGGTACTCCTCCTCGCGCATCAGGCGGTACCGCTCGTCCATCGACATCTCAGGATGCCGGCTCCTGACGTTGTCGAACGCCATCTGCGTCCACGGGTCGTCCTGGCCGCCGATCGCCCGGCCGTACCCGCCGAGCCGAAGCGTGCAGAAGCGGTCGTCGTCCGGCCAGAGTTCGCCGACGAGCCCGCACAACTCGTCGATGTGCTTCAGCTCGTCGAACAACTGCTTCACGGTGTCCGCCTCGGACTTGACGTCACGCTCCTCCAGCCAGTCCGGCAGCACCGGCCGCACCCAGGCGGTGAGCCGGTGCTCGGGGAGGAGGAACGGGATGGGCTCCATGAAGAACGTCCTGGTGTCGTGACCGGACGGCGGTGACGCCACCTCGGTCTCCGTGCCTGCCGGGACGTACAGGGCTCGGGAGTACTCAGTGGTGGGATGTTCCTCCATGTCTTCCTCGTGGTGCAGGAAGAACAGCAGTGACCCGTCCGCCGGCAGGCCGAGACCTTCCGCCTGGGGAAGTGCCGCGAGGTCGACGGAGCCGATGAACGGCAACGGGTACTCCTCACCCGGCCACTCCTCGCCCACCGGTAACCGGGGAAGCCCTCCGAACTGCCCTGCGACGTCGTCCCCTGCACCGGCCGGGCCCGCCCAGATCGCGAACCGGAGCTGGTCGGCGAACTTGCCGGCCTCGTCCGCCGGGATGCCTCGATCTGTTGCCGCGCTGAGGAACTGCTCATGACGATCCATGGCGCGGCATGATCGCAGATCGGGTGGAAGCGCTCCCTCACGAGGTCAGGTTGTCGCGAACGGTGCGAGGAGGCCGGAGTAGGACTTCGCGGGTGGTGCGGCGAACTCCCCCACCGCACTCGTCCGCAAACCCATGCGCACCAACGACTCCACCTGCAGCACCGCCGCCTGGACACCGTCCACGACGGGAACGCCGACCCGGCGCTCGATCTCGGCGCGCTGGGCGGTCATGCCGGCGCACCCGAGGACGACCACGTCCGAGCGGTCCGCCGCCACCGCCGCCCGGCAGGCGGCGACCACGGCGTCCACCGCGGCCTCCACCTCCAGCACTGGCACGTCGCAGGCCGACACGCCCCTGCAGAACCCCGCCACGCCGTAGCGGTGGGCCAGGTCCCAGGCGCGGCCGCAGGTCCGGTCCAGCGTCGTGACGACGCTGAACCCCCTGCCGAGGAAGGCCGCGGTGCGCATGGCCGCCTCCGCGATGCCGACCACGGGCCCGTCCGCGAGCTCGCGGGCGGCCTCCAGGCCCGGGTCACCGAAACAGGCGATCACGTGACCGTCCGCCTGGGTGGACGCGATCTCGGCCAGCAGACCCGGCACGCTGAGCGCCTCGTCGTAGTGGCTCTCGATCGACGCCGGCCCCATCGACGGGCACGTGGTCCGCACCTCGACGCCCGGTGCGGCGACCGCTGCGGCCGCGCGCCCGATCGTCTCGGTCATGGTCGTGCTGGTGTTGGGGTTGACGACGTGGATCTTCACCGATCTCCCCGCGACAGCAGGGTGAACAACACGAAGCCCAGCGCCATGCCGACGAACCAGCTGTAGGGGGCGACGTCCGCGAGCGCGGGCACCAGGACCGGCACCATCGCCACGAGCGAGGCGGCGGCGGTCGCGATGATCGCCTTCGGGTTGTACCCCTTGCGGTACCAGTACTTCCCGGTGGGCGACATGCTGAACAGGTCGTCGACGTCGACCCGCTGCCGTGCGATGACGTAGTGCCCGGCGATGAGCACGCCGAACAACGGGCCGATGAACGCGCCCAGCGTCTCCAGCGTGTAGTGGATCACCGCCGGGTTGTGGTAGAGGTTCCAGGGCGTGATCAGCACCGAACCGACCGCGGCGATCATGCCGCCCGCGCGCCAGCTGATCCGCTGCGGGTTGACGTTGGAGAAGTCGAACGCGGGCGAGATGAAGTTGGCGACGATGTTGATGCCGACCGTGGCGATGCTGAACGTCAACGCTCCCAGCACGATGGCGAACGTGCTGTCGATCCGCGCCACCGTCGCGACCGGGTCGGTCAGCAGCTCGCCGAACACCGGCACGGTCAGCGAGGCCGTCACCACGACCAGCACGGCGAACACGAGGAAGTTCACCGGCAGGCCGAGCAGGTTGCCTCGCTTCACCGCCGCGAACGACCGGCCGTAACGGGAGAAGTCCCCGAAGTTCAGCATCGGGCCGGAGAAGTACGAGACCACCAGCGCGATGGCGCCGAACATCACCGGCAACGAGGCCCAGCCGGTGTGCTTCACGTCGCCGAGGTTGAAGTCGATCGCACCCCAGCCCGCACGGGCGATCAGGTACCCGGCCAGCAGGAACATCACCACGTACACGGCGGGACCGCAGAAGTCGATGAACCGCCTGATCGTCTCCATGCCCGTCCAGAACACGGCCGCCTGCAGGAACCACAGCAAGGTGAACGACGCCCAGCCCAGCGCCGACAGTCCCAGGAACCCGTGCTGCTGCACGTCCGCGTACGGCAGCAACGACGGGAACAGCTTGAGCAGCACCACGTCCAGGGCCGCCGACGCCAGATAGGTCTGGATGCCGTACCAGGCCACCGCGATCAGCCCGCGGATCACCGCCGGCACGTTCGCCCCGAGCACGCCGAACACGCTGCGGCTGATCACCGGGAACGGCACGCCGGTCTGCTGGCTGGGCTTCGCGACGAGGTTGCAGAAGAAGTAGACGATGCCGATGCCCGCCACCAGCGCCACCAGCACCTGCCAGCCGCTCAGGCCCAGCAGGAAGAGGCTGCCCGCGGTGACGTACCCGCCGACGCTGTGCACGTCCGACATCCAGAACGCGAAGATGTTGTAGGAGCCCCAGGTCTGCTTCTCCAACGGCGCCAGATCGGCGTTGGTGAGCCTCGGGTCGTAGGCGAGCCTGCGTTCCGCGTTCGTCACTGTCGCTGTCATCGCCGCGCTCCTGCCTGGTGGGGTGACGCCACCGTAGGAAGGAGTTGTTTCCCGACTGCTACGGGAAACGTATATCTTCCCCGTCCGCGAACAGCCCGGTGTCCCTCGGCACCGCCGCCAGCGACGACCGCAGCCGCTCGTGGTGCGTCCTGGCCGCCTCCACCAGCGCCGCCGCGTCCCGCGCCACGAACGCCGCGAGCATGCCCTCGTGGTCGGCGTGCAACGCCACGCGTTCGGCGTCCGCCACGTGTGCCATGGGCTGCAACGGTTCCGTGAGGTTCCAGGCGGACTCGAACATGTCCAGCAACCGCTTCATCCCGCTGGGCGAGACCAGCGCCAGGTGGAACCGGCGGCTCTCCCGGTGGTACGCCCGCACGTCACCTGCCGCCAGCGCCTCTGCCAGCGCGGCGTGCGCGGCGCGGGCCTGGTCGTCGTCGGCCGGCCGTGCCCGCGAGACCGCGGCCCCCAGCGCGGCGGCCTCCAGCACGCCCCGCACCACGTACAGCTCGTGCAGTTCCTCGGGCGTCAGCTTCGCGACGGTGTAGCCGAAGTTGGGCCGGTGCTCGACCAGGCCCTCCCCGATCAACGTCTTGAGCGCCTCCCGCACGGGGATCCTGCTCACGCCGAACACCGCGGCCACCTCGTCGAGCGGAATGGCGCTGCCGGGCGGCACCCCGTCCAGCAGGCACCGCCGCAGCTCGGCGAGGATGGCCGCCTGAGCACTGCCACCGCGGTCGGCCTCCAGCCTCGCCACCACGATCGACCTTCTCCTGGGCGCCCGCATCCGGACACGGTAGCGGCATCACCACTTCGAGCCCCGGTCTCCCCGTGACGGCTTGAAGGCGCGACACTCGCTCCATGACAGCGAAAGCGGGCGCGGTCGTGACCGGGGCCGGACGTGGTGTGGGCAGGCTGGTCGCGCGGATGCTCGTCGAGCGCGGCTACACGGTGCTGGTCACCGACGTCGACGAGGCCACCGCGACCGCGACGGCCGCCGAGATCGGCGCCGTCGCGCGGGTGCTCGACGTGAGGGACGACGCGGCCGTGCAGGCGGCGCGCGACGACATCGTCGCCCGCGCGGGCCGGCTGGACGTCTGGGTCAACAACGCGGGGGTCCTGGTGACCGGGCCCGCCTGGGAGCAGGACGCCGCCACCCGCAGGCTGATGGTCGAGGTCAACACCCTCGGGACCGTCAACGGAACGGTCGCCGCGATCCAGGCCATGCGCGGCCACGGCGGCGGGCACGTCGTGAACATCGTGTCCCTCGCGGGCATCACTGCCGTCGTGGGCGAGGCGGTGTACGCCGCCTCCAAGCACGCGGCCCTCGGCTTCAGCCTCAGCACCCTCGCCGATCTCCGGCAGGCGGGCGTCCAGGACGTCGACATCTCGTGCGTCTGCCCGGACGGCATCTGGACGCCGATGCTCTTCGACAAGCTCGACGATCCCGCGGCCGCACTGTCGTTCTCCGGCACGCTGCTGCAGCCAGCCGACATCGCCGCCGCCGTCGCCGCGGTGCTCGACAAGCCGAAACCGGTCGTCACCGTCCCGAAGTGGCGCGGGGCACTGGCCCGGCTGGCCGCCACGTTCCCGCGCTTCGGGCTGCGCGCGATCCCGTTCATGGTGGCGCAGGGCCGCCGGACCCAGCGCAAGCTCAGGGCGCGCGACTGACGCACGCGAACGAGCGGGCCCGGACGTGCCGGACCCGCTCGGGTGTTCACGTCACCCAGGCCAGATCACGCGGCCCTGGAAGTAGTTGCCGTCGTTGCCGCCGGCGCCGTACCAGGTGAGCTTGAAGCACGTGTTGGGCAGGACGTCGGTGGCGATGTCCATCCGGCCGGGACCGTTGTACCGGCGCCACGACGAGAAGCGGGCGTTGTCGCGGCAGCGCGCGGCCGCCACGTACAGCGTGCCGCCCGGCCACACGCCGGGGCAGTCGCTCGTGCCGGTGTTCGCGTTGAGGTCGAGCGCGATGTTGCCCCACGCCGAGGTGGTGCGCTGGGTCGAGCCGACCTGGCTGCTCGTGCGGACCGTCGCCCCCGCGCAGTGCCCCGGTAACGCCTGCGCCCCCACTCCTGTGTCGGCGGTCGTGCTCCGGGCGGCGGCGGGCTGGGCCAGGCTCAGTCCCATCACCGTGGTGGCCAGCAGCGCCAGCGCTGCCGCCGTCGTCGTTCGTGTCATCATCTTTTCCTCCTGTGGTGTCGGAACTCCCGGTTCAGAGCGCGTGGCGGAACGCCTGCCACCCCGTCGCCAACTGGCTCGAACCGGAGAGCGAGAGGTTGTTGTTCGGGTAGTAGAGGACGGCTCCCGAGCCGTCGACGCCGAGCACGTCGGCGTGGCCGTCACCGCTGAAGTCCGAGGCGAAGACGTGCCGGAACGTGCCCCAGCCCTGCCCGATCCGGCGCGCCGTGCCGTCGGAGATCGCCAGCCCGTTGTTCGGGTAGTACATGAGGTTCCCCGCGGAGTTGACCCCGAGGACGTCGGCGTGGCCGTCGCCGCTGAAGTCCGCCGCGAAGACGTGGCTGAAGGTGTCCCAGCCCTGCCCGATCCGCCGCGAGGTCGACTCGGAGATCGTCAGGTTGTTGTTCGGGTAGTAGACGAGATCACCCGCGGCGTTCACCGCGAGCACGTCCGCGTAGCCGTCGCCGCTGAAGTCGGCCGCCATGACGTGACGGAACGATCCCCAGCCAGAAGCCAGTTGCCGTGACGTGGAGTCGGCGATCGCGATGCCGTTGTTCGGGTAGTACATGAGGTTCCCGGCGGCGTTCACCCCGAGGACGTCGGCGAACCCGTCGCCGCTGAAGTCCCCTGCCGCGACGTGGCTGAACGTCCCCCAGCCCTGCCCGATGCGGCGCGAGGTCGAGTCCGAGATCGTCAGGTTGTTGTTCGGGTAGTAGACGAGATCACCCGCGGCGTTCACCGCCAGCAGGTCCGCGTAGCCGTCGCCGCTGAAATCGGACACCCGTTCGCCGCCCATTTTCTTGTAGCGGATGAACGTGTACTCGTTCATTTCGGAGTTGCTGTTGAAGCCCCGCTCTCCGACGTTGTTGTCCGCCCTCGGATTGCGGACCGTCTCCCCCTGCTTGTTGAACGAGTAGACGTAGGCGCCCTCGCTGTGGTTGTTCGGGTTCTTCCAGTGGGAGAAGAGCTCCATGTGGCCGTCGCGGCCCCACCCGTCGCTGTCGCGGACCATGGCGTCGCCGGACCGGAGCGCCGACTTCGCGATGATCGTGATGCCGTCGCCGGCCTGTGCCTTCGCGAGGAACTCGTTGGTCAGCAGGCTGCTGGGCAGGTGCCAGGCCATGGACACGAGGCCAGAGCAGTCGCGCCGGTAGGAGTGGGCGCCGTCGGGGTCGGTGGCCGCGGCCGACTGGGTGTAGGTGATCCCGCGGTCCACCCAGTTCTGGGCCCTGGCGAGGCTCTCGGCGCGGCTCACCACCCCGCCCATGACCGAGGCCCCCGCACTCGGGGCGACCGCGACGAGCGAGGAGATCACGACGGCCAGTACGGCGAGGACGGCACCGGGTCTCCGTGCACGCCGAGCTGAAGCGGAATTCAGTTTCATCGGGTTCGCTTTCCTGATGTTCGGTGGTGGTGACTCCACCGTCCGCGCCCATCTCCGTGAATCTCCCGTCTTTTCTCACAACCGCTGCTCACGCCTGGTATCACGGCGGTAAGGGGAGAACTCACAGCGGGGGAACCGGATGGAACTCGTTCTGCTGGGTGGAATGGCCGTGCTCGCCGGAGGAAGCGAGGTCGATCTCGGACCGGCACGGCAGCGGTGCGTGCTGGCCGCGTTGGCGGTGGACGCGGGCCAGGTGGTCTCGGTGGACCGGCTCACGCGGCGCGTGTGGGGCGACGAGCCGCCGCAGCGGGCGCGGGCGACGTTGCTCAACTACCTGTCGCGCCTGCGGTTGTTGCTCGAAGGATCCGTCGCGCGCCGTCCCGGCGGGTACGCGCTGGAGGCCGACAGGTTCGCGATCGACCTGTTCCGCTTCCGCGACCTGCGCGACCGGGCCCGTGCCGAGGACGACCGCCAGGCGGCGGACCTGCTGCGGCAGGCGCTGGAGCTGTGGCGGGGCGAGGCGCTGACCGGCGCGGAGGGCGACTGGGCCGCGGACGAACGGGACCGGTTGCACCACGAACGCCTCGCCGCCGAACGGGACCTGACCGACGTCCTGCTGCGCCTCGGCCACGGCGAGGACCTGGTGGCGCCGCTGACCGCCCGGTGCGCGCGGTGGCCGTTGGACGAACACCTTGCGGGGCAGCTGATGCAGGCCCTGCACCACGCCGGTCGCACCGCCGACGCGCTGGCGCACCACCGGCGGCTGCGCGACCGGCTCGTCGAGCAACTGGGCACCGAGCCCGGCGCCGCCCTGCGGGAGCTGCACCAGCGCATCCTCGCGGCGGACCCGGCTCCGGCACCGGTGACGAGCGAACCCGTGCCCAGACAGCTGCCCGCGCCCCCGAGGTGGTTCACCGGTCGCGAGGCCGAGTTCGCGCACCTCTCGGCGGCACGGGCGGGCACCACGATGCTGATCTCCGCGATCGGCGGGACCGGCGGCATCGGCAAGACGTGGCTCGCCCTCGCCTGGGCGCACCGGCACGCCGCGCGGTTCCCCGACGGCCAGCTGTTCGTCGACCTGCGCGGCTTCCACCCCAGCGAGCAGCCCGTCACACCCGACGCCGCGTTGTTCGGGTTCCTCACCGCGCTCGGCGTCTCCGCGAACCGCGTCCCGGTCGACCTCGACGGCAAGGCCGCGCTCTACCGGAGCCTGCTCGCCGGGCAGCGGATGCTGGTGCTGCTCGACAACGCCGCGACCTCCGAGCAGGTGATCCCGCTGCTGCCCGGCAGCCCGAGCTGCACCGTGCTGATCACCGGCCGGTCCGGCCTCGTGTCGCTGATCGACCGGCACGGCGCGAACCACCTGCGGCTGGACGTCCTGGACGGCGGCGACGCCCGCGCCCTGCTGGCCGCCCGGCTCGGTGAGGCGCGCGCCGCAGCCGAACCCGGCGCCGTGAAGGAGCTGGTCGAGCTGTGCGGCGGCTACCCGCTGGCCCTGGCGATCACCGCCCGGCACGCCGCCGTGCACCCGTCCGTCCCGCTCGCGGAGATCGCGGCCGAGCTCCGCGAACTAGGGCTGGAGATGTTCGGCCTGGACACCGACACGGCCTCGTGCCTGCCGTCGGTCCTCTCGTGGTCGCTGCGCCGGCTCACGGACGAGCAGCGCACCACGTTCGCGTTGCTGGGCATCTGCCCCGGCCCCGACACGACCCTCGCGGCCGTGGTGCCGCTCACCGGTCTGTCACCAGCACGCGCCCGTAGAGCGCTCACGGCGCTGGAGGACGCCTCACTGGTCAGCCGCACCCACGACCGGTACGTCATGCACGACCTGGTCCGCCACTACGCCGCCACCGTCGCGCACGAGCTGCCGAACGACGTACGCGAGTCCGCGCTGGCAAGGGTGATGGACTTCTACCTGCACACAGCGCATGCCGCCGACCGCCTGCTGGACCCGTACCGCGAACTGATGTGCCCCGACCCACCCGTCCAGGGCGTGCACCCGCACCCGTTGGCCGGTGCCGCCACGGCGATGGCGTGGTTCGAGGCCGAACACACGACCCTGCTCGCCGCCCAGCGCGCCGCCGCCGACCTCGGCCGTCACCAGGTCGTCTGGCACTTCGCCAGGGCGCTCGACACGTACCACTACCGGCGGGGGCACCGCGTCGAGGCGCTTGTCGTGTGGGAGGCGGCGCTCGAGGCGTCCTCTCACCTGCCGGACGCGACCGTGCGCATCCGCACGTACCGCTACCTCGGCAGCGCCTGCACGCGGGGCGGCCTGCAGGAGGCGGCGACCAGGCACCTGGAGCGCGCGCTCGCCCTCGCCGTCCGCCAGGGAATAACGCCGGAACAGGCTCACGCGCACCAAGCGCTCGGCACGACCTGGGAGCGCCGGGGTGACAACCGACGCGCACTGGACCACGCCCGGCAGGCGCTGCGCCACTACCGCACCCTCGGCAACCAGGCGTGGGTGGCCGACGGGCTCAACGCGGTGGGCTGGTTCGCGGCGTGCCTGGGTGACTTCGACACCGCTCGCGAGCACTGCCTCGCCGGCCTCGACCTGCACCGCGAACACGGGTACGCCATGGGCGAGGCGAGCACGTGGGACAGCCTCGGGTTCATCGCCCACCACACCGGCGACCACCTGGCGTCGGTGGACCACTACCGGAAGGCCGAGGCCCTCTTCGGCGCCCACGGTCACACCTACGAGGTCGCGAACACCCTCGACAACCGCGGCTGGCCGCACAGGGCGCTGGGTCAGCACGACGAGGCACGCGCGGCGTGGCGGGAGGCGTTGCGGATGTACCGGGACCAAGGCCGTGACGAGGCCGCCGACCGGGTGTGCCGGCAGCTCGACTCCCTGGGTCAGCCGATCGGGAAGTCGAAGTAGGTGTCCGGGTACGGCTCGTCGATCAGCGTGTAGTGCCACCATTCGCTGTCGTAGCGCCGGAAACCGCAGGCCTCCATGATCGAGCAGAGGTGCCACCGGTTCGCCGTCTCGACCTCACCGACCGCGGCGCCGTGGTGCGAGATCGGATCCATCAGGTCGTGGCCGCCGCCCATCGGCACGAGTTCGCCTGTGCCCAGGTCGTAGAGGGTGAGGTCGATGGTGCTCCCTCGGCTGTGGCCTGATCTTCTTGCCACGTAACCCTGTTCGAACATGTCAGTCCTGCTGATGTTCGGGTAGTGGCGTGCCTTGGTGCGGCCGTCCTCCGGTTGGGCGGCCCAGCGCAGGAAGTTGTCCACGGCGCGTTGCGGGCGGTAGCCGTCCCACAGCAGGAGGCCGAAGCCCAGCGATTCCGCCTTCTCGTGCGCCGACGCCAGGGCCGCGGACAACGCCTTGGTGGCCACGATCCGGTTGACCAGGTAGCCGTCCACGGGTTTGCCGGTGAAGTTGTCCCACGTGGCGTACTTGGCGTCCCAGCGGATTCCGGGCACGTCCACGAGGACGAAGTCGGCGTTCACTGGAGCTTTCCCGTCAGTGCCAGTGACACCAGGCGGTCGATCACGTCCCCGAGCGACAGTCCGGCGGCCGCCATCATCCTGGGGTAGCGGCTGTAGGAGGTCAGGCCGGGCATGGTGTTGACCTCGTTGAGGACCACTTTTCCCTCTGGTGTCAGGAACATGTCCACCCGTGCCAGGCCCGAGCAGCCCAGTGCGCGGTAGACGACCTTGGCCGTCTCCTGGACGAGTGCTCGGTGCTCCGCGGGGATGTCCGCGGGCACGATGAAGGTCGAGTTGTCCGAACCGGTCTCGGGTGCGTCCTCCTGGTGGATGCGGAAGAAGCCGTGGGTCAGCGCCACCCGGTCCAGTTCGCCGACCACCAGGTCGTCGCCGGTGCCCAGGATCGAACAGCCGATCTCGCCGCCCTCGACGGCCTCCTCGATCACGACCTTGGAGTCGTACTGCCGGGCCACTTCGAGCGCCACGTGCAGTTCGTCCTCTGTGGACACCTTGGTCACGCCGAACGACGATCCCGACCTGGCCGGTTTGACGAAGACCGGATAGGCCGGGGAGTCCGGCGTGCCGGTCCAGAAGTTCGGCGTCGCGACCCCCGCGCTCCCGGTGACGACGTAGGTGAGCGACTTGTCCATGCACAGCGCGGAACTCTGGACGTCGCAGCCGATGTACGGGATGCCCGACAGCTCCAGCAGGCCCTGGATCGCGCCGTCCTCGCCCTGCCTGCCGTGCAGCACGGGGAAGACGACGTCCAGGCCGATCGTCTCGAACCGCCCGTCGCCCAGGACGAGCAGGCCGCCGGGTGAGAGCACGACCGGTCGGCCGTCGCCGGAGTCCGGGCCGGTGCAGAGCCTCCAGTCGCCGCCGCGGGTGATCTTGATCCAGGACGGGTCGTAGCGGGACGGGTCGAGGCTGCGGGCGACCTCGCCCGCGGACTTCACCGAGACCGGGTGTTCCTCGAACGACCCGCCGAAGATGATTCCGATCTTCACCTTGGTCATGCGTTTCCCCCGTTTTCGAAGTTGAGGCAGTTGATGAGGCTGTTCTCCACGGTGTCGCTCAGGGCGTGGTCCGTGTAATAGGCCGTGTGCGGAGTGATGAGCACGTTCGGCATTCTTTGCAACCGGAGCAACGGCTCGCTGTCGATGTTCCTGGCCCGGCAGTCGGCGTAGAAGATTCCTTCCTCGCCTTCGAGGACGTCCAGTGCCGCGCCGCCCAGATGCCCGCTTTCCAATGCCTCGACCAAAGCCTTGGTGTCGACGAGCGGGCCGCGTCCGGTGTTGACGATGACCGCACCGGGTTTCATCAGTGCGATTCGGTCGCGGTCGAGGAGGTGATGTGTTTCCGGCGTCAACGGGACGTGCAACGTGACGATGTCGCTCAGCCGCAACAGTTCGTCCAGCGGCATGTAGTCGGCGGAGTTGCGGGGGCGGCTGTCGTGGGCGAGCACGCCGCAGCCGAAGCCGCGCAGCCGGTCCAGCACCGCCACCCCGATGCGGCCGGTGCCGATCACGCCGATCGTCAGGTCGCGCAGTTCCTTGCCTCGCACCGCGTTCAGCCGGTAGTCGTGCAGTTCAGCGCGCCTGAGGACGGACCTCACGTCGCGTACGGCCATCAGCATCAGCATCAGCGCGTAGTCGGCGACGCTGTCGGGTGAGTAGGCGATGTTCCCGACGGTGATGCCCAGGCTCTCGGCGCGGTCCACGTCGATGTGGTCGAAGCCGACGCTTCTGGTCGAGATGTACCGCACGCCGGCGCGACTGAGCGCGACGAGCGTGGAATCGGTGATGCGAGTTTTGTGGCCGACGCTGACACATTGGTTTCCGCGCGCCAGTTCAGCGTTGGCCTCGGATACCGCCGCCTCCGTGATGGTCGGCGTCACGCCGCAGCGGGGTGCCATTCTCCGGAACAGGACGGCCTCGTCCGGCCCGCACCCGTAAATCGTGATGCCTGTTGCCATGCCACCCAGTCAAGGGAGCACGGCGTTGCGAGCCCGTATCCGGTTTTGGATACATCGGCGATACGGCCGTTATCCCGCCTTGGTCACCAGCAGGTCGATCACGCCCGGCAGTTCGGTGCGCAACTGCGCGACCGCGTCGGTGTCGCCCGCGAAATGGTGCAGCAGCGCGCGTTGGAAGATGCCGTCGAGCGTGACGTAGATCGTGACCGGCGAGGCCGCGGGCGCACCACCGAGCAGTTCGGCGTAGCGGCTGATCACCCGCCACACCATGTCCTCGCGGTGGCCGTCGATCTCCAGCACGTCGACGCGGAACGACTCCTCGAACAGGCTCTGGTTGCGCAGGTCGTACCAGAGGCGGTGCAGCGGCGCGTCCTGGCCGAGGGTGTCGAAGAACATCGCCACGAACCCGGCGCGCAGCTGCTCCGCCGTCGCCGACGTCGCCACGACTTCGTCGTAGCGCGTCACGCAGACCACCTCGTACTGGCGGACCGCCTCGGTGATCAGGTCGCGCTTGTCCGCGAAGTAGTAGTGCAGGACGCCGTGCGAGAACTCGGAGTTCTGCGCGATCTCCCGCAGGCTCGTGCGCGCGTAGCCCAGCTCGGCGAGGGTGTGCAGCGTCGCCACGGCGAGCTCGGTCCGCCGGGCGTCGAACTTGTCGACCTGCCGGCGGGCGATCCGGTCCTGCTTGCGCTGAGCGACTTCTGTCACGCATCGGATCCTAACGCTCACTGCGACAAACCTTGACCATTCGTCCAAAAAATCTTGGACAGTCGTCAAGGAAAAACTTGACGACTGTCAAGGAATAGCTAGGGTGTGAGCCATCTCACCGAGGAGGCGACTCAATGACGAGTTATCAGCTGAGCGGGCGAAAAGCGCTGGTCACAGGCGGTGCACGAGGTCTCGGCGCCGGCATGGCGCAGGCTCTCGCGGCGGCCGGGGCGTCGGTCCTGATCGGCGACGTCCTGGAGGACGAGGGCAAGCAGACCGCCCAGGCGTTGCGCGACTCGGGCGCGACCGCGGAGTTCGTGGCGCTGGACGTCACCGACGACGCGAGCTGGGCCTCCGCGGTGAGCACGGCGGTCGACGCGATCGGCGGACTCGACATCCTCGTGAACAACGCGGGCATCGAGATCACCAGCCTGATCACCGAGCTCGACCCCGCCGACGTCCGCAAGATGCTCGACGTGAACGTGCTGGGCACCGCGCTCGGCCTCAAGCACGGCCTGCGCGCGATGCGTCCCGGAGGAGCCGCGGGCAACGGCGGTTCGATCATCAGCATCGCGTCCGTCGCGGCGACCATCGCCTTCCCCGGCATCAGCGTCTACTCGGCGACCAAGTCCGCCATCGACCGCCTGACCAGGGTCGCGGCCGCGGAGTCCGGCAAGCTCGGCTACGGCGTCAGGGTCAACTGCATCTACCCCGGCCTCACGCCCACCGCGATGGGCAACCAGCTGGCCGTCGACTGCGCGGAGCTGGGCCTGTTCCCGTCGGTCGAGGCGGCCGTCGGCGCGGTCGTGGAGCTCACCCCGCTCGGCCGGCTCGGGCAGGTCGACGACATGGCGGACGCCGTGGTGTTCCTCGCGTCCGACGCCTCGAAGTTCATCACCGGGGCGGGTCTCCCGGTAGACGGCGGAATGGGAATTTGACTTCTCCCCGCCGCGAAGAGCGGGGATTCCATTCGGCTCACGCCGAACACCGCTTACGCGGTGTGCCTCGCGGCACGGGTTTCCTGTTTCACAGCCGACTGCGTAAGGGAGGTCCCTTGCCGTCTCACATCAGCTCCACAGGCATCGCCCCGGCTGTCTGCCAGGGCTACGGCTCGACCAGCCGCCAGGATGTTCTTCGCCGCGTTGATGTCCCGATCGTGTCGAGAGCGGCATCTCGGACATGTCCAACACCTGGTGGACAACGCCAGTTCCGTCAGCAGATGGCCGCAGGTCGAACAGGTTTTGCTGCTGGGGTACCAGCGATCAACGACCACCAGCACGCGCCCGGCTCGTTGCGCCTTGTACTCCAGCATCGCACGAAACTCACCCCACCCGGCATCACTGATCGCGCCGGCCAGACGGCGGTTGCGAACCATGTTCGCCACGGCCAGATCTTCGATCGCGACAACGTCCGCGCGACGAACGAGGCGAGTGCTGGTGCGGTGAAGGAAGTCATGACGGGCGTGGCGGACCTTGCGGTGTGCGGCGGCGACCTTGCACCGAGCCTTCGAACGATTGCGCGAGCCGCGCTGGGTACGTGCCATGCGCCTCTGGTAGCGGGCCAGGTTGCGCGCCTTGCGTTCCAGGTGTCGGGGGTTGGGAATCCGCTCGCCATCCGAGGTCACCGCGAAGTCCTTCACTCCAAGATCCACACCAATCGCACGACCGTTCGCGGGCAGTGTCGCGGGAGCGGCGGTGTCGACGGCGAACGTCACGTACCAGCGGCCGTCCGGCTCCCTGGCGACGATCACCATGGTCGGATCCACAGTAGACAGATCTACTTCGTGGAAAGACCACACGAATTTCAACGGGCCGCTCGTCTTGGCCAGGTGGAGCAAGCCGTCACGCATCCGGAACGCCGACCGACTGTAGTGCGCGGCCTGCCGGCCGGAGCGGGACTTGAGCCGGGGACACTTCGTACGTCTGGCGAAGAAGCTCTGGTACGCGGCGTGCTGGTGCCGCAGCACCTGCTGCAAAGGCACGCTCGACACCAGGGACAGAAATCCGAGTTCGTCAGTGCGTTTCCAGCGGGTCAGCGTCGCGTCGGTTTCTCGGTACGAGGTGGACTTCCCCTCGGCGCGGTAACGGTGCTGCCGCTCGACCAAGGTCTTGTTCCACACCAGGCGCACACAACCGAAAGTGCGGTTCAACACCGCGATCTGGTCGGCGTCCGGGTAAGCCCGGCACCGATACGCCGTCCGCACGACTTCAAGTCTATCCAAAGGGGTTCTGCCATGAGTACACACCCTGGTCGCCTGCTGGCGCGCTCCGTGCCACGACTGCCCCAGCTCCCCTGGGACACTCCTGCCGGAATCCGGATACTGCCCCGGCCTGAAGGCCATGGCCTCGACCGACAGGCGCGGTGATCGGCGTGCCCACAGACAAGCCCGTCGTCGTCTACGGGGCCTCCGGCTACACCGGACGCCTGATCTGCGAGTACCTGCGCGAGTACGGCATCCCGTTCCTCGCCGCCGGCCGCGATGGCAAGAGGGTCAAGGAGACCGTCGACGCCGTCCCCGGCATCGACACCGTCTCCTACGACGTCGTGGAGGTCGAGCACACCGAGGAGGCGCTGACCGAGACGTTCACCGGCGCCAAGGTCGTGCTCAACACCGTCGGCCCGTTCTCCCGCTACGGCCACGAGGCGGTCCGCGCGAGCCTGAACGTCGGCGCGCACTACACCGACACCAACGGCGAGCAGGACTGGATGATCGACACCGACGCCCAGTACGGCGCCGAGTTCGCGAAGCAGAACCTGCTGCTCTCCCCTGGCATCGCGCAGATGTACACGGTCGGCGAGATCGCCGCGCAGATCTGCCTGGAGCAGCCCGGACTGGACACTTTGGACATCGGGGTGTTCTGGAAGGGTTACCCCACCGTCGCCTCCACCAACACGATCCTCACGAACGCCGCGTTCTCGAAGGCGTTCTACCTGGAGCAGAACGAGTACGTGGAGTGGCCCGCCGACGCCGGCCTCTACGAGCTCGTCGTGCCCGGCCAGCACGAGCTGGGCCTGGCGCTGCCGTGGGGCGGGACCGCTCATCCTGTGTGGTTCAAGAGGGATCCGCGGGTCGCGTCGGTGCGGGCGCTCGGCGGCGTGTTCAACCGGCCGTTGATGCAGGGTGTGCCGCAGATCGTCGCGGCGGCGCTGGAGCAGATGGAAGGCAAGTCGGACAAGGAGAAGTACGAGATCGTCGACGCGTTCTCCGCACAGGTGCGCAGTGAGATGCCGCCGCGCGAGAACCCGCGGGTCAACATCTCGCTCGACTCCGTGCACGCCTCGGGTCCGCTGGGCCGCGCGAGCTGCGTGATCCACGGCAACTGCAACTACAAGCAGACGGCGTTGCTGAACGTGCACGCCGCCGTGCACCTGCTCCAGGACGCGCCCCGCCGGGTCGGGTTCGCCTCTGGCTGCCAGGCGTTCGGGCACCGGGAGCTGCTGGGCGCGCTGCGGTCGTTCGGCCTGGTCCTCGACCCGATCGTCGAAGTGCACCGCTGATGCGCCTCTGCGACTACCTGGACAAGGGCGCGTCACTCGGGGGTGACGCGCCCTGCCTGACCATCGGCGGGGTCTCGCAGAGCTACGCCGAGGTCCAGCAACGCTCCCGCGCCATCGCGGGGGCGTTGCAGGGCAGCGGGATCGGGCCCGGCGACCGGGTCGCCGTGTTGTCCGCCAACGACCCGCTCGCGCTCACCTGCGTGTTCGGCATCTCGCGGGCCGGCGCGGTGTGGTGCCCGGTGAACCCGCGCAACGAGGCGGCGGAGAACCGCGAGCTGCTCGACCTGTTCGGGTGCCGCTGCCTGTTCTTCCAGGCCCAGTTCGCGCCTCTGGTCGACCGCATCCGCGGCGACCTGCCCGCGCTGACCACCCTGGTGTGCCTGGACGGCGAGGTCGAGGGCGCGGTCACGTTCACCGAATGGCTTTCCACGCACGGACGTGAGCCGGAACCGGTGGCGGTGGCCGACGACGACCTGTGCGTGCTGGCGGGCACCGGCGGCACGACGGGGCGGCCCAAGGGTGTGCGGCTGACCGGGCACAACCTGGAGACCGCGACCGCGCTGACCCTGATGAGCTACCCGTTCAGCCACCGGCCGCGCTACCTCGCGCTCGCCCCGCTCACGCACTCGGCGGGCGTGCTCACGTTCCCGATCATGTCGCTGGGCGGCGAGACGGTGATCATGCCCGCGCCGGACCTCGGCGAGTTCCTGCGGCTCATCGAGCACCACCGCGTCACCCACGCGTTCCTGCCGCCGACCGTGATCTACGGCCTGCTCGATCACCCCGCGCTCGACTCGACGGACCTCGTTTCGCTGCAATGCCTCTGGTACGGCGCCGCGCCGATGTCCCCGGTGCGGCTGACCGAGGCGCTGCGCCGGATCGGGCCCGTGATGGGTCAGCTGTTCGGCCAGACCGAGGCGCCGAACATGATCGCCACGCTGGCACCGGCCGACCACTTCCTGCCCGACGGGTCGGTCGCGGTCGACCGGTTGTCGTCGGCGGGCAGGCCGACGCCGCTGACCCAGGTCGCGATCATGGCCGAGGACGGAGCATTGCTGCCCACCGGTGAACGTGGCGAGATCGTCGTGCGCGGCCCGTTGGTGATGGCCGGCTACCACGAGAACCCGGCGGCCACTGCCGAGGTGAGCGCCTTCGGCTGGCACCACACCGGAGACATCGGCTACCTCGACGCCGACAACTACCTGTTCATCGTCGACCGCGCCAAGGACATGATCATCACGGGCGGGTTCAACGTGTACTCGGCCGAGGTCGAGCAGGCGTTGCGGGCGCATCCGGCGGTCCAGGACAGCGCCGTCGTCGGCCTGCCCGACCCCAAGTGGGGCGAGCGGGTGACGGCGGTCGTCCAGCTGCGCGCCTCCGGCCAGGCCGACTCGGCCGCGTTGATCGCGTTCGTGAAGGAGCAGCTGGGCAGCGTGAAGGCGCCCAAGCAGGTGGAGATCTGGCCTGACCTGCCGCGGTCCAAGGTGGGCAAGGTGCTGAAGGCCGAGATCAGGCAGCAGCTCTCCGCCGGTACCTGACGACCGTGCCGTTCGGTGATGGCACGCCGTCACCGAACGGCCTGCCTGCGGGCCGCGAGCCCGGCCAGGTGCTCCTCGAACGTGCGCGGGGCCTCGGTGAACGGCCCCTGCGGCAGCAACGCCCCACCGGTCATCGCCTTGCCGGCTCTTCCAGGCAGCCGGACCGGGATGAGGATCTTCCGGTCACCCCGTGCCGCCGCGATCCGCTTGGCCATCTCCTCCATCCGCCACTCCCGCGGCCCGGCGATCGGCGGCACGAACCGCCCGCCGGGCCGTCCCACCAGCTCCACCAGCCGCGCAGCCACGTCAGCGGCGGCGACCGGGCGGCACAGCATCTTCGGCACCACCACGAACGGGCCGCGCGCCTGGTCGAGCAGCGGTTCGGCGAACTCGTGGAACTGGGTGGCGCGCAGGATCGTCCACGGCAGCGGGCCGCCGCTGACCAGCTCCTCCTGCCTGCGCTTGCCCATGTAGTACCCCGTGTCGACCTCGTCGACGCCCACAATGGACAGTGCCACGAAGTGGCCGATCCCCGCCCGTGCGCCCGCGTCGAGCAGATTGCCCGTCACGGTGCCGAAGAACCTGACGGCCGCCTTCTCCCGCAACACCGTCTGGTTGCTGACGTCGATGATCGCCTCGCAGCCCTGGAGCCGTTCCCCGAGCCCCTGCCCGGTCGTCAGGTCCACACCGGACCCGCGGGACAGCACCACGGCGTCGTGCCCCGCCTGCTCCAGCTCCCGCACCACCAGCCTGCCCACCACACCTGTTCCACCGGCCACTGCCACGCGCATCGCGGTTCTCCTCTCCTGGTCGAGAGGTGGACGAGACAGCGCTCCGATTCGTGACGGACCGGTATGCCACGCTGACAATTTCCGCACAAATGGTTGGCAGCATGCGTGCCATGACCGCACGCACCACCTACGTCCTCTCGGCGCTGCTCGCCCTCAGCGTGACCTCGTGCGGAGCCGGCACCGCGGCGCCGCCGGTGCCCACCACCACCAGCAGCACCCCGACCGCCACCACGACGACCAAGGTCCCGTACCCGCCGGCGGTCGCGTACGCCCCGACCGTGCCCGAACGCACGCGCAGGACCGCCGGCGGCCACCAGGTCAACACCTGTGTGCCGGACCGCCTCGACCAGAACGTGTTCACCCTGACCAGCTCGGACGGTGTGCGGCTGTCCGCGATGGAGCTGGGCGAGGGCGATCGCGGTGTGCTGCTGTCGCACGAGCAGGGCTATTACATGTGCTCGTGGCTGGCGTTGGGCGAGGAGCTGGCCGCGGCCGGGTATCACGTCGTGCTGTTCGAGTACCGCAACCACGGCGCGTCGGAGACGGCCCAGGACAACGACAACATCGACCGGGACACCCGAGCCGCACTGGCCGCGCTGCACTCGTTCGGTGCGGAGAGGGTGCTGCTCGGCGGTGCCTCGTGCGGTGGCACGTCCAGTGCGGTGACCGCGGCCGACGAGCCGGAGCTGGCCGGGCTGCTGATCCTGTCGTCCCCCGCGAAGTGCGCGGGCCAAGAAGGAGAAGCGGCGGTGCGGAAGATCACCAGCCCCTCGTTCTTCGCGGTGTCGCCAGAGGACTACAGCGGCAACATGATCAAGGAGACGCGCCGGCTGTACGAGGCGTCCGGAGCCGCGGCCAAGCACCTGGAGATCGTGCCCGGTGGGCGGCACGGGACCGACATGTTGCGCGAGGACGACCCGGACAAGCTCCACCGGCTCGTGCGCGACTTCATCGACTCCGCCTTCCGCCGCTGAACGGAGATCACCGGGTAGCGTGCAGGCCGTGGAACCTGTTGCACTGCCGTTGGGCCGTCCTCGCGAGGAGCGGGCCGATGCCGCGCGCAACCGCGCCCACCTGATCGAGGTCGCCCGGCAGATGGTCGCGGAGCTGGGCGCCGACAAGGTCACGATGGACGGCCTCGCCGAACGCGCCGGGCTGGGCAAGGGCACGGTGTTCCGGCGCTTCCGCACCCGTGCTGGCATCTTCCACACCCTGCTGGACGAGGAGGAGAAGCTCTTCCAGCAACGGGTGATGGCCGGTCCGCCGCCGCTGGGCCCTGGGGCACCGGCGGTCGAACGGCTGGTCGCGTTCGGGCGGGCACGGCTCGAGTTCCTGATCGAGCACACCGTGCTGGCGCGCGCGTCCCTGGACCCCGGTCAGCCCGTGCCCGCCGGCGACAGCCCGTCGTTGTTCCACGTCCACATGCTGCTCACCGAGGCGTGCCCGGACGACGCGGCCAGCGGCACGCTCGCGTTGCAGCTCGTGGCGGCGCTGGAAGGTCCGATCCTGCTCTACCTGCAGAAGCAGGACGAGGACGCGCCCGACCCGGGAGCCGTGGTGCACAACCTGATCACCAGCTGGCAGGTCCTGGTCGAGCGCGTCTGCGGTTAGGCCCTGGCCCGCACGGTGAAGCGGTCGATCGTCAGCGCGCCCGCGTCGAGCCGCAGGCCGAGGCCCGGTGCCCACCCCGCGACGACCGAGGGGTCCACGGCGGACCCGATCGGTGCGGAGCGCAGCAACGTCCACCGGTTCGCGTGCTGCTGCCAGCTCGTCAGCTGACCGTTCTCGATCACGACGGCGAGCCGGTCACCCGACGCCCAGTTCAGCGTCGCGCAGCAGCCGCCGGTGGCCTCGTCGCCGCGGCGGACCCCTCCGACCGTCACGTCCACGCCCGAGGCCTTGCCCGCGTTGTTGAACCAGGCCAGGGCGAAGTCGCGGTTACCGGCCGTCTGGCCGAGGAACAGGCTGTCCTCGGGTGCCGAGCCCGCGAACGACCGGGGTTCGACGACGACCGCCGTGCCGCGCGCGTCCCCGGCCACCGGCGCCGCCAGCACCGAACCGGCCCGGCTCCCCGCGCTGGCGGTCAGCACCCCGTTCGCGACCGTCAACGCCGGCGATGGTTCGCCGAACGTGCCGTCCACGCGATAGGAGCCGACGCGGTCGGTGTCGAAGGTGTCGTCCCAGAGCACCCGGCCGTAGTCCGCGGGATCGAAGACGGTCTGCGCGGAGCTCAGCGCCGACGTGACGCCGGAGTCCCCGGACACCGTTGCCAGCAAACGGATCGGCGCGCGTTCCCCGAGCCGGAGACCGGACGGCGGCGTGATCCGCCACCGCGTGACGAGACTCTTGCCCGGTGCGAGCTGCGCTGCGTAGGCCGAACTGAGCGGCACGGCACTCCAGCCCGACGGCACGGCGAGCGTCGCCCGGACACCGCGCAACGGTTGCTGCGCCTGGAGGGTCGTGGTCGTCTCGACCGCGCCGGCCCGGACCGCGAGATCGTCCGGCATCGAGGCGCGCAGCCCGCGGACGGACGAGCGCCACGACGAGATGGACGTGATGCCAACGGCTCCGCCATCGGCGCGACGCGGCAGGATCCGCACCCGGCTGGTGGTCACCGCCGGTTGCACCAGGACGCGGTTCACCTGACGTGCCACCGGTTGTGCCGGAGTTCTTTGCTGGCCGGGAACGTCCCGCCACTGACCGTCCCAGTACTGCAGGTCGAACGACGTCGGCACGCGCACTCCCCCGCCGTCGTCGTAGAACACGACGCGCAGGTCCGAGATCGGCGCGGGCACGCCGAGATCGACCTCCAGCCAGTCCGCGGCGTTCGGGCTGCCGTACGACGTCCAGCGCGTGCCGGGCACGTCCAGGTGGAAGTCCTGACCGTCGATCGCCTTGGTGGGCGGGTCGGCGCTGTAGCTGTAGGACGCGCGGGCCGTGGGGAGCCCGGTCTGGCTGACGTTCGCGAAGTCGTCGACCAGCTCCGGGACGTCGGCCGCTGTCCGTGCCGGGATCGTCAGGCGCACCGCGGCCAGACCGGCCTGGGTGTGGCTGAGCCTGCCGTCGATCCAGACGCGCAGCCCGGCGCCCTTGCCGTAGCGGCTGCCGTCCCTGTCCCACAGCACGGTGAGGTTGTGGCCGTGGTACGGCACGTTCTCGACGGCGAAGTTGTTCCACGAGTCCGGGACCAGCGGCGAGATCGACACGGTGTTGCCGAGCTGCGGGCGGATGCCGAGCAGGCCGGACAGCACGTTGTCGTTGAACGTCGAGTGGTTGTAGTCCTCGCTGTGGCCCTTGCCGTCGTACAGCCAGCGGTTCTCGTCGGGGTGGTGGGCCTCCGCGACGTAGGGCTCGCCGTTCTTGCGCTGTGTCAACGCGTAACCGCGCAGGACCGAGAGGTAGTCGTCGCGGTCCACGTAGGACTGGCTCGGGTAGTCGATCAGCAGGTTCGCCAGCGCCGTCAGCGTCTGGCTGGTGGCGTACGGCCAGCTCGGGCCGTTCCAGCGGCAGCACCCGCTGAGGGCGTCGCGCATGAACCACGGGCTGCGGCGCTCGGCGGTCGTGGGACCGTAGGTCGCCTGGAAGCCCTGCGGGTCGGTCAGCTGCGCCCACGCCGCGCTGTTCGCCGCCGGTGGCATGTGGAAGTACCAGGGCACGAACCCGATCGACTCGCGGTCGGCGAGCTTGGTGCGGCCGGGGTTGTTGTCGCGCATCACGTGCTTGTAGAACTTGCCGGCGTCGTCCCAGAGCCAGCGCTCCTGGTTGGTCCGCAACGCGTCGGCGGCCTGGTCGAACTGGCGGGCGCCGGCGCTGTCGCCGCGTGCCCTGAACAGCTGCGCGATCGCCCGCGCGTCGCCGTACTGGTAGGCGTTGAGGGTCGGGCGGAAGCCGTCGCCGCCGTGGTAGGGATCGGGGCTCTGGTACGAGCTGGCCGTGTACTCCATCGCGTCCCACACCGGCGTCTGCCAGTAGAGCCCGAGCTCCTGGTCGAGCTGCGGCGACCAGCGCTGCCACTGCCGGACCAGCTCGGGCAGCCGGTCGGTGGCGAACTGGGCGCGTCCGTCGACCGCGGCGCGTGCGGCCACCGCGTCGGCGGCCCAGAACGAGTACTGGTGGGCCCAGTCGGTCGTGTTCTTGTTCAGGAAGTCGGTCGCGGGCTTCGGACCTGCGCCGGAACCGCGCAGCCAGTAGTCGACGTAGTCGTCCAGGTAACGGTGGTCGCGCAGCCACCGGCCCTCGTAGACGTGGTGACCCGCCGCGGCGACGATGCCGCCGTTCGGCGCCGAGTACCCGACCGGGCCGAGGAACTCCGAGACGATCCAGCCGTCCTTCGGGCCGGTGTACTTGAGCGCCTCGCGGTAGGTGCGCCAGCGGTAGTAGTAGGTGTCGCGGATCTCCCGGTCGGGGAGGTCGACGAACGGGATGTTCGCCTCGTACCAGGCCGGTTCCGGGACGTTGCCCAGCAGCTCGGAGTGGTTGAGGAAGGTCGTCCCCGCACCGACGGCGGGGTACAGGTCAGGCGCCGCCGCGGCGCGCTGGTGCGCCACCGCCGGCCCGGTCATAGAGATCAACAACGCAGCCACCACGAGCATCGTCCTTGACACGCGCATGGGCCTATTGAAGTGGGAGCGCTCTCAACGCGCAAGACTCAACGCAGTCCGACATACCTGAACAGGATCTCGAACATCCTCGATCGTCGCGGCCGCCCGAGTCGCCGCGATCCCGAACCCGGGGTCGTCCAGCACGCGCGTCACGGCGGCCCGCAGTCCATCCACAGTGGACGGCCGGACGACCACGCCACTGCCCTGCCGCGCGACCCGGCAGGCCATCTCCCACTGGTCGCCGCCACCGGGCACCACCACGACGGGAACGGCCGCGCGCAACGCCTTGACCAGCATCCCGTGACCACCACCGCACACCAGCACGGCAGCCTGCCGCAGCAGCGCGTCCTGGTTCCCCGGACCCGACCGCGCCCACGCGGGCAGACCAGGCGGGGTGGGCGCGAACGTCGACACGACAGCCCGCACGTCCTTGTCCTCCAACGCTTCCAGAGTCATCTCGGCCATGCCCCGAGCCCCGGTCCACGCCGTCGAGGGCGCGACCATCACCAGCGGAGCGTCGCCGGGCGGCGGGCTCAGCGTCTCCCGGCTCGCCTCCCACAGCAGCGGCCCGACCACGTGGGCGTCGCGCGGCCAGTCCGGCCGTGGCACCTCCAGCGCGGGCAACGTCGCGATCAGCCGCGCCGCCGGGCCCGTTCCCGTCGCGTCGAGGCCGATCCGTTGCCGCACAACGGCTCGCTGCCGTTCACCCTGCCGCAGCGACCGGGCCGTCATCGCCCGCAGCACAGCGTCCCGCAGCTTGCCGCGCACCCCGGTGCCCGCCGCCAGCCCGCTACCCATTGGCGGCAACCACTTCGACGGCTCGTAGAGCGGGTGCGGTGACAACTGCACCCACGGCAGGCCGACCAGTTCCGCGGCCATGCTCGCACCCAGCGCGAGAACGTCGCACACCACGAGATCCGGTTGCAGCGCAACGAGTTGGGGAGCGAGGACCGACGCCAGCGTCGCGGCCTGGTCGTGCAGCGCGCGCCCGAGATCCGGCACGTCCCGCAGGTCGTCCAGCGACAGGCCGGCCACCCGCGCGGCCGTGATCCCCTCGGCGGCGGCGGGCTCGACCCAGCGGTCACCGGTCAGCAGGACCGGGGTGTCCCCGGCCTCCGTGAACCGCAGGCACAACGCGATGGCCGGCACCACATGACCGGGATCGCCCCCGGAGACAACCACGACTCGCACCGCGCAGATCTAAGCACCTGACCAGAGCTCTTGTCCGAAACCTCGTGTCCTTGCTGGTGCCGAGGCGCCTGCAAGTACCACCAACTCTTGATCGAATCGCCGTCAACCACACCCAACTTATTCGCCGTCCAACGAACAGGCGCCGTGTTCTCGGGCCCCTGTTGGTGGTAGGAAAGTGCCTGTTGATGTTGAGTTGGTGGTACTTGCAGACGCCAGCAGGAGCAGGCGCGGGGCCGCTTGGGCGAGTAACGGACACAACTTCTGATAGCAGGCTTCAGCCCTCTTCGCCCTGCTTGTCCAGTTGGTGTTGGCTGGACGGCATGGATCAGACCCGCTGGCAGGACTACTGGGACCGCAAGTCGGCGACCTACGACCAGGAGATCGGCGTCCTGGACCGCCGCGTCTTCGGCGACTCCCGCCAGTGGGCCTGCTCCCGGGCCACCGGGCAGGTGCTGGAGGTCGCCGTCGGCACCGGCCTCAACCTGCCGCACTACCCCGCCTCCGTGACGCTGACCGGACTGGACCTGAGCGAGCAGATGCTCGGCCTCGCCCGAACCCGTTCCGCCGAACTCGGCCTCGACGTGACGTTGCAACAGGGCACCGCGCACGCCCTGCCGTTCGACGACGCCTCGTTCGACACGGTCGTCTGCACGCTCGGCCTGTGCGCCATCCCCGACCACTCGGCCGCGGTGGCCGAGATGGTCAGGGTGCTGCGGCCCGGCGGCCGGCTGATCCTGGTCGACCACGTCGCCGGCTCGTCCCGAGTCGTGCGGGGTCTGCAGTGGCTGGTCGAGCGGATCACGGTCCCGATGGCGGGCGAGCACTTCCTGCGCCGCCCGCTGCACCTGGTGCAGGCCCACGATCTGGTCGTGGAGCAACAAGAGCGCTTCAAACTGGGCGTGGTGGAGCGACTCGTGGCGCGCAAGCCCTAGCGGTCAGCGCACGCGGTCGGTCGCGCAGCCGACGAGGAGCATCACCAGGACGGCCGCGAGCGCGTGGTCACCGCTCAGCGCGCAAGCGCAAGCAAGTGTGAACCAGAGCACAAGCCTCATGAACCGAGGTTAGGGACCGTACGACGGTGATCGCATCTCATTTGGGCAAGGCTTGATGCTCTCTTAGGCAAAACTGAAATCCGTGACCACACAGGAGTTCTGGGACCGGCACGCCGCTACGTTCGACGACGAACCCGACCACGGCCTGCGCGATCCGCTCGTGCGCGCCGCCTGGGCCCGGCTGCTCCTGCCGCTCGTACCCGCGGCTTCCTCCGTCGTGGACCTCGGGTGCGGCACGGGCAGCCTGTCGGTGCTGCTCGCCGAGGCCGGCCACGACGTGCACGGCCTGGACCTGTCCGCGCAGATGGTGAACGCGGCACGGGCCAAGGCTTCTTCGGCAGGAGTGGCCGTCGAGTTCGTCGTCGGGGACGCGGCTCACCCGCCGTGGGCCGAGGCGTTCGACGTCGTGCTGGCGCGGCACGTTCTGTGGGCGCTGCCGGATCCGGCTGCGGCTCTGGCGGCGTGGGTGTCGCTGCTCAGGCCGGGCGGTGTGCTGCTGCTGGTGGAGGGACGGTGGTCGACCGGGGCCGGGCTGACCTCCGCGCAGACCCGGTCGCTGGTGCTCGGGGTGCGCGCGGAGGCCGAGGTCACCGCGCTGACCAGCGAGGACCTGTGGGGGCGGCCGATCGAGGACGAGCGCTACCTGCTCGTGAGCCGGCGGTAGGTCAGGCCGGCGAGCACCTCGTCGGCGACCTCTGCCGGATCACGGCCGGCCACGTCGACCATCAGGCGGAAGGCGGCGTACGGAGGCGTGTCGGGGTAGGAGAAGCCGATCTCGGCCAGGTCCTGACTCTCCCAGGTGGAGTGGCACCGGGCCCGGATCGCCGGGTCGGGGCGCAGTCTCTCGTTGATCAGCCGTGCCACCGTCCTGGCTGGCCATTCCCAGCTGTGGTCGTGCGTGACGCGGTCGACCTCGCGGTCGTACTGCGCCGCGTCGAACCGGAAGTCCCGCAGCAGCCGCGCGCTGATCTGGCACCTCCAGTCCCGCCACACGACCTCGTCGCCCTCGCGCACGATCGTGACGCGCAGTTCGTCGCCGTCGTTCTCGTCCAGGACGATCTCCTTCGGCTCGGCCGTGGCGACCAGCCTCGGGAGCACCCATTCCGGCGGGTCGGCCTCGAAGCAGCCGAACACCCGTGCGGCGATCGGCACCCCGTCGATGAGCACCCTGGCCTCGGCCATGCTCACCGGGTTCGGTTCGGAGGTCACGACCCGCACGGCGAACCCCGACCCAGGCGCGTCGAGCGCGGCGACCCGCTGGGTCATCCAGGCGCTGACCGGGCCGAGCTCCGCGATCCAGGCGGTCAGGACGTCCTTCATGGTGGCGACGAGTTCGACGCGCAGATCTCCGAGCACCAGCGCGGCGTGGCCGGTGGCGAACTCGTCGGCGAGGGCCGTGAGCGCCGTGGCCCGGTCGATCGTGGCGGGCTGGAGGTGGGCGAGCTCGACCCAGCGCCGGCACACCGCGATCGCGTCCCGGTACTCGTGCAGCTTCGAGTAGCCGTGCGCACGACTCATGCCGTAGAGCAACCGGCCGGCCTCGTCCCACAGCCGATCCGTCACGTCTGGTTGGTCGAGCAGGCTGCGCAGGTCGAGCGCTTCGGCGGCCCTCAGCGCCCTTCGGCCGACGATCACCTGGCGGAGGAGGGCTCGATTCTCTTGGTCATGATCGGGACCCTACCTGGTCCACCATCAACCCAAGAGTGAATTCGAACCGCTCATGCCCCTCACCGGACCCCAGCACGTCCACGTGCTCCACGGTGTGCGGGAACCGGCTCACCGGCAACATCCGCAACCGGGCCAGCATCTCGCCGCGATCCACCTCCCCGCGCAACGACGACTCGACCGTGTACGCGCTCACGTACAGCAGCATGGCGTCGATCGTCCAAGCCGCCGGCCGAGGTGACACACCACCGGCCAGGAACAGCGCGAGCAGCCCCTCGGTGATCCGCAGCGTGTCGAGGTTGGCGGGCGGCGCGGACAACGCGGCCCGCGCGATCCCCGGATACCGCAGGAACTGGTCGCGCAACTGGCCGCACACGTCGAGGACCTGCGAGCGCCACCGTTCGGCGTCGGGTACGGGCACCGACACCTGCTTGCTGAGCGTCCCGATCAACAGGTCGTCGAGGTCGGCCTTGTTGCGGACGTGCGCGTAGAGCGAGGCGGGCCCGGTCCTCAGCGCGGCGGCGACTCGACGCATGGTCAGCGCGTCGTAGCCCTCGGCCTCGACCAGCGCCAACGCCGTGGTGACGATGCGGCCGACCGTGATCGGCTCCTTGCGCGCCGGGGCGGGTTCCTGCTCCAGCTCGGCGATCTGCGTTGCCCACTCCTCGCGGGACCTGCGGTTCATGTGACCAGCCTACCAGTTGACTCGAACAGTGTTCGTGCGTAGAACAGTGTTCGTGGCTACCTACAATCTCGCACTGCGCTCGCCGGGGTCGCTGCGGGAGGCGTGGATCGCCCTCGCCGGCCTGTCCGCGGTGTTCCTGTTCGAGATGCTCGACAACTCGATCCTCACCGTCGCGCTGCCCACGATCGGCCGCGACCTGCACGCCTCGACGACCGCGCTGCAGTGGGTGTCGAACTCCTACGCGGTCGTGTTCGGCGGCCTGATGCTGGTGTTCGGCGCCGTGGCGGACCGCTTCGGCCGGCGCCGCGTGATGCTCGCCGGGCTGGCGCTCCTCGGCCTCGCGAGCCTCGCCACCCTGTTCGTCACGTCCGTGGGCGGGCTGATCGCGGTCCGCTCGGTCATGGGCATCGCCGCCGCCATGACCACACCGGGCTCGATCGCGCTGGCCTTCCGCCTGTTCCAGTCCGACGACCTGCGCGTCCGCGCGATGACGCTCATCTCGACGGTGGGTCTCGTCGGCCTGGCGGTCGGGCCGCCGCTCGGCGGTTTCCTGCTCGCCGTCGCGCCCTGGCAGGCCCTGCTGCTGATCAATGTCCCGATCGCCGCGCTGGCGTTCGCCGGCATCGGCAAGGGCATCCAGGCCGACACGGACCTGCACCGCGGCCCCGCCGACTACCTCGGTGGTGTGCTCGGCACCGTGACGATCGTGCTCGCGCTCGTCGTGCCGACCCTGTTCGTCGAAGGTGGCACCTGGCAGGCGTGGGTTGTCGCCGCGCTGACCGTGGTGAGCGGCGTGCTGTTCGTCGTTCGCGCGCGCACGGCCAGCTATCCGTTGCTCGACCTGAAGCTCGTCGCGCACCCGTTGGTGTCCAGCGGCCTCGCCTACAAGGCCGCGACCGGACTGGCCGCAGCCGGGCTCACCTACCTCGTGACGCTCCAGCTGCAGCTCGACTGGGGCTGGTCGCCCGCGCTCGCCGCCGCCGGCATGCTGCCCCAGGTCGCCGTCCTCATCGCCGCAGGTCCGCTGGTCAACCGGTTCGTGCGCTGGGCGGGCCTGGACCGGGCCGTGTGGCTGGGCGCGCTCAGCGTCGTCGCCGGGCTCGCCGTCTACGCGCTGCTCGGACGCCTCGGCTACACACCCGTTGCCGTCGCGTTGGTGCTGGTCGCCATCGGCATCCGGGTGGTCGGCGCCGTCGCGGGTGTCAACGTCCTCAAAGGCCTGCCGGAGAACAGGACCTCGATCGGCGCCGCGCTGGTCGACACCGCCTCCCAGGTCACCTCGGCCGCGGGCGTCGCCGTCAGCGGCACCGTGCTGGCCGCGCTGTTCGCCGGCGGCATCGCGCAGCCGGACTGGAGCAGCGGGCAGACCGCGCAGTTCGAACGGGCCGTCACGATCGGCGGGCTCGCGCTCACCGCGATGGCCGGCGCGCTCGTCGGCTGGGCGTTCCTCCGGGCGCGCCGCGCGCACTAGGCGGAATTACTCCGGAAAGTTCTTGCAACGCTTTGCCCCGTGTGCCCGCGGATGCTACGACGTGTAGGAACCCCTGCAGCAAGGAGACAACGTGGTTTCCTCGGCTTCGCGCACCCTTCTAGCGGTGCTGCTGATCGTCGGACTGTCCACACCGGTGCAAAGTCTTGCGGCGCCACCGGGCGCCAAGGACGTCACCGTCACCCTGTTCCAATGGCCGTTCGCCCGCGTGGCAGCGGAATGCACCAACGTCCTCGGACCCAAGGGCTACGGCTACGTCGAGGTCTCCCCCGCGACCGAGCACGTCCAGGGTCCGCAGTGGTGGACCAGCTACCAGCCCGTCAGCTACCGGATCGCCGGGCGCCTCGGTGACGAGAACGCGTTCCGGAACATGGTCAGCACCTGCCACAACGCGGGTGTCAAGGTCATCGCGGACGCGGTGATCAACCACATGAGCGCCGGGTCGGGCACGGGCACCGGCGGCACCGGTTACTCGAAGTACAACTACCCCGGCGTCTACAGCGACTGGGACTTCCACTCGTGCCGCTCGCCCATCAACAACTACCAGGACCGTTACAACGTCCAGAACTGCGAGCTCGTCGGTCTGTCCGATCTGGACACCGGCAGCGACTACGTGCGCGGGGCGATCGCCGGATACCTGAACCGGTTGATCGGGATGGGCGTGGACGGGTTCCGCGTCGACGCGGCCAAGCACATCGCGGCCGCGGACCTCGCCGCGATCAAGGGAAAGCTGAGCAACCCCGGCGTCTTCTGGGTGCACGAGGTGATCTACGGCTCGGGCGAGGCGGTGCAGCCCGGCGAGTACACGGGGTCCGGTGACGTGGACGAGTTCCGCTACGCCTACGACGTCAAGCGGATCTTCCAGAACGAGAACCTGGCCTACCTCAAGACGTTCGGGCAGTCGTGGGGCTTCCTGCCCAGCGGCCAGGCCCGGCCGTTCGTCGACAACTGGGACACCGAGCGCAACGGGTCCACGTTGACGTACAAGGACGGTTCGACCTACACGCTCGCGAACGTCTTCATGCTGGCGTGGAACTACGGTGCGCCGCAGGTGTATTCGGGCTACGAGTTCACCGACAAGGACGCCGGTCCGCCCGGCAACTCGGTCTGCTACAGCGGCTGGAAGTGCCAGCACGCGTGGACGCAGGTCGCGAACATGGTGGCGTTCCGCAACACCGTCGCGGGCACCGACGTGAACAACTGGCAGGACAACGGGTACGACATGATCGCGTTCGGCCGCGGCAACAAGGGTTTCGTCGCGATCAACCGCGAGACGTTCCCGGTGAGCCGCACGTTCCAGACCGCTCTGCCCGCCGGGAGCTACTGCAACGTCCAGGAGAACGGCTGTGTCCGCGTGACCGTGGACTCGCAAGGCCGGTTCACGACGACGCTCGGTGCGGGCACGGCGCTCGCGCTGCACGTCAACGCGCGCTAGGAGATCACCGGCTGTCCACCCCGCGAAGTGGTGGACAGCCGGTGACCCTCATCAGGCGGTGTGCAGCCTCAGGCCGTAGACGTTGAGGATCTCGTTGATCGGCTGGAACCACGTGCGACCGCCGCTGGAGCAGTTGCCGTAGCCGCCGGACGTGACGCCCTGAGCCTGGTCACCGGTGATGAACGAACCACCGGAGTCGCCACCCTCTGCGCACACGGAGGTGCCGACCATCTGGTAGACCGCGCCCTGCTGGTAGTTCACGGTCTCGTTGCGGCCCTGGATCACGCCGCAGTGCCAGCGCGTCGTCGAACCCGAGCGGCACACGGAGGTGCCGACCGGCGCCTCCCACGAGCCGCGCACCAGCGAGTCGCTCACGGTGCCCCAGCCGAGCACGACGGGCACGGTCCACCAGCCACCGCCGGTGCGGACCCAGGCGTAGTCGTTGCCGGGGAACGACGAACCGGCGAAGTTGCCCTGGAAGGAGCGGTCCCAGCCGTAGACGGCCGCGCCGTTGCCGCCGCAGTGGCCCGCGGTGACGTAGCCGCCGTGCACGGAGAAGCCGATGGAGCAGCGGACGTTGCCGGTGTAGTACGGGTCGCCGCCGACGGTGCCCGCGGCGAACGTCTGCGGCTGCTGCACACCCTCGGTGCGCACGGTGATGGCGCCGAACTGACGTGCCTTGTCCAGGAACGAGGCCACTTCAGCGGTCTGCTTGCCGGCCTCCACGCTCACCACGACGGTGCCGGTGCGCGCGTCGGGACGCCAGCTCGCGACCGCGGACGGCACCGAGCCGGTCGCGGACAGGGCGTCCAGGCGGTTCTTGTGCGCCGCCATCGAGTTCGCCGAACGGCCGACGACGACAGCTTCGGCGCCGGTGGCCTCGACCTTGCGTGCGGCTGCCTGGTCCGTCACCGCGACGACCAGGCGGTTCTTCGTCTCGTCGAACCAGCTGCCGGCGAGTGCGGCACCGGCCTCGCCCTCGGCGCGCGGCGCGAGCACCGACGCGCGTTGTTCCTTCTCCAGACGCAGCCGCGCCTGGGACTCGGTCAGCCCGAACGCCGAGCTCATCGCGGTGAGCAGGCCGGGTGACATCGCCTTCTCCGAAGCCTGGGCAGGCACCGTGAAGGTCGACCCGACCAGCACGAGTGCCAGCGCGGGCACGATTCTGGGCATGGTGAAGCGCATGCTCTTCTCCTTGTCCGGCAGGGATCGCTTCCCGCCCCGTTGCGGGGAGCGACGAACATGAGAGCGCTCTCACCGTGGCGCAGGACCGCCCCGGTGGTCAACAGCCTGTACCGGAACTGTCCTGCCCGACATCTGCCCGAATGGGCCAAATCGGGCACTACTCCATCACGACGACCTGCCGGACGGCCTCTCCGGAGGCGAGCCTGGCGAACCCGTCGTTGATCTCGTCGAGCCGCAACCGCCCGGACAGCAGGCCGTCGACCGGCAACCGTCCCGCGCGGTAGAGGTCGACGAACCTGGGCACGTCCCGGCGCGGTACGCACGAGCCGAGGTAGCTGCCCTTGAGCGTGCGTTCCTCGGCGACCAGGTTCAGCGCGGGCAGGGTCACGGTCCGGTCGGGGTGCGGCAGGCCGACGGTCACCGTGGTGCCGCCGACGGCCGTGGCGGCGTAGGCCTGTTCGAGCACCGCCGCGACCCCGGTGGTGTCGATGACCTTGTCCGCACCTCCGCCGGTCAGGTCGCGCACCCGGGCGACGACGTCCGGACCACCCGCGGCCTCGTGCGTCGCGCCGAGCGTGAGAGCCAGCTTGCGCTTGTGCTCGACCACGTCCACCGCGACGACCTGCGTGGCACCCGCCGTGACGGCCGCTAGCACCGCCGCCAGCCCGACGCCACCGAGGCCGAACACGGCGACCTTCTCCCCCGGTTTCACCTCGGCGCTGTAGAACGCCGCACCCGCCCCGGTCAGCACCGCGCAGCCGAACAGCGCGGCGACGTCGAGCGGCAGGTCCTGCGGGACCAGGGTGGCCGACCGGTCGGAGATCACCGTGTACTCGGCGAAGCCGGACACGCCGAGGTGGTGGTGCGGGCGCGTGCCGTCCGGGAGGGTCCAGCGCCGCTGACCGCCGAGCAGCGTGCCGTCGCGGTTGGCCGCGGCACCGGGCTCGCACAACGCCTGGCGGCCCGACGCGCACCGGCGGCAGGCGCCACAGGCGGGCACGAACGACAGCACGACGTGGTCACCCGGCTTGAACTCGGCGTTCGGGCCCGCCTCCACGACCTCGCCCGCCGCCTCGTGCCCGAGCACCATGGGCAACGGCCGCACGCGCGAGCCGTCGATCACGGACAGGTCGGAGTGGCACAGGCCGGTGGCGTGCACGCGCACCAGCAGTTCGCCGGGACCGGGCGGGTCGAGCTCGAGGTCCACGATCTCCAACGGCCCGCCGACCCCGGTCAGCACCGCGCCTCGCGTCTTCACGCCACCACCAGCCCTTCCATCGCCGTGCGCAGGTGCGCGGGGATCTCCACCGGTTTGCGCGTCGCCCTGTCCACGAAGACGTGCACGAAATGGCCGTCCGCCACGACGTCCTCGCGTCCCTCGAAGAAGAACCCGACCTCGTAGCGCACGCTGGAGCGGCCGAGGTGCCCGACGCGCAGCCCGGCGTCGAGCGCCTCCGGGAACGACACCGAGGCGCGGTAGTTGCAGTGCGACTCCACGCACAGGCCGATCTGCTGTCCGGCCTGGATGTCCAGCCCCGCGTCGATCAGCCACGTGTTGATCACCGTGTCCATGAACGCGTAGTGGACGACGTTGTTCACGTGGCCGTAGACGTCGTTGTCCGCCCAACGGGTCGGAATCCGCTGCCAGTGCCGGTAGTTCTCGCGCAAAGACCCATCCCCTGCTGTTGATCGAACACCGTCAGTCGAGCCTCCTCGTCAGCTCGACCCTCGACCGCACGCCGAGCCGCGCGAAGATGTTGCGCAGGTGGTGCTCGACCGTGCGGTGGCTCAGGAACAACCGCGCGGCGACCTCGCGGTTCGTGGCGCCCTCCGCGACCAGCCTGGCGATCTGCGCCTGCTGCGGCGTCAGGCCGGGGTGGTCGCGCGGCTCGCTCGTGGAGTCGCCGGCCGCGCGCAGTTCGGCGCGGGCCCGGTCGACCCAGTGATCTGCCTGGTAGGACTGGAAGATGCGCACGGCGTCGCGCAGGTGTTCGCGCGCTGCCTTGGGTTTGCGGCCGCGCCGCAGCCGGTTCCCGTACAGCAGCTCGGTCTTCGCGAGCTCGAGGGCGGTGCCGCTGGCGCGGTGCAGCCGGATCGCCTCCTCGAAGTGCTCGTCGGCGGTTCCGCTCTCCAGCAGGCCGTGACAGCGGTGCGAGAGCGCGAGACGCGCGGTGCTCCCCGTCGCGCCGGCCCACTTCTCGAACCGCCGCAGCGCTCTGTCCGCTGTGGACTGCTGGCCGCAGGCGACGGCGGCCTCCACGACGTGCGGCGCGGCCATCACCTTGATGCCGGCGTGCCCTGGGTGCAGTCGCAGCCGGTCCAGCGCGTCGGCGGGCCGGTCGCGGGCCAGGTCGACGCACGCGAACGCCCAGGCGCCGAACGTGCCGGGCCGCATGAGCCCGCGCTGGGTGATCTGCTCGGTGGCGGTGTCGATGCGGTGCAACGCCGTGTCCGCGTCACCTCTCAGCGCCGCCAGCAGCGCGAGGATCGTCAGGTGGTCGACGACGGCGTTGTGCTGCCCGATCGCCGTGGCCGCGTGCACGCCCTCGGTGGCCGCCGTCAGCGCCGCCGAGTGCTGGTCGAGCAGCAACGCCGACAACGCCCGGTAGACCAGCGCCCACGGCACCAGCGCGGTGTACCCGCTCTCCCGCGCCGCCGTCACCGCGCTGGTCGCCATCTCGTGCGACCGGGTGGCGTCCCCGAGCACGTACGCGGCCTGGCTCGCCCAGATCCGCGCCTGCGGTCCCGGCACCTGGCCGGCGAGATCGACGACGGAGCGCAGCGCGGGCAACGCCACGTCGTGCCTGCCGTCGAACGTCGCCAGCATGCCGGTGAGGTGATCGAGCGTGAGCCTCGTGGCAGCAGGCTCGTCGGCCCGGCGGATCTCCTGCGCGAACTCGACGACAGCGGTGTAGCGGCGGTGGTCACCCGCGATGCTCGCTGCCTCGCCCGCGAAGCCCAGCGCGGCCACCGCGAGCGTGCGACGCGTGCCGACCAGGCCCTTCGCGGCCCGCACCAACCGGTCCGCGGCCACGTCCGGGAGGCTCTCCCCGAGGTCGATACCGCCCGCGACCAGGTCCAGCAGCGCCTTGAGCTCCGGGGTGTCGGTCAGCTTCGTCGCCGTGCGCAGAACAGCTCGCGACCGGTGCGGCGCTCCATGCGCCCAGTGGTCGGCGGCGGCTTTAAGGAGGTGGTGCGCCCTCTGTTCGGAATCGGTCGTGAGGCTGGCCGCGCGGTCGTGGTCCCGTGCGGCCGTCGCGAAGTCGCCACACCGTCGTGCGTGCTCGGCGTGCGCGATGAGGACGTCCGCGAGACCGGCTTCTCTGGTCGTGACGGCCTGGTGCCACGTGCGCCGCGCACCGCTGGGCAAGGTCTCCGCGAGCTCGGCGTGGGCCCGGCGCCTCAGCGGGAGCGGCACGTCCACCAGCAACGCGGACCGGACCAGCCGGCGCGAGTCGAACAACGGGCCCGCCTCGATCACCGCGTCCAGGTCGAGCGTCTCGGCGTCGATCTCCTCGTCCACCGCGGCCAGCGCGACGACGTGCCGCGCGGCGGGCGACAGCACGTCGAACCGGGCGCGCCACCGTCGTCGGAGCGAGCTGTTCTCCGGCAGCACCTCCGGCGCCGGCGCGATGCCGCCGAGCTGCGCGGACGTGAGCGAACCGGCCAGCTCGACCAGCGCCAGCGGGTTCCCGCAGGCCAGGTCGGCGAGGTCGGCGGCGAGGGTGGCGGGCAGGCCGGGCACCAGGTCGTGCAGCACCCGGACGCTCGTGGCGGCGTCCAGCGGGTCGAGCGTGATGCTGGGCAGCCCACGCGGTTCGGCCTCCGTCGCGATGAGCAGCGCGGCGTGGGTACCGGTGACGTCGTGCGCGAGCTGAAGAAGTTCGTCGTCAAGCACGGGGACGTCCACGCACAACAACGCCTCGTAGCTGTGCATCACTGCGTTGAGCAGCGCAGTCTTACCCGAACCGGCCTCGCCACGCAGCACGAGCACCCCGCCGCGCCCAACGCGCGCACGGTCCACCAACGCGTCCACGGCGACGCGTTGCCGCTCTCGGCCACGCAGCATCAGGCCAGTCTTACGGCGGCAGCGGCTCCACCGGAAGGGGTAGGCGCCAAATTCACCTACCACCGTTAGTTTTGCCACCGAAGCTGTTCACCGAGACCGGTGGTTGCACCGATGCGCACGCGGCGGTCAGGACAGCAGGGTCGAGGAAGTTCCTCCCTGTTCCCCTGCCGAATGAGGTGTACAGCGCTGTGCAACTCCGCACCCTGATCCCAGTCGCGCTCTCCCTGGTGCTGCTCGGCGGCACCGTGGCCCAGGCGGCCGACAACCCGTACGAACGCGGCCCAGCCCCCACCAACTCGAGCATCGAGGCCACCCGCGGCTCGTTCGCCGTCTCGGAGACCTCGGTCTCTTCCCTGGTGACGGGCTTCGGCGGCGGCACGATCTACTACCCGACCAGCACCTCCGCCGGCACGTTCGGCGCCGTGGCCATCTCCCCCGGCTACACCGGCACGCAGTCCAGCATCTCCTGGCTGGGCCCGCGCCTCGCCTCCCAGGGCTTCGTCGTGTTCACCATCGACACGAACACGATCTACGACCAGCCCGACAGCCGCGCGTCGCAACTCCTGGCGGCACTCGACTACCTCACCCAGCAGAGCAGCGTCCGCACCCGCATCGACTCGTCACGCCTCGGCGTCATGGGTCACTCGATGGGCGGCGGCGGAACCCTGCGCGCGGCCAGCCAGCGCCCGTCCCTGCAAGCGGCGATCCCGCTCACCGGCTGGCACACGACCAAGAACTGGTCGTCCGTCCGCGTCCCGACCCTGGTCGTCGGCGCGGAGAGCGACTCTGTGGCCCCGGTCTCGTCACACTCCGAGCCGTTCTACACGTCACTGCCGTCCACTTTGGACAAGGCGTACCTGGAGCTCAACAACGCCTCGCACTTCGCACCCAACTCGTCCAACACGACGATCGCGAAGTACAGCATCTCGTGGCTCAAGCGGTTCATCGACAACGACACCCGCTACGAGCAGTTCCTCTGCCCGGCGCCGGGTCGCAGCACGCTGATCGAGGAGTACCGGGACACGTGCCCGCACTCCTGATCGTCTGAGCACGGGTCGCGGCGCCATCCCGAGCGCGGGGCGCCGCGACCCGATCCAGCTTCAGCCGATCACGCTCATCCGCACGTCGCCGGACAGCCGGTAGGGCCGCGTCTCCACGAGAGCCCCCAGCAACCGGCGCAACCTGGACACCTCCGCCCGCACCGTGACCACGTGCTCAGCGTCCCCGTACAGCGCGTTGCTCAACGCCTCGGCGGACAGCCCGGCCCGGCCGGCGCGGTGCAGCAACACCAGGATCTCCGCGTGCCGACGCGTGACCGTGCGCCGCCAGTCCGCGTCACCACCGGACAACCGGACCTGCGGGGTCCGGGTCAGATCCAGCTCGAGGCACACCGTCCGATCCAAAGAGGACGGACGAATCAACCAGCCGCCGGAAAGACGTTCCGGGGTGCAGGCTCCGAGGCCAGGCACCGCGAGGGGTTGCCCGGCCACCGGCACGGCGATCCGCGACCCCACCGCCACACCGTGCGAAGCCGCCACCCACCCGTGGTCGTCCACGACGAGCGACGGCCCGGTCAGCAGAGCCGCACCGCGCAGGCGTTCAAGACGCTCCTGGTGACGCCGCCACAACAGCGACTCGGCCAGCAGACGCCCCGTCTCGACCAACGCGCCGATCGCCGGATGCAACGTCAGAGCAGGCCCACTCACGTCGATCACCCCGAGCAACGACCCGGTGCGCGGATCGTGGACGGGTGTAGCCGTGCAGTACCAGGGATGCTGGCCCTGCTCGAAGTGCTCCCCCGCCAGCAACTCCACCGGCGCGGCCTCGGCAATAGCGGTACCGATGGCGTTGGTGCCGACGCGGCGTTCGGTCCAGTCCGCGCCCTCGAAGAACCCCAGCGCGTCGGCCCTGCGGCGGACGGCGGGTGTACCGGAGCGCCAGAGGATGACGCCCTCGTGGTCGGTCACCACGAGCAGAAGTTGGGAGGCGTCCGCCAGCGATCCGACGACGCCGCGCAGGTCCGGGACCACCTCGCGCAGAGGTGAGGCCTCCTGGCGGCGGCCGAGTTCCGCCGAACCCAGCCAGTCGCGGGTGTTGACGTCGTCGGCGCGCAGGCCCAGGTCCAGGACACGGTTCCAGGAGCGGGAGACGAGGGCTCGCGGGCGCAGGGCGGAGTGACTGCCGGCGATGACCGCGTCGTGCATGCGCACCAGTTCGCGGGCATACGTGGGCAGGTGCTGACCGGGCGGCACTGCCCTGGGCACGCTCACCGGTCGAGCATGGACCAGGCATGCAATCCGGTGCAACGGTTCCACCGGAGCGCGGGAAGGAGGTGAATCAAGCAAGACGAGTGACGAGGAGCCGCGATGACACAGACCATGGACCGCACGGCACAGGCGCGCGTGGACACCTGGCTCGCCGGGTTCGAGGCCGCGCTCAAGGCACGGGACGTCGACGCCGCCGCCGGGATGTTCGCCACCGACAGCTACTGGCGTGACCTCGTCGCCTTCACCTGGAACATCAAGACCGTCGAGGGGCGTGACGGGGTCGCGGACCTGCTCAGCGCCTGTCTCGACGGCACCGATCCGGAGAACTTCCGCACCACCGAGACGCCGTCCGAGGCCGACGGGGTCGTGGAGGCGTGGCTCGAGTTCGAGACCACCTCAGGCCGTTGCAAAGGGCATTTGAGGCTCAACGACGAGGGCGCGTGGACGTTGCTGACGAGCCTGCACGAGTTGAAGGGGTTCGAGGAGAACAAGAAGGAGACGCGGCCCAAGGGTGTGCGGCACGGCGTGATCGAGGAACGCCTGTCGTGGGCCGAGGAACGTGCGCGGGAGCAGGCAGAGCTCGGGTACGCGCAGCAGCCGTACGTCGTGGTCATCGGCGGTGGGCAGGGCGGTATCGCACTCGGTGCGCGGCTGCGGCAGCTCGGGGTGCCCGCGCTGGTGCTGGAGCGCAACGACCGGCCCGGCGACTCGTGGCGCAAGCGGTACAAGAGCCTCTGCCTGCACGACCCCGTCTGGTACGACCACCTGCCGTACCTGCCGTTCCCGGACAACTGGCCGGTGTTCGCGCCCAAGGACAAGATCGCGGACTGGCTGGAGATGTACACCCGCGTGATGGAGGTGCCGTACTGGACGCGGTCGGAGGTCAAGAAGGCGACCTACGACGGTGCACAGTGGACGGTCACGGTGGACAGGGACGGCGAAACCGTGACCCTGCACCCGAAACAGCTCGTGTTCGCGACCGGGATGTCCGGCAAGGCGAACGTGCCCGCGTTCCCGGGGGCCGACGAGTTCCAGGGCGACCAGCACCACTCGTCGAAGCATCCCGGGCCGGAGGCCTACGCCGGGCGCAAGGCCGTGGTGATCGGCTCGAACAACTCCGCCCACGACATCTGCGCGGCGCTGTGGGAACACGGTGCGGACGTCACCATGGTCCAGCGGTCGTCGACGCACATCGTGCGCTCGGACTCGTTGATGGACATAGCCCTGGGCGATCTCTACTCGGAACGGGCCGTCGCCGCCGGCGTGACCACCGACCGCGCCGACACGATCTTCGCCTCGCTGCCCTACCGGATCCTGCCGCAGTTCCAGATCCCGGTGTACCAGCGGATCAAGGAACGGGACGCGGACTTCTACGCACGGCTGGAGAAGGCCGGCTTCGAGCTGGACTGGGGCGACGACGACTCCGGGCTGTTCCTCAAGTACCTGCGCCGAGGCTCCGGCTACTACATCGACGTGGGCGCCTCGGAGCTCGTGGCGGACGGCAAGATCAAGCTGGTCCGCGGCCAGGTCGACCGACTCACGAAGAACGCGGTCGTGCTCTCC
Organism: Lentzea sp. HUAS TT2; assembly: GCF_051853195.1. Lineage (NCBI taxonomy): Bacteria > Bacillati > Actinomycetota > Actinomycetes > Pseudonocardiales > Pseudonocardiaceae > Lentzea > Lentzea sp. HUAS TT2. The sequence continues at coordinate 7,017,200 of NZ_CP196667.1, read as the reverse complement.
GACGGCACCGAGCTGGAGGCCGACCTCGTCGTCTACGCCACCGGCTACGGCTCCATGAACGGCTGGGTCGCCGACCTCGCCGGGCAGGAGATGGCCGACCGCGTCGGCAAGTGCTGGGGCCTCGGATCCGGCACCACCAAGGACCCCGGCCCGTGGGAGGGCGAGCAGCGCAACATGTGGAAGCCGACCCAGCAGCCGGGACTGTGGTTCCACGGCGGCAACCTGCACCAGTCGCGCTACTACTCGCACTTCCTGGCGCTGCAGCTGAAAGCGCGGTTCGAGGGCGTCCCGACACCGGTCTACGGCGTGCAGGAGGTGCACCACCTCAGCTGAGCAGCTTCTCGGTCTCCTCCCAGAGCTCGCGCTGCACGACACCACGGCCGGGCTCTGGGCACTCCAACACCGCCGCGTCCCTGACCGAGAAATAGCCGCCGGTGACCTCTGCAAAGGCGGGATCACAAGCAAGCCGCGTGATGATCGAGGCGCCACGGGCGGGGTCGCCGATGCGCAACACGTGCAGCGCCTTCTCCAGCAGGCCCGCGAACGGCAGCTCGCGCCCGAGGCCGGTGGTGTTGAAGCCGGGGTCACAGCAGCTGGACGTGACCCCGGTGCCCTCCAGCCGCCGCGCGAGCTCCTGGCTGAACATGATGTCCATCAGCTTGGTCCGGCCGTAGTGGGCGGCGGACGTCAGGGCGGTGGCCGGGTCGATGGTGCGGGCCTGCCGGGACGCCTCGGACGCGACGGTGACGACGCGAGCCGGCGCGATCAGCTTGCCGAGCAGCGCGTTCGTGAGCACCCAGGGCGCCAGGTAGTTCACCGCCGTCATCTCGGGCACGCCGTCGGGGGTGACGCGCGGGCTGAACGCGTGGATCCCGGCGTTGTTGATCAGCACGTCCACGCGGTCGTGGTGCGCGTCGACGGCGGCGGCCGCGCGACGGACGTCGTCCAACGACGACAGGTCGGCGACGAAGGCCGTGACGGTGACGCCAGGACCGATCTCGGCGCGCAGGTCGTCGACCTTCGCCGCGCTGCGGGCGACGACACCCAGATCGAAGCCTCGGCGGGCGAGGTCGAGCGCGACGAGCCTGCCCAGGCCGTGCGTCGCGCCGGTGATGACGGCGGTGCTCATGGTTCAATGATGCACGATGCTGAGGTACCTCACAAAGGAGCCCCGTGGACGCCGCCGAGATCGGTCTGCGCTACCTGATGACGTCCGCCAGGGTGCGCAGGGCGGTGGACGAGCACCTGTCCGGCACCGGGGTGTCGCTCGCCCGCGCGAAGATCCTCCAGGTGCTCACGAGGCTGGGACCGGTCAAGCAGACGCGGCTGGCCACCGAACTGGGCATGGCCGCCCGGTCGATCACCCAGGCCGTCGAGGCGATGGAGCGGGACGGCCTGGTGCGCAGGACGTCCGATGCCACCGACAAACGGGCCAAGGTCGTCTCCGCGACCGACGAGGGCGTCCAGGCCCTCGCCGCGGGCGAGCAGGCGGGCACCGACGTCCTGCGTGAGATCTTCGGACGCCTCGACGCACGCCAGCTGCGGGCGCTGAACGAGGTACTCGACGTCCTGGACTAGGCGAGGTGTCCGTCGGGACGCACCAGGCCAAAAGCCGTCTCCACCGGGCGGCCGGACCGCAGCCGGGTGAAGAGCGTGCCGTCGTCGGGCACCCGCCGGCCCTTCCCGTAGTCGACGTCGAGCCCGGACAGGCGTTCGGCGAGCTGCTGGGACATGTCCGGCGCGGTCGCGATCAACCCGCTGACGACCGCGCGCAACGCCTGTCCTTCAGGTGAGTACGCCGTCATCAACGCGGTCTGGGCCCTGGTGTGCCGGAGCAGATCGGCGCCCACCGGGTGACGTTCGGAGTGGTAGGTGTCGAGCAACGAGTCGTCCGCGCGCCCGGTTACCACGGCGGCAAGTTTCCAGCCGAGGTTGTGCGCGTCCTGGATGCCGACGTTCATGCCGACCCCGCCCGTCGGGAAGTGCATGTGCGCGGCGTCCCCTGCCAGCAGGACGGTGCCGGAGCGGTAGGCGGCGGCCTGGCGGGTGGCGTTGCCGAAGCGCGACAACCACTTCGGGTCGCGCAGGCCGAAGTCGGTGCCCGCGATCGCCTTCACGGTGGCGCGCAGCTCGTCGAGCGTCAGGTCACCGGGCCACTCGGGACGGTTCGTGGCGGGGTCGCCGCCGACGATCCGGTGCACGCCACTGGGCAGCGGCACGACCATCAGGCCACCGAGCGGACCCGTGACGCTCGCGAATCCGCGCACGGGCGGGTCGTCCAGGACGACGTCACCGAGCCAGCCCCACGTCGTCGCGTCGGTTCCGGGGAACTCGATGCCCGCGGCCTCCCGCACGACACTGCGGGTGCCGTCGCAGCCGACCACGTAGCGTCCGGCGACGACCTCGCCGTCAGCCAGCTCGACCCCTTCCGCAGCCAGGCCCACCACCTGACACCCCCGCCTCACCGTCGCGCCCATGTCGGCGGCGCGCTGTTCGAGCAGTTCCTCGGTGCGGGCCTGGGGCAATGCCAGCGTGAACGGGTACGGCGTGTCCAGCGCCGAGAAGTCCATGCGGTCGGACAGCCCGCCGAAGTGCCCGTTCGGGATGCGGATGCCCTCCTCCAGGAACGGCCCGGCCGCTCCCCTGCAGTCGAGGATCTCGATCGTGCGGGGGTGGATCGTGAGCGCCTTGGAGTTCTCGTCCCGGCGCGGCCGCGTTTCCAGCACCACCACCGAGGCCCCTCCCAGTCGCAGCTCCCCGGCCAGCCAGAGGCCGGTCGGCCCCGCGCCCACGATGACGACGTCGTGCATGACTCACTCCCTTGGTCACTGACCAATGCTTCGCGGTCGAGTAGACTAGGTCAGTGACCAAGAGTCAAGCGGACGTGGTGCGCACCGCGATCGAGATCCTCGACGAGCGCGGCGCCGAGGCGGTGTCGATGCGTGCCATCGCGCAGAAGCTCGACGTGCGGATGAACACCGTCCTCTGGCACGTCAAGACCAAGGCGCGGCTCGAAGAACTGATGGCCGACGCGATCGTCGCGGGCGTCTCCCTCGACGGCCTGCCGCAGGACTGGCGCGAGCGGGCCGCCGAGATCGCCCGCCGTTATCGGCTCGCGCTGCTGGCACACCGCGACGGCGCCGCCGTCGTCGCGGGCACCTACGCGGCGGAACCAGCCACTTTGGACACAGCGGAAGCTCTCGTCGCCGCGCTGCTCGACGGTGGACTGTCCGCTCGTGACGCCGCGTGGACGTGCTGGAGCGTCATCTACTTCATCCTCGGCCTGGCTCAGGAGGAACAGGCGCTGCCGCAAGGTTCAGAAGATCTCGCCGTCGGTGACCGACCGGCGCTCAAGCGCGTCCTCCCCTTCCTCGCCGAGGAGTCGTTCGACGCGCGGTTCGAGTTCGGGATCACCAAGCTGCTGACGCAGTGAGAGCACCGAGGTCGCCCGGTCGGCGGGCAGGCGGTGCCGAACAACGTGACGCCCAGGTCGTAGGCGCGCTGGATCGCCTCGGCGACGGCCTGCTCGTCGCTGGCCCCGTACGCGAGGTTGATCCCCACGGCGCCGTAGCCGATCGGCGAGACCTTCGGTCCCTGCCGGCCGAGAACCCGTTGCTGCATCGGACATCCCTTCTTCGTGGTGTCCTCAGCCTCTCCCGGTGCAACAACGCGTGGCAGGTCCGCGATTTCCGGTACTGCCAGACCCGCCCAACGCGAGGGGTGCCCCGCCCCCGAGCGGGGCACCCCCTGCGGCCTCACTTCACCGCGTAGGCCCTGGTGATCGTCTCCGTCACCGAGTTGCCCAGGACGTCGGTGGCCGTCGCGCGCAACGACGCGAAGCCCGCCGTTCCGGCCGGAAGCTCCAGCTTCCCGCCGGCGACCCTGACACGCTGCCAGGTGGCACCGTCGTCGAAGGACACCTCCACCCCGATCGACCGTGCGTTCGGCGCGGGAGCACCGGGCTGGTGCGCAACCGACACCGTGCCGCGCACTGGGCCGTGAGCCGTGTTGTGGTCGTCGAGGTCGAGCGCGTACCGGATGTCGAGCAACGGCAACGCCGCCCGCTCGCCGGTACCGGACCGCGCGTGGAACCGCCACTCCGAACGCACCTTTGTGGACAGTGCGGGAGTGAGGTTGCCCGTCGGCCGGACGGCCTCGGTGGCGAGGGTGAACCGGCCAGGGCCGGACGGCACGTCGAACGTGCCCAGCGCCGCGCGGTCCTTGCTGCGGCCGATCTCCTTGCCGTTCCGCGACAGCACGGTGGTGCCGGTGTGCGACGGGTCGAAGTAGCTGACCGTGCCGGGGTCGCTGTCGGAGAACATCGGGATCATCAGGCTGATCCGGTCACGCGACCGGTAGGCCCACGGCAGCGGCTTGCCGTCCGCCCGCGCGATCGGCGGTGTGGTCAGCTCCGGTCCGAACGGCGCCGCGAAGACGCGGGAGGTCCGCTTCGCCCCCGCCTTCACCGGCACCGGAAGCGTGACCTCCGAGTACGACTGGCGGCCGTCGGGCAGGAACGCGCCCGAGTCGAACAGCTGCACCGCGGCGGCGGGAGAGACGTAGTCGGTGCGGCGCTGCGGCCACTTCGACTCGACCTCCGCGCCCGCCCGCATCGCCCCGACGGTCCACGACGCGGCACCGAACCGGTAGGTGTCCGCCGGCATGGTGTCGATCAGCCTGCGCTCGATCCGGCCGAGACCGGCCTTCGCGAACCTGAAGTCGTACCCGCCCGGCAGGCCCTTGACCTCCTGGCCGAGGAAGTACGACACCGGGCTGTTGGGGCGCACGGACATCGTGGCCTGCACGGTCCGTTGCGCCATCAGGTCCTGCACGCGGCGCAGTTCCGCGGAGTTGAAGATCAAGCCGGTCGGCAACGCGGGTTCGGCGGCCGAACCCGAGTCGATGGTCGGGTTGAAGTGGGAGAGCACGGCCAGCGCGCCCTTCTGCTTCAACAGTTCCACGCCGCTCATCAGCTGCTCGCCCGGCGGGTACACCGGGTCGTCCCAGTTCTTCGGCGTGATCACCGCGATCGCACCGGAGACGTCGGCCGCCTCGATCGACGCGCGGTCGGCCTCGCCGACGCCGACCAGCCGCCCGGTGTACGTGCCGCTGAAGTCGGTGGTCCACGGGAAGTACGTCTCGCTGAGCTCGAACCCGCCGGACCCGCTCACCGTCGTCAGCGCCCACGGGTGGTTGAAGTAGCTGAGGTTCGTCAGCGACAGGCCGCGCAGGTCCGGGCCGGCGACGCTGTACAGCCGCGCGCCCTCCCTCGGCACGCCACCGCCGCGCAGGATGCCCGCGGCCTCCAGCGGGCCGGACTCGTCGGGGTCGGACAGGAGCCCGAACCCGCCGCCGGGCTGGGACCGCGCGTCCGGGTCGTCCACGCCGACCGTGATCGGCTTGCCCGCCATGGTGTTCGCGTCGACCGTGGTGTCCCCGGTGATCTCGACCCGCTGGGCGAACAACGTGTTGTCGCCGGTCAGCTCCCCGACGAGGCCGAGCACGCGGTAGGGACCGGCCGGCACGGTGAGGCTCAGCGAGTCGGTGAAGGTGAAGTCCCCGAACGCCTGGCCGGTGCGCTCGTTCTGCACGATCACCAGCGACTGGAAGGACTCGCCGGACCTCGGCGGGACCTTCACGGTCAGCGTCCGCTTCTCGCCGTTGAACTGCCCGGTCACCGGGGTCGTCAGCACGACGTCACCGGCACGCGCCCGCAGCACTCCGGTGACCTCGCCCGCCTTCTCGGCGGTGGGACGCGCGGTCACCGTGACCGCCGCCGAACCACCGGCCGGCACGGTCACCGACTTCTCCACCGAGAGTACGTTCTCGCGGTCGACGTCCAGCTCCAGCGCCAGGGTGACCGGCCTGCTGCCGGAGTTGACGTAGGTGATCTTGCGGCTGGTCTCGGCGGTGCCCCACACCGTGCCGAACCCGGCCACGCCCTCGGCCCGGACCTGTTGCGCGACACCGCGGGCGATGTCGAGCCTGCCCGCGCCCTGAGCCAGCGTGGAGATGCCCTGCAGTCGCTGGGACGAGCCGATCAGCGCGTTCTTGATCTGCTCACCGGTCCAGTCCGGGTGCTGCTGCGCGAGGATCGCGGCGGCTCCGGCGACGTGCGGGGAGGCCATCGACGTGCCGGAGAGCTGCGCGTAGTTGTCGCCCACCGCGTACTCGGGCAGCAGCCCGGCGGCGCGCGCGGCGATGATGTCCGTGCCCGGCGCGGAGATCTCCGGCTTCACCCCGAAGTCACCGAGCCGCGGTCCCTGGCTGGAGGTGAGGTTGAGCTCGTCGCGCTTGGTCACGTTCGCCACGGTGAGCGCGCGGTCGGCGGCACCAGGGCTGCCCACGCTCTCGCGCAGCCCGTAGTTGCCTGCCGCGATGACGAACAGCGTGCCGCTGGACACCGAGAGCTCGTTGACGGTCTGGGACATCAGGTCCGTGCCGTCGGTGACACCACCGCCGAGGCTCATGTTGACGACGTCGGCGCCCTGCTCGACGGCCCAGCGCATGCCGTTGAGGACCCAGTCCTCGCGGCCGCCGAACTCGCCGAGCACCTTGCCGACCAGCAGCCGTGCGCCGGGTGCGACGCCCTGGTAGCGGCCCTGCGACGCCGCACCGGTGCCCGCGATCGTGCCCGCCACGTGGGTGCCGTGGCCGTCGGTGTCCTGCACGCCCTCGCCGGTGAAGTCGGCCGAAGTGTCCACAACGGACTTGAGGTCCGGGTGCGCGGTGTCGTAGCCGGTGTCGAGCACCGCGACCTTCACGCCGTCGCCGCGGAAGCCCGCCTGCCAGGCCTTGGGCGCGCCGATCTGCTTCACGCTCTCGTCGAGCGTGGGCCGCACGCGGCCGTTGAGCCAGATCTTCTCCGCCGAGAGACGCGCCGAGCCCCGCTCGCGCCACCGTGCCGCCGCCTCGGACTTCGGGACGTAGACCGCGTTGACGCCCGCGGTCAGGGCAGCGGCACCGGTCACGATCGTCGGCACGGTGGGCTCGTTGCGGTCGTCGTAACCCTGCTGCACGAGCCCAGTGACGTCGAACAGCCGCTTGTCCAGCCGGCCGGCCTTCAGGTCAGCGACCGCGTCCTGCGGCACGACGTGGTCGTGACCGTCGAGCCGGTAGCGCCAGGCGCGCAGCCGCTCGCGGCCCTTCGCCATCCGCACGGACGACACGCGGTCGCCGTCGACGACGACCTGGTCGCCGGTGATCAGGGTGACGACGCCGGGCGTGCCCGCGGCCTGCGGCTGCGTCTCACCGGCCGCCGCGGGTTTCGCCACCGCGACGGAGAGCAGGAGCGCGGCCGCGAGTGCCGCGCTTCGTTTTCTGTACATGCGTTTCCTTCGAAGCAGGGGTGGCCAGTTCCCCGAACGTAGGGCGCGCGGATCGTCCCGTCTGCGATCTTCATGACCTCTTCACAACAACCGGGACTTTCACGGTGACGGCTCGGTGATGGTGTCGAGCGCCTCCTCGACCACCGGGGACAGCGCGCGCATGAACGTGGCGCTCACGTGGTTGTCGTCGAAGTTGACCAGCAGGTCGCCGACGACGGGCGGGCACTGGTCCTCGGTGCAGAGGTGGTCGCTGAAGTCGAGGAACGACACGTTGGACGGCACGTCGAGGTGTGCGTAGGGCGGAACGGGTGCGAGCAGCTCGGCCCGGGGTGCGCCGCAGCGGGCCGCGGGACCGTGCACCTGCACGCAGTCGAGCACCGAGAAGCTGTAGCGCGGGTTGTCGCGCACCGCGATCACCGGGATCTGCTCCGCGTCGAGCTGGCGCCAGCGGTCGACGAACCCCGGCGGTGTCTGCTCGGTGAGTCCTACTTGGACGTCACGGGTGGCGAGGGTGAAGACGAAGTCGGGGCGGATGCTGAGGATCTCGGTCGCCGCGCTCTCGTTCCACCGCACGCAGGACTGGTCCGCCGGGAACTTCTCCGACCGCGTCGAGAACGGGCAGCCGCCCTTGAGCATGACGATCAGCTGCCAGTTCCGGCGTTCCGCGATCGGGGCGAAGGCGGCCACGTACTGCTGGATGTGGGAGTCGCCGACCATCACCACTCGTTTGACCGGTGTGCCTTCGACCGGGCCGTAACAGACGTCGAGTGCCTGGTCGTGGGCAGGTCTCTCGCAGTGCTGGCCGTCGAGCGTGGCGAAGTCCGTGGCCGGGAGCTGCGCGGCCACGACCTCGCGCGGCCGAAGGGGTTGCAGGACGACGGACGCCGCCAGCAACGGCACGAGCAGCAACGCCGTGAGCGTGCGCGCCCGCCAGCGAGACCTGCGCACCGGCTCCTCCACCAGGAGGTGCGTCGCCGCCGCGAGCACGAGCGACGCGCCGATGATCGCCACTCCGCCGAGCAGTCCGACCTCACTGCGTCCGTGCAGCACGAGCCAGCCCACCAGCACCGGCCAGTGCCACAGGTAGAGCGCGTAGCTGAGATCTCCCAGGTAGCGCAGCGGTTCGGCGGCCAGCAGCCGGTCCGCGCCGAAGCGGCTGCCGGTGGCACCGGCGGCGATCACCAGCGCCGCGCAGGTCGTCGGCCACAACGCCAGGTAGCCCGGGAATCCCGCGCCGACGTCCAGCACCACCCCGCAGACCACCAGGCCCAGCAGGCCCACCCAGCCCAGCACCGTCCTAACAGGACCAGCGAGGTCGATCCGCGCCACGGCCAGCGCCAGCAGGCCGCCGAACGCGAACTCCCAGATCCGCGTCGCCGTGTGGAAGTAGGCCAGCGGCTGATCTGCGGAGGTGAGCCACACCGAATAGCCGAGCGAGAGTGCGAAAACCGCCAGCAGCACGCGGAACAACGAGCGGCGCAGCAGCGTGACCACCAGGACCAGCAAGGGCCAGAGCAGGTAGAACTGCCCCTGGATCGACAGCGACCAGAAGTGCTGCACGACACTCGCCTGGTCGTGCTGGGCGTAGTAGTCGGTGGAGTCCGACGCCAGCTGCCAGTTCTCCAGGAACAACGCCGAGGCGATCACCTCGCGCACGGTCTGCGGCCAGCGGTTCTCCGGCAGCAGCACCGCCGCGGCCACCAGCGTCACGCCGAGCACGACGAACGCGGCGGGCAGCAGCCGCTTGGCCATCCTGCTCCACAACGCGCGCAGGTCCAGCCGCCCGCGTTCGACGGCACGGACGAGCTGACCCGTCACCAGGAAACCGGAGATCAGGAAGAAGACGTCGACGCCGCCGGACACGCGGCCCAGCCACACGTGGTAGACGACCACGAGCAGTGCGGCCACCGCGCGCAGGCCCTGCAGTTCGGCACGATAGGTCCTCGGCGACGGTTCGTCGTGATCACTTCCTGACACGCCTGCGAGGCTGACGTCCCGCAGCGTTCCGGTAAATCCGTGGCAACACCCAACTTCGGCGCAACTACATGTCCGAAGCGCCCGGAATGGGTGTCACACCCGATGGTTCCGGGCGGCCGTCCCGCACAGACTTCCACCACGACCTGGCTGGAGACGGGAGGCGACCATGTCCACAGCGGGACGACTGGCCGGACGCACCGAACGGGCTGATGCCATGCAGGCACGCGACATCGCCATCAACGTTCCGACCGTGACGGTCGACGACCCCGTCACCAAGGCGGTGCGGGTGATGGCGGTCAACCGGTTGCCGGGACTGATCGTGGTCGACGACCGCGGCCGGCCGTGGACCGTGCTGCCCGGCACCCAGGTGCTGCGGCTCGCGGTACCTCAGTCCTATCAGGACGATCCGGCGCTCGCCCGCGTGGTGGACGAGGGCCACGCGGACCTGTTCTGGATGGAGCTGAGCGACCGCACCGTCGGCGACGTGGCACCGAACCAGCGCGCCAAACCCGCGACCGTCCGCGCCGACGCGACGCTGCTGGAGGTCGCGGCCCTGATGGCCCGCCAGCACAGCCCGCTCGTCGCCGTGGTCGACGACGCAGGAGCGCTCGTCGGCGCGATCACCCTCGACCGCCTCATCACCTCGCTCGCGGTCTACACGGCCGAGGACTGAGCCCCCGGACCACCTGTCACCGTCACCGCCGGCGCGCTGAACTCGCGCCGGCGGTGACACCCGTCCCGTTGGGAGATCCGTGAGCGCCGCCCTTGCCCTGACGATCTTCCTCGTCGCGTTCTTCTTCATCGCCACCGAGAAGGCGAACAAGGTCAAGGTCGTGCTGGTGGCGGCGGGGCTGATGGCCGTGCTCGGCCTGGTCCCCGGCTCCGAGGTGTTCTTCTCCGAGCACGCGGGCATCGACTGGAACGTCATCTTCCTGCTGTTCGGCATGATGATCATCGTCGGGATCGTCAAGCAGACCGGCGTGTTCGACTACCTCGCCATCTGGGCGGCCAAGAAGGCACGCGGGCGCCCGTACCGGCTGATGGTGATGCTGATGATCATCACCGCCATCGCGTCGCCGTTCCTGGACAACGTCACCACGATCATGCTCGTCGCGCCGGTCACGATCGTCGTGTGCAACCGGCTGCGCATCGCCGCCCAGCCGTACCTGATCGCCGAGGTGCTCGCGTCCAACATCGGTGGCGCCGCGACGTTGATCGGTGACCCGCCGAACATCATCATCGGCAGCCGGGCCGGGCTCACGTTCACTGACTTCCTCGTCCACATGGCACCGATCGTCGCGGTCGTGTTCGTGGTGTTCGTGCTGCTCACGAAAGTCCTGTTCCGCAAGTCCTTCCAGTACAACGCGGAGCACGTCGAGGCCGTGATGGCGTTGCAGGAACGCCGGGCCATCACCGACCCCGCGATGCTGCGCCGCTGCCTGGTCGTCTTCACCGCGGTGGTGATCGGGTTCGGCCTGCACGCCGTGCTGCACCTCGACCCCGCGGTCGTGGCCCTCGTCGGCGCGGGAGTGATGCTGCTCGTGACGCGGGTCGACGTCTCCGACGTGCTGGCCGAGGTGGAGTGGCCGACGCTCACGTTCTTCATGGGCCTGTTCGTGATGGTGGCGGGACTCGTCCACACCGGAGTCATCGAGACCGTGGGCACGTGGGCGGTCTCGGCCTTCGGCGACAACTACTTCGCCGCCGCCTCCGCGTTGCTGTTCGGCTCCAGCGTGCTCGGCGCGTTCTTCGACAACATCCCGTACGTCGCCACGATGACCCCGGTGGTCGAGGGCATGGTCGCCGAGATCCCCGACGCCGGGACGGGCCGCGCGCTGTGGTGGTCGTTCGCCCTCGGCGCGGACTTCGGCGGCAACGGCACCGCGGTCGCCGCCAGCGCCAACGTCGTCGCGCTCGGCATCGCCGCCCGCGCGGGACACCGGATCAGCTTCTGGCAGTTCACCCGCTACGGCATCGTGGTGACGCTGGTCAGCACCGCGATGGCCTGGGGTTACGTGTGGCTGCGGTATTTCTAGGCCGCTCGGCGCAGCACGGGTGACACCCAGGCCGCGACGACGCCGGCCAGCAGCACGGCGAGCCCGGCGCCGAGCCCTGCCCGTGGATCACCGGTCGCGACCGACAGCACACCCGCCAGCGCCGCCCCGAGGGGCTGACCGAGCCCCCAGGCGACCATGCGGGCGGTGGTGTTCACCCGCGACTGCAGGTCGTCCGGACAGACCTGCTGCCGGTAGGTGATCCCGTTGATCACCGCGACCGCGCCCGCGACACCCCAGCAGGTCGCCGTCACGCAGAGGACGAGCCAGTGCCCGCTGACCAGCACGAGGACACCGCAGAGCAACGAGAGCGGCAGCGCGGCCAGCGCGACCTTCGCGTTGCCCCAGCGCGCCGTCAACTTCGGGAACACCCGCGACGCGATGACCGCGCCGACGCCCCAGCAGGTGAACAGCACGGCGAGCCGGGTGTCCCCCTTCGGCGCGACCCCCAGCACCTGGTCCGCGAACGGCACGAGCACCGCCATCCACGCGCCGCTCGCCACCGAGTGCGTGGCCCCGACGAGCGTGAGCAGCCGGATGATCGGTTCGTGCCAGAGAAACCTCAGTCCTTCGCGGACGTCCTGGGCAAGCGCCCCCGCACCTTGCACCGGCCGTGGATTGGCCATGCTGCTCGTGATCGCACGCAACAACAGCGCCGACCCCACAGCCGTCAGCGCGTTCACCGCCAGCAGTGCCGCCGGAGCGACGATCGCCACGAGCAGACCCGTCACGCCGGGCACCACGAGTTCCACGACGGTCGTGCGCCCGTAGAGCGTCGAGTAGGCCGTGGCGAGCTTTTCCTTGCCCACCAACGCCGGCAGCGCGCCGAAGTTCGCCGCGTCGAAGAACACGAACGCCGTCTGCGTCGTGAACGCCACCACCACGACGTGCGGCGCGGTCAGTCCACCGGCCAGCCACGCCAGCGGCACGCTCAGCAGCACGGCGGCGACCGCGAGGTCCATCGCCACCATCATCAGGCGGCGGTCCAGCCGGTCCGCGAGCGCACCGGCCAGCAGCCCGAACACCAGGTACGGCAACGCTTCCGCCGCCGTGACGGCCGACGTCCAGCCCGCCGACCCGGTCAGCTGGTAGACGAGCACCGGCAGCGCCACCGCGGACACGACGGCGCCGGTGACCGACAGCACCCGCGCGTTCAGGTAACGACCGAAGTCGGTGCTCACCGCTGCTCCCCCTCGCTGTACCGGGCGGCGACCGCCAGCGCCCGTTCCCTCAGTGCGGCGCGCAACCACTGCGGCTCAACGACTTCCGCCCCCATCGCCAGCCGCCACACCGCCCACTCGGCGTGCCGCGGGTCCTGGAACGTGACCTCCATCCGCAGCCGGTCGTCGTCGGGTTCCTCCGCGAGCACGGCCAGCGCGGTGCCCACCAGCTCCTCACGCCGGGCCGGGTGCACCCGCAGCACCACGGCGACCTGGTCGCCGCCGGTCCGGAACCGCGTGCTGCGCTCCTGCCAGGCCCGGTCCAGGTCGACCCGGTCCGGCCGCTCCGCCGGTTCGTCCAGCTCCTCGGCCGCGAGGATCCGCGACAGCCGGTAGGTGCGGTCCTCCCCCGACCTCTTCGCCAGCAGATACCCCTGCTCGCGCACGGTCACCAGGCCGATCGGGTCCACCGTCCGCCACTGCGGCGCCCGGTCCATCGCCTCGTAGTGGATCCGCAGCCGGTGTCCCGCGAACACCGCGCGCCGGACCTGCGCCACGACCTCGTCCGGCAGCTCCTCCTCGGCCGCGCGCCGGGCGAGCAGGTCGGTCGCCGGGTCGATGAGCAGCCGTTCGGCCGCACCGGCCGCCGTGCGCCGATAGCTCTCCGGCAGCGCGTCGACGACCTTGAGCATGGCCGAGGCGAGCGCGGACCCGAGCCCGAACACCTGCGCGCCGCGGCGGGCCCCGGCAACGAGAAGGGCGAGCGCCTCGTCGTGGTTCAGGCCGGTGAGCTCGGTCTGGAAGCCGGGCAGCAGCGCGAAACCGCCGTGCCGGCCACGTTCGGCGTAGACCGGGACGCCCGCCGCCGAGAGCGCCTCGATGTCGCGCAGCACCGTGCGCGTGGACACCTCGAGCTCACGGGCGAGAGCGGTCGCCGACAGCTGACCGTGCCGCCGCAGCAGCAGGACCAGCGAGACCAACCGGTCGGCACGCATGCGAAAACCGTACGGGAATACGTGACACAGGATGTCGTGTATCGGTTGCGAGGCTGACGGCACTGTCGAAGAGATCGAATGGAGCTGTCGTGGCTGTGGAACGAACGCCGGTCAACCCGTGGCCGTGGTCGGCGGAGCTGGGCTACCACCAGGGCGAGGTCGTCACCGGCCAGCAGCGCACGCTGTACTGCGCGGGCCAGACCTCGACGAACGGTGACGGCAAGCCCGAGCACGCCGGCGACATGGCGGCGCAGGTGGCGCTGAGCCTGGACAACCTGGAGGCGGTGCTGGCCGAGGCGGGGATGTCGCTCGCGAACCTCGTGCGGCTCACCGTGTACACCACCGACGTCGACCTGCTGTTCCAGCACTACGGGGTGCTGGCTGCGCGGCTCGGCGGCGCGCGGGTGGCGCCGCCGACGACGTTGCTCGGGGTGACGCGGCTGGCGATCCCCGAGCTGATGGTGGAGCTGGAAGGAACGGCCGTGGCGTGACGCTCGGGGTGGTGCCGATCGGCGTGCACGGCTTCGACGAGACGTCGTTCCTGCGGTTGCAGGCGGCACCCGCCCAGGCCGGGATCGTCTAAGAGCACCACCCCGAGCTCGTCCCGACGACCGAGGTGCGGCGGCCTTCCTCGGCCGTCACGTCGCCAGTTCGCGCTCCAGCGGCGTCCGCATCCGCGGTGTCACGCGGGTCCCACCCAGCCACGTCGCGCAGTGGCCGACTGCCTCGTCGACCAGCCTCCGTTCCTCCGATGACACGTTCTCCAGCAGCCGGTGTACGACCTCGCCGGTCGCGCGCTGCGCCCAGCCGCCCACGATGCGGCCGTTCGCCCAGACCGTCGGGCCGATGTTGCCCGCCCGGTCGAACAGCGCCTTCTGGTGCTCGCCCAGGAACCAGCGCCGGTCCTGCCAGCCCATCGCCGTCGGGTCCAGGCTCGGTAGCAACGCCGCCCACGGCTCCGGCGAGGCCACCGGTTCCAGGTCGTCGGCCGGCACCAGCCCTGTCACGCCGTCCAGCTCGACCTCCACCGCCGCCACCCCGGCCAGCGCCCTGCTCGTCTGCCCGATCGTCCAGCCCGTCCACCACCGCAGGTCCGACACCGGCGCAGGGCCGTACGCGCGCAACCACAACCGCGCCAGCTCCGTCCTCGCCGCGTCGGGCTCCCACGACTTCAGACCGTCCGGGATCCACTCGCGCAAGGGGTGCCAGACGTACTGCGTGCTCAGCCATGTGCCGCGCGGCCGGCCGCGGACGATCCGGCCGTCCGCGGCCAGCTGGAACAACACCCGGCTGGTGACGTTGCTGATCGCTTCGTACGGCTTTCCCTCGTACATCAGCAGTTGCTGGCGCAGCCGCGGTTCCACGCCGGCCAGTTGGGTCGCCGTTGCCGATCCGAGGTTGTGCAGCGCGGCCTCGACCGCGGTTTCGACCTCGGCCAGCCACGTCGTCGGTTCCGGCACGTTCTCCGGGTGTCCCTGCTGTCCGAGTTCCTTCTCCAGCAGCCGCCGATGTCTCGCCGCGACGTCCGCGGAACAACCGTGCTGCACCAGAGCCGCGGTCTCGAGATCCGTCACGAACACCGTGCGGCGCATGCCGAGCAGTCGCAAGCAGGTGCGCTCCTGGTACAGCACGCGTTCGACGTCCGGAACCGCCGGCCGCCCGAGCCGTGCGGCCACCGAGAGGTGAACCGTCGCGGGATCGGTGGCGTGCAGCGCGACACCCGCGATCGCCTCCCTGGTCGTGGTCGCGGGCACGGCCAGGTGGTGGCGGACACCGAGGCGAGCCCGGCGCTGTTCGACGTCGATCTTCGGAGGCATCTGTTGTTCCTGTTGTCCGGCTACGCGACGACGCGCGTGGCCGCGGTGTCAGATCAAGACCAGGGCGAGGCTGGTGACCACGCCGCCGACGAGGAAGTTAGGGAGCGTTGAGCAGGCCGTAGCGCAGCGGGTGCGGGAAGTTCGGGTTGATGGCGATGTTGAAGGTCATCGCGACGAGATGGCCGACGTGCGGCGAACAGCGGCGCGCTGGTGAGCACGTCGACCACGGTGCACACCAGCGGGCCGATCCCGTCGCATGAAGTACCCGGCCGCCCAGGCCGGCGAGCGCGACCGCGGACACGACCACAGCCTTGCTCGGCCGCCGGCCGAGCAGGCAGTCCTCACTGCGGAGACCGTTGCCGTGCGGCGCGGGTGTCGACGGTGCGGCGGCGCAGAGCCGGGTGAGTGATCGGCGGGGTGACGTAGGCGACGTCCATCGGTCCGACGTCACTGCCCGGCGGCACGATCTCGTCGATGCGGTCGAGCACGTCGTCACCGAGCAGGGTGTCGGCTCCCGCGATCAGGTCGTCGAGCTGGTCCAGGACGCGGGGACCGATGACCGCGGAGGTGACCGCAGGGTGGGCGGTCACGAAGGCCAGGGCCAGGTGGGGCAACGACATCCCAGCCTCTGCAGCGACCTGTGCGAGTGCCTCTACGGCATCGAGTTTGCGTTCGTCGGTCAGGTGTTTCCCTGCCCAGTGCAGACGGCCGGCCGAGGCGGTCTCGGCGTTGCCCTTGCGCAGGCGGCCACCGAGCAGACCCATCGCCAGCGGGCTCCACACCATGACGCCCAGTCCGTAGCGCTCGCACACCGGAAGGACATCGCGTTCGATCCCGCGGTTGAGAATCGAGTAGTGCGGCTGCTCCGAGCGGAAGCGGGCCAGCCCACGCCGCTCGGACACCCACTGGGCCTCGACGATCTCCGCGGCGGGCAGGTTGGAGTGACCGATGGCGCGGATCTTGCCCACGCGCACCAGGTCGGTCAGCGCGGCGAGCGTCTCCTCGATGTCGGTGCCGGGTTCGGGGTGGTGGACCTGGTAGAGGTCGATGTGGTCGACCCCGAGACGGCGCAGCGATCCCTCGACGGCGGAGACGATCCAGCGACGGGAGTTGCCGCGCCGATTGGGGTCGGCGCCCATGGGGCCGTTGAACTTGGTGGCCAGCACGACGTCGTCGCGGCGGCCACGCAGAGCCTTGCCGAGGATCGTCTCCGATTCTCCGTCGGGACCGTAGACGTCGGCGGTGTCGACGAAGTTGATGCCGGAGTCGAGGGCCCGGTGCACGATGCGGACGCACTCGTCCTGGTCGGGATTGCCGTACGAGTTGAGCAGCATCGTGCCCAGCGCGTAGGGGCTGACCTGGATGCCGGTGCGGCCCAGCGGGCGGGTTTGCATGAATTCCGATCCTTCGCGAGCGGTTCCTGTCCTCAGGGATTTCCTGTGACAGCAACACTGTCTCGCGAGTACAGGTCAGGGTTCGTCCTCTGCTCGACGCGATCTGATCACCCTGCAAGAAACGGAGAACGGGCGTGCCGGTCGGTCAGATGGCCTCGGCCGGTCACGACCGAACTCAAGCTTGCGGCGTGGCGCCGTCGTGGTCGTAGGAATGCTGGGCTTGCTGGATCTGGGCGCTGTGTTCGACAGTCCAGGCGTAGAGGTGTCCGAACGGCTCGCGCAGGGACTCGCCCAGCGGTGTGAGGGAGTACTCGACGCCGACCGGCGAGGTCGGCAGCACCGTGCGGCGGATCATCCCGTTGCGTTCCAGCCGTCGCAGCGACTGGGTGAGCACGCGCTGGGTGATCCCTTCCAGTCGGCGCATCAGCTCGTTGAACCGCGTCGGCCGCTCCAGCACCGCCATGATCATCATGGACCACTTGTCCGCGATCTGGTCGAGGATCGGCCTGCTGGGGCAGTCCGCGCGGAACACGACCCGGTCGCCGGTGACGTTCGCGACCTCGCCGAGCAGGTAGGTATCCCTCATGATCCCTGGTTCTCCCGAAGTGCGTTCTTGATCTATTCCAGCGCGCTGAACAGCATAGGTATGCATCGCAAACCTACGTGCCTATCAGTAACTGGAGAGTTCCGTGATGACCGGACAGCCCTACTCGACTCTGCGAGTGAGCACCGATCGTGGTGTCGCCCGCGTTGTGCTGCACAACCCGCCGGTGAACGTGCTCGGCGTGACGATGATGCGGGAGCTGCGCAGCCTGCTCGACGGGTTCCGCGACGACCCGTCGGTCCGGGTCGTCGTCTTCGCCAGCGCCGACCCGGAGTTCTTCCTCGCCCACGTCGACATGCTGGTCCTGGAGGACGCGGAGGGCCTCGACGAGCTCGCCAAGGCCGCTCCCGCGGGTGTCAACGTGTTCCAGGCCGTCGGCGAACTGCTGCGCCACCAGCCCCAGGTGACGATCGTCGAGCTCGCGGGCAAGGCCCGTGGCGGTGGCGCGGAGTTCGTCGCGGCCGCGGACATGGCCTTCGCCGCGGCCGAGACCGCCGGGCTCGGCCAGGTCGAGGCGCTCATGGGGATCGTTCCCGGTGGCGGCGGCACGCAGTACCTGCGTGAACGGGTCGGGCGCAACCGCGCCCTGGAGATCGTCCTGGCCGCGGACCTGGTCGACGCCGAGACCGCCGCCGCCTACGGCTGGATCAACCGCGCCGTCCCGGCCTCCGAACTGCGCGGCTTCGTCGACCGGATCGCCCGCAACATCGCCGCGCTCCCCGAAGGAGTCGTCGCCGCGGTGAAGCAGGCCCTGCCCGCCGACGACCTCGCCGCCGGATACCTGCGCGAGCACGACGCCTGGGCGTCCCGGATCGAATCGCCCGCCGTGCGGAAGCTGATGGACGCGGCGTTGCCGAACGGAGTCCAGACACGGGAAGGCGAGCGCGACCTCGAAACCCTGATGCGCACCATCGCCGGCTGAGCCACGAACGGCACGGCGAGACCTCGAGGGTATGTACTGACAGGTGTCTGCCTCGGGCGGGCACGGCCCGTGATGCTCGTGGCATGACGAAAAAGAGCGTTCCGATCACCGTCTTCGCCCGTACGACGTCCAGCCCTGCCCACACCCACCGGGTCATCGTGCCGATCGACCTCTCCCGGGTCTTCAGGCCGTGGGGACCGTTCCCCGGCGTCGCGGAGGTGCGCGGCCAGACCGGCGTCTGGGACCGGCCGGGGACCTCGCGCCAGACCTGGTTCACCGACGGCTCCAAGGCCGACGAGCGGCTCACCGAGGTCGTGGACGGACACGGGTTCGCCTACGAGCTCAGCGGCTTCACCAACGTGCTGGCCAAGCTGGTCTCCGGGGTGCGTGGCGAGTGGTCGTTCCTCCCCGACGGCACCGGCACGTCGATCCGGTGGACCTACGACTTCCGGCCACTGCCTGGCCGCCGCTGGATCGTCGCCGGGCCGTTCAAGCCGCTCTGGACCCGCTACATGCGCGCCGCGCTCGCTCGGATGGTGACGGTGGCGCAGGACACGCCTGGTGCGATCATGGAGGAGTGAGCGGCCTGAGCTTCGGTGACCTGCTGCGCGGCTGGCGCGATCGCCTCGACCCGGCTGATGCCGGCTACGCCCGGTCAGCTCGTCGGCGCGCCCCCGGGCTGCGCCGCGAGGAGCTCGCCGAGCTCGCCGGTCTGTCCCACGAGTACGTGCTGCGGCTGGAGCAGGGCCGGGCCACCAACCCGTCAGCCCAGGTGGTCTCGGCCCTGGCCCGCGCGCTGCGGCTCTCCCCTGCCGAACGCGACCAGCTCTTCCGTGCCGCGGGTCTGCTCGCGCCTCGCGACCAGGTCGTCGGCACCCACGTGCCGCCGAGCATCCGCCGCCTCGTCGACCGCCTCGGCGATCTCCCGATCGGCGTGTTCGCCGCCGATTGGAGCCTGCTGTGGTGGAACGACATGTGGACGGCTCTGCACGGCGATCCGTCCGGCCTGCCGCCCGCCGAACGCAACCTCGCCCGCGCCCTCTTCGGCACGGGCGAGGGCCGCTGGTACCTGCGCCCGGTCACCTCGGCGGCCGGGCCGTACGCCTTCGAGACCGCGATCGTGGCGGACCTGCGCGAAGCGGTCTCCCGCTACCCGGCCGACCCGGACCTGGCGGCGCTCGTGGACGACCTGCGGGCGGCCTCACCCTTCTTCGGTGAGCTGTGGTCGGTGACGGGCATGGGACAGCTCACCGGCGACCTCAAGACGATCAGGCATCCCGAGCTGGGTGACGTCACCCTGGACTGCGACGTGCTGACCGTGCCCGGCGTCGACCTGCGCATCGTCACCTACACGGCGGCCCAGGGAACCGGCGGTGCCGACCAGCTCGACCTCCTGCGTGCGTCCCGGCTCAGCGAAGCCCGCTGACGGCCGGTCAGCCGAGCCCGATCTGCTGGTAGAACGTCTGGTTGTCCCAGAACAGGAACTCCTCGTCCATCGTGCCGCGCCGGTTCCACAACCCGACGGTGGCCATGTTGATGGCGTACTTCTTGCCCGTCGGCGGGATCAGACCGCCCTTGCCGTCCGGCATCGGCCGCGTGAAGGTGCCCTTCATGACGCCGGCGACCGCGCTCAGCCCGCCGTTCGCGACCCGCAGGTAGTGCGACTCGATGCGGGTGTCCGGCGCCCAGACGAACAGGGCCTTGAGGTCCTCGACGTGCCTGTCGATGCCGTCGGTGTAGTGGCCGTCGGGCCAGTGCACGCGGATGTTGCGGGCGTGGCTCTCCCCCAGCCGGGCCCACTTCTGGTGGCTGAAGACGTCGAAGTCGAGCTCGTCGAACGTACGGAGGTTCTCCCGTTCCTCCCTGGTCAGGTCCTTGGCGAACGGCGGGTTCGGCACCGGCGTGGTGGCCGGGTCCGGCAGCGGCGTCCACGGCGAGTAGCCCGCAGGAGCGGCGGCCTCGGCCACGCCACCGGTCACGGCCGCCAGCGCCATCGCGCCGAAAGCGGCAGTGCTGCCCTGGGTGATGAGCGAACGACGGTTCAGCATCTCGTGCACCTTCCCACTCGGTGTGTGCACGAGAGCGTGGCACTAACTTTTCGATAGCGCTATACCCAAGACAGCGCTGTGATCTAGCTAGCATCGACCTCGATGGAGTCGATGGCGGCGGCCGCGAGCGGGGTCGCGGTCTCGGCGTAGCGGGTGGCCAGGGACTGGAACAGCTGCTCCGCCTCGATCGCCGGCCAGTCGCCCGCGAGCAGCTCGGCCGGTAGATGCGGGTCCTGCCGCACGAGGTCGAGCCAGTCGGCGTGCAGCAGCAACTGGCGGGCCAGGTCGTCCGGCAGCGTGCTGTCCGGCTCACGCCACTTCGTCAGGAAGTCCTGGTAGCGGGCGGCGATGGCGGCCGTGTCGAACGCGCGGCGCGCCAGGTCCGCCGCCTCGGTCGGTTTGGCGTGCTGGGCGGTGAAGACCGTGACGTTCTCCGCGAGCCCCTCGACCAGTTCGGTCACGTCACGTGCACCGGGGGCGATCCACAGGCCGTTCTGCACCGGACCGAAGCCCGCCCACTGCAGCTGCGAGCGCAGGTCGTGCCGTTCGCCGCGGCGGCCCTCCGGCAGTGAGAAGCCGACCAGGGTCCAGGTGCCGTCCCAGTCGCGGTTGACCGCGCCGCGCTGCCAGATGCGGCGCTCGCCGTCCCTCAGGACGTCCGTCGCGCGCGGCGTGAGTCCGAAGTAGACCTTGCGGCCGTTGCGGTGCTTGGTGAGCAGGCCCCGCGAGGCCATGCGCGTCAGCGTCGAGCGCACCGCCTCCTCCGAGACGTCCACGCGCCCGAACACGTCGATCACGCTGCCCGAGTAGACCGCGATGCCGCGGTCGAACACGTACAGGCCGAGGAAGTTGAGCATCAACGACTGGGGCGTCACGCAGCTCACGATACATGTTGGGCAGCATCTAGACGAGCGTCATGAATATGCCCTACTTTGGGTCGCGACCCCAACGGAGAGGACTCGCCTGATGGAGCTGTCGGGAAAGGTCGCGATCGTCACCGGCGCCGGCCGCGGGCTGGGGCGGGCGTACGCGGAAGCGTTGGCGCGCAACGGGGCCAAGGTCGTCGTCAACGACGTGGACGAGAGCGCCGAGGAGGTCGCCGCGGGCATCGGGGGCCGCGCGGTGATCGCGCCGGTCGGGTCCACCGAGACCGCCGACCTGCTCGTCGCGGCGGCCGTCGAGGAGTTCGGACAGCTCGACGTCCTGGTCACCAACGCGGGCATCCTGCGCGACCGCGTGCTGTGGAAGATGACCGACGACGACTTCGACGCGGTGATCAACGTGCACCTGCGCGGCACCTTCACGTGTGCGCGTGCGGCGGCGGTGCGGATGCGCGAACAGGGCACGGGCGGCAGCCTCGTGCTGGTCGCGTCACCCGCCGGGCAGCGCGGCAACTTCGGGCAGACCAACTACTCCGCCGCCAAGGCCGGGATCGCCGCCATGGCACGGACCTGGGCGTTGGAGCTGGCCCGCTCGGACATCGCCGTCAACGCGGTCGTCCCCGTCGCCGCCACCGAGATGACCCGCACGATCCCCGCGTTCGCGCCGTTGATCGAGGAGTCGGAACGGACCGGCGCGCCGTTGCCGGAGTGGGTGCGGCGCGACGAAGGCCTGGGCACCGTCGAGGACGTCGCCGGCCTGATCGTCTACCTCGCCTCGGACGCGGCGAAAGGTGTTACGGGACAGGCGATCGGTGTCGGCGGCGACAAGCTCGCACTCTGGTCGCACCCCGTCGAGAAGCAGGTCCTGTTCGCGGACGGCGGATGGGACGCGGACGCGATCGCCGAGCGGTTCGGCGAGTTCGAGGCCGAGACCTACGGGATCCCGATGCCGGTGGCGCCATGAGTGTTCCCAAAATGGATGTGGACAGCCTCGTCGCCATCGACGTCCACACGCACGCGGAGATCTCCAGCGACGGCCACAGTTCGCTGAGCCCCACGCTGATCGAGGCGTCCGCCAAGTACTT
Organism: Lentzea sp. HUAS TT2; assembly: GCF_051853195.1. Classification (NCBI taxonomy): domain Bacteria; kingdom Bacillati; phylum Actinomycetota; class Actinomycetes; order Pseudonocardiales; family Pseudonocardiaceae; genus Lentzea; species Lentzea sp. HUAS TT2. Next base: position 6,994,935 of record NZ_CP196667.1, on the reverse strand, counting down.
CAAGTCCACCCACCGCCAGCCGACGATCGCCGAGACCGCCCGGATCTACCGCGAGCGGAAGATGGCCGCGGTGATCTTCACGGTCGACGCGGAACACGCCACCGGACACCCGCGCATCTCCAACGAGGAGATCGCCGCGTCCTGCGCCGAGCACGCCGACGTGCTGATCCCGTTCGCGAGCGTCGACCCGTGGAAGGGCCGCACCGCCGTCCGGGAGGCCCGCAGGCTCGTCGAGGAGCACGGTGTGCGGGGCTTCAAGTTCCACCCCAGCCTCCAGGACTTCTCCCCGGACGACCGGATGGCGTACCCGCTCTACGAGGTGATCGAGGAGCTCGGCGTGCCCGCGCTGTTCCACAGTGGACAGACCGGGATCGGTGCCGGCGTGCCCGGCGGCGGTGGCATCAGGCTCAAGCACTCCAACCCGATGCTCGTGGACGACGTGGCCGTCGACTTCCCGCACCTCAGGATCGTGCTCGCGCACCCGTCCTTCCCCTGGCAGGACGAGGCGCTCGCGGTGGCCACGCACAAGCCGTTCGTGTACATCGACCTGTCCGGCTGGTCGCCGAAGTACTTCCCGCCGCAGCTCGTCCGCTACGCCAACACCCTGTTGCAGGACAAGGTCCTGTTCGGCTCGGACCACCCGGTGATCACCCCGGACCGCTGGCTCGCGGACTTCGCCAAGCTGGAGATCTCCGACGAGGTCCGCCCCAAGATCCTCAAGCTCAACGCCGCCCGGCTGCTCGGACTCGTGAAGGAGGAAGCGTGACCATCTCCGTCCAAGGAATCGCCGAACTCAAGGCCCTGGCGGGCACGAGTCTCGGCCACACCGACTGGCTGCAGATCGACCAGAGCCGCGTCGACACGTTCGCCACCGCCACCGACGACCACCAGTGGATCCACGTCGACCCGGTGCGCGCCGCCACCGGGCCGTTCGGCGGCACGATCGCCCACGGGTACCTCACGCTGGCGCTGCTCATCCCGTTGATGACCGAGCTGCTCGAGGTCTCGGGCGTGCGGATGAGCCTCAACTACGGGCTGGACAAGGTGCGCTTCCCCGCACCCGTGCCGGTCGGGGCGAAGATCCGGCTGCTGGGCCAGGTCGCGTCCGTCGAGGACGTGCCGGGCGACGGCGTGCAGCTCACCGTCGACTTCACCGTCGAGATCGAGGGCTCCGAGAAGCCCGCTTGCGTCGCACGTGCCGTCTACCGCCACTACGCATGAGGTGAAGTCATGGCGACAACAACGCAGTTACGCCGCGCGGTCTCGTCCAGCTTCCTCGGAAGCGTGATCGAGTACTACGACTTCCTGCTCTACGCCACGGCCTCCGCGGTCGTGTTCAACAAGGTCTTCTTCTCCTCGCTGGACCCGCTGGTCGGCACGATCGCGAGCTTCGGCACGTTCGCCACCGGCTACCTCGCCCGGCCGCTCGGCGGAGTCCTCTTCGGACACTACGGGGACCTGCTGGGGCGCAAGAAGATGCTCGTGCTGACCATGAGCCTGATGGGCGTGGCGAGCTTCCTGATCGGCCTGCTGCCCACCTACGCCCAGGTCGGCTGGCTCGCCCCTGCCGGACTGATCCTGCTGCGCGTGGTGCAGGGCATCTCCGTCGGCGGCGAGTGGGGCGGCGCCGTGCTCATGTCCGCCGAGCACGCCACGTCCCGGCGCGGGCTGTGGGCGAGCTTCACCAACGCGGGCGCGCCGTGCGGCATGGTGCTGTCGACCCTCGCCCTGAGCGGTACCGCGGCGCTGGTCGGTGAGAAGGCGTTCCTCGAGTGGGGCTGGCGGGTGCCGTTCCTGCTGAGCCTGGTGCTGCTCGGCATCGGCCTGTTCGTGCGGCTGAAGGTCGAGGAGACGCCCGTCTTCAAGGCCGAGGGGAAGAAGGGCACGATGCCGCTGCTCGACGTGCTGCGCAACCACCCGCGCACGCTGCTGCTCGGTATCGGCGTCGGCCTCTCCGCGTTCGTCGCGCAGTCGACCTTGACGACCTTCATCCTCGCGTACGGCGTGCAGGCCGGAAACAGCCGGCAGTCGATCCTCAACGCGCTGACGCTGTCCTCGGCGCTCGCGGTGATCGGCATCCTCGGCTGGTCGGCGGCGTCGGACCGGTTCGGCCGCAGACCTGTCGTGCTCGCCGGCGCGGTGCTCATGGCGGCGTTCGGGTTCGTGCTGTTCCCGTTGGTGGACAACGGCTACGTGGTCATCGCCCTGGTGCTCGGCCAGGCCGTGATCCATCCGATGATGTACGGGCCGCTCGCCGCGCTGTACAGCGAGCTGTTCAACACCGGCAGCCGCTACACCGGTGCCTCGCTCGGCTACCAGCTCGCGGGCCTGGGCGCGGGGCTCGCGCCGTTGCTCTTCGCACAGGTGCAGCGCTCGTCCGGCACGGGCGCGATTCCGTTCATCCTCGCGGCCTTCTGCCTGCTCACCGTGGTGTGCACGGTGATCCTGCGGGAGACCAGCCGGACCAGCCTGACAGGAGACAGGAATGCGGAACTCGGGGCTGGGCAGCTGGCCACACCGCCGCGCACGCATGGCGCCGAAGCGTGAGGCGCTGACCTACCAAGGGGTCTCCACCTCCTACGAGGAACTGGCTGTCCGCACGACCCGGCTGGCGTGGCGGTTGCGGGAGCTCGGCGTGGGGCACGGTGACCGGGTCGCGTACCTCGGCCCGAACCACCCGTCGTTCGCCGAGACCATGTTCGCCGCGCACCAGCTGGGCGCGATCTTCGTGCCGTTGAACTTCCGGCTGACGCCGGCGGAGATCAGCTATCAGCTGGCCGACTGCGGGGCGCGTGTGCTGGTGCACGCGCCCTCGCACCTCGTGGAGCATCCGCGAGCCGTGTCGCTCTCCACGTACGAGGACTGGCTCCTCGGCGGTTCCGACGAGCCGCTGGACGAGGTGGTCGGGGTCGACGACGCCGCGCTGATCCTCTACACCTCCGGCACGACCGGCAGGCCCAAGGGCGCGATCCTGAGTCACGCCAACCTGTTGTGGAACACGTTCAACCTGATGATCGGCGTCGACATCGCCTCGGACGAGGTCGCGCTGGTCACCGCGCCGTTGTTCCACGTCGCCGCGCTCACGCAGACGTTGCTGCCCACCTTCATCAAGGGTGGGCACAGCGTGATCACCCCGCGGTGGGACGTCGCCGAGTGCGTCTCGTTGATCGAGACCCACCGCGTGACGTGGATGTTCGGTGTGTCCACGATGTACGCCGACCTGGCTTCGTCTTCGTTGTGGGAGAAGGCGGACCTGTCGTCGTTGCGCGTGCTGCTGTGCGGCGGGGCGGCCGTGCCGGACGCGGTGATCCGCGCCTACCAGGACCGGGGGCTGGTGTTCTGCCAGGGATACGGCCTCACGGAGACCGCGCCCGGTGCCACGTTCCTGGAGGCCGCGGACAGCGTTCGCCGGGCGGGTTCGGCCGGGCCCTGCGTGTTCTTCGGCGACCTGCGGCTGGCCGACACCGGTGAGATCGAGGTGCAGGGACCGAACGTCACCCCTGGCTACTGGAACGACCCGGTCGCCACCCAGGCCGCGTTCACCGAGGACGGCTGGTTCCGCACCGGCGACCTCGGGCGGCTCGACGACGGTCACCTGTACGTGCTGGACCGCCTCAAGGACATGTACATCTCCGGCGGCGAGAACGTCTACCCGGCCGAGGTGGAGAACGCGATCACCTCGCACCCGGACGTGGTGGAGGTCGCCGTCGTCGGGGTGCCGGACCGGCGGTGGGGCGAGGTCGGGCGCGCGTTCGTCCGGCCCCGCGACGGTGCCGTGGTCGACGCGGCCGGGTTGCGGGAGTTCCTGGTGCCGCGCCTGGCGAAGTACAAGATCCCGGTCCACGTCGAGGTGGTCGCCGAACTGCCTCGCACGGGGTCAGGGAAGGTCCTCAAGCCCGCGCTGCGCCGGTTGCCGCTGTGACCTCGTAGCGGGCCAGGACCGTCTGGACCGCCTCGTCCACCGAGTGGGCCATGGCCTTCTCGGTGGGCGCCCAGTTCATCAGCAGCATCCGGGGCCAGAACGCGAAGTTCGAGATCATGCCGAGGAACTGGGTCGCGGCCAGGACCGGGTCTTCCACTTCCAGCGTGCCGGCTTCGTGTTCGGCGGCGAGGTAGTCGCGGACCGCGTCGAAGAACGGCTGTTTGCCCAGCTTGAACTGGGTCTGGCCGAGCTCGGGGAAACGTGGCGCCTCGGCGATGACGATGCGGAACAGCGCGACCATGCCCGGCCGGGTCAGCAACGCCACGTACCGGTTGCCGAGCGACTGGAGCCCCTTCGCCGGATCACCGGGCTGCGGCGTGAGCGCGCCCTCCTCCGTGCGCCAGTAGTCCGTGACGATCGCGTCGAACAGCTCGGCCTTCGTCGGGAACTGCTTGAACAGCGTCGCCTTCGACACCCCGGCCGCGTCGGCGATGCGCGCGAGCGAGGTCTTGTCGTAGCCGGATTCCAGGAACAGCCCCGTGGCCGCGTCGACGATCGCCGTCCGCTTCTGCTCCGCCATGCGCTCGTGGTAGGTCGGCACGCCCTCCAGTATGCCATGAGGTGAGTCACTTGACTCACCATGCCGCTCGTGTCTAACGTTCCGAGGTGAGTCACTCAACTCACCACTGGAGGAGAACGATGGCACGCTTCGACGGCAAGACGGTCCTCGTCACCGGCGCGACCAGCGGGATGGGCGCGAGCCACGTCCGGGGCTTCCACGCGGAAGGCGCCCAGGTCGTGATCGCCGCCCGTGACCTGGACGCGGGCTCGAAGGTCGCGAAGGAGCTGGGCTCGCGGGCGTTCGCGGTGCGGCTCGACGTGACGGACGAGGACGCGTGGATCGCTGCGGTCCAGGCAGCGGAGGAGCGGTTCGGGCCGGTGTCCGTGCTGGTCAACAACGCGGGTGCGCAGCACGCGGCCGCGTTGATCGAGGACACCTCGCGCGAGGTCTGGGACCGGACCATGGCGGTGAACCTGACCGGCCAGTTCCTCGGCATCAAGCACGTCGCGCCGTCGTTGCGCAGGGCCGGCGGCGGGTCGATCGTGAACATCGCCTCGACCATGGGCAACGTGGGTTCGCCGTATTACGCGCCGTACGTGGCGAGCAAGTGGGCGCTGCGCGGCCTCACCAAGACCGCGGCGCTGGAGCTCGGCCGCGACGGGATCAGGGTCAACTCGATCCACCCCGGTGTCGTGTCGACGCCGCTGATCACCGAACCGGTCGCGGCGGGCCAGCCCGCGATCGGCGACCTCTACTCCCCCGCGCCGTTCGCCGTGCCGAGGCTGGGCGAGCCCGCCGAGTTCACCGCGCTGGTGCTCTACCTGGCGTCGGCCGAGGCGGCGTTCGCGACCGGGTCGGAGTTCGTGCTGGACGGCGGCCTGCTGCTCGGACCCGCCCTAGCCGCGTAGGTAGTCCGACACCGGGCCGAACGTGAACAGCCCGGTGCCCGCCACGAGCTCGTCCTTGGCGGGCAGGAGCAGCGCATGTGCGCGCTCCGCGAGTTCGTCGTCGTGCAGTCTGGTCGCCGCCATCGCCAGCAGGCAGGCGCGGACCTCGGTGAGCAGGTCCGCCGGCCCGTCCGGGAGCGCTCGCGCCGCGGCCAGCGCCTCGTCACGAGGCAGCGCCAGCGGGCGGACCCAGTCGAGCAACGGGCCCCAGTCGTCATCGAGGTCCGCTGTGGACGGCCCGTGCACGCTCAGCAGGGCCAGCGGCAGAAGTCCGCGTTCCATGCCCCACATCCCGGTGCCCCTGATGCGCTCGGCCGCTGCTCGGTAGGCGCGATCGGCGTCGGCGGCCTTCCCCGCCGCCACGAGCTTCAGCGCCGCGTACCAGTCGGTGAAGACACCGACCAACGGCAGGTCGTGGCGCCGGGCGAGGTCGTCGGCCGCGGCCGCGTGCAGGTCGGCGGTCCCGAAGTCGGCGAGCGCGGAGCAGGCCTGGACGAGGATCAGGTGGCCCAGCACCTCGTAGGTGACGTCGGTGGCGACCTCGAGGAGTTCGCGGCCGATCGCGGCGCGCTCGTGGGCGAGGCCCGTGCGGTGGAAGGTGTGCATGAAGCGGGCGTTCAGCGCGAACGCCCGGAGTGCGGGATCGCCGAGGTCACGGGCTATGGCCTCGGCTTCCCGCGCTTCACCGAGGCGGGCGCCGGTGCCTCGGTCCTCCATGGCGATGGTGGCGAGCAGACGGGCGCGGATCGCGGTGGGACCGGGGAACGCGGGCAGGACGCGTCCGGCGGCGGCGATCAGTTCGGCGGAGTGGGCCGGGTCGTCGTTCGTGGTCCAGATGCCGGGCACGTCGTACGAGCCGATCACCTCGGCCAGTTCCCGCGGACCGCCGGCCAGCCGCAACGCCGCCGACCTCTGCTCCCGTGCCGCCGCCAGGTCTCCGCTCACCGCCAACGCCCTGACCAGCCCCGTCAACCGCTCCGAGCCGGCCGCGATCGCGGCACGCCACAGCCTCACCGCCTCACGTGGCGAACGCGTCTGCTCCGCGGCCTCCGCCAACGCGTTCGCCGCCGCCGCGCTCCTCGTGCCCGCGAGGCCGTAGTGATGCGCGAGCGTCTGCACTTCACCGGGTCGCAGCGCCTCCGCCACCGCCTCGTGCCAGCGAGCACGCCTGGTCAGCGAGACGTCCTCATACACCGTGTCGCGCACCAACGCGTGCGTGAACCGGGCGTGGCCGGGCCCCACCTCCACGACGAACCCGGCTTCGATCGCGAGGTCCAGTGCGTCGAGCACGTCGTGACCGGCCAGTGCGGCCAACAGGTCCACCTCGACGTCCCTGCCCAGCACGGAGGCCTGGCGCAGCACGGTCCGCGCCTCGGCCGGCAGCCCGGCGAGGCGGTGGCGGAGCACGTCACGCACACCGGCCGGAACAGAGCCGAGATCGCCGCCGGATGCGACCAGCCGTCCCAGTTCCTTGACGTAGAAAGGATTGCCTCCGCTGCGTTCGTGGATCACGACCGCGTTCTTCGCTCCGACCAGTGCGGCCACGGCGTCCGCGTCCAGACCTCCGAGCTCGACCCGGACCGGTTCGGCACGGGCCAGGGCCTCCAGTGGCACCGCGGAGCGTGAGGTCGCCACGATCAACACCCGGCCGGAGAGCCGGTGGCCGGTGAACGCGGCCAGCACCGCGAGGGTCTCCTCGTCGGCCTGGTGCAGGTCGTCCAGCACCACCAGGACGGGTGCGGCCGATTCCACAGTGGACACGATCGACAGGCGGAGCCGGAACCGGTCCGCGGCGCCGAGCTCCTCCCCCAGCGCCTCGACCACCTGCTGCCACGGCCACGCGACGGGCGCGTCCTCCTGGCAGCGCGCCCAGACCGTCCGCCAGCCCCGGCTGGCCAGCAGCTCGGCGAACGCCGTGGCGAGGGCTGTCTTGCCCACGCCTGCCTCGCCCGTCACCAGGGCGATGCCCAGGCCCGCTGCCGGGACGGCGGTCTCCAGCAACGCGAGCTCGGCGGCGCGTCCCACCAGCGACGACACGGGTGAGGGCCGCAGCCGCGGGGACTGGGCCAGGATGTCCGACTCCAGCGTGCGGAGCTCCTCGCCGGGATCGACGCCGAGGTTCTCGACCAGCGCGTGCCTGGCCTCGCGCACCGCCTCCAGCGCGTCACCCTGGCGGCCTTCGCGGTACAGCGCCAGCGCGAGCAGGCTCCAGGCCTTTTCGCGCCACGGGTGATCGGTCAGGTGAGCGCGCAGGTCGGCGACCACACCCGCGGCCCGCCCCAGCGCCAGTGCGGCCTCGGCCCGGCGCTCCACCGCGACGAGCCGCAGTTCCTCCAGCCGGTCGATCTCGGCCCGTGCCCAGTGCTCGTCGGCGAACTCGGCGTAGGCGGGCCCGCGCCACAACGCCAACGCACTGTCCAAGACGGACAGATCGCCGCCGAGCATCTCCTCGAACCGCCAGGCGTCCACGTCGTCGGCCAGCAGCGCGTAACCCGCACCCTCGGTGACCAGCAAAGAAGAAGGAGTCCGGGGTGGACGGTCCGGTTCCAGGGCTTTCCGCAGCGCGCCGACGAACGTCTGGACCGTGCCCAGGGCACCGTCGGGCGGGTCTTCCCACAGGTCGGCGACGAGCGTGCGCACCGGGACGACGCGGCGCCGGGCGACCAGCAGGCGGGCCAGCACGGCGCGTTGTTTCGGGCCGCCGAGGCGGGCGGATCCCGCGGTCAGCGGGCCGAGCACCCCGAACGTCACCACGCGCTGACCCTAACGCTGATTCGTTGCTGATCGGGCGGGCGCACAGTCTCGGCGTGAACCACACCGCATTCGACCACCAGCGCGTCCAGGTCTCCGACGGCGTCGAGGTCAACGTCGCCGTCACCGGATCCGGCAGCCCGATCGTGCTGCTGCACGGCTTCCCGCAGACCCACCTCATGTGGCGGCACGTCGCCGCTGACCTGGCCGCCGACCACACCGTGATCATGCCCGACCTGCGCGGCTACGGCGACAGCGACAAGCCCGCCGACACCGGCCTCACCTACGCCAAGCGCACGATGGCCGCCGACGTCGTCCAGGTCGCGCAGGCGCTCGGACACGACCGGTTCGCCCTGGTGGGCCACGACCGGGGCGCGCTCGTGGCGTTCCGCACCGGACTCGACCACCCGCAGCACGTCACGCACCTCGCGTCGCTCGACGTGCTGCCGACGCTGGACATGTGGGACGTGATGCGCGGAACGTCCGCCGCCATCGGGTTCCACCTGTTCCTGATGGCCCAGCCACCCGGCCTCGCCGAAGAGATGATCAGCGCGACCCCGGACGCGTTCTTCGGGCACTTCCTCGACATCTGGAGCGGGCAGCCGTTCCCGCAGGAAGTGCGCGCCGAGTACCTGCGCGCCAGCCGCGAGGCGGTCACGTCGATCGTCGCGGACTACCGGGCGTCGGCGACGATCGACGTCGAGCACGACACCGCGGACCGCGAGGCGGGGAACCAGCTGAAGATGCCCGTCACCGTGCTGCAGCAGGACTGGGGCGCGGCGCTCGGCTTCGACGCCAAGGCGCTGTGGCAGGCCTGGGCACCCGATCTCGACCACCGCACGGTCTCCTGCGGACACTTCATGGCCGAGGAGGCGCCGGACGTGGTGACCACTGCGATTCGCGACCTGATCGCCCGATAGTTCCCGCGGGCGCGATCCAGCGGCACGATGGGCCGGCGCAGCTGCCCCGGCCCGTTGCCGTGCCTCAGGGAAGCGCGAGCCAGCCGCAGCCCAGGCGCCAGTGGCCGCCGGACTGGAGGTGGCTGACGATCGCGCGCTGCAAGGTGGTGTCCCGCGGCAGGGTGGAGAGGTCACCGGTGCCGGGAAGGAGGTGGTGGACGAACTCGAGAACGTCGCTGTCGCCGTCCGGCGTCGGTCCGAACGGGATCCAGCGGCGTTGAAACCGCACGATGTTCGAAGTCCCGGGCAGGAACTCCGTGAGCTGCGGATCGAGCAGCCACGAACGGCAGGTGCCGTACTCGTACCGTTCGTCCGGGAAGTGGGCGTGGAAGAACGGCCTGGCGCGCTGGAACGACTCGTCGCACGCCTCGGGCGTCATCGGGCCGTCGCCGGGGACGTGCACTTCCAGGACGGGCGTGCCGTCCTTCGGGCCGTCGTCCGATTCCGCCTGGTACTCGTCGATCGTGAGCACCGCGCGGTCGAACTGCAGCCTGCCGAGCCGGAAGAGCGTGCCGCGGAAGTGCCGCACCAGCCAGCGCTGACGGTCGAACCCGCCTGTGTCGTGGCACTTGCGGTAGCCGGCGACCTTCTCGCCCAGGTCCCGCACGGTCGCCGCGGTGACGTCGAACGGGATGTTCAGCCTCCCGTGCAACGTCAGCAGTGACGGCAGCGCGAGCAGGAAGAGGTGGACGTAGAAGTACCGTCCGGCTTCACCGAGCCCGGCAGGTGCGTCCGGCCAGTCGACCTTCCGGCTGGAAATCGGGTCCGGAGCGTAGAGGACCTGGTGGCAGCGCAGCAGCGCCTCCCACAGGTCCGGCGTCCTGTCCGGACCGGGCAGCGTCGTCAGCACACCTGTGTGGTCTGCGTCCGGAACGCCGAGCAGCACGAGCCGCCGGGCGGCCTCCGCCGTCGTCACCGGTTCCAGATCCGCGACGTCGGCACCGGGCTGTTTCAGCAGCACGGCGAGCCAGTCGTCGATCTCGCTCATGGCGACACCCGCCTTCTGCGATTCTTTCCCCGAGTGGGAACGAACATGGCGTGTCTTGCCCAAATCCGGCACACGCCGACGTCGCACCGGGTCGCCATCGCCGACCTGGGTCCCGCACCGGCCCAGCGACACGGGTTCCTGTCTACTCCGATCACCGCGTCCTGCTCGCCGCACAAGGGCGTGACGTCGTTGACGCCGATGGGCGGCCACCGCATCGAGAGCACGGTCGGTGGACACCGTATCCAGAACGGCGGCGTGCACACCATGGAAGAGGTCTGCGCACTTCGGAGGAACTGCAGCCTAGTTGATCTTCATGAGGGGAGCCTTCTTGAACCTGAGGTTGAGCAGGGCAGCCCTCATGAAGATCAACAATCGGGGAGTGTGCGGCGCGAGCCCGGCTCACACCTTGACGCGGCCCTTGGTGGTCCACCTCCGGTAGCCCGCCGACTGGGCCTCGGCCTCGGTGCCGAACGCCATGTCGCCCTTCATCCGCCGGTAGTACGGCGAGTCGGGCGTGTGGTAGACCATCGTCTTCGAGTTGCCCTTGACCGGCAACGGTTCCTGCTTCGCGGCCTTCGGCGCGACCGGCTGCTCGGCGATCACCACCTGCTCCGCCGCCAGCCGCGGCGCGGGCAGGGCGAGGCGCGCCTTCGGGCGTTCGGGCTGCAGCCGGCTGCGCACCGACAGCCACGTCACCAGCGAGCCGATCGCGAACGACACCAGGCACAGCAGGAACATCTGCGAGAACAACCAGAGCACAGCGAACTCCTAACGGACTACGACGTCGACCTGGCGTGTGACCGGGTCGTACTCGCCGCCGGGGGCGGGACGGGTCTCGATGGCGATCAGCGCGGGCGACACGCCCTGGCCCACGAGGACGTCGCGCACCAGTTCCCCGCGCTTCGTGGCCACCGCCTGGTCGGTGCCGTGCGCCACCAGCGTGATCGAGGCGCGCGGCGCGACCAGGAGCATGCGGCCGACGCGCTGGATGAGGACGGTGCCGTGGCCTTCGTAGGCGGTGGTGCCCTGCACGAACCGGATGGCCCCGTTCCCGTTGACCAGGCGCGAGATCGAGTCGTGCAACGCCTCGACGTTCAGGTCGCCGACGGCGGCGGACGAGCCGACCTCGATGCGGTCGGTGACCTGCAGGCCGTTCGCCGCCTGGGTGACGGCCTCGCGCACCGCGGCCGCACGGGCCTCGTCCGGGACGCGGGCGGCGATCGCGATCTGACCGTTGTGGACGGTCGCGGTCACGTCGGAGACCTTGGCGGACAACGCGGCGGAGACCACGCGGCCGACGACGGCCGGCGGGATCGGCAGCAGGCCGCCGAGCCGGAGCGCGGCCGTGACGCGGTGGTCGGCCGTCTGCACGGCCTCGATGAGCGCACCGCGTTCCGCGTCGTCCGCTACCGCGCCGGAGACCAGGATCTCCGCGCCGCGCACCGCGACGAACAGCTGCGCCGGTTCGGCCTGCCGCACCTCCGCAGTGCCGACACCGGACACGTCGGCGACCACCGCGCGCACCGCGTCGGCCGAGCGCGGCGCGACCTCGCTGACCACGACGGACCGGCCGTCCACGGCGACAACACCGTGGTAGCCGGCCTTCACCAGCGCTGAACGCACATCGGCGTGCAGCGTCCGCTCGATGCCACCGCTGTAGACGAACACGCCGGTGGCGGCGAGCAACGCGGGCACCAAGAGCCCGCCAATCCAAACCGCGTGAGGCAAACGCACGGCGCAGGGGTACCGGACCTCGCGACCGAAAAGCCAGCCACCCAAGCCTTTCGAACCAAACTTCACCCGGTCAGGTGGCAGGAGCCGGGCCTGCCACCTGATCCGGTACCGCTAGGCCACGGCGGTCCGCGTCCGCCGCCACGCGATCACGATCAACGCGATCAGGCCGAACAACGGGATGGTGCTGACCGCCCAGGACAGGCCCATCGGCGGCCCCGGCTGCTCCATCACCTGGAGGTTCGTCAGCTCACCCGTCCCCGCGCCCGCCGGGCCGTCGACGTCGAACCGCAGCGTCCACGTCCCCGGTTCCGGCAGGGCGTAGATGTCGAGGCCCCACACCTCCCGCTTGCGGGGATGGCGCGCCAGCGGGTCGTCGTCGCCCACCACGCCCTCGTGCAGCACGGTGAGCGTGCCCTTCTTGCCGTCGATGCCGTCCTCGGGCGCGAACGTGAAGTCCAGCGACTGCATGGCCTTCACCGGCCACGTGCTGAAGCCGATCGTCAGGTCGTACGGCCCGGCCTGCACCTTCTCGGTGTGCACGACGTTCACCGGCTCGAAGGCGAGTGCCGGAGCGGTGAGGCCGAGCAGCAGCGCGACCGTCCCCGCGAGTCCCAGCAACGTCTTACGCATGGCGTTCTTCCTTTGCTGGTGCGAGGTGGCGGAGCATGTGGCCGAAGCGCCGGCCGAGCATCCCGGCGAGTGCGCCGAACAGCGCGCCCACGACGACGGTCGCCAGGTAGCGCTCGATGGCGGGGAAGTTCCTGCCGTACACGAGGATGTTCTGCACGGGCACGAGAGCGGTGATGATCACGCCACCGGCCGCCCCTGCGACCCATGCCGGCAGACCGCGCAGCAGTTCCACGGCGACCGCGACGAGGATCAGGCTCATCGGGATCATGTTGGGCAGGCCGGGGATGCCCTCGGCGTAGTCCCGCAACGGCAGGCCGGTGGCGTCCGCGTAGACCTCGGTGGCCCACGGCGAGAACCACCAGAAGACGGCCTGCAGCGCCGCGACGATCACACCGACGGCGAGCGCGCCGCCTCGCTGCTTCAGGACGTACGCGCCCATGAACAGGATCATCACCGAGAAGAACGCACTGCCGACGCTGACGGTGTTGACGGGCCCGCCGGGCAACGCGCGCAGGCCGAGCACGGTCACCATGCTGAACGCGAGCAACGTGGCCGCGGCTCCCGCGACGCCGTATACGCCCCAGCGCTCGTCACGGGCGACCGCGAAGATCATGACCGCACCGACCATCGTGATCGAGATCGACAGCAGCAGGCCGATGTGCGGCGGCGAGTCGATCACGGCGTCGAAGCCGTACAGCCCGTGCCACCACTGGTCCCACAGCCCGTAGACGAGGAACAGCGCCGCGCCGATGCCGGAGATCAGGTAACCGACGGGTGCCTCGAACGTGCGGCCGAAGACACCGACCGCGCGGCCGCCGACCATCGGGTCGATCGTCCTGTCGCGCTTGGCGTTCGCGGTCGTCATCAGGACCACGGCGAGGCTCGCCAGGCCCGAGATCGCACTGCCCGCGTACAGGAACAGGTGCGGCATGGTGAAGAACGTGTCCGGGCCGACGTCGGAGTGCCACTGGATGTCCCAGGTCAGACCGATCAGTGAGAGCAGGGTGCCGCCGAGCACGACGCTCGCCGGGACCAGCCCCCTCGGGACCGTCCTCGCCGGCGACGCTGCCGTCGCCGCGATGTTCACAGTCATTTCCTCCCCCTTCTAGGTGAGCAGCAGCGGGATCACTACCCGCTCGCTGTGCAGTGACACGGTGATCTCCCATTGGCCGGCCATGAAGAGGTCGACGCCCGCGACCCTGTACCGGCCGGGAGCCTGCGGCGCCGCCGTGATCGGGGCGAGCGCGTGGCCCATCTGCGGCATCGCCGGCTCGACCGTCACGTCACCGTCGGCGGCGTTGCCGGAGCGGTCGGTGATCCGCAGGTCGAACGAGTTGCTGCCGGTCCTGGTGCTGGTGGGCGTGAGCTCGAACCGGAGCTGAGCACTTTCCGCGAGGTGGGGCTGGGCCTCGACGCCGCGTGGCCACAGCACGACCAGCGCGGCCACGATCGCGACCACTCCTGCCGTCACCGCTATCGCTGAACGCTTCACTTCGAGGCCACCTTCCCCGCGGGCACGTCGACGACCTTCGGCACGGTGACGACCGAGTAGTCCCGTTCGACCTGGATCCACACGAGGTACCGGCCGGGCAACGGGAACGAGTAGGTGAACGGCACGTCCGGCCCGTACGCGGCGACGCTCTCGTCCGGCTTGTCGGGCATGCCCGGTGTCGGCGGGATCATGGAGTGCACGTGCGCCCAGATCGGTGCGTCGACGGCGGTGCCGGTGACCGGGCCGACGACGATCATGTGCCCGAGCATGCCCAGCCACGGCTGCAGGTCGCGTTCACCGAACTTCGCGGTGATCGTGCTCGGCCTGCCCGCCTCCCGGATCTCCATCGCCGTCTCGGTCTTCCCTTCGTTCCCGGCGACCACAGCGGATCCAGTCACGTCCACAGTGGACCGCAGCAGCTGCACTCCCCCGCCGCGCCGCGCGATCTCGGCGGCGATCGCGTGCGCACCCTGTTCGGGGTCGCGCAGCCGGGCGCGGTACTCGCCGGGCGCCGTCCGCACGGGGTGCAGGTGGCGGAGGTGCCCGGACGGCGACACGACGACGAGGTGGACGAACGCGCTGTCGTGCACGAGCAGGTCGTCCACCGGCCGTCCGGACGAGCCGTCCGTGAGCCCGAGCACGAGGTCGCTGCCGTCCATGTGCGGCACCAGGTTCACCGGAGGCCGCGAGAAGTCCACCATGGACGTTCTTGCGTAGGGGTCCATCACGTTGTCGTAGGTCGGGTCCAGCTGGGTGCCGGGCGCCGCGACCGGTGGGATGCTCGGCGCCAGCAACGCCGCGGTCACGCCTGCGGCCACCGCGGCGACCATGCCCGCCGTGGGCACGAGTGCCAGGCCGGGCCTGCCGAGCACGGCGAGCAGCAGTGCCGCCAGCAGCAGCACCCCGGCCGCGATGAACCCGCCGTAGGTCGCGTTCTCCCACGGCGACGGCACGAGCGCCGGCACGACGAACGGGATCGTCGCCTCGTCGACCGCCAGCACCCACGGTCCCGGCCGGTCCACGTGCAGGACGCCCGAGTAGAACCCAGGCCTGGCACCGAGTTCCACCTTGGTCGCGCTGCCGGCCGCACCAGCAGCGCTGAGGTTCAGCGTCAGCTCACCGGCCGGAGTTCCGGCGTGCGTCACGACATCGACGTGCACCGGTCCCGGCACCTCCGCGACCCGCCGGATGATCACCGTGAGGTCGCGGTCGCCGAGACTCTGCGCCACATGGATGTCCGCACCGGACTGCGCGCCGTCAGCCAGGGCGGGGGCCGCGATCCCCAGGATCGCCCCCAGCACCAGCAGCAAGGTCACACCACGTCGTTTCATCGCGACCGAACGTATCGATCATGGCCCCTCCTCCGCGTCACTGCCGAGACGGAATCCGGGTCCCCCGCACGGGGGATGTCCGACCCCTGCGAAGCGGGAGGTTCTCAGGGGCGCCATCGGGCAGGATTGCACCCGATGGATCTGATCAAGCTGCCCCTCAAGCACCAGTCATGGCTGGTCGCGACCGTGTGCATGGTCGTGGACGGCGGGTTCGTGCTGCTCGACCGCGAACCGTTGCACCAGACCGTGATCGTGCTGGCGCTGACGCTGGCCGTGGACGCGATGCTCGCCGGTCCCGCCCGGCTGTCCCTGTGGGTGGCGGCGGCCCAGGCGGCCGTCCCGGTGATCGTCCTCGTCGCGATGAACAACGGGATCGACGCCAACGACGCCGGCCTGCTGATCGCCGGGTACCGGGCGGGGGCGTGGCTGCGCGGCACACCGGCGTACACCTCGCTCGGGTTGCTCTCGGCCAGTCTGATGGCCTGCATGGTCCTCAACGGCTACGGCCCGCTGTACGCGGTGCTCGTGGCGGCCAAGGGCGCACTGCTGCCGTGGCTCGTCGGCCGGTACACGACGGCCCGCCGCGCGTACCTCGCCGAACTGGAGAAACGATCGGCGATGGCGGAGAAGGACGAGAAGGCGGCGGTGACCAAGGCGATCACCGAGGAACGCGGTGCGATCGCCCGCGACCTGCACGACGTGATCATCCACCACGTGAGCGCGATAGGACTGCACGCCGGCGCCGCCAGACTGGGCCTGCCGGAGGGCAATCCCAAGCTCACGACCTCGTTGCGCGCGGTCGAGTCGTCGAGCCGCGCGGCCATGGTGGACCTGCGGCACCTGCTCGACCTGCTGCACGGCGACAAGTCCGAGGGCGCACGCCAGCCGGGCCTCGACAACCTCGACGAGCTGCTCGACGGCGTGCGCGCGGCGGGCAGACCGGCCCGGCTGCAGGTGCGCGGGCAACGCCGGGAGATGCCGGAGTCGATGGACATCACGGTCTACCGGATCATCCAGGAGATGCTGACCAACGCGCTGCGGCACGGTGACGCGTCCGGCGTGACGGTGACGCTGGACTACGCGCCGGACTCGCTGACCGTCGCCGCGCAGAACGTCGCGGGCCCCGGCGACGACTCCGGGTCGGTGCGCAGGGGCCTGGTCGGCATCCGCAACCGCGCGGGCATGTTCGCCGGCACCACCCAGTCCGGACTCGAACCGGACGGCCGGACCTGGCGCACGGTCGTCACGTTCCCCCTGGAGGCGTCATGACGTTGTCCGTGCTGCTGGCCGACGACCACGCGATGCTGCGCTCCGGCATGCGCGCGATCTTCGACACGCAGGACGACCTCCAGTGCGTCGCCGAGGTCGCGGACGGCAGGGCCGCGGTGTCCGAGGTCGCGCGGCTGCGCCCGGACGTGGCCGTGCTCGACATCCGGATGCCCAAGCTCGACGGTCTCGGCGCGACGGAGAAGATCCTGGCCGATCCCGCGAACCGCACTAAGGTCCTGCTGCTCACCACCTACGACACCGACGAGTACGTCTACCGCGCGTTGAAGGCCGGTGCCAGCGGGTTCCTGCTGAAGTCGCTGCCGCCGGAGGAGCTGATCTCCGCGGTCCGAGTGGCGGCACGCGGTGACGCGTTGATCGACCCGTCCGTCACGCAACGGCTGATCGCGCGGTTCGCCGTCAGCCTCGCCCCTCCCCCGACGCCGCCGGAGCTCGCCCTGCTCACCGCACGCGAACGCGAGGTGCTGCTGCTGGTCGCGGCGGCGCACAGCAACGCCGAGATAGCCGCGCGGCTGCACGTCGGGGACGAGACGGTGAAGACGCACGTGTCCCGGGTGCTGTCCAAGCTGGGGCTGCGGGACCGGGTGCACGCCGTGGCGTACGCGCACATCAACGGCCTGGTGCGTCGCTGACCCGTTCGTCCACGATCCAGGACAGCGTGCGCGAGCGGTCGAGGAAGCGCTCCTCGTCCTCGGCGACGCCGGAACCGGGCGCGAGGACGAGCGAGAGCCAGGTCCGGCGGGTCGCCGCGTCGGCGAACTTCATGTGCGTGACCACGTCGAACTCCGCCGGGACGCCGCGCTCGTCGTGCGGTGGCAGGTAGTTGCGCACGTAGTAGAACGGACCGGGCTTGATGCCCAGGATCAGCGGCACGTGGTGGTTCTCGTAGTGGTCGACGAACTCGTCCCTGCTCATGCCGGCACGGGCTTTCAGGAAGGCCATGGTGGTGATCACGGATCCCACCCTAGGACCGCTGGGCCGCGGGGACCCCTCGTCGACCCCGCGGACCAGCGGCTAGTGGTGTGGCACGGACCGTTGCCGGGGGAATGCGCGGTCAGACGGGTGCATCGTGGTGCCGCCCCCACGTCCTCGTACTGGTTGTACGGGGTGTGGGGGCGGCACCACGAGGCGCCCTGCTGAGCGTGGATTACCTCGCCAACGGTCCGGGTCGCACCACTAGTTCTGCCAGACGATCGGCGACTTCACGTAGTCGTCGCCGCGGTTGTACTCGGCGGCCGCGACCTTCAGGCCGTCCTGGGCCGCGCTCAGCACGCAGGTCTCGTAGGTCTCGCCGGACGCCTTGAAGGTCCTCGGCGCGCTGGTGGAGTCGCACTTCGGGGTGTCGCCGCTGATGATCACGCCGGTGCCCTTGCCGTCCTCGCCGAGGCCACGCAGACCGATCGAGGTGAAGCTCAGGTCGGTACCGCTGAGGTTCTCGACCTTGGCCCGCAGGTAGAACGGCGTGATGTTCTTGGCCTTGTCGCCGAACTTCGCCAGGTCCTCCTTCGCGCCCGCCTCGATGGCCGTGACGGTGATCGCGACGATGCCGGTCTTGTCCCCGGTGGCGACGGGGATCACCGCGCGGGTGCCGACCTTGAGCTTCGAGCCGGGCGCGGTGACGTCCCCGCCGGCGGGGACGGCCGGCACCTCCTTCGACGCGGAGGTCTTCTCGGTGCTCGTGGCGGTGGTGGTCGTCGTGTCCGTGGCGGGCGTCGCCGAGCCGGTCGTGGTGGAGCCGCAGGCCGACAGGAGCAGGCCCGCCGTCGCGGCGGCGGCGATGAACAGGGGGCCACGGGCGTGCGTCACTGCGGAACTCCTCGACTGCGGGACCTGGGGTCGCCCCGCACGCTAGGCCGGACGCAGCAACCGCGGTATCGGTCGTTCGCACCACACGCGGGCTCAGAGGTCGTCGAGGCCGATCAGGCCGTCCTGGATCGCCCTGGCCACGAGCGCCGCCTTCGTCGGTGCCTGCCTGCCGATCGCGGCGTACTTGACCCTGATCCGCTCGAGGTGGGAGTTCACCGTGCTGAGCGTGATGTTCAGGCGTTGCGCCACGAACTCCTTCGACTCGGACTGGAACCACTCGACCAGGACCTCGGTCTCGCGCGGCGAGAGAGCCGGCCGTGTCTCCGACCTGTCGCCCGCGAGCGCGCCCGCGAGGGCCGGTGGCGTGTACGACTGACCTCGGGCCGCTGCTTTGACTGCCTGCACGAGGTGGTCGGCGCCCTCGGCCTTGGTCAGGTAGCTGAGCGCACCGATCTCCAGGCACTGCAGGACGATCTCGTCGTCGGCACGCATCGAGTAGACGATCACCTTGCGGCCGTCCTCGACGAGCCTGCGCAGCGCGGACGTGGCGGGCGCGACGCCACCGAGGTGCAGGTCGAGCACGACGACCTCGGCAGTCGCGCCCGGTCCGGTCCAGGCCACCTCCGGGTCCTCGCCGCTCGCCACGAGGTCGACGTCCGCGGTGGACAGCCAGTGCGCGACGCCCGCGCGCACCACGGGATGGTCGTCGACCAGGACCGCCGTCACGCCGTCCGCCATCTCGCCTCGCTCCTCACCAGTCCGCTGTGGACGCTCGTCTCGACCGTGACCGCCGCCGTCGTACCGTTCTGCGGCAACGTCTCCGGCGCGTCCGCCACCACCGCCACGCGCACCTCGGTCGCGGTGCGCAGCAGGCTCACCTTCGCACGCCCGTTCGCGACGGCGAGCGCCTGGGCCATCGGGGCGACCAGTTCCCGGCGCACCTCCGTCGGCACCGGCGTGGCCGTGCCGCTGACCGCGAGCGAGACGACGACACCGCGCCGTTCGGCCACGTCCACGCACGCGGTCAGCTCGTGCAGCAGCGGGTCGGGCACGTCGTCGTTCTCCGCGAACAGCCTGCGCAGCTGCACGGCCGCCACCGAGCACCGCAGCCTGGTCGTCTGGTCGGCCGCGCTCACCTGTTCGTCGGCGAGGCCCGCCAGCAGCGGCAGCAACGCGCCGAGCTGCCCCTCGAACCCGGCTCTCAGGTCCTGTTCCCGTTGGCGCGCCAGCTCTTCACGGGTGCGGGCGGCGTCGTGCTCTGCGGCGGCCTCCGCGGCCAGCCCGGCGTCGCGGTGCAGCACGCGGGTGATCACCAGGACGCCGAGCTGGAAGCTCGTGCCGCTGAGGATCACGACTCCGGCGGTGCCCACGTCGCCGTTCCCGGCGTGCAGGAACCACGCGAGGCTGAAGCAGATGTGCGCGCTCAGTGCCGCCACCAGCGCCGTTGGCCGTTCGACCAGCACCAGCAGCAGGTACCAGCCGACGAGCCCGAACGCCCAGTCGGCCGCGCCGAACGACGCCCCGGCGGGCAGGGCGGTCGTCGCGAGAACCGAAGCGACGAGGGGTGCGACGCCGAGATAGCTGGGCGTCGGTGTCGCGGCTGCGACGTGTCCGGCCACGATCCCCAGCACGGCCGTGAGCAGCCCGTACGCGACCCATGCCGCCGGGCCGTGCGGGTGCGCGACGAGCGAGGGCAGCGTGAGCACGAGCTGGACGGCGAACACCACGACCAGCAGGACCTGGCGCGTGGTGGTGACGACGGCGTGGTCACGCATCGGCGGGCCACACCAGCCGCGCGGTGGTGCCGCGCCCCCGCGCCGACTCGATCACGGCCGTGCCGCCGGCCGCCTCGATGCGCTCGACCACCGATCCGCGCAGGCCACGCCGATGCCCTGGCACTTCTTCGGGCACGAACCCCTTTCCGTCGTCCTTGATGACGACGACCGCCCCTCGCGTCACCGTCAGGTCGGCGGTGGTCGTGCCCGCGTGACGTTCGACGTTGGTGAGGAGCTCGCGCGCGGCCCGCACGAACTGCAGCGCGACCCCGGCCGGCACCGGCACGACCTCGGCCTGCACCCGCACGTCCACCGCGCTGTCCGCCGCCACCGCTGTGAGCGCGGCACCGAGGTCGACGGTCCCCTGCGCGTTGCCGCGTTCCGCCAGCACCACCAGGTCCCGGCGCGCCTGGGCGGCGACCTCCCCGGGATCACCGCCGTGCGCGGCCATCAGGAACGTCGCGGCCGCCGTGTCGTGCAGCAGTGCGAGGTACTCCCGTTCCCGTCTGCCCTGGTCCAGCGCGATCGCCGCGGCACGGTTCTGCTCTGCGGCGCGTTCCCTGAGGAGGTCGACCCTCCTGCTCGACCTGCGCAGCAGCTCGTACGCGAGCCGCGCTAGCACCGACTCCAGCACCGCCCGCACGAGCACACCGGGCCCGGTCGTCACCACCTGCACCGCGAGCAACGCGGCCGTCGCGGGCACGGTGACCTTGGGCGGCCACTGCCACTGCCAGGTGATCAGGGTCGTCGTGAGCACCGTCAGGACCCACTGGTCGGCGTCCGCGCCCAGCAGCACCGACAACACCACGACCCGCAGGAACGCCACCGGCAGTGCCACGCGCGGCAGCCGGAAGTCCGCGACCGTGCTCACGGCGACGACCGCGAACAGGGACCAGCCCAGCGGGGAGTTGAGCGAGAAGGCGCCGAAGAGGCTGATCAGCACGATGCCGGCCCCGCGGACGGGACCCGCGAGGCGGGACACCGTCGTGAGCAGTCTCGCCTCCAGCACGTCAGGCATTCTGCGTGAGGCCGTCGTGGGGCGCCCGACCGGCCCGCGGTCGGCCTGGGGCAGTCCGCATATCGTCCGCGTATCGAAAAACGCGTACGTCCCCGCAACCACCGTCCCGGTTGGATGGCCGCGTGCTCAACACCTGGCAGGAGTGGGTCGGTACGGAGACCGGGGTCGTGGTCGGCTCGGTGCTCGGGATACCGGTGGCCGTGCTCGTGATGCTGCTCCTGGCCCTCTACCGCAGGCTCACCCGGCACCCGCTCCCGTGGCGGACGGCGCTGGCCGACGTCGGCATGGTCTACGGGACGCTGCCGTGGGTCTGGATCATCATGCTGCCGGGCGAGGAGCCGGGAGTCGCGGGCAAGCTGAGCCTGGTGCCGTTCGCGGACATCCTCGACCTCGCCGCCCACGGCGACGTCGGCCAGATCGTCGGCAACATGCTGGTGTTCGCGGCACTCGGGTTCTTCGCCCCGCTGCGGTTCGCGGCGCTGCGGTCGGTGTGGCGGGTGCCGGCGTTCGCGGCGGCCTGCTCGGCGTTCCTGGAGATCGCGCAGTTCGTGCTGCGGCTCGACCGGGTGTCCTCTGTGGACGACGTGCTGCTCAACGCCCTGGGTGCGGGACTGGCCTCGTTGTTGTCCTGGTGGTGGTGGCGTCCGAAGCAGGCCGTCGTGCGGGAACGGCAGCTGGTGGCGGTGTGAATATGCGCGCGATATGCCGTGCTGCCTAGGGTGGCGGCATGCGTGTGCTGATCGTGGAGGACGAGCCCCACCTGGCGGAGGCCGTCCGGGACGGGCTGCGGCTGGAGGCGATCGCCGCCGACATCGCCGGGGACGGCCACGCGGCGCTGGAGATGCTGAGCGTCAACTCCTACGACCTGGCGGTGCTCGACCGCGACATCCCCGGACCGTCCGGCGACGAGGTCGCGCGGCGGATCGTCGCGTCCGGCAGCGGCATGCCGATCCTCATGCTCACCGCCGCCGACCGCATCGACGACAAGGCCTCCGGGTTCGGGCTCGGCGCCGACGACTACCTCACCAAGCCGTTCGAGCTGCGGGAGCTGGTGCTGCGGCTGCGCGCACTGGCCCGGCGGCGCGCCTACGCCCGGCCGCCGGTCAGCGAGATCGGCGGGCTGCGGCTGGACCCGTTCCGGCGCGAGGTCTTCCGCGACGGGCAGTACGTCGCGCTCACCCGCAAGCAGTTCGCGGTGCTGGAGGTGCTGGTCGGTGCGCAGGGCGGGGTCGTGAGCGCCGAGGAGCTGCTGGAACGGGCCTGGGACGAGAACGCCGACCCGTTCACCAACGCCGTGCGCATCACGGTCTCGGCGCTGCGCAAGCGTCTCGGCGAACCGTGGCTCATCGCGACCGTGCCGGGCGTCGGGTACCGCATCGACGCGGATGCCTAGGACCCCGGGTCTCAGCGCCCGCTGGAAGTTCACCCTCAGCTACGCGGCCATCGTCGTCGTCGCCGGCGCCGTCCTGATCGCGGTGGCCTGGTGGTACCTGCTGCGCTACCTGCCCGACAACGACCAGGGCCTGCTCTTCACCAGCCCCAACCGCTACCTGCTGTCCCGCATCTTCGGCCGTGCCGCCGCCATCGCCATGGTGTTCCTGGTGGCGTTCGGCCTGCTCGGCGGATGGCTGCTGGCCGGGCGCATGCTCTCCCCGCTCGACAAGATCGCGGACGCCGCCCGGCTGGCCGCGCAGGGGTCGCTGGCGCACCGGATCCGGTTGCCTGGCAAGGCCGACGAGTTCCGCGAGCTGTCCGACGTCTTCGACGACATGCTCGCCAAGCTCGAGTCGCACGTCGCCGAGCAACGCCGGTTCGCCGCCAACGCCTCCCACGAGCTGCGCACGCCGCTGGCCATCTCGCAGTCCCTGCTCGACCTCGCCCGGCAGGACCCCTCGCGGGTCGACGCCGAGCTCCTCGACCGGCTGCACACCGCGAGCCGCCGCGCGATCGACCTCACCGAGGCGCTGCTGCTGCTCAGCCGCGGCGACCGGCGCCTGTTCGACCGCTTGCCCGTCGACCTCTCCCTGGTCGCGGAGGAGGCTGCGGAAACCCTTCTCCCCCTGGCGGAACGGCGATCGATCACGCTCGAGGTCACCGGCGGGACCGCGACCACGAACGGCTCCGCGGAACTGCTGCTGCGGATGGTGACGAACCTCGTCCAGAACGCCATCGTGCACAACCTCCCGGCCGGCGGCACCGTCACCGTCCACGTCGAACCGCAGCACCAGGCGTGCGTCGTGCGGGTCGAGAACACCGGCCGGGTGCTCCCGCCGGACCTGGTGCCGACGCTCACCGAACCGTTCCAGCGCGGATCCGAACGCGTCCGCAGCGACGATCACGCGGGCGTCGGCCTGGGACTCGCCATCGTGCACAGCATCGTCCGCGCGCACGACGGCGCACTCGACATCGCACCGCGCCAGGAAGGCGGCCTGCGCGTGACGATCCGGCTGCCCGGCAGGTGACAGGTCGCCCTCCGGCGCTTTCCCGTTACAACACCACTTTGGCCTCTCCATCAATTCCGCGAATGCCACGGAGCCGTTAGGCCCTAGGCGTTCTGCCCATTCGAGGATCAGGCTTGTGCGTCTTCTGTCGGGACGGGAGGGCACGATGACCGAGTCGAACGGCACGGTGACCGGCAGCGGCCAGTTCCGCGTCGGGCCCGAAATCAGAACCGGTGTGATCCAGACGCAGAACCAGGGCGCGAAAGCCGTTCTGCACACCATCGTCGACGGCGAGCCGATGGTCGAGGGCGACATCGTGCTCACCCTCGTGCGGGACGACGAGATCAACCTCGAAGGCGTTTTCATCCCAGGTCAGCAGTTCCGCTGGCCGGGTGGGGTGGTGCCGTTCGAGATCGATCCCGCCCTGCCGGACCAGGCTCGTGTGCACAACGCCATCGCGCATTGGGAACGCAACACCCGCATTCGCCTGGTGCCGAGAAACCCGGCGAACACCGCTCATCGGAACTTCATCCGATTCCAGCCCGGTGGTGGTTGCAGTTCTCCGGTGGGCATGCGCGGAAACCAGCAGAACATCACGCTGGCGGCCGCCTGCGCGACCGGCGCGACCATTCACGAAATCGGGCACAGCGTCGGCCTGTGGCACGAACAGAGCCGCGAGGACCGCAACAACTTCGTGACGATCGACTGGGCGAACATCCAGCAGCAGAACGCCCACAACTTCAACCAGCACATCACCGACGGCGACGACGTCGGCCCGTACGACTACCACTCGATCATGCACTACCCGCGGTGGGCGTTCGCGATCAACACGAGCCGCGACACGATCACGCCGATCCAGAACGTCGAGATCGGCCAGCGCGAGGGGCTCAGTCCCGGCGACTGCGCGGCGGTACGGGCGATGTACGCCGGCCTCGAACCCGCCGCGGTGTTCCGGGGCGTGCAGTTCACCGGTTCCGTCGCGGCCGGCACGACGCGGCGCTGGTTCACGCACAGCTGGCCCGCCCACTGGTACGTGCTGTGGACGGTCGTGCCGACGGCGCCCGCGGTGGACGGCGGCGCGCAGATCGAGTGGACCACGCAGGTCACCCGCCAGTCCGGTGGGCTGCTGAAGTACTTCCTCGCCATCACGAACCTGACCGGCGGCCCCGTGGACATCGAGGCCCGCTACGACGTGCTCGGCTGGTCGCCGAACGCACTCTGAGAGGAGCTGCCATGAGCGCCGACTTCGACGGCGGAGCCGCGCCCGCGTCGCTCGACGACCTGGTCGTCGCCGAGCCCGCCGAACCCGTGGCCGTGCAGGACCAGCCAGAGGCAGAGGACGCCGGTCCCGCGCCCGAACCGGAAAGCTGAAGGGAGAGGTCCACATGCGACTGGGAGTGCAGTTCCGAGGACAGGTGCCCGGCGGGACGTCGCGGCGCTGGTTCACCCACAGCTGGCCGGAGGCCTGGCGGGTCGTGTGGATGGTGGTGCCGACGTGGCCGATGGTCGACGGCGCCGCGCAGATCGAGTGGAAGGTGCAGGTCGACCGGCAGGCCGCCGGGCTGATCAAGTACTTCATCGAGATCCGCAACCTCACCGGCGGCCCCGTCGACATCGAGGCCCGCTTCGCCGTGCTGAACTGACGCGGTGCACGTCACCGGAGTGGTGGTGATCCCCGCCGGCACGCCCGCGTTCGGCCGGGCGGTGCTGCGGGTGCGGCTGCTCGACGTCTTCCTGGCCGACGCGCCCGCGAGCACGAAGGCCGAGCACGTCAGCGAGTTCTCCCGCGACGACACCGCCGAGCAGCGCCTGCCGTTCCACCTCGACGGTGAGGGGCAGGCGCTGAACGTCGCCGCCCACGTGGACGTGAGCGGCGACGGACGCGTTCTTCACGGTGACTTGGTCAGCACCACCGCCGTCGAGGCGTCGGACGACGTGGCCGTCCAGGTGGAGCAGGTGTAGCTCACCGCCGGTAGACGCCGAGCTCGTAGAGCGAGCAGCCCCAGCCGGCGCCGCACTGGGTGGCGTGCAGCCGGACGTAGCGGCCGGTGCCACCGGTCACCGACTGGAGCGGGTGTCGCCGTTGCCGTTGACGGCAGCGGACGCGGGCGTGCCGCCGTTCTCGGACGAGGAGGCGAGCGCGGGTTTGCCCTGGGAGAGCAGCATGGGAGCGGCGTGAGCCGGTAGGACTGCCAGGCCGAACAGCACGGCGATCACCGTGCAGATGGAGCGGACGCGAACCATCGCGCCTCGTGCCACAGGTGGGGATGCAGGAGGAGAGCGCTCTCACAACCCTGCCGCCGAACGTTACGACCACGCGTCGGCGGTGTCAAAGAACCGGTCTTGACACCTCGTGAGGGCTAGCGGGACGCTGTTTGGGAGAGCGCTCTCCAAGCCGGTTCCCCCACGTCGGCAGGAGGACATTGGTGTCCAGAAAACTCAGCGCACTATCGATGACGGCTGCCCTGGTGGCGGCCGTGGTCGTGGTCGCGACCAACTCGGCCCAGGCCGATGACCTGGTCACGCACCACGAGTTCCAGGCGAACTGCTCGGTCACGGCCCATCTCCCGGACGACCCGATCGTCTTCCCGGGACTGCCGGGCGCGTCGCACATGCACACGTTCCTCGGCAATCCCTCGACCAACGCACGCAGCACGAACGACTCGCTCAAGGGCGCCCAGACCAACTGCAGGACGCCCGACGACAAGTCCGCGTACTGGTTCCCGTCGGTCATCAACGGCGACCAGATCGTCCCTCCGAACTTCCCGCAGGTGATCTACTACAAGTCCGGCATCCTGAGGTACCAGGACGTCGTGCCGTTCCCGCCGGGCATGCGGTTCGTGGTCGGCAGCCCCACGGCGACGCAGGAGCAGTTCCGCACCGCGCCCGGCGCGGTCGAGGGCTGGGAATGCGGCGACAGCTTCCACAACTGGGACATCCCCGCCTACTGCACACCGGGCTCGCAGCTCAACGTCCGTTACCAGGCCCCGAGCTGCTGGAACGGCCGCGACCTCGACTCGGCGGACCACAAGTCGCACATGGCCTACCCGGACCGCGCGACCCTCGTGTGCCCGCCCAGCCACCCGGTCGCCGTACCGATGATCGAGTTCAAGATGGCGTTCCCGGTCTCCGGTGACATGTCCCGCGTTCGGCTTTCCAGCGGTCGTGGGTACACCTGGCACTACGACTTCATGAACGCCTGGGACGCTCCGACGCAGGCCGCGCTCGTACGTCACTGCATCAACGGCGGGCTGCAGTGCGACCCGCGCGGGTTCGACCTGTACAAGCCGAACCGGGGCGCCGCACTAGGACCGGACTACCGGTTGCCGCGGTGAGGTTCCTCGCTTCCTGCACCCCAGGGCGGCGCGTGCCCTGGGGTGTTTCCGCGTTGCTGCTGGCGGGATGTGCCGCGCCCACTCCCCCGCCGGCACCGCCGGTGTCCCCGTTCAACGCCACGGACACCGCGTGGGTGCAGCTGATGATCCCGATGAACGAACAGCTCCTGCCGGCACTCGACGCCGCCCCGCCCGCGCTCACCACGTTCGCCGCGCAGCTCAAGGCCTCGCACTCCGACGAACTGGTCCGCCTGCGGCAGCTGCGGGACAGGGCGGGCTTGCCGGACACCAACGTGCACGCGGGTCACCAGATGCCGGGCCTGGTCTCCGAGGCCGATCTGCTGACCATCAGGACGGATCCCTCGGCGCTGGCCAAGAAGCTGCACGAGCACCTGGACCAGACGGCCAAACTCGCTCGCAGTGAACAGGAGAACGGAACGGACGCCGCGACCAAGGAGTTCGCGGCGTCCGTCGAGTCGTCACGCAGGGATCAGCTCAGCAGGCTCGGTCAGGGGTAGTTCACGACGTACCGGACCTGGTTCGCCAGGTCCGCCTGACCGCCCGTGCCGTTGATGACGTTGGCGATCGTGCCCACGCCGCCCAGCGACACCGCCACGAGGTGCGTGAACCGGACTCCCGACCGGTTCGGCGCCTCGAAGCCGTTGTCCGTCACGATGCTCGGATCGGCCTGGTTGAACGCGTAGACACCGACACCGAACGCGTCGTGCGTGGTCACCGAGTCAGCGACCTTGTAGCCGGCCCAGCCTCGCTTGGACCCGTTCATCCACGCGGCCTGGTTCGGCGGGTCGTACGGCAGCTCGTTCTGGTAGAGGTAGACGCGACCGCCGTTGCCGTTCCACACCAGGTTGTGCTGCTGGTAGTGCTCGACGAACAACCCGTACGCGATCACGTTGTCGCCGTTGACGACCACGCCGTTCTGACCGGGGTTCGCCGTCCAGCTCACGCCCGCGCCGTGATCCGCTCGCCACACCCACGTGTGGTCGATGATCGTGTTGCGGCTGTTGACGCGCATGCTGACCGTCGCCTTGCCGGCCTGCGACCCGCCGACGCGCAGGTACACGTCGTGCAGCGAGGTCGGGTTGGCGGCGTGCGACGTGGCGCTGGAGTCACCGATCTCCAGCAGAACCGGGGAGTTCTGCACACCGGCGTCGACCAGGAACCCGGCCAGCTTCACCCCGTCCACATCGGACGTCGTCAGCGCGGCCTTGCCGGTGGTCGGCGTCAGCGTCGCGAGACCCAGGCCCAGTACGACCGTGTTCGGGCGGGTCACCCGGATCGTGTCGTCGAGCTGGTGGATGCCCGGCGTCAGCAGCAGGTGCTTGCCCTGCGTCAGAGCCGCGTTGATCGTGGCGGCCGGGGTGCCAGGCTTGACGATGAAGAAGTCCGCGAGCGACACAGACGTGCCGGGGTTGCCGTTCTCCCAGCTCGTGCCGCGGGAGTTCTGGCGCAGCGCGGGCAGGAAGACGCGGTACTCGCCGGAGTTGTCGAAGTACAGGTACGGCTTCTCGCGCGTCACCGGCGAGGTGTCCACCGTCGTGTGCGACGGGTTCGGGAAGTTGTTCGGCGGCGCACCCTGCGTGCCCGCGAACACCATGTTCCACACCGAACCCGACCAGCCACCGGCCAGGTTGCTGTTGCGCGTCAGGAACTGCTGCTGCGAACCGGAGACGGTCACACCGTCGATCTTGCTGTCCACGATCTGACCACCACTGGCCCAACCGTCGTAGCCGTTCCACAGGTGCGCCTGACCACGCAGGTGCATCCGCCGGTACGCGGTCGCCTGCGAGACCGCCCAGCGCTCGATCTGGTTGGGGGGCAACGTGACCGAGAGGTTCTCCGTGCCGCGCCAGAAGTTCTGCGTGGCGTTGCCGAGGTTGTTCGGGTCGTTGCCCTGCTGCAGCCAGTCGGCCTCGACGCGGATGTGGCCGTTGATGTTCACGTCGTCCGGCATCAGCCCGAGACCGACGATCTGCGTGTAGAACCGCAGGTTCACGTCGGCGTTGTAGCTGCCGGGCTTGAACAGCACGGCGTGCCGTTGCGGGCCGAACTGGTTGGTCTTCATCTGCGTGGCGATGGAGTCGAGCCGCGCCTGCATCTCCGACTGCGACGAGCCGGGGCCGTAGACGTACACGTTCGGGCCGAAGTCCGGGTTGCGCGGGTCCGTCGGCGTGACACCGGGGGTGTCGGGCGTGGTGGTGAAGACTCCGAGCTCCCACAACGAATAGCCGTACCCGGTGCCGCGTTGCGTGCCCAGCACACGGAGATAGCGGCCGGTTCCGTTGACGTCGACCGACTGCGTGCCACCGGTACCGGTCGTGGTCGAGTAGAGGTTGCTCCAGGAGTTCGCGTTCGCCGGGGTGTCGGTCATCTGGACCTGGAACGCCTTGCCGTACGCGCCCTCCCAGCTCAGGGAGACGCGGCAGACCTGCCGGCTGGAGCCGAGGTCGACCTGGAGCCACTGCGGGTCGGAGAACTGCGAGGACCAGCGGGTGCCCGCGTTGCCGTCGACCGCGGCGCTGGCCGGCGTGCCACCGTTCTCCGTGGAGGAGGCGGTCGCGGGGCGGTTGAGAGCGACGTTGGAGGTGCCGCACGCGGCGGCTCCTGCTTGGGAGGTGACGCTGATCGTGGTCACGAGACACAGAGCGGCAGCGGCGAACGCGGCGGCCCTGGACAGGGTTGAGCCCATGATCCTGCCTGACGGGGGAAGGGCTGAAAGCCTTGGACAGGGGCGTGAGAGCGCTCTCCCAAGGGACGTTAACGCCGGGTGTCGAACAGGTCAATCAGGCAGAGGCCCGTAGGACGAGTTCCGGTTCGAAGATGACGGATCTCGGCCGTTGTCCCGGTTTTTCCAGGTCCGCGAGCAACAGGTCGGCCATCTGCGCGGCCATCCGCTCGACCGGTTGCCGGATCGTGGTGAGCTGCGGTCGGCAGGCGAGTGCGGGCGCGCTGTCGTCGAACCCGACCACGGCGACGTCCTCGGGAACGCGCAGCCCGTGCGCCTGCAACACTTCGACGGCCGCCTGCGCCATCAGGTCGTTCGCGGCGAACACGGCGTCGACGTCGGGGCACTCGGTGAGGATCTGCTGCATCGCGGCCGCACCGCTCTCCGCCGTGAAGCCGCCCTCCGCGGTCGGCACGAACGGGAACCCGTGGCGGGCCATGGCGTCGCGGAACCCGGCGTGCCTGTCCTGGCTCGCCAGCACGTCGAGCGGGCCGGAGATCGTGGCGATGTTGTACCGCCCCGACGTCACCAGGTGGTCGGCGGCCAGCCTGCCGCCGGCGCGGTGGTCCATGTCTACGTAGCTCACCGGCATCGGGCTCGCGGGCCGCGCGTAGAGCACCGACGCGACCCCCGCCTCCAGCAGCCGGGCGGGCAGCGGGTCGGCGGGGTGGGTGGACACCAGCAGCGCGCCGTCGGCGCTGCCCTGTCTGAGGAACTCGACGACCTCGGTCCGCGCGGCGTCCGAGTCGGCGAGCATGAGCACCGGGTGCACGCGGTGCGAGCGCAGGAAGTCGACCACGCCGGCCGTCACGCGGCCGAAGAACGGATCGGTGAACACGTCCGATCCCCCGCCGGCGCCGGAGATCACGAGTGCGACCGTGCCGGTGCGCCGGGTGACGAGAGACCGGGCCACGCGGTTGGGCGTGTACCCGGTCTGCTCGATCGCGTTGCGCACCGTCTCCTGGATGTCAGGATCGACGTTGCGCGTGCCGTTGACGACCCGTGACACCGTCGCGCGGGACACGCCCGCGACTCTGGCAACGTCCTCCAACGTGGGTGCGACCTTGCTCATGCATCGGTTGTACCACGATCGGAGAGCGTTCTCCCAACATCAAGAGGTGACGACCACGTCCTTGATCGCACCAGGCCAGTAGTCCACGTTCTGGCCGTTGTACTTGGCACGTCCCACCGCGAGCGCGCCGGTGCTCACGATCGCCGGTCCCGCCGGGGCCGTGGCCACCAGCGCGCCGTCGAGGTAGAGCCGGATCTCGGTGCCCTTCTTCTCCCCCTTGAGCTCGTACCAGCGGCCGATCTCCGGCGTGGTCTCGAACCGGGCGCGGTTGCCTCCCGGCGTGCTGAAGGCGAACGCGCCCTGGCCGTACTGCAGGTAGAAGGGGTTCTCCCGCTCCCTGCCGTCCTGGCTCACCGCGGTGGCGTAGCCGCCCGGCACCTCGTTCAGCCGCACCTTCGCCGACACCGTGTAGTCCTTGGTCGTGTCGACGACCGGGCCGAGGGTCTCCGCCGCGCCGTTGCGGAACTCCAGCGCGCCGTCCTTCCAGGTGGCGCCGGTCGGGGTGAGCGTCAGCGGGTTCTTGCCGGTCGAGTCCTTGGCCGTCGCACCCTTGGTCTCGTTCAGCTTCCACTCCCCGCTGCCCGCGTACGGGTACGGCTTGCCCGCGTTCGCCCCGGCCTCGATGACCTTCCGGTTGATCTCGCGGACCGGACCCGGGTCGACCTTGATGCGCTTGCGGTCGTAGGTCCAGAGCCCGTTGAGCTCGCCCTCGAGGTCGGTGACCTGCGTGTAGACCGACGCGGACATCTCCGCGCGGGCCTGGCCGAGGTAGAACGTGCGGGTGTTGTCGACGTACTTCGCCGTCAGCGCCGCCTTGTCCGCCACACCGCTGTAGATCGCGATCGGCGCGCCCGGCCACTGGTGTCCCGGCGTGCGCAGCGTGAAGCCGCCGTGCTCGCCGTCCATCACGACGCGCTTGCCGTCCGGACGGGCCGGGTCGGTGTTGTTGTAGTCGTGGTGGTCGATGACGTCGCCCTTGCCGCTGTCACCCTTGGAGGCGCAGCAGTTCACGCCGCTGTGGGCGCTGACGACGCGACTCGGGTCGAGCGCCTTGACCTCGTCGGTGATCTGCCCGGTCACGGTGCGGTCCCACTCGCCCCAGCCCTCGTTGAACACGATCCAGGCGTAGATCGACGGGTAGTTCTGGAGCTGGTGCATCAGCTCCTTGCCCTCCTTGACGAACCGCTCCTGCGAGAGGGGGTTGTTGCCGTCCTCCAGCGCCACGAAGTCCTGCCACACCAGCAGTCCGAGCCGGTCCGCGTGGTAGTACCAGCGGGCGGGTTCGGCCTTGATGTGCTTGCGGACGGCGTTGAAGCCGAGGTCCTTCTGCGCCTTCAGGTCGAAGACCAGCGCCTCGTCGCTCGGCGCGGTGTTCAGGCCGTCCGGGTAGAAGCCCTGGTCGAGCTGCATCAGGTTGAAGATCGGCTGGCCGTTGAGCGTCAGCTTCGGGGTGCCGCCGACGTTCGCGATGCCGGTGGAGCGCATGCCGAAGTAGCTCTTGACCTTGTCCTTGCCGAGCGTGATGTCGAGCTGGTAGAGGTACGGGTCGTCCGGCGTCCACAGGTGCGCGTTCGGCACCGGCAGCGTCAGGTTCGAGTTCGCCGGTCCGGTGACCATGCCGACCTGCTTGCCCTTGGCGTCGCGCGCGACCGCGGTGACGGTGGCGTTGCCCGCGGACTTGACGTTGACCTTGAGCGAGCCCGTGGTGAGGTCCGGGGTCGTCTTGATCTCGTCGATGCCCTTGTCCGCGACCGGCTCCAGCCACACGGTCTGCCAGATGCCCGACGACGGCGTGTAGAAGATGCCGCTGGGGTTGGGCGACTGCTTGCCCTTGGGCTGGTTCGGGCCGGTGGTGTCGGTGACCGCGACGACGATCTCCTGCTCACCACGCTGGAGGGCGTCGGTGATGTCCGCGCTGAACGCCGTGTAGCCGCCGGTGTGCTCCGCGACCAGCTTGCCGTTCACCCAGACCTTGGCCTCGTAGTCGACCGCGCCGAAGTTGAGCTTCAGCCGCTGCCCGGAACCGATCTTCCAGTCTTGCGGCACGGACACCGTGCGGCGGTAGAACATGTGGTCCTCGTGCCGTTCGAGCCCGGACAGCTGCGACTCGATCGGGTACGGCACGACGACCTTCTCGCGCAGCTTCTTGCCGAACACCGGCTGCTCGCCGGCCTTGGCTCCCGCGAACTCCCACGGACCGTTGAGGTTGAGCCACTTGTCGCGCTCGAGCTGCGGCCTCGGGTACTCCGGCAACGGGTTGCGCGTGTCGACCTTCTCGCCCCACGGCGTCCTGAGCCGCTCCGTGGAGACGTTGCCGGTCGAACGGGCGGTCTTCTCGACCTTCTTGCCGTCGACCGCGAGCGCGCCGGCGCCGTCGTAGTAGACGCGGACCCGCTGGCCCTTCAGCACGCGCTCGCCCAGCCGGATCGTCGCCTTGTTCCGGTTCGTGGTGATGAGCGAGATCGGGAACGGGGTGGCGTCGACGTCGATGCGCAGGTGGTCCTTGAGGTCGTTCGCGCCCGTGACGCGGCCACCGAAGTCCATGGTGAGGGTGCGGCCGTCCTTGGAGACCTCGGCCGTGCGCGGCACGACCTGGAAGTCGGCGGGCGGCGTGAACGCGGACTCCGGCACGAGCTGCTTCGGCGTGGTCGCGCTCGACCAGCGCAGGAACATGTTGGCGCCGCCGACGTCCTGGAACATCTCCAGCTTGAACGCGTACTGGCGCCCGGCGGTGAGCGTCACCGGCGCGCTGGTCTGCTCGCGGTCCCAGTCGGGCACCCAGTGGTCGATCACCGGCTTGTCGTCGATCAGCAGGCGGAACCCGTTGTCCCCGATGGCGTGGAACGTGTAGTCGCCGGACTGCGGCACCGCGATCTGCCCGGTCCAGCGGGCCGTCGTGTGTTCGGTGCGGCCGTTCAGGAACCCGAAGACGCCGGTCAGGTCACCCTGGTTGATGTCGGCGTCCAGCACGGTGCCACCCAGGGTCGCGAAGTCCCTCGCGCCCGGTGCCGACATGCTGAAGTACTCGCCCTTCAGGCCGTGCACGGGCTCGGCGGCACCCGCGGCGGGCGTGACGGGCGCTATGCCCAACGCCAGCAGCAGAGCGACGAGTACGGGGGCGGCTTTCTTCATCAGTGAAGATCCCCTTCGTTTTTACAACGTTGTAAGAGCGCTCCCATACATGGACGCACACGGTTCGGGCGCCGGGCTACGGCCGTTCGGAGGTATCCGGCATGTCAAACCGGACAAGTTTCCCGAACTCGACCGATTCCGTGACGGCCCGCGTCAGGCCAGACTGTGTGGAATGACGCTGGTCGGTCGACACGAGGCGCTGTCGGTGTACGAGGACGCGCTGCGCCGCGGCGGGGTCGTGGTGGTCAGGGGCGGCGCCGGGACCGGCAAGACCGCCCTGCTGCGCGAGTTCTGCCTGTTCAGCGACGTGACCGTGCTCAGCGCGGCCGGGAGCTACGCCACTCGGAACAGAGCGTTCGGGCTGGTCACACGGCTGCTCGCCGGCTCTGGCCTCGACGCCGCCGAGCGGGTCGTGCTGGTCGTGGACGACGTGCAGTGGGCCGACCCGGAGTCGTTGCGCTGGCTGGCGGAGCAGTCGGCCGTCCTCGTGCTCGCGGTCAGCGAGGGTGCTCCGGGATGGGACTCCCCCGAGGTCGAGGAGGTCCTCTTCGCCGGCACCCACCACGTCCGGCTGGGCGGCCTCGACCTCGACGAGACCAGGGCGATGCTGGGATCGGCGCCCGTCGACGCCGAGGAGTGCTGGCGTGTCACCCAGGGCGTGCCGGCACTGGTGGCGGCGTTCGCCGAGGGAGCGGACGTGGCGTTGCCGACGCGGGTGCGGCTGCGCCGGACGGGTCCGGCGGCGATGGACGTGTTCCTGTGCGTCGCGCTGTTCGGGACGGCACCGGCCGACGTGATCGCACGGTTCTGCGGGCGTTCCGGTGCCGAGGTGTTGGCGGCATGTGCCCAGTTGCGCGCTGCCGGGCTGGTGGAGGACGGGATGTCCGTGGCCCAGCCGATGGTGCGGGAGGCGGTGCTGCGGGGATGTCCGCCCGCGGAGCTGCGGGCGTTGCACGGGCGGGCGGCCAGGTTCCGGCACGACGAGGGTGACGGGCCCGAGGTGGTCGCGGACCACCTGCTGGGCAGCGCGCCGGGAGACGAGTCGTGGGTGGTGGACGTGCTGCTGGCGGCGGCCGGGACCGCGTTGCCCGCCGGGGAGCCGGACCGCGCGGTGGCGTTGCTGAGGCGGGCGCTGGCCGAACGCACGGGCCGCGTCCAGGAGATCTACGCGCTGCTGGCCGAGGCCCAGGTCCGCGGTGACGTCGTCGGCGCCACCCGGACGCTGGCCCGTGCCGTCACGGCCGAGGTGGATCTCGGGCTGTTCAACGTGCTGATGCTCGACGGGCAGCGGGACCAGGCCGCGGCGATCGCGCGGCGGGCCGGCGAGGGCCGTGAACGGATGCTGGCCCGGCTGGCGTGGCTGCCTTCTGACGTGCCGGAGTCGTTGGTGGTGACCGAGGACTCGCTGATGTCGGCGGTCGGGGCGATGAGCCACGCGCTCGCCGGAAGATCACGCGAGGCGGTGCTGGACGTCGTCACCGAGCTGTCCGACCGGGCTCCGGTGGACGTCGACGTGATGTTCGCCAGGGTGATCTCCACGGACGTGCTGGTGCTCGCGGGTCAGCTGTCGAGCGCACTGCAGTCGTGTGATCCGGTCGTGCGGGCCGCCGAGTCGCTGGGGCACTGGCCGGCGCTGGCGTACGCGTTGTCCTCACGGGCGCAGATCCAGCACCGGATGGGCCTGCTCGGCGCGGCGGAACGGGATGCCGCGCGGGCGTTGGAGATCGCGGTCGGATGCGGCATGGACCGCACCGGACGAGCCGTGCGCACGATCATCGCCATCCTCGTGGAGCTCGCGCTCGACCGCGGTGATCCTGTTGCCGCGGCGGAGCTCCTGACAGCGCAGCAGCCGGTCACCAGCGAGATCGCGGAGCCCGGCGGCGAGGCGCTGCTGTTCGCCAGGGCACGGCTGCGGGCGGCCACCGGCGACGTCCGCCGAGCGTGCGGTGACCTGGTGCGGTGCGGAGAGTTGTTGGCGGCCATGGGGGTGCGCAACCCGGCGGCCGTGCCGTGGCGGGCTGAGCTGGCCCGGTTGCGGTCACCGGAGCTCTTCGACGAGGAGATCACGCTGGCGCGGGAGTGGGGTGCGCCCGCGACCGTGGGCCGAGCGCTGCTGGCGGCGGGGCGCGACGAGGCGGTCGACGTGCTCACTGGCACCGAGGACGCGTATCTCCTGGCCCAGGCCTTGCTGCAGCGCGGAGTTCAGCTGCCGGAACGCGGTGACGTCGCGGGCGCCCGGCGGGAGTTGCGGCGTGCGCACGAGATCGCGGACGGACTCGACTGCGAGCACCTGGTGTCGCGCATCCGGGCCGAGATCATCGCGGTCGGCGGCAGGCCGCCGAAACGCAGGCCGTCGGGAGTGAAGGCCATGACGGAGGCCGAGATCCGGGTCGCCCGGCTGGTCGCGCTGGGGCACAAGAACCGCGAGATCGCGCAGGAGCTGTTCGTGCTCGAACGGACCGTCGAGGTGCACCTGACCAGGGTCTACCGCAAGCTCGGCATCGAGGGGCGGGCGCAGCTGGTGACCCTGCTCAACGCTGAGCAGGGTGTGGTCGTCTGAGCTCCCCCGACACCTCCAGGCCACGACCTGCCCACCGCACGGACCGCAGATCCGGCACGACGACGGGCGCGGGCGTGTGCAGGGCGCTGACCCCGACGCCGATCACGGCAGCGGGTTCGGCGGCGAGACCCGCGGCGACCCCGTTGACGCTGTCCTCGAAGACCACGCACTCCCCGATCGGCAGGCCGAGCCTGGCCGCCGCGCGCAGATATCCCTCGGGACTGGGCTTGCCCTGCGTCACGTCCTCGCTGCTGATGACCACCGCCGGCGCCGGCATCCCCGCCGCGGCCAGCCGTGCGCTGAGCAGACCCGGTGAGGCGGACGTGACGACAGCCCAGTTGCCCGGCAACGACTCCAGCAGCTCACGGGCTCCCGGGATCGGGTCCGTGGACTCCGCGTCGGCGATCTCGATGGCGTCGATGCGCCGCAACGCGTGGGCGTGCACGACGGCGGGCACGTGCAGCCGCACGGTGTCCGCCGAACGCCGGCCGTGCATGCCGCGCAGCACCTGGTCGGGATCGACGCCGAACTCGTGCGCCCACTGCGTCCACGCGCGTTCGGCGGCGACCGTCGAGTCGACCAGCACCCCGTCCATGTCGAACAGCGCACCCCGGCAGGACAGGTTCATCGCTCTCCTCACCACGCCGGCAACGTCGCCCTGATCGAATCATGGACGTCGCGCAGCCGCCGCCCGGACCGCGCGTTCCCCGCCGCCACCACCTCCGCGAGGATCGACAGCGCGGTCTCGGCGAGCGACGCACCGCCCAGGTCGAGCCCGGCCGGACCGCACAACCGCTCCACGCCGGGCACTCCCTTCAGCCGCCGCAGCCGCTGGGCGTGCGTCGCCCTGCTGCCCAGCGCCGCGACGTGCCCTGCCCCGCTCGCCAGCGCGGCGCGGATCGCCCGGTCGTCGATGCGCGGGTCGTGCGTGAGCGTCACGACGGCGTCCCCCACCCCGAGCGAGGTGATCCACTCGTCCGGCCACGCGCGGATCACCTCGCAGGACCCCGGAAACGCGCCGGAGCCGACGTGGCCAGGACGCGGGTCGACGATGATCACCTTGTGGTGCAACGACTCCGCCATCGCGGCCACGCACGCGGCGAGGTCCGTGGCGCCGACCAGCACCAAGGTGTTCCGTCCCGGCAGCTCCTCGACGAACGCCGGGCCGTCGCCGGGTGGTGTTCCCACAGACCAGGTGTACGGCGGCGTGAGCTCGATCCGCACCGACAGCGGCCTGTCCCCCGTCACCGCCGCGGTGATCGCCGATCGCACCGGCTCGCCGGGCGCGTGCGTGAGCAGCACCGTCAGCTCTCCGGCGCACGCGGGAGTCTCCTCCCACGGCATGAGGTGCGCGCCCGGCGACACGACGGCGACCTGGGGTGCCTCGCCGTCGAGCACGGCACGGGCTGCGTCGAGCACCATCCCCTCGACGCAGCCACCGGACACCGAACCGCGCCACGTGCCGTCCGCGGCGACCGCCATGGTGGCGCCGAGCGGGCGCGCACCCGGACCGTCGCGATCGACGAGCCGAGCGAGCACCACCGGCTCGTTCTCCTTGTGCACCACGAACGGCCACACCTCGCGCAGCACGATCAGCCCTCGATCACGCGGTCGAGCGTGATCGGCAGCCGGCGCTGGCGCTTGCCCGTCGCGTGCCACACGGCGTTCGCGACGGCCGCGGCGACCGCCACCGTGCCGATCTCGCCGGGTCCCTTGAGCCCCAGCGGGTTGTCCGGCTCGTAGTCGGCCACGAAGTCGGCGTCGATGTACGGCACGTCCGCGTTCGCCGCGAAGTGGTAGCCGGCGAAGTCCGCGTTCACCTGCCTGCCCGTCACCTCGTCGCGCACGACCTGTTCGTGCAGCGCCATGGACAGGCCCATGATCATGCCGCCGACCAGCTGGCTGCGCACCATCAGCGGGTTCACCACCCGGCCGACCGCGAACCGCCCGACCAGCCTGCGCACCCGCACCTCGCCGGTCGCCGGATCGACCGCCACCTCGGCGAAGATCGCGCTGTAGGCGTGCCGTTCGCGAGGAGGCAGGCTGAAGATCTCGTTCGTCGTGTCGGAGGTGACCGAGACCGGCAGCGGAGGCTTGCCCTCCAGCTCCTTGAGCAGCTGCCTGGCCGCCGACGAGATCGCCCAGGACCACGACGTGGTGCCGAGCGAACCTCCCGCGCCCCAGGCCGGTCCGAGCGCGCTGTCGCCGATCTTGAGCCGGATCTTGGAGCGGTCGACGCGCAGGACGTCGGCGGAGATCGCGGTCAACGCCGTGCGCGCGCCGGTGCCGATGTCCATCGCCGCGATCGCGACGGTGAACGTGCCGTCCCTCTCCGCGGTGATCGTCGCCGACGACGGGAAGGCCGTGGTGAGGAACGAGGTTCCCGCCATCCCGGTGCCGATCAGCAGTGGACCTTCGCGGCGTCGTCGAGGCCGGTGGTCACGGCCCGCCCAGCCGAACCGCCGCGCGCCCTCCTCGACGCAGCGCAGGAAGTTGCGGCTGGTGAACGGATGCCCGCTCACCGGACCGACCTCCGGCTCGTTGCGGCGGCGCAGGTCGAGCGGGTCGATGCGCAGCCGTTCGGCCAGTTCGTCCATCGCGGACTCCAGCGCGAACGAACCGGGCGCGGTGCCGGGTGCGCGCAGCGAGTTCGGCGGCAGGATGTGCAGCGGCACCACGTTGATCCTGGTGCGGATGGCGTCGGCGGCGTAGAGGACCTTGGCGACCTCGACGCAGTTCTCGATGTACTCGGCCTTCACCGAGAGCTCGAACGCGGCCTCGTGCCCGATCGCCCGCAGCCTGCCGTCGCTGGTCGCCCCGAGCCGGACGCGCTGCTCGGTCGCGGCCCGCGCGGACGTCGTCAGGAACACCTCCTCCCTGGTCAGGGCCACCCGGACCGGCCGCTGGAAGAGCATCGCGGCCATGGTCGCGAGGATCAGCTGCGGCCCCACCCCCGTCTTGCCGCCGAACCCGCCGCCGAGCTGTTCCGCCTCGACGCGCACGTCGGTCAGCGGCTTGTCGAACAGCACCGACAGCACCTGGGCCACGCCGAACGGGGCCTGGTCGGTGTCGTACGCGCGGATCTTGCCGTTCTCCAGCCACACCGTCGCCGCGTGCGGTTCCATCGCGCAGGCGGACTCCGGCGGCGTGAAGTACCGCTCGTCCACGGTGACGGCGGACCGGGCCAGCTCGGCGTCGAGATCACCCTTGTTCGCATCAGGTCCGAACGAGGGCAGCGCGGGCCGCAGCGACGGATGCCCCGCCGAGAAGCCGATGTCGTGCGGCTGCTCCACATAGGACACCCGCAGCCGTTCGGCACCCGCCCTCGCCTGCTCCGGTGTCGCCGCGACGACGAGCGCGACCGGCCAGCCGCCGTGCTCGATCACGTCGTTCTGCAGCAGCAGGAACTGCCCGTCCGGGCCGAAGAACGGCGAGCCCGCCTCGGGGTTGAGGCGCGGCGCGTTGCGGTGGTCGAGGACGCCGATCACGCCCGGCGACGCGAGGGTCGCGCTCGTGTCGATCGCGGTGATCCGGCCTCGGGTGATCGTGGACGTCACCAGCGCACCGTGCGCCATGCCCTCGACCGGGATGTCGGCGGTGTAGCGGGCCCGGCCGCGCAGCTTGTCCCTGCCCTCGACCCTGGTCCACGACGAGCCGATCGCCTCGGCGGACGCGGCCTGCGCGGCCCCGCCGAGCGGAACGGACGCCGCCGTGGCACCGAGGCCCATGCCCTTGAGCACCTGTCGGCGCGTTGTCATCGGGTCGCTCCTATCGGGTCAGGTCGGTCAGCACGGCCTGGACGAGGTTGCGCGCGAGCGGCACCTTGTAGCCGTTGTGCGGCAACGGGGTCGCGGCGGACAGCTCGGCTTCCGCGGCGGCGCGGAACCGCTCGGGCGTGGCCGGGCCGCCGAGCAGCCGTTCCTCGGCGATCCGCGCCCGCCACGGGTGCGAGGCGACGCCGCCGAGCGCGAGGCGGACCCCGCGCACCTTGCCGAGCCGGACCGTCAGGTCCGCGGCCACCGAGACGTTCGCGAAGGCGTAGGACGCTCGCTCGCGGACCTTGCGATACCTCGACCGGCGGCCTTCCGCGTTGTGCGGCAACGTGACCGAGGTGATCAACGCCCCGGCGGGCAGCGCGGTCTCGACGTCCGGGGTGTCCCCGACCGGCAGGAAGAACCGCGCGATCGGGATCTCGCCCTTGCCGGTCAGCGTCTCGTACTGCACGACCGCGTCGAACAGCATCATGGCGACGGCCATGTCCGACGGGTTCGTCGCGACGCAGCTCGGTGACGTGCCGAGGATCGCGTGGTTGTGGTGCTCGCCTTCGACAGCCGCGCACCCGCTGCCCGGAACGCGTTTGTTGCACGCGGAGGCGAGGTCGGCGAAGTAGGCACATCTCGTGCGCTGCAACAGGTTTCCCGCTGTCGTCGCCATGTTGCGCAGCTGACCGGAGGCGCCGGCCAGCACCGCCTGGGACAGCGCGGGATAGCGGCGGCGGATCTCGGGATGCGCCGCCGTCTCGCTGTTCGTGGTCGTCGCGCCGATGACCAGGTCACCGTTGCGCGCCTCGCTGATGCCGCCCAGCGGCAACGCGCGCACGTCGACCAGCCGGGCGGGTGACTCGACGCCGCGTTTCATCAGGTCGACGAGGTTCGTGCCGCCGGCCAGGAACTTCGTGTCCGCCTCGGCGACGGACTTCAGCGCGTCATGCACGGCGGTCGCCTTGCGGTAGGCGAACTCCTTCATCGCTTGGCCCCTTCCCGTTCGGCCGCGTCGAGCACGGCCCGCACGATCGACGGGTAGGCGCCGCAACGGCAGAGGTTGCCGCTCATCCGCTCGCGCACCTCGTCGGCGTCGAGCCGGCACCGGTGGTCCGGCGACACGTCGGACGTGACCGCGCTCGGCCAGCCCGCGCGGTGTTCGGCCAGCACGCCGACCGCCGAGCAGAGCTGCCCCGGCGTGCAGAACCCGCACTGGAAGCCGTCCAGCCGCAGGAAGGCCTCCTGCACCGGCCGCAGCTCGTCGTCCGCCGAGAGTCCCTCGACCGTGGTGACCTGGGCTCCGTCGGCGGCGACCGCGAGCGTCAGGCACGACACCACGCGCTTGCCGTCCAGCAGCACCGTGCACGCGCCGCACTGGCCGAGGTCGCACCCCTTCTTGGGGCCGGTGTGCGCCGTGTCCTCGCGCAACGCGTCGAGCAACGACCTGCGGTTGTCGACGTCGAGCCGGTGGGTCTTTCCGTTGACCTTCAACGAGATCTCGCTGCGAGTGGCGTCAGTCATCGCCCTCCCCTTCGACAGGTTCGATCGAAGCAGCGAGCGGGAGTCACGAGGTGATCGATGCTCTCGCGCTCTTGCCTGATCGTGGCGAGTTCCTCACGGCGCCGCAGTCACGGGCAAGGCGATGGCGAAGGTTGTTCGGTAGACGTTTCGGGTGCGCGTCTCAGCGGGCGGGGCCGGTCGAGCCCCTCTCCACGAGGCGGACGTCCAGGGTCGCGGGTGCCGGTGGCTCCTCGTCGCGTTCGATCTCGCCGATCAGCATCGCCACGGCCGTCGCGGCCTTCGCCGGGAGGTCCTGCGCGATCGTGGTCAGCGTCGGCCGGACGTAGCGGCACAGGTCCAGGTCGTCGAAGCCCATCACCGACACGTCGTCCGGCACGCGCGCCCCGGTCTCCTGCAACCCGGCCACGACGCCGATCGCGAGGATGTCGGCGGTGGCGAACACGGCCGTGGCCGAAGGGTGGTCCGTGCGCAGGCGGCGGCCCAGCGCGACACCGTCGTCGTAGGTGGTGTTGGCCGCCTCCACCGCGCACTCGCCGCCGAGAGCCTCCTTGAAGCCCTGGAAGCGTTGCCACACAACGCCTTGACCTGCGAACCGCGGACCGGCGAAGACGACGTCGACGTGCCCCAGCGCCCTGAGGTGCTCGGCGGCCAGGCGGCCACCGGTGGCGTCGTCGGTGCGCACGCCCCTGGTCACCGGGTTGTCCGCGTAGCTGTCCACCGCCACGATCCGGGTGCGGCCCGCCGAGCTCGCGGTGAACGTGGCGATCTCCTCGTCGAGGAACCCGAGCAGCAGCGCGCCGTCGAGGTTCCACGCCCGCAACGCCTCCGCGACCTCGCCGGGACGGGCGATGCCGCGCAGCAGCACGTCGTAGGCGCGCTTGCGCAGCTCCCGTTCCAGCTGGCCGATGATCGCGACGTTGTGCGGGCTGATCGTCAGGCTCTCCTCGTCGGCCGCCGGCACCAGCACGCCGACCATCCGCGACGACTTCGCGGCGAGGCTGCGCGCCGAGTGACTGGGCACGTACCCCAGCTCCACGACGATCCGCTGGATGCGCTCGATCGTCGCGGGAGAGACCCTCGCGCTGTTGCCGTTGATGACGTTCGAGACCGTCATCATGCTGACTCCCGCCCGCTGGGCGATGTCCTTCAACGTGACCCGCACGCTCGCGTTCCCGCCTTCCCCACTCGGCCGATGCCCGGTTGACAGCATGGCACGGGTCACATTACCGTCATTTCAGGTTGAGCGCTAAACCTGCTTTCAACCTTCCCAGCGAGAACGGGGTCGACGTGAGCAGTGGCATTTCCGTCGCACCATCCGTGACCAGGCCCGTGAGCAGCGCGGACTGGTGGCGGGACGCGGTGATCTACCAGATTTACCCGCGCAGTTTCGCGGACGGCGACGGGGACGGCGTCGGTGATCTCGCGGGCGTGCGATCGCGCTTGCCCTATCTCGCCTCGCTCGGCGTCGACGCG
Organism: Lentzea sp. HUAS TT2; assembly: GCF_051853195.1. Classification (NCBI taxonomy): domain Bacteria; kingdom Bacillati; phylum Actinomycetota; class Actinomycetes; order Pseudonocardiales; family Pseudonocardiaceae; genus Lentzea; species Lentzea sp. HUAS TT2. The sequence goes on along the minus strand of NZ_CP196667.1, from coordinate 6,951,695 downwards.
CTCTGGTTCACGCCCTGGTACGCCTCCCCGCTCGCCGACGGCGGCTACGACGTCGCGGACTACCGGGCGATCGACCCGGCGTTCGGCGACCTCGCGGCGGCCGAGGAACTGATCACCGAGGCGGCCGCCCTCGGCATCCGCACGATCGTCGACGTGGTGCCGAACCACGTGTCGGACCAGCACGCGTGGTTCCAGGCGGCGCTGGCGGCGGGGCCGGGTTCGCCGGAGCGGGAGCGCTTCTGGTTCCGGCCGGGCCGCGGCGAGCACGGCGAGCTCCCGCCGACCGACTGGGTGTCGAGCTTCTCCGGCGGCACGTGGACGCGCACGGCGAACCCGGACGGCACGCCCGGCGAGTGGTACCTGCACCTGTTCGCGCCGCAGCAGCCCGACCTGAACTGGACCCACCCGGACGTGTGGCGCGAGCACGAGGCCGTGCTGCGCTTCTGGTTCGACCGCGGGGTGGCGGGCATCCGGATCGACTCGGCGACCATGCCGGTCAAGGATCCCGGCTTCCCCGAGGTCGCCGAGTCGGCAGGGCACCCGTTCGTCGACCGCGACGAGGTGCACGAGATCTACCGGCGGTGGCGCGCGGTGGCCGACTCCTACGCGGAGCCCAGGGTGCTGATCGGCGAGGTCTGGCTCGCGGACCAGCAGCGGTTCGCCCGCTACCTGCGCCCCGACGAGATGCACACGGCGTTCAACTTCGACTTCATGACGCGGCCGTGGGAGGCCGCCGCGCTGCGCACCTCGATCGACTCCACGCTGGACGCTCATCGGCCGGTCGGCGCGCCCGCCACGTGGGTGCTGGCGAACCACGACGTCACCCGGCCCGCCACCCGGTACGGCCGCCAGGACAGCTCGTTCGGGTTCGAGGCGCGGAGGTTCGGCATCGCGACCGATCTGGCGCAGGGCACGCGCAGGGCACGCGCGGCGGCGCTGCTGACGGGTGCGCTGCCCGGCTCGCTGTACGTCTACCAGGGCGACGAGCTCGGTCTGCCCGAGGTGGAGGACCTGCCGCTGGACGTGCTGCAGGACCCGATGTTCTTCCGTTCCGACGGGGTCGACCCCGGCCGCGACGGCTGCCGCGTGCCGCTGCCGTGGACCCCCGGTGGCAGCGCGTTCGGGTTCAGTCCACAGGGGACGGACCCGGCGCCGTGGCTCCCCCAGCCCGCGGGCTGGGGCGAGTACTCGGTGCAGCGGCAGGAGGACGATCCCGGCTCGATGCTGAGCCTGTACCGCGCCCTGCTGTCACTGCGGCCGCGCGGTGCGGAGTTCTCCTGGCTCGACCTGGGCGCGGACGTGCTCGCGTTCCGCCGCGGCGCGGACTTCGTCTGCGTGGTCAACCTCGGCTCGTCTCCCGTTCCCCTTCCGCCGCACACCGAAGTGCTGCTCGCCAGCTCCGAAGTGCGCGCCGGCCACCTCTCCCCCGACGCCGCCGCCTGGCTGCGCGGGTAAGCCGCCCGCAAGGAGTGACGATGAAGTCCTCGAGAATCTGCGCCGTCGTACTGGCCACGACGCTCGCCGTCACCGGGTGCGCCGGTGGCGAGCCGGAGGGATCCGGCGGCAGGCTCGCCCTGACCGTGGCGATCGACCCCGGGCTGGAGAAGGGCGCGATCGACGCGTTCAACGCCCGTGTCGCCGAGTTCGAGAAGGCGCATCCGGACGTCGACGTGCAGCCCCAGGAGTACAAGTGGGACGCGACGACGTTCACCGCCCAGCTCGCGGGAGGCACGCTGCCCGCCGTGTTCACCGCGCCGTTCACCGACGGCCGCGGGCTCATCGAACGCCGCCAGGTCGCGGACATCAGCGGCGAGGTCGCGAAGCTGCCGTACGCCAAGGGTTTCAACACGTCGGTGGCGAAGGCGGGCCAGTCGGCGGACGGCAGCATGCAGGCCGTCCCCATCGCCGCCTACGGCCAGGCCCTGCACTACAACCGCACGCTGTTCACGCAGGCGGGCCTCGACCCGGACAAGCCGCCGGCCACGTGGGCGGAGGTCCGCACCGCGGCCAAGCAGATCGCCGAGCGCACCGGCCAGGCCGGCTACGCCCAGATGACGGCGGGCAACACCGGCGGCTGGCTGCTCACCACGCTCGACTACGCGTTCGGCGGCCGCATCGAGCAGCTCTCCGGTGACAGCGCGAAGTCCACGCTGAACACGCCGGAGATGCGGGCCGTGCTGAAGCAGCTGCAGGACATGCGCTGGTCGGACAACAGCATGGGCGCGAACTTCCTCTACGACTGGGCCACGATCAACCAGGACTTCGCCGCGGGCCGCATCGGCATGTACGTCTCGGGCGGCGGCAACTACGGCTCGCTCAAGGCGCAGAACGCGCTGAAGTCCGAGGACTACGGCATCACGACGGTTCCGTTGGCGGACAAGGGCACCGCCGGTGTGCTCGGCGGCGGCACCCTCGCCGTGGTGCGCGCGAAGTCGTCCGCCGCGGTGGTCTCCGCGGGCGTGAAGTGGATCGACTTCTACTACCTGTCGAAGCTGACCTCTCAGGAGCAGGCCACGGCCGACGCGAAGACGACGGCCGAGACGTCGCAGGCGGTCGGCTCTCCGGAGCTGCCGGTGTTCGACCGCGCCCTGCACGACCAGCGGCAGCAGTGGATCGCACAGTACGTCAACGTGCCGGTGCAGCAGATGAAGCCGTACACCGAGCGGATGTTCGCGCAGCCTCTCGTGCCCGAGCCCACGAGGTCGACCCAGCAGGTCTACGCGCTGCTCGACCCGGTGGCGCAGGCGGTGCTGACCGACCGGAACGCCGACGTGACCGCGCTGCTCACGCAGGCGGAGTCGCAGGCGCAAGTGCTGCTGGACCGCAAGTGACCACGACCGCCCCGCCCAGGCAGGCCGCACCTCCCCGCACCGCGCGGCCTGCCTCCCACCCCCGCCCACGGCGCCGCGGCGGCCTCGCGGCCCTGGTGTTCCTGCTGCCGATGTTCGCGGTGTTCGGCGTGTTCTCGTGGGTCCCGATCCTGCAGACCGCCGTCATGTCGTTGCAGCAGACCAACCTGGTCGACACCCCGGAGTTCGTCGGCCTGGACAACTTCGTGACGGTGCTGAACGACCCGCTGCTGTGGACGGCGGTCCGCAACACCCTGTGGTTCGCGTTCCTCGCACTGCTCATCGGCTACCCGGCGCCGTTGGTGCTGGCGGTGCTGATGAACGAGGTCCGCCGCCTGCGCGGCCTCTACAGCGCACTCGCCTACCTGCCCGTGGTGGTTCCGCCCGTGGTGGCGGTGCTGCTGTGGAAGTTCTTCTACGACGCGGGCCCGCACGGCCTGTTCAACACGGTGCTCGGCTGGCTGGGCATCGCACCGGTCGCCTGGCTTCAGGACGGCGGCACCGCCATGGTGTCGCTCGTCGTGGAGTCCACCTGGGCGGCGATGGGCGGCACGGTCATCATCTACCTGGCCGCCCTCACCCGCGTGCCACCGGAGCTCTACGAGGCCGCCGAGATCGACGGCGCCTCGGTGTGGCACAAGGTCTGGCACGTGACGCTGCCGCAACTGCGGGGCGTCCTGCTGATCACGTTCATCCTGCAGATCGTCGGCACGGCCCAGGTGTTCCTGGAACCGTTCCTGTTCACCGGCGGCGGCCCGGCGAACAAGACCACCACCGTCCTCCTGCTGATCTACAACTACGCCTTCGCCTCCAGCCTGGGCGGCGACTACGGCGCCGCGACCGCGCTCAGCCTGATGCTCGCCGTCGTGCTGGCCCTGCTGTCGGCCGTGTACTTCCGCCTGACGCGCTCGTGGAGCACGTCATGACGGCCGCCCGCAGCGCCGGCCCGCAGACCGCCGACCGCGGCGGCCCTCTCACCCCTGCCGCCCACCCGACACCTCAACCCCGCTACCACGCGGTCCCCACCCACTCGCCCACCCCGATCCCGCCCTCCACCTGCCCGCGGAGCACCCCATGACCGACCGCGGAGTCCTCTCCACCCACGACCGCAAGATCCCAGCAGTCCGCCGAGTCATCACCACTGCCCAAACCCTCCTGCTGGGCGGTCTCCTCCTGATCGGCCTCGGCCCGGTCCTCTGGCTGGCGAAAGCGGCGATCACCCCGACCCAGGACACCCTGCGCGCACCACTGGCGTTGTGGCCCAACGGGTTCGACTTCGCCAACCTCGCCACCGCCTGGACCAGGGTGGAGATCGACAAGTACTTCCTGAACACCGTGCTGCTCGCGTTCGGCGCGTGGGCGGTGCAGCTGCTGGTGGCGATGACGGCCGGGTTCGCCCTGGCCGTGCTGCGGCCGCGCTACCGCAAGGTCGTCACGGGTGTGGTGCTGGCGACGCTGTTCGTACCGTCCGTGGTGCTGCTGGTGCCGCTCTACCTCACGATCACCGACCTGTCGCTGATCAACAGCTTCTGGGCGGTGTGGCTGCCGGCGGGGGCGAACGCGTTCAACGTCCTGCTGGTGCAACGGTTCCTCGACGGTCTGCCCCGCGAGGTGTTCGAGGCGGCGACCGTGGACGGGGCCGGTCCGTTGCGGTTGTTCGTCTCGATCGTGCTGCCGATGTCCCGTCCGATCCTCGGGGTGGTGTCGGTGTTCGCCGTCATCGCGTCGTGGAAGGACTTCCTCTGGCCGATGCTGGTGCTGCCCGATCCGGCAGTGCAGCCGTTGTCCGTGCGTCTGCCCGCACTGCAGCGGTTCGTCGAGCTCGACGTGTTCCTCGCCGCGCTCGCCATCTCGACCCTCATCCCTGTCGCGCTCTTCCTCGTCTTCCAGCGCCTGTTCCTCAACGGCAGCGCGCTCAGCGGAGCGGTGAAGGGCTGAACGAACGGAACCCCCACATGGCAACGTCGCCATGGTTGCGCGCGCTCGCAACCGCCCTGATCACCCTGACAGCCACGGTTCTTCCCACAACGGCCGGCGCGGCCACCACCCGGTTGGAGGCCGAGAACGCGGTGCTGAGCGGTGGTGCGGTCGTCCAGACCGATCACACCGGCTTCAGCGGCACCGGGTTCGTCGGTGGCTTCACCGACGCGAACCTCGGCACCGCCACCACGTCGTTCACGTGGTCCGCACCGGCCGCCGGCACCTACTCCCTCGCCCTCAGGTACGCCAACGGCACCGGCTCGCAGCGCACCCTGACGCTGCGGGTCGACGGCGCCCAGCCACGTCAGGTCGCCCTGCCCGCCACCGCGAGCTGGGACACGTGGAGTTCGGCCTCGACCGCGGTCCAACTCCCGGCGGGCGCGCACACCTTCGCGTACAGCTTCGGATCGGCGGACAACGGCAACGTGAACCTCGACCACCTCGAGGTCACGAACACCGTGGTCGAGGCCGGTCCCGCGTACGAGGCGGAGAACGCGACGCTCAGCGGTGGCGCGGTCGTCCAGTCCGACCACCCCGGCTACACGGGCGGCGGGTTCGTCGGCGGGTACACCGACGCGAACCGGGGCACCGCGCGCACGACGTTCCGCGTCACCGCCGCGACCGCAGGGCAGCACGACCTCGCGATCCGGCTGGCGAACGGCACCGGCTCCGCCCGCACCCTGTCGCTGTACGTCGACGGCGCGAAACAACGGCAGATCAGCCTGCCCACGTCGGCGAACTGGGACACCTGGACGACCACGACCGAGCAGGTCTCGCTGACGGCGGGGCAGCACGACGTCGCGCTGGCGTTCGACTCCGGCGACTCGGGCAACCTGAACCTCGACAGCCTCACCGTCAGCACCGCGGTCCAGGCCGGTCCCGGCGAGGCCGAGTCGGCCTTCCGCTCCGGCGGCGCCTCCGTCCAGACAGGACTCGCCGGCTACTCGGGTTCGGGCTACGTCAGCGGGTTCGGCACGGTCGGCGCGCGGATCGTGCGGACGGTGAAGGCTGACAGCGCCGGGAACGCGACCGTCACCGCACGGTTCCAGAGCACGTCGAACGCGACGCTGGCGCTGACGGCCAACGGCCGCGACACGGGCACCCTCTCGTTCGCCGCGGGCAGCGGGTGGCGCACCACGACGGCCACTGTGCCGCTGCGCGCGGGCGTCAACACCATCGGCCTGACCAGCACGAGCGCCGCCGACGTCGCGATCGACAGCATCTCGACCAGCGGTGAGGGCGCACTGGCCGCACGCGGCGCCACGGTCCCGTACACGACCTACGAGGCCGAATCCGCCACCACCAACGGCACGGTGCTCGCGGCGAGCCGCACGTACCGGCAGATCCAGTCCGAGGCCAGCGGCCGCAGGGCCGTGGTCCTCGACGCCGCGGGCGAGCACGTCACCGTCCGGCTCACCGCACCGGCGAACGGCCTGGTGCTGCGCTACTCGATCCCGGACAACGCGGCCGGCACCGGCCAACGCGCGCCGATCTCCCTGTACGCCAACGGGACCAAGCAGCGCGACATCACGCTGACGTCCGAGTACAGCTGGGTGTACGGCGACTACCCGTACTTCAACAACCCGGCGCTGGGCGGCGGTCACCGGTTCTTCGACGAGACCAGGGTCCTGGGCGACTGGGCGGCCGGCACCGAGCTGAAGTTCCAGGTGGACACCGCCAACGGGCTGGCCTACGTGCTCGACTTCGTGGAGGCCGAGGCGGTGCCGGCGGCAGCGACCGCACCGGCGAACGCCGTGTCGATCACCTCGCACGGTGCCGTCCCGAACAACGGTTCCGACTCCACCGCCGCCTTCACCGCGGCGATCGCGGAGGGCGCCGCTCAGAACCGGCCGGTGTGGGTTCCGGCGGGCACGTTCCGCATCTCCTCGCGCGTCAACGCGGGCAACGTGCGGATCATCGGCGCCGGGCCGTGGCACTCGGTCGTGCAGGGCACCGGCGCCAGGGGCGGTTTCCTCGCCACCGGCAAGGTGACGATCGCGGACCTGGCGATCTTCGGTGACGTCCGGGTGCGCGAGGACAACGGCTCCGATCCCGCGCTGGAAGGCGACTTCGGCTCGGGCTCGCTGCTGCAGAACGTGTGGATCGAGCACACCAAGGTCGGTCTGTGGGCGGACAACGGCACGAACGGCCTGTACGCGGTCGGCCTGCGCGTGCGCAACACGTTCGCGGACGGCGTGAACCTGAACGGCGACGTCGTCGACACCAGGGTCGACCAGTCCACCACGCGCAACAACGGTGACGACGGCCTGGCGATGTGGTCGGAGGGCGCACCGGTGACGCGGACCGCGTTCACCTTCAACACGGTGCAGCTGCCGGCGGGCGCGAACGGCATCGCGGTCTACGGCGGCGCGGACAACCGCATCGAGGACAACCACGTCTCGGACATCGTCACCTCCGGATCCGGCATCGCGGTGAGCACCTGGCACCAGCCGGTCCCGTTCAGCGGCACGACGACGGTGCGGCGCAACACCCTGCTGCGCGCGGGCAGCTTCGAACCGAACTGGAACTCGGCGATCGGCGCGCTGTGGGTCTACACGGCGGACCACGAGATCCGCACGCCGGTGGTGATCAGCGACCTGACCATCACCGACAGCAGCTACCAGGGCGTGCTGATGAGCTGGCAGAAGACGATGACCCCGATCACCTTCGACCGGCTCACCATCGACGGTGCCACGTGGGGCTTCGAGATCCAGGCAGCCGGTAGCGGCACGATCTCCAACACCAAGGTCACCCGTGCGTCCTCGGGCGGGCTGCTCAACGCCCAGGGCTTCGCGCTGACTCTGGGAGGGGGCAACTCCGGCATCTGACCGAGGTGGCCCGCTCCGGGAAACCCTTCCCGGAGCGGGCTCCCGTCACGACGGCAGCGGGATCTCCAGGCTCACCGTGCCGCGCAGGTCGAGCCAGGCGCGGTCGCGACCGCGGACCAGCCGCAGCACGACCTCCTCGCAGTGCGGGCAGCGGGCGACGGTCCCCGGGGCGTTCTGGTAGACGCGCAGGGTCGCCACCGAGCCGCGGTAGCCGCAGCCGGAACACTGTCCTGTCGCCGCCGTCAGGTCCACCGCGAAGATCTCCCGCAGGTCGCCCGCCAGCGCGTTGCCGTCGACGTGGTCGTCGCTCATCGGTGCTCTCCTGTCAGCCGAAGCGTTCCGTGCGGACGCGGCGGGGGTCGTGGCCCAGCGCCACGAAGATGTCGGACACCGTCTCGACGAACCCGGTCGGCCCGCACACGAAGACGTTCGGGGTGAAGTCGGCCGGCCACGCGTGGGTGTTCAAGGTGGCCAGCCCCAGGCGTCCCGTGGGCTCGGGCGAGCCTTCCGGGGCCTGGCGGGTGTACACGAGGTGGACGTCGAGGCCCGCGTCCTCACGGGCGCGGCGACGTAGTTCGTCGGCGTAGTAGACGTCCTCGGGCGTGCGCACCGAGTAGATCAGCCGGAACGGCACGCGGCTGCCCTCCGCAGCCCGTGTGCGGATCATCGCCATCAACGGCGCGATGCCCGACCCGCCCGCGACGAGCGTCACCGGTGCCTGGTCGGTCGCCCGCCACACGAACCAGCCGCCGACCGGTCCGCGCAGCTCGATCTGGTCGCCGGGCGAGAGCACGTCGCACAGGTACGGCGACACCTCACCGTCCGCGACCCGCTGGACGCTCAGCTCGAACCGCTCCCCGTCCGGCGCGGAGGAGATCGAGTAGCTGCGCTGCACCGAGTAGCCGTCCTCGGCGGTCAGCCGGACGTCGACGTGCTGCCCCGGCAGGTGACCGGGCCAGCCGGGCACGTCGAACACGAGGCCGCGCGCGCTCTTCGTGATGTCGGTGGCCTCGGCGAGCTCGGCCACCCGCCAGGTCAGTCGCCCTGATACCGCTGCTCGCGCCATGGGTCTCCGTAGTCGTGATAGCCCGCGCTTTCCCAGAAGCCGGGTTCGTCCTCGAGCAGCAACTGGATCCCGCGGACCCACTTGGCCGACTTCCAGAAGTACAGGTGCGGCACCAGCAGACGCGCCGGCCCGCCGTGCTCGGGCGTGAGCTCGTCGCCGTCGTAGCGGTACGCGATCCACGCCTGGCCGTCGATCAGGTCCTCAAGCGGCAGGTTCGTGGTGTACCCGCCGTAGGACTGGACGAGCGCGAAGTCCGCGGCCGTCTCGACGTCCTCCAGCAGCACGTCCAGCGAGACGCCCTTCCAGCGCGTGCCGAGCTTCGACCACTTGGTCACGCAGTGGATGTCCGTCGTGATCTTCTCCGAGGGCAGCTCCATCAGCTGCTGCCACGACCAGTCGTACCGCTGGCCGGCCTCGGTGTTGACCGTGAACTGCCAGCGGTCGGTCGTCACGCGCGGAGTCGGTCCCGCTGTGAGGACCGGGAAGTCCTCTGCCAGGTACTGACCGGGCGGTAGCTGCACGTCCGGTGACTGGCGTCGCCCGGTGAAACCGGGAGAGACGATTGGCATCGTGTCAGTAGACGCCAGCGGCGCGCCGAACGCCACTGCTGATCACGGAGGTCACATGGACGTGAGGGTCGAGATCACCGGCACCACGACGCTGATCCGGATGAACCGCCCGGACCGGCGCAACGCGGTCGACGGCCCGATGGCCGCCGAGCTGCGGGAGGCCTTCCTGGCCTTCGAGGCGGACGCGTCGCAACGGGTGGCGGTGCTCGCGGGCGAGGGCGGGACGTTCTGCGCGGGCGCGGACCTGAGCGTCGTCGGGGATCCCGCCCGGCGCAACGAACTGGATCCCACCGGTGGCGGAGCCGGTCCGATGGGGCCGACCCGGTTGGCGCTGAGCAAGCCCCTGATCGCGGCGGTCAGCGGGTATGCGGTCGCGGGCGGGCTGGAGCTGGCGTTGCTCGCCGACCTGCGAGTGGTCGAGAGCGACGCGGTGTTCGGGGTGTTCTGCCGGCGGTGGGGTGTGCCGCTGATCGACGGCGGCACCGTGCGGCTGCCTCGGATCGTGGGGCTGGGTCGGGCGTTGGACCTGATCCTGACCGGACGACCGGTGGACGCCGCGGAGGCGTTGGCGATCGGGCTGGCCAACCGGGTGGTGGAGCCAGGTCAGGCGGTCGCGGCGGCTGTGGAGTTGGCGGAGCAGATCGCCGGGTTCCCGTTCGAGTGCGTGCTGGCGGACCGGGCGTCGGCCTATGGCGGCTTGGACCTGCCGCTGGCGGAGGCGTTGCGGGCGGAGGGGGTGGCCGGGGTGCCGATCGTGGCGCGGGAAGGGGTGGCCGGCGCCGCTCGGTTCGCGGGCGGCGCCGGGAGGCACGGGAAGTTCGCTGACGGAGGTGGCGAACGGTGAGGCCGGGCAGCGCTAGCGGAGGTGCCGGACCGTCAGGTCCGGGTTGCGGGCGATCTCCCGTTCGGTGAACTCCCCCTTCACCCACTCCTTCCTCTCGTAAAGCCGAGCCTGGTCGGTGTGGTGCGGCGACGCCGGGTCCGCGGACTGCCCGTAAATCAGCATCGAGCTCATCCGCGGCCCGTCCCGGGTCAGCTCGACCGCCATCACGAAGCTGGACCCGTGCGGAATCCCCACAGGCGCCCCGGGCCGGGGCGGACCGGGCACTGAGATGACGTTGAAGCACCCTTCCGGCCCACGGCAGCCGTGGATCGGGATGCCCTCGTACTGCTGGACCGAGTCGAGCGGCACGTCCACCGCGACCCCGGCGACGCCGAACGCCCTGACCGTGTCAGCGAAGGCCCGCTGGACACCGGGGTCGGCGGCGTTGATGCCACGTGGGGTGTGGACGGGGTCGGCCGGGTCGAACGGCACCTGCCAGAGGTTCGTCCCCGGCCGGCCGGTCAGGGTGACGAACGAACGCCAGAAGTAAGCCCCCCGGCTCAGCGGGCCGGTGTCGCCGGTGCCGGGCCACGTGGCCAACGCCGTGCAGGCAGCGCGGACGTCGACGGGTTGGCCGTCGGACGCGGGCAGGGCCGGGCTGGCCTGGCACATCGCGACGACGGCGGCGCGACCCTGTTCTGCGGTGAGGTTGCGGTTGCCGAACATCGCCTGTTCCAGAGTGGACAGTGTGAAGGTGTTGGCGCCGATCATGTCCAAGCCCATGCGGGTGCGCGCGGAGCGTTCGGTGCCCACGTCGCCGACGATGGACGGGTAGCCGGTGAGCGGTGCGGCGGGGTTCGCGAGCCACGGGCTGTCGTTCATGTTGCTGACGTGGTCGCGGCGGATCAGGGTGGGCAGGCGGTGGGGGCCGAACCTGCCCGGTACCACGGCGTCGGGGTCGGTGCCCCAGCCGCAGTCGGAGCGGCTGCCGTCGAGGACCACCAGGCCGATGGGCACGGCGACGCCGCAGCGGGTGCGCTGGTCGTCGGTGACGTGCGGAACCACCTGGACGTCACCGTAGTAGGCGGTGCCGGTGGCGTCCGAGGCGATCGTGTTGACCCACGGGAGGGCCTGATGGCGGACGAGTGCGTCACGCAGGTCGGGAACGCTGCGGGCGCGGGCGATGGCGAGCCACTGGTCGATGATCCGCAGGTTGCCTTGGTTGGCGTCACGCAGCACGAACGCGGTGGTGTCGGTCCACGGCAGTGCGCGGTCGTCCTCGACGATCGGGCCGTCCGGGGTGCGGTAGAGGGTTCGGGTGGTGCCGCCGACGGTGACCTGGTCGGCGATCATGCGGTGTGCCTTGCCGTCGACCAGGTAGCTGGTCGGGTCGCCGGGGACGAGGGTGAGCTTCGCGAGCGTCATCGTGTGCGCCTCGGACGCCGTGTGGGTCCAGCCGAGCCTGTCGTTGTGGCCGATGTTGACGACCGGCACGCCGTACAGGCCCGCGCCGCTCACGTTCAGCTCGCCGGGGATCGTGAGGTGGTGCTGGTAGAAGCGCCAGGTGTCCGCCCAGTCGAAGTGCGGGTTGCCGAGCACCATGCCCGTGCCGGCCGCGGTCGCCTGCTTGCCGAGCGCGATGCCGTTGCTGCCAGGACGTTCCCCGGCGACGCGCGCCGGTGCCGCGAGCGCGACGCCTGGCGGCTGTGCCGACACGAGCTGCTCCTGGAAGCCCTCGCTGCCGGTCAGGCCCGCGAGCTGGTGGACGCGCCGCCACACGTCGATCTCGGTGATCGGCCGCGCCCAGGTCCGGCACGCCTCGGGCGCGCCTTTTGAGGCCAGGTAGCGGTTGAAGCCGGCCACGTAACCGCGCACGAGGTCGCGCGCCTGCCTCGACTGGCCGCCGAGCTGCCGTTCGACCACCGCGGACTGGTTGAGGCGCTGGTAGTAGAGGTCGCCGGCGAGGTTCTCCTGGCCGAACCAGCGTGAACGCTCCGCGGACAGCGTCACGACGATCTCCGCCATGACACAGGCGTTGTCCTCGGCGAACGCGTAGCCGAGCCCTTGCCCCACGCCGCGGTAGTCGTGCGCGAGGACGTGCGGGATGCCGTAGGAAGTCCGTCTGATCACCGTGCCGCTGTCGGCGACGGCGGCGGGACCGGTGACCACAACCCCGGCCAGTACCAGCGATAACGCGATGAACCTGCGCATTCTGATCCCCCTATTCGTTGTGCAGGACGGTGGCGATCGAGAGCCTCGCCGCTCCCCTGGCCGGCACGACCGCGCCCAGCACGGCGATCACGACGCCGGTCAGGGCCAGCAGTGCGAGCAGCGGCGGGTGGTAGACGTTCATGAGGATGTCGACGGCGTCGGCCTGGCCCGCGTGGGCCATGGCGGGCACGACGAGCTGGTGCACGCCGATGCCGACGGGCACGCCGATCAGTCCGCCGAGCACGCCCAGCGCGCCCATGGACGTCACGAGCAGCACGGTGACCTGGCGCGGCGTCATGCCGATCGACTTGAGCATGCCGAGGTCGCGGCGGCGTTCGCGGGCGTTGAGGACGACGGTGTTGAACACTCCCAGGGCGGCGACGGCCCCCAGCACCAGCGTGAGCACGACGGCGGCGCTGATGATGATCACCGCGGTCGACGACGTGCCGTCACGTGGCGGCAGCACGCGCAGCCCCGGATCCGCGGCTGCGGCGGCAGCGGTGTAGGCGGCACGGTCGGTGCCCTCGGACATCCGCGTCAGGTACGAGCTCGCCCGGGAGCCCGGCGCGAGGACGTCCACTGTGGACCAGTCGGCGAAGATCTCGTCGGCGTTGTTGGTCAGCACGACCCCGACGATCTTCACCTGCGTCCGGTTTCCCCGCGCCTGCACGGTGATCGTGTCCCCGACGGCGAGCCCGCGCTGGTTCAGGAACCTCGACGGCACCACGACCTGCCCCGGTCCGTCCGGCCAGTGCCCGGTCAGCACGCGCGGGCCGAGTGCGGCGGTGTCCCCGCGGTAGAACAGGATCGTCGCCTTCTGGGTGCCGCCCGCGACCTCGGCGTCGAGCTGGGTCATGGCCAGAAACGCCGCTGTGCCGGGCAAGGAGCGCAGCATCGACTCGTCCTCGGCGTCGCTCAGCTTCGCATCCGGCGCCTCCACGCCCGGCGGCCCGACGACGGGCGCTCCGGGCGGCGGTCCTGCCATCAGCTCGACGCGGTCGGTGAAGTGGGGCCTGACCGCGTCGTTGTAGGCCGTCATCGACAGCGTCACGCCGGCCGCGAGGGTCACGGTCAGCACCCCGAGCACGACCGAGGCCAGCGTCAACGCGCTGCGGCCCATGCGCGCGAACGGCATCCCGAGGCCCAGGCTGACCGAGCGCGGCAGCCGGGTGCCGCTGAGCCGGCGCTGGATCCGCAGCGCCCGGCCGGTGTGCGAGGCCGTGCCCGCACTGATCGCCCGCGCCGCCGACAGTCCGCGGGCCCGCAGCGCGGGTACGAGCGCGGCCGACGCCACCAGCACCGGCATGCCCAGTGCCGCAACGATGTTCACCCACGGCGCGAAGCTCAGCTCGTCTATGCCGAAGCCCTCGACGGCGTCCTGCACGACCGGTCTGGCGAAGAGGTTGCCCACGACCGTGCCGAGCGCGCAGCCCGCGAACGCCGGGATCGAGACCATCACCAGGTAGACGGCCATGACCTGGTTCGGGGTGAAGCCGATGGCCTTGAGCATCCCGATGTGCCGCAGGCCCGCGACGACGGCGCCGCTCACGACGTTGGCGACGATCAGGACCGCCACGACCAGGCCGAGGATCCCGAAGATCATCAGGAACGGGATGAACACCCCGAGCTCGGTCGTCGCCTTGTCCTTGACGGTGAGGTGCGAGAGCGTGCCGAGCAGCCCGTCCTGCGGCAGCCCCGCGGCGAACGCGGCCACGCCGGCCGCGGTGTCCGCCGCAGCGAACCGGTAGAGCATCTGCAGCGCGTTCGGTTGCAGCGCGACGATCTGCTCGGGTGCGACCCAGGCGTCGGCGGATCCCGTGACGGAGTGGGCGAAGCCGACGACGGTCAGCACCGGACGTCCGGGGAGCTTCAGCCGGAAGCCGACGTCCATCCTGCCGACGGAACCCGGCGTGCGGTTCAGCACGATCTCGCCGGACTTCGCCGCCCATCTCCCCTGCCACACCGAGAGGCGGTCGACCTGCCCACCGGGATCGGCCCGTCCCACCACGGTGAGCGTGCCGAGGAAGACGTCACCATCAGAAGTGTCCACAGTGGCCTGCTGGAACGGACCGGCCGAGGCGGTCTGCCCCACCGACTGCTTCAGCCGGGCCTCGGAGACCTTCGCCGGGTCGAACGCCGCGGCCAGGTGCGCGCCCTGCTGGGCGGCGAAGGCCCGGTCGAACGGCGCGGCGGAGGCGTCCAGCAGGCCGAGCGCCATCACGAGCGTCGCACTGGCCGCGCAGACCACGACCCCGATCACGATCGTCTGCAGCTTGCGCCGGCGCACCGCCGCCCAGGCCGCCGACCACACCGCGCTCACACCCGCTCCACGCTGTGCTCGCGGGCGATCCGGCCGTCGACGACCTCGATCAACCGGGTGGCGCAGCGGGTGGCGAGGCGTTCGTCGTGGGTGACGAGCAGCAGCGTCTGGCCGATCTGGTTGAGGTCGAGCAACAGGTCCATGACCTGCTCGCCGGACCGGCTGTCGAGGGCGCCGGTCGGTTCGTCGGCGAGCAGCAGGGCGGGCCGGTTCATCAACGCCCGCGCCACCGCGACGCGCTGCCGTTCGCCGCCGCTGAGCTGCGCCGGGTAGATGTTCTTGCGGCTGGAGATGCCGAGCTCGCCGAACAGTTCCAGGGCGCGTGCGCGGGCCTGGCCGGGTTTCACGCCGGTCAGCTGGGCGGCGAGGGCGACGTTGTCGAGCGCCGAGAGGTCGTCCAGCAGGTTGAAGAACTGGAAGATCATGCCGATCCCCCTGCGCCGGAACAGGGCCAAGCCGGTCTCGCTGAGCGCGCCCAGGTCCGAGCCGTGCACGATCACCTCACCCGACGTCGGGCGGTCGAGGCCCGCGATCATGTTGAGCAGCGTGGACTTGCCGCTGCCGGACGGTCCCATCACCGCGACGGCCTCCCCCGCCCGGACGGTGAGCGACACCCCGTCCAGCGCTGTCGAGTCGCTGTACTCCTTGCGCACGTTCGTCAGCTCGACGACGGCGTCTGCGTTCTGCATGGCGGCCATCTTGCTGAGCGGTGGCCGAGGAGGCGTCAGTCTGCGGGGGTAACTCGGCGGGCAGGTCATCCCGGGGATGTAGTCACTGCATCCGGGGTTTGATGCGCGGGTGATCGGCGCTCTGGGACAGTGACGGGGTGTGGGAGCTGGTGGTGGCCGTCGTGGCGTGCCTGGTCGCCGCGTACTTCGCGGTGCGGCTGGTGGCGGCCCGGCGCGCGTACACCCGTGCGATGGAGGAACGCGGCTGGTTGCTGGAGCGGGAACGGGAGTCCGCCGCCCGCGGTGCCGTCGACGCCGAACGCGCCCGGATCGCGCGGGAGCTGCACGACATCGTGAGCCACAACGTGAGCGTGATGGTGGTGCAGGCAGGAGCGGCGCGGCGGGTGCTGTCCGCCGGGACGTCCGAGGCGACCGACGCGTTGCTGGCCGTGGAGAACGCGGGCCGCGACACGATGACCGAGCTGCGGCACATGCTCGGCCTGCTCGCGCCCTCTGCCGACAGCGACGACCTGCTGGCGCCGCAACCGGGTCTGAGCAGGCTGAGCTCGCTGGTGGACCGGATGTGCTTCGCCGGGCTGCCGGTGGAGGTGCGCATCTCCGGTGAGCCGCGGCCGTTGCCGTCCGGTGTCGACCTGACGGCGTACCGGATCGTGCAGGAGGCGCTGACGAACGCGTTGAAGCACGGCGACGGGCGGCAGGCGGAGGTGACGGTGCGCTACGCGGACCACCACCTGCGCGTCGAGGTGCTCAACTCGGGACCCAGCGCGCTGACCGGCGACCGGGTGTCCTTTGAGGACGGTCAGGGACGCGGACTGCTCGGGCTGCGCGAACGGGTGGCGGCGCTGGGCGGCGACCTGGACGCGCGCAGGCGGCTCGGCGGCGGGTTCCGCGTCCGGGCCAAGATCCCGATCGAGCGGCCGTGAGCGGGCCGCGCGTGGTGATCGCGGACGACCAGGCGTTCGTGCGCATCGGTTTCCGGATGATCCTGAACTCCGGCGGCGTCGAGGTGGTCGGCGAGGCGGCGGACGGGGCCGAGGCGGTGTCGGCGGTGCGCGACCTCCGGCCGGACGTCGTGCTGATGGACATCCGCATGCCGGGCATGGACGGGCTGGAGGCGTGCCGGCGGATCGTGCGGGAGCCGGGCGACAGCCGCGTGCTGATGCTGACGACGTTCGACCTGGACCGGTACGTGTACGAGGCGCTCGCGGCCGGGGCGAGCGGTTTCCTGCTCAAGGACGTCACGCCGGAGCACCTCGTCGCGGCCGTGCGGTTGATCGAGACCGGGGACGCCCTGCTCGCCCCGTCGATCACCCGCCGGCTGGTGGAGCGGTTCGCGTCCGGCGTCTCCGTTCCCGCCGTGCACCGGGATCTGGCCGCGCTCACGCCACGGGAGCGCGAGGTCCTCACGCTGGTCGGCAGCGGCCGGTCGAACTCCGAGATCGCGGGCCACCTCACCCTGAGCGAGGCGACGGTCAAGACGCACGTGGCGCGCATCTTCGCCAAGTTGGAGCTGCGGGACCGCGCGCAGGCCGTCGTCCTCGCCTACGAGACGGGTCTGGTCACGCCAGGCGCGTGATTCCGTGCTGGCACGGATCCGCGGCAGGGGGCCGCGCGGCGAGACTCGGTGCCACCACCAAAGGAGGCGACCATGTACGCGCAGCTCACCTACTTCGACGGGCCCCGAGGGGCCGACATGCTGGCCGCCGCGGACTTCGCGGCCAAGGAGCGGATCACGCCCGCGATCGGGTCGGTGCCCGGCACCATCAGGAGCTACGTGCTGCGCCGTGACGACGGGTCGGAGGTCGTGCTGACCCTCGCCGAGACCGAGCAGGCGCTCCTCGACGGCCGGACGGCGATCATGAGCACCAGGCTGCTGCCCGGCGAGGACGCGGCACTGCTGCCGGGCCCCGACCGGTCCGAGATCTACCCGGTGCTCGAGGTCGTCGAGCACAACGGAACGCCGTCATGACCGCCACGCGCACGCTCACCGCAGGCGTGTGGCGAGCCGACCTCAGTCGCAGCACCGCGTCGTTCCAGGTCGGCAACCTGGGCCGCAGGACGCACGGCACCGTGCCCATCACCTCGGGCACCGTGGAGATCGGCACGGACGGCGCACTGCTGTCCGTGCACGGCAGCCTGGACCTGGGCGCCATCGACACCGGCAACACCAGGCGCGACCTGGACCTGCGCAAACCCGGCCTGCTCGACCTCGACCGGCACCCCACGATGGGGTTCACCGCGACGAACGCCCAGATCGCCGACGGCGGCTGGCAGGTCACCGGCACGCTCACCGCCAGGGGCGCGCACACCACGATCGAAGGCACCGTCGAGCTGTCCTCGGTGGACAGCCGGGAAGCGGTGCTGACCGCCACGGCCCGGCTGGACCGCAGGACGCTGGGCATCCGCGCGCCGGGGTTCCTGATCGGCAGGTACGTCGACATCACCGTGACCGCGGTGATCGTTCATTCCGCCTGAAGGACGAAGAACAGGAAGTTCGGGGCGTCCGCGTAGTGCGCGAACTCTCCGGGGAACAGGTCGCGGGCTTCCGGCAGCACCGGCGGTTCGCTGACGACGGAGATCCGGAACCCGGCCGCCGTGAACGCGTCGGTCATGGCGTGCAGCGGCCGGTTCCAGAAGGTCACCTCGATCATCTGGTCCCCCAGCGGCCACCGCGCGGGGTTCGCGCGGGTCGAGTAGTAGTCGGGCCTGCGTCCCGCGAGACGGTCGAGGTAGTAGTCGGCGGCGGGGTGGTTGACCGAGACGATCAGCCTCCCGCCCGGCCGCAGCACCCGTCGCAGCTCGGCGAGCGGCGGGCCCCAGTCCCGCAGGTAGTGCAGCACCAGCGACGCGATGACGTCGTCGAACTCGGCGTCGGGGAACGGCAGCGGATCCGCCAGGTCGGCGACCCGCAGGTCCGCCCCGGCACCGAGCCGCAGCCGTGCCTGCTCCAGCATGCCGGCGCTCACGTCGACACCGCTCACGATCGCGCCCCTGTCCCGCAGCGCCGCGAGCAGCGGGCCCGCACCGCACCCGGCGTCGAGGATCCGCCGGCCCGCCACCTCTCCGGCGAGCGCGAGGGTCGCCGGGCGCTCGTAGCAGGCGTTGGCGAAGCTCTTCTCGTTGTCGGCGGCGTACGCCTGGGCCACGGCGTCGTAGTCGCTCGGGGTCATGTGTTCGATCTTGCCCGAAGCCCGTGGTCACCGAACCGGCTCCAAGGCACTCCTGGGAACCGGTCCACGCCGCGGACCGGTCTTTTACACGGACTTCGGCCGGGACGTACCGTGTTCTCCCTGGCCACCGCACCTGCCCCGCCACCAGGCGGATGACATCGATGTCGTGCCCGCGAATTCCTGTCTCGTTTGTCTTATTGACCAGCCGCGTAACGAGACCGAAGCTTCCTGGCAACGTTGTCAGGGACAGGATCGGAGCTCGCAATGGCGCAGGACTTCGGCAGCGGCGTGTCACGGCGCCAGGCGCTGACCATGGGTGGTGGACTGCTGGCCGGTTTCGGGCTGACCAGCGTGCTGCCCAGCAGCGCGGCGGGCGCACCTGAGCAGGCGGCGCAGCAGGCCGTCGACCTCGCGCTGTTCCGCCCGGTGTCGGTGTCCTCCACGGACTACGCGGCGACCCCGGCGAAGTTCGCCGTGGACGGTCTCGCCCAGGCCGGCGTGCAGGGCTCCGGCTGGCGGGCCGCCCAGGGCGACGGGCAGTGGCTGATCGTCGACCTGCAGGGCAGATGCGAGATCAGCTCGGTGGTGCTGACGTTCGAGGCCAAGCCGGGCGACCCCGCGATCGACGGCAACGCCTCGCGCGCCGACACCCTCGGCACGGAGATCCTCTCCAGCTACGCGGTGGTCTTCGACCTCGACGTCTCCGACGACGGCAAGGTCTGGAAGACGGTCCACGCCACCGAGTCCGGTGCCGGCGGCGTCGTCACCGTCCCGCTCACGCCCGCGGTGAAGGCGCGCTGGGTCCGGTTCTCCGCCTCGCGCAGGTCGACGACGAACCCGTTGGGGCTCAACGGACTGCAGGTCTACGGCACCAGCAGGGACAACCGGCCGGCGGTCAAGGGCTGGACGAACTGGCCGGTGCGCAACCACGAGAACCCCGCGCTGACCGTGGCCCCGGACGGCTCGGTGCCGCTCGAGTCGGGCTGGGTGCTGACCATGCAGGACTTCGCGCCCGCCAAGGACGGCGCCGCGCTGTCCGCCCCGAACGTCGACACCCGCGGCTGGGTCCCCGCGACCGTGCCCGGCACGGTCCTCGCGTCGCTGGTCGAGCAGGGCCACCTGCCGGACCCGGTGTACGGGATGAACAACCTGGAGATCCCGGAGGCGCTGTCGCGGCACGTGTGGTGGTACCGGCGCACGTTCAGCGTGCCGCGCGGCCTCGACACGGGTGCGGGCAGGCACGTCTGGCTGGAGTTCGACGGCATCAACCACGACGCCGAGTTCTGGCTCAACGGCACCAAGATCGGCGCCGTCAGCAACCCGTTCGGCCGGGCCGCGCTCGACGTCACGGCCACGCTGCGCAAGACCGGGGACCAGAACCTGGCGGTCAGGATCGCGCCGATGCCGTTCCCCGGCAGCCCCGGCGACAAGGGTCCGCGCGGCGAGGCGTGGGTCGGCGCGAACAGCACGATGTTCAAGAACTCGCCGACCTATCTGGCGGTGTCCGGCTGGGACTGGATGCCCGCCGTGCGCGACCGGGCCTCGGGCATCTGGAACCACGTGCGGCTGCGCTCGACCGGTGCCGTCGTGGTCGGCGATCCGCGCATCGACACCGTGCTGCCGGACAAGACGACCGCCGAGGTCACCTTCACCGTGCCGGTCCGCAACGTCGAGTCGTCCGAGAAGCGCGTCACCGTGACGGCGGAGTTCGACGGCATCAAGGTCACCAGCACCGTCACCGTGCCCGCGAACTCCGAGACCGCCGCGGTGTTCGCGCCGGCCACGCATCCGCAGCTGCGGATCAAGAACCCGAAGCTGTGGTGGCCCAACGGCTACGGCGACCCGACGCTGCACGACCTGACCCTGACGGCCACCGTCGGCACCGCGGTCAGCGACCGCAAGAAGCTGAAGTTCGGCATCCGGCAGGTCACCTACCAGTACGACCTGCCGATCACGATCGTCGACGGCGCCGCCGACCAGACCGTGGACTTCCCCGCCCAGCAGGCCCGCTACGTGCGGATGCAGGGCGGCAGGCGCGCGACCAGCTGGGGCTTCTCCGTCTTCACGATGTCCGTGGTGGACAGCAAGAACCCCGGCACGGACCTCGCGCGCGGCAAGACCGCGACCGCGTCCTCCGCCGCCGACTGGACCTCACCCGGTGCCGTCACGGACGGGGACCCGAAGTCCCGCTGGACCTCCAACTACAACGACAACGAGTGGGTGCAGGTCGACCTGGGCGCCGCGACCTCGTTCGACCGCGTGACACTGCGCTGGGAGACGGCCTACGCGGCCACGTTCAAGATCCAGGTCTCGCAGGACGGCGACAGCTGGACCGACGTCGTGGCACAGGACAACTCCCCCAAGCCGCTGATCATCCTCGTCAACGGCGTGAAGATCTTCGCCCGCGGTGGCAGCTGGGGCTGGGACGAACTGCTGCGCCGGATGCCCGGTTCCCGCGCGGACGCCGCCGTGGCGCTGCACAAGGACATGAACTTCACCGTGATCCGCAACTGGGTCGGCTCGTCGTACCGCGAGGAGCTCTTCGAGGCGTGCGACAAGTACGGCATCCTGCTGTGGAACGAGTTTTGGCTCGGCTGGTCGGCCGATCCCGCTAACCACGAGCAGTTCTTCGCGCAGGCCAAGGACACCGTGCTGCGCTACCGTTCGCACGCCTGCTGCGTGGTGTGGTTCGGCTGCAACGAGGGCAGCCCGCCGTCCGCGGTGGACAAGGTGCTGCGGGAGATCGTGCACACCAACACCGACCTGATGTACCAGCCGAACTCCGCGAGCGGCGTGATCACCGGCGACGGCACGTACCGCTGGGTGGACCCGCGCACGTACGGCACCGGTGAGGCCACGGGCGGGAAGTTCGGGTTCTGGAGCGAGATCGGCCTGCCGACGGTGTCGGTGGTCGAGAGCATGCGCAACCTCGTCGGCCAGGGCAACTCGGGCTGGCCGATCGGGGACGCCTGGTACATGCACGACTGGTCGGAGAACAGCAACCAGCAGCCGAAGGGCTACCAGGCCGCCATCGACGCCCGCCTCGCGCCGTCGAGCAGCATGGAGGAGTTCTGCCGCAAGGCGCAGTTCGTCAACTACGAGAACATGCGCGCGATCTTCGAGGCGTGGAACGCGAGGCTGTGGAACGACGCCACCGGCGTGCTGCTGTGGATGTCGCACCCGGCGTGGCACAGCACGGTGTGGCAGACCTACGACTACGACATGGACGTCAACGGCAGCTACTACGGCTCCCGCAAGGGCTGCGAGCAGCGGCACGTGCAGGCGAACCTAACCACCTGGCAGGTCACCGCCGTCAACCACACCGCGTCGCACCTGATCGGCGTCACCGTCAAGGCGCAACTGCACTCCCTGGACGGCAAGGCGATCGGGCCGGCGCAGGAGCAGAAACTCGACGTGGCGGCCACTTCGGCCAGCACCCTGTTCACGGTGCCGTTCGACGCGGCGCTGCCCGCGTTCCACCTGCTGCGCCTCACGCTGACCGACGCCCAGGGCAAGCAGATCTCCGAGAACACCTACTGGCGCTACCGCACCCCGGAGTCCATGCACGCCCTCAACCAGCTGGCCTACACCCAGCTCGCGACCACGCTGACCGCCTCGAAGAACGGCTACACCGCGACCGTCCGCAACACCGGCAAGACGGTCGCGGCGATGGTCCGGCTGTCGCTGCGGGAACGCAACGGGACCGACCGCGTGCTGCCGACCCTGTACAGCGACAACTACTTCTGGTTGCTGCCGGGTGAGGTCCGCACGGTCACGATCGACCCGCAGCGCTCGGTCCGGACGCCGCGTCTGCTGGCGGAGGCGTACAACTCGGCTCCGAAGCTGAGCTGAGGTCCTCCCGACCCGGGTGCCGCCGTGCCGACCACAGCGTCAGCGCGGCGGCACTCAGCCCCACGATCAGCGAGGTCCAGATGTTCAGGCGCAGCCCCAGGATCGTGTTCGCCTCGTCGATCCGCAGCGCCTCGATCCACAGCCGGCCCAGCGTGTAGAGCACCACGTACAGACCGAACGCGCGGCCGTGCCCGAGCCGGAACCGGCGGTCCGCCCAGATAACCACGGCCGCCGCGGCGAAGGTCCACAGCAGTTCGTACAGGAACGCCGGGTGGAACGTGCCCAGCACCACGGGCTGCCCGTCCGAGCCGAGCACCGCACGGCCGGCGCCCTGGTCCCACTCGTGGATCGTGAGTGCCCACGGCAGGTCCGTCGGACCGCCGTACACCTCGTTGTTGAACCAGTTGCCGAGCCGCCCGATCCCTTGTGCCAGCAGGATTCCCGGCGCGGCGGCGTCCGCGAGCGGAGGGAGCGCCACTCCGGCGCGTTTCGCGCCGATCCAGGCTCCGAGCGCGCCGAACGCGATCGCGCCCCAGACACCCATCCCGCCCTCCCAGATGTAGAGGGCGCGAATCGGATCACCGCCGGGGCCGAAGTACGGCTGCCAGGACGTGGCCACGTGGTAGAGCCGGGCGCCGATGATGCCGAACGGCACACCCCAGGTGGCGATCTGGTTGATGACGCCGGGCCTGCCGCCGCGTTGCACGTAACGGCGTTCGGTCAGCCAGGCGGCCACGAGGATGCCGGCGATGATGCAGAAGGCGTAAGCGCGGATGGGCATCGGACCGAGGTGCCAGACGCCCTGGGTCGGACTGGGAATGGCGGCCAGAAGCATCGCGCCACACTAACGACGCCGGGGCCCGCACACTGTGAAGTCCGCGGGCCCCGGCTCGTGATCACTTGTTCAGCGCACCGCCGACGATCGGCAGCACCACCTTGCTGGCGCCCAGCGACACCTTCAGCGAGACACCGCTCGCGGCCGTGTCCGTGGCGAGGTAGGCGTTGTGGTTCGTGACGAGCACGATCCCGATCCGGTGCCCGGCCGGGATGAGCGCGTCACGGGCGTGCAGCTTCCAGGTGACGTCCGCGGTGGTCCCGTTGGTGGGCAACGGGGTCGCGGTCTCCAGCGACGACCGGTTCTTGGCGTCGATGGCACCCTTGGTCAGCATCGTCGCCGACACCGCCTGGATCGACACGTCCGGCGGACGCGCGCAGCCGGTCTTGTCCCGCAGGTCGTTGCGGCCGCAGACCTCCGTGGACAACTGCAGCGGACTGCGTTCGGACAGCACGGCCTGCGTGCTCGGGCCGTAGTCCACCAGCAACGCGGTGAGTGGCGTCGACGCCCGGTTCGACGCGACCCGCACGGTCAGGCTGACCTCGCCCGACAACCGCGCGTCCTTCGTCAGCGGTGCCGTCACGTAGGCCAGCCGGCTGGTGTTCGCGGTCTCCGGGTTGGCCATCATGGTGGCCTCGCTGATGTTCGCGTTCGCGCCCAGCGTCTGCGTGCCGCTGGAACCCGCTGCGGTGGTCAACGAACCGGACATGCCGCCGGCCGCCGGACCGAAGTAGAGCGTCGTGGCCTGGGTGTCCGGACGCGGCCACGAGGCGGCCTGCTCCCAACTGCCGTCCGGCTTCTGCACGTCGGCCATGGGCTCGTCCATGATCCCGTTGTCCACGCCCTTGAGCCAGTGGTCCATCCACAGACCCATGACGCGCTGCCACTCGGCCTGGCGGAACGAGATCGGGTCGAGGTGACCGCCGCGGTGCAGCCAGATCTTGCGCGGCACGTCCCGGTCGGCGAGTTCCTTCCACCAGCGGCCGAACTGCGACGGCTTGACGTTCCAGTCCGCCTGGCCGTGCACGACGAACACCGACGCCGACACGTTCTGCGCGCCCGGCCGGTAGTCGCGGGCCTTCCAGAACGACGTGTAGTCCCAGGACTCGTCGCCGTCGTCCGCGGACAGCTTGTCGAACACCGGCTTGCACTTGGCCTTCTGCGCCGCGCTGACGACGTAGTTGGCGAGGTACGTCGGGTAGTTGGACTCCCAGCCCTTGTAGCCGATGCCCTGGTCGCGGGCGTACTCGTACCAGCTGGAGATCGCGGCGATCGGCACGATCGTTTTCACGCCGGGGATGTTCGCCGCGGCGGCCGCGTTGGGCAGCGTGCCGTTGTAGGAGACGCCGAGCATGCCGACGTTGCCGGTGCTCCAGCTCGCGACCGCGGCGCGGCCGTCCGCGTAGAACGCCTTGGCGCGGCCGTTCAGCCAGTCCACGACAGCGCGGACGCTCGCCGTGTCCTCGGGACCGCCGGTGGTCGGGCAGCCGGTCGAACGGGAGGTGCCTTGCATCTCCATCTCGACGACGGCGTACCCGCGCGGCACGAAGTACTCGTCGTACCAACGGCCGAAGCCGCGCGGCACGTTCGTCGCCGATGCGGCGGCGGCACCCAGCCCGTAGTAAGGGCTTGCCTCCATCACGATCGGCACTCGTTCGGCCGTGTCCGGCCGCATTACGTCGGCGGCGATCCGGTCGAGCTTGCCGTCCGAGTCACTGTCGATGGTGGACTCGACGTAGACGGTCTCGGTGATCGCCGCGGCGGCAGGAGCCGCGTTCGAGACAGGCGTGCAGATCGTCGCGGCCGTGAGCAGGGTGGCCGCGACGAGATAGACCCTTCGCATGAGTTCCTCCGTCGGAGGGCCCGATGAAGCAGCAGGGGAAAAGCTCGGGCCCCACGAAGGAATCTCACCGAACTCGGCGGTGTCGCCGGTACGGCCGAAAGATCTAAACCATTACCGATCTCAGGCGGCGACCAGTTCCTTGTCCTTGCCCGGCGCCTTCACCTTCGGCTTCTTGTTCGGCAGCGACAGGCGGAACACCTTGTGCCACGCCGAGAAGACCTGCTTGGGCAGCGGGCCGGTCACGTAGTCCAGCTCGTACTTCTCGAACAGCGCGCGCACCTTCACCGCGACCTCGGCGTACCGGTTGCTCGGCAGGTCCGGGAACAGGTGGTGCTCGATCTGGTGCGACAGGTTGCCGGTCATGAAGTGCATGGCCTTGCTACCGCTGATGTTCGCGGAACCCATCATCTGACGCAGGTACCACTGGCCGCGCGTCTCGCCCCTGATCGACCGGCGCTCGAAGGTCTGCACGCCCTCGGGGAAGTGCCCGCACATGATCACCGAGTGCGACCACAGGTTGCGGACCAGGTTCGCGGTGAACGTCGCGGCGAGCGTGGTCAGGAACGACGGGCCCGACAGCAGCGGGTGGATCACGTAGTCCTTGAGCACCTGCTTGCGGATCTTGCGGCCCACGGCCTTGGCACGCGCCCGGAACTCGGGGTTCTTGCGGCGGCGCTTGTGCAGGTTCTTGCCGAGCTCCAGGTCGTACGCGGCGATGCCGTACTCGAAGAAGCAGGCGTTGATGAAGTTCCAGAGCGGCTGCGCCAGGTACATCGGGTGCCACTTCTGGTCCTCGTCCACGCGCATGATGCCGTAGCCGAGGTCGTTGTCCTTGCCGATCACGTTGGTGTACGTGTGGTGCAGCTCGTTGTGCGAGTGCTTCCACTGGTCGGCCGGCGAGACGTGGTCCCACTCCCAGGTCGTGGAGTGGATCTTCGGGTCGCGCATCCAGTCCCACTGGCCGTGCAGGATGTTGTGGCCGATCTCCATGTTGTCCATGATCTTCGCCACGGACAGACCGGCGGTGCCGATGATCCACGCCGGCGGGAAGAGCGAGAACAGCAGGATGCCGCGGCTCGCCAGCTCCAGCTTGCGCTGCGCCGAGATGACCTTGCGGATGTACGCGGCGTCCTTCTCACCACGACTCGCGATGATCTCGTCGCGGATCGCGTCGAGCTCGCGGCCGAGCTCCTCGATCTGCTCGTCGGTGAGGTGGGCGGTGGGATCGATGGCGGTCATGAAGCTCGCTTTCCGGGGAGCAGTGGCTGGGGGTGGGCCACTTCGCGGGGGGAGTGGGGAATGTCTGTGGTGGGCGCGCTGGCTAGCGTTCGAGTTCGCAGGGGCCTGCCGCGGCGGACACGCAGGTCTGGACGAGCACGTGGGCGGGGCCGTCCTCGGCCTCGGTGATCTCGCCGGTGCGCAGGTCCCGCACGGCACCGGACTTGAGCGGCGTCACGCAGCCGAAGCAGATGCCCATCCGGCATCCGGACGGCATCAGCACGCCGGCCTCCTCGCCGACGTTCAGCAACGGGGTCGCGCCGTCGGCCTCGACGGTCTTGCCGGTCTTGCCGAACGTGACCTCGCCACCCTCGCCGGCGACGACGACGGTCGGGCGGAACCGCTCGGTGTGCAGGCGCTCGGCGACACCGTGCTTCGTCCAGTGCGCCTCGGCGGCGTCGAGCAGGCCGGTCGGCCCGCACGCCCAGGTCTCGCGCTCGGCCCAGTCGGGCACGTGCTTCTCGAGGTCGGCGATGTCCAGCATGCCGTGGGTGTCGGTGTGCAGCTCGACCAGCGTCAGCGCCTTGTCGGCCACGAGGTCGTGCAGGTCGTTGCGGAAGATCACGTCTTCCTTGCGCGGCGCGGAGTGCACCATCACGACGTCGGTGAACCGCGTGTCGCGCAGCATGCCCATCACGGGCGTGATGCCGCTGCCCGCGGTCAGGTAGAGGACCTTGGCGGGCTTGGCGGCGGGCAGGACGAACTCGCCGGTGGCCTGGTCGAGCTGGACGACCGTGCCGGGCTTCGCCTTGCGGACCAGGTGGTTGCTGACCTTGCCGTCGGGAATGGCCTTCACGGTGATCGTGATGCGGCCGTCGGCGCGGCTCGTCGGTGAGGTCACCGAGTACGCACGCCACAGGCGCACGCCGTCGACGTCGATCCCGATCCGGATGTACTGACCGGCGACGTGACCGCGCCAGCCCTTCCCGGGCTTGATCACGATCGTCGCGGCATCGTCTGTCTCGCGGTGCACGGCCTCGATGCGGCCGCGCAGGTCAGCACCGGCGCGGAGGGGACTCACCAGGTCGAGGTAGTCGGACGGCAGCAGCGGCGTCGTGACCAGCTCTAGCAGTTTCCACGCCCTGCTGCGGAGGGCGGCACTCGTCATGACTCCAGCTTGATAGCCCCAGGGCGTAAAGTCCTGTCCGTAGGACGTGAATCTGCCCGGCTGGATTGTTCGCAGGGAACAAATCGTGACTCACGCAATGAGGCGGGCCACCGAACTGGCCCTCGACGAGAAGACCGTGACCGCACTGCGGGCGGTGCTGAAAACGACCGCCGACGAGGTGGTCCGCGCCATCATCACCGAAGTGCCTTCGTATGCGAACGCGCTTTCCGGACGCATGGGTGGCACGATCCGCCGCGCCGTTCGCACGGCGCTCGGACACTACTTGGACCTCGCCAGCGGCGCGGGCGGAGGTGGCGGTGCGGGCGACGCGGCCTACGAACTCGGCCGCGGCGAGGTGCGCGACGGCCGTTCGATGGACGCCCTGCTCAGCGCCTACCGCGTCGGCGCCCGCGTGGCCTGGCGCGGCCTGGCGGCCGGTGCCGTACCCGCAGGCCTTCCCGCCGCGGAGGTCGCGAAGTTCGCCGAACTCACCTTCGCGTACATCGACGAGCTCTCCGCCGCCAGCGCCGCCGGCCACGCCGACGAACTGGCCGCGCGAGGCCTCGCCCACGAACGCCACCTCGAACAACTCGCCCGCGACCTGCTGGCCGGCGCGAGCGCCGAGGTGCTGCAGGCGGACGCGCAGCGAGCGAACTGGCAGCCGCCTTCCGCGCTGACCGTGGTCCTGCTGCCGTCGTTCCAGGCCCGCCCCGCCTACCGCCTGCTCGACCCCAGCACCCTGGTCCTGGACGACCTGCCGGACTCCACCGGCGTGCTGTTCGTCCCCGAGGCAGACCGCGCCCACCTGCTACGACAGCTCATCAGCCGCAACGCCGTCGTCGGTCCTGCCCGCCCATGGATGCGTGCGTCCGCCTCGTACGAACGGGCCGTACGCGCGCGCTCCCTCTCCCCCACCATCCGCGACACCGAGGAGCACCTGGCCGCCCTGGTGTTGAGCGCCGATCCTGATGCTTACGCCGATTTGCGGGCGCGCGCGCTCGCGCCGTTGCTGGCGTTGCCGGCCACCTCCGGACAAAAGCTGGAGGAGACGTTGCGTGCCTGGCTGCTGCACCAGGGACGCCGTGAGGACGTGGCGGCGGCCCTGTTCGTGCACCCGCAGACCGTCCGGTACCGCATGGGGCAGCTTCGGGACCTGTTCCCTGACCTCGGGTCTCCGCAGCGGGTTCTGGAGCTGACGCTGGCGGTGGGACTGGCGCGGCCGAACGATTAGTTTTGGTCTACACTGAAGCCTTTGAACAGTTTGAGTTCGACCTGGTCGGGCGCGTAGTGGTGCTCTGGGGCCCATCTGGCCAGGAGGCTGCAGTAGCGCTCGTAGGTTTCCGCTGGCCAGGGGCCGATCCGGTGCAACGAGGTCCAGCCGCAGTGGTCACGCAGCGCCGTCGCCACCCGGCGGTCGAGGATCAGGCACGGGTGGTCCGGCGCTCCCCCGCCGGCGAAGTACAGGAACTTCGTGAAGAACGACGGGCCGAGGTAGCGGATCTCGTTGCGAGGACCAGGCCTGAGCAGCGCGAACGCGGAGGCAGGATCAGTGCGGGACAGTTCGGCGGCCTTGGTCAGCAGGGCCTCGCTGCGCGGCACGTCCACGGCGATGCTGTTGAGCCGTTGAGCGTTCAGCCGCAGGTGGCTGCCGGATCCCCAGGCCAGGCTCCGCCACAGCAGGGTGAACACGTCGGCAGGCGCCCAGACCTCGGCTCTGGTGATCTGATGTCCTGAGGGCGGCGTGCCAGGTAGGCGGCGTTCGGTGATCTCGTCGCGCCACCACTCGGCGGGGATCTGGACGGCGTGCAGTCCGACGGCTTCGTCGCGTGACTCCTCCGGAATCGCCCAGCCCGGCAGGGTCAACGTCGAGAGGTCCGTCATCGGCATACCGCCTGCATCGCCCGCCACGTCACCCGCCGTTACCCGGCGCGTCGTCGTGACGCACGCCACAGTCGCGCGAGAACCTGACCCGCGATCTCGACGTCTTGCGGAGTGTGAGAGCCATCCGGGGTGAGCCGGCCGACCTCGACGAGGAACAGCTCGTGCGCCGAGTCGCACGAGGTGACCGGCGCGCGTTCGAGGAGCTGTACCGCCGCACGTCGCCGTGGCTGACCGTGCGGCTGCGCAGACGTTGTTCCGACGACCAGATCGTCGCCGAGGTCCTCCAGGAGACGTACCTCGCGGTGTGGCGCGCGGCGGACGCGTTCGCCGGGGCCGCGACGGGCGGCAGCGCGGTCGGCTGGCTGTGGACCATCGCCGCACGCCGCCTGATCGACGCGTTCCGCCGGCGCGCCCACCACGCCACGCCTCCCGCCGCGGCCGCACACTCGCCCGCCGTCCCCGGCGCCGAGGAGTCGGTGCTCGAAGGGGTGGTCGGGGACGAGGTCGGGGACGCGTTGCGGCTGCTGGCACCCGAGTTGCGGCAGGTGTTGCAGGCGATGGTGCTCGACGGGCTGTCGGTGCGGGAGACGTCCGTGCTGCTCGGGGTGCCGGAGGGGACCGTCAAGACCCGTGCGCGGCGGGCTCGGATCGCGATGAGGGAGGCCCTCGCATGACCAGGCGCCACGCGGAAGAACAGCCGCCGATCAGCCACCCCCGGCGGACCCCCAGCGCGACGAAGGAGGCGCGACCATGACCACCCACCACCCAGCGGACCAGCTCCTGCGCCGCTACGAGCAAGGCGACGAGGACATCGCCGCCGACCAGCTGTGGGCGGTCGAGTCGCACCTCGAGACCTGCGCCCCGTGCCGCGCCAGGCTCAGCCCCGCCCCCGTCGCCGAGGCCGTCTGGGCCGAGCTGGCACCACTCCTCGACCGCACACCGCAGATGCCGCGCGCACGGCCCTGGCTGCGGCTGCGCGGGTGGATCTCGCCGGCGGCCGGGCCGTGGCTCGCGATGATCCTGCTGGTCACCGCGGCGGCCGTCGCACTGGACCGGGTCGGGGTCGTGGTGGGCGACCGGGTCTCGCTGGTGCTGCTGATCGCGCCGGTCCTGCCGGTGCTCGGGGTCGCGGCGTCCTGGGGGCGTGCGCTCGACCCCGCGTACGAGCTGGCCGCCTCGACGCCCCGTGCGGGGCTGCCGTTGGTGTTCCGGCGCACCGCGGCCGTGCTGGCGGTGGTCGTGCCGGGGCTGGCGGTGTCGAGTCTGCTGACCGGCGTCGAGTTCGCGCAGTGGTTGTTGCCGTGCCTGGCGTTCACGGTCGGGACGCTCGCGCTGGGTGCGTTCGTCGGCGTGACGCGGGCCGCGGTGGTGCTCATCGCGGCTTGGGCCGTGGTGATCGTGGCGCCGACCGTCGCGTTCAGCCGCACGGCCACGGCGCTCGGTCCGGCCGCGGCACCCTTCTGGGTCGCGCTGCTGGGGGTCGGTCTCGTCGTGCTCGCGGCGAGAAGGATGGCGTTCACGCGGCTGGAGGTGAACCGATGACCGCGCCGACCACCTACGCGTGGGAGATCGAGGCCCGCGACCTGCGAACGAGGGCGGGGCGGCGGATGGCCGTCGACGGCGTCACGCTCACGATGGGCCGGGGCGTGCACGGGTTGCTCGGGCCCAACGGCGCGGGCAAGACGACACTCATCCGCACGCTCGCGACCGTGCTCAAGCCTGCCTCGGGCGAGCTGTCGTTGCTGGGCGGCATGGATCTGCGGAACCTGCGCCGCCGGGTCGGGTACCTGCCGCAGGAGTTCGGGCACTACAAGCGGTTCACCGTGCGGGAGTTCGTCGCGTACGTGGCGTGGCTCAAGGAGATGCGCGACATCCCGGCGGCCGTGCAGCGCGCGATCGACCGCACCGGCCTGGCGGACCGGGCCGACGACAGGATGAAGACGTTGTCGGGCGGCATGATCCGCCGGGTGGGCATCGCGCAGGCGATCGTGAACGACCCGGAGATCCTGCTGCTGGACGAACCCACCGCAGGCCTCGATCCCACCCAACGACTGCGGTTCCGCGAACTGCTCACCGAGCTCGGCACCGATTCGTGCGTGGTCGTCTCGACCCATCTCGTCGAGGACGTCGCCGCCGCGTGCACCGACGTAGTCCTGCTGTCCCAGGGAAAACTCGTCTTCCAGGGCACCCCGGACCAGCTCGCGGCACAGGGCACGCCCGGCCACGCGGGCGACAGTCCGATCGAACGCGGCTACAGCGCCGCGCTCGGCATCTCCCACCGCCCCGGCGCCTGGTGACCGTCCACAACAGACATTGTGGGCCAGGTCACAGCATTCCGAGAACCCTGGGGGCGGCAGCGCCGTCTAGCCGGGTGAAGCGGAAAAGACTTGAGGGAGAACAGATGCAGGCGATCGAAGCCGACAGGCTGGTGGTGCGCTTGGGCAAGCGCAACGCCGTGGACGGGCTCAGCCTCCGGCTCGGCCAGGGCGTGCACGGACTGCTCGGCCCGAACGGCGCGGGCAAGACGACGCTGATCCGCACGCTGGCGACGGTGCAGTCCCCCACCGAGGGAACGTTGTCGTTGCTCGGCACCCCGGCGAACGGCGCGCTGAAGTCCGTGCGCCGCAAGCTCGGTTACCTGCCACAGCACTTCGGCTACTACAAGCGGTTCAAGGTGCGGGAGTTCGTCGAGTACCTGGCGTGGCTCAAGGAGATGCCGCCGGCCAGGATTCCGGCGGCGGTGAAGGACGCGCTGGAACGCGTCGGACTGAGCGACCGCGCCGACGACCGCATGAAGTCGTTGTCCGGCGGCATGGTCAGAAGGGTCGGCATCGCGCAGGCGATCGTGAACGAGCCCGAACTGCTGCTGCTGGACGAACCCACGGTGGGCCTGGATCCCGCGCAACGGCTGCGGTTCCGCGAACTCGTCACCGAACTGGGCCGGCAGTCCTGCGTGCTCATCTCCACGCACCTGGTCGAGGACGTCGCCGCGGCCTGCACGGACGTGGTGCTCGTCAACGAGGGATCCCTGGTGTTCCAAGGAACTCCTGCCGATCTCGCGACGGCCGGCACGGCCAAGCACGTCGGCGACAGCCCGATCGAACGCGGCTACACGGCGCTGATCAGCGCGCAGTCCACCGGGGGTGGCTGGTGACCGGACTGCGCATCGAACTGCGGCGCTCCACCGCGCTCTGGGCCGGCCTGGTCGTGCTGGTGTCCGGCACGGGCATGCTGGCGCTGATCACGTCGGAGACCGCGAGGTGGACCGGCAACTCGACGTCGGCGTTGCTCGAGCTCCGCCTCCCCCTCGCCTACGTGTGGGCGCTGGTCGTCGGACTGGCCGTCTTCCAGGGCATGCGGGACAGCCGCGCAGGGGTGACCGAGCTGTTCGCCGCCACCTCCCGTCCCGGCTGGGTCAGGCTCGGCACGCTCGCGAGCGCGGTCGCGGGCGTCGTCGCGGTGGCCACCGCGGTGCTGTGCGCGGGCATGGTCGCCAAGGTCGCGCTCGGCGGCGGGTTCATCTCACTCGGGTTCATCCCGCTCATGGTCACCGTCGTGCTCGCCCTCGCGTCCAGCGTCCTGCTGGGACTCGCGGTGGGCAGGCTCCTGCCGCACCCGCTGACCGTGCCGGTGGCGCTCGTGGCGACGTTCATGGTCGCGACCACGGCCGGCCGCGCGCTCGAGGCCGAGTCGCCCGACGACGAGATCTCCCGGCTGGCACTGCTCACGCCCGTGCTCGACCCGCCGGGCTCGGACCTCCTCACGACCTCGACGTCCGTGGACCTCGGCCAGATCCTGTGGTTCACCGGCCTGGGCGTGACGGCGTTCCTCCTGCTCGTCGCACGGACCCACCTCGGTCGTCTGACAGCGCTCGTCCCGGCAGGCCTGGCCGCCGCGCTCGCCCTGTCGATCATGCCGGTCAAGTACTCCGACGTGCTGGTGACCGACTCGATCGGGAGCAGGCCGGTCTGCGAGGGCGAGGTGTGCGTGAGCCAG
Organism: Lentzea sp. HUAS TT2; assembly: GCF_051853195.1. Lineage (NCBI taxonomy): Bacteria > Bacillati > Actinomycetota > Actinomycetes > Pseudonocardiales > Pseudonocardiaceae > Lentzea > Lentzea sp. HUAS TT2. The sequence continues at coordinate 6,918,397 of NZ_CP196667.1, read as the reverse complement.
GTGCACGCCGGCAGCCTCCCCGCGGTGGCCGCCGCCGGCCGGGACGCGCTGGCCAAGCTCGCGGTGCTGCCGGACGCGCCCACCGGGGTCCGCGAGGACACGTCGGCGATGGCTCATCTCGTCGCGCCCCAGCGCAGCCGGCAGATCATCTACGTGCCGTCGCAGGGCCATCTCAGGGTGCTGAAGATGACGCCCGACCAGATCCGGCTCGAACTGCTCGCCGGAGGGGGTGTCGCCACCTGCTCCGGCCCGAACTCGTTCAACACCTACGAGGGCGTCGTCCGCTACGTGACCGCCGGCTACTTCAACGGCGAACTGGCCCCGCTGGCCTCCGAGCCCCTCATGTGGAACAACAGCCGGCTGCGCGGCGAGATCGACGACGCCTGGCAGCAGTTCCGCCGCCAGTCCCCGCAGGACCAGCTCAAGAGCGTGGCCCAGGCACGGCAGATGTTGCTGGAGTGCCAGGACTCCGAACGCGTGCTGGACGTGCTGAGGGCTACCCGATGAGGCCGCTCGCGTTGTACGCCAGGTCCCGTGGACTGCATGCGGCGCTGGCAGTTCTGCCCGTCGTCGTGCTCATCGCGTGGTCGGCGCTGCACAAGCCGTGGACGCCGTTGAGCGTGTCGTTGACCGCGCTGGCCGCCGTGCTGGTCGTGTCGGTCGGCCTCACAGGTCAGGATCCGGAGCTCGACAGGTCGACCGCGGTCCCCTGGCAGTGGTGGCGGCTCGGGCAGCTCCTGCTCGCCGCGGTCGCGGCCGCGGCCGCGGTCCTGCTCGTGCAGAAGCTGGGCCACGAGCCGTTCCCCGCCGAGTTCGTCGTGCGCGACGCGGCGGGCATGGTCGGGCTGGCAGGGCTGGCGGCAACGGTGGCCGGGGCGAGGTTCGCCCCCGCCGCGCCGGTGCTGTGGTGGGCGGTGGCCGCGATCATGCCGCCCGGCACCTCGGCGACCGCCCGCGTCGTCACGTGGCCGCTCGGTTCCCCGGACGACGCCGTGACGACGTGGACGGCGGGTGTGCTGTTCGTGGCCGGTGTCGCGGCCTACAGCGCACGCGGCGGCCGGCGTTAGCCGAGGTCCTCCACCGCGATGTAGTCGGCGATCGCCTGCTGTCCCTTGATGTTCGCGTGCACGCCGTCACCCGTGTCGTACTGCGGGTTGACGGCGTTCGGCCTGATCGGGTCCTCCAGCACCTGGTCGAAGTCCTGCACCGACGCGCAGGTGTCCGAGCAGTCGCCGCCGCGCTTCACGAAGTCGTTGACGGCGTGCCGGTCCACGTTGTTCTGGTCGCTGTAACCGGGCCGGGGTGTGATCGGGGTGACGTGCACGGCGATCCCGGCCGCACGCAGCCGTTCGAACACCGTGCGGTAGCTGGTGACGATGTCGGTGGCGGTGCAGCCGTTCGCGAGGTCGTTCGTGCCGTAGTAGTAGATGACGTCGGTGACGCCGTGCAGGGCGAGAACGTCCCTTTCCAGCCGTGACAACGCATCCAGGCCCACGAACGGCGGCGCGGTGTTCGGGCAGACGGCGCTCGTGGTGCCGCTGATGCCGGCATTGGCGACGGCCAGCTGCCCCGACGACGCCACGATCCGGCGGGCCAGCACGTCAGCCCACCGCTTGTCGGTGCCGAGCTCGGTGCAGCCAGGACCGCAGTTCGTGCTGCCCACACCGTCCACGACCGAGCTGCCGAACGGCACCACCGTCCCCTTCAGCCGGGGGTTGGCAACGTCGACCGCGCTGACCACGTAGGTCGACTGGGTCTTCTCGGTGTAGGCGCCGCCGGTGTCCGCGGTGCGGTCGCCGGAACCGGGCGGGGTCAGGTAGTTCTCGCGGAACGCCGACTCGTGCCTGCCGGGTACGACGTCACCGGCGACGTGCATGCTGACCGCGAGATCGGCGCCAGGGCTGGTGGTCAGCAACGCCCGGTCGCTCCACGTCTCGCCACCGGCGGGGATCGTGACCGTGCGGCTACCCCCGAACGTCACGTCGCGCGTGCCGTCCACCGCCGCACCACCGGTGCTCAGGGCCACGGTCGTGCGGTCGATCGTCAACGGCCGAGCGCCGAACGTGTTCTGCACCCTGATCCGGACCGCACTGCCGCCCTGGCTGAGGTGCGTGATCATCCGCATCGACTGGTCGTGCAGGGTCACCGGGGCGAGGTGCTGCTGGGACTGCGCCCACGAGGTGAACCAGACGGGGCGCTCGGCTGTGGCCACCGGTGTCAGAAGTGCACCCACGGCCAGAACGGTCGACACGATCGCAGGGGTTCTCATACCTGGGTATTACCGCTTCGTGACGGAATAATCACGTCTCGTAATCGCCAGGTAAGAGGTCAGGTCACCAGACCGCGGCGATACGCGTAGACGACGGCCTGCACCCGGTCGCGGAGATCGAGCTTGGTGAGGATGCGCGACACGTAGGTCTTCACGGTCTCCTGGCTGATGACCAGGGCCGCGGCGATCTCGCTGTTGGACAGGCCCTCGGCGATGAGCCGGAGCACCTCGAGCTCGCGCGGCGCCAGCTGGGTCTCCGCCACCTCCTCGGCGGGCCGGATGCGCGCCGCGAACCTGCCGACGAGCTGACGGGTCACCTCCGGCGCGAGCAGGGCGGCACCGCTCGCGACCGTCCGGATGCCTTGCAGCAGCTGGGCCGGCGGCGCGTCCTTGAGCAGGAACCCGCTCGCACCGGCCCGCAGCGCCTCGTAGACGTACTCGTCCAGGTTGAACGTCGTCACGACCAGGACCTTGACGGGATCGGGCACGCCGGCGCCCGCCAGCAGCCGGGTTGCCGCGATGCCGTCGAGCACCGGCATCCGGACGTCCATCACGACGACGTCCGGATCGACCTCGCGTGCCAGATCAACGGCTGCGCGTCCGTCCCCGCACTCCCCCACGACCTCCATGTCCGGCTGGGCGCCGATGATCGTCGAGAACCCGGTGCGGATGAGCGCCTGGTCGTCGCACACGAGCACACGCACCGGTGCGGTCACGCCGGGTTCCCCGCGGGGATGCGCGCGCTGACCACGAAGCCGCCGTCCCGTTGGCCCGCCGAGAACTCGCCGCCCAGCACGTCCACGCGCTCGCGCAGCCCGGCCAGACCGCGCCCGCTGCCACCGACCTGCGTGGACGACTTGGCGCCCTCGGTGCCGACCTCCACGGTGATCTCCCTTTCGCCGTACCGCACGTACACGTTCGTCGGGTTGCCGTGCGCGTACTTCAGCGCGTTCGTCAACGCCTCCTGCACGACCCGGTACGCGACGGCCTCGGCGCTGCCCGCGTCCCGCACCGCCTCGCCCTCCTCCGCGAACTCGACCGGCTGCCCGGCCAGCCTGGTCTGCTCCACCAGCGCGCGCAGGTCGCCCACGGATTCCGGGCTGTGGTCGGGGTTGAGCAGGTCGAGCAGGTGCCGCAGATCCGTCAGCGAGCGCCGGCCGGTGTCGGTGATCGCCTGCAACGTCTGGTCCAGCCGGTCGGGTGCCGCCGTCAGGTACCGCGCGGCCTCCGCCTGCACCACCATCGCCGTCACGTGGTGCGTCACGACGTCGTGCAGCTCGCGGGCGATCGAGGTCCGTTCCGCGACACGGGTGGCCGCGGCGACGTGCTTGCGGCGTTCCTCCTCGGCACCGCGCGAGAGCCGCAGCCACGCGCCGATCCCCCAGGCGGCGGCCAGTGCCAGGTAGAACGTGACGAACCCGGCCACACCCTCGGTCGCGCCGCTCAGGTCCAGCGCGACGGACAGCCCGACGTACCCGGCTGAGAGCGCGATCACGGTGCCACGCCGGTGATGCGAGAGGTGCAGACCGGCGCTGATCAACGCGATCGGCAGCGCCGTGCCGCCGACGGTGTGATAGCCGAGCAACTGGTCCACGGCGAACGCGATCGACACCACCGCGAGGCAGATGAGAGGCCACTTGCGCCGCACGACCAGCGGCAGGCACTCGAAGGCGATCACCACGAGCGCGAGGGCGTCGAACGGCCGGTTCGCCAGCCCGCCGAGCTGGGTGCCCTTGTCGTGCAGCGCGGGCACCATCGATCCCAGCACGAGCAGCAGCGCGATTGGCGCGTCCTGGACGCGGACGTCCCAGGCGCGCCACCGCTGAAGGCTGATCACGCGGCGAGGGTAGCGGCCGACGAGGCACGGCCCCGGCGCGGCACCAGGTTGCCGCGACGCTTGGCCAGCCACAGGAACACGACCGTCACCACGACGCCGGTGAGCACCGAGTACACGCTGGCCTCCGGCCCGAACGCGCCGCCGCTGACGATCGAGGGCCCGGACGTGACGCCGTCGAGCAGGCCCTTCGGGGCGTCCTGACCGGACACGCTGGTGCTGAAGATGCCGCCCTGGGCGAAGTTCCACGCGAAGTGCACCCCGATCGGCACCCACAGGTTGCGGGTGGCGGCGTACACGGCGGCGAGCATGAACCCGGCCTCGACCGCGATGGCGAGCGAGCTCCACAGCGTCGCGTTCGGGTTGAAGTAGTGCGCCAGCCCGAACAGCACGCCGCTGAGCCCCAGCGAGATCCACGTGCCGAGACGTTCCTCGACGATCCGGAACAGCACACCGCGGAACATCAGCTCCTCCGTCACCGCGGCGGCGGCCATGAACCCGAAGATCGCGATCGCACCGGTCAGCGACCCCCAGCCGCGCACCTCGTAGCCGCCGAGGAAGTAGATGTTCGCGATCACCGCCACGAACATCACGAGTCCGATGAGGACACCCCGGCCGAGCGCCGCCGCAGCCGTTCGCCGCGCGACCTCCACCGGTTCTCGGTGTTCGGTCTTGCGCACCACCCAGGCGTACGAGACCAGCGCGAGCACCGCGGCGGCGAGGCCGACGACCAACGTCAGCGGCGCGTTCCACGTCACCGCCTGCACGGCCGTGCCACCGGCGAAGGAGACCAGGACCACCACGGCCAACTGCTTCAGAAATCGCATGACCGGAACACTAGGAATTTCGGGCGTCCGGAACGTCCCCGCGCGGTGGACATTCGCTTGTAGCTCGTTCGGGGGACACCAGGAAGTGTCAACTCGACACGCTTTTCGTCGAGTTGACACTTCCTGGTCACGAGTCTTTGGAAGATGTAAAAGCACTGAGCGCCGCGGACAGCCAGGCGAACGGCTTGAACTCGGCGGCCTCCTCAGCCGTCCCGTCGATGATCGCCACCAGCGACTGGTACCGCGTGAACGGATCGGTGGACGTGGCGGCCTCCTCTCGCGACTCCAGGTACATCTGCTCGATGGCGAGCACGTCGGTCGCGAGCTTCGCGCGGAACTCGACGCTGTCCGGCGTCTCGGTGAGCTCCCCCAGGTGCGCCGCGTAGAGACCGGCGATCTCGCGCCCCAGCGGTGAGTCCGCCGGAGCACCGGCCCGCTGCGCCTCGTGCGCCCGCGTCAGGATCGCGCCTCCCCGTTCGAACACGCCCACCATCTCCGCCGACGTCATGATCGCGGCACCGGGCGTGGAGAAGGTGTCGCGCAGGGCCTCCTTCACCTCACGCCGGAAGTGCGCGTCCTGCACCAGGTTCGCCAGCTCGATCCACGCTTCCAGCTGCTCGGTGGACGGCTCGTCCGGCAGGACCAGAGGACCGTTGCGCATGATGCCGAGGAAGTCCGGGCTGACGTCGAGGCCTTCGCTGATCTCGTTCCAGAAGTCGTCCATCAAACGGTCGCGCTCGTCATCGGACATGCCGGCGAGCTTGTGCATGAGGATCACCTGCTCCGCCTCCGTGTGCTGCCGGGCGATCGTCCTCAGCACCGCCCGCCTCGACCGGATCCGGCGGGCCTGGTCGTCCAGGCGGAGCAGATGTGCGGTGGCGAGGTCGGAGAGGGTCACCCTGCCGTCCAGCAGCCGCCGGATGTCGTCGAGGCCCGCGTCCAGCTCGCGCAACGTGCCGACGAACTCCAGCCGGGCGATCGCGTGCACGTCGTAGAGCCGGTGTCCGGCGGCCGTGACCTCGGCGGGAGCCACGATGCCCTCGTCGGAGTAGAACCGGATCGCGCTGACGCTCAGCCCGGTGCGGCGCGCCACCTCCCCGATCGCGTACAACCTGTTGTCGTTCATGAGGCCACTATCGGACCTCAAGCGACTTGAGAGGCAAGTCGCACACGACTTACTTGAGCTTTACTATTGCTTTACCTATGCTGACCCGCGAGGGGAGTACTTCCCAAGCGTCTACCCGGTCAGTACGGACACCCCGGCGTGTCCTCGGGAGGCCACCCGCACCGGGTGAAGGAGACCTCGGACGATCGTGTTCGAGGAGGATCTGTGCCCGTGCAATCCGTGGCGTCGCCGACTTTGTGGTTCGTGAGCATCGCGGCGCTGCTCGCCCTGCTGGTGCTCGACTTCCTGGTGACGCGCCGCCCGCACGAGGTGTCCGTCAAGGAGGCCGCCGGCTGGTCCGTCTTCTACCTCGCGCTGCCGCTGGTGTTCGGGCTCTGGCTGTGGTTCGCGTTCGGCAGCGGCCAGTCGCTGGAGTTCGTCACCGGGTTCGTGGTGGAGAAGTCCCTCTCGGTGGACAACCTGTTCGTCTTCATGTTGCTGCTGGCCGCGTTCAGCGTGCCGTCCGAGATCCAGCAACGCGTGCTGCTCTACGGCATCGTCGGCGCACTCGTGCTGCGCGGTGTGTTCATCGCGGCCGGTGCCGCGATGCTGTCGGCAGGCACCTGGGCGTTCCTCGTGTTCGGGCTGGTCCTGCTCGTCTCGGCGGTGAAGATCCTGCAGACGGCGCTCGCCGGTCACCCCGAGGCCAAGGACACCTCGAAGATGCGGTCGGTCCGGCTGCTGCGCAGGCTGATGCCCGTCACCGACGACTACCGCGGCACGAAGATGATCGTCCGCGAGAACGGGAAGCGGGCGCTCACGCCGCTCGCGATCGTGGTGGTGGCGATCTTCGCGACCGACGTCGTGTTCGCGATCGACTCGGTGCCCGCGGTCTACGGCATCACCGAGGACCCGTACCTGGTGTTCACCACCAACGCGTTCGCGCTGCTCGGACTGCGCGCGCTGTACTTCGTGCTGCACTCGGCGCTGGCCAAGCTCGTGCACCTCAACCACGGGCTCGCGCTCATCCTGGCGTTCATCGGGGTGAAGCTGGTGCTGCACTGGGCGCACGGCGTCTGGCCCGCCGTGCCGACGATCCCGACGCCGGTCTCGCTGGGCGTCATCGTGGCCACGCTCGGCATCGTGACGCTGACCAGCCTGCGGTCCCGCCGCAAGGAGGAAACTCCCGTCAGGCCGTAGGTTCGACGGATGCAGGAACAGCCTCTGGCCATCGAGGTGCGCGGCGCGCGGGTGCACAACCTGCGCGACGTCGACGTCACGGTGCCGCTGCGCAAGCTCGTCGCGATCGCCGGCGTGTCCGGTTCGGGCAAGTCGTCGCTCGCGATGGGCGTGCTGTACGCGGAGGGGTCACGGCGCTACGTCGAGGCGCTGTCGACCTACACCCGCCGCCGGATGTCGCAGGCCCCGCGTGCGGCCGTCGACAGCGTCCGGCACGTCCCCGCCGCGCTCGCCCTGCGGCAACGTCCGGGCGTGCCGGGGGTGCGCAGCACGTTCGGCACCTCCACCGAGCTGCTCAACGTGCTGCGGCTGCTGTACTCCCGGCTCGCCGCGCACCTCTGCCCGAACGGCCACCGGCAGGAGCCCACGATCGCCGTGGCGCAGGAGCTCGACCTGACCTGCCCGGTCTGCGGTGTCACGTTCGCCGCGCCCGGTGCGGAGGCGCTGGCGTTCAACTCCGACGGCGCCTGCCCGCACTGCACCGGCACCGGCGTGGTCCGCGAGATCGACGACGAACGGCTGGTGCCCGACCCGTCGCTCACCATCGCCCAGGGCGCCGTCGTGCCGTGGGCGATGTTCGGGCTGTCGATCATGCCCGAGGTCATCGGCGAGTTCGGCGTGCGCACCGACGTGCCGTACGCGGAGCTGACCGACGACGAACGCGAGTTCGTCATGAACGGCCCCGCGGAGAAGCGGCAGATCCGCGTGCCCTCCAAGGCGGGCCGGGTGTTCGACCTGAACTTCACCTACCGCAACGCCCGGCTGGCCGTCCAGGAGGCGCTGAACAACGCCACCACCGAACGGGGACTCAACCGGGTCAACAAGTTCATCAGCGCCCAGACCTGCCCCACCTGCCACGGCACCCGACTCAGTCCTGCGGCACTCGGGCCGCTGGTCGAGGGGATCGACCTGGCCGAGGCCACCGCGAAGACGCTGGACGACCTGGTCGCGTGGGTGCCGTCGATCGAGAGGTCCCTGCCGGCGGACATGCGTGCGATGGCCCAGAGCATCGCCGGGCAGTTGCTCGGCACCGCGGGGCGGCTGGTCGAACTGGGTCTCGGTTACCTCAGCCTCGACCGGGCGTCCTCGACGTTGTCCACCGGCGAACGGCAGCGCGTGCAGCTCGCGCGGGCGGTGCGCAACGAGACGACCGGCGTGCTCTACGTCCTGGACGAACCGTCCATCGGCCTGCATCCGTCCAACGTGGACGGACTGCTCGGCGTGGTGCGGGACCTGTTGCGGGACGGCAACTCCGTGGTGCTCGTGGACCACGACGTGCAGGTGCTGCGCGAGGCGGACTGGCTGATCGAGATCGGTCCCGGTTCCGGCGCGGAGGGCGGCAGGGTCCTCACGACCGGGGACGTCCAGGCGCTCGCGGCGAACCCGGACTCGTTGCTGGGCGGCTTCCTCGTCGGACGCGAACCGGTCGTCGTGCGGGAGCGGGTGAGCGAGGCCGAGATGTTCACACACGGACGGATCCACCTCGCCACCCGCCCGTTGCACACGGTCCACGCCCTCGATCTCGACCTCCCGCAGGGACGCCTGACCGCGGTCACCGGTGTGTCCGGCTCGGGGAAGACCACGCTGGTGCTGGAGAGCCTCGTGCCGGCGCTGCAGGCCAAGGGCTCGGGCGACCGGCTGCCCGCCTGGGTCGCGGAGGTCGACGCCGGGGCGATCACGCGGGTGAACGTGGTCGACGCGACCCCGATCGGCGTCAACGTCCGCTCGACCGTCGCCACCTACAGCGGCGTGCTGGACGATCTGCGGCGCGCCTACGCGGCCAACGCGGAGGGGCTCACCGCGAGCGACTTCTCCTACAACACCGGTTCGCTCCGCTGCCCGCGTTGCGAGGGCACCGGCGAGATCTCACTGGACGTGCAGTTCCTGCCGGACGTCGACATCGCCTGCCCCGACTGCGGTGGCACCCGCTACTCCCCCGCCGCGAGCGAGTACCACCGTGCCGGGATCACGTTGCCCGACCTGCTGGCGCTGACCGTCCGGCAGGCCGTCGAGCACGTCGGGGACATGCGCCGGGTCCGCACCCGGCTGCGGTCGCTGATCGATCTGGGCCTGGGTTATCTGACGCTCGGCGAGGCGACGACCGCGTTGTCCGGCGGCGAGGCCCAGCGGCTCAAGCTCGCGTCCGAGCTGGACCGCGACCAGGCGGACGCGCTGTTCGTGCTGGACGAGCCCAGCGTCGGCCTGCACCCGCTCGACGTCCGCACGCTGCTGTCGGTGATCGGGCGCCTCACGGACAGGGGCGCGACGGTCGTCGTGATCGAGCACGACCTCGACCTGATCGCCAACGCGGACTTCGTCGTGGACATGGGTCCCGGCGGTGGCGCGGCAGGCGGCACGATCGTCGCCGCCGGCACACCGCAGCGGGTCGCCGAGACTCCGGGCAGCCTCACCGGCCAGTACCTCGGCGAACACCTCACGGTTTAACGGACAACTGTCCGTTATCGTGGGTCTATGCCTGCTCGCTCTGACACCGGCCCCGACTTTATCGAGGCGCTCGCCCGCGGCCTGGACGTGATCCGCGCGTTCCAGCCACTGCGCCCGGTGATGACGCTCAGCGAGGTCGCGGCGGCCACCGGGCTCGCGCGGCCGACCACGCGCCGCATCCTGCTCACGCTGGTCGAGCTCGGCTACGCGCGGCAGGGCGAGACCGGCTTCGCGCTCACGCCGCGGGTGCTCGAGCTCGGCGTCGCGTACGTGCGGTCGATGGGCCTGTGGGACGTGGCCCGCCCGCACATGGAACGGCTGTGCGCCCGCACCAACGAGTCCGTGTCGATCGCGCAGCTCGACGGGCCGGACATCGTCTACGTCGCCAGGGTGGCCGTGCCCAAGATCGTCACGCTGTCCGTGCAGATCGGCACGCGGTTCCCGGCCCTGTCGACCTCACTGGGAAAGGTGCAGCTCGCCGCGTTGCCGCCGGCCGAGCTGGAGGCCGTGCTCGCCCAGCCGACGCGGTCGGGGCTGAGCTCGCGGTGGCAGCCGGACGCGGCCGAGCGCGACGCCGAGCTGCGCGACGTCCGGGCGCGCGGGTGGGCGTTGACCGACGAGCAGCTCGCGCTGGGCATCCGGTCGGTCGCGGCGCCGTTGCGGGACGGGACCGGGACGGTGATCGCCGGGATCAACGTCAACTGCCACGCGTCCGAGACGTCGGTCGAGCACATGGTCGAGCACCACCTGCCGCTCCTGCTGCAGGTCGCGGGCGAGATCAGCGCCGACTTCGCCCGGCTCGGCACGGTGCCCCACGAGGTCGTCGCGTCCTGAGGGCTTGACCCGCGGCCGTCGAAGGTTGACGATTCAACGGACACGTGTCCGCCAGACGGTCAAGGAGTTCAACGATGAGTTCCATCGTCCTGAGAAACGGCACTGTCCTCACCATGGACGGCCGTCAACCCCTCGTCGATCACGACGTCCTCGTCACCGGCGACCGGATCGCCGCGATCGGCCCGCGGCTGGAGGTGCCGGAGGGGACCGAGGAGGTCGACGCGACCAACGGCATCGTCATGCCGGGCATGATCGACACGCACCGGCACATGTGGCAGACGGCGATGCGCGGCTACGGCGCGGACTGGACGCTCACGCAGTACTTCGTCTGGTACTACCTGGAGTGGGGCAAGGTCTTCCGGCCGGAGGACATCCACGCCGGCAACCTCCTGGGCGCGGCCGAGGCCCTCGACGCCGGTGTCACCACGACCGTCGACTGGTCGCACGGCCTGCAGACCACCGAGCACGCGGACGCCGCCGTCGACGCGCTGCAGGCGGTGCCCGGCCGGTTCGTGCTGGCGTACGGGAACATCCAGGACAGCCCTGCCAACTGGACCGCCACCCCCGAGTTCCGCGACTTCGTCTCCCGCCGCATCACCGGTGACGACATGCTGGGCTTCCAGCTCGCGTTCGACGTGACCGGCGACCCGTCGTTCCCCGAGAAGCCCGCCTTCGAGGTGGCACGGGAACTCGGCGTCCCCGTCACGACGCACGCGGGCGTGTGGGGCGCGACGAACGACGACGGCATCAGGCTGATGTACGACAACGGGTTCATGACGCCGCAGTCGATCTACGTGCACGCGGCGACGTTGTCCGCCGACTCCTACCACCGCATCGCGGCGACCGGCGGGTCGATCTCCGTGTCGACCGAGAGCGAGCAGAGCGCGGGCCAGGGCTACCCGCCCACCTGGGCGATCCGCGAGCACGGCATCCCGGTGTCGCTGTCGATGGACACCTCGGTGTGGTGGAGCGGCGACCTGTTCTCCGCGATGCGCACGACGTTGGGTGCCGACCGATCGCGCGAGCACATGGCAGCGCACAGCAAAAACGACACCGTCACGCACTCCTCGTTGCGGGCCCAGCAGGTCGTGGAGTGGGCGACGATGGGTGGCGCACGGGCTCTGGGACGTGCCGCGGACCTCGGCAGCCTCGAAGTCGGCAAGAAGGCCGACATCGTGTTGCTGCGCAACGAGAACTCCCCCGCGATGTTCCCGATCCTCAACCCGTACGGGCACGTGGCGTTCCAGGCGCAGCGGTCCGATGTGGACACCGTGATCGTCGACGGCCGGATCGTGAAGCGCGACCACCGGCTCGTCGGCGTCGACCTCGACTCCATCCGCACGCAGGTCTCCGGCACCGTCGACCACCTGCGCGCGCAGCTCGGCGAGGAGGCGTGGGCCAAGGGCATGAACCCGGACGTCCCCGAGTCCAAGGTGCTGGACAACCCCTACACCTACACCGAGTACCGCGGCGACACCAGGACGTCCGTCTGATGGGTGGTCCACTCGAAGGCCTGCTCATCGCCGACTTCTCGCGTGTGCTGGCAGGCCCGTACGCGACCATGCTGCTGGCCGACATGGGCGCGTCGGTCGTCAAGGTCGAAGGCCCCGCCGGGGACGAGACCCGCACGTGGATGCCGCCCGTCCGCGACGACGTGTCGACCTACTACCTCGGCGTCAACCGGGGAAAGCGGTCGATCGCGCTCGACCTGCGCGACGCGGAGGACGCCGCGCTGGGCCGTGAGCTGGCCCGGCGCGCTGACATCGTGATCGAGAACTTCAAGCCCGGCGGCCTGGCCAAGTACGGGCTCGACCACGCCTCGGTCAGCGCGGACAACCCGCGGGTGATCTACGCGTCGATCACGGGTTTCGGCTCCGGCGAGGGAAAGCACGTTCCCGGCTACGACCTGATGGTGCAGGCGATCTCCGGGCTGATGAGCCTGACCGGGGATCCGGAAGGGCCGCCGTACCGCGCGGGCATCTCGGTGTTCGACGTGATGGCGGGAAACCACGCCGTGATCGGCATCCTCGCCGCGCTGCGCCACCGCGACCAGACCGGCCAGGGTCAGCTCGTCGAGGTGAACCTGCTGTCGTCCGCGCTGACCGGGTTGGTGAACCACAGCTCGGCGTTCGTGGCGGGCGGGGTGGTGCCGTTCCGGATGGGCAACGCGCACCCCAGCGTGTTCCCGTACGAGCCGCTGCCGACCGCCGACAACGACCTGATCATCGCGGCCGCCAACGACGGTCAGTTCCGGAAGTTGTGCGAGGTGCTGGGGTTGTCCGAGGTGCCGGACGACCCGCGGTTCGCCCGCAACGCCGACCGCACGCGCAACCGCGAGGAGCTGCGGCCCGTTCTCGAGGAACGGCTGCGGACGCGAGGCGCCGTCGAGTGGTTCGACCTGCTGGTGGCGGCCGGGGTGCCGTGCGGGCCGATCAACACGATCGACGGCGGGTTCGCGATGGCCGAACGGTTCGGGCTCGACCCGGTCGTGGTGGTCGGGGACGTGCCGACGACCCGGCACCCGATCCGCTTCTCGGAGACGCCGGCCGTCTACGAGCTGCCACCACCCGAGTTGAACGAGCACGGCGACGAGTTGCGCGCCTGGTTGAAGGAGGACCGTGACGGTCTATGAGACGGCGCTCGGCGCGTCGACACCCGACACGATCACGTTGCTGGGGCACGACCTCGCGCGCGACGTGATGGGCAACGTCGGGTTCGGCGAGCTGGCGTTCTGGCTCGCCACCCAGCGCAGGCCGAGCCCCGGCGAGACGCGGCTGTTCGAGGCGGTGCTGGCCGCGCTCGCCGACCACGGGTTCACGCCGACCGCGATCGTCAGCCGTCTGACGCTGCTGTCCGCACCGGACTCCGTGCAGGGCGCGCTCGCGGCCGGGCTGCTCGGCGGCGGGTCGCGGTTCCTCGGCGTCACCGAGGACGCGGGCCGGTTCCTCAACGCGGTGATCAGCGCTCACCCACCCCGTGAGGACTGGGACGAGCTCGCACTGGAAACCGTTCGGGCGCAGGGGAAGGCCCGCATCCCCGGGCTCGGCCACCACGTGCACAAGAACGGCGACCCCCGCACGCCGCGCCTGTTCGAGATCGCCGAGGAGGAGGGCCTGATCGGGCCGCACCTCTCGTTGTTCGCCGCGATCGGGCGCGTGCATCCACAGGTGCTCGGCAAGACGTTGCCGCTCAACGGCGCCGGCACGTGCGGCGCGGTGCTGGCGGACCTCGGCCTGCCGCTGGAGCTGTTGCGGGGCTTCGCGTTGCTGGCCCGCACCGCCGGGCTGATCGGTCAGCTCGCGGAGGAGCTGCGCAACCCCGTCGCCAACCAGATCTTCCTGTCCGTCGATCAGAACACCAGGTCCGTAGCACCTGTCGAGGAGTGAGCAATGCAGCTCGTCACCGAGGACAACGTCACCGCGCTCGCCGAGCAGCGCTGGGCCACCGCGAAGGACCCGCGGACAGCGCAGCTGATGACGGCGCTGGTCCGGCACCTGCACGACTTCGCCCGCGAGGTCCGGCTCACCGAGGCCGAGTGGATGGCCGCGATCCAGTGGCTGACGGCGACCGGGCAGATCAGCGATGAGAAGCGCGAGGAGTTCATCCTCGCCTCGGACGTGCTCGGGCTGAGCATGCTGGTGGTGCAGATGAACCACCGGTTCGACGCGGGCGCGACCCCGGCGACGGTGCTCGGACCGTTCCACATCGACGGCTCCCCCGAGCTCGGGTTCGGCGGCGACATGTCCGACGACGTGGCAGGAACCCCGCTCTACGTCACCGGAACCGTGCGTTCGCTGGACGGCACGCCGGTGCCCGGTGCCGTGCTGGACGTCTGGCAGGCCGACGCCGACGGCGCGTACGAGGCCCAGCTCGACGTGGACGAGGCGCGGTTGCGGGCGAAGTACCGCGCCGAACCGGACGGCGGCTACTGCGTCCGCACGATCACGCCGAAGGGGTACTCGATCCCGATGGACGGGCCCGTCGGCGCGTTGATCGAGCAGACCGAGATCAGCCACTTCCGGCCGGCGCACGTGCACTTCCTGCTCACCGCCGACGGGTTCGAACCGCTGATCACGCACCTGTTCGAGGAGGGCGCCGAGTACCTCGACAGCGACGTCGTGTTCGGCACCAAGCAGGAGCTCGTCGTCCGGTTCGAGGCGCGCGAGCCCGGTGTCACGCCGGACGGCGGTCTGTCCGAGGTGCCGTGGGTCCTCGCCGAGTACGACTTCGTCCTCCAGCCGTGCGCGCCGCAGTAGTCGTTCGTCCCGGTCAGCCTCCGTCGCTCGCTGACCGGGACGAGCCTTCCGGCGAGGTCGTCGTGGACGTGCTCGCCGCACCCATCACGCCGTTGGACCGGTTGTGCGCCAGCGGGACGTCGTACTTCGGTGTGCCCGCGACGCCTTATGTGCCTGGCGTGCAGGGGATCGGCACCGTCGGCGGGCGTACCGTGTGGTTTCCCACGAGCGCCGGGATGGCACCCGGTGACGGCAGCATGGCCGCGAAGGCGTTGGCACGGCAGGAAGACCTGGTGTTCCTGCCGGACGTCGACCCGATGCTGATGGCCGCGCTCGGGTTGTCCGCCGTCGCCGCGCACAGGGCGTTGGACTCGCTGACACCCGGCGAGTCCGTGGTCGTGCTCGGCTGCGGCGCGGTCGGTCAGGCCGCGATCCAGCTCGCGCGTCTCGCCGGTGCCCGGCGAGTGGTGGCCGCCGCGCGTTCGGAAGAAGGCCGCAAGCGCGCGGCACGGGCAGGTGCGGACGTCGTGGTGGCGCTGGAGGACGTGGCTCAGGCCGCACAGGGCGCCGACCTGCTGATCGACCCGCTGTTCGGACCGCCCGCCGCCGCGGCCGCCCAGGCGTTGCGCCCCGGCGGCCGGTGGGTGAACCTCGGCGGGTCGGCTAGCGAGACGTGCCCGGTCACCTCGTCCACGTTGCGCAGCCGGTCCTTGCAGCTGTCCGGCTACACCAACAACGAACTGACCACCCGGCAACGGGCCGACGCCATCTCCGCGATCGCCCGGCACGCGGCGGCGGGCGCGCTGACCGTCGAGCACGAGGTGGTGCCGCTGGCCGGTGTCACCGACGCCTGGCACCGCACCGCTCACGGCCGGGTCGTGGTGGCCATGTAGTCCTGGACCTTCTTCAGCGTCACCGGGTCGTCCATGCCGCCGCCGTGCCCGACCTGGTCCGTGACGACGTGGATCGCCTTGCGCCCCAACTGTTCCTGCACCTTCTCCGCCCAGACCTTCGGCGTCGCCGGGTCCAGCGAGTTGCTCAGCAACAGGGTGGGGTTCTCGCTGCGCGAGGACACCGGCTTCGGCCGCCCGGTCCTCGGGCCGCCGACGCAGATCGAGCTGTAGTTGCTGGCGTTCGTCGAGAACCCGACCACCGGCGCGGCCTTCCTCGTCGACTCGAGGTCCGCGCGGGCCTCTTGCACGTTCGGCACGGCGAACGGCCAGTCCGAGCAGGTGTTCGGGTCCGCGTACTCGATCCGCCGCGGCGGCTGCTCGCCTGCCTCGTCGGGGAACGGGTTGCGTCCGTCGGCGAGATCACGCAGCCCCTTCGCCACCTCGCCGAAGTCGCGCGGCGCGAAGATCTCGACGTAACGCGTGATCATGACGTCCGACCACGGGAAGCCGAAGAACGTGCCCGGCACCTCGCCCGCGTTCTGCTGGGCCCTGCGGAACACGTCCGCCGCGTTCTGGCCGTGCAACGCGCTGTCCGGCGTCGCGGCCGACCACTGCGCGAACTTCGTGAAGATCGCCTCGACACCCGCCGCGGCCGTGGTCATGAACTCCCGGCGGTCCTGGTCGGGGTTCATCACGCCCTCGATGATCGAGCCGTCGACGTGCCTGCCGAACCTCTCCAGGTAGCGCTCGGCCGGCAACGTGCCGTACGAGAGGCCGTACACGCTGACCCGCTCGGCACCCACGGCCCTGCGCAACGCGTCGGCGTCGTTCGCGGTGCTGTACGCGTCGAGGTGGGCGTCGAGTTTCGGCACCCCGGTCGTGCAGGTCGACCAGAACGCCTTCTGGTTCTTCTTGAGCGCATCGAACGCCCCGGCGTCGGTCGGCGGCACGTACCCGATCTTGAGGATCTTGTCGACGTCGCAGGTCATGGGGTGGCTCTCACCGACGCCGCGCGGGTCCAGCGAGATCAGGTCGTAGCCGGGCAGGGCGGGCCGCAGGGTGCCGAACGTGAAGTCGCCGGGCTGGCCGGGGCCGGACGGGAAGCCCAGGATCGTTCCCTTGCTGTTCTCGGCCTTCTGCCGGTACGCGCGCAGGCCGACCGTGCCCTTGCCGGGTTTCGCCCAGTCGACCGGCACGGTGAGCGTGCCGCACTCGACGCCCTCTGCCACCGGCTTGTCGCACGCGCCCCACACCACGTCCGGTTCCGCCTGGGCCGCGGGGACGAGGGCCAGCGGAACCATGCCCACCACTGCCGCTATCAGTGCACTGCTTCGAAAGGTCACCACCGCAGAGTGGATCCGCGGCCCGTCAGCCCGCGTCACGCTGGAGGTGGGGACGAAGGTCCACCTCAGGTAGCACAACCTGCACGGGTGATCATGGCGTGCCACCATGGACCCGGTGGATCGACGCAGGTTTCTGAAGGTGGCGGGGCTTGCCGGCGCTGGTGCCGCTCTCGCGGCGTGCACCTCCCCCAGCACCACCGTCCCGGCTCCGCCACCGTCCAGTTCGTCCGTTCCGAGTGGACCGCCCGACTGGACCGCTTTGCGCGGGAAGATGTCCGGTCAGCTCGTGCTCGCGGGCGAGGACGGGTTCGCCTACCAGGGCTTCAACCCCGTGTGGGACGGCCGGAAACCCGCCGCGATCGCCAAGGTCACCTCCGCCGCGGACGTGCAGGCGTGTGTCGAGGCGGCGCGTGGTCGCGTGGCCATCGCCGCCCGCAGCGGTGGGCACAGTTATGCCGGGTACTCGTCGCCGTCCGGTGGGCTGCAGGTCGACGTGCGCGGGCTGGCCGGGGTCGAGGTGCTGCCGGGTGGTCAGGTCCGAGTCGGTTCCGGCGCCGCGCTCGGTGACGTGGCGAAGACGTTGG
This sequence comes from Lentzea sp. HUAS TT2, assembly GCF_051853195.1. Taxonomy (NCBI): domain Bacteria; kingdom Bacillati; phylum Actinomycetota; class Actinomycetes; order Pseudonocardiales; family Pseudonocardiaceae; genus Lentzea; species Lentzea sp. HUAS TT2. Next base: position 6,900,789 of record NZ_CP196667.1, on the reverse strand, counting down.
TGGCCTCCGGGCAATGCCTGCCGACCGGCACGTGCCCGTCCGTCGGCGTCGCTGGCCTGACGCTCGGCGGTGGTATCGGCGTGCTGTCCCGCAAGTACGGGCTGACGTGCGATCACCTGGTGTCGGCGACCGTGGTGACCGCCGACGGACGGCTGCTGACCGCGTCCGCGCAGCAGGAGCCCGACCTGTTCTGGGCGTTGCGCGGCGGGGGTGGCGGCAACTTCGGGATCGTCACGGAGTTCGTGTTCAGCACCGTGCCCGCGCCTGAGGTCACCGTCTTCTCGCTGTCGTATCCGGCCGGTGCCGCGGCCGACGCACTCGGCGCGTGGCAGTCGTGGATCGCGCAGGCGCCGGACGAGCTGTGGTCCAACGTCGTCGTGCGCGGCGGTGCCCAGCCGAGCTGCCGGATCGGTGGCTGTTTCATCGGTTCCGTGGGCGCGCTGGCCGCGTTGGTGAACCAGCTGCCCGCGCCCGCCCAGCGGTTCATCCAGCCGAAGACCTACGCCGAGGCCACCCAGTACTTCGCGGGTGGTCCGATCGACCGCGAGTCGGCCGTGGCGTCCTCGCGGATCGTGCGCGACCCGATCGGCGACCCGGCGAAGGCCGTGGACCTGCTGGCGGGCCAGTCCGACGAGACGTACCTGATCTTCGACGGTCTTCGGGGCGCGGTGGCCGCCGTCGCACCGGACGCGACGGCGTTCCCGCACCGCACGGCCCTCGCGAACGTGCAGATCTACCTCAAGACCCCGCCGGAGGCCGCGGACGAGGCGCGCGTGAGGCTGGCGGCGATCCGGGACGGGCTCGGCGCGCTGGTCGGCGACACCGGGTACGTCAACTACATCGACCCGCAGATGCCCCAGTGGGCGCAGGCGTACTACGGCGGCAACCTCGCCCGGTTGAAGGAGGTCGCCACCAAGTACGACCCCGACCGCGTGTTCGCCTTCGCGCAGGCGGTTTCCCGGTGACACCGGACCAGTGAGCTCGTGACCGGTCCGGTGTGACCCGTCCACTGGTCGGACGCTGTGCGGCAGAAGTTCCCGAACTCACCCTTTGGAGGGAACTGATCGGGTTCGGGCACCGACTAGATGCTCGTGGAAACGACAGGTCTGCCGGTGCGGCTGGCGGGGGTGAGCTGCGCGCACGGCGGCAGGACGGTCGTGCGCGACGTCTCGCTCGACGTCTCTCCCGGCCAGCGCGTGGCGCTGACCGGCACCAACGGCTCCGGCAAGACGACGCTGCTGCGCGCTGTCCTCGGCCTGCACCGCGCGTCCAGCGGGGTCGTCGAGGTGGGTGCGCGCCAGGCCCGCACCGCCGCTGACTGGACGCGCCGGCGGCGTGAGATCGCGTGGATCCCGCAACGGCAGGCCGCCGGGCGGTTCCCGCTACTGGTCGACGAACTGCTGGCGAGCAGCGGCGCCCCGGAACATGCCCGTGCGGCCGCCCGGGATCTCGGGGTCGGCGGCCTCGGACGGCAGCCGGTGCACACGTTGTCCGGCGGGCAGTTGCAGCGGGCCTACCTGGCGCGGGCGATCGGGTGCATCGAGGCCGGGGCCGGGCTGGTGCTGGCCGACGAACCCACCGCGGCGCTGGACTTCGAGGGGCAGGCGGCGGTCGCGGGGCTGTTGACGAGCCTGCCGGTCACGGTGCTGGTCGTGACGCACGACCGGGCCGTGGTGCAGCGGTGTGAGCGCGTCCTCGAGATGGCGGCCGGGACGTTGCGGGAGATCACATGATCGAGCTGCTCGAACTCGCCGCCGTGCAACGGGCGGCGTTCGCCCTGCTGCTCGGGGCCGTGGCCCTGCCGATCGTCGGCGTCGTGATCATCGGCCTCGACATCATGCCGGTCCGCTTCGCGATGATGCACATAGCGTTGCTGGGCATCGCGGTCGGCCTGCTGACCGGCCTGGACCCGTTGCTGTGCGCGGTGGTCGCGTGTGGACTGTCCGGCGCCGGCCTCACTCCCCTGGCCCGCAGCTCCTCCGGCCTGTCCGGGGCGATGGGCCTGCTGATGAGCCTCGCGATCGCCGCGGCGCTGCTGGTCCTGTCGACCTCCGGGGTGAACGCGTCGGCGGCGTTCGAGCTGCTGTGGGGCTCGATCCTGGCGACCAAGACCGGTGACGTGATCCTTCTCGGCGCTCTCGCGGTGATCGTCCCCGGGCTGTTCGTGTGGCGGCGCAGGCAGCTCGCGCTCCTGCTGCACGACCGCGAGCTGGCCGCGTGCTCGGGCGTGCCGGTCAACCGGCTGACGCTCGTGCTGCTGGTGCTGGTGGCGATCGCGATCGCCGGGGCGATCCGGCTGACCGGGGCGTTGCTGGTGGACGCGCTGACGTTGCTGCCCGCGCTCGCCGCCCGCCGTCTCGCGCAGTCCCTGACCGGGATGGCGCTGTGGGCGGTCGGCATCGGCGTCGTCGTGAACCTGGCCGGGTTCGCCCTGGCCCTGCTGCTGGACCAGCCGCCTGGTCCGGTCCTCGTGCTCCTGGCGGGTGCTGTCGCGCTCGCCGCTCATCTCATTCCCGAACGGAGAACCCTCGCATGGCAGTCCGCCTCCTCGCACTGACCGCCGCACTGCTGCTGGCCGGGTGCGGAACGACCGCGCAGACCCCGTCCCCGCAGTCCGGGCCCAGGGTCGTGGCGACGACGAGCTGGGAGGCCGGGTTCGCGAAGGCGGCCGGCGCCACCGACGTCACGGTGATCGTGCCCAAGTCCGTGCTGCACGCGCCGGACTACGACCCGAAGCCGTCCGACCTGAAGGCGGTGGCGGGCGCGGACTACGTGCTGTACGCGCCGTTCGAGTCGTTCGCCACGAAGATCACCGACGCCGCCGGGTCGAACGCGAAGAAGGTCGAGGTCGCCCTGGACAACTCGCGCGACAAGGTCAAGGCCGAGGTCACGCGGCTCGGCGAGCTGTTCGGGACGCAGGCGGCGGCGAAGAAGTGGATCGAGGGCTTCGACGCCGAGTACACGAAGCTCTCCGGCGAGGTGAAGGCCAAGTGGCCGGGCGGGCAGCAGCCCAAGGTCGTCGCGCAGATGTTCGTCGGCTACGCGGCCGACCTCGCGGGCGCGCAGCTGCTCGGCGTGTACGGGCCGGAGCCGGTCACCGCGTCGCAGGTCCTGGAGCTGCGCAACAAGGCGCCGCAGTTCGTGTTCGAGAACTCCCACATGAGCACCGGGACCGTGCTGCCCGACGCGAACGCCGAGCAGGTCAACCTCGTCAACTACCCCGACGACGACAACGACCTGCTCGGCGTCTACCGCGCCAACGCCAAGACGATCAGCGACGCTCTCGCCTAGCGAGCAGCCGCAGGGCGTCCCGGTCGACCTTGCCCGCGGGGCTGAGGGGGAACTCGGGCAGCACCAGCAGGTGTTCCGGGTGCTTGAACCGGGCGAGCTCCCCCAGGAACTCCCCGAGCTCCTCCACGGTCACCGGGGCGCTCACCACGAGGCACGCGCACAGCCGCTCACCCATCAGCTCGTCCGGCACGCCGACGCAGGCGACGTCCCGGATCGACGGGTGGGCGGCCAGCGCCTGCTCCACCTCGGCCGGGCTGATGTTCGCACCACCGCGGATCACGATGTCCTTGCGGCGCCCCACGACGTCGAGGTACCCCTCGGCGTCGAACACGCCGAGGTCGCCGGTGCGGACCCAGCCGTCCGGCGTGCGGTAGCGGGCGTTGAGGTCGTCGTCGACGTACCGCAAGGGGCTCATCGGTCCGCGCGCGATGATCTCCCCGACCGCGCCTGCCGGGACGGGGTTCAGCGAGTCGTCCACGACGAGAATCTCGGCCACCGCAGGATTCGGGCGGCCTGCGCCCCGGTCCGGCGGGTCGTCCAGCGCGGTGTGGCAGTTGACGCCGTCAGCCGACCCGTAGACGTTCACGACGACGGCGTCGAACACCTCGCGGCACGCCTGGGCCGTCGCCGCGTCGAGCTGCGCGCCGCCGGGGGCGATCACGCGGATGGACTCGAAGTCGCCCGGCTGGTCGAGCAGCATCTTGAACATCGTCGGCACGCCGAACAGGTGCGTCGGCCGCGCCCGTTCGATCAGCTCCACAGTGGACTGCGGGCTGAACTTGCCCTGCAACACCAAAGTGCCGCCGTGCCGCGCGAGCGTGACCGTGGTCCCGTTGCTGCCGAACGACGACGCGAGCGGCACGAGGAACAGCGCTTTTAAGGCTTCGCCCGGCGGAATCAGCCTGCCGACGAACGCACCCCGCCCGCCGAGCAACGCGTTGTGCGAGTAGAGCACCATCTTCGGCTCGGCCTCCGAGCCCGACGACACGAGGATCCGCGCCGGCCCGTTCGGATCGGAGCGCACCGGCTCGAACACCCCGGCCGGCGCGAGCAACGAGGCCGTGGACCACGCTCCCGGCAGGTCGTCCGCGATCACCCCCACCGCCCCGCTGCGGCTGACGAGCGACCGCGCCTCGTGCTCCCCGCGCCCGACCGGGAACGGCAGCACCACGCCACCCACCGCGGCGACGGCGAGATCCGCCGCGACCGCGTACCGGCCGTTCGGCAACTGCACGGCCACCACGTCACCGGGCCGCACACCGCGTGCGTCGAGGTTCGCGGCCATCCGAAGGGCGATCTCGTTGAGCTGCACGTAGGTCAGCTCGCCGTCGTCGTCGATCACGGCTGTGCGCAAGGGGTCTAAGAACACCCGCACCGCGAACAGGTCGTAGATGTCGCGATCCGGGTAGTGCCCCTGCTCGGCCCACTCGTGGCGCAGCGAGGCAGGAACGAGGTCGTGGACGGTGGTGGTCGTCATCTGAACCTCCAGGGTGTCAGGACTTCGGGGCAACGGTCGGAGTCGAGCGCGACCACACCGGCGAACCGCGGGTCGGTGCTGATCGAGGCGAGGTCGTCGGTGACGGGCACGCCGTCGTGCACCCACCCGCCGTCGCCGAGCAGGGGCCGGCGGAATCCTTTTGCGGGACGGCCGTTCGCGTTCATCTGCAGGAGTTCGGCCGCCGCCAGCAACGACGACTCGGCCCGGACCGCTCTGCCGGTGCGTTCGCGCTGCAGCAGGGCCGCGACGGTCGTGCAGGCGCCGAGCAGGCCGCCCAGCACGTCGAGCAGGGTCATCAGCGACGGCGCCGGGGGCTCGTCCGCTGGTCTCAGCAGTGCGCCGAGTCCGGTGCGGGCCTGGGCCATGAAGTCGGTGCCCATCGGCGCGCCGGGGAGTCTGTTCGCCCAGCCCGAGGTGTGGACGAACACCAGTGCCGGGTTCACCGCGGCCAGGTCGTGCGCGCCGAGGCCGAGGCGTTCGGCGGTGCCGGGGGCCCAGTTGTGCAGGAAGACGTCGGCGGTGCGGACGAGCTCCCGGAGGCGGTCGCGGTCGGCCGGGTCCTTGATGTCGATCTCGACGGCGCTCTTGCCTCGGTTGAGGGCCAGCCAGCGGGCGGAGGCGTTGCCGCACATGGGTGGCATGCCGCGCAGCGGGTCGCCGCCAGGGGGTTCGACGCGGATCACGGTGGCACCGAGGAGGCCCAGTAGGTGGGCGGCCAAGGGGGCTTGGACTCGGCGGCCGGCTTCCAGCACGACCAGGCCGGAGAGAGGCAGGGCGGGCTCGGAGTGCGGCACGGAGGCGGGGTGCGGCATGGAGGAGGACCTCTCGCCAAGCCACGCCGCTCCCCTCCCACCCGCGAGGTCCGCCGCAGCCAGCTCGAACACCGGCCCACCCGTCGAGCCAGGCGGATGCAGGTGGCAGATGCTCATCCCCGTCGCCCCCGCATGCGCCGTCAACTCGGCGAACGTCCGCCCCTCCGCCGCCGCGTGCAACTCCCCTGGCAGCGGCGCGGTAGCCGTCGGATACCGGAATTGGAACGGCCGCCACCCCGCCCCGATCACCCGCCCAGGCACGCCGAGACCGGCCCAGAACGCCTGCCACACCCCAGGATCGAGCGCCTCGACCTCGAACAGCACCCCGTCCGAGCTCAGGAACGGCGGCCCACCCGGTTCCAACGCAGTCGCCTCCGCCTCCGGCGCACCAGCCGCCGCGAGGTACTGCGAGACCGTCATCAGCGCGGCCTGCGCAACACTCGTGGTGACCAGCGACCGGCCGCCGAACAGCGCCGCGAGCAGCCCGGTACCGCCGATGACGCCGGCGGCGGTGGCGCAGTAGTCCAGGCCCAGGCCCCGTGGTGAGCCCTGGCTGCGGCCGTGCACGTGCATCGGGCCGCACACGGCCTGGGCACTCGCCTCGTCGACCACCTGGCCGCCGCGCAACGGGCCGGCCCAGCTGACCGTCAGCGAGCAGGGGCCCGAGACGTGGGCGGGTTCACCGTGCTCGGCCGGGAACCGGGACACGCTTGCGCCCGACTGGTGCAGGAGCGCACCGAGCACGTCGGCCGCGGCCGAGTCGCCGCGGACGGTGAACTCGTTGGCGGACAACGGCGGATCGCTCGTCGTCCGGTCGAGGTGCAGGGTCACGCGGGCCTCCTCCTGGCGGCGGTGCTCGGTCGTCCACCAGTCGGACGGGACACCGCCCGAGTTCCCAGTGGGAGGAGAACGCCGGTGCGGGAACGGGTTTCCGCGTTCGTGTGCGAGCACGTGCGGCCAAGTGAGACGGTGCTGGACGCCGGAGGTGCGGCAGGTCAGGCGGAACTGGCGCGGTTGCGGGAACTGGCGAAGGCCGCGGGGTTGTGGGCCTTGCCACTGCCGCGGGAGTTGGGCGGTGGCGGGCTCGCGCTGGACGAGTACTTCGCGGTGGCGGAGCAGGAGGGCAGCAGTGATCACGGGCCGGCCGCGCTCGGGTCGGCCTGCCTGCTCGACGTGCGGATGTTCCAGCGCTTCGCCCGTCCGGCCGTGCTGGAGCTGCTGAAACCGTTGGTGGCCGGGGAGATCAGCGGCAGCTACGCGATGACGGAGCCCGGCGTGGCTGGCTCTGATCCAATGGCCGCGCGCACGACAGCCGTTCGGACCTGCGGCGGGTGGAGGATCAACGGGCGGAAGTGGTTCACGACCGGGGCCGGAAGTGCTTCCTACGTCACGGTTCTGGCGAGCGGGTCGCTGTTCGTCGTCACGGACTTCCGGGTGGTGCGGGAGATTCCGGTGCTGGGCGTGGGCGGGCAGTTCGAGATCGCGCTCGACAACGTGTTCGTACCGGACGACCACCTGCTCGGCGAAGAGGGTGACGGGCTCGCCATCGCCGGGACGCGGCTCGCGCTCGGGCGGACGTTGCGGTGCCTGCGGTGGATCGGGATGGCAGAGCGCGCGTTCGAGCTGATGTGCGCGCGGGCCAACGAACGTCAGGTGCGCGGCAGTGCACTGGCCGATCGGCAGTTGGTGCAGCAGCACGTCTTCGAGTCGTTGCTGGCCATCCGGTCGGCGCGGGCGCTCACCCGGCAGGCCGCGGATCTCGTCGCGGCGGAACAGGACGCGCGCACCGCGATCGGGCTGGCCAAGGTCGCGGCCGCGCGCACGCTGCACCAGGTCACCGACGCGGCGATCCAGGTGTTCGGGGCGGAGGGCCTCGGGCCCGGCACGCCGTTGCCGATGCTCGCGCGGATCGGCCGGGCGGCACGGATCCTCGACGGCGCCGACGAGATGCACGTCTCCGACACCGCGCGGCGCGTGCTCAGAACTCGCGCGAACTGACCTCCCCGGACGCGATCGCCAGTGCCAGGGCGTAGAAGAACGTGCCCCACACCAGTTCGTGGTTCGACAGGTCGTCGTAGGTGCCGCCGAGCAGCCTGCCGTCGTGCACCGCCGCCCCCAACCTGGCCAGCACCGGCGACGCGTCGAGGCCGAGCTTGAGCATCGCGACGGCGGCGATCGCGTCGGCCGAGGTGTCGCCCGGCGCACGCCACTCCAGCGCCATCGACTCGGCGAGCGGGCGGTAGTCCTCGCCGAGCCGCTGCACCGCGTCCGCCGCCGCCAGAAGCAACCATGCCCGGCCACGCGGCCAGGTCTCGGTCAACCGCAGATGAGCGTCCACATGAGACCGCGCGAGGTCGTGCAGGCCGGCGGAGGCCAGCAACGGCACCGCACCGGCCGCGCCGTCCGCCCGGATCCCGGTGTCCGGACCGAACGCCGTGCCCCACGGGATCACTCCGCCAGAAGCACGTGATGCCAGCGACCAAGCGGCGCGTTCGGTGTCTCCCTTGCCGTACCAGAAGATCAGGCCCTGCAACACGGTGTCGGTGTCGTGCCAACAGGAGAGCCTGGCCGTCCAGCGCGCCGCATCACGGTGACCGTGCAGCCACAGCAACCCCGCCCAGCACCCGCCGGCCCACGAGCCGCGAGCCGTTGTGCGCCAACGACCGGAGACCGGGTCGGCGTACAGCGGGAACCGCGAGCCCACCTCCGCCAGCACGGCGTCGACGCGGTTCATCGCACCCGCCGCGCGACGATCGCCGCCACGAGGAACTCCGCCGCCACCAGCACCCAGCCGGCCGTGTAGCCGAGCAGCCCGAAGACCGGCGGGCCGACCGCGAACCCGGCGAAGAACCCGGCCGACACGAGCGCGGAGTTCCGTCCCAGCTCAGGTCCCGCGGAAGAGGCCACGACCAGCAGCATCGAGATCGCGTTCGCCGCGACGGCACACCCGCCCACGACCACCATCGCCACCCAGGCCAGCGCGGGCGCCCCGGTCAGCAGGAGCACCGGCGACAACACAGCTCCAGCGCACAACCAGACCAGCAACGACCCCGCCGACCTCCCCGCCGCCCGCGACCACAGGATCCGGCCCACGATCCCGACCACACCGAGCACCGCCACCAACCCGGCCGCGACCGGCGCCCGGAACCCGAGCTCCTCGGCAGCGAACAACGCCACATAGGTGTTCACCGCGGCGATCCCGGACCCGAGCAGCACGGAGAACCCGGCAAGCCGCCAGATCAACGCGTTTGCCCGCAGCGACACGTTCAGCGCCGGACGGCGGGCAGGAGCCGGGTCCTCCGGCAACGCCAGACACGCAAAAGCCGCCAGCAGAGCCACAAAAGCAGCGACACCGACCGCGAGCCGCCAGTCCACCCCCTCCGCGAGCCACGCCAAAGGCAACCCGGCGACGAACGCGCCCAGCTGCACCCCGGACTGCTTGATCCCCAGCAGAACGGGCCGGCGCGGCGCGTCCACGGAGACAGCGATCAGCTTGTTGGTAGCAGGATTCGCCAACGCTTGAGGAATCCCACCTAGTGCCACCGCGAGCACCAGGAAAACGTAGTGCGGCGCGGCAGCGAGGACCGTCAACGCCAAGGCACTGGCCAAGAACAACGCGACGAGAGAACGCCGAGGCCCCAGCGCGTCCACCGCCGGCCCGATCGCCAGCGACAGCACCACGGCCACCCCGAACCCGGCCGTCACGAGCACCCCGAGCAACGGCCGCGCGATGCCGAACTCCCGCACCAGCACCGGCGAGAGCGCTCCCAGCAGGAACAACGGCAGCATCGACGCCGTCATCGCCGCCGTGGTCAGCACCGGCACCGCCGCCCGCCCGCGCAGGTGAACCTTCTCCACGACCACTAGTCGCACGGACGAGCCAGGAAGTTCCCCGGGAACCGAACGCGGGGGCGCACCGACCAGTGGGCCATGGAACGTCGAACCTTCTTGCGCGCTTCGGCGCTGTCACTGGGACTCACCGGAACCGCGACCGCCACCGCGGCCACACCGCTGCGAGTGCAGGTACTGATGTTCGAGGGCGTCGAGGAACAGGACTTCATCGCCCCCGTCGAGGTGCTCGGCCTGGCCGGCAGGCTCAGCGGCGGCGCGATCCGCACCACCCTCGTCTCCACAGATCGGCCGCGCACCGTGACCTGCACCTACGGCACCAAGGTCGACGTGCCGAACGGCTGGTCGCCCGGCGACGCGGACGTGCTCGTGGTCCCCGGCGGCGGCTACGCCAACCCCAGCGCCCCCGGCGTGCACCCGCTGATCCGCGACCGCGCGTTCCTGCGCAGGCTGGCCGAGTCCGGCGCGCTCAAGGCAGGCATCTGCACCGGCACGATGGTCCTGTCCGCGGCGGGGATCACCCAGGGCCGCAACGCGACCACGCACTCCGCCGCCAAAGCCGACCTCGCGGCCCAGGGCGCCACCGTGATCAACGCCCGTGTGGTCGACGACGGCGACCTGGTCACCGGCGGCGGCATCACCTCGGGCCTGGACGTGGCGCTGTGGCTGGTCGAACGGTTCGTCGGCGCGCAGACCGCCCAGCGCGCGGAGACCGTGCTGGAGTACGAGCGCCGCGGAACCGTCTGGCAGCGTTAGACGACGCCGACGTCCTCGTGGTCCTGCCCGCTGATCAGGTCCTCGCGCGCACGGGCCACCCGCGACCGCACGGTCCCGATCGGGCAGCCCGCCACCTCGGCGGCCTCGGCGTAGGACAGGCCGAGCACCTGCGTCAGCAGCAGGGCCTCGCGGCGTTCGGGCGCGAGGCCCGCGAGCAGCAGGCTGAGCTCCACCACGTCCTCGAACCCCGCCGAGCGGGCGTGCTCCGCGTAGCGGTCCGCGTCCGAGGCGACCTGGTAGTCGGCCGACCAGGCGATCGACGGGCGGGCGACGGCGGCGCGGATGTGGTCGACGACGGTGCGGCGGGCGATCGAGAGGAGCCAGGTGCGGGCGGAGGAACGGGCCTCGAAGCCCGGCAGGCTGCGCAGTGCCCGCAGGTAGACGTCCTGGGTGAGGTCGTCGGCGACGCCGATGCCGCCGAGGTGGGCGACCAGCCGCCAGACGTCGCGCTGCGTCAGGCGGATGAACCGCTCCAGCGCCTCGCGATCACCGGCACCGGCGGCCAGCGCGCACGCCGTCACCGCCTCGTCGTCACTCCTCGAAGTCGACACGATTCGGCAGAGTAACCCAACGTCCGAGATTGCCGGGAACTGTGAACGGCCAATAGCCGACAATGTCGGTGTGGAGTGCTACATCTGCCGCGAAGCCCTGTCCGCGAGGCTCGACGGGGAACCAGAGGGCGTGCCCGCCGACCAGGTGGACGCGCACCTCGACAGCTGCGCGTCCTGCCAGGAGTGGCACGACAGCGCGGCCGCGCTCACCCGCACCCTCCGCGTGAGACCCGCCACGCAGGTTCCCGACCTGGCCGCGGCGATCCTCGACGCCGCGCCGCCGATCACCCCCGCCGCGCCGAGGGGCTGGCTGCCGCGCGGCCTGCTCACCGGGGTCGCCGTCGCACAGCTCACCCTGGGGCTCGCGCAGGTGCTGGGCGTCAGCACGTCCGCGCACAGCGGCCACACGACCGGCGTCGACAGCAGCCACCTGTTCAACGAGAGCACGGCGTGGAACCTCGCGCTCGGCCTCGGTCTGTTGTGGACAGCGCTGCGTCCTTCAGCCGTGGCGGGCATGCTGCCCGTCACGGCCGCGTTCGTGGCGGTGCTCATCCCCTACTCCGCCAGTGACCTCGTCAGCGGCACGGCGACGGCGGCGCGCGTGTTCTCGCACTCGCTGTTGCTCGTCGGGCTGGTGCTGCTGGTGTTCGTGCACTTCAGCGAACGCGGGCCGGGCGACCGCACTCCGTTGGCGCACAACGAGGGCGACACCACGCACGATGCGTCCACAACGGACCGGGCCGGCCGCACGCGCGTGCGGCGCCGGATCAGGCTGCGCCCCGTGAGCCGTCGGGACGCAGCCTGAGGCATCACCCGATGCGTGCGCCCACCGCGGCGAGCGCCCTGGTGACGGGTTGGAAGAACGTGACGCCGCCACTGCGGCAGTCGCCACTTCCGCCCGACGTCAGGCCGATCGCGTTGCCGTTGGCGGTGAACATCGGTCCGCCGCTGTCGCCGCCTTCTGCGCACACGGTCGTCTGGATCAGGCCGGTGACGCGGCCCTCCGGGTAGTTCACCGTGGCGTTCAGGCCGGTGACGCGTCCGGCGCGCAGTCCTGTCGTGCTGCCCATCCGCTGGACCTGCGTCCCGACGCGGGCCTCGGCCGCGCGCTGGATCCGCACCTTGCGGCCGTTGCCGGTGTCGACCTCGCTGGGCGCCGCGGTGTCGCGGTTGTTGTAGGTGAGCAGGGCGAAGTCGCCGTTGCCCGGGAAGGTCGACCGCACGACGGTGGCGGCGGCCCTTCCGCCCGGTGTCAGGGAGAACTGCCTGCCCGCGGCCGTGCAGTGGCCCGCGGTGAGGATGGCGGGGCGGCCGTCGCCGGTGACGACGTTGAAGCCGAGCGAACAACGGCTGTTGCCGGCGAAGATCGCGTCACCGCCCTCGGCGAAGAGCTTGAACGTCCCGGCCGTGCGCTGCAGCTTCACACCGGCACCCATGGCGTTGACCGTGGACACCAGGTTGTCCCACTTGGTGCCGGTCACCGTGCTGTCGGCGGTCACGAGGACCTCGTTCGTCGTGGGGTTGACGGCCCACGCGGTGCCCGGCACGGAAGCCTTCTCCCGCAACGTCTCGGTGGCCTGCGCGGGTGCCGTACGCAGCTGCGGCGCCGCCTGGCTCGCGGTGAACGTCGAGGCGGTGATCGCCACGGCCACGAGCCCGATGGCGCCCGCGATCACCTTCGCCCGGCGGTTGTCATCGTGGTGTTTGCCCATGTGGCGCCCTCTCGTTACCGGAATGAGATCCGCTCATGTCTGGGTGTACGTACAGCGCGGCGTTCCGGTTTAGGTGAATTGCCGGACCCGCCGAGACCCGCGGATGTCCTCTTAGGACACAGGCGCGAAGATGGGCGCATGAACTCGCTGCTGCTCGCCGCCGCGTTCGCCATGGTCGTCAGGTCGCTGGCGGCGAACCGGCTGGACCGCTGGCTCCTCGGCGCGCCACTGGTGATGGTGCTGGCCGGGGTCGTGGTGGGCCTGTTCGAGCCGAACGCCATCGCGGAGGGCCTCAACACCGAGTCGGTGCAGCACGCGGCCGAGATCATCCTCGCGGTGCTGCTGTTCGTCGACGCCACCGAGGTGCGCGCCGGCCGGCTCTGGGGCGCCTACCCCGGCCTGGTGGCGAGGGTGTTGCTGGTGGCGATGCCGGTGAGCATCGCCGTGGCCGCGCTGCTGGGCTGGCTGCTGTTCCCGACACTGCCGTGGGCGGTGCTGCTGCTGGTCGCGTGCGTGACGGTGCCGATCGACTTCGCCCCGGCGGAACGGGTCGTGCGCGACCCCGGGCTGTCGGTGCGGGTGCGCGGCACGCTGAACGTCGAGAGCGGCTACAACGACGGCATCGTCACGCCGCTGTTCCTGTTCGCGCTGATCCTCGCGGGCGACGACACCCAGGACCGCACGCCGCTGGAGGCGCTGGGCACCGTGCTGCCGTTCGCGCTGAAGGCCATTTTGGCCGGTGTCGTGATCGGCACGCTGCTCGGCTGGCTGATGGACCTCGCGCACCAGGCGGACTGGGTGAGCGAGCAGTCCGCACGGGTCGCGGTGCTGCTGGCCCCGTTGCTGACCTACACCGCGACGGTCGCGATCGACGGCAACGGCTTCGTCGCCTCGTTCGTCTGCGGCATCGCGTTCCGGTACGTGCACCGGCTGCTCAAGGCCCGCCGGGTCCGCACCGGCCGGGCCGAGGCGCGCGGCGACGCGTTGAACACCGACCTGCACCTGCTGGAGGACGTCACCGGGCTGCTGACGATGACCATGTGGTTCGTGGTCGGCATCGCCGCCGTGCTCACGTTCTACCTGGGCGTCTCGTGGCAGGTCCTGCTCTTCTGCGCGGCCGTGCTGACCGTGGTGCGGCTCGGACCCGTGTTCCTCGCGCTCACCGGCACGCGGATGCCCCGCCGTGAACGCCTGCTGGTCGGCGCGCTCGGTCCGCGCGGCACGACGACCATCGTGTTCGGGCTGCTGGCGTTCAACCGGCTGCCCGAGGGGAACGCCGCCGACACGATCCTCACGATCACCGTGGTCTGCGTGCTCGGCAGCGTCGCCCTGCACGGCGTGGGGGCGACGCCGTTTCAGAGGCTCTTGGCGAAGTGGAACGCCGGGATGACGAAGCCGGACGCCAGGTAGAGGCGGTGCGCGTCGTGCCGCGGCGTCCCGGAGTCGAGGTGCACTCCCGCGCAGCCGAGGCGGCGGGCCTCCTCGTCGACCCACCGCAGCAGGGCGCTCGCGTGGCCCTGGCCGCGGGCGGGCGGCAGCGTGCTCAGGTCGTCGATGTAGAGGTGCGAACCCGCGTAGAGGTTGGTCATGTGCCGGAACCCGGCCACCGCGACGACCCGGCCGTCCGCGTCGGAGGAGGCGGCGATCCGGTAGCCCTCCCGCCGCTGGCCGCGCACGAGCTCCACGAACTCGTCGACGTCGGTGAGGTGCGGGCGGAGCTCCCGCATGGCGTCGAACGCGAGGGCGGTCTCCGCGCCGTCGAGCTCGGCGATGGTGTGGGTGAAGGTGGTCACGGTGACCATGCTCGCCCGGCAAGTGGCATCCCAGAAGGCCCATTCCACACGTAAACCAAGATGCCACTCAGGCCGATCGACGTGACCCGCGTCGCCGAGCAGACAGGAACGGGGACCGCCACGAACGTGGCGATCCCCGCGACGAGCTGTGCCTGTCCCGTTACGGGGCCAGGTTGATGCCCCACGTGTCGATCGTGCCGACGTCGGCCGCGCCGAGGTCCTGGACGCGGAGCTTCCACGTCCCGTTGGAGGTCTCGCCCGACACGTTGACCGTGAAGGTGCGGTCGATGTTGTCGGCGGAACCACCGGTGCGGTTGTGCAGGTTGTAGGAGCTGCCGTCCGGCGCGATGAGCGCCACCGTCAGGTCACCGATGTACGGGTGGACGATCCGGACCGTCACGACCGAACTGGCGGACGGCGTGGCGGAGCAACCCGAGATCACGACGCTGCTCTCGACCGCGGCGCCCGCGTCCGGGATGGCGACGTCGTTGGGGTTCGTGCCGGAGCAGCTACCGCCTCCGCCGCCCGTGACGGTCAGCGAGTAGGTGGCCGTGCGGGACGCCGAACCGGCCGCGGTGATCGTCACCGGGTAGGTGCCCGCCGCGACCGACGCCGTGGTGCTGATCGTCAGCGTCGAGCTCGACCCGGTGGTCACCGAGGCCGGGCTGAACGAGGCCGTCGCGCCGGAGGGAAGTCCGGACGCGGACAGCTGCACGGTCTGCGCGTCACCGCTCACCGTCGTGGTGCCGACGGTGGCCGAGACGGACGATCCCGCCGCGACCGAACCGGACGTCGGCGACACCGAGACGGAGAAGTCGGCGCCCGGCGTGCCGGTGCCGACGGCCGACTTCCACAGGGTGTAGGCGATGCCGTCGACCGCGCGGTTGAGGTGCGTGTCGCTGATGTTCGCGGTGGTGTCGCACGACGCGTGGTAGCAGGGGTCGAACGCGGCACCCGAGGTACCGCCCCACTTCGTCGCCTGGGCCGCGGTCTTGCGCGCGCTGGCGCCCATGGCGTAGCCGGACGCCGGGATGCCGGCGTTGGTGAACGACGCGTCGTCGGAACGGTTGCGGCCCTCGGTGTTCTCCTCCGGCTGCAGGCCCAGCGAGTCCCAGTACGCCTTCATGTGCGTGGACTGGGTGCTGGTGATGTTGTTGATGAAGTAGCCGCCGTTGGTCGAGCCCACCATGTCGAAGTTGTGGTAGGTCTTGATCTTCGTGCGCTCCGCGGTCGGCAGCTGCGAGACGTAGAAGCGGGAGCCGTTGAGGCCCTGCTCCTCATCGGTCCACCAGCCGAAGCGGACCTTGTTCAGCATCGACGGGTTGGTGCGCGCGAGCACGAGCGCGGTCTCCAGCAACGCCGACGAGCCGGAGCCGTTGTCGTTGATGCCGGGGCCCGCGGACACGCCGTCGAGGTGGGCGCCGAACATGTAGACGTTGTTCGCGTTGCCACCGGGCCATTCCGCGATGACGTTCGGGCCGGCGCCGCTGGTGCAGCCCGAGGTGCAGGGCTGCTCCACGACGGAGTAGCCCGCCGCGGTGAGCTTGTCCTTCACGTAGGTCACCGACGCGCGGTAGCCGGCCGAGGTGGAACGCCGGTTGCCGCCGTTCTGCGACGCGATCGTGCCGAACTGCGCGAGGTGCGCCTTGACCGCGTTGATGTCGATGTCCGGGATCTGCGGGCCGGTGCCACCCGTGACCGTCAGCGTGTAGGTCGCGGTCCTCGTGGCGGTGCCCGCGGCGCGCACGGTGATCGGGTAGGTGCCCGACGAGATCGACGTCGCGGTGCTGATCGACAGCGTGGAGCTCGAGCCCGTCGTGACGGACGAGGGGCTGAACGACGCCGTCGCGCCGGAGGGCAGTCCGGTCGCGGTCAGCGCGACGGTCTGGGCCTCGCCCGCCGTCGTCTGGGTCTGCACGGTGGTCGAGGCCGTCGAGCCCGCCGCCACCGAACCGGAGGTCGGCGACACGGCGACGGAGAAGTCGTTGGCCGGGTTCGAACCGCCGAGGTTCAGCGACCAGGTGTCGATGCGGCCGGTGTCGTTGTTCGCGTTGTCGTTGACCCGCAGCTTCCACGTGCCGTTCGAGGTCTCGCCCGACAGGTCGACGGTGTAGGTCTGGTCGATGTTGTCCGCGGAGCCGCCGGAGCGGTTGTGCAGGACGTAGGCGGAGCCGTCCGGGGCGACCAGGCTGACCTGGAGGTCGCCGATGTAGGTGTGGACGATCTTCACCGGGACCGTGGCGGTGGCGGACGGAGCCGACGCGCAGTCGGAGATGACGAGGGGCGACTCGACGGTCTGGTTGTCGCCGATCGCCACGTCGCTGTCGTTGGTGCCGGAACACCCGGCTGCCAGTGCGGGCGCGGAGGCCGCAGGGAGGGCCAGCGCCGCCGTCGTGACAGCCACCAGTGCGGTGGCGAGCAAGGATCTTCTTCTTCGCACTTTCGGGCTCCTTCGCAGGATGCAGGGTCAGGAGACCGTAGCCGCCGTGGTCGCGCCGGACATCCTGTCTTTCGGATGGTTGTCGTCACCGTTGACGTGCGGCGTTGCCCCGATGTCCGATTTCACTTTTAAGTCCCGGCCTCCGTTGCGCCATAAGAGGGATAGCGTCGGCGCACCCGCCGGAAGGAGACAACGATGTCGCTCCCGATGCCCGACTTCGCGTCCACGCTGCGGGACGCGGTGCTGGCGCGTGGCCTGTCGCTCGAACGGATCCGCGACCACCTCGCCCGCCGCGGTGTGTCCGTGAGCCTCGCGACGCTGAGCTATTGGCAGACGGGCCGCAGCCGTCCCGAACGCCGCGCCTCGCTCGCCG
Organism: Lentzea sp. HUAS TT2; assembly: GCF_051853195.1. Taxonomy (NCBI): domain Bacteria; kingdom Bacillati; phylum Actinomycetota; class Actinomycetes; order Pseudonocardiales; family Pseudonocardiaceae; genus Lentzea; species Lentzea sp. HUAS TT2. The sequence goes on along the minus strand of NZ_CP196667.1, from coordinate 6,883,693 downwards.
CCGTCACGCACCTGGAGGAGGTGCTGACGCTGGAGGCGGGCGCGTTGTCGGCGTTGCTCGCTCCCCCGTTGCGCGGGAGCCGCCTGCAGAGCTCCATCAGCGCGTTCTGGCCGAAGCCCTCGGTGATCGAGGACGTGGTCGGCGGCGTCGACACGCGCTGGGACTCGCGCCTGACGCGGATCAGCCAGCACGACCGCGTGACCGTCGGGCCGGAGCGGGGCGAGCGGTCGTACGTGTCACGGCAGGTGCTGCGCGCGGAGGAGGACGGGCCGGACCGGTGGGTGGTGATCCTGCACCTCGACGAGCACGACCGGCCGCTGCCGTCGATCAGGCCGCTGCACAACTGCCGGCTCGGGCGGGTCGTCACGCGGCCCTCCGACGGGTTGCTGGTGGCGGAGCTGCTGTTCCGGACGCCGCTGCGGCGCGGGCAGACGGTGATCACCGAGCACGAGCTGGTGAACCAGGCGCCGTATCCGTTGGCCACCAACTACTCCCGGAAGTTCCGGCGGCCGGTGCACGAGTACGTCCTGGAGGTCACGTTCGACGCGGTGCCGCGCACCTGCCGCCGGGTGGTGCAGGACGCGGACGGGGTGCGGCAGACGTTCGGCGTCCAGGTCGACGACGGCGGTTCCGTGCTGGGAGTGGCACTGAAGTTCGGGCCGGGGTGCTACGGGTTCGAGTGGACCTGGTGAACGGTCGTTCACCAGGTCCGCCCTTCTCCTAGACCGTGAGCGACCAGCTGCTCAGGACGCCGGTGTCACCGGGACCGTTGTCCCCGATGCGCAACGTCCAGCTGCCGCTCGCGGTCTCCCCTGCACCAGGGACCACGGTGAACGTCCTGCCCGCCGGGAACGGGTGGCAGCTGTAGCCACCGCCGGGCGTGCGCATCAGCGGGTAGGTGCGGCCGCTGGGCGCGACGAGCGTGACGTTCAGGTCTTCCAGACAGGTGTGGGTGGCGTCGACCTTGACCGTGATCGGGTTCTGGGCCGCGCCGGTGGCGGTGGATCGCACCGCGCTGATGGCCGTCTGGAAGTCACGGATCTGATAGTCCGTGTCGTTCGTGAACGTGCGTCCGCCGGTGTTTCCACCCGACGTGCGCGCGTTGACCCCCGCCGACAGCTTCGACTGGTTCCCGGCGGCGTCCACCGCACGGACCGTGAAGGTGTAGGCGGTGTCGGCGTTCAGTCCGCTCACGGTCGCGGTGGTGCCCGTGACCGTCGTGGCGACCGTGCTGCCGTTGAGCACCTCGTAGCCCGTCACTCCCACGTTGTCCGTGGAGGCGTTCCAGGCCAGCGCGACGCTCGACGCCGTGACGCCGGTCGACCGCAGGTTGCCCGGTGCGGTCGGCGCCTCCTGGTCCGCGGTGCCCGGCTGGGTGCGAGCGGTGACGGCGGCGCTGGCGGCGGACGCGTTGCCGGCGGCGTCCTTGGCCTTGATGGTGAACGTGTAGTCGTTGTCCGCCTTCAGACCCGTGATGGTCGCCGTCGTGCCGGTGACCGTCGTGGCGAGCGTGCTGCCGTTGTAGACGTCGTAACCCGTCACGGCGACGTTGTCCGTCGAGGCGTCCCAGGCGAGCGCGACGCTGGACGCGGTGGTGCCGGTCGAGCGCGGGTTGCCGGGCGTGCTGGGCGCTGCGGTGTCGCCGCCACCGGTCACCAGGGTGAGGTTCCACTTGCGCAGTGCCTCGTTGACCGGCTGGAAGATCGAGAGGTCGCTGTCGTTGGTCGGGTTCTGCACGCACTGGGACGGTCCGCCGTCGTGCAGGCCCACCGCCTTGTCGCCGAGCAGCCACGCGCCGCCGGAGTCGCCGCCCTTCGAGCACGCCGTGGTCCAGGTCAACCCCTCGATGACCAGGCCGCCGCCGTAGTCCACGGACTTGTTGACGTACTTGACCTCACCGCACTGCCACTTCGAGGTGTTGCCCGAGTGGCAGACGCGGTCGCCGACCATCGCCTCGGCCGAGCCGGTGACGGTGAGCGCGGGCGAGCCGTAGGTGTTGACGACCGGGGACAGGTTCCAGCCGGACTCGGTCACCGCGACCACACCCATGTCGCCCTCGCGGGCGTTGACGCTGCGGGTGCCGCCGACGTTCGACGTGCCGAGCCGGTTCTGCTGGCTGATCTGCCCGTACGCCGCCTGGTTGGCGTCGTTGGTGCAGTGGCCTGCGGTCAGGAAGTGCTTGCCACCGCTGGCATCCGTCGCGGCGAACCCGACGGAGCAGTACGTCTCCGATCCCGGCCACCACGGGCTGCCGGCCTGCACGGTGCCGGCCTGCTGCTGCGGCTGTGACGGGGTCTCCGCGACGTGGACGCCACCGCCGAGTGCGCGCACCTTCTCCAGGAACCGTTCGGTGGCCTGGGTTTTGCGCGAGGCGTTGACCGTGACGTCGACCTGGTTGTCTCGCACGTCGACGCCCCAGCTGTACACACCGGGCACGCCGTCACCGACCAGCTTCCTGACCTCACCGAGCAGCCGGTCGAGGTCCGCGGCACTGCGTTGCACCACAACGGCGTTGGCGCCCTCGGCGCGTGCCTGCCGGGCGGCCTGCTCGGTAGGCACGGCGAGGGTGAGCTTGCCTGCCGACGAGTCGAACCAGTGGCCCGCGAGCTGGCCGCGCAGGTCCTGCGACAGGGTTTCGAACCGCTGGTGGGCCTCGTTCTGCTGTGCCTCCTTCTGAGCCGTGGCGTCGGGCTGGACGGCGGCCGCGCTTTGCACGGCGGAAAGCGCGCCGATCGTCAGGACCGACCCGCACGCGGCAGCGATGATTTTGCTGCGCATTCGCATGAGTGGAACTCCTTCTCACAGGCAGGGGTGAAGAAACCGTATTCCTGCCTGATGCGAGAGCGCATTGTTTAACTTTTCGGTTTCACCGCGGCCAACGCGCGTGTTCCTCGTTGATGCGGAACTCGTGCGAGTGCGTCCACACCGCGCCGGCGAGGTCGCGGTGCTCGTGTTCGACGACCTCCGGGTCGTGCGTGGGCCAGAGCCTCAGCGCGATGCCCGCACCGACTCCTGTGAGCGTGCCCAGCACGACGAAGGCCGTGGTCATGCCCGCCACGGTCGCGAGCCAGCCCGCCAGCGGATAGAAGAACAGCCAGCACGCGTGGGACAACGAGAAGTCCGCGGCGAACAACGCGGGCCGGTCCGCCGGATCGGCACTGCGGCGCAGCAACCGCGCGCCAGGCGTGAGTGCGAGCGAACACCCCGCACCGATCAATGCCCACAGCAGCAACAAAATCGGCCAATAGCCGCCGAACAACGCGCCGGCGAACATCACCGCCACCAGTGTTCCGGCCGCACGCAGAACCACCACGCGGTCCGCGAACTGGTCGAGCAACCGAGGCAACGCAAGGGCTGCAATCAACGAGCCCGCGCCGTTGGCCGCGAGTGCGACCGCGACGTCTTCCGGACCGTGCCCGAGCACACTGCGGACCTGCACCACGGTGTTCACGAACACCATCGAACCCGCCGCAGCTGCCGCGAAGTGCACGGCGAGAAGGCCGCGCAACCTGGGCGTCGCGAGGTAGATGCGAATGCCGTTGCTCCAGGTGTGCCTGCGGGGCAACGGTTTCGGCCGCGGCAGGACGACAGAGAGCACGAGCAGCGCCGACGCCGCGAAGCCCAGCGCCGTACCGACGAACAACTGGTGGAAGCTCACGAACGCCAGCGCGGCGGCCGCGAGCGCAGGGCTGAGCAGACTCTCCAGGTCGTACGCCATGCGGGACAACGTGACGGCGCGCGTGTAGTCGCGTTCGTCGGGCAGCACGTCCGGCACGGTCGCCTGCAACAGCGGCGTGAACGCGGCGGATCCCGCCTGCAGCAAGAAGATCAGCACGTAGACCTGCCACACCTCGCTGACCCACGGCAGCAGCGCCGCGGTGGCCACGCGCACGAGGTTCAGCGAGACCAGCACGGCCCGGCGGGGCAACGCACCGAGCAGCGCCGTGGCGATCGGCGCGACCCCGACGTAGGCCAGCATCTTGATCGCGAGCGCTGTGCCGAGCACCGCGCTCGCGTCCGGTCCGGCGAGGTCGTACGCCAGCAGCCCGAGCGCGACCGTGGCCAGTCCGGTTCCGGTCAGCGCGACGACCTGGGCGCCGAACAGAATCCGGTAGACGGGATCGCGCAGCACGGAAATCACGGCCGCACTATAGGCACGGGAATAGGTTTGCGTCGACGGTGCAATAGCCGGTCACTGGCAACAGCAAATCACTGACTTCTGATCAGAATGGGCATTAGGGTAACGCGGTGACCCCTTACGACCCCGTCGCGTCCCTCTACGCCGAACTGTTCAGCGACATGCTCGACACCCGCCCGCTCGAACGCGCGATGCTGGCCGCGTTCGCCGAGCTCACCACCGGCCCGGTCGCCGATCTCGGCTGCGGCCCCGGCCATCTGACCGCGCACCTGCACTCGCTCGGCCTGGAGGTCCACGGTCTCGACCTCTCCCCCGCGATGATCGCCCTGGCCAGGGAAGCCCACCCGGAACTGAGGTTCGAACAGGGGTCGATGACGAAGCTCGACCTGGAGGACGGCGCTCTCGGCGGCATTCTGGCGTTCTATTCGGTCATCCACATGCCACCGGTCGAACTGCCGGCCGTGTTCGCCGAGTTCCACCGCGTGCTGGCACCAGGCGGCCACCTGATGCTCGGGTTCTACGCGGGCGACGACCCGGAGCCCCAGGAGTTCGACCACAAGGTGACACCCGCCTACCGCTGGGCGCCCTCCACCCTCGCGGACCTGGTGCGGCAGAACGGGTTCAGCGAGGTCGGCCGGCTGGTGCGGGAACCGATCGACGGTGAGCGGTTCCTGCAGGCCCAGCTGATCGCGCGCAAGGACTAGCGGAAGACCACGGTGCCGTTGCCGTTGAGCAGGACCCGGTGCTCGCAGTGCCACAACACGGCCCGCGACAACGCGAGGGCTTCGGCGTCGCGGCCGGCGGCGGTCAGGGCGCGCGGGTCGTAGGAGTGGTCCACGCGCAGCACCTCCTGCTCGATGATCGGGCCCTCGTCGAGGTCCGGCGTGACGTAGTGGGCCGTCGCGCCGACGTACTTCACACCCCGGTCGTAGGCCTGGTGGTAGGGCTTGGCCCCCTTGAAGCCCGGCAGGAACGAGTGGTGGATGTTGATCACGCGGCCCGCGAGCTTCGCGCACAGGTCGTTCGACAGCACCTGCATGTACCGCGCCAGCACCACCAGATCCGCCTGGTACTCCTCGACGAGCTCGATCAGGCGCAGCTCGGCGGCGTCCTTGGTGGCGGCGGTGTTCGGCACGTGCACGAAGTCGAGCCCGGCCGCCTCCGCCATCGGGCGCAGGTCCTCGTGGTTGGACACGACGGCGGCGATCTCGCCGCCGAGACCGCCCGCACGCCAGCGGAAGAGCAGGTCGTTCAGGCAGTGGCCGGCCTTCGACACCATCACGAGAATGCGCGGTGGCCGGTCGTCCCACAGGTCGAAGTCCATCTCGAACTGGGTCGCGACCTTCGCGAACTCCCCCGCGAGGTCGTCGACCTCAACGCCGTCGCAGGAGAAGGCCGTGCGCAGGAACAGCTTCCCGCGCACGTCGTCGTCGAACTGCTGGTGCTGCACGATGTCGCAGCCGTGGTCGACCAGGAACGACGTCACGGCGTGCACGATCCCCGCCCGTTCCGGGCAGTTCAGGGTCAGGGTGAACTGGGGCATCACAGCACCGCCAGGTACTCGGTGCAGGCGTCGCAGAGCCACGCCGCGAAGTACTCGGCGAACGACGAGCGCACCAGGATCGTGAACCGGTCGTCGCCGTTCACCTGCAGGACGATCCCCGTCCTGGCGAGCAGCGTCTGCACGCAAGTGCCGCCGGGAGCCGAAGCCGGGTGCAGGTCCACGGAACATCCGTGAGCCAGCACGTCCCGGACCCGCGGCCCTTGAAGGACCACGGTCGTGCGCTGAGCCGAAGTGTCCACAACGGACCCTCTGACAGTCCCGAGCGCGCCACGCAACACCTCCTCGATCGTGACCTGCAGGTCGGGCGAGGCCACGACGAGGAACTCGTCCGGGCCCATCCAGAGCACCTCGACGTCCCCGAACGGCCCGGGACCCGAGGTGAAAGTGCAAGCGGCAGAAGGGAACGGAACTCCCAGCGCCGATCCCATCGCCGCTATGGCGCCGGGATCGGACACGCGAACCGTGAGCTGGGAACGGAACGGCAGCTCCGCGGCCGTCAGCACGGGGTCGAGAGCCGCCAGCCGATCAGTCCACGCGGCAAGAGGGCTAGCCGTCACGACGGGCTCCTTCCTTGTCGTAGAGCACGGATTCGGTGACGGTGACCGGCACCAGCGAGTCCTCCACGGGCACGTACAGGGTCTCGCCGATGCGTTCGTGGCCGGAGCGCACCAGCGCCAGGGCGAACGTCCGGCCCAGCGCGGCACTCGGGTAGCTGGACGTGACGTGGCCGAGCATCCGGACCGGCGGTTCCGGCAGCCGGTCGGTCTCCACGATCTGCGAGCCCTCGGGCAGCAGCACGCCGGGGTCGACGGGCAGGAGCCCGACCAGCTGCTTGCGGTCAGAGCGGTTGTTCTCGGCGCGGGCGAACGAGCGCTTGCCGATGAAGTCCGGCTTCTTCTTCGACACCGCCCACGACATGCCGAGGTCCTGCGGCGTGACCGTCGCGTCGGTCTCCTGGCCGATGATCGGGTAGCCCTTCTCGGCCCGCAGCACGTGCATGGTCTCGGTGCCGTACGGCGTGATCCCGTACTGCTCGCCCGCCGCCATCAACGCCTCCCACACGGCGATGCCGTGCCAGGCGGTCACGTTGATCTCGTAGGCCAGCTCACCGGAGAAGCTGATGCGGCACACCCGCGCCGGCACGCCCGCGACCTCGGTGTCGTGCCAGGACATGAACTCGAACGCCTCGTTGGACACGTCCAGCCCCGGCGCGACGGCGGCGAGCACGTCCCGCGATCGGGGGCCCACCAACGGGATCGTGGCCCAGTGCTCGGTGACCGAGGTGCAGTGCACGTCGAGGTGCGGCCACTCCGTCTGCAGCCACTCCTCCATCCAGTCGAGGATCTTCGCCGCGTTGCCGGTGGTCGTGGTGACGAGGTACCGCTGCTCGCCGACGCGGATCACCGTGCCGTCGTCGATCACCATCCCGTCGACGCCGCACATCACGCCGTAGCGGATCTTGCCGACCTTCAGCGTGCTCATCATGTTCGTGTAGAGCATGTCCAGGAACTTGCCGGCGTCCCGGCCCTGCACGTCGATCTTGCCGAGCGTCGAGCCGTCCATCATGCCGACGCTCTCCCGCGTGGCACGGCATTCGCGCAGCACGGCCGTGTGCAGGTCCTCGCCCGGCTTCGGGTAGTACCAGGGCCGTTTCCACTGCCCGACGTCCTCGAACAACGCGCCGTTCGCCACGTGCCACGGGTGGATCGCCGTGACGCGCACCGGGTCGTGCAGCTCGCCGCGGTCACGTCCGGCCAGCGCGGCGAACGAGACCGAGGTGAAGGGCGGGCGGAACGTCGTGGGCCGCTGCTCCTCCAGCTCCACGCCGAGCGCCTCGGCGACGATGCCCGCCGCGATCATGCCGGACGTCTTGCCCTGGTCGTGCGCGGTGCCGATGGTCGTGTAGCGCTTGATGTGCTCCAACGACCGCAGGCCCGCGCCCGTCGCCCGCAGCACGTCCGCCACGGTCGAGTCCCTCTGCAGGTCCACGAAGCTCGCGTCGTCGTCGCCCGGCACCCGCCACAGCACCAGGCCGGAGCGCGCCGTGCACCGCGAGTCCGACACGGGCAACGCCACCTGGCCACCCGGCGCGAAACCGGCGACGGCGGCGGCCTGCGCACCGGCGTCCCGTCCCTGCCGCGCGCACGCGTTCAGGTCCAGCTCACCGGTCGCGGATCCCGCGACGCGCACGGTGGGGAGCTCCTCGCCTGGCACGAAAGCACCGAGTTCCGCGTCGTAGCGCAGCTTCCCGCGGGCTTGGCTGAAGAGGCTCACCACGGGGTTCCAGCCACCGGACACGAGCACGGTGTCGCACGCGACCGTGACGTCCGGCGAGGTGACGGCCAGCGGGGCGATCCGCGCGCTGGTCACCCGGCCTTCGCCCTCGGTGCCCACCACCACGTGCCCGGCGCGGACCTCGATCCCCCGTGCCGCGCATTCGGTCGCCAGCCGCGCTGGTGCCTCCGGCCGCGCGTCCACGATCACCGCGATGTCCACACCGGACTCCGCGAGGTCGATCGCCGCGCAGTACGCGCTGTCGTTGGTGGTGAACACGACCGCGCGCGAGCCGGGCAGCACGCCGTAGCGGTGCAGGAACGTGCGGGCGGAGGAGGCCAGCATGATCCCCGGCCGGTCGTTGTCGGCGAAGACCACCGGACGTTCGTGAGCGCCGGTGGCGAGCACGGTCTGCCGCGTCCTGATCCGCCACACCCGCTGTCGCGCAACGCCTTCCGGCGCACCGAACCCCAGGTGGTCGGTGCGCTTCTGCAAGGCGAGCACGAACCCGTCCTGGTACATGCCGAACGCCGTGGTGCGCTCCAGCACCAGCACGCCCGGTGTGCTCTTCAGCTCGGCGACGATGTCCGCGACCCACTCCGCCGACGGCCTGTCGTCCAGGTACTCGTCCACCCCCAGCAGCGCACCGCCGGCCTGGTTCTGCTCGTCGACCAGCACGACCCGCGCGCCACTGCGGGCGGCGGTCAGGGCGGCGACAAGACCTGCGGGCCCGGCGCCGACCACCAGCACGTCGCAGTGCTCGTGCTTGGCGTCGTAGCGGGCAGGGTCCGGTTCGGACGACAGCCGTCCCTGGCCCGCCAGCCCGCGCGCGACCAGCCCGTCGTACAACTCCACGGTGGTCGCGAGCAGCATCGGCTCGGAGAACGGAGCCTCGATCTGCACCAGCGACGTCGGGTCCTCGGAGCCCGCGGCGACGATGCCCCGCGGCCTGCCGAGCTTCACGCTGCTGCCGATCTCGTGGACACCGTGGGCGAGCAGCGCGGAGGCGAGCGTGTCGCCGGGGTGCCCGGTGTACGACGTGCCGTTGAACGTGAAGTGCAGCAGCGTGTCCCGGTCGATCGCGCCGCCGGTGCTCGTGCGGAGGTTCATGCGGTCACCTCGGGCATGGGCTCGCCCACGCGGTAGACGGCCAGCAGGTCGTGGGTGCGGGTGTCGCGGACGGCGTTGAACCACCGCCGGCAGCCGGCGTTGTGGCTCCAGCGCTCGGCGAACGGGCCGCTCGGGTTCTCCCGGAAGAACACGTACCGGGCCCATTCCTCGTCGGTCAGCGCCGACGGGTCCTCGGGGTACGCGACGTGGGCCTGGCCGCCGTAGTGGAACTCCGCTTCCTCGCGCGGTCCGCACCACGGGCACGGGATGAGTTGCATCGTCTGCTCCTAGTGCGCGACGGCGGCGGCGCCGTGCTCGTCGACGAGAGCGCCCGTGGTGAAGCGCTCGAGGGTGAACGGCTCGTTGAACGGGTGCGGCTTGTCGTGGGCGATGGTGTGCGCGAAGCAGTCACCGACACCGGGGGTGGCCTTGAAGCCGCCGGTTCCCCAGCCGCAGTTCAGGTACAGGCCGCCGACCGGGGTCAGGCCCACGATCGGCGAGGCGTCCGGGCTGACGTCCACGATGCCCGCCCACGTCCGCAGCAGGTGCGCCCGCGCGAAGACCGGGAACAGCTCCAGCGCCGCCGACATCTGCTGCTCGATGATGTGGAACGAACCCCGCTGGCCGTAACCGTTGTAGCTGTCGATGCCCGCGCCCATCACCAGTTCCCCCTTGTGCGCCTGGGAGACGTAGACGTGCACGGCGTTCGACATCACGACGGTCGGGTGGACGGGTTCGAGGAGCTCGGAGACCAGTGCCTGCAACGGGTGCGAGGCGAGCGGGAGCGGCAGGCCGACCATCTTCGCGAGCACCGAGCTGTGCCCGGCCGCGCACAACCCGACCTTGCCGGCGGCGATCCGGCCGCGGGAGGTCTGCACAGCGGTGATCCGGCCCTGCACCGTCTCCAGCCCGGTGACCTCGCAGTTCTGGATCAGGTCGACACCCATCGCGTGCGCGGCCCGCGCGTAGCCCCACGCCACGTAGTCGTGCTTCGCGATGCCCGCGCGCGGCTGGTAGGTCGCGCCCAGCACCGGGTAGCGGACGTCCGGCGAGGTGTTGACGATCGGGCAGATCTCCTTGACCCCGGCGGGATCCACCCATTCCGCGTCGATGCCGTTGAGCCGGTTCGCGTTGACCCGCCGGACGCTGTCGCGCACGTCCTGCAGGCTGTGCGCCAGGTTCAGCACACCGCGCTGGTCGAACAGGATCGGGTAGCCGAGGTCGGACTCCAGGCCCTCCCACAGCTTCAGCGAGTGCTCGTAGATGCCGGAGCTCTCGTCCCACAGGTAGTTCGAGCGGATGATCGTGGTGTTGCGGGCCATGTTGCCGCCCGCGAGCCAGCCCTTCTCCAGCACCGCGACGTTCGTGATGCCGTGCACCTTCGCCAGGTAGTACGCGGTCGCCAGGCCGTGCCCTCCGCCACCGACGATCACGACGTCGTAGGAGGCCTTCGGTTCCGGGTTGTCCCAGAGGAAGTCCGGGTGCTCGGGCAGATGTGCTCCGGGCGGGCTGGTCATTCCGACGCCTCCAGCGAAATCATCTGGTCGACTACTGGTATATCAGTCTGTGCAGTACGGTAGGTCACATGAACGCACGGGTCAACGACGAGCCCGCCTCCGTCTCACTCACCGAGCAGGCGTACGCCGTGCTGCGAGATCGCCTGGTCATGCTGGAGATCAAGCCCGGCGAGCCCATCAACGAGGACAGGCTGCGCACCGAGCTCGGCGTCGGCCGCACGCCGATCCGCGAGGCCCTCAAGCGGCTGGAGCAGGAACGGCTCGTCGTCGCCTTCCCGCGCCGCGGCACGTTCGCCACCGACGTCAACATCTCCGACCTCTCGCACATCTCCGAGGTGCGCAGGACGCTCGAACCGCTGGCCGCGGCCGCCTCCGCCGAGCGGGCCACAGCAGAGGACCGCGCCGCGCTCACCGACCTGCGCTCGCGGCTCGACACGACGCCGACGGGCGACAACACGGAGCTCCTGCGCACCGACGTCGGCGTGCACCGCGCGATCTACGGGTGCGTGCACAACCCGTTCCTGGAAGACACCCTGATCTCCTACGACAACCTGGCGACCCGCATCTGGTGCGTCTTCCTGCCCCGGCTGTCCGGAATGGCCGGTCACGTCGACGAACACGTGCCCCTCCTCACCGCGATCATCGACGGGGACGCGAAGAAGGCGAGCGAGCTCGCCTCCCAGCACGTCATCGGTTTCGAACGGGCGATCAGGGCGTTGATCTGACGAGCTTGCCCTGCACCCACGAGTGGAACTCCGCGATGTGGTGTTCGGAGGGGACCAGCACCCCGCCGTCGCGGTACGCCCGTGACGACATCGCAGGCTGACACCGTTCGCAGGCCTCGAAGTCCTGCTCGTTCACGCGGTGGAACAGCTCGACCGACCGCGACACGTCCTTGCCGGTGGCGACGACGTCCTTGGCGTAGAGCCAGTCGCACTCGACGATCGTGCGGTCGGCGGCCATCGGGTACATCCGGTGGATGATCACGTGGTCCGGCACGAGGTTGATGAACACCTGCGGCCGCACGGTGATCGCGTAGTACCGGCGGTCCTGCTCCGCGTCCACCCCGGACAGGTTCTCGAAGCCCTCGCTGCCGTCGATCGTGAAACCCTTGATCTCCTCGCCGAACACCGCCCCGTGCCCGACGTAGTACTGCGCGGCGTAGCCGTCCGCGAACTCCGGCAGGACCTCCGTGAGCTCGGGGTGGATGGTCGCGCAGTGGTAGCACTCCATGAAGTTCTCGATGATGAGCTTCCAGTTGGCCTTGACGTCGTAGGTGATCCGCCGCCCCAGGGCCAGCTCGCTGACCTGGTAGTTGCCGATCGCGTCGAGGTTGCCCAGGCGCTCCCGCACGTCCTGCTGCACGGTCTCTTCGAACGACGCCGGCTCGTCGGCCAGCGACAGCCACGCGTAGCCGAGCCACTCGCGGAGGTGGACCTTCTTCAGCCCGTACTCCACGCGGTCGATGTCCGGCATCGACGTGAGGTTCGGCGCGGCGACCAGCTTGCCGTCCAGGCCGTAGGTCCAGGCGTGGTACGGGCACTGGAAGTTGCGCTTGACCGTGCCGCTCTCCTCGACGCACAGCTTCGCGCCGCGGTGCCGGCAGATGTTGAGGAACGCGCGCAGCGAGCCGTCGCGCGACCGGGTCACGAGCACGCTCTCGCGTCCGATCTGGACGGTGCGGAAGTTGCCCGGGTCCGGCAGGTCGGCGCTGCGGACCGCGCAGAACCACATCTGCTCGAAGATCTTCTCCTGCTCCTGCGCGAAGATCGCCGGGTCGGTGTAGGTGTTGCCGGGCAACGTCGGGATGAGGCTCGACGGCAGTGCGGTCTGGGTCATGCGCGAATCCGCTTCATCTCGGGGTCGAACAGCGGCTCCGCCGCCACGACCGCTGGGACGCGTTCACCGAAGTACTCGATCTCGACCCGCGTCCCCGCCACGGCGACGTCGGCGGGCAGCCAGGCGTAGGCGATGTTCTTGCCGATCGAGTAACCGCGCGCCGCGCTCGTGACGTACCCGACGGGCACGCCACCGGCGAACACCGGCTCCGATCCCATGACGACCTGGTGGTCGTCGTCGATCGTGAGACAGGTGAGCTTGCGGCTCACGGTCTCCTCGGAACGGCCCTCCAACGCCCTGCGGCCGTGGAAGTAGCCCTTGTTCATGCGGACCGCGAAGCCCAGCCCCGCTTCGAACGGGTCGTGCTCGGTGGTCACGTCGGTGCCCCACGAGCGGTACCCCTTCTCCAGCCTCATGCTGGTGAAGGCGCTGCGGCCGGCGGCGATGACGCCGTGCCGCTGACCGGCCTCCCACAGCGTGTCCCAGAGCCTGCGGCCCATGTCGGCCGTGGTGTAGAGCTCCCAGCCCAGCTCGCCGACGTACGACAGGCGCATCGCGGTCACCGGCACCTCGCCGATGAACGCCTCCTGCGCCTTGAAGTAGCCCATGGCCTGATATGAGAAGTCGGTGCGGGTCAACGGTTGCAGGAGGTTGCGCGACTCCGGTCCCCACAGGCCGATGCAGCAGGTGCCGGGCGTGATGTCGGTGATGTGCACGCCGCCGTTGGGGGGCATGCGCCTGCGCAGCCAGTCGAGGTCGAGCGGGCCGTTCGCGCCGACCTGGAACCGGTTCTCGCCGAGTCGGGCGATCGTCAGGTCGCTGCGCACTCCCCCGTCCTCGTTGAGCAGCAACGTGTACACCACCGCGCCCGGCTTGCGGTCGAGCTGGTTGGTGGTCATGGTCTGCAGGAACGACAACGCCTCCGGGCCGCTGACCTCCAGCCGTTTCAACGCGGTCATGTCGAACATCGCGACCCGCTTGCGCGCGACGAGGGCCTCGGCGCCGGCGATCGGCGACCAGAACCGGGACGCCCACTCGTTGCGCCCCGGGATCTCCGCGACCTCGGGCAGCGTGGCGTTGGCCTCGTACCAGTGCGGGCGTTCCCAGCCCGACGCCTCCAGGAACACCGCGCCGAGCTCCTGCTGCCGCTCGTAGAACGGGCTGGTGCGCAACGGCCTCGGGCGTTCGGCCGGCTGCAACGGGTGCAGGACGTCGTAGACCTCGACGAACGCCCGGCAGCTGCGTTCGTGCACGTAACCGGGTGAGCGCTGGACGTCCTCGAACCGGTTGAGGTCGCAGCCGTGCAGGTCGATGCCCGGCTGCCCGTCGACCAGCCACTCCGCCATCGCCTTCGCGACACCGGCGGAGTGCGTGATCCACACGGCCTCGGCGACCCAGAACCCCTGCAGGCCGGGGTGTTCCCCGAGCAACGGGTTGCCGTCCGGGGTGAACGAGAACAGGCCGTTGATGCCCTCCTCGACCTTCGAGTCGCCGAGGACCGGCAGCAGGTCGACGGCGGCGTCCCAGGAGGTCTCGAAGTCCTCCGGGGTGAACGCGATCTCGGACGGCATGGTCGGCGCCACGTCGTGATCGAGGATGTCGTCCGCCGAGATCGGCATCGGCCGGTGCCCGTACGCGCCGATGCCGATGCGGTCGACGTGCTCGCGGAAGTACAGGTCGGCGTCCTGGTGGCGCAGCAACGGCTTCGACATCTCGGACAGCTCGCTGTTGACGCCCTGGAGAGCCGGCAGCGGCGTGGTCTTCGCGTACTGGTGGGCCATCGGGACGAGCGGGATGTCGAGGTCGACCATCCGGCCGATCCGCGGGCCCCACATGCCGACGCACGACACGACGATGTCGGCGGCGAACGTGTCGTGCTCGGTGACGACGGCCTTGACGCGACGGCCGTTGCGTTCGATACCGGTGACCTTGTGGTGCGCCAGGAACTTCGCACCGCGCTCCATCGCCCTGCGCGCCTGGGCCTCGGCGGCCCTGAGCGGCTTCGCGATGCCGTCACTCGGGATGTGGAAGCCACCGAGGATCTTGGCGGGATCGAGCAACGGGTGCAGCGCGGCGCACTCGTCCGGGTCGCGCAGGTGGCTCTCGACGCCCCACGACGTCGCCCAGCCGTGGCGGCGCTTGATGTCCGTCCAGCGCTCCGGCGTGGTGGCGACCTCCAGTCCGCCGACCTGCTGGAAGCACCACTTGTCGTCCATCGTCAGCGCCGTGTACTTCTCGACGGTGTACTGGGCGAACGAGGTCATGGTCTTGCAGCCGGTGGTCTGGAAGACCAGGCCCGGTGCGTGCGAGCTCGATCCGCCGGTCGCGAACAGCGGTCCCTGTTCGAGCACGGTGATGTCGGTCCATCCGCGCGCGGTCAGTTCGTCGGCGAGCGCGCATCCGACGATGCCCGCGCCGATCAGCACGACTCTCGGCTGGGTCACAGGACCACCACCGAGCGGAGGACACGGCCGTGGTGCATGTCCTCGAACGCCTTCTCGACGTCGCCCAGCCCGATCGTCTCGGAGACGAACGCGCCGAGGTCGAGCCTGCCCTGCAGGTAGAGGTCGATCAGCATCGGGAAGTCGCGGCTGGGCAGGCAGTCGCCGTACCAGGACGACTTGACCGCGCCACCGCGGGAAAACACGTCGATCAGCGGCAGTTCGAGCTTCATGTCCGGGGTCGGCACGCCCACCAGCACGGCGGTGCCGGCGTGGTCACGGGCGTAGAAGGCCTGCTGGAAGGTCTCCGGGCGGCCGACGGCGTCGATCACGACGTCCGCGCCGTTGCCCTCGGTCAGTTCGCGGATCGCGTCGACGACGTCCTGCTCACGCGCGTTGATCGTGTGCGTGGCGCCGAACCGTCGCGCCCACTCCAGTTTCGTGTCGTCCAGATCGACCGCGATGATCGTGCGCGCACCCGCCAGCCGGGCGCCCGCGATGGCCGCGTCACCCACACCGCCGCAGCCGAGCACGGCCACGCTGTCGCCGCGGGTGACACCGCCGGTGTTGATCGCCGCGCCGATGCCCGCCATCACCCCGCAGCCGAGCAGGCCCGCGACCTCGGCCGGTGCCTTGGGGTTCACCTTCGTGCACTGTCCGCTGTGGACGAGCGTCTTCTCCGCGAACGCGCCGATGCCCAGCGCGGGCGACAGCGGTGTGCCGTCGGCCAGCGTCATGGACTGCGCCGCGTTGTGGGTGTTGAAGCAGTACTGCGGCCGGCCGCGCAGACACGAGCGGCACGACCCGCACACCGCGCGCCAGTTCAGGATCACGAAGTCGCCGGGTGCCAGGTCGGTCACGCCGTCGCCGACGGCCTCCACGACCCCCGCCGCCTCGTGCCCGAGCAGGAACGGGAACTCGTCGTTGATCCCGCCCTCCCGGTAGTGCAGGTCGGTGTGGCAGACCCCGCAGGCCTGCACCTTCACCAGCGCCTCGCCAGGACCGGGGTCCGGTACGAGGATCGTCTCCACCGCGACCTTGGCCCCGCGCCCCGCCGCCACGACACCGTTCACCGCTTGTGCCACTTCGTTCGCTCCTGTCAGAGGTGGGGGTAGAGGGGGTTCTTGCCGGCCAGCGCGGCGACGCGGGCGGACAGGTCCGCCTCGTCGAAGCCCGGCAGGAGTGCGGCGGCGACCTCGGGGTCGAGCGCGTCGAGGTCCTGGTCCAGAACCGTGGTGGTGGATACGGAGAGTGACAACGGCCGACCCTTCCGAACGAGTTCCGCAATACGCAACGCGGTTCGCATTATGCAACTACAGCGCATCACGGTGAGTCCAGGTGAAGCCGTTGTCAAGACCCGGTCGCTCGGACGGAGGCATCCGGAACGAGAACGAGCCCCCGGCCACGGCCGAGGGCTCGTCGTTCATGAAGGTCTTTCACTGCACGGGATGTCCCATTCGCACCGAAAGGTCGCGCGACGCCACCCGCAGCTCCTCGACGATCTCGGGCATGCGCTTCTGCGAGAGCCGGTAGGCCGGCCCGGCGGCGCTGATCGCCGCCACGACGTCGCCGCGCGACCCGAACACGGGCACCGCGACGGCGTGCAGACCGGCCTCCAGCTCCTCCATGCAGGTGGCGAACCCGTCCTCGGCCGTGCGGCGCAACACGTAGCGCAACTTCACGGGATCGGTGATCGTGCCCGGCGCGCAGGCCTCCAACTTGCCCGACAGCAGGCGGTCCTGGTCGTCGGCCGACGCGGCGGCGAGCAGCACCTTGCCGCTCGACGTGGCGTGCAACGGGGTGCGCTGCCCGACCCAGTTCTGCGCCGCGACCGCCGACCCGCCACGCGCCTGGCTCACGTTGAGCGCGACACCGCCGTCGAGGACCGCGATGTTGACCGTCTCGCCGAGCCGGTCCGCGAGCTCGGTGCAGACCGGCCCGCCCACCCGGACGTAGTCGACCTGACCTGTCACGGCGCCGGCGTACCGGAGCATGCCGATGCCGATCCGGAAAGGGCCGCGTTCACCGTCCTGCTCAACCAACTCACGGGTCTGAAGTGTGTAAACGAGTCTGGACGCGGAGGACTTGTGCACACCGAGCTCGGCGGCGATCTCGGTGATCCCCGCTTCCCCGTTGCGGGCCAGCAGCTCCAGTACCGCCACCGCCCGATCGACCGATTGCACCAGCGCAGGATCACGCTCCCCGTTGTTGCTCATTACGCAACCATATCCAATTGACGCAACCACCCCAGATCACCCGAACCCATCTTGACGCGCCCCCGTTCTAGCCTCATTCTCTTGTTGCGTATCGCTCACACCGTTCCGTAATACGCAACGGAGGGTTTCCTGATGATCACCGCATGCGCCGTGGAAGACCTGCCCGCGGGCGAGTCCCTGCGCATTCCCGGCGACCCGGCGATCGCCGTCTTCAACGCGGACGGCGAGTTCTACGCGATCGACGACACCTGCAGCCACCAGGACGCCTCGTTGAGCGAGGGATGGCTGGAGGGCTGCTTCATCGAGTGCCCGCTGCACGCGGCGAGCTTCGACCTCCGCACCGGCGTCCCGACCTGCCTGCCGGCCAAGAAGGCCGTGCGCACCTACCCGGTCGTCGTGCAGGACGGCGTGATCTACGTGGACACGGGCAGCCGCGAAGCGGTGGCCTGACCCCTCCCAGCGCAGAACCTCCCAGCGCAGGCCCTCACAGCGCGGCGAGCAGTGCGGCCATCCGCTCCTCCAGGTGTGACCGGACGTCGTCGCCCGTGAAGATCCACGGCGAGCGCTTCTCCATGCCCGCCAGCACCATCTCCCCCACCTCGTCGATCCCCGGCCCGCTGCGCAGGAACTCCTCGACCGCGGGCACGTACTCGTCCCGCAGCCCGACCTCGGCGTTCGACGCCCTGGTGTTCGCGACGATGTCCGTGTCGACCGGCCCCGGACACAGCACGCTGACGTCGATGCCGTGCCCGGCCACGTTGAGGCGCAACGACTCCGACAGCCCGACGACGGCGAACTTGGCCGTCGCGTAGAGCAGGTTCGGGTCGGACACGAGCCCGGCGGCCGACGCGGTGTTCACGACGTAGCCGCTGCCGCGCTCGATCATGCGCGGCAGGAACGCCTGGATCCCGTTGATCACGCCGGTCAGGTTCACCGACAGGGCCAGGTCCCACTTGTCGTAGGTCAGTTCGGTGACCAGGACGTGCGGCACGATGCCGGCGTTGTTGAACAGCAGGTCCACCGGCCCCACCTCGTCCGCGACCTGCTCGAACGTCTCGCGGTCGCGCACGTCCAGCCGGTAGGTCCGCACGGTCGTCAGCCCCGACAACTCCTGCGCGGCGCGTTCCAGCGCGGGTTCGTCGACGTCGGCCAGCGCGAGCCGCACACCCCGCTTGGCCAGGGCCCGCGCGATGCCCAGGCCGATTCCCCTGGCACCGCCGGTGATGAAGGCGGCCGAGTCCGTCCAGTCGCGCATGGGAGCACCCTTCTGTGTTGAGATGACGACACTATGTTGACTGACACAGTAGCCTGCTCAGCATGCCTCCAGATCAGCTCGCCCCCTCCGCAATGTCGCTGCGCCAGGTCCTGTCGAACGGCGGCCGCGCCACCATCGGCGTCCTGGCCGGGCTGCAGGTGCTCGACAGCGTCGACAACGTGATGTTCGTGGTCTTCGCCCCGGAGATCCGCGCGTCGCTCGGCATCAGCACGGCGGCCGTCGGTGTCGTCGGGGCCCTGGCCGGGGTGATGGTCGCCGTCGCCGCGCTCCCGCTCGGCCTGCTCGGCGACCGGCACCGCCGCACGACGATCGCGGGCATCGCCACCCTCGTCTGGGCCGCGGCGGCCGGGGTGCTCGGGCTGGTGCAGAACCTGTGGCAGGCCGTCGTGGTGCGGGTGGTCGCCGGCATCGGCAAGGCCAACGAGGGGCCGATCCAGTCCTCGCTCCTGGTGGACGCCTACCCGCCGGCCGGACGCGGGCGGGTGCTCGGGCTGCACCGCGGCGGGCAGCCACTGGGCATCGTCACCGGTCCCCTGCTGGCGGCGGCGTTCGCGGCGGCCATCCCCGAGGAGCACGAGCCGTGGCGCTGGGCGTTCGCCTTTCTCGCCGTGCCGGCGATCCTGCTCGGCCTGGGCGCGCTGCGGCTGCCCGAACCAAGACGTGAGCACTCCACGGCCACGCCGCGGGGTGTCCTTCGAGAGCTGCGAGGGATCCCGACGTTCATGAGCGTGGTGGTCGCGCTCGGCGCGTTCGGCATCAGCGTCACCACCGTGCCGATCTACCTGAACGTCATCCTGGAGGAGAACCTCGGGCAGAGCGCGGCGGCACGGGGCTTGATCACGGCCGTCTGCGCGGTCGGCGGGCTTCTCGGCGCGGCACTCGGCGGGGCCGTGAGCGACCGGCTGTTCCGGCGCAGCCCCCAGGCGTGCCTGCACCTCGCGGCCGGCGCGCTCTCGTTGCTGGGCATCGGGTTCGCCGTGCAGGCGTACGCGCCGGACGTCACGACCTACGTGGTCGTCGGGGTGCTGACCCAGGGGATGACGTTCGCCGGCATCGTCCCGCTGAGCCTGGTCGTGGCGGCGGTGACGCCGAAGGAGTTCCGTGCGACGGCGTTCGCGCTGGTCGGGATGTTCACGGCGGTGGTCGGCGGGCTCGGTGGCGCGACGCTCACCGGGGTGGCGGAGAAGTTCCTCGGCGAGCAGGTCGCGGTGGCCCTGGTGGCACCGGTCGCCTCGGTCGCCGCAGGTCTGGTGCTCACCAGGGGCGCTCGGCACGCACGGCACGACATCGCGCGGGTCGTACGATGATCGCCGTGAACTCCCCCGCGCCGCGCCGGATCGACGAGATCGGCGACGAGAGCCGCCGCCGCATCCTCGACGCCGCCGAGGAGCTCTTCGCCGAGCGCGGGTTCGACCGCACGTCCTTTGTGGACATCGCCAAGCGGTCCGGCATCAGCCGCGGTTCGATCCCCTGGCACTTCAAGAACAAGGACGGCCTCGTGATGGCCGTCGTCGAACGGGCGGTCGGCCGCATCTGGCCCGCCGGGCGTTACGAGGCAGTGCCGTCCATCGCCGAGGTGTTCGCGGAGACGGCCGAACTGCTCAGGAGCGGCAACTCGGCGCTGGTGTTCATGATCCTGGTCGAGGCCCTCGGCGACCGGGGTGTCGTGCACGAGCAGTACCGGGAGTTCTTCGCCCGCCGCCGCGAGGGGATCGAGGACCTGCTGCGGTTCAAGCGCCCCGCCGGTGTTGATCCCGGTAGAGCCGCCGAGCAGGAACGCACCGCCGCCGTGGCGCTGAACGGCGCGCTCCTCGGCATCCACTTGCAGGCCCTCGTCGATCCGGGCAACGTCGACCTCGACGCCGCGCTGGTGTCGATCGCGACGATGTTCGACCGGAACCTCGCCGACGTCTGGCGCGACTAGAGGTCACTCGTTCCCACGACGTCGAAGAGGACGCAGATGAAACGACCGGCGCTGTCCGTTCTGCTGGCCCTGCTCGTGACCGTCGTGGCCGGACCGGTGCCCGCGGCCGTCGCCGGCGGGATCCGACCGCTCGAACGTGCCCACGCGCACAACGACTACGAACACGACCGTCCGCTCGCCGACGCCCGCGACAGCGGGTTCACGTCGGTCGAGGCCGACGTGTGGCTGGTCGACGGCGAACTCCGCGTCGCGCACGACCTGATCGACGCGCGTCCTGGCCGGACGCTGCGCAGCCTCTACCTCCAGCCGCTCGCCGAGCTCGTGCGCGCCAACAGGGGCCACGTCTACCCGCACTGGCGCGGTTCCTTCCAGCTGCTCGTCGACATCAAGAGCGACGGGCCGGCGACCTACCGGGCCGTGGACGAGGCACTGCGCGAGTTCCGCCCCATGCTCACCCAGTGGGTCAACGGCCACGAACGCGGTGGCGCGGTCGAGGTCGTCATCAGCGGCAACCGGCCACGTGAGGACATGCTCGCCCAGCGGGTTCGACTGGCCGGCTACGACGGGAGGTTGAGCGATCTCGGCAGCGGCGTCCCCGCCGGTTTCATGCCGCTGGTCAGCGACAACTGGACGAACCACTTCACGTGGCAGGGAGTCGGCCCCATCCCTGTTGCCGAGCGGGAGAAACTCCATCGGATCGTGTCGCAGGCTCACGCGGCCCGGTATCGGCTGCGGTTCTGGGCCACTCCGGACACGGCAGGGCAAGCGCGGGACGCGGTGTGGCGAGAACTGGTCGCGGCCGGGGTCGACCACATCAACACCGACGATCTCGCCGGGCTGCGTGAGTTCCTCCTGAGGAACGACCCCGCCGAACGCCACGGAGCCTGAGCCCCGGTCGGCTGTTTGCCGGTTGTTCTGCCGTCCCGGCGTTGGAAGACTCGCTGTGGGGGTGGCGATGAGCGGCTGGCAGGAACAGGTCGCCGACACTGCGCGGCGGTACGGGGAACTCGATGCCCGGCTGGCTCGCACCACGGTCACCGAGACCTCGCGGGACGGCGTGGTCCGGGTGACCGTCGGCGCCGACGGGTCGATGGTCGATCTCGTGCTGCTGGAGTCCCGGCAGCCGTTGTCGATGGCGGCGCTCGCGGCCAAGATCATGAGCTGCGTGAGCCGCGCTCGGGCACGTCTGCCCGACCTGATCGCGCGGGCCATGGCCGAGACGGTCGGCCACGACAAGACCGCCGATCTCGTCCTCGCCGACGCACGCAGCCGGTTCCCGCCGGTGCCCGCGGAAGCGGCGCCTCATCGCCGCGAGGTGGCCGAGGAGCCGCGGATGGTGGCGCCGCCGCGTGGAATGCCGCCGCCGGCCGTCGCGCCGCCTCCGCACCGCGGCGACGACCGGGATGACGACTGGAACGAAACAGCGATCTTCGAAAATCCGTGAATCGGAGTCCTCGATGTCCTTCCAGGTCAACATCGACGCGCTCGACAACCACGCCCGCACGCTGCAGAAGTTGTCCGACGACCTGACCGGCGTCAACGGGAAGACGGAGGAACTTCCCTCCGCCGCCTTCGGGGACACGGCCGCCCACGCGGCCAGTCTGGTCCGTGCCCACACCGATGCGGGGCAGGAGACCCTGGAGGCCGCGATCGCCGCCTTGACCGCGGCGGCCACGAGCATCAAGGCCACCGCGGCCGAGTACAGACGCGTCGAACAGCAGAACACCGGCACCATCAAGGGAGCAGGAGGGCGGCGGTGAGCGCCGCCCAAGCCGCACGTGACGCCGAGGCGGCGGCGACCCTGGCCAGGACGGTCGCAGGACGCGGCTGGGTCGCCGCAGAGCTGCGCGGCGGGAGCCTGCCCGCGCTGGCAGAGCCGATGCGTCCGGTCGACCGGCTGCGACCCGTCAACTTCGTCGACCCCGTCATGCCGCTGCAGGGAGTGATCGACAGGATGGCGGGCGGCGCGGCCGCGATCCAGACCTACACCGGCGCCTGGAGGCAGGTGGCCACCGGCGTCGCCGAGGTGCGGCGGGAACTCGACCGGACGACTCAAGCACCGGCTCTGGAGTGGACCGGTGATGCCGCGGCCAAGTACCGCGAGCGGGTGTCCGTTCTCCTCTCCGCGATGGCCGGCACCGCGTCCCTCGCCAACGCCATGGCCGACGCCGCGACGGCGATGGGCGAGGCCGCGGCCGCCGCGCGGAGCAATTCACACCGGCAGCTCGAAGACCTGGTGGGCCGGCTGGTCGACTACCTGACGCGGGCACGCGCGGCCGAGGGTGGCTACACCACGAACGTCATGGCCAGCGCCATGCAGATGATCAACGAGGTCGCACCGCGGATCGCCACCCAGGAGCTGGCACTGCTGCGGACCGTCGACGCGTTCGAGAAGGAGCTGTCGGCCGCCGGATTTGGTCCACAGTGGACGAAGGTGCGCGAGTGGTACGTGGCACGGGTCGCGGGCGCCCCACAGGCCGGCGCGTCCGCCGCGCCGGGCAGGAACGACCGCGGTCCGCAGGGCCGCGGCGGCGCGTACGTGGACGGCGACCGGATCCTGCTGCGCCCCCGCGACCCCGGCGTGCCGGACGTGGAGATCCCCAACAACGTCGGCGCGAAGGGATTCGTCGTCGGATCAGCCTCCAACCTCCTGGAGTGGGCGCACACGTACAAGGTGCCCCGCGACACCGCCATCCCCTTCCAGGGGAACGAGACCCTGATCGGCGACGCGATCGCCCGCAATCCGGTGCCCATGATCGACGACCAGCCCGCGAGCACGACCGGCTCGCGGAACAACGCCCTGCCGGGGCAGTACGTGAACTCGTACCGGATCCCCTCCCCCGACCCGTCGAGGTTCACCGACGTGATCGTCAACTACACGATCGCGGGCGAGCACATGCTCGAAGAGGGTTATGTGATCCGCTACGGCGAACGCGACGCCAACGGGAACACCCGCCTCGTCACCTACGGCGAAGGCAACGCCTGGGAACAACATCCGGCGAACCTGCTCAACGCCGCCGGCGTGCAAGCCGCGTGGACCCTGAACAACGGCAACATCGCCGCCGACATGCAGCAACGCGTCCAACGCACCCAGCCGGCCCGCTGACCAGCAGGTTCAGCGATTGCTGAACATGGAGTGTGGTGTCGCACACGGAAGTTGAGAGGTTCAACTTCTGATCGGTCCGCGTCCTGAACTGACAGGACCGGACAGACATGCCGCGGGTTGAAACGTTCTATTGACAGTCGCGCTGGTGAGCACGACCATCGAATTCCCTGCATCGGGAAGACACGACCTGAGGCCACGCCTGGCCATCAGCCCACCACACCGTTGACCGGCCGCCCCGGACGCAAGACCATGAGAGCGTTCCCACAGCAGGAGCGTGGTCGACGTGCCGTGCTCGCCGAGTCCCGTGCCGTGGGCCAGATCTCCTGCGATGACAACCAGAAGCAGTTCAAGGGCATCTTCACGCGGTACTTCGCCCACCTCACCACGGCGACGAACTCCGCGGCCTGCTGGGCTGCCGACCGCGACGCGCTCAACCGAACCGGTGCGCCCGGGCAAGTTGCCCAGGCGCACTCGCCTGACCGCCCACCCCCTGCACCGGGAGGTCTCAATGTCGAGAATCGCCCTGCTCGCGTCCCTGCTCGTGTCCGCACTCGTCGTGGCGGCACCGCCGGAGTCGGCAGCCGTTGCGCCACCGGTGGTTCAGCCCACCGCGGAGTGCGACAACTACTGCGACAACCGCGACCCTTCACTGCCGCCCAGCGCACGGCGCTCCCCCTACCGGCCCGGCACCACCGCGCCGACGACCAGCAGCCCGCCGTCCACGGGAAACGCCGCGCCGGCAGCAGCGGCCGTCATCTGCAACAGGTACTGCGACGCCCGCGACCCCGCCCTGGCACCGGCGGACCGGCACGCCCAGACCGTCACCGTCGGCGGGCGCCGGATCTCCCTGCACTTCAACGACACCGACGCGATGGGCTGGGCGGCGATCTCCGCCGCCGGGCAGGGCGACGAGGTGTGGCTGGACCGGTCGTTCGACGCCGGGGAGAGCTGGGGTTCCGGCTCCAGGCTCGGCAACACGGCGGTCCCGGCCGGCTTCGGCGACTGGCGCACGATGATGTTCAACGTGGACGACTGGGCCGGCTACGGCGTCGGTCTGCTGCGCGCGTGCGGCCGGCCGGGCGGGTCGTCCACGATCGCGTGCACCAGTTGGTTTCGCACGACGTGGAACGCCGGTGACCGCCGGACAGCCGCGGCGACGGCGTTGATGGAGCGCTACAACCTCGGCAACGGCCTGTTCGACACGACCAGCTGGTGGAACTCCGCCAACGCGCTCACCGCGATCATCGACAACATCCGGGTGACCGGGATGCCCAGCTACCGCTACGCCATCGCCCGCACCTACGACCTCAACCTCCCGGCCTGGCAGGGCAACTTCATCAACGACTACAACGACGACATCGCCTGGTGGGGCCTGGCCTGGCTGGCCGCCTACGACCTGACCGGCGACAGCAGGTACCTGAACACCGCCAGGGCCGGCGCGGACCACATCTTCCGGTACTGGGACTCGGTGTGCGGCGGCGGTGTCTGGTGGAGCTCGGCCCGCAACTACAAGAACGCGATCACCAACGCGCTGTACGTGCAGCTCAACGCCGCCCTGCACAACAGGATCCCCGGCGACACCCGCTTCCTGCAACGCGCCAGGACCGGCTGGACCTGGTTCCTCGACAGCAAGATGATCAACAGCGCCAACCTGGTCAACGACGGCCTGACCGCCACCTGCACCAACAACGGCTTCACGCCGTGGAGCTACAACCAGGGTGTTCCGCTCGCCGCGCTGACGGAGCTGCACCGGGCCACCGGTGACGCGAGCCTGCTCGCCAAGGCGCGCTCCCTCGCCGACGCCTCGACCAGCAGCGGCTTCCTCAACCCCGGCGGCATCCTGTTCGACGACGGTGGCGGCGGAGATGTCCCGTCCTTCAAGGGAATCTACGTCCGGGGTCTGGCCGCGCTGAACCGGGCGCTGGCGGACCGCCCGTACACGAGCTATCTGCGGCGCCAGGCGGACACCGCCCACGCACGGGACCGCTCCAGCGCCGACTCCTACGACCAGCCGTGGGCAGGGCCGTTCCAGCGCAGTGACGCTGCCCGGCAGCACAGCGCGGTGGACCTGATGAACGCCGCCGGCTGATTTCCCAGGCACAGCAACGGAGATCTCGTTCGCCGTCGAATTGAAACGTTACAACCATGGCTGGAGACAGTTGATGCGCACAGCCGGTCTGATGAGTGCTTTGCTGCTGGTGGGTCTCTCGACGGCACCGCTGCCCGTCGCGGCCCAACCCGGAACCCCGCCACTGCCCGCCGCCCTGGCCGCGGTGGCGGCACCACCCGGTGCCGTCGAGGCGCTGAACCTCTCACCGACGTCCCGGACGGTGCGGCCGGCCGCCGTGCAGGGCACCTCCGGTTCGGTCGCCAACCCGCAGAACGTCCTGTCCGGGCAACCGACCCGGCTGTCCGGCACGAACTCGTCGATCACGCTCGACTTCGGCAAGGAGGTCGGCGGGATCGCCACGCTCTCCTTCGGCGCCACCAGCGACGGTCAGCGGGTCGGACTGGCGTTCACCGAGTCGTCCCTCCACATCGGACGATCCAGTGACGCCAGCAGTGGCGGCAACGCCGACGGCGCGCTCTACGGCAACGCCCCCACGAACGGCACGTACGTGATGCCCTCAGCGAGACTGCGGGGCGGATTCCGTTATCTGACGGTCTTTCTGAACACGAGCGGCTGGGCGGATCTCACCGGCGTCTCGCTGAACTTCACCGCCGCACCGGGCAAGTCGAACCCCGCGGACTACGCGAACTACTTCTACTCCAGCGACAACCTGCTCAACCGGATCTGGTACGCCGGTGCGTACACCGTGCAGACCAACGTCATCGCGTCCAACCAGGGCCGGGCCTGGCCTCCGCCACAGTCCGAGTGGGACAACGGCGCGACCGCCGGGGTCGGCAACTCCGTCCTGGTCGACGGCGCGAAACGGGACCGGACCGTCTGGCCGGGCGACCTCGGCATCGCGGTCCCGACCGCCTACGCGTCGATGAACGAGCTCGAAGCCACCCGCAACGCACTGACCACCATGTACAACGCGCAGGACGGGAACGGGGAGATCCCCTGGTCCGGCCCGCCGTTCAACCTCAAGGGCTCGGACACCTACCACACGTGGACCCTGCACGGCACGGCGTTGTACTACAACTACTCCGCCGACAGGGCCTGGCTCGACTCGGTCTGGGAGCGCTACACGCGCGGGATGCAGTTCATCATCGCCAAGATCGGCGGCAGCAACCTGCTCACCGTGACCCGCACCCAGGACTGGGCCCGCGCCGGCCAGGGCGGGGAGAACGTCCAGGCGAACGCGTTGCTCTACGCGGCCCTCACCGGTGGCGCCACCCTCGCGAACGTCAAGGGGGACAACGCACTGGCGGCGAGCTACACGAGCAGGGCCGCGGCGTTGAAGACCGCGGTGAACTCCCGCCTCTGGGACGCGAACGCGGGCATGTACCGCGACAACCCCACGAGCAACCTCCATCCGCAGGACGGCAACGCGCTCGCGGTCTGGTACGGCCTGACCGACTCAACGGCGAAGAACACCGGCATCACCCAGAAGCTCAGCACTCGCTGGAACTCTTTCGGTGCAACCACTCCCGAGTGGGGCGGCAACGTGCACCCGTTCACCGGCGGCATGGAGGTGCACGCGCACTTCACCGCCAACAACGACTTCACCGCCCTCGCCCAGATGCGCCGCACGTGGGGCTACATGCTGGACAGCCCGATCGGCACGAAGAGCACGTTCTGGGAAGGCATCAACGCCGACGGTGGCCTCGCCTACGGCGGGTCGTTCATGAGCCTTGCGCACGGCTGGTCGAGCGGCCCGACCTCGGCCCTGACCTTCCACGTGCTCGGCACCGCGCCGGAACCCCAGGTGGGCCAGTACCGCTTCGTGCCGCACCCCGGTGACCTCACGAGTGCCGAAGGCCGCATCACGCTGCCCCAGGGTCAGCTCAACGCCGCCTGGTCCCGCAATCCCGGCGCGGGCACCTACACCGCCCGGCTCACCAGTCCCGGCAACACGACAGGCCGCATCGGTGTGCCGAAACTCAGCGGCACCACCGTGTCGGTGTCGGTCAACGGTGCCGTCGTGTGGAGCAACAACACCTTCACGCCCCGGCCGGGCATCGGCGGAGCCACCCAGGACGACACCCACATCTACCTCACCGGCGTCGCCCCCGGCACCTACGACGTGACCGCCACCGGACTCGGCAACCCGACCGCTCCCCCACTCCCCATCTCGGGTGAGCTCCCGGCCGGGTACACGCACTGCGCCACCGAGAACGGCCGGTGCACCTTCACCGGCACCCGCAACGTCGCCTACGGCGCAGGCAGCCACACGTTCAAGACCGCGACGTCCGGTATCTCCTGCGCGAACGACGCGTTCGGTGCCGACCCGGCCGCGAACGTCGCCAAGTCCTGTTACGTCGCACCGCTCGGCGCCCCGGCCGGATACACGGAGTGCGCGGCCGAGAACGGCACCTGCACCATCACCGGCTACGGCCGCAACGTCGCCTACGGTGCGAACGGTGCCTTCATCTACCGGGTGTTCAGCTCCACCACCCAGTGCACCAACGCCGTCTTCGGTGATCCGATCGGCGGCGTCGCGAAGTCCTGTTACGTCGCAACGGCCGGCCCGCCCGCAGGAGGATGGAGCCAGTGCGCGGGCGAGGGCGGCACATGTCCGGCGGTCAACGGCCAACCGGTGGCCTACGGGGCGTATGGCGCGTTCCGGTACGTCAACGCCACCGGAAACACCTCGTGCGCGAACGGGTCGTTCGGCGGCGATCCGATTCCCGGTGAGGCCAAAGCCTGCTACACCAGGAACGGCAGCCCTCCCGGCTACTCCACGTCGTGCGCGGGCGAAGGTGCCACGTGCGGATTCTCCGGGCAGCGCACAGTCGCCTTCGGCGCACGAGGTGCGTTCGTCTACCGGTCGTTCACAGGAGGCACGGCCTGCACGGCCGCCGCGTTCGGCACCGACCCGCTGAACGGGGTCGCGAAGACCTGCTACCTGACCCCGTAAAACACCGGCCAGTTGCGCAGTGCGGCATCGACCAGCTCCTGGAGCTCCTCCCGGCTCACACCGCTGGCCGCCTGCACGGCGATGCCCGCCTGCAGGGTGTGGACATAGCGGCTGAGGAGGCCCGCGTCCGTCTCCGGCGGAAGGTCGCCTTCCTCGACGGCCCGCTGGAGCCGCTCGTGGATGCGGGCGTGCCCGTCGTTGCGCCAGTCGACGAGGAGTTTGCGGACCTCACGCCCGGAGTCGCCGGTGGCGAGGGCGCCCTGCACGCCCAGGCACCCCTGGGGCTGCGCCGGGCGAGTGGTCGTCTGGACGGTGCCGTTCAGCAGCGCGGTGACGACACCGAGGGCGGTCGGTTCCGTCAAGGCCTGGATCGCGTAGGCGCTCTGACCTTCGTCGTAGCGCTCCAGCGCCTTGCGGAACAGCTGTTCCTTGTTGCCGAAGGTCGCGTACATGCTGGCCGTGGAGATGCCCATGGCGTCCGTCAGGTTGTTCAGGCTGGCGCCTTCGTATCCCTGCTCCCAGAAGACGCGCATGGCGCGCTCGAGCGCCTCGTCGGGGTCGAACCCTCGAGGTCGTCCGGTAGCGCGGCGCGGTGTGGTCCCCACGACCACAGCCTACCTCTTTTGAACCGATCACTGCAGAACGTGCTACGGTCACGTTCTGCATCGATCGCTCCAGAAGTGGTCGGCGTCGCGCACAGAAGAGGTATCCGATGTCCGACAGTGATTTGCGCTCGTTCTACCTGCGCTACATCGATGCGATCAACGCGCACGAGACCGATCGCATGGACCAGTTCATCAACGACCGCACCACGTTGAACGGCGAGCCTGCCACCCGCGAGGACATCCTCGCGGTGCAGAGGGCAGACGTCGAAGCGGTTCCGGACCTGCACTGGGAACTCGAGGAACTGCTCTTCGACGGCGACCGGCTGGCCGCGCGTCTCGTCAACACGGGCACCCCGGTGAAGGAATGGCTCGGCGTGGCACCGACCGGTGCCTCGTTCGAGATCGCCGAGTTCGCCGTCTACCAGGTCCGGGACGGGCGCTTCATCCACATGACGGCCCTGCACGACGCCGCCGAACTCCGCCGCCAGCTGACCGCCTGACTTCCAGTCGCACCGCCCGCTCACGCCACGTACTCCGAGAGGAAGAGCATGACCATCACACTGATCACCGGGGCCAACAAGGGCATCGGTCACGAGACGGCGAAACAGCTTCAGGCGCTGGGCCACGTCGTCTACATCGGCGCGCGTGACGTCGAGCGGGGAGAGAAGGCCGCGGCGGACCTGGGTGCGCGGTTCGTACAGCTCGACGTGACCGATGACGCGTCGGTGAGCGCCGCGCTGGCGACCATCGGCGCGGCCGAGGGACGGCTGGACGTCCTGGTCCACAACGCGGGCATCCTCGCCAACGAGGCCCTCGACGGCCCCGCGGCCCTGCGCGCCTTCGACACCAACGCGGTCGGGATCGTACGCGTCACGGAGGCGGCGCTTCCCTTGCTGCGCAAGTCTTCGAATCCCACGGTGGTCACGGTGTCGAGCAGCATGGGGTCGTTCTGGGCGGTGACCAACCCCGAACGGGCCGAGTACCAGTTGCCGCTCGCGCTCTACGCCGCGTCCAAGGCGGCGGCGACCATGTTGACGGTCCAGTACGCCAAGGCCCACCCAGGCATCAAGTTCAACGCGGTCGAGCCCGGCCCGACCGCCACCGACATGACCGCGGCGTTCGGAATCGGGCGGGCCGTGCAGGACAGCGCCAAGGTCGTCGTGCGTCTGGCGACGCTCGGCCCGGACGGTCCTACTGGAACGCTGCAGGACGAAGCCGGCGAACTGCCTTGGTAGAAGGCTGACCCGGCGCGCTGTTCGGACTGAGGACGGCCGCCGCGTCAGCGGCGGCGCAGGGCGGGCTGCGCGAGTTCGGGCGGCAAGTACGCCACGTCGATCGGGCCGACGTCGGTCTGGCGTTCCCAGATCGGGCCGACCTCCTCGAGGCTCTCGCCCTGTACGGAAACGAAGACCGGCTCGGTCGTGATCGTGGTGCCGTTCTCCTTGCGGGTGGTGGGCTCGCCGGCCACGACGGGCTCGTCGGCTCCGGGGACGTCGTAGGCCATGACGCGGAAGCCGTTGTCGGCGACGACCTCGCCGAACACCACGTTCTTGGCGCCGGGCATGCCGAAGTCGGCGCAGGTGGCGACGGTGATCTGGCCGTGGAGGTTCAGGTGCCCCGCTTCCCCGCCACCACAACGGGTCCGAGCAGCGCGACGTTCTCCGCGGCCGGCGCGTCGAGCAACGCGGTGTGACCTAGGCGAGGTCCTCGGCCTGCAGCTCGGCCCGCGACGACACCCCGAGCTTGCGCAGCACCCGCGCCGCGTGCTGCTCGACGGTCCGCGGCGACAGGAACAGCACGTCGGCGATCTTGCGGTTGGTGTGCCCTGCGACCAGCAGCCGCGCGACCTCCTGCTCGCGCGGCGACAGCTCGTCGCCGTACCCGCGCCTGCCCCGCCGCGACGGTTTGCCACCGCCGATGCTGCGCAGCTGGTGCCGGCAGCGGGCCGCGTCCCTGGTCGCGCCCAGGCCGTCGAACGTGTCGACCAGCGACGACAGGATCTCGGCCGCCTTCTCCTGGTCGGACGACAGCAGACAGGCTGCCTCGCGTTCGGCGACCAGCGCGGTGAAGTAGGGCGCGGGCAGCGCCGAGTACCGGTCGGCGGCCTCGCGGAAGAGCGACACGGCCGGATCGAGCTGACCGCGTGCCTCGGCGAGCAGGCCGCGGGACCAGGCCAGGGCGGCGAACGCCATCGGGGCGTCGCGGTTCTCGATCCCCGCGGCGATCTCCTCGATCAGCGTCTCGGCGTCGGTCTCGCGCCCGGCCGCGAGGAACGTGGCCACGGCGACCGGGCCGAGCTCGGTCGCCCACACCCACACGCCCTTGGTGCGCACGATCGCCAGGCCGCGGTCGACGTCCACGCAGGCACGGGTGATCTCGTCCTGGGCCAGCATCGTGCGGGCGAGCGCCGCGCAGCCCGCGATGGCGACCGGGACGATCGACTCCTCGGGGGCGAACGCGCCGGTCTCGGTGAGGTAGCTGGTCGCCTCCGCCCACTCCCCTCGTGCCGTCGCCAGCGAGCCCAGGATCAGGCACAGCTCGCTGGCCAGCGGGAACAGGTCGCGGTACTCGTCGAGGAGGGTCTGCGCGCGTTCCGCGAGGCCCTCCCAGTCGCCGGTCAGCCAGTCCAGGCGGGCCTTCGTCGCGTGGGCGGTGCTCGCGGTGAACGGGGCGCCGCACTCGGCGGCGAACCGCAGGCCGTCGCGCAGCAGGTCGGCGCACCGGCGCAGGTGACCGGTCGTGGTCATGGCGTCGGCGAGGTTGCAGTGGGCGCGGGCGAGCTGACGGAGTTCGCCGGACGTGGTCGCGGGCCGGAACCCCCACTCGGCCAGCACCGACGGGTCGCCCGTGTGCATCTTGGAACCGACCTCGTTGGCGTACAACGCCATCTTCTGCTCGGGATCGGTCTCGGCCGCACGCGTCCTGCTGACCCGGTCGAGCCACGGCTGGACCTCGCTCATCGGGGTCATGCCCAGGTAGGACAGCCCCAGCACGGCCTCGCCGCGCGCCGCCAGGTCGGGGCACTCGGTCAGATCGGCGACCGCGCGTTCGAGCTCGGAACGGGCCTCCTCGATCCCGCCGGCCTGACGGATCAGCAGCACACCCCGGTAGTGCCGGACCTGCCCGCGCGCGGCGGTCGACAGGCGGCGGTCGGACAGCAGGCGTTCCAGCGCCTCGGTCGGATCCAGCTGGTCGAGGCCCTGGTGGGCGATCTGGCCGAGCTTGATCGCGAGCCGGTCGACGTCGGCCGCGGGCACGCCGGGGTCGAGCAGCAGCCGTTGCAGCAGGGCGGTGGCCGTGCCCGCGTCGCCGTTCTCGACGGCCCTGTCGGCGGCGGCCTCGCCGTAGTGCAGCCACCGGGACGTGAGCCCGGCGCGTTCGCTGTGCTCGGCGAGCTGGACCAGCGGGCGCGGTTCGACCTGGTCGAGCACCTCGACCGCGCGGTGGTGCAGCTCCTGGCGGTCCGGTCCGCTCAACGTGTCGTAGACGGCCTGCTGGGCCAACGCGTGCCGGAAGCCGTACCGCCGTGCGTCGACCTCGTGCAGAACATGGCCCGTCAACGCGTGCGTCAGCGCAGCACGACTCTCGCTGATCTCGGCGACCTCACCGAGCAGTTCGAGCGACGCGGGCGCGCCCAGCACGGCGGCGGCCTGGACCAGCCGCGTGGCGGCGGCGGGCAGCGCGGCCAGGCGCTCGGCGATGGCGTCCCGCAGCAGGACCGGCACGTCCACGTTGTCGAGCAGCCGTCGGGCCGTGGCACCGTCCGCGTGCACAGCGCCCGCGGGATTTCGCAACGCCCGCAACGTTTCCTCGACCACGAACGGGATGCCCGCCGTGCGCTCGTGCAGCTTGGCCGCGAACTCCGCCGACACGGGCTCGCCGTCGAGGATCGCGGACGTCAGCGCCCGCACCTCGGCCACGTCGAGCGGTTCGAGCTCGAGCAACGCGCTGGTGATCCCGGTCGGCGGCCGGTACGCCGACCCCAGCGGCACGCCACCAGGCACGTCCTCGCGCCGGTAGGTGACCACGATGGACAGGTTCGCCGGCGGATCCCCCATCAGG
Organism: Lentzea sp. HUAS TT2; assembly: GCF_051853195.1. Taxonomy (NCBI): domain Bacteria; kingdom Bacillati; phylum Actinomycetota; class Actinomycetes; order Pseudonocardiales; family Pseudonocardiaceae; genus Lentzea; species Lentzea sp. HUAS TT2. Next base: position 6,850,594 of record NZ_CP196667.1, on the reverse strand, counting down.
AACCGCAGCAGCTGCCGCGACCCGTCGTCGGCCCAGTGCAGGTCCTCCACGACCAGCAGCACCGGCCCGAGCACGCCGATCAGCTCGCGCATCGCCCGGAACAGCCGGTGCCGGTCGGCCCTCGGGTCACCGGTCGGGGGAAGTGGCGGCGGCAGGTGCCCGGCGAGCTCCGGCAGCAGCGAACCGAGCACACCCGACACCGGGCTGAGCTTCGAATGGTTGCGCGCCAGGCGATCCGTGCAGTCGCGCAACGCTTCCAGCACCGCCCCGTACGGGAACGGCTCCCCCACCGGCTGGCAGTGGCCCATGAGGACGGAGATCGGCCCCAGGTCGGCGTCCAGGAGCTCGCGCACCAGGCGTGACTTCCCGACGCCCGCCTCACCCTCGATCATGATCACCGCGGGCTGGCTCGGCACGGCGGCGCGCAGCGCGCCGAGCTGGTCACCTCGCCCCACCAGCACCGGCGAGCTGGTGCGCATCAGTCCGCCGGGGTCGCAGCGCCGCGCCCTGGACTTCGGTGTCCGGCTCATCCGCACCGATGTTAGGCGAAAGACGGGTATCCCTACGTAGAGATATCCGGATTGTTCGCCGTTCCCGCTCGCCCGATGGTGATCCGCACGTGGTCGCCCACCCCTGCCGAGGCGACCGGAGAACGGAGATCCAGAGATGCGACTTGACCGCACAACACGCGTGCTCGCGGCGACGGGCATCGGCCTGGCCGTCGCGGCGGCGGTGAGCAGCCCTGTTTCCGCTCAAACGGGTTCGATCCAGCAGTCCGCCCAGCCCGTCGCGGGCAGCTACATCGTCGTGTTCAAGGACGGTGCCAGCGACGTTCCCACCACCAACGCCAAGGCGCTCGACCTCGCCCGCAAGCACGGCGGCAAGGTCAGCAACACCTACGTCGCGTCGGTGCGCGGCTTCGCGGTGAAGCTGGACGAGGCGGCGGCGCGCAGGCTCGCGACCGACCCGTCGGTGGCCTACGTGCAGCAGGACGGCTGGGCGCGGATGTCCGACACCCAGACGAACCCGACGTGGGGCCTGGACCGGATCGACCAGGCGAACCTGCCCGTGGACGCGAAGTACACCTACCCGAACACCGCGTCGAACGTGACCGCGTACATCCTGGACACCGGGATCTACAAGGCGCACACCGAGTTCGAGGGCCGCGCCAAGGACGGCTACGACTTCATCGACAACGACGCGGACGCCTCGGACTGCCAGGGCCACGGCACGCACGTCGCCGGCACGGTCGGCTCGAAGACGTACGGCGTGGCGAAGAAGGTCAACCTGGTCGCGGTCCGCGTGCTCGACTGCTCCGGCAACGGCCAGTACTCGCAGATCATCAAGGGCATCGACTGGGTCGCGCAGAACGCGAAGAAGCCGGCCGTGGCGAACATGAGCCTCGGCGGCGGCGCGGACTCCACTGTGGACAACGCGGTGAAGCGCGCGATCGCGGCGGGCGTGACGTTCGGCCTGGCGGCGGGCAACAACAACGGTGACGCCTGCCAGACCACCCCCGCGCGCGTGCCGGAGGCCATCACGGTGGCCGCCAGCGACTCGGCCGACAAGCGCTCGATCTACACCGGCGGCCAGGCGTCGAACTGGGGTTCGTGCGTCGACCTCTTCGGCCCCGGCTCGAACATCACCTCCACCAAGAACGGCGGTGGCACCACGTCGATGGGCGGCACCTCGATGGCCACCCCGCACGTCGTGGGTGCCGCCGCGCTGTACGTGTCCGCGAACCCGTCCGCGACCCCTGCCCAGGTTCGCGACGCGCTGGTGAACAACGCCACGACCGGCAAGATCACCGACCTGCAGGGCTCGCCGAACAAGCTGCTCAACATCAGCTTCATCGGCGGCGGTGGACCCGACCCGGAGCCGTGTGCCGCGGCCACCAACGGGGACGACGTGTCCATTCCGGACAACAACACCGCGGTGACCTCCTCGGTGAGCGTGACCGGCTGCACCGGCAAGGCCTCGACCGCCACCTCGATCAAGGTCGACATCAACCACCCCTACACCGCTGACCTGGCCATCGACCTGGTCGGTCCGTCCGGTGCCACCTACAGCCTCAAGAAGGCGCGTGGCACCACCTCCACCGGCGGCGTGCACGAGACCTTCACGGTCGACGCCTCCGCGGAGAACCGCAACGGCACGTGGAAGTTGCAGGTGACCGACGTCTGGACCTACGACGCCGGGAACATCGACACCTGGACCCTGACGTTCTGACGACGCCCGGAAGGACTTCCCATGCACCGCACCACCTGCGGGCTCGCCGTTCTCGCCATCGCCTCCTCCCTGCTGGTCACCCCGGCTCAGGCGGCTGAGGCGGACTTCGTCAAGGCCCGCAACCCCGCGGCCGGCGGCAGCTTCATCGTCTCGCTCAAGCCGGGCGCCGCCATCCAGGCGTCGTCCCAGGCACTGACCCAGAAGTACGGCGGCAACCTCGACGCCGTGTTCTCCCACGCCATGCGCGGTTTCCAGGTCAAGAACCTGACCGAGGCCGCCGCGCGGAGGCTGGCGGCCGACCCCGCCGTCAAGGCCGTCTACCAGGACGGCACCGCGCGGGCGCTCGACGTGCAGGACAACCCGACGTGGGGCCTGGACCGCGTGGACCAGGTCTCGCTGCCGCTGGACAAGAAGTACAACTACCCCGGCGGCGGCGCGTCGAACGTGACGGTCTACATCACCGACACGGGCGTGAAGACCGGGATCGCCGACTTCGAGGGACGCGCGTCCGTGGGCGCCGACTTCATCGAGGACGGCCAGAACGGCCAGGACTGCTCGGGTCACGGCACGCACGTGGCGGGCACGGTGGGCTCGAAGACCTACGGCGTGGCGAAGAAGGCCAAGCTGGTCTCGGTCCGCATGCTCGGCACGAGCTGCACCGGCAACGGACCCGACTCGGCGGGTGTCAAGGCCATCGAGTGGATCACGGCGAACGCGCAGAAGCCCGCCGTGGTCAACGCCTCCTGGACCTTCGACACCGCCGACATCGGCAACGACGCCATCGCCGGCATGGTCGCCTCCGGCGTGCAGATGGCGGTCGCGTCGGGCAACAGCTCGACCGACGCCTGCTCCACCGGCCCGGCGAAGATCTCGTCGCTGATCACGGTGAACGCGACCTCGTCCAACGACGCGCGTGCCTCGTTCTCGAACTACGGCACCTGCACGGACATCTTCGCGCCGGGTGACAACATCACCTCGCTCGGGCTGAACGGCGGCAGCACCACCATGTCCGGCACGTCCATGGCCACCCCGCACGTCGCGGGGGTCGCGGCCCTGTACCTGTCGGCCAACCCGTCCGCGAGCCCACAGGCCCTGCGCGACGCACTGGTGAACGGCGCCACCTCCGGCAAGGTCACCAACCCGGGTTCCGGTTCGCCGAACAAGCTGCTCTACAGCGGTTTCATCGGCGGAGGGCCCGACCCGCAGTGCGGTCCCGGCACGAACGGTGACGACGTGTCCATTCCGGACGCAGGCGCCGCCGTCTCGTCGTCGGTGACGATCTCGGGCTGCACCGGCAACTCCACGGCCTCGGCAACCGTCAAGGTCGACGTCAACCACACCTACACCGGCGATCTGGCCGTCGACCTGGTCAGCCCGTCCGGCAAGACGTACGTCCTCAAGAAGGCCGGCGGGGCTTCGTCTTCCGCCGGCATCCACGAGACGTACACCGTCGACCTGTCTTCGGAAGCACGCAACGGCACCTGGAAGCTGCAGGTGAAGGACGTCTACACCTACGACGTCGGCAACATCGACACCTGGACCCTCACGGTCTGATTGTCGCGCAACAAAAGAGCCCCGGAGCCTGCTGATGCCGGCTCCGGGGCGCTTCCCTGTTCCCCTGGAGGGGGTCTAGCGGGTGACGGTCAGCGTGAACGTCGTCGTGCCGGTCTTCCCGTCGGCCGAGGTGGCCTTGATGGTGATCGGGTAGGTGCCGGGCGGGGTGGAGAAGTTGGTGAAGACCCAGACGTTGCTGCTGCCGTTCTGGCCGATCGTGGCCGGGTTGAACGAGAGCTGCGCGCCGGTGGGCACACCGGACGCGGTGAGCGTCAGGTTCCCCGTGCCACCGCTGGCCTTCACGACGGTCTGGCCGAGCAGGCCCTGCTTGACGGTGGCGGACGACGGCGACGCGGTCACCGTGACCTCACCGGTCGGCGGTTCGCTGCCCTCGACCGTCAGCGACACCGTGGTGGTGGCGGTCTTCCCGCCCGCGTCGGTGCCGATGACCGTGACGGTCGAGGTGCCGGCGGTCGCGGTGCCGGACACGTCCAGCGTCAGCTTGGACGAGCTGCCCGCGCCGACCGAGGTCGGCTGGAACGTGGCCTTCACGCCACTGGGCACACCGCTTGCCGACAGGGTGATCGTCTGACCGTCGCCGTTGGACGAGATCGTCGTGGAGACGTACTTGCCCTTGGCCGCCTTCACACTGCTCGGCGATGCGCCCAGCGTGAAGTCGCCCGGCTGCGGGTCGCCACCACCGGTGACGGTCAGCGAGTACTTGCCGGACGCGGTCTTGCCGCTCGACGTCGTGCCCGTGATCGAGACCTCGTAGGTGCCGTTCGGTGCCGAGGTGGTGGCGTCGAACGTGACCTTGGCCGAGTTGCCGGTGGTCACCGACGTCGGCTGGAACACGGCCTTCACACCGCTGGGCAGACCGGACGCGGACAGCGTGGCGTTCTCCGCGCCACCCGAGCCGGCGGTGGTGTTGATCGCGGCCGACAGCGTCTTGCCCGCCGCCACCGAACCGCTGCCCGGCGCGACGGTCAGCCCGAAGTCACCGACCGGGGGCTGCTCGCCGACCTCGGTCTTGACCCAGTCGCCCATCTCGTTGTCCAGGCGGCCGTAGACCGAGTACCACTTGAAGTCCGACCGGCTCCACGACGCGACGCCGTAGATCTTGCCGTCGAAGATCAGCGGGCCGCCGCTGTCACCGGGCAGGATCGAGATCCGGCCGTCGGAGTACCCGGCGCAGATCATGGTCGCCGACTTGAAGCCCGCGCCGACGCCCTGGCAGACGCTGTCGCCGTTGACGACCGGCAGGCTCGCCTTGTCGAGGGTGACGTCCGCCGAGTTGTCGTTGAAGTCCTTCTTGCCGTAGCCGAAACCGAGGCCCGTCTTGCCTGGCGCCGCACCGCCGGAGTCCGCCGAGGTGGCGAACTTCGGGTACGCGGCACCGCCCTTGAGCGCGATGTCGCGGTCCACGGTCACGACGGCGACGTCGAAGCCCTGGTCGAAGTTGACGTACTTCGGGTGCTTCTTGTAGCTGACGACGTTCACGGCGAACCCGGTGCCGTTGCCGTTGTTGTAGTCCTTGAGGTCGTCGAGCCCGTAGACGAACTTCTTCTCCCCCTGGGCGTCCGCGCAGTGCGCCGCGATGAGGATCTTGCGCGGTGCCACGACGGTGCCGGTGCAGGTCTGACCCTGCGGCCGGGTGCCACCGGCGCGGATGCCCGCGATGATGCCGGGGAACTCGCTCACGGTGGCGTTCTGCCCGCCGACGAACATGGGCGAGGCGTCACCGAGGTTCGCGGGGACGGTGTCCCCCAGGTAGTTCGCCGCAGGGGCGTTCGGTGGCGCGGCGTTCGCGATGCTGACGGGTGCCAGCACCGTGGCCGCGACCAGGGCCAGCAGGCCCCAGGACCGTGGTGTTCTCGTCACGTTGGTTCCTCTCGGAGATCAGGAACGTCCACCTCAGGGCAGGGACGGCGGGCGTTCGCTGCGATCACTGTCGGAGGCGTGCACGTGCGGAACAATCAGGGTCCGCATCCGTAGGGGTACGGAACTTTCTCCCTACGCCCTGCGGAAGATCGTGATGGAGTGGCCCACGACGTCGATCGGCGCGCTCGTGTCGATCAACGCCATCAGGGCTTCGTCGGCCTTGGCGATGGCCGTGTTGGACACGACGAGCAGCCCGTGCACCTGGTCCTCCGGCACCCCGCGCGGATCCTCGGCGTGGATCCCGTAGTGCTCGGGCACGCCGGCGCCCTTGTAGACGAGCCACATGCGTTCAGCGGGGTAACGCTTCAGCCGCTCGGCCAGTCTGCCGAGGTCCTGGCCCCAGTCGACGTTGGAGTCGTGCAGGTGCAGGTGGGTCTTCGACGGGCCGCCGAACACCTCGTTGGAGTACGGCAGGTAGTACGGGAACGTCCACAGTGAACTCGCGGCGACCAGCGCGACCGCGAGCGCGGCCCAGCGGCGGTGCGCGACCACCGCGGCGGCGACGGCGAGGAACATCGGCACGAAGATCGCGTACCGGACGCCGAGGTCGCGGCTGCCGGTCATGGCCACGGCCAGCAGCACGGCCGCGGGTGCCAGCACGTAGGCCGCCGCGGGGCGTTTGACCAGGGCGACTGCACCGGCCGCCCACAGGAGCAGCGCGCCCAGCGGTGTCTTCACCAGCAACGCGGCCGGCAGGTAGTACCAGTGCGAACCCTCGTAGTGCGTGCCGAACAGGTAGCCGCCCCACACCCGGTTCTCGAAGCCGGCCTGCACGCGCATCCCGTCGAGGTAGGGCTCGGGGAACGGCAGCCAGCCGACCGGCGCGGACGGCAGGCCCGGCGGGGACTCCCAGCGCAGCAACGGATCCACGGCGAGGTAGGACACCCACACCACCGCGACCGCGATCAGCGCCACGGCGAGCGCGGCCTTGGCGCGGGCCTGCCAGAACACCAGGAACAGCACCACCGGGACGGCGGCCAGGGTGTTCATCTTCGTGGCCAGCGCCGCGCCGAGGGCCAGTGCGGCGAGCGGCAGGTAGAGCGCCGGGTTGGCGCGTGCCCGCCACACCAGCCAGACCGACGTGAGCACGAACCCGGCCGCCGGAACGTCCAGTGTGGCCAGCGATCCGTGCGCGATGAGGTCGGGCGAGAACGCGTACAGCGCAAGGGCGACGAGCCCGCCCGACCGGTTCGTGATGTCCGCGGCGAACAGGAAGACGACCACGCCGAACAACAGCGTGAGGACGATCATCGGCAGTCTGGCCAGCAGCAACAGCTTGGCCGGGTCGTTGCCCGACTCGTAGAGCAGGTGCCGGCCGAGTTCCGTCTGGTCGCCCTGGAAGGCAGGGTCGAGCCGTGCGTCCGCGAACGCGAGCCCGGTCGCCATGATCAGCTTGCCGAGCGGCGGGTGCTCCGGGTTGTACCGCAGGCTGTGCTGTTCCAGGTAGACGACCGACGCGCCGAGGTAGACCGGCTCGTCGATGGTCGGCGTCTGCTGCACCGCCGTGGTGATCATGGCGATGGCCATCTGGGCCAGGAGCACGGCCGCGGCCAGCCCGAACAGCCACCGCCGCGGTGCCTTGACCCGCACGGGCGGCGGGGACACCTCGGCGGGGCGCTGGATCGTGGCGAGCGACAAGGTCGCGCGTCCTTTCAGATGGGTGAACAACCCGACACTTTCCGAAACGGGGCGCCCGCCGTTTAGGTTGCTCGGCCACTTCCGCTACAGATTGTTGCGAAAGACCCTGTCGGATTTCAGCTACACCTTGTAGCTTTACTGGCCCCCGGACGAGGGAGACCAGCCGTGACCACGCTCAGATCCACCCGCCCCGCGATGGCCGTCCTGGCGGCGTTGGCCGTCACGATCGGCGCTTTGGAAAGCATCCCGTTCCCCGCGCTCCCGCTGTTGCAACGAGAGCTCGGCCTCGACCCGGCCCAGGCCGGCCTGCTGTCCACGACCCTGATCATCACCTCGGCGATCACCATGCCGATCGTCGCCAAGATCGCCGACGACCGCGGCGGGCGGCGGATCCTGCTCGTGCTGACCTGGTGCATCGTGGCCGGGGCGGTGCTGTCGGCGTTCGCCACGTCGTTCCCCGTGATCCTGCTCGGGCAGTTCCTGCAGGGACTGGGCGGCGGCGTGCTGCCGGTGTCGTTCGTGTTGGCACGGCAGCTGTTCAAGGAGACGCCGGTCGCGATCGGCGTGCTCACCGGCCTGTTCACCGTCGGCAGTGGACTGGGTGTGCTCGCCGCCGGACCGCTCGCCGACGCCTTCTCGCGGCAGTGGATGTTCCTGCTCCCGGCACTGGTCGTGGCGGGTGTGGCGATCATCGCGCCGATCGCGCTGCCGGGACCGGTGCAGGTGCGGCGAACCCGGCTGGACTGGCCGGGCGGGGTGTTGCTGGCGCTGGCGCTCGCCACGCTCATGCTGGCCCTTTTCCTGGCGCCGCAAGGACTTGCGGCCGCCGCCGTGCTGCTCGTGCTGACGGCCGCGTTCGGCTTCGGGTGGGTGGTGGTCGAACGTCGTGCCGAACACCCGCTGGTCGATCTCGGTGTCCTGCGGTCGGTGTGGAGGGCGGGTCTCACGTTCGGGGCGCTCGGGGCGAGCTACTCGGCGACGTACTTCCTGGTGCCGCAGCTGCTCTCCGGGTTCGGCGCGACGGCCAGCGAGATCAGCCTGTACCTCTTCCCCACCGTGCTGGTCGCCGTCGTGGTCGGGCCGTTGTCCGGGCTGTTCACGCGGCGGGTGGGCACCAGGACCGCCATGGCCGCCGGGCTGGCGCTCACGGCCGTGGGCACGTTGTTCGTGGCCGGCTGGCACGACGTGCCGTGGCAGATCGCGGTAGGGATGCTGGTGACGCTCGGGCTCGGCGTCGGGACCGCGTCCACGGCCACCTACACGGCCGCGATCTCCTCGGTCGGCGAGCAGGACACCGGTGTCGCTGCGGCCGCGTGCGGGATCGCACGGGCGATCGGTGCGGCGCTGGGCGTCCAGGTCGCGGCGGCGTTGCTCACGACAGGGGCGTCCTTCCGGTTCGGCTTCGTGCTGGCCGCGGTCGTGGCGTTGGCGCCGCTGGTGTTGCTGCGCGGGATCCGGTCACCGGAAACCCGTTTCGGCACGGCGTTGGCGCAGGGCTAGCCTGCGCGAATGCCGTTGGGAGACATCGACGAGATCGCCGAGGACACCGGTTTCTCCGGCGTGGTCCAGATCGACCGCGCCGGGGAGATCGAGTTCGCGAAGGCCTACGGGCTCGCCAACCGCGCGTACGGCGTGCCCAACACCGTGGACACCAGGTTCGGCATCGCCAGCGGCGGCAAGGGTTTCACCGCGCTGACCGTGCTCTCCCTGATCCGCCAAGGCGCACTGTCGCTCGACACCACCGCACGGTCGTTGCTCGGCGACGACCTCCCGCTGATCGCCGACGACGTCACGGTCGAGCACCTGCTCACGCACACGTCCGGCATCGGCGACTACCTCGACGAGGAGGGCGACTGGCAGGTCGACGACTACGTGATGGGCGCGGTGCACACGCTGACCACCACGGAGGCGTTCCTGCCGTTGCTGGACGGGATTCCCACGAAGTTCAAGGCCGGCGAGCGGTTCGGCTACTGCAACGGCGGCTACGTGGTCCTCGCGCTGCTGGCCGAACGAGCGAGCGGGCAGGGCTACCACGACCTCGTCCGCGAGCGCGTGCTCCGGCCGGCGGACATGACCAGGACCGACTTCCTGCGCTCCGACGAGCTCCCCGCAGACGCCGCCGTGGGTTATCTCGAAGGCCTCGACCGCTCCAACGTCTTCCACCTGCCCGTGCTCGCGACCGGGGACGGCGGCATCCACACCACCGCGGGCGACATGTCGAAGTTCTGGCGCGCGCTGTTCGCCGGCGACGACGCCGAGGTGGTCACGAGGCCGCGCCACGACGTGCCGGAGGAGTCGCTGCGCTACGGCCTCGGGTTCTGGCTGCACGAGACCAGCGACACCGTGATCCTCGCCGGGTACGACGCCGGGGAGTCGTTCAAGTCCACTCACGACCCTCACACCGGCACGACCATCACGGTGCTGTCGAACACCTCCGCCGGTGTCTGGCCGATCGCCCGCGCGCTCACGTAAGCAGCCACTGTTCTGAACGGGTGACTGATGCGAACATGTGTTCGTGAGCACCCCGATCCTGCACGCCGACCTCGACGCGTTCTACGCGTCGGTCGAGCAGCGGGACGACCCGAGCCTGCGCGGCCGCCCGGTGATCGTGGGCGGCGGAGTGGTGCTGGCCGCGAGCTACGAAGCCAAGGCGTTCGGCGTGCGCACGGCGATGGGCGGCACGAAGGCCCGTCGCCTCTGTCCGGACGCGATCGTCGTGCCGCCGCGGATGTCGGCCTACTCGGCGGCGAGCAAGGCCGTGTTCGAGGTGTTCCGCGGCACGACGCCGCTGGTCGAGGGCGTGTCGATCGACGAGGCGTTCCTCGACGTCGGCGGTCTGCACCGGATCGCGGGTCCGCCGGAGGTGATCGCCGCACGACTGCGGGCGGACGTGCTGGCGCAGGTCGGCCTGCCGATCACGGTCGGGGTGGCGCGGACGAAGTTCCTGGCCAAGGTCGCGAGCGGGGTGGCGAAACCGGACGGGCTGCTGGTCGTGCCCGCCGACCACGAGCTGGAGTTCCTGCACCCGCTGCCGGTCGAACGGCTGTGGGGCGTGGGTGAGGTGACCGCGGCCAGGCTGCACGACCTGGGGCTGCGGACAGTCGGCGAGGTAGCCGCTCTAGGGGAGATCGCGCTCGTCTCCATGATCGGCCGGGCGGCGGGCAGGCACCTGTACGCGTTGGCGCACAACCACGATCCTCGTCCGGTCCACACTGGACGGCGCCGAAGTTCGATCGGTTCGCAGCGCGCGTTGGGGCGCCGGGAACGCACCCGTGACGACCTGGACGCCATCCTCGCGTCGTTGCTCGACGGCATCTCCCGGCGGCTGCGCACGGCTCATCGCGCGTGCCGGACCGTGGTGCTGCGCCTGCGGTTCGCCGACTTCACGAGGGCGACGCGTTCGCACACGTTGCGACATCCGACGACGGAGACCGAGGTGCTGCTGGCGTCGGCGAGGGAGCTGCTCGGCACGGCGATGCCGCTGATCGAGAGCCGGGGCATCACGTTGCTGGGCGTGTCCCTCACCAACCTGCAGAACGACGCGCCGATGCAGATGACGCTGCCGTTCGAGGAGCAGAAGCCGGGGGCTTTGGACGCCGCGCTGGACGACGTGCGGGACCGCTTCGGGTCCCGATCGGTGACGCGGGCGGCCCTGCTGGGCCGAGATCCGGGCATCTCGGTGCCGCTGCTGCCGGACTGACGCCGTGGAGTGAGCAGGCGCGGCCAGCTCACTCCACAGTGGACCTGCCGGGGCAGGTCAGACGAGGCGCACGGAGCGGGCCTGCGGGCCCTTCTGGCCCTCGCCGATCTCGAACTCCACGGCCTGGTTCTCGGGAATGCCGTGGAAGCTGTAGTCCTGCACCTCTGACTGGTGCACGAACAGGTCCGGCCCGCCGCCCTCAGGCGCGATGAAGCCGAAACCCTTGCTGCCGTTGAACCACTTGACGGTTCCTCGATTCACCTGCGTGCCCCTTTATGCGTGAAGTGCGGTGGAGGCCGGCAGGTTCGCCAGGCCGAGCATGGACAGCAGTTCACGGCAGTCGCCGACGTCGAGGGAGTGTTCCGCCACTCGTTTGGCGGCCTGACGCTGGTGGAGGATCCCGGTGTTCTCTGCGTTCAGCCGCGCCTGCTCGAAGTCCTGAGCCGCGTGCCGCTTGCCGAACCGGGAAGAAGGTGAAGGCTGGAATTCCGGCTGCAAGCCGGTGCTCCTGTCTCCGGCCGGAAACGCCGGACCGGACGGGGACCGGGGACCGCAGCGGCTGGTTGCCGTCAGCTGGTGCCCCGACCGGTCCCACAGTAGCCCAATGACCTGGGGCGAGCACCACGCGCACCGCGTACTGTCGATCCATGCCAGCTGACCAAGGCGGACCGGTGCTCGCCCCCACGCTGTCCGAATGGCTCAAAGCACGCGAGGAGACCGCCCGCCACCTGGCCGCAAGCACCTCGCGAACGGTCGACGAGGAGTGGGTGCAACGGCTCGCCGACCTGCTCGCCACCGAGAGGTCCTGGCAGGACCAGTACACCGAACTGGTCGCGCTCGGCAGCTCCGACGGCCGGTTCCCCACCTCGAACCGCTGACGTCAGATCAGGTGGATCGGCACGACGCCGACTCGGGCAACGGGATCACCGATGTCCTCCACGTCTCCCAGCCGATGTCGGTGACGACAAGGGCAGCGCCTCGGTGACGAACACCGGCACCGGCACGGGGAAGCAGGCGACGCCGCCACCGACTTCCGGCCGCCCCTGCACCTCTGTCCCGGCGACCAAAAGACCGGTTCGTCAAGTTCTTGCGTGATCCTGTTCACATCTTGCACTCTGGAGTCGAATCGCCGACAAAGGAGTTCGCGATGTCCCTGTCACGCCGCACACTGCTCAGCACCGCCATGGCCGTACCCGCGCTGGGGCTCCTGCCGGCCCCCGCGCGGGCGGCCAGTCCTCCCGGCGACGTCGTCGGCAAGATCACCGTCGGGTACCAGGGCTGGTTCGCCTGCCGGGGGGACAACTCCCCCATCGACGGCTGGTGGCACTGGAACGACAACTGGAGCCAGCCGCCCGCGCCACCCACCAGCTCGATCGTCGCGTGGCCCGACGTCCGCGACTACACGCGCACCTACCAGACCGCGTTCGCCAACCTCGGTGACGGACGCCCCGCCACGCTGTTCTCCAACTACGACCGGCAGACCGTCGACGTCCACTTCCAGTGGATGCGCGACAACAACATCGACACGGCCGCGTTGCAGCGCTTCAACCCGACCGGCGGCGAGGGCCCGATCCGCGACGCCGTGACCGCGCACGTCCGGCCCGCCGCCGAGGCGACCGGGCGGAAGTTCTACATCATGTACGACGTCACGAACTGGACGAACATGCAGTCGGAGATCAAGACCGACTGGCTGAACAAGATGTCCGCGTACACGTCGTCGTCGGCCTACGCCCGGCAGAACGGCAAGCCCGTCGTCTGCATCTGGGGTTTCGGGTTCAACGACCCGGGCCGTCCTTTCGGGCCGGAGGCGTGCCAGGACGTCGTCAACTGGTTCAAGGCGCGCGGCTGTTACGTGATCGGCGGTGTTCCAACGCACTGGCGGCTGGAGATCGAGGACTCGCGGCAGGGTTTCGGAGGCGTCTACCGCAGCTTCGACATGATCTCGCCGTGGATGGTCGGCCGGATCGGCACACCGGCGGACACGGATCGCTTCTACACCAACGTGAACAGCCCCGACCAGGCCGAGTGCAACGCGCGCGGGATCGACTACCAGCCGTGCGTGCTGCCGGGCGATGTCGGCTCGCGGCAACGGCTGCACGGCGACTTCATGTGGCGGCAGTTCTACAACATGGTCAGGCTTGGCGCACAAGGCATCTACATCTCGATGTTCGACGAGTTCAACGAGGGCAACCAGATCTGCAAGACCGCGGAGACGCCGGCCGACGTGCCCGTGGGGTCCGGTTATCTCGCGCTGGACGAGGACGGCACGCGTTGCTCGGCCGACTACTACATGAGGCTGACCGGCGACGGCGGCCGGATGCTCAAGGGCCAGATCGCCCTGACCGCGATCCGGCCGACCCAGCCGTGGGTCGGCGGACCGCCCACGCCGGACGTCGACCTGGCCGCCGGACGGCCGACGACCCAGAGCTCGCAGACTCAAGCCTACGGCAGCGGGTTCGCCGTCGACGCCGATCCGCACTCCTACTGGGAGAGCGCGAACAACGCCTTCCCGCAGTGGGTCCAGGTCGACCTCGGGGCCGCCCACGCCGTGCGTCGCGCGGTGCTCACGCTCCCACCGAACCCGGCGTGGGGACGGCGGACCCAGACCGTGACGATCGAGGGCAGCGCGAACGGCCAGTCGTTCAGCCCGCTCGCGCAGCCGGCCGGATACGTCTTCGACCCCGCGACCGGCAACTCGGCCATGGCCACCCTGCCAGGGACGCAGGTCAGGTACGTGCGGATCACGTTCACCGGCAACACGGGCTGGCCGGCGGGCCAGCTGTCGGGGCTGACGCTCTACACCTGATGGACTCTTGAAAACTGAAACGTGTTCTAGTTACGCTACCCGCATGATCGCCACAGTGGTGTGGGGCACCGGAAACGTAGGCCGAGCCGCGATTCGCGCCGTCGAGGCCCATCCGGGACTGAAGCTGACTGCCGTGATCGTCCACAACCCGGAGAAAGAAGGCCGGGACGCGGGCGATCTCGCCGGGCTGGACCACGAACTCGGGGTCGCGGCCACCACCGACATCGACGCGGTGCTGGCCGCGAGTCCGCGCGCGGTCGTGTACGCCGCGTCGGGCGACATCCGCCCCGACGACGCGCTCGCCGACATCACGAAGGCGATCAGGGCGGGCGCCGTCGTCGTCACGCCCTCGCTCTACGCGCTCTACGACCACCGCAGCGCGCCGCCGGAGTTGCGAGAACCGGTTCTAGCCGCCATCGCGGAGGGCGGCGGCTCGCTGTTCGTCTCCGGCGTCGACCCCGGCTGGGGCAACGACGTGCTGCCGTTGATGGTCAGCGGGCTCGGCAGCCAGATCGACGCCGTGCGCTGCCAGGAGATCTTCGACTACTCGACCTACGACCAGCCAGACGCGGTGCGCTGGCTGATCGGGTTCGGACAGCCGCTCGACTACCAGGCACCGATGATCATGGCGACGGTGCCCACCATGATCTGGGGCGGGCAGATCCGGTTGATGGCGCGGGCACTGGGCGCCGAGATCGAGGAGATCCGCGAGACCGTCGACCGGCGCGCGCTGGACGAGACGGTGACGACGCGCACCATGGGCGAGTTCGAGAAGGGCACGCAGGGCGCGATCCGGTTCGAGGTGCAGGGAATCGTCAACGGCGAACCGCTGATCGTCATCGAACACGTGACGCGCATCCACAACTCGTGCGCGACGGACTGGCCGATGCCGCCGTCGGGCGACGGCGCGCACAAGGTGATCATCGAGGGCCGGCCGCGGATCGAGGTGTCGGTCGAGGCCGTGGACGAGGGTGAGAACCGGTCCGCCGGCGGCAACGCCACGGCGGTCGGCCGCATCGTCAACGCCATCGACTGGCTGGCGGCTGCGGAGCCCGGCCTCTACGACGCGCTCGACGTCCCGTTGCGTCCCGTCGCGGGCAAGCTCGGAAGGAGCAAGCCGTGAACATCGACATCCCCGAGGGCAAGGACCCCATCGGGTACGTGTGGGGCGAGCTGGTGCCGGGCATCGGGATCTCCGCCGCGAACCTCTCGCTGGCCGTGTACCAGCACACCACGCTGGGGCTGCGCGAGTTCGAGGCGGCGCGGCTGCGGATCGCGCAGATCAACGGCTGCATGTTCTGCCTCGACTGGCGGACCGAACGCGACGGCGTGAAGGTCGAGGACGACTTCATCGACGCGGTGACCCAGTGGCGCACCACCGACGCCTTCGACGACCGGGCGAGGCTGGCCGCGGAGTACGCCGAGCGGTACGCACTGGATCACCACGGTCTCGACGACGAGTTCTGGACCCGCATGACCGCGCACTACAGTCAGGTGGAGATCGTGGAGCTCACGATGAGCATCGGGGCCTGGCTCGTCTTCGGCAGGTTGAACCGGGTGTTCGGCCTCGACGCCATGTGCGTGCTGCCGAAGTTCTGAACAGTCCACACGCGACAGCTCAGAGATCGGTCGCGATGATCTTCTCGATGTTCCTCTCGGCCAGCGCCGTGATCGTGACGAACGGGTTCACCACGGTGCTGCCGGGAATCAGCGACCCGTCCATGACGTAGAGACCGGGATATCCGTGCAGGCGCCCGTAGTTGTCGGTGGCCTTGTTCAGGATCGCGCCGCCGAGCGGGTGATAGGTCAGGTGGTCGCCCCAGATCTTGTAGACGCCGAAGAGGTCGGTCCGGTAGATCGTCCCCTCCTTTGAGTTGATCTTGTCGAAGATGGTCTTCGCGGCGTTGATCGAGACGCTCTTCCACGCGGTCTGCCAGTTCAGGTCGACCTTGCCCGCGGCGGCGTTCCAGGTGAACTGCGCGCGGTTCGGGGTCTTCGTGATCGACAGGTAGAACGACGCGTAGGTCTCGATCCCGGTCGGCAGTGGTGCCACCTCGGCGAACGCGCCACCGGCAGCCCAGTTGTCGATGCCCAGGGTCGGGATGGACGACTGCAGCGCGCCGGTCGGGTCCCACAGGTGGTTCGCCCGGCCGCACATGACGTTGCCGTTGTCGCCCCAGCCCTTGCCGACCTCCCCGTTCAGGTTCGGCAGCGCACCCGTGGCCTTGAGCTTGACCAGGAGCTTGCTCGTCCCGACGCTGCCCGCCGCGAAGAACACCTTCGCCGCGGTCACCTCCTTGACCGCGATCGGGTCGCCGTTGGTGTTCAGCTGCTCGATGGTGACCTTGTAGCCACCCGTCGCGGGCACGACGTCGACCACCCGGTGCAGCGGCGAGATGGTGACGCGCCCGGTCGCCCTGACCTTGGAGAGATAGGTCTTCTGCAACGACTTCTTGCCGTAGTTGTTGCCGTAGAGGATCTCCCCCACCAACGCCGACTTCGGGACCGTGCCCGCCGCCTCCTGCTCCATGTAGTTCCAGTCGTACACGGTGGGCACGAACACGTACGGGAAGTTCGACCGCTGGGCGTGCTTCCGGCCGACCCGCGCGTACTGGTAGGCGTCGGTCGTGTCGAACCAGGCGGCCCTGATCATGTTCACGCCGAGCTCGGCGTTGGCCCGCGGGTAGTAGGTGTTGTACATCTCGTCGGGATTCACCGTCGGCAGCACGTCGCCGAAGTTCTCGCGTTTCGGCGTGACGGCCATGCCGCCGTTGACGAGCGAGCCGCCACCGACGCCGCGTCCCTGGTAGACGGTGATGCCGGCGAACTCCTCCGCGTCGAGAACGCCGGTGTAGCGCGGGATCGCCTTGTCGATCGGGAAGCCCAGGAAGTTGCTCAGCGGCTGCTTCGTCTTGGTGCGCAGCCAGAAGGACCGCTGATCCGGGGTCGTGGTGTTGGCGAAGATCTTCCCGTCCGTGCCGGGGGTGTCCCACGCCATGCCCATCTCGACCATGTGGACGTCGACACCGGCCTGGGCGAGCCGCAGGGCCGCCACACTCCCGCCGTAGCCGGTGCCGATCACCAGGGCGGGTATGACGGCCGCGTCCGCGATCGACGCCGCCGCCCGTGCCACCGGAGTGACGCCTCCGAGGGCGACAGCTCCAAGAATAGAACCTGTTCCAGCTATGAACGAACGTCGTGAAGGACCCTCGAAACCGTTGTCACACGTCATTGTGTGGGTCATGTGATCTTCCTCACTGTGGGCGCATGAGAACAAGTTATACCGGCGGTTGTAGATCAAGTCACTACCTGGTAGTCCCGGTTCGCCCAGGTGCGCGCCGCAGGTGAGCGTCTTGACCACGAGATTCACGGGTCACTCCCACAACCCGTACGGCCCAGTACGACCACACGATCCGGGAATGTTCGGACACGCATGGTCGCCCGACAATCGAGCGATGCCCTCGGTATCTGATGGTGGTGAGGACGCGAGAGCGAGCGTCCTGGTGGTGGGAGCGGGAGTGTCCGGCCTGACCGCGGCACGGGCGTTGCGCGAGCTGGGCCATCCCGTGACCGTGTTGGAGGCCCGCGACCGGGTCGGCGGCCGGATCTGGACCGACGAGCACGGGGTCGACCTGGGCGCGCACTGGATCCACGGCACGGACGGCAACCCGATCACCGAGCTGGTCGAGGACCTGGGCATCCCGTACAGCTACGTGGGCGGGGACAGCGCCTACACCGGAGGGTTCGACAGCCTCGACCTGTTCGGGGCCGACCGGCGGGCGATCAGCCACCGCCACAAGAGCCGCACCCTCGAACTGGCCGACGAGGTCCTGCACGAACTGGAGCGCCGCGCGGCCGTGGCGCGCAAGGCCGACCACCCGGACGTCCCGCTGGGCGAGGCGATGGCGCAGGTCCTCGCCGAACGCCGGCTGTCCCCAGAGGACGAACAGGCCGTGCGGTACCACCTCAACGTGATCCTGCGCGAGGACGCGGCGGAGGATCCCGGCAAGCTCTCCTTGAAGCACTGGGAAGAGGGCTATCTCGTCTACGGCTACGGCGACAGCACGTTGCACCAGGGCTATCAGTCCGTTGTGGACGCTCTGGCCGAAGGCCTCGACGTCCGGCTGGGCCACGTGGTCACGCGCGTCGAGGAAGGACGCGTGACCACGGAGCAGGGAGTGTTCGAGGCGGACAAGGTGCTCGTCACGTTGCCGCTCGGGGTGTTGAAGGCCGGTGTCGTCGAGTTCTCCCCGCCCCTGCCGGAACCCAAGCTGGCCGCGATCGCCCGGCTCGGCTTCGGCACGCTCAACAAGATCGCGCTGCACTACGACGAACCGTTCTGGCCCACCGACCAGTACGTGTTCGGTTACCTGTGCCGGGACACCGATCGCTACCCCACCGTCGTGATCAGCATGTGGAAGTCGCACGGCAAGCCGATCCTGGTGATGCTGCTCGGCGCCTCACTCGGCCGCGAGATGGAGACCTGGTCCCAAGACACCGTCTCGGCGTACGCCACCGAGGTCGTCCAGGACCTCTTCGGCGAGGACGCTCCCGCTCCCGCCAGCGTCTCGCGCACCACGTGGTCCGCCGATCCGTACGCGCTGGGTTCCTACACGTGCATCGGCGTCGGCTCTTCGTCCAAGGACATCGCGACGCTCGCCGAACCGGTCGGCGACAGGCTGTTCTTCGCCGGCGAGGGCACGAACCCCTACCACTGGGGCTGTGTGCACAGCGCCTACGAGTCCGGCCGTCGCGAGGCCGCGCGGATCAGCGGCGAACAGGACCTCTACACCCCGCCCAGCGCCGGGAAGTCCCGCGCCCAGTCGCGCAACACCGACCGGATGCTGCGGTTCGTGCGGATGCGGATGAACCACATCACCGCGGCCGAGCTCACCGAACGCGTGGCGTGCCTGCGCGAGAGCGTCGATCCCCACGGCGTGCGGCTGTTCGCCGCGCTGGCGGACTCCGAGCTGGAGACGCTCGCGTCGATGTTCGACGAGATCCCCTACACGGCAGGCGAGACGCTCTTCCACGAGGACGACGAGGCGCACGGCGTGTTCCTGGTGGCGTCCGGGCAGGTCGAGATCGACTTCGGCGGCATCTACGAACGGTCGGTGCTCGGCCGCGGCGGACTGCTCGGCCACTACGACATGTTCTTCAACGCCCGCACCACGTCCGTGACGGCGGTGACCGACGACGTCGTGGTGTTCTACCTCGACCACTACCGCTATCAGAGCTTCCTGTACGCGTTCCCCGACGTGATGATGCTGATGCTCTCGGACCTCGTGACGAGGTGGGAGCAGCTGGAGACCGTGCTCGGTGCCGCGACCCTGCCGAAATTGAATGGATCGACACCGGCCGGGGCCGCTACCTTCCTGCCTGACTGAGTCGTCGAGGCTGGGACGTGCCGTTGTACACCGTGTGAGACCTCCCCAAGCACTTGGTTTCTGTTGCGCGACGCGTTCTTGAGCGCCGCGCTCCTCTTGCTGCGGTCTTCTCACCGATCGGTGTCCTGCTGTGCTCATCACCTGGGCTGTCGTGCCCACCTGTCTTCCGCTCGTCCGCCGCCGTTGTCACGTGTGCTCCGCCGACCGCTTCCGGGCGAGCGGCAAGTTCCGCGTCAACGCCAACCACAAGGTCCTCGACGCCTGGCTCCTCGTCCTCTGCACGGGATGCGGGGACACGGCCAAGCTCACGATCTTCGAACGGGCCCACGTCCGCACCGTCCGGCCGGCGCTGCTGGACCGGCTGCACGCCAACGACCCGGCGCTCGTCCCCGAGCTGCTGCAGGATCCCGTTCTGCAGCACCGCAACCGCGTCTCGCTCGACTGGGACGGCGCCTGGCGGCTCGACACCGGCGGGTCGGGTCACCTGGACCAGGAGGTGATCGACGTGGCGGTGCGGTTCGCGGCACGGATCCCGCTTCGGCCGGTGCGGCTGATCGCGGACGCGTGCGGGCTGTCACGCGCCGAGGTCGAACGACTGATCGGGGAGGGGAAGGTCGTGTCGGCGATCCGGCTGAACGGCAAGGTCTCCGGCGACTTCACCTTCACGCTCAAGCGCTGAGCGCTCCCGTCAGTGCGGCCAGTACGGCGGCCACGCCCGGAGGATCGGGCGGGTCGCCGTACGTGGCCGCGTGGATCTCGCGGTGGAAGCCCTTCAGCTCGGTGGCGTGGACGTCCGGCCGCCGATGGGCCTGCAGTCCCAGCCCTGGCAGGATCGCGACACCTGCCCCGGCCGCGACGAGGGCCTGGACGACCACCATGTCGTCACTGTGCGAGGAGACGCGGGGTGCGAAGTCCTCGCTGCGGCACAGGTTCTCCAGCTCCTCCTGGCACGCGTCGCAGCCGCCGATCCACGCGGAGCTCCGGTGGTTCGCGAGGCTGTCGTCCGGCTGCCTGCTGATCAGGTGGATCGGGTCGTCACCGAGGTGGACGAACCGGAAGCCCTCCTCGACCGGGGTGCCGGCGTGCCGGAACACCACGGCGACGTCGATCTCGCCGTGCCGCAGCATCCGCAACGCCTCGACCGGGTGCCGTTCGAACAGGCTCAGCTCCAGGCCGGGATGCTTCTCCGCCAGTGCCGCGGCCACCCTCGGGACGATCGTGGCGGCGGCGGACGCGTTGGCGGCGAGCCGGACCCGTCCCGCCCGCAGACCGGCCTGGGCGGCGAGCTCGGTCGTGGCGGCGTCGACCCGGCCCACGATCTCGGCCGCACGGGCGGCCAGCAGCTGCCCCTCCGGTGTCAGGCGGATCCCGCGCCCTGCCCGTTGCAGGAGCTGCACACCCGTGGCCGCCTCCAGCCTCGACAGGTGATGGCTCACCGACGGCTGGGAGTAGTGCAGCTGTCTGGCGGCCTCGGTCACCGAGCCGCACCGGGCCACCGCCGCCAGCACCTCGAGGTGCACCAGGCTCAGCATCCATCAAGGTTATCAATGAGAACGGCGTCCTTTTGGCATTGGACGTCATGGATCGGCCGGTCCAGGCTGGGGTTCATGACCAAGGTGACGTGTGATCTCTCGATCTCCCTCGACGGGTACTCGGCCGGGCACGGCCAGACCGAGGAGCGGCCGTTCGGGGACGACGGCGGCGACGGCTGGGGCAGCGAGCTCCACGCGTGGTTCGAGGACCCCGCCGAGCAGAGGTGGCAGCTGGACCGTCTGGCCGAGACGAAGGCGTTCATCATGGGGCGCAACATGTTCGGCCCGGTCCGCGGACCCTGGGACCGCGCGTGGAACGGCTGGTGGGGCGACAACCCGCCCTACCACGCGCCGGTCTACGTGCTCACCCACCACCCGCGCGAGCCGCAGCCGATGGAGGGCGGTACGACGTTCCACTTCGTGACCGAGGGCATCGCAGCGGCGTTCGAGCTCGCCCGCGAGGCGGCGGGGGACGGCAACATCTCCATCCACGGCGGCGCCTCCACCGTCAACCAGTACCTGACGGCGGGCCTGGTGGACGAGCTGCGGCTGCGGATCGTGCCGATCACGCTCGGGGCAGGCACGCGGCTGTTCGACGGCGTTCCCGGACTGAACCTGGAGCAGGTCGACTCCCGCGCGGGCACCGGCTTCACGCATCTGACGTATCGGGTCGTGCGCTGATTGGCGTCTTGATCGCTCCACAAGGTCACGCCAAGGTGAGGAAGGTTCAGGTACCTGAACACCTCGGAAGCCGACGGCGTCAGACGAGGAGCACGAATGCGGAAACGCACGACGATCGTCCCTCTGCTAGCCCTGCTGAGCCTGGCCCTGCCCGCCCCCGCGACCGCCCAGCCGAACGGCACGGTCATCTCCGGGCAGGCCAGGTTCCAGATCCTCTCCCCCACCCTCATCCGGTCCGAGTTCGCCGGGAACAACGCCTTTGAGAACCAGGCCACTTACAACGTTGTAAACCGCACGTTCCCCAGCACGGCCTACACCTCACGGGTCGCCGACGGCTGGCTGACCATCACCACCTCGGCGCTGACCCTGCGCTACCGCGTGGGCTCCGGGCCGTTCCGCGCGGACAACCTCGAACTGAAGACGGCCGGCACGACCGCGTCCCCGTGGCGGCGGGTGGTCTGTGCGACCGGGCAGCTGTGCGAGGCCGAGGACACGCAGCGCGAGGGCCTGCTGGTGGCGTCGGACCACGCCGGCAGCACCGGTGCCGGCTTCGCCGCCGGGTTCTCGTACAAGAACACCGGGATCACGGCGACCGTGCGCGCCTCGAGTGCGGGCAGGCACCGGGTCGTCGTGAAGTACGCGAACGGGCAGGGCGGCGACGGCAAGTACGAGAGCCGCACTCTCGGGCTCTCGGTCGACGGGCAGGCGCCGCGGCAGATCACCCTCCCCAGGACGGCGAACTGGGACTCCTGGCAGCAGGTCTCCACCGACGTCGACCTGGCCGCGGGTGAGCACCGCATCTCGCTGACGCGCGGTGCCGCCGACTCGGGCAACGTCAACGTCGACAGCCTGGCCCTGCTCACCGGCGACCAGGCCTATCCCAGCGCGAGGGCGGTGGACGACTGCCGGTTCGGCACGAGCTGCGAGGCCGAGAACGGCGTGCTGGGCGGCGCGGCCAAGATCGCCGCCGAGCACGCGGGGTTCGCGGGCACGGGGTTCGTCGCCGAGCTCGTCGGCGGCACGCGGCTGAGCCAGCGCGTCACCAGCGTGCCGGCGGCGGGCACGTACCCGGTGACGGTGCGCTACGCCAACGGTGTCGGCGGCGACGGCAAGCACGAACCGCGGACCGTCCTGCTCAACGGGCAGGCGATCACCCTGCCCACGACGGCGAACTGGGCCACGTGGGGTACGGCGACGGCGCAGGTCTCGTTGCCCGCGGGCAGTTCCGACCTCACCGTGACGTGCCCGGACACCGGCTGCCACGTCAACCTGGACACCCTCGGGATCTCCACGTCCTCGCAGCACCTGGCGCTGGGCGGCTACCGGCGTTCGCTCGACGGCTACACCGGCAACAACGGTGATCCCCAGCTGACCCCGGGTCTGATGTACCGCGACGGCTGGTACCTGCTGGACGACACGACTTCCGCTCTGCGCAACGGAACCCCGCGCGCGGACCGGGGCGCGCAGCCGTACCAGGACGGTTACGTGTTCGGCTACGGCCAGAACTACAAGGCCGCGCTCGGTGATCTCACCGCGTTGACCGGCGGGCCGAAGCTGTTGCCGCGCTGGGCTTACGGCGTCTGGTACTCCGAGTACATCGACCGGACCGCCGCCGACTTCCGCGACCGCATCCTGCCGGCGTTCCGCCAGCACGGTGTGCCGCTGGACGTCCTGGTGGTCGACACCGACTTCAAGGCGGGCAACACCTGGAACGGCTGGCAGATGGACCGGGCGAAGTTCCCCGACCCGCAGGGCTTCCTCGACTGGGCGCACGGCGAGGGCCTGCACAGCACGCTGAACATCCACCCGAGCATCCAGGGCAGCGACCCGGACTTCGCGCGGGCGCAGGCGACCGCGAAGGGCAAGCTGGCCAAGGGTTCCTGCGCGGACTGCTACATGTTCGACTGGGGCGACCCCGACCAGCTGCGGGCCTACCTGGAGCTGCACCAGAAGATGCCGACCGACTTCTGGTGGCTCGACTGGTGCTGTGACGGCTCGGGTTCGTCGGTGCGCGGGGTCACGCCGGACACGTGGATCAACGAGCAGTACTCGAAGATCGGCTCGTTCGCGTTCTCG
Source organism: Lentzea sp. HUAS TT2 (assembly GCF_051853195.1). NCBI lineage: Bacteria > Bacillati > Actinomycetota > Actinomycetes > Pseudonocardiales > Pseudonocardiaceae > Lentzea > Lentzea sp. HUAS TT2. The sequence continues at coordinate 6,827,050 of NZ_CP196667.1, read as the reverse complement.
CGCGGGTTCGGCTCGTTGCAGGCGGGCGGGTACAGCGGCTCGGGACCGTTGCCGACGGGGCCGTGGGCGGAGAAGCGCACCACCCTGCACTTCACCGGCGACACGTCGTCGACGTGGGGCACGCTGAAGGCGACGATCGGCTACACCTCGGCCGAGGGCGTGGCGACCGGCATGTCGAACATCAGCCACGACATCGGCGGCCACAACGACACCACCGGGCTGCGCGGATCGGAGCAGTACCTGGACAACGGCCAGGTCCGCTACACCACCAAGATGCCGGACGACATGTACGCGCGGTGGGTGCAGCTGGGCGCGTTCCAGCCCATCACCCGGCTGCACAGCAACCACAGCGACCGGTTGCCGTGGCAGTACGGCCCGGCCGCGCAGGCGTCGGCGACGAAGTTCCTGAACCTGCGGGAGCGGCTCGTCCCGTACATCTACTCGGTGGCGGAGCAGGCTCAGCGAACGGGTGTGCCGCTGGTGCGTCCGGCCTATCTGGACTACCCGGGCAGCCCGGAGGCGTACTCCACAGTGGACAGCCAGTTCCTGCTCGGGCCGGACCTGCTGGTCGCGCCGATCACCACGCCCGGCGACGTGGGCGAGACGCGGGTCTGGTTCCCGCCCGGCCAGTGGACCGACTACTTCACCGGAAAGGTCTACCAGGGCAACACCTGGGCGACGGTCAGCGCGGGCTGGGACACCATGCCGGTGTTCCTGCGCGCGGGCGGCATGCTGGTCGAACGCAGTGCCGACGTGGCGAACGACGTCCAGAACAAGACCGGCCCGCTGACCGTGCACGTGACGGCCGGCGCCAAGGGCGAGTTCACGCTCTACGAGGACGGCGGGCGCACCCGGATCATCCAGCACGGCGACACGATCGTGCTGCTGTCCGGCAAGGTGACCAAGCGGGACTGGAAGTTCGTCGTGCACAAGGCGGACGGGACCAGCCACGTCGTGCAGGCGCGCAACTCGCCCGCGGTGGTCAGTCTTCGGGCACCCAGGTGAGCAGCCTGACCTTCGCGACGGTGCGCACGTGCTTGCGCATCGCCGCGGCGGCCTTCTTCGCGTCCCCCGCGGCGATGGCCTCGTAGATCGCAGTGTGCTGCGCCAGTGACCGGGACGGGCGCCCCGGCTGGCGCAGCGACTCGGTGCGGCTCTCGGTGATCTGCTCGGCGATGGTCTTCATGAACTCGGCGAGCAGCGAGCTGTGGGCGGCGGCGGTGACGGCGGCGTGGAAGCGGCGATCCCCTTCCACGCCGTTGTCGCCCGCGGCGATCTCGTCGCGCATGAAGTCCAGTGCGGCGCGGATGGTCTCCAGCTCGGCGTCGGTGCGGCGTTCGGCGGCGAGCTCGGCGAGCTTGGTCTCCAGGGCCTCGCGGGCCTCCAGCACCTCGGGGAGGCGCTTGCGGCGTTCGACGAGCCGCTCGACCGGTTCGACGTCGAGGGTGTCGCGGACCAGGTAGGTGCCGCCGCCGTGCCGGGCCTCGACCAGGCCCTGGACCTCCAGCACCACGATCGCCTGCTTGATCGACGCGCGGCTCACGCCGAGGCTCGCCGCGAGGTCGCGTTCGGCGGGCAGCTTGTCCCCCGCGCTCAGGCCTGCCTCGACCACGTGCGCGCGCAGGCGTTCGAGCACCTGCTCGTACAGGCGGGACTTGACCATGGGCCGCAGTGCCTCGGACATCGTCCCAGGATAACCGGTCAAGTGGCTCAGCCACTAGGCCACCTCTTGACAGCTGCTGGACAGTGGGCGGAAAGTGGCTGAACCACTCGGCCACTGAGCCAGCTCTGGCCGCCCATCCGGACAGCCCCAACGACGGGAGCCCTGCATGTCCGCCGAACTGATCTCGATACTCGTGCTGGTCGTGGTGTTCGTGATCGCCACGACCAGGTCGATCAACATGGGTGCGCTCGCCTTCGCCGCGGCCTTCGGGGTCGGCACGCTCGTGGCGGACATGAAGACCGACGACATCTTCAAAGGTTTCCCCGGCTCGTTGTTCGTCGTGCTGGTCGGGGTGACGTTCCTGTTCGCCATCGCCCGAGCCAACGGCACCACGGACTGGCTGGTGCACAGGGCGATCCGCTTGGTCGGCGGGCGGATCGCGTTGATGCCGTGGGTGATGTTCGCGATCACCGGCGTGCTGACGGCGATCGGCGCGGTGAGCCCGGCGGCGGTCGCGATCGTGGCGCCGATCGCGATGGGGTTCGCGGCCAAGTACAGGATCAGCCCGCTGCTGATGGGCGTGATGGTCGTGCACGGCGCGCAGGCCGGCGGGTTCTCCCCCATCAGCATCTACGGCACGATCGTCAACGGCATCGTGGCCAAGGAGGGCCTGCCGGGCAACGAGATCGTGCTGTTCCTGGCCAGCCTCGTGGTGAACCTGCTGATCGCCGTCGTGGTGTTCGTGGTGCTGGGCGGCATGAAGCTCGCGCGGCAGCCGCTGGACGCTCCGGTGGCGGTCCGCACCGGTGGGGGCGACGACAGTCTCGGTGGCGGAGTCGGCGACGACGGCGGTGAACAGGTCGAGGAGCGCGTCGCCCTGACCGCGCCGCGCATCGCGACCCTGCTCGGCCTGGCCGCGCTCGTCGTGGCGGCGCTGGTGTTCGACCTCGACGTCGGCCTCGCCGCGATCACGGTGGCCGTGCTGCTCAGCGTGGTGTGGCCGGAGACCTCGAAGCAGGCGATCACCCAGATCACCTGGCCGACCGTGCTGCTGATCTGCGGCATCCTCACCTACGTCGCCGTGCTGCAGACGATGGGCACGATCAAGTGGGCCGGCGACTCGGTCGCGAGCGTCGGCGCTCCCCTGCTGGCCGCTCTCCTGATCTGCTACATCGGCGCGATCGTGTCCGCGTTCGCCTCGTCGGTCGGCATCATGGGCGCGCTGATCCCGCTGGCCGTGCCGTTCCTGCTGCAGGGCGAGGTCAGCGCGATCGGCCTGATCGCGGCGCTGGCGGTGTCGGCGACCGTGGTCGACGTGAGTCCGTTCTCCACCAACGGCGCCCTGGTGCTGGCCGGTGCGCAGGACGTCGACCGCGACAAGTTCTTCAAGCAGCTGATGGTCTACGGCGGGATCATGGTCGCGGCGGCGCCGCCGCTGGTCTGGCTCGCCCTCGTCGTCCCGGGAATCTGGTGAGTCGATGTTCGCCCTGAAGTCAGACCGCGTCGCACTCCGCTTCGGCGACCGCACCCTCACCCACTCCGAACTGGCCGCCTGCGCCGGAGCGCTGGCACAGCAGCTGTCCGGCCTGCCTCGGGTGGCGGTGTGGGCGACGTCTTCACTGGAGACGTGCGTCGCGGTGGTCGCCGCCCTGCTCGCCGGGGTGCCCGCCGTGCCGCTCAACCCCAAGGTCGGCGAACGGGAGCTCGCGCACATCGTCGCCGACAGCGCGCCTGCCGCGGTGCTGGCGGCGCCCGGCGTGCGGCTCCCGTCCGGACTGGACTCGGTGCCGCGCCTCGACGTCACGCTCGACAGAGGTGACTTCGAGCCGTTCGCCGATCCGGGCGACGAGGCTCCCGCGCTGATCGTCTACACCTCCGGCACGACCGGGGCGCCGAAGGGCGTCGTGCTGCCGCGCCGGGCGATCGTGTCCACTCTGGACGCGGTCGCGCAGGCCTGGGAGTGGACCTCGTCCGACGTACTGGTGCACGCGTTGCCGTTGTTCCACGTGCACGGGCTGATCCTCGGCGTGCTCGGCCCGTTGCGACGGGAGGGCACGCTGCACCACCTCGGCAAGTTCTCCACCGAGGCGGTGGTGGAGGCGCTGGACGGCGACGCCACGATGATGTTCGGCGTTCCGACCATGTACCACCGCATCGCGGAGGAGGTCGGCGGCGACCTCGAGCTCGCCAACGCGTTGAGCGGGGCGCGGTTGCTGGTGTCGGGCTCGGCGGCCCTGCCGGTGCGCGACCACGAACGGATCGCCGCCGCGACCGGGCAGCGCGTGGTCGAGCGGTACGGGATGACCGAGACGCTGATGAACACCAGTGTCCGCGCGGACGGCGACCGCAGGCCGGGTGCGGTCGGCGTGCCGCTGCCCGGTGTCGAGGTGCGGCTGGTCGACGACGCCGGCCTCACGCTGGACGACGTCGGTGCGATCGGCGAGATCCAGGTGCGCGGGCCGAACCTGTTCACCGAGTACCTCAACCGGCCCGACGCCACCGCGGAGGCGTTCGCGGACGGCTGGTTCCGCACCGGTGACGTCGGCACGCGGGACGAGGACGGCTACTTCCGCATCGTCGGGCGCAAGGCCACCGACATCATCAAGAGCGGCGGCTACAAGATCGGCGCGGGCGAGATCGAGAACGCCCTGCTGGAACACCCCGGCGTCAAGGAGGTCGCGGTGACCGGCGAGCCCGACGACGACCTGGGCGAACGGATCGTCGCCTGGGTGGTGCCCGCAGGGGCGGAACCTCCGGCGGACGAGCTCGCCGACCACGTGGCGCGGCTGCTCACCCCGCACAAGCGGCCTCGGGTGGTGCGGTTCGTGGAGTCCCTGCCGCGCAACGACATGGGCAAGGTGATGAAGCGTGCTCTGCGGACGTGAGCCCGCCCGCGAGCTGATCGGGCGGCTGGCCTCGTCGTTCGCGGAGCTGCCGGACGACCAGGGACCGTCCGCAGTGGACGGACCGCTGGGCTGGCCCGGCTACGGCGACCAGCTCGCGCAGGCGGCCGCCGCCACCGGTGAACGAGAGTCCGTCGTCTGCGGCGTCGCGGAGATCGGTGGCATCACGACCGTGGTGGTGGCGTTCGAGTTCGGGTTCCTCGGCGGTTCGCTGGGAACCCGCACCGGCGCCCGCATCGAGCGGGCCTTCACGCATGCCCGCGAACGCCGCCTGCCCGTGGTCTCGCTCGTCGCGACCGGCGGCAGCCGCATGCAGGAGGGCACGCCCGCGTTGCTGCAGCTGCCCAGGATCGCCCGGCAGATCACGCTCACCCGCGAGGCCGGGCTGCCCCACGTCTCCGTGCTGCGCGACCCGACCACCGGCGGCGGCTGGGCGACGCTCGGGGCGGGCGCGGACGTCGTGCTGGGCCTGCGTGGCGCGCAGGTCGGGTTCGCCGGGTCACGGGTTCGTCCGCCGGGATACTCGGTGACGCAACAGTTCGCGGCCGGTCTGGTCGACCAGCTCATGCCGCCGGAGGAGTTGCGCGGCAGGCTGGAGCGCTGGCTGCGGCTGCTCACCACGACCGGCGGCGACGCCGCGCCCGTGCCGGCGGCGTTGGGCCAGACGACATTGCCGAAGACCGGCTGGGTCGCGGTGGTGCGCGCCCGCACGCTGGGACGTCCGCGCGCCAAGCAGTACCTGGCCTCCTACTTCGACTGGCACGAGCCGGTCAACGGCGACCGTGCCGGTGGCGTCGATCCCGGTGTGCTGTGCGGGTTCGGGCACCGCGACGGGCAGACCATCGCGTACGCGGCGCAGTGCGGCACGGCGACGCGGCCCGCCGGATTCCGCACGGCAGCCCGTCTCGTCCGGCTGGCGGACCGGCTGGGCGTACCGGTGCTGACGCTCGTGGACACACCGGGCGCGGCCAACGACGCGGCCGCCGAGAAGGCAGGGGTGGGCGCGGCGATCGCCGACCTGTTCACCGCGATCGCGGCCGCGCGCGTGCCGGTGACGACGCTGGTGATCGGCGAGGGTGGATCCGGCGGCGCGCTGGCGTTCGCCGCGCCGGACCGGATGTGGGTGACACCGGACAGCTACTTCGCGGTGATCTCACCGGAGCTCGCGAACGCGATCCTGAAACGGGATCCGGGGCGGGCGCGGCAGACGGCGGAGGAACTGCGGCTGCGGCCGCAGGACCTGGTCGAGCTGGGGGTGGCGCTGGGGATCGCCCAGCTCGACCAGTCCGCTGATCAGGCCACGGCCAGGTAGAGGAACGCCAGAAGCGAACTCGGGACGCAGATCGTCACGAGTCCGACGACGCCGTAGAACGGCTCCTTCTTCCGCACCATCGCGGCCAGCGCGCCCAGACCGGCGAGCACGGACACGACGAGCAACACCAGTACGACATACGACATGTGAGGTCCTCAGGGGTCGGTCAGGGGTTCGGGTAGCCGGAAGCGACCGCGTGAGGCGGTGCCCGGCTCGACCGATGACCTGCCGTCGTTCCCTCGACGCTCTGCGCGGCCGCGACGACGACCGTTGCCCGTCCCTGCGGTGGGCACGGGCCGGTCGCGGCACCGAGCAGCGCCCAGCAGATGTCCGGCGACGCCGTCGTGTGCACGTGGACGACCGAGACCGGGGCGTTGAGCCCCGATCCCTGCTGGTCGGCCGCACCGTCACGGGTGCTCGTGCCGACGAACGCCAGCAGCAGGGCCAGCAGGAGTGCCGGCCACCTCACTGAGCCGCTGCCCGCCTGCGCAGGAAGAACTCGCCGACCGGTTCCACGTACCGTGCCGCGATCGGGCCGATGATCGCCATCAGCAGCACGTACGCGGTGGCGAGCGCGGCCAGCTGCTCGCTCACGTGACCGGACGCGACCGCGAGACCGGCGATGACGATGGAGAACTCGCCACGCGCCACCAGGGCGGCACCGGTGCGGGCACGGCCCATCGGGCCGATGCCCTGTCTGCGCGCCGCCCACCAGCCCGTCGCGACCTTCGTGATCGTGGTGATCACGGCCAGCAGCACCGCCATGCCCAGCACGGGCGGGATCGAGCGCGGGTCGGTGTTCAGGCCGAAGACCACGAAGAACATCGCGGCGAACAGGTCTCGCAGCGGCTCCAGCAGGCGCGTCGCGTTCTCAGCCGTGGAGCCGGAGATCGCGATGCCCAGCAGGAACGCGCCGACCGCGGCGGACACCTGCAGCTCCGAGGCGATGCCGGCGACCAGCAGCGCGGAACCCAGGAGCTTGAGCAGGAACACCTCGTGGTCGGGACTGTCCACGATGGCCGAGATGACCCTGCCGTACTTCAGCGCCACCACCAGGACCACGGTGATCGCGAGCAGCGAGATGCCGACCGACGTGAGCCCGCCGACGAAGCTGACGCCCGCGAGCACGGCCGTGAGCACCGGCAGGTAGACGGCCATCGCCAGGTCCTCGAACACCAGCACCGAGAGGATCACCGGCGTCTCGCGGTTGCCGAGCCGGCCGAGGTCGCCCAGGACCTTGGCGATGATGCCGGACGACGAGATGTAGGTGACGCCGGCCATCGCGAGCGCGCCGACCGTGCCCCAGCCGAGCATGAGCGCGACGATCGCGCCGGGTGCCGCGTTGAGCACGATGTCGAGGACGCCGGCCATCCACGACTTCTTCAGACCGGTGGTCAGTTCGGACGCCGAGTACTCGAGCCCCAGCAGCAACAGGAGCAGCACCACGCCGATCTCGCTGGCGAGGTGGGTGAAGTTCTCGATGCCGTGCAACGGGATCAGCCCGCCGGAGCCGAACGCGAGACCGCCGACGAGGTAGAGCGGGATCGGCGAGATGCCGAATCTCCAGGCGAGGCGGCCGAGCAGGCCCAGTCCGAAGAAGACCGCACCCAGCTGGATCAGCGCGATCGTGGTGTCGTGCACTGGCTCAGCCGCCCGTCAGGATGTCCGCGGCGGCATCGAGACCGTCCGCGGTGCCGACGACGACCGCGAGGTCGCCGTTCTCGAACAGGAACTCGGGCCCTGGCGACGGATGCGCGTGGCCCGCACGCACGACCGCGACGATGGACGCGCCGGTGCGGGTGCGCAGCGCCGTGTCGCCGAGCGTGCGGGCCGCGAACGCGGTGACCGGCAGCTGACGTGTGGTGATCCCGGTGATGTCGGCGTGCTGCCGCGCGAGCTGCGTGACGAGCTGCGGCGCCCCGAGCAGCCCGGCCAGCGTGCCCGCCTCCTCCGGCGCCAGCGGGATCGACGCGGCGGTGGCGTCCGGGTCGTCCTGTTTGGACAGGATGAGCTCGAACTTCCCGTCGCGGTAGGAGATCACGCCGATCCGGCGGCCGGAACGGATGGAGAAGTCCTGCCTGACCCCTATGCCGGGCAGGGGCGTCACTTCGACGTTCACTCGAGTGTCCTAGGGTTCGATGAGCCCGGCGCGGATCGCGTACCGGGTGAGTTCGAGGCGGTCCTTCAGCCCGAGTTTCTGCAGCAGGTTGGCCCGGTGCCGCTCGACGGTCTTGACGCTGATCACGAGCATGTCCGCGATCTCCTTGGAGGAGTGGCCCTCCGCGACCAGCTTGAGGATCTCCTCCTCGCGGTCGGTGATCGCCTTGGCGGGGAAGCCGTTGCCCTCCTTGGCGCGGTCGAGGTAGTTGCGGATCAGCGAGTTCACCGCGCCGGGGTAGAGGAACGGCTCGCCGCGCATGGCACTGCGGCACGCCTCCACGAGGTCGCGGTCGGCGACGGACTTCAGCACGTACCCGGACGCGCCGGCCTTGAGCGCCTCGAAGAAGTACTGCTCGTTGTCGTACATCGTGAGGATGAGGATCCGCAGGTCCGGCTGGATGCGCGACAGTTCGCGCGCGGCCTGCAGCCCGGTCAGCCGCGGCATGGCGATGTCGAGGATCGCCAGGTCCGGCAGTTCCTTCTTGGCCTTGCTGATCGCCTCGGCCCCGTCACCGGCCTCACCGACGACCTCGAGGTCGGGTTCGTTGTCCAGGATCATCCGGACGCCGCGGCGCACGAGCGCGTGGTCGTCCGCGAGCAGGATGCGCACGGTCATTCGCCCTCCCCCTTGGCCTTCACGACGAGCCGGACCTCGGTGCCCGTCCTGGCAGGCCCGACCGCGAGCTCGGCACCGACCAGCAGCGCCCGCTCCCGCATGCCCCGGATGCCCGCACCCTCCTGGCTGCTGCCGATCCCCCTGCCGTTGTCGCGCAGTCGCAGCTCCACTTCGGACGTCCGTGCGGTCAGGCTGAGCTCGATCTCGTCGGCGTTCGCGTGACGAACCGTGTTGGTGAGGCCTTCCTGCGCGACGCGGTAGACGACCAGCTCCGTCTCGGCGTCCAGCGCGGGCAGGTTCTTGTCGAACGACCGCTTGATCGTGAGCCCGGCCGGCTCGCCGATCTCCCTGGTGAGGGCCTTGAGCGCGCTGACCAGCCCGAGTTCCTCCAGCACACCCGGCCTGAGCCTGCGCGCGATGCGGCGGATCTCGTCGAGCGTGCTGCGCGTGGTCTCCTGCACCTGCAGCAGTTCCTCGCGCGTCTCCTGCGGCGACTGGTCCGCGACCCGTTTGAGGCTCAGCAACACCGCCGTCAGCGACTGCCCGACCTCGTCGTGCAACTCCTGCGCCACCCGACGCCGCTCCGCCTCCTGCGCGGACAGCGCGATGGCCGAGCTGAACCCGCGCTCGGCCTCCAGCCGGTCGATCATGCTGTTGAACGTCGTGATCAGCTCGGCGATCTCCCCGTGCCCCTTCGCCGGCAACCGGGGCCCCGGCTTGAGCAGGTCGATCGTGGTCATCGCCCGCGTGAGCCTGCCGAGCGGCGCGAGCCCCACCCTGATCAGCACGGCGTTCGCGATCAGCATCACCACCAGCCCGGCCGCCAGCACGAGCACCTCGCGCAGCAGTGCCGGCGTGGACACCGTCGCGGGCCCGAACACCAGCAGAGCCGCGGCTGCTGCCAGGACCAGGGCGTTGAGCAGGAAGATCCGCCCGAACAACGACACACGCGCCGCCTCTCCGTGATCACTTCCCGCCACGCCTGCGAGGCTGACGGGCGAGGGCGCCACGTGTCCATCCGTGGCAACACCCATGTTCGCGGGGGTGGGGCAGGTGCGCCGGTCGGCGGGGTGCGCGAGGGCGTGGGGTGGGGACCGTCACGTCGGGGAAGTGACGTGGGTCGCGTAGGTGGTGGCGGGGCGTTCGGGCGCGCTGGAAGGCCAGGCCGGGTGCCAGCACTCACGATCGCCGCCAACCGCCGCCCACACCACTCCCAGGTTGAGTGCCAGGACGGATCGCCATCCCCCACCTGCCTGACGCATGGTGAGACCAGACGCCCTCAACCCCCAGCTGGGAGGCGCCCGATGACCACCACTCGCCGAAAGACCTGGCCGTTCCACGTGATCGCGCTAGCACTCATCGCAGCAGGTCTGCTGGTCCCGCACGCCCTGCTGGTTGCCGCCGGACTACTCCTGACGGGCTCGGTGGCCCTCAGGCCGGCCGCGGGATCGTGAACACCCGCAGGAACGTCCCGAGCAGCTCGCGCTCCCCCTCCAGCTCCACCACGCCGTCCCGCATCGCCGTCATGATCGCGCGGTAGGACGCCAGCTGGTCGTCGGCGAGCTTCGGGGTGATGACCAGGCCGGGCTTGACCGGGGACGGGCCGAGGCCAGCCGCCAGTGAGCCGTCGGTGACCACCGCGTGTGCCACCACGTCGCGGACGTGGATCTCCCAGGCCGCGGTGAGGCCGGCGGCTTCCGCATGCTGGAACACGGCGCGCATGTTCAGCACGACGCCCTCCGGCGAGACGACGTCGCCCGGTTGCGGATCGCCGAGTTGCGTGGCGCCCCAGCGGGCCAGGGACAGCATCGCCGGTTCCAGGGAGCGGCCCGCGTCGGTCAGGGCGTAGACGACGCCCCGTTGTGGCGCGGGGGCTACCTGGCGCTCGACGATGCCGGTCTGTTCGAGTTCCTTGAGGCGGGTGGCCAGCACGTTCGTCGGGATGCCCGCCAGGCCCGTCTGCAGCTCCGTGTACCTGCGCGGCCGCACCATGAGGTTGCGCACGATCAGCAACGCCCACCGCTCGCCGACGAGTTCCAGCGCGCGGGCGAGGCCGCAGTACTGGCCGAAGTCACGTCGCTTCACACGGCAACCGTAGCAAGCTTGTCGTCGAGCAGCCAACTGCGTGATGCAAAGCTCACTTGCAAAAAGCAAGCGTGCTGCCTACTGTCGGCCGCACTGCCGAAAACTCCCGAACCTGAAGGACGTGCGATGACCGCACTGCTCGATCGCACCGAGACGGCCGCGCGCCGGCCGTTCCTGTCACGCGGCGTGGGCTTCGCGGGCATCTCGGCCGCGATGGTCGCGATCCTGGTGGCGGCCGGGGCGCCAACGCCCCTGCTGCCCGTCTACCAGCACCAATGGGGCTTCGCGCCGTGGGTGCTGACGCTCGCGTTCGGCGTCTACGCGTTCTCGTTGCTGGTGGCGATCCTGGTGATCGGGTCGCTGTCGGACCACATCGGGCGGCGGCCGCTCATGATCGCCGCGCTCGGGATCGACCTCGTCGCGATGCTGATGTTCCTGGTCGCGCCGAGCATCGGCTGGGTCATCGCCGCACGGGTCGTGCAGGGTGTCGCCACCGGTGCGGCGTCCAGTGCGCTCAGTGCCGCGGTTGTCGAGCTTGCGCCGGAGCGGTTCAAGAAGCTCGGCGCCCAGATGACGAGCATGGCGCCGCTGGGCGGGCTCGCGATCGGCGCGCTCTTCGCGGGCGTGCTGGCCGAGTTCTCGTCCAACGCCGCGTTCGACGTGTGGTTCGTGCTCGCCGTGGTGATGGCGGCCGGGACGATCTTCGCGGTCTTCACGCCGGAGACCGCGACGCGCAAGCCGGGCGCGATCGCCTCGCTCAACCCCCGCATCTCGCTGCCCGTCCAGGTGCGCAGGCTCTACTGGACCTCGGTTCCCGGCATCGTCGGCGGGTTCATGACGATGACGGCGTTCATGGGACTCGTGCCCGCGCTGCTGGTCGCCGTGTTCGCCGTGAAGAGCCCGATCGTCGGTTCACTGCTGGCCTTCGTCGCGCTCGGAGCGTCCACTGTGGCCTCGGCGTTCAGCAGCGGGGTCAGGGCACCGAGGCTCCGGCTCGGTGGCACGCTCGCGATGGTCGCGGGCGCCGTCCTGTTCATCGCCAGCATCGGCACCACCTCGCTGCCCCTGCTCTGGGCGGCCGCGATCGTCGGCGGCAGCGGGATCGGCGCCTCGTTCGCCGGCACCACCCGCGGGCTCGTGCCCGAGGTCGCGCCGCACGAACGCGCGGGGCTGTTCACCGCGATCTTCTTCGTCGGCTATCTCGCGATGGGCAGCTCGGCGATCATCGCGGGACTGCTCGTCGGCGTCGTCGGCCCGACGACCATGGCGATCGGCTACGGGGTCGTCGTCGCGATCGTGGCGCTGGTCAGCGTGGTCGCGATGGTCCGCCTCAACCGGAAGTGATCTTGTCGGCCTGGACGTGCGTGCGGACCCCCTGCGGATCGAACAGGATCAGCAGCTCGACCGCGCCGCCGTCCGCGCTGCCCAGCCAGTGCGGTTTCGCGGTGTCGAACTCGGCGGCCTCACCCGGCGGCAACGTCAGGTCGAGGTCGTCGAGCACCAGCCGCAACCGTCCGTTCAGGACGTAGAGCCACTCGAACCCGTCGTGCGTCTTCAGAGCGGGCTTCAACGGCACCGGCACGGCGGGGATGAGCATCTTGAACGACTGCACCCCGCCCGGCCGCCGCGACAACGGCACGAACGTCATGCCGTACTTGTTGATCGGCTTGAGGTGGATGCGCGGGTCGCCGGTCCGCGGGGCGCCGACGAGGTCGTCCAGCGGCACGTCGTAGGTGCGCGACAGCGGTAGCAGCAGCTCCAGGGTCGCCCGGCGCTGCCCGCTCTCCAGCCGCGACAGGGTGCTCTCCGAGATCCCCGTCGTCGTCGCCAGGTCGGCCAGCGTGATGCCGCGGTGCCGGCGCAACGTCCGCAGCCGCGCGCCCACCCCGTCGAGAACGTCCTCGGTTTCGCGGTTCACGGGCCCGAGCTTGCCACACTGGCAAGTTTTCGTGCCAGTTACAGCAACCTCCTCGCAAGCTGGGTCCATGAAACGCCTACTGGTCGCCGTGCTGCTCGTGATCACGGCATGTTCCACGCCTCAACCAGAACCGCACGCCCAGATCACCCAGCACGACCCGGCCTTCCAGAAGACCTTCCGGCACGAGTTCGCCGAGGTCGACGGCCTGAACATCCACTACGTCACCGGCGGCAGCGGCACTCCGGTCGTGCTGATCCACGGCTGGCCGCAGACCTGGTACGGCTGGTGGCCGATCATGCCCGCGCTCGCCGAACACCACACCGTCTACGCGATCGACCTGCCCGGTCTCGGCGACAGCACCGGCACGCCGAAGGGCTACGACAAGGCCACCCTTGCCCGGTACGTCCACGCGTTGACCAGCAAGCTCGGCCTCCGGGACGCCTCGATCGTCGGCCACGACCTCGGCGCGGCCGTCGCGTTCCAGTACGCCAGCCAGTTCCCGCAGGACACCGCCCGCCTCGGCTACCTCGACCTGCCGCTGCCGGGTCCGGCGATCGACGCGCGCACCTACCGCTCCCTGAGCTGGCACATCGCGTTCCACTCCCAGCGCGAGGTGCCCGAGGCGATCGTCCAGGACGATGTCCGCGACTACCTCAGGCTCTTCTACCCGCAGGTCGCCTACCAGGGCAGCGCGTTCGGCGGCACGTCCACGAAATCCCCGTTCGCGGACAACGAGATCGACGAGTACGCGCGGACGTACGGCAAGGCCCTGTCGAACGGCTTCGAGCTGTACCGCGCGCTCGACCAGGATGTCCGCGACACTGAAAAAGCTCTCCCTGCGCAGGCCCCGACCCTGGTCATGGCCGCGGAAGGCCAGGCGGAGGCGATCAAGGGCACGGCGGCACCGCGGATGACGAACATCGTGCGAGCACTCGACGTCCCGAAAGCGGGCCACTGGCTCGTCGAGGAGAACCCGGAGTTCGTCACCGCCGAACTGCTGCGCTTCCTCAGTTCATGACCGGCACGCGGTCGGCCCACGGCAGCGCCTCTTCCAGCTGCGCCGCAAGCTTGATCAGCAGCGACTCCCCCGCGAGCGGCGCGACGAACTGGACGCCGAGCGGCAGCCCGTCCGTCGTCCAGTGCAGCGGCAACGACAGGGCGGGCCTGCCGGTGATGTTCGCGAGCTGCGTGTACGGCACCCAGCCGAGGTTGTCGGAGATCATGTCCTCGACGATCCGGGTGTGCTTGAGGAATCGGGCCGTGCCCGTCTTGAGCAGCACGTCGGTCGCCCGTTGCAGCGACGCCGGCAGGTCGAACTGGCCGATCTCGGGCGGCGGGGTCGCGAGCGTCGGCGTCAGCAGCAGGTCGTAGGACTCGAAGTACGTGCTCAGCCGGCGGGTGTGCTCGTGCCGCCGCTGCACCGCGTCCACGTAGTCGACGCTGCTCGTGGCCCGTCCCAGCGCGGCCATGAGCAGCGTGTCGCGTTCGAACGCGTCGTCCGGTGCCCCGGTCAGGCGCTTCGCCTCGGTGACCTTCCAGGCGAGGTTCACGAACCAGGTCAGCAGGAAGTCCTTCGCGAGCGCAGCGTCGTCGAACGGCGCCTGCGGCAGTTCCTCGACGTGGTGGCCGAGCGCGGTGAGCACCTGCACGGCGGACGCGACGGCCGCGACCGCCTCGGGGTGCGGGTCGGGGTTGATCGCCGACGGCACCCGGACGCCGATCCGCAGCGTGCCCGGCGCCTGGCCGACGCAGGAGGCGAACGACTCGGCGGGCAGCGCGGGCGAGTACGGCCCGGCGAGCTCACCGCCGCAGATGACGTCGAGCATCCTGGCCGTGTCGCGGACCGTGCGCGAGACGACGCCCTGGACCGCCGCGCCGTGCATCATCTCGGCGGTCTCCGGGCCGAACGGCGTGAGTCCTCGGCCAGGCTTCAGCCCGACGAGCCCGCAGCACGCGGCCGGGATCCGGGTCGAGCCGCCACCGTCGTTCGCGCCGGCGCACGGCACGATCCCGGCGGCGACCGCGGCGGCGGAGCCACCCGACGAACCGCCGGGGGTCCGGTCCAGGTTCCACGGGTTGCGCGCGGGACCCCACACGGTCGACTCGCTGATCGCCTTGGCGCCGAACTCCGGCAGGTTGGTCTTGCCGAAGATCACCAGGCCGGCGTCGATCCAGCGCTGCACGACGGTCGAGTGCTCTGCGACCTTCAGCGCCTGCAGCGAGCGCGACCCGTTCGAGGTCGGCAGGCCCGCGTAGTCCTGGCCGAGGTCCTTGATCAGGAACGGCACCCCGGCGAACGGGCCGGTGAGGTCGTCGGACGGCTCCGCCGGGACGTCCCGCACGATGGCGTTGAGCCGCGGGTTCACCTCGGCGGCGCGCTCCCGTGCCACGGCGAGGAGCTCGGCCGCGGACACCTGCCCGTCCGCGACGAGCCGGGCCAGCCCGGTGGCGTCGTACTTGCGGTACTCGTCGAAGTCCACGCGCTCAAGGTAGCTGTTCGGCCACGCCGAAGATGGTTTCCCGCACGACCGCCGGTGTTTCCTGCGGAATGAGATGCCCCGCACCCTCGACGACGACCGTCTTGCCGCGCGGGGCGGCGTCCATCAGGGCGGCCGCGTACTCGTTGAACAGCGGGCGCCACTTGGCCATCCCCCGCTCGACCAGTCCCGCCTGCAGGCAGACCGTCGGCACGTCCGGCGTGCCCTTCGCCTGCACCCGGCGCATCACGGGCAGCGCGGCCGCGATCTGCCGAGCTTCCCGGGCGCCCGCCTTCATCGCCCGTGCGGTGGCGTAGTCGCGGGTCATGATCTCCACGTCGGCCGCGGAGATCTCCGGCGAGACCCCGTTGCGGAAGGTCTGCCGTTTGATCAGACCCTTGCCGCCCAGACGCGCCACCACGGCCATGAGGCTGAAGAACCTGGCCGCCACCTTGGCGTTCCGAGTGGACATGATCTCGGCGAGGGTCGCGTCCACGAACACCATCCCGGCCACGCGCTCCGGGTGCCGGTCGGCGAACACGCGGATGATCGGCCCGCCCCAGCTGTGCCCGACGAGCACCACCGGATCGGTCTCGCCGAGCGCGTCGAGCACCGCGGTCAGGTCGTCCACGATCCGGTCGAGCGTGCGGTCGTGCGGGTCGACGTCGCTGCCTCCGTACCCCGCGCGGTCGTAGGCGAGAGTGCGGTAACGGGCGCTCACCTCGCGTTGCGTGTGGATCCACGACGAGCCGGGCGCGCTCATCCCCGCCTCGAAGACGATCAGCGGTCCGGTGCCCTCCCCCGCCGTGACGGCGCGGATCGCCCGCCCGTCCGGCAGGCTGACGATCTTCTCCAGCATCGTGGAACCCCTCACTGGTGCCAGCTCGGCGGGTGGAGCCCGTCCCACAGCGCCGCGCTTTCCAGCTGTGCGGCGAGGGCGAGCAGTTCGGCGTCACGGCGGTTGCGGCCGACGAGGTGCACGCCGTGCGGCAGCCCCTCGTCGTCCACATGCGACGGAAGCGAGATCGCGGGCACCCCGGCGAGGTTCGCCCACGGCGTGTGGCAGGACCACTTCAGCATCAGGTCGGCCTCGTCGCCGGCGTAGTAGCCGATCGGGACCGGCGGGCCGTTGGTCGTGGGCGTCAGCACGACGTCGTAGTCGTCCACCGCGGCCAGGAACGTGCTGGCGTAACGGGCGAGCAGCGACTGGGCCATCACGACGTCGTTGGCGGACAACGTCTCGTTGATGGCGAGGAGGTGCCTTGTGTACGGGCGCAGCAGCTCGACCCGTTCCGGCGGCACCATCAGCTGGGTCACGGCGCCCACCTGGTAGGCGAACCAGGCCAGGACCGCACTGGTCACGGGCTCGTCGAGACGGGCGGGCAGCGGGATCTCCCGCACCTCGTGCCCAAGTCCCGTGAGCACCTCCGCGGTGCGCCGCACGGCCAGTTCCGCCTGCGGGTCGACGTCCTGGTCGAGACCCGTGTCGGTCCACATCGCGACCTTGAGCGGACGCCGGAGCCTCAACGCGGAGGCGAAACTGCCCTCGTTGCGCCACCCGTACAGGTCGCCCGGCGCGGCGAACGCCATCACGTCCAGCAGCAGCGCCGCGTCCTCGACGGTGCGCGCGATCGGCCCCTCGGTGCTCGCGACGAGGAACGACGTGGCGGGCGCCGGGCTCACCAGGCCGCGGCTCGGTTTCATCCCGACGAGGTGGCAGGTCGCCGCGGGGGTGCGGATCGAGCCCGCGCCGTCGCTGGCGTGCGCCACGGGCAGCAGTCCGGCGGCGACCGCCGTGGCCGCGCCGCCGCTGGATCCACTCGAGTACCGCGTGGGGGCGTAAGGAGTCACCGCCGGTCTCGGGGTGACGTCGTTCTCGGTGTAGCAGGTAGCGCCGAACTCCGAGGTGTTCGTCTTGCCCAGCACGACCGCGCCCGCCTGCCGCAGCAGTCCGACGGTCCAGGAGTCCTCCGGCGGCACGAACCCGGCCAGCGCCGCCGATCCGAACGTCGTGGGGATGCCGGCCGTGGCGGCGAGGTCCTTGATGCCCAGCGGTAGTCCGAGCAACGGGGCGAGGTCTCCCCCGGCCAGCCGCTCATCGGCCCGCGCGGCCTCCGCGAGCGCGTTCTCGTTGAGCGTCACGAACGCGCCGAGGTCCGCGTGCCGTTCGATGCGGGCCAGGTAGTGCTCGGTCAGTTCGAGGGAGCTGATCTCCTTGGCTCGCAAGGCATCCAGCTGTTGCGCCGCCGTGAGTTCGTGCAGGCTCATGGTTTCACCGGTGCCGCGGTGAGCAGGCGGTGCACCGAGTCGGTCACCACGTCGAGCTCCGCGGACGTCAGCGGTTCGCCGCCGAACATCCGCCGGTGCATCAGCGGGCCTTCCAGCAGGTTGCCGACGAACGGCAGTTCCGGCACCTCGACGATCTCACCGCGCCGCACCGCCCGTGCGATCGCGTCGACCAACGGCTGCGACCGCCGCGCGACCAGCGAGCGGAACGTCCGCTCGGCCTCGGCGTCCCCGCGCAGGTCCGCCAGGAAGCCGACCAGGCCGTCGTTCCACGGCTCGTCCCAGGCCCCCGCCAGGTCCTGCGCGAACGCCCTGAGGTCGCCGAGCAGCGTGCCGGAGTCGGGATCGGGCACGGGCGGCAGATACGTGTCGAGCACGTCCGCCACCAGCCGCACCTTGCTGCGCCAGCGCCGGTACACGTCGGTCCTGTGCGCGCCGGCCTGGGCCGCGACCTGCGTCAACGTCAGCGCGTCGTAGCCGTTCGTGGTCAGCAGCGACCACGCCGTCGCCAGCAACCGCTGTTCGAGATCGGGATCCCGCGGACGCCCCGCCACCGGCAGCCCTCCAATTCGCAACAAGTTGTAGCGATACCGTAGGGCTCCCAGGACGTCATCACAAGTGGCCGTTGCCCAGCTGCCTCATCGCGGCCTCCACCCCGACGTCCAGCGCGTCCTGCATGACGCGCGCCCGCCGTTCCGTGCGGCCGATCACGGCACTGCCCAGCGGCGGGCGGATCTGCAGGCAGGCCGGATGGGTGGCGAGCAGCTCCTCGTCCTCCGCCCTGATCTCCTCGCGGCGCAACCAGTTCGCCACGACCCCCGGCGCGTGCCGGGCGAACCAGCGCGACAGCACGAACCGTTCACCACGGGACGGCGGCGTCCCCACGGACTCGTCCTCACGCCGCGTGCGCAACGCGACGACGTGCGTCGCTCCCTGTGCGATCGCCGTGCCGACGGGGATCGTCTCGCTCAGCCCCGCGTCCACGTACGGGCGGCCGTCGATCCGCACGGGGTCGCCGGCGAGGAACGGCATCGCGGCCGACGCCCGCAGCGCGGTCTGCAGGCTCAGCTGGTCGCGCACGTACCCGTGCAGGTCGGCCGCCTCACCGGTCAGCCCGTCGGTGGCCATCGGGTGGAACTCGACGGGGTTGTCGAGGATCTCCTGGAACCCCATCGGATGCACCTCGGTGTAGATGGTGTGCACGAGGTGCCGGGTGTCCACGACCGGCCGCTTGCCGAACGCGCGGCGCGGGTTGATCGTCGTGCGCATGACGGCCGGGTCCCACCACGCGTGCTTGCTCCTGTCCGCCCGGCCGCAGAGCAGCCAGGCGGCGTTCAGCGACCCGGCCGAGCTGCCGTAGACGGCGTCGAACAACGGCAGCAGCCCCAGCCGTTCGATCGCGACCGTCATCCCGCTCGAGTAGACGCCGCGCGAACTCCCGCCCTCGACCAGCAGCACCAGCCGGGCGTCGTCGTTCCGTTGTCCCGGAAGGCTTTGCTGTCGTTTCCGCTCGCGCAGCAGATCGAGAACCGTCACGTCCGAAACCCTATCTGCGGAGGTCGGGCCGCGCTGCTAATGTGAAAGTGAGATCAACCGCCCTCGATGAGGAGCTCGACGTGCTGGTGGGTGAAGACGACATCTCAGGGTGAGCCCTGGATGTGACAGGCCATCGATGCCCGATGGCCGTTCAGTCGTCCCCTTTCCTCACGCGCGGCAGTTCAGCGCGGCACATCTCCGAGGTCTCACACCCATGTCCGACGCATTCATCGTCGTGTCGTCCCTGTCCTTCTCCTGGCCGGACGACACCCCCGTGTTCGACGGCCTGTCCGTCTCGGTGCCCGGCGGGCGCACCGGTCTCGTCGCCCCGAACGGCGCCGGGAAGTCGACCCTGCTCAAGCTCGTCGCGGGCGCTCTGACGCCGTCCGAGGGCAGCGTGTCCGTCGAGGGCGTGCTGGGCTATCTCCCGCAGGACCTGCCGCTCACCGCCGGCCTGACCGTGGCCGAGGTGCTCGGCGTCGCGGACGTGTTGCGGGCCATCGCGGCCGTCGAGTCCGGTGACGTCGGCGAGGAGCACTTCACCTCCATCGGCACCGACTGGGACCTGGAAGAACGCACGCGCGCCCAACTGGACCGCCTCGGGCTCGGCGACCTCGCGCTCGACCGGGTGCTCGGCACGCTGAGCGGCGGGCAGGTCATCTCGCTCGGGCTCGCGGCGCAGTTGCTGAAGCAGCCGGACGTGCTGCTGCTCGACGAGCCGACCAACAACCTCGACCTGGACGCCCGGCACCGGCTCTACGACGTGCTCGACGACTGGCGCGGGTGCCTGCTCGTGGTGAGCCACGACCGGGCGTTGCTCGACCGGATGGACCGGATCGCGGAGCTCGACGGCGGCGAGGTCCGGTTCTACGGCGGGAACTTCAGCGCCTACGAGGAGGCGGTGACGGCCGAGCGCGAGGTGGCCGAGAAGAACGTCCGCAGCGCCGAGCAGGAGGTCAAGCGCGAGAAGCGGGAGATGCAGCAGGCTCGCGAACGTGCCGCGCGGCGTGCGTCCAACGCGCAGCGCAACCTGGGCAACGCGGGGCTGCCGAGGATCTTCGCGGGCAACATGAAGCGCAACGCGGAGGTGTCGGCGGCCAAGGCGGACGGCACGCACGCGGCCCGGCTCGGCGCGGCCCGCTCGAAGCTCGACCAGGCCGAACGGGCGTTGAAGGACGAGCAGAAGATCAGCCTGGAGCTGCCGCAGACCGCGGTGCCGGCCGGACGCACGTTGTTCCTCGGCTCGGACATCCGGGTGCGGGAGTTGTTCTCCGGCCTGGACTTCGCGATCCGCGGCCCGGAGCGGATCGCGCTGGCCGCACCGAACGGGGCCGGCAAGTCGACGTTGCTGCGGGTGCTCCACGGCTCTTTGGCGCCGGACAGCGGTGAGGTGAAGCGCGCCGACGGCCGGGTGGCGTACCTGTCGCAGCGGCTGGACCTGCTCGACGACTCCCGCACGGTGGCGGAGAACCTGGCCGCGTTCGCCCCGGCGATGCCGCCGGCCGAGCGGATGAACCTGTTGGCGCGCTTCCTGTTCCGGGGCACTCGCGCGCATCTGCCGGTCGGTGTGCTGTCCGGCGGTGAACGGCTGCGTGCCACGCTGGCGTGCGTGCTGTTCGCCGAACCCGCGCCGCAGCTGCTGTTGCTGGACGAACCGACGAACAACCTCGACCTGGTCAGCGCCGGACAGCTGGAGAGCGCGCTGAACGCGTACCGGGGCGCGTTCGTCGTCGTGAGCCACGACGAGCGGTTCCTGAGCGAGGTGAGGATCGACCGCCGGCTGCGCCTGGACGGCGGCAAGCTGCTGGAGGCCGCGCATGGCTGAGGCACTGGTCGCGACCGAGCTGGTGCGCGGGTTCGGTGGCAGGCGTGTGCTCGACGGGGTGTCGCTGACCGCGGCACCCGGCCGGCGCATCGGGCTGATCGGCGAGAACGGCGCGGGCAAGTCGACGTTGCTACACCTGCTCGCGGGCACCGACCAGCCGGACGGCGGAACCGTGGTCCGGCCGCCGGATCTGGGTTTCCTGCACCAGGAGATGCCGTTCCCGGACTCGGCCACGGTCGCCCAGGTGGTGGACGACGCGCTGGCCGAGGCACGGGAGGACCTGGCCGAACTGGAACGGCTGGGTGCGCTGCTCGCCACCTCGGACGTCGAGGCGGAGTACGCGGAACGGCTGGAACTGGCGCAGCGCCACGAGGCCTGGGACGCGGACCGGCGGGCCGGCATCGTCCTCAACGGACTCGGGCTCGGCGACGTGGACCTGGACCGCACGCTCGGCTCGCTGTCCGGCGGGCAACGCCGCCGCCTGGACCTCGCGGCGCTGGTGATCCGGCGGCCGACCGCGTTGCTGCTGGACGAGCCGACGAACCACCTCGACGACGACGCGGCCGCGTTCCTGGAGGACCAGCTGCGTTCCCTGCCGGGCATCGTCGTGCTGGCGAGCCACGACAGGGCGTTCCTCGACGCGGTGTGCACCGACCTGGTCGACCTGGACCCGGCGGTCGACGGCCCGGTGCGGTTCGGCGGCACCTACAGCTCGTACCTGCAGCAGAAGCGCGCCGACCGCTCCCGCTGGGAACGCCGTTATGCCGAGGAACAGGAGGAGCTGGAGTCGGTCCGCGCCTCGCTGGACCTGATCGCCGGCCAGGTCGCGCCGAACAGAACCATGCGCGACAGCGACAAGATGGGCTACGGCGTGCGGGCCAACCGCGTGCAGAGCCAGATCTCCCGCCGCGTCCGCAACGCCACCCGCCGCCTCGAAGAGCTGGAACGCGCCGCCGTTCCCGCTCCCCGGCGCCCGCTGCGGTTCGCGCCGGACACCGTGGCGCTGCAGGCCGAGGAACTGGTGTCACTGCGGCAGATCCGGGTGCCCGGACGGCTCGCTCTCGACTTCCTCGACGTGCGCGACGGCGACCGGCTGCTCGTGACGGGCCCGAACGGCGCGGGCAAGTCGACACTGCTGCTCGTGCTGGCCGGACGGCTACCGGTTGCGGGCGTGCGGCGGCATCCCGAGGTCCGCGTCGGGCTGCTCGACCAGGACACGTCGTTCGCGAACCCGCGCCTCACCGCCCGGGCCACCTACGGCCGCGCGCTCGGTGCCGAACGGATCGCGCAGGTGCCGCTGGAGTCGTTGGGGCTGCTGCACAAGTGGGATCTGGGCAAGCCCGTCGGGGCGTTGTCCGTGGGCCAGCGGCGGCGTCTCGCGCTGGCGTTGCTGGTGGCGGATCCGCCGCATCTTCTGTTGCTCGACGAGCCGACCAACCACCTGTCGCCGGTGTTGTGCGACGAGCTGGAGGACGCGTTGGGGGCGGGGCCGGGGGCGATCGTGCTGGCCAGCCACGACCGGTGGTTGCGGAAGCGGTGGGAGGGCGCGGAGATCGGGTTGTGAGAATTCGGTGGACTGCCCGCGGATGATGGTCCGGGGGTTTGCGATGGTGGTGTTCGAGTGCGTGGCGTGCGGTGCCGCGGTGACCGTAGCGCTGCGCCAGGTCGACCGGCCGGACCACGAGCACTACGAGTGGGCGAACAGCACCGACTTCACGCCCTCGCTCCTCCCACCGGGCACCTACGCCGCGCAGGGTGACCTCCTCGTCGGACCAGGAGACGTGCGTGGCCTGTCGTGGTCGGATGAGCGCCCCGACGGCTGGTGCTGTGGGGTGGACGGCCCTGACCCGAACCTCTCCTGCGCGTGCGGGCAGCCGGTCGCGACACGGGTCGACGACTGTTCGCGGTGGCAGGTGGTGCGGTTCGCGCCCGGCACCGTGCGGACCGCCGGGGAGCCGGACCCGGTGCGCCCGTGGGAGGCGTTCGACTGGGACAGCGCGCCGCTGACCGACGGGGAACTGTGGTGGCCCAGGCGGGTGGGGATCGCGGCCGGCGTCGCGCTCGCCCGCGTGCTGGTCGCGGCAGGGGACGCTCCCGTGCTCGCCGCGGACGGGCCTGTCTCCGACCTGTTCCAGCGCGACCTCGACGCCTGGCGGCCGCCGGGGCCGCCTCCTCTGACCCTGGCGCCGGCCGGGCCCGGCCGGACCGCCGACGCCGATCTCCTGCTGGTGCCGCGGCATCCGCAGACCGGCGAGGCCTGGCCCGTACCGGGGAAGACCGTGCCGATCTCGGCCGAGCTGTGGCTCTGGCTCGCGAACGACGCGCCACCGCCCCTGCCGAGGACCGGTGGACAGTGGGAGCCCTACTTCCGCCACGACCCGTTGCCGTGCCGGCCCAGGGAGCTCTGGCTGGACAGCGGCGCCGCGCGGCGGGAGATGTCGAGATCGCGGAAGTAGCTTCGACGTGGTTGTGCAAGGACACCCGCACGACCACGGAGGACTGATCATGACCGGACGCCCGCCCGTCACCGACCTCGCCACCTGGCAGCAGGCCCGCGACGCGCTGCTGCTCCGCGAGAAGGCCCACACCCGCGAGGGCGACGCGATCGCCGCCGAACGCCGGAGGCTGCCGATGGTGGAGTTCGACGGCAAGACGGAGGTCGTCGGCGCGGACGGCCCCGTGCCGTTCGTGGATTTGTTCCAAGGCCGCGAAGAACTCGTGGTCTACAAGCACATGTGGTGGGACGGCGCGCCGCACCAGGGGCAGTGCGAGGGCTGCACCCACATCCCGTGGCACTTTCCCGACGCCGCCTACCTCAACGCCCGCGGGGTCTCGTTCGCGATCCTGACCACCGGTGCGTGGGACGAGGTGGCCGCGTTCGTGGAGTTCATGGGTTACCCGCAGCCGTGGTACTCCGTGCGCGGTGTGGACGGTCCCGCCGGCGGGGACATGGGCTACCTGACCAGCTATCTGCGTGATGGCGACCGCACGTTCCTCACCTACTCCACGACCGGGCGCGGCACCGAGCGGGTCAACGGGTCGCTGGGGCTGCTCGACATGACCGTGGGCGGGCGCGGTGAGGTCTGGGAGCAGGAAGGACGGCCAGGGGCTCAGCAGGCCGGGTGGTTCTGGCGGACGAACGCGGACGGGCGGTCGAGCTGGGGTGAGGACAGCAGGCCCGTGCCGCAGTGGACCCGGCCCGGCGCGACCCCGGTGACGACGCTGGGACGCCAGGGCCACTGTCACTGATCAGCGGGCACTGATCAGGGTCTGGTCGCGGTGGCGAGGACGCGGCGCCTTCCGTCGAGGGTCGGCAGAACGTGCCGCGCCTCCTGCCGCATCGACCGCATCGCGGGGTCGTCGGCAGGTTCGTCGGCGGCGAGCAACGCCTCCCACAACTGCTTCTCGAGAGCCCACCACGATGGCCTCGCCACCACCTCGACGTCCACGAACCCCTCCTCGGGCAGCTGCCGGGCCAGGTCGACCCCGCGGATCCGAGGCCCGATCCGCTCGTCGCCGGGGTCGAGCGCCTCCCAGCAGGTGACGACGAGCCGTCCGGCGGGCCGGAGCACCCGCAGGCACTCGCGCAGCGCGGCCGTTTTCGACTCCGCGAACTGCAGCGCGTCGACGATCAGCACCGCGTCCACCGACGCGGTGTTCAGTCCTGTGGCGGTCAGCGTGCCCACGCGGAAGTCGCCGCCGCTGCGCTGCCGGGCGTGCTCGACGGCCACGGCAGAGAAGTCCACTCCCACGAGGCGGCAGCCGATGCGGCGCGCGATCTCCAGGCCGTAGCCGCCGCGGCCGCACGCGAGGTCGAGCAGCACCCTGCCCTTCGCGAGTCCCAGGGCCTGCACGACCTCGTCGAGTCCGGCACCGCCGAGCAGACTCGTGGACTCCAGGTCCGGCGGGAGGTCGAGCACGCGCCGCACCAGCTCGTCCGCCGCCGACGTGCCGGTCCACCCGGCGTACCAGCGGTCGAAGTCCTCAGCACTCGTCACCCGCCAGACCTAACCAGAAATGCGTTTGTGCCCGGAGGCTTTCGGCCGGTCCACTGTGGCGTGCAGATCCGTTCCACGACGGCCCAGGACCTCGACGTCTTCCTCGGCACCGTCCACACCGCGTTCGGGCGCTTCCCCGAGACCCCGGACGAGAACGGCGGCGGCCTCTGGTGGTCGGCCGCCGAGATGGACCGCGGTGTGCTGGCCGAAACCCAGGGCAAGGCGGTCGGAACGGCCATCGCGCACTCGTTCGAGCTCACGCTGCCCGGCGCGGTCGTGGGCCCGGCGGCGGGGATCACCGCGGTCGGCGTGCTGCCGACGCACCGGCGCCAGGGCGTGCTCACCGAGATGATGCGGTACCAGCTCGGTGAGCTGCGCGAACGCGGCGAGTTCCTGTCCGTGCTGCTGGCGTCAGAAGGCGAGATCTACGGCAGGTTCGGCTACGGCCCGGCGACCTACACGCGCCGCATGACGATCCCGGGCAAGAGCGCCTTCCGGACGCAGGTCCGCACCGGCTCGATCGAGGTCCTCCCACGAGCCGAGAGCACCGAGGTCCTGGAACAGGTCTACGACCGCTACCGCCGCACGCAGCCCGGCGCGCTGAGCAGGCCGCACCGCTGGTGGGCGCTGGGCGCGGGCATGCCACCGGTCGTGCCGGCACCGCGCTACGTCGCCGTGCACCGCGACGACCAGGGCGTCCCGGACGGGTACGCCACCTACACGGTCGACAACGGCACGCTGACGATCGATGAGACCATCACCGCGGACGACGCCGTGTTCGCCGCGCTGGCCCGGTTCGCGCTGGACCACGACCTGGTCACCGAGGTGGTGTTCCAGCACGTCCCCACCGGTCACCCGTTGCGCTGGATGCTCGCGGACTTCAACGCGGGCCCGATCAGCGCCGAGATGGACTGGCTCTGGGTGCGGCTGCTGGACGTGCCGAGGGCGCTGACCACGCGCGGCTGGCTCACCGACGGGGAGATCGTGCTGGACGTCGACGACCCGTTCCTCCGCGAGCACCACCGCTATCTGCTGACCGTCGAGGACGGCGTGGCCGAATGCGTGGAGACCGGCCGTGATCCGGACCTGGAACTGGACGTGCGCGACCTGGGTTCGATCTACTTGGGAGGAACTACGCCGAGCACGCTCGTCCGGGCAGGGCACGTGAAAGCACATGGATCGCCCGCGAATGCTGACGCTCTGTTCCGTTCCGAACGCCCTCCGCACTGCCTGCACTGGTTCTGATCGACTTCTGGACAAAAGTATGACGGCGAGTTAGGCCCAGGTATGACGCGAGCACACGGCTGCGTCGTTATTGTCCGTTCCGATGGACATCATCAACCCGTAACCCCCTTTCCGCCGAAGGGACAGCCGCGTCATGTGGGAAGTTCTTCAGTCAGCGACCGACGTCCGGTCGCGGGTGACCGAGTGGATGGGGAAGCGGTTCCTGGCGCACCTCAGCAAGACCGGGTTCGACCTCGAGTCGTCCTGGTTCGTGCCCTCGCGCGTGCTCGCCCCGCTGCGGCGCAACGGGTTGGACCCCGTGCCGGAGCTGGCGCGCATGCAGGCGCACGGACCGGTGACGCGCCTGCCGCTGCCGGTGACGGTGTGGCTGGTGACGGGCTACGAGGCGTCCAAGCAGGTGCTCGTGGACTCCGAGGCGTTCAGCAACGACTTCGGCCACCTGCGTGAGCTGGGTCTCTTCTCGGACGAGGCGCCGGGCGGGCTCGGGTTCAGCGACCCGCCGGAGCACACGCGGCTGCGCAAGGTGCTGACGCCGGAGTTCACCATGCGGCGGCTGTCGCGGCTCGTGCCGCGGATCGAGCAGATCGTCGCGGACCAGCTCGACCTGATGTCCATGAAGGACGGCCCCGTCGACCTCGTCGAGCACTTCGCGATGACGGTGCCCGCGCTCACGATCTGCGAGCTGCTGGGCGTGCCCGCGAGTGAGCGCGAGGAGTTCCAGCGGCGCAGCGTCTCGCGGTTCGACCTCGGCGGTGCGGCCACGACGTCGTTGTCGGCCGTGTCCGAGTCGATCGTCTACTTCCGGGAGCTGGTGCGCGCCCAGCGGCTCGCCCCGACCGACGGGCTGCTCGGCGAGCTCGTCCGCAAGCACGGCGACGACCTGGACGACGACGAGCTCGCGGGCCTCGCGGACGGGCTGCTCACCGGCGGGTTCGAGACGACGGCGAGCATGATCTCGCTCGGCACGCTCGCGATGCTGCGCGACCCCGCCCTGCGCGATGCCGCGCTCGGTGACGACAAGTCGGTGAACGGGCTGGTCGACGAGCTGCTGCGACACCTCAGCGTCGTGTCGGTGGCGTTCCTGCGGATCGCCCGCCGCGACGTCGAGATCGCCGGGACGAAGATCAAGGCGGGCGACATCGTGGCGTGCTCGCTGTCGCAGGCCAACCGCGACCCGGGCGTGTACGCCACGCCGGACATGATCATGGCGGAGCGTCCGGCGAGCCAGCACCTCGCGTTCGGCTACGGCGCGCACCGCTGCATCGGCGCCGAGCTCGCGAAGATGGAGCTGCGGATCGCCTACCCCGCGCTCGTGCGGCGGTTCCCGGAGATGAAGCTCGCGGTGCCGCAGAGCGAGCTGTCGTTCCGCAAGCTCTCGATCGTCTACGGGCTGCACTCGATGCCGATCCACCTCGGCGCCCAGCCCAGCCCGATCCAGCAGGTCCTCTGACGGAAGGGGCCACCTGGTTCGCCCAGGTGGCCCCTTCCGCGCGGTCACTCCCGGCTGCCGATGGCGTCGATGGGCTTGGCGCGCAACGACAACCGCGTGGACACCGCGATCGACACCACACCGAGCAGCGCCGCTCCGGCGAGCGCGCCCAGGTAGACCGTGATCGAGCCGGCGGGCAGCGGGCTCCCGGTCAGGCTGATCGCCAGCACGCTCAGCGGCACCGCCGCGACCAGCGATCCCAGCACCACCGCGAGTCCGGCCGTCAGCAACGCCTCCGCGCGCATCATCCGCACGATCTGGCGGCGTCCGGTGCCGACCAGGCGCAGCAGGGCGAACTCGCGGCGCCGTGCCGCCGTGGACATCACCAGCGTGTTCGACACGGAGATCGCCACGTAGCCGAGGATCACCCCGACCGCGACCAGGTTGAGCAGGAACTGGGTCCGCTCGGCGCTGCGGTCCTGCGCCGCCACCCGTTCCGTCACCTGCAGGCCCGGATAACGGCTGATCAGCGCGTTGAGCGCCGCGGTGTCGGCGGCGTTCACGAGCACGGCGCTGTCCAGGCCTGCCCTGGTGTGGGCGCGGGCGTCGGCGGCGGAGAGCACGTAGTCGCCGAACGCGAGGTCGTGCTCGTAGGTCGCGACGACCTTCAGCTTCGCCTGCTGTCCGTCCGCGAACCAGAACTCCACGTCGTCGCCGACCTCCTTGTTCTCCCAGGAGGCGTGCGCGGCGCCCAGCGCCACCGTGCCCGGCCGGAGGTCGTCGATGCTGCCGGACACGACGCCGAGGTCGACCAGGCCGCTCGCCGTGGCGTCGAGCCCGTTGGCCGGACGGCTCTGCACGTCGACGCTGTCCCCCGTCGTGCTGGCGGTGATCACCTGCGTGCGCACCAGCGACGTGGCCGTGCCGCCCTCGATCTGCCCCGCGACCTCGGCGGGCACCCCGGTCACGCCGGTGATCACGTGGCCGGCGGTGATCGACCGCTCGGTCTGCTGCTGCACGGCGGCGGTGAAGGTCGTCTGGCTGTAGAAGTTCACCACGGCGAACCCGACCGCCAGCATCAACGGCGTCACCGCCGCCGCGAGCCTGCGCGAGTTCTTCAGCACGTTGGCCGACGCCAGATACCCGCTGACCCCGGACCTGGCCAGCACCGGCGCGATCACCCGCACCGCCGCCCCGACCACCCGCGGCCCGGTGAGCGCCAGACCGATGATCAGCACGAGCGCCGCCATCACGGACATCGCCGCGCCGATCTGCCCGCCGATGAACAGCGGCACCGCGGTCGCACCGAGCCCGATCGCGACCAGTGCCCAGCCGATGGCGAGCCGGACCTTGCCGACGTCCTTCTTCTGCACGGCGGCCTCGCCCAGCGCCTCGACCGGGTTGATCGACGACGGCCTGCGTGACGCGCTCCAGGCCGCGAGCCTGGCCGCGCCCACGCCGATCAGCAGTGCCGCGACCAGCGGGATCGGGCTGATCGAGAGTGCGAAGTCGTCCGGCACGACACCGATCTTCGCGAACGCGGCCCGCAGGCCCTGGCTGACGCCGATGCCGAGCAGGCTGCCGAGCACACCGGCGATCACCGAGACGACGGTGGTCTCGACGCCGATCAGCCTGCGGATCTGCCGGGGCGTCGCGCCCACGGCCCGCAGCAGGGCGAACTCGCGACGGCGTTGCTCGACGGTCAGCGCGAGGGTGCTGGCCACGACGAAGATCGCGACGAGGACCGCGTACCCGCCGAACGAGCCGGCCAGGATCGCGAGGATCGACTTGGTCTGGCTGACGTCGTCGAACTCGGCCGCGCTGCGGTCGGCGCCGGACGACACCGTGACCTGGTCCCCCGCGAGAGCGCTCTCAACTCGTTTCGCGTCGGCACCCAGCACGCCGATGGCGCTCACCTGGTCAGGACGTCCTGCCAGCTCCGCCGCCTTGGCCTCGCTGAAGAACAGCGACGCCTGGCGTCCTGGTCCGGCGGCCTCGGCGACGCCGGCCACCCGGTAGCTCTCGGGGACCGAGCGGGTCATGACCCGTACCTCGCCTCCAACGCCGACCCCCGCGGCCTTGGCAAGCGCCGAGTCCAGGACCACCTCGCCACCGGACTTCGGCGCGTTCCCCTCCTTCAGCGCGAACGGCGCCAGCACGGCGGAGTCCCAGTTGTGGCCGAAGGAGGGCTTGTCCGCGAGGGGCTGCCCGTCCTGCCCTACCACCACGGCCGGGAACGTCTGCTCGGGCACCGCCTTCGCGCCGGGCACAGCCGCGATCTTCGCGACCAAGGTGGCGGGGAGGGACGGCTGCTCGGTGGCGTGCTCGAACGCCATGACGTCACCACCGGGCGGCCGCACGATCCGGTCACCCGTGACGACCACGTCGGCGGCCGCGTAGCGCTGGGTCGGCACGCCGCCGCGGAAGCCGGACTCCATGAGGATCCCGCAGGCCGCGACCAGCGCGGTACCGCACAGGATGGCGACGAACGCCCCGATGAACCCGCTGGTGCGGGCCTTGACGGTCTGCCAGGCGAGGGTCAGCACGCTCACCACTCCCCGAGGTGGGTCATGCGCTCGGCGACCTTCTCCGGCGTCGGACCGGCCAGCTCGCCGGCCAGCCGCCCGTCCGCCAGGAACAGCACGCTGTGCGCGGCCGAGGCGGCCACCGGGTCGTGCGTCACCATCAGCACGGTCTGCCCCATGTCGTCCACAATGGACCGCAGCAGGCTCAGGACCTGGTGCGCGGTGCGGGAGTCCAGCGCGCCGGTCGGTTCGTCGGCCAGCACGACCTCGGGCCGTGCCACCAGTGCGCGGGCGATCGCGACGCGTTGCTGCTGACCGCCGGACAGCTCTGACGGCAGCCGGTCGAGCCGTCCGTCGAGCCCGACACGGCCGACGACCTCGCGCAGCCACGCCCGGTCCGCCGCACGCCCGGCCAGCCGCAGCGGCAGCGTGATGTTCTGCTCGACGGTCAGCGACGGCAGCAGGTTGTAGGCCTGGAAGACGAACCCGATGCGGTCGCGCCGCACCTGCGTCAGCGCGGCCTCCTTCAGACGACCGAGGTCGGTGTCGCCGAGCAGCACGCGGCCGGACGTCGGCCGGTCCATGCCCGACGCGCAGTGCAGGAAGGTGCTCTTGCCCGAGCCGGACGGTCCCATCACGGCGGTGAACGTGCCTCGCCGGATGCCGACGGTGACCTCGTCCAGCGCGGTGACCGCACCGCCTCCCGAGCCGTACACCTTCCGCACCGCCTGCAACGACAGCGCGTCTGCACTCATCACGTTCTCCTTGGCTCGCAACGACTTTCTGTCCAAGAACGTAATTTCGCGGCGCGCAGGGGGCGATCACGCAGGCTGCCCGGCCGGAGGTGGAGCAGGCTCTACCCCGCGGCGCGTTCGTCCGCGCGGACAGATCGGGAGGGCCGGATTCGTCGGCCGCGACGAGGTGGCGACGGGGCGGCCGGTCCTAGCTTTGCCGGTGACCGGGAGTCGCGTCGAGGCGGATGGAGCACGGATGTCCAAGCTCAACGAGATCAACGACTGGCTGCAGGAGAACCTGCCCCGGCTGGCGGCCGAGCACGGTGTACCGGGCGCCGCGGTGGCCGTCACCGTCGGCGACGACGTGGCCGAGGCCGCGGCGGGCGTGCTCAACAAGAACACCGGGGTCGAGACGACGACCGACTCGGTGTTCCAGATCGGGTCGATCACCAAGGTATGGACGACGACGCTCGCGATGCAGCTCGTCGACGAGAACCTGCTGGACCTCGACGCGCCCGTGCGGGACTACCTGCCCGAGTTCCGGATCGCCGACGAGGACGCCGCCGCGCGGATCACCGTGCGGCAGCTGATGAACCACACCTCTGGCTTCGAGGGCGACCTCTTCACCGACACCGGCCGCGGCGACGACTGCGTGGAGAAGTACGTCGCCACGTTGCACGACACCCCCCAGCTCTTCGCCCCCGGCGAGATGTTCAGCTACAACAACGCCGGGTACTGCGTGCTCGGCCGGATCGTCGAGGTCATGCGCGGCAAGCAGTACGACGACTGCCTGCGCGAGCACCTGTTCGCCCCGCTCGGCCTGACCCATGCCGCCGCGGACGCCTACGAGGCGATCATGCACCGCGCCGCCGTCGGGCACCTCACGCACGACGAGGCCGCGGGTCCGCAGACGGCCCCGGTCTGGGCCCTGGTTCGGTCGAACGCCCCGGCCGGGTCCATGCTCGCCATGAGCGCCCGCGACCTGCTGAAGTTCGCGCGGATGCACATGAACAACGGCGACTCCGTGCTGTCGCCCGCCGGTGTCGAGGCCATGCAGCAGGTTCAGGTGCAGGTGCCGGACCTCGCGCTGATGGGCGACGCCTGGGGACTGGGCTGGGAGCTGTTCCACTATCCCCAGGCGACGGTCATCGGCCACGACGGCGGCACGATCGGGCAGAACGCCTTCCTGCGCCTGGTCCCCGAGCACGGCGTCGCCGTCGCGCTGCTGACCAACGGCGGCAAGACCATCGACCTCTACCAGGCGATCTTCCGGCACGTGCTGCGCGAGCTCACCGGCGTCGAGCTGCCGGCGATGCCCGAGCCCGCCGCGGACCCCTCGCGCGTCGACGGCGACCGGTTCACCGGCGTGTACGTGTCGGCGGTCGGCGAGCGCGTGGTCACCCAGGACGAGGACGGCCGGATCTGGATGGAGGTCATCCCGAAGGGGATCATGGCCGAGCTGAGCCCGGAGTCCGCCGGCAAGACCGAGCTGGTGCCGTGGCGCGACGACACACTCGTCGCGGCGGAACCGGTGCACGGCATCCACATGCCGCACGCGTTCGTCGGCGACGACGGCAACGGGCGCGCGTTGTTCCTGCACACCGGCCGCGCGGACCGCCGGGTGGCACCGTGACCTTCGCCGAAGTCTTCGCGGAAGCGGGCGTGGAGGGGTTCGTCCACGCCCGCGAGGTCGGGGTGGAGGGGCCGGAGGTCGGTCACGGCGCGGACGACCAGGTGGTGCTCGCGTCGGTGTTCAAGATCCCGGTCGCCGTCGCGTACGCGGCCGAGGTCGCGGCGGGGAGGCTCGACGACACCGAACGGACGCGCGTCACGTCCCGCTACCGCATCGGCGGGATCGGCACCGCGGGGTGTGCCGACGACGTCGAGATGAGCTGGCGCGACCTGGCGTTGTTCATGATGACGATGAGCGACAACGCCGCGACGGACGTCGTCTTCCACCGCGTCGGCCAGGACGCGGTCGACGCGGTGCTCACGAAGGCCGGTCTGGAACGCACCCGGATCCTGGGGTGCTGCGAGGACCTCTTCGCGTCGGTGGCGGCGGACCTCGGCACGAACGACGTCGAGGAGGTGCTCGCGGGCCCGACGTGGGAGCTCGTCTCGAAGCTGTCCATCGTGGATCCCGAACGCACCACTTCCTCGACGCCGCGGGAGATCACGACGCTGCTCGACGCCATCTGGACCGACCGGGTGGCGGAACCCGAGGCGTGCCAACGGGTCCGGTCGATCATGGCCCAGCAGATCTGGCCGCACCGGCTCTCGTCGGGCTTCCCCTCCGACGTCCAGGTCGCCGCCAAGACCGGCACGCTGCCCAGCGTCCGCAACGAGGCCGGCGTCGTCACCTACCCCGACGGCCGCAGCTACGCCGTCGCGGTGTTCACCCGCTCCCAGTCGCTCGCCCTGCGCGACCCCGCCGCCGACGCGGTGATCGGCCGTGCCGGACGGCTCGCCGTAGACCAGCTCCGGAGGACGTCATGAAGCGCGCGGTAGCCCTGCTAGGAGTCGTCGTCCTCGCCGGTTGCGGGACCTCGGCCACGTCCGGGAGCCAGGATCTGGCCGAGGGCAAGACCTTCACGATGTCGGTCGCCGCGGATCCGGGTTCGCTCGATCCCGCGCTGACGGTCCTGTCGGTGGCGCGGCAGGTCGGCCGGTTCCTCTACGGCAGGCTGATCGAGCGCACCTCCAACGGCGAGATCGTCGCGGGACTCGCCGAGAAGTGGGACGCCACCACCACGACGGCGACTTTCACGCTGCGCCAAGGCATCACGTGCGCCGACGGTGCGCCGCTCACCGCCTCGGACGTCGCCGCGAACATCTCGTTCGTCGGCGATCCGAAGAACAAGTCGGCGCTCACCGGGCTTCAGGTCGCCCCCGGCACCACGGCCACGGCGGACGACGCCGCCCGCACCGTCACGGTGACCAGCGCCGCGGACGCGTTCCTGCTGACCAACGTCGGCACGCTGCCGATCGTGTGCGCCAAGGGCATGAGCGACCGTTCGTTGCTGGCCAAGGGCGAGCAGGGCACCGGCATGTTCACGATCTCCGAGATCGTGCCGAACGACCACTACACCCTGGTGCGGCGCAAGGACTTCGCGTGGGGACCCGGCGACTGGCAGAAGGACCAGCAGGGCCTGCCGGAGAAGGTGGTCGTGCGGGTGATCGCGAACGAGACGACCGCCGTGAACCTGCTGCTGTCCGGCCAGCTCAGCGCCGCGACCGTGGCGGGCCCCGACCAGGAACGCCTGCTCGCGCAGAAGGTGGACCACGTCGACAACGCCACCCCGCTGGGCACGCTGTCGTTCAACCAGTCCGCCGGGCACCCCGGCCAGGACCCCGCCGTCCGCCGCGCGCTCGTGCAGGCGCTCGACCTCGCCCAGGTCGGCAAGGTGCTGACCACCGGCAAGGGCAGGCCGTCGAAGAGCCTCGTGACCGTCGAGCCCCGTCCCTGCACCGGTGACAACGTGACGCCCAACGTGCCCGCGTTCGACAGGGCGGCCGCGGCGAGCGCGCTCGACACCGCGGGATGGCGGGCAGGACCGGACGGCACGCGGTCGAAGGACGGCAAGCCGTTGTCGGTCAAGCTGCTCCAGCCGACCGTCGTCGGCCCGACGCTGACCTCCACCGCCGAGCTGGTCCAGCAGGCGTGGCAGGGAATCGGTGTGAAGGTGGAGATCCAGCCCGCCGACGCCGCCGGCATCAACCAGGCACTGTTCGACACCGGCGCGTGGGACGCGTCGATGGTGCCGCTGACGTTGTCGCTGCCGAGCCAGCTGGTGCCGTTCGCGTCCGGCCCGGTGCCGCCGCAGGGCGTCAACTTCGCCCACATCGACAACACCGAGTTCACGGAGCAGTCCAAGCAGGCGGCGTCCCTCGCCGGCGCGGCGGGCTGCGAGCACTGGAACAAGGCCGAGGCCGCCCTGGTGCGCGACGCCAGCCTCGTCCCGTACTTCGACGCCGTCGTCCCGACCTTCGTCAAGGGCGCGCGGTTCACCGTCAGCGACAGCCTCGACCCGGCCTCGATCAGGATGCTCGCGTCATGACCACGCTGGAACGGGTGCGGGGCAGCGCGTGGCTGCCCTTCGCCCGCCGGCGGGCCGTGCGCTTCCTGACCTCGCTGTGGGTGCTGGTGACCGCGGCGTTCCTGATGATCCACCTGATCCCCGGCGACCCCGTTCGCGAGTCACTGGGCCTGTCCGCGCCACCGGACCTGGTCGCCTCCCGCCGCGCCGCGCTGGGCCTCGACGACCCGTTGCCCGTGCAGTACTGGCACTACCTGACCGGCCTGTTCCGCGGCGAGTTCGGCACGTCGCTGATCAGCGGGACGCCGGTCTCCTCGCTGATCGGCGATCGGTTGCCCGCCACCGTGCAGCTGGCGGTGCTCGCGTTCCTGGTCGTGGTCGTCGTGGCGGTGCCGGTGGGCGTCGTGATGGCGGTCCTGACCAGGGGCGGCCGCCGGCGCGGCGGTGAGCTGGCGTTCACCTCGTCCAGCGTGGTGCTCGCGGCGATCCCGGAGTTCCTGCTGGCGGTGGGGCTCGTGAGCCTGTTCGCCGTGCAGCTCGGCCTGCTTCCCGTGGCGGGCAACGACGTGGCCGGTTCGTGGGTGCTGCCCGTGCTCGCCCTCGCCCTCGGCCCCGCCGCGGTCCTCTCCCGGATCGTGCGGGTGGAGCTGCTTTCCGTGCTGGGCAACGACTACGTGCGCACCGCACGCGCCAAGCGGCTGCCGTCGCGCCTGGTGTACCTGCGGCACGCGCTGCCCAACGCCGTCACCGCGACCCTCACTTTGGGCGGCATGATGCTCGCCGCCCTGGTCGCCGGGACCGTGCTGGTGGAGAACGTGTTCGCGTGGCCCGGTCTGGGCTCGACCATCGTCGGCTCGATCCAGCAGAAGGACTACCCGGCCGTGCAGGGCATCGTGCTGGTGTACGGGGCAGGGGTGCTGCTGGTGAACCTGGTCGTGGACGTGGTGCTGGCTCTGCTCGACCCGCGTTCGACGATCAAGGAGGCGTGATGCGCCGGCTAGCTGTCCTCCGCTCCCCCGTCGGCGCGGCCTCCGCCCTGCTCCTCACCGTCCTGCTGGCGCTGGCGATCTTCGCCCCGCTCCTGTGGGGCGACCGGGCCGCCGCCATCGACACCGACGCCCTGCAGCAGGGCCCGTCCGCCGAGCACCTCCTCGGCACCGACCAGCTGGGCCGCGACATCTTCTACCGCGTACTGGTGGCCACCCGCCTCACGATCGGACTGGCCCTGCTCGCCACGCTGATCGGCGTGACCACGGGCCTGCTCCTCGGCTCGGCGCCGTCGGTGCTCCCCCGCTGGGCGGCCAGGATCGTGACGTCGGCGGTCAACATCGCCGTGGCGTTCCCCGGGCTGCTGCTGGCGTTGTTCTTCGCCGTCATCTTCGGCACGGGGACGATCGGCGCGGTGCTCGCCATCGCGTTCGCGATCACACCTTCGTTCGCCCGCCTCACCCAGACTCTCACGGCCTCGGTGGCAGGACGGGACTTCATCGCGGCCGCACGGGTGTGCGGGGTGGGCAGGTTCCGGCTTCTCACCCGGCACGTGCTGCCCAACATCGCCGAGCCGCTCGTCATCAACGCGACCCTCGCGGCGGGATCGGCGCTCACCGCGTTCGCCGGGCTGTCGTTCCTCGGCATCGGCGTGCAGGCGCCCTCCTACGACTGGGGGCGGCTGCTCGGTGAGGGACTCAACCGCATCTACATCACCCCCGCGCCCGCGCTGGGGCCCGCGATCGCCGTGGTGCTGGCGGGTCTGGCGTTCAACCTGTTCGGCGAGGCCGCCGCGGCGGGTCACCGGCGGCAGCAACGAGGGCCGGCGCCGAAACCGTTGCAGTCCACCGGCTCGGAACCCGGGGACGGGCTGCTGACGGTCCGGAACCTGCACGTCGCCTTCCCCGGTGGCATCACGCCGGTGCGGGGTGTGTCGTTCACCGTCCACAACGGAGAGATGATCGGTGTGGTCGGCGAGTCCGGATCGGGCAAGAGCCTCACCGCCTTGGCCGTGTCCCGGCTCGTCGAGCATCCCGGCGTGGTCACGGCCGACGCGCTCCAGTTCGACGGAAAGCCTCTCGACGAGATCCCGGACCGCGAGCTGGGTACCAGCCTGGCGATGGTGTTCCAGGACCCGACGACGTCGTTCAACCCCACCAAGCGCATCGGCAGGCAGCTCGCCGAGGTGTCCGAGGTCCACCAGAACCACACCCGCAAAGCCGCGCTGCACAAGGCGATCGGCCGGCTCGACGCGGTGCGGGTGCCGGATCCCGAACGCCGGGCAGGGCAGTACCCGCACGAGTTCTCCGGCGGCATGCGGCAGCGGGCGATGATCGCGATGGGGCTGATGGGCGAGCCGAAGCTGGTGATCGCCGACGAACCCACCACCGCGCTCGACGTCACGGTGCAGCGCGAGGTGCTCAGGCTGCTCGCCCGCATCCGGCAGGACCGCAGTGCCGCGGTGTTGCTGATCAGCCACGACATCATCGTCGTCGCGCAGACCTGCGACCGGGTGCTCGTGATGTACGCGGGCCGGATCGTCGAGGAGCTGCCGACGGACGAGCTGTTCACGGCCGCGCGGCACCCGTACACGACGGCGCTGCTCAAGTCGGTGCCCGACCTCGACACGGACAGGGACGCGCCGCTCGCGGTCATCCCCGGCCGGCCGCCGGAACCGGCCGAGATCGGTCAGGGGTGCCCGTTCGCACCGCGCTGCCCGCTCGCCGACGACCAGTGCCGGACCGAGGAACCCGAGCTCAGGGCGTTCGGCGAGGGCCACAGGGTCGCGTGCTGGAAGTCCGAGAGCGAACTGGCGGGTGTGCGATGAGCGACCTCTCCTTCACCAACGTCACCGTTCGCTTCGGCCACCACACGGCGGTCGACGACGTCAGCCTCACCGTGCCGTCCGGCCAGGTCGTGGGCCTCGTCGGCGAGTCGGGCTCCGGCAAGTCCACCCTCGCCGCCACCGCGGTCCGCCTGATCAAGCCCACCGAGGGCCAGGTCCACGTGGACGGCAAGGTCCAGATGGTCTTCCAGGACCCGTACTCGTCGCTCGACCCGAGGATGACCATCGGGAACTCCATCGCCGAGGCCATGCCGCGCGGCACCGACCGCAGGGCCGAGGTCGCGAGGCTGCTCGAACTGGTGAACCTCGACCCCGGCAGGGCCACCGCACTGCCGTCGCGGCTGTCCGGCGGGCAACGGCAGCGCGTCGCCCTGGCCAGGGCACTCGCCGGGCGGCCGAAGGTGATCATCGCCGACGAGATCACGTCCGCGCTCGACGTGTCGGTGCAGGGCGCGGTGCTGAACCTGGTCCGCGACCTGCAACGACAGCTCGGCCTCTCCATGCTGTTCATCTCGCACAACCTCGCCGTCGTGCGGTACGTGAGCGACCGCATCGCGGTGATGAAGACGGGCAGGATCGTGGAAGAGGGGCCCGCGGGACAGGTGCTCGAGAACCCGACGCACGAGTACACGCGCGAGCTGCTCGCGGCCGTGCCCAGACGCCACACGAGGCTGGAGGCTTCATGATCGACGATCTGCACGGGCGCAGTGTCGTCGCGGACACCCACAACGACCTGCTGGACGCGCTCGTCCACCGCCCGGTCGAGCGGTGGGTGCCGCACTTCCGCGAGCGCTGGCTGCCGCAGCTGCAGGCCGGCGGGGTGAACCTGCAGGTGCTGCCGGTGTTCGTCGACGACGTGTTCCGGCCGGAAGGCGCGCTGCGGCAGACACTGCGGATGATCGAGGTCGCGCACCGCATCGCCGAGGCGAGCCCGGAGACCAGGCTCTGCGTCGACGGCACCGAGATCGACCAGGCCCTCGACGACGGCCGCATCGCGCTCGTGCTCGCGCTGGAGAGCGCGCCGGGCGTGGGCGAGGACGTCGAACTGCTGGAGACGCTGTACCGGCTGGGCGTGCGGATCGCGTCCCTCGCCCACTTCGGCCGCACGGCGCTCGCCGACGGCAGCGGCGAGGACGCCACCGGCAGCAGGCTGACCAGGGCCGGCGTCGCCGCGCACGCCGAGATGGAACGCCTCGGCATGATCTTCGACGTCAGCCACCTGGGCGCGGCGGGCGTCGACCACGTGCTGGAGCTCTCGACCCGTCCGGTGATGGCGACGCACTCGTCGGCACGGGCCCTGCGCGACCACCACCGCAACCTGACCGACGCCCAGCTGAAGGGCATCGCGGACAACGGCGGCGTGGTGTGCGTGAACTTCTTCGCGCCGTTCCTGCACGAGTCCGACTTCACGATCGGCCGCCTGGCCGACCACATCGAGCACATCGCGGGCGTCATGGGCGTGCGGCACGTCGGCCTCGGGCCGGACTTCGTCAAGGAGGTCCTGGAGGACACCACGCCGCCGTGCTGCGAGGCCCAGTTCATCGAGGGCGTGCCGACCGACCGGTACCTGCCGGGCCTGGAGGGGCCGGCAGGTCTGCCGCTGGTGACCGAGGTGCTGCAGAAGAGGGGATGGCCCGAGGACGACATCGTCCGCGTCCTGGGCCAGAACGTGCTCGACCTGTTCCGTTCCGAGCTGACGAGGGGATCCGCAACGTGACCACCATCGAGGACCTGTACGGCTACGCGCTGCCGGAACAGCCCGCGCTCTCGCCGGACGGAACCGAGATCGTCTACGTCCTGCGCACCACCGACCGCGAGAACGACCGCGACGAACGCGCGCTCTGGCGGGTCGTGAACGGCAAGACGAAGCAGCTCACCAGGGGCAAGGCGGACACGTCACCGGCGTGGTCCCCGGACGGCAGGATCGCGTTCCTGCGCGCCCAGGACGGCCCCGCGCAGATCTGGCTGCTGGACGGCGAACCCGAGCAGCTCACGGAGCTCTCGCTCGGCGCTGGCGCACCGGTGTGGAACGCCGACGGCACGAAGCTCGCGTTCTCCGCACCCGTCGACATCGCCGACGCCTCCGCGCCGATCGTCACGAGCCGCCTGGACCACAAGGCCGACGGCGCCGGGTACCTGCGCAGCGTCCGCGCCCACCTGCACGTCCTCGACCTGGAGACCCGCGAGGTCCGGCAGCTGACCAGCGGTGACTGGCACGCGAGCGCCCCCGCGTGGTCACCGGACGGCACGAAGCTCGCCTTCACCGCCTCCCGCGACGAGGACGCCGACCTGACGTTCCGCGTGCCGGTGCACGTCGTCGAGGTCGACAGCAAAGCGGAACCGCAGGTCGTCGGGCTCGCCGAGGGACAGGCCGCGACGGTCACGTGGACGGAGGCAGGTTTGCTGGTCGTCGGTCGCGCCTCCGCGGACGCCGGTCACCTGGACCTCCTGTTCCTGCCGCTGGACGGCACGGTCAGGAACCTGTCCGCGTCGCTCGACCGCAACCTCATGCCCGGCATGGCGGGTTACCCCGGCGGGCTGCCGGTCCAGCACGGCGGCACGGTGCTGTTCTGCGCCCGAGACCGCGGCTGCACCCAGCTCTACGCCGTCGACCTCGAAGGCGACGAGGTGCCGCGCCTGGTCCTGGGCGGGGACTCCCGGGTCGTGGCAGGGCTTTCCGTCGTCGGTGACACCGCGGCCGTCGTCCTGGGCACGCCCACCTCGTTCGGCGAGATCGCCACGGTCGACCTGACCTCCGGCGAGGCGACCGTCCACACCGGACACACCAGTGTCGAGCCGTTCGTCCGCGAGGAACGGGAGTTCACGATCTCGGACGGCACCGTGGTGCACGGCTGGCTCGTCCGCGACCCGGAGCGCACCGGCCCGGCGCCGTTGCTGCTGGACATCCACGGCGGCCCGCACAACGCGTGGAACGGCGCCGCCGACCCGGTCCACCTCTACCACCAGGTGCTGGCACAGCAGGGCTGGGCGGTGCTGCTGCTCAACCCGCGCGGCAGCGACGGCTACGGCGAGTCCTTCTACCGGGCCGCGCTCGGCGCGTGGGGCAAGGCCGACGCGAAGGACTTCCTGGAGCCGCTCGACCAGCTCGTCGCGGAGGGACTCGCCGACCCGGCCAGGCTCGCCGTCACCGGCTACAGCTACGGCGGCTACATGACCTGCTACCTGACCAGCCGCGACCCCAGGTTCGCCGCCGCCGTCGCGGGCGGTGTGGTCAGCGACCTGACGAGCATGGCGGGCACCTCCGACGGCGGCCACTACCTGACCGCGCTCGAGCTCGGCGGTGCCGGCGAGCACCTCGCGGAGCTGTCCCCGCTGACGCGCGTCGGTGACGTCAGCACGCCGACGCTGATCTACCAGGGTGCGGCCGACGACAGGTGCCCCGTGGGCCAGGCCGAGCAGTGGTTCACCGCGCTGCGCGAGAACAGCGTGCCGGCGAAGCTGGTGCTGTACCCGGAGGAATCGCACCTGTTCATCCTCAACGGCAAGCCGTCGCACCGCGAGGACTTCAACCGCCGGGTGGTCGACTGGGTGCGTGAGCACGCGGAGAACCGCAAGCCGCTCGACCAGAAGCACTGGCAGCGCAGGCTTTCCGCGCTCGCGAAGAAGCACGGCGTACCTGGCGCGGCGCTCGGTGTCCTGTACAAGGGCGAGATCCTCCAGGCGCACCACGGTGTGCTGAACATCCAGACCGGCGTCGAGGTCACCGACGACACGATCTTCCAGATCGGTTCGATCGGCAAGGTCTGGACGACGACGGTCGTGATGACGCTCGTCGACGAGGGCCTGCTCGACCTGGACGCCCCGATCACCGACGTCCTGCCGGAGCTCACGCTCTCGGACCCGGTGGTCGGCCAGAAGGTGACCATGCGGCACCTCCTCACGCACACCAGCGGCATCGACGGCGACAACTTCACCGACACCGGCCGCGGTGACGACTGCCTGGAGCGCTACACCGAACTGCTCGCCGACGCCGCCCAGAACCACCCGCTCGGCGCGACCTTCTCCTACAGCAACGCCGGTTTCGTGCTCGCGGGCAGGGTGATCGAGAAGCTCACCGGCAAGACCTGGGACGCCGCCATGCGGGAGAGGCTCTTCACCCCGCTGGGCCTCACCCGCACCGGCACGCTGCCGGAGGAGGCGCTGCTGCACCGCGCCGCCGTCGGCCACGTCAAGCAGGACGAGAAGCTGGACGTCGCCCCGGTGTGGGCACTCCCGCGCTCGGTCGGCCCTGCCGGGACGATCTTCTCGACCACCGAGGACGTGCTGGCGTTCGCCCGGATGCACCTCGCGGGAGGCCTGGCGCCGGACGGCACGCGGGTGCTGTCCGAGGAGTCCGCGGCCGAGATGACCGAGAAGCAGACCGAGGTGCCCGACCGGTTCGTGCTGGGCGACTCGTGGGGCGTCGGCTGGATCAGGTTCGGCTGGGACGGCCAGCGGCTGATCGGCCACGACGGCAACACGATCGGGCAGTCCGCGTTCCTGCGCCTGCTGCCGGGCCACGACCTCGCGGTCACGTTGCTGACCAACGGCGACGGCGCCCGCGAGCTGTATCTGGACCTGTACCGGGAGATCTTCGCCGAGCTGGCGGACCTCGCCATGCCGCGCCCGCCGGTGCCGGCCGACGCACCACCGGCCGTGGACGTCTCGCGGTACGTCGGGAAGTACGAGCGGGCCTCCATCACCCTCGACGTCACCGAGGGCGAGAACGGGCTGCTGCTGGACATGACGCCCACCGGTCCGCTGGCGGGCCTGTTCCCCAAGCCGCCGCAGGTCGATCTCGTGCCGGTCGACGACTCGACGTTCCTGTACCGGATGGCCGAGGACAAGAGCTGGTCCTCCCTGGTGTTCTACGCGTTGCCGACCGGGGAGCAGTACGTGCACATGGGTGTCCGCGCCACGCCGAAGGTGTCCTGATGAACCTGATCGACGACATCGAACGGCTCGTGTCCTGCGAGTCGCCGTCCACCGACCTGGCGGCGGTCGCCCGCAGCGCCGAGGTCACCGCTCAGGTAGGTGCCGCGCTGCTCGGCGCCCAGCCGGAGCGGATCGTGCTCGACGGCCGCACGCATCTGCGGTGGCGGCTGGGTTCGGGGCCGCGCAAGGTGTTGCTGCTCGGCCACCACGACACGGTGTGGCCGATCGGGACGCTGGAGCGGATCCCGTTCAGCGTGGCGGGCGGTGTGCTGCGCGGGCCCGGCTGCTTCGACATGAAGACCGGCGTCGTGATGATCTTCCACGCCGTCGCGGCGCTCGGTTCTCCCGACGGCGTCACGGTTCTGATCACCGGTGACGAGGAGATCGGCTCGCCGTCGTCGCGCGGGCTGATCGAGACCGAGGCCGTGGAGCACTCGGCCGTCCTGGTCTGCGAGGCCTCTGCGGACGGCGGTGCGTTGAAGACCGAGCGCAAGGGCACGTCGATGTACGAGGTGACGTTGCACGGACGCGCCTCGCACGCCGGGCTCGAACCCGAACGCGGCGTGAACGCGACGATCGAGGCGGCACACCAGATCCTGGCGGTCTCCCTGCTGGCGGACGCCGCCGCCGGGACGACCGTCGTGCCGACCGTGCTGTCCTCCGGCACGACGACGAACACCGTTCCCGCACAAGGGAAGTTCATGGTGGACGTGCGCGTGCGGAACCTGGAGGAACAGCAACGGGTCGATGAGGACATGAAAGCGCTGCAGCCGGTGCTGGACGGCGCGAAGGTCGAGGTGGCCGGCGGACCGAACCGCCCGCCGCTGGAGCTGTCCGCGTCCTCCGCGTTGTTCGACCTGGCGTCCAGGTTCCTGCCCGGTGTCCCGCAGGCGGCGGTCGGTGGCGCGTCGGACGGCAACTTCACCGCAGGAGTGGGGATTCCCACGCTCGACGGGCTCGGTGCCGTCGGCGGTGGCGCGCACGCCGAGAGCGAGCACGTGCTGGTGTCGGAGCTCGTTCCGCGCACCCAGCTGCTCGCGGCGCTGGTGAAGGAGCTGACATGACGTTGGTGAAACAGAACGTGGTGGTCCGTCAGCTCACCGACCACGCGGAACTCCTCGCCACGCAACGGTTGTACGAGTCGATCTGGCGTCCGGCCGAGGAGGGCGGCGCTCCCCCGGTCACCGCGGAGCTGCTGCGCGCGATGACCAAGGCGGGCAGCTACGTCGCGGGCGCGTTCGACGGCGACGTCCTGGTGGGCGCGTGCATCGGGTTCTGCTCGCCACCCGCCGCCGGCGCGCTGCACAGCCACATCGCCGGGGTGGCGGCGGGCATGCGCGGCCGCAACGTCGGGTACGCGCTCAAGCTCGACCAGCGGGCGTGGGCGCTCGAACGCGGGCTCACCGAGGTCAGCTGGACGTTCGACCCGCTGGTGCGCCGCAACGCCTACTTCAACCTGGGCAAGCTCGCCGCGGACGCGACCGAGTACCTGCCCGACTTCTACGGCCACATGCACGACGACATCAACGGCGGCGACGAGACCGACCGGCTGCTGATCCGCTGGCGCATCTCCTCCCCCGCGGCCGTGTCGGCGTGCGCCGGCCGGCCGCGGACCGTCAGCGCGACGGGCGTGGTGGGCCTCGGCATCTCCGAGGACGGCCTGCCGGTGCCGGGAGTGTGTTCGGGCAGCACGGTTCTCGTCGCCGTGCCACCGGACATCGAGTCGCTGCGGGCCACGAACCCGGCCGCGGCGAACGAATGGCGCTACGCCGTGCGGGAGGTGCTCGGCGGGCTGCTCGCGAGCGGCGCGCGCATAACCGGGTTCGACAGGTCCGGCTGGTACGTCGTCGAGAAGGGCACTGAGTCGTGAAGCTGACCGGGGTGGAGATCCGCTGGGTCGAGATGCCGCTGAAGTCGCCGTTCCGCACCTCGTTCGGCACGCAGACCGTGCGGCAGTTGCTGCTGCTGCGCGCCGTCACGGACGAGGGCGAGGGCTGGGGCGAGTGCGGCGCGCTGGTCGATCCGGTGTACTCGCCGGAGTACGTGGAGGGCTGCGCCGACGTGCTGCGGCGGTTCTTCGTCCCGGCGCTCACCGGGCCGATCGACGGCATCTCGGTCGCTCCGCGGCTGGCGAAGTTCCACGGGCACCGGATGGCCAAGGCGGCGTTGGAGATGGCCGTCCTGGACGCCGAACTGCGCGCGCGTGGGGTGTCCTTCGGCCGTGAGCTGGGCGCGGTCCGCGACCGCGTGCCGTGCGGGGTGTCGGTCGGGA
The DNA here is from genome assembly GCF_051853195.1 of Lentzea sp. HUAS TT2. Taxonomy (NCBI): domain Bacteria; kingdom Bacillati; phylum Actinomycetota; class Actinomycetes; order Pseudonocardiales; family Pseudonocardiaceae; genus Lentzea; species Lentzea sp. HUAS TT2. Next base: position 6,782,261 of record NZ_CP196667.1, on the reverse strand, counting down.
TCATGAACTCGATCCCGGAACTGCTCGACGCCGTCGGCGGTTACGTCGAGGAGGGCTACGTCCGGATCAAGCTGAAGATCGAACCGGGCTGGGACGTCGAACCCGTGCGGGCCGTGCGCGAGCGGTTCACCGACGTGCTGCTGCAGGTGGACGCGAACACCGCGTACACCCTGGGCGACGCGCGGCACCTCGCGAAGCTCGACCCGTTCGACCTGCTGCTGATCGAACAACCGCTGGCAGAGGAGGAGTTGCTCGCCCACGCCGAGCTCGCCAAGGTCGTGCGGACGCCGATCTGCCTGGACGAGTCGATCACCTCGGCGTCGTCGGCCGCCGACGCGATCAAGCTGGGCGCCTGCCAGATCGTCAACATCAAGCCCAGCAGGGTCGGCGGCTACCTGGAGGCGCGGCGCATCCACGACGTCTGCGCGGCGAACAACGTCGCGGTGTGGTGCGGCGGCATGCTCGAGACCGGCATCGGCAGGGCCGCGAACGTGGCGCTGGCAGCGTTGCCCGGCTGCACGCTGCCCGGCGACACCTCGGCGTCCGGCCGCTACTACCGGATGGACGTCACCGAGCCGTTCGTGCTGCAGGACGGTCACCTGACCGTTCCGACGGGTCCGGGGCTCGGGGTGACGCCGTTGCCGGACGCCCTGGACGACGTGACGGTGAAGACGGAGTGGATTCCTGTGGCATCCAACCCGCGCTGACCTGCAGAAATCAAACTCCTGCAGGTCAGCGCGGCCCGATTCACGTTCGACGCGTGGTTCTGCTCCCCGCTGCCGCAGCCGTAGAGCCTCAGGAACCCAGGGCCGCACTCGTGCGCTCGCCCGCGTCGGCAAGTCGTCATTCGAGTGGGCTGGCGCCTCGGAGGAACTGCGTCACAGCGGTTTCGACGATCGCGTCGAGCAGTTCCGGTTTGACGATGTTGCCGTTGATGAGCGAGGCGATGCCCTGCAGGGTTGCGAACAGGACGATTCCGATCCGCTCGGGGTCGCCTGCCTGCAGGGCGCCCTCCGCCTGTCCCTGGAGGATCAGGTCGTTCATGAGACCGAACGGCCCTTCGGCAGCCTTCATGAGCCGCGTCGCATCCGGCCGGTGTTTGCTGGTGTACATCAGCTCGACGAGCGCGGCGTTCTCAGTGGCGAACCGGGTGTACGCAGTCATCGTTTCGCGGACGCGCGCGGAGAAGTCGCCGTCCGTACCGGTCATCGCGGTGCGGAGGGCCGCGTCGAGGCGGGCGAATCCGTTCTCCGCCAGGGCGTCGAGCAGGGTCTGACGGTTCGGGAAGTGCCGGTGCGGTGCGGCGTGGCTGACGCCGAGCTCCCTGGCCAGATCGCGCAGCGCCAGCTTGTCCGCCCCGGACTCGCGCAGACCGCGCTCGGCCGCTTCGAGCAACGCGGTGCGCAGGTTGCCGTGGTGGTAGGGCCGCTCGTCAGTCGCTCCGGGCATGGGCCGATCCTAGCAGTCAAGTTTCCCTTGCCAACATTGTTGACGCTGCCTACTATGTTGGCCATGACAACATTCACTTCCTCGGACGTTCCCTCGCAGACGGGGCGCACCTTCGTCATCACCGGCGCGAACAGCGGAATCGGCCGCGTTGCCGCCCGCACGCTCGCAGCCCAGGGCGCGCACGTGGTGCTCGCCGTTCGTGATCTCGCCAAGGGACATGCGGCCGCGGCCACGATGGCCGGCCACGTCGAGACCCGGCGGCTCGACCTCTCGGACCTGGCCTCGATCCGCGCGTTCGCCGAGGGCCTGGACGGGCCCGTGGACGTGCTGATCAACAACGCCGGTGTCATGATTCCGCCGTTCGCCCGCACCGCCGACGGTTTCGAGCTGCAGTTCGGCACGAACCACCTGGGGCACTTCGCGTTGACGAACCTGCTGCTGCCGCAGATCAGGGACCGGGTCGTCACGGTGTCGTCCAACGGGCACAAGATGGGTTCGATCGAGTTCGACGACCTCAACTGGGAGCACAGGCCCTATCGGGCGATGCCCGCCTACGCTCAGTCCAAGCTCGCCAACCTGCTGTTCACCGCGGAACTGCAGCGACGTTTGACCGAGGCCGGCTCACCGGTGATCTCGACTGCCGCGCATCCCGGCATGGCGGCCACGAACCTACTCAAGCCCGGCAGCCGGAAAGGGCTGCGCAACGCCGTGGAGAACGCGGTGACGAAGCTCTTCGCGCAGAGCGAAGAGGATGGCGCCCTGCCGACGCTTTTCGCGGCTGTGGCGGATGTTCCGGGTGACAGCTACGCGGGCCCGAGCGGGTTCATGGAGGGCCGGGGTGCCCCAGCGCTGGTCGGCCGCTCGCACAAGGCGCAGGACAGCGACGTGGCACGCCGCCTGTGGGAGGTCTCCGAACAGCTGACCGCGGTCGGCTTTCCCCTCCGGTCCGTCCAGGCCGGAGCGAACAGGTGAGCCGGGTCCGGACCGAGTACGGCGTCGTCGAAGGCGTCGAGAGCGACGGGCTGCACCTGTTCCGCAACGTTCCGTTCGCCGCCGCGCCGTTCGGCGTCCGGCGCTTCCGCCCGCCCTCGGCACCCGAGCCGTGGGACGGCGTTCGCGACGGGACCAGACCAGGACCGGCAGCTCCTCAGCCGGCGGGGCAGGGTCTGTTCGGCACCGTCTACGCCCCGCCGAGCACGGGTGAGGACTGCCTCACCGTGGAGGTGTGCACGCCCGATCCCGGTGCCGCAGGTCTGCCGGTGATGGTGCACATCCACGGCGGTGCCTACGTCTTCGGCGCGGGATCGGCACCGGGCTATCGCGGGCAGACCTTCGCAAGGCACGGGATCGTGCACGTCGGCATCAACTACCGGCTCGGCATCGAGGGCTTCCTCTACCTGGGCGACGGTGCGGACAACCTCGGACTGCGTGACCAGATCGCCGCTCTGGAGTGGGTGCACCGCAACATCGCCGCCTTCGGAGGCGACCCGGGACAGGTCACGATCTTCGGCCAGTCCGGCGGCGCGGTCAGCGTGTTCAACCACCTGGCGATGCCGGGCTCTCGCGGGTTGTTCGCGCGTGCGATCGCGCAGAGCGGACACCCTGCCGCGACGGTCGAACCCGACGAGGCGATGCGGACAACCCGGCAGATCGCACGCAGTCTGCGCGTCCCGGCGACCGCTGAGGGGCTCCGCGACGTCCCGATCGCACGGACCGTGGCGGCGACGGAATCGGCGCTGGCACGCTTCGGCAGGAAGATCGTCGTGGGAGACGCGCGTGCACTCCTGCTGAGTCCCTTCCGGGCGGTGCACGGCACCGAGTCACTTCCGGTCTCTTGTGGACAGCTCGCGAAAACCGCTGGGGCGTCGGAGGTTCCGTTGATGACCGGCACCGTGCGCAACGAGGCCGTGGAAATCGTGACCATGGTGTCCAGCAGCGCCTGGCTGGCTCCACTGGTCCGCCGCGGGCTGGGTTCGGCCATCGGCATCGATCGCGCGTTGCGCGACGCCTACCGGAACGGGCCGCGCCGCATCACCGATGCCTCCGCTCTGGTCGAGGCGTCCTGGACGGACTGGGCGTTCCGCATGCCCACCCTCCGCCTCGCGGCCGCCCGGACGGCGCCGACGTGGATCTACGAGTTCCACTGGCAGGCCGACTCCCGTCTCCCGCTGCTCGGCGCGTCGCACGGCATCGACCTGTGCTTCGTCCGCGACGACGTGGCGCTCGTGGCAGCGGCCGGCGAGGACGGCAGGGAACTGCTCGGCGCACACCAGCCGCACGACCTCGCGACCGCGATGCACGCCGCGTGGGTTCAGTTCGCCAAGTCCGGCGATCCCGGCTGGCCCCGCTACAAACCCCGCGGGCGGGCAACCATGGTGTTCGACACCCGTTCGGCCCTCGTACCGGATGCGGCGGGCGCGGAACGTCGTGCATGGCAGAACCGTGAGCTGCACGGGATGTGACGCGCCCCCACCCTCTGGATCGCGGTGGCTTGGCGCGGTTGCGCAGCGCGGCGTGACCACCGAAGTCGAGCACGGCCAGGCACGGACAAGGATCATTCCTTCAGATCCTCAGCCATGAACGAGCGGGAAGCCCAAGAACTCCAGCTCGCGATCACGGGCCACCTACCCGGCCACGCGACGCCGCGCATCGTCCGCGACGTCCCGCACGCAGGCAAGCGGTGGGTCCACCAGCTCGCCGAATGTCACCGTGAGCCGGGCATTTCCCCGGCCGGCCAGAAGTGGTGGTCCGACCAGACCTGACAGGTCGCTCGACCGGAGAGCTCCAGCGGGTCTGGCGGCCGTAGCCGTGGGCTCACCGGACCAGGCCCAGTCGAGTTCCGCGGCGCCACACGGCACGGGTGTTGAGGGTGTCCGAGATCGTGGTGGTGGGGTCTCCGTCGACGAGGAGCAGGTCGGCGCGCAGGCCCTCGGCGATGCGGCCCCGGTCGGTCAGCGCGAAACGCCGGGCCGTCGTGGCCGTCGCGGCGCGCAGGGCCTGGGGCGGGGTGAGTCCGGCCCTCACCAGGTACTGCAGCTCGTGGTGGACGCTGGCGCCGTGGGCGAGGCCGCCGAGGAACGGCAGGGGAACGGAGGCGTCGGTGCCCACCAGGATGTCGACCCCGGCGTCGCTGAGCGCCTTGATGGTCGTCAGGACGTCCTCGATGTTGCCCTGCGGGTAGCAGTTGAAGCTGGAGCGCAGGGTCTTGTCCCAGTCCTCGTTCAACCGCGAGGCGACGCGCGGGTCGTCGGCGAGCTCGTCGCCGGTGACACCCGTCAGCGAGGCGTTGAGGACCGCGCAGGGGACCACGAACATGCCGGCGTCCTTGATCATGGAGACGATCTCGGCGTCGTGGGGCTCGACGAACAGGTGCGCCAAGCCGTCGATTCCGGCCTCCAGGGCCATCCTGGTGGCGTCGATGGTCAGCGTGTGGGCGACGGTGAGGGCGCCGTACTTCCTCGCCTCGGCCGCGCCCGCGTTCAGGGTGGCCTGGTCGATCATCGGCAGGCCCGGATGTCCCTCGACGCTGCCGTCGTCGATCATGAACTTGATGTAGTCCGAGCCGTGCGCGAGCAGCTTCGGGATGGATGCCGCCGCGCCCTCCGGGCTGGTGGCGTCCGGGTGGAACGGCGGTTCACCACTGGGCGGGCCCGCGGCGCCGCCAGGGTTGAAGCCCGGCGGGAAGAGCTCGCTCGGGTGCCCGCCGGGTGGAGTCAGGCCGAAGCCTGCCGAACGCACGTCTGCGACCGCGTCGTCCTGACTGGTACCGGCTCGCCGGGAGCGCGTGTTGGTGCCCTGCATCTCCAGTTCCGTGGTCACCCCGAAGCGCAACGCCAGTGCGAGAGAGTCCGGACTGCTGTGGACGTGCGCGTCGATCAACCCTGGCAGCAGGGTCGCGCCGGTCCCGTCGACCACGTCGGCGCCGGCGGGCACGTCTCCCCCTACTTGGACGATCTTCCCGTCCTCGATGGACACGGTGGTGACACCGAGGATCTTCTCGCCGTCGAAGACCTTCGCTCCGGTGATGGTGGTTGCGGTCATGACCTGCCTTGTCAGATGGGAGGCGTGCTGTCACAGCGAATCATATACCTCTAGGTATACGAATACCCAAAGGTATGTAGATGTGATGTGATTCGTAGTTGCTACAGTGGGCGGATGAGCACCACGTCTCCACGTGATGGAGCAGGCGAGGGCGAGAACCTGCTCGACCAGGTCGGGCCCGCGCTGTCACGTCTGCGCCGACGGACCTCCGGTGGACGTGGAGACCTCACCCGCAACCTTCTGCTGAACCTCGTCCACGAGTGTCCTGGCGAGATGACGGTCGGCGGGGTGGCCGCCGAGATGGGGGTCGCCCAGCCCGTCGCCAGCCGGACCGTGGCCGCGTGCATCGCGGACGGTCTGCTGAGGCGAGCCGTCTCCCAGGCGGACGGCCGCCGCACGGTCCTGGAGCTCACCGAGGCCGGCGAGGCCGAACGCGGCCGCTTCGCCTCCGAGCAGCGCGAGACCTTCGAACTCATCACGACCGCGTGGACGACCGCCGAACGAGACCAGTTCGCCCGGTTCCTGATCCGCTACAGCCAGGACAGCTCGGACTGGACGGCCCGGCAACGCCGCGAGAGCGGGCCCGGCGGTCCAGCCGCTGCGGAGTGATCCACCCGGCCGCGAGGCAGGCTCGCCGGCTTGTCGGCGTGGAGATCTCGCGCGGTGCCCGGCGAGACGCAAGCCATGAGAGCCCCACCGATGACACTGGCGGGCAGCCGCTGTGAACGAGCGACTCGCCGAGCACCTGGACCAGAGTCTGGCCGGACCCGCCCTGCGGCCCAGTCTCGAGCGGCCCCTTGGCGGAACGAACAGTCCGACGTGGACGACGGCAGCAAGCTCGGCAAGGGGATCTGCACGCATCGCGGGCTGAATCCTTGGCGTCGCTGCCGCTGCTCCCTCGCACCTCACGGCGCGCCTCGTCACGGTTCACACTGGATGCTTCTGGGCTGGCTCATCGAGTCTGGGGGCTCACATGCGGATTCCGGGACGTCGCCCGCGCCGAAGCGCGGCCGCGGCTACTGCGAACGAATCCGCCGCCGCGCATCTGGTTGCGCTGCGGTCGCTGCTGGAGGTGGCCACCCGTGCGGTCGAACTCCAGCCCGCCGCCGAGCAGGTCATCGGCGCCTGCGCACAGCCTGGCGACGTCCCGGCACAGGTGGCCCGCCGAGGCGGCCGGGTCGCGTCCGACTACTGCCGGCTGCACGGATGGGCGCTGGACCTCATCGGCGACACCGACCGCGCCTCACTGGAGTTCCGGGTGACCCAGCTGCTGCACTACCACTCCGAGATGATCGACACGTGCCTCAAGCTCGCCTTCCCGAAGTTCCGCAGCCCCAGACTCGAACAACGGCGGCTGGCGTTGCACGGACTCGGCGAGCCGGCACGCACCCTGCGCGACGCCCAGGCGGCGCTTGCCCTGTGGATCTCCGAACTCGAACGGACCGACGGCGTCGACCCGCCACGCTGACGGGTCATGGGACCTTCTGCACGCTGATCGGGTACTCGACGTAGGCGATGCGGCGGGTGTCCGGGGACCAGCTGTTGACGTTGATCGTGCCCTGCCCTCCCTGCAGGGCGACGAGGGTTCGCGGAGCCGACTGCGGCAACGTCAGCAGCCGGAGCTCGACGGGCAGGTCGGCCGGGTGTCCGACGGTTCCGGCCGGATAGCTCAGGTAGGCGACGTGGGCGCCGTCGGGCGACGGATGCGGGAACCAGTTGGCCCGCTCGTCGCCGGTCAGTTGTTCCACCGTCCCGGACACCTCGTCCCGCCGGAACAACTGGGCGTGGCCGTCGACCGTCGACCGGAACTCGGAGTTGAAGTACAACGCCTTGCCGTCAGGCGAGAACTCCGGTCCGTCGGCGGGTGAGTAGCCGTCGCCGACCTGCACCTCGGCTCCCGTGCCGAGATCCAGGGTCCACAGGGCACGACGCCCCCACTCGTCGCCGTCCGCCATCTCCACCCCGACGTAGGTGAGGCGGCGGCCGTCCGGCGAGATGCCGTGCAGGAAGTGCCGGAAACACCGCTCCGGTTCCTTGTCGACCGTCACGCGCACGGCCTCGCCGCCGTTCCACGGCAACTGATAGAGATGACCGTCCACAGCGGACACGATGTGCCACAGGCCGTCCGGTGTGATGACGTGATCGTTGTTGACCGGAGGGAGACCGGTCGCCGGCACCGCCGTCGGTGTGCGGTCACCCTGCAGATCGACCAGGAGCAGCAACCCGTCCCCGTTGACCACCAGATGCCGGCCGTCCGGATGGAACTGCGGGGCTTCGATCAGCCGATCGGTGCTGCTCAGAACGAGCTCGGACTCCCCCGTGGCGACGTCGAGCACCCGGAGGTCGGCTCGCTGACCGGGAAGGAGCTCACGCCCCAAGGGGAGGTCCGCCGGCAACTCGACGCCACCGGTGGTGATCGTCGGTCGCTGACCGGCCTTTCCGGGCGCGTCGTTCTCCGCCCGGCCTTCTTGTTCCGTTGAGGACACGCCTTCAACCTTCCGCTCGTTGAGCACCTGAGTTCATGCGAACCGGACATCTTCGCCGCGTTGTCGACGTCGCCATGTGGAGATACCCCGTTCGACGATTGTGCAGCCATGACCGCCCGCAAGACCTCGGTGCGAGCGGCGACCTCCCACCAGGGCCTCGCGAACGGCACCTGACCAGCCTGAACACGCTGGTGCGCCAGTAGACTCCAATCATCGAGCACCGAACAGACAGCGGATTCCTCTGTAGACGGTTGGCGAGGTGGTGGTATGAGTCCGCGAACTGGCCTCACCCGCGTGCTGGACGACCTCGGCACCACGCTGATCGACCTCGTGCGCGGTGATCCGAGCCGCGCCAAGGACATCGGCGGGGTGGTGATCCACGACCCCGACGACGACCAGGCGCTGCCGCCGTCCGCGCTGGTGCTGGGCGTCGGTGTGCGGAACCCGGCGGAGATCCTCGGGCTGCTGGACGGGGCGGCGGCGCTGGTGCTGCGCGGCCCCGTCGTGGTCACGGACGAACTGGCCGCGGCCGTGGACCGCTCGGGTGTGGTCCTGCTCGGCCTGGCGCCGGGGGCGTCGTGGACGCAGCTCGCCGCGATGCTGCGGTCACTGCTGGCCGAAGGCGAGGTCGATCCGTCCGAGACGCTCGGCGGCGTGCCGGCCGGGGATCTGTTCGCCCTGGCCAACGCGGTCTCGTCGTTGATCAGCGCCCCGGTGACGATCGAGGACCGCAGCTCGCGCGTGCTCGCGTTCTCCGGGGGCCAGGACGAGGCCGACCCGTCGCGCGTCGAGACGATCCTGGGAAGGAAGGTCCCGGCGCGCTACACGCGGATGCTGGAGGCGCGCGGGGTGTTCCAGCGGCTCTACCGCAGCGATCAGGCCGTCTACATCGAGGGACTTCCCGCCGATGATGGTTCGCTGTGTCTGCCGCGCCTCGCTGTGGCGGTGCGCGCGGGCGACGAGTTCCTCGGTTCGATCTGGGCGGCTGTGCGCGGGCCGCTGTCCCCGGACAGTTCCGCCGCGTTCGGTGACGCGGCCAAGCTCGTGGCGTTGCACATGATGCGCCAGCGCGCGGGTGCCGATGTCGAACGCCGGTTGCGTGCTGATCTGGTCTCCACCGCTGTCGAGGGTGGCCAGGGGGCGGCGGAGGCGGTGCGGCGGCTGGGGCTGGCCGACCAGGCGTGTGTGGTGCTGGCGTTGGCGCTGGCCCACACGCACGGGGACGATCCGGCCGCGCACGCCCGGTTGCTGGCCGAACGCCAGCAGGTCGCTGACGCGCTCGCGATGCACCTGACAGCCGTGCATCCGCGCGCTGCCGCGGCGTTGATCGGCGATGTCGCCTACGCGATCCTGCCCGCCGAGTCGGAGGACCGGGCGTTGCGGATCGCCAAGGACTTCCGCAACCGCATCGGGCACCAGGTGCTGGTGGGTGTCGGCCAGGTGTCCGACGGCCTGACGTTGTCGCGTTCCCGGGCCGGTGCGGATCTGGTGCTGCGGGTGTTGCGGGCCGGGCGTGCGTCACTCGCGGTGGCGCGAGTGTCCGATGTGCACAGTGAGGGGTTGTTGCTGGAGCTGTCGGACCTGATCGCCGAACGCGGGGACACGCTGACCGGACCGGTCGCGCGGTTGATCGCGTACGACCGCAAGCACAGCGGCAACCTCGTGGAGACGCTCGGCGCGTGGCTCGACGCCTTCGGGGACGTGGTGGCCGCGTCAGCAGCGGTTTTCGTGCACCCCAACACGTTCCGCTATCGGCTGCGGCGGCTGGCGGAGGTCGGGGAGATCGACCTCAGTGATCCGGACGCTCGGTTCGCGGCGATGCTGCAGTTGCGGCTGTGGCGGCCAGATGGCGCCGCGCCAGCGCGATGAACTCGTCGATGGACGGGTGCGCCGCCGGTGCCGCCCACGCCAGCCGCACGGTGATCGGCTCGGCGTCGGTCAGCGGCAGGTAGGTGACGCCGGGATGCGGGTTGTGGTGGCTGCTCCCGGCCGCCGTGACGCCGACGGTCGTGCCGGTCGCGATCGACGTGAGCCACTCGACCACGCCGGGCACGTCCACGGTCCGCGGGCGGGCACTGGACGGCCAGAGGTCGGCGCCGGTCGTCGCCGCCGTCTCGCACACCGCGACGCACTCGCCGGTCAGGTCGGTGAGCGTCAGCGTGTCACGTGCCGCGAGCGGGTGGTCGTCCGCGACGGCCGCGACCCGGGGTTCGTCGAGCAACGCCACGTGGCCGATGTCCGCGCCGGCCGGTTCGGTGCGCAGGACCGCCACGTCCGCCTCGCCACGCCTCAGCGCCGCCTCCGGGTCGTCGGAGCGGCGGATCTGCACGCGCACGTCCGGGTGTTCGGCGCGCCATTCCCGCAGGAACGGGATGGTGTACTCGCCGAGCGCGGCCCAGGCGAAGGTCAGCCGGAGCGGCTGGGGCTGCGCGGCCTCGGCCAGCGCCGTGTCGAGCGAGGTCAGGATGCGGTGGCTGTGCTCCCACAGCCGTTGGCCGGGTTCGGTCAGCGCGACGTGACGGGTCGTGCGTTCCACGAGGCGCACGCCCAGACGCCGTTCCAACTGGTCGAGCGTGCGCGAGAGAGCGGGCTGCGTGACGTGCAACGACTGCGCGGCGGCCGTGATCGAACGGTGGTCGCCGATCGCGGCGAGCGCTCGCAGGTGACGCAGCTCGACATTCATAACCGCCGATCATAAGTGCTGCACGAACGGCATTTCACTCCCGTTCGGAGCGGTCCTAGCGTCGACGGCATGAGGATTCTGCTCGTTGGAGCCACCGGCAAGCTGGGTACCGCCGTGCACCAGGTGCTCACCGAACGCAAGCACGACGTCGTGACCGTCTCCCGCACCGGAGGGGACCTGCAGTACGACGTGACCGACCCGGCCCAGGTGGCCGATCTCTACCAGACCGTCGGCCAGGTCGACGCCGTCGCCTCCGCCGCAGGACACGTGCCGTTCAAGCCGTTCGGCGAGCTGACGATCGCGGACTACCAGGCAGGGGTGACCGGGAAGATCCTGTCCCAGGTCGCGCTGGTCCGCGAGGGGCTCGCGCACGTCACCGAGTCGTTCACGCTGATCACGGGCGTGCTGGCGCGCGAACCGATCGTCACCGGCGCGGCGGCCTCGCTGGTCAACGGCGCGGTGGAGGCGTTCGTGCGCGCTGCCGCCATCGAGATCGCCCCGCAGCGGATCAACGCCGTCAGCCCGACCGTCTTCACCGAGGCACTCGACGTGTACGGCGACTACTTCCCCGGCATGAAGCCCGTGCCGCTGGCCGACGTGGCACAGGCGTACATCCGCTCGATCGAGGGACGGCAGACCGGGCAGGTCTACGTGCCCTGAACCGCGACGCGGCCCAGGAGGCGATCCACCAGTTCGGGCAGCTGTTGTTCGCCCGCTCCCTCCAGCCACAGCGCGATGCCCGTGCGGATCGTGGCGAGGAACGTCGCCGCCATCAGCCGGGCGACCTCCTCGTCCGGTTCGCGCAGCACCAGCACGGCGGTCAGGTCGCGTTCGAGCGCGACCTGGTCGCCTGCCTGACGTGCGATCAGGGACGGGTGCCGGCGCAACAGCCGCAGCTGGGCCATCCACTCCACGTCCGGCAGCGGCCGGTCGCGGTAGAGCTCCGCCGTCGACGCGCGCAGGGCCTGCCAGGCGCCCTCGTGCTCCGGCCGGGCCCCGACCAGCGCGACCAGCGCCCTGAACCGCTCGCGATCGGAGTCGAGAACGGCCTCTTCCTTGCTGGCGAAGTAGTTGGAGAACGTCCTGCGCGAGACCCCCGCCGCGTCCGCGATGTCCTCGACCGTCACCCCGTCGAGGCCGTGCTCCATCGCCAGCCGCAGCGCCGCCCCGGCCAGCGACCGTCTGGTCTCCGCCTTCTTGAGCTCGCGCCGGGTGGTGAGGGTCTCCATGGCGTTCAGCGTAGCCGGTGTAAGTTGCTCATTGCGCAAATTTGCACGACGCGCAAGAATTAGGGTGACGAAGGGGCGGGATGTGAAGATCGAGACTCAGGCGATGGGGCACCGGCAGGTGCTGGAGTCGCTGTCCGGACTGCTGCTCGCGCTGTTCGTGGCCATGGTCAGCTCCACGGTGGTGTCCACCGCGCTGCCGCGGATCATCGGCTCGCTGAACGGCACGCAGACGCAGTACACGTGGGTGGTCACGGCCACCCTGCTCACGGCGACGGCCACCACCCCGCTCTGGGGCAGGCTCGCCGACCTGTTCAACAAGAAGACGCTGGTCCAGGTCGCGATCGTGATCTTCGTGGCCGGGTCGCTGGTCGCGGGCTTCGCCCAGGACACCGGTCAGCTCATCGCCGCCCGCGCGTTCCAGGGCATCGGCGTCGGCGGCCTGCAGGCACTGGTGCAGGTCGTGATCGCCGCGATCATCCCGCCGCGCGAACGCGGCCGTTACAACGGTTACCTCGGCGCGGTCATGGCCGTGGCGACGGTCGGCGGCCCGCTGCTCGGCGGCCTCATCGTGGACGTGTCGTGGCTCGGCTGGCGCTGGTGCTTCTGGGTCGCCGTGCCGATCGCCGCGCTGGCGTTCGTCGTGCTGCAGGCGACGCTGAAGCTCGAGACCGTGCGCCGGGAGAACGTGAAGATCGACTACCTGGGCGCCGCGCTGATCGCCGCGGGCGTGAGCGTGCTGCTGATCTGGGTCTCGTTCGTCGGCAACTCGTTCGACTGGCTCTCGTGGCAGACCGGGGCCATGGTCGCGGGCGGGCTCGTGCTGCTCGGTGCCGCCGTCGCGGTCGAGCGGCGCGTCGAACAACCCGTGGTGCCACTGCACATCGTCGTCCAGCGGACCCCGGCGCTGGCCATCATCGCGAGCCTCTCCGTGGGCATGGCGATGTTCGGCGGCGCGGTGTTCCTCGGCCAGTACTTCCAGATCGGCCGCGGCTACTCCCCGACCGAGGCCGGCCTGCTGACCATCCCGCTGATGGCGGGCGTGCTGCTGTCGTCCACGATCTCCGGCCGGATGATCAGCCGCACCGGCAGGATCAAGCCGTACATCGTCGCGGGCACGATCATCCTGGTGCTGGGCTTCCTCGGCCTGGGCTTCGTCGACCACGCCACCGCGCTGTGGCTCGTCGGCATCGCGATGGCCGTCGTGGGCATCGGCGTCGGCATGACGATGCAGAACCTCGTGCTGGCCGTGCAGAACAGCGTCCCGTTGAGCGAACTGGGTGCCGCGAGCGCGTCCGTCACGTTCTTCCGCTCACTGGGCGGCACGATCGGCGTCTCGGTGCTCGGCGCCGTGCTCGCCAACCGCGTCACCGCCGACCTCTCCACCGCACTGCACGTGCCGGCGGGCCAGTCGACCGGCACCACCAGCGCGTTGAACCTCTCCGCACTCCCGCCCGAGGTCCAGACGATCGTGCACACCGTCTACGGCGACGCGACGGCGCACATCTTCCTGATCTCCGCGGCGGTCGGCGTGGTCGGCATCATCGCGGCACTGCTGCTCAAGCCGATCACGTTGCGCACCACGATCGATCTCGAGAAGAAGGAAGCAGACTCAGCGGTCGCGCGATAACCGAGGGGGAACCATGAGCGCCGGCCTGAACAACGCATTCCAGTCCACAGTGGACTCCTTCGGTCCCGCTCCCCTGCCGTCGTCGCGGACCATCCTGGTCGGGATCGACGGCTCCGACACCGCGATGCGCGCGACCGCCGCCGCGTTCGGCCTCGCCCGCCGCCAGGGGGCACGGCTGGTCGTCACGTTCGTGGCGTGCCACTCGTCCCTGGCGGCGCTGAGCCCCGCCGTCGCCTCCGTGTTCGAGCACGAGGCGACGGCCAGGCTGCACGCCGAGCTGATCGACCAGGTCCGGTCGTTCGCGGAGGAGCTGGAGGTGCCGGTGACGTTCGCGAAGGCGTTCGGCGACCCGTACACGGTGCTGCGCGACTCCGCGGACCAGTGCCAGGCCGACATGGTGATCGTCGGGGCCTCACAGCAGGCGGGGCACCGGTTCACGGGGTCGGTGGCGACGCGGCTGATCAGGTCGGGTCACTGGCCGGTGCTCGTGGTGCCCTGACCTCCACACCTCGGACGACATGAAGCCCGCACTCGACTGCCGAGTGCGGGCTTCGTCGCGTCTACCAGCTGTTTCGCCTGAACACAGGGCGTTGAGGTGACATGAGATCGACTTGTCTCGTTGTCATAGGTCGGAGCACTGTACGGTACGAGCGGGCGCAGGGATTTCTAAACTTAATTTAGTATTTATTCTTGACGCGATCGAGTGACCGAAGCATGCTTTGGCCACTCGACGACGAGAGGTACGGGTATGCCGAGAACCCTGCTGTCCGTGGCCACCATCGCTTTGGCGCTGCTGGCGCCCACGGCGGTCGCCGCTGCCGCACCGTCCGCCCCGACAGAACACGCGGGTGTCGACCAGGGCGCGCCGACCTACTACGACTCGGGCATCGCACGCACCCCGTACATGGGGTGGAACTCCTACTTCGCCGTTGGCGCGGCGTCGGAGGAGAAGGTGCTCGGGGTGGCTGACCATCTCGTCAGCAGCGGCCTCGCGAAGGCCGGCTACGACATCGTCTGGATCGACGGCGGGTGGAACGCGAGCCCGCCGCGCGACGGCAAGGGCTCGCTCGTGCCCGACCCGGCGCGGTTCCCGTCCGGGTTCACGAAGCTGGTGGACACGTTGCACGCCAAGGGGTTGAAGGCGGGCATCTACACCGACGCCGGGGCGTGGGACGGCAAGAACTGCGCCGCCGGCAGTGGTGGCGGGTACTACGAGGCGGACGCGAGGCAGTTCGCCGGGTGGAAGTTCGACGCCATCAAGATCGACTTCCTGTGCGGCATCGCGCAGAACATGGACCCGGCCGTCGCCTTCACGCAGTTCTCCGCAGCGGTGCAGAAGGCCGGGCGCAAGATGATCCTCAACCTCTGCAACCCGGTCACCGACGAGTGGGGCGTGCCGCACCGCTGGGACCAGACCGCGTACGTGGCCTACACGTACGGGCCGCGCGTCGGTGACTCGTGGCGCACCAGCACGGACGTCGCGTTCGGCACGCCGTACGAGGGCATCTGGCGTGACGTGCTGCGCAACATGGACCGCAACCTCTACCGGCCCGGCGCGCAGGGTCCCGGTCACTACAACGACCCGGACTACCTGATCCCGATGCGCAAGACCGAGCAGGGCACGTACGAGCTCAACGAGGAGGAGTCCACCTCGCAGCTCGTCATGTGGTCGGTGATGGCCTCGCCGCTGATCATCGGGTCGGACCCGCGCACGCTGCCGCCGTCGATGATCGAGACGCTGAAGAACCCCGAGATCATCGCGGTCGACCAGGACCCGCTGGCCATCCAGGGCGTGCGGGTCGCGGGCTCGAACAACGTCGACGTCTACAGCAAGGTGCTGTCCGGCAGGGGTGAGCGGGCCGTCGCGGTGCTCAACCGCAACGACCAGCCCGCCGAGTTCACCGTCAACCTCGCCGACACCGGCCTCAAGGGCGCCGTCGCGATCCGCGACCTGCGGGCCCGCGCCGACCGCGGCACGGCGACCGGCACCTACACCGTCACGGTTCCCGCACACGGCACCGCGTTCCTCAAGCTGCGCGGCGAGACGGCCGTGCCCGGCACCGACCTCGGTGGTGAGACCTCGGCCAGCCCGGCGCTGATCCGCTGGGACGACCAGAACATGGCGACGTTCGCCCGCGACAGGTCCGGCCGGCTCACGCAGCGTTCGCTGGTGAACGGCGAGTGGCGCAACTGGGTCGTGCTCGGCGGGCCGAAGAACGGCCAGATCCTCGGCCAGCCCTCGGCCTTCGCGAGCGCGGGCGGACGGATCGACCTCTTCGTCCGCGGCACCGACAACGTGGCCTACCAACGGACTTTCGCGAACAACAGGTGGGGCAACTGGACCTCGCTCGGCGGCTCGCTGACCGACTCCGTGTCGGTGGCGTTCACCGGACCGGACAGCTGGAGCGTGTTCGGCCGCGGCGCCGACGGTCGCGTGTGGACGCGCGACAAGGCGAACAGCACCTGGACCTCGGTCGGTTCGCCCGGCAACCAGCAGATCTACGGCAGGCCCTCCGCCGCGACGGTGGCAGCGGGCACGTTCGTCACCGTGCGACTGCAGGACGACTCCGCCTGGTACCGCAAGCGCACCGCGAACGGCTGGTCCGCGTGGACCTCGCTCGGCGGCGTGATCAGCGGCAGCCCGACTGCGGTGGCCAACGGCGACCGCGTCAACGTCTTCGTGCGCGGCAGCGACTACACGCTGTGGCAGCAGGACCTCGTCGACGGCGCGGGAACCTGGTGGACCAAGCGCGACCAGTTCGTCAGCAACGCGCTGACCGGCGCGGTCGGCGGAGCCGCGGGTGCGAACGGATCGACGTGGGTCGCCGTGCGCGGTCCGGACAACGCCGTGCACGTGTCCAGCCTCGACGCCCGCTGACCAGCCCTTCCAACGGAGTTCAACGATGACCTCACGTCGCAACTTCCTCAAAGCCACCGGCGCGCTGGGCCTGGGCGCCATGGTCCTGCCCACCTTCTCCGCCCACGCCGAGCCCTACCGGCCCACGTCCCACCCGCTCTCCCCCAACCCGACGACCCTCTGGTACCCCGCTCCCGCCGACGAGGCGAAGATCATCGAGCAAGGTCTGCCGATCGGCAACGGCCGCCTCGGCGCGCTCGTCGGCGGTGGCGTCGAGAAGGACTTCCTGTACCTGACCGACGTCACGCTGTGGACCGGCGAGCTCAACGACACCCTGGAGGGCGACGGCCAGCTGCCGTACGACTCCCGCTTCGGCACGTTCTCCATGCTCGCCAAGCTCTACATCGACATCCCAGGCCACGCGGGCGCCACGAACTACCGCCGCGAGCTCGACCTGAGCAACGGCCTCGTCACCACGAAGTACACCCACGGCGGCAAGCAGTACCGGCGCGAGATCTACTCGAGCCACCCGGACGACGTGGTGGTCGTCCGGCTCGTCGGCCCGAACCAGTCCGGCACCATCAACCTCGTCGGCGCACACGGCGAACCGACCGTCGGCGACGCGCCGCACACCGCCGCCGTCTTCACCGGCTCGTTCCCGAACAAGCTGGCGTACAGCGGTGTCGTGACGGCGTTCAGTCCTGATGGAACGGTCAAAGTGGACGGCGCGACCCTGTCGTTCACCGGCTGCTCGGACCTGGTGATCGTGTTCTCCGGCGGCACCAACTACGTCCCGGACGCCTCGGCCGGCTTCATGGACCCGCTGATGGAACCGGCGAAGCTCGCGCTGCAGAAGGCCGCCGTCAAAGCCAAGGCCGACGCCCTGCTGCGCACGCACGTCGCGGACTACCGCAAGAAGTACGACCGGCAGAAGGTCGACCTCGGCCGTTCCACCGACGCCCAGCGCGCGATGGACACGTGGACCCGGTTGCAGGCGAGGGCTTCGAGCACGACGCCGGACCCGGAGCTGGAGGCGAGCTACCTCCAGTTCGGCCGCTACCTCGCCATCACGGGCTCGCGCGACAACCTGCCGATCAACCTGCAGGGCCTGTGGCTGTCGAACAACAACCCCGACTGGTACAGCGACTACCACACCGACATCAACATCCAGATGAACTACTGGCTCGCGGACAGGGCCGCGCTGTCGGACACGTTCGACGCGCTCGCGAACTACTGCGTCGCCCAGCTGCCGGCGTGGACGAACACCACGCAGTCGGTGTTCCAGGACCCGCGCAACCGGTTCCGCAACACCAACAACCGCGTGGCCGGGTGGGCGATCGCCTTCTCCACCAACATCTACGGCGGCAGCGGCTGGTGGTGGCACCCCGGCGGCAACGCGTGGCTGTGCATGTCGTTGTTCGAGCACTACGAGTACACGCTCGACCGCGACTACCTGGCCAAGATCTACCCGTTGCTCAAGGGCGCCTGCGAGTTCTGGGAGGCACGCCTGGTCGAGACGCCGCAGGGCCTGGTCGACGACTACGACTGGTCGCCGGAGCACGGACCGCAGGACGCACGCGGCCTCACCTACGCGCAGGAGCTGGTGCACAACCTGTTCGGCAAGTACCGCATCGCGACCGACGTGCTGCGCCGCGACCAGTCCTACGGCCGCAAGATGTCGGGCCTGCGGGACAGGCTGTACCTGCCGGTGGTCAGCCCGAAGACCGGCATGCTGCAGGAGTGGATGTCGCCGGACGACCTGGGCGAGACCACCCACCGGCACCTGTCGCCGCTCGTCGGCTTCTTCCCCGGTGACCGCATCAACCGCGACGACTCCCCCGCCGCACTGATCGAGGGCGTGAAGCAGCACCTCGTCACCCGCGGCATGGAGAGCTTCGGCTGGGGCCTCGCGTGGCGGGCGGCGTGCTGGGCGCGGCTCAAGGACGCGAACAGGGCGTACGAGCTGGTGCAGAAGGTGATCCGGCCGTCGATCGACTACGCCAACGGCACGGCGCCGAACTTCTTCGACATGTACAGCTTCGGTGACCGTTCGATCTTCCAGATCGACGCGAACCTCGGCGCTCCGGCCGCGATGCTGGAGATGCTGCTGTACGCGCGGCCGGGCGTGATCGAGCTGCTGCCCGCGCTGCCGCCGGCGTGGAAGACCGGTTCGGTCACCGGGATCGGTGCGCGCGGCGGGTTCACCGTCGACCTGGCGTGGAAGGACGGCAAGGTCACCAGCGCGACCGTCCGCAGCGTCGGCGGCACGGACACCGAGGTGCGCTTCGGCCGTTGGAAGAAGCGGATCAGCCTGCGGAAGGGACAGTCGGTCACGCTTCGCCCGTGATATGGCCCGTTCGCGGTCACCAGCGTGGAATCGGCTGGTGACCGCGAACCTGACCTACGTGCGGTGCCCGCGCTCGTGGGCGGCCATGCGGTCACGGATAAACTCCGCTCTGAACATGACCTCGAACCTCCAGAACGAGCCGGACGGCACCCCACAGCTCTCACACCACTCCGCCTTCGGGCAGCCCCACGACATCGCGTCCTCCCTGACGCGGAGCGTGCCCTGGTTCCGCCGGGCCCCGTCCCGGCCGTCAGGAGCTCTGCAGCGCCGCGGTGGAGTCCCGCACCACCAGCGTCGTCGCCAGCTCTATGTGCAGCGCCTCGGGCCGATGCCCGTCCAGCACCCGCATCAGCTGCGTGACCGCGATGCTTCCCATCTCCTGCAACGGTTGCCGCACGGTCGTCAGCCGCGGGTTCGTGGCCTCGGCCAGGTCGATGTCGTCGAACCCGGTCACCGACAGGTCTTCCGGCACGCGCAGGCCCCGTTCCCGCGCGGCGTGCAAAGTACCGACGGCGACCTTGTCGTTGAAGCAGACGATCGCGGACGGGCGGGGCTCCAGGTCCAGCAGTTCCGCCGCCGCACGCGCACCGTGCGCGACGGTGGGTTCGACGTGGCGCAGGCGATCCGGTGTGAGCAGCACCCCCGCCTTGGCCAGGGACGCGCGGTGGCCGGCCAGGCGCGCGTCGCCCGCGAGCCACTCCTCAGGGCCTGCGATGACGGCGATGTCGCGGTGGCCCAGCTCGATGAGGTGGTCGGCCACGGCACGCGCGCCCGCGAAGTGGGCGGCTGACACGGAGGCGATGTCGGGCAGCGGCAGGATGCGCGGGTCGACCACGACGAACGGGTAGCCCGCGCGGGACAACGCGACCAGCTCGTCGCCCTCCTCCGGCGGCAGGATGAGGATCGCGGCGTCGACGTCGGCCTGGCCGGGCAGGCCGCGCAGCGCGTCGGAACCCTGGCCCGACTCCCCCGCGTCCAGCAGCATGCGCAGGCCGTGCAGTTTCAGCGTGTCCGCGATCGACGAGACGATCAACCCGAAGTAGTCCGTCAGGACGTACGGGCAGCGAACGTAGACCGTGCGCGTCCTCGACGCCACCACGTCCTGCTTGCGCCGTTCGACGGCCTGCAGGACCAGGTCACGGGTGCGCTGGGCGACGTTCACGTGATCGTTGAGCACGCGCGAGACGGTCGCGATCGAGACACCGGTCTCCGCCGCGATGTCCCGCAGGCTCGCACGCTGTTTCACGTTCTCGATCTTGCGTTCCACCTGGTCAATGTACCGGAAATCCTCTAGACCATTGACCCTCGACACAGGCGGGTGTTTCATCCTGGAAGCTGATGTTTCACAGTGATGAATGGGTGTTACATGAGACGTACCGCGATCGTCGCCCTGGTGATCGGCCTGACCGCCGTACCGACAGCAGAAGCGTCCAGCGCGCCCCAGGTGAGGGTGTGGGTGACCACGCCGGACCGCGCCGAGCTGATGCACGAACGGCCGCGCGTCACGTTCGGCACGACCGAGTCGGCGCACCCGACGATCGTGGTCGACCCCGACCGCCGCTACCAGGAGGTCGACGGCTTCGGCGCGTCCATCACGGACTCGTCCGCCGAGGTGCTCGCGGGCCTGGCCCCTGCCGTCCGCGCCGACACCCTGCGCAAGCTGTTCGACCCGAAGGACGGCATCGGCGTCAGCTTCCTGCGCCAGCCCGTCGGCTCGTCCGACTTCACGGCAGCGAAAGAGCACTACACCTATGACGACGTGCCGGCCGGGCAGACCGACTTCGCCCTCCAGCACTTCAGCATCCGGCACGACGAGGCGAAGATCCTTCCGTTGCTGCGTGAAGCGAAACGCCTCAACCCGCGGCTGAAGGTCATGGGCACGCCGTGGAGCCCGCCGGCGTGGATGAAGGACAACGACTCGCTCGTCGGCGGCAGGCTCAAGGACGACCCGAAGATCTACGACGCCTACGCGCGGTACCTCGTGAAGTTCGTGCAGGCGTACGCGAGGGCCGGGGTGCCGGTCGACTTCCTGTCCGTGCAGAACGAGCCGCAGAACCGCACGCCCGACGCCTACCCCGGCACGGACATGCCCGTCGCGGCGCAGATCAAGGTGATCGAGGCGCTCGGCCCGAAGCTCAAGCTGGCCAGCCCGCGCACCAAGATCCTGGGCTACGACCACAACTGGGCCACGCACCCCAACGACGGGTCGGCGGAGGCCGACTACCCGTACCAGATCCTGAACAGCAAGGCCGCGAAGTGGCTCGCCGGCACCGCGTACCACTGCTACTACGGCGACCCGAGCGCGCAGACCAAGCTCCGCGACACCTTCCCGGACAAGGGGATCTGGTTCACCGAGTGCTCCGGCTCCAAGGGCGCCACCGACCCGCCCGCCAAGGTCTTCAGCGACACGCTCCGCTGGCACGCCCGCAACGTCGTGCTCGGCACCACCCGCAACTGGGCCCGCAGCGCGGTCAACTGGAACATCGCGCTCGACAGCACCGGCGGCCCGCACAACGGCGGCTGCGGCACGTGCACCGGCCTGGTCACCGTGCAGCCGGACGGTTCCGTGGTCACCGACGCCGAGTACTACACGATCGGCCACCTCTCGAAGTTCGTGAAGCCCGGCGCGCGGCGGATCGCCAGCACGTCGTTCGGCACGACCGGCTGGAACGGCCAGATCATGGACGCCGCGTTCCGCAACCCGGACGGCTCCACGGCGCTGGTGGTGCACAACGAGAACGACGAGCCGCGTTCGTTCGCGGTCAACGTCGGCGACCGCACCTTCGAGTACACCCTGCCCGGTGGCGCGCTGGCCACGTTCACCTGGACCGGTCAGCACCGCAGCAGGCTCGACCTCGTGCCGCTGACCGGCGCCACCGCGTCCCCTGACGGCGCACTGGCGATCGACGACGACGCGTCGACCCGTTGGTCCAACAACGGTCCGCAGACTCCTGGCCAGTACCTGCAGGTGGATCTGGGGCGCCGCAGGGACTTCCGCCGCGTCGCCGTCGACTCCGGCGGCAACCTGGGTGACTACGCGCGGAGCTGGGAGCTCTCGGTCAGCGACAACGGCACGTCGTGGCGCAGGATCGCGTCCGGCGAGGGCGTCGGCCAGCTGACCACTGTGGACGTCCGCCGCACGAGCGCGCGCTACCTCCGCATCACGACCACCGCTGCCGCGGGCAACTGGTGGAGCATCGCCGATTTCCGTTTGTACAACTGAAGAACTGTTACTGGGCGCCCAAACCCCCTGCAAGGAGCGCTTGATGTCAAGGACGACAAAACGCTGGCGCGGTATCGCGATCGCGGCGGCCGTGGTGACGGCGGGAAGCACCCTGATCTCCCCCGCCGCCACCGCGGCGACGAACGCGAGCGTGTGGCTCACCACCGGTGACAAGACGAACGCCCTGACCAAACAGGCCGACGTGACGTTCGGCTCGGGTGGCACCGGGTCGACGATCACCGTGAACCCGAACTCCACCTT
Source organism: Lentzea sp. HUAS TT2 (assembly GCF_051853195.1). Taxonomy (NCBI): domain Bacteria; kingdom Bacillati; phylum Actinomycetota; class Actinomycetes; order Pseudonocardiales; family Pseudonocardiaceae; genus Lentzea; species Lentzea sp. HUAS TT2. The sequence continues at coordinate 6,760,058 of NZ_CP196667.1, read as the reverse complement.
CCAGTCCATGGTGGGCTTCGGCGCCTCGTTCACCGACGCGGCGGCGTGGAACATCTTCAACTCGCCGCGCCGCAACGAGATCATGAACAACCTGTTCGACAAGAGCAGCGGCATCGGCATGAGCTTCCTCCGCCAGCCGATCGGCGCGAGCGACTTCTCCCGGAACTTCTACACCTACAACGACGGCGCGGCGGACCCGACGCTGTCGCGGTTCTCCACCGCGCACGACAACGCCTACGTCCTGCCGCTGCTGCAGCAGGCCAAGCAGCTCAACCCGCAGCTCGCCGTCATGGCGACGCCGTGGAGCGCGCCGGCGTGGATGAAGAACAACAACAGCCTCATCCAGGGCTCGCTGAACGACAGCCGGATCGGTGTCTACGCCGACTACCTGGTGAAGTTCGCGCAGGCGTACAAAGCGGCGGGCATCCCGATCGACTACCTGAGCGTGCAGAACGAGCCGAACTTCGAACCGCCGGGCTACCCCGGCATGAGGATGTCGGCGCAGCAGCAGGTCAACGTCATCAACACCCTGGTGCCGAAGCTGCGCGCGGCCGGTGAGCAGGCGCGTCTGCTGGGTTACGACCACAACTGGGACGACACGAACTACCCGCAGACCGTGAACAACGGCGCGGGCAACAACGTGATCGGCTCCGCGTGGCACTGCTACGGCGGCAACCCGAGCGGCCAGAGCGTCGTGAAGCAGAACCAGCCCGGCAAGGACATCTTCTTCACCGAGTGCTCCGGTACGAAGTCGGCCACCGACGCGGCGACGTTCCGCGACACGTTGCGCTGGCAGGGCATCAACCTCGCGATCGGCGCCACGCGCAACCACGCGCGGTCCGTCGCGATCTGGAACATGGCGCTGGACCAGAACAACGGCCCGGTGATCGGCAGCTGCACCAACTGCACCGGTGTCGTCTCGACCATCGGCTCCAACGTCACGTACAACGCCGAGTACTACGTCCTCGGCCACCTGTCGAAGTTCGTGCAGCCCGGCGCCGTCCGCATCGACTCGACCGGCTACGGCGAGGGCGGCATCCAGAACGTCGCGTTCCGCAACCCGGACGGCGGCATCGTGCTCGTCGCGCTGAACTCGGGCGGCCAGCAGAACTTCCGCGTCTCCTACGCGGGCCAGACGTTCGGTTACACCCTCCCGGCCGGCGCGATGGCGACGTTCACGTGGCCCGGCACGCTCGACCCCGGCCAGCCCGGCGGCCGCACCGGCGCGATCACGGGCCTGGGCGGCAAGTGCCTCGACGTCACCAACGGCTCGACCACGAACGGCACCCTGCCGCAGCTGTGGAGCTGCTTCGGCGGCCCGAACCAGACGTGGACCCTGAGCACCGACGGCACCGTGCGTGGCCTGGGCAAGTGCCTGGACGTGACCGGCAACGGCACGGCGGACGGGTCGACGGTCCAGCTGTGGGACTGCTTCGCCGGGCCGAACCAGCGGTGGACCGCCTCCAACGGAACATTGGTGAACGTCGGTAGCGGCAAGTGTCTCGACGTCATCGGCAACAACACGGCCGACGGGGCGAAACTGCAGATCTGGTCTTGCACGGGTGGGGCCAACCAGCGGTGGACCGTGCCCGCGTAGGTGATCGGAAGGCCGGTGCCCGGAGACGGCGGGCGCCGGCCTTTCCTCAGCGGACCGCTTGAGGTCATGGCGTACGGGTAACCGGGCGGCATGACCGAGCCGATGAACCCCGAAGCGCCGCACTCCCCCGGCACACCCAGCCTGGACGACCTCGACGTCGAGGAGCCCGAGGCGCCGCCGGAGGAGCCCTACGACCCCGCCGCACCGCCGGACTGACCTGCCGTCACGCGCGGGCGGGCACCGCGGTCCGGTGACCGGGCAGGAAGCCGCGCGCCGCCGTCAGCAACGTGCGCGCCTCCATCAGCTCGCCGTACTCCAGGTGCTCGTCGGCGGCCGCGACGTGCCTCAACGCCGCCGCGGGCGCCTCCGGAGCGTCCATCACGGCTTTCGCGAGGCGCTTCCGCGCCTTCTCGGCCTGCTCCGCGCGATCCCCTCCCGCCGTGACGCGCAGGAGTGCGAGGGCATCGCGGATCGCTCGGTCCAGCACGGTGGAATGCACGCCGCGCACTACGCGCCGCGCTGCAACGGCAGGAACCCGGCAACGTCGTCGCGCCCCAGCAGACTGTTGGTCCAGCGAACGACGGCGGCGGGCGCGGGCCGCGGGTCGCCGCCCATCCGGGCCACCTCCACGAGTTCGCCGAGACGGTTCTCGACGGCCACCGACCATCCGGCCAGCTCGTTCCACACCAGCGCCACGTAGTGCTCGGGGAAGTCGGGCAGCCGCCCGTCCAGCGCCACGTACGCGCCCACCCGCGGCTCGGCGTCGATGCACGAGCTGTCACCGCGGAGTCCGAGCCCCGTGACCACCTGGCGGACGTAGTGCCGCACCCGGCGGGCGGCGGAATCGTCGAAGTCGATGTCGAAGCCGATCTCGGACCCCATGTTCATGGCGCGCGGATACCCCCTCGGGGTCTGCCCAAACCCGGTCAGATCAGGCCCGCCCTGCATGGCGTACACCACAGCCTGCAGGCGGTTGCGCAGGCTCAGCCTGCTCATCACGCCCTGGATCACGTACTTCACGGTCCGCTCCGAGTAGCAGAGCACCGTCGCGATCTCCGCGACACCCAGACCGTCGGCCATCAGCCGCAGCACGTCCACCTCGCGGCGGGTCAGGCCCGCCCAGTTCACCCCGAGCGGCGCGATCGCCTCGCGTTGCAGCCGTTGCACGCGCTTGAGCAGGTCGCCTACCTGCGCCGGTGACATCACGTCGCCACCCGACGCCGCTATCCGCACGGCCGACGTGAGTTGTTCGGTCGTGGCGGCGGCGCGCGGCACGACGGCCACCACGTGGTGTTGCACGGCCGCGGCGAGCTCGGGTTCGGGGACGTCGTCCGCCACCAAGCACGACCGGGGTGGCGGACTCGGTGGCGGACCTGCGCAGCGCGGCCAGCACGGTGTCCGAGAGGCGGTCGGCCACCATGACGACGACGTCGGCCGCGCCGGACTCGAGCACCTCGAAGCGTTCCTCCAGCGCAAGGCTCAGCCTTCGCTGTTTCATCGTGTGAAAACCCCCTGGGAAACCATGTGTTGTACCGATCGCGAACGTAGCGATCTCCGCATGATTTCAAGAACGCTTCCACAGGCACTCTTGTTTGCCCATTCTTCCGGCGTCTCAACAGCCATCATGGACGGATGCGATTCGAGACCGTCGAACGACGCCGCGTGCGCTTCGGAATGGCCGACGTCGAACGGGACCGCGACCGCCAGGAAGCGTGGCTGATCAGCGTGGACGGCACGCCGCAGTCCTATGTGGACCTGCTGGACCCCGCCAGCCTGCCGTTCGACGTCATGCGCAGGGTCGCGGACGTGGTCGACGCCCTGCCGCCCGGTCCGGTGAACGCGCTGCACATCGGGGGTGCCGCGTGCAGCCTGCCGCGCTACGTCCAGCACACCCGCCGTGGCTCCGACCAGCTCGTCGTGGACTTCGACGGCGATCTGGTCGACCTGGTCAACGCCCATCTCCCGTTGCCGACGGGCATCTCGGTGCGGGTCGAGAACGGACTGGACACCATCCGTTCCGCGCGGGACCTCGACCTGATCGTCGTGGACGCGTTCGAAGGCGGTGCCATGCCGGAGGAGTTCGCGAGCGCGGAGTTCCACCGGCACGTCTCCGACGCGTTGACCGGCGACCGCACGTACATCGTGAACGTGCTCGACAAACCGGGTCTGTCCACGACCACCAGGCTGATCGACGCCATTGGTGACCAGTTCGGTGTCCCTTGGGTGATCGCCGATCTCGGTGTGCTCGCGGGAACGGGCAAGGGCAACGTGGTCCTCGTGTCGACACAGGCGGAGCTGCCGGTCGCGGAGCTCGAAGCCAGGGCCCGCGAAGCGCGTTTCCCCGCCTCGGTCTCGCTGGGACTGTGATCTCAATTGGCGGCCGGTCCGCCGCTCTCGAATACCGTGCGGAGCATGGACGGGCCGACGCTGCTGGGACGGGACGACGAGATCCGCTGTCTCGCCGGGATGCTCGACGCCGCCAGGGACGGGCGCGGTGGCGCGCTGGTCCTGCGCGGTGAAGCGGGCATCGGCAAGAGCGCGGTGCTCGACCGCGTGCGGGAGTCGGCGTCCGGGTTCCGGGTGCTGGAGGCGTCCGGGTCGGAGTTCGAGACCGAGCTGCCGTTCGCCGCGCTGCACCAGCTGTGCCTGCCGTTGATGGACTCGCTGTCCGGGCACCACCGCGAGGCGCTCGAGGTCGCGTTCGGGCTGGCGAGCGGGAAGCCGGACGTGCTGCGCATCGGCATGGCCACGCTGGACCTGCTCGCGGGCGGTGGGCCGGTGCTGTGCCTGCTGGACGACGCGCACTGGCTGGACGAGGCGTCCGCGCGGATCTTCGCGTTCCTCGGGCGGCGGCTGGCCGCCGAACCGGTCGTGCTCGTGTTCGCCGCGCGGCAGCCGTGGGCGCCCTCGCGGCTGGACGAGCTGCCCGGCCTTGACCTGCGCGGGCTGGCCGACGCCGAGGCCCGCGCGCTGCTCTCCTCAGGGCCGGTGGCGGTGCTGGACGACAAGGTGCGGGAACGGCTGCTCGCCGAGGCGCGCGGCAACCCCCTGGCCCTGCTGGAGCTGCCCAAGGCGGGTGGTTTCGCGCTGCCGGACGTGGCCTCGGTGCCCAGCAGGATCGAACGCAGCTTCCAGGACCGGGCCGGTCGTCTGCCCGCCGACGCGCAGCTGCTGCTGACCGTGGCGAGCGCCGATCCGACCGGGGAGCCGCGGCTGCTGTGGGCCGCGGCCGCCGAGCTCGGCATCGACGTGGCCTCCGCCGGGGTGGAGGCCGAGGCGTCCGGGCTGGTCAGCATCTCCACGCGGGTGCGGTTCTGCCATCCGCTCGCCCGGTCGGCCGTCTACCTCGCCGCGTCGCCCTCCCAGCGGCAGGCGGTGCACCTCGCACTGGCCTCCGTCACCGATCCGGTGAGCGATCCCGACCGGCGGGTGTGGCACCGCGCGCAGGCCGGCACCGGGCCGGACGACTCGCTGGCGGCCGAGCTGGAACGCTCCGCGCAGCGCGCTTCCTCTCGCGGTGGAGTGGCTGCCGCGGCGGCGTTCCTCGAACGTGCGGCGGCGTTGTCGGTGGAGCCGGGACCGCGGGCCGAACGCACCCTGGCCGCCGCCGAGGCGAAGCTCGACGCCGGCGCGGTCGACGTGGCGGCCGAGCTGCTCACGACGTTCTCCGCCGACGACGTGCGGGCGGACCTGCTGCGCGGGCGGATCGCCTTCGTGCGCAACAGGGAGAACGACGGGCCGGAGTTCGTGCTGAGCGCGGCCAGGCGGATGACCGGTCCCGCTGCCCGCGACGGCGTGCTGGACGCGCTGGAGATCGCGCTCGCCTTCGGGCGTCCCAGCGGGGTGATGGACGCGGTGGTGCGGGAGGCCCGCGGGCTCGATCGCGGTTCCGACGTGCTGGAGGCGTTGGTGCTCCTCGCCGACGAGGGTCATCAGGCCGCCGTTCCGTTGCTGCGCAAGGTGTTCTCCGGCGACGACCTGGCGTGGACCCGCCATCCCGCGCTGGCGACGGTGCTCGCGGGTGAACTGTGGGACACCGAGGTGCACTCGGCGGTGACCGGGTGGCTGATGAAGACCGGGCAGCAGGCCGGGTCCCCGTTCGTGCTGCGACTCGGGCTCGCCCAGCTCGCCGTCGAGGCCGTGATCACCGGGGAGTTCGGCCAGGCGGTGTCCGCCATCGCGGAGGAGGAGGCCGTGGCCGACGCCGTTGGCATGCCCCCACTTCGCTATGCGCGGTTGCACCTCGCGGCGTTCCGCGGGCAGAAGCAGGAGGTGCTGGCGGAGATCGAGCACTCGCTGCGGGAGGCCGCCCAGCGGGCCGGGTGCCTGATCGCGAACACGCACTGGGCGTCCGCCGTGCTGCACAACGGTCTGGGCGACTACCAGGTGGCGCTGGCCGCCGCACGGGAGGCGGTCGCACCGGGTGATCTCTACCTCGCGGGGATGGCGTTGCCCGAGCTGATCGAGGCGGCGATGCGCTGCGGTGAGTCCTCGGCCGCCGCGGAAGCGTTGGAGGAACTGGACTCCCGCACCTCGCCGTGCGACACGGCGTGGGCTCGCGGTGTCGCGGCCTGTTCGCGGGCTCTCGTCACCGGCGAGGAGGAGTCGTTCGTGGCGGCCCTGGAACACCTGGAGTCCAGCGCGGTCCGGCCGCAGCTCGCGCGGGCACATCTGGTGTACGGCGAGTGGTTGCGACGGGAAGGCCGCCGGGTGGACGCCCGTGCGCAGCTGCGGACCGCCCACGATCTGTTGTCCTCCATGGGAATGGAGGCCTTCGCCGCCCGTGCGGCGGTGGAGCTGCAGGCCACCGGTGAGGTCGCGCGTGGTCGTTCCGCGCAGGCCACCGACGAGCTGACCATGCAGGAGACGCACATCGCGCGGCTGGTGGCGACCGGGGCGACGTCCAAGGAGGTCGCGGCCCGGCTGTTCCTGAGCCCCCGCACGGTCGATGCCCACCTGCGGAACATCTACCGCAAGGTGGGCATCAACTCCCGCCGTCAGCTGGCGGACGTGTTCAGCCCTGCCTCGGCATGATGCCGAGCTGCTGAGCCGCCCAGAGGCCGTCCGCGTTGAGCCAGTACTCGGCGATCCTGCCGCTCTCGACGCGGAGGATGTCCGTGCCGTGGAAGGAGATCGTGCCCGCCTCGGCGAGCCAGCGCACGACGTGGAACGGCTCCTGCGAGATCGGTCCCACCTCGACGGTGAACCTCAGGCCGGGCATGTTCCGGTGGCCATCGCGCACCCATTCGACGAGCCCGTCGCGTCCGGCGTGGTCCTGCGACGGTCCGCCGGTCAGCGGCGCGACGTGCCAGACGAAGTCCTCGTGGACGATCTTGTCCGCGAGCCCGAGCTCGCCGTTCCAGAAGTCGAGCCAGTCCTGCACCAGGTCGCTCATCACTTGTCTCCGTGCTGTCCGGGGGCAGCGCTGCCCGTGTACTCGCCGAGGCCGGACACGAGCTTGGTGAGCTCGGGGTCGCTGTCGTAGCGCTTCTGGTGCAGGTCCGCGATCTTCGCGCCCATCTCGGGGTCCTCGTCGTCGGTGATGTCGAACGAGACGAACTTGTCGACGAGCGGCAGGCCGACCCGGTCGGTGTTGCGGTGCGCCGGGTGGATCAGGTACTCCCAGTACCCCTCCAGGTCCTCGATGACGAACGTGGCGCCCCACTCGTACTCGCCGCCGTAGTCGCGGCCGACCACGAAGGACTTGACGGACGGGATCACGCGTCCCTGATTTCGCAGGCTCTCCAGTGCCTCCTCGATCTGCTCCGGCGAAGCGTCCTTGCGCAGCGTGAGCCGGTTGCCGTGGTAGATCATCGGTTCTTCTCCTTGTGTCCCAGGGCGAGGACCGCCCCTGCGATGGTGGTGACGACCCCGGTCCAGCCGAACGCGGCGGCGATGCCCGTGGTCTGGACGAGCGGTGCGATGACGAGTGGCGACAGGAACTGGCCGAGGAAGATGCCCGCGACCAGCCCGCTCAGCACGCGGCCGCGCTGGGCCGGGTCGGCGAGGTTCGCGAGTGTCGTGTTGAGGTTCGGCACGACCAGGCCGACGCCGAACCCGCCGATCAGCAGGCCCAGGGCGACCAGCGCGACCCCGTCGGCGTAGCCGATGACCAGCCAGCCCGCGCCCAGCAGTGCGACGCTGATGGCGGTGATCTTCGTGGTCCTGAGCTTCGGGAACACCAGTGCTCCCACGACGCTGGTCAGCGTGCTGCCCGCGATGACGAACCCGATCGTCGTGGGGCTCGCGTCCAGGTCGCGCAGCAGGAACGGCAGCTGCGTCGGGGCCATGTAGAACACGAGCGTCGCGGTCAGGGCCATCAGGTAGATCCCGATGGCCTTCCTCGGGAACGTCCGGGCTTCCGCCTGTTCGTGCTGGGGACGTTGTTCTGTCTTGAGGCCTGTCGCCGCGGCCATGGCGATCAGCGCGGCAACGCTGTACAGCCAGAACGGCAGCCGCCAGTCGATGCCGGCCAGCACTCCGGCCAGCGGCAGGAAGACCACTCCGCCCAGGCTCGCAGCGGCCTGCTGGAAGCCGAGGAACCGGCCGCGCTCCGGCCCGTCGAACCAGTCCGTGATCAGGGCGCTGACCGCGGTCATGACCCCGCCCACGGCCAGGCCCAGCAGGGTTCTCGTGGCCAGCAGGACAGGCAGGCTGGTGACGAAGTAGCCCGCTGTGCCCGCCACCGCGTAGAGGGCGAGGCTCGCGGTGAGCAGCGGCTTGCGGCCGGTGCGGTCGGCCACGAGGCCCGCCAGCGGCGCGCTCACCGCGATGGCCAGCGAGGTGATGGTCAGGGCCAGGCGGACCAGGACCCCCTCGCCGTACACCTCGCCCATCGCGGGCAGGCTCGGGGCGATGATCGCCGCGGCCATGATCGTGAGCGTGGCGGAGGCCAGTACCACCGCCCTGGCCGTTCGCGTTGGTGCGGTTCGTGTTGTCACGCTCATAGGCTCGCGCCGTGGCGGGGTCGCTCGCGTCGGTAGTCGTTACGTAGATCGCGGACTACGCAGGTCAGCGACTGAGCAAGGTCCGCACGGCCACGGTGAGCCACGCGAGCACCAGCGCGGCGTACAGCACGACGGCGACACCGGAGAACATCGGCGACGGCATCCGGACCGCGAGCGCGCTGGTCCCGGTCACCAACGTGCCGAGCGGGAAGACGAAGCTCCACCACGTCAACGCGAACGGCAGCCCGCGCCGCGCGGTCCGCACCGTCACGGCCGCGGCGAGCGCCACCCACAGCAGCGCGAACCCCCACGTGATCGTCCCGTAGAGCACCCCGAACGCGGCCTGACCCGGCAGCACGGGCACCCCCGCGAGCAGGTTCGAGGCGGTGATCGACTGTCCCAGCGGCCCGAGCACGATCCACAGCGTCGGCACGGTCGAGGCCGCGCCCAGACCGTGCTGGACGAGCCGCTGCCAGATCTGCGGCACGATCACCATCGTCGCGAAGAGACTGACGCCGAACAGCGCGTAGCAGCCGAGCACCATGGCCTGCCGCGCCGATCCCTCCAGGTGCTGCGCCAGCAGGGCACCGGAGGCCGCGGACACCATCGGCGGCACGACGGGCATCAGCCACCCGGCGAACGCCCGTTCGCCGCTGCCGATCATCCGCACCGGCACCAGCACGGAGGTGGCGAGCCCCAGCAGCGTGCCGACCGTCCACAGTGTCCAGTCGACGGTCAGCGCGGCGGACAGCCCGATCCAGTCCTTGCCGAGCAGCAACGCGCCGGTGCCGACGGTCATCAACGCCATCGGTGGTGCACCCCAGAACTGGGCCATCACGGGGTCCTGGAACTGCGCCCGCACGCTCGCCCACGTCCAGCGCCGCACCGCGGCGGCCACGAGGAAGACCAGCAGCGCGGCGTCCAGCGCCCACACGTACGTGGCGGCGGTGTGCAGACCGGGCATCGAGGCACCGGCCGTGGCGACGATCCCCGTCCCCATCACGGAGGCGAAGAGGTTCGGCCCGAATGGTGCCGCTCGTCGCACCCCGACGGGCACGGTGTGTTGGGATGCGAGAGCGGTCACGACATGACATTCCTCGCGCCCGACCCGCCTCGGTAGGCACCAATCACCGATGTGCACATAGGCTGTCCCTATGCCTCTGTCGTCCAGGGTCACCGACCTGACCAGCTTCGACCTCCTGCTGAGCGTCGCCGAGCTGGGCAGCATCGGCCGGGCCGCCCAGGCGCACGGCATGTCACAGCCCAGCGCCAGCGAACGACTCAGGACGCTCGAGTCACGGGTCGGCGTGACGTTGCTGGAACGCACCCCTCGCGGCGCGCGGCTCACCACGGCCGGTCAGCTCGTGGCCGGCTGGGCGGCCCAGGTGCTGGCCCGCGCGGCCGACCTCGACGCCGGCATCACCAGCCTGCGCGCGGACCGGCAGAGCCACCTCAGGATCGCCGCGAGCCTCACCGTCGCCGAGTACCTGCTGCCCGCGTGGCTGATCGCGTTGCGGTCGGTCAGCCCGGACACCGCGACCGTGCTGTCGGCGGGCAACTCGGTGCACGTCGCCGAGCAGGTGCTGGCGGAGAAGGCCGACCTCGGGTTCATCGAGAGCACCGACGTGCCCGCGGGCCTGGCGAGCCGCGCGGTCGCCCACGACGAGCTCGTGCTCGTCGTCGCTCCCGGCCATCCGTGGGCCAAGCGTCGTCGTGTCACCGCCGCGAAGGCCGCCGCGACGCCGCTGGTGATCAGGGAGTCCGGTTCGGGCACGCGGCAGGCCTGGGAACAGGCGCTGAAGTCCGCGGGCATCACCGAGCACGCGGGGCCGTTGCTGGAGATGTCGTCGACCACGGCGATCAAGGCCGCCGCGACCGGTGGCCTCGGCCCGGCCGTGCTCAGCGTGCACGCCGTGGCCGCGGACCTGGCCGCCCGCGCGCTGGTCCGCGTCGAGGTCGGTGACGTCGACCTGCACCGCGCGCTGCGGGCGGTCTGGCCGTCCGGCAGGACACCCCGCGGACCCGCCTCCGACCTGTTGACCATCGCGACGCGTAGTGTCACTCCCCGTGCCGACCGGCGGTAGCAAACAGGTTCGCGCCGCGCGCAAGCGCAAGAAGCGCATGTCCCGTGTCGTCAACGACCTCACCGACGAGCAGTGGGACGCCCTCAAGGCGTTGTGGGGCGGCTGCGCGTACTGCACCGCGCCCGCCACCTCGTTGCAGAAGGACTGCGTGCAGGCCATCTCCCGCGGCGGCCGCTACACGCTCGGCAACGTCGTTCCCGCGTGCGGTTCCTGCAACGCCAGCAAGTGCAACGCCGAGGTGACGGGCTGGCTGCGCCGCAAGAAGCTCGACGAGCGCACCTTCCTGGTGCGCCACTACGAGATCTCGAACGAGCTGACCGCGCGCTTCGCCGCGGTGGTCCTCACCCCACCAGACGACGGCGCCAGTCCAGCGGGGTGACCTTGATCGACCGGCCGGGATCGCGGTCCCACTCGGTCCGCAGGCCCGCCGCCTCCAGCGCGGCCACGACCTCCTCACCGATGGCGACGGTGGTCTCGGCCGAACCGTCGAAACCGCCGTACAGCAGCATCAGCCCGTGCCCTGCCGCGGCGGAATCCGTGCACTGGCTGTGGAAGTAGACGAACCCGCGAGCGTCGGGCCCGCTCTCGCCGCCGATCTCGTCCTGCCCGCAGGTGCGGCAGCAGGTGAAGTTCTCGCGGGCGGTGATGCCGGTGTTCTCCAGCGCGGTGAACGCGCGCGTGAGCCGTTCGGGATCGGTCTCGCCCTGCCAGGTGGCCTGTTCCGCGACCCGCTCCAGCCACAGCCGGTCGACCAGCGCCGCCGCCTGCTGCCGTGACACGGGCCGGCGGTCGTCGGTGACCAGGTACTCCTCGGCGAGCTCGGTCAGGTCGGCGCGGGAGGAGTACCCACCGGCCATCGCCTCGCGGACGCGCGCCTCCAGGTCCTCCTGCTCGCCGTCGCGCAGGTCGAGCGGCGGCACCTCGGGAGCGGGCGGCAGGGCCAGCAACGACCAGGTGAGACCGCTGTCCCAGCCGGTCTCCTGCCTTGCCCAGCCGGTGAGCGCCGCGATCACGGCGTCCGGTCCGGCGGCCCTGGTCTCGAAGTGCTGGTCACCGGCGCGGTGCTCGACCGTGTAGTCCTCACCGGTCTCGTGCCAGACCTGGGCGAAGACGCCGGGCAGGTCGGGTACGCGCTGGATCACCAGGAACCGGTCACCGGCACCGCCGATGCGCCGGACCAGCCCGGCGAGCTCCTCGGCGGACACGCGCTCGTGCCGCTCCCCTGTCTCCGTGTCCACGACGATCTGAAGCATGCGGAGACTCTAGGCGGAGTTGCGGACTGCGTTGTAGCCCTTGAAGAGCGCGTCCCACGCCTTCTTGCAGCGGGAGTTGAGCTGCCCGTCCTCGCTCACTCCCCCGGCCGCGAACCACGGCTCGCACGGCACGATCTCGGTGAGCTGGCGACGGACCTCGGTGAGCGCGGCCTGACCGGCGGGCGGCAGCTTGGCGGCCTGCTTCTCGACCTCGTCGATCACCCCTGTCACGTCGGGCATGACGTGGGTGCAGTTGTCGGCCGGGGCGACGGGCTCGCCCCGCAGGCGCGCGGCGCAGTCCGTGAGCAGCAGCCCGATGGCGTCGAGCCTGGGCTGCAGGTCCGGCAGCGGCGAACCGGTGGCCGAGGTGGCGGCCGGGGTGATGGTGGGCAGGGACGTCGAGGTCCCCGTACCGCACCCGAACAGGAGGAAAGCCAGCGCAATGGCGGAGTAGCGCATGCAGGGAGCGTAGCGAGACGAAAAGGCCGCCAGAGCCGGGGTGCTCTGACGGCCTTCGCGTTCACCCGATCAGGTTCACGCGCGGATGTAGGACTTCACGCCGTCGGGGAACCCGAGCACGGTCGTGTCCGCGACGTCGTCGCTCACGACGGCGGACTTGCCCTTGCAGCCCGGCTCGGACCAGATCTTCACGGCGCCGTCCGGGGAGAGCGACCTGAAGCCACCACGCAGGTCGGCGCACTGGGCGTCGACCTTGACGCCGGTCGCGAAGTTGTTGCCGCTGAAGTCGTCGAAGTTCTTGCCGGTGAAGAAGGTCACGGAGCTCGCGGGCTTGGCACCGGGGGCGGGCGGGGCCGGCTGGGTCGCGGGTGCCTCCGCGGGGGCGACGGCGCGCTTGCCCTCGGGGTTGATCACGAACCACTTGTTGCCGATGTTCTGGCCCAAGATGTCACCGGGCTTCTCGTCCTTGTTGAACAGGTAGATCGGACGGCCGCCGATCGTCACCTGCGTGGCACCGTCCTGACGCTTGACGAAGCCGATGTTCTCCCGCTTGATGCCGGGAAAGAAGAGCTTGGTGCCCTTGGAAACCGTGATGGGCGACCAGGTCTTGGCGCAGTCACCGTTGCAGTTGGACACTCCGCCCTTCACCGGGTCGTCGCTGAACCAGTAGACCGTGAGTCCCTTGCCGTTCACCACGGCGGGTTCCAGGCCACCGGCGTTGGCGACGCGCAGCTCGACCCACTTCCGCTTCACCTCAGGGGATGCGGTGGCTGGAGCGCGGTCGCCGGTGTTCTGGTCGGCCTTGTTGGAGTTCGCCGATCCGCGCAGAAGGTCCACTCCGGACTGCGAGTCCGTCTCCACCGACGCGTTCTGCTCCTGGGCCGTTTCCGGTGCGGGGGCAGCGGAACCCGACTGCGCGGCACCCTGTCCGCAGGCCGTCAGCGCGATGACACCGACCGCGAAAAGGGCAGCAGCGAACCCGACTTGATTGCGACGCATTGTTTTTCTCATTCCTGAGTGGACTTTCGCCAACCTGTTCACCCCCAATCACGTACGGCCTCTCGGATCGGTTCAGCCCGGTTCGAGGTGAGAGCGCGATCACAGTCGCCGCCGGGCCGACCCGGTACCGTTGGGGTCGTGAACATCAGCCTGAGCAGCGACTTCGCGGACGCGGTGCCGGAGATGGCGGTCTCGTGGGAGGCCGTCCCGGCCGACGGACCGGAACTCCTGGCACTCAACGAGCCACTCGCGAAGGAGCTCGGCCTCGATCCGGCCTGGCTGCGCGCGGACGGTCTGCCCTTTCTCGTGAGTGGTCGTGGAGTCGCCCAGGCCTATGCCGGTCATCAGTTCGGCGGCTACTCCCCCAGGCTCGGCGACGGCCGCGCGCTGCTGCTCGGGGAGCTGACCGACTCCGACGGGCGTCTGCGTGACCTGCACCTGAAGGGTTCCGGCCGCACGCCGTTCGCCCGCGGCGGCGACGGACTGGCCGCCGTCGGCCCGATGCTGCGCGAGTACGTCATCAGCGAGGCCATGCACGCCCTCGGCATCCCCACGACCCGTGCGCTGGCCGTCGTCTCCACCGGCCACGTCGTGCAACGCGAGGAACCGCTGGCCGGCGCCGTGCTGGCACGGGTGGCCGCGTCGCACCTGCGCGTCGGCAGCTTCCAGTACGCCCGCAACACCGGTGACAAGGAATTGTTGCGCCGCCTCGCGGATCACGCGATCGCCCGCCACTACCCCGGCAGCAGCCATCTGGAGCTGTTCGCGCACGTCGTCGCGGCCCAGGCGGAGCTCGTCGCCCGGTGGATGCTCGTCGGCTTCATCCACGGCGTGATGAACACCGACAACATGACGATCTCCGGCGAGACCATCGACTACGGGCCTTGTGCGTTCATGGAGGCCTACGACCCGACGACGAAGTACAGCTCGATCGACGAGCGCGGCCGGTACGCCTTCGGCAACCAGCCGATCGTCGCCGAGTGGAACCTCGCCCGGCTCGCCGAGGCACTCCTGCCGCTGTTCGCCGAGAACGAGGACGAGGCCGTCGAGCTCGCCCTCGCGACGCTGCGGACGTTCGAGGGGCACTTCGAGGAGGCCTGGATCGGCGGCATGCGGGCGAAGCTCGGCGTGTCCGGTGACGTCAAGCCGTTGCTCACGGACCTGCTCGCGCTGATGCACGAGAACCACGTCGACTTCACGTCGTTCTTCCACCTGCTCGGCAAGGCGGCCCGCGGCGACGCGGAACCCGCCCGCTCGTTGTTCCTGGACCTCGCGGGGATCGACGCCTGGCTCGCGCGCTGGCGGGAGCTGGGGCCCGACGCCGCGGTGATGGACCGGGTCAACCCCGTCTACGTCCCGCGCAACCACCTCGTCGAGGAAGCACTGGCCGCGGGGGCCGACGGTGACATGGGTCCGTTCGACCGTCTGCTGAAAGCGGTTACCTCCCCGTACGGCGAACGGCCCGGCCTGGAATACTTCGCCGATCCCGCGCCGCGGGACTTCAGTGCCACCTACCGGACCTACTGCGGGACTTGATGAAGCTGCAGCCGATCGGCCACGTCGAATCGCCCCTCACCGACCGCTCCGCCGCGCCCAAGCAGGCCGACGAGGGCGCGCCGGAAGCACTGCTCGTGTTCGCACCGGAGTACGCGCGGGCGATCCGGGAACTGGAACCGGGCCAGGACGTCCTGGTCCTCACCTGGCTCGACCGCGCCGACAGGTCGGTGCTGGCCGTGCATCCGCGCAGTGACCAGGACCGTCCGGAGACCGGCGTGTTCTCCACGCGGTCGCCGGACCGGCCGAACCCCATCGGCCTGCACCACGTCCGAATCACCGCAGTGGACGGCCTCGAGCTGCGGGTCGCGCACCTCGAGGCCATCGACGGCACGCCGATCGTCGACGTCAAGCCGGTGCTGGGCCCGGAACGCTGACCTACTGCGGATCGAGCGGGCATCCCCCGTCCTGCTCCAGCCCGGCCGCCAGGTCGTCGCGGAACGGCAGCTCACCGCACAGCAGGCGAGGTGCCGAGGTCGTGTCCGTGTTGCCCTGCAACACGAGCACGGCCTTGTTCGCCGGCAACCGCGTGCTGGCGCCGAACCCGATCGTCCCGGTGGCGCCCTGGATGGCGTTGTCCGGGCGGATGCTCCCGATCCCGGCCAGCAGCCCTTCGCGCACCCGTGCGCCGGGGTCCGTCCGCCGCACCTGCCGGACCCCTTCCGCCAGCACCTGCATCGCGTCGTAGGCGGCGGCCGACCGCCCGTCGCCGAGCGTCTGGCAGGTCTTGCGGAACACGTCGAGGTAGTTCTTGTAGAACGGCACCTTCCCGCAGTCCGTCCACGCGGCGGGGCTCGCGAACGACAGGTAGTCCAGCCGCACGTTGGGGAACTGGGCCATCGTCCCCTCCAGGATGAACCGCGTGGACGAGTCGCTCGCGATCACCGGCGGGGTGGCGCCCTGGCACTTGCTGTTCATGCCGCGCAGGAACTCCGCCAGGTACTGGGCCCGGCCCGCGTAGAAGACCGCGTAGCCGGGTTTGGCCTGCGCGGGGCACGCGCCCTGGCCGAGGCTGGCCGGCGCCAGGCCCTCGTCGTCGTTCGCGACCCGGTACGACTTGTACTGGCTCACCACGATTCCGCGTTCGGCGAAGGAGAGCCTGGCGTCCTCGGCGAGGTTCTGGCTGTACCTGTCGCCGGGGTCACCGGAGAAGAAGATCGCCACGTCCGTCACCTTCAGGCGGCTCTGCGCGTAGAAGGCGGCGACCTTCGCCTCACGCAGGTTGTTGGGCCCGACCTGGTAGTAGTACTCGTTGATGCTCGCCATGTCGTCGGCGGACGTCAGCGTGCCGATGATCGGCAGAGCGTTGCTGCCCAGCCGTTTCACCGCGGACTTGGCCGTGTCGGTGCTGATCGACAGCCCGGTCACGGCGACCACGCTGCGGTCGCGCGCCGCCAGTTCGATGATCTTGTCGGCGGCCACGTCACCGGACGCCAGGCCGCGGCCACCCGGTCCCTCGCCTCCGTTGGCGAGCAACATCTTCATGGGCACGTCGCTGTTCCTCTGCGCCACCCACACCCCGCGCAGCTCCTCGACCAGGGCGTGGAAGCTGTTGGCGGTGCTGGGGGTCAGCACGCTGAGGAAGACGATGGTGATCGCGTCCGGCCGCAGCGCCGCCTTGCGGTTCTCGGCCATGATCTTGCCGTAGACGTCCTGCAACGCCGGGCGGATGTCCTCCGGCACCGAGTCGGGAACGAAGTGCCGCAACGGATCCGCCGACACCCCGATGCACTCCGACCCGATCCGTTCCAGCGGCGAGCGCAGCGACGGCGACCACCACTCGTCGCACCGCGCGTGGTTGAGGAACGGCACGGCCACCAGCGACCCGGCGAGCACCAGCAGCACGAGCGGCGCGGCGAGAGCCCTGCGCAGCCGCAGCGGCGGGTACTCCGAGAGCGCGCCGACGATGCCGCGCGCGGGTTCGGTGGCGTCGGTGGCGAGCTCCAGCACCCAGTTCTCCGACCGCGACAGGTGCCGCAGCCAGTCGTGGTAGCCCGCGAGGGCGTCGGCCGCGTGCGTCGCCGGCACGTCGGTGGACTCCTTCGCCGCGATCACGAGCAGCGGATCCGGCCGGCTCAACGGGTTCGCGCGCCACGACTGTCCACTCCGGACGTCGCTGCGGGCGCGGCCGATCGAGTCGAGGAGCCACTGTCCCACGCAGTCGCCGTCGTGGTTGTCGAGCAGCAGCCACGGGCGCCCCGTCCGCCGCCGGCCCGTGCCCCACAGGGTCCAGCGCCGGTGCGACCGTCGCAGGTCTTCCAGCAACGCGCGCACCAGCAGGTCGTCGACCTCGTCCTCGTGCCGCTCCGCCAGGCGCTCCCGCACCACCGTGCGCGCGAGCCTGTAGAGCCCCTGGCGCGAGCGGCCGCCCAGCGACTGCTCGCCCACCCACTTCGCCGGGCGCCACACCAACGCCATCAGCGCCAGGCCGATGCGCGGCATCACGCCGATGACCAGCCTGACCCACCAGGGGAAGTCCTGCGCGAGGTCCTGCATCCCGTCCCGCGTCACCCGCATGCGCCGCCGCAGGTGCATCCGGAACTCCCGCGCGATCTCCCGTTCCTCGTCGTCCGCCTCGACCCCGGCGGGCAACGTCAGGTCGAGCAGCCACCCGACGAGCGCGAAGCGCGGGAACCGCAGCCGCGCCACACCCCGCACCTCGCTCGCGAGCTGCCCGACCACGTCGTCGAGCAGCCGGCGCCGGGACTCCACCGCGCCGTTGACGAGCGCGAACGGCACCCGACGGCCCCGCACGTCGGCGGGCCGGTTCGACAGTGCCTCCAGGGGCTTCTCCGCGCCTGGAGGCCGCAGCAGCGACACGATCGGCAACGGGACGTCGCGCGCGGGCCAGCGCGGGCGGACGGACAGGCGGTCGAGCAGCCGCAACAGCTCGATCGCGCCGCTGAACTGCAAGCCGCGGGTCTGCTCGGAACCGAGGAACCACCCCTGTGATGCCGCTCTGGACAGCGCCAAGTCCCGCCCCGTTCTGCCGGATCCAAACAGAATCTGGACGGATTGTCGGTCAGGCAGGGCGGCTCATTAGCGGAAACGGATTTAATTCGACACGGGCGAGAATCGGGTGAGGAGGGTTTGACCGGCGGGTACCCACCGGTCATGAGCCAACCGATTCCGCCTGCGGAGCCCGTGCCGACCACACCGGGTCCTGACCAGCCGCGACCGACCGGGCCGGACCAGCCACACCTGCCGGGCCCCGACGCCGACCCGCTGCGCCCTCCCGGTCCTGACGACGATCCGCTACCTCCTCAGCCGAAGCCGGTTTGAACCGCGGAGCCGCTGGGTATACGGCTCTTCGACAGCCGGACCGACCTGGGGAGCGGGCATGCTCAGTGCTCAGGAACAGCAGCGGCTCAGCGACATCGAACGGTGGCTGCGCGCCTCCGACCCGGACCTCGCTCGTCTGCTGAGCCGAGGCCCCCGGCCGAACGTGGGACAGCGAATGGCGGCGTTCTTCAGGAAGCCACCGCGATCGGCTGACTGACCGCGTTCGGCGGCGCCTCCGCCCGGTTCCAGCGCATCCGCGACCACGGCAGGTCCATGTCGTTCAACGACGTGATCTGCCGTGGTCGCAGGTCCTCCGGCGCGGGTGCCTCCGCGTGCCGGGAGTAGGCGGCGTCGACGTAGCGGTGGCCGGTGTCCGGGGCGAGCACGACGACGTGGCGTTCCGGGTCCAGCCGCTGCTCCCACCGCGCGGCCAGGTACGCCGCCCCCGCCGACAGCCCGGCGAAGATCGCGTGTTCGCGGAGCAGGGCGACGCTGCCGGACAGGGCCGCGTCGAAGCCGAACCAGTGCACGGTGTCGTAGAGCGTGTGGTCGACGTTGCCGAACGGGATCGAGCTGCCGATGCCGGCGATGATGATCTCCGGGTCGTGCACGTGCTCACTGCCGAACGTGACGCTGTCGAACGGCTGCACGCCCACGAGCTCCACGTCCGGCGCGGTCTCCCGGAGGAACGTGGTCAGCGCGCCGGTCGACGCCCCCGTGCCCACCCCGCCGACGACCGACAGCCGGGAGCAGTCGGTGTGCTCGCGGATCAGGTCCGCGATCGGCCGATAGCCGCGGTAGTGGACGTCGTCGTGGTACTGGCGCATCCAGTGGTGCCGCGGGTGATCGCGCAGGATCTCCCGCACCCGCGCCACCCGGCGGCTCTGGTCGAGCTTGAGGCTCGGGGACGGCGGCATCGGTTCCACGGTCGCGCCGAGGATCTCCAGCTGCGTGCGCAACGTGAGGTCGACGGTCGTGGACGCGACGATGTGGCAGTGCAGGCCGTGGCGGTGGCAGGCCAGCGCCAGTGCGTGCGCGTAGATGCCGCTGGAGCTGTCGACCAGCGTGTCCCCGTGCGCGATGGTGCCGCGTTCGAGGAGGTACCGGACGGCTTCGAGCGCGGACGCGACCTTCATGGTCTCGAAGCGCAGGCAGAGGGTGCGGGAGTCGAGGCGCACCAGGGCAGGGCGGCTGAGGGCGTCGGCGATGTGGTGGTCCACGTCTTCTCTCATGCTCGGTACCGGTACAGCGCGGACTCGTCGGCGCTGAACTGGGAGAACGGGAACGGCTCCGCGGACAGGGCGGTGACCCCGGCGCCGAGGAAGTGCCGGGCGACGGCGCCGGCGGTCTGGGCGTAGACGATCAGCGCGATGTCGCGTTCACGGCAGGTGCGCAGGATCTCGTCGAACGTGCCGTTGCCGATCGTCATGCCCGTGGCCACGACGGCGTCCGCGACACCGAGGACGTCCCGCATGTCCGGGGTCACCGGGTCGCCCCACTGCGTCGTGCGCAGCGAGAGGTCGCACGGCAGGCACTCGGCGCCGCGGTCCCGGATCGCGGCGACCAGCGGGTTCACCACGCCGATCAGCGCGACCTTGGCGCCCGGTTCGACGTCGAGCAGTCCGGCGACGGCGGCATCCCTCGCCCGCGCCCGTTCTTCCGGCGTCCCGACCGGCAGCACGACCCGTTCGGCGTCCGAGCTCCGATGTGGACGGACGCTGCCGAGGTAGGCGTCGAGTGCCGCCACCCGCACCGCGGCGGGAGCCTCGGTGAGCAGCCGGGCGACGGGAGCGCCGGAGTAGTTCGCCGCCACCGCCGGGTCGGTGTCGCCCTCCGCGAACGCGCAGGCGCCGAAGGCCGTACCGACGCGGGCGAGCACGTACTGGTTGCGGTAGGTGGTGTCTCCGCCCGCCAGCCTGGTGCCGTGGTGGACCCAGAACACACTGGTGGCGGGCAGTTCCCGCGGATCCGGGCCATGCCGGCCGTCCAGCACCTCGGTTATCAGGTCATCCACAGTGGACATCTCTCCCCCTTCTCAACGGACCGGCTCGCGGTAGCCCACGGCCAGGTGGCCCAGGCTGTCGCGGCCGATCTCGGCTTCCACGTCGAACACCTCGCGCAGCAACGGCGTCGTCAGCACGTCGGCGGCCCGGCCGTCCGCGACGACCGTGCCGCCGTGCATCAGGACCAGCCGGTCGCAGTAGCGGGCGGCCAGCGCGAGGTCGTGCAGCGCCACCACGACGGTCTGCGGTGTGCGGCCGGCCAGTTCCATCAGTTCGAGCTGATGGCGCACGTCCAGGTGGTTCGTCGGCTCGTCCAGCAGCAGTCCGGACGTGCGTTGCGCCAGCGCCCTGGCCAGGTGGGTGCGCTGGCGCTCACCACCGGAGAGCTGCTTCCACGGCCGGTCCGCCAACTCCGTCAGGTCGAGCCTTTCCAACGCGGCGGCGACGATCTCGTGGTCGGTCGCGTCCGGACCGCGCCACCTCGACCGGTGCGCGGTGCGGCCGAGCAGCGCGACCTCGGACACCCGCAGATCGCTGTCGGTGTCGGCGGTCTGCTCGACGAACGCCATCTTGCGCGCCCGTTCACGAGCAGGCCAGGACGCGATTTCCACGCCGTCGTAACGAACAACGCCCTGGGTCGGCGTGCGCAGCCCGGCAACACATCGCAGCAGCGACGACTTGCCGGATCCGTTCGGCCCGATCAGCCCGACGGTCTCCCCCGGCTCGACCGTCAGCGTCACGTCCCTGACGATGGTCTTGCCCGGCACGCCCCAGCTCAGGTTCTCCACGGAGATCCTCACAGCTCACCCCGCCTGCGCAGCACCAGCAGGAACAGCGGCACGCCGAGCAGCGCGGTGAACACGCCCACCGGCACCTCCAGCGGCGAGAAGACGACGCGGGTGAGCGCGTCCGTCCAGACCAGGAACACCGCGCCCACGACAGCCGACAGCGGCAGGAGCTTGCGGTGCAACGGACCCACCAGGAACCGGACGCCGTGCGGGACGATCAGCCCGACGAACCCGACCGCGCCCACGGCGGCCACCGCGACGGCGGTCAGCACGGACGTCGTCACCAGCAACACGATCCGCGTCGCCCGGACGTCGACCCCCAGCGAGGACGCGGTGTCCGTGCCGAACGCGAACCCGTCCAGCGCGGCCGAGCACAGCCACACCACGAGCAGGCCGACCGCCAGGACCACCGTGCACACCGCCACGGACGTCCATCGGGCCGACGCGAGCGATCCCAGCAGCCAGTTCGTGACGGCACGGATGCTGTCGGCGTCTCCGGACGTCAGCAGGATCAACGACGTGAGAGCCGCGAACAGCTGCCCCACGACCACACCGGTGAGCACGACCCGCGACGAGTCCAGGCCGGTGCGCCTGAGCAGCAGCATCAGCAACCCGAACGACACCAGCGCGCCGATCAGCGCGCCGCCGGTCACCCCGAGCTGCGAGCCCGCGAACCCCAGCACCACCACGACCACCGCGCCGGTCGAGGCGCCCGACGACACCCCGAGCAGGTAGGGGTCCGCCAGCGAGTTGCGCGTGACGCTCTGCAGCACCGCGCCGCACACCGCCAGCGCGGCACCGACGAGCGCCGCGAGCAACACCCTGGGCAGCCGCAGGTCCCAGATCAACGAGTCCAGCAGCCGCGGCAACGGCACCACCGGCAGCCCGAGACGGCCACCCGCCGCCCGTCCGATCTCGGTCCAGCTCGCGCCCACGCCGATGCGCACGGCCAGCACCATCGACACCGCGAGCACGACCAGGCTCAGCACCACGACCAGCGTGTTCTTCCTGCGCCGAACGGGTTTCGGGGTCTTCAGGACGACGGGATCCAGTACGGCCGCGTCAGCCACGGCCGGCGATCTTGTCCAGACCGGCACCGAACGCCTTGAGCGCGTCTACCGTGCGGACCGACGGGTCCATCTCGATGCCGGGCAGCTCGATCACCTTGTTCTCCCGCAACGCCTTGAGCTGCGAGACGACCGGGTGCTCGCGCATCATCGCGAGCTTCTCGCTCGCCTTGTCGCCGGGGTTGCCGCGCTCGGACAGGTCACCGATCACGATGACGTCCGGGTCGCGCCGGGCGATCTCCTCCCAGGACGCCTCCGGCCACTCCTGGTTCAGGTCGTCGAAGACGTTGACCGCACCCGCGATCTTGCTCATCTGGCTGGGCATGCCGTCCTTGCCCGCCACGTACGGGACGCCCTTGAACACCGAGTAGACCCAGACGACCTTGACGGGATCCCGTTTGACGGCCTGGACTTCCGCGACCGCGGCGCGCTGCTCGGCGGCGAGCTGGTTCGCCTTGTCCGTGATGCCGAAGATCTTGCCGAAGTTCTCGTAGTCGCGGAACAGCCGGTCGAACGGCGCGGTGGTGCCGTCCGGGCAGTTGACCGCGCTCACGAACGTAGGCACACCAAGGGATTCCAGCTCGTCGCGCGTGCCGGCGCGGTCAGCGGTGAAGAGCTCCTTGAACGACGACACCACCACGTCGGGGTTCGCGGCCCTCAAAGGCTCCGACGTGAGGATCTTCGGCGACAGCACCGGGATCTTCGCGTAGGCGTCGGCGAACCTCGGCGACACCTTGGTCTTGACGTTCGCGGTGCCGGCCATGCGGTCCTGCATTCCCAGCGCCAGCAACGTCTCCGTGGAGTTCTGGTCCAGCGTCACCACCCGTTGCGGCGTGCCGGTGAACGAGAGCTGCTTGCCGCAGCTGTCCACCACCACCGACTGAGCCGTCGGCGCCTGGGCGCCTCCCGGTGTGGCGCAGCCCGCGGCCAGCACCGCGACCAACGCCAGTCCGAGACGGGCGGGGTGAGACATCGGATCCTCCAGAAAGTTCACTCGACGGTGTGCGTTACTGTAACGACAATCATTTTCAATGCAACCCTGCCGGAAGGTCGATCGCGTGGTCCACGACACAGTGCGCAGCCCATCGGTGTTGCGCAGCACCACTTTTCTCCGCCTCTGGACCGCGACGACGGCATCGGGCATTGCGACCTGGGCGCTGCCGTTCGTGCTGGGCCTGGCCGTGCTCTCGCGGTCGATCACCGCGGTCGAACTGGGCGTCCTGCTCGCCGCGCGCACCGCGGGCTTCCTCGCCGCCGTACCGGTCAGCGGTGTCCTGGCCGACCGCTACGCCCGCCGCCAGGTGGTCCTGTGGTCGGGCCTCGTGTCCGCTCTCGCCGCGCCCGTCCTCGCTGCCTTCGTGGGCAACTCGCTGGTGTTCGCATCTGTCGCGGCCGTGGCGATGGGAGCGGGCCAGGGCGCGTGCCGCCCGGCGTTCCAGGCGCTGACAGCCGAGGTGGTGGCCGCCGGCCAACGCCAGCAGGCCAACGCCGCGATGACCCTGTCCGTGCGGGTCACGACGCTGGTGGCGCCGGGCTTGACCGCGTTGCTCGCACTCTTCCTGAACACGCAGGTGCTGCTGCTCGGCATCGGCGCGTTGTGGCTGGTCGCCGCCCTGGTCCCGCCCGCGGGCACCGGGCTCACCTCGGCGAGTGGTTCAGGTTTCGTGGCGGACTTCTGGGAGGGCGTCCGCGAGGCCCGCAGGCACCCGTGGTTCCTGGCGGGGCTGGGCGCACTGACGGCGGTGATCGCGACCGGCTACTCGGCGACCGGCGTGGTGCTCCCCCTGGTCAGCCGCGACCGCTACGACACGGAGGCCGTGCTGGCCGGTGCGTTGACCGCGTACACGCTCGGTGCGTTGGCCGGCGCGTTGCTGATCTCCCGCTGGCGGCCGCGGCACGCCGGCTGGACCGCGCTGTTCGGCCTCGCGCTGTACGGGTTCGCGCCGCTGAGCCTGCTGCTGCCGGTGCACCCGTTCGTCGTGATCGCCGCCTACGCCGTCGCGGGTCTCGGCATCGAGCTGTTCAACGTGCCGTGGTTCACCGCGACCCAGCGCGAGGTCGAGCCTTCGAAGCTCGCCCGCGTGTCCTCTTTGGACTTCCTGATGTCCTACGGCCTGGCACCGGTCGGCCTCGCGCTCATCGCCCCGGCCATCACGGCGTTCGGCGCACCCGTGGTGCTGGCGGCGTGCGCGGTGATCTGCTTCGCCGCACCGGCCCTGGCCGCACTCGTGCCGTCGTCGCGCGACTTCGGGCCGCGCCGATGACGGTGCCCCGCCTGCAGGTTCTGGACCCCGGCGCGCGCAGGGCGTTGGCGGAGACGGGCGCGGTGATCCTGACCGGCCTGCCGAACTCGCCGAACTCGCTGCCGGTGGCCGCGTCCCTGCTGTTCGGCACGGCGTTGCGCGAGCTGTTCCCGTACCGGACCCGGCGTTCGGTGGACGGCGAGGCCGTCGGGCTGCACGCGGACAGCTTCGACGTGGTAGTGGACATCGCCGGGAAACCGGTGCGGCGCAGGCATCCCGACGAGGACCACGTCCTGGTGCTGCTCGCTTCGCAGGCGCCGTGCGGAGGGCAGTCCTTCGTCCTCGACGCGCACGAGTTCACTGATTCACTCGACGCGGAGCTGAAGGCGTTCCTGCGGGAGTCCGATGTGGACCTGTACGGCCAGTGGGCGGGCACCCGTGGCCTGCCCGCCACGCCACGAGTGGGCCGTCACATCGAGTTCACGCGCACGGGCAGGCGCATCACCCGGCGCACGGACGGGGCCGCGGCCCTGCACCGCGACCCCGCCGCTGAACACGTCATCGACATGCTCGCCCGCTTC
This sequence comes from Lentzea sp. HUAS TT2, assembly GCF_051853195.1. NCBI lineage: Bacteria > Bacillati > Actinomycetota > Actinomycetes > Pseudonocardiales > Pseudonocardiaceae > Lentzea > Lentzea sp. HUAS TT2. The sequence continues at coordinate 6,735,201 of NZ_CP196667.1, read as the reverse complement.
GACACGGAGGTCGAGCGGGTGCAGCGGACGTTGCCGAGACTCAGGCTGAACGAGGGCGAGCTCCTGGTCCTCGACAACTACCGCTGCTGGCACGGCCGGGACGCACACACCGGCGCCCGGACCGTGCACATCCAGACAGTGCGAACGGATGACGCCTAGGAACCGGCCTTCTGCAGTTCCTTGCGCAGCTGCGCCTTGGTCATGTTCGACGCACCCGTGACACCGAGGTTCTGCGCCTGCACGAGCAGCTCGTCACGGGTGGCCTGGCCGGGCAGCTCACCCAGGTGGTCGGCGCGGCTGCGGGCGAACGCCTCGCCGAGCTCGTGGCGGCGCTGCTCGCTGAGCCGCTTGCGCATGCCCGGCAGCACCGTCGCCTCCTCTTCCTCCACGTGGTGGGTGATGGAGTCGACGACGTCCTTCAGCGCCTTCTCGTACTTCGGCGAGTCGTACTCGCAGTCGAGGAGCTTGGCGAGCAGCAGTTCTGCCTCGGCGTGCTCCTCCTGGCTGTGCTCGACCTCGTCCTGCCCGCCCGCGTCCCTGGCGGGCGGGTAGACCTCGGCCTCCTCCGCGCGGCTGTGGGCGACGAGCAGGCCGCACAGGACCGGGGTGAGCAGCGGGCGCTTCTCCGGGTGGTTCTTGAGCTCGTCGAACAGGCGCTCCACCTCGCGGTGGTCCTGCATGATCAGGTCTACGACGTCGTACCGCATGGTGGTGGTTCTCCTTCAGTTCGGGTCTTTCCTCGGATAGCGCGTGGTGGTGGACGCGTGACCGCGCCGTCCGATGCGGCCGAGCACCACGCCGAAACCGCTGATCACGGCGGTGGCGACGACCGCGCTGATGACGATCGACCACGTCAGGCCCGTACCGAGCAGGCCTGACGCCGCGCCGGCGATCACGCCGGCGACGAGTCCGTTCACGAGGTTCACGAGGCCGGCGACGCCCAGTGCGGTGCCGATCAGCCTCGGCCGCCTCGTCTTGCGCCAGCCGGTCTGGCCGCCGTCGGCCTCGACACCGAGGACGTCGTCGTGGATCTGCCGCACGAAGACGTCCCTGACCGACGGTTCGAGGTCGCCGTAGACGTGCCGGATGCGGTTGATCCCCAGGCCCGCCTGCACGTCCTCGATGGTCAGCTCGACCGTGCGGAACAGCGTGGCGAGACCGATCAGGAACAACGCGCTGAAGATGACCAGCATCAGCGTCAGCAACACGGTGAGCGGCACGACCTGCGCGACGAACCCGAGGGCGATCATGGACGCGGAGATCGTCGTCAGCAGGTGGCCCGCCCGGCCGGTCGCGTCGGTGATCGTCGCCGTGCGGATCATCTGCAGCGTGTTGTGCTCCATCGTGAGGATCGTCAGCACCGACGCTCTGTCCACATCCGACACGTCAGTGACCGAGTGCCTTCGCGAGTTCCTTCTTCGTCATCTTCGAGCGGCCCTGGACGTTGCGCTGCTTCGCCTCGTTGTAGAGCTGGTCATATGTCGGCCCCTGCGCGCCTTTGTGAGACCGCTGCCCGCCGCGCTTCTGCGGCGACATGTCCTCGATGGACGATCGGCTCGCGGTCTTGGACTCACCGGCCTGCGCGCGGTTCTTGTTCACCGTCCGCGCGGCGATCTCCTTCGCGCGCTTCGGGGGCACGCCGCGGTCCTCGGCGGAGTCCTTGATGTGTTCGTACTGGCGTTCACGTTTCGCGTTCGACCCTGCGGGCATCACGACCTCCTCGACCCGCGAATACCCCCGGTCAGGGCGGTTCACACCCACCCGAACGGGTAGCCGCAGGACATGACGATGCGTGCCGTGGTGCTGAACTGCACCCTCAAGAAGTCGCCGGAGAAGTCCAACACGGACCTGCTCGCGCAGGTCGTGATCGACGAGCTGACGAAGAAGGACGTCGAGGTCACCTCGTTCCGGCTGGCCGACCACGAGATCCCGCCCGGCGTCGTGACCGACCTCGGTGACGGCGACGAGTGGCCGAACATCCACACGCTGCTGCTCGACGCCGAGATCCTCGTCTTCGCCACCCCGACGTGGGTCGGCCGCCCGTCCTCGCTCGCCCAGCGCGCGCTGGAGCGGATGGACGCGATGATCTCCGAGACCGACGACCAGGACCGCCCGGTCGCCTACAACCGGGTCGCGGGCGTGGTGGTGACCGGCAACGAGGACGGCGCGCACCACGTCATCAGCGAGATCTGCGGCGGCCTCGGCGACATCGGCTACACGATCCCCGGCCAGGCCTGGACCTACTGGAACCGCGGTCCGGGGCCCGGCCCGAGCTACGCCGACACCGACGAGGGCCACGAGTGGGCGGAGAACACCGGCCGCACCATGGCGGCCAACCTCCACGCCGTCGCGGTGGCCCTCGCCGAGCGCCCGATCCCGGCCTAGCCGACGGCGACCCTCAGCACGCCGCCACGCTGCACGAACGACTCGGGTAGCCACGGCTGCCCGACCGTTCGGCCGTTCCACCGCACGTCCTGCACGTAGATGCCCGGCGCACCCGGCGCGAGCACCGCGATGTTCTTCTCGGTGATCCGCATCTTGGGGAACATCGGGCTGGAAACGTGCAGCTCAGCACTGCTCGGCGTCCTCGGGTACAGGCCCAGTGCCGCGAAGACGTACCAGGCCGACATCGTGCCGAGGTCGTCGTTGCCGGGCAGCCCGGACGGGCCGGTCTTGTAGACCAGCCTGGCCATCGCGCGCACGGTCTCCTGGGTCTTGCGGGGCTGGCCGAGCTCGTTGTAGATCCACGGCGTGTGGATGCCGGGCTCGTTCGTCGGGTCGTACCGCAGCGCGTCGCCGCCGGTCGCCCACGAGCCGTCCGCGCGGTGGAAGAACGCGTCGAGCCGTGAGACGGCTACATCGTTACCGCCCATCGCCTCGGCCAGGCCCTGGACGTCGTGCGGCACCATCCACGTGTAGGTGGCGCTGCTGCCCTGCGCGAAGCCCTGGTCGGAGGCCGGGTTGAACGGGGTCACCCAGGTGCCGTCGGCGCGACGGGCCTGCTGGTACCCGGTGGCCGGGTTGAACGTGTTGCGCCACCAGCCCGCGCGCTTCTGCATCTCCTCGCTGGGACGGCCGAGCTTGCGGCCCAGGTCCGCGAGCGCCTGGTCGGCGACGGAGTCCTCCAGCGTCTCAGCGGCGCCGCCCCAGCAGTGGCAGGTGTCCTGCGGGGCGTACCCGAGGCGCAGGTACTCGGCGAGGTTCGGGCGCTGGCCCTCGCACTGGCCGGGACAGCCCTTGTCGGACAGGCCGTCCGGGTGCGGCACGGTGGCCTGACGCAGCAACGAGTCGTAGGCGGCGCGGACGTCGAAGTTCCGCGCGCCCATGGCGTACATGCCCGCGATGGCCGGGGCGGACGGGTCGCCGGTCATGACGTGCGTCGGGCCGGTGATGTGGACCCAGCGGTCCCACACCCCGCCGTTCTTGCGCGAGATGTCCAGCAACGACTGGGCGTAGCCGCTGGCCACGTCCGGTGCCAGCAGCGCCAGCAGCTGCGTGTGAGCGCGGTACTGGTCCCAGCCCGAGAAGTTGCCGTACCTGGTCGCCTGACCGACGTCGCTGATCACGTTGGGCTGCAGGAAGGTGTGGTAGAGCGCGGTGTAGAAGACCGTGCGCTCGTCCGCGGTCCCGCCGTCGACCTCGACCGCGCGCAGCTGCTTCGCCCAGGCCTTCTTGGCTTCCTTGGCGACATCGGCCACGGTCGCGCGCTTGGGGATCTCCGTCGCGAGGTTGCGCTTCGCGGCGTCGAGGCTGGTGTAGGAGATGCCGACGCGCATCCGCACCGAACTGTCCGCAAAGGACACGTACCCGCCGGAGCCCTTGCCCGCGCGGGCACTTCCGGTCAGGTAGCCCTCGCCACCGCTCGCGGTGGTGCTGCCCGGCCTGAGCTCGCTGTTCACCCACGTGCCGTGCGCCGAGATCGGCCGGTCGAAGGACGCGGTGAAGTGCAGGCGGTAGTAGGTCTTCTGGTTGTTCGTGCCACCGTTCGCGCGGCGGCCGCAGAACGCGCCGGTGAGCACCGAGCCCGAGACCGTGTTCGTCGCCGGGTCGATCGTGATGTCCGCGTCCTCGCTGCCGTTGAGCGAGTTCGAGGTCCGGAACAGCAGCGAACCGTTGACGGGGAAGGTGAACTCGCCGATGCCCGCGCGCGTCGACACGGACAAGTCTGCCGTGGCACCGGACTTCAGGCCCACCCGGTAGCGCCCGGCCTCGGCTTTCTCGTCGGCGTGGGAGAAGTCGCTCGCGAAGATCTGGTCCTTGGTGTCCGCGGTCGGCGACGAGGTGATGTCACCGACGTGCGGCATGATCGGGATGTCGCCCGCCGCACCGGGATGGCAGCCGGCGCCGTTGACGTGCGTGAGGCTGAAGCCCCGCACGCGGGTCGCGTCGTACGCGTACCCGTTGGCGGCGCCCGTGTTCGTCTGGTCGCCGCGGGTCGACGTCGGACTCCACGAGATCATCCCGAACGGCCGCACCGCGCCGGGATAGGTGTTGCCGCCGCCCGCCGAGCCGATCAGCGGGTCGACGTACCGGGTGTCGTCTCTCACCGCCGCACTCGCGGGAGTCGCCAGCGCGGCGGTGAGGACAGTGACCAGGAAGACCGGGAGCGCTCTCACGTCCCGGGACAGTAACCGGATTTCAGTAAACGCAGGGTGGCCGGTAGCCGTCGATCTTCAGGCCCTGGAACTCCAGGTCGTTCTTCGTGTTGCCGACGAACACCAGGCCACGGGCGTCGTCGAGCGCCTCGGCGAGCGGGTAGGACGGCTTGCCGAGCGCGGGCAGATATGTCCAGTCCTTTGTCTTGAAGCTGAAGAACCGCTTCACCAGCCTGCCGCCGGTGGACGGGATCTTCGTGACCCACTTGTCGCCACCGCTCCAGAACTCGGCCGGTCGCAGCTGGACGTAGAGGTCGTCGGTGGCGCGGTAGGTCATCGAGAAACCGGCCGAGTCGGACAGGTCCGCCTGGGCCTCGAACTTGTTGCCCAGCCACACGACCATGACAGCCCAGTCGTCGGCCAGGAACTTGATCTTCGCCGTGTGGTCGTGCCGTCCCTTCGGCACGAGAATGCTGCCGGTCGCGGGCTCCGTGGCACCTTCACCACTGGCGATCCACTGCTGGTATCGGTCGATGGACGGGGTGGCGCACTCGCGGCCGTGGGATGCGTTCGCGACCGCTGTCGAGCCGAGCGTGAACAGCAGCGCGTACGCGATCACCGCGACGCGGCCGAACGTCGATTTCAGGCGCATCTGGCGGACCGTAGCGGAAATTGGTATAAACCATTTCCGTTCACGGTTGACAGCGGTCTCACTTGGTAGCCTGGACAGCGGATTGTGAGCGCTGCTCACGCCGGTCACAGTGAGCCACGTGGACCCCGCCAGATGCATCGCATTCATAGGTGTCGTAACGGTTCTCACCCTCCAACTCACCACCCCGGCCACCGCCTCGACGGACTGTTCCCCCACCGTCGACGACCGGACGTTCGCCTCCGCCACCCAGCTCCGCGCCCTCAACGCCACCGTCGCCGGGTTCGGCGTGCGCGCCACCGGCAGCCCGAACCACAACCGCCTGATCTCCTGGCTGGAACGCCGCGTCGACCGGCTGCCGGGCGTGTCCGTGCGGTCGGAGCCCTTCGCGATCCAGCGCTGGCAGCCGGGCCCGGGTCTCCTGCTGTCGGGCGGCGTCGTGCCGGTCGCCGGCGCCATCCCCTACTCCGCCCCCGGCCTGCGTTCCGGCGAGCTGGTCCGCCTGCCCGCCGGCACCCCGATCACCACCGAGAACGCCCGCGGCAAGGTCGTGCTGCGGGACTTCCCCGCCCTCGACCGCGGGTACCTCGCCGAACCGCTGCTGGACGAGGACATGGTCGACGCGGGCACGGCAGGCGCCGCAGGGGTCGTCGTCGCCTTCCCGTTCCCGCACGAGCAGGTGAAGGGCTACTGGGACCCGCACCTCGGCACCCACTACCGCGTGCCGGGCGTGTTCGTCGGCTCCGACGCGGCTCTGCGGCTGGTCCCCGGCACGCGGACGACGATCGGCGTCCTGGCCGGGCGGGCACCGGCCGTCACCCGGTCGCTGATCGCCACGCTGCCCGGCCTGAGCAACGAGCGGATCGTCCTCGACACCAACACCGACGGCGTGGGATGGGTGCAGGAGAACGGGACCGTCGCCCTGCTGGCACTGGCCGAGCACTTCGCCAGGCTGCCGCTGCGCTGCCGTCCGCGCACGATCGAGTTCGTGTTCGCGACCGGGCACCTGCACCGCCCGGCGGAGGGCAGCGAGTTCCGCGCCCGCGCGCTCGACGCCGAGTACGACTCGGGTTCCGTCGCGTTCGCGTTCGTCCTGGAACACCTCGGCACGCGGGAGTTCCTGCCCCAGAACGGGTCCCTGCAACCGACCGGCCTGGCCGAGTTCTCCGGCTGGTTCGCGGGCAGTCCGGTGCTCACGCAGACGGCGTGGACCGCACTGGCGGGACGCGCGGTCGATCGCTCGTTCGTCCTGCCCGGCAGCGACCTGCCGGTGCCGGGCCGGGTGCCGCAGCAGTGCTCGTTCGGCGGCATCGGCACGCACTTCCACTCGCACCTGATCCCGACGATGGCGATGATCTCCGGGCCGTGGACGCTCTGGGCGCCGTCGTTCGGCGCGGCGGCCGTCGACCACGAACGCATGCGGCGCCAGGTGCTGGCCGCGGGCGACGCGATCACCGCGCTGGCCCCGCTGCCCCGCGACCAGATAGCCGGGCCGTACCTGGAGCAACGGCAGGCGCGGGCGGCCGGCGCACCGACCTGTTCGCACGACCTGCCACCGGAGTGGGCACCTAGAAACTGATGTGCGCCTGGACGGCGAGGTGGTCGGACGGGTACTGGCCGTCTCGCTGGTAGGTGTTGATCGCGGCGGCCTCGACGGTGGCGCCGCGGGTGAGGATCCAGTCGATGCGCGGGCCGTCCGGGACGAGCGGCCCGTAACCGTGGAACGTCCCGTACGCCGGGGTGGTCTGCGGGCCCGCGAGCCACGAGTCGGCCAGCCCGGCCGTCAGGGTGGCGTAGGGCGGTGAGCCGGGAACGTCGTTGAAGTCACCGGTGAGCACGGCCGGCAGCGTCTGGGCCTGCAGCCGGTCGCGCACGAACTCGGCGCTGCGCAGGCGGGCGTTCGCGGACTCGTGGTCGAAGTGCGTGTTGACCGCCACGAACTGCTTGCCGGTCTGGCGATCCGCGAACCGGACCCAGGTGACCATGCGGACCACGTTGTTGCCCCACGACCGCGAGCCCACGACGTTCGGCGTGGCGGAGAGCCAGTGGTGGTCGAACTCCAGCGGTTCCAGGCGGAGCGTGTCGAAGAAGATCGCCATGAACTCGTCGTGGCTGCCGCCCGCGCGGCCCAGGCCGATCCAGTCGTAGTGGTCCGGCAGGTCGTGGGCGATGTCGAGGAGTTGGCCGTAGAGGCCCTCCTGGGTGCCGAGGACGGCCGGGCGTTCGTTGAGCAGCAACTGGGCCATCACCGGTCGTCTCGCCGCCCAGGAGTTCGGCTCGGCGGCCGAGGCGAACTTCAGGTTGAACGACATCACGCTCAAGGTCGACACCGGTCCGAGCATGACACAGGCCCGCCTCCTGAGAGACGGGCCTGCCATTTACGCCGGCGCGTAACCGGTCGGGGTGCTGGTGAAGCTGCCGCGGCCCTGCGTCCGGCTGCGCAACCTCGTCACGTAACCGAACATCTCCGCCAGCGGCACGCTCGCCGTCACCACCGTCGCGCCCGTCCTGGCCTCCGAACCGAGGATCCTGCCCCGGCGCGTCGCCAGATCACCGAGCACACCACCGAGGTACTCCTCCGGCACGGTCACCGTGACCTCGGCGATCGGTTCGAGCAACGTCATGGCGCCCGCCTTCAGCGCCTCGCGCAGCCCGAGCCGTCCCGCCGTGCGGAACGCCATCTCCGAGGAGTCCTTGACGTGCGTGGACCCGTCGGTGAGCGTCACCCGCACGCCGGTCACCGGGTGGCCGAGCGGTCCCTCGGCCAGCGCGTCCCGGCAGCCCTGCTCGACCGCGCGGACGAACTCCTGCGGCACCCGTCCGCCGGTGACGGCGGAGCGGAACTCGAAACCGCTCTCCAGCGGCTCGGTGTCGATCACGATGTGAGCGAACTGTCCCTGCCCTCCGTCCTGCTTCACGTGCCGGTAGACGAATCCCGTGACTCCGGCGCTCACGGTCTCGCGGTACGAGACGCGCGGCCGTCCCATGGTGAGCTCGATGCGGTGCAGCGTGCGCGCCTTCTCCACCGAGACCTCCAGGTGCAGCTCGCCCTGGCCGGACAACACGGTCTGACCGGTCTCCGGGTCCGTCCCGAAGCGCAGGGACGGGTCCTCGTCGACCAGGTGCGCCAGCGCCTCGGTGAGCCGGGAGTTGTCCGCGCTGGTCCGCGTCTCCACGGCCACCGACACGACCGGATCGGCCGACACCGGCGGTTCGAGCAGCAGCGGGGCCGTCGGCGCGCACAGCGTCGTCCCGGTGCGGGCCGACTTCAGCCCCACCAGCGCGACGATGTCTCCCGCCACGGCCTGGTCGACCGGCGTGTGCCGATCGGCCTGGACGCGCAGGATCCGCCCGATGCGTTCGGTGCGTCCCGCCACCTGGACCGTCTCTCCCTTGTGGAGGGTGCCCGAGTAGACGCGGACGTACGCCAGCCGTCCGGTGGCGGTGGCGTTCACCTTGAACACCAACGCCGAGAACGGCGCCTCCGGGTCCGGCTGCCGCTCCTGGCCGTCGACGCCGCGCACCGGCGGAACGTCCACAGGGGACGGCAGGTACGCGATCACCGCGTCCAGCAACGGTTCGATGCCGCGGTTGCGGTACGCCGAGCCGCACAGCACGACGGTCGCCTGACCTCGCTGGGTCAGTTCCCGCAGCGCTTTCACGAGCGTCTGCTCGGACACTCCTTGTGCGAAGAACTCCTCCAATGCCTCGGGGTGCAGTTCCGCCACCGCCTCCTCCAGGAGCCGGCGACGACGTTGCGCCTCTGCCAGCAGCGTGTCCGGCACGGGTCCCTCGGTCATGCCGTCGTCCCAGGTCAGCGCACGCATGCGCACCAGGTCGACGACACCGCGGAACCCGTCCTCCACGCCGATCGGCAGCTGCACGACGAGCGGCACGGTGTGCAGCCGCGTGCGGATCGACTCGACGACGTGGCCGAGGTCGGCGCCCGCCCGGTCGAGCTTGTTGACGAACGCGATCCGCGGCACGCCGTGACGATCTGCCTGCCGCCAAACGGATTCGCTCTGCGGCTCCACGCCCGCGACGCCGTCGAACACCGCGACGGCCCCGTCCAGCACGCGCAGGGACCGTTCGACCTCGTCGGCGAAGTCGACGTGCCCCGGCGTGTCGATGAGGTTGATGCGGTGCCCGTCCCACGTGCAGGTCACGGCAGCGGCGAAGATGGTGATGCCGCGGTCGCGTTCCTGCGGGTCGAAGTCGGTGACGGTGGTGCCGTCGTGGACCTCGCCGCGCTTGTAGGTGCTGCCGGTCGCGAACAGGACGCGTTCGGTGAGGGTGGTCTTGCCCGCGTCGACGTGGGCGAGGATGCCGAGGTTGCGGACAGCGTTCAACGTGCTCGTGCGCATGGCTGTGTGCCTTTGGTGTCAAGGACTTACGGGGTCAGCGCGATGACCCGACGAACACCGCTCAGGGCTTCGTCAGACACTCCGGTACCCGGCGCGCAGCGGGCAGCCGGGGTACGAGGACACGAGGATCACGTCGAAACGGGACGGGAGCACGGCGGTGGTGCGCATGGCCGGTCCCCTCTCGCTCGGTGATGATGATCGTGGAGTGTAAACAGATCGGCACTCTCACGACAGCGGTTTACCTCTTCCAACATTCGCCCACAGCGGACTATTCCCCGGAACACCACCGCAACGCCTGTCGTTCAACGACCATGCGCCTCTGTTTGCTCGGCGACTCGATCGCCGCGGGAGTGGGCAGCACGCGCCGGGAGGACACGCTCGGCCCGTTGCTCGCCGAACGCCTCCGGGCGATGGGACACCAGATCGACCTCAGCGTGCACGCCTTCGCGGGCGCCCGCTCGGCCGACCTGCGCGCCCAGGTCCGCGCCGCGGGTAAGGTCGACCTCGCGGTCGTGGTGATCGGCGCGAACGACCTGACCAGGTTCGTCCCGGCGCACGTCGGCGCGCAGCAGCTGCACGACGCCGTCGCGGACCTGCGCCGGGCGGGTGCCGGGGTCGTCGTCAGCACGGCGCCCGACCTGAGCGTCGTCGCCCACGTGCCGCCCGCGCTGCGTGACGTCGTGTCGGCCGTGAGCCGCGACTACGCCCAGGTGCAGCAGCAGGCCGTCATCCGGGCGGGCGGTGTGGTCGCCCACGTCGAACGCGCGGTGACGCCGCAGTTCGCCGCGGACCCCTCGCTCTTCGCCGCCGACCGCTTCCACCCGTCCGGGGCCGGCTACCGGGCGATCGCCGCGGCTCTGGCGCCCGCGGTCGAGGCAGTCGCCGCGGAACTTCGCGCCTGACCGATTGCGATCACGTCCGCGGCGTCGTACTGTCCGCACTAAGTTCAAGCATTGAACGAATGAGGTGGATGATGAGCGCGCCCACTCCGGCGGACAAGTTCTCCTTCGGTCTGTGGACCGTGGGCTGGCAGGGCCGCGACCCGTTCGGCGAGGCCACGCGCCCCGAACTGGACGTGGTCGAGGCGGTGCACCGGCTCGCCGAGCTGGGCGCCTACGGACTGACGTTCCACGACGACGACCTGTTCGGCTTCGAGGCGACGCACCGCGACCAGCAGATCAGCCGGTTGCAGGGCGCGCTGGCCGAGACCGGGCTCGTCATCCCGATGGTGACGACTAACCTGTTCAGCCACCCGGTGTTCAAGGACGGCGGCTTCACCAGCAACGACCGCGGCGTGCGGCGGTTCGCGCTGCAGAAGGTGCTGCGCAACGTCGAGCTGGCGGCCGAGCTCGGTGCCAAGACGTTCGTGCTGTGGGGCGGGCGTGAGGGCTCCGAGTACGACGTGGCCAAGGACGTGCGGGCGGCGCTCGACCGGTACCGCGAGGCCATGAACCTGCTGACGCAGTTCGTCACCGACCGGGGCTACGACATCCGGTTCGCGCTCGAGCCCAAGCCGAACGAGCCGCGCGGCGACATCCTGCTGCCGACGGTCGGGCACGCGCTGGCGTTCATCACCTCGCTCGACAAGCCCGAGCTGGTCGGTCTGAACCCCGAGGTCGGGCACGAGCAGATGGCCGGGCTCAACTTCGTGCACGGCATCGCGCAGGCGCTGTGGCACGGCAAGCTGTTCCACATCGACCTCAACGGTCAGCGCAGCATCAAGTACGACCAGGACCTGGTGTTCGGGCACGGCGACCTGATGAACGCGTTCGCGCTGGTGGACCTGCTGGAGACGGCCGGTTACGAGGGTCCGCGGCACTTCGACTACAAGCCGTCGCGGACCGAGGACATCAAGGGCGTCTGGGACTCGGCCAAGGCGAACATGGCCACCTACCTGCTGCTCCGCGACCGCGCCGCGGCCTTCCGCGCCGACCCCGAGGTGCAGGAGGCGCTCGAGACGGCGGGCGTCGCCGAGCTGTCGCAGCCCACGCTGAACGCCGGCGAGTCCTACGATGACCTGATCAAGGACACCGGGTTCGACCCCGACCAGGCGGGCGAGCGGGGCTACGGCTTCGTGCGGCTCAACCAGCTCGCCCTCGAGCACCTCACGGGAGCACGCTGACATGACGCTCGTCGCCGGCATCGACTCGTCCACGCAGTCGTGCAAGGTCGTGGTTCGCGACGCGGACACCGGTGAGCTCGTCCGGGAGGGCCGCGCGGCTCACCCGGACGGCACCGAGGTGCACCCCTCGCACTGGTGGAGCGCGTTGCAGACCGCATTGGCCGACGCAGGCGGGCTCGACGACGTGTCGGCGGTGAGCGTCGCGGGACAGCAGCACGGCATGGTCTGCCTCGACGAGGACGGCGAGGTCGTGCGCGAGGCGCTGCTGTGGAACGACACCCGTTCCGCGGCGGCCGCCGCTTCTCTGACGGACGAGCTGGGCGCGGCGGAGTGGGCGTCGCGGATCGGCCTCGTGCCGGTCGCGTCGTTCACCATCACGAAGCTGCGCTGGCTCGCCCAGCACGAACCGGCCAACGCCAAGCGCACCGCCGCCGTCTGCCTGCCGCACGACTGGCTGACGTGGCGGCTGCGCGGCACCGGCGCGCTCTCCGACCTGGTCACCGACCGTTCCGACGCGTCGGGCACCGGCTACTTCGACTCGGTGGCCGACGAGTACGTGCCGGACCTGGTCTCGCTGGCGCTGGGGCGTTCCGACGTGGTGCTCCCCCGTGTCCTGGGACCGGCGGAGTTCGTGGACGGCCCGGTGCGGCTCGGCGCGGGCGCCGGTGACAACGCCGCGGCCATGCTCGGCGTGGGCGGCGGCGCGGACGTCGTGGTGTCGCTCGGCACGTCCGGCGTCGTGACCGCGACCGCCGACGTCCGGGCGGAGGACCCGTCCGGCATCGTGGCGGGCTTCGCCGACGCGACGGGCCGCTACCTGCCGCTGGCGTGCACGCTGAACGCCGCCCGCGTGCTGGACGCGACCGCCCGGATGCTCGGCGTGGACCTGGCCCGGTTGAGCGAGCTCGCGCTATCGGCCAAGCCGGGTGCCGAGGGCGTCGTGCTGGTGCCCTACCTGGAAGGCGAACGGACGCCGAACCTGCCCGACGCGACGGGTGCGTTGCACGGACTGACGCTCACCAACGCCACTCCGGCCAACATCGCGCGTGCCGCGGTGGAAGGCATGCTTTGCGGTCTCGCGGTGGGCCTCGACGCACTCGCGGAGCAAGGTGCGGACGTCACGGGCGTACGGCTCGTGGGCGGCGCGGCGGCTTCACGTGCGGTGCGGGAGATCGCGCCGATGGTGTTCGGTGTGCCCGTGACGGTGCCCGCGCCCGGTGAGTACGTGGCGAACGGCGCGGCACGGCAGGCGGCGTGGACGCTCACGGGTGGCGACACCCCGCCGGAGTGGGCGGGCGCGGACAGCACCCGGTACGAGGCGGCGGCCGTGCCCGAGATCCGCGCGCGGTACGGCGATGCCGCGCAGAGGTACCTGAACCGATGACGGTCCGCGTGCGGGCCTGCGCACCCGCGCCGCGATACTGGCACCGATGACCACCGTCGACCACCTGCGCCAGGTCCGCCTCGGCAACCTGCGGACGGTGCTGCTCGCGCTCGTCGACCGCCCCGGCTCGCGGGCCGACCTCGCTGCCCGCACCGGCCTCACCAAGGCGACGCTGTCCAACCTCACCGAACCGTTGCTGGCCAACGGGATCCTGGTCGAGGAACCGGCCACGCTGGCCGGTGTGGGCAGGCCGTCCAAGCCGTTGCGCTTCCACCCGGACGGGCCGGTCGCGGTCGGCGCGGAGATCAACGTGAGCCACCTCGCCGTCGAGACCATCGGGCTCGACGGCGAGACGCTCGACCGCCGTCTCGTGGCCGCGGACATGCGCAAGGCCACGGCGGACGAGGTGCTCGACCAGGTCGCCGAGCTGATCCGCGAGGTCACCGGGCCACGCCCGCTGCTGGGCGCGGGCCTCGCCATCCCCGGTGTCGTGCACGACGGCGCCGTCATCAGGACCCCGAACCTGCCCAACCTCGTCGGCGTCCGACTGGCCGAGGGCCTGAGCAGCCGAACGGGCCTCGACGTCCAGCTCGACAACGAGGCGAACCTCGCCGCGCTCGCCCACCTGTGGCCGCGGCACCTCGCGGGTGAGGACTTCGTGCACGTCACCGCGGACGTCGGCATCGGCGCGGGTGTCGTGCTGAACGGCGAGGTGTACCGCGGGGTCAGCGGGTTCGCGGGCGAGCTCGGGCATGTCGTGATCGAACGCAACGGCGTGCTGTGCACGTGCGGCAGCCGCGGTTGTGTGGAGCGTTATGCCGGGCTCGACGTCATCCTGCGCGAGGCGGGACGGCGGCGGCTCGACTCGTTGCGCAAGGCCCTCGACGCGGGCGACCCGAAAGCCCTGGACGCCGTGCGGAACGCCGGTGAGGCGCTCGGGGTCGGGATCGCCACGCTGATGAACCTCTTCGACGTCCCGACGGTCGTGCTCGGCGGCAGTTATGCCGTGCTGTACGACCATCTTCGCGAGGCGGTGCGGTCCGAAATGGACCGCAGGGTGCTCGCGGGCGGCGAACGGCACAGCAGGCTGCTCGCCTCACCCCTCGGCGAGTTCGCGGTCGTGCGGGGCGCGGCGGGACTGGTCACGAGGCGCGCGGTGCAGCAGCCCGAGCGGCTCTTCGCCTAGCCAGGCCGCCGAGCACCAGGCCGGCCACGCCCACCACGAGCGACACGTAGCCGCCGACGATGCCGTAGCCGGTACCGGGGCCGCCCTTGGCCATCAGCACGACCGCGACGCCGATCAGCGCCCCGACCCCGCCCAGCACCATCGCCCACAGGCTGAGCCCGCGTCGTGTGAGCGCTAACAACCCAATAGCGCCAACGGCAACACCGATCAGCGACCACATTCGGCCGGCGGTCATCTCATAAGCAGCGGAAAGCAACATGGGCACCAGCGTGGACCGCCGACCCACCGCGAGTCGTCGTGCGGGCGCAGACACCGGATACCGCGGGCGCAGTAGTCCGAGAATCCTCCCAGCGCACGATCTACCAGCGCGAACAGAGGAATAAGGTGCACGCATGAGCAGGCGCTGGCTGGACTGGGCGATCGCCGCGGGCGTGGCGGCGAGCCTCGTGGTGGCCGGGCATCCCGCCACCGGACCGGGTTACGTGTTGCTGGCCGCGAGCGGGTTGGCGCTCGCGGCCCGCCGGACGGCACCGATCGCCGTGCTGGCTGCCACCGGTCTGCTCGCGCTCGGCTACCAGGCCACCGGGGCGGACGTGCCGGTGATCGCGTTCCTGTTCGCCGTCTACTCGACCATGCGGGCGGGCCACCGCGTCGTCACGCTCGCCGGTTCCGTGCTGATGCTCGCCACGCTGCCTCTGGCCGCGCTCGTCTCGCCGCGCGACCTCACCACGTACGAGGCGTTCGCGCAGACCCGCGACGTCCTGCAGATCGCCTGGCTGATCGCCGCCGCGGCCGCCGGGGAGGCGCTCAGGCAGGCCGAACGCAGGGCCGACGAGGCCGAACGCACCCGCGAGGAGACCGCGCGAAGGCGGGCCGACGAGGAACGCCTCCACATCGCGCGTGAACTGCACGACTCCCTGACCCACCAGATCTCGGTGATCAAGCTGCAGGCCGAGGTCGCCGTCCACCTCGCCCGCAAACGCGGTGAGGACGTGCCCGAGTCCCTCCTGGTGATCCGCGATGCCGGCCGGGAGGCCGCCAGAGAGCTCCGCGCCACGCTCGAAGCGCTGCGCGACGACGACAAGACCCCGCCACACGGCCTCAAGGACGTCCCCGACCTCGTCGAACGCGCCAGATCCACCGGCCTGGACGCCCGGCTCACCATCGAGGGCAGCCACGACGACGTGCCGGCCGCGGTCGAACGGACGGCGTACCGGATCGTGCAGGAGTCGCTCACCAACATCGACCGCCACGCCGCCGCGGCGACCGCGCGGATCCACATCGACTACCGCCCGGACTCGTTGGTCATCAACGTGGACGACGACGGCAAGGCCCTACCCAGGAACCCGGAACAACCCGGTGTCGGGCTGCTCGGCATGCGGGAGCGGGTCACCGCGCTCGGCGGCCACCTCCGCGCGGAACCACGAACCGAGGGCGGGTTCAGCGTGCGCGCCGAACTCCCCGTGGCACAGCCATGATCCGCGTCCTGCTGGTGGACGACCAGCCGTTGATCCGCAGCGGGTTCCGCGCGCTGCTGGACGCCGAGGACGACATCGAGGTCGTGGCCGAGGCCGCGACGGGCCACGAGGGTCTCGCCCAGGCCCGCGCGCACCTGCCGGACATCGCCATGGTCGACATCCAGATGCCGGGGATGGACGGCATCGAGGCGACCCGGCAGATCGCCGCCGACCCGGCACTGACCGGCACGCACGTCGTGATCCTGACCAACTACGGCCTGGACGAACACGTCTTCCACGCGCTGAAGGCGGGCGCGGCCGGGTTCCTCGTCAAGGACGTCCATCCGGAGGACTTCCTGCACGCCGTCCGGGTCGCGGCGCGCGGCGACGCGCTGCTGGCCCCGTCGATCACGCGCAGGCTGATCGACAGGTACGTGAGCCAGCCGCTGCACCAGAACCACAGCCTCGCCGAGCTCACCAACCGCGAACGCGAGGCCGTCACGATGGTCGCGCGCGGCCTGTCGAACGACGAGATCGCCGCAAGCATGGTGATCAGCCCGCTCACCGCCAAGACCCACGTCAACCGGGCGATGATGAAGCTGCACGCCCGCGACAGGGCCCAGCTCGTGGTGATCGCCTACGAGTCGGGCCTGGTGGTCCCGCACACCTCGGGACGCGGGTAACCCTCGGCGCAGATGCGCTCCTCAGCGTCCACAACGGACAGCGACCAGCGGATGACCCGCGCGTCGTTCGCGCCGGACACCAGCTCGTCCTCCCGCGTGAACGCCACGGCCTGCACCGGTCCGGTGTGCCCGGTCAGCGTGATCCCCGACCGGGTGCCGAGGTTCCACACGACGACCGCGGCGTCCTCTCCCCCGGACGCCAGCGCGTCGCCGGACGGGCTGAACGCCAGCGCCACCACCGGCGCGGAGTGGCCGGTCAGCGTCATCAGCTCGGCACCGGTGGCCACGTCCCAGACCTTCACCGTGCGGTTGGCGCCCGCCGTCGCGAACCGCGTGCCGTCCGGGCTGATCGCCACGTCACGCACGTCGCCCTGACCGGTGCTGACCCGTCGTTCGAGCTTGTCGCCGGCCAGGTCCCACAGCATCGCGCCGCCCGCCGGGTCGGTGGAGATCAGCAGGCGGCCGTCGGGAGTGAACTCGACGGCGCTCGCGATGTACGGACCGCCGGAGAACGCGCCCTGCACCAGATCGGGCAGGCTCCACCGGAACCGCCCGAGCGACGCCGTGACGATGCCGCGCCCGTCCGGCTGGAACGCGATGTCGGTCGAGGCGCCCAGACCGCTGTAGGACAACGACGACAGCCGCTCCCGCCGGGCGACGTCCCACAGCGAGATGGTGTGGTCGCGGGTCAGGGCAGCCAGCCGGGAGCCGTCCGGGCTGAACGACACCGACTCGACCCTGTCGGAGTGACCGTCCAAAGTGGCCAGTGCGGTGCCGTCGAGGTCCCACAGCCGCACGGTTCCGTCGTCGCCCGCGGACGCGACCGTGCCGTGGGAGACGTCGATGTCGTTGATGCCGTCGGAATGCCCGGTGAACGGCGGCACGGCGTCCTCGCGCACCGCGACGATCCGGCCGTAACCGCCGGAGACCAGCAGCGTGCCGTCCCGTCCCAGCGCGATCGCCCTGGACTCGGTGCGGCCGCGGTCGCGGTAGGTCGTGATCGGCCGGCCGGCCCGGACGTCCCAGACGGTGATGAGCCCGTCCTCGTCCGCGACCGCCATCCGGCCGCCCACCGGCGCGGACGCCTCCCACGCGTACGCGCCCTGCTTCGGCAGCTCGGACAGCAGCTTCCCGCCCGCGTCCCAGAACTTGACGCCGTCGCGCAGTGTCGCGGTGACGATCGCCTCGCCGTCGAAGTGGACGTTGTTGACCTCCAGCGACGGGATCTCGCCGATCCGCGTGCCGGAGGCGACGTCCCACACCAGCGGCCGCTCCTTGCCGTTCGCGGTGACCAGCCGCGATCCGTCCGGGCTGAACGCCAGCGCGTTCACCTCGCTCGTGTGGCCCTGGAACGTGCGGCTGGTCCGGGCGGCGACGTCCCACACCTCGACGGCGCCGCCGGCGACACCGACCGCGAACGCCGTCCCCGCCGGGTGGAACGCGAGCCCGGCGGTGATCAGCTCGAACTGCTGGGAGAACACGGCTTTGCCGGTCGCGAGGTCCCACACCACGACGTCACCGCGACTTCCGCCCAGCGCGGGCAGCGACGCGTTCGAGGCGAGGAACCTGTCGTCCGCGCTGAACTCGGCCTGCCGGGCGTAGCCTCCGTCGGTGAACCCGTTGTGGTCCGCGAGCAGGAGCTTCCTCGACCTCGTCCGCGGGTCCCACAGCGTCACGTGGCCGTCCCGGTCCGCCGTCGCGATCACGTCACCCTTGTGCGACACGCTCACATCCAGCACCGGCGGCCCGTCGGCGTTCAGCTCGATGCGGTGGCGTGGTGCGGAGGCCGTGCTCAGCAGCGCGCCTCGGGTGTCGTCGTCGGCGTGCAGCCGGTACGCGGACAGGGCGAGCTGGCCGGCGAGGTCGGGGGCCGTGTCGACGAGGCCGCGGGCGGACAACGCGGTCTGGTGGGCCTGCTCGATCCGTTGCCGCAGCTGGGCCTCCCGCGACTGCCACCACGCGACGCCGCCTCCGCCCGCGGCCAGCAGGAGCAGCACGCCCATGATCGCGACGAGCCGGGTGAGCAGCCGGTTGCGGCGCTTCACCGTCACCTGCTCGGCCTCCTCGCGCTCGCGGCTCGCCCCGAGGAACGCCTCCTCCGCCGCGTTCAGCTCGCCGGGGTGGTCCTGGGCCCAGGCCGACGCGGTCAGCAGCTGCGCGCCCCGGTAGAGCGCGCCCTCGTCGCGGTCCAGCTCGGCCCAGGTGTGCGCGGCGGCGGTCAGCCTGCGATGGACCAGCAACGTCGAGCGGTCGTCGGAGAGCCAGCGCTGCAGCCGGGGCCACGCGCGGATCAGCGCCTCGTGGGCGATCTCCGCGGTGTCCTCGTCCAGCACGACCAGCCGTTCGGCGACCAGGCGGCCGAGCACGGCGTCGATCACGTGCGGTTCGGCGGTGCCGTCGAGCTCGGCGCGGCGGATCGGCCTGCGGGTGTCCTCTGTGCCGTCGCCGAACGCGGTGAGCCGCACCAGGATCCGGCGCATGGCCCGCTGTTCTGCGTCCACCAGGTCGCCGTAGGCGCGTTCGGCGGTCTGCGCGATCGCCCCGCGTACCCCGCCGCCTGCCCGGTACGCGGCCAGGGTCAGTTCGGTGCCGGAACGCTGCCAGGTCTCGACGAGCGCGTGCGACAGCAACGGCAGCGCGCCCGGCTCGGCGTCCACGTCGGCGAGCACCGTCGCGAGCAGGTCCGGGGCGACGGACAGCCCGCTCATCGTGGCCGGGCGCAGCACGATGTCGCGCAGGTCGGCGCCCGACGGCGGCCCGACCAGCACCGTCGCCTCGTCCGCCAGCGCCTGCACCAGACCGGGGTGCTGCGTGACGTGGGCCAGGAAGTCCGCGCGGACGCCGAGCACGACCCGCGTCCTGCGGTGTGGCCCCAGGGCGGCGTCCAGCAGCACGCCGATGAACTGTGAGCGTTCACTTTCGTTGGTGCACAGGGTGAACAGCTCTTCCAGCTGATCGACGACCAGCAGCACGCGCACGTCGTCCGGGCCGTTCGCGAGCGCGTTGCGCACCTCGACGTCGAACGCCGCCGGGTCCGCGCCGAGGTCGGGCCGTTTGCCGGTGAACGACGCGAGCGCGGTGGTGAGCGCTGCCATCGGGTGCGCGGTCGGGGTGATCACGATCGGCCGCCACGCCGTGCCGAGCCCGCCGACGACACCGGCCCGCAGCAACGAGGACTTGCCGCTGCCGGACGCGCCGAACACCCCGACGACCGGATGGCGCTCGATCCGCCGCGTCACCAGGTCGACCAGGTCGTCCCGGCCGAAGAACCACGGGTGGTGCTCGGGCTGGTACGCCATCAGGCCGCGGTACGGGCAGTCCGCGCGGGTGGTCCGCGGCCGCGCGGGTTCGTGCAACGGCGCGCCCTGCAGCATCGTCTCGTGCAGGCCGCGCAGCTCGGGGCCGGGTTCTATGCCGAGGTCGCTCACGAGCCGTTCGCGTGCCCGACGGAACACCTCCAGGGCCTCCGCCTGCCGTGACGCGCCGTAGAGGGCGGTCATCAGCTTGGCGTGCAACGGTTCCCGGTACGGGTTGGCCTGCGCCAGCTCGGCCAGGCCGCCGATCACCTCGGTGTGGCGGCCCAGCGCGAGCTCCGCCGTGGCCCGTGCCTCGGCGGCCCGCAGCCGGGCCTCGTCCAGTCGCGCGCCGAACTGGCCGGGCAGGTCCGGGTAGGCGGGGCCGCGCCACAGGCCGAGCGCCTCGGCGAGCAGGTCCGCGGCCTTCGCGAGATCCCCCTGGGCGAGCGCCTGTTCGCCGTCCTCGGTCAGCTGGTCGAACCGGTCGGCGTCGAGCTCGCCGGGTTCGACCGCGAGCTGGTACCCGGCGGGCTCGCGGGTGATCCGGTCGCCGAGGCCGAGCGTGCGCTTGAGCCGGTGGACGTACAGCCGGACGTTCTCCTGCGCGGAGGCGGGCGGAACCTCCCAGAGCACCTCGATCAGCCGTTGCGGCGAGACGGGTGTGTTCGCGTGCCGCACCAGCATCGCGAGCAGGATCCGCTGCTTCGCCGACCGCAACGGGATCTCCTCCCCACCCGCCACGACGATCGGACCGAGCACTCGGAACCGCACACACCCTCCCCCGATGATCGGCGGAACGGTAACAACGACCTGGCGTTATACGCAGCCGATACGGAGAAATACGGACCTCTCCCGACTGTTCCGGGATGTGCGAACCATCCATGTCTCCCTGTCGCTGCGGAACACCCTGCTGGCGGACAAGATCTCGCTCCGTCTCGCCTCCGTGCCGTGGGCTCGCCCAGGCGCTCCCGCCGACGTGACCGTGACCGACGCCGGTGACGCCGCCGGGCCGCACACGGTCGCGGTGCTGCACTCGTTCGACGCGGTGGAAGGCCTGGTGCGGCTGGGGGTGACCGGGCTCGTGCTCGCCGACGACCCGCCGGAGGACATCGTTCGGGCCGTCCACGACGTGCACCGGTTCGGCGGCTGGGTGTCGCCCCGGCTGGTGTCCTCGCTGCTGCCCGGTCCCCCGCCCGCGTCGCTGACCGCACGCGAGCGGGAGACGCTGCGACTGGTCGCGGAGGGCAGGGAGAACGCGGAGATCGCCGCGGCCATGTTCATCACGGTGAGCGCGGTGAAGTACCACGTGTCGAACCTGCTCAGGAAGTTCGGCTGCCGCGACCGCACACAACTGGTCTCGCGACTAGGGCGCCCGCTGGCGGTGCGTTCCTAGCGTGCTCGGCATGAGAATCCTCGTTGCCGCCCTGATCTCGTTCGGGGTTCTGATAGGTGTCGTCAGCCCCGCTCAGGCGGCTCTGCCGTCGTGGCCGAACGTCAAGGAGGGTCAGAACGGCGCGACCGTCCTGACCGCCCAGCACCTGCTGCGCCACCGCGGTTACAACATCGACGCCGACGGCGACTTCGGCCCGGCCACCGAGGCGGCGGTCAAGCAGTTCCAGACCGCCAACGGCCTGTCGTCCGACGGTCAGATCGGCCCGAACACCTGGCCGAAGCTGATCGTCAGCGTCCAGCAGGGCAACAACAGCAACGCCGTGCGCGCCGCCCAGGTCCAGCTCAACCGCTACGGCTACGGCCTGGACGAGGACGGCGACTTCGGCGGCGGCACGCGCAGCGCGGCTGTGGCGTTCCAGAGCTCGAAGGGCCTGTCGGCGGACGGCATCGTCGGCCCGAACACCTGGCAGACCCTGGTCGGCGGATCGGGCTCCGGCGGCGGTGGCGGTGGCACCTACAGCCTGCCGCTGGCCAAGAGCGCCCTGCCGCGCAGCGAGTACGACGACCCGCACCACGACTACCCCGCCATCGACCTGCCGGTGAACAGCAAGCCGGCCTACGCGATGGTCACCGGCACCGCGTACCGCATCAACGAGCCCAGCGGCTGCGGCAACGGCCTGCGGATCGTCAAGAGCGGCGTCGACTACATCTACTGCCACTTCTCGTCGTGGTCGGTCTCGAACGGGACCGCCGTCAAGGCCGGTGACCGCGTCGGCACGACCGGCAACACCGGCAACTCGACCGGTCCGCACCTGCACATCGCGATCAAGATCAGCGGGACCTCCTACTGCCCGCAGAACTTCCTGCTCGCGCTGTACGACGGGCGGACGCCGCCGGCTCCGTCGTCGCTGCCCCGCACAGGCTGCTTTTACTGACCGGCTCGGTGGCGGCCCGGGGTTCCGGGCCGCCACCAGGGCGACACCGAGCAGAACGCCGCGATCGGCGCGTACTTCCACCGGCGTACGACGTCCGAGCCGAGCCCTGGCCGCACAGGTTCAGGATCCATCACTTCCCGCTCCAAGGCTCACCAGTCCTTGCTCTCCCCCCGGCAGCCGTTCGGCCCCGCAGTCACAAAGACTGCTGATCGATGGGGAGCCGAGTGCTGATCGCCGTCTCGAGGTCTGCCATCGTGCGCCGAAAGACGGCCTCGAGATCGCCGACATCGCCCATGAAGCCGAGCATGAACTCCTCCCAGGTCGACGATCCGGCAGCCCACTGGTGTCGCGGCTTAGTTATGCTCCGTTGAGCCGAGCAGGAGGCTGGGCGGCGCGGTCGCTCGTCACTGAAACCCGCATGGTCGCGCTCTCACGCACATCTGCTGCGGAGTTGGCGGTAGAAAACTGCCGGCGCAATCGCTTGCTGATCACCTCAAGTACCGCCAACCATGCAGGTGACAGCTATGAGAGCGCGATCTTCAAGATCGAAGCCCGGCCACCTGCCGACGTCCCTGCCACTCGTCACCGATCCAAGAGATAGCTGCGACGCCCTACTAGAGACGCGCGACCTCCGACGTGGACATGGGCGGCGTCGTTGCCCACTAGAGCGGGGGACCCGCCGCGCGGGCCCCAAGGTTTCGGCGGATCCCGGTGCAGCGGTGAGCGACCACACAGATCGTTCCGGAAACACTCTGGGCCTGGTGCCCGTTATACGTGTTGGTCGGTGCGGTCCGTGTCCCCCGGGCCTCACCTCATCGCCTTCGCGGAACACCGTTCGGCTGGTACCGCGTCGAGCCACTCGCCGAGAGGCGACCGATCGCATCGGCCTCACCAAGCCCGCCCCCAAGCCGTCATTCTCCCCGACGGACGACTTGAGGGCGTCCGGTCGGCGCGGGCCTCTCCTGCCGCGCCGACCACCTGCCTTTCTTGCACCGCAAGGCGTTCTGGCTGGCGGACGGTGACCCGCCACACAGGTTCCCCTGGAACACAACGGATGTCCGCCCCGTTGTACGGGGTGGTCGGTGCGGAACGAGTCCCCGGGCCCCAACAGAATCGCCTTCGCGGCATACCGTTCGGCTGGAACCGCGTTGTGCCCACCGCCGAGAGGCGACCGCCGCACCGACCACAAGCCACGCCCTCAGGCCGCTCACCCCCAGACGGCTTGAGGGCCTTCCTCACCTCGGGGAACTTCCTTCTACGAAAGGGAGTTCGCCACCGGTCACCGGTGAGCGAGCACACAGACCCCAGACCACGCCCTCAAGCCGCACACCCCCCAACCGGCTTGAGGGCCTTCCCACCACCGCGATTCCCTTGCACCACAACACCACCCGGTGAGCGAGCACACAGATCACCAGGAAACACAACGGAACCCCGCACCGTTGAACAGAACGGTCGGCGCGGAACGAGTCCCCGGGCCCCAACACCAATGCCCTCGCGGAACACCGTTCACCCGGAGCCGCGTCGTGCCCACCGCCGAGAGGCGACCGCCGCACCGACCACCTCAGAACCCGCCCCCAGGCTGCCGTCCTCCCCCAGGCAGCGTGGGGGCTTCCTGCATTGACGGGGTCAGGCGACCCCGGCGGCGATCAGCTTCGTCCAGATCTCGCCCTGGTCCACGACCTCGACGCCGAGCTTCTCCGCCTTCGTCAGCTTGCTCGCGCCCACGCCCTCGCCCGTGATGAGCAGGTCCGTGGTGGCCGAGACAGAGGAGGCGGCGGTGGCGCCGGCGCGTTCGCACATCTTCTGGAACGTCGGGCGGGTGACCTTCTCGCCGGAGCGCGGGTCGCTGATCGAGCCCGTGATCACGACCGACTTGCCCTCCAGCGGTGCGCCGGCGACCACGACCGGGGGCAGGTCCTCCTCGCGCACCTCCAGGGAGACGCCGCGGTCCCGCAGGCGTTCGATCTCCGGGCGCAGGCGGTTCAGGTGGAAGGTGATCGACTCGGCGACCTTCTGGCCGATGTCCTCCACAGCGACGAGCTTCTCGACGCCCGCGTCGGCCACCTCCTCCAGGGAGCCGAAGCCCGCGCGGCACAGGCGGGCCGCGGTGCCCTCGGAGGCCATCGGGATCGAGAGGCCGATCATGGCCCGGCGCAGGCCCACGGAGCGGCTGCGGTCGATCGACTCGATCATGCGGGTCGCGGAGACCTCGCCCACGCGGTCGAACTCCAGCAGGCGTTCCTTGGTGAGCGTGTAGAAGTCGGACGGGTTCACCAGGTCGCCCGTCTCGGCGAGGCGCTCGATCCACACCTGGCCGATGGCGTCGATGTCGGCGGCGGCGCGCGAGGACCAGTGGATCAGGCGGCGCACGGTCTGGGCGGGGCAGACGGCGTTCGTGCAGAACAGCTCGCGGCTGTTGCCCTGTTCGGTCAGCGGTTCGGCGCACGACGGGCAGACGGAGGGCGGGATGATCTCGCGTTCGTCGCCCGTGCGCTTCGACTCGTCGAGGACGCCCGCGACGAACGGGATCACGTCGCCCGCGCGCCGGACCAGGACCGTGTCACCGATCTTGATGCCGCGCGAGCGGATGACCTCCTGGTTGGCCAGCGTCGCGCGGGTGACGGTGGTGCCGCCGACGAACACCGGCTCGAGCCACGCGACCGGGGCGATCTTGCCGGTCTTGCCCACGTCCCACACGACGTCCTTCAGGACCGTCGTCTTCTCCTCGGCGGCGAACTTGTACGCGATCGCGCCACGCGGGGACGACGAACGGGTGCCCGCGGCCGCGAACGCGTCGCGGTTCGCCAGGCGCAGCACCGCGCCGTCGAGGTCGTAGTCGAGCGAGTTGCGGGCCTCCTCGATGCCGCCGATCAGCTCCTGCGCCTCGGCCGCGGAGGAGCAGTGCTTCATCTCCGCGACGCTGAACCCCAGCTTGCGCAGGCCCGCGTCGAGGTCGGAGTCCGCGCTCTCCGGCTCGGTCGTCAGGTCGAAGGCGAAGAACTGCATCCGCCTGCCCTCGACGGCCTTCGGGTCCTTCGCGCGCAACGTGCCCGCGGCCGCGTTGCGCGGGTTGATCAACGGCTTGTCCGGGTGTGCCGCGTTGTACGTGTCGAACGTCGAGCGCAGCATCACGCACTCGCCCCGCACCTCGACGCGGCCCGGCGCCTCCACCCTGTCCGGCACGCCGTCGCACAACGCGCGCGTCAGGAACGTGACGTCGTCGCCCGTCGTGCCGTCGCCACGGGTCACAGCGCGCGCCAGGCGCCCGTTCTCGTACACCAGAGCCAGCGACAGGCCGTCGAGCTTCGGCATGACCACCACGGGCTGACCGGGGAACCGCGCGAAGAACGACTCGACCTGCTCGGGCTTGTTCGCCTTCTCCAGCGACAGCATCGGCCGCGAGTGCCGCACCGGCGCGTGCAGCACCGACGGCGCACCCACGTGGTCGAGCGGGTTGTCCTCCGGTGCCAGCTTCGGATGCTTGGCGACCAGGGCGCGGAACTCGTCCTCGATCGCGTCGTACTCGGCGTCCGCGACCAGCGGCTCACCCTGGTAGTACGCGTCACGCAGCTCGACGATCCGCGCGGCCAGCACCTGAATCCGATCCCCAGCAGCACTCATGGACGGGACGTTACCGGGCACCACCGACAAAAATGGACGGTCGAGCCTGGAGCCCCGCTCGAGCCGCGCTCGAATTCAGTCGAACAGGCCGATCTCGTACGCCACGGTCCCCGCGCGGTACACCAGATCGGGCCGAAGACGCTGCACCGTCTCGAAGTCCACCGAGTACAGCACCGTGCGGAGATCCACCCGACGGTGTGACGGGTGCCGGTAGCCCTGCTCGTGCAGTCTCAGCCACGCGTCGAGCATCGCCATCTCGGAACCGCGGTCCACGCGCGGCAGCCCGAGACCGTCGAACACGGCCAGCAGCTCCTCGTCCTCGCCTCCCCTGCCGATCCGGTCGCACAGCTGCACGGCGAACGCGCTGCTCTCGGCCAGCCCGGTCTTGGCCAGCTCCCCCAGGGTCTCCGCGCTCACCGTGATGTCCCGCCGCAGGCACTGCAGCACCAGGTCCGGGTAGATGCCTGCCCACTGCCGGTAGTGCGCGGCGCGTTCCCACGGCTCGACCGGCGAGGCGGCGAGCTGGATCAACGCCCGCGCGTAGTGCACGTCGTAACGGCTGTCCGGCAGGGCTTCGAAGGCGTGCCGGAACTCGTTGACCGCGCGGTCCCCGGTGAACCGGGCGTCCATCGCCGCCTCCCGCAACGACGTCCGCCCCGCCAGCCCGTCCGCCTCCACAGTGGCCGGTACCGAACTGCCGATCGCCAGCACGGCCACCGACGGCTCGACCCAGCGCACGTACAGCAGCTCGATCAGCGTGCTCCACTCCACATCGGACAGCTGCGACTTCCAGAACGTCGACAGCTTCGGCCAGTCGTCCACCCCGATGTCGCGCGACGAGCACAACGGCGTGAGCACGACCGAGAGCAGCACCAGGTTGAGGCTGTAGATCGCGTGCCGGGCGGGCACCGGGCGCCGCACCGGCTGGTAGGCGTCGAACGAACGCGCCCGCGGCAGCTGCGACAGCGCGAACAACCGCCGGACCAGCCCGGCGAGCTCGCCGCGTTCCTCGGACTTGTTCGCCTTCTCCACCAGGAACTCGATCACCGGCACGCTCGATGACAAGGGGGCGAACGACAGTAAGGCGTACAGGAAGCTGTCATCGGGCCGTGAACCGGTGATGCGCCGTGGCCTCGACTCGCTGTCGTGCAGATCCATGAGCGCGCACCACGTCAACCGCGCGACCAGGTACTCGCCGAAGGTCGCGTGCAGGAACTCGTAGGTGCGCAGCTCCTTCTCGTCACGGATGGCCTTCGCGCACT
This sequence comes from Lentzea sp. HUAS TT2, assembly GCF_051853195.1. Lineage (NCBI taxonomy): Bacteria > Bacillati > Actinomycetota > Actinomycetes > Pseudonocardiales > Pseudonocardiaceae > Lentzea > Lentzea sp. HUAS TT2. Next base: position 6,708,255 of record NZ_CP196667.1, on the reverse strand, counting down.
GCACGAAGAAGAACCGCCCGACGACCCGGTCGCTCTCGCTCAACGGCTTGCGCGGCCCCTGCCACGGCACGGGGTTGCCGCCGCGCAGCAACATCGTCATGTCCTCGTCGATGTCGCTCTCCGCCACCCACTGACCACCCCGGTGGAACACCGCGAAGGCGACGACCGACAGCCGTTCGAGCTCCCGCTCGACCAGGTCGAGATCGGACTCCCTGCCCACCTCGCGGCTCGCGAAGCTGCTCAGCAGCTCCTGGTACAGGTCACCGCGGCCGAGGCTGTCCTTCTGCCGCTGCAGCTCGTTCCCTGCGGCGTCGTAGAGGGCGAGCATCAGCAGGAGCAGGGGCTGTTCGGCCAGGACGCGGTGCGCGAGCACGTCGTCGATCGGCAACGGTTCGAGGCCGTGCTCGGCGAAGTAGCCCGCGTTCGACGCGTTCCACACGTTCAGCCACGCCGTCATGTTGCCCGTGGAGAACGGCACCAGCCGCAGCACGTCCGTGCCCGCAGGGATCCGCATCCCGCCTGCCACGCTGATCCTGCTCGTGACCACGATCGCGACCGGCCGTCCCGCCTCGGCGCGGCGGCGCTGGAACGTCTGCACGTTCTCCAGGAAGTCGCTCTGGGTCACCCCGGTCGCCTGCAACAGCTCGTCGAACCCGTCGAGCAGCACCACCGGCAACGCGTCGCCCGCGTCCCTGGCCAGCGCGGCGAAGCTGACGTCCTCCTGCAGCACGGCGCTCAGCCCCAGGTCGATCTGCCTGCGCAGGTCCGCCTCGGTCGCGACGGACCGCAGCTCGACCCGCACGGTCAGGAAGTCGCTCGCCGGAAGCCGCGCCGCCATCACCTTCGTGAGCAGGGACTTCCCCGAGCCGGGATCACCGAGCACGACCAGCGGGTGGGTGACGGCCTGGGGCGAGGTCAGGTAGCCGACGAGGTACTGGTGCAGGTCGGAGCGCCGGACGACCTCGTCCCACCACCTCAGCTGCGAGGGCGTGCACCCCGGTTCCGTCGAGCGGACCTGGAAGTCGGGGTCGACGTAGGCGTCCCTGGTCAGCGGGATCTCGAGCCCCTGCTGGACCTGGCCGGGGTCGATGACGGGCCGGTCGAGCACGGCCCGGTACCTGCGTGCGAGCTCGCGGCGGCGGTCGTCCGGCTCCGCGCCGATCCGCGTCCTCTCCAGGCTCTCCTCCAGCCGCGCCAGACCGGCGCTGACGTGCGCGTTGTGGTGGGCCTGCAACCAGTAGCCGAGCTCCGGGTACTGCACGGCGAGCTTGCGGACGAGCTCCTCGTAGTGGCGGACCGCGGGCCCCTGGATCCGCGACAGCACCGACGTCGTGTTGCGCTGCCCGGCCTCGTCCAGCAGCGGCCACACCGCCTTGTCCTTGAGCAGCGTCAGCAGCGCCTGTCCCGCCTGCGCGTACTGCTCGCGCAGCACCCCCAGGTTCGTCAGGTACGAGCGACTGGGGCTCGGCAGCAGGCCGGCGCCGTCGAAGATGCCGGTCAGGCCGACCAGCGCGATCTGGCCGGCCTTGTCCAGGTCGAGGTCCTTCAGCTTGAACGGCAGGTCGACGGCTTTGAGGGCCTCGAACAACCCGACGACCACGATCACGGTGTGCGCGGCGTGCAGGCGTTCGGAGTAGGAGTACCTCGCCAGCCCGCGGCGCTCGCCCAGCTTCAGCAGCAGCTGGTTGCTCAGCCGGACGAACTCGGTCTTGACGTCGAACCACCCCAGCAGGTCGGAGACGGCGAACGGGACGCCACCCAGCAGGGCAGTGCCAGCCAGCTTGTCGAGTGCGCTGACCAGCGCGTTGTCCTTCTTGCCGAGCAGCTTGACGGCGTCCGCGTAGCCATAGGTCTTTCCCACCCGACCGAGTCGACCAGTGATCCACCACCCCGCGGGGGCCGCGGGCGACGACAGGTCGTTTGGGGCCGTTGAACGGCATCGTGCGATCGGCTGAACGGACCAGCCGCAACGAAGTCATGTACTCGTGTGCGCGACGAGTGCGTCCACGAACACAGGCCACACCGGACGCGGCAGATCGTGCCCGACCGAGTCCAGCACCAGCAGCGACGCACCCGGAACGGCGTCCCGCAGCGCCTCACCGTGCGCCAGCGGATAGACCGGATCGAGCGAACCGTGCACCACCAGCGTCGGCGCGACGACGTCACCGAACCCACCACCGCGCGGCCCGTCGAACTCGATCTGGAAGTGGTTGGTCATCGCCGACTCCACGTTCACGGTCCGCGCCACGTCCTGAACCGCCAGCAGCCGCACGGCCTCCTCGTCGAAGTAGGGCGACGGGCCCGCGTAGGCCCGCAGCACCGACACGATGTTCTCGACAGCGGACGACGACGGCGCGGAAGAGGCCTCCAGGAAGGCGTCGGTCATCGGCGGCAACGAGGGATCACCGGTCGTGGTCGCCAGGAACGTCAGCGACGCCACCCGGTCCGCGTGGTCGACGCCCAGCCCCAGCGCGATCGCCCCGCTCATCGACCGCCCGACCACGTGCGCGCGTTCGACCCCCAGCGCGTCCAGGATCCCGACGGCGTCCAGCACCAGGTCCGACAGCGAGTACCCCGGCTCCCCCGGCGGATAGCTCACCGACAGGCCGGTGTCGCGGTTGTCGTAACGGATCACGAACCGTCCGCGAGCCGCGATCGCCGAACACAGCTCCGACTCCCACCACAACATGGACGCGCACGCGCCGTGGATCAGCAGTACGGCAGGGTCGGCAGGATCCCCGAACGTCTCGACGCACAGCTCCACCCCGTTGGCGCGCATCACCGCACCGCCGGTCCATCGCGCAGCACGCCGCGCACATGGTCCAGGGACAGTGAGGCGGGGTCGAACGCCGTCAGGCACCAAGTGGCGCCAGCGTCGGCATAAGGCGTGACGTCAGCGCCGGGTTCGACCTCGCAGACGTAGTCGAACGGCCCGTCACCCGTGCGCAGTGCCTCCACCTGTCCGACCGCGTCGGCGAACTCCCCGGCGGAGGACAGGTTGACGGGGAAGAAGCCGTCCAGACCGGCCGCACGACGCATCGGCCGTGCGTTTCCAGGAAAACCAGCGGCCCACACGGGCACTCCGGGCCGTTGCACCGGCCGAGGCAAGAACGTCACACCGTCCACTGTGTAATGCGTGCCGCGGTGGTGCACGGCCTCCCCTGACCACGCCGCCCGCAGGATCTCCAGCGACTCGTCCAGCATCTGCCCGCGCACCCGGTCGTCGCACTCCTCGCCGGTCCGTGAGAACTCGCCCGCGAACCGGTCGCTGCCGAGCCCCACCCCGAGCACGAGCCGTCCGCGGCCGAGCAGGTCCAGCGAGGCGGTCTCGCGGGCGAGCTTCACGGGCCGCCGCCGGGTGATGGCCGAGACCATCGGCCCGAACCGCAGCCGTGAGGTGGCCGAGGCGACGGCGGCGAGCGTGATCCACGGGTCAGCGACGTGCGTGACGGGCTCGCGCCACCGGACGTGGTCCCAGACGAAGAGCCCGGCCCAGCCCGCCTCCTCTGCCTCGGCGGCCAGCCGGGCCACCAGCAGCGGGTCGGCGAGCGCGTCGAACAGCGGTAACCAGAGAGCGCATCGTGGGTTCATGGGGCAACGCTAGAAACGAAAGAGCATTAACAAAAGCGATAGATTCTGCTCAGAACGACCAGCTCTGCTTATCATCAAGCCGTGATGGACCTCCGCCACCTGGCCACCCTGGACGCCGTGGCCACCGAGGGCACGTTCGGCCGCGCCGCCGACCGCCTCGGTTACACGCAGTCGGCCGTGAGCCAGCAGGTCGCCGCGCTGGAGAAGGCCGTGGGCGGCGCCGTGTTCGACCGCCCGGGAGGCCCGAAGCCGGTCCGCCTCACGCCGCTGGGCGAGGTCGTGCTGGCCCACGGACGTGAGCTGCTCGCCCGCGCCGCGGCCACCGAGGACGCCGTCGAACGGTTCAAGGCGGGCGAGGGCCGGGTCGACATCGGCACGTTCCAGAGCGTCACCAACGTCATCCTCCCGGCGGTCGTGCGCCGGCTCCTCGCCGAACACCCCGCCGATGTCCGCCTGTTCGAGGAGGAGACCGACCAGCCCAGCGCCGACGGACTGGACCTCGTCTTCTTCGACGGACGGGTCAGGGACGCGGACCAGATCAAGATCCTCGACGACCCGTACGTGCTGGTCAGCCGCCGCGGCCAGTTCCCGCAGGGCCCGGTCCCGCTGCACGCCCTGCACGGCACGCCGATGGTCGCCCAGCCGCCGATCTGCGACCAGGCCAGGGTCGAACGCGTCTACGCCGACGCCGGGGTGGCCCCGCTGATCGTGTTCCGCACGGCCGACAACCGCGGCGTGATCTCGATGGTCCGCGCCGGCATGGGCGTCGCCGTGATGCCGAAGCTCGCGCTCGACCTTCCCTCCGACGACCTGTCCACACACGACCTCGACCCGGCGCTGACGCCGCGTGAGATCTACCTGGCGTGGCAGGCGAACCGGACACTCTCACCGCTGGCCCAGCGCGTCATCGAGCTGACCCAGCAGGTCGTCAAAAGCCTCTAGTCACGCGGCCCGCGCAACGTCAGCACCACCCGCAGCACGTGCTCGACGGCCGCCGGGAACACCGCTCCCCGCAGCTCGTCGCGGTGCACCAGGGTCTGCCCGGCGAACTCGACCATGCGCTCGGGCCCCACCCGCCGCACCACGAGCGCGGCGACCTCCTCCAGGTCGAGGCGGGGGTTGTCGAGGCGGGTCAGCGCGAACTCGACGATCAGCTCCTCGTCGGTCACCCGGCACCTCCTCCCGCCACTCTTCGGATTCTTCCACCGATACAGGTCGAAAACATGCGCTGGACCGATGATCCGGACCACCAGCACGCTGTCGTGCATGAAGTTCTCGCGGCCAGAGGCCCGCAGCTGGCGATGCCCGCCCGCCCCCACCGAGGTGCGGGACTTCCACGCAGGACTGCCCGGCTACGCGCCCACCCCGCTGACCGAGCTGCCGGCGCTCGCCGCTGAGCTCGGGATCGGCCGCCTGTTCGTCAAGGACGAATCCTCCCGGCTCGGCCTGCCCGCTTTCAAGGCTCTCGGCGCCTCTTGGGCCGTTCACCGCGTTCTTCAGCATCAGTCCGGACAGGTCACGCTCACCACGGCGACCGACGGCAACCACGGCCGCGCGGTCGCCCGCATGGCCCGTCTGCACGGCCAGCGCGCCCACGTCTTCGTGCCGAACACCGTGCCCGCCCAGGCGATTGAGGCCATCCGGGCCGAGAACGCCGAGGTCACCGTCGTGGACGGCACGTACGACGACGCGGTCGCGATGGCCGCGAAAGCGGACGGGATCCTCGTGCAGGACATGGGGTGGCCCGGTTACGAGGAGATCCCCGCCTGGATCGTCGAGGGGTACGGCACGCTCTGCCACGAGATCGACGACCAGCTCGACGAGGAACCGGACCTCGTCGTGATCCCGGTCGGCGTCGGCTCGTTCGCCCAAGCCGTGATCACGCACTACCGCGGCCGCGACTCGCGCACGAGGCTCCTCGCCGTCGAACCCGACAAAGCCGCCTGCGTCCTCGAAAGTCTCCGCGCAGGCGACCTCAGAACGATCCCCACCAGCGAGACGATGATGGCCGGTCTCAACTGCGGCACACCGTCCGCGACCTCCTGGCCGTACCTGCGGAACGGCCTGGACGCCGCCGTGTCCATCTCCGAAGCCGAGTGCGCCCAGGCGCTCAAGGACCTCCACGCCCAGAACGTCCACTCAGGACCGTGCGGCGCGGCTCCCCTGGCCGGGCTGCGCGCACTCCGTGACGACCTCGGCGAGCTCGCCACCGTCGTGCTCATCAGCACCGAAGGACGCCCGTGAACCCACGCGATCTGCTGGCCGAGCTGATTTCCATCGACTCGGTCAACCCCGACCTCGTCCCCGGCGGCAACGGCGAACGCGAGATAGCGGACTTCTGCGCGGAGTGGTTCCAGCGCAACGGCTTCGAGGTCCACCGGCTGGAACGACGACCGGGCAGACCGTCCCTGGTCGCCGTCAGGAAGGGCACCGGCGGCGGAAAGTCGTTGATGCTCAACGGCCACCTCGACACGGTCGGTCTCGCGGGCTACGACGGTGACCCGCTCCAGCCGGAGATCAGGGACGGCAAGATGTTCGGCCGCGGCACGTTCGACATGAAAGGCGGCATCGCGGCCATGATGGTCGCCGCCGCCAAAGCCACCGAACGCCCCCTGCGCGGCGACGTGATCGTCGCGTGCGTGGCCGACGAAGAACACGGCAGCTCCGGCACGGAGGAGGTGCTCGACCACTTCACCGCCGACGCCGCCATCGTCACCGAGCCCAGCCACCTCGAGGTCACGCTGGCGCACAAGGGTTTCGTGTGGTTCGACGTCGAGGTCGAAGGCAGGGCCGCCCACGGCTCACGCCCGGAGCTCGGCATCGACGCGATCGCCAAGGCAGGCCACTTCCTCACGGCGCTGGAACAGCTGGGCCGCGACCTGGCAGACGGCCCGAAACACCACCTGCTCGGCACCGGCACGGTCCACGCGTCGCTGATCAGCGGCGGCGAGGAGGCCTCGACCTACCCGTCGGCCTGCCGGATCACCCTCGAACGCCGCACGGTCCCCGGCGAGTCCCCGCAGCAGACCGAGGACGAGCTGCGGACCATCCTCGACCACCTCACCGCCACCGTCCCGGACTTCCGCGCCACCCTCACCCGAGGCCTCGCCAGGGACCCGTTCGAGGCCGACCCGGACGCCGAGATCGTCCGCACGCTCGTCGCGAACCTGGGCGCGCCACCGGTCATCCGCGCCGAGCCGTTCTGGACCGACTGCGCCCTGCTGGACCGCGCCGGCATCCCCTGCCTGCTGTTCGGCGTCGACGGCGCGGGTGCCCACGCGGCCACCGAGCACGTGGACCTGGCCTCGCTCGACCGGCTGACCGAGGTCCTGACCGGCACGATCATCAGTTTCTGCGACTAGTGGTGTGGCCCAGAACGTTGCCGGCGCCAACGGGCCGGGCCACACCACTAGGCTCCGCTTCCCGGGAAGTACGAGGGGGAACCGGGAATGCCACGCAAGGAACGGCCGCTCGACACGGGTGACTCGGCGGTGCTCACGTTCGCGCGGGAGCTCAGGTCGTTGCGGGAGAGGGCGGGCAGCCCCACCTACCGCCGGCTCAGCTCGCTGACGCACTACTCGGAGGCGGCCCTGTCCCAGGCCGCCGCCGGGCGCAAGCTGCCGACGCTGCAGGTCACGCTCGCCTACGTGCGGGCGTGCGGCGGGTCGGAGGAGGAGTGGGAACGCCGCTGGTACGCCGCGGCGGCGGCCGAGCAGCCCGAACCGGACCTCAGCGCCCCGTACGCAGGGCTGACCGCGTTCGGGCAGGAGGACGCCGAACGGTTCTTCGGCCGCGACCGCCTGATCGACCGGCTGGCCCGTCAGGTCGAGGAGGAACGGGCCGTCGTGGTCGTCGGCGCGTCCGGTGCGGGCAAGTCGTCGCTGCTCAGGGCCGGTCTGATGCCCCGGCTCGGCGACCGGGCCGTGCTGTTCACGCCGGGTTCGACTCCCCTGGACGAGTACGCCAGGGCGGTCAAGGACACCGACCAGGACACGGTGCTCGTGGTCGACCAGTTCGAGGAGATCTTCACCCTCTGCGAGGACCGCGACACCCGCAGGCGGTTCGTCGACCGGCTGACCGAGCACCGGGTCGTGCTCGGCGTGCGGGCCGACTTCTACGGCCACTGCACGGACTTCCCCGCGCTGGTCGAGGCGATGGGCCGCGCCCAGATCACCGTCGGCCCGATGAGCACCGACGAGCTGCGCGCCGCGATCATCCAGCCCGCCCGGCGCATGGGGCACACCGTCGAGACCGCGCTGGTCGCCGAGCTCGTCGCGAACTGCGTCGAGCAGGCGGGCGCGTTGCCGTTGCTCTCGCACGCCCTGCTGGAGACCTGGCACCGTCGCAAGGGCAACACCCTGACGTTGCAAGGGTTCCGCGCCGCCGGTGGGTTCGAGGGCGCGCTGACCCGCACGGCCGAGTCGGTGTTCGCCGGGCTCACCGAACGGCAGCAGGAGCTAGTGCGGTCGTTGTTCATCCGGCTCACCGCGATCGGGGACGGCACCGCGGACACCAAACGCCACATCTCCCGTGGCGAACTCGACGACGAACCGGACGCGGCGCTGGTGCTGGAGGCGCTGACCACGCAGCGGCTGATCACGGTGGACCGCGACCGCATCGAGATCACGCACGAGGCGTTGATCCGCTGCTGGCCGCGGCTCAAGGAATGGCTGGCGGCCGACCGCGACGGCCTGCGCGCCCACCGCGACCTGGCCGAGTCGGCGGCGGTGTGGGAGTCGCTCGACCGCGATCCCGGCGCGCTCGTCCGGGGTGCGCGGCTCGGGGCGTTCCGGTCGTGGCTGCACGACCCGCCGCACCCGCTCACCGCGCGCGAACGCGAGTTCCTCACCAGCAGCGTCACCGCGGAGTCCGCCGAGCTCGCCAGCACCCGCCGGGGCCGGCGCCGGCTGCAGGTCCTGGCCGGCCTGCTGACCCTGCTGCTGATCGTCACGACCGGCATCAGCGTCATGGCGATGCAGGCCACCTCCGAGGCGACCCACCAGCGCAACAGCGCGCTCTCCCAGAAGGTCGCCCAGGACGCGAAACGGCTGCGCGCCACCGATCCCGCGCTCGCGGCCCAGCTCGCGCTCGCCGCCTACCGGCTCTCCCCCACGCTCGATGCCCGCGGCGCCGTGCTCAGCGCGTTCACCCCGTTCTACGCCACCCGCCTGACCGGCCACACCGACAACGTCAACGCCGTCGCGTACGCACCGCAGCGCAAGCTGCTCGCCAGCTCCAGCCGGGACCGCACGGTCGAGGTGACCGACATCGCCGACCCGCACCACCCTCGCGACGTCACGACGCTCGCAGGCCACACGGACAACGTCGTAAAGGTCGCGTTCAACGCCGACGGCACGATCCTGGCCACGGCCGGATGGGACCGCACGGCACGTCTGTGGGACTCGACCAACGGCACCTTGCTCGCCACCCTCAACCACAACGACCAGGTCAACGCCGTGGCGTTCAGCAGCGACGACCGGATCCTGGCCACCGGGAGCACCGACGGCGTCGTCCGGCTGTGGGACCTCACCGACCTGCGCGCCCCGCGCAAGATCACCGAACTGCCCCACCCCGACTCCGTCCTGTGCCTCGCGTTCGGCCCGGACGGCAGCCTCGCTGCCGGAACGGGCAACGGCAGCACCCTGGTGTGGGACCTCAAGACCAACACCTCGCGCACGCTGCCGGGGAAGGGGCCGGTCCACGCGGTCGCCATCAGCCAGGACGGCGCGAAGATCGCCACGAGCCACGACCGCGACGTGCAGGTCTGGCCCGGTCAGGGCGGCGACCCGCGCACCCTGTCCGGGCACACCGACGTCGTGCGCGGCCTGGCGTTCAGCCCCGACGGCCGCCTCGCGAGCACCTCGGTGGACCGCTCGGCCCGCGTCTGGGACCTGACCCAGCCCGACCCGCTCGTGCTGGCGGGCCACACCGCCGCCGTCGTCGCGGCCACGTTCGCCGGCACGACGCTGGCGACCGCGAGCGACGACCACACCGTCCGCATATGGGACCTGCCCGGCGAGCTTCTCCAGGCGCACAGCGATTCCATCTACTCCGTCGCCACGCACGGCGGGATCGTCGCGACCGGCGGCTACGACCGCACGGTGAAGCTGTGGGAGGACGGCAGGCTCCGGGCCGTCCTGGACGGCCCGGCCGACGCCGTCAACTCGGTGAAGTTCTCACCGGACGGCAAGACCCTGCTCGCCGCGAGTGCCGACCACCGCGTGCACAGGTGGGACATCAGCGGCACGCCGGTGAGGCTCCCCGACCTCGCCGGCCACTCCGACGCGGTGAACGCCCTGGCCATCAGCCCGGACGGCGCGACGATCGCCACCGCCGGCACCGACCGCACGATCGTCCTGTGGGACGCGCGGACCGGCGCCTCGCTCGGCACCCTGCGCGGCCACGGGGACACCGTGGAGGCGCTCGCGTTCAGCCCCGACGGCCGCCGCCTGGCCAGCGGCTCCGGCGACTTCAGCGTCCGGGTCTGGGACGTCGCCTCGCGCCGGGTGACCACGCACCTCAGCGGCCAGTCGCACGCCGTCAAGTCGGTCGCGTTCAGTCCGGACGGCCGGCTGCTGGCCACGGGCAGCACCGACTTCGCCGTCCGCTTGTGGGACGGCACCACCCTCGTCGCCGAGCTCACCGGCCACACCGACACCGTGCACGCCGTCACGTTCTCCCCCGACGGCGCCACCCTGGCCAGCGCGAGCGCCGACCACGACGTGCGGCTGTGGAGCGTGGCCGGCCGCACCCCGCTCGCCACCCTGTCCGGCCACACCGAACGGGTCTACGCGCTGGCGTTCCGGCCCGACGGCCGCACGCTGCTCAGCGCGGGTGGCGACCGGACGGTCAGAGCGTGGGAGGCCGACGCCGGCCACGCCGGCGAACGCATCTGCGCCGCGGTGTCGCCGCCCCTGTCCGCCCCCGACTGGAACCGCCACTTCCCGGACGTCGACCCCACCCCGCTCTGCCCGTGACCGTCAGATCGACGATCTCGGCAGACCCACCTCGTCACTCATGACGCTCCCCCTTCTCCGGCCTCTCCTGTGTAGCCGGAGAAGGTTCTTCACGGTCGAGGCCGTGAGCTGAAGAAAGAACGCTGAACAACGCCGCGATCTTGACGTACTTCGAACAGAACCCGAACCAGACCCTTCGTCGGGTGCGGCACCGTATCGCCCCGAACGGTTCTGACCGATCTCGAGAGGGGAATTCTCATGAGGCTGAGACGGGTGATCTTCGGCGTCACGACCGCCGCGGTGCTGCTGGTGACCGGTGTTCCGGCGACGGCGGCCGCACCGGCGCGGCTCTCCGTGTCCGGGGCGGACGTGGTCGACCCGGCGGGGGACCCGATCGTGCTGCGGGGCTACAACTGGGGGCAGTGGGGCACGGTCCAGCAGCAGGACCCCGCGGACAACGTGGCCGCGGGCGCGAACTCGGTGCGCATCCCGTTGCGCTGGTGGGGTGAGTGGAAGGACGGCGTCGACAGCCGCGACACCGACCCGGGCAACCTCAGCCACATCAAGCCCGGTCACCTCGCGTTGCTCGACCAGACCGTCGAGCAGGCGAGCGCCGCGGGCCTGTGGATCACGCTGTTCGTGGACTCCGACCACGGGCAGGGCGCGGGTGGGCGTCCCGACAACTTCTGGACGAACGCCGCGATGAAGCAGCAGTTCAAGGAGGTCTGGCAGTTCCTGGTGCGGCGCTACAAGACCAAGGCGTACGTGGGAGCGTTCGAGATCCTGCCGGAACCCCAGCCGATCGGGGTGGACGACGCCGGGGTGAAGGCGTTCTACGACGAGATGATCGGCGTGATCCGCGGCATCGACCGCCGGACCCCGATCGTCGTGGGACCCAACGACAACTACAGCTGCGCGCACCTCGAAGGCGCGTACACGACGGCGGACACCAAGGTCGTCTACACCTGCAACTACTTCATCTTCTCCGAGCCGCTCAACCGGATCGGGCAGATCACCGGTTTCCGCACCGACCACGACGTGCCGGTGTGGATCAACCAGGTCGGCGTCGAGAGCGGTGACGACGACGCGAGGTCGAAGGCCCGCAAAGTGCTGGGGGCCTTCGACGACAACGGCATCGGCTGGGCGTGGTGGACGTACCGGATCAGCGGCACCAACCCGGACACGCACGGCGTCTACTACGCCGACCCCACCGCGCCGGACGGCTGGCGGGTCAAGCCGGCCTGGCTCGCTCTGGTGAACGGCTACCTCGCCGCATGACCGGTTCCTCGACGTAACGCCAGCTGAGCGCCGCCGCCACGACCGTGAGCACCGCCGCGATCGGTCCGGCGGCGGCGCCCAGCTCCGGCCGCAGCCACAACGTCAGCGGGTAGTTCCACAGGTAGGCGCCGTAGGACAACGTGCCCAGCACCACCAGCGGGCGGATCGGCGTCGCCACCTGCTCCCACTTCGACCAGGCCAGCAGCAGCACCGCCGTGCACACCGCGATCGCCGGCCCCGCCACCAGGTAGGTCAGCACATGACCCCGCAACGGCACCACCGAGAGCACCGCCAGCCCGGTCAGCGCGATCGGCACGGCCCACCGCGGTGCGCTGGTCAGCCTGAGCCTGGTCGCGGCGCCGATCACGAAGCACACGAACCACGACGTCGGCAGCGCGTAGGCGTTGTCGGCGTTCGGCCACAGCCAGACGAGCGTCGCCGTGCAGGCCGCGAGCGCGCCCAGTGCCGTGACGACCAGGACCGCGCCGGTCCGGTTGCGCACCCAGGCGAACGCCAGCAACGCGGGCCACAGCAGGTAGAACTGCTCCTCGGTCGCGAGCGTCCAGCCGTGGAACGCAGCCGGGCTCACCCCGCTGATCGGCAGGTTGCCCGTGAACGTCACCAGCACGATCACCGTCTTGAGCAGCTTGTCCCGCTCCCCCAACGGATCGAACACGAGCGTGACGACGGCGAAGATCACTGTCAGCGCTGTCAACGCGGGCAGCAGCCTGCGAGCGCGGCGCAGGTAGAACCGCTTGAAGTCGACGCGCCCGGTGTTGGTCAGCTCCTTCTGCAGGACGCCGGTGATCAGGTAGCCGCTCAGCGTGAAGAACACGACCACGCCGACCACCCCCGCACCGGGGAACACGTCAGGGAACGCGTGGCGCAGCATCACCAGCAGAATCGCGATGCCGCGCAACACGTCCAGCCCTGCGATGCGCTTCACCGCATCGCTCCCCGGACGAGCTTGTCGAGCAGGTCCGGATAGGACAGTCCGGCGGCCGCGAACATCTTGGGCACCTGCGACTCCGCCGTCATGCCCGGCATGGTGTTGACCTCGTTGAGCACCAGGCCGTCCTCGGTGAGGAAGAAGTCGACCCGCGCGAGCCCGCGGCAGCCGAGCGCCTCGTAGACCCTCAGCGCCGCGTCCTCCAGCGCCTTGAGCTCGGCGTCGGCCAGCGGGGCCGGGATCACGAACTCGGCGCTGCCGTCGTACTTCACGGTCGTGTCGAAGAGGCCGGGCACCCGGATCTCCAGCGGCGGCCCCGTCCTGCGGCCCTCCTCCGGGTCGTCCAGCACGGCGATGTCGATCTCGCGGCCGGTCAGGACCTCCTCGACGAGCACGCGGTCGTCCAGTTCCAGTGCCTGGCGCACGGCGGGTTCGAGGTCCTCCTCGCGCTCGACGAGCGTCACCCCGAAGCTCGATCCCGCCGCCACCGGCTTCACCACGACAGGGCCGCTGAAGTCCACAGTGGACGCGTTGGTGACCAGCACCCCCCTCGCCGTGCGCACCCCGACGGCCTCGGCGACGAGCTTGGTGGCCCACTTGTCCATCGCGAGCGCACCGGCCCGCAGCGGTGAGCCGGCGTACGGCACACCCGCCAGTTCGCACAGGGCGGCCAGCGTGCCGTCCTCGCCCAGCGGGCCGTGGACCAGCGGCAACACGACGTCGCAGGTCGCGAGCACGTCGAGCGCGGCGGCGAGGCTGCCGGACGTCAGCGTGTCGAGCACCTGCCCGCCCGGCCCGTGCCACCGGCCGTCACGGCCGATCGTGAGCGGCACCGCCTCGTACTTCACCGGGTCGAGCGCCTTGCGCACCGACTCCGCCGACGCCGCGGAGACGTCGTGCTCGCAGTTCTGCCCGCCGCCGATCACGGCGACGCGGATGCCCCTCATCGAACGTTCCTCCGCACCCTCGCCCCGATGCCCGTCACGATCTCGTGCGGGATCGTGCCCGCCCAGCGGGCCCAGTCCGCCGCCGTCGGCTCGCCGTCGTCCCCCGGCCCGAACACGACCGCCTCGTCCCCCGGTTCCACCACGTCGTCCCCGACGTCGACCACGACCTGGTCCATCGAGATGACCCCCGCGACCGGGCGGCGCCGCCCGGCCAGCCACACCTCGGCGTTGCCGGAGGCGTTGCGCGGCAGGCCGTCCGCATAGCCCACCGGCAGCAGCGCCAGCGTCGTCGCACGTTCCGTGACGTGCGCGTGCCCGTACCCGACCCCGGTTCCCGCCGCGACCCGCCGCACCTGGACCACCGGCGCCGTGAACCGCAGGGCGGAGCGCAGCCGGGTGGTCCCGGACGGGTCGATCCCCACCAGTCCGGCCCCGATCCGGACGACGTCAAGGTGAGTACCGGGGTCGGTCAGCGCGGCGCTCGTCGCCGCCAGGTGCCGCACCGACGGCCGCAACCCCGCCTGGCGCGCCATCTCGATTCCCCGCAGCAGCGCGCGTTTGCCGGACTCATTCGATCCAAGAATGTCGGCACAAGGCAGATGTCCCATCACCCCGACAACCGAGACCCTCCCGGCCAGTTCCGCACGACGGGCCGCCGACATCAGCGACAGCCAGGTCTCCGGCGCGGCCCCGTCGCGCGCCATCCCCGTGTCCAGCTGCAGGTGCACCCGCACCCCGCCCTCCAGCGCCGCGAGGTGTTCCAGGCTCGGCACGCTCAGGTCGATCCCGTACCGCACGGCCGTGCGCACGTCCACGTCCACCGGGTTGAGCCAGCTGAGCACGGGAACGTCCACACCGGACTCCCGCACCCCGGCGGCCTCGGCGAGCGAGGTGACCCCGATCCAGGTGGCGCCCGAGGCCACCGCCGTGCGGGCGACGTCGCCGAGCCCGTGCCCGAACCCGTCGGCCTTCACCACCGCCATCACCCCGCCGCGAGCCCACGAGACGAACCGCCTCGTGTTGGCGGCCACCGCGGCGAGGTCGACCGAGAGCGACGGCTCGGCCGAGGCCTGCCGCAGGCTCGTCACGCGCGCGCCCACGCAGGCACCTCCACTGGTCCGTAGACGGCGTGGTCAGCACCGGTCAGCAACGCCCAGTAGCGGTCACCGTAGGACCAGTGCCACCACTCGGTCGGGTAGTTGACCAGCCCGGCCGCACCGAGCGCCCCGGCCAGCACGGTCCGGTTGTGCAGGGCCTCGTCGTCGACCGGCGCGGCGAAGAAGCACGCGCCGTCACTCTCCTCAGGGGTGGCGTCGACCTCCGTACCCATCCACAGCTCCGCACCCGACGTCGTGACCAGCGTCAGGTCGACGGCCGCGCCCGCGACGTGCGGCGCGACGGCCAGCGGCGCCACGAACCGGCTGGACAACCGGTCGAGCTCGACGGTGTCGGCGGCCGGGTGGAGCTCACGCAGCTCGGCCGTGTACCGCTGGATGATCGCGCTCTGGTCGGCGGTGGTGCGGTGCCCCTCGATCACCCGCAGGTCCACACCGGACGGAAGCAGCGCGCGGGCCACGTCGAGCCGCCGCGCGAGCCCCTCCCTCACCAGCACGCCGGGCGCGTAGTCCAACGGCACCAAAGGATCCCCGTTGTCGAGCACTCGGACGGCGCGCACGACCGGATCGGCTAGCAGGATGGTCATGCAGCCAACCTAGGAACGCGGGTCCACTCAGGACTCCCCCTCCAGGCCACGCCCGCACGCCGAACGGCCGGTTCGGCGCCACGAACATCGGCCGTTCGGCTGAGAACCCGCACGCCGCCCGGGAATTCGGCAGACTGGTGCTGTGACCCGACAGAGGACGATCTGACGTGCACGCCGCCGGCCTGGTGCTGCACCCGCAACGAGACTCCGCCGCCGCCGTCGAGGCAGTCCTCGGCTGGGCGACCAACCGCGGTGTCGAGATCCTCGGCATCTCCGACGAGATCCAGCGCCTGCGCTGCGAGGCCACCCCGGTCACCGCGGCGGAGCTGGGCCGCCGCTCCGACCTGCTGGTGAGCCTCGGCGGCGACGGCACGATGCTGCGCGCGATGCGCATGGCCGACGGCGAACGCGCCCCGGTCCTCGGCGTCAACCTGGGCAAACTCGGCTTCCTGGCCGAGGTCGACGTGCCGGACCTCCCGGCCGCGTTGAGCGCGATCGACGCCCACGACTTCACCGTCGAACCCCGCCTGGCCATCGACGCGCGGTTCAACGACCAGCAGGTCACCGCCTTCAACGACATCGCCGTCGTCCGCATCCCCGGCGAGGGCAGCGCCCGCGTCGCGGTGAACGTGGCGGGCCAGCCGTTCGTCAGCTACGCCGCCGACGCCGTCATCGTCGCCACCCCGACCGGTTCCACCGCGTACAGCTTCTCGGCGGGCGGCCCGATCACCAGCCCGTCCGTCGAGGCCCTGCTCGTCACCCCGGCCTCACCGCACTCCGCCTACAACCGGGGCGTCGTGCTGTCGGTGCGCGACGAGGTCGACCTCGACCTGCTCCCGACCAGCGGCCGCCTCGCCGTCGAGGTGGACGGCATGGTCGCGGGCTACGTCGAACCGGGCCAGCGGGTGTCGCTGCGCGGCAGGGCCGCCGCCGCTCGGGTGGTGCGGCTCGGGATGACGACCTTCTACCAGCGGGCGCGGCGCAAGCTGCGGCTCACCGACTCGGCCGAGCTGGGCTGACGCACCTCGTCCCCTGATCTCCACCCGTGCTCGAGCGCGGCTTGTTCGGATGTCCGCGCCGAGCAACGGATGGGGGCAAGGGACATGGAGCTGAACAGGCGCAGGGTGTTCGCGCTGGGTGCGGGCGCCGCGCTCGCGGCGGGCACCGGGACCGCCGCCGCGGACACCGGGAGACAGGCGCCCGAGCCGAACCTCCCCGGCTTCAAGCACAACTACGCCACGGTCAACGGGGTGCGCCTGCACTACGTCACGGGCGGCAGGGGCGAACCGCTGCTCCTGCTGCCGGGGTGGCCGCAGACCTGGTGGCTGTACAACAAGATCATGCCCGCGCTCGCGACGAGGTTCCGGGTCATCGCGGTCGACATGCGCGGTCAGGGCGGGTCGGACAAGCCAGCGGGCGGGTTCGACAAGAAGACGATGGCGACCGACATCCACGAGCTCGTCAAGAAGCTCGGGTACGACAAGGTCAACGTCGTCGGGCACGACCTGGGCAGCATGGTCGCGTTCTCCTTCGCGGCCAACTTCCCCGCCGCGACGAAGAAGGTCGCGTTCATGGACGTGCTGCACCCCGACGAGAGCTTCTACCAGATCCCGCTGCTGCCGCCGCCGGGCGGATTCAGCCTGTGGTGGTTCGCGTTCAACCAGGTCATGGGCCTGCCGGAGCAGCTGCTGGCCGGCCGGTTCCGGTACCTGGTCGACTGGCTGTTCGCGAACACCGCGTTCACGCCGTCCGCGATCGACGAGCGCTCACGGCAGATCTACGCGCGCAACTACAACTCGCCGGAGGCCATCCGCGCGAGCAACGGCTGGTACCAGGCTTTCCACCAGGACATCGCGGACGGCAAGACGTACGCCAAGCTGGTGCCGCCGGTGCTGGGACTGGCCTCGATCTCGTCCTACGACCAGTTCCTGGGCGCGCTGCCGAACGTCGCGAACCAGTTCGAGGTCGTGCGGGTCGACGGGTCCGGCCACTGGCTCGCCGAGGAGCAGCCGGACTTCGTCGCCCAGGAGATCACGCGGTTCTTCAGCTGACGGCACGCACCGGACTCGCCGAGGGGATGAACGCCGCGACCGCGACCGCCAGGAGCGCGGTCGCGGCGCCCAGGCCCAGGATGAGCTGGAAGCTGAACGGCGGGCCCACCTGCGTGAGCACCACGCCCGCCACCGCGCTCGACACCGACGTGCCGATCGCGCGCATCAGCGCGTTGAGGCTGTTGGCCGCGGCGGTCTCCGAGGTCGGCACGGCGCCCATGATCAGGGCGGGCATCGCGCCGTAGCCCAGGCCGATGCCGGCGCCGATGACGGCCGAGATGATGACCAGCTGCCACACCGCGGTCAGCATGAAGATGCCCGCGCCGTATCCGACAGCGACCACGAGCGTGCCGAGGATCAGGGTGGCACGCGGGCCCCGCGCGTTCGAGATCCGTGCGGCCACCGGTGACGTCGCCATCATGACCAGGCCGGACGGCACCAGCACCAGGCCCGTGACGAGCAGCGACTGCCCGAGCCCGTGGCCCGTCGAGACCGGCAGCTGCAGCACCTGCGGCAGCACCAGCGACTGCGCGAACATGGCGAACGCGAACACCAGCGACGAGATGTTCGTCAGCAGCACCTGACGCCGGGCCGTGGTGCGCAGGTCGACCAGCGGCCGCGGTGACCGCAGCTCCCACCAGCCCCACAGCCCGAGCACCGCGGCCGCCACGACGAACAGGCCCGTGACCGCGCCGCCGTCCCACACCGACGCCTTCGACACCCCGAGCAGCAGACAGACCAGCGCGACCGACAGACCCGCCGCACCGAGGAGGTCGAACCGCCCACCGCTGCGGACCGGGGACTCCGGCACGCAGACCAGCACCGCGGCCAGCACCAGGGTGCCGACGCCCGCCGACGTCCAGAACAGCATGTGCCAGTCGGTCTGCTCGACCAGGATCGCCGCCGCGGGCAGGCCGAGCGCGCCGCCGACACCGAGCGAGGCGCTCATCAGCGCGGTCGCCCCGGCCAGCCGTTCCACCGGCAGTTCGTCGCGCATGATGCTGATGCCGAGCGGGATGACACCGACCGCCAGCCCCTGCACCACGCGCCCGACGACGAGCGGCACCAGCGAGTAGCTCAGCGCGGCGATCACCGAGCCCACGACCAGCAGGATCAGGCTGACGACGAGCATGCGGCGCTTGCCGTACATGTCGCCGAGCCTGCCGACGACGGGGGTCGCGACCGCGCCGGCCAGCAGCGTCGCCGTGATCACCCAGGTGGTGTCGCCCGGCGAGGAGTTCAGCAGTGCCGGGAACCTCGGCAGCAGAGGGATGACCAGGGTCTGCATCAGCGCCACCGTGATGCCGCCGAGTGCGAGGACTGCCACGACGACGTTCGGACGGGTCACCGGAGGCGTTTCTTCGAGGAGCACGGGACCGAGTCTAAGTCAGTCACTTGACTTAATCTGGAGCGGGCAGGCATCTTGAACGCCCCCTGCGCAGGATGTCCGCGATGTCCGGAGCAGCTCCCGGTGGAAGATGGTGACGTGATGAGCAAGGTCGACAACCCGACGAGGGCCGAACGGGCGCACGCCACCCGCGAGCTGATCCTGACCGCGGCGGAGCGCCTGTTCGCCGAGCACGGGGTGCTGGCGGTCTCGAACCGCCAGGTCAGCGAGGCGGCCGGACAGGGCAACAACACGGCGGTCGGCTACCACTTCGGCACCAAGGCCGACCTCGTCCGCGCCATCGCGCGCAAGCACCTGGCCCAGGTCGAGGAGATCCGGCAGCGGATGGTCTCCGAACTGGGCGACTCCCCCGGCCTGCGGGACTGGCTCAGCTGCCTCGTCCGCCCGGTCACCGAGCACCTGGACGCGGTCGGCAGCCCCACCTGGTTCGCCCGGTTCGGCGCGCAGGTCATGACCGACCCGACGCTGCGGCCGATCATCATCGAGGAGACGCGCTCGTCGCCGTCGCAGGTGCGCATCCTGGCGGGCCTGAACTCCTGCCTGGCGGGCCTGCCGGACGACGTGCGCGCCGAACGGCACGACATGGCCCGCCAGCTGCTGGTGCACATGATCGCCGAACGCGAGCGCGCGCTGGCCGAGAACACCCCGACCCCGCGCGCCAGCTGGGCCGACGCCGCGACCGGTCTCGTGGACGCCCTCGTGGGCCTGTGGCAGGCGCCGGTCTCCTAGGCGTTGTCCCGCAGGCGCCGCAGCATGAGGGCGAGGTGAAGACGGAACCGTCCGGGTGCCTCGTCGAGATCGAATCCCAGAAGTGCTTCGGCGCGGGCGAGCCGGACGGTCATCGTGCTGTGGTGCCGGTGCAGCACCGCCGCGGCCTTGCGCACCGAACCGGTGGCGCACAACGCGTCCAGCATCGTGATCATGCCCGGTTCCGCGGCCAGCCGGTCGAGCGCGCGCACGTCCGGCAGCGCCGCGATGTCGGCGGAGTCGAGCTGGTCGGCGAGAAGTGCCAGCCCGCCAAGCCTTTCCCACCACACCACCGGTTCACCGTCCGATGTGTACCGCAACGCCGTGCGCGCGGCGTGCCACGCCCTGGCCGCGTCGATCGCGGGCAGCAGCGGCCCGACGCCGAGCCGCCCGTCCACGGCGGGGACCTCGGTGCTCAGCACCGCCCGCACGTCGCCCAGCAGCACCGACCGGCCGGGCACCTCGCCGGTCGCCGCGAGCACGCGCAACGGTGCCGTGGCGGCGATGCCGAGCAGGTGCAGGGCGCGGGATCGTTCCGCGGTGCCAACGCTTTCGGACAGCACCAGCTCGATCAACGCCGGATCGCCCAGCTCCGGCAGCGGCACGCTGGAGTGCTCCAGCAGCACAGCGGCGGCGATCGCGAACCGTTCCAGCAACATGTCGTCCAGCGGCGCGGGCGTGCCCTCGCGCGCGACCCAGACCTCCACGCCGCCTTCGAGAGCGCGGACGGAGGCCCGCGCGGGCACCGGGCCCGCCGTGACGGCACCACCGGCGTCGGCTCGCAGCGCCAGTCCCTGTCCAGGCGCGCTCAGGCCGACCGGGCACCCGGCGAGTTCGGACGTGCTGCGCACCAACGCGTCCAGGCCCGCGCGCTCGGTGATCAGGCGATCGAAGAACCCGATCACCCTCACCGCGCTCTCGGCGTCGGCGTCCAGCCCGGACAACCTCAGCAGCAGGCCTCGCATCACGCCACCATAGCCCCGACAGGTGGCTGGGCGGAGGCCCCGATCTCCCGCCACCTGTCGGCTGCCCACACCGACGTCACACCCCGAGGATCAGTGCATGAGCTACAACGTCGATCCCGAACTGCTGCCATGGCTCGACATGCTGCCGTTGGTGGCCCTGCCCGACTACGAGGCGCTGCAGGCGGCGCGTGGCCAGCAGTCCCAACTCAGCGATCTCATGCCGGCCTACGAACCGGCGAACCCGATCGACGTCCGGGACGTCACGGTGCCCGGCCCGTCCGACGCCCCGGACGTGCCGGTGCGCGTCTACAGCCCGGCGAACCGCAAGGGCCTGGTGCCGGGACTGGTCTACGTCCACGGCGGCGGGTTCGTGCTCGGTGACCTCGACACGTTCCACGCCCACGTCCTGCGCCTGGCCGACGAACTGGGCATCGTCATCGTGTCGGTGGACTACCGGCTCGCGCCCGAGCACCCCTTCCCCGCTCCGGTCGAGGACTGCTACGCCGCGCTGAAGTGGACCGCCGAGAAGGCGAGCGAGCTGGGCATCGACCCCGCGCGGCTCGGCATCGGCGGCGAGAGCGCCGGTGGCGGCCTCACCGCAGGCACCGTGCTGATGGCACGCGACCGCGGCGGCCCCGAGCCGTGCTTCCAGTTCCTCGGCATCCCCGAGCTCGACGACCGGCTCGGCACCGAGTCCATGACCGACTACGTCGACACCCCGATCTGGAACCGCCCCAACGCCGTCTACAGCTGGACGGCCTACCTCGGCACCGAACCGGGCGGGGACGACGTCTCGCCGTACGCCGCCCCGGCCCGCGCGACCGACCTCAGCGGCCTGCCGCCGACGTTCGTGTCGACGTGCCAGTTCGACCCGTTGCGCGACGAGGGCGTCGAGTACGCGCGCCGTCTCGCACACGCGGGCGTGCCGGTCGAGCTGCACCTCTACCCCGGCACGTTCCACGGTTCGTCGATGGTGGCGAGCGCGGAGATCTCGACCCGGATGTTCGCCGACGAGATCGCCGCGCTGCGCCGCGGGCTGAAGGTCACGAGCTCCCCGTGACCGCGCTGCCCGACCTGGTGACGTAGTAGGTGACGGTGGCGCCACTCCAGTAGTGGAACGTCAGCGTCACCCGCGCGTTGTCGTTGACCTCGGCGAAGAACTCGGGCGTGAGCGTCGTGACACCGCTGGTGTAGTTCGGCGCGAACGCCCGGTCGAACTCCTTGAAGGAGGTCCAGTTGTGCGGCCCGGCGTTCGACCCGTCGGCGTACTTCGCCTCCATCGTGGCGAGCAGGTCGCCGCGGAAGGTGGTCGGGATCGAGAACGCACCGGTGGTGCCGGTCGCGTTGGACAGCAACGGGACGTCGTGGGTGATGAGGTTGATCCGCCACGGCACGCCCGCGGAGAAGTGGGCGGTGAGCACGGCGTTCGTGCCGTAGGCCCGTGATCCGCTCAACCGGGTCATCGCCGCCGCGGTCAGCGTGAGCTGGTCGCCCGAGACCGTGTAGTCGTTGCCGCGCACGAGTTCTGTCGTGCCCTGGCGCAGGCCGGTGAACGTGGTTCCGTTGGTGTTCAACGTGATCGTCTTGGCGGTGATGGCACTCGACCTGGCGCTGAAGACCTGGTCGGTCGACGCCGTGCCGGAGCGGGTCGTCCAGCTCGACTTGAACTGCGCGGCCAGTTCGGGATCGCTCCACTGGAAAGAGGTGCGGCCGAGGTGCTGGCCGTTGTCCCACAGCATCGTGGTGATCTTCTTGGTGCGCGCGTAGTAGCCGAGGTGCTCGAAGAACTTCAGCTTCTCGCCCTGCTCGATCGTGCCGGTGTGCCGGTCGAACCCGAGCAGTCCGTACTCGCCGAGGATCACCGGGACGCCGCGTGCGACGAAGGTGTTGTACACGCGGTCGAACGAGTCGGTCAGGTCCTTCTGCGCGGTCGCGTCGTACCGGGTGCCACCGGCGACGTTCACGCTGAACGGCCAGTAGCCGTAGTAGTGCACGGTCGCGATCAGGTTCGGGTCGTCGAACCCCCTGATCGACGTGGCCAGCTCGTCGAGCCGCGCCTGGTCGGACGAGGTGTGCAGGGTGGGCAGCACGAGGAGGCGGCTCGCGTTGTTGCCACCCGAGCGGCGCACGATGTCGCGGAACGACGCGTTCAGCTCGTGCAGCAGCTGGGCGCTCTGGGCGTCACCCGAACTGCCGGTGAACTGCGGCTCGTTGACGCTCTCGAAGACGAGCTTCCCCGGCGAGTCCTTGAACGCGGTCGCGAGCTGCGTCCAGATCGCGTTGTAGCGGGTGAGCACGCCGGTCCGGTCGGACGGCATCGCCGAGATCCACTGCCACGAGTCGTGGTGGATGTTGATCATCACCTGGAAGCCGTCGGCCAGCGCCCAGCCCACGACCTCCTTGACGCGGTTCAGGTATGCCGCCTCGATCACGTGGTCCGCGCCCTGGTGCTGGCCCCACGTGACGGGGACGCGGATGCTCTTGAAGCCCTGCGCCTTCACGTTGTCCAGTAGGGCCTCCGTGACGCGCGGGTTGCCCCAGGAGGTCTCGTCGCCGCCGGTGGAGTCCAGCGTGTTGCCGAGGTTCCAGCCCGGCTGCATCGCCGCCACCTGCGCCATCGCGTCGCCCGGCACGGGGTTTCCGGTGGTGGTGGTGGTGGTCGTCGTCGTGGTCGGGGGTGTGCCCGGTTCGCCGGTGCACGTGACGCCGTTGAGGGCGAACGACTGCGGTGCCGTGTTGGTGCCGGACCAGCTGGCGTTGAACCCGAAGGACACCTTGGCGTTCGGCTCGATCACGCCGTTGTAGCCGGCGTTGACCGCGGTGACGTCGGCGCCGGACGACGTGACGGTGGCGTTCCACGCCTGGGTCACCTGCTGGCCGGACGGCCACCTCCAGGTCAGGCGCCAGCCGTCGACGCGCTCACCGAGGTTCGTGACGGACACGTTCGCGGTGAACCCGCCACCCCATTGGCTCGGCACCGCGTAGTCGACCTTGCAGCCAGGAGCCGCCGCGGCGGGAGCCACGACCGCCAACCCGATGCTCGCGGCCACCGAGACGAAACCCGCCGTCAGTGCGGCAAAGCGCCTTCCGGACACGACACACACCTCCCGACCTGGGAGCGTTCCCAGATGGCCGCACTGTAACCAGCGGGGCCAACACCAGGAAGCGTTCCGTCGATTCGAAATCGAACGCGGAAATGCTCTGCCGCAGCGCTTTCGTGACCGTTACAGTCCCCGTTCTGGGAGCGCTCCCAGATCCCGGTTCCCCTGTCATCGGAGGCTGACGTGCACCGTCGCGTGTTCAGAGCTGTGACAGCCGCCGTCGTCGCGGTGCTCGCACTGGCGGTCGGCCCGCTGGTGTCGCACTCGGCGGCCGCGCCCGCGTTCAACTACGGGGAGGCGCTGCAGAAGTCGGTCTGGTTCTACGACGCGCAGCGTTCGGGGAAGCTGCCCGCGGGCAACCGCGTGAGCTGGCGCGGGGACTCGGCCCTGCGCGACGGCTCCGACGTCGGCCTCGACCTCTCCGGCGGCTTCTACGACGCCGGCGACCACGTGAAGTTCGGGCTGCCCTTCGCGTTCAGCGTGTCGATGCTCGCCTGGGGCGCGGTCGAGAACCGGGCCGCCTACGTGGGCTCCGGTCAGTTCTCACACCTCCTGGCGAACCTGCGGCACGGCACGGACTGGATCATCAAGGCGCACCCGTCGCCGAACGTCGTCTACGGGCAGGTCGGCGCCGGCAACCCCGACCACGCGTGGTGGGGTTCGGCGGAGGTCATGCCGATGGCGCGCCCGTCGTACAAAGTGGACAGTTCGTGTCCCGGCTCCGACCTCGCCGGCGAGTACGCGGCGGCGATGGCGTCGGCCTCGATGGTCTTCAAGGACACCGATCCCACCTACGCGGCCACCCTCCTCACGCACGCCAAGCAGCTCTACACGTTCGCGGACACCTATCGCGGCAAGTACAGCTCGTGCATCACGGACGCCGCGAACTTCTACAACTCGTGGAGCGGCTACCAGGACGAGCTCGTCTGGGGTGCGATCTGGCTGCACCGCGCCACCGGTGACGCGAGCTACCTGACCAAGGCGAAGACGGAGTACCAGAAGCTCGGCACCGAGCCGCAGAGCACCGAACGCTCCTACAAGTGGACCATCGCCTGGGACGACAAGTCCTACGGCGCCTATGTCCTGATGGCGAAGCTGACCGGCGAGCAGGCGTACATCACCGACGCCAACCGCTGGCTGGACTTCTGGACCACCGGGTACAACGGCAACCGGGTGCGCTACTCCCCCGGCGGCCAAGCGGTGCTCGACAGCTGGGGTTCGCTGCGCTACGCCGCCAACACCGCGTTCGCCGCGCTGACCTACTCGGACTGGCTGTCCACCCGCGACAGCTCGCGCGCCAGGACCTATCACGACTTCGGCGTGCGGCAGATCAACTACGCCCTCGGCGACAACCCGCGCAACGCGAGCTACGTCGTCGGGTTCGGCACCAACCCGCCGCGCAACCCGCACCACCGGGGCGCGCACGGTTCGTGGGCCGACAGCATCCAGGAACCCGTGGTCAGCCGGCACACGCTCTACGGCGCGCTGGTCGGCGGTCCCAGCACCAACAACGACGCCTACACCGACAGCCGCAGCGACTACGTGATGAACGAGGTCGCGCTCGACTACAACGCGGGCTTCACCGGCGCGCTCGCCCGCTTGTACGGGGAGTTCGGCGGCACCCCGCTCGCCTCCTTCCCGACGGCGGAGACCCCGGACGGCCCCGAGCTGACCGTGCAGGCGTCGGTGAACCAGAGCGCCGCCCAGTTCACCGAGATCAAGGCGTTCGTGCTCAACAAGAGCGCGTGGCCGGCGCGGACGTTCAACGGCACGCTGCGCTACTACTTCACGCTCGACGGCGCCACCACACCCGGCCAGATCACCGTCACCACGAACTACAACCAGTGCGGCACACCGAGTTCGCCGGTGCAGCACAGCGGCGCGGTGTACTACGTGGAGATCCCGTGCACCGGCGTCGCTCCGGCCGGGCAGTCCGCGTACCGCAAGGAGGTCCAGTTCCGCATCACCAGCGCGGGCACGTGGGACCCGGCCAACGACTGGTCCCACACCGGCCTCGGCAGCGGCAACACCGTCGCCCAGACCGACCGGATCACGCTGCGCCAGGACGGGAAGACCGTGTGGGGCACCGAGCCCGGCGGCGCCGTCGAGGACAGCGAACCGCCGTCGGTCCCGAGTGGACTGACCGCCTCCGACGCCGGTCCGACGAGCGTCACGCTGAGCTGGACGGCCTCGACGGACAACGTCGGGGTGGCCGGGTACGACGTGCTCAGCGGCACTACCGTCACAGGATCGGCGACCACGACCAGCCTGCGGGTCACCGGCCTCACACCGGACACGCCGTACTCGTTCTCGGTGCGCGCCCGCGACGCGGCGGGCAACGTCTCTTCCGCCAGCACCACGGTCACCACGCGCACACTCCCCGGCGTCGCCGCCACTCTCACGGTGCAGCACAAGGGATCCGGCGCGGCCACGTCCAACCAGATCGGTGCCACGCTCCAGCTGACGAACCGCGGCACGTCGCCGGTCAGCCTGACTTCTACGACGATCAGGTACTGGTTCACCGGCGAAGCACCTTCGACGACGTACCAGGCGTGGTGCGACTGGGCGCAGATCGGCTGCTCCACAGTCCAGGTGAGGGTGGTCAAACTCTCGGCTGCACGCACGGGCGCCGACGCGTACCTGGAGGTCTCGTTCAGCTCCGGCAGCCTCGCCGCGGGCGCGAGCACGGGCGAGATCCAGGTGCGGACAGCGAAGTCCGATTGGTCCTCTTTCAACCAGACCGACGACCACAGCTACCGAGTCAGCAACTCACTCTCCGACTTCGACAGGGTGACCGCCCACACCGGCGGCACCCTCACGTGGGGCACAGAGCCCTGACGAACCTCGGGGCGGGACGTTCTGCGCGGCACAGGCGTCCCGCCCCGTTCCCAATCGCGGTAGCGCTCTCACGAACCGGACACGCGGGCGTTTCGTCACATTCGATCTGACGGTCCCGGACTCCTACGATGAGCTTCATGACGGAGATCGACCGGCAACGACGGCCAGGCCCGCGGATCGAAGAGGTCGCCCGGCTGGCCGGAGTGTCCAAGTCGACGGTCTCCCGGGTCATCAACGGCGAGCAGTACGTGAGCGCCAAGGCACGCGACGCCGTCCACACGGCGATCACCCATCTCAAGTACAGCCCGAACCAGGCGGCCCGCTCCCTCGCCGGCAACAAGGCGAACGCCATCGCGCTGATCGTCTCCGAACAGGGCAGCCGCGTCCTCGGCGACCCGTTCTTCGCGGGCATCCTGCGCGGCGTGCACGCGGAGCTGACCGGCCGCCGCATCCAGCTGCTGCTCATGCTGAGCCGCCCGGAGGACCACGACGACCTCCTCGCCTACCTGGCGGGCGGCCACGTGGACGGCGCACTGCTCGTCAGCCTGCACGGCGACGACCCGCTCCCGCTCCGGCTCCAGGAGTTCGGCCTGCCCGTGGTGGCGGGCGGGCGCCCACTGGCCGCGGGCTCCGTCCCGTTCGTCGACTCGGACAACTTCACCGGCGGCCTCGACGCCGTGCGGCACCTGGTCTCCCTGGGCCGCACGCGGATCGCGACCGTGGCGGGCCCGCGCGACATGGCGGCGGGCCTGGACCGGCTCAGCGGCTGGCGCCGCGGCCTGGGCGAGGCGCGGCTGCCCGCGGACCTCGTGGCGGAGGCGGACTTCACGCCCGAGAGCGGCGCACTGGCCATGACCGAACTGCTGGACCGGGCCCCCGGGATCGACGCCGTCTTCGTCGCCGCCGACATCATCGCCCTGGGTGTGCTGCAGGTGCTGCACGCGCGCGGCCGGCGGGTGCCGGAGGACGTGGCGGTCGTCGGGTTCGACGACTCCCTGCTCGCGTCCACCGCGACCCCGCCGCTCACCACCGTCCGGCAGGACGTCGAGCAGCTCGGCCGGACGATGACGTGGCGGCTGCTGAGTGAGCTGGCCGGGGACGACGGGCTGCCGCCGTCGCTGTTGCTGCCCACGTCTCTGGTGCGGCGGGCCAGCGCCTGAACCGGCGCGCCGGGGGCCGCGGCGGTCCACCCGACGCCGGTTCTGCCTGACACCGGTTCTGCCTGACGCGATGTGTGCGCCGGACGCCATCCTCTCTGGCGCCGCCCCACCGAACAGCGCCTCACCCTTCCGCACCCCGGAGCTGTCCTCCAACTGACGCAGCCCGTCCGCCGCCGGCACCGTTCGCCTCACTGACACCTTTCCGACTGACGCTCCCCACCCCGCCACCAGCCACTCGACGCGGTCCGTGCAGGAAGAAGCACGCAGTGTTAACCCATCGGTCACACTTCCGGGAACGCTCCCAGGTTTCCCAACTGTGACCTGAGCCATGAACCGCGAGGTCACCCCGCCGCCGCGCATCGAAAGTGCCTGGCACGGCCCGAAGTGTGTCTTGACACACGTTCGAAGCCAGTACGACACTCCTCCCCGTCTGGGAGCGCTCCCAGAACCGCCGCCGAGACCAGAGGAGTTCTCCCGTGCGACACCGTTGGATCAGCGTGCTGATCTGTGCCGCCGTGTCCGCCGCCGCCACCACCGCGTGCGGGTCAGGCGGGGCCGGTCAGACCGCAGACGGAAAGACCGAGCTGACGATCGCCACGTTCAACGAGTTCGGCTACGAAGAGCTGTTCAAGGAGTACGAGGCAGCCCACCCGGACGTCAAGATCACGCAGCGCAAGACGGGCCAGGGGCAGCCGCACCACCAGAACCTGTTCACGAAGCTGGGCGCCGGTTCCGGGCTCGCGGACATCGAGGGCGTCGAGGAGGGCTACCTCAGCCAGTTCATGTCGAAGGCCGGGCAGTTCAACGATCTCAAGGAGATCGGCCCGAAGGTCGAGGACGACCGCTGGCTGAAGTGGAAGACCGAGGCGATCACCACCAAGGACGGCAAGCTCATGGGCTACGGGACCGACATCGGTCCGCTCGCCATGTGCTACCGCAAGGACCTGTTCGCGAAGGCGGGCCTGCCGTCCGACCCCGAGGGCGTCAAGGCGCTCTTCGCCACGTGGGACAGCTACTTCGCCGCCGGCGACCAGTTCATCGCCAAGGTTCCCGGCGTCGCGTGGTTCGACAGCGCCGCGCAGGTCTACAACGCCATGCACAACCAGCTGGAGACCGGCTACTACGACAAGTCCGACAAGCTGGTCGTCGACACCAACACGGCCATCAAGGCCAACTGGACGACGGTGACCGCGGCCGTCGCGAAGGGACAGTCGGCCCGGCTCGGCGCGTTCAGCAACGAGTGGAACACCGGCTTCAAGCTCGGCAAGTTCGCCACCAAGACGTGCCCGTCGTGGATGCTCGGCGTGGTCGAGTCCCAGGCCGGTCCCGAGAACAAGGGCCAGTGGGCGGTCACCGACGCGTTCCCGAACGGTGGCGGCAACTGGGGCGGCTCGTACCTGACCGTGCCGAAGCAGAGCAAGAACGCGAAGAAGGCCGCCGAGCTCGCCGCCTGGCTGACCGCGCCGGAGCAGCAGATCAAGGCGTTCAAGGCCAAGGGCACCTTCCCGAGCCAGCTGAAGGCGCTCGACGCTCCGGAGCTGCTGGAGCAGACCAACGCGTACTTCGGTGACGCCAAGGCCGGCGCGCTGTTCGCCACGCAGGCCAAGAAGATCAAGGCCGCGCAGTACAAGGGTCCGGCCGACGGTCAGATCCAGGAGACGGTGTTCAGCCCGGCGCTGCAGTCGGTCGAGCAGGGCAAGAACGCCGACGAGGCCTGGAAGACGGCAGTCGAGGGTGCTCAGAAGGCGGCCAAGTAGTGACCGCCACTCTTTCCAAGGTGGACCGCGGGCGAGAGCAGGAATCTCGCCCGCGGTCCCCGCGGCGGTACCGCATGTCCAATGTGGACACCAAGGTCTCGCCGTACCTGTTCGTCGCCCCCTTCTTCGTGCTCTTCGGCGCCATCGGTCTGTTCCCGTTGCTCTACACGGCCTACGTCTCCCTGTTCGACTGGGAGGTCGGCGCCGACGAGCCGTTGTTCATCGGCCTGGAGAACTACCGCACGCTGTTCGAGGACGACCAGTTCTGGAACGCGCTGTTCAACACCTTCAGCATCTTCCTGCTCTCCAGCGGCCCGCAGATCGTCCTCGCTGTGTTGATCGCGGGGCTGCTGAACGCGAACCTGCGGGCTCGCACCGGGTGGCGGATGGGCGTGCTGCTCCCCTACGTGGCGAGCCTCGTGGCGCTGACGATCATCTTCGGCAACCTGTTCGGCCCGCAGTACGGCCTGGTGAACAGCGTGCTCACCACGGTGGGCATCGGCCCGATCGACTGGCAGGCCAGCACCTTCGGCAGCCACGTCGCCATCGCGTCGATGGTCAACTGGCGGTGGACCGGCTACAACGCGCTGATCATCCTGGCCGCGATGCAGGCGATCCCCCGTGACGTCTACGAGGCCGCGCTGGTGGACGGTGCGAGCGCACTGCGCCGGTTCTTCAGCATCACGCTCCCGCTGCTCAAGCCGACGCTGATCTTCGTGATCGTCACCTCGACCATCGGCGGCCTGCAGATCTTCACGGAGCCGAAGCTGTTCGAGCCCTCCGGCGGCAGCGGCGGTGGCACGGAGCACCAGTACCAGACCGTCGTGCTCTACCTCTACCAGTCGGCGTTCCAGGGTCTCGACCTCGGCTACGCCTCCGCCATCGCCTGGGTGCTGTTCCTGGTCGTCATCACCGTGGCAGGCCTCAACTTCTTCCTCACCAGGAGGGCTGTCAAATGATGAAACGCCCCTCCTTCGCGATCTACGGCTTTCTCGCCGCGTTCGTGCTGGGCTCTGCCTTCCCGTTCTACTGGTCGTTCCTCGTCGCCAGCCGCGACAACTCGGTGCTGACCGGGGACTTCACGCTGATCCCCGGCGGGAACTTCTTCTCCAACGCGACACGGGTGTTCGACACCGTCCCGTTCTGGAAGGCGCTGGGCAACAGCTTCATCGTGTCCGGCACCGTCACGTTCTCGGTGGTGCTGCTGTCCACGCTGGCCGGGTTCGCCTTCGCGAAGCTGCGCTTCCGCGGGCGCGGCGTGCTGTTCCTGTTCGTCGTGGCAACGTTGGCAGTGCCCACCCAGCTCGGCATCATCCCGCTGTACATGGCGATGGCCGAGTTCGGCTGGGCGGGCGAGCTCGAGGCCGTGATCGTGCCGAACCTCGTCACCGCGTTCGGCGTGTTCTGGATGCGGCAGTACCTGCTCGACGCCATCCCCGACGAGCTCGTCGAGGCGGCGCGGATGGACGGCTGCAGCCTGTGGCGCGCGTTCTGGCACGTCGCGCTGCCCGCCGCGCGGCCGGCCGCCGCGATGCTGGGCGTGTTCACGTTCATGCAGTCCTGGAACGACTTCCTGTGGCCGTTGGTCGTGCTCAACGCCGACAACCCGACGCTGCAGGTCGCGCTGGAGAAGCTGCAAAGCGGTTACTACGTCGACTACTCGCTCGTACTCGCCGGGACCACGCTCGCGACCGTCCCGGTGCTCATCGTCTTCCTCGTGCTCGGGCGGCAGATCGTCGCCGGTGTGATGCAGGGCGCCGTCAAGGGGTGAAAATGGAGAACATTGTTTTCCCGCAGGGTTTTCTGTGGGGAGCCGCGACCGCCGCGTTCCAGGTGGAAGGTGCGACCGACGTGGACGGCCGCACCGACTCCATCTGGGACGAGTTCTGCCGGCAACCCGGCAAGGTGGTGGGCGGCGACTGCGGTGAACCTGCCGCCGACCACTACCGGCGCTTCGAGCAGGACGTCGCCATGATGGCGGACCTGGGCCTCAAGGCCTACCGGTTCTCGATCGCCTGGCCGCGCGTGCGTCCGGACGGCGGGAAGGTCAACCAGGCAGGACTCGACTTCTACCAGCGGCTGATCGACACGTTGCTGGCGCACGACATCGTGCCGTGGCCGACGCTGTACCACTGGGACCTGCCGCAGAAGCTGGAGGAGACCGGCGGCTGGGCCAACCGCGACACCGCCTTCCGGTTCGCCGACTACGCGGCCGCCACCGTCGAGGCGCTCGGCGACCGGGTCGAGACGTGGACGACGATGAACGAGCCGTGGTGCTCGGCGTTCCTCGGCTACGCGGGCGGGATCCACGCCCCCGGCCGCACCGAGCCCGCGGCCGCCGTCGCCGCCGTGCACCACCTGCTGCTCGCGCACGGGCTCGCGGCCGACACCATCCGCG
This sequence comes from Lentzea sp. HUAS TT2, assembly GCF_051853195.1. Classification (NCBI taxonomy): domain Bacteria; kingdom Bacillati; phylum Actinomycetota; class Actinomycetes; order Pseudonocardiales; family Pseudonocardiaceae; genus Lentzea; species Lentzea sp. HUAS TT2. Next base: position 6,676,407 of record NZ_CP196667.1, on the reverse strand, counting down.
CCGCCCAGCCGGACGCCAAGGTGGGCATCACGCTCAACATGTACCCGATCATCCCCGTGGACCCCGGCAACCCGGCGGACCTCGACGTCGCGCGCAGGCTCGACGGGCTGCAGCAGCGGATCTTCCTGGACCCGTTGCTGCGCGGGGAGTACCCGGCCGACATCCTCGCGGACCTCGAGCCGTTCGGGTTCGGTGAGCACATCAAGGACGGCGACCTCGGCGTGATCTCCGGGCCGATGGACATGCTCGGCGTGAACTACTACACCGAGCACTACGTCAGCTCCACGCCCAACGGGGAGTCCGGCCCGTCGCCGTGGGTCGGCGTGCAGCACGCCTCGTTCCCGCCCCGCGACGCCCCGACGACCGACATGGGCTGGGAGGTCAGGCCGGACGGGCTCACCGCCGTGCTGATGCGGGTGCACCAGGACTACCCGCGGCTTCCGTTGTACATCACGGAGAACGGCGCCGCGTTCCGCGACGACTTCTCCGGCACCGGCGCCATCGACGACGTGGACCGCACCGGTTTCATCGCGTCCCACCTGCGCGCCGCCCACGCGGCGATCGAGGCGGGCGTCGACCTGCGCGGCTACTTCTGCTGGTCGCTGCTGGACAACTTCGAGTGGGCGGAGGGGTACGCGAAGCGGTTCGGCATCGTCCACGTCGACTACGAGACCCAGATCCGCACGCCCAAGATGAGTGCGAGGTGGTACAGCAGGGTGGCGCGCGACAACGCGCTGGTCGCCGTCTCATGACGGAAGGCAGGAGTCGGCGCCCCGGCCCGCGCATCGAGGAGGTCGCGCGCGTGGCCGGGGTGTCGAAGTCGACCGTCTCCAGGGTCATCAACGGCGAGAAGTACGTGAGCGAACGGTCGCGCCAGGCGGTCCACCGCGCGATCGCGATGCTCGGGTACAGCCCCAACCACGCCGCGCGGACCCTGGCCGGCAGCAAGGCGAACGCGATCGCGCTGGTGATCTCGGAGCAGGGCAGCCGGGTGCTCGCCGACCCGTTCTTCGCCGGCGTGCTGCGCGGGGTGCACGCCGAGCTCGCGGGACGGCACGTCCAGCTCCTGCTGATGATGAACCAGCCGCTCGACGGTGAGGACCAGATCGCGTACCTCACCGGCGGGCACGTCGACGGTGCCCTCGTCGTGAGCCTGCACGGCGAGGACCCGTTGCCGAGGACGTTGCACGAGACGGGGCTGCCCATCGTGGTGGGCGGCCGTCCGCTCGCCGGCGGCGCCGTCCCGTTCGTCGACGCGGACAACTTCAACGGCGCGCTCGGCGCCGTGCGGTTCCTCATCTCCCTGGGCCGCGAGAAGATCGCCACGATCGCCGGGCCCGTCGACATGGCGGTCGGCATGGACCGCCTGAGCGGCTGGCGGTGCGGGCTCGCGGAACACGGCATGCCCGTGGAACTCGTGGTGCACAGCGACTTCACGCCCGACAGCGGTGCGCTCGCGATGGAGGAGCTGCTGCGCAGGGCGCCCGACCTCGACGCGGTCTTCGTGGCCGCGGACATCATGGCGCTGGGCGCGTTGCGGGTGCTCCAGGCGCGGGGCCACCGGATCCCCGACGACGTGGCGGTGGTGGGGTTCGACGACTCCGTGCTCGCGTCGACGGCCGTGCCGCCGCTCACCACCGTGCGGCAGGACGTGGAGGGGTTCGGCCGGGCGATGACCTGGCGGCTGCTCGCCGAGCTGGCCGGCGAGGAGAAACTGCCGCAGTCCATGCTGCTGCCGACGTCTCTGGTGCGCCGCGCGAGCGCGTGATCATTTGCATTCGTCCCGGAAGTATTTGCCCGACTCCCTGAACCACGGCCGTGACCAGGCCGTAGTACGACGTACGACCAGGAGGACGAGCGGGGGGTTGCGGATGCAGGCAGGCCGGTTCTTCGACGAGTCACCGCAGGACGATCCGGAACTTCCGGAGACAGCGGTGCTGCGCGTGCTGTGGATGACCGCGCAGGGAATGGTGTGGCCGTGGCTGCTGCAGAGCATGTGCCGCCGCGACGCCATCGAGCACGCCCTCGAGAGCGAGCTGCTCTGGGCACCGGTCGGCGACCACCTCGGTTACCACATCACGGACGCGGGACGGCGGCGCATCATGGCCTGGTACCAGGAGAACCGCCCCGGCACGCAGGAGGACTCGGCGCACTGGCGCGCCGTCACGATGCGCTGACAGGGCCACGATCGTCCACAGTGGATTGAACGGGCACATCCCCGCGGTTCGAGTCGAATCGACCGTCGAAGGCGACCGGTGACCGAACGGGGCTTGTAGCCGTCGCCGGACTCGGCCTACGGTCTGGGAGCGCTCCCAGACCGTCGACGAGGACGGAGAACCTCACAGCATGCGATCGTCACCCCCACGTCTGTTCGCCGCGACCCTGCTCGCGGTGCTCACAGCGAGCTCGCTCCAGCCCGCAGGCGCCGCTGCGGCGGACTACGAACGCGTGCTCAACGGCACGTTCGACAGCGGCGCCGCCGATCCCTGGTGGAGCGGCGCCGGCGTGACCAACCGGGTCACCGGCGGCGAGCTGTGCGCGGCGGTCACCGGCGGCACCACGAACCCGTGGGACGCCCTGATCGGCCAGAACGGCGTCCCGTTCGAGAACGGCCAGTCCTACACCTTCTCGTTCGACGCGCACGCCACGACGGCGCAGCCGATCACGGCCGCCGCGGGCGAGAGCGTGAGCCCGTACCGCGGGATCGCGAGCCAGCAGTTCACGCTCTCCCAGACCAAGCAGCGCTTCACGTTCACCTTCACGTCCACACTGGACTTCCCGGACGCCGGCAACGGCCAGGTCGCGTTCCAGCTGGGCGGCCAGCCCGCCGACAACACGATCTGCGTGGACAACGTCTCGGTGATCGGCGGCGTGAAGCCGCCCGGTGGCGTCAACCCCAACCCCGCCAAGAAGGTCCAGGTCGACCTGGTCGGGTACGTGCCGGGCCTGCCCAAGCGCGCGACCCTCGTCTCCGCGGCGACGACGCCGCAGACGTGGACGCTCAAGAACTCTGCGGGCACGGCGGTGGCCACCGGTCAGAGCACGCCCAAGGGCGCGGACGCCACGTCCGGCGACCCGGTGCACCAGATCGACTTCTCGTCGTTCGACACGGCGGGCACCGGCTACACGCTGTCCGTCGGCGAGGACAGCAGCTTCCCGTTCGACATCTCCGCGGACGCGGTCAAGCGGCTGCGCTACGACTCGCTCGCGTTCTTCTACCACCAGCGCAGCGGAACCCCGATCGACGCGCAGTACGTCGGCGCCGAGTACGCGCGACCCGCCGGTCACGTCAACGTCGCGCCCAACCAGGGTGACAACAACGTGCCGTGCCGTGCCGACCTCGCGTGCGGCTACACGCTCGACGTGCGCGGCGGCTGGTACGACGCGGGCGATCACGGCAAGTACGTGGTCAACGGCGGCATCGCGGCCTGGCAGCTGCTCAACTCCTACGAGCGGGCCACCCGCGTCGGCGACGCGTCCGCGTTCCGCGACGGCACCCTCGCCATCCCGGAGAAGTCCAACGGCGTGCCGGACCTCCTCGACGAGGCGCGCTGGGAGGTCGACTTCCTGCTGAAGATGCAGGCACCGGACGGCATGGCGCACCACAAGATCCACGACGCGAACTGGACGGCCCTGCCGACCAGGCCGGAACTGGACGACCAGCCGCGCCGCCTGTCCGCGACCAGCACCGCCGCCACGCTGAACCTCGCCGCCGTCGCCGCGCAGGCGTCCCGGCTGTGGAAGGGCATCGACGCCACGTACTCCGCGACGTTGCTCACGGCGGCCCGCAAGGCCTACGCGGCGGCCAAGGCCAACCCGGCCAAGCTCGCCGACCCGAACGACGGCACCGGCGGTGGCGCCTACAGCGACAGCACCGTCAGCGACGAGTTCTACTGGGCCGCCTCGGAGCTGTACGCCACCACCGGCGACAACGCCTACCGGACCGACGTGACCGGCTCGCCGCACTACAAGGCAGCAGGCCTGACCAGGGCGGGCTTCTACTGGGGCGGCACCGCGCCGCTGGGTGACATCACGCTCGCCCTCGCCCCCAACGGCCTGCCGGCTGCGGACGTCACGGCGATCAAGTCGGCGTTCGCCACCGTCGCGGACCAGCACCTGACCGCCATGGCCTCGATGGGCTACGCCGCGCCGTACGACAACAGCACGGACGGGTACGTCTGGGGCTCGAACTCCGCGGTCCTCAACAACGCCCAGGTGCTCGCGCTCGCCCACGACTTCACCGGTGCCGCCAAGTACCGCGACGGCGTGTTCGAGGCGCTGCACTACGTCCTCGGCCGCAACCCGCTGAGCACCTCGTACGTGGCGGGCTACGGCGACCAGGCGATGCGCAACGCGCACCACCGGTTCTGGGCCAACCAGAACGACCCGACCCTGCCGATCGCACCGCCGGGTTCGTTGTCCGGCGGCCCGAACAGCGCCCTGCAGGACCCGGTGGCGCAACGGCTGCTCGCCGGCTGCCCGCAGCAGAAGTGCTGGGTGGACGACATCGGCGCGTACTCGGTCAACGAGGTGGCGGTGAACTGGAACTCCGCGCTCGCCTGGGTTTCGGGCTGGGCGGCCGAGAAGTCCGGTACCACCGCGCCGAAGCCGGACTGCGAGGTCGGCTTCACCGCGGGCCGGTGGCCCGACGGCCTGTCGGCACAGGTGAAGATCACCAACACCGGCAAGACCGCGTGGACGTCGTGGAAGCTCGGGTTCGCGTTCCCCGGCACCCAGAAGGTCACCTCCGGGTGGTCGGCCACGTGGAGCCAGACCGGGCGGGACGTGACGGCGGCCAGCATGCCGTGGAACGGCCGGGTCGAGCCCGGCAGCTCCGTCCACATCGGATTCAACGGCTCGGGCACCGGAACGGACCCGACCGCCTTCACCGTCAACGGGAAGACCTGCAAGATCGCCTGACCGCACCAGGGATGCGCCCGTCGTCACCGCGGTGACGGCGGGCGTTCTGCGTCTACACCACCATCGACCCGAGCGGCACCGGCGCGGTGAACGCCGGCAGACCACCGAAGCCGTGGCCGATCAGGATGATCCGGTCAGGACTGCCGCGCCGTTCCCAGCACCGCTGGACCGACTCCGAGAACAGCAGGGCGTGGCCCGCGAGCGGCCCCCTGGTCAGCGGTCGCGGCGGCCTCGGACAGAGCCACGTGTCCTCGGCGGCGAGTCCCTCCTCCGCGCGGATCCGCTGGAGCAGCGGCGCGCTCACCTCGGGCGTTCCGCACGGCGTTTCCCGCCCGCGCGGTCGCTGACCCGTTCGGCCCAGACCGGCTCCGCGAATGCGGTGGGCCCCACCGCGCTTGACGACCGGCACCTGTGAGCGCTAACAGGAACTACCTGCTGTTATCCAGATGAAACTTGACGGGCCAGTTGTTAGCGATAACACTCGCCGCCTACAGCACTGTTGCCTGTCGGTGACATCGAGGAGAAGCAATGAGGCTTGCCAGGATCGCGGCCACCACCGCACTCGCCGTCACCCTCGCCGCCTGTGGTCCGGCGCAGAAGACGGTCGACCAGCAGACCACCTCCGGCGAGGGCGCGCTGGTGGGTGTCACCATGCCGACACGGTCGTCCGAGCGGTGGGTCCGCGACGGCGACAGCCTCAAGAAGTCCCTGGAGGGCAAGGGGTACAAGGTCGACCTGCAGTACGCGGAAGACAGCATCCCCACCCAGGCCAACCAGATCGAGAACCAGATCACCAAGGGCGTCAAGCTGCTGATCGTCGCCTCGATCGACGGCAAGTCGCTCAGCTCGCAGCTGCAGCAGGCCGCCGACGCGAAGATCCCGGTGATCTCCTACGACCGTCTGCTCCTCAACACCCCGAACGTCGACTACTACGCGACGTTCGACAACTTCAAGGTCGGCGTGCAGCAGGCGAACTCGCTGCTGGCCGGGTTGAAGACGAAGGGCGAGGGCCCGTTCAACATCGAGTTGTTCGCCGGGTCGTCCGACGACAACAACGCGACGTTCTTCTTCAACGGCGCGATGTCCGTCCTTCAGCCGCTGATCGACCAGGGCAAGCTCGTCGTGAAGTCCGGCCAGAAGGACTTCAACACCGTCGCGATCCTGCGCTGGGACCCCGCCACCGCGCAGAAGCGCATGGAGGACCTGCTCACCTCGACCTACGGCAGCGCCAAGGTCGACGGGGTCCTGTCCCCCTTCGACGGCATCTCGATCGGCATCATCTCCGCGCTCAGGAGCAACGGCTACGGCACGAACGGCCAGGCGCTCCCGGTCGTGACCGGTCAGGACGCCCAGGTCGCCTCGGTGAAGTCGATCATCGCCGGTGAGCAGTACTCCACGATCTTCAAGGACCTCCGCCAGCTCACCGACGTCGCGTCGAAGATGGCCGACTCGGTGCTCAAGGGCTCCAAGCCGGAGGTCAACAACACCACGGACTACAACAACGGCGTCAAGGTCGTGCCGTCGTTCCTGCTCCAGCCGGTGCCGGTGGACAAGGCGAACTACCAGAAGGAACTGGTCGACTCCGGCTACTACACCGCCGACCAGATCAGGTAGATCCGGTGTCCGACGACGTCCTGGTGATGCGCGGGATCACCAAGAGGTTCGCGGGTGTCACCGCGCTGCACGAGGTCTCCTTGACCGTGCGGCGCGGTGAGATCCACGCGATCTGCGGCGAGAACGGCGCGGGCAAGTCCACGCTGATGAAGGTGCTGTCCGGGGTCCACCCCCACGGCACGTACGAGGGCGAGATCCTGTTCGAGGGCCAGCCGTGCGCGTTCGACGGCATCCGCGACAGTGAACGGCGCGGCATCGTGATCATCCACCAGGAGCTGGCGCTGTGCGGCCAGCTCTCCGTGGCGGAGAACCTGTTCCTGGGCAACGAGAGGTCCCGGCGCGGGTTCATCGACTGGAACCGCACCAACCACGAGGCCCAGGCGCTGCTCGACCGCGTGGGCCTGCAGGCGAACCCGACGGCCCCGGTGAACGACCTCGGCGTCGGCAAGCAGCAGCTCGTCGAGATCGCCAAGGCGCTGTCCAAGGAGGTCAGCCTCCTGATCCTGGACGAGCCGACGGCGGCGCTGAACGACGACGACTCCCAGCACCTGCTGGACCTGCTCGAGGGCCTGCGGGACGAGGGCATCACCTCGGTGATCATCTCCCACAAGCTGGGCGAGGTCACGAGGATCGCCGACACCGTCACGGTGCTGCGCGACGGCAGGACGATCGAGACGTTGCCGGCCGAAGGGCTCAGCGAGGACCGCATCATCGCCGGCATGGTCGGCCGCGACCTCGACGACCGGTTCCCGCCGCGCACCCCCGACATCGGCGAGGAGGTGCTGCGCATCGAGGACTGGACGGTGCACAGCCCCGCCCAGCCGGACCGCGTTGTCGTCGACAACGCCACGTTGTCGTTGCGACGCGGGGAGATCGTCGGTCTCGCCGGCCTGATGGGCGCCGGCCGCACAGAGCTCGCCATGAGCGTGTTCGGCCGTTCCTACGGCGTCGGCATCTCCGGGCGGGTCGTCAAGGACGGCCGGGAGATCGACACGCGCACCGTGCGCTCCGCCATCGACCACGGGCTCGCGTACGTGAGCGAGGACCGCAAGCGCTACGGGCTCAACCTGATCGAGAACGTGCAGCGCAACGTCTCCGCCGCCGCGCTGGACAAGCTCGCGAACCGCGGCTGGGTGAACGAGAACGAGGAGAACTCGGTCGCGGAGAGGTTCCGCAGGTCGATGGGCATCAAGACGCGCAGCGTCGCGACGCCGACGGGCACGCTGTCCGGCGGCAACCAGCAGAAGGTCGTGCTGGCGAAGTGGATGTTCACCGACCCGGACGTGCTGATCCTCGACGAACCGACCCGAGGCATCGACGTCGGCGCCAAGTACGAGATCTACTCGATCATCAACGACCTCGCCGCCCAGGGCCGCGCGGTCCTGGTGATCTCCTCCGAGCTGCCGGAGCTCATCGGCCTGTGCGACCGCGTGTACGCGCTGTCGGAGGGCCGCATCACCGGTGAGGTGAGCCGCGAGACGGCCACGCAGGAACGCCTGATGCAGTACATGACGCGAGGACAAAGTTCATGACCACGAAGACCGCGCCCGCCCCGGCCACCTCGCCCCCGGCACAGTCCCGGCGGTTCTCGATCAACCTGCGGCAGTCCGGCATCTACGTCGCGTTCGCGTTGATCGTCGTGCTGTTCACGGTGCTGACCGGTGGCGACCTGCTGCAACCGCAGAACATCTCGAACATCATCGTGCAGAACTCGTACGTGCTGATCCTCGCGATCGGCATGATCCTGGTGATCATCGGCGGGCACATCGACCTCTCGGTCGGCTCCACGGTGGCGCTCACCGGGGCGGTCTGCGCGGTGCTGACCGTCCAATGGGGACTGCCGTGGCCCGTCGCGGTGCTGCTGACGCTGCTGGCAGGCGCGCTCATCGGAGCGGCGCAGGGGTACTGGATCGCGTACTTCGGGATCCCCGCGTTCATCGTCACGCTGGCCGGCATGCTGGTGTTCCGGGCGCTCACGATGACCACACTGGGCAACCAGGGCATCGGCCCGTTCCCGAACGAGATCCGGGCGCTCGCCAACGGGTTCACCGGCGGCTACCTCGGCAACGTCGGTCTCGGGCCGCTGGGCGGCGCGGACCTGGTGAGCCTTCTCGCCGGGATCGCCTGCGTGGCGGGTTTCGCGTTGTCGCAGTGGCGCAAGCGGTCTGCGCGGCTCGGCTACGGCCAGACCGTCGACCCGATGCCGGTGTTCGTGCTCAAGATCGCGGGCGTGGCCGTCGTCCTGATGGCGGTCGTCGTGCAGCTCGCCCGGTTCCGCAACCTGCCCTGGGTGCTGGTGCTGCTCGCGGCGCTCACGCTCGGCTACTCGCTGCTGGCGGGCAACTCCGTGTTCGGACGGCACATCTACTCGATCGGCGGCAACCTGCAGGCCGCCACGCTGTCCGGCGTGAAGGTCAAGGCCGTCACGTTCTGGGTGTTCGTCAACATGGGCGCGCTGGCGGGGCTCGCCGGCGTGATCTTCGCCGGCCGGCTCAACCAGGCCGGGCCGACGGCGGGCATGTCGTTCGAGCTCGACGCCATCGCGGCCGCGTTCATCGGCGGCGCGGCGGTGCAGGGCGGTGTCGGCAAGGTGGTCGGCGCCATCACCGGCGGCCTGATCATGGGCGTGATCAACAACGGTATGTCGCTGATCGGCGCACCCAGTGAACGCGTGATGCTCGTGAAGGGTCTCGTCCTGCTCGCGGCGGTCGCCTACGACGTGTGGACCAAGCGACGCGCCTGAGATCTCCATCCCCGGAAGGCGAACAACAACGATGTTGTCCTCCCTGCGCCATTTCGGAGTCGTCGTGGCCGTGGCGGCCGCCCTGCTCCCCGTCACGCCGGCCGCCGCCGAACCGCTCGTGCGGACAGCGGCGAAAGCGTTGTCCGTCCCGAACATCGACGACGTCCGCGGACACCTCACCCTGCCCACCGCCGGCGAGAACGGCACGACCATCACGTGGAAGTCGGCCAACAGCAAGGTGATCACCGCGACCGGTGAGGTCAGCCGCCCTCCCGCGGGCGGCAGACCGGCCAAGGTCGTGCTCACGGCCAAGGTGAGCCTCGGGCAGCAGAGCACGACCCGTGCGCTCACCGCGACCGTGCTCCCGTTGCCCGTCGCGGAACCCCTGGCGGGCTACGGCTTCTTCTACTTCACCGGCGAGAGCAGCCCGATCGGCGAGCAGATCTACGCCGCCGCCAGCAACGGCGACAACCCGCTGGACTTCTCCGAGGTCAACAACGGCCAGCCGATCCTGAAGTCCAGCCTCGGTGAGCTGGGCGTGCGCGACCCGTTCATCCTGCGCTCCCCCGAGGGGGACAGGTTCTACCTGCTGGCCACCGACCTGAAGATCAACGGCGGGCGTGGCTGGGACGCGGCGCAGCGCAGCGGCAGCCGTTCGATCATGGTCTGGGAGTCGACGGACCTGCGGAACTGGTCACGTCAGCGCAGCGTCCAGGTCTCGCCACCGACCGCGGGCAACACCTGGGCGCCGGAGGCGTTCTGGGACGCCCAGCGCGGCACCTACGTCGTCTACTGGGCGTCGAAGCTCTACGCGGAGACCGATCCCGGCCACACCGGCAACAGCTACAACCGGATGATGTACGCGACCACGCGCGACTTCGTGACGTTCAGCCCCGCGAAGGTGTGGATCGACCCCGGTTACTCGGTGATCGACTCGACGGTCATCGAGCACGGCGGCACCTACTACCGCTACACCAAGGACGAGCGGAACAACTCGTCGAGTTCGCCGTGCAGCAAGTACATCACCGCGGAGAAGTCGACGGACCTGCTGAACCCGAACTACAGCTTCGTCGCCGAGTGCATCGGCAAGGCCACCCCGACCAGCCCGGGGCTGAGCGCCGGCGAGGGCCCGACAGGGTTCAAGTCCAACACCGAGAACAAGTGGTACCTGTTCATCGACGAGTACGGCGGCCGCGGTTACGTGCCGTTCGAGACGACCGACCTCGCCTCCGGGAAGTGGACGATGTCCACGGGTGCCCGCCTGCCCGCCTCCCCGCGCCACGGCACGGTGCTCCCGGTGACCCAGGCCGAGCTGACCAGGCTCACCGCTCCCCCGACACCGGTGAAGGCCGATTCGAAGGGCCTCGTCGCGCACTGGCCGCTCACGGGTTCCGCCGCCGACGCCACCGGTCACGGCTACGACGGCGTGCTCGCCGGCGACGCCACGTTCTCCGAAGGCTCCCTGTCACTGCGCGGCGGGCACGTCCAGCTGCCGAACAACATGCTGACCGGCGCACCGGCCGCCACGATCTCCGCCGACGTGCTGGTGGATCCGGGCCAGCAGACGCCGTACTTCCTCTACGGCTTCGGCAACACCGCGCCGAACGGTGTCGGCAACGGTTACCTGTTCAGCACCGGTGACACCTACCGCGGCGCGATCGCCACCGGCAACTGGACCACCGAGCAGGGCGTGAACTCCGGCCGGGCGCTGCCGCGCGGAGTCTGGAAGAACGTGACGCTGACCGTCGGCAACGGCGTGGAGGTGCTCTACCTCGACGGCGTCGAGGTGGCCCGCAACGCCGCGACCATCAAGCCGTCCGACATCGGTGGCGGCATCACCGCGGCCAACTACCTCGGCAGGTCGGTCTACGCGGCCGACAGGACGTTCCTGGGCAGGATGAAGGACGTCCGTCTCTACAACCGGGCGCTCGCGGGCACCGAGGTGGCCGCGCTGCCGTTCAACGCGACCTTGATCCGGTCAGTCGAGTACAACTCGCTCAAAGCGCCCGCGGTCATCGAACCCGGCATCGTGGTGCTCCCCGTGCGGCCGGGCACCGACCTGCGCCGCGTCCAGCTCGGCTTCGGGCTCGCCCCCGGCGCGTCCATCACCCCCAGCGGCCCGGTCGACCTGCGCAAGCCGCGGCAGTTCACCGTGCGCTCAGGTCGCGAGAGTCGGGTGTGGACGGTCGAGGCGCACGAGATGCGCAGCCCCGTGCTGCCGGGCCTCAACGCAGACCCGAACATCGTCACGTTCGGCGACACCTACTACATCTACGCGACCACGGACGGGTTCGACGGCTGGAGCGGCACGAAGTTCTCCGCCTGGTCGTCCAAGAACCTCGTCGACTGGCAGGACGAGGGTGTCGTCCTCGACCTCGGACCTGGCGTGAGCTGGGCGGACCGCAACGCCTGGGCGCCGGCGATCGCCGAACGGGACGGGAAGTACTACTTCTACTTCTGCGCCGAGGCCAAGATCGGCGTCGCCGTCAGCGATTCCCCGACCGGCCCGTTCGTCGACTCCGGTCAGCCCCTGATCGCGCGCAACCCCACCGGTGGGGGCCAGGCGATCGACCCGGCGGTCTTCGTCGACCCCACTGGCCAGGCCTATCTCTACTGGGGCAACGGTGAGGCCTACGTCGTTCCGCTCAACAGTGACATGATCTCCTACGACCCGGCCAAGATCACCCGCCTCACCGGGCTGACGGACTTCCGGGAGGGCCTGTTCATGGTGGAGCGCAAGGGCACGTACTACCTGAGCTGGTCGATCGACGACACCCGCAGCGAGGACTACCGCGTCGCGTACGCGACCGCGCCCAGCCCCACCGGCCCGTTCACGAACCGCGGCCTGATCCTGGCCAAGGACCTGAGGCTCGGCGTCAAGGGCACCGGGCACAGCTCGATGCTGCGGGTGCCGGGCACAGACGACTGGTACCTCGTGTACCACCGCTTCGCCATCCCCGGCGGGGACGGCACGCACCGCGAGACCACGATCGACAGGATGAGGTTCGACCGCGACGGCTCCATCGTCCCGGTCAGGCCGACCCTGGAGAGCGTCGCACCACAACGGATCCGGCCGCAGCACTGCCGGGCCCTGATCAACTGACACGAGGAGATCGATGTCGCAGCGGGAACCCGAGCTACGCCGGGAACTGTTCGGCCGGGTGGGTGACACCGACGTCCACCGGTACGTCCTGGCGTGGCCGGGCGGGCTCACCGTGCGGGTGCTGGACTACGGCGGGGTGATCCAGTCGCTCGAGGCACCGGACCGCCACGGCGTCCCCGCGAACGTGGTGCTCGGGTTCCCCGCGCTCGACGGGTACCTCGCGAACAACCGGCCCGGCGCGACCAGGGTGTTCTTCGGCGCCGTGATCGGCAGGTACGCCAACCGGATCGCCCGCGGCACCTTCACCCTCGACGACGTCCAGCACCAGCTCCCGCTCAACAACGGCCCGAACAGCCTGCACGGCGGACCGGCCGGCTTCGACACGCGCGTGTGGTCGGCGACCGAGCTGCACGAGACGGACAGCGTGGGCGTGCGGCTCGAACTGGTGAGCCCGCACGGCGACGGCGGTTTCCCCGGCACGGTGGACGCGCAGGTGACGTACCGGCTCGACCGGCACAACCGCCTGAGCATCACCTACCGCGCGACGTCGGACGCGCCCACCGTCCTCAACATGACCAACCACACCTACTGGAACCTGGCCGGGGAAGGCACCGGCGACGTGCACCGCCAGTCGCTGATGCTCAACGCGAGCCGGTTCTGCGCCGTCGACGAGACCCTGATCCCGGTGGGGGCGCCGGTGCCGGTCGAGGCGAGCCCGTTCGACTTCCGGCTGCCGACCGCGATCGGCGCCCGCATCCGCGCGGCCCACCCCCAGCTGCGCATCGCGGGAGGCTACGACCACAACTGGGTGCTGGACTCCTCCGGTGCCTCCTTCGCCGCGCAGGCGTGCGACCCGGTCTCCGGGCGCCTGCTGACCCTGTGGACCAGCGAACCCGGCCTGCAGTTCTACTCGGGCAACTTCCTCACCGAGGACCTGGTCGGCACCAGCGGCCGCCCGTACGGCCGCGGCGCCGGCTTCGCCCTGGAGGCGCAGCACTTCCCCGACTCACCGAACCGCCAGGACTTCCCCAGCACGGTGCTGCGGCCGGGCGACATCTACCACCAGGAGACGGTCTTCCAACTGTCCACTACGGACTGAATCAGGCCGCGTGACTGCACGTGGGGCAGCTGCACTCCGCACACGTGCAGTTGGCGCACGAGTCAGCACACCCGTCGCACGCGCACTGGGCGTGGTTGCAGGTCGGGCAGTCGCATTCCGAACAGTCGCACTGCGCGCACGAGTCCGTGCAGTGCGCGCACCTGCACTTGTCGCACTCGTCGTAGTGCACGCCGCGATCGGTCACGTGTTCGCGGTGCAGGTGTCCGTCGTGCAGGTAGTCGACGTGGTCGCGGTGCACCACGGCGTCGTGGCCGCAGCCGGGGCCGTGGGTGTGGCGGTGCAGTTCCGCGGGGGCGTGCTCGACAGTCGTCATAGGACAGATGCTCATATGCGCAGACGACTATGACAAACCGGGAGGCCAATGATCAGCCGCCTGGGTGAACGGTCATCGACCGTAGTGCAAGGCGCTGTTGCACAAGGACTTAATCGATTCGACTGCCGAATCGACAACGCGAGAACTTCCGGGAGACCAGTGTCGTTCACGTGATGGCGCACCTCGTGGAAAGGCCCTGTCATGGCAGCCGAGTTCCAGGAATCCGCTCTGCGGGAGCTGTCCGTCGCCGACCGCGCGCTGTTCCACGCGCTCGGCGCCGGACCGATCCGCACCCCACCGTTCGACCAGGTCCACCACGCGTTCGAGACGCACGCCGCGCGGCGTCCGGACGCGACCGCCGTGGAGCACCTCGGCGAGTCCCTCACGTATGCGGAGCTCGACGCCAGAGCGGGTCTGCTGGCCGAGTGCCTCGTCCGTCGTGGCGTGCGCCCTGGCGACCACGTGGGACTGTTCCTGACGCGGTCGATCTCCATGGTGGTGGGAGTTCTCGCGGTGCTCAAAGCGGGAGCGGCCTACGTGCCCCAGGACGTGAGCACCACCTCGGAGGCGCACCTGCGGCACGTCGTCCGGACCGCGCGCATCGACGTCGTGCTCACCACGAGCATGGACGCGCTGCCCGATCACCTGGCCACGATCGTCGTGATCGACACGCTGCCCGGGGTGAGCACCTTCTGCCGCACCATCACCGCCGACTCGGACGTCGCCGCCGTCATCTTCACCGGCACGAGCGGTGTGCGGGTGTCCCACGCCAACCTGTGCAACCTGCTGCTCACCGCTCCCGGATCGCTGGGCGTCACGCCGGGGACCAGGGTGTCGCAGCTGGCGAACATCGCCTGCGACCTGGCGATGTGGGAGGTGCTCGGCACGCTCGCGAACGGCGGCACGCTCGTGCTCCGCGGCGAGGACGCCGAACAGACGGCGGGCTCGGTGGACGTCGTGATCGCCACCCCCGGCGTACTGGCCTCCCTGAACCCTGATGCATGCCAACGGGTCCACACGGTCGCGGTCGCCGGGGAACGGTGCCCGCGGGCGCTGGCGGACTCGTGGTCCCGCCGTGTGACGCTCTACCACGCGTGCGGTCCCACCGAGGTCACCGTCGTCAACACCATGCAACGCCACGAACTGGGCACAGGCCAGCTCACGATCGGACGGCCCGTGCCGAACACGACCGTCTACGTGCTCGACGACGACCTGCGGCCGTGCCCCATCGGCGACATCGGCGAGATGTGGGTCGGCGGAACAGGCGTGACCGCCGGCTACGTGGGCGACCTCGACCTGACGGCGCGGCGGTACCGCCCCGATCCGTTCCTCGGCGGGGATCACCTGATGTTCTGGACGCGCGACCTCGGCAGGTGGACAGCGGACGGCGAGCTGGAGCACCACGGCCGCACCGCCGACCAGGTCGAGGTGCTCGGGTACCGGTTCGGCCTGGACACGGTCACCGCGGCGCTGGAGGGCGCGGCGGACTGCGACCGCGCCACGACCCTGGTGCACGAGGGAAGGCTGGTCGGGTTCATCAGTCCCCGCACCGCGGCGCCGGAGGTGGCGAGGCGCACGGTCACCCAGCGGCTGCCGCACTACTGCGTGCCCACGCTGATCGTGCCGGTCGACGCGCTGCCGACCACCGAGCGCGGCAGGGTCGACCGGCGCGCACTGCTCTCCCGGCTGGACGGGCGACTGTCCCCGGCGCTGCGTTCCTGAGCGAGAACCGCCATGAACGGTACGCGTGGACAGCGCGCAAGCGACTCGCTGATCGCCGACGCGCTGTCCACACTGGAGCACGAGCACCGGGTGGTGGTCGTGCGGGCCTTCTACCGCGGTGAGTCCGTCGCCTCGCTCGCCGAGGCGCTGGGGCTGCCGCAGGACACCGTGAAGGCACGGTTGCTCCACGGCCTGCGAGCGTTGAGACTCGCGTTGCAGGAGAACGGGGTCATGGAGTCGTGAGTTCGAATCGTTGAACCGTGACCGCGCCACCGAGAGACTGCGTGGCGTGGTTGAAGATGCCGAACCGGTAGCCCATGAAGAACTGCCAGTCGTTCTTCAGCGTGAAGCCGCTGCCCAGTGACGTGAAGGTCACGCCGTCCGTGCTGTAGGAGAACCGGGCCTGCCGTCCGCTGCCGGGACGGATGTCGGCGTTGGCGCGCAGCCAGATCCGGGTGCCGGTGAGGTTCGCGCTGGCGACCTCCGTGCTGGTGCCCGTGGTGTTCCAGCTGCTGTCCATGGTGAGGCCGTTGACCATGACCACGCGGTTGCGGCCGCTGTCGCGCTTGACCCCGATCCACGCGGAGGAGTCGCGCAGCATCGCCAGACCGGTGCGGTCGCCGTCGCGCATCGAGGCGAGGTCGAGCGTGACGGTGGCCGTGGACGTCGGTCCCTGTATTCGGTGGGTGAGGGTGTTGCGGGCGTTGTACAGGTCGTTGGTGACGGTCGCGGTGGACAGCCGCAGACCGTTGCTGACGCTGTACTTCGTGGTGTCGGGATTGTGGTTCCACTCCCACTGCGGTTTGAGCGCGGTGCCATCGAAGGTGTCCACGCCGGTCATCGGTTTCACCGGGCGCGACGGCAGGTTCGGCATCGGGTAGTTCGCGCCCCAGCCGCCGTTGACGGTGGTGATGCGCGGCCAGCCGTCGGAGGTCCAGGTGATCGGCGCGAGCACCGGCACGCGGCCGCCGGGATAGGCGTCCACGAAGGCCATGTAGTACCAGTCGCCGTTCTGCGTCTGCACCATGCCGCCCTGGTGCGGCACTCCCCCGCCCTGGATCGGCGTGGGCATGTTCAGCAGCACCTGCTGGACGGTGTAGGGGCCCCACGGGCTCGACGACTTGAGCACGTACTGGCCGTTCGCGGGCCTGGTCAGCCAGATGTAGTAGCTGCCGTTGCGCTTGTAGAACCGTGCACCCTCCAAGGTGCCGATGTTCGACGGCGTCTGGAACACCTGCTGCGAGCGGACTTCCGACTTCCCGTCCGCCGACAGCTGCGCGACGCTGATCGTGGTGTTGCCGTAGGCGACGTACATCGTGTCGTTGTCGTCGACCAGCATTCCCGCGTCGTAATAGCACTTGTTGATCGTGGACAGCTTCGACCACTGCCCGTCCACGGCCGCTGCGGTGTAGATGTGGGTCTGGGCGAAGTCGACGCACCCGCCCCAGTAGAAGGTGTTGTTGCTCTTGCGGTGGTTGAACATCGACGCCCAGATCCCCCGCACGTACCCCCTGCTGCCGTTGAGGTCGTACTTGGAGCCGAAGTCCAGCCGTGGCACGGAATGTCCGGCGAACTCCCAGTTCACGAGGTCGTAGGAACGCAGGATCGGCGCGCCCGGCGAGTAGTGCATGGTCGACGCCGAGTAGTAGTACGCGTCGCCCACGCGGATGATGTCGATGTCGGCGAAGTCCTGCCACAGCACCGGGTTGCTGAACGACGCCGGCCTGGGTGTCGTCGTCGTGGTGGTCGTCGTCGTGGTGGTGGTAGTGGTAGTGGTGGTCGGCTCCGTGCCGCCGTTGCAGGTGGTTCCGTTGAGGCGGAACGACACCGGGTCGGGGTTGGTGGAACCGGACGTGGCGTTGAACCCGAACTCGACCTTGCCACCGGAGGGCAGGGACCCGTTGTAGGAGGCGTTGCGCGCGCTGACCTCGCCGCCGCTCTGGGTGATGACCGCGTTCCAGTGCTGCCCGACCTGCTGGCCGGAGGCGTACGCCCACTCGAGCGTCCAGCCGGTGATCGCGTCACCGGTGTTCGTGATGGACACGGACGCGCCGAAGCCGCCCTGCCACTCGGAGGTCCTGGTGTAGGTGACCGAACAGCCGGGAGCGGCCTGGGCGGTCGTGCTCGCCGCGAGTCCCGCGGCCACCAGCGTGAGGGCGGACACCGCCGCCGCGACGGGAGCCCACCTCATGATCGTGACCACCTCTGGTTGGTCTGGCCGTTGCAGGTCCACAGCACCAGCTTCGAGCCGTTGGCGGTCGCGGCCCGTTCGACGTCGAGGCACAGACCGGCGTTCGTGTTGCGCAGCGTCCCGTCGGTGCCGAGCGTCCAGCGCTGGTTCGCCTGACCGTTGCACTGCCACACGATGACCCTCGTGCCGTTGGCGGTGCCCTGGTCGTACGCGTCGAGGCACTTGTCGCCGTACACGCGGACCTCGCCGTTCGTCCAGGAGGTCCACCGCTGGGAGGCCGGCGTGAGGCAGTCCTGGATCACCACCGCGGCTCCTGCCGCCGTCGACCCGTTCTCGACGTCGAGGCAGCGGTTCGACCCGGCTCCGCGCAACCGGGAGGTGGTGTTCTCCAGCGGGCTGCCGCCGGTCACCCGGAACGCGGTGACGCCGTGCGCGGGAACGGACGCGGAGATCGCGCCCGACGTGCTGGAAGTGCCACCGGTCCAGAGGTCGGTCAGCGTGAAACCGGTGCCGGACAGACCGATCTGGGCGGCCGTGGTGGCGATGGTCGCGGTGCTGCCGCCCCGGTTGAACAGGCCGACCGCGACCGAGCCGTCCGCGAGCGGTTTGGCGAACACCTCGTTGGCACCGTCGTCGCGCACCCGGCGCCCTCCCGCACCGAGGGCGTCCTGGTTCACGGCGATCAGCCGCTGGTTGCGCAGGACCGCGCTGACGTCGGCGGACATGGTGCGGATGTCGTTGCCCGCCATGAGCGGCGCCGCCATCAGCGACCACAGCGTGAAGTGCGACCGCGACTCGGTGAGCGTGAGGCCGGGGCGACCGACAACGAGCATGTCCGGGTCGTTCCAGTGGCCGGGGCCGGCCTGCACGGCGAGCGGGGCGGTGATGTCGACGACGTTGCCCACGCCCATCGGGTAGCTGTTGGTGTTGCCGTTCTGCCAGATGTCCAACAGGTCCTCGGTGGTGCGCCACAGGTCGGCGACCTCGCTCCAGTCGTACCTGTCGCCGGTGGGGGCGTGGAAGCTGTTGGAGTTGATGCTGTAGACGATCGGGCGGCCGGTGGCGCGCAGGGCGTCGCGCATGATCGTGAACCGGGCGATCTGCTCGTCGCGGGTGCCGGCGCCAGAGCACCAGTCGTACTTCAGGTAGTCCACGCCCCACGACGCGAAGCTCCGCGCGTCCTGGACCTCGTGGCCCTTGCTCCCCGTCGAACCGGGGTGGGCGCCGGTGCCCTGCGCGCACGTCTTCTCGTTGGGCGCCTGGTAGATGCCGAACTTCAGGCCACGGGCGTGGACGTAGTCGCCCAGCGCCTTCATCCCGCTCGGGAACTTCGACGGGTGCGCCCGCAGGTTGCCGGAGGAGTCGCGCTGCGGGTCGAACCAGCAGTCGTCCACGACGACGTACTGGTAGCCGGCGTCGCGCATGCCCGACGACACCATCGCGTCGGCGGCCTGGCGGACCTGGCCCTCGGTGATGCCGCAGCCGAAGCTGTTCCAGCTGTTCCAGCCGAGCGGCGGGGTGAGCGCGGGGCTGCCGGGAGCGGCGGGTGCGGTGGCGGGGTTCGCGGTGACGGTCGCCATCGCCGCCAGCAGGACGGCCGCGAGGTGGGTGAGTTTCCTGGACCAGGAGGGCATCGTTGCCCCTTTCTCGCAGGGTGACGCCGCCGGTGCGCGTGCCCGGCGGCGTCGGTCCCGCACTCAGCAGGTCGAGTTGGTCTGGGTCAGCAGGCCGAGCCGCCAGGGCAGCCGGTTGTAGTCACCGCCCGCGTTGGGATCCATGCCCTGGTACAGGTAGCTGAGCTTGCAGGGGCTGATCTCCATCGTCTGGTCGACGTTCGTGCGCACCATCTCGCCGTGGCTGATGTCGCGCGTCCACTGTCCACCCGGGAACGTCACGTTGTTCGCGCGGGCGAACGGGTTCGACTCGCTGTCGGCCAGCGCGGTCCACGGTCCGGTGATGGAGGGCGCGGTCCAGGAGCGGAACCAGCGGCGGCCGTCGGAGCCGATCGCCTCGTGCACGAGGAACCACTGGTTCTTCCCGGCGATCTTGTAGACGTTGGACGCCTCGAACAACCGGTTGCGGTTGCTGTCCTGCATGGCGATCACCGTGTTGGTGAAGCCGTTGGGGAACTGCGCGAGGCCGGTCTCCGACCGGTAGAGGTGGCCGTTGTCGTCGGAGGAGAACAGGTAGCACTTCGCGGTGTCGCACACCGTCCAGAAGTCGACCCAGTAGCCGTTGCCGATGTTGTCGCGGATGATCTGAGGCATCCCGTTGGCGTAGAAGTTCTTCGGCGTGGACCACGAGGCGGGGTTGGAGATGTCCGTGGTCGTGGAGTACGACGCGTTGGACCCGGTCTGGTAGACGAGGTACCAGAGGCGTTGCGGCGCGAAGTAGAACACCTGCGGCGCGGCCCGGTATCCGGTGCCGACACCGGAGCGGTCGAGGTAGTAGTGCGGTGCGGCCGACGCCTGGGACCAGTCGCTGAAACTGGTGTACATCAGGTTGTAGCCGTCGGTGTAGGTGGACGCGAAGACGTGGTACTTGCCGTTGTGGTAGACGACGCTCGGGTCCTTGACCGCCACGTTCGCGTGCGTGGCGTCCGGCTTCGGGCTGATCAGCACACCACTGGAGTTCCAGCGGAAGCTCGACGGCAGGCTGCCCACCGGCGGGTTGCCCGTCGTGGTCGTGGTCGTGGTGGTGGTCGTCGTCGTGGTGGGGCCGACGTCACCGGTGCACAGGGTGCCGTTAAGCGTGAACGCCGTGGGGTTCGGGTTGGAGGTTCCCGTGGAGGAACCGTTGAAGCCGAACTCGACCCGGCCGCCGGTGGGGATCGCCGCGTTGTACGACACGTTGCGCGCGGTCACCTGGGCGCCCGACTGGGTGGCCTCGGCGTTCCAGGCCTGCTTCACCTGCTGACCGGCGGAGAAGCTCCAGGTGAGCGTCCAGCCGTTGATCGCGTCGCCGAGGTTGGTGACGCTGACGTTCGCGGTGAACCCACCGTCCCATTGCGACGGTGCCGAGTAGGTCACCGAACAGCCCGGCGCGGCCGCGGCGGGAGGCACCGTCACCGCGGCGAGCGCGGACACCGCGATCAGCGGTACGGCGGCGAAGACCGCGAGCCTGGCCCGCCGGGATGTGAACGATCGTGCGAAGAACATGATCACCCTTCGTCGTCGGAGGGAGCGGAGAAGCAGGGATCACGCGCCGGCGCAGGTGGCGGTCCCGACCGCCGGCGCACCGGAACCGGACGCGAGGAAGCCGAACGTCGTCGAGGCGCCGGGGTTGACCGAGCCGTTGTAGGGCGCGTTGGTGACCGTGACCGAGCCGCTGGCGACGCCACCCCAGATCTGCGACACGCTGTGCCCGTTGGGAAGCGTGAACCCGACGGTCCAGCCGGAGAGGGCGGACGCGGTGGGGTTCGCGACGGTGACCTCGGCCTGGAAACCGCCGTTCCAGTGGCCCGTGACGCTCGCGGTGGCGGTGCAGGTGCCGCCGGGTGAGGGAGGATCGCCGACGCTGCCGGGAACGGAGGACAGCGCGGCGAACCAGACGGCCGCCATCTTGCTGTAGCCGGCGGCGTTCGGGTGGATGCCGTCGGGCAGGTCGGAGATCGGCACCGCCGGGTACATGTCCACGACGTGCACCCGCTTGCCCGCCGCCGCCTTCGCCCGCAGCAACGGGACGATGGCGGCGTTGTAGCCGCGCACGGTGGCGTCGGCGAACCGGATCGGGATGATGGTCGAGACGAACACCTCGGCGTTCGGCGACTGGGCGGTGATCTTGTCCACCAGCGCCGAGAGCCGGCGGGGCGCGCCGGCGGGGTCGCTGCCGTACATGTCGTTGGTGCCGATGTGCAGGAGGATCGTGCGCGGGGTGTAGGTCCTCAGCCAGTTCACGACGTTCGCGTCGACCTGCGCGATGGTCCAGCCGGGGTGCCCCTCGTGGTTCCGGTCGGGCATGGAGCCCGGCCCGTCCGCGAGCGAGCCCACGAAGTCGACGGCGCGTCCGGCGGCACGCAGCTTCGTGCCCAGATCGAGGCGGTAGCCGCCGATGGAGCCGCCCTGGGTGATGGAGTCGCCCAGGGGCATCACCCGCACCGGGTCGGCGGAGACGGCCGGAGGTTCCACAGTGGACTGTTCGGCGAGGGCGGGCGACGCGGCCAGCAGGGTGGCGATCAACGCACCGCACAGCGCTTTGAGCGGGCTCGGCATGATGAGCCTTTCGACGAGCGGTCAGCGGCGGGGCGGCTTCCAGCAATGTAGAAGACCCCGTCACGCCGGGTCAAAGCTAAATGTGAGCGCTAACTTTTAGCAAAGTCGCGTACCCGAGCCTTCAACCCGCAACCAGCCGCCTTCGTGCTGTTAACGCGAACAACGCCGCTCACCGGCGTGGGGGCGCGACCGAACCGCCCTCGCGCACCGGCATCGGCACCCGGCGGATCAGCGAGGGCCGGACGTCACGCCCGTGCCGTCCCAGCATCCCGACCAGGACCTCGACCGCCTGCACGCCGAGCTCGTGGTGGGACAGGGCGACGGTGGTCAGCCTGGGCCGCATCCACGAGGCGACGGGGTGGTCGCCGAACCCCAGCACGGAGACATCGCCCGGCACAGAGAGCCCGGCCTCCCCGAGCGCCTGGTAGGCCCCGAACGCCAGGCGGTCGTCGAAGCACACCAATGCCCTGGGCAGGTGGTGCCGCAGCAGGTCCCTGGTCGCGTCGTACCCGTCCTCCGGCGTCCAGGTGGGACAGCGGTGCGCGCCGGCCACCTCGACGCCTGCGGCCGCGAACACCTCGCGCATCCCGATCAGGCGCTGCACGGCCGCGATGCTGTGGGGCGGGACGTCGTAGGGACCCGGTCCCGCGCCGATCAGGTGGACGCCGTGGCGGTGTCCTGCCTCGACGAGGACGCGTGCCGCCGAACGACCGCCCTGCACCTCGTCGGACACGACCGACGGAATGCCCGAACGGGCACCGGCGGTGGCGTTGAGCAGCACGGTGAGCCCGTGATGCAGGCCTTCCGGCACCACGACGGCCCTCGTGTGCGTGGTGGCGTAGACGATGCCGTCCGCACACCGGTCGCGCATCGCCTCGACCAGCGACCGCTCGAGTCCCGCGTCTCCGCCGGTCTCGCCTGCGAACACCATGAACCCGTGCCGGTAGGCGGCCTCCACCGCGCCCTTCACGACCTCGCCCGCCAGTCCGGACGAGGTGACGGTGTCGAGCACGAACCCGATCGTCCGCGACGGTCCAGGACGGTGCCCGCTCACCAGCGCGCCGCGCCGGTAGCCCAGCTCCCTGGCAGTGGAACGGACCCTCCGCTCGGCGTCCTCGGAGATGCGCAGTTCACGCGCACGTCCGGTCAGCACGAGCGACGCCGTCGTCACCGACACCCCGCTCGCCGCCGCGACGTCCGCCAGGGTCACGCGAGTTCGTCTCACCGCAGATCCGCCTCCCGTGCTGTACGGGCCCAGCCGCGTTCCAGCCGGATGTTCCACGAAATGGTTGTGGTCACACGCCTTCCGCCGAACGGCCCTGGCGGAGGGGGCCGTACGGCGAGCGGCCTACCGCTTCAGGCGGCCGGGGTCCCCCGCCTCCGCGCGGCGCACGAGCCACGCCTCGGTGATGTGGGTGAACATGGCCTCCGCGGCACCGGCCTCGTCGCGGGCGGTGATGCGGTCGCAGATGCGGCGGTGCCCCTGGTTGGAGGCCGCGCACATGTCACGGCCACTGCGGCCGTGGTAGTCGGCGCTGTTGAGCACCTGTCTCTCCAGCGAACGCACCACGCCACGGGCGATGCGGTTCCCCGAGGCCTGCATGATCGTGTCGTGGAACAGGCGGTCGTGCTCCTCGTAGGTGGCAGTGTCACCTACGAGCCCGTCCATCCGGTCCACCAACGCGCGCAACCGGTCCAGGACGTCCTGACCCGCCGTGCGCGCGGCGACCCGCGCCATGTCCGACTCGAGCAACCGGCGGGTCACCACCACGTCGTCGAGGATCGCGAGGCTCTCGTCCTCCTCGACCGCGGCGGCGAGCACCAGTTCGTCGAGCATGTTCCACTGCGCCGTCGGGGTGACCGCGGTGCCCGCGCCCTGGCGGACCCGCACCAGTCCCTTCTCCTGCAGGACCTTCACCGCCTCGCGGATCACCGTCCTGCTCACCGAGAACGTCTCGCACAGCACGGGCTCCGGCGGGAGCGCGGTTCCGGGCGCATAGGTGCCGCGCACCACGCGTTGCACCAGCTCGGCGGTGACCGCGGCAGCCAGGTTCGCCGGTCTCCGCGTCCACCTGGGGATCGCGGCCGCGCCCTGCTCCGGACGTGTCACCGACATCTCGCCTCCGTTGCACCGCAACCAGTTGCCAGGACCCGACAGTATACGTAAGACCATTGACGTCACACGTCATACGAGTTACGTTCGCGTTGTTCTGAGCCGGCCTGGACGCCCGGTCCTCCCGTCCGCGGGGACCCCGTCCGCACGCCCCGTTCCACGGTGCCGCCGCCGCGAAGTCCTCCGCCCGCCGCCGGCGCGTTCCCCGGCGGGCCCTACGAACGCGAACGTCCACACAGGACACGAGCTGTCCCGTCCGCCGCAGCGGGAGAGGTGATCACGCCACACCCACCAGGAGGTCACTTGTCCACGTCCTCGTTCCCCGCTGTGCGCGGGCGGATCGCACTCGCCGCCTCGGCGGCGGTGGTCGCCGCCCTCGCCTTCGCTCCCCCTGCCTCCGCGGCCACCACGACCCTGTACGCCTCCCCCTCGGGCACCGGCACGGCCTGCTCCGCCGCGGCGCCGTGCTCGCTGACCGGTGCGCAGGCCGCGGTGCGGTCCCGCAACACCGCGATGTCCGGTGACATCGTGGTGGAGCTGGCCGGCGGGACCTACCGGCTCACCACGCCGTTCCGGCTCACGGCGGCGGACTCCGGCGGCAACGGGTACCGCGTCCGGTGGCAGGCGGCCCCGTCGGCGCGTCCTGTCATCAGCGGCGCCAGGGCGGTCACCGGGTGGTCGCTGGCCGACGCAGGCAGGAACATCTGGCGGGCCGGCGTCACCCCCGGTACCGAAAGCCGCCAGCTGTACGTCAACGGTGCGATCGCCACTCGCGCGAGGACCCAGGTGAACCGCGCCGACTTCACCTTCACCGACACCGGCATGCGCTTCTCGAACAGCGCGCTGAGCTACCTCAACAACCTGGCGAACCAGAACCGCGTCGAGGTGGAGAGCGTCAACTCGTTCACCGACCGCTACTCGCCGGTGCAGAGCATCGCCGGGAACTTCCTCACGATGCAACAACCCGCGTGGAACAACAACACCTTCGGCTACGACACGCTCAGCAAGCCGCACCGGGCGGGGCCGCTGTACCTGGCGAACGCCTACGAGTTCCTCGACGCGCAGGGCGAGTGGTACGTCGATCCCGGCGCGGGCGCGCTCTACTACATCCCGCTCGCCGGGCAGAACATGAGCAACGTCAACGTGGAACTGCCGGTGCTGCAGTCGCTGGTCAACGTCGGCGGCACCTACGACGCCCCCGCACGCGACATCACGTTCGGCGGCATCACCTTCACCGGTACCTCGTGGCTCGGCCCCAGCAGCAACCAGGGATTCGCCGACCAGCAGACCGGCGCCTACATGGCGGGCAACCAGAACTGGCCCGCCGACCGGATCAACTCGTGCCAGCAGGGCTGCGCGCAGTTCGAGGCGGTGCGGCCGCACTGGTCCCAGATGCCCGCGGCGGTCCAGGTCTCGGCGGCGAGCGGCATCACCTTCACCGACTCGCAGTTCGTC
Source organism: Lentzea sp. HUAS TT2 (assembly GCF_051853195.1). Taxonomy (NCBI): domain Bacteria; kingdom Bacillati; phylum Actinomycetota; class Actinomycetes; order Pseudonocardiales; family Pseudonocardiaceae; genus Lentzea; species Lentzea sp. HUAS TT2. The sequence continues at coordinate 6,650,902 of NZ_CP196667.1, read as the reverse complement.
AACCTCGGCCAGACCGCGATCGGCATCGGCAACGACGCCAACGCGCACGCCAGCGGTGTGGGACTCGGCGCGTCCGGCATCACGGTCACCAGGTCGGAGATCGCCCGCAACTCGGCGGGCGGCGTCGTGGTCGGCGGCGTGCGCGCCGACGCGCACCACCCGAGCGACCAGCGGATGGTCAACAGGGACATCACGGTCAGCCACAACCGCATCCACGACCTCGCCGTCGAGTACCGCGGCAACGTGTCGGTGCTCAACACCTACGTCACCACAGCGACCGTGTCCCACAACGAGATCTACAACCTGCCGTACTCCGGCCTGTCCCTCGGGTACGGCTGGGGCGCCAACGACGCGGGCGGCAGCAACCACTACGCCAACCGCGGCCTGTACAACTACCAGCCGCGGTACTCGACACCCACCACTGCGTCCGGCAACCGGCTCGTCAACAACTACGTCCACGACGTCATGCAGCAGATGACCGACGGCGGCTGCATCTACACACTCGGCTGGAACCCGAACGCGGAGATCAGCGGCAACCACTGCCTGCGCACCAACGGGTGGTTCGGGCTCTACTTCGACGAGGGCTCCAAGTACTACCGCGCGACCGGCAACGTCTTCTCCTCCACCGGAACCTGGGCCACCGCCAACTACTGGGGCGGCGAGAACATGGGCAACTGGACCCTCACCGGGAACTGGTCGACCAACAACAGCACCAACGTGACCAACGGCGACCGCGGCAACGTCGTCAACGGCAACGTCGTGGTCTCAGGCGGAAACTGGCCGTCCGGCGCCCAGGCGGTGATCGCCAACGCAGGGCCGGGCGGCACCGGAGGCCGGGAGAACGTCACGGTCGTCGGCGGCCAGTCGGGCCGTTGCCTCGACGTCGCCGGCACCGGCAACAACACCCAGGCGAGGCTCTGGGACTGCACCGGCGGCACGAACCAGCGCTGGAACCACACCGCGAGCAGGCAGCTCACCGTGCAGGGCAAGTGTCTCGACGCCTCCGGTGGAGGAACCGCCAACGGCACCGCGGCGATCCTCTGGGACTGCCACGGCGGCGTGAACCAGCAGTGGAACGTCAACGCCGACGGCACCATCACCGGAGCGCAGTCGGGGCTGTGCCTCGACGCCAGCGGCAACGGCACCGCGAACGGCACGCTGATCCACCTCTGGGCCTGCCACGGCGGGACGAACCAGCAGTGGAGCCTGCGCGCCTGAGGCACGGCGGGGTCCCCGCACCGGCCGGTGCGGGGACCCCGTTCCACCGTCACCTCAGGAGCAGGCGACGCCGTTCAGCACCGCTGACGAGAACGGTGGCGTGCCACCGTTGTAGTTCGCGTTGAACCCGATGCTGACCTGGGCGCCGGCGCCCAGCGAGCCGTTCCAGGCCGTGTTCGCCACGCGGACCTCGTCGCCCGTGTCGGTCCACGTCCCGTTCCAGCCCTGCGTGACGGACACGCCGGGAGCGGAGAACGAGAACGTCCAGCCGTTGATCGCCTGGCCGCGGTTCTCGATCACGATCTCGCCGGTGTAGCCGCCCTGCCACTGGCTGACGACGCGATGGGTCGCCTTGCAGCCACCGCCGGGGTTGCCTCCGGTCGTGGTCGTCGTGGTCGTGGTGGTGGTCGTCGTCGTGGTGATCGGGCCCGCCGCCATCGCGAGCTCGTAGGCGCGCTGCGGCACGAACTGACCTGCCGGCGCGATGCAGCCGTCGGACTCGCCCGGCAGCTTGACCCACAGGAACGCCTCGATCTTCGAGTCACCCGTGTTCGTCGTGCTGGGCGTGCCGATCGCGCGTCCCGCCGGGTCGCACCACTCGCTGCCGGCCGGACCGTTGCCGTTGCGGCTCGTGTCGACCACGGCCTTGAGACGGCCGTCGCCGACGGCGTTGAGCACGTTCTTCGCGAAGTTCACCTCGTCGGAGCTGGAGCGGTAGTTCGACACGTTCGTCGAGATCCCGTCAGCGCTGTTGGAGATGTCCGCGCCGCGCAGGCGGTTCGCGGCCTCCGACGGGCTCAGCCACGCCGAGTGCCCGATGTCGAAGTACACCTTCGCCTGCCCGGAACCGGACTTGAGCTTCTTGCCGGCATAGGCCATGGACGCCTTGGTCTGGTTCTGCTGGTCCGCGTTCTGGCAGTTGGTCATCAGCGGCAGCACGTCCGGTTCGAGCACGATCGTCGCCGGACGACCGGCCAGTCCCGCGGCCACCTCGTCCACCCACGCCCGGTAGGCCGCGTGGGAGGAGGCACCGCCGCCGCTGGCTCCTCCGCAGTCGCGGTTGGGGATGTTGTAGACCACCAGGATCGGGATCTTGCCCGCGGAGGCCGCCGCGCCGACGAACGAGCTGATCTCCGACCGCACCGTCGAGGTGTTGGTCGTGGTGTACCAGCGCGCCTGCGGAACCGACGCGATGCGGTCGCGGATGACCGCGGCCCGCGAGTCTCCCGGGTTGGCGGCGACCCACTTGGCGCTCGAGCTCGACGGGTCGACGTAGAACGCCGACTCGGCCGCGCTGACGGTCGTGCCGCCGCTGATCACCAGGGCGGTGACCCCGGTGACGACCGCGCCCGCGAGCACGCACGCGCCTGTTCCCCGATTCCACCGTGCCATCGTGCTTCCTCTCCCAGTGCCGGTTGAAACTCGCGGATCAGACGAACCCGGTGGGGCGTCACGGGTCGGCGGGGAATCGCCGGCGCGAGCCTGATCGGTTGCTCTCATTCAGGGTCCTCACAGCATCGTCGCTGGTGGGCATCAGAGATCGCGGTGCATGAGAGCGCTCCCACAACCGGCGCGCGAAGGTCACCGCCGAGTGGTCGAGCACCAGGTCCGCATCGGACCAGCACCGCGGAAAGCGAATACGAGTTGCGGACAATGTAGCCGCGGAACACGGTTCGGTCAACGCTAAAGTTGTTAGCGCTCACTTTAGCAGAATGCGGTTTCGAAACTTGTTCGACGAATGTGCTCAAACGGTCTGAAGTACAGACTGGGAGCGCTCCCCTACATTCCTACGCCGATCAGGTCAACCTGCTGTCGAATTCGACAACGCGTTCTTGTGAGCGCGAACATCGAGCTGCGACACTCGTTGTCGCTCAACGGGATCCGGCCCTGGCGCACCGGACCCCGTGAGCCGACCCTGCCCATCACACCCCGCGACGGGGTGTTCCTGCGAAAGCGTGAACGATGAAACTGACATCGAAGTCAGTGGCCCTGGTCCCGATCATTGCCACGGTCGCGACAGCGATAATCGGCGCCACCCTGATCGCACCTCCCGCCGCGAACGCGGCGACCACCCTCGGCGCGGCCGCGCAGCAGAGCGGCCGCTACTTCGGCACCGCTGTCGCCGCGGGCAGACTCGGTGACTCGACCTACGTCGGGATCCTGAACCGTGAATTCGACATGGTGACGGCCGAGAACGAGATGAAGATGGACGCGACCGAGCCGAACCAGAACCAGTTCAGCTACGGCAACGGCGACCGGATCCTCAACCAGGCCCGCAACCAGGGCAAGCGCGTCCGCGGACACGCACTGGCATGGCACTCCCAGCAACCCGGCTGGATGCAGAACATGTCCGGCACGGCGCTGCGCAACGCGATGCTGAACCACGTCACGCAGGTCGCGACGTACTACCGCGGCAAGATCTACGCCTGGGACGTCGTCAACGAGGCCTACGCCGACGGCAGCAGCGGCGGACGCCGCGACTCCAACCTCCAGCGCACCGGCAACGACTGGATCGAGGCCGCCTTCCGCGCGGCGCGCGCCGCCGACCCCGGCGCGAAGCTCTGCTACAACGACTACAACACCGACGACTGGTCGCACGCCAAGACCCAGGGCGTCTACCGGATGGTGCAGGACTTCAAGTCCCGCGGCGTCCCGATCGACTGCGTCGGCTTCCAGTCCCACTTCAACCCGCAGAGCCCGGTTCCCTCCAACTACCAGACCACCCTGCAGAACTTCGCCAACCTCGGCGTCGACGTGCAGATCACGGAACTGGACATCGAGGGCTCCGGCAGCGCCCAGGCGTCGAACTACGACCGCGTGACGCGGGCCTGCCTCGCCGTCTCGCGATGCACCGGCATCACCGTGTGGGGCATCCGCGACACCGACTCGTGGCGCGCCTCCGGCACCCCGCTGCTGTTCGACGGCAGCGGCAACAAGAAGGCCGCGTACAACTCCACGCTGAACGCGCTCAACGCGGGTGGCGGCACCGACCCGACGACAACGACGACCACCACCACGACCACGACCACCACCAGCAACGACCCGGGTACCGGCGGCTGCACGGCGACGGTGTCGTTGAACCAGTGGAACGAGGGCTTCGTCGCCACGATCAAGGTCACCGCGGGTTCCAGCGCCCTGAGCGGCTGGAGCGTCACGACCACGGTGTCGAACGGCACCGTCACCGGTGCGTGGAGCGCGACTCGCAGCGGCAACAGCGGAACCGTCAACTGGACCAACGTGGACTACAACGCCAACGTGCCCGCCGGCGGGTCCACCGAGTTCGGTTTCCAGGGCAGTGGCAGCGGATCGGGCCTGAACCCGTCCTGCACGGCGCGCTGACTCCCGCACCACACGACCGGCAAGCTCCGGCGGACGAGCGATCGTCCGCCGGAGCGCCCTGTCCTGGGAAGAAGATGATGGTCAAGACACGAAGGCTCTGGGCGAGCATCGCCCTGGTGGTGGGCACGATCCTGACGGTGGTCTCGCCCGTGAGAGCGGACAACCCGATCGTGCAGCACATCTACACCGCCGACCCGGCGCCGCTGGTCCACAACGGACGGGTCTACCTCTACACCGGACACGACGAGGACGGCTCGACCTGGTTCACCATGAAGGAGTGGCGGGTCTGGTCCTCTGCCGACATGGTGAACTGGACCGACCACGGTTCTCCCCTGAACCTCGCCTCGTTCAGCTGGGCGAAACAGGACGCGTGGGCCGGTCAGGCCGTGGAACGCAACGGCAGGTTCTACTGGTACGTCCCCGTGGTCACGAAGGCCACCGGACGCCCGGCCATCGGAGTCGCCGTCGCGGACAGCCCCACCGGCCCGTTCCGCGACGCCCTCGGCCGTCCCCTGGTGGAGAACGGCGAGATCGACCCCACGGTCATGATCGACGACGGCGGCCAGGCGTACCTGTACTGGGGCAACCCCAACCTCTCCTACGTCCGCCTCAACACCGACATGATCTCCTACTCCGGCGGCATCAACAGGATCGCGCTCACCACGGCGGGCTTCGGCACCCGCACCGGCGACCCGAACCGGCCCACCCTCTACGAGGAAGGCCCCTGGGTCTACAAGCGCAACGGCCTGTACTACAACGTCTACGCGGCCAAGTGCTGCTCGGAGTTCATCGCCTACTCCACCTCACCCGGCCCGACGGGGCCGTGGACCTACCGCGGCACGGTGATGTCCACGCAGGGCAGCAGTTTCACCAACCACCCCGGCATCATCGACTTCAAGGGCGGCTCGTACTTCTTCTACCACAACGGCGCCCTGCCCGGCGGTGGCGGCTTCACCCGCTCCGTCGCCGTCGAGAAGTTCACCTACAACGCCGACGGCACCATCCCGTCCCTCACCATGACGACGGCCGGCCCACCGGCTGCGGACACCCTCAACCCCTATGCGCGCCAAGAGGCCGAGACCATCGCGTGGGGCAACGGCATCGAGACCGAGGCCTCCAGCGAAGGCGGCATGAACGTCGGCTACGTCAACAACGGCGACAACATCAAGGTGAAGAACGTCGCGTTCGGCAACGGTGCCTCGACGTTCACGGCACGGGTCGCGTCCACCGTCGCGGGAAGCTCCGTGGAGGTGCGCAGCGGCAGTCCCACCGGCACCCTCGCCGGCACCTGCACCGTGCCGAACACCGGCGGCTGGCAGACGTGGACCACCGTCACCTGTCCGGTGAGCGGGCTGACCGGCACGCGTGACCTCTACCTGAGGTTCACCGGCGGCAGCGGTTATCTGCTCAACATGAACTGGTGGCAATTCAGCGGAGGGAGCTCGTCATGAGCAGCGCGAACCCCAGCGGCCGGACGGGTCTCGACGGACTCGGTCTCGCCGGCATCATCGCGGCCGTGCTGGTGCTGATCGCGGCGGTCGCGCTCTCACTGGTGCCCCAGCCGGCCCAGGCCGCGTCCCTGGTGCGGGTCACGAACTTCGGCACGAACCCGACCGGCCTCAACATGTACGTCTACGCGCCCGACCGGCTCGCGGAACGCCCGGCACTGCTCGTGATGGTGCACTACTGCACGGGTTCCGCCGGCGCGGTGCACAACGGCGGCGGGCGCGACTACGTCTCCGCCGCGGACCGCAACGGGTACGTGATCATCTACCCGGAGGCGACGCGGGACGGGCACTGCTTCGACGTGTCGACCCAGAACGCGTTGCGCCGCAACGGAGGCAGCGACTCCACGGGGATCATGTCGATGGTGTCGTACGCGCGCCAGCGCTACAACGTGGACCCGGAGCGCATCGTCGTGTCCGGCATCTCGTCCGGCGCGATGATGACCAACGTGCTGGCCGCCCAGTACCCGGACGTGTTCAGCGCCGGGGCGGCGTTCGCCGGTGTCCCCGCGGGGTGCTTCGCGACGACCGACGGGTCGATGTGGAACAGCCAGTGCTCGGGCGGGAACCTGCTCAAGACCCCGCAGCAGTGGGGCGACCAGGCGAGGGCGATGTATCCCGGCTACACCGGCCGCTACCCCCGGATGCAGCTGTGGCACGGCACCGCCGACACCACGCTGGCGTACCCGAACTTCGGTGAGGCGCTCGACCAGTGGACGAACCTGCACGGGGTGAGCAGGACTCCGACGTTCACCGACCAGCCCCAGTCGAACTGGACCCGCACCCGGTACGGCACCGGCACGCCGGCCGTCGTCGAGGGGATCAGCGCCCAGGGCACCGGCCACGACGTGCCGACCGCGGGAATGGTCGCGCGGGCCATCACCTTCCTCGGCCTGGACCGCCCACCGACGACGACAACCACCACAACGACGACCACGACCACCACCACACCGCCGCCATCTCAGGGCTGCACGGTCAAGGCCGCCGTCAACGCCTGGAACACCGGCCTGACCGAGACGATCACCATCACCAACACGTCCTCGGCGCCGGTGAACGGCTGGACGCTGCAGTTCACGCTGCCCGGCGGACAGACGATCACGGGTGGCTGGAGCGCCACCTACTCCCCCACCACCGGCCAGGTGACGGCGAAGAACGTGGACTACAACGCGCAGATCCAGCCCTCGGCCCAGGTGTCGATCGGCTTCCAGGCCACGCACACGGGAAACAGCGCACCGGCGGACGGGTTCACGCTCAACGGCGCGCGTTGCGCCGTGGCCTGACCGCGCACACCACTGGAGGACCGGCATGTCCGAACTGAACCGCCGGCAGCTCATGAAGCTCAGCGCGGGTGTCGCGCTGACGCAGGCGGGGTGGATCGCGAGCCCCGCCTCCGCGGACGTGCGCGCACCAGGCGACCTCTCGCTCTGGTACGGCGGACCGGCCGGGAACGACTGGCTGCGCGCACTTCCGATCGGCAACGGGCGGCTCGGCGCGATGGTGTTCGGCAACACCGACACCGAACGCCTTCAGCTCAACGAGGACACGGTCTGGGCGGGCGGGCCGCACGACTACACCAACCCGCGCGGTGCCGGGGCGCTCGCCGAGATCCGGCGGCTCGTCTTCGGCGGCCAGTGGACGCAGGCGCAGTCGCTGATCGACCAGACCATGCTCGGCAGTCCCGCCGGGCAGCTGGCCTACCAGCCGGTCGGCGACCTGCGCCTGACGTTCCCCTCCGCGACCGCGTCGTCCTACCAGCGGTCGCTCGACCTCACCACGGCGACGACGGTGGTCGCCTACACGGCGAACAACGTGCGCCACCAGCGCGAGGTGTTCGCCAGCGCGCCGGACCAGGTGATCGTGATGCGCCTGACGGCCCAGACGCCCGGCTCGATCTCGTTCACCGCGTCGTTCGGCTCCCCGCAGCGCACGACCACGTCCACAGTGGACGGTACGACGATCGGGCTGGACGGGATCTCCGGCACGCAACGCGGCATCGCGGGCACCGTCCGGTTCCTCGCGCTCGCCAGGGCCGTCGCCGACGGCGGCACCGTCAGCAGCTCCGGCGGGACGTTGCGCGTCACGGGTGCGAACGCGGTGACGGTGCTGATCTCCATCGGCAGCAGCTACGTGGACTTCCGCACCGTCAACGGGGACTACCAGGGCATCGCCCGTGCCCGCCTGAACGCGGTGCAGGGCATCGGATTCGACACCCTGCGGGCCCGGCACGTCGCGGACCACCAGGCGTTGTTCGGGCGGGTGTCGCTCGACCTCGGGCGGACGGCGGCGGCCGACCAGCCGACCGACGTGCGGATCTCCCGGCACGCGGGCACGAGCGACCCGCAGTTCGCGGTGCTGCTCTTCCAGTACGGCCGCTACCTGCTGATCTCGTCGTCGCGCCCCGGCACGCAACCGGCGAACCTGCAGGGCGTCTGGAACGACCAGATGGCCCCGTCGTGGGACTCGAAGTACACCATCAACGCGAACCTGCCGATGAACTACTGGCCCGCGGACACCACCAACCTCGGCGAGTGCCTCCAGCCGGTGTTCCGCATGATCAACGACCTGACCGTCACCGGGGCCCGCACCGCGCAGTTGCAGTACAACGCGCGCGGCTGGGTCACCCACCACAACACCGACGCGTGGCGCGGTTCCTCGGTCGTCGACTTCGCCGCGGCGGGCATGTGGCAGACCGGCGGGGCGTGGCTCTCGACGCTGGTCTGGGAGCACTACCTGTTCACCGGCGACCTCGAGTTCCTGCGCTCGTACTACCCGGCGTTGAAGGGCTGCGCGCAGTTCTTCCTCGACACGCTCGTCACCGAGCCGAGCCTCGGCACCCTCGTCACCAACCCGTCGAACTCGCCGGAGCTCAACCACCACACGAACGCCAGCGTCTGCGCCGGGCCGACGATGGACATGCAGATCCTGCGCGACCTGTTCGACGGCTGCGCGAGCGCCTCCGAGGTGCTCGGCGTCGACGCCGACTTCCGCTCCCAGGTGCGCACCGCGCGGCAGCGGCTGGCGCCGACGAGGATCGGGTCGCGGGGCAACGTGATGGAGTGGCTGTACGACTGGACCGAGACCGAGCGCGACCATCGGCACGTCTCGCACCTCTACGGCCTGCACCCGAGCAACCAGATCACCAAGCGCGGCACTCCCCAGCTGCACGCCGCGGCCCTGCGGACCCTGGAACTGCGGGGTGACGCGGGCACCGGGTGGTCGCTCGCCTGGAAGATCAATTTCTGGGCGCGGCTGGAGGAGGGCGCCAGGGCGCACGACCTGCTCCGGTCCCTGGTGACGACCGACCGGCTCGCGCCCAACATGTTCGACCTGCACCCGCCGTTCCAGATCGACGGCAACTTCGGCGCCACCTCCGGCATCGCGGAAATGCTGCTGCACAGCCACAACGGTGAGCTGCACGTGCTGCCCGCGCTGCCACCGGCCTGGTCTGCGGGAAACTTCGCCGGGCTGCGCGGGCGTGGCGGGTACACCGTCGGCGCGACCTGGGGAGCCGACGGCACCACCACTCTCTCCGTGACGCCGGACCGGGACGGCACGGTGAGGATCCGCAACCGTGTCTTCGCCGGCACCTTCGAGCTGCGCGACACGACGAGCGGCGCCCTCGTCGAGCACACCAGACCGGAAACCGACGTCATCGCGTTCTCAGTCCAACGTGGACGTCCGTACCGCGTGACGGGTCAGGCCGCGGGTCCGGGGGTGCGACCTGGCGTCAACTACCGCCTGGTCGCAAGGCACAGCGGGAAGTACGCCGATGTCAGCGGTGGGTCCACCGTGGCAGGTGCGTTGCTGCAGCAGTGGTCCGCGACCGGCGGGCTGAACCAGCAGTTCGACTTCCTCGACTCCGGCGGCGGCTACTACCGCGTCCGTGCCCGGCACAGCGGCCTGGTGCTCCAGGTCGCGAGCTCCGGCAGCGGCGCGGACATCACCCAGCAGCCCGACACCGGTGCGACGAGCCAGCAGTGGCAGGTGGTCGACCACGGCGGTGGCGTGATCGGCCTCGTCAACCGCCAGAGCGGGCTCGCCGTGGACGTCTGGGAGGCGTCGGCCGCGGACGGTGCCCGGCTGTCGCAGTGGAGTCCGACCGGCTCCACCAACCAGCGGTTCCAACTCCAGCAAGCCTGACGAGCGAAGGGACGACGATGTTCCACCTGCACAAGGGGTTCTGTCATGTCGCGGCATAGGTCCGTGCTCGCGGCGGCCGTCGCGAGCGCCGTGGCCTTCCTGGGCGCGGCGGGGATCGCGCTGGGCGGCCAGGCCGCCGGGGAGACCGGCACGACGGCGGCGACGGCGGGGTGCGGCAAGCCACCCGCGCTGACGAGCGGCCAGCACACGATCAACAGCGGTGGCCAGAACCGTTCGTACATCCTGCGGCTGCCACCCGGCTACGACAACAACCGCCAGTACCGGCTGTTCGTCGGCTTCCACTGGCGGGGCGGCACCGCGAACGACGTCGACTCCGGTGGCACCGACGGCTACAACTGGTCCTACTACGGGTTGCGGCGGCTCGCCGACGCCGAGAACAACGGCACGATCTTCGTGGCGCCGCAGGGCAACGGCAACGGCTGGGCCAATCCAGGCGGTCAGGACCTGAGGTTCGTCGACGACCTGGTCGCCCTGCTCGACTCGGGGCTGTGCATCGACACGACCCAGCGGTTCGCCGGCGGCTTCAGCTACGGCGGCGGCATGTCGTACGCGGTGGCCTGCGCCCGTGCCACCGTCTTCCGCGCCGTGGTCGCCTACTCGGGCGCGCAGCTCAGCGGGTGCGACGGCGGCAACCAGCCCATCGGGTACATGGGCATCCACGGCATCAGCGACAACGTTCTCGGCATCGGACTGGGCCGTGGTCTGCGCGACACGTTCGTGCGCAACAACGGCTGCACCCCGCAGAACGCCCCCGAGCCCGCCGCGGGCAGTCGCCGGCACATCGTCACGAACTACAGCGGTTGCCGGGCGGGGTATCCCGTGGTGTGGGCAGCGTTCGACGGCGGCCACACGCCGGGCCCGATCGACTCAGGTGGCGACGGTTGGCGGACCTGGACGTCCGGTGAGGCGTGGAAGTTCCTCACCCAGTTCGCGGGCGGCGGCGGCCCGACGAGCACCACCACGACGACCACGACCACCACGCCTCCCGGCGGCGCCTCCTGCCGCGTGGGCAACGTGATCAGCGCCTGGAACAACGGCCTGACGTCGAACATCACCATCACGAACACGGGTTCCTCACCGATCAGCGGATGGTCGCTGGTCTTCACCCTGCCCGGCGGGCAGACGATCACGTCCGGCTGGAGCGCCACCTACTCCCCCAGCTCCGGGCAGGTGACCGCGAAGAACGTCTCGTACAACGGTGACATCGCACCGAACGCGTCGACCACCTTCGGCTTCCAGGCCACGCACACCGGCAACAACTCGGCGCCGTCCTCCTACAGCCTCAACGGCGCCACGTGCTCAGTCGCCTGACCTCCACCACAGGGAGCACGACCAAAGCCATGCACCAGCACAGGAAGTGGTGGCTCACCGCGGTGGCCATCGCAGCACTCGTCCTCTCCGGCGGCGGCACCGCCGCCGCCGGCCCGCAGACACCACTCGCCGCGACCCCCGGCTGCGGCAAGGCCCCGACCCTGCGCAGCGGCACGCAGACGATCCAGAGCGGGGGCAAGAGCCGGTCGTTCGTCCTGAGCGTCCCGGACAACTACGACAACACCCGGCAGTACCGCCTGGTCTTCGGCTTCCACTGGTGGGGCGGCACGATGAACGACGTCGCGTCCGGCGGGAGCGACGGCGACGTCTACGCCCACTACGGACTCCGGCGGCTGGCGAACAACAGCGCGATCTTCGTGGCGCCGCAGGGCATCGGCAACGGCTGGGCGAACTCCGGCGGCGAGGACGTCACGTTCGTCGACGACATGCTCCGCCGGATCGAGAACGACCTCTGCGTCGACACGACGCAGAGGTTCGCCCTCGGCTTCAGCTACGGCGGCGCGATGAGCATCTCGTTGGCGTGCTCCCGGCCCGCCGTCTTCCGGGCGATCGCCGCCATCGCGAGCCCCGGCGAGATCAGCGGATGCGCCGGCGGCACCGCGCCCGTCGCGTTCATGGGCATCCACGGCAACGGCGACAACATCGCCTCCGGCCGCGGCCAGCGGGACAGGTGGGTGCGCAACAACGGCTGCCAGGCCCAGAACGCACCGGAACCGGCGGCCGGCAGCCGCACACACATCACCACCGCCTACACGGGCTGCCGGGCCGGGTACCCGGTGGTGTGGGCGCCCTTCGACGGAGGCCACCAGCAGGGACCGGTGGACGGCTGCGCCGGTTGTGAGAGCGGAGCCCGCAGCTGGGTGAAGACCGAGGTCTGGAAGTTCTTCACCGGCGACACCACTCCCACCCCGACCACGTTCCGGCTGCGCGGCGAGGCCTCTGGCCGCTGCCTGGACGTCAGCGGCGCGAGCACGGCCAACGGCGCCCCGATGGTCGTGTGGGACTGCCACACCAACACCAACCAGCAGTTCACCCGCACCGGCCAGACCCTGCAGGTCCTGGGCAAGTGCCTGGACGCCCCCGCCAACGCCACCGCGGGCACCGCCGTGCGGCTCTGGGACTGCCAGGGCGGCACGAACCAGCAGTGGAACGTCAACGCGGGCGGCACGATCGGCAACGCCCAGACAGGGCTGTGCCTGGACGTCAACGGTGCCGGCACCGCCAACGGCACGGCCGCGATCGTGTGGACCTGCCACGGAGGAGCGAACCAGCGCTGGTCGCAGGTGTAGGCCGCGTCCCGCCTCGGCTCTCGTCGCACGCGGGGCGCTTTCGTACTGCATGACAGTACGAAAGCGCCCCGCGTGCGCCTGAACCGAGCGCCGTTCGGGTCACCGCCGCAAGCCCTCCGCCAGCACCGCGATCGCGGCCGGCCCGGTCCGGCAGCACCCACCCACCAACCGGGCGCCACCGCCGACCCACCCCTCGGCCGAGGCGGCGAACCCGGCACCGTCACCCGACCACGTCCGCGCCTCCGCGTCCCACTGCTCGCCGCTGTTCGGGTACACCACGACCGGCAGCCCGCTCACCCGGCCGGCCACGGCGACCGCGTTCGCCACGTCCTGCGGTGCGCAGCAGTTCACGCCGACGGCGATGACCTCGTCCACTCCGGCCGCGACCGCGAACGCCTCCTCCAGCGGCTGGCCCGCGCAGGTCCGGTCGCCGCGCACGGTGTAGGAGAGCCAGACCGGCACCCCGCTGCCGCGCACCACCTCCAGCACGGCCTCCGCCTCGTCGACGTCGGGGATCGTCTCGATCGCGAGCACGTCCGGGCCCGCCTCGCACAGCGTCGAGACGCGTGGAGCGTGGAAGCGGATCAGCTCCTGCCGGCTCAGGCCGTAGCGGCCGCGGTACTCCGAGCCGTCCGCGAGCACCGCGCCGTACGGGCCGACCGACGCCGCGACCCAGCGGGGTCCGTCCACTTCGGACGCGGCGGAACGGGCGAGCTCCACGCTGGAGCGCAGCAGCCGAGTCGTCTCCGCCTCGCTGATGCCGCGGCGGGCGAAGCCGGAGAAGCTCGCCTGGTAGCTCGCGGTGATGGCGACCTCGGCGCCCGCCCGGTAGAAGGCGAGGTGCGCGGCGCGCACGGCGTCCGGGTCGGTGAGCAGCAGCCGGGCCGACCAGAGCTCGTCGGACAGGTCGTGCCCGGCGAGCTCCAGTGCCGTGGACATCCCGCCGTCGAGCACGACGGCCCTGTGCGCCAAAGCCTTTGCCAGTTCCATCCCGGCGAGTCTACGGCCGCCGGACGACGGGGAGGGGTGCGCGACGGCCGCTCCGCCGTGGTGTCGCGCACCCCTCCAGGACGATCTGCGGGGGCCTCCGCGTGTGCGCGCCGCATTTCCGCACGCGCGAAGGCCGTCCCGGTGACCGCCCGTCCTGTCCCGGTCCGCCGGTGGCGAACCGGTCAGCCTGTCGCGCCGCGGTGTGCGGCGTGGTCCGGCGTGCTCGCCCGGCGGGAGAGCCTGGGCGGCAACAACATCAGCGGTGGCGGCTGCTTGCCCTCCAGCTTCGCGACGAGCAGGTCGACCGCGTGCCTGCCGAGCTCCTCCGCCGGCAGGCGCACCGAGGTGAGCAGCGGCGAGGTCTGTTCGGCCAGCTCGTCCGGGCAGATCGCGACCACGGCGACGTCACCGGGGACCTGGCGGCCGGCCGCGCGCAGGCACGCCGTGATCCAGCCCAGTGCCGCCTCGTTGTGCACGACCAGCGCCGTCATCGACGGGTGCGCGCGGATCAGGGCCTTGGTCGCCCTGAGCACCGAGTCGTGGTCGCCCTCGACGGCCAACGCCGTCGCGGCGACTCCCCTGCGCATCGCTGCCGCGCTGAACCCGTTCATGGTGCGGTGGGCGAAACCCGTGCTGCGGCGGTAGACCGCGCTCGGCGCGCCGAGGAAACCGATGGAGCGGTGGCCGAGGTCGGCGAGGTGGTCGACGCACTTCGCGCCCGCCGCCTCGAAGTCCAGGTCCACGCAGGTGAGCCCGCGCGCGGCCGCCGGATGTCCGATGAGGACGGACGGTTTGGACAGCTGGCGGAGCAACGGCACGCGGTCGTCGTCCATCTCCACGTCCATCACCAGGAAACCGTCGACCTGGGCGCTGTTCGCGGCGCGGCGCAGGCCCGCCGCACCGTCGTCCGCGGTCATCAGCAGGAGGTCCATGTCGTACCTGCGCGCTGTCGTCACCGCCGCCGTGACGAAGCGCATCACCGCCGGCAGGTGGGTGCCCGCCCGCAGCGGGAGCACCAGGCCGATCACGTTGGTCCTGCCGCTGGACAGCGCGCGGTCCGAGGCGTGGGGCTGGTAGCCCAGTTCCCTGATGCTGTCGCGAACTCTCGTCTTCGTGTCGGCGGAGATCGATCTCTTGCCGGTGAGCACGTAGGAGACTGTGCTCGGGGCGACCCCCGCGTGCCGCGCGACATCCGCGATGGTGACCACACAGCCTCCTTTCACACTTTCACTCACTGAGCGTGTCGACACCATAGGGAGCACCTTCTGATGACATCAAGAGAGATGTGCGCGTTAACATTGCGCGCCAACGGTGGTCCAGACGAATTCCGCACCGTCTGGAAACTTGCCGGACAGAACTCCGTATCAATTAAGAAGAGCGTGCCCACGCGTCCGGAATCGCGGACGCGGGACAGGCCGCGTGGGCACGCTCACATGCTCAGACTCAGAGCGCCGGGTAGGCGTTGCGCATGAGCTCCTGGAACTGGGCCGAGAACCACTTGCCGGACAGCGGGGCGTTGCCCAGCGAACCGGACAGGTTGTTGCCGTTGCGGACGTTGCCGGTGTACGTCGGGTCGCACATCCGGTCGAAGCCCTTGCCCTCGTTGTTCGGGATCTCCTCGCTCGCGCCGTCGGACTCGCCAGGCGGCTTCACCCACACGTACGCGTCGATGCCCGACTCCGGTGCCGCCTTCGGGCGCTCGCCCAGGCCCGCACCCGACTGGTTGCACCAGTTGCCGAGGTGGATGCGGCGGTCGACCTTGCCACCGTTGACGTAGGCGTCCACGCTCGTCGTCGGGCCGGGACCCGTCGGACGGGCGCTGCCGCCCCAGCCGTTGCGGCTGGTGTCGATCAGCATGCCGACGTTGGCGTCGAAGCCCGCCTGCACGGCCCGCTGCCGGAACGCCTGCGCGTAGGACAGCTCGTCGACGTAACGGTTCCAGTCCACCCACTTCGACTGGCGCACGGACGTGCCGTTCACCGAGTCCTCGATCTTGAAGTAGGGCTCCTTCAACGCGCCGTAGTTCGCGGTGTTGGCGATGAAGCCCTGGACGTTCGCCTTGGTGCTGCCGGAGGCGTTCGCCGCCTGGAACAGCAGCTCGGCGGTGGCACCGAAGTTGTCGTCCCAGCCGATCCAGCCGTGGTGGCCGATGTCCAGGTAGTTGTAGACGTTCGGCACGGCACCCAGCTTCGCGAGCGCGTAGCCGACACCGGTGACGTAGTTGCCGTTCGCCTTCATCGTGTCGCACGCCGCCACAGCGGTCGGACGCGGGGACACGTTGGTGACCAGGTTCGGCAGCGAGTCGATCTCCACCGTCGTGACGATCCGCAGGCCGGAGTACGCCGGCCTGGCGAGGATCGACGCGATCGGGTCGATGTACTCGGTCTTGTAGCGGTCGATCTCCGTAGCCTTGAGCTCACCGTTGGAGGCGAGCGCGGAGCAGTCACGACCGGGCAGGTTGTAGATCACCAGCTGGATGACGAGCGGTGAGCCCGCCGCCTGGCGCACCGCCTCGTCCAGGTGTCCGACCAGGCCGCGGGAGTCCGCCGTCCCGGCGATCGCCGCGATCCGGTCCAGCCACACCGCGGTCGGCTGGTTCGCGATCCGGCTGCCGCCCGCCTCGGCGTTCGCCTTGGCCGCCCAGTCCGGGTTGATGTACTGCTTCGCGCCCACGTAGGCGTTGTCGACGCGGGTCCCGGGGTTCGGGTTGCCGCTCGTCGTCGTCGTAGTGGTCGTCGTGGTCGTCGTGGTGGTGGTTCCCGGTGCTCCGGTGCACACCGTGCCGTTCAAGGTGAACGACGTCGGGTTCACGTCGCCGCTGGCGGCGCCGGAGCCGTTGAAGCCGATGTCGATGGACGCGTTGGTGCCCAGGTTCCCGTTCCACGACATGCTGGTCGCCGTCACGTTGGCGCCCGACTGCGTCCAGTTCGCACTCCAGCCCTGTGCCACGCGCTGGCTGCCGGGCAACGCGAACTTCAGCGTCCAGCCGCCCGTGACGGCGTCACCGAGGTTGGTGATCTTCACCGCGGCACCGAAACCACCGCCACCCCACTGGTTGGCCGTGTAGTCGACGCGGCAACCGGGAGCGGCGCCCGCGGGTGGTGCGGCCAGCGCCACCGCGATCGTCGCCGCGGTGGTGGCGACCACGACTCCCGTCGCGGCCCACCGCCTCTGTCCGTTGAGCTTCATTGCTCCGGATCTCCTGTCTGTCAATGGTGCTTGATCTCCATGAGCGAACACGCGGTGGGCGTGCACTCAAGTCTTTTCAGGCCCAGGTACTCCATGCCGATCGAGCCGGTCAGCGCGAACCCGTCCCCGAAGGCGAGGTCCGGGTCGCCCCGGACCTCGCCGCTGGCGAGGGCGCGCAGCCAGGCCTGTTCCAGCCCCGGCCGCAGGATCAGCAGCCCGAGCCGTTCGTAGGGCTGCTTGGCGCAGGTCCCCCACTCCGCGATGAACGGGGCGTAGACCTTCGACCGCACGGGACCGGCGAAGTCGGTGAAGTCGTTGTCCCGCTTCACCGTCGCGCACTCGTCGGTCAGGTCGTGCAGCCACGCGGCCACGCCGTCGACGCCCTTGCTCAGGTCTGGGGTGGGTTCGGCGCGTCCTACGAGGAGGAAGAACGCGACCGAACCCACCACCAGGAGGGCGACGAGGGCCCTCATCACCGGATGGCGCACGCTGATCCGTTGAGCGTGAAGGACGTCGGATCAGTCGGCGTGGACGTCGTCGTGGCGTTGAAACCGAACGACACCGAGCCGCCGGCCGGTATGTCCGCGTTGTACGACACCCCCTTCGCGGTCGCCTGTCCACTCGCGACGGTCACCGTCGACGACCAGGCCTGCGAGAGCTGCTGTCCCGACGGGAACGCCCACACGAGCTGCCACGCGCTGATCGCGCTGGTGCCCGTGTTCGACACCGACACGTTCGCTGTGAAGCCGCCGTTCCACGTGCTCGGCCGCGTGTAGGCGACCGTGCAGGAACCCGTGGGAGTGCCGCCACCGGTCGAGGTTCTGACCGTGACGCCCGCCGACGCCGAGGAGGCGTTGCCCGCGGAGTCCGCCGCGACGACGGTGAACGAGTACGAGGTGTCCGCACTCAGGCCGCTGACCGTCACCGAGTTCGTCGAGGAGGTCGCGACCACCTGGCCGCCGCTGTAGACGCGGTAGGACGACACGCCCACGTTGTCCGTCGACGCACTCCAGTCCAGCTTCACCGAACTGCTGGTGACGCCCGAAGCGACAGGGGTGCCCGGCGTCGACGGCGCGGTGGTGTCCGGCGTGCCGGTACCGCCGCCGAACACGACGTCCGAACAGCTGTAGAACGCCTCGGGGCTGTCCGAGCGCTGCCACAGCGAGTAGATGACGTGCCGGCCGGACTTGTTGGGCAGCCGGGCCTGCCACGCGTACTCGCCGTTGGCCAGCGGCGGGTTCGTCACCGAGTTGAACGGCGTCGACTCGAGGTCGGACCACTTGAGCGGCTTCGTCACGTCGAAGCCGTCCTTGGTGACGTACTGCTCCCACGTGCCGGGGTGTGGTGCCCATGCGTTGTACCGCAACGTGACCGTGCTGTTCGCCTGCACCTGCGTCGTGGGCCAGTCGGACCGCGTGAGGTTGTAGGCGGAGTACTTCGTGGTGGGACCGCAGAGGTTGCCGTCGGGGATGATCTCCCGGTGGCGTCCGGCGGCGTTGCTGATCAGGTTGCCGAACCAGTCCCACAGCGGTTGCTTGCCGCCCTGGGCCACCGCGGCGGCACACGCCGGGTTGGTCGGGTTCAGGTCGCCGCCACCGCCGCCCGCGCGGCCGTCCTCGTAGCAGAGGTAGGTACGACTGCCGGGCCAGACCATCGACCCGTGCGCGACGGCCGTGCCACCGGTGTGCACCAGAACGGCGCCCACCGCGGCAGCGACTGCCAGCAGAGCTATGCGTTTCCTCATCTCGGGACTCCTCACCCGTAGATCTCGGCGTGCAGGGAGAACGCCGTCGCGATCTCGGCTTGCGCCCAGAACCGGTGGTAGGTGAACGTCGGCGCCGGTCCACCGTCCAGATAGGACTGCACCTTCGGCCACTGCGGGTCGTTGCGGAACATCGACCGCATCGACAGGAACGACGAGCCCTGGCCGATCGTGTCGCCGTTGGGCATCTTCCCGGTCCAGCCGGACGGCACGTACGGGCCCTCACGGGTGCTGGTGTTGTAGACGTCGTCGAACCGGTTGTAGTCCGTGCGGGTCTCCGGGGTCGCGATGCCGAGGCTGTCCTGGTGCGACAGCAGGGACGTCAGCAGCGCCTCACCCGTGGTCTTGGCCGAGGCGTTGCCCGACCGCGCCGCGTAGTTCAGCAGCACCTTGGCGTACGACGCGGCGACGCCGACGTCCTGGTTCTTGTTGAGCACGCGCACCCGCAGGTTCGCGTTCGCGCCGGGGTTGGTGGCGTTCCACGTGTCCGGTGCTCCCGACCACTCCAGGTCCGCGGGGATCTGGAAGTTCGTGCCGGTCGTGGTGTTCGCGATCGCCCACGGCACCCACTTGTCGAGGATCTTCTTGGCGCGCGCGTCACCGGTCAGCCGGTACAGCGCGGCCGTGCGCTCGATCCCCCACACCTGGAAGCCGAACCACCGGTTGCTCGGCGGGTCGCGCCACACCGGGTGGGCGTCGTAGTACATGCCGTAGAACGTCGGGGTGCCGCTCGGAGGCGAGGCGTACTGGCCCTCCCAGCTGTTCGTCACACCGCCGGCGAGACCGCCGTCGGCCGACTGCAGCCACTGCAGCATCTCGAGCTGCCGGCTCAGCGACGTGGCCCAGTCCTGCTGGCCGGTCGCGGACAACGGCTTGAGCGCCGGCACGTTCGCGAGAGCGTGCGCCGCCAACGGGTTCTGGTAACCCTGGTGCGAGGCACCGTCGCCGATGCGCCACGCCCAGCCCGCGGACGTGTCGGTCGCGCCGCCCCAGGCGTAGTACCAGGACATCAGGTAGTGCGCGCTGTTCTTGCCGGTCGCGCCGGGGCACGACGACGGGCTGCTGCAGTTGCCGATGCGCTTGAAGTACTTGTCGAACATGGCGTACCGCAGGTAGTCGCCCATCTTGGCGGACTTGCCGATCTCGCTGGAGATGTCCCCTGCCTTGCCCTGCGCCGTCGCCCACTGCTGGGCCAGCAGCGCCACCTGCACCACGCGGGCGTCCGCGTCCGGTGCGTTGGTGTACTTCCACTGCTTGGCGTAGGACGAGTCCTTGGTGAACAGGTCCAGGAAGCCGTTGGGACCACCGTGCTTGAACGTGTCGCACGAGGGCTGCGGGATGGTCTCCCACACCGACTCCGACGAGCCGCGCTGGTAGGTGTTGATGTACGCGGGCGCCGTCGTGCCGTCGCCGCACCGGCCGAAGCCGTAGGTGTTGTCGACGTCGATGAGCCAGTGCATGCCGTAGACGTCCGAGTTGCCGTACGCGGTCTTCAGCTCCGCCGAGATCGGGTCCTGGCCGACCGGGACGGTGCCGTCGAGCGTCGACGGGTACTGGTCCATCCTCGGGTGTTCCGGCGCGTAGGTCGCGGGCTTCGACGGGTCGTACTTGTCGTTCGTCGGCTGGTCGGCCTTCGCGGGGATGATGTACTTCTCCATCGACGCGAACGCGGACTTGAACGGCGCCCAGTCACCGGTGACGCGGCCGTAGCTCGCCTCCAGCCACAGGTAGTAGCTGAACGCCTCGGACGTGGTCTGGTGACCGTGGTCCGGTGCCTCCACCATCAGCGTCTCGACCGAGTGGTACGGCACGAGCAGATCGCCGAACTTGCGGAAGTAACCGCTCGCCGGGTCCTTGATCTTGTTGTACTGGTCGAGGAACGCCTTGTTGAAGTCCGAAGTGGACGGGTCGATCTCGTTGACCGTGACGCTCGCCGGGCTGTACCCGGTGGCCGACGCGGTGAAAGTGGCGGTCCCGAGCGTGCCGCCGTTGTTCGCCGACGTCACCGTCACCGTCTGCTTCGCGGTGCCGGAGAACGTGAGCGTGGCCGGGCTCGCCGTCAGGTCCGAGCTCCCGCTGCGGGCGATCGTGACCGTGACCGGCTGGCTCGGTGCCGTGGCCAGCGAGACGTCGAACGTCGCGGTCTGGCCCTGCTTGACCGAGACCGTGCTCGGCGAGGCCACGACCGCCGGTCCGGACAGCACCTTGACCGCGGCCGGTGCCGAGGTCGTGGTGGCGCCGCGGTTGTCCGTGGCCCGCGCGGTGATGCTGTGGTCACCCGCCGGCGCCGACGTCCACGTGCCGCTGAACGGCGCGCTGGTGTC
This sequence comes from Lentzea sp. HUAS TT2, assembly GCF_051853195.1. Taxonomy (NCBI): domain Bacteria; kingdom Bacillati; phylum Actinomycetota; class Actinomycetes; order Pseudonocardiales; family Pseudonocardiaceae; genus Lentzea; species Lentzea sp. HUAS TT2. Next base: position 6,629,793 of record NZ_CP196667.1, on the reverse strand, counting down.
GGTGGCAACCAGGGTGTCACCCGCGTAGAAGTCGACCTTGGCCACCGTTCCGTCGGTGTCCTGCGCGGTCGCCGCCAGCGGGATCGACGCGGGCAGGGTGTAGCTGCTGCCGCTCGTGGGCGCCGTCAGTGCCACGGACGGTGCCTGGTTGGGGCCGGTGCAGGAGACGCCGTTCACGGCGAAGTCCGTCGGTGGCCGGTTCGTCGAGCCCTTGCTGCCGTTGAAGCCGACCTGCGCCGTGCCGCCGGAAGGCAGCGAAGGCGCCCAGGCAGGGTTGGTCACGCTCACCACGGCGCCGTTCTGGGTGAAGTTGCCGCTCCAGCCCTGGGTGACGCGCTGGCCGTCCGGGAACGTCCAGGTCAGGTTCCAGCCGTTGAGCGCCTCCCCGTCGTTGCGGATCGACACAGCAGCGCCGAATCCGGTGTTCCACTCGTTGGTGATCTGGTAGGTGACGGTGCAGGCCACCGCGAGTGGTGCCGCGACGGCGGGAGCTCCGCCGACCAACACCACCGCCACAACCGCCATCGCCACTTTTCGTCGAGTCATGCCGCCGCCCTCTCGACAACTGGGAGCGCTCCCAGAGTTCACGGCACTGTAACGTGGCCCACAGCGATCAACCGATCACAGGTGGAGTCGATCCTGAGCCGGAAAGCCCTGGGCGTTACCGCTTTCAGCGCAACTCCGGTTGCTCTACCGGTTCCTCTTACTGCTCTCTTCGAGTGGAATCCTGGGAGCGGTCCCAGAAGAGGATGGGGGCGCCCACGCCACTTCGGGCGCCCCCGGGTCTCATCAGCCGCGCCCGGCTCCGGCACCGGCCGTGACCACGCTCTTCACGCTGCTCGCGCCGTCGAGCGGGTACGAGTAGGGAAGGCTCTTCACAGAACCGCCCTGGTCGCCCGTTCCCGAGTTGACGAAGTGGTTGTTGCGCGCGACCAGCGAACCGCCGGGCGAACTGCCCTCACCGCGGTGGAAGGGGTCCTCGGTGTTCTCGAAGTAGTTGCCTTCGACCAGGACCCCGGCCTCGACGGTCGACGCGACGCCGTAGTCGGTCACACCGCCGTAATAGTTGTTGTAGACGTGCACCGGGTTGCCGAACCGCACGCGCGGGTGGCGCTGCTGCGTTCCGTCGAACCAGTTGTGGTGGTAGGTCACCCGGAGCTTGCCGCGGTCCTCCGAACCGTTGTCGTCGCTGTGACCCAGCAGCATCGTCTTGTTGTGACTGGTGAACCTGTTCCAGGACACCGTGACGTAGTCCGAGGCCCGCTTGACGTCGACCGCGCCGTCGTAGCCGTTGGAGAAGGTGTTGTGGTCGATCCACACGCGGGTGGAGTACTGCACGTTGATCGCGTCGTCACCCCAGCTGCGGAAGTTGAGGTTGCGCACGATCACGTTCGAGGCGTTGGCGATGTTCAGGCCCTGCCCGGTGATCGCCGAGGACGAGCCGACGCCCTCGATGGTCTTGTTCGAGGCGACCTTCGTCATGCTCGACAGCGAGATCGTCCCGGAGACCCGGATCACCGCCGCGCCCGACGCCTTCGCAGCCGCGACGAACGCGGACGCCGTGGTGACCGTGACCGGTGAGGCGCTGCCGCCACCCGTCGTGCCACCACCCTGAGTGGCCCAGCCGACCAGCCCGAACGGAGCGGCGGCCGCCTGGGGAACGGACATCGCACCCAGGACCAGCGCGACGGCGGAAATCATTGCTGTGCGCTTTGGAATCATTTACTCGCTCCCCATGAGAGTGAGCGGCGGTAGAACTCACACAACCAGCACCCGGCAACACGGTCAACCAATTCGAAGATATTCGATTCGAACATTCGAATAGAGGTTGACAGCATAGATCTCCGCCTTACCATCGAATTACCGCCGCGAATCCCCCTGCCAGCGGAGCACACATGAAGAAAATGGCATCATTGATGTTGGCCGCAGCTCTGGCCGCGATTCTCGCACCTCAGGCACAGGCCTCGGGGAGCACCTTCCCCACCCCGTCCGGGTCGAAACCGGTCGGCACGACCATCAAGGTCGGATCGAGCGGCTACGACGGTGGCATGCAACGGTTCTACGGCACCGGCGACCTCGGATCGGGCGGCCAGGGCGAGGACCAGGGCCCGATCTTCCAGCTGGCCGACGGCGCGACGCTGAAGAACGTCGTGCTCGGCGCGCCGGCCGCGGACGGCGTCCACTGCCTCGGCACCTGCACGCTCACCAACGTGTGGTGGGAGGACGTCGGCGAGGACGCGGCCACGTTCAAGGGCACGTCGTCGTCGCAGACCATGACCATCAGCGGTGGTGGTGCGCGCAAGGCGTCGGACAAGGTGTTCCAGCACAACGGGCCCGGCACGATGATCATCCGCAACTTCCAGGTGGACGACTTCGGCAAGCTCTACCGGTCCTGCGGCAACTGCAAGACGCAGCACAAACGGCACGTCGTGGTGGAGAACGTCACCGCGTTCTCGCCCGGCAAGTCGCTGGTCGGCATCAACACCAACTACGGCGACACCGCGCGGTTCTCGAAGATCACCATCGTCGGGGACAGCAGCAAGAAGATCGCGGTCTGCGACAAGTACCAGGGCGTCACGAGCGGTGAACCGACGAAAATCGGCACCGGGGCGGACAGCACGAACTGCCTGTTCAAGTCCTCGGACATCACCTACCGCTAGCGGGTGAAACGGAAATGCCCCGGCCGCCGGCCGGGGCATTTCTCATCTCACTTCAAGAGTGTGAACTCCGATGTGTTCGAAATTCCAGTCGTCCCCAATGCCGGGTATCGGCGGCAGCGCCACCTCGCCGTTCTCGTCCAGTGGATCGGCCGGGGAGTTCCGGTGCGGCGGGACCCGGTCGAAGTCCACGTGCGGGTGCAGCAGGCCGCGTTCGTACCACCGGCCTGCGTCGGTGGCGCCGAGCACGGTGAGGCTGCCCGACCCGTTGCCGTGGATCTCGCAGTCCACGTTGAACGCCTCCGCGAGGTGCACGGTCTTGAGCACCGGCGTGATGCCGCCACTGCCCGCTGGTCCCGCCCGCAGGATGTCGCACGCTCCCGTGGTGACCCACTCGGCGCGGGTGTGGTGCTTGCCCCACGCCACCTCCGGGCCGATCACCGGGATGTCGAGCTGCTCGGCCAGCCACCGGTAGGAGCTGATCGACGCCTCCTCCATCGGCTCCTCGAACCAGTAGTAGTCCAGCTCCTGCAACGCCCTGCCGAGCCGCAGCGCCTCGGTCCGCGAGTACCAGTGGCTCGCGTCGAGCATGAGCGCGACGTCCGGCCCCACCGCGTCCCGCACCGCCTGGCACGCCTCGACGTCACGGGAGACGCTGGGCGCGCCGGGCACCGGCGGCATCCACGTGTGCAGCTTGATCGCCCGGTACCCCACCGACACGAGGTGCTTCGCGAAGTCCGCGTAGTCGCCGGGTGTCGCGAGGCCGTCCGTGTCACCGCACATCGTGCTGGCGTAGGCGGGGATCCGGTCTCGGGCACCCCCGGCGAGCTTCCACGCCGGGAGTCCCGCCTTCCGTGCGACGAGGTCCCACAGCGCCTGGTCGACGAACCCGAGGGCCCGGTCGGTGAACCCGCCGTGCGAGCCCCGCTGCCGTCGTGCGAGCAGCCGCCACAGGCGTTCACGGTCCCACGGGTCCTGGCCCAGCAGCACCGGCCGCACGTGCCTGTCCAGCACGGCCGGCCGCAGCTGGTCGGGCTGCACCTGGCAGTACCCGGTGGCGCCGTCGGTGTCGGTGATCTCCAGCAACGCCTCGGTCACCTCGTGCTCCGGCGCCGGGTGCCGGTGCCCCTCGGGATCGACGGAGGTGGCCGCGGTCGTGGTGAACGTGCGCACGACCACTCGTTCGATCATTTGCGCTTCTCCCAGTCCTGCTGGGCGGTGGTGAGCTTCGCCGCGAGCTGGTCGAGGAACTCCTGCGCGGACAGCTGGCCCAGCAACACCTTCTGGTAGAGCGGCTCGGTGTCGGTCTTGGTGATCGACGAGTACTCGGGCAGGTACACCGGCGCCGGCACGAGCACGGTGGCCGGGTCCTCCAGCACCCCGAGCGCCATCTTCACGGCCGGGTTCTTCTGGATCCACTCGGCGCCGCGCACGTCGGTGTTCGCCGGGATCTGGCCGACCTTCTCGTTCCAGTAGCCGTTGCTCTCCGCCGACGTCAGGAACTCGACGAACTTCCAGGACGCGTCGCGGTTCTTGCCGCCCTTGAACACCGCGAACCCGTCCGTCGGGTTCGGCACCACCGTGCGCTTCCCGGACGGTCCCTTCGGCAACGGCATGGCGGCGACTCGTTCCGGGCCGAGCGCCTTCATCACGTCCGCGGTCGAGCCGAGGTTGTGGTGCATCATCGCCACCGTGCCGCCGGTGAACTGCGCGACCATCTGCGTGTAGCTGTTGTTCACGTCGGCCTCGGGCGTGGCCTTCTTGTACAGCTCGGCCACCTTGCGCACGAGCTCGGCGTTGCGCGGGTCGGACACCGTGCTCTTGCCGCCGTCGTAGAACTTCTCGACACCGGAGTAGGAGTAGGCCTCGGACAGCAGCTGGAACACGGACCCGGCGCCGCCGCGGATCGTGAAGCCGTACTGGTTGTCCGCCTGCTTGGTCAGCCGGGTGGCGGCCTTGGTCAGATCGTCCCAGGTGGACGGTTCCGGGATCTTGTTCTCCTCGAACCGGTCGGACCGGTACCAGATGACGTCCATGTTGCCGGACGCAGGCACGGCGTAGAGCTTGCCGTCGGGCGCGGTCTGCCGCACGGTCTCCAGCAGGCCGTTCAGCAGCTTGCCCTTGAGCACGCCGTTCTCGACCCTGTCATCGGCGGGCTCGAGCGCGTCCTGGCCGATGAGGTGCGCGAGGTAGGACGTCGTGACGCCACCGACGTCCGGAGTGGACCCACCGGCGATGGCCGTGTCGTACTTCTGCTGCACCGACGAGCTGGGGATGCCGACGTACTCGACCTTGACGTCGGGGTTCGCCGCCTCGAACCGCTTGATCAGCTCCTGGTAGATGGGTGTGCGGCCGGGGCCGCCGTTGTTGTCCCAGAACGTGATCGTCGTGGGTCCGTCCTGCCCTGCCGAACAACCGCTCAGCACGAGCACCAAAGCGATCAGCAGCTTTCTCATGACCTCTCCCTCAACCTTTGACCGCACCGGCGCTCAGTCCCTGCACCAGGAACCGTTGCACCACGGCGAAAACCAGTACGACCGGCACCGCGGCGACGACTCCGCCCGCCGCGAGCGCCCCGAAGTCGGTGTTGAACTCGCCCAGCGCGTAGCTCAGCCCGACCGGCAGCGTGAACTTGTCCTGCCTGCTCGCGAACATCAGCGCGAACAGGAAGTTGTTCCAGGCACCGATGAACGCGAACGACCCGACCGCCACGATCGCGGGCTTGAGCTGCGGCAACGTCACCGCGAAGAACGCACGCAACCGCGAACACCCGTCGACCATCGCGGCCTCTTCGAGCTCGACGGGGACGTTGCGCACGAAGCCGCTCATCAGGATCAGCGCGAGCGGCAGCTGGAACGCGGTGTCGGCGATCACCAGGCCGGTGAGGCTGTTCAGCAGCCCGGCGGACTTGAAGATCACGAACAACGGGATCAGCATCATCGCGCCGGGGATGAACTGCGTGCACAGCAACGCCAGCAGGAACACCCGCTGACCGCGGAACTTGAAGCGCGCCAGCGCATAGCCGCCCATGAGCGCGAACACCGTGACGACGACCAGCGTGCCGACGCCGATGATCAGGCTGTTCTGGAAGAACACCCCGAACCCGACGCCGTTCCACACCGTGTCGAAGTGCTCGAACGTGATCGGCCACGGCACGAGCGAGGTCCGCCCGGTCGGCCGGAACGCGAAGACGAGCATCCAGTAGAACGGGATGAGCGTGAACAACAGGTACAGCACCAACGGGAGGTGCAGCCGGAAGTACCGGCTCGGATCGCGGTGCCTCCTGCGTCGCGGCGGCGCCGGGGGCGGCACGACCGTCGTCGCCGGGCGGGTGAGCGTCTGGGTCATGCCCTGCTCCCGAACTTGGACAGCCTCAGGTAGAGGATCGAGAAGAACAGGAGGATCACGAAGCCGGCCATCGTGAGCGCGGAGCCGTACCCGAAGTCGTGCGAGTCGACGGCCTTGCGCGCCACGTAGAGCGGCAGCGTGGTGGTCTGGTTCGCCGGCCCTCCACCGGTGAGCGTGTAGATGAGGTCGACGTTGTTGAACTCCCACACGGCGCGCAGCAACGTGGACAGCACGATCGCGTCGCGCAGGTGCGGAAGCGTGATGCTGACGAACTGGCGCCACCGCCCGGCACCGTCGACCGACGCGGCCTCGTACAGGTCGTTCGGGATGCTCTGCAGGTCGGCGAGCAGCAGGATCGCGAAGAACGGCACCCCGCGCCACAGCTCGGTTATGACGGTCGCGGGGAACACGGTCGCCGGGTCGCCGAGCACCGAGGTGCCGGGATCACCGATGCCCCACTGGGCGAGTTGCTGGAAGATCCCCGTCGACGGGTTGTAGAGCAGGATCCAGATGCCGGTGGTCAGCACGCCGGACACCGCCCACGGCGAGAACACCAGCGCACGCGCGATCGCCCTGCCGACGAACGTCTCGTTCACGATCAGTGCGAGGACCAGTCCCAGCACCAGCTGCAGGCCGACCTCGACGACCACCCACTTGGCGCTGAACGCGAGGCTCTGCCAGAACAGCTGGTCCTCGAACAGCATCCGCCGGAAGTTCTCGAACCCGATGAAGCCGTTCTTCCACGGCTGCGTGACGGTGTGCTGGCGCAGGCTGAACCACCCGACGCTGGCGATCGGGTAGACCAGGAACACCGCCATCAGCACGAGCGTCGGGGCGATCAGGGCGTACGGCGCCCACGTGCGGGTCCTCACGCCGGGTTCCACCCGCTCAGGTAGGCGGCCTTCGTGTGCTGCCGCGCCTGCTCGTCGGTGAGCTGGGGACGGTCGGTGCCGGTTCCCGCGCCGGGCCCGGTGTTGCGGTACTCCGCGAACCTGGCCCCACGCCACGGGAATCCGGACATGTCGGTCCACGGCGCGGACTTGATCGCCGCGGGCAGCACGGTGTCGCGGACGACGACCTGCGCGATCGCGTCCGGGTCACCGCCGGGATGCCATGGCCTGCCGAGGAAGTACGTGCCGGCCGGTGCGTCGCTGCGGATCGTCGAGTTGACGATCAGGAAGCCGTGCGGGTTGTCCTTGCGGGTGCTGGCGGCGGTCACGTACCCGTTGGGGTCGCCGCCGCGGTTCAACGCGGTGATGGTCGCGCGTTCGAAGACGGCCGTCGCCCTGCCGAACAGGAAGTCGACGTCGCCGGTGATCGCGCAGTCCCGGTAGTACTGCCGCGACCGGGTGTTCGTGGCCGGGGTGTCGGCGTACAGCGTGTCCTGGTGGCCTTCGAAGCGCACGCGGTCGAACAGCATTCGATCGCCGGTGGCCTTGACGGCGACGGCCTGCGTCGCGGTGATCTCCGGGTGCTTCGCGCGGTCGAACGAGTTGCGGAAGGTGATGTCACGAGCCGTGAACCCGTCCGCGGCGATGGTCGCCGTGGCGCTACCCGTCGTGCCGTACGTGGTGCCGTCCGGCTTCTTCGTGCCGCTGGCGTTGTCGAAGTCGATCACCACGTCCTGGGCCCGCCCGGTGGCGCCGCGCAGGGTGAGGTTCTGCTTGGTGGCCGGGATCTTGACGACCTCGCGGTACACGCCCTTCGGCAGCGTGATCACCCCTCCCGCCGGTGCCGCGTCGATCGCGGACTGCACGGTGGCGAAACCCTGACCCACCACCAGGTGCTGCCCCGCCTGCGGTGCGCCGGCCTGGAGGTGCCTGATCCGGTGCGCGGGTTCGAGGCCGCGGTTCAGCGTCGGCGTCCATCCGGCGTCGGTGCCGAGGGCCTTGTCCGGGAAAGCCGCGTTGTGAGCGTTCACCAGGCTCACCGGCCTGCCGTCGAGGAGGTTGCCGGTGTCGGTGATCGCCGTGCCGCCCCAGTTGTAGACGACCTTCTCCGGCGCGATGGCCTTGATGAAGTTGTTCTGCGCGTAGATCTGCGACTTGACGCCGACACCCCAGCTGTAGGTCTGCGCACCCTCGTAGAGGTTGTTGTAGACGTGCACCTGCCCGAACCGCACGCGGGGCGCGCGTTCCAGCACATCGCGGAAGACGTTGTGGTGCACCGAGACGCGCAGCTTGCCCTGATCGGTCGTGGAGGAGTTCGACGACCCGATCAGCATGGTCTTGCCGTGCTCGGCGAAGACGTTGCGGGACACGGTGACGAGGTCGGACCCGTTCGTGATGTCCAGCTGCCCGTCGTGCACCTGGTAGGGCCGTCCGAAGTGGAGCGGCTGAGCGCTGTCGACGTTCGGCTCGTCGGTGAACGTGCTGTGGTCGACCCACACGTGCTCGGAACGCTGGACCGACACCGAGTCGTAGAGCGAGTTCCAGTTGCCGGGCGGCGAGCCGGGACTGTTGTCCGTGGGATCCCACTGCGGGAAGCAGTCACGGGTGTCGCGGAAGGTCAGGTTGCGCACGATCACGTTGCGCGCGTTGTGGATCCGCAGACTGCCGCCGGTGATCCCGGCCCCGCGCCCGACCCCGATGATCGTGGTGTCCGCGAGGACGTTCAGCCCGATGACCGCTTCCTGGTTCTTCGCCGACGCCACCCGAGCGTCCTCGAGCGCGCCCTCGGGTTCGCGCTCCCATCCCCAGACCGCCGGGTCATACGCCGCGAGGTACCCGGCCAGCGTGTAGCCACCGGTCGCGTAATCTTCACACCGCAACGGTTTCCCGTCGGCGCCGGTGTTCGCGTCGATCACTCCCCTGACCTTGATGATCCGCGGAGCAGGTGCCGCGAGCGCCGCGACGAGCCCGGCGCGCGTGCTCACCTCGTGCACGTGCGCGGCGGGGGCCGCCGTTCCCCCGGTCGTGCCCGGCCCGGCCGACGCCCAGCCGTCCCCCGCGGGCAGCACCTGCCGGGCGGGGTCGTGACCGGCGTGCGCGGGGAGGCTCACCACCCCGGCGGATGCGCAGGCGAGAACCAGCGCACCAACGAAAAGCCGCATGACGGAATACCCTTCGGAAAGGAGGATTCACATTCTTGAACAAGGTCCACGATTGTGAACTGAGTATTACGAATGCTTCCGGCACGCGTCAACGAAGTGAATTAATTCGACGATTCGCTGCGGCGTTCGACGATTCCTCGAATCGAATGCCGTCGATTGTTCTCGAGGGCGGATCAGCGGTTGATCGATTTTCCCGCGCCGGGGATGGGACGAACGGCCCAACGGCTCGTTAGGCTTGACCGGCCCGCCTCGACCACTTGCCTGGGGGAAACAGTGCAACGCTTCGCGGCCGGTCCCGCCCTGGCGCGGCTGGAATGGATCCTCGACGGCCTGGACGGGAAACCCGGCTGGGGAGCTGACGCGTCCAACGTGCTCGCGGCCGCCTTCACCGCCGTCGTCACACCCGAGAGGTACGTCGAGGTCACCCGCGGTCGAGCTGCCCACTACGCGCCGGTCGTGGTGGTCGGTCTGGACGTCGACGAGACCACCGCGCGGGCGCGGATCCGCCGTCACGACGGCACCGTCGACGTCGTCACCTGCGTCGTCGAGGCCGCACAGCCGCATCGAATCGCCTCCACGTGGGTCATCGGACGGGTGCCGACCGACCTGACACCGAGACTGCCGGCGGACTTCACCGGCCACGACCTGCCTTCCGCCGCCACGGACGCTCGGCTGGTCGTGTTCTCCGGGGTGCCCGGCAGCGGGAAGAGCACGCTGGCCGATGCCGCGGGCGCCGAGCTGGGGATCCCGGTCTTCGCCACGGACTGGCTGCTCGGCGCGCTGACCCCGTTTGGCGGCCGTCACTTCGACGATCCGCTGGAGATGGCGGAGGAGGTGCTGACCACGCTCGCTCTGCGGCAACTCGTCGCCGGACAGTCCGTCATCCTCGACCACCCCACCGAACGGGTCGCGACCAGGCAGCGCTGGCGCAGCCTGGCCCGCCGGGCCGGTGCGGAGTTCCGCGTGGTCGTGTGCCAGTGCTCCGACCCGGAAGTCCACCGCGGCAGGCTCGAAGGCCGCAGCCGCGGAATCCCCGGCTGGCACGACGCCGGCGACTGGTCCGACGTGCGTCGACGACTGGCGAGCTTTCCCTCCTGGCACGGGGAGGCGCTCTCAGTGGACACCGTTCGGCCACATGAGCTGTCCCTTGCCGCGGTCGTACGGCACATCACCGGCTGACGGAGTCAGACGGCGTGCCTGCTGAGTCGCGCTCGCTAGTTCTTGGGCTGTCGCAGCGAAGGCGTGAGCACCAGCGCCGGCAACAACAGGAACGGCACGATCAGCAGTGCCCGCAACACCCCCATCTCGTTGCCGAGCAGCCCGACCAGCGGCGGCCCCGCCAGGAACGCGGTGTACCCGATCACCGCGACGACGCTGACCCGTGCCGCCGCCCGCTCGGGATCGTCGGCGGCCGCGCTCATCCCCACCGGGAACCCCAGCGCGGTCCCGAGTCCCCAGACCGCCACGCCGGCGACCGCCAGCCCGAACGACCCGGCGAACACCGCCAGCGTCACGCCCGAGGCGGCCAGCAGCATCGACAGGACGACCGCCGGCACGCGACCCCAGCGGTCCAGCGCGATGGTGCCGAAGATCCTGCCGAACGTCATCGTCGTGACGAACACGCCGAACACCAGGGCGCCCAGTGCCGGGTCGGCCTCGTAGCCGTCGATGAACGCGACCGCCACCCAGTCGTTCGCGGTGCCCTCGGTGAACGCCAACACCAAGACCAGCAGCCCGATCAGCAACGTGCGGGGTTCCCGCCACGCCGCCATGACACCGCTGCCGGTGCCGTGCTCCGCCTCTGCGGCCAGGCTGTACGTGCGCGCGGCCAGCAGCGTGCCTCCGGCGACCACCGCGGCGACCACGGCCAGGTGTGCGGTGACGGGCAGGACCGCCCACGCCGCGAGCGACGCCAGGCCTGCGGCGGCGACCGTGCCGAGGCTCCACATGGCGTGGAAGCGCGGCATCACCGTCTTGCCGAGCGCGCGTTCCACCTCCGCGGCCTCGACGTTCATCGCGACGTCGCACAGGCCCGAGCCGTAGCCGAGCACGAAGATGCCGATCGCCGTCACCACCGGCGACGGGTAGGCGCCGATGCCGACGCCCGCCACCGCGAGTCCCAAGGCGACCGTCACGGCCGACAGGCTCACGGTCAGCTTCGGCCTGAGCCGGTGCGTGACCTCGCCCGCGGTGAGCATCGCCAGGCACGCGCCCACGGACATCGACAGCAGCAGCAACCCCAGCGCGCCCGGCGTCAGGCCCAGCGCGTCCCGGGCGGCGGGAACGCGGGCGAACCAGGTCGCCACAGCCACCCCGTTGAGTCCGAAGGTCACCGCGACCCCCGCTGCGGCGGCTCGGACCTGACCGCGTGGCACCGTGACGGACATCCCGGTCCCTCCCTTTCTCGATACTGAAGTACTTACCCCACACATGGAAGCGCTTCCACCGCAATACTGCTGAGATGACGGGAGTACGCACCGCGACGCTCGACGACGTGGCCAGGGCCGCAGGCGTGTCCCGGGCGACCGCCTCGCGGGTCATCACCGGACAGGGCCCGGCATCACCACGCGCCCGCGACAGTGTCACAGCTGCCGCGGCCGCGCTGGGGTACGTGCCGGACGCCTCCGCCCGCGCGCTGGTCACGCGCACCGGCACGCGCCTCGCCATCGCGGTCATCGGCCACACCGCCGCCGTGCTCGACGATCCCTACGTCGGCCGCGTCCTGACGTCGGCGGCACACGTGGCCGCCGAGCGCGAGGTCGGCGTCTCGCTGCACTGGCTGCCCCTGAACGACCCCGGCTCACTCGCCCGCCTCGCCGACGGCCGCGGGCTCGGGGGCCTCGTGGTCGTGAACCCGACGCGACCGGCGCTGGAGACCGTGCCGCGGGAACTGCGCGGCCGGGTCGCCGCGGTCGGGGTCGGCACGCGGCACGTGCCGTCGTTCGACGTCGACAACCGCGCCGGGACCGACGGGGTCGTGCGGCACCTGGTGCGCACCGGCCGGCGCCGGATCGCGATGGTCACCGGGCCGGCGTGGCTGCCCTGCGGCGACCGCGCCGTCGAGGCGTACCGGACCGTGCTGCACGACAACGGGGGCGAACCGAGAGTCGTACCGGGCGATTTCACGGCCGCGAGAGGTGCCGAGGCGGCCGTCGAGATCATGGCGCGGTGGCCGGACACCGACGCGGTGTTCGCACTCAGCGACCTCACCGCGCTGGGTGTCCTCGACGGACTTCACGCGCTGGGCGTGCGGGTGCCGGGGGACGTGGCCGTCGCCGGGTTCGACGACATCGCGTTCGCCGGGCTCAGCCGGCCCGCGCTCACGACGAGCACGCACCCGGTGGAGGACATCGCCGCCGCGGCGGCACAGGCCGTCCTCGACCGCCGCGACATGTCCGGGGCGACGTTCTACCCGTCCGCGCTCGTCGTGCGCGAGAGCGCGTGATCATTCGACCGAACAGGACTGACCGTTGAGCGTGAACGCGCCGGGCGCGGAGTTCCCGCCCCGGACCGATCCGTTGAACCCGATCGACACCGAACCACCCGGCTGGATCTGCGGGTTGTAATCGGCGTTCACGGCGTTGACGGTTGCACCGTACTGCCGCGCTTTCGCGTTCCACATGTCGGTGACGGTCTGCCCGTTCGCGAAATCCCACCGCAGCGTCCAGCCGTTGACGGACGTGGAACCGGTGTTGCGCACGCTCACATTCGCCTGGAACCCACCCGGCCACTGGCCCGAGATGCGATAGGCGACCGAGCACGTCCGTGCGGGCGGCTTCGGTTTCGTGGTGGTGGTGGTGGTGGGAGCCGGACGGGGCGGTGTCGTGGTCGGGGGAGCCGGTCGTGGCGGCACGGCGGTCGTGCCCGGCGCAGGGAGGCCCGTGGTGGCCGGCGGGGGCAGGGGCGCGTCGAGACCGTCGCAGGGCGGTCCCCACAGGCCCCTGTCCGCCCCGGCGGCCTCGGACTCCGCCGTGAGCAGCGCACCGCCGTCGACGCCTTCCGCCCGCAGCACGCCTTGCCGCACCGCGAGCAACGCGTAGTCGGTGCCGTCCTCCAGCGCCAGGTTCACGTCGCCGGAGACGACGGGACTGATCCGCACGGCACTGGCCAGCAACGTCGACCTGGCGAACGACAGCGCGCCCTCCGCCCAGCAGGCCGGAGGGGCCGCCAGCTGGGCGATGCGGGCCGTCGTGCCGTCCGCCAGCTCGACTGTCCTGCTGTCGATCACGTCGCGCACGAAGTGCAGCACGCCCTGGTACCGCGCCTGCTCGTTGATGAGCGAGGGCGGCTTCCAGGGGGTGCTGGGAGGCGGCGCCGGAGCCGGGGGCCCTGCCGTGCACGCACCGGTGAACAGGACCAGGACCACGAGCCAGTGCTTGCGCGCCACCACTACCCCACTTGTCGTTGAACTCTCAACAACCCTAGAGGGCCGCGGCCCCGGCTCAATCGACCGTTCGGACTGGACTACCTGCGCGGAACGGCGGTCATCGACCAACGCTGATTGGCACCGGAAGTCGCTTGGTACAAACCAATTCTGGCACCGTCCTCACGCGACTCGCCGATCACGTCGAGCAGACTTCCGCTCTCCTGGTTGACGAAGGTCCACGTACCGTCCCCGGTGGACGAGAGCACCCACCTCGCGGCAGGGCCGTCGGAGGAGCTCAGCACGACGTTCCCGCCGGCCGCCGCGATCCGTTGGCCGGTCGCGGTGTTCACGACGGAGAACTGGGCGCGGTTGTCGTAGCCGCCGGATCGGCGTTCCACCCGCCACACCTGGTCGGCCGCCGCCGGGTCGGTGGTGCGCTGGACGAGCGTGGTGCCCGACGGCGCAAGGGACTTGCCGCTCTGCGCCCCGGTGAGCCGGTACTCCCCGCCGAGCGCCGCGGCGCGGTTCACGCCGCTGACACCGCTGACCTCGAACGTGGTGACCGACTTCGCCGGCACGGAGAGCATCGCCTTGCGGTCCTTCACGCGCACGGCGGCGCCCTTGACCAACGCGCCGTGCTGGTCCGTCACCACCGGACGGACGGAGGCGTTCGGCCGCACCGACGCGAACGCCGACAGGTCCAGCGTCACGGACTGCGCTTGTTCGGTCTTGTTCAGGTGCACCAAGGACTTCAGCTCGGTGTTGCGCACCGCGGCCACGTCGGTCGTGGTGTTGACCTTCACCAGCCGGTCGCCGGGCTTCACGAAGTGGGTGAAGTTGCGCAGTGCGTGGAACTTCGTGTTGACGCGCGCGGGGCACGTCGCGAGCGTGTCCTGCGGCCCGCAGTCGAACGGGATCTGGATCACGCCCCAGTTCATGCCGTCCGGGGACTCGGCGCCGGGCGTCATGTTGTTGTAGTCCTCGACCGCCTGCCACAGCAGCCACGCGCGCGGTTCCAGTTCGCGCAGGTCGTCGATCACGCGCTCCGCGATGCCGAGGCCCGGCTCCATGCTGGTGAAGCTCTGCCCTTGGCCCCAGTGCCCGTCGACCTCGCTCATCCACAACGGCTTGTCCGCGCCCTTGGCGATGTCGCGGGCCGACGTGCGGCGTGCCGTGCCGTACGTGTGCACGTTCAACTGGCCGACCTGCTCGCGCACCGCGGCGGGATAACCCGCCCAGTCGTCGGCGAAGATGCCGGGGTTGGTCTCGTCCGGTGCGGACACCGCGGCCTTCACCTTGTTGGCGCGCAAGGCCTGCGCCATCGCAGGCACCGCCTTCGCCTGCAGTGCGGGACCGATGTGAGCCCCCTCCTGCCGTCCGCCCGTCGGGTTGCCGTCCTGGCCGAGCGTCGTGCGCCAGTACGGCGTGTTGGGCTCGTTGAACGGGTCGACGGTGGCGAACTTGATGCCGTGTGCGCGTTCCAGTTCGGCGGTGGCCTGGGCGAGGTAGGCGGCGAAGTCGCCGATCCGGTCCTCGCGCAGCTGGTCCGCGTTCGGGTCGAAGCCCCCGGAGACGTACCCGCTGACGGTCTGGAACCACGGCGGCGAGTTGCTGAACGACTCCCAGCGGGTCACGTCCTGCTTGATCCGGTCGACCCACCACCGCTGACGGGGATCCGCGGCGGCGTCGAAGAAGCGCGGGTCGCCCGGCTTCCACCAGTCGGTGTCCGTGCGGGTGGTGCCGGCCGGTGCCTTCCACCAGCCGGGGACCGCAGCGCCCGCCCTCAGGTACTGCGGCACGTCCGGCGCGTTGCCGCCGCCGATGTTGTACCGCGCGATGTTGAGGTTGAGCCCGTCCTCGCCGAACAGCAGCTCCGCCAGCTGGTTGCGGATCTCGTCCGGATAGCCACCGGTGGCGTTGGCGAACCAGATCAGGCTCGTGCCCCAGCCCTGGAACGGCTCCTGCTGATAGGTCGGATCCGGTCTCACCGTGACGGCGTCGACGGCGGCGACAGCAGGGGCCGCGGTGGAGAGCGTGAGCGCCGAAGCGGCAAGCAGAGCGAGCAGTCTGGTCATCGGTTCTCCGTTGAACGCGCGATGTTCACGCTAACAACTATCGGTAACCTACTGACGCGTCAAGGTCCTGCCGGACGGAGGCGCGTCCGTCCGGCAGGACCCCTGGGAACGCTAGTCCCCGCTCGCTCGAACCCCGAGGAGAGTCACTTGAGCGAGCAGGTGACGAAGCGTTCCAGTCCCTGAGGCCGCTCCCCCACGCGGCCGATGGCGATCGCGATGCGGTCCAGCGCCGAGGCGCGTTTGCCGGCCAGCGGACCCAGGATCGCGTTCTGCACGAAGTTCGGGCCGCCCTGACCGGCCGACGTGCGCAGCCGCTCGTTCGCCTCCGCCAGCTGCTTGCCGAGGTTGGCGAGCTCGCGGTCGACCTCGGCGCGCGCGGCCGCGGGAACGTTCTGCACCACCGGAAGCGGGCACTCGATGACCTTCCCGGCCGCCGAACCCGTACCGGCGTTCGCACTCGTCGAGGCCGGACGTGAGGTCGTCGGCGGCGCGGACACGACCGGCGCCTGACCCAGTGCACAGGTCGCGAACCTCTCCAGTCCCTCCGGCTTCGCGGCGACCCTGCCGATGGCGGTCTCGATGCGGTTCAGCGCCGCGACCCGCTTGCTCGCCAGCGGTCCCAGGATCGCGTTCTGCACGAAGTTCGGGCCGCCCTCACCGGCCGACGTGCGCAGCCGCTCGTTCGCCTCGGCGATCTGCTTGTCGAGGTTGGCCAGCTCGCGCTGGACCTCGGCCTGCGCCGCGGCCGGCACCGCCGGGACGACCGGCTGCGGACAGGCGATCGAGTTGCTCCCGGTCTCCCCACCGGCCAGGGCGACGGCCGCGGTCACCGCCGTCAGCGTGGCCGCGACGGCGACCCCGGCGATCAGCACCCGCTTGCCTCGTTGCGGTCGTGCATGCGCTCTCGACATATTCGAACCTCACGGCTAGGGGACGTTTTGTGCCGGCACACCGGAATACGGACCGGGAAAGTAAAGGGTTCAACCACTTGTGAGCGTTCACAGCTGCTGGCATGATCGCGATTCATTCCGCAGTCCCTGTACCTGCGAAGAACCGGGGAACAGCCATGCCATCGGCAGACAGAGTCGTCCACGAGCAGGTCCCGTTGCGCGTGCACGGGGTGAACCTCAAGGTCGCGTCGGTGCGCCGGGGAGGGGTCGACGCCCCGGTCGTCTTCCTGCACGGGTTCGGCACGAGCAAGGAGGACTACCTCGACGTCCTCCAGCGGCACGACTTCGCCGGACGCCCGTTCCTCGCCTACGACGCACCCGGTGCGGGCGCCACGGAGTGCGCCGGCCTGGGAGAGGTCGACCTGCCGTTCCTGGCGGAGACCGCGCGGGCGGTGCTCGATCGCGCGGGCATCGGCCGGTTCCACGTGGTCGGGCACCTGACGGGCGCGCTCACGGCGCTTCTCCTGGCGCACAAGGAGCCTGGCCGGGTGCTGAGCTTCGTGAACATCAAGGGCGTGCTCGCACCCGAGGACTGCGTGCTGAGCCGGGAGGCGCTGAACCACCGTGATCCCGCCGGCTTCCTGTTCACGCTCGCCGAGCGGAGCCGCGAGACACCCTGCTACGGCGGTGGCCTGTACGCGGCGAACCTCCCGAACAAGGTCCAGCGCGGCGCCGTGCCCACCCTCTTCCGGTCGATGGTCGAGCTCGCCGACCACGGGAACCTGCTGCAGAAGTTCCTGTCACTGCCCTGCCCGCGGATGTACCTCTACGGCGAGCAGTGCGCGAGCCTGTCCTACCTGCCGATGCTCGACGCGAACGGGGTGGAGCTGGCGGAGATCCCGCACAGCGGGCAGCTCCCCATGTACTCCAACCCCGTCGCGATGTGGCGGCAGATCGCCGAGTTCCACGCGCGTCAGCTGATTCCCAGCGCCAGGCGGTGGTAGGCGGAGTTCCAGCGCAGCCGGTCGGTGAACGACGCGGGGGTCGTCTCGGAGTCGATCAGCACGAGCTCCGTGGCGGCCATCTGCGCGAAGTCCCGCAGCACCTCGGCTCCGACCGCCTGGGTCATCACCGTGTGGTGCGGGCCGCCCGCGGTGAGCCAGCACTCCGCCGACGTCGAGAGCGACGGCGCCGGCTTCCAGACGGCCCGCGCGACCGGCAGCTTCGGCAGCGGCTCGTCCGGCTCGACCACCGTGACCTCGTTGGCCACCAGGCGGAACCGGTCGCCCATGTCGGCCAGACCGACCACCACGGCGGGTCCGGGCGCGGCGTCGAACACCAGGCGCACCGGGTCCTCGCGGTCGCCGATGCCCAGCGGGTGGATCTCGCAGGACGGCTGGGAAGCGGCGATCGTCGGACAGACCTCCAGCATGTGCGCGCCGAGGATCTTCGGCTCACCCGGTCCGAAGTGGTAGGTGTAGTCCTCCATGAACGACGTGCCGCGACCGGTGCCCCTGCCCATGGCCTTCACCGCGGCGAGCAGCGCGGAGGTCTTCCAGTCGCCCTCGCCGCCGAAGCCGTAACCGTCGGCCATCAGTCGTTGCACGGCAAGGCCCGGTAGCTGCCGCAGCCCGCCGAGGTCCTGGAAGTTCGTGGTGAACGCGCCGAACCCGCCGTCGTCCAAAAAGGACCGCAGCCCGATCTCGATGCGGGCCGCGTACCTCAGCGAGTCGTGCTGCTCTCCCCCGCGCGCCAGTTCCGGTGCGAGCCGGTAGGTCTCGGCGTAGTCGGCGACGAGCAGGTCGATGCCGGCGTCGGGCACCGCGTCGACCACGGTGACGAGGTCGTTGACGCCGTAGGTGTTGACCGAGACGCCGAACCGCAGCTCCGCCTCGACCTTGTCGCCCTCGGTCACGGCGACGTCGCGCATGTTGTCGCCGAAGCGGGCCAGCCGCAGGCCGCGCAGGTGCGCGCGACCGGCCGCGGCGCGGGCCCAGCCGTCGATCCGTTCCGCCACCACGGGATCACTCGCGTGTCCTGCCACCGTCTTGCGCGCCACCCCGATCCTGGTCTGCACGTAGGCGAACTCGCGGTCGCCGTGCGCGGCCTGGTTGAGGTTCATGAAGTCCATGTCGATCGTGGACCACGGCAGCGCCTCGTTGAGCTGGGTGTGCAGGTGCAGCAGCGGTTTGCGCAGCAGGTCCAGCCCTGTGATCCACATCTTCGCCGGGGAGAACGTGTGCATCCACGCGATCACGCCGACGCACGTGGGGTCGTTGTTCGCCTCCTGCATGACCGCGCGGATGGCGCCGGAGTCGGTGAGCACCGGCTTCCACACGATCTCCGCGCTGATCCGGCCGGACTCGGCGAGCATCCGCTGGATCTGCTGGGACTGGGCCGCGACCTGGTCGAGCGTCTCGGGGCCGTAGAGGTGCTGGCTGCCGGTGAGGAACCAGATCTGGGGCTTGTCCGGCATGTGCTCTCCTTCTGGGCTCACTGGCCGTAGACGTTCTGGTAGCGCTCGTAGAGCCGGTCGACGTGCTGTTGCTCGATCACGTCCGGCTTGCCGAGCTGGAGTGCGAAGTGGACGGTGCGGGCGACGTCTTCCACCAGCACCGCGGCTTTCACGGCGGCACGGGCGGTCGCGCCGACGGTGAACGGGCCGTGGTTGCGCATCAGCACCGCGGGAGACCTGCTGGCGCTGAGGGTCTCCACGATCCCCTTGCCGATCGAGTCGTCGCCGATCAGCGCGAACGGCCCGACCGGGATGTCGCCGCCGAACTCGTCCGCGATCATGGTGAGCACGCACGGGATGGGCTCACCGCGCGCCGCCCACGCTGTCGCGTAAGGAGAATGCGTGTGCACGACTCCACCGACGTGGGGCATGTGCCGGTACACGTACGCGTGCGCCGCGGTGTCGGAGGACGGTGCCAGCTCGCCCTCGACGAGCTTGCCGTGCAGGTCCGTCACGACCATCGCGTGTGGACCCAGCTCGTCGTAGGACACGCCGGACGGTTTGATCACCATCAGCTCGTGGTCGGGCACCCGCGCAGACACGTTGCCCGCCGTCCAGCTCACCAGCTCGTAGCGGGTCAGCTCGCGGTGGAGCTCGGCGACCGTGCGGCGGAGTTCTGCCGTTGCGGACATCAGCTCTTCCCCTCCAGGGCGGCGCGGCGGTACTCGCGCAGCCGGTGCATGACATCGTTGGCACCGCGGCCGAAGTAGTCGTGCAGCTCGAGGTAGTCGTGAAAGAGCCGTTCGTACGCCTCGACGTTCTCCGGCACGGGTGTGAAGACGTTGTGGCGCACCGATCCCATCCCGGCCGCCGCTGCGCGGATGTCCTGGTACGCGCCCGCCGCCACCGCCGCGTGCATCGCGGAGCCGAGCGCGGGGGCCTGTGCCGAGCCGCTCACCGACAGCGGCAGGTTCACGACGTCGGCGTAGATCTGCATCAGCAGCGTGTTCTTGACCAGCCCACCGGCGATCACGAGCTCGGTCACCGGCACCCCGGCGTCGGTGAAGGTGTCGATGATGACGCGGGTGCCGAACGCCGTGGCTTCCAGGAGCGCGCGGTAGACGTCCTCCGCCTTCGTGGCGAGCGTCTGGCCGACGACAACACCGGACAGCTCGTGGTCGACCAGCACGGACCTGTTGCCGCTGTGCCAGTCGAGCGCGACGAGCCCGTGCTCTCCGACCGCTTGCTGTGCCGCCAGTTCGGACAGCAGCTCGTGGACCGTGATGCCGCGCTCGCTCGCCTGTTCGTGGTAGGCGGGCGGCACCTGGTTGCGCAGGAACCACGCGAAGATGTCACCGACGCCGCTCTGCCCGGCCTCGTACCCCCACAACCCCGGCACGATGCCGCCGTCGACGACGCCGCACATGCCCGGCACCTCGCGCAGCACGTCGCCGCTCATCACGTGACACGTCGAGGTGCCCATGATCGCGACCATCTGGCCGGGCTCGACGGCCTGCGCGGCGGGCGCCGTGACGTGGGCGTCGACGTTGCCGACCGACACCGCGATCCCCTGCGACAGCCCGGTCCACTCCGCGGCCTGCGCGGTCAGCCCACCGGCCCGATCACCGAGCGCGGACAACGGGTGGTCGAGCTTGTCCGCCACGAACGTGGCGAACCCGGGGTTGAGCTCGGCGAGGAAGTCGTCGCTCGGGTACAGGCCGTCCTGGTGGATGCCCTTGTATCCGGCGGTGCAGGCGTTGCGCGTGTACGTCCCGGTGAGCTGCCAGACGATCCAGTCGGCGGCCTCGACCCAGTGCGCCATCGCCGCGTAGACCTCGGGCGCCTCCTCCAGCACCTGGAGCCCCTTGGCGAACTCCCACTCCGAGGAGATCAGCCCGCCGTACCGCGCCAGCCAAGGCTCCTTGCGCTGACGGGCGAGCTCGTTGATCCGATCAGCCTGCGGCTGCGCGGCGTGATGACGCCACAGCTTGATGTACGCGTGCGGGTTCTCCGCGAACTCCGCCAGGTCGCACAACGGCGTGCCGTCCGCCGTGACCGGCACCATCGTGCAGGCGGTGAAGTCGGTCCCGATGCCGATCACCTGCGCCGCGGAGATCCCGGCCGCCTCGACCGCCTGCGGGACGGCGGTCCGCAGGACATCGAGGTAGTCGGCCGGGACCTGCAGCGCCCACTCCGGCGGCAAAGGCCGGCCGGTAGCGGGCAGCACCTGGTCCACCACTCCGTGGCGGTACTCGTGCACAGCGGTGCCGAGCTCGGCGCCGTCGCGGACGCGCACGACCACGGCGCGGCCGGACAGCGTGCCGAAGTCGACACCCACCACGCACGCGTCGCGGTCGATCGTCATGTCAGTCACGACCTGAGTGTTATCGCTAACAATCAGGGAGTCAAGATGTGCCCGATACATCGTGATTTCCCTGCGAGTGAGGGAAATGGGTGAGAGGTGAGCGCACGACAAACCGGTCCGCGCCGGGACCGTTACGGGCGCAGGCACCGCGCACGGAACCGCCTGGCTGCGAAGCAACACCCACCTGCCCCGACTGATGCGCGCGCCCCAACCGCCGTGCCCCGCAAGCGACACGCCCCAGACGGTCCCCAAACTCCGCAGCCACACACTCCCGCCCTCGCCGCTCGCAGCGCACGCGGGGCCCCTACGTACTGCAAGACAGTACGAAAGCTCCCCGCGTGAGCTCGACGACGGCGTGTCGAAGCTGCGACACGCCGGACGAGACAGAGAGGTCAACTGAGCGGCGTCGGCCGCGGAACGAGTACGCGGGGAGCTTTCGTACTGTCTTGCAGTACGGAAGGGCCCCGCGTGCGGCAGGCAGGCAGGCAGGCGGGCGGGAACGGGGCGGCGGGGCTAGCAGGGCGGCGGGGCTAGCGGGGCGGCGGGGCCACGCTGTTGCGCTTCACCAGCATCGGAGCCACCGTGCGCCGAGGCCGCGTCGTCTCCCCGTCGCTGATCTGTTCGAGCAGCAGCCCGAGCGTCTCGTGCGCCACCGCGGCGAAGTCCGGGCGCACGGTGGTGAGCGGCGGGATGAAGTAGGCGGCCTCGGGCACGTCGTCGAAGCCCACGACGCTCACGTCGTGCGGGACGTTCCTGCCGCGTTCGCTCATCGCCCGCAGCACGCCGAGGGCGAGGTGGTCGTTCGAGCAGAACACCGCCGTCACCTCGGGCATCCTGGCCAGCATCTGGCCCGCGCGGTAGCCGGAGGCCGCGCTCCAGTCCGCCGACACGACCGGCGGTACCTCGGCGCCGGTGACGTCCAGTGCCGCGCGCCAGCCCTGGACGCGGCCCGCCGCGTCGAACCAGTCCGCGGGGCCCGAGACGTGCCAGACCGTCTCGTGGCCTGAGTCCATCAGGTGCTTCGTGGCCTCGAACGCGCCGGACGCCTGGTCCACGGTGACCAGCGGCGTCGAGCGGTCCGGGTCGCCGTCCACGGTCACCAGAGGCACGCCGGCGGGTACGTCTGCCAGGGCGTCTGCCGCGGAGGAGTTCGGGGCGATCACCACGATGCCCGCCACTCGCTGGTCGCGGTGCCGTTCCACGGCGGCGGCGATGGAGTCGCGGTCCAGCACCTTCACCCTGCCGACGCTGACCGCGAAGCCGGCCTCGCCCGCCGCCTCCTCGAAGGCGGACAGCAGCGACGCAGGGCCGTACAGGGTCGAGTTCTGGGCCACGACGCCGATGAGCTGCGTTTTGCCGGTCACCAGCGCGCGGGCCGCGCGGTTGGGGCGGTAGTCGAGCTCCTTGATGGCCGCCTGCACGCGCAGCCTGGTCTGCTCGCGGACGTTCGGGTGGTTGTTGAGCACACGCGAGACCGTCTGGTGCGACACCCCGGCAAGTCGTGCCACATCGGTCATCGCGGGGTCACGCGACGTCTTCTCCACGAGCGGTCTCCGATCTTCGATCTGCGCCGGTGAT
This sequence comes from Lentzea sp. HUAS TT2, assembly GCF_051853195.1. Taxonomy (NCBI): domain Bacteria; kingdom Bacillati; phylum Actinomycetota; class Actinomycetes; order Pseudonocardiales; family Pseudonocardiaceae; genus Lentzea; species Lentzea sp. HUAS TT2. Next base: position 6,607,007 of record NZ_CP196667.1, on the reverse strand, counting down.
GTTAGCGATAACACCAGGTCGGCTTCGATGCAGTGCTCATTGTCCACTTATTCGAGTCGGAATGTGGCACGTCTGCGCGCGTCGCGGTCGCTTCCTGGTCTGGACAACACCACGCGGCCGTTGTCGTGGGCCAGATACGTGTCCGCGCCTACACGCAGCGATATCGCGCCGCGGTCCGCAAGTCCCGGTACACGAACGAAACTCGCCGCGCGGCCGTACGCGTCGGTGTCCTCGAACGGGTCGATGCGGAACGCGTCGCCGTCCACCCGCACGTACCGGTCCGGGAAGTTCACCGACTGCAGCGCGACCGTGCCGGAACCCAGGAACCCCGGCACGAAACGGAACTGGCTGTCGGCGACCTCGCGCACGTTGCCGTCGACCCGCAGCCGGTACTCGTAGTGCCGCACGACCAGCGACGGCGCGTCCAAAGGCGACAGCCGCGAGATCGGGCCGCCGCGGCCGACCGGAACGCCGAACGAGGGGGTGCCGTCCGCGTTCCAGTGCAGCCGCTGCACGCGGGTGTGCCGGTTCGGGTCGAACAGCGGGTCGCCGGTGATGTCGCGGTAGTCGCGGGCGTGGTAGACGAGCACGTCGGTGGACCCCACCGTGGTGAACGAGTTGTGGCCCGGCCCGTACTGCGAGGTCGGCGCGTGGGTCGCGAACACCGGGTTCGGCGACTTCGTCCACGACCGCGCGTCCAGGAGGTTCGCGTTCTCATCGGCGGTCAGCAGGCCCATGCAGTAGCGGGCGTCGGTGGCGCTCGCGGAGTAAGTCACGAACACCCGGCCGTTGCGGACCAGCACCGCGGGCCCCTCGTTCACCTTGAAGCCCAGCACCTCCCACGACAGCGTCGGCGTCGCGATCCGCACGGGCGCGCTCTTCAACGCGAGCGGCGAGGCCATCTCGGCGATGTAGAGGTTCGAGTTGGTGGCGATGCCGGGTTCGCTCTGCGCCCACAGGAAATAGCGCTTGCCGCGGTGCGCGAACGTGGTCGCGTCCAATGTGAACGTGTCCCACGCCGTCACCATCTGCCCGCGCAGCACCCAGCCGCCCTCGCGCGGGTCCGCGTTCGCCGACTCCAGCACGTAGGTGCGGATGCGGAACGGCTCGTCCTTGTCCCCCGCGGCGAAGTAGACGTACCACTTCCCGTCGATGCGGTGCAGCTCCGGCGCCCAGATGTAGCCGCCCATCCGCCCCGAGGCAGGACGCCGCCAGATGGTGCGCTCGCGAGCGGAGGCCAGACCGTCCAGAGTGGACGCGCCGCGGATCACGACCCGGTCGTACTCGGGCACGGACCCGGTCAGGTAGTACATGCCGTCTGTGGGCGGCGTGATGAACGGGTCGGCGCGCTGCTCGACGAGCGGGTTGCGGGCCGGCACCTCCGCGGCGGGCTCGGCCGCAGCGGAAACGGGCGCGGCGGACGCGAGTGCACCGGTCGCGGCGAGCACACCGCCCGTGGCCAGCAGGGATCGTCGGTTGATCACGAGCGGCTCCTGATCCGGAGGAACGTGACGGAGTTCGGCGGGAACGTGTGTGTGAAGCTGCTCGCCACCCGGACCTGCTCGGCGCGGGGGCGGATCGGCTGGGTGAACTCGGTGTTCATGTCGTCGGGACGGCCCTGCAGCACGGTCGCCCGCGCCGTCGACGCCACGGGGACGCCGAGGTCGACGCGCGTGCGGGCGGCGTTGTCCTGGGCGTTGACCACCTTGACGATCAGCTCACCGGTGGCGAGGTCGCGGGTGACGACCTGGCGGAACGGCTCGGCGAGCTTGTCGTCGGTGAACTCGCCCCACTTCTGGCCGTCGAGGAACAACGCGACGTGCCGACCGCGAACCTCGACGCGCACGTCGTACGTGCGACCGGTGTCGATGCGCGTGCCGTTGCTCATCAACGTGCTCTTGGCGCCGCCGACGGCCTTCTCCACCGCGGACTGGGTGTTGTTCCAGCCGCCGAGGTTCCACCAGTAGTAGTTGCCGGTGTCCTGCACGCCGAACGCGACGAGGAAGCCCTCACGCCCGGACTGCTTGGTGGCCTTGACGTTCAGCGTGTAGTCACGCCACGACCTGTCGCCCGCCGTGACGAGCGTGTCCTCCGCGGCCGCGTCGGACTGGACGTAGGCGCCGTTCACCACGTTCCACGCACCACGCGCGGACTTCGTCCACTGCGCGTCGGTGCCCGAGAAGTCGTCGCTGAACAACGGCTGCCCAGCGGCGTTGGTGACGCTCACATCGTCGTAGGTGGCGGCGGTGGCCCACGTCGAGAGCCCGATGGCACCGGTGATCGGCGTCTGGGTCGACGGCGTGGCGGACGCGGTGCTCGGCACGACGTGGTCGCCCACGTTGGTCATGAAGAGCTTCTGCATCTCGTAGCTGGCCGAGCCCCAGGACGCGTGGTTGTTGAACCAGATCATGTCCGGGCGCCACTGGACGTAGTCCTCGTTGGCCAGCAACGGCGCGTACGAGGCGAGCTTCACGACATCGGCGTTGCGTTCGAGGCCGGTCATGAACGCCGCTTCGCTCAGCGCGTTGAAGTACCTGTTGTCCTGCGAGGCGTACTCGCCGAGGAACACCTTGGGGCCGTTGCGGTCGTAGGAGTCGTAGCGGTTGTTGTTCTCCAGGAACCAGCTGGGGCTGTTGTAGTAGTGCTCGTCGATCATCTTCACGCCGGCCTGCTTGTTGAGCTGCCACAGGCGGTCGAACGTGCCGCCGGCGTCGTCGGGGCCGGAGTTGCTGACGACGGTGATGTCCGGGTACCTGGCGTTGATGGCGTCGCGGAACTGCGTGAAGCGCGCCATGAACTCGTCGGGCAGGTTCTCCTCGTTGCCGACCGCGAGGTGGGTCAGCCGGAACGGCTCGGGGTGCCCCATCTCGGCGCGCTTGCGCCCCCACACCGAGTCGGCGGGACCGTTCGCGAACTCGATCAGGTCGAGCGTGTCCTGGACGTGCCTGGCCAGCAGCGCCGGGTCGTCCGTGGCGCGGTTCTGACCGCAGCCGGTGACGAGTGCGGGCACGACGGGCAACGGCATGGCGCCGACGTCCTCGGAGAACTGGAAGTACTCGAAGTAGCCGAGGCCGTAGGACTGGTTGTAGCCCCAGAAGTTCCAGTTGGTGGCGCGCTGCTCGACCGGGCCGATGGTGTCCTTCCACTGGTACGAGCGGCGGCGCTCGAAGTTCGGCGCATCGTAGCCGTAGTGGCTGCCGGTGTTGACCAGGCAGCCGCCGGGGAACCGGACGAAGCCCGGCTTGAGCGCGGCGATCTTCTCGGCCAGGTCGCGCCGCAGGCCGTGACCCTTGAAGGTGTCCTGCGGCAGCAACGAGATCATGTCGAGGCGCAGGGTCCCGGTGCCGCCGCCGGTGACCAGCAGCCGGCCGGTCGTCGAGGACTTCCGCGCACGAACCGTGCCGGTGTACCGGGTCCAGCCGTCACCGCGGACCTCGATCTTCACCGGGTCGCCCAGTGCGGCGCCGGCGGGGTCGGTGACGGTGGCGGTGAGCGGGGTGCCCGCCTGGTCCGTACGGGCCCAGACGGAGAAGTCGTAGCGCTGGCCGCTCTGGACCGCGATCCCGCTGTTGTAGCCGGAGTTGATGACACCGGCGGGCAGGCCCAGCTTCAGGTAGCGGCGGTTGCGCTCGTTCATCCGGCCGCTGTCGTCGGCGACGTCGACCATGCCGCTGTGCGGCGCCCAGGACGTCAGGCCGTGGTAGCTCGCGTTGTCGGCCGGGTCGTACTCGAACGAGCGGTTCTGCACCAGCTCGGCGTACAGGCCGCCGTCGGCCGCTCGGTTGATGTCCTCGAAGAAGACGCCGTACATCGAGTCGTCGATCGACGGGCCCTTCTTCGTGGCGTCGATCTTGAGCGTGTAGTCGGTCTCAGCGGCGGCCCCGGATCCGGGAACGGCGACCAGCAGACTGGCCGCGAGTGCGGCGCTCAGCAGGACGTGCTTGCGGGGCACGGGTTTCCTCCCCAAGCTCGGAAGTGAGCGTTAACATAGGGCTGCGAACTCGTTACGAGCAAGCCCTTGACGCGACAGTTGTGAGCGTTCACTCTTGTCCACCTGACAACCGCGGACACGCGGTCGAGCTCCGCGACACCGTCGTCACCCCGGAGGAATCCCAGTGCTGAAGAAGATCACGACAGTCGCCAGCGTGGTCCTGCTGAGCGCGCTCACCGCGTGCGGCTCGGGAGGCGGTGGTGGGGACACCGGCTCGTCCGGCAGCGCCATCACGATGGGCTTCGCCCAGGTCGGCGCCGAGAGCGGCTGGCGCACCGCGAACACGAAGTCGATCCAGGACGAGGCCAAGGCGGCCGGGGTCGACCTGAAGTTCTCCGACGCGCAGCAGAAGCAGGAGAACCAGATCAAGGCGATCCGCTCCTACATCCAGCAGAAGGTGTCGGTGATCGCGTTCAGCCCGGTCGTGGAGACCGGCTGGGACACGGTGCTGCTGGAAGCCAAGCGCGCCAACATCCCCGTGATCCTCACGGACCGCTCGATCGACTCCGACGACACGTCGCTGTACAAGACGTTCCTCGGTTCGGACTTCGTCGAGGAGGGCCGCAAGGCAGGCGACTGGCTGGTGGCCAACGCTTCCGGCCAGACGAACGTCGTGGAGCTGCAGGGCACCACGGGCGCGGCGCCGGCGATCGACCGCAAGAAGGGCTTCGAGGAGAAGATCGCCTCCAAGCCCGACATCAAGGTCGTGGCGTCGCAGACCGGTGACTTCACCCGGTCCGGCGGCAAGCAGGTCATGGAGGCGTTCCTCAAGTCCCAGCCGAAGATCGACGTGGTGTACGCGCACAACGACGACATGGGCCTGGGCGCGATCGAGGCGATCAAGGCAGCGGGCAAGGTGCCCGGCAAGGACATCAAGATCATCACCGTGGACGCGGTGAAGGACGGCATGCAGGCGCTGGCCAACGGCGAGATCAACTTCATCGTCGAGTGCAACCCGTTGCTGGGCAAGCAGCTGATGGACCTCGCGAAGAAGGTCGTGGCCGGTGAGCAGGTGCCGGAGCGGGTCGTGACCGTGGAGGGCACGTTCACGCAGGAGCAGGCCAAGGCCGCGCTCCCCCAGCGCCAGTACTGAGCTACCGGCAGCTCGATCCGAAGACCCCGCGGGGCCCGTCATTCGCGCGCATCCGCGTGACGGGTCCCGCGGCCCCAGCGACGAAGGCCAGAGCCCATGACCGAGTCACCGCCAGCTGTCGTCGAGATGCGGGGCATCAGCCTCGCGTTTCCCGGCGTGAAGGCGTTGCAGGACGTCGACTTCCGGCTGTTCCCCGGCGAGGTGCACGCCCTCATGGGCGAGAACGGCGCCGGGAAGTCCACCCTCATCAAGACCTTGACCGGCGTGCACCGTCCCGACGCCGGTCAGGTCGCGCTGGCGGGCGAGGACGTGGCGTTCTCCTCCCCCGGCGAGGCGCAGCACGCCGGGATCAGCACGGTGTACCAGGAGGTCAACCTCTGCGCGAACCTCACGGTCGCGGAGAACATCCTGCTGGGCCGTGAACCCCGCAGGTTCGGAGGCATCGACTTCCCGGCGATGCGCCGCCGTGCCGCAGAAGTCCTGGCGCGCATCGGTGTGCACATCGACCCGGCGTCGAGCCTCGGCGAACACCCGATCGCGGTGCAGCAGCTGGTCGCCATCGCCCGTGCGATCGCGATCGACTGCCGCGTGCTCGTGCTCGACGAACCGACGTCCAGTTTGGACGCCGGTGAGGTCGCCGAGCTGTTCCGGATCATGCGCGTGCTGCGCGACGAAGGCGTCGCGATCCTGTTCGTGTCGCACTTCCTCGACCAGGTCTACGAGATCTCCGACCGGATGACGGTGCTGCGCAACGGAACCCTCGTCGGCGAGCACCTCACCGCGGAGGTGGACCGGCGCACGCTCATCGCGCAGATGATCGGCCGCGACCTCGGCGTGCTGGAGGCGATCGAGCACGCCGCCGAGGAACGGCAGGCCCAGGGACCGGTGCTGCTGGCGGCGGAGGGACTGGGCAGGCGCGGCGCGATCGAACCGTTCGACCTGGAGATCAGGGCGGGCGAGGTCGTCGGCCTCGCCGGACTGCTCGGGTCCGGCCGCACCGAACTGGCCCGGCTGCTCTTCGGCGCCGACCGCGCGGACTCCGGCAGGGTGCTCGTGGACGGCGCGCCACTGCGCCTGCGCGGCCCCCGTTCGGCGATCGCGGCGGGCATCGCGTTCAGCTCGGAGGACCGCAAGGGCGAGGGTCTCGTCGCCGACCTCTCGGTCCGCGACAACCTGGTGCTCGCGATGCAGGCGGCGCGCGGCTGGACCCGCCCGCTGCCCCGCAGGACGAAGGACCAGCTGGTCGACAAGTACCTGAAGGCACTGGACATCCGCCCGGCCAACCCGGACGCGCTGGTGCGCACGCTGTCCGGCGGCAACCAGCAGAAGGTCCTGCTGGCACGCTGGCTCGTCACCGAACCGCGGCTGCTGATCCTGGACGAGCCGACCAGGGGCATCGACATCGGCGCGAAGGCGCAGATCCAGCAGCTCGTCACCACGCTCGCCGCGGAGGGCACCGCGATCCTGTTCATCTCCGCGGAACTGGAGGAGGTCGTGCGCATCGCCGACCGGATCGTCGTGCTGCGCGACCGGCGCAAGATCGCGGAGCTGGACGGGGCGGTGACCGGTGTGGACGAGGTCGTGGAACTGATCGCGGGCGGGGCCGCGCCGGAAAAGGTGGTGTCGTGAAGAACCGGCTGCTGTGGCCACTGCTGGCGCTGGCCGCGCTACTGCTGCTCAACCTGATCGTGACGCCGTCCTTCTTCTCGCTGCGCATGCAGGACGGCCACCTCTACGGCGGCCTGGTCGACGTGCTGAAGAACGGCGCGCCCACCCTGCTGATCGCCCTCGGCATGACACTGGTGATCGCCACCCGGGGCATCGACCTCTCCGTCGGCGCGGTCGCGGCGATCGCGGGTGCCGTCACGTGTGTCCACATCGGAACGTCGGGCAGTGCCGGGACCGCGTTCGCCGGCATGGCGATCGCACTGGTGCTCTGCGCGGTGCTGGGGCTGTGGAACGGTTTCCTGGTGGCGGGGCTGGGCATCCAGCCGATCATCGCGACCCTGGTGCTGATGACCGCGGGCCGCGGTGTGGCGATGCTCGTGACCGAGGGCCAGATCGTCACGGTCAACAACACCGCCTACCGCCAGGTCGGCGCCGGTTTCGTGGTGCTGCCGATCTCGATCCTGATCGCCCTGCTGGTGCTGGGGATCGTGGCGTTCGTGACCAGGCGGACCGCGCTCGGCGTGCTGATCGAGGCCGTCGGCGTGAACCCGGAGGCGTCCCGGCTCGCCGGGGTGCGGTCCCGCACGATCATCTGGACCGTCTACGTGTTCGCCGCGGTGTGCGCGGGCATCGCCGGGCTGATGATCAGTTCCAACGTCAGCGCGGCCGACGCCAACAACGCCGGGTTGTGGATCGAGATGGACGCGATCCTCGCCGTCGTCATCGGCGGCACCTCGCTCGCCGGCGGGCGGTACTCGCTCACCGGCACGCTGCTCGGCGCGCTGATCATCCAGACCCTCACCACCACCGTCTACACGATCGGCGTCGCGCCGGAGGTGACGCTCGTGTTCAAGGCGGTCGTCGTCATCGCCGTGTGCCTGGTCCAGGCGCCGAAGGCCCGTGCCGCACTGAGCTTCCGGAAGGTGGCCGTCTCATGACCACTCTCACCCAACGGGTGCCCACGCGGTTCCTGCCGGTGCTCGCGACCGTGGTGCTGTTCATCCTCGCCTTCGGCGTCGGCTCGGCGCGCTACGACGGGTTCGCGTCCGGCCAGGTGATCGCGAACCTGTTCATCGACAACGCCTTCCTGATCGTGCTCGCCGCCGGCATGACGTTCGTGATCCTCAGCGGCGGCATCGACCTGTCCGTCGGCTCGGTCGTCGCACTGTCCACAATGGTCACGGCGTCGGGCCTGCAGGCGGGGTGGCCCGTGCCGCTGGTCGTCCTCGCCGTGCTGCTCATCGGCTCCACGCTCGGCCTGCTGATGGGCCTGGTGATCCACAAGTTCGACATCCAGCCGTTCATCGTCACGCTCGCCGGCATGTTCCTCGCCCGCGGCCTGTGCTTCCTGATCAGCGTCGAGTCGGTGTCCATCAAGGACAAGACGTTCCGCGCCGTCGCCACCACCCCGATCGAGCTGCCCGGCGGCGTGACCATCACCTACAACGTCGTGATCGCACTGCTCGTCGTCGCCGCCGCGATGTACGTCCTGCACCGCACCCGCTTCGGCCGCACGGTCTACGCGGTCGGTGGCAGCGAGTCGTCCGCGCTGCTGATGGGACTGCCGACCACCCGCGTCAAGGTGGGCGTCTACGTCATCAGCGGCCTGTGCTCGTCGCTGGCCGGTCTGCTGTTCAGCCTCTACATGCTCTCCGGATACGGCCTGCACGCCGTCGGCATGGAACTGGACGCCATCGCGGCCGTCGTCATCGGCGGGACACTGCTGGCCGGCGGGGTCGGGTACGTGCTCGGCGGCCTGGTCGGCGTGCTCGTGCTCGGCACGATCCAGACGCTGATCTCGTTCCAGGGCACGCTCAGCTCGTGGTGGACGAAGATCGTGATCGGCGTTCTGCTGCTGGTGTTCATCGCCGTGCAGCGGACTATGGTTCGGCGGTGAGACGCACTCGCCTGCTGCTGTTCGTCCTGCTCGCGTTGCTGGTGTCGGTCGCCGGCGTCGTGGTGCTGCGTGATCCGCAGAGCGTCGCGGGCATACCCGTCGCCGGCTCGAGCGCCGCACCCACGACCACGACCACACCGCCGGTGACCAGCACGACCACGCCGGTCCCGAGTCCCACGACGACCACTGCCAAGCCTCAGGTGGGCGCTCCCCTGGCCGGGAGGATCAAGCCGGGTGAACCCAGGCAGGGCGTCGCGACGTTCTACGACTCCGACGGCGGCGGTGCGTGCTCGTACGACCCGGGCCCCGACCCGCTGACCGCCGCGATGAACGAGGCCGACTACGAGGGCTCGGCCGCGTGCGGCGCGCACGTCCTGGTCCAGGCCGGCGGGAAGAGCATCACCGTGCGGATCACGAACCTCTGCCCCGCGCCGTGCCGCCCAGGCCAGCTGGACCTCAGCGCGGAGGCGTTCGCGATGCTCGCGGCACCCGTGAAGGGCGAGATCCCGATCAGCTGGACCCTGGTCAGCCCGGAGACGGCCAAGAAGATCTCGATCCGCTACAAGACCGGTTCCAGCCAGTACTGGTGCGGGATCCAGGTCCTCGACCACCGCAACCCCGTGGCCCGGCTGGAGGTCCAGGCGGGCGGACAGTGGCGGCAGCTCAAACGCTTCGAGTACAACTACTTCCTCTCCGAGAACGGCGCGGGCTGCGGCGGTTCGGTCGCGGTCACCGACGTCCACGGCGAACGCCTGGTGGTGAACGCCCTGCCGGTCAAGCCGGACGCGGTCCAGCCCACGAACGTGCAGTTCACGCGCGCCGGGCAATGAGACCGGCCGGGAAAACGTCGATCACGGGCACGGCAGACGTGATGACGCTGCGCTCGGGGTCGATGTCGAGGTCGTGGGCGCGATCCGACACCCACACCAGGCCCGCGTAGCAGTCCTCGACGGGACCTGGAGGGGGTGTCTCGGGCACGAGCCGGTACTCGACCGAGATCACGGCCATGCCCATCGGGTCGGCCAGGTTCAGCATCTCGGACAGGCCGAACCGGTCGTCTCCGACGATCATGCCGCCGCCGTGGACGTCTCGAACCGCCCGTGACCAGCGCTCGGCGACCGTCGAGACGATCGCGATCCGAACTGGACAACGCGCTCTCCATTGCAAATCGGCGTAGCGCGGGTTCGGTCAGGCCGAGTGGTTGGCGATGACGAGTTCGGCGACGAGTCCGTCCTGCAACGCGAACCGGTAGTCGAGTTCGGCGACGCCACCGGGGAAGGTGCCCTCGAGCCGCACGGTCACCACCCAGTGGGCGTCATCGACGCGGCGAGCGCCGATCTGTTCGGTCGTGTACTCGAACTCGGACCCGGCGTCCCGCAGGAACGCGTGGACCTGCTCCCTGCCGCGGAAGGTCTCGTCCTGGTCGACGACCACCACGTCCTCGGCGAGGAACGAGGAGGCGGTGTCGGCGTCGCGGGCGATGTGGGCGGCGAAGAACTCGCGCACGGTGGCCGGGAGCAGATCGGCTGGGAGATCGGTGTGCTGTGTCATGAGCTCATCGTGTGACCTCACGGCGCGGGAGGGTCAAGCCGTGGACTCTCCCCCTGGGAGAGAGTCCACAATGGCGGCGTGCTGACCATCGGGGAGTTCTCGCGGCTGACCCACTTGAGCGTGCGGACCCTGCGTCGCTATCACGAGGCGGCCCTGCTGGAGCCCGCCGTGGTGGACGAGACCACCGGTTACCGCTACTACGGCCTCGACCAGATCCCGACCGCGCAGGTCATCCACCGGCTCCGCGAACTCGACGTCCCGCTCAGCGACGTGCAGCGGATCCTGCGGACCCCCGACCCCAGTGTCCGGGCGGCCCTGGTCGCGGACCACCTGCAACGCCTCGAGGACGTGCTCGACCGCACCAGGGCCGCGGTCGTGTCGCTGCGGCGCCTGCTCCGACCCGACCCCGCGCCGATTGACGTCGAACTGCGTGCGGAGCCCGCCAGGACGGTCGCAGCGGTGGAAGCCGTGGTCAGCGGTCGCGACGTCGAGAGCTGGTTCGCAGGCGCGATGGCCGAACTGGAGGCGGCCGTCGGCGCCACCGCGACCGGACCGCCGGGCGGCTGCTACGACAACGCCCTTTTCGAACAGGAGCGCGGTCACGCGCTCGTCTACCTGCCCACCGCTGCGCCACCTCGCACCGGACGCGTGCACCCCGTGGTTCTTCCGGCCGTTGAACTGGCCGTCACCACCCACGTCGGCGAGCACGACGGCGTCGAGGTCACGTACGGCGAACTCGGGACCTGGGTGGTGGAGAACGCGATGTCGGTGGCCGGGCCGGTGCGGGAGGTCTACGCCGTGGGCCCTCGTGACACGAGCGATCCCGCCGCGTGGCGCACCGAGATCGGCTGGCCGGTCTTTCGCGTCACCTGAGGTGGTCAGTGCGGAGTGGAGTCCTGGAACGGACAACGCCACGAACGCCGCACCGGGGTCCCCTGTACCCGGTCGCTCGCACACGAATCCACAATGCATCTGTGCCGGAGGTCTCCGCATGCGTCGAACGACTCAAGTCCCGTGTGGACCCGTGCGAACAGCGTCTCGAATGGACACACCCGAGTGTTTCTTCCGGCTACGAGCTCTCCGGTGCGGCACGCAGCTGGGTGCGGTTGGTGACTCCGAGCTTCGGGAAGATCTCGTACAGGTGGCTATTCACCGTGCGGTGGGAGATGTACACCTGGTCGGCGATCTCCCGGTTCGTCAGCCCGGAGACGACCAAGAACGTCGCGACCCGCTACAAGACCGGTTCCAGCCAGCACTGGTGCGGGATCCAGGTGCTCGACCACCGCAACCCGTGGCCCGGCTGGAGGTCCAGGCGGGCGGGCGGTAACGGCAGCTCAAACGCGACGAGGACGGCCGGCTGCGGCGGTTCGGTCGCGATCACGGACGTCCACGGCGAACGCCTGGTGGTGAACGCCCTGCCGGTCAGGCCGGACGCGGTCCAGCCCACGAACGTGCAGTTCACGCGCGCCGGGGAATGAGACCGGCCGGAAAAGCGTTGATCACGGGCATGGCAGATGTGAAGCTCAGCCCGACCGAGTGGGTCCAGAATCAGACGAAGCAGATCCTCGAGACCGGGACGACCGAGGGCGTCAAGGTCGTCGGCAGGCCGATCGTGCTGCTGACCGTGCGCGGCGCGAAGAGCGGAGCCCTGCGCTACACCCCGGTCATGCGCGTGGAGCACGACGGCAGCTACGCGGTCGTGGCCTCCAAGGGCGGCGCGCCCGAGCACCCCACCTGGTATTTCAACATCAAGGCGCACCCGGAGATCGTCCTGCAGGACGGCACCGAGGCGAAGGAGTACACCGCCCGTGAGGTCGACGGCGCCGAGCGGGCCGAGTGGTGGGAGCGCGCCGTCGCGGCCTTCCCCAACTACGCCGAGTACCAGGAGAAGACCGACCGGCTGATCCCGCTGTTCGTGCTCGACCCGAAGTAGCCCTCACCACCGGAGGGGAAGCGTGGCGAGGTAGTCGCCGAGCTTCCCCGCCACCAGCCGGTGGTCGCGCGCGGAGAAGTGCCAGTCGCACCCGAGGCGGTCCAGCGCCGGGTCGCTGGTCACGACTTCGCTGATACCCTTGTGGTTGAGACTTACGCGACGAGGCCGTCACCTCCTGGTTGCACGGATGAGGCCACTCAATGCGGAATCGAACCCGTGTCTGAGCCCCGGCCCCGGCGAACGCGCCAACGGCCAACTCAAGGCCAGGGACATCCTCCGCAAACTCCGCTGCCGCCCAACCGCGCCGACCGACTGACTGACCAAAGCCATCCACGCCTACAGAACTACGGGGCCACTACAGGACGACAGAGGCTCAATAAGCCGGTTCGCTGCCTCGTCGTCCGGAACATCAGCAAAGAGCGTTCTCCGCAGCCGCTCAACCGCCAGCCCGGCGAGGTCTTCCAACAGCTTCCAGCCATCGCCGATAAGGCATTCGACGAATGCGAGGAGAATACGGCGCATCTGCGCCATACGCCGTCTCGACACCGCAGTGCATAGGGTCGCTTACATACCCTCATCACTGGTCTCAACCATATTGATCCAAACGATCACAGCGTCGGAGAACCCCGCAGGTTGAGATGCCCTGTTTTTGTCCATTAATGAGTGCCGCCTTCGTGCGAATATCCCTCGGTGGCGCACAAGGACTTCACCGGTAACGAGACGGGCGATGTCCACGGCATTGGCTTCCAAATACGCAACGTCCACGGCGACGTCTACCTACAGCAGACCCCAGCCTCTGCCAAGCCAGTGGAGTGCGATCCGCCGGCGTTGTGGGCCGAGACCATAGAGTTGCCTGTCGAGATCACCCACTTGCCGTGGGCTCAAGAGCAAGCCTCCGATCTGCAGCCGTATCAGCAGTTGCGTGGTGCACGCACCCCGTCGCTCCGGGCGGTCTGCGTGCGCCAAGGACTCGGCGGCGTCGTCGAGACGCAGTACGACCAGGGGAAGCCCACGCTGTTATCTAACGAGCACGGCCGCTTGGTCGAGTTCCCCGTCGTGCCGTCGGTTCGCGTCACTGTCCAGCCACCTCCCAAACCGATGCGGTCGGCGGTCGACGCCGACCCGCACCTGATCGTCGTGGGCGGTCCAGGACAGGGCAAGTCGACGCTGACCTTGCGTCTCACCGCGGAGATCTGCCGGAACTGGAAGCTGAAGTCCGACGACGATACGGCCCCGCTGACAGAACCGGTGATCCCGCTCCGTATCACCGCACGCACTCTGGCCCAGCACCTCGGCAGTTCGTTCACCCAGGCGTTGGCCGACAGCGCCTTCGCCGAGTACGGCCGCTACATGAACGGTCTGGTCGACGCAGCACTGTTCGCCGGCAGGGTTGCGGGGTGCCGCTGGTTGCTCTTGGTCGACGCGCTGGACGAGGTCGCCGATAGTGCGCTGCGCGCCACTCTCGTACACACCATACAGGCGCGGGCGTCGTTGCCGGATTGTCGTGTCCTGCTCACGGCCAGACCGACCGAAGGCGGCGTCCTGGCCGCATTGCAGCGTGCAGGGTCCGCCCGCTACGAAACCCAGCCGTTTGATATAGCAGGGCTGGAACGCTTCGCGCGCAAGTGGCCCGAGGAGGTGAAGGGTGACCATGCTGACCGCTTCCTGCGCCAGACCCACGAAGCGCACCTCGACGAACTGGTCGAGGTGTCTCTGCTGGCCACGATCGCCGCGATCGTGTTCGCGCAGCACCAGGACCGCCCGTTGCCCGGCAACCAGTTCGAGCCTTACGAGAACTACCTCGACTACATCAGAGGCGACCGCTCGGCAACTGGACCGTTCGACCGCTATCGCGTCCCGCTCATCGAGCACCTCGGGCGCACTCGGCTGTCGACCGACAGTTCGCTGGCTCTCGCGGTGCACGAGCAGACGCGCCTGCGCGACATCGCACCGGTCGACACCCTCATCGCCTACCTGGTGGGAGCGGGCCAGTTCATCCAGCGCGGCAACGACATCGTCTTCACCCACCACAGCCTCGCCGAATATGTGGCCGCAACCCCGATCGTCCGCGACCTCCCTGACAAGTTCGCGCCGGAACACCACGACTTCGGCGAGCTGCTGCACACCGCACTTCCAGCAGAAGGCGGCCGCTTCGCTCGCCCCGTGCTGCTGCGCTACGCGCACACCACCGCAGCAATGACTGTCGACACAACAGAGTTGATGGTCGGTGCGCTGCTGGTTCTGCCACCGGTCCTTCCAGCGGCCCGCCCGCTGCGTTTGTCGGGGTACTTGTCGCAAGCCAGTCTGCTGCACCGCTGCCTTGTGTACGCGTGTAACAGAGGCAACTTGTCGAACGACACGTTCAGAGACTTGCATGCCACTGGTACGGCAGACTGCGGCTGCCGTACCAGATTTCACCGTGCTGACAAGATCAGCAAACGCATTGGTTGCGAGGGACACATGGAGACAGCCATCAGCAGGGCGACACTCGTTCGCGAGCTTGCAAACCTGTATCCTGATGACGAAAGCGTACAGCGCTTACTCAGTTTCGCTGAGATCCCTATGTCAATGGTCCGTTTCAGTAGCAGACCGATTGACACCTGGCACAGTGCACTCACCGAGACCGGACATCGGAACAAGCTGGTAGAGCTTCTTCAAGTAGTCTTGCTCGAGCAGCCTGAAAACGCGGTACTTCACGGCGGCCTGCGGGATTCCCTGACTCTACCCTCCGGAAGTTCGACACTTTCGTTGGCTGTAGGCAACGTCGAGAAGATCATGGGCTCACAGAGTACTTTGTTGCCGGTTTCATTCTTGGAGACCGGGCTTCAGGTGGCGCGCTCGGTAGGGCGGATATCGACCCCCGGAGGTTCACTCGGGACTGGGTTTCTCATTTCCAATGACATCCTGGTTACCAACAATCACGTTCTCCCTACGTTTCACGAATCCAGAGACGCTGAAGTACGGTTCAACTATCAGGCCGATAGTAGCGGCACGATATGTGAATACGTGACTTTGCCGCTATGTCCAGCCGACGGGTTTGAGACATCATTAGAGTCGGATCTCACGCTCGTGAAGATGCCGCAAGGCACGAATTCTGCATGGGGCGCCATAAGCGCCATTGAATTCGACACTTTCGCGACGAAGCGGGTGAATATCGTGCAACATCCAGGCGGTGGACCAAAACAAATTGCGCTTTACCACAATATTGTCAGTCACATCGATGACACCATAATCCAATACTACACTGACACCCTGCCGGGATCATCCGGATCGCCACTTCTTGATGATCAGTGGCGACTGGTCGGTGTCCACCACGCCGGAGGTCAGTTGTACTCGCCGTCAGAGAAGAAATGGGTCTACCGCAATGAGGGCATCGCACTGAATAAGCTGCTCGAGTTGATCCAGCGTTTCCCGCGCGGTAACTACTAAAAGGCCGAGCGCGATGAACGAGATAACGTGGCACCCGATCTTAGGCAAACTTGAGCCCTTGTTGAGCCAGCGCTATACGGACCGCGCAGAGATTCGAAGAGTGCTCAGCAATGCCGACATCGGCAGCGCAAATCTACGCTCGGACCTCAGTCCAGCTGTGACATGGCACGAGGTGCTCACCAATTTGACACCCACGCCGGCGTCACTCAAACGTTTATTGGAATCCGTTCAAGCCGACTACCCGGACGAGCCGCTGGTCGTCGAGGCCCTGTGGCGTATCTCAGGCGAGGAAGGGGCCAACGAGAGCGGTCCGCTCGCAGAGGCCCAGGAGAATGCTTCATCAAGATCCAAGCTTTCACATTGGCTACGCAATGAGTGGCTTACCAATGGTCCGAACGTATGTTGCGTCCAAGGATTCTCGGGCGTTGGAAAATCCTTTCTAGCCGATAAGCTCATCATCGACTCTGGCCTGCCAAGCGCATTAATTGAAGTCCCTACGAGTCGAATGCAGTTCGACGACGCCACGCTTGTCATATCCGAATTTCTTGACCGCGATCTGGGCGTCCGAATACCCCTGGGTGGAGACTTTTCCAATAGTCTCATCGATTTACTGCGATCGCAGACACTGCTCGTCATCGACGATTTCCAGAACTGCCTAGACGACAGCGGGAGAATGCTTCCAGGGTATGAGGAGCTGGTTTCTCGGCTGCGACCATCTCGCCATAGAGGGCGCATACTACTATTGAGTTCGAGGGCTGTCTTAGAGGAGGAGCTGGAGCACGTTCAGGTAAGGACATTGCCCAGCTTCGACACTTCGGAGGGGATTGGAGCGTTGACTCGCTGGCTTGCCGAGTCCGGCAGGCAGGCTGAGGTTCCACACGATCGCATGGAGGACGTCGTATCCTGGCTCGGAGGTAACGCCCGCGCACTAAAGACCCTGGTGGCGAGCCTGCGAAAGTGGCCATTGGACGAGCTCATCAACCTCTCTCCGGCTTCTTGGGAGATGCGCGGAAACCGTATCAGTCAAACCCTCGTCCGCTACCTTGAGACGCAATTGGTGCGCAAGACCTTGTCGGCGATATCCGAGCATAGCCAGGATGCACTGCAGAGGATATCGGTCTATCGCAGATCGTTCAATCGCGAACAGATACTGGCCCAGATTCAGTCCTCGCTCGATTCAGCGATCAATGATCTTGAGGACAACTTCTTGATCGAGCGCCGTCGCCGCTGGTACTCGATGAACCCTGTCGCACGAGAGGTCGCTGCCGCAAAGTTGCGGAAGGATGGCCGTCGCTTGATGGCCTCCCATCGTGTCGCCGCCGATTACTACATGCGCCCATTCAAAGCTCGCCGAACTACTCCTGGTCGGAATGCCGCAAACTTCATCGAGGCGCGCTACCACTTAACCGCTACGGGTGATGAGCATAAGCTGGCGGATATTTCACAACTCTATTCCCTGCATTTAGAGAGAGTTTACAAAGCTGAAACCCAGATTCCTCTGGACGCTGATGAGATTTCAGAACAATGTGCAGTACTTGAAGGGGCGCTCTCGGCAGGGAGTCCTTCGGCTGGCATGCACGTTTACTTGGCCAAGCTCTATCTGGCACGCAATCGAAATGACGATACCGACCGTGCCGCAAACGAGCTTATTAACGCGGCGATCCTTCCGCGATGCCCCAAAGAAGCATGGTTGACACTCCTGCGACTCGGTCGTACTGCAAGCGTTCAGCGGCTGATAGCAGACAATGGACCAGCGCTCGATCTAGAGGTATTCCTGCTACTCGGCCGACTGCTCTTTCGGAGTGGTCGACTCGACGAGGCCGTCGCCGCGTTGATCGACGGTACTAAGCGTCTCAAAAATCCACTCGATTCACCGTCGCTCTACGAGGCCGCGGCGAAGATGCTGAATGCAGCAGGTAAATCTACCGATGCGATTGACCTGCTGCGTGCGGGGATCGAACAACTCCGGGAGCATCCTGGAACCGTTCTCCTGTACCGACAGATAAGTGAGACACTCGTCAGGCAAGGCCGTCATGACGAAGCAGTGCAGATCACCAAGAATGGAGTCAATGATTTTGGAAATAGCCCTGAATCCTTAGCGCTCAGGATTGAAGTTGTCAGGATCCTACGTTTATCCGGGAGGCACGCTGATGAACTTCAGAAAGTGTCCGAGAACTTAGCGAAACTTGAGGGTGTCCCAAATTCTGCCGATTTATACACCAGGGTCAGCAAAATACTCGTGGATGTCGGTCTTCTCGATACGGCAGTACATCTATTACGGTCCGGAATTGATTCACTGCAAGCACATTCCGGTGCGGTAGGATTGTGCAATGCCGCTGGCACCTTGCTAGCGAATGCAGGACGGACGAGTGAGGCATTAGACCTGATTAGCAAAGGCGCAGCCAGCCTGCGCGCCCACCCCAATGTTGCTTCACTGTATCGACATACCAGCGATCTGATGATCGCAGTCGGGCGCGCTGATGAAGTGCTCTTATGGCTTGACGATAGCCGCATTCGCCTTGATTTGTCTCAAATAACCTCAACATTATCTGAAATTGCCGGTGAAGTGACGAGCAGAATCAGCCGAGCTGATGCGGCTGCTGCAGATATTCCAAAGATCCCGCTAGGTAACAACGAGGAAGGCCAGGCACGTCTGCGAGAATCTGTCAGAATTCTTGTGGCCGGCGGCAGGATCAGCGAAGCGATTCAGCTTCTCCGACAGGGAATCACCGCTCTGGACACAGGATCGGCCATGTGCATGCTCTATCTAGATTCTGGTCGCGTGCTGGCATCGAGCGGACTTCTCAACAACGCTGTCAGCATACTAAAAGAAGGCATCATTGCTGTCGGCGCAGTCGCCGGAGTGTCCCACCTCTATCATGAAGCGAATTCCTTGCTGTTTGCTAATGGTCGGTTCGAAGAAGCGGTTTCATTGCTACGCGAAGGTGTCATTAATGTCCCCATGAGAGATGCCTCTATTCTATATCACGATCTAGGTGAGTTGTTGATCGCCACTGGCCGGGCGGATGAGGCCCTGGACCTCTGGCTCCAGGCGATCGACCAGCTTAATGAACAACCGGGCGTCTCCTTCTTGTATCACGACGCGAGCACTCTGCTGATCGCGCGAGGTGCGCCCGACAAGGCGATGCAGCTGTTGCGTAAGGGTATTGCGGAACACGCGCCGGAGGACCTTTCGGCCCTCTATCACGATCTAGGTGAGTTGTTGATCGCCGCTGGCCGTATTGATGAGGCCCTGGACCTCTGGCTCCAGGCGATCGACCAGCTTAATGAACAACCGGGCGTCTCCTTCTTGTATCACGACGCGAGCACTCTGCTGATCGCGCGAGGTGCGCCCGACAAGGCGATGCAGCTGTTGCGTAAGGGTATTGCGGAACACGCGCCGGAGGACCTTTCGGCCCTCTATCACGATCTAGGTGAGTTGTTGATCGCCGCTGGCCGTATGGATGAGGCCCTGGACCTCTGGCTCCAGGCGATTGACCAGCTTAATGAACAACAGGGCGTTGAATACCTTGTCCGCGACGTCAAAGGGATGGTGGCGCTCCTACCCGTCGGCAAGCGGCAAAAGGTAGAACGTGTGTCTCGATTGACTGAGGATGAAGAAGCTGAGGCTGACTAGGAACCCGATTTTTATCGGGTTAGCCCGGATCTTTCGCGCTGCCGCTGTATGAGCCCAGGACAGGCTTGACGTCAGCTGGGTGTAACGCCTTTGCCGGTAACATGCAGGTGGGTGATCGATTTGAGGCGCTGACGGGGTCGGACAGCGATCTCTTCGCCGCCGTGCAGGACGCGCAGGTGGGTGTCTTCGATGACGACGGTGATCAGCTTGCCGCGGTGACGCGACCCGAGCTTGATCCGCTGGCCGCCGGCCAGGATGCGTCCGCTGGCATGGACTCGTCGTTGGGCGCGTAGCGATCCCGCAGGCAGCGGTGGCGGCAGCGTTCCAGGCGGTGACGGTCCGCCCGGACAGCATGCTGAACTCGCCGCTGGGCGGCGCGCGTGCCTCGAACTCGACGGCCATCCCGTCCGCGGCGGGTGTGGGAGGCTCGACCACGTCGATCGCCTGGTCAGGCGCAGATTCGTCCGATGTGGACTAGGGAACTTCGAGCCGGGTCGGCCGTTGGGGCAGAACAAACTGGCCGGAGTGACTATGTCCAGCGACTGGTACGACCGCTTGTAGTTGTAGCAGGCAACCCAACCGTCGATGGCGTCCTGCGCGGTGGTGAGGGACTCAACCGGTGCAACGTGGTCGAGAACCCTCACGCAGGGTCTTGTCGAACCACTCGATCTTGCCGGTAGTCGTCGGTGAGCGAGGCTTGGTCAGCCGCGCGGTGATGCCGTTGTCCCGGCAGATCCGTTCGAACAGCACCTCGACCGGCGATGGCTTGGCGTACTTGCCGGTGAACTCCTTTCCGTTGTTGCTCAACACATCCGAGCGCACACCATCGCGGCGCATCGCCGCAGTGAACGTTCCCGCCGTTGCGCGATGGCACGGAGGTGCTCGATCAGCTCGCCCGCCTCGCGCAGGTCGGCTCATCCAGCCTGCGTGTGCCCAACAAGCGACGACCCTGTTCGGGTAGCTCTCGAGGCCAGGTCGCGTCGTCTGGCTTGTCGCTTCGGGCACCAGAGGCACAAACTGTTCAAAGGTGGCAGGTTCTGGAGTCGCAAGGCGGCCAAGAGCTCTTCCGGCTCCACGTCCATGTGCTACATCATCTGGGCCGACACCCGCACGTCAGCCGGGGTGCTAGCCACGACCGCCACCCGAACCTGATGCATCCTCGGCCACGTCGCCGAACTGTGCCCGCAACCCAGTCCTAAGCTCGCCGTCGCCACTGTCGTCAGCACCGGCGGCTGATGTCGGGCCCGCATGACCTGGCGGTGCGCCAGCAGGCCGCATGCGCTCCACGATCCTTCTGGGATCGGGCAACGCCTGGTCGAGTGTCTCCAAAGTGTGCAGCACGACAGCGGACATCGAAGGGATGGCTATCACCAGCACCTAAGCGTCCGCTTCGTGGCCGCACCAGCGCTGCAAGGGCGCGGGCACAAGCACCATGTTGCGGAAGGTCAGCACGGAGGCGACCTGCTCGCCCGGCGCATGACGATTTCGTGGTCCTCGTCCACGCCGACGGTTACGCGTGTGCCCGGAGTCCACTCCAACTGCGAGAACAACTGTTGGTCGGTGAGCCTGCCGTCGGAATCGAGCAGTGCCACCGTGTAGCACCGACGCTGCGGACTCGTCCGTTGCTCGGCGGGCGTGTCGCCGAGTCGGGAAGTCTCAGGTCCAGTGTGCGTGGTGCGCGGGCTGGCCCAGGGGCCCTGGGGGAGGCCAGTCGCCAGCGCATCGCCAGGCTCTGCGGAGGGTTGGTCAGTCGTGGCGTCGCCGAACCTGAGGACCTGGACGATTCCGTCAGTCACGGCCACCGCAGTGCCCGCTGTTGGAGGAGGCCGGAGTGCATCCCGTGCGCCCCTGAACAGGCCGTACGGGCGGTCGAGAAGCTGCCGTTACGGGATCGGTCCCGGATACAGGTGTTGGGGCGGCAACATCAAGGCGCACCCGGAGATCGTCCTGCAGGACGGCACCGAGGCGAAGGAGTACACCGCCCGTGAGGTCGACGGCGCCGAGCGGGCCGAGTGGTGGGAGCGCGCCGTCGCGGCCTTCCCCAACTACGCCGAGTACCAGGAGAAGACCGACCGGCTGATCCCGCTGTTCGTGCTCGACCCGAAGTAGCCCTCACCACCGGAGGGGAAGCGTGGCGAGGTAGTCGCCGAGCTTCCCCGCCACCAGCCGGTGGTCGCGCGCGGAGAAGTGCCAGTCGCACCCGAGGCGGTCGAGCGCCGGGTCGCTGTAGTTCCAGTGACGGACCCGGCTGTCGCCCTGGTCGTTGCGGTCCCGCACGACCTGGCGGACGGCGTCGGCGAACGTGCCGGACGCCTCGGGGACGCTCACGACGATCGTGGTGGCCGGGCCGTAACGGGTGCGCAGCTTGTCGAGGAAGCCCTGGTAGGCGGACTTGTACGCGGTGACCAGGCTGTCCGGGGTTGGCCACTGCTCGCCGGGGTTGAGCGGGGTGGAGAAGTCGTTGGTGCCCAGGCCGACCACGACGAGCTGCGGCCGCCATGTGCCGGGCTTGCGCCAGACGTCGCCGTCGACGTGCAGCAACGCCCGGTCGTAGTAGGTGCGGTAGCTGGTTCCCGGCGTGTGACCGTTGTAGTTGCGCACCACGCCCAGGCCGGAGTACGCGTTGACCTGGTAGTCGGCGTTGAGCGCCTTCGCGGCGAGTGCCCCGAAGCTGATGTCGGTGTTGGTGTTGCGGGTGACGCCGCCGTTCGCGGAGCAGTCACGGGTGGTGGAGAGGTTGCCGTAGCCCGCGGTCAGGGAGTCGCCGATGAACTCGATCTGGCGGGTCCGTGCCGCCGGCTTGGCGAGAACCGTTCCGCCGTTCACCGCCACGAAGCCACCGAACTGCCCCGCCGCCCAGGGGCTCTCGGTCCGTTTGACCAGGCGCACGCGGTGGGCGCTGTCGACGAGGCCGCGGACCCAGTGCGTCGTTTTGCCCGGCATCGTCAGCGTCGCGACGGTCGCGCCGTCGATCTGCACGTCGTAGTCGTTCACCGGGTCGTTGAGCACGATCCCTACGCCGGTGCCCCGGAACCTGCCCTCGAAGTAGACCCCCGGCCAGGTGTACTGACCGGACGCCGTGACCCGGCCTGCGGTGTGCGCCTTGGTCAGCGGGTTTGCCGCGGTCGCCGGCAGCGGTGTCAGTGTGGTCATCAGGACCACCACCGCACCCAGGGCCGCGTGTACATGCCTGCGTGATCCGTTCATGAACCCCTCGCTCTCAGTTGAGCTGCTGGTACTCGAACCAGTCGAAGTGCACGGTCCCCGCCGCGGCGTACAGGCCGATGACGCGGCCGGTGAACCCACCGGCCACCTCGGTCGAGAGGTACTTGCCATCCAGCGTGGCCAGTTCAGCGAACGTGCCGTCGGGCTCCTCGACTCCGAACGACAGCGTGTCGGGTCCGGAGCGAGCGTCCCGCAGCGTCCGGGCCTCGTCCACCCGCACCACGAGGACCAGCGGCCCCTCCGGCACCGGCCTGGCGGCGACCACGGTGCCCACCGGTCCGATGCGGGCGAGGACCCGCACCTCGCCGTGTGCGGCCTCGATCTCGTAGTGGTGGTCCTCGTCGAGCCGGACCGCCAGGCCACCGCGGCCCTGCGCCGGGTCCAGCAGTGTGCGGGCGAGGCAGGACAGGTGTTGTTGGCGCCGTCCGGCGAACACGACGGCGGGATCGTCCATTCCGGACCCGCGGGCGTGCAGCGTGAGCCAGCCTGGGCGTTCTTTTGTCGTGCAGTGCTGCTCAAGGCGGTCGCGCAACGAGATCCAGTGCGGCGGCAGATCGGCGAGGTCGAAGTCGTCCCGTTCCACCACAACGGAATCTGACGGCCCGGGCGACAGCTCTCCGACGATCGGCCAGCCGTCGGTCCAGGTCACCGGTGCCAGGAAGGTCTCCCGGCCGAGGACGTGCCAGCCGGGGGTGCCGCCGCCGGGTCGCACGCCGAGCAGCACCATCCACCACGTGCCGTCCGGTGACTGCACCAGGTCCGCGTGACCGGTGTTCTGGACGGGCTCGTTCGTGCCGCGGTGGCTCAGGATCGGGTTGGCGGGGCACGGCTCGAACGGGCCGTCCGGCGACGAGGAGCGGGCGATCGAGACGCCGTGGCCGCGTTCGGTGCCGCCTTCGGCGATCAGCAGGTACCAGTGGCCGCCGATCCGGTACAGGTGTGGTGCTTCCGGTGCTTTGGCGCCAGGGGTGCCGGACCACAGCCTGCGCGGTTCGCCGAACGTCTCGCCGGTGGCCGGGTCGATGCGGTACTGGTGCACCCCGGCGACCGTGCACCAGCAGATGCCGTCGTCGTCCCAGGCGAGGTCGGGGTCGATGCCGCCGACGCCGGGCAGCGGGATCGGGTCGGACCACGGCCCGTCCGGATCGGTGGCGGTGAAGACCATGTTGCCGCCGCCGTGGCTCACATTCGTGACGACCAGCCAGAAGCGGCCGTCGTGGTGGCGCAGCGTCGGTGCGTAGATTCCCGCCGACGACGGTGTGTCCGCGGTCAGGCACAGCTGGCTGGGGCGTTCCAGGGCGTTGCCGATCTGCTTCCACCGCACCAGGTCGCGGCTGTGGAAGACCGGGATGCCGGGGAAGTACTCGAAGCTGGAGCACACCAGGTAGTAGTCCTCCCCCACCCGGCACACGCTCGGGTCGGGGTGCATGCCCGGGATCACGGGGATCACCGCGGATCTCCTGTCAGGACAGCGCATCCGCCGGGTGGCAGCTCCCGTACCGGTCCGCCCGTCAGCACGTCGTAAGCGGCTTCGGGCAGGGCAACGGGTTCGGTGCCGTGGTTGAGCACGAACTGCCAGCGGCCGTCCTCGCTTTGGCGCACCACGACTTCCAGGCCGGGCAGGCCCGGTTCGATTCCGGCAGAGGCCAGCAACCGGGTGACCAGTGTGGTGTAGTCCGTGTCGTCGAGCCGGGTGGACAGGTACCAGGCTTCGCCCGTGCCGCAACGGTTCCGGGTCAGCGCGGAAGAACCGGCGAGCGCGCCGTGGGTGTAGGCGGCGATCGTCTCCGCGCCCTCCAACCGCACCGACTCGCTCCAGACAGTGCCGTGAGTGGAGTCGGAGAGGATGATTCGTTCCTGGTGTCGCAGCGGCCGGTACTCC
This sequence comes from Lentzea sp. HUAS TT2, assembly GCF_051853195.1. NCBI lineage: Bacteria > Bacillati > Actinomycetota > Actinomycetes > Pseudonocardiales > Pseudonocardiaceae > Lentzea > Lentzea sp. HUAS TT2. The sequence goes on along the minus strand of NZ_CP196667.1, from coordinate 6,582,701 downwards.
TCGACCCGGACGCCCAGCGCCTCGCGCAGCGGAGCGGCCGGGTAGCCGCCCAGACGGGCGTGCCCGCGACTGTCGACGACCCCGCTGAAGTGCTGGACCAGCAACGTTCCGCCGTGCACGACGTAGCGGCGCAGGTTCTCCGCGCCCGCGTCGGAGAGCAGGTACAGCGCCGGTGCGATGACCAGCCGGTACCGGGCCAGGTCCGCTTCCGGATGTGCGAAGTCGGTGACGACCCCGTTGTCCCACAACGCCCGGTGCGCGTTGCGCAGGGCGGAGTGGTAGTCCAGTTCGGACGACGGCAGGCCGTCCGCGCTCATCGCCCACCACGCGTCGGAGTCGTGCAGCACGGCCACGTCGGCGGTCACGGTCGAGCCCGCGAGATCTGCGAGCCGGGACACGGCCTCACCCGTCGCCTTGACCTCGGCGAAGACTCGGCTGTCCGGGCCGGCGTGCGGGACCATCGCCGAGTGCCACTGCTCGGCGCCCGCCTTCGACTGGCGCCACTGGAAGAACAGCGCCCCTTCCGAGCCGCGCGCGATGTGGCCGAGCGAGTGCCGCAGGATCTCGCCGGGTTCCTTGGCCAGCGTCCGGCCCTGGTCGTAGACGGTGCTGGTGCCCTGTTCCATCAGCAGCCACGGCCTGCCGCCGCCGAACGAGCGGGCCCGGTCCGCGGCGAACGCGACGTCCGCCGCCGCGTCCAGACCCGGCCGGTCCGGGTAGTGGTCGATCGCGACCAGGTCGACCTCGCGGCTCAACGCCCACAGGTCCACGTTCTGGTAGCCGGGCTGCATCATGTTCGTCGTCACCGGACGGTCGCTGTGCGCGCGGATGGCGTCCTGTTGCTCGCGGTAGGCGGCGACCACCTCGTCGGAGAAGAACCGGCTGAAGTCCAGTGTCAAGCCGGGGTTGCGGTGCCACTGGGTGGCGCGTGGCGGCAGGACCTGCTCCCAGCTGCCGTACCGCTGGCTCCAGAACGCCGTCCCCCACGCCTCGTTGAGCGCGTCCAGCGAGCCGTGCCGGGCACGCAGCCAGATCCGGAACGCGGCGGCGGTGTGCTCGCACCAGCACAACGTCACGTACTCGTTGTGCACGTGCCACAACGCCACCGCCGGGTGGTAGCCGTAGCGTTGCGCGAGTGCGGAGGCGATGCGCTGGGCAGCAGCGCGGTAGGCCGGGGCGCTGACGCAGTAGGTGTCGCGGCTGCCGTGGACCAGCCTGGTGCCGTCGCGGGTGACCGGCATGGCGTCCGGGTGGGCCAGCGTGAACCACGGCGGCGGGGAGGCGGTCGGCGTGGCCAGGTCGACCGCGACCCCGTTGGCGTGCAGGCGGTCCAGGTGCGCGTCGAGCCACGCGAAGTCGTACCGGCCCTCCTCCGGTTCGAGCAGGGCCCAGGAGAAGACGCCGACCGTGGCCAGGTTGACCCTGGCCTCGCGCATCAGCTCGTCGTCCTCCTTCCACACCCGCTCGTCCCACTGCTCGGGGTTGTAGTCGCCGCCGAAGGCCAGGCCGCCCAGTCGTTCCGCGATCACACTTCCTCCCGCACGGGCAGGCGCGCCCCGTCGCGCAGGAACAACGGGATGCGGTCCAGCGGGGCCGCGACGGTGACCGTCCGCCCGCCCTCGTGCTCCTCGCCGGTCCACGCGTCGGTCCACCGCGCGCCGGGCGGCAGGTGGACGTCGCGTTCGCGGGCGCCGGCCTCGGTGATCGGGGCCACGAGCAGGTCGGGGCCGAGCAGGAACGCGTCCTCGACGCGCCAGGCAGCCAGGTCGTCCGGGAACTCCAGGAACACCGGCCGCATCGGCGGCACACCGGTCTCCGAGGCCGTGCGCATCTGCTCCATGACGTAGGGGCGCAGGCGCTCCCGCAGCCGCAGATGTCCGGCGAGGATCTCGTACGCCTCCTCGCCGTACGACCAGACCTCGTTGGCCAGCCCGGTCATCGCGGGCTCCAGCACCTGCTCGTCGCCGCGGAAACCGTGCAGGCGGAACAACGGGCAGAAGGTGCCGTACTGGAACCAGCGCACGAGGACCTCGCGGTAGGCGGGATCGTCAGGGTCGCCACCGTGGAAGCCGCCGATGTCCGTGGTCCACCAAGGTATTCCGGACATCATCACGTTCAGTCCCGCTTTGATCTGCGTGCGCAGCGTGGCGAAGTCCGTGCCGATGTCGCCGGACCACAGCGCGGCGCCGTACCGTTGCGCGCCCGCCCAGGAGGAGCGGTTGAGCGAGATGATCTCGGTCTCCCCCGCCGCGCGCAGTCCGTCGTGGACGGTGCGGGCGTTCTCGCGCGGGTACAGGTTGCCGACCTCCAGGCCTGGACCCGCGTGGTAGCGCAGGTTGTACTGGTGGCCGGGTTTGAGCTCGGGTTCGCCGGCGTCCAGCCAGTACACGGAGATGCCGAGGTCGTGGTAGCCGCGCCGGATCCGTTCCCAGACGTACTCGCGTGCCTCGGGGTTGGTGGCGTCGTAGAAGGCGACCTGGGCGGAGTAGGCGCCGAGTCCCTTGTCCGGCCAGTCGGCGTGCGCCATCGGCCCGAACTCGGTGCCGACGAACAGCCCCTGGTTCAGCATGGGGTGGTAGTTCTCGCTGGCCGGACTCACCGACGGCCAGACCGACACCATCAGCTTGACGCCCATCTCGTCCAGCTCGCGGACCATCGCGGCCGGGTCGGGCCACTCGGCGGGGTCGAACCTCCACTCGCCGAGATGGGTCCAGTGGAAGAAGTCGCAGACGATCACGGACAACGGCAGCCCGCGCCGCCGGTGCTCGCGGGCGACCTCCAGCAGTTCCTCCTGGGTGCGGTAGCGCAGTTTGCACTGCCAGAAACCAGAAGCCCACTCGGGTAGCTCCGGCGAATGCCCCGTCACGTCCGCGTAGTGGCGCAGCACGTCGGCGGGGCTGCCCGCGGTGATCCAGTAGTCGATCTGGCGGGCGCTGTCGGACACCCAGCGCGTCCCGGTCTCCGCGAGCTCCACCCGTCCGATCGCGGGCGAGTTCCACAGCAGTCCGTAACCGCGGTCGGAGACCAGCAACGGGATGGTGACCTCGGCGTTGCGCTGGACGAGGTCGATGACCGCGCCCTTCTGGTCGAGCATGCCGTGGGTGTGCTGGCCGAGGCCGTAGAGCCGTTCCCCGGGATAGGCGCGGAAACGCTGCTCCAGCCGGTGATGGCCGTTGCCGGTCGGGGTCGCGAGCCGCGGTCCCGGCCACCAGAAGTGGGCCGGTTCCTCCGCGAGGAGCTCGGTGCCGTCCTCGGTCCTGATGAACGTCAGCGTGCCCGCGGACGCCCCCAGCTCCGGGGTCAGGGCGCCTTCGGTACCGGCGTCGATCCGGACGGTGAGCGCACCGTGGACGAGAGTGGCGTGGTGCTCGGAGATCTTGACCTCGACCGTGCCGTTCCCCGGTGTGCCGAGCAACGCGCCGGGCAGGTCGTCGAGCAGCGGGCCGGCCGGAGTCGCGCGCACGCGGACCCCGTCGGGGCCCCACGCCTCGACGCGGAGCGTCTCGCCCCTGGCCCGCCATTCCAGCGCGGTGCCGAGGTCTCGGAAGTACTGGGGCATGCGGAAGCTCCTCACGAGCGCGGAGTGAGTGGTCCCGTGCTCTCGCGCACGGTCAGGGTCGGCGTGAGCAGTGCCTGGTGGTCGTCCGGTCGGCCGCCGTCGCTCGCCACCGCGAGCCTGCCCACGATCTGCTCCACGGCGACCCGGCCGAGCTCCTGCGCGGACCCGGTCACCGCCGTGAGCCGCGGCGCGAACTGCTCGGCGAGCTGGGCCTGGCACAACGCGATCACCGAGGCGTCCTCGGGAACCGTCCGCCCGCCGGCGCGCAGCAGGGTGAGCAACGGGCCGATCGCGCCCTCGTTCTGCACGACGAACCCGGTGGTGCCGGGACGGTCCGCGAGCACGCGGGCGAGCGTGCCCGCCGTGCTCTCGTAGGTGCCCTCGCAGGTCCGGTGCAGGAAACGCAGACCACGCTGCCCCGCCCGGTCGCGGAACCCGGCGAGCGTGCGCTCGGCGTACCCGGCGTGCCGGTGGTAGACCCCGGACCCGTAGCCGATGAACGCGATCTCGCGGTGGCCGAGATCGGCGAGGTGGTCCGCGCACAACGCCCCGGCCGCCACGAAGTCGTGGTCCACACAGGACAGTCCGCGGGCGTCGTCGGCCAGCCCGATGAGCGTGGCCTGGGTGCCCTGCGCGCGCAGCACCGGGATGCGTTCGTCGTCCAACTCGACGTCCATCAGGATCAGGCCGTCCGCCAGACCGCTGGCGGCGATCCTGCGGACCCCGTCCGGTCCCTCGTCGTTGGTGATCAGCAGGACGTCGTACCCGTGCTGGCGGGCAGCCGTGGTCACCGCGATCGCGATCTCCATCATGACCGGGACGTAGACGTCGGTGCGCAACGGCACCATCAACGCGATGATGTGCGACCGCCGCGCGGCCAGCGCCCGCGCACCCGCGTTGGGGTGATATCCGAGCTCCCGCACGGAACTGCGCACCCGGCGGCGGGTCTCCTCGGAGATCGCGCGCTTGCCGCTGAGCACGTAGCTCACCGTGCTGGACGACACGCCCGCGTGCCTGGCCACGTCCGCAATGGTCACCATGGAGGTTCAGCCCTTGATCGCGCCGGTCAGGACGCCCGTGCGGAAGTGCTTCTGCACGAACGGGTACACGAGGAGCAACGGCACGAGCGTCAGCACCACCACGGCCATCTGCAGCGACAGCGGCGCGGTCTGGGAGAGCGCCGTGCCGAAGCCCGAGTTCACCGAGCCCGGCATGCCGTTGCCGCGGTTGACGTAGGTGTAGAGCACGTACTGCAGCGGCCACTTCTCGCTGTCCGTCGGCATGTACAACATGACGTTGAAGAACGAGTTCCAGTAGCCGACGCCGTAGAAGAGCGCCATCACCGCGGTCACCGCGCGCGAGGTCGGCAGCACGATGGACCACAGGATCCGCCAGTCCCCCGCGCCGTCGATCCGCGCGGCCTCGATCAGGTCGGCCGAGGTGCTGGAGTAGAACGACCGCAGGATCAGGATGTTGAACACGGAGATCGCGCTCGGCAGGATCAGCGACCACCACTGGCCGTAGCCGCCCAGGCCGGTGACGACCAGGAAGGTGGGGATCAGGCCGCCGTTGACGAACATCGTGACGATCAACAGGGTCAGCAGGAAGCGGTGCGCGAACGACCGCGAGCGCGACAGGCCGTACGCGCACATGACCGAGACCGCCATCGACACGACGGTGCCGACCGCGGTGATGCCGAGACTCACCAGCAGCGCGGTGCGCACCGTGGTGTCCTCCAGCATCACCCGGTAGGCCTCGAACGTCAGTCCGTCCGGCCAGATCACCAGACCACCGGCGCGGTTGACCGCGCCCTGGGTGGACAGGCTGGTCACCACGATGATCCACAGCGGCACCAGCATCACCAGCAGCACGCCGCCGAGGGTGATCCCCTTGGCGGCCTCGCCGGCGATCGTCGGTGGTTCCTCCCACGCCGGCCGGGTGTTCCGCTTCCTCTTGCGCACCGCTTGGGGCGCAACAACATCCGCGGCCTCGCGGGTGCGTTCGATCGTGAGCACGTCGGTCACCTCCGGTACAACCCGTCTTCGCCGAAGGCGTGCGCCAGCTTGTTCGCACCCCAGATGAGCAGCAGCGAGATCACGCTCTTGAACAGACCGGCCGCCGCGCCGTAGCTGTAGTCGCCGGTCGCGATGCCGTAGTAGAACGAGAAGGTGTCCAGCACGTCCGCCGTGTCGTAGCCGACGGCGTCGCGCTGGATCAGGAACTGCTCGAACCCGACGGTCAGCGCGTTCCCCAGGCGCAGCACCAGCATCAGCACGATGACGCCGCGCAGACCGGGCAGGGTGATGTGCCACAACCGCCGCCACCGCCCGGCGCCGTCCGCCGCCGCGGCCTCGTACAGGTCGGTGTTGACGGCGGCGAGCGCGGCCAGGAAGACGATGATCCCCCAGCCCGCCTCCTTCCAGATCACCTGCGCGGAGACCAGCAGCGCGAAGGTGTCCGGGTTCGTCATGACGTCCCAGGTGCCGATGTCGTTGTTGCGCAGGAAGTGGTTGAGCGCCCCCGCGCCGCCGAGCATCTGCTGGAAGATCGTGATCGCCAGCACCCACGAGAAGAAGTGCGGCAGGTAGACGACCGACTGGATGAAGTTGCGGACCCGTTGCGACAGCACGGAGTTGAGCAGCAGGGCCAGCGCGATCGGCACCGGGAAGAACAGGACGAGCTGGACGAAGCTCAGGTACAGCGTGTTCTGCACCGCGTTCCAGAAGTTCGCGTCACCGAAGAGCCGCTGGAACTGGTCGAGGCCTGCCCACGTGCTGTACCAGATCCCAGCGAGCGGGTCGTACTCCTGGAACGCGGTGACGAGCCCGAACAGCGGGACGTAGTTGAAGACCAGCAGCAGGACGACGGCGGGCAGCGTCATCAGGATCAGCGACCGGTCGCGGCGCAGCCTCACCCGCCAGTCCAGCCGCGCCGGCCCGCGGTCCGGTCGCGTCGGGGTCGCCGTGGTCATTGCCCGGTGCCGTGCTTCTGCAGGACGTTGTCATTGGTCCACTGGATCAGCTTGTCGCCGCCACCACTGCTCTTCCAGCTCGCCACGGCCTCCTTGACCTCGGCCACCGACTTCTTGCCGTGGATGCAGTCCCGCATCGCGTCCTCGACCTGCTGCGCGGCGTCCGCCGTGGCCTGCGCCTGGGGCATGCTGATGTTCATGTTCCAGAAGACCGGCTTGGCCAGCGCCTGCACGTTGGCGGCCTGCCAGGAGGTGTAGTCCCTGGTGACGAAGTCGACGCCGGGGCTGTTGACCGCGGCGGCGGGCGCGGCCAGGAACGGGTAGGTCTGCGCCTGCACTTCCTTCTTGCCGGCCTCGGTGGCCGTCGGCACGCCGTCGACCATGGTGAAGTGGGTGCCCTCGACGCCGAAGTTGACCATCGTGAACTCGGCCGAGCCGTACGGCGCGGCGAGGTAGTTCGCGACGGCCAGGCACTCCTCGATCTGTTCGGGCTTCAGGTTGATGTTGAGGTAGCTCATGATGCTGGCGCCCGCGCCCATGTCGACGCGCGGTGCGCTCTTGCCGTCGGCGGCGATGACGTTGAACGCCCCGCGCCGGTAGTTCGGGTCGGCGGCCCTGCCGGACTGGACGTCGGCGAGGTTCCACGCACCCGTGCCGTCACCGGCGATCAGCGTCTTCCCGCTGTAGAACCGCGTGGTGCCGTTGGCGTTGTCGCCCGCCAGCGCGTCGGGGTGCACGTACCCGGCGGTGGCGAGCCGGTTGTTCCAGTCGAGCGCCGCGAGGAACTCCTCGGTCTCGTACAGGTGGACCAGCTTCCCGTTGTCCACCCGCCACTTCAGCGGCGCGCCGAAGGAGGTGTAGAGGTAGCGGTAGACGTCGTCGAACGCCCACACGCCCTTCTTGGCGTCGGTCAGTTCCTTGCCGAGCCGCATCAGGTCGTCGGCGGACTTCACCTGGTCGGCGGTGATCCCCTTGGCGTCGAGGATGTCGCGCCGGTAGTAGAGCGTGCCCGCGATCTGGAAGCCGGAGGCGAAGGAGGGGATCCCGTAGAGCTTCTCGCCCCACGCGCCGGTGCGCCACGCGGCGGTCGGGATGGCAGCGAGGTTGGGGTACTTCTTGATGTTGTCGCCGGACAGGTGGGGCGTCAGGTCCGCGAGCTGGTTCCCCACCAATCCGCCGACGTTCATCTGGGAGTTCCACCAGGTCGGCAGCTGGATCCAGTCCGGCAGCCGCTTCGAGGCCGTCATCGTCGGGATGATGGTGTTGTAGTTGTTGCCGTCCGCGGGCTTCATCTCCAGCTGGACGCCCAGGGCCTTGTTCATGGCCGCGTAGAACGCGTTGTCGGCGGGCGGGATGGTCCCCCACAACGGTGTGACCGCCGAGTACGTGCCGCCCTTGCCCGGGATGCCGGGCACCGTGGCGATCCTGTTCGCCGGGTAGCTGAGGAAGCCGGGGTTCGTCATCACGTCGGGGCCGCCCGCGACGGAGGCGATGTCCGGTTTGATCGACGTGTTCGGCACGTAGGCCGGTAACACTGCCTTGAGGGCGGCTTCCGAACCGACTCCCGCCCGCTGTGCCGGGCCACTTCCGCAGGCGGACAGCACCGGTCCCATCGCGACGAGCCCTGCCGCGGCGACGGCGGCGTTCAGGAAGCCTCTGCGGTTCAACTCGTTGCCCATGGCGGGACCGATCCTTCACCGTTGAAGTGTCGAAGCGCTTAAACAGATGTCGGCGAGGCTAGTGACGCAGGTCGCATGAAACAAGACCGTTGACAGCAGAAACCACTGCATGACACCGTCGAAACGCTTCAACGCAAGCTCTGAGCCGAGGGGTCACCACGTGGTTTCCGAGTCCGTGCCCGCCGTGTATCGGCTGCCCTTTCGCGACTCCGCGCTGCCGGCGCGCGAACGCGTCGACGACCTCCTCGGGCGACTCACGCTCGACGAGCGGATCGCGATGCTGCACCAGTACTCACCGGCCGTGCCCCGGCTCGGCGTGGCCGCGTTCCGCACCGGCACGGAGGCGCTGCACGGCGTCGCGTGGCTGGGCACCGCGACGGTGTTCCCCCAGGCGGTCGGGCTGGGCGCGACCTGGGACGAGGAGCTCGTGCGCCGCGTCGCCGAGGCCACCTCGGTCGAGCTGAGGGCGTTCCACCACCACCGCCCGGCCATCGTCGGCACGGGCAGGAACAGCCTGCAGGCGTGGGCGCCGGTGCTGAACCTGCTGCGCGACCCCCGCTGGGGCCGCAACGAGGAGGGCTACTCCGAGGACCCGGTGCACACCGCGCGGGTCGGCACGGCGTTCTGCCGCGGCCTCGCGGGCGAGCACCACCGGTTCCTGCGCGCGGCCCCGGTGCTCAAGCACTTCCTGGCCTACAACAACGAGGACGACCGCTGCGTCACCTCCTCCGGCCTGCGCCCGCGCGTGCTGCGGGAGTACGACCTCGCTGCGTTCCGGCCCGTGATCGCCTCGGGCGCCGCCACCGGTGCCATGGCCGGCTACAACCTCGTCAACGGGCGCCCGTGCCACGTCACCCCGCTCGTCAACGACGAGCTGCGCCGGTGGACCGACCAGGAGCTGTTCGTGGTCAGCGACGCGGAGGCGCCGTCCAACCTGGTCGACCCGGAGCACTACTTCGACGACCACGCCGAGTCCCACGCCGCCGCGCTCAAGGCCGGCATCGACAGCTTCACCGATCACGGTCAGGACAGCGCGGTCCCGATCGGCAGGCTCCGCGAAGCGTTGGAACGCGGCCTGATCAGCGAGGAGGACGTGAACCGCGCCGTACGCCGGCAGCTGTCTCTCCGCTTCCGGCTCGGCGAGTTCGATCCCGAACTCGACCCGTACGCCACCATCGGCCCCGAGGTCATCGGGTGTGCCGAACACCGCGCCCTCGCGCTGCGGTCCGCGACGGAGTCCGTTGTGCTGCTGCGCAACGAAGGGCTGCTCCCGCTGGACGCCCGCAGCACGTCGCGGATCGCCGTGATCGGCCCGCTCGCCGACATGGTGTGCGAGGACTGGTACAGCGGCACGCTTCCGTACCAGGTGACCGTCGCGAGTGGACTCCGTTCGGTTCTGGGAGAAGGCGGCGAGGTGGTCGTCGCGGACGGCTCGGACCGCATCGCACTGCGTTCGCGCACCAGCGGCGAACTGCTGGGCAAGACGCCGTTCGACGTCGTGGACTGGGGCGGCGGCGTGCTGACGCTGCGGTCGGTGGAGTCCGGGTGTTACCTGAGCCTGCAGGACGTCTCGCTGGTGGCCGACCAGGAGCGGATCAAGAGCTGGGAGGTCCGCGAGACGTTCCGGCTCGTGCCCGTCGAGGACTCGGTGCTGCTGCAGAACGTGCTCACGGGCAGGTACGCCGTCGTGGACCCGGTCGACGGGCGCGTGACCGTCACCGCGGAGACCGCCGACGCCGCCGAACGGTGGGAGCGCGAGGTCCTGAGGGACGGCACCGCGGCAGCGTTGACAGCCGCGGTGGAAGCCGACGTCGCGGTGGTCGTCCTCGGCAACCACCCGCTGATCCACGGCCGGGAGACCGAGGACCGCAAGGGAATCGCGCTCCCGGACGCCCAGGACGCGTTGCTGCGCGCGGTCGCGCAGACCCGGCCGGACACGGTGCTGGTCGTGATGAGCAGCTACCCCTACGCCCTGGACTGGGCCGACGAACACCTGCCCGCGGTGCTGTGGACGTCCCACGGCGGGCAGGAGACCGGCAGGGCGCTGGCCGCCGTCCTGCTCGGTGAGGCCGAGCCCGCCGGACGCCTGCCGCAGACCTGGTACCGCGGCGACGACCCGTTGCCGCACCCGCTCGACTACGACGTCATCAAGGCGGGCTGGACCTACCAGTACCACCGGGCCGCGCCGCTGTACCCGTTCGGCCACGGCCTCTCCTACACCGATTTCGCCCACCGCGACCTGATCCTGTCGTCGGGCACGGCCACCCCGGACAGCGCTATCGACCTCACGGTGACGCTGGCCAACACCGGCACCAGGACCGGCAGCGACGTCGTCCAGCTCTACGTCCGCGCACTGCGGGCCCGTTACGAGGCACCGAATCTGCGGCTCGCCGACTTCCGCAAGGTCACGCTGGCGCCCGGAGTGAGCCGCGTCCTGTCCTTCCGGCTGCCCACGGACCGGCTCGCCCACTGGGACGTCACGACCGGTGCGTTCGCGGTGGATCCCGGCGACTACGAGGTCCTCGTCGCCCGTTCGGCCGGCGACGTCGTGCTCACCGCCCCGCTCACGGTGGTGGGACCGGCTCCCGCAGCCCGCACCGGTCGGCAACTGGCCGCCGACTTCGACGACTACGACAACGTGACCCTCGTCGACGCCACCCGCGTGACCGGTGACGCGGTCACGCCTGCCGACACCGACCGGGCGGCCACGCTGTGGTTCGGGCGCATCGACCTGTCGGGCGCGGTCCGCGTCGAGGCGGAGGTCTCCGCGGAGAACCCCTTGGCCCGCCTGGAGTTCCGCACGGACGAGGGCGTGCTGGCGGAGCTCCAGGTGCCGGACACCGGCGGCCGTTACGAGTGGACGACCATCGCGGCGGAGCTGCCTTCGGCGCTGACCGGGGTGCACGACCTGCGGGTGGTTCTGCGAGGCTCGTTCCGGCTCACGTCGTTCCGCTTCTCCGCAACAGACTGAGCACCGCACCCGCACGAAGGAGTCTCGATGCCGCTGACGGACGCCCCTCTCGACGAACTCGTCGTCTACCGCCCGGAAGTGCAGGCACCACCGGACTTCGACGAGTTCTGGGACCGCACCCTCGGTGAGGCCCGCGCGGCCGGGGGCGCGGTGGAGACCACCGACGTCACCGACCGGCACCTGCTGCGCACCGTCGAGGTCGCCGACGTCCGGTTCCCCGGTCACGGCGGCGAACCGGTGTCCGCCTGGCTGGTGCGTCCGCGGGGCAGCGACGGCCCGCTGCCCGTCGTCGTCACGTACCTGGGCTACAGCTGCGGGCGCGGCCTGCCCACCGACCACCTGCTGTGGTCCGCCGCCGGGTACGCCCAGCTCGTGGTCGACAGCCGCGGCCAGGGCCACGACACCCCGGACCGCGTGGCGGGCGGGGGAACCCAGTGGGTCAAGGGATTCATGACCCGCGGCATCGACTCGCCGGACGAGTACTACTACCGCCGTCTCATGACCGACTGCGTCCGCGCCGTGGACGCGGTCGCGCACCTGCCCGGCCTGGACCCGCACCGGGTGGTCGTCGCGGGCGGGAGCCAGGGCGGCGGGCTGACGATCGCGGTCGCCGGGCTGGCGGGGGACCGCATCGCGGCCGCGATGCCGGACGTGCCGTTCCTGTGCCACTTCCGGCGCGGCGCGGAGCTGTGCGCCGAGGGCCCGTACGTGGAGATCGCGGAGTACCTGCGCCGGCACAGCAGGCACCGCGTGGAGCCGGCCTTCACCACGCTGTCCTACTTCGACGGCGTCCACTTCGCGCGACGGGCGACGGCACCGGCGTTGTTCAGCGTCGGGCTGATGGACCCGGTCTGCCCACCGTCCACTGTGTACGCCGCCTTCAACCACTACGCGGGCGAGGACCGGACCATGACCGTGTGGCCGTTCGCCGACCACGGTGGCGGATACGGGTCCAACCCGGTCACGCAGCTGGAGTGGCTGCGCGACCGCGGTCTGACGCCCTGACAACTCAGCCGAACGAGACGGAGTAGCTGTTGGTGGTGAAGTTGAGGCCACCACTGGACGAGGTGATCTCGTAGCCGAACTGGACGGAGCCGACCGTGACGTCACCGAACCAGCCGCGGTTGCGGATCCAGTCCATCACCGCCTTGACGTTGACGGTGCCGGACCCGGTGTTGGACGTGCGGACGAACGAGAACACCTGGTTCGAGCCGTTCGAGCCGCGGTGGACGTCCCAGGTGTGGCCGCCGACCGACACCGTCGTCTCCCGCGCCCCGATCGGGCCGACGGGGCCGACCTTGTTCATCCACAACATGACCTCGTAGGCGTGGTTGTCGGCCCAGATGTCGTAGGCGGTCGTGTAGGCGCCGGAGTTCGGGTAGGAGACGTTGAAGCTGCTCGACAGGCTCCCGAGCGAGCTGAGCCGCCGGTTCACCTGCCGTTCCGAGTGCGGGTACGACTTGATCCCGCCGGTGTTCGGGTGGTTCGCCCAGACGCCCCAGTTGCTGTAGGAGTTGGCCCAGACCGTCTGCGGCCCGTACCCGTTGCCCCAGATGTTGTTGCGCACGGTGTAGCCGCCGTTCGACCACGTCCCCCACCTGTCGGAGGAGCTCCAGGCGGCAGCGGAGGCGGTGCCTGCCCCCAGGGGGACGGTCAGGACGGCGGCCATCACGACAACAAGTGCACGCGTGATTTTCATCTTTGATTCTTCCTTCCGCACACCATTGAACGGAATTCGCACCGCCCGAGCAGTCGAAGCGGTTCGGTGAATTCAACCTAACATCGAAATCATCGAACACACCCGAGTGAAAAAATTCGACGAGGATTCGGGGAACGAGGCCCGCCGAATTCGATTCACGCGCTCAGCCGGTCTGCCGCGGAGGGCGCGCCACCACGAGCCGGGGACCGGCCTGACCGGTCCGGCTGAACAGCTTCGGCGGCAGCAACGTGAGCGACGGGGGCCGTTGCCCGTTCAGCTTGGCCACCAGCAGCTCGACCGCGCGCCGTCCCAGCACGTCGGCGGGCAGCTGCACCGAGGTCAGCCGCAGCTGTTCGGCCAGCTCGTCCGGGCAGATCGCCACCACGGCGACGTCCTCCGGCACGCGCCTCCCCTCGGCCCGCAGGCACTCCACGACCCAGCCCAGCACCGCCTCGTTGTGCACGACCAGCGCGGTCATCCGCGTCAGCTCCCTGAGCAGCGTCCCGACCACGGCGCGCACGGCGTCACGGCGCCGTTCGGCGGGCAGGGCGGTCGAGGCGACACCGCGGCGCATGGCCGCGGCGCTGAACCCCGCGAGGGTGCGTTGCGCGAACCCCGTGTTGCGCTCGTAGACCGCTCCAGGCGCCCCCAGGAACCCGATGGTGCGGTGCCCGAGCTCGACGAGGTGCTCGACGCAGCGCGCGCCCGCCGCCTCGAAGTCCAGGTCGACGCAGGTCAGGCCGTTCGCGATGGTGGGATGTCCGAGCAGGACGGCAGGGCGGCCGAGCTCGCGCAGCACCGGCACCCGTTCGTCGTCGAGCTCCACGTCCATCACGAGGAACCCGTCGGCCCTGGCGGTGCCGGCCACCCGCCGCAGTCCGGCGGCGCCCTCGTCCGCGGTCACCAGCAGCACGTCCATGTCGTGCTCGCGGGCGGTCGTGACGACGGCCGAGGCGAACCGCATCACCACCGGCAGGTGCACGCCCTCCCGCAGCGGCAGCACGAGGGCCAGCACGTTCGTCCGGCTGCCGGCCAACGCCCGAGCACCGGAATGCGGCTGGTATCCGAGCTGCCGAATGCTCTCCCCCACCCGCATTCGCGTCTGTGCCGAAACAGGGCGTTTGCCGGTCAGCACGTAGGAGACCGTGCTGGGCGCGACACCCGCGTGTTTCGCCACGTCCACGATGGTGACCACGCCGACACCTCCGGTTCCGCAGCGCCCGAGCAGCATTGAATCGAAGCGCTTCGAACGTGGTTTCAGAATGTGACACAGGCGAAACCCGCACGTCAAGCACACTCCGGCGGTTCGACGGGTTCGACCAAATTCGCGCCGGCGTTCGACAGCCGTTCGACCACGCGGACACTTCGCTCTACGATGCTCGCGACGAACCGGCGAAGGGCGAGCATGATCACGATCAAGGAGGTCGCCCACCACGCCGGCGTCTCGATGAGCACGGTCTCGTACGTGCTGAGCGGCAAGCGCACCATCTCCGAGGAGACCAAGCGCCGCGTCGAGCAGAGCATCGTGACCCTGGGCTACCACCCGAACGCCGGTGCGCGGGCGCTCGCCTCGAACCGGTCGCGCGTGGTCGGCCTGGTCGTGCCGCTGCACTCCGACCAGAACATGCCGATCATCATGCGGTTCGTGTCGTCGATCGTGGCGCGCGCCCGTGACCACGACTACGACGTGCTGCTACTGACCAAGGAGGCGGGCCCCGGCGAGGCGCACCGCGTCATCGCGCGGTCGATGGCGGACGCGATCGTCGTGATGGACGTCGAGAGCGCGGACCCGCGCGTGCCGGAACTGCGCGCCGTCGACGCGCCGGTGGTCCTGCTCGGCATGCCGGACGACCACGAGGGCCTGAGCTGCCTCGACCTCGACTTCACCACCGCGGGCAGGCAGATGGCGGCCCACCTGGCCGATCGCGGCCACCGTTCGATCGCGCTGATCGGCTCACCTCCCCCGGTCTACGAACGCGGCACGAGCTTCGCGGCACGGCTGCTGGCCGGGTTCCAGGGCGAGACCGCCAAACGCGGCCTGCTCGCCACGGTCCACTCGTGCGCGCCCGGCTACGATGCGGTGGCCGAGTGCCTGGACGACGTGCTGCACCCGGACCGCAGCACCACCGGCCTGGTGGTGCACAACGAGGCGGTCCTCGGCCCGTTGCTGCTCGAACTGCGGCGCCGGTCGCTGGACGTCCCCGCCGACCTGTCGGTGATCACGCTGTGCCCGGACGACGTCGCGGCGAACCTGCCGGTCCCGCTCACCTCGATCGCCGTTCCCGCCCAGGAGCTGGGCGCGATCGCCGTCGAGATGGTGATGGCCCGCCTGGACCGGGAGCTCGCGCCGGAGGTCCGTCTCCTCCAGCCGATGCTCACCGATCGCGGCAGCACTGCCTCCCGCTGAGCCCGCGCTGCCGCTGGAGAAATCCGGCAACGTTGTTCACCTTTTTTCGTGCGCCCTGCGCGTTCGACAGATATTCGACTCGAATGCGTCGAAGACCACTTTTCATCGATGTGAAAGATCTTCCGCGCTCCTCCGAAAGGCCGTAGCCTCCCGGGACCACATCGACCGTTCGGGCGTACTCCTCCTGGTGTTCGCCGCATCCCGGCAGAGGAACGATGACACGATCACGAGGCGACGCGCGGCCCGCTCGGGCGACCAGGTGGCCGGCGCTCGCCGCGGTCGCGCTGGTCTGCCTCGCCGGGTGTGGCGGGGAGCCATCACCGCCGGTCGCCACCACGACGCAGCCCACGTTCCCCTCGATCATCGAGCCGCCGCGCAAGACCGCGTACTCCACGACCGTCCAGAACGTCGTCGACGTCCGGACGGTGCGCCTCTCCGACGGTGAGGAGGTGCGGGTCAAAGGACTCGCCGCGGCGGACGCGTGCTGGGCCGACGCGTCGGCGACGTTCGCGAGGACAATGCTGTTCGAAAAGCCCGTCGAGCGGACACCGGACGGCGAACCGGTGGTGTCGCTGCGGCTCGCGGACGGCACCGACTACGCGCTGCTCGCCGTCGAGCTGGGCATGACGCGCAACGAGGATCCGGACGACCGCGCGATGGTGGAGGCGGAGGCGTCCGCGTCCACCAAGCGGCTCGGGCGGTGGGGTCCGCCCTGCGTGGCTCCGAGCACCACCGCGGCACCGGTTCCCACCTCCCCTGCCGCGTCCGTCGTCCCGCCCGCGCCGAAGCCGGTGACCGGCTGCTCGGTCGCCTACGTCGTCACCCACACCTGGCAGGGCGGTTTCCGCACCGACGTCACCCTCCGGAACACGGGTAGCGCGGAGATCAACGGCTGGACGTTGCGGTGGACGTTCTCCGGCGGGCAGACGGTGTCGGAGATGTGGAACGCGACCCACCGGCAGACGGGCAGGGACGTCTCCGCGACCGCCGTGCCGTACAACGTCAAGATCCCCATGGGACAGTCGTTGCTGCTGGGCTTCACCGCCTCCGGGACCGCCACCACGCCCGGTGCCTTCACCCTCAACGGCAACGCCTGTTCGCTCTCTTGAGCACGGTCGAGGTGGAGCCGCGCGAGAACGTCCTTTATAGAGACTCACGTTCTCGTTCGGTCCTGAACGGACTGTTCTTCTGACACGTTGCTCCGAACGGAGGTGTCCCCGGCACCGCCATGGCGACGTAGGGTAACTCGATCACGCGGTCTGCCAGCGAATTTCGGTGGGAACACAGGCAGATCGTCGCCACGCGTGACCGGTCGCGTACGAGGAGAAGCAGTCGCATGAACATCGAAACGGCTCTCAAGGAAGCAATGACGATCACCGGCGCCGTGGGCGCCGCGCTCGTGGACTACGACAGCGGGATGTCGCTGGGCTCGATCGGCGGTGGCGACTGGCTGAACCTGGAGGTGGCCGCGGCCGGCAACACCGAGGTCGTGCGGTCCAAGCAGCGGGTGATCTCGGCGCTCAAGCTGAACGACGAGATCGAGGACATCCTCATCACCCTGCAGCGCCAGTACCACCTGATCCGCCTGCTCCAGACGGGCAAGCGCAGCGACTCGAGGCTGTTCCTCTACCTCGTGCTGGACCGCGAGCGCGCCAACCTCGCGCTGGCCAGGCACAGCCTCAGGTCCATCGAAGCCGACCTCACGGTGTGAACGAGATGACCACCCAGTCGACGCAGACGCCCGGCGCACTGCCCATGCGCCGGCGCGGACCGTTGTCGGAGGCCCCTCCCGCACCGGAGCGGCCCGTACCGGCGAGTGCCGTGGCGAAGCTGATGACCGAGGCGCTGCAGGACGTCCACGGCAGCATGGACTCCGTCGCGATCAACGGGGTGCTGGTCGCCACGCGCGACGGACTGGTGCTGTGCGGGGTCACCCGTGGCATCGAGGACGACGGTGTCGCCGCGATGGCCTCGGCCGCCGCGGGACTCGCGACCCAGTTCACCTCGCAGGCCGGGGTGGGCAGTCCGCGGGCGGTGTTCTTCGAGGGCGAGTCCGGCCAGGTCGGCGTGTTCGGGGTCGACGCCGACACGTTGCTGGTGGTGCTCGGCGAGCGCGACACGACGATGGGCATGTTCAACGTCGTCGCCAAACAGGCGCTGGCCCTGCTGCAGCAGGCGGTCGCGGCTCGCCGTTGACCGGTCAGCCGTCGAGACTCCGGTAGGTGAAGCTGCCGAAGTCGGCCCAGGTCCCGCCGGGTCCGGTCGCGTACAGTCCGATGTGGACACCGGTGAACCCGCCCGCCGCCTGCGTGCTGAGCATCCGCCCGTCGAACGGCTCGCCGAGCGGCCGCCAGTCCTCGGTGGCGCCGGCGGCCAGCGCCCTGATCTCCTGACCGGTGGCCTCGAAGCACAGTCGCACCACGCCTTCCGGCAGCCGCGTCGTGGCGAGGAGCTCTTCACGGCCGCCGGCGCGGCGCACGAGCACGACCTCGCGTCCGGCCCCGAGCAGGAGCCGGACGTGGTGGTCGTTGTTCTGCAGCAACACGAGTCCGGCCCATTCGGACGGTCCCGCGGCCTCGAACTCGACCTCGCAGGAGGCGTGGAAGTCCTGGTGCTGCTGGCGCCGGACGACCAGGCTCGGCGTCACCAGGTCCGTGATCGACTCCGGGCGCACCGCGAGCCGGAGGTGGCCCGGCCGTTCGGTGAGCGAGAAGAACGCCTCGTCCGGTGTGCGCAGGAACATCCACTCCGGACCGAGCACCGGCGCGTCGAAGTCGTCGGTCGGGCCGGCCTGCGGCCACGGATGCGCGGGCAGGCCGGGAACGTCGTAGCGTGCCTCGACACGGCCGGTGCCCGGGCTGAACACCGGGCCGCCGGCCTCCCAGGTCACCGGCACGAGGAACGTCTCGCGGCCGAGGTTGTAGTAGTAGCCGCCGTAGGGCCTGGTCGCGAGCAGCACCGCGAACCACTCCCCCTCCGGCGTGCTCACCAGGTCGGCGTGCCCGGTGGCCGCGATCGGGTGGTCGCGACCGAGGTGGCGGTGGGTCAGCACCGGGTTGAGCGGCGAACCGCGGTACGGGCCGGTGACCTCGTCCGCCGTCGCCACGACCACGGAGTGCTCGAAGTCCGTGCCGCCCTCCGCGCACAGCAGCACGTACCTGCCGTCCACTTTGTACAGATGCGGCGCCTCGAGCCAGACGGCGTCGTGCAGCGCGCCGGTCCAGAGCACGTGCTCCTCGCCGATCAGCTCCAGCCGTTCCGGGTCGAACTCGCGCAGCCAGACCTCGGTCCGCCCCGGCGTGCCACCGGGCACCTCACGGGTCGCCGTCCACCACGCGCGGCCGGTGTCGTCGAAGAACAGCGACGGGTCGAACCCGTCGGCCTCCGGCAGCCAGTGCGGTTCCGACCACTTCCCGGCCGGGTCGGTGGCGGTCACGACGAAGTTGCCGCTCTGCGCCTTGCCGTCGACCAGCGTGCACACCACGTAGAACGTGCCGCCGTGGTGGCGGATCGTCGGCGCGTACAGGCCACCGGACGCCCGCACGCCGTGCAGTGGCAGCTGGGACGGCCTGTCCAGCACGTGCCCGAGCGGGCGCCAGTGCACCAGGTCCCTGCTGTGGTACACCGGCAGGCCGGGGAAGTACTCGAAGGTCGAGGTCACGACGTAGTAGTCCGATCCCGCCCGGCACACCGACGGATCGGGGTGCGAGCCGGGCAGGACCGGGTTCTCGAACTGTGTCAAGTGGACACTCCCACTACGGGTTGAGCCGGGTGTACGCGGGCTTCGGCTTCAGGTTCTCGTCGAACAGGCAGGCCGCGCCCTCGCCGGGGAACACGTCGGGCACCCACGAGTGCCGGTCGGTGAAACCCCACGTGGTGAACTCGACGCACCGCCGCACCGCGTGGCAGGCGTCCCACACCTGACCGAAGTAGCTCGCCTGCGCGGCCAGCTTCTCGGGCGTGACGGGCAACGGGATCCGCACGTCGGCCTCGGTGATCGCGACGTCCACGCCGAGCGCGGCGAAGCGGGCGATGTTCTCCCTCATGCCCGACGGGAAGCCGTACATCAGCGAGAGGTGTCCCTGGATGCCGACGCCGTGGATCGGCACACCCTGCCGCTTCAACGACTTGACGAGTTCGTAGGTCGCGTCGCTCTTGGGGTTGAGCCCCTCGATGTTGTAGTCGTTGATGTAGAGCTTGGCCTTCGGGTCGGCCGCGTGGGCCCAGCGCAGCGCGTCGGCGATGTAGCGGTCACCGAGCTTCTCCTGGAACACCGTCGGCCGGCGCGTGCCGTCCTCGTTGAACGCCTCGTTGACGACGTCCCACGCGCGGATCTTCCCGCGGTAGCGGCCCGCCTCGGTCCTGATGTGGTCCTTGACCACGGTCCGCAGCTCCGCGGCCTCCAGCCCGCCGACCCAGTCGGGCAGCTGGCTGTGCCAGACCAGCGTGTGCCCGCGCACGGTCTTGCCGGTCTTCTTGGCGTAGGCGACGATCGCGTCCGCCCCTGACCAGTCGTACTGGCCGCGGACGGCCTCGACGACGCCCCACTTCATCTCGTTCTCGGGCGTGACGCTGTCGAACTCCCGCGTCAGCACCTTCTTGTAGTCAGCTTCGGCGTTGAGGTGCTGGACAGCCACCGCGCTGCCCACATACCTGTTCGTGACGCTCTTCAACGGCCCTGAAGCCGAGGCGGGAACCGGCAACGCCAGCAACAGCACGGCCACACCGGCTGCCAATCGGGTTCGCATGAATCACTCCCTTGTGAGTCAGCCCTTCACAGAACCGGTGAGTCCCCCGACCATGCGGCGTTCGGCAAGCACGAAGAACGTGAGCGCGGGGATCATGGACAACGCGGTGAAGGCGAGGATTTTCGCGGTGTCCTGGGAGTGCTCGGACTGGAACATCGCCACGCCGAGCGGAAGCGTGAAGTTCGTGGAGTCGTTGAACACCAGCAACGGCAACAGGTAGAAGTTCCAGCTGGTGACGAACGCGAGCACGGACACCGTGATCAGCGCCGGCCGCGAGAGCGGCAGCAGGATCCGCCAGAAGAAGCCGAGCTTGGCCGCGCCGTCGAGCAGGGCGGCGTCCTCCAGCTCACCGGGGATCGCGTTCATGAACGGCCGCAGGATCACGATGGTGACCGGCAACGAGAACGCCGCCTCCGGGATCGCGACACCGAGCGGGTTCTCCAGCAGGTTGAGCTGACGCAGCCACAGGTACAGCGGCAGCGTCGCCACGCCGAGCGGGAACAGCAGGCCCAGCGTGAACAGCGTGTAGAACGCCTCGCGGCCCCGGAACGCGTAGCGGGACAACGCGAACGCCGCCATCGACCCGAGCACGACCGCCAGCGTCGTGGCGATCACCGCGATCAACGCGCTGTTGCCGAGCAGGCGCCAGAACTGCGGTGAGGTCACCACCTCCCGGTAGTTGTCCCACACGAACGGGCCGGGCAACCCGGCCGGCGACGAGTTGATCTGGGCCGTGGTGCGGAAACCGCCCAGCACCACGAACAACAGCGGCACCACCGTCATGCCGATGACGGCGAACGCGGCGAGGTAGCCGACGGTGTTACGACGTGACATCTCAGCGCACTCCCGTCAACGCGCCCTGGGTGTCGCGACGCAGAGCGAACCTCTGGTACAGCAACGCGAACAGGAAGCAGATGATGAACAGGATCACCGCGACCGCGCTGCCGAAACCGAACTCGTAGCGCTTGAAGCCGTGGTCGACCAGGTAGGTGGCCATGGTCGACGACGCGTTGGCGGGACCGCCCAGCGTCATGATCCAGACCAGGTCGAAGAGCTGCAGCGACCCGATCACGGACAGGAACACCCAGATCCTGATCGTCGGTCCCAGCAACGGGAGCACGACGTGCCGGGTGGTCTGCCAGGCGGTCGCGCCGTCCAGAGCGGCGGCCTCCCGCAGCTCGGGGGGAACGCCCTGCAGGCCGGCCAGCAGCAGGATCACGCCGAAACCGATGTACTTCCACGTGATCACCACGAAGAGCGTGTAGAGCACGAGCGACTGGTCTGCGAGCCACAGCTGCACGAGGCTGCCCAGACCGATGCTGCGCAGGATCTCGTCGATGAACCCGCCTGGCTGCAACATGAGCAGCCAGATCACCGCGGTCACGGCCTCGGACAGCACGTACGGCGCGAAGACCACCATCCGCAGGAACGTCCGGCCGCGCAGCTTCCTGTTGAGCAGCAACGCGAGCCCGATGCTCAACGGAAGCTGCACGACGACGGACAACGTGGCGATGATCAGGTTGTGCCCGATGGCGCCCTGGAAGACGTCACCGGAGAAGGCGTCGACGTAGTTGTCCAGCCCCACGAAGTCCGTGAGCGGGCCGAAGCCGTTCCACGAGTAGAGGCTGTAGTACCCGGCGACGCCGATCGGGATCAGCACGAACCCGATGAACAGCAGCAGGGCCGGTGTCAGCAGGAACGCGAGCTCGAGGCGGGGGCGTAGTCGGGAACGCCGCCGGGTGCCCCCGGCCGCTGGCGCGTGCGGCACGGGGGCGGTCGGCGGCCGCGTGGTGATCGCGGCACTCATCATTTGTTCCCGGCTGCTGCTTCGCTCACCGATTTCACGATGGTGTCGGGCCCGCCCTGACCAGCGAAGAAGTTCGCGATGGTGTCGTTGAGGGCCTGACCGACCTTGGTCGGGAACGCGGTGTCGAAGTAGAACTGGACGAACGACGCCTTGGTCATGGCCTCGGCGATCTGCTTGTGCGGCTCGCTCTTCAGCGCGGACACACCGGCAGGGGTCACCGGCAGACCGGAGTTGGTCTCGGCGAGGATCTTCTGCACGTCGTCGCTGACGAGGTGCCCGAGGAACTCGGCACACGCCTTCGCCGCACGGGTGGTGCAGGAGAACCCGTCACCGCCACCGAGCAGCACGCTCGGATCGCCCTGGCCGCCCGGCACGCTCGGGAACGGGAACCAGCCGATCTTCGAGCCGAGCTCCTTGTCCTCCGTGAGCGCCTGCATCACGTCGGGATCCCAGTCGCCCTGCAGCTCCATGGCCGCCTTGCCGTTGGCCACCAGGCCCGCCGAGCTGCCCGCCCCCTGCTGAGCGGGCGTCCCGACGAACCCGTCCTGGAACGGTTTCGTGTCCAGGAAGCTCTTGAGGTTCTCGCCGGCCTTGAGGAAGCACGGGTCGGCGAGCTCGGTCTTCTCGACCGCCTTCTTCAGCGTGTCGACCGAGCACTGGCGCACCGCGAAGTAGGCCCAGTAGAACGCGTCGGGCCAGCGGTCCTTGCCACCGAGCGCGATCGGCACGATGCCCGCGGTCTTCAGCTTCGCGACGGCCGCGTTCAGCTCGTCCATCGTGGTCGGCGCCGAGGTGACACCCGCGGTGGCGAAGATGTCCTTGCGGTACCAGAACCCGACGGCGTGCATCAGGTACGGCGTGCCGTACTGCTTGCCGCCGACCTTCCAGCCGTCGGCGTTCTTGGCCAGCGGGCCGATCCAGCCCGAAGAGGCCTGGGAGATGTCGGCGATCTTGCCGGACTTCAGCTGGTCGGCGAGTGCTCCGCCGCCCCACTGCTGGAAGATGTCCGGCGGCGTGTTGCCCTGCAGTGCGAGCGGCACCTTGGTCTGGAACTGCTCGTTCTGCAGCGGTTCGATCGTGAACGAGGTGTTCGGGTGCGCCTTGTGGAAGTCGTCGGCGATCTGCTGCCACTTCGACTTCATCGGCTCGGTGGTCCGGTTGTGCCACCAGGTGAGCGTGACGGGACCTTCGGTGGAGGCATCACCGCCGCCACCGCTGCACCCTGCCAGCGCGAGTGCCGCGGCGGCGAAGAGGGCAAGGGGCTTTCTGGAACGCATTTCTGGTCCACTCCTGACGACGTCGGCCGAGTTGGACTGCGTGTGTTGGGGCCAGAGACTCCCGCCAAATCGGCTCCGTGTCAATCGTTGTCGATAACGTTTTACACGGCTAGCCTGTCCCGGTGCCTCCACGCTCTCGCGTCACGATCAAGGACGTCGCCGCTCAGGCCGGCGTCTCGGTAGCCACCGTCTCCAAGGTGCTCAACCAGCGGTACGGCGTCTCCGCGGAGACGTTCGCGCGGGTCACGGCCGTGATCAAGGACCTGGGGTACGAGGCGAGCCTCGTGGCGCAGAGCCTGCGCAACCACCGGACGAACGTCATCGGGATCCTGGTCGCCGACATCGAGCCGTTCAGCACCGAACTGCTCAAGGGCGCGGCGGATGCCATCCGCGGCACCGGTTTCGAGCTGGTCGTGTACTCGGCGGGTGGCCGCACCGGCGATCCGCAGGGCTGGGAGCAGCGCTACCTGACGCGGCTGAGCGGCACCCTCGTCGACGGCGCCGTGCTGGTCACGCCCGCCGTCGACCTCGAAGGCCTGCCCGGCACGCCCGTCGTCGCGGTCGACCCGCACACCGGCCGCGCCGCGCTGCCCACCGTCGACTCGGACAACCTGCACGGCGGACGGCTCGCGACCGAGCACCTGCTCGCGCTCGGCCACCGCCGGATCGGGCTGCTCACCGGCCGCGCGGACCTGAAGTCCGCGCAGCAACGCGAGACCGGCTACCGGGGAGCGCTCGCCAGCGCCGGTGTCGAGGTGGACGAGAGCCTGGTCTGCCGCGGCGACTACGACGCGGACGTGGCCGCCGCGTCCGCGCGGACACTGCTGGGCCGTCCCCAACGGCCGACCGCCATCTTCGCCGCCAACGACACCACCGCCATCGCCGCCATCGGCGCCGCCCGCGCGCTCGGCCTGCGGGTGCCGGAGGACCTCTCGGTGGTCGGCTTCGACAACATCCCCGAGTCCGCGCTGTGCACGCCGCCGCTCACGACGGTGGAGCAGCCGATCCGCGAGATGGGCCACCGCGCCGTCGAGTTGCTGGTGCGGCTCATCAACGGCACCGATCCCGGCGACACCCACATCACCCTGGGCACCGAACTGGTCGTCCGGCAGTCGACCCGCCCACTGACCCCCTGAGGTTGTCGTGACGACAGAAGCCACCACGCCGGACGAAGTCTGGCGCAATCCGCACGCCCCCGTGGCCGACCGTGTGAGCGATCTCGTCGCACGGATGACGCCGCAGGAGAAGATCGCACAGCTGCAGGGGATCTGGGCCGGCATCGACGCCGCCGGCGAGATGGCACCGCACCAGCACGAGTTCGCCGTGGCACCGCAGGACTTCGACGTGCTGACCCGCCACGGCCTCGGCCAGCTCACCCGCGTCTTCGGCACCCGCCCGATCGCTCCGGAGGTCGGCGCGCACACGCTCGCCCGCACCCAGCGGCAGATCATCGAGGCGAGCCGCTTCGGGATTCCCGCGGTGGCGCACGAGGAGTGCCTGACCGGGCTGGCCGCGTGGCAGGCGACCGTCTACCCGTCACCGCTGTGCTGGGGCGCGACCTTCGAACCGGACCTGGTGCGGCGCATGGCCGCACGCATCGGCGGCTCGATGCGCCGCCTCGGGATCCACCAGGGCCTGGCCCCCGTCCTGGACGTCGCGCGGGACCTGCGCTGGGGCCGGGTCGAGGAGACCATCGGCGAGGACCCGCACCTGGTCGGCACCATCGGCTCCGCCTACGTGGCAGGCCTCGAGTCTGCCGGGATCGTGGCCACGCTCAAGCACTTCGCCGGTTACTCCGCCTCGCGCGCGGGACGCAACCACGCGCCGGTGTCGATCGGGCCGCGCGAGTTCGCGGACGTGATCCTGCCGCCGTTCGAGATGGCGCTGCGGACCGGCGTCCGGTCGGTCATGAACTCCTACGCTGACAACGATGGCGTTCCTGCCGCAGCGGACGTCACGCTGTTCACGGACCGGCTTCGCGGGGAGTACGGCTTCACCGGGACGGTGGTGTCCGACTACTTCTCGGTCGCGTTCCTGCACAAGCTGCACGGGGTCGCCGCCGGCCGCGAGGACGCCGCCGCACTGGCGCTGACCGCGGGCATCGACGTCGAACTGCCCACTGTGGACTGTTACGGCGAACCCCTGCTGGAGGGCCTCTACTTCGAACGGGTGGACGCGGCACTCGTCGACAGGGCGCTGACCCGCGTGCTGACGCAGAAGGTGGAGCTGGGCCTGCTCGACCCCGGTTACTCCCCCGCGCCCGGCGCGGACCTCGACCTGGACGACCCGGAGTCCCGCGCGCTCGCCCGCGAGGTGGCCGAGCGCTCGATCGTGTTGCTGCAGAACGACGGCGTGCTGCCGTTGGCGGGCAAGCGCCTGGCCGTCGTGGGACCGCGGGCCGACGAGGCCGGCGCGATGATGGGCTGTTACTCGTTCCCGATGCACGTCGGTGTGCACCACCCCGACGTGGAGATGGGCATCGAGGTCACCACGGTGGTGGAGGCGTTGCGCGCCGACCACGAGGTGGTGTTCGCGCTCGGCTGTCCCGTGGTCGGCGGAACCGACGACGAGATCGCCGAGGCCGTCGAGGCCGCGCGGCAGGCGGACGTCTGCGTCGTCGTGCTGGGCGACAAGGCGGGGCTGTTCGGCAACGGCACGTCCGGCGAGGGCTGCGACGCCACGGACCTGAGGCTGCCGGGCCGCCAGGAGGAACTGCTGGAGGCGGTGCTCGGCACCGGCATGCCGGTGGTGCTCGTGCTGCTGTCCGGCCGGCCCTACGACCTGTCCCGGCAGGCCGACCGGCTCGCCGCCGTCGTCTGCGGTTTCTACCCCGGCCAGGAGGGCGGTCCCGCGCTCGCGGATGTCCTCAGTGGACGCGTCAACCCGTCCGGCAGGCTCCCGGTCAGCTTCCCCGGTGCCGGTTCGAGCCAGCCCTCCACCTACCTCAGCGCCCCGCTCGGGAGGCTCACCGAGATCAGCAACGTCGACCCGACGCCGCTGTTCCCGTTCGGCCACGGCCTCTCCTACGCGCCCGCGACGTGGGTGACGGCGGGCTGCGAGGAACGCGAGTGGCCGACCGACGGCGTCTGCGGCGTGCACGTGGTCCTGCGCAACGACCTGGAGGTCCCGACCAGCGAGGTCGTCCAGATCTACCTGCACGACCCGGTCGCGGAGGTCGCCAGGCCCGTCCGGCAGCTGCTCGGCGCGCTGAAGGTCGACCTCGCTCCCGGCCAGACCCGCACCGTCACGGCGCGGCTGCACGCGGACCTCACCTCGTACACCGGCCGCGCGGGTCATCGCCAGGTCGATCCCGGTGACGTCGAGCTGCACGTCGGCACGTCCAGCGCGAACATCCACACGGCGCTGAAGCTCACGATGACCGGGCCAGCCCGGCGCGTCGGGTTCGACCGCGTCACAACGCCGGAGTTCACCGCGAGTTCCTAGCGGTCTTCCCCCTGGCCGCCCGGTAACGTCCACTGCGGACGGACCGGGCGGCCGAGGGGTGTTCTGTGCTGGAGATCAGCGGACTGACGTGGGCGACGACGATCGGGGTGATCGTCGCGCTGCTGGCGGTCGACCTCGTGCTCGCGGCGTGGCGGCCGCACCGGATCGGCTTCCGCGAGGCCGGCCTGTGGTCGGTGTTCTACATCGCCGTCGCCATCGGCTTCGGTGTGTGGTTCGCCAGCGCGTACGGCGGCGGGTTCGGCGCGGAGTACTTCGCCGGCTACATCGTCGAGAAGAGCCTGTCGGTCGACAACCTCTTCGTCTTCGTGATCATCATGACGACGTTCCTCGTGCCGGAGGAGCACCAGCACAAGGTGCTGACGTTCGGCATCGTGCTCGCGCTGATCATGCGCGGCATCTTCATCGCGGTCGGCGCGACGCTGCTGTCGTTGTTCTCGTTCATGTTCCTGCTGTTCGGGCTGCTGCTGATCTTCACGGCCGTGCAGCTGTTCCGGCACCGCGACGAGGATCCCGACGTCGAGAACAACGTCGTCGTGAAGACCGCGCGCAAGCTGCTGCCCGTCACGGACGACTACGTCGGCGGCAAGATCTTCACCCGCGTGGACGGCAAGCGGCTCGCCACTCCCCTGTTCGTCGTGCTCGTCGCGATCGGCGGCGTCGACCTGCTCTTCGCGCTCGACTCGATCCCCGCGGTGTTCGGCGTGACCGAGGAGCCCTACATCGTGTTCACCGCCAACGCGTTCGCGCTGCTCGGCCTGCGCGCGTTGTTCTTCCTCGTCAAGGGCCTGCTCGACCGGCTGGTGTACCTGTCGGCGGGGCTCGCGGTCATCCTCGCGTTCATCGGCGTCAAGCTGATCCTGCACTGGGCGCACGTCGACATCTCCGCGAGCGTGCCCGAGATCCCGACGCCGCTCAGCCTCGGCGTCATCCTCGGCATCCTGGTGATCGTCACCGTCGCCAGCCTGGTCAAGACGCGCAACGACCCGGCGGCCAAGGCCCATCCCGGCTCACTGCGGGGTCACCGCGACGAAGATAAGTAACACTTGACTACTTAGTAACAGCTGTTCCACGATCTGGCGCATGGAACTGCGCGAGGTCGAGCCGCCGCGCGACCGCCGGGTGCGCCGCACCCGTGCGGCCGTCCTGGCGGCCGTGGTCGGCCTGGTCACGGACCGCGGCACCACGGCGATCACGGTGTCCGAGATCGCCGAGTCGGCGGACGTCAGCCGGCGGGTCGTCTACCAGCACTTCGGTGACCTGGACTCGCTGCTGCTGGAGGCAGGGCTCGACCTCGCCCGGCGTGAGCTGCTGCCCCGCCTGTCCGACCTCGCGCCACCGGTGGACGCACGGGCCGAGACGCTCGCCGTGGCCAGGCACTTCGCCGACCACCGGGTGTTCTACCGCGCCCTGTTCACCGGTTCCTGCGCGTTCGCGCTGGACCGGGGGCTGATCAGCCTGCTCCTGCCGGTCAACCGGCACGCCGTCGAGCACCTGCGCGGGCTCTCCGACCAGAGAGCGGAGGACCTCGCCGCGTTCATCACGGGCGGCGCCGGCTCGTTCGTCACGTCCTGGGTGGTCGCGGGCGCACCCGACCCGGAGACGTTCACCGACCGCCTGATGGGTGTGCTCTCCCACTTCCTGGAGCCTCGATGATCAGCCGTCTCCTGCAGCGCGGGCTGAAACTCCCGCCGCCGCTGACCCGCGACGTGGTGGCGCAGCGGGATCTGCGCGTCCCCATGCCCGACGGCGTCGACCTGCTCGCCGACCGGTGGATGCCTCGCTCGGGTGGCGACGGGCTGCCGACCGCGCTGATTCGTTCCCCATACGGGCGGCGCATGTTCGGTGCGGTCATGGCGAGGCCGCTGGCCGAACGCGGCTACCAGGTGGTGGTCCAGAGCGTGCGCGGCGGCTTCGGTTCCGGCGGCACGTTCGACCCGATGCGCCAGGAACGCGCGGACGGCCTCGCGACCCTCGGCTGGCTGGTGGACCAGCCGTGGAGCGACGCGATCGTGCTGTACGGGCTGAGCTACCTCGGCCACGTGCAGTGGGCGGTCGCCGACCGGCTGCCGCCCCAGGTCAAGGCGATGATCCCGGTGGTCACGGAATCCGCGCTGACGCTGGAGTTCCTGCGCGCGGACGGCATGTCGCTGGAGACGCCGTTCGAGTGGGGCGTGCTCGTCGGCACGCAGCAACGCCCGCTGGCGCTGCTGCGCAAACCGTTCCAGGACAAGAAGACCGCACGAGCGCTGCACACGCTGCCGTTGCGGGACGCCGACGTCGCGGCGTTCGGATCGCGTTCCGACTACGTGCAGGACATCCTGGACCACGGCGCGGACTCCCCTCGCTGGGAGGGGTTCGACCACAGCCACCGGGTCGCCGGCGTGACCGTGCCGGTCAGCTCCATCGGCGGCTGGTACGACATCTTCCTGCCCGGTCAGCTGCGCGACTTCCAGGTGTTGCAGGACAACGGCCGTTCCGCGCGGCTGACCGTCGGGCCGTGGACCCACACGGAGGTCATGTCCGCACCGGTGGGCGAGGCACTGGAGTTCGGTCTGGCGCACGCTCGCGGCGAGGAGCCTCCGCCCCGCGAGCCCGTCCGGCTGTACGTGATGGGCGAGGACGCGTGGCGGCCGTTCGACTCCTGGCCGCCGGCGGGCTACTCGCCGACGCGCTTCCACCTCGGCTCGGGCGGGGTGCTCGGACAGGAGCCCGATGAGTCCTCAGTGGACACCTTCCGCTACAACCCGGCCGATCCCACCCCGGCGTCCGGTGGTGTGCGCCTGGCCCGCGACGGCGGCCGGGTCGACAACACCGCTCTGGAAGCCCGGCCCGACGTGCTCCTCTACACCACACCCGTTCTCGACGAGGATGTCGAGGTGGTCGGTGAGGTCAGCGCCGAGATCTGGTTCTCGTCCAGCCTCGCGCACGCCGACGTGTTCGTCCGGCTGTGCGACGTCGATCCGGAAGGACGTTCGTGGAACGTCTGCGACGGGCTGGTGAGCCTCACGGCGGCGGAGGAACCGCAGTGCGCCGCTGTCCGGTTGTGGCCGACGGCCTGCCGCTTCCGGCGGGGGCACCGCATCCGGGTGCAGGTCTCCAGCGGCGCGTTCCCCCGGTACGCGCGCAATCCCGGAACCGGTGAACCCCGTGCGACGGCCACGAGGATGATCACGGCGACCCAGTCGGTCCACTGTGGATCGGAGCGGCCGTCCGCGATCGTGCTTCCCGTGCGCTGACCCCCGTCAGGCGCCGCCCTTCTTGTCCTTCCCCTTGCCGGACTTGCCGCTGCCCGGCTTGTCACCGCCGGGCTTGTCACTGCCGGACCTGTCGCCACCCGGTCCGACGGGCGTGCCCCTGTCCACGACCTGGACCGGTGCCGGTGTGACGGCCGGGGCGGTCGACTGCACCACGACGGGTGCGGGAACGGGATCCGCCGTGCGCGCGGGTGCCGACGTCGACGTCGGCGCGTTGGCCGGGGTCTCGGAAGACGAGGTGGCGCTGTTCCACGCGCTGAGCCCGGTGCCGATGGCCGAGATCAGCACCACGGCCGACGCGGCAGCGAACAGCCCGCGTTTGCGGGGCGGCGGGGCCACGACGAGGGTGGACTCGTCCGCCGGTGCCAGATAGCGGGTCGGCTGGTCCGCCGCCGGAAAGCGCAATGCCTTGGCGCACTCGCCGGCGGACGGGCGGCGGGCCGCGCTCAGCGCCGTCATCCTGGACAGCAGCCGCACCAGGTCGAACGGCAGGTCGTCCGGTACCACGGGCGGCCGGTGCAGACGGGCGACGGCGGCCTCGATCTCCGCGCCCTCGTACTCGCGGCGCCCGGTCAGGCACTCCAGCAGCAGCAGGCCCAGTGCGTACACGTCGGCCGCGGACGTGACCTCCTGGCCCCGCACCTGTTCCGGCGCGAGGTAGGCGGCCGTGCCGACGACCTGGCCGGTCTTGGTGAGACCTGCCTCGCCCTCCGCCCTCACCAGGCCGAAGTCGGAGAGGCGGGGAGTCTCCTCGTCGTCGAGCAGCACGTTGGAGGGCTTGATGTCGCGGTGGACGAAACCACGGGCGTGCACGTGAGCGAGTGCGTCGGCCAGCGCCGCGCCCACCCGGCGCACGTCCTCGACGGACATCGGCCCGTCCGCGACGCGGTCGCGCAGGGTCCGTCCCTCGATCAGCTCCAGCACCACGTAAGGCGTCTCGCCGGAGGGATCAGCGTCGTACACCGTGACCAGGCCGGGATGCGACAGGCCCGCGAGCGCGCAGATCTCGTTGTCGATCCGGCGCGCGTCCGCGAGGTCGCCCGGCTGGAACAGCTTGACCGCGACGTCCCGTGCCAGCAGCACGTCCCTGGCCCGGCGCACCTGCGCGACGCCGCCGGTGCCGAGCACCTCGCCCAGCCGGTACCGATCGGCCAGGAGACTCGTGTTCGACATGGGCGCGGCCTTTCCGTTCGGACGGGACCGCACAGGGGTGCCCACCCGATCGGTGATCCAACCGCGCAGTGTCGTAGCGCGATGATCAATGGCCCCTCGCAGCGCCGGACACCTCGTCGCTAATGTCGGCGTGCGGCCGCATTCCGCCCTTCCACGAGAACGAGGTGAAGAATCGTGCGTGCGATTTCTGCGTTCGTGCTGACCGCGGCCGCGACACTGGCCACCGCATTGCCGGCGTCGGCGGCTCCGATCGAGGCGGCCGTGGCTCTGCAGCCGCAGGCGAGACTGGAGGCGCGCGGCGTCGCCGTCGTCGTGCCGACCCGTGTGATGTGCGAAAACGGCGCGACCGGGTCGTTGTGGGTGCAGGTCACCCAGAACGTTCGCGGTGAGCTCGCGACCGGTGACAAATACACGCCGAGCGTTCCGTGCACCGGCGCTTATCACAAGGTCGACGTGACCGTGGTGTCGCGCACGAAAGCATTCCGGCAGGGTGTCGCATTCACTTCCGCGGCGCTGAACGTCTTCCTTCCGCCGGACAGTTCGAGCGTTGTGGAGGACAACCGCGAAATGATGCTCGTCCGGTAGCTAGACCCGCCGTTTGATCGCGGTGGACGCGCGGACCACGAGCTCCGGCTGGAACTTCACGTGCCGGTGCTCGTGGTCCGGCTCGTTCTCCGTCAGCAGCAACTGGGCGGCGGTGCGGCCGAGCTGCTCGCGCGGCTGGCGCACCGACGTCAGCGGCACGGCGGCGGCCGCGGCGAACTCGATGTCGTCGTAGCCCACGACGGCCAGGTCGTCCGGCACGCGCAGGCCCTGCTGGGTCATCGACTGCAGCAGGCCGAGCGCGAGCAGGTCGTTCGCGCAGAACGCCGCCGTGGGGCGCCGGGAGGCGGGCAGGCCCACGAGCCGCTCCCCCGCGCCGCGGCCTTCCGCCACCTGCAGGCTCTTCGTCTCCATGAACGTGAGCGCGTCCGCGGGCAGGCCGGCACCTGTTAGCGCTCGCACAGCCCCTTCACGCCGGTCGCGCACCTGCTGGATGGACAGCGGGCCGCCGACCATCGCGATGCGGGTGTGGCCGTTCTCGATCAGGTGGGTCACCGCCAGCTCGCCACCGAGCACGTCGTCCACGGCCACCGAGCAGCGCGTGCCGTCCGTCGCCTCGCGGTCGACCAGCACGACGGGCGTGCCGCGTTCGGCGATCTGGGCGCTCTCCGCGTCGACCGGGGTGATCAGGATGCCCTCGACGCGCTGTTCGTGCAGCAGCTCCAGGTACTCGCGCTCACGGCCGCCGTCCGACGCGCTGTTGCACAGGAACAGGGCCAGGCCAGCCTCCCGCGCCGCGTCCTCCACGCCACGCGCCACGTCGGTGAAGAACGGGTTCGCCGCGTCCAGCACGACGTAGGCGAGCACCCGGCTGCGGCCCGCGCGGAGCTGGCGTGCGGACTCGTTGCGGACGAAGCCGAGCTCCTCGATGGCGGCCAGCACCCGTTGCCTCGTGGCAGGAGCGACGATGTCGGGGCGGTTCAGCACGTTCGAGACGGTCGCGTTGGACACACCGGCGTGTTGCGCGACGTCGCGGATGCCCACTGACGGCTTCACCGGCGGCTCCTTTGTTGAAACGTGACAACGAATCGTACCCCGGAACCCTTGACACAGTGACGTAACACACCCAGAGTGCTCGTAACTCAGGCGTTAAAACGTTTCAACATCGAGGAGACGGACGTGGACCGACCTCCCGTGGTGACACTGGACGAGGTGAGCAAGTCGTTCGGCGCGGTCCGCGCGTTGTCCGGGGTGTCGCTGCGACTGCTGCCCGGCGAGGCCCACGCGTTGCTCGGGGAGAACGGCGCGGGCAAGTCGACGCTGATCAAGACACTCGCCGGGGTCCACCGCCCGGACGCGGGCCAGGTGCTGGTCGACGACGTGACCCAACGGTTCTCCGGTCCCGCCGACGCCCTCGCCGCGGGCATCGCGATCATCTACCAGGAACCGACGCTGTTCGGTGACCTGTCGGTGGCCGAGAACGTGTTCATGGGCCGCCAGCCGCTCGGGTTCGGCCGCCGCATCGACGTCGCCGCGATGCACGCCCGCACCTCGGAGCTGTTCTCCCGTCTGGGGGTCCGGCTCGACCCGGCCCGGCCTGCGCGCGGACTGTCCATCGCGGACCAGCAGCTCGTCGAGATCGCCAAGGCGCTGTCGTTCGACGCCCGCGTGATCGTCATGGACGAGCCGACCGCCGCCCTGTCCGACCACGAGGTCCAACGGCTTTTCGGGGTGGTGCAGGCGTTGCGCGAGCAGGACGCCGCCGTGCTGTTCGTGTCGCACCGCCTCAACGAGGTGTTCGAGCTGTGTCAGCGCGCCACGGTGCTGCGCGACGGCGAGTTCGTGTGGTCGGGCGAGCTGTCCGGCGAGACACCGGACTCGCTGGTGCGCCGGATGGTCGGCCGCGAGCTGTCCCAGCTCTTCCCCAAGCAGGACACGACCGCGGGCGAGGTGCTGCTGTCGGTGCAGCGGCTGACCCGCGAGGGCGTGTTCACCGACGTGTCGTTCGACGTGCGGGCGGGCGAGATCGTCGCCCTGTCCGGCCTCGTGGGCGCCGGCCGCAGCGAGGTGGCGCGGGCGATCTTCGGCATCGACCGGCCGGACGCGGGCGCTGTTCACGTGAACAACCGGAAGCTGAAGTACGGCTCCCCCACCGCCGCGATGGCCGCGGGCATCGGGTTCGTGCCGGAGGACCGCCGCCAGCAGGGACTGGTGATGGACGCGTCCATCGAACGCAACACCGCGCTGGCCTCGCTCGGCCGGCTGTCGACGTTCGGGCTGCTGCGCCGCAGTAGTGAACGTGCACTCGCCCAGGACTGGGCGGTGAAGCTGCGGCTCAAGTTCTCGAAGCTGAGCGACCCCGTCGGCGTGCTGTCCGGCGGCAACCAGCAGAAGGTCGTGCTGGCGAAGTGGCTGGCGCGCAACCCTTCCGTGCTGATCGTCGACGAACCGACGCGCGGCATCGACGTCGGCACGAAGGCCGAGGTGCACCGGCTGCTGTCGGAACTGGCCGGGCAGGGCGTCGCGGTGCTGATGATCTCGTCGGAACTGCCGGAGGTGCTCGGCATGGCCGACCGCGTGCTGGTGATGCACGAAGGCCGCCTGGTCGAGGAGCTGTCGCGCGCCGAGGCGACCGAGGAACGGGTGGCGCTGGCGGCCGCGGGACAGGCGGTGGCCCGATGACCACCCAGCTCACCCCGGCGGTCACCCCGTCCCGCCGCACCGCCGCCCGCCGCCTCAGCACCCGCGTAGGCCGGGTCCGCGAGCTCGGCATCGTCGTCGCGCTGGCCCTCGTCGTCATCCCGACCGCGATCGTGAACCCGAGGTTCATCCAGCCCCAGAGCCTGCGCGACCTCCTCCTCAACGCCTCGATCGTCGCGCTCCTCGCCGTCGGCCAGACCCTCGTGGTCATCACCCGCAACGTCGACCTGTCCGTCGGCTCGGTCCTGGGCCTGTCCGCCTTCCTGACCGCACAGCACTTCGCCGACCACCCCGGCACCCCGCTGGTGCTGGGCATCGGCTTCGGCGTCGCGGTGGGCCTGGCGTGCGGACTGCTCAACGGCCTGCTGGTCGCGCTGGGCAACGTGCCGAGCCTGGTGGTCACGCTCGGCACGCTCTACGTGTTCCGCGGCATCGACTTCGCGCTCGCCCAAGGCCGGCAGGTCAACGCCGCGAACCTCCCCGACGCCCTGCTGAACCTCGGCAGCAGCCGCGTCCTCGGCATCCCGGTCCTCGTGCTCGTCACCCTCGTGGTCATCGTGGTGGCCGCCGTCTACCTGCGTTCCTACCGGTCCGGCCGCGAGCTGTACGCGATCGGCTCGAACCCGGAGGCCGCCACCCTCGCGGGCATCCCGGTCGCCAAGCGCACGCTCACAACGTTCGTGCTCTCCGGGATCATCGCCGGACTGGCGGGCGCGTTGTGGGTGGCCCGCTACGGCACCGTCGACGCGGCCGCAGGCACCGGCCTCGAACTCCAGGTGGTCGCCGCGGTCGTCGTCGGCGGCGTCGCGATCTTCGGCGGATCCGGCACGGTCACCGGGGCCGCGCTCGGCGCACTCCTGCTGGGCACGATCACGAGTTGCCTGGTGGTGTTGCAGATCCCCGCGTTCTGGCAACAGGCGATCGCGGGCGCACTGCTGCTCAGCGCGATCACCGTCGACCGGCTCCTGGCTCTGCGACTGGCGAAAGCCCTGCGCACCTCCGAAGGGACCAGCCATGCGTAACCTCCTGCGGTGGGAGACCGCGCTGGTGTTCCTGCTCATCGTGGTGGCGCTGACAGGCCAGGTGAGCACGGACGGCTCGTTCCTGTCCGGCGGCAACCTCTTCTACCTCGGCCTCGACATCGGCGAGATCGCGCTGATCGCGCTGCCGCTGACGCTGGTGATCGTCGCGGGCGAGATCGACCTGTCCGTCGCGTCGGTGCTGGGCCTGTCCAGCGCGCTGATCGGCTGGCTGTGGAACGCGGGCTGGCCGCTCGAGACGATCCTGCCGACGGTGATCGTCGCCGGCGCGGTGTGCGGGGCGGTCAACGGACTGCTGGTCACCCGCCTCGGCCTGCCGTCGCTGGCCGTCACGATCGGCACCCTGGCCCTCTACCGCGGCCTCGCGCTGGTCGTGCTGGGCGACACCGCGGTCGCCGACTTCCCGGCGAGCTACACGTCGTTCGGCACGACCCCGTTGCCGGGCACCGACATCCCGTACCCGATCGTGCTGGCCGCGTTCCTGGCCGTGCTGTTCGGGATCGCGTTGCACACGAGTTCGTTCGGCCGGTCCGTCTACGCGATCGGCGCGAACGAGGAGGGCGCGCGGTTCTCGGGCATCCGGGTCAAGCGCGTCAAGCTGTCGCTGTTCGTGCTCGCAGGGGCCGTGGCCGCGATCGCGGGCATCGTCTACACGTTCCGCTTCTCCAGCGCCCGCGCGGACAACGGCCTCGGACTCGAACTGGCCGTCGTCGCCGCCGTGCTGCTCGGCGGTGTCTCCATCTTCGGTGGCAAGGGCACGCTCTTCGGCGTGCTCGCGGGCGTGCTGCTGCTGGGCGGCCTGCGCAACCTCCTGATCCTGCAGGACACCTCCACCGAGGTCCTCACCATCGTCACCGGCCTCCTGCTGCTGGTGAGCGTTCTCGCCCCGTCAGTCACCCGTCGCGTAGGAAGCCTAAGGAAGGCCGCGCCATGAACACACGTCTAGTGCTCGCCCTGGTGATGTCCGGGGCCGTCGCGCTCACCGCCTGCGGTGGCACCACGAAGGACAGCGCGGGTGATCAGACCGGTGGTGCCACCAACGCCGCCAAGGCCGACCCCAACGCTCCTCTCAAGGAGGGGCTGAAGATCACGTACCTGCCCAAGCAGGTCAACAACCCGTACTTCACCGTCGCGCAGAAGGGCGCCGAGCAGGCGGGCACGGCGATCAAGGCGGAGGTCAAGGCCACCGGGCCGTCCGACGCGGCCGCGTCCTCGCAGGTCACCTACATCAACACCGCCGCGCAGCAGAAGCAGGACGCGCTGGTGATCTCCGCGAACGACGTCAACGCCGTGGCGCCCGCGCTGAAGAGCGCACGTTCACAAGGGCTCAAGGTCGTCACGTTCGACTCCGACGCCGCGCCCGACGCCCGTGACGTGTTCATCAACCAGGCCACGTCGAACGAGATCGCCGCCGGCCAGGTGAAGCTGATCTCCGAGGCGGTCGGCGGGTCCGGTGAGATCGCGATCCTGTCCGCGACCCCCAACGCCACCAACCAGAACGCGTGGATCGAGGTCATGAAGACCGAGCTCGCGAAGCCCGAGTTCGCCGGCCTCAAGCTCGTGGAGACCGCGTACGGCAACGACGACGACCAGACGTCGTTCCAGAAGACGCAGGGTCTGCTGCAGGCGCACCCGAACCTCAAGGGCATCATCTCGCCGACCACCGTCGGTGTCGCGGCCGCCGCCCGTTACCTCAGCTCGTCGGAGTACATGGGCAAGGTGCAGCTCACCGGTCTGGGCACGCCCAACCAGATGCGCAAGTTCGTGCAGGACGGCACGGTGAAGTCGTTCGCGCTGTGGGACCCGACCAAGCTCGGTTACCTCGCCACCTACACCGCGGCCGCGCTCGCGTCCGGGCAGATCACCGGTGCGGAGGGCGAGAAGTACAAGGCCGGCGAGCTCGGTGACTACACGATCGGCGCCAAGGGCGAGGTCGTGCTCGGCCCGCCGACGGTGTTCACGAAGGACAACATCGACAAGTTCGACTTCTGACATGCGCGTCTGCTTCACCTTGCGGGTCCGCCCCGATCGTCTCGACGACTATCGGGCGCGGCACCGCGAGGTGTGGCCGCAGATGCGGGCCGCCCTCAGCGAAGCGGGATGGCGCAACTATTCCCTCTTCCTCGCCGGCGACGGCCTGCTCGTCGGTTACCTCGAATGCGACGACTTCGACGCGGCACTCGCGGCGATGGCCCGCACCGAGGTGAACGCGCGCTGGCAGACCGAGATGGCGGAGTTCTTCGAAGGCGAAGGCAAAGCCGACGAACGGATGACGCCGCTCGACGAGGTCTTCCACCTCGAATGAGTTTGGGGAGAACGATGAGTGTGAAGGACGCGTTGCGCGAGCAACGGATCGAGACCCCTTCGTGGGCGTACGGCAACTCCGGCACGCGGTTCAAGGTCTTCGCGCAGCAAGGAGTTCCGCGCACGCCGTACGAGAAGATCGACGACGCCGCGGTGGTGCACCGGCTCACGGGTGTCGCGCCGACCGTCGCGTTGCACATCCCGTGGGACAGGGTCGACGACTTCGGGAAGCTGGCCGAGTACGCGCGGGATCGCGGTGTCGCGCTCGGGGCGATCAACTCGAACGTGTTCCAGGACGACGACTACAAGCTCGGCAGCGTCTGCCATCCGGACGCGACGGTGCGGCGCAAGGCGATCGGGCACCTGCTCGAATGCGTCGACATCATGGACCAGACGGGATCCCAGGATCTCAAGCTGTGGTTCGCCGACGGCCTGAACTACCCCGGCCAGGACAACATCCGGTCCCGCCAGGACCGGCTCGCCGAGGCGTTGCGGGAGACCTACGCGCGGCTCGGCGCCGATCAGCGGATGTTGCTGGAGTACAAGCTCTTCGAGCCCGCGTTCTACACCACGGACGTGCCGGACTGGGGCACGGCGTTCGCGCACTGCCTGCAGCTGGGCGACCGGGCGCAGGTCGTGATCGACACCGGGCACCACGCCCCCGGCACGAACATCGAGTTCATCGTGTCGTTCCTGTTGCGGGCGGGCAGGCTCGGCGCGTTCGACTTCAACTCGCGCTTCTACGCCGACGACGACCTGATGGTGGGGGCGGCGGACCCGTTCCAGCTGTTCCGGATCATGCACGAGATCGTGCTGGCGGACGCGCTGAAGCCCGCCGCCGGCATCGCGTTCATGCTCGACCAGTGCCACAACCTGGAGCCGAAGATCCCGGCGATCATCCGGTCGGTGCTCAACGTCCAGGAGGCGACGGCGAAGGCCCTCCTCGTCGACCACGGCGCGCTGGACGCGGCTCAGCGGGCCGGTGACGTGCTGGAGGCGAACGCCGCGTTGATGGACGCCTACAACACCGACGTGCGGCCGCTGCTGCGGGAGCTGCGCGAGGACATGGGGCTGGATCCCGACCCGATGGCGGCGTACCGGCGGTCCGGGTACGCGGAGCAGATCGTCAGGGAACGAGTCGGTGGCGAGGCCGCCGGGTGGGGTGCGTGATGGAGCAGGTCCAAGCGCTGCTGGGGCGGAGCAACCGGCTCGGCGCCGATCCGCGCAACACCAACTACGCGGGCGGCAACACCTCGGCCAAGGGGGCGGTGACCGACCCCGTCACCGGACAGCCCGTGGAACTGATGTGGGTCAAGGGATCCGGCGGTGACCTGGGCACCTTGAAGGAGTCCGGGCTCGCGGTGCTGCGACTCGACCGGCTCCGCGCGCTGACCGGGGTGTATCCGGGGGTCGAGCGCGAGGACGAGATGGTCGCCGCGTTCGACTTCTGCCTGCACGGCAAGGGAGGCGCGGCGCCGTCGATCGACACGGCCATGCACGGTCTGGTCGACGCCGAGCACGTCGATCACCTGCATCCGGACGCGGGCATCGCGTTCGCCACGGCCGCGGACGGCGAGGCGCTGGTCAAGGCGTGCTTCGGCGAGCGCGTGGCGTGGGTGCCCTGGCGGCGGCCCGGTTTCCAGCTGGGACTGGACATCGCGGCGATCAAGCGGGACCACCCGGAGGCGATCGGTGTCGTCCTGGGCGGGCACGGCATCACCGCGTGGGGCGCGACCAGCGAGGAATGCGAAGCGCACTCGCTGGAGATCATCGGCACCGCGCAGCGCTACCTCGACGAGCACGGCCGCGCCGAGCCGTTCGGGCCGGTGGTCCACGCACCGCTGGCTGTGGAGGAGCGCCGTGTCAGGGCCGCCGAACTGGCGCCAGTAATCCGCGGTTTGGCCTCCACGGACAGCCCGCAGGTCGGCCACTTCACCGACTCCGAGGTGGTGCTCGACTTCCTGTCGCGGGAACGGCATCCGGAACTGGCCGCGCTCGGCACGTCGTGTCCCGACCACTTCC
The DNA here is from genome assembly GCF_051853195.1 of Lentzea sp. HUAS TT2. Taxonomy (NCBI): domain Bacteria; kingdom Bacillati; phylum Actinomycetota; class Actinomycetes; order Pseudonocardiales; family Pseudonocardiaceae; genus Lentzea; species Lentzea sp. HUAS TT2. The sequence goes on along the minus strand of NZ_CP196667.1, from coordinate 6,543,082 downwards.
TGCGCACCAAGGTCCGGCCGCTGGTGCTCGACCTGCCGCCGACCGCGGACCTCGCGGACGTGGTGGCGCGCCTGGGACAGCTGCACGAGGCCTACCGCGAGAGCTACCGGTCCTACTACGAGCGGCACGCCAAGCCGGACAGCCCGCCGATGCGCGGCGCGGACCCGGCCGTCGTGCTCGTACCCAGCGTCGGGATGTTCACCTTCGGCCGCGACAAGCAGACCGCGCGCGTGGCCGGAGAGTTCTACGTGAACGCCATCAACGTCATGCGGGGCGCCGAGTCCGTCTCGCGGTACGCGCCGATCGACGAGCTTGAGAAGTTCCGCATCGAGTACTGGGCGCTCGAGGAGGCCAAGCTCCAGCGGATGCCGAAGCCCAAGCCGCTGGCCACCCGCGTCGCTCTGGTCACCGGCGGCGGTTCGGGCATCGGGCGGGCCGTCGCCGAACGGCTGGCGGCCGAGGGCGCGTGCGTGGTGGTCGCCGATCGCAACGGCGACAGCGCACGGGAAGTCGCGCTGGGCCTGGGTTCCTCGGACGTGGCGGTGGCGGTGACCGTCGACGTCACCTCCGCCGCGGGCATCGCCGAGGCGTTCCGCGCGGCGGCGCTCGCGTTCGGCGGTGTCGACCTGGTGGTCAACAACGCCGGTCTGTCGATCTCCAAGCCGCTGGAGCAGACGACCGAGGACGACTGGGACCTGCAGCACGACGTGATGGCCAAGGGCTCGTTCCTGGTCTCGCAGCAGGCGGCGAAGGTCATGCGCGCGCAGGGCATGGGCGGCGACCTCGTCTACATCTCCAGCAAGAACGCGGTCTTCGCCGGCCCGAACAACGTCGCGTACGGGGCGGCCAAGGCCGACCAGGCGCACCAGGTCCGGCTGCTGGCCGCCGAGCTCGGAGGGGACGGCATCCGCGTCAACGGCATCAACCCGGACGGCGTGGTCCGCGGCTCCGGCATCTTCGCCGCCGGCTGGGGTGCCCAGCGCGCCGCCGTCTACGGCGTGCCGGAGGAGAAGCTCGGCGAGTTCTACGCCCAGCGCACCCTGCTCAAGCGGGAGGTGCTGCCCGAGCACGTGGCGGCGGCGGTGTTCGCGCTCACCGCGGGCGACCTCTCGCTCACCACGGGCCTGCACGTGCCGGTCGACGCCGGGGTAGCAGCGGCGTTCCTGCGATGACGACGGTCGCGGCGGTCGACCTCGGTGCGTCCAGTGGCCGCGTGGTGCGAGGGGTCGTCACCGATGGCAACGTTCACATCGAGGAGGTGCACCGGTTCGCCAACGGGCCGGTGCACCAGCGCGGCCACCTGCGCTGGGACCTGCCCGGTCTCTACCACGAGGTGCTCGCCGGCCTGAGGCTCGCCGGTCCGCTGGCGAGCATCGGCATCGACAGCTGGGCCGTCGACTACGGCCTGCTCGACGCGTCCGGCGAGCTGCTGGGCAACCCCGTCTGCTACCGCGACCCGCGCACCGACGGCGTCACGCCGCAGGACGGTCTGTACGAGCTGAACGGGCTGCAGTTCCAGCCGTTCAACACGATGTTCCAGCTGATGGCCGAACCCCTGCTCCCCCAGGCCTCCCAGCTCCTGCTGATCCCGGACCTGCTCTCCTACTGGCTGACCGGGCACCGTGGCACCGAGTACACCAACGCCACCACGACCGGCCTGATCGACGTCCGAACAGGACAGTGGTCACCGGAACTCACCCGCGACCTCCCGCCAGGCCTGCTCCCGGCCCTGCGCCGGCCCGGCGACCCCGCGGGCACGTTCAGAGGCATCCCCGTCACCGCCGTCGGCTCCCACGACACCGCGTCCGCCGTCGTCGCCGTGCCCGCCGAGACGGACCGGTTCGCCTACATCTCGTGCGGCACGTGGTCCCTGGTCGGTGTCGAGCTCGACTTCCCGGTCCTCACCGCGGCCAGCAGGGCCGCCAACTTCACCAACGAGGGCGGCGTCGACGGCACGATCCGCTACCTGCGCAACGTGATGGGCCTCTGGCTCCTGCAGGAGTGCCTGCGCACCTGGGACACCGGGCTCGAACCGTTGCTGAGGGAAGCCGGGACGGTGTCGGGTTCGGTGTTCGACCCCAACGACCCGGTGTTCCTCCCGCCCGGTGACATGCCGACCCGGATCGAGCGCTGGTGCGGCAAGAGCATGACCAGGCCCGAGATCGTGCGGACCATCCTGGACAGTCTCGCGCTGGCCCACCGCGACGCCGTCGTGGACGCGCAGCGGTTGTCCGGCAAGGAGGTCGAGGTCGTGCACATGGTCGGAGGCGGCTCACGCAACGAACTGCTCTGCCAGCTCACCGCCGACGCGTGCGGCCTGCCTGTCGTGGCGGGTCCGGCCGAGGCGACCGCGCTGGGCAACGTCCTGGTACAGGCACGTGCCGTGGGCGCGGCCCACGGCACTCTCGCCGATCTCAGGAGGCTGGTGCGGCGGTCGCAGCAGCTGAAGCGCTACTTGCCGCGCTGAACCCGTGCGCGGATCTGGCCGGACCGAGCCGCCTTGCGCAGCAGCACCACGGTGGCCGCCAGGCAGACCAGCAGCGCGAACAGGCTGGCCTCCGGGCCGAACGAGCCACCGGTGAGCACCGCCGGACCGGACAGCGTGGTGTGCAGCAACCCGTTGGGCACGTCGTTCGAGCCGGACACCGCGATGCCGAAGAGGCCGGCGTGGGCGAAGTTCCAGGCGAAGTGCAGACCGATCGGGAACCACAGCGACCGGGTCAGGACGTACGCCGCCGCGAGCATGGCGCCGCCGGTGAGCCCGATCGACAGCGCGCCCCACAGCGTGGCGTTGACGTTCACCAGGTGAGTCGCACCGAACAGCAACGAGGACGCGACCAGCGAGATCACGGTCCCGGCCCGTTCCTCCAGGATGCGGAACAGCACACCGCGGAACAGCAGCTCCTCCATGACCGCGACGCTGAACATCATCCCCACGAGCCCCAGCGCCCCGGCGAACGAACCCCACGACATCCCGTCCAGCCCGCCGAACACCACGATCAGCAGCATGAGCGCGCCGAACAACCCGAGCCCGAGCAGCACGCCCTTGCGCAGTCCCGGCCACCGCTGCGGCGCCGCCAGCTCGGGAACGTCCTCCCTGGCCTCGACCTTCCGCGACAACCAGCGGTAGCAGGCGATCCCGGCGATGGCGAGGCCGATCCCCACGGGCAGGGCGAGCAGCGGAATCGGCGCGACGAGAGTGTCGACGCCGACCACCCCGAGCATCAGGACGAACAGCGACGCGAAGAGGACCGGGAACCTGAACCTGCGCAGCCGGTTCGCGGACGGCTCGGCGGACGGACGGCTGTCCTCGGGGAGTGCAGTGGGTTCCATGGCTCCGGCTTCCTGAGTCGTTTGCGGGACAACGCAAACGCTAGGCAGCGGAGCCTTCCGGCGAATCCCACCGGGGAGGACAGCCGGGTGTAGCTCTCACGGGGGACACTGCGCCGCGTCCGTCAGAACGCGGCGCAGCAACCCCCACTGACCTCAGGAAGCCGGCACCGCAGTCGCGGCCGCGGCGGCGCTACCTCCCCCGGTGAACGCCCACCGCCCATGCTGCACCTTCACCACCGCGACACCACTGGAGTGCGGCACGTGCACCTCGGCCGTGGACCCCACCGGCACCTCGACGGTCAGCCGCACCACGCCGTCGACCTTCGCCCAGGCCACGCTGATCCGCCCGCGCACGCTCTCGAACTCCATCCGCGCCCACGACAGGGAGCTCGTGACCGGCCGGACCGTGAACGTCCGGTACCCCGCGTCACCCGGCCGCAGACCGGCGACCTGCTCGTACAGCCACTGCACGATGGTGCCCTTGAAGTAGTGGTTGCGGGAACGGGTGCCGGTGTCCCACATCTCCCACATGGTGTCGGCGCCGTTCGAGAACCAGTGGCCCCAGCTCGGGTACGTGCGCTCGGTGGCCATGGCGTGCGCGACGTCGGCGTGGCCGTTGTCGCTCAAGGCCTGCAGCAGCACGCTGGCGCCGAGGCAGCCGACGTTGACGTGGTTGCCGTTCGCCCGCACCTCGGCGGCGAGCTTGTCCGCGACGGCCTGGACGGAGCCGGCGGGCACCATGCCGAACGCGAGCGGGATGGCGTTGGACGTCTGCCGGTAGTCCGGGTCCCTGGAGGTGCGGTAGTAGCCGTCTAGGAAGGCCTTGTTGAACGCCGACAACAGGTTCGCCGCGACCTCGCGGTAGCGCGGGACGGGCTTGCCGATCACGTCGCCCAGTTCGGCGGTGTGCAGCAACGCGCGGTAGAGGTACGCGGTGGCGGTGAGGCGGGTGTCCTCGGGCGGGAGACCGCCGGAGTTCGGGGGCAGGAAGTCCCCCAGCGCGGTGACCGCGAGGCCGTCGCGCAGCCGGCCGATCTCCCAGTCCAGGTACCGGGTGAGCACCGGCCAGTGCTGGGCGGGGAGCCGGTCGTCGCCGTAGATCCGGTACATCTCCCTGAGCACGAACGGGTACACGGTCGTCCACTCGGGAGCGGGCGCCAGTTCGCGGAAGCCCCAGCCGCCGCTCGGGACGATCACCGGGATCTGGCCCGCGGTGTCCTGGCTGTCGGCCAGGTCGGTGAGCCACTTGGTGAAGAACTTCGCCATGCCGAACTCGGCGAGCATCGACGGCGCGCCCACCTGGGCGTCGCCCGTCCAGCCGTTCTTCTCGTAGGTCGGGGTGTCGGTGGGGATGCCGTGCAGGTTGTTCGCGACGGTGCGGCGCATCGCGGCGTCGTACTGCTCGAACAACGGCTCGGAGCAGCGGAAGGTGCTGGCCTGCGGCACGTCGGAGTGCACCACGCGGCCGACCAGCTTCGGTGCCGCGGTCAGGCCGGTCACCTCGACGTAGCGGAAGCCCTTGTACGAGAACTTCGGTTCCCACGTCTCCGTGCCGCCCGCGCACACGTACTCGTCGAGCTGGACGCGGTTGCCGGTGACGAAGGGGTTGTCCATGTGAACGCTGCCATCGACGTTCAGCGTCTCGCCGTGCTTGAGGCGCACCAACGTGCCTGCGGGAGCCGTGACGGTGAGCTGGGTCCAGCCGGACATCGTGCGGCCCATGTCCGCGACGAACACGCCGGGCTTGAGCACGCTCACAGCCGGCGTGACCGACTCGATCACGCGGATCGGCTCGTGTTCCTGGGCCTTCAGCGTGCCCTTGGGTGCCGGCCTGATCGTCGTGCGCTGCCAGGCGCTGTCGTCGAAGCCCGGTTTCGTCCAGTCGCGCGGCGCGAGGCGGGCGTCGTAGGTCTCGCCGGTGTAGAGCGAGTTCGAGACCGTCGGGCCGTCGGTCAGGCGCCACTGCTCGTCGGAGCCGATCGTGGTGCGGGTGCCGTCCGGGTGGTCGATCTCCAGCTGTGCCAGCAGTTTCGGCTCGTCGTGCCACGGCGGGTGCTCCCACCGCCACACGTTCGGCGTCTTCATGCCGTAGAAGCCGCGGCCCAGCGTCACGCCGATCGCGTTGCGGCCGTTGGTGACCAGCTCTGTGACGTCGTGCGTCGCGTACAGGACGGTGTTGTCGTAGTCGGTGAAGCCGGGATCGAGCACCCGGTCGCCGACGCGGCGGCCGTTGATCTCGGTCTCGTGGTAGGCGAGGCCGCTGACGTACAGCCGGGCGCGCCGCACCGGTTTGGTGAGCGCGAACTCCCTGCGCAGCAACGGCGCCGGCTGCTCCGTGACCGTGACGTTCGAGCCCCACGGCCCCTGGCCGTACGGGTCGAGCACCGTCGCCGGGGTCCAGGACGAGTCGTCGAAGTCCGGGGTCTGCCAGCCGGGTTGCTCGGTGTCGGCGACCTTCCAGCCGGGACCGGTCACGATCTCGCGCCGGCCGTCGGGAAGATCGACCAGCAGCCGCAGCAGGAGTCCGGCCGGGCCCGCGGACCTGTTGGTGGCACGGGCGGCCAGCACGATCCTCCGACCGGCCAGGCGGGTCACGTCGGCGCGTTGCCCGACCTTCCAGGCGTCGACCTGTTCCGGGACGTGCAGGACCTCGGAACCGTTGACGTACAACGTGAAGTCGTCGTCCGCGGTCGCGACGAGCCTGGCCTTCACCGCGTCCGCGGGGAGGTCGACCGCCGTCCGGAACCACCGGCTCTCCGCCGGTGTCGTCGCCGACCAGATCCACGAGGCACCGGTGAAGGCGATCGACGTGTCGACGGCGCCGATCCACCGCGCCTGCCACGCCGTGCCGAGCAGGGCGGTCTCCCACCAGCCGTCCGTGCTCCACGCCGACACGCGGCCGGTGCCGTCCCACACCCGGACGCGCCAGTGGTACCGCGTGCGCGGCTTCAACTCCTTGCCGGCGAACGGAACCCCGACCGAGCGATCGGAGCCGACGCGGCCGGACTGCCACACGTCGGCGCGTCCGGGCGAGGTGCCGACCTCGACCTGGTAGGCCGTCTGCCGCGCACCGGTACCGGCGGCGGCGAGCGTCCAGCCGAGCCGCGGAGACGTGACGTCGGTGCCCAGCAGCGTGTCCGCGTACTCGACGGTCGTGCGGACGACCCGCAGCCCGCTCGCCCGGTCCTCCGGTTCCGCGTGCGCCACCCCGACCGGGAGTGCCGTCGCGGACAGCCCGACGGCCGATGTCCTGAGGAACTCGCGTCTGCGCACGTCGTCTCCACCTTCGTCGCTGGATGAAACGTTTCAATCGCGGCGGCGACGGCCAGAGTGTTACGGGCGTGACGGAGTGTCAAGGACTGCCGGAGCAGGCTGTCCGCAATCGGACATCACCGGTTGAATCGTTTAAATGTCAACCGGTCGTGCAGGTGCTTCCGTTGAGCGTGAACGCGGTCGGCGCGGGGTTCGTCCCGCTGAACGTGCCGTTGAACCCGATGTTCGTCGACGCGTTCGGCGCCAGCGAGCGGTTCCACGTCAGGTTCGTCGCGGTGACGGCAGCGCCCGACTGGGCGAACGTCGCACCCCAGCCCGGGAGCGTGACCTTCTGACCGTTCGCGTAGCTGAAGGCCAGCGTCCAGCCGTCGATCGCCGAGGTGCCCGTGTTGGTGATGGTGACGCCGGCCGTGAAACCGTTGCCACCGCCCCAGTTCTGACCCGAGTAGCCCACCTTGCAGGCGCCGGTGCCGCCACCCGCGCTGGTCGTGGCCGACACGATCCCGGAGGTCGCCGACACGTTGCCGGCCGCGTCCCTCGCCCGCACCTGGTACCGGTAGGTGGTCGACGGGGTGAGGCCGGAGTCGGTGTAGGTCGTGGTCGCCGTCGAGCCGACTGTGGTGAACGAGCCGCTGCCCACTGCCCGCAGCACGTCGTAGCCGGTGACGCCGACGTTGTCGGTCGACGCCGTCCAGTTCAGCGTGAGGCCGGTGGACGTGACGCCGGAGGCCGCCGGTGTGCCCGGTGTGGACGGCGGCTGGGTGTCGCCGGGGTTGCCGCCGCCGTAGATCGTGGCCTCCTTCGAGGTCTCCCGGACACCGTTGGCGCCGTTGAGGAACCTCTCGCCCCACGAGGTGAGGCTCGCCGGGTTGAAGGAGTTCGTCATGTCCAGGTAGCCGACGTCGCTGCTGTTGCCGCTCCACGACCAGCCGAGGTAACCGAGGCCGCGCGCCTGGGCCTGCGCCATGATCGTGGCCTCGTCCGGGTCGCCGTCGGAGTGGTTGTGGCCGAACTCCCCCACCACGAGCGGCAGGCCGGCGGTCCTGAACGCGTCGAAGTAGGCGTTGATCTCGGCCGCGGTGTCGTAGACGCCGTACATGTGGATGGAGAACACGGTGTTGCGCAACGGGTCGGCGTTGAACACCGAGGCCGCGTTGTCGCGCATGATGTTGCCCCAGTCCTGGCCCCACATCGGTGCGTCAGCCATGATCAGGTGCTGCAGCCCGGCACCGCGCAGCCTGCTGATGGCGCTGCTGGTCGCGCTCGCCCAGGTCGCGCTCACCGAGGCGTTGTTGCCGAACGGCTCGTTGCCCAGGTTGACGACGACGTAGTTCTCCTGGCCCTTCAACGCGTCCGCCACGCTGATCCAGTAGGTCGCCGCCTGGTCCAGGCTCGCGGCGCCGCTCTGCTCACCGAACCCGGTGGTGTCGTGCACCTCCAGCACGCAGATCAGCTTGTTCTGCTTGCACAACGAGATGACGCTCGAGACCTCCGACGCCGGAGTCGGTCCCCACCGCTGCCCGCTGCCGAGCACGACGCGCACCGTGTTGGTGCCGAAGGTCTTCATGTCCGCGAACGCCCTGGTCTGGTTCTGGTACCAGACGTGGGCGTGGTTCACGCCGCGCATGACGAACGTGGCGCCGTTGCCCTCGACGACCCGCGTGCCCTCGACGTGCAGCCCGACCGCCGCGGGCTGGGAGCGCAGGGCCGCCACCACCGCCGGGTACCAGCGGCTCTCGATCTTCTGGATACCGGTGGAGCTGTTGGGGTGCACACCGTCGGTGGTGTCGGCGGCCGTGTCGAACCCCGTCCACTGGTCCACGACCGTGATCGGCGACGCCGTGGTGCTGTTCGCCCGCGCCCAGCCGGGGATCGCGGCGTTCAGGTCCACCACCCGCTGCCCGCACGCGGAGCAGCTCGACGGGTTCATCGGGATGATCTGCGCGACGACCAGCTTGATCGCCGGGTTGCTCGCCCGCATCTGGCCGAGCAACGCGGTGTAGGCGTTGAGGATCGTGCTCGCCGGGATGTTGTTCCAGACGTCGTTGGTGCCCAGGTGCATGAGCACGACGTCCGGCCGCGCCGAGGAGAGCCAGCCGGGGAGCTGGTTGTCCCGCACGATGTTGGTCGCGAGGAACCCGCCGTGGCCCTCGTTGTCACCGTCGTGGGTGAAGCCGCAGCCCTGCGCCGGCAGCGAGCCGACGAAGTCGACGTCGGTGTACCCGGTCTCCTGCAGGTGCTTCCACAGCAGCGCCCGCCAGCACCCCGGGGAGCCGGTGATGGAGTCACCGAGCGCCATCACTCGCACTGGTGCGGCGGCGTTCACCGCGGTGGGAGCGATGACGACACAGGCCGCCAGCAGCAGCCCGGTCACCACCGCTCGGAGAAATCGCAAGGTCACGACGACCTCCAGGGAAATGTTCGGTTGAACTGGGGAATTCTGGGAGCGCTCCCAGAATTCGGACCCTAGCCAGCCGATCACCCCGGGACACCGCCGAGTGGCCCACGAACACAGGATGTCCGCTGCGGACATCCGGCTGACCTCGGGTTTGTCCGGCCGGGCGCCCCCTGTCATACCGTCGAACGCATTCGTCGAATCGACCACGAACATTCGCCGATCCGTTGACCGCCCGGGTCCGCGGCTAGATCATGACAGCGCTCACATCACGTCGGATTTCCCTTTCCCTGAATCCCCCTGCAAAGCGGAAAGTGAGTCGCAAGAGCGAATGTTAACGTTCACACGTTTGCTTGTTCCCATAGTCGCCTCGAGCACCGTCACCTCGAACCGGAAGTGGACGCGCAACTGATGATCAGACCCCTGCTCCTGATCCCCGTGGTGCTGGCGGCGCTCGCCACGCCCGCACACGCCACCACCGGTGGCAGCTTCGAGGTGCTGACCTACAACGTCGCGGGCCTGCCCGAGCCGCTGTCGTCCGGCAACCCCGCCGTGAACACGCCGTTGATCAGCCCGCGCCTGGCGCCCTACGACGTCATCAACGTCCAGGAGGACTTCAACTACCACGCGGCCCTGTACGCGGGCGACAACCACGCCCACCGCACGCCCACCAGCGGCGGTGTCCCGTTCGGCAGTGGCCTCAACACGCTGTCGCACCGGCCCTACAGCGACCTCGAACGCACGAAGTGGGCGTCCTGCAACGGCACGGACTGCCTCACGCCCAAGGGGTTCACGTACAAGCGGATCACGCTGGCTGCCGGGGTGACCGTCGACCTGTACAACCTGCACCCCAACGCGGGCACCGAGACCGCCGACCTCGCCGCGCGCCGGTCGAACATCACCCAGCTCTCCCGTTTCATCGCCGCGAACTCGGCGGGCAACGCGGTCATCGTCATGGGCGACACCAACACCCGCTACACCCGCGAGGCCGACAACATCCGCGAACTGGTCACCACCAACGGCCTGACCGACGCGTGGGTCCAGCTCGAACGCGGCGGCCAGGCACCCGCGGCGGGCGCCCCTGCACTCGTGTGCGACCCGGCTGCGCTCACCGACTCCTGCGAGGTCGTCGACAAGATCCTCTACCGCGGCAGCCGGCAGATCACGCTGACCGCACGGGACTACCGCAACGACAACGCGGCCTTCCTGGACTCCCAGGGCAAGCCGCTGTCCGACCACTACCCGATCGCCGCCCGGTTCGACTGGACGGCGGACGACAACATCCAGCTCAGCGCAGAGGCCGGTGGTCCGCACGGGACTCCGTTCACAGACCTCGCGGCGATCGACCTGGGGGCCGTGCGCACGCTCACATTGCGCGGTGGCAGCAGGTTGGACCAGATCGCGGTCACGCTCACGAACGGCACCACGCTCGCCCACGGCGGCACGGGCGGCACAGCGACGTCCCTCACGCTCGAACCGGGTGAACACCTCGTGTCCGCGAAGCTGAGCCAGAGCAAGTACAACGGCCGCACGCGGGTGTTCTCAGCGGCCTTCACCACCAACCGGGGGCGCACGCTCTCGGCGGGTCAGCCGACCGGGGAGACGCTCACCCTCACCGCACCGGAAGGCTGGCGCATCGCCGGGTTCACCGGCCGCTCGGGCACCGAGGTCGACCGGCTCGGCGCGATCTTCGTGCGATGAGGCCGACGTCCGCGCCCCCATCGGGCGCGGACGTCCGTCACCGTGGCACGAGCTTCTCGCCGAGCATCAGCTGGACGTCCGGCCGGACCGTCACTTCCGCCGCATGTCCCTGGCACGTCAGAACCACGGTCTTGGCACCACCAAGACTGCGCAACGCGACGGCCTTCAGCTCCCCTGCGTCCCACCACAGGTCGACCACCACGCCGCCCCGCGCCCGCAGTCCGCGCACCACCCCGGTCGGCCACGCCGAGGGCAGCGCGGGCAGCAGCCGCAGCTCACCGGTGTGGCTCTGCAGCAGCATCTCCGCGATCGCGGCGGTGGCGCCGAAGTTGCCGTCGATCTGGAACGGCGGGTGCGCGCACAGCAGGTTCCGGTACACCCCTCCCCCGTGCGGGCTGCCGTCCGTCGCGTCCGTCAGCAGCATCGCCAGCAACGTGTGCGCGCGGTCGCCGTCCCCGAGCCGTGCCCACAGCGCGGCTTTCCAGGCCAGCGACCAGCCCGTGCCCGCGTCTCCCCTGGCGACGAGCGCACGCCGGGCGGCCTCGGCCAGCTCCGGTGTCAGCACGGGATCGATCTGAGCGCCGGGGTACAGGCCGTACAGGTGCGACACGTGCCGATGGTCCGGCTCCGCGTCGGGCACCTCGTCCGCCCACTCCAGCAGCCCGCCGTGCGACCCGACCGGCGGTGGCGGCAGCTCGGTCCCGCGCACCTCGTCCACCAGGTCGTCGCGCAGCCCCAGCACCTCCGCGGCCTCGACCAGACCGGCGAACACCTCGGCCGTCAACGCCAGGTCCATCGTCGACCCGACACCGGCCGCGACCTGTTCTCCCCCGGCCAGGTAGTGGTTCTCGGGCGACGTCGACGGCGCCGTCGTGAGCACGCCGTCGCGGGAGACCAGCCGGTGCAGGCAGAACTCGGCCGCGCCGCGCAGCACCGGCCACGCGTGCTCGCGCAACCAGTCGACGTCACCGGTGAACGCGTAGTGGTCCAGGAGGTGCCGGCACAACCAGGCCGCGGCCATCGGCCAGTTCGCCCACGCCGGGTCGCCACCGCCGTCGCCGACCGGGGTGGTGAGGCACCACGGGTCGCTGTTGTGGTGCGCCACCCAGCCGGGCGCGCCGTAGAGCGCCTTCGCCGTCGCCGCACCGGGTCCGGACAGCTGGGCGACGAACTCCAGCAGCGGCTCGTGACACTCGGGCAACGCGGTCACCTCGGCCAGCCAGTAGTTCATCTGCAGGTTGATGTTGAGCGTGTAGTTGCCGCGCCACGGCGGATCGGTGTGCGGGTTCCAGATGCCCTGCAGGTTCGCGGGCAGCGTGCCCGGCCGGGAGCTCGTGATCAGCAGGTAGCGGCCGTACTGGAACAGCAGTGCCGGCAACGCCCGGTCGGGCCGCACGATCCGTTCGCCGGTCGGCAGGTCCGGCACCGGGCCCAGCTGCAGGCTCACCCGGTCGAACAACGCCCGGTGGGCCTCGACGGCCTCGTCGCGGAACGTCGCCCAGCCCAGCCCGCGGGCCTGTTCGACCCGCTCGACCGCCACGCGCGAGCACTCCGCGGGATCGTCCACCGGCGCGGTGAAAGGCCCGCGGTAGCCGGTCTCGGTGGTGACGTAGACCGTGTCGCCGTCCACCGCCACGACCGCCGCCCAGGCCATCCCGGACGGCACCACGCCCCGCACCCCCACGATGCCGCCGGACGAGGTGAAGTGCTCGCCGGGCAACGCCCCGCGCAGCACCGGGCTCACCCCGGCGCCGGTCACCCGCAGCGCCAGGGCGTGCAGGCCCGCGTGGCACACGGCCTCCCGCCGCACCACCGCCTCCCCGGTCCGGTAGGAGACCGAGTACGTGCCGGTGCGCAGGTCGAGCTCACGCCGGTAGGCCTCGGCCCGGCCGGATCCGCTGACGAGCGAGACCTCCGCCAGCGGCAGGTACTTCGCGGTGTCCGGCCCCTGGACGCGGCGCAGCACCTCGTCCGCCGCACGAGGGTTGCCGGCCAGCACGTGCGCACGGGCCTGCTCCACCAGCTCCGGGTCACCGGACGGCGCGGGCAGCGGCGACCCCGTCCACAGCCGGTCGTCGTTGAGCTGCACCAGTTCGGCGTCGACGCCGCCGAAGCACATCGCGCCGAGCCTGCCGGTGCCCAGCGGCAGCGCCTCCTCCCACACCGCGGCGGGGGCCTCGAACCACAGGCGCGTCACCGGGGCACCACCAGGGGGATTCGACTCGTTCGACACCTCGTTCGTCGAACGGCGGGCCCGATTCGACAACAGTCACGGAAAACGCTTTCCGCATTACGCAGCAACACATTCAGACCCTTGCGTCAGGAGCTGGACAAGGTTCATCGTAGCCGTCGTGGATCTGCGACGAGGGGTTCTGCTGCCGTTGGTGTTCACAGCCGTGCTGGCCGGGCAACTGCCCGCCTCCGCGCACCCCACGCCCGGTGAGCACCGCGGGCTCGTCGCGGCCACCGTCGAGGGCGGTGTGCACCTGAGCTGGCGCCTGTTCGGCCGGGAGGCCACCGGAGCCACCGCCACCGGTCTCGCGGGGCCGGATTTCGCGGTGTACCGGGACGGGAAGCGCATCGCGACCGTCACCGACAGCACCACCTACGTCGACACCGGCGCGGCGCCTGGTTCGCGGTACCAGGTCGCTCCGGTACGACGTGGCGTCCAGCTGGGGCGCAGCAGGCCCGTGACCGCGTGGGCGGCGTCCCATCACGACCTGCCGCTGCACAAGCCGGCGGACGGCGTGACGCCAGCAGGTGAGCACTACACCTACTCCGCCAACGACGTCAGCGTCGGTGACGTGGACGGCGACGGCCAGTACGAGTACGTCGTCAAGTGGGATCCCAGCAACTCCAAGGACGTCTCGCAGGTCGGCTACACCGGTCCGGTCTACCTGGACACGTACCGCCTCGACGGCACGCTGTTGCACCGGATCGACCTCGGGGTGAACATCCGGGCGGGCGCGCACTACACCCAGTTCCTGGTCTACGACTTCGACGGCGACGGCCGCGCGGAGCTGATGACCAAGACCGCGCCGGGCACGCGTGACGGCCGCGAGCGGTTCGTCACGATGCCACGGGAGGACGTGCGCGCCGGTTATCGGCACAGCGACGACTACCGGCTCAGCCCGCAGGGGTACCGCGAGCACCTCATCGGTGTGTTCCGCGGCTGGGACTCACATCCCGAGGTGGTCGCCGGCCGGTGGCCCGCGACGCTGGAGCAGGCGTTCGGCATCGAGCAGCGCTACACCTACCCGCTGTCCACAGAGGACGCTGCCGCGCTGGTCGACCACTTCGTCGACGTCTACGCGCCGTCCCGCAGCGCCAACAACAGACTGCGCCAGTTCGCCGGTTTCATCGTCGACGGTCCGGAGTACCTGACCGTGTTCGACGGCGCCACGGGACGCGAGCTGCAGACCGTCCGCTACGAGCCCGGCCGCACCGACGACGGGCTCCTGTGGGGCGACTACGCCATGGCCCGCATCGAACCGGGCAACCGCGTCGACCGGTTCCTGTCGGGAGTCGCCTACCTGGACGGGAAACGGCCGTCCGCGATCTTCGCGCGCGGCTACTACACCCGTTCCACCGTGGCGACCTACGACTGGGACGGCAGGCGGCTCGAGAAGCGCTGGCTGGTCGACAGCGGCTGGGTGCCGATGACGAACCCGTTCCGCGACACCCCGCACGGCCGCGACGGCACGAACCCCAGTCATGCCAGGCTCACGACGCAGGGGGCGCACTCCCTGAGCGTCGCCGACGTGGACGGCGACGGGAGGCAGGAGATCGTCTACGGCGGCGCGACCCTCGACGACGACGGCTCGTTGCTCTACAGCTCGGTCGGCGTGCTGCCACCAGGCAGCGCACAGCCGGGAGCCGAGGTCCGGGTAGGGCACGGCGACGCCCTGCACGTCACCGACGTCGACCCGAGCCGTCCCGGCCTGGAGATCTACATGGTCCACGAGGGCGCCCGCTCCGCCCCGTACGGCCACGCGCTGCGCGACGCCCGCACCGGCGAGACGATCTATGGCGCCTACTCCGGAATGGACACCGGCCGCGGCATGATCGGCGACGTCCGCCCGGACGTGCCCGGCCTCGAGACGTGGTCCTCCATGCCGAACGGCTCGGACTCCGCGGGCCTCTGGAGCGCGGATGGCCGCCGGCTCGACACCCGTTCCCCCGGCACGAACATGAGCATCCGCTGGGCCGGTGACCTCACCACCCAGATCGTGACAGGCGCCCAGGACGTGACGCCGGCCGTCGAGGACTGGCGGCGCGGCACGCTGCTCACCGCCACCGGAACGCGCACCAACAACGGCACCAAGGGAAACCCGTCGCTCGTGGCCGACGTGTTCGGCGACTGGCGCGAGGAACTGGTCGTGCGCACGCAGGACAGCACGGCCCTGCGCTTCTACATCAGCACCGAACCGACCGGCCACAAGATGTACACGCTCATGCACGACCGCCAGTACCGCGTCGAGGTCGCCCGCCAGCAGACCACCTACAACCAGCCGTCCTACCCGGGCTTCTACCTCGCCTCGGACGTCGACTGGCGGCGCGTTCCCCTGCCCTAGCAGCCGAATCCGCGGACGACAGACCCCGTCCGCGGATTCGGCGTTCAGCTCAGGGCGAGGCGAAACTCGGGTGCGGCGGCTGGTTGTAGGCGGTGTTCTGCCACGCCACCGCCTCCCGGTACTGCCGGTCCTCCATCAGCGAGGCCCGCCGGATCGTCGTCGGCTCGGTGGTCGAGTAGATCCGCAACGCGCTGCTGTCCGAGGTCCGCCAGATGACCTCCTCGCGCCAGTCGCCGAGGATGTCCGCCTGCAACGCCGGCGTGGACTTGGTGCCGTTGTTGGAGGCCACGCCCGAACCGGTGAGCAGCCGCGTGTCCCCGTTGGGACCGTACTTGTCGATCGTGGTGCCGTTGAGCAGCTCGCGCTGCGCGTCACCGTCCCACCAGATCACGAAGTTGGCCGAACCCGGTTTCCGCGCGGAGACCTGGGCGCCCGTGGTGGCGCTGCGCAGCCCGGCGACGGACGAGGACCAGGCCTCCGCGCCGGGGTTGCCGGCCCAGACGTCCGCGGCGACCCCGCGGCCGTTGTCGCAGCCGCACGACGGCGCACTCCAGAGGATCTGCCCGGTGCGCGCGTCGCCCATCCAGTGCGAGACCTCGGTCGTCCACTCCGAGGGCTTGAAGACCTCCAGTCCCGGCCTGGACGGGATGAAGTCGCCGACGTGCAGGGCGTCGCCGTGGTGGGTGCTGTTCTGCCACAGGCCGCGGCCGTTGTCGTCGATGGCCATCGAGCCGTAGACGACCTCGTCGCGGCCGTCGGCGTCCACGTCGGCGATCGAGAGGTTGTGGTTTCCCTTGCCCTCCCAGGCCGAGCGGTTCGACTGGGACGCCGAGTCGAACGTCCAGCGTTGCGTGAGCTGGCCGTTCCGGAAGTCCCACGCCGAGATCACGCTGCGGGTGTAGTAGCCGCGGGCCATCACGATGCTCGGCCGCGCGCCGTCCAGGTAGGCGGTGGCGGCCAGGAAGCGGTCGACCCGGTTGCCGTAGCTGTCGCCCCAGGACGAGACGGTTCCGCGTGGTGGCACGTAGTTCTCGGTGTCGAGCACCGCGCCGTCCGTGCCGCGGAACACCGAGAGGAACTCGGGCCCCGCCAGCACGTAACCGTCGCTGTTGCGGTGGTCGGCGCTCGCGTTGCCGATCACCTGCCCGGTGCCCGACCGCGTGCCGTCCGCGGTCTTCACGGCGATCTCGGCCCTGCCGTCACCGTCGTAGTCGAAGACCTGGAACTGCGTGTAGTGCGCGCCCGCGCGGATGTTGCGGCCGAGGTCGACGCGCCACAGCCGAGCCCCGCTGAGCTCGTACGCGTCCAGGTACACGTTGCCGGTGCGCCCTGCCTGGGAGTTGTCCTTGGCGTCAGCGGGATCCCACTTCAGGACGATCTCGTACTCGCCGTCGCCGTCCAGGTCGCCGACCGACGCGTCGTTCGCCACGTAGCCGGAACCCGGGCTCTGGATGGGAACGTCCCTGCTCGTCGCCAGGGTGCCGACGGAACGCGTGGCCGCCGCCTCCACGCCTCCGCTCACCTGGCGCACCGAGTAGGACGCCGTCGCCGGCGCACCCGCGTCGAGATAGCTCGTCGCCGTCGTCACCGGCGCGCGGTTGACCTTCACGCCGTCGCGGTAGACGTTGAACGCCACGTCGGTGGCGTCGGAACCGAACAGCCGCCACGACACGAAGTTGCCGTCGCCGCGCACCGAACGGATGCTGACCAGCCCGCGGTCGGCGGCCTCCGCCTGCTCGGCCGCGAGCGCGGGAACGCCGCTCGCGACGAGTATCGCCGCGAGCCATGCTGACATCGTCGTCCGTCTCATCGTCGATCACCCTCCTGACACCGGATGTGTTCTCGCAGAAGTGATCCGCAGAATTGAAACGTTTCACCACGAGGAACGGTAGCGTCGAAGAATCGAACGAGCGGAGGGCAGTTTCTTCGACCTGGATTCGACCTCGTTCACCAGTCCACGTCACACCCCCAGCCGGAAGTCGGCGACGCGGATCGCCGAAGGCGTGGTGCCGCTGGAGGTCTGCTGGTACTGCACCGACAGGATTCCCTGGGAGACAACGCGGGACGCGTCCAAGTTCACCTCGCCGAACGCCTGCAGCGACGGGCGGTCGAACAACGTCGTCCAGTCCGTCCAGCCACTGGCCCTGCTCGCCGCCACGATCCTCCCGCGCGGCTGCACGAGATAGGCGTTGTCGTCGCGGTCGAACACGATCTTCGTGCGCTGGGTGTGGTTCGGCGGGATCGGAACCTCCCTCTTGGTCCACCTCCCGTCGGCTCCGCGGAAGACGTGGAACGTGCGGCCGTACTGCGCGCGCTGCTGCGCATAGTTCGACACGCACTGGGTGAACCGGCCGGGAACGTAGCTGATCACCACGTGCGGGCGGCCCTGGGCGTCCACGGCCTGGCTCTCCTGGTTCATCAGGCCGTGGTTCGGGTCGAGCGGATCGGCCACCAGACCCGGCGAGCCGACGCTCACCGGTGTGCCGCCGGTCGTGCCCACCACTGTTCCGGCGCCGTTGCGCCACGTCCGGCCGCGATCGTCGCTGTAGACGTAACCGGTGTCGTGGTTGGTCAGTCCGCCCGCGTTGCACAGCACACCGGAGTTGCCTTCACGCCAGGTGAAAGCGGCGTGCAACCGTCCACTTCGGTCATAGGTCAGGCCGTGCAGGTACATGTTGCGGGTCGTGGACACCACGCCGTTCGGGCCGGTGTACGAACCGGTGGCGGACGACCAGCCACCGAGTTTGCTCCACGTGCCACCGGAGTACTCGGCCAGCTCGTTGACGCCGTTGCCGGAACCACCCGTGCGGTAGCTGAACTGCAGCCTGCCTTCAGGTGTCACCACGAACTGCGGGTAGGTCATGGCACCGAGCTCGACGCCACCGAGCGTGCGCTGCTCCGAGCCGAACGCGGCGGCGTTCCACTGCTGGGCGCCGGTCGCGAGACCGGGCAGGGAACGGAAGTAGAACAGGCGCGTGTTGTGCGTGTCCAACGCCACGTGGATCGTGTTGTCCTGCGGGGAGATTCCCAGCGAGATCACGTTGTGCGAGTCGTCGGTGCTGAGGCGGTGCGGCAGGACCACGGTCTCCCACCGCGTGCCGCCCACGGCCCGCCGCGCGATCACGGCGTTGCGGCTCGCGGTGTACCAGGCGGCGTACTGACGTCCCTGATAAGTCAGAATCGCGTCCTGCTGGAACGAGTTGTTGTTCACCACCCCGTCGTAGGACACGAAGTACAGCGCTGAAGGATCCAGCAGTGTGTCGGCCACGAGGCTCACCGCCGGTGCCGCAACGGGCGCACCCACCGCGGTTCCCGGCGATGCCAGCAGCATCACGGCCACCAGGCTCAAAGCTGTCCTCTTCACGGTTCCTCCGGCTGGTGTCACGCGCGAGTGCGTCCGATGTAGACGTTGCGGGCCCGGTAGACGGTCTCCGCGGTCGGGCCCGGACTGCCCGACGAGCCCTCCATCTGCAGGTTGATGATCACCCAGAGCGGTTTGCCGACGAAGTTCCTCGCGGTGTGCTGGGCGATCCACCTGCCGTCGAGGTAGTAGTGGATGACGACGTCGGTGGTGTTCACCTTGGTCATCCAGGCGCGGTACGTGTGCCACGAACCTGGCGAGGACACGCTGACGATCGAGCTCGACACGTCACTGGACGTCCGGAAGGTGTTGAACCAGTTCCGGTTGTCCCCCTTGAACTCCAGGACGTCGCTCTCGGGCGGCCAGCTGTTGACGCCGGTCAGCCAGAACGCGGGCCAGGTGCCGCGGGTGGACGGCGCCTGGAAGTCGCCCTTCACCTCCCAGTTCGGGAACTGGTCGGTCACCACGACGTGCTCCTTGGCGTGGATCGCGCCGGAGTGGTAGCGGATGGGCAGGTGCGGATCGGCGCCGCTGTTGCCCTCGTCCCACGAGATGCGCGTCGCCTTCACCGTCAGCACGCCGCCGGACAGCGACACGTGGTTGTGGTCGCTGGGGCTCGCGTACATCCTGGCCGTGCCGTTGTGGTCGGAGCCCCACGGGTAGCGGTAGTTCCACTCCGACTCCAGCGCGCCGTAGCCGCTGAAGGAACCGGTCCCGATCACCTCCTCCCACGCCGCCGCGTTCACGGGGGTCGTGGAGGCTGCGGTGAGGACGAGGACGAGGGCACCCGCTGCGATTCTCATCGTCTCACTGTCCCGGACGAATTTGTTGCCATCAAACAGTTCTGTCGATTCGACGAGCTGTTCGACCAGAGGAGGTCAGTCGTGCGGTGAGGTCCCCTCCGCAGGGTCGTGGACGTCGAGCCGGCCGCACATGCCGAACCGCCGCGGCCCTTCCGCGCGCATCACGTGGACGTCGGCCTCGGCGAGGTGGCCGATGTCGCCGTCCCGCAACCGGTCCAGCTGCTCACCGGTGCGTTCCGCCGACGCCAGCGCGCCGGCCCGCCACCGCTTCTCCCAGGCGTCCAGCGCGTCCTGCTTCAGCCGCACGGCCGAGCGGTAGAAGTCGTCCAGCGCCGCGTCCTCACCCGCCTCGACGCGCCTCCGCAGCTCCAGGAACCCTTCGACGGCGAGATTTCTGCGCCGCCGGGCGGACTGCTCGTCGCCGGCCTGGGCGTGCGCGGGGTAGTTCTCCGCGTCGGCCAGCACCTCGGCGGGGAACGTGAACACCGCGTCCCCCGCCTCCGGCAGGCCGCTGTTCTGCATCACGACGATGATCCGCAGACCGCCGTCGTCGACCAGGCGGTGGATCGTGCCGGGCGTGAACCAGGCGACGACACCCTCGTGCAACGGCGTCTCGGCGAACCCGCGCCGGGTCAGCGTCTGGACGCTGCCCTTCCCGGCGATCACGTAGTAGCACTCCGAGCAGGCGAGGTGGACGTGCGGGGAACCGCCGCACACCCCGTCCACCGCCGGCCAGTCGTACACCCTCAGCCCGGAGATCCCGACCCCACCGGGAAACGGCGTCACCACGAGTGTTCCTCCACATAGGATTGCAGTCGCTCTCGGTCCCAGGCACCGGTGGCGACGACGAGGCGGTACCGCAGGTTCAGCACCTCACCGGGAGCCAGCTCCACCGTGTCGTGGAACGCGAACGACGGGTTGACCGCGGCGAACGGCGTGCTGCGCACGAACCAGTGCGTCTCCTTGTTGCCGGGGTGGTCCAGGAACAGCAGCGTCGACGAGCGGTCGACCTCGTCGTGCTGGCCGACGAACGCGAGCCAGGGCGCGGCCTCGCCCATCAGCTCCTGCCCCTGTCCCCCGTCGGCGGCGAGCACGGCACCGCCGGTGAACGACCGCGGGCCGCGCCAGAAGAACCCGGTGTAGCCCGCGAGCTCACGGCCGTTGGTGGTCGGGCTGCCGAAGACCAGCGGCTCGGCCCGCCGGTTCGTCAGCGCGGTGGTGAACTCCAGCGTCCACGAGTCGGCCTCGACGTCGCGCACGGCGAACGAGCGTCGTTCGGTGACCCAGTGCTCGCCCGCCTCGGTGTACCAGGACAGCAGCTCGCCGATTCGGGAGCCTTCGACCGCGAACTCCTCGTGCCGCATGGTGCCGACGTTCGGCAGCGCCACGTACCCCTGGTCGCGCACGTACGTCACGCCACCCCAGAAGTTCTGCCCGGACACGTCGGTCGCGGTCATCTGCACGCCCTTGTGCCAGCGGTGGTCGTGCGGCCGGAACGCCGTCACCACGTCACCGGCGAGCGTGCGCACGGGGTGCAGGTAGGGCTTCGGTCCCTCGAAAGCGGGTGTCGACGGCCGGTGGACGTACCGCAGGAGCTCGACGTCGCCCGCCGCCACGACGAGCGCCTCGTCGTCCTGCCGGGTGGTCAGTTCGCCCACGGCGCACCGGTTCCTTCCATCGTCGCGTAGAACGGGCTGTCCGGGCCGATCTCGCCGGCCTTCACGACGGCCCCGGTGAACGCGGAGGCGTAGAGCGCCGCCACGAACTCCATGGTGTCGCGGGCATCGGCGAGGGTCACCGGTGGCACCGAACCGTCGTCGAGGGCGTCCAGGAACGCCGCCAGCTGGCACCGGTGGCTGCTGACAATCCCTGGGTGCTCGCCACGCCACTGGCTCACGACCTCGTCGTGTCCGGGCGCGGGTGTGACGGTCCAGTGCGCGTCGGTGTAGCCGTAGAGGTGCTCGACCTCGACCGTGGCGCGTTCGAAGTCGAACCGCAGCTGCGAGGTCTCCCTGGGCGACAGCAGCGAGTTCGTCACCGAGGCGACCGTGCCGTCGGCGAACGTCACCAGCGCCATCGAGACGTCCTCGGTCTGCACGTCCCGCGCCTGCCGCACCGCCACGGCCCGGATCTCCTGCCACGGCCCGAGAACCGACAGCATCAGGTCGAACTGGTGGATGCCGTGACCCATCGTCGGGCCGCCGCCCTCGCTGTCCCACGTCCCGCGCCACGGCATGTCGAAGTAGGAGTCGCCGCGGTACCAGAGCGTGTCGCACTTCGCGACGAACGACCTGCCGAACGCCCCCTCGGAGACCAGGCGCCGCAGGCGGATCGCGGCGGGCCCGAAGCGGTGCTGGAACACCGTCGAGACCCGGCCCGCCGAGCCGCGTTCGGCCGCGATCAACCTGTCCATCCCGCTCAGCGACAACGCCGGCGGCTTCTCCACCAGCACGTTCACCCCGGCCGCCAGGCACTCCAGGGCGAGCGGCACGTGATGGCTCGGCGGTGTGCACACGTGCACCACGTCCAGGTCCTCCGCCTCCAGCAACGCGGCCGGAGTGGGGTGCGTGCGCGGCACACCCCACTCCTTCGCGAACGCCATCGCTCTGTCGGCGTCCACGTCCACCACGGCCACCAGCTCGACGCGGTCCCCCAGCGCCCGCACCGCCTCGGCGTGGGCGGCCGCGATCGCACCCGTGCCGACGATGGCCGCGCGCCTCACCTCGCGGCGTCCACTTCGGACTGGACTTCCTTGATGAACGACGCCGCCGCCGCGTCCGGCGTGGTCCGGCCGAACAGCACGTCCTCGGTGTGCCGCTTGAGGATCGTGTCGAGCGTGCTGGCGCCGTTGGGCGTGATCCTGGGCGGGTCGCTGACCGGGACCGTGTCGAGGTACTCCTTGGCGGCCTTGTCGGTCTCCTTGAGCTGGCCGGCGATCGCCTCGCGGATCTTCTGGTTGGCGGGCACACCGCGTTCGGTCAGCAGGATCTTCGCGGCCTCCTCGTCGTTGGCGAGGAAGCTCACGAACGCCGCGGCCTCGGCCGGGTACTTCGACCGAGCGGACACCGACCAGAACATCGACGGCTTGTAGTAGGCGCCGGGTGCCTTGCCCTGGGTCTCGCCGGGCAGCCGCAGCAGCTTCAGCTTGGCGCCACTGGCGGCGGTCAGCGCGGTGAGCTGGGTGTTCCACCACAGGCCGAACGCCGCGGTGCTGGTCGCGGTCGCGGACTGGTTCAGCCCGGCGGAGGCCTTCTCGACGGTCACCGACGGCGGCGCCGTGATCCCGGACTTGGCCAGGTCGAGGATGTACTGCCAGTAGTCGCGGGCGATCTCCTGCGGCAGCACGACCTTGGCGTCCGCGTCGAACATGGCCTTGCCCTGCTGGCGTGCGCGGATGCTCAGGCCGGCCGCGTCGTTGATGCCGGGCGACTGGACGCCGAACACCGCGCCGCCACCGGCTTTCGACACCTGGTCGCCGATGCTCTTCAGGTCGTCCCACGACCACTTCGTGTCGTCGGGGACAGGGATGTCGTACTTGGCCAGCAGGTCGAGGTTGACCATGATCGAGTACATGCCCAGGCCGACCGGTAACCCGTACTGCTTGTCCGCGATCGCACCGGTGGCGAGCGCCTTCTGGTCGAAGTCGGCCGTGTCGAGGTGCTTCTTGGCCTCGTTCAGGTCGAGCAACGCGCCGCGCTCGGCGTAGGAGGCGATGTAGAGCTCGTCCATCTGCATGATGTCCGGCGCGTCGTTGGCCGCCATCGTGGTGGCGAGGCTGTCCCAGTAGCCGTTCCACTCCTTGAACTCACCTTTGACGGTGATGTTCGGGTGCTTCTTCTGGAACATGTCGATGACCTGCTGGGTCCGCTTGTGCCGGTCGTCGGCGCCCCACCACGTGAACCGCAGCGTGACCTTCTCCGTCGTCAGGTCGCCACCGGCCTCGGAACCGGACCCGCACGCCGCCAGGGACGCGGTCAGCGACAGCAGCACCACCCACGCGGCACCGCGGCGAACACCTCTGAACATGAGCTGTCCTTTCGGCTACTTGCCCCCGGTCGTGGCGATCCCCTGGACGAGGTACCGCTGGCCGATCAGGAACGCGAGGAAGATCGGGAGGAGCGACACCACGCTCATCGCGAACTGCGAGCCCCACGACGTCGCGACCGTCGAGTCGACGAACGAGCGCAGGGCGACGGGCACCGTGTACATCTCCGGGTCCGTCAGGTAGATCAGCTGGCTGAAGAAGTCGTTCCACGTCCAGATGAACGTGAAGATCGTGGTGGCCGCGAGCGCCGGTTTCATCAGCGGCAGCACGATCCGCAGGAAGATCCGCGGATGGCCGCAGCCGTCGATGCGCGCGGCCTCGTCGAGCTCGCGCGGCAGCCCGCGGATGAACTGCACCATCAGGAACACGAAGAACGCGTCCGTGGCGAGGATCTTCGGCACGATCAGCGGCAGGAAGGTGTTGACCCAGCCGATGTTCGAGAACAGCACGTACTGCGGCACGATGATCACGTGGATCGGCAGCATGATCGTGCCGAGCATGATGCCGAACCACCACCGCTTGCCGGTGAACTGCAGCCGCGCGAAGGCGTAGGCCGCCATCGAGCACGACACCAGGTTGCCGACGATGCAGCCCAGCACGAGGATCGCCGAGTTCAGCAGGTAGGTCCCGAACGACGGCGTGAGCGCGTTCCAGCCCTCGGTGTAGTTCTCGGTCTGCAGGCTGTCGAGGATCAGGCCGGGGCTGCGGAAGATCTCGTCGCCCGGCCGCAGCGAGCTGACGATCATCCACAGCACCGGGTACAGCATCACGAACCCGATCAGGACCAGTCCGGTGTGCTTGGCCAGCGAGGTGAGCCGTTCAGTCGTCATAGAACACCCAGAACCTGGCCGCCCAGAAGTTGATCGCCGTGAACGCCGCGATGATCAGCAGCAGGAACCACGCCAGCGCGGACGCGTAACCCATGTCGAACCGGCTGAAACCCTGCTGGTACAGGTAGAGCGTGTAGAACATGGTCGAGTCGGACGGCCCGCCGGTGCCGCCGGAGACGACGAACGCCTGCGTGAACGACTGGAACGCGTGGATGATCTGCAGCACCAGGTTGAAGAACAGGATCGGCGACAGCAGCGGTAGCGTGATCCGCCAGAACCGCGACCACCTCCCCGCGCCGTCGATCGCGGCGGCCTCGTAGTAGACCTCGGGGATCTGCCGCAGCCCGGCCAGGAAGATGATCATCGGTGAGCCGAACGTCCACACGTTCAGCACGATCAGCGTCGACAACGCGGTGTCCGGGTCGGAGATCCACCCCTTGCCCTCGACCCCGAAGAACCCCAGCACGCGGTTCACCAGGCCCTCGGTGCCGAAGACCTGCGTCCACAGCACCGCGATCGCCACGCTCGACCCGAGCAGCGACGGCAGGTAGAACGCCGAGCGGTAAAACGCGAGCCCGCGCAGCCCCCGGTTGAGCAGCAACGCGACACCCAAGGCGCACGCCAGCTGCAGGGGCACGGACACGAGCACGTAGGTGAACGTGACGCGCAGCGCGTTGTGCAGGCGGGAGTCGCTGAGGATGCGCGCGAAGTTGTCGAATCCGATGAGCCTCGGCGGCTGGATCAGGTTGTACTTCGTGAAGCCCAGCCCGAACGACGCGAGCACCGGGCCGACCGTGACGAGGAGCAGCCCGGCGAACCAGGGCGCGAGGAACCAGAAAGCGGCCCTGTTGTCGCTTTTCCGGACCTGGGCGCCGCCCCGGCGCAGCTGACGCAGTTCGTCTAGAGCGCTCATCGACCCCCGACCCCGTCGTCCGGAAAACGCTTTCCGGAGTCTGCATCGGTGCCTGATGAGCGTCAAGCACGCTGTCGAATGCCGTCGAAACGCACTGTCGAACGCCGTCGAAACTGTGGAGTCCTTTGTAGAGGCTAGACCGCGGCTGTGCGCCTTCCGGCCACGAACCACAGGACGCTGCCGAGGAAGGGCAGCGAGAACACCACGAGCAGCCAGAGGATCTTGGCGCCGCAGCCGACGGGCGCGGCCAGCACGCTGATCACCGCGGCCACCCAGAAGGCGAGGAGGGCGAGCGTCCCGAGCACGAGGAGCACGAGGCCGCCGCCCTCCAGCAGCGTGACGTTCTGGTCGGACAAGGCGTGCACGAGCTGTGGTGACATGACTACGACGGTAAGTCCGTTCGGCCGCATCGGTCATCGGCCTGAGGGACCATCGTCCGTCCTACTTCAAGTGGACGCTCACGCGTACGGGTTGCGGCCGGAGAGCCCGCCGACCTTGCACGGGCCGTTCGACGCGTCACGGCAAACAACAACGCCCATGTAGGTGATCGAGTCGCCGCTGATCGACCACGTCAGGTTGTTGTAGGAGGAGTAGTCCTCCTTGTCACAGCCGGAGTAGTCGTAGCGACGCGTAGGCGTCGTGTCGGGATGCAGCGAACCGTTGTAGAACAGGAAGTAGGCGTAGACCGGCTTGGCGTCGCAGCCCCAGTCCGACACGAGCAGGTCGATGTTGCCCACCGAGCTCCGCCCGGTCCAGTCGAACGTCGCCCCGGCGTAGCCGTAGTCCTGTCCCGAGTAGATGAACTCCTGGTCGGCGGCACCGGCCGGCGACGTGTTCACGGTGACGACCGAGAGCGCGATCATGGCGGCGGCCGCGACCCGGCCGGCCAGCTTGCTGAAGGTTCTCGAAACCATGGCGGCAGTTAACAACGCGCCACCGCGGTCGCTGAAGCTATTGCGCCAGGGCGCAAAGCCTCCCCGGCCGCTGCGTCAGACGGCCTTGCCGGGCGCCGCGGAGCAGAACACCCGCGGGGTCCCCCAGGCGTTGGCCGCGTCGCGGCTGGCACGCACGTCCAGCAACGTCAGCCGGTCGACGTCCGAGATGTCGATCTCGACGTGCTGGGGTGCGTCGTCGATGCTCGCCTGCCTCGTGACGGCCGCCGCCTCGTCGGCCTTGATCACGAACTGGCCGATCCCCTCCGTCTGGGTCGAGTCCGCGTCCTTGCCGATCCACACCGACAACCGGGTGCACCTGCTCGCGACGGACCAGGTGCGGAAGTTCACCGGCTGGGCCGCCGTCGAGCCGGCCGAGCCCCGGATGCCTCGGGTGAACGGCTCCTTGCCCACGCCGATGCTGATCGACGCCAGGGTCTGGTGCCCGTCACCGGACTCGACGGTCTGGTAGTTGGTGAGGTCGTACCAGTCCTCGACGGGTGTCGGAGGCGCGGCCAGTGACGTGGTGAGGACGGTGGCCGGCGGCTCCTCGCCGTCCAACACCCCGCTGACGAGCACGGAGATCCCGATGACCAGCACGATGACCACGGCGGCCGTGCCCGCGATCCACCGCCTGGGTTTGTGACCTGCGCCACCAGTTTTCATGCCCGGCATTGTCTGGGACGGACACCCCTTTGTTACAGGGTTCGGCTCCTTTTGAGACAAAAAGAAATTCGAGACCCGTCGCTCAGCGGGTGAGCTGACCGAACACCGGGGGCTCCTCGGCGGCCAGGTCGTCCGGCAACCTCAACCCCTGTCGCCGCGGCACGAGCTCCGACTGCAGCACGATCGCGGCGGCACCGATCGCCGGCGCGGAGGCAGCCGAAGGCGACAGTCGCACGGAGATCGGGTGCGCGTCGCGGGCGATGAACGCGCTGTCGAGCTCGGCGCGCAGCACCGGCAGGTAGACGGAGCCGGCGATCGCGAAGCTCGGGCCGGTGAGCACCAGCACCTCGAGGTCCAGCACGTTCGCGAGCGTGCGCGCCGCCGCCGCGACGTAGCGGGCGGACCGTTCCAGCAACGCCACCGCGCGGGTGTTGCCCTGCCTGGCCGCCCTGCTGATCGCCGCGAAGTCCGCCGCGACCGGGGTGGCGGCGCGGGTCCGGCCGCCGACCAGTCCCGCCGCACGGGTGAGCGCCCGGTCCGCCCGCGCCTGCTCGACGACGGCGGCGGGACCGGCCAGCACCTCCAGGCATCCCTTCGCACCGCACCGGCACCGCGGCCCGTCGACGTCGAGGCAGGCGTGGCCGATCTCGCCGGCATGACCGCCGGAACCGCGGTAGGTCGTGCCGCCGAGCACGACCCCCGCGCCGATCCCGGTGCCCATGAACAACGCGGCGAACGTCGACGTCGCGCCGACACCGCCGGACCAGTGCTCGCCGATCGCCGCCGCGGTCGCGTCGTTGTCGAGCACGACGGGCAGACCTGACGCACGTTCCAGCGCCTGGCCGAACCCGTGGTGCTCCGCCGGGCGGGCCGCGGCGAGTCCCAGCCCCAGGATTCGACGGCGTTCGACGCCGACGCTGTCGATCAGCGCGTCGACCTCGCGGGCCACCCGCGCGACCACGGCCGCCGGTTCGTCGGCGCCCGCACCCGCGCGCGAGATCCTCGCGACGACCGCCCCGCCGAGGTTGGTCAGCACGTAGGTGATCCGCGCGTCGTCGAGGTGCACGCCGACGGCGTAGCGCGCGAAGTGGTTGAGCTGCAACATGACCCGGCGCTTGCCGCCGGTCGACTCGGCGTGCCCGGTCTCGGCGACCAGGCCCTCGTCGATCAGGCCGCGCACGACCGTGGAGATCGTCCCTCCGGTCAGGCCCGTGGCGTTGACCAGGCCGACGCGGCTGATCATGCCCGCCGCCCTGACCAGGTCCAGCACCGCCGCCCTGGTGCTCGCGTGGGTCACCCGCGCCGGTCCGCTCACTACGTTCCTCCGTCGAACGACGAACTGTGCACATCGACAAGCTCGGGATCAGTAAAGCATCTCGAGCCGTTGACTTTCTTTGTTTAGTAACTGAAGAATCCTCGCCGCGAACCACCCAGCCACGGGGAGGATCAACGATGTTCCTGCACAAGCGGCTCAGCGCACTCGGTCTCGCGGTGGTGCTCGCGGCCGCCGCGGCCTGCTCCGGATCGGGCGGAGCAGGCAGGTCCCGCGACACGCTCGTCGTCTACACCGGCCAGGCAGGCGACTACCAGCTGAACTTCAACCCGTACGCCCCCACGCTGATCGAGGGGCCCGGCACGATCTACGAGCCGCTGTTCTTCTTCAACATCGCGAAGGACCAGCCGCCGAAACCCATGCTCGGCACCGAGTTCAAGTGGAACCCGGACGGCACCGAGCTCTCCGTCACGCTCAGGGACGACGTGACCTGGTCCGACGGCGAGAAGTTCACCGCGGAGGACGTCAAGTTCACGCTCGACATGGTCGCGAAGACCCCCGCCGTCAACAAGACGGGCTTCAAGGGCACGACGACCGCGGCCGACGACACGCACGTGGTCGTGAAGTTCCCCGAACCGTCCTACATGGACGGACCGCAAGTGCTGGGCCAGCTGTGGATCCTGCCCGAGCACATCTGGAAGAACTACGCCACGCCCGCCACCGAGGTGAACCCGAACCCGGTCGGCACCGGCCCGTTCCAGCTCGGCGAGTTCAAGGCGCAGTCGTTCACCCTCAAGTCGAACCCGAAGTACTGGGGCGGCGAGCCCGCGGTGAAACAGGTCCGCTACCTGTCGCTGTCGGGCAACCAGGCGGGCGTGGACGCCCTCAAGGCCGGGTCGATCGACTGGCAGACCGGCCCTGTCCCGGACATCCAGGACGTCGAGAAGAACTACCCCGGCTACAAGGTCGTCACGCTGCCGCTCAACCAGGTCGCGTTGTTCACCTGCTCCAACGCGCAGCTCGGCTGCCAGGGCGCGCAGACCGATCCGGCCGTGCGCCAGGCGATCTACCACGGCATGAACCGCACCCAGATCAACTCGCTGGCGTTCCAGAACACCGCCGCCGCGATGTCGCCCGGCTACACGCTCCAGCCGCGTGACGAGTCGCTGATCTCGAACAGGCTCACCGACCACATGGCGCCGATGAACGCCGACACCGCCAAGTCCGACCAGATCCTCACCGCCGCCGGGTACGCCAAGGGCACCGACGGCATCTACGCCAAGGACGGCAAGCCGCTCGCGCTGTCGGTGAAGGTGGTCGCCGGCTGGACCGACTACATCACCGCGCTGGAGACCCTGAGCCAGCAGCTGCTCAAGGTCGGCATCAAGATCACCCCGCAGCAGCTGTCGTGGAACGAGTGGGCGGACGCGCGTGGACGCGGCCAGTTCGAGCTGCTGATCGACTCGGTGGAGCAGGGCCCTGCGCCGGACCCGTACTACACCTACAGCTACTTCTTCTCGACCGCGACGACCGCGCCGGTCGGGCAGGCGGCCAACCCGAACTTCGCCCGGTTCAGCAACCCCGTCGTGGACGCCGCGCTGGCCGAGCTCAAGAAGACCGACCGGAAGGACCCCTCCCGGCAGCAGCACTACGACACCATCCAGGTCGAGCTCGAGAAGTCGATGCCGTACATCCCGGTGCTGACCGGCGGCGTGCCGAACGAGTACAACGACAAGGCCTTCACCGGCTGGCCGACCAAGGACGACCTGTACGCGTTCCCCGCCGTGTGGAAGCGGCCGGACGCCTCGCAGGTGTACGCGAAGCTCAAGCCCGCCGGGTCCTGACGATGGGCTACCACCTGCGCAAGGTCGCCTTCTACCTGGCGGCGCTGTGGGCGGCGGTGACGCTGAACTTCGTCATCCCGCGGCTGCTGCCGGGCAACCCGGTGGACATCCTGATGGCCAAGCTCCAGCAGCGCGGCGGGTCCGTAGACCCCGCCGCGCGCCAGGCCTACGAGACGCTGCTCGGCACCGGCGGGCGCGAGTCGTTCGCCGCGGAGTACCTGGCGTACCTGGGAAACCTGTTGCGCGGTGAGCTCGGGGTGTCGGTCAGCGCCTTCCCAGCGAAGGTCACCGACGTGATCGGTGCCTCGCTGCCGTGGACGGTCGTGCTGGTCGGGCTCGCGACGCTGATCTCCTTCGTGCTCGGCATCGGGCTCGGCGCGCTGGTCGGCTGGAGGCGCGGCACCTGGCTCGACTCGCTGGTGCCCGCGACCACGATGCTGTCGGCGGTGCCGTACTTCTGGCTGGCGCTGATCCTGGTCGCGCTGCTCTCGTCCGGGCTCGGCTGGTTCCCGCTCAACGGCGGCTACGACGTCGTCCTGGATCCCGGCTGGAGTCCGGAGTTCCTCGGCTCGGCGCTGTACCACGGCATCCTGCCCGCGCTGACGATCGTCGTCTCGTCGGTCGGCGGCTGGCTGCTCGGCATGCGCAACATGATGGTCTCGGCCATGTCGGAGGACTACGTGCTGACCGCGCGGGCCAAGGGCCTGACCGGCAGCAGGGTGATGGTCAGGTACGCGGCCCGCAACGCCGTGCTGCCGTCCGTCGCCGGGTTCGCGATCTCACTCGGGTTCGTGGTGTCCGGGTCGATCGTCACCGAGCAGGTGTTCTCCTACCCCGGCATCGGCTCGAAGCTGCTGCAGGCCGTGCAGAACAACGACTACGCGCTGATGCAGGGGATCTTCCTGGTGATCACGATCGCGGTGCTCGGCGCGAACCTCGTCGTCGACCTGCTGTACGGCCTGATCGACGCCCGCACGAGGGATCGGAGCACGGTTTCATGACCTGGTCGGGCAAACTCGTCACCGGTCTCGGCCTGGCCGGGCTGATCGTCCTCTTCGGACTGCTCGGCCCGGTGCTCACCGGCGATCCGGCCACCATCAGGGACATCGGCCTCACCCCTCCCGGTGGTGAGCACCTCCTGGGCACCACCGTCATCGGTCAGGACGTGCTCGCCCAGCTCACCCACGCCACCCGCGGCTCGTTGTGGATCGGCCTGCTCGTCGGGGTCATGGCGACCGTGCTGTCCGGTGTCTTCGGCATCGTCGGCGCGTACGCGGGCGGGGTGGTGGACGAGGCGTTCTCGTTGTTCTCCAACGTGATGCTGGTGATCCCCGGTCTCCCCCTGGTCATCGTGATCGCCGGTTTCGTGCCCGCCGAGCAGCGTGGCACGTGGACGATCTCGCTGGTGCTCGCGATCACCGGGTGGGCGGCCGCGGCCCGTGTGCTGCGCGCGCAAACGCTGTCGTTGCGCAACCGCGACTACGTGGCCGCCGCGCGGGTCTCCGGCGAGAAGACCTGGCGGGTGATCTGCGTGGAGATCCTGCCGAACCTGTTGCCGATCCTCGCCTCCCAGTTCGTGTTCGCCGTCGTGCTGGCGATCCTGAGCGAGGCGGGCCTGGCGTTCCTCGGGCTGGGCGCGGCCGACTCCTCGACGCTCGGCACGATGCTCTACTACGCGCAGAACGGCTTCGCGCTACAACGGGAGGCTTGGTGGTGGTTCGTCCCTCCGGGACTGATCATCGCCCTGTTCGGCGGCGCGCTCTCACTCGTCAACTTCAGCATCGACGAGATCATCAACCCCGCGTTGCGCGACCGGCCCCGGCGCGGTCGTGACGTCGTGGCCACCACGCCTGTGGTGGCTCCTGCCGACGACGCGGTCCTGACGGTCAGCGACCTCAACGTCGTCTACCAGGGCGCCACACCGGTGCACGCGGTCAAGGACGTCTCGCTGACGTTGCGGCGCGGCGAGATCCTCGGCCTGGCCGGCGAGTCCGGGTGCGGCAAGACCACGCTCGCCTACGCGATCAACCGCCTGCACCGACCACCGGCGGAGGTCACCTCCGGCTCCGTCGTCTTCGACGGCATCGACGTGCTGGCGCTCAAGCCGGACGAGCTGCGGGAGTTCCGCTGGGTCAAGCTGTCCATGGTCTTCCAGGGCGCCATGAACTCGCTCAACCCCGTCACCCCGATCCGCGCGCAGCTGCAGGACGTCCTGCGCACGCACCGTCCGTCGATGTCCACTTCGGACCGTGAGGCCCGGTGTGCGGAGGTGCTCCGGCTCGTCGGCGTCGACCCGGCCAGGCTCGGCTCCTACCCGCACGAGCTGTCCGGCGGCATGCGGCAGCGGGTCATGATCGCCATGGCACTGCTGCTCGAACCGCAGGTCATGATCATGGACGAGCCCACCACCGCCCTGGACGTGCTGGTGCAGCGCGAGATCCTGAACGAGATCAAGCGCTTGCGCGACGAGCTGCGGTTCGCGGTCGTGATCATCACGCACGACCTGCCGCTGCTGCTGGAGCTGAGCGACCGGATCGCGGTGATGCGCGACGGCGAGGTCGTCGAGTACGCGGCGGCCGAGGAGATCTACCTGCGGCCGCAGCACGCCTACACCCGGCAGCTGCTGGCCTCGTTCCCCAGCCTGACCGGCGAGCGAGGAGCCCTGATCCGATGACCACGCTGGAAGTCCGCGACCTCACCAAGACGTTCCACCGGCACCGCGCGGTCGACGGTGTCTCGTTCACGCTCACCGCCGGCCGGACCGTCGCGCTCGTCGGCGCGTCCGGGTCGGGGAAGTCGACGATCGCGAGGATGATCGCCCGCCTGGTCCGTCCCACCTCCGGCGAGATCACGCTGACCGGCCCGGACGGCGAACCCTTGCCGTCACGCCACTACCGCGACCACGTCCAGATGATCTTCCAGGACCCGTTCGCGTCGCTCAACCCGTTCCACACCGTCGAGCACCACCTCGCGCGGCCCCTGCTGCTGCACGGCCGTTCTCGGGCGGAGGTCCCCCAGCTGCTGGAGCGGGTGAGCCTCACCCCGGACTTCGCCCGCCGGCGTCCGCACCAGCTCTCCGGCGGGCAACGGCAGCGCGTGGCCATCGCCCGCGCGCTCGCACCGGGCGCGAGGGTGATCGTCGCGGACGAGCCGGTGTCCATGCTGGACGTCTCGATCCGGCTCGGTGTGCTCAAGCTGCTGGACCGGCTGCGCCGCGAGGAGGACCTCGCCGTCCTCTACATCACGCACGACCTGGCCACCGCCCGGCACTTCTCCGACGAGGTCCTGGTGATGCACCAGGGTCGCATCGTCGAACGCGGGCCTGGCGACGACGTGCTGCTGCGTCCCCAGGACCCGTACACCCGGCAGCTCGCCGCCGCCGCACCCGACCCCGAAACCCGTTTCCGCCAGGGAGGTCCGTCTTGATCCGGCAGAACCTGCACGACGGCTGGCAGCTGACCGCGACCACGAACGAGGTGCCGGCAGGCGTCCGCGGCAGGACGGTGCCCGCGACCGTGCCCGGCAGCACGCACCTCGACCTGCTCGCGTCCGGCCTGATCACCGACCCGTTCCTGGACAGGGCCGAGGAGGAGCTGGCCTGGACGCACCGCGCGGACTGGCGCTACCGCACCACCTTCCTCGCCACCGGCGCGTCCGGGCAGGCCGACCTCGTCTTCGAGGGACTGGACACGATCGCCGCCGTCGAGCTGAACGGTCACCTGCTCGGCCACACCGCGAACATGCACCGCAGCCACCGCTTCGACGCGCGGCCGTTCCTCGTGGACGGTGCCAACGACCTCACCGTCTCGTTCTCCTCCGCGCTGACCCACGCGGAGAAGGTGGAGGCAGCGCTGGGCCGGCGCGAGCACGTCAACGCCCACCCGTTCAACATGATCCGCAAGATGGCCTGCAGCTTCGGCTGGGACTGGGGCCCTGACCTGCAGACCGCGGGGATCTGGCGGCCGGTCCGGCTGGAGCGCTGGCACACCGCGCGGCTCGGCCAGGTCCGTCCGATCGTGACGGTCGCCGCGGACGGCACCGGCCAGGTCGAGCTGCACGTCGACGTCGAGTGGGCGCCGGACGCGCGCGAGAACCTGACGTTGCTGATCACCGTGGGCGCGTACGAGCGCACCGTCACCATCCCGGCCGGCCAGCGGACCGTGGTCGCCCGCGTGGACGTGCCCGACGCGCGGCTCTGGTGGCCTGCCGGCTACGGCGACCAGCCGCTCTACGACCTCGATGTGGTGCTGCGCGGCGAATCCGAGCTCGACAGCACCTCCAAGCGGATCGGGTTCCGCACGATCACCGTGGACACGACCCCCGACGAGCACGGCACCCCGTTCACCGTCGTCGTGAACGACAGGCCCGTCTTCGTCAAGGGCGCCAACTGGATCCCCGACGACCACTTCCTCACCAGGATCACCCGCGACCGGCTGGCGCGGCGGGTGGACCAGGCCGTGACCGCGCACGTCAACCTGCTGCGGGTGTGGGGCGGCGGGATCTACGAGTCCGACGACTTCTACGACGTCTGCGACGAGCGCGGAGTCCTGGTGTGGCAGGACTTCCCGCTCGCGTGCGCCGCGTACCCGGAGGAGGAACCGGTCCGCGGTGAGCTGGAGGCCGAGGCCCGCGAGAACGTCGTGCGGCTGATGTCGCACGCCTCGCTCGCGTTGTGGAACGGCGGCAACGAGAACCTGTGGGGGTTCGCCGACTGGGGCTGGCCCGAGCAGCTGGACGGCAGGACGTGGGGCCTGGGCTACTACGACGACCTGTTGCCGGGCATCGTGGCCGAGCTCGACCCGACCCGGTTCTACTGCCCCAGCAGCCCGTACAGCCCGGTGCCCGGCGTGCACCCGAACGACGAGGACCACGGCACGCGCCACGACTGGCACGTCTGGAACCAGGCGGGCTACGAGCACTACCGCGACCACGTGCCGCGGTTCTGCTCGGAGTTCGGGTTCCAGGGCCCGCCGGCGTGGTCCACCCTCACCCGCTGGATCCACGACCGGCCGCTGACCCCGGACTCGCCGAGCTTCCTGACCCACCAGAAAGCGGAGGACGGCAACGGGAAGCTCGCCCGCGGACTGGCCGGGCGCCTGCCGGTGCCGCCGCGGTTCGAGGACTGGCACTGGGCGACGCAGCTCAACCAGGCACGGGCGGTGGCCTTCGGCATCGAGCACTTCCGCTCGTGGTGGCCGCGCACGGCCGGCGCGATCGTCTGGCAGCTCAACGACTGCTGGCCCGTCACGTCCTGGGCTGCGATCGACAGCGAGGAACGGGTGAAACCGCTCTGGTACGGGCTGCGGCACGCGTACGCGCCCCGGCTGCTCACCTTCCAGCCGCGCGGCGACCGGCTCGTGCTCGTCGCCGTCAACGACCACGACGAGCCGTGGGACGCGCACCTCACCCTGGACCGGCAGACGTTCCGCGGTGTCACGCTGCACCTGACTAGACTGCGCCGGACGGTGCCGCCCCGTTCAGTGCTCTGCGTGGACCTGGACGAGGCGCTGCCGCGGCCGGTGAACGACGACGCGGAGGTGATGGTGGCGACGACCGCCGAGGCCCGCGCGATCCTGCCGTTCCGGGAGGACGTCGAGCTGGCCTACGACCCGCGTCCCCTTGTCGCCCAGGCGAAGGCCGTGCCCGGCGGGTACGAGGTCGAGGTGCGCGCCGGTTCGTTCGCGCGCGACGTCACGATCCTGGCCGACCGGGTCGCCCCGGACGCGGTCGCCGACGACTCGCTCGTGCCGATGCTGGCGGGAGAGGTACGCGTGTTCCACGTCCGCACGGACGCCGTCGTCGATCCCGCGGCCTTCACCGATCCTTCGGTCCTGCGCTGTGCCAACGACCTGTGTGTGGTGGCCGATGGCCGCTGACCCGACCGGCGCGATCGGGCTGGTGCTCGCGCGGCCCGCGCGCCTGCTCGGGGTCGAGCCGTTCTTCATGGAGTTCATCGCGGGCATCGAGGAACGGCTGGCCGAACGCGACCTGTCCGTCCTGCTGCACGTCGTGGCGGACCACGAGGCCGAGATCGCCGCCTACCGCCGCTGGGCGAGTCGCAGCCTGGTCGACGCCGTCGTGGTGGTGAACCCGGTGGCGGACGACCCGCGTCCCGCCGTGCTCGAGGAGATCGCGCTGCCCGCCGTCGTCGTCGGCGACGACCCGCGGCTGCCCTCGGTCCGCACCGACCACGCCGGTCCGGTGGCCGAGGCGCTCGGGCACCTGCTCGCGCTGGGACACCGGCGGATCGCCAGGGTGACGGGTCCCTCGGCGTTGCAGCACACGAGGGCCCGCACGGACGCGTTGCTGGCCGGATGCGCGCAGGCCGGGGTCGAACCGGTGATCGTCGAGGGCGACTACTCGGAGGAGGCGGGCGCCAAGCTCACCGCGTCGCTCCTGAGTGGACCGGAGCCGCCCACCGCGATCCTCTACGACAACGACGTGATGGCGGTCGCCGGGCTCGCCGCGGCCGCCGAGCTCGGTGTCGCGGTGCCGGATCGGCTGAGCCTGGTGGCGTGGGACGACTCGACGCTGTGCCGGCTCGCCTCCCCCGCCCTCACGACTATGAGCGTCGACGTGCACCAGTTCGGTGTGTCGGTGGCGGAGTCGGTGCTGGAACGGATCGGCGGTGGGCCGGTCACGCCGCGCTGGTCGCCGACGGCTCGGTACATCGTGCGCGGCACTACGGCGCCGGTGTCTACTTAGGACGTTGGGGTGCCGGGCCGGTTCGGGAGGTGGCGGGCGGGTTCGCCTGGAGCCACGCGCGCGCGTCGGAGATCAGCTCCGCACGGGGCTGGGGGCTGGGAGCTGGGGAAGAAGGTCTCGGCCCGGCCGGCGTGGAAAGCGGTCTCCCCCCATCCACCCAGCCGGTGGCGAACCTTGGCATGATGGCCGGGTGGCCACCGACGCCGATGCCCGCTCGATCGTTCTCCGCCGCTACTCACAGCACGTCATCGAGTTCGCCCTCCTGGCCGTCGCCGCCGTCCTGAGCGTGTTCCTGGGCGTCCTGCTGTCGGTGCCGCTCATCAAGCTCGGCATGACGCCGAAGGTGTTCTCGGTGCTGCCGTGGGCGACCGTGGTGGCGGTGTCGTTGCTCGGGGTGCTGTGGATCGAGATCTGGTACCCGTACCGGCACGGGGGTTCGACCCCGGCGATGCGCTGGCTGGGGCTGCGGATCACCACGCTGCGCGGCGGTGAGCCGTCGTTGCGGGCCTACTTCGTGCGGTGGCTGCTGATGGCCGTGGACGGGTTGCTGATGGGCCTGGTCGGCGCGGTGCTGATCGCGGTGACACCTCGCAACCAGAGGCTCGGGGACATCGTCGCCGGCACTGTGGTGGTGCGGCGACCGGCGGACCCCGTCACCTGAGCAGGCCGCTGCGCCACGCCCAGATCGCGATCTCGGTGCGGTTGCGCGCGCCGATCTTCCCCTGGACGTTGGTCAGGTGCGACTTCACCGTCGACAACGAGACGTGCAGCCGGTCGGCGATCTCGGAGTTGGTCCAGCCGCGTGCCACCGCCAGCACCACGTCGAGCTCGCGGCCCGTCAACGGATCTCCCGGGCGCTCGGGGCCGGCGCCGCCGGTGAAGTGTGCGAGCAGCCGCACCGTCACGGCGGGCGAGACCAGCGCCTCGCCCCTCACCGCGGCGTGCACGGCCTCCACCAGCAGCCGCGGCCGGGCGTCCTTGAGCAGGAACCCGCAGGCACCGGCGAGCAGCGCGGCGTAGACGTTCTCGTCGACGTCGTAGGTGGTGACGACCAGCACCCGCAGTGGATCCTCCACGCCCGGTCCTGCCAGCAGCCTGGTCGCCCGCAACCCGTCCAGCTTCGGCATGCGGATGTCCATCAGCGTCACGTCGGGACGCAGCTGGCGCGCCAGCCTCACCGCCGCCTCCCCGTCGGCCGCCTCGCTGATCACCTCGATGCCGGGCTCCGCGTCGAGGACCAGCCGGAAGCCGGTGCGCACGAGGGTCTGGTCGTCGGCGATCAGCACGCGGATCGTCATCAGATCCCCCTCGGCACGGTGTCGAACGGATCGTCGTCCTGGCCCAGCGGCAGCCGTGCGGTGACCCGCCAGCCGCCAGGCCCGTGCGGACCCGCGACGAGCTCGCCACCCAGCTCGGCCATCCGCTCGGTCATGCCGAGGACGCCATGTCCGCCTTGCGCCGCAACGCCGTCCGGCACACCGTCGTTGTCGATCTCGACCACCAGGCCGTCCTCACCGGATCGAGCCGTGACCCGCACGCCGGTGGCGCGCGCGTGCCGGCGGGAGTTGGTCAGCGCCTCGAGCAGCACCCGGTGCAGAGCGACGGAGACCCTTGGTGGCAAAGGAAGTGCCTCGACGTCGGCACCCACGTGCACCGCCACCTCCTCCCCCGCCGCGGCGCGCACGACGTCACCCAGGACGAGACTCGGTGACGGCAGCGGCTCGTCGCTGCGCAGCACACCCACCAGTCCGCGCGTGGCGGTCAGGGCCTCTGCCGCCGCGTGCTCGATCTGGTCGTACACCTCGGCGGGGTCCTGGGCCGGTGCCGCCGGGTTCGCGGCCAGCGCCTGGGCGGCACGGGTCCGCACCACGATGCCGGTGACGTGGTGTGCCACCAGGTCGTGGAGGTCCCGCGCGAGCTGCAGCCGGTCCTCGGTGCGGATGCGCTCCAGCTCGCGGCGGTGCCGGGCGTCCGCGTCCCGCAGGATCAGGCCCAGCGCCAGTGCCGCGCCCCACGCCAGCGCCGCGGCCACCGGGAACAGCGCCGCCGGGTAGCCGAGGCCGTAGCGCACGATCGGCGCGAGCACCACGGTGACGCCGGCGGCGACGGCCAGCGCCGCCGCCCGTGCGGGAGGGAGCCGGCGGCATCCGGCGGCGGCCAGCAACAGCACCGCGAGCACTTCCGTCAACGGCGGCTGCGCGGGAACCCGGTCCACGAACGCCGCGACCGCCGTGCCGAGCAGCGACAGTGCCATGACCGCGCTCGCCAGCAGTTCGATCCGGCGGGGGAACCTGCGGCGCAGGACCGCCAGGATCGCGGCCGCCGTGCCCGCGTACGGCACGACCATGGTGAGCAACGGTCCCAGCACGCCCTGCGGACCGTTCCCGCCGGACACCTGCACCGCGTCCACGACCGTCACCGCGAGCAGTGCCGCGACCTCGGCCACGAACACGCTCCGCCGCGCCGGCGGTCCCCCTGCGGTCATACCGGCATTCTCGCCCCGGTACCGGCGGAGGATCCCGCTACCCCGCCCTCTTGACCGTGTCGACGTAGACGTTGGAGGCGGGCAGGTAGCTCGCCACCACAGCCAGTGCGGCCACCGCCGCGCCGCCGTACGCGGGCAACGTCGCCGATCCCTCCCCGATGAACAGCGACGCCACCTGGAAGACCGTGAACACGGTCAGCAGGATCCTGGCCCAGTTGCGTCCCGACCTGAGCTTGAACGCGAGCCACAGCTGCACCAGCGCGATCACGACCGCGATGCTCGCGACCAGCACCTGGGTGAACGTGGCGGCGCTCTGCAGCTGTTCCTCGGTCATCGCCGTCCCCGACGCCCTCAACGCTTCGACGAGATCGTCACGCGTGCCCACCAGGACGCCCACGGACGTCACCGCGAACACGCACGACACGAGGAACCCCACGAACGCGGCGATGATGGTGCCCGGCGGCGTGGTCCTGCCCGTTGCAGTAGTCATGATCACGACCGTAGGGCGCGGCGAAAGTGGTTGCCGCACAACGAGTTGCCATCTAGTACTTTCGGACGAGAGCCCGGTTGCGGCGGTCCGCGAAGGCCCCCAGCATGCCGAACGCCACCGCGCACGTGCTCACCCACTGATCATGTGAGCGATAACATCCCGGCTCGATCGCCGTCCGCCGTGTCGTCGAACAGTGCTGCCTGAGCGTCGAATCGCGTTCGATGACCAGCGGAACCGCTAAAGTTAACGCTCACATTGAGCGTTGACCGCTCGGCAGAGTGGTGGCTACCTTCCGTCTCGGGGCCGACGCGGGCAGTCCGGCTCCGTGCCGGCGGTGCGACTCGAACCGATCCGCACCGCTTCGCCGAGCGACGGGAGCGTCCCCATGTCCTCATCGTTGAGTCGACGCAGGCTCCTGCAAGCCGCGGGTGTGGCCGCCATCGCGACCACGGCGCCGTCGCTGGCGGCGGGTTCAGCCCAGGCCGCGACGGTACCCCCGGCCCGTGGTGACGCGGGTGTCTCGGCCTACGCGTTCGACCTGTCCGAGGTCCGGCTGACGTCCGGCCGATGGCTGGACAACCAGAACCGCACGCTGTCCTACCTGAAGTTCGTCGACGTCGACCGGCTGCTGTACAACTTCCGCGCCAACCACCGGCTGTCCACGAACGGCGCCGCCGCGCTCGGCGGGTGGGAGGCCCCGAACTTCCCGTTCCGCACGCACAGCCAAGGCCACTTCCTCACGGCATGGGCGCAGGCGTGGGCGGTCCTGGGCGACACGACGTGCAGGGACAGGGCCAACTACATGGTGGCCGAGCTGGCCAAGTGCCAGGCGAACAACTCGGCGGCCGGGTTCACCACCGGCTACCTGTCAGGCTTCCCCGAGTCGGACTTCGACGCGATGGAGGCCGGTTCGCCCAAATCCGTGTCGTACTACTCCCTGCACAAGACCCTCGCCGGACTGCTGGACGCGTGGCGCTACATCGGCAACACCCAGGCGCGGGACGTGCTGCTGCGGTTCGCCGGCTGGGTGGACTGGCGCACGGCCCGGCTGTCCTACAGCACGATGCAGAACGTGCTGGGCACGGAGTTCGGCGGCATGAACGCGGTGCTCGCCGACCTCTACCAGCAGACGGGCGACGCGCGCTGGCTGACGACGGCCCAGCGGTTCGACCACGCCGCGGTGTTCGACCCCCTCGCCACCAACCAGGACCGGCTCAGCGGTCTGCACGCCAACACCCAGGTGCCGAAGTGGATCGGTGCCGCCCGCGAGTACAAGGCGACCGGGACCACCCGCTACCGCGACATCGCCCTCAACGCGTGGACCATCACGGTCGGCGCGCACACCTACGTCATCGGCGGCAACAGCCAGGCAGAGCACTTCCGCGCGCCGAACGCCATCGCCGCGTACCTCAGCACCGACGCCTGCGAGGCGTGCAACACGTTCAACATGCTCAAGCTGACCCGCGAGCTGTGGCTGACCGACCCCGGCAAGGCCGCCTACTTCGACTACTACGAACGCGCCCTGCTCAACCACCTGATCGGCCAGCAGAACCCGGCGGACCCGCACGGCCACATCTGCTACTTCACCGGCCTCAACCCCGGCCACCGGCGCGGCAACACCGGCCCCGCGTGGGGTGGCGGCAACTGGAGCACGGACTACGGCACGTTCTGGTGCTGCCAGGGCACCGCGCTGGAGACCAACACCAAGCTCGCCGACTCCGTCTACTTCTTCAACGGCACCACGCTCACGGTGAACCTCTACACGCCGTCGGTGCTGACGTGGTCGTCCCGCGCCATGACGGTCACCCAGAGCACGAACTACCCGGCGAGCGACACCACGACGCTGACCGTCACCGGCAACGCGGGCGGGTCGTGGACGATGCGGCTCCGCATCCCTTCCTGGACAACGGGTGCGACCGTCAGCGTCAACGGCGTCGCGCAGAACGTGACCGCCACGCCAGGCACCTACGCGTCCCTGACCCGGACGTGGACGTCCGGCGACGTGGTGACGCTGAGGCTGCCCATGCGCGTGATCGCGCAGGCCTCCAACGACAACGCCGGTGTCGTCGCGCTGACCTACGGCCCCGCCGTGCTGGCGGGCAACTACGGCAACGCCGGCCTGTCCGCGTTGCCCGCGCTGGACGTCGGCTCCGTGACCCGCACCAGCACGTCATCGCTGGCGTTCACCGCGACGGCGAACGGAACGCAGGTCGGCCTG
Source organism: Lentzea sp. HUAS TT2 (assembly GCF_051853195.1). NCBI lineage: Bacteria > Bacillati > Actinomycetota > Actinomycetes > Pseudonocardiales > Pseudonocardiaceae > Lentzea > Lentzea sp. HUAS TT2. Next base: position 6,501,241 of record NZ_CP196667.1, on the reverse strand, counting down.
GGGCCGTTCCACGACGCACACGGCTTCAACTACACCGTCTACTGGCGCACGAGTGGCGGCACGACGAGCCACCGCTTGCTCAACGTGGGCACCGGTATGGTGCTGGGCGTCCAGAACATGTCCACAGTGGACGGCGGCCTCGCCGTGCAGTGGCACGACAGCGGCACCGCAGACCACAACTGGGAGCTGATCACCGACGGCTCCGACGTGCGGCTGCGCAACGTCCACAGCGGCAAGGTCCTGGGCGTGGAGAACATGTCCACAGCGGACAACGCCCGCGTCCTGCAGTGGTCCGACAACGGCACGGCCGACCACAGGTGGACGCTCCTGTCCCAGGGCGACGGCACCCACAAGATCCGCAACGCCCACAGCGGGAAGCTGCTCGGCGTTCTCGGCGGTTCGACCGCGGCGGGCGCGCAGATCGTGCAGGACCCCGACAACGGCAGTGCCGACAACCGCTGGCGCCTGGTGGCCAACTGATCCGCGGTCAGGCGGGTGGCCAGCTCCGCAGTGCGGCGTCGGCCACCCGCTGCAGTTCCTCGCGCGCCGCACCTCCTGCGGCCTGCACGGCCATGCCGTTCGCGATCGTCATGACGTAGCGGGAGATCAGGTCCGGGTCGGCGCCGGCAGGCAGATCGCCTTCCTCGACGGCGCGTTCGAACCGGTCGCGCAGCAGGCCCTGACCGCCGGACCGCCACTCGGCCAGGATGTCGCGCGCGACCCGTCCAGTGGCGCCGGCCACCAATGCACCCTGCACCCCGAGGCAGCCCGCAGGGCAGCCCGGCTGGGTGTTGGCGCGCACCGAGCCGGTGAGGAAGTTCTGCGCGACCTCACGGGCGGTCGGTGCCTGCAACGCCTCGACGGCGTAGGAGACCGTGCCCTCCGAGTAGCGCTGCAACGCCTTGCGGAAGAGCTCTTCCTTGTTGCCGAAGGCCGCGTACATGCTCTTGCGGGAGATGCCCATGCGCTCGGTCAGTTCGGTGAGGCTCGCGCCCTCGTACCCCTGCTCCCAGAAGACCACCATCGCCTTCTGGAGCGCCTCCTCGGCGTCGAACTCGCGCGGCCGGCCGATCTGCACCTTCTCCACGCCTTCATCCTACCCTTTCGCACCGATCGGTGCAGAAGTGCTACGGTCGACTTCAGCACCGATCGGTGCACAAAAGCGTGGAGGTCAGGAACATGCGCAGGTTCGAAGGCAAGACCGCGGTGATCACCGGTGGCGGTACGCGGGGCATCGGCAGGGCCACCGCCGCACGACTGGTCCAGGAGGGCGCACATGTGTTCATCACCGGCCGCCGCAAGGCCGAGCTGGACGACGCGGTGCAGGCCATCGGCGAGAACGTGACGGCGGTGCCGGGCGACATCACGAACCCGGACGACCTGGACCGGCTCTACGAGGCGGTCGCCGCCCGCGGCAAGGGGCTGGACGTGCTGTTCGCGAACTCCGCCACCGCCTCGTTCGCGACCATCGAGACGATCACCGAACAGGACTTCGACCAGACCTTCGGCGTCAACGTGAAGGGCACGATCTTCACGTTGCAGAAGGCACTCCCCCTGCTCAACAAGGGCGCCTCGGTGATCATCAACGCCTCCACCGCCGCCGACCGCGGCACCTCGGGGTTCGGTGTCTACGCGGCGTCGAAGGCGGCCCTGCGGACGTTCACGCGCGCCTGGGCGAACGAGCTCAAGGACCGCGGTGTCCGGGTGAACGCCATCTCGCCGGGACCGACCGACACCAACGGGATCACTGAGCTCGTGGGCGAGGAGAACGCGGAGGCGTTCAAGGCGAACGAGGCCGCGCGGATCGCGATCGGGCGGATGGGGCACGTGGACGAGGTCGCGGCCGCGGTGGCGTTCCTGGCCTCCTCGGACAGCAGCTTCATGCTCGGCGCCAACGTGTACGTCGACGGCGGAGAGAACCAGATCTGAGGTTCGCTACTCCAGCGAACACCGCGTGCCGTTGAAGGAGAACGCGGTCGGCGCCTTGTGAGAGCTGCGAGTGGTGCCGCTGAACGAGAACTGCGCCGACGCACCGGACGCGATCTGCCGGTTGTCGTTCGTGTTCGAGGCGCTGATGATCGCCCCGTACTGCCTTCCGGTGGCGTTGCGCATGTCCCGGATGCCGTCCCCGTTGGACAGGGCCCAGAGCAGCGACCAGCCGTTCACCGCGGCGGAACCGGTGTTGCGCACGGTCACGCTCACCTGGAAGGTGCCCTGCCGCTGCTCGGTGATCCGGTATGCGACCGCGCAGGCCTTCGCCGGCCGCGGCGGGGTCGTGGTCGTGGCGGGCGGCGGCGGGGTGGTCGTCGTGGGAGGGGCGGGCTTGGGCGTGTCCGATCCCTCGCACGGCGGGCCCCACAGGCCACGCTTGGCCGCGGTGGCCTCGTCCCGTGCGGCGATCAACGGCCCGCCCTCGGCACCTTCCGGCTTCAACGCACCCTGCTGCACGGCGAGCATCGCGTAGTCGGTGCCGTTCTCCAGTTCGAGGTTCACCTCGCCGATCGTCAGCACGGTGAACCGGACGGACCTCGCCAGCAGGGTCGATCTGGCGAAGGTGAGCGAGGCCTCCGCGTAGCACTCCTTCGGCGCGGCCAGCAGGGCGATGCGGACCTTCGTGCCGTCGACGAACTCGACGGTGCGGGCGTCGATCACGTCCCGGACGACGGTGAGCACGTCCTGCGGCGGCACCACCTTGTTGACCAGTGTCGGCACCTGGAGCGAGGTCTGGGTCGTCGGCGGCGCCGGTGACGGCGCTGCCGGTTCGGCCGAGCACGCGCCGACGAACAGCACCGCCATCACAATTAAGAGCCTGCGCGCCAACGTCACTCCCCCGACCGTCCACCCGACACGGAGGTCGCTTGGCGCGAAACGAGTCCGGCACCGTCCTCACACGACTCCCGGTGGACTGTCGGCCGGGGTGATCAGTGCGTTACGCCGAGCGCCAGGGTGAGCAGGTCGCCCAGTTGGTCGAGCTGTTCCGCCGAGAGATTGCGGAACGAGTCGTCCAGGACACCGTCGGCGAGGTCCTGCCCCGCCACGCGCAACCTCTCCCCCTCCGCGGTGAGCCGGTGCCGCACGGGGCGTCCCGGCCCGGGCACCCGTTCGATCAGGCCGCGGTCGGCCATCCGCGTGGCCAGCGATCCGAAGGACTGGTCGGTCTGGAAGGTCAGCACCGCGAGGTCGTGCAGCGAGGCGTCCGGGTGGCGGGCCAGGTGCCGCAGCGTGTCCCACTGCACCAGCGACAGGCCGAGCGGCGCCAGCGCCTGGCTCATCTTGCGGTGGTGGCGGTGCTGCAGGCGCTTGACGGCCAGGCCGACGTCGGCGGGACGGTGAGGCATGCGGGTCAGCCTACCCGATTGAGGACAGGTTGCTTATATAAGCATCCTTATCTAAGGTTCCTTACATGACCTCTGAGCTGACCTTGCTGGACCTCGACCGCACCCGGACGTTCCTGCTGCTGCACGGCGGCGGTGGCGTGCCGACGATGGCCGGTTTCGCCGCCCTGCTCGCCGAACGCGCTCACGCACGGGTGCTGCTGCCCACGCACCCCGGTTTCGGCGGCACGCCGAAACCGGCCGATCTCACCGGCGTCACCGACCTGGCCAGGACCTACGTCGACCTGCTCGACCGGCTCGACCTCACCGGCGTCACCGTGATCGGCAACTCCTTCGGAGGCTGGGTGGCCGCCGAGATCGCGTTGCTCGCGAGCCCGCGCGTGAGCAACGCGGTGATCGTGAACGGGATCGGCGTCGAGATCACAGGCCACCCCGTCACCGACGTCCGAGGCCTCTCCCCGGCAGAACTGCGCAAGCTCTCGTGGCACGACCCGAGCAAGGCCCCGCAGCCCGCGAACTCCGGACCTGGCCCGGACGTGCAGGCGCTGATCGGCTACACCGGGCCGGCGATGGCCGATCCGACGCTCGTGGAGCGGCTCGGCCAGACCCCGGTGCCCGTCCACGTGATCTGGGGCGAGAGCGACGGCATCGTCTCCCCGGAGTACGGCAAGGCGTTCGCCGCCGCGATCCCGCGGTCGACGTTCACCCTGCTTCCCCGCGCCGGGCACCTGCCGCAGGCCGAGTCACCCGAGGAACTCCTCGACGCGGTGCTCTCAGTTCGCTGACGACACCTGGCCGGGCGCGCGGCGCAGGTCGTCCAGTCCGCCGCGGACGTCGTCGATCGTGATCTGTTCCGCGGTGGCCGAGTCGCCCGCGCGCAGCGCGCGGACGAGAGCGCGGTGGCTCGTGTAGCGGTCGAGACCGAACTGGTGGTTCGCGAGCACCCGGTCGAGCATGCGGGTCCGGCGCTCCGCCCGCGTGAACACCCTGGTCTGCTCCAGCAGCCGGGTCAGCACCGCGTTGCCCGCGCAGGCCGCGACCGCGTCGTTGAAGCGCTGCATGGTGTCCAGCAACGTGTTCAGGTGCTTCTCGACCGGGCGGCCCTCGGCGTCGCGCTGCTTGATGACGATCAGCAGGTCGTCCGCCTCGTCGAGAACGGCGTCGAGCTCGTCGAGCTGGGCGGTGGTCGCGTGCCGGGCGGCGAACCGGGCGATGAGGCCGCGCAGCGCGATCTCGACCTCGGCCAGGTCCTCGACGGCGGTGGCGCCGATGTCCGCGACGACGACCGTGCGCGGGCCGACCCGGTTGATCAGGCCGTCCTGTTCCAACCGGCGGATGGCCTCCCGGACCGGAGTGGGGCTCATCGACAGCCGTTCGGCGAGGCCGCGTTCGGTGATCTTCTCGCCGGGGGCCAGCTCACCTGCGGCGATGGCGTCCTGGACCGAGCGGTAGGCCCGGCCTGCCAGCGTGTCGGACTGCGGATCCTTGTCGGCCATCACGAGCGCCGATACTACGACAAGCACGCAAGCTATGGCTTGTGCTTTTTGCTATAGCATCCTAGATTCGGGGCGCCGCGACGTTCCCGAGCCAACGGAGGCTTCCGATGTCGTCACTCGCCACGCCGGTCGACCGGCGGCTCACCAGACGCATCACGTTCTTCGTGGCGCTCGCCGTGTTCGCACAGGAGACGACCTGGGACTTCTACGACGCCCAGGTGCCCCCGCTGCTGCGCGAGCACATCGCCAGCACGGCGATCGTCGGCCTGCTCATGGGCATGGACAACCTGCTCGGCATCTTCGTCCAGCCGTGGATCGCCAACCGCTCGGACAACACCCGCACGCGCTGGGGCCGCCGGATCCCCTACCTCGCGGTGGGCATGCCGCTCGCCGCGGTGCTGTTCACGCTGATCCCGCTGGCGACCGCGTTGCCGGCACTGATCGCGGTGATCTTCGTGTACTCGTTGGTGGGCAACAGCTTCAAGCCGATCGCCCAGGCGTTGCTGCCGGACTTCATCGAGCCGCAGCGCCGGGGCAGGGCGAACGCGGTGGTGAAGATCGCGTCCGGCCTGACGGTCATCGTGTCCGCGCTCATCAGCGCGTTCATGGTGGACGATCACCCGAAGCTCGCGTTCACAGTGCCGGCCCTGATCATGTTGCTGTGCACGGCCGTTCTCGTCTGGCGGGTGCGCGACAACACGTCGAGGGGTTACCAGCTCGCGCTCACCGAGGACACCCACGACGAGACGTCCGTGCGGCTGCGCGACCTGGCCAAGGACATCCTGCGCGACCCGAACCGCAGCCGGCTCCTCGTCGTCACCGCCGTCCTGCTGTTCGCGTCCGCCTGGTTCTCCTCGCGGTCGCTGTTCACCCCGTACGGCATGGAGACCCTGCACCTGTCCCGGGGTGAGGCGGGCTCGCTCACGTTCCCGAGCGGTGTCGCGTTCCTCCTCGCCGCCTACCCCGCCGCGTTGCTCGCCGAACGCATCGGTCGCATCCGGACGATGACGATCGGCATGGTCGTCTTCGGCGCCTCGCTCGCGTTCGGCAGCCTCGTGCCGACGCCCACCACCACCGTGGTCGCCTTCTGCGTCGCCGCCGCCGGAGCGTCCGGGTTCCTGATCAACGCCGCCGTCGTGCTGTGGAACCTGGCGCCGTCGGCCCGCGTGATCGGCGTCTACACGGGCCTGTACACGGTGAGCTGGGCGGCCGGCGGGTTCATCGGGCCGGGGGTGGTCGGCGCGATGGTCGACATCACCGGGTGGCGCTACATGCTCCTCGACATCGCCCTGATCACCGCGCTCGCCACCGCCGTCATCCTGCGCGTCGCCGTCCTGAGCCGCCGTCACGCGGTCTCGCTGTAGAAAGGAAGATCGCACATGAGCGCTCCCACGGGAGCCGTCCGCGTCCTGTCGCCGACGGGCATGCTCGGCGCCGGCTTCACCCAGTCCTCTGTGGACCGAGGGCTGGAGCTGGGTGCCGACGTCATCGCCGTCGACGGCGGGTCCACGGACTCGGGCCCGCACTACCTCGGTTCCGGCACCGCCAAGACGACCGCCGCGGCCGTAGCCCGCGACCTGCGGATCCTGCTGCGCGCCGCCGCCCAGGCCCGCATCCCCCTCATCGTCGGGTCCTGCGGCACCAGCGGCACCGACTCGGGTGTCACCTGGGTCGCCGGGATCGTCGAGGACATCCTGTGCGAGGAGAAGCTCGACCTGTCCGTGGCGACGATCTTCAGCGAGCAACGCGCGGACTTCGTGAAGACCCGCCTGCGGGAACGCGCCGTGCACCCGCTGGCACCGGCCGCCGAGCTCGACGAGACCACTGTGGACAGTTGCACCCACGTCGTCGGGATGATGGGCCACGAACCGATCGAGGAGGCCCTGCGCGCCGGTGCCGACGTGGTGCTCGCGGGCCGAGCGACCGACACCGCGCTGGCCGCCGCACTGCCGTTGATGCGGGGAATGCCGGCAGGCCCCGCGTGGCACGCGGCGAAGATCGTCGAGTGCGGCGGGCAGTGCACCACGAACCCGCGCACCGGTGGTGTTCTCGCCACGATCGACCACACCGGTTTCACCATCGAACCGCTCGACCCCGACGCAGCCTGCACGCCGATCTCCGTTGCCGCGCACATGCTCTACGAGACGGTGAACCCGTTCCGGATGCGCGAGCCCGCCGGCGAACTGGACGTCACCGAGGCCACCTACACGGCCCTCGACGACCGGCGCGTGCGCGTCGAGGGCTCCCGGTTCCACCCGGCCGACCAGCACACGGTCAAGCTGGAGGGAGCCAGGATCACCGGCTACGAGACGATGTCGTTCACGGCCATCCGCGACGAGCACATCCTCGCGAACATCGAGGAGTGGACCGACCTGTTCGTCAAGGTCTTCACCGCCCGCGTCGAGCAGACCCTCGGCCTCGACAGCGCCGACTACTCGTTCGACCTGCGCCGCTACGGCTACGACGCCGTGCTGGAGAAGCTCGACCCGGCCGCCCGGCCACCCCGCGAGATCGGCGTGATGCTGCTGGTCCGCGCCACCACCCAGGAGCTCGCGACGGCCGTGGCGAAGGTCGCCAACCCGTTGATGCTGCACCTGCCGACGCCGGACATGGCCTACCTGCCCAGTCTCGCGTTCGCGACCTCCCCCGCCGAGACCGAACGCGGCCCCGTCTACGAGTTCGTGCTCAACCACGTCGTCGACACCCGCACCCCCACCGAGATGTTCCGCATCGAGCACCGGAAGGCCGCTGTCCATGACTGACCAGCCCACGCAGACGTTCGGCGACATCGCGCTGGAGGTCCGTTCCAAGAACGCCGGGCCGTTCTGGGTGACGATGGAACTGTTCATGCGCAACCCGGCGGACTACGCGCTCGCGGCCGCACCGGAGATCGTCAACGAGGACGTCATCGCGTTCCTGTACGACGTGCGTGCCGAGGACGTCCAGATCTTCCGGATCCCGTCGCTGAACGTCGTCAAGATCTCGTTCCCCCGGCCCGTTCCCCAGGGTGGGCTGCGGGACCGCGACATCCACGCCGGACAGCACCACGTGCCGCTGGCGGCGCTGCCGACCAGCGCGCGCTAAGCGACTTTCGCCGGTTCCTCCGGAAGTCCCCTCGTGCCACCGTGACGGTCATGCGCCACACAACCGGACCGGGTGGGCCGCGACGTCGCGGCCCACCCGGCGGACCGTCAGCCCGCGAGGTGCGCGAAGGCCGGCTCGACGACCCACTCGGTGGACTCGGCGAGCTTCGCCGCACGACCGTTGGCGAAGCTCTGGTTCACCCAGTTCGCCTCGCCCGCGCTCGGGTACACGTTGCGGCACGAGTATCCGGCGCTGCCACCGGACATCAGGATGTTGCAGTTGCCGTTGTAGTTGTCCCGCAGGCCGAGGGTGTGGCCCATCTCGTGGGTGATCACCCGCAGCGGCGAGTAGCCCTCGTTGATCTGCAGGCGGTCGAGGATGATCTGGCCGGAACCGTGCCCGATGGTGGCTCGCGAGCCACCGCCGCTGGTGACCGAGATCCGGATGTTCCCGGACCCGCTCGTCTGGACCATCCTGATGTTCGGGACCCGGCTGTTCCACACCTGGATCGCTTGCGGGACATAGCCCGAGTACTCACCACCGCCGCTGACGGTGATGGTCCTGGCCAGGGCTGAGGACTCGGCGGAGGCCGCAGGGGCGGCGACCGCGGTCAGCGCGAGCGCGGCCACACCGGCCACCGTCGCGACGAGTTTGCGCAGGGACACGAGGAACTCCATTTCCAGAGCGGAGTGCAGGGATCGCCGACAGTCGTCCACGAGCAGCGGCACGGCAAGCGGTCGTCCGGCGGTGTGCGAAATCGGCGGGCGCCGTGCCTGGCACGGCGCGAGTCCCTGGAAGAACTCTGGAATTCCGGCGACTTCTGGCGGAGGAGAGATGAACCAGGACGGGTTCGGCACGGCGTTGCGGTCCGCCATCAGGGCCAGGGGCCTGACGTTGCAGAGCGTGCGCACCAGGCTCGCCCAGCACGGCATCGTGATCGGACTGGCGACGCTGAGCAGCTGGCAGTCAGGGCAGAACCGGCCGGAACGGGCCGAGTCGCTGCGCGCCGTCACCGCGATCGAGCAGATGCTCGCGCTTCCGGCGGGATCGCTGATCCGGCTGCTCGGCCCGCGCAGGCCGCGCGGCAGGACCGCGAGCAGCGTGCCGTCCGGGTGGGGTGCGATCGCCAGGATGTACGACCACCTCGGCTCGAACGCGCCGGTCCGCGTGCTGCTGACCGAGGACCAGGTGCACGTGAGCGAGAACCGCCTGCTGCGCACCGTGCGCACCAAGATCATGGGAACGGTCACGGGCAGCGACGCGGTGGACCGCTGGTGCGTCGGCTGCACGGCCGAACCGCGACGGGACCTGAACGACATCCGCGTGGTGCCGGTCCGCCGTTGCCGGTCCGGCACCACCGTGCGGGACGACTCCGCCCACCTGCTCGGCACCGAGCTCCTGCTCGACCGGGTCTACCGGCGGGACGAGACGTTCGTCCTCGAGTACGACTGCGTCTTCGACCGGCCGCTGGCCGAGGACGAGTACTTCCGGGTGATCACCCAGCCGACCTGCCTGTACGTCCTGCAGGTCTCGTTCCGCAGAACCTCTTCACCTGCCCGCTGTGTGCGGTTCCTCGGCCGGCCGCGCGGCACCGACCAGGGCGACGCCACGCTGATCAGCCGCGGCACCGCGGTGATCGCCCAGCCGGACGCGGCCCCCGGCGTCTACGGCATGCGCTGGGAGTGGGACTGACGGCTCAGTAGACGAACCGGCGCACCTCGTCGGGCTGGATGACGAGCCGGACCTGGTCCGCGCCGAGGATCTCGGCGAGGTCGTCGGCTCGGGTCGGGTCGTCGGCCTCCCAGTAGCGCGCTGCCAGCCGTTCGGCCAGCTCGTGCGCTCCGGTGGTCTCCACCGTGACGGGGCCGGAGACCGCCAGCCAGCGTTCGCGCTCGCCCACCGGGGCGGCGACGACGATCGAGGCGCGGGGATCGCGGCGCAGGCGGCGTACCTTCAGCGAGTCCGGGTCGGTGAACAGCTGGATCGTCCCCTCGGCCGTGGCCTCGAACCACACCGGCCGCGGCTGCGCGGGCACCGGTCCCGCGGCGGTGGACAGGAACCCGTACAGCGGGCGGCTCAGGAACTCCAGATCCTCGGGGGTCAGCGCATCGCTCATGGGTCCGATTGAACACGGCCGGATCATGACCGGCACATCGGTGAGAAGCCGCCAGACATGTCCAATCGTCTGGCTCCGGCCGGGGAGCCCGGATCAGGCTCCCCGGCCGTTCGTCTCACCGCCGGTAGACGCCGAGCTCGTAGAGCGAGTAGCCCCAGCCGGTGCCGCGCTGGGTGGCGTGCAGCCGGACGTAACGGCCGGTCGCGGTCACGTCGATCGAGTCCACGCCGCCGTTGCCGGTCGTCGTGCCGTAGACGGTTCGGAAGTTGGTGCCGTCGTCGGACACCTGGATCTCATAGGCACGGCCGAAAGCGCCCTCCCACACCAGCTGCACGTGCTGGAACGTCGTCACCGCCCCGAGATCCACCCGGATCCACTGAGGATCGGCCCAGTCGGTCGCCCAGCGCGAGGAACCGTTGCCGTCCACGGCGTTGGACGGCGGATAGGGTGCCCCGTCACCGACCTGCTGGTATGACGAGGCCGTCGTGGGCTTGCCTTGCGCCACGTTCACGCCGGACGGCTGTGGCGCCACGACCCGCACGGACTTCGTCTCGATGCCGATGTTGCCGCGCCCGTCCTCGGCCATGACGTAGACCTTCCACACGCCCAGCCTGTCGGGGGCGGTGACGGTGAGGCGGTTTCCGTTGACCTGTACGGGAGCGTTGGCGAGACCGCCGCTGTTGTCGATGTACTTGCTGTTGAACGCGGCCGACCACTGGATCGCGTCACCGTTGGGATCGGATGCGGCCACGTCGATGTTCAGCGGGGCACCGGCCGCGATGGTCTGAGGCAGGTTCATCGCGGAGATCACCGGTGGGGTGTTGGCAGGGGTGGCGCCGCCGAACGCTCGTTGGACCGAGTAGAACGACAGCCGCTTCTTGCCCGCGGGCGTCAGGTTGAACCACACCGCACCGAAGTCGTACTCCGTGCCGTAGTGGAACAACGTGCCACCGAACGAAACCCCGGTGTGGCCGATGATGCAGTTCCAGGCCTGGGTGTAGCCATCACGCTTCTGCACATCGGTCGGCTCGGCCGGCACACCGTTGGCGTCGTTGGGTACTTCCCACTCCCCCGCCGGACCAGCCTCCGTGAGGATGTACGGCTTGGTGTAGCCACCGGAGATCCAGTCCTGCCGCACCTTGCACACGTTGCCGTACGAGTTGACCGAGTACAGGTCCAGATCGGGCGTGTGCGCCTTCAGGTACACCCACGCACCGGTCCACGCGTCGGTGTTGGTCACCGGGTGGTTGGTGTCGATGGCGTGGATCGCCCGCGCCGCCTCGTTGATGTACTTCGCGTACTCAACGCGCTGAGTCTCCAACTCCGCGCCGGAGTAGCAGTTCTGCAAGCCGAGGATCGACTCGTTGCCGACGTTCCACATCAGAACGCCGGGGTGGTCCTTGTACGTGGTGACCCACTGCCGGATCTGGCCGAGCATGTCGGCCTTGTACTGACCATCGGTCACGTAGTTCACGCAACCACCGGAACCGGGACCGCCACCGGGCTGCAACCAGAACCCGTTGATCACCCGCAAACCATTCGCCGCAGCCGCGTCCAGCAGTGGACGGGTCGAGGCGTCCGTGCCCCAGGTGCGCAGGGTGTTGACACCCATCGACTTCAACTCCGGCATGTACCGGGCTGCATCCGCAGCCGGCGGACCCCAGGTCAAGCCTTTCACCACCCACGGCCGGCCGTCGACCGTGAGCTGCCAGTTGCCCTGCGAACCGGTGACGCGCACACCGGTTCCCGGCACGACACCGCCCTGCTCGCCGTACACCCGGAACTCCCACAGCGAGACGCCGTAACCATTGGCGCGCTGGGTCGAGAGGACGCGGACGTAACGGCCGGTGCCGGTCACGTCGAAGCCCTGCCGGCCGCCGGTGCCACCGGTGACGGAGCGGATCGACGTCCAGGAGTCGCCGTTGGCCGACACCTCGATCTGGAAGGACGTCGCGTAGGCGGACTCCCAGTCGAGTTCCACCCGTGTCACGGTCGAGGTCGCGCCCAGGTCGACCCGCAGCCACTGCGGGTCGCTCCACGCACTGGACCAACGGGTTCCCGGATCACCGTCGACCGCGGCCGACGCGGGTGTGCCGCCGCCCTCGGTCGACGAGGCGGTGGCGGGCTTGCCTTGGGAAAGCAGCGAGGGCGCGGCGCTGACCGTGCCCGGCACCACTGCTAGTCCCACCAGCACGGCGAGCACCGTGCCGACGGAGCGGAGGCGGAACATTGCGTCTCCTGCAGGGTCTAGTGAGGATGAAAATGCGGGGAGAGCGCTCTCACAACCCTGGCGGCGAATGTTACGAACAGACTTCGTCCCGTGTCAACGACCCCCTTGACAGCATCCCGACCTGAGCGGGACGCTACTTGGGAGAGCGCTCTCCCAGCCGGTTTCCCCACGTCGGCAGGAGGACATTGGTGTCCCGAAAACTCAGCGCGCTGGCCTTGGCGGCCAGCCTCGTCGCGGCGGTGCTCGCGGTGGCCACGAGCTCGGCGCAGGCCGATGACTACGTGAGCCACCATGAGTTCCAAGCGAACTGCGCGTTCACGACGGACCGTCCGGACGATCCCATCGTCTTCCCCGGTCTGCCGGGTGCGTCGCATCTGCACACCTTCCTCGGCAACCCCTCCACGAACGCCAGCAGCACCAACGACTCGCTCAAGCAGGCCACCACGAACTGCCGGACGCCCGACGACAAGTCGGCGTACTGGTTCCCGTCCGTGCTCAACGGCGACCAGGTCGTGCGCCCCGAGGGCAACCAGGTCGTCTACTACAAGTCCGGCATCCTGAGGTACCAGGACGTCGTGCCGTTCCCGCCGGGCATGCGGTTCGTGGTCGGCAGTCCCACCGCGACAGAGGAGCAGTTCCGCACCGCGCCCGGCGCCATCGAGGGCTGGGAATGCGGCGACAGCGCCCACAACTGGGACATCCCGGCCTACTGCGCACCCGGCAGCCAGCTCAACGTCCGTTACCAGGCCCCGAGCTGCTGGAACGGCCGCGACCTCGACTCGGCGGACCACAAGTCCCACATGGCCTACCCGGACCGTGCGACGCTGGTGTGCCCAACGAGCCACCCGGTCGCGGTGCCGATGATCGAGTTCAAGATGGCGTTCCCGGTGTCCGGTGACATGTCCCGCGTACGGCTTTCCAGCGGTCGCGGCTACACCTGGCACTACGACTTCATGAACGCCTGGGACGCACCCACCCAAGCCGCGCTCGTCCGTCACTGCATCAACGGCGGGCTGCAGTGCGACCCGCGCGGATACGACCAGTACAAGCCCCACCGGGGCGCCGCACTAGGACCGGACTACCGGTTGCCGCGGTGAAGTCGTTCTCCCGCACCCCAGGGCGCACCCGCGCTCTGGGGTGTTTTCGCGCTAAAGCAGGAAAGAACCGGGCGCGGCCAGGGTTGTGCCCTCGACGAACTCGCACGCCAGCAGTACCTCAGGCCGCTTCTGGGGCAGGCGGGCCAGCAGGTGCACCGCGCGGCGGCCCGTCTCCCACCGCGGCACGCGCAACCCGGTGAGACCCAGCAGGTCGTCCTCGGGCATGTCGAGCGCCATCACCGAGAGATCGCCCGGCACGGACAGGTTCCGGCGACGCGCCGCACGGACGAGTGCCGCCGCGTCGTCGGAATGTTCCGCGATCACCGCCGTCACACCGATCCGCAGCAGCTGGTCGAGCCAGACCGCGGGCGCGTGCATCCCCTTGACGTTCCAGGCCTTCGTGGCAGCGCGGAAGGCGTGCAGGCGCTCGACCGAGGTCGTGCCGCTCGGAAGTCCGATGTAGATGATCTGACGATGGCCGAACGCCGCGGTGCGCGCGACGAGGTCGCGCACGCCCCGCGGCGTGGTCTACGTCCACATACGGCACTTGTTCGCCGGCACCGTCCCGTCTGCCGATCGACACGAACGGGATCGCGTGGTTCGCCAGGCACATCAGGTCGGCCTCGCCGGCCGTGCGGTCCAGCAGGACGCAGCCGCTCAGGGCCACGCCCCGCGTGTCGACGAAGTCGAGATCGGCGCACAGGAGCAGGCCGTTGCCCATCCTGTGCGCCGCGTGCCCGATGCCCGCCAGAGCGGGCGTGCTCTCACCGGGAATGACGTCCCGGGAGAGCACGCCGATCAGACTCACGGATAGTTCACCAGGTACCGGATCTGGTTGGCCGCGTTCGCGACGCCACCGGTGCCGTTGATGACGTTGGCGATCGTGCCCACCCCGCCCAGCGACACCGTGACCAGGTGCGTGAACTTGACACCCGAACGGTTCGGCGCCTCGAAGCCGTTGTCCGTCACGATGCTCGGATCAGCCTGGTTGAACGCGTACACGCCAACGCCGAACGCGTCGTGTGTCGTCACCGAATCAGCCACCTTGTACCCGGCCCAGCCTCGCTTCGAGCCGTTCATCCACGCCGCCTGGTTCGGCGGGTCGTACGGCAGCTCGTTCTGATACAGGTAGACCTTACCGCCATTGCCGTTCCAGACCAGGTTGTGCTGCTGGTAGTGCTCCACGAACAGCCCGTACGCGATCACGTTGTCGCCGTTCACGACGACACCGTTCCGGCCGGGGTTCGCCGTCCAGCTCACGCCCGCGCCGTGGTCGGCCCGCCACACCCACGTGTGGTCGATGATCGTGTTGCGGCTGTTCACCCGCAGGCTCTCCGTGGCCTTGCCGGCCTGCGACCCGCCGACACGCAGGTACACGTCGTGCAACGAGGTCGGGTTCGCCGCGTGGTCGCGGGAGGTCGAGTCACCGATCTCCAGCAGCACCGGGGAGTTCTGCACACCGGCGTCCACCAGGAACCCGGCCAGCTTCACCCCGTCCACATCGGACGTCGTCAGCGCGGCCTTGCCGGTCGTCGGCGTCAGCGTCGCGAGACCCAAGCCCAGCACGACCGTGTTCGGGCGGGTCACCCGGATCGTGTCATCGAGCTGATGGACGCCCGGCGTGAGCAACAGGTGCTTGCCCTGCGACAAAGCGGCGTTGATCGTGGCCACCGGCGTACCCGGCTTCACGATGAAAAAGTCCGCCAATGACACCGAGGACCCCGGGTTGCCGTTCTCCCAGCTCGTGCCGCGCGAGTTCTGGCGCAGCGCGGGCAGGAAGACGCGGTACTCACCCGAGCCGTCCAGGTACAGGTAGGGCTTCTCGCGCGTCACCGGCGAGGTGTCCACCGTCGTGTGCGACGGGTTCGGGAAGTTGTTCGGCGGCGCACCCTGCGTGCCCGCGAACACCATGTTCCACACCGAACCCGACCAGCCACCTGCGAGATTGCTGTTGCGGGTCAGGAACTGCTGCTGCGAACCGGAGATCACCGTGCCGTCGATCTTGCTGTCCACGATCAGACCACCACTGGCCCAGCCGTCGTAGCCGTTCCACAGGTGCGCCTGGCCGCGCAGGTGCATCCGCCGGTACGCGGTCGCCTGCGAGACGGCCCACCGCTCGATCTGGTTCGCGGGCAGGGTCACCGACAGGTTCTCCGCACCACGCCAGAAGTTCTGCGTCGCGTTGCCCAGGTTGTTCGGGTCGTCGCCCTGCTGCAACCAGTCGGCCTCGACGCGGATGTGGCCGTTGATGTTCACGTCGTCCGGGTTCAGGCCCAGGCCCGCGACCTGCGTGTAGAACCGCAGGTTCACGTCCGCGTCGTACGTTCCCGGCTTGAACAGCACGGCATAGCGCTGCGGCCCGAACTGGTTGGTCTTCATCTGCGCGGAGATCGAGTCCAGCCGCGACTGCATCTCCGACTGCGACGAACCCGGCCCGTACACGAACACGTTCGGCCCGAAGTCGGGGTTGCGCGGGTCGGTCGACGGCACACCCGGCGTGTCCGTGGTGGTGTAGACGCCCAACTCCCACAACGAATAGCCGTACCCGGTGCCGCGTTGCGTGCCCAGCACACGGAGATAGCGGCCGGTTCCGTTGACGTCGACCGACTGCGTGCCACCGGTACCGGTCGTGGTCGAGTAGACGCTGCGCCACGAACCGGCATCAGCGGCGTTGTCGGTCACCTGGACCTGGAACGCCTTGCCGTACGCGCCCTCCCAGCTCAACGACACCCGGCAGACCTGCTGGCTGGAACCCAGATCGACCTGCAGCCACTGCGGATCCGAGAACTGCGAGGACCAGCGCGTACCCGCGTTCCCGTCCACGGCGGCGGAGGCGGGAGTGCCACCGTTCTCCGTGGAGGACGCGGTCGCGGACTTGTTGAGAGCGACGTTGGTGGCACCGCACTCGGCGGCACCGGCGGGAAGGGTGGAGATGCTCGCGGTGGTCACGAGACACAGGGCCGCAGCCGCTAAGGCGGCGATCCTGGACAGGGGAGAGCTCATGATCCTGCCTGACACCTTTGGGGCGAGGGAGCCCGAACGGTGGCGTCCGTGGCACCGGACGCCGGGAGAGCGCTCTCCCGTAGATTAACGCGTGGTGTCGAACAGGTCAATCATGCCGACGCCCTGACCACGAGTTCCGGTTCGAAGATGACGGACCTCGGCCGTTCCTCGGGGTCGTCCAGGGCTGTGATCAGCACTTCCGCCATCTTCGCCGCCATGTCCTCGACCGGCTGGCGCACGGTCGTGAGCGGCGGCCGGCAGGCGAGGGCGGGCGCGCTGTCGTCGAACCCGACCACGGCGACGTCCTCGGGAACGCGTTTCCCGTGCGCCAGCAGCACGTCCACGGCACCCTGCGCCATCAGGTCGTTCGCCACGAACACACCGTCCACCTCGGGGTACTCGGCGAGCAGGTGTTCCATCGCCGCCGCGCCGCTGGCCACGGTGAACCCGCCCTCGACGGTCGGCACGTACGGGAAACCGTTGCGCGCCATGGCTTCCCGGAACCCGGTGAGCCGGTCCTGGCTGGCGTGCACGTCCAGCGGTCCCGCGATGGTGGCGACGCGGGTGCGGCCGATCCCGGCGAGCCGGGTGGCGGCGAGCCTGCCGCCCGCCTGGTGGTCGAGGTCGACGTAGCTGACCGGCATCGGCCGGCCGGGCCGCGCGTAGAGGACCGTGGGCACACCGGCCTCCAGCAGCCTGGCGGGCAACGACTCCGCGGCGTGCGTGGTCACCAGCAACGCGCCGTCCGCGCTCCCCTGCCGCAGGAACTCCACGACCTCCGCCCTGGTCCGGTCCGTGTCCGCGAGCATCAGCACCGGGTGCACACCCCTGCTGCGCAGGAAGTCGACGACACCGGCGGTGACGCGGCCGAAGAACGGGTCCACGAAGACGTCGGATCCGCCACCGGCACCGGAGATGACCAGCGCGACCGTCCCGGTGCGGCGGGTGACGAGCGACCGGGCGGCGTGGTTGGGCGTGTAGCCGGTCTGCTCGATCGCGTTGCGCACCGTCTCCTGCAGCTGCGGGTCGACGTTGCGCGTGCCGTTCACGACCCGTGACACCGTCGCGCGGGACACCCCCGCGACCCTGGCCACGTCCTCGAGCGTCGGCGTTTCCTTGATCATGATCCGTTTCACCACGGCCGGAGAGCGTTCTCCGACGTGAGGCGCAGGGGTGTGACACCGGCGTTCGGGCCGATCAGGACGGTGAACGCGCCCGGCTCGACCTCCCACGTCCCCGCCCAGTGGCTGATGGCCCGCCGCGGTATCCGGACCAGTGCCTCCACGCTCTGCCCCGGTTCGGCGGTGACGGCCGCGAAGCCCGCCAGCCACCGCTGCGGTCTGGCCACGGCGCTGTCCGGCCGGGACAGGTAGACCTGCACGACCTCGCGGCCGGAGCGGTCGCCGGTGTTGCGCACCCGGACCCGGACCACGTCCCTCTCGACTCGTGCTTCCTCGTAGTGCCAAGTGGTGTAGCCGAGTCCGTGGCCGAACCAGTAGGCGGGAACGACGTCCCGAGCGGCCCACGCGCGGTAGCCGACGTCGAGCCCTTCCTCGTACGGCAGCGATCCCGCGACGGGCAGGTAGTCCTTCACCGGCACGTCGGACTCCAGGCCGGGCCAGGTCGTCGGCAGCCGCCCGCCGGGTTCGCGGTCGCCGAACAGCACGTCCGCGAGCCCGTTCCCGCCCTCCTGCCCCGGAAACCAGGTCAGCAGCACCCCGGCGACGTCCTCGCGCCACGGCAGCAGCACCGGACCGCCGGAGTTGACCACGACGACGGTGTGCGGGTTCGCCGCCAGCACCGCCCTGACCAGCGCGTCCTGCTCCCCCGGCAACGCCAGGGTGTGCCGGTCGCGCCCCTCGCTCTCGATCGCGTCGGTCGTGCTGACCACGACCACGGCGACGTCGGACTCACGTGCCGCGGCGACGGCGGCGGCCAGTTCCTCGGCCGCGTCCGGCGGTGGCGGGTCGGCGGCCAGCATCGAGGCCATCCCGCTGTCCTCGCCCAGTTCACGACGGGCGACCAGCTCGGCCTCGGTTCCCCCGGTGAGCCGCACCTCGACGCTGTGGTGCGGCGGGCGGAGGTGCTTCACGGCGGGGTCGTCGGTGTCGACGGGCTGGACCACGTCGAGCACCCGGACGCCGTCGACGTCCAGGGTCAGCCGGCCGTAGCCCGCCACCGCGATCCGCCACAGGCCGGTCCTGGTGACGGGCAGGCCCGTGCTGATCTCCAGGACGGCGGCGCCGGGCACCTCCTCGGTCTCGAGGATGCGGCCGGTCAGCCGGTGTTCGCGGAACAGCACCTCGTCGTCCTGGCCGAGCACGCGGACGAGGACGGGAGCGTCCACCGGCGTCGGGCGGTCGTCGATGCGCACGCCGGCCGCGTGGACCACCTCGGCGCGCGTGGAGAGGGCGTCGAACAGGGAGTTCTCGGCGGCCGGGTAGAGGCCGGAACTGCCGCCGCCCTGCACGCGGGGAGCGGTGGCGCCGGGGCCGATCACCGCGATGCGCAGGCCCGGCGCGAGGGGAAGAACCCCGTTGTTGCGCAACAGGACCGTGCTCGCGGACACCGCTTCGCGCAGCAGACTCTCGTCGGCGACCGGCGGTTCGATCGCGGACGTCCCCTCCAGCGCGCCGACCCGTGCGGCCAGCTTCAGCAGCCGGAACACCTTGTCGTCCACCAGGCTCTCGGCCACGTCCCCGGCCTCGACCGCGGAGACCAGCTGATCGCCCCACGGTCCCCACGGACCCGGCATCGAGAGGTCCTGTCCGGACACGGCCGACGCGACCGTGGTCCGCACCGCTCCCCAGTCCGACACCACGAGCCCGGCGAAGCCCCACTCGTCCTTCAGCGGCGAGGTGAGCAGCGGGTTCTCCGACATCGGATGGCCGTTCACCCCGTTGTAGGCCGACATCAGCGCCCACGCCCCCGCCTCCACGGCGGCCTCGAACGGAGCCAGGTACACCTCGTGCAGAGCGCGGTCGCCGACCCGGACGTCGTGTGTGAGCCGGTCGGTCTCCGTCTCGTTGGCGACGAAGTGCTTCGGGGTGGCGGCGACACCGCCGGCCTGCACGCCCCGCACGTAGGCGACGCCAAGCCGGGCCGTGAGCAGCGGATCCTCGGAGAAGCACTCGAAGTGCCGTCCGCCGTAGGGCGTGCGGTGCAGGTTCAGCACCGGCGCGAGCAGCACGTCCACACCCTTGCGGCGGGACTCGGCGGCCAGCAGCCCACCCAGCCTGCCGACCAGCTCCTCGTCCCACGTCGCACCCAGTGCTGTCGGCGACGGCAGTGCGAGCGACGTGCGGCGTTCGTCCCAGCCCGGACCGCGCACGCCCGCCGGGCCGTCGGAGAACGTCAGGGCACGCAGGCCGATCAGGGGCTCGGCACAGCTGCGCCAGACCGACCCTCCCGCCAGCAGCCGCACCTTGGCGTGCAGGTCGAGCTTGCCGACGAGGCGGGCCAGCTCGTGGTCGTCGTGCACCCGAAACCTCCTTGGAGAGCGCTCTCCAAAAGAGTCGGGGGCGGAACGCCCGGTGTCAATGCCGGATTGGCTCCCCTCAAACGATCTCGCGGACGGGGCGGACGTCGGCACCCGTCCCGAGCAGCACCGCGACCGGAAGAGTGGCCGCGCCCACGGCCACGGCGTCGGGACCCGTCCGGCCCAGCTCGATGCGGACCCGTTCGAACGGATGGCGCAGCGCGTGTTCGGCCGTCGCGGCGATGATCTCGTCCAGCTTCCGCGCGCCGAGCGCGAGCCCCGCCCAGCCGCCGAGGACGACGCGTTCGGGGTTGAAGAGGTTCACGAGGTTCGCGAGACCGGCCCCCAGGTAGCCCACGGACTCCTCCACCACCCGGCGGGCGACGGCGGACCGCGACGAGAGCAGCTCCTCCAGTGCGGACTGCTGGTCGAGCGACGAGTCCTTGCGCCGCAACGCCTCCCGGTAACGGCCGAGCATGGCGTCCGCCCCGGCGTACGCCTCCAGACAGCCGCGCACGCCACAACGGCAGCGCCGGCCGCCGTAGACGATCGTGGTGTGCCCCCACTCCCCCGCGTTGCTGGTCGCTCCCCTGTGCACGGCACCGTCGGTCACCACGGCGACGCCGACACCCGAGCCGACCAGCGCGATCACCGCGTGCCGGGCGCCGCGGCCGGCCCCGAACCACATCTCGGCCTGCCCCTGGGTCTTCGCGCCGTTCTCCACGAACAGCGGCGGCTCGACCCCCGCCGCGCGGATCATGTCCTCGAGCGGCACCGCGTCCCAGCCGATGGTCTGCGCGTGCACGACCGCGGAGGTCCCCCGCTCGACCGTGCCGGGCACACCCACGCCGACACCGAGCACCGAGGACGCCGCGACTCCCGCCGCCGACAGGACCTCGGCGACCCCCGACGCGATCACCGCGCTGACGGCGACGGGCTCGACGACCGCCAGCGGCCGGTCCACCGCGGACAGCCTGGTCATGGCGAGGTCGAACAGCTCGACCTTGATCCCCGTCTCGCCGACGTCGACCCCGATGACGTGCCCGAACGCGGGGTTCACCCGCAGCAGCACGCGCGGTCTGCCGCCGTCCGACTCGACCGAGCCTGCCTCCGTCAGCAGGCCTTCGTCCAGCAACTCACCGGTGATCGTGCTGGCCGTCGCGGCGCTCAAGCCGGTGCTCTCACTGAGCTGCTGACGGCTGAGCGGACCGTCGAGGAACAACGCCGTCAGCAACACCGACCGGTTCTGGCGGCGGAGGTCCCGCACGGTCGCCCGAGTACGCACCATGGGCGCCGAGGTTAGTTCGAGCCTAAAAATAAGCCTCGGGTCGTGACCTCTTCGTTATTGACTTGCGCTCGATGACAGGCGTCTACTCTACGGCGACCAGAGGTCCTCACCGGACCTCACCCGCGATGGCACGCGCGGTCACCTTCTCTTAGCGCTCACTTGATTCTTCTCGCTTTCGTTGGAGAACAAGGAGTTCCCCCATGAGAATCAGGCGTGTTTGCGCTGCCGTCGCCGCGACCGCCCTGGCGTTCACCGGCGCCTGTTCGGCCACGAACCCAGGGAGCGCTGGCAACTCCGCCGGCGTGCTGAACGTGGGTATGCCGAACGGACCGCAAACGGAGAACAACAACCCGTTCCTCAACTCGTCCGCGTCCTCGTCGCTGGGCTACCGGCGACTGCTGTTCGAACCGCTCGCCATGGTCAACGAGGTCAAGGTGACCGACCAGCCGAAGCCTTGGCTGGCAACGAAGTTCACGTGGTCGGAGAACTTCCACAAGCTGTCGCTCACGATCCGCGACGGTGTCACGTGGTCCGACGGCAAGCCGCTCACGGCCGAGGACGTCGCGTTCACCTTCGAGCTGCTCCAGAAGAACCCCGGGCTGAACATCGAAGGCGTTCCGTACCAGGACATCTCCTTCTCCGGCAACGAGGTCACCGTCGGCTTCCCGAAGTCGCAGTTCGTCAACCAGAAGAAAATCCTCGAGCAGTTCGTGGTGCCCAAGCACCAGTGGTCGACCTTCTCGAACCCGTCGACCGAGACGCTGAAGGAGCCGATCGGCAGCGGCCCGTACACGCTGAAGTCGTTCACCCCGCAGACGGTGACGCTGGCGATCAGGGACAAGTACTGGCAGGAGCTCCCGAAGGTCAAGGAGCTGCGCTACACCTCCTACAGCGACAACAACTCGCAGACCAACGCGCTGGCCACCGGTGCGGCGGAGTGGAGCTTCGTCTTCATCCCCAACTACCAGGCCGCGTACACCGGCAAGGACCCGCAGAACCACAAGCTGTGGTTCCCGCCGGTGCTCGGCGTGCACGGACTGTGGTTCAACACCAAGACGAAGCCGTGGGACGACCCTGCCCTGCGCCGCGCCGCGAACATGGTCGTGAACCGCGACGACATCTTCACCCAGGGCGAGGCGGGCTACTTCTACCCGAAGGTCGACAACATCACCGGCATCCCGACGCCGGCCGGTGAGTCGTTCATCGCGCCGCAGTTCAAGGACAAGAAGGTCACGGTCGACGTGGAGGGCGCCAAGAAGGCGCTGACCGAGGCCGGTTACACCTTCGACGGGACCACGTTGAAGGGCAAGGACGGCGCTCCCGTCACGATCACGCTCACCGTGCCGTCCGGCTGGTCGGACTACGTCACCGACCTGGAGATCATCAAGGACAACTTCTCCAAGATCGGCATCGCCGCGACGGTCAACCTGCAGAACGCCGACGCCTGGACCAAGGCCCTCGACACCGGTGACTTCGGTGCCGCGATGCACTGGACCAACAACGGCCTGACGCTGTACGACATCTACCAGTCCATCATGGACGGTGCGCTGTACAAGCCGATCGGCACGCCCGGCGTGAACGGCAACTACGGCCGTTACGAGAACCCCGCCGCCACCAAGGCGCTGGACGACTTCTCGAACGCCGCTGACGAGTCGGTGCGCAACGCGGCGTTGCAGGAGCTGCAGAAGATCTTCGTCCAGGACATGCCGGTCATCATCACCTCGGCGGCCAACGGCGGCGGGCAGTACAGCACGAAGAACTGGGTGGGCTGGCCGAGCGAGCAGGACCAGTACGCCCCCGTGCAGCCCACGCTCGAGAACGCCCTCGACATCGTCATGAAGCTGAGGCCTGCCTCGTGACGGCCGAGGTAGCGCCAGCGGTCTCCGGGGCGGTCTCGACAGAGATCGTCCTGGAGGCCGCCGGCCTCTCCAAGCACTTCCCGATCAGCAAGCCGTTCGCGCGCACGAAGAAGGCCGTGCGCGCGGTCGAGGGAGTGTCACTGCAACTGCGCAGGGGCAGGGTCACCGCGCTCGTCGGCGAGTCCGGCTCGGGCAAGTCGACGGTCGCGCGGCTGCTCGCCCAGCTCTACCCGCTGACGTCCGGTGAGATCCGGTTGCACGGCAAGAACGTTGCCGTGCAAAGAGGATGGCGGCACGGGCGGAGGTTCCGCGCGTACTGCCGCCAGGTCCAGATGATCTTCCAGGACCCGTTCGCGTCGCTCAACCCCGTGCACACCATCCGCTACCACCTGACCCGGTCGCTCACCATCCACGGCAACCGCGGCGACGACCTGGAGACGTCGCTCGCGGAACTGCTGACCCGGGTGCACCTGACGCCGGCGGAACGGTACCTCGACCGGTACCCGCACGAGCTGTCCGGCGGGCAACGGCAGCGCGTGGCGATCGCACGGGCGCTGGCGGCGAGTCCCGACGTGCTGCTGGCCGACGAACCGGTGTCCATGCTGGACGTCTCGATCCGGCTCGGCGTGCTCAACCTGTTGCGCGACCTGAAGGAACGCCTGCACCTGTCGATCCTGTACATCACGCACGACATCGCGTCCGCGCGCTACTTCGCGGACGAGACGGTCGTGATGTACGCGGGCCAGGTCGTGGAGGGCGGCGACAGCGAGACCGTCACCCAACGGCCGGCGCACCCGTACACGCAGCTGCTGATCGAATCGGCCCCCGACCCCGACCGCCCGGCGGTGCAGGAGAAGGACGGCGGCTCCGGCGAACCACCGTCGCTGATCGAACCCCCGCCGGGCTGTCGGTTCCACCCGCGCTGCCCGTTCGCGATGGACGTCTGCCGCACGGACGTCCCACCGCGCTTCGAGCTCGGCGACGGGCACTTCGCAGCCTGCTGGCTGTACCGGGAGGAGTCGTGAGCTACCTCCTCAAGCGGATCGGCTTCTACCTGCTCACCGTCTGGGCCGCCGTCACGATCAACTTCTTCGTGCCGCGGATGATCCCGGGCGACCCGGTGCAGGCGCTGATCACCAAGCAGCGCGGGCAGATGACGAGCGAGGCCGTCCGGTCGCTGTACGTCCTCTTCGGACTGGACAAGAACGAGAGCCTGGTGAGCCAGTACGTCTCCTACCTCGGCCAGCTCCTGCGCGGCGACCTGGGGATGTCCTTCACGTTCTTCCCGAGCCCGGTGGCGGACGTCATCGGGGACGGGTTGCCGTGGACCGTCGGGCTGGTCGGCATCACGACGGTGATCGGGTTCCTGCTGGGCACCGCGGCGGGTGCCGTCGTGGGCTGGCGGCGCGGCACGTGGGCGGACTCGCTGATCCCGGTCACGACGTTCGTCTCGTCAATCCCCTACTTCTGGCTCGGCCTGGTCGCGATCACCCTGCTCACCGGGCCGGGGAGCTTCTTCCCGGCGTCGGGCGCCTACGAGATCGGGCTGGTGCCGAACTGGGACTGGCAGTTCATCGGCAGCACCGTCCAGCACGGCCTGCTGCCCGGCCTGACGATCCTCGTGTCCTCGGTCAGCGGCTGGATCCTGAGCATGCGCAACATGATGGTGACGGTGTCGTCGGACGACTACGTGACCGTCGCGCACGCCAAGGGACTGTCCGAACGCCGGGTGATGCTCGCCTACGCCGCCCGCAACGCGTTGCTGCCCAACGTGTCCGGCTTCGCGCTGGCGCTCGGGTTCATCGTCGGCGGCACCCTGCTGGTCGAGATCGTCTTCTCCTACCCCGGTCTCGGCCTGCAGCTGTTCCAGGCGGTCGGCGCCAAGGACTACCCGCTGCTGCAGGGCATCTTCCTCATCATCACGTTGTCCGTGCTGCTGGCGAACCTCCTCGCGGACGTCGCCTACCTCGCCCTGGACCCGCGCACCCGCAGGGAGGCCTGATGCGCAACAACCCCAAGGCTCTCACGGGCCTGATCGCGCTCGGCGTGTTCGCCGTGCTGGCCGTCGTCGGCCCGTGGCTGGCGCCGTTCGAACCGTCGGCGCGCAGCAACGCGCTGTTGCAGCCGCCGTCGTCGGCGCACTGGTTCGGCACCACCCACCTGGGCCAGGACATCTTCAGCCAGGTGCTCGCCGGCACCCGCAGCGTCGTGTTCGTCGGCGCGGTCGCGGGTGTCGTCGCCACCGTGCTGTCGGTGCTGGTCGGCGTCACCGCCGGCTACCTCAGCGGGTCGGCTGGTGAGGGGCTTTCCGCGCTGTCGAACGTGTTCCTGGTGATCCCGGCGCTGCCGTTGATCGTCATCATCACCTCGTCGCTGCCGGAGACCAGCAACCTCACGATCGCGCTGGTGATCGGGCTGACGTCGTGGGCGTGGAACGCGCGGGTGCTGCGCGCGCAGACGTTGTCGTTGCGCAGGCGGGAGTACGTGGAGGCGGCGCGGGCGAACGGCGAGTCGACGTGGCGGATCATCCTGTTCGAGATCCTGCCGAACCTGACCGCCGTCATCGCGTCCGGGTTCGTCGGCACCGTGCTGTTCGCGGTGATCTCCGAGATCACGCTGGCGTTCATCGGCGTGTCCGACGCGGGCGGCTGGAACTGGGGCACCGTCCTGTACTGGGCCCAGTCGCAGCAGGCGCTCGCCCAGGGCGCGTGGTGGTGGTTCGTGCCGGCCGGTCTCGCGATCGCGTTGCTCGGCACCGCGTTGTCGCTGGTCAACTTCGGCATCGACGAGTACGTCAACCCGCGCCTGCGCAACCGCTTCTCGCTGCGCGGCGTGCGCAT
The DNA here is from genome assembly GCF_051853195.1 of Lentzea sp. HUAS TT2. NCBI lineage: Bacteria > Bacillati > Actinomycetota > Actinomycetes > Pseudonocardiales > Pseudonocardiaceae > Lentzea > Lentzea sp. HUAS TT2. Next base: position 6,475,415 of record NZ_CP196667.1, on the reverse strand, counting down.
GCGCGTCGGCTTCACCCCGGTGCTCGCCAAGGAGACGTCATGAAGGAACGCATTCTCGAGGTGCGCGGGCTCAACGTCGACTACGGCGTCGGCCCGGAGGCGGTGCGGGCCGTCCGCGAGGTGGACCTGACCCTGCACCGCGGCGAGGTGCTCGGCCTGGCAGGGGAATCCGGCAGCGGCAAGTCCACTTTGGCCTACGGCATGACCAGGCTGCTGCCACCACCCGGTGTGGTGGCCGGCGGCGAGGTGATCTACCACCTCGGCGACGGCACCACCGTAGACCTGCTGCGCATCCGCGACGCGGAGCTGCGGCGGCTGCGGTGGGCGGAGATCGCCATCGTCTTCCAGGGCGCGATCAACTCGCTCAACCCCGTGCAGCGGATCTCGGCGCAGCTGCTGGACGTCATCAAGGCGCACGAGCCCCGGTCGTCCCCGCGTTCCCGGCAGGACCGCGCGGGTGAGCTGCTGGGGTTGGTCGGCATCGCCGCGGACCGCCTGAACAGCTACCCGCACGAGCTGTCCGGCGGGATGCGGCAGCGCGTGATGATCGCGATGGCCCTGGCGCTCGAACCGCGCGTGGTGATCATGGACGAGCCCACCACCGCGCTGGACGTGGTGGTGCAGCGGCAGATCCTGCGCACCCTCGTCGAACTGCGGGAACGGCTCGGGTTCTCGGTCGTGTTCATCACGCACGACCTCTCGCTGCTGGCCGAGTTCTCGGACCGGATCGCGATCATGTACGCGGGCCAGGTCGTCGAACAGGCCGAGTCGGCGGACCTGTACCGGACTCCCCTGCACCCCTACAGCGACGGGTTGCTGCAGTCGTTCCCGGCGTTGAAGGGACCACGGCGGGAGCTGTCGGGCATCGCCGGCTCACCACCGGACCTGCGGATGATGCCGAGCGGATGTCCGTTCCACCCGCGCTGTGCCCGCGCCATGGACGTCTGCGCCGAGCAGACGCCCGTGCTGGGGCAGAGCAGGGACAACCGCTCGGTGGCGTGCTGGTTGCACCCGGTGGCGGTGGGCTGATCAGCCCGCGTTGATCCGCGCCCCGATCCAGGCGACGACGAGCAGGACCGCGACCACACCCGCGAGCGGCACCAGCATCAGGTCGAACCGCCTGCGGACACCCCCGGTGTCCGCAGGCGCCGGGCTCGGCCGGTGCCGCTCGATCTCCTCCCGGATCCGGTGCTGCACGCGGCTTCCGTTCAGCGAGCTGGCCACGGAGAACGCACCGGCGGCGACGTTGATGCGCTCGCCCCCGGTGGTGACGAGGTGCACCTCGCGCTTCGACTCGACCGACGCGAGGTCGGCCCACGGCACCCAGTACGAGCGGAACCAGTTCACCACCAGCACGCCCGAGTCGTAGATCCGCACCGCCGCGTGCGCGCCGAGCATCCACACGAACCAGGTGAGCGGCGCCATGATCGCGATGAACTCGAGCTGCTGGGCGAACCCGTTGCCGGGGAACGGGTTCAGCAGCACGTACACGGTCGTCACCAGCATGCCCGCCGTCACGGCCCAGCTGAGGACGCTGTCGAACCTCCTGCGCAGCACCGCGGCCGCCCTGCCCCTGCTCATGGCCACACGATAGGACTTGTCCATGCGACTGGAGTCCTTCATCGATCCGAAACTGGCCGAGCACGTCGAGGAGGCCCGCAGGACCAACGCCGAGCGAGGTCTCCGGCGTGGCCCTGGCAACGCGGACGAGCTGCGCGAGTTCCGGGTCGCCCCGGCCGAGGACAACACCGTGGTCGAGGCCGGCGGCCGCACGGTGCCCGTCCGGATCCTCAGGCCCGAGGGCACACCACGCGGGGTCTACCTGGACTTCCACGCCGGAGGCTTCTACATGGGGTCGGCGGCCCAGGACGACGCCCGCAACCAGCGGCTCGCGAACGCGATCGGGGCCGTCGTCGTGAGCGTCGACTACCGGCTCGCCCCGGAACACCCCTGGCCGGCCGCCCCGGACGACGCCGAGACCGCCGCGCTCTGGCTCCTCGGCAACGCGCGGGAGCAGTTCGGCACGGACCGGCTCGCCATCGGGGGCTTCTCGGCGGGGTCCACCCTCGTCGTCACCACGCTGCTGCGGCTGCGCGACCGAGGCGAGGCGGCACGGTTCGCGGGCGCGGTCCTGCAGGCGGGCACCTACGACCTGAGCGGGCTGACCCCGGCCGGCCGGTCGATCGCGGACGAGTACTTCATCGAGGCCTACGCAGGACACGTGCGGGACAGGACGGACCCGGACATCTCCCCCGTCTACGGCGACCTGCGCGGGCTGCCGGACTTCCTGATGGTCGTCGGCGACCAGGACGTCATCCTCGAGGACAACCTGGCCATGGCGGCCAGGATCCTCGGCGCGGGCGGCGAGGTCGACCTCAAGATCTACCCCGAGTCGCGGCACGGCTTCACCAACCGGGGCAACGGCATGGCACGCGCCGCCTGGCAGGACATCGAGCGGTGGCTCGTCGGCCGTCTCTCTTAGCGGTGTGGCTCGCAACACTAGACTCCGCCCAACGGAGATCAACACGAGGTGGCGACATGAAGCTGGGCGATGTCACGCGGACCACTCTGGCCTGCGTCCGGATCTTCAACGGCGCGCTGGGCCTGCTCGCCGCCGACAGGATGGCGAAGAGCCTCGGCGACGAACTGGGTGACGACAAGAGGTTCGTCTACCCGGCCCGCATGTTCGGCATCCGCACGCTCGTCCTCGGCGTGGACCTGCTGACGTTGAAGAGCACCGACGCGAACGCCCGCCGGGTGCTGCGCCAGGCCGTGCTCATTCACGCCACGGACACCGCCGCCGCTGTCTACGCTGGCAGGCGCGGCGAGCTGCCGGCCAGGGCAGCGAAGCTGACCACGATCATCTCCGCCGTCAACACCGGGCTGGCCGTCGTGTCCCTCCTCGCCGCCGAGAAGGACAGCTGATCGGAGGGCGGCCGTGACGATCGAGATCGCCCTGCTCGGCGAGGTGGGCGCGAACGTCGACGGCCGTCCGGTGGAGCTGGGGCACGCACGGCAGCGGTGCGTGCTGGCCGCGCTGGCGATCGACGTCGGCAGGGTCGTGACCGTCACGCAGCTGACCGAACGCGTCTGGGGCGCCGCCCCGCCCCGGCAGTCGCGGGCCACGCTGCACAGCTACCTCTCCCGGTTGCGCCAGGCGTTCGCGACCTCGATCACGCTCACCAGCCAGCCCTCCGGGTACGTCCTCGACGCGGACGAGTCCTCTGTGGACCTGATGCTGTTCCGCAGGCTCCGGGACGAGGCCCGCGCGCTGACCGACGACAGGGCGATCGTGGACCGGCTCGCGGAGGCGACGAGGCTGTGGCGGGGCGAACCGCTGACCGGCATCGGTGGCGACTGGGCCGACGTCACCCGCCACCTGCTCACCGCGGAACGCACCGCCGCCGAGCTCGACCTCCTCGACGCCCGGCTGCGGCTGGGCCAGGGCCCCGAACTGCTGGCCGCGATCTCGGCGCGGGCCGCGAAGGACCCGCTGGACGAACGCGTGGCAGCCCTGCACCTGCTGGCCCTCGCGCAGGCGGGCCGGGTCCCCGAGGCGCTGGAGGAGTTCCGGGCCGTCCGCACCCAGCTGATCGGTGAGCTCGGCGCCGAACCCGGCCCGGCGCTCCGCGAGCTGCACGAGGAACTGCTGCTCAGCGTGCCTGAACCGCCGCAGGTCGTGCCGAGGCAGCTGCCGTCCGCGCCGACGCAGTTCATCGGCCGCGAGCAGGATTTGACCGGGCTGGACGAGGCGATGCGCACGGCCGGTGTGGCGACGATCGCGGGCGCGGGCGGCATGGGCAAGACGTGGCTCGCGCTGCAGTGGGCGCACCGCAACCTGCACCGCTTCCCGGACGGCCAGCTGTTCGTGGACCTGCGCGGGTTCAGCCCCGACGAGACTCCGATGGAACCGGACGTGGCCATCTGCGGGTTCCTGCACGCGCTCGGGCTCGACGCCACCGCCGTCCCCTCCGATCCCCCGGCCAGGGCGGCGTTGTTCCGCCGCCTGACCGCGCGCCGGCGGATGCTCGTGGTCGTCGACAACGCCGCCGACGCCTCCCAGGTCGCCCCGGTCCTGCCCGGCGGCGACACCTGCTGGGTGCTCGTGACCAGCCGGAACAGGTTGCACGGCCTCGGTTCGGAGGCCGTCGGCCTGGAGGTGCTCGCCGACGGCGACGCGCACACGTTGCTGGCCTCCCGCATCGGCGCGGCCAGGCTGAGCGCCGAACCTCTGGCCGTGGCGAGGCTGATCGACCTGTGCGGCGGCCTCCCGCTCGCGCTGAGCATCGTCGGCGCGCGGATCCTGACCGAACCCGACCTGTCGCTCGCCGCCATCGCCCGGCAACTGGAGGAGCTCGGACTCGGCGCGCTCGACGCCGACCCGAGCGTCAGCGTGCCGGTCGTGCTGTCGTGGTCGTACCGGGCGCTCACCGAACGGCAGCGGGAACTGTTCGCGCTGCTGGGAATCGCACCCGGCGAGGACATCGGCCTCGCCGCGGCGGCCAGCCTCGCCGATCTGTCCACTGTGGACGTTCGCACGACGTTGCGGGAGCTGGAACAGGCGTCGCTGATCTCGATCGGCACCGGCTTCCGCGCCAGGATGCACGACCTGGTCCGCGCCTGCGCGGCCGAGCAGGCCAAGCACGCCGGTCACGACGAGGCGTTGCGCCGCCTGGTCGACCACCACCTCCACACCGCGCACGCCAACGACCGCCTGATCGACCCGCACCGCCCGTTGATCACCCTCGACGAGGCCACCCCGGGAACGCACGTCACCGCCGCCACCGACAAAGCCTGTGCGCGGGCGTGGTTCGACGCGGAACGGGGCACGCGCCTGGCCGTGCAACAGGCCGCCGCCGCGCACGGGTGGAACGACAGGGTCGTGCTGCTGGCCAGGGTGTCGCACGCCTACCACCAGCAACGCGGCCACCTCGACGACGGCCTCGCCATGTGGCAGACCGCCATCGACGCGGCCGAGGACCCGGTGGACCGCGCCGTCGCGCACCGGATCACGGGCAGCAGCCTCGGCCAGGTCCAGCGCTACGACGAGGCACAACACCACCTCGGCGAGGCCCTCACGCTCGCGGAACAGGTCGGTGAGGCACTGCCGCTCGCCGACGCGCACGGCACGGTCGCGTGGCTGTGGGCGAGCCGGTCGGAGTACGGACGGGCCTTCGAACACGCCAAGGCCGCGCTGCCGCACTACGAGAAGACCGGCAACAGGATGCTGATCGCTTTGGCCCACAACAACATCGGGCACTGCGCGGCGGAGGTCGGCGACACCGAACAGGGCCGCCTGTCCGCTGCCAGGGCGCTGGAAATGCTCCACGAGCTCGGTGACCGGCACGGCGAGGCGACCGCCCTCGACACGCTCGCCCGCGTCGAGTACCAGAGCGGCAACCACACGGCGGCGATCATCCACTACGAACGCGCCGTGGAGCTGTACCGGGCCGCGGACGACGACTACAGCACCGCCAACACGTTGATGACCCTCGGCCACACCCATCTCGCGCTGGGACAGCACGAACGGGCCTCGGCGATCTGGCGGCGGGCGCTGGACATGCTGGAGCAGCAGGGCCGTGACGAGGAGGCCGGGCGCCTGCGCGACCGGCTCGACCGCCTGTGAGGAGAGCGATGCCGACCTTCTCCGAGTCCGACGACCTGCGCGGGGCGCGGTTCGTGGGGGCCGACCTGTCGGAGGCCGTGATGCGCGGCGTCCAGATCACCGGCGCCGACATCGACGCGCCGTGGCTGCTGGAAGGCGACGGCTCCCTGTGGGTCAACGGCGTCGACGTCGTCCCGTTCGTCGAGGCGGAGCTCAACCGCCGCTTCCCCGGCCGGTCCCTGCGCCGCGCGACGGATCCAGACGGGCTGAGGGCGGCGTGGAGCGCACTCGAGGGCACCTGGGAACGCACGCTCGCCAGGGCTCTCGCGATGCCGACCGGCACGGTCGACGTGTCGGTCGCGGGAGAGTGGTCGTTCGCGCAGACGTTGCGCCACCTCGTGCTCGCCACGGACATGTGGCTGGGCCGGGGCGTCCTGGAGATCGCGCAGCCGTTCCACCCCATCGGCCAGGTCGACACGCAGTCCCAGGGCGAGCTGGAGTCGTTCGCGACGGTCACGCCGTCCTTCGACGAGGTGCTCGAGGTCCGCGCCGGCCGGACCGGCATGGTGCGGGACTTCCTCGCGACGGTCACGCCCGAGGAGCTCGCGGCGTCCCGCAGGAACCCGCACAACCCGGAGTTCCCCGAGACCACGCTCTCCTGCCTGCACGTGATCCTCGAAGAGGAGTGGGAACACCACCGCTACGCCGTGCGCGACCTCGACGTGATCGCCTCGCGCCCGTGACCCGTGGACCAGGGACACTCACGGGCGCGAACAACCCCCTGGCCCGGGAAGTCTGACTCCTGCACACAGCATCACGAGGAGCGGACGACATGCCCACCATCACCCTGACCCAGCAGACCACCGCGACGCCCGAGCAGTTCGTCGCCGGGCTCACCGACTTCGGCCCCGGCCGCGCGGAGCTCTTCCCCAACAGCGCCGACGCCGACCTGCGCGTGCACGAACGGGGTGAGGAGTTCGCCGACGTCACCGAGGGGTCCGGTGGCATCTGGGAACGCCTGCACTACGACTGGTCCGACCCCGGCCGCATCGTGCTGACCACCGTGGACTCCAACGTGTGGGGCGGGCGTTCCGGCCACACCTACACGTTCACCAAGCAGGCAGACGGAACCACTCTCGTGCACGCCGAGGTGGTCCGGGAGGGCAAGAACCTCAAGGGAAAGCTGCTCGGGCTCTCACTCGGGCTGCTCGGTAAAAAGGTGCTCGGCGGGGCGCTCGCGAAGACCGTGCGGGCCATCGAGGCCAGGGGTTAGGTAAGGGTGCCCTAGGTGAACACGGCGGGCGGAAGCTAACGTAACCCGTCGTGAGCATGGTCGTGGAGCAACGCGGGCCCGAACCCGCACCAGCCCTGGAGAGCCCGCACCGGCGGCGGCGTCTCGGGCTGGCGGGTCTGCTGATGTTGCTGGCCGCGGCGTCGGTGCTGTCGCTGGTGATCGGCGCGCGGTCGCTCACCCCCGCCGAGGTGTGGCAGGGGCTGTTCGGCGATCCCGGCGGCGACCAGCGGCTCACCGAGATCACGCTGATCGTGCAGACGCTGCGCGTGCCGCGGACGGTGCTCGCGCTCGTGGCGGGCCTCGCGCTCGGCGTCGCGGGCGCGTTGATCCAGGGGCACACCCGCAACCCCATCGCGGACACCGGGCTGCTCGGTGTCAACTCCGGCGCGTCGTTCGCCGTGGTGCTCACGGTCTACCTGTTCGGCCTGCAGAACCCGTTGCAGTACATGTGGTTCGGGTTCCTCGGCGCCGCGGTGGCGGGGGTGGTGGTGTTCGGGCTGTCGAGCCTCGGCCGCGGTTCCGGCAACCCCCTCACCCTCGCGCTGGCGGGCCAGGGCGTCACGGTGTTCCTGGCCGCGATGACGACCGCGGTGGCGCTGGGCGACAAGCTGACGCTCGACGTGCTGCGGTACTGGAACGCGGGCTCCGTGCAGGGCGTCGGGTGGAACGTCATCGGCATCGCGGGGATCTTCGTCGCCGTCGGGCTCGTGCTGGCGCTGGTCAACCTGCCCGTGCTCAACCTGCTCAACCTCGGTGACGACGTCGCGCGCGGCCTCGGCGTGAACATCGCGGCGGCACGGACCATCGGCGTCGTCGCCGTCACGTTGCTCGCGGGCGCGGCCACGGCGGCGTGCGGGCCGATCGCGTTCCTCGGGCTGATGGTGGCGCACATCGCTAGGTGGCTCACCGGGCCGGACTACCGCTGGATGGTGCCGTACGCGGGGTTGCTCGGCGCGGCCGTGCTGCTGCTCGGCGACATCGCGGGACGGCTCGTCGTGCGGCCCGCGGAACTGCAGGCCGGCATTGTCATCGCCCTCATCGGCGCCCCGTTCTTCGCGGTGCTGGTCTGGCTCGGGAAGTTCAGGCGGGCATGATCACCGCACCGGAAGCACCCGAGATGCACCGCGGCGTCCGCGTCGGCGGCTGGTCGTGGGTCTGGCGGCCGTGGGCCGTGCTCGTCACCGTCGTGCTGGCCGCGCTGACGTTCCTCATCTTCTGCGTGTCGATCGCGGTCGGCGACTTCACGATCGAGCTGTCCGCCGTGTTCAGGACGCTGGTCGGGCAGGGCGAGCGGGTCGACGAGTTCGTGATCATGGACCTGCGGATGCCGCGAGCCCTGGTCGGTCTGATCGCCGGGGTGACGCTCGGGATCTCCGGCGCGCTCACGCAGTCGATCGCACGCAACGCGCTGGCCAGCCCCGACGTGCTCGGCATCACCGCCGGCGCGAGCGCCACGGCGGTCTTCGTCGTGACGGCCGGCGGCGGTTCGGCGATCGGCGGCGCGCTCGGGTTGCCCGCGGCGGCGCTGATCGGCGGTCTGCTGACCGGTCTGCTCGTCTACCTGATGGCGTGGAAGAAGGGCATCGACGGGTTCCGGCTGATCCTCATCGGCGTCTCGGTCAGCGCGGTCATGCAGGCGCTCACGACGTGGCTGCTGGTGCTGGGCGACATCCGCGACGTGACCCGCGCGCAACGCTGGCTCGTCGGGTCGCTCGACTCGCGGACGTGGCCCGAGGTGTGGACGGCGCTGTGGGCCGCGGCCGTGCTGGTCCTCGTCGTGATGGTGGTCGCGTTCCAGCTCCGGCCGATGCACTTCGGTGACGACGTGGCCGCCGGTCTCGGCGTCCGCTACTCGGCCGTGCGGGCGATCCTGCTGCTGTGCGCGGTCCTGCTGGCGGGGGTCGCGGTCTCGGCCGCGGGCCCGGTGCCGTTCGTCGCGCTGGTCGGGCCGCAGATCACCATGCGGCTGATGCGCTCGCCGGTGCCGCCGCTGCTGGCGTCCGGCCTGTTCGGCGCGCTGCTGCTGATCGGCTCCGACCTGCTCGCGCGGATCGTGCTGCCCAACGACCTGCCCGTCGGTGTCGTCACGGCGATCATCGGCGGGCCGTTCCTCGTCTACCTGCTGGTGCGGGCGAACGTGAAGCGCGCGGCCTGAGGCAAGCCTGCATTAAGTAAGGTTGCCCTATGACAGCGCTGCGCAACGATGTCGCCCGCCTGGGGGCCGAGGGCGTCACGGTCGGGTACGCCGACCGGATCGTGCTCGACAACCTGGACGTCGCCATCCCGACCGGGGTGATCACCACGGTGATCGGCCCCAACGGGTGTGGCAAGTCGACGCTGCTGCGGACGCTGTCACGGCTGCTCAAACCGCGCCAGGGCACGGTGCTGCTCGACGGCAGCGACATCGCGCGCCTGAGGACCAAGGACGTCGCGAAGAAGATGGGCCTGCTCCCGCAGACCCCGATCGCGCCGGAGGGGCTGACGGTCGCCGACCTCGTGGCCCGCGGCCGGCACCCGCACCAGAGCTGGGTGCGGCAGTGGTCGAGCGACGACGCGGCGGTCGTCGCCGAGGCGTTGCGCCTGACCGGGGTCGCCGACCTGGCCCACCGCCCGGTCGACTCGCTCTCCGGCGGCCAGCGGCAGCGGGTGTGGATCTCCATGACGCTCGCCCAGGGCACCGACCTGCTGCTGCTGGACGAGCCGACGACCTACCTCGACCTCGCGCACGCGATCGACGTGATCGACCTCGTCGACGACCTGCACGAGGGCGGCTGCACGATCGTCATGGTGCTGCACGACCTGAACCTGGCCGTGCGCTACAGCGACAACCTGATCGTGATGAAGGCGGGATCGATTGTCGCGCAAGGACATCCGAGCGACGTGATCACCAGTGAGCTGCTGCTGGACACGTTCGGCCTGCAGGCGAAGGTCATCGACGACCCGGTGAGCGAACGGCCGTTGATCGTCCCCATCGGCCGGACCCACGTGGTGTCGAAGAGTGACCAAGACCTAAGTTAGCCTGCCCTAACTGAGTGATAAGGTTCGGCTGTCCTAATTTCCCCCGCCGCGTGGGCAGCGAAGAACGAGGTGCCGAATGGGCCAGAGAACGACCATGACCTGGAAGCGACTGACCGCTGTGGCAGCAGCCGTGGTGGTCGGTGCCAGCGTCCTCGCCGGGTGCGGTTCTTCCACGCCTGCCGCGACCACTGACACGAACGGCGCCGCCGGCGGCACGTTCCCGACGAAGGTCGAGCACTTCTTCGGCACGACGGAGATCAAGGAGGCGCCCAAGCGCGTCCTCTCCCTCGGCTACACCGACGACCAGACGCTGCTGGCGCTGGGCGTCGTCCCGGTCGGCATGATCGACCAGTACCCGAACCCCGAGGGCACCAAGCCCGACATCAACACCCAGTGGGCCTGGGTGAAGGACAAGTGGGGTTCGACGACGCCCGAGGTCGTCATGAAGAACGGTGACACCGAGCCGAACTTCGAGAAGATCGCCCAGCTCCGCCCCGACCTGATCGTCGCCGTCTACTCCGAGGCCACCCAGGACTGGTACGACAAGCTGACCAAGATCGCACCGGTGGTCGGCCGCACCAAGGAGGAGAAGGAGCCCTTCAGCGCGAAGTGGCAGGACAACGTGCTGCAGATCGCGAAGGCGGTCGGCAAGGGTGACGAGGGCGCGAAGCTGATCAAGGGTCTCGACGACAAGCTCGCCGAGGCCAAGAAGGCCAACCCGGACTTCGCGAACCAGACCGCCACCGTGCTGACCTGGTACAAGGACGCGATCGTGCCGTTCACCACCACCGACGTGCGCGGCCAGTTGCTGACCGGCATCGGCTTCAAGGGCAACACGAAGGTCGACGAGATCGCCGAGGGCGGTTTCTCCGCCAAGCTCTCGCCCGAGAAGATCGACCTGATCAACACCGACCGCATCTTCGTGATCGCCGACAAGGCCGACGCGGACGCGCTGAAGAACTTCCAGCTGTTCGCGAACCTGCCCGCGGTCAAGGCCGGCAAGGTCCACTGGATCCTCGACAGCGAGGGCCCCGCGGTCGGTGCCGCGATCTCGCAGGCGACCCTCCCGTCGCTGCCCTACGCGATCGACGAACTGGTGAAGGCCGCCAAGTCCGGCGCCTGATCCACGCTCACCCCGGCGAAAGGCCTTCCCCCGTGACCACGAGCGTCTCCGGCGCACCGTCGAAGATCCTGCGCACGGCGTCCGGGCGGGAGGCCTCCCGCTGGTTGCTCGACCACTGCCGTTCCGCCCCCGGTCTGCCGATCGCCACCGTGCTGGCGACGGTGATCGGGGCGGTGCTGCAGATCGTCCCCGTCTTCCTGCTGGGCACCGTGGTCGACGGGGTCGTGCAGGGGCGCGACGCGTCGATCCTCTGGACGATCGGCATCGCGACGATCGTCTCGGCCTTGGCCGGCGCGGCCATGACCGCGGTCTCGACCTATCTCGTCGGCCGGGTGGGCGCGGAGATGCTGGCACGCCTGCGGGAAGGCGCGGTGCGCGCGGTGCTCGGGATGCCGAGCGCGCGGATCGAGGAGGTCGGCCGCGGAGACGTGCTCTCGCGCGTCGGGGACGACGTCGCCGTCATCTCCAAGGGTTTCCGCACGGCCATCCCGACGATCTTCTCTGCGATCGTGCTGGTCGTGATCGCGACGGCCGGCATGTTCGGCCTCGACTGGCGGCTCGGTCTCGCCGGTGCGTGCGCGCTTCCCGCGTACTGGCTGGCGTTGCGCTGGTACCTGCCGCTCTCCCAGCCTCTCTACCGCGCCCGTTCCGAGGCGCAGGCCGACCGCGCGCAGGCGTTGATCAGCGGCCTCGACGGCATCGCGACGGTGCGCGCCTACCGCCTGGAGAACTCCTTCCGGGACAAGGTGACCGCCGAGTCGTGGCGGGTGCGCAACATCGGCATCGACGTCTTCCGGTTCTTCGGCCGGTTCATCGGCAGGGAGAACCGCGCCGAGTTCATCGGCCTCGGCCTGATCATCGTCGTCGGCTACTTCCTGGTGACGAACGGGCAGTCGTCGCTCGGCCAGGTTTCCGTTGCGGCACTGCTGTTCCACAAGCTGTTCGTGCCGCTCGGCCTGATCATGGCCTTCTTCGACGAGGCGCAGAAGTCCGGCGCCGGCCTGACCCGGCTGGTCGGTGTGCTCACGGAGTCCGACGGCGACGAGCTCGTGCGCAGCGCGGTGGCCGTCGACCCTAACGCACAACCGCTTCCCGTGTCGGTGCGCGGGCTTTCCTTCCGCTACCCCGAATCCGAGCACGACGTGCTGCGGAACATCGACCTGGAGATCCCCGCCGGCACCTCACTCGCGCTGGTCGGCGCGACCGGTGCGGGCAAGACGACGCTGGCGGCCCTGGTCGCCGGGACGGGCACCCCGCTCAGCGGGTCCGTGCACATCGGCACCGCGGATCTCGCCGACCTCGACGAGGCGGGATCCCGCGCGCTGGTCAGCATCCTGACCCAGGAGGCGCACGTCTTCGCCGGCCCGCTGGCCGAGGATCTCCGTTTGGCCGCCCCGGATGCGACCGACGACGAGCTGATGGACGCGCTGCGGACCGTGGGCGCCGACACGTGGGTCGAGGCGTTGCCCCAGGGCCTGCAGACCGATGTCGGCGAGGGCGGCGAACGCCTCGACGTGACCAAGGTCGCCCAGATCGCGCTCGCCCGGCTGGTGCTCGGCCGCTCCCCCGTCGTCGTGCTGGACGAGTCGACGGCGGAGGCGGGCAGCCAGGGTGCCGCCGCGCTGGAACGAGCCGCGCTCGCGGCCTGCCGGGGCCGCACCACACTCCTGGTCGCGCACCGCCTGACCCAGGCCATCGCCGCGGACCGGATCGCCGTGCTGGACGGCGGCGAGGTGCTGGAACAGGGAACACACGAGGAACTCGTGGCGCGTGACGGGCGTTACGCCACGCTTTGGGCCGCTTGGCGATTCGGAACGGCAACTACTTAGGTTAGGCTTCCTTCACCGATCGTGAAGGGATGGCTGAGTCGTCGATGGAACAGATGGCCGACCGTGACGTACTTCTTTCGACCGCCCGGATCGCCTCCGTTCGGCGCCGTGCCGGTGAGTACCCGCAGCGGACCATCGCCGTCGCGAGTGCCGTCGCACTGACCCGCTGGGCCGATTCCCGTTACGAGGTCGAGGGGTTCGGGCTCACGCCCGCGACGTTGTTCAGCGACCTGCTCGTGTGGGCAGACAAGGGCCAGAACTCCGACGTCACCGAACGTCCCGACGGCTGGGCGATCCCCGTGCCGGACGGCGTCGACCTGGCGCAGGCGCAGCGGGTGCTGGACGACCTGGCCGAGTTCCCGAACCGCGCCATCGGCACGCTGACGTCCCAGCCGCTCGACGAACGGCTCGCGCAGCTGGCCCGCTGGAACGACAACGAGTTCCCGCGCGACCGCCCGAGCATCGTCGAGCTGTTCCGCGAGCAGGCCCGGCAGCGCCCGGACGCCGTCGCGATCAACGACGGCGAGCGCGCCTTCACCTACGGCGAGGCGCTGTCCCGCTCCAACCAGCTGGCCCGCCACCTGAACGAGCGCGGTCTCACGACCGAGCAGGTCGTCGGCATCTCGTTCGACCGCTCGGCCGAGATGGTGATCAGCCTGCTCGCCGTGCTGCAGGCAGGGGCCGCGTTCGTGCCGCTCGACCCGCAGTGGCCGGCGTCGCGGCGCGAGTCCGTGATCACCGACGCGCGGGTCGCCTTGCTCCTGGGAAGTGGTCAGGAAGGCGAGCCGGAGGCCGTCGCGGTCGACCTGTCCGACTGGGGCTTCTCCGGCTACTCCGGTGAACCCACCGACGTCACGATCCGCGGCGCACAGCTCGCGTACGTGATGTTCACGTCCGGCTCGACCGGCCGCCCCAAGGGCGCCATGATCCGGCACGAGGCGATCAGCGAACGCCTGCTGTGGCAGGTGGACCAGATCCTCCACTTCGGACACTCCGACGCGTCCCTGTTCAAGGCGCCGCTGTCGTTCGACATCTCCATCAACGAGATCTTCCTGCCGCTGGTGTGCGGCGGACGGACCGTCGTCGTGCGGTCCGGCGGCGAACGCGACCCGCACCACCTGCTGCACACGATCGACCGCCACCGCGTGACGTTCGTGTACCTGGTGTCGTCGATGCTGGACGTGCTGCTCACCATCGCGGGCGAGGGCGAGCTGACCAGCCTGCGGCACGTGTGGTGCGGCGGCGAGGTGCTCACCCCCGAGCTGTACGAACGGTTCCGCACGCGGCTCGACATCCCGATGTACCACGGCTACGGCCCGGCCGAGGCCACGATCGGCGTCTCGCACGTGATCTACCGCGGCGAGGCCGAGCGGCTGTCGACGTCGATCGGCAAGGCGAACCCGAACACCGACCTCTACGTGCTGGACGACGAGCTGCGGCCGTGCCCGGTCGGTGTCGGCGGCGAGCTGTACATCGGCGGGTTCCTGCTGGGCCGCGGGTATGTGAACGCGCCTGGCCTCACGGCGTCGCGGTTCGTCGCGAACCCGTTCGCCACCGACGGTTCACGCCTCTACCGCACCGGTGACCTGGCGCGGTTCGCGCCGGACGGGTCGCTCGACTTCCTCGGCCGCGTCGACAACCAGGTCAAGATCCGCGGCATGCGGCTGGAGCTGGAGGACGTCGAGGTCGCGCTGGCCGAGCACCCGCGGGTGCGCCACACCTGTGTCGTGGTCAGGAAGAACTCGGCGGGCGGCAACTACCTCGTCGGGTACGTCGTGCCGTCGGACGAGGACCTGACCTCGGAGGCCGTGAAGCAGTGGGCGACCGAGCACCTGGTCGAGTACATGGTGCCCACGCACGTCGTGGTGATGAGCGAGTTCCCGTTGACGCCCAACGGGAAGCTCGACCGCCGCGCGCTGCCGGAACCGTCCGTCGAGACCGGTCCGGTGACCGCCGCGGCCAACGACGACGAGGCCGTGATCTGCGCCGCCGTCGCCTCGGTGCTGCGGGTCGAGCAGGTCGGCGCGGACCAGGACTTCTTCGAGCTGGGCGGCGACAGCATCCTCGCGATCTCGTTGCTCAGCGCGTTGCGGGCGGAAGGCGTGTTCGTCACCGCCACCCAGATCTTCCTCAACCGCACCCCGCGCGCGCTAGCCGCCGTCGCGTCCCGTGACGGTGCCTCGGCGGTCGACCACGACGACGTGCCGACCGGCCCGGTGGCGGGCCTGCCGATCGTGCAGTGGCTCGGCGAGACCACGGACGCGATCGACGGGTTCGTGCAGTCGGTCGTGCTCAACACCCCGGCGGAGCTGACGCCGGACGCGCTCACGCAGATCCTGGACGCGCTGGTCGAGCGGCACGACATGTTGCGCGCCAAGCTGGTCCGGGGCTCCAGCTGGTCGTTCGACATCCCCGCCAGCGGGGATGCGTTGTGGGAGCAGAGCGATGCGCCGCTGGAGGAGTGTGTCGCGGCGGCCACCGAGGGGCTGAACCCGGACGCGGGCGTCATGCTGCGCGCGGTGTGGCGGCCGGAGGCGCGGCAGCTCGTGCTCGTGATCCACCACGTGGTGATCGACGGTGTCTCGTGGCGCATCCTGTTCGACGACCTCGCGCTGGCCTGGCAGCAGGTCTCCTCCGGTGCGGCCGTGGAGCTCCGGCCCGTCGGCACGTCGTTCCGGCGCTGGACCCAGTTGCTGGAGCAGGCCTCGTTCTCAGCCGACCGCACGTACTACGAGCGGGCGCTGCCGGGCGTGGACCAGTTGCTCGGCCGGCGTGAGCTGACCGACGCGGATGTCGTTGCGGGCGAACAGGTTCGCACCGTCACCGTCGGTTCGGCCGCCACCGCCGCGTTGCTGAGCGACGTACCGGCGTTGTTCCACGCCAAGGTGAACGACGTCCTGCTGACCGGTCTCGCGGTCGCGCTGGCCCGCTGGCGGCGTGACAACGGCCAGGACCAGACTTTCGCGCACATCGAGCTGGAAGGCCACGGCCGCGAAGGCCGGTTCGTGCCGCGCGACCCGGACCTGTCGCGCACGGTCGGCTGGTTCACGACGTTGTTCCCGGTGACGGTGGACCCGGTCGACGTCGACGACCTGGGCCCGGCCCTCAAGCGCGTCAAGGAGGACCTCGCACGGGTGCCGAGCAACGGCGTCTCCTACGGCGCCCTGAGGTACCTGGGCGGTGAGCGGTTCGACGCGTCGCGCCCGCAGGTGCTGTTCAACTACCTCGGCCGGTTCTCCGGTGGCACGACCGGGGACTGGCAGCTCGCGGAGAACGCCGGTCAGCTCGGCGAGAAGCGCGACCCGGCGATGCGGCTGCCGCGCGCCCTGGAGTTCAACGCCTCCGCCGAACCCGGTGCCGACGGCGAGCTGGAACTGGTCACCGTCCTCTCCTGGCCGTCCGGGGTCTTCACCGACGCCGACACCGCCAGGATCGGCGAGTACTTCGTCGCCGCGCTGGAAGGTCTGGCGGCGCTCACCACCGGTGGCCACTCCCCCAGCGACTTCCCGTTGCTGCCGCTCACCCAGGCCGACGTCGACGCCCTGGACTCCCCGGCGTTGCGCGAGATCCTCCCGCTGACGCCGTTGCAGGAGGGCTTGTACTTCCACTCCGTCTTCGACGACGACTCCGCGCACCGCTACGTCGAGCAGCAGCTGCTGACCCTGACCGGTGCCGTCGACGCCCGGCGCCTGGAAGAAGCGGCGGCGCAGGTGTTCGAGCTGTTCCCGAACCTGGCCGCGCGGTTCACGAGCCTCGCCGACGGCAGGGTCGTGTCGGTGCTGGAGTCCGGTGTGCGGCCGGTGTTCACCACGGTGAACGGCCAGGGCATGTCCGACGAGGAGGTCGCTGAGCTCGCCGAACGCGACCGCGTCGCCGGGTTCGACCTCGGCACCGGTCCGCTCATGCGCTTCACGCTGGTGCTCACCGCGCCGCGCCGGTACGTGCTGGTGCAGACCGTGCACCACATCATCGCGGACGGCTGGTCGGTGCCGCCGATGCTGCGCGCGTTGCTGGCCGAGTACGACGCGCCGGGGTCGGTGCACGTGCGCGGCAGCTACTCCGACTACGTGCGGTGGCTCGTCGAGAGCGACGCCGCCGAGAGCGACCGCGTCTGGGCCCGCGAGCTGGAAGGCCTGACCGGGCCGTCGATCACCGTGCCGGACCACCTGCCGTCCGAGCGGTTCGCCGACATGACCGTGGACGCATCGTCCGATGTGGACGAACGGGTGCGCGCGGCGGGCGTGTCGCTCAGCGTCGCCGTGCACAGCGCGTGGGCCGTGACGCTCGGCGGGATCCTGGGCAGCCGGGACGTCGTTTTCGGCTCGACGGTGTCGGGTCGCGACGCCGACGTGCCCGGCATCGACGAGCTCGTCGGCCTGTTCATCAACACCATTCCCGTGCGCGCCAGGTGGTCCGCCGACACGACCGCGCGCGAGCTGCTGGACGCGATGCGCGAGCACCAGACCGCCGTGCTGCCGCACCAGCACGTGTCGCTGACCAGGATCGGCAGGCTCGCCGACGCCGGGAACCTGTTCGACACGCTCGTGGTGTTCGACGTCGCGACCGACGTGACCTCGTTGCGCAGCGACTCGTTCGGCATCGCGGACGTCGTCAACGAGGGCGCGCCGCACTACCCGCTGACCCTGGTGGCCGCACGCCGCCACGACGGTTCGCTGTGGTTCAACCTGATCCACGACACCGCGGTCATCCGGCCGGAGGGCGCCCGCCGGATCGTCGAGACGTTCGCCGGCACGTTCGCCGCCCTGCTGGCCGGGGAGGAGATCCCCACGTCCCGGAGCATCGAGCCCGCCGCGGTCTCCCCTGCCACGCTGGCCGAGCTGTTCGACGCGGTCGCGGACCGTGCGCCCGAAGCGCGCGCCGTGACGTTCTGCCGCCTCGACGGCACCTCGGAAAGCCTGTCGTACGGCGAACTGGCCGAGGCGAAGACCCGGCTGGCGCGCACGCTCGCGAACGCCGGGGTCGGGCCGGACCAGCGGGTCGCCGTCGCCGTGCCCCGGTCGCTGGAGCAGGTCGTCTCGCTCGTCGCGGTCGTGTCCGCTGGCGGTGCGTACGTGCCGCTGGACGCGGCGTACCCGGACGACCGGCTCGAGTACCTGATCTCCGACAGCGCGCCGCAGGTCGTGCTCATCGCCCCAGAGCAACGCGACCGCTTCGCCGGGATCGTCTCCCGGACCGGCAGCACCACCAGGGTCGTCGCGATCGGGGACGAGGTGCCCGGCGCGGGCGTGATCACGCCCGCGACCTGGGAGCACCCGGCGTACGTGATCTACACGTCCGGGTCCACCGGCAGGCCCAAGGGCGTCGTGATGCCGCACCGCGGCGCGGTGTCGCTCCTGGCGAACATCCAGCCGGACATGGGTTTCGGCCCGGACGACGTGGTGACGCAGTTCCACTCGTTCTCGTTCGACCCGTCGGTGCTGGAGGTGTGGGGCGCGCTGACCAACGGCGCCGAGCTGCTGGTGCCCGACCGCGGGCTGACCCGCTCGACGGCCGACTTCCACCGGCTGGTGCGCGAGCGCGGTGTCACGTTCCTCATCCAGACACCGTCGGCGTTCTACCAGTTCATCGAGGCCGACAAGCACAGCGAGCCGCTCACGACCGTGCGCAGGGTCATCATCGGCGGTGAGGTGCTGGAACCCGGCCGGATGCGCGACTGGACGGCGCGGTACGGCACCCGGCGGCCGGACCTGGCCAACTGCTACGGCCCGACCGAGTCCACTGTGTACACCACGCGGCACGTGCTCGACGACCACGACTACGGTCCCGGCCGTCCCGACGGCAGCCCGATCGGCACGTCCGTGCCCGGCCAGCGGGCCTACGTGCTCGACGAGCGGCTGCGGCCGGTCGGGCCGGGTGTCGTCGGCTCGCTCTACCTCGCCGGCCCGCAGCTCGCGCACGGGTACGCGAACCGGCCGGGGCTCACGGCGGGCCGGTTCGTCGCCGACCCGTTCGCGGGCGACGGATCGCGGATGTACCACACCGGTGACCTGGCGAAGTGGAACCTCGACGGTGACGTCGAGTTCCTCGGCCGCGCCGACGGCCAGGTGCAGCTGCGCGGCTTCCGCATCGAGCTGGGCGAGATCGAGGCCGTCGTCCGCGAGGTCGCGGGCGTGGTCGACGTCGCGGTGACCGTGGCGGACAGCGCCGACCACCTCGTCGCGCACGTCGTGGGCACGCCGCCCGCCGACATCGCGTCGCTGCTGGCCGGGAAGCTGCCGCAGCACATGGTGCCGCAGCGGATCATCCCGCTCGACAGGCTGCCGATCACGGTCAACGGCAAGCTGGACCGCGCTGTGCTGGAGGAACGCGCCCGCACGACCGGGACACCGGTCGAGGCACCGGTCTCAGCGCCGGTCGCCGTCGCCGGCGCCTCCGTGCTCGACGCGCTGGTCGAGATCTTCCGCGACGCCCTGCCGGTGTCCGATGTGGACGCCGACACCGACTACTTCATGGCCGGGGGCGACAGCATCGTCGCGATCGGCGTGGTGAACCGGGCGCGGGCGCTGGGGTTGCGGATCTCGCCCCGCGACATGTTCCTGCACAAGACCCCGCGGGCGCTCGCGGAGAAGTTCGCCGTGCAGCCCGTGGTGCAGCAGGCCCCGGTCGCCGAGGAGATCACCGACGGCCCGGTCGCGCCGACGCCGATCGTGTTGCGGCTGCGGGAGCTCGGCGGGTCGCTCGACGGTTTCGCGCAGGCCAGGCAGCTGGAGTGCGCGAGCATCGAGGACGCCCGGCGTGCGGCGAACGCCGTCGTGGCAACGCATCCCGCGTTGCGGCTGCGCCTGAACACCGACCAGGGCGTGTGGACCCTGCGGACCGAACCGGCGGCCGACGTCGACGTCGTGGTGTCGGCGGACGACCCGCAGGAGGCCGCCGAGGCCGCCGCGGGCAGGCTCGACGCCGAAGCCGGTGTCATGACGGCGTTCACGTGGCTGGAGCACAGCCGCACGCTCGTCGTCGTGGTGCACCACTTCGCGGTGGACGCCGTGTCCTGGATGATCCTGCTCGAAGACCTCGCCGTCGCGATGCGCGGCGAGGAGCTGGCGCCGGTGACGACGTCGTTCGCCGCGTACGCCAAGGCGTTGACGCTGAACGCCCAGTACGGCGGCGACCTGCGCCGGTGGATCGAGACGCTCGACTCGCCGGTGCTCACACCGCAGCTCGGGGAACGGCGCGAGGTCACCGTCACGCTGGCCGCCGACATCACCAGCCGGGTCGTCCGGACGGCGCCGACGGCACTCGGCGTCGGCCTGACCGAACTGCTGCTCGGCGCGTTGCGGACCGCGCTCACCGAGATCCAGAGCACCCCGACGGACCTGGTGGTCGACCTCGAACGGCACGGCCGCGTCCCCGCCGACGAGCACCACGACTACACCCGCACGGTCGGCTGGTTCACCGCGCTCGCGCCAGTGAAGCTCAGCCCCTCCACGGATCCGGTGGCAGCCGCTCGGGAGGTCGTCGAGCGGCAACCGGACGAGGTCGCGCACGTCGAGTTCGGTCAGCTGCGGCACCTGAACCCGCAGACGGCTTCCGTGCTGGCCGCGCTGCCCCGGCCACAGGTGCTGTTCAACTACCTCGGCCGCGCGAGCGAGGCGCAGGCGCTGCACGTCGATCCCGAGGGCCGGCCGAGCCCGTACGCGGTCGAGGTCAACTGCTGGGTCGACGTCACCGGCTCGCTGCGCGCCACCTTCGGACTGACCGACGACGTGTCGGACGAGATCGCGGCGCGGTGGCTGATGGCGCTGGAACGGATCGCGGACGCCTCGGCGACCGTGCGCCGCACCGCGCCGGTCTCGCCGCTGCAGCGCGGCCTGTACTTCCAGGCGGAGCTCGCGGGCAAGTCCGGTCAGTACGTGGCGCAGAGCTACTTCACGTTCGACCGGCGGCTCGACGCCGACGCGCTGGCCAAGGCGCTCGCCTGCGTGATCGCGAAGCACCCGGTCGTCGGCGCGGGCTTCGAGACCGACGAGGACGGCACGCCGGTGCAGGTCCTGGGGACCAGCGGTCCGATGCCGGTGCGGACCGTCGACGTGCTGAACGAGGCCACCGTCGAGGCGTTGCGCGTCGAGGACCGCGCCACGGGCTTCGACCTGACCTCGCCGCCGCTGGTGCGCCTGACCGTCCTGCGGCTGCCGAGCGGCCACGACACGTTGCTGTTCACCAGCCACCTGCTGCTGTGGGACGGCTGGTCGCGCGCGATCGTGCTGGACGACCTGTTCGACGCCTACCGCGCGATCCTCGCGGGCGAGACCATCGACTCGACGCCCGCCACGCCGAGCTACGAGAGCTACACGCGTGCGCTGGCCGAGAAGGACGCCGAGGCCGCACAGCGGTTCTGGGCCGATCATCTCGCCGGGCTCCCCGGGCCGACCCTGCTCGGCGGGCCGTCCACTTCGGACTCGCTGCCGACCAAGATCGTGCGGACCCTGCCGGTCGAGGCGTCGAACCGGGTGCGGGAGGCCGCGCGCCGGCACGGCGTGACGGTGAACTCGGTGCTCACCGGCGCGCTCGGGCTGCTGCTCGGCCGGGAGACCGGGCGCGGGGACGCGGTGTTCGGTGTGACGGTGTCCGGGCGTGAGGAGCAGGGCACCGAGGGCATCGTCGGCGTGCTGCTGAACACCGTGCCGATGCGGGTGACCGCACAGCCGCACAACACCGTGGGCGAGTTCCTGGCGGCCGTCCAGGCCTCGCGGGTGGCGACGATGGAGCACGAGCACTTCGGGCTCGGCGAGATCCAGCGCGCGAGCGGCCACGACCAGCTGTTCGACAGCCTGTTCGTGCTGCAGAACTTCCTGGACGACGACACGTTCACCGAGTTCAACGCGAAGAACGGGATCACCGCCCACGAGGCGGAGGACTCGACGCACTACCCGTTCACGTGGGTCGTGACGCCGGGCGAGGAGGTCACGGTCAAGGTCGAGTACCGGCCGGAGGTGACCGATCCCGCGTTCGCACAACGGTTGTTCGACGGCTACCTGCGGGTGCTCGACGAGCTGACCCGCGCCGACGGCCTGCTCGGCGCGGTCGGCGGCTCGGTGGTGACGCCGGAGCTCAACCCCGCCAACGACTTCGGCAACCTGACCGTGGTCGACCTGTTCGACCGGGCGGCCGACCGCAACCCCGACCGCATCGCCCTCGTCTCGCACGGCGGCACGATGACGTTCGCGGAGCTCAGGGACCGCAGCCGTCACCTCGCGGGAGTGTTGTCGGGCAAGGGGATCGGCGTCGAGACGTCGGTCGCCATCGCGGTGCCGCGCTCGCTGGAGTGGGTCGTCGCGCTGTTCGGCATCCTGCGCTGCGGTGCGGCGTACGTGCCGCTGGAGCTGGACCACCCGGACGAGCGGATCGCCGCGATCATCGACGACGCGCGGCCGGCGCTGGTCATCACGACCAGCGGGGTGGCGCCGAGGATCCAGTGCCCGACGTTCAAGCTGGACGAGCCGTGGCCGGACGCCGAGCCGGTGACCACGTTCTCCCCCAACGATCCCAACAGGCTCAAGCACGCGGCCTACACGATCTACACGTCGGGTTCGACCGGCAAACCCAAGGGTGTCGTGACCGAGTACGCCGGGCTGACGAACATGCTCGTCAACCACCAGCGGCGGATCTTCGAGCCGGTGCTGGCCGAGCACGGGCACCGGACGTTCCGGATCGCGCACACCGTGTCGTTCGCCTTCGACATGTCGTGGGAGGAGCTGCTCTGGCTCGCCGACGGCCACGAGGTGCACATCTGCGACGAGGAGCTGCGCCGCGACGCGACGGGGCTCGTCGAGTACTGCCTGGAGCACGAGATCGACGTCATCAACGTGACGCCGACCTACGCGCAGCAGCTGGTGGCCGAGGGGCTGCTCTCGGCAGAGCACAAGCCCGCACTGGTGCTGCTGGGCGGTGAGGCCGTGACGCCGACGCTGTGGCAGCGGCTCGCGGACACCCCTGGCACGATCGGCTACAACCTCTACGGGCCGACGGAGTACACGATCAACACGCTGGGCGTCGGCACGTTCGACTGCGTCGACCCGGTGGTCGGCGTGGCGATCGACAACACCGACGTCTACGTGCTCGACCCGTGGCTGCGGCATGTGCCGGACGGCATCGCCGGTGAGCTCTACGTGTCGGGCGTGGGCATCGCGCGGGGCTACCTCGGGCAGCCTGGGCAGTCCGCGGAACGGTTCGTGGCCTGCCCGTGGGTGCCCGGCGAGCGGATGTACCGGACCGGTGACCTGGTGATCCGGCGCCCGGACGGCAACCTGCTCTACCTGGGCCGCACGGACAAGCAGGTCAAGATCCGCGGTCACCGCGTCGAGCTGGGCGAGGTCGAGGCGCGGTTCGCCGCCCACCCCGGCGTCCGGTTCGTCGCGGCCGTCGCGCAGGCCGACCCGCAGGTCGACGGCGCGTACCGGCTCGCGGCCTACCTGGTTCTGGCCGACGGGGCGGACATCCCGTCGATCGCGGCGGAGGTCGGTGCCGGGATGCCGGACTACCTGCGGCCCTCGCACTACGCCGCGGTGGACGCGATCCCGCTCACCGTCAACGGCAAGGCCGACACGTCGGCCTTGCCCGAGGCCCGTCCGCTCGGCACCCTGATGACCAAGGTCGAGGACCGGGAGCTCACCGAGACCGAGGTCGTCGTCCGCGAGATGTTCGCGGAGGCGCTCGACCTCGACGAGGACGAGGTGGGCATGGCGCACGGGTTCACCGAGCTCGGCGGGCACTCGATGCTCGCGGTGCGGCTGATCGGGTTGCTCCGCCGTGAGTTCGGTCCCGTCGTCACGATCCGCGACCTGATGTCCCTCTCCACCCCCGAAGCGATTGCGCGGCACGTTGACCAACACTGAAGTCCGCACCGGCAAGGAGATCCTGAGGATCGCCCTGCGCCGCAACCGCGGCGCCATGACGTCCGGGACCCTGCTCATGGGGTCCTACCAGGCCGCGGAGACCGCCGTGCCGATCCTGCTCGGCGTGATCGTCGAGTACGCGCTGCGCGGCGGGGAGCTCAGCTCGCTCGGGCTGGCGCTGCTCGCGCTCGGGCTCGTGATGGCCACGGTGTCGTACTCGTGGCGGTTCGGCATGCGGATCCTGCAGAAGGCGAACACGACCGAGGCGCACCGGTGGCGCGTCGAGGTCGCGGACCGCGGCCTGCAGCCGGTGGCGCGCCAGGTCGACCTGAAGTCCGGCGAGGTGCTCACCATCGCCACCGAGGACGCGGACCAGACCGCGGACATCATCGAGGTGGTGCCGCTGCTGGTCAGCTCGCTGGTGTCGGTGGTGATCACGGGTGTCGTGCTGGTGGTGATCAGCGTGCCGTTGGGTGTGCTGGTGTTCGTCGGCACAGCGGCGATCCTGAGCGTGCTGAGCGTGATGTCGCGGCGGATCGGCTCGAACACCCAGGTGCAGCAGGCGAAGGTCGCGCGGGCGGGGGCGAAGGTGTCCGACCTGATCGCGGGGCTGCGGCCGCTGCACGGGTTCGGCGGCAGCTACGCGGCCTTCCAGGCCTACCGCCGGGTGAGCACCGAGGCGAAGAAGCAGTCGATCGTCGTGGCGCGGGTCAACGGGATCTACGCCGGCCTGGCGCTGGCGCTGAACTCCACGCTGGCGGCGGCGGTGACGTTGTGGGCTGGCCTGCTCACGTTCCAGGGCGAGATCACCATCGGCCAGCTGGTGATGGCGGTCGGCCTGGCGCAGTTCCTGATCGAGCCGCTGAAGCTGTTCTCGGAGATGCCCAAGTACGTGATGATCGCGCAGGCGTCCGCCGAACGGATGGCGCTGGTCCTGGCCGCACCTCCCCTGATGACGCCAGGCGTCGAGGAGGCCGGTCCGGAGAGCGGCCTCGACGTCTCGGGTGTCACGCTCGGAACGTTGCGGGACCTGACCTTCTCCGTGCAGCCAGGTGAGTTCGTGGCGATCGCGGCCTACCAGCCGCAGGCCGCGGCCGAGCTGGCGGCGGTGCTGTCCGTCGACGTGCCGCCGGCCTCGTACTCCGGCGTGGTGCGGGTGGGCAAGCAGGAGGTCGCGGCGCTGACGATCGAGAGCGTGCGCACCCACCTGCTCGTCAACCCTTCGCACCACGAGGTGTTCGCGGGAACGTTGCGGGAGAACGTGGATCCGGCCGGCACCAGCACGTTGGTGGACGAGGCCGTCTCCGCGGCGATGCTGACCGACGTCGTGGCGTTGCACTCCGACGGCCTCGACTACGCCGTGCGCGACCGCGGCGCGAACCTGTCCGGCGGGCAACGGCAGCGGCTGTCGCTGGCCCGTGCCCTGGCCGCGAACCCGGAGATCCTGGTGTTGCACGACCCGACCACGGCCGTGGACGCGGTCACCGAACAGCTCATCGCCCGCAACATCACCGCGTTGCGCCAAGGCCGCACGACCGTCGTGATCACGAGCAGCCCGGCGTTGCTCGACGTGGCCGACCGCGTGATCGTGCTCGACGGCGGCGCGGTCACGTCCGAGGGCACGCACCGCGAACTGCTCGGCCGCGACTCCTCCTACCAGCTGGCGGTGGCCCGATGACGAGGTTCGAGTGGCGTGGAGGCCCTGTCTCCCTGCGGTTCGAGAGCGTGCTGGACCCGGTCGAGCTGACGCACGAGGAAGGCGACCTCTGGTCCGCCGAGGTCGAGATGCCTTCTGCTTTGCGCGTGACGTACCACTTCGTCGACGCCGACGGGGAGGAGCACGCCGACCCGTCGAACCCCGCCGGTGCGGGTCCGAACCGGTCGATCTTCACCAGCCCCGGCCTGGAGCCGCAGCCGCACTGGCCCGTCGTCGGGCCGGACGAGGTGCTGGACGTGCCTTCGTTGCGCATCCGGTGGAACGGTGCGTTGGGGCGCAAGACAGTTCGGGTGCACCAGGGCGGCCCGGCGGTCGTGCTGCTGCTCGACGGCGACGACTGGATGTACGTGCACCCCGCCGTGGCCGCGTTCGAGTCGGCGACCAAGAACGGCGAGATGCCGACCCTGGTCTTCCTGCCCACGCCACGTGATCGTGATGCCGAGTACAGCTCTTCCGCGCTGTGGCAGGCGATTCGGGACGAGCTGCTGCCGTTGCTCGCCTCGAACGGCGTCTCCGTGGACCTCTCGCGGTTCGTCGTCGCCGGGCAGAGCCTGGGCGGGCTGAGCGCGTTCCGGGCGGCGCTGGACTTCCCGGACCTGGTGACGCGGGTGGCGTGCCAGTCGGGGTCGTTCTGGTACGCCCACGACCTGCCGCGGTCCGGGCTGTCGCTGGACGGGCCGGCCGGTGGTGACACCGCCGCGTTGTTGCGCACGGTTGTGGACCTGTCAGGTCTGCGGGTCGCGTTCGACGTCGGCGAGCACGAGCCGCGGATGCATCGGCACTGCGAGGCCGTGGAAGAGCTTGCTGCGGCGGCGGGGGCGACCGTGCGCGTGAACAGGTCGCCTGCCGGGCACGACCGGGTGGGGTGGCGGCACGCGCTAGTGCGCGACGTCGCTTGGTTGCTGAGTTAGGTTCCAGCTCGCCAGCAACCGCAGGTTCTGCTCCGACGGCGACCCCGGTTCCACCGTGTGCAGCGCGATGGACATGTCCGGGTCGCCGTCCACCGTCAGCGACTCGTAGGCGACGACGATCTCGCCGACCAGCGGATGGCGCAGTGCCTTCGTGCCGTTGCCGTGCCGGTACACGTCGTTGTCTGCCCACCAGCGGCGGAAGTCGGCGTCCCGGACGGACAGCTCGCCGACGAGCGCGGCCAGCTCCGGGTCGTGCGGATGGCGTCCGGCGTAGATGTGCAGGTGCGCGACGGCGAGGCGGGCGTTGGCCTCCCAGTCGACGTAGAGCTCCCGTGCCGCCGGGTCCAGGAACAGGAAGCGAACCGGGTTGCGCTCCTTCGGCGACGCGGCGCCGAAGTCCATGTACAACGCACTGGCCAGGGCGTTCATCGCCAGCACGTCGGAGCGGCGGCCCAGCAGCATCGCGGGCACCTCCGGCATCGAGTCCAGCACCCTGAGCAGGCCCGGCCTGACCCGTTGCGGTGGCAGCGACTGGGTTCTGCGCGTCGGTTTGGCCACTGTGTACAGATGGGCGCGTTCGGTCTCGTTGAGCCGCAACGCTCTCGCCAGCGCGTCCAGGACGGACTCGGAGACGTTCACGTTCCGGCCGCGTTCCAGCCGCACGTAGTAGTCCACGCTCACGCCGGCGAGCTGCGCAACCTCTTCCCTGCGCAGACCGGGAACCCTGCGCAGGCCGGGCAGCGCGGGCAGCCCGGCGTCCTCGGGCGTCACCTTCGCCCGGCGCGAGCGGAGGAACTCGCGGAGTTCGGTGTTCACCTCTCCAGCGTAGGACGGTCCGGCGGGTCGTGCGGGGTACTGACAGGCCCTGTCACGCGGTCAGGACCAGGGGTTGTGTTGAGGGCATGGAACAGAGGGTTCTCGGAACAACAGGCATCACGGTCAGCTCGCACGCTCTCGGCGCGATGACGTTCGGCAGCTTCGCGATCGCCGACCACGACGAGTCGATTCGCATGATCCACACCGCGCTCGACGCGGGCGTCAACCTCATCGACACGGCGGACATCTACTCGCAGGGCGAGTCGGAGGAGATCGTCGGCAAGGCGATCAAGGGCCGCCGCGACGACGTGGTGTTGGCGACGAAGTTCGGTCTTCCCATGGGCGACGACCCCAACACGCGCGGCGGTGCCGCCCGCTGGGTCAAGCGGGCGGTCGAGGACAGCCTGCGGCGCCTGGACGTCGACCACATCGACCTCTACCAGATGCACCGCCCCGACCAGCACACCGACATCGACGACACGCTCGGGGCGCTCACGGACCTGGTGCGCGCCGGAAAGATCAGGACGATCGGCTCGTCCGCCTTCCCCGCGAGCGAGATCGTCGAGGCCCAGTGGGCCGCCGAGAAGGGCGGCCACCAGCGCTTCCGCACCGAGCAGCCGAACTACTCGCTGCTGAACCGCGGCATCGAGGCCGACGTGCTGCCGACGACGCAGCGGCACGGCATGGGCGTGCTGACCTGGAGCCCGCTGTCCGGCGGCTGGCTGTCCGGCAGGGCCGACCCGACCGCGGGCAGCGCCACGCGCGCGTCCTGGGGCGGCACGTACGACATGTCCGATCCCGCCAACCAGGCGAAGCTCGCCGCGGTCGAACAGTTCTCGAAGCTCGCCGCCGAGGCCGGTGTCTCACTGCCGACGCTGGCGACGGCGTTCGTGCTGGCCCACCCCGGGGTGACGTCGGTGATCATCGGTGCGAGCAAGCCGCACCACCTGACGGATCTGCTCTCGGGCGCCGACTTCCGGCTGAGCGAGGAGCTGCTCGACCGGATCGACGAGATCGTCCCGCCCGGCACGAACGTGCGGCAGAACGACGCCTTCATCCTCACGCCGGTGATTCAGGACAAGCGGTTGCGCCGCCACTGAGGCAAGCTGTGGTGCATGGCCACACCTCCGGTGATCTCGGTGATGCTCATCGTTCCGGACGCTGACGCGGCGGTCGCCTGGTACCAGGCCGCGCTGGGCGCCGCGGAGCTGTGGAACCTCGGCGGCGTCGCCGGTCTGGAGATCGGCGGCGCGCCGTTCTTCGTGCATCAGGTCAACCCCGACAACCCCGCGGAGTCCAGTCCCGGTGGCATCACCAGCGTCCGGGTCGAGCTGTTCACCGACGACCCCGACGGCGTCGTCGACCGGGCCGTGGCGGCGGGCGCTTCCGGTTCCGCGGTCGTGAGCCACGAGATGCCTTGGGGCACGCACCGCCAGGGCGGCTTCACCGACCCGTTCGGCCACCGGTGGTCCGTGGGCGACCGGTCACCCCTGGGCTGACTCGAGCGGCCACACCTCGACGACCCCGTGCGCGACGGCGCACGGGGTCCCGGCCACCATCCGCACGGCCTCCTCCACCGACTCCGCCTCGATGATCGCGAACCCCGCGATCGGGAGTTCGGACTTCAGGAACGGCCCTTCCACCAGGCTCGTGCCGGCGCCGCCGGGATTGCGCACCTGCACCGGCGTCCCGGCGATCCCCATCTCCACTCCGGCCGCTCGCAGGCGGTCGTCGTGCTCGTGCGCCGCATCACGAACCTCTGGCGCCGTACGGTCGTAGTCCGCACGCTCTCCGTAGCCGATCGTCACGAACTTCATCGCTGTGCCTCCTCGAATCGGACTCTTCAGCCATACCGACTCGCGAACCCGGCGAAACTCATCGGCCCGTTCATCGACTGTTCACCTCACGGTTGCGACCACCCACCCCGGCACGGCGTCGAAGTGACGAAAGATCTGTTCTCTGACAGGGCTTTTCGTAGAGGTGGACAGTGAAGAGAACGCTCGGCATCGGCCTCGCGGTAGTGCTGCTCGCAGGCGTCGTGACGGCCATCGTCCTGGGCCAGGGCGGCAGCGAACCGGCCCAGCTCCAGACCGTGCGCGGGGTGATCGGCTCGGAGAAGCTCGCCTTCTTCGCCGACCAGCGGGTCAAGGACGTGTTCGCGAAGCACGGGCTCAAGGTCGAGGTGGACCCGGCCGGGTCGCGGCAGATAGCGACGGCCACGGACCTGGCCCCGTACGACTTCGCGTTCCCGTCGAGCGCCCCCGCGGCCGAGAAGATCCAGCGCGACCGCAAGGCCGCACGCACGTACGCGCCGTTCTCGTCGCCGATGGTGGTCGCCACGTTCGACCCGATCGTCGAGCTGCTGACGAAGGCCGGCGTGGTCAAGTCCGGGCCGGGCTACCCGACGTTCGACGTGCAGGCGTACCTGGCGCTCGCGGCCAAGGGCACTCGGTGGGACCAGCTGCCGGGCAACACCGCCTATCCCGCGCGCAAGAACCTGCTGGTCACCACGACCGACCCGCGTGACTCGAACTCGGCGGCGATGTACCTGGCGATCACGTCGTTCGTCGCCAACGACGGGGTCGTGAGCACGCCGGACGGCGAGGCCAAGGTGCTGCCGGCGGTGTCGAAGCTGTTCCTGGACCAGGGATACACGCAGAGCAGCACCGAGGGCCCGTTCGAGGACTACCTGTCCGCGGGCATGGGCAAGACGCCGCTGGTGCTGGCGTACGAGGCGCAGTTCGTGGACAGGGTGGTGCGGGGCGACTCGTCGGTCCGGCCGGACATGAAGCTGCTCTACCCGGCGCCGACGTTGCTGTCCAAGCACACGCTGGTGCCGTTGCGCGAGAACGGTGACCGCGTCGGGCAGTTGCTGCAGAGCGACGCCGAACTGGGCAGGCTCGCCGCGACGTTCGGGTTCCGCACCGCCGATCCCCAGCACTTCAACGACATCGTGAAGGAGAAGAACCTGACCGTGCCGCAGACGATCGTGGACGTCGTCGAACCGCCCGCGCACGAGACGCTGGAGCGGATGCTCGAAGCGATCGCGAAGCAGTACTGACGTGACCGACTTCGTGCTCACACCACCGGATCCCGTCGAGCCCGTGCCGGTCGGCCGCGCGGCCGGGCTGATCCCCGTCGCCGACGACGCCAAGGCCGAGCTCTCGTCCCGCGCCGAGGCCTTCATCTCCGCACTGGGCGCCGTCGACCCGCAGTCGCCGGACTTCAGCCGGATCGCGGACGAGGCGCTCGTGCTCGGCGAGGCCGAGATGCGGATGGCGGCGCAGATCGCGGGCCGGTTGCTCGACCGCACGCTCGCGTCCGTCTCGTCGCCCCACGGCGCGCAGGTCTCGACCAGCCTCACCGAACTGCGGCGGTCGGTGCGCGAGCTCGACCCGCAGGACCTGTCCAAGCTGACCGGCCGCAAGATCCTCGGATTCATCCCCGGCAGCAACGCGGCGAAGGGGCTGCTGGCCCGGCTGCGGGCCGCCGACGAGCCGGTCAACCGGATCGTGCTGCAGCTGAGGTCGGGGCAGGACGCGCTCCAACGCGACAACGCCGCCATCAAGGGCGAGCGGCAGCGGTTGTGGGACCTGATGACCAAGCTGTCGCAGGACGCCGCGCTCGCCGCCGAGATGGACGAGGCCGTGGAACGGCAGGTCGCGATCCTCGACCTGGCCGAGCCGGGGCGCGCCCAGGCGTTGCGCGCCGACGTGCTCTTCGGGCTGCGGCAACGACATCAGGACCTGCTGACCCAGCTCGCGGTCTGCGCGCAGGGGTACATGGCGCTCGACGTGGTGCGCCGCAACAACGACGAGCTGATCAAGGGCATCGAACGGGCGGTCAGCACGACCGTCACGGCGTTGCGGATCGGCGTGGCGGTCGCGGCGGCACTGGCCGGGCAGCGCGAGGTGATCGACCAGGTCGACGCCGTGCGCGGGCTCACCGACTCGATCCTGCGCTCGAACGCGACGCTGATGTCGTTGCAGGGCGCGGACGTCCAGCGCATCGCCGCCACGCCGGCCGTGGGTGTCGAGGCGGTGCGGACCTCGTTCGACCAGATCTACGCGGCGATCGACGCCATCGACACGTTCAAGGCCCGCGCGGCCGACTCGATGTCCAGCACGGTCTCCGCGCTGGACGCCGAGATCCGGCGCGCCCACGACCACCTCAGCCGAGTCAGGGAAGCAGGGGACCCCGCATGATCCGCCGTCTCATCCCCGCGGTCGCCGTCGTGGCGCTGCTGGCGGGATGTTCCGACTCCGCCGACCCGGCCAGACCTGTCGGCGACGCCACGCCCGGCACCCTCCGCGTCCTCGCGGGCAGCGAGCTCGCGGACCTCCAGCCGATCCTGGACGAGGCCGCCCGCGCCACCGGCGTCAGCGTGAAGTTCAGCTTCACCGGCACCGTCGAGGGCGCCGAGAAGGTCGCGAGCGGCACCGCCGAGCAGGGCTTCGACGCCGTCTGGTTCTCCTCCAACCGCTACCTCGAACTCGTGCCGGAAGCCCAGAAACGGCTCGGCACACCGACCAAGGTCATGTCCTCCCCCGTCGTGCTCGGTCTGCCCGCCGCGAAGGTCGAGGAGCTGGGCTGGGACGGCAAGCGCGTCGGCTGGGCGGAGATCGCCGAGGCGGCCGGGGCGCAGCGGTTCACCTACGGCATGACCGATCCGTCCGCCTCGAACTCCGGCTTCTCCGCGCTGGTCGGGGTCGCGGCGGCGCTGTCCGGTTCGGGATCGGCGCTCGATGCCGCGAAGATCAACGCAGTGGCACCGCAGCTCAAGCAGTTCTTCTCGGCCCAGACGCTGTCGGCGGGCTCGTCCGGCTGGCTGTCCGAGGCCTACCAGCGCAGGGCCAGGGGCGAGGACCCGGGCGCCACAGTGGACGGTCTGATCAACTACGAGTCGGTGCTGCTGTCCTCGCCCGACCCGTTGACGCTGGTCTACCCGAGCGACGGCGTGGTGACGGCGGACTACCCGCTCACGTTGCTCACCTCGGCGTCCTCGGAGGCCCGTGAGGCGCACCAGAAGCTCTCGGACCACCTGCGCGGTGCGGACGTCCAGCGCAAGATCATGGACACCACGCACCGCCGTCCCGCCGTGCCGCAGGTGCAGCTGGACGGGAAGTTCACGGTGAAGGACCTCGTGGAACTCCCGTTCCCCGGCAGCCAGTCCGCTGTGGACGGTCTGGTCACCACGTACTTCGACCAGCTGCGCCGCCCGTCCCGCACGCTCTACGTGCTCGACACGTCCGGCTCGATGCAGGGCGACCGGATCGACGGCCTGCGGCAGGCGCTCGTCGGGCTGACGGGAGCCGACGCCTCGCTCGCCGGCAAGTTCAGCCGGTTCCACGGCCGCGAGCAGGTGACGTTGCTGCCGTTCAGCAGCAGCGCCAAGCCCGCCTTGAAGTACGAGGTGCCGCAGGACGACCCGCAGCCCGTCCTCGACCAGATCCGCACCACCGCCACGAACCTGGACGCGTCCGGCGGCACCGCGATCTACAGCAGCCTGCGCGGCGGCTACGACGTGCTGCGCCAGCAGATCGACGCCGATCCCGACCGGTTCACGTCGATCGTGCTGATGACCGACGGCGAGAACACCGGCAGCGAGAGCGTGCTCGACTTCCAGCTGTTCCACCAGGCCCTCCCGCAGAACCTCAAGGGCATCCCGATCTTCCCCGTGCTGTTCGGCGAGAGCGCGACGAACGAGATGGAACAGGTGGCGAAGATGAGCGGTGGCAAGGTGTTCGACGCCCGTAGCCGTTCCCTCTCGTCGGCCTTCAAGGAGATCCGTGGCTATCAGTAGGTATCTCGCCTCCTGGAAGAACCTGGCCGGCTGCACGGGCGGGCTGATCGGCCTGGGCCTGCACTTCGCCGGGCTCGCGGGCTCCTACTGGATCCTGGTCGTGATCGGCCTCTACGGCGTGGGGGCGCTGGCAGCGCCGCCCGAGCGCATCACCCTCGTGACCGCCCCGGAGGAGGAAGCCGGGGCGTTGCGGGCGGAGCTCGACGGGTTGGTGCAGCGGGTGCGCGGGTTCCGCGTGCCCGGCGAGGTCACGCCGAAGCTGGACGAGATCGCCGAGGTCCTGCGCGGCATGCTGGGCCGCCCGCGCGAGCTGCGCGCCGATCCGGAGGCCCTGCACGCCGTCACCCGGCTCGTCGGCACCGACCTGCCGTTGTCCGTGCAGACCTACCTGAACCTTCCGTGGTGGTACGCCGCCGCACGTGGTTCGGGCGCGGAACTGGTGCGGCAGCTGGACCTGCTGCACGCCGACGCGGTCAAGGTGGCGGAACGGTTCCACGCGGCCGACGCGCAACGGCAGGCCGACCACACCCGCTACCTGGAGGACCGCGGGTAGCCTCGGGATCATGCGGTACGCCGCTGCTGGTGTCCGGCCCGTTCCCCGCGGCCTCGATGCTGGTGGTCGAGCAGCCCTCAGGCGGCACCCCCGAGTGGGAGCTGCACGTCGCGCCGCGCAAGCAGTGGCTGATCGTGTTGAGCGGCAGGGCGGCCGTCACGGTGTCGGACGGCGAGCGGCGCGAGTTCGGTCCGGGAGCACTGCTGTCCTTTGAGGACACCGAGGGCGAGGGCCACCTCTCGACGCCGCTCACGGACGACCTGTCGTACGCGATGTTCCCGCATCAGCCCGCGTAACCCAGCGCGGCCGAGAGGTCCCTGGCGGCGCCGGCGACGATCCGGCCCAGCTTGTCGAGCTGCGCGCCGATCCGTTCCTTGGGCGCCGACACGTTCAGCGCCGCCACGACCCGTGACGTGAAGTCGTGCACCGGCGCCGAGGCCGCGACGACTCCCCGTTCCAGCTCCTCGTCCGAGGTCGCGTAACCCCGCTCGCGCACCCGCCGCAGCTCGGCGACCAGCGAATCCAGGTCGGTGATCGAGTTCTGCCGCGGCGAGGGCTGCTCCAGCACCGCGAACGTCGAGTCGGCCCGCTCCCCCGCCTCCAGCACGCCCTCGTCGTGGCCGTGCTCGGCGTACCAGACGTCGAGCGACCCTGCGTCCCAGTCGCTCAGCAGCGCCCGCCCGGACGGGGTCCGCCACGCCGCCGTCGTCACGCCCTCCCAGCCGGTGGTGTGGAAGCGGTTCGGGCTCAGCTCGCTGAGCAGCGTCAGCACGTTCCCGCCGCGCAGCACGCACAGGTGCGCGGTCTCGCGCGTCACCTGCGCCAGGTGCTTCAGGTGCCCGCGCGCGTTCCACGCCAGCGCGCCCTCGGCGGTCCTGGCGGCCAGCGCGTACAGGCGCGACCCGAGCCGGTAAGCCTGGGAGTCCGGGTCCCGTTCGACGAGCCCGCTCTCGGCCAGCGTCGCGAGCGTGCGCGACACGACGGTCTTGTCCCGCCCGACGAGAGTCGCGATGCGGACGACGCCGAGTCCTCCCGCCTGCACGGCCTCTGGCCGGCCGAGGACCTCCAGCACCTCGATGTCGCGTGCCAGGCCTGCGGAGTTGCGTCGTGATCCCTGCATGGCACGGCACCCTACGAGGCACGTTGCCATATTGCCAACACGTGTTGTGCATAAGACCACGCCAAATCTACCGTTCCCGGCCATCGGCACCGACGCCGAAAGGAGGCCCCGTGTCCGGTTCTCTCGACGTGTTCCTGGCCCGCCGCTGGGAAGACCTCGTCACGCTCACGCTGCACCATCTCGCCGTGGTGGCCCTGAGCCTCGCCATCGCCACGATCCTCGGTGTGCTGGTCGGTTTGCTGGTGTGGGACAAGAACGTCCCGCGCACCGCGGCGCTCACCGCCGCCGGCATCGCGATCACCATCCCGTCACTGGCACTGCTCGCGCTGCTCAGTCCGCTGCTCGGGCTCGGGTGGGCGCCCACGGTGGTGTCGCTGGTCTTCTACTCGCTGCTGCCGATCGTGCGGAACACCGTGGTCGGCCTGCGCGAGGTGCCCGCACACCTCATCGAGTCGGCCAGGGGCATGGGCATGACGCCGACGAAGACCTTGCTCGCCATCCAGCTGCCGCTCGCCTGGCCGGTCATCGTCACCGGCATCCGGGTCGCGGCGCAGCTCACCGTCGGCATCGCGGCGATCGCGGCCTACGTCGCCGGCCCCGGTCTCGGCCTCTACATCTTCAAGGGCCTGTCCTCGCTGGGCTCGGTGAACGCGCTGAACTTCACGCTCACCGGCACGGTCTGCGTCGTGCTGCTGGCGCTGCTCATCGACGGCGCCTTCGTCCTGATCGCCCGCTACAGCACTTCTAGGGGTCTCCGTGTCTGAGCCTGGAGTCGGCATCGAGCTGAGCCACGTCACCAAGCTGTACGCGGGCCAGCAGCAGGCGGCCGTCGAGGACTTCTCCCTGTCGGTCCACCCCGGCGAGCTGGTCATGTTCGTCGGCCCGTCCGGCTGCGGCAAGACCACGACGATGAAGATGATCAACCGGATCATCGAGCCCTCGTCGGGCTCCATCACGATCGACGGCCAGGACGTGCTGTCGTTGGACCCCAACGAACTGCGCCGCCACATCGGCTACGTCATCCAGCAGATCGGCCTGTTCCCGCACATGACGATCGCGGAGAACATCGCCACCGTGCCGAAACTGCTGGGCTGGTCCCGCGAGCGCACGAACGACCGCGTCGACGAGCTCCTGCGCACCGTCCAGCTCGACCCCGCGGTGTTCGCCCACCGCTACCCCAAGCAGCTCTCCGGCGGCCAGCAGCAACGCGTCGGCGTCGCACGAGCCCTGGCCGCCGACCCTCCGGTGATGCTGATGGACGAACCCTTCGGCGCCACCGACCCGATCACCCGGCAGAAGCTGCAGGCCGAGTTCCTCAAGCTGCAGGCCGACATCGGCAAGACGATCATCTTCGTCACGCACGACTTCGACGAGGCCGTCCGGCTCGGCGACCGGATCGCGGTGCTGAGCGAACGCAGCCAGATCGAGCAGTTCGACACGCCCGCGAACATCCTCGCCAACCCCGCCAACGACTACGTGTCGAGCTTCATCGGCCACGGCGCGGGCATCATGCGCCTCGCCCTGATCCCGATCGCCGACGTCGAGCTCGACGCACCGGACGCCACCGCGCCGGCCGTCGACGCGGACGCCTCACTGCGGGACGCCTTGGACCTGCTGGTGGTCACGGGGGCGGAGCGGGTGAACGTGTCCGGGGGTGGCGGATCCCTGACCCACGCGAGGATCTCGGCCGCGCTGACCAAGGCCCGGCAACCGGCGGAGGCGTCATGAGCGCGCAGCCTTCGGCCTCCACTTCCCGCGTTTCCCCGCGCCGCTTCACCACCCCGCTCGCGGTAGCCGTGGCGCTGGCCGTCCTGTTCCTCTGGCTGAGCACCCTCACCCTCGACTCGATCGAACAGCGCACCCTCAACACCACCTACCTCCTGGACCGCACGCAGGAACACCTGATCCTCACCGTCGTCTCGTCCGCACTGGTCGCACTCCTCGCCATCCCAGCGGGAATCGCCGCCTACCGGGTCCGCTCCAAAGCCGTCCGCGCGTTCGTGATCGGCCTGGGCAACATCGGCCAGGCCACCCCCGCGGTGGGCGTGGTGATCCTGCTGGCGATCGTGTGGCAGACCGGCTTCTACACCGCCCTGATCTCGCTGGTCGCCTACTGCTTCCTCCCGGTGCTGCGCAACACCCTGACCGGCCTCGAACAGGTCGACCAGGCCACCCGCGAGGCGGCGAGAGGCATGGGCATGACCCCGCGCCAGGTCCTGTGGCGCATCGAGCTCCCGCTGGCGTCGCCGGTGATCCTGGCCGGGCTGCGGACCGCTCTCGTGTTCTCCGTCGGTGTCGCGACCATCGCGACGTTCATCAACGCAGGCGGCCTCGGCGACATGATCGTCAACGGCCTGAAGCTCCAGCGCTACCCCGTGATCGTCGTCGGCGCCGTGCTCGTCGCCGCGATCGCCGTCCTCATCGACTGGGCAGCCGGTCTCGTCGAGGACCTCGTCCGCCCCCGCGGTCTCTGAAACACACCTTCCGCCGTAAGGAACCCTCCATGTACAAGCGCGCCCTCGTCGGCGTGCTGGCCCTCGGGCTGGCCGCCTGTTCGAGCTCCCCGTCCGCCGACACCGCCGCGAAGACCAGTGATCTCGCGGGCCTGTCCGGCCAGATCGGCTCGAAGGACTTCGCCGAGCAGTACATCCTCGCCCACCTGACCACGAAGCTGCTCAACGCCCACGGCGCGACGCTGGAGGCCAACACGAAGCTGGTCGGCTCGGCGAACGTGCGGCAGGCGCTGGAGAACAAGCAGTTCGTGGGCTACTGGGAGTACACCGGCACTTCCTGGATCACCTACAACAAGCAGACGCAGCCGATCAAGACCGAGCAGGAGCAGTTCGACGCGGTGAAGAAGGCCGACGAGGCCAAGAACATCGCCTGGGTCTCGCCCGCGCCGTTCAACAACACCTACACCTTCGCGGTCCGCAACGAGAAGGCGAAGGAGCTCAACGTCTCGAAGATGAGCGACATCGCCAAACTGCCCGCGAACGAGCGGACGTTCTGC
Organism: Lentzea sp. HUAS TT2; assembly: GCF_051853195.1. Taxonomy (NCBI): domain Bacteria; kingdom Bacillati; phylum Actinomycetota; class Actinomycetes; order Pseudonocardiales; family Pseudonocardiaceae; genus Lentzea; species Lentzea sp. HUAS TT2. Next base: position 6,437,760 of record NZ_CP196667.1, on the reverse strand, counting down.
ATCGAGAGCGAGTTCTCCACGCGGGACGACGGCTGGCCCGGCGTCTCGAAGACCTACGGCTTCGACGCGGCCAAGGACAACGTGAAGCTGCTCGACACCGGCGTCATCTACACCGCCACCAAGGACGGCAAGGACTGCAACTTCGGCGAGGTGTTCGCGACCGACGGCCGCATCGCCGCGCTCGGGCTGACCGTGTTGCAGGACGACAAGGCATTCTTCCCGATCTACCAGGGCGGCTTCACGCTGCAGGCCGACGTGCTCAAGAGCCACCCGAAGATCGCCGACGTGCTCAAGCCGATGGCGGACAAGCTGACCACCGAGGAGATGCAGAAGCTCAACGCCAAGGTCGACGTCGACGGTGACGAGCCGGACGAGGTCGCGCAGGAGTGGCTGACCGCGCAGGGGCTGATCTGATGCAGATCGGGGAGAGCTTCGTCGGCGACGGCGTCAACGCCGCCCACATCAACACCGTGCTCGGCCACCGCGAGGGACCGGCGGGCACCGCGTGGGCAACGGCTCTGGCGACACCGAGCGAAGGGCACGTCCCGTTCGTCGCGGTGCTGCGGCCCTCGTTGCCGGTCAAGCCGATGACGTTGTTCGTCACCAAGGCCGCGCCCGCGAACGACGACCACGGGCTGCTGATCTGGGGTCCCGCGCAGGCCGGCGTCGCCGCCGGGGTGGCCGACGCGGTCGCCGAGGGCAGCATCCCGGAGCCGGACACCTCGACGCACGTGCTGATCGCGGCGGTCTGGGTCAACCCCGGCGCCGACAACGCGGACACCGTGTACCGCAACAACCGCGAGGCCACGCGGACCGCGCTGGCCAACGGCGCGCAAGACCTGCCGCTTCTCAAGGACGTGCTGGCGGCCTCCCCGAGCAACCCCTTCTACACGCCCCCAGAGGAGAGAGCGTGAGTCTCACCGTCGGTTTCATCGGGCTCGGCAGCATGGGTTCCGGCATGACGCGGAACCTGCAGAAGGCCGGGTTCTCCCTGGTGGTCAACGACATCCGGCGCGAGGCGGCGGACGAGCTGATCGCCGGCGGCGCCAAGTGGACGGACACGCCCGCCGAGGTCGCCGCCGACAGCGACCTCGTCATCACCATGCTGCCCACGCCCAAGCACGTGCACGAGGTCATGAACGGCCAGGCCGGTGTGCTGGCCGGCATGGTCCCGTCCGGCACGTGGATCGACATGTCCACGTCGGTGCCCGAGGTGGCCGAGGAGATCCGCAGGAGGAACCCCGGCCTGCACGTGCTGGACGCGCCGGTCAGCGGCATGTCCGTGGGCGCCGCGAACGGCACGTTGCAGATCTTCATCGGCGGCGGACTCGATGACGTGAACCGCCTGCGACCGGTGTTTGACGCCATGGGAGACCGGGAACGCATCCTGCACGTCGGCGGGCACGGTGCGGGCTACACCGTGAAGCTGATGCTGAACCAACTGTGGTTCTCGCACCTGGTCGCGACGGCCGAGGTGCTGGCGATCGGCGTGAAGGCGGGTGTCGAGCTGGGTGTGCTGCGCAACGCGCTCGTCAACAGCCCTGCGCAGAGCAACTTCGTGGAACACGACGTGCTGTCCGTTCTGGACCACGGCGACTACGACGAGGGCTTCGCGATCGCACTGGCCTGCAAGGACCTCGGCCTGTCGACCGACCTCGCGGCGTCGGTCGGGGTGCCCGCCGAGCTGTCGGCGATCGTCGAGCAGATCTTCCGCCGCGCCCGCGCCAGCTACGGCGACCGGGCCGGCGAGATGACCCCGATGAAGCTCTACGAGGACCTCATCGGGGTCGACCTGAGGCTGTGAGGGGACACATCATGCTCACCAAGTTGTACATCGACGGCAAGTGGCTCGACTCCAGTGACGGCCGCACGTTCGAGGTGCTCGATCCGTCCACTGAGGAGGTTCTGGCGCAGGTCGCCGAGGCCACGCCTCAGGATGGTGTGAAAGCGCTCGACGCCGCCGTCGCCGCCCAGGCCGCGTGGGGCAGGACCGCACCACGAGCGCGTGCGGAGATCCTGCGCAAGGCCTTCGAACTGGTGACCGCGCGGACCGAGGAGTTCGCGCGGCTCATCACCTCGGAGATGGGCAAGCCGCTGGCCGAGTCACGGGCGGAGGTCGCCTACGGCGCGGAGTTCCTGCGGTGGTTCTCGGAGGAGGCACCGCGGATCTCCGGCCGGTTCACGACCGCGCCGGACGGCCGCAACCGCCTGGTCACGGTGAAACGGCCGGTCGGGCCGTGTCTGTTCGTGACGCCGTGGAACTTCCCGCTGGCCATGGCCACGCGCAAGATCGCCCCGGCCATCGCGGCCGGCTGCACGATGGTGCTCAAGCCCGCCGAGCTCACGCCGTTGACGGCCTTGCTGTTCGCCGAGGTGCTGACCGAGGCCGGGCTGCCCGCGGGCGTGCTCAACGTGATCACCACGACCGATCCGGGCGCGGTCACCGGCCCGCTGCTCACCGATCCGCGGCTGCGCAAGCTGTCGTTCACCGGCTCGACCGCGGTGGGCAAGAAGCTGATCTCGCAGTCCGCCGACCAGGTGCTGCGGGTCTCGATGGAACTGGGCGGCAACGCGCCGTTCCTCGTCTTCGAGGACGCCGACGTCGACGCGGCGGCGGACGGCGCCGTGCTGGCCAAGCTGCGCAACGGCGGCGAGGCCTGCGTGGCGGCGAACCGGTTCCTCGTGCACTCCTCGGTCGCGGAGGAGTTCACGGCGAAGCTGGCCGACCGCATGAAGGACTACCCGCTCGGCCCGCTGGTCGACGCCAAGACCCGGGCGAAGGTCACCGACCTGGTCGACGACGCCCTGGACCACGGCGCTCAGCTCGTGCTCGGCGGAGTCGCGTTGGAGGGCAAGGGTTTCTTCTACGAGGCGACCGTGCTGACCGACGTGCCCGCCGACGCCCGTCTGCTGCAGGAGGAGATCTTCGGTCCGGTCGCGCCGATCGTCACCTTCGAGACCGAGGAGGACGCGGTCCGGCTGGCCAACGCCACCGAGTACGGCCTGGTGTGCTTCGCCTACACCCGTGACCTCGACCGGGGTCTGCGGCTCGCGGAGTCGCTGGAGACCGGGATGCTCGGCCTCAACACGGGAATCGTGTCGAACCCCGCCGCGCCGTTCGGCGGCGTGAAGCACTCGGGCATCGGCCGTGAAGGCGGCGCCGAGGGCATCGAGGAGTACCTCGAAACGACTTATGTCGCCATATCTGACCCGTTCGGGAGCGCGTGATGGACTTCGGGTTGGACCTGTTCTCCCTCAAGGGGAAGAACGCGATCGTCACCGGCGGCAACACGGGGCTGGGCCAGGCGTTCGCGCTCGGCCTGGCCGCCGCCGGGGCCGACGTGTTCGTGCCGAGCCTCGTGTCCGACGACGGCGAGACGCAGAAACTCGTCGAGGCGCAGGGACAGCGGTTCGCCGAGATGACCGCCGACATCACGGCGCCGGGTGCGTGCGCGTCCGTTGTGGACGCGTGCTTCGAGCAGTTCGGATCGGTGGACATCGTCGTCAACTCGGCCGGCATCAGCCTGCTCGACGAGGTGGAGAACTTCGACCGCTCCAAGTGGGACCCGATGATCGCGGTCAACCTGACCGCGGCCTTCGAACTGGCCCACGAAGCGACCAGGTACATGATCCCGCAGCGGTCCGGGAAGATCATCAACATCGCGTCGCTGTTCTCGTTCCTGGGCGGCCGCCAGTCCCCGGCCTACGCGGCGACCAAGCACGGCATCGCGGGGTTCACCAAGGCCTACTGCGACGAGCTGGCACAGCACAACATCCAGGTCAACGCGCTGGCTCCGGGCTACTTCGCCACGAAGATCACCGAGGCCACCCGGTCCGATCCCGAGACCAACCAGCGCGTGATCGACCACATCCCCGCCGGCCGCTGGGGCGACCCGAGCGACCTCATGGGCGCACTGGTGTTCCTCGCCTGCCGCGCCTCCGACTACGTCAACGGCCACACGCTCGTGGTCGACGGCGGCTATCTCGTCCGCTGACTCTCTCTTCGAAGGCAGAGCCATGTTTCCTGCACCGCCGCCCTCCGTCCCCTCCGCCTCCGACCTGAGCCGCGAGCAGATCGTCGCCGGCCTCACCGAGCTGCTCGGGCCCGCGAAGGTCTCCACCGACGAGCACGAGCTGCGCGAGGCCAGCGTCGACAGGTTCCGCAAGTACACCTCGGTGCACGGGATCTTCACCGGCCCGATCCCGGCCGCGATCGTGACGCCGTCGACCACTCAAGAGGTCTCGGCGGTGCTGGCGTTCGCCAACGACCACCGGATCAACGTGGTCCCGCGCACCGGCCGCACCGCCACCGAGGGCGGCCTGGAGACGCTGGTGGAGGACACCATCGTCCTCGACGGCTCCACAATGGACTCCATCGTCCGGATCGACCCGGTCGACATGATGGTCACCGCGCAGTGCGGTGTTCCGTTGCAGCAGCTGGAGGACGCGCTGCGCGAGCGCGGCCTGACCACCGGCCACTCGCCGCAGTCCAAGCCGCTCGCGCAGATGGGCGGCCTGGTCGCGACCCGGTCGATCGGCCAGTTCTCCACGCTGTACGGCGGGATCGAGGACATGGTCGTCGGCCTGGAGGCGGTGTTCCCGGACGGCACGGTCACCCGGATCAAGAACGTCCCCCGGCGCGCGGCGGGCCCGGACATCCGGCACGTCGTGATCGGCAACGAGGGCGCGCTGTGCGTGATCACCGAGGTCACCGTGAAGCTGTTCCGCTACCAGCCGGAGCACAACCACTACTTCGGCTTCCTCACCGACGACTTCGGCGATGCCGTCGAGCGGCTGCGGACGTTGATCACCGACGGCTACCGGCCTTCAGTGTGCCGCGTCTACTCCCCCGAGGACGCGAACCAGCACTTCAGCCACTTCTCCAACGACAAGAACGTGGTCGTGCTCGTCGCGGAGGGCCCGGAGGGCATCGCGCGGGCCACCGCCGAGGCGATCGAGAAGACGTTCGCGGGCACCGAGGCCGTGGATCCGAAGCTGATCGTCGAGTGGTTCGACAACCTCAACTGGGGCCAGGACAAGATCGACGCCGAGAAGCGCGCGATGCTGGAGACGCGGCACCTCGGCTACACCACCGAGGTCTCCGTCGACTGGTCCAACGTCACACCGCTGTACGAGGCGATCATGAACCGGTTGCGGACCGAGTTCCCGCGCTTCGCCGACCTCACGATGCTCGGCGCGCACTCGTCGCACAGCTACCAGACCGGCACGAACCTCTACTTCGTCTACGACTACGACATCACCTGCGAGCCCGAGCAGGAGATCACCGAGTACCACATCCCGCTCAACGCGATCATCGTCGAGGAGTCGCTGCGGCTGGGCGGTTCGATGGTGCACCACCACGGCATCGGCAAGTACCGCACGCCGTGGACGCGCGAGGAGCACGGCAGCGCCTACCACCTCCTGGAGGTGCTCAAGCGCGGCTTCGACCCGAACGGGATCATGAACGCCGGCACGATCTTCCCGGTGTCATGAGCTACCTGATCGCGATCGACAACGGCTCGCAGAGCACGAAGGTGTCGATCGTCGACGAGGTCGGCCGGGTGCACGCCTCCGCCCAGCGCCCGCTGCGGCCGTACGCGCACCCGAAGCCGGGCCAGGTCGTGCACCCGGACGACGACGTCTGGGACTCGATCGCCGAGGCCTGCACCGAGGCGATGCAACGGTTCACCGGCGCGCCGGGCGAGATCGCGGGTGTCGGGCTGTGCACGATCCGGTTCTGCCGGGCCCTGATGGACTCCAACGGCAGGCTCACCGAGCCGTTGCTGAGCTGGATGGACGACAGGCTCGCGCAGCCTCAACGAGAAGACGACGCGGTCCGGTTCGTCTCGACGTCCTCGGGGTACGTGACGCTGCGGCTCACCGGCGAACGACGCGACACGGCAGGCAACTACGAGGGCATGTGGCCCATCGACCACGAGACGTGGCGCTGGCCGGACTCGTCACCGTCCTATGCAGACACCGGCATGCGGCGCGAGGAGCTGTTCGAGCTGGTCGACCCCGGCGCGTTGCTCGGGACCGTCACCGGCGACGCGGCGAGGGCGACCGGTCTGCCCGCCGGACTGCCGGTGTACGCGACCTCGAACGACAAGGCGGTCGAGGCACTGGGCAGCGGGCTCGGTGACGAGCTCCTGGTCTCGCTCGGCACCTACATCGCCGCGATGACCACCGGGGACCACCACACCGTCGATCCGGAAGGCCGCTTCTGGTCGAACTTCGGCTCGGTGCCGGGCAGATACCTGTACGAGAGCAACGGGATCCGGCGCGGCATGTGGACGGTCAGCTGGTACCGCCAGCTGGTCGACTCGGACCTCGGCGAACTGGAGGCCGGTGCGGCGAACGTCGAACCGGGCTGCGGCGGGCTGATGACCGTACTCGACTGGCTGGCCCCCGGCGACCACCCGTACCGGCGCGGCGCACTCCTCGGGTTCGACGGTTCCCAAGGCCGCTACCACCTCTACCGCTCGATCCTGGAAGGCATCGCGCTGACCATGCACCGGCACAGCGCGTCGATGGCAAAGGCGTTGGGACGCGAGTTCCCGGAACTGATCGTGTCCGGCGGCGGTTCCCGGTCCGACCTGATGATGCAGATCTTCGCCGACGTGTTCGGACGGCCGGTGCGGCGCACGAGGATGAGCGACGCCGCCGGTCTGGGCGCCGCGATCTGCGCGGCGGTCGGCAGCGGCGTGCACCCGGACTGGGACAGCGCGGTCAAGGCCATGGTCACCACGGCCGACGTCTTCACCCCCTCGCCCGCCGAGCCGTACGAGGAGATCGCCCGGGACCACGCCCGCATCACGGAGTACACCGATCCGCTGTTCGCATCAATGAACCAGAACCTTCGCGCCTAAATGCGTGTTGACCGCGTATGTGGCGGTCACCGTCCTCCGCTAGGTTTCCCCAGTCCTGGCTGAGGAAGTGCATTCGAGGGTGAAGCGGTGCTGGTGCCGGAGTCGGCGTTCGAACAGGCGGAACTGGGGTACGGGCAGCTCGTCGCGGTCACCCGGCCACCGGGTGCGGAACGCACGCAGTACCTGGTCCGGGCCGTGGAACTGGCTCAGGCGCAGGGGCTCGCCGTCGTCTGGACGACCTGCCGCGCGGACGCCCCTGCGTACTGGCCGTGGCACTCGATCCTCGCCGGTCTGGGCGGCGACGCGGCGGCACTGGACGCCGAACCCGAGGTGTGCGCGCAGAAGGTCCTCGACGTCCTCCAGCGCACACCCGCGTTGATCCTGATCGACGACGTCGACGTGGCGGGCGAGGAGGCGTTCCAGCTGACGCAGCTGGTGGCCGGGAGCGTGCACCAGCTGCCTGTGGTCATCGTTGTCACCTCCACCGGCACCACCGCCCTCAGCGCCACGGTCCGTCTCGTCCACCGCGCGCACACCGTCCTCGCCGAAGGCCGGATCACCGAGGCACGGGACCTGCTCGACCAGGCCGCGCGCGACGGCGACCCTGAGGCGGCGCTCGGGCTGCCGGGCATGTGGGTCAACAAGTACCGCGGCAGGGCCGATCGCGCGCTGGCGATCGCCCGCCTGCGCGAGGCACTGACCGCCGAGCCGGCCGAACCGTTGCGCACCAGGCTGATCACCAGGCTCGCGGCCGAGCACGCCTACGACCGGCGCGAGACCGAGTCCGTGCTGCAGGCGCTGGAGCAGGCCAGGAACACCGGTGACCAGCTGACGTTGGCCGAGGCCTTGTCGTTGGCACATCACGCGTTGTGGTCCCCTGAGCACACCGCCTTCCGGCTGGCGCTGGCCGACGAGCTGATCTCCGTGGCGTCCGCGGCGGGGCTCGACCTGTTGGCGCTCAGCGGTTTGTGCCGCCGCACGATGGATCTGTTCTGCCTGGGCGACCCGCACGCGGAACGGTCGCAGGTCGAGCTGGCCCGGCGCGCGTCCGGTTACCCGGCCCTGCTGTTCTTCCACTCCGCGATGGACGTGATGCGCACGATCCGCGCGGGACGGTTCGCCGAGGCCGAGCAGAAGTCCCTGGCGTGCCTGCGACTCGGGCTCGAGGCAGGTGACGTGGACGCGGAGACGTTCCACAGCACGCACCTCTTCGCGATCCGGTGGCTGCAGGGCCGCGGCGGCGAGCTGGTCGACCTGGCCGAGCAGGTGACGCACTCCCCCACGTTGCCGGACCTGGAGTTCAGCTTCGAGGCGGCGCTCGCGTTGCTGGCTCTCGAGGCGGGCCAACGGGATCGCGCGCGGTCGGCGTTGCACCGGCTCACCATCAACGGGCTCACAGCCGTCCCGTTGTCCAGCACCTGGATCACGTGCATGTTCTGCGTGGTGCACGTGGCCGCGGCGCTGGGCGAGGCGGAGATCGCCCGCGAGGCCTACCGGCTGCTCGAACCGTTCGCGCCGCTGCCCGTCGTGCCGGCCACCGCGATCGTCTGCTTCGGCTCGACCGAGCTGCTGCTGGGCATCGCCGCCACGACGTTCGGCGACTCCGCGCTCGCCACCGAGCACCTGGAACGCGCCGTCACCACCAACATCCGGCTCGGCAACCTGCCGATGACCGCCTACGCCCGCGCCACCCTCGCCCAGGCCACCGGCGGCGAACGGGGACGGGCGCTGTTCGACGTCGCCATCGACGACGCGAACGCGATCGGCATGACCGCGCGCGCGACGATGTGGGCGCAGGCCCGCGACGGGTTGTCCGGCCTGATCCTGATCCGCAAGGAGAACGTGTGGTGGGTCGTGTCCCACCACGGCAGGGAAATCCGCGTCGAGGACCTGGTGGGCATGCGGTACCTCGCGCGGCTCGTGGCCGATCCCGGCGTCGAGATCTCCGCGCTGGAGCTCGTCGGCGGGCAGGACAGCGGCAACCAGCCGGTGCTCGACCCGGTGGCCCGCGCCGCCTATCTCACCCGCATCCGCGACCTTCGCGCCCAACTCGACGACAACCCGACGCCGCGCGCCGAGGCCGAACTGGAAGCGCTGCTCAGCCATCTCGAACGCGAGACCGGCATGGGCGGGCGCGGCCGGAACTTCGCGGGCCCGGCCGAACGCGCCAGAACGGCCGTGCGCAAGGCGATCCGCCGCGCCATCGACACCATCGCGGCGACCGACCAGCCGACGGCCGACGCGTTGCGCGCAACCGTGACCACGGGCTACCGCTGTTCGTACCAACCGCACTGATCTTGACCACCGCCCGGCCACCGGTTCGCCACCAGGACTTCGCAGAATTGCGGCCAAGGGGAGAACCAGTTCGGACCGGGTCGTGGCTCGCACCCCCCAGGGCGAGCCACGACCTGTCCTGGTCAGTCCTTCCGAGGGGGACGGACTGGCCGGTCGCTGAAGTGCCGTGACCCGCACCCCCGACACGGGTCGCGGCGCTTCAGCTCAGCCCGCCAGCACCGCCGCCTCCCTGCGGCGCAACGCTGAGCCGGGTTCCATGCCGAACTCCTCCACGAGCAGCGCCCGCACCCGCCGGTACGTCCGCAGCGCGTCACCGGCGCGACCGGCACGGTGCTGGGCCTCCATCAGCAGGTCCCACAACGACTCCCGCAGCGGGTACAGCGCGACGAGCCGTTCGAGTTGGGCCACGGCCTCGGCGTAACGGCCGTCCAGGCACAGCGCCGCCGCGTGGTTCTCCTCCGCGAACGCCAGCGCCTCCCGCAGCCGCACGACCTCCGCGGCCGCCCAGCCCTCGACCGGGCAGTCCGCCAGCGGGTCGCCGCGGTGCAGGGCCAGCGCCTGCGTGTAACGGCCGCACCGCAGGTGTTCCTCGAACTCCTCGACATCGACCACGACCTGTGTGACGTCGAGCAGGTAGCCGGGTTCGCGCGTCAGCACCACGCCGTCCGCGCCGGCCAGTTCCAGCGCCCTGCGGACCTTCGCCACGTGCCCCTGCAGCGTCTTGGTGCCCGTGGGCGGCACGTCCTCGCCCCACAGGCCGTCGACCAGTGCCGATCTCGACACCAGGCGGCCGGTTCTGAGCGCCAGCATCGCGAACACGGCCCGCCGCCGTGCCCCGGTGAAGTGCACCGGCCCGTTCGGTCCGCGCACTTCCAGCGGCCCGAGGAGCCGCACCTCGATCTTCATCACCATTCCCCTCCCCTTGGACACAAACCAAGGCGTGCCACGGGTGTGCCGCGTCGCGTCACATCACTGCCAGGTAACCGAGCGATAACGGGCCGATATACCGACCGACCACTCAGTCGGTGCTTCTGGTGTGCTCGGGGCATGGACATCGAGACGGCGATCGCCAAGCTGGACCTGCCCCGAAAGGTCCGGCTGCTGACCGGATCCGCGCTGTTCGCGCTGCACGCGGAGCCGGAGATCGGCCTGGCGTCGCTGAAGGTGTCCGACGGCCCGACCGGTGTCCGCGGCGCCGAGCTCAGGGGCGGCACGATCGCGTGCGTGCTGCCGAACGCCACGTTGCTCGCCCAGCACTGGGACACCGCGCTGGCCCGCGAGGTCGGCGAGGTGCTCGCGGACGAGGCCGCGGCACAACAGGTCCACGTCGTGCTCGGCCCGACGATCAACCTGCACCGCACGGCGCTCGGCGGCAGGCTGTTCGAGGCCTACAGCGAGGATCCGCTGCTCACTGGCGCGATCGCCGCCGCGTACGTGCGCGGCCTGCAGGACAAGGGCATCGCGGCGACGCCGAAGCACTACGTGGCGAACGAGTCCGAGACCGAGCGGCGCACGGCGAGCATGGTGCTGGACGAGAAGACGTTGCGCGAGATCTACCTGCTGCCGTTCGAGATCGTGGTCGAGGACTCGGCGCCGTGGGCGATCATGGCGGCCTACAACCTGGTCAACGGCGTTCCCGCGACCGAGCACACCGAACTGGTCGAGGGCGTGCTGAAGGGCGAGTGGGGGTTCGACGGCCTGCTCATGTCCGACTGGTTCGCCACGAAGTCCACGGCGGCGAGCGCGAACGGCGGCCTCGACCTGGTCATGCCCGGTCCCGGCGGGCCGTGGGAGGACGAGCTGGTCGCGGCCGTGCAGGCAGGCGAGGTCGCGGAGTCGGTCATCGACGACCACCTGGGCCGGTTGCTGCTCCTGGCGTCGCGGACCGGGGCGCTCGGCGAGCAACGCACGTGGCCCGGCGATCTGCCCGCGCCGGACAGCCCGGTGCGCCGTGAGCAGCTGCGGAGGTTCGCGGCGGGTGGCATGACCGTGCTGAAGAACTCCGGTGTGCTGCCGTTGCAGGACTCCCGCGTCGCGCTGATCGGCCGGCACGCGATCGACACCGTGGCGCAGGGCGGCGGTTCGGCAGGGGTGCGGCCGCCGCACGTCATCAGCATCGCGGACGGCCTGACCTCACAGCTCGGCGCCGCGGTGTCCGTTGTGGACGGTGTGGAGGTCCGGCTGCGGTACGCCGCTCCCGGCGCCGGGGTGCTGAAGGACATCCGCGCCACGACCTACGACGCCGACGGCCAGGTCCTGGCGTCGCGCGAGATGGAGATCGCCGAGCTCGCGGCGTACGGCGGCTGGGCGCAGGGTGCCGCGTCGATCGAGGTGTCCGGCGAGGTCGTGCTGGACGAGCCGACGCGGATGCTGGTCGGTGTGCGCGGGTTCGGCGACTGGACCATGGACGTCGGCGGACGGCAGTACGCCACGCTGCTGGCCTGGGCGAACGGCATCGTCGAGGAGGCACTGCTCAAGCCGCCGCACTGGACGGCCGAGGTCCTGCTGTCCCCCGGTGACCGGATCACGGCCCGTGTCCGCGAGGCCAGCGCGCTGGTCGGCCTGATCACCCAGCCGGTACCCCGTTCTCCCGCCGAGGCGATCGGCGCTGCGGTGCGGGCCGCGCGCGAGGCCGACGTGGCGGTCGTGGTCGTCGGGCTCACCGAGGAGCAGGAGACCGAGGGCTTCGACAAGACCACGCTCGCGTTGCCCGGCGAGCAGGACGCGCTGGTCGCGGCGGTGGCCGCGGCCGCTCGGCACACCGTCGTCGTGGTGAACGCAGCGACACCGGTGCTCATGCCGTGGCTCGCGCAGGTCGACGCCGTGCTGTGGGCCGGGCTTCCCGGCCAGGAGGCCGGTGACGCCGTGGCGGCCGCGTTGCTCGGGCACGTCGAACCCGCTGGACGCCTGGTCACGACGTTCCCGCGCGCCGACTCCGACGCGTTGCCGCTGGTCCCTTCCGACGGTGAGCTGGTGTACTCCGAAGGCACTGCGATCGGCTACCGAGGCGCTTCCGACCCGTTGTTCTGGTTCGGGCACGGGCTCGGCTACACGACCTGGGAGTACGGCACCGCCAGCGCGTCCACTGTGGACGGTGTGGTCGGCGCTGTGGCGGTGGAGGTGACCAACACCGGTGACCGGCCCGGCCGCGAGGTCGTGCAGGTCTACCTCCGCCCGGCCGGCGAGCCTGTCCGCCTCATCGGTTTCGCGGTGGCCGACGTCGAGGCAGGTCGGACCGCACGCGTCGAGGTGCCGTGCGACCCGAGGGCCCAGCGGGTGTGGACGGACGGCTGGCAGCCGGTCGGTGGTGAGGTGCTGATCGCCCGCGGCCTCGGCGACGTCCGCGTTACCCTGCCCGCTGATCAGGAGTGAGGTGACGCCGTGTCGGTCCCGCCCCGATACCGGGCCAAGTCGCGGGTGGACGTCTCCGGTGAGGAGTCCAGGGCCAAAGCGGTGGCCGTCGCGACCGAACTGTTCGCGCTGACCGGTTTCAAGGGAACCTCGGTCGCGGCCGTGGCGGCGCGGACGGGACTGTCGCAGTCCGGTCTGCTGCACCACTTCCCGAGCAAGGCCGCGCTGCTGACGGCCGTGCTGGAGGAACGCGACAAGCAGGACGGCGACTTCCTGGCCGGCAGCGCGGGACCTCCGCTGGGCTGGGCGGCGTTCGACGCGCTGGCCGCTCTCGTGGCGCGCAACTCGACGCGGCCACACCTGGTCGGCCTGTTCGTGCGGCTGGCGGCGGAGGCGACCGAACCCGCACATCCCGCGCACACGTGGGTGCGTCAGCACTACAGCGATCTGCAGCGATGGCTGACCGATGCCGTGCGCACAGGTCAAGAACAGGGTGAGATCGCGGCGGACGCACCCGTCGGCACACTGGTGCGCACGACGATCGCGGTGATCGACGGCTTGCAGCAGCAGTGGCTGCTCCAACCGGACGAAGTGTCGATGACCGCCGAGTTCGAGGCGTTCGCGGCAGTCCTGCGCGCCCGCTGGGCGGTCTGACCCCTCTTCCGCAAGGTGGTGGCCCGGTTTCAGTCTGGGGGACCCGTCCGGGCCACCGGTCTTGCGGAAAGTTGGCCGACGTGCGCGGTGACTTTCACACGCCGGCCGGGTTCTGGGGGAACCAGACCCGGCAACTGCGCCGACCCCCACTCCCAGGAGTTTCTCGGGCCTGGCGGCGCAGGTACCGGTTCTGGACACAAAGATGACAGGGGGCGTGCACAGATTTCGCCCAGGCCGCGCACAGACCGCCGCAAAGTGCGCGAGGATGGTCTTGCACCCCAACGCCTGGATCATCGAGGAGCGATATACCCGTGGAGTTCCTGCTGCTCGGCTCGCTGGCGGTTCGGCGGGAGGGCACACTGCTGGAGCTGGGCGGACCCCGGCAGCGCGCGGTGCTCACCATGCTGCTGCTGCACGCGAACGAGGCGGTCAGCGTCGCACAGCTGACGGAGGCGGTCTGGGACTCGCCGCCCGTGTCGCCGGAGTCGAACCTGCGCACGTACGTCGCCGGGTTGCGCAAGGTCCTCGGCGAACGGCTGAAAACCCATCCCGGCCACGGCTACCAGCTCGTGGTCGAGCCGGGCGAGCTGGACCTCGACGCGTTCGACCAGCTCGTGCGCGACGGTGAGAACGCTCTTTCGGACGGTGACACGGAAGCGGCGGCCGACCTCTTCGGCCGCGCGCTGCTGAGCTGGCACGGCATCCCGACCGCCGAGCTGAACGCCGGGCCGTTGCTGCGCGCCGAGTTCACCCGCATCCAGGAGCGCAGGCTCACGGCCGTCGAGCGGTTCGCCAAGGCGTCGCTGGAGCTCGGCCGGTTCGACGACGTGATCGACCGGCTGCGGCGGGAGTCCGCGCTGCACCCGTTGCGCGAGGAGCTCTGGGCCCAGCTGATGCTGGCGCTGGACCGCTCCGGCCGCCGTGGCGAGGCGCTCGAGGCCTATGTGGCGGCCCGCAAGCACATGGTCGAGGTGGTCGGCGTCGAGCCGGGCGCGCGGTTGCGCCAGCTGCAGCAGGTGATCCTCGAAAGCCGGGTGCCCTCGCCCGCGGCTTTGAACGCGCACCGGCAGCTGCCGATGGACATCGCCGAGTTCACCGGGCGGGAGTCCGAGCTGCGGCGGCTGTGCGAACCGGGGCCGCAGACCACCGTCGTGATCTCCGCGATCGAGGGCATGGCCGGTGTCGGCAAGACGAAGCTGGCGGTCCGTGCGGCGCACCGGCTCGTTCAGCGTTACCCGGACGTGCAACTGTGGGCCGACTTGCACGGCTTCGACCCCGACGAGCTGCCCGCGGACCCGTCCGCCGTGCTGGAGAGCTTCCTGCGGCTGCTGGGGGTGCCCGGCGCGCAGATCCCGCCGTCGCTGGAGGAACGGGCGGCACTCTACCGCGACCGGCTGACGGGCACGCGCGCGTTGGTGCTGCTCGACAACGCCGCCGGCGAGGACCAGGTGCTGCCGTTGCTGCCGGGCAGCCCCACCTGCATGGTGCTGATCACCAGCCGCCGCACGCTGCTGCGGCTCGACGGCGTGAAGTCGGTCTTCCTCGACGTCTTCACGCCCGGTGAGGCGCTCGCGCTGCTGTCCAGGATCGCCGGTGAGGACCGGGTGCAGGCCGATCGCGAGGCCGCGCAACGCATCGCGGACCTGTGCGGGCACCTGCCCATCGCCATCGCGCTGGCCGCCAAGCGTCTCGCCCGTCGTCCACAGTGGACGACGCGGGACCTGGTGGCGCAGCTGGAACGGGGAGGCGGTCTCGGCATCCGGGGCGTGTTCGACCTCTCGTACCAGGCGTTGCCGGAGAACCAGAGGCGTCTGTTTCGACTCCTCGGGCTCCACCCGGGAGAGGACGTCACCGCCGACTCGGCCGCCGCACTCGCCGGGCTGACCGCGTACGAGGCCGGCGACCTGCTGGAGACGTTGCTCGACGAACACCTGCTGCAGCAGCACACTCCCGGCCGCTACAGCCTGCACGACCTGTTGCGCGCGTACGCCGTCGAGCAGGTCACGGCCGCCGAACCACCGCCGGCCAGGGCTCTGGCGCGGCGTCGCGTGCTCGACTGGTACGTGCACACGTCGTGGCACAGCGCCCAGCAGCTCAACCCGCAGCGCAAGCTGGAGATCAACCCCGCGGACCCTGCCGTGCACCCGCGCACGTTCGCCGACAGGGACGCCGCCCTGCTGTGGTGCGACACCGAACGCGCGAACCTGGTCGCGGCGGTGCGCGACGCCGCCGAGCACGAGCTGGCGGAGCACTGCTGGAGCCTGGCTCAATGCCTGTGGGACTTCTTCAACCTGCGCAAGCACTGGGCGGACTGGCTGGACACGCACGGCGTCGCGCTCGCCGCCGCGCGCTCGGTCGGTGACCGCGCCGCCGAGGGCCGGATGCTGATCACCCTGGGCATCGCGTTGCGCGAGGTCCGCCGGCACGACGAGTCGATCGAGTGCAACCTGCAGGCGCTCGCGATCTTCCGCGCGATCGGCGACAGGTCCCGGCAGGAACCGACCCTCAACAACCTCGGCATCGTCTACATGGTGCAGGGCCGCTCCGAGGACGCGCTGGCGTGCTACGAGCAGTCCGCCGAGATCGCCCGTGAGCTCGGCAACCTGCACTCCGAAGCCGTGACGCTGAACAACATCGCGCTGCTGCACGCCGACGCGGGCCGGTTCGACATCGCGTTGTCGCGGTACCTGCGGGCGCTGGAGATCCGTCAGGACATCAAGGACCCGTACAGCGAGGCGATCCTGCTCAACAACATCGGCGAGGTGTACCGGGGGCTGCTCGACTTCCCCGAGGCCGCGTCGTACATCGACAGGGCGCTGGAGACGTTCCGGGCGATCGGCGACCTCTACGGGCAGGCCGAGTCGCTGGACAACCTCGGGCTGGCGCTGGACGGGCTCGGCGACCGCCGCGGCGCGGAGAAGTGCTGGCTGGAGTCCGTGACGTTGTTCGAGGAACTGGGCGAGCCCAAGGCCGAGGAGGTCCGCGCCCGGATCTAGGGATCAAGCAAGGCGCGATCCGTGCCGTATCGCGCTTCTTCAGCCTGGCTGAACAGCCCCCGGGCCAGTTCACAACAACTGAAGACGTGAGGACACGGCATGAAGGATCTCTCGTTCGACCCTGACGACCTGGAGCTCGGCGACCTGGCGGTCACCTCCCTGCGCGACTCGGTCGCGCTGCCGGAGTCCGGCGCCTCCGGAGGCGCCTCGTCGTGCTCGTGCGGCAGCTCGTCGTGCAGCAGCTGCACGCAGCCCCAGCTTCCCGCCCAGAACTCGTGAGCGAACGCGTGCAGGGAGAGACCGCGCCATACGCACTCGTGCGCCTGGCGGCCCTGCCGCACCCGGACGGCGCTGCGACGGCAGCGCCGTTCCGGCGGGCGGTGGAGACGTTGGCGGCGCTCGAAGCCTCGCTGCTGTCGCTGGCCGGCCCGGTGTCGGACCTGCTGCACGACAGCGCCGGCACGCACCCCGACACCTACCACCGCACCGTCGTGCTGCCGTTGCGCCGCGACGTCCACAACGGACGGTTGCCGCGGCCCTCCCTTCGCGCGGAGGCTGCCGGGCTCGTCTCGCGGTTTCCGCAGCTGGGCGAGTGGCTGACGGCCATGGACCAGCGGGCCGCCGTGACCGCCGAGATCGAGCAGCTCCTGCCGGACGCCCTCGCCGCCGAACGCGAGCTGCTCGCGTCGTTGTGCGGCAACGAGTCCGTGCGCAAGGCCGCCGTGTTCAGCGGCCGCGACCTCTGGCAGGGCCTCGCCCGCGCCGGCGCCGGGGACAAGCGGTCCCGCAAGGCCGAACCCACCGTGCTGCGCTACGCCCTGCGCGCGACGTCGAAGACCAGTCCCCTGTCCTGGTACGCGGCGGTCGGCTGGGCCACCTGGTCCCCCGACGCCCCCACGCCGGACTGGGGCACGCCGGTCGCCGTCACGCGCGTCAACCAGGTGCTGCTGGCCCGGCTGATCGCAGCCCTGCTCGCCGATCGCAGCCACCTCTTCGACCACCCGCACCGCCTCGCCCCCGACGTGCACCACGACGGCGGCCAGGTGAAGTTCCGCCGGGACGTGCCCGCGCGCGGACCGTTGCGCGCCAACGTCGGCATCGAGGAGGACGTCGAACTCGCGTCCAGCCCGCCGCTGCAGTTCCTGGTCGGCCTCACCGGCGCGAACCCCAAGGGCATCAGCCCCGCCGAGCTCGCCAGCGCGCTCGCGACCCGGCTGCCCGACGGCGAGTCCGACCGAGCGCAGCACTACGTCGCGTTGCTGCTCGACATCAAGCTCCTCGTGCCGGTGCTGCCCGCCGACCCGCAGGACCCCGAGGCCCTGCCCGCGCTGGCCTCGTGGCTGCGCGACACCGGCAGGACCTCGCTGGCCGACCGCCTGATCTCGCTCTACCGCGCCACGCTGGCGTTCGCCGATCTCGACGCCGCGGCACGGCCCGCCGCGCTGGCCGCCCTGTTCTCGTCGTGGGAAGAGCTGGGCTCGATCGTCGGCGTGGAACTCGGCGACGTCACGCCGTTGAACGAGGACGTCGTGCTGCCGCTGCCCGTGCGCCTCGGCCGCGCACACGGCTACGACGGCGTGCGGCAGCTGGCCGGCCTCACCCCGTTGCTGATGCTGTTCGACCGGCACCTGGCGATCCGCCGGCACTCGCGCGACCTGTTCGTCGCGGCGTTCGGTCACGGCCGCTCCGCCCGCCTCGCCGCCTGCGCGCCGTTGATCCACGAGGCCATGTCCGGCGCGCCGACCGGCGGTCTCGGGGCGAGCCGCGCGCAGGTCGCCGACCTGGTGCGGGACGGCATGATCACCGACGAGGTCGTCTCGGCCGCCGAGGACCTGCTGCCGGCGTGGATGAGGACCCGGCCGGTCTCCTACTCGTTCTTCGCGCAGCCGTCACCGGACGGCCTGGTGGTCAACCACGTCTACGACGGCTTCGGCCGCTTCCCCGGCCGGTTCCTCGACCTGCTGCCGCCCGAGGCCTACGCGACCGTCCGGGCCACTTTGGACGGTGTGTTCCCGCGCGGTTTCGCCGAGTACCGGCCGGTGCAGGGATTCAACCCGAACCTGCACCCCTTGCTCGGGCGCGTGGAGATCGGCGAGGACCCGCACTGGGCCGACCACACACCCGACGCCCTGGAAGTCTTCCACGACCAGGAGAACGACGAGCTGCGGTTGCGCCGCCGGGACACCGGAGCGGTGCTCGACGTGCTGTACCTCGGCTACCTCATGCCGATCTCGCTGCCCGACCGCGTTGCCGCCCTGTACTCCGACCTCAACTGCGGCGCGGCCGACCTCACCCCGCTGCAACCCGTGGTCGCTGACGGCGACGTGCGCATCGCCGACCGGCTGCGCTACCGCGACGTCGTGCTCGGCCGCCGTTACTGGGACTTCCCGGCTTCTGCTCTGACGGAACCGTTCTCCACGGTGGCCGGCGCCACCGCACTGCGCGCCCGCTACGGCGTGCCCGCGCAACTGTTCGCGGGCATGGGCGGCGTCATCACCTCCCGCGAGGACTTCGAGGCGCGCGTGAACGGCCCGAAACCGCAGTACGCCGACCTGACCAACGCACTGCACCTGCGCTGCCTGCCTCGCCTGACCTCACGCTACGGCGACCACGTCCGCCTGACCGAGGCACTCCCCGTGCCCTCGGGCCAGGTGCTCGAAGTGGTGGCCGAGACCTACCGGAGGCCCGGATGACCGACGTCGTCTGCTACTACCACGACCCGATCAAGGCACCCCTGCTGCGCGACGGCGTCCTCCCGGCCCTGGCCGCAGCCGAGGCGACGTTCCCCGACGTCACCGGCCACGTCGAACGCCACTGGCGCCACGGCCCGCACGTACGCGTCGTCCTGACCGGCCCGTCCTCCGCGACGGCAGCGCTGCTGGTGGCAACCCTCCTGCGCTCCTACCTGGCCGCACATCCGTCCACAGTGGAACTCTCCGAGGCCGAGCAGCTGGCCCACGCCGAGTCCGCCGCCGTGGCCGAGCTGCTCCTGCCCCCGTTCACCCCGTTCCACCCCAACAACTCCGTGCGCATCGAGCCGACCGACGACACCCACCTGCGCGCCCTGCTCACGGAACAGCACATCGCGGTACGCGCCGAAGGCCTCCGCCTGGGCATCCCGGCCCTGCGCCACTCGCTGTCAGTCTCCCGTCCCACCCTCGCGCTGACCGCGATGGCCGTCCACGCCAGCCGCTACCCGGCAGGCCTGCGCTACGGCTACCACTCGTTCGTCTCGCACGTGGAGGACTTCCTCCTGGCCAGCGACCCAGACGGCGTGCTCCGGTCCAAACTGGACTCGATCTGGACCGCAAACGCTTCCGCCGCTTGCAAGTTGGTCGAACAGGTCGCGTCAGGCCACCCCACCACCCACCTGGAAGCAGCCTGGCAGACCTGGACCATCGCCCTGCGCCTGACCACCCAGGAACGCTACGACGCGGGCCAACTGACCTCAGACCCCAACCCCCGCCACGGCGAACGCGCCTACGAGGTAGGCGACGAGGCAGCAATCCGCCGCTACAACTACGGCGAGCGAACGAAGTTCAGCGAGTACCACACCGCGATGTGGACGGTAGACCTCTCCGACCCCGCGATCGCGCGCTCGATGGCCGTCTACCGCATAGGCACCAACGTCCTCTACCAACTGCTGGCGATCTGCGACGTGACCCCGATGGAACGGTACGCAGCAGCCCACCTCCTCTCCAACGCAGCCCAACAGGTCCTCGGCACCACCTGGGCCGACCAGTTCGCCGCACTGCCGAAGGTGGGGTGACGCGCATGCTCGTGCGGCTGCGCCCGGTCGTCCAGGCCACCCAGACCGCCGACGGCCTGCACCTGCGCGGCTGGGCGTCGAGCTGCACGCTCTCCGGCGGGTCAGGCCTGTGGAAGGTGTGGCAACGCCTTGCGCCGCAACTGTCGGCGGGGCTTCCTCGCGCTGCGCTGTCGGTTCCTTCCGGCACGCCGGAGGCGGTGCGGGCGGCGGTCGAGCTGATCCTGGAGCAGTTGTGGGGACACGACATGCTGGTCGAGATGCCACCGTGGGGCGCCGACGAGCCCTCACAGGAGGTGGCGGACTGGCTGGAGTCCGCTGCCGCGGAGCCGGTGGAGGCTTGGCGACGGCTTCGCGCGGCCACGGTGGTGGTGTCGGCGCGCGGGCCGCTGGAGGGGGCGGCTGTCCGGGCTGCGGAGGCGGTCGGGCTGACGGTGCAGTGCTCGGGGGCGGCCACGACAGAGGAAAAGGCTGTACAGCCCGACGCCCACAGGCACGACACGATCACCGGCCGCGAACTCGTCGCCCCCACCGCCGACCTCGTCGCCTCTGCCGCCGGCCTCACCATCTCTGCGGCCGGCCTCACCGTCCAGGCGGGCTGTGGAACTGAAGCGGGCTACGTCCTCCCACCCACCGCCAATCATCTTCTTTCACTCAACACTGAAGTAACTGTGCGCACCGCCGCAAGGCTCGGCATCACCGGCGAACCACCCGAGATCCTGGCCACTCTCATCGGATCCGCCGCCGTCCACCGCCTCGCCTGCGCCATCGCCGGCCTGCCCGACCCCTCCGCGGCACTCGCCGACACCCGCCAAGCCACCACAGATCCGGCCACCGAGCCCTCCTACCCGATGGCCCTGGTAGCCCACGCAACCCCACTCCGCGCCGCCTACCACCCACTCCTCCAAGGCCCACCACCCTCAGACCCGTGGCAAGCCCTGGAAGCCCTGACCGACAACGAACTGGGCCCGGTGGACACCCCCAGGTTCGGCACCCTCCCCCAGGTCCCGGCCAACCTCGCCACCTCGGGCGACGCCCTGGGCATCGGCACCACCGCCGACGCAGCCCGCCTCAACGCGGCCCTCACCGCACTCAAAACCGACGGCGTGATCGGCATCGACGACGCACATGCCCGAGGCGCGGCCCTGCGACTGGCCGTCCGCCACCACCGAGGCGAGCCGGCCGACGCGAACGAGTGGACCAGCGACCCGACAGCGCACAGGTGGTGGAAGGCGCTGACCGCGAGGTTCGAAGTACCCGCGGTAGTGCGGACAGAGCGGCTGGCACCAGGCGTGTACAAGGCGGAGATCCGCAACGGCCAACGCGTCCTGGCCTGGGCCGTCGAGGCAACGGCCGCGGATGCCGTGGCCTTCGCAGCCCTCGCCGCCACCGGGTACGCCCAGGCAGGCCGCGTCGGTACCGCCCACCTCAACGGCGCCGCCCCGCAGAAACTCACCGACAACCCGGACTGGGTCACCAGGCAATGGCATTGGCCCGCCGACGTCACAACCCGCGAGGAACGGCTCCAGCAGGCGATCGAAAGACTCCCCGGCGTCCGCGTCCGGCCACTCCAGTTGGACCCGGAACTCCGCGCCGCAGGCCTGAAGGCGTACCAATGATCACCTACACCTCCCAGGAACCACCACCCACCAGGGCAGACGGCGCACTGACCCTGATGGGCCCGACGGCCGACATCTGCGTGCGGTGCGCGGAGAACGCACGGCTAGCCGAAGCCCCGCGCCAACACCTGAACCTCCAAGGCCTCACAGCCCCGGCGTTCCAACCCCTGGTAGCAGCACTCCAGGACCAGCAGCACGACACGGTGATCGCGATCCGCACCGACCTCGGCCTGGTAGCCACTCACCAGATCGCCGCAGGCACCTGCTGCGAACCAGAACCCAAGCTGGCAGAACACACCGCCACCCCCAACGGCGAACTCCGCACCCCGAACGACAAGACCACAGTGGACAGGCTGAAAGCACTGGTCGACTTCCGGCACGGACCGATCAGGGCGTTGTTCCGCACGGGCAACCTGCCGCTCGCCACGGTCACCGCCGAGCTCGACTCCCACACCGCCGGCTACGGCCGCACAACGTCGTTCGAAGAGGCCGAACGGATTGCGATCTTCGAAGCCGTCGAACGCCGCAACGGCATGCGCCCGCAAACCCCGAGCACGCTCGAAGCCTCGTTCGCCGAACTGGGACCACACCAGGCAATCGACCCGAAAACCCTGGGACTGAACGACTTCGGCAACACGTACCACCCAGACCTGAAGATCCGCTGGGTACCAGGCTGGTCGTACACGAGAAAGAACCAGATCCAGGTACCGGAGCAGATCGCCTACTGGGCAGCGCCTGGTCAACGGTTCGTCCACGAGACGTCCAACGGCTGCGGGCTGGGCAACAGCCTGACCGAGGCGGTGCTGCACGGCCTGTTCGAGGTGGCCGAACGCGACGCGTTCCTCATGGCCTGGTACGCCCAAACACCCCTCCAAAGAATCAAACTCCCGAAAGACCCGCTGCTGCACCACCTCACCGACAGGCTGGAAGAGCTCGGCTACGAGTTGCTGTTCCTCAACGCCACCAACGACCTGGGCATCCCGGCCGTGCTGACCCTGGCCAGAACCACCAGACCAGGCCTCCCCCAGGCGTTCTTCGCCGCAGGCGCCAGCCCGGACCCCACGAAGGCCATGCGATCGGCAGCGGTGGAGGTGGCCGTCGACGTAGAGGCGTTCGCCGACCGAGTGAGAGAAAACCCAGAGCAGTACCGAAGAGAACGCCTGCTGACCCTCCTCCACGACCCGACCCAGGTCAGGAGCATGGACGACCACGTCGCGGTCAACACCCTGCCAGAGGCACGAGACCGCTACAGCTCCCTGGTCAGCGACGAACCCCCGCGCCCCCTCCCCGACCAGCGAACCCACACCGATCTCCACGACCTGCTCGACCACTACACCGAAACCCTCAAAACCCAAGGCCTGGAATTGATCGCGGTGGACCAGTCCGACCCGCACTCCACCAACACCCTCGGACTGCACTCCGCCAAGGTCATCGTGCCGGGAACTCTGCCCATGACGTTCGGCCACCTGCACCGCCGGACCGGGCTTCCCCGGCTGAACCTCCAGGCGGGCCATCCCCACCCGTTTCCCTGAACCACCGTTGGAGCAGCTGTGACCTGGACCGGCCTGCACTGCAGGGTGAACTGGAACCGAGCGGACCTCGACGCGTTCATCGCCGAGACGCTGGCCCCCGCGATGGCCGGCCACGAGTGGTACTTCCTGCGCTACTGGGAGACCGGCCCACACCTGCGCGTCAGGATCAGGAACGCGCAGAACGCCGACAAGCTCCAGCGACAACTGGAGGAGCTCATCGAGGCCCAGGACTTCGGCCAGCAGCAAGGCGAACCGGACTGGCTGCCGCACGGCGACGTCCGCGAGGTGGAGTACGTCCCGGAGACCGAACGGTACGGCGGCCCGCAGGCGCTGCCGATCGCCGAGGAGGTCTTCTGCCACAGCACCGAGGTGGCGGTCGCCGTGCTCAAGGCGACGCACACCGACAGCGCCCGCCTCACCGCCGCCATCGACCTCACGATCGCGACGGCGAAGGCCCTCGACCTGAACCTGCCACAGGCAGCGAGCTGGTTGCGCAGCCTCGGTTCCGGCTGGCGCAACGTCCAGGAACAGGCCCCCTCGCCGACCATCGGCTCCCAGCACGCCGCCAACCAGCTCCTCGCCAAACGCGGCCGCGACCTGGCCGCGCGCTGGCACCGCGAACCTCGAGGCGCCATCGCCCACTGGCGCACCACGATCAACGAGGCCAAGCAGCGCCTCGACGACTGGCTGCCCTACGTCTGGGCATCGCAGCTGCACATGCTGCTCAACCGCATGGGCATCACCCCCAACGAAGAGCGCATGATCTGCTGGACGACCGCGGCCGCCGCCCTGTCCCCCAACGGTTTGACCGACTTCCACGACGACGGCGAGACCGCGCCGGACCGCCGTTACCTGGAGGCGAGCAAGTTCCTGCCGGGCTTCAGCGACCAGCTTCCCCGCAAGTCGGCGCTACCGAGGCAGTCCTGGCCGTCCACCACCTCACTGCCATCCACAGTGGACACCGACACCCTCAGGGCCCGCAGGACCAGCCGCGACCTGACCGGCGAGCTCAACGCCGGACAGCTCGGGACGCTGCTGTGGAACGCGATGTCCCCGAAGGACGGCAGGTGGCCGTACCCGAGCGCCGGCGCCCAGTACTGCGCCCGGATCAGGCTCATCGCGCTGAACGTCGACGGCCTGGCAAGGGGACGGTACGAGGTCAACGAGGTCGAGCGCGCCCTCACCTGGTTCGGCGAGGCGCCGTCGATCGACGACCTGGAGGCGACCTCGATGTGGTTCGGCGAGGGCGCCACCGAACTCTCCGGCACCCCCGCCGTCCTGGCCCTCTACATCAGGCTCGGCTCGCTGCGGCAGACCTACGGGCTGCGGGCGCTGCGGTTCGCGTTCACCGAAGCCGGTCACCTGGCCCAGAACCTGACGGTGACGGCCGCGAACCACGGCATCAGAACCGGCCTGGTGGGCGGGTTCTACGACGACATCGCCCACGACGTCATCGGGCTCGACGGCGTGAACGACGCACTCGTCTACTTCCTGCCCCTGGCCTCCTAGCCCGCCAACAGTCAGATCTCCACCGAATCCAGCAGGACGTCGACCGTCGGCTCGACCGCGGCCGCCGCCCGCGCGTCCCGGAACCGGCGCTCGATGCCGAGGTCCCGGCGGAAGGCCGCGTCCCCGCACACCTTCATCGCCAGGTCCGTCACCGCGACGGCGGCCTCGGTCGCGGTGACCGCCAGCAGCCGGACGCGGTCGGCCGAACGTTCCGGATGCCACGTCACCGCGGACAGGGTGTCGTTGTACAGCACCCTGAGCGCGTCGGTCCGCAGCCTCATCCGGGCCAGGTCGGACCGCGTGCGCGGATCACCGC
This sequence comes from Lentzea sp. HUAS TT2, assembly GCF_051853195.1. Taxonomy (NCBI): domain Bacteria; kingdom Bacillati; phylum Actinomycetota; class Actinomycetes; order Pseudonocardiales; family Pseudonocardiaceae; genus Lentzea; species Lentzea sp. HUAS TT2. The sequence goes on along the minus strand of NZ_CP196667.1, from coordinate 6,412,853 downwards.
CGCCCAGGTGCCCGATCGCCGTCGCCAGTGCGCCCTCCATCAGCCCCAGCGACACCGCGGCCCCGAGCACCATGAACCACGGGAACGCCAGTTCCTCCGACCAGAGCAGGTTGGACGCCGGTACCCGCACGGGATCCGCCTCCACGCAGGTGGCGACGGTGCCCCGCAGGCCCATCCCGGCGTGGTCGGCCGGGACCAGCAGCCCCGGCGCCTCGGCGGGCACGAGCACCAGCTCCGGGCCGCACGACCAGACGTAGCTGTCCGCCTCGCCCGCCGCGATCACCCAGCTCTTGCGCGCCCGCACCTGCACGATGTCGCCGTGCGTCGACATCTCGCCCGACGAACCGAAAGCCGCCAGCGTCGAGAGATGCCGGCCCGCCGCGATCTCGGCACGCAACCAGTGCGGGCCTGCGCGATCGAGCACGGCCGCCGCCGAGTAGTGCGAGCGCAATACAGAAGCCGTTGCGCCGCAAACCTTTGCGACCTCCTCGACCACCCGTCCGGCCGAGCGGACGTCCTGGCCTCCCCCGCCGACCGAGCGGGAGATCGTCATGCCCAGCAGGCCACGCGCGCCCAGGGCGTTCAGGGCAACACGCGGGAATCTGGAGTGCTGGTCGACATCCGCGGCGTTCGGCGCCACCACGGTCTGCACGATGCGGAGCAGGTCCGCCCGGTAGGTCACGTGGGTGGGTAGAGCGAGTAGGAGGGGAAGTTGCCGTAGATGCGTTCGTCGGGCGGGCCCTCCGTCACGGCGTGCACGAGCAACGAACCGCCCACGAACGCACCGCGCCACGAGGCCCCGCGCCCGCCGAACACCTCGTCCCGGTCACCCCGCGACCGCGGCTTGTTGACGCCGACCTTGAACGCCTGGACGTCCTCGCTCAGCCGGCGTGCCGTAGCCTCGTCGTCGCAGGCCAGAGACGCGACCAGGGCGCCGTTCGAGGCGTTCATCGCGGCCAGCAGCTCGGCCTCGGTGTCCACCAGGACGATCGTGTCGACCGGCCCGAACGGCTCCGCGTGGTGCAGCACCGACGACCGCGGCGGGTCGAGGATCGCGACCGGCGCCAGGTAGGCGGCGGTCTGCTGGCCCGGCAGGAACCGGCCGGAATCAAGGGATCCCCGGTACAGCGGCACGCCACCGGCGCGGACCGCCTCGTCGACGACGTCACCGAGCTCCTTGGCCTTCGCGTCGTTGATCAACGGCCCGAAGTCCAGCTCTGGCAGCTCGTCGCCGGGCAAAGCGACGGCGAGCGGATGACCGAACTTCACGTCCCGCACCGCGGGCAGGTAGACGCTGAGGAACTTGTCGAACAGCGACCGCTGCACGACATAGCGGGGATAGGCCGTGCACCGCTGCTTGCCGTAGTCGAACGCCTTGCGGATCTGCGTGCCGAGCATGTCCCAGGAGTCGGTCTCCCAGACGCCCCAGCAGTTCAGGCCCTCCTGCTCCAGGACGTGCCTGCGGTTCGAGTCGACCAGGCGCGTCGCAATAGCGCTGCCGACATCGCGACCGCCCACAAAGGACACACAGCCCAGGAACGACGATCCGACCAGCACCGGTGCGAGTTCCGCCCCGCTTCCGGACACCAGCGTCAACGGCAGCCCCGACCGCACGGCCAGCGCGGTCGCCAGGGTCAGGCAGCTCACGCCACCGTCGGTCGGCGCCTTGGCGATGACGGCGTTGCCCGCCAGCGCCTGCACCAGCATCGCGTGCATCAGCACGCTCATCGGGTAGTTCCACGAGGCGATGTTGCTGACCGGGCCGTTCAACGGCGACCGCCCGGCCAGCATCGAGTCGATCTCCTCGACGTACCAGCGCACACCCTCGATGCAGCGGTCGACGTCGGCCGTGGCGAGCCGCCACGGCTTGCCGATCTCCCACACCAGCAGCAACGACAGCAGGTCGCGGTGCTCGGTGAGGGCGTCCACGGCCTCGGACACCCGCGCCTTGCGTTCGGCCAGCGGCACGGTGCGCCACTCGATGTGCTGGTCGACGGCCGCGACGACCGCCCGTCCCGCGACCTCGAAGTCGAGGAAGGGCGGGCCCGCGATGGTGGAGCCGTCGACCGGGGTGGTGGCGGGCATCGGCTCGCCCGCCCGGCTCCACGCGCCGCCGAAGTGGTTGAGCAGCCGATCGTCGTGGAACGCTTCGGGTGCAACGGAGACGCACCGTGAGTACACGTCGTTCCACGACGTGCCTGGTTTGAGGATCAACGGCATTTGGGCGGCCCTCCACTTCCAGAAGAGACGTCACTGATCAGCGGTTTTGCACGTGCTGCCAGCCGAAACGGCCCTTGATGCACAGGTTCCCGTGCGTGACCGTGCTTTCGTGCGGCGACGTGACCTTCACGATCTCGTTGTCCTGCACGTGCAGGGTGAGGTTGCACCCGACACCGCAGAACGTGCAGATGGTCGTGGTCTGGGTCTGCGCCTCTTCGTCCCAGGTGCCGTCCTCGCGCTTGTCGTGCTCGCGCTTGAAGCTCAGCGCACCGGTCGGACAGACCTCGATGCAGTTCCCGCAGTAGACGCAAGCGCTTTCGGGCAACGGGGTGGAGAACTCCGTGGAGATCCGCGAGTCGAAGCCGCGGCCGGCCACCGAGATCGCGAACGTGTTCTGCCACTGGTCGCCGCACGCGTCGACGCACTTGTAACACATGATGCACTTGCTCAGGTCGCGGACGTACAGCGGATTGTCCACTTTGGTCGGTTGCGCCACGGTGGCAGCGGTCCGGCCGTCGGGTTCCTCGTGCTCACCCGCCCGGCGGTGGTCCCGGTCGGTCGACGGCGGCGCCGGCGGGCCGAAGCGGGAGGGGTCGGCGCCGCACGCGGACATCCACTCGTCCACGTGCGGCGTGGTGGAGAGGTCCGTGGCGGACCCGAGAAGTTCCAGTACCAGCTTGCGGCTGTGCTGCGTGCGTTCGGAGTCCGTGCGCACGACCATGCCCGGCTCGACCTTGCGCGAGCACGACGGCACCAGCGTCCGCGCACCCTCGACCTCGACCATGCAGACGCGACAAGCGTTTGCGGGCTTCAGGGTGTCGCCGTAGCAGAGCGTCGGGATCGACTTGCCCGTCGCCGTGCAGGCGTCCAGGATCGTCGCGCCCTCCGGCACCCGCACGGACTCGCCGTCCAAGGTCAGCTCGACCAGTCGCTTCGGGAGTCCGATCTCGACAATGGTCATGACGCTGCCTCCTCGGCGTATCCCAGGCGGTCGAGGGCTGATTCGATGGCGTTCCAGGCGGTTTGACCCAGTCCGCAGATGGACGAGTCGCGCATGACCTGCCCGACTTCCCGCAGCAGCTGGAGATCAGCGGCCGAAGTGCTCAGCGGGCGTTTGCCGACGAGGCGGTGCATCGCTTCTTCCTGGCGCACGGTCCCGATCCGGCAGGGCACGCACTGCCCGCACGACTCGTCGCGGAAGAACGCGGCGATGCGCAACAGGAAGCTGCCCAGGTCGGCCGTGTCGTCGAGCACCAGCACGACACCGGAGCCGAGCGTGGTCCCGGCGGCACGCGCGTCCTCCATGGTGAGCGGCAGGTCGAGCTCGTCCGGGCGAACGAACCCGCCTGCCGCCCCGCCGAGCAGTACCGCTCGCAGCTCCCGGCCTGGCGGCACGCCACCCGCCAGATCGAGGAGTTCCCCGAGCGTGGTGCCGAACGGCACCTCGTACACGCCCGGACGACTGACGTTGCCCGACAGGCAGAAGAGCTTCGGGCCCGTCGAGGCCTCGGTGCCGATGCGGGTGTAGCCCTCGCACCCCTCTGTGAGGATCACCGGCACGTTGACCAGCGTCTCCACGTTGTTGACCACGGTCGGTTTGCCGAAGAGCCCCGACTCCACCGGGAACGGCGGCTTCGAGCGCGGCTCACCGCGGAAGCCCTCGATGGAGTTGAAGATCGCCGTTTCCTCGCCGCAGATGTACGCACCCGCGCCGCGGCGGATCTCGATCTCGAACGAGAAACCCTCGTGCCCCATGATGTTCTCGCCGAGGAAGTTGCGCTCACGAGCCCGCGCGATGGCGTTGCGCAGCAGGTGCAGCGCCCTCGGATACTCCCCGCGCAAGTACAGATATCCGCGCGAGCAGCCCGCCGCGAACCCGGCGATCGTTATCGACTCGATCACCGCGAACGGGTCGCCCTCCATCAGCAACCGGTCCTTGAACGTGCCGGGCTCGCTCTCGTCCGCGTTGCAGACCAGGTAGTGCGGTCGCACGGGCTGGCGGGCGGTCGCGTCCCACTTGCGTCCTGTCGGGAACGCCGCACCGCCGCGGCCCATCAGCTTCGCGTCGGTGACCTCGCGAATCACCCCGGACGGCCCCAGGTGCAGAGCCGTCCGCAACGCCGCGTAGCCGCCCGTCGCCCGGTAGTCGTCGAGCGACTCCGGGTCGACGACGCCAACCCGCTTGAGCAACCGCAGACCGGCCGCACCGGCCTGCGGCACCTCCGCGCGCTCGCCGTCCACAGGAGAGGGACCGCCGGCCGCCACCGCGATCACCTCACCGGCGTGGGTGGGCGCGAGGAGCTGCTCCTTCGCCACCTCCCCCGCCTCGAACGCGAGCGCGGCAGGAGCCTTCTCGCACACCCCGAGACACGGGCTGCGCAACCAGCCGCTGCGCGCACCCGCCGGGCCGAGCTCGTCGGTCAGCCTGTCGCACAACGCCTTCGCGCCGTTGACCTGGCAGGCCAGGTCGACGCAGACGTGCACGACCTTCGCCTGCCGTTCGGTCAGCGAGAACAGCGAGTAGAAGCTCGCCACCCCGTAGGCCTCGGCCGGAGGGATGTGCAGCACGCGGCAGATGTGGTTCAGCGCGCCCTGGCTGATCCAGCCGACCCTGTCGTTGACCGCGTGCAGGGCGGGCAACAGCTGGTCCCGTCCCATGCCGGTGAACAGGTCCACGACGACGCGTTCGGCCTCGGACGGCTCGACGTCGAGCAGTGTGAGATCCACTCAGCCCACCTTCACCGGAAGCTTCTCGATGCGGATTGCCGCGGCCTTGTACTCGGCCGTTCCCGCGATCGGGCAGGTCGCCTCGATCGTGATGATGTTGACGTCGATCTCGTCGGGGAAGTGGAACGTCATGAACACCAGGCCCGGCGTCAGTCCGTCGTCGATCCGCACCGGCGCCTGGATCTGCCCGCGCCTGCTGGTGATCGCCACCTCCTCGCCCGCGGTGACCCCGAGCATCTCGGCGTCCTGCGGGCACAGGTCGAGCGTCTCGCCCCTGCGCAGCGGCGACTCGAACCCGCTCGACTGGACCCCGGTGTTGTAGGAGTCGAGCCGGCGTCCGGTGGTGAGCCGGAACGGGAAGTCCTCGGTCAGCTCGTCGACGGGCGGGCTGTGCGGCACCGGCGAGAACGTCGCGGGCATGCCGCGCTTGACCGGGTCCTCCTCCCAGAGCCTGCCGTGCAGGAAGCTGGGTTCGAGGGAGTCCTCGCTGGGGCACGGCCACTGGATGCCGCCGAGCTTCTCGAGCCGGTCGTAGGTCATGCCGGTGTGGATGGGCGACAGGCTGCGCAGCTCGTCCCACACGTCCTGGCCGGTCTTGTGCTGCCAGTCCGCGCCGAGCCGCGTCGCGATCTCGCCCATGATCTCGATGTCGTCGCGCGCACCCTCCGGCGGCGTGAGCGCCTTCCTGACCCGCTGGACCCGGCGCTCGCTGTTCGTGAACGTGCCGTCGGTCTCGCACCACGCCGCCGCGGCGGGCAGCACGACGTGCGCGAGCTGCGCTGTCTTGGTGAGGAAGATGTCCTGCACGACCACGTGGTCCAAGTTGGACAGTCGCTTGACCGTGTGCTCGCAGTCGGCCTCGGACTGCACCGGGTTCTCGCCGATGATGTACACGGTGGTCATGTCACCGCGTTCCATCGCCTCCAGCATCTGGGTGAGGTTCCAGCCCTTGGAGGCCTTGAAGTTCGAGCCCCACGCGTCGTTGAACTTCTTGGCGACACCGGGATCGGTGATGTCCTGGAAGCCGGGCAGCCGGTCGGGGATGGCGCCCATGTCGCCGCCGCCCTGCACGTTGTTCTGCCCGCGCAACGGGTTCAGCCCTGCGCCGTACCGCCCGACCTGCCCGGTCAGCAGCGCCAGGTTGATGAGGCTCAGCACGTTGTTGGTGCCGTTGTGGTGCTCGGTGATGCCGAGCGTCCAGCTCAGCTGCCCGCGGTCCGCCTTGGCGTAGGCGTGCGCGAGCTCGCGGATGAGCTCGGCCGGCACCCCGGTCTCCAGCTCGGCGACCGGCAGCGTCCACGGCTCGACGGCCTTCACGAACTCCTGGAAGCCCTCGGTCGCCCGCTCGACGAACGACATGTTCGTGAGGTTCGACGCGATGATCTCCCGCGCGATCGCGTGCGCCAGCGGGATGTCCGTGCCGACGTTGAGCCGCAACCACTTGTGCGCCCACTTGCCGGTGCTGGTCAGCCGCGGGTCCACCACGTACAGCTTCGCGCCCTTGTTGACCGCCTTCAGCACGTGCTGGAAGAAGATCGGGTGCGCCTCCCGCGCGTTCGAGCCCCACAGCACGATCAGGTCGGCGTCCTCGATCTCCTGGTAGGAGGAGGTGCCACCGCCGCTGCCGAACACCTTGGCCAGCCCAGCCACGCTGGGGGCGTGACACGTGCGGTTGCACGAGTCGACGTTGTTCGTGCCGATCACCGCACGCGTGAATTTCTGGGCCATGTAGTTCATCTCGTTGGTGGCCCGCGCACAGGAGAACATGCCGAACGCGTCCGGGCCGCCGTTGGCCACGTTCCTGCGGAAGCCCTCTGCTGCCTTGTCCAGCGCCTCGTCCCAGGTGGCCGGCCGCAGGACTCCCGCGTCGCGCACCAATGGCTGGGTCAGCCGCACGTAGGGCTCGGTCTTCTTCCGCCTGCTCATCGTCTGCACCTCCTCTGCACATACTGTATGCAATCTTCGGTATGCGCTAGCCCCAGATGCGGTTCTGTTGCTCAGCGGCCCGAAGAAGGTGCAACGGGTCAGGAGTGCGCGATCGACTCCTCGATCGACCGCAGCGTCGACTGCAGAACGGCGTCCCGGTGCTCCCCGGCAGGCAGCGCCCGCGCGACCGACACCGCCCCGATGATCCCGGCGACGAGCGCCCAGGCCCGCCGCTGCTGCTCCTCGAAGTCACCGGGCATCGCGGGCAGGACCAGCGCGACCATCCGGGAGATCTGCAGCTGGTAGACCTCGCGCACCGAGTCGCCCGCCCTGGCCACGTCCGCAGTGAGCGCCGCCAGCACGCAGCCGTCGGCGACGCCCTCGCAGTGCTCCTCGCTCAGGTAGCTGTAGACGAGTTCGACCAGCCCGCGGCGCCGTTCGTCCGTGTCGGCGACCTGGAGAGCCTCGAACTCCGGGCTGACGTTCGCACGGATCACCTGCTCCAGGAACCCTTCCTTGCTCCCGAAGTGGGAGTAGATCGCACCGGAGGTGACCTCGGCGGCCGCGGCGAGACCGTCCACGCCGACGCCGTGGAAGCCCTTCTCCTTCAGCCTGCGGCCGGCCGCGGCCAGTATCGCGGCCCTGGCCTGCTCCTTGTGGTCCTTCGCGTACCGCACGCCGAGCTCCCCACTTGACTTCCACCGGGGTCGTGATCATACGATAACGCTCGTTACATAGCGATCGTTATTCTATGAGTCCGTGAGGGATCATGTCTGCAAACTCCGCTGTCACGCGCACTGTCGACGTCGACGGCACCCCGTTCGCCTACCGCGAGATCGGCCTCACCGAGGGCGTGCCGCTGGTGTTCCTGCACCACTTCACCGCGGTGCTCGACGACTGGGATCCCGCCGTGGTCGACGGTCTCGCCGAGCGGCACCGGGTCGTCCTGGTCGACCTGCGCGGAGTGGGCGGCTCCGGCGGCACCACGCCGGACAGCATGGAGGCGATGGCGGCCGACCTCGCCGGGTTCCTGCGCGCCCTGGGGTTCGAGCAGGTCGACCTGCTCGGCGTGTCGATGGGCGGCATGATCGCCCAGGTGCTGGCCCAGCGGGAACCGGGTCTGGTGCGCCGGATGATCCTCGCCGGGACCTCGCCCGCCGGTGACGCCGGTGCCGGCAACGCGCTGACGTTGCTGCAGGGCGCGCTGCACGAGTCGGCGGCGGTGGGCAAGCACCCGAAGCACGTGCTGTTCTTCTCCCCCACCGACTCCAGCCAGCGGGCGGCGGACGAGTTCCTCGCGCGGCTGAACGAGCGGACGGAGGACCGCGACGCCGAGGTGACGAACGAGACGATCGGCGCGCAGGCGACCGCGTTGGCCAAGTGGGAGCAGGGCTCGTCCGAGGGCCTCGCCGCGGTCCACCAGCCGGTGCTCGTCGTCAACGGGGACAACGACGTCATGACCCCGACGATCAGCTCGTTCAACCTCGCGAAGTACCTGCCCAACGCCCAGCTGAGCATCTACCCCGACGCCGGGCACGGTGCCCTGTTCCAGCACCACGAGCTGTTCGTCGAGCAGGCGCTGGAGTTCCTCAGCGCGTGACCAGCGACGGGTAGACCGCGGACGGTCGTCCGTCCACAGTGGCCCCCGCGAACTGCAGCATCGGCGCGAGCTGACGGTTGTTGTCGGCGGGGAAGTTCAGCTTCGGCACCGACACCTCGTCGAGCCTGGCGCGCTGGGCCTCCGACAGGGTGACGTCCAGCGCGCCGAGGTTCGTCTCGAACTGGTCGGCGCGGCGGGCGCCGATCACCACCGAGCTCACGCCCGGTCGCCCGCGCAGCCACGCCAGGGCGACCTGGGCGGCGGGGACACCGATCTCGGTGGCCACCGCGCCGACGGCGTCGATGACGGCCTGCTCGGCGGCGCTGGGCGACTGGCCGCGGTCACCGGAGTGCCTGCCGGACAACAACCCGCCCGCCAGCGGCGACCACGGCAGCACGCCCATGCCCATGGCCTGCGCCATCGGGATCAGCTCACCCTCCGAGGTGCGTTCCAGCAGCGAGTAGCACAGCTGCAACGCGATGATCGGCGACCAGCCGTACCACCGGGCGAGGGTCGCGGCCTCGGCCGTGGCCCACGCCGGGATGTCGGAGAAGCCGACGTAGCGGACCTTGCCGGCGCGCACCTGGTCGTCGAGCGCCCGCAGGGTCTCCTCGACAGGGGTGGCCGGGTCGAAGTTGTGCAGCCAGTAGATGTCGACGTATTCGGTCTGCAGGCGGCGCAGCGAGTCATCCAACTGGTGCACGATCGCCTTGCGGCCCGGCCCGCCGCCGTTCGGGTCGCCGACGTGCAGGTTGCAGAAGAACTTCGTGCCGATCACCACCCGGTCGCGCAACGACGGGCGGCCCGCGAAGAAATCTCCGATGATCTTCTCCGAGTGCCCGGCGGTGTACATGTTGGCGGTGTCGACCGAGTTGCCGCCGCGCTCCACATAGGACGCGAGGATCTTCGTGGACTCCTCGGGGCTGCTGCCCCAGCCCCAGTCCTCGCCGAAGGTCATCGTGCCGAGGGTGAACGGGCTGACGCGCAGGCCGGAGCGGCCGAGAGTGATGTAGGAATCAAGCGACATACCCCGATTGAAGGCCCCTGCGGCGTGATCGCCTAGACCGATGGGCTCGGTCCGTTGCACGATCCGCTCAACCTCGCGGCGATCCGGTCGCGGCGGTGCGAGACTGGGAGCCATGACGCACCTGGACGAGATCCGCCGCGGCATCCTCCGGCACGCCGGCGGACCCGGCAGTCCACTGTGGATCGACGGTGTGTTCGTGTTCGCCTCCGACCGCGTGACCGAGCCCATGTGCACCGTCACCGAACCGGTGCTCACGCTCGTCGCCCAGGGCACCAAACGCACCGTTCTCGGTGCTCACACCTTCGACCACGGCCCCGGCCAGATCGCAGTCGTGACCGTCGACCTCCCGCTGACCGGCCACGTCACCGGCGCCCCGTTCCTCGCGCTGGGCCTGAAGCTGGAACCGAAGACCATCGCCCAGCTGCTCGTCGAGGGCGGCCCTGCGCGCATCCGCCCGCACGACGGCCCCGGCATCGCGATCAGCGACGCCGACGACAGGCTGCTCGATCCGCTCGCCCGGCTGCTGCGCCTGCTCGACGAGCCACGCGACCTGCGCGTGCTCGGCCCGTCCGTGCGGCGCGAGATCCACTGGCGGCTGCTCACCGGCCCGCAGGCCGCGCTGATGCGGCAGGCGGGCACGGCCGACAGCCGCCTGGCCCTGGTCGCGAGCGCCATCGCGTGGATCAAGGCCCGCTACGACCGGGTGATCCGCATCGACGACCTCGCCGCCGACGTCGGCACCAGTGTCCCGACGCTCAACCGGCACTTCCGCGCCGTCACCGCGTTGAGCCCGTTACAGTACCAGAAGCAGATCCGGTTGCAACGGGCCCGCGCCGCCCTCATCGCCGCACCGCACGACGTGGCCGCGGTCGGTTACTCGGTGGGCTACGACAACCCGTCGCAGTTCAGCCGCGAGTACCGGCGGATGTTCGGTGCGCCGCCTGGACAGGACGCGTTACGTCTGCAGACCGCGGCCATCGTGCAGGAGTGAGAACGCTGTCCGGGGCATCGGAACCTCCTGCCGCAGCACCGACTCGTAGGCGTACCTGAGCGCTGGTCCGGGAAGCAGCCCCAGATCGTGGTCGAGCCGGTCGCGGATCCGCTGGAACGCGAGGATCGCGTCGACCTGTCTGCCGGATCTCGCCAGCGACAGGATCAGCCGCGCGTGCAGTTCCTCGTGCCACGGCTCACCACCGACCAGTTCGGCGAGCCACGGCAGGACGTCGTCGCCACACCCGGCGAACGTCAGGTCGGCGAACGCCAGAGCGGTCGCGATCCGCTGCTGCTGCAAGGAGGCCGCACTCGGGTGCTGGCGCAACGCCTCGGGCAGGTCCGCGAGCACCGGACCGCGCCACAGACCGAGAGCCTCAGCGAACGCGTGCGGGTCACCACTGCCACGAGCCCTGGCGGCCTGCTCGGCGAACCTGCACAGATCGACCCTTTCCGGATCGATGTCGAGCCGGTACCCGCAGGACAGTGTCTCGACCGCACCGGAGCCCAGGCGCCTGCGCAACCGCGACACCATCGAGTACAGCAGTTCCCGGTACGTCGCCGGGGGCGTACCCGCCCACAGGACCTCGACGATCTCCGACTGGGAGACGAACCTGTTGACGTGCAACGCGAGCAACCCGACCAGGCAGCGCTGCTGCGGTGAACTGATCACCACGACCCCACCGCCCCTGTGCACCACCAGCGGCCCCAGCACGTCGACGGCCAGCGGGTTTCTCGCCGGCGACTCGAACGCCGCGAGCAGCCGGCGCACCGACTCACGCCGAGGCCGCTCGACCTGGCCGTGCTCGATGTGACGAATGGTCCTGACGGACACCCCGCTGAGCCGCGAGAGCTCGCCCTGGGTCATCCCGCTGCTCGTCCGTTGCTCTCGCAGCACGTCCTTGAGCTCCACGATGTCGAACTCGGTCACCTTCGATCCCCCCAGGATCGGCAACTAGTACCGCCACATGTTGCCCCAAGAGCACCGCGAAGCACCCTTTCCGCTGTGCACGACCGGCTTCACAGCGTCCAGGTTCGCGCCAACGATTCGACCGACCTCCCGTCGGTAGTGTCGGTCCCGGCACCCGCCTGACCAGGCGCGACGGCGACCAGCGAGCCACGACGGCGAGCGGCGCCAGCGGCTCGGAGGTCCAAGCGCCCGACGGCGGCATCAGTTGATCAGCACATGGGGGCTTTGCATGAAGAAGTGGAAGATCGCGGCAGCGGTGGCATCGCTGTCGGCGGCACTCATCGGTGTGGGTGCGCAGGCTCAGGCCCAAGAACTGAAGTTGGACGTGGGCGCACTGGGGTTCGGAAGGCAGGTGACCCCGATTCGCGACACCGGCATGTACTCGGGCCCCGGCCTCAGCACGCCGCGCGTCGGAACGGCGGTGGCCGGTGACAACGTGGCGGCCGTCTGCCAGCTCGTCGACAGCAACGGCAAGCGGATGGTGCTGGGCATCGACCGCAACGGCCGCACCGGCTCACAGTGGGCGAACACCGCCGGCTACATCTGGGACGGCGACATCCGTGAGATCACCTCCGACATTCCCTTCTGCGCCGGTGGGGCGACGATGTTCCCGTCGCGCGACACGGGCATCTACTCCGCGCCCGGCCTGAGCACGCCCCGGGTCGGTACGGCGTGGTTCGACCAGCACGTCGTCGGTGTCTGCGGGATGCTCGACAGCAACGGCGCGGTGATGGTGCTGGGGGTTCAGGTGGCCGGACGCAACGGTGTGCAGTGGGCCAACACCGCCGGATACATGTGGGCCGGTGACTTCCAAGGCGGCGGGACCTTGCCGGCCTGCGGTGCCAGCTAGCCGGTGAACGGGGCCGGTGGGCGGCCACCGGCCCCGTTGCCTCGGGATTGGTCACAGATCGCGGCGATCCAGGTGCTCGTGCAGCAGCCGATCAAGCTCCCCGCGCACGTCCAGCCCGCGGGTGAGCCTCAGCATCGCCCGCGCCAGCATGGACGCCTGCTCCCCCACCACGAGCCCGATCTGGGGCACCCGCTGGGGATCCGCGATGCGCACCACCCGCATCCCCTCCGGCGTGCCGAACATCTGCAGCCACGCGTGGGCGATCACGCTCGACCACTTCCGCGTGGCCACGTGTGCCCACAACGTCGCCACGGTGTCGGCCTCGATCACCGGCACCGGCTGCACCCCGGCGTCGGCGAAGACCGAGTCGAGGATCCGCCGGTTGCGCATCTTGGTGGTCAGCAGGCACAACGGCAGCGCGGCGACATCGGCCCACCGCGCCACCGGACGCGAGGCGATCTCCTCCTCGGCGGGCGTCAGAAGCACATAGCGCTCCTCGTACAACGGCATCGCACGCACCGAACTGTCCACATAGGTCATCGCGATGTCGAGCTCGAACTCCTCCAGCCCGCGCGTGATCTCCACCGACGACAACGACTCCAGCGTCACGCGCACGTGCGGGTAGCGCTCGCAGAACGGTGCCGTCAGCAGAGGTGCGACCGGGAGCGCTGTCGGGATGGCCCCGATCCGGAGCACCCCCGACAGCGACTCCCTCATGCGGGACAGGTCCTGTCGCAGCGCGTCGCGGTCGGCGAGCATGCGGTGCGCCCACAGCAGGACCCGTTCCCCCTCCGGCGTCAGCGACTCGAACCGGCGGCCGCGGGACACGATCGGCACCCCGAGCTCGCGTTCGAGCTTGCTGATCGCCGCCGACAGCGACGGCTGGGACACGTGGCAGGCCTCCGCGGCGCGCGCGAAGTGGCGTTCACGGGCCAGGGCGACCAGGTACTCCAGCTGTCGCAGCAGCAACTCAGGACACCAGCGACGTGCGCGAGAGCAGGTCGATCGCCGCGTAGACGTGCCGCAGCGTCGGTGCCGGCACGCGGGTGAGCTCGGCGATCTCCACCACCGCGGCGATGATCGCGTCGATCTCCAGCCTCTTGCCCGCCTCCAGGTCCTGCAGCATCGACGTCTTGTGGTGCCCGACGCGGCGGGCGCCGTCGATGCGCTTGTCGATGGAGATCTGCGGGTCGCAGCCCGCCGCGCGCGCGATGGTCAGGGTCTCCGCCATCATCTGCGCCACGAGGTCGCGGCTGTCCGAGTGGTCGCAGATCTCCACCATCGTCGCGCGGGTCAGCGCGCTGAGCGGGTTGAACGCCACGTTGCCCATGAGCTTGATCCAGATGTCCTCGCGGACGTCCTTCTCCACCGGGCACTTCAGCCCGCCGGCGATCATCGCCTCGCTCAGCGCGACACAACGCGCAGAGATGCTGCGATCCGGCTCGCCGATCGAGAACCGCGTGCCCTCCAGATGCCGGATCACGCCCGGTGCCTCGATCTCGGTCGAGCAGTAGACGACGCAGCCGATCGCCCGTTCCATGGGCAGCAGGGCGGTGACCGACCCGCCAGGGTCCACGGCCTCGATCCGTTGTCCCTCAAGAGGATGCCCGGTCATGCCGTGGAAGTACCACCACGGGATCCCGTTCTGCGCCGCGATCACGGCGGTGTCCGGGCCCATCAGCGGTGCCAGCAGATCGCCTGACGACGCGTACGAGTACGCCTTCAGACCGAGGAAAACGTAGTCGACCTCTCCCACCTCAGCGGGATCCGAGGTCGCATGTGGACGCGCGGTGAAATCACCACGCGGGCTCAGCACCCGTACGCCGTGCTCACGCATTGCGGCGAGATGGGCTCCACGCGCGATCAGGTGGACTTCCACGCCCGCACGATGCAAAGCCGCACCGACGTAGGCACCGATCGCTCCAGCTCCGAGAACAGCGATCTTCATAGCACGCCCCGCTCTGCCACTCTCCGGAAAGAGATTGCATACAGTATACGGACAACACGCCGACATCTCCAGAAGTGCTTTTTGCATACGAAAAGCTGTATTCTGTCCGGCATGACCTCTTTGCCCAGTGGCCGCCGGGCACCCCGCGGCTCACTCAGTGCCGCCGCGACCCGCCGGGTCGAACGTCCCGCACCGCTGCGACAGGCCGTCTACGACGCTCTGCTCGAGCTCATCGTCAACCGCACCCTCGCCCCCGGCCAGCACCTGGTCGAGGCCGAGCTGGCCGAGTACCTGGGCGTGAGCAGGCAGCCGGTGCGCGAGGCCCTGCAACGACTGCAGACCGACGGCTGGGTCGACCTGCGGCCGGCCCAGGGCGCCTTCGTGCACACCCCGACCGAGGAGGAGGCCGACCAGCTGCTCGCCGTGCGCAGCGTGCTGGAGACCTACTCCGCCAAGCTCGCCGCCGAACACGCGACGGCGGCCGACGTGAAGCTTCTCAAGAAGCTGCAGAAGGCCGGCGAGGAGGCCCTCGTCACCGCGAACGTCGAGCGCCTGGTCAAGGCGAACGCCGACCTGCACGCGGCCGTCGCGGCGATCGGCCGCAACAAGGTCCTCTCCGAGATGATCGGGCTGGTCGACCGCAGGGTGCGCTGGTACTACACCCCGATCGCCCGCCCGCGCAGCCGCGACTCCTGGAACGAGCACGCCGAGCTGGTCGCGGCCATCGCCGAGGGCGACGCGGAGCGGGCCGGCGAGGTCATGCACAACCACGCCGAGCAGACCCGCCAGACCTATCACGACCGCAAGACGCCCGAAAGCTCGACGGACAGCGACTGAACCATCACTCTCAGATCACCCAATTCGGTCATTTGGTACCGTACGGGTGATCCGCGACACGATGGCGGCGGATTGCATACAAAACGCAGTATGCTGAATCGCGACAGGGACGGGGTCAACGGAGACCCGCGAGAGGTTTCCCACCGGGTACCCAGGCGATGGGTGACCAGTGGACAAGACCCCGGCCGCGGCCCTGTTCCTCCCGTGCCACAGCGCCTGTCCGGCTTCTGCGCGCCTCGGGAGCCACCATCGACAGGAGGAAGACCATGTCCCGCTTCAAGAACTTCGCGCGTTCCCTCACCGAGCCGCGTGGCGGTGCCTCCGCCGACGGCCGCGCGCTGGGCCTCGGACTGTCCACCGCGCTGAAGGAACAGCGCAAGGACGCCGAGGCCCAGGCGGCCGTGGCCAAGACTCTCCGCAAGGACAGCGAAGGCCACACGATTCACGGCTGAGAGTCCTTCACAGGAGCGTCATCGCTGTTTCGCGCACTCTCGGCGTCCTCCACGGCGGAGCGGGCAGCCCGGCGTGAGGTGTGCAGGCTCCACACCGTCGTGACGGCCAGCGTCGCCACGATGACCCCGAGAGACACCACGATCGGGATCTCCGGAGCCCACGAGACACCGTGGTGGTGCATCGCCTCGAAGATGAGCTTGAACCCGATGAACGCGAGCACCACCGCGAGGCCCTTGCTCAGGTGCACCAGGCGGTCCAGGAGACCACCCACCAGGAAGAAGAGCTGGCGCAGGCCCATCAACGCGAACGCGTTGGCGGTCAGCACCAGGTACGGCTCCTTGGTGAGCCCGAAGATCGCCGGGATCGAGTCCACCGCGAACAGCAGGTCGGTGGTGCCCACGGCGACCATGACGACCAGCATCGGCGTCACGACGCGCTTGCCGTCGACGCGCGTCGTCAGCGCGGCGCCGTGGTAGACCGTGGTCGCCGGCAGGAACCGCTTCACCGCGCGCAGAGCGGCGTTCTCCGGGACGTCGGCCTCCTCGGTCTCGTGCTGCTTCAGCAGCTTCCACGCCGTGAAGATCAGGAAGGCGCCGAAGAAGTAGAACAGCCAGTCGAACCGCGCGATCGCCTGTGCTCCCAGGGCGATGAACACGGCCCGCAGCAACAGGGCCAGGATGATGCCGACGACGAGCACCTTCTGCCGGTACTCCCGCGGCACGGCGAACCTGGCCATGATGATCACGAACACGAACAGGTTGTCGACGCTCAGCGAGTACTCGGTGATCCAGCCGGCGAAGAACTCACCGCCGTGGCCGGGCCCGGCGAACACCGTGACGCCGAGTCCGAAGAGGACGGCCAGGGCAACGTAGAAGATCACCCAGTACAACGACTCGCGGAACGACGGTTCGTGCGGCTTGCGCACCACCAGGTAGAAGTCGAACGCGATGATGGCGGTGATACCGCCCATCGTCGCGATCCACACCCAGACGGGAAGATCCAACATCCTTGGGCTCCTTCGGCGGAAGGGAAGGTCAGCGGGAGGCGTTGGCGCGCAGGCGCATCGAGATGCGTTCGTGCAGCCACAGGAAACCGATGGCCCAGCCGAAACTCACGATCCCCTGGTAGGCGAGGAAACCGGTCAGGTCCGAGGGCAGCCGGACCTGACCGGTGAGCACGAGGCTCACGGTGACCTCGTGCACCAGCCGTGCCGCGGGGAACGCGATCAGCCAGTACAGGGCCACCGGGGCGAACCGTCCGGCCGGGAGCCGGCCCGCCGCCACCAGCAGACCGAAACCGCCGCCGAACGCGCCCAGCGGCAGGCCGAGCGCGACCGTCGTGACGAGTGCCCACCCGAGCGGCTGGCCGACGAGCGCGGCCAGCCCTCCCGCGATGAGCCCGGCGGCGAGACCGACGAACGCGCCGGGAACCGCTTCTTTGAGATTGCCTTCGCGGATCTGCATGTCAGCCCACCACTACTCCGAACTTGATGAGACTGAAGAACAGCATGCCCAGGTAGAACACCGCTCCGAAGCCGATGATGATGTTCGTGACCAGCTTGGGGCGGATGGGTTTCGGCAGCATCCGGTTGTTCACCAGCAGGAGCACGACGCAGTAGGCGCCCATGGCGAACGTGGACAGGAACGCGAGCACGTCGAGGATGGCTCCCGGTCCGTCGGCCGGTCCGAACAGCAGGATCAGGATGCCGAAGGTGATGACACCCCAGAGGAACCCCGCGTAGAGGTGCGACATGCGGAACTTCTTGGCGCCCTTCACGAAGTGGTACGTCATGTCCGCCTGGCCGCGCGAGAACGAGTCGAACAGACCCAGCGTGGCGTTCAGGCCGATCAACGCGATGAACCCGAGGAACACCGCGCCGAGCACCGGTCCGCCCGCCGACGCGAAGGCGTCCGACATGGCGTTCAGGGCGGCCTCGCGCTCACCGGACTCGATGAGTGCCTTCACGTCCGGGCTGGTCCGTGAAGCCGACTGCGCGAGGACCGTGAAGGAGACCGTGACGAGCATCGTGATGCCCCAGAAGAGGAGCAGCGCGTCGAACGTGACCCAGCGCCGCCAGCCCTTCCACTTCGCGAGCTCCGCCTTGTCCTCGGTGTCGAACATGAAGCCGCGCGACGGCATCTTCTCCTCTTCGCCCGCGTGCCGCAGCCCGCGGACCTTCGGGATGTGCGCGCCCATGCCGGCACCGCTGTCGCGCAGGTGCAGCGTGTACCACATCTGCTGCATGCCGGACGGGCCGGCGAACGCGATCGAGCCGACGATGATCGGGAACCACTCCGGCGACATGGCCTGTGCCGGGAAGTACCCGAACTGGAACATGCCGGCCACCGTGCTCGTCAGGTCGCCCCACGTGCCGACCATCGCCGCGACGACGGCCGTGCTGACGACGAGCAGTCCGATGAGGATGGACAGCAGGTTCTCGAGCAGGTTGTAGATGACCTTGGCGAGGCTGAACAGCACCCCGACCAGGATCAGTCCGACACACGCCGACACCGTCCAGGGTATGCCGGTGATCTTCTCCAGGGCCGCCGCTCCCGCGGAGAGATGGCCCGGCCAGACGTAGACGAGTATCGCGACCACGAAGAAGAACCACATGATCGGTTTGAACACGCGTGCGGCGCCGAAGAAGATGCTCTCCCCCGTCGCCATCGCGTAACGCGCCATCTCGAGCATGACGACGGCCTGCAGCGTCACGCCGATCAGGAAGAGCCACCTGATGTCCGGCCCGAAGACCAGCACCAGTCGTGGCCACATGTAGGACTCGCCCATGCCCACGCCGAGGGCCACCAGGAACACCGTGGGACCGAGCAGGTGGATCGACGGTGGTGCGTCGGGGAGTTTCCTGATGGGCATCGCTTCCAGCCTGCCCGCGGCCCAGACGCGCTCCCGAGAGGATTCAACACTGTCAGGTGGCGTGCTGGTTTCCGTGCGAGCTGCCAGATTTGGATCATCCACGGTTAACAACCTCCAGAGGACCGGCTGTCTTCGTTGACCTCCCTGGCGGGTTCGCGACCGTGGGCGTGTTCACGGTCGCGGACGGGCCATCGCTCCTTGCATGCCGCAAGCGGTTTCCGTCACGACAGCAACGGAAACCGCCAACGACCTAACTACAGCAAGCCGGCAGCACGGGCCCACCGGTACTTGGCACCCAGTACTGCGACAGGCTTCTCCGTCGTGTACGGATACGCAACCACTCCGTTGCGGTACAGGTACTCGCTCGCTTCCTCGACCTCGACGTCACCCGCGAGCGAGGCGACGACGGGCTTGTGGATCCCGTTCGCCCGGTACTCCTCCACGACGTCGACCACGAGCTTCGCGAACACCATCGGTGGCGTGACGATGGTGTGCCAGTAGCCCAGGATCAACGAGTGGATGCGGTCGTCGGCGAGACCGAGCGCGATGGTGTTCCGGTACGTCGAAGGGGGTTCGCCGCCGGTGATGTCGACGGGGTTGCCGGCGGCGCCGAACGGCGGGATGAACTTCCGGAACGCCGCGTCCAGGTCGTCCGGGATGCTCATGAGGCTGAGACCGTTGTCCACACAGGCGTCCGAGAGCAGCACGCCCGAGCCGCCCGCACCGGTGATGATGACGACGTTCTCGCCCTTCGGCGTGGCCAGCAGCGGGATTCCGCGCGCGTACTCCAGCAGGTCGTTCAGGCCGGGTGCGCGGATCACGCCGCTCTGCCTGAGGATGTCGTCGTAGACCCGGTCGTTGCCGGCCAGTGCGCCGGTGTGCGAACTCGCGGCCTTGGCACCCTGGTCGGTCCGTCCGGCTTTGAGTACCACGACCGGTTTCTTTTCCGAGACGCGTTTCGCCGTTTCCGCGAAGGACCGGCCGTCCTTGAGGTCCTCCAGGTGCATCGCGACGAGCTGGGTGTTCGGGTCGGACTCGAAGAACGTCAGCAGGTCGTCCTCGTCGATGTCGGCCTTGTTGCCCACACCGACGATCGACGAGACGCCCATGCCCGCAGAACGGCTGAATCCGAGGATCGCCATACCGATTCCGCCACTTTGCGACGTGAGGGCGACGCCGCCCTTGACGTCGTACGGCGTGCAGAACGTCGCTGAGAGGTTCTCCGGCGTGTAGTAGTAGCCGTAGATGTTCGGGCCGAGGATGCGGACGCCGTGCTTGCGCGCGATCGTCACGATCTCGTCCTGCAGCTCGATGTTGCCCGTCTCGCCGAAGCCGGACGGGATCATGATCGCGCCGCCGACGCCCTTCTTGCCGACCTCTTCCAAAGCCGCCGGCACGAACTTGGCAGGGATGGCGAACACCGCGACGTCGATGTCCCCTGGGACGTCGGCGATGCCGGCGAACGCCTTGCGGTCGAGGATCTCGTCGGCCTTGGGGTTGATCGGGTAGATCTCACCCTGGTAGCCGCCGTTGACGAGGTTCTTCATCACCGAGTTGCCGATCTTGCCCTCTTCGTTCGAGGCGCCGATCACGGCGACAGCGTTCGGCCTCATGATCCGGTTCATCGAGGCGAGGATCTCGTCCTGCGTGAACCGGTGCGGTTGTCTGGCCGCGTCCTCGTCGACCAGGATCCGCACGTCGACCGCGGTGGCACCGGAAGGCGTTGCCAGCACGGGGTTCAGGTCGACCTCCGCGAGCTGCGGGAAGTCCGTGACCAGGTCCGAGACGCGGTGGATCAGGTCGGCGAGCTTGTCCGCGTCGACACCCTCCGCGCCGCGGACACCGCGGAGGATCTCCGCCGCCGCGATGCCGTTGACCATGGAGAGCGCTTCGGTCCTGCTCGTGGGCGCCAGCCGGAACGTGACGTCCTTGAGCACCTCGACCAGGATGCCGCCGAGGCCGAACGCGACGATCTTGCCGAAGGTCTCGTCGGTGGTGGCGCCCACGATGACCTCGTGGACCTCTTTCCCGGACTGCAGCTGCTGCTGGACCTGGACACCGGTGATGTCGGCGTCGGCCTTGTAGTTCTTGGCGTTGTGGATGATCGTGCGGTAGCCCTCGGCGACCTCGGCCGCGTTCTTCAGGCCCACCAGCACGCCGCCGGCCTCGGTCTTGTGCAGGACGTCCGGCGAGACGATCTTGAGCACGACCGGGTAGCCGATCTCCTCGGCGAACGCGACGGCGCCCTCCGACGACTTCGCCAGCGCCTCGGCCGGGGTCGCGATCCCGTAGGCGTCGCAGACCCGCTTGCCCTCCGGTGCGGTGAGCGACGAGCGTCCCTCCGCCCGCACCTTCGCGAGTACCTTCTCGACCGCGGCGCGGTCGTAGCCGTTGTCCGGCATGGATTTCTTCTCCCCTGAGGATTAGATGACGCCGGCGGCGCGCAGACCGGCCAGGCGGTCCGCGCTGTAGCCGAGTGCTCCGAGGACCTCGTCGTTGTGCTCACCGAGCAGCGGCGGCCGCTGGACCTCGACGGTGCTGTCGGAGAGCTTGAGCGGGTTGCCGACCGTCTTGAACGAGCCGCGTTCGGGGTGCTCGACCTCGACCACGGTGCCGAGCTCTGCCAGCGTCTCGTCCTCGATGATCTCCTTGGTGGACAGGATGGGTCCGCACGGGATGTTGTGGGCGTTGAGCTTGTCCATCACCTCCCACTTGGTGTGCTTCTCCGTCCACTCCTCAATCAGCGCGAACGCCTTGTCCAGCTTGGAGAGCCGGACTTCCGGCGTGTTCCAGGCCGGGTCCTCGGCGAGCTCCGGCCTGCCGATCAGCTCGGTCAGCGGGGCCCAGCCGACGGGCTGGATGATCACGTAGATGTAGTCGTTGGGGCCGCCGGGGGCACAGCGCACCGCCCAGCCGGGCTGGCCACCACCGGATGCGTTGCCGGAGCGGGGCACCTCGTCCCCGAACTGCTCGTTCGGGTACTCCCCCAGCGGCCCGTGGGTGAGCCGCTGCTGGTCGCGCAGCTTCACCCGGCACAGGTTCAGGACGGCGTCCTGCATCGCGACCTGGACGCGCTGGCCGCGCCCGGTGTTGGTCCGTTGGTACAGCGCGGCCAGGATCGCGGCCACCAGGTGGATGCCGGTGCCCGAGTCGCCGATCTGCGCGCCGGTGGCGAGCGGTGGCCCCTCCTCGAAGCCGGTGGTGCTCATCGAGCCGCCCATCGCCTGCGCGATCACCTCGTACGCCTTGAAGTCGGCGTAGCGGCCGGGCCCGAAGCCCTTGATCGACGCGTAGATGAGCCTGTCGTTGAGCGCCTGCAGCTTCTCCCACGGGTAGCCGAACCGCTCGACGACGCCGGGGCCGAAGTTCTCGACGAGGACGTCGACGTCGGCGATGAGCTTCTCGAAGACCTCTTTGCCTTCAGGGGCCTTCATGTTGAGGGTGATGCTCCGCTTGTTGCAGTTGAGCATCGTGAAGTAGAGACTGTCCACTTCGGGCAGATCCCGCAGCTGACCGCGGGTGATGTCGCCCTTGCCGGGGGTCTCCAGCTTGATGACGTCCGCGCCCAGCCAGGCGAGCAGCTGGGTCGACGACGGTCCGGACTGCACGTGCGTCATGTCGAGGACTTTGACGCCCTCCAAGGCCTTGGCCATGTCAGCTCACCTACTTGTACATCGTCTGGTTCATGGTTCCGGGCGCGTACACGTCGGGGTCGATCCACACGTTGATCAGCGAGGGCTTGCCGGACTCGCGGGCGCGCTGCAACGCGGGCCCGATGTCCTTGGGGTCGCGCACTTCCTCGCCGTAGCCGCCGAGCATCTTGGCGAACTGGTCGTAGCGCACGTCGCCGAGCGTGTTGCCGACGCGCTCGCGCTCCAGCCCGTACTTGGCCGCCTGGCCGTAGCGGATCTGGTTCATCGACGAGTTGTTGCCGACGATGCCGACGAACGGCAGGTCGTAGCGGACCAGCGTCTCGAAGTCCCAGCCGGTGAGGCTGAACGCGCCGTCGCCGAACAGGGCCACGACCTCCTTGTCCGGCCTGGCCAGTTTCGCGGCCAGCACGAACGGGATGCCGACGCCGAGCGTCCCCAGTGGACCGGGGTCCATCCAGTGGCCAGGCGACTTGGGCTGCACGACCTGGCCGGAGAACGTGACGACGTCGCCGCCGTCGCCGATGTAGATGGAGTCCTCGGTGAGGAAGTCGTTGATCTCGCTCACCAGCCGGTACGGGTGGATCGGCATGTCCTCGGAGAGCAGGTGCTCCGAGCGCTTCTGCCGGGCCTTCTCCTCGACCGCCTGCAGTTCCTCCAGCCACACCTTGCGGCCCATCGCGCCGTTGTCCTCGCGGCCCGACGCGGCCGCCGTGACGCTGGACAGGACCAGGTCGGCGTCACCGACGATGCCGAGGTCGACGTCGCGGTTCTTGCCGACCGTGCGGTAGTCGAGGTCGATCTGGACGACCGTCGCGTTCGCGGAAAGCCTTCGGCCGTAGCCCATCCGGAAGTCGAACGGGGTGCCGACGATCACGATGACGTCGGCGTTGTCGAAGGCGTAGCGGCGCGACAGCTGGAAGTGGTGCGGGTCGCCGGGCGGGAGGGTGCCGCGACCAGCGCCGTTCATGTAGGCGGGGATGTTGAGGGTGCGGACGAGGTCGATCGCGGAGTCCGTGGCGCGCGTCGTCCACACCTGGCTGCCCAGCAGGATCGCGGGTTTCCTGGCGTGCACCAGCAGGTCCGCGAGCTTCTCGATGTCCGCCGGGTCACCGACGCTGCGCGTGGACGCGCGGTAGTGGCCCGCTTCCGGTACTCGTGCCGTGCTCACCGGCACCTTGGCGTCCAGGACGTCGCGCGGGATCTCCAGGAACGACGGGCCCGGCGCGCCGGCGTTGGCCTCGCGGAACGCCATCGACACCATGTCCGCGATGCGGGCGGTGTGCGGGACGTTCGCCGCGAACTTCGTGATCGGCGTCATCATGTCCACGTGCGGGAGGTCCTGCAGTGAGCCCATCTTGTGCTGGCTCAACGCACCCTGGCCGCCGATCAGCAGCATCGGGCTCTCCGCGCGGAACGCGTTGGCGACGCCCGTGACGGCGTCGGTCGTGCCTGGCCCCGCCGTGACGACGGCGCAACCGGGCTTGCCGGTGATGCGGGCGTACCCGTCGGCCGCGTGCGCCGCGACCTGTTCGTGCCGGACGTCGATGACGGCGATTCCCTCGTCCACGCAGCCGTCGTAGATGTCGATGATGTGCCCGCCGCACAGCGTGAAGATGGTGTCGACGCCCTCGGCTTTGAGCGCCTTGGCCACCAGGTGGCCTCCAGAAATCGACTCCGGCTCCGCGGAACTCGTCATCGGCGATCAGCTCCCCTTTGGCGCTTCGACTGTAGATTGCATACCGTATGAGGTAGGCATATCGTTACTCCGCTACCAACCGGATGTCCATAGATGGCCGCAAGTTTTCGGCGAGAGGACGTAGACGGTGGATCTTTTCGAACACGAGGCGCGGGACCTCTTCGAGCGGTACGGGGTGCCCGTTCCGCGTGGTCTCGTGGCGGACACTCCTGACTCCGCGCGCGAGGCCGCCTCCCGGCTCGGCGGCACTGTCGTCGTGAAGGCTCAGGTGAAGACCGGCGGGCGCGGCAAGGCCGGCGGCATCAAAGTCGCTTCGACACCGGACGAAGCAGCGGCAGCGGCCACCGCCGTCCTGGGGATGGACATCAAGGGCCACACCGTGCACAAGGTCCTGGTCACCGAGGCGAGCGAGATCGCCGAGGAGTACTACCTGTCGTTTCTTCTTGATCGTGCCAACAGGACGTTCATCGGCATGGCCTCGGCCACCGGGGGCATGGAGATCGAGGAGATGGCCGACTCCATCACTCGAATGCCAGCTTCGACCTTCGACGCATCTGCGGTGTTCCCACCGGAGATCGCCGAGGAGGTGAACGCCGTCGCTTCCGCCCTGTGGAAGGTGTTCGTGTCCGAGGACGCGACGCTGGTCGAGGTGAATCCGTTGGCACGCACCAAGGACGGCCGGATCGTCGCCCTGGACGGCAAAGTGACGCTGGACGACAACGCGGCGTTCCGGCACTCTCGACCCGAGGACAGCGCCGTGGGCGACCCGCTGGAGGTGCGGGCCGCCGAGAAGGGGCTGAACTACGTCAAGCTCGACGGCAGCGTCGGTGTGATCGGCAACGGCGCGGGGCTCGTCATGTCCACTTTGGACGTCGTGGCGCTGGCCGGTGCCGCGCCCGCGAACTTCCTCGACATCGGCGGCGGCGCCTCGGCCCAGGTGATGGCCGACGGTCTCGACGTCATCCTCTCGGACCCGGCGGTCCGCAGCGTGTTCGTGAACGTGTTCGGCGGCATCACCGCGTGCGACGCGGTGGCCAACGGGATCGTGCAGGCCCTCGGCATCCTGGGCGACAAGGCCGACAAGCCGCTGGTCGTGCGGCTCGACGGCAACAACGCCGACGCGGGCCACCGCATCCTCGACGAGGCACGACACCCGCTGATCACCGTGGCGCACACGATGGACGACGCGGCGGGCCGTGCCGCCGCACTCGCCGGCAAGGAGTCCTGATGGCGATCTTCCTCGACGAGCACAGCCGCGTGATCGTGCAGGGCATGACGGGGGCGGAGGGTGCCAAGCACACCCGCCGCATGCTCGCGGCCGGCACGCGGGTCGTGGGCGGTGTGAACGCGCGCAAGGCTGGCACGTCCGTCGCGTTCGACGACGTGACGCTGCCGGTGTACGGCACGGTCGCCCAGGCTATGTCGGAGACCGGCGCGAACGTGTCGGTGCTCTTCGTCCCGCCCGCCAACACCTGCGACGCGGTGATCGAGGCGATCGACGCGGAGATCGGCCTGGCCGTGGTGATCACGGAAGGCGTCCCGGTCCACGACACGGCACGCTTCTGGGCTCATGCCCAGGGCAGGTCGACGCGGATCATCGGCCCGAACTGTCCCGGCATCATCAGTCCCGGCAAGTCCAACGCGGGCATCATCCCCGCGGACAGCACCAAGCCGGGGTCGATCGGCCTCGTGTCGAAGTCGGGAACGCTGACTTACCAGCTGATGCACGAGCTGAAGGACTTCGGCTTCACCACGTGCGTCGGCATCGGCGGCGACCCGATCGTCGGCACCACGCACATCGACGCCATCGCGGCGTTCGAGGCGGACCCGGAGACCGAGCTGATCGTGATGATCGGCGAGATCGGCGGTGACGCGGAGGAACGGGCGGCGGAGTTCGTGCGGGACAACGTGACCAAGCCCGTGGTCGGCTACGTCGCCGGCTTCACCGCGCCCGAGGGCAAGACGATGGGCCACGCGGGCGCCATCGTCTCGGGGTCCTCGGGCACGGCGGAGGCCAAGAAGCTGGCCATGGAGGCGGTCGGGATCAAGGTCGGCAAGACGCCGTCCGAGACCGCGGCGCTGGCCAGGGCGATCCTGACCAGCTAACCCGAGCAGATCGCCCGGTCGGCCACGTCGACGGCCGAGGGCTTGCCTGAGCCCTGCCAGTTCGTGTTGGTCACGACCGACGCGAACCGGCCGTCGTCGGTGGTCAGGGTGAACGAGTAGTGCCCTGTGGTCAGGGCACCGTTGTGACCCCACGCGACCACGCCGCACGACAGCGGCACCTTCACCAGGGCCAGGCCGTAGACGTCTGCCGGGCCGAACGTGCGCTTCATCTCCGCCAGCGCCGCGGGTGAGACGAGCCTCCCGCCGACCACCGCGCGGTAGAACCGCTGGAGATCGTCCAAAGTGGACTCCACAGCACCGGCGGTGCTCCAGAACGACAGCTCGACGGTGGTGGTCGCCTCGGTCCAGAAGAAGAGCCGGCCGAGGCGGCCACCCAGGTAGCCGTTCAGGAAGGGCGTCCTCAGCGCACGGTCACCGGGTGCCGGGAAGCGCGTCCCGGTCAGGCCGAGCGGGCTGATGATCCGCTCGGTGATCGCGTCGCCGGCCTGCCTGCCGGTGAGGCGTTCGATCAGCAGGCCCAGCACCAGGTAGCCGACGTTCGAGTAGTTCTGAGCGGCACCGGGGGCGTTCTGGGCGGGCTCGTCCATCGCCGAGCGGACGAGCTCGGCCAGCGCGTACACACCGCCCTGGCCTGCCTTCGCGTCACGGACGTCACGGACGAGACCGCTGGTGTGCTGCAGCAGCTGGCGGACGGTGATCACATCACCGTCGTAGTTGCCGGTGACCACGCCGGGCAGGTACCGGGAGATCGGGGCGTCCAGCTCGGCGCGGCCCTCGTCGACGAGCTGCAGCACGACCACGGCGGTGAACGTCTTGGTCTGACTGCCGATCCGGAAGTGGTCGGCGGCGGTGATCGGGCGCTGCTCGTGGAGCTTCCCGGTGCCGGTCGACCGCGTACCGGACCCCGTGTGCACGGCGGCACCCGGTCCCGCCTGCGCCAGGTACTGGTCGAGCACGGTCTGCACGGCGTCGTCGGCCTTCGCCGGCGTGACGCCGAGGAGCAGCAGCGAGCAGACGAGCACGGCGAGGCGCTTCACGCGGTCGCCTCCTTGACGGTCGGGAGCTCGGCCGAGCCCGATGCCTTGTCCCCGATCACCGACATCGCCTGCTTCACGATCTTCAGCACCGCCTGCGCACCCTCGACCAGCTTGACCAGGTTCTCGCCGCTGGCCAGCAGCTCACCGAGCCTGGCGGCGATCTGCGCACCGCACTCCACGGCGATCTGCACGCACTGCGGGATGGCCACGGCGATGCTCTGCCCGAACGTCGCGGCCGCCGCGGCGATCGCCTGGGTCATGATCGGCACGATCTTGCCGACCGCCTCGGTGATCAGCCGCGTCACCTCGGCGACGACCTGTGCGACGACCTCGCCCGCCTTGATCAGCGCGGTGGCGTTGGTCAGCGCGGTCTCGGCGACGGACAGCACGCCGTCGACGAGCTCCTTGCCGGTCTTGGCGTACTCGGCGGCGCTGTCGCCGGTCCAGCCGTCGGTCTCGCTGCCCGCTTTCGCGCCGTACTCGTCCGCCAGGGTGGTCGCGGCCTTGCCGGCGTTCTGGAACTCACCCGCGCCCTGCTGGACGCCGTCCGGGTTGCCGCGCAACTGGTTCAGCGGCTCGTCCAGGAACGAGATCATCGGCGTGAGGAAGCCGACGCCCGCGCTGTCCAGTGCCTGCAACGGTTTCCCGTTCGAGCCCAGCTCGCTCATCGGGGCCTTGGGCGTGGCGGCCAGGCCGGACGACAGCCACTCGTCGCCCGCGATGGCGTTGGTGGTGGTGCGGAGCTCGTTCAGCAGCGCGGCGATCGTGCCCGCGTCCGTGGTGGTGGCGGTCATCGGCCCGCCCCCGTGATGTCCTCGGCGTTGCGCTCGTCGGTGCGCTGGTAGTTCTCTGCGGTCCGGCGCATGCCCTCGCCGACTTTGTCCATTGTGGACGCGACGTGGGCGAAGGCGCCCATCGTCTCCCCCATCGGGCCGCTCAGTCCGGTGGTGAGGAACTGGGCGAACGAGCCGAGCGACTCCTGGCCCAGCTGGTCGGGCAGCCGGGTGCCGGTCTCCGACAGCCGGTCGGCGTACCCGGTCAGCGTCCTGGCGTGGCGGCGCAACTGTTCGTGGTCGGCGGTGAAGCTCATCTCACGGCCTCCGGCAGGTGCCTGGTGATCTGGTGCAGCGCGTCGCTTTCGCCCAGGTAGTCCGCCATGACCTCGGTCATCCGCGTGCTCGCCAGGCGTTGTGCCTCCCGCGCGGTGCTGACGATCAGCATCGCGAGCGTGTCGACGTCGAGCCTGCGGGCCGCCGGCGTCAGCGCGACGTCGCCGAGCACGCCGCCCGCGTTCACCGTCACGGTGACCTCACCGCGTGGCGAGGTAGCGCTCGCCCCGACCTCGGCCAGGCTCGCGCTCGCCGACCGCGCGCTGTACGCGACGCGCTCCAGGCGTTCCTGGTAGTCCGCCAGCCACTGTGCTGGATCCACTTCTCCCCCTCTTCTAGGCTCGCGCGACCGCGGCGAGCTCACCGATCACGCGGACCAGGTCGTGGTGCCGCATCGGGTTGACGCTCACCCAGCCGTCATCACCGACGTCGACCCGCACCCGTCCGCCCGCACTGTCCAACCAGGACACTTCCTGCCGCCGGCCTCCCCTGATCACGCCCGCCTGCCCCTGCCCGGTGACCTCCAGGTCGAGCCCGGCACCGGGCGGCAGCGTGATGGGCATGAGCTGCGCGGCCCTGGCCTCCGGGACCAGCGCCACGAGCTCGTCGCCGAGCGTCTCCGCCTCGACGTGCGTCACCCGGACCGTGCTGCCGGTCTGCGTGCACACCAGCGCGTCGTCGCCGTAGACCATCGCCACGGCACCCGTTCCCGGTACGACGAGGTCGACCACGGCGGTGTGCTCGTACAGCGCGGTGACCAGTTCGGCGGCCATGCCCGTGGGCCCGTGCACCGCGGCCAGTCCGCGCGCCTGCAACCCGTGGCCGGCCTCGGCGAGCAGGCTCGCGCGTTCGTCCGCTCGTTTGCCGAAGGACGGCACCCGCAGCGGGAACGGCCAGCGCACCCCGGCGTGCGTGGCGAGCAGGTCCATCTCCACGAGGTCGAAGGCGATCATCGCGCCGCCTTGCGCGCCTGTTCGGCGTCGGTCTCGGTGTATGTGGTCCTGATCTCCGCGAGCATCTGCCGGAACTCGCGCACCTCGCGTTCGGCCGCACTCACCTCACCCGCGAGCCCGGACCCGGCGTCCTTGAGCCGGCGCGACAGGTCCTGGGCGGGCGGCGCGGTGCCGAGCAACGGCTGCCGCTCGGCCAGCCTGCTCGCCGTCGCCACCAGGTCCGCGGTCAGCTCGGCCAGTCTGGTCAGCGTCTTCACCCGGTCCTGCAACTGGTCGGGCGCGACCTCGAAGCCGGTCACCGTTCCTCCCCGATCACGGCGGGCGACACGCGCTCGGTCACCGCGAACAGGTCGTGGTCGAGCGTCGGCATCTGGTTCTCGTGCGGCTGGTCCTCGTCCTTGCGCGCCGCACCCGGCGGAGGCGCGCCCATCGCGTTGTTCTGGGCGGCGGTTCTCGGGTCCGCGGTGAGCGTTCCGGTGGCGGCGATCCCGCCGTGCTGGCCGAACATCACGCCGGCGCGCGTGCCGGGGGTGAGCTGCTGGCTGACCGGGGTGGTGGCGGTTCCGATCACCGGGCCTCGCGTGGTCGCCACCGGACCGCCACCGCCCCCTCCCACGAGACGTTGCCACGGCACGCCACCTGAGCTGGGGGTCTTCACCTGGGGCACGGCCGCGGCACGCGGTGTGGGCGCGGCCTGCGGGACGTTGCCTCGGGCGTCGTCGATGAGACGGCCGCTGCCGTTGAGGCTGGACTCGTAGGTCTGCATCGCGCGGACGGCCTGGGCCTTCTGCTGGTCGGCCGAGGCGGCGCCGAAGTAGAAGTAGAAACCCGATGCCGGTGGCGTTGAGGCGCTCGGCAGGGTCATCGGTGCCGGTGCGCTGGGTAGTTGAAACGGTGCTGGTGCGCTCGGCAATGCGAAGGACGCTGGCGCGGCCGGCAACTGGAATGGTGCGCTGGGCGATCCCGGCACCGTCGGCAGCCCCGCGAACGCCGGCACAGTCGTCCCGGGAGCCGGTGGCGGCGGCATCGCGGCCCTGGCGGAGGCCAGCGCGTCCGCCGAGTCCTGCGCGGCCCGCTCCCCCGCGGCGGCCAACTCGCAGATCTTCTCCACCCGCTCGGCCAGCGCCCCCAGCCGGGCCGCGGCCTCCTCCGCCGCGGCCCCCGCCCACCCGTCGAGCAACGCGGCCCGCTGCTCCCGCAGCACCTCGGCGTGCGCCACCAGGGCGGCGCGGTGGCGCGTCCACTCGTCGGCGACGGTGCTCACGTCGGCGACGTCGGCGTCCTGCCACAGCATCTTGTGCAGTTCTTCGTGGCTGTACGCCTCCCAGTTGATCGCGCTGGGCGGCGGTTCGTTGCCTGACACCCCTGAGATCCCTCCCTCGTCCCGGCACACGATCACACCGGGCCAAACGAGGGAACAGGCCAGCCGACCGGCCACATGTGGCCGGTCGCCCTGATCAGCGCAAACGCGCGAAATGCTCCTGCAGGCGCGCGTGCCGGAACTGGTAGACCGCACCGGCCCGCCGCAGCACGCCACGCCGGTAGGCGTCGTCGAGGAACGCCGGCAACCCCCACGGCAGCCGTCCGGTGAGCGGCAGCCAGACGCGCGCGAACACCACCCACTGCCCCCACGCGGTCAGGCTCAGCACGTACGCGAGCCCGCCGCCGACACCGCCGACGAGGCCGAGCGAGAGGGCCGTCGTCGGGCTCCACACCACCTCGAACCGCAACGCCGTCAACCCGCTCGCGACGACCCCGGTGGCCACCATGACGAACACCGCGAACACCGGCACCATCGCCGCCACGAGCCTGAGCACCGCGCGCCGGTTCGCCTTCAGCAACCCGCCGGGACTGCCCGCCGACCGCACGTCCAGCGGCGCCTCCATCGCGGCGACCACGGCGAACACCAACGAAGCGCCGAACCCGAACACCAGCGCGAACACGCCGACGTCGACCAGCACCCCCGCTGTCATGTCGTACCCCGGCGTGACCAGCAGGAACGCCATCGCGCGCACGAGCCCGTACGCGCCGCCGACCGCCCCGCCGAACGCGAGCCCGAGCAGACCGCGTGACCACACCCGCCGACCGGCACGACCGCGCAGCCGCAGCCGGGTCCGCACGGGTTCGAGCGGCGTCCTGCGCACCACCCACCAGTGCGCCGCCCCGAACAGCACCCCGGTGACCAGCCCGATCATCGCCGCGAACCACAGGCCCCGCATGGTCAGCCCACCCACCAGCACGGCCTCCAGCAGGAAGTCCGACACCCCCACCGCGAGCCCCACCGCAGACCCGGTCACCACCGAGGACGTGCCGAACCGCCACCACGCCACGTCGTGCGTGCCGAGCCGCGTCAGGTGATCGGCGAGATGCCCGAGCCACGGTCGCACACGATCTGCATGCGTCCCGTATACAGCCGGTACGAAGCTGCTGAGCAGGTGTCTTTCGATCTCCTCCGGCTCGTACAGGTCCAGCAACGCGGCCGGATCGTGGTCGGGGGTGTCGCTGTAGATCCGCCGCGCCAGCGCCACCATCAACGGCGTCGTCAGCACCTCGGCCAGCGGGCCGCCGCCCCGCACCTCGTCCAGCACCGGCTTCCAGACGTTGCCGCCCGGCCCGGTCTTGCGGGTGGTGCGCGGCAGGTACGCCTCGAGGTCGTCGCACGTCAGATCGGCCAGCACGACCGCGGCGGCGGACGTCAGCACGTCCGTGCCCTCGACCGCGTCGCGGTACTCGTCCACACGGCTGGTCAGCAGCAACGGCAGAGTGGTGGTGTTCAGCGCGTTGAGCGCCGGCCGGTGCAACCCGGCCGCGATCTCGTCGAACCCGTCCAGCACGGGCAACACCCGCTGCGCGTCGACCAGCGCCGCCGCCAGGGTCCCGCCGCTGGGCCCCGGAGCAGCGAGGAACGGGTGGTCGCGGGTCAGCTGGTCGGCGAGCCAGTCGCGCAGGCCGACGCGTTCGGGATGCCACGCGCCGAGGCTGAAGATCACCGGCACCGGGTCGGCCGGCTGGCGGGCACCGAGCAGGTCGAGCACGAACCGCGTGGTCAGCACCGTCTTGCCGGACCCCGCCCGGCCAAGGACGACCAGCCGTCGCGACCCGATCCGGCGATACACCTCGACGACCTGGTCCAGCCGCCCGCCCAAAGAGGCCTCACCGCCGACGTTGAGCCAGCTGTCCATCCACGCCGCGGGCGCCGCGTCCCACCGCACCGGCAACGGCACCGGGTCGTGGACCTGCCGCTGCTCCTCCTCGCGCCGCCACCGGGCCTCGACCGCGACCTTCACCGTCTCCACGGCCTCGTGCAGCGGGTCGAACCGCACAGGTTCCACCACCAGCGGTTCATCGCGCCCTGCGGCGGAGAACAACTCCGCGCGTTCGGCACCGGTGAGCTCCAGTGCGTCGGCCAACGCGCGCACGGTGCCCATGCGCGGATCGGTCCGTTCGCCGGTCTCCAGCCCACGCACCGTGCGCGTCCCCACAGCAGCACGCCCCGCGAGCGCTTCCTGGCTCAATCCCGCCCGCTGCCGCCATTGACGCAGCAGTAAGCCGAACTGGCTCGCCACAACCGCCCCCTCGTCCAGATGATCAGCAGGGTACCGAGACGGCCGCGTCTCGTGGCCGATCCCGCCCGGTTGGAGGAAGATCACGGATGTGCTGACCGAGTGGCTCCTCGCCGTTCCACCGTTGCTGGTCTACGTCGTCGTGGGCCTGGTGGTCGGCGTCGAGAGCATGGGGATCCCGTTGCCGGGCGAGGTCGTGCTCGTCGCGGCGGCGCTGATGGCCTCGCACCACGACGGCATCTCACCGCTGTGGGTCGGCATCGCCGCGTCCGCGGGGGCGATCATCGGCGACAGCATCGGGTACGCGCTGGGCAAGCGGTTCGGGCCGCGGATCTTCGGCTGGGCGGGCGAGAAGTTCCCCAGCCACTTCAGTCCGGACAGGATCGGCCGCGCCCAGGCGCTGTTCGAACGCCACGGCGCCTGGGCGGTCTTCTTCGGCCGGTTCGTGGCGTTGCTGCGGATCCTGTCCGGTCCGCTCGCGGCCACGATGGGCATGCACTACGGGAAGTTCCTGCTGGCCAACGCAGCTGGCGGCATCGCGTGGGCCGGGGGCACGACAGCGGCCGTCTACCTCGTGGGAGAGGCCGCCGAGCACTACCTCGCCGAGTTCTCGTGGATCGCGCTCGTCGTCGTGCTCGTCGCGGTGATCGGGTTCAGCGTCCGAGGCCGCTTCCGCCGTTCACCCCGATGACCTGCGCCGTGATGTGCCCCGCCTCCGGCGAGGTCAGGAACGCGATCGTCGCGGCCACGTCGGCCGGGGTGCCCGCACGGCCGTTCGCCGCGTTGCCGACGAGCTTCTTGCGCCGCTCCTCGCTCAGCGTGTCGCCGAAGAACTCCGTGTCGTCCGTGACGCCCGGTGACACCACGTTGACCGTGATCCCCCTGCCTCCCAACGAGAACGCGAGGTCCGCCGTCCACGCCTCGACCGAGGCCTTCGCGGCACCGTAGGAACCCGAACCACGCCGGCCCGCGATCGAGCCGAGCGTCACCACCCGCGCGTTGTCGGCCAGGCGCGGCTCCAGCGCGGTCGTCACGAGGACGGCGCTGATCACGTTGGCCTCGTAGCTCGCGACCCACAGGTCCCGCACCTCGGCCAGGTTCTCCGGAGCGGGACGGCGACGAGCCACGTTGCCACCCGCGTTGTTCACGAGAACGTCCACTTGCGACGGAAGGTCGTTCAGCACCTCCCCGACCGCCTCCGGATCCGTCGCGTCGAACGCCACCGCCCTCGCGCCGATCTCCTCAGCCGCCGCCTTCAGCACGTCCTCCCTGCGTCCGGTGATCACCACCTCCAGACCCTGCTCCACGAGCCGGGCCGCCACCGCTTTGCCGATGCCCGTGCCGCCGCCGGTCACCACTGCTGTTCGCGTCATGCGGGCCTTGATACCAGTGGGGAACATGCAGGTCGATCGGTTTGTCGACCCGCCGGAGTTCACGTCTGTGACTAGGCTGCTCAGACCCGACTCCGCTGGGGAGAACCTGATGAAATCCCACGTTCTGGACACTGGCGACGCGGCCATCACCTACGACGTGAGCGGCGAGGGCGGCCGTCCGTTGATGATGATCGGCCAGCCGATGGACGCGAGCGGCTTCGTCGCGCTGCGCGAGCAGTTCCCCGACCGCACGGTGATCACCTACGACCCGCGCGGGCTCGGCAGGAGCACCCGTTCGGACGGTCGCACCGACAACACGCCCGAGATCCAGGCCGCGGACGTCCACGCGGTGATCGAGGCCGTCGGCGGTCCGGTCGACCTGTTCGCGTCCAGCGGCGGCGCGGTCACGGCACTCGAACTGGTGGCGGCCTACCCGGACGACGTCGTCACGCTCGTCGCGCACGAGCCGCCGATCATCGACGTGCTGCCCGACGCGGCCGCCGCCCGCAAGGCGCGCGACGCGTTCATGAACGCCTACCAGGCCAAGGGCTGGGGCGCGGGCATGGCCGCGTTCATGCAGATGAGCTCGTGGCAGGGCGAGTACACCGACGAGTACTTCGCGCTGCCGCTGCCCGATCCCGCGCAGTTCGGGATGCCGGCCGAGGACGACGGCAAGCGCGAAGACCCGTTGCTCGGGACCTCCTCGCTCGCCATCACCGACTACTACCCGCGGGTGCAGGACCTGGCGGCCGCGCCCACCCGCGTCGTGATCGCCGTGGGCGAGGAGACCGGCGACGCGTTCACCGCGCGCACGGCCGTCCACACGGCACGGCTGCTCGGCCAGGAGGCCACCGTGTTCCCCAGTCACCACGGCGGTTTCCTGGGTGGCGAGTTCGGCTACGCGGGCAAGCCGGAGGAGTTCGGCGTCAAACTGCGCGAGGTGCTCGGCTGAGGATGATCTCGGCGGCTCTCGCGGCACCGCCTCCCTGAGCGATGGCGGCACGCATCCGGTCGAGGTTCTGCCGGATCGTGCCGCTGGACGCCACCCGTTCCACGGCCGCGCGCAGGCCGGTGTGGTCGTCGACCCGTTCGCCCAGGCCGAGTTCGGTCACGCGGTCGGCGTTCGCGGCCTGTTCCGGTGTCTGCGGGACGACGACCAGCGGCACGCCCTGATGCAGCGCCTCCATCGTGGAGTTCATCCCGCCGTGGCTGATGAACGCCTTGGCGTGCCTCAACACCGCGGGCTGCGGGAACCACGGCTGGACGTCGGCGTGTTCCGTGCCCTCCACGTCCTTCGCGGTCATCGCGACCTGCCAGGCGCCGTCGCCGAACTGGTCGAGGCACGCCCGGTAGAAGTCGCCGTCGCTCATGATCGAGCCGAGCGAGACGAACAGCAGCGGCACGTCGTCGCGGCGCGGCGACCACTCCTCGTCGAGCCTGCTGCCCAGCACGGGGCCGACGAAGTGGAACGACTCGTCGAACGTCTCCTCGCGCGGCTGGAACTCGCGCGGCACGAACACGAGGCTGCACGCCTCGGGTGCCTCGATGGTGCTCGCGATGTCGAGCTCGACGTCGTACCGGCTGGTGAACGCCGCGAGGTCGTCGGCGACATATCGCGCCAGGCTCGCGTCCATGAGGTTGTAATGCGCGTTGGATGCAGTGTGTGGCACTGTGCGTACAGCCGGTATACCGAGTGTGCGCGCGACGAGCCTGGCAGGCCAGTTCGTGGAGTCGTAGCAGATCAGGTCGGGTTCGGCGGTCCGGCAGTGGTCGAGCAGGACCGGGTAGGTCGCGCTCATCGCCCGGAAGTAGTGCGGAAACCACTCGTCGATCGGGTTGGCGGTGACGGGCCGGAAGTCGGGCAGCGCGGGGAGTTCCACCCACCGCGCGCCCGCTCCGATCACCACCTCGGCGTGCTCGGCGCCGGTCGCGTACTCGACCTCGGCGCCGCGTCCGGTCAGCTCCTCGACGACCGCGAGGGTCGGCGTGACGTGTCCATGGCCTGCGAGCGTGACGAACAAGATCCCCATTGGCCCGATCCTGCCGAACGGGGTCAACCGGTTATCGCAGGAAGGCCTCGACGACCTCGGCCACGCGCAGCCCGCTGGCGAAGTCCGCCAGGTCACGCGGGTGCTCACCGCGCACGGCCTGGGCGAACAGCGTGAGCCGCGAGTAGTCGGATCCGGTCTGCTCCAGCGGCACCGGTTCCCACGCGCCGCCGTCCGAAGTGGACAGCAGGGCCCACTGGTCGAGGCGCAGCGACCGTTCGGTGCCCCAGGCGGTCCACTCGTAGATCTCGGGCCCCGCCAGTCCGGAGAACGCCGACACGTGCACCGGCACGCCACTGCCGCGCAGCAGTCCGCGGGCCGCGACCTCGGCCGCGCCGGGTTCGGGGAAGTCCGACGACACCGACTCGACCGTGAGTGGGCCGAGCATCCGGTCGGTCAGATAGACGAAGTGCGACAACACCTCGCGGACGAACCCGCCCTGCTCGGACCGCGACAGCCAGGTCGCGTCCGCCTGGAACGCCCTGGGCCAGCGCGGGAACTGCAGCCGGATCTCCACGCCCCGCAGCGCGCCCAGCTCGGGCAGCCGCCGTTCGATCTCGATGGTCGCCACCATGTCCGACAACGCGAAGTTGACCGCGTTCGGGCGTCCTTCCGCGGCTTCGGCCATCGCGCCGGCCTCGGCGAGGTCGACGGCCAGCGGCTTCTCGCAGAACACCGCCTTGCCTGCCTTGAAGGCCTTCGCCGTCAGTTCGGCGTGTGAGGCGGGTGGCGTCGAGATGTACACCGCGTCCACTTCGGACAGCACGTCGTCCAGGTTCGTGACGACCGGGACGTCGAGCGTGCGGGGTGCGACGTCGACGCCCGCGACCACGGTGTAGCCGGGATGTGCCTGCGCCGCCGTCAGCATCCGGGTGCCCATGGCTCCCAGGCCGACGACGGCGAGGCGAATCGGATCAGCGATCATGCATCTATTCTGCCGGTGCCCAGGCCTTCGCCAGCTTCACCCGGCCACCGGTCTGCAGCAGCGAGCCGGTGTAGAGCCGTGACGCGACCAGCAGGATCACCACGACGGTCACCGCGAGGATGCCGAGGGAGAGGACCGCCTCCCACGCCGCGGCCTGTTCGGAGAACAACCGCACCGGCATCGCGACGCCGGCCGTGAAGGGCACGAACGACATCCACTTGAGCACGACCGGGTTCTCGTAGAAGAACTGCACGCCGAAGTACGGTCCCATGACGGCGATCATGACCAGGCCCATCGTCGAGCCGAGGTCCTCCTGACGGCTGACGAGCGCACCGGCCACCGCCCACATGGACGAGATCAGCACGAACCCGAGCATCAGGAACGGGATGAACCAGCCGAGCGCGGGCGCGACCACTCCCAGCAGTTCGCCGAGTCCCGCGACCCGCAACGCGATCGGTGCCGCGAGCGCCAGGACGACGACCTGCAGGAGCGTCAGGATCGTGTGCCCGAGGATCTTGCCGGCGAGCAGTGCCCGCACCGGCACGGTCGACACGAGGATCTCCACGATCCGCGTCTGCTTCTCGGTCACGGTGCTCTGCGCGATGGCCGCACCGCCCATGCCGAACATCAGGAACACCAGCCCGAACACGATCACCGTGACGGACCGCTGGCCGGACGTCACCGCCGAGGCCTCGAGCAGTTCCACCGGGGGCGACTCGACGAGCTCGCGGATGACGCTGTTGGGCGGGCTGTTGAGCGCGAGGACCTTGATCCCGGAGCCGTCCGGCACGATCGCGGCGTCGACGTCGTCGGCCCTGACCAGGTCGGCGGCCTCCTGGACGCTGCCGACCACCTGCGCGTCGAGTGCCTTGCCCTGCACCGCTTGCGCGGCCGATCCGACCACGGCGACCTTCGGGTCGTCGCCGCCGAACACCGTCGGCAGGATCGTGAGCGCGAACAACCCGACGACCGTGAAGAGGAAGCCGATCCAGAAGCCCTTGGTGCCGACCAGGGTCTTCATCTCACGTTCGGCGACGAGCCACGTCGCCTGGCTGAAGGAGGCGCGAGCCATGTCAGATCACTTCCCTGAAGATCTCGTCGAGCGTGGGCACGACCGGCGTGAACGAGCGGACCTCACCGCGGTCCAGTGCCGCCCTGAGCACCTGCTGGGGTTCCGCCTCGAACACCGCGCGCGGCCCGTCGAGCTCCAGGATCGTCACGCCGGGCACGTCGCGGACCCAGCCGGCGTCCTGCTCGACGACGATCTCGTAGCGCCGGCCCGCGTGCCGGGCGCGCAGCTCCTCGCGTGACCCGTTGGCCACGACCCGGCCCTTCGAGATGATCACGACGTCGTCGCAGAGCCGTTCCACGATCGCCAGCTGGTGGCTCGAGAACAGCACCGGCACCCCGCTGGCGGCGCGCTTGCGCAGCACGTCCAGCACGGTCTCGACGGCGATCGGGTCGAGGCCGGAGAACGGCTCGTCCAGGATCAGCACGGCCGGGTCGTGCACCAGTGCGGCCGCGATCTGCACGCGCTGCTGGTTGCCGAGCGACAGCTCCTCGAGCCGGTCCCCCGCGCGTTCGGTCAGCTCCAGGTCCGCGAGCAGCTCGTCGGTGTTGCGCTGCGCGGTCTCCCGGTCGACGCCGTGCAACCGCGCCAGCCACGTGATCTGGTCGCGCACCTTCATCTTCGGGTAAAGGCCGCGCTCCTCCGGCATGTAACCGAAGTCGGGCCGGTTCTGCGGCCCGACCTCGGTCCCCTGCCAGCTCACCGTTCCCCCGTGAGCGGCGAGCACCCCCAGCACGATGCGCATCGTGGTCGTCTTGCCCGACCCGTTGGCGCCCAGGAAGCCCGTCATCCGGCCGGGCCGGACGTCGAAGCTCACCTCGTCGAGCACCTTGTGATCGCCGAAGCTCCGGCTGATCCCCCTGACAGTCAACATGGGAGGAACGGTAGGTCGTGGCGTTCAAGATCGCGTCCGCCGCGCGGCATCATCCTCGCGGAGGACCCCTTACGGGCTAACGTGCCCCGCATGACGACCTTCCGGCTGGCCGCCTACGCAGTGAGCATCGAGCACGACCGCGTGCTGCTCGTCCGTTCGACATCAGCGTTCGACGAGGGCCATTGGTCGCTGCCCGGTGGCGCG
This sequence comes from Lentzea sp. HUAS TT2, assembly GCF_051853195.1. NCBI lineage: Bacteria > Bacillati > Actinomycetota > Actinomycetes > Pseudonocardiales > Pseudonocardiaceae > Lentzea > Lentzea sp. HUAS TT2. Next base: position 6,373,803 of record NZ_CP196667.1, on the reverse strand, counting down.
GTGGAACATGGCGAGGACCCGTTCGACGCCGTGATCAGGGAGGTCGCCGAGGAGACCGGGTGCGCGGGCGAGGTCGAACGCCTGCTCGGCGTGGACTCGCGGTTCATCCCCGCGGCCGAGCGCCACATGCCGGAGAAGGGGCCGCACCAGAACATCGGCGTCTTCTACGCGGTGCGGGTCACCGGCGAACCGCGGCCGGAACCGAACGGGGCGACGATCGATCCTGTGTGGACACCGCTCGCCGACGTCGCCGGTCTGCGCAGGGCGTCGCTGGTCGACGTAGGTCTCGCGCTCGCCCTGGGGAAGCCGCCGACCGGGCATGTCGCTGCGGTCCCGGTCGGCGGCCTGGTCATCCACTAACGCGCCCCGGCGGTGACCCCCAGCCGGTGCGCGCCGGTGTAGACGTTCATCGACGTGCCGCGCAGGAAACCGACCAGCGTCACGCCCATCTCCTCGGCGAGGTCGACAGCGAGCGACGACGGTGCGGACACCGCGGTGAGCACGGGAATCCCGGCCATGACCGCCTTCTGCACCAGTTCGAACGACGCCCTGCCGCTCACCATCAGCACGGTGCTCGTGAGTGGCAGCCGGCCGCTGCGCGTGGCCCAGCCGACGACCTTGTCGACCGCGTTGTGCCGGCCCACGTCCTCGCGCAGGCACAGCAGGTTCCCCTGGGCGTCGAACAGCCCGGCCGCGTGCAGGCCGCCGGTGCGGTCGAAGACCCGTTGCGCGGCACGGAGTTTCGTCGGGAACTCGGTGATCAGCCTCGGGTCGAGGCGGATCGGGTCGGCCGCGACCTGCCAGGTCGCCACGGTGCGCACGGCGTCCAGGCTCGCCTTGCCGCACAGGCCGCACGACGAGGTGGTGTAGAAGTTGCGCTCGATCGACGGGTCCGGTGGCGCGACACCTTCCGCTAGCCCGACGTCGAGCACGTTGTAGGTGTTGCCGCCGTCCGCCGTGGCGCCGGCGCAGTAGCGGATCGACGCGATGTCGGACGGTGCGCGCACCACGCCCTCGCTGACCAGGAAGCCCGCGGCGAGGTCGAAGTCGTCACCCGGAGTGCGCATGGTCACGGCGAGGGACCTGCCCCGCACGCGGATCTCCAGTGGTTCCTCGACCGCCAGCGTGTCCGGTCGCGTGGTGACCGCGTCGTCCACCAGCCGCACCACGCGGCGCCGGCTCGTCACTCGTCCCATGCCTCACCTCCCAGCAGATCGCGACGCACTCGTCGAGCAGGCGCCGCAACACCTCGTCCCCGGACAACGCCCTGACTGCCTTGGTCACGACCCAGTTGCGCGGCCACCACCTCGGCGCGACGATCCCGGCCCTGCTCGTGCAGTGCGCGATTAGGCGTTCGGCGGGCGCCTGCCGAGTGCCGATCACCTTGGTGGCGAACGGCAGCAGCCTCCGTCGTCCGTCTTCTGTGGACTGGTCGTTGACGCACCGCGCCACGCAGGCCAGCACCGGGTGCACGCAGGCGGGCCGGTCCGACCACACCTCGCCCGCGAGCACCGATGTCAGCTCCATCAGGCAACAGCCGTCCGCGGGCGTCTGGTGCCAGCCTTTCGCGAGCCGTGGCACGCGGCTCACAGATGCGGCCTTCCCGGCTGCGACAGGTGCCCGGTGAGCACCGCGCCCGCCAGCCCGAGCACACCCGCGGCGATGAACGCGAACGCGGGCCCTTGCGAGGCAAGGACGATCGCCGCGATCAACGCCCCGGCGGCCTTGGCGGTGTAGAGGACGCCGAAGTTCTGCGCGCCGTTCGTCTCGCCGAAGTACTCCCTCGTGACGCCGACCAGCAACGAGTAGCAGCACCCGGTGCCGAGTCCCGCGAGTGTGGCGCCGATGAGCAGCCCCGGCACGTTCTGGGAGTACAGCAACACGAACTGCGCCAGCCCACCGGTCGCCAACGTCCAGACCAGCGCCTTCCGCCGCCCGACCCGGTCGCTGATCCACCCGACCAGCACCCGTCCGGTACCCGTCGCCGCAGCCAAGGTGGCCAGCGCGACGACCCCGAGCACCCTGTCGCCGACGAACAACGGCAGATACGCCAGGTCGTAAAGGGAAACGGCCGCCGCGAACGCCACACCGCCGTACAACCACCAGAACGTGCCACAGCGCATGGCCTCATGCGTCCGGAACTCCTTGAGCGCGGACCGGTTCGGCACCCGCGCGCGGTCGAGCGCCCACTCGCGCGGCGGGATGTGCGGCGGCCACCAGTGCTCCGGCGGATCCTTCATCACCGCGCCCGCCACCGCCACGACCACGGCAATCACGATCCCGGCCTGCATCAGGAACCCGGCACCGAAGAACATCCCTGCAGCCAGCACGAACGGCACCGACCCGTAGGCGAACGCGCCGCTGACGAACGCGACCTTCCGCGTCACGCGTTCCGGATACCAGCGGACGACGGTGGCGAGGCACGTCGCGTAGACCAGCCCGGCCCCGGTGCCGCCGAGGATCGCGTACCCGACCAGCTGCCCCTGCCCGAGCGTCACGAACCCGGCGCCGCAGAGGATCGCGCCGACCCACATCGCACCGGCCGAGGTCAACCTCTTCTGCTCTCTGAGCCAGGCCACCGGAAACGCCGTGCCCGCCTGGCAGACGGTCCACAAAGCCAGTGCCCAGAACAACTCCGGCACACTCCACCGGTCCTGCAACTGCGGGATCAGCGCCCCGAACCCGTACTGCCCGATGCCGGCCGCGAGCATCGCAGCCCAAGCGGCCCACAGCACCGTGCGGCGCGAGCGCCCCGACGCTTCGACGTCGGTCTCCCCCACCCGGTAGAGCCTGCCGATGTGATCACGCACGTAAGTCGCGACTGGCATGCCCTTCACCCCGTCCCGAGGATTGCATACAGTATCCGGTAGGCTATACCACGGGAGCACTGATGAACATGCCCTGGACGCTCGCCCGCCGGACAGCGCGCGAGGCCGCGAAGCCACTGGACGCGGCAGAGCTCGCCCTGCCCGACGCCCTGGGCCTCGCGCTGGCCTCAGCCGTGCGCGCCCTCACCAGCCAGCCGGCCTGCGACACCTCGGCCATGGACGGCTACGCGGTGGCGGGCTCCGGCCCGTGGACCGTCGTGGGCCGGGTGGCAGCGGGAGAACCGGTGCCTTCGGTGGTGTTGCGGTCCGGTGAGGCGTTCGGGGTGGCCACGGGGGCGCCGGTACCGGGCGGGTCCGAATCGGTGCTGCCGGTCGAGCGCTGCTCTGTCAACGGCACACAACTCAGGGAGAACCGCCACGAGCCCCCGCTCCTGGGCAGACACATCCGCCGCCAAGGCGAAGACTGGGCAGCGGGCGACGAACTGGTCCCCGCCGGCACCCTCATCACCCCCGCCGTCCTGGGCCTGGCCGCAGGAGCGGGCCACGACACCCTCCTGGCCCACCGCCGCCCCGAGGTCGCCGTGATCGTCACCGGCGACGAACTCCTCCACACCGGGCCACCCACACCAGGCAAGGTCCGCGACGCCATCGGCCCGATGCTCCCCGGCCTGCTCACCAGAGCCGACCTGACCGGCACCACCCACCTGCGCGACGACCCGGCCGCCCTGACCGACGCCCTCGCCTTCACCCAGGCCGACGTGCTGGTCACCTGCGGTGCCACCTCGGTGGGCCCGGCCGACCACCTGCGCCGCGTCCTGACCGAACTGGACGCCGAGATCCTGGTGAGCGGCGTCGCCTGCCGCCCAGGCCACCCGATGCTGCTGGCCGTCCTGCCCGACGGCCGCTGCGTCGTAGGCCTGCCCGGTAACCCGTTCGCCGCCTTCGCCGCAGTGCTGACCCTGCTCCACCCGCTGCTCGACGCCCTGGGCGGCCACGCCGTCCGGCCGCCGATCACCGTCCGGCTGAGCGATGTGAACGCTCACCCCCACGACACGCGGCTGATCCCGGTCACCAGGTCCGGCGGCGAGGCGATCCCTGTAGGCCACGACCGGCCTGGTTCGCTGTGGGGTGCGGCGCTCGCCGACGCGCTGGCGGTCGTCCCGCCCGGCCACGAGGGCGAGGTGGAGGTGCTCACTTGCGAGAGCGCCAGCTGACCTTCGACGACCCCGTCTCGGGCGGGTCCTTCACGACCGTGCGCACCGGCAGCCCGAGGAAGTCGCCGAACCGCGCGGTGTGCCCGGCGAGCCGGTCGACGTCGAAGCCCGGCAGCGGCCGGAGTTCCACGTCCACCGAGGTCTTCTTCATGACCCGCCGCCACAGGCCGGCGATCTGGCCGTCCTCGATGATCGTCGCGTAGAACATGCCGTTGTAGGTGGAGATCGGGATCTCGTCGTAGCGGGTGAAGAACGCGCTGCGGTCCTTGTAGCCGATCACCAGTTCGTCGTAGGCGGGCAGCACGAACGCGCCCGAGCCCGGCGTGAGGTCCGGCGGCAGCCAGTACTCCTTGCCGTCGAACTCCTCGCGCACCAACGAGTCCTTCACCGCCTCCAGGCCGCGGGAGGCCTCGCGCACGCCGATGCCGCACCAGTTCGCGAAGTCCGCCAGCGTCGCCGGGCCGTGGCTGCCGAAGAAGCGCGCCGCCAGCACGGCCATCGCCTCGTCGCCTTCGAGTGAGCGCTGCTTCGGCGCCCATTCGTCCAGCAGCACGAAGGTCTGCTCCTTGCCGCGCGGCGGTCCCGGCACGACCAGGCCTTCCTGGGCGAGGTGGATGAACGTGAAGTAGCTCTGCTGCCGGTCGTCCGGGATGCCGACGCCCGCCATCAGGTCGATCATCTCGCGCCGGGTGAGGCACCCGCCGCCGGTGAGCGCCTCCACGAACGTCTTGCGCGCCAACGACATCAGCTCGGGCGTCATGTGGTGGTACTGCCACGCCTTGGGTGTCAGCCTGGCGAGGTCGCGGGCGCCGAAGAGGCCCAGCATCCACCGGACGTCCTCGGCCAGGACGTAGTGGATCGTGCCGCGCATCAGCCACGTGCGGACGACGCGTCCGGTCTGCAGCGCCTCCTCGACGTCGGCGATCCGGCCCTGAGCCGTGCGCAGGCCGATCGCCCACAGCGACTGGCCGTAGTCCTGGCCCTGCATGGCACCGAGTGATGCAACGACGTCCTCCGCCGACTGGAGCCGCCCGATGTTGCCGAGGCGCAGCGCCGCGATGTCCATCGGGCCAGTCTCGCCGACCGCGCTCCAGCCTCGCTCAAGCGGGCCAGCGACCGGTGTAGCCCTCGGCCAGGAACCTCGATCCCGCCTCCGACCCGACGACCGAGCGCAGCTCACCGAGCTGGCGGCTCACGTCGAAGTCCGTCGCGCCGGGCAGGCTGTGCAGCATCGTGGTCATCCAGTACGAGAAGTGCTGCGCCTTCCACACCCTGTTCAGCGCGCGCGGCCCGTACTCGTCCAGCGCGTCCAGGTCGTTCTTGAGCAACGCGCGCTCGATCAGCTCGCTGAGCACGCGCACATCGGCCAGCGCGAGGTTCAGGCCCTTGGCGCCGGTCGGCGGCACGGTGTGGGCGGCGTCGCCGGCGAGCAGGAGCTTGCCGTGGCGCATGGGTTCCGCGACGAACGACCGGAACCGCAGCACCGTCTTCTCGGTGATCGGTCCCTCGTTGAGCGTGAACCCGTCCGGTCCGGCGACCCGCGCCTGCAGCTCCTCCCAGATCTGCTCGGTCGACCAGTCCGCAGGATCGGCTTCGGGGTCGCACTGGAAGTACATCCGCTGATGCGTCTCGGTGCGCTGGCTGATCAGCGCGAACCCGCGCGGCGAGTGCGCGTAGACCAGCTCGGGGGCACTGCGCGGCGCCTCGGTGATGATGCCGAACCAGGCGAACGGGTACTCGCGGGAACTGTGCCTGCGCAACGCCTCCGGCACCTCGGCGCGGCAGATCGACCGGGAGCCGTCCGCCCCGACGAGCAGGTCGCAGCGCACCTCCTGCCGCACGCCGTCGCTGTCCACGAACCGGATCGCGGGCCCGGTGGTGTCGACCGACGTGTCGCTCACGCCGAACCGCACGTCGCCGCCGTCGCGTTCCCGTGCGTTCGCCAGGTCCACGAACACGTCGGTCTGCGGGTAGAGCCAGACCGACTCGCCGACCAGCGCGCGGAAGTCGATGCGGTGGCTCTCCCCGCCGAACCGCAGGTCGATGCCCTCGTGCGGATGTCCGTCGCGTTCCACCCGGTCCGACACCCCGGTGTCGACCAGCAACCGCGCGCTGTCGGCCTCCAGGATGCCCGCGCGGACCGTGTTCTCGATCTCCAGGCGTGTCCTGTTATCGACAACAACGCTGTCGATCCCGTTGAGGGACAACAGATGCGAGAGCATCAGCCCGGCCGGTCCGGCACCGACGATGCCGACCTGGGTGCGCGTCATGACAGCTCCTTCAACGGGACGTCGAGCAGTGCCTGGAGATCGGGGAACGAGATGCCGTGCAGATCGCGGACGACCACACCGTCACCGGTGATGAGGAACGTCGCGAGGTCGGTGTAGACGCGGCTGACGCACCGCAGTCCGGTCAGCGGGTACGTGCAGTCGTTGAGCAGCTTGGGTTTCCCGTCGCGGGTCAGCAGGTTCATCATCACGAACACCTGCTTCGCGCCCACCGCGAGGTCCATGGCGCCACCGACCGCCGGGATCGCGTCCGGCGACCCGCTGTGCCAGTTCGCGAGATCGCCCCGCGCCGACACCTGGTACGCGCCGAGCACGCACACGTCGAGATGGCCGCCGCGCATCATCGCGAACGAGTCGGCGTGGTGGAAGTACGAGGCCCCCGGCAGTTCGGTGACCGGGATCTTGCCCGCGTTGATCAGGTCGAGGTCGACGTCGTCGCCGTGCGCCTGCGGCCCCATCCCGAGCATGCCGTTCTCGGTGTGCAGCACGACGCCGCTGCCCGGCGCCAGGTGGTCCGCGACCTCGGTGGGCTGCCCGATGCCGAGGTTCACGAACGCCCCGGCCGGGATGTCGGCCGCCACCAGCTTCGCCAGGGTCTGCCGGTCGATCATGCCGCACGTCCGATGTGGACGATCCGATTGACGTAGATGCCCGGCGTCACCACGTGTTCGGGGTCGATCGCACCGAACTCCTCGACCTGCACGACCGTCGTCGTCGCGGCGGCCGCCATGATCGGCCCGAAGTTCCGCCCGGTCTTGCGGTAGACGAGGTTGCCGTGCTCGTCGGCCAGGTGAGCCTTCACCAGTGCGAGATCCCCCTTGATCGGGTGCTCCAGCACGTACCCCTTGCCGTCGATCACGCGGGTCTCCTTGCCCTCGGCCAGCATCGTGCCGTACCCGGTGGGCGTGAAGAACCCTCCGATGCCGGCCCCGCCGGCCCTGATCCGTTCGGCGAGATTTCCCTGCGGCACCAGGTCGAGCTCCACCCGGCCCGCCCGGTACGCCTCGTCGAAGTGCCGCGAGTCGACCTGCCGCGGATACGAGCACACGATCTTCGCCACCCGCTCCTCCCGGATCAGCGCCGCGATCCCGTTCTCCCCGGACCCGGCGTTGTTGCTCACCACCGTGAGCCCCTTGGCGCCGCTGTCCAGCAACGCCTCGATCAACTCCACCGGCTCCCCCGCAGGCCCGAACCCGCCGATCAGCACCGTCGCCCCGTCCGGCGTGTCCGCGACGGCCTCCAGCGCCGAGTTGTGCACGTTCACACGCCCTCCTTCAGGACCGAGCGAGCCACCGAGAACGCGTGGTTGGCCGCGGGCACCCCGCAGTAGATCGCGCTCTGCAGGATCACCTCGCCGATCTCGTCCGCGCTCAGCCCGTTGCGCACCGCCGCCGCCACGTGCAACTTCAGCTCGTCCCAGTGCCCCTGGGCGATCAACGCAGTGAGCGTGATCGCGCTGCGCATCCGCCGGTCCAGCCCAGGCCGCGTCCAGATCTCACCCCACGCGTACCGGGTGATGAACTCCTGGAAGTCCTGCGTGAACTCGTCCGGCGCCGCCCTGTCCACATGCGCGTCCCCGAGCACCTCACGCCGAACCTTCATGCCGTCGTCGTAGGACACCGCATCTCCTCAAGCACCTCGATCAACGTCCGCGCCACCGCCACCGGATCCTCCGCGGGCGGCAGATGACCACACCCAGCCAGCACCACGTCCGCGCCGTCCGCCGAGACGACGACGTCGTGCTCCCCCACCAGAACCCGCACCGGCCGGACAGCCGCACCGGCCTCGAACACCGCCAACGCCTCACACGCCAGCGCGTACGACTCCTTGCCGACCTCCGCCAACGCCCTGAGCAGCCCACCGGCGACCTCCGGCGCCCGCGCGACGAACCCCGGCGCGAACCACCGCTGAGCCGACCCCTCGACCATCACCGGCGTCCCGGCCCGCCGCACCAGCTCCGCACGCTCGCGCCACATCTCCGGCACGCCGATCCGCCGCGCCGCCCCGATGCACACGACGGCCTCGAACGGCCCCGCGTCCCTGGCCGCGAGCTCGAACCCGACAGCCCCGCCGAACGACACCCCGGCATACGCGCTCGGCCGTCCGTTGACGAGTGCCGCAGCGCGTTCGGTCAGCTCGTCGGCGATGTCCGGGACCGAGAAGGGCTCGGTGGCGGGCCTGCCGTTGCCGTGCCCTGGCAGATCCCAGCCGATCACCTCGAACTCGTCGCCGAGGGCCTTCGCGCAGTTCCGCCACAGCAGGCTCACCGACGTGCCCAGGGATGGCCCGACCACCAACAACTGCCCGGAGTCCTCGGACCCCGCGAGCCGCGTCAGGCTCAGCTCAACCGCCATTTTCTGTCAGACCCCTTTGAGATGATTGGAGTGGGGACCTTCGCGCCCCCTGCAGGGGGTCGAGTCGGAATCGATTCCGCGAACTCGGCGCCGCCAAGCCGGAACGCTCCACGCTCATCGCGCCGCCCACCTCTTCACCGCCTCGTCCACGAACGCCTCCGCCGCCCCGAGGTAGGAGCCCGGGTCCGTCCCGCCGCCCCGCTCCGCCAGCAACTCGTCGGCAGCCTCGGCCGCCCGCCGCGCCATCACGTCGGCACGCACCTCCAGCCCCTCCACCAACTCCGCGGCCTGCGAAGCCGCCACCACCGCCAGCTCCAGCAACCCCCGCAACGCCGGCCACTCCGCGTGCCACGCCCCGTCCGGCCGCTCGTCCACCGCCCGCGCCGCACACAGGTGCAGCTGCGCCCCCAGCCCGGGAGCCCGCAGCGCCGCGCTGTTCACCAGCACCGACAGCACCGGGTTCCGCTTCTGCGGCATGGTCGACGACCCGCCCCGCCCCGCCACGAACCCCTCGCGGACCTCACCGATCTCCGGCCGCCCCAACGTCAGCAGGTCCGCCGCCATCACCCCGAGCGCGTCGCACGACCGCACCACCGCATCACCAAGCCGCGTCACCGGCGCGCGATAGGTGTGCCAAGGCATCCCCGGCCACACCAGCCCCAGATGCCCGGCGAAAGCCGAAGCCGACGCAACAGGATCCGCAACGCGCGACAAGGTCCCCGCCGCACCCCCGCACTGCACCGGTAGACCCCGGGCCACGACCTCCAGCTCGTCCAACGAGTCGAGCACACCGCCCAACCACCGCGCGGCCTTGAGCCCGAACGTGATCGGCACGGCGTACTGAGTCAGCGTCCGCCCCGCCATCACGCTGGACCGGTGCTCGTCAGCGAGCCGGGCCAGCGCTCCGGCCACCCGCCCGAGATCCGCCGAAACCCTTTGCAGGGCACCACGTGCCAGCAGCATGAAAGCGGAGTCGAGCACGTCCTGACTGGTCAGTCCGGTGTGGACAGGCGAGGAGACCCTCGAGCGCAAGGCATTCACCAGCGGCAGCACCGGATTGCCGGCGGCCTCGACCTCGACCGGGTCCAGTGCGGGCACCCAGTCGCCGAGCGAGAGCGAGGTCCCGAGCACGCGCGCCCAGGCCACCTCGACCTCCAGCATCGCCCGCACCAGCGCGTCGTCGTCGACGAGACCGGCGGCGCGATGAGCACCCGGCAGCACCATCACGTCCTCGGGAACTTGAAGAACACCGTCTCGGACGGCCCCTGCAGATGGATGTCGAACCGCAGCCGGCCGTCCGCCTCCCGCTCGGAGACCAGCCCGTCCACGGCGTCCACGGCGTCCGGCAGGTAGATGCGCGTGAACAACCGGTCGAGCAGCCCGCGGGCGAACACCGTCACCGCGAAGAACGGCAGGCCCGGCTCGACGGTGCTGAACCAGTAGTGTCCGGCGCGGTCGGTGCAGGACCGGCCCCAGCCCGTGAACGCGGCACCGCGCCGCCGCAGCGACCCGCCGATCCGCGGCACGACGCCGGCGGCGTCCGACTGGCGGATCTCGATCATCGCGTCCGGCACCGGCTCGCCCGCGCCGTCGTAGACGTAACCGTGCAGCACCACGGATCCGGCCGCGCTGAACGGCACCAGCTCGGAGTCGCCGGGGAACGCCAGCGCGTGGTGGAAGAACGGGCCGACCGTCTGGCCGGGCGTCGCCTCAGTCATCGGACGGCTCCAGGTAGGTGGCGTGGCTGCCGGTCAGCACGATGTCCCAGCGGTAGCCCAGTAACCACTCGTGCTCGGACTGCGCGTGGTCGTACGACGCGATCAGCCGGGAGAGGGCGGCGGGGTCGGTGATCGACTGCGCGATGGGGTCCAGCGCCAGCAGCTGGTCGCCGGGGAAGTACATCTGCGTGATCAGCCGCTGGGTGAAGTCCGTGCCGAACAACGAGAAGTGGATGTGCGCCGGCCGCCAGGCGTTGTGGTGGTTGCGCCACGGATAGGGGCCCGGCTTGATCGATGTGAACGTGTACCAACCGTCGTCGTCGGTCAGGCAGCGGCCGACACCGGTGAAGTTCGGGTCCAGCGGCGCCGGATGCTGGTCGCCCTGGTGCGAGTAGCGGCCGGCGGCGTTGGCCTGCCAGATCTCGACGAGCTGGCGGCGCACCGGGCGTCCGTCGCCGTCGAGCACGCGGCCGTGCACCCGGATGCGCTCGCCGATCGGCTCGCCACCGCGCTGCACGGTCAGGTCGGCCTCGACGGCGTCGACGTCCGAGTGACCGAAGACGGGCGCGAGCAGCTCGGCGCCCTCCGGATCGACGTGCCGCGGTTCCTTCGTGGGATGGCGCAACATCGTGCTGCGGTACGGCGCGAAGTCCAGCAACGGCGCACCCCTCGGTGAGTCGGCCTGGATCTTCGCGATCTCGTCGCTGATCTCGTGCTGGCTGGTCGTCACGTGATCGAACGCTAGGCAAACACCGCCCCGTAGTCGACCGGAGCCTTCCACTGAACGGAAAGCCTCATCCGAACTTGACGCCTCCGAGACGACCGCTCATATTGGTGGTATGCCCAGGGCAAGTGTGCGAGAGCAGATCGTCGACGCCGCGTTCGAGCAGTTCCACAAGCACGGCTACAACGCCTGCGGCGTCAAGCTGATCACCGACAGCGCCGGCGTGCCGAAGGGCTCGTTCTACAACCACTTCGAGAGCAAGGAAGCGCTCGCGCTCGTCGTGATGGACCGCTACGGCGAGACGCGCCACCTGGACAAGCTCCGCACACCGAAGACCGCACCCCTGACCCGGCTGCGCACCCACTTCGAGGCACTCGCCCAGGACATCGTGGACTTCGGCTACGAACGCGGCTGCGTCTACGGCAACTTCAGCACCGAGGCCGCCGACCACATCCCCGCGATCCGCGACGGCCTCAGGACCGCCTTCGACCTCTGGGGAAACGCGATCGCCGCCGTGATCCGCGAGGCGCAGGACGCCGGCGACGTGACGGCCACCCAGAGCCCCGAGACCCTCGCCCGGTTCCTGCTCAACTCCTGGGAAGGCGCCATCGTCGGCGAACGGGCGGCCAAGGACGGGTCGTCGTTCGCCGCGTTCTTCACGGTCGCCTTCGAGGTCGTCCTGCACTGAGACACCGCTCAATGTGACCGACCGTCTTATCCCTTGACGCACTCAAGACGACCGGTCATATTGAGTTCATGAGCGACATCCAACCGAGGTTCCGCACCATCGACGGCCTGTCCATCCGTTACGCGGTGAGCGCTAACAACCGGCCCGCCGCACTGCTGCTCGCCCCGTGGCCGGAGAGCGTTTACGCCTTCGACCCGACCTGGGCGAGACTCGCCCAGGTCGCGAGCCTGATCGCGGTCGACCTGCCCGGCTTCGGGCACTCCGACCTGCGCGAGGACCTGCTGTCCCCCAGCAGGATGGGCGAGTTCGTCGTGCGCATCGCCGACGCGTTCGAGCTCGAGCGGCCCCACGTCGTCGGCCCCGACATCGGCACCAGCGCGGCACTGTTCGCCGCCGCCAAGGCGCCGGAGAGGTTCCGCAGCATCGTGATCGGCAGCGGCGGCGCGGTGTCACCGACGGACCTGGGCACCCCGCTGCACGAGTGGGTGCACGACGAGGACCTCTCGCCGTACCGGGCACTGGGACCCAAGGACGTTGTGAACGTTGCCATGGACGCCATCCAGGGCTACGAGCTGCCGGACGTGGTGCGGCAGGACTACCTCGCCGGGTACCAGGGTCAGCGGTTCGTCGAGCAGATGGCGTACGTGCGCGCGTACCCGGCCGAACTGCTGGAGCTGGACCGGCTCCTGCCCGGCATCACGACGCCCGTCCAGCTGATCAACGGCAAGAACGACGCGGTGGTGCCGGTCTCCAACGCGGAGCACCTGCACGAGCGGTTGCCGAACAGCCGGTTGGACGTCGTGGACGCCGGGCACTTCGTGTGGGAGGAGAACGCGGACGAGTACGCCCGCATCGTCACCTCCTGGTGGCAGCAGAACTAGTGGTACGTCTCGGAACGTTGGCGAGGTAATCCACGCTCAGCAGGGCACCTCGTGGCACCGCCCCCACGCCCCCGTACAACCAGTACGAGGACGTGGGGGCGGTACCACGATGCACCCGTCTGACCGCGCATTCCCCCGGCAACGTTCCGAGCCACACCACTAGCCCGTCGTGCAGGCCGCCCCGTTGACGCTGAACGAGGCCGGCGCCGAACTGGGACCGGTCGAGGAGCCGTTGAAACCGAACGACACCGACCCGTCCGTGACGATCAGCGCGTTGTACCCCGCGTTGGTCACGCTCACATCGGCGCCGGCCTGCGACACCGTGCCGTTCCACAGCTGCGCCACGGTCTCGTCGTCGGCGAACCGCCAGCGCACCGTCCAGCCCTCCACGAGCGCGCCGCTGACGTTGCGGATGGTCACCTCGGCCTGGAACGCGCCTGCCCACTGGCTCGTGATCCGGTAGACCACGATGCACGGCGGTGACGACGCGGTCGAGGACGGCGGCGGGGCGTTCGACGCGGGACACTCCTGCGCCCACAGACCGAGTTTCGCCTTCGACGCCTTGGTCTCCGCCTCGACCAGCGGGCCACCGTCCACACCCGCGGTGCGCAGGAAGCCGTACTGCACGGCCAGCATCGCGAAGTCGGTGCCGTCCGGCAGCATCAGCGACACCTCGCCCGGGGTGATGCTGCTGACCCGGACCTCCTTGTCCAGCAACGTCTTCGTGGCGAAGTCGAGGGCGGCCGCGGCGGCGCACGCCGGAGGTTCCGCCAGCCGCGAGACGCGGGCGCGCGTGCCGTTGGCCAGCTCGACGGTGCGGCCGTCCACAACGGCACGCACCTTTGTGGACGGCTCGTTCTCCCCTGTGGAGGGAGAGGAGACGCGTGGTGCGGGGAACGGCCTGCCGTCCTGCGGGGCCGTGCACGCGGCCACGAGCAAGGTCAACAGCACCAAGATGTGCTTCCGTGCTGCCATTGGACAAACTTATCGCCGGTGGCAGCGTGCGCAATCGACTGTTCGGAGTTGATCAACTCCGGCGTTCAGAGTCGTCAGCGGTCCGAGCCTCGCGGGACGACGCGGAGTGTGCGAGCGTGGAGCGGCCACAGTTGAGCGGATGGTTCCCTGCCGTTCATCGGCTCGTGGTGATCAACAGTCAGGATCAGGACGTTCCCTCGTTTCCCTGCCGATGGAGGTCTGAAGTGCAAACCCTGCAACAACACCGGACGCGTCGTCTGTTCGCCGCTCTTGCCATCGTCGCGTCCGTGCTCGGCGTGACCACGGCCGTGGCTCCTGCCGCCGACGCCGCGGTCTACAACTCCTGCACGCAGTCGCGCTGTTCCGCGGCCCGCTCCGCCAACTCGACGTGGCAGTCGAAGGGCTACCCGAGCACGCGCGGGTGGGTCAGCAACTGGTCAGGCAGCCAGTGCAACTACGCCGGTGGCGTGCACCAGAACCGCGAGGGCCAGCTGCCCGCGGGCCACAGCTACCTGGAGTTCGACGTCTACCCGCGTGCCTGCGGCGCGTCCCGGGACGCGTACCGGATCATCGTCGACCGCACCGCCGGGACGGTCTACTTCTCGCCGGACCACTACGCGAACTTCTACCGTCTCTAAAGCCTCACCTGGCGCTGCGGTCGATCCACGACCGCAGCGCCCACCAGGTGTGCAGCGTCGTCAGCACATGTGAGCGTCCCGCATCCGGGTTCTCCCCGAGATCGGCGAGAGTCAGCTCCACCAGCCGGTCGAGCCGGTACCGCACGGTGTTCGCGTGGATGTGCAACGCGGACGCCGTCGCGCTGAGCCGGCCGCCGTTGTCCAGGTAGCACAACGCTGTCACCACCATCTCGTGGTGGAACGTGCTCTTCGGGTCGAGCTGGCCGAGCAGCGAGTCGGCGAGCGTGTCCGCGAGCCCGGGGAACGCCGCGAGAGCGGTCTCACCAGCGAGATCGGTCAGCAGCCGCACTCCCAGGGAGTCCCCCGCTGCCGCCAGCGCCTGCGTGCACAGGGAGTACGTGCCCCGCAACGACTTCAGCGCCGTCGCCGGTGACACGACGAGCAGATCGTCCGACCACGACGGCGGCACGTGTGTGAGCCCCGCGAGCCGTCCCTCGACCAGCCCGTACACGCCTCCGAACGTGTGCAGCCGTTGTTCCAGCGTCCGCGCGTGGCTCGGATCGGTCACCCCGGAGACCACGCAGTGATAACGACCGTCGGGCCGCAGGCCGGTGCGAGCGAGCTCGGCGGGGTCCGGGAACTCACCGGACACCAGCAATCGCCGCAGCACCTGGGCGTTGAGGTCGCGGGCCGTGCGGGACAGCTGCAGCTCGGCGGTGTGATAGCCGCTGATGATGTGCCGCTCGACCGCGCCGACGTAGTGGTCCAGGTCGATCATGAAGTCCAGGATCGTGCCGTCGGCGACCCCCAGCGACCGCGCGAGCTCGACGCTCGCCCTGATCAACTCGGTCCGCCCGGCGTGCACCCCGCGCAGCAGCCCCGCCATCGACACGCCCTGAGCCGCGCGATCGGCGCCCAGCGCCAACGCGGCGGAGAAGTCGCCGTCGTCGGGCGTCCCGCCGCGTTCGAGGTGCGCGATCCCTTCGGACAGCAGGAACGCGATGTGCCGTCGGTTCTCCTCCGCGGGCAGCCTGGCGACCTCCGGCGAGTTGCCGCGGGCGGCGTCGACGACCCGTTCGACCACCTTGTCGTCGGCGGCGACGGCTTCGAGCACCCGGCGGACCATCGCGGACATACCCGGCACTTCGCTCCCCAAACACCACGTTGTGTGACGGCCACAACACAGCCGTCGCCGTTTGGTTGCGGGCCCCTATCCCCCGCTCTCCGGTTACTGGTTAGTTGCTTTACGCGAGAGTAATTCGCGTTGGCACCACCCTTCAACGAGGAAGGCCCTGGGATGTCAGACCGGAACATCAGCCGCCGCAACCTGCTCGCCGCGAGCGGCGCGATCGGTGCGATCGCCGCGAGCGGGACCCTGGGGCAGGCGGTCGCCGGAGCGGCGCCGCGAGTCGACGCGGACGTGATCGTCATCGGGCACGGCCTGGCCGGTCTCGTCGCGACCTCCGAGCTGGCCGCCGCGGGCCGCAAAGTCCTGCTGCTGGACCAGGAACCCGAGGCCAGCCTGGGTGGACAGGCGTTCTGGTCGCTCGGCGGCCTCTTCTTCGTGAACTCGCAGGAGCAGCGCACCGCCGGCATCAAGGACTCGCTGGAGCTGGCCCGCACCGACTGGTTCAACACCGCCGGGTTCGACCGCGGTGTCAGCAATCCCCTGGGCGAGGACTACTGGGCAGCGAAGTGGGCGGAGGCCTACCTGAACTTCGCCGCCGGCGAGAAGCGCGACTGGCTCTACGGCCTCGGCGTGCGCTGGGTGCCGATCGTCGGCTGGGCCGAACGCGGTGGCCAGCTCGCCGACGGCCCCGGCAACTCGGTGCCGCGCTTCCACATGACGCTGGGCACCGGCCCCGGCGTGATGGAGCCGTTCGAGAAGAAGGTGCGCGACGCCGTCCGCGACGGCAAGGTCACCTTCAAGTTCCGCCACCAGGTCGACGGGCTGATCACCTCCAACGGCGCCGTGACGGGCGTGCGCGGCACGGTCCTCGAACCGAGCAGCGCGGCACGCGGCACCCCCAGCTCCCGCACCAAGGTCGGCGACTTCGAGCTGTACGCGCCGATGGTCGTCGTCACCTCGGGCGGCATCGGCGCGAACCACGACCTGGTGCGCCGCAACTGGCCCGCCCGCCTCGGCCCGGCCCCGCAGCGGCTGATCACCGGCGTCCCCGCGCACGTCGACGGCCGGATGCTGGCGATCACCGAGCTGGCCGGCGGCCGGATCGTCAACCGCGACCGCATGTGGCACTACACCGAGGGCATGATCAACCACACGCCGATCTGGCCGGGCCACGGCATCCGCGTGCTGGCGGCACCGTCGTCGCTGTGGCTGGACGCGCGCGGCAAGCGCTTCCCCAACCCCGGCATCCCGTCGCTGGACACGCTCGGCACGCTGGAGCTGA
This sequence comes from Lentzea sp. HUAS TT2, assembly GCF_051853195.1. NCBI lineage: Bacteria > Bacillati > Actinomycetota > Actinomycetes > Pseudonocardiales > Pseudonocardiaceae > Lentzea > Lentzea sp. HUAS TT2. Next base: position 6,357,084 of record NZ_CP196667.1, on the reverse strand, counting down.
TCGGCAAGTCCGGCTACGACTACTCGTGGTTCGTGCTCAACAAGAAGATCATCGACAAGGAGTTCGTGCTCTCCGGTTCCGAGCAGAACCCGGAGATCACCCGCAAGGACCTCGCCGCGTACATCGCGATGCGGATCTTCAACAGCACGCCGCCGCCGGTGAAGGCGTTCATGGACAAGGGCGTCGACTTCGTCATCAAGAACAACCTGCCGGACCTGGTGGCCGGGATGAACGCTCTCACCGGGCAGAACCTGATCAACCTCGACGACCTGCGCCGCCAGATCACCATCCGCGACCAGCAGGTCGACAACCCCTTCACCAAGGACGTCCAGGTGATGGGGATCCGCAACTCCCTGGCGTACAGCGGCGACAGCCTCGCCCGCACCGCGAGCCTGCACAAGCTGCTCGACCCCGGCTCCGGCCCGCTGATCGCGATCAGGATGAACATCCTGACCCGCAAGACGCTGGGCGGCCTGCAGACCGACCTGCAGGGCAGGGTCCTCGGCTCGAACGGCCAGCCGATCTCCGGCCTGTACGCGGCGGGCGAGGTGGCCGGTTTCGGCGGCGGCGGCGTGCACGGCTACCGCGCGCTGGAGGGCACGTTCCTCGGCGGCTGCCTGTTCTCCGGACGCTCGGCCGGACGAGCCGCGGCGGCGGAAAGCGCCTAGCGGCCCACGATCACGGGGTCTGCGGTCTCCCCTGTTGACCGCAGACCCCGCACCACGTCCAGCACCAGGTGGTCGTCCTCCCACAGCTCCCCCAGACCACGCATGCGCTGGACGTGCTGCCACGGAACCGTTGCGCGCCAACCAGGAATCGCCCGGTCACGGCCTCGGACGTCGGTTCGAGGTTCAGGTAGGGGTCCGCCATGACCCCACCTAGACATCGATGTGCGCGCCCATGATCACTGTTCGCTCCCGGGGCAATCCGAAGTGCTCGGCCGCATCCGCCGTGATGTACGACGTGGCCACGAACAGCCGCTTGCGCCACCCGGCCATGGTCCGCTTCGGCCCGCGCTGCAGCTCGATCTTCGACAGGAAGTACCGCGCCTGTCCGAGATCCAGCGCACCCTCGGTCTGCGCAGGATCCAGCAACGCCAGCGCAGCAGGCACGTCCGGCGTCTCCATATACCCGAAGCGCGCGCTCACATGGACGATCCCGTCATCGGCATACCCGAGCTCGTCCACCGTGACCCGCCGCTCCAGCGGCACACGCGGCACAGGTTCGGTCTCGATGGACACGATCACCACACGCTCGTGCAGCACGTGGTTGTGCTCGACGTTCGCCCGCATGGCCAGCGGCGCGGTCTCCTTACCCCGATTCAGGAACACCGCACACCCGGGCACCCGAGTCGGCCGCTGCGAGTGCAGTTCCTCGATGAACGCCTGCAACGACCCCTCAGCATCCCGCCGAGCCTTGGTGACGATCGCCCGCCCACGCTGCCAGGTGGTCATGACGGTGAACGCGGTGAGCCCGATCAACAACGGCAACCACGCGCCATGCAGCAACTTCGTCATGTTGGCTGCGAGGAACAACAGATCCACACCCAGCAACAGGACGCAACCGACCCCGATCGCCCAGGCCGGCGCCCCGAACTTCAACCGGGCGATGAACAAGAACAACGTCGTGGTGATGGTGATCGTCCCGGTCACGGCCATGCCGAACGCGAACGCCAGCGCCGCCGACGTCTGAAACGCGAACACGAGCGTCAACACCGAGATCATCAACATCCAGTTGATCCACGGCACGTAGATCTGCCCGATGGTCGACTCGGACGTGTGCGCGATCCGCAACCGAGGCAGATACCCGAGCTGAGCAGCCTGCGACGCCACCGAGTAAGCACCGGTGATCACCGCCTGCGAAGCGATCACGGTCGCCGCCGTCGCCAGCACGACCATCGGCCACCGCGCCCACTCCGGCACCAGCAGGAAGAACGGCCCGCTGACGTTGGCCGGGTCGTCCAGAATCAACGCCCCTTGCCCCATGTAGCTGAGCACGCAGGCCGGAAACACGAGGAACAACCACCCGCGAGCGATCGCGGGCCGCCCGAAGTGCCCCATGTCCGCGTACAGCGCCTCGGCCCCGGTGACCGCCAGCACCACCGCGGCCAGCGCGAAGAACGCGATGCCGAAGTTCCCGACCAAGAACCCGAACGCGTACGTGGGCGACAACGCCTTGAGAATCTCCGGATGGCCGGCGATCCCCACGATCCCAGCCACCCCGATGACAGCGAACCACAGGATCATCACGGGCCCGAAGAACCGCCCGACCACCCGGCTCCCCCGCCGCTGCACCAGGAACAGCCCAACGATGATCACGGCGGTGACCGGCACGACGAACCGCTCCAACTCCGGCTCGACGACCTTCAACCCCTCCACCGCGGACAACACCGAGATGGCAGGCGTGATCATGCTGTCGCCGAAGAACAACGCGGCCCCGAAGACCCCCAGCGCAGCCAACGTGGCCGCAGCCTTCCGCCCCTGCTTGGCCTTCCACCGCCGCAACAGGGTGATGAGGGCCATGATGCCGCCCTCACCATCGTTGTGGATGCGCATCGCCAGCAACACGTAGGTGACGGTCACGACGATCATGACCGACCAGAAGATCAACGACACGACGCCGTACACGTTGTCCACGCTGACCGGCACCGGATGCGGGTCAGCGGGGTTGAACACCGTCTGGATCGTGTAGATCGGGCTGGTACCGATGTCGCCGAACACGACCCCGAGTGCCCCCACGACCACGGCCAGCCGAACGCCGTCGTGCGCAAGCCTCTGCCGGGCCTCAACGCCGGAAACCTGCTGATCAGCCACGAGCAACCCCCTAGACCGCCTGCTGCCCGCAAGATAACCGCACCCTCGGACAGCCGCAGAGCGCCACCGGGTGATCTTTACGCGTTGCTGACGGCGTCAACACCCAACCACCCGCGCAGCCGAAGGCGAGCCGTCCTACCAGGCAAGACCGGCGGTCCCTTCCAAGCCGCCACCCCAACCTTTGACATACCCATACCCCCCTAGGGTATAAATGACCGCAGAGCCCACCGCTCCCCCGGGATGACCACCCGGCCGCGCGGTGGCCGGAGAAGGAGCGAGACATGCACGGCTACGCCAACACGAAGGCCTCCCACCTGCGCCGCCTCCGCCGTATCGAGGGCCAGGTCCGCGGCTTGCAGCGGATGATCGAAACCGATGAGTACTGCATCGACGTGCTCACCCAGATCTCCGCGGCCACCAGGGCGTTGCAGGCGGTCTCACTGGGGCTGCTCGACGAGCACCTCAAGCACTGCGTGAGCCAGGCCATCACCGAGGGCGGCACCACGGCAGACGCGAAGATCGCGGAAGCCAGTGACGCCATCGCCCGCCTGGTCCGCTCCTAACCCGCGAGGAGAAGACCCATGAGCGAGTCCGTCCACACCGAGTCCGTCCACACCGTCAAGGGCATGACCTGCGGCCACTGCGTCACCAGCGTGACCGAGGAACTCGCCAAGATCGACGGCGTGCAGAACGTGACCGTAGACCTCCCCACCGGCAAGGTCACGATCACCAGCACCACCCCGGTCCTGCTGACCGACCTGCGGGCCGCGGTCACCGAAGCCGGCTACGAACTGGCGGGCTGACCGATGAAGACCGGACACAAGGTCGCCCTCTACGCCACCGCGCTGGTCGTGATCTTCGGCGCGACCTGGGCAGCAGGAGCCGCGGCAGGACCACCCGAGCCACCACCGGCACACGCGGAAGAAGCAACACACGGCGGCGGCCACGACTCACCCCAGTCCAAGCTCCCACCAGGACTGTCCGTCTCGGACAACGGCTACACCCTGCGCCTGGACGAGATGAACCCGCTGACCTTCCACATCGAGGGCCCGGACGGCCGACCGGTCACGAAGTTCGCCGTAGAACACGAAAAACGCCTGCACCTGATCGCCGTCCGCCGCGACGGCTCGAACTTCCAGCACGTCCACCCGGAAATGGCGCCGGACGGCACGTGGTCGGTCCCGCTGAGCCTCCCGGAAGCCGGCAGCTACCGGATCTTCGCCGACTTCAGACCAGAGGGCGGCGAGAAGACCACGCTGGGCGCCGACGTCCAGGTCGCAGGCGACTACCGCCCCCGAAACCACATCAACAGCAGCACGTTCACCGTGGACGGCTACGAGGTGTCCCTCACCGGCGAACTCAACGCGGGCACGGCATCAACCGTCACCATCGCCATTACCAAAGACGGCAAACCGGTGACAGACCTGCAGAACTACCTGGGCGCCAAGGGCCACCTGGTGGCGCTGCGCGCAGCCGACCTCGCCTACCTGCACGTCCACCCGGAACAAGGCGACCAGGTGAAGTTCGCCGTAGAGGTCCCCACAGCCGGCAAGTACCGCCTGTTCCTGGACTTCCAGCACAACAACGTGGTCCGCACCGCGGAGTTCACGCTCACAACGCACGAGGAGGGCGGTCATGGCCACTGACACCATCGAGATCTCGATCGGCGGCATGACCTGCGCCTCCTGCGCCGCACGAATCGAGCGCAAGCTCAACAAGCTGGACGGCGTCGAGGCGTCGGTCAACTACGCCACCGAGAAGGCCCGAGTCACCTACGCGGGCGACCTCACCCCGGCCGACCTGGTGAAGGTGGTGGAGGACACCGGCTACACAGCCGAACTCCCCTCCGCGCCAACCGAGAACCCGACCATCGACGACCCGACCAGAACGCTGCGGCAACGGCTGATCACCTCGACCGTGCTGTCCGTACCGGTGATCGCACTGGCGATGATCCCGGCACTGCAGTTCACCTACTGGCAGTGGCTGTCGCTGGCGCTGGCCGGCCCGGTGGTCACGTACGCCGCGTGGCCGTTCCACAAGGCGGCGTGGACGAACGCCAAGCACGGCGCCGCCACGATGGACACGCTGATCTCGATCGGCGTCGGCTCGGCGTTCCTGTGGTCGCTCTACGCGCTGTTCCTGGGCACGGCGGGCACTCCCGGCATGACGCACGGGTTCACGTTCACCATCGAGCGGATGGCCGGGACCGGCAACATCTACCTCGAGGTCGCGGCGGGCGTCACGACGTTCATCCTGGCCGGCCGGTACTTCGAGGCGCGGTCGAAGCGGCGGGCGGGAGCGGCGTTGACGGCGCTGCTCGAGCTCGGCGCCAAGGACGTCGCGGTGCTGCGGGACGGCCGCGAGGTCCGCATCCCGACCGGCGAGCTCCAGGTCGGCGACAGGTTCGTCGTGCGGCCGGGCGAGAAGATCGCCACCGACGGTGTCATCGAGGAGGGCAGCTCCGCGGTCGACGCGAGCATGCTCACCGGCGAGTCGGTGCCGGTCGAGGTGCGGGCCGGTGACGCGGTGGCCGGGGCGACGGTCAACGCGGGTGGGCGGCTCGTCGTGCGTGCGACGCGGATCGGGTCGGACACGCAGCTCGCGCAGATGGCGAGGCTGGTCGAGCAGGCGCAGAACGGCAAGGCCGAGGTGCAGCGGCTCGCGGACCGGATCTCCGCCGTGTTCGTGCCGATCGTGATCGCGCTCGCGGTGGGCACGCTGGGGTTCTGGCTCGGCACGGGCGGCGGTGCGGGAGCGGCGTTCACGGCCGCGGTGGCGGTGCTGATCATCGCCTGCCCGTGTGCGCTGGGCCTGGCGACGCCGACCGCGTTGCTCGTCGGCACCGGCCGGGGTGCGCAGCTCGGCATCCTGATCAAGGGGCCGGAGGTGCTGGAGTCCACCCGCCGCGTCGACACCGTGGTGCTCGACAAGACCGGGACCGTGACGACAGGCCGGATGAGCCTGGTGAGCGTTCACACCGCCGAAGGTGAGGACGAGGACGAGGTCCTCAAGCTCGCCGGGGCGCTGGAGAACGCGTCCGAGCACCCGATCGCGAGGGCCATCACCCAGGCCGCGGGTGACGTGCCGCCCGTCGAGGACTTCCAGAACGTCGAAGGCCTTGGTGTGCAGGGAGTTGTGAACGCTCACGCGGTGCTGGTCGGCCGGGAACGCCTGCTCAGCGACTGGAGCGTCCAGCTCGACGCGAACCTCACCGAGGCCAAGGAAGCGGCCGAACGGCAGGGGCGCACGGCGGTGCTGGTGGCGTGGGACGGCAAGGCGCGTGGCGTGCTGGTCGTCGCGGACACGGTGAAGCCCACCTCGAAGGAGGCCGTCGCGGGTCTCCGCGAACTGGGACTGCGCCCGGTGCTGCTGACCGGCGACAACCAGGCAGCGGCGGAGGCCGTGGCGGCCGAGGTCGGCATCGACGAGGTCATCGCGGAGGTGCTGCCGGCCGACAAGGTCGACGTCGTCAAGCGCCTGCAGGACGAGGGCCGGGTCGTGGCGATGGTCGGCGACGGCGTGAACGACGCGGCGGCGCTCGCCCAGGCCGACCTGGGCCTGGCGATGGGCACCGGTACGGACGTCGCGATCGAGGCCAGCGACCTCACCCTGGTGCGCGGCGACCTCAATGCAGCCGTGGACGCGATCAGGCTGTCCAGGCGCACGCTCACAACGATCAAGGGCAACCTGTTCTGGGCGTTCGCGTACAACATCGCGGCACTGCCGTTGGCGGCGCTCGGCCTGCTCAACCCGATGATCGCGGGCGCGGCCATGGCGTTCTCGTCGGTGTTCGTGGTGAGCAACAGCCTGCGGTTGCGCAGCTTCCGCTGACAGGACCCACACGGGCGGTTCCGTAACCTCGGCACATCAGCCTCTGAAGGACAGGAGTCAGGTGTGCCGAGGTTCGCCCTGGTCGCGGCGTTGCTCATGACGCTGACGGCGTGCACCTCGACGCCGCCCGCGTCCACCCCGGTGCCCGCGCCCAGCAGCAGCGCCCCGCCACCGGCCGAGCAGGTCTACGTGTCGATCGGCGACTCCTACGCGACGGGCTTCAGCCCGAACGGCACCGGGGAGAGCTTCGCGCAGATCGTCGCGAAGCAGTCCGGCCTGAAGCTGATCAACCTGGCCTGCAACGGCGCCACCTCGGCCGATCTCGCGACCAGGCCCGCGTGCGGGCCGGACGCCGGCGGCAGGACCCAGCTCGACGCCGCGGTCGAGGCGTTGCGCGGCAAGAAGGCCGCACTGGTCACGGTGGTGATCGGCGGCAACGACCTGGCGCCGTGCGCGTTGTCGCAGGAAGCCCTGGAGTGCGCGACCAGGACCGTCGCCGACATCCAGACCAACGTCGCCGGCACGCTCACCGAGCTGCGGGAGGTCGCGCCGGACGTGAAGATCGTCGGGCTGACTTACCCGGACGTGTTCCTCGGCGCGTGGGTGAACCCCTCGTTCCCCAACGGCAAGAACCTCGCCCGGCTGTCGGTGACGATGTTCCAGGACTTCAACACCAAGATCGCGGCCCAGTACGGCAGGTTCGGCGCGAAGTTCGCCGACGTCACGAGCACGACCGGCGGTTACGGCGCGCTGACCGAGCTCACGCAGGACCCGAAGTACGGCCAGATCCCCGCGTCCGTGGCCAAGGTGTGCACGCTCACCTACTTCTGCGACCGCACCGACGTGCACCCGACGCCCGCGGGTCATCAGGTGATCGCGGAGGCCGTCACCGCCGCGGGTCGTTGATCACGAAGGTCTCACAGGCCACCTCGGTAGGCTCGCCACGTCGGTCCACCGAGGTGCGAGGAGCAGGTGTGCAGAGGTTCTCGCTGGTCCTGACCTCCGCGCTGACGCTGCTGGCGGCCTCCTGTTCCGCCGCCACATCTCCCCCGACCAGCGCTGTCCCGGCCGAACCGCGGCTGTACGTGTCACTCGGCGACTCCTACGCCACCGGGCTCGGGCCGAACGGCACCGGCGAGAGCTTCGCCCAGATCGTCGCCAGGCAGTCCGGGCTCGACCTGATCAGCGTCGCCTGCAACGGCGCCACCTCCGCCGATCTCCTCGCCGCGCAGGCGTGCGAACCGGAGGCAGGCGGGAGGACCCAGGTCGACGTCACCGTCGACACCCTGCGCACCGGCCAGGTCGGGCTGGTCACGATGGTGATCGGCAGCAACGACCTGCTGGAACCGTGCGCGGTGGCCCAGGACCCCGCCGAATGCGCGACGTCGGCGATCACCGACACGAAGACCAACATCGCCACCGCGCTCACCAGGTTCCGCGAGGCGGCGCCGGACGTGCGGATCGTCGGCCTGGGCTACCCGGACGTCTTCTTCGGCGCGTGGGTCAACCCCTCGCTCCCGAACGGCGAGGACCTCGCCCGCACGTCGGTCGCGTTGTACGAGGACTTCAACGGCGAGATCGCCGCGGAGTACGCGAAGTTCGACGCGAAGTTCATCGACGTCACCAGCACGACCGGCGGTTATGGTGCGCTGACCGAACTGACCGAGGACCCGAGGTACGGCCAGATCCCGGTGTCGGTCGCCGAGGTGTGCACGCTCACCTACATCTGCGACGAGACCGACGTGCACCCCACGCCGGCGGGCCATCAGGCGATCGCCGACGCGATCACCGCCACGGGTCCGTGACCGCGAACCAGAGCAGGTTCAGCGCCGTATTACCCGAAAGACTCTGTTGATCAGCGTCCGCGCCTGACAAGCTCTCGAACCGTTGCCGCACCGAGGAAGTGTTCGATGACCGTGCTCCCGCACACCACTGACGCCCTGCACCGGCTCAGCGACGCCGTTGACGGCTTCCTGCGCGGTGAGAAGGAGTTCAACCTCACCGACCCGTCGACGCACATGCTGGTCGGAGGCCGGTTGCGCACGCTCGGCGCGCAGATCGGCGCCGGGGTGGCCGCGGGGATCCCCGAGGAGGACATCGCCGCGATCGTCCAGCCCGCGCGGTCGGCATGTTCGCGTTCACCCTTCATGCGCGACGAGAACGAGTGGGCGCGCGGCTACCCCAGCGACTTCCGGCTGGTCGAGCACGTCATGGCGCAGACGAACGAGGCCCCGCAGGGCACGCTCGGCTGGCACGTCGAGACGAGCCTGCAGAACTCGCCGGTCACCCAGCAGCAGCGCAACCGGGTGATGCATCAGGCCAGGCTGATCAGCGACTGCCTGACCGCCCAGCGCAACGGTCCCCGCTCGATTCTGCTGATCGCCGCCGGCGCCGCCCCTGACCTGCGGCTCATCCCGCCCGGCATCCTGCGGCCCGGCGACAGGTTCGTCCTCACCGACGTCGACCCCGACGCGCTGGAGCTGGCCGAGCAGCGGCTCGGTCCGCTCAACGACGTCACGACCTCGATCTCCGGCAACGTGTTCCGCGCGCTGCCGAAGCTCGCCGAGCTCGGCCCGTACGACCTGGTGCTGGTCAACGGCCTCTACGACTACCTCAACGACCGCGCGGCCGTGCGGCTGACCGAGGCGGTGCTGACCAGGCTCTGCCGTCCCGGCGGCACGTTCTACTTCTCCACCAGCACGCCCGGCAACCCGTTGAAGCACGCGCTCGAGTTCCTGATGGACTGGTCGGTGACCGAACGCGACGAGCGGGCCGTCCGCGCGCTGCTGCCGGGGTGCGACGTGTCCGCGGTGCTCGACCCGACCGGGCTGGCGCTGCTCACGCACGTGCGGACGAGGCGGGGCTGAACCCCTTCACCAGCAACCAGACCGCCAGCACCATCTCGTTGAGCGCCAGCGGCACGAACAGCGCGCCGGCCTGCTGCGACGAGAGCACGCCGAGCAGCACGAGCACGGCACCGGCCAGGTAGGGCACCACGGCGACCAGCGCCCACACCGAGATCCACCTCGGCACGAGCGCCGATCGCAGCAGCAGGACGTTCAGGAGCGCCACGCCGACGCAGAAGTAGATCGCGCTGGCGTGGCCCCAGACCTCGTCGATGTGAACGTGCGCAATCGGTGCCACGGCCGACATCAGGAAGACGACCTCGAGGGTTCGCGCGACGACGTACCCCATCGCCGCGCCCTCGCCGTGGGGTCTGAGGACGGGGTACAACACTGGTGCGATGAACGCGATGGCCACGGCCATCACGAACACCATCACCCCTCTGGTGGCGCCCTGGGTGGCCGCGCTGACCACGCCCGCGGCCGTGGCGGTGATGAACAGGCAACCCACAACTCGTGCTGTCATGGCGCTGAGGCTGGCGGGCGCTGGTGTGCGGCCGGTGTGCGTGTGGTGTGTGAGAATTCGCCGGTGCGGATCGGTTTGCTCGGTGGTGTCCGCGCCACCACCGACGACGGCGAACCGGTCGACATCGGGTCGCCGAGATCGCAGGTCGTGCTGGCGGCGTTGGCGCTCTCCCCTGGCATGCCGTTGCCGGTGTCGCGGCTGATCGACCTCGTGTGGGGTGACGCGCCCCCTTCCACTGCTGGGAAAGCGTTGCAGTGGCATGTCGCGCAGCTGCGGAAGTCTCTTGGTGCTGACGCGATCGCACGGGTCGGTGCGGCCTATCGGCTCGACGTGCCCACTGATGTCTCGCTGTTCCTGGAACACGTGCGCGCCGGGGACGCAGCTGCGGCCGTCGCGGTGTGGGGTGGTGTGCCGCTGGCGGGGTTGGTGGCGCCGGAGCTGGACGCGGCCGTGGTGTCGTTGACCGAGGAGTGGCTGGGCGCGGTCGAGAAGGACTTCTCGCGGCGGCTGCCGGCCGAGCCGGGAGCTGTTGTCGGTGAGCTGTCGGCGTTCGTGTCGGAGCATCCGACGCGGGAGGGGCTGGCGGCGTTGTTGATGACGGCGCTCTACCGGACCGGGCGGCAGGCTGATGCTCTCGCGGTGTACCAACGGGTTCGGCGGCATCTTGTGGACGAGCTCGGGGTGGAGCCCGGGCCTCTGTTGCGTGCCGCCGAACAGCAGGTGCTCGCGCATGCTCCGGTTGCCAGGCCGGTGCTGATAGGCCGTGATGCCGATCTTGCGCGCGTCGCGGAGGCGTTGCGGGTCGCGCCGGTGGTGACGCTGGTGGGGCCGGGCGGGATCGGCAAGACGCGGCTGGCTTCGGCGCTGGGCGGGGTTTTCGTGTCACTGGCGGAGATCACGTCGTCTGCGGACGTGCCGCGGGCCGTCGCGGATGCGCTGGGAATCGTGGAACGGCCCGGGGTCTCCGTGGCGCAGGCGGTGGTGGCGGCGCGGCTTTCGTTGCTGGTGCTGGATAATTGCGAGCACGTGTTGGATGGCGCCGCTGCTTTTGTGGCTTCTGTCAGTGCGCCGGTGCGGGTTCTGGCGACCTCGCGGGAACGGCTATCCGTTGCCGACGAACGGGTTGTGGTGGTGGAGCCGCTGGACGCGGCGGCGAGTGTTGAGCTGTTCGACGTTCGTGCGCGTGCTGCTGATCCTTCGTATTCGGGCGATGGTTCGGTTGCGGAGCTGTGCCGGTTGCTCGACGGGATCCCGCTGGCCATCGAGCTGGCGGCGGCTCGGGTGCGGAGTCATCGGCCCGCGGAGTTGCTGACGCGGCTGGACATCGGTGTGCGGCGGACGGGTGCGTCGCGGCATCGGACCGTGCGGTCGGCGATCCAGTGGTCCTACGACCTGTTGACTTCGGCTGAGCAGGAGTTGTTCTGCCGGCTTTCGGTGTTCGCTGCGCCGTTCGACCTGGGGGCGGTGGCGGAGGATCATCTGCTCGGGGATCTGGTCGAGCGGTCGATGGTGTCCGTCCACGATGGACCGTTCGGGCGGCGGTTCCGGATGCTGGAGCCGTTGCGGCAGTTCGCTTCTTCGCTGCTTCTCGACCGCGGTCCGGCTTTGGCCGCGCAGGCCTCGTGGTGCTTGCGGCGGGTTGCGGAGGTCGGTGAGTTGTTGAGCGGGCCCGGCGAGGTCGAGGGTGTGGGGCGGCTCGCGGAGTTGTGGCCGAACCTGCGGGCGGCGGTGGAGTGGGCGCTCGAGTCCGGGGACGTGCCACTGGCGGAGGCGCTGGTCCGGCCCGTGGTGACCGAGCTGCCGCTACGAGGGCGGCGGGAGATCGGCGACTGGGCTGAGCGGCTCGTGCAGACAGCACAGACCGCGCACGGGCAACGCGCCGTGCGTTCCCACCACACACACGACCCTGGCCGGGTACCCCCAAATTCAACAATAGCGAGTGGGTCTGACAGTTTTGGCGGGCGCGAGGCCGGCCTGCCGGGATTCTGGCTGGTGTGGGTGGCCGAGCGGAACGTCCAGGGGTCCAGCTCGGCCACGTTGCCGGAGGTGCCCGACCATCCGCTGAGCCGGTACGCGCGTGCCTACGCGTCCGGCGACGGGCTGGCGCTCGCGGAGTGCCTGCCCGAGGCGTTGGCGTCGGTGGACGAGCCGCACCTCCACTCTTTCCTGGAGATGATGCCGTCGGGCACGTCGCTGGGGGCCGGGCTGTTCGAGCTCGTCGACCACCGGGTCGCGGCGCTGGCCGAGCGGTTCCGGAGCACCGGGCCGCCCACGTTGCTGCACTGGGCGTTGCAGACGCTCGGGTACAGCGCGATGTTCCAGGGGCGTGCGCCGGACGCGTTCTTCGACGAGGCGGCGGACGTCGAGCTGCCGCCGGGCACGTTGTCGGCCAACAAGACCACGGAGGCGCGGCGGGCGTTCCGGGGCGGGGACCTGAGCCGGGCGTTCGAGCTGCTCGGGGCGCACGTCGACGAGTTGCTGGAGACCGGCAACGTGGTGGCGGCGAGCGTGGTGGCGGTGGAGTTCATCGCGATCACGCGGGACAGCAGGCCGGGCGAGGCGGCTCGGGTGCTCGGGTATTTGAAGCACGCGGGCGACTTCGGGGCGATGGCGGCGGCGAACCTGGTCGAGGGGCTCACGACGGACTTGCCAGGGATGGACGACCGCGAGGCGTTGCTCTACATGCGGTCGGTGCTCAGCGCAGGCCGTGGGCGATCCGGGTCACGAAGGCCGCCAGCCGGTCCGGCGTGAACTTCTCCGGTTCGGTGAGCACCAGGCGGCCGGACATCTCCGCGAGGGCGAGCATCGCGTGGCCGAGCAGGGCCGAGTCGAGGTCGTCCAGGCGGCCCAGCTCCTTGAGGCCCAGCGCGGCCAGGTCCTCGATCTGGGCCAGGACGCCCGCGCGGACGAGTTCCACCTGGGCGCGGAACTCGGCGGGCGTGCCCTCGGGCGGCAGGAGCACGAGGCGCCAGCGGTCGGGGGCCTGCACCACGGCGGTCACGAAGACGCGGACGGCGTCGGCGAAGGCGTCGTCCGGGGAACGCGTGGCGAAGTCGGTGGGCAGGGCGGCGAGGACCTGTTCGGTGGCGCGGGCCGCCTCGCGTTCGAGCAGGGCGCTGATGAGCTCGCCGCGGTTGGCGAACAGGTCGTAGAGCACGGGCTTGGTGACCTCGGCGTGTTTGGCGACCGACTCCATGGTCACGGTGTCGAAGCCGGCCGGGATCAGGCTCAGGGCGGCGTCGAGCAGTTGCTCGCGGCGCTGCTCGGGCGGCAGGCGGCGGGCGTACTTGCGACGCGTTGTGCTCACGGGACCATATTGCTACGGTGGCGTAGCTTTCACAAAGCTACGCTGGCGTAGTAATTGGCGGAGGTACTGCGATGGAGCCGGACAACCTCGTTCTGCAGCCGCGTGACGTGCAGTTCGACTGGTCGACCCTGCCGATGCACTGGGTCCCGGACGAACCGGTCACCACGCACGTCATGAACGTCCTGCACCTGCTGCTGCCCGAGGGCGAGCGGTGGTTCGTGCGGACGTTCCAGCAGGCCGTGCCGCTGATCACCGACGACACGTTGCGCGAGGACGTGCTCGGGTTCATCGGCCAGGAGGCCATGCACGCCGAGGCGCACAGCGAGGTCCTCGACCACCTGCTGGCGAACGGGCTGGACCCGCGGCCGTTCACGCGGCAGATGGAACACGTGTTCCAGCGGATCCTCGGCCCCCAGGCGGGGCTGAACGAGGAGCAGGCGCGCGAGCAGCTGATCGAACGGGTCGCGATCGTCGCCGCCGTCGAGCACTTCACGGCCTACCTGGGCGACTGGATGCTGAACGCCGGCGCGCTCGACAAGGCCAGCATCCACCCGGTGATGCTGGACCTGCTGCGGTGGCACGCCGCCGAGGAGGTCGAGCACCGCAGCGTCGCGTACGACCTGATGTGCCACCTCGACCGGCGGTACGTGCGGCGGGCGCGGGCGATGCTGCTGGTCGCGCCGGTGTTGTTCTGGCTGTGGGTGCGCGGGGCGCGGTTCATGGTGCGCGCCGACAAGACGACTCGGGTGCGGCTGACCTGGCGGGAGTCGATGCGGGCAGGACGGCGCGGGCTGCTGCCGAAGCTGTCGGACATCTTCCGGGCGTTCCTGCGCTACTTCCACCCCGCCTACCACCCGAAGCAGGAAGGCTCGACGACGCAGGCGATCGCGTACCTGGCGTCGTCGCCCGCGGCGCGGGAGGCGCACTGATGCTGAACGGTCTCACCCGGTTCGGCAGCCTCTACGACGCCGCAGTGGCCCGGTTCGGTGGCCGAGCGCGCCCCGGTGCCGCGCGGGATGCCTTGTGGCTCACCGTTGTCGAACGCTCACATGTCGCCGACGGCGTGGTGAGCCTCCGGTTCGGCGGGCCTGCACTGCCCGCCTGGCAGCCCGGCTGTCACGTCGACCTGCACCTGCCGTCCGGGCTGCGCCGGCAGTACTCGCTGTGCGGTGACCCGGCCGAGGACACCTACCGGATCGCGGTCCGCGAGGTCGGCGCCGGTTCGCGCGAGGTGCAGGCGTTGCGGGTCGGCGACCGGATCCAGGTGCGCGGGCCGCGCAACGCCTTCCCGTTCGCCGGGATCGGGCCGGTCGTGTTCGTCGCGGGCGGCATCGGGATCACCGCGATCCTGCCGATGGTGCACGCGGCCGCGCGGGCGGGCCTCGACTGGCGGCTCGTGTACTGCGGGCGGTCGATGACGGCGATGCCGTTCCTGGACGAGCTTCCCGTCGGCCGGGTCGACGTGCGGATCGGCCGGGGCGAGGCGCTGCTCGGCGACGCTTCCCCGCGGGGCGCGGTGTACTGCTGCGGGCCGTCGTCGATGCTCGACCAGGTGCGGGCCGAGTTCTCGTCGCGCTGGCTGCACTTCGAACGCTTCAGTCCGCCACCGATCGTCGACGGTCAGCCGTTCACGGTCGAACTGCGCCGCAGCGGGGTGTCCCTCGACGTACCCGCTGACCGGTCGGCGCTGGACGTGATCAGGGACTTCCGTCCGTCGGTCGCCTACTCGTGCCGCCAGGGGTTCTGCGGCACGTGCGATGTAGGCGGCGTGCGGATCTGCGTGGACCGGCCCACCGGTGATCGACTAGTTCTGGAGGAACTGTGAAGGTGCGTTCCGGGGAAGTCGAACTCGCCGTGCAGGTGCGCGGCACGACCGGCCCGACCGTGGTCCTGGTGCACGGGTATCCGGACACGCACGAGGTCTGGGACCGCGTGGCCGCGTTGCTGGAGAAGGACTTCCGCGTCGTCACCTACGACGTGCGCGGCGCGGGCGAGTCGACGGCGCCGTCCACTGAGGACGGTTACCGGCTCGAACGGCTGGCGGCGGACCTGTTCGCGGTGATCGACGCGGTCAGCCCTGACGAGCCGGTGCACGTCGTGGGCCACGACTGGGGTTCGATCCAGTCCTGGGAGGCCGTGACCACACCCGGTGCGCGGATCGCGACGTTCACGTCCATCTCCGGGCCGTCCCTCGACCACATGGGGCACTGGTCGCGGAAGGGCTTGTCGATCGCTCACATCAGGCAGTTCGTCCGCTCCTGGTACATCGGCGCGTTCCACCTGCCGGTGCTCGCGCCGTTGTTCTGGCGGCTCTACCTCGGTCCGCGCTGGGGAGGCGTGCTCCAGCGGCTGGAAGGTGTGAAGGTCAAGCCCGCGCGCACGATCACGTCCGACGCCGTGCGCGGGATCTCGTTGTACCGGGCCAACATCCGGCAGGTCATGCGCTCACCGCGGCAACGGTTCGCGCCGATGCCGGTGCAGGTGATCCAGCCGACCCAGGACCGCTACATCCGCACCGAACCGCTCGACCTCGAACGCTGGGTGCCGTCGCTCACCCGCAGGAAGATCGCGGCCGGGCACTGGGCGCCGCTGAGCCACCCCGCGCCGCTCGCCCGGATGATCAGCGAGTTCGTCACGGACTCCACTCCCCCGCGTGAGCTCGTGGTGATCACGGGCGGCGGCAGCGGCATCGGCAGGGCGACCGCGGTGGCGTTCGCCGAGGCGGGCGCGAAGGTCGTGGTGTCCGATGTGGACTTCACCGCGGCCAAGGAGACCGCCGACCTGGTCGACGGCCACGCCTACGAGGTCGACGTGCGCTCCGAGGAGGCGGTACGGGCCTGGGCGCGGCAGGTCGCGGACGAGCACGGTGTGCCCGATGTGGTCGTGAACAACGCGGGCATCGGCCATTCCGGGTCGTTCATGTCGACCTCGACCGAGCAGTGGCAACGGGTGCTGGACGTCAACCTGTGGGGAGTGGTGCACGGCTGCCGGGCCTTCGGTGAGCTGATGATCGAACGCGGCGAGGGCGGCCACGTCGTGAACCTGTCCTCGGCGGCGGCCTACCTGCCGTCGAAGATCCTGTCCGCGTACGCCACCAGCAAGGCGGCGGTGTTCATGCTGTCGGACTGCCTGCGGGCCGAGCTCGCGCCGCACGCCATCGGCGTCAGCGCCATCTGCCCGGGACTGGTGAACACGAACATCACCGCGACCACGACGTTCTCCGGCGTCAGCTCCGAGGAGGAACGCCGCAAGCAGGACCGCGCGTCGAGGATCTACGCCCGGCGCGGTTTCGGTCCCGAGGGCGTGGCCACCCAGATCGTGCGGGCGGTGCGCCGCAACAAGCCCGTCGTGCCGGTGACGGCCGAGGCCAGGGCGGCCCGGCTCGCCAGCCGGGTCGCTCCTGGCCTCCTGCGCACGTTCGCCAAGCTGGACGTCGGTTAGACCTCGGCCAGGTCGCCGCCGAGGGCGGCGGCCAGCCGGAGCCAGGGCGCGGCCTCCTCAGGCCGGCCCTGCCGCTCCAGCGTCCGCCCGAGCAGCAGGTGGGCGTAGTGCTCGACCGGGTCGCGGTCCACGATCACGCGGAGCTGCGCCTCGGCCTTGCCCAGCTGCGCCGAGTGGTAGTAGGCGCGGGCCAGCAGCAGGCAGAGGTCCGTCTGGAACGGCACCTCGCCGGCGACGTCGGCCAGCAGCTCGGCGGCCTTGATGTAGTCGCGGGACTCGAACAGCAGCCGCGCGCGCTCCCACTTCTCGGCGGGAGTCTCGACGTGGCCGGTGTCGAACAGGCGCATCGCCGTGACCCAGCGGTCTGCCGCCACCTCACCGTTCGGCTGGTAGGCGTTGAACCCGGTGGTGTCGCGCACCGAGAACTCGTTCATAGGAGAACCTCCCTTCCGGCGCGTACAACGCGTTCGGAAAGCAGGTATTCCCCGCCTCACCGGACAAGGGGAAGCGGGGCGAACGAGTGGTCCTGCCAGATCAGCCGCGACTGCTCCTCGGGGTACGGGCCCACCTCGTCCTGCACGTCGAAGACCCGCGTCAGGCGTTCGGAACCGTAGGCGGGCCAACCAGGTTCGCCGGTGATAGCGAATACCGTCCACGCCGCCCGCATCCGGTCGGACACGGCCCTCACCACGGGGGTGATCTCCCCGAGCACCGCGGCCGCCTGCCCCCGGTCGAGGTTGCCGAACACCAGCGGCACGTCCAGACCGTGACAGGCGCGGAAGACCTCGGTCGGCTCGAAGGCCACCACGTAGACGTGCGCCCGGCCACCCGCCGCCACCTGCGCCTCCGCGAGGTGCAACGACGGCATCCGGAACACCCAGTCCGAGGAGACCAGCTCGAACAGCTCCTCCGGCGCCAGCTGCGGATACGCGAGGCCCGGCGCGAACATCTCCAGCGCCTCCGACGCCTGTTCCGCCGTCACGCTGCCCACCAGGCCCTCCAGCACGGACAGGAGGCGCTGCTCGTGACGCGTGTGCCCGGCGATCAGCTCGACCTCGCGTGCCGCGCCCGACCTGACCGCCTCCCACGGCGTCACCGGGAGGACGTCCCCGTCCACCACGGGCGCGAACGGGATCTTCTTGTACCCGGCCGGGCCCCACCGCGGGAACCGGCCCATCTTGGCCATGACCTCGTCACCCGCGGACGGCAGCAGCTCCGGCTCCACAGTGGACAGATCGGCGACGGTCGGCCGCAGTCCCAGTTCGGCGGCGCACGCCGCGGCGATGTCACCGGCCAGCTCCGGCGTGAAGAACACCCCCGGCACGCTGC
Organism: Lentzea sp. HUAS TT2; assembly: GCF_051853195.1. Taxonomy (NCBI): domain Bacteria; kingdom Bacillati; phylum Actinomycetota; class Actinomycetes; order Pseudonocardiales; family Pseudonocardiaceae; genus Lentzea; species Lentzea sp. HUAS TT2. Next base: position 6,338,994 of record NZ_CP196667.1, on the reverse strand, counting down.
TCGCGATCGCACGCTGGAAGAGCCCCTTCGCGCGCGGCATGGCGAGCAACGCCGCCACCGAACCGCCGCCCGCCGACTCGCCGAAGACCGTCACCCGGCCCGGATCACCGCCGAACGCGCGGATGTTGGCGCTCACCCACTCCAGCGCCGCGACCTGGTCGAGCAGCCCCCGGTTCGCCGGAGCGCCCTCGATCTGCGCGAACCCCTCGATGCCGACGCGGTAGTTGAACGTCACCACCACGACACCGTCCGACGCGAGCCGCGCGCCGTCGTAGTCGGGCAGGCCGGACGTGCCGATCGTGTAGGCACCGCCCTGGATCCACACCATCACCGGCAGGTCCCCGGCCACCCCTGGCGACCAGACGTTCACCGTCAGCCACTCGTCGCCGGCGGACCCGAACCTGTCCATGCCGAACACCCCGGCCTGCGGTGGCGGCGGCCCGAACTCCAGCGCGTCCCGCACGCCGTCCCACGGCTCGACCGGCTGGGGTGCGGCAAAACGGAAAGACCCGACAGGCGGCGCGGCGAACGGGATGCCGCGGAACACCGCCAACCCCTGCTCAGCAGCACCACGAACAGTTCCACCGGTGACTCGAACCTCGACCATGGCGGAATCGTCGGCGCATCCCCCGCCGGAAAGCCAGGGATTTACCGCTCACCGGATCAGGACTTGGCGCCGCTCATGTTCGGGAACGCCATGTCCTTGAAGAACATGGTCGCCTCCCGCTGCCGGAGGTCCCCGAGCCTGTCGATGAACGCGCTCGCGGCCTTCTCCTGCACCGACCGCTGCGCCACGTCGTCAGCGGCGGGGAAGTTGCCCGGAGTGGTCTTCCACTCCAGGTAGGCGGCGGTCACGGCCATCTCGCTGTTGCGCAGCAGGATCCACGACTGGTCCCAGCGGTAGAACGCGCGCAACCCCGTCAGCCCGGCGACCACGACGCCCGCGAGCGAGATCGTCAGCGCCTTGCCCGGGTAGTCGAGGCTCGTCAGCACCGGCAGTGCGGCGCCGACGAGGATCACCAACGTCCCGCTGGCCCGGTAGAAGCGCCGGTGCCAGCGCGCCCTGACGTCGTAGAACGACCGCAGCCACGTGCCGTACGCGTCCGCGGTGGCGATCACGCCGTCGTTCATCTCCGCCACGTGACCCGGAAACGCCGGGATGGACTTCATCTGGTTCCCCCTCGCCAGGAACTGACTCCCCATCCCCCACGATAAGCGGTCAGGCCGTGACGACGACCTTGGCCCGCGCGTGCTCGGACTCGACGTGCCGGATCGCGTCCGGCGCGTCGGTCAGCGGGTAGGTCCGCTCGATCACCGGCACCAGCCGTCCCGACTCGGCCAGCTCCCGCAACGCGACCAGGTTCTCCTTGCTGGGCTTGGCCTCCAGCACGACGAGCCGCTGCCGGGTGAACGCCGCCAGCAGCCTGCCCTGGATGATCAGCCGGTACGGGCCGATCAACGCCCCGCCCGTGAAGCTGCCGCCGCCGGACAGCACCAGGGTGCCGTCGGGGGTGAGCAGCGCCCGCAGCTCGCCCATGGACCTGGTCCCCACCAGGTCGAAGACGACGTCGTAGTGCTGCCCGGTGCGGGTGAAGTCCGTTGTCCGGTAGTCGATGACGTGGTCGGCGCCGACCGAACGGACCTGCTCGACGTTGCGCGTGCTGCACACCGCGGTCACGATCGCCTTGCGCGCCTTGGCGATCTGCACCGCCATCAGCCCCACCCCGCCGGACGCGCCGTTGATCAGCACCTTCTGCCCCGCCTGCAGCTCCCGCAGTCCCATCCACGCCGTGTTGCCCGCCAGCGGCAGCGTCGCCGTCTGCTCGAACGTGAGGTTGGAAGGCTTGTGCGCCACCAGGTTCGCGGGCACGCGGACATACTCGGCGAAGGACCCCTCGACCTCCCCGAACACCTCGTCCCCGACCTGCACCATGCCGCCCACGCCCGGCCCGGTCTCCTCGACCACGCCCGCGAAGTCCATCCCCCTGATCCGCGCCTTCGGCCCCGTGAGCCCCAGGAACAGCCGCGCGAAGTACGGGTCGCCGCGCATGATGTGCCAGTCGGCGGCGTTCACCGACGACGCCCGCACCCGCACCAGCACCTCGCCGGCCGCGGGCACCGGCCGTTCGACCTCTCGCAGCTCCAACACGTCCGCCGACCCGTATCTGTCCTGGACGATCGCCTTCATCGCGGCCTCCCTCGCTTGTGAGGGAAGGTAAGCGGCGGCAACACGTCCGCACATCAGGGACGCCCCCTAGGGCTCCTCCCCCGCCATCACCTTGCGGGCGAAGTCCTCCGCGGCGGCGAACGTCTTGGTGTAACGGGTCAGGCGTTCGGAGCGGTAGTCGTCCGTCGCCGGGTCGTGGTCCTCGTCCTCTCCCGGGAGGTACTTGAAGAGGTCGACGTGCGCGAGGAACGCGGCCAGTTCGGGGCGGCTCGTCCTGATCCGCTCGTCGAGCTGGTCGCGGGGGAAGCCGCAGGAGACGCGGGAGCCGTGGTAAGCGTCGATCACGCCGAGGTAGAGCGCATCCAGGTTCGGGAACGACTCGGGGTCCACGACCTCGGCCGGCAGCGGTGTGATGTGCCGGCGGCGGTGCGCCGTCCAGACGTCCTGCTCCAGGTCCAGTTCGAGGAGTCGTTGTGCCGCACGGGATCCGGCCAGGTCGACCAGGCCGTCGTCGCCGATGACGTTCTCGTGCAGGTTCAGCTCCCACAGCTGCGGCAGCACCGCCCAGTCGACGAGCGCACGCGCGCCGTCGGATCCAATGTTGTTGTGCGCCAAAGAGAGGCTCTCCAGCTGCGGAGCGTTCGGCGGCAGCGACTCCGGGTCGCCGAACGCGCAGTCGTCCAGCTTCAGCGTCTGGAGCGTGCGCCACGCGGGTGCGTCCGGCAGCGACGGCAGGTCGCCCAGCGGGTTGCCCGACACGTCCAGGAACTCGAGCGGCAGCTCCAGCAACGGTCGCAGGCCGGCCGGCGTGAGACCCGTGGCCGAGAGATCCAGCCGTTTCAACCCCTTGTGCAGCGCCACGGCCTGCGCGCCGGCGTCGCCGATCGGCTGCGGCCGCCCGTGGCTGTAGTGCGGCGAACCACTCCCGCAGCCGAGATCGAGGTCTTCGAGCGCGGGCATGCGTGCGAGAACCTTGCGCACGCCGTCCGGGCCGAAGTAGTTCCCGCGCAGGCTGAGGTGCCGCAGTTTCGGGTACTCGGCGGTGAACGCGTCCGCGAGCCGGTCGGTGGCGACGAGGCTGCCCAGCACGAGCTTCTCGATGATCGCGGGATCGGTGCCGGCGAGCACGCGGGCGATCACGTCGTCGCCGCCGGGCAGTGCCACCAGGGACAGTTCGGTGAGCTGCCCGAGCACGCTTGCCCCGACCAGGCCGCGCGCACCGCCCCTGTCCATGTCCGATCCGTGCACGGTGAGGCTGCGCAGGTTCGTGAGTTCCGCTCGGGAGAAGAACTCCTCGGACGCGGTCTCGTCGGCCTCGTTCGCGTGCTTGCCGCAGCGGAACCCGATCTCTAGCCGGTCCAGTGCGGAGAGTGCCTCGAACCCGGCCAGCTCACGGGCTTCGTCGACGCTCCGCACGAGCACGGTCACGGACGTCAGATCCGGCACGGAACCGTTGCGCAGCAGGTGGATCAGGTCGGCGGCGAGCAGTCCGGCGTGCTTCAAGCGGGTCGGCCGGTCGATGCGCACCGGCGGGATGTCGAAGCCCCACAGGCTCTCCCGCACCCGCACGACCGTCAGCGACTCCAGCCGGGTGGCCGTCTCGCTCGCCGCGAACCGGGCCATCGGGGCCGCGTCGAACTCCCACAGGCCGGCGAACTCCACCGAACGCAGGTGCTCCCAGTGGTCCGCGGTCTCCGCGAACGCCGCCACCTGGTTGTGGCCGTACGGGGCGAGCTTCAAGTCGGTGACCGCACGCACCTCGGCACAGGTCCGCGGATCGGGCAGCACCAGCTCGCGCATCCCCTCGCGGCCACCGCGGCCGAGGTCGAGCGAACGGACGAGCGGCCACACCCGCTTGGTGAAGCCGGATTCCAGTGCGGCGATCCAGGAGTACGGCGCCTGCCTGGTCTCGTCGGGCCAGGTGGCGAGCTGTTCTCCGCACCACGCAACGAGATCCTCGTCGGTTCTCCCCAGAGCGGCACAAAGCGCGCGGAACGCCAACGTCGTCGGCGTTCCGCGCAGCGCTCTCGCTATTTCCTCGTTCACCCGCCCGAACCTACTGCGGCAACTGCTCGCCCGTCTGCTCCTTGACCATGTACTCGGCGTACCAGTCGGGCCAGTTCTCGTCGTACTCGCCGCCGTTGCGCTTCTCGTGCTCGCCGTGGGCCACCGCGGCCCTGCGCAACGCCGCGGACAGGTCGGTGATCGAGCCGTACGCGGTGTCGTCGGCGTCGACGCGGCCGGGCAGGCGGGTCGTGACCTCCTGCAGGATCCACGTGTTGCCGTCCGGGTCGGCGAGCTCGGCGCGGGTGAAGTAGCTGCGGCGCTCGGGGTCCGCGCCCTCGACGGGGCCGTCGGGGCCGCCGTGGAAGAGCGGGCCGACCTTGACACCCGCCGCGAGCAGGGCCTCGTGCGTCTCCACGATGTCGGAGACGATCAGGAAGTGCCTGCCTGAACCGGGTTCAGCGGTCGTGACGCCCTCGCCGAAGTGGATGGAGGCGTTGGAGCCGTGGGGGGTGAACTGCACGACCCACGGCGGGGTGACGTCCTGACGCCAGCCGAGGCGGGAGTAGAACTCCTTGGCGCGCTCCACATCGGTGACGGGAATGACGGTGACCTCGAGCTTCATGTCGATCTCGGTCAGGTTCTTCACTTCGCTACTTCCTTTGCCAGGTCGCGGAGCGCGTTGAGGAACGCCTCCGAAAAGGTGGGGAACGGCTGGATGACGTCGAGCAGCACGGACAGCGGAACCTTCGCGCGGATCGCGACCGTGGCCTGCTGCAGCCACTCGCCCGCTTCAGGGCCGACGGCGTAAGCGCCGGTGAGGACCTCGCCGTCGGACACGAGGGTCAGGAATCCGGGTTTCGTGGCGTATTCACGGGTGTAGGTGGCCGTGCGGGCGACACCGGACAGGTGGGCGGTCGCGGTGTACTTCCCTTCCGCCGCACCGACCGCGGCGACCTCGGGCGAGGTGAACACGACGCGGGGAACGGCGCTGTAGTCGACCTCGGCCGGTGTGCCGAGGATGTTCGCGGCGGCGACGCGGCCCTGGTACTTGCCGACGTGGGTCAGGTTCCACTGGCCCGTGACGTCGCCGACCGCCCAGATTCCGTCCGCCACGTTCATCCGCCCGTCGGTGGCGAGGCCGCGCAGGTTCGCCTCGACTCCAACGGTTTCGAGTCCGATGCCGTCGACCCGCGGGCGGCGGCCGGTGGCGACGAGGAGCTTGTCGCCGCGCAGCCGGGTGCCGTCCGGGAGGTCGAGCACGTACTCGCCGTTCTCGAACCGGGCCGCGGTGGCGTGCACGCCGAGGTGCAGCTCGACGCCGTCCGCGGCCAGTGCCTCGGTGAGCGCCCGGCCGGCCGCCTCCGGTTCGCGGGGCAGCAGCCGGTCGGAGCCCTCGACCAGGGCGACCTCGGAGCCGAGGCTCTTGAACGCCTGCGCCATCTCGACGCCCACCGGTCCGCCGCCCAGGACCAGCAGCCGGCGCGGGATCTCCTGGACGCCGGTGGCCTCGCGGTTCGTCCACACGTCCAGGTCGGCCAGGCCCGGGATCGGCGGGAGGAACGGTGCCGATCCGGTGGCGATGACGATGTGGTCGGCCGTGTAGGTCTGGTCGCCGACCTCGACCGTCCGCGGCCCGGCGATCCTGCCGTGGCCGCGCAGCACGTCGATCCCGGCGCCCTCGGCCCACTTCTCGCCGCCCGCGTCGTTGTAGGACGAGACCATGAAGTCACGCCATGCCAGCACGGCCTTCACGTCGATCTCGCCGGTGACCGCCTCACGGGCGCCGGGGACCTCGCGTGCCGCCGCCACGGCCTCGCCGGCACGCAGCAGGGTCTTCGACGGGATGCACGCCCAGAACGAGCACTCGCCGCCGAGCAGTTCGCGCTCGACCACCGCCACGCTCAGCCCGCCCTCGGCGACGGCCGCGGCGAAGTGCTCGCCGGGTGACCCGCCGCCGAGGACGATCACGTCGTAGTGCGAGGTCATCACACACGTCCGGGAAGGCGCGTCGTGACCTCCTGCAGCACCCAGCCGTTGCCGTCCGGGTCGCTGAACGAGGCGAACGAGCCGTAGCTGGTGCGGGCGGGGTCCGGTCCGGTGACCCGGCCGGTGGTGCCGGCGTGGTGGAAGACCCCGGTCTTGTCGTGGAAGATCTCGCTGACCTGCACGCCGCGGGCGGCCAGGTCGGTGCGGGCGGCCTCGATGTCGTCGACGATCAGGTGCATGCCCTCGGCGCTGCCCGGCTCCGCGGCCGAGACGCCGGTGCCGAAGATGACCGAGGCGGGCGAGCCGGGCGGGGTGAACTGGACCAGGCGGTAGCCCTCGTCGTCGGCGAACTCGGCGTCGAAGCGCCAGCCCAGCGTCTTGTAGAAGTGCACGGCCCGGTCTACGTCGCTGACCGGGATGACGGTGACCTCGAACTTGTAGTCCATCGGAGTCCCTCTCGTTTCGGTGATGACATGAGACTGCTCCCGCCAGGGGTGCCTTCGAACCCGTGGAACACCCTGGTGACTCCCTGGCCCGTACGCTCGGACCCGTGTCGGACGAAGGTCTGCTGGGCAGGCGCACGGAGGGCGAGACGCTGGACCGGCTGCTCACGCAGGCGCGGTCCGGTGCAGGTCAGGTGCTGGTGCTGCGGGGTGAGGCCGGGATCGGCAAGACCGCGCTGCTCGACCGGGTGTCGGCGCGGGCCGCCGGGTTCCGGGTCACGCGGGCGGCGGGCGTCGAGTCCGAGAGCGCGTTCCCGTACGCGGGGCTGCACCAGCTGTGCGTGCCGTTCCTCGACCGGCTCGACAAGCTGCCCCCGCCCCAGCGCGAGGCGCTCGGCACCGCGTTCGGGATGGCCTCCGGGCCGCGGCCGACGCGGTTCATGGTCGGCCTCGCGGTGCTGACGCTGCTCGCCGAGGTCGCCGACGAGCAGCCCCTGGTGTGCCTGGTCGACGACGCGCAGTGGCTCGACTCGATGTCGTCGGCGGTGCTGGGGTTCGTCGCCCGCCGGCTGCTCGCCGAACGGATCGCGCTGGTCTTCGTGCTGCGCGAGGGCAACGACTACCTCGACGGGCTGCCGGAGCTGTTCGTGCGCGGCCTGGACGACGTCGACGCCCGCGCGTTGCTGGAGTCGGTGCTCAGGGGGCCGGTGGACGGCCGGGTGCGCGACCGGATCGTCGCCGAGGCGCGCGGCAACCCGCTGGCGCTGCTGGAGCTGCCGCGCGCGTGGACGACCGCCGAACTGGCCGACGGGCTCGACGCCGGGCCGCTGACCAGCCGGATCGAGGACGCGTTCGTCCGGCAGATCGCGCCGCTGCCCGCCGACACGCGGCTGCTGATGCTGACCGCCGCCGCCGAACCGCTCGGTGACGCGACCCTGCTGTGGCAGGCGGCCGGGCTGCTCGGGCTGGGCGCAGACCCCGCCGCCGCGGCACTGGGCACCGGGCTGATCGAGTTCGGCGCGCGCGTCCAGTTCCGGCACCCGCTGGTGCGGTCAGCCGTGTACCGGTCGGCGTCCACTGTGGACCGCATGCGGGTGCACCGGGCGCTGGCCGACGTGACCGACCCGGCGATCGACCCGGACCGCCGCGCCTGGCACCGGGCCCAGGGCACCGCAGCGCCGGACGAGGAGGTCGCGGCGGACCTGGAGAACTCGGCCGGTCGCGCGCAGGCCCGTGGTGGGCTGCTGGCCGCCGCCGCGTTCCTCGAACAGGCAGCGGTGCTGACCCCGGAACCGGGTCGTCGCGCGTCCCGTGAGCTGGCGGCGGCGCGGGCCAAACGGGACGCGGGCGCGCTGGAGGCGTCGTTGCGGCTGCTCTCCGCGGTCGAGGCAGGACCGCCGGACGAGCACCGCGGCGCCCTGGTCGAACACCTGCGCGGGCACATCGCGTTCGACCAGCGCCGGGTCTCCGACGCCGCCCCGCTGCTGTTCAGCGCGGCAGGCCGGCTCGCCCCGTTCGACGCCGACCTGGCCCGCGAGACCCACCTGGAGGCGCTCTCGGCCGCGATCTGGGCCGGTGCGCCGCTCGCCGACGCCGCCCGCACCACTCCCCCGCCGCGCACCCCGGCCTCCGCGCTGGACCTGGTGCTCGACGCCCTCACGACCCGCATCACCGCGGGCTACCCGGCGGCCGTCGCACCCATGACGCGGGCGCTGGACGAACTGCGCGGCTTGAAGGTCGGCGCCGACGACATCAGCCGCGTGCCGTGGCTGTTCGGCAACCGCGCGGGCGGGATCATCGCGAGTGAGCTGTGGGACTTCGACACGCGCAGGGCGTTCGCCCAGCAGCAGGTCCGCCTCTCCCGCGACGCCGGCGCGCTCGTGCAGCTGCAGTTCGCGCTGAACTTCCTGGCGGACAACGAGCTCATGGCGGGCGAACCCGCCGCGGCGCAGGCGTTGATCGAGGAGGACCAGCGCATCTCGGAGGTCACCGGCACCCCGCCGGTCGGCTACGCGGTGCTGCTGCGCGCTGCCTACCGCGGCGAGGCCACGTCCACCGCACGGGAGGAAGCGCTGGCGGCGGGCCAGGGACGGCTGGCCGTGATCGCCGACTGGACCGCCGCGATCCTCCACAACGGACTGGGACGGCACGACCTCGCCCGTGACGCCGCACTGCGGGTCTTCGGCTCCGACGCCCTGGTCTACAGCTGCCTGATCACGTCCGAACTGGCGGAGGCCGCCTCCCGCACCGGCGACACGGCACTCGTCGCCGAGGCCCTGGAGCGGTCGGAGCCGTGGGCCGACACGCAGTGGTCGCTGGGGATCAAGGCCCGCCTGCGCGCGCTGAACGGCGACTCCGCCGCGTTCGCCGAGTCGATCGCCTGCCTGGAACGCACGGCGTTGCGTCCCGAACTGGGCCGCGCTCACCTGCTCTACGGCGAGTGGCTGCGCCGCGAGGGCCAACGGGTCGAGGCCCGCGAACACCTGCGCACCGCGCACGAGACGCTGACGGCGTGCGGCATGCCGGCGTTCGCCGACCGGGCGTGGCGCGAGCTGCAGGCGACCGGGGAGACGGCCCGCAAGCGCACCGCCGAACCCACCGACGAGCTGACCGCGCAGGAGTACCAGATCGCCCGGCTGGCGCGGGAGGGCTACTCGAACCCGGAGATCGGCACGCGGCTGTTCATCAGCCCGCGGACCGTGGAATGGCACCTGCGCAAGGTGTTCGGCAAGGTCGGGGTCACGTCGCGGCGGCAGTTGCGGGACGCGAAGTTCTGAGAGCGGGACCGACGCGGCCACCGCTCTGAAGCGATGACCGCGTCCCTGCCGGAAGCTCAGTTCCCGGCGGCCAGCCACTGCTGAAGGCTGGTCGGCTGCAGCTGTGCACCGTCGTTCGGCACGAGCTGCTTGCCGGTCAGGAACGTGCCGAAGTACTTGGCCTGCGGGTCACCGACGACCTCGCGCGAGTCGCCGCGCTGCGTCAGCACCGTGCGCACCCAACCGTCCATTGTGAACTCCTCGGGCCCGCCGATCTCCAGCACGCCGTTCACCGGCTCGGTGGCGGCGGTCCGTGCGACCACCGCGGCCACGTCGGAGGCCGCGATCGGCTGGACGCCACCGTGCGGGAGGTGCACAGCGCCGTCCACCTCGGCGGAGTTCGCGATGGCACCCGCGAACTCGAAGAACTGGGTGGCGCGGATGATCGAGTACGTGAGGCCCGACTCCCTGATGAGCTTCTCCTGCGCCACCTTCGCGCGCAGGTAGCCGGACTCGGGCAGCTCGTCCGTGCCGACGATCGACAGCGCGACGTAGTGGCCGACGCCCGCCTCGGCGGCGGCCTTGGTCAGGTTCGTCGTGGCCGTGGTGAAGAAGTTCATGACGTCGTCGTCGGCGAACGACGGCGAGTTCGACACGTCCACCAGCACGTCGGCGCCCTTGAGCACCTCCTCGACGCCCTCTCCGGTCAGCGTGTTCACACCGCTGTTCGGGGACGCGGGCACGGCGTCGTGGCCGTGCTCACCGAGCCGCTTCACGACCTGGCTGCCGATCAAACCCGTACCGCCGATGACAACGATCCTCATGGGTCCCATCCCTCTCGTGTTCGGGTGTTCACGAGCTAAGACAGGACAGCCCTCGAAGTTGTGACAGCCCTACTGGAACGCGGCCAGCTTCTCCGGGTTGACCAGCCACAACACCTGGTCGATGCCTTCCGAGGACGCCGAGACCGTGATCACCGCGTAGGTGCCGGAGTCCTTGCGCAGCCGGATGGCGGTGAGCCCGTTCGCCTCCACGAACGACGCCTCGGCGCCGGCCCAGAACGACGGCGCCCAGCCCGAGATGATCTTCGCCAGGGAGGCCGCGCCGAACAGCGGGCGACCGGCCGCGCGGATGGCGCCGTTGCTGTCGGAGTAGCTCACGACGTCCTGCGCGAACAGCTTCTCCAGCGCCGCCAGGTCACCGGCCTGCGCCGCCGCGACGAACGCCTCCAGCAGCTTGCGCTGGTCCGCGCGCTCGACCGGCGCACGCCGTTCGTCCGCGAGGTGCTTGCGGGCCCTGCTCACCAGCTGCCGCGTCGCGACCTCGCTGGTCTGCACGATCTCGGCGATCTCGCGGTACGGGTAGTCGAACGCCTCGCGCAGCACGTACGCGGCGCGTTCGGTCGGGGTCAGCTTCTCCAGCAGCATCAGCACGGCGAGCTCCAGCACGGCACCCTGCTCGGCACCGACCTGCGGGTCGGCGGAGGTGTCGACGGGCTCGGGCAGCCACGGCCCCACGTAGGTCTCGCGGCGGGCGCGGGCGGTCTGCGACTCGTTGATCGCGAGCCGGGTGATCGCGGTGGCCAGGTACGCCTCGGGGTTGCGCACGGCGGCGCGGTCCGCGAGCTGCCAGCGCAACCACACCTCCTGCACCAGGTCCTCGGCGTCGGCCACGCTGCCGGTCATGCGGTACGCGATGCCGAACAGCCTCGGGCGGGCCGCCGCGAACACCGACTCGGCCTCGTCGAGCTGCTGGGTCATCAGCCACCCCTCTCCTCACGGCAACCGTAGCGCCGATCGGAGAGGGGCGTGATGTGGTGCCCCACACGGGCTAGGAGCAGGTCCAGCGCAGTGGTCCGTACTCGCTCGCGTGGCTGAACAGGCTGTCGTCGTCGCCAGAGACGAACGTCTCGGTGACGGACGTGACACCGTCGGGGTAGGGCAGTTCACCCAGGAAGGCCGTGTCCCGCCAGACCGACTCGTGACCGACCATTGTGGACCGTTCCCCGGTGATCAGCCCGCCCGCGTTGATGGAGAACGCCGTGCCGGCGTCGTCGATCTCGCGGGCGTTGCCGTCGCGGTCCCACAGCAGCGCCTGCGACTCGGGCCACACGCCGTTGAACTCGTAGCCGATCACCTTGCCGCCCCGGATCGCCTCGAGGTACGCGTACTTGCCCTTGGCCTCCAGCGGCGTCACCTTGCCGTTGCGCCACAGGGCGCCCGCCTTGGCGCCACTGCCGTCGCCGCGGAGCAACACCGTGCCGTCGTCGTCCAGGTCCTTCGGCGTGCCGGCGGCGGGGTCGATGATCTGCGGCGCGACGGCGATCGTGGACCACAGGATCCCGACCCGCACACCGTCCGAGATCCGTTCGCCGTAGCCGAGCACGTCACCGCGTTCGTTGAGGGCGGTGGCGCCGGAGACCCGGTACCCCGCAGGGGAGGTGAGCTGGGTGATCACGCCCGACGCCGAGTACAGCAGGACCTCCCAGCGGCTCTCCGCGACGTTGCGGCCGTCGACCAGCACCGTGCCCGCCGAGTTCTGGCCGGCCATCTGCAACCACTGCAGGTACTTCAGTTCCTGGACCACCCGCGGCTGCCCGCCGGTCCAGATCACCAGGTCGTTGGTGTTCGCACCCGGCCGCGACGCCGTGCCCGCGTAGTTGCCGTGGCTGTCGGTGCCCCTCACGTAGGTGGAACGCGCGTCATACCCATCAGGTGTCGTCACCTTGGACGCGGCCCAGTCGCACGAGGCCGCCGTCGCCGCCACCGGTGCCGCCAAGGTGGTGAACGCCAGGCCCATCGCAGCGATGATCGCAAGTCTGCGCATGTTGATTCTCCCCCGAATCAGCTGAAGACATGACGATCACGCGGGACCGCTGCCACCGGTTGCCTCGCATCACCCGATTGGACCAGGGCAGACTGATCGCAAGTCTGCGCATGTTGATTCTCCCCCGAATCAGCTGAAGACATGACGATCACGCGGGACCGCTGCCACCGGTTGCCTCGCATCACCCGATTGGACCAGGGCAGACTGATCACGTGACCACCGAACGCCCCAGCCCTCCGCTGCAGGCCGGCGAACGCGAGACCCTGCGCGCGTTCCTCGACTTCCACCGCGCCACCCTCGCGATGAAGTGCGACGGCCTGTCCGACGATGACCTGCGCCGCCGCTCGATGCCCCCGTCCACGCTGACGCTGCTCGGCCTCGTCCGGCACATGGCCGAAGTGGAGCGCACCTGGTTCCGCAAGGTCATCAACGGCGAGGACATCCCTCTGGTGTGGTCGGACGCGGGCGACTACCAGGCCGCCTACGACGCCTCGGGTTCGACGAGGTCCGAGGCGTTCGAGGCGTGGCAGGCCGAGGTCGCGCACGCGCGCCGGATCGAGCGCGAGGCCGAGTCGCTGGACGTGACGGGCTACCAGCCGCGCTGGGAGGAGCACGTGTCGCTGCGGCTCGTGATGAACCACCTCTGCCACGAGTACGCACGGCACAACGGCCACGCGGACTTCCTGCGCGAGGGCATCGACGGCGTCACCGGGGCGTGAGCCGCGCCGCCTCCACGACGGCCGGCGAGCGCATTTCCCGTTGCAGCGCCAGAAGATCGGCCAGCTCGTCGTCCAAAGTAGACGCCGAAGACCACGCCGAGGTCTCCACCGGGTGCAGCGCCTGCGGCGCGGTCAGGCCGATCCGCAGCACGCACGCGTCCAGTGCGAGCGGATCGGTGACACCGGCCTCCTCCAGGTTCATCGCGGCGAACGCGCGGGTGTCCGGGGAGACGCGGCCGGACAGCTCCAGCTGGGCGTCCCGGATCTCGACGGCCCGCCGGTACAGCCGCAGTTCCAGCGACCCGACGAACCAGCGCGGCGGATCACCCAGCACCACGGACGGCACGGCCGCGACCAGCTCCGTCCACAACGGACCGAGCCGCCGGTACCCGCGCACCCTGCGCAGCCACCGAGCCGTGTCCAGCGAGACCTGGATCGAGCCGCTCAGCACGACGAGCAGCATGCCCAGGTACAGCGCCATCTCCGTGAACCGGCCGTAGGTCTCGTACCGGGTGCCCTGCGCGACCCAGCCCAGCCCGTACCAGATCACGTACCAGTACCGGCAGCACGAGTAGACGAACAGCGCGAGACAACCCAGCCACAGCAGGAAGAGCGTCACCCGCAACGCCCCGCGCGCCTGCCGCCACAACGGGATCAGCAGCACGGCCCCGGCGGCGACGCCCGCGCACATGCACGTGATGTACACGAGGTGGTAGATCATCGTCGCGGGGTGGGTCGGGTGCCAGTAGGCGAAGTCCGGCTGGTCCAGGCCGCGCGGGACGATCACGAACATCGCGGTCATCAGCACCGCGGCCGCGGCGAGCACGTACCGGCCGATCCGCACGATCCCGGAGTTCGCGCCCAGCAACCCGAAGCTCAGCATGAGACCGACACCCGCGAGACCGGTCAGGTGCCCGATCATGATCGCCAGGTCGGGCACGCCGGTGACCTGGTCGAACGCGTACCTGACCTGACGGACGACGATCGTGGCCGAGAGCGCGAAGCACAGGAACGCCAGCGCCACCACGCGGCCGTGCGACGACCGCCGGGCCAGGCACAGGCGGAAGACCGCGAAACCCCAGACGACCACGAGCATCCCGAACACCACGACCGGGAGCTCCAGCGACGGGAACCTGCTCACCGCTCAGGGCCGAAGACGTCGGCGAACGCGCCGAGCGCCCCGACCGGCCGGGGTGCGGGCGCGGTCCAGCCCGCGCGTTCGCGGATCAGCGCGGCGACCATCTCCGCCTCCTGCTCCTCTGGCGTCGAGTAGCGGGTGCGCATCAGCACGCGCCGGACCATCGCCGGGTCGAGGTTGCCGAGCAACGCGGAGAGCCCGCTGCCGGCGTCGCCGAGCGAGTGGTCGCAGAGCATGTGGCCGATCTCGTGCAGGATGATGTTCTGCTGGTGGAACGCGCTCGCGCCGCGGGCGTGGAAGATGTGGTCGGCCTTGCCCGTGGACACCCACAGCCCGCACGGCAGATCCGCGGCTCCCGTGTAGGGCAACGGATGCAGGTACAGCGGACGCTTGCGGCCGGCGGACACCCGCTCGCAGAGCGCCTCGATCGAGAACGGTTTCGGCACCTCGAACCCGGCGAGCCTGTCCCGGGACCGGCGCTGGAGCGACCGCCAGCCCTTCACAGTTCGTCCGCGGGAGGCAGGCCCTCGATCGTCCTGGCGTGCTGGATCATGCCGAGCACGGCCTTGATGCTCGCCGACGACAAACCGTTGGCCCGCAACGCAAGCGAACGGACGTCGCTGTCGCGCAACGCGGCCAGCAGCTCCAGCTGGTCCTCGATGCCGCTGGTGTCCTCGTCGAGGAAGTACGACGTGGGCACGCCGAAGAAGTGCGCGAGCCCTTCCAGGTGGCGCTTCGTGGGGTTGTCGCGCAGGCCTTTGCGCAGCTGCCAGACATAGGTGTGCGAGATCGAGATCCCGTTCTCGCGGATCGCGGCGGCCACCTCTTCGTAGGTGTACTCCCGCTGGCCGCCTGGGCGCACCGCCTTGAAAAGCCGATCCAGCCGTCCGGCCAGCGAGGCCGGCTGCTCCCCCTGGGCTACCACCCGCCCATCCTAGTCGACCTCGGTGCCGGCCTGACCGGCCGCCGCCGGGGGCAGATCGGCCTTCGCCAGGCTGATCCCCCGGTCCGGCACCACGCCGAAGTGCGTGATCTGCCGCCCCGACCCCAGCTCCGTGATCCAGTTCGCCGCCGTCCGGAACCGCCCGTACGGCAGGTCCATCAGGTGGTAGCCGCGCGTCACGGCCTTCGCGGGCAGGCTCGTCAGCGGTACGCCCAGCGGGTTCGCGACCGCCTGCCAGCCACCGAGGTCGACGACGAACCCCAGGTCCTTGTGCTTGTACTCGCGGGCGGTGCCGTGCCCGAGCGACGCCGCGATGTTGATCGCCGCGGTGCGCCCCTGCCGTTCGGCGTGCTGGGCGGTCATGGCGGTGATCTCCCCCGGCCGCACCAGGTCCGGCACGGCGGCCGCGTCCCCGGCGGCCCACACGTCCTCGCAGACCTTCAGGTACGTGTCGGTGTCGATGCGGCCGTTGGTCGCGGGCTTGTTCAACGTGCTGACGAGCGGATCAGGCCGCACGCCGACACACCACACCACGGTCCGTGTCTGGATCTCGCTGCCGTCGGAGAGCCGCGCGCACGTGGCGGTCATCTCCTTGAGACTGGTCTCCAGCTTGACCTCGGCACCGCGCTTGAGCAGCACTTTCTCGGTCGGTTTGGACAGCCGCGGGTCCAGGCCGGGCAGGACGCGCGGTGCGACGTCGACGAGGATCCACCTCGGCGGGACGTCGCGGAGCCCTGGCAGATGACGCCACGCGTCCTGCGTCAGCAGCTGTGTCTGCGCGAGCACCTCGGTGCCCGTGTAGCCGGCACCCACCACCACGAACGTGCACCGCGCACGGCGTTCCTCGGGATCGTCGGACTGATCGGCGAGTTCGAGCTGCCGCAGCACGTGGTCGCGCAGGTGGATGGCCTCGGCGACGGTACGGAAGCCCTTCGCGTGCTCGGCGACGCCGGGGATCGAGAGCAGGCGCGTGACGCTGCCGGACGTGATCAGCAGCCGGTCGTACGGCATCGAGTTCGCACGGCCCTCGACGTCGGTCACCCGCACGCACTTCTTCGCGAGGTCGATGCCCGTAGCCGCGCCCAGGACGAGCCTGGTGCGCTTGAGGGTGTTCCGCAGCGGCACGGCGACCCGGCGCGGGTCGAGCACACCGCCGGCGACCTCGGGCAGCAGCGGGATGTAGAGCATGTAGTCGGCGGGGTTGATCGCGACCAGTTCGGCCGCGTCCTCGGGCAGCTTGCGTTCCAGCTTGCGCAGACAGTGGAATCCGGCGAACCCGGTGCCGATCACCAGGACCCTCGGCCGAGCGGACATGCGTCCTCCTCGAGTTGCCGCCACAAAGGCACGGTCAGTAGAAGCCTTCGCGCCGCGCCGAGCTCTTGTGGCCCAGGTCGGCACTGATCCGTTCCGCGGCGTCGAGCAGCAGCGGCACCACCTCGCCGCGGATCTCCTGCACAGATGATCGCCCCACGGAGGTGGAGGACGCGAGTGCGGCGACCACCTCGCCGGTGCGGTCGCGGACGGGGGCGGACACCGAGAGCAGCCCGATCTCCAGCTCCTCCGCGACGATCGACCACCCGTCCGAGCGAACCTGCCGCAGACTCGCGCGGAACGCGTCGGCGTCGGTGATCGTGTGCCTGGTCAGCGCGGGCAGTCCGGCCGCGACGATCTCCTCGGTCACCGCGTCCGGCGCCCAGGCGAGGAGGACCCGGCCCATCGACGTCGCGAAAGCCGGGATGCGGGTGCCGACCGACACGTTGATGCTCATGATCCGCCGCACGGGCACGCGCGCGACGTAGACGGCGTCCCGTCCGTCGAGCTCCGCCAGCGACGCCGACTCACCGGTCTTCGCCGACAGCTCCAGCAGGTGCGGCTGCGCGATCTCGATCATCGCGTGCGACGCCGAGTAGTGCTGCCCGATGCTGAGCACCCGTGGCGTCAGCGTCCACCGGGTGCCCTCGTTGCGCACGTACCCCAGCCGTTGCAGCGTCAGGAGGATCCGGCGCACGGCAGGGCGCGAGAGGTTCGTCGCGGCGGCGAGCTCGGCCAGGTTCGGGCTGACCCGTTCCTCGTCGAACGCGAGCAGCACAGCGAACCCGCGCTCGATGCTCTGGATGAAGTCGCGCTCGTCCGGACCGCTGGTCATCGCCCCATCTTTCCGCACCGCCACCCGTTGACACGGCCGCAACGTCGGTGCACCCTCATGTAACCGCAGCGCGTACAGATTGTACGCATAGCGTACAGGAGGAGCGGGAGATGACTCTGGATCACCGCGCAATCCGCACCGGGTTCGGCAGGTTCGCCACCGGGGTCACCGTCGTGACCTGCCGCAACGACGACGGGGAGCCGCACGGCGCGACCGTCAACGCCTTCACCGCCGTCTCGCTCGAACCGGCGCTGTGCCAGGTCACGCTGACCCGCAAGGCCAAGGCCTGCCGGTTCCTCGACGCCAAGCCGTTCGCCGTCAACGTCCTCGCCGCCGACCAGCTCGACGCGGCCTGGACCTTCGCGGGCCGCCCCCAGGGCCCCGCGCCCCGCTGGGCCGACGGGCCGACCGCCCCCGTCCTGCTCGGCAACGCCGCGACCATCTCGTGCCTGCCCTGGCGCACGTACGACGGCGGCGACCACCTGATCGTCATCGGGGAGGTCGCGCACCTCGACACCAGCGACGCCGATCCGTTGCTGTTCTTCGGTGGCGCGTTCCGCGAGATCGCCGGACGCACCGCGGACCACTGGATGAGCTCGGTCGACTGCCCGGACATCGGGTGGTTCGGCGCGGACTTCACCTCACTGCGAACCACTTCAACGCTGAAGGGTTAGGGATGACCACGCAGCAGCAGCAACGCACCACCCGGCCGATGACCGGCGAGGAGTACATCGAGTCCATTCGGGACGGACGCGAGGTCTTCCTCGGCGGAGAGAAGGTCGGTGACGTCACCACGCACCCGGCGTTCCGCAACTCCGTCCGCATGACCGCCCGGTTGTACGACGCGCTGCACGACCCGGACAAGCAGGCCGTGCTGACCGCGCCGACCGACACCGGCAGCAGCGGCTTCACGCACCCGTTCTTCCGCACGCCCCGCAGCAGCGCCGACCTCTACGCCGACCGCGCCGCCATCGCCGAGTGGGCGCGCATGACCTACGGCTGGATGGGCCGCAGCCCCGACTACAAGGCCGCGTTCCTCGGGACCCTGGGCGCCAACGCCGACTTCTACAACCCGTTCGCGGACAACGCGCGGCGCTGGTACCAGGAGTCGCAGGAGAAGGTCCTGTACTGGAACCACGCGATCATCAACCCGCCGGTGGACCGCGACCGCAACCCCGACGAGGTCAGCGACGTGTTCATGCACGTCGAGGAGGAGCGCGACGACGGCCTGATCGTGTCCGGCGCGAAGGTCGTGGCGACCGGTTCGGCGATCACGAACTACAACTTCATCGCGCACTACGGCCTCCCGATCAAGAAGCGCGAGTTCGCGCTGGTGTGCACGGTGCCGATGGGTGCGCCGGGCATGAAGCTGATCTGCCGCAACTCCTACTCCGCCAACGTGGACAAGACCACCGGGCCGTTCGACTACCCGCTGTCGTCGCGGTTCGACGAGAACGACACGATCTTCGTGCTGGACCGCGTGAAGATCCCGTGGGAGAACGTCTTCATCTACGGCGACGCGGAGAAGGCCAGCACCTTCTTCCCCGGATCCGGCTTCCTGCACCGCTTCACGTTCCACGGCGTCACGCGGCTGTCGGTCAAGCTCGACTTCATCGCCGGGCTGCTGCTGAAGGGCGTGGAAGCCACCGGCGTCAAGGACTTCCGCGGCATCCAGACCCGTGTCGGCGAGGTCATCGGGTGGCGCAACCTGTTCCACGCGCTGTCCGAGGCGATGTGCGCCCGTCCCGACGAGTGGGTCGACGGCGCGGTGCTGCCACACCTGGACTTCGGGCTGGCCTACCGGTGGTTCATGACCGTCGGCTACCCGCGGATCCGCGAGATCATCATGCAGGACATGGGTTCCGCGCTGATCTACCTGCCGTCGTCCGCGAAGGACTTCCAGTCCGAGGAGACGCGGCCGTACCTCGACAAGTACGTGCGCGGGTCGAACGGCATGGACGCCGTCGAGCGCGTGAAGCTGATGAAGCTGATCTGGGACTCGATCGGCAGCGAGTTCGGCGGCCGGCACGAGCTGTACGAGCGCAACTACTCCGGCAACCACGAGGGTGTGCGCGCCGAGATGCTGTTCGCCGCGCAGCAGTCCGGCATGGCTGATTCCATGAAGGGCTTCGCCGAGCAGTGCATGGCCGAGTACGACCTGAACGGCTGGACCGTTCCCGACCTCTTCAACCCCGGCGCGACCTCCCTGAACGGAAGGTGAGATGTCCCGATGACCGCAGTCCACTCCCCCACCGCAGCTGACTCCGGCGCTTCCGCCAGCGCCAACTTCCGCTCCACAGCGCGTTCTTCTGTCGACGTCTCCCCTGAGCGGGTGTCCACTGTGGTCACCGCCGTCCTGCAGGGCGTGCACGAGGCCATTCGCGCCCACGACGTCACCTATGCCGAGTTCCAGGCCGCGAAGCAGTGGCTGATGGACCTCGGCGAGGGCGGCGAGTGGCCGTTGTTCCTGGACGTGTTCGTGGAGCACGTCGTCGAGGAGGTCGCCGCCCGCACGCAGGACGGCACCAAGGGCAGCATCCTCGGGCCGTACTACCTGCCGGACCAGGTGGTGCTGCCCTCCGTCGCGACGCTGCCGATGCGTGCCGACGAGCAGGGCGCGCCCCTGGTGTTCTCCGGGCGGGTGGCCGACCTCGCGGGGCAGCCGCTGGCCGGCGCCGAGCTCGACATCTGGCACGCCGACTCCGAGGGCTACTACTCGGGCTTCGCGCCGGACATCCCCGCCGCCAACCTGCGCGCGGTCGTGGTGACCGACGCCGAGGGCCGGTTCGAGATCTCCACCGTGCAGCCGGCGCCGTACCAGATCCCGACCGACGGGCCGACCGGACGGCTGATCGACGCGGCAGGCTGGCACCCGTGGCGGCCCGCGCACCTGCACCTCATCGTGCGGGCTCCCGGGCATCGGCCGATCACGACGCAGCTCTACTTCGCCGGTGGTGAGTACGTCGACAGCGACGTCGCCGAGGCCGTGAAGCCCGAACTCGTGCTCACCCCGGCCGACCAGCGCGTCTCGTACGACTTCGTGCTCGAGCCCGCATGAACGACCTGGTGATCGACGGCGTGGACACCGTCCTGCTCGACGTCCCGCTCGTCCGGCCGCACCGCTTCGCCCGCACCGGGATGGACGCGCAGCCCGTGCTGCTCGTCCACCTCCGGACCGCGGGCGGGGTGGTCGGCCTCGGCGAGGGTGTCGTGCCGGGCGGGCCGTGGTGGGGCGGTGAGTCGGTCGAGACCATGAAGGTGGTCATCGACCAGTACATCGCCCCGCTGCTGCTGGGCCGTCGAGTCGACGACATCGCGGGCATCACGCAGGCTGTGAACGACGTGGTGAACGCCAACCTCTACGCCAAAGCCGCTGTGGAGGTCGCGCTGCACGACGCGTGGGCGCGGTCGTTGGGCGTTCCGGTGCACACGTTGCTCGGCGGGCTCGCGCGCACGTCGATCCCGGTGACGTGGGCGCTGGGCACCGAACCCGCCGCCGTCGTCATCGAGGAGGCGATGGCCAGGCTCGACGCCGGGCACCGCAGCTTCAAGCTCAAGATGGGCGCGCAGGACCCGGCCGACGACGTGCGCCGGGTGTGCGCGATCGCGGAGAAGCTGCAAGGGGTCGCGGGTGTGCGCGTGGACCTGAACGCGCGCTGGGACCGGCTGACCTCGTTGCGGTACCTGCCCGCACTGGCCGCCGCGGGGGTCGAGCTGGTCGAGCAGCCCGTGCCGGGCGCCGAGGTCGAGTGGCTCGCGGAGATCAACCGTTCCCTGCCGATCCCGGTGATGGCGGACGAGTCGCTGCGCACGCCGTCGGACGCGTTGCGGCTGGCCGGTCTGCGGGCGGCGGACGTGTTCTCGCTGAAGACCACGAAGTCCGGCGGACTGCGCGCCACCGCGGCCATCGCTTCGATCGCGGCCGCGGCGGGTATTCCCTGTCACGGCGGCACCTCGATCGAGAGCCCGGTCGGCACGGCGGCGTCGCTGCATCTCGCGTGCGCCTCACCGGCGGTCACGTGGGGCAGCGAGCTGTTCGGGCCGTTGCTCATGCGCGAGGAGCTGCTGGCCACGCCGCTGCGCTACGACGGCGGCGACCTGCACCTGCCCGCCGGACCGGGGCTCGGCATCGAGCTGGACCCCGCGGCCGTCGCGGCCTTCACCAGGAGGTGACCGTGCTCTTCCACGTGCGGATGGACGTTTCCCTGCCCCACGACATGGACCCGCAGCGTCGTGCCGAGTTGGTGCGCGCCGAGAAGGAACGCGCGCTGGAGCTGCAGAAGATGGGCGTGTGGCCGCACCTGTGGCGTGTCGCCGGGCGGTACAGCAACATCAGCGTCTTCGACGTGCCGTCCAACGACGAGCTGCACGCGTTCCTGTCCTCGCTGCCGCTGTGGGAGTTCATGACCGTCGAGGTGACGCCGCTGGCGACGCATCCCTCCGACCTGGCGGCGCAACCATGACCGCCGTCCAGGAAGGTCTGGTGTGGCGGTCGCTCGCCGAGGTGCCGCGCGACTGGCCGGGGTGCGTGGTGACGATCGGGGTGTTCGACGGCGTTCATCGCGGGCACGCGCACCTGATCTCCGCCGCACGGGAGGTGGCCGGGTCGCGGCCGGTGGTGCTGGTGACGTTCGACCCGCACCCCGCGCTGGTGCTCGGGCTGCCCCGCGACACGTCCGCGCTGAGCACGGTCGACCGGCGGGCGGAGCTCGGGCGTTCCCTGGGGGTCGAGGCGACCCTGGTGCTGCCGTTCACGCGCCGGTTCGCCGCGTTGTCCCCCGCGGGGTTCGTGGCGGAGGTGCTGGTCGGGACGTTGCACGCCGAGGCCGTGGTGGTCGGGGCGAACTTCACGTTCGGCCATCGCGGTGCCGGGACCGTGGAGACGCTGCGGGAGCTGGGACTGCCGGCGATCGGCGTGGACCTGGTGGACGGGTGTTCGTCGACTCGGGTGCGGGAGTTGGTGCGGGGCGGGGATGTTCTCGGCGCCGCCGCGGTGCTCGGGCGGCCGCATCGGGTGGAGGGTGTGCTGTCCTCTGGTGTGGCGGTCGTGCCGCCGGGGACCGCGTTGCCGCCGGACGGCGAATACCTCGGCACGCTCGGGGGTGTGGCGGCCCGGTTGGTGGTAGTGGGAGGGTCGGTGCTGGTCCGCGGGCCGGACGGGCCCGCGGTGGTCGAGTTCGTGGACCGGGTGTGAGGGGAGCACGGGTGATCCACTACGCCGTCGACGGCCCGCCGGATGCCGAGGTCCTCGTGCTCGGCCCGTCGCTGGGCACCGATCTCGGGCTGTTCGACGCCCAGGTCGCCGGGCTCGCCGACCGCTGGCGCGTGGTCAGGTTCGACCTGCGCGGCCACGGCGGGTCCCCGGTCGTTCCCGGGCCGTACTCGATCGCGGACCTCGCGTCCGACGTCGTGGAGCTGCTCGATCACCTGGGTGTGCGGCGGTTCCACTACCTCGGGGTGTCGATCGGCGGCGCGATCGGCCAGTGGCTTGCTCTGCATTGGGGCTCAAGGGTGTTAACGCTCACCATCTGCGCCTCTGCCGCGCGGTTCGCCGATCCGCCGCAGTGGCCGGTGCGGGCGGCGACGGTCCGTGCCGAGGGCACCGCGGCGATCGTGTCGTCGCGGACCGGCACCTGGTTCACCGAGGACTTCGCCGCTCGCGAGCCCGCGGAGGCCGAGCGGCTGCTGGACATGCTGCGCGCGACGTCCGCCGAGGGATACGCGGGCTGTTGCGAGGCGATCGGGACGTTCGACGTGCGCTCCGAACTGAGCGCCGTCACCGTGCCGACGCTCGTGCTCGCCGGTGCCGACGACCCCGCGACGCCACCCGAGCTGGTGCGGGAGATCGCGGACGGCATTCCCAGCGCGCGGTTCGAGATCGTCGCCGGCTCCGCACACCTGTTCACCGCCGAACGCCCTGAGATCGTGAACACCGCGGTCGCCGGGCATCTCACGAGGAGAGTTCATGCGTGACGCCGTCATCTGCGAGCCCATCCGCACACCGGTGGGCCGCTACAACGGTGCTGTGAAGGACCGAACAGCCCAGGAGCTCGGCGCGATCGTCGTCCAGGAGCTGATGCGCCGCACCGGTCTCGATCCGTCCTCGGTGGACGATCTGGTTCTCGGCCACTGCTACCCCACCATGGACGCGCCGGCGATCGGCCGGGTCGTGGCGCTGGACGCCGGGCTCGGTGTCGGCGTGCCGGGCGTGCAGCTGGACCGCCGTTGCGGTTCCGGGCTGCAGGCCGTGATCAACGCGGCGATGGCCGTGCAGACCGGCGCACAGGACCTGGTGCTCGCGGGCGGCGTGGAGAGCATGTCGAACGCCGGTGCCGAGGCCCTGGCACGCGGCCGTGTGACGGCGGGCGGGCAGAACTTCCCGGTGCCGGGCGGCATGCTGGAGACCGCGGAGAACCTGCGGCGCGAGTACGGCATCTCGCGCACCGAGCAGGACGAACTGGCGTTGCGCAGCCACGAACGCGCTGTCGCGGCCCAGACCGAGGGCCGGTTCGCCGACGAACTGGTGCCGGTCGGCGAGTTCGCGGCGGACGAGCACCCGCGGCCGGGTTCGACGCTGGAGAAGCTCGCGTCGTTGAAGACCATCATGGACGTCGAGGGCGCCACGGTCACCGCGGGCAACGCGTCCGGCCAGAACGACGGCGCGGCGATCTGCGTCGTCACGCATCCCGAACGGGCCGCCGAGCTGGGCCTGCGTCCGTTGGCGCGCCTGGTGTCCTGGGCCTCGGCAGGGGTCGAGCCGGCGCGGATGGGCATCGGGCCTGTGCCGTCGTCCGCCAGGGCTTTGCAGATCGCCGGCCTCAAGCTCGACGACCTGGACCTGATCGAGCTGAACGAGGCGTTCGCGGCGCAGGTGCTCGCGGTGACGCGCGAGTGGGGCCTGACGGACTTCGACCGTCTGAACGTCAACGGTTCCGGCATCGCGCTGGGCCATCCGGTCGGCGCGACCGGCGCGCGAATCCTCGCGACGATGCTGCGCGAACTGGAGCGCCGCGACGGCCGGTACGCGCTGGAGACGATGTGCATCGGCGGCGGGCAGGGACTCGCGGCGGTCTTCGAGAGGGTGTCATGAACAAGGTCGTGGCCTCCGCGGCCGACGCCGTGTCCGATGTGGACGACGGCGCCACCATCGCGGTCGGCGGCTTCGGGCTCAGCGGCGTGCCGAAGTTCCTGATCAACGCGTTGCTGGACAAGGGGGTCGGCGAGCTCGGCATCGTGTCGAACAACTGCGGCGCGCTCGACCAGGGCCTCGCCGTGCTGCTGTCGGCCGGCCGGATCGCGCGTGTCACCGGTTCGTACATCGGGCAGAACAAGGAGTTCGCCCGCCAGTACCTCGCCGGCGAACTGGAGGTCGAGCTGATCCCCCAGGGCACACTCGCCGAACGGCTGCGCGCCGGAGGTGCCGGCATCCCCGCCTTCTACACGCCCGCCGGCGTCGGCACCCTCGTCGCGGACGGCGGCCTGCCGTGGCGCTACCACCCGGACGGCACGGTCGCGAAGTCCTCGCCGCCCAAGGAGGTCCGCGAGTTCGACGGCCGCGAGTACGTGCTGGAGCAGAGCATCCGCACCGACTTCGCGCTGGTCCGCGCCGCCAAAGCCGACAGGTTCGGGAACCTGGTGTTCTCCAAGTCGTCCCGCAACTTCAACCCCCTGGCCGCGATGGCGGGCCGGGTCACCATCGCCGAGGCCGAGGAACTGGTCGACGCCATCGACCCCGACGAGGTGCACCTGCCCGGCATCTTCGTCCAACGGGTCGTGGCGCTCTCCCCCGCCCAGGCCGCCGACAAGAGCGTGGAGTTCAGGACGGTGAGCGATGCCCTGGAATCGTGACGGGATGGCCGCCCGCGCGGCCCTCGAACTGCGCGACGGCGAGTACGTCAACCTCGGCATCGGCGTGCCGACGCTGATCCCGAACCACCTGCCGCCCGGCGTCGAGGTGGTGCTGGAGTCCGAGAACGGCATCCTCGGCGTCGGCCCCTACCCCACCTCCGACGAGGTCGACCCCGACCTGATCAACGCGGGCAAGGAGACCGTGACCGTGCTGCCGGGGGCGTCGTTCTTCGACTCGTCGCTGTCGTTCGGCATGATCCGCGGCGGTCACGTCGACGTGGCCGTGCTCGGCGCGATGCAGGTCTCGGCCGGTGGTGACCTCGCGAACTGGGCCGTGCCCGGCAAGCTCGTCACCGGCATCGGCGGCGCGATGGACCTCGTGCACGGCGCGCGGCGCGTGATCGTCGTGATGACCCACTCCGCCAAGGACGGCAGCGCGAAGCTCGTCGGGGAGTGCACGCTTCCGTTGACCGGCAAGGCGTGCGTCGACCGCGTGATCACCGACCTGGGTGTGTTCGACGTGACGCCGGACGGCCTGCGGCTCGTCGAACTGGCACCGGACGTGACGTTCGAGAAGGTCCAGGAGCTGACGGGGGCGCCGATTTACCGCTGACCAACCGGTCCGCGCCACCGTGGGGCATGCGCAAAGTGATGTTGATCCTCCCCGCGGTGGCGCTGACCGCGCTCGCCTCCGCCGGCACGGCGCAGGCCGAGCCGGCGCCGGGATGTGCCGGCACCGTGCAGATCGGCTCCACGGGGTACGTGAAGAAGAACGGCACGATCATCGCGTCGGTGAAGCAGTTCAAGGGTTGCGGGAAGAACTGGGCCTACACCTACGTGTGGGACTCCCACGCCGCGCAGCCCGGCAGCTTCAGCTCCAGCGCCGCTATGGTCGTGAACGGGTCACGCGACTACAACAGCAACGTCAACGGCACCAACAAGCAGGACGTCTGGTCCAAGGGCACCAACACGCTCACCAAGTGCACCCGCGCGTACGGCGAGGTGTGGGGCGACGGCAACGTCTACTGGGGGCAGACCGACGAACGCTGCTAAGCCTGTTGCCAGAATTCGTGTTCGAACCCGCTCGGGCCCGGCTTGTCGATGAGGGGAGCCTCCAGGACATGGGGCTGCGGTTGTCGGTGCTGGACACGTCTCCGGTCGTGCAGGGGTCGACGCCGCGCGAGGCGTTGCACGACACCGCTGATCTCGCGGAGCTGGCGGAAGAGCCAGGGTTCCACCGGTACTGGGTACCGGAGCACCACGGCATGCGCAGCCGCCGGGAAGGCAACCGAATCCTGTTGCCCGGCCCCGACGACGCGCACCGCCTCCCCGACGACGGCCGCGTGCTGGCCGGCGGCCCCGAGACGATCACCCGCAAGCTCCAGGCGGTGCTGGACGAGACCGGCACGTCCGAGCTGATGATCACCTCGCCGTTCCACCACCACGCGGACCGCCGCCGCGGCTACGAGCTGATCGCCGCGATCAGTGGCTCGTTGACGCCCGCTGGTGCAGCGGAGCAGTGATCCTCCAGCTGAACTGGGCCCCACCGAGGTGGCGCACCCCCTGACCGGACGGCACCCACTGCCCGTTCTCGTCCAGGTTGAAGCTCTGGATGTTCACGCCCACAACCGCGTTACCGCTGATCCGGGGCCCGCCGCTGGACCCGCCGCCCATGTCGCACGGCACTCCCCAGAGGTTCTCGTCCGTCGTCTGCCCGGGATAGCCGGGGTGGTGGGCGGGCGTGCCCCAGCACTGCGCGAGCCGCTGACCGGTGAACTCCGGCCTGCCCTGGTGACCGGGCTGCCCGGCGGCGCGCGGGTAGCCGTACTCCCGCGCGAACCGGGTGGCGGGCCGGTCGAAGGCGATGTTCTCGCTCACGTCAGAGGGCTTGTCGAGCACCAGGAACGCCTGGTCGTACTCGGACCGCTGGTCGTCGGTGATCCACATCTGGTTCACGATCGCCTTGCGCACCACGAACTGCCCGAACGGCTTGGTGCCGTCACGGAACCCCGGCACGAACAGCAGCTTGGAATGCCACCGAGGGTCCTGGCCGATCAGGTTCGCCGTGTGCACGCAGTGCCCGCCGGTCACCGCGGTGCGCCTGTTGGCGCTCACCACGACCGTCGCCGTGCAACTGGAGTCCTCGCCGTCGCGGTCGACGAAGAACAGGCGCCCGATCGTCCGGCTGTTCGGCGCGGGTGCGCCGGTCGGGTCGTCGACGGCGGGCGTGCCGGGCGGTGCGGACGGCCCGGTCGGCATCGCCGCGATGCGCTGCGGTGTCCAGTAGTCCGCCACGCCGTCGGTGTCGAGGTCGTGCACGACGACGTCGGTGTCGGAAGGAGAAGCCGCCGCCAGGCCCGGCACACCGAGGAGCAGCAGCGCGACCACGCTGAGTATTCGCATGGAGCCGACCGTGGCAGCCGGTTGTGAGGATCTTGTGCGGAACGAGTCCTCATCCCGTGCGGCGCGAATGATCAGGCGGACGCGAGCTCGGTGAGTGCGGCCACGGTGCTGGAGACGATCTTCTCCTGCGCTTCGGCGCGGGAGGTGGTCGGCGTGCCGTCGCCCGGCTGGTCGCCGTAGTCACCGAAGTAGGAGTGGACCGCTCCCGCGACCGGCTCGAACCGGGTGTCCGCCGGCAGCAGGGTCCGCGAGCCGGCGATGTCCTGCGGCGTCGTGAAGCCGTCTCTTTCGCCGTGGATCGACCACGCCCTGAGCCCGCCGCGTTCGGACAGATCGTCGATCGGGTAGGACGCCCACAGCACCAACCCTCGCAGCGACGGGTCCGCGCTCACGTCCCGGCCCGCGGCCACACCACCCAGGGAGTGCCCGCCGGCCGCCCACACCGCCACCTCGGGATGTGCGGCCCGCAGAGGTGCGGTATCGCCGCTCAACAACGCGATGTTCAGCGGTTCCTTCACCACCACCACAAGAAACCCTTGTGCGGCAACGCGACGCAGCAGGGGGAGATAGGCGCGGTAGTCCACTCTGGCGCCAGGGTGGAACACCAGTCCGGCACGCGGGGGTCCGTCCGGTCGCAACACCGTCGCGCCGTCCCCGTCCTGAGTGGCCGCGAACGGCTGCAGGTAGACCAGCGGCGCGAGCAGGACGGCCGCGAGCACCACAGCCAGCCACGACGGCACCCGCCGCCACAGCGCGACCGCGACGCCCACACCCGCGACCACTCCCAGCAGCACCAGATGAACGGGGTGCCCCGCGGTCAACGCCCCCCATCCGGTGATCAGGAGGACGAGTGGAACGCCGACGCTGGCAGCGGCCGCCAGCCATCGCGGCCAGGTCGCATTGTTCAGCACGCTGAACATTATGCCGACGACCGGCACGATCGACAAACGCACCCCGGTCGTTGTGCAGGATCAGGCAGCGGATGCTTGGCTGGGACAGTGCCGAAGAGAAGCGTTTCCGTCACCCGAACCGTGCACGCGCCCGCCGAACGGATCTTCGAACTGCTGACCGACCCGTCCCAGCACCCGCTGATCGACGGCTCCGGCTCCGTCCTCGCGCCACGGCCGGACGCCCCGGGCAAACTCGTGCTCGGCTCCACCTTCGGCATGGACATGAAGATCGGCCTGGCCTACCGGATCGAGAACACCGTCGTCGAGTTCGAGGAGAACCGGCTCATCGCGTGGCGCCACTTCAACGGTCACCGCTGGCGCTGGCAGCTCACGCCACTCGGCGACGACACCACCGAGGTGACCGAGACGTTCGACTGGTCGACCGCCCGCCTGCCGCTGCTGCTCGACCTCTCCCCCGTGCCCCGGCGCAACCGGGCGTCGATGGACCGGTCCCTGGATCGCTTGTCAGCGCTCTTCAGCACGGCCTCCTGACCAGTGCCGCCGGACCTGACCGGGTCCGGCGGCAACGGCGTCCGTGGTCAGCCCACGTACTCGGCGACCACCGCCCGCAGGAGCAACGGACTGGTCCCCGGCAGGTCCGCGTACCCCACGCCGATCACCCGGTTCGTCCCGGGCACGGCAGCGATCGCGTTGTAGGTGGTGCCGAACGACCCCGCGGGAGCAGGTGCCGGAACAGTGGCCCACCCGGTCGGACCGTAGGAACTGAAGGACGCCATCGGGAAACGCCCGATGACCCACGGGACACCGTTCGCCCCCACCGCGACACCGGGGGTGGACGGGGTGCTCAGCCCGCTGACGGTCTGCCAGGTGGTGCCGTCGCCCCGCAGCACCACGTTGCCCGATCCCATCCCGCCGCCGTCGCCCACCGCCCAGATGTCACCGGAAGACGTGCCGTCCAACGACTGCATGGTGAGCTGCTGCTGGTTCAGTCCGATCTGGACCGCCCGCCAGGCCGTGCCGTTCCAGTGGAACAGCAGCGGTCCCGAGTAGCCGTTCCACATGCCGTTGCCGGCCGCCCAGACGTCGTTGGGCGCGAAGGCCTTGACGGCGTTGATGAAGCAGAAGTTCACGAATCCGCCGCCGGCGACGCATTCGGTCGGAGGCTGGTGTTCCTGCCAGGAGGTCCCGTTCCACTCGTGGAACACCGGGGTGTTGCCCTGGTGACCGACGAGCCAGGCGTGTCCGTCCACAACGGACAGATCGCGGATCGACAGCGTGCTCGGGGTGGCGCCCGGCGGGTAGGGAACCTCGGTCCACGTCCTGCCGTTGTAGCGCCACACCAGCGTGACGTTGCCGTCCGAAGACCACGGGGCTCCCGTGACCCAGACGTCCCTGGCGGACGATGCCGCCACGCGCTGGAACGAGACATGTCCCTGCACAGCGGGAAGTGACGTGCGGGACCATCTGCTCCCGTTCCACCGCAACATCATCGGACTGCCGGACGTGCCCTGCTGGTCCGGGTGGTAGCCCTCGAAGCCGACGGCCCAGGCGTTCCTGGAGTCGACCGCGGCGACGTCCCAGAGATTGCTCGTCGCCGTGCTCTGCGGGATCGAGGCCAGGCGCCACGCCGGCGCCGCGGCGGCCGGGCCGGCGGCACCGGCGACGACCACGACCGACAAGGCGACGGCTGACCAGTAACGAACTCTCATAAGTCCCCCAAGCTGTTCGACCTTGAACAGGACCGTGCGCGGCCGATCATTCCCGAGGTCGGCCCGCCCACCAGGGGTTCTCGGCGTCTTGACCTAGTTGAGCGGTGTTCGTGACCCAGACGTCGCAGCCGAGTAACCCGAATGGGATTCAGGTATGCCCTTGTGATCTAGCTCACGGACCAGGTAGAACTGAACGCACGGTTACCGGAAATCACGCCTCACGGATCTCCCTCCCTGCCAACCGAATACTTGTGAGGACCTGTGCGAACCGCAGTCGTCGCCGCCCTGCTCGGACTCGGCGCCTTCGCAGTGGCGGCCGGATTGGTGCTGCAACTGCACGCCCATCCCCTGCTCGCCAAACTGCAGCACGACATCGACACCGTCTCCATCTCCGAGGGAGAAGGGGTCACCGCTGTCGT
Source organism: Lentzea sp. HUAS TT2 (assembly GCF_051853195.1). Lineage (NCBI taxonomy): Bacteria > Bacillati > Actinomycetota > Actinomycetes > Pseudonocardiales > Pseudonocardiaceae > Lentzea > Lentzea sp. HUAS TT2. Next base: position 6,308,573 of record NZ_CP196667.1, on the reverse strand, counting down.
GTACCCGCCCGGCAGCGCGCCGGAGGTGCGTCACAACCTCAGCCTGACCGCGACCACGCACGTCGAGGGTGACCTCGCCGCGCCGGAGGTCCAGAAGAACGGCGACGTCACCGTGTGGAAGCGGGCGACCATCGTCAAGGAGAACTCCGGCGAGCTCGTGCTCAGCGCCGAGGTCCGCCGGATCTGCCTCGACCGCCGCACCGGTGAGGCGGTCGCGCCCTGCCGCGGCGAGTTCTACGAGACCGAACAGGGCAGGCGGGTCACCGCCGAGGGCAGGCAGTTGTTGCAGCCCGGCCTCAACTTCGTGTTCCCGTTCGGCACCGAGCAGCGCGACCACCGTTGGTACGACACGGTTCTCAAGCGCCCGGTCGACATCCACTTCGCCGGAGAGCAGCTGCTGCAAGGACTTGAGGTGTACCGGTTCGCGCACACGGTCCCGCCGACGGCACTGGACCGGTTCGCGGTGCCGGGTTCGCTGGTCGGCAGACCCGAGCCGTCCGTCGACGTCACCCAGTACTACGGCGTCACCCGCACGCTGCTGGTCGAGCCGAGGACCGGCGCGGTGCTCTCGGTGCGCGAGGACCTCCGGCAGGAGCTGCGCACCGACACGCAGGACGAGGGTGAGGGAACCCCTGTGTTCGCCGGGGAACTGCACCTGACCAACGCCTCGGTCACCGCGAACGTGGACCAGGTCAAGCAGAACCTGCCGCGACTGTTCATGATCACCGCCCTGCCGGTGGCCCTGTGGGTCGGTGGCGCGGTGCTCGTCGCGATCGGGCTCGTCCTGCTGCTCGTGTGGCGGCGCGGGCTCGTCGCCGGGGCGCTCGCGCTGGTGATCGGTGCGTGCCTGGCGGGCACGGTCACCTACGGCGTCACCAACGCGAGCGACCCGGACGACTCGCTCGACCTCAAGAACGTCGTGTCGTCCTCCAACGTCGACTACGGGCTGCGATGAGCACGGCGTTCCTCCTCGATGATCCCGGCGACCCTGAGCAGTTCGCCCTCCGCCTTCGGCACCGCGATCAGGGTGACCGGCAACGGGTTCCCGTCGGCGTCCGAGCCCGCGCGCACGGACACGGCGGGGTAGCCGCTGACCCGCCAGAGCGGGGAGAACGGCGAGGTGGCGCTGTTGCGCACCAGCACGCCTCCCGGCAGCGACATCGTCTCGGCCGGGCCGGTGTGCCCAGGTGTCACCAGCAGGTCGAGGTCGGTGAACATGTGCTTCAGCATCACCCGCTCCGCCGCGCGCATCGACTTGCAGATGCCCCGGAACGGCCATGGCACGAACCGGTCGAGCAGGTCGAGCTCGCGCGGGCCCGCGGCCAGGTGCGGCGCCAGCAGGAGCCTGGACTCGCTGGCGAGCCGCGGGTCGTGGTCGACCACTTCACTGACGTGCATCGACAACAGCGCGGCGACGTCCTCGACGGCCCGGCGCATGGGCGCGCGGGTGCGGGTGGTCATCGCGAGGCCGCGCAACGACACACCGATCCTCAGTGGACGGTTCGCGGGCTCGGCTGCCCACCCGATGCCCCGCACGACGTGCGAGACGTCGGCGACGGTCCTCGCCACCACACCACGTCCGCCGGAGGTCTCGAAGCCGACCACGCCGGCCCCTCCCGCGGGCACGCCGCCGGCGCCGGGGGCACGGCGTGCCAGCACCGCGGACACCACACCGGTGGCGACGGCAACGGCGGTGCCCGACACCTTGGGATCGAGCATTGTGGCCGCGATGCCCTGCGTCGGGTTGCGATGCGTCTCGGCCGCCGACGTCCGCCCGACCACGACGGCTCCCGCCGCCACCAGGGCGTCGAAAGCCGAACGCGGCAGGGAGTCCTCGACCGCCAGGGGCAGTCCCAGCAGGCTTCCGCCCTCACCGCCCGCCAACCGCCGATCGGCCTCTTCCGCACTGCGCCGGGCGGCGGCCAAATCGACATCTGTGAAGACGTGCCTCGACGAGTTCAGCCGCATCTCGGTCGTCGCAAGGAGCTCTGCTGCGGTCGTCGCACCGCGGGCGAGCAGCCGGGCCTGCTCAACTGCTCCGGGATAGCACACAGGGGTTTCTTCCACGTGTCTCTTCCTCCGGCATCGTCGCCGACGAGTAAGGAGCTGCTTCCTTCAGTCGCTACCCGTTGGACAGCAGGGGTTCCGCCGAACGGCTCTGCGCGTCGGCGGCCGAGTAGCTTCTTTCTCCACGCGGACCGATCAAGATGACCTGAGTCACCCCGACCGAAGGGTTGCGCAGAGGTTACTGTCCGGTAGTTTCCACGCCACTGTGACGTCCCTCTCATACGCGGAACACATCCAGAAGGAGGACGAGTGCGACGTGTTGCGAGCCTCGTGCTGGTAGGACTGGGCATCTTCTCGCTGGCGCTCGGAGCAGTCCTGCGCTTCTACGTGTACCCCGAGCTCGCAGTCGTGCCGCTCGACCAGAAGACGGAATCCGTCGCGGAAGGTTCCGCGAAGGTCTTCTACCCCAAGGAACTCGTCGTCAAGGACGCGCGCCTGACGGCAACCCGCAAGGTCGAGAGCAACCTGACCCTGCCGGAGGCCAAGGTCGACGGTGACGTGATGGTGTGGGACCAGGGCCTGGTCGTCACCGACTCCGAGAACCAGCTCGTCTCCGCGTTGAAGCACCGGGTGTGCCTCGACCGGCGGACGAACATGGCCCTCGACAAGTGCACCCAGCAGTACGTGACCGACGCCGAGGGTGACCCCACGACGGCCGACAAGGCGGTGCACCAGGAGGGACTGAACTACAAGTTCCCCTTCGACACCCAGCCGCAGGACTACGAGTACTTCGACACCACCCTGCGCAAGGCGACGACCGCGCGGTACGAGGGAACGGACGAGATCGGCGGCCTCGAGGTCTACAAGTTCGTCCAGAAGATCCCGTCGACCAAGTTCCGCGACCAGGAGGTGCCCGGCACGCTGGTGAACAGCACCGAGGCCTCGGTCAAGGCGGAGCGCCGCTACCAGAACACCCGCACCATGTGGGTCGAGCCGGTCAGCGGCATCATCGTCAAGGGTTCGGAACAGCAGAAGCAGGCTTTGTTCGGGCCCGACGGAAAAGAAGGCACGGTGCTGCTCGACGCCACCTTGACCTTCAACGAGAAAACCGTCAAAGAATCCGTTGAACGCGCCTCCGAGGCACGCGGGAAATTGACGCTCATCAGCAACACCGGTCCGATCGTTCTTCTTTCCGTCGGCCTGGTGCTGCTGCTCGCCGGAATTCTTCTCGGCGTGTTCGGACGGCGGGCTAGGCACGTCGCCTGAGCACGATCACGAAGTTCCACGAGGCGATCTCCCGGACCCCCGGGACACGGGTGATCCACTTCGCCCACCACGGGTGGTACCGGGGGAACGTCTCGACCACGTCGGCGACGGTCTGGCGGTGAACCCACCGCTGGACCGCCCCTACGCTCACCGGGAACAGCGAGGTGCCGAACGAGTTCTTCGGCGGCTTGCCGTTGCGGCGCTCGTAACGGCGTCGCGCGTAGTGGCCGCCGAGGAAGTGCCACGGCGCGGTCTCGTGGCCGCCCCAGGGTGAGAACCACGGCGTGTAGGACATGAAGACGGTGCCTCCAGGCCTGGTCACACGCACCATCTCGGCCAGCATCAGCCACGGGTCGTCGACGTGCTCCAGGACGTTGGACGAGTAGCAGACGTCCACCGAGGCGTCGCGGAACGGCAGCGCCGTGCCGCTCGCGCGGATCATGCCGGGGTCGGGTTCACCGCGGGCGGAGAGCTCGCCGACGTCCGGGTCGAGGCCCACGTAGCGGGCGCCGGCACCGCGGAACGCCTCGGCGAAGTAGCCGGGGCCACCACCGACGTCGAGCACGACGGCCCCGCCCAGGGGCACGTACGACGACACCTGGGCCACCGAGTCGTCCGCCAGGATCCGGTAGAAGTGATCCGGGTCGGACTGCTCTTTCAGAAATGCGCGAAAAAGCCGAACGGAGCGTTCGAGCGTTGGCTTTCGCAACTTTTCAGGGGCCGAAACTGAACCGATCTCGACCATTGCCATCTCCCGCATTCCGTCTACCATGGCTACCTGGCAGTAACCTAGCATCGGGAGAGGCAGATGTCGCGTGGTCCCCATTACCGGCCGAGCATTCTGCTGGTGAATTGGCGCGACACCAGACACCCCGAGGGCGGCGGTTCGGAGCGCTATGTCGAGCGCATCGCCGAGGGTCTCGCGCGGCTCGGCTACCGGGTCTCGATCCAGTGCGCGGGCCACGACCGCGCCCCGTCCGGCGACTGGGTGGCGGGCGTCCGCTTCCGCAGGCGCGGCAACAAGTTCACGGTCTACCTGCACGCCCTGCTGGCGATCCTGCGTTCCGACGCGGACGTCATCGTGGACGTGCAGAACGGAATGCCCTTCTTCAGCCGCCTGGTGGCGCGCTGTCCTGTCCTGGTGCTGGTGCACCACGTGCACCGCGAGCAGTGGCACAGCGCGCTGGGCCCGTTCTTCGGCCGGATCGGCTGGTGGATCGAGTCGTGGCTCGCGCCGCGGCTGTACCGCAAGTGCCGCTACGTCACCGTCTCCAACGTCACGCGGGACGAGCTGGGACTGCTAGGGGTCGAACTGCGCCGCACGGTGGTCGTGCCGAACGGGCTGGATGCGCCTCCCGCCGTCACCGCGCGGCGCACCGAGGCACCCGTCCTCGTCGCGGTGTCCCGGCTGGTTCCGCACAAGCGGCTGGAGCACGCGATCGACCTCGTCGCGCGGCTCCGTCCACAGTGGCCGGACCTGCGGTTGGAACTCGTCGGCGAGGGCCCGTGGAAGGACGTGCTCCAGCAGCACGCTGTCGACCGCGGGGTCCAGGACAGCGTCATCATCCACGGCTGGGTCGACGAGCAGACCAAGCACGAGATCCTTGCCGGGGCATGGGTGCACGTGTGCCCGTCGGTCAAGGAGGGCTGGGGCATCGTGATCATGGAGGCCGCCAGCCACGGCGTACCCACTGTCGCCTACCGCTCGGCGGGTGGCGTGGCCGAGGCGATCGTGGAGCACCGGACGGGTCTGCTGGCGGACGACTTCGACGAGTTCGTGCGGCACACGGACACGCTGCTGCGCGATCTGCCGCTGCGCAAGGAGATGGGCGAGGCGGGCAGGCAGCGCGCCCAGGAGTTCAGTTGGGAGGAGAGCCTCGACGCGTTCGAGAGCGTCCTGCACGGCGCCCTGCGGCTACCGCCGCGCCTCGCGGCCAGTGACGACCGCGTCGCATAACAGGTCGAGCAGCCCTGCGGCCGCGACCGCGTCGAAGTCCTGACGCCGCACGCGCACCGTGACCGTGGTGACCTCCCCTGTCGTCACCACGCCGAACGTGACGCCCGACCGTTCGCTCGCCGCGAGGAAGAAGCGCAGGGCCCTGACCATCCGCCTTGACGACGCCAAGATCCGACATGAGGAACGTCGAGACGGGACGCCAGCAGCACGCCGACGTCCTCCATGGTCGCCCCGGCAGGCAGGCGCAGCCCAGCGGGGCGCTGTCGACCTCGGGGCGTGGATCAGCGCCACCTCGCCGGGAGGCTGACGGCGGCAATAATCTTCGGCGGATTCCCGCCGCCGAGTAAACGCGCGTTAACCCAGGCTGATAATGACGCCGGTTTGCCCATCGGGAACCGGTCCGAAGAAGTAGATCTGCTCCCCTGGCGAATATGTCACGATGGTCAGCATGGGCAAGTCGGGTTGGCCGTAGAAGGAGCAGCTTCGCCCCTTGCCGCAGGGGGGTTTGGGCGGTCGGGTGTATCCCGCGGAGACGGCGGCATTGATCTGCGCCTGGGCAACCTCGTTCTCGAAGCCGGGGCGGAGTGTCATGATCACCAAGCCGACCGGCGAGCTCCCGATCCCGGCCCCGCCGGTGTGCTCCTCCTTGAGCACCACTCCCCGCCTTGCGCCGACGCTGTCCGCCACCTCCGAAAGGCGCAATCGCCGGGCCTTGACTTTGCGGCGTTCGCGAAACCACATCATTCGCCGCCAGCCTCCTGTCACTTTTGATCAGCTGACAAGGTCCTTGCCTACTTCTTGTCCTTCAGCTCTGTCATCCTGTTGCCGAAGCGTCTGGGCAGACGATCGGCTTGGGGGCCGACGGCAAGGCCTCGACGCCTGCCGAGGTGGAGGCTCCGTGCCGCTTCGAGCGCTAGCGCCGCGCCTCGTGACCGCTGAGGACCGCTTCGCACAGCAGGTCCAGCAGTCCCGCGGCGGCGGCCGCGTCGAAGTCACGGCGTCGCACGCGCACCGTGGCCGTGGTGACCTCCCCTGTCGTCACCACGCCGAACGCGACGCCTGACCGGCCGCTCGCCGCAGGGTAGAAGCGCAGGGCGGCAACATTCGCCTTGACGACACCGAGGTTCGACACCAGGAAGGTGCTGCCGAGCCGGGACGCCAGCAGCCGCATCCCCCACTGCGCCACCGGGTTGTGCGCGCTGGGAAAGCCCGCCTCCGGCGCCGCCGCCGTCAGCAGCGCGCGCACGTCGTCCTCGGTGGCCCCGGCCGGCAGGCGCAGTCTCAGCAGCGCGCTGTCCGCCACGGGACGCGGATCCGCGCCACCACGCCAGGAGGCACCGACCGCGGCGACGACACGGCCGTGCGCGGCGCCGCGGGAGGCGTTCCACTTGCGGGTCGTGTCCAGCGCGGCAGAGGTGAGCCTGGCGCTGCCCAGCTTCACGGCGGGCAACGCGCGCGACACCAGGTGGTCGCCGGACTCGGTGCCCTGCAAGGAAGGTTCGATGCGCGTTGGAGGCGTCCACACGGCTTCGCGCACGCGGTCGAGCGCGTTGAGGACGTAGGGGCGATCGGGGCTGCGCAACGCCACGCCGGTCGCCGAGCTGTGCACGGGTTCGCCGAGTGCGATGCCGAGCAACGCGAGCAGGCCGAGCCCGTCGACCGCGCCGTGGTGGGCCGCGATCATCAGCGAGTCACCGGCGATCGCGACCCGGACGAGCGGATCGCCGACCCTGTAGTGACCGTCGGCGAACTCGGCCCGCGCACCGTCCCAGTCGGACGGACGGAGCACGAGCGCGGCCGGTCCGAGATGGGGGAACTCCGTGCAGGCGAACGACATCCGTGCGGCCACCGCCGAGAGGTCCTGCGTCTCGCTCAGGCTCGCCTCCAGCAGGATGCTCCAGGAGGAGGCCGGGTCCCCGGAGAAGGCCACTGTCACCCGGTCAGCGGGAGCCGTAGTCGAGGACGACGGGCTCCTGGGCCTTCTGGCCTTCCTCGATCCGCTGCTCGACGGCCTTGTCGGGGCTGTTCTGCGCGACGACGACCACGCCGACCCCACCCGCGAGCGCGGCTCCGGCAACGATCGCGACCAGCACCGAAACCAGTTCCACGTCTTACTCCTCAGGTCGGGGTGCCGCGAATCTACCGACCGGTAACCGTCTCCACAACAGGCTGGCGCCGATCAGTGACCCAGCCGCGACCCAGGCGAGCACAACGGGTGCAACGGGTGGGCCGTTCGGTTCAGCGGGCACTGCTCCAGGCACCCGGTAGAGCGCCAGTTCGGGCCCGTCGTGGACCTTCTCCAGCCCCGCCAGCAGGTTCTCGTCCACCCGGCCGGGCGTCCCGCGCTCGACCAGCACCCAGCCGATGCCGCTCAGGTCACCTGCGCGCAGCCGGGCCGCCCGCGAGTCCTCCCCCGCCACGACCTTCCCGCCGACCGACAGCGAGTCGTCGACAACGGTCGTGCCAGGCAGGAAGCGCGGCGCGGGGTCGAGCTGGGTGCGCCCGTCGTTCCAGTCGAACCGGCGGAACGCCGACAGCGGGTACACCGCCACGTCACCGGGCTGGTCGACGAGCTTCTCCCGCACCGCGGCCCAGTCCGCCGGGTAGTGCACCGGCTCGAGACGCCCGAACCCGCCCCACGCGAGGTCCGGCAGCACCCCGAGCAGCAGCACGGCCACGAACAGCCGCGCGCGCACCCGTTCCACCGCGGCGGCGAGCCCGATCGCGAACGGCAGCGCGAGCCACGCCACCCACTTCTGGCTGTCGCGCAACAACCCCGCACCGGGCACGTGCTCGATCAACGCCTCCAGCACCGCCACACCGCCCGGCAGCACCGCGAGCAACGCCAGCACCGCGCCGAGCACTCCCAGTCCCGCCAACGGCCACACGGGCATGCGTTTCGACAGCTGCCGCAGACCGAAGGCCGCCGCTCCGAGGAGCAGCACGGTGAGCACGGGCAGCATCGGGTTGGCGCGGCTCACCGGGACGACGTCGGCGTTCCAGATCCCGCCCAGGCCCAGCACGCTCAGCACCGGCCCGCCCCAGTTCTCCGCGCGTGCGCTGAACGCCTCGACACCGGCCGGGTCGGAGAGCCCGTCGTGCAGCAGCGAGGGCACCCACCACGGCGCGTTCAGGACGACGCCGATGCCGAGGACCTGCCACGCCTTGTGCCGCCCGGCGGTGGCCAATGCCGTGCCCAGCGCGAGGATGCCGCCGGGAGCCGAGAGCACGGCGGGCAGGCTGGCGAGCACGAGCCGGGTCCAGGCGTGCGGTTCGCCGGCGCGCATCCTCAGCCCGGCCATCGCGACCCACGGCAGCGCCGCGTAGCCCAGCAGCAGCGTCCAGTGGCCGATGAAGAGCCGTTCGGCGACGTAGGCGTTCCACGAGTACGCCACGGCGGCGACGATCCGCACGCCGGTCTTGTCCGTCGGCACCAGCAGTCCGGCACCCAGAGCGCCCGCGAAGACGATCGCCAGCAGGGCGGCCTTCTGCACCAGCTGACCAGGAACGACCTGGGTCACCAACGCCACCACGGCGTCGACCGGCACGGCCCGCGGCAGCGCGTCCCCGAGCCCGAACGCACCGGCGTTGAGCGGCTGCTCTGGCGTGAACACCATGTCGTAGACGAGGACGTAACCCGGCCACAGCACGGGAGCCAGCGCCGCGAGCGCCAGCAGCGCGCACGTGGCGTAGAGCTTCGGTCCGTTCGGCCGCACTTGCTCCCTCTCCGGTCGAGCCGGGGCTACAGTCGCCGAAACTACCGGCCAGTAGTACTCGCGGGTAGTACCGCGGCAGACCCGGCCACCGGAAGGATCCCGCGTGTCCGCTCCGGCAACGACGACCACCCGCCTGGACGCCCTGCTGATCACGGGGGCGCTGCTGGGCGCCAACGCCGCCAGCTACGTGCTGACCATCGCAGCCGCGCGGGCCCTGACGCCCGCGGTCTTCGGCGAGCTCAGCGCGCTGCTCGCGCTCGTGGTCATCGGGGTGGTGCCGGCGATGAGCCTGCAGACCGTCGCCGCCCTGCGGGTGACGAGCCTCGGCCCGCGGCCGTTGTTCGGGCTGGGCCTGAGCGTGAGCGCGGGCATGACCGTGCTGACCCTGGCGCTCGTGCCGCTGCTCACCCGCCTGCTGCACCTCGACGGGCCGTGGCCGGTCGTGTGGCTCGCGCTGTCGCTGGCCCCGCTGACGGTTCTCGGCGTCCTGCACGGACTCCTGCAGGGAACGCACCGATTCGGCGCCCTGGCGTTGCTGGTGTCGCTGGAAGGGCTCGGCAAGGTCGGCGGCGGCGTGATCGGGTTGTGGCTCTCCCCCTCGTCGACCTCGGTGCTCGCGGGCACGGCCATCGGCTCGTTCCTGGTCGTGCTGACCGGGTGGCGGCTGTGCGGCTCCCCCGCACCGGCACGGCCCGCCGGCGGCGCCGAGGTGATGCACGCGTCCCAGGCGATGCTGGCGCTGGTGCTGCTGGTGAACCTCGACCTCGTGCTCGCCCGGCACCAGCTCGCCGACCAGGCGGGCGGCTACGCCGTGGGGGCGGTCGTCACGAAGATCGCGTACTGGCTGCCGCAGGCCGTGGGCGTGCTCGTGCTGCCCCGCATGGCCGACGCGGACGACCGCCGCCGCATGCTGCCGAAGGCGCTGGCGGTCTGCGCGGGCCTCGACGCGTTCGTGATCGTGGGCTGCGCGCTGTTCGGGCCGTTGGGCGTGTCGCTGATCGGTGGCGCGAACTACCACGGGGACGCAATCCCGTTGTGGCAGTTCGCCCTCGTCGGTTCGTGCCTGGCGCTGGTGCAGCTGCTGCTGTTCTCCCGGATCGCGAGCGGTGACCGGCGGTCCACCCTCGCGGTGTGGATCGCGGTCGCCGCCGAGGTCGCGCTGATCACGTTGTGGCTCAACGGCTCCGTCAGTCAGGTCGTGACGGGTGCGCTGCTCGCGACGGCCGGCCTGGTGGTCGTGGGCACCGTCATCGAGGCCCGCCGGGCCTGATCACGGCCCGATGGTCTCCTGCCGCTGGCCGAACGGCCCGAACGCGGCCGCGACCACCGCCGAGACCGCCACCAGGAACGCGGCCTGCACCAACGGGATGTACGCCCACTCCTGCCCGTGGCCGAGGATCCGGCCGAGTACGGCGACACCCGACCCCAGCGCGACACCGCTCACCGCGATCACCTTCGGCGCCGCCGCCCAGAACTCCCGTGCCAGCAGGCACGCGATCACCGCCACGATCGGCAGCATGCCGCCGAGAACGGCCAGCAGCACCAGCATCGCGACCATCAGCCACCGGCTTGCCGACGGCGCCACGAACGTCACTCGCCGCCGGACGGGGAGCGCGGCGAGCAGGAGGACCGCCAGCACTCCCAGCACGCCGACCAGCAGGCCCGCGCGGTACCGGGTGTCCGGGCCGAACTCCAGCGCGACCACGCCGCCGTCGCCCTCGGGCAGGACGTAGGCCTGCTGCCAGCCGTCGACCCGGACCTTCTCCAGCACCTGCCCGTTCAGGGTCGCCGTCCAGCCGTCGTTGACGTTCTCGGACACCACGAGCAGCGCCTTCGCCCCCGGTGCGACCGTGACCTCCCGTTCGGTGGCGTCCCAGGTGCCGATGGTGACCTCTCGATGCGTCGCAACGGGTTTCGCGAGTTCGAGGTGGGTCACGGACACGTCCTGCACGACGAACGAGTCCGATCGCGACGTGGTCAGCACGTGGTCGCCCGCGGGCAGCTCCAGGGCGGTCGCCAGGTCGTCGTCGCACAACACCGCCTTGAGCGGGCGGTTGGCGACGACGTCCCCGAGCACCCCGGACACCGAGCTGTTGATCTTCTTGCCGTCGACGTCGATGACCGGACCCTTGCCGCACGGCACGGTGAACGGCGTCGTCGCGGGCACCGGCTTCAGCACGCCGTCGAGCGCGGGCACCCGAAGCTCACCGATCTCGGCCGGTCCGGCGCCACCGGACTCGCGCACGACGATCTCGAGCTTCTCGGTGCCCGCCGGTTTGATCGTGACGAGGCCTTCCGGGCCGACGCGCACGACCTCGGTGCCGGCGTCCGTGCGCACTTCCAGCTCGACAGGCGTTCTGGATCCCTTCGCGCCCTCGATCCGGAACTCCGAGAGAGTTCGCTTTCCCTTCCACGCCACCGTCAGCGTCGGCCGCAGGTCCGTCACGTCCGGCACCCACGACGTGCCAAGGTCACCGTCCACAGCGGACAGAGGACCGGCCGCGACGTCGCCCGCGAGCGAGCTCGACCCCGTGATCGTCAGCCCTTCGGGCGCCACCGGGTTCTTCGCACCGGCCGCGGGCACGACGGTGGCGTTCACCGCGAACTTCCCGTCGGCCGAGGTGCGGAACAGCCGCGTGAGCCCGTTGATCTCCTCGCCGAACCGCGACAGCGACGCGTCGCAGCGCACGGTGTCGCCGGTCCGGTAGCAGGCCGGGCGCGACTGGCTGCCTCGGGTGAACGAGAAGCCCGGCTTGGCCGCATCCTCGTCGCGCGGCACGCGCAGGGCCCGCTGCGCGGTCATGCCCGGCACGCTCAGCTCCTTGACGCCGACGTTGCCGTCCTGCCGCTCCGCGGCCACGCCGAGGAACGTGACGCGCACGCTGCCCGTGAGGCCGGGGCGGACGGGGTAGGCGTGCGGGCCGCCGCCGGATGGGACGTCGTGCTCGCTCTCCCCCGCGTCCGTGGTGAGCCTGATCCGGGTGACGGCCCAGCCCACGCGCAGGTCGTCGACCAGGTCGAGCGTCACCTCACCGACCGAGCGCGGGGTGTCGAGGTCGATCTCCAGCCACTGCCCGACGGGCCCGGTGAAGCTCGACGAGTGCCAGGCGGACCCGCCGTCACCGTCCACGGCCGCGAACGGCGAGTTCGCCGGGTCGATCGCCCCCGCCGCGTCGGCGTACGCGGTCGACGTGGACGCCCTCACGGTCCGGATGCCCCGGTACTCGGCGACGGTCTGGTGCTTCACGTCCTGGAACGGCGACACGTCCAGCGCCACACGGCCCTGCCGGGACGCCTCACCCGCGGACATCGTCTGGCTGAGGTTGTCGGTCACCCTGCCGACGTTGCGTTCCTTGCGCCTTAGGCCGTCGGTGACGAGCAGATCCCCGCCGCGCCCTTCCGCGTCACCCGCGAGGATCGCCGGCTGGTCCGCCCTGATCAGTCCCTGGGACAGCAGCGGCAGCAACGACTCCGGGCCGCCGCTCACCGTCGGCACGTTCGCCTCGTCGACCGCGGTGACGACGGGGACGGCCCGTTTCACCTCGAAGATCTCCAGCGCCTGCCCGGTCTCGGCGGCGTCGACCGAGCTGACGAGCCGCTGGTCGCCCATCCGCACCTCGGGCCCGAACTGGGCGACGCGTTCGATGCCGGGCGATCCCTGGAGTGCGTGACGCAGCACGGCCAGCGGCGGCGAACCGGTCGGTTCCCGCGCGATGTCGTTGCGCAGCAACAGGAACCGGTAGCCGCCGCGGGCGAGGAAGTCCGCCAGTCCCGCCGAGCCGCGCCCGTCGGAGAGCGCGTCGTAGACGGCGTCCATGTACCGGGTGTTGCCCTCGGAGCCGAGCGGCACCTGGTTGCGCACCGCCCACGGCGCCTCCGCGAGCGACTGCATCGGCTCGTCGACGGTCCTGCCCCACGTGTACTGGCCGAAACCCGTGGCGGGCAACAACAACGTCCTCGCCCGGCTGTCCTGGGCGGCGAGCCAGCCGGCCGCCTCGCGCCAGTGGTCGGGGACGTCCGACCAGCCCTGGCCCGGCCGCAGGGTCAGCAGCCACGCGGGTGCCGCGACGACCGCGATCAGCACGAGGGCCACGCCGGTGCGGACCCGCCGCCGCCAGTGTTCGGGAGCGGCCTTCATCCCGACCGGGCGGGACAGGTGCAGCCCGTGGACGAACCCCAGCACCAGGCACAGCCGCAGCACGGGTTCGAACTTGTGCACGTTGCGCAGGGGCGCGAGCGGCCCGTCCAGAAGGCCGCGCACCACCTCGGCGAGCGGCGAGTCGAGCGATCCGACGTACCCGACCGTCAGCAGCGTCAGCCCGGCCAGCGTGCCCAGCACCAGGAAACGGCGCTCCGGCAGGCCGAGCCTGGCCAGTCCGACGACCCCGATCAGCGCCACCAGCGCGGTACCGGCCATCAGCACCGGGTTGTCGACCAGGATGAACCCGTTGGGCCACCACGGTTCGCCCTGCAGCACGTAGGCGACCCACTGGTTCGTCCCGCGCAGCACCTGGAACAGCGACATGGGCGCGGTGGTGTTCGCCGCCGACTCGATGTAGTCGAGGAACGGCAGGCTGTACCGCCCGAGCAGCAGCAGCGGGAAGATCCACCACAGCGCGACCGCGATGACGCAGCCGGACCACCACAGCACGAGCTTCACGTGCGCGCGGTTCCACCGGCGCGTCAGCAGCCAGATCCCCGGCAGGACCAGCGACATCACGACCATCGCGCCGTTGATGCCGCCCATCGCCAGCACCGCGAGCGCCGACAGGGCGGCGGCCCGGCGCGGTGACCCGATCCGGTCCGCCAGCACCAGCGGCAGCAGCACCCACGGCAGCATGACGGCGGGCAGCATCTCGGCGGACAGCGGCCCGATCTCGGTCAGCACGCGAGGGGCCAGCGCGTAGGCCAGCGCTCCGGCGTACCTGGTCGGCTCGTGGCCGATGCCGAGCGCGCGGGCCAGCCGCAACACCCCGTAGAACGCGAGGCAGAGCAGGAGCGCACACCAGAGCCGTTGGGTGACCCACACGGGTATGCCCAGGATCTGGCCGGCCGCGAAGAACGGCCCCATCGGGAAGAAGTAGCCGTAAGCCTGGTTCTGCAGCTCGCCGGCCGTGGCCTCGGGGTTCCACAGGTGCAGCGCCCTGGCCAGGAACCCGACCGGGTTGACGGCCAGGTCGAGCTTCGTGTCGAAGGTGGCCGTTCCGAAGCGTTGCGCGAACGACAGCACCGTGAGTGCGATGAGCACCCACGTCGTCGGGTTCCGGTGTGCGATCTTCAGGCTCTTGATGGCGCAGGAAGTTACCACCGGGTAGTGCTCGCGGGCGACTGTCGCTATCTTGGGCGACCACGACCGTTCTGGGGCGTTGCTCAGGCAGGTGGCGATGACATCTTCGACAGCGTTCGAGCAGGCATGGGAGCTGGGTGACCAGGTTCCCGGGTGGTTGACCGTCGACCAGGCCACGATGTTGTGGAGAGCCGCGCTGCGGCTCGGTCCCGGCGCGCGGATCGTGGAGATCGGCAGCCACCAGGGACGATCCACCACGGTGCTGGGCATCGCGGCGCGGTCCGTCGGGGCCACGGTGGTCGCCGTCGACCCGTTCGTCGAGGGCAAGCTCTTCGGCGGCACGCCGACCCGCGTCCGCTTCGAGAAGAACGTCGCCCGCGCGGGCCTGACCGACGTGGTGCGGCTCGAGGCGTCGTACAGCACCGCGTTGCGCCGTCAGTGGGACGAGCGCATCGACCTGCTCTACATCGACGGCAAGCACGACTACTGGACCTACACCGACGACATGCTGTGGTCGGAGAACCTCGTTCCCGGCGGCGAGATCCTGGTGCACGACGCGTTCTCGTCGATCGGGGTCACCAGCGGCATCCTGGTGAAGGTGTTGTGCGGCAAGCGCTACACGTACGTCGACCGGGCAGGCTCCCTGGCGCGCTTCCGTTTGGCCGAGCCGAACTGGGCCGATCGCAGGCGCGTACTCGCCGAGATGCCGTGGTTCCTGCGCAACGTGTGGATCAAGGTCCTGCTGCGTCTGCGGCTGCGGCCGGTTGCGCGGCTGTTCGGCCACGACGGCCCGTACGACCCGTACTGACCTACTGGGGGCGGCAGGCGGGCGGCTGGCAGAGCATGGTGCTCAGGGCCTGCGCGAAGATGTCGCTGATGCCGGCGGGATCGACGGTGGTGAAGGCCCGCCCGCCGGTCGCGTCGGCGATCCGCGTCAGTTCCTCGACGTCGACGTCCGGGCCCATGCCGATCGCGATGACCGGCAACGGCCTGCGCTTGTCCTGCAGCTTGGCCAGCTCGTCCAGCAGCTCGCGCTGACCGATCGAGTCCGGGTCCTCGTTGCGGCCGTCGGTCATGATCGCGACGATGTTGATCCGCCCGAGCTCCCAGTTCTTCCTGGCCTCCCGGTAGGCGGCCAGGGTGGTGTCGTAGAGGCCCGTGGCGCCGTTCGCGGTCGCCCGCGTCGCCCGGACCGCCGCGATGGCCTGGCCGCTCGCGAGGTGGTCCTTGACGGACGCGAACGGGATGATCTCCTTGTAGTCCTTGTCGCCGTCCAGCCTGGTGGAGAACTTCCACAGGCCGATCTGCGTACCAGGCTTGAACAGGCCGAGACCGCGCTCGGCCGCGCCGACCGCCAAGGCCATCCGCGTGGTGCCCGTCCTGGGCACGATCTGGTTCATCGAACCCGACACGTCCAGGACGCCCAGCACCCGCGCGGTCAGCGTGAGGCCGCTCCACAGGCGCAGCGTCTCGTCGACGAAGGCCTGGTCGAGGCCGGGTGCCTGGTCGTCGGGCGCGCGCAGGCCGAACCGGTCGAGGTCGGTCACGGACCGCAGGCGGGACAGGAACTTCTCCGCCCCTGCCCGCTGTGCCTCGCCCGCGTCGGGCAGCACGACGTACGGGAAGTCCAGCGCCGGCACCGGGTTCTCCGGGTTGACCGCTGTCAGCCGGGTCGCGCCGGGCGTGGAGTTGTGCCGTTCTAGTGCCTGTTCGGACGTGGGGAACACGTCCAGCGGCCGGGTGAAGAGGTCCTCGGCCCGTTCGGCGTAGTCACCGGACACGGGCCTGATGGCGGCGACCGTCGCCGACGCGGGGTCCTTCTCCGCCGACGCGAACCCGCGCAGCGCGAGCAGCGCGGACAGGCTGGCCGGGTCCTTGGCCGGGTCGGCGATACCGGCGCGGGCGGTGGCACCGGGCCCGATCAGCTCCCGCCAGTTCCTGCCCTTCGCGGACTCCTTCGCCGCGAGCACGACCGGCGAGCGCGCCACCGAGATCCCTGCCTCGGGCACCCGCCACGCACCGGAGTCCCGCGCCTGCCGCAACCACGTCGTCGACTCGGGCACCCACACCGAGGGCGACACGTCCCCGGCGACGAGCCTGGTCATCGTCTCGCGCGCGGGTTCGGTCCTGACCTCGACGCGGTAGCAGTCGTCTGTTGCGTTCACCTGGTCCGCGACCTCGGTCAGGGCCGGGGCGACCGCGGGCGCCGCGGTCACGAGGACCGTGGCCGGGTCCGTGCAGCGGGCCGCGTTGAGCCGGTCGATGACGACGTCTCCACCGATCCAGGCGACGATCGACAGGACGAGCAGAACCGAGAGCCCGACGACGGGCGCCGTCACCCGCCGTGGTCGCACCATGGCGGACACCTTAGGTCTGCTCGCCTCCCAGCACCATGCCGGTTGTGAGGATTGTGTGCGGAAGGAGTCCTCCTGCCGTGCGGCGGCGGCACGAATGACTATGTTGCGACGCATGGGCATGTGCGTGCTGGTGGCCGAGGACAACGTGATGCAGGCCGACATGCTCGGGCGGTACCTGCGCCAGGAGGGCTACCGGGTGCGGATCGTCCACGATGGAGCCGCCGCGCTCGACGAGGTGCGCCGCGATCCGCCCGACCTGCTGGTCCTCGACGTGATGATGCCGAGGATGGACGGCCTGGAAGTCGTGCGGGCGTTGCGCAACGAGACGGACATCCCGGTGCTGATGCTCACCGCGAAGTCCACAGAGGACGATCTGCTGCACGGGCTCGACCTCGGCGCCGACGACTACGTCACCAAGCCCTACAGCCCGCGCGAGCTCGTGGCGCGCGTGCGCACGTTGCTGCGGCGGGTCCAGCGCACCGCCACGAACGACATCGCGCTCGGCGAGCTCACCGTCGACCCGGACCGCCACGAGGTGCGGGTGCGCGGCGACGTGGCCGAGTGCACCGCGTCGGAGTTCCGGATCCTGCACACGATGGCGGCCAGTCCCGGCCGGGTGTTCAGCCGCGCGCAGCTGCTCAGCGCCGTGCACGGCCTCGACGGGTACATCACCTCCCGCACGATCGACGCGCACGTCATGAACCTGCGCAAGAAGATCGAGGTCCACCCGCGCAAGCCCGCGTACCTGCTGACCGTGCACGGCGTCGGGTACAAGCTGGTGGACGGCTCCGGTGCATAGCGTCCTGGCGCGGCTGCTGGCCGCGTCCGTGCTCGTCGCGCTCTGCTCTATCACCGCGACCGCGTGGCTCGCCGCGCAGAGCACCTCGACGTCGATCAAGCAGGAGCTCGGCAACGCGCTGGCCGGGGACGCCGCCACCTACCGTTCGCTGATCACGTTCGCCGTCGAGCACCGCGACTGGAACGGCGTCTCGCTGCAGCCGGGCAAGGCCCGGTTGATCCTGACCACGGCCGATCGCTTGGTGCTCGCCGACACCGGTACGAACCTCGACCCGAGCCAGCTGCCGGCCGTGCCGTCCGCGGTGATCAACCCGCTGGAGCTCGACCTCGCCCAGGCCCCTGACTCCCCCGCCGACCGGATCGACGCCAGGATCACCGGCCCGTTCGCGCTCACCGAGCGCGAGAAGGGCAGCCTGGCCCAGGACGCGGAGATCTACCGGGCCCGCTGCCTCAGGGCGGGCGAGGCGGCGCAGGCGGAGACGGCGGCGACGACGGCCTGGGGCCGCCCGATCGTGAACGTGGACAGGACCGTCTCCGCCCCGGCAACGGAGTCCTGCAGCGAGATCGAGAACCGGCTGAGCACGCTCACACTGGGCGAGTCCGCCGCGTTCAACGAGCTGGGCCTGCTCGTCGACGACTGCCTGAAGCAGCGCGGCCTGCCTCCCGAGCAGATCAAGATGACCGCGTCCTGGCAGCCCACCGCCACCAACACCGAGTGCCTGCTGAACGCGCGCAGGACCCAGCTGCGGCCTTACGTGGCACCACCCGCGCTCCTGTTCGTCACCGACGCCGCCGGCAAGACCACCCAGGCGACCGTGGTGAGGTTCGACGTCGGCCGCATCGTGCTGGTCGCCGCGATCGTGCTGGTGCTGACCGTCGGCGTCAGCGTGGTGGTCGCGCTGCGGATGACCAGGCCGTTGCGCACGCTCACAGCCGCCGCCGAGCGGTTGCGGCACGGGGACGACGCCCAGGTCGACATCCGGTCGCGCAGCGAGATCGGCCAGCTCGCGCGGGCGTTCAACGACATGGCCGCGCACCGGGCCCGCACCGACGCCCAGCGCAAGGCCATGACCAGCGACATCTCGCACGAGCTGCGCAACCCGCTCGGCACGATCCGCAGCTGGCTGGAGGGCGCCCGCGACGGTGTGGTCGAGCTGGACCGCACCACGCTGACGTCGTTGCTCGACGAGGCCCTGGTGTTGCAGCGCCTCATCGACGACCTGCAGGACCTCGCGCTGGCCGACGCCGGCGAGCTGCGGCTGCATCCCGAGCCCGTAGACCTGCGGGACCTGTTCGACCAGCTCGTCGCCGCGCATCCCGGGCTGGTCGCCGTGGGCGGCGGCGTGGTGACCGCGGATCCGGTGCGGCTGCGGCAGGTCCTCACGAACCTCGTCACCAACGCGTTCCGCTACACGCCTGCGGACGGCACGGTCCGGCTCGTCTCGTCGGGCGGCAGGATCACCGTGAGCGACACCGGCTCCGGCATCTCCGCCGAGGACCTGCCGCACGTGTTCGACAGGTTCTGGCGCGCGGACCGCTCCCGCACGCGCGACACCGGAGGCAGCGGCCTCGGTCTGGCGATCGTGCACGCGATCGTGAGCGCTCACGCAGGCACCATCACCGTGGACAGCGAGGTCGGGCGCGGGACGACGTTCACGATCACGCTGCCGGCACGCTGAGCGCACATCTTCCTCACAACCGCCCGGCAGCATCGCCGCCATGAACCCCAGGCTGGTGATCGGCGCCGCCGTGCTGCTGCTTTCCGCGTGCAGCCAGGCCGCGCCGCCGTCCACGAACGTCGCGTCCCTGCAGTCCTCCGGCGTGGTCGCGCCCTCCTCCTCCACTGCCGCGAAGCCGGACGACGGCGAGCAGCCGCGGTTGCGCATGGACATGACCGAGGAGGAGAAGAAGCGGTTGCACGACGCTCACACCGCCTGCCTGGCCGAGAAGGACCCGGACGCCAAGGGCGAGATCCCCACCCGCAGGCAGTACAGCGAGGAGGCGTGGAAGGCCTGCGCGAAGAAGTGGCCGCTGCCGCCGTGGGAGATGGACTCGAAGAACCCGGCCTTCGCGGACAACTGGCACAAGAACGTCCAGTGCCTCAACAGCCGCGGCATGAAGGTCATCGAGACCGAGCCCGGCAGCTGGACCTACGACGGCGAGCAGACCCTGCCGGAGGACCAGCGCCGCAAGATCGAGGAGGACTGCGAGCAGGAAGTCTTCGGCGGGGGACGTAAGTGAAGCGGTGGATCATCGCCGGTGTCGTCGCGCTAGTCCTGGTCAGCGGAGTGTTAGCGCTCACCTGGACGCGTCGCGCCCCCGCTCAGTCCGCTCCCCCGCCTGCGCCGCAGACCGTTGCCGTGGTGAAGACCGATCTGACCGACGTCCGCGAGTTCAAGGCCACTCTCGGTTTCGGCGCCGCGCAGGAGGTGACCGGACGCCGTCCGGGGACGCTCACCTGGCTCCCGGCCCCTGGCACGGCCGTCGACCGCGGTGCCGCCGTGTACAAAGTGGACAACCGGCCGGTGTGGTTGTTCTTCGGTGACACCCCGTTGTGGCGCAAGCTCGACAAGGCCGGGATCAAGGGCCCGGACGTCAAGATCGTGAAGGACAACCTGGGTGCGCTCGGGTACAAGCTCGGCGGCGCGGCCGACGAGCTGACACAGGCCACGATCGACGCGGTCAAGCGCTGGCAGAAGGCCGAGAAGGTCGAGGAGAGCGGTGTGCTCGACCCCGGTGACGTCGTTGTGCTGTCGGGGAAAGTGCGCGTCGAGACGGTCACCGCGAAGCTGTCGGCGTCCGGCGAGGGTCCGCTGATGAGCGTGACCGCGACGGGCAAGGCCGTCGACGCCTCGATCGACGCGCGGCAGGCCGAAGTGTTCAAAAAGGACCTGAAGGTGACCGTGGTGCTGCCCAACGGCACCGAGACCGCGGGCACCGTGCGGTCGGTGAGCACCGAGGCCAAGTCCGAGAAGAGCAGCAGCGGCGAGGAGACCCCGGTGATCGCCGTGGACATCGGCCTGGACGCGGAGGTCGGCGAGTTCGACTCCGGCCCGGTGCGTCTGCGCGTGACGAGCACCGCACGGCAGGGCGTCCTGGCCGTGCCGGTGACCGCGCTGCTGGCGTTGCGCGAGGGCGGCTACGCCGTGCAGACCGAGGAAGGCGGGCTCGTCGCGGTGAAGACCGGCCTGTTCGCCGGCGGCCTCGTAGAGATCAGCGGCGGTGGCGTCAGCGAGGGCATGCAGGTGGTGACGACGTCATGATCCCGGTCCTCCAGATCGTCAACGCCGTCAAGGAGTACGCGGGCGGCGTGCGCGCTCTCGACGGCGTTTCCCTGACGCTGCACGAGGGTGAGGCCGTCGCGATCGTCGGCCCCTCGGGTTCGGGCAAGTCGACGCTGCTGAACCTGCTCGGCACGCTCGACCGCCCGTCCACCGGCACGGTGATGCTGGACGGCCACGACATCTCGACGCTGTCCGACCGGCAGCTCTCGGCGTTGCGCGGGCGGCGGATCGGGTTCGTGTTCCAGCAGTTCCACCTCGCGGACGGCCTCACGGCCATCGACAACGTGGCAACCGGCCTGCTCTACGCCGGCACCCCGCGCAAGTGGCGCACGGCGATGGCGACCGAGGCGCTGACCCGCGTCGGTCTCGGCCATCGGCTCAGGCACCGGCCGCACGAACTGTCCGGTGGCGAACGCCAGCGCGTCGCCATCGCACGGGCCGTGGTGAACCGCCCCGCGCTGGTCCTGGCCGACGAACCGACCGGAGCCCTGGACACGGCGACCGGAGGCGCGGTGCTGGACCTGCTGCTCGACCTGAACCACGAGGGCACGACGCTCGCCGTGATCACGCACGACCGCGAGGTGGCGGCCCGGTTACCGCGCCAGGTGGAGATCCGCGACGGCCGCATCCGCGCGGAGGTGCCCGCGTGACCCGCGCCAACCCGCGTGACGTCAAACCCACCCGGCTCAGCGTGGCCGACCTCCTGCTGCTCGGCCTGTCCCCGCTCCGGACCAGGCCGATGCGGGCCGTGCTGTCCGCGCTCGGCATCTCCATCGGCATCGCCACCCTCGTCGTGGTCACCGGCATCCCGGCGTCGAGCCGCGCCGCCCTGATGGAGGAGTTCGCCGCGCTGGGCACCAACCTGCTGCGCGCCGAGGCCGCCACCGGCACCGACAACGAGGCCGCCTCACTGCCACCGGACTCCGTCGCGATGGTCGAGCGCATCGACCCGGCCGACCAGGTCAGCGCGGTCGCGAACACGCACGCCGTGATCCGCCGCTCCGACCGCATCCCCGACTCGGAGACGTCCGGGCTGACCGTGCTCGCCACTAAGCTCAACCTCCTCGACACGATCAACGGCCGCGTGCGCACCGGCTCGTTCCTCAACGAGGCCACCGAGAAGTTCCCGGCCGTCGTGCTCGGCGACATCGCCGCCACCCGGCTCGGCATCACCGAGCCGGACGCCCAGATCAGGATCAACGACACGTGGTTCACGGTGATCGGCATCCTCGACCCCCTGCCGCTCGCGCCAGAGCTCGAACGATCGGCGCTGGTCGGCTGGGAGTCGGCGAGGAACCTCGGCTTCGACCAGCGGCCGACCGTGCTCTACCTCCGGGCGCAGGAGCCCGTGATCGACGACGTGCGGGCGGTGCTGCCGCAGACCGTCTACCCGCAGCAGCCGTCCCAGGTGCGGGTCAGCCGCCCGTCCGACGCGCTCACGGCCAAGCGCCTCACCGAGAACACCTTCTCGGCGCTGATGCTGGGTCTGGCCGGAGTGGCGTTGCTGGTCGGCGGCATCGGGGTCGCGAACACGATGGTGATCTCCGTGCTGGAACGCAAGCGCGAGATCGGGCTGCGCCGGGCGCTGGGTGCCCACCGCGGCCAGATCCGCACGCAGTTCCTGACGGAGTCGGTCGTGCTGTGCCTGCTCGGTGGCGTCGCAGGCGTGTTGTTGGGGCTGACAGGAACTGCCGGATACGCGTTCGCGCACAACTGGCCCGCGGTGATCCCCGCCGAGATGGTCCTGGCCGGGCTCGGCGCGGCGGTCGTGACGGGCGTGGTCGCCGGGGTCTATCCGGCGGTGCGGGCGTCGCGGCTCACCCCGACGGAGGCGCTCGCCGCGCCATGAGCCCATCCGACGCATCCGGCCGAGTGGAGGTAGAAAGGCTGTCATGACCTCCACGGCAGACAAAGCCAAGCGCCTTCAGGAACTGCACGCGGCACCGGAGTTGTTGCTCGTCGTCAACGTGTGGGACGCGATCACCGCGAAGGTGGTCGCCGAGACTCCCGGCACCCAGGCGCTCGCCACGCCCAGCCACGGCATCGCGGCCTCCCGCGGCTACCCGGACGGCGAGAAGATCCCCCGCGACGAGATGATCGCCGAGGTCGCGCTGATCGTGCGCGTCGCAGGGGACCTGCCGGTCACCGCCGACCTGGAAGCCGGCTACGGCGACCCCGGCGGCACGATCGCGCGGGCCATCGACGTCGGTGCGGTGGGTGCCAACCTCGAGGACCAGATGAAGCCGCTCGACGAGTCGGTGCGCGCGGTCGAGGCCGCGGTCGCCGCCGCGCAGGCCGCCGGGGTCGACTTCGTGCTCAACGCCCGCACCGACGCGTTCGTCAGGGCGGGCGACCGCGACCCTGAGGACGTGCTGGCCGAGGCGATCGCCCGCGGCCGCGCCTACCTCGACGCGGGGGCCTCGAACGTCTTCGTGCCGGGCAAGCTCGACACCACCCAGGTCGAACGGCTGGTCGAGGCGCTGGGTGAGCGCAAGGTCAACCTGATCGGCGTCCCCGGCTCGATCCCCCTGGCCACGGCGCAGAAGCTCGGCGTCTCGCGCGTGTCCTACGGGCCGTGGAGCCAGAACGTCGCACTCACCGCGCTGGCCCAGCTCGCCGAGGACGTCTACGCGGGCGGCGGACTGCCCGACGGCACCCGCAAGCTGAACTGACAGTCCTATCAGGACGCAATCCGATCAGCCTGTGGCTACGAAGTAGAGGTGTGAAACCGGGAGAGACACGTGCGACCAATCCGCACCTGCTGACCGGTGCTCACGCGCTCGGCGCGCTGACGGCCGCCGAGCGCGCCGAGTTCGAGGCACACCTGGACACGTGCCCTGGTTGCACGGCCGAGATGGCCGGACTGACCGAGACCGCGGCCCGGCTCGGCAGCGCCGTGGACCACGTCGTCCCCACAGCCCTCCGGCCGGAGGTGCTGCACGCGGTCCGGCGCACTCGGCAGGTGCCGCCGACCCCTCAGTTCGAGAGAGGTCCTTCGCGGCGCCAGAGCTTTCGACGCGCTGCGGTGCTCATCTCGGCTGCCTGCGTGGTCGCCGCGGCGGTGGCCGGTGTGCACGGCGCGCTGACCCCGTCGGTGATCACCCCGGTGGCCGCCTCTCCCCACACTCGGATCGGCGATCTGCTGGCAGCGCCTGACCTGCGGATCGTCACGGCAGGAGAGCCGGCGGCCACGGTGGCGATGTCACTCAGCCGCAACGAGATGCTCTTCCTGGCACACGGCCTGCACACGCTGTCGCGCGACCGCGTCTACCAGCTCTGGTTGAACGACGGCCACGGTCCACGATCGGCGGGCATCGCGCGTCCTGCGGACGACGTGACGTCCTTGCTCGTGAGCGGGGTCGAGGGGGTCGGCGAAGCCGTTCTCACCGTCGAGCCGGCGGGCGGTTCCCCGAGCCCGACCGGCCAGCGGGTCCTCACCCTCGCCCTTCGCTGAATCGGACGCAATCCGGTCGGGGCAGCACGCCGAATCCCGCTTGTGACCGATCACATCCTCGTCATCGGCTATGGCGACACGGGACGCAGGGCGGTGAACTCCGTGCTGGCGTCACAGCCGGACGCCCGGCTGACGGTGCTGGACACCGACTTCCTCGCTGTCGCCGAAGCCACGGCCAACGGTGCCACCGCGTTCGTCGGCGACGGGCGGGACAGATGCGCGCTCGACCGGACATCCGCCGACAGCGCCGACCGTGTCATCGTCGCGGTGCCGGACGACCTCAACGCGTTCCTGATCACGAGAGCGGTCCGGCCGTACAACCCCGACACCCTGATCGTGGTCGTCCTGCGCGAGCCGGAGAACCACGCGATCTTCGCGTCCGGCGGGATCGTCACCATCCACATGCGACAGAACACGGACGACCAGCAGACGTGAAAACTCCGGAAACCGCCTGTACAGCGCGGTTCCCGGAGTCGCGGTACTGATGCCCTGGAGATGTCAGGCGGGCATCAGGACCGAGTCGATGAGGTACACGGTCGCGTTGGCGGTCTTCACGCCGCCGCAGATGACATTGGAGTCGTTGACCTTGATGGCGTTGCCGGAGCCGGTGACCTTCACGGTGCCGGTCTGCACGGTCTTCTGGTCGCCGGCGATCTTGTCGGGCGTGATCTGGCCGGGGACGACGTGGTAGGTCAGGATCTTGGTCAGCAGCGCGTCATCGGTCTTGAGCTTCTCGATCGTCGCGGGGTCGATCTTCGCGAACGCCGAGTCGACCGGCGCGAACACGGTGAACTCGGCGCCGTTGAGCGTCGAGACCAGGTTCACCTTCGGGTTGAGCTTGCCGGACACCGCCGCGACCAGGGTCGTGAGCAGCGGGTTGTTGCTCGCGGCGACGGCGACCGGGTCGGCGGCCATGCCGCTCACGGAACCCGAACCGGACGGAACCTGCTTCGCGTAGTCGGCACAACCGGGGCCGACGAGGTCCTTGGCCGGGTCGGCCATCGCGGCCGACGACGGCGCCGACGAGGTGGCGGAGGTCGGTGCGGTGGAGGAGCTGCTGCTCGCCATGTCTCCCGAACCGCACGCCGCGCCGAACAGCGCGAGTGAGGCGGTGCCGATGGCGAGGACGGTGTTGCGGACGGTCTTGTTCATGACGGACATCTCCAAGGTGAACGGGGGTTGTTGCCTGTGATTCGCCGCCCCTAGGAGAACGGATGGGTCTGGTTATCGATCCGTTACAAACCGGTCCCATCGTCCACAGTCGACTGTCACCGCTCACTCCTCCGTGTCACAGGTACTTGTGCCACAAGGGCAATCCGGGATGTGTCCGGCTGCGAAGCACTGACATCGCACACTTCCGTCAATCCGAGTAGGCCCCACATGTTGACCCTCGCACTGATCGGTCTGATCGGCGGCCTGGTCACCGGTATCTCGCCGTGCATCCTTCCCGTCCTTCCCGTCATCTTCTTCTCCGGCGGCACCCAGAGCGCCCGTTCCACGACGCCGGGGTCAGGCGGGGTGGCCGTGGCGACCAAGCCCGCGTCGCGCACCCGGCCCTACCTCGTGATCGCCGGACTCGTCGTCAGCTTCAGCCTCGTCACGCTGTTCGGCTCGCTGCTGCTGACCGTCCTCAACCTGCCGCAGGACGTGCTGCGCTGGGGCGGCATCGTCGTACTCGTCCTGATCGGCATCGGCCTGATCGTGCCGCGCTTCGAGCAGCTGCTGGAGAAGCCGTTCTCCTGGATCCCGCAACGCAACCCGGACGCGACCCGCGGCGGCTTCACCCTCGGCCTGGCGCTGGGCGCCGTCTACGTTCCTTGCGCCGGACCGGTCCTGGCCGCCATCACCGTGGCCGGCTCGACCGGCCGGATCGGCACCGAGACCGTCGTGCTGACGCTCACGTTCGCCGTCGGCGCGGCCATCCCGCTGCTGATCTTCGCGCTCGCCGGCCGCCGCGTCGCCGAACGCGTGCAGTCCTTCCGCAAGCGCCAGCGCGGCATCCGCATCACCGCCGGCGTCGTGATGATCGCGCTCGCGTTCGGCCTGGTGTTCAACCTGCCGCAGCTGCTGCAGCGCGTGATCCCGGACTACACCAGTTCGTTGCAGGACAAGGTGAACAACTCCGAGCAGGTCAAGCGCGCGCTCAACCTCGGCGGCCTGGTCAACGACCAGAACAAGGACCTCGACAAGTGCTCCGACGGCGCCCCGGAGCTGGAGAGCTGCGGCACCGCACCGGACATCACCGGCATCCAGCAGTGGGTCAACTCCCAGCCACTGGAGCTGAAGTCGTTGCAGGGCAAGGTCGTCATGCTCGACTTCTGGGCCTACTCCTGCATCAACTGCCAGCGCTCCATCCCGCACGTCGTCGCCTGGGACAAGGCCTACCGCGACGCCGGCTTGGAAGTAATCGGCGTCCACTCCCCCGAGTACGCGTTCGAGAAGGAAGCGGACAACGTCGAGGCCGCCGCGAAGAACTTCGGCATCACCTACCCGGTCGCCCTGGACAACAACCTCGGCACCTGGACCAACTACCGCAACCGCTACTGGCCCGCGCACTACCTCATCGACGCCCAGGGCACCGTGCGGCACATCAAGTTCGGCGAAGGCGACTACAAGGTCACCGAGAAGCTCATCCGCCAGCTGCTGATCGACGCCAACCCCGAAACGAAACTCCCGGCCGCCACCGAACTGGCCGACGACACCCCGGACAACGCCGACATCACCCGCGAGACCTACCTCGGCTCCACCAAGCGCGTGAACTTCGCCGGCACCGAGCAGTACACCAGCGGCGACAAGTCCTTCCAGTTCCCCGAGAACCAGGCCACCGACACGTTCGCGCTCTCCGGCGCCTGGAAGCTCGACACCCAGTCCATCACCCCCACCGGCGACTCCGGGCAGATCAAGCTCAACTACCGCGCCAAGGAAGTCCGGATGGTCCTGTCCGGCAAGGGAACCGTCACCATCCAGAACGGCGACCAGACCAAGACCATCCAGGTCGACGGCACCCCGAACTCCTACCAGCTCCTGGCCACGACGACGATCCAAAGCGGCTCGCTCACCGCAACGGTCGGCCCCGGCGTCCAGGCCTTCTCCTTCACCTTCGGATGATCAGGAACATCACCATGACACTCGCCGACGTGACCACCGATTCCTTCGACAGCGACGTTCTGGGCGCGGACAAGCCCGTGCTGGTCGACTTCTGGGCGCCCTGGTGCGGCCCGTGCAAGTCGCTGAGCCCGGTCGTCACCGACATCGCCCAGGAACACCAGGACAAGATCTCCGTGGTGAAGGTCGACATCGATGCCCACCCCGACATCGCGGTCCGCTACAGCGTGCTCAGCATCCCCACCCTGATGCTGTTCTCCGGCGGAGAGCCCGTCGCAACTCTCACCGCACCACGCAAGCGCGCCGACATCGTCAAGGCGCTGTCGACCTGGCTCTGAACACCAGCGACCACACCGCGATGGTGCGGACCGGGGTCGTGGGGCCTGGTGAGCCACCTCGGTCATCAGGCGAACGAAAGCGGAATGCCGCCAGAGCTGGGATCTACCAGCCCCAGCGCGATGCCCGCTCGCCCGGTTGGCGCGGGTGTTGTGGTGCCAGGTCGAGAAAGTGGAACGCGGGCAACGGACCGGTGCAGATCGCTGTGACGCCGTCCAGTGCGGCGACAACGTCTCGCACGGCCTCGACCTTGCCGAGCGGAACCAGGTACGCGCGGTGTTCCTCGGTGTGCACAGGCGGGTCGAGCAGTGCCACCGCGAGAGCGATGGCTGACACTGCTGCGAGCATTCCGTCGGCCTGGTTCCGACGCCAGGCCACGATCTGTCTGGCGATCCGTTCGCCCTGTGCGATGGTGGCGGCGAGATCGGTCCCGCCGCCGGTGAAGCCGCTCTCGTTGTGGATGGCGCGTAGTGCGGTGTCCTCGTCGAACACCAGGCGCACATGCATCTCCGCCACACCGTCGAGCTGGTTCAGCCGGTCTCGTACCGTCGGCACGGACAGCGCGTGCACGGCGGCACGGGCGGCGGTCTCGTCCACAGCGGTGGTGCCGATGCGCAGCGGCACCACCGGTCCGTCCGGTAACAGCGCGCACAACCCTGCCAGGTCGTCGACGGCCTCCTGCTCGGTCAGCACGCGGCCATCGGGATGCTCGCTGACGACGACGGCGACGTCCTCCAGCTCGACCAGCCGGAACGACGAACCGTCCGGCAGTCGATGGGTCGCGCGGACGACGGCGTGCAGGTGCAGGCTCACGGTTGGACTTCCTCCGCTGGCACCGGGGTGACCACGGCGGGGGTGACCATGGCAGGGACCGCGGAGGCCAGCAGGCCGTAGGTGCCGCCGATGCCCTGGGAGACGGGCGGCGGTACGACCGCTCCTCGCCGGACCGTCTCCAGGCGGTGCATGGCCTCCAGGTACCGGATGTAGGTGTCGACGCTGGCGATCACGACCTTGATCTCGATGGCCAGGATCTCGATGCCGATCAGCGAGACGCGCACCGACGCGTCGATCACGAGTCCCTTGTCCAGCAGGACGTTCAGCACGTCGGCCAGGCCGCCCGAGTTCTGCGTGGCGGGAGCGGTCACGATGATGTCCTCTCTTCGTGCAGCAGGCTCGCGATGTCGACGGGAAGCCGTACCGCGGAGGTGTCCGGTTCTCCGAGTGCTTCGCGCAGCGCCACGAACTGGCGTTGCAGCGAGACCAGCGCCAGGCCGAGGTTCTCGACCTCCACGTCGGTGAGGGTGCCGGCGTCCACCCGGCGCAGCGCTTGGCGTTCGAGCAGTTCACACACGATCTCCAGGACCGCCACGACGATCCGGCCGAGCCCTTTGCCCGCGTCCTGCGCGCTCACCGGGCGCTGCCCAGGCCGATCAGCAGCAACCGCAGGTCGAGCCGGATCAGCTCGACACCCGCGAGCGTGATGACCACGTCGCCGCGCACGACCGCACCCCGGTGCACGACGCGGTCGAGCAGGTCGACCAAGGTCGTGGTGCTGTGTTCAGGCATCGGCGAACTCCACTCTCGTGAACGAGTACGGCGGCCACGGCCCGGTGATCTCCGCCGACAGCCCCAGTTCCCCGGTCAGCCGGTGGACCTCGGCTCGGAAGTCCTCCTCGCTTCCGGTGTCGACCAGGTACGCCGCCTCGAGGAGCAGATCGCCCGCGAGCTCGCGGAAGGTGCTCTCGGCGGCTCGCCTGGACAGTTCCTGATGCACGACAGCGACGTCACGACGGGCGTTCTCGGCGGCGGCCAGCAGTGCACGCCGCTGCACCAGGTAGGCCGTTCCCGACACCCCGTCCAGGTTCACCGGTTCACGCGCGGCCGCGCGGACCCGCACACCCCACTCCTGCCGTCCCTCCACTCCGTCCAGCCAGGCCAGCGCCTCCACGTGACGGGCACTGAGCAGTTGTACGGCGGCGTCGGCGCCGTCGAGGACGGTGCCGAACCGCAACGGCAACACCGGTTCGTGCCGGAACACGGTGCGCACCACGGCGTCGTGCTCGCGGACCAGCACGGCCAACGGGCTGTCCTCGTCGAGTTCGTCGCAGTCGAGCCCGGTGAACCGGTCGAGGTCCACCTCGGCCACGACCAGAGCCAGGCCCCGATGGCTGATCAGCCAGGCCCCTTCCAGGTCGATCTGGCGGGCCCTGGTGATCGCGTAGGCGTACAGGCCGCGTCTCACGCCCGTTCCTCCCCCAGTGCCCGCTCCAACGCCGCGACGCGGTCGCGCAGGTCGGCGTTCGCCTGGGCCAGCTCGTTCTTCCCGATATCCGGATCCACTGCTTTCGGCGTGAAGAACGGATCGTTCGTCCACCAGTCCATTCCCATTTCACGCGCTGTCTGCGCGGATGCGATGAACAGCCGAACCCGCAGCGTGAGGAGCTCGATGTCCACCACGCACACGGCAATGTCGCCGACGATCACGACGCCTTTGTCGAGAACCCGTTCCAATGTGTCGGCGAGCGAACTGGATGTGTTGTTCACCTCTCGCGACCATCCCGTCACATGTCAGTAGTTCCACGGGTGTAGCGCCTGAGTCGCTCGCAGGCGCACAGCTCACCGGTCGGGTCGACGTCGACGCGATAGGTGGCGATGATGCTGGTGGTGGCGGGGATTCGTTCGAGCTCGACGACGTCGACCAGCACCGACCAGCCGCCATCCGGCAGCGCGCGTATCCCCGAAACAGCTTCCGGCGCCCTGCCGAACAGAGCACCGAACTGCTCAGTCGCAGCGCGAATGGCGAATGGCGCGCTCAACTTCTCAGGTTTGCCAGGTGGATGAGTATCGTTCGATTCTACGCCCACTAGAAACATCTTAGGCATACGGGACCGAGCGTTGCCGGAATTGCCAACAAGAACATTTGACACATTCACTCGCGCTGTCGAACGAGTCGAATACTGGTCCGGCTGTCCCTTGCCTGCTGTGC
The DNA here is from genome assembly GCF_051853195.1 of Lentzea sp. HUAS TT2. Taxonomy (NCBI): domain Bacteria; kingdom Bacillati; phylum Actinomycetota; class Actinomycetes; order Pseudonocardiales; family Pseudonocardiaceae; genus Lentzea; species Lentzea sp. HUAS TT2. The sequence continues at coordinate 6,278,020 of NZ_CP196667.1, read as the reverse complement.
CGAAAGGCGTCTCACCCGCGTCCGTTGGAACGCACGACAGCGGCCGGCGGGGACGTGGCCGGTCGCGGTCCTGTCCTTGGTGTTCACCGGGAGGAGCAGTGCGGCGGGCGCTGAGGCCGGACCGGCCCGGGTAGTAGTACTGGCTGCCGTCGTCGACCCTGGCCCCTTCCACGGGGCGCTCGCCGCGCCGTGAGAAACAACGCGTGCTCGAATGTCGACTTCCAGAGGTCTCGTTCGTCCTCGGTAAGACGACTGGAGGGCACGCGTGCACTACATGTTCTTGATCTACAACTGCGAGGACCGCCCGCACCCCGGCGACCCGAGGTTCGAGGAGATCCTCACGCGGGTGAACGCGTTCGCCGACGAGTGCCGGCGGCGGGGCGTGTTCGTGTCCGGTGACCCGCTGAAGCCCGTGGCCACCGCGACGACGGTGCGGGTGCGGGACGGCAAGGCGCTGCTCACCGACGGGCCGTTCGCGGAGACGCACGAGCACCTCGGCGGGTACTACCTGCTCGACTGCCGTGATCTCGACGAGGCGCTGGAGCTGGCCGAGATGATCCCGCAGGCGCACTTCGGCGCGACGATCGAGGTGCGGCCCGTCGACCACATCCCCGGCCTGAACCACGGGGTGGCATGAGCGATCTCGCGTCGGCCGCGGTCGAACGGGTGTACCGCGAGCACCGGTCCCGGATGCTCGCGGCGCTGGTGCGGGCGCTGGGCGACTTCGAGCTGGCCGAGGACGCGTTGCAGGAGGCATGTTCGCAGGCGTTGCGGAAATGGCCGCGTTCACAAGTGCCGGACGACCCGTTCGCCTGGCTGCTCACCGTGGCCCGCAACCACGCCCTGGACCGGCTGCGGCACGTTCGGATGACCCGCACGAAGCTGCCCGCGCCCCCGGAGCCGGTCACGATGACGGAGAAACAGCTCGTCGACCTCGGTGACGAGCGCCTGAGCCTGATCTTCACCTGCTGCCACCCGGCACTCGCGGAGGACGCTCGGCTGGCGCTGACACTCCAAGCCGTCGCGGGGTTCACGGCGGCGCAGATCGCCCGCACGTTCCTCGTGGCCGAACCCGCGCTGGCCCAGCGATTGGTCAGGGCCAAGCGCAAGATCCGCGACGCCGGGATCACGTTCGAGGTGCCCGCCGACCACCTGCTGCCCGAACGGCTGCAGGGTGTGCTCGGGGTGCTCTACCTGATCTTCACGCGCGGCTACACGACAGCGGACGCGGCGTTGCGGCTGGAGGCGTTGCGGCTCGGCAAGCTCGTGGCCACGTTGATGCCCGACGAACCGGAGGCGCACGGCCTGGTGGCGTTGATGCTGCTGCACAACTCGCGCAGCGCCGCGCGGCTCACTCCCGACGGTGATCTCGTGCTGTTCGAGGACCAGGATCGGTCGCTGTGGAACACCGATGAGACCTCGGAGGGCATGGCGCTGCTGGACCGCGCGCTGCGGTTCGGCTCGCCCGGCCCGTACGTGCTGCACGCCGTGATCGCCGCGTTGCACGTGCAGGATCCGGTCGACTGGGGGCGGGTGGCCGCCCTGTACGCCGAACTCCTCGCGGTGGCACCGACTTCGGTGGTCGAGCTCAACCACGCCGTCGCCGTCGCGATGGCCGAGGGGCCCGCGGCCGGGCTGGCGTTGATCGACGGGATCACCGGCCTGGACTCCTACCACCTGCTGCACTCCGCCCGTGCCGACCTGCTGCGCCGGCTGGGCCGGCGCGCCGAAGCCGTTGCGGCGTACCGGCTCGCGCACGACCTGGCGGTCAGCCCCGCCGACCGCCGGTTCCTCGCCGGGCGGCTGCGTTCCCTGGAGGTCTCCTGATGCGACTGCGCGTGCTCGACCACGGCCACCGGCTGCCTGCCAGGGCGTTCTTCCGGCTGACGGGGCTGGTGTCGCGCGTCCCGATGTCGGACGTGCCGAAGACCCTGTTGTACCGCCCGGAGTTCTTCGGCGCGGTGTTCCTCGACCTGAGCGCGCAGGCGATGCGCGGGCCGTCGTTCTGGACGGCGGGCGAACGCGAGTACATGGCGCAGCGCACTGCTGAGCGGCTGCGCTGCCCGTATTGCGCCGTCACGCACGCCGAACTGGTCAAGATCGCCGGTGATCCTTCGCCGTTGCGACCGGAACTCGTTGCGGCGCTCGCGTTCCTGGAGGACATGACGCCTCCGCAGGGCGTGCCGCACGAGGCGATGCTGGAAGCGTTGAAGGTCGACCTGGTCTGGCAGGTGGTGAACAGGCTCGCGAACGCGTTCGGGTTCGCGCTGCTGCCGGGCCAGCTGGAGTCGGGCACCCGGTCACTGCACAGGTTCGGCTACCGGTTCCCGCGCTTCCTCACCGGACCGGGCTCCGGCTCCGCCGCCGAACTCCGCCGCGCCGTGCTGGAGGCGCCGGCCCGCACGACGACCGGGCTCCGGCGGGCGGCCGCGGCTGGTGATGCGTGGGGTTCCTACGCGGCAACGGTTCGCACCGCCTCCTACCGCCTCACCGACGAGGACATCAACCGCCTCAGGCAGGACCACACCGAGGACGAGATCTTCGAGGTCACCGTCGCCGCCGCCGTCGGTGCCGCGCTCGACCACCACGACCACGGCTTGAAGGTTCTCGGCCGCTGATGTCGAGTTCCGGCCCGCCCGCTCGTCCTTCGTTCGTCAGCACCGACAACCGAAGGAGCGATCGAGATGTCCGGACAGGTCAACTGGTTCGAGCTGCCCGCCGACGACACGGCGCGGGCACGGGCGTTCTACGCGGGCGTGTTCGGCTGGGAGACCAGCCAGATGGGCGAGGACTACCACTTCGTCACGAACGGCGCGGCCGGCGCGATCGCGGTCAGGGACGCCCAGCTCACCCAGCCGCGGATCTACTTCCACACCACGGACATCGACGCGTCCGTGCGCAAGATCTCCGAGCTGGGCGGCAAGGCCGACGACGTGCAGACGGTGCCGGACGTCGGCCGCATCGCCCACTGCTCGGACGACCAGGGCACGCCGTTCAGCCTGTACGAACCGCGGGGCTGACCCGGGAGGCAGGCGTGCCGGGTCCGTCCGTCCTCTTCGGACTCGGCCGCCGCCGGGTTAACATCATCCCCATGCCAGATGTCGGCGTCCTTTCCGCGCACCTGCTCTCGGGCTTCCAGAAGGAGCTCTTCACCCGCCTCGCCGAGGCGGGCCACGAGCACCTGCGCCCGCGCCACGGCGCCGTCATGGCCTACATCTCCGAGGACGGCACGCGGGCGAGCGAGCTGTCCGAACGTTCCGGCCAGCACAAGCAGGTCGTGGGCACGCTGATCGACGAGCTGGAACGCCTCGGCTACGTCACCCGCCAGCCCGATCCCGCGGACCGGCGCGCGAAGCTGGTCGTACCGACCGAGCTGGGCCTCGACCAGATGGCGCAGGCCCGCAGGATCATCGCCGAGATCGAGGCGCGGCTCGCCGAACTCGTGGGTGGCGCGCGGTTCGCCGAGTTCAAGAAGGTGTTCGGCGAGGTCGCGCGCTCCTACGAACGGGACTAACGGACGGTCTTCAGCATCTCGTCGACGGCGCCGGTGACGATGTCCGGGCGTTCGGTGACGATTCCCTCGTGCGAGGTGTTCTCGGCGACCACGTGCTTCCGGTTCGGTCCGGCCTGCGCGAACCGGGCCTGGCCGTCCCGCCACAGCTGCGCCGCGTCGGGCGAGTCGGCGAACGGGGTCTGGGACGCGACGATCGCGGTCACCGGCACGTCCTTCGGCCAGGCGAGCTTGTGGAAGACGCGGTGGACCTGGGCGTAGTCGGCCATCACGGCCAGCAGCTGCCGGTTCTTCTTGGTCGAGGGCTGGGCATGCAGGGCGGTCTTCTGCTTCTCGATGACCGGTGCGAACGCCGTCAGCATCTCGTCGGTGAAGAAGTCCGGCACGTTCGCGTCGACGAGAACCGCGCCGCGCACCCAGCCGGGGTTCTTGTTCACGAAGTTCGTGGCCACCTCACCCGCGATCGAGTGCGAGACCAGGACAACGTCCTTGGTCACGCCGAGTTCCTTGAGGCCGGCCTCCAGGTCCGACACCGCGTTCTCCACCCGCCACGGTCCCGACACCTCGTCGCTCTCGCCCTCGCCGGCCCGGTCGTAGGTGATGACCTTCGAGCCGGTGGCCTTGGCCAGTCGTGGTGCCAGGTCCTTCCAGTACGACGAGCTGAGGCCGCCGCCCGCGTCCAGGACCAGTGCGGGCAGCTTCCCCTCCGTCACGTGGAAGACCACTTCGTGCTCGGCATTCGTCACCTTGCGAGTGGTGGACTCGGGTGCGCTCGTCGTGCCGGAGGGGGTGCTGCTCGCGGCGTTCGGTGTGGAGCAGGCCGCGAGCGAGACGGCCACCAGGATCGTGGTGGCGGCGATCGCCTTGCGGCGCAAAGGATTCGTGTTGTCGGCCATGGCGAGAACACTAGGAATCCCGCGCCCGTTCGAGGATCCGGTCAACCACCGTTTCGTGGTAGTGGAAACTCCACTGTGCGAAACGCGGCTGTCCGGCGATGATCGGAGCGTGATGACCGACCCCGGTGCGACTCTCCTCGTGCGACTGAGGCAACTGGGCTGGTCACTGGTGCTGCTGCTGGGAGCGGCCGCGGGAGCCTCGCTGGCCACGCTCTGGATCACGTCGACGTCGGTCATCGTGCTCGGGGCCGGAATCCCGCTCACCCTGCTCGCGACGGTCCTGGTCCGCTGGTTCGCCGACCTGCACCGCCAGTGGGCCGGCGACCGTCTCGGCGAACCGGTGCCCCGCTCCTACCTACCGCTCCCACCCACGTGGAGGCGACTGTGGACGATCCTGCGCGATCCGGCGAGCTGGCGGGACTGGGCGTGGCTGGTGGTCAACTCGCTCACCATCTGGGTCACCAGCGGCCTGTCCGTCGTGATCTTCCTGCTCGGTGTGGCCGCTCTGATCTATCCGATCCTCTACGGGCTGACCCCGCCCCAGGTGCTCCGCACACCCCTGGGCGAGGGATTCCGCCTGGACAGCGTCCAGAAGTCGTTCGCCCTGGTCCCGCTCGGCGCGGTGCTGCTCCTGCTCTGGTACGCCACCTCCGCGCCGCTGGCGAACCTGAACGCCCTGGTGATCCGCTCGCTGCTCGGCCCGACCGAACAGGCGCGGCTGCGGGCTCGCGTCGCACACCTGGCCGCCACACGGGCCGAGACCGTCGACGCCCAGGCCGGTGAGCTGCGCCGGATCGAACGGGACCTGCACGACGGCGCGCAGGCCCGTCTGGTCTCACTCGGGATGAGCCTGGGCCTGGCGAAGCAGCTGCTGGACGATGATCCGCAAGCCGTCAGGCAGATGCTGTCCGACGCCCAGACGGTGACCGCCGACGCGCTGACCGAACTGCGCGACCTGGTCCGCGGCATCCATCCGCCGGTGCTGGCGGACCGCGGCCTGGACGGCGCGCTGAGGGCACTGGCCCTGGTCAACCCCATCGAGACCACCGTGGTGACGCGCCTGCCAGGACGACTGCCCGCCCCGGTGGAGTCGGCGGCCTACTTCGCCGTCAGCGAGGCCCTGTCGAACGCCATCAAGCACGCGGGCGCCGGCCACATCCGGATCGAGGTGGAGCTCACCGCGGGAGAGCTGGTGATGCTGGTGTCCGACGACGGGCGCGGCGGCGCGACCGTCGAGGCGGGCACCGGCCTGCGCGGCGTCGCCCGCCGTCTGGCGGCCTTCGACGGCACCCTGACCGTCCACAGCCCGCGTGGAGGTCCCACCGAGATAAGGATGTCGCTGCCGTGCGCATCGTCATAGCCGAGGACCTGGCCCTGCTCCGCGAGGGGCTGATCAGGATCTTCCAGGCCAACGGGTTCGAGGTCCTGGAGGCCGTCGACAACGGCCCCTCGCTCCTCCGTGCCCTGACCGCCCACCGCCCGGACATCGCCATCGTGGACGTCCGCCTGCCCCCGACCTTCACGGACGAGGGCCTGCGCGCCGTGATCGAGGCGCGCGAGGAGGTCCCCGGCCTGCCCGTCATGGTGCTGTCGCAGTACGTCGAACAGTTCTACGCCAGGGAACTCATGGCCGACCGCGCCGGGGCCGTGGGCTACCTGCTCAAGGACAGGGTCATGGTGGTCGACCAGTTCGTCGCCGACGTCCGGAAGGTCGCCGCCGGCGGAACGGTCATGGACCCCGACGTGGTCTCCGCACTGGTGACCCGCCGCTCGGCGGACCCCGACCTGAGGACGCTGTCTCCCCGCGAACAGGAGGTCCTCTCGCTGATGGCCCAGGGCCGTTCCAACGCGGCGATCGCGGCCCGGATGTTCGTCACCGAGAAGACCGTCAGCAAACACACCTTCAGCATCTTCACCAAGCTCCACTTGGAACAGTCGGATGACGACAACCGCCGCGTCCTGGCCGTCCTCGCGTACCTGGAAGGCTGAACCGCACTCAGCCGATCACGATCTCCTCGCGGTGCGCGCTCAGGAAGTCCTTGAGCGTCAACCATCCCGGCACGAGTGCGCGAGTCTGCACGGTGTCGCGGCGCGGCAGGATGTGCGTGTCGAACTCCGCGTAGTACTGGTACATGTTCCCGATCTCCGCAGCCTCGCGGAACCCGAGCGCACGGAAGTCGTCGTGCGACAACGGCTCGTAGGCGACGTCCTCCCCGAGCACCTCGCTGAACGCCTGCGCGACCTCCTGGCCGGTCAGGTGCTCGACGCCGAGCCCGATCGTCTGCCCGATGGTGGCCTCGGGGTGCTTGAGCACGCTCACCACCGCCTTGCCGATGTCCTCGGAGGCGATCCCGGAGATCCGGCTCTCCCCCATCGGCAACGACAGCTTCAGCGACCCGTCGGCCGCGCGGTGCGGCGCCATGCCCTGCAGCAGGTTGTTCCAGTAGAACGACATCCGCACGTACGTCGTCGGCAGCCCCGCCTGCTCGAACAACGCGTCCGCCTCGCCACCCTTCACGTCGAAGTGCGGCACCTTGTACTTCTCGTCGAGCGTCGGCATCCGGTCGTCGTCGAGCGAGATCACCTCGCGGGTGTCCTCCAGCGTCGACCACACGACGTGCTTGAGGCCCTCTGCGGCGGCTACGAGGTTCTGAACCTCTTCCAGTTCCTTGGCCGCGGACATGTGCGTGAAGAACGGCGTCACCAGGTAGGCGCCGTACGCGCCGTCGAACGCCTTCCGCAGGCTCTCCACGTCGTACAGGTCGGCCTGGACGACCTCGGCGCCCAGTTCGGCGAGCTTCCGGGCCGCCGGCGATTCGGGGGTACGGGCGAGAGCGCGCACCGCGAACTCCCCGTCGGCCAGCAGTTCCCTGGCGACCGCGCCGCCTTGCTCGCCAGTCGCCCCCACCACAGCAATGATCTTCTTCTCGCTCATGCGTCCACCATATAGTCACTTTTCAGTGACTATCAAGTCCGGTGACCAAGTCGTTTGGGTGTAACCCGTGCCACACCGCTGGCGATAGGGCTTCCAGTCGCTCAGCGGAGGTATGCGGATGTCGCGCCCGGCCCTGTTCTCGTACGAAGGCGCTCTGCGGGTGCTCGGCAAGTACGACCGACCTTGGCTGGACAAGGCCGACACGTTCCTGGGCGTCAGCATCCTGGTGGGCGGCGCGGTCGAGCCGAGCATCTTCAGCCTGGTGGACCCCAAGAACGAGGCCACGTCCTGTCTGCGCAAGATCCTCGACGGGGTGACCGACAAGCTCACCGGCCTGTCCGGGACTCACCGGCACGAACTGATCGCGGCAGCTCACACGATCATCGTCGTGACCTCGGTCTTCGAGGCGTTCAACGAGAGACTGGGCAAATACTTCGACAAGCTCGAGGTCACTGACAGCGAGAAGTTCCGCATTCTGCACGCGAAACCACCACACGGCCGGAAAGAAATCTCGGCCATACCCGCTCTCACCTCTATCGCCGCACCGATGCCGAGCGCCACCCGTGGCTTCTACGAGAACATCGACGCACGTGGAGCGCTGCGCGAGTTCCTCGCACACGCGATTCTGGACGTGCACAGGTTCCTGAACAAGCTGGCAAACCGACCCGACAAGGCCGACACATCCCTGGGCCCTACCCTTATCAGAGCGCGCGAAATCTATTTTCACCACTATTTAGGGATCGCTGCAGCCATACCCGAATTCAGGATCTGGGCGCTGCTCGGCGAGCACGCAGCAACGCGCGCCAGGTTCGAGCAGGGACATGCCGAGCTCTCGCGGGAACTGACCGCTGCCCGTACGGAGTCCCTGGAGCTGTTCGCTCGACTGATGGCACAGCTCTCGCCTGAGCACTCCGCACCGAGCCAGAAGTTCCGCAAGAGTTTCAAAGACCTCGCCGAGGCGGTTCTCCACAGACCGATCATCGGGTCCAACATCGATCCGTCCTCGGTCGAGGCGGTGTTTCCGACAGTCGAGGACGGCTTCATCGTCCCCGGCTATCGTCTCGCGGTCTACGACGGCGACACCGTGGCGTCATCAGGAGCCTGGTGGAACGAGAGGACCGAGGTTCGCAACGACCTCGACGTGTTCCTGGCGGCTCACCTGGCGGGGCCGGGCAGCACCGCCGGTCCACTGCTCGTCCTCGGCAATCCCGGCGCGGGCAAGTCGCTGTTGATGGAGGTGCTCGCCGCCCGGCTGCCGGAAGATCAGTTCACCGTCGTCCTCGTGCCGCTGCGCAAGGTCAGGGCCGAGGACCGCGTTCACGACCAGATCGAGACGGCACTGCGCCCGGTCCTCGGGAAGGGCGTCGACTGGGAGGAGTTGGCGGAAGCCTGTGGCGACAGCGTTCCCGTGATCCTGCTCGACGGCTTCGACGAGCTGATCCAGGCAAGTGGTGTGCAGCAGTCGACGTATCTCCAGCAGGTCAAGGAGTTCCAGCAGCAGCAAGCCGTGCTGGGCAGGCCGGTCGCCGTCGTGATCACCTCGCGCATGCTCGTCGCGGACCGGGCACGCATCCCCATCGGCGTACCGATCGTGAAGCTGGAGGAGTTCGATGACGGCCGTATCGAACGCTGGCTGAACACTTGGAACACCACGAACATCAACACCCAGGGCTTCCACCTCCTCGACCTCGCAGCGCTGAGCCACCACAAGGAACTGGCTCGGCAACCTCTGCTGCTCTTGATGCTCGCGATCTATGCGGCCGATCCAAGCCAACCGCCGCTCAACGACGAGAACCTGTCGAACTCCGAGTTGTACCGGCGCCTGATCGCCATGTTCGTCGCGCGGCAAGTCGGCCAGAAGGGCCGTGAGCCGCTGGCGCCCGCGCTCGTCGAGCAGGGCTCCGCCGAGAGTGCCTGGCGGCTGGGCATCGCCGCGCTCGCCATGTTCAACCGCGGCCATCAGTACGTCACGGCGACCGAGCTGAACGACGATCTCGCTGTGTTCGCGCCAAAACAGTCAACGAGGTCGAGCACGACCTTCGACATTCCCATCGACGACGCCGACCGCACTGTGGAGAATTTCTTCTTCATCCACTCCCCCGCGCGCAACGACGGAGCCACAGCCGAACTGCGCACGTATGAGTTCCTGCACTCAACCTTTGGCGAGTACCTCATCGCCGAAGTGACTATAAAGCTGTTGCGTCAGCTGGCCGCCGCTCAGGCACTGCCCACCGCCAACCCGTACCAGCTCTCCGCTCCGCCGGACGACTCGCTGTTGTACGCCCTGATCTCACATCAGGCGTTCATCAAACGAAAGCCGATCATCGAGTTCGCGCGCGGCTTGTTCAGCACCCTGCCGGACGGCGAGCGGGACTGCGTGCTCCGAACGCTCGACGACCTGATTCAAGCCTGCCAGCACCGCCCTCCGAACGACCCCTATCTGGCTTACCGCCCGGCCGCCTCCACGATCATCACCCGCATCGCCCGTTACTCCGCCAACCTTGTCTGTCTTCGCGTGCTGCTGGACGAGGATGTGCCGACATCGATCGCCGATCTGTTCGGTCAGGACCACGACAGCCCGTTGGCGGGCTGGCGAGCGACTGTCCATCTGTGGAAGTCCGGACTGGACGAGGAAAGCTGGAACGAGGTGATCAGCAGGCTCACTCTGTTGGAGGCCGATGCATGGTTCATCGTTCGAGAGCGCGATGACAGCACACCTGCCGTGCAAGAGGCACGGTTGCTAGGCGACCCCGCGCTGGAAATGGCCTTGCACGCCGGCGAGCTGTTCATAAGCTCCGACGCCACCACCAATCGCCAGGAACAGAGTCTCGTCACGCCACTCGTCCACCTGTTGCTCAGTGCCTCTGCATGCAGAGGCACTGAGCGGACCGTTCCCGATCCCGTGCGCACCCTTTACGGGATCCTCGACAGTCTGGACACCGGTACCCGGATGAACATCAACACGGCAAACCTCCTGGCGCTCGCGCTGTCCAGAGACGCGTCGAAGCTCCCCCGCGAAGTCGTCGAACGCGCATTAGGACATCTGGTGCCCCGAACTAAGGAGGAGATCGACACAGCCGCGCTCACCGGAACCGAACTGGTGTCGATCTTGTGCGCCCATCCGGACCTCGTCGACTCCAGCAGAGTGTCGCCGGACCTGCTGTCCCGGATGTTCGCGCAGTGGAGCGGGGCGGCGATGAACTCGGTGATCCTGGTATGGGCGACCTCGAACTCCTCGGACAGTCGGGTGAATGACGCGTTCCGGGACTTTGCACGGGTGGTTGAACAAACCGCCGCGCCGTACATCGGACGAGCCATGACCACCTACTTGCCCATAGAAGCCTTCGAATACCTGGCCGAACCGCGCACGGTCGAACCTGCGATCAACGAGTCCCTGCTCAACACGCTCAATACGAACGTCGCTGCAGCAGCCGATGAGGTGAGCCCGCCGACCATCCTCAGGTTGATCGAAAGATTTTCGGACGCGGTACCCGAAAGTCGGACAGCGGAGTTCGTTTCGCGCTACCTGGAGGGCCGCACGCTGGAAGTCAGCGCGGACGAGCAGGCTGCGATGGAGCGGTTGCGGGAACTGGCCGGCTAGGCGTCGAAGCGCTGACGAGCGCCCTCGATCTCGGTGAGATAGCGGCTGGTCCAGTTACACATCGCGTCCACCGTCGCCCGCAACGCCTGCCCCGGCTCGGTGAGCGTGTAGTCGACCCGCGGCGGCACGGTCGGGTGCACGACCCGCAGCACGAGCCCGTTGCGCTCCAGCAACCGCAGGTTCTGGGTCAGCATCTTGTGACTGATCCCGTCCACCTCGGTCTTGAGCTCCGTGAACCGCTTCGTCGTGTCACCGATGGTCTCGACGATCAACAGCGCCCACTTGTTAGCGATGTCGGAGAAGATCTCGCGCGCAAGAGAATCCGCACGGGCCAGATCGCCGCTGAGCTGCTTGCTCACCTTCAGGTGCCCCACTCTCGAAAAAGTGCGTTCTTCCAGGTCAGCCTTCACTCTCCTACGGTGACCGAGTAACCACAAGAGAGCATTCAGGAGAACCCGAAATGGCCGTCACGCTCATCAACCCCGACGCGCTGCCGCAGATCGACGTCTACCACCACGTGGCCGTCGCGAGCGGGGCGAAGACGATCTACCTGGCCGGGCAGGTCGCCTGGGACGCCGAGCCCGACCTCGCCCTGCAGACCGAGCAGGCCTATGTGAACGTTCACACCGCACTCAAGGCGGCGGGAGCGAGCTTCAAGGACCTGGTCAGGGTCCGGGTGTACGTCGTCGGCTGGACGCCCGACAAGATGCCGGAGCTCCTCAAGGGCATCGAGAACGCCATGGCCAGGGTCGGCGAGAAGGCGACGCCGCCGGCCACGTTGATCGGGGTGGCGACACTGGACGTGCCGGAGCACCTGGTCGAGGTCGAGGCGACCGCCGTGGTCGACTGATTTACCGGCGGCTAACCGGGAACGCGCAGGCTCCCGCCGAACGAGGAGGAGCACCCATGCGCAAGATCCTGGCCACGGCGGCGATCGCGGCAGCAGTCGCCACCGTGCTGACCGGCACCGCCCAGGCCGAGACCAACCGGGCCTGTCCCAGCGCCGACCAGATCGGGTCGACCGCCTACGTGAAGAACGGCAGCACGACGGTCGCGTCGGTCAAGCAGTACGCGGGCTGTGGCAAGAACTACTCCTACGTGTACGTGTGGGATTCGTGGATCTCCAGTCACGGCAGGGACTTCGTGCTTCGCACGTACGTGCAGACGCGGCCGAACAACTCGAACGGCTACAAGACCGGCGCGCGTGGGCAGCAGGAGTTGTGGTCGGGCGGGGCCGACACGCTCGACGTGTGCACGCGCGCTCACGGTGAGGTCGACGGGAGCAGCTACTTCCTGTTCGCCAAGACCAGCGAGCGCTGCTAGGCGGAACGGAACTCCGCCAGGCCGTCGATGACCTCGACGGCAGCGGTGGTGCGCCCGGCCGGACTGTGCCGGTCGGGCCCGTACTCCGGCAGCCGGGTCTTGCCGACGCGCAGACTCGTGTCGTAGGCCCGGACGTGCTGCACGCATTGGCATTCGCCCGCCAGCCGAACAGAGCAGGTGAAGGCGGCGCGCAGCCGGTCGACGTCGGCCGTGGGAAGCACCGAGGACCAGACCATCACCTCGTCGTCCTCGCCGAACACCACGAAACCGTCGTAGCTGAAGGAACGCAGCTCGCCGACCGAGCACGCGCGGCAGTACAACACGCGCGTGTAGTCGTGCGAGCGTTCGAAAGGCCCGCGTTCGCGGATGTTGACGACGAGGTCCTGCTGGCCCGAGCAGATCAGGCAGAGGTCCGACCAGCTGCTCATCGGCGCATGCTGATCAGCAACGCGAGCGCCGCCGACAACGCGATGAGAGCGCCCACAACCAGTTGGTTGAGCCAAACGGTCGCAGCGCCGCCGTCCCCTCGCATCAACGCGACGACGATCAGCCACCCGGCCAGGCCGATCGTGATCGGCCGCAGCAGCGGCACGTCCAGCGGCGCCATCGCGCGCACCATGCCGAGCAGCATGATCACGACGGCCAGTCCCATGGACACCCAGTACGGGCGGAAGGCGTGCGTCGACGCGCTGAAGTGCAGGACCGGCGGTGCGGCGATCAGCCACACTCCCGCCAGGAAGGCGGTGACACCGGCCCTGCTCTCGACGGTTCGTCCGTGAAGATCCCCCACGCGAGTAATTCTCACCTCTCGATGTCTCCGTGGGAACACCTACTATTCGTTCCGGTACGCCTTCATGCCGCGCAGCAACAGATAGGTGTCCTGCAGTTGCGCGGAGTCGCCAAGACCGCGGTAGATGCCCCACTTCGGATGCGCCTGGTCACCGCCCAGCCACGTGTCGAAGCCGGACCGCGACGCGTTGACCACGGTCGTGCCGCCGTCCTTGAGCGAGTAGCGCAGGCTGCCGGAGTCGGCGACCTTGATCTCGATCTCGACGTCGATCCACTTGTTGCGCAACGGCGCCAGCGGCGTGCTGCCGAGCTTCGCCTGGCCCGCGCCGAACAGTCTCATCTCGACGGTCTCCAGGGAACCCGAGCGGAACAACGACATCGTGACCACGGGCGAGTCCACGCCGGTGTGCTTGACCTGGAAGATGTGCGAGAAGCTGGTGGTGCCCTTCAACGACGACGGGATGTACATCTGGTAGTTGAAGCGCCAGGTCTCGCCCTTCTTCATGTCGTGACGGGTGCTGCCGGTCTGGATGGCGCGCACCTCGTTGCGCTGCCGGTCGGAACCGTCCCGATCGGACTTGTGCATCACGAACCGGTACTGGTCGCTCTCGGCGAAGATGTGCGTGGCGGAGGGATGCGAGTCCGAGCGGTCGTCCTCGATGCCGACGAACGCCTTCAGCCCCGCCGAGCCGGGGTTCGGGGCCCACTTCTGCACGAACGCCATAGCACCCACATCAGCAGACGCCACACCCGCGACCAGTGGCGTGGCCGCGATGGCGAGCGCACCTCGCATCGCGGTGCGGCGGTTGAACAACTCCATCGGTGTTCCTCCTCGAACCAGGGCGGCGATTCGAGGCAGCGGTACGAGCACCTTGCCACACTTGTGGAGGAACGGTGCAGATCCGGTGAAGGTGTTGCCGGAAACGAAATTCCGAAGGTTGACCGGGCCTAGCGTTCACATCCATGGACACCGTGGACGTGCTCGTCGTCGGCGCCGGGCTGGCCGGGCTGAACACCGCGCGCCTGCTCGCTGAGGCAGGTCTCGACGTGGCCGTGTGCGAACGCAGGACGTCGCTCGAGACCGGCATACGCACGACCGGGATCTTCGTGCGGCGCACCCTGGAGGACTACGAGCTCCCCCACCTGGGCCCGGCGGTCCGGCGCGTGCTGCTCTACCCGCCGTCGCACAAGGAACCGGTCGAACTCGTGAGCGCTCACGACGAGTTCCGGGTCGGCGACATGGAGGGCATCTACGCCACGGCCGTGCAGGACGCCGAACGCGCGGGTGCGCACGTTCACCTGAACTCGAGCTATCCGGTGAGGTCCACGAGGGCCCGCTTCACGATCGGCGCGGACGGCGCCCGTTCCACGGTCGCGAAGACCCTCGGCCTCGACGTCAACCGGCAGCTGATCACCGGCATCGAGGAGGTCTACCCGGTCCGCACCGGCTCGACGCCGACGTTCCACTGCGTCGTCGACCCGCGGCTGGCGCCCGGCTACATCGCCTGGGTCATCGACGACGGCGAGCACGCGCACGTCGGCCTGGCCGGCCGCGCCGACCGGTTCAGCGCACCGCTTCCCCAGCTGCTGCAACGCTTCCGCGACAGCTTTCCCACGCCGGAGCCCACCGGGCCGGTGAAGCGCCGCGGCGGGCCGATCCCCGTCGGTGGGCTGCTGCGCAGGATCGTGTCGCCGCAGGGGCTGCTGGTCGGTGACGCGGCGGGCGCGGTCTCGCCGCTCACGGCGGGCGGGCTTGATCCGTGCATGCGGATGTCCGAGCTCGCGGCGTCGGTCACGTTCGACTTTCTGCGCAGTGGCAACCGGTATGTGTTGGAGCACTACGACGGCGCGGCGATGCGCCGTCGCTACCTGCTGCGGTCCCAGTTGCGGCGCGGGCTGTCGCTGGTTCGGGGGCCGGGGCTGGCCGAGTTGGCGTTCACGGCGCTGCGCACGCCGCCGGGGAAGGCCGTGGCCAAGCGGATCCTGTTCAACTAGAGCGCAGGAGTCCGTCGGCGACGAGAGCCATCAGCACGTCTGCGCGCCCAGCCGGGTCGGGCAGAGACTCGACCGCCAGCGACAACCCGTTCGCGAGCTGCAGCACGTCGTCGACGGTGACGCCGGGGCTGACCGAACCCTCTGCGTGGGCGCGGTCGAGAAGCTGCTGTGCGGCAGCCCGGATCGTGGTGTGGGGCGAGAACTCCGGATCGGGTTCGTAGCCCGTCAGCGCCGGCCCCAGCCCCCGTGCGGTGGCCGCGTGCGTCACCACGGCACGCAGCCAGGTCACCAGGGCCTCCCCCGCGTTCGTGGCCGTCTGCAGGTCCTCCGCTCGATCGCGCAACGCCTGCACGCGCTCGCGGAGCACCGCTTCCAGCAGTTCGGCGCGGCGCGGGAAGTGCCGGTGCAGGGTCGCCGATCCGACTCCGGCACGGCGGGCGATCTCCTCCAGGGACGCGCCGGCTCCGGACTCGGCGATCACCGCACCCGCCGCGGCCACCAGCCGGTCGCGGTTGCGCTGCGCGTCGGCCCGCCGGACCGACGAGTTCTCTCCCATGGGTTCGACACCTGGTTGCTAAGTGGGGTGGGTCCCCCATATCGTACCGGACCACAAGTGGGGTGGTCCCTCCACTTAGGTTGCCGGACAGGTGGAGAAGAATGAAGATCGGATTAGCCGTCGGTGATGTGCGCGGTCCCGCGACCTTGGACGCGATCACCGGCCAGGTGCGAGTGGCGGCCGACGCAGGGTTCGGCACGGCATGGGCGAGTCAGGCGCTGGGCTGGGACGCGCTGACCACCATCGCGGTGGCCGGTGCCGCCGCCGACATCGCCGTGGGCACGGCCGTGGTTCCCATTCCCCAGCGGCACCCGTTGGTGCTGGCCGGGCAGGCGCTGACGGTGCAGGCCGCCGTGGCGGGACGCCTGACGCTGGGCGTGGGCGCAGGTGTCGCCGCGATGGTGTCGGGGATGTTCGGGCTGCCCACCGACCGGCCCGTACAACGCATGCGCGACTACCTGACGGTGCTCGGCCCGCTACTGCGAGGGGAAAGTGTCGACCACCGCGGAGAAACGCTCACCGCGATGGGGGCGGTGAACGTCCCAGGTGTGCCGGCGCCGTCAGTGATCGTGGCGGCGATGGGCCCGCGCATGCTGCGACTGGCGGGCGAGCTCGCCGACGGGACCGTGACCTGGATGACGGGGCCAAAAGCCTTGGGAGAGCACGTTGTTCCCGTCATCACCAAGGCCGCGGCAGACGCCGGAAGGCCGGCGCCGCGAGTCGTCGCCGGCCTGCTCGTCTGCGTCACCGGCACGGCCGACGACGTCCGCGCCCGGATCGCCGAGCAGTTCGCGCTCGCCGGCCAGGTGCCCGAGTACCGCGCGATGCTCGACCGCGAAGGCGTGGCCGGACCGCAGGACGTCGCGGTCGTCGGCACGGAAACCGAGGTGGCACAGGCACTCTCCCGGCTCCGGGACGCCGGGGTCACCGAGTTCATGGCCGCACCGTACGGAGACGCCGACGAACAGGACCGCACCATCGACCTGCTGGCCGACCTGGCTCACTGAGGCTGTTCGGCCGCCCGCTTCAGCGCCGCGTTCTCGGCCTGCATCCCGTCCTTCATCGCCTTGCCGATGAACAGGTCCGCTCCCCCGGACAGCACACCGTCCACCAGCAACTCGTTGGTCACCAACACCGTGCCGTCGGCCTGCGTTGTGAGCGTGCGACAACGCTGGCCGTAGACGAACCACGCGTTCCAGCCCGCGTCCTTCCAGCAGAACCGCTGCCCGGGAACCCCGTTGAGCACGGTGTGCTTCGCGGCCATCTTCACCGACCCGAGGAGCACGTCCACACGAACCTCATCGCCCGGCGCGGTACCGCCCGCCGCCTTGACGACCCACGGGTTCCAGCGCGCGTAGCCGGAGAAGTCCGTGATGAGCCCGTAGACGCGCTCCTGGGGCGCCGAGATGACGGTCTCGGCGCGGTAGACCACCGAGTGCGAGCCAGGCTCCCTGGGATCGAGCGGAGAGCCGCTCGCCAGCATCGCGAGCACCAGACCGGCTGCCAACACGTGACCACCTCGACGTAGAGATCCACCGGGACGCAGACGTGAAGAAAATACGCGTTCGCGTCCCGGTGGACATCGGCCGATCAGGCGGTCAGCGATCTCACGGCCTGTCACCTCCGGGTGGCGGCGTCTTGGACGTGGTGGTGGTCGTCGTCGCGCCGCACGTGGTCCCTGGGGCGCATCCCGCAGGCGGCGTGGTCGTCGTCGTGAGCGGCGGCGTGGTCGTCGAAGTGGTGCCGTTCGGCGGGTTGGTGGTGGTGGCCGGGTTGGTGGTGGTCTGCGAACTGGACGGCGGGTCGGACTTGCGCGGCTCGAAGTTGCCGAGCGGGTTCGGCTTCGGGAACTTCTCCGCCTGGACGCCCTCCAGAGCACCGTCCATGAACTTCTTCCACATCTGACCGGGCAGGCCACTGCCGAAGATGGCCTTGCCCTCCTTGTTCTTGATGGCCACGTTGCCCTGGTCCTTGCCGACCCACACGGAGGTGGACAGCTGCGGCGTGTAGCCGACCATCCAGGCCTTCGAGTTCTGGTCGAGGCTGCCGGGGAGCTCGTGCGTACCGGTCTTGCCCGCGCAGTCGCGGTTACCCGCGCACCCGATGCCGGAAGAGGCCGGGATGACCTTGAGCGTCTCGGTGACGTTGTCCGCGATGTCGCGGCTCTTCTCCTCGACCGGGTCGAACGCCGGCACCGGCTGGTCGACGTGCTGGTAGAGGACGTCACCGGTCGGGCCGGTGATCTTCGTGACGAAGAACGGGGCCCGGTACACGCCGCGGGCCGCGAAGGTCGCGAACGCCGAGGCCATGTCGAACGGCCGCACCTGCGCGTTGTCTGCGCCGATGGCGATACCCGCGTTCGGGGCCCCGCCTCCTTCACCGACCAGCGTCTGCTTGTCCTGACCGCCGATCCGCACGGTCTTCGGGATACCCGCCGCGTGGGCCGCGTCCGCCACGGCCTTCGTGCCCGTGCCTTGAGGACCCGCCACCATCTCGTAGAAGACGGTGTTGAGCGATTCCTTCATGGCCTGCTTGACCGGACACTGCTTGCCGCACGTGGTGCTGCCGGCGTTGCGGATCTCGACACCACCGATCTTGCGAGGCGTGGCGTCGTAGGTGTCGCCGATGCCCTTGCCCCGCTTCAGGTCCGCCACCAGGTCGAACGGCTTGAACGACGAGCCGGCCTCCTGGATCGTCCCCTTGGCGTAGTCGATGCCCTTCAGACCGTCCTTACCCGGGTAATAGGCCTTGACCGCGCCGGACTGCGGTTCGATCGCGCTGAGCGACGTCCGCAGTTCGGCGTCCTGGCCCTCCATCACGGAGTTCACGGCGTCGACCGCGGCCTTCTGCATCTTCGAGTCGATCGTCGTGGTGACGGTGACGCCGACCTTCTGCGCCTTCTCCATCGTCATGCCGACGAGCTCGCCGTCGATCTCGTCCTGCACCTGCTGGCTCACGCGCGCCAGCGGGCCGTCCAAACTCACGGGTTGCGTCTGCTCCAACGGCAACGGCGTCGGATACTGGCGCGCGTCGTAGTCCGCCTGGGAGATCCACTGCTTCTGCAGCATCTGGCCCATCACGAACTCCCAGCGCTTCTTGGCGTGGTCGGCCTTCTCCGACCACGACGGGAGCTGGATCATGCCCGCGATGAAAGCGGCCTCGGACGGCGTGAGGTCCTTCATCTGCTTGTTGTAGTAGACCTGCGCCGCGGCCTTCATGCCGTTCGCGCCACGACCGAAGTACACCGTGTTCATGTACGCGGTGAGGATCGTGTCGTGGTCCGACTCGTTGCTCATCTTGTACGCCTGGACGAGCTCCAGGAACTTGCGGGTCAGCGTCGCGTCCTCTTTGCCCGTCGCCTTCTTGATGTACTGCTGCGTCAGACCCGAGCCACCGGAGCTACCACCCGTCGCCTGGATCCACACCGCGCGGACGATCGCCTTGGCGTCGAAGCCGGGGTTCTCGTAGAAATCCGCATCCTCCGCGGCCATGACGGCCTTCTTGACGGTGTCCGGGAGCTCCTCGTACGTCAGCAACGTGCGGTTCTGGCCCGGTGAGGTGATCTTGCCCATCTCGGAGCCGTCCGAGTAGAGCAGGGTGATCGTCTTGTCCTGGTCGGCCGCGATCTCGTTCGGACGCGGCCATTCCACGAGCGGGTACGCGACCGCGACGGCGATCACCGGACCCAGGATGATCAGGCCGATCGCGACGAACGCACCGATCCGGACGCGCTTCCAGATCCTCTTCTTGCGCAGACGACGCTCGTCGTCCTCGCTGAGCTCCGGCTCGTCGTACTCGTCGTCGTAGTACTCGTCGTCCGGTTCGCGGTGCGTCATCAGTTCCGGCTCGCGCTGCGGTGGCTGGTTCGCCTGCGGGATCCGCGCTGTGCGCTCATTGCCGTTGGATGGTGTGTTCGACCCCATCTCCGGAGGACGCGCGAAAGATCAGGCGGTTCCACACAGGACGATCTTCGTCGCGGAACGCCTCCGGGACGTGAACGCGGCGGCGTGCGCGTTCACGTCCCGGCGGGCATCAGGCCGTCAGGAGCGTCAGCCCGTACGTGCGAAGGATCTCGTTGACGGGCTGGAACCAGGTGCGGCCACCGCTGGAGCAGTTGCCGTAGCCGCCGGACGTCACGCCCTGCGCCTGGTCACCGGTGATGAACGAGCCGCCGGAGTCGCCGGGCTCGGCGCACACCGAGGTGCCGACCATCTCGTAGACCGCGCCCTGCTGGTAGTTCACGGTCTCGTTGCGGCCCTGCACCACGCCGCAGTGCCAGTGCGTGGTCGAGCCCGAACGGCACACCGAGGTGCCGGGCGGGGCCTCCCACGAACCGCGGACCAGCGCGTCGCTCACCTGGCCCCAGCCGAGCACGACCGGCACGTTCCACCAGCCGCCGCCGGTGCGCACCCAGCCGTAGTCGTTGGTGGGGAACGAGGAGCCGACGAACTCGCCCTGCCAGGAACGGTCCCAGCCGTAGACGTTCCAGGCGCCGACGTTGCAGTGCCCGGCGGTGACGTAACCGCCGTGCACCGAGAAGCCGATCGAGCAGCGGACGTTGCCCGTGTAGAACGGGTCGCCGCCCACGGTGCCGGCCGCGAAGGGCTCCGGCCGCTGGACACCGTCGGTGTTGACGACAACGTCCTTGGGCAGGCCCGAGACGTCGGCGCCGGGCACGGCGTCGACGACCACGGCGCCGCGCTGGACGTCGACCCGCCACCCGGCGACGTCCTTCGGCACCGATCCGGCCTTCGACAGTCTGTCCATGCCGGACTTCACGGCGTTGAGCGAGGCGAGGGTCTTGGTGCGCAGCACCGGTTCGGCGCCCGCGGCCTTGACCGCCTCGACTCGCGCCGGGTCGGTCACCGCCACCTTCAGCTTGCCGTCGGCGTACCAGCTGCCGCCGAACGCGTCGGCAGCGGCCTGCTCGGCGGCCGGTGCGATCTTCAGCGCGACCTTCTCGGCGCGGATGCGGGTCAGCGCCTGCGCCTGGGTGATCCCGAAGTCGCGGCTCATCGCGTCGACGACGTCCGCCGACGCCGTCATCGCAGGGATGGTGATCGTGCTCAGCACGATCGCGGACACGGAGACTATTCGTAGCAGCACGTTCTCTCCTACGGGGTCCAAGGTGAGCTCACGGCCCAGCTCACGTCCTGGTTGTACGAGGCAGGGTTGTCGTACGTGTGTGCGCCGCCGTTCGAGGCGACCCAGACCTCCTCCGAGTAGTGCCGGATGTTGGTGCCGAGCTCGTTGACCGATTCGAGCCGGACGCCGCCGGTGCCCTGTTGCGCGCAGAACGTCGCGTCGCGGCGGAACAGGTCGGTGTTGTCGTTGGTGCCGAGGCGGACGCGGAAGTCCGCGTGCCGCAGGAACTGTCCGGGGATGTTGCGGGACTCGAACGAGTAGCAGGTCGGCTCGGCGAGTCCGCGCCGGACGACGAACGTCGCGTCCGCCTTGGTCAGCGCATCACTCGCGCTGGTCACGACGTCCGTGCGCGCCAACGACTCCCGGTGCCGCAGGTAGCGGTCCGTGAAGCCGGGTGAGGTCACGCGGAACGAGCGGGCCTGGTCCAGCGGCAGTTCCGCGCCGCTGCGCCACAGCCCCGTGCCGATCGCCCACGTGGTGTCGGCGGCGAAGGAGTTCGCGGTGTCCCAAGGGTTCGGGCCACCGGAACGGGCCAGGTACACGCCCTCGTTGTAGTGCCGCACGAACGAGCCGCGCACGTTGTACGACTCCAGCGCCGTGCCGCCGGCACCTTCGCGGGCGCAGAACGTGGCATCGGCCGCGATCGTGCCGTTGTTCACGTCGGTGCGGATGCGTCCGTTGCTGTGCCTGAGGAACTGGCCGGGGAAGTTCCGCGACTCGAACGACAGGCAGGCGGCGTCGGCGAGTCCGGGACGCGGGTGGAACGTGGCGTCCAGCTTGCCCAGGTCCGTGCTGATCACGTCGGTGCGCGCCAGCGAGTCCTGATGCCGCAGATAACGGTTGGTGTAGCCGGAAGTGGTGACGCGCAACGACACCACGTCGTCCGGACTGACGGCCGTACCGCGGGCCACCG
This sequence comes from Lentzea sp. HUAS TT2, assembly GCF_051853195.1. Taxonomy (NCBI): domain Bacteria; kingdom Bacillati; phylum Actinomycetota; class Actinomycetes; order Pseudonocardiales; family Pseudonocardiaceae; genus Lentzea; species Lentzea sp. HUAS TT2. Next base: position 6,256,356 of record NZ_CP196667.1, on the reverse strand, counting down.
CGAGAACACCGAGGTTGACCGCCCGCACCCGCGACTCGGTCATCTTGAGGATGCGCCGGTCGTAGGTGTAGAAGCCGTTGACCTCGTTCTCCACGTCGTACGGCTCGGTGTAGACCATCGCCGACAACCCGCGCGTGTGCACGAGCCGCTGGACCTGCTTGATGACCTCCTCGTAGCGCTTGGTCAGCGAGACCTCGTCCGGATACAGGGCTCCGTAAGCGAATCCGGCGCCCGGCTGGTACTCGTGCCCGACGACCCTGCGGCCGAGCCCGCCGAACTCGCCGAGCATCGCAACCCGGTTGGCGTCGGGCTGCCGGGTGTTGGCCGAGATCTGGTAGTGGTGGTCGTCGATCACGTCACCGTTGCCGGGATCGGGATCCGAGACGCAGCAGTTGGACCCCGAGTTGTGGTTGATCAGGCGGGTGTTGTCGATCGAGCGGATCAGGTTCACGATCCGGCCCGCGTCGTACTCGCCCCAGCCCTCGTTGAACGGCACCCACTGCACGATCGACGTGATGCCCTTGAGCTGGTCGATCATCCGGCGCAGCTCGGACTCGTAGTTGGCGTGCGAGTTCGGCGCCTCGTCGATCGCGTCGACGGCGGGCATGTCCTGCCAGACCATCAGGCCGAGCCGGTCCGCGTGGTAGAACCAGCGCGCCGGTTCGACCTTGATGTGCTTGCGGACCATGTTGAACCCCAACGCCTTCTGGCGTTCGAGGTCGAAGCGCAGCGCCTCGTCGGTCGGCGCGGTGTAGATGCCGTCCGGCCAGTAGCCCTGGTCCAGCGTGCCGCTCTGGAAGACGAACTTCCCGTTCAGCAACGGCCGCATGACGCCACCGACCATCGCCTTGCCGAGCGAGCGCATGCCGAAGTAGCCCGTCACGACGTCCCCGCCGGCCAGCGTCACGCGCAGGTCGTAGAGGAACGGGTCGTCGGGCGACCACAGCCTGGCGTTCGGCACCGGTACGCGCAGAGAGGCGCCGGTCGTGCCGGTCTGCCTGCCGACGACCTGCCCGCCGCTGAGCACCTCCGCGGTGACCGACTGGCCCGCGGTGCCCTGCACGACCAGGTCGAGCGCGCCCGCGCCGACGTTCGGCGTGGTGTCGAGACGCGTGATGTTCGCGGCCCGCACCGGTTCCAGCCACACCGTCTGCCAGATGCCGGACGCGGCGGTGTAGAAGATCCCGCTCGGGTCACGGCGCTGCTTGCCGATCGGGTAACGGCTGCCGTCGACCGTGGAGGTGACGCCGACGATGATCTCGTTCGTCCCGGTGGTGAGCGCCGAGGTGATGTCGAACGAGAACGCGTCGAAGCCGCCGGTGTGGGTGCCGATCTGCCTGCCGTTGACCCAGACCCTCGTCTCCCAGGTCACGGCCCCGAAGTTGAGCCTGACCTGGCGACCGTTCCACGCAGACGGAACGGTGAAGGCGCGGCGGTAGAACATGTTGTCCTCGTGCCGCTTGATCCCCGACAGGGCGGACTCGATCGGGTACGGCACGAGGACACCCTCGGCCAGCGGGCGGCCGATGGGCGGGCTGTTCAGGTTCGGTGCCCCGGAGAACTCCCAGACACCGTTGAGGTTCTGCCACTCGGTGCGCACCAGCTGCGGTCGCGGGTACTCGGGCAGGGCGTTCGTCGGCGACACCTGGGAGGTCCAGGGTGTCGAGAGCGGAGGGACTTTCGGCACCCACTCCGCCGCGTGCGCTGTTGGTGTCAAGAACGTTGCTGTGATCAGGATCGAGACCAATACGCCCAGGACGCGTCTGGTCATGGCTCTCCTATCTTCGCAATATTCGCTGCAGGACGACGACGATGAGCAAGAACACGCCGCTGACCACCGACTGGTAGTTGCTGTCGAGCGTGCCGATCTGGTTGATGACGTTCTGGATGACCTTGATCAGGCCGACGCCGATGACGGTGCCGAGGATCGTGCCCATGCCACCGGTCAGCAGGGTTCCGCCGATGACGACGACCGAGATGGCGTCCAGTTCGAGTCCGACGCCGATGACCGTGACACCCGACTGCAGATAAGCGGCGGTCAGGGCGCCGGCGAGACCCGCCAGCGTGCCGCTCATCGTGTAGACGAGGATCTTGGTCCTGGCGACGGGAACGCCCAGCAGGACCGCCGACTGCTCGGCACCACCGGTCGCGAACACGTTCTGGCCGAAGCTCGTGCGGTTCAGGATCATCCCGCCCAGGACGGCGAGCACGGCCGCGACGAAGATCGGGTAGCCGAAGCCGAGGACGGTGCCGCGGCCCAGTTCGACGAACGCGCTGTCCTGCGGGATCTTGTAGGTGTTGGCGCCCTCGTCGGTGATCGCGAGCAGGAGCCCGCGGGCGAACAGCAGCGATGCCAGTGTGACGATGAACGGCGCCATGTTCGTGCGGGCGATGAGCAGCCCGTTGACCAGGCCGATCAGCCCGCAGACCACCAGCGGCAGCGCCAGCGCCGCGAGGAACCCGTACTGCGAGCCCCAGGCCGCCAGCACGCCGCCGAGCGCGTAGAGCGAGCCGACGGACAGGTCGATGCCGCCCGTGATGATCACGAACGTCATGCCGATCGCGATCACCGCCAGGAACGAGCCCTGCAGGGCGAGGTCGCGCAGGTTGTCGAGGCTGCCGAAGCGCGGGAAGACCAGCCAGGACACCGCGACCATCAGCACGAGCGCGACGGCGGCGCCCTGGCGTTGCAGGACCTTGGTCCGCGCGGCCGCCCTGGGGACGGAGGGAGTGGTCGTGGTGATCATCGGCGCTCCCGTGCCACGTACACGGCGGCGATGATGATCGCGGCCTGGATCATCTGCGCGATCGAGTCCGGCAGGTTGTGCTTGATCAGGGTGGCCCTGACGAGCTGCATCAGGATCACGCCGAACACCGTGCCGAGCACCCGGACCTTGCCGCCGGTGAGCGGGGTCCCGCCGACGACCACCGCGGTGATCGCGGACAGTTCCATCAGCAGGCCCATGTCTGCGGGGTCGCTGGCGGAGAGCCGGGACGTGGCCAGCACGCCCGCGATCGCCGCGAGCACGCCGCAGATCGCGTAGACGCCGACCAGCACCCGGTTGACCGGCAGCCCCGCCAGCGTGGCCGCCTTGCGGTTGCCGCCGACGGCGACGAGCTGGCGGCCGAACGTCGTGCGGTTGGTCAGGCCGGCGATGACGAGTGCCAGCAGGCCCGCGATCAGCACGCTGATCGGGACTCCGGCCACGTCGCCGGTGCCGAGCTCCAGGAACGCCTGGTCGTGCAGCTGCACGAGCTGGCCGTCGGCGATCACCAGCGCCAGGCCGCGCCCGCCCACCAGCAACGCGAGGGTGGCGACGATCGGCTGGATGCCGACCTTGGCGACGAGGAACCCGTTGAACGCTCCGGCGAGCAGGCCTACGACGAGCGCCATCGTGATCGCCATCAGCGGGCCGGCGCCGAGGTAGAGCGGGATGATCGCGGCGGCCAGCGCCATGACCGCGCCGACGCTCAGGTCGACGCCTTCGGTGCCGATCACCAGCGCCATGCCCAGCGCGACGATCAGCACGGGCGCGGCCTGCACGAGCTGGGTCGTGAAGTTGCCCAGCGTCAGGAAGTTGGCCGTGAACAGGACGTTGAACAGCAGCAGCACGCCAACGGCGACGTAAACACCGTTGTCCTGCAACCAGCGCGTTCTCGCGGCCGCGGTGCTAGTTGCTGTTCTGGTGGCTGACCGCGTGGTCGTCTGAGCCATCCCTCACCTCCGCGGCAATGGCGCTGAGCACGTGTTCACGGGTGAGCTGGTCACCTTCCAGTTCGCCGGCGACCGATCCGTCGCGCAGCACGATGAGCCGGTCCGCTCCGTCGAGCAACTCGTCCAGCTCGGAGCTGATCAGCAGCACCGCCAGGCCTTCCCGCGCGAGCTCGTCGATCAGCGCCTGCACCTCGGCCTTGGCGCCGACGTCGATGCCGCGCGTCGGTTCGTCGAGCAGGAGGATCTTGGGTTCGGTGCACAACCACCTGGCCAGCAGCACCTTCTGCTGGTTGCCGCCGGACAGCTCCGCGACCTTCTGCTCGGGGCTGGACACCTTGATGCGCAAACGTTTGATGAACGTGTCCACGATCCGGTCCTGTTTGGACCTGCTGGTCACGCCGAAGCGGCTGAGCCTCGGCAGCGCGGCCAGCACGATGTTCTCGCGCACGGACAGGTTCGGGATGATCCCCTCGGTCTTGCGGTCCTCCGCGAGCATGCTGATGCCCGCCCTGGTGGCCGCCTTCACGTTGCGCGACACGGGTTTCCCCGCGACGAGCACCGTGCCCTGGTCGAGCGGGAGCGCACCGATGATCGCTTTCGCGGTCTCGGTGCGGCCCGACCCGAGCAGGCCGGCGAGGCCGACGACCTCGCCGGGCCGGATCGAGACGCTGACGCCGTTGATGCGCGGCTTGCTGGTCAGGTTCTGCGCCTCGAGGACCGGCTGGGTGTCGGCGTGGTGACCCTCGCCGAACGCCGTGGTGCCGTGTTTCTCGATCTCCTTGACCGACCTGCCGAGCATCAGCGAGACCAGCTCGATGCGCGGGAGCTCCTTGAGCGGACCGCTGTGGACGTTCCGCCCGTCCCTGAGGACCGTGACCGTGTCGCAGATCCGGTACAGCTCGTCCATGCGGTGACTGACGTAGATGATCGAGATGCCCGCCTCGTGGAGCTTGCTCACGACGCCGAGCAGCGTCTCGACCTCGCGCGGCTCCAGCGACGACGTGGGTTCGTCCATGATCACGACGTCCGCGTCCGCGTCGACGGCCCTGGCGAGCGCGACCATCTGCTGCTCGCCGACCGCGAGCGTCCCGAGTGGACTGCGCACGTCCGCCGTGATGCCGTAGCCCCGCAGGAGCTCCGAGGCCGCGGCGTCGCGGCGGGCGCGGTCGATCAGGCCGAACCGGTTGCGCGGCTCGCGGCCCAGGAACAGGTTGGCGGCCACGCTCATCAGCGGAACGAGGTTCACCTCCTGGTAGATCGTGGAGATGTGGCCGTTGCGCTGGATCCGGCCGGCATCCGGGGTGTGGATGCCGGTCAGGACCTTGATGAGCGTCGACTTGCCGGCGCCGTTCTCCCCCACCAGCGCGTGGATCTCGCCGCGCTGGAGCGTGAAGTCGACGTCGCCGAGCGCCTGGACGCCGGCGAACGTCTTCGTCACGCCGGCGACCTCGATGACGGGATCAGTAGGCATTGCCGAGCTTCTGCGCCGCGTTCGTCGTGTCGTACTCGTCGTCGGAGATCACGATGTTCTGCGGGATCTCGTCGCCCTTGCCGAACTTCTCCAGCGTGTCGAACGCGAGCGGGCCGAAGCGCGGGTTGGACTCGACGACCGCGGTGTAGCTGCCGTCCGCGATCAGCTGCACGGCGTTGCGCGTGCCGTCGATGGAGACGACCTTGACGTCCTTGCCCGGCACCTTGTTCGCGGCCTTGAGCGCGGTGACGGCGCCGACGCCCATCTCGTCGTTCTCGGCGTAGACGGCGGTGATGTCCGGGTTGCTCTGGATGAGCTGCTCCATCACGGCCTGGCCCTTGGACCTGTCGAACTCGCCGGTCTGCTCGGCGACGACGGTGAGGCCGGGCGTGCCGGCGATGCCGTCCTTGAAGCCCTTGGTCCGGTCGACCGTGACGTTGTTGCCCGACGCGCCGAGCAGGATCGCGACCTTGCCGGTGCCGCCGGTCGCCTTGATCATCTGCTGGGCGGCGCGTTCGCCCTGCTTGACGAAGTCTGAACCGATGAAGGTCAGGTAGTCGGTGCAGGGCTGCGAGGTGACCTTGCGGTCGATCGTCACGACCGGCACCTTCTTGGCCTTGGCCGCGTCGAACGCGGGCTGCAGGCCGTCGGAGTTGAGCGGCGCCACGATCAGCAGCTGCGCCCCGCGGTCGATCAACGACTTGATGTCGCTGATCTGCTTGTTCAGGTCGCTCTGCGCGTTCGTGTACAGCAGCTCGGCACCCCGTTTGGCCGCCTCGTCCCTGATCGACTGCGTCTCGGCGGTGCGGAACGGGTTCGCTTCCTTCTCCGACTGGGAGAAGCCGACCTTGGCACCCTTCAGGTCGACCTGCGGGTACCCCGTCTTGCTCCGCGCACAGCCGGGACCAGCGCTTTGGTTCTGCGCGGCAGAGGCGGCCGGTCCCTCACTGGACGCGGTCGTGGGCGTTTCTCTGCTGGTGCACCCCGTCACGAGCAAGGCGGTGACGGCGATGAGCAACATGCGAGACATCGTTGGCTCCTACACGGCGGGCTGTGCGTGGACGCGCTCTCAGGCGCTAGATTTGCATCGTTGTTCCAACGTTGTAAAGACCTGAGACGGTCCCGGTATCTTTTTCCCGGAATCTCCTGGAGGAACAGTTGGCCACGCTCAAGGACGTAGCCCGCCTGGCGGGCGTCTCGGTCAAGACGGTGTCGAACGTGGTCAACGGCTACTCGTTCGTCAAACCGGACAACCGCCGCCGGGTCGAGGAGGCGCTCGAGTCGACGGGCTACCGCCCCAACCTCGGCGCGCGCAACCTGCGCAGGGGCCGCACCGGCTTCATCGCGCTGGTCCTGCCCGAGCTCTCGATCCCCTACTTCGCCGAGCTCGCGGGCCTCGTGATCGCCGCCGCCCAGGAACACGAGTGGAACGTGCTCATCGAGCAGACGTTCGGCACCCTGGCCGGCGAGCGTTCAGCGCTGGCGTCGCTGGGCCCGCACCTGGTCGACGCCGCGATCCTCAGCCCGGAGGCGTTGCAGGTCGACGACTTCCAGCTGTCGGTGCCCGCGGTCCTGCTGGGTGAGCACGCGGTCGACGTGCCGATCTCCCGGGTGGGCATCGACAACGTGGCGGCCGCGCAGGCCGCTGTCCGGCACCTGATCTCGCTGGGTCGTACTCGGATCGCCGCGATCGGTGCGCACCCTCACCGCGGTACCGCTGCTCTGCGGCTGGAGGGGTACCGGGCTGCTTTGGCCGAGGCCTCGTTGCCGTTCGTGGATGAGCTGGTCGTGCCGGCGTTGAACTACCACCGCGCGGATGGTGCGGCCGCCATGAAGTCGTTGCTGGATCTGCGGAATCCGCCGGATGCCGTGTTCTGCTTCAACGATCTGCTGGCCATCGGTGCCATGCGGGCTGCTGCTGAGCGGTTTGTTCGGGTGCCGTCGGATCTGGCCGTGGTGGGGTTCGACAACAACGAGGAGAGTGTTTACAGCTCGCCGTCGCTGACTTCGGTGGCGCCGGACAAGGGGGCTATCGCCCGGGCCGCGGTCGACCTGTTGCACCGGCGGGCTGAGTCGCGGGACTCGGCGTTGGAGGACGTGGAGACGCCGTTCTCGTTGCAGGTCAGGGAGAGCACGGTGGCCCGGTGACGTTCGGCCCGAACCACGTCGTCTTCGCGGGCTACGAGTTCCCGTGGGCCAGCGTGTACCCCGACGGCGTCCTGCCCGCTTCTGCCGTCCGGGACGCGTCCACGACGTTAGATCCGCCGGAGATCCGCACCGCGGCGGGCGAGACCTTGTTCCTGTCGCGGGACGACTCGGCCGGGCTGGCCGAGTTCTGCGAGCGCCACGGGATACCGGTGGTGGGGCGCCTCGACGTGTGGGGGAACCTGTTCGAGCCGTTCCTCGACACGTCGTTCGACGCCGCGCACACCGCGGCCACCGATGCCCGGCTGCACGCCGTGGGGCTCTCGCAGGCCTCGATCGACTCCATTCGTGCGCGGCTCACGCCTTTGATGCGTGCCTACAACTTCGACAGCATGTTGTGGGACTGGACCCATCTTGGGCTGTACGACCTGCTTCGGGCGTTGAACGGGACGCTGGTCCCACCCTCGCTGCCCGCGACTCTGGGTGATCCGTTCGAGCTCTACCGGTGGGCGATGGAGATCGCGGACTACGGGCGGGTGTAGGCGTCGTAGGTCCGCTGGTCGAACAGCACGAACCTGATCAGGTCGACGGGCGCGTCCTCGATGGCGGCGTGGGCGATCCTGGCCGCGTCTTCGACCGGCCAGCGGTAGATGCCGGTCGAGATCGCGGGGAACGCGATCGTGTGCGCGCCCAGCTCCGCTGCCACCCGGAGTGCGTTGCGGTGGCAGTCGGCCAGGAGTTCGGAGCGGTCTTCGGTGGCCGACCAGACCGGGCCGACGGTGTGCAACACCCACCGCGCACGAAGCCGGCCCGCGGTGGTGGCGACGGCCTGGCCGGTCTTGAGGCCGCCGCCGTAGTGGCCTGCTCGCAGCTTGCGGCAGTCGGCGAGGATCTCCGGGCCACCCTTGCGGTGGATCGCGCCGTCCACTCCCCCGCCTCCCAGCAGGGAGGAGTTGGCGGCGTTCACGATCACGTCGACTTCCTGCTCGGTGATGTCGCCGAGGGCGTATTCGATGGTGGCCACGTCGCCGATTGGATCACGACAACGGGCAGGTGGCCACGTCATTCGGCCGCGGCAACGTCGCCGACCGAGGCGGCTCCACCCCGTCCAGCCACCGCTCCAACGCCACGAACGCCGCCCGATGGCAGGGCGCAAGGGGCCGCAACCGATCCGGATAGGCGTCCACGAGCCCATCCACGTGCGTGCCCTGCTCCACCCGGTAGTACCGGTGCAGCCGATCAGGCGTCATACCCGCGTACACGTCCGAGTTCTGACCGATGGGCAGCAGCACGTCGTAGGTCCCGTGCACCGTCAGCAATGGCCGCTTCACCTTGCCGGTCAACGAAACCCGGGACACCGCAGGCCCGGCGACACGACGGCGCTCGGCGTAGGAGTAGTCGGCGTCGCAGGAAGCCGTGCCGGGAGCGCAGAACGGCACACCGGCCTCCAAGGCCCCGTCGAACCCGGGATCGAACTCCTCGCGGTAGATCCGCTGGGTCAGGTCCCAGTAGTAGCGGTAGTGGTAGTCCCACAGGAACTCCGTGCCCGCCGGGAAGCCCGCCGCGACCATCGCCTCGTGCGCACCGGGTTCGCCTGCCAGGTAGGCCGGGTAGGCGCGCAGCACGGGTGGCAGGAACGTCAGCGGGTTCGGGCCCGCGACCGTCCACAGTGTCCCCTCCCAGTCGACGCCGCCGTCGTAGAGGTGCGGGCGGTTCTCCAGCTGCCAGCGGACCAGGTAGCCGCCGTTGGAGATGCCGGTGGCGATCGTGCGGCGCGGGGTTCGGCCGTAGCGTTGGGAGACAACGGACTTCGCCGCGATGGTGAGCTGGGTGAAGCGGTGGTTCCACTCCTCCATCGCGCGGCCGTCGCGGTAGAACTGCGCTCCTGTGTTGCCCTTGTCGGTCGAGGCGAAGGCGTAGCCGCGGGAGAGGACCCAGTCGGAGATCGCGCGGTCGTTGGCGTACTGCTCGCGGACGCCCGGTGCGCCGGTCACGACCAGGCCGCCGTTCCAGCGATCGGGAAGTCTGACCACGAACTGGGAGTCGTGCCAGCCGTGGTTGGTGTTGGTGCGCGAGGTGTCCGGGAAGTAGCCGTCGATCTGGATGCCCGGGACCGCGGCGGGGACGGGCAGGGCGGCGCTCGTGAGGCCCGCCCAGTCGGCCGGGTCGGTGTGGCCGGTGGCCACCAGGCCGGTGGTGGTGAGGTCGGCGAGGCGGGCGAGTTGCTGGTGTTCGGCGCCGGGGACCGTCATCGCGGACGTCGGCGGGGTCAGCGCGAGAACCAGCACCAGCGGAAGCAACATAGCTGGTCAAGCTAGTTGTGGCGGTGCCTCGGCGACATGGTTGCCTCCCACACAAGGCCTGCTTTGAAGGTGGTGAAGCCGAACAGGTCCAGCACACGGCGGACCTGGGGCTGGGCGCCGCGCAGGTTGAACGACTTCCCGTTGTAGTGGGCGGCGCACAGCAGGAGCAGGAGGGTGCGCAGGCCGCTCGCGGACAGGAACGTCACCTCCGCCAGGTCGACGGAGACGCGGTCGGTGGTGGTGTCGGTGAGGCTGGGCAGCACGGCGGCGAACAGCAGGTCGCAGGTCGTCATGTCCATCTCGCCCTGGCAGGTGGCCACGAAGCGGGTGCCGGAGCGTTGCGTCCGCACGGCGAACGGGCTGGTCTCACAGGCGGTCATCGCCCCACTCCACCGCACTGCCGGGGCCGAACGATAGCAGCGGGAACGAAGTCACGGCCGGCAAAACGAAGCCCTCAACGTGACCGCAAGGTTTGCGAAGGCGAGACCCCGTAGGCGGCTCGGTAGTGCGCGGCGAAGACGCTCGGGCGGGCATATCCCCAACGCGCTGCGATCACCGTGACGGACCCGTTGCCCGCCTTCAGGTCCTCGTGAGCGCACGAGAGTCGCACGCCCCGGAGGTAGGTCATCGGTGTCGTGGCGAGATGACGGCGGAAAGCGAGCTGCAACGCCCTGACGGACACACGGGCCGCGCGCGCTATGTCGGCGGCGGAGATGTCCTTCTCGGCGTTGTCCTCGATGAACGTGACCGCACGGCGCAGGCTTCTCGGGTGCGCGTCACGGCTGTCGGCAGACGTCGGTGCGGTGTGTGTGGTGTTCGGGAACGCGGCGAGGGTGGTGGTCACCAGCAGACGGATCGCGTTCGCTGTTACCAGCGCGTTGTCCTCGAACTGCGGAAGCACCTCGTCGCGCAGATGCACGCAGGTGGACCACCACACCGCCGCGCTCTCGGGCGAGACCGGCCGGAAACCGTCGAACCGAACGCCGTCGACCACCTCGTCGATCACGAACTGGGGCAGCGTGACCGTCGACAACCGCGGGTCGGCGATCGCACCGATGAAGGGGCTTTCGGGCGGTGCGCTCAGAAACACCTCGCCGGGCAGCCAGAAGCGGTCCTCGCCGCCCGAGCTGTAGTAGACGACCCCGGCGCCGCTGTGGCCGAACACGTAGTTGCGCATCGGGTCGACGCTGACTTCGAGAGAGATGTGCCCGTGCAGCTCGTCGAACCGAATGGCCCCTTGTATCCGCGACGACATCCGCATGTGCGGGTGCTCGCTACCGGCGTTGAGACGCATCTGGCCGTAAGCCGCGTTCAACACCTCATGCGCCGCTTCCAAGTCCGCCACTTCGACGACCTGTTCCACTTGCTGCACGATCCTCGTCCGTCCTGGCGGTGTCCATCGCCAAGACGGTTGCTTCCGCTCACCTGATGGGCGGGCGGAAGCAACGGTCGCCGTTAGACCCTGACGAGTGAGGCCAGCGCGGTCTGCCCCTTCTGGTTCGGGTGGAACACGGCCTCCGGCCCCTCCTGACCCGGCGCCAGCGCATCGAACCCACGCAGGAACGGCGTGCCCGACTCGCACAGGGCGTGGCCCTCGAACGTGCCGGGACGGGAGAACGGGCTGGCGTAGGTGGCGTTGACGCCGCGGTAGGCCGCCCTGGCCACGGCGGCGCGGAGGGTGGCGTCGATGCCGTCGGCCACCTGGTTGCCCTGGCTGCGTTCCGCGGTGGTGAGGATGCCCTCGCCGCAGATCGGGTCGAGGGCGACGCCCTCCGGGTTGTCCGAGGTGGACACCTGGCGGCCGTAGCCGACGACGACGATCCGCGCGTGCGGGCTGCGCTTGCGGATCTCGGTGAGGAGACCCGTGACGTTGGTGCCCATCTGGGGCAGCTTGGCCAGGATCGCTTCCGTTGGGGCGCCGGTGCAGTCCGCCTGGATGCAGATGCCGCCGTACGTGGCGTAGTCGATGTCGTTGGTGCCCACGGTGAGCAGCACCAGGTCGGTGTCGCGCTTCAGGGCGTCCAGCTGGGCCGGGCGGTCCTTGAAGGGGACGGAGAAGTCCGCGGTGGCGGCGCCGCTGCAGCTCGCGTTCGTGAACTCGCCGAGTTTGCCGGCGGTGCGGAGGCGGGCGGCCACCTGTTCGCCGTAGGAGTTGGTGCTTCGCCAGCAGTTGCCGGCGGTTCCGTCCTGGTAGGACCCCGCGCCGGTGCCCGAGGCGTAGGAGTCGCCCAGCACCACCAGCGAGGTGGAGTAGGTCGCGCTGGCTGTAGGAGCGATCCCCAGAGCAGCCAGAACGGCCGTGAGTACAACAATCGTTCTTTTCACCGGACCCCCGATGTCGATGTCGTTGCGTCCGCAATAGTGCCCGAACTCCACCGTCGTGCGCCGCCAAACGAGATGCGGGGACGGCGTCGAGCAAGAACATCGGCACAGTTGGCCTAGGAGGCCAGGACGTCGGCGATCTCCTCCAGCAGCGCGGTCTTGCGTTTGCCCGGCAGGAACGAGGTCAGCACGGCGTTTTCGGCCAACTTCGCGACCTCCGCGCGATCGAGGTCGAGTGCGGTGGCGACGGCCAGGTACTCGCCCTCCAAAGTGGCGCCGAAGAACGGCGGGTCGTCGGTGTTCAGGGTCACGACCACGCCGGCGTCGAGCATCTGCCGCACGGGGTGTGCGTCGATCGAGGGAACCTGTTGCGTGCGGACGTTGGACGTCGGGCACACCTCCAGCGGAATCCCCTTGAGCACCAGGTGTTCCAGCAACGCGGGGTCCTCGACGCAGCTCGTGCCGTGCCCGATCCGCTCGGCCCTGAGGTCCCGCAGCGCCGACCAGATGGTCTCCGGGCCGGTGGTCTCCCCCGCGTGCGGGACGCTGTGCAGGCCCGCTTCCCTTGCCGTGTCGAAGAAAGGTGCGAACTGCGCGCGGCCGATGCCCTCCTCGGGGCCGGCCAGTCCGAAGGAGACCAGGCCGTCCGGGCGTTCGGACAACGTGAACGCCAGCGTCTCGCGGCCCGCGACCAGGCCCTTCTCACCGGGGATGTCGAAGCACCAGGCCAGGTCGACGCCCAGTGCCGACGCCTCGGCGCGACCGGACGCCAGGCCTGCCAGCAGGTCGTCGCCGGACATGCCGTCGGTCATGTGGTTGTACGGCGTCACGGTGACCTCGGCGTACCTGACGTTCTGCCGGGCCAGTTCGCGGGCCAGGCCGACGACGAGGGTGTGGATGTCGTCGCGGCCCCTCAGCATCGACTGGACCGCCCAGTAGACCTTCAGGAAGTGGTCGAAGTCGCGGAACGTGTAGAAGCGCTCCAGTTCGGCGCGCTCGACGGGCACTCCGGCCTCGGGGTGACGGCGGGCGAGCTCCAGGACGGTGTCGACGCCGGCCGAGCCGACGAGGTGGACGTGCAACTCGACCTTGGGCAGCGCGTGGATGAACGAACGCATGGCGAAGCTCCCTGTGCGAGGCAAAGGTGAAAGGGGTGGCGGAGAACGCGGGGCGACTCAGGGAGCGAGGTCGCCACGTTCGGTGTCAGCGCCGTAGAGCGGCAGCTTGAATTCCGGCACGATTTTCAACGTAGCAGCTAACGTGGGGATCGTGACAGGTGAGGACGTGCTCGGCATCCTGACTGCGCTCGACGGCCTCGACGTCTGCGTCGGCGGTGGGTGGGGCGTCGACGCGCTGGCGGGCAGGCAGACGCGTCCGCACGGCGACCTCGACCTCATGCACCGCGCGGAGCAGGAGCCGCAGGTCCTCGAAGCCCTGGCAGCGCAAGGGTTCGAGGAGACGCTGTCGTGGCGGCCGGTGCGGTTCGTGCTCACGGACCACAATGGCCGCGAGATCGACCTGCATCCGTTGCGCTACCAGGAGGACGGCAGCGCCGAGCAGTCCTCGCTGACGCCGGGCGAGCCGTTCCGCTACCCCGCCAGATGCTTCGTCACAGGCACGATCCTCGGCACAAGGGTCCGGTGCCTGTCGGCTGAGCAGCAGCTGTTCTTCCACCAGGGGTACGAGCCGCGCGAACGGGATCTGCACGATCTGGCGTTGCTGCGGACGATGAGCTGAAAAACCGGTTGGATGCCTGGCTAGCGTGGGACGGGTGAAGGGATTCAACCCGAGCTTCAGTCCCGAAACGGCAAGCACCTACGACAACGCGCCCCGCGGCGATGAGGACGACACAGTCCGGTTCCTCGCCGGGTTCGGCAAGTCCGCCCTGGAGTTCGCGGTCGGCACCGGCCGCATCGCGCTGCCACTGGCACAGGCAGGTGTCGCAGTGGACGGCATCGAGCTGTCGCCGCACATGGTGGCGCGCATGCGCGAGAAACCCGGTGGCGACGACATCCCCGTCACCATGGGAGACATGTCCCGGACGGGCACCGGCCGCACGTACGACTTGGTGTACCTCGTCTACAACACGATCACGAACCTGCTCACCCAGGACGACCAGGTCCGCTGCTTCGAGAACGCGGCACGCCACCTCACGCGGGACGGCGTGTTCGTGATCGAGTGCGGCGTGCCGAGCTGGGCGGCGCGGGCGCGCAACCAGTTCATCGACGTGGAGGCCGTGGAGGTCGACCGCGTCGAGCTCGACGTCAACCGCTACGACCCGGTCACCCAGATGCTCGACGAGAACCACGTGCGCATCGGCGTGGACGGCATCCGGTTCGGCGCGATCCGGCAACGGCTGTCGTACCCGAGCGAGTTCGATCTCATGGCACGGATCGCCGGGCTGCGGCTGCGCGCACGCCACAGCGGCTGGAACGGCGAGCCGTTCGTCGCGGCCAGCACGCGGCACGTGAGCGTGTACGAAAGAGCCGCGTAACGTTCTTCGCCGGCGACCGAGTTCCTCTGTGTCCACTCAGGCGGCACAGAGGAGGCGACGATGATCGCAGTCGTTCCGGTGCGGTACACGGCCACGGACAGCGTCTGGTCGCGCGAGCAGTTCGAGAACTGGATGCGGCCGGGTGTCCCCCACAGCCTCGGTGACTTCTGGTGGCGGTCCACGCGCGGGCTCTTCGACGTGAGCAGCCAGGTGTACGACCCGGTCGAGATCCCCAACCCCGTTCCGGTGTCGGACAACGCCAAGCGGGCCAGTCTGCACGAGGCCGTGGTGAAGGCCGCCACGCAGGTCGACTGGGCGCACACCGACGTCCTGCTGATCTGGCTCGCCCAGCCGACCGGCTGGTGGGGCGGCGGCGAGGTGGACGTGCCCGTTCCCGGTGGCACGAAACGGATCCGGGTGACCGTGGTCGACTCGGTCACGCCGTTCGACGTGGCGTGCCAGGAACTGGGCCACGGCTACGGGCTCCACCACGAGCTCGACGCCCAGGGCAGGGAGTACGCCTCGCCGTACTCCGTGATGAGCGCCCGCGGTTACGGCCCGACCGCGCCGGGGTGGCAGAGCTGGGTCCGCACGTCGACGGCGCTGCCCGACGGCGGCCCGAACATGCAGTTCCCGCACGTGGGCGTGCCGGCCAACCTCATCGTCGGGCCCATGCTGCCGGGCGCGCACCTGTACTCCGACCAGCGGTTCCGCGACAGTTCGTCGGTGGTGCACGTCCGCGACCTGCCGCTGAAGACGCGGTTGTACACGCCCGACTACCGGTCGCAGGGCTCGGGCAGACCCGTGCTGATCGCCGTGCCGTCCCAGCGACGCGACGGGCGGACGTTCCTCGTGGAGCTGCGCCGCGCGACGACCGGGTCCTACGACCAGGCGATCGGGGTCGAGGGACTGGTCGTGCACTCGCTCAACCCCGACGGCGTGGTGCGCTACGACGGGGTCGCCGACCTGTCTCTCACCGACTGGGCCTGTTCCGCCGGCGACTTCTCGTTGCGGCGCACCACCGTGGGCGAGGACTTCGCCGACGTGGAGGTGCGCGCGGGGTCGGTGGTCTCGTTCCCGATCCGGGGAGTGCTGCTGGCAGGCGGGTTCCGCACGCAACGCCAGCTCAACACCATGTCCCGCGAGGACATGCGCAACACGCTGATCGTCGTCATGGCGTCGCTGAGCAAGCAGAACGACTACCAGCGCTACGACAACGACACCCTGGCCGGCATGGGCGCCGTGATGGTCTTCCTGCGCCGCAACGGCTTGCGCGACGACGCCGCGCTCAAGTCGATTACTTCGGACGACCAGCGCAACGTGATGATCGTCGAGCTCGGCGCGCAGACCGGTGCCGGGCAGGCGTTGCAGGGCTTCACGAACCTGCAGCTGGCCCAGATCGCGCTGGGCAGCGACCTCGCCACCCGCGGCAGACGGCCGGGCTCGACATCGTTCTACGGCAGGGGTGTGCTGCTGGCGGGCAGGTTCCGCAGCCAGCACCAGCTCAACACCATGTCCCGCGACGACATGCGCAACACGCTGATCGTCGTGATGACGTCGTTGAGCAACCAGACGAACTACCAGGCCTACAGCGACCCGGAGCTGGCGGGCGTCGGCGCGGTCATGGTGTTCCTGCGGGAGGCCGGGATCCGCGACGACGCGGCGCTCAAGAAGATGTCGGCGGACGACCAGCGCAACGTGGCGATCGTCGAGCTGGCCGAGCAGACCAAGCGCAACCTGCAGGGCCTGAGCAACCTCGACCTGGCGCTGACCGCGTTAGGAGTTGAACGCTTCTAGCGCCTCGGCCTTGATCTGCTCGAACTGCGCCGCCATGGCCTCGGACAGGGCCTGGGCGCCGGACAGCGGGCGCACCATCACGGTGAACTCGTCGATGAGGCCGTCGGCGTCGAGGTGCAGGAAGTCGCAACCCTGGATCTCCTTGCCGCCGACCTCGGTCCGGAACACCAGCGCGTGGTTCTGGCCGTCGATGATCTCGCGTTCGTAGCGGAAGTTCTCGAACACCCGCATCACGCCGCGCAGGATCGCCGCGGTGATCGGCTTGCCGGGGTACGGCGCGAACGCGACGGGGCTGGTGAACACGACGTTGTCGGCCAGGCACGCCGCCATCGCCTCGGTGTCGCGTGCCTCGACCGCCTTGCGGAATGCGTTCACGGTGAACCCTCGCATACTCAACTTGTTGACTAGGTCGATGCACCGTAACCTGGGAGTATGTCGCTGCGCAACGCCGTGATGGCCACCCTGCTCGACGGGGAGTCCTCCGGCTACGACCTGGCCAAGGCGTTCGACGCGTCCGTCGCGAACTTCTGGATCTGCACGCCGCAGCAGCTCTACCGGGAGCTCGACCGGATGGAGACCGACGGGCTGATCACGGCGAGGACGGTCGAGCAGGAACGCCGGCCGAACAAGCGGCTGTTCTCGCTGACGGCCAGAGGGCGCGAGGAGCTGACGAGGTTCACCGCCGCGCAGCACAAGCCGACCGCGATCCGGGACGAGCTGCTGGTCGCCGTGCTGGCGGCGGACTCCGGTGACGTCGAGGCGGTCAAGGCCTCGATCCGCGAACGCAAGCAGTGGGCGGAGGCGAAGATCGCGCGCTACGAACGGCTCAGGGCCAAGCTGCTCGGCGGACTGGACGAGGAGGAGTTCCTGGCCACGGCGGACCGGGTCGGGCCGTACCTGACCTTGTTGCGCGGCTTGTCCTTCGAACGGGACAACGTGCGGTGGTGTGCCAGGAGCCTCACCGTGCTGGAGCGGCGTGGTGCCCGGCTCGACGCGCCCACGTGGGGTTGAATCGGGTCCATGAACGGCATCTCGGTCTTGCAGGAGGCACTCAGCGCACCCGCGGCAGAGGCGCGCCACCGGTTCGCGGGGCGGCTCAACGGTTATCTCGACGGCTCCGACGTCGTGCACGCCGTGCGGTTGCAGGGCTGGCTCGGCCTGGAGGTGCCCGGTCCCGGCTGCCACGTCGGCACGGGCAGCTGGGACTTCACCCGCTTCAAGGCGACGACGTCACCGGTGACGTGCGGGCGGTGCCGTTCGGCCGGGCTGCTCACCAGCTCGTTCACCGGCGGCCCTCACCAGCAGACCCTGGACCTGGAAGGGATCTAGCCCAACGCGCCGCGGTTGCGCAGGCCCATCCCGGTCAGCGCGGACATGCCGAGGCGCTCGTAGTACGGCCGCAGCGAGTCGTCGCACGTGAGGTCCACCGAGTACAGGTGCGCGGCCTCGGCCACGATCCGCCGCATCAGCTCCGTGCCGATGCCCTGCCCCTGGAACTCCGGCCGTACCTCCAGCCACGGGACGAACGCCGTCAGGACACCGTCGCTGATCATGTTCACGAACCCGGCGACAACGCCCTGTGAGCGCGCGATCACCACGCGATAGCTCCCGTGCAGCACGGCGAGGTGCTGGGCGGGCGTCGGTGGCGCAGGCCAGTCCACGAAGAAACCGGCGAGATCGGCTTCGGTGAGGCCGCTGAGATCTGCGCTGTACGAAATCACTGTTGCATTGAACCAATTCCCCCCATCTTGCGTAGGGCTGGTTTCGACCAATTCGGACGCTAAGCTGCTGGTCGTGACCCTGCCGACTGCTCCGCTGCGCCGTGCGCGCTGTGCTGCCGTCGGCATCGTCAACGGCACGCTCGCCGTACTCGCGCACTCCAGTGCGGACGGTCAGCTACCCGACGCGGGACTGCTCTTCTCGCTGGTCGCGCTGCTGACGTGGGCGACGACCGGGTTCGCCCGGCATGAACTGACGTGGCAGCGGCTGCTCCTGCTGATCGGCGGCGGGCAGCTCGCGATGCACGTGCTGGTGTCGCTCGCCGCGTTCCGGCACGCGCACGAGGCCGAGCCGTCGCGCATGATCGCCTCGCACCTCGTGGCCACCGCGGTGGTGGTCGTCGTGCTCGCCGCCGCCGAACGGTCGGTCCTCACGCTCGCCCGCGCGGTCAAGGCAACCCTCCCCCGCAGGTTCTCCGTCCTGCCCGCCACCGCTCCCCTGGTCGTCGCCACGCCCTCGCTCGCGCCGACCGCGATCGTCTTCCTGGACGTGCTGTCGTGGCGCGGTCCTCCGGCTGAACAGGTCTGAGTCCCCCTCACAGGTCCGCTCACCGAGCGGTCCTGCCCCTGTTCACGCCCATTTGGAGCGCCATGACCACCACAGCAGCTCCGTCACGCACATCGTTCGCGTGGCGGGGACTCTTCCTGCGCCTGCACTTCTACGCCGGCGTGCTCGTTGCCCCGTTCATCCTCGTCGCCTCGCTGACCGGCGTGCTCTACGCCCTGACGCCGCAGCTGGAGTCGTGGATCTACGCCGACCAGCTCAGCGTTCCCGCCACCTCGCAACAACTTCCGCTGTCCAAGCAGGTCGACGCCGCGCTCGCGACCTCACCGCAGGGTTCGCTCGTCGCGGTCCGGCCGGCGCCGGAACCCGGTGACACGACGAGGGTTCTGTTCTCCGAGGAGGGACTGGGCGAGTCCGAACGCCGTGCGGTCTTCGTCGATCCCGGCACCGGACGCGTCACCGGCGATCTCGTCGTCTACGGGTCGAGCGGCGTGCTGCCCCTGCGCACGACGCTGGACCAGTTGCACCGCAACCTGATGCTCGGTGAACCCGGCCGCCTCTACAGCGAGCTCGCCGCCTCGTGGTTGTGGGTCGTCGCGCTGGGCGGCCTGGTCCTGTGGATCTCCAGGGCGCGCAACAGCAAGCGCATCAAGACGCACGGCCTGATCGGCGTGTGGGTGCTCGCCGGCGCGTTGTTCCTGTCCGCCACGGGTCTCACGTGGTCGGCCTACGCGGGTGAGAACGTCGCCATGCTGCGCACCGCGGTGGGCTGGTCCACCCCGACACTGGAGATGCCCGGCGCAGGCGAGAGCCACGGCGACCACGGTTCGAGCACGTCGTCCGCCGGCGGTCACAGCGAGATCGACACGGTGGTCGACGCCGCGAAGGCTTCGGGCATCGACGCGAAGGGCGTCGAGGTCAGCCTGCCGCTCACCCCCGACGGCGCCTGGAAGGTCGCCGAGATCGAGAAGGGCCTGCCCACGCAGAACGACAGCGTCGCGGTCCACGGCGGCGAGGTGGTCAGCTCGCTCAAGTTCGCCGACTTCCCGCTGGGCGCGAAGCTGACGAGATGGGGCATCGACGCGCACATGGGCGTGTTGTTCGGGTGGCCCAACCAGTTGTTGCTGCTCGCCATCGGCGGCGGACTGGTCGCGTTGGTCGTGCTCGGTTACCGCATGTGGTGGAAGCGCAGGCCCACGAGCGGCTTCGGCCGTCCCACGCCGCGCGGCCAGTGGCGCAAGGCCCCACCCGGCGCGTTGGCCGGGCTCGGTCTCGCGACGCTGCTCGCCGGGTGGTTCGTGCCGCTGTTCGGGATCAGTCTCGTGGCCTTTTTGGTCATCGACGTGCTGCTCGGCAGGCGCGCGAAAACGGCCTGACGCAACGGATCGGTGGTGGCTCGCAGTGCGTCGCCACCACCGTCCTTTGTGGACAAGGCTTGCCTGATCTGGACATTTACGGCATATTTACGGGCAGGTGAGCCGGGAAGTCTGGTCGGCCCGCACGTCACACCAGGTGGCGGCGGAGAGCTGACGAGGGGTGCCCGAATGACTCTCATCCCCCACGCCATTCCCCTGATCAACGATCCCCAGGTCGTGCACGCGCTGGCCGCGCGCTGGCGCCGCACCAGGACGTTGCTGCTGCTCTCCGCCGGTGTCCTGCCCGTCGCGATCGGCGTCGTGTGCGTCGTGCTCGCCGGGATGACCTCGGCTGGGCAGCGGATCATGCCGTGGTGGTCGGCGATCCCGGCCGTCGCCGCGGCGGCGTGCGCGTGGGCGTTGCTGACGTGGTTGCGGCGCAACGGGTTGAGCGACCCGCACTCGTGGCTGCCCGCCACCACCCTGATGACCTCGGCGCAGCTCGTGCTCGGGGTGCTGCCGGGCTCGGGCATCGCGTTGCGGCTCAGCCCTGGGGCGGCGATCGCGGTGAAGGCGTTGTGCGCGGCCGGGGTGCTCGGCGCGGGGTCCGCGAGCGCACTGGCCCGGCTGGCCCATCGCTCACTGCTCTCGGCGCCGGTCCTGGAGCTCGGCTCGACGGCGTTCCCGCTGGTGCTGGTCGGCGGCGGGACGCGGGTGGTGATCGGGACCGACCGCGTCGACTGGACCACGCGGCAGGGTTCCCGGGTCGACGCCGGGGTCTCGTTCGCCCGCATCCTGCGCGTATCGGCGCACGCGCACGCGATCGCACTGCACACCGCATCCGGTTCGTGGACGGTTCCCGTGTCGGATCCCGCGACCGCGCAGGCGTTGCTGCGCCGCCGGATCACGTGGTGGGAGGAGCGCCGGGACGCTGCCGCCGAACGCGAGCAGCGCCGCTACCTCGACCTGGTCTCACTGCTCGCGGCGGTCAGCGGCGAGGCCACGCGCGGCGGCATCAGCGTCACGGTCGACTCGAACGGCCTCACCACTGGCATCATGCTCAGCCGCGAGGTCCGCGAGCTCGAACCCGAGGTGCTCGCGGCCCAGCTGATGGCGTGCGTGCAGAAGGCTCGGGCGGACGCGCGCAAACAGGTGCAGGACCTGGTCATCGAGCACTCCGACGACCACATGGTGAAAGCCAGCCACTAGTCGCTTGTCCCGTGCCCGTCGTCCTGCCTACGTTCGGCCTGAAGGATTTCGGGAGATGGGGGACGACTTGCGCAGACGTGACTTCTTCGCAGCGGCGGCCGGGGTGGCCGCTGTCGTGGCCAATCCCGCGAGCGCGCTCGCGGCCACCGAACAGAGGCCGGGCGCCTCGCACCTGCCGGACCTGAACCTCGGCGACTTCCCCGTCGTGGCAAGGGTTCGGGCTCGCAACGCACTGGAACACCTCAAGGTGCTCAGCGACAAGATCGGGCCGCGCATCGGTGGCACCGCGTCGGAGCACCGGGCGCGCGACTACCTCGTCCGCGAGCTCAAGTCGTTGCGCTATCAGGTGACGACGCAGCCGTTCACCGTGCCGGACAAGTACCTCGCCGACGTCAACGGCAAGTGGCAGGCGGGCGCCTCCCGCTTCGGCACGCTCGGCGTCACCGTGAAGGCCCCGTTCGTCGAGGTCGTCGACGGCCAGCTGCCCGACCTGACCGGCAGGATCGCGTTCTACGTCAACGCCCCCACCGGTTCCGCGCACGTGCACGCGGCGATCGAACGCGGCGCGGTGGCGGTGGTCCTCGGCCGGATCTCCGCGACGGCCAGCAAGTCCAGCGCCTTCTCCCCCACGCTCGACCGCGACGTCGCCGTACCGGTGATCGGCCTGGCCCAGGTGCACACCGAGAAGCTGCGCGCGCAGGGCTCCGGCGAGCTGACGATCAGCACCGTCCACCACCCGAACCTCACGTCCTACAACGTGATCGCGGACCGGCCGGCGACGTTCCCGTGGCGTGACAACGGGGTCGTGATGGTCACCGCGCACTACGACACCGTGCCGGGCTCGCCGGGTGCCAACGACGACGGCAGCGGCACGGTGCTGTGCCTGGAGCTGGCGCGCGTGCTGCGGCATCTGCCGACGAACAAGGCGCTGCGGTTCGCGTTGTGGGGCTCGGAGGAGCAGGGGCTGCTCGGGTCGCGGCACTACGTCTCGCAGCTGCCGCCGGAGGAGCTCGCACGGATCAAGGGCGTGTTCCAGAACGACATGGTCGCCACCAGCCATGACCCGGCCACGGCGTACTGGCTGCTGTCCGTGGACGGCGCCGTCAACGCGACGACGGCCAACGTTCGTGCCGCGGCACAACGGCTCGGCTACGACCCGCGGGTGCACGGACCGGTGGCGCGCGGGTCGAGCGACCACGTGCCGTTCCACGAGAAGGGCCTGGCGTCGGCGAACTTCAGCTGGCGCGGCGAGGGCGGGCCGGCGCAGCTGGAGCCGATCTACCACACGCCGGAGGACACGATCCGCGACAACATCAGCCTGGAGCGGTTGCAGGTGTCGCTGGAGCTGATCGGGGCGGCGGCCTACAAGCTGGCCAGCGGCGCGGCCTGAAACGTTGCCGCGCGAATTCGCGGTCAGACGGGCGCATCGTGGTGCCGAGCGTGAATTCACCGCCACCGTTTCAGGTCGCGCCGCTAGTCAGCGGTAACGACCAGCTCGCTCAGCTTGCGGTCGGCCAGCCACGTGGCGAACTGGTCCGCGGGCAGCGGTTTGCTCAGGCAGTACCCCTGCACGATGTCGCAGCCCAGGGCGGCGAGGACGGACCACGTCTCCTCGTCCTCGACGCCCTCGGCCACGACCTCCAGCTCCAGGTTGTGCGCGAGTCCCAGCAACGAACGGGTGATCGCGCCGCTGGAGGAGTCCGAGCGCATGTTCGTGGTGAACGAGCGGTCGATCTTCATCTCGTGCACCGGCATCGTGCGCAGGTAGGCGATGGACGAGTAGCCGGTGCCGAAGTCGTCGATGGACAGCCGCACGCCCAGTTCCCGCAGCCGCGTCAGCACGTCGGTCGCGCGGTGCGGGTCGGCGATGATCGCGCTCTCGGTGATCTCCAGGGTCAGCACGGAGGCCGGGCGGCCGTGCCGTTGCAGGGAGGCGGCGACCTGCTCGGGGAAGGTCATGTCGTGCAGGCACTGCGCGCCGACGTTGACCGAGATCGGCATGTCCCAGCCGGCGAGGTGCCAGGTGTGGCACTGGGCCAGCGCGTGGTCGAGCACGTACTGCGTGAGCGGCTCGATCAGGCCGGTCTCCTCGGCCGCCGGGATGAACCTGTCCGGCCCGAGCAGGCCCAGGCGCGGGTGCTGCCAGCGGCACAGGACCTCGGCGCCGCAGACCTGTCCCGTGCGCAGGTCGGCCTTCGGCTGGTAGTGCAGGACGAGCTCGCCCTGGTCGATGGCGCGGCGCAGGTCGCTGATCACCGTGAGCTGGGCGGCGTGGTGCTCGTCGAGGCCCGGTTCGTAGACGGACGTGCCCAGGCGGGCGCGCTTGGCCGTGTACATCGCGATGTCCGCGTGCTTGAGCAGTTCGTGCGCGTCGCCCGAGTCCGTCGGGTACAGCGCGACGCCGATGCTGCAGCCCACGTCGACGGAGAGCCCGTCCAGGTCGACGGCCTCGGCCAGGGCGCGGTGCACTCGTTCGGCGACGATCAGGGCGTTCGCGGAGGTGTTCACCGACGGCAGCAGGACCGCGAACTCGTCGCCGCCGAGCCTGGCCACGGTGTCGACCTCGCGGACGGCGCCGGTCAGCCGGTTCGCGACCAGCTGCAGGAGGCGGTCGCCGAACGCGTGGCCGAGGGTGTCGTTGATCGGCTTGAAGCGATTGAGGTCGATCAGGAACAGGCCGAGCGGGTCGCCGGTCTGGTTGCTGTGGCGGATGGCCTGCTGGGTGCGCTGGGTCAGCAGCGTGCGGTTGGCGAGGCCGGTCAGTGCGTCGTGCATCGCCTCGTGCTCGCTCTTGGCGGCCTGGCGGAGGATCTTGCGGCGGTGGCCGAGCAGCACGACGCCGCACAGTCCCACCAGTCCTAAGTCGACGATGAACGCGATGAGGGCGGCGAGGCGGAGGTTGCTGTTGCGCAGCTCCGCGGTGCGCAGGTACTCGGTCGTCTCCAGGCGCTTGAGCTGCACGACCGTGGAGAGCTGTTTGCGCAGCGACACCAGTGTCAGCTCGGCCTGGTCGGCCTTCTGCAGGGCGACGGTGCGGTCGCCGGACGCGACGGTCTCGCGCAGCAGGCCGCTGTAGTCGCCGTAGAGGTCGCTGACGATCGTGGCGGCGCGGACGTCGGCCGGTCCGCCGTGCTCACGCAGCCAGCGCAGGCTCTCGTCGGCGGCACCGGCGGCGGTCGCGACGGGCTGGCTCATCACCGGTGTGCCGGACCGGACGTAGTCGGTGAGGGCGTGGTCGGCGACGTCGACGTTCTGCACGACGACACCCCAGCGGTCGCTGATCTCGTTGAGCCCGTGCAGGTGCGTGGCGGCGTGCTGCATGCTCAGGCTGGTCCAGAGCGCGAGACCGGCCAGCGCGGCGAGACCTGCCGTCAGGCTGGCGACGGTCGCCTGCACGGTCGTGCGGGCCTCGACCCAGTTGGACAACATGTACTGCGCCTCACCTCGCGTCCTTGCGAAGGTGCTATTGGTACGCAGCCAAAGGATCGCACGCAAGCCGACACCTCGTGCCGGTCTGCACTAGCCTTCTCGCCTTCTACCGGCCGACTGACAGGGACTCCCCGTGGTTCGCTTCACCCGCACCGCCCTACCTGCTGTTTTGCTCGTGCTGGCGGGGTCGGCCGGGTGTGGCACACCACAGACGTCCGATGACCCTCCCACCATCGGTTTCGTGTCGCAGAACACCAGCCGCGACTTCTCCCGGGAGATGAGCGAGGGCTTCCGGGCGGGCGCGGCCATCGCCGGCGGGGTGCGGACCGAGACGACCGGACCGGAGACGCACGACGGCCTCAAGCAGGCCGAGCTGCTGCGCGACCTCGCGACGCGGGCGAAGGGCGGCATCGGGCTGTCCGCGGTGGCACCGGAGCTGGTGGCCGAACCGATGGCGCAGGTGGCGGGCGAGGGCGTGCCGGTGATCGCGGTCGCGGGCGGCCAGGTCGCGCCGGGCAGCGGGGTGAGGCTGCTGATCGAGAACGACAACTACGAGCTCGGCCGCCTGCTCGCCGACGCGACCGCGGAACGGCTGCCGCCCGGCAGCGCGGGCAAGGTCGTCATCGGCAGCAACTCCCCCGCGATGCCCGCACTGGACCAGCGCGCGCTGGGGCTGCGCGAACGGCTCGCGGAACGGCTGCCGAAGCTGCAGGTCATCGGCCCGCTCGACACCGGCCGCGACCTGACCACGAACCTAGCCACGTGGCAGCGGCTCGCCGACGCCA
This sequence comes from Lentzea sp. HUAS TT2, assembly GCF_051853195.1. NCBI lineage: Bacteria > Bacillati > Actinomycetota > Actinomycetes > Pseudonocardiales > Pseudonocardiaceae > Lentzea > Lentzea sp. HUAS TT2. The sequence goes on along the minus strand of NZ_CP196667.1, from coordinate 6,231,048 downwards.
ACGCGGACGCCGTGGCGTTGCTGGGCGCGGGGGACGTGGACGCGATCAACCTCGCCGCCGTGCACGCCGCGAAGAACGCGACGTGGCTGGCCGCGGCGTTCAGCATCGACCCGAAGGCGCTGCAGGGCGTCAAGGACGGGCACCTGTTCGCGACGGTGTCGGCCGAGCACTTCCTCAAGGGCGCCGTGGCCGGGTGGCTGCTGGCCGAGCAGGCGGCGCGGGGCAGGACGCTGCCGGAGGGCTGGCTGGTCGCGCCGGGACTGCTGGTGCAGGCGTCGAACGTCGACGAGATCCTTCGCCGGCAGGCCGACGAGGCGAGCCGTCTGGCCTCGGCACGGCCCCAGCTCGACGCCTTCGTCGCGGACGCCGGCAAGCACCTGCGTTCTCTCGACCAGGCGAAGTGATTCCCTGCGAGCATGGCGGTTCCCTCTCTTGGAGGCCGCATGATCAACCGAAGGACACTCGCGAAATCCCTTGGCGCGGCGATGGTCGTGCCCGCCGTCTTCTCCGTTCCCGCCGCCGCTGAGGACACCCGCCGCGGCCGGTACCTGATCCGCGACGGCGCCGTCGTCACCGTCGACAGGGCTCTCGGGGTGCTGCCGCGGGCGGACGTGCTGATCGACGACGGCGAGATCATCGGGGTCGGGCGTGACCTGGGCGCGCGGGGCACGCGGGTCGTGGACGCGACCGGCATGATCGTCCTGCCCGGCTTCGTGAACACACACCACCACATGTGGAGCGCGCTGGGCCGGAACTTCGTGGCCGACGGCTTCCCGTACTTCGCGGCGAAGCGGGCGACGTCCACGCTGTACGAGGCGGAGGACGTCCGCCGCAGCGTCCTGCTCGGGCTCGCCGAGCTGGCGAACGCGGGCGTGACGACCGTGCACAACTGGTCCAACAACACCCGCTCCCCCGCGCACGCCGACGCCGAGCTGCGCGCTCACCGAGACGGACTGCTGCGCGCCCGGTTCTCCTACGGTCACGTCGACCAGATGCCGCGCGACGTGCCGATGGACCTGACGGACGTCGATCGCGTGCGGCAGCAGTACTTCGCGGGCGGCACGGCGTTCGGCGGGCTGGTGCACCTGGGCGTGTGTTTACGCGGGCTGTCGCAGAGCACGGAGCCTGCGTTCCTCGCGGACATGGAGGCGGTGGTGGCACGCGGTCTGCCGGTCGCGATCCACGCCGGGCAGGCGCCGCCGCGAACCGTGGACGCCGCGGACTACGAGCGACGGGGCTGGCTCGGCCCGAAGACGTTGCTGTGCCACTACGTCACGGCGCTGGACAGCGACATGGAGATCATGGCGCGGACCGGCACGCCGCTGTCGTGGTCGCCGCACTCGGAGTTCCGGCTCGGCACGGCGGGCGATCCGCGCGACGCGCTGCTGCGGTTCCGCAGGGCCGGGGTGCCGGTGTCGCTGTCCTCGGACGCCACGTCCATCGCGCCGTCGGACATGTTCGAGGCGATGCGGCTCGTCTGGAACACCGGGATCCCCTGGTCCGGCACGCCTTCCGCCGGGCTGCCCGAGGTCGGGTTCCGCGACGTGCTGGAGATGGCGACCCTGAACGGCGCCCGCGCGCTGGGGCTGGGCGATGTCACGGGGTCGATCACCGTCGGCAAGCGCGCGGACGTGATCCTGGTGCGTGCCAACGACGTCAACCTGGCGCCGGGCGGGTTGTTCGAGACCACGCTGGTGCAGGCGGCGACCGCTGCCAACGTTGACACGGTGTTCTCGGACGGGCGGATCATCAAGCGCGGCGGGCGTTTGGTGGCCTATGACGTAGAACGGATCGTGGGGGACGCGCGGGCTTCGTCGCTGCGCATCCGCACGGCCGCCGGTGGGATCCTCACGCCCCCGAGCTGATGTCGAGCACCGCCTTGGCGAACGCTTCGGGCGCCTCCTGCGGCACGTTGTGCCCGATGCCGTCGAGGATCCGGTGCTCGTAGCGGCCGCTGAACTGCTTGCGGTACGCCATGCCGTCCTTGTTCGGCCCGTCGAAGTCGCTGGCGATGGTGATCGCCGGAACGCTGATCACCGGCCTGGCCTGCAGCTTGCGCTCGAGCCCGTCGTAGCGGTGCTCGCCCTGCGCGAGCTGCAGGCGCCAGCGGTAGTTGTGGATGACGATCGCGACGTGGTCGGGGTTCTTCCAGGCCGTGGCGCTCTGGGCATAGGTGGCCTCGTCGAAGTTCCACAGGGGCGAGGCGATCTTCCAGATGAGCTTGTTGAACTCGTAGGAGTTCTGCTCGTAGCCCCTCACGCCGCGGTCGGTCGCGAAGTAGTACTGGTACCACCAGCCGAGTTCCGCCTGCGGGGACAGCGGTTCCTGGTTCTGCTGGAGGTTGACGACGAGGTAGCCGCTGACCGACACGAGCGCCTTGACCCGCTCCGGCCACAGCGCCGCGACGATGCACTCCGTCCGCGCGCCCCAGTCGAACCCCGCCACCGTCGCCTTGCGGATCTTCAGGGCGTCCATGAACGCGATGACGTCGCTGCCCAGCGCGGACTGCTGGCCGTTGCGCTTCGTGTGCGCGTGCAGGAACCGGGTGGGGCCGTAGCCGCGCAGGTACGGGATGAGGACGCGGTGGCCTTGTGCGGCCAGGGCCGGTGCCACGTCGGCGTAGCTGTGGATGTCGTACGGCCAGCCGTGCAGCAGGATCGTGACCGGGCCGTCCGCCGGGCCCATCTCCGCGTAACCGATGTCGAGCAGACCCGCCCTGATCTGCTTGACCGGGCCCCAGGTGGGCTGGGAGGCGTGGGCGGTCGCGGTGGTGACGAGGGGTGCCGCGAGGCCGGCCACGGCCACTGCCTGGGAGAACTGTCGCCTGCTGATCATGGCGTCGACGGTAGGGGCGGCGGCCGGGGGCTCGCGAGCGTCAGGTGACGGTGCCGGAGTACGTCACCAGTGCCTGCTTCAGCTCGGCGCGTGCGGTGACCCCGAGCTTCGGGAAGATCCGGTGCAGGTGCGTGCTGACCGTCCGGTGCGACAGGTGCAGCCGCTCGCCGATCTCCTTGTTGGTCAGCCCGTCCGCGGCCATCCGCGCGATGGTCAGCTCGTGCTCGGTCAGGTCGCCGGTGCCGCCCCGCGACTCGCCGGACGCCCGCAGCTCCTCGCGGGCCCGCCCCGCCCAGTCCCTGGTCCCGAACGCCTCGAACGCCTCCGCGGCCGCCTTGAGGTGCGGCCGGGCCTGGGCCGCCCGGCGCTGCCTGCGCAGCCACGCCCCGAACGCCAGCTGCACGCGGGCGCGGTCCCACGGCGAGCTCCCGGCGTCGAGCGCCGCCTCGAACAACGCCTCGGCCTCCTCGTCCGCCGCGAGGAGTGCCCGCGCGTACCTCAGACCGGAGGCCAGGGCGGGCGAGGCGGTGGCGGTGTCGAGCTCCTCCACGATCTTGCGGGCCTCGTCGGCGTGACCGCTGCGGGTCGCGGCCTCGACCAGCTCGGGCAGCACGTACCGGCGCAACGCGAGCTGGTAGGCGGGATCGACCGGGTCGTGGACGCGGCGGACGGCGGCGAACGCGTCGGCGTAGCGGCCCTCGCCGAGCGCGGCCAGGCTTCTGGCGAGTTGGACGGTGGCGAGCACGGGGCGTGCGCCCGCGGCGAGGCCGATCCGTTCGGCCTCGGCGGCCAGTTCTGCGGAGCGTTCGTGCTCGCCGCGCAGGGCGGCGATCTCGGCCTGGACGGCGGCGGCCAGCCCGCGCATGTACGGCTGGCAGGTCTCCTCGGCGAGGCGGGCCGCCTCCTCGGCGACGGGTGCGGCGGCGGCGATGTCGCCCAGGCGGGTCCGGCTCCACGCCTCGACGGCGAGGGCGCGGGCGAGGAGTCCGAACTGGCCCTGCGCGCGGAAACCTCCTTGCGCGGCAAGGGAGAACCGCACGGAGTCGGTGAACGCGCCGACCTGGAGGGCGGCGCTGCCGAGCAGCCGGAGGGTGGCGGAGTCGCACTCGTCGCGGGCCTCGCGCAGCCCGGCCACCACCGCGTCCCCCTGCTGCACCGGGCACACGTAGGCCGTCATCGCGAGCATGCGCGGGTCGCGCGGGTCGATCGGCAGCCTGCGCGCGACCGCCGCGATCCGTTCCCGCACGGCCGCCCCCGGCTCCACCCAGAAGCACCGCATCGCGACGCTCCAGAAGATCCGCAGGCCCAGCTCGACGTCCCCGCCGGCCACCACGGACTCGGCCAGCCCGACCAGGTCACCCGGCCCTGCCACACCTTCGCCCACGCCGTCGTCGAACGCCGTGGGCAGCCATGTCACGAGCGCGCGCTCCCGTGCCGTGAGGTCGAGTCCGCGCACGTCGAGCAGGATGCGTTCGACGTCGTCACGGCGCCCTGCCTCCGCCGCCAGTTCGGCCGCCCGCAGCAGCCGCCGGGCACGTTCGCCGGCCTCGCCCAATGCCGCGGCCCGTTCCAGAGCGCTCACCGCGGACGCCGCGCCACCGCGTTGGAGTGCGCGATCGGCGGTCTTCTCCAGCAGGCAGGCCACGTTCTCGTCGGTGCCCGTCGCGGCACCGGCCAGGTGCCACGCCCTGCGGTCGGCCTCGCCGGTCGCGAAGGCGAGACGGCGGTGGACCTCCTGCCGTTCCGCGACACCGGCCGCGCGCACGATCGCCGACCTGATCAACGGGTGCCGGAACGCGCCGTCCCGGTCGGCCAGCCTGGCCTCGACCGCGGGCGCGAGGTCTGCGTCGGACCCACCACCGAGGGCCAGCACGAGCAACGCCTCCCGCACCTCGGCGGGCAACGCGGAGGCACGCGCGGCGAACGTCTCCTCCAGCGAGTCGCCGCCGAACGGGAGCTCGGTGAGCGCCAGCGGGTTCCCGGCCGCCTGCGCGAGCACCCACGACCGGCGTTCGGCGTCCAGCTCGGGCGCCACGGCGTCGAGCACCGCGACGGACTCCGCCGGCGCCAGCGGCTCCAGGGAAAGCGCCGGAACGCCCGCGAACACCGGCGTCTGCGCGGTCACGACCAGCGCGGCGCTCCTGAGGCGGCGGGCCACGAACCCGAGGACGTCCAGGCTCGCCCGGTCCAGCCAGTGCGCGTCGTCGACCAGGACGACGGGCCGTGCGGCGCTCAGCAGCTCCAGCGCGGCGAGCCCGACGAGGTGCACGGGTGGCGCCGGGCCGTCGGAGAGTCCGAGGACGACCTCCAGCGCCCCGCGCCGCACACCGGGCAAAGCGGTCAGGTCGAGGAACGGGTGCAGCACCTGGTGCAGTCCGGCGTAGGGCAGGTCCTGCTCGGCCTCGACACCGGCGACCAGGTGGCCGTCGAGGCGGCTGAGCAGCGCGGACTTGCCGACGCCCTGCTCACCGACGATCTGCAGCGCACCGCCGGAGTCCACCAGCGCGGCCAGCCGCTCCCGTTCCCGATCCCGCCCGACCAGCGACACCCGCCGACACCCCGTTCGTTGATCCGTATGGACCAGGGTGTCAGAAAGTCCAGACCGCCCGCTTGCCCGGACCCACGACCAGTGTGGACGTGCCGAGCTGCTCGACGTGCCGTGCGACCGGGCGGTTCAGCTCGAACTCGACGCGCTGGAGCCCGATCCGCCCGATCGGCGCCTCGTCGAACCGCATCGTGGTGCCGCCGCGCGACGCCACGACCGAGCCGTCGCCGGTGCGCAGCGAGAACCCACCCGCCCGCAGCAACGGCACGGTGGCCGCGAGGTCCGCTGGGGTGACGGCGAGGTGGATGAGCGAGATGTCGCGCATCGCCTTGTGCTTGTACGCGTCCGGCAGGTACCGCTTGCGCGTCACGTCGCCGGGGAACTTCGCGGGCCCGACCTTGCCGCGCGGGTCGTCGAGGTACTCGTCGCGGTACTCCATGGCCCAGGCGCCGAACCGCTCGTACCTCTCGACCAGGAACAGCGAGTCGAACCAGGGCACGGGCTTGCCGTCGCCGAAGTCGCGGGTCTGCGTGAAGTCGATCGGCTTCTGCCCCGCCGCGCGCAGCCGGGTCTTGAGCTTCTCGATGTCGCCGTCGTGCTCGGTGGACAGTCCCAGGCCGGCGGACCCGGCCTCACCGTCCTGGCCGGGCACGTCGCCGAGCCCGAAGATCTCCAGGTAGGTCTCGTGGCCGCGCAGGTACCGGCCAGTCCAGGTCCTGCCGCCCGCGCCGGTCGTGGTGCGGACCTCGAAGTCCGCGAAGTCCCTGAGATAACGCGAGTGCTCGACCGCGTCCGCGGTGGCCCGGTCGAGCGTTCCCCATGCGTGGTTGTAGTACAGCAACTGCCGCTCTCCCGCCTGCGCCGGTCCCGCTCCCGACGCCACCAGAACTGCGGCCAAGATCAAGCAAGACACCCGTCGGATCCCCATACATTTCATCGTAAAACGGACACGCTCAAGCCAGACTCGAGCCAGACGAGGGGACCCTTGTGTTCGACACCGCCAGGTGGACGGTTCTAGCCCCGTTGCTGCAGGCCGTCACCGCCGGCCGCGACCTGCTGGACGACACGATCCGCAGGCTCACCCCCGCCGCCGTCGCCGCGGAGGTCCTGCGCGAGACCGGCGAGCACGACGTCCGCCTGGACCTCACGTTCGACGGCCGCACGACCAGCCACCTGTGCACCGACGCGGACGTGGTGGTGACGCTGGACCTGGCCGACGCCGTGCGGGGTCTCTACGGCACCGAAGACCGCCCGTGGCCGAGCCTTGCCGTCACGACCCCGGACCCCGATCTGGACGAGCGCGGGATCGCCGGGTGGTTCCAGGACCGCAAGGGCGTCGCGGAGTCCGTGCAGGAGCTGCTGTCCGCGCTCAAGCCCGCCCGGCGGGACCTGGGCGAGCTGGCCGTGGAGCACGGGTCGGACAAGTGGGGCGACCTGCACTGGTACACGCAGCACTACGAACGCCACTTCGCCCGCCTGCGCACCGAACCCGTGCGCGTGCTGGAGATCGGCATCGGCGGCTACGACGACCCCGACCGCGGCGGTGGCTCGTTGCGGATGTGGCAGCGGTACTTCCAGCGCGGACTCGTGCACGGCCTCGACATCGCGCGCAAGAACGTGACCGGGCCGCGGATCATGACCGTGCTGGGCGACCAGTCCGACGCCGCGTTCCTCGACCGGCTGGGGCGCGAGCTCGGGCCGTTCGACGTGGTCATCGACGACGGCAGCCACGTCAACGAGCACGTGCGGACCTCGTTCCACGCGCTGTTCCCGCACGTCCGGACGGGTGGGCTCTACGTGGTGGAGGACCTGCAGACCGCGTACTGGCCGAGCTGGGGCGGCCATCCCGAGGCGACCGCGGGCACGTCGATGGGGATGCTCAAGTCCTTTGTGGACGGGCTGAACCAGGCGGAGGTGCGCGATCCGCGCGGCGAGGGCTCCTACCTGGAGCGCAACATCAGCGGGATCTCGTTCCACCACAACATCGCGTTCGTCGAGAAAGGACTGAACGCCGAGCAGGGCGGGCCCGCGTTCATGCGGACCCTGTCCTAGGCGCTGTCCTGCTCAGCACGGCCATCCGGTCCCAGGCGGGCGACGAGGCACCGGCCGCCGCCATGGCCAGCGCGGCGATCTCCGGGTCCGCCATCGGCATGGGCGGCCTGGTGACCAGCCAGGCCGCGGCCCGCCGGGCCAGCGCGGGCAGCCGCGGATCCTCGGCCGGGAGCCCGAACACCTCGTCGTAGGCCAGGTAGATCTGCCGGAACTCGGGATCACCGAGCGAGTCGGTCTTGTCCGCGAGCCAGACCGCCGCCTCGTCCGGCGCGACGGCCTGCATGAGCACCCAGACCTCGCGTTCCATCCGGACGCCCCGCTCGCTGACTCCCAGCTCCCGCAACAGGTCCAGCATCGCGCCGGCCTCCGGGCTCACGAACAGCGCGGTGCCCGCCCGCAGCCGCACGACCCGTTCGCGAGCCTGCCGGATCTCCTCTTCCCTGCGGCGCAACGCCTCGTCGATCTCCGTGATCGACGAGGCGAACTCCTCCTCGCCCGCGGCGAGCAGCTCCTTCACTCGGGCGAGCGGCACACCGGCCTCGGCGAGCGTGCGGATCTTGACCAGGTCGACCGCGTCCTGGGTGGTGTAGCGCCGGTAGCCGGAGTGGTCGCGCTCGGGTTCGGGCAGCAGCCCCACCTTGTGGTAGTGCCGCACCGCCTTGACGGTCACGCCCGCGTACCTGGCGAGCCGGCCGATCGTGATCATCGCGGCATCATCGCACCCGGCCGAACATCCGACCGGCGAGATCGACACCGACGACCACGCCCTTGGCGTCGCGCGTGAAGAACCCGCGCTGCCCGGCGAACGCGCCGTCCGTGATCATGTACTCGTCGCGCGGCAGCAGCCCCATCGGGAACGGCGCGTGGTCGGCCGGCAGGTCCATCTCGGCGGACTGCCGGATCTCCGGCCGGATCAGCACCTCCAGCACGAGCCCGGTGCCGGTGTCGTCGATGGTCATGACCATCGCGTCGTTGTCGTACCCGCCCGCGACCTCTGCGGCCTTCGAGGCGTTGTACGGCAACGGTTCCGGGTCGCGGTCGAGCACGCCCGCGCAGTGCTCCAGCGCCTGCCGCACGACGGCCTGGTTGAACGGGATGCCGTCCGGCCCCTGGTTGGCGACCGACACCACGGCGAAGCCGCGTTCGGGAACGATCAGCAGCTCGGCGAACTGCCCGTTGGACGAGCCGCCGTGCCCGATGGCCCCGACGCCGTCGATCTCGCGCAGGAACCAGCCGACACCGATGGCGTCACCGAGGTTGCTGCCGCGCAACAACGCCGTCGGCCGGCGCATCTCGGCGAAGTCGATCCCGTCCCCGTCGGAGAGGTGGAAACGGGCCCACGCCAGGAGATCCGCGACCGAGGCCGCGATGCCGCCGCCGGGGTTGTTGGCGCGCCAGTGCCGCCACGGCCGGACGACCTCGCCCCTCTCGTGCCCGACGGCGAACCGGCGGGTCATCACCGCGTCCCGGTCGAAGTGGGTGTTGCCGAGACCCAGCGGTTCCAGCAGCAACGCCGTCATCGCCTGCTCGTAGGTCTGGCCGGTGACGTTCTCGATGATCCGCCCGGCCAGGTTGAAGCCGGACTGGCTGTAGGACGGCCGCTCGCCCACCGCCCCGATGAGCTTCAGCGTGGCGAGCTCGTCCACGTGGCGGCGCAACGCGTCGTCGCCCTCGCCGGTGTCCACCAGGGTGCCCCAGTCGAGCCCGGAGGTGTGGTTGAGCAGCTGGCGGACGGTGAACTCGCGGTCGTCGGCCAACCGCAGCTCCGGCACGTGCTCGCGCACCGGGGCGTCCAGCGACACCCTGCCCTGCGACACCAGCCGCATGATCGCGGTGGCGGTGTAGGTCTTGGTGATCGAGCCGAGCAGGAAGAGCGTGTCCTCGTTGACCGGCAAGGGGTTCTCGACGCTGGTGACGCCGTGACAGAAGAAGTGCTCCCGGCCGTCGTGGAAGACGCCTGCGGCGGCGCCGGGGATGGCGAATCGGGCGGCGGTGCGGGCGAGGAAGTCGTTGTCCATGCCCGTACCCTCGAACCTTGACCCAAGGGCAAGGTCAACCCCGAGTTCGCCATCCCAGGCGCACCTGGGCTACGGGATCCAGTGGTTGCCGGAGACCGTGATCATCACCTGCAGCTGGATGCTCGCGCCGAAGTACGTGTCCGTGGCGATCGGCGTGTTCACCATCTTCGTCCACAACGCGTCCAGCCAGGCCTGACTGCCCGGATCCGTCGTCGCCGCGACCGCGAACGGCGCCACGAACGCCGCGTCGGAGCCGCTGTCGATCTGCGTGCCGTTGAGCTGGTAGCCGACCGCGATCTTGGCAGGGTCGCCGCCGGTCTTGCCCTTGATCCACGAGTTCATCTTGCGGGCGGCGGCCAGCGACTTGGCGTCACCGGTGAGGGCGGCGTCCGCGCCGATGCGCCACGGGTCGCGGCACGCGTTGTACCAGTACTTGCCGTCGGTCGCGGCCTCCTCCAGCAGCTCGCCGACCGCGGGCTTGGCCGTGGAGTTGGTGTCCTGCACGAAGTCCGGCAGCAGGCCGGTGCTCGCCGCGTACTTGGACTGCAGCGTGGCGATCAGGTCCTGGTGCTTGGCGCGGATCGTGTCCCAGGCCGAGTCGCCGGTGGCGTTGCGGAACGCGCGGAAGTGGTCGGCCATCCAGTCGGAGGAGCGGGAGCCGTAGTACTTCCTGCTGTCGTCCGGGCCGGACCAGTCGCCCATCAGCAGCAGGTTCGTGCTGGGGTTGACCAGGCTCTTCTTGATCGCGTTGACGTTCTTCACGGCGAGCTGCCTGTAGTTGTACGTGCCGCTGCTACCCCACTGCTTGTCGGCGAGCAGCAGGCCGTAGGCGGTGTCCATGTCGCCGTCGGTCGCGCTGTCGCTGCCGTTGACGCTCTTGCAGGCGGTGTCCTGCTCGGCGGCCAGCAGGTCGGGGTTGTTGACCGACGGGTGCGCGAGCTTGTACTTCAGCAGGCCGTCGAAGATCTTCTTGGCGTCCGGGTCGGCGCCCGCCATCTGCGCGGTGATCACCATGCCGTAGCCCTGCGCCTCGGCCACGTACGGGAACTTCGCGTCCGGCGAGATGACCTGGTACCAGCCGTTGCCGCAGTTCTGCTTGACGAACGCGGCCTTCCAGCGCTGGTAGTGGTCGACGATCTTCGCGTCCAAAGTGGACGTGCTGCCGGACGGCCGGAGGATGCCCGGCGCGTACGGGGTCTGCCTGCTGCCGAACGGGTAGCCGAGGCCGCTCGGCGGAGTGGTCGTGGTGGTGGTCGTCGTGGTCGTCGGCGGGGTGCCGCCGCCCACGCCGTAGACCTCGAACTCCCACAACGAGTAGCCGTACGCGGTGCCACGGGCCGTGCCGTAAACCCGCACATATCGACCGGAACCGGACAACGTCAGGTCGTCGGTGCCGCCGTCGCCGGTGCTGGTCGAGTACACGTCGGACCAGGTGGAGCCGTCAGGAGAGGTCTGCACGCGGTACGACTTGGCGTACGCGGCCTCCCAGCTCAGCTTCACCCGGCTGATCGTGTGCGCCGAGCCGAGGTCGACCCGCAGCCACTCAGGGTCGTGCCCCTCCACCGAGGCCCAGCGGGTCGACGTGCTGCCGTCGACCGCCTTGGCCGCCTCGAATCCCGGCCCCTCGACGGAGGAGGCCGTCACCGCCTTGCCGCGGGAGACCAGTGGGTCCGCCGCCGATGCAATGGTCGTTCCCGCGATGAGGAGGCCGAGCACGAGCCCGGCCGCCCCCATCGCTGTCGTTCTGCCGCCCACGACCGCCTCCAGCAATTGGTTAACAAAGCTGTCAATGCGAGTGGTTGGCGACGCTATGCAGGTCAGACCCCGTCAACAAGAGGTGCAGACCTTTGTTGCTCGATCGAACAGTGCTGGTCAGGGCACCCAGTGGTTGCCGGTGACCGTGATCATCACCTGCAGCTGGATGCTCGCGGAGAAGTAGCTGCTGCCGTCGACCGGCGTGCGCAGCATCTTGTTCCACAGCGCGTCCAGCCACGCCTGGCTGCCCGGATCGGTCGCGGCCACGACCGCGAACGGCGCGAAGAACGCGGCGGCGCTGCCACCGGAGATCTGCGTGCCGTTGAGCTGGTAGCCGATCGCGATGTTGTCGGGGTTGTTGCCCGCCTTGGCCTTCACCCACGTGTTGAGCTTGCGGGAGGCCGTGAGCGACTGCGAGTCACCGCTGGTCACCGCGTCCGCGCCGATGCGCCACGGCACGCGGCAGGCGTTCCAGTAGTACTTGCCGTCGTTCGCGCTCTCCAGCACCTGCCCGGCCGGCGGTCGCGCGGAGGAGTTCGTGTTCTCCACGAAGTCCGGCAGCAGACCGGTGTTCGGCGCGTAGTTCTGCTGCAGCTGCCCGATCAGGTTCTGGTGCGCGGCGCGGATCGTGTCCCACGCCCCGTCCCCCGTCGCCTTCCGGAACGCCCGGAAGTGGTCGACCATCCAGTCCGACGACCGCGAGAGGTAGTAGTACTGGTCGCCCGCGCTGGACCAGTCGCCCAGCTTGAGCAGGTTCGTCGACGGGTTGACCTCGCTGGCCTTGATCGCGTTGATGTGCCGGATCGCCAGCTGCCTGTAGTTGTACGTCCCGGCGCTGCCCCACTGCCGGTCGGCGAGCAGCAGCCCGTAGGCCACGTCCATGTCGCCGTCCGTGGCGCCGTCACCGCCGTTGACGCTGCGGCAGTTCACGTCCTGCTCGGCCGCGAGGAGATCGGGGTTGATCGAGGACGGGTGGTCGATCTTCCACTTGACCAGGCCGTCGAAGATCTTCCTCGCATCCGGGTCGGCGCCCGCCATCGTGGCGGCGACGACCATGCCGTAGCCCTGCGCCTCGGCGACGTACGGGTGGTCGGCATCAGGCGAGATCACCTGGTACCAGCCGTTGCCGCAGTTCTGCCGCACGAACGCGGACTTCCAGCGCTGGTAGTAGTCCACCACCGCGGCGTCCAAAGTGGACGTCGCACCGGACGGGCGCAACGTGCCCGCCGCGTACGAGGTCTGGCGGCTGCCGAACGCGTAGCCGAGACCGTTCGAGGGCGGGGTCGTCGTCGTAGTCGTTGTCGGCGGGGTGCCGCCGGCCACGCCGTAGACCTCGACCTCCCACAGCGAGTAACCCCACGCCGTACCGCGCGCCGTGCCGAGAACCCGCACGTACCGCCCGGCACCGGACACGGTCAGGTCGTCGACCCCGCCGTCACCGGCGCTGGTCGAGAACACGTCCGTCCACGCCGAACCCTCCGGAGAGGTCTGCACGCGGTAACCCCTGGCGTACGCGGCCTCCCAGTTCAGCCTCACCCGGCTGACCGTGTGCGCGGAACCGAGGTCGACCCGCAGCCACTCGGAGTCACTGCCCTCCGCCGACGCCCACCGGGTCGTCGTGCTGCCGTCGACGGCCTTCGCCGCCTCCAGCCCGGCGGCCTCGACCGAGGACGCCGTGACCGCCTTGCCCTGGGACACCAGGGGGTCCGCGGCCGTCGCGCTGGTCGTCCCCGCCACCAGGAGACCAGCCACGAGCCCGCAGGCACCGACCGCCGCCACCACCGATCGTCTGTCCACAACACCTCCAGTCAATTGGTTAACAAACCTGCCTAAAGGGGCAATCGCGGCGACCTTAGGCGGGTTCGTCGACTTCGGACAAGAGGTGCGGACCAGTCATCAAGACAAAACAGGACAGAAATCGGTTGCAGGTCCTACTGCCAGACCTTCCGGACGGCCTCCGCGATCGAGACGGCCTGCGCGTACCCGGCCTCAGCAGCGGGTTTGCGCCGAGCCGGGTCCAGCAGGTTCGTACCGATGGCGGTCAGCGCGGCGCTGTCCGGGCTGATCACGATCGACGGCACCCCGAGCTTCGCGGCCTGCGCACCGGGCGTCGCGGCCGCACTGGCCGCCCGCGTGATCGGCGCGATCACCACGACCCGCTCGTAGCCGGCCGCGAGGTCCACGTTGGCCACGGACCGCATGCCACCGTCCATGTACCGGCTGCCGTTGATGGTCACCGGCGGCCACACCAGCGGGACCGCGCAGCTCGACGCCACCGCGTTCACCAGCGGCACCCCGCTGTCCCGGTCGAACGCCACGAACCTCCCGTCCGCCACGTCGACGGCGGTGACCTTCAGCGCGCGCTCCGGCCAGTCCTTAGTGGACAGTCGGCTGTCGAACACCGCGAGCCGCGACTCCTCCGACGGCGTGCGGGCCTTCAGCGCGGCCCGTCCGAGCCGGGCCCGCTTCTGCGCGGGCGACCCCGGCATCACGTAGGAAAGCGCGTACCTGACGACCATCCACGAGGTGAGACGGGCGGGAATCTCCCCGTCCGGAGGCGACAACTGGCCCGCGTACAGGTCAGCGAGCACACCGCCGCCCGCGAGCTCGGTGGCCACCACCGACCCGGCGGAGGTCCCCACGAACAGGTCGGCGTCGGTCAGGTCGACGCCCTGTTCGGCAAGTCCGTGCAGAATCCCGGTCTCCCAGGCGATTCCGGTGACACCACCGCCACCCAGCACCAATGCTCGTTCTCCGGTCACATGGGCCATCCTATGGAGTGAGACGAGTTCCTGGTGCATGAGCTAGGTTGGTAGCCTTTAAGCTGAAACCGAGAAGCGCTGCAACGGGCCGTTCGCCTGCCACGCTCGGTTCCGTTCCACCACGAACAAGGGCGCTTCCGGACTTTTCGGGAGCGCGCGTGAGTGGACTCAAATCCTTGCTGGACCAGCGGATCGCGGTGCTGGACGGCGCCTGGGGCACGATGTTCCAGCAGGCCAAGCTCTCCCCGGCCGACTACTACGGCGACGAGTACTCCGGTCACGTCCCCGACGTGGCCGGCGACCCGGACCTGCTCAACCTCACCCGCCCCGACCTGGTGCTCGACGTGCACCGGCAGTACCTCGCGGCGGGCGCGGACATCACGACCACCAACACCTTCACCGCCACCTCGATCGGCCAGGCCGACTACGGGCTGGAGAGCCGCGTCCGCGAGATGAACATCGCCGGCGCCCGGCTCGCCCGTCAGGCCGCGGACGAGTTCGGCGGACGGTTCGTCGCCGGCTCGGTCGGGCCGCTCAACGTCACGCTGTCGCTGTCGCCCAAGGTCGAGGACCCCGCGTACCGCGCCGTCACGTTCGAGCAGGTCAAGGCCTCCTACGCGGAGCAGATCTCGGCACTGCGCGAGGGCGGCGTCGACCTGCTGCTGATCGAGACGATCTTCGACACGCTCAACTGCAAGGCCGCCATCGCCGCGGCCCGCGAGGTCGCGCCCGAGCTGCCGCTGTGGATCTCGGTGACGATCGTCGACCTGTCCGGCCGCACGCTGTCGGGCCAGACCGTCGAGGCGTTCTGGGACTCGATCGCGCACGCGGAGCCGCTGGTCGTCGGCGTGAACTGCTCGCTGGGCGCGGAGGAGATGCGCCCGCACGTCACCGACCTGGCCCGGCTCGCGAACACCTACGTCGCCTGCCACCCCAACGCAGGCCTGCCCAACGCGTTCGGCGGCTACGACCAGACCCCGGACGAGACGGCCGCCCTGCTCGAGGACTTCGCGGGCAACGGCATCGTCAACGTCGTCGGCGGCTGCTGCGGCACCTCCCCCGCGCACATCAAGGCCATCGCGGACGCGGTCAAGGGCAAGGCCAGCCGCGAGGTCGTCCAGCCGCGCCACACCACCCGCTACAGCGGCCTGGAGACGTTCGAGATCGGCCCCGACACCGGGTTCGTGATGATCGGTGAGCGAACCAACGTCACCGGCTCCGCGAAGTTCCGCAGGCTGATCGAGGCCGACGACCACAACGCCGCCCTCACCGTGGCGCTGGACCAGGTGCGCGGCGGCGCGAACCTGCTCGACGTCAACATGGACGCCGACCTGCTCGACGGCGAGCAGGCGATGACGACGTTCCTGAACCTCATCGCGACCGAGCCGGAGATCGCCCGCATCCCGGTGATGATCGACAGCTCCCGGTGGACCGTGCTCGAGGCAGGGCTGCGGTGCGTGCAGGGCAAGGGCGTGGTCAACTCGATCAGCCTCAAGGAGGGCGAGGAGCCCTTCCTGCGGCAGGCCCGCACGATCCGCGACTACGGCGCCGGTGTCGTCGTGATGGCGTTCGACGAGCTGGGCCAGGCCGACACGACCGACCGCAAGGTCGAGATCTGCGGCCGCGCCTACGACCTGCTGACGCAGAAGGCCGGCTTCCCGGCAGAGGACATCATCTTCGACCCGAACGTGCTCGCGGTCGCGACCGGCATCGAGGAGCACAACGGCTACGCGCGGGCGTTCATCGACGCGCTGCCCCGGATCAAGGAGCGCTGTCCCGGCGTCCGCATCAGCGGCGGCATCTCGAACCTGTCGTTCTCCTTCCGCGGCAACGACGTCGTCCGCGAGGCCATGCACTCGGCGTTCCTGTTCCACGCGGTCAAGGCCGGCCTGGACATGGGCATCGTCAACGCGGGCCAGCTCGTCGTCTACCAGGACATCAAGCCCGACCTGCTGGAACTGGTCGAGGACGTCATCTTCAACCGCCGCGAGGACGCGACGGACCGCCTCGTCACGCACGCCGAGACCGTCAAGGGCCCCGGCCAGAAGCGCGTCGTCGACCTGTCGTGGCGCGAGGCCCCGGTCGGCAAGCGCCTGGAGCACGCGATCCTGCACGGCGTCGTCGACTTCATCGAGGAGGACACCGAGGAGGCCCGCGCCGCGCTGCCGCGTCCGCTGGACGTCATCGAGGGTCCGCTGATGGACGGCATGAAGATCGTCGGCGACCTGTTCGGCGCGGGCAAGATGTTCCTGCCCCAGGTCGTGAAGAGCGCCCGCGTGATGAAGCGCGCGGTCGCGTACCTGGAGCCGTTCATGGACGCCGAGCCCAAGGCCACGGCCGGCGGCAACGGCAAGGTCGTGCTCGCCACGGTCAAGGGCGACGTCCACGACATCGGCAAGAACATCGTCGGCGTCGTGCTGGGCTGCAACAACTACGAGGTGATCGACCTCGGCGTGATGGTGCCCGCCGCGAAGATCCTCGACACGGCGATCAAGGAGAACGCCGACGTCATCGGCCTGTCCGGGCTGATCACGCCGTCGCTGGACGAGATGGTCTCGGTCGCCGAGGAGATGCAGCGCCGCGGCATGAAGCTGCCGCTGCTGATCGGCGGCGCGACGACCTCGAAGCAGCACAACGCCGTGAAGATCGCCCCGGTCTACGACGAGCCGGTCGTGCACGTGCTCGACGCCTCCCGCGTCGTCGGCGTCGTCTCCGACCTGCTCGACGACCGCCGCGCCCACGACCTGAACATCTCCAACCGCGCCGAGCAGGCCCGGTTGCGCGAACAGCACGAGAACCGCAAGTCGGTGCCTTTGCTCAAGGTCGACGAAGCGCGCGCGAATCGCGAAGAGGTCGATTTCTCCGATCTGCCGACGCCGGAATTCACCGGAACCCGGCTGATGACGCCTTCTCTCGGTGAACTGCGCGAGTTCATCGACTGGACGTTCCTGTTCCTCGCCTGGGAGCTCAAAGGCAAGTTCCCGGCGATCCTCGAACAGCCGGTGGCGCGCGAACTCTACGACGACGCACTCGCGTTGCTGGACGAAATCGTCGAAGGCGAATTGTTCGAGGCGAAGGGCGTCTACGGCTACTGGCCCGCGCATTCCGAGGGCGACGACATCCTGCTCGACAACGGCGTGCGCATCCCGATGCTGCGCCAGCAGACCAAGAAGCCGTTGTCCCGCCCGAACCGCTGCCTCTCCGACTACGTGGCCCCCGAGGGCGACCACATCGGCGGGTTCGCGGTGACGATCCTGGGCGCCGGCAAGCTCGCCGCGAAGTACGAGGCCCAGAACGACGACTACCGCGCCATCATGGTGAAGGCGCTGGCGGACCGTCTCGCCGAGGCGTTCGCCGAGTGGATCCACCTGCGGGCGCGCCGCGACTGGTTCGAGCCGGACGCCCAGCCGGAGCTCGCTGACCTGCACGCGGAGAAGTTCCGCGGCATCCGGCCCGCACTGGGTTATCCCGCCTGCCCCGACCACACGGTGAAGCGCGAACTGTTCGACCTGCTGCGCGCGGAGGAGCAGATCGGGATCTCGCTCACTGAATCGTTCGCGATGAACCCGGCGGCGAGCGTGAGCGGCCTGATCTTCCAGCACCCCGGCGCGAAGTACTTCACGGTGGGGCGGCTGGGCCGCGACCAGGTGCAGGACTACGCGACGCGGTACGGCAAGCCGCTCGCGGAAGTGGAGCAGTGGCTGCGGCCGAACCTCGGTTACGAACCTGCCTGAGGGTTCCGGAACGTGAAAGCGCTTGCCGGTTTGGCACCAATAGATTTGGCATCCTCCTCGCCCTGAAGGACGAGGATCCCCTCCACGCCGCGCGCTGGCCGCGCGGCGTCCAGGTGGGTTACCGCTTCCCTGCGCGCCGCCGGCACGAGTGCCGGTCTTACGTGCGCTCCACGGTCGTTGAAGTCCGCCTGCCCGGCGGCCTTGATGTTCTTGGCGGCGTTGACGTCCCGGTCGTGCCCTGCTCCGCAGGGACAGGTCCACGACCGGACGTCGAGTGCCATCCTGTCGTTGACGCGCCCGCAGTCGGAGCACGTCCGGGTGGAGGGGAAGAACCGGTCCACCTGGACGAAGGTGCGCCCGTACCGGGCTGCCTTGTACTCCAGCATCCTGACGAAGCCGGACCACCCGGCGTCGTGCACGGATCTGGCGAGTCTGGTCCGGCCGAGACCGACGACGCACAGGTCCTCGAGGTACACCGCTTGGTTGTCGCGGATGATCCTCGTGGACAGCGTGTGCTGCCAATCCCGCCGGGTGTCGGCCACTCGCGCGTGAGCGCGGGCGACCTTGACCACGGCCTTCTTACGACGGTTGCTGCCTTTCGTCTTGCGGGACAGGGCTTGTTGCAGCCGCTTGAGCTTGCGGGCCGCTCGGCGCAGGAACTTCGGGGCGGCGATCTTCGTGCCGTCGGAGAGCACCGCGAAGTGGGTCAGCCCCAGGTCGATGCCGACCTCGGACCCCGTCGCCGGCAGGGTCTCGTCGTCCCCCGTCTGAACGACGAACGACGCGAAGTAGCGGCCTGCGGCGTCCTTGACGAGGGTCACCGACGACGGGTCCGAGGGCAGGGGCCTCGACCAGCGGACTTCCACGTCGCCGATCTTCGGCAGCCGCAGGTGTCCGTTGTCCAGGATCTTGAACCGCGAGTTCCTCGTGAACCGCACGGCCTGCCGGTTGTCCTTGCGGGAACGGAACCGGGGCGCGGCGACCTTGCGGCCCTTGCGTTTGCCGGTGACCGAGGCGAAGTAGTTGCGGTACGCGGTGTTCAGATCGGCCAACGCCTGCTGCAGCACCACCGCCGACACCTCACCCAGCCACACCCGTTGCGGGGTCTGCTTGGCCTCCGTGATCAGCCTGCGGGACAGTTCCCCGTCCGAGATGTACTTCTCGCCCGCCTCCCGGGCCTGCTGACGCAGCCTGAGCCCGTCGTTGAACACCACCCGCGCACACCCGAACGCCCTGGCCAGTTCTCTCTGCTGGCCAGGCGCCGGATAAGCGCGGAAGTTGTAACGGAGCTGCACGATTACGAGGGTAGCCAAGCGAATTCCGCGACAAGGGGCCCACACAAGTGGCTCCGCAATCCACCCCGCCGTCGAAGGCGGAACATTGGCCCCCTTCCGGTAGCATCGGCCGCTCTGGAGATCAATCACCCGTAGGTCGAGCGAGCCCGAGGTCATCCATGCGAGCTGCGGCACTGGTGCTGGGTCTGGTGCTGTTGTCAGGCTGCGGTGGTGCCGCCCAGTCCGTCGCCCTGCCGCACGTCGGTTTCGTGGTCAAGCGCACCGGCGGTTCCTTCGCGCAGGAGATGACCAGCGGCTTTCACGAGGGCGTCGGCAGGATCGGCGGGGTGAGCGCGACCGTGACCGGTCCTCCCGGACAGGACGGGCACAAGGAAGTCGAGTTGTTCCGGGATTTGACGATGGCGGCAAAAGGCGGAATCGCGGTGGCGACGTCGGAGCCCGCGCTGATGGCGCCGTCCATCGGTGAGGCGCTCTCCCAGCACGTCGCCGTGGTGGGTGTGGACATGCGGCTCACCGCGAGTTCCGGGGTGAAACTGCACATCGGTAACGACAACTACGAACTCGGCGAAAAGCTGGCTGACGAGTTGATGCGCCGATTGCCCCCAGAAGCGACAGGGACAGTGGTGCTGGGGAACACGGCACCGGGACTCGCCGGGTTCGACGACCGGGCCGATGGAATCCGGGGGCGGTTCGCCGAAAAGCTACCGGGGGTAGTGGTGCTGGGGCCGTTCGACACGCAACGTGACGACGCCGCGAATCGCGACGCGTGGAAACGTCTCGTGGCAGCGAATCCGGACGCCCTCGCGTTCGTTGGTACGGGCGACTGCGACGGAGTGAGCCTCGCGGCGCTGAAAACGGAGAAGTCGGCGAGGTGGCTGGTGGGCGGGTTCGGGGTCGACCCGAGAACGTTGCAGGCGGTGAGGGACGGCGCGATGGTCGCGTCGATCTCGCCGGAGCACTACCTCAAGGGCGCCGTGGCGGGCTGGCTGCTCGCGCGGCACGCGAAGGGCGGCGCGGCGCTGCCGCAGGGCTGGATCGAGACGCCGGGGCTCACGGTGACCACCGCGAACCTGGACCAGGTCCTGCACCGGCAGGAGTCCGAGAGGGCGCGCAAGGAGTTCTTCCAGCCTCAGATCGACAGCTTCGTCGAGGATCCGGCGAGCTGGGTGCGACCGTTGGAGCAGGCACGGTGAGCTTTTGGGAAGGCCGCGCCACCGCGAGGGTGGCGACGGTGGGGCTGACGTTCGGACTGCTGGTCCTCGCGGGGCTGGCGCTGTGGAGCAGTGTCAGCGCGCAGGCCACGACCGCGCACGTGCGGCAGCTCAACGCGACCAGCGAGCGGTGGGCCCGCGTGCTGGAGCACATCAACATCGCCGACAACGCCCTGCGCGACCTCCAGGTGGCGCGGACCGAGCAGACCGTCGAGCCGCTGGAGAACTCCCTCGGCTCCGCCCGCACCGAGCTGGAGTGGTTGCGCACCAACGGCACGCCGTCCGACGCCGCCGAGGCGTCGCGGCTGCTGCCGTTGTACGACCAGACCGCGGACATCCTGCGCAAGGTGATCGCCACGTCCGATCCGCTGCAGGCGGACCAGGCCGGTTTGGCGCACTCGTCGTTGCGGCGCCAGATCTCCTCGACGATCGGCACCAAGCGCCTCGACACCACCGAGTACCTGCGGGTGGCCGACGAGAAGAACGCGCGGTTGCGGGTCGCCCAGATCGTGGCGTTCGTGCTGGACGCGTTCCTGGTGGCGCTGTTCGGCGGGGTGCTGCTGGGGTACCGGCGCAAGATACTGCGCCAGGCGGCCAAGAACGAGCACGAGGCGCACCACGACGCCCTGACCGGGCTGGCCAACCGGACGCTGCTCGCGCGGCGGATGGACGTGGCCGTGGACAAGGCGCGCAAGAAGGACGAGCCGCTGGCGTTGCTGATCGTGGACCTGGACAGGTTCAAGGAGGTCAACGACTCGCTCGGGCACCACACCGGCGACCTGTTGCTGCGCCAGGTGGCGAACCGCCTGTCGTGGGCGGTGCGCGACACGGACCTGGTGGCACGGCTGGGCGGCGACGAGTTCGCGGTGCTGCTGCCCGGTGTCGGCTCGGCGGAGAACGCGAGCATGGTCGGGGAGAAGATCCTCCAGGCCCTGGCCATGCCGGTGACGCTGGAGGGCCTGGAACTGGAGATAGCGGCCAGCGTCGGCGTGGCGCTGTGCCCGGCGGACTCGGGTGACGGCCACGAGCTGCTGCGGCACGCGGACATCGCGATGTACGCGGCGAAGCGCGAGAAGTCCGGTGTGGCCGTGTACGACGCCCGCCTGCACGAACGCGGCGCGGCGCACCTGACCGCGGTGACGGAGCTGCGGCACGCGATCGACCGCGGCGAGCTGTTCCTGCACTACCAGCCCAAGGCGCTGGCCGACACGGGCGCGGTGTGCGGTGTCGAGGCACTGGCCCGCTGGCAGCACCCGACGCGCGGTCTCGTGCGTCCCGACGAGTTCATCCCGATCGCCGAGGAGAACGGGCTCATCGAGCCGCTGACCCGGTACGTGATCGACGCCGCGCTGCGCCAGTGCCGCACGTGGCAGGACGCGGGCTGGGAGGTGCCGGTGTCGGTGAACGTGGGCGCGGCCTGCCTGCACCACACCGAGTTCCCCGGCGACGTGGCCGACCTGATCAAGCGCCACGGACTGCCCGCGCGGCTGCTGACGCTGGAGATCACCGAGTCCGCGATCATCTCGGACCCGGACCGCGCGGTGGAGGTGTTGCGCGGCCTGACCGAGCTGGGCGTGCGGCTGTCCATCGACGACTTCGGCACCGGCTACTCGTCCATCTCCTACCTGCGCAGCATGCGGGTGCACGAGATGAAGCTCGACCGGTCGTTCGTCACGCACATGTGCACGGACGCCGGTGACAGCGCGATCGTGCACGCCCTGGTGGCCCTGGCCCAGAACTTCGGGCTGCAGGCCGTCGCCGAGGGCGTGGAGGACCAGGACACCTGGACGGCGCTGGCCAAGGCCGGGTGTGACGTGGTGCAGGGGTATTTCCTCAGCGAGCCGTTGCCCGCCGAGGAGATCGTCGCCTGGCTGGGAGATCGGGCGGCGGCTCACGCGTAGGACTCGGTGTCCCGCCACTGGTTGATGAACGGCTGCATGAAGTCGACCATGGCGGGCAGCTGGTCCGCGACCGACAGGTAGGCGATCACCCGGATCGCGCCGACGGCGTTGACGAACCTGAGCACCTCCTTGTCGAGCGTGCGCAGGCCGTTCTTGGTGGCACCGCGGTCGTAGGCGGCTTCGAGCTCCAGGCCGAGGCCGCCCAGGTCCCACTCGACCGGTCCGTACGTGATCAGCTCGAAGTCGGAGAACAACGGGCCGTTCGTGCTCGCGAAGATGTTCGCGGGCGGCGAGTCGCCGTGGACGGGCTGCAGGTCGATACCGGGGAACTTCTTCTCGAACTCGGCCTGCGAGCTGACGATCGGCTCCAGGACGTCCCATTCGGCGCGGGCCCGGCGGAGATCCTCGGCGGTGACGATGTCCAGACCTTCGAGCCTTTCGAGGCCCTCCCTGACGAACCGCGGTTCGGCCGACGACAGGAAGTCCAGTTCGCCGGGATAGTCCCTGAGCGCCTTGTGCAGGTCGGCGGTGAGCTCGGAGTTCTTGACGTAGTCGGGTTCCTGGGACTTGTCCTCGTCGGTGAACGGCCAGAACGTCATGGAGAAGCCGTCCTTCTGGACGGGCCTGCGGTCGACGAGCGGGCTGGGCGGGATCACCGGGGTGCCCTGGTCGTGCAGCCACTGCGCCACGTCGAGCTCCTGTTGTTGGCGCCGGGCAAGGCTTTCGAGCGTCGTGGTGTGCGGCAGGACGGTCGGGATGCGGGCCACGACCGGTGAGGGCGCGAGGTGCACGACGACCGAGAAGAGTTCGTAGAGGACCTTGCCCTCGGTGATCTCCAGGCCGAGCTCGCGACCTGCTGCCACAGCGGCCTGGGTGGCCGCCTCGGTGCGGCCGGCGATGTCCTCTGGGGAGGCGAAGGCTGTCATCGCACGATCGTGCCACGACGCCTGGGTGGGGCGCAGATCATTTACCGTGGGCCACAGGCGTCCGGTCCCACTTCGGCACCAGCCCCGCGAGCGCGCCCCCTGCGGTGACCACGCAGGCGACCACCACTGCGGCGGACAGCGACAGCGTTTGCGCGAGCAGCGGCCCCACCAGCGCGCCGATCAACGTCGCCAGCGCCTCCGCGGACAGGAACACCGCGCTGATCCGGCCGAGCGCCTCGTTCGGCACCGCCCGTTGCAGCGCCGTTTGCGGTGTCACGAGCGTCATCGAGCCGAACACGCCGATCGCGACGCCGGCGGGCAACGCCACCACCAGTGACGTCGAGCTGAAGAGCACGAAGAACGCCACCGCGGTCGCCAGCTGGGTCGCCGCGAGCAGGTGGCGCGGCCGCACCCGGTCGACCAGCCGACGGATCGCCACCGCACCAAGGAGAAACCCGACTCCCAGTGCGGACACCACGAGCCCGATCTGTTCGCTGCCACCGAGTTGGCGGATCCCGAACGGCACGAGCAAGGCGCTGAGCGCCGCGTTGGCCGCCAGGAACACCGCCGTCAACGGCAGCAGCGCCACCGCGATCGGCAGGCCCCGCAACACCTTCCACCCGCCTGCGAGGTCGACGGACGCCCGCTCCACCCGTCCTGCGGACCGTGCAGTCAACGCGATCGCGGCAGCCGAGACCAGGTAGCTCGCGGCGTCGATCCAGATGAGCGTCTGGAAGCCGGCGAACGTCAGGATCGCCGCGCCGAGCGGGGGCGCGACGAGCCGGACCGTGCCGTCGGTGAACGCGTTGAGCGAGTTCGCGCTGCTCAGCCCACTGCCGGTACCGACGACGAACGGGATGTGCGCCTGCGCGGCCGGTCGGAACAACACGGCGCCGGTGCTCTCGGCGATCAGCGCGGCGTAGACCAGCCACAGCGAGTGCCCGGCCGTCGCGAACACCATCAGGGTCACCGCCGCCGCCCGGAACAGGTCCGCGGCGATCATCACCCGCCTGCGGTCCCACCGGTCGGTCAGCACACCGGCGAACGGGCCGAACAGCAGTGGCGGCAGGTACTCGGCGGCGAGCGTGAGGCCGGTCGCGAGCAGGGAACCGGTCAGCGCGTAGACGTGTGCCGGGATCGCGATCACCAGCAGCCACGAGCCCAGCAGGCTCACCACGCGGCCGGCCCACAACAGCCGGAAATCGCGAATCCTCAGTGCTTCGATCACTGCCCACCCCCAGGTAGTATTCTTGAGAGAATAAGAGCGCCGCCGAGAGTGTTCTGTCAAGATAGGAGCCCCGAGTGCCGAACGAGCCCATCGGGCCGAGACTGCGCGCGCTGCGGCAGGCATCGGGCCGCACCGTCGCCTCGGTCGCCGCCGACGCCGGGCTGTCCGTTCCCTACATCGCGAACCTGGAGAACGGGCGCGGGAACCCGACGACGAACGCGCTCGCCAGGCTCGCCGCCGCGCTCGGCACCGAGCTGTCGATCGAGTTCGGATCGGTCGCGCCGACGACCGGCCCGGCGCCGCAGAGCGTGGTGAAGCTGAGCAGAAGCAGGCGTTTCCGGGCGACGGCCGCCGCGCTCGCCGAGCGGTCCGGTCAGGATCCGCAGGACGTGGCCGCGCGGCTGATCAGCGCGTGCGTCCTGCTCACGGGGGCGCTCGGGCACGAGGCGAGCGAGCACGACTGGTGGCGGGTGCTCGACGCGCTGGTGCTCATGGCGGAGCACCCGGCCTGATCACTGGCTGCTGATGCTCGCGACCAGGTTGATCGTCGTGGCGAGCACGCCGGTGCCGAACAGGTACGACAGCAGGGCGTGCTTCAGGGCAGTGCGGCGCATCTCGCGGCCGGACAGGCTCGTGTCGGACACCTGGAACGTCATGCCGATGCTGAACGCGACGTACGCGAAGTCGCCGTAGTCCGGCGGTTCGTCCTGGTTGAAGTCGATGCCGCCGTCCGCGCCGTAGTAGTAGAGGCGCGCATAGCGCAAGGTGAAGATCGTGTGCACGACTGTCCACGACAGCACCACGGACAGCACGCCGAGCCCGACGCGCAGCAGTTCGGACCCTCCGCTCGTGTGTGCCGCACGGGCCAGTACGAAGCCCACGGACACAAGGCTCGCCAAGGCCGCCACGAGCAGCAGCACCTCGGCGACTCGGCGGGTGGGGTCGTTGCGGACGGCGTGCTGCGCGGTCTCCTCGGCGCCCATCGGCCAGATGACCATCCACGCGCGCACCAGGTACACGAGGGTCGCCACGTCCCAGCCGACCAGCAGGCCGAACTCGCCGTGGCCGGTCAGCGTGATGACGAGGCCGCAGACGAGGCCCGCCGCGATCGCGACCACGACCTTGGTGCGGTCGAGCACAAAACCGTCCGGCATCGGGCGGGACGGCAGATCAGCCATGCAGCGCCGCGTCCAGGTCGAGGTACATCTCCAGCGTCTCGTTCAGCGTCGTGGCCTTCAACGCCCGCAGCACGCTTCCCCTGGGCGACACCAGGCGCAACGGCGTGCCGCGCTCCTCGCCACGCAGGTGGAACTCCACGAGGACGGACAGCCCCACGGACGCGAAGAACTCGACGGCACTGAGGTCCAGCACCACGGGCAGACCGGCCTCGAACGCCTCGGACAGCTTGGCGCGCAACAGGTCCGCGGAGTACGAGTCGACCTCGCCCTCGGCACGCAGCACGACGGCGTGGGAGAGCTTCTCCGAGTCGACCGTCAACGGCGTCTCTTCCATCTCACGCCTCCCAGGCTTGGGTCAGCGCCCGTCCGAACAACTCGGTGGGCTGTGCACCGGCGACGGCCAGACGTCCGCCGACGACCACAAACGGCACCCCCGAGACACCGATGTCCCGTGCGCGCTGCTCGTCGGCGCGCACCTCCTCGGCGTACGCGGCGGGGTCTTCCAGCACGGTCTTCACGTCGGCGGCGTCGAGCCCGGCCTCGGTGGCGATCTCCGTCAGCGACTCGGGGGTGAACAGCGAGCGCGCCTGCCCGAAGTTGGCGTGCAGCACGGCGGTGAGGACGTCCTGCCCGATGCCCTTCTCCCCCGCCAGGTGCAGCAGCCGGTGCACGTCGAACGTGTTGCCGACCTCGCGGTCGAGCCGGTACTCGAGGCCCTCGTCGCGCGCGAGCTGGGCGACCGACTCCTCCATCTCGGCGGCGCGCGGGCCGAACTTGGTGGCGAGCATGTCCTGCACGGACTGGACGCCGGCTGTCGTGGGGTCCAGCTCGAACGCGCGGTGCACCACGGTGACCTCGGAGCGGTGCTCGAACCCGGCCAGCGCCTTCTCGAAGCGCGCCTTGCCGATGTAGCACCACGGACAGATGACGTCAGCCCAGAACTCGACCTGCATCGTTCGATCATGTCATGCCAGGCTAGCGACGTCCGTTCAGAAACGATAATCGTTGTCATGTAGGCTGCCGGTCATGGCAGCACGTGTCGTATTGGTAGCCGGGTTCACCCACCACGACGTGGCCGACGAGCTCTGGCGGGCGTCACCGGAGTCGTCGCTGGTCAGGCACGACCTCAGCGGGTTGGCCGAGGGGGTCGTGCGGCGCTGGGCGGACGGCCGGCTCACGGTGCTGGAGCTCGCGCACGGGTGCGTGTCGTGCACGTTGCGGCTGGACCTCGTCCCGTTGCTGGAAGGGCTCGACGGGCGCGTGATCGTGCAGCTGGACCCGATGCTCGAACCGGAGGCCGTCTGCTTCGCGCTGAGCGGGACCGAGGTGGAGGTCGAGGCCGTCGTCACGGTGGTCGACAGCGCCACCTGGCTCGACGACGCGACCGGCGCCGACTCGCTCGCCGACCGGGGCATGCGCGCGGCGGAGGGAGACGAGCGGACCGTCGCGCAGGTCGTGGTCGGGCAGGCGGAGTTCGCGGACGCGCTGGTGCTGACCGGTCCCGCCGACCCGGTGCTCACCGCCGTGCTCGACCGGCTCACGCCCCACGCACCCCGTCAGCAGCTGTCCGAACTGGACGTCGTCGCGTTGCTCGACGCGATCCCCGTTGACGCGAGGCGCGGCGAGATCGACGACGGCTTCGGCTCGCTGCTGTTCGGGTGCCCGTCGCTGGAGCCGGCGCACGGCGTGTCCGTCGTCCACTTCACCGACCGCCGCCCGTTCCACCCGATGCGCCTGCACAACTGCATCGACGTGCTGCTCGACGGCGTGGTGCGGGTGCGCGGCCGGGTGTGGGTGGCGAGCCAGCCCGGCGCGGCGCTGTGGCTGGAGTCCGCGGGCGCCGGTCTGCGCGTGGGCAACCTCGGCCCGTGGGAGGGCGCACCCGACCAGGAGGTCGTGGTGATCACCAGGTCCGCCGACGCCGCCGAGATCGCCGCGGCGCTGCGTTCGGCCCTGGTCACCGACGAGGAACTGGGCCTGATCGCCGAGCTCGACTTCGCCGACCCGTTCGCCGACTGGCACGAGGAGATGGAACTCTGATGCGCACCCCCGTGACCGTGCTGTCCGGCTTCCTGGGCGCCGGCAAGACGACACTGCTCAACCACGTGCTCGCGAACCGCGCGGGCCGGCGGGTCGCCGTGATCGTGAACGACATGAGCGAGGTCAACATCGACGCCGCGCTCATCGACCGCTCGACGGAACGCCTCGTCGAGCTCACCAACGGCTGCATCTGCTGCACGTTGCGCGAGGACCTGCTCGACAGCGTCGGCGACCTGGCGCGCTCGGGCCGGTTCGACACGATCCTGGTCGAGTCGACGGGCATCTCCGAGCCGATGCCGGTGGCGGCGACGTTCGACTGGACCTTCGCCGACGGCACGAGCCTGTCCGACCACGCCCGGCTCGACACGATGGTCACGCTGGTCGACGCCTCGGGTTTCCTGCGCGAACTGGCTGCGGGCGACGTCTCGGACCTGCTCGTGGACCAGGTGGAGTTCGCGAACGTGCTGGTGGTGAACAAGACCGACCTCGTGGATCTTGATGAGCTCGCCAAGCTCGACGCGTTGCTGCGACGCCTGAACCCGTCGGCACGGCTGCTGCACACGCGCCGGGGAGTCGTGGACCTGGCGGACGTGCTCGACACCGGGCTCTACGACCCGGTCCTCGCCGCGCAGGCACCGGGCTGGGCCGCCGAGCTCGCGGGCGGGCACACCCCGGAGACCGAGGAGTACGGGATCCGGTCGGTCACCTACCGCGCGTCACGCCCGTTCCACCCGGCACGGCTGGCCTCGGCGTTGAGCGACTGGGAAGGGGTGTTGCGCAGCAAGGGTTTCTGCCACATCGCTTCCCGCCCGGACGTGCTGGCCGTGTGGTCGCAGGCGGGACCGAACCTGGTGATCGAGCCCGGTGAGCTGCTCGACGCGCCCCTCGGCCGGCAGGAGCTGGTGTTCATCGGGGTGGGGCTCGACGTGACCGAGCCCGCTCAGCGCCTGGATCCCGCGCTGCTCACCGACTCGGAGCTGGCGGCGGGGCCGGAGGCGTGGCTCGCTTTCGAGGACCCGTTGCCGGAGTGGGACTTCAGCGAGCTGCACGACCACGAGCACGTCTACTGATTCTTCGGAACGACGCGATGGACCGTGGAAAGCGACGCCTCGATCGACTCCCCGCCGGCTGCCGCTTCGACGACGAGCGTGAACTCGCAGTCACATCGCGAAGTCTCAAAGCCCACGTGAAATACTTCGGACTCACCTTTCAGCACTTTGTACGGGAAAGATTTGCGCGGGACTCCCGTTGTCGGCAGCTGCATTGAGACGTTGCCATCCGTCTCGACGCGTTCCGCGGAAACGGCACGTGGACGTTCGGTGTCGAGGTTGAACACCAGTTCCCGCACGGGCATGTCCGTCCAGAACCTGCACCCGCCCGGCGCAGGGGCGAGCTCACCGGCCGAGGACATCTGCCGCCGAGAGACATCGGCCCGCAGACCGGTCAGAACGATCTCGGTGTCGCTCGGGTTCTGCACCACGATCTCGTACACGAGCCCTGGCGTGTAGGCGACCGGCCCGCCCTCACGGGTCCGCTGGTCGTCCGCCTGCCTGTTCGCGCACGCGTTGACCAGCTTTTCCTTCGCCACCTGCAACTGCGGTGATCGTGGCCGCGCGGGTTGGGGTTGCGGTTTCTGTGACCACGGTGCGAGTTGCTGCGTCGTGCGGGGCTGCGAGGGCAGAGACGACGGAGCCGGTGACTCGATCACCTGGGACCGGGCCGGCGGCGACTGCTGGGACTGCGACATCAGTGGAATCGGCCCCGCACCCGGCCCGCCGAGGGCCACCTCGACCACGAACACGATCGCGAGAATGCGATACCAGAGCGCGGGCTCCGGCTCCGGTTGCGGAGAAGGAGAAGCGGCATGGAAGTTCAGGTCACCGCGAATTTCCCCGGTCTGGACCAGGTTTCCCTGGACATCCCCGTGGCTTGTATTCCGCGATTCTTCTCCCACCGGCTGGATGCTATCCGACCACCGGACGAACCCGCCTCATGACGACAATGACGTGGAATGCATTCCCGCTGGCCTCGAATTCTCATGACCATCGGAGAGTTCCCTCGCAAAGCGCACAGCGGAGTTCGGCCTCGCCACCGTGACCGCGATGACCGCCAGCGTGACCAGCGCGAACGCCGGGTAGGCCCAGCCGATCACCGACAACCACCCCGGCCGGCTGATCGTCCAGATCGTCGGCTGCCGGTCCAGCTGGAACGCGATCACGTCCAGGAACATCACCGGCACCCACAGCACCAGCAGCGTGACCCGCGCCCAGGGCACGACCTTCTCGTACACCAACCAGATCAGCAGCGGCGCCACCCAAACCCAGTGGTGGTCCCAGGAGATCGGCGACAGCAACAACCCCAGGAACTGCACGGACAACACGCCGATCAACGCATCCCCGGCCCGTACAGCCGACCGCAACGCGAACAAGGCGAGAACCGTCGAGACCAGCGCGGCCACGATCCACGGCCACGACATGCCCACGTCGTACCCGAAAGTCCGCGACAACGCCCCGCGCAACGACTGGTTGTGCGCGGTGGCGATCGGCCCCACCCTGTCCGGATCACCGAACAGCACGAACCAGTACTGCCGCGCCTGCTCGAAGTTCACCAGGAACCCGAGCCCGGCGCTGCCCAGAAACGCCGCCACCGACCACAAAGCGGCCTTCCACCGCCGCGTGGCCAGGAAGTAGAGCCCCGAGATCGCGGGCACGAGCTTCACCCCGGCGGTCAGGCCGATCCCGGCCCCCGCGACCCGCGAGTCCCGTGCCACCAACGAGGCCAGCACCACACCGGCCAGCACCAGGTTGATCTGCCCGAACTCGAAGGTGTGGAAGACGGGCATCATCCACAGCAGCACCGCGGTCCACAGGATCGCGCGCTGCCGCCACACCTTCGAGTCGCTCCACGACTCCCCCGCCACGAGCCGCAACGCCACCCGCACGACCCAGTACAGGCACAGCACCGTCAGCAGCCGGAAGCTCCACTGCGCCGCGCCCCAGAACAGCCACGTCATCGGCAGGAACACCAGCGCGCCGAACGGCGGGTAGGTGAACGGCAGCGGGAAGTCCGGCGGCGAGTGCGGCGAGAACACCCGGTACAGGTCGCCTTCCAGCACGTGCGGTGCCAGCGACCAGTACACGTGCAGGTCGATCGACTCGTTGCCGAACCCGGTGACGATGACCCACGTGCGGGCGAGCATCGAGACCACCAGCAGCCACGGGGCGAACCCGAGCAACCGCCGTTCGAGCTGGGCGAGGGGCTTAAGTCGCAACACGTTCTGCCTTCGGGATCGGGTCGAGCAGTGTCGGCGTCACCACGAGGGTGAGCAGGGCGAGCGCCGGGTACACCCAGCCGAGCGCGGCGAGCGGCCACGGTCTCGGGATCTCCCAGATGGACGGCTGCAGGTCGATCAGGATCGTGATGACGTCCGAGCAGACGGCGACCACCCACACCGCCGCCAGAAGCAGGTTCCGCCGCCCGTAGACCAGCCACAGGACCAGCGGGATCACCCACAGCCAGTGGTGGCTCCACGAGATCGGCGAGACCAGCAGCCCGAACACCTGCACGGTGATCACGGCGGACAACGTGTCGCCGGCGCGCACGGCCGCCCGCAGCGCGAACCAGGTCAGCGCGGCGGACACGGCGACGGCGAGCAGCCACGGCCAGGACATCTCGACGTCGTAACCCAGGGAACGCGACAGGGCACCGCGCAGCGACTGGTTGATCACCGAGCCCACCGGGCCGACGCGGTCCGCGGCGCCGAGCAGTTCGAACCAGTAGCGCCACGAGTCCCCCGCCGACACGAGGAAACCCAGTGCCACGGTGACCGCGAAGCCCGCGATCGACCACAGCGCTGCCTTCCACCGGCGCGTGACGAGGAAGTACAGCCCGGAGATCGCCGGCGTCAGCTTCATCCCGGCGGCGACGCCGACGCCGAGGCCCGCGACCGTCTGCCGGACCGCGACCATCGCCGCGAACACCCCGGCGACCAGCACCAGGTTGATCTGTCCGAAGTCGAGGGTCTTGCGCACCGGCTCGAACCACAGCGCGACCGCCGTCCACAACAGAGCGCGGCGCCCGTCGTACGGCTGCTCGGCCTTCGCGGCCAGCAGCTTCAGCGCCGTGCGCACCAGCCACCACAGGCAGACCAGCGACAGCACCTGCCAGACGACCTGTGCGGCGACCCACGGCAGTGCCGACAGCGGGAGGAACACCGCCGCCGCGAACGGTGGATAGGTGAACGGCAGCGGGAAGTCCGCGGTGAACGGCATGTCGATCGTGTAGAGCTGGTCGCGCAGCACGTTGGGCGCGAGGCTCCAGTAGACCTTGAGGTCGATCATCCCCCAGTTCGCCGTCGCGGCGTAGACGCCGAGCGACAGCAGCAGCACCAGCGGCGCGAACCTCAGGACACGCTGTTCAATCACCGGTTCCTCCAGCAACCTCGGCGGGCTGACGCACAGGTTGCAGCAGCGCTCGACCGACCCACACTCCCGTCAAGACTGTCGCGGCCAGGTACGGCCACCACACCCAGGGGTTCATCGAGTCGTACGTCCAGCGCGCGACGATCGTTCCGTCGGGCAGCGTGACGAGCACCATCCACACCGAAACGCCTGCCACCACGGCGATCCAGCGGTCCTTCCACGCGAAGGCCGCCGCGAGGGCCAGCGCCCAGGTGAAGTACCAGGGCAGCACCGAGGGGGCGAGCAGCGACGCCGCGAGCAACGCGATCGTGGCCCGCCGGACCGCCTCGACGCCGCCTTCCCGCGCGAGCCACCACTGCCGCACCAGCACGTACGCCAGCACGACCACGCCCGCCGTGCGGAAGACCGAGAGGAAACCGAGGTAGGTGAAGCCCGGCACGTGGTTGCCGACCGAGTGGAACAACAGCTCGGCCACCGCGCACGGCAGCGACATCCACGTCAGCAACGGCCCCTGCGACCGCAGCACGCCGATCCAGCCGAGGTCGACACCGGCGATCACCGTCGCCGCCGCGAACGTCACGGCGAACACCGCCCCGCCCGCCGCGACCGCGGTGAGGAAGCGCTGCCGGGCGGGCCCCTCCAGCCGAGCCGCCCACACCCACACGAGGAACGGCAGGACCAGCAGCGCCGTCGCCTTGACCGCCGTGGCCAGGGCGATCAGCGCGAACCCCCTGAGGTGCCTGCGGTCCAGCACCATCAGCACACCGGCCGCCATCAGCCCGACCATCAGCACGTCGTTGTGCGCGCCGCCGATGCCCAGCGCCACCACCAGCGGGTTCGCGACCGTGAGCCACAGCGCCGTCGAGCTGCGCCCGCCCAGGTGCCGGGTGAGGCCCGGGATCGCCCACGCCAGCAGCACCAGCCCCGCCAGCACGCCGACGCGCATGACGATCGCGCCGAGGATGACGTTGTCGCCGGTCAGCCACACCGTCGCCTTGCCCAGCAACAGGAACAACGGCCCGTACGGCGACGGGGTCTCCTGCCACAGCCCGGCCACGTTGCCCCGCAACGGCAGGTCGAGCACGGCGGCGCCACGCGAGTAGGGGTCGAAGCCGCGCAGCGCCACCGCACCCTGCGCCAGGTAGCTGTAGACGTCACGGCTGTAGAGCGGCGGCGCGACGATCAACGGCGCGGTCCACGCCGCCGCGGCCGCGGCCACGACCCGGCCGCCTGCCTGCCCGCCGAGCACCAGCCGTCCCAGCCGCACCCAGGACAGGACCATCAGCGCTAGTCCCGCGAACAACACCAGGAACGCCAGGTCGTGACCGTGGCCGTACCTGACGGCGTTGAGGGGCGTGCCGCTCAGCAGCGGGTCCCTGCGGACGATCGCGCCCGCTCCCAGCCCGCCCACGGCGAGCATGACGGCGCCGAACACACCGGGCCACAGGACGTTGCGCGGAACTCGGCGGAACAGCTGCACGGCCGAATCCACGGGATGAGGCAATCGCACCGGCGGCGCAGGGACCAGGAGGAAGCACCGGAACCCCTGCTTTCGCCGGTGTTCCTCCGGCGGAATCTCATACCAAATGCTGGTTTGACGGGTTCCGCGCAACTCCCGTCCTCTGTGGAACGTCCCCCGATCATGACCTGGAAAGCGCTCGGCACGACCGGAGTGATCCTCGCCGCGGCCCTGGTGGCGGCTCCGGCACAGGCGGAAACCGGTCAGGTGGTGACGAAGGTGCCGCAACCGGACCGCGCCGCCGCACTGGCCCACTGGACGCCGGAACGGATGAAGGCGGTCGGCGACGGTGATCTCCCGCCCGCCGAGCAGATCTCGAAGCCGTACGAGGGCGTTGCACCGGGCGTCGGCAGGGTGTTCCTGTCGAACTCGAAGGGCGAGGACCACTCCTGCACGGCGACGGTGGTGCCGAGCGCGACCAAGGACGTGGTGCTGACGGCCGGGCACTGCGTCAACGGTGGCCTGGACCGCTGGGACAACCCGATCAAGATCGTCAACGTGGTGTTCGTCCCCGGCTACGACCGCGGCGCGCGCCCGCACGGGGTGTTCGCGGCACGTGCCTTCGCCTGGTCCGACACGTACAGCGGGCCCAGCAGCGGACTGGACGACGACGCGGTGATCGCGCTCGACCCCGTGGACGGCGGGCACGTCGAGGACGTGGCCGGCTCGCAGGCCGTGTCGTTCGACACAGTTGTATCGCCGGTTGATACAACCGCGCTGGGGTATCCGGTCTCGCAGCTGGCCCGCGGTGAGGCGCTGCTGTCGTGCGAGCGACCGGCGACGTTGAAGGTCAACTCGGTCCTGTCGGCGTGGGAGACGGACTGCGATCTCGCCGGTGGTTCCAGCGGCGGGCCGTGGCTGCGCGGGTTCGACCCGGCCACGGGCAAGGGCACGATCTTCTCGGTCACGAGCCGGGGAACCATGAACGCCGACCTGGTCACGACAGACCTGAGCGGTGCGGCGTTCTCCGAGGCCGTGCGGGCGCTCTACGTGAGCGCGAACGACCTCTGATCAACAGGGAGGGTGTCGAAGTGAACAGCAAGCACAGGACGGTCGCGGGGCTGGGTGCCGCCGCTTTGTTCGCCGCCACCGCGCTGCCGCTGGTGGCCGGTACCGCGTCCGCCAACCCGTCCGACCAGCCGTGCGACGTCTCGGACCTCACCGTCTCGGTGACGCAGGACCCGTACTCGTCGGCGGGCCAGCAGGCGTTCGTCCTGCACTACACGGCGGCCGGGGACCACACGAACTGCAAGCTGCAGGGCGCGCCGACGGCCGTCACGTTCACCAAGGGCAGTGGGCACAGCGAGGGTGACGACAGCGGGATCACCGTCGTGCTGGACGACCCCAACGGCTCCCCCGCGCCGGTGAACGTCCAGCCCGGCAAGGGCGCCGAGTCGCGGATTCTCATGTCCTCGCAGGCCCCGGTGTCGTTCCAGCCCGACGTCGTGAACCTGAACCTGCCGGTCGACGGCGGCCACACGGTCACCGTGCCGTGGCCCGCGGGAGAGGCACTGCGGGGATCGTCGGTGGAGCTGACGTCCGTGTCGCCTGCCTGAAGGCCAGCAGCCCCAACGCCATGACGGCCAGCCACACGTAGGTGTCGAACTCGTGCAGCCGCGTGACGAACACCAGGAACACGGCGGCGAAGGGGACCCAGTGGCCCCGCACGGCGAGGAACACCAGCACCGGCACGCACCACACCCAGTGGTGCACCCAGGAGACCGGTGAGGCCAGCAGCCCGGCACCCGCGATGACGAACAGTGCGACGAGGTCGTCGCGGGTGCGCCGGGCCACCACGGCCGCGGTGGCGACCACGGCGGCGGCGAGCACGACCCACAGCAGCGTTTCCACTCCGGGTGCGAGGCCGAAGCCGCGCAGCAGGCCGCGGATCGACTGGTTCGTGGACAACGACATGTCGCCGATGCGGTCGGGGTTGAGCAGCGAGTGCGTCCAGTACTGCAGCGAGTCCTTCGGTGCGAGCAGGAATCCCGTGACCGCCAGTCCGGCGAACGTGGCCATCGACGTGATCGCCGCCCGCCAGTCGCGCCGAACGAGGAAGTACAGCACGAAGATCGCGGGCGTGAGCTTGATCGCCGCGGCGACGCCGATCAGCACGCCACGCCAGCGCTTGTCCTTCACCACCAGCACGTCCGTCACGACCAGCGCCATCAGGTACAGGTTGATCTGGCCGTAGCCGTAGGTCATCCACACCGGGTCGAGCGCCAGCGCGCCGATCGCGGCCAGCGGCCCGACCGTCCACTTGAGACGTGGCTGCACCTTCCCCGCCACGGCGACGCACACCGCGGTGAGCGCGACGAAGCCGGACGCGACCACCAGCAGGGTGTGCGACCCGTCCGGCAGGAGGTTCAGCCCGCTGAACAGCACCGCCGCGATCGGCGGGTACGTGAAGGGCAGCTGCGGGTCGAGCGGCGGCCCGGTGAACCCGACGTAGAGGGGGCTGCCCTCGAGCCAGGCGAGCCCGCCGAGCCGGTACACGTCGAGGTCGATCGGGTAGTGACCGGACCAGGTGATCAGCAGCCACACCAGGACGGCCAGCCAGAGGGCAGCCGTGAGCCGCACTGGAGAAGCGATGGACACGTTCTCGAAGCTAGTTATGGGCGGATCCGTTCACCTTGCTGAACAACCAGCAGAAACACCGGAAGAAGTGAGGTTCGCAAGCAGCGTCACCCCGGTGTCAGGCGTCTACCGATCAGCAAGACGCACTGAACACATCTGGGGGTAGCGCAGTGAGCACTACTGCGTTCGGGGATTTTCTTCGCTTTTACCGATCGCGCGTTCCGCTGACGCAGGAGGAGCTGGCGGAACGCACGGGCCTGAGCACCCGCGCGATCAGCGACATGGAACGCGGCCGCACGCTCAGTCCGCAGTTCCGCACCGTCCAGCTGCTGGTGGGGGGCCTGGGGCTGGCGCGAGAGGAGGCGGCGGAGTTCGCCGCGCTCGCGCGTGCCAGCCGGGTCGCCGGGGTGGAGGAACGGCCGGACGCGCAGGTCGTCGCGCCGTCCTGCTCGCTGCCGCCGGTGCTGATCGAGCTCACCGGCCGGGAGGACGAGCGGGACCTGCTGGAGGGTTTCGCCGCGGACGCCACGTCGTCGTTCCGGCTGCAGATCGCGGTGGTCCACGGCACACCCGGTGCCGGCAAGACCGCGTTGGCCGTCGACGCGGGTCATCGCCTGGGCGCCCGGTTCCCCGACGGCTGCGTCTTCCTCGACCTGCGCGGCACCGACCCCGAGCCGCTGACCCCGGACAAGGCCGCGCACCGGCTGCTGCGCTCGTTCGGGGTGGACGAACGCCAGATCCCCGCCGACCCGGACGACAAGCTCTCGCTCTACCGCTCGCAGCTGCGGGACCGGACGGTGTTGCTGGTGCTCGACAACGCGGCGAACGAGGCGCAGGTCCGCCCGCTGCTCGGGTCAAGCCCCGGCACGCTCGTGCTGCTGACCAGCCGCCGCACCCTGACCGGCCTGGACGCCCGGCACCGCCTCGCGCTGGAGCTGCTGCCGCTCGACCGGTCCGTCGAACTGCTCAGGGCCGTGACGGGCTCCTCCCGGCTGGACGTCGAGCCAGAAGCAGCGCAGCGGGTGGCGGAGCTGTGCGGGGGCCTGCCGCTCGCGTTGCTCATCGCGGGCAACCGCCTGACCAGCAGACCGCAGTGGACGATCAGCCACCTCGCCGAGCAGCTGGAGGACGAGGAACGCCGCCTCTCCGTGCTGCGCGCGGGCGACCTGCAGGTGCGCGCGGCGTTCGAGATCTCCTACCACCAGCTCAGTCCGGGCGCCGCCACCCTGTTCCGCAGACTGGCCCTGCTCCCGACCCGCGACACCAGCACCGCGCTGGCCGCCGTGCTCACCGACGACGCCGAGGAGGCGCTGGAGGAACTGGCCGACGCGAGCCTGCTCGGCATCAGCGAGACCCCCGGCCGCTACACCCGGCACGACCTCCTGCACGTCTTCGCCGCCGAACGCCTCGAGCTCGACGACGACCCGGCCGCGGTCGAGCAGGCCCGCACGCGCCTGCGCCACTGGCTGCTCGACACCGCCACCAGGGCCGCCCTGTTCTTCGACCACGACGTGCC
The DNA here is from genome assembly GCF_051853195.1 of Lentzea sp. HUAS TT2. Classification (NCBI taxonomy): domain Bacteria; kingdom Bacillati; phylum Actinomycetota; class Actinomycetes; order Pseudonocardiales; family Pseudonocardiaceae; genus Lentzea; species Lentzea sp. HUAS TT2. The sequence goes on along the minus strand of NZ_CP196667.1, from coordinate 6,193,535 downwards.
GGCCGGGCGCGTGGGGCCGGTGCACGACAAGGACTCCGCGTCCCGCTGGCTCGACCTCGAACTGGAGAACTGGCGCACCGCACTGAGATCCGCCGCCGAACGGGCCGAGCACGAACGCGTTCTCTCGCTGGCACAGGCGATGCACTGGTACTCGGACATGCACGGCGTGGGCGAGCTGTGGCACGAGGTCTTCTCGGCGGGAGCCCACTCTGCCCGCGAACTGGGCAACGCCCGCGACGCCGTCGAACAGCTGAACTACCTCTCCTGGGCCCTCTACGCGCTGTGCGGCCGGCCGCACGACGCACTGGCCGTCCACGAACAGGCCGCCGCGGTCCCGCTCGACGACACCGTCACCGAGGCGTGGACCTGCTACTACGGCTCGGCTATCCGGCGGCGGGTCGGCGAACCGGAGGAGGCGGTGCGGCTGGGCCGCCGCGCCGTGGAGCTGTTCCGGCAGGCCGGTTACCTCATCGGGGAGAACCTCGCGCTCTCGCTGCTCGGCCTCGTCCTGCACACCGCCGGCGACCTCACCGAGGCGGCCGAGGTGCAGCAACGCAGTGTGGACCAGCACCGCAAGGCCGACGGCGACGACGAACTGCTGTCGATGCTGCTGATCCGCCTGGCGTCGACCCTGGCGGCCGCGGGCATGGTGATCGCGGCGATGGACCTGCTCGACGAGGCGGAGTCGTTGTTCCGCAGGCACTCCAACACCGCGGGAACGGCTCGGGTGCAGCACAACCGCGGCGTGGTGCTGATGGACGCGGGACGGTTCGGCGAGGCCCGCGAACAGCTGCTGGCGGCACTCGGTGAGGAGCGTCTGTCCGACCACCGCGTCGAGATCCTGGCCCGGCTCGCCGAACTCGCCGACACCGCAGGGGATTCGGCGCAGGCCCGCGAACTGCGGGTGCGGGCGCTGGCCGAGTGCGACCGCTACGACACGCCGGCGGTGCGCGTCACGGCGGCGGAACTGGTGGCCGCACTGAGATGACGACCGGTGCCGATCCCCGGGCGGGATCGGCACCGTCAGGTCAGCAGGCCCCGGCCACCGGTTCGTTCGAGCCGGTGTCGACGAAACCGTCGCTGATCCACTTGCCGTCCTCGAGCCGGTTCCACAGGTCCGTGCGGCCCCAGACCCCGTCGACTGCCTCGCCGCGGCTGGTGCACGCGATGGACACCACCGCACCGTCCGCGACCGTGCCCGCCACCGAGTAGCTCAGGCCGGGGCCGGAACGCAGGTTCACCGTGGTGTTCGGGCCCGCGTCGACCGTGCCGGTGGGCAGGGTCGTGCTGCCACCGCCGTAGTTCGTGACCTTGCCGCCGACGTTCACGCGCGTGCTGCCGCGCTGCGCGTAGCCGCCGTACGCCTGCGAGCCCTCGTAGAAGGTCCAGCCGCCGATCGTCATGCCGTTGACGCTGACGTGGGTGTTGCCGCGCAGCAACGAGAAGTGCACGTGCGCCCCGGTGCTCGAACCGCCGCACGGCAGCTCGTTGCCGATGTTGCCGAGGTACGTGCCGGTGCGCACGGCGCTGCCGTCGGCGAGTGTCGTCAGGTTGTACATGTGGTAGTAGGTGGTGCTGTAACCGTTGTCGTGCACGACTTTCACCACCGCGCTGCGGCCCACGACGCAGCTCTTGTAGACGCGGCCGTTGCCCGCGGACAGGACGCGGCCGTCACCGCCGTTGAAGTCGATGGAGCTGAACGGGCGGCTGTTGCCGCTGTTGCCGTGCGGACCACCGCCCATCCACCACGCCACGTTCACCGGCCACGGCAGGCCGAGACCCGTGGGCGCGAGCGCTTGGTTGCTCTGGTTGGCCGCGAACGTCCGCTTCTCGCCGTCGCTGAGCACAGCGGACGGCGCCTGTGCGGCCAGAGCGGCGAACCCGGCGGTGCCGTCGAGCTCGACCCGCCACGCGGAGCGTTCCTTGCGGGCCAGGAACAACGCCATGTGTGGCGCACCGTGCTCCTGACCGCGAGCCAAGGGAATCGTGGTGCTGCCGAACACCCACGCACCAGACGTGCGAGTCGGCTCGAACAGCGGTTCACGCAACGTCTGCGTGTCCCACTGACGTTTCAACGCGTCGCCGTGCTGCTGGAGCATGGTGGCGCGAACGGTCGTGGCGAGATCGGGCTCGGGTGCGGCCGTCGCGGACGACGTGGCCAGCACCGCGGCACCGGCCACGAGTGCGGAGAACAACGCGGCGAGTCGCCGCGCGGACAACGGACGGGACATGTGCCCTCCAGGGGGAAATCGGCACAGGGCAGGGATTCGGCGGCTTCTGCAGGGGCCGCCGCGCCGATGACATACCGGTGCTCCGATGCGGTCAAGGTCGCCTCAGGCAGACGACCCACCACTGTGGAACGCCGTTCAAAACTGTGGAGGGATACCTACGTTTGTAGGTCATATCGGGCGTGATCGGGCTTCTAAACTGTTTTCTCCACAGTCGAGGGGGTGTGCGGTGGCCGTTCCTCCCGACGTCGGCGACGAGGTCGACGTGTTGCTGCGCGCCGGTCCGTTCCACGCCGCGTTGCAGGCCGCCGTCGCGCGCAGCGGCCTCACCCTGGAACGCCTGCGCGACCGTCTCGACCGCCGGGGCATCCACGTCAGCCTGTCCACGCTGAGCTACTGGAGACTGGGCCGCAGCCGTCCCGAACGCGCCGACTCGTTGCGCGCGGTCCAGGCCATCGAGGCCATCCTCGGCCTGCCCAGGCACTCCCTCGAAGCCCTGCTCGGGCCGCCGCGCCCGCGTGGCCGCTGGGCGTCGAAGCAGCAGCAGACCCGCGACTACGGACGGATGCTGGAGCCCGCGCAGTCGCTCGCGGAGACCGTGCAGGCCTTGGTCGGACCGTCCGACGCCGACCTGCGCCTGTGGTCGCAAGACGATTCGGCCACAGTGGACGAACGCGGCGCGCTCCGCACGATCCACACCAGACAGGTGCTGCGCGCGATCGCCGGAAACCCCGACCGTTATGTAGCCGTGTACTGCGCGGACGTCGGCACGCCACCAGAGGCGTTGGACGTGGAGGCCGTGCGGGACTGCCGGCTGGGACGCGTGCGACGGCATCCCGGTGCACCGGTGATCGCCGTGGAGCTGCTGTTCGACCAAAGCCTGCGCGCGGGCCAGACGCACCTGCTGGAGTACCGCTTCACCATCGCGGAGACGGGCGCGCGGTCACACGACTACCGGCGCGCGTTCCGTTACCCCGTGGGCACCTACGTGGCGAGCGTGCAGTTCACCGAACCGTGCCTGCCGGTCCGTTGCTACGCCCTCGCACAGCCCGGCGTGGACGCGACGCAGGTGCACGGCGACGAACTCGCGCTCACGCCGGGGCGAGTGCTGCACGTGACGGCGAAGGACGTGCGACCGGGCGTGCTGGGCATGGGCTGGGACTGGTCCTAGTTCCGGGCCGGCAGCGCCACACCGCAGGCCACGGCCCACAGCAGCACAGGGAACGCCGCGATGCGTTCCCACAGACCGAACAGCGCCGGACCGCCGACCTGGGCCACCATCAGCGCAAGCGCCACCGCCGCCACGACCGCGGCGCTGGCACCGATCCGGCCCAGAAGGCGCCACCGGTCGGTGCGCGCCAGGGCGAGCCCGGTCAGCAGCATCGCGACCTCTCCCACCGGGATGGCGACGACCGCACCGGCGATGTGCAGCGACCGGCTGGTGTCCTCGGGGTTCAGGCCGACGACGGTCAGGGCCAGGCCGGTGACGACGAGGAGCACCAGACCGACGCGGGCCGTCCGCACGTCCGGGAACAGCGGCCGGACCAGCACGGCTCCCGCGGCCAGGCACAGCCCCGCGAGCGTCCAGGACACCCCGGAGACGACGTGCCACGGCGAACACACCCAGCGCTCGACCTGCTCGGACTGGAAGCAGGTGGCCGCGCCCAGGTCGCTGATCGCGTTGCTCAGCCAGCTGTACGGGACCTCCCAGCGCCACTCCACCACGAACAACAGCACGAAGTACTGCGCGACCAGCACCCACAACACCGCGCCCAGCCGCGTTCGCCCGTCCACGCGGCAGAGTGGAACATAGATCATTTGGCCGCGCTGGACGGGCGTCCGCGGTGCGGGGCTACCGCTCGCCGACGAAGGCGAGGACCGCCTGCGCGAAGGCGTCGGGTTCCTCGACGTGGCCGAGGTGCCCGCTGTTCTCCAGGACGACGAGCCTGGAGTCCGGGATCAGCTTGTCGAGCTCCTCCGCCCAGCGGACACCGCACACGACGTCGTGCCGGCCGACGATCACCAGGGCCGGCACCGCGATGGAGCCCAGCACCTGCCGGTCGTCGATGACGTCGGGCACGAGGTGCTCGTCGAGGCTGGAGATGTGCGAACCGCTGATGGCCGCCCGGAGTGGGGCGAACTCCGTTTCCCTGCCCCAGTAATCAGCGAGGTAGGCAGGCAGCAGTCCACGGAGGACCTCGGTCATCTCCTCGTCGCCGGAGATGCCGCCGGTCGCCTGCAGCGCCGCGAGCACCGCGGGCAGTTCGGGGTTGTCCGCGTTCCTGTGCGCGAAGATCTCCACCTGGGCCATCGCCTCGGCGACGTGTTCGGGGCCGGTCAGTGGAGCGCTCTCGTAGAGGACGACGCCGGTGAAGCGGTCGGGGTGCCGCAGGGCGCTGCGTTGCGCGACGAACCCTCCGTGGGAGTGGCCGAGCAGGTACGCCGCCGGCAGTCCGAGGTGGTCGAGCAGCCCGATGACGGCCTCGGTGTAGCGGTCGCGGGTGTAGCCGTGGGGATGCGAGCCGAGGCGGCCGGATCCACCGGTGCCGAGCGGCTCCAGGTAGACCATCGTGAGGTGGTCTTCCAGGGCGGGCGTGCGCAGGTACTCCCAGAACACTCCCGGGCCGCCGGGGTGCGCGAGGCAGACCGGGCCCTCGCCGTGCACGTGGTAGCGCTGGAGCACCCCGCCGATCTCGGCGGTGTGGGTGCCGGTGGCCAGCGGGTCGCGTGCTTGGGGATTCACGGTGTTTCTCCGATCAGGTGGTGTCAACGACACCGGCAAGACCAGGAGAGCGGGCGAAAGTTCGATCCGTCGGGTGTGACAGCCGCCACTACTGGGAGGCGGCGGGGTGGAACAGGCGCAACTGGCTCACCCGTCCGTCCTCCAGGGACATCACCCAGGTCACGGCGGGCGGGCAGTGCCGGGGGTTGTCGGCGGGGTTGAGGATGTCCATCTCCCAGATCGTGATGTCGCGGCCGACGACCGTGTCGACGAAGCGCTGGCGGACCCCTGCCTCCAGGTCACCGGCCGCACCGCGCACCAGGAAGTCACGCCCTCCCACGGGGTCGCGGCCGTCGAACAACATCGCCTCGGGTGCCCACCGTTCGGACATCAGCCTGCCGAGCTCTCCCCTGTGCATCGCGTCCAGGGTCTCCAGCCCCTCCGCGCGGCTCGCCACGGCCAGTGCCGTGACGTCGTCGTGCGCATTCGCCGCGGTCGCCGCCAGCGCCGCCCCGAGCTTGGTCCTGGCCTGGCTCAGACGGCTGCGCACGGTGCCCACGGGCACGCCGCAGACGGCCGCGATCTGCTCGTAGGTGCTCGCCCTGCTGAAGTGCCGCAACAGCACGGTCATGCGCAACGCCGGCGCGAGGTCGCCGATCGCGTGCCAGAGCCAGTCCCGCATGGCGTGCTGCTCGACGATCCGCTCGGGGCTCTCGTCGCTGACCAGCTCCAGGTCGGCCACGGGGCGCGCGAGACCGGCCGACCGCAGCCTCGTGCGGCACGCGTTGCGCACGATCATCCGCAGCCACGCACCGACCGCCGCCGGTTCCCTGACGTCGCCGATGCGGCTGAGCGCGACCAGCATCGCGTCCTGGACGGCGTCCTCGGCGTCCGGACCGTGCCCGGCGACGCTCAGCGCCACCGCCCGCATCCCGGCCTCGTGCCGCGCGAGCAGCACACCCAGCGCGGCGACGTCACCGGCCTGAGCTGCGCGGGTGAGCTCTTCGTCCGAAGTCGGCCGCACCGCCAACCTGCTCCTCCTGACATCACTTCTGTGTTCTGGGGCCACGAGGCGCAGGATTGTAGGCGCAGGCCCCTCGAACGAGCGGAGTTGGCGGCCGATGGCAGACGACTGGGTGTTCGGATTCGGGTCCTACTCCTGGGAGGACCTGGTCGGAAAGCTGTTCGGCGGGCCGGAGGAACCGCGGTCCGCGACGCGGCGCACCGACCGGTTCGGACGCGACCTCACCGCCGCGGCACGGGACGGCCTGCTCGACCCGGTGATCGGCCGGGAGGACGTGATCGACGAGGTGCTCGAGGTGCTGTCGCGGCGCACCAAGAACAACCCCGTCCTGATCGGCGACCCCGGCGTGGGCAAGACCGCCGTCGTCGAGGGCATCGCGGCCCGGATCGCGAGCGGCGACGTGCCCGCCACGCTGAGCGGCAGGCGGCTGATCTCCCTGGACATGGCGGGCATGGTCGCCGGGGCGAAGTACCGCGGCGAGTTCGAGGAACGGCTGCAGGGCGTCATCGACGAGGTGTCCGCGACGGACAGGACGGTGGTCCTGTTCATCGACGAGCTGCACGTCGTGGTGGGCGCGGGCAGCGCGGAAGGCGCCCCGATGGACGCCGCGACCATGCTCAAACCCGTCCTCACGACCGGACGGGTGCAGGTCATCGGCGCCACCACGGCCGAGGACTACCAGCGCTACATCGCGAGGGACGCCGCGCTGGAACGCCGCTTCCAGCCGATCCAGGTGGCCGAACCGTCGGCTGCCGAGGCGATCGCGATCCTGCGCGGCCTGCGCAGCCGTTACGAGATGCACCACGGCGTACGCATCACCGACGAGGCGCTCGTGTCCGCCGTGGAACTGTCGGCCCGCTACGTCACCGACCGATTCCTGCCGGACAAGGCCGTGGACCTGGTCGACCGCGCGGGCGCGCGCGTCCGGTTACGCGAGAAGTCCCCGATGCCACCAGACCCAGTACGGCTGGAACAACGGGTGCGCCAACTGGAACGGGAGAGGGACGCCGCCCAGGGCGAGGACACGGCGTTCCTCACCGACGAGCTCGACCGCGCCGTAGCCGACCTGGAGGCCGCTCACGCCGCGCTGGCCGACGCCCCCGAGGTGGTGGCGAACGACGTGGCCGAGGTCGTGTCCCGCAGCACGGGCATCCCGGTGGCTCAGCTCACCGAGGCCGAACGGCACCGGTTGCTGCACCTCGAAGACCACCTGCACCAACGGATCGTCGGCCAGGACGAGGCCGTGGAGGCGGTGGCGGACGCGGTCCGCCAGGGCCGAGCGGGCCTCAAACACCCGAACCGCCCCGTCGGCTCGTTCCTTTTCCTGGGCCCGACCGGCGTGGGCAAGACCGAGGTGGCCCGAGCGCTGGCCGAAGCGCTGTTCGGCTCGGAGGACCGGCTGATCCGGTTCGACATGAGCGAGTTCTCCCAACCGCACGCGGTCACGCGCCTGATCGGCGTGCCACCGGGCTACGCGGGCCACGAGGACGCCGGCCAGCTCACCGGCGCGGTCCGCCGCGCCCCGTACTCGGTACTGCTGCTGGACGAGATCGAGAAGGCACACGGCGACGTCTTCAACACCCTGCTGCAGGTGCTCGACGCGGGCAGACTCACCGACGCAGGCGGACGCACCGCCGACTTCACCAACACCGTCATCATCATGACCAGCAACATCGGCGCCGACCAGCTCCTCGCCGCGGCCACCTCAGGCGTACCGGCCGAGCAGCTCCGGGAACCGTTGACGGCGGCGGTGCGCCGCAGTTTCCGCCCGGAGTTCCTCAACCGCCTCGACGAGATCATCCTGTTCCGCGGCCTGAACGCCGCCCAGCTGCGGCAGATCACCGCCCTGCTGCTCGAACGCACCCGCGAACGGCTGCGCGAGCAGAACATCACGCTGGACGTGGACGAGCAGGCCGTCGACTGGCTCGCCGCCCGCGGTTACGTACCCGAGTACGGCGCACGGCCGTTGCGCCGCACCATCGGCAGGGAGCTCGACCGGCGGCTGTCCCGTGCGCTGCTGGCGGGGGAACTGCGGGGTGGGCAGCACGTCGTCGTGACGGTCACCGATTCCGACCTGACGCTGAGCATCAGCGACGCCCCGGACTGAGCGCGCCCGAACATCCACGAACACCCCTCTGACCAGCACACCCCTCTGGCAAAATCCGCCGCACCAAGCGAAACACCAGGGGGAGTTGCGCCATGCACAGTCGAACCCGAAGAACGAGAACCGCCGCCCTCGGCGTCCTGTTGACCGCAGGCCTGATCGCATCGGTGACCACCTCCGCGGCCGCCGCCGCACTGCCGACCAGCATCAGCGTCGGCAGCAACCCGATCTCGGTCGAGATCAGCCCCAACGGGGCTCTCGCGTACGTGACGAACGCGGCCGACCGCACGGTGTCCGCCATCGACACCGCGACCAGGACGGTCACCGGCACGATCGGCGTCGGCACGCAGCCGGAGGGCATCGGCTTCAGCCCGGACAGCCGCACCGCCTACATCGCGAACGGCGACCTCACCGCCGAGAGCGGCACGGTCTCGGTGATCGACACCGCGACCCGCACCGTGGTCAGGACCGTTTCGGTCGCCCCGATGAGGGCTCCGGAGGCGGTCGTCGTGTCCCCGGACGGCAAGAAGGCGTACGTCTCCGGGTACAACTACCTCGCGGTGATCGACACGGCCACCGGTGTGCCCCACGTGATCAGCGTCGGTAACAACTACGGGGCGGACATCGCGATCTCCCCGGACGGCTCCCGCGTCTACATCGCGGACTTCTACACCTCGAAGATCTGGGTGGTCAGCACCGAGAACGAGCGCCCGATCGGCGCGGTGCAGCTGCCCACCGCGCCCAGCAGACTCGCCATCACCCCCGACGGCCTGCGCCTGTACGTCACCAGCTACCAGGCGAACAAGGTCTACATGATCTCCACGGCCGCCAACGCCGTGCACGCCACGTTGAACGTGCCCGGCGGACCTTCGGGGGTTGCCGCCGCACCGAACGGACGCCGGATCTTCGTCACCGGCCGTGAGGGGCACACCCTCGTGACGGTGAACGTGGAGAACAACGCGATCGTCCAGACGAGGCCGATCGGTCGTTACCCGAACTCGGTGGCCGTCACGCCGAACGGCTTGGAGGCCTGGGCGCTCCAGGACTCCTACGTCACGGTCTTCGACGCCACCACCGGGGGCGAGCCCGGTCCCGACCGGTTGACGCGCAACGAGACCCTCAACGCCGGCCAGTCCAGGATCTCGGCGGACGGCCGGTACAAGCTGCTCATGCAGGCCGACGGCAACCTGGTGCTGTACGTCGTGGCGACCAACCAGGCGTTGTGGGCCAGCAACACCTACAACTCCGGCGCCATCCGCGCGACGCTGCAGCTCGACGGCAACTTCGTCGTCTACGCCCCCAACAACGTGCCGAAGTGGAGCACCCACACCTGGGGCACCGCGGCCGACCGGCTGATCGTGCAGAACGACGGCAACCTCGTGCTCGACGGCCCCGGCTCCACCCGCTTCTGGGCCCGCTGACGGCCGGACTCAGAACAGGCGGCCGTCCTCTTCGGGGGACGGCCCCTCGAGCTCCAGCAGGAACCGCTTGCGTTCGAGACCGCCCGCGTAGCCGGTGAGACGCCCCTGCGAACCCACGACCCGGTGGCACGGAACGATGATGCTGATCGGGTTCCACCCGTTGGCGTTGCCGACCGCCTGGGCGGCCCCGGGGTCGCCGAGTTCCGCGGCCAGCTGCCCGTACGTGCGGGTCTCGCCGTAGGGAATCGACATCAGCAGCGCCCACACGCTCTTCTCGAACGCCGAACCGCGCGGCGCCAGTTCGACCTCGAAAGCGCGCCGCTTCCCGGCGAAGTACTCGTCGAGCTGGTGACGCACCTCGTCGAAGCCCTCGCTGGTGCGCGGGCCGAGGTCGCTCAGGCGCGGGGTGCGCAGGTGGCCGTCGAAGTAGAGGCCGAGCAACGCCGTGCCCTCGCCGACCAGGGTCAGCTCGCCGAGCGGTGAGTCGACGACGGTGTGGTGAACGTGCATGCGGAGAAGTTCACACCAGGCGCGCCGGACTGATCCGCCGGGGCATGTAGACCTGGCGGGCGCGGCTCCGACGTCTCGGGTGAGGATGGGTCATCGGGACGCGTCCGCGACACCAGGAGCCGATCGTGAAGTACGTGATCATGATTCACTCGAACCCGCAGCCGTGGGGGCACCCGACCCCGGAGTACCTGCCCGACTACCAGGACATGCCGCGGGAGCAGCGGGATCGGATCAACTCCGAGTTCGAGCAGCTGCTCGGCGAGCTGCACGCGAGCGGCGAGCTGCTCTCGGGTGAGGCGCTGGGGGCGCCCGAGTCGTCGCGGCTCTACCGGTGGAGCGACGGCAAGCCGCTGGTGACGGACGGCCCCTACTCGGAGGCCAAGGAGCACCTCGCCGGGTTCTTCCTGATCGACGTGGACAGCCAGGCCCGCGCCGAGGAGATCACCGCGCGCTTCGCCGGTCCCGGCGAGACCGTCGAGCTGCGGCCGGCCATGTGGCCCGGCGGTGAGGACTGATGGACTCGCGGGTGGTGGAGGACGTGTGGCGGCGCGAGTCGTCGCACGTCCTCGCCGCCCTGCTGCGCCGTTACGGCGATCTGGGTGACTGCGAGGACGCGGCGCAGGAGGCGGCCGAGGCGGCGGCGACGCAGTGGGAACGCGATGGTGTGCCGGACAATCCCCGCGGCTGGCTCATCCGGGTCGCCTCGCGGCGGATGATCGACCGGGTGCGTGCCGACAGCGCTCGGGCGGGGCGGGAACAGGCCGTGGCCGCGGCACGGCCCGGTGACGCCGACCTCGCGCCGCCGGCCGACCACGCGCAGCACGGTGATGACACGTTGCAGTTGTTCCTCCTGTGCTGCCACCCCGAACTCAGCCGTTCGTCGCAGGTCGCCCTGACGCTGCACGCCGTCGCCGGCCTGAGCACGGCTCAGATCGCCGCCGCCTACCTGGTGCCGGAGCGCACGATGACGCAGCGCCTGACCAGGGCGCGGGCCACGTTGCGGGCGGCGGGTGCGGTGTTCGGGCTGCCGGCCGAGGCGGAGCTGCCCGCGCGGATCGCCGCGGTGCTCGACGTCTGCCACCTCATGTTCACCGAGGGGCACACCCGTTCCACCGGGGACGCGCTGGTGGACTCGACGCTGGCGGAGGAGGCCATCCGCCTCACCCGGCACCTGCACGCGGCGATCCCCGAGCACGACGAGGTCGCGGGCGCCTTGGCACTGATGCTGCTCACCCACGCCCGCGCGACCGCACGGACCTCCGGCGGTGACCTGGTGCCGCTGGCCGAGCAGGACCGTGCGCGGTGGGACCAGCCGCTCATCAAGGAAGGGGTGAGCATCCTGGAACGCGTGCTGCCGCGCGGGCACGTCGGCAGGTTCCAGCTGCAGGCCGCGGTCGCCGCCGTGCACGCGGAGGCCACCGCCTGGGAGAGCACCGACTGGCGGCAGATCAGCGTGCTCTACGGGATGCTCACCAGGGTGGCCCCCAGCCCGATCGTGACGCTCAACCAGGCGGTCGCGGTCGGGATGGCGTTCGGCCCCGAGGACGGCCTTGCCCTCGTCGACCCGCTGCTCGGCGATGCGGCGATGCGACGGCACCACCGCACCCACGCCGTGCGCGCTCATCTGCTGGAATTGACCGGTGATCTCGAGGGAGCGCTCGACAGCTACCGGCAGGCCGCCCGGCTCACCACGAGCCTGCCCGAGCAGCGGTACCTCAACACCCGCATCCGCCGCCTCTCACCACCAGTCGCCTGACCGGGTCCGCCTGCTCGGCCAGGTCGCCGACGCCATCCCGGTGCCCACCCCGCCCACGACGCTGCGGGTGGCCGTCGACGGGGTGGACGGGTCCGGCAAGACGGTGTTCGCCGACGAGCTCGCGCACGTGCTCAGCGGGCGCGGGCACGAGGTCGTCCGCGCGTCGGTGGACGACTTCCACCAGGTGCGCGCGCTGCGGTACGTGCGGGGCAGCACGTCGGCGGAGGGTTTCTGGCTCGACTCCTACGACTACGACCGGTTCCGGGCGGAGCTGCTCGAACCGTTCGGCAAAGGCCCGGGTCATCGCTTCCGCCGCGGGATCCATGTAGTCGAAACCGACGAACTGGTCGATGCGCCGCTCGAGAACGTGACCTCGGGCTCGATCCTGCTCGTCGACGGGATCTTCCTGCACCGCGACGAGATCGCGCACCACTGGGACTTCTCGATCTTCCTGTCCGTCGGCTTCGAGGTCTCCGTGGCGCGCATGGCGGTCAGGGACGGCGCGTCGCCGGACGTGGAGGACGAACGCAACCGGCGCTACGTCGGCGGGCAGCGCATCTACCTGGAGACCTGCGATCCGGCCGCGCGGGCGGACCTCGTCGTCGACAACAACGACGTCAGCGCGCCCGTGCTCAGGTGACGTGCCGGGTGCGGATCAGCGCGGCACCGCAGGCGACCAGCTCGCGGCGATGGCGGCCTACGACCGGCGCCTCTTCGAACGAGCGGGCGACGTCATCACGCTCATCCGCGCGCACAGAACCCGAGCCGGCCACCGCCTACCTCGAACGCCGTCGGCGCGGCGACGAGACCCGCCTGAGGATGTTCGGCTCCTGGCGTGCGGACGCCCTCCGGCCAGGCGTGGACGTGCGCTCCGCGGTCGACATCTACGCGGCGCTGTGCAACATCGAGCTCCTCAGAACTCCGTGACTTTTTTCTGTTATCGGCGGGTGGGCAGGACATCTCCTGGTCAAGAGACCCCTGAACCCTGCCGAAAGGTTTTTCGATGCCCCACGTCCTCACCTCGCGGTTGCGGCGGCGCGTGTGGATCGCCGCCCTCGCCGTGGCAGGCGTCGCGGCGTCCGCGGTGACCGCGAACGCGATGTTCTTCACCCCGCCCGCACCGCCCGTGGCGAGCCCGACGTCCTCGGCCGCAGTCGTGACCACGACGTCCCCGGCCCAGACCCAGGACACCACGACGCCGCCCGGCACGCCCGCACCGCCGGCCGAGACGACGAAGGCCGCCGTGGTCGCGCCGCCGAAGCCGCAGGAGCCGATCCCGCCGAACGCGGTGCGCGTCGCGGAGTTCGTCGCCGAGTGCCCGTTCACACACCGGCTGCCGGACGACCCGATCGTGCTGCCGAACCTGCCCGGTGCCTCGCACATGCACAGCTTCTTCGGCAACGACTCCACCAACGCCCGCTCGGACGTCACGAGCCTGGGCAAGGGCTCCAGCACGTGCAACCCGAAGGTCGACCTCTCGTCGTACTGGGTGCCGACGCTGCTGGTCGACGGCCAGCCCGTCGAGCCGACCGGCACGACGTTCTACTACCTCGGCGAGGGCGTGCGCGACGACGTGACCGCGCGCATCCAGCCGCTGCCGCACGGACTGCGGATCGTCGCGGGCAACGCCAAGGCCACCGCGCCGGACAACACCACGATGTCGCGCTGGTCGTGCCTGCACGCCGGGCACGTGGGTGCGTCCAAGGACTTCGTGAACTGCCCGGCGGGCACGATGATCGAGTCCTATCTGGACTTCCCGCAGTGCTGGAACGGCAAGGACCTCGACTCCGCCGACCACAAGAGCCACATGTCCTACCCGGTCGCCGGTGACTGCCCGGCCACGCACCCCGTGCCCGTGCCGAAGCTGCGCCAGGTGCTGCGGTACCCGGTCAGCGGCGACCCCGCGCGGTTCAAGCTCTCGTCCGGTCCCGGCTTCACGATGCACGGCGACTTCTTCAACGTCTGGCCGGAAGCCGAGATGGCGCAACGTGTGCGCGACTGCATCAACCGGATCGTCAAGTGCGGACCGGACGGCCGTCCGTAGTGAGGGCCCTCCTCGTCGCGGTACTCCTCGTGGCGACGGGCTGTGGTGCACCGGCCGGCGACCCCACGCCGGCCGGTGCGCCCGACCTGACCGCCACCGACCTGGCGTTCGTGGACCTGGTGATCCCCCAGAACGAGTCCGCGCTCGCCGCACTCGCCCTGACGGCGACCAGGCCCGGTTCCGCGCTGCGGCCGGTGGCCGCGCAGGTCGAGGCCCGCTACCGGGCCGAGCTCGCGCAGGTCCGGGACCTGCTGGCGCGGACAGGCCGGCAGGAGAGCGACCAGCACGACGGCCACGACATGCCCGGCATGATCACCGCCGCCGAACTGGCCGCCGTCGGGTTCGCCGAGGGGCCCGACTTCGACCAGCAGCTGAAAGCGTTGCTGCGCACGCACTTCGAGGAAGCACGCACCGTCGCCCGCGCGGAACTGTCCGGGGGCACGAGCAAGCAGGTGCTGGAACTGGGTGCGGGCATCGACAGCTCGCGCGCGGAGTTCCTGGCGCTCATCTAGAGCCAGCCGCTGTCCTCCGCCACCTTGACCGCCGAGGCGATCCGGCTCGCCCGCGTCTCAGGCAGCGGCGAGCTGGTCGCCCTCACCGAACAGGACCGCGGCGCCTGGGACACCGAGCTGATCGCCGAGGGCCACCGGCTCGTGCGCGAACGCCTGGCGTCCGGGGTGGCGCCGGGTCGCTACCAGGTCCTCGCCGCGATCAACGCCGTGCACACGTCCGCCCGCGACATGCGCGACACCGACTGGTCGCAGGTCCTGGCCCTGTACGACCGGCTCGTCCGCCTCGACCCCTCCCCGGTCGTCGCGCTCAACAGAGCCATCGCGGTGGCCGAGCTCGACGGACCGGAGGTGGCGCTGGCGGCCGTCGACCGGCTGGAGGACCGGCTCGCCGGCTACCACGCGACAAGGCCATCGAACTGGCGGGCAACTCGGCCGAGATCGCCTACCTGACCCGGCGCCGCGACCAGCTGGGGTGACCGGGTCAGGGTGCGTCGATCTTGAACGGGTCGTGCTCGGTCAGCAGCTTGTCCAGCCGGGCTCTGTCCACCCTGCTGGTGATGTAGGTGTCCTCCTGCCGGTCCCTGAGCACCTTGGCGAGGGTGAAGGCGGAGGTGACCGTGTAGAGCATCGCGATCCCCAGGAACGCGCGCACCCATCCGTCGACGGGCAGGAACACGACTCCGATGCCGACGGCGGTCAGCGAGAGTCCGAACGAGAGGACCGCCTGCACGTAGAAGGCAGCGGTCGTCGGGGTGTGCGAAGGCGCGGCAGACGTCATGATCCGAGATTCCTGTGTCACACTCCGGCTGTCATGAGTACAGCTACTCATGTCCTGTTCGCCCACCTGGACACGGACGGCCGACGGGTGCTTTTGCCCTAGCGCCGATTGCTCCTTTTGCGAATTCGCAGAAAAAATGACCTTCGTCATCGATTAGTTTTGTTAACGAAGCGATCATTCCGCGGCCTGCGCCGTTCGATCTGCACCGACGTGCGCACCAGGCGGATCAACACTCACCCGGAAGGCCGCCGCCAGGGCCTTCTGACCCGTGTTCGCCCGCTCTTGCGCCAGGCTCTGACATCATTTATTGCATCAGGTTCGGATGCGTGGATTGTTCGTGTTGGGTCATCTCGATAGGGTCCGCGTATCAGTACAGGGCATCACCTCAAAGGCGGCTTTCTTTGATCGGGCAGCGTGGACGACCGCCGTCGGATGCCGACCTCATCGATGCCGTGAGAGATGGCAAGGTCGAGGACTACGGCAAGCTCTACGAACGTCACGTGCGCTCGGCGACCATCCTCGCGATGCAGCTCTCCTCGTCGACCTCGGACGCCGACGACCTGGTGGCGGAGGCGTTCGCGAAGGTCCTCGCGGCTTTGCGCGGGGGTGGCGGACCCGGAGCCTCGTTCCGGCCGTACCTGCTGACGGCCGTGCGGCACGCCGCCTACGACCGCACCCGCAAGGAGAAGCGGGTCGAGCTGGCCGGTGACGTCGAAGAGGTCGCCGGCGCCACCAAGGTGACCAGCGTGCCGTTCCGCGACAAGGCGGTCGAGGACCTCGACCAGACCCTGGCCGCGACGGCGTTCGCGACGCTGCCCGAACGGTGGCAGACCGTCCTGTGGCACACCGCGATCGAGGGCCAGTCCCCCGGCGAGATCGCACCGCTGCTCGGCCTGACCGCGAACGGCGTCTCCGCGATGGCGTTCCGTGCGCGCGAGGGCCTGCGCAAGGCGTTCCTGCAGGCGCACGTCAACCAGGAGCCGTCGGAGCAATGCCGTCCCACCGTGACGAAGCTCGGTGCCTGGACGCGCGGTGGTCTCAAGGGACGCGACGCCGTCCACATCGACGAGCACATGGACAGCTGCGCCGAGTGCCGCAAGCTCGCCAGTGAGCTGTCCGACGTCAACGGCGCGTTGCGCGGTCTCGTCGCGCCGATCGTGCTCGGCACGGGCACCGCCGGATACCTCGCCGCCGCCGCGACCGCGACCAAGGGCGCCGCGGTGACCATCAGCGCCGTCTCGTGGATCGGTGTCGCCGCCTCGGCGGCGGCGGTCGTCGTGGTGGCCGCCTCCGGTGTCGTCAGCTCGGACGGCGGCTCGTCCTCCAGCACGATCCAGGGTGCCGCCCCGGCGCTCACCACGAGCACCTCGGCGGGTGCCGCGCAGACGGGTCAGCCGGGCACTCCCCAGAGCGCGGGCAGCGCGCCGCCGGGCAGCAACGCCGGGTCCAGCGCTCCGGGCAACGGCAATGGCAACGGCAACGGGACGAGCGGGGCCAACGCGCCGGCGACGACGACGTCCGCACAGGGGCCGCTCGCGCAGTCGCCGAAGCTGTCCGGATCGGGGCCCGGCACCATCGCGATGACGACCGACGGCCCTCCGAACGAGATGAACATCGTCATCACCAACAACGGACCGGGCGACACCACCGTGCCATCGTTGACACTGACGTTCCCCGACAAGATCAAGACGGTCGGGCCGGGCAAGATGTCCGTCGGCATGGTCGCCTGCCCCGCGGGCAAGGGCAGCGTCACGTGCGAGGGCGGGCAGCCGCTCGCCGCCGGTCAGTCGGTCACCTTCCGGGCGCGGCTGCAGGCGGGCAACAAGGCGGGCGACGGGGTCATCACGGCGGTGGCGGGCGCGGTGCAGGTGACCGTCGCCATCACGATCGCCCAGGCGCAGGCGTAGTCCACTTCGGACAGCGCGATCGGCGTGAGCACCGCACCATGAACGGGTGGAGGAGCTCACGGCCGCGCTGACGGAGCTGGAGGCGCCGTTCCGCACGCTCGTCGACGACTCGCAGTGGGCGCACGCGAGCGTCGAGGGGCTGGTGCTCGACCTCGGCGGCTGGTGGTCCGCCGACACCCACACCCGTCTGCAGCCACAGGTGACGTTCAGCGACGCCTTCAGCGAGGCGGCCCGCCACGACGGCGGGGTGTACGTCGAGGGATACCTCTGGGTGGACGGTCAGGCCGTCGCGGCCGCGTGGTGCGGGCTCGGCGGCGCGGTCGTCTACGGGCCGCGCGCGCAGGCGTACCTCGGCGTGGGGCTCTCGTCCCACTTCTGCCGCAGGATCCAGCAGCGCAACGGCACAGCCGCGGTGCTCATGAGCAAGCACCCCAGGCTGTTGCCGTTGCTGCGGGACGGGTTGCCGCGTGGTGCGGTGGTGCCCGGCGGGAGGCCGGGCCCCCGCTCAGTCCTCCGCGACTAGCGCCGCGAACCTCTCATCGGCTTCTTGCCGGTGCCGGGCGGCTTCCTCCGGATCCGTGACGGCCTGCGCGAGGTGCTTGTGCGCGTTCGCCGCCTCACGCCGGTCGTCGATCCGCTCGGCCAGCTCCAGCGCCTCCCGCAACCGCACCACGGCCTCGGCGGGGCGTCCGGCGGCGGTGAGCACCTCGCCGAGGTAGTTGAGCACCACCGTCTCCGTCGTGACGTCGCCGATCGCGCGCACGGCCGCGAGCGCCGATTCCAGTGCCTCCAACGCTTCCGCGTGCCGGCCCATGGCGTGCAGGATCATGCCGAGCGCGCTCTGGGTGTCCGCCTCGTCGCGGCGGCTGCCCATCTCACGCATCAACGCGAGCGCCGACGTGCACGCCTGCAACGCCTCGTCGTACCGGCCGAGCGCGCTGTAGATGTTGCTGACGTTGCTCATCGCCTGCGACTCGAGGTGCCGGTCGCCGAGCTGACGCGCCACGGTGATGGCCTGCTCGAGCAACTCCGCGGCCTCGGCGTGGCGGCCGAGGGTCCGGTAGACCAGCGAGAGGTTGTTCAGCGTGCCCGCCACGCCCTGCAGGTCGCCCAGTTCGCGGAGCATCTCGATCGCGCGCTCGTTGTAGTGGATCGCCCTCGGGTACTGCGCGGTCTGCCAGAACACCATCGCGTAGTTCTTGGTGGTGATCGCGAGCGCGACCGGCTCGTCCTTCGCGGCCTCCAGCGCCAGCTCGTTGATCGTGGCCCAGTCACGCGTGTGGCCGCGCACCATGCAGAAGAACGTCATCGCGCGCGCCAGTTGCCACGTGTGTGTGCGCCAGTCACCGTCGAGCGACAACGCCACGGCGGCCACGAGCGTCTGGCGTTCTGTCTCCAGCCACTCGACCGCGTGGTCGTAGTCGCGCAGCACCAGCCGTGACTCCGGCCGGTAGGTGATGTCGACCTCGTACTTGCGCGCGGCGGGCGACATCAGCCGTGTCGCCTGGTTCGCCGTGTCCAGGAAGTGGTCGAGCAGCCTCGTGAGCGGTTCACGGGTGGCGTGCACTTTGGACTGCGCGTACTGCCGGAGCAGGTCGTGCATCCGGTACCGGCCGAGTGTCGTCGCCTCCAGCAGATGCACGTCGACCAGGTCTTCGAGCATGCCGTCGCACTCGAGCAACTCGAGCTCGGCCAGCGCCGCGGCCTGGTGGACGTCGAAGTCCGTGCCGTGGTGCAGGCCCAGCAGGCCGAAGAGCCGCTGGTGGGCGTCGGGGAGCTGGCCGAACGACAACGCGAAGACCGCGTCCAGCTCGGATAATCGTCCCTCGCGCAGCCGCGTCGCGAGGTGGGCGGTGTTCCACGTAGGACGGCTGCGGAGCCGTCCCGCGGCCAGGCGCACGGCCAGCGGCAGCCGGCCGCACAGCTCGACGACCTCGTGTGCCGCGGGATCGTTGCCGCGTTCGTCGCCGACGATCGTGGCGAACAGTTGCAGCGCCTCGGCCTCGGACAGCACGTCCAGCGTGAGCGTCGACGTGCCTTCCAGCTCGACCAGCCGCGCCCGTGACGTGACCAGCACCAGCGAGCCCGGCACACCCGGCAGCAGCGGACGCACCTGGTCGGCGCTCACCGCGTTGTCGAGCACGACCAGCAACCTGCGCCGGGACAGCTCCCCGCGCCACATCGCGGCCCGCTCGTCCAGGCCGACCGGGATCTCCTCCAGGCCGAGCGCGCGCAACAGCACGTCGAGCGCATCTGTCGGTTCCACGGGCGCACGGCCCGCAGTGTGCGCGTGCAGGTCGACGAACAGCTGACCGTCCGGATACTCCAGGCGGTGCGCCAAGTGCACGGCGAGCGTTGTCTTGCCGACGCCCGGCATGCCGTCGATCGCGGAGATCACGACGGCGGACTTCCCGGTGACGGCCCTGGTCAGCCTGTCGATCTCGGCCGTGCGGCCGGTGAAGTCGGCGACGTCGCGGGGCAGCGTGTTCAGAGCAGGACGCGGCTGGTCGCCGCGCAGCAGCCGGGCGTGCAGCTCGCGCAGTTCGCCGCCGGGGTCGGTGCCCAGTTCCTCGGCGAGCAGCACCCGCACGTTCTCGAACTCCTGCAACGCCTCGGCGGGCCGGTTGGCCCGTTGCAACGCGTGCATGAGCTGCAGCCACAGCTGTTCGCGCAACGGGAACTGCTTGGTCAGCCGCCTCAGCTCACCGATCAGCCGTTCGCCCTGACCGAGCTCGATCGACAGCCGCGCGTGCTGCTCGGCGACGGTGAGCCGCCGTTCCTGCAGCAGCGTGAGCTCGGCCTCTAGGCGCGGCCCCACGGTGAGGCCGTCCAGCGGCTGCCCCCGCCACAACCGCAGGGCTTCCTCGTACTCGGTGACCGCGGTCCCGTGCTCACCTTGTTTCAGGGCCTCGTCGCCCGCCGTGCACCGCTGCTCGAAGACGCCGACGTCGGTCTCGCCGTCCGGCACCTTGAGCCGGTATCCACCGGGGACGGTGACGAGGTCGTCCAGCACGAGCTTGCGCAAGGCCGCGACATAGGTTCGGATGTTCGATTCAGGAGCCGCGGGTGGAGACTCCCACACCGCTTCGCTCAGATGTTCAAAACTGACCGTCTCGTTGGCGTGCAGCGCCAACGCAGCGAGCAGTGCCCGTTGCCGGGGCCCGCCCAGCCGCAGTTCCACGCCCCCACGCCAGATCTGCAGCGGCCCAAGAAGCCGATACCGCACTGACCCTCCTCGGGGGGCATGGTGCCAGAACTCGCCGGTGCTGTGCGGAATTTGTGCGGACGATCTTGGAAACTTGGCGTCCGCCGCCGTGAAGAGGGGGAACGAAGATGGACCTGAGCAGATCATGGTCGGGCCAGGCAGCCTAGGATGGCCGCATGACCGAGACGGCGAAGCGACGTCCCGGCCCCCGGATCGAAGAGGTCGCGCGGGTCGCGGGAGTGTCCAAGTCGACCGTCTCGCGCGTGATCAACGACGAGCAGTACGTCAGCGCCAAGGCCCGTGAGGCCGTGCACGCCGCCATCGCGAAGCTGGGGTACTCCCCCAACCAGGCCGCGCGCTCCCTCGCGGGCAACCGCGCCAACGCCATCGCCCTGGTGGTCTCGGAGCCGACCGGCCGGGTGCTGTCCGACCCGTTCTTCGCCGGGGTGCTGCGCGGTGTGCACGCCGAACTGGCCGGCCGCCACATGCAGTTGCTGCTGATGATGAGCCAGCCTGCCGACACCAGTGACCTCGTGACCTACCTGAGCAGCGGCCACGTCGACGGGGCGTTGCTGGTCAGCCTGCACGGCGAGGACCCGCTGGTGCCGATGCTCGCCGAGATCGGCCTGCCGGTCGTCTCCGGTGGACGTCCACTCGGCACGCCCGTCCCGTTCGTGGACGCCGACAACTTCACCGGCGCGCTGGAAGCCGCGCGGTACCTGGCGTCGTTGGGGCGCAAGCGGATCGGCACCGTCGCGGGCCCGAAGGACATGGCCGTGGGCGCGGACCGGCTCAGCGGGTTCAAGCGCGGGCTGAGCGAGGCCCGGCTCTCCAGCGGTCTCGTCGCGCACGGCGACTTCACGCCGGAGAGCGGGGCACGGGCCATGGAAGTGTTGCTGCGCAAGGCCCCCGACCTCGACGCGGTGTTCGTCGCCGCGGACATCATGGCGCTCGGCGCGTTGCAGGTGCTGCACGCGCAGGGAAAGCGCGTTCCGGAGGACGTGGCGGTCGTCGGGTTCGACGACTCGGTGTTCGCCGCGACCGCCACGCCACCGCTGACGACGATCCGGCAGGACGTCGAGGAGCTCGGCCGCACGATGACGTGGCGGCTGCTCGCGGAGCTGGCCGGGGAGGACGGGCTGCCGCCGTCACTGCTGCTGCCCACCTCGCTGGTGCTGCGGTCAAGCGCCTGATCTTCTCGCCTGCTGTGCGGCCTCGACGGAGGCCGTCACGGGTCTTCGTCTACGCCTTGCGCTCGCGGTATTTCGCCGTGCTGTCCGCACTACGCCCGCCACGGCGTGTCCAGCGCCATTGGTTCTCCTGTGGGTGAAGGTGTTGCGCCCTTTGGCTCAACGTAGCGTGGAAACGCTCTCCCGGAAGTCCCGCGTCTCAGCCGGGGACTGCGGAAAGGGTTACATCGGTGATCATCGACCGTCCGTGACGCATCGTGCCGATTTTCACTCGTTCGGCATAACTTCGAGACACCCTCAGTAACACCCGGAGTGGGTCCCCGATGGTGAGGCCGTACCCACCCACCCGAGGGAGTTGCGACAGTGATCGAGAACTCGGCCGCCGGTCTGGTGATGGTCCCCGGCGAGGTGACGGTGACCGTCACCGGTGAGCAGCACCACCAGGACGTGCTGTCCCGGTACGCCGTTCCGGACGGCGTGACGCGGCACGTCGCCGTGAACCTGACGTGGTGCAGGATCGCCGCCGGCAAGTACCGGGGTCATCGCGGCGTCGAGGTGCGGCTCGACGGGTACCGCGTGGGTGAGCTGACTTTCCTGATGTCGCAACGGTATGCGCCCGTGCTGATGCACGTGGAGTCCAGCGGTGGGTCGACCGGGTGCGCCGCGTTCGTGCAGCGCGGTGGCAACGGGTTGCTGCAGATCTCGTTGCGCATGCCGCGCGAGATTCCCCGTGGCGCGGTCGTGCCGGTCGCCCCGCGCAAGTCGTGGGTGGCTCCCGTGGCCATCGGTGCGGCCAGTGTGCTCGCGTTCTTCTTCGCGATCGGCATCGTGGGGGCCGTGGTCGGTGGTTCGCGTGACTTGAGCAGCGCGTCCAGCCTGACTACGACCGCCTCGCCCACCACCACCACCACCACGACTACGACGACCACCACTGTGGCGCCGACGACCACCACGACAACGACCACTGTTCCTGCGGCGGTCGCGCAGCCGAAGCCGCAACCCCAGCCACAGCCACAGCCCCAACCTCAGCCCAATCCGCAGCCCCAGCCCAACCCGCAGCCCCAGCCCGCGCCGAAGCCGTCGTGCGACCCGAACTACAGCGGCTGCGTGCCGATCGCGTCCGATGTGGACTGTGCGGGCGGCAAGGGGAACGGACCCGCGTACGCGGCCGGCCCGATCCGAGTCATCGGCACGGACATCTACGACCTGGACAACGACAAGGACGGCATCGCTTGCGAGTGAGGCCGTCCTGCGCGCGCTCAATTCGGAAGCCGAGTGATCCGACGACCACAACCGGTTGCCGTGACTGGGCAAGCACTTCGATGCACCGCGGATCCAGGCGTTCGCCGAGAACTGGCTGGTGCCGGCCGACGTCGGCGCACCGTCGCTCAACGCCTCCGAACGTGCTGCTGCGCCTCACCTGCATCACCGTGCTGATCGACGTGGCGTGTCCACCGGCACCGCGACATCGCGCTGGCGCCGGGAACTGAGCGAGGAGGCCGTAGACGCGTTCGACCGCGCCTACGGCCTCACCCCCCCGCCCCGAGATGGTCGCCTGGCATTAACCCGCTCGGCGAGTTCTTCTAGCCCCGCTCGTACGGCGTCTTCTCCCCCGCCTCGACGCCGAACGACAGGTGGTTGCCCGCGGGTGGCAGCGGGCAGGTGGCGAAGTCGGTGAACGCGCACGGCAGGTTCGTCGCGCGGTTGAAGTCGAGCACGACCTTGCCGTCGCGCGGGGTGGCGGCGATCTGCCGGTTCGCCGCGTAGGTGGTGACACCGCTGGTCTCGTCGGTGAACAGGATGCTCAGTCCGCCGTTGCGGCCGTTGAACGCCGTCAGCGTGTGCTCGCTGCCGTTGAAGTTGAACCGCACACGGCCCGGTGCCTCGTACACGTGACTAAGACCCTCGACCACCGCGCCGACGGTCGTGGGAACGGGCGCGTCGAACGGCTCGTACTCGCCCTCCAGCACCCACTTCTCCTGCGGGTCGTACGACGGCACGCCCTTGAACGCGCCGAGCACCTCCGCCTTGGGGTCGTGCACGCGGATCAGGTAGCCACCACGCCGTGCGATCTCGATCTCGACATCGCCCGCCACGACACGTTCGCCGCCGCCGCTCTGCACGAGTTCGAACCGCTTGGTCTCGCCGTTGGCGCGCCAGTAGGCCGCGTCGTCGTCTTGCCACCACTCGCCCGGTAGCCCGTCATAGGCGCGTGGCGTGGTCTCGAGCCAATCGAGCGAAACCAGCGCCAGCCACCCGTACGGGTCGGCCAAGGTGGTCTCGCGCTCCGTCTTCCAGGTCTGCCAGTCCTCAGCGAAGCTCATGTCCTGGAGAACGACGGATTCGGGGCGTCGCTTCCCTGTTCCACTGAGTGGGAAAAGTCGCGCGTCCTGGTGTCGAACCAGGCACCCCAGGCTTATGAGGCCTGGGTGATCGCCGGATCCCGCGCGTTGGAGTGACCGACCGGACTCGCACCGGCTTCGACCAGGACCACAACCTGGTGCCTCGACTGCTTCGGCTTCGGTCACGGCTGCCCGTCGAGGACTCGAACCTCGATCTCCGCGTTCAGAGCGCGGTGTCCGTGCCAATTGGACCAACGGGCATCAAAAAAGCCGCCTCGTCGCTGTGTGCGACGGGACGGCTCCCCGGAGAACATGAGTCAGCTCATGCCGAGGAGCACCAGACGTGCTGATGGCGCATGTGTTGCATCACGGCTGGCTCCTTCCCCCGGTTCGTCGAGATCCACTCTGACGGATGACTCCGCAGCGTCGCAACGCATTATTCGTGGTCGCAAAAGTTTGCAGGATCAGGTGGACTTCTCCAGCAATCCTCAAGCCGACTTGCGGAAAACTTTTGCAACGTCTTTCCTGGACCGCTGACACACCCCATCGGAAGGCATGGACATGTCCCAGGACTGGTGGCGCCACGCCGTCATCTACCAGGTCTACGTGCGCAGCTTCGCCGACTCGGACGGCGACGGCGTCGGCGACCTGCCCGGCATCCGCTCACGCCTGCCCTACCTGCGCGACCTGGGTGTCGACGCGGTCTGGATCACGCCGTTCTACGCGTCGCCGATGGCCGACGGCGGCTACGACGTGGCGGACTACCGCGCGGTCGACCCGCAGTTCGGCGGACTCGACGACGTGCGCGCGTTGGTGGACGACGCGCACACGATGGGCATCCGCGTGATCGTCGACATCGTGCCGAACCACAGTTCCGACCAGCACGCGTGGTTCCAGGAGGCGCTGGCCGGACGTGGCCGTGAGCGCTACATGTTCCGCGAGGGGGTCGGCGACCAGCCGCCGAACGACTGGGAGTCGGTCTTCGGCGGGCCGGCGTGGACGCGGGTGGCCGACGGGTCCTGGTACCTGCACCTGTTCGCGCCGGAGCAGCCGGACCTGAACTGGGAGCTGCCCGAGGTGCGCGCGGAGTTCCGCGACGTGCTGCGGTTCTGGCTGGACCTGGGCGTCGACGGGTTCCGGGTGGACGTCGCGCACGGGATGATCAAGGCGCCGGGGCTGCCCGACATCGGCCACGCCGACCAGCTCAAGCTGCTGGGCACGGAGTCGCTGCCGTTCTTCGACCAGGACGGTGTGCACGAGATCCACCGCGAGTGGCGTGAGGTCATCGACTCGTACGAGGGCGAGCGTGTGCTCGTGGCGGAGGCATGGACGCCTTCTGCCGAGCGCACGGCGATGTACCTGCGTCCCGACGAGATGCATCAGGCGTTCAACTTCCACTACCTGACCGCCGAGTGGACCTCCGAGGCGTTGCGGTCGGTCATCGACTCGTCGCTGGCCGCTGTCGAACCCGTTGGGGCGCCTACGACCTGGGTGCTGTCGAACCACGACGTGCAACGGCACGTGACGCGGTACGGCGGCGGCGAGACCGGTGTGCGCCGTGCGCGCGCCGCACTGGCGTTGATGCTGGCACTGCCAGGATCGGTGTACCTGTACCAGGGCGAGGAGCTCGGGCTGCCCGAGGTGCTGGACCTGCCCGACGAGGTGCTGCAGGACCCGATGTGGGAGCGCTCGGGACACACTGAACGCGGCCGCGACGGATGCCGCGTGCCGTTGCCGTGGGCGGCTTCCGGTCCGTCGCTCGGGTTCGGCACCGGCGGGTCGTGGCTGCCGCAGCCGGCGGAGTGGGCGAAGCTGTCCGTGGAGGCCCAGGCGGGCGACCAGGACTCGATGTTGTCCTTCTACCGCACCGCTTTGCGCGTGCGCCGCGAGAACCCGGCGCGCGGTGCCGGCCTCACGTGGGTCGACGGCCCGGACGGCGTCCTGTGGTTCGAACGCGACGGAGTCGCCTGCGCGGTGAACCTGTCAGGAGCCGTCGTGGAACTGCCGGATCCCGGCTCGGTGCTGCTCGCCTCTTCCTACTACGGGGTGCGCGACGGGCTACTGCTCCTGCCTCCGGACACCGCCCTGTGGTGGAGGCTCTGACCAGCGGTTCCGCTTGATCGACAAAATTGTCAGACCCCCTGAGTACGTTCCGTGGACACAGGTTCCGGATCGGACTCAGGGGGTTTTTCGATGCACGGGAACGGTTGATCGACGTCCAACGTCAGAGCGGCTCGGCGCGGTCGGCGCCACCAACAACGGATTCGGAAAGCAGGGAGCGGTCAGTGCGCAGGTGGGAGCTCGTCTCGGGGAGCGCGGCGAAGTTCTGGGAGATCGGCCAGGAAGGTGTCGTGGTCACCGTCCGGTTCGGACGGCTGGACACGCACGGCCAGACCCAGACCAAGGAGCTGGCGTCCGCGGAGGCGGCGCAGGCGCACGTCGCGAAGCTGGTGGCGGAGAAGGAGAAGAAGGGCTACCGCGCGGTGACGTCCACCGAAGCGGCGACGTCCGGACTCGAGTCCGTCAACACCGTCGCAGCCGACACCGTTGCCGCCGATGCCGTTGCCGCCACACCGCTGCCCGCCACCACCGCACCGCCTGCCGCCGCCGACCAGCCGGCCCCCACCTCCCCCACCGTGGCCACCCCTCCCCCCGCCCAGAAACCCGCCACCGTCGACGAGGACACCTGGGTCATGCCCAAGGCGTGGCTGCGCGACGTGGTGCGGCAACGAGGTTTCCACCCCGCCCCGGAGTTCTCCGTCAACGCCGAACTGGCCGAAGAGGCCAGGCGCCGCCTCGACACCCAGCGGGACACGACGATCGAACGCGTCCTGTCCGAACCGGCCTCCGACCCCGACCTGGTGCGAGCGGCACGCGAACACCTGGCCGGTCGGCCGAATCCCGTCGGCGCGGCAGCGATCGCGGCTGTCATCGCCAGCGGCGAGCAGTCCGTGCACGCCTGGATCGCCAACCACGGCCTCACCTTCGCCACCGAGGCCACCGTCGAGTTCATGAGGCTGATCTCCGCTGCGGAATGGCTCTCCCAGCAGCGCAGCTACGGCAACGAACGCCTGGCATCACGCGGCGGCTACTTCCACATCACCATCGGCAGCGTCGACGTCAAGATGCTGATGGCGGTCCGGTACGCGATCGCACTCGCGTCCGACGAGGAGCGCGAGGCCGCGGAGGCCGTGCTGGGCAGGCTGGGCGACATCGACGAGCCCAACGCGAAGCTGGTGCGGTCGTTCGTGCTGCCGGGGCGGCCCGACTGGTTCCGGGAAGCCTGCCAGACGCCGCACACGGGCACGCGCTGGTGGATCCTCCATTGCAGCGCCAGCACCTACGAGGAGTTCGAGAGCGCGCCGTCCTCCGTGGCCGGCAACTCGACCGTTCTGTACACCTCGCTCTACGTGCTGGGCCCGGCGATCGCGCCGTTGCTCGCGGCCGCGCTCGACCACCAGTACCAGCGCGCGGACACCCGCAAGCAGGTCCTGAAGGTCCTCTCGGTGCTGCCCACCGACGAGGCGTTCGGGCTGCTGCTCGACCGGATCGACACCAAGTACGTGCGCCCGGCGGTCCTGTCCATGATGGCGGCGTTCCCGGCCCGCGCGGCCCGGCTGCTCGGCGAACGCGCCGCGCGCAACACGGAACTGCACCAACTGCTCGGCGTGCACCTGAAGACGTACCCGCACCTGGAGGTGCCCGCCGGTTTCGTCGAGGTCGAGACGGCCACCGCGCCGGAAGCGCCCGCGGAGGCGTTGCCGCCGGTGCTGGCCTCGCCGCCGTGGCTGAACCGCAAGCCGCCGGTGAAGCCGGTGGTGGTGCCGGATCTCCCGGTGCCCGGCGCGTCGCTCACGTGGCTGCCGGGTGAGCGGGAGGAGTGGTTGAAGGACGGCCACTGGGACACCAACCCGTACAAGACCTGGCAGCACTGGCTGGCGGAGTACAAGGCGGGCCGGATCGGATACCGCATGGCCGACCTGCTCATCGGCGCGCCCGAGGAGGAGGTGCGGCACCTGCTGGCGGACTGGAAGCCCAACCTGGGCTGGAGCGCCGAGTCGGCGGGCAGGCGGCTGGCCGCGAAGTTCGGCTTCGACGCGTTGCCCGCACTGCTGCACGTCGTGGAGAAGAACTCGGGCGTCGGGGTGATCGTCCTGCCGTTCGCCTCGGCCGAGGTGGCCGCGCTGATGGCGGACTGGCTGGTGCGGCTCAAGCAGGTCCGCAAGGTCGCGCTGAGCTGGCTCGCCCGGCACCGCGAGACGGCCGCGCGTCTCCTCGTTCCCGCAGCCCTCGGCAAGCCCGGTACCGAGCGGCGCAACGCCGAGACCGCGATCCGTCACCTGCACGGCATGGGCGTCGACGTGGTGGCGCTCGCGCCCAGCCCGGCCGCGGCCGCCGCGCTCGAGTCCTTCCTGGCCGTCGACCCCGTCGACGTGCTGCCCGCGAAGCTGCCGGTGATCAGCGAGTGGGCGGACACCCGCCTGCTGCCCCAGATCCTGCTGGCAGACCGCAAACAGGCCCTGTCCGCCGAAGCCGCACGCCATCTGCTGATGACGGCCGCGCTGTCCAAGCCCGGTGACATCTACGCGGGCCTGCCGCTCGCCCGCGAGGCCCTCGACCCCGGTTCGCTGGCGGAGTTCGCGTGGGCGGTCTTCCAGCGCTGGCAGGAGGTCGGCGCGCCGTCGAAGGAGGGCTGGGCGCTCACCGCTCTAGGCTGGTTCGGCGACGACTCGACGGTCCGCGCGCTGTCGCCGTTGATCCGCGTGTGGCCCGGCGAGAGCCAGCACACCAGGGCGGTGACGGGCCTCGACGTGCTCGCCGACATCGGCACCGAGGTCGCCCTGTCCCACCTCAACAGCATCGCGGAGAAGGTGAAGTTCAAGGGCCTCAAGACCAAGGCCCAGGAGAAGGTCGCCCAGATCGCCGACGAGCTGGGCCTGTCCCGCGACCAGCTGGCGGACCGCCTGGTGCCGCGCCTGGGCCTCGACGACGCCGCGAGCCTCGTGATCGACTACGGCCCCCGCCGGTTCACCGTGGGCTTCGACGAACAGCTCAAGCCCTACGTCCTCGACCCGGACGGCAAGCGCCGCAAGGACCTCCCGAAGCCCGGCGCGAAGGACGACCAGGACCAGGCCCCGTTGGAGCACAAGCGTTTCGCGGCCCTGAAGAAGGACGTGCGAGCCGTGGCGTCCGACCAGATCCACCGCCTGGAACGCGCGATGGTCGACCAGCGCACGTGGACCGCGGAGGAGTTCCACACCGTCCTGGCAGGCCACCCGCTGCTCTGGCACATCGTCCGCCGCCTGGTGTGGATCACCGCGGAAGGCGACTCCTTCCGCCTGGCGGAGGACCGCACGCTGGCCGACTCCAGCGACGACGAGTTCACCCTCCCCGAAGCCGCCACCGTCCGCGTGGCGCACCCGGTCGACCTCCAGGAACAGCTGGAAGCCTGGGGCGAGGTCTTCGCCGACTACGAGATCCTCCAGCCCTTCCCGCAGCTGGGCCGCCCGCTGCACCTGGTGCCGCGCGAGGACCTCCTGCCTCACCTGACGAAGTACTGCGACGTCGACCACCCGGTCGGCAAGATCCTCAGCCTCACCAAGAAGGGCTGGGAACGCGGCGAACCCCAGGACGGCGGCGTGGAGTGCTGGATCACCCGCCCGCTGCCGTCCGGCGGCGCCCTGGTCGCCTCGATGGACCCCGGCATCGCCGTGGGCGCGATCGACGTCTTCCCGGAGGTCAAGTTCACCGAGATCTGGTTCTCCGCCAACGGTCACGGCTACTGGTCCTCCCAGCGCAACGCGACGACCACCTTCACCGCCGACGCCATCACGGTGTCCGAAGTGCTGTCCGAACTGGAGTCACTGCACTCGTAACACCGTCAGTCAGGGGGTCTGATCAGCTCTTTGAGATCACCGAAAGGAATTGTCAGACCCCCTGAGTAACGTTCGTGGACATCAACTCCCTTGTGTGGCCCCAGGAGGTAATGCAGTGCGCAGGTGGGAACTCGTCGCGGACGGCTCCGCGAAGTTCTGGGAGATCGGCCAGGACGGCGCCGCGGTGACCGTCCGGTTCGGACGGCTGGGCACCACCGGCCAGACCCAGACGAAGGAGCTGGCCTCCGCCGAGGCAGCCGGCGCGCACGTCGCGAAACTGGTGGCGGAGAAGGAGAAGAAGGGCTACAGACCAGAAGGCACCGCCGCTGAGCAGCAGCCCGCCACCACCACGCCTGCCGCACCGCGGCCCACCGCTGCCGCTCCCTCCACGGTCGAGCCCGCCACCCAACAGCCGGCCACCACTCCACAGCCCACCGCTGCCGCCCCCGCCGCCGCGCAGCAGCCCACCACCACGCCGGCAGCCACCACCCCTGCCGCCCCTCCTCCCACCCTCGACGAGGACACCTGGGTGATCCCCAAGGCCTGGCTGCGCGACGCGGTCCGGCAGCGGGGCTTCGCCCCCGCCCCGGAGTTCGCACCCGACGCCACCAAGGCCGACCAGGCCCGCACCCTGCTCACCGAGCAGGCCGAGAAGATCGAACAGGGCCTGACCGCCAAGGGCTCCGAACCAGAACTCGTCAAGGCGGCCCGCGACCACCTGGCCGGCAAGCCGACCCCTCTCGGCGCGGCAGCGCTGGCGGCCATCACCAAGCCGGGCTCCCAAGCCATGCACGCCTGGGTCGCCGACCACGGCCTCACCTTCGCCACCCAGGCGACCGT
This sequence comes from Lentzea sp. HUAS TT2, assembly GCF_051853195.1. NCBI lineage: Bacteria > Bacillati > Actinomycetota > Actinomycetes > Pseudonocardiales > Pseudonocardiaceae > Lentzea > Lentzea sp. HUAS TT2. The sequence continues at coordinate 6,163,076 of NZ_CP196667.1, read as the reverse complement.
CGACCTCATGGGCCTGACCTTCTCCGACGAGTGGGACCAGAAGCGCGGCAAGTGGACCGGCATCTGCCTGCAGTACGACAAGGGCGGCTTCCGGACGTCGATCGGCGAGCCGGAAGGCCAGATCCTCACGGCACTGCGATACGCGATCGCCACCGCGAGCGACGAGGACCGCGCCGCCGCCGAAGCCGTGCTGGACGAGCGCGGCAAGTCGGCGACCGACAAGGAACTCCGGGCCTACCTGGTGCCCGAACGTGCGGACTGGTACGCCCAGGTCCGCAAGCAGAACTACACGCCGAGCCGCTGGTGGATGCTGCCGTGCAGCGCCCGCAGCCTCGAAGACTTCAAGAAGGCCGACGAGTCGATCACGGCGTCGGCGTTCCTGCTCTACACGGCGCTGTACGTGCTGGGTCCGGCCATCGCGCCGCTGCTCGCGGAAGAGCTCGACTCCGACAGCTACCACCAGCGCACGGGCGGTCGTAAGCAGGCGTTGACCGTGCTCGCGGCATTACCGACCGACGAGGCCTTCACGGTCCTGCTCGACCGCGTGGACGAGAAGCACGTGCGCCCCGCCATGGTGGCCGCGATGAGGGCGTTCCCCATGAGGGCGGCACGGCTCCTGGCCGAGCGCGCGTCGGCGAGCGATCACGTGCGCCGGCTGCTGCAAATCCACCTGCGGAGCAACCCGCACCTGACCGTGCCCGACGAGGTGGCCACGCTGCTCGCCGAGTCCGCCGAGGCGATCATGCCGGAGGCGAGCGCGGACCAGCTGCCGCCTCTGCTGGCCTCGCCGCCGTGGCTCGACCGCCGCAAGCCGGTGAAGCCCGTGGTGCTGCAGGATCTCCCGCTGCCGGAACCGGTGGTGAGCTGGCAGCCCGGCGAGCAGGAGGAGTGGCTCGAGTCCGGCACGCAGTGGCGGCAGGACCACCACGACTGGCGCAAGCTGCTCAAGGAGTACGAGGCCGGCACCGTCGGCTACTACGACAACGACCTGTTCCTCCTCGCCCCCGACGACGCGGTGCGGCACCTGCTCGCGGACTGGAAGCCGAACTACAGCTACGGCGTCGAGGAGTGGGGCAAGAACATCGCGGCGCGGTTCGGCGTCGATGCCGCGCCGGCGCTCATCCGGCACGTGCAGTCGGCACCGGCGGGCACCGGGATGGTGTTGCTGCCGTTCGCCACGGCCGAGGTCGCCACGCAGATGGCCGACTGGTTCGCGCGGACCAAGGCGGCGCGGCGCTGGGGACTCGACTGGCTGGCCCGGCACCGCGAGCAGGCCGTGCGTCTCCTCGTGCCGGCCGCGGCGGGGAAGGCCGGCGTGGCCCGCCGCAACGCCGAGGCCGCCCTGCGGCACCTGAACAACAACGTCGGTGTCGACGTGGCTGCCGTCGCGAGGGAATGCGGTGCCGAAGCAGCGATCGACGTCGTTCTGGCGGTCGACCCGATCGACGTGCTGCCCGCGAAGCTGCCGGCGATCGGCGAGTGGGCCGACACCCGGCTGCTGCCCCAGGTCCTGCTGCGCGACCGCAAGCACGCCCTGTCCGCCGAGGCCGCGGCTCATCTGCAGATGACGGCCGCGCTGTCCAAGCCGGGCGAGGTCTACGCGGGACTGCCGATCGCCCGTGAGGCGCTCGACCCCGTGTCGCTGGCGGAGTTCGCGTGGGCCACGTTCCAGGCGTGGGAGCAGGCGGGCGCGCCGTCGAAGGAGGGCTGGGCGCTGACGGCGCTCGGCTGGTTCGGCGACGACGAGGTCGTGCGCAAGCTGTCCCCGCTGATCCGCAACTGGCCGGGCGAGAGCCAGCACGCCAGGGCGGTCACCGGTCTCGACGTGCTGGCCGACATCGGCACCGAGGTGGCGCTGTCGCACCTCAACGGCATCGCCGAGAAGGTGTCGTTCAAGGGCCTCAAGACGAAGGCGCAGGAGAAGGTCAGCCAGATCGCGGCCGAGCTCGGCCTGTCCCGCGACCAGCTGTCGGACCGGCTCGTTCCGCGTCTGGGCCTGGACGACGCGGCGACCCTGGTGATCGACTACGGCCCCCGCCGGTTCACCGTGGGCTTCGACGAGCAGCTCAAGCCGTTCGTGCTCGACCCGGACGGCAAGCGCCGCAAGGACCTCCCGAAGCCTGGCGCGAAGGACGACCAGGAGGTCGCCCCGCTGGAGCACAAGCGGTTCATGGCGTTGAAGAAGGACGTCCGCACCATCGCGTCCGACCAGATCCAGCGCCTCGAACGCGCCATGGTCGACCAGCGCACGTGGTCCGCCGAGGAGTTCCTGACGGTGCTCGCCGCGCATCCGCTGCTGTGGCACCTGGTCCGCCGCCTGGTCTGGATCACCGACGAGGGCATGTCCTTCCGCCTGGCCGAGGACCGCACGCTGGCCGACGACCAGGACGACGAGTTCACGCTGCCCGAGACCGCCACGGTCCGCGTGGCGCACGCGGTCGATCTGAGGGATGCGTCGGCGGCGTGGGGCGAGGTGTTCGCCGACTACGAGATCCTCCAGCCGTTCCCGCAGCTGGGCCGCCCCGTCTACCTGATCGCGTCACCGGCGGACGTCCTCCCCCGGCTCAAGAAGTACTGCGACACCCCGTACCCGATCGGCAAGATCCTCGGCCTGACCAAGAAGGGCTGGGTGCGCGGCACACCGCAGGACGCGGGCGTCGAGTGCTGGATCACCCGGCCGTTCCCGGACGGCGGCGCGCTCGTCGCGTCACTCGAACCCGGTATCGCGGTGGGCGCCATGGACGTCTTCCCCGAGGTCGGTTTCAGCGACGTGTGGTTCTCGCCCAACGGCCACGGCACGTGGTCCGCACCGCGGGACGCGCCCGCCACCTACGAGATCGACCCGATCACCCTCTCCGAGCTCCTCTCCGAACTGGAGTCCCTGCAGTCATGACCAGCACCCAGACGATGCAGCGTCCTCCCGCCGAGGTCCGCTACGCCGACGAGCTCGCGCGCCTGCGGGACGCCGACACCGCGCCCAAGCCGCCGGGCTGGGCGCTGAGCCTCGAGTCCGCGCGCCGGTTCGTGGTCGGCGACGAGGGCCGGGGCATCAGCAAGAAGTTCGTCGGCGACCCGTCCCTGGTGGACCGGGCGCTGGTCACGCTCGCGACGAGCCGCGGCCTGATGCTCGTCGGTGAGCCGGGCACGGCGAAGTCGTTGCTGTCCGAGCTGATCGCGGCGGCGGTGTGCGGCGAGTCGACGCTGACGATCCAGGGCGGCGCGGCCACGACCGAGGACCAGATCAAGTACTCGTGGAACTACGCGCTGCTGGTCGCGGAGGGGCCGTCGCCGCGCTCGCTCGTGCCGGCGCCGATGCTGCGGGGCATGGCCGAGGGCAAGATCGTGCGGTTCGAGGAGATCACGCGCTGCCCGCTGGAGGTCCAGGACTGCATGCTGTCGATGCTGTCCGACCGCGTGATGGCGATCGGTGAGCTGAACGGCCCGGACGGCATGGTGTTCGCGCAGGACGGGTTCAACGTGATCGCCACGGCGAACACGCGGGACAGGGGCGTCAACGAGATGAGTGCCGCGCTCAAGCGGCGGTTCAACTTCGAGACGGTGTTCCCGATCGCGGACTTCGACACCGAGCTCGCGCTGGTCGAGCAGGAGGCGGCGAAGCTGCTGGAACGCTCCGGCGTCGAGCTCGCGCCGCGGCGGGACGTGCTGGAGGTGCTGGTCCGCACGTTCCGCGACCTGCGCGAGGGCGGCGACCGGCTCACCACGGTGATGAGCACGGCCGAGGCGGTGTCGGTGGCGCACGCCGTGGGGCTGCGGGGCTGGTTCCTGCGCGGCGAGGTCGGCACGGCCGCGGACGTCGTGGAGTGCCTGGCGGGCACGGCAGCGAAGGACAACGCGGAGGACCTGGCGCGGCTGCGGCGTTATCTGGAGCAGCACGCGTCGCGGCGCAAGGGCAAGCAGTGGCAGGAGCTGCACCGCGCCCGTCACCTGCTGCCCGGCTGATGGGCGCCGTCTTCGTCGGCGTCCGGCACCACAGTCCCGCCTGTGCCCGGCTGGTCGCCGCCACGATCTCCGAGCAGCAGCCCGCCTACGTGCTCATCGAGGGTCCCGCCGACTTCAACGAGCGCATCGACGAGCTGCTGCTCGGGCACGAGCTGCCCGTCGCGTTGTTCAGCTACTCCGACCAGCACGCGTCGTGGTCGCCGTTCTGCGACTACTCGCCGGAGTGGGTGGCGATCACCGAGGCACGCCGATGCGGAGCCGAGGTCAGGTTCATCGACCTGCCCGCGTGGCACGAGGCGTTCCGCGACGTCAGCAACAGGTACGCCGACGCGGAGCTGCGGTACACCGAGGTCGTCGAGCGGCTGTGCCGGGAGTTCAACGTCGACAACGTGGACGTGCTGTGGGACCACCTCTTCGAGTGCGAGACCGAGCCGGAGGGCATGGCCGAGTACTTCGACCTGCTGCGCGGCACGGCCACCGCGGACGAGGGTGACTCGGCACGCGAGGAGTACATGGCGCGGTGGGTGCGCGCGGCGGTGCACGACGCGGGTGACAGGCCCGTCGTCGTGATCACCGGCGGCTTCCACACGGCCGCGCTCAAGGCCCAGCTCGACGGTGGCACCGAGTGGCCGGAGGTCCCGGAACGCGAGAGGGGCGCGAGTTATCTCGTGCCGTACTCGCACGCGCGACTGGACGCGTTCACCGGCTACCAGTCGGGCATGCCTTCGCCCGGCTACTACCAGCAGGTCTGGGAGAACGGATCGCGGCGCGCGGCGGACTGGCTGGTCGAGTCGGTGGCGACGCGGTTGCGCAAGCGACAGCAGCCGGTGTCGACGGCCGACCTGATCGCGGCGCACACCCAGGCCGGTGCGCTGGCGCGCTTGCGCGGACACGAGAACCTGGCGCGCACGGACGTGCTCGACGGGCTGACCAGCGCGTTGATCTCCGAGGACCTGACGCAGCCGCCGCCGTGGACGCGGCGCGGCACGCTGCAGCCCGGCGCGCACCCGGCGTTGATCGAGATGATCGGGGCGCTGCGGGGCGACAAGGTCGGCAGGCTGCACCCGAGCACACCGGCACCTCCGCTGGTCAACGCCGTGCAGGAGCTGTTGCGCACGTACGGTCTCGACCGGGAGGGCAAGGTCTCCCTCGACCTCACGGACGCGGAGGCGTTGGAGCGCAGCAGGATCCTGCACCGTCTGCGGGTGCTGCGGATCCCCGGCTTCGAGCGCACGAGCGGTCCGTCCGAGGGCGCGCAGCCCAAGCTGGACGAGCAGTGGACGCTCCGGCCGGCCGAGGAACGGCTGGCGGCGTTGATCGAGGCCGCCGAGAACGGTGCCACGCTGGAGGAGGCGGCCGGGGTGGTGCTGGAGCGCCGGTCCCGGCACGCGCAGCTCGAAGACCTGGCCGGGATCCTGTTCGACGCGGTGCTGTGCGGGATCTCCGCGTTGTCCGGCAAGGTCAAGGAGACGCTCAACGAGGGTGTCCGGGAGACGGGTGACCTGGCGGCGCTGGGCAACGTGCTGAGCGGGGTGCTGGGGCTGTGGCGGCACGACAGGTTGTTCGGCACCAGGAAGGACCCGCTGCTGGGCTCGGTGATCGACGTGGGCACGGCGCGGGTGCTGTGGCTGATCGAGGGCCTGCACGGCGGCCCGGCTCCGGCCGATCCGCACCGGCTCAAGGCGATGGCGGCGACCAGGGACGCGGTGCTGCACGCCAGATCCGCGCTGTCGCTGGACGTCGTCGACGTCACGGGCGTGGCGACCAGGGTGAGCGACGACGTGGAGGCACCTCCGGACCTGCGTGGCGCGGCACTGGGACTCGCCTGGACGCTGGGCGCCAAACCTGATGTGCACAAGGTCCGCACCATCGCGGCGCTGGGCGACTGGCTCGCCGGGTTGTTCGCGGTGGCACGGGAAGAGGTCCTGGTGAGCCCGGACCTGGTGGGGGTGCTCGACGAGTTGGTCAGCGCGATGGACTCCGACGAGTTCCTGGTGGCGTTGCCCGCGTTGCGGCTCGCGTTCAGCTACTTCCCGCCCAGGGAGAGGGACACGATCGCGGCCACCGTCCTCGCGCACCGCGGGGTCGAGGGCACGGCGAAGGGCGTCACCCGCCTCACCGTCGACCCGATGGTCGCGGCGGAGGCGATGGCGATCGAGGAGCGCGTGGACGCGTTGCTGGTGAAGGGCGGGCTGGCATGACGGACCTGGAACGCTGGCGGCTGATCCTCGGCGAACCCGCGTCGCGCTGCACCGGAGGCCTGCAGGGCGACGCGGCCCGGCAGGACGCGGCGCTGGAGTGGCTCTACGGTCGTGATCCCGAGCTGGCCGAACGCGGTGTGCGCAAGGGCGGCAGCGAGGACTCGGTGCTGCAGACCGTCGACTGGCTGGACGAGGTGCACACCCTGTTCCCGCGCGAGACGATCGAACGGCTGGAACGAGACGCCGTGGAGCGGTACGAGATCACCGACATCGTCACCGATCCCGAAGTGCTGCAACGGATCGAGCCCAACCCGGCGCTGCTGCGGGCGGTGCTGCGGACCAAGCACCTGATGAACCCCGCCGTGCTCGCGATGGCGCGCAAGATCGTCGAAGCGGTCGTGAAGCAGTTGATGGAGAAGCTGAAGACGGAGGTGCGCACGGCGTTCAGCGGCACGAGGTCGCGCAGGCCGAGCATCCACAAGAACTCGCGCAACTTCGACTTCCGCTCCACGATCAAGGCGAACCTCCAGCGCTACCAACCGGAAGAGCGCAAGCTCGCGATCGAGCACCCGAAGTTCGTCTCGCGCACCAAGCGGAACCTGGAGCAGTGGCAGGTGATCCTGCTGGTGGACCAGTCGGGCTCGATGACCAGCTCCGTGATCCACTCGGCCGTCACCGCGGCCTGCCTGTGGGGACTGCCGGGCCTGAGAACGCACCTGGTCGCCTTCGACACCAACGTCGTCGACCTGACCTCGGACGTGACGGACCCGGTCGAGCTGCTGATGAAGGTGCAGCTCGGCGGCGGCACGGACATCGCCAAGGCAGTGGCGTACGGCGCCGGCCTCGTGGACAGCCCGCGCCGGTCGATCGTGGCGCTCATCAGCGACTTCTATGAAGGCGGCAGCGAGGAGCGCCTGGTCCGCACGGTGAAGGAGCTGTGCGAGCAGGGCACCCACGTGCTGTGCCTCGCGGCGCTCGACGACGAGGCGAACCCGGACTACGACCGGGCGCTGGGCCAGCGCCTCGCGAACGTCGGCGCCCACGTCGGCGCGATGACCCCAGGACAGCTAGCGGAATTCGTTGCGGAGAAGCTCAGGTGACCAGACCAGACCTGATGGCACTGACCCCGGACGCGCTGGCGTCGCTGGCCAACCGCGGTCTGGTGAAACGCGCCGTCAAGGAACTCGACGCGGGCATCGTCCCAGTGCTCGACACCGATCCCACCGGCACCGTCCAGGGCAAGTTCCCGGACGGCACAACAACAACTCTCCCCCCGGCCACCACGCTGGACGCCGCGCACTGCAGCTGCGGCGCATCAGGCGTCTGCCGCCACCGCATCGCGGTGGTCCTCGCCTACCAACGCACCCAAGAGACGAGCGCGCCCGCCGAACTGTGGTCACCGGGCGCGGTGACGGACACCGAGCTGGTGGCGTTGATGGGCGAACGCACCCTGCGCCGAGCCCGCAGGGCCCACCAGGCCGGCTACCGAGCCAAACTCCGCCGCCCGACAGCGGAAGACCAGACAGCACAGGCAGAACTCCCCACCTGCACAGTCACGTTCCTGGTGCCCGGCGACCTGTCCTACGTCCACACGGACGCGGTGACCAAGGACGAGGCGACAGCCCTGGCGATCTGGGCGTTCCGGGAGGCCGACGCACAGGGCACCGACACGGTCGACGTAGGCGGATCCCCCACCACGGCAACAGACCTGAGCGCCATCACCGACCTGCTGGACCAACTGCTGCTCGACGGCGCCACGAACGCGAGCGAAGTCCTGGACGTGGCGTGGCAACGCCTGCACCGCGACCTCACCGCACAACGCCTGCACTGGCCGGCCGCCGTGATCACCGACCTGCTCGCGCAACTCACCGCCTACCGCAAACGCAGCGCAGACTACGAGGCAGAACAGTTCGCCGCCCTGCTGACAGAACTACACGCCCGCACAACGGCGAACGGCCCGCGAGCAGAAATCCTGGGCCCAGACGAACCAGCGGAAACCCCGCTGAAGCGAGTCCGCCTCACCGCACTGGGCGCTCGCCGACGAGCGGAGAACGCGGTGGACGTCTACTTCGCATCGGGCGACGTGGTCCTGGTCCAACGCGACACTCCTCTACGCACCGGCCAACGACTGGCAGCCTCAAACGTGGTCTCCGAGTCGGCCACCCGCAGCGCAAGCCGAGCCGTAACCCTGAAAACCAGCCGCGTGGCCAAAACCTCGCTGACCCCAGTGGGAACAGCCTGGGACCACCTGCCACAAGCGCTGGTGATCGACGACTACGAAGCAACCGCCAAACACCTGGCCGCCCTACCACCACGCCAAGTCCGCGCAAGGGTGGAAGCGGAACTGGTCCGCGCAATCCGCGTGACGGAGGTGTCCGACCTGGCCTACGACCCAGCCGCACAACGCCTGACCGCCACACTCCACGGCCCCACCGGCACAACGTGCCTGCTGGAAGCCACACACCGAGCAGTAGCGCCACAAGCACTGGACGCACTGACAACAGCACTACGAGCAGGCCCGACAACCATCACCGGCAGCGTCCGCCGCCACCGCGGCACGCTGATGGTCGACCCCCTGGCGGTCCACACCCCGGCAGGGGTAGTGGTCCTGGACCTGGCAACGGACACAACCCCCCAGCCCCTCTCCCCAGGAGCCACAGCCTCCGATCCGCTGAGCACGGCAGTGGACAGCGCCCTGACGGTGCTGGCCGAGGCCTCCCACCGAGGCCTGGACCACCTGACGGACAGCCTGCTGGCCCGCACGCGCGAGGTAAGCACCCACCTCCACAACACGGGCCTCCGCACAGCGGCAGCCACCGTAAAAGCGTTCGCCGACGCCCCATCCCCAACCACCTGGCTAGCGGCACACCTGCGATTACTGGTGACGGCCGACGCCCGCTGACCCGCACCACGAGTCACGGCCCGGCCGCGAAACGCCCTCGTCGACCGACGCCTGTGGACAACTCACAAGCCTGTGGACAGAGCGGGAACCAAATCCGGGGTTCGCGCGTTGCGTCATGAGGAATCGCGCGGAGGAGCGGTGGGCACCGCCTCAGCCCACTGCATAGGTGGCGCCGGGCACGGGCCGCTCGACCTGCCCCGCCACCACCGACGAGGTCGGGTCGATCCGCTGCGACAGCACGTAGTCCTCCGCGGCCTCGGCCACCCGCCCCAGCCGTTCCAGCACGAACCCGCGAAGGTAGGCAGCCCGAGCCGCACCCCAGCCACCAAGGGCGATGCCACGCCCATAGGCGTCCAAGGCAGCGTCCAGCTGACCGCACGCCGCCAGCGCGTCACCCCGCAGCGCCCACGTCCTGTCATCACCCGGACTGAGCTCGACGAGCTCGGCGGCGTACCCGGCGGCACGACTCCCGAGGCCGATGGCGAGGTGGGTCCGCACGAGGAACGAGTACAGGGCGTAGGCCTCGTCCGCCCACGCCAGCCGATCCATCCCGGCGGCCGGCGTGATCGAGGTCAGCGACTCCAACGCCCTCCCCAGCAGCCGGTGCGCCTCGGCGATGTCGCGGCGCACGTACGGCACCGCGGCGATCGCCCGGTGCAGCCGCGCGCGGTGCAGTGCGCCCGCGAAGCCTTGCTGTGGCAGCTCGGACGAGGCCTTGGTCGCCAGCGCGGCACCGGCCTGCAGCGAGGTGGAGTCGACGCCGCGGGCGGCGTTGCGGAACACCACGAACAACGCCAGGTCGCGCCGCATCTCAGGCGGCAGCCCGGACCGTGCGCCCCGCAACGCCATCGCCTCCACGGCGGACGTCGGGAGGTGGCAGCGGAGCACGGCCAGCTGCTCCATCGCCAGGTCGGGTGAGAGCACGTGCTTGCGCGGGTCGATCACGCTCAGCCCGATCACCTCGGCCGCGCGCTGCGGATATCCCAGGCGCAGCAACAGGTCGCAGGCCACGCGGCGTTCGGCCGCGCGCAGCGAGCCGAGGGCGCGTTCGTGCACGCGCCACCAGAGTTCGGAGGCCAGGTCGACCGGGAACGTCGTCATGTCCGGGCCGCCGCCGTCGAGGCGGCCCCAGCTCACCGCGGTCAGCAGCCGCAGCTGGGTCGATGGCGGTGGTTCGAAGCGCGGCACGCCCGCGGACTCGCCCGCCACGAACGCCTTGGCCATCGTGTGGGTGATGCGGGCGTGCAGTGCGGAACTCGGGACAGGCGCGGCAAGTCCGGCGTAGACGCGGCAGGCGACGGGGACCGCGGCTTTGCGCAGTGCGCGCAGGCGGGTCGCCAGTGCGCTGGGGCTCGGGTCGGTGCGGTACCGCGGCATCGCGGTCATGCTGGCCTCCCAGTGGTCAGTTCAGCAGTTCCCAGCCGCGCCCGCGCCGGGTCGGTTCAGCAGTTCCCGGCCGCCACGGTCAGTTCAGCAGTTCCCAGCCTCGCCGGGTCAGGCGGTGGCGGACCGACCTGCCGTTGCGGTGGGTGGACACGAAACCCGCGGTGCGCAGGGCGGTGGCGTGTTGCGATGCCGTGGGCAGGCTGATGCCCACGTGCTGGGCGAGTTCGGTGGTGGTGCGTTCGGAGGTGAGGGCGCGCAGCACCAGGGTGCGGGTGCGGCCCAGGGCGAGCTCGAGGCTGGCGCCGCTCGGCTGGGGTGCGATGACCGGGTAGAAGAGCAGCGGCTGCGGTTCGGCGAACATCGACACCGCCGGGCGGGTGAGGCCGTTGAGCACCGGCACGATCAGCATTCCCGTGCCGCGCAACGAGATCTCGGTGTCCCAGCCCAGCTCGACGTGCAGGGCTGGCGAGGTCCACGAGATCGACGGGTGCAGGTGGCCGAGCAGGTCTCCCAGCCCTCGCGTCGCCGCCTGCGACGAGCGCAGGCGCACCTCGGCCTCGAACGACTGACGTGTCTGCGACCAGTTCGGGCCGAGCAGGTCGCGGAAGCCGGCGGCGAAGGCGGACCTCAGGTCCTGGCGCGAGGTCGGGGTGCCGGCGGCGAACGAGCGCAGCCACGGTGACGTGGTGCCGAGCATGCTCGCGATCTGGTCGCGCACCCGTGTGGAGGGCACCTCGAGCACCTGCCGCACGGCATCGTCGAAGTCGGGCCGTGCGGAGTTGAAGAAGTCGGGGATGAACCGGCCGGGCCTGATGAGCTCGGCGAGTGGGCGGATGTGCGGCAGCAGCAGGCGGTCCCAGTTACCGCTGTGGACGCTGAACACCAGTTCGTACATCGGCAGCGGAGCGGTGGCGAACCGCGTGCGCGCCAGGTCTTCCAACTCGAACAGAATCGTCAGCCCGCGCCCCTTGGGCACGGATTCGGACATCACGATTGGCATTTGCTTCCCCCCGGAGTGCAACCACTTCCGAAGGTACGCAGAAACCGTTGTCCGGTGTCAGCGTTGTTCCACTTGACAACGTTCGGTGGACAACGTCAGACGAGCGGCCCGGTCTGCTCGGTGAGCTTCAGCAGCAGGTCACGGGTGTGTTCACGCTCCTCGTCGGACTCCTGGCCGCGCCAGAGCAGGTCCGCCAGCGTCACTCCGTCGAGTGCACGGGAAATGAGGTCCGCCCGTTGCGGGTGCAGGCCGTCCGAATCGGTTTGCTGCCTCCAGCGGGTCGCGGCGACGTCCATCCGCTGTTGCAGTTCCGGGACGCCGAGCAGCGCCGTTACGACGGACGGGTGAGACCACAGGTCGTCCGGCACGAAGGTCGCCCTGATGTGCGCGCGGGTCCAGCGGCCCGGCGTGTCCTCGGGTTCGAGCAGGCCCTCGACGGTCGCGTCGTAGTGGTCGAACCACTCCTCGATCAGCCCGACGATCAGCGCCTGCTTGGTGCGGAAGTGGTGCAGCAGGCCGCCTTTCGAGACACCCGCCTCCTTGGCCACGGCGTCGAGGCTGACGTTCGGACCTTGTTCGATCAACGCGCGCGCGGCCGCTGCGAGCACCTCACGGCGGGTGCGGGGCGCGTTGCGCTGCTCTCCGGGCATGTGATCAACCTATCGGTTGCCTAACCGACCGTCTAGTCGGTACGTTAGTTTACAGACCAGATGGTCGGCTAAGGAGGAAGTGATGCGGAAGTGGGCGGCACTGGGCGTGCTCGCGCTCGCACTGTTGCTGATCGCCGTGGACGGGACGGTGCTGGCTCTCGCGATCCCGGCGCTGCGGCAGGACCTGGGGCCCTCGACCGCGGAGGTGCTGTGGATCGGCGACATCTACTCGTTCGTGCTGGGCGGCCTGCTCGTCACCATGGGCACGCTCGGTGACCGGATCGGCCGCAAGAAACTGCTGCTCATCGGCGCCTCGGGATTCGGCGCCGCCTCGCTGCTGGCCGCGTTCGCGCCGTCCGCGGGCTGGCTGATCGTGGCCCGCGCGCTGCTCGGCGTGGCGGGCGCGACGATCATGCCGTCGACGCTGTCGATCATCCGCAACCTGTTCACCGACCCCGCCGAGCGCACGCGGGCGGTGGCGGTCTGGGCCGCGACCGCGACGGCCGGTGCCGCCCTCGGCCCGCTGATCGGCGGGGTGTTGCTGGAGCACTTCTGGTGGGGCTCGGTGTTCATCATCAACCTGCCGGTGATGGCGGCGTTGCTCGTGTTCGGCGCGTGGTGGCTGCCGGAGTCCCGCGACCCGAACCCCGGGCCGTTCGACCTGGTGTCGGCCGCGCTGTCGGCCGTCGGTGTCGTCCCGCTGGTCTACGCGATCAAGGAGGTCGCGCTGGTCGGCCCGAACTGGACGGCCCTGCTGGCCGGACTGGTCGGCGTCGCCAGCCTGTGGGCGTTCGTGCGGCGGCAGCGCCAGGCCGCGCACCCGATGATCGACGTGGCGTTGTTCCGCAAGCCCGCGTTCAGCGGTGCGGTGGGCTCCAGCATGATCGCGATCTTCGCGCTGACCGGCCTGGTGTTCTTCCTGTCGCAGTACTTCCAGAACGTGCTGGGCTACTCACCGCTGGAGGCAGGCCTGCGCGAGCTGCCGCTGGGCCTCGCCGGGGTGCTCGTGGTCGCGGCCATCGGTCCCGTCGTCCGCCTGCTCGGCACCGGGCGCGCGATCGCGCTCGGTCTGCTGGTCAGCGCGGGTGGGTTGACCATCGTCGGTTTCTCGTCGGGCTATGGCGGGATCGCGGTGGCGCTGGTGGTCCTCGGCGCCGGTGTTGGCCTCGCGCTGACGCTCACGACGGACGCGGTGGTGTCAGCCGTGCCCGCGGACAAGGCGGGCGCGGCGTCGGCCGTGTCGGAGACGGCCTACGAACTGGGTGCGGCGCTGGGCATCGCGGTGCTCGGGACCGTGCTCTCGGCATGGGCGGCCACCGGCACGTTCACCGAGGCCATGCAGGGCACGGCGTTGCTGGCGGCCGGACTGCTGGCCGTCGCGTCGTTCGTGGCCTACCGGCTCATCCCGTCCCAGCACACCAAGGAGGTTGCACCCTCCACAGTGGACGCGTGAGGTCAGTCCTTGCGCGAGGACTCGGCCAGGCGTTCGTGCAGGCGCTCCCGGATCTGGTCCGGGGTGTAGGCGGCACGGCGGCGCTGGTTGCGGGCCACGACCACGCCGCTCGTCGCGACACCGGCGAACGCGGCCAGCCCGATCAGCTTCCAGAGCTTCATGTGCCTAGGCTACTGGGCCATGGCGACAACACTCGACAAAGCCGTGGAGATGACCCGCACCGGTGACGTGTGGGTGTTCCGCGGGCGCAGTGCGGCGGACCGGGCGATCCAGGCCATGACGAACAGCCCGGTCAACCACGTCGGCATGGCGATCGTGGTGGACGACCTGCCGCCGCTGATGTGGCACGCGGAGCTCGGCAAGTCCCTCAAGGACATGTGGAGCGGCACCCATCAGCGCGGGGCCCAGCTGCACGACCTGCGCGACGCCGTGGTGACGTGGCACGACAAGTACGGGCAGCGGGCGTGGCTGCGGCAGCTCGACCACGAGGTGACGCGGGAGATGGAGGACGCGGCGCTGCGGACGGTCGCGCGGCTGGACGGCACGCCGTTCCCCTCGACGGCCAAGCTCGCCTCGCGGTGGCTGCGCGGGCGGGTTCCGCTGGGCCCCAAGGGGGACGCGACCATCGAGAGCGCGTTCTGCGCGGAGATCGTGGCCGTGACGTACGAGGAGATGGGGCTGCTGCCCAAGCGCAGGCCCAACTGGTACGACCCGGGCAAGTTCTGGAGCGGCGACGACCTCGACCTGCTGAACGGCGCCAAGCTGGGCAGGGAGATCGAGATCGTCGTCATGTGAAAAGACTGTCCGCAAGAGGACTGATAACTATCAGCCACTTGACCGGGAACAGACGGCCCCCACACGATGGGAGCGGTCTCACCCCGGGAGCTGACAACGATGTCACGACTGCTCGTTCTGGTGCTCGCCCTGCTGTTGCCCGCCGTGCCCGCCGTCGCCGCCCCGGCCGGCTGGACCGTCACCGGTCCAGGCCAGGTCACCGCGGAAGTGGCCCTGAGCAGCGGAAATCTGACACTCGCCGTGCGCAGGCAGGGCAGAACGGTGCTTCAGCCCGCTGCCGTCGGCCTCACGACGACCACTGCGGATCTCACCAAAGAACTGACTTTCACCGGACGCAGTGACCGCGTTGTCATCGAGCGGTACACGATGACGACCGGCAAACGGTTGCAGCGCACGAGCCGCATGACCGAGACCAGGCTGGGCTTCCGGAACGCCTCGGGCGCCTTCGACCTGGTCGTGCGGGCCGCGGCGGACGGCGTCGCGTACCGGTACGTGCTGCCGGGAGCCACGGCGGTCACGTCCGAGGCGTCGAGCTTCAGCCTGCCGGCCGAGTCGAAGGCGTGGCTGCTCCCCTACAACGCCTGGTACGAGGCCAATCGCGTGCGGACGACCGCGGGTGAGGCCACCGGCGAGTTCGGGTACCCGTCGCTGTTCCAGAACGGCCAGGACTTCGCGCTGCTCACCGAGTCCGATGTGGACGGCCGGTACGCGGGCAGCAGGTTGCGCAAGAGCGGCAACGGTTTCCAGGTCGCGCTCGCCGACGCACAGGTGGCGTCGACCGGCACGACCCCGTGGCGCACTGCGATCGTCGGCGACCTCGGCACGGTCAGCACCTCCACGCTCGTGGACGACCTCTCCAGTCCCGCGAAGTACACCGACACGTCGTGGATCAAGCCCGGCAAGGTCGCGTGGTCGTGGCTGAGCGAGCACTCCAGTCCGAGCGATTTCGCGCGGCAGAAGCAGTACGTGGACTTCGCCGCCCGCAACGGCTGGGAGTACGCGCTGGTCGACGAGGGCTGGAGCGCCGCGTGGGTGCCCGAGCTCATCCGGTACGCCCGCGCGCAGGGCGTGGAGATCCTGCTGTGGCTGCACTGGAGCGACCTCGACACGCAGCAGGAACGCGACACCGTGCTGCCCAGGATCAAGCAGTGGGGCGCGAAGGGCGTGAAGCTCGACTTCATGGAGTCCGACTCGCAGGACCGTTATCGCTGGTACGACGCGGTGCTGCAGAAGACGGCCGACCTGAAGCTGATGGTCAACTTCCACGGCTCCACCATCCCGCACGGCCTCGCCCGCACCTGGCCGCACGTGCTCACGATGGAGGCCGTGCGCGGCGCCGAGAACTACCCGCCCGCCGCCAACAACCCCGTGCAGTACTTCACCCGCAACGTCGCCGGCTCGATGGACTACACGCCCGTGTCGCTCGAAACCGGCACGAAGGAGGCGTCGATCGCGCACGAGGTCGCGCTGCCGGTCGTGTACGAGTCGGGCTGGACGCACTTCGCGGACAAACCCGAGGCGTACGAACGGCATCCGCAGGCGTTGCGCTACCTCGACCAGATCCCGACGGTCTGGGACGAGTCCCGGCTGCTCGACGGCGATCCGGACTCGCACGCCGTCGTGGCGCGCCGCAACGGTGACCGGTGGTTCGTCGGCGGCATCGCCACCCAGGAGCGCACTCTCCGGGCACCGCTGGGGTTCCTCGGTGGCGGGCAGTGGCTGGTCGAGACCGTCCGCGACCCCGCCATCAGGGCCGACGTCGTCCGCGACACCCAGATCCTGCGCAACACCGACACCCTCGCCGTGCCCGCCCAGCGCAACGGCGGTTTCGCGGCGGTGATCTGCCGCTACCGGCCGGGTCTGCGGACGTGCGACCAGCCGATCCGCCAGGTCCCGAAGACCACGCTGACCGTGACGCCCACCGGACAGGTGGACACCCCGGCAGGTTCGACCGTCGAGGTGGCCGGCACGTTCACCAACGGCGACGAGGAGATCCGCGACGTCCGGCTGACGGCGACCGCGCCGGAGGGCTGGTCGGTGTCGGGTCCCGCGATCACGCGCGCCAGGCTCGCTCCCGGTGAGTCGATCAGCGGCCGCTGGCAGCTCCGGGCGGGCACGCAGGCCGGCCCGGTGGACGTGCCGATCGTCGCCACCTTCGGCGGTGTGCACGTCGAGCAGGCCGTCAAGGCGTTCGTGCCTCCCCCGACGCCGGCGAACGGCGCGCAGGTCAGCGACCTGCCGTTCATGAGCGAGACCAACGGCTGGGGCCCGGTGGAACGCGACAGGTCCAACGGCGAGAACACCGGCGGTGACGGCAACACGCTGACCATCGGCGGTGTCACCTACGCCAAGGGACTCGGCACGCACGCACCGTCCGAGCTCTCGGTCTACCTCGGCCGCGGCTGCGAGCGCCTCACCGCGAAGATCGGCCTCGACGACGAGACCGAGCAGCCGGGCTCCGTCGCGTTCCAGGTCTTCGGCGACGACAAACCGTTGTACGACGGCGGAATCATCCGCGGCAAGGGCGCGGCGGTGCCGATCGACGTCGACGTGACCGACGTCCGGATGCTCAGCCTCCGCGTCACCGACGGCGGCGACGGCCGCAACTTCGACCACGCCGACTGGGCGGAGGCCGCGCTGACGTGCTGATCAACCGCAGGACGTTCCTGGTCGCCACGGGTGTGCTGGCGGTCGCGCCGAAGGTCTCGGTCGCCCAGCTGAACGACACCTACTACGAGGTGCTGCTCAGGCACACGAGGTGGGCAGAGACGCAGTACGACGCCACGGCAGGACGGTACCGGCGCACGGACTTCGGGTTCGCGGTCGTGCTCGGCAACGCCGTCCTGCTCACCAGGGGCAGCTACGACGCGGCGCCGGCGGGCGTCGAGAAGGACGTCCTGCGCGAGCACACCCTCGCCACGATCAAGCACTTCGCGGCGAGCAACGTCCTGGCGGGCGGCACGGAGTGGGGCAAGACCCTCTTCTGGGACACCACGTTCCAGTCCTACTTCGTGCTGGCCGCCCGCCTGCTCTGGCCCGACCTCGACGCGGCGACCCGCGCGAACGTCGAGGCGATCGCCCGCGGCCAGGCCGACTACACGACCTCGCTCGGCACCGGGAACGACCCGCGGTCCGGCAGCTGGACACCGAACGGCCTCACCGGCGGGCACCGGGGCGACACCAAGCTGGAGGAGATGGGCGTCTACGCCCAGGCGCTCGCACCGGGACTGGCCTGGCACGGCGACGGGCCGGGCTGGCGCGAGGCGTTCGGCCGCTGGAGCCGCAACGAGGCAGGCCTGCCCGCCGCCGACCTCGCCAACCCCTCCACAGTGGACGGTGTGGCGATCTCCGCCAACACCGCGACGAACCTGCACGACACGTTCGTCGTCGAGAACCACGGCTCGTTCGGCCCGCACTACCAGGAGGAGCTCTGGCGCACCTCCGGCCGCAACGCCGTGCACTTCCTGCTCGCCGGACGGCCGCTGCCCGAGGTGCTGACCAAGCAGCCCAACGGGGAACTGTTGTGGCGCACCATCCTCGCCACCATGAGCGACGCCGGCGAGCCGTTGATGCCGATGGTCAACGACCGCGAGCACCTCTACGGCCGTGACGTCATCCCGCTGGCCTTCCGCTCCACCGTGCTGCGCGACCCGATGGCCGCCCGCGCCGAGGCCGCGCTCGCGTCCCGGCTGCTCGCCTACCAGGCGCACCCGCCGGTCCACCGGCTGGCGAAGTTCTCCGGCGAGGCCAAGTACGAGCCGGAGGCACGCGCGGAACTAGCGATCAGCTACCTGTTGCACGAGCTGCGCCCCGCCCCGGAACCCGTGTCCGAACAGGAGTTCTTCACCCGCGCGGCGATCACGATCGACCACGGCGCCGACCCCGGTCTGCTGACCCACCAGTCGGTGGCCGCGTGGGCGGGCACGGTGACCAAGCCGGGCTTCACGAAGCTCGCCTGGCAGCCGTCGCACGACGACTGGTTGTTCAAGATCAGCGGCTCGACCCCGATGCTGCTCCCGTCCGCAGCCGTCACCGGACGCAATGTCGTCGCCTACCAACAGGTTCGCGACGGCTTCGAAGCGACGGCGAGCCTGCTGCGGTTCGCGGACGGGTTCGCCGGCACCGCCACCCTGCCGACGGGCACGATCGTGTGCGCACTCCCCCGCCCAGGCCGGGTCGACGTGCACAACCTGGCGCTGGCCGGGATCCTCACCGGTGCGCGCACCTACACGGGCTCGGCGGGCCGCGTCACGGTCCAGGCGCGCGAAGGATTTCGGGTCGACGAGCTGACGTTCCCGGCGACTTCCGCCCGTCACGTCCGCATGGTCGGCATCACCCCGCACCCGACCTACGGCTACTCGTTGTTCGACTTCGAGGTGGGCCCAGGGGTGACGACGGCGTCGTCGTTCGATCCCGGCTACGAACCGGCGAAGGCCACGGACGGCGATCCGGCCACGCGCTGGGCCGTCGCCCGAGCCGAACGCGGCCGCGCGGACAGCTGGATCGCGGTCGACCTGGGCACCGCCACGACCGTGCAACGCGCGCGTTTGCGTTGGGAGACAGCAGCTGCAGGCGCGTACCGCGTCGAGACGTCACTGGACGGCGCCACGTGGACGACGGTGGCCACCTACCCGCGTCCGGACCTCAGCACGCCGGGCTGGCTCGACGTGGACGGCAAGGCGGGGTTCGTCGCGCGCTCCGCCGAGCCGATCACGGTGCAGGGCGACACGATCACCGTCCCCGCCGGGCTGGTGGAGGGGTACGTTCGCGCTGATCTGCGCAAGATCGCGGCGGAACCCGTCCCCGAGTGCCCTCCGGGAGTGCGGGCGAGCACCGCGGACGGGTTCCTCAGCCTCTTCAACCTGTCCGGCGCCGACGTCACCGGAACCGTCCGTCTGCGCGGCACCAGGCTCTACCGCGGCACGCAGGTCACCACCCGCGACGGCACCGACTACGCCCTCACCCTGCCCGCCGCCACCGCGCGGGTCGAGGCACCGTGGTTCACCGCCCGCGGCATCCCACCCGGCATCACCGCCGTCGTGCACAACGCGCAGCGCGTCACCTTCCGCGGCGGCCCGGCCATGTTCGTGCTGGTCCACCGCGACGGCCGCAGCCTGCCGGTCGTGCTGGGCAAGGCCGAGCGCACGGTGAGCATGCCGCTGGCCACACCGTTCCCGATCGACGACCTGGCGCTCGGCCGCGTCACGTTCCCGAACTCCGTGCTCCCTGCGGGCATGGGCGATCCGGCAGCCGCGGTCGACGGCCGGCTGCACACCGCGTGGAAACCGGGACGGGACGGCCGCATGGTGGTGGACCTCGGGTCGGTGCACGACGTCCAGGTCGCTCTCAAGTGGACGGCCGGGGCGGTGCCGCCGCACACCGTCACGTACAGCGTGGACGGCAGGACCTACGGCTCGGCCACGGTCGCGCGGTACGTCGCCGTGTCGACCGGCTGGCGTCCGGGGCAGGCCTCGCTGCAGAGCGTCGTGGTGCAGGCCCGCTCGACCTGACCGCGGTCAACGCCCCAGAAGCGGGATCACCCGATCCGGCGACCTCACGTCCTGCCCAGGCGTGCCGCCTCGTCCGATGTGGACACAGCGGGCAGGCTGTCAGCACGTCATCGCCGAAGCACGGGGAAGGAACGACGAGCGGATGATCCGAATCGTGCCTGCCAAGGATCAGCACGTGCGGGTGACCTGGGCGCTGCCCCGCCACGAGCCGCCGGGACCGGTGAGCGTGGTCGGCGACTTCAACGGCTGGACGCCGGGGGCGACCGAGCTCCGGGCCCGTTCCAACGGCCGCCGCACCGCCGCGGTCGTCGTTCCCCGTGGCACGACGCTGCGCTTCCGCTACCTCGGCTCGGACGGCCACTGGTTCGACGACTCGGACGCGGCGGCGCAGGACGACCACGGCTGTGTGATTACCGTCTGAGGTGGTTACAGCGCTTTGAGGCGCTTGCGGTTGACCGTCAGGACCTCGTCGGACAGTGCGGGGTCCGCGTCGGCCACCGCGCGGGCGACCATCATCGACCCGACCATCTGGCTGAACAGCGCGATGGCGCGTTCGCGGGCCTCGGCGGGTGTGAGCTCGGCGCCGGTCTGGCGCGCCCGCTCTTGCAGCATCTCGGTGATGGCGGCGAAGTAGCCGTCGAGTCCGCGCTTGTACTCGGCCTGGGCCTCGGTGCCGTGGCGGCCCACGTCGGAGACGAGGGCGGCTGAGGCGCACCCGATCTCCGGGTGGTCGCGGTGGTCTGGGCTGACGTAGCTGTCGAGCATGTCGTGCAGGGCCGCTCGCGCCGAGCGCGGGTGCGACTTGCGGATGGCGTCCAGGGACGCGAGCGAGTCGGTGAAACCCTGGTGGAGGACGGCCAGAGCGAGGTCGTCCTTCGAGGCGAAGTGGTTGTAGAAGCCGCCGTGGGTCATGCCGGCGGACTTCATCAGCTCCTCGATGCCGATGCCGTCGATGCCGCGCAGCCGGAAGCCCTCGCCGGCCGCGCCGACGATCTTCTCGCGGTTGAGCCGTTTCTGCTCCTGTGTGATGCGGGGCACCTCGACCACCTCCCTGGCTGGGCGCGGCACCTCGTGACCTGGGCCGACCTCCGCCTGACTGCGATGTTACCCATCATCAAAACGGGTGTCCACGGACGACCGCGCCTTGACAAGGCAACGATGTCGAGCATCATCATTCTTATTAATGTCGCTCGTCATCAATAAGCGGAGGGAGCTCGTCGTGCGCTTCGGAACGATCGGCGCGGGGACGGTCGCGCAGGCCATCGCCGGTCACCTCGTCACAGCCGGGCACGAGGTGGTGCTCAGCAACAGCCGCGGCCCGGAGACGTTGCTCGACGTCGTGTCCCGGCTCGGCCCGCTCGCCCGCGCGGGCACGGTCGAGGAGGCCGCCGCGGCCGACATGGTGTTCCTCACCGTGACGTGGCCGCAGGTCGGCGACGCGCTGGCGGGTCTGTCCCCGTGGGACGGACGGATCCTCGTCGACACCACCAACTCCGGCTTCGCCCCGCCCGCGGTGGAGGACCTCGGGGTGGAGACCTCCAGCGAGTTCGTCGCCCAGCGCGCTCCGGGTGCGCGGGTGGTCAAGGCGTTCAACACCCTCTACGCCCAGTACATCGCCGCCGATCCCCGGCACGCGGAAGGCAGGCAGCTGCTGTTCCACGCAGGCGACGACGATGCGGCCAAGGCCGAGTTCCGTGCGGTCTTCGAAGGCATCGGCTTCGCCCCGGTCGACGCCGGGTCATTGCGCGAGGGCGGGCGGCTGATGCAGCTGGGCGCCGTGCTCTCCGCACTGCACGCCGTGAAGCTGGACTGAGCATGAAGGCTCTCGCCTACGAGCTGGCTCATCCGCTCGACGCGTTCGCCATCGAACTGGTCGACGTCGCGGAGCCGCGGCCGCGTGACGGTGACGTCGTGGTCGAGGTCGCCGCGATCGGCATCAACCCCGGTGAGGCCGCGATCCGGAGGATGCGCAGCGCCGCGCCCGGTGGCCGGGTCGTCCTCGGCTGGGAGTTCGCCGGGGTGGTTGTCGCCACGGGCAAGAGCGCCACCGGTTTCGCGATCGGTGACCGTGTCACGGGGACCGGCGACGTCACCCGAGACGGGGCCTGGGCGGAGCGCGTCGCGGTCGACCACCGGGTCGTCGCGAAGATCCCGGACGAACTGTCGTTCACCGACGCCGCCTCTCTGCCCATCGGTGTGCTCACGGCGTGGGAGGCGTTGTTCCGCGATCAGGACTCCCTGCCCGCGGGCGTCGACCGCGTGCTCGTCATCGGAGCGGCGGGAGGCGTCGGGTCCATGGCGACCCAGCTGCTGAAGGCGAGGTCCGCGTTCGTGATCAGCACGGCATCACGGCCCGAGTCGGCGCGGTGGGTCACGGCGATGGGCGCCGATCTGGTCGTCGACCATCACGGTGACCTGCCGGGGCAGCTTCGCGCGGCGGGCATCGGCTCGGTCGACGCGGTGCTCTCCACCGCGGGGACCGGCGGTCACCTGGGATCCATCGCGGAGGTGCTGCGGCCGTTCGGCCACCTGGCCTTCGTCGACGCCGCCGGGCCCGTCGACCTCGGCGCGTTCACGGGCAAATCCCTGTCGCTGCACACCGAAATGGTGTTCAGCAAGATCACCGCCGGCGGCGATCCGAGCAGCCAGGGCCGGATCCTCGCCCACGTGGCGCAGGAAGTCGTCGCGGGCCGCATGCGCCCGATCGTCACGACAACGCTGCACGGGCTGACCGCGGAGACCATGCGGACCGCCCACACGCTCGCCGAAAGCGGCCGGACGGTCGGCAAGACCGTGCTCGTTACCCCCAACTGAACCACCACCGGAAGGACTGCTCCCCCATGGGAAAGCTTCTCGTCACCGGCGCCACGGGCAACCTCGGGCGCCTGACCCTGCAAGCCCTGCTCACCCAGGTGCCGCCCGACCGCCTCGCGGGACTCGTCCGTGACCCGTCCCGCGCCGCCGACCTGGCCGAGCAGGGCGTGGACATCCGCAAGGGCGACTACTTCGACCACGACTCGCTCGTCGAGGCGTTCGCCGGTGTGGACCGGCTGCTGCTGGTGTCCGCGGAGGCCTTCACCGACCGCGACACCCAGCACGCCAACGTGATCACGGCGGCGAAGCAGGCAGGCGTCCAGCACGTGATCTTCACCGCCGTCCAGCGCCGCGAGGACTCCGACGCCCGCCAGGTCGGCGTCACCGACGGCGACATCTTCGCCGAGAACGCGCTGAAGAACTCGGGCCTGACCTACACGATCCTCCGCCACCCGGTGTTCACGGAGGTCCTCGGCGGCCACCTCGGCGCCGACCCCTACGACAACGGTGTGCGAGTCCCCGAAGGTGACGGCACGGTGGCACCGGCGACCCGGCACGACCTCGCCGCCGCGAACGTCGCCGTGCTCACCCAGGACGGCCACGAGAACGCCACCTACACCCTC
Organism: Lentzea sp. HUAS TT2; assembly: GCF_051853195.1. Classification (NCBI taxonomy): domain Bacteria; kingdom Bacillati; phylum Actinomycetota; class Actinomycetes; order Pseudonocardiales; family Pseudonocardiaceae; genus Lentzea; species Lentzea sp. HUAS TT2. Next base: position 6,139,782 of record NZ_CP196667.1, on the reverse strand, counting down.
GGCGGCAGCGAGGCGGCCTCGTTCCGCGACATCGCGAACGCGCTGACGGAGATCCACGGCTCCGAAGTGCCGTACGTGCCCATCACCGCCGAGGAGTACTCCGAAAGCTATCTGGCACAAGGTGTTCCGCGCGAGGTCGCGGAGTTCCTGACCGCCTGGGTCACCGCGATCGCCGATGGCGCGTTCAGCGAGAACACCGGGGATCTCGAACGGCTGATCGGCTACCGGCCCACGAGCTACCGGGAGTTCCTCGCCCAGAACCATCCGCGGCTCACCCAGGAGGAAACCCCCTGATGCCGCAAGGGCCATGCGCCTAGACGCCGGTGTCGCCGAGGAAGTTCAGGATCGCGGCGAGGGTCTGCTGGGGGAACTGGACGTGCGGGTAGTGGCCTGCCCCGTCGATCATCTCCAGGGTGCCCAGTCCGGCGGGCAGGCCGGCGATGATCGCCTCGCCCTCCGCGCGCGGTGAGGCCCAGTCGGGGTCGAGGGTGCCCTGCACGACCAGGACCGGGCGGGTGACGCGGGCCAGGTGCTCACCGGCGTCGGCGGGCGAGATCTTGCCCATGGCCTGCAGGACCTTCATCCGGCCCGGCTCCTCCAGCTTCGCGGTGATCTGGCGCAGGCGGGCGTCCCAGTCCGCGGGCTTGGGGCCGGGGTAGGCGACGTCCAGGTACTTGGCCCACTGGCGGGTGCTGCCGAGGATCGCGGTGCCCATCAGGTGGGTCATGCCGCGACGGAACGCGGACACGCGCAGGTCGCCGAGGCTCATCTGCTGCTTGCGGGTGAAGGGCGCGAGCTCGACCACCGCGGTGACCAGCTCAGGGGACTTGGCGGCGGCGATCGTGACCGCACCACCGGAGATCGAGTGGCCGACGAGCACTGCCGGTCCGCCGAGGTGCTTCACCAGGGCGATCAGGTCACCCGCGAGGTCGGTGCGGGTGTAGTCCGGCCACTCGACGCTGGACTCGCCGTGGCCGCGCAGGTCGACGGCGGCGACCCGGTACCCGGCCTGCACCAGGCCCGGAGCCAGGAACCGGTAGGCCTCGCGGCTGTCGCCCATGCCGTGGGCGAGCACGACGAGCGGGCCCTCGGTCCCGGTCACCTCGTAGGCGAGGGTTCCCCCGTCGACACTCAGGAACTCGGTCATCTCACTGCCTCCAGGCGACGTTAGCTAATCGGGTTAGCCAAAAGCTATCACCTTTAGCTAATCCGTCAAACCCCTTAGCCAACACGTTGCACCCGGTGGCTAACTCCACTAGCTTGAAGCTACTGAAGTTAGCTATCTCGAGGTGAGCCATGAACCGACACAGGACGCCGAGTGCCTAGGGCCGGGCTCACCGCCGCCGCGGTCACCGAGGCCGGGGCCGCGCTCGCGGACGAGATCGGGCTCGCGCAGCTCAACATGGGTCTGGTCGCCGAACGACTGGGCGTGAAGACCCCCTCGCTCTACAAGCACGTCACCGGTCAGGCCGACCTCCTGCACCGCATCGCGATCCAGACGGCCAACGAGATGGCCGACACCCTCCGCGACGCGACCCAGGGCCGCGCCGGCGGTGACGCGCTCACCGCGGGCGCGCACGCGATGCGCGCCTACGTCAAGGAACACCCAGGCCGGTACGCGGCGGGCAACGCCGCACGCCCGTCCGGTCCCGACGACCCGCTCGCCGCCGCGGCAGGCCGGGTGCTCGAGTCCTGGACGGCGATGCTGCGCGGCTACCGGATCGGTGCCGGCGAGGAGATCCACGCCCTGCGGATGGTGCGCAGCGTGCTGCACGGGTTCGCGACGCTGGAGGCGAACGGCGGGTTCCAGATGGACACCCCCGTCGAGGACAGCTTCACCTGGATGATCGACTTCATCGACCACGGCCTGCGGTCGCTGGAGAGCGCGCCGGTCGACGAGTGACGCGCACCTCGACGATCAGCGGGTGACAGGCACGATCCGGGCGTCGAGCAGCACGCCGTCCTCGATCTCCAGCAGCCCGAGGGTGCCCTGCGGCTGACGCCGCTTGTCGGTGGGCGAGCCGGGGTTGAACACCCGGACCCCGTCCTCCTGCTCGTCCCACGGGATGTGCGAGTGCCCGAACACGACGAGGCGGGCGGCGGGGAACCGGCGGCGCATCCTCGCCATCCGGCCGGCCTTCTGGCCGCTGTCGTGGATCATCGCGAACGGCAGCCCGCCGATCTCGGCCTCGACCACCTCCGGCGCGCCCCACGCCACCACGTCGGGCCCGTCGTTGTTGCCGCACACGGCGATGACGGGCGCGTACTGCGCCAACTCGTCCAGCACCGGCGCCACACAGACGTCTCCCCCGTGCAGGATCAGGTCCGCCGACCGCAGATGTGACGCCACAGCAGCAGGACACCGCTTCCAGAACCGCGGCGCGTGCGTGTCGGACAGCACGACGACTCTCACGGCTCCGACCGTAGCAACCCCCGACACATATCTGTATCGATAGAAATATCGTCGACATCTAGCGATAGGTATCTAGATACACGTATGGTCCGACCCCATGAAGTCACGTGAGGTCGAAGAGGACCTGCTGGACGCGGCGCTGACCACCGCACACGCCGGGCTGGTCACGGCGTTCGGGCACGTGTCGGCGCTCGCCGGCGAGCGGGTGCTGATCACGCCGCCCCAGCCGCTGGGATCGCTCACCGGCCGTCCGGTCCCGCTCGACCTCGGCGCGGACGACCTGCCGGAGGGCACGCCCAAGGAGGCGTGGATCCACCTCGCGATCTACCGCGCGCGGCCGGACGTGCGGGCCGTCTGCCGGGCCCAGCCCGAGACCGCCACCGCGCTGGCCTCGGCGGGCGTGCCGATCAGGCCGTTGCACGGGCAGGGCGCCTTCCTCGGGCCCGAGGTGCCGGTGTTCGACGACCCGCGGCTGGTCCGGGACCGGGAACGCGCCGGGGAACTCGCCAAGGCACTCGGCCAGGCGCCCGCGGTGCTGATGCGGGGCAACGGCGCGATCACCGTCGGCGCCGACCTCGGTCAGGCCGTGGCGCGGATGTGGCTTCTCGAGGTCTCGGCGCGGATCAACGCGCAGGCTGCCGCCGCCGGGCGCCCCCGCGCGTTGTCCGCGGACGAGCAGGCGGCCTGGCTCGCCGCCGAGACCGAACTGCTGAGCCGGCTCTGGGCACACCTGCGTGCCGACCGAAGGGGACAGTCATGATCACGTTGCACGACATCGCGTACGTGCGTTCCGGTACGGCGGACAGCGACGCGGCGGTGGCGTTCGCCGTCGACGTCGTCGGCATGGAACTGGTCGCGCAGGAGGACGGGGTCTCCTACCTCCGCGCGGACCAACGGCACCACTGCCTGGCGTTCGAGGAGGGCGAGGCGGGGGTGCTCGCCTCCGGGTTCAGCCTCCGAGGTCACGACGAGCTCGAAGCAGCAGAGAAGGAACTCGAAGCGGCGGGCGTGCGAGTCGCGCGGGGCACGCCGAAGCAGGCGCGGAGCCGGCGCGTCGAGGACTTCATCGCGTTCGACGACCCGTTCGGCAACCGCGTCGAGCTCGTGCACGGCCAGGTCCAGCTCGCCCGTCCGGTCCACTTCGGACGTCCGGCGGGCATCACCGAGTTCGGCCACCTCTGCTTCGACGCCCCGGACGTCAAACAGGCGTACGCGTTCTGGTCGAAGCTGTTCAACGTCAAGGTGTCCGACTGGATCGGCGACTGGGCGTGCCTGATGCGGTTCGACCCGGTGCACCACAAGCTCGCGGTGTTCCGCGGCAGCGAACCGGGTCTGTGCCACATCAACTTCCAGGTCGACTCGCTCGACGACGTGATGCGCAACTGGCGGTTCCTGCAGGCGCGCGGCGTGGAGATCGAGATGGGGCCGGGCAGGCACCCGCAGTCGACCGCGATCTTCGTCTACTTCAAGGGGCCGGAGGGCCTCACCTACGAGTACTCCTACGGCGTCCGGAACCTCGACGACGACTGGGTTCCGCGGGTCTTCGACCCCTCCGAGCCGGACGCGATCGACCTGTGGCACGGACCGACCCGGCGCGTGCAGACCCAGCCCCAGCTCCGCCGTCCCCTCACCGCCTAAGGAAGCGCCATGCGTTCGCTGATCATCGTTTTATGTGGTCTCGCCCTCGCGTTCGACGGTTATGACCTCGTGGTCTACGGCACCACCATCAAGGCGTTGCGCGAGGAGTGGGGCATCAGCGCGGCGCAGGCGGGCACGATCGGCAGCGCCGCGCTGGTCGGCATGCTGGTCGGTGCGTTGCTCGTCGGGACGCTGACCGACCGCTGGGGCAGGCGCAGGACGTTCCTGTTCAGCGTCGCGTGGTTCTCGGTGCTGATGGCGGCCTGTGCGGCTGCCACGTCCCCCGACATGTTCCTTGCGCTGCGGTTCCTCGCGGGCATCGGGCTCGGCGGGCTCATGCCGACCGCCGCCACGCTGACGATCGAGTACGCGGCCGAGAAGCACCGCGCTTTCACTTACGCCGCAATGCAGTCCGGGTACGCGATCGGTGGCATCATGGCCGCGACGCTGGCGATCCCGTTGCTGCCCACGGCGGGCTGGCGGGTGATGTACCTGATCGGTGCCGCGCCGCTGGTCGTCGTTCTCCCCCTGGCGTTCCGCTACCTGCCGGAGTCGTTGGAGTACCTGGTCTCGCGCGGCCGCCACGACGAGGCGAAGGCTCTCGCCGCACGGATCGGCGTGCCGGTCCCGGCTCCGTCCGAACAACCGAGCAGCGGTGTCCGCACGCTTATCCAGCGGCCCTACCTGCGTCGCACGATCCTGTTCTGGGTGGCGTCGTTCTGCGGGCTGCTGCTGGTCTACGGCCTCAACACGTGGCTGCCGGAGATCATGCGGGCGTCCGGGTACCCGCTGGGTTCGGCGCTGAGCTTCCTGCTGGTGTTCAACCTCGGCTCGGTCGTCGGCGCGCTGGTGGGCGGGCGCCTTTCCGACAAGCACGGCGCGAAGCCGGTCATCCTCGGTTCGTTCGCCCTCGCGGCGATCTGCGCGGCGGCACTGAGCACGAACCCCGGCCAGGTCGCGATCTACGTCCTGATCGCCATCGCCGGCTACGGCACGATCGGCACGATGCACCTGATCAACGCCCACGTGACCAGGTCGTACCCGACCGGCGTGCGGGCGACGGGCATCGGCTGGGCGCTCGGGGTCGGCCGTCTCGGCGCGATCCTCGGCCCCGCGGTCGGCGGCCTGATCATCGACTCGAGTCTCGGTGCTGGCTGGAACTTCTACTTCTTCGCCGTGGTAGCCGTGCTGGGCGCGGCCGCCGTCGCCGCCTTCCCCCGCACCCGTGAACTCGCTGGAGCCCCCGCGTGAACTGGACTGTCGAGAGCGCCGCGGCGGAACTGCTGCGGCGCGAGGAAGAACGCACCGACGGCGAGCCGTTGAGCGACACCTGGCCCGAACTGGACCTGGACACCGCCTACGCGATCCAGGACGAGACGCTGCGGCTCAGGCTGGAGCGCGGCGAGACCCTGATCGGCGTGAAGCTCGGCCTGACCTCGCGGGCCAAGCAGCAGCGGATGAACGTCGACTCACCTCTCGTGGCGTGGCTGACCGACGCGATGGTGCTGCCGCAGGGGGTTCCGGTGCCGGAGCTCATCCACCCGCGGGTCGAGCCCGAGATCGCCTTCGTGATGGGCCGGACGCTCTCCGGCCCTGGTGTCACGGCGGCGACGGCGATCTGCGCGGTCGAGAAGGTGTTCGCGGGACTGGAGATCATCGACAGCCGGTACCGGGACTTCCGCTTCACGCTGCCGGACGTCGTGGCGGACAACGCTTCCTCAGGCGCGTTCGTGATGGGAGGCGTCGGCCGCTCCCCCGACTTCGACCTCGCGTTGGAGGGCTGTGTGCTCTCGTCCGGCGGGTCGGTGGTCTACACGGCGACCGGTGCGGCCGTGCAGGGTCACCCCGCGGAAGCGCTGGCGTTGGCGGCGAACACGGTGGCACGCCGGGGAAAGCGGATAGAGGCCGGCTGGATCGTGCTGACCGGCGGTGTCACGGACGCGGTGCCTTTGGAGTCGTCGGTGTCCGTGGAGTTCACCAACCTCGGCCGGCTGACGGTGGGGAGCTGACATGCCGATCGTGCGCATCGAGGTGGCGCAGGGCCGCGATCCCGAGACGTTGCGCAAGGCGCTGCGGACCGTGCACGAGGCGGTCCGCGACGGCTTCGGCGTCCGGGACGAGCAGGTCCGCGTGCTGCTGACCGAGATCCCGCCGCAGCACTGGAGCGCGGGCGGGAAAACGTTGCTGGAACGGGAGTGGGAGCGATGAAGAGCATCAAGCACGTCATCGGGGGCGTCGAGACCGGCTCCGCGGACGGGGCGACGTTCGAGGACGTCGACCCGTACACCCAGGAGGCCTACGCGACCGTTTCGCTGGGCGGCGCAAGGGAAGCGGACGACGCCGTGCGGGCCGCGCGCAAAGCGTTCGACGAGGGTCCGTGGCCGCGGATGTCGTTCGAGGAACGCGGAAAGCTCCTCCACCGGCTCGCCGACCTGATGGACGAGCACACCGAGGACCTCGCGCTGGCCGACACCCGTGACATGGGCAAGCCGATCACCGCGGCGAAGTCCAAGGACGTGCCGCGCTCGGCGCTCAACTTCCGCTTCTTCGCCGACCACGCCAGGCTTTCCGAGTCGCAGCACCTGCCGTCGGCGACCGGCCACCACACCTACGTCCAGCACGCGCCGGCCGGTGTCGTCGCCGCGATCGCGCCGTGGAACTACCCGCTGATGCTGGAGACGTGGAAGGTCGCGCCGGCGCTGGCGTGGGGCAACACGGTGGTGCTCAAGCCGGCCGAGGACACCCCGCACTCCGCCTACCTGCTCGCGAAACTCGCTTTGGAGGCGGGGATCCCGGACGGCGTGTTCAACGTCGTGCACGGTTTCGGGCCCGGTTCGGCGGGCGAGGCACTCACGGTCAACCCCGCCGTCGACCGCATCACGTTCACCGGCGAGTCCGGTACCGGCAAGGCGATCGCGCGGGCGGCGTCGGCGAACCTGACCCCGGTGAGCTTCGAACTGGGCGGCAAGGGCTGCAACCTGGTCTTCGACGACGCCGACCTGGACGGCGCGGTGTCGTGGGCGGTCGAGGCGGCGTTCGGCAACGCGGGCCAGGTGTGCCTGGCGGGCTCACGGCTTTACGTCCAGCAGGGCGTGCACGACGAGTTCGTCGACCGTTTCGCCCAGGCCGCAACGGCTTTGCGGCTCGGCGACCCGAAGGACCCCGCCACCCGGATGGGCCCGCTGGCGAGCCAGGAGCACTACCGCAAGGTCACCGGCTACCTCGACGCCGAGGCCACCGGCCACGCCAAGGTGCTCGGCGGCGGCACCGCGCCGGGCTGGTTCGTCCGGCCCACGATCGTCCTCGACCCGCCCGCGCACGCCCCGGTGCTGCGCGAGGAGATCTTCGGCCCGGTGGTGACGATCACGCCGTTCACCACCGAGGACGAGGCGATCAGGCTCGCCAACGACACCCCGTACGGGCTCTCCGCGATGCTCTTCACCGGGGGCCTGCACCGCGCCCACCGCGTCGCGGGCAGCCTGAACAGCGGAAACGTGTGGGTGAACTGCTTCTTCGTGCGCGATCTGCGGGCACCGTTCGGCGGCTTCGGCCACTCCGGCATCGGCCGCGAGGGTGGTGTGCACAGCAAGGAGTTCTTCACCGAGGCCAGGACCGTCACCATGCGCATCGCCGCGGGGTGAGACCGGGAACGTTAACATCGATACATGTCTCTTCCTCACGTCCTGCTGGGCGTCCTCGAAGCGCGGCCGATGAGCGGGTACGAGCTCACGCAGCTCTTCGGCGCCTCGACGCGGTGGGTGTGGTCGGCTCCGCAGAGCCAGATCTACCCGGCGCTCAAGAAGATGGAGGAGAACGGCCTGATCGAGGGCGAGGAACAGCAACGTGGCACGCGGATGACCCGCACGGTCTACGCGATCACCGCCGCGGGCATGGCGGAGCTGCGGGAGTGGATCGGCACGCCGCTGCCGATCCCTCCCTCGCGCGACGCCCTGGAGGTGCAGGCGCTGTACTTCGACCTGGTGCCGGCCGAGTCGGCGAAACGGGTGCTGAAGGAGTTCATCAGCGAGCAGGAGGACGCGCTGGAGCACGCCGAGGCGCACCGGGCCCGGCTGCTGGCCAAGGACACCGAGCTGCTCAGGGAACGCATGAGCAAGCGGCCGGTGGCCGAGCACGACCGGATGGCGAAGCTGAAGGCGCACGTGTTCGCCGGGCACGCGGCCGTGGCCAGGACGCGCATCGCGTGGGCGCAGGAGGGGCTGCGGCTGCTCGACGAGTAACCGGAGCCGCTGGTGGGTACCTGACCTGCATGGCAAGGGCGATCTGGAGCGGTTCGGTCAGTTTCGGGCTCGTGAGCATCCCGGTGGAGCTGTACAGCGCCACCGAGGACCACACCGTGCACTTCAACCAGTTCCAGCGCGGCACGTCCGACCGCATCCGCTACAAGCGCGTCAACGAGCGCACCGGCCGTGAGGTGCCCTACGACAAGATCGTGAAGGGGCACGAGGTCGACAGCGGCGAGTACGTGGTCCTGGAGCCGGAGGAACTGGACGAGATCGCACCGGGCCGCAGCCGCACGCTCGACATCGAGGCGTTCGTGGACATCGACGAGATCGACCCGGTGCACTTCCAGAAGACGTACTGGCTCGGTCCGGCCAAGCCCGAGTTCTCCCGCCCGTACCTGCTCCTCGCGCAGGCGATGAAGAAGACGAACCGGGCGGGCATCGCGCTGTTCGTCATGCGCGGCAAGCAGTACCTCACGGCGCTGAAGGAGGACAAGGGCATCCTCGCCGTGCACACGCTGTTCTTCGCCGACGAGATCCGCAAGCCGAAGGACGTCCTGGACGTGCCGCCGGAGGGCAGGGCGCCGCGCGGCAAGGAGCTCGACATGGCGGTCTCGCTGGTCGAGTCCATGGCCGACGACTGGCGGCCCAAGGACTACCGCGACACCTACACCGAGCGCGTCAACAAACTGATCAAGGCCAAGCAGAAGGGCCGCAAGGTCAAGGTCGAGGACGAGCCGGCGGAGGCCACCGGGGTCATGGACCTCATGGAGGCCCTGCAGCGCAGCGTCGAGGCCAGCAAGAAGAAGCGGAAGGTCAGCTGACCACGAGCGCCGTCGCGTTGTCGGTGCCGCGCGCGTACAGAGCCGCGCGCACCAAACGCTCCGCCGAGGCGTGCCCGGACATGATCGCCTCGATCCCGTTGTGCCCCAACGGCCCGTAGACGCCGTCGGAGACGAGGGCGAGCCGCGGCGCACGAGTCGTCGCACGGCCGATGTTCTCGGAAGTGGCGTGGCGCACGGTGTTCGTCACGACGTGCTCCATCCGCGGCTCGGCCTTGATGCCGCGCTCACGGAAGTACTCGGCGACCGTGTGGTCGCTGGTGAGCTGCACGAGGTCCGAGTCGTTCGAGGCGTACGCGCGGGCGTCGCCTGCCCACGCCACGTCGAAGCCGCCGTCAAGGCGGGCCGTGGCGACGACGATCACCGCGTCGCCTGAGTGGATCTGGAGGGCGTCGTGGGCGGCGAGGATCGCGGCGACCGGGTCGGTGAGCAGGGCGGCGGCGCGTGCGGCTGCCCAGGCGGCCTCGGCGGCGGACGCCGAGTCGCCCACTCCGTCGGCGACCACGAAGGTGCGACGGTGGTGCGCGAACGCGTCCGCGTTGTACTTGCGCGGTCCACGGTCCGACGCGCAGGTCACGGTCAGCGCGGTGCCCTGCGGCACGACGGCTAGCGGCACGGTGTGATCGATCAGCATGGCGGACCTCCCTGACCTCCACTAAGCCCTGTGCGCCTAGGAGTCTGCTGTCAGGACCCTGAGAAATTCTCTAGAACTTCGCCGCCCGGCGAAACCGGTCCGCCGCCTGCAGCAGCGCCGTGGACAGTTCCGGCGGGGAGACGACCTCGAACTCCACCGTGATGCTCGCGAGCATGAACACCACGTCGTCCATCGTCTCGCCTCCGACGCGCACATGGCACGACGTTTCGTCCACAGCTGAAACCTCGCCGTAGCTGTGCCACTCCACGGCCTCCGACGCGGGCACGCTCAGTCGCACAACGCCTTGCACGGGCCACCGGTCGGCGACACGCGCTGCCACGAACGCCCCCGCGTCACCGCCCGGAATCTCACGGGGCGTGAAGCGGGCGCCGAACGGGGTGCGCACAGTCATCCGATCGAGTCGAAAAGTCCGCCAGTCCTCCCGAAGCACGTCCCAGGCGACCAGATACCAGCGCCGGCCCCACGTCACGAGCCGGTGCGGCTCGACCTCGCGCTCCGACTCCTCCCCCGAGTGCCCGACGTACGCGAACCGGATCCGCTGCCGGTCGCGGCAGGCCGTCCCGACGAGCGTCAGCAGCGAGGCGTCCACGACCGGCCCCGAGCCCGTGTGCGGCACCGTCGCGATCTCCAGCGCCGCGACCCGGTGCCGCAGCGCCGAGGGCAGCACCTGCTCGACCTTCAGCAACGCGCGCACGGCGGTCTCACCGATGTTCTCGATGCCGCTCGCGGTCCGCAGCCCGACGGCCACGGCGACCGCCTCGTCGTCGTCCAGCAGCAACGGCGGCAACCGCGCGCCGGACCCGAGCCGATAGCCGCCACCGGACGTGCCCATCGACGCGTGCACCGGGTAGTCCAGCGAACGAAGCCGGTCGACGTCACGGCGGACCGTGCGCGTGGTGACGCCCAACCGTTCCGCGAGCTCCGCGCCGGACCACTCACGGCGCGCCTGCAGCAGGCCGAGCAACTTCAGCAAACGAGCAGAGGCCACTGTAGGACCATAACTGTCCTACAGCCCTCTTAGCGTTGCTGGCATGAAGCCGTTCGAGATCGCCATCCCCCAGTCCGACATCGACGACCTGCACCGCCGCCTCGACCAGACCCGCTGGCCCGTCGACCCGGTGGGCTCGAGCTGGGCCCAGGGCACCCCGCAGGAACGCCTCAGGGAGCTCGTGGGCCAGTGGCGGAGCTTCGACTGGCGCGAGCAGGAGCGGCGGCTCAACAAGATCCCGCAGTTCATCACCGAGATCGACGGCGCACAGGTGCACTTCCTCCACGTCCGCAGCGCCAACCCGGACGCCGAACCGCTGCTGCTGTCCCACGGCTGGCCGACGACGGGCTTCGCGTTCGAGGAGATGATCGAACCTCTCAGCCGCGACTTCCACCTGGTGGTCCCGTCGGTGCCGGGCTTCGGGTTCTCCGGTCCCACCCGGGAGCTCGGCTGGACCATCCCCCGCGTGGCGAACGTCGTCGCGGAGCTCATGCGGCGCCTGGGCTACGACAGCTACCTCGCGCACGGCTACGACTTCGGCGCCATGCTCACCCGTCAACTGGGGCTGCGGGACGAGGTGAAGGCCGTCCACCTCAACCAGATCTTCTCCGCCGGTGTCACCCAGGAGACGGCCGACATGGAGGTCGAGGCCGAGCGCAGGTCAGTGGAAAAAGCTTTCCAGTACGAGTTCGAGCAGTTCGGTTACGTGTCGATGCAGAGCACTCGGCCGCAGTCGGTGGCACACGCGCTCACCGACTCGCCGGTCGCGCAGCTCGAGTGGATCGACTGGGCGTTCCACACGTGGAGCGACCCGGAGATCGGGGTCCCCCTCGAAGCGCTGCTGACGAACGTCTCGATCTTCTGGTTCACCAGGACCGCGGGCTCGTCGGCGCGCTACTACCAGGAGGGGGACGAGACGTGGGGCGAGCTGGAGCCGATGTCCGCGACACCGACGTCGGTCGCGGTGTTCCCGCACGACGTGGGGGTGCCGATCCGGCGGATGGCCGAACGCAACCACACCATCGTGCGGTGGACGGAAATGCCTCGCGGCGGCCACTTCGCGGCTCTGGAGGTGCCGGAGCTGATGGCCGGGGAACTGCGTGAGGCGTTCCTTTTGTGAGGTCCCAGCGGGGCGACTACGGTGATCACCGTGCGGTTCACGGTCTTCGGCGGGGTCTCGGCACGCACGGGCGACCGCACGACCGAGTTCGGCCCGACCAGGCTGGGGGCCCTGCTCGGCGTCCTGCTCGTCGACGCGGGCCGCGTGGTGAGCGCCGAGGACCTGGTCGAACGCGTCCTGGGTGACGCGCCGCCACCCCGTGCCCGCGCGATGATGCAGACGTGGCTGACCCGGCTGCGGCACTCGCTGCCGGGCCTGGTCGAACGCGACGGAGCCGGCTACCGGGTGCGGGTCGATCCGCTGGAGATCGACCTGCACCTGTTCCGGCACCTCGTGCGCACCGGGAGGACGGCGGACGCGCTGGCGCTCGCACGGGCCGATCTTCTGTCCACACTGGACACTCCGTGGGCGAGGCAGCTGCGCGCGGACTTCGCGGCCGAGCTGCTCGCGGCCCGGCTCGACCACGTCGACGAGCGGCTGGCCCAGGGCGAGCACTCGGCGCTGGTCCCCCAACTGCACGCCCTCGCGGCCGAACGCCCGCTGGACGAACGGGTCGCCGCGCAGCTGATCGAGGCGTTGCACGGCAGCGGACGCACCGCGGAGGCGTTGCGGCACTTCGAGATCGTGCGCGCCCGGCTCGCCGGTGAGCTCGGCGCCGAACCGTCACGGCATCTCGCGACCACACACCGGCGGCTGCAGGCGGCCTCGGCCCCTCGGCAGCTGCCGGCCGCGCCCAAGCCGTTCACCGGCAGGGCCCTGGAGCTCGCGGAGCTCGACCAGGCGCCGACCGGGGTCGTGGTGATCACCGGTACCGGCGGCGTCGGCAAGACCTCGCTCGCCGTGCACTGGGCGCACCGGGCCATGGACCGGTTCCCGGACGGCCAGCTCTACGTGAACCTGCACGGCTTCGGCCCGAGCGGCGCGGCGGTGAGCCCCGGCGACGCCCTGCTGCGGTTCCTGTCCGCCCTCGACGTGCCGCGCGCCCAGGTGCCGCACGACCTCGCGGGCCAGTCGGCGTTGCTGCGGGACGCGCTCGCGGACAAGCGGGTGCTCATGCTGCTGGACAACGCGACGGACGCCGACCAGATCGAGCCGTTGCTGCCGCGCACGCCGAACGCGCACGTGGTGATCACGAGCCGCACCACGCTGAAACCCGCGCGCTCCCACGCGTTGCCGCTCGGATTGCTGCCGCCAGACGACGCCCGCGAACTGCTGGCCGCCCGCATCGGGCACGACCGCGCGCGGGCAGAACCGGACGCCGTCGACACCGTGGTCCGCCGCTGCGCCCGTCTGCCGCTGGCGCTCGCGGTGGCCGGTGCCCGTGCGGCCACACAGCCGGAGTTCCCGCTGGCCGCACTGGCGGACGAGCTGGCCGACCTCGACGCGTTCGCCGACGACGATGACGTCACGGCGGACCTGCGGTCGGTGTTCTCCCACTCCTGCAAGGCGTTGAGCCCCGCGGCGCTGCGGCTGTTCCGGCTGCTCGGGCTGATGCCGGGCCCCGACATCAGCCTCGCAGGCGCCGCCTCGCTCGCCGGACTGGACCTGTCGCAGACTGACGTGCTGCTCGCGGACCTGGCGGCGGCGAACCTGATCGACCAGCCGGAACCGGGCCGGTTCACCTGCCACGACCTGCTGCGCGACTACGCGGCCGAACTGGCGCTGGACAGCGAACGGGACGAGGCGCTGCACCGGTTGCTCGACCACCTCGCGCTGACGGGCGTCGAGGCCGGCGTCGTGTACACGCCCAGCCGCCACCGCCCGGCCACGCACGAACCGGCCGCGGGCACGGTTGTCCAGCGGTTCGCCACGCACGAGGACGCGCTGGCGTGGCTGATGGCCGAGCACCCGACGCTGATGGCCGCGATGCCGCACGGCACGGCGGCGCAGACGTGGCTCATGGGCTGGTCGCTCGCCGACGCACTCGACCGCCAGGCGCGCTACCGCGATCTGCTGACGTCGCAACAACTCGCGGTCGCCGCGGTCGCGCAGCTCGACGACGCCGACGGCCTGGGCCGCACGCTGATCAACCTCGGCCGCAGCCTGAGCCGCATGGGCAGGCCGGAGGAGTCCACCGCCGCGCTGCACCGGGCGTTCGACGTCTACGAGGGCAACCCGGCGGGCCAGGCAGGGGTGCTGCTGAACATCGCGATGCTGACCCCGGACGACCGGATCGGCGAGGCCATGGAGACCACCCGGCGCGGGCTCGCGTTGTTCGAGGAGTGCGGTGACTCCTACGGCCAGGCCAACGCGCTGACCGGGCTCGCGTGGGGGCACGGCAAGCTCGGCGAGTACGCGGAGGCCGTCGAGTACGGCGAGCGCGCGATGCGGATGTGGCAGGCGATGGACCACCTGATCGGCCAGGCCGAGGCGTGGGACAACCTGGGCACCGGCCACCTCGGGCTGGGCGAGCACGCGAAGGCCGCCGAGGCGTTCACCCGGTCCTCCGAGATGTTCCGGCTCGGCGGTGACCTCCCGCTGGAAGCCGGTGCGTACGAACAGCTCGGCGACACCCATGCGGACGCGGGTGACGCCGAGCTGGCTCGCCAGGCCTGGCAGAAGGCCGTCGCACTGCGCACGGAGGCGGGCCTTCCGACCGACGGCGTGCGCGCGAAACTACAGGCCGAAGGCCAGCAGCACTGATCCGTTGGGGTTCGTGAACTCCGGGTAGTAGCCGGACTGCACGTACACCATCCCGTCCGACACCACCGCTCCCGTGCCGGGCCCGGACATCGTGCCGCCGCGCCCGATCAGCCCGTTGACACCGCGAACGTCCTGCACGGTGTCGTAGGTCCAGATGATCCGGCCGGTTTTTGCTTCGTACGCGCGGAACTTGCCGTCAGCGGCACCGAGCCACACCACGCCGGGCGTGCTGGACACCGGCAGACCGTGCGCCCGCGCGCAGCTCGGCTGGCCCGCCGCCCCGCCCGTGGTGCAGCCGTCCTCCGGCGCCGGGGTCTCCCACAGCACCTGGCCGGTGCCGGGGTCCACCGCGAACAGCTTGCCGGGCTCGGCGTAGTAGGTCGCGATGTAGAGCCGCTTGCCGTCGTAGCTCGATCCCCACTGGATGCCGGAGACACCACCGCTGGGCAGCGGCACGCCGAGCTGACGACGCCACACGACCTGGCCCGTGGCGGCGTCGAACACGTGGTACACACCGGACTTCTGGCCGACACCGACGAGCTGACGGCCGCCCACGGAGAACAGGTTCGGCGTGGCACCGATGTCGTAGTCGAGGTTGGTGCCGTCCTTGAGCCCAGGGCAGTAGCCCTCGGCGTCAGGCGTGTTGCACGCGTCGCGCCAGGTGTCGGCGTCGGTGACCTGGTGGGTCCACCTCACCGCGCCGGTGCGGGCGTTGAGCGCGAGCAACGAGTCGAACTCGCCGCCCTTGCCGGTGTAGTTCTGGCCGGTGCCGACGTAGAGCGTGCCGGTCCTGCGGTCGATCACCGGCGAGCTCCACACCCCGGCACCCGACGGCTCGAACCGCTTGGCGCCGTTGGGCCACGTGCCGACCTCGACGGGTTCCGGCACCGTGTAGTGGCGCCACACCAGCGCACCCGTGTCGATGTCGTAGGCGTCGATGTGGCCGCGGAACGTGCAGCAGGCGTGCGAGATCGGCAGCGTGTTCTCCGCGCTGGACGTGCCGACGTACAGCAGTCCGTTGTGGACGATCGGCGAGCTGGTGGTGGTCGACGCGATGCCGTCGTCCATCTGCACCTGCCACCGCAGGCGGCCGGTGCGCTGGTCGAGCGCGTAGAGGCGACTCGCGTTGTCACCGAAGAACACCTTGCCCTCTGCGACCGTCGGTCCGTCGGAGTTGTAGGTGTAGTGGCCGGCCGCCGGGATCGCGAACTCCCACTTCGCCCTGCCTGTGCGCGCGTCCCTCGCGTAGAACTTCTTGTCGGGGCCACCGAAGTAGATGGTGTCCCCGACCACCGCCGGCTGGCTGCGGACGCCGTTGAACTCGCCCTTGGGATAGGCGAACGCCCACTTCAGCTTGAGCTTGCCCGCGTTGCCGGCGTTGAGCCGCCACTCCGCGGCGTTGTGCCGGGATCCGTTGAGGTCCTTCTGCCACCCCGCCCAGTCGCCGCCGGCGTGAGCCGTCGCGGGTGACGCGGTGAGCACTACTAGCGCCGTGGTGAGCAGCGCTGTGGTCTTGAGCATGAGTTTCCCCCTTCCACCAGCAACCCTGACAGCGGAGGAAGGGGGAAACACCCAAAGAAGGTCTGTTTGAAATTAGCCGATCGGTTGATGCGTCACGACGCTCACGCCGGGAAAGCCCTTGCCGACGATCGGGTTCTGCCTTCCGTTCAGGTACTGCCGGAAGAACGCCGGGATGTAGGTGGTGGCGACCCTGCGCTGCTGTTCAGGCGTCAGCGCGGTGGCCGGGCAGCTGCTGTCGTTGTCGTAGGACCATTCGGTATTGAAGTAGTTGTGGTTCGCGTTCTTCGGTGTGACGGCGTGAATCGGGACGACGTTGCGGCCCTTGGCGTTGTCGATGTACGAACCGCCGCTGACCGCGCCGTCACAGCTGCCGGTCATCACCGCGAACGGGGTCTTCGTGATGCGGTAGTCGAGGTTCTCCGGCGCTTCCGGGTCCGACGCGTAGTAGTCGGCGGGCGCGAGCGGGAGCACCGCCTTGATCCGCACACCGGCCGGCAGTTCGGCGGCGTGCTTGTCCGACGCCTGGTAGACCGCGCCACGGCCACCGCGCGAGTGCCCGAGCGTGCCGACGTTGGTCAGGTCGACGTGCCCGCGGAACCCCGGCAGCTTCAACGGCCCCTTGCCGTCGTCGAGATCGCGCCACAGCTCCAGGTGTTTGCTCATCACGGCCGCCCTGGCAACGTCCGCGATCTCGCCCATCTCCCCCGCGTTGACGCCGTTCACGCTCACCGACACGACCACGAAACCCTGCCGCGCCAGCTCCTCGGCGAGGTAGTCGTACCCGCGGTAGCTCGGGAACGCGTCCCCGGCCGGACACGGCCACTTCCACTGGTCGTCGGCACACGGCTTCCAGTAACCGTGCGCGAGCAGCACCAGCGGGCGCTTGCCGACGAGCGTGCGCGGCGCATGCACGACCGCGGTGAGTTCGAGATCGGCGACGGGGCCGTCCGGTCCGGTGTGAAAGCCGGGCACTTGAAAGGCCCGGTCACCGAGCGAGTACTCGACCTTCCTCACGCCGGAGCCGTGGTCGGCTGCGGAACTGGTCGGCGCGGCCAGCACCATCGCCATCACGACGGCGGCCGCTGCTTTTCCGATAACCATGTGCAGATCTCACCCGGAACTTGTGGTCGTCCTGTGAGGGAGCTGTCACGGTTCTGCCACAGCGAGATGGCCCGTGAACCCGCCGAACCGCAGCGCCAGCGGACCCTTGCCCACCCTGAGGTCGCGCCACAGCTCACGATGTTGTTCCAGCGCGGAGGGATCGCCGACCTGCACCACGACGATCCCCCGCCGGGCCAGGTCCTGCGCGTACGCGTCGGAACCGAGGACGTTGAACACCACGGGCCGCACGCCGACGAGCGTCCGCGGCGCGTGCACCACACCGGTCAGCTCACCGGCGTCGTAGCGCATGGTCATGATCGCGGGCCGGTAGTCGTCCTGCGAGGGTGCGGCCGCCGTGCTTTGCGCCGTCAGCATCAGGGCGCACGCCACGGCAACAAGGACTCTGCCGATTGCCATGGACACGATCTCATCGAGTCCGTGTGCGCTGAACGTCCGGACTATGTCACGGTTTTGCTACAGCGCGCTCAACACCGTCGAGCAACACTTTCAATCCGCCGCGAAAGTTCTCCACGGCGTCGTTCTCCAGATAAGGCAGTTCCGGATCAGCCGGATCGGATCTGGCAGGCTCTCGATCGTTCTCCAGCACGTGCAGCATCGGGAACTTCTTCGCGAGGTCGGGCTCGATCTCCGTCAGCACGGCCGACCGCGCGTACCACCACTCCTCGTCCGCCTCGCCGGTCGCGCCGCCCGCGGCCCGCGCCTCGGCGACGGTCTGGGCAGCGCCGCGCACGAAGTAGTTGATGGCGCCGACGATGCCGCGCAGCTCCCTGCCGGGCAGGCCGGTGGACACCATGATCGCGGCCAGCGCCTCGATCACCGCGAACTCGTGCGGGCCCAGCACCGGACGTGCCTGCGACACCTGCAGCATCCACGGGTGACGGCTGTAGAACTCCCACATGTCCTGCGCCCACGCGGTGACGGCGGGCCGCCAGCCGTCGTCGAGCGGGTAGGACACCGGCAGCTCGGCCATCGCGCGGTCGTACATCAGGTCGACCAGCTCGTTCTTGCCCGGCACGTACGTGTAGAGCGCCATGGCCGTGCGCCCGAGCCGCTCCCCCACCGCGCGCATCGAGAACGCCATGCCGTGCTCGTCGGCGACCGCGATGGCCGCATCGACGATCGCGTCCACGCTCAGTCCCGGCTTCGGCCCGGAACGCTTCTCCGCGACCGACGCCCGCCAGAGCAGTTCGATGGAACGGCGCGGGTCGCCCTGACCTGCGTAGACGACCACGGTTGCGACTCCTTACGACGTAAAGTACCCTCGTTGGTCGATACTTTACGCCATAAAGAATCAACGGGGGAAGCAGCCTTGAACGCTGTCGCAGACAGCCATGACGTGATCCAGGTCCGCGGAGCGAGGGAGAACAACCTCGCGGACGTGTCACTCGACGTCCCCAAGCGCCGCCTGACCGTCTTCACCGGCGTGTCCGGCTCCGGCAAGTCCTCGCTGGTCTTCGGCACGATCGCGGCCGAGTCCCAGCGCATGATCAACGAGACCTACACCGCGTTCCTGCAGTCCTTCATGCCGTCGATCGGCCGCCCGGACGTCGACTCGCTGCACAACCTGAGCGCGGCGATCATCGTCGACCAGGAACGCATGGGCGCGAACTCCCGCTCCACCGTCGGCACCGCCACCGACGCCCACACCATGCTCCGGATCGTCTTCAGCCGCCTCGGCCGGCCGCACGTCGGCACGTCCGGCGCGTTCAGCTTCAACCTGCCGGAAGGCATGTGCCAGACCTGCGAGGGCCTGGGCAAGGTCACCACCATCGACGTGGACGCCATCGTCGACCGGAGCAAGTCGCTCAACGACGGCGCGATCGACGCCCCGAACTACGGCGTCGGCACCTGGTACTGGCAGGTGCTCGCGAACTCCGGCCTCTACCCCGCCGACCAGCCGATCTCGACGTTCACCGAGCAGCAGCTCGACGACTTCCTCTACAAGCCGACGACGAAGCTGAACATCAACGGCACCAAGGTCACCTACGACGGCCTGATCTCCAAGCTGCAGCGCACGATCCTGTCCAAGGACCGCGAGTCCATGCAGCCGCACGCCCGCGCGTTCGTCGACAGGGCGGTCACCTTCGCGACCTGCCACGACTGCCAGGGCGCCCGGCTCAACCAGGCCGCGTTGAACTCGAGGATCCGCGGCGCGAACATCGCGGACTGCTGCGCGATGCAGATCAGCGACCTGGCGAAGTTCGTGCACGCCATCGACGACCCGTCCGTCGCGCCCCTGCTCGCCACCCTGCGCGGCACGCTCGACTCGCTGGTCGAGATCGGCCTCGGCTACCTGTCGCTCGACCGCGAGTCCGGCACGCTGTCCGGCGGCGAGTCGCAGCGCGTGAAGATGGTGCGGCACCTGGGTTCCTCGCTCACCGACATCACCTACGTGTTCGACGAACCGACCGTCGGCCTGCACCCGCACGACATCCAGCGGATGAACAACCTCCTGCTCCTGCTGCGGGACAAGGGCAACACCGTCCTCGTCGTGGAGCACAAGCCGGAGACCATCGAGATCGCCGACCACGTCGTCGACCTCGGCCCCGGCGCGGGCGTCAACGGCGGCCACCTCTGCTACTCCGGCGACGTGGCGGGCCTGCGCGCGTCCGGCACGCTGACCGGCCGCCACCTCGACCACCGGGCCAAGCTGCGGCCGGAGTTCCGCTCCCCCAAGGGGTTCCTGACGATCACCGGCGCCCGCACCAACAACCTCAAGGACGTGTCGGTCGACCTCCCGCTCGGCGTGCTGACCGTGGTCACCGGCGTCGCGGGCTCCGGCAAGTCGTCGCTGATCCACGGATCGCTGCGCGCGCGGCCGGGCGTCGTGACGGTCGACCAGTCGCCGATCCGCGGCTCGCGCCGGTCCAACCCCGCCACCTACACCGGCCTGCTCGACTCGGTGCGCACGGCCTTCGCCAAGGCCAACGGCGTCAAGGCGGCTCTGTTCAGCGCGAACTCCGAGGGCGCGTGCGAGAAGTGCAAGGGCATCGGGCTCGTCTACACCGACCTCGCGATGATGGCCGGCGTCGCCACGGTCTGCGAGAAGTGCGAGGGCAAGCGGTTCACTCCCGAGGTACTGCGCTACACGTTGCGGGGCAAGAACATCAGCGAGGTGCTCGGCATGTCCGTCGCCGGGGCCCGCGACTTCTTCCCGTCCGGCCAGGCGCACGCGGTGCTCAGCCGCCTGCACGACGTCGGCCTGTCGTACCTCTCGCTCGGCCAGCCGCTCACGACGCTGTCCGGCGGTGAGCGGCAACGACTGAAGCTCGCGATCCACATGGCGGAGAAAGCCTCCACGTACGTGCTGGACGAACCGACCTCCGGCCTGCACCTCGCGGACGTCGACCAGCTGCTCGGCCTGCTGGACCAGCTGATCGACGCCGGCAACACGGTGATCGTGATCGAGCACCACCTCGCCGTGATGGCGCACGCCGACTGGATCGTCGACATGGGCCCCGGCGCGGGTCACGACGGCGGCCAGGTCGTCTTCTCCGGCACCCCCGGCGAGCTCGTGTCCACTTCGGACACCCTGACCGCCCGGCACCTGAAGGGATACCTGTCTTGAGCCTGCTGACGGTGACCTCGGTCCAGCCGCTGACCCCGCGCATGACCCGCCTGACGTTCGGCGGCCCCGGGCTCGGTGACATCGGCACCTGGCCGGACCAGCAACTCAAGCTGCTCTTCCCCCGGCCAGGCGGATCAGCGCACGTGTCGGACGCCCCCGACGTCGGCACCTGGTACCAGGCCTACCTCGGGATGCCCGAGCCCGAACGGCCGTGGATGCGCAGCTTCACCGTCCGGTCGCTGGCCGACGGCGTGCTGACCGTCGACTTCGTGCTGCACGGCGACAGCGGACCAGCATCGCGCTGGGCTGCCACGGCCCAGGTCGGTGACGTCATCGGGCGGTTCGGGCCCTCGGCCGACTACGCCCGCCCGCTCGGCACCGCCGACCTGCTGGTGTTCGCGGGCGACGAGACCGCGTTGCCCGCGATCGGCTCGTTGCTGGAACTGCTGCCCGCGTCCCAGCAACGACTGGTGTTCGTCGAGGTCGCGGACCCGTTGGAGGAGCAGGACGTCCCCGGCGTGCGATGGGTGCACCGCAGTGCCGGGGAGGACCTGGTCTCGGTGGTGACCGCGGCCGAAGTGCCGTCGTCGGTGTGGGTGTGGCTCGGCGGCGAGGCCTCCGCGGTCCGCACGCTGCGCAGGCACTTCGTCGGCCTCGGAGTGTCCAAGAAGGACATCGAGTTCGCCGGTTACTGGCGGCGCGCGCTCACCCAGGACGACGCGCCCACCGCCGACGACCTCGCCGAGGTCCAGGAACGGATCGCCGCGCTCAGCGAGTGAACTCCAGCAGGCTGCGGCCGGGGGTCACCTGAGTCACGGACGCGAGTTTGAGTCCGTGCGCCGCCGCCAGCCGTTCGAAGTCGTGGAGCCCTCGGTCGCGCCCCCCGAAGTGCACGAGCATGACGAGGTCGAACTCCGTGCTCTCGCCGAGGGACTCCACGACGAGGACCCGCCCGTCCGGCGCCGCCTCGACGCAGCGCGCCAGGATCCGGTGCGCCTGCTCGTCGTCCCAGTCGTGCAGGATGTCGAACAGCAGGTAGGCGTCCGCCCCGGCGGGCAACGGGTCGAAGAAGCTGCCTCCGGTCACCTCTGTGCGGTCGCCGAGGCCGTACAGGCCGAGCACCGCACGTGCACCCTCCGCGGTGTCCTCCAGGTCGACGAGGTGGCCGCGCATCGCCGGGTTCGCCTCGAGGATCGCGGCGAGCAGGCTGCCATGCCCGCCACCGACGTCGACGAGCGTGCCGAACCGCGACCAGTCGTAGTTCCTGACGACCTGCGGCACCCAGTCCCGCATGCGGTCGGTCATCTGCCGGTCGAACGCGTCCCGAAGATGCCGCTGCTCGGCCAGGTCGGTCCAGAAGTCCTGCCCGTAGCGGACGGGGTAGGCGGGCCCGCCGGTGCGGACGCTGTGGATCAGGTCGATGAACGCCAGGTCGGCGCGCCCGGCGGCGGAGTCCTGGTGCAGCAGGTTGTTCAGGTTGTTGTCCGCGTCCACGCAGAGCAGTGCGCCGAAGGGCGTGGTGCGGTAGCCGGCGCCCATGGGTTCGGCCACACCGAGGGTCACCAGGTGGTCGAGGAGCAGGTCGAGAGCGAGCGGATCGACCTCGAGTTCGGGTGCGAGTTCGTGGGCGGTCGCGGGGCGATCACGCAGGCGGTCCGGCAGCCCCAGGGTCACGGCGACCCGGAGTGCCATCGGCGTGACCAGCCCGGACATCTGTCGGAGCCGTTGTACGTCGGTGTCCACGTAGACCCACCCTGCCACCACGTGCAACTTAATTTCGGTCAACACTGAAGCAATAGTGTTAACACGTTCTCAGCCAGTGGACGTGGACGATTCACTCACTCGATCGGCTTACTGTGCGGCGCGACAGATCAACACGCCCGAGAAGCAGGTCATGCAGTTGTCCACTCCCGTCGCGCGGTCCGTGCCCGCCGCGATCAGATCGGTGCTCGCCCGCGACCGCTGGGCGCTCGCCGGCACCGTCACCGTCCTGGTGATCGGCCTGGTCGCGATCTTCGCGGACGTCCTCACCGCCATCGAGGGCCACGACCCGTACACCTACGACGCCACCGCGCTCGATCGCGAGACCGGGCTGCCCGCCGGAGCGTTCGGCGGGGTGAGCACCGAGCACTGGTTCGGGGTCGAGCCGCTGACCGGGCGGGACCTGTTCGCGATCGTCGTGCACGGCGCGCGGACGTCGTTCCTGATCGGCCTCGCGGCCACGCTGGTCTCGATCGGGCTCGGGGTGCTGATCGGCGCGGCCGCCGGCTACCTCGGCGGCTGGGTCGACCGGATCATCACCTGGGGCGCCGACGTGTTCCTGGGCTTCCCGTACCTGGTGTTCATGATCGCGATCGGGGCGGTGGTGCCGGTCGAGTTCCCGCGGGCGCTGCTGCTGATCGTGGTGATCGGGTTCTTCGGCTGGCCGTCGACCGCGCGGATCGTGCGGGCGCAGGTGCTCACGTTGAAGGAACGCAACTTCGTGAAGGCCGCCCGCGTGCTCGGCGCCTCGCCGTGGCAGGTGTTCCGCACCGAGCTGCTGCCGAACCTCTGGGGTCCCGTGCTCGTCATGGCAACGTTGTCGGTGCCGGGCAAGATCGGGCTGGAGGCCGCGCTGTCGTTCCTCGGCGTCGGGGTGCTGCCGCCCACGCCGAGCTGGGGCCGTTCCATCAGCGCCGCGATCGACTGGGTGCGGGTCGACCCCGCGTACCTGCTGTTCCCCGGCCTGGCGCTGTTCGCGGTCACGTGGGCGTTCAACGCGGTCGGCGACGGCCTGCGGGACGCGCTCGACCCGAGGTCGGTGACCAGGTGAGGACGCTCAGGTACGCCTCGGCGCGGCTGGGCGGCATGCTGCTCGTGCTGCTGATCGTCGCCTTCTGCACGTTCGTCGTGTTCTACCTGGTGCCGTCGGATCCGGCCCTGCTGGCGTGCGGCAAGCCGTGCACGCCGGAGAACCTCGCGCTGGCGCGGGAGTTCATGGGCTTCGACGAGCCGTGGTGGCAGCAGTTCCTCACGTTCCTCGGCGGGATCTTCACCGGGCGGACGTTCGGCACCGGCGCGACGGCGATCCACTGCGCCGCACCGTGTTTCGGCTACTCGTTCCGGCAGAACGCCGACGTGCTGGAGCTGATCGGCGACCGGCTGCCGGTGACGTTCTCGCTCGCGATCGGCGCCGCGATCCTGTGGGTCGGGCTGGGCGTCGCGATCGGCGTGTACGCCGCGCTGCGCAAGGACTCCTGGTTCGACCGGGCCGCGCTCGCGGGGTCCGTGATCGGCGTGTCCGCGCCCGTGTACCTGGTGGGGCTGCTCGGGATCCTCGTGCTCGGCTTCCAGCTCAACGTCGTGCCGGTCGGCAACTACACCGCGTTCAGCGAGGACCCGGTGCGCTGGGCGTGGGGTCTGGTGCTGCCCTGGTGCGTGCTGGCGTTCGCGCACGGCGCCCACTACGTGAAGCTCACTCGCTCGCAGATGCTCGAGACGATGAGCGAGGACTTCATCCGCACGGCCCGCGCGAAGGGCGTGCCGGAACGGACCGTCGTCGGCAAACACGCGCTGCGCAACGTGTTGCTGCCCGTCGTGACGCTGACCGGCATCGAGTTCGGCTCGCTGCTCGGCGGCGCCGTGATCACCGAGCGGGTGTTCAGCCTGCCGGGCCTGGGCGGCCTGCTGATCGAGGCGGTGCACGCCCGCGACCTGCCGACCCTGCTCGGCTGCACCTTGTTCGCAGGTTTTCTCGTAGTCGTCGCCAACGCCGTCGTCGACCTGTCCTACGGCGTGCTCGATCCGCGAGCACGACTCACCTGAGGGGGAAAGTCCGTTGTCCAGCAAGAAACTTCTAACGATCGCGCTCGCGGGAGCCCTGGCGGTGTCGGCGTGCGGCGCGAACGACCAGAAGCCCTCCGGTGACGCCGCGGCCAAGCCGGAGAAGGGCGGCACGCTGCGCATCCTGTCCGAGTCGCGCACGCTCAACCTCGACCCGGCCAAGTCGCAGAGCCTCGCGATCACCTCGCTCGGCCTGGTGCACCGCAGGCTGACCGGCTGGCAGAACGCCGTCGGCCAGCCCGCCAAGGTCGTCCCCGACCTCTCCGACACCGGCAAGACCAGCGACGGTGGCAAGACCTGGACGTTCGTGCTGCAGGACGGCCTGAAGTTCAGCGACGGCACGCCGATCACGTCCGCGGACGTGAAGTGGGGCGTCGAGCGGTCGTACGCACCGGCGTTCGGCGGCGGCCTCGGCTACCACAAGGACCTGCTGGGCGGCGGAGACTACCAGGGCCCGTTCGAGGGCAAGGAGCTCGACTCCATCAAGACCCCGGACGAGAAGACCATCGTCTTCACGCTGACCCGCCCGTACGGCGACTGGCCGTGGATCGCCTCCACGCCGGCGTTCGCACCGGTGCCGAAGGGCAAGGGCGCGGAGGCCGACTACCACGAGCACGCGGTCGCGTCCGGCCCGTACGAGGTCGAGACCTACACCAAGGGCGTCGAGGTCAAGCTCAAGCGCAACACGAACTGGGAGCCCGCGAAGGACCAGGTCCGCGCAGGACTGCCCGACAGCGTGGTGTTCCAGCTGGGCCAGGAGGCCTCGGTCGTCTCGCAGCGCCTCGCCGCCGACTCCGGTGACGACCAGACCGCGTTCGCGTCGTCGTTCGTCTCCCCCGCCCAGCTCGCGCAGCTGCAGGGCAACCCGTCGGCGAAGTCCCGCGTGGTGACCTCGAAGTCGGGCGCCGTCGCCTACCTCGCGCTGAACACGCAGAAGGCACCGCTGAACAACGTCAAGGTGCGGCAGGCGTTCCAGTACGCGGTGAACAAGGCCGCCTACCAGGTGGCGTCCGCCGGCAACGCCCAGCTCGCCGGTGACACCGCCTCCACGCTGATCACGCAGGGCATCGAGGGCCGCGAGCAGTTCGACCTCTACCCCAGCAAGCCCGAGGGCGACCCGGACAAGGCCAAGGCGCTGCTCGCCGAGGCCGGTTTCCCGAACGGCCTCGACAACCTGTCGCTGGTGCTGAACAAGTCCAACAACCAGACCGACAAGGCCGAGGCGATCCAGGCGGCGCTGGCCCGCGCCGGCATCAAGGTGAACATCCGTTCCCTGGAGGAGGACGCGTTCCAGACCGAGACGAACCTCTCGGACAACCCGTCCTACGACCTCACCCTGTCGTCGTGGCAGCCGGACTTCCCCAGCGCGAACTCGAACATCCAGCCGCTGTTCGCGACCTCGGAGATCGGCAAGGGCGGTTACAACACCTCGCGCTACTCCAACGCGGACGTGGACAAGCTGATCGAGGAGGCGCAGTCCACCGTGGACCCGGCGGAGGCCGGGAAGAAGTGGGCCGCGATCGACAAGCGGATCCTGCAGGACTCGCCGGTCGTGCCGCTGATCTACACCCGCAACTCGTTCATCCGCGGCTCGAAGGTCGGCAACTTCTTCATCGCAGACTTCCCCGCCTACCCGAACTACCTGCAGGTGGGTATCACGAAGTGAGTGAAGTGCTGCTGTCGGTCGAGGACGTCTCGGTGGACTTCGGCTCCGGCTCCCCCGCGGTCAGCGAGGTCTCGTTCTCGCTGACCGCCGGGGAGGTCCTCGCCGTGGTCGGCGAGTCCGGCTCCGGCAAGACCGTGACCGCGATGTCGTTGCTGGGGCTCCTGCCCGCCACGGCGTTGGTGTCGGGACGGGCCCTGCTCGGCGGGCGGGACCTGTACTCGTTGACCGCCACCGAACTGCGTGAGGTGCGGGGCAATGACGTCGGCATGGTGTTCCAGGAACCCATGAGCGCTCTCAACCCCGTCTTCACCATCGGCAGCCAGATCGTCGAGGCCGTGCGGGTGCACCGCGCGGTCTCGCGATCCGAGGCTCGCGCAGGGGCGTTGGAACTGCTGCGGCTCGTCGGGCTGCCTCCCGAACGGTTCAAGGCCTATCCGCACGAGATGTCCGGCGGTCAGCTGCAACGCGTGGTGATCGCGATGGCGGTGGCGAACGAGCCGTCGCTGCTGATCGCCGACGAGCCGACGACCGCGCTGGACGTGACCGTGCAGGCCGAGATCCTCGGGTTGCTGCGGGACCTGCGCGACCGGCTCGGTGTCGCGATCCTGCTGATCACGCACGACATGGGCGTGGTCGCGGACCTGGCGGACCGGGTGGTCGTGATGAACGCGGGCCGGGTCGTGGAGACCGGTCCCGTGCGGCAGGTCTTCCAGGAGCCGGCGCAGGAGTACACGCGGACGTTGCTCGACTCGGTGCTGCGGCTGGACTCCCGCGAACTGGCCTCGCGTGCCGTGGAGGAACCGGTGCTGAGTCTCGCCGGCGTCTCCGTCACCTACGGCAAGTTCCGCGCGGTCTCCGAGGTGTCGCTGGAGATCGGCCGGGGCGAGACCCTCGGCCTGGTCGGCGAGTCCGGTTCCGGCAAGTCGTCCCTCGCCGGCGCGATCACCGGGCTCACCCGCTACACCGGGCGGATCACGGTGTCCGGCAAGGAGGTCTCGGCGCTGCGCAAGGCCGACCGCGGCCGGATCGGGCTGGTGTTCCAGGACCCGCTGTCGTCGCTGAACCCGCGCGCCACGATCGCGAAGTCGATCGCGCAGCCGTTGCTGCTGCACACCTCGCTGCGCGGCGCGGAACTGGCCGCGAAGGTCGACTCGCTGCTCGACGCCGTGCAGCTCACCGCCTCCCTGCGCGACCGCTACCCGCACGAGCTGTCCGGCGGCCAGCGCCAGCGGGTCGGCATCGCCCGCGCCATCGCGCTGGACCCCGACCTGCTCGTCGCCGACGAGCCGACGTCCGCGCTGGACGTGACCGTGCAGGCGAAGGTGCTGGACCTGGTCCGCTCACTGCAGCGCGACCTGCGGTTCGCGTGCCTGTTCATCAGCCACGACCTGGCCGTCGTCCAGCACCTCGCGGACCGCGTCGCGGTGCTCCACCACGGCCGCGTGGTGGAGGAGGGAACGTCGGTGTTCGCCGCGCCGCAGGACCCCTACACACAACGATTGCTGGCATCGGCGCTTACCGTGTCCGTATGAGCACCAACTGGGCGGGCAACGTCACGTTCACCGCGGCCCAGGTCGTCGCCCCGGCTTCAGCCGACGACCTGCGCGCGCTCGTGCGCGGTTCATCGGCCGTGCACGTCCTGGGCACTGGGCACTCGTTCAGCACGATCGCCGACACGACCGGCACGCTGGTGTCGCTGTCGGCCATGCCCGAGGTCTTCGAGGTGTCCGGCCACACGGTCCGGGTGAGCGCCGGCATGACGCTCGCCGACCTGTCCGTCCGGCTGGAGGCGGCGGGCCTGGCGCTGCACACGCTGCCGTCGTTGCCGCACATCACGGTGGCCGGCGCGGTCGCCACCGCCACCCACGGCTCCGGTTCCCGGTCGCTGGCCGGTGCCGTGCGGACCGTCGAGGTGATGCGCGGGGACGGCTCGGTCGTCGAGCTGACCTCCGCCGGTGCGGCCGTGTCGCTGGGCGGCCTGGGTGTCGTCACGACGCTGACCCTGGACGTGGTGCCGTCGTTCCAGGTCGCGCAGACGGTCTACGAGGACGTCGCCTGGACGACCCTGCTCGTCAAGCTGGAGCAGATCTTCGACGGCGCGTACAGCGTCAGCGCGTTCGTCGACTGGCAGGGCGGCGCGACGCTGTGGACGAAGCACCGCGTGGGCGACCCCGAGTTCGCCTTCCCTGGGCGTGCGGCGTCCGCGCCGGCGCATCCGGTTCCCGGCCAGCCCGCCGACCGCTGCACGGTGCAGGGCGGTGTGCCCGGCCCGTGGCACGAGCGGCTGCCGCACTTCCGCGCCGAGTTCACGCCGTCGGTCGGCGAGGAGCTGCAGACCGAGTACTTCGTGCCCCGCACCCGCGCGGTGACGGCGTTGCGGGCGCTGGCCGAGATGTCGACGGTGATCTCGCCGCTGGTGCAGACCTGCGAGATCCGCACGATCGACGCCGAACCGCAGTGGCTCAGCCCCGCCTTCGACCGCGACAGCATCGCGATCCACTTCACCTGGGTGCCGGACACCCCCGGCGTGCTCAGGATCCTCCCCCGGCTGGAGGAGGCCATCGCGCCGCGGCCGCACTGGGGCAAGCTCTTCACCGTGCCGCCGGCGTTGCTGGCCGCCCGCTACCCGCAGTGGGACGCCTTCCGGGCGCTGCTCGGCGAGCACGACCCGAAAGGCGTCTTCCGCAACGACTTCCTGACCCGCTACTTCGGGTCGGCCGGGCCCCTCTGACGCAGCGCCTCCAGCTCGGCGCCGGAGAACCCGTAGGTCGTCACGATGGTCATCTTCGAGCTGGTGATCACCAGTCCGGGGCCGAACTCCTCGACCACGACGCCGCGCTGGTTCGCCGACTCGAAGAACGGCTTGCCGTCCACGCCGAGGTCGACCTCGGACGGCCAGAAGATCGTGCGGCGCTGCTGCCCGGGGTGGTACTCGTGCGCGAACTTCAGCTGGTGCAGGAACGAGATCCAGCCCTCGGTGATGTCCTCGTAGTAGTCGTCCCACTCGGGTGAGGTGCCCTTGGGCGCGCGCGTCAGCACGACGCGGGTGCCCTCGGGGACGGCGCTCAGCGCGAACGTGTCGTGGCCGTGGACGATCAGCGTGGTGCCGTCCTCCTCGGCGTTCGTGAAGTAGATGTGGTCGATCTCCGCGTCGAGCTCGGGGATGTCCCAGCCGTGCCAGTGGCGCAGCTTCTCCTTGTCGCGGAACGACTGCCACACCTCCTCGACCGGCGCGGCCACGGTGATCTCGATCTGGATGCCCTCGTCACTCATCTGCCGCTCCGGGGTGGCCCATGGCGACCACCCGGTACGGGCGGCCTGACTCGGTGTCGTACTTCAGAGCGATCTGCCGCACCGCTTCGGCCAGGTCGCTGGTGAACTCGTGGACGTCGCCGGGCGCGCCGAAGCGGACCGTCGTCTCCACCGTGAACGTGAGCAAGCGCTTTCCCGCGTCGGCCGCCGCGTTCGACATCCGCTCGACGCCGCGCGCCGTGTCCTGCGCGACCGACACCAGGTGCGTCGCCGCGAACTGGTCCTGGACGCCGGCGGCGATCTCCCTGCCCGGCTTCGCGCGCAGCACGCGTTCGACGCAGCCGCGCCGCTGACGTTCCTCGACGAGCTCGACCAGTCCTGCCTGCTCCAGGGCTCTGACGTGGTAGTTCACCCGCTGCCGCGGCAGCTCGAGGGCCGCCGCGAGCTGC
This sequence comes from Lentzea sp. HUAS TT2, assembly GCF_051853195.1. Lineage (NCBI taxonomy): Bacteria > Bacillati > Actinomycetota > Actinomycetes > Pseudonocardiales > Pseudonocardiaceae > Lentzea > Lentzea sp. HUAS TT2. The sequence continues at coordinate 6,109,842 of NZ_CP196667.1, read as the reverse complement.
GTCGCCGAGGCCGGTGAGCGCAGCAGCTCCAGCAGCGATCGACGCAACGGGGACAGCTCCACGCCTAGCACGGTCTCATTTGACAAAATCATTTGTCAATACCGGAACACGACCGGAAACAGTTAGGTTCGTTGACGGTTGCAACAAACCACCCCCACCCTGTGACCCGTGAGAACCCCCCTGCTGGTGGCAGCGTTGGCAGCAGCGGCGATCGTTCCTGTGTGGACGGTCGCGGCGCAGGCCGACGTGGTGCCCGGAACCGCTTATCAAGTGACGAACGTCGGCAGCGGAAAGTGCGTGGAGTCGCTGGGAACGGCCAACGGCGCACAGCTCCGCCAACAAGGATGCTCAGGACAGACCTGGACCTTCACGCCCACGAGCGACGGCTACTACACGGTCGGCGACGGCCAGGTCTGGGACGTCTCGAACGTCTCCACCGCGGACAACGCGGCCGTCCACATGTGGCAGTCGTTCAACGCGAACAACCAGCAATGGCGCGCTGAGGCCGTCGGCACGGACACCTACCGGTTCGTGAACCGCAACAGCGCCAAGTGCCTCGACGTACCCGGCGCGTCGACCGGTGACGTCCAGTTGGTCCAGTACACCTGCAACGGGACCAACGCACAGCTCTTCCGCCTCACCGGCGGCACGCAGCAGCCGGGCCAGCCCGACTTCGGCCCGAACGTGCTGATCTTCGACCCGTCGATGTCCTCCGCCACGATCCAGGCGCGGCTCAACGACGTCTTCCGTCAGCAGGAAGAGGGTCAGTACGACGCGCGCCGGTACGCGATCATGTTCAAGCCCGGCAACTACAACGTCGACGTCAACATCGGCTTCTTCACCCAGGTCCTCGGCCTGGGCCTGCTGCCGGACGGCGTGACGATCAACGGCCAGGTGCACGTCGAGGCCGACTGGTTCGAGGGCAACGCGACGCACAACTTCTGGCGTGGCGCGGAGAACCTCGCGGTGCGGCCGCCGTCGGGCACGAACACGTGGGCCGTCTCGCAGGCCTCCGCGATGCGCCGCACGAAGATCTACGGCAACATGCAGCTCGACGACAACGGCTGGTCGAGCGGTGGTTTCCTCGCCGACTCCGTGGTGACGGGCCAGGTACGCTCCGGTTCGCAGCAGCAGTGGCTGTCGCGCAACACCGAGTGGGGCTCCTGGACCGGTGAGAACTGGAACATGGTGTTCGTCGGTGCCCGCAACGCACCGCAGAACACGTTCCCGGAGCCGCCGTACACCACCGTCGCGCAGACCCCCGTCGTGCGGGAGAAGCCGTTCCTGAACGTCGACGGCAGCGGCAACTACAACGTGTTCGTCCCGGCGCTGCGCTCCAACACCAGCGGCACCACCTGGGCCTCCGGTAACCAGCAGGGCACGAACATCCCGCTGTCGCAGTTCTACATCGCGAAGCCGGGCACCTCGGCCGCCACGATGAACGCGCAGCTCGCGGCCGGCAAGCACCTGCTGCTCACGCCGGGCATCCACCAGGTCTCGGAGCCGATCCGCGTCACCCGCCCCGACACCGTCGTGATGGGCCTCGGTCTCGCGACCGTCATGCCCACCAACGGCAACCTGGCGCTCGACGTGGCCGATGTGGACGGTGTGAAGATCGCCGGCCTGCTCCTCGACGCGGCCCCGACCAACTCGCCGCTGCTCGCGCAGATCGGCGCACCGGGCAGCAACGCCAACCACTCGGCCAACCCGACGTCGCTGCACGACTTCTACGTGCGCATCGGCGGTTCGGCCATCGGGCGGGCCACGACCTCGTTGGTGGTCAACAGCCACAACGTGATCGGCGACCACCTGTGGCTGTGGCGAGGTGACCACTCCATCGGCGTCGGCTGGGACGTCAACCGCGCGGACACCGGCCTGATCGTCAACGGCAACAACGTGACGATGTACGGCCTGTTCGTCGAGCACTACCAGAAGTACCAGACCATCTGGAACGGCCAGGGCGGCCGGACGTACTTCTACCAGAACGAGATGCCGTACGAGGCGCCCAACCAGGCGGCGTGGATGAACGGCTCGACCCGCGGCTACGCGGCGTACAAGGTCGCCAACAACGTCACGACGCACGAGGCGTGGGGCCTGGGCAGCTACATCTTCGCCAACGCCAACCCGAGCGTGGTGGCCGACCGGGCGTTCGAGGTGCCGAACACCCCGGGCGTCAAGTTCCACAGCATGGTGACGATCTCGTTGGGCGGCAAGGGAACCATCGAGCGCATCATCAACAACTCGGGTGGACGGGTGACCGCCGGGTCCACCGAGGCCTACCTGGCCAACTACCCGTGATGTTTCCCCAAGAATTGATGTTCCACTGAGTGGTTTTGAGTTACGCATCCCCATGCTCCGGTCCGCATAGACTGGAGCATGGGGATTCTTTCTGAGCAGTTGCGGATCATTTCCGCTTTGAACCCGGTCTACAACGCGTTGACCTCGGTGTTCGACGTTGAGAGCGAGCCTGTCGGGCCACTCGCCGGAGTCACGTTCTCGGTCAAGGACAACATCGACGTGGCGGGCGCTGCCACGACACACGGCCTGAAGTCGCTGGCGGACAACGTGAAATCCGCGGACGCGCCCATAGTGGCGCGGCTGAGAGCCGCCGGGGCAACACCGATCGGGCACGCCAACATGCCGACGTTGAACGCCCGTGGCATGCACACGTACAGCGAACTGGCCGGGCACACCATCAACCCGTGGGACAGCACGAAGTCACCTGGTGGCAGCTCCGGCGGTGACGCGGTCGCGGTGGCCACGGGCATGGTGCATCTCGGGATCGGCAACGACAGCGGCGGCTCGCTGCGGCTACCGGCGTTCCTGAACGGCGTCTGTGCCCTGAAGCCGAGCCACGGCCGCTACCCGCAGGGCAGCGTGCTCGGCCAGCCCGACCCGTCGTTCCCCACCCAGGTCATGACCGTCGAGGGCCCTCTCGCCCGCACCGTCGCCGACCTGCGGCTGGTGCACGACCTGCTGTGCGGCGCGGATCCGGCCGATCCCCGCACCGTGCCGGTACCGGCCATCGGCCCGCCTGCTCCTCGGGTGGCCGGGTTCGTGCCGGGCGACCCGGTCGTCGAGGAGGCGGCCCGGCGCCTGGCCGAGGCCGGGCACGAGGTCGAGGCCGTCGAGGTGCCCCGGCTGGACGAGGCCGCTGACCTGTCGCTGCGGATGATCGCCACGCCGATCGCGCTGGGCTTCGAGCAGTTCGCCGCGTTCGCCGGGGAGGAGGTCGCGTTGTTCTCCCGCCACCTGCTGGAGGTGCGGCCCGGTCTCGACCTCGCGGAGTTCCTCGCGCTCACCGGCACCCGGCTGGCGATCCAGCGGGAGTGGGCGCAACTGCTCGACCGCTACCCGGTGCTGGTCGGGCCGGTATCCACCATTCCGTCGTTCGAGCCGGACCAGGACCGGCGCAGTCCTGAAGCGCTCGCCGAGTACTTCGACGCGCTGAAGCTGTGCGAGGCGAGCAGTTTCGTGGGCGTGCCGTCGGTAGCGGTGCCGACGGGGCTGCGGGACGGTCTGCCGACCGGCGTCCAGGTGATCTCCCGGAGGTACCGGGAGGACCTGGCCCTGGACGCCGCCGCGGTCCTGGAAACCCCGCTCAGCCCAGCCGTTTCGGCCGGTTGACCTTCATCTCGTCCATGTCCGTGACCTTGGCCTTCAGGCCCTGGAAGTCGACGCCGAGCGAGTCGAGGGCGGTGGCCGCCCGCCGCAGCCCCGCCTCGTCCGGCTTCTCGGCGGCGGTCAGGATCACGCGGTAGCTGAAGAAGTCGAGCTTCTCGTCGTAGGTGAGCGCGCCCTCCTCGCTGAAGCCGGCGTCGCGCAGGAAGTCGAAGCCCTTCAGGCGGTCCTGCAAGGAGACGCGCTGTTCGGAGGTGAGGTCGGCGAACCGGCCGCGGACGAGTACTCGGTAGGTGTGTTCAGCCACGAGCGAAGATGCTCCCCGAACGTCCCGTGGTCTGGCGAACGATTTCCCGAGTGCGAAAGAATCTGGACCATGAACGCAAAAGAGCTGGTCACGCGCATCCGAACGGAGCTGCACCCCGGTGAGCACGACAACCTCGTGGTCAAACTGATCGAAACCGGACAGGCCCCGCGCGCTGTGATCGCCACGTTCGCCGCCGAGGAGAACCACATCGTCTCGTCGGACTGGCGAACATTCCTGGCACTGGCGGCGAAGGCCGGGGAGCCGAACGCGCGGGCGTTCTTCACGTTGCTCGCGGGCGGTGAGGAGCTCGTGCTGCCGATGCTGGAGCCGCTCGCGAAGGCCGCGGGCATGTCCGCCGAGGACTTCCACTCCTACGAGCCGTTCCCCGGCTGCCAGTCCTACCCCGCCTACCAGGCGTGGATGGCGCTCAACGGCGAGACGACGGACGTGATCCTCGCGATCCTGGCGAACTTCACCGCGTGGGGCGGCTACTGCGCGCGGATGGCCAAGGGGCTGCGCGAGCACTACGGGTTCGACGACGAGGCGTGCGCGTTCGTGGACTTCTTCGCCACGCCCGCACCGCAGCTCGAGGACCGGGCGGTCGCCGCGATCCAGGCCGCGCTCGACGCCGGCTGGCAGCCGAAGCACGCGTGGCGCTACGGCCGCCTGCTGCAGGCGTACGAACTGCAGTTCTGGTCCACGCTGGCCTGACAGAGACGGGGGCGGCTCGGGAAAGCCGCCCCCGACCCGTTATCGGGGCAGGTAAGCCCGGTGGGCCTTGGAGAACTCGTAGTTGTTGTACTTGTCCCAGTTGATCGACCACGTCATGAGGCCGCGCAGGTTCGGGTAGACGCCCTTCGGCTTGTAGCTGCCGCAGCGCGTGCCCTTGGTGAGGCAGTCCAGCGCGGTCTGGACGTCCGCGACGGACGTGAACCCGTTGCCCGCGTACTGCGCGGCGGGCAGGCCGATCGCGACCTGGTCCTGGCGCAGGCCCGCGAAGAACTTCGACGCGTCACCGCGCACCGGGAACCCGGCGAGCACCATGTCGGTCATCGCCACGTGGAAGTCCGCGCCACCCATGTTGTGGTACTGGTTGTCCAGCCCCATCACGGGTCCCGAGTTGTAGTCCTGCACGTGCAGCAACGTCAGGTCGTTGCGCATGGCCTCGATCACCGGCAGGTACGCGCCCGTGCGCGCGTCGCCGGTGCCCGTGCCGCCGTAGAACTGGTAGCCGACCTGCACGAAGAACGTCTCCGGTGCCATGGTGAGCACGAAGTTGGCTCCGTAGCGGGACTTCAGCTGCCGCAGCGCCGAGATCAGGTTCACGACCACGGGGGTGGTCGGGTTCTTGAAGTCGAGGTCACCGGGGTTCAGCGACAGCGAGTGGCCCTCGAAGTCGACGTCGAGACCGTTGAGGCCGTACTTGTCGATGATGCCGCCGACCGTGCGCACGAACGCGTCGCGCGCCGCCGTGGTCTCCAGCCGCACCTGGCCGTTCTGGCCGCCGATGGAGATGTTGACCTTCTTGCCCTTGGCCTGCTGGGCCCGGATGCCGGCGATGAACTCGGCCTCGGACTCGACGTTCGGGCACTCCGCGACCGGGCACTGGCTGAACCGCAGGTCACCGGACGTGGCGCTGGTGGGCTCGGCGAACGAGAGGTTGATGACGTCCCACTCGTCCGGCACGTCCTTCATGCGGATGTAGCCGGAGCCGTTGGCGAAGCTGGCGTGCAGGTAGCCGACGAGCACCTTGCGCGGCAGCTGACCCGTGGGCGGCTGACCGGTCGTGGTCGTCGTCGTGGTGGTGGTTGTAGTCGTCGTGGTCGTGGTGGTCGAACTGGTGGTCGGTCCCGTGCCACCCGTGCACGCCGCACCGTTGATCGTGCAGTTCGCCGGGTCGGCGGTGCCGGCGGCGTTGAAGCCGAACGTGACGCTGGCGCCGGGCGCGACCGTGCCGTTGTACTCCCGGTTGACGAACGCGTGGTGGTTGCCGCTCTTGGTGAGCAGCGAGTCCCAGTAGGCACCGACGGTGGTCGAGGCCGGGTAGTCGAACTCGACCTTCCAGGAGCTGATCGCCGCGCTGGTCTCGTTCTTGATCGTCACCGTCGCGGTGTACCCGGTGTCCCAGCCGTTCTTGGAGAACGTCGCCGTGACTCCGGCGGCGCTGGCGGGGGCGAGGCTCACGATCACGGTGCCGAGCACCAGTGCGGCCACCGCGGATATTCGTGCGAACAACAGCATGGGTTCCATCCCTCACGCGTTGGCGGCCGGCAGGGGGTCACCCCGAATTGGACTAGACCATCTATCGGGAAGTCAAGGTTCTAGACTTCTCGCCGTGCCCCACGCTCGTGCCGCCGACGGAACCGGTCTCTTCTACTCGGTCGAGGGCTCCGGGCCTCCGCTGCTGCTCATCGCGGGCCAGGCGAACTCGTCGAAGTGGTGGTCACAGGTCCGCGAGGACTTCTCCGCGCGGTTCACGACGATCGTCACCGACCACCGCGGAACCGGTTCCAGCGACAAGCCGGACGTCCCGTACAGCACGCGGATGTTCGCCGAGGACTGCGTGGCGATCCTGGCCGACGCGGGCATCGACCGGGCCCACGTCTACGGCACCTCGATGGGCGGCCGGATCGCGCAGTGGCTCGCGGCCTCGTCCGGCGACCACGTGGACCGCCTCGTGCTCGGCTGCACCTCCCCCGGCGGCCCGCACGGCATCGAACGCAGCGCCGAGGTGCGCAAGTCACTGGCCCAGGTCGACGCGATGAAGGCGCGCAGGGCGTTGGAAGAGCTGATGTACACACCGGCCTACCGCGGCCCGTACAACACGCTCGGCGACCCGCAGATGCCGCCCTACGCGCGCAAGCGCCACCTCTTCGCCAGCGCCGAACACGACGCATGGGACGTGCTGCCGTCGATCACCGCACCGACCCTCGTGGTGCACGGCACGGAGGACATCTTCAACCCCACGGCCAACGCACCCCTGATCACCGAACGGATCCCGGGCGCACGCATGCACCTCATCGAAGGCGCGCGCCACGGCTACTTCGAGGAGTTCCGCACCGTGGCGTCGCCTCTGGTGATGGACTTCCTCAGCCCGTGACCCACCGAAGGCCGCGCATCAACGCATGCCCCGCGAACCGCACGCCGGTGGCCTCCGCGATCGGCAGGTAGGGCAGCCCCAGCGGAATCCGCGCCCACGCCGGCAACGTGGCGACCGCGGTGGCGCTCAAGATCGCGTACGGCCCGCGCGCCAGCACCGGCAACGGAGCCTTGAACAGCAGGAACCGGGCCGCCTGCCGCGCCTCGTGCGTCCCTTTCAGCTCGACCCGGTAGGAGTCCAGCTTCGCTTCGAGCTCGGCTGTGGTGCGCGGCGGGTCGGGAATGCCCATCTCGTCGGCGATGACGGCCATGTCGGCGACGTACCCGTCGTAGTCGTCGAGCGGCTTCTCGCCGTAGCGCTGGTGGCAGCGCAGGAAGCTGTCGACCTCCGCGACATGCACCCAGCCCAGCAGATGCGGATCGTCGGCACGGTACTGCCGGCCATCGGGCGCGGTGCCGTGGATGTGCTGATGCACGCGCCCCAGCCGTTCAACGGCCTTGCGCGCATCCACGGCCGTGCCATAAGTGGTGACGCCGACGAACAGGCTCGTGCGATGCAACCGGCCCCACGGATCGTTGCGGTAGTCGGAGTGCTGCGCGACGGCCGCCATCGCCAGCGGATGCAACGACTGCAACAACAACGCCCGCAGCCCGCCGATGAACATGGCGTGGTCGGCGTGCACGTGCCGGATCGGCCGGTCCGCCGAGAACAGGCGAGGGCCGGGCGCGTCGTGGATCCGGCGGGCGTGTTTCTCCCGCTCCGGACCCGCGACCTTCTCGAAGAGTCCCTCGCTCAGCTGACGCCGCAATGCCTCCAGCATCGCTCCATCATGCGTCTCAACTGGTGGGTTCGGGAAGACGCAGCCACAGATCAGGTGCGGTGAACGGCTTGTCGTTGCGAGGGCGCACGCCCACGTACGCACAGCAGTAGGCAACGGCCTTGCTCACGTACAGGTGCGACAGCAGCACCTCCGCCGTGGAGTCCTCCTCGTGAGGCCCGCCGCCGGGATGCAGATCCCACCCGATGATCTCGCCGTCGCGGTGGATCGCGCCCTGGTTACCGCTCTTGGGGTTCGCGTACATGGTGTAGGCGACGGTGCCCGCGGACAGCAGCCTGCCCACCGCGGGCGTCTTCAGCGCGTAGCTCCAGGGCTGCATCAGGACGCAGCCGCCAGGCACATCGGTGACGCCGACGGTGCGCTCGGTGTGCTCGCCGAACGGACCTTGCCACCACTCCCCCGTCATCACCGAGTCCGGGACCTCATCCTCGGGCACTACCTCGGCGTTCAGCCTCCGGACGGCCTCGGCCGCGTCGACGTCCGCGACACAGGCCAGGCTGAAGCCGTCGTAGTCGGGGAACCCGTTCAGCGCGGCCGTCAACCTGCCGCTCTCCGCTGCCGCCGCCCACTCGTCCGCGGTCAGCACCTCGTCCGACGGGATCACGTGCGCCGTGGTGAGGCTGAGACGGGCGGGCGACCAGCCGGACATCATGGGGCGCACCGGATCCGCGCCCGCGGCGAGCAGCACCTGGACGCTGTCGGCCTTGCCCTTGTGCACGGCCCGCCACAGCGCGGTGCGGCCCTCGACGACCTGGTCCAAGTCGGCGACGCGGGCTGCCACCTCCGCCACGACCTCGGCCGTGCCCCGTTCCGCCGCCAGGTGCAGCGGTGTCATCCAGACCGTGCCGCCGTCCGGGTCCGCACCCGCGTCGAGTCGCGCGCGCACGACGGCGAGGTTCTTCCAGTCGTGGTACGAGATTCCTTGCCAAGCACGTTCCCCCATGGACGGCACCCTACCGAGGCAAGATGCCGTCCCACCTGGAGATCAGCCGATCGCGATCTGGTCCAGATCAGGCGCACCCGCCGTGTCGTTGCCGAACCTGATGGTGTTGGCACCGGCGTTCAACGCCACCGGAATCTCGGCCACATAAGGCGTGTTGTTGCCGATCCCGTCGAGTTTGACCTCGACCGCCGCACCACCGTTGACCGAGACGAAGTACGACCGCGGCCCGTTCACCGTGAACTGGATGAACAGCCGGTAGGACCGCGTCTCGGGCACCGTCACGTTCGGGAAAGTCACCGCCGCACCAGCGCTGCCGCCGATGTTGCGCACCTTCTCCGCGCCGGAGCACGCCCCACAGCCCGTCAGTCCGGTGCTGCCGAACTGGTTCGCCGAGTCCTCCGCCTCGCGCACGAACACGCGGTCGGCGGGCCGGGTGCGCACCGGCACCGTGCCCGAGACCTTGCGGCCGGTGCCGAGCAGCTCGAACGACGCCGTCACCGGGATGCTCACCGAACCCACGTCCGCGGGCGAGGTGGCAGTCCAGGTGCCTTCCAGCAGCCCGGCCAGGCGCATCGACGCGCGGGTGGCCGGCGCTCCGGTCAGCGTCCAGCCGGCGGGCAGCACCGGGGCGAGCGAGACGTCGTCGATCTGGTCGTCGGCGTCGAGCCGCAGCCGTGCGGTGATCTTCACGGACTGCTGGCCAGGCCCGACCCATTGCACGCCATGGGGTTCCACGGTCAGGGTCGTCTTCGGTGTGTAGGTCGAGGGAGGCAGGCCGCCCACCGAGATCCGGTCCAGGCCGAGCCGGCTGCCGGACACCTTCACCGTGTTGCGGCCCGCGTTCAACGGCACGGCGACGAACGCCGGTGCCGGCACGTCCGCGCGATCACGAGGTACGGCAACGGAAATCGGCGCCGCGTCGTTCACGGAGACCGAGACGCTGGACGCCTCGGCGGACGTCATGTCGAGCTGCAGGCGGTAAGTGCCTGCCGCGCCAACGGAAACATCGCGGAACGTCACGCCGCCGAGCCCGGTCACCTGCCGAGTTCCCGAACAGGCCGCGCAGAACTCGCTGCGCGCCGAACCCGACCGGACCGCGTCCTCGGCTTCCAGCGCGTTGGACCGGAGACCGCGCGGATAGCTGTGGCCGACCCGGATCTCGTCGATCCGCAGCTCCTTGAAGTAGACGGGAGCCTGCGGCCCGCCCCAGGTGTTCAGCACGGTCAGCTTCAGGAACCGCGCGGACTGCGAGCCGATGTCGATGAACTGGGTCCCGCGCGCCGACGGCAACGCGCCGCTGCGGACGTGCCACCAGTTCCGGCCGTCGACGGAGGCCGTCACCTGGTAGTCCTTGATGCGCGAGGAGTCCTCCGGCCTGCCGAACGACACGCGGGCGTGCGTCGGCGACGACTCGCGCTGGTTGACGGCGAGGAACGCTGCCTCCTTGCGGCGGCCGAGGTCGAGCGAGATCGAGACGGGCTGAGCGGCGCCGGCGTCCCAGAAACTCTCGTAGCTGCCATCGGTCAGGTTGGAAGCCGGGAACCCAGCGGCCGAAGATGTCGCCGAGGCCTTCACGCCGGTGTAGAAGCCTTGCTGCCCAGCGGTTTCCACGGCGAACACCGTGTCGTACTCGTCCCACTGAGTAACACCCTGGATCGTCAGGTGCCCGGCCGACTGCGCGAACCGCATCCGTTCCCCGGTGCGCAGATCACGAACACCGGTGACCCGGTACCCGTTGTCCCGCAGGCGAACGAAGTCGGCGCGCGGACGAGAGACCACGTGCACGTACTGCTTGCCGGACCGGGGGTTGATCGTGATCACGCCGTGCGCGCCGTCGTTCCAGAACCCCGGCTGCATGCCGCCGTACAGGTACCCGGCGCCCTCGACGCCCTGGATCGACTCGCGGATCGGCGGCACCCACGAGGCCATGAAGTTGTTGTAGGCCTCTTGTTGTGCGGGCATCCGGCCGTTCACCATCGGTGTCTCGGCCATCAGCGACTTGATCGACGAACCCGCGTTGGTGATGTAGCGGCCGGTGTTCAGGCGGGTGTCGACGGCGTGGTTCCCGCCGTCGTACCACCAGTCGCCGGTGGTCGGCAGCTTGTAGCAGGCCTCGGACAGGCGCGGCATCGGCGTGAACGTCGCCGCCGGGTAGTCGTAGGACGGGACCATGCCGGTCTTCTGCTCGTTCGAGACCGTGTCCATGATCGGTGTGTCCTCGTTGTTGTTGCTCAGCAACCACGTCGGGCGCAGCTGCCGGATCTGTTCGTAGAGCTTGTTGCGCTCCCAGTACTCGTTGTCGTTGTCGATCCAGAAGCCCGCGAGGTCGTCGTAGTTCTTCATGACCTCGAAGAAGAGGTCGTAGCTGTACTTGCCGAAGCCCTCGCGCGTGGTGAGGTCGACCTGCTCGCCGCGGTAGGCCGAGTAGGCGGCCGAGTCGAGCATCTGCACGCCCTGCTCGCTGTGCCACTGCGGGTCGTCGGTCATGTAGAGGATCACCTTGACGCCCTTGGCCTTGCCCGATCGGACGAGCTCGCCGAGCAGGTCGCGTTCGGTGGCACAGCTTCCGGGGACCTTCGACGGCCACGGCCGCGCGTAGCCCAGCCGCGAGTGGAACGTCGCCAGCACGACGTAGGAGGCGCCGAGCTTGCGGGCCTCGTCGATCCAGTAGTCCGGTGTCCAGCCGCCACCGGTGACGTCGCGCTCCCACTCGGCGCAGTTCAGGTGCTTCGGGGCGGTGAACATGCCCCAGTGCAGGAACAGCCCTGCGGTCGACTGGCGCAGCCACTCCTGGCGAGGATGCGTCACCTCGGCCTGAGCGGTTCCTTGAGTCATCACGAGCAGACTTGCGAACAACGCGGCCACCACGGCCAGACACCAACTGCGCTGTCTCATGACCATCGCCTTCTCGTCGAGGGCGGCGGCGAGAAGATCCGATGATTGCAACCGGAACACGTGGGGTCAAGCCCCGGAAAGGCCAGAAACAGGAGGACTCATCGGATCATTCGGTTTCAAGATCGCCAGCGTGGTAATCAAGGCCCGTCACGATCAACTTGCCGCACGAGGGGAGAGAGAAGCGGATGGACGAGACGCACCTGCCCGGCTTCTACCACGACGCGGAGGCGGTCTCCCGGCTCGGACAGCGGCTCACGCTGCTGTTCAGCCGCGTGAGGCTGATCGGCGCGGTGGTCGCGGCGGTGGGCGGTGCGTTCAAGTGGCAGATCGGCGGCAGCGGCGTCGACGTCTGGGCGTGGGTGGCGCTGGGCGGGTTCCTCATCGCCCTGTTCGGCGAGCTGCTGCTGTGGGTGATCCACCCGGAGCTGAAGTGGAACGCGGGCAGGACCGTCGCCGAACGCGTGAAGTCGCTGGCGTGGCGCTACGCCGTGGCGGGCGACCCGTTCCACGGCGGTGCCCCCGACCCGCGCAAGGACCTGGACCTCGCCATCGCCGACGCGATCAAGGACCACCGCAGGGAGGTCATGCTCACCAGCGCGAACGCAGAGGGCGAGCAGTTCATGACCGAGCTGCGAGCCAGACCGTTCGACGAGCGCAGGACCATCTACCGCGACTCCCGCGTCCAGCCGCAGCTGCAGTGGTACCGCGAGAGGTCCGCGATGAACGAGACCCGCGCCAACGTCTTCCGCGTCCTGCTGATCGCGGGTGAGCTCGTCGCGATCCTCTTCGCCATCCTGCGGATCAACGGCGTCTGGGACGTAGACCTGTCCGGCGTCATGGCCGCGGCCGTCGCGGGCGGCGCGGCGTGGATCGGGCTGCGCCAGTACGAGAACCTCAGGGTCTCCTACGCGGCGGCGGCCGGCGAGCTCGCGGACATCTACCACCGCCTCCCCTACGCGCGGGAGAGCGACTGGGCCGCCACCGTCGCCGAGACCGAGGCCGTGATCAGCAAGGAGCACACCGCCTGGCTCGCGTCACGCCCCAGCGCGACCTGAGCCAGGCCGGCGTTCGCTCAGGCCAGTGCCTCGACGACCTTCGTGACCATCGCCCGTTCCGCCGCGGCCACCTCGCCGTCCGCGCCCGCGACCGAGCGGCACATCTCCGACACGGCGGCGCGGAAGATCGCCACGTCCCGCGGCTCGTGCGCGTTGATGATCGCCACGGACTCCCGCAGCGCGGCCAGGACACCGGACTCCACATCGGACGCGGAGCCCTTCGGCAACGAGGGCGGCGCCGCGGCGATGATGGCGCGCAGGTCGTCCGTGAGCAGGGTGATGGCCCTGACGCCCGCCTGGCTCTCCTCGTCGACCGAGCCGGGGTCCGCCGTGGACACCAGCACCATGGCACCGAAAACGGCCGTGCGGAGGGTCTGCCCCTCCGCCTCCGTGTACGCAGTCATGGGCGCAAGCCTATGCAACGATCAGTGGCTATGAGTGCGGGTCAGGTGCTTGGCGCCAACATCAGGGCGTTCCGCGAGCGACGCGGGTTGTCGCTGTCGGAGCTCGCGCGGCGGTCGTCCATCGCCAAGGGCACGCTGTCGCAGCTGGAGAGTGGCGCGGGCAACCCGACGATCGACACAGTGTTCAGTTTGTCGAACGCTCTGGACGTGCCAGTGTCGGAACTGGTGACCGAGCGGACGCCGCCGGACGTCGTGCTGGTGCGGGCCCGCGACGTGGAGGTGCTCAGCAGCAACGCCGTCGACCTGAGGCTGATGCGGCGGATGGACATCGGGGACACCGTGCTGGAGATCTACGACCAGCGCGTCCGGCCCGGCGCGACCCAGACCAGCGAAGGTCATCCTGGCAAGGAGCACGTGCTGGTCACGAGCGGCCGGCTGCGGGTGGGCCCGGCGGACGAGCCGTACGAGCTGGGACCGGGCGACTACGTGTGCTTCCCCGGCTCGACGCCGCACTCGTACGAGACCGTCGACGGTGAGGTCAGTTCGGTACTGGTGCTGGAGTATCCGAAGCACTAACGTTCATTCTAATGAACGGAGGTGGCGATGAACCCGGACGTCGTGGTCATGGGCGCGGGCATCATCGGGGCCGCGTGCGCCCAGGCCCTGCGGGCGCGCGGGCTCCACGTCGTCGTCCTCGACCGGCACGGACCGGCGTCGGGCACCAGCGCGGCCGGTGAGGGCAACGTCCTGGTCAGCGACAAGGAACCCGGCCCGGAACTCGACCTCGCCCTGGCGAGTCGCGACCTGTGGCCGGAGCTCGCGGAAAACGCCGAATGGGAGGAAAAGGGCGGACTGGTCGTCGCCACGACCCCCGAGGCCGTCGAGCCGCTCCACGCCTTCGCCGCGAAACAACGGGCCGCGGGCATCGACGCCTGCGAGATCACCACGGCGGACGCGCTGAGCTTCGAGCCGCACCTCAACCCCGGGATCACCGCCGCCGTCCACTACCTCCAGGACGCTCAGCTCAACCCGGTCAAGGCCACCCGCGCCCTGCTGCGCGGCATCGAGGTCCGGCGCGCCGAGGTGTCCACAACGGACGGGCGTTCGGTCACCACGTCCGACGGCGTCATCAGCTGCGGCGCGGTCGTCAACGCCACCGGACCGTGGGCGCGGAGCTTCGGCGTCAACGTGCTGCCCCGGCGCGGCGTGGTGCTCGTGACCACCCCGATCCCCGGCACGATCCGGCACAAGGTCTACGACGCGGACTACGTCGGCGCGGTCGCGAGCGGCGACGCGGACCTGCAGACGTCCGGCGTGGTCGAGTCGACGCAGGCCGGCACGGTGCTGATCGGGTCGAGCCGCCAGCGCAGGGGCTTCGACGACACGATCGAGAGCCGCGTGCTGAAAGCGTTGGCGCTCAAGGCGATCGCGCTCTTCCCGATGCTGACGAACGTCCCGGTCATGCGCGCGTACGGCGGCTTCCGCCCGTACGCGCCGGACCACCTGCCGATCATCGGCGAGGACCCGCGCACGCCGGGCCTGTGGCACGCCACCGGGCACGAGGGCGCGGGTGTGGGGCTCGCGCCGGCGACCGGACGCCTGCTCGCCCAGCTCCTCACGGGCGACAGCCCGCTCGTGGATCCCCATCCGTTCCGCGTCGACCGGCCCGAGGTGATGGTGTGAAGGTGACGTTCAACGGGCTGCAGCGCGACGTCGCGCACGTCGCGGAGTTGTTGCCCGGCAGGTTCTTCTGCGGCATCGGCGTGTGCTTCGGCTGCGTCGCGGAGATCAACGGCGTGCCCGAGGTCCGCGCGTGCCGCCACCCGTTGCGCGACGGCGACGTGATCAGGACGACGTCATGAGGGTCGTGGTCGTGGGGGCGGGACCGGCCGGGATGGCCGCCGCGCGCACCGCCGCCGACGCGGGCGCCGAGGTGGTGATGGTCGACTCGGAACCGGACGCGGGTGGGCAGTACCTGCGCGGCCGCGTCAAGTTCAGCCATGCCGGGGTCACACACCTCAAGAACACCGAGGTGTGGATGGTGGAGGGAAACACCCTTCATCTACGCGGGCCGCAGCAACTGCGGTTCGACTCGCTGGTCATCGCGACCGGCGCCTACGACCGGCCGCTCCCCTTCCCCGGCTGGGACGGCCCCGGCGTGATCACCGCGGGCGCCGCCCAAGCGCTCGCCAAGCAGGGCGTGACGCTGGCCGAACGCGTGATCATCGCGGGCACCGGCCCGTTCCTGCTGCCCGTCGCGACCGCGTTGCAGGACCTCGGCGCCACGCTCGTCGGCGTCTACGAGGCCTCCTCCCCTGCCCGGTGGCTGCGCGAAGGCAAGGCGATCGCCGCGAACCGGCACAAGATCGGTGAGCTCGCGAGCTACCGGAAGGTGCTGCCGCGCCTGGAGACCCGCACCGCCGTGATCGCCAAGCACGGTGATCGGGTGACCGTCGCGAAGCTCGACAGCCGGTGGCGCCCGGTCAGCCACCGCACCGAGCGGGCCGACCTCGTCTGCATCGGCTACGGCTTCCTCCCGCGCACCGACCTCCTGCCGAACGCCAGTCGCACCAACGACTTCTACGACGTCGACGAACACCAGCGGACCTCGGTCGAGCACGTCTACGCGGCCGGTGAGGTCACCGGCATCGGCGGCGCCGACCTCGCCGAGGCCGAGGGCGTCATCGCCGGTGCCGCCGCGGCCGGGCAGAAACCTCCGCAGAAGGCCGTGGAAGCCGTGCGCAAGGGCCGTTTGTTCGCCCAGGCCCTCGCCAGAGCGCATGCCGTGCAACCGGGCTGGCAGACGTGGCTGGATCCGGACACCACCGTGTGCCGCTGCGAGAAGGTCAGTCTCGAAGACCTGGCCGACGCGACCAGCATGCGCGAGCTCAAGCTCACCTGCCGCGTCGCGATGGGCCGCTGCCAGGGCCGCATCTGCGGCCGCAACGCCAGCGAACTGACCGGTGTCCCGTTCGACGGCCAGCGCCGCGTGATCGCGGTCCCGATCCCCCTAGGCGAACTCGCCACGCTCCCAGAGGAGATGTCATGACCGAACGCCTCGACGGCGTCATCGTCGCCACCGCGCTCCCCTACGCGGAGGATCCCAGCGCACCGGCCGGACTGCGCCCCGACCTGGAGAAGTTCGCCGAGCACTGCCGGTGGGTCGTCGAGAACGGCTGCCGCGGCGTCGGCCCGAACGGCTCGCTGGGCGAGTACTCGTCGCTGACCGACGCGGAACGCCGCGAGGTCGCCCAGACCGCCATCGCGGCGGTCAAGGGCAGGGGCATCGCCGTCATCGGCGTGCACGGCGTGGGCGCGCACCAGGCCCGGCACTGGGCCGAGCTGGCGGCCGAGGACGGCGCGGACGGCGTGCTGTGCCTGCCACCGACGATGTACCGGGCCAACCGCGGCGAGGTCGTGCACCACTTCCGCGAGGTCGCGAAGGCCGGGCTGCCGATCATGGTCTACAACAACCCGATCGACACCAAGGTCGACCTGACGCCGGACCTGCTGGCCGAGCTCGGCCAGATCGAGAACGTCGTGGCGGTCAAGGAGTTCTCCGGCGACGTCCGGCGCGTGCTGGAGATCCGCGCGGCCGCCCCGCACCTCACCGTGGTGGCGGGCGCGGACGACGTCGTGCTGGAGAGCCTGCTGATGGGCGCGACCGGCTGGTTCGCGGGCTACCCCAACGTGTTCCCGGCCGAGAGCGTCGAGCTGTACGACCTGGCGCTGGCAGGCGAACTGGACAAGGCCAGGGCGTTGTACGAGAAGCTCGTGCCTGCGTTCCGCTGGGACTCGCGCACCGAGTTCGTGCAGGCCATCAAGCGTTCGATGGACTACGTCGGCCGCTTCGGCGGTCCGTGCCGTCCCCCGCGCGGCCCGCTGAGCGCCGAGCAGCTCGCCCAGGTCGACGCGGACATGAAGCTGGCGACGTCATGAGGTTCGCGAAGTACTACAGCGCCGTCGACTCGCACACCGAGGGCATGCCGACGCGGGTGATCACGGGCGGGGTCGGCGTGATCCCCGGCGAGACCATGGCCGAGAAGCGGCTGAACTTCATCAAGAACCACGACCACATCCGCAGGTTCCTGGTCAACGAGCCGCGCGGCCACGCGGCCATGAGCGGCGCCATCCTGCAGCCGCCGACCCGCCAGGACGCGGACTGGGGCGTGCTGTTCATCGAGGTCTCCGGCCTGCTGCCGATGTGCGGGCACGGCACGATCGGCGTCGCCACCGTGCTGGTCGAGACCGGCATGGTCGAAATGACAGAACCTGTCACGACCGTGCGCCTGGACACCCCCGCCGGGCTGGTCCTCGCCGACTACGACACCCGCACGAAGCTCGTGACGATCCGCAACGTCCCGGCGTACGCGCACGAGCTGGACGCCGTCGTCACGGTGCCCGGACTCGGCGAGGTCCGCTACGACATGGCATACGGAGGCAACTTCTACGCCATCGTGCCGCTCGCGGACCTGGGCATCCCGTTCGACCGGGCGGAGAAGGACCGGATCCTGGCCGCCGGTCTGTCCATCATGGACGAGATCAACGCGGCGAACCGGCCGGTGCACCCCGTGGACGCGGCGATCAGCGGCTGCAAGCACGTCCAGTTCACCGCCCCTGGCCAGGACGGCGCCCACTCGCGCAACGCGATGGCCATCCACCCCGGCTGGTTCGACCGTTCCCCCTGCGGCACAGGCACTTGCGCCCGAATGGCGCAGCTGCACGCCCGCGGCGGGCTGGGCATCGGCGAGGACTTCGTCAACGAGTCGTTCATCGGCACGAGGTTCATCGGCCGGCTGCTGGAGGAGGTGCCGCTCGGCGACCGCACTGCCGTCGTGCCCACAGTGGCCGGACGGGCGTGGATCACCGGCATGGGTCAGTATCTTCTGGACGCGACCGACCCGTTTCCTGAGGGATTCGCGCTTTAGGGCCTGTGTCGAAGTCTCGTTCGATGAGAGTCGAGCCTGAGGTGGTTTCTGGTGGTGCGGCCGAACGGCCCGCGTACCGGTGTTGTACGTGGGCCGTTCGGCCGTGCCGCCAGGGGCCGCCTCGGGCCCGGCTATCGCGAACGAGACTTCGACACAGGCCCTGAGTCACTAGAGTCAAGTTCGTGACAACGACGCCCAGTCTGGAAGCGCTGCTGCGCATCGGACCATTCCACGCAGCACTGCGCGCGGCCATCCGCCGGCGTGGCCTGACGCTGGAGCGGCTCCGGCTACGCCTCTCGCAGCAGGACGTCGCGGTGGCGTTGTCGACGCTGAGCGACTGGCAGCAGGGCCGGGTGCGGCCGGTGTCCCCGAAGTCGCTCAGGGCCGTGTCGGTGCTGGAGGAGCTGCTGGAGGTACCGCCGCGCTCGTTGCGGACGCTGCTGGAGCACACCGGCCCGAGCGGCTGGCCGGACGTCGTGCCCGGCATGATGCCCGGCTTCAACGCCAACGACCTGGAGATCCTCTCCCGGCACGACAGGGTGTTCGTCGACGCCGCCCGGCACGCGTCGCGGGTCGACGCGCAGGTGGTCGTCCGTGCGCGCCGCGACGGCGTCGACCGCTTCCACGCGCACTACTTCTGCGACGACTCGGTGGAGACGGCGGAGGTGCGGCAGGAACCCGTCCGCAACTGCCGTCTCGGCCGGACCACGCGCGACGAGACCGAGCGCGTGGTCGTGGACGAGCTGCTGTTCGACAAGTCGCTGGTGGAGGGCGAGACCTGGGTCTTCGAGTACACCGCGCACGACCCGACGCGGCTGGACAGCATCGAGTACGCGCACGGCGTGCGGTGCTTCCTCGCGCAGAGCCTGATCGAGGTGCACTTCGACCCGGCCGCGCCGCCGGTCGACCCGCACGTCTACCTGCAGGACTGGGAGGAGCAGGAACCGCACCGGACGATCGACCTGGAACCCGACCACACGAACTCCGTGCACCACTTCGAGACTGACGTGTCGGTGAACTGGGTAGGTATCCGCTGGAGGTGGGCGTAGATGATCACTACCGACTTCGTGCCCGGAGCGCCTGCCTGGATCGATCTGGGCACGTCCGACGAGGCCGCCGCTGCGGAGTTCTACGGGCGCGTGCTCGGCTGGGACTACCGGCCGCTCGACAGCCCGGGCAACGGCGTGTTCACCCACGACGGGCGGACGGTCGCCGCGCACGTGCCGTCGCAGTCCGGCTCGTGGACCGTCCACTTCGCCGCCTCCGGCGCCGAGGCGGTCACGGACGTCCGGCTGACGGATCCGCACGGCGGGGAGTTCGGGCTGTGGCGGGATCTCGCCGGCCTCGACGCGGTCTCGGTGCCGGGGGCGCTGACGTGGCTCGAGCTCCACTCCCCCGCGCCGTCGGTCTCGGCGGCCTTCTACCGGTCGCTGCTCGCGTGGGAGATCGAGATGATCCCCGGTGCGCCGGGGCAGTTCCTGCGGCCGGCGGGTACGGGCGAGGGCCGGTTGTTCGGCGCGATCGTCGCGGACACGCAGGCTTTCTGGCTGCCTTACTTCGAGGTGGCCGATGTGGATCGGATCGCGTCGTCCGCGCCGGTGCTCCTCGCACCGCATGACCTGGACGGAGTCGGCCGGATCGCGGTGCTCGTGGACCCGTTCGGGGCGCGGTTCGGGGTCATGCGTTCCGTTACCGTCGAAAGCCTCCCGAATTCGGGAGTCGCCGGTTAGCGTGCGCAGGTGCAGTTGCCGTGGAGAGCCGCGCCCAGGGCGGCGCTGTCGAGTCCGCTCACGCTGGTCGTGAGCATCGCGACGACGTTGCTGCTGGGCTTCGTGGTGGCCGCGGCCGCACTGCACTCCTCCGCCGCGGGCAGTGCCGCTCTCGCCTACCAGCTGGGCCGGATGTGCCCGCAGTCCGTGCACCCGTCGCTGGACGGGGACGGGATGCCGCTGGCCGCGGCCGCCGACCTGGCGGCGCGCAGTGATCTGGGCGCCGCGTACACGTCCATCGGCCGGCCCGACTTCAACGGGCTCGCGACCTACGGCCGGTTCGGTTACCGGCCGGACGCGTTGTCTCACCTGACCGTGGTCCAGGGCGGTGGCACCGGGTTGTGGGTGCCGCAGACGATCGCCACCGCAGCGAAGGTGCGCGTCGGTGACCGGCTGACCGGGTCGCCGCTGGTGGTGAGCGCGATCTACGCGGACCTGGCGCACCCGGTGTCCGGGTGGTGGTGCTCCGAGGCGAAGCAGGTCGTGCCGAACCCGCTCGGCGCCGACGGCGCCAGCACCTCGGTGATCTGGGTGGCACAGGCCTCCGACCTCGCGTCGCTGCCACCGGAGTTCACGGGACGTGCCTCGGTGTCGTTGCGCTTCCCGGTGGAGCCGCCGACGACGCTCGCCGAGGCGGAAGTGCTGCGGGACAACGGCAACGCGCGGCTGGCGTCGCTCGGACTGTCGCTGACCAAGACCGACCTGCTGTCCGGTGCCATCACGGCGGCGCGGACCTCCGAGCGCAACGTGTCGTCCGCGCTGCTGCCGTTGGTGATCATCAGCGTGCTGGTCGGGCTCGCGGGTGTGGGCACCGTGACCGTGCAGTGGGCGCAGCGCCGGCATTCCGAGCTGCGGCTGCTGTGGGTGCGCGGCGCCAGTCCGTTGTCGCTGGGCCTGCGCGGTGTTCTCGAACTCGGGGCACCGCTGGTCGTCGGCGGTCTGCTGGGACTGCTGGCCGCCCGGCTGCTGCTGCCGCTGTACGCGCCAGGAGTGGTGCTGGCCTCAGGGACGCTCTGGGTGGCGCTGGGGTTCGTGCTGGCCGTGGTGGTGCTGAGCCTGGCCGTGACGGTGCTGGTGGCGTCCTGGCGGACGCACCGGACGTTCCAGACCCAGGTGAAGGCACGGCGGCTCGCGCTCGTGCCGTGGGAACTGGTCGTCGCCGGCCTGGCCGTCCTGGCCTGGGTCCGGCTGTCCCACAACGGGCTGGGCACGTCGCTGAAGTCCGGTTCACTGCCGCGCATCGACGTGGCCGCGCTCGCGTTCCCTCTGCTCGTGGTGCTGGCGGTCGCGTTGTTCGCGACACGGGTGCTGCGCTGGTCGCTGGGGTGGTCGCACCACGTGCAGTGGTGGCGGGTCCCTGCCGCCCAGCTGGCGGTGCGCCGTCTGGCCGCCGCGGCCGGACCCGTGACCGGCGTGCTGCTCGTGGGCGTGCTGGCGGTCGGCACCATCGCCGTCGGCAGCGCGGTCGCGGGCGCGCAGCAGTCGGCGCTCGACTCGAAGTCGGGGGTGTTCGTCGGCGCGAACAGCACGGTCCAGGTGTCGCAGGAAGTCGCGCTCGGCCGGGTCGCGCTGCCGTCGGTGTTGCGGGGCAACACGACCCTCGTCGGGGTGAGCACGGGCGCGCTGGTCGTGGACCCCGCGACGTTCACCGACGCGGCCGTGCTGGACGACGCCCCCGCGGTGCGGACGCTGCTCTCCGGATTGAAGCGCAACGGCGAGGTCGCGCCCGCGTTGCGCATCGGCCGCTCGGCGAACCAGGAGATCCAGATCGCCGGCCTGCCGCTGCTCAAGCCCGTGGCGGCGCTGCCGTCGTTCCCGAAGCTCGGCACGCGCGGGTACGTCGTGGCCCGCGACTCGGTACCCGCAGTCGAACAGGTCGGCTCGTGGCACCTGTGGTCGACGCTTCCGTTGTCCGCCTTGACCTCCGCACTGCAGGCAGAGGGCATCCACTACACGAACGTCGCCGACCGCGCCCGCGTGCTCGACGGCCTGCCGTTCCTGACCGTCGAGTGGACCTTCGGCTTCGTGGCGGCGATCGGCGTGGTCCTGGCCGTGGTGGCGGCCGTGGCGTTGTTGCTGGCCATCGAGGTGCGGCGTCGGCAGAACGCCGTCTCCGGTGCCCTGTCGACCCGCATGGGCATGCGTCCGTCCGTGCTGTGGTCGAGTCATCTGCTGGAAGTGGGCGCGTTGGCGTTGCTGGCACTGGGGATCGGTCTGGTGGCCTCGTTCGCGAGCGCCGGAGCGGCCGTCCCGCGCCTGGACCCCGCGCCCTGGATGAACCCGGCACCGGTGCTGCCGGACCTGCTGCCGTTGCTGGGGTCGATGATGACGTGCGGTGCCGTGGTGGTCGTCGTGGCGGCCTGGCTCGCGTTGCGCGGTGTGCGAACCGCGCGGATGGGAGAGTTGCTCAGGTGATCCGCGCTTGTGGCGTAGGGGTTTCCTACGGTTCCGTGCGCGCCGTCGCGGACGTGTCGCTGTCGATCGCGCCCGGCCTCACCGTCCTGTCCGGCCCCTCCGGTGCCGGCAAGTCGACGCTGCTGCGGGTGCTCTCGCTGATCGAACGCCCGTCGCTCGGCGAGGTGTTCGTGCACGACGTGCCGACCTCGTCGCTGTCGTGGGCGGAGCTGCGCGCGTTGCGGCGCAAGGAGATCGCCGTGGTCTTCCAGAACCCGGCGGACAACCTGATCTCGCACCTGACCGTCGGCGAGAACCTCCGTGCGGCCGGTGCCGACGACTTCGAGCTGCTCGACCAGCTCGGCCTGGGCGGGT
The DNA here is from genome assembly GCF_051853195.1 of Lentzea sp. HUAS TT2. Lineage (NCBI taxonomy): Bacteria > Bacillati > Actinomycetota > Actinomycetes > Pseudonocardiales > Pseudonocardiaceae > Lentzea > Lentzea sp. HUAS TT2. Next base: position 6,087,213 of record NZ_CP196667.1, on the reverse strand, counting down.
CCGCGACCTGGCGGATCGGCGCGCTCTCCGGTGGGCAGCAACAACGTCTGGCGTTCGGGTGCGCGCTGGCCCGTGGCGCCTCGGTCGTGGTGGCCGACGAGCCGACCTCGCAGCTCGACGTGCGGTCGGCCGACCTGGTGCTGGAGATCCTGGGGTCCCTGCCGGTCCCCGCCGTGGTGGCGTCGCACGATCCGCGCCTGGTGTCGCTGGCGGACCTGTGCATCCCGCTGGCCGCGTCGTGATCCGGGCGGCCGGGGTGCACCGGGCGTTCGGCGGGGTCTCCGTGCTGCGCGGGGTGGACCTCGCGGTGTCGGCGGGTGAGCTGGTCACGCTGAGCGGGCCGTCCGGGTCGGGCAAGACCGCGCTGCTGTCGTTGTTGTGCGGCTTCGACTTCCCGGACAGCGGGTCCGTGCTGCCCGGCCTGGCCTCGTGGTCGGCCTGCGCGGTGCTGCCGCAGTCGCTCGGGCTCGCCACCGAGCTGACGCTGGAGGAGAACGTCGCCCTGCCGTTGCGGCTGGCGGGACGCGAGATGGCCGGGGTCGCCGAACTGCTGGCGGAGCTGGGGATCTCTCGCCTGGGCCGCCGGTATCCGGGGCAGGTGTCGTTCGGGCAGCAGCAACGGGCGGCGCTGGCACGGGCCGTGGTGGCCCGGCCCGCCGCGTTGCTCGCGGACGAACCGACCGCGCACCTGGACGCCGTGAGCGCGGCCGCGGCCGTGGGACTGCTGCGGCGGGTCGCCGACGAAGGCGCCGCGGTGCTGATCGCCACGCACCACGACGCCGTGCACGCCGTCGCCGACCGCGTGCTGCTGCTGGCCGACGGACAGGTTCAGACCGCGGGCGGCCTGTCCTCGTAAGGCGTGGAGAGCACCACCGTCGTCCGCGTCGACACGTTCGCCGACTCCCTGATCTTCTGCAGGAGCTCCTCCAGCGCGACCGGCGAGCCGACGCGGACGCGCAGGACGTACGACGCGTCGCCCGCCACCGAGTAGCAGGCCTCGATCTCCGGGAGGTGCTCGAGGCGCTTCGGGTAGTCGTCCGGCTCGGCCGGGTTGATCGGGAACAGCGAGATGAACGCGGACATCGGCAGGCCGATCTCCGCGCCGTCCAGACGGGCCGCGTAGCCCTTCACGATGCCGCGCTGCTCCAGGCGCTTCACGCGCTGGTGCACGGCCGAGACGGACAGGCCCACCCGCTCGGCCAGGTCGGTGAAGCTGCACCGGCCGTCCGAGGCGAGCTCCTTCAGTATCGCTCTGTCGATCTGCTCGAGGGTCAAAGCACCACCAGGTCGTGAGGTCGGTTGTTGAAGGACTCGACGCCGTCCGCGGTGGCGACCACGATGTCCTCGATGCGCGCGCCCCAGCGGCCGGGCAGGTAGATGCCGGGCTCCACGCTGAAGGCCATGCCCGCTTCGAGCGGCAGGGAGTTGCCGCTGACGATGTAGGGCTCCTCGTGCACGTCCAGGCCGATGCCGTGGCCGGTGCGGTGCACGAAGTACTCGCCGAAGCCCGCGTCGGTGATGACCTTGCGGGCGACGGCGTCGATCTCCTCGCAGGTGACGCCGGGCTTCACGGCGTCGACCGCGGCCTGCTGCGCCGCCTGGAGGACCGCGTACGTCTCGCGGACGTCGTCGTAGGAGGGCTCGCCCATCACGTACGTGCGGGTCGAGTCGGAGTTGTAGCCCTCGGCGACCGGGCCGCCGATGTCGATGACCACGACCTCGCCCGCCTGCACCACGCGGTCGGAGTCGCGGTGGTGCGGGGACGCGCCGTTGGGGCCGGAGCCGACGATCACGAAGTCGGCGATGGTGTGGCCTTCCTCGACGATCGCGGCGGCGATGTCCTTGGCGACCTCGCGCTCGGTGCGGCCCACCCGCAGGAACTCGCCCATCCGCGCGTGCACCCGGTCGATCGCCTGTCCGGCCTTGCGCAGGGCGTCGATCTCGGCGGCGTCCTTGCGCATGCGCAGCTCGCGGATGATCGGCCCGGCCAGCGACTGCGCGCCGCCGATCGCGTGGCCGAGCTTGATGGTGTGCAGCGCGGGCATCATGTCCGCCACGGCCGTGCGGTCGCCCTTCAGCGCGTCCTTGACCAGCGCGTACGGGTCCTCGCCGTCGACCCAGGTGACGACCTCGACGCCGAGTTCGTCCGTGGGGATGGCCGCGTACCCCGGCTGCTCCAGCTTCGGCACGACCAGCCGCGGCGTGCCGCCCACCGGCAGCGCGAGGCAGGTGAGGCGCTCGAACGAGTCGCCACCGGCACCGATCAGGTACCGCAGGTCCGAGCCGGGCGAGATGAGGAGGGCGTCGACGCCCGCCTGCTCGGCGGCGGCGGTTGCGCGGTCGAGCCGCGCGCGCAGCGCGGACACGTCGATGGGCCCGGTGATCGTTGCCATGCTCGAAATCCTAGTGCGTGGACCGCGTCGCCTGCCTGTCGCCTGACGGCACGCGGGGACCTCCCGTACTGCATGACGGTACGAAAGGTCCCCGCGTGGCCTTGAGCCTCGGCGGACTTGCGGGGCGGGAAGCTAGTAGCTTGTCCGTTCGTGAGCTCTCCCCTGGTGCTGCTCGACTCCGCGAGCCTCTACTTCCGGTCGTACTACGCGCTGCCGGACTCGATGACCGCGCCCGACGGCACGCCGGTCAACGCCGTGCGCGGCTTCGTCGACACGATCGCCCGCGTCATCACCGAACGCGGCGCCGCGCGCCTGGTCGCCTGCCTGGACGCCGACTGGCGCCCCGAGTTCCGGGTGAAGGCGCTGCCGTCCTACAAGGCGCACCGCGTGGCCGAGAACGCGACGGACGGGTCCGAGGAGGTCCCGGACACGCTGACGCCGCAGATCCCGATCATCCTCGACGTGCTCGACGCCGCCGGCATCTGCACCGGCGAGGCGGCGGGCCACGAGGCCGACGACGTGATCGGCGCGCTCGCCCACCACGAGAAGAAGTCACGCGTCGAGGTCGTCACGGGCGACCGCGACATGTTCCAGGTCGTGCGCTTCGAGCCCACGCCCGTGCACGTCGTCTACGTGGGCCGCGGCTGGAACAAGGCCGAGGTGCTGGGCCCGCAGGAACTGGCCGCGAAGTACTCTCTGCCCGTCGAGAACGCGGGCTCCGCGTACGCCGACATGTCCGTGCTGCGCGGCGACCCGTCCGACGGCCTGCCGGGTGTCGCGGGCATCGGCGAGAAGACCGCGGCGAAGCTCATCACGGAGTTCGGCTCGCTCGACGCCGTCCTGAAGGCCGTGACGGACCCGATGGACCGCAAGCTCACCACCAAGGCCCGCAACGCGCTCATCGCCGCCGAGGACTACCTGGCGGTGGCGCCCGTGGTCGTCCGCACCGCGCTGGACGCCCCGGTCGTGCTGGACCGGGCCGACGACGTGCCGCGGGTGCCCGCCGACCCCGAGCGGCTGCGTGAGCTCACGCAGCGCTGGGGGCTCGGCAGTTCGGTGCCGCGTCTGGTGAACGCGATGGAGCGGCGTCCTTAGAAGAACGTCGAGCAGAGCGGTGCGACGGGGACGGCGAACAACGCGTCGGCCTCGTCGAACCGCGAGCCCTCGATCCGTTTCGCGGCCGCGAGGTCCGAGAACCTCGTGTCGCCGAGGTAGACGGCCCCGAGCAGGTCGGCGGGGATCGTGATGTCGGCGGGTGCCTCGACGCGTTCGGCACCGTCCGGCGAGACGCGGTAGCGGCCGTCGTTGGCGGGCAGCAGCTTGTCCTGCACCTCGATGACGACGGGCTCGGCGCTGCCGTAGCTGCGGGCGGCGAGCATGCGCGGGATGTCCACCAGGCGCAGCCAGATCTGGTCGAAGACGTCCTTCGTGTACACGACGCGCGGGTCCTCGAACAGCCAGTTGACCGGGTCGTCGAGGGCGGCGTCGACGTGGATCTCGTCGACCAGGTCCAGGCGCGTCAGGTAGATCCAGAGGTCGCGCCACGCGTCGTCATTGGCCCAGGCGAAGTCCTCGACCTCCATGGTGTGCTTGAAGTCCTTGTCGTCGGACACCTTGTAACAGACGTAACCGTCGTCGCCGTCCGGTCCACTGTGGACGACCGTGACCCGGTTCTCGGCCTCGGTCTTGCGGTCGAGCGCCCTGGTCCACCAGCCGGGCCAGCGCGAGATCTGCCCCGGCCGGTCGAGCCCGAACGCCGCGTGCAACTCCGGGAGCAGCTTGTCCGAGGTGTCCGGGTCCACCATCCGCACCCGGCCGACCGGCGAGCCCGGGATCACGGCCTTGCGCGCGTCGACCCGCAGGAACCGCACGCGTCCGGCCAAGCCGTAGCCGAAACGGCCGTAGATGCGCCCCTCCGACGCCCGCAGCGTCGCGACGGGTTCCGGCAGCGTCGAGAGTTGTTCCTGCATCAGGGCGCTCACCACGCCACGGCGCGTGTAGTCCGCACGCACACCAACGCGCGACACGGCCGCGTGCGGCACAACCGCGCCGCCAGGCACCACCATGGAGCCGCCGAACGACTGGGTCGTGCCGATCATCTCGTCGCCCTCGAACGCGGCGAGCACCCGGCCGGGCTCGTAGGACGGCAGCACGATTGACCATTGCTCGTCCGTGGGCGGGCCCCAGTGCATCGCACGGCGGAAGAGCGTGCTGTGGTCGCGGTACTGCGCTTCGTCGGTGAGAACGCGGATCTCCGTCACGCCCGCGATCGTCGCTCAGGCCGACGGCGAACGCACCTCAGTTTCCCCGCGACGCGAAAGGCGCCCGCCGGGACCGTGAAGTCCTGGCGGGCGCCTCTGCGAGACAACGGTGATCAGCCGGTGGGCTGACCGACCTCGTACTCGCCGTCCTCGGTCTTGACGACGATCTTGACCTTCTTGTCCTTGCCGCCGACCTGCACCTTGCACTCGAACGAGGTGTTGGGCTTGACCTCGTTCTCACCGGAACAGGTCGCGGCGCCGACGTCGGAGATCTTGTACTCGTCCTTGAGGATCTGAACGATGCCGGTCTGCACGGCGGTGTTGTCGAAGATCTTCTTCTTGAAGAAGGCCGGCGACACGAACCCCGCGAACAGCACACCACCGACGAGCAGGACGACGACCACCGCCGCCACCCAAATGGCGGCGCTGGACTTCTTCTTCGGCGGCATCGGCGGGCCGTAGCCCGGCTGCTGCCCGTACGGGTTGGGCTGCTGTCCCGGCATGCCGTACTGCTGGGTCTGCTGGCCGTACGGGTCCTGGGCAGGGGTGCCGTACGGGTTGGACTGCGGCTGCTGTCCCGGCACGCCGTACTGCTGGGTCTGCTGCTGCGACGGGTCGAAGCCCGGATACGGCTGCTGCTGGCCCGGCTGGGGCTGACCCTGCTGGGGCTGCGGCGGGCCGTACGGGTTCTGGGCCGGGAAGCCGCCGGACGGCGTGCCGGGAGGGAAACCGCCTCCGTAGGGCTGCTGCTGCGGCTGCTGCGGCGGCTGCTGGCCCCATGGCTGCTGCGGATCGTTCCCTCCGGACGGTCCGTACGGGCTGCTCATCTGTCGACCTCCGTGTGTACGACGTTGCGGCGAAATCCAATCACACCGTTGACGTCAGTCTTTACTCCGACTCGCAAAACCTTCGTCAGGCTCATGTCACATCATCGCCACAACTCCGCGCCGCAGCGCGTCGACGGCCTTGGCGGCGGCCGCGCCGACCGGGTCCTGTCGGCCGACCACCTCACGGATCTGGTCCAAAAGGTCGATCACCTGGCGGCACCAGCGCACGAAGTCGCCCGCGCCGAGCTCGTTGCCACCGGCCTCCGCGGCGCTGAGGACCTTCTCCAGCGACTCCCCGCGCGCCCATCGGTACACCGGCCAAGCGAACCCGGGGTCGGGCTGGCGGGTGATGCGTTCGAGCTTGTGGCGGCGCTCGTCGTCCTCGATCTCCGCCCACAGCCGCACTGTCTTGAGCATCGCGTCGGCGACCGGGCCCTGCGGCAGCCGAGCCTCGACCGGGCCGTCCCTGCGCGCCTCGTAGACCAGCGACGACACGACGGCGGCGAGCTCGTCCGGCTTGAGGCCCTTCCACACGCCGTTGCGGATGCACTCGGCGGCGAGCAGGTCCGACTCGCTGTAGAGCCTGGTCAGGCGCTTGCCGTCGGCGGTGACCTCCTCGGCCTCGCTGAGGTAGCCGCGTTCGCGCAGCAGCGCGCGGATGCGGTCGAACTGGCGCGCGAGCGAGTGCGTCGTCGCCGCGACCTTGCGCTCCAGCTGCTGGTTCTCGGCCAGCAGCCGGTGGTACCGCTCGCCCCAGCGGGCGTGGTCCTCGCGCTGGTCGCAGCCGTGGCACGGGTGGGCGCGCAGGGCACGGCGCAGCGTCGCGAGCTCGGGGTCGTCGTCCGCCGTGGTCTGCCTGCGGCCGCGCGACGGCACGGTGATGCCCGTGTTGCGGATCGTGGACGCCAGGTCGCGCCGCGACTTGGGCGAGCGCACGTCGACCTGCTTGGGCAGGCGGATGTGGCCCAGCACCTCGACCGGCGACGGGAAGTCCGCCGACGTCAGGCGGCCGGACCAGCGGTCCTCCGTGACGACCAGCGGCTTCGCCTCGCCCATCGGTTCGAGACCGGGGTCGACGACCACGGCGAGACCGCTGCGGCGCCCGGACGGCACGGCGATCACGTCGCCCTTGCGCAGCCGGTCGAGCGACTTGGCCGTCTCGATGCGGCGCGAGTTCGTGTTCTGCTTCGCGAGCTGCTTCTCCCGGTCGCCGATGCGGCGGCGCAGCGTCGCGTACTCGCTGAAGTCGCCCAGGTGGCACGTCATCGCCTCGGTGTAGCCGGCGAGCGCCTCCTTGTTGCGCTCGATGCGGCGCGCGAGCCCCACGACCGAGCGGTCAGCCTGGAACTGCGCGAACGACTGCTCCAGGATCTCGCGCGCGGCCGAGGCGCCGAGCTGGGCCACGAGGTTGACGGCCATGTTGTAGCCGGGCCGGAACGACGAGCGCAGCGGGTACGTGCGGGTGGACGCGAGCCCGCCGACGGCCTTGGGGTCGATCCCCGGCTGCCAGACGACGACCGCGTGCCCCTCCACGTCGATGCCACGACGGCCGGCGCGGCCCGTGAGCTGCGTGTACTCCCCCGGCGTGAGGTCGACGTGCGCCTCGCCGTTGTACTTCACGAGCTTCTCGAGCACGACAGTCCGCGCGGGCATGTTGATGCCCAGCGCGAGCGTCTCGGTCGCGAACACGACCTTGCACAGCCCGCGGACGAACAGCTCCTCGACCGTCTCCTTGAACGCGGGCAGCAGCCCGGCGTGGTGCGACGCGATGCCCCGCTCCAGCGCGTCCCGCCACTCCCAGAAGCCGAGCACCGTCAGGTCGGCCTCCGGCAGGTCGCGCGTCTTCTCGTCGATGATCCGGCGGGCCTCGTCGGTCTCCTCCGGCGAGTTGAGCCGCAACCCGGCGCGCGCCGTCTGCGCCACCGCCGCGTCACAGCCGGCGCGGCTGAACACGAACACGATCGCGGGCAGCAGGTTCGCCGCGTCGAGCCGCTGGATCATGTCGGTGCGCGACGGCGGCTTGAACCCGCTGTTGCGCGACGGCCTGCCGGGACCGCCGCCCCCGCCGCGGTTGCGGCCGCGGCTGAACGGCACGTGGTAGCGCGCGAGCTCCTCGGTCTTGCGCAGCACCTGGGTGTTGATCCGCGCGTGCGTCTCGTCGCCCTCGAACAGGTCGAGCATCTGGTTGCCCACCAGCATGTGCTGCCACAGCGGCACGGGCCGGTGCTCGTCGACCACGACGGACGTGTCACCGCGCACCGCGACCAGCCACTCGCCGAACTCCTCGGCGTTGCTGACCGTCGCGGACAGGCCGACCACCTGCACGTGCTCCGGCAGGTGCAGGATGACCTCCTCCCACACCGGGCCGCGGAACCTGTCCGCCAGGTAGTGCACCTCGTCCATCACGACGTACGCGAGTCCGTCCAGAGTGGACGAACCCGAGTACAGCATGTTCCGCAGCACCTCGGTCGTCATGACCACGACCGGCGCGTTGCCGTTCACGCTCGTGTCGCCGGTGAGCAGGCCGATGCTCTCGGCCCCGTACCGCGCGGTGAGGTCCGCGAACTTCTGGTTGCTCAGCGCCTTGATCGGCGTCGTGTAGAAGCACTTGCGGCCACTCGTGAGGGCCAGGTGCACGGCGAACTCGCCCACCACCGTCTTACCGGCGCCGGTGGGGGCGCAGACGAGCACTCCGTGACCGTCCTCCAGGGCCTCGCAGGCCTGGCGCTGGAACGGGTCCAGCTCGAACGAGATGACGGAGCCGAAGTCGGTCAGCTTGGGCCGTTCGGCACGACGCCGGGATTCGGCGTAGGCCTCGGCCGGGGACCGCGAAGCACTTGACACTCCATCAGGCTTTCACATCACACCGACAATCGCCGCCGAGATAGATTAACTTCAATCGACACTGAAACAACAGAGGGCGATGTCCCTCGGACATCGCCCTCTGCCTGCGGTTTCGTCAGAACGAGCGCTGCACCCGGTCCGCCACCAGCTTCACGAAACGGGACGGGTCCGCGAGCTCACCGCCCTCCGCGAGCAGCGCCAGCCCGTAGACCAGCTCCGCGGTGTCGGCCAGCGAGTCGCGTTCGCCGCTCGCGAACGCCCCGTGCAGCCCCTCGACCAGCGGGTGCGACGGGTTGAGCTCCAGGATGCGCTTGATCTTCGGCAGCTCCTGGCCCATCGCCTTGTACATCTTCTCCAGGGTCGGAGTGATGTCGTGGGCGTCGCCGACCACGCACGCGGGCGAGGTCGTCAGACGGGTCGAGAGCCGCACCTCCTTGACGTCGTCGGCCAGCGCCGTGCCCATCCACGTCAGCAGGTCCGAGAACTCCGCCGTCTTGGCCTCGTTGGCGGTCTTCTCCTCGTCGGTCTCCAGGTCCACCTGGCCCTTGGCGACGGACTGGAGCGTCTTGCCGTCGAACGACGGGACCGAGTCGACCCACATCTCGTCGATCGGGTCGGTCAGGATCAGCACCTCGAAGCCCTTGGCGCGCAAGGCCTCCATGTGCGGCGACTTCTCGACGGCGACACGGGAGTCACCGGTCATGAAGTAGATGTGCTCCTGGCCGTCCTTCATGCGGGCCACGTACTCGGCCAGCGTCGTCAGCTTGTCCTCGGACTCGGTGGACGCGAACGAGCAGACCTCGAGGATCGCGTCGCGGTTGTCCGAGTCGGAGAGCAGGCCCTCCTTCAGCGCCGCGCCGACCTCGCCCCACAGCTTCGCGTAGTCGTCGGGACGCGAGGACTGCAGCGACTTGATCGAGGAGAGCACCTTCTTCACCAGACGGCGGCGCATCAGCTGGATCTGGCGGTCCTGCTGCAGGATCTCGCGCGAGACGTTCAGCGAGAGGTCCGCCGCGTCGACGACACCCTTCACGAACCGCAGGTACTCCGGCATCAGCTCGGCGCAGTCCTCCATGATGAAGACGCGCTTCACGTAGAGCTGCACACCGCGCTTGCCGTCGCGCATGAACAGGTCCATCGGCGCCTGCGAGGGCAGGAACAGCAGGGCCTGGTACTCGAACGTGCCCTCCGCCTGCATGCGGATGGTCTCGAGCGGCGCGTTCCAGTCGTGGCTGATGTGGCGGTAGAACTCGGCGTACTCCTCCTCCGTCACCTCGGAGGCCGGGCGCGCCCACAGGGCCTTGCGCGAGTTGATCTCCTCGCCGCCCAGGCGCACCGGCCAGGTGATGAAGTCCGAGTAGCGCTTGACGATCTCGCGGATCTTCGCCGGCTCGGTGTAGTCGGGCAGGCGGTCCTCGTCGTCGGACGGCTTGAGGTGCAACGTGACCGAGGTGCCCTGCGGCGCGTCGTCCACGTCGTCGATCGTGTACGTGGCCTCGCCGCTCGACTCCCAGCGCACGCCCTTCTCGGCGTGCGGGTACTTCGTCACGAGGGTGACCTTGTCCGCCACCATGAACGACGAGTAGAAGCCGATGCCGAACTGGCCGATCAGGTCGGACGCGCTGCCCGACTGCTGGTCCTTGAGCTGCTTCAGGAACTCCGCGGTGCCGGACTTGGCGATCGTGCCGATCAGCCGCACGACGTCCTCGCGCGTCATGCCGATGCCGTTGTCCCGCACGGTCAGCGTGCGTTCCGCCGGATCGGACTCGATCACGACGTGCAGGTCGTCGACGTCGACGACCATGTCCTTGTCGCGGAACGACTCCAGTCGCAGCTTGTCCAGCGCGTCGGAGGCGTTCGAGACCAGCTCGCGCAGGAACGTGTCCTTGTTCGAGTAGATCGAGTGGATCATCAGCTGCAGCAGCTGACGTGCCTCGCTCTGAAACTCCAGCGTCTCCATGCATCCCTACCGAAAAACGAAACGAACCGAACAGCCCTAGAATTTAGCGACCCAGGACTGTGAGAGCGCCTGGAACCGTCCGAACCGACACCGGCAAGGCCTCCTGGCGTTCTCCGTCGGCGTAGGCGATCCATCCGTTACCACCGGACAGAGTGACCTCGCGCGCGCGGAACGTCCGCACGGCCGGATGCTCGGTGTGCTTGCCCGTGCGCAACGTCGGCAGCATCCGCATCAGCATCGTGCGGCTGCCGTGCTCCACGACCGTCACGTCGAACAGCCCGTCACGAGCGTCGGCACCGGGGCACACGGGGATGCCGCCGCCGTAGTTCGGCGTGTTGCCGATCGCCACGAGCGTCGCGTCCAGTTCGAACGACTCGGACTCGGTCGTCACGACCAGGGGCGCCGACCTCAGCGACGCGAGCTCGGCCACGATCGCGAGGTCGTAGCGGCGCGGACCGGCGGGCCAGCGCATCGCGTTCGCCCGCTCGTTGACCGCGGAGTCGAACCCGGCGCACAGCACCGTCGCGAACCACTGCCCCGTCGACAACCGGCCCAGGTCGAGCGTCTTGCGGGTGCCGTGCACGACGTCCTCGACCGACCGCGACCCCACGGCCGCGGCCAGGTCGTTGCCGGTGCCCGCCGGGACGATGCCCAGCGCCGTGGACGTGCCCGCGACCGCCTGGATTCCCAGGTGGGCGGCTCCGTCACCACCGAGGACGACCAGCAGGTCGACCCCGTCCGCGACGGCCTCGCGGGCCATCGCCAGCGTGCCCTCGGCGTCGTGCGCGACCAGTTGCCGCAGATCGGAGACGTGCGGGCGCAACGCGGCCGCGGTCGACCCCGCAATCCGGGCCGCCCGTCCCTTGCCCGACGCCGGGCAGACCAGCAATGCGGCCCGCGTCACGTGGCGTCGTCGTAGTTCACGCGCTTCGGGGGCTCCGAGGCGAGGACCTTCTCACCGGGGTCGTTGCCGTCGGCGTCGGACGCGACGTAGTGGAACGGCGCCGCCTCGTTGTCGTCGAGCTCGTCCAGACCCTCCGCCGCGCGGAGCTTGGCCTTGCGCTTGTCGTGGACGCGGGCGATCTGGGTCGCCATCTCGAACAGCAGCACCAGCGCCAGCGCCAGCACGACCATCGAGATCGGGTCGGTGCCCGGCGTCGCGACCGCGGCGAACACGAACAGGCCCATCATCAGGCCGCGCCGCCACTTCGCCAGCCGCTCGTAGGAGAGCACGCCCGCACGGTTGAGCATCACCACGACCAGCGGGATCAGGAAGCTGACGCCGAAGATGAAGAGCATCGTGATGACGAAGTTGATGTACTTGCTGCCGGTGAGCGCCGTGACCCAGTTGTCGCCACCGAAGCCGAGCAGCACCTTCAGGCCCTCGGGCACGACCAGGTACGCGAGCACCGCACCGGCCATGAACAGCAGCGCGCCGGCGCCGACGAAGACGCGCGCGAACCTGCGTTCCTTCAGGTAGAGGCCGGGCGTGATGAACGCCCAGATCTGGTAGAGCCACAACGGGCTGAGCAGCACCGCGCCCGCGGCCGTGCCGACCTGCAGCTGCACCATGAAGATCTCGAACGGCTCGGTCTGCAGCAGCGCGCAGGAGCCGTCGTTGGTGATCTTGGCCCGGTACTGCGCCAGGTCCGGCTGGCAGTACGGCCCCGTCAGGATGTCACCCAGCGACGGGATCGGACCGAGCCTCACCTGGAACCAGATGAAGCCGAAGATGGCGCCGACGGCGATGACCAGCATCGCCATTCCGAGCCGGTACCTCAGCTCGTACAGGTGCTCTTTGAGCGACATCGTGCCGTCGGCGTTGCCCCGACGGCGCCTGCCGCGTTCCCGGCGTTCAGCCACCCACCGGAACGGACTTGCCACCGCGTCGACCGTCCTTACAAGTCAGGAGACCGGAAGGTCAGTTGTTCGCCTTGTTCTGCGTGGTCTGCTCGATGGGAGGCGCGACCTGGGGCTGCTGGACCGGCTGCGGCTGGGCCGGGGGGAGCTGCTGGACCGGCTGCTGCACGGGCTGCTGCTGCACCGGCGCGTCGTCCGCGTCCTGGTCGCGCAGGCCCTTGGTCTCAGCCTTGAAGATCTTCGCCGACTTGCCGAGCGAACGGGCCATGTCGGGAAGCTTCTTCGCACCGAACAGCAGAATGATCACCACTGCGATGATGATCAGCTCGGTGGGTCCGAGGTTACCCATTGGTGATCCTCCTGTCTCCCCCGCCACGACGATCGTACGCGGGGTTGGCCCTGGTACGGGCCTGTTCCTGGGGGCGCCGTTCGGCGAAGGCCACCTTCAGCGCTGCGGACCGCGCCTTGAGCAGGCCGACGCCGTCCCCGACCCTGTCACCCACCAGAGTGCGGGCACGGGCGAATCGACGCAAGGATCGGATGACTCGGACCGCGATCGCAACGAGTGCGACGAGGCCGAGCGCGATCGTCACGAGGGTCGGTGTGGACGGCACAAGCACACGTTATACGGCTTAGGTGGACAGCAGGTGATCTGCCCGGCGCAACGCCTCGCCCGCCTGGCGCACCACCTCGTCCGCGAGCTCCGCCGGCTGTTCGACGTGCACGTCACCGCCCAGCCCGAGGAGCAGGCGGACCATCCAGGACGGGTCGTCGTAGCGCATGAGGACACGCGTGCGGCCGTCCGAGAGCTCGGCTGAGTGATCAACGGGGTAGTACTCGGCGACCCAGTGCGCGTCCGGTTCGAGAAGAAGGACCGCGATCTTCTGATCGTCCCTCGGATGGAACAACCCCTCCGATGTATCGGTCAGCTGGGCGTGCGGAGGAGGCGACGACGGCTCGTCGAGCACCTGCACTTCGTCGATGCGGTCGAGCCGGAACAGTCGCACACCGAGCGCGGAGCGGCACCATCCTTCGAGATAACCGCGCCCCTCCACGAGCAGCAGCCGCATCGGATCGACCACTCGGTCGCTCATCGCGTCGTGCGACTGCGAGTAGTAACGGATGTGCACGGCCCGTTCACGCTTCACGGCGTCCTGCACGGCGGCGCGGACCTCCGCTGTCTCGCCGCGCTCGAACGCGCCGAGCCCGACGACCATGCCCGCCGGCTGCGCCTTGCCGACCGCCGCCTCGATCTTCGCCAGCGCCCGCTGCACCGCGTCCGTCTCGACCACGCCGGGGGTGTCGGCCAGCGCCCGCAGCGCGACCAGCAGCGACGCCGCCTCGGCCGCGGTGAGGCGCAACGGCCGGTCGAGGCCCGCGTCGAACGAGACGGTGATCGTCTCGCCCTCGAACGACAGGTCGATCAGGTCGCCGGGGCCGTAGCCGGGCAGACCGCACATCCACAGCAGCTCGAGGTCCTTGCGCAGCTGCTTGGGCGTGATGCCGAAGTCGGCCGCGGCCTCCTTGACGGTGATGGCGGGCCGGTTGAGCAGGTACGGCACGAGTGCGAGCAGCCGCGGCAGCCGTTCGTTCGACGCGGTCACCGCGCTCCTTCCAGTGCGCCCTGCAGGCGGTCGCGGACCGACTTGGCCAGGACCTCGGGCTCCAGCACCACGACGTCGGGCCCGAACCCGGCGAGCCACTTGGCCGCGGAGTCGGGGAACTTCAGGTCGATCTCGACGACGTCGCCGCCGTCGCGTTCCTCGACGACCTTCGCGTGCCGCCGCACCCCCTGGGCCCGGTCCTTGGCCACCCAGATCCTGGCGGGCGCGGTGTGGTGCGGATCGGCCTCGGTGCGCGCGATGAGACTCATCAGGTCTGTGCCCTCGGGCACGGTGAAGGCGTTGGGCTTGCCCACAGGCCGCACCTGGCCCACGACGCGGGAGAGCCGGAAGCAGCGCGTGTCGTCGCGCTCGCGGTCCCAGCCGACCAGGTACCACTTGCCGCGCCAGGCGACCACGCCCCACGGTTCGACCGTGCGTTCCTTCTGCCCGCCCGGCGGCGGCTTGCGGTAGTCGAACGCGACGACCTGCCCCGCCTGCACGGCCTGCAGCAGCGGCGGGAACGCGGGTTCGCTGGCCCGCACCTTGGGCTCGACGGTCGCGGGCGCGTCCTGGTCGACGTCCACCCCTGCGGCCCGCAGCTTGATCAACGCCCCGTGCACGGCGCCCGTGAGCTGCGGCGAGTCCCACAGCCGGGCGGCCAGCGCGACGGCGGCGGCCTCGTCGGGTTCGAGGTCGATGTCGCCCAGCTCGTAGTCACGCCGCGCGATCCGGTACCCGTCCTCCGCACCCTCGGCGTTGGACTGCCTGCCGGTCTCCAGCGGCACGCCGAGATCCCGCAGCTCGGACTTGTCCCTTTCGAACATGCGGAAGAACGCCTCGTCCGTCGGCGCTTCGTGATAGCCGGGGACGATGGCGCGGATGCGCTCCGCTGTCAGGTACTGACGGGTCGACAGCAGGCACAGCACCAGGTTGACGAGGCGTTCGGCGCGTGCGATGGCCACGGGCAAACCCTAACGCGTGCGCGCGCCGAAACCTCATCACCACCTGTCGTCAACGGTCCGTTCAGAAGAAGGAGCGCAGTTCCCGCACCAGTTCGACCGGTGCTTCCTCGGCCATGTGGTGTCCGCAGTCGAGAGAACGCACGCGCACGTCATCGGCCCAATCGGCCCAGATTTCCGCTAAGTCGCCGTACAGCTCACCGAGGTCGTCCTTGGCCGACCAGAGCGCCAGCACGGGACACGCGATCTTCCTGCCGGCGGCCCTGTCCTCGTCGTCGTGCACGCGGTCGACCTCCAGCCCGGCGCGGTAGTCGCCGCACATCGCGAGCACGGTCGCGGGGTCGTGGATCGCCCGCTGGAAGTCCGCCCAGTTCTCCACACCCATGGCGAGCGGGGTGTCGTGGTAGCGCCCGCCGTACCAGAGGTCCGGGTTCTGGTTGATCATCGCGGCGGCGAGCTCCTGCCGCGCCAGGAAGAACCAGTGGTACCAGGACTGGGCGAACCGGGCGTCCGCCCTCGCGAGGTGGGCGCCGATCGGCAGCCCGTCCAGCACAGCGAGCTGCGTGACGCGGTGGGGGTGGTCGAGGGCCAGCCGGATCGCCGCGGCGGCACCGCGGTCGTGCCCGACGACGGCGAACCGTTCGTGCCCCAGCTGCTGCATGAGGTTCACGAAGTCGCGCGCCATGGCACGTTTCGAGTAGTCGCCGGGTTTGCTGGATTGGCCGTAACCGCGCAGATCCGGGCACACGACCGTGTAGTCGTCGGCGAGCAACGGCGCGACGCGGTGCCATGTCGTGTGGGTTCGAGGATGGCCGTGCAAGAGGAGGACCGGCGGCCCTGCACCGCCGGTCCTCACTCGCAGATTGGCCTCGCCAACGTCCCTGCAACGCAACGAGAATCCGTCGAACACCTGCATCGGCTACCCCGATGGGGAACTGCCGACACGTCCCTTTTCGCCACAGGCCCGGCCGGTGTTACACCGCGACGACCTCGGTTTCCGGGTCGTGGCGGAGGTCACTCGTCCCGGCCACGACGACGGTCGCCCTGCGCCACGGTTGTTCGCGCAGGAGGAACGGCAGTTCCTCGGCCAGCCACGCGGCGACGTGCCGCCGTTGCTCCGCGGAGTCGCCGTCGCGGGCGGTCAGCCGGCGTTCCTGTTCGTCCAGGTCGCCCTGCACCCAGATCGAGGCGTCGAGCCACGGCGCGCACTGCTCCCGGATGATCCCGGTGCCCTCGACCCACACGACGCCCACCCCGGCGGCGACCTGGATCGCGCCGGGACGGCCGTGCTCGGCCCAGGCCGGTGGCCGGAACGTCACGGCCTCGCCCCGGTGCAGAGGC
Organism: Lentzea sp. HUAS TT2; assembly: GCF_051853195.1. NCBI lineage: Bacteria > Bacillati > Actinomycetota > Actinomycetes > Pseudonocardiales > Pseudonocardiaceae > Lentzea > Lentzea sp. HUAS TT2. The sequence goes on along the minus strand of NZ_CP196667.1, from coordinate 6,071,164 downwards.
CGCAGGACGTTCTCGACCAGCAGGCCGCCCCAGTCGAAGTACGCGTGGTTCCAGGCGACGTCGTCGGTGTGCACGACCTCGGAGCCGGGGACGGTCCTGCGCAGCCGTTCGGCGAGGGTGGACTTCCCGGCACCGCCGCGGCCGTCGACGGCGACGACGAGGGGGCGCCCCGTGATGCCGGGCGCCTCCTCGCGCAGCCGCCGAACAACCTCGGTCAGCCGTACGACCTGACCGGTGGCCTCGGGCTCACCTGGGTGCAGCCTCATCAGGTGCGCCCGACCCGGCCCTTCTCACCGGCCGCCCAGCACGTGAAGCCGACGCAGTCCACCGTGTCGAAGCTCCCGGTGTCCGCGATCTTCCAACTCTTGCCGTCCCTGCTCACGTCCGTGCCCGACGGACCGACCGCGACCAGCCCGTCACCGCGGTAGGCGATGCCGGACCGGTACCCGACGGGGGCCTGTGTGCCGGCCTTCCACCCACGGCCGTCGTTGGTGGCGAACGCCGGCGTCGGGTCGGTCGGCTTGAGGTAGTCGCCACCGATCGCCACCCCGCGCCACGGCGTCTTGAACGCCACCGCGAACACCCCGGCCGCCTCACCCGAGGGCAGCGGCACCTCCGAGGCCTTCCACGACCGGCCGCCGTCGCGCGACTCCAGCACCCGTGCCTTCGCGCCGCCGCCGGTCGCGATCCACGCGTGGTTGCCGCTGGTGGTCACGCACTGCCCGGACGCCGCGAACGCGAACTCGCCCGGCAGCGCGTCCGGCATGCCCTTGGGGTCGTTGACGTGCCACGACCTGCCGCCGTCCCACGTCCGCAGCACCCGGAACTTCCCGTCGACCGGGTCGGTCAGCGCGAGGCCGCGGAACCGGTCGAAGAACGCCACGCAGTCGTAGAACGCCTTCGGGTCGGTGTTGCGGAACTCCTCCTGCCAGGTCCTGCCGCCGTCGGACGTGCGGTAGATCCGCGACGACTCGCCCTCGCCGATCGACAGCGCCACGGCGTTGCGCGCGTCGAAGGCCTCGATGTCGCGGAACTCCAGCGCCTCCGTGCCGGGCGGGCCGACGGAGTCCCACGTCCTGCCGCCGTTCGTCGTGCGCAGGACCGTGCCCTTCGAGCCGCTCGCCCACGCGACCTGACCGGACACGGCGGACAGGCCGCGCAGGCGGGCGTCCGTGCCGGTCGGTTTCAGCTCCCAGTAGGTGTCGGCGGACGCGACCCCTGGCAGCATCAGGAAAGCGGCGAGTACCGCCGCGATGATCCTCATGCGACCCACTCTGGTCGAGGCGGTGATTCGTTCCTAGCCCCGATCGGCGGTCCTCACGGTGCGATCCGCGCCAGGTCCACTCGCGACTGGATGGTGAGCTTGCGGCGCTCGCGGCGGGTCGACGGCCACCGAGTCGTTGCACCTGTTCGAAGCAGTGCGCTGACATGCCACGAGGGGCGTACTCCGGTCCGGAGCACGCCCCTCGTTCGCGTTGCTAGAGCGACGAGATCAGGCGCTCGACGCGCTCGTCCACCGCGCGGAACGGGTCCTTGCACAGCACCGTGCGCTGCGCCTGGTCGTTCAGCTTCAGGTGCACCCAGTCGACGGTGAAGTCGCGACCGGCTGCCTGCGCGGCGGCGATGAAGTCACCGCGCAGCTTGGCCCGCGTGGTCTGCGGCGGGGTGTCCTTGGCGGCCTCGATCTCGCCGTCGTCGGTCACCCGCTCGACCTGGCCCTTGCGCTGCAGCAGGTCGAACACGCCACGGCCACGGCGGATGTCGTGGTAGGCGAGGTCGATCTGGGCGATGCGCGGGTTGGACAGGTCCATGTTGTGCTTTTCCATGTACCGGTTCATCAGGCGGTTCTTGATGGCCCAGTCGATCTCGCGGTCGATCTTGGTGAGGTCCTGCGCCTCGACGGCGTCGAGCGTGCGGCCCCACAGCTCGAGGACGCGTTCCGCCATCGGGTCCGGCGACCGCTTGGCCGTGTGCTCGACGGCCTTCTCGTAGTACTCGCGCTGGATGTCGAGCGCGGAGGCCTCCTTGCCGCCCGCCAGGCGCACGGTGCGGCGGCCCGTCAGGTCGTGGGAGATCTCGCGGATCGCGCGGATCGGGTTGTCCAGCGAGAAGTCCCGGAACTGGACGCCCTGCTCGATCATCTCGAGCACCAGGTTCGCGCTGCCGACCTTCAGCAGCGTCGTCACCTCGGACATGTTCGAGTCGCCGACGATGACGTGCAGGCGCCGGTAGCGCTCGGCATCGGCGTGCGGCTCGTCGCGGGTGTTGATGATCGGGCGGGACCGGGTGGTCGCGGACGACACGCCCTCCCAGATGTGCTCGGCGCGCTGCGAGAGGCAGTACACGGCGCCGCGCGGGGTCTGCAGCACCTTGCCGGCACCGCAGATCAGCTGGCGGGTGACCAGGAACGGCAGCAGCACGTCCGCGATGCGGGAGAACTCGCCGGCCCGTGCGACCAGGTAGTTCTCGTGGCAGCCGTAGGAGTTGCCCGCCGAGTCGGTGTTGTTCTTGAACAGGAAGATGTCGCCGCCGATGCCCTCGTCGGCGAGCCTGCGCTCGGCGTCGACGAGCAGGTCCTCCAGGATCCGCTCACCCGCCTTGTCGTGCGTGACGAGCTGCGCCAGGTCGTCACACTCGGCCGTCGCGTACTCCGGGTGGGAGCCGACGTCGAGGTAGAGCCGGGAGCCGTTGCGCAAGAAGACGTTGGAAGAACGCCCCCACGAGACGACGCGGCGGAACAAGTACCGCGCGACCTCGTCCGGGGACAGACGACGCTGCCCGTGGAAGGTGCAGGTCACCCCGAATTCTGTCTCAATGCCGAAGATCCGCCGCTGCATGCCTCAACAGTAGGCGACTCTCAGGCGGAGCAGGGTGATCCGTTCGGGCGGCACGCCGGTTGCGGTTTAGTGTCGGTGGTGTGTGGAAACGGGTCAGCGCTCTCGACAAGAAGCTCATGGGCTCCTCGGCCGGACTACGTCCGAGCAGGCTCGACACTGGTTTGAAGAGACTTTCGAAAGCCGCCAACCACAGTCTGTTGTGGTTCGTCATCGCGGCGATTCTGGCAACCGGTAAAGGGCCGTTCCGGCGTGGTGCGTTGCGGGGCCTTGCGGCCATCGCCGGGGCCTCTGCCAGCGCGAACCTGGTCGGGAAGTCACTTTTCCCGCGCCGCAGGCCCGCCGCGGATCTGATCGCGATGGACCGCCGGTTGTCCAAGCGGCCGACGTCGTCGTCATTCCCGTCCGGTCACTCCGCGTCAGCGGCCGCTTTCGCCACGGCGGTGGCGATGGAATCACCCAAAGCAGGCGCGGTGGTCGCGCCGATAGCTGCTGCGGTGGCCTATTCACGCGTGCACACCGGTGTTCATTGGCCGACGGATGTCGCGGCCGGAGCCGCGGTCGGTGTCGGTGCCGCGATCCTGACCCGCCGCTGGTGGCCGCTCGGGCGCACCGAGCCCGCGTCGGCCTACGAGCACGCCGACCTGACGTCGTTGCAGGACGGCGACGGGCTGGTCGTGGTGGTGAACCCGCACTCGGGCATCGGGCCGGACCCGACGCCGCAGATCACCGAGGAGTGGCCGAAGGCGCAGATCGTCTCGGTCGAGGAGCTCGACGACCTGCCGGACGCGAAGGCGCTCGGGGTGGCCGGGGGCGACGGGACCGTGGCCGCGGTGGCGTCCGCCGCCGCCGAGCGCGATCTGCCGATGGTGCTCATCCCCTCCGGCACGCTGAACCACTTCGCCCGCGACGTGGGCATCACCGGCCTGCACGACACGGCGCAGGCCGTCGCGGACGGCGTGGGCGTGCGGGTCGACCTGGCGCAGGTCAACGACCAGTGGTTCGTCAACACGGCGTCGCTGGGCGGCTACCCGGACATGGTCAGGATCCGCGAGAAGCTGGAGAAGCGCTGGGGCAAGTGGCCCGCGGCCGGGATCGCGCTGTTCCGCGTCCTGCAGCGCGCAAAGCCGTTGCACATGACCATCGACGGCGACAAGCACCTGGTGTGGATGCTGTTCGTGGGCAACGGGCCGTACCGCCCGAAGGGCTTCGCGCCGACGATGCGCCCCCGGCTGGACGACGGGCTGCTCGACGTGCGGTACGTCCGGGCGGACCGCAGGTACTCGCGGACCAGGTTCTTCCTGGGCGCCCTGCTCGGGGCGCTGGAGCACTCGCGGATGTACACCCACCTCGAACTGGCCTCGTTGAACGTCGAGGTGCACGGGCCGCCCATCTCGATCGCGACGGACGGCGAGGTGCGCGAGCGCGGCAACCACTTCAAGTTCCGTTCGCGGGCGGCAGCGCTGGGCATCTATCGGCCGTAACGGCACGCGGGGCCCTTTCGTACTGTCATGCAGTACGAAAGGGCCCCGCGTGACAATTGGCGTTCGACATTGTCGAACGAGCGCAGCTAGAGTGAGATGCGTGCCCGGACCCATTCAGTCCATCCAGCGAGCAGCCGAGGTCCTGAAGCTGCTCGCACACGGCGGCGCGCACCAGCTGAGCGTCGGCGAGATCGCCCGCGCCCTGGACCTCGCGAAACCGACGGTGCACGGCATCCTGCGGACGTTGCAGGAGGTCGGGTTCGTCGAGCAGGAGGTCGAGGGCGGCAAGTACCGCCTGGGGGCCGCGCTGTTCCAGATCGGCACGTCGTACCTCGACGGCAACGAGCTGCGCGCCAAGGCGTTGAACTGGTCGGACACGCTGGCGATGCGTGCGCGCGAGTCTGTGCGCATCGGCGTGATGCACGGCAAGCACGTGCTCGTCGTGCATCACGTGTTCCGGCCGGACAACAGCCGGCAGACGCTCGACACCGGCGCGTTGCTGCCGTGGAACGCGACGGCCCTGGGCAAGGCGCTGGTGGCGTTCGGCGAGTGGCCGGAGGGCGACCTCCAGCGGTTCACCCGGCACACGCTCAACCCCGAGCAGCTCGCCGACTCCATGAACGTGGTCCGCGACCGCGACTGGGCCTACGACCTGCACGAACTGGTCGAGGGCGAGGCGTCGGTGGCCGCACCGATCCGGGACCGGCGCGGCGTCGTCGTGGGCGCGGTCGGCATCTCCGGGCCGGTCGAGCGGCTGTGCGACTCACCCGATCAGCCGCCGCGTCTCGAACTCGTGTCCTACGTACGTGAGGCAGCTCGCAGCATCTCCAGGGAGCTCGGCGGGCTCTCCTGGTAGTAGTGTGGAATCGTTCGACATTGTCGAATGGTTCGCACAAGGGAGTGTGCACGTGGCTTACATCGCGGCGATCGACCAGGGCACGACGTCGTCCCGGTGCATCGTGTTCGACCAGTCCGGCGGGATCGTGTCGGTCGCTCAGCGCGAGCACCGCCAGATCTTCCCGAGGCCGGGCTGGGTGGAGCACGACGCGACCGAGATCTGGACGAACGTCCAGGCCGTCGTGCGCGACGCGCTGGCCCACGCCTCTCTCTCGTTCGGCGACATCGCCGCGTTCGGCATCACGAACCAGCGCGAGACCACGGTCGTGTGGGACAAGGCGACCGGCGAGCCCGTGCACAACGCGATCGTCTGGCAGGACACGCGCACCGACGCGTTGATCAAGGCACTGGGCGACCAGGACCGGTTCCGTGAACGCTCCGGTCTCCCCCTGGCCACCTACTTCTCCGGCCCGAAGCTGCGCTGGCTCCTCGACAACGTCGACGGTCTGCGTGAGAAGGCCGGGCGCGGCGAGGTCCTGTTCGGCACCATGGACACCTGGCTGATCTGGAACCTGACCGGCCGCCACGTCACCGACGTCACCAACGCCTCGCGCACCATGCTGATGAACCTGGAGACCCTGGACTGGGACCCGGAGCTGGTGGCCGCGATGGACGTGCCGCGCGAGATGCTCCCCGAGATCCGGTCCTCCTCCGAGGTGTACGGCAGCTACGAGGGCGTCCCGGTCGCGTCGGCGCTCGGCGACCAGCAGGCCGCGCTGTGGACGACGTGCTGCGCCGCCGCACCACCGTGATGGTCCGCGGGCTCGACTCGCCGGAGGTCCGCACGCGGGTGTCGGAGCTGCTCGCTTCCTAAGACCTGGCCAGAAGTTCTGTCCCCAGCTCGCCGGGCCCACACAAGGGCCCGGCGAGCGCTCTTCTACGGCACGCGGGGACCCCGCGTGTGCTCTGACAGTACGAAAGGTCCCCGCGTGCGGTTCCAGACTTGAGCCAGGCACGCTCAAGTCCAGGGCTGTAGCCCATCGTTTCGGACACGACATCCGGCAAGTCGCTCAGAGGGCCATGGCGCGTTCCACGAGGTATTCGGCCAGTTCGGGTTCCGAGTGGAACGCGCTGCGCACGGCCAGCGTCCCGTCGCAGCCGAGCACGACCTCTTCCCGTGACACAGCACGATGTTCGAGCCGCAGCCCGTCGAGGTAGGCGTCGATGATCGCCTCGCGCACGGGTGGCAGGTCCGCGACGGCCATCCGCCCGGCCTGGGCGAGTCCCACGAGCAGCTGACCGAGGTCCGCGCCGACCGGGTTCGGGCACTGCCAGGTCACGTCGATCACCACGAACGACTCCGGATCGTCCTGCGGCACCAGCAGGTTCTGCGGGCAGGCGTCGTTGTGCCCGTTCGCCTGGGGCAACGCCTCCAGTCGCGACAGGAGCCCCGGCAACCGTTGCGCGAGGGCCGAGCAGTGCGGCCGCCGGAACGCGTCCCGCACGAGTCTTCCCTCGTACAGCACCCGCAACGCCCTGCCCGGCGCGCCACCCCAGCGGCGACCGGCCCAGCGCCCGAGTGCCAGCGCGGCCCGCCGGAAGCGGGGCAGGTCCCACTCCACGTCGGCGCAGCGCACGTCCTCCAGCCACAACGCGATCCGGTCGCCGAAGTCGTCCACCCTCAGCACACGCGGCCGGCGCATCCCCGGCGGCAGCACGAAGTCCGACAGCAGGAACTCCGCCTCGTCACGCCACGGGAGATCGCCCACGACGTCCTTGACCTGGTCCGGAATGTGCGGTCGGCGCAGGATCTTCACGAACGCCGGCTCTCCCGCCGACACCACCCGGTAGACCGCGGCGGTCGTCGGCGCGACCGGGTCGAACGGCACCGGCACCACGCGGGTCAGCGGTACGGATCGGTGATCTCGCCGAGCATCTCCAGCGCCTCGCGCAGCTGGGCCATGCGGCGCTTGCCGATGTGCTGTTCCCATTCCGCCTCGATCCTGGCCAGTTCCTCGTTCGCGACGGGCACAGCCCCCAGCGCCTTCTCGGTGACCTTCACCAGCCGCGCCCTGCCGTCTTCGGGGTCGGGCACGCGTTCCACGTAGCCGGACTTCTCCAGCTGGTCCACCAGGAACCCGGCGGTCTGCTTGGTCACCTGGGCCGCCTCCGCGAGCACGGTCAGCCGCGTCCCCTCCGGGTCGACGCGCATCAGCACGCGCGCCTGGGCCTGGGTGACGCCGAAGCCCGCCGCGTTGACCGCCGCCAGGACGCGGTTCTCCACGTCCCGGTTCGGAATGAAGAGCAGCAGCCCGATGTTCACACGAACCCCCGTTGCATTTGGTCAGATACTCTGATTAAAGTAGTCAGCCTATCGAACTAAATCAAGAGGAGAGGGCGATGGACGAGACGAGGATCTGGCAGACGATCGACGCCGAGCGCGCGGCGACCGCGGACCTGCTCGCGGGCCTGACCGACGTCGAGTGGACCTACCCGTCGCTGTGCGCGGGCTGGACGGTGCGCGAGGTCGCCGCCCACCTGTCGCTCGCGAACCGGGTCAGCGCCGGTATGGCGTTCAAGGCGTTCGTCCGTGCTCGCGGGAGCTTCAACCGCATGGTCGACCAGACCGCCCGTGACGAGGCCCGCAGACCGACCGCCGAACTGGTCGCGGACCTGCGCGGTGCCGTTGGGCTGCACCGGCTCGCGCCCGGCCAGACGCTCAAGAACGCGTTGATGGACACCATGGTCCACACGCAGGACATCGCGCTGCCACTCGGCATCGAACGCCACATGCCGGTCGACGCCGCCGTCGTCGCGGCCGACGACCTGTGGCGCATCGGGTTCCCGTTCCACGCGCGCCGCCGCCTGGCGGGACACCGGCTCGTCGCCACCGACACCGACTGGACCGTCGGCGAGGGCGCCGAGATCAGCGGGCCGATCGAGGCGCTGGTCATGCTGCTCGCCGGGCGCACCGCCACGATCCCGCGCCTCACCGGCATCACGGTCTGAGTTCGCGCACCATCCTGCGGCACACGTGCACGCGCTCGAACCGCTGCCGCAACTCGGCCTCCCGTTCGATCCTGGCGTGCAGGAACGCCCCGACGGGCTCCAGCCCGTACTTCACGCTCAGCACCGTGCCCACCTCCGCGGGCGACGCGTACACCTGCAGGTAGCGGCGGTCCTCCACGAACCCGTTGCGCGCGAACCATCCCAGCGCCGGCTCGTCCTCGCGGGTCCAGGCGTCGACCTCGCGCACACCGCACCGTTCCAGCCGCCGCACCGCCTCCGCGAGCAGCGCCGTCGCGATCCCCCTGCCCTGGCGGTCGGGGTGCACGACGACGGTCTCGATCGTCGCCCGCGTTCCCGGCACCGACACGTCCAGCACGCCGGTCACGTCACCGTCGGCCACGACGAGCTCCAGGTCGGCGCGGCGCTTGGCGGGCCACACGTCGTCGTAGCAGGTCGTGGCCAGCAGCCCGAGCACCCGGCAGCGCAGCCACGACGGCTCGTCGCGCGGCTCGTAGTCCCGGACGACGGGCGGATCCGGTTCGTGCCGCACCCCTGTTCCGCCGGAAGCCCCCAGCAGGCTCACCTTGCCCGTTCTCCCCCGCGCGGCGCCGACCACGCTTCCCACCCCACTCCGGCCAGTGCCATCAGGGTTCCTGATGGCGGGGCCGGGCGCACTCCTGTTTCCGCGTCACCGTTTGCCAGGGACATACTCAGTATGCATACTCAGTAGGTATGTCGGTCAAACACGGTCTGCTCGCGCTGCTGCAGCGCGGGCCCATGTACGGGTACCAGCTGCGGGCGGCGTTCGACTCGGCCACCGGCGGCACGTGGCCGTTGAACATCGGGCAGGTCTACACGACGTTGTCGCGCCTGGAGCGCGACGACCTGGTCACCGCACTTCCCGAGAACGAGGGCCAGCGGCCCTACGAGATCACCGCGGACGGCCGAACCGAGCTGGGGAAGTGGTTCGCCACACCCGTGCAGCGCGGTGACCGGCCGCGCGACGAGGTGGCGATCAAGCTCGCCCTCGCGATCACCACACCGGGCGTGGACGTGGCCAAGGTCGTGATGACCCAGCGCACGGCCACGATGCGCACGTTGCAGGAGTACACCAGGCTCAAGACCCAGCCGGGCGACCTGCCGTGGCTGCTCGTGCTGGACGCGATGATCTTCCAGGCCGAGGCCGAGCTGCGCTGGCTCGACCACTGCGAGACGAGCCTCGTCCGCTACGAGCCCAAGCCCCTCCCCACCACGACGGACGTCGAGGTGCCGAGATGACCGTCCTCGAACTGCGCGGCGTGCACCGCGTGCACGGCACCGGCGAGACCGCGGTCAACGCCCTCAACGGCATCTCCCTCACCGTCGAACCGGGCGAGCTGGTCGCCGTGATGGGCCCGTCCGGCTCCGGCAAGTCGACGTTGCTGAACCTCTGCGGCGGCCTGGACAGCCCGACCAGCGGCCAGGTGCTGGTGGACGGCACGAGCCTGGGCTCGTTGTCCCGCAAGCAACTCGCCGCCTGGCGCCGCAAGCGGATCGGCTACGTCTTCCAGGACCTCAACCTGATCGCGAGCCTGACCGCCGCCGAGAACGTGGCGCTCCCCCTGGACCTCGACGGCGTCCGCAAGTCCCGTCAGCAGGCCGAAAAGGCACTGTCCGAAGTAGACCTCGACGGCTACGCCGACCGCTTCCCCGACGAGATGTCCGGCGGCCAGCAACAACGCGTGGCCATCGCCAGAGCCCTGATCGGCGAACGCCGCCTGGTGCTCGCCGACGAGCCCACCGGCGCCCTCGACTCCCACACGGGAGAAACAGTCCTACGCCTCCTGCGATCCAAAGTGGACGCAGGAGCGGCCGCCGTCCTCGTCACCCACGACGCCCGTCACGCCGCCTGGGCGGACCGCGTCGTCTTCCTGCGCGACGGCTCGATCGTCGACGTCTCGTCCCGCGACCAGCCAGAAGAACTGCTGAGCACCCCGTGACCGGATGGCGCGCAGCACTGCGCATCGCCTCCCGCGAGACCCGCAGGTCAGCGGGCCGTTCGGCCCTCGTCGTGGCCCTGATCGCGGTCCCGGTGGCCGCACTGACGTTCACCGCGATCGTCCACGACTCGACCACCCTGACCCCGGACGAGGACGCCGCACGACGCATGGGCGCCGCCGAGGCCCTCGTCAGCTGGCCCTACCGCGGCCCGGTGATCCAGGAGCCGACCAGGGACAACGCGATCCCGACCACCAACGCCGAGGGCGAGCCCCCGTCCGAGGACCGCCTCCGCGCCCTGCTCCCCGGCACCGACCTGGTCCCGGTGGAACGCGGCGGCGTCAGCATCCGCACCACGGCGGGCGTGGGTCGCGCGGGCGTCCGCATGCTCGACCTGAACAACCCGCTGACCAACGGCATGATCACCGTCCTGGAAGGCAGGGCGGCCACGACCACCACCGAGATCGCGTTGTCCCGCAAGGCGATGGACCGCACCGGCACCACGCTGGGCGGCACCCTCACCATCGAGGACGACCGCAGGTTCACCGTGGTGGGCGTCGTCGAGGAACCGGACCGCCTGGACAACACCACGGTCGTCGCACTCCCCGGCACCTTCGACCACACCGACCGCTCCTGGCTGGTCACCACCCCGCTCCCGTGGTCGAAGGTCAAGGAGCTCAACAAGTCCGGCGTGGCAGCCCTGTCCCGCAATGTCCTGCACAACCTGCCGCCGGCCTCGGAGCGCTACCCCGAGTTCCCGGACTCCGACCAGCTGGGCGCCGAGGTCCTCGCCCTGGTGGCGGGCCTGGCCGTGCTGGAGATGTCACTGCTGGCAGGCTCGGCCATGGCGGTGGGCGCCCGCCGCCGCAAACGCGACCTGGCCCTGGTGGCGGCGGTAGGAGGCTCCCCGGCCCACGTCCGCCGCGTGGTCCTGGCGGACGGCGTGGTCCTGGGCACGCTGGCCGCACTGGGCGGCGTGGTCCTCGGCATCGCGTCCGCGACGGCAGGCCGCCCGGTGGTCGAATGGCTCCTGGCCGAACGCTTCGGCGCCCTGCGTCTCTTCCCGCAGGCCCTGACCGCCCTGGCACTGCTGGCGTTGGTCACCGGCGTCCTGGCGGCCCTGGTCCCGGCCTGGATCTCGTCCCGCCAGGACGTGGTGACCGCCCTGGCAGGCAGACGAGGCATCACCCGCTCCCGCCGCCGCTGGCTGCTGCTCGGCCTGATCCTCACCGCCGCGGGCGTGGCCACCGGCATCGTCAGCGCGATCCAGATGCAGTTCACCGGCATCCTCATCGCCCTGATCCTGACCGAGGTGGGCCTGGTCCTCTGCACCCCGTCACTACTGGGCCTGCTCGCAAAGACCGGCCGCTGGCTCCCGGTCGCACTCCGAATCGCCCTGCGAGACGCCTCCCGCAACAGAACAGCGGCAGCCCCAGCGATCTCAGCAGTCATGGCCGCCGTGATCGGCGCGGTGGCGGTGAGCGTCATGCTGACCTCCCAGTCCCAGCAGGAGGCAGGCCAGCTGGCAGGCAACATGGGCGACGTGAGCGTCTTCCGCCTGGACGACCTCTCCAAGCTCAGCACCACCCCGATCGCCCCGTCGGTGGCCACCGCGATCCGCACCACCACCCCGGCAACCGAGACCCACGAACTGAAACTCCTCGCGTGCGACGGCGGCCAGTGCTTCGCCCACATCCGCCCACCAGCGGACCGCGAATGCCCTTACACCCACGACGTCCTGCGCAGAGAACCCACAGAGGCAGAACAAAAGTCGGCACGAGCCGACCAGCGCTGCACCGGCGTGGGCAAGTCCCACCGCTACTTCGGCACCTACACCACTCCAGACGGCTTCCTGGTCGTAGCAACCCCAGAAGCCGTCCAGTCCCTCCTGCACCTGACCGAGGCAGACGTCCCCGCAGCCCAAAAGGCCCTCCGCGAGGGCAAGGTGGTCGTCAACAACCCAACCCTCGTCGCCAACGACAAGGTCCTACTGGCCACAGGCACAAAAGCCACCACAACCCCGGTCCCGGGCTACGCGACCCCACAACGCCACCCGGCCCCACTGGCCGTGATGACCGAGGAAACCGCACGCTCCCTGGGCTTCGACCTAGCCACGTTCACCATGTACGCCACCACAACCCGCATGCCCACAGAACAAGAACAAGACGCACTGACAGCAGCCCTGGGCGGCGAGTACGAGGTACACGTAGACCGCCCAACGGAGTCAGACGTACAACAGGCCCTCAGCATCCTCGGCCTGGTGGCAGGCATCATCACCCTCGCAGCAGCAGCCCTGGCCACAGGCCTGGCGGCAGCAGACGGCAAGCGAGACCTGACAACTCTCGCAGCAGTAGGCGCAACCCCAGGCCTGCGCAAACTGCTGTCGTTGAGCCAGGCAGGAGTAATAGCCGGCATAGGCGGCCTACTGGGCACAGCGGCAGGAGCAGGCTCGGCCCTAGCACTGCTAGCAGCCCTGAACGTGGGCTACGAAGACCTCTGGCCCCAACCAGAACTGAACCCGCTGACCATCCCCTGGCCCAACATCGCCATCTCACTCCTGCTCGTCCCCGCAGTGGCAATGCTGGGCGCGGCCCTCTTCACCCGATCCCGCCTACCGATTGAACGCCGAGAATAGGCTCCCTCCATGACGACCTTCGCGATAGCGCACGGAGGCGGCGACGTGGGCTGGTCCTGGCACCTGGTAGCACAAGCGCTAGAAGCCAAGGGCCACACCACAATCGCCCCGGACCTCCCCATCGAGGACGAGCAGAAGGACCTGACGGACTGGGCGTCCGCCCTGGTGGCCGCCCTCCCGTCCGCTGAGGACGTGGTGGTCGTAGGCCACTCGTTCGGAGGCTTCGTAGCCCCGATCGCCGCAGCCGAAGTCAACGCCAAAGCCCTGGTCTACGTGACGGCGATGCTCCCGGCCCCAGGCGAAACGCCAGGCGACTGGTGGGCCAACACCGGCTACACCGACTCGGGCCTGGACGACCAGTTCTTCCACGACGTCCCACCAGACCTGGCGGCAGAAGCCCAGAAGCGCGAACGCGGCATGTCCGAAACCTGCATGTCCAAGCCCTGGCCACTAGCAGCACTGCCAGACGTGCCAACACATTTCATCCTGTGCACAGAGGACCGGTTCTTCACGCCGACCTTCATGCGCAAGGTGGTGGCAGAGCGCCTGGAGAACGTAGAACCAGTAGAACTGGCAGCGGGCCACTGCGCTTCGCTGAGCAAGCCGACGGAGCTGGCAGACCTGCTGGCAACCTACGCAGGCTGACGCAGGGGTCCCCTTCGAAGTTGGATCCCCCGCGACCCAACGTACTCAGCGGGTCTGACAGTCCCGCGAGGCAGAGGCGAGAGCGGGCTGGACATCCGGGCTGGGCGACGGATGGTCCGCGATGCCGCAGGCGAGCCGTCCTTACCAATGCGGTCTGGGTGGGGTGGCGCGCCCCACTACGCAACGCCACTTCGCCCAAAGCAACGGGCGTGCCATCAACCTGCGCGTGGCGTGGACCCCGGCTTTTGATCAGATTGGCGGGGTTCGGGGCGGAGCTCCGAGCAAGTCTCGCAACAGGAAGGTCACCGCACGCAAGGTGACCACCTACGAACTCTCAACCACAGGCCGACGCAACAGGGAGACGACCCACCCAACCAACGCGACAACAAACAAAAGGCCCCCAGCCAACCGGCCAGGGGCCCCGCCAAAAGCCAACCCTACTTGGACTCACCCTCCGACGAGTCCCCATCAGGCAGCTCAACATCCTCAACAGCCTTCCCACCCTTGGTAGGCGCAGGCATAAGAGAATCCAAGGCCGCCCCAGCAATCCGCCGAAACGCCCTCCGCGGCCGAGCCCTCTCCAAAACCGCAACCTCCAGCTTGGCAGCAGGAAGCAGCTCAGCAGACCCGTTCCCAGTAGAGGGAGACCCAGCAGACAACGCCTTGACAGCAATGGGAACAGCCTCAGCCAAGGTCAGCCCATCAGCAAAGGCTTCCTTCAAGGCCGTGTTGGGCGCATCAACGGCACCACCCATCACGATGAACTGGGGCTCATCCACAATGGACCCGTCGTACGTCAACCGGTACAACGTGTCGGTAGCGGCGGAGTCCCCAACCTCAGCCACACAGATCTCCACCTCAAACGGCTTGATCTGCTCGGTGAAGTAGGTACCAAGCGTAGTGGCGTACACGTTGGCCAACGACCGGGACGTGACGTCGCGCGGATCGTTCTGATACCCGCGGACATCGGCGAACCGGATCCCGGCCTGCCGAAGGTTCTCGAACTCGCTGTACCGACCCACGGCGGCGAAGCCGATGCGGTCGTAGATCTCCGAGACCTTGTGCAGCGTGCTGGAAGGGTTCTCCGCGACGAAGAGAATGCCGTCGGCGTACTTGAGCACGATGACGCTGCGACCCCTGGCGATGCCCTTGCGGGCGTACTCCGAGCGGTCGCGCATCACCTGCTCTGCCGATGCGTACAGCGGCATCGTCATGGGTGGTGCTCCTGACGTCGAACCTGCGGGGGACTCAGCCTGCGGGGCGGGACCTGCGGCCTTCGACGACCGCGTCGGCGATCGTGGCGACCTGGGGTTCCGGCACCTCTACGGCACCGTCGGCGCCGTTGATGGTGACCACGATCGGGTAGAGGCGGCGGACCGGGTCCGGGCCGCCCGTGGCCGAGTCGTCGTCGGCGGCGTCGTACAGAGCCTCTACGACGGAGCGGATCGCGGCCTCGACGTCCGCGTCGGGGTCGTAGAGCTTCTTGAGCGCCGACTTCGCGAACAGCGAGCCCGAGCCGACGGCCTGGTAGCCCTGCGACTCCTCGTAGCGGCCGCCGGTGACGTCGTAGGACACGATGCGGCCGGCGCGCTCCGAGTCGGTGGCCGAGGTGTCGTACCCGGCGAACAAGGGCACCACGGCGAGGCCGGCCATGGCCGCGTCGAGGTTGCCCCTGATCATCGCCGAGAGGCGGTTCGCCTTGCCGTCGAGCGACAGCGGCACGCCCTCGATCTTCTCGTAGTGGCGCAGCTCCACCGTGTACAGGCGCACGATCTCGATCGCGATGCCCGCGGTGCCCGCGATGCCGACGGCCGAATGGTCGTCGGTGACGAAGACCTTCTTCATGTCGCGCTGGGCGATCACGTTGCCCATCGTCGCGCGCCGGTCGCCGGCGATCACGACACCACCCTTGTAGGTGGCCGCGACGATCGTCGTCCCGTGCGGGGCCTGAACGGTCCCCTCCGGGAGCTTCCGGGCACTAGGCAGCATGTCGGGTGCCTGGGCCCGCAGGAAGTCCGTGAACGACGACGAGCCGGGCGTGAGGTACGCCGAGGGCAACGCCGCGGCCGGGTAACGCCCGGTCGAGCTGTGGTCCATGTGTTGGTTGTTCTCCCGTCCCCGGAGTGGTCAACAGGCCCCCGAAGGCCTACTGACCACCCTTCTGCACGTATGCGCGGACGAAGTCCTCCGCGTTCTCCTCGAGCACGTCGTCGATCTCGTCGAGGATCGCGTCCACGTCCTCGCCGAGCTTCTCGCGGCGTTCCTGACCGGCTCCGGCAGCGTCGTCCGCGCCGTCGTCTCCGTCGCCACCGCCCTGGCGCTGCTTCTGTTCCTGGGACATCTCGGCCTCCCGCTCACTCGCCTGACAAGAACACTACCCAGCGGCACCGACAAAAATCCTGAGCCACTCGGGTAGACGATCACCCGCGAGTCAGCGCGTCCACCAGTTGCTCGGCGGTGTCAGACGCCTCCAGAAGGGCTCCGACGTGCGCTTTCGTCCCGCGCAGCGGCTCCAGGGTGGGGATTCGCACGAGGGATTCTCGACCGAGGTCAAAGATCACCGAGTCCCACGACGCAGCCGCGACCGAGGTCGGGTAGCGCTCCAGACACCGGCCGCGGAAGTACGCACGCGTGTCCTCGGGCGGCGCGGTGATGGCGGCGCGGACCTCGTCCTCGCTCACGAGGCGCTTCATCGAGCCGCGCGCGACCAGGCGGTTGTAGAGGCCCTTGTCGAGGCGGACGTCGGAGTACTGCAGGTCGACCAGGTTGAGCCTGGCCGCGCCCCACTCCAGGCCGTCGCGCTGCCGGTAGCCCTCGAGCAGCCGCAGCTTGGCGACCCAGTCGAGCCGGTCGGCGCACTCCGCCGGGTCGCGGGCCAGCGCCTCGAGCACCTCGCCCCAGATCCGCAGGACCTCGCGGTCGCCGACGCCCTCCTTGTCCACGAACGCCAGCGCGCGCTCGTGGTAGGCGAACTGCACGTCGAGGCCGGTGAACTTGCGCCCGCCGGTCATCTCGACCTTGAACTTCAGCGTCGGGTCGTGGCTGATCTGGTGCACCGCGCGCACCGGGTCGACCATGCGCAGGTCGTCGAACCGCTGTCCGGCCTCGATCATGTCGAGGACGATCGAGGTGGTGCCGACCTTGAGGAACGTGGAGTACTCGGCGAGGTTCGCGTCGCCGATGATGACGTGCAGGCGGCGGTACTTGTCCGCGTCCGCGTGGGGCTCGTCGCGCGTGTTGATGATGCCGCGCTTGAGCGTGGTCTCGAGGCCGACCTCGACCTCGATGTAGTCGGAGCGCTGCGAGAGCTGGAAGCCGGCCTCCTCGCCGGACTGCCCGATGCCCACGCGGCCGGACCCGGTGATGACCTGGCGCGACGCGAAGAACGGCGTGAGGCCCGCGATGACGGCCGTGAACGGCGTCGAGCGCTGCATCAGGTAGTTCTCGTGCGTGCCGTACGACGCGCCCTTGCCGTCGACGTTGTTCTTGTACAGCTGCAGCCGGGGCTGGCCTGGCACGGACGCCGCCTTGATCGCGGCCTCCTCCATGATCCGTTCCCCGGCCTTGTCCCAGATCACCGCGTCGCGCGCGTTGGTGACCTCGGGCGCCGAGTACTCGGGGTGCGCGTGGTCGACGTAGAGCCGCGCGCCGTTGGTGAGGATGACGTTCGCCGCGCCCAGGTCCTCGACGTCGGAGTCGGCGGGGTGCCCGCCGGGCGAGCCCAGGTCGAACCCGCGCGCGTCGCGCAACGGTGACTCCACCTCGTAGTCCCAGCGCGCCCGCCTGGCGCGCGGTATGTCCGCCGCCGCCGCGTACGCGAGCACCACCTGTGTCGAAGTGAGCACCGGGTTCGCGGTCGCGTCGCCCGGCACTGAGATGCCGTACTCGACCTCGGTTCCCATGATCCGCCGCATAGCTCACACCTTATGACCTGACCCCGACAACAGCGTGAGGGGAGCTTCGCGTTGAAGCTCCCCTCACCCTATTCACCCGGATGCCAGTCCGGCGGCAGGACGGATCCTCGATGCGCCGCGAGAAGGCCCGAAAGCGGCGACCACGGCGAGCAGAATCACGATCACCGCGCCCGTGACCAGCGGCAACACCACCTTGAGGCCCGGCAGGGTCAGCGGCACGCCGATCGAAAGAAACGCGACCTCCGCGTAGGCGAACCCGAGCGCGCCTCCACCGATCACCCCGACCAGGGCCAACATGATCGCTTCAGCGATGACCCCGCCCTGCAGTCCGCCCTGAGTGACGCCCAAGGCGCGCCTGAGCGCGAGCTCCTTGCGGCGTTCCTGGACGGAGATGGTCAGCGCGGTGCCGATGCCGGTCACGGCGACCGCCACGGACAGTCCGAGCAGCACCATCATCAGCACGGTGCCCAGGTGCATGTACCGGGCGGCCTCTGCCCGTTCGTCCGCGTCCGTCTGCACGATCACGGTCGGGTTGTTCGGCAGCGCGGCCTGCAGCTGCGAGCGGAACTCGGCGGGGTCGACACCGGGCTTCAACGCGACCAGCACCTTCTCCGCCGGTCCCGACGTGGCGCCGGCGATGATCGGCGTGTAGCCGGTGATGCTGCCCGGCACCGTGCCGACGACCTTGTACTGCTTGCCGTCGGCCTCGACGAACGGCCGGTCCTCCCAGTGCGGCGGCACGATCGCGGTGCCGGCGACGAGCTGCTCGGCACCGGACACGTTCTGCGCCTTGAGCCAGGTCCTGAACTCCTCCGGGTCCACGCTCGCGGCGCCGTCACCGGTCTTGTGCAGCACGACGCTCGCGGCCACGCCCGGCTGGGCGGGGATCTCCGGCAACGGGCGCTCGCCCGCGTCCACCACGGTCGCGTCCGGGCGTTCCTCGTTGGCGTACTGGAACGTCAGCTCCTCAGCCCCGCCCAGCACGACCAGGAAGAAGGTCACCATCGAGCTCGCCAGGAGCAACGGCAGCGCCACCGAGGCCGACCGCTGCGGCATCCTGCGCACCTCGGCGCCGGCGAGCTTCCACTGCGTGCCGCCGATCCGGCCGAACAGTCGCGCGATGAGCGGGACCGTGACCGGGCCGAGGATCCAGAACAGGCCGGTCACCGCGGCGATCGCGGAGAACGTGACGGCCAGCGGGGCTGCGGACGTGCCCTTGGCGGCGATCGCCGCCATCCCGAGCAGCACGGCACCACCGGTGAACAGCACGCCGAACACGAGCCGAAGGCGACGCACGGAACGAGGCGGCACCTCGTTCTCGGCGTCACGCAGAGCGGCCAACGGCGAGACGCGCGCGGCGTTGATCGCGGGACGCACAGCCGCCATCACGCTCAACAGCGCGGCGACGACGACTCCGAGGATCACGTAGCCGAGCGACGGCAGCAGCTCCGGGCTGAGCTCCACCGCGCCGAACAGCACGGAGATGCCCGTGACGTCGAACGTCCTGGCCAGCAGCCACGCCATCGGCCCGCCCAGCAACGCACCGGCGACACCCGCCACCGCACCCGTCACGAACGCCTCGAACAGGCTCCTGCGCACCAACGGCCCGCGCTGGGCGCCGATGCACCGCAGCAACGCCGTCTGCCGCTGACGCTGCGCGTAGACCGCGCGGAACGTGGCCGCCGCGACGAACACCGCCGTGGCCAGCGCGAGCACGCTGAACGGCAGCAGGAGGAACGTCAGCTCGTTGCCGATGCTGTCCGCGTCCGGCGCCGGGTCCCACACGACGTAGGCCGCGCCCGCCGCGCTCGCGACGGCGGCACGGGTACCGCCGAGCACCCAGATCTCCTTGGTGAACGGCTGCGGGTCGAGCTTCTTCGCGAGATCGGGACCGGCGACCAGGATCGGCCGCGCGTCCATCCCGCCCTTCTTCATGATCCCGCTGACGGTCACCTCGACCGGCTTGCCGTCGGCGGCGGCGAGCTTGATCTTGTCGCCGGGCTTGAGGCCCCGCTCGTACGCGGTGATCTTGTCGACGGCGACCTCGCGGTCCGCCGCGGGGGCCGTTCCCTCCGCCAGCGGCCAGCGCGCGAGGTCGGGCTGCTGGACGTGCACCTCGGCGCGGTGCTCGCCGGCCCGGCCGGCCGCGTCGAGGAGGTCGGCCTGGGCGACCTGCACCGGCACGGCACGGCCGACGGAGGACAGCTTGGCCAGCAACGCGTCGTCGAGCTTGGGGCGGTTCGCCTCGGTGACGCCCGAGTCGTACTCGACGGGTTTGGTGTCCACCACGTGGCCCACCGAGGACGGGGTGAGGGGCGCGCCCTCGTCGACCGACCGGGTGAGCGCGTCGCTCAGCACCAGGGCGGCCAGCAGGCAGGCCACGCCGACGACGAGCGCGACGCCGGGCAGCAGCGCGCGGCCCGGCCGGGCGCGGAACTCGGCGACGCCGAGCCGCAGGGAAGTGGACACGAATCCTCCTCGGTGACGTCTGACGTCCACGAAGGTAGGAAGGAAGGCGATCAGCGGGCGTCGGACTGGGGTAGCAAGCTCGCGTACGACCACAGGAGGACACCGGGATGATCAACCTCTACGACGAGGACGCGAACGTGATCGGCGAGGTGACCCGTGAACGGATGCGCGCCGAGAACCTCTGGCACGGCTGCGTCCTGACCGTGGTGTTCTCCACCGACGGCGAGTGGATCTACGTGCACCGCCGCACCGACACCAAGGACATCTTCCCCGGCCTGTACGACTTCGCGGCGGGCGGCGTGATCGACGCGGGCGAGACCCCGGACGAGGCGGCGGCCCGCGAGCTGCGCGAGGAGCTCGGCGTCGAGACCCCGCTCACGCCGCTCTTCCGGACCACCTACGTCGACGAGCTCACGCGCTACCACGCGTGGATCTACGAGACGCGCAGCGACGGCCCGTTCACCCACCAGCCCGAGGAGGTCGCCTGGGGCGGGTGGATGGGCGCCGATGAGCTGCGCGGCAAGATCGAGGACCCCGGCTGGCCGCTCGTCCCGGACGGCCGCGTGATCGGCCAGGAGTGGCTGAAGCTCTAGGGCCGCTTGAAGGTGTGGCTGCGCTCCACCTTCGCCACGTGGATCGTGTAGCTCTGGTACCAGTGGGCGCGCCCGCGCTGCTGTGCCGCCTGGTGCTCGGCGTTGGTCCGCCACTGGGTGAGGGCGTCGGCGTCGCGGAAGTACGCGACGGTGATGCCGAGCCCGCCGGGGTTCTGGGCGTGGTCCATCCCGAGGTACCCGGGGACCTCCCGCACCAGCTCCTCCATGCGCGCGTTGGTCTCTGGGTAGCCGCTCTGCTCCTGGGTCCGCACGGTGGTGAAGACCACCGCGTAGTACGGGGGTTCGAAAGCCTCGACGGGCGCATCGCTCACGGCGTCACGGTAACTAGTTCCAGCTGAGCCCGGAACGGATTTTCCAGTACTGCTCGGCGGGCTCGGCCAGGTCGGGCAGGTCCACGTCGATCCGCAGCGCGTCCACATTGGACCGGAGCTGGGCGGGGCTCGCCGCACCGGACAGCACGACGTCCCCCCACGGCTGCCGCGCGATCGCCGCCAGCGCGACCGCGTCCGGCCCGACGCCGAGCGCCTCCGCCTGTGCCGCAACCGCTTGCGGAGGCTCCACGACGAGCCTGCCGTTGGCCACGCCCTCCTTGACGATCACCCGCAACCCGGCGTCGTGCGCCTCCCGCAGCGCCTCCCCCGCCGAGGTCTCCAGCACGTTCCAAGTGGACTGGACGGAACCGAAGATCCCGAGCCCCACGGCCTTGCGGATGGCGTCGGCCTGCCGCGGCCCGGACGTCGAGAAGCCCAGCGGCACCCCGATCGCGACCATCGCGTCCTGCAACGCGCGATCCTCGAACAACGGGCTGTCGGCCGTCAGCGAGTGCACCTGGTAGAGGTCGACCCGCGGCAGCAACGCCGAGGTCTCCTGCCACTGCCGGGTGAAACGGGCGAGCGAGTGCTCCTTGACCTCGTGCACCTCGGCGTCGGGCCGCCAGTCCGCGGTGTAGGCGTAACCCCACTTGCTGGAGATCGTCACGTCGTCGTGGCCGGGCAGCCACGACGACAGGAAGTCCTCCGACAACCCGTACGAACGGGCCGCGTCGACCCAGCGGATGCCCAGCTCGTAGGCCGCGTCGAGCACGAGGTGGCACTGCGCGCGCATGGACTCGACGTCGCGCACGGCCGGCAACGCGTCCTCCCGGCCGAGGTTGATGTAGGCGGGACGACCGAGGGACGCGAGGCCGAGCGCGAGGTGAGCCATGCCGTCAACGGTAGGTCACCACTGGTCGGGCGCGCGCACGATGTCCCGCACCCAGGCACCGGCGGGCTTGAGCCTGCTCGTGCCGCTGAACGACGTGCCCGAGCAGGTGCCGGGCTTGAACACCGCGCCGGAACGCGGGTCGTCGGAGAAGTTCCAGTTCGCCCAGGAGATCTTCTTGCGGGCCATCAGGTCGACGTACTTCTTCGACATGGTGAAGTCGTTCGGGCCGTCGCCGGTGGCCTCCTGCGTGCCGAACTCCGTCACGAAGACCGGCACCTGGCTGGACACCCGGTCGAGGACCGCGAGGTGCGAGTCCCGGTGCTCCTTGGCGTAGAAGTGGAACGAGTACATGAAGTTCGTGGCGTTGACCTTGTTGTTCAGCACCACCGCCGGGTCCTGCTTCTCGGAGTGCCCGAACGTCGACCAGCTGTTCGTGCCGGAGATGATCAGGCTGTCCGGGTCCTCCGCGCGGATGACCGGGACCAGCTGCTCCGCATAGGACTTGATCCGCGCCCACGACACGTTGTTCGGCTCGTTGGCGATGTCGTAGATGATGTTCGTCTTGTCCTTGTGCCGCTGCGCGATCTCCTTGAAGAACGTCTTCGCCTTGGCCGTGTAGACGTTCGGGTCGCCGGGGTCGAGCTGGTGCCAGTCGACCAGCACGTAGAGGCCGCGCCTGGTCGCCTCCTCGATGTAGCCGTGCATCAGGTCCGTGAACTTGCGCGGGTTCGTCTCGTAGCCGCCCTCCTCCTGGGCGACGTACATCGCGACGCGCACGAAGTCGGCCTTCCAGTCGTTCTGCAGCGCGTCCCACCACTGGGACTTGTTGCAGCCGTTGAACCACTGGATGCCGTGCGTGCTCATGCCGCGCAACTGGATGGCCTTGCCACTGCTGTTGCACAGCTGGACGCCGCAGACCTTCAGCTGACCGTTGACCGCGGCGGGCGAACCGGCCGGCAACGCGGCCGTCGCGGTGGAGGCACCCACCGCGAGACCGCCCAACGGGAACACGACCACCGCGGCCAGTGCCAGGACAGACCTCTGCCAAGCCATTCGAGCATCCCCTCTGGACCTTTGCGGCGGCGTACACGCAAACTCCCGCAAACGTGCCGAAGCGGTCAACGAACGGTGCCCGAACTGCACCAAAGGGCAAGCGGCACAACGACGAGCGGCGGCCCCGAAGGACCGCCGCTCACGTGACCCGCCGGGGTCGGCCGAACAGGAAGATCAGAAGTCGTCGGCGGTGCGGATGTGGTTGCGCACCCACTTGCCGGCGTCCTTCAGCGGACCCTCACCCGAGAAGCTGCTGCCGGAGCACGTGCCGGTCTTGAACACCGCACCGGTCCGGTGGTCGTCGGAGAAGTTCCAGTTGGTCCAGGAGATCTTCGCCTCCTTCATGAACGTGATGAACTTGTTCGCCATGGTGAAGTCGTTGGCACCGTCACCGGAGGCCTCCTGCGACCCGAACTCGGTGACGAAGACCGGCACCTGGCTCGAGACCGTGCGCAACGCGTTGAGGTACGAGTCGCGGTGGTCCTTGGCGTAGAAGTGGAACGTGTACATCAGGTTCGAGGCGTTGACCTTGTTCTGGCTGACCTCGTTGATGTTGCGGCCGTCGGACAGGCCGAACGTCGACCAGCCGTGCGTGCCGACCAGCACGAGGCTGTCCGGGTCCTCCGCGCGGATCGTCGGGATGACGGCCTCCGCGTAGGTCTTGACCCGTGCCCACGTCACGCCGTTCGGCTCGTTGGCGATGTCGTAGATGATGTTCGTCTTGTCCTTGTGCCGCTGCGCGATCTCCTTGAAGAAGGTCTTGGCGCGCGCGGTGTTGTGGTTCGGGTCGCCCGGCGAGAGCTGGTGCCAGTCGACCAGCGCGTACAGGCCGCGCTTCGTGGCTTCCTCGATGTAGCCGTGCACCATGTCGGTGAACTTGCGGGGGTTGCTCTCGTAGCCACCCTCCTGGATGTACATCGAGATGCGGAGGACGTCCGCCTTCCAGTCGTTCGCGAGCGCGTCCAGGGACGCGGTCTTGACGCACTGGGAGTACCACTGGATGCCGTGCGTGCTCATGCCGCGCAACTGGATCTGCTTGCCGTTCTGGTTGCACAGCTTGACGCCGCACACCTTGAGCTGACCGTTGACCGCCGCGGGCGAACCCGGCGGCAGCGCGGCGGCGGCGAAGGTGCCCTTCGGCGCGTCGGCGACGGAACTGCCCGCCATCACACCGGTCAACGGGAGCACGAGTGCCGCGGCGAGCGCCACCACAGACTTCTGCCAGGACATACAGCGTCTCCTCTCGGACTGTCGGCGGCGGATTAGTTAGGTAAGTTTCCTTACCGATTAAAGGTATAGATGACCTTAAGGCCGCCCCAAGAGCGAGTCAAGCGTCTCGTCGCAGGAGAGTCACAGTTCCGGTACCCAGAGTCACCAGTACGTAAATGCCCAAAACCGCAACGGCCGCCAACGGACCCAGCGGCGCGTCGTTGACGACCCCGGCGACCTCCCACACCAGGTAGGGCACCATCACCGAGGACGCGTCCATGTTCCAGGGCTCCGGCAGCATCGGCGTGATGGCGGGCAGACCCCACAGCAGCACGCCCACCACCACGATCGTGACCGCCGTCGACCTCACCGCGAGACCGATCCCGAGACCGGTCAGACCGGTCACCAGGATCGACAACACCGCCGCGCCCGCACACGGCAGCACGTCGCCGACGCCGTCCCACGGCGCGATCGGCGGCGGCCGGTCCCCCATGAACAGCCAGCTGGTTCCGATGCTCAGCGCGAGCGCGACGGCGCCGACCACCACGGCCGTAGTGGCGACGAGCACGGTCTTGGCCGCCAGCAAGCGTTTCCGGTCCGGAACGGCGGTCAGCGCGGTCAGCCGCGGGTCGGAGGTCGCGACCAGCGCGCCGAGCGCGGCGACGAGGAACTGGACGACCGGGGTGATCACCACGCTGCTGTCGGCGGAGGCGAACTTCGCCTGTTCCGCGGCGGGCGACTTGTCATAGTCCTGGACGATCAGCCACGACAGCAGCGCGCCCGCGACCACCATCAGGCCGACGGCGATGACCAGCCCGTACGACGACCGGACGGTGCGGAGCTTGAGCCACTCCGCGGCGAGCGCGTTCTTCACAGTCCCCTCCCTGAGGTGAGTTCGAGGTAGGCGTCCTCCAGCGAACCGTTGCGGGTCAACGCCTCCATCGGCGTCTCCTTGACCAGCTGTCCTCTTGCGACGATCACGACGTGGGCGGCGGTCAGCGCCATCTCGCTCATCAGGTGGCTGGAGACGAACACCGTGCGGCCCTCCTGCGCGAGCCCGCGCATCAGGTCGCGGATCCACCGCACGCCCTCGGGGTCGAGGCCGTTGACCGGTTCGTCGAACATCAGCACACCGGGGTCGCCCAGCAACGCCGCCGCGACGCCGAGCCGTTGCTTCATGCCGAGCGACAGCGCCCTGATCCGCTTGTGCCGCACGCCTCCCAGGCCGACCTGTTCCAGCAGTTCGACCGCGCGCTTCCGCCCGATCCCGTTGCTCGCGGCGATCCAGAGCAGGTGGTCGAGCGCCTTGCGGCCGTGGTGCACGGCCGCGGGGTCGAGCAACGCGCCGACGTACAGCAACGGCCGGTCCAGGTCCCGGTAGCGCCTGCCCCCGATCAGCGTCTCGCCGCCCGTGGGCCGGTCCAGGCCGAGGATCATCCGCATGGTCGTGGACTTGCCGGCGCCGTTCGGGCCGAGGAAGCCCGTCACCAGTCCGGGGTGGACGGTGAACGACAGGTCCTGGACCGCCGTCGTGTCGCCGTATCTCTTCGTCAGGTTCCGCACCTCGATCATGCGCAAGAGGTTGGCCCGACGAGGCTTCCGGCGGATCGGCCCGTGCTCCGATCCCGGGAATCGGACCGTGGTCCGAGGCGCGGCGGCAGGCGGCTCGTTACCGTCGACGCCGTGATCGCGAAACTGCACCTCTACCTGGTCGACGCCACCGCGGCGCTCGTGATCTGGATCCTCGTCACCTACGCGATGCTCGAACCTCAAGTCCACGTGTCGCCGTGGATCGCGGTCCCGATGGCCGGGCTGACCGCCGTCCCCGTCGCGGTGCGCCGGTGGTGGCCGGTGACCGCGCTGGTCGTCACGACGCTCGCGACCGTGGTGATCGTGATCGGCCAGGTGCTGCCGGTGGTGGCACTCGGGGCCCCGGTCGGCGCGGTCGGCTTCACGCTCTACACCGTGGCGGTCGAGCGCCCGCGTGCGTGGTCCCTGGCGGGCCTCGTGGTCACCGTCGTCGCCACCTCCGGTGTCTCCGGCGGGGAACCCGAGACCGTGCTGGTCGGCATCGCCGTGCTCGGCGCGGTGTGGGTGATCGGCTACACGACGCGGTTGCGGCGTTCGTTCCTGGAACGCGAGACCACCGGGCGCACCGAGCAGGCGGTGGCCGACGAACGCCTGCGCATCGCCCGCGAACTGCACGACGTGGTGGCACACAACCTGTCCCTCATCGCCGTGCAGGCCGGCAACGCCGCACACGTGCGCTCACCCGAACACGCCTACGAGGCGTTGCAGGTCATCTCCGAGACGAGCCGTGCGGCGTTGACGGAGATGCGCGGCCTCCTGGGCGTGCTGCGCGCCGACGCCGACCTCGCGCCCTCCCCCGGCCTCGGCGGCCTGGCGGATCTCGCCGACCGCGCGTCGCTGGCAGGCGTCCGCGTCACGCTGGACGTGCGGGGCGACACCGCGGTGCCGGAAGGAATCGGGCTGTCGGCTTACCGGATCGTGCAGGAGGCGCTGACGAACGTCGTGAAGCACGCGGCACCCGCGTCGTGCACCGTGCTGGTAGAGGTGACACCGGAAGCCGTCCGCGTCGACGTGGCGGACGACGGACCTGGGGTGAGGGAGCTGGGAGTGGGACACGGGTTGATCGGCATGCGCGAACGCGTGGCCGTGTACGGCGGCACGTTCAGCGCGGGCCCCGGTGAGTCCGGCGGTTTCCGGGTCGTCGCGGAACTGCCGCAGCGATGACCCGCGTGCTGATCGCCGACGACCAGGCGTTGCTGCGCGCCAGCTTCCGCCTGCTGGTCGACAACGAGCCGGACCTCACCGTCGTGGGCGAGGCGGGCACCGGCGCCGAGGCCGTCGCGCTGGCCGCCTCGCTGGCACCCGACGTCGTGCTGATGGACATCCGCATGCCCGAGATGGACGGCATCGAGGCCACCCGCCTGCTGGACGGCCCGCGCGTGCTGGTGCTGACCACGTTCGACCTGGACGAGTACGTCTTCGGGGCGTTGCGGGCAGGGGCCTCGGGTTTCCTGCTCAAGGACACACCGCCCGCCGAGCTGCTGGCCGCCATCAGGGTCGTGGCGTCCGGCGAGTCGCTGCTGTCGCCGACGGTCACGCGGCGGCTGATCTCCGAGTTCGTCCGGCAGCCGGCCTCGCCCGTGGTGCGAGGGCTGGACCGGGTGACCGAGCGGGAGAAGGAAGTGCTGCTGCTGATCGCCCGCGGCCGGTCCAACGCGGAGATCATGGCCGAGCTGCACGTCAGTCCCGGCACGGTGAAGACGCACATCGGGAACCTGCTGGCGAAGCTGCACGCCCGCGACCGCGCCCAGCTGGTGATCGCGGCCTACGAGTCCGGCCTGGTCTGAGACGCGGAACCGCCCCGGCCGTGTGCAGCGACCGGGGCGGTTCTCGTCGATCCGACTTACAGGTACGTGCCGGTGTTCGTGGCCGTGTCGATCGCGCGGCCGGCGTCCTGGTTCTTCCCGGTGACGAGCGTGCGGATGTAGACGATCCGCTCGCCCTTCTTGCCCGAGATGCGAGCCCAGTCGTCCGGGTTCGTCGTGTTCGGCAGGTCCTCGTTCTCGGCGAACTCGTCGAGGATGGCGGCCTGCAGGTGCCGGACGGAGAGTCCGGGCTGCTTGGTGTCCAGCAGCGACTTGATCGCCGCCTTCTTGGCCCTGTCGACGATGTTCTGGATCATGGCGCCGGAGTTGAAGTCCCGGAAGTACAGGACCTCCTTGTCACCGTTGGCGTAGGTGACCTCCAGGAACCGGTTGTCCTCGGACTCCTCGTACATGCGCTCCACGGTGTGCTGCACCATGCCCTCGATGCAGGCCTTCGGGTCCCCGCCGAACTCGGCGAGGTCGTCGGCGTGCAGCGGGAGGTTGGGCGTCAGGTACTTGTTGAAGATGTCCTTCGCGCCCTCGGCGTCCGGTCGCTCGATCTTGATCTTCACGTCGAGTCGGCCGGGGCGGAGGATCGCCGGGTCGATCATGTCCTCGCGGTTGGAGGCGCCGATGACGATGACGTTCTCCAGGCCCTCGACGCCGTCGATCTCGGCGAGGAGCTGGGGCACGATCGTCGTCTCGACGTCGGACGACACACCCGAACCACGGGTGCGGAAGATCGAGTCCATCTCGTCGAAGAACACGATCACGGGGGTGCCGTCGGACGCCTTCTCGCGAGCCCGCTGGAAGATCAGGCGGATGTGCCGCTCGGTCTCACCGACGAACTTGTTGAGGAGCTCGGGGCCCTTGATGTTGAGGAAGTAGGACTTGGCCTGCTTGTCGGTCTCGCCGCGGATCTCCCGCACCTTCTTGGCCAGGGAGTTCGCCACCGCCTTGGCGATGAGCGTCTTGCCGCAACCGGGAGGGCCGTAGAGCAGCACGCCCTTGGGCGGGCGCAGCTCGTACTCGCGGAACAGGTCGGCGTGCAGGAAGGGCAGTTCCACGGCGTCGCGGATCTGCTCGATCTGCCTGGAGAGGCCACCGATGTCGCTGTAGTCGATGTCCGGGACCTCCTCGAGCACGAGGTCCTCGACCTCGGCCTTGGGGACCCGTTCGTAGGCGAAACCCGCCTTCGAGTCGACCAGCAGCGAGTCGCCGGGCTTCAGCGGCGAGTCGAGCAGTGGCTGGGCGAGCCAGACCACCCTCTCCTCGTCCGCGTGGCCGACGACCAGCGCGCGGGAGATGGTGTCCAGACCGTCGTCGTCGGTCAGCACCTCCCGCAGAGAGCAGACCTCGCCTGAACGCTCGAACCCGCCGGCCTCGACGACCGTCAGCGCCTCGTTGAGACGCACGGACTGGCCGTAGGCGATCTTCTCCGGCTCGACCGCGGGGGACACGGCTACGCGCATCCTGCGGCCAGAGGTGAAGACGTCCACGGTCCCGTCGTCGAAACGCGCCATGAAGACGCCGTACCCGCTGGGCGGTTGCGCCAGCCGGTCGACTTCCTCACGCAGCGCGAGCAGCTGGCTTCGTGCTTCGCGGAGGGTGTCTATGAGCTTCGTGTTTCGCTCGGTCAGCTGGCTGACGCGCTCTGTCGCCTCAGCCAAGCGCTGCTCGAGCAACCGCGTGTGCCGCGGCGACTCGGTCAGCTTGCGACGCAACGACGCGATCTCGTCCTCGAGGAACCTGATCTGCGCAGTCAGCTCAGCAGAATTGTTGCCCTGGTTCAGCTCGCCACCCTCATCGGGTTGGCTGCCGGGATGACCGTGCTGCATGTCGGCACCCTCCTCCCGTGTTCGTACCGATTACGGTACCGGCGATCACCGACAAAATGGGGTACTCACAACATCATCTTCGCTCGTGTGGTGCAACGGTGAACCCTCCAACTGAGGTCAACTGCTCCATCTCGGTGTCCGGTCCGGCCGTCAGACCGCTACCGTGCGTCTCAGAAACCACCATCGGCGTTTCGCGCCACGACACGCCAGACGACCTGCGAGAAGTCCGAGGAGAGGGTCATGGGAGCACCTGTGCGGGCACCCGGCCCCTACGGTCCGCGACCACCCTCGGACGACCGCGAGCACACCTGGTATGGGCCGCGCCCCGGCGACGGGCGGCAATCCGCCGTCGTCCCACCAGGTGGACCAGTGGTTGATCCGTTCGGTGGTCACGCACCGCAACCCACCTCGTTCGTGCCCGTCGGAGCGCCCGCCCGCGCGGGGCTCCGGTGCGACCGGTGGGCGTGCGGCCAACCGGGTGGTTCCACCGACGCGACCGGCGCACCACCCCGACAGCGCAGTGCATCGCACTCGAATCCCGGTGGAGTTGCCACAATCGTTATCAGACACGACCTTTGCGCGGCCAGATCGCGGGTACAGGGCGTGTGCATAACCACTCGTGCGTGTCGATAGCCCCCATTCGCCCGCGAGTTACCCGGCGAAGTACGACAATGTCCAGCGAAAGATCACCTCATCCGCATCGAGGGAGTTTCGATGACCTACCCGCCGCAGCAGCCCGGGCCTTACGGGCAGCAGCCGCCGCCCGGTGGGCCGTACGGGCAGCAGCCGCCGCAGCAGCCGGGTTACGGCCAGCAGCCCCAGCAGCCCGGTTACGGCCAGCAGCCGCCCCCCGGCTACGGCCAGCAGCCCGGCCAGTACGGCCAGCCCCAGCAGGACCCGTTCGGCCAGCAGGGACCGCCCAGCGGCGGCTTCCAGCAGCAGGGCCCCTACGGCCAGCAGCCCGGTCAGCCCTACGGCCAGCAGCCGTACGGCCAGCCCGGCGGGTTCGGTGGTCCGCCGCCGCCCAAGAAGAGCAACACCGGCCTGATCATCGGCGTCATCGTCGGCGTCCTGGTGCTCGTCGGCGGTGGCATCACGGCGGCGGTCATGCTCACCGGCAACAGCTCCAGCTCCTCGTCGTCCAGCTCGA
Organism: Lentzea sp. HUAS TT2; assembly: GCF_051853195.1. Taxonomy (NCBI): domain Bacteria; kingdom Bacillati; phylum Actinomycetota; class Actinomycetes; order Pseudonocardiales; family Pseudonocardiaceae; genus Lentzea; species Lentzea sp. HUAS TT2. The sequence continues at coordinate 6,040,898 of NZ_CP196667.1, read as the reverse complement.
ACAGCGGCACGGACCCCGGCAGCTCCTCCGACGAGGCGGCCGAGGTCAAGAAGGTCGCGCAGGAGTACTACGCGGCCGGTGTCGCCGGGGACACGGCCAAGGGCAAGTCGATGGCCTGCCAGGAGGTCCTCGACGAGGCCAAGGCGGCGGAGAAGCAGCTCGAGAACCTCACGCCGGAGCAGCGCAAGCAGGCCGAGGAGCTGGCCAAGACGCTGAAGCCCAAGGTGACGGTCAAGGACGCGACCGTGTCCGGTGACAACGCGACCGTCAAGGTCACCATCGCCATGACGGTCGGCGGCCAGAGCTCCTCCGTCGACACCGAGGTCAAGTTCAAGAAGATCTCCGGCGACTGGAAGTTCTGCACGCTCACCAAGGACATCAAGATCCCGACCACCAGGTGAGTCGCCGGATCCGTTCATCACCATCGGGGGAAGTTCCATGACCTACCCGCCGCAGCAGCCAGGGCCCTACGGGCAGCAGCCGCCGCAGCAACCCGGCTATGGCCAGCAGCCGCAGCCGGGTCAGTACGGCCAGCCCCAGCAGCCCGGTTACGGCCAGCAGCCGCCTCCGGGGTACGGGCAGCAGCCAGGGCAGTACGGCCAGCCGCAGCAGGACCCGTTCGGCCAGCAGGGACCGCCCAGCGGCGGCTTCCAGCAGCAGGGCCAGTACGGGCAGCAGCCGGGCCCGTACGGGCAGCAGCCGTTCGGTCAGCAGCCGTTCGGTCAGCAGCCGTTCGGCCAGCCAGGCGGCTTCGGCGGTCCTCCGCCCAAGAAGAGCAACACCGGCCTGATCATCGGCGTCGTCATCGGCGTCCTGGTGCTGGTCGGCGGCGGTGTCACGGCCGCGGTCCTGCTCTCCGGCGACGACTCGCCGAGCAACACGAACACGGCGTCGTCGAACACCGGCTCGGCGCCGGCGGACGGCAGCACGAAGCCGACCGCGCCGTCGTCGAAGAGCTCGTCGAGCGGCGGTGACAGCGAGGCCAAAGAGGTGGCCCAGGAGTTCACCGATCGCATCCTGAAGGGCGTCCGGGCGGGCAGCAGCAACCCGGACGACGTCAAGGACCTGGTCTGCACGGCGGAGTTCCCCAAGCTCAAGACCCAGAGCACCACGCCGAACCCGACCGTCAAGGCCACCGTGTCGGAGGTCAAGACGTCGGGCAGCACGGGCACGTTCCGGCAGAGCCTCACCGGGCTCGCCGATCCGGGCAACCCCGGCAAGACCGCGTCGGGCGCCATCATCTACAAGCTGTTCAAGGAGAGCGGCAAGTGGACGGTGTGCGGGATCGACAAGCTCGAAGGCAACTGAGCTGACGTGAAAGGGCCCGCACTCCACGGAGTGCGGGCCCTTTCACGTGGGGATCAGCCCTTGCTGGGGCGGCGCTGCGGCCTCGGCGCCGTGACGCCGTCCGCGAGCTTGCGCGTGGTCAGCAGGAACGCGGTGTGCCCGATCATGCGGTGCTCCGGCCGCACGGCGAGACCGACGACGTGCCACGGGCGCACGAGCGTCTCCCACGCGTGGGGCTCGGTGAAGCACGTCATCTCCCGCAACGCCTCGGTGACCACGGAGAGCTGCGTGGTGGTCGCGACGTAGACGACCAGGACGCCGCCGGGGATCAGGTTCTTCGCGATCGACGGCAGCACCTCCCACGGCGAGAGCATGTCGAGGATGACCCGGTCGACCTCGCCCTCGTGGTTCTTCACGTCGTCGACGGTGATCGACCAGTTGCCGGGGCGCTCGCCGAAGAACGTCTCCACGTTGCGGATGGCGTGGACCGCGTGGTCCTCGCGCACCTCGTAGGACTGGACGCTGCCCTTCTCCCCCACCGCGCGCAGCAGCGAGCACGACAACGCGCCGGAGCCCGCGCCTGCCTCCAGAACGCGCGCGCCCGGGAAGATGTCGCCGTACATGCAGATCTGCGCGGCGTCCTTCGGGTAGATCACCTGCGCGCCACGCGGCATCGACAGCACGTAGTCCGGCAGCAGCGGGCGCAGCGCCAGGAAGTTCGTGCCGCCCACCGACGCCACGACCGAGCCCTCGGGCTGCCCGATCAGCTTGTCGTGCGGGATGGCGCCGCGGTGGGTGTGGTACTCCTTGCCGGGCTCGAGGACGACCGTGTAGTGCCGGCCCTTGGGGTCGGTCAGCTGAACCCGGTCACCCGGCTGGAACGGTCCACTTGCGCTAATCACCGCGCAATGGTGTCAAACGCCCTTCTCAATGGCCGCACGCAGGTCCTCCCTGCGCAGCACACCCGCCGGGCGGCCCTCCAGATCGACGACCAGGAACTGCCACGCGGCGGTGCCCTGGACGCGTTCGACGATCTCCTCGCCGGGCTCGTCGGCGAGCAGCACCGTCTCGGGCAAGATCGGCTCGGCCGCCTGCTCCGCGGGCGCGAACGGACTCGACGCGGCGAGCTTCTCCGCGGCCACGGTGTCGAGCAGCCCGGCCGCGACACCGTCCGCGCGCACCAGCACCACGCCCCGCCCGGCCGAGGTGCTCAGCGCGTCCGCGACGGGACTTTCCGCCGGGAGCTGGAGCACCGGACGGATGAGGTCGCTGAGGGTGACACCGGCGGGCCACGTGCGGCGGCGTTCGCTCGCCAGCTCGCCCCTCGCACCGGCGACGACGCCCCACGCCGTCAGCACGCACACGCCGAAGCGCAGCCACCGGTCTTCCGCGCCTTCCGCGACGCCGTACAGCGCCCACGCCACCAATGCGATGGCCACGGCGATACCGCCGACCACGGCGACACGCGTGCCCATCGCCCGTTGCCCGGTCACGGCCCACACACCGGCCCTGACGATGCGACCGCCGTCCAGCGGCAGTCCGGGCAGGAGGTTGAAGACCGCGACGGCGGCGTTCGCGATGGCGAGCTGGAAGACCAGCACCCACACGACGCCGTCCTGGTTCATCACCGTCGCGCCGATGCCGAAGACGGCCGCCAGCGCGACGGACACGACGGGCCCGGCGCCCGCGACCAGACCCTCGTGGCTGGGTTTGCCGGGCGTGCGCATGATCTCGGTCGACCCGCCGAGCAGGAACAGGTGCAGTCTTCTGACCGGCAGGCCGAGCCGCAGCGCCGCGACGCAGTGGCCGAGCTCGTGCGCGAGCACCGACAGACCCAGGAAGATCGCGAGCAGTGCCGCCATCAGCAGCCCGACGCCCGGTGGCGTGCCGGGGGCCAGGTCGTCGACGAACGGCGCGTAGAACGCGACCACGATCGCCGAGCCGATCCACCACGACGGCGCGAGCAGGACCGGGATGCCCGCCACCCGGAACAGCAGCAGGCCGCCTACTCGATCACTGATCCGCGCGGCCACGGGTGCACTGTAGAGCGGTGGGTGTGATCCCGCGGTCTGGTGCCGCCGCAGGTCCCTTCTCCGGTGGCGCGATCAGGCCCGGGATCGACGAGAGCGGCCTTCCTGCGTGCGAGCCTCGTCGAACACGGCTCTCGTCGGCTTCGGGCAAGCGGTTCTCAGGTGGCGCGAACAAGAATGTCAGACCCCTGTCCTAGGGTGCGAACCATGAGCACCACGTTGCGCAGGCCCGCGCTCTCGCCTTCCCGGGCAGGGGACTTCAAGCAGTGCCCGCTGCTCTACCGGTTCCGCGCGGTCGACCGCCTGCCGGAGAGGCCGACGAAGGCGCAGGTGCGCGGCACGGTGGTGCACGCGGTGCTGGAGGACCTGTTCGGGCTGCCCGCCGCCGACCGGGTGCCGGACCGCGCGCGTTCGATGATCACGCCGGCCTGGGAACGGGTGAAGGCAGAGCGCCCGGAGTTCTCGTCGTTGTTCGAGGTCGAGGGCAGCGAGGAGGAGGCGGAGTGGCTGGCGTCCGCCACGAAGCTGCTCGACGGCTACTTCGGCCTGGAGGACCCCCGGCGCCTGGAACCGGAGTCGCGCGAGCTCCTCGTGGAGTCCGAACTGCCCTCCGGCGTGCTGCTGCGCGGCTACATCGACCGCGTGGACGTCGCCCCGACGGGTGAGATCCGCGTCGTGGACTACAAGACCGGCGCCGCGCCCCGCGAGGTGGGCGAGGCGAAGGCGTTGTTCCAGATGAAGTTCTACGCCCTGGTCCTGTGGAAGCTGCGCGGTGTGGTCCCCCGCCAGCTGCGCCTGATGTACCTCGCCGACGGCCAGGCCCTCGCCTACACGCCGGACGAGTCGGAACTGGCCCGCTTCGAACGGACGCTGGACGCGATCTGGCAGGCCATCATGCGCGCGGCCCCGACCGGCGACTTCCGCCCCAACCCGAGCCGCCTGTGCGACTACTGCGACCACAAGGCCTTCTGCCCGGCGTTCGACGGCACCCCGCCGCCCTACCCCGGCTGGCCTGAGCCCGACGACACCGAGCCCCTCCAGGACCGGGACTGATGCAGGCCTTCTACCAGCCGCTGGGCGACGACACGTACCGCTCCACGTCGCACACCGTCGGCCCGTGGGGCCCGGACAGCCAGCACCTCGGCCCGCCCTCCGCGCTGCTGGTGCGTTCCCTGCTGGCACTGGGCAACCCGTCGTCGGCCCTGGCCCGCGTCACGTTCGAGGTGCTGGGCCCGGTACCGGTGGCCGACCTGCGAGTGTCCACTTCGGTCGAACGCCCTGGCCGTTCCGTGGAACTGCTGGCGGCTTCCCTTTCCCACGAGGGCCGTCCGGTGCTCACGGCTCGTGCGTGGCGCATCGTCAGTTCGGACACGACCTCCGTGGCAGGCGGCGAGGTCCCCGCACTGGCAGCGCCGGAGTCCGCCGTGCCGATGGAGATCCCGGACTTCTGGGGCGGCGGCTACCTGGCCGCCGTCGAGTGGCTTTCCGTGTCGGGCGGCATCTTCACGCCGGGCGATGCCCAGGTGTGGGCCCGGCCGCGCGTGGCCGTGGTCGAGGGTTCCGAGCCGTCACCGGAGGAGCGGCTGTTCGCCGTCGTCGACTCGGCCAGCGGCGTCTCGTCCCGTGTGGACATTCGCAAGTGGTACGCCATCAACACCGACCTGACCGTGCACCTGCACCGGCGCCCTGTCGGCGAGTGGGTGGGGATGGACGCGCGGACGACCATCGGGCCGGACGGGGTCGGGCTCGCCACCAGCGTGGTGCACGACGTGGAGGGGCCGGTGGGGACGACGGCGCAGGCGTTGTTCGTGCGCGAGCGCTGACGTGGAGAACCCTGTGCACGACACCCATCCCGCCGCCCAGGCCCTCACCGCGATGGCGCGACCCAGCACCGAGGCCGGCAGCCGCGGGGTGCTTCTCGGCTCACGGGCGAGATCGATGGACGACGCCCTGATCGAAGCCTTGCGAACCGAGCTGATCGCCAAGGGAGTACCGGAAGGCGCGATCCGCAAGTCCGGTTTCGTCGCCCTCGCCGGTGCCTACAACGACCGCCCGCGGCAATGGGATCTGGTGGTGATGGAGGGGGACCAGCTGGTCGCCGCCATCGAGTTCAAGTGGCAGTTCGGTCCGAGCATCGGCAACAACATCGGTAACCGGATGTCGGAGGCCGTTGCCCTGGCCGTTGACTTCGGCCGGGCGCACAACTCCTCGGAACAGAGCGCGTTCCGGCCCTTTCTGGGTTTTGTGTTCACCCTTGAGAAGACGCCGGGGGCGACCGCGCCTCTTCGGTCCGCTCAGGGCGCGACGTACGTCGACCGCTATCGCGACTTCTTCCGTCGTCTGCGGGACGACCAGATGTACGACGCCATCAGCTACATGACCTTCACCGGTGAATCCGAGATCGCGGTCGCGGAGCCGGACCCGACGATGGGGTTCGAAGGGCTGGCGCAGTCCGTCGCGGACCACGTCACCGCGTTCCGGAGACTGCGGGAGCACCACGACCCGGTGTCCGCGAGCGTCGCGCTGCGGCTCTCCACGCACAACAACCTCAGCGGTGTGCTGCTCGCGCTGCACGACATTGATTCGGGTCACGCCGCTGTGGAGGAGGTGACCGACGAGATCGGTCTCAAACGCCGGCGCGCCCTGCTGGATCGCCTGCGGAAGATCGTGGCCGACCCGGACGCGTCCGAAGCCGCGGTCAAGGAGATGATCGGACGGCACTACTGGCTGTTCGGCGGCCAGTACCAGGGCTTCCTGCCCGTCGAGCGGCAGGAGATCCGGCTGGTCTGCTCCGACCGCAGCGTCCACGTCGTCGAACTGAGCAGACCGGGAGCCGAGCTCGTCACGCTGCACGGCGACCAGCTGATCCTGTCGATGGCAGTGCACGAGGCGGTCAGCCGGTGCATGAACCACATCAGGACGCTCGACCTGACCGGCGCGGCGATGGAGGCGGTGCAGCGCGACGAGCCCGGTGCGGGCGTCGACTACCTCCGGGCGAAGGCGACGGTCGTGATCGGCGATCCCGCCCACGTCCGCATCGACGGCGTGACCGCCGGCATGGTCGAGCGGACGATCCGCTCCTACAACGCCCACCTGAGCCGCGTCCAGATCCTGACCTACGCCGACCTCATCGACAGCGCCGAGCGAGCGCTCCGCTTCACCGAGGACTGAGCGCCGCCACACCACAGGCCGCCACAGGAGTCATCTCGACGACCACCGACGTCGTCGGCCTGTTCGACCGAGCGGATGAGGGCGTAGCGTCGGTGAGACTGTGAAGAGGTTCGCGAACCGTCAGGAAGCGGGCCGCGCCCTCGCCGCGCGACTCGCCGACCTCCCGTGGCACGACCCGCTGATCCTGGGCCTGCCGAGAGGCGGCGTCCCGGTGGCCAAGGAGATCGCCCAGCACCTCAACGCCGAACTAGACGTGGTCGTCGCGCGCAAGATCGGTGCCCCGGGCCATCCCGAGTACGGCGTCGGCGCCGTCACCGCGGACAGCGAGCCCATCTACGACCCGGGAGTGCTCCGAGCCCTGAACCTCACTGAGGAACAGCTGGGCCACACCTGCGACGAGGAACGAGAAGAAGCCAGAAGGCGCACCGCCCTCTATCGCGGCGACAAGGCGCTCACCATCAAGGACCGCGATGTGATCCTGGTGGACGACGGCCTGGCCACCGGGGTCACCGCCAGAGCGGCGCTCCACTGGATCACCCAGCGCGAGCCGAAGAGCGTCACTCTAGCCGTGCCGGTGGCCGCCAGGGAGTCGCTCAGGACCTTCACGGCGCCGGTGATCGCGATCCTCACGCCGAAGCGCTTCGGCGCGGTCAGCCGCTGGTACGAGAGCTTCGATCAGACCACGGACGACGAGGTGCTCAGCGCGCTCTCGAAGTGCGACACCACCGGGAACGGCGAGTAGAAGCGGTGCAGCAGAGCTGACCACTGCGCGTAGGTGGGTCCCTGCCGGAAGCCGACGGTGTGCGCCTCGACCGAGTCCCAGCGCACGAGCAGCAGGTAGCGCGACGGGGTGTCGAGGCACCGCAGCAGTTCGAGGCCGCGGAAGCCCGGCGAGGCGGAGATCAGCTCCCGCGCCTCGCCGAACGCCCACTCGAACTCCTCGGCGGATCCTGGCAGCACGTCCAGCAGGGCGTGCTCGGTGATCACAGCCTGCAGAACCTGATGTCCGAGGCCAGCACGGCCTTGGCACCGATGGCGGCCAGCTCGTCCATCACCTTGTTCGCCTCCTTGCGCGACACCATCGCCCGCACGGCCGCCCAGTCGGGGTTGGCCAGCGGCGCGACGGTCGGTGACTCCAGGCCCGGGGTCAGGGCGATGGCGTCCTCGAGGATCGAACGCGGGCAGTCGTAGTCGAGCATCAGGTACTGCTGCGCGAACACGACGCCCTGGATGCGGGCCGTCAGCTGCTTCTTGGCGGCGGAGAGCTCCGAGCCGTTGCGGTGGATCAGGACCGCCTCGGACTCGCAGATCGGGTCGCCGAACGGCACCAGGTCGTGCTGCCGAAGGGTGCGGCCGGAGCCCACCACGTCGGCGATCAGGTCGGCCACGCCCAGCTGGATCGAGATCTCCACGGCGCCGTCGAGACGGATCACCTTGGCGGTGATGCCGCGGGCCTTGAGGTCGCGGCCCACGAGCTTCGGGTACGCGGTGGCGAGGCGCTTGCCCTCGAGGTCGGAGACCTTCCAGTCGGTGCCGCGAGGGCCCGCGTAGCGGAAGGTCGACGAGCCGAAGCCCAGCGCCAGCAGCTCCTCGACGGAGTTGCCGTTGTCGTCGGCGCCCGAGTCGGCGGCCAGGTCGCGGCCGGTGATGCCGAGGTCCAGGTCACCGGACGCCACGTAGATCGCGATGTCCTTGGGGCGCAGGAAGAAGAACTCGACGTCGTTGTTGTTGTCGAGCACGGTCAGGTCGCGCGGCTCGTGCCGCTGCCGGTAGCCGGCCTCGGTGAGCATGGCGGAGGCGCGTTCGGCGAGCGCGCCCTTGTTCGGGACTGCAACGCGCAGCATGTGGAAGTCTTCCGTCAGAGGTACTTGTAGACGTCTTCGAGGGTGAGCCCACGGCCCAGCATGAGCACCTGGAGGCGGTAGAGCAGCTGCGAGATCTCTTCGGAGAGCTTCTCGTCGGACTCGTACTCGGCGGCGATCCAGACCTCGCCCGCCTCCTCCAGGACCTTCTTGCCCTGCGCATGGACCCCGGCCTCGAGCGCGGCGACGGTGCCGGAACCTGCCGGCTTGGTGGCGGCTCGTTCGGTCAGTTCAGCGAACAGGGAATCGAAGGTCTTCACGGCATGACATCCTCCCATCCCGGCGACCCCCGTCCACACCGCGGTCGCATCTGTCCCAGGTCTTGGACGTGATCTGTCCTGCATGGACACCCAGTAGCGTGAACTTCCGTGTCTGAGTTCGCCGAGGTACTCGAAGCCCTCCGCCGGGTGCGCGGAATCAACCCGTTCTTCGCGCTCGACGTCGGCCGCCCCGACGATTCCTGGCTGCCGGGAACCGCGTTGCTGGAAGGTCCGGCGCTCAAGAACACGATCGACGCCATCGCGAACCGGTACAAAGCGGAGGAACCACGCGTCGCGGCCAGCCTGTTCTTCCTGAGCTACACGGCCCGGCTGCTCAGCCCTCTCACGGCCGCGGACCTCCCGATCGACGTCCGCCCGGAGAACCTCTGGTGGCAGCACCACCCCACCAACGGCCTGAGCGTCCGCATCGACCAGCCACGACTGGGCCCGAGTGCCGCCGAGGCGCTCGAACCGGTGGTGGAGGCGATCCAGGGGGTCACCCCGGTGGCGCGCGGACTGCTGTGGGGCAACGCGATGTCGAACGTCGCGGGCGCCCTCAAAATGGTTGTCCGCGCACGCATGCTCACCGCCGAGGAAGCGGAAGAACGCGGCGAACGGCTCATGAGCGCACCGCCGTTCGAACTGGCGGGTGAATTCCTGAGTTTTCCCGGCGAGGTCACGTTCCGGCGTCGGTCGTGTTGTCTCTACTACCGCGTCGCCGCAGGTGGGAAGTGTGGTGACTGTCCACTCGTGAAGTGAGGAACGCAACAACTCTTATGGCCGGTTGTGCTTAACGGGCCATTCAACTTACGGTGCACGCGCCGCAGTGACGGGAAGCCGGTGCAAATCCGGCGCGGTCCTCGCCACTGTGACCGGGAAGCGATCCCCGCCGAGCACGTCACTGGTCCCCGCCGGGACTGGGAAGACGCGGGGGCAGCGTTGATCCGGGAGTCAGGAGACCGGCTGCGGCGCCGCAAGGAGAGTTGACCTTCCACGAGGTATGGAGGAGCCCGTCATGACGAGCCCCGCAGCAAGCCTGTCCGCCGTCCGCGTGCCCAAATGGGCCTTCGCCGTCTCAGTGCTCGGCCTGATCGTCACCTACCTGGTCCTGCAGGAGAACGGCCTCGCGCTCGGCGCGGGTTCCGAGTTGCTGCACGAGTTCTTCCACGACGGGCGCCACGCGCTCGGCGTCCCCTGCCACTGATCCCCGATCCCAGGCAGGGAAGGCATGACGACGACGTACAAGTCCCTTGCGCTGCGCGGAATCGCGGCCGGCGGTATCGCCGGTGTCGCCTCCGCGCTCGTGCAGCTCCTGGTGACCGAGATCCCGATTCGCGCCGCGCTCGCGGTCGAAGAAGCTCGGGCACCTGCCGGTGAAGAGGCCGGCCACACGCACGGCGGCGAGGAAGAGCTGGTCAGCCGGGGCGCCCAGATCGTGGGCGGCATGCTCGGCGTGGTGATCGTCGGCATCGCGGTGGGCCTGGTGTTCGCCACCGCCTACGCGCTGTCGAAGCGCTGGTTCACCGGCAGCACGCCCTTCAGCCGCAGTCTCGCGTTCGGTGCCGCGGTGTTCGGTGCCGTGGCGCTGCTGCCGTGGCTCAAGTACCCGGCCAACCCGCCCGCCGTGGGCGACCCGGAGACGGTGAACTACCGGACCGCGCTCTACCTCGGTGTGGTGGTGGCCGGTCTGGTGATCGTGTGGGCCGCGAGCTGGCTCGCCGAGCAGCTGCGCGCGCAGTCGCAGCCGGTGCGGACCACGGCCGTGCTGCTCGCGGTGGCCGCGGCCGCCGCGGTGGTGCTGCTGGCGTTCCCCGCGCCGCCGGACACGATCCCCGCGGACATGCCGGTGAACGTGCTGTGGCAGTTCCGCCTCAGCTCGCTCGCCCAGCTCGCCACGCTCTACGTCGGCATCGGCGTGGTGTTCGGCCTGCTGATCGACCCGGCCACGCGCACGGCGAAGGCACGCGTGACCGAGGCCTCGGTCTAAAGCACCTTCAGCACGTCCAGGTCGACGCCGACGAGGGAGTCGCGGAACACCCGCCGCTCCCCCGTCGGCACTTCCACGTCACACGGCACGACCAGCACGGTGCACCCAGCGGCCACAGCGGCCGCGACACCGGTCGGCGAGTCCTCGATCGCCACGCACCGCGCAGGGTCGACGCCCAGCGACCGCGCGGCCTTCAGGTACGGCTCGGGCAGCGGCTTGTTCAGCCCGTCCACCTCGTCGCCGCACACGGTGACGTCGAACAGGTCCCGCCCGATCGTGTCCAGCGCGACCTCGGTCAGCGAGCGCTCGGTCGACGTCACGAGAGCCATCGGCACACCCGATTCACGCACGGCACGCAACGCCTCCTGGGCGCCCGGACGCCACGGCAGGCCGGCGCGGAAGACCTCCTCGGTGCGGCGTGAGATCCACGCGGCGCCGTCGGCCATGTCGGCCTCGGTGGGCTCGATGCCCACGTCGGTGAACAGGAGGCGCATCGTGGTGGGCACGTTGCTGCCGACCATGCGCTCCCGGGTCTCCAGCGACAGCACCCCGCCGAGCTTCTCCGCGTACTCGTAGAGCGGGATGTCCCACAGCTTCTCGGAGTCCAGCAGCGTTCCGTCCATGTCCCACAAAACAGCGTGCAGGTCAGACATTGAAGTACTTCGCCTCCGGATGGTGCGCCACGAAGGCGTCGGTGGACTGTTCCGGGTGGAGCTGGAGTTCCTCGGACAGCGAGACCCCGATGCGCGCCGGGTCGAGCAGCTCGGTGATGCGCCTGCGGTCTTCCATCTCGGGGCAGGCGCCGTAGCCGAACGAGTAACGGGCGCCGCGGTAGCCGAGCTTGAAGTACTCCTCGACGGCGGCCGGGTCCTCCGCGGCGACGCTGCCGCCGGTCGGCCACACGAGCTCCTCGCGGACCCGCTTGTGCCAGTACTCGGCCAGCGCCTCGGTGAGCTGGACCCCCAGTCCGTGGACTTCCAGGTACTCACGATACGCGTTCTTGCCGAACAGTTCGTTCGCGTGGTCGGCGATCGGCTGGCCCATCGTCACGAGGTGGAACGCGATGACGTCGGTCTCACCGGACTCGCGGGGACGCCAGAAGTCCGCGAGGCACAGGCGCCGATCCCTTTTCTGGCGCGGAAAAGTGAACCGGAAGCGCTCGGGCGAGTCCGCCGAGGGCTCCTCCAGGATCACGAGATCGTCGCCCTCGGAGACGCACGGGAAGTAGCCGTAGACGACGGCGGCGTGGGCAAGAACACCTTCCATTGCAAGGCGTTCCATCCAGTGACGCAGGCGCGGCCGGCCCTCGGTCTCGACCAGTTCCTCATACGTGGGGCCGCCGCCACGCGCGCCCTTCAAGCCCCACTGGCCCATGAACGTCGCCCGCTCGTCCAGCAGCGCGCTGTAGTCCGCGACCGGAATGCCCTTCACGACCCGGCTGCCCCAGAACGGCGGCGCCGGGATCGGGTTGTCCACGGCCACGTCCGAGCGGCCGGTCACGACTTCCTCTTCCACCGCAACGGCTTTGCGGGCCGCGGCGATGCGCAGCGACCGTTCGCGCCGGGCCTTGCGTTCCGCGGCCTTCGCCCGCATCTCCTCGTCCAGGAGTGGAGCCTCGCCGCGCTTGGCCGCCATGATCGCGTCCATCAGCCGCAGCCCCTCGAAGGCGTCCCGCGCGTAGCGGACGTCGCCGAAGTACATCTCCGTCAGGTCGTTCTCGACGTACGCGCGCGTCAGCGCCGCGCCGCCCAGCAGCACCGGCCACCGCGCGGCCACACCCCGGGAGTTCATCTCCTCGAGGTTCTCCTTCATGATCACGGTCGACTTGACCAGCAGGCCGGACATGCCGATCGCGTCCGCGCGGTGTTCCTCGGCGGCCTCCAGGATGGTGTTGATCGGCTGTTTGATGCCGATGTTCACGATCTCGTAGCCGTTGTTGGACAGGATGATGTCCACGAGGTTCTTGCCGATGTCGTGGACGTCGCCCTTCACGGTGGCGAGCACGATCCGGCCTTTGCCACCGGCAGCGTCGTCCTCGGACCGTTCCATGTGCGGTTCGAGGTGCGCGACGGCGGTCTTCATGACCTCGGCGGACTGCAGCACGAACGGCAGCTGCATCTGGCCGGAGCCGAAGAGCTCGCCGACGGTCTTCATGCCCGCCAGCAACGTGTCGTTGATGATCTGCAACGCCGGCCGCTCGTCCAGGGCGAGGTCCAGGTCGGCTTCCAGACCATTGCGCTCACCGTCGACGATCCGGCGCTGCAACCTCTCGAACAACGGCAGCGCGGCCAGTTCCTGGGCCCGCGTCGCGGAGTTCGACTTCGTGGTGACGCCCTCGAACAGCTCCATGAGCCTCTGCAACGGGTCGTACCCCTCGCGGCGGCGGTCGTAGACCAGGTCCAGCGCCACCGCGCGGTGCTCGTCCGGGATGCGCGCCATCGGCACGATCTTGGACGCGTGCACGATCGCCGTGTCGAGACCCGCCTGCACGCATTCGTGCAGGAACACGGAGTTCAGCACCTGGCGCGCAGCCGGGTTCAGTCCGAAGGAGACGTTCGACAGCCCCAGAGTCGTCTGCACGTCCGGAAAACGGCGCTTGAGCTCGCGGATCGCCTCGATCGTCTCGACGGCGTCGCGGCGGACCTCCTCCTGGCCGGTGGAGATCGGGAACGTCAGGCAGTCGACGATGATGTCGCCGACGCGCATGCCCCAGTTCGCCGTCAGGTCCTCGATCAGCCGGGTGGCGACGCGGACCTTCCACTCGGCCGTGCGGGCCTGGCCCTCCTCGTCGATGCACAGCGCCACGACCGCCGCGCCGTGCTCGGAGACGAGCCGCATGATCTTCTGGAACCGCGAGTCCGGGCCGTCGCCGTCCTCGTAGTTGACCGAGTTGACGGCGCAGCGGCCGCCGAGGCACTCCAGACCGGCCTGCAGCACACCGGGTTCGGTGGAGTCGAGCATGATCGGCAACGTGGACGCGGTAGCCAGCCTGGAGGCCAGCGCGCGCATGTCCGCCTCGCCGTCACGGCCCACGTAGTCGATGCAGAGGTCGATCAGGTGGGCGCCCTCGCGCGTCTGGTCGCGGGCGATCTCGATGCAGTCGTTCCACTTCTCGGCGAGCATCGCCTCGCGGAACGCCTTGGAGCCGTTGGCGTTCGTGCGTTCGCCGATCATCAGTACCGAGGCGTCCTGGGTGAACGGGACGGCCTGGTACAGAGAGGACACTCCCGGCTCAGGACGCGGCCGGCGATCCCCCGGTGCCAGGTCGCGCACCGCCTGCGCCACCTGCCGCAGGTGCTCGGAAGTCGTGCCGCAGCAACCGCCGACGAGCCGCGTGCCGAACTCGCGCACGAACCCGGAGAGCGCCTCTGCGAGCTCCTCCGGCCCCAGCGGGTAGACCGCGCCGTGCGGGCCCAGTTCGGGCAGGCCGGCGTTCGGCATCACCGAGAGCGGGACGCGGGCGTGCTTGGACAACGTGCGCAGGTGCTCGCTCATCTCGGCGGGGCCGGTGGCGCAGTTGAGTCCGATGAGGTCGATGCCCAGCGGCTCCAGCGCGGTCAGCGCGGCGCCGATCTCCGAGCCGAGCAGCATCGTGCCCGTCGTCTCGACGGTCACCTGGGCGATGATCGGGACGTACCGGCCCTCCGCGGTCATCGCGCGCTTGGCGCCGACGATGGACGCCTTGGTCTGCAGCAGGTCCTGCGAGGTCTCGACGATGACCGCGTCCACACCGCCGACGAGCAGACCCTTGCACTGCTCCTGGTACGCGTCGCGCAACGTCGCATAAGGAGCGTGGCCGAGTGTGGGCAGCTTCGTGCCGGGACCGACCGAGCCGAGCACGAACCGGGGCTGACCGGAGGTGCCGAACTCGTCCGCGACCTCCCGCGCCAGTGTCGCACCGCGTTCGGAGAGGTGGAACATCTGGTCCGGAATGTCGTACTCGGCCAGGTTCGCGAGGTTCGCGCCGAACGTGTTCGTCTCGACGGCGTCGCACCCGGCTTCGAGATACCCGCGGTGCACGGCCTTCACGACGTCCGGGCGGGTGACGTTCAGGATCTCGTTGCAGCCCTCGAGACCGTTGAAATCGTCGAGGGAGAGGTCAACGGCCTGGAGCATGGTGCCCATGGCGCCGTCTGCGACAACGACCCGGTTCACCAGCGCTTCCAGCAATGGCGACGCTCCGCGATCACGCATGGGCCAAGCCTACGATGAGTTGGATGGGGGAGGCCGTAGTCTGGCGCCGTGAACGATCCGTCCCAGGAATCCCCGACCCCCTCGAACCCGCGCATCCCGCTCACGGCTCCGATCATGGTCTGTGCGTTCGAAGGGTGGAACGACGCCGGAGACGCAGCCAGCACCGCGATCGAGCACCTCCAACTCACCTGGGACGCCACGCCGCTCGCCGAGATCGACCCGGACGACTACTACGACTTCCAGGTGACGCGCCCCAGCGTCCGCCTGGTGGACGGCGTGACCCGCAGGGTCGACTGGCCCACGACGCGGCTGTCGGTGTGCAGGCCCCCCGGCTCGGACGTGGACGTGATCCTCGTGCACGGCATCGAGCCGAACATGCGGTGGCGCAAGTTCGCCGCCGAGCTGCTGGGCCACATCGACGCTCTCGGGGTGACGACGGTGGTGACGCTGGGCGCGCTGCTGATGGACACGCCCCACACCCGCCCGGTCCCGGTCACCGGCACGGCCTACGACGCGGACGCCGCCGAGAAGTTCGGCCTGGAGCACTCGAAGTACGAGGGCCCGACCGGCATCGTCGGCGTGTTCCAGGACGCGTGCGTGCAGGCGGGCATCCCGGCGATCTCGTTCTGGGCCGCTGTGCCGCACTACGTCTCGCAGCCGCCCTCCCCCAAGGCCACGCTGGCCCTGCTGCACCGGGTCGAGGAGGTCCTCGACATCGAGGTCCCGCTCGGCGCGCTGCCGGAGCAGGCGGAGGAGTGGGAGCGCACGGTCACCGAGATGGCCGACGAGGACGAGGACGTGCGCAACTACGTGCGCGCCCTGGAGGAGCGCGGCGACGCGGCCATGCAGATCACCGAAGCCTCGGGTGACGACATCGCCGCGGAGTTCGAGCGCTACCTGCGCCGCCGCGGGCGTGGTCCCGGCTGGCCGTCGACCGGTCCCCGCTAGCGCCACCTTCACGCAGGTCAGGAGCCGTCTCGGTCATTTGGACCGGGACGGCTTTTTCACGCTTCCGAGTGATCGAGCCGGGGATTCCAGGCGCCGAGGAATGGATACAAGATCCTTCTTCAGACAGGAACCACCCGTGTCTCTCGTGCGCAAGATCGTGGTCGGCCTTGCTGCTGGTGGCGGCGTGCTGTTGGCCGTGTCCCCCGCCAGTGCAGCTCCCCTCTCCCCCGTCGACTCCCTCGGGGAGAACGGTCCTCACACGACCGTGAGCGACGTCAGGGAGTCGTTCCAGAAGGTCACGAACGGGCTGCACGGATAGAAAGTTAGCGACAACAACCACTTTTCGGCGCCCTCCGCCGCCTGCCGCAATAGGGTGGGCGGCGGAGGTGCCCGTTGGGACGGTTGGCACGCGCCGGGCTGTACGCGGGCGCATTGATCGGGCCGTTCGGCGGCGCCGTGACGACCTCGATCCTGCCCGAGATCGGCGACAGCTTCGGCCGCTCGGCGGGGTCGGCCGCGGCGACGCTGACGTACTACCTCGTGCCGTTCGCCGTGCTGATGCTGGCCTCCGGCACGCTCGCGCAACGCTGGGGTCCACAACGGACGGTCCGGATCGCCTACGTCGCCTACGCGCTGACGTCCCTGCTGGCGGCCTCCTCCTGGACGTTCGAGGTCCTGCTGGCCTCCCGCGCGTTGCAGGGCGCGGCGAACTCGTTCACGACACCGGTGCTGCTGGCCGTGATCGCCGCCTCGACGCCGAAGGAGAAGCTCGGCCGCGCGCTGGGGCTGTTCGGCTCGATGCAGGCCGCGGGGCAGACGTCCGCGCCGCTCGTCGGCGGGCTCACCGCCGAAATCGACTGGCGGCTGGCGTTCGTCGTGATCGCCGTGGTGGCCGTCGGGCTCGCGATCCTGGGTGTGCCGCAGACGGACGCGGAACCGGAGCGCAACGCGAGCCTGCGCAGTGCTTTCGTGCCGAGCACGCTGTGGCCGGCGCTCGTCGGTTTCATCGGCTGGGGCTGCCTGGGCGGGTTGTCGTTCCTGGTGGCGTTCCGGCTCGACGACGTCTTCGGGCTCAGCGCGGGCGAACGCGGTGTGCTGCTCACGGGGTTCGGCATCGTCGGCTTCGTCACCGCGCGGTTCGTCGGCAAGGCGATCGACCGGTTCGGTGCCGCGACCACCGCGATCATCGGCGCGACGCTCGGTGCCGGCCTCGTCGCGGCGGTCGGCACCGCGCCGCTGGCCGCCATCGTGGTCCTCGCGTGGGCGCTGACCGGTGCGGCAGCTCAGGGCGTGTTGGTGAGCATCAACGCGTTGGTGTTGCAGAGCGACAACGCCAACAGGGGCGGCAGCGTCAGTGTCGTGCAGTCACTGCGCTTCATGGGCGCGGCCGCGGCCCCGCTGGCGTTCGTCCCGCTCTACCAGGCCCATCCGCTGCTGGGGTTCCTCGTCCCGGCGGGCCTGCTGATCACGATCCCCGCGATCGTCACGTTGTCACGTCGCGGCGCCGGAACCCGGCGAACCCCGCGAGCAGCAGCACCACCGCCACCGCGGTGAGCGTCGCCAGCGGCCCGAAGGTGATGTCCGGGTACTTCGGCACGTGCGTGAACGGCGAGACGTCGATGACCCACTGGTCGAGCTGCAGGGCGGGGCCGAGCAGCGTGATCACCAGCGACACCGAGACCACGGCCCAGCTCACACCGGTGAGCTGCGGGAACAGTCCGAACAGGACCAGCGCCACGCCCGCGATCACCCAGGCGGCCGGGAGCTGCGCCAGTGCCGCGCCGAGCATCCGCGGCAGGACCGTGCCCACGTCGTCGATCTGCAGGCCGTAGACCAGGCCGAGGCCCAGACCGGACGCCGCCAGCACGACCGCGCCGCCCACCAGGGCGAACACCGCGTGCGATGCGACCCAGCCCCAGCGCGAGACCGGGGTGGCGAGGATCGGTTCCGCGCGGAACGAGGTCTCCTCCGACCGCAGCCGCAGGATCGCCTGCACCAGGTAGATCGAGGTGATCAGGCCCAGCAGCTGCGTGACGGTGGCGAAGAAGGCGTCCACCATCGCGTCGGCGCCGCCGATCTTGCTGACGATCTGCCCGAGCGTCGGGTTGTCCTGCACCATCTGCCCGACGGCCTGGGCGACGCTGCCGTAGATCACGCCCACCGCGAACAGCGCGACGGACCAGCCGATCAGTGAGCCCTTCTGCAACCGCCACGCGAGACCGAACGGCGTGCTGATCGTGCTGTGCGGTGGGCCGAGCCGGGCCGGGAGCAGGCCGAGCCCCACGTCGCGACGCGTCACGACGTACGCCGACACGCCCCCGAGCAGGACGAACGTCGCCAGCGGGAGCAGCAGCACCCAGTACCGGTCGTCGCCGAACGAGCGCACCTGCTCGGCCCAGCCGATCGGCGAGAACCAGGTCAGCCACTGCGGCCCCGACGCCCCCGCCGCGTCGCCCGCCGCGCGCAGCAGGTAGGTGACGCCGAGGAACCCGCCCGCGATCGCGTTGGACACGCGCGAGTTCTCCGAGAGCTGCGCGGTGAACGCGCTGACGCCGGTGAACACCAGCCCGACGCTCGCCGTGGACAGGCCGAACGCGAACGAGCCCGGCGCGTCCAGTCCCTTGCCGAGCAGCGCGAACGCCTGCAGCACACCGATCAGCAGGCTCGTTCCGCCCGCGACGATCACGGCGGCGGCGAGCGGCGCATGCCGTCCGACCACCGTGGCGGCGATGAGCTCGGTACGGCCGGCCTCTTCTTCCGCGCGCGTGTGCCGGGTGACGACCAGCATGGCCATGATCGCGATGAACAGGCCGGAGAAGACGCCCCAGCGCCACACCACCAGGCCGCCGAGCGACGACCAGTCGTGCAGCGGGCCGAGCATCGCGAGGAACGCGGAGTTCGCGTTCGCGGTGGCGCCGAGCAGGTCGCGCGACTGCTGCGTGTTGTACAGCTCCTCGAGCGCGGTCGTCGTCGAGTAGGTGACGCCGACCAGGAAGAGCACCCAGACGGGCAGCAGGATCCGGTCGCGGCGCAGCGCCAGCCGGACCAGTTGCCAGGTGCCGGTCATTTCACGTCCTCGTAGTGGCGCAGGAAGAGCTCTTCCAGCGTGGGCGGCTGCGAGGTCAGCGTCCGCACGCCGGTGGACACGAGCTGCTTGAGCACGACGTCGAGCTTGTCCGAGTCGACCTCGAACCGGACGCGGTTGCCCTCGGCCACGAGGTCGTGCACGCCGGCCATCGACGTCAGTCCGTTCGGCGGCCCCGCGAGCTCCGCGGAGATCGACGTGCGGGTCAGGTGCCGCATGTCGGCGAGCGTGCCGGTCTCGACGATGTGGCCGTTGCGGATGATGCTCACCCGGTCGCACAGCGCCTCGGCCTCGGCGAGGATGTGGCTGGAGAGCAGCACGGTGCGGCCGCGCTCGCGTTCCTCGTTGATGCAGTCCTGGAAGACGGCCTCCATCAACGGGTCGAGGCCCGAGGTCGGCTCGTCGAGGATCAGCAGCTCCACGTCGCTCGACAGGGCGGCGACCAGCGCGACCTTCTGCCGGTTGCCCTTGGAGTAGGTGCGGCCCTTCTTGCGCGGGTCCAGTTCGAAGCGCTCCAGGAGCTCCTCGCGGCGTGCCTTGTTCAGGCCGCCCCGGAGCCGTCCGAGCAGGTCGATGACCTCGCCACCGGTCAGGTTGGGCCAGAGGCTGACGTCGCCGGGGACGTAGGCGAGCCGGCGGTGCAGCGCCGCGGTGTCCTTCCACGGGTCGCCGCCGAGCAGCCGCGCGGTGCCGGAGTCGGCCCGCAGCAGGCCGAGGAGAACCCGGATCGTGGTCGACTTGCCCGCACCGTTCGGGCCGAGGAAGCCGTGCACCTCACCGGTCTGGACGTCCAGGTTCAGGTCGTCCAGCGCACGCGTCGGGCCGAAGGTCTTCACCAGGCCCGACACGGATATCGCAGATGTCATGCCGGGTAAGCTACACTTCTTTCACAACTTCGTGAAGCGTGTAAATTTTGCCCGATCGACTGACGAAAGGGGATGATGCCGCCGTGACGAGTACTACGGAGCGTGACACGCAGGCGGTGAGCCAGTTCGTCGAACGGTTCGGCGGGATTCTGGCGGACACCGGCGTACCGCGCATGCCGGCTCGCATCCTCGCGGCCCTGCTGACGACGGACTCGGGACGGCTCACCGCGGCCGAGATCGCCGACCTGCTGCAGATCTCCCCGGCGGCGGTGTCGGGCGCGGTGCGCTACCTGACCACGGTCCAGATCGTGAGCCGCGAGCGGGAGCCTGGATCGCGCCGCGACGTCTACCGGATGCGCGACAACGTCTGGTTCGAGGCGACGTTCCGCAAGGACCAGATGCTGGTCATGATCGACGAGGTGCTCAGCGAGGGGGTCGCGGCGCTCGGCGTGGACTCCGACGCGGGCGCGCGGCTCGACGAGACCAGGGAGTTCTTCCGGTTCGCCCACAGCGAGCTCGGCACGATGCTGGACCGCTGGCGGGTGCACCGCGAGAAGTGGCTGGAAGAGCGTCAGGGCTGAACACACGAACGGGGGAGCCTCCAGTGATGGAGACTCCCCCGTCCTTCACGTGGCTCAGCCCGTGGTGAGCGTCAGGCCGTACGTCTCGAGGATCTCGTTGACCGGCTGGTAGTAGGTCGTGCCGCCGCTGGTGCAGTCGCCGGAGCCACCCGAGGTGACGCCCTGCGCCTGCGTGCCGCTGACCCACGAGCCACCCGAGTCACCGGGCTCCGCGCACACGTTCGTGCGCGTGAGGCCGCTGACCGAACCCTCCTGGTAGTTCACGGTCTGGCTCTTGGCCTGGACCTCGCCGCAGTGCCAGCCCGTGGTCGAGCCGGAGCGGCAGATCGAGGCGCCGACCGCGGACTCGGTGCTACCGGACACGACGACGTCGGCGCCGCCGTAGTGGTTCACCTTCGGCGTGGACGTCCAGGACGAGTTGGTCTTCACGAACGAGTAGTCGTTACCGGGGAAGGACGACTTCTCGAACTCGCCCATCGCCGTCTTGTCGACGCCGGTCACCGTGTCGCCGGGCGACCCGCAGTGCCCGGCGGAGACGAAGCCGCCCTCGACCGCGAAGCCGACGGAGCAGCGTCCGGCGTTGTTGATGTAGTAGGCGTCGCCACCGCGGGTGTCCTTGAACAACCGCGGGGCCTCGTCGGTCTCGACGACCTTCGCGACCGTGCCCGCCTTCTCCACCAGCGCCGACGCGGCCTGCGTCTGGCCGCGCTTGACGGTGATCGTGACCGCGTTCGCCTTCGTGTCGACGTACCAGCCGGTGACCTCGGCGGGGGCCGGCGAGGCGTCGAGCTTCGCCTTGGCCGCGTCGAGGTCGCTGGCCTTGTGCGCGACCGTGCGGGGCTCCGCGCCGAGCTTGCGGAGCCGGTCGGTCTTGGCCGCGTCGGTCACGCCCACGACGAGCTTGCCGGTGGCCGCGTCGAACCACGCGCCACCGAAGCTCTCGCCGGCGAACCCTTCGGCGACCCGCTGCAGGACCGCGGCCGCGCTCTCCTGGCGCAGCCTCTCCGCCGCCTGCGTGGCGTCCAGGCCGAGGTCGCGCTGCATCGCGGCGAGCAGGTCCGCTGACGGTTGCGGTGCGGCGACGGCGGCAGGGGAGACCGTCGTCGCGAGTGCACCCGTCAGAACGGCCACAGCCGCGACAGCCATGCGCTTCATAGGCACTTCTCCTTGATCTTCGGTTTTGTGCAGGGCCGGTGTAACGCCGGACCGGGCAACCGCGATGAGGAGATCAGCTGTGCTGCAACACAGCCCGTACGACACCGGATGAATGGCGTCCCCAGGCGGCGAACTGCCCGATCAGTTCGTTCCTCCGTCTGGGTGACGCTACTTCGGCATGCCTACCGGACGGTAGGGTCGATCGACGGGTGGACCTCGCGGCGTTCGGGTTGATATAGGGAAACCAAATGCGTTCTCTCAGCCTATTTACGTGACGCAGAGCAACCATTGGCTTTGACACGAAATGTCAAATCTGTCAACAGTTCGCACTCGACGGCGTATCCCTCTGACCTGCGGTTTAGGGCTAGCGTGCTGAGCACCCTGTTCCCTGCACGAGGGAGAACCCTGCCATGCGAAGAGTCTTGAGTGCGGGACTCACAGCCGCTGCCGCCATGTGTCTGGCAGCCGCTGTGGTTCCGGCCGCGTCTGCTCAAGAAAACGTGGGGACGATTCTCGGCGCCGACCGCGCCGACGTCGTGAAGGACAGCTACATCGTCTCGCTCAAGGCCGATTCGGCGTCGAGGGCCGCCGCACCGGGCTTGGCGAGCAAGTACGGCGGCCAGGTCGGCCAGGTCTGGCAGCACGCGCTCAACGGCTTCTCGGTGAAGATGACGGCCAAGCAGGCCGCCAGGCTCGCCGCGGACCCGAAGGTCGCGTACGTGCAGCAGGACGCCGAGGTGCACCTGCTCGACGTCCAGCAGAACCCGCCGTCGTGGGGTCTGGACCGCGTTGACCAGCGCGACCTGCCGCTGAGCAACAGCTACCAGTACGACACCACGGCGTCCAACGTGACGGCGTACGTCATCGACACGGGTGTGCGCACGACGCACTCCACGTTCGGTGGCCGCGCGACGTGGGGCACCAACACCTCCGGTGACGGCAACAACACCGACTGCAACGGCCACGGCACGCACGTCGGCGGCACCATCGCCGGCTCGGAGTACGGCCTCGCGAAGGCCGCCAAGGTCGTCGCCGTCAAGGTGCTGAACTGCTCCGGCTCCGGCACCACCGCCGGTGTCGTCGGCGGTATCGACTGGGTGACGGCGAACGCGGTCAAGCCCGCTGTCGCCAACATGTCGCTCGGCGGCGGCGCCGACGCCACCCTGGACGCGGCCGTGCGCCGTTCCATCGCGGCCGGCATCACCTACGCCATCGCCTCCGGCAACTCGAACACCGACGCCTGCAGCACCTCGCCTGCACGTGTCACCGAGGCCATCACGGTCAACGCGTCGACCAACACCGACGCGCGCGCCTCGTTCTCGAACTACGGCTCCTGCACGGACATCTACGCGCCGGGTCAGAACATCGTGTCGTCGTGGAACACCAACGACACCGCGACGAACAACATCTCCGGCACGTCGATGGCCACCCCGCACGTCGCGGGCGCGGCAGCCCTGTGGCTCGCCACGCACCCGACCGACAGCCCGGCCGCGGTGTGGGACGGCCTGAACGCCGCCTCCACGCCCAACAAGATCACCAACGTCGGCGCCAACACGCCGAACAAGCTGCTCTACACCCTGTTCGGCGGCGGCCAGCCGGGCAACCCCTCGGTGACGAACCCCGGCACGCAGACCTCCACGGTCGGCACCGCGGCGTCGTTGCAGCTCTCGGCCTCGGGCGGCACCGCGCCGTACACCTGGTCCGTGAGCGGCCTCCCGGCCGGTCTGTCGGCGTCCGCCTCCGGCGCGATCTCCGGCACCCCGACCACGGCGGGCACCTCGACCGTCACCGCCACGGTGACCGACGCCGCGGCCAAGACCGCCACGGCGACGTTCTCGTGGGTCGTCAACGCGGTCGGCGGCAGCTGTGACGCCAAGACCAACTCGACCCCGGTCGCGATCCCGGACCTGTCCACGGTGAACAGCACGATCGTCGTCTCCGGCTGCGCGGGCAACGCGTCGGCCACCGCGACGATCAAGGTCTCGATCACCCACACCTACAAGGGCGACCTCGTGGTCGACCTGGTCGCGCCCGACGGCACGGTCGTCAACCTGCACAACCGCACCGGCGGCTCGGCCGACAACATCAACGAGACCTACACCAAGAACCTCTCTGGTGAGGCTGCCAACGGCACCTGGACGCTGCGCGTGCGCGACGCGGCGTTCCTGGACACCGGCACGTTGAACAACTGGACGCTCGACGTCTGAGCAGACCAGTTGGACCGCTGAACGAGACCGCCCCCGGTGCTTCCGCCTCGGGGGCGGTTTCCTTCATCTGCAGTGTTCCGCCGCCGTGGCCGCCGCTTCCAGCACGACCGGGGGCAGTCCCTGCACCTCGCACGCCCGCCGCTGCGCCTCGGCGAACACCTGACGGGCGAGCCCGACCTCGGCGACGCCCGCGAGCAGGTACAGCTCCTCCACGTGCTGACGGCCGAGCCCCACCTCACGCCAGCCGTCCACGCCTTCCAGTGCCGCGCCGCACTCGTTCAACGCGTCCCACGCGGCGCGGTGATCACCGGCCTGGCGTTCGAGCCTCGCGAGCAGCTGCCACCCGAATGCTCGATCCCAGTCACTCTCCGCATGCCCGAGGGCCTCGCGCTGCGTGATCGCGGCCTCCGCGAACGCTCCGAGATCGGCCAGCTGGTAGCGCAACTGGTTCAACGTGCTGATGTCCCGCGAACGGCCCAACGCCCATCGGTCCAGCTCGGCCCTGGCCAAATCCCGCTCCCCCACCAGCTTCGCGCGCTCGACCCACGTCAGCGGATCCTCGTCGGCCGGGTCCAGCGGGAACCACTCCCGCCTGCTCTCCAGCCACTCCCGCACGTCCTCGTCGTCCACCGCCCGGTCGAGGAGGAACTCCAGCACGTCGTCCCGATCGGGGTGATCACTCGCGCGCACGTGCTCGACCGTGGCCTCGGCACCGGCCGCGAACACGTGCTCCTGGTCGTAGCCGCACCAGGTGTCGAAGTTGGCGCACTTGATCTCGTACTGCCGCCACACGTCCTCGACTTCCTGGTGCTCCGCCAGCAGGAAGCCGGCCAGCTGCGTCTGCTCACCGACGCCCTGGAACGGCGCGTTCCTGCGGCACAAAGCCTCCTGCTCGGCCAGGAACCGCAGCAGCGGCAGGTCCTCCGGCCGTCGGTCGTACTGCAACGCCCACAGCACCTTGGCGCGCGGCACCTCGTTGAGGTCGTCGCCTTCGCCGGCTTCCTCGTAGCGCAGCTCCAGCCACGCCGCCTCCGACTCCCGCATGCGCGCGAGATCGCGCCGTGCCGCTTCCATCACGGGTCCATTGTGGCGTTGCGCCATACTTCGCTGGTGATTTCTGGGGAGAGATGGCAAGTCGTCGTGCACGACGACGACGTCAACACGTTCGCGCTGGTGCACCACATCTTGCGCACGGTGTGCGGGCAGGACGACGCGCAGGCACGAGAGAGGACGCTGGAGATCCACCGCTCCAGCAGGACCGTGATGGACGCGCAGGACCGTTCCGCGGCCGAGGTGATGGCCGTGCGGCTGGCGCGACTCGGCATGCGGGTGAGCGTCGGGAAAGCCTCGTGAGCAAGCCGTGGTTCGACGTGGTCGGCTCCGATGCCGGTGTGCGGTTGCGGATGTCGGAGGACAACCGCGCGTTGCTGACGAGCCACCTCGACGGCTTGCTGAGGCTGCTGGAGAACGGCGTGGTGCCGCCAGGACGCGCGGAGCCGGACGCGGACGCGCTGTTGCGGCGGATGTTCGCCGTCTCCGAGGAGTTCTGGGCGCGGCACCGCGCCGAGCTCACCGATTCCGGACCGGCCCGGCGAGTGCGCGCCCAGATCCGCAAGCGGACGCCACGGCCGATCGACCGCAGCGAGGTCGACGACTGGGTCATCGCGTTCGCCCAGGTCCGCGCGCTCTACCTGACGCGGGAGGACGCGACGGCGGCCGCGGCGGTGCAGTTCAGCGGCCTCGCGGAGTGGCTGGTGGTGGCGCTGCACCCGAGCAGCGCCACCGGATGGCCTGACTAGAGGTCCACGCCCAGCAGCGCGTCCACGGCATCGCGGATCTGCGACGGCCCGTGCTTGTCCGACCCGCCGTGCGCCAGCGCCTCGTCAGCCCACGCGTCGACCGCGGCGAGCGCCCGAGGGGTGTCGAGGTCGTTGCCCAGGTGGTCGCGCAGCCGCGTCACGGTGTCCACAGCGGACGGTCCGGTGTCGAGGCCGGCGGCGCGGCGCCACCGGTCGAGCCGGGTCAGCGCCTCGTCGAGCAGCGCCTGCGACCACGGCCTGTCCTCGCGGTAGTGGCCGGAGAGCAGGGCGAGGCGGATGGCGTTCGGGTCGACCTTCTGCGAGCGCAGCTTCGAGACGAACACCAGGTTGCCGCGCGACTTCGACATCTTCTCGCCGTCGAGGCCGATCATGCCCGCGTGCACGTAGTGGCGTGCGAACGGGTGCTGGCCGGTCTGGGCCTCGGCGTGCGCCGCCGAGTACTCGTGGTGCGGGAAGATCAGGTCGGAGCCGCCGCCCTGGACGTCGAAGTTCATGCCGAGGCGGTTGTGGGCGATGGCGCTGCACTCGATGTGCCAGCCGGGGCGGCCCTCGCCGAGCTCCGACGGCCACGAGGGCTCGCCGGGGCGCTTCATGCGCCACAGCAGGGCGTCGAGCGGGTGGCGCTTGCCGGGGCGGTCAGGGTCGCCGCCGCGTTCGGCGAACAGGCGCATCATCTCGTCGGCCGAGTAGTTCGACTCGTAGCCGAAGCGGCCCGTGGCGTTGTGCGAGTAGTAGACGTCCGGGTACTCGGAGTCGTCCGCGCGGTAGGCGTGGCCGTCGTTGACGAGCTTCACGACCACCTCGACGATCTCGGGGATCGCCTCGACGATGCCGACGTAGTCCTGCGGCGGCAGGACGCGCAGGGCGACCATGTCCTCGCGGAACAGGGCGGTCTCGCGCATGGCGAGGACCTCCCAGTCGTCCTTGTCGCGCAGCGCCCGCTCCAGCAACGGGTCGTCGACGTCGGTGACGTTCTGGACGTAGTGCACGTTGTGGCCGTTGTCGAGCCACACGCGGTGCACGAGGTCGAACGTCAGGTAGGTGGCGGCGTGGCCGAGGTGAGTCGCGTCGTACGGCGTGATCCCGCAGACGTACAACCTGGCGGTGTCTCCTGGAGCCGTCGGACGCACTTCGCCGGTGGCGGTGTCGAACAGCCTCAGCGGGCGGGGGTCCCCCGGAACCCGTGGCACAGGAATCGATGACCAGGTCTGCATGTATCCGACACTAACGCGTGCTGTCGGGTGGAGCGTGATTTCCGGGTGCTGGGACACCGCGCGGCGATTCGTTCGGACAGAAAGATCGGACATTCGTTGACGGCCTCGTCACGCCGCCCCTAGTTTCCGAAGGCATGCTTCGTGTCGTCGTAGCCACGGTGGTAGCGCTCTCACTGGCCCCCGCAACAGCGCAGGCCGAACCCCTGGATGCCTTGGCGTATCTGGAGAATCCCAGAATGACCGGGGAGCACCAGGAGCCTCCGCACCCCGATCTGTTGCCCGAGCGCCGGCTCAGCCTCAACGGCGAGTGGCGCATCAGGATGTTCGACAGGCCGCAGGACGTCAGGGACACGCCCGACGGGTGGCGCACGGTCCAGGTCCCCCACACGTGGCAGACCGACTTCCTCGACCACCCGATGTTCCGCAACATCCCCACCGAGATGTACCCGGACAACCCTCCGTCGATCCCGCACGACATCAACCCCACCGGTGTCTACGAGAAGACGTTCGACCTGCCGCGGGACTGGGACCGCACGCTGGTCCGCTTCGAGGGCGTGACCAGCGGATACTTCGTCTGGGTCAAC
This sequence comes from Lentzea sp. HUAS TT2, assembly GCF_051853195.1. NCBI lineage: Bacteria > Bacillati > Actinomycetota > Actinomycetes > Pseudonocardiales > Pseudonocardiaceae > Lentzea > Lentzea sp. HUAS TT2. The sequence continues at coordinate 6,013,647 of NZ_CP196667.1, read as the reverse complement.
GGCACGTACGTCGGCTACGACCAGGGCGGCTACACGCCGGCCGAGTTCGACATCACCGCCAAGCTCAAACCGGGCCGCAACACGATCAAACTCCAGGTCCACCGCTGGGGCTCCGGCTCCCACCTGGAGGACTACGACCAGTGGCGGTTCTCCGGCATCTTCCGCGAGGTCTGGCTCTACTCGACGCCGAAGACCTACCTCCAGGACGTCACGATCAAGACCGACCTGGACGCCCAGTACCGCGACGCCACGATCAGCGCGGACGTCAAGATCGGCGGCCCGCAGGAGGGCCACACCGTCCGGACCAGGCTCTTCGACCCTCAGGGCCGCGAGGTCCCCGTCAGGGACGGCAAGGTCGCGAACCCGCTGAAGTGGACCGACGAGACCCCGAACGTCCACGAGCTCCGGATCGAGCTGCTCAAGGACGGCCGGGTGATCCAGACCGGCAGGCAGCCCGTGGGGTTCCGCAAGATCGAGATCGTCGACCGGCAGTTCAAGATCAACGGCAAGCGCGTGCTGTTCCGCGGCACGAACCGGGCCGAGACGTCCGCCCACGGCAGCCGCTACGTCACCAGGGCCGACCAGGAAAAAGACGTCCAGCTGATGAAGCGGTTCAACATCAACGCCGTCCGCACCTCGCACTACCCGAGCGACCCGTACTTCTACGAGCTCGCGGACCGCAACGGCCTGATGATCGCCGACGAGGTCGACATCGAGACCCACCACCACGACGGCTGCCCGAACAACTGCCTCGCCGAACGCCCTGAGTGGCAGGACGCGTTCCAGGACCGGTTCACCGCCATGATGCAACGCGACAAGAACCACCCGAGCGTGGTCATGTGGGACACGGGCAACGAGGCCGGTCTCGGCAAGGCGCACTACACGATGGCCGAGTACGCGCGGAAGCACGACACCCGCCCGCTCTACCACCAGCCGAACGTGCCGGACGGTGACGCGCCGTTCGCGGACGTGGCCGGCCCGCGCTACCCGTCGCCCGCGAGCCTCGATGCCAAGGCGAAGACCACGACCAAGCCGATCATCATGGGTGAGTACGCGCACGCGATGGGCAACAGCCTCGGCAACTTCAAGGAGTTCTGGGACGTCGTGCGCGCCTATCCGCAGGTGCAGGGCGGTTTCATCTGGGACTGGGCCGAGCAGAACATCGCCCTCCCGCTCTACACGACCCCCGATGACGCGAACGGCATCCTGTCCTACCTGTCCGGCAAACCGTCCCAGGTGGACGGACCGCACGGCAAGGCGTTGCAGCTCAGCGGACTCGACGACTTCGTCGAGGTCTACCGCGACCGCAAGCTCGACGAGGTCAGCACCGGCCTCACCCTCGACGCGTGGATCAAGCCCGACACCTGGACCGGCGACTTCACCGTCATCTCCAAGGGCGACCACCAGTACGCGCTGAAGATGTCCAACGCCACGACGCTGGAGTTCTTCGTCCACAGCGGCACCTGGCGCGCGGTCAGGGCCACCGTCCCGACTGACTTCTACGGCAACTGGCACCGCGTCACCGGCACGTTCGACGGTTCGAGGCTCCGGCTGCTGATCGACGGCCGCGAGGTCGCCACCACCGAGTTCAGCGGCACGATCGACTGGTCGCACTGGCCGGTCAACATCGGGCGCAACGCCGAGACCATGCAGGAGAACGTCGGCACCCGCATGGCGCACGGCTCGGTCGACCAGGTCCGGATCTACCACCGCGCCCTGACCGAGTCCGAGCTGGCCCAGGACCCGAAGAAGACCGCCGTGCTGGCGCTCGACTTCGAGAAGCTGGAGGACAAGGGCCGCAAGGAGTCCTACGGTGCGGGCACCGGTGGCGTCGACGGCGTGGTGTGGGCGGATCGCAGGCCGCAGCCGGAGACCACCGAGCTGATGGCCGTCCACTCCCCCATCAGGTTCTCCTTCGCCGGCAACAACCTCACGACCGTCAGCGAACGCCAGTTCACCGGCACCGACGACCTCGAGCTGCGCTGGCAGGTCCAGGACAACGGCCGCACGATCGCCGAGCACCGCGGCAGGCTGCAGCCGGGCACCATCACGTTGCCCGACTTCACCGCCGACACGGAACGCTGGCTGACCGTCCGCGCCACCGACCGGCGGGGCAACGACGTCGGCATCGCCCAGTTCCCGTTGGGCGGCACGCAGGTCGCGGGCCTGCACGCGCCGGGAACGCCGGGCAAGCTCACGACGACCCAGAACGACGACGAGATCGTGTTGTCCGGCAAGGACTTCCGCTACGTCGTCAGCAAGAGGTCCGGCACGCTCACGTCGATGCGCGTGCGCGGCACCGAACTGCTCAAGACCGGTCCGGAGCTGGACGCGTGGCGTGCGCCGCTGTCGAACGAGTTCATGAGCGAGGACGGTTCCTGGTACCGCAACGGTCTGGACCGCCTCAAGACCACGCCGTCGAGCGTCACGGTCACCCAGAACGCCACCGACATCACCATCACCGCGAAGTCCACCGCACAGGCCGTGGCCACCGCGTCGTTCGGCCAGACCTTCACCTACCGCGTCACGGGTGACGGCGAGATCAACGTGGCCCACCGGGTCGCCGCGAAGGACGGGATGCGCGACCTGAGCTACCTGCCCGGCATCGGTTTCACGCTCAAGGTCCCCGACGACTACAGCAGGTTCACCTGGTACGGCCGCGGTCCCGGCGAGAACTACGACGACCGCAAGGCCGGCAACTCGGTCGGCGTCTACCAGTCCACTGTGGACCGCGAGTTCAACGACTACTACAAGCCGCAGGACTTCGGCAACCACGCGGACACGCGCTGGGCGACGCTGTCCAACGGCCGCGCCGGCCTGCTCGTCGCGGGTGACCTGGACGTGCGGGTCTCGCGGTACGACGACCTGGACCGCGCCGCGTACCCGTTCGCGCTCAAGAAGAACGACGGCTGGACCACCCTGCACGCGGCGCACCGCGTGACAGGCGTCAGCGAGACGTTCCACGAGCCGTTGCCGCAGTACCAGGTGGAGGCGGGCAACGAGTACGCGTACTCCGTGCTGCTGCGCCCGCTCACGCCCGTGGAGGCCGCAACGGGCAAGCTCGGCCGCAACGTCGACTGCGCACCCACGGCCGTTCTCAACGCCACCGACACCGCCCTCGAACCAGGTGAGCAGGTCGAGGCCGAACTGGTGGTGACGAAGCCCTGTCCCGGCAGGACCACGGCCAGGCTGACCGCACCGGACGACTGGTCGGTCAGCCCGGAGATCGCCGACCTGTCCAGCGGTTCCGCCAAGGTGACGATCAAGCGCGAGGGCGGGGAGACCGGCACCCGCCCGGTCTTCGCGGAGATCAGCTCCGGCAAGGCGTCGAGCACGCTCACCAAGGACTTCACCGCCACCCCGCGCCCGCCGCAGGGCGAGGCACAGGTGTCAGCGCTCGAGTTCCTGGGCGAGCGCAACGGCTGGGGCCCGATCGAACGCGACCGCAGCAACGGCGAGAACACCGGCGGTGACGGCAACCCGATGCGCATCCGGGGCGCCGCGTTCGACAAGGGCGTCGGCACGCACGCCGACTCGGAGTTCCAGGTCTACACCGGCGGCAAGTGCTCCACCCTCACCGCCACGATCGGTGTCGACGACGAGACGAACGGGGGCGGCAGCGTCCGGTTCGAGGTACTCAAGGACGGGGTGTCCGCGTACCAAAGCCCAACGCTGACAGGACAAAGCGCCGCCGTACCGATCACCGTCGACACGTCTGGAGCAACGGTGCTGACGTTCCGGGTGACAGACGGCGGTGACGGCAACGCCCACGACCACTCCGACTGGGCGAATCCCGTGCTGAGCTGCAACGCGGGGTGATCACAATCTTCACCGCGTCTTTCACTGCTCAGCAGGACACCTCGCACCCGTCTGAGGGGCGAAAGACGCGGCAAAGGTCAGTGATCACCCCTCGTGGGCGTACCGTTGGAGATCAAGGGCATTCGCCGATGAAAGGCGGGGTCTCATGATCTTCTTCGAAATCCTCGGTGGTCTCGTCGTGCTCGGAGGCCTCGGCCTCGTCATGAGCGCGAGAGTCATCAAACAGTTCGAACAGGGACTGGTGTTCCGGTTCGGCAAGCTCCGCGAGGGCGTGCGCGGGCCGGGGCTGACGATGCTGGTTCCCGGGGTCGACCAGCTCCGGAAGGTCAACCTGCAGATCGTCACCCTGCCCGTGCCCGCCCAGGACGGCATCACCCGCGACAACGTCACCGTGCGCGTCGACGCCGTCATCTACTTCAAGGTGCAGGACGCGGCGAAGGCCGTCATCAACATCGAGGACTACCGGTTCGCGATGCAGCAGGTCGCCCAGGCCTCGCTCCGGTCGATCATCGGCAAGAGCGAGCTGGACGACCTGCTGTCCAACCGCGAGCGCCTCAACCAGGGCCTGGAGCTGATGATCGACACGCCCGCGCTGGAGTGGGGCATCGACATCGACCGCGTCGAGATCAAGGACGTGGCGCTGCCGGAGAGCATGAAGCGCTCGATGTCGCGGCAGGCGGAGGCCGAACGCGAGCGCCGCGCCCGCATCATCACCGCGGACGGTGAGCTGCAGGCGTCCAAGAAGCTCTCCGAGGCCGCCGGGACGATGGAGTCGACGCCCGGCGCGCTCCAGCTGCGGCTGCTGCAGACCATCGTGGAGGTGGCGGCGGAGAAGAACTCGACGCTGGTGCTGCCGTTCCCGGTGGAGCTGCTGAGGTTCCTGGAGAAGAACACGAACGTCGAGCTGCCCAAGCCCCAAGACAAGGACTCCACGGAGTAGTCCATGTGAGTTAACCCTGCTAACGCCTTCTGCCGCACAGCGACGTGTGGACAGGGGGTAGTGACGCATGCAGGAGAGGGTCAGAGGCAGGTTCGTCGGCATCGGCGTCGGCTCCTACGAGCTGGTGCAGCCGCTGCAGCACGCCGTGAGCGACGTGCGGGAGCTGCGCGCGCTGCTGAAGGGCTACGAGGGCGACCCGCTGGCCGACCCCGCCGAGGCCGACATCCGCGCGCACATGAAGGCACTGCGGCAGAACCCGCAGGACGGCGGCGCGCTGGTGGCGTTGTGGAGCGGCCACGCCATCCCCGTCGCCGGCAACCTCAGGCTCCTGGCCAGGGACAACGACGGCGTGGTCGACGGCATCATGCTGCACGAGTTCGCGCTGTGGTGCGCCGCGTCGGGCGCGCACCAGGTGCTCATCATCATCGACGCCTGCTACTCCGGCGCCCAGCTCGACGAGGCCGTGCGCACGGTCGCCGCCGTCCAGGAGGAGCTGCTGGCCGGTCAGGTGCACTGGGCGGGCGTGCTGGTGTCGTGTTCGAGCGTCGAGACGGCCCGTGACGGCCTGTTCGGCGGGAAGCTGCGCAATCTGCTGCGTGCCGGTCCCACGGCCGATGAGGACGCACGGCGGTGGAGCGATCGCATCGCGTTGGTCGACGGCGGCGCGGTCGGCACGGCGCTGCTGAACGCGTGGGACAGCGACATCCAACGGCCGCGCTTCATGCAGTACGGCTCCGCACAGCCGATGCTGCCGAACCCTCTCTACGCCGCGAACACGGTCGTGAAGCACCTCCTGCTCGCGGCCCGCGGCGGTGACTCCGCGGACAACCGGTCGTGGTTCACCGGCCGCACCGCCCAGGTCGACAAGGTCGTGAGCTGGGTGAAGTCCGGGGTGGCCGGGCTGCGGGTGGTCACCGGGTCGCCGGGCACGGGCAAGTCCGCGGTCGTCGGACGGGTTGTCAGCCTGTCCAACTCGGCCGAGCGCGACCTGCTGCTGTCCTCAGGGCCGTCGTTCCGGCACGCCGACCCCGGTCCCGGCTCGGTCGACGCCGCCGTGCACGCCCGCGCGATGGACGCCGACCGCGTCGCCGACCTGCTCAGCCGCCAGCTCGTCGCCGCGGGCCTGGTCCCCGCACCCGAGGGCCCGCGCCGGGGCGCCGCCGAGCTGGTGGGTGTCGTCAGCGCGTTGCCGACACCACCGGTGCTGGTGGTCGACGGCCTGGACGAGGCGCGCGGCGAGTCGTTCTCGATCGCCACCTCGCTGCTGACCAAGCTCGCGGCCTACGCCGTCGTGATCGTCTCGACGCGGCAGGCACATCGGGTCGCGGGTGGCGCTCCCCTGCTGACCGAGCTGTCGCCGGTCGAGGTGCTCGATCTCGACGACGCCGGCAGCGAGTCCGACGTCCGCGAGTACGTCGTGGCACGGCTGGGCCCTGGTGCGGAGCAGTCCACCGTGGACGAGCTGGCGAGGCTGCCGTTCCTGACCGCGTGGATGATCACCGACCAGGTGCTGGCCAACGGCGGCGGCGACCTCAAGTTCTCGCTGGAGGCGGCGTTCGACCGTGAACTCGCGAAGGTGCCCTCGGCCCGTGCGTTGCTGACGGCGCTGACGTGGAGCTACGGCGCGGGATTCCCCGAGGCCGAGTGGATGGCGGTCGCGCAGGCGTTGTCCGGGGAGGAGTTCAGCCGGGACGACATCACCGCCGTGCTCACCGAACTGGGCCGTCACGTCGTGCAGGACGGTGAGGAGGGCACGGCGGTCTTCAAGCTGACGCACCAGACGTTCGCCGACCACCTGCGGCCGCAGTTCGCACCGAGCAGGGACCTGGTGTTCGCGCCGGAGGCCGAGAAGGTGGCCTGCGCGTTGATCGAGCTCTACCGGCAGCGCATGGAGGCGGGCGTTCCGCCGAACGTGCCGGGCTACCTGTGGAAGTACGCGTGGCGGCACTGCGGGCACGCCGGGACGAAGGCCCTGGACGGGTTGCGCGCGCTCGCGGTCATGAACCGGATGTTGTTGCCGGACATCGCACTCGCGGCCACGACGGCGGCGAACGAGCTGATGCACTGGGGTCGTGGCGACGAGGCCGTCGCCCCGCTCGAAGAGGCCGCGTCGCACTTCCGCGCGCTGGTGCCGACGTTGCGGATGTACTTGGCGGACCTGGCTTTCGTGCTGAACAAGCTCGGCCGGCGGTTCCGCGAGGCCGGACGCCTGCAGCAGGCCGTGGCGCCCGCTGAAGAGGCCGCCGTGCGGTACCGCGAGCTGGTGGCGTCGACACCGACGACGGCGGAAAGCCTTACGCACAAACGGCTGGCGCAACGCATCGCGAAGACGACGACGCACGGCGGCGACAACCCGACGTACGCGGCGCACCTCAGCGGAGCGTTGGTGGACCTGAGCGAGGTCTACGCGATGCTGGGCCGCAGGCAGGACGCTCTGTCCACGGCCCGCGACGCCGTTGCAGCGGTGGAAACCGACGCACCCCTTGCGCGCGCGGTGAGTTGTCTTGCTGCACGGTGCAGCGACTCCGGTCTGCGCTACGAGGCCATGCAACGGTCGAAGCAGGCCGTCGAACTGAACTACTCGCTCGCGCAGACGAACCCGGTGTACCTCGCGGACCTGGTCAGCGCGCTGGTCGAACTCAGCCGCGACTACCTGGCGCTGGGCAGGCTCTCCGACGCCGCCGGCATGACCCAGCAGGCCGCCGAGATCAGCGGCACGCTCGGCCGCCACGCCGCGTTCCGCCCGCAACTCGCCGACGCGGCACTGAGCCTGAGCGTCGCCTACAGCATGGTCGACCGCACGGACACGGCCCTGAACGCCGCGCGCCAGGCCGCCGACCTCGCCGACGGCCTGCCCGTGCACGGCCAGGCGCTGCACAACCTGATGCGCCGCCAGCGCGACGCGGACAAGCCCCGTGAGGCGCTCGCCACCGGCCTGCGGACCGTCGAGGTCTGCCTGCTGCCCGAGAACACGGACCGGCTGTCGACGCTCGCGGCGGCGTTGTTCACGCTCGACACGATCTGCGCGGGGCTGAAGCAGCCTGAGATCGTCGACGAGACCTGGGAACGGGTGACCGCGCGGTTCACCGGCCCGCACCTCGCCACGCTGCTGATGCTGCGCGCGGCGGCCACCAGGGCCGGCGATCCGGCGGCCGCGAAGTGGCTGTGCCAGGCGCTCACGCACGTCGGCCAGTCACGGCAGGCGATCCACGACGTGCACGACATCGCGCGCCGCCACTACGACTCAGGCCCGTGGCCGTGGGACTCCACACCGGACTGGCTCACGGTCGACCGCACGTTGCTGACGACCGCACGCTCGTGGGTGTTCGCGCGCTCGTACGCAGAGGAGAGCGCGGTACTGCTCGCACACCCCGAGTTGTTGTCCACGGACGCGGACGTCGCCGTCACCGAGGCGTTGTACGGCACCAGCCTGATCGAGGCGCAGGTCATCCAGGCACGCCGCGCGAACGCACAGCAGCAGGGCGTCGCGCTCGCCTACCGGCCGTGGCTGCTCGCGAGCCTCGCGGACGAGTTCGTGGACGCCACACCCGCACGCCGCCGCGAACTGCTCGCCACGCGCCGGGAGGAGTTGCTGGACAAGGAAGTCGTGAAGAACGTCCGCGACAACCGGCCCGTGCACGCGTTGCTGCTGCTGGCCGCCGAGGACGCCGATGTGCTCGACCTCGTGCTGGACGCCGTGGAAGACCCGTCGCGCGTGGTCGAGATTCTGCGCGGTCTCGCCACAGTTGCGTCACCGCAGGCACTTACGCAGGCCGTGACGGCATTGGAGCCGCACGCGTTGGCGGCGTTGTACAAGGCGGTCGCGCGCGCTCGGGCCGGTGACGCACGGCTGGCGTTGCCCGCGGCGGACCAGCGTCTGGCGTGGATTCACGAGCTGACCTATCTGGTGCCCACGAACCTCGCCCTGCTCTCCCTCATCCGCAAGCTCGCCGAGGAGTCCAGATGACTGATCTCGTGGTGGTTCTGCCGGGCATCCTCGGCAGCACGTTGCGCAACGAGGACGGCGTGGTCTGGGAGGTGTCGGGCAAGGCCGCGTTGCGCGCGGTGCTGACACTGGGCCGCAGCCTGAAGCAGCTGAAGCTCCCCGCCGGCATCGGCGACGAGCACCCCCAGGACGGCGTCGAGCCCGTCGCGCTGATGTCCGACCTGCACGTCATCCCCGGCATCTGGACGCCCCTGAAGGGCTACGACCGGCTGACGCGCAGGATGAACTCGCTCGGCTACACCGTCGAGAAGGGCACCCTGCTGCTCTTCGCCTACGACTGGCGGCTGTCGAACCGCTACAACGGCGCGTTGCTGGCCAGGCGGGTGGACGAGGCGCTCGACCGGATCGGGCCGGACGCCAAGGTCAGCTTCGTGTGCCACTCGATGGGCGGGCTGGTGGCGCGGTGGTGCATCGAGCAGTGCGGGATGGCCGAGCGGACCGCGAAGCTGATCACGATGGGCACGCCGTACCGCGGGGCGGCGTCCGCGCTGGAACAGCTGGTCAACGGCGTGCGCAAGGGGCTCGGGCCGTTGGCGATCGACCTGACGGAGTTCGCGCGGTCGATGCCGTCGCTGCACCAGCTGCTGCCCGAGTACGCGTGCATCGAGTCGCCTGCCGGCCTGCGCAAGACCACCGAGGTGTCGTTGCCCGAGCTCGACACGAAGATGGTCGAGGACGCGATGGCGTTCCACGGCGCGTTGACCGACTCGTTCGCCGACCGGACGTACGCGATCCTCGGCGGTAAGCAGCCCACGGCCACCACTGCTCGCGTCGCCGACGGCAGCGTGACCTGCTATCGGACGTACGAGGGCGAAGACCTGTACGGGGACGCCACCGTGCCGATGGTCGGTGCTGCACGGCGTGGGCTGGCGTTGTCGTCGAACACGCTGCACCGCGTGACGGAGCAGCACACGTCGTTGCAGGACAACGCCGCCGTGCTGGACGCGGTGGAGTCGTTCCTGACCGCCAAGGCGATCATCCCGCGCAACGTGACGGCGACGGAGCCCCAGGTCACCGTGCCCGACCTCGTGCTGCTCGGGGAGGACCTGGAGGTCACCGTCGAGCTGAAGGACACGACCGCGCGGGCGCTGAAGGTGGCGGTGCTCGACGAGAACGGCAAACAGGTCGAATCGCGCAGTCCTGCCATCTCCGAGAGGATGTCGATCAGATTCGGTGAATTGGCCCCCGGCGCCTACTACGTGCAGGTCAGCGGCATCTCGGTAGGCGCTCCGGTGGTCCCGGTGACCAGTGCGGTGCTCGTCATGGATTGCCCCCCGGTCTGACCGGGAGGACGATTCACGTCTGGCACGGAGGAGGCGCGATGACCACGATCAAGCCAACGCCTGTGGTTCCCCATCCGGGGGCGGCGCGCGCACGGCCGAAGGGTTCGTACTTCCTCTCGTTGTTCAAGACCACAGATCCCAAGCAGATCGGGATCATGTACCTGACCACGTCGTTCGCGTTCTTCATGATCGGCGGCGTGATGGCGCTGCTGATGCGCGGCGAGCTGGCGCGGCCGGGCCTGCAGTACCTGTCGAACGAGCAGTTCAACCAGCTGTTCACCATGCACGGCACGATCATGCTGCTGCTGTACGCGACGCCGATCCTGTTCGGGTTCGCGAACTACATCCTGCCGCTGCAGATCGGCTCGCCGGACGTCGCGTTCCCGCGCCTGAACGCCTTCTCGTACTGGCTGTACCTGTTCGGCGGCATCACCGTGGTCGCCGGGTTCGTGACGCCCGGTGGCGCGGCGGACTTCGGCTGGTTCGCCTACACGCCGCTGTCCTCGGTGGTGCACTCGCCTGGCGTCGGCGCGGACCTGTGGATCATGGGTCTGGCGGTGTCCGGCCTCGGCACGATCCTCGGCGCGGTCAACATGACGACGACGGTGGTGTGCCTGCGGGCGCCGGGCATGACGATGTTCCGGATGCCGGTGTTCACCTGGAACATCCTCGTGACGTCCGTGCTGATCCTGCTGGCGTTCCCGATCCTCACGGCCGCGCTGATGGGCCTGGCGGCGGACCGGCACCTCGGGGCGCACGTGTTCGACCCCGCCAACGGTGGCGTGATCCTGTGGCAGCACCTGTTCTGGTTCTTCGGCCATCCCGAGGTGTACATCGTCGCGTTGCCGTTCTTCGGGATCGTGACGGAGATCTTCCCGGTGTTCAGCCGCAAGCCGTTGTTCGGTTACAAGGGCCTGGTGTTCGCGACGCTGGCGATCGCGATGCTGTCCGTGGCCGTGTGGGCGCACCACATGTACGCGACCGGTGCGGTGCTGCTGCCGTTCTTCTCGCTGATGACGTTCCTGATCGCGGTGCCGACGGGCATCAAGTTCTTCAACTGGATCGGCACGATGTGGAAGGGGCAGATCACGTTCGAGACGCCGATGCTGTTCTCGATCGGCTTCCTCGTGACGTTCCTCTTCGGTGGCCTGACGGGCATCCTGCTCGCGGCGCCGGCCGTCGACTTCCACGTGTCCGACACGTACTTCGTGGTCGCGCACTTCCACTACGTGCTGTTCGGCACGATCGTGTTCGCCACCTACGCCGGCATCTACTTCTGGTTCCCGAAGATGACCGGGCGGATGCTCAACGAACCGCTGGGCAAGCTGCACTTCTGGACGACGTTCCTGGGCTTCCACGCGACGTTCCTGGTGCAGCACTGGCTGGGCAACGAGGGCATGCCGCGCCGCTACGCCGACTACCTCGCCTCGGACGGCTTCACGACCCTGAACACGATCTCCACGATCGGCTCGTTCCTGCTCGGCGCGTCCGTGCTCCCGTTCGTGTGGAACGTCTTCCGCTCCTACCGCTACGGCGACCCGGCCCCGCAGGACGACCCGTGGGGCTACGGCAACTCGCTGGAGTGGGCCACGACCTCGCCCCCGCCGCGGCACAACTTCAAGGAGCTGCCGCGCATCCGTTCGGAGCGTCCGGCGTTCGAGCTGCACTACCCGCACATGGTCGAGCGGATGCGGGACGAGGCGCACTTCTCGCTGACCCATCCCGGCAAGCACCGGGCGGGCAAGGACGAGGCCACCGAGAAGGCGCTCGCGTCCACCGATCGGGACGGGACCGACGCGTCCTAGCGGCGGCCGGGCAGGAGGCCGCCCGCGACGACGGCCTGGCTCAGCGGCGAGGCCAGCTCGACGAACCGCTGCTTCTCCTGGTCGCTGAGCACGTCGTAGGCCGGCGCGGCCATGCGGTCGGTGTCCTCCTCGATGCCGTTGCGCAGCTCGCGTCCCTTGTCGGTGAGGAACTGGTCCTCGCCGACGAGCCCGCGCTGCTGCAGGTCCTCGACCGTCGCCGCCCACTGCTCTTCGGACCACGCACGCGTCTTGCGCAGCACATCGGCCGGGTAGTCGCCCGTCGCGACGTGCAGCACGAGCGCCTCGATGCCGCTGATGTTGTGCCGCAGCAGGGCCGCGAGATGGCCGTCGCCGCGGAACTCGCGCAGCAGCGTCTGGGCGTGGAACAGCTGCAGCCGGGGCTCGTCCGGCCACGGCAGCGCCGCATGCGCCGCGAACAACGGACGGCCGCTCAGCATGTCCGTGGCCCGCTCGGCCGCGCGCCGCGCCAGCTCGATGATCTCCTTGAGGTCGTCCGGCAGCACCTTGGCCAGCGCCTCGTCCGCCGCCTCCCACCGCAGCTCGAGCATGCGCTGCGGCGTGACCTTCTCCCAGGCCTGCGGGATGCGCGCCCGCACGATCGCGGGGTTGAAGTTGTAGAAGGTCGCGATCACGACCTCGGCCCCGACCGCCCCCAGCGCCGCCGCCCGTGACGCGAAGTACCCACCTGGCCGGTCGAGCCCGACGCTCGCGTACCGGGAGTCCGCCTCGGGGACGAAGTAGATCATTCCGTGCACGGCCTCGAGCGAACGAAACAGAGTCCTGATCATGTCCCCAACCTAGAACGTCCCGGCTCGTAAGTCAGGCGCCAAAAATTGTCAGACCCCTCTGTCAAGCTTCGTGACGTGGATCAGAACACCTTCTGGAAGCTCATCGCCGACGCCCGAGCGAGCGTCTCCGACCCGTCCGACGGCGAAGCTGTGGCCTCCGCTGCCACCACCCTGCTGGCCGAACGGCCGCCCGCCGAGATCGTCGCGGCCCAACAGGTCCTGTGGGATCTGCTCGCCGCCTCCTACCAGAACCCGCTGTGGGCAGCGGCATACCTGATCAACGGCGGCTGCTCGGACGACGGCTTCGACTACTTCCGCGGCTGGCTCCTCACCCAGGGCGAGGAGATCTACACGTCCACCATCGCGTCCCCCGACTCGCTGGCGGTCTTGCCGGCGGTCGTGGAGGCAGCCGAGTCCGGCATGGAGTTCGAGTGCGAGGACGCCCTGTCCATCGCCTGGAACGCCCACCTCAAGGCGACCGGCATGCAGTTACCGCAGGACGCCTTCCGGATCACCTACCCGGACCTCGACCCGGACTGGGACTTCGACTTCGACGACAGCGCGGAGCTCGCCACCCGTCTGCCCCGCCTGGCGGCGCTCTACGAGTCCTGAGGTGCCCGGCTCCTGGTAGCCGGTCTCCGCCGCGGGTGCCGGTGCGGGAATCTGCAGCCGGATGGTGGACTGGCCGGCGTGCCGATGGCGACGGGCACGCCGAACGCCTTGCGGTCCAGCCGCTGCGGAACCCTTGGCAGAGCACGAATCCGCGGGGGTGTGACGCCCGATGAGCTCCAGGTCGGGAGCGGCGATCGCCAACCCGGCCGCCGCTGCTCCGGCCACCCACGCTCTGAAGCCGCGGCGAGCACGAACGCCACAACGCCGAAACGGCACCACCGGCCAGCCACGCCGCCGACTCACCACGGGCACCGGCGAGACACAGCCGAACACCCCTGTCCGGCCGCCCCCCGCGTTCCGCATTCCTGCGGGAGAAAGATGACCATGGTTTCGTGACATCCACTAGACGCCCTCAGGCGTGGATCCGGACAGGATTCACCCGTCCGGGTCCCCTCACCGACGCCGCCGCCGGGACTTCAGGTAGTCGCTGACCACCGCGGCCCCGAGCCCCTCCTCATCGGCGGCGACCACACGCCCACCACCCCGCCGGGCCACGATGTCCACGAAGGCAGCCAGCCGTGGATCATCACCCAGCTTGAACACCGAGATCGTCGCCCCGAGCCGGGCCAGGGAGTCGACCTCGTTCAACGTCTTGGACAAGGTCCGGGGCAACGGCGGGTAGTTGAACTCCGCGTCCCCGTCCGGCTCCAGGTGCGCGGTGGGCTCCCCATCGGTCACCACCAGCACCACGGGCTGGGCATCGGGATGCCGGCGGACGTGCCGGCCGGCCAGCAGCAACGCGTGGTGCAGGTTCGTGCCCTGCTCCCACACGCCTTCCAGCCCGGTCAGCTGGCCGATGTCCACGGCCTCGGCATACCGCCCGAAAGTCACCAGCTGCAACGCATCCGTGCGGAAACGGGTGCGCACGAGGTGATGCAACGCCAGGGCCGTGCGCTTCATCGGCACCCAACGGCCGTCCTGCACCATCGACCAGGAGGTGTCCACGCACAACGCGACAGCCGCACGTGTGCGGTGTTCGGTCTCGGACACTTCGAGGTCGACGACGTCCAACGACATCGAACCGGACCGCAGCACGGAGTTGCGCAGGGTCCGGGGCACGTCCCAGGGTTCGGTGTCGCCGAACTGCCAGGGCCGGGTCGAGCCGATCAGCTCGCCCGCGGCGCCGGCCGAGGTGGTCTCGCGGGATCCCTGCGACGAGCGCAGCTGGTCCACGACGCCGCGCAGCGCCGTTTCTCCCAGACGGCGCAACGCTTTCGGTGTCAGGCGCAGCGTGCCGTCCGGGGCGCGTTCGACGATGTTCTGCGAACGGAGTGCCTTCTCCAGCTCGGAGAGGCGGCGGGCGTCCACGGACGCCGACGAGCCCAGCTGGCGTTCCAGGGCCTCCAGGTCGATGTCCTCCAGGCGGGCGCCGGGGTAGGACTGGGAGAGCTGCTCGGCCAGGGCGTCGAGCTCGGCCAGGTCCGCCATCGCCTGGGCGCCTTCGCCCAGACCCAGCGGGTCCTGGCCGCGGAAGCGGGCGGAGGACGTCCAGTCCTCGCCTGGGCGCAGGCGTTGCAGCAGAGAGTCCAGAGTGGACAGAGAGGAGCCGATGCCACCGAACGCCTGCTGGGACAACGCGGACAGTTCGGCGCGCTGGGCGTCGGTCATCGAGTTCATCATGCGTTGCGCGGCCGCCGAACGGGCGGCCAGTGCGTCGATGAGCTCGTCCACGTTGCGGGGCTTCTCGGGGAAGAACTCGCCGTGCTTGCGCATGAAGTCGTCGAACAGGCGCGGCGTGTCCGGTGAGCCGGACGCGTGCGCCTCCAGCAGCGAGTTCAGGTCCCGCAGCATGCGCTGGATGCGCTCGACGTCGCGCGAGTCCACGTTGGACATCGCTTCCTTGAGGCCCTGGAAGCGCTGGTCGAGCAGTTCGCGGCCGAGCAGCTCGCGGATCTGTTCGAACGCCTCGCGTGCCTCCGCGGAACGCCAGTCGTAGGAGGAGAGCTCCTGCACGGCCGCGGCGGTGCCCGGTGGCAGCGCGTCGAGTTGGGCCTCGCGGAAGCGCGCGTCGTCGGACGGGTCCGGGAACAGCGCGCGGCG
The DNA here is from genome assembly GCF_051853195.1 of Lentzea sp. HUAS TT2. Taxonomy (NCBI): domain Bacteria; kingdom Bacillati; phylum Actinomycetota; class Actinomycetes; order Pseudonocardiales; family Pseudonocardiaceae; genus Lentzea; species Lentzea sp. HUAS TT2. Next base: position 5,998,273 of record NZ_CP196667.1, on the reverse strand, counting down.
CTCGGCCTCGATCGCCTTGTCCAGCAACTGCTTGACCTCGGTCAGCGTGCCGTCGAGGCGGTGCTTGCGCTGGATCGACGCACGGCGCTGCCACAGGCGTGAGGTCAGGTCGTCGAGGCCGCGGGTGCCGTCGACGCCCCGGCGCAGGAGTTCGCGCAGGGCGGCCGAGGGCGAAGCCCCCTCCATGATCTCGCGGCCGAGCTCGTCCACGGCCGCGCGGAGGTCCACCGGGGGCGCCAGCGGATCGGCGCCGCCACCCCAGCGTCCGTAGCGATATCTCATCCGTACACCGATCGGTCGTCGTCGGAGGAGTTGTCCTTCGACAGGTGGCGAGTCAGGTACAGCGACTCCAGGGCCAGTTCGACGGCGGAGGCGATGCGGCCGACGGGGTCCTTCGGGCCCGCGCCCATGCGTGCCGCCACCTCGTGCAGGATCGGCAGCTCCGGCAACGCGGCCAGCAGGTCGCCCGCGTGCACCCGGTCGCCGGTCGCGACGGGGTGGCCGTCCGAGACGACCTCGGCCAGCGCGCGGAGGTTGAGGCCTGCCAGGCGGGCCCGAGCCGTGTCGGCGATCGAGCGGCGCAGCAGGTGGACGAGGACCTCGTCCTCGCGGCCCTCCTCCCCCGCCTCGAACTCGAGCTTGCCGCGCAGCACGTCCGGCACCGACTCCAGGTCGACCGGGCGCGCGATGGCCGGGGTCTCGCCGATCAGCGCGGACCGGCGCAGTGCCGACGCCGCAACGGTTTCCGCCGCCGCGACCGCGAACCGGGCCGAGACGCCGGACCGCTGGTCGATCGACGAGGACTCGCGCAGGTGCCGGACGAACCGGGCGATGATCTCCAGCAGGTGGTCGCCGACCTCGGCGACGAGGTCTGCCTCCTGGCGGACCAGGTCGACCTCGGCGTCGATCTCCAGCGGGTAGTGCGTGCGCACCTCGGCGCCGAAGCGGTCCTTCAGAGGCGTGATGATGCGGCCGCGGTTCGTGTAGTCCTCGGGGTTCGCGGTCGCGACGAGCAGCACGTCCAGCGGCAGCCGCAGCGTGTAGCCGCGGACCTGGATGTCGCGCTCCTCCATGACGTTGAGCAGCGAGACCTGGATGCGTTCGGCCAGGTCAGGCAGCTCGTTGATGGCGATGATGCCGCGGTGGGCGCGCGGGAGCATGCCGTAGTGGATGGTCTCAGGGTCACCGAGCGAACGGCCCTCGGCGACCTTCACCGGGTCGACGTCACCGACCAGGTCACCGACGGACGTGTCGGGCGTCGCGAGCTTCTCCGCGTAGCGCTCGTCGCGGTGCCGCCACACCACCGGCAGGTCGTCGCCGAGCTCGCGAGCACGGCGCTTCGACTCCGGCGTGATCGGGTCGAGCGGGTGTTCGCCCAGCTCGGAGCCCTCGATGACGGGCGTCCACTCGTCGAGCAACGACACGATGGTGCGCAGCAGGCGGGTCTTGCCCTGCCCGCGCTCACCGAGCAGTACGACGTCGTGGCCTGCCAGCAGCGCGCGCTCCAGCTGCGGGAGCACCGTGCGGTCGAAACCGACGATGCCGGGCCATGGGTTGCGTCCTTCGCGCAGGGCCGCGAGGAGGTTCTCCCTGATCTCGGTCTTGACGCCGCGCGGCAGGTGCCCGGCGGCGCGCAGCTCGCCCGCCGTGCGGGCCAGGTTCTGGGTCACGCAGACGACGCTACGCACCGGAACCTGACCCGTCGACGTGGAGCGACTCCAGCCCCTACCGCTGAGCGGCGTTCACCGCGTTCAGCAGGATGCGCGACATCCGATCGTCATGGGCGAGAGCACCGTTGAAACACAAGGAATCCGCGCTGAACACCCAGCCACCGTTCGGCTTGGGCAGCACGCACATCTCCGCGCCGTGCGCCTGTTCTCCATGAGCGAACTGGACGACGCCGGGCGCCGCCGGTCCCGCGCCGGCCTTCAGGCCCGTGCCCTCCAGGAACGGGTGATCGGCGTCCACAACGTACGGATACATCTCCATGTACGAGTAGCTGTCGTACGCGACGCCGAGCACCTGCGACTCCGGACGTCCCTGGTCACGCCACAGCCAGCGGTACCCCTGCGTGTGGCGGTGCAACACGAACCCACCGGAGGCGTTGTAGTCGACGCGCTCGTACATGCCGTTGCCGCCCGTGTAGATGACACGGCCGCCGTTGACGAGGTACCTCTCCAGCGCCGAACGCATCTCCGGCGTCCAGTACTCGGGGTGGGTGGCGAGCACGACCGTCCTGTACTGCGCGAGCCACGACGGGTCGTGCAGGTCGAGGTCCTGGTAGCAGTCGTAGGCGACGTTGTTGTCCGCGAACCACTTCATCAGCAGCAGGTCGCCGTAGAACCGCACGTCGATGAACCCAGGCGCCTCGATGTAGGCGTTCGCGAACGGACGGCGCGTGGAGATCTGACGCCGCCCGTACTCGGGCTCCCAGGAGTACTGGAAGTGCCCGCCTCAGTGGTTGTAGGCGTTGTGCGTCAGGTACGGCAGGAGCAGCGCGACCTTCTCCCGCGGCTGCTTCGGCTTCACCACGAACGGGACGTACTGGCGAAGGCCGTGCGGTCCTTCGAGCTTGACGACGTGGAACCCGGACTTCCAGTCGTCCGGCACGGTGAAGGAGAACGACGCGGGCCAGCCGGGCCCGTCCGCCCGGTAGCCCGCCCGCAGCAGGTGGCGCTGGCCGCGGTAGGTCTGCGGCGCCCTGACCTGCGTCGCACCGCCCTGTTCGATCGGTCCGGACAGCCGCAGCACGCTGGCGGTGAACTCGTCGAACGCCGTGGAGACCGCGACGTCGAGGGCCTGGCCCGCCGCGACCGACCAGCTGGTGCAGCCCTGCAGGTTCGCGCCCCTGGTGACGCTGAAGCCGGTGCCGACCAGCTTGCCGTCCTGATGGGGCCAGTACACGCCGGCGGCGTCGATCGCCTTGTGGTTGGCGAGCTGGTACCAGCGCAGCTCGTGGTCGGTCTGCCGGTGGTCCTTGTTGACCCACACCGCGTAGATGGCGCCGTTCTCGGCGAACCGCTCGACGCACGAGCCGAAGTCCCAGCCGGAGCCGATGGTGATGCCGTTGCCGTTGTTCGCCCACGCGCGGGGCCCGTTCGAGCCGTCGCCCGCGAGGTAGCGGAACCAGTGCAGCACCGCGCCGTGCCGCACGCCGTAGATCACGCCGTCCAGGTCGGCGAAGAACATGTCGTAGTCGCGCTTCTCGCTCGCGATCTTCCGCCCGACGCCGCGGTTCGCCCAGGCGTCCGGCCCGCCGCTGCCGTCCCCGGCGAGGTAGCGGTACCAGTAGATGTCGCCCTTCGCGTCCACCGCGTAGAAGACACCGTCCCAGCCGCCGAAGACGTGCGCGTACCCGCCGAAGCCCTCGTGGATGACGTCGTTCGTCCTCGGTGCCCAGTGGCCCTCACCGGTGGCCGGGTTGGTGAGCTCCCACTTGTGCCACCACAACTTGCCGTCGCCGCACAGACCGAAGATCTGGCCGTCCTGCGACGCGAGCACGTTCGTGTGAATCTGCCAGCCGGTGCCGATCTCCCGGCCGTTCCCGTCGGCCCACTCGTACGCGCCGTTGTCGCGCCCCAGGTGCTTGTACCACTTGATGCGGCCGTCGGCGTGCAACGTGTAGATGACCCCGTTGCCACCGGGCACGATCCGCAGCAGCCGCTGTTCCGGATCCTCGGCCGCGGCCCGCGCGACCGGCGGCTGACTCGCCGCCAGGCCCGACTCCGGCGAACGCGGCGGCCGTCCCCTTCAGGACGGTCCGGCGCGCCACGGAGCCCTTTTCCACATCCCCCAGATTCATGGGGCCATCGTGCAGCACAATGCGAGGCGCTATGAGCAACTGTGTTGACTTCAGATGGGCCCCTTCACCGGCGGACTGGCGGGCCAGCCTGCGCACGATGGTGCCGATGTTCAGATGGGCGCCGTGGTTCGCGCTCGTGTTCGCGTTGATCTCGGTGGTGCTGCTGGTCGGGTTCGAGGACACGCTCGTCGTCGCGCTGTTCGGCCTGGTGTGCGCGCTGGTCATCGGTTTCATGGAGCCGGTCGCGGTGTGGTGGCGCTTCACGTCCGACGACATGATCAGCCGGACCGTTGTGGGCAGCGCCGACGACCAGTCGTTCCGGATGGCCGTGGGCACCTCCGTGCGCGAGGAGATCGTCTGGCAGGAACTGCCGGGCTGGACCGAGACGCGGCAGGGCTTCGTGCTGGAGACGCTGGACGAGGGCGCGGCGTCGCTTTCGGTGCCGCACCGGGCCTTCGCGTCCGATGAGGACACGGCGTCGTTCCGCACGCTCCTCGAAAAGCACATCGGTCCGGCCAAGTAGTGGTGTGGCCCAGCAGGTTGCCGGGCGAATTCGCGGTCAGACGGGCGCATCGCGGCGCCGCCCCCACGTCCTCGTACTGGATGTACGGGGCGTGGGGGCGGTGTCGTGAGGTGACCTGCTGAGCGTGAATCACCCCGCCGACCTGCTGGGCCACACCACTTGTGTCTCGGATCGGGCACACCGGGTGGGGCTTCGGGGGCAGGGCCACGTAATCTCGTCGGGTGTCCTGTGCAAGTGCCACGCTGGTCGTGTGGACGTCGGGATGGCTGCACGGTCTAGCCGCCGCCGACGACGTCCTCGACGCCCTGCACACGTGGGCCGAGCAGCACGAGGTGGTGGCCGACGACGACGGCACCGCCACGGCGCTCGACCTTCCCGGTCCCGACGAGGCCCCCGTGGGGCCCGCCCTGCTGCTGGCCGCTCTGCGGCGCGCGGGCGCGACCTCCTCCCGGCTGGTGCTGCCAGTGCCGGGCGACGTGCGCGGGCTGGGCGGCAAAGGCCCCCTCGCGACGTGCGCGCTGCGCGCCGGCGAGGCCCTCGTGGTCCCGTCCGTGCACATCGGGCTCGTGCCGAAGATCGTGGCGGACGGCGTGATGCGCTGGACGGTGTTCGACCTGCCGTCGTCCAACGGCCTGGAGCACATCCCGATCGGCGAGGCCGAGCACGGCCTGGGTGCGGCGCTGCGCGAGGCGACGGCCGCGCTGGCCTCGCTCGACGTGGCCAAGCACCGGCCGAACGTCCGCAAGGAGATCACCGACCTGGCGGTGGAGAACTCGAAGCTGCCGTGGCCGGACGCGATGCCGCCACGAGCGTTGCGGGTGCTGCAACGCGCTGCGGAGGTGGCCGCGATCGTGTCCGTGGCGAGCAGCGACGCTCCCGGTGGCGCGATGTCGGCGTCGGCGATGACGGCACGCACCGAGGCGTTGCGGCCGGTGTCGGAGGCCGTGCGCCGCGCACGGTGCGCGGCGGTCGATGAGGCTGTGCGTGTGCTGGCGGACAGCGGAGCAGGCCGGCACTGAACGTCAGGTGACGACGACGCCCTTGCCCCCGATCAGGTTCTCCTCCAGGTCGCGGTGGGCCTGGGCGATCTCGTCGAGCCGGTAGCGGCGGCCGACGGGCACGCTGATCGAGCCCGCGGCGACGTCGTCGAGGAAGCGTTGCAGCACGTCGGCGCTCAGGTTGTGCGCCTCGCCGGAGTAGGCGGTGAGGCGGACGCCCTGTGGGATGACGTCCATCGGGTAGAAGCTCCTGATGGTCCACTCACCGGCGAGCATGCCGGTGAAGCAGACAGTCCCGCCCGGTCTGGTCGCCCGCAGCGTGTCGGGCAGCGTCCGGGTGCCGACCAGTTCGATCGCGCCGTCCACACCCTCGGGCACGATCTCGCGCACCTGGGCCGCGACCTCGCCGTCGTCGATCAGCACGTGATCAGCCGACAGCAGGCCGGCTTTGGCCGGGTCGCGGGTCGTCGCGAGCACGGTCGCCCCCGCGTGCTTGGCGAGCAGGGCCGCCGCGAGGCCCACGGACGACGTTCCGCCGCGCACCAGCAGCGTGTCGCCGGGCCGCAGTCCGACCCCGACCGTCAGCGAGCCGTGCGCGGTCTGCAGCATCTCCGGCACCGCGCCCAGGACGTCCCACGGCAGGTCCGACCGGAACGGGACCACGTTCGCCGCGGGCACGCACGTGTACTCCGCGTACCCGCCGTCGAACGTCCTGCCCATCCCGCCCATCATCGCGGCGACCTGCTGTCCCCGGGAGAACCGCCCGGACGGGTCGAGGTCGACGGTCCCGGTCGCCTCGATGCCGAGCACGCGCGGGAACGTGACGGCGGCGCCGGACAGGCCCTGCCGGGTGTAGAGCTCCGAGCGGTTGAGCCCGAAGGCCCGCACCCGGATCCGCACCCAGCCGGGCGCAGGCTCCGGCACGGGCACCTCGCGCACGACCAGGGCGTCCGCCGGGCCTGGCGCGTCGAGCACGACCGCCCTCACGTGACCACCTGCAGGAACTCCTGGTCGATCTCGCGGTGGGTGTAGTTGATGCCGCGCGCTGCCTGGTCCATCGTCCAGGTGATCGGGCGGAAGTCGGGGCCGGTGCGGTAACCGCCGGAGAAGACCTCGTTGCGGTTGCCGGACGGGGTCGCGCGTTCGGCCGCCACCTCCGCGAAGCCGTCCTCCAGCAGGGACCGCGCCTCGAACAGGTCGACGGCGTCCACCAGCAGCCCGCGGAACCACAGGTCGATCACGCCGAGCCGGACCTGGGGCGGAGGCTGGGCGATAAACACCCCGCCCTGCACGCCCGGTTTGACCACGACGACACCGCGCTCCCGCAGGATGCGCAGGGCCTCGTTCATCGCGTTGGCGCTGACGCCGTACCGCTCGATCAGCTCCGTGCGCAACGCGTAGCGCGCGCCGGAGTCCAGCCGCTGCTCGAGGATCTCCTTCTCCAGCTCGGCGGCGATCCGGTCGGGAACGGACGTCATGAGCGGCAGTTTTCCACAGTTCCACCGAGCACTCCGGCCGCCACTGGCCCAAACGAGTGGTTCTCCCCCGCGAACCCCGCCCTAGCGGGCAACTCCGCCAGAACTGTCGGTGCTCCCACATATGGTGCCTGGTGGGGAGGACGCCGAATGGAGGACGTCGACCAGCGCCGGTCGAGCACAGCACCCCGGTACGCGGGCGCCCTCATGCTGACCGCGGTCGCCGGGCATCTGCTGTCCGAGACGGCCACGGGCGCGCTCGCGACATGGCAGTCGTGGGTGCTCTACGGCATCGGCGCCACGCTCCTCGTGCTGTCCGCGTCCGCGATCGAGCGGTTGAACCAGCTGGCCAAGCGGATCCGGTTGCGGTGGGTGGTGTTCACGGCCGTGCTGGTGGTCGCGGCCGGGGTGATCTGGCTCGCGGCGCCGCCCGTGATCGCGTACGGGCGGGTGCTGCTGCTCGGGTGTCCCCAGCCGACCGAGGTGCGCGTGCTGACGTCGCAGGACGCGGCGCCCGCGATCGGTGAGGTGGCGCGGAAGTTCGAGCAGCACACGGCGGCGGAGAACCACGGCTGCCGCACGGCGCGCCTCTACGTGTTCTCGGCGCCGGGCAACAGGGGTGCGATCGCGCTGCGCTCCTCGTGGTCCTCACAGGAACTGCGGGAGATCGGGCCGCATCCGGACGTGTGGCTGCCGGACTCGACCGCGGAGACGAACGAGGTGGTACGCCGCACCGGCGGCATCGGGTCGGCGGTGCGCATCACGCCGGGCGACTCGGTCGCGTTCTCCCCCGTGGTGCTCGCGGTGCCGGCGCCGATCGCGCAGGACGTCACGTCCGGCTCCCCGGAGACGTGGGGCGACCTGCTGACCAAGGTCGGCAGCACCGGGACGGCGATCGGCAGGCCGAACCCGCTGATGGCGATCGACGGCAGGCTCGCCACGGCGGCGTTGTACGAGACGCTCGAACCGGCCGTCGTCGAGCGCAGGGTCACCGAGGCCGACCGGCCGCAGCCGGGCGCCGCGATGATCACGACCGAGCAGGTCCTGTTGCGGCACAACAAGACCAGCTGCACGGACAAGCCGTGCCTGACCGCGCTGTACCCGTCGGACACCTACCGCGCCGACTACCCGGTGAACCTCGTCGAGTGGGACGCGCAGGACGTGTCGAACCTCGCCGCCCGCGGTCCCGCCAAGGCGTTCCAGTCGTGGCTCGGCACGCAGGAGGGTATGACGGCGCTCAACGCCGCCGGCCTGCGTCCCGCCCGGCAGGCCGCGGGGGCCGAGTTCCGCGAGGAACTGGGAGTGCGGGCCGGCCTGGCGCTCGACCGCGCCGAGGCCGCGCCGGACGAGCAGGCCCAGGCGGCGTTCCTCAAGAAGTACGAACAGGCCAAGAGGGACGGTCGCGTCTGGCTCACGCTCGACGCGTCCGGGTCGATGGTCGAACCGACGGCGACCGGGGAGAAGCGGTTCACGGTCGCGGTCGAGGGTGTCCGCAAGGCGCTCACGCAGATGGGCACCAGGGACACGTACGGCCTGTCGGTGTTCAGCGACACCGAGGTCCGGCCGCTCATCCCCCTCGGCAGGCGCGACAAGGAGGCCACGACCGCCGCGTTGAACTCGGTGCAGCCCGCCGGTGGCACGCCGCTGCACCAGGCGATCATCGACAGCCTCGACCGGGTCGGCGCCGACGACGTGGACCACGTGAGCGCGGTGATCGCGCTGACCGACGGCGAGGACACGACGAGCGCGCAGACCCGGCAGGACGTGGTGAACGCGGTGCGGCAGAAGGGGATCCGGGTGTTCGTGATCGCCGTCGGCGACGCGAGCTGTGCGGCGCACGCGCTGACCTCGATCACGGACGCGTCCGGCGGGGAGTGCCGCGACTCGACGACGGACACGCTCGGCGACGACCTGGCGGCGTTGTTCCGCCGGGTGTGGGGAGGGGCCGGATGAGATGGGCGCGGCGCATGTGGGCGGCGTTGCCGAGGCTGGGCCCGCCCGGCGTGGTGTGGGCGAACCGGTCGTGGCTCGCGATGGGCGTGGCCGTCGGCATCGTGCTGACGATCCTGTTCACCAGCGGCGTGCAGCCGCTCTTCCGCGAGTCGACGGAGTGGGAGAAGGGCAAGCTCGTCGTGCTCAGCGGCCGCGACCAGAGCGACGGCGGCCAGCGGCGCGCGTTGATCAACCAGTGGAACTCCGAGCACCCCGAACAGCCGGCGGAGATCGTCGAACTGCCGACGGAGGCGGACGGCCAGCGCAGCGAGATGGTCGCGCGAGCACGCGAACAGGCCGAGAACGCCGACGTCTACAACCTCGACGTCACCTGGACCGCCGAGTTCGCCCAGTCCGGCTACCTGCGCCCACTGTCCACGGTGGACACCAGCGGGTTCCTGCGCCGCCCCCTGGAGAGCTGCCGCTACCAGGGCGTGCTGTGGGCGCTGCCGTTCAACACGGACGCGGGCCTTCTCTTCTACCGCAAGGACCTGGTCCAGGAAGAGCCCTTGGGCCTGGACGACATCGCCGACGCCTCCACCCGCGCACTGCGGGGCGCGCAGGACGCCCGCCTGACCGCCGGCTACGCGGGCCAGCTCCTCGACTACGAGGGCCTCACCGTGAACGCGCTGGAGCTGATCTGGTCGGAGAAGGGCGACGTGGTCGACGAGACCGGCAAGGTGGTGATCGACTCCGACCGCACCCGCCGCGCCCTGCGCTGGCTCGCCGAGGGCCTCAAGGGCGAGAGACCCGTGGTGCTGCCCGAGTCCCGCAACCAGAGCGAACAGCTGACCACCCAGGCGTTCCGCGACGGCAAGATCGTCTTCATGCGCAACTGGCCGGTCGCCCACCGCATCCTGCGCGGTAACCAGGGCGAGTCGGCGGGCCGCCCCCGCATCGACTTCGAGGTGACGAAGCTGCCGGGCCCGAGCGTGCTCGGCGGCCAGAACCTCGCCATCTCGGCCAAGTCCAAGAAACCGAGAGCCGCCCAGGCCCTCATCGAGTTCCTCACCGGCCCCCGCAGCCAGCAGCTGCTGTTCGAACGAGGAGGCCTCGCCGCCACCCGCGGCATCGTCTACCAGGACAGCCGCGTAGCCACCGAACACCCGTACGCCCGCATCCTCCTGAACGCGATCGAGGACGCCCGATTACGACCGGTCACGCCGTACTACTCGCGCTTCAGCGACGAGTTCCGCGCGATCGTCCGCTACGCCCTCGACCACGACGGCGCCTTGCCTGGCAACGCCGAGGAGTCGCTGACGGCGGCGCTGCAGGGGCGGTGATCAGGGGGTGCGCCTGCGCAACGTCACCGCGCCCAGCACCAGCGCCAGGAGTCCGCACGCCGCCACGATCGCGAGGTTGCGCACCAGTTCGCCCGTGATGTCGGACGACGTCGTCACGGCCGTGAGCGCGTCCACCGCGTACGAGAGCGGCATGACGTTCGACAGCCACTCCAGCACCGGCGTCATCGCCTCTCGGGGCGCGAACAGCCCGCACAACAACACCTGCGGCATCACGAACAGCGGCATGAACTGCACGGCCTGGAACTCGGTGCGTGCGAAGGCACTCGCGAACAGGCCCAGCGCCGTGCCCAGCAGCGCGTCCACCCCCGCGATGACCACGAGCAGCCACACCGAGCCACCGATCTCCAGGCCGAGCCATGTCAGCGAGATGCCGACCGCGACCAGCACCTGGACGAGAGCCACGATCCCGAACGCCAGCGCGTAGCCGAACAACAGGTCCAGCTTGCCCATCGGCATCGTCATCAGCCGTTCCAGCGTGGCCGTGGTGCGCTCGCGCAGGGTCGTGATCGACGTGACGATGAACATGATCGCGAACGGGAAGACCGCCAGCAGGGCCGGTGCGGCGCGGCTGAAGGCTTGCTCGGAGTTGAAGACGAACCGCAGCAGGACCAGCAGCAGCGACGGCATGAGCACCATCAGCGCGACGGTGCGCCGGTCGTGGCGGAACTGGCTGAGGATCCGTGCGGTCGTGGCCAGCAGGATCGAGGCGTTCACGCTGCCTCCTTCGCCCGGACCAGCGAGAGGAACGCCTGTTCCAGGTCACTCGCGCCGGTCTGCGACAGCAACGCCGCCGGGGTGTTGTCCGCCAGCAGTGCGCCGTCGCGCATCAGCAGCAGCCGTTCGCAGCGCGCGGCCTCGTCCATGACATGGCTGGAGACGAACAGCGTGACGCCACGACCAGCGAGCTCCCGGAACAACGTCCACAGCTCGTCGCGCAGCAACGGGTCGAGGCCGACGGTCGGTTCGTCCAGCACGAGCAGCTCGGGCTTGCCGAGCAACGCGACCGCGAGACTCGTCCGCGACAGCTCACCGCCGGACAACGACGACACGAGCTGAGACTCGTGCCCGCCGAGCCCGACCTCGTCGATCACGCGCGGCACGTCGGACCTGGGAGCTCCCAGCACGGCGCAGAAGTAGCGGATGTTCTCAGCCACGCTGAGGTCGGCGTAGACAGCGGGGTTCTGGGTCGCGTACCCGATCCGGTTCCGCAGCTCGGGACTTCCGGCGGGTGCGCCGAGCACCGTCACGTCGCCGGTCTCCACGATCTGCACGCCGACGACCGAGCGCATCAGCGTGGTCTTGCCGCAGCCGGACGGGCCGAGCAGCCCGGTGACACTGCCCTGCGGGATCGTGCAGCTCACATCCCGCAGGACCAGACGCTTGCCCCGGCTCACCCGGAGCCCGGTGACCTCAACGGCCGCGGAACTGGTCATGAGACCAATTCTGCACCCGTTGAAAAACCACTGTCTAGGTGCGGGCGGGCCTCTTCGCCGGCTCGCAGCACAACGGCGCGCACGGCGCACCGTTCACCGTGCAGCCCGCCACCGTGAACGACGACAGCTTCCGCACGGGCGCACCGGAAGTGTGCTCGGCGACCAGTTCGGTCACGAGCTCGGCAAAGCGTGGATCCCCGTTGGGCGTAGCGGCACGGGCGAACTCCATCCCGAGCTCCAACGCCCGGTCACGCGCCTCGGTGTCGAGGTCCCACACCACTTCGAGGTGGTCGGACACGAACCCGATCGGGCACACCACGACCCCGGTGACGCCCTTGGCGTGCAGGGCGTCGATGTGGTCGACGACGTCGGGCTCGAGCCACGGGATCTGCGGCGGGCCGGACCGCGACTGCCACACGACGTCGTACTCGGTGATGCCCAGCTCCAAGGCCACGAGCCGGGAAGCCTCGACGACCTGGCGCGAGTAGCGGTAGCCGCCCTCGGCGGGCGGTCCGGCGGCCTTGTCCGCGGACACCGGCACCGAGTGCGCGGTGAAGACCAGGCGGTACGAACCGCTCATGGAGGCCGCGGCGGCGCGGATGCCGTCGGCGAAGGACGAGATGAACAGCGGGTGGTCGAAGAACTGGCGCAGCTTCACGAGCTCGGGGCCGTCGGGCACGGCCTGCAGCGCGCGCACGATGTCCTCGTCGTACTGGCGGCACGCGGAGTAGCCGCCGTACGCACTCGTCGGGAACACCAGGGCGCGCTTGACGCCGTCGGCCTTCATCTGCGCGACGACGTCCTCGGCCATCGGGTGCCAGTTGCGGTTGCCGAAGTAGATCGGCAGATCGAAACCGCGCGCCCGCACCGCCTCGATGGCTTCGCGGTTCAGGCGGTTGATCGGCGACACGCCGCCGAAGTGCTGGTAATGGGCCTCGACCTCGTCCAGCCGTTCCGGCGGCACGCCGCGTCCGCGAACCACGTTCTCCAGGAAGGGTCGGACGTCTTCAGGACCTTCCGGTCCGCCGAAGGAAAGCCAGAGCAGCGCGTCGAAACTCACCACTCCATCCAATCAGACGTCCGATCGCCTCACATGACGAACAGATGTGACGTCAGAGACCGAGGAAGTGCACGCCGCCGTCGACGAACACCATCGAGCCCGTGGTGGCCGGGAACCAGTCGGACAGCAGGCCGCAGACGGACTTCGCGACCGGCGTGGGGTCGTCGACGTCCCACGACAGCGGCGCCTTCTCGCCCCACATCTTCTCCAGCTCGCCGAAGCCCGGGATGGACTTCGCGGCCATGGTGCGCACCGGGCCGGCGGAGATCAGGTTCACGCGGATGCCGTCCGGGCCGAGGTCGCGCGCCATGTAGCGGTTGATCGACTCGAACGCCGCCTTCGCCGCGCCCATCCAGTTGTAGGCGGGCCACGCCTGGCGGGCGTCGAAGTCGAGGCCGACGACCGACGCGCCGTGCGACAGCAGCGGGCGGGTGGCCTGCACGAGCGCCTTGTACGAGTACGCCGAGACGTGCATCGCGACGGAGACGTCCTCCCACGGCGCGTCCATGAACGGGGCGCCGAGGCAGCTCTGCGGGGCGAAGCCGATGGCGTGCACGACGCCGTCGAGGCCGTCGACGTGCTCACGCACCCGGTCGGCGAGCGTGTCGAGGTGTTCCTGGTTCTGCACGTCGAGCTCGACGACCGGCGCGGGCTTGGGCAGACGCTGCGCGATGCGCGTCACGAGGCTCATCCGGCCGAACCCGGTCAGCACGACCTCGGCGCCCTGTTCCTGGGCGACGCGTGCGACGTGGAAGGCGATCGACGCGTCGGTGATGACACCGGTGATCAGCAGTCGCTTGCCTTCGAGCAGTCCGGTCACTTGATCCAACCCTTTCGCAGTACGGGACAGCAGTCGTGGTGAAAGCTCAGTGGCCCATGCCGAGGCCGCCGTCGACCGGCAGCACGGCACCGTTGATGTAGCCGGCCTCGTTCGCCGCGAGGAACGTGACGGCGCGCGCGATCTCTTCCGCCGCACCGTAACGAGCGGCCGGGATCTGCTTGAGTGCGGCGTCGCGGACGGCCTCCGGCAGGTCGGCCGTCATGTCCGTGGTGATGAAGCCGGGCGCGATGACGTTCGCGGTGATGTTGCGCGAGCCGAGCTCCAGCGCGATCGAGCGCGCCATGCCGACCATGCCGGCCTTGGAGGCGGCGTAGTTGACCTGGCCGGCGCCGCCGGTGAGGCCCACGACCGACGAGATGAAGACGATGCGGCCGAACTTCTTGCGCAGCATGCCGCGGGAGGCGCGCTGGGCGAAGCGGAACGCACCGGTCAGGTTCGCGTCGACGACCGACGTGAACTGCTCCTCGCTCATGCGCAGCAGCAGCGTGTCCTGCGTCATGCCCGCGTTGCAGACGAGGACCTCGACGGGCCCGTGCGCGGCCTCGACCTCGGTGAACGCGGCGTCGATCTCCTCGGAGTTCGTCACGTCGCACTTCACACCGAGCAGGCCTTCGGGAGCGCCGGACCCGCGGTGCGTCACCGCGACCTTGTCGCCCTGCGCCGCGAACGCCTGCGCGATGGCGAGGCCGATGCCGCGGTTGCCTCCGGTGACCAGAACGGACCGACTCACTACTTCTCCCTGCAATCGCCGCTGGTTGACCGGCTGAGGCTATCGGCTACCGGCAGGTAGTCCGGCATCGGCGGAGGCATGTCACATCCGGACGGGCATGATCGGGTGATGCGGGCCTTTCTCGACCAGCTCCGGCGCGATGTGGACGGCGACGTTCTCGACGACCCAGCCAGCCGGGCCCTGTACTCGGCGGACGCGTCGAACTACCGGCACGTGCCACGGGTGATCGTCCGTCCACGCACGACGGACGCGGTGGTCGCGGCCGTCGGGCTGGCCGCGGAGCACCGCGTGCCGATCACGAGCCGCGGCGCGGGGACGTCCATCGCGGGCAACGCGTGCGGCACCGGGCTGGTGATCGACTTCAGCCGGTACCTGACCGCGTTCGAGATCTCCGGCGACCGCGCGTTCGTCCAACCGGGAGCGGTGCTCGACAAGATCAACGCACAGGCCGGCGCCTACCTGTTCGGCCCGGACCCGTCGACGCACTCGCGCTGCACGATCGGCGGGATGATCGGCAACAACGCGTGCGGCGCGCACTCGGTGAGGTGGGGCAAGACCAGCGAGAACGTCGCGAACCTGAACGTCCTCACCGTCGACGGCCGCCGGTTCGACACCACGGACCCACCTCAGCTCGCACTCCCCGCGCACGACCCGGCGTGGTTCCCGCAGCTCAGCCGCCGGGTCAGCGGGTACGCGCTGGACGCCCCGACGCTCACGCAGCAGCTGGTCGGCACCGAGGGCACCTGTGTGGTGCTGCTGGGCGCGGAGCTGAAGCTGGTGCGCAGGCCGGAGCGCCGCGTCCTGGTCGTGCTGGGCTTCGCGGACACCTACGAGGCCGCCGACCAGGTCACCCAGATCGAGGACGCGCTCGCGATCGAGGGCCTCAACGAGGCGCTGGTGCACAGCGTCCGCACCCGCCCCGACCTGCCGGAGGGCCGCAGCTGGCTGTTCGTCGAGGTGGAGGACCACCCGGAACGCGTCGCCAGGATCACCAAGAACTCGATGGTCGTCCACGACCCCGCGCACCAGCGGGCGCTGTGGCGGATCCGCGAGGACGGCGCCGGTCTCGCCACCCGCATGGCCGACGGCAGCGAGGCCTGGTCGGGCTGGGAGGACTCGGCCGTCCCGCCCGAACGGCTCGGCACGTACCTGCGCGAGTTCGACCAGTTGCTCACGAGGTATGGCCGGCGCGGCATCACCTACGGCCACTACGGCGAGGGCTGCATCCACGTCCGCATCGACTTCGACCTGGCCAACGGGTACCGCGAATTCATGCAGGACGCCGCCGACCTGGTCGTCAGCCACGGCGGCAGCCTGTCGGGCGAGCACGGCGACGGCCAGGCGCGGTCCGAGCTGCTCAGCCGCATGTACCCGCCCGCGGCGATCCAGGCGTTCCGCGAGTTCAAGCACGCCTTCGACCCGCGGAACCTGCTCAACCCCGGCCGGATCGTGGAGCCGCTGAAGCTCGACGACGACCTGCGGATCCTCGTCGCACCACCGAAGATCCCGACCCGTGCGGAGTTCGCGAACGACACGCGGCGGTGCGTCGGTGTCGGCAAGTGCCTGAACACCAAGGGCGGCGTGATGTGCCCGAGCTACCGCGTCACGAAGGAGGAGAAGCACTCCACACGAGGGCGCGCGCACCTGTTGTTCGAGATGCTCAACGGCGACGTGATCAAGGGCGGCTGGCGGTCGCCGGAGGTGGCGGAGGCGCTGGACCTCTGCCTGGGCTGCAAGGGCTGCAAACGCGACTGCCCGGTCGACGTCGACATGGCGAGCTACAAGGCCGAGTTCCTGCACGAGCACTACAAGGGACGGCTCCGGCCACGCGCGCACTACGCGATGGGCTGGCTGCCGACGTGGCTGAAGTACGGTCTGGTCAACAGGTTCACCGCGAAGCTCGGCCGGTTCGCCGGGATCACCCCGGAACGAGCGCTGCCGACGCAGACCACCCGCCTCGTCCGCCAGCTGCACCCGATCGGCGAGGGCGACCCCGTCCTGCTGTTCCCCGACACGTTCACGAACTTCTTCGAACCGGGCGTCGGCCTCGACGCCGCGAACGTGCTGGCACACCTCGGGAACCGCGTCGAGGTGCCGTCCGCGAACGTCTGCTGTGGACTGACGTGGCACTCGACGGGTCAGCTCTCCCAGGCCCGCCGGGTGCTCGAACGCACCGCGCGTGCGTTGCTGCCGTGGACGAGCCAGGGCGTGCCGGTGATCGGCCTGGAGCCGAGCTGCACGGCGTTCCTGCGGGCGGAGGCCCCGAAGCTGTCGCAGGAACCCGCCGTACAAGCGCTTGCGCGCGCCACCAGGACGTTCGCCGAGCACGTCGCGCCGAAGCTGCCCGAGGTGGAGGGCACCCGCGAGGCCGTCGTGCAGACCCACTGCCACCAGTACGCGGAGCTCGGCTTCGACCGCGACCGCGAGGCCATGGCCAAGGCGGGGCTCAAGCCGAAGGTCGTCGAGGGCTGCTGCGGACTGGCCGGCAACTTCGGGTTCGAGAAGGGCCACTACGACGTGTCGATCGCGTGCGCGGAGCAGGACCTGCTGCCGGCGTTGCGGGACAACGAGGACGCGCTGGTGATCGCGGACGGCTTCAGCTGCCGCACGCAGATCCGCCACACCACCGAACGCAAACCCGTCCACCTGGCCAGCGCGCTCGCGGCCCGCCTGGGTGTGATTTACCGCTGACTAACCGCGCCCGGCCAGTGTCGTGCGCATGCAGAAGAGGATGGGTGCCGCCGTGCTGGCGGCCGCCGCGATCGCCATGACGTTCACCGGTGCCGCGCACGCCGAGACGAACCCGAAGTGCCCGAGCGGTGTCACGCAGATCGGTTCGACCAAGTACCTGAAGAGCGGCGGCGAGACCGTCGCCTCCGTGAAGCAGTTCAAGGGGTGCAACAAGAACTGGGCGTACGTCTACGTCTGGGACACGTGGCGTGCCAAGCACAAGGACTTCTACCTGCGCGCCGCCATCTGGACCCGCACCGGCCCCGAGGCCATCGACTACAACGGCGGCGCGCGCGGTCAGCAGGAGGTGTGGTCCAACGGCGCCAACACCCTCAGCCAGTGCACTTACGCCGTGGGCGACGTCCTCTGGCAGTCCGGCACCGACCTCCACGGTTCCACCGACGAACGCTGCTAGTCGCGGTCCAGCACCGAGTCCTTCGAGGTCTCGCGCATGAACCCGTAGACGAGCAGAGAGATCAGCACGCAGCCGGCAACGTAGTAGTAGAACAGTGATTCCGCGCCGGCCTGCTTGAACAACAACGCCACGGTCTCGGCCGTGCCCCCGAAGATCGCGACGGTGAGCGCGTAGGGCAGGCCGACACCGAGGGCGCGGATGTTCGTCGGGAACAGCTCGGCCTTCACGATCGCGTTGATCGACGTGTACCCGGTGACGATCACCAGGCCGCCCAGCATCAACAGGAACGCGGGCAGCACCTCGGAGGTACGGGCCAGCGCCGACAGCAACGGCACCGTGGCGAGCGTCCCGAGCACGCCGAACCCGAGCAGCAGCGGACGCCGGCCGATCCGGTCCGACAACGCGCCCGCGAGCGGTTGCAGCACCACGAACACCAGCAGCGCGGCGAAGTTGATCCAGCTGACCGTCGCGGCGTCGATCTTGCTGGTGTTCACCATGAACTTCTGCAGGTACGTCGTGAACGTGTAGAACGCGACCGTGCCACCCAGCGTCAGGCCCACGACGAGCAGGCACTCCTTGGGGTGCTTCAGCAACGCCCTGAAGGTGCCCTTGTCCGGGTTCTCCTTCTGCTTCTCGAAGTTCGCCGACTCGTCCATGCCGCGCCGCAGCCACATCACGACGATCGCCCCGGCCGCGCCGATGACGAACGCGATCCGCCAGCCCCACTCCATCATCTCGGTCTTGGAGAGGAACTGCTGCAACACGATCTGCACGCCCAGCGCCACCAGCTGCCCGGCCGTCAGCGTCACGTACTGAAAGCTGGAGTAGAAACCGCGGCGCGCGGGAGAGGCCACTTCGGACAGATAGGTCGCCGAGGTCGCGTACTCACCACCGACCGACAAGCCCTGCAACAACCGCGCCAGCACCAGCAGAACCGGCGCCGCCACACCGATGGTCGCGTACGACGGGGTCAGCGCGATGATCAACGACCCGAACGCCATCAGCGTGACGGACAACGTCAGCGCAGCACGGCGTCCGTGCCGGTCGGCGTACCGGCCGAGCAGCCAGCCACCCAGCGGGCGCATGAGGAAGCCGACTGCGAACACGGCGGCGGTGTTGAGCAGCTGCGCGGTCTGGTCGCCCTGGGGGAAGAACGCGGCCGCGAAGTAGATGCTGAACGCGGTGTAGGCGTACCAGTCGTACCACTCGATCAAGTTCCCGACTGACCCGCGCAGCACGTTCGCCACCACACGGCGTTCGCTGCTCTTCTCCTGAACGACTGTCATGCCGGACACCATCTCGGCGGCCTCGCACCCGTCACAACCTGGGCCGAGGCTTCTTTACAGTCACTTAAGCGCGTCGGTACACGCGGGCAACAGTCGTTATGACCGATACTGCTCCCATGCGGGTGCTGTTGGTCGAAGACGACGACGGTGTCGCCGATGCCCTGGTGGAAGCGCTGCGGGCGAACGGCCACCGGCCCTCCCGCGTGCGCAGGGGTGCCGACGCGCTGATCGCCCATCGCGATGCGGACGTGGTGCTGCTCGACCTCGGCCTGCCCGACCAGGACGGCCTGGAGGTGCTGCGCAAGCTCCGCAAGATCGACCCGGTGCCCGTGCTCGTGCTGACCGCCCGTGGCGACGAGCGCACGGTGGTGCGCGGGCTGCGGCTGGGAGCGGACGATTACCTGGTCAAGCCGGTGCGGCTGGCCGAGTTGCTGGCGCGCATCGACGCGGTGGCGCGGCGCAGCGCGGCCCGGTCGCAGGAACCGGACGAGCTCGTGCGGGTGTCCGATGTGGAGATCGACCTGCAGAGCCGTCAGGTCGTGGTCGGCGGGCGCGAGATCTCGTTGACCACCAAGGAGTTCGACGTGCTGGCGGTGCTGGCGCGCAGGCCGGGCACGGCGGTGAGCCGGCAGCAGCTGATGGACGAGGTGTGGGGCAACGCGTTCGTGGCGGTGTCGCGGACGCTCGACGTGCACCTGACCCAGTTGCGCGCCAAGCTCGACCGGCCAGGGCTGCTGCACACGATCCGCGGTTTCGGCTACCGGCTCGGTGAATAGATGCGGCAACGGCTTCTGTTGGTGCTGCTGCTGTTCTCGCTCTCGGCCGTGACGGCGTTCGCCTTCCCGTTGCTGATGAGCACGGCCTCGGAGCGCACCCAGCAGTTCGTGATCAGCCGCACCGCCGACCTGGACCGCTTCGCCACGCTGCCCGTCGACGTCGTCGTGTCCGAGGCGGAGCGCTACGCCGAGGTCTACGGCGAGGAGATCGTGGTGGTCGACGCGGCCGGCACGCCCGTCGTGGAGTCGGGCATGACGGCGGAGGACGTGTCCGCGCAGATCGACGCGGCGCTGCGCAACCAGCCCGCCGCGCCCGTGCCGACCGTGTTGCCGTGGAGCGGTGGCGACGTGCTGTTCGCGCGGCCGGTCGGGATCGGCACGAAGGTCGCGGGTGCCGTGGTGCTGCGGGCCTCCACCCGCGTGGCCGCGCTCGACGTGGCGCGGCGCTGGGCGATCGTGCTGGCCGGGGCGTTGCTGGCGGCCTGCGCGTGCGTGCTGCTGGCGTTCGTCGTCTCCCGCTGGCTGATCAGGCCGTTGAAGGAACTGGACCGGGGCGTGCGGGCGGTCGCCGAGGGCCAGCGGCGCACCCACGTCGCCGACACCGCGGGACCGGCGGAGCTCAGGGCGTTGTCGGAGTCGTTCAACCGCATGTCCGACGCCGTCGCCGAGGCCGCGGACCAGCAGCGGCGACTGATCGCCGATGCCTCGCACCAGCTGCGCAACCCCATGGCGGCACTGCGGTTGCGCGTCGACATGCTGCCGTCCAACGGCTCGTTGCTGACCGAGGTCGAACGCCTGGAGTCGTTGCTGGACGGCCTTCTGGCGCTGGCCTCTGCCGAGAGCACCGCCACCGAACGCGCTGCGGGCGGCGTCGAACCCGAGCTCGCCGACCTGCAGGTCGTGGCGCACGACCGGGTCGACGCGTGGCGCGCCGCGGCCCAGTCCGAGGGTGTCACGATCACCATCGACGACCGCGCGCCCGGACTCGTGCGCTGTGCGGTGTCGGACCTCGCGCAGGTGCTGGACGTGGTGCTGGACAACGCCATCAAGTACGGCGGCACGGAGGTCGTCGTGGTGTGCGACCGCGCGACGCTGACCGTGCGCGACAACGGCCCCGGATTGTCCAAAAAGGACATCAAGCACGCCACCGAACGGTTCTGGCGCGGCGACGACACCCGGCGCGGCACGGGTCTGGGCCTCGCGATCGCGGAACGCATCGTCACCGCGCACGACGGGAAGCTGAGGCTGCACACCGACAACGGCCTGGTCGTCACGGTGGAACTGCCGAAGGAGCCACTGCTGTGAGGCGCCGGACGTTCCTGCTGGGCGCCCTCGCCCTCACCGCTTGCGGCTCCTCCGAACCCGACGGCACGATCAGGATCGCGGGCGGCGAGCCCGGCGGTTTCTACAACGACTTCGCCGCGCTGATCTCGCGCCTGTCCCCCGCCCCGCTGACGATCACCCCGATCGAGACCGGCGGCAGCGCGGACAACCTCAAACACCTGCGCGAAGGCACCGCCGACATCGGTCTCTCGTTGAGCGACAGCGCCCACATGGAACCGGGTCTCGTAGCCCTGGGCCGCGTCTACGAGAACTACTTGCAGCTCGTCGTCCTGAAGTCCTCGCCCTACACCTCCGCCGCCGACCTGATCGGCAGGCCGGTGTCGCTGGGCGCCGACGGCTCCGGCGCCGCCCTGCAGGGGTCACGCCTCGCGCTGGGCGTGCAGGAGGAGCACTACCCGTTGCGCAACGCCGTCGACGCCCTGAAAGCGGGCGAGATCGCCGCCCTGCTGTGGTCCGGCGGCGTCCCGACCCCGGAGCTCGACAAGGCCAGCGGGATCAGGCTGCTGCCACTGGACGGCTTCCTGCCGAGGCTGCGCCAGGACTACGGCAAGGTCTACGAACGCGTGGACGTCCGCATGGGCGTCTACGGCTCCCCCGCCGACGTCCCCACGATCGGCACGCCGAACCTGCTGGTGTGCCGCCCCGACCTGAGCGCGGAGTTCGCGGGCGCCGTCGTGCGGCTGCTCGTGGGCAGGGCCGCCGAACTGGTGCCGGACCAGGCGCTCGGCACCCAGTACCTCGACGTGCGCAGTCTCATCGACACGGGCAAAGTGCCCCTGCACCCTGGCGCGGCGGCGGAATACCGGAGGCTCCACGGATGATCATCACGATGGCGTCGATCTCGCTGGACGGGTTCATGGAGGGGCCCGACCACGACCTCAGCTGGCACGTGGTCGACGACGAGCTTCACGAGCACTTCAACACCGGGCTCGCGCGGATGAGCAGGTTCATCGACGGCCGCCGCAACCACGAGACGATGGTCGAGACGTGGCCGCACACCGACGCGCATCCCGAGTGGCCACGACCGATGCACGACTTCGGCCGCATCTGGCGGGACATGCCCAAGATCGTCTACTCGCGCACGCTGGAGACGATCGACTGGAACACCACGGTCCAGCGCGAGATCGTGCCCGACGAGATCAGGGCGTTGCCCGGCGACAGCATGGTCGGCGGCGCGCAGCTGGTGGGCTCGTTCTTCGAGCACGGCCTGATCGACGAGGTCCGGCTCTACCTGAACCCGGTCGCGATCGGCGCGGGCACGCCGTTCTTCAAACAGCCGATCGCCCTGGCACTGAAGAGCACCAGGGCGTTCGGGTCAGGTGTGGTCGAGCTGGTCTACGGCAGGCCCTAGGGAAGTCTCTGCCCCAGCACCAGTGCGGCCGCGGCGGCGAACATCGCCGTCATCGTGCCGAGCAGCAGCCACGGCTTCGACGCGTCGGCCTGCTTCTTCTCGTAACCGATCTGCTCGCCGAGCGTGTCGTAGACGCGGCGCAGTTCCTCGGCGGACGCGGCCTTGAAGAACTCGCCGCCGGAGATCTTCGCGATCTCCTTCATCGAGTCGTCGTCGACGGGCACGGACTGCTGCCGTCCCTCGATGTCGACCACGCCGTCCTCGGTGCCGAACGAGATCGTGGAGATCGGGATCCCGGCCTTCTTCGCGTCCTCGGCCGCGTCGAACGCCTTGCGGGTGCCGACGGTCTCCTTGCCGTCCGTCATCAGCACGATGCGGGCGGGCGGTGGTCCCTCGGCTCCGCCGACGACCTTGCCGAACGAGTCGATCGACGCCATCGCGGCCACCAGCGCGTCACCCGTGGCGGTCGACTGGGCGAGCTTGAGCCCGTCGATCGACTGCGTGACGGCGGCACGGTCCGTGGTCGGCGCGACCAGCACGGTCGCGGAGCCGGCGAACGAGATCAGGCCGAGGTTGATGCCCGGCGTGAGGCCCTCGGCGAACGACTTGGCGGCCACCTGCGCGGCCTCCAGCCTCGACGGCTTGACGTCGGTGGCCTTCATCGACAGCGACACGTCGACCACCAGCATCACGGTCGCCCGGTTGCGCGGCACCCGCTGCTCGGACGTCGGGCCGGCCAGTGCGACCGTCAGCAACGCGAGCGCGGCCAGCAGGAACGCCGCCGGGACGTGCCGCGACCAGCGTTCCCGCTTGGGCGCGACCTTCTCCAGCAGCTCCAGGTTCGTGAACCGCAGCACCCGCTTGCGCCGGACCCGTTGCGCCACCACGTATCCGGCGGTGAGCAGGCCCACCGCGAGCAGCAGCAGGAACCACAGCGGGGCGACGAAGTTCGAGAAGCTCATGCGACACCCCCAGACCAGCGGCGCTTGCGCGCCACCACGAAACGAACCGTGTCCGCGATCCAGTCCGAGTCGGTCCGCAGCACCAGGTGCCCGGCGCCCGCACGACGCAGGCCGGCCGCCACCTCGCCCCGGTGTTCCGCGGCCGCGGCGTTGAACTCCTTGCGCAGCAAGGCGGACGCGGTCACCTCGCGCTGCCGGCCGCTCTCCGGGTCGGACAGCACCACGGTGCCGACCTCGGGCAGGTCGACGTCACGCGGGTCCACGACCTCGATGGCCACGATGTCGTGGCGCGCGGACAGGGCGCGCAACGGCCGTTGCCACTCCATGCCGCCGAGGAAGTCGGAGACCACCACGATCAGGCCACGCCGGCGCGGGGGCCGCCGCAGCTGTTCGAGCAACGCCGCCAGGTCGCCTCGGGTGCCCTCGGGCGCCCGGTCGATCTCGGCGATCTTGCGGATCATGCCGCGCGCGTGCGCCAGTCCACCGCGCGCCGGGATCCGGACGTTGTCGGCACCCGTCGAGACCGCGGCGCCGATCCGGTTGCCGCCGCCGCGCGTCAGGTGCGCGACCGCGGCCGTCGCGGCGATGGCCAGATCACGCTTCTCGCACGCGGCGGTGCCGAAGTCGAGCGACGGCGACAGGTCGATCGCCATCCACGTCTCCAGCTCGCGGTCGGCGACCGTCTCGCGGATGTGCGGGATCGTCGTGCGGGCCGTGACCGCCCAGTCCATCCTGCGCACGTCGTCGCCGGGCTGGTAGGTGCGCGCCTCGCCCGGTTCGGTGCCCGGCCCCGGCACGAGGCCGAGGTGGTTGCCCTGCAGCAGGCCGTCGAGCCGGCGCCGGACGTCGAGCTCCAGCATGCGCAGTGCGGCTTCCATCCGGACGCCGCGCAGGACGGGCGGCGCCCAGGAAGGACGCTCTTCTGCTTGCTCCCGGCTCACGGCCTACCAGCCGGAACCGGCTGCTGCGGACGGGCCGACACCTGCGGCAACGGCACGATCTGCAGCACACGGGTGATGATGTGGTCCAGCGGCACGCCGTCGGCCAGCGCGTCGTAGGAGAGCACCAGGCGGTGACGCAGCACGTCCGGGACGACGTCCACGACGTCCTGCGGCAGCACGTAGTCACGGCCGCGCACGAGCGCGAGGCCACGCGCGGCGGCGATGATGCCGAGCGACGCACGCGGCGAGGCACCGTAGGCGACCCAGCCGGCGACGTCGGTGAGGCCGTGCTCACCGGGCGCGCGGGTCGCGATCACGAGGCGTACCACGTAGTCGACGAGCGCGTGGTGGACGAAGACGCGCGACGCCACGCCCTGCAGGCGCACCAGCTCCTCCGGCGAGAGGACCTGGTTCGGCGTGGGCGCCTCGACGCCCATGCGGTAGACGATCTCGCGTTCTTCCTCGGCGGTCGGGTACTCGACCTGGATCTTGAACAGGAACCTGTCGCGCTGCGCCTCCGGCAGCGGGTACACGCCCTCGTTCTCGATCGGGTTCTGCGTCGCCAGCACCAGGAACGGGTTCGGCATCGGGAACGTGCGGCCACCGATGGACACGTGCCGCTCGGCCATGACCTCGAGCATCGCCGACTGCACCTTGGCGGGCGCGCGGTTGATCTCGTCGGCGAGCACGAAGTTCGCGACGACGGGACCGAGCTCGACGTCGAACGTCTCGGTGGACTGGCGGTAGATGCGGGTGCCGAGGATGTCGGCGGGCACCAGGTCGGGCGTGAACTGCACGCGGGAGAACGAACCACCCACAACGCGGGCGAACGTCTCGACGGCGAGCG
The DNA here is from genome assembly GCF_051853195.1 of Lentzea sp. HUAS TT2. Lineage (NCBI taxonomy): Bacteria > Bacillati > Actinomycetota > Actinomycetes > Pseudonocardiales > Pseudonocardiaceae > Lentzea > Lentzea sp. HUAS TT2. The sequence continues at coordinate 5,973,463 of NZ_CP196667.1, read as the reverse complement.
TCTTCGCGACACCCGGCACACCTTCGAGCAGCAGATGGCCCTTGGCCAGCAGACCCACGAGCATCCGCTCGACGAGCCGGTCCTGGCCGACGATGACCCGCTTCACCTCGAACACGGTGCGTTCGAGCAGCTGGGCGTCACGAGCCGGGGTGACGGGCGCCGATGCGTTCGGCGTTGCCTCGGCGGCGGGCTCGGTCACGTGCGGGCCTCCATGCAGAACAGGGTTTTACCGATCGTTGAACAGTCTTACCCCTCGCCTGTTCAACCGCTGTGAAGGGTGTCCAGGTCGGCGGGCGTGTCGACGTCCCTCGCCTCACCGGGCAAAGCGGACACTTCGACGGGGTGCAGTGCCAGCAGAGTCTTGCGCAACGGCAGGTTCCGCGACTCTTCGGGTAGGGCTTCACGCAGCTCAGCGACGTTCCAGTAGCCGATCAGCCACTGCACGCGGTCGTCCTTCAGCACGGCGTTGCGGCCGGCTTCGCGCAGTCTCGCGATCGTGTCCTTCGTGAGGCCGGGCTGGTCCACGGCGAGCACGGCGACCCAGTCCTCGGTGATCTCCGCCAGTCCGGCAGCCAGACCGGCGAGCGGGCCTCCGCCGGGTGGGTCCTCACGCGCCCAGACGACACCGGGAAGATCCTTCTCCGGTCCCACAACGACTTTCTGCACGGCGTCGTCCACAACGGACAGCACGTGGTCGAGCAGTGTCGCGTCCCGATAGGACAGTTCCGCCTTGTCGACGCCACCGAGCCGCTCACCCTTGCCGCCGGTGAGGATGATCGCCGCGTACGTCATGACCGTCCTCCGATGTGCGCCGCGACGCCTTCCAGGAACAGGTGCAGGCCGAAGTCGAACTCCGCGGCCATGTCGTCCGCGTCGAGGAGGTCGTCCACGTCGAAGACACCGGCCGCGACGATCTTCGCGAGCGCAGGCATCCGGTGCGGGTCGACGATCTCCCGCAGCCGCTGCCCGTACTGACGGCTGAACTGGGCCGGGTCGCTCTCGAACCCCTGCGTCAGCGCGACGCTCAGCCACGCCTCGCCGTGCACGAACGTCATCAGGCTCATCACCACGCCGACCTTCTCCCCCGGCTGGAGCGGGGTGTCGTCGAGCGCTCCGAGGGCGCTGTCGAACCAGGCGAGGCTCTTGGGGCCGCTCGGCGGGCCGTTCAGGGGGATCTGCAGGAACCACGGGCGCACGCGGATGCCCGCCAGCAGCGCCTTCGCCCAGACCTCGAACTTGTCGCGCCACCCGCCGTCCGGCAGCGGGGGCGGGTCGTCGAACGCGGCGTCGGCCATCAGCTGGAGCAGCTCGTCCTTGCTCTTCACGTGCCGGTAGAGCGCCATCGTCGCGTTGCCCATCTCCTGCGCGACGCGGGCCATCGACACGGCGGCGAGCCCCTCGGCGTCCGCGATCGCGATGGCGGCCCTCGTGATGTCGGCGGCGTCGATGGTCGGCTTGCGCCCCCTCTTCATGCCCCCTAGTCAAACAGATGCGTATGTCATACGCTAATTCAGGTTTTGCGTATGAGATACGCATAAAGGGGGTTCGATGATCGTCGAGACAGAGGGTCTGACGAAGAGATACGGGTCAGCCACGGTGCTGACCGGGCTGGACCTGAAGGTCGCGGAGGGGTCCGTGCTCGCGTTGCTCGGGCCCAACGGCGCCGGCAAGACCACCACGATCCGCATCCTGAGCACGCTGACCAGGCCCGATGGCGGGACAGCGCGCGTGTGCGGGTTCGACGTGGCACGGGAGGCCACCGCTGTTCGCGGCGTGATCAGCCTGACCGGGCAGTACGCGGCGGTGGACGAGGAGCAGACCGGGCGCGAGAACCTGGTCATGATCGCCCGGCTACGTCGTTTCGCGAGGTCGGCGGCTCGTGGTCGGGCCGTCGAGCTGCTGGAGCGGTTCGGTCTGACCGACGCCGCGGACCGCCGGGTGCGCACCTACTCCGGCGGCATGCGGCGGCGCCTGGACCTGGCGATGAGCCTGGTGGCACAGCCGCGGCTGCTGTTCCTGGACGAGCCGACCACCGGCCTCGACCCGGTCAGCCGCACGACCATGTGGGACGCGATCGGCGACCTGGTGCGCGACGGCGTGACGATCTTCCTCACCACGCAGTACCTGGAAGAGGCCGATCGGCTCGCCGACCGGATCGTGGTGCTGCACAACGGAAGTGTCGTCGCGGACGGCACCGCGGACGCGTTGAAGAACTCGGTCGGCGGCGCCCGCCTGGACCTGACCTTCTCCTGCGCCGAGGACGTGTCGCGAGCTTTGGCCGTGGTCGGCGGGGTGGCCGGCGGGCGGACGCTGAGCGTGCCGTCCGACGGCAGCGCGGCTCATCTGCACCGCGTGCTGGACGACCTGCGGGTGGCGCGGGTGGGCGTGCTGCGGGTGTCCGCGCACCGCCCGACCCTGGACGACGTGTTCACCTCGTTGACGGCGGTGGCCGCATGACCGCCTCGCTGACGATGGTCGGCCGCAGCGTCCGGCTGAGCCGCCGCAACCTCGACACCCTGATCATGGCGATCGTGCTGCCGGTGCTGATGATGGCGTTGTTCGTCTACGTGTTCGGCGGCGCGATCAGCTCAACGCAGTCCTATGTGGACTACGTGGTGCCCGGCATCCTCGTGCTGTGCACGGGTTATGGCGCCACGTCCACCGCGATGTCGGTGGCCGACGACATGAAGAAGGGCGTGGTCGACCGGTTCCGCTCGATGCCGATCAGCGGCTTCTCCGTGCTGACCGGCCACGTCCTCGCCTCGGTCGCCCGCAACGCCCTGGCGACGTTCGCGGTGGTGCTGGTGGCGTTGCTGATGGGCTTCCGCCCGACCGCGTCGCTCGGCTCGTGGGTCCTCGCGATGGGTCTGCTGCTGCTCTACGTGCTGGCGTTGTCGTGGCTCGCGGCGGGCTTCGGCGTGATCGCGGGCAGCGTCGAGTCGGCCGGCCTGCTCGGGTTCTTCATGCTGTTCGTCCCGTACCTGAGCAGCGCTTTCGTACCGGTGGCGACGATGCAGCCCTGGCTGCGCGCCGTCAGCGAGCACCAGCCGATCACGCCGGTCATCGAGACCGTGCGCGCGTTCCTGAACGACCAGCCCGTGACGTCCGGCTGGCTCGCGCTGGCGTGGTCGGGCGGACTGCTCGTGGTGGCCTTCCTGTGGTCCACCTGGCTGTTCGGGCGGATCAGCCGCCGTTGAGGTGCGCGGCGTCGAGGCGGGTGAGCTCCTCGGTCGTGAGGCCGAGCCGCCCCGCCTCGACGTTCTCCCGCAGGTGAGCCGGATCGCCGGTGCCGGGGATGACCAGCACGTGCGGCCCCCGCGCGAGCGTCCACGCCAGCCGGACCTGCGACGGCGACGCGCCGTGGGCCTGAGCGACCTCGGTGACCACGTCGTCGTCGGCCGACGTCCCCGCCTCCTGGTTGGCGCCGGCCAGCGCGAAGAACGGCACGAACGCGATCCCCCGCTCCCCGCACACACCGACGAAGTCGTCGTGCTCGGCGTGATGCCCGAGCCCGTAGGAGTTCTGCACGCACACGACCTCGGCTATCCGCTGCGCCTGGTCGAGGTGGTGCGGCTTCACGTTGGACAACCCGAGGTGCCGGATCAGCCCGTCCTGCTGCAGCGCCGCGAGCTGCTCGAAGTGCGCGCTCACATCGTCCAGCCCGCTCACCCGCAGGTTGACCACGTCGAGGTGGTCGCGGCCGAGCTGCCGCAGGTTCTCCTCGACCTGCCCCTTGAGCTGCCGCGGCGTGGCGAGCGGCAACCACTCCCCCTGCGGTGTGCGGCCGGGCCCGACCTTGGTGACGATCACCAGGTCCTCCGGGTACGGCGCGAGCGCGCTGTTGATCAGCTCGTTCGCCGACCGCGTGGCGGAGAAGTAGAAGGCGGCGGTGTCGATGTGGTTCACCCCGAGCTCGACGGCCTGGCGGAGCACCTCGATCGCCTGCGCGCGGTCCCGCGGCTGCGCCCGGCGGTCGAACGCCGTCCCGCGCTGCGGCAGTCGCATCGCGCCGAACCCGATCCGGTTCACGGTGAGGTCACCCAGTCGCCACGTCATCGTGCCCACTGTGCCAGCCTTGGCGGCGTGGAACTGTTCACCCGCTCCGAGGCCGAGGCCGAACTCCTGCGCCTGCTGCCGGTCCTGGACGAGATCGTGCGCCTGCGCGCCGACGCCGCCGAGCTGGCCGCCGGCGAGTCCCCTCTGGGTGGGCTTCCGGAGTTCAAGGCGGCGCAGGCCCGGCTGGACGAGCTGATGGAGACCGTGCAGGGGACAGGGGCGGAGCTGAAGGGCTTCGCGCCGTTGCTCGTGGACTTCCCGTCGGAGAGGGACGGTGTGCCGGTGCTGCTGTGCTGGCTGGAGGGTGACCGCGAGCTGGCCTGGTACCACCGGACGGATCTGGGGTTCGCGGGCCGCCGCCCGCTGTGATCTTCGCTCGGTGACCGGATCCGTCCGCTCCTCGCCCGGCTCGTGCCTCGTGCCCGCGTCCGGCACCGACCAGGCTGAGGGTCATGAAGCGAGCATTGATCGTCATCGACGTGCAGGAGTCGTTCCGCCAGCGCCCCAACTGGGCCGAGGTGTCCAACCCGGACGTGGTCGGCAAGGTGAACCAGCTGGTCGACATGAGCCGCGACGCCGGTGACCTCGTCGTGTGGGTGCTGCACTCCGAACCCGGCTCCGGCGACGTGTTCGACCCCGCGCTGGGGCACGTGCGGCTGATCGACGGGCTCAAGCCGCTCGACGACGAGCCGGTGCTGACCAAGACCGCGCACAACGCGTTCACCACGACGAACCTTCAGCAGACGCTGACGCAGCGTGGTGTGCGGGAGCTGCTGGTCAGCGGCATTCGGACCGAGCAGTGCTGCGAGACGACCACGCGGGTCGGGTCGGACCTCGGGTTCGACATGACGTTCGTGACGGACGCGACCGCCACCATGCCGTTGCCGCACTGGCGGACCGGGAAGGTGCTCGGGGTCGAGCAGATCATCGAGCGGACCGAGTACGTGCTGGCGGGCCGGTTCGCGCGGATCTCGGATGTCGCTACGCTGACCGGATCGTGACCAGAGTCGTCTTCCTGCTCGTTCCTGGACTGCACCTGCTCGACCTCGCGGGGCCGGCGCAGGTGTTCTCCAGCGCTGCCGACCTCGTGGACGGGTACACGCTGTCCTACGTCGGCGACATGGACACCGTGCTCAGCCATCAGGGCGTGCCGCTCGGTGCGTCGCGTGAGTTGCCCTCTCTCGACGCGGACGACCTCGTGTTCGTGCCGGGGTGGCGGTCGCCGAAGATCGCCGGGACCGGGCATTTGAGCGAACGTGCGTTGGCGTGGTTGCGCGCGCATCACGACCGTGGCGGCACGGTTGCGAGTGTGTGTGCCGGCGCGGATGCGTTGGGGCGCGCCGGTTTGCTCGACGGACGGCGTTGCACCACGCACCACGAACTCCAAGAAGAACTCGCACGGCGCTACCCCGCCGCACACGTCGTGCGTGACGTCTTGTTCGTGGAGGACGGCAGGGTTGTGACGTCCGCGGGCATCGCGAGCGGTATCGACCTGGCGTTGCACCTCGTCGCCGTGCGCCACGGGCCCACGGTCGCCGCCGCGATCGCACGCACGATGGTCATCTACGCGCGCAGGAACGGCGACGATCAGCAGGCGAGTGTGTTGCTGCGGCACCGTTCGCACATCAACGAGACCGTGCACCGCGTTCAGGACGTCATCGAGTCACGGCTCGCCGACCGCCTCTCTCTCGCGGAGCTCGCTGTGCACGCGGGGTGCAGCGAACGGACCGTGACGCGGTTGTTCGGCCGTGCGACGGGCATGACGCCGTTGAAGTACCAGCAGGCGTTGCGCGTCGAACGGGCCGAGCACCTGATCGGTCAAGGCGCCACCGTCGAGACCGCGGCGCGCAACGTGGGTTTCGAGGACGCCCGGATGTTGCGGCGGCTGCGTTCCCGCTGAGCCGCACGCGTGCGGCCGTCCACAGTCGACGGAACACCCTTGCACACCACCGGAAGCGGCCTAAGCTGGCCGCGTGACGACTCTGGCGAACCGCCCCAACACCGCGTTGCTCGTGATCGATGTGCAGAACGGCGTGGTGAACCACGCCCACAACCGCGACGAGGTCGTGGCCAACGTCGCGGCCCTCGTGGACAAGGCGCGCGCGGCCGGCGTCGACGTCGTGTGGGTGCAGCACAGCAGCGAGCACATGCCCAAGGAGTCCGACAGCTGGCAGTTCGTGTCCGAGCTCAAGCTCGCCGACGGCGAACCGGTGGTGCACAAGACCTACGCCGACTCGTTCGAGGCGACCGACCTCGAGGAGGTGCTGGCGGGCAAGGGGGTCGGCAGCCTCGTGGTGTCCGGCGCGCAGACCGACGAGTGCGTCCGCTCCACCCTGCACGGCGCGATCGTGCGCGGCTACGACGCCCTGCTGGTCAGCGACGCGCACACGACCGAGGACCTGTCGGAGTGGGGCGCCCCCACCCCGGACAAGGTCGTCGCGCACACCAACCTGTACTGGGAGAACCACACGGCGCCGGGTCGCACGGCGGGCGTGGTGAAGACCGAGGACGCGTTCAAGTCCTAGCCGGAGAACCTCTTCAGCTCGTCGGCGGTGAAGTAGTTCTGGGTCTGGTCCGTGATCCGGACGAGGATCTTCTCGCGCTCGGTGTCGAAGTGCACCACGGTGCCGACGTTGCCCGTCATCGTGCTGCCGGTGACCTGAACCGTGTCGCCGATCTTGAAATCGCCCATGGAGACCGATCGTAACGACGGGGTCCGACACCGGCATCTCGAACTCGGGACGCAGGTCAGGCCTGCGTGATGAGGTGTCTGCTCGGCGTGTAGTCGATCTTCCAGTCCTCGTACACGCCGCACAGCCCGCACTCCAGGCACCGCAGCCCGACGGTCAGCCAGCGCACCTCGCCGTCCGGGCGGCACGACGACCCGAGCGCGGCGGCGAACCTCTCGCCGCCGCAGGTGCACGCGCACTCCTCCGCGTCGTCGTCCTCCCAGAAGTCGGCGGAGTCGGCGATGAACTCCACGAGACCGCAGTCGAGGCAGGTCCGGCGCAGCGCGCTCGCGTCGGTCACCTGCACCTCGAACGTCCTGCCACCGCAGCCGCGGCACACCGACTCGACGACGTGCGTGACCTCGTAGCCGTCCTCCTGGTACTCGCGGATGGCCTCTTCGAGCGTCATCCCGCGACCCGGTTGATCTCGTCGCTGCGCAGCACCCGCGTCGCCTGAGCGCCCTTGGCCAACGCGACCATCGCGCGCCCGAGCTCGTCGGTGCTCGTGACGTACTTGGGCGCGACCTTCTTCAGCAACGGCATGAGCCACGAGGACCACGAGTAGATGTACCGGTAGATGCGCGTGCGCGACGTGATCCCGTGCCGTGGCTGGATGAAACCCGGTCGCACCACGAACACCGGCCGGTCCAGCGCCAGCAGTTCGTTCTCCGTGCGTCCCTTCACCCGTGCCCACATGGTCTTGCTCTCGGCATCGGCGCCCTCACCGGACACGTACACATAGGTGCCGCCGACGACACGTGCGGCTTCGAGCGCGTAGTCGTGCGTCACGGGCGTGTACTCGGCCTCGGTCAGACCCGCGGACGTGACGCCCATGCAGTAAAAACATGCATCGGCATCGCCCAGGTCCGCGGCGATCGGCGACAGGTCACCGAAGTCGGCGTGCACCACGTGCCGCAGCTTGGGATCGCTCGCGCTCGACGGCGAACGTCCCACGGTCACAACGGAATCCACCGCGGGGTCGAGCAGGCACTCCCGCAACGCGCCCTGGCCCACCATGCCGGACGCACCGAACACCACGATCTTCACGGCACCAACCTAGTCGCCGCGGTGACGCGCTCGCCGTCGCCTGTCGCGAGCAGATCCAGCAACGCACCCCGCAGCAACGCGAGCTCACGCGTGCGCAACGCCAGTCCGTCATCGGTGTCGCGCACGTCCTCCGGCTGCGATGCCTTGAGCACCTCCAGCCAGTCCTCCACGGTCGCGCGCGCGAAACCCGCCCACGGCCCGTCAGGCTCCACAAGAGAGCGTGCGTACGCCTCCAGCCACAACGTCAGCAACGGACGGTGCGCCGGCGCGGACAACCACTCCCACAACCGCCGCACCACGCCCGGACCGGTGCCGATGTCGGCGAGCAACGCCAGCTCGTCGGCCCGTGCCCGCGCGAGCAACGCCCTGACCAGGCCCTCCTTGCTGCCGAACAGGTAGAGCAGCACGCGCGTGCTCGATCCGATTGCCGCCGCCAGCGGACGCAGCGACACGTCAGCGAGGCCGTGCGTGAGCACGTACCGGTAGGCGGCTTCGAGCAGTTCGGTCTCGCGGGCGGACGGCATGGCGGTATCTTGGCATGACTGAAACAGTCGTGTCAGTGGAGGCGACCATGCTGATCCGCCCACTCGGCCACCCCGGCGACCTGGGCTGGGTGATCCAGGCGCACGGCGAGCTCTACGCGGCCGAGCACGCCTGGGACACCTCGTTCGAGGCGCTGGTCGCCAAGATCGTCAGCGACTACGCGGAGGACCACGACCCCACGAGAGAGGGCGCGTGGATCGCCGAGCTCGACGGCCAACGCGTCGGATGCGTGTTCTGCGTTCGCGAGGACGACAAGACAGCGAAGCTGCGCGTGCTGCTCGTGCATCCGGACGCACGTGGCCACGGCGCGGGCAACAGGCGGTCTCTCGTCCGCGCGGAAGATCTACGAGGCGCACGGGTTCGAACTGGCCGAGGAGACGCCCCAGCACAGCTTCGGCCATGACGTGACCGGCCAGCTCTGGGCGCGTGCTCTCTGAGCTGCGGATTTCACGATCGCCGAACAGTCCGCGGGCGCGGCAAGACCGACGTCTACGACTTCACGCTGTCCGAGGCCGGCCCGCTGACGTCCGCGGTCCGCAGGGCGTGACGATCCACCCGCACCACAACTGGCTGCGCAGCGCCACGACGAAGACGAACCCGCTCCGTCTCGGCGCCGCCTGACGCGCTCCGGTGGCCCGCTCACCGGCGGGCCACCGGTCGCCGCGCTACGAACAGGCCCAGGTGGACGGACCCCAGAAGTTGTCCTCGGCGCGCCACCGGCGGAAGCCCGCCATCAGGCCGGTGTCCGTCACGCCCACGACGTGCAGGTCGGAGCTGGAGCCGACGTCACCCACGAGCATGCTGCCCTGCCACGCGCCGTACCTGTTGCCGGACTTGAAGTACCCGCTCGCGAGCAGGCCGTCGCGGTTGATGCCGATCGGGCTGCTCGGGTTGATCACGTAGTCGCGCACCACCTCGCCCGCGGGGGTCCACTCCCGCAGCTTGCCGAACGCGCGGTCGACGCGGCCGATCACCCTGCCGCTCTGGAACTTCTCGAGCTGCACGGCGGGATAGCCCGCGATCCGCACGGTGGTGCCGTCGGCCGACCGGATCACGCCGGTGCGGAACGCGATGCGGCCCTCCTCGTCGATCCCGACCGCACCGCCGGTCCCGATGACCTCGTACGCGCCGGGGTTCGCGGCCTTCCACACGATCGTCGTGTTCCCGCCGTCGAGGTAGCCGAGGACGTCACCGGCCTCGTTGATGTCCCGGACGTAGGACTTGCGCCCGGCAGGAACCGGCAGGTACTGCTTCGCGCCGTCGCGGTACACGAACGAACCGGTGCCGTCGGTGGCGATGACGTGCCCCTTGCCGTTGACGCCGTAAGGCGCCCCGCTGTCCTCGGTGCCGGCGAGCTCGATCAGCTGACGGTCGTGCCAGAGCAGCAGCACGCCTTCCTCGACCTGCCCGGCGAAGTACCGGCCGTCCGGGCTCGCGGCGTTCAGGATCCCGCTGGGCGCGGTCTCCGGAAGTGGCAGATCGGTCGGTCTCCAGACACAACCGGCCTGTGCCTGAGCGGGCACGGCGGCCGCCAGGACGGTGATGACGGCAGCGCACAACGCGGCCACGCGCATGATGGATCCCCCAGGTCGAAATGATGATGCTCTTGCGAGAGCAGCATCATCTACGACGAGGTCACAGCACGCGAGTGACATACGGCATGATGCCGCCGTACCTCACAGGGGAGATCCTCACCACGGCACCGGAATGCGGCGCCTCGACCATCATCCCGCCGCCCAGGTACAGCGCCACGTGCGTGCCGCCGCCCGGTCCCCAGAAGATCATGTCGCCGGGGGCCATCTGCGACAGCGGCACCTTGCGGCCGGAGTTGTACTGGTAGCCGCTGTAGTGCGGCAGGAACACACCGGCGCCCGCGAAGGCGTACATCATCAGGCCGGAGCAGTCGAAGCCGATCTTGCGGAAGTCGCCGTACGAGTCGGCGACGCCGCCGTCGCGCACGCCGTACGTCGGGCCGTAGTGGTTGCCACCGCCCCACGCGTAGATGACACCGCGTTGGGCCAACGCCCGGTTGATCACGGTCTGCACGCGGTTGCCGGACGGCGCCGGGGCCGCCGCGATCGGACGGCGGGGTGCCGGGGCCTGCGGTGCGGCTGCGGCAGCGGCGGCCGCGGCGGCGCGACGGGCGTTCTCCTCGTCCTCGCGCCTCTTCGCCTCGGTCCACTGGTCGTACTGCTGGCGTTGCGCCTCCAGCCCGCTGACCGCGCCGCGCGCCGAGGCGAGCTCACGTTCGACGGCGTCCTTGTCGGACTGCAGCTCCTCGGTCGCAGCGGCCTGCGCGGAGTGCGCGGTCACGGCCACCTGCTGGGCCTGCTCGGCGACCTTCTTGGCCTCGTCGGCGGCGGCCTGCTTGAGCTCGGACTTCTTGAGCGCGGCACGGGCGGACGAGTCGAGGTTCGCGGCGGTGCCCTGGTCGCGGGTCACCTGGTCGAGCCGGTTCAGGCTGGACGCCGACACCGCCTCCAGCATCTGTGCCCTGGCCAGCAGGTCCTCCGGCGACTTGGCGCCGATGTAGGCGGAGAACGACCCGACGGTCGTGCCCTGCGCGTAGGAGGCGGCGGCGAACTCGTCGAGCGCGCGTCTGCTCTCCTCCACGGCGGCGGACGCCGCGTCGGCCTGCACGCGTGCGGCGGCGGCCTCCGTGCGGGCGGCCTCGGCCTCCGAGATCGCCGTCTCCAGGTCGACACGCGCCTTGTTGGCGAGCTCGCGCTTGTACGAGACGTCGTCGAGCAGCTCCTGCAGGCGCGACTCCGCCTGCGTGAGCCGCCCGGTCAGCTCACCGACGCGGGCCGCCTTCGCGTCCGCCTCCGCCCGCGACGCCGAGATCTCCGCGTCACTGGGGTTCGGCGGAGGTGGCGGCACAGCGGCGGCAGTCCCCGTGAGGACGGCCGTCATCAACACCAACACGGCGGAGAGTCGTGTCAACACTGGACATCACCTCCGACCGCATTAGACCAACCAGACTCATTCAGCGCATCCGGAACTAACGCACCGTCAGCCACACGTGTCACAGTGGAACACGCGCGGTGGTCCTTTTGGGACGATCGGAGGCCCGGCGTGTCGCCGGGATGGCCTAGCGCTACTAGTGGCGTGGCCCGGAACGTTGCCGGGCGAATTCGCGGTCAGACGGGCGCATCGCGGCGCCGCCCCCACGTCCTCGTACTGGACGTACGGGGGCGTGGGGGCGGTGTCGTGAGGCGTCCTGCTGAGCGTGAATCACCCAGCCAACGTTCCGGGTCACGCCACTAGTTCACGCCGCGGCCGCGGCCGGTCCAGTACGGCTCGCGAAGCTTGAACTTCTGGATCTTGCCGGTCGCCGTGCGCGGGATGGAGTCGCGGAACTCGATCGACGTCGGCGCCTTGTACCCGGCGAGCCGCTCCTTGCAGTGCTTGACCAGCTCGGCCTCGGTGGCCTCGCCGGAGAGCACGACCAGCGCCTTGATCGTTTCACCCCACTTCTCGTGGGGCACGCCGATCACCGCGACCTCGGCGACGGCCGGGTGCGAGAACAGACAGTCCTCGACCTCGATGGACGAGACGTTCTCGCCGCCGGTGATGATCACGTCCTTCTTGCGGTCGGAGATCGTCAGGTAGCCGTCGTCGTCGAAGTAGCCGCCGTCGCCGGTGTGGAACCAGCCGTCCTCGATCGCGTCCGCGGTGGACTCCGGGTTCTCCCAGTAGCCCTCCATGACCACGTTCGACCGCGCGAGCACCTCGCCGTTCGCGGAGATCCGCAGCTGCGCGCCCAACGCCGGCGCGCCCGCCCGTGACTGCTTCTTCGCCTTCTCCTCACCCGCCGGCCCCGGCTGGGCGCGGTTGAAGGTGAGCAGCGGCGCCGTCTCGGTCAGGCCGTAGATCTGCAGGAACTCCCAGCCGAGCTCCTCCGTGACGCGCTGGATCGTGCGCGAGGGCGGCGGCGCACCGGCGCACACGATCCGCACGGTGTCACGGCCGGGGATCTCGCCGTCCCACGTCTGCGCGGCGTCGAGCACCGCGTTCCACACGGCCGGTGCGCCGCACATCAGCGTGACGCCGTGGTCACGCACACGACGCAGGATCTCGGCGCCGTCGACCTTGCGCAGCACCACCTGCGGCACCCCGAGGCCCGCGAGACCGAACGGCATGCCCCAGCCGTTGCAGTGGAACATCGGCAGCACGTGCATGTACACGTCGCCCTCCCACGCACGGGTGTGCATGGCGAACGTCACCGCGTTGAGCCAGATGTTGCGGTGCGTCAGCTGCACGCCCTTGGGACGCGCGGTCGTGCCGGACGTGTAGTTGATCGTCGCGGTCGCGTCTTCGTCGGGCGCGCTCCACGGCCGTGGGTCCACATCGAACCGGAGCAGCGACTCGGACTCCTCGCCGAGCGTGAACCGGTGGCGTGCCACGACGTCGTCCAGTTCCAGCTCGGGGTCGACGAACAACGCCGACGCGCCGCTGTGCTCGACGATGTACTTCACCTCGTCGGGGCGCAGGCGGAAGTTCACCGGCACGCAGATCCGCCCGCTGCCGGGCAGCGCGTGCAGCAGTTCCAGCATCCGCGCGGAGTTGTGGCTGACGACGGCGACGCGTTCGCCCTCGCCGACGCCCAGTGCGTCGAACCCCGCCTGCCACGCGCGCGCACGGGTGGCCATCTGTCCGTACGTCGTCGTCGCGACCGGTTTCGCCGGCTGGTCCGGCTCGTCGATGGTCGCCGTCGTCGCCGCGAACGCGAACGACGCCCGGTCCAGGAAGTCGGTGGTGATCAGCGGTACGCGCATGGACCCGACCCTACGACCAGGTGCTCGGATCTCCCCAGGACGAGAATCGGCCTCCCCCGGATGGAGGAACGGCGCTGAGGTCGGGCAGCACCTCGCCGACGGGTTCGTGCAGCACCACGGCCGCCACGTCGTCGTACGGCGTCGGCTCGGCGTTGCAGATGATGACCTGGGCACCGGCCTTGGCCGCGAGCGGCACGAGACCCGCCGCGGGCTGCACCGACAGCGACGTCCCCGCCACCAGCAGCACGTCGCAGTCCAGGGCGGCGAGCCGGGCGCGGCGCAGCACCTCGCCGTCGAGCTCCTGCCCGAACGAGACCGTGGCGGACTTGAGGATCCCCCCGCAGCGCGGGCAGTCCGGCTCCTGTTCCCCCTCGGCCACGCGCTTGAGCGCGTCCCGCATCGGGCCCGTGGCACCGCATCCCAGGCACGCGGTGGCGTGCAGCGTGCCGTGCAGCTCCAGCACGCGGTGGGGGTCGGACCCGGCCTTCTGGTGCAGGCCGTCGATGTTCTGCGTGACGACCGTGCGCAGCCGGCCGGACCGTTCCAGCTCCACCAGCGCCTTGTGCGCGGCGTTCGGCTTGGCCGTCCACACGGGACTGCCGAGCTTCGCGCGCCAGGCGAGCCTGCGCAGTTCCGGATCGGAGAGGTAGGCCTGCAGCGACGAGGCGCGCCCGGCATCGGCGTCGCGCGTCCAGAGACCGCCCGGTCCGCGGAAGTCCGGAATGCCTGAATCCGTGGAGACTCCCGCTCCCGTCAGCACCGTGATCCGGTGGGCGGACGCGACCAGCGCCCGTGCCACTGCGCACGCCTCCGAGGCCATCGGTTCACACTAGTCGCGTGCGCAGCGCTGTGGGAGCCGCGATCGCGGCAGTGGGCTTGGTCACGACCATCGCAGGGACTTTCCTTCCCTGGCTGAAATCCGGATCGACCACGAGGGACAGTTACGAAGTGCTCTCGCTGCGTGATCTCGCCGGGTTGGACGGGGTGGCGGGCACCGTCGTGACGTCGGTCTGGGTGGGACTGACACCCCTGGCGATGATCGCGATCGCCCTGTACGTCGTCCGATTTCCTCGGTTTGCCGCATGCGTGGCTGTTCTCTTTGGCACGATCGGGGGAACCGTGGCCCTGGTTGCCACAGTCCAAGGGGACAACAAGGGCGCATTGGTCGGCATCTCCATCGCCGGACCGGTCACGACCCTTGCCGGTGCCGTGCTGACGATCGTGGGGGCGATCACGGTGCTCACCTCGACCAGGCGCAGCACAGTGAGAACCTCAGGAGGGAACCCGTGAGCTACCCAGGTGGTGGCGGCCAGTGGCAGCCGCAGAACGACCCGTACGGGCAGCAGCCCCAGCAGGGCGGCTACCCGCAGCAGGGGGGCCACCCCCAGCAGCCGCAGCAGCCGGGTGGATACCCGCAGCAGGGCGGCTACCCGCAGACCGGGCCGCAGGGCTTCCCGCAGCAGCCCCAGCAGGGCGGCTACCCGCAGCAGGGTGGTTACCCGCAGACGGGACCGCAGGGCTTCCCCCAGCAGGGTTTCCCGCAGCAGGACTACGGCCAGCAGCCGTACGGCTACGCGCCGATGGGCGGCGAGCCGCCGAAGAAGAAGCGCACCGGTCTGGTCGTCACGGCCGTCGTCGCGGTGCTGCTGCTGCTCGGCGGCGGTGTCACGTTCTTCGCGCTGCAGAAGTCCAACCCCGCGGCGAACGCGGGCCAGGACACGCCGGAGGTCGCGGCGAAGAACCTGATCGAACAGCTCGGCAGCGGTGACGTCGTCGGCATCATGGCCTCGCTGGCGCCCGCGGAGGCGGCGCTGTCGAAGGACTACATGGAGTCGATGACGAAGGAGATGAAGCGTCTCGAGATCCTGAAGCCCGACGCCGACCCGAACAAGCTGAGCGGCGTCGAGTTCAAGAGCGAGAACATCAAGTTCGACGAGGCCAAGGCCGAGAAGATCAACGACCACCTCACCATCAACAAGCTGGTCGAGGGCAAGATCACGATCACGTCGGACGCGTCGAAGATCCCGCTCACCGACAAGCTCGTCGACGCGCTCGGTGACGACCTGAACCTGACGTCGTCGAAGTCCGAGACCCTCGACATCACCGCCGAGGTGCAGAAGCGCGGCACCCCGATCGGCATCGCGTCGATCAAGGTCGGCGACAAGTGGTACCCCAGCGCCTTCTACACGATCGCCAACGCGGTCCTGGAGGAGGACAAGAAGAAGTGGCCCGCGCAGGGCATCGCCCCGCAGGGCGCGTCCTCCGCCGAGGACGCCGCGAAGCAGATGGTGAACGCCGCGCTCGACGCCGACCTGTCGAAGGTCATCGCACTGCTGCCGCCCGACGAGGCCGGTGTGCTGCAGGACCTCGGCCCGCTGCTGCTGGCGGAGGCCGGCAAGCAGAAGCCGACCGGCGCCAAGCTGAACGCGCTGGAGACCGACGTCAAGGACGTCGTCGGCGGCAAGCAGGTCACGGTGAAGAAGCTGTCGGTCACCGCCGAGGGCGAGACCGTGACGATCACCCGCGAGGGTGACTGCTACGCGGCCGACGTGCCCGGCCAGGGTTCGCAGAAGCTGTGCGCGGACGAGATCACGCAGCTCCTGCAGCAGCAGGGCGGCAAGAAGGTCCCCGCGGAGGCCGTCGAGATCATCGGCCGCGTCGCCGGGTCGATCATGAAGACCGGTGTCGGCGTCGTCGCCACCGAGGTCGACGGCAAGTGGTACGTCAGCCCGGTCCGCTCCTACTACGAGCTGGCGCTCACGCTGTTCCGCGGCTTCGAGCCGAAGGACGTCGACGCGCTGATCGAGCTGCTCAAGAAGTAAGTTCCCGCAGTTCAGCCCTGGCCCTGTCACCCGCAACAGCGCGGTGACAGGGCCGTGGCAGTTCCTGGGCCGAACGTGGGCGCCATGGACACACAGGTTCTGATCATCGGCGCCGGCCCGACCGGCCTCACCCTGGCGCTCGACCTCGCCCGCCGCGGCGTCCCGTTCCGCATCGCCGACGCGTCACCGGCGCCGTTCGCCGGCTCGCGCGGCAAGGGCCTGCAGCCGCGCAGCATGGAGGTCTTCCACGACCTGGGCGTGATCGACCAGGTGCTGGCGTCCGGCCGGTTCCACATGACCATGCGCGCCTACCAGGGCCGCGAGGTGCTGCGCGAGTGGAACGTGCACGAGGGCCGCGTCCCGACAGAGGAACGCCCGTACGCGAGCACGATGCTCATCCCGCAGTTCCGGGTGGAGCAGATCCTGCGCGAGGCACTCCCCCAGCCCGTCGAGTACGGGAAGCCGCTGACCTCGTTCACCCAGGACGAGTCCGGTGTCACGGCGGTCGTCGGCGGCGAGACCGTGCGGGCGAAGTACCTCGTCGGCTGCGACGGCGGGAAGTCGTTCGTGCGCAAGGAGCTCGGCGTGCGGTTCGTCGGCGAGACCCACGAGGACCAGCGGATGCTCGTCGGCGACGTCCGGATCTCCGGCCTCGACCGCGACCACTGGCACCAGTGGGGTGGCCGTCTCGACAAGTGGCTCGCGCTCTGCCCGTTGCCCGGCACCGACCTCTTCCAGTTCCAGGCGACCGGCGACGGCGAGCCGTCCTTGGAGCTCTACCGGGAGATCGTCCGCGACCGCACCGGCCTGGACGACGTACTCGTGCACGACGCGACGTGGATGTCGTTGTACCGCATGAACATCCGCATGGTCGACAGGTTCCGCGTGGACCGGGTGTTCCTCGCCGGCGACGCGGCGCACGTGCACTCCCCCGCTGGCGCGCAGGGCATGAACACCGGCATCCAGGACGCCTACAACCTGGGCTGGAAGCTCGCGATGGAGACGTTGCTCGACACCTACGAGTCCGAGCGCAAGCCCGTCGCGGAGTGGCTGCTGGGCATGACGACCGCGATCATGATGTCCGGCAACCCGTTCGAGCGCCGCGGCGACGAGACGCTGCAGCTGTCGCTCTCGTACCGGACCACCGACGGCGAGGGCCTGCAGCCCGGCGACCGCGTGCCCGACGGCGTCACCGAGCAGGGCAGGATCTTCGACCTGCTGCGCGGCCCCGACTTCGTGACGCTCGACTTCCCGGACGGCCCGGTGCTCGTGCGCCCCGACGGCTACGCCGCCGCGATCGGCCGGTCAGCGATCGACGCCTACTTCGGCGCGAACCCGGTCACGCAGCTGCACCACCGCAGGGTCGCTGCTAGGACCGCCGCGTAGCCGTTCCGCCTCGCCCAGGGCCTTCCTCGCACCGCGGGGATCGCCCTGGGCGAACAGCCAGTCCGCGTACCACTCCAGCACCAGCGCCCTGGCCGGCCCGTCCGCACTCCGGTTGACGGTGTCGAGCGCCCGGCCGTGGTGCTCGCCGGCCTCACCGAGCTGCCCGAGCCGGGTCAGCGCCAGCCCCAGTCCGGCGTGGACGGTGGCGCGGAACTGGTTGGCGGGCAAGTCCTCGGTGTCGTCGAGCGACTGCCGGTACAACGTCACGGCCTGCTCGAAGTCACCGCTGAAGTACGCCATCTCCCCATAGGCCTGCGTGAGCCGCGCCCGATCCAGCCCGAACGGCGAGGCCGGCACCAGCTCCAGGTCCTCACGGGCGCCGGCGAGGTCGCCGATCCGGATCTTGATGCGCGCCGCCTGCATGAGCACGGACATCGGCACCAGCACGGACTCCGGCTCGCCCAGCTCAGCGGCCACCTGCCGCGCCTCGGACACCGCCTCGAACCCCTCGGCGAACGCGCCCCGGTTGATCAGCACCATGACCAGGCACGACAGCCCGAACACCACGGCCCACCGGTCCCCCACCGCCCGGAACCCGTCGAGCGCCACCCGATACGCGGCCTCCGCACGCGGCGCGGCCCCCTCGCTGAACTCACCGGCCACCAACCCACGCACGAGCGACGCGAACGCACGCATCCACACGTCCGGCGACAGCTCCAGCCTGCTGGCCAGCACCTCGAGTCGTTCTGCCAGCGCGGTCTGCCCCCAGACCTGACCGCTGGTCAGCATCAACGCGCACAGCGCCGTCGGCAGGTCCTCCTCCCACAACCGCTCCGCCGCGGCGAGGGCGGCCGGCGTGCCGAGCGAGGCCAGCACCTCCGAGAGCGGGTCGTCCGGCGTCAGCGCGGCCCAGCGGCGGATCTCCTCGAACCGCTTGGTCATCACCAGCCAATGCCACGTGCGCGCGGCCATCAGGCGCCGCGCGACGGCCAGGTCGTGGCGGACCGCCCACGCTTGCGCGGCGTCCAGGTTGGCCCGTTCTACGTCGAAGACCTTCAGCGCGGTCAGTTGGTCGGGGCCTCGCAGGAGAGGTTCGTTGCGCTCGGCCAGATCCACGTAGTAGGCGGCGTGCCTCGCCGGGTCGGTTCGGGCCTGTTCCAGGGCGTACTCGCGGACGGTCTCCAGCAGGCGGTAGCGCTCGCCTGTGCGGACGATCAGGGACTTCTCGGCCAGTGCGGCCAGGAGGTCCTCGGTGTCCCAGAGGTCCTGATCTTGTCGGACCTCCTGAGTACGTTGAGATGCAGGGGTTCCCGGTTCGGGGGTACCCCTGCGCGAGCCTGCCCCGCACACGAAGTGCACCGCCGCAGCCGTCGCCCCACCCGCGAACACCGCCAGCCGCGCCAGCAACCCCCGCTCGGCGTCGTCCAGCAGCTCCCAGCTCCAGTCGATCACCGCCCGCAACGTCCGATGCCGAGCCGGCCCGGTCCGCGCACCCCGGTCCAGCAACCGCAGCCGGCTGCCCACCCGAGACTCCAGCTGCGCAGCCGACAACGACCGCGCCCGTGCCGCAGCGAGTTCCAGAGCGAGCGGAATCCCTTCCAGCGCAGCACAAATCCGGCGCAGCACATCGGGATCGAACGCCGACCCGACCCGTGCCGAGAACAGCCGCACGGCGTGGTCGAGGTCGAGCGGCGTCACGGGCAGCACAACCTCACCCGGGATCCCCAACGGCTCGCGTGACGTCGCCAGCACGCGCACGTCCGGCGCCTCGGCGAGCAGCCGGACGCACAAAGCCGCGGCCGCGTCCACCACGTGCTCGCAGTTGTCGAGCACCACCAGCGACGAGCCGAGCCGTGAGAACACCGGCGCCGCCAACGGGTTCGGACCCAGTGCGGCGTCCAGGGCCGCCAGCGGTTCGGCCGTCGAGTCCAGCTCGACGAACCACGTCTGCGGCAGAGACGCGGCGTAGGTCAGGGCGAGGCGCGTCTTGCCCACGCCGCCGAAACCGGTCAGCGTCACCAACCGGTTGTCGCGCAACAGCTCCGCCAGCGCAGCCAGGTCCGCGTCACGCCCGACGAACGACCCGACCGGTGCGGGGAGGTTCCCGCGCGCCACGCGTTCGCGCAGCACCGTCAGATGGGCGGCCGCCAGCGCCTCACCGGGGTCCACGCCCAGTTCGTCGGCCAGGGCCGAGCGGACGCGCGCGAACACCGCCAGCGCGTCCGAACGCCGTCCGGCGGCGTTCAGCGCCAGCATCAGCCGGGCCTGGACGTCCTCGCGCAGCGGGTGCGCGGACGCCAGCGCCTCCAGGCCCGCGAGGTCGTCGCGCAGCAACGCCAGGCGCACGGCCTCGTCCACCGCGAACGGCGCCTCCTCGAACGCGGCACCGCGCCACAACGCCGCGTCGCGCGTCCGGACGAACGCCTCGACATCGGTCGGGGCCTCCAGCCGGTAGCCCGTCGCGTGCGACGAGATCACCGCGGCGCCCAGCACGCGCCGCAGCCGCGACACGAGCGACTGCAACGCCGCCGCACCGTCCACGGGCGGATCGTCCGGCCACAGGTCGGCGATCAGCCGCTCCGGTGCGACGACGGCGCCAGGCTCCATCGCCAGCCGGATCAGCAGCCACCGCAGCCGCCTGCCGCGCACCTCGACCGGTGCGCCGTCCGCGGCCAGGACGCGCAGCGGCCCGAGCACGTCGACCCGCATCAGGCCCGCCGCACCCCGGCCACCACCGCGGCCGACACCAGCGCGACACCGACCGCCGCCGCCCCCAGCAAGGACAGCGACACCCTGTTGTGCCCCAGCGCGTCCAGCACCCACCCGAGCGGAGTCGCTCGCCCGAGCGGATACGTCAGCACCACCACCGAGAACACCGCCAGCACAGTGCGCCCGTTGGAGTCGAGCACGGGGCGGGAGAACAGCAGGCCCACACCGACGCCGAGCAACGCACATCCAGTATGCGCGGCGAGTCCGACAAAAAATTCGCCCCACGTGTACGGGTGCGGGTTCGTCACGACCGGCCACACCGCGGCCAGCAGCGCCATCGCCAGCGCGATCAGCACCGAGACCAGCGCCACCGCCGTCAGCACGCGCGGCCAGCCACCGGCCGACACCACGGTGATCTCGCGGCGCACCACGTCCTCGGACGTCGCCACCACGACGGCCATCCACGCCGCGACCGGGTAGAGCAACGCCGACGACCCCGAGTAGGCCTCCAGCGGCTGCCCGGCGTCGGAGGAGAACAGCATCCCCATCACACCGAGGAACACCAGCAGCGGCGCCAGGTACCGTTGCCCGCGAAAGACGTCGGCCGCGACGTACCGGACGAGGGCGATCACCGCACGCTCCGCACCGAGCACCCGAGCCGCAACGCCTCCGCCAGCACCTGGTCACTGCTGCCCGGCTCGACGACCACCCGCACCGACGACCCGCGGGCCTGCACGGAACGCACGCCCTCCAACGCTTCCAGCGCATCCGGTTCAGCGACCCGGCTGAGCTCGATCGTCACGTGCCCGCCGGCGAGGTCCACGCGCGTCGCCGACGCGAGGTGTCCCTCGTGATCGGACACCAGCGCCGTCCGCCCCTCCAGCATCGCCACCAGCTCGGCGGACGCGGCGGGGTCGAGGCCGGTCCACGGCTCGTCGAGCACCAGCAGGTCCGAAGCCAGGAAAGCCTGCGCCAGCGCCACCTTCTGCGCGTTGCCCTTGGACAGCTCCGACATCGGCGCCGTCCTGGATCCGACGAACCCCAGCCGCTCCAGCACGTCGTTCGCCCCGGCACGCCGGATCCGCCCCATGTGCGCCAAATACGCCGAAGCGGACATCCTGACGTCAGACGGAAAGCGCTCCGGCACATACCCGACCGACGCGGGCCGCGCGACACGTCCCGACGTCGGCTTCAGCACCCCGGCGGCGATCTTGAGCAGCGTCGACTTGCCGGTGCCGTTCGCGCCGGTCAGCACTGTCAGCCCGGACACCTCCAGCGTGAGGTCGCGCAGCACCCAGGGCCCGCGCCCGTACCGCTTCGAAACCTGATCGAGGTGCACCACGCCAAGATAGCCATCCGCGCGGCGGTCATCCCGCGGAACTGATCAACACCCGCACCGTGACTTAGGGCAACCTGGGTTGAACCGGCTTACAGGACAAGCGTACTGTTTGGGGTCGAGGGGCAGGGGTCGACCAGGTGAGGAAGACTCTCCCCCATCCCGAACTGACCACCGCGCTGTCACCAGTTATGGAGTTGCACGTGACTGCACCAGCTAGCAAGGACAGCTTCGGCGCCCGCGGCACGCTCAACGTCGGCGACGCCTCGTACGAGGTGTTCCGGCTGAGCGCCGTGGAGGGCGCCGAGCGTCTTCCGTTCAGCCTGAAGATCCTGCTGGAGAACCTGCTGCGGACCGAGGACGGCGCGAACATCACCGCCGACCACGTGCGCGCTCTCGCCAACTGGGACCCGGCCGCCGAGCCGAGCACCGAGATCCAGTTCACGCCGGCCCGCGTCGTGATGCAGGACTTCACCGGTGTGCCCTGCGTCGTCGACCTCGCCACCATGCGCGAGGCCGTCACCCAGCTCGGCGGCGACGCCGAGAAGGTGAACCCGCTCGCGCCCGCCGAGCTCGTGATCGACCACTCGGTCATCGCCGACATCTTCGGCCGCCCGGACGCGTTCGAGCAGAACGTCGACCTGGAGTACGAGCGCAACCGCGAGCGCTACCAGTTCCTGCGCTGGGGCCAGACGGCGTTCGACGAGTTCAAGGTCGTCCCGCCCGGCACCGGCATCGTGCACCAGGTCAACATCGAGCACCTCGCGCGCGTCGTCATGGTCCGCAACGGCCAGGCGTACCCCGACACGCTCGTCGGCACCGACTCGCACACCACGATGGTCAACGGCATCGGCGTGCTGGGCTGGGGCGTCGGCGGCATCGAGGCCGAGGCCGCGATGCTCGGCCAGCCGGTCTCCATGCTGATCCCGCGCGTCGTGGGCTTCAAGCTGTCCGGTGAGCTGCCCCCCGGCGCCACCGCCACCGACCTGGTGCTCACGATCACCGAGATGCTGCGCAAGCAGGGCGTCGTCGGCAAGTTCGTCGAGTTCTACGGTGAGGGCGTCAGCGCCGTGCCGCTGGCGAACCGCGCCACGATCGGCAACATGTCGCCGGAGTTCGGCTCCACGGTCGGCATCTTCCCGATCGACGGCGAGACCATCGACTACCTGCGCCTGACCGGCCGAACCGAAGAGCAGATCGCGCTCGTCGAGGCCTACGCCAAGGAACAGGGCCTCTGGCACGACGCGTCCAACGAGCCGGTGTTCTCCGAGACGCTGGAGCTGGACCTGGCGACGGTCGTCCCGTCCATCGCCGGCCCGAAGCGCCCGCAGGACCGCATCGAGCTGACCAACGCCAAGGAGTCGTTCCGCCAGGCTCTGGGCGCCTACGTCGCGCACACCGAGTCGGCGGAGCTGACCGGCGTGGACGAGGCCGTCGACGAGTCGTTCCCCGCGAGCGACCCGGCCGCCATCCACGAGGGTGGCAACGGCTCCGGTGCGCCGAAGGTGTTCCAGTCCGCCGCGGAGGGCGCGACCGGCCGCGTGTCGAAGCCGGTCAAGGTCTCCCTCGACGGCAACGAGTTCGAGCTGGACCACGGCGCCGTCGCGATCGCCGCGATCACGTCGTGCACCAACACCTCGAACCCGTCCGTGATGCTCGGCGCGGCCCTTCTCGCGAAGAAGGCCGTCGAGCGCGGTCTCGAGCGCAAGCCGTGGGTCAAGACGACCCTGGCGCCGGGCTCGAAGGTCGTCATGGACTACTACGAGCGCGCCGGCCTCATGCCGTACCTGGAGAAGCTCGGCTTCCACCTGGTCGGCTACGGCTGCACCACCTGCATCGGCAACTCGGGCCCGCTGCAGGAGGAGATCTCGGCGGGCGTGCAGGAAGGCGACCTCGCGGTCGTCTCGGTGCTGTCCGGCAACCGCAACTTCGAGGGCCGGATCAACCCGGACATCAAGATGAACTACCTCGCGTCGCCGCCGCTGGTCGTGGCGTACGCGCTGGCCGGTTCGATGGACAAGGACATCACCACCGAGCCGCTCGCGTACGACCCCGATGGCAAGCCGGTGTACCTGTCGGAGATCTGGCCGACCCCGGCCGAGATCGCCGAGGTCATCTCGACCTCGATCTCCGCGGAGGGCTTCACCAAGGGCTACAAGAACGTGTTCTCCGGTGACGAGCGCTGGCAGTCGCTGCCCACGCCGACCGGCAACACGTTCGAGTGGGACAGCGAGTCCACCTACGTGCGCAAGCCCCCGTACTTCGAGGGCATGGAGATGGAGCCGAAGCCGGTCACCGACATCTCGGGTGCCCGCGTGCTCGCGCTGCTGGGCGACTCGGTCACCACGGACCACATCTCCCCCGCCGGTTCGATCAAGGCCGACTCGCCCGCAGGCAAGTACCTGACCGAGCACGGCGTGGAGCGCAAGGACTTCAACTCCTACGGCTCCCGCCGCGGCAACCACGAGGTGATGATCCGCGGCACGTTCGCGAACATCCGCCTGCGCAACCTGCTGCTCGACGACGTCCAGGGCGGCTTCACCCGCGACTTCCTGGCCGACGGCGCGCCGCAGACCACGATCTACGACGCGTCGGTCTCCTACGCGGAGGCCGGTGTGCCGCTGGTCGTGCTGGCGGGCAAGGAGTACGGCTCCGGCTCGTCGCGCGACTGGGCCGCCAAGGGCACCTCGCTGCTCGGCGTCCGCGCCGTCATCGCCGAGTCCTACGAGCGCATCCACCGCTCGAACCTCATCGGCATGGGCGTGCTGCCGCTGCAGTTCCCGGCGGGCGAGAACGCGGCGTCGCTGGGCCTCGACGGCACCGAGACGTTCGACTTCAGCGGCGTCACGGACCTGAACAACGGCACCACGCCGTCGACGGTCCACGTCGTCGCCACGAAGACGGACGGCTCGAAGGTGGAGTTCGACGCGGTCGTCCGCATCGACACGCCTGGTGAGGCCGACTACTACCGCAACGGCGGCATCATGCAGTACGTGCTGCGCAAGATGGTCCGCAGCTAGTCGCTTTCGCAGCGAGAGGGCCGCTCACCAACGGTGGGCGGCCCTTTCGCCGTCTATGCACTCGTAACGACGGACGCGCACCCCGCGATGCCAAGTAACCCTGATCATTGCGGAGATCCTCATGAGCTTGAGCGTGCTCGGCGACCTCAACTGGTTGGCCGTCGTCGTTGCCACGATCGCCTACTTCGCGCTGGGCATGGTGTGGTACGCGGAGTACGCCTTCGGCAGGGCCTACCAACACGCGTCCGGCCAGGACCTGAGTCCACCGGAGAACCAGAGCGCGGCGGTCTACGCCATCCCGCTGCTCACCTGTTTCGTCATCACGCTCGCGACCGCGATGATCGGCCACGCCTCGCGCACCGACAACATCATGGAAGGCATCCTGCTCGGGCTCGTCGTCGGCATCGGCATCGCGTTGCCGGTCAGGCTCGTGACAGGCGCCTACGACATGACGAAGCCCGCCCCGCTCACCTTCGCGGCGATCGGGGCGGGCTATCACATCGTCGGACTCACCCTCGCGGGTGCGATCCTGGGGCTCTGGGTCTAGACCCGCGCGGCCTTGTGCAGCTCACGCAACGCGCGCACGGACGAGACGGCGTACTCGCGGTCCACGGCCTGCACGGCCATCACCGAGATGTACTCGTCCTCCGGCAGCTCCAGACGGGCCCACGCGGCGCCGTCAGGGAAGCTGACCGACAGCACGTCGTTCCAGTCGTAGTGGTGCGACGTCACGACGTTGCGCACGTCGACACCCTCGGCGTCGGCCGTGACGCGCGGACGGGTCAGCAACAGCACGCCACCCGCCAGCAGGAAGCCCAGCACGATCATGGCGACCTGGTCGGAGGTCCGGAAGATCACGCCGGTCGGCGTGTTCCCCAGCAGCAGCCCCACCACCGTGAACACGACGACGAGACCGACCGCGCACGCCCACGCGACGCGGCGGATCTTCTTGGGGCGCAACACGATGGACGTCATCACTCGAAACCCCGCTCGGTCCAGGGCTGACGCAGGCCGCGCAGCACGAGTGCCGTGTCGATCGCGGCGACGGTCGCCTCGTATCCCTTGTCCTCCACCGAGTCCGGCAGGCCGGCGCGCGCCAGGGCCTGTTCCTCGGTGTTCGTCGTCAGCACGCCGTTGCCGACCGGCGTGGACTCGTCCAGCGCGACGCGGGTGAGCCCGTCGGTCACCGAGTCGCACACGTACTCGAAGTGCGGGGTGCCGCCGCGGATGACCACGCCCAGCGCGACCACCGCGTCGTGGTGACGCGCGAGTTCCTGCACGACAACGGGAAGCTCGATCGCCCCCGCCACGCGCACGACGGTCGTGTCGACGCAGCCCGCGTCCTGCGCGGCCTGGAGGGCGCGCTCGACGAGCTGGTCGGTGATCTTGGTGTGCCAGCGCGTCGCGGCGATCGCGACGCTCAGGCCCTTGCCGTCGAGCCTGGTCTGCTCTGGACGGCCCTCGCCGCTCATTCCTGGTCCTCCGTAGCGGAAACAACGGTCTCGTACTGCTCCAGCTGGTGCAGCTCGTGACCCATCCGGTCGCGCTTGGTGCGCAGGTACCGCAGGTTCTCCGGGTTCGGGGAG
This sequence comes from Lentzea sp. HUAS TT2, assembly GCF_051853195.1. Classification (NCBI taxonomy): domain Bacteria; kingdom Bacillati; phylum Actinomycetota; class Actinomycetes; order Pseudonocardiales; family Pseudonocardiaceae; genus Lentzea; species Lentzea sp. HUAS TT2. The sequence goes on along the minus strand of NZ_CP196667.1, from coordinate 5,947,451 downwards.
ATCGGCAGCGGCACCCGGTCGAGCACCCGCAGACCGTATCCGGCCTCCAGTCCGACGCGCTTGGCCGGGTTGTTCGTCAGCAGCCGCATGGACTTGATGCCGAGCTCCACCAGGATCTGCGCGCCCGTGCCGTAGTCGCGCGCGTCGGCGGGCAGGCCCTGCACGAGGTTCGCGTCCACGGTGTCCGCGCCCTCGTCCTGCAGCTGGTACGCCTGCAGCTTGTGCATCAGGCCGATGCCGCGGCCCTCGTGACCGCGCATGTACAGCACGACACCACGGCCTTGTGCCGCAACGGCTTCCAGCGCCGCGTCGAGCTGAGGGCCGCAGTCGCAGCGCAACGAGCCGAGCACGTCACCGGTGAGGCACTCGGAGTGCACGCGCACCAGCACGTCCTCGCCGTCGCCGATCTCGCCGTAGACCATCGCGACGTGCTCGATGCCGTCGAGCAGGCTGTCGTAGCCGTACGCGGTGAACACGCCGTGCGCGGTCGGGATGCGGGCCTCGGCGGCGCGCACGACCTGGGTCTCGACCCGGCGGCGGTACGCGATGAGGTCGGCGATCGTGATCAGCGCGAGGTCGTGGTCGGCCGCGAAGACCTCCAGCTCGTCGCGCAGCGCCATGTCCTCCTCGACCTTCTGCGACACGATCTCGCAGAGCACGCCGGCGGGCGCCAGCCCCGCGAGACGTGCGAGGTCGACGGAGGCCTCGGTGTGGCCGGGGCGGCGCAGCACGCCACCGTCCCTGGCACGCAGCGGAACCACGTGACCGGGCCGGTTGAAGTCGCTGGCCTGCGCGGCCGGGTCGGCGAGCAACCGGATCGTGCGGGCGCGGTCGGCGGCCGAGATGCCGGTGGTGATGCCGGCGCGCGCGTCCACCGTGACCGTGTACGCGGTGCCGCGCTGGTCCTGGTTCGTGTGGTACATCGGCGGCAGGTCGAGACGGTCGCAGTCGGAGTCCGTCAGCGCCACGCAGACGTACCCGGACGTGTAGCGGACCATGAACGCGAGCAGCTCCGGCGTCGCCTTCTCGGCGGCGAAGATCAGGTCGCCCTCGTTCTCGCGGTCCTCGTCGTCCACGACGACGACCGGCCGACCGGCGGCGATGTCCTTGATCGCCCGCTCGATGTCGGAGAAGTCGGTGCTCACTGGGCCTCCTCGCCCGCGATGGCCCGCAGGTGCGGGATCGCCAGTCGTTCGACGTACTTCGCCAGCACGTCGACCTCCAGGTTCACCAGGTCGCCGGGCGAACGACGCCCGAGCGTGGTGAGGTCGAGCGTCGTCGGGATGAGGCTCACGGTGAACTCGTCCTCGGAGACGGTCACGACCGTCAGCGAGACCCCGTCGACCGTGATGGAGCCCTTCTCCACGACGTAGCGCGCGAGCGACGGCGGGAGTCCGATGTGGACGATCTCCCAGTGCTCGGCCTTCTCCCGCGCGAGGATCGCGCCGGTGCCGTCGACGTGGCCCTGCACGATGTGGCCACCGAGGCGCTGGCCGACCGCGGCCGCGCGCTCCAGGTTGACGCGGTCGCCGGCGGCGACCTTCGCGAGGCTGCTGCGCAAGAGGGTCTCGCGCATCACGTCGGCGGTGAAGGTGTCGTTCTCGACCTCCACGACGGTGAGGCAGACGCCGTTCACCGCGATGGAGTCGCCGTGCTTCGCGTCGCTGGTCACGATCGGCCCCGCGACGCGGATCCGCGCCGCGTCCGGCAGGTCCTCCGTCGCGACGACGTGGCCGAGTTCCTCGACGATCCCGGTGAACAACGCTCCTCCTAAGTTTGCGGAACCGCGCTGATCCGCAAGTCCGGTCCGCTCATGGTGACGTCTTCCACGGTCAACCGGACAGCGTCCGTGATGGTTGACACGCCCGCGTCCAGCACCGCCGCGGGACCGTTCCCGAGCAGCGCAGGCGCGATGTAGGCGAGCACGCGGTCGACCCTGCCGGCCCGCCAGAACGCGCCGGCCAGCGTCGGTCCACCCTCCAGCAGCACGTCGACCAGCCCGCGTTCCGCCAGTGCGGCGAGGACGTCGTCCGGGTCGTGCGTGCGCAGGTGCAGTGCGGTGTGCTGGAGCTTCGCTCCTTCCGGCAGATCGCTGGTGCCCACGACCACCGGCAACGGCTGGCGGGGCAACGGCATTCCATCGGCGTCCCTGGCCGTCAGCGCGGGATCGTCCTTCCGGACGGTGCCGGAGCCGACGATGATCGCGTCGAGCTTCGCGCGCGTGCCGTGGACCTCCTCGCGGGAGGTCTCCGAGCTGATCCACTGGCTGGTGCCGTCCTGGGCGGCGATCCTGCCGTCGAGCGAGGCCGCGTACTTCCACGTGACGTGCGGACGGCCCGTGCGCGCGTAGTGCAGCCACGCCCGCAGGGGGCCCCTGCTGACCTCGGTCGCGAGCAGCCCGCCCTCGACCGTGATGCCCGCGTCCTCGAGGACCTTCGCACCACCCGCGGCGCGCGGGTTCGGGTCGCTGAGGGCGTGGAAGACGTGTTCGATCCCGGCTTCGCGCAACGCCTCTGTGCACGGCGGCGTGCGGCCGAAGTGCGAACACGGCTCCAGGGTGACCACCGCGGTGCCGCCCTGGGCTTTCGCGCCCGCTTCCCTCAACGCCATGACCTCGGCGTGTGGTCCGCCGACGGGCTGGGTGGCGCCGAACCCGACCGCGTTGCCGTCGGCGTCGAGGATGACGCAGCCCACCGGGGGGTTGGGGCTGGTCGTGCCCCGCACCCGTTCGCTCTGCGCGATGGCGAGCACCATCGCGTCCTCGGGGGTCACCTCGACCCGGCTGCCTGGGCGCGCAGGGCCTCGACGGCCTTGCCGGGGTCTGCGGCGTCGTACACGGCGGAACCGGCGACGAAGCAGTCCACCCCGGCCTGCGCGGCCTGTTCGATCGTGTCGGCGTTGATGCCGCCGTCGATCTCCACGAGCAGCTTGAGGTGCCCGGTGTCGACGAGGTGGCGGGCCTGGCGGACCTTGTCCAGCACCTCGGCCATGAAGCTCTGGCCGCCGAAGCCCGGTTCGACCGACATGACCAGCAGCGTGTCGTAGTGCTTGAGGACCTCGACGTACGGCTCCAGCGGGGTGCCGGGCTTGATGCTCAGGCCCGCCTTGGCCCCGGCGGCCCTGAGGTTGCGCGCCAGTGCGATGGGGTCGCTGGCCGCCTCGACGTGCACGGTCACGTTGTACGCGCCCGCCTCCGCGTAACCGATGGCCCAGCGGTCCGGGTCCTCGATCATGAGGTGGCAGTCGATCGGGATGTCGGTGACCTTCAGCAGCGACTTCACCACGGGCAGGCCGAGCGTCAGGTTCGGCACGAAGTGGTTGTCCATGACGTCGACGTGGATCCAGTCCGACGTGGGCACCGCGGCGAGCTCGTCGGCGAGGCGCGCGAAGTCGGCGGACAGGATGCTGGGGGCGATCATCGGCGTGTGGACCACGAGGGTGAAGTCTAGGTGTCCAGCAGGTCGAGCAGCCTGCCGGGAGCCTCGTCTGAGACCACGACGACACCCGCTCCGGTGAGCGTCGTGACGTGCGTCTCCCACAGAGGGTGACGGCGCTTGTCGGCGCTGGCCTGGGGCATGACGACGACCTTGCAGTTCTCGGTGCCGATGGCCTCGTTCAACGCGGTCAGCGCCTGGTTGTCGCCGATGCCCAGTGCCAGCTTCGCCACCGAGTTCGCGCTGGCAGGGGCGAAGATGAACGCGTCGGGCGTGCGGTAGGGCTTCGGCTGGCTCGGCAGCCTCGGCTCCCAGCGGATCGGGAGGTCGGTCAGCGCCTGGAGCTTCTCCAGCTCGCCCGCCTCCTCGAACCACGGGACGACCGTCGGGGTGAGCGTGATGGCCAACTGCCACCCCAGTTGTGCGGCGGGCTCGGCGAGCTCCGTGCGGAACCAGCCTTCGACCCCGCCGCAGCCTGAGGCGACCAGTCCGAGCAGCCCACGTGTCATGTGGACGATCTTAGAGAAGCAGGCCGACCTTGCCGGGGGCGTGGCCGCCGGCAAGGTCGTGACCTCGAGGCAAGGATCAGCGGCTGGAGACCAGGGAACCGGCCTATTTCGCCGCGGTCGCCGAGGAGCTCCCCTCCGGACGTGCCGCCGCACGGCCCGGCATCGCCGCACCGCCCCTGTCGCGAGCGATCGCCCAGCTCGAACGCCGGGTGGGCGCGCGGCTGGTCGACCGCACCAGCCGACAGGTCGAGCTGACCGAGACGGGCCGCGTGTTCCTGACAGACAGCCGGGCCGCCCTCGCCGCCGTCGACACGGCGCCGCGCCCGGCAGGCGGGTCAATCGGGGAAGCCGGCGGCGGCGATCCAGATCGTCGACGTGGTGACGCTGAAGCGGCTGATCGTCATGGTCGGGCGCCGCGCGGTGAACCGGGTCGGGGCCGATGTGACGGCGGTGCCGCTCACGGCGTGCCCCCGACGAAGCTCGCGCTCGCCCACCCGTCGGGTGTTCCCGTACCGGCCGTGCGCGCCTTCGAACGCGGCGCGGCGGACGTGACCTACCGCCGCGCCTCCACAGCCAGGGTCTGAACCTGGATCCCTTGCGGCACAAGGGATCCAAAACTGTCAGACCTCGTCGTTAGAGTCTTCCCCGAGCGCTCACACAGGGCGTCGCAGCACCACGCAGAACATCGCGTCGGTGCCGTGCAGATGGGGCCAGAGCTGAACGTGCGGTCCTTCCCCGAGGTCCGGAACTCCCGGGAAGAACTCCCGCGTGTCCAGCACCTCGGCCCCGGTGCGCTTCGCGACGTCCGTCAACACCCCTACGGTCTCCGAGAGATGAGGTGAGCACACGACATAAGCCACCACGCCGCCAGGGCGCACGAGTCGCAACGCCTCGGTCAGCAGCTCGCGCTGCAGCTTCGTGAGCGTGCCGACGTCGGCGGGCTGGCGCCTCCACCGCGCCTCCGGGCGCCTGCGCAGCGCACCGAGACCGGTGCAGGGCGCGTCGACCAGCACGCGGTCGAACGCCCCTTCCAGGAAGTCGGTCTCACGGCCGTCGGCCACCTCCACGGTGACCGGCAGGCCGGTGGTGAGCTTGCGCACGAGCTCGGCGCGGTGGGGCGCCTTCTCGACGGCGATCAGCTCGCCGCCCTCGATGCCGACGAGTGCGCCCAGCAGGGCGGCCTTGCCGCCGGGGCCGGCGCAGAGGTCCAGCCAGCGGTCGTCTGTGTCCGTGCCCTCGAGCGGCGCGCGGGTCAGGGCCAGGGCGCAGAGCTGGCTGCCCTCGTCCTGCACGTTGGCGAGGCGTTCCCGGACGGGCTCGAGATCGCCCGGGTCGCCCGCGCCGGTCTCCAGGTGCACGCCGTAGGGCGAGTAGGGCGCCACGTCGCCGCCGGTGATGGCGGCGAGCTCGTCGGCGCTCACCTCGCCGGGGCGTGCCACCAGGTGCACGGCCGGGCGCGCGTCGTCGGCCTGCAGGGCCAGCCTCAGCGGCTCCTCGCGGCTGCCGAGGGCCTCCGCGAACGCCTGCGCGATCCAGCGCGGGTGGGCGTGGGTGAAAGCCAGGTTGCCGATCGGGTCGGTGTCCGGGTCGGGCGCCAGCTCGTCGACCCAGGCGGCCTCGTCCTGCTCTGCCACCCGGCGCAGGACGGCGTTGACGAAGCCCGCGATGCCGGACCCGAGCTCGCCCCGCACGAGGTCGACGGTCGAGGCGACCGCGGCGTGGGACGGGATCCGGGTGCGCAGCAGCTGATACGCGCCCAGCCGCAACGCGTCGAGCGCCGAGCCGTCCACTTCGGACAGCGGGCGGTCCGAGCACGCCTCGATGACGGCGTCGAGCAGGCCCTGTGCCCGCGCCGAGCCGTAGGTGAGCTCGGTGGCCAGCGCGGCGTCGCGGCCGGTGATGCGCCGGTCGCGGAGCATCTGCGGCAGCACCAGGTTCGCGTAGGCGTCCCGCTGCCGCACGGCGCGCAGGGTCTCCAGCGCGGCGAGGCGGGCCGGGTCCTCCACGGGCGGCCGGGAGGGCCCGGTGCGCCGGCTCGGCGGGTGCGGCCTGCTGGGGCGGGAAGGCTTCGAGGCGCCTCGCGAGTGGCCGGTCATGCGTTGTACTCCACTGTCTCTGGCTCCCCTGCGGCTGCGCGGATCACGCGCGCCACGTTCCTGTCCTGCCGCTCACAGGCGACGCCTGCCGAGCTCGTCCGGGAGCACGTCATGCGATGCGCTCCCCTGATTCGATCCGCACGCCGCGTGCCCAGTCGGTGGCGGCCATGCGCTTCTTGCCCTGTGCCTGGACCTCACCGAGTGCCACCGCCGTGGTCGCGGTGCCCACGAGCACGCGCTTGCGCTCGACGAGCACCTCGCCCGCCGGGAGCGTCACGTCGGCCACCGGCGTCACCGGGCCGAGCTTGAGCCGTTCGCCGCGGAACTCGGCCCATGCGCCGGGTTCCGGTGTCACGGCGCGCGCCAGGCGGTCGAGCGCCGTGGCGGGCGTGGTGAAGTCGAGGCGCGCGTCCTCGACGGAGATCTTGGCGGCGTAGGTGATGCCGTCCGCGGGCTGTTCGACGGCCCGCAGGGTGCCGTCCTCAATGCCGTCCACAGTGGACAGCAGCAGGCCGGCCCCCGAGACGGACAGCCGGGTCAGCAGGTCGCCGGAGGTGTCGCGGTCGCGCACCTTCTCGGTCACCACGCCGAACACGGGGCCCGCGTCGAGCTCCTTGACGATGCGGAACGTCGAGGCGCCGGTGATGTCGTCGCCGTTGCGCACGGCGGCCTGCACCGGCGCGGCGCCGCGCCACGCGGGCAGCACGGAGAAGTGGAGGTTGACCCAGCCGAACCTGGGGACGTCGAGCGTGCGCTGCGGAAGCAGGTTGCCGTAGGCGACGACCGGGCAGAGGTCGGGTTCCAGCGCGCGCAGGCGCTCCAGGAACTCGGGCTCTCCCGCCTTGACGGGGGTGAGGACCTCGATGCCGTGCTCGTCGGCGAGCGCGGCCACCGGGGAGCGCTCGAGCCTGCGGCCACGGCCGGAGGGTGCGTCGGGACGGGTGACCACGGCGACGACGTCGTGGCGGGAGGAGTCGATGAGGGCGCGCAGCGAGGGAAGTGCGACCTCGGGCGTACCGGCGAACACGAGTCGCATGGTCAGCTGGACCTGCCGAAGAGTGGGTGCGGGCTCTGCTTCAAGGTGGGGACCGTACCGTCGAACCACTCGGACTGCCGGATCTCCCGCATGGCCTGCTTGCGGGTGTCGGCGTCGAGGCGGTCGAGGAAGAGCACTCCGTCGAGGTGGTCCGACTCGTGCTGGATGCAGCGCGCGAGCGTCTCGGTGCCCTCGACCTCGACGGGCTCACCGTGCATGTTCCAGCCCTTGGCCACCACGTGCAGGTGGCGCTTGCAGTCCCACGTCATGCCGGGGATGGACAGGCAGCCCTCGGAGCCGTCCTGCATCTCCTCGCCGACGACGTCCCACGTCGGGTTGACGAGGTGGCCGGCGAAACCGTCGCAGTGGTACGTGAACACACGCAGTCCGACACCGAGCTGGGGCGCGGCGAGTCCGGCTCCGCCCGCGTCCTGCATCGTGTCCCACAGGTCCTTGACCAGGGTGCGCAGTTCCTTGTCGAAGTCGGTGACCTCGGTCGCCGCGGTGCGCAGCACGGGGTCGCCGAACAGGCGGATGGGTTGGACGGTCACGCAGTGCTCCTCGTGTGGACTGGAGGCCAGTCTACGAGGAGCGCGGTCAGTGCTCGGACGCGCTGCCGAGGAAGATCACGCCCACCAGCGCCACGACGAAGTGGCCGGTGAACCGCAGGGCCGTCAGCACGGGACGGAACAGCGCGTGGAGGTCGAAGTGGGCTGCCTGGGCGCTGGGAACAGTGGTCGTCGTCATGCCATGAACTGTGCCGTTCGCGCAGGTCAGCCCACATCGGCTCGCGGTATCGAGCCTGCATCAGCCCACGGTAGGAAGATCACGGGTCCCTCTCGGCCATAAGGTGGAGACACCCAGGTCATGAGGCTGATGCAATGGGCGCATGACCTGGACGGCACCCGAAGTCACCCCGGCCGACGAACCACTGCTCGGCGCCGAGCGCCCGATGCTCGAAGCGTGGCTGGACCGCCACCGGGCCACGTTCCTGGCCAACTGCGCGGGCCTGACCGGCGAGCAGCTCGCCCTCGAGTCCGCACCTCCGTCGAACCTGTCCCTGCTGGGCCTGATCCGCCACCTCACGGACGTCGAACGCGTCTGGTTCCGCCGCCGCCTGGCCGGCGAGGACGTCCAGGGCCTCTACAGCGTGCCGGGCCGCAGCGGCGGCGCCTTCGAGGGCCTGGACCCCAGCAGGGCGGAGGCGGAGTACGCCGCGCTCGGCGCCGAGATCATCGAGTCCCGCGCGGCAGCGGCGGGCCGGGACCTCGACGACACCTTCGTGCACGAGCGAGCGGGTGAGACCTCGGTGCGGTGGCTCTACATCCACCTGATCGAGGAGTACGCGCAGCACAACGGTCACGCCGACCTCATCCGCGAACGCATCGACGGCCGCACCAACAAATAGTGCTCAGTGCATTCCGTCGATCACCCGGACGATGTGCCGCGGGTTGAGGGTGACGGGGTTCCCAGGTTTCTCGATCCCCATGGGAAGGGTGAGAAGGCCTCCGGCCTTCAGGGCGTTGTCGACGGTCTCGACGAGCTCCGTGAAGTCGACGAGAACGCGATACTTGCTGCCGTCCGTCATCTCGAGCATGTTCCACGCCATTTAGAACCTCATTTCACGAAACGACCGTGCCGCCGCGCAAGAAGGATCGAACCGCCGGCGAGCTTCGTTACGATTCCGGACCAGCTGGAAATTCCGCTGGTCTCTGAAATGCGAATGCCGGACCGAGCGACACGAAAAAGGACGGGCCATGGCACGGCCCGTCCTTTCCGCGTGCGAAATCCGGCTCGATCAGCCCACCTTCACGACGCGGGCCGCTCCACCGCCGCGCCGGGTCGGCTCGGCGACCGCACGCCAGCGGCCGTCCTTGGCGCGTTCGACGGCCGTGGCGGCGCCGATCTCGGCGTTCTGGCTGAACCTGTGCCCGATGGCCTGCAGGCCCGCCGTGGTCGAGGCGGCGATGAACTCCGCCTCCGCCGGGGTCGTGGCCGCGTTGCGCTGGGAGGCGCGCGGGGCCGCCACGGCGTCGACGAGCGACATCTTGCGGTCCAGGCGGGCGGTCAGGATCTGGGTGACCGTGGTGATGATGGTGGAGCCACCCGGTGAGCCGACGGCGAGCAGGACCTTGCCGTGGTCGACGACGATCGTCGGGGCCATGGACGAGCGCGGGCGCTTGCCGGGGCCGGGGAGGTTCGGGTGCGGGACGCCGGCGGTCGGGGCGACGAACTCGAAGTCGGTGAGCTCGTTGTTGAGCAGGAAGCCGCGGTTCGGGACGACGATGCCGCTGCCGCCCTCCGCCTCGATCGTCAGGGTGTAGGCGACGACGTTGCCCCAGCGGTCGGCCGTCGTGAGGTGCGTGGTGCGTTCGGCGTCCTCGCGCAACGCCGAGAGTCCGGCGGTGGCCTGGCAGGCCTGGGGGTTGCGCGGGTCGGCGGCGGGCTGCGGGGCGGGCAGCACGGCGTCGGGCTTGATCAGGCACGCGCGGCTGTCGGCGAACTTCTGCGAGAGCAGGCCCTCGGTCGGCACTCGGGAGAAGGCCGGGTCGCCGACCCAGCGCAGACGGTCGGCGAAGGAGAGCTTGGTCGACTCGATGAAGCGGTGCAGGTACTCGACGTCGGAGACCTTGGAGAGGTCGGTCGACTCGAGGATGTTGAGCGCCTCGCCGACGGTCGTGCCACCGGACGACGGCGCCGCCATGCCGTAGACGTCGAGGCCGCGGTAGCGCGTGTGCGTCGGGTCGCGGCGTTCGACCTGGTAGCGGGCGAGGTCGGAGATCTGCATGTCGCCGGCGCGGACGTTGCGGGTCGAGCCGGGCACGACCGGCGGCTTCTGCACGGCCTTCACGAGGTCACGACCCACCGCGCCGCCGTAGAGCGACGCGAGTTCGGTGCGGGCGAGCTCGCGGTAGGTGTCGGCGAGCTGCGGGTTGCGGAACGTGCTGCCGATCGCGGGCGGCTGGCCGCCGGGCAGGTAGAGGTCGCGGGTCGAGGTGAAGTCGGCGAAGCGCGCCGCGTTGTTCGCGATCTGCGAGTTGAACGTCTTGTCGACGACGAAACCACGTCGCGCCAACGCTTCCGCGGGCGCCATGGCCTCGCGCAGGTCGAGCGTGCCCCACTTGCGCAGCGCCTGCTGCCACGTCTTGGGCGTGCCGGGGACGCCGACGGACTTGCCGCTGGTCATCGCCTCGGCGAACGGCAGTGGCTGGCCGTTCTCCACGAAGAGCTGGTCGGTGGCCGACCGGGGCGCGGTCTCGCGCCCGTCCAAAGTGGACACACGGCCGGTGCGGGCGTCGTAGTGGACGAAGAACCCGCCGCCACCGATGCCCGCGCTGAACGGGTCGGTCACGCCGAGCGCGGCGGCGGTGGCGACGGCGGCGTCGACGGCGTTGCCACCGCGGCGGAGCACGTCGACACCGATCTGGGACGCGTCGGGGTCGACGCTCGACACGGCGCCTCCCCAGCCCACCTGCTCGGGCACGCGTGGTGATGACTCCGCCGCTCCCGCCGGGACGGGAGCGACCAGTACGACGGAGAGCGTCAGTGCGGCAACCGTTCGCAACATGCGGAAACTTCTACTCCGTTACGACCGGATGGCAACACTCCTTGAGGAAGGCCTAAGGTGCGGGCGTGTCGATCGATCTTGACCAGTTGCGAACCAGTTTCACGAACACCCCGCTCGACGAGGCGGACCGCGAGGAAGCACTGCACCTCCTGCTGCGCGAACGCCGCGACGACGACGCCGGCCTGCTGCGCCACCTGCTCGCCGAGGAGACCGCCGCCCACCAGGAGGGCTGGGGCGTGAGCGAGGCCCTGGTCCTCGCCGCCCTGCTGCTCGCCGAGTGCGGCCGCGAGGAGGACGTCTGGGCCCTGTGGGAGGCCAAGAACGCCTCCTTCGACACGATGGCGGGCCTCGACGGCTTCCTGCTGTTCCCGGCGGGAATCGCGGGCACGACGGCGCACGTGATCGCGGGCGAGGACCACCCCGAACGCGGCGACCTCATGACGTACCTGAGCGAGTACCTCGAGTACGAGAAGCTCACCGACGAGGATATCCGCGAGCACATGGCGGCCCTGCGCTCGCACTACGTGGACTGAACGCCGGCCCCGCCCTACAGGACCTCCAGCGGGTCGAGCTTGATCCGCACGAGGTCCTGTTCCTTGCGGGCCGTCCGCACGGCCTGCGCCTCGGCCAGCACGGCGGCCAGCTGACGGCCCTCGCCGCGCGCGACCCGCACCAGGGCCCGTTCCTTGGTCTCGTCGTCGCCCAGCGGGACCGGCCCGAGGATCTCGCCGGTGGGCGGTAGCCGGAGCTCGTCGAGCATGGCGTTCACCGCGTCCGGGGTGCCGTCGACGGTCGCCATCCGCACCGCCGGCGGGAAGCCCAGCTCGGTGCGCGCGGCGAGCTCGGTGGCGGCGTGCCACACCGGGTCCCAGCGGACCAGGGCCTGCACCGGCGTCAGCGACGAGTCCGCGATCACGACCACGCGCCCGTTGCCCGGCCGCACCAGCCCCGCGGCCGTCATCCACCGCCGCAACGCCTCCTCGGAGGCCCGGAGATCTGCCCTGCCGAGCAACGCCCAGCCGTCGAGCAGCAGCACGGCGCCGTAACCGCCCTCGGCCACGGGTTCGGCGCCGGGGGTGGCGACCACGAGCGACGGCTTGCCCGGCACCTTGGTCAGCACCTCGTCCGCGCCGCTGGTCCGCACCGGGAACCCGGGAAACGCGCGCCCGAGCTCCTCGGCGGTGCGCCGGGCACCGATGATCTGCCCGCGCAGCTTGCGCGACCCGCAGGTGGGGCAACGGAAACCGGCCTCGGTAGCCGCACACCACCGGCAGTACGCGGGCTTGGGCAGCCCGTTGTCGGTCCCTCCTGGCAACGCCAGCGGACCCGCGCACCGGCGGCACCTCGCAGGACCACGGCACTGACCGCAGGCCAGCGACGGCACGTAACCGCGGCGCGGCACCTGGATCAGCACCGGCGAGTCGGCGAGGGCGAACCGCGCCGCGTCGAACGCGATGGACGGCAACCGCGCAGTACGCGCGGCCGAGTCCTTGACGTCCTGCCACTCGTTGTCGCCCACCGACACCACCCGCGGCGCCACGGACCGCAGCGTCTCGCGCGACGCCACGATCTCGTGCGCCCAGCCGGTCTCAACCAGCAGCTGCGCCTCGGCCGTGCGGGCGAACCCGCCGATGAGCAGCGCCGCACCCGTCATGTGTGCGCGCTGCACCAGCACGTCACGGACGTTCGGATACGGCGAACGCTGCTCGACGTGCAGGTCGTCACCGTCGTCCCAGACCACGAGCAGCCCGGGATCCTTGACCGGCGCGAACGCCGTGGCGCGCGTGCCGACCACCACCCGCGCCACCCCGCGACGCACGGCCAGCCAGCGCTTGTACCGCTCCGACGGCCCGAGATCGGCCGACAGCGTCACCACGCCCTCGATCAGCGCGGCGCACGCCTCGGCGACGCGGGCCAGGTCGCGGTGGTCGGGCACGACGATGGCCACCCCGCGCCCGGACGACGCGACCGCGGCGGCGGCCTCCGCGAGGCGGGCGGGCCAGTCCTCGGAGGGCAGGGCCTGCCAGACGGCGTGGGCGGGACGGCCCTCGTGCAGGGCCTCCAGGTACTTGGGGCCGCGGGGGTAACGCGACCAGGCGTCGGCGGGGACGGGAGGCAGCGATGACCGCGCGGGCGGAGCGGGGTCGACGGGCTGACCGGCGTCCGCGAGGGCGCCAGGAGCCGGGGACTCGGCAAGCCCTTCCCCTGCGGACGCGGGAACCCCAGGCGGCGTGGCCGGGGCGGGTGTGGACGCTCCGGCTGGAGGAGCGGGTTCGACAGGCTCCTCGGTGGGCGCGGAAGCTCCGGCCGACGACCCGGCCTCGACACTCCCCCCAACGGACACGCCTCCCGGCCCCGCGGTCTCGCCGGCCCCCTTCACCCACGCGGGCAGTTGCGGCAACGGCGGCGCCTCCCCCTGCGCGGCCGCCTCCACGCGGGCGTGCCGGGGCGGGATCGCCAGGCGCAGCACGTCGATCATCCCGCCCGCGTACCGATCGGCGATCGCACGAGCCAGGACGGCGATCTCCGGCGCCAGCACCGGTTCGGGCGACACGACCTTCTCGATGAACGCCAGCTTCTTGCCGTACTCCGAGGTCTCCACGCGCTCCAGCAGGTAGCCGTCGACCAGCTGGCCCGCGAACCGGACGCGGACGCGGCAGCCGGGCACCGCGGCAGCGTCCAGTTCGGACGGAACCGAGTAGTCGAACGGCCGGTCCAGGTGGGCCAGCGGCACGTCCACCACGATCCGGGCGACCGGCAGCGACTCCGCGGGGACCCGCTCCCCTTTTCTCGCTGCGGTCTTCGCGCTCATGCCTCCTGGTGTATCAGACAGCCCCGACAGTCACGCGTTGCGCCTCACCAATCCCGTGAAACCCGCCACGAACAGGGTCGCGAACGCCCAGGCCAGGATCTGCAGCAACCACGTCGCCGCCAGCACCACCTGGCCGGCGCTCGCACCCGCGTCGACCGTGCAGCGGGCCGCGTCCACCTTGACCAGCGGCGTCGCCACGTTGAGGGCGTAGCCGACCTGTTCGACCGTCGAGCAGCGGACGGCGCCGGAGATCAGCACCACACCCACCGACACGGCCAGCACACCCGCCAGCCACACCAGGGCGAGGCCTGGGCGGTAGCCGTGGCCGACGGTCACGCCGCGGATCAGGTGCCACAGGCGGCCCCAGCGCGAGAGTTGGCCGCGGCGGCGCAGGTCGCGTTGCTGGGCCACGCGGATCCGCCGCACGTCACGTTCGTGGCCTGCCGCCTGGTGGGCGGCGGCCAGCTGCACCCATGGTTGGGTGGAGTAGCGGAGGGTGCGCGTCGCCAGGAACGACAGCCATTCGTCCAGAGTGGCGTCCCGCGCCAGGCTCTCGTAGGTCAGGCCTTCGAGCTGCGCCTTGCCCTCGACGCCCTCGAACGGCAGGAACAGCTCCTTGCCCACCCGGACGTGTCGCAGGTCCAGTGCGACCTCAGGGGAGCTGAAACGCCCCTCCCGCAGGACGAGCTGCCCGTCGACCCGCGTCCCGCGCATCCGCACCGACGCGTGCCTGCCGCCGCCGGAGACGTGGCACCCCTGGGACAGGAAGATCCCGTCGCCGACCCGCAGGTCGACCACGAACAGCCCGTCCTCGAACCGCGCGCCGACGCAGCTCAGCACGGCGGAGATCTGCGAGCCGCTCAGCGTCACGGAACCCGACGCGTGGAACCCGTCGTCCAGGTAGACGCTGCCGCCGATGCGCATGTGCAGCGCGTCGATCGTCTCCAGGCGGGCGCCGCTCAGGCTGAGGTTGTGCTCCACGGACAGGCCCCGCGCGTGCACGGAGGGCGCGGTCAGGCCTCGCAGGTCCAGTTGCGAGAACTGCGCCCTGTCCAACAGCACCGGCTGGTCGGTCGTGCAGTCGCGCAGCACCAACGGCTTTTTGGCCACCACGTCGGACAGGTCGAGCTGCCCCGTGATCCTGGCTCCTGCGAGCACGAACCCGCCAGGGTCCAGCAGGTCGTGCTCGATCATCCGCCGCCGGATCTCGTCCCCCTTGATCTCCACGGGGACAACGTTATCCGGAGATCGACTCCTGGCCGTTCTCGATGTGACCGCACAGCCGGCGTCGGAACGCGGGTTCTTCCTCCACGGTCACCGTCAGGTCGTACCAGCCGGAGTTCATGACGGTCAGCCACGGGATGACGTGCCGATGTCCTGGCCTCACGACGTAACGACGCCGCCCCAGCACGAACGTCAGCCGCGACGGCCCGCTGTTCTCGAACGTCAACGTCAGCACACGGCTGTAGCCACGCACCGACGACGAGACGCGCGCACGGTCAGAGGAAGACCCTGCGAACTCACGGCGGAAACCGTTGGGTCCCAGCAACACGAGGTCGTGGTCACCCGCGACCTCCAGCGACGCCGACGACGAGACGTCGAAGTGCTGCGGCAGCGCGAACTGCCCCGAGTACGGGTACAGGGCGAAGTGCACGGACGCCGAGCCGGAGTTCGACATCTCCAACGAGGCTCCGCGCAACGACGCGTCGGGCTGGTACGGCAGAGCGCGCGCACGCCGCCGTCCGGGCTCCTGCTCCGGCATCTTCTGCTCGGACGGAGGTGCGGGACGCCAGCGCGGCGTGGCGGGCGGCACCGCGGCGGGCTCCCCGACCTCGGGCCACGTCCGGCGCCGGTCGAAGTCGAACGCCGAGGTCAGGTCACCGGCGACGGTCCGGCGCCACGCGGAGATCTCCTCCGAACGCACCCCGGTCCACTTCTCCAGGAACCGCGTCATCGACGTGTGGTCGAACACCTGCGAGTTCACGTAACCGCCGACGGACCACGGCGACACGACAGTCATCGGCACGCGCGCACCGAGCCCCAACGGCCGGTCACCCACGTACTCATCGCTAAAAGACAACGGCGGGCGCGGCGGCGGCATGTGGTCGTAGAAGCCGTCGTTCTCGTCGTAGGTGATGAACAGGACCGTCGACTCCCACACCTCCTGGTTGGACGCCAGCGCGTCCAGCACCTGGTAGGTGATCGAGGCGGAGGCGGCGGGCGACGACGCGCCGGGGTGCTCCGAGTCCACAGAGGACGGAACGAGGTACGACACGGCGGGCAGCCGGCCGGCGGCGACGTCCGCGCGGAACGTCTCCCCCAGCCCGCCGGGCTTCACGCGGTGCAGTCCGCGCGTGTACAGGGACTTCTCCGCGGCGGTCAAAGCAGAAAGATCGAGGGAACCGATCAGCGCGGGGTCACCGGTGCCGTACAGCTTGTCCAGCGACTTGAACCCGGCGGGCAGCACCTTGCGCGCGATCTCCTTGAAGCGCACGTAGAACTCCAGGTTGTTGTCCTGGAAGTTGTCCCACTCCTGATAGACGCGCCACGACTTCCCAGCGGCCTCAAGACGTTCCGGGTACGTCTTCCACGTGTAGCCGGCGTGCGTGTCCTCGCTGTAGGCCGCGTTGCCGGTCGCACGGCCGCCGGTGGGCTCGAAACCCGTGTACCCGGACACCCAGTAGTTGCGGTTCGGCGAGGTCGAGGACGGCACCGAGCAGTGGTAGGCGTCGCACAGCGTGAAGGTGTCCGCGAGCTCGTAGTGGAACGGGATGTCCTGGCGCGTGTAGAACGCCATGGTCGCCCCGGTCTTCGCCGGCACCCAGTTGTCGTTCCACCCGCCGCGCAACGCCGAGTGCCCGCCGTTCCAGCTGTGGTCCAGGTCGCCGATGTACTGGACGTCCCGCCCGGACGCCGCCTCACGCACCGGGAACGGCAGCACGCCCGACTGGTTGAACACACCCCTCAGCGCGTTGCGGTCGGAGAACCCGCGCACCCCACGGAGGGTCCCGTAGTAGTGGTCGAACGAACGGTTCTCCTGCATGAGCAGCACGACGTGCTTGATCGCGCGCAATCCTCCCGCACGGGGCTCACGGGCCAACGCTGCGTACACCGACGGTGGCAGCAGCGTGCCCGCACCAGCAGCAGCGACAGCAGCCATGAACCCACGACGAGAGAGCGACATGAACTGAGTTTGTAGTCGCGGTACATGGCGCGGAACCGTCAGCAGTATGAACAAAGGCCCTGGATGACCAGGGCCTTGTTCACAGATCACATCAGGGAGCGGCGATGGCGGCCGCCACGCTCTGCCGCGCGTCGACCAGCCCCTTGCCGCACTGGGCGGCCGCGGGCAGCACCTTCGCCTTCAGGTAGAACAGCACCTGCGCGGGCGTCAGCAACGCCTTGCCTTGCTGCACACGGGCGTGCTGCATCAACGCCACGACACCGGCCACGTGCGGTGTGGCCATGCTGGTGCCCTGGTAGTGCTTGTAGATCGACCCGGCCGGCACCGTGGGGCCGTTGTTCAGCGTCGACAGCACCCCGTTCGCCGCCGACGGCGAGGTCTCGCCACCGGGCGCGCACACCTCGATCGTCGCGCCGAAGTTCGCGTACGAGGCCCGGTTGGCCTGCCGGTCCGTGGCACCCGTGGTGATCACACCGGCGCAGTTCGCCGGAGTGGCCCCCGCCGCGTCCACGGCGCTGTTGCCCGCCGCCACGACCACGGTCGCGCGGTGCACGTTGCGGGCGGTGTTGATCGCGTTCTGCAGCGTCGCGGGGCAGGCAGCGGACGGGCCGCCGAGCGACAGGTTCAGCACCTTCGCCGGGTTCGGGTTCGCCGGAACACCGGGCACGGCGCCGCCAGCCGCCCACACGATGCCCGCCGCGATGTCCGCGAGCGTGCCACCGCACGTGCCGAGGACGCGCACGGGAACGACCTTGGCCAACGGCGCGACGCCCGTGACACCGGTCGCGTTGTTGCGCAACGCCGCCACGGTGCCGGCGACGTGCAGCCCGTGCCAGCTCGACGCGCGCGCCGCCGTGCCGGGACCGCACTGGTTCGCCAGCCGCCAGTCGCCCTGGTCCGTCGGGTTGGCGTCGCGGCCGTTGCCGTCCTTGGCGTAGACCGCGTTGCTGATGAAGTCGTAGCCACCGATGTAGTTGGCGGACATGTCGGGGTGCGCGGTGCGGCCGGTGTCGATCACCGCGACGCGCTGGCCGGAGCCGGACGGCCCGAGATCCCAGGCGGGCGACAGCTGGATGCCGCCGGTCGCCTCCCAGTAGTGCCACTGCGACGGCCACAACGGGTCGTTGGGCACGGCCATCGTCTCGAACACCATGTTCGGCTCGGCGTACTCGACGTCACCGCGCGCCATCAGCACGCGGATCGACTCGGTGGCGTCCCGCGACGCGAGCACCTCGGCTCCGTCCGTGGCGTCGGCGACGGCCCGCGTCCGGGACTCGGTCAGCGCGTCCCCTCGCGACGCGCCTTCCTTGAACTTGACGATGATCTCCTGCTCTTCCGGTTCTTCCTGGGCCGCCGCGGTCAGCGGTGTCACCGTCAGCGCCATCACGACGCCGAGCAGGGCTGCCATGCCTGTTCTCACGGTCTTCCTCCCCTTCACAAGCGGACTGACGACGTGCAGCACAGGCCAGGGCGGTTGTGGCACGGATGCGGCCGCCACAACAGATTCACAACAGGCCGCGCGTACCCACGTGCACAACGCCTTCGAGGGGAGACGCCATGCTCACGCTGTTCGTCGCGGCCGCACTGGCCGCATCGGGAACCGCCGCCGCACCGGAGCCCGCGACCGTCGCGCGGGTCGAGGCCGGCAGGCTCGTCGTCACCGGGGCGCCGGCGCGCGCCAGCCAGATCCACGTCTCCGGCACCACCGTCAGCGATGCCGGCACGATGCGGCCGGGCACCGGGTGCACGCGCCTGTCGGCCTCCCGCGTCCAGTGCGCGCAGGTCCAGAAGATCGTCATCCACCTGGGCAACCGCAACGACAGCGTGCTCTACGACAGCGCCGTGCCGACCGAGCAGCACGGCGGCGACGGCGACGACTCGCTGCACGGCGGCTCCGGCGCGGACGTCCTGCAGGGCGGTGAGGGCGACGACTCGCTGAGCGGCGGGCTGGGCCCTGACCAGCTCTTCGGCGGGGACGGTGACGACGTGCTGGACGAGCCGCAGGCCGACGCGGGCGGCAACTTCCTGCAGGGCGGCTACGGCAACGACAAGATCGACGGCGCGAAGCTGAACATGCGCGACAGGGCGGACTTCAGCGACCACACCGAGGGCATGACGATCGACCTCGCGGCGGGCACGGCGAGCAGGCCGGGTGAGCTGGACGAGGTCAAGAACGTGCAGGACGTCTACGGCACGCAGGGCGACGACGTGCTGAGCGGTAACGCCTGGCCCAACAAGCTGTACGGGCTCGGCGGCACCGACACGTGCACGCAGGGTCCCCTCGACCAGTGCGTTCAATGAGTTCGGCCGGCCGATGTATCAGGACGGGCCGTAGGAACTCCGCTCGTGCGTGGACCAACTAGACGTCCGCCTGCTCGGGCCCCTCGAAGTGACCGGGCCAGGCGGCGTGCTGCGCCTCGCCGGCACGCGCCAGCGCTCCCTCCTGGCGCTGCTGGCGTTGCGCGCACCCTCGGTGCTGCCCGCGGCGCGTCTGATCGACGCGCTGTGGGGCACCGAGCCCCCGGCCACGGCGTTGCGGACGCTGCACAGCCACATCGCGCGCGTCCGTTCAGCGCTCGCCGCGATCGGTCTCCCCGATGTCCTCGTCACCACCAGCGCGGGCTATGCGTTGCGGATCGATCCATCGCACGTCGACGTCACACGGTTCGAGCGCGCTCCCTCACCCCGTGCGGCACTTGCGTTGTGGCGCGGCGATCCGCTGACCGACTGCGCCGTCTCCGAGTGGGCCTCCGCCGAGATTACCCGGCTGCACGAGGCACGTCTCGCGGCCGAGGAAGCGTTGGCACAGCAGGAGATCGGCCGTGGCGCCTGTGGCACCGCCGCCGCGCAGCTCGAACGGCTCGTGGTCACTCATCCGTTGCGGGAACGCTTCTGGGAGCTGCTCGCCGACGCACAACTACGTGACGGCCGACGCGCTGATGCGTTGAGCACGGTCCGCCGGGCGCGCAAGGTGCTCGTCGAGGAGCTGGGCGTCGATCCCGGGCGGGGCCTGCGGGCGGTCGAGGCGGAGGCGCTCGCCTGTCCGCCCGCCGACCCCGGCGCCGGGCTGGTCGGACGGCAGCGCGAGACCCAGGACGTCGTGCGGCTGCTGGAGAAGACGCGGCTCGTGACGCTCACCGGACCGGCGGGCTGCGGCAAGTCCCGGCTCGCCCAGCACGCCACGCCGTCGTCCACGGTGGTCGACCTGACCTCCGCCTCGTGCGTGGAGGACGCGGTCGCGACGGCGTTCGCGATCACCGCGCGCGAACTGGGCACGCTCGGCAACACCTTGCTGGTGCTGGACAACTGCGAGCACCTGCGGGCCGGATGCGCGGCGTTCGTCGAGGCGCATCCACGGCTGCGCGTGCTCGCCACGAGCCGCGAACCCCTTGCTGTGCCAGGCGAAACGGTCTACCCGTTGCCGCCGCTGGCCGTGCCCGACCCGGACGTCCCGCGCTCGCTGGCCGAACTGGCCGCGTACGACGCCGTGCAGCTGTTCCTGGGCCGGGCCGCCCACACCTACACCGACGCGGACGCACCCGCGATCGCTCAGCTGTGTGCGGCGCTCGACGGCCTGCCGCTGGCGCTGGAACTGGCCGCGGCCCGCACGTCCGTCCTCACACCGGCCCAGATCGTGCGGCGGCTGCGCGACCGGTTCGGGCTGCTCGGGCCGTTGCGGGCCGCGATCGCGTGGAGCCACGACCTGCTGACGTCCTCGGAACGCACGCTGTTCGCCGATCTCGCGGTGTGCGCGGGCGGGTTCCCCGCGGACCTGGTCGAGGCGCTGGCCAGTTCGCTCGACGCGCTGTCCGGCCTGGTCGCCAAGTCGCTCGTGCGGGTGTCCCGGGTCGCCGGCGAGACCCGTTTCTCCATGCTGGAGACCGTTCGCGCGTTCGCGCTGGAACAACACACGTCGGCGCACGCGCGCGCCGCCGACTTCTTCCTGTGCCTGGCCGAACGCGCCGAGGGCGACCCCACGGGCACGCTGCTCAACGAACTGCGCGTGGAGCACGCGAACCTGCGACGCACCATGGACTGGTTCACCTCGACCGGCGACACGGACAAGATCCTGCGGCTGGTGGTGGCGTTGAACCGCTACTGGCACCGCACCGGCAACTACGGCGAGGGCCGGCGGTGGCTGGAGGTGGCGCTGCGCGGCTCAGGACCGTTGCGCGGCAAGGCTTTGGCATCGGCGGCAGCCCTCGCGTTGCTGGAGTGCGACTACCCGCGGGCGATGCGCTACGCTCAAGATGGATTGGCGACCGATCCAACCCTGGCCGGCAGGCTGCACCGGCTGCTCGGCTCGATCGCGCGCGAACGCGGTCACTACGAAGCCGCGCTGCACCACTACCAGGAGGCCGCGTCGGCCTCGAACCCGATGAACGCCGCCTACGCCCGGCAACTCGCGGGTGCGACGTCCTGGCTGGCCGGTGACCTCGTGGTCGCGGAGGCCGACCTTCAGGCATCACTGAAGTCACTGCGCGAGCTGGGCGACCAACGCGGTGCCACGTCGTCGCTCGCCTATCTGGGCGCCGTCGCCTGGTACCGCGGTGAGCCGGCGCAGGCCCGCAGGATGCTCGACGAGGCACTGGACACGTTCGGGGAGCTGGAGTTCAAGGAGGGCATCGCCTGGGCGCTCAACCTGCTCGGGGTGGTCGAGCAGGGCACCGGCAACCCGCTGGCCGCGCGGTCGCTGCTGGAGCGCAGTCTCACGCTGCACCGCGAACTGGGTGACCGCTGGCGGGAGGCGAGCGTCCTGGAGGCGCTCGCCCACGCGACGGGCCGCCGGGAACTGCTGGCCGAGGCGGCGGCGATCCGGACCAGCATCGGGGCGCCGGTACCGGCCGTCGAACGGCACCTCGCGCGCTCCGGTTAGCGTTCGGGCAACGCGGCGTTGCGACTCTCTTCCCAGGCAAGAAACCGAAGAGGGGAAACAACAATGAGACTGCGCATCGCCGCCGCCGCGCTCGCCGTCGGACTGTGCACCGCCGGTGTCGCCCAGGCCGACGACGTCCCGCCGGAGTTCCAGAACAGACCCGGCCCGGGGGCCTGCTACAACGCCGTGCCCACGATCGTCGGGGCGGGCTTCATCGTCGGCGGCCCCGGCCCCGACGTGATCGTCGGCAGCAACGGGCCGGACACCATCTTCGGCCTGGGCGCCAACGACATCATCCTCGGGCTCGGTGCCGACGACACGATCTTCGGCGGCGAGGGCAACGACCTGGTCTGCGCCGGCTGGGGTCCCGACAACGTCCAGGGCGGTGCCGGCCACGACACCGTCTACGGCGAGGCCGGCGACGACGACATGCTCGGCGGGGACGGCATGGACCTGCTGTCCGGCGACCCGAACTTCGACCGGGGCGACGGTCAGGCCGGCGTCAACTTCTGCACGGCGTCCACCGAGGTCACCCTCAACTGCTAGTCGTCTGCCGCAGCAGGATCTCCGTGGCGGGATCGGGGCCGACCCCGAGCTGCCGCAACGAGTCCAGCACGCGCGCACGGGTCCGCACAGTCCTTTGTGGATTCCGTGCGCGCAGTGCGGCGGCGAGCGCGAGCCGGTGCCCGCGCGGTTCGAACGGCTCCAGGGCGAGCGCCCGTTCCGCGAGACGGTGGGCCTCGGCCGGATCTCCCGTGACGAGTCTGAGTTCGCCCAGTGCCAGCAGGTTGTGCACGTGCCGTGCGGTGATCTGGGCGATCTCGGCCTCGCACAGCTCCGCGAGGTCGGGCAGCGGCTCGCCCCGCCACAGCTCCACGGCCTCGCCCGCGTCCAGCTCGTGGAACGACCACAGGTCCACGGTCAGCAGGTCACCGCGGACGAGCCGGATCGTCTCGCTGTCGCTGCGCAGGAAGTAACTGGCCTCGCCGCCCGTGCGGCCGGGTTCCAGCAACCGCCTGAGGTGCGTCATCGTCACGCGCAGGTTCCGCGCGGCGCTCGCGGGGTCGAGGCCGGGCCACAACAGGTCGATCGCCTGGTCCCGGGAGAGCGAGGTGCGCAGCACGAGCAGGCCCAGGAGCTGGCGAACGCGTGCCCTGCGCAGTTCGGGTGCGTCCACGGCGAGACCGTTCCTCGTCACGCGCAGCGGCCCGATCACCTCGATGCCGACCGGGTGGTCCGGCGGCGTGGGCACGGTGGCGAGCAGCTTGGCGGCACCGGCGGCGAGGTCCGGGTCCCTGGCGAGCTCACGGAACTGGCGGTGCACGGCCGATCCGACGCGGTCCGCCAGCCAGGTGCCCAGAGTCGTCCTGCCCGCGGCCGCCTGGCGGACGGCGAGCTCGGCGGACCACGGCAGAGGGAGGAAGCAGAGCGCGTGTGCCTCCGGCAGATCGTTGCGCAGATCTCCTTTCCTGGCGTCGAAGAACGCGCGTCCGGCCGCTCGTGCCTTCTGGTGCGACGGTCCCAGGTCGGTGCTGTCCCACCGTTCCCTGAGCTCGTCGCTGAGCACGTACCCGAGGGTCAGGAACCGCCGCAGGTGCCGTTCGGCGAGCTTGATCTCCAGCGTCCACCGGGCCAGGTGCCGCCGGTAGAGGTCGCGGGCCAGGTCCTCCTCGCCGCGCGCGACGGCTGCGGCCGCTTGTGCCGCGCACGCCAGCACCGCGTCGCGCGGGTTGTCCTGCTCGGTCGACAGGTCGGTGGTGGTGTCGCCGAACGACGCGGCGATGACGGTGTGGAAGGCCCGCGCCACGAACTCATCACGCGCCGTGCTGTCGGCGTCGGCCGTCTGGAACTCGACGAGCTCACCGTCGAACCAGCGCGCGACCGTGGCGTGGCGGCGGGCGAGGTCGTCGTCCAGGACCTGTTCGGCGAGCTCGGCCGCGTCCCGGCCGCGACCGCACATCGACAGGCAGTGCACGTGGAACCTGGTGGTGGACACGGCGAGCGCCGGGGGCACCTCGCCCACGGGCGCTTGGGCGAGGTGGACGAGCGCCTCCTCCGGGTCACCGGCAAGCTCGGCGAGCACCGCGGCGGCGCTGTGCCGCAGCAACCGCAGGACGGGCGATCCCGCGGTGTCGAGCGTCCCCGCCCGCTGGGCGACCACGACCAGCCGGACCAGGTCTCCCCTGGAGTGCGCGGTGATCACCGCCTGGCCGAGCGCCACCGCGGCCCCGTCCTGGTCCCCCGCGTCGAGCATCCCCTGCCAGGCCGCGTCGACCAGCTCGTCGATGGACCGGTCGGCGAAGTCGCGGGCGTGCGCCGCCGCGGCCCGCAGCAACAGGAACGCGGGATCGTCCGCCCTGTCCACGGGCAGGGCGGACAGCCACCGGTCGGCGGTCACGCCGGGCAGCACGGACAACGTGGTCCGCACGAGGTCGACGGCGAGCCGCGCGAGCAACCCCCAGTCCCGCGCCCGGCACGCCACACTCCCGGCCCTGGCCAGGTCGCCACGAGCGCACAGCACCTCCACGGCCCGGGTCCTCAGCGCCTCCATCGGCACCACGCGCGCCACCGGGTCGGCCCACAGGTCGTGTGCCCGGTACCGCCCGTCGTCGAGGAGGTCGACCAGCGGAACCCACCGGAGCAGGTTCTCCAGTGGCACAGACTTCCCTGCCACCGCAGCAAGCTCACCGGCCGTCGCACTGCCGAGCGTCACGAGCGCCGCCAGCGTCAGCCGCACGGACTCGGGCAGGCGGCTGAGCACCTCCTCCCTCGCGTACCGCCACGACGCGGCGGGACCGGCGGTGAGGGACAGCCGCACCAGCGCGGGCCAGCCGTGCAGGTCCTCGGGCGGCTCGCGGCCGAACCGTCCCGCCAGCGCGGCCGTCTCGGCCTCGGTGAAGGCCAGCTCGGCGGAGTCGATGCCGGCTACCTCGCCCGCCGCCTCCCTGCGAGCCAGCCGGCAGCTCGGCACGCGCCGCCCCGACAACACGAGGTGCGCGGTGCCCGGCAGCGCCCGCACGACCGCACCGAGGAGCTCCGCGCCCGGCGAGTCCTCCGGGACCTCGTGCACGTCGTCGAGCAGAAGACACACGTCGAGCGGTGCGTGCCGGAGCAACGCGTCCACGACGTCCCGCACGCCGAGCACACCGGGACGGGCGCGGACGGCGAGAGCGCCGAGAATCGATCGCGCCAGCCTGTCCGCGTCCTCGTGGGCGGGCTCGCAGCTCACCCAGGCGTCGATCCCGCGCGGCTCCAGCAGGTTCGCCCGCACCGCCTGGGCGAGCGCGGTCGTCTTGCCGAACCCCGGCCCCGCCACGACGAGCGTCACCGGCAGGGTCCACCGCCCCCGCAACCGGTCGACCAGCCGCAACCGCGGCAGCTCGACGTCCAGCGGCCGCGGCACCCCGTGCAACGGCAGGATCTTGTTGTCCCCCACGCACTACGGAGTCGGCACGCACCTCGGAGATACCGCGCGGAGCCGCTCGCGCACACGGGCGACGAGGGGTCGTGCGCCGAGCCCCTCGAAGACCGCGAGCGCCTCGGCCAGGTCACCGGGGTCGTCACTCTCCAGGAGGGCGACGGCACACCAGTAGTCGCACCCGGCCTGCTGCCACGTCTTGGCGGCCTCGCACCACCGGCCCGTCGCCAGCAGCGCGTGGGGCAGCCCGGAGTCGTCCGGCACCGGACGGCCCGCGACGCGCAGCCACCAGGCCAGTTCCGCGGCCAGCGCCCGCACGCCCAGCCGGCTCGCTTCGGCGTGCAGGGGTTCGAGCACCGCGACCGCGATCTCCTCGCCGCGCAGCCACTCCGCCTCGGCACGAGCCACGGCGACCGGGCCGATGTTCTGCAGCTCCCCGGTGCGGTGCGCGAGATCCCACGCCTCCGCGAGCGCCTCCTCCCCACCGGGCAGACCGCGGCGCACCCGCACCCTGCCCAGTGCGACGAGCGCGGGGCACAGGGTCGGAGGGTTGGCCGGCGGCCGCACCCCGGCCACCAGTTCCGCGTCCGCCGCCGCCCGGTCCCACTCGCCCGTCTCCACCGCGACCGTCGCCCGGATCGTGTACATGCGGTGCAGGTACCGGAGCTCCTCCGCGTCGTCCGCCATCTCGAGCGCGGTCGCGACACACGCCATGGCCTCGTCGAGGCGGAACTCCCAGAGCAGGATCTCGACGACGTTGACCGTGTACCTGCAGAAGTCGCTGACCGAGCCGGACGCCAGCGTCACCCGCCTGGCCTCCGCCAGCGTGGTCCACGCCTCCGTCAGGCCCAGGTCGGCCTGCGCGGTGCCGACGCTCGTCAACGCGTGGGCGAGGGTCTCCTGGTCTCCGGTCGCGCGGGCGAGTGCGATGGCGCGCTCCCCCAGCACAAGGCTCTCCTTCGAGCGGTAGACGATCGACCACAGAGCGCTCTGGTGGGTCAGCGCACGGGCGAGCATCCTGTCGTCACCCGCGCTCTCCAGCAGTGCGGTGGCCTCCTCGGCGGTCTGGTGGGTGAGCTCGGGCATGCCCGCCTGCCAGCAGATCCGCGACAACCACACGAGATCGGCACCGAGCGCGCGGGCGTCACCGAGCCCGCGCCGCAGTGCGACCGCCTCCCGCTGGGCCTCCACAGCCGGGCCCATGTCACCGATGACGCTGTTCTCGATCGCGTAGCGGCCGAGCAGCCCGGCTCGGCGTTCCGGGTCGAGCGGTGTTTGCTGCCGCAGCACCAGCCTCAGGTGCGCCGCTGCCTCCCGGTGTGAGCCCGCCCTGCTCGCGGCCTCGGCGGCCATGGGGCCGTAGCGCACGATCGCGCCGGTGTCGCCGGCCTCGGCCGCGTGGTGCACGACGCGGGCCAGGTCGGTGTCGCCACGTGCCACGAGCGCGGCGAGGACGCGGCCGTTCAGCTCGACCCTCCTGGCCACCGGCAACGCGTCCACGACGGTGCGCCGGATCAGCTCGTGCCGGAACCCGGTGCGGTCCGGTGTCACGGTGAGCAGCCCGTGCCGTTCCGCGGTCACCACGGCGGCGACCCCCTCCGGCAGCAACGCCTCGAGCAGCCACTGCTCGACGGCGGACGGCACGACCGCGAGCTGCGCCAGGGCCTCCTGGCCGGCGTCGTCGAGCCGGTGCAGCCGGGCGAGCACCGCGTCGGCGACCGTCGGCGGGACGCGGCCGAGGTGTCCCGCCGCGAGGACCTCGGTGACGAAGAACGGGTTTCCCCCTGTCACGGCGAACACCTCGCGAGGGTCGAGCCCGCTGGCCGTGACCAGCCGTTCGACCGCCGCGGCCGACAGCGGCGCCAGCTCGAACCGCCGCACCCGCGCCGCCGCCACCTGCCCGAGCAGGCGCTGCGGCAGCCGCCCGGAGGTGCGGTGGGTCAGCACCAGCAGCACCGGCCACGACGCCACCCGCCTGACCAGGAACGACAGCGCGTCCACGGTGGCCTCGTCGGCCCAGTGCACGTCCTCGACGACGAGCACGGCCGGCCGGGCCAGCTCGGCGCGCAGCACCTCGAACACCTCGTCCCGGTCCCCCGCGCCCCGCAGCAGCGGACCGAAGACGTCGCGGAACGGGCCGAGCGCGCGAGGCGTGGCCAGGTCGTCGCACCAGCCGACGAGCAGCCGGGCCTGGGGAGGCGCCGCCCACCGCACCGCGTCCGCCAGTGCCGACTTGCCGACGCCGGGCTCGCCCGACACCAGCACCACCGAGCCCTTCCCCGCGACCGCCTCCCGTGCGGCGGCGGCCAGTTCGGACAGCTCGTGCTCGCGCTCGAGCAGGACTCCCGCCCGCGGCGTGGGCCCGGCTACCGGCACGTCGAGTGCGGTGTCCTGGCGGAGGACGGCGGCCTCCAGCTCCCGCAGGGCCGGGTTCGGGTCGATCCCCAGTTCCTCGCCGAGCGTGTGCCTCAGTCGCTGGTACACCGCGAGCGCCTCGGACTGACGCCCGCCGCGGTACAGCGCGAGCATCAGCCGTCCGTGCGCGTGCTCGTCGAACGGCTGCTCCCGGACGCGCCACTCCAACTCGGGCACCAGCGCCGTGTGCTCGCCGAGCGCCAGCCGCACCTCGGTGAGCGCGTCCACCGCTCCGGTCCTGAGCGCGGTGATGCGTTCGGCCTGCTCGTCCAGCCACGGGTGCCCGGTCACGTCCGCCAGCGGCCGGTCCCGCCAGCACGCGAGCGCCGCCCGCAGCTGCACCGCGCGGACGGCCGGGTCGGCCTCGTCCTGGTCCAGCAACCGCTGGACCGCGAGGAGATCCGTGTCGGCGTCGAGCACGTACCCCGGCCCGCGCACCGCGATCGCCGCACGGTCGCCGAGCACGCCACGCAGGTACGACACGTGGTGCTGAAGCGTGTTCACGGCAGTCCGGGGCGCGCGGCCGCCCCACACCACCTCGCCCAGCCGGTCCGTGCTCACGATCTCGCCCGCCCGCAGCGCCAGCACGGCAAGCACCGCCTTGCGGCGAAGGCCCCGCACCTCCCTCGGCACGCCGTCCACCGTGACGTCGACCGGTCCCAGAATCCGCACCTGCACACCAGGTAGTCGTCCGGCGACGCGGTGATGTCAGCCTGGAACGCCGTTTCCGTCAGGTTTCCGTCCCACGCCAGGCCCCGCGGTCATGGTTCGGCCATGAACCTTCGCAGAAAGACGCTCGTCGCGCTGGCGGCGCTCGGGCTGGCGCTCACCGCGAGCGGTGGGATCGCGAACGCCGCCGGGGTCTTCCACCCCATCAAGAACACCTGGACCGGCATGTGCCTGCAGCCCGAGGGCGGCAGCACGTTCGACGCGCGGATCGTGCAGATGCCGTGCGTGCCCGGCAGCGCCATCCAGAACTGGCACTTCGACAAGATCTCCGGCAACAACTACCAGATCATCAACGAGGCCAGCGGCCGCTGCTTCTACATGAACGGCCCGGTCCGACGCGGGTCGGAGGTCGCCCAGGTGGCGTGCCTGCCTCGGGTCAGCAACCACGTGTGGAAGACGCTCCCGGCGCCGCCGAGCATCGCCGAGATCGAGTCGATGGCGGGCGGCGACCACAACCTGTGCCTGGACGTTCCCGGTGCCGAGGCCACCCCGGGGCTGGGCATGCAGACCTGGGACTGCAACAACACCCCCGCACAGCGGTTCGTCGTCGGCTTCTGACAGCGCAACGGCCCGCCTCCCGGAAGGGAGGCGGGCCGTGTCAGCGGACTATCAGGCGCCGGCGGCCTTGCGCAGGTCCTCCGCGCGGTCCGTCGACTCCCAGGGGAGGTCGACGTCGGTGCGGCCGAAGTGGCCGTACGCGGCGGTCGGGGCGTAGATCGGGCGGAGCAGGTCGAGATCGCGGATGATCGCGGCGGGCCGGAGGTCGAAGACCTCGGTGATGGCCTGCTGGATCTTCTGCGGGTCGACGGTCTCGGTGCCGAAGGTCTCGACGAACAGGCCCACGGGGGCCGCCTTGCCGATGGCGTAGGCGACCTGGACCTCGACGCGGGTGGCGAGGCCCGCCGCGACGGTGTTCTTGGCGACCCAGCGCATCGCGTACGCCGCGGAACGGTCGACCTTCGACGGGTCCTTGCCGGAGAACGCGCCGCCACCGTGACGGGCCATGCCGCCGTAGGTGTCGACGATGATCTTGCGGCCGGTCAGGCCGGCGTCACCCATCGGGCCGCCGATGACGAAGCGGCCGGTCGGGTTGGTGAGCAGGCGGACGTTCGAGGTGTCGAGACCGAGCTCGGCGATCTCCGGGGCCACGACGTGCTCGCGCAGGTCGACGCCGAGGAGCTTCTCCAGGTCGATGCCGTCGGCGTGCTGCGTGGAGATGACGACGGTGTCGAGGCGCACGGGCTGGTCGCCCGCGTACTCGATGGTGACCTGGGTCTTGCCGTCCGGGCGCAGGTACGGCACTGTGCCGTCCTTGCGGACCGCGGTGAGACGACGCGACAGGCGGTGGGCCAGCGCGATCGGCAGCGGCATGAGCTCGGGCGTGTCGGTGCACGCGTAGCCGAACATCAGGCCCTGGTCGCCTGCGCCCTGCTTGTCGATCTCGTCGTCGGCGCCCTCGACCCGGTTCTCGAAGGCCGTGTCGACGCCCTGCGCGATGTCCGGGGACTGCGCGCCGATGGCGATGTTCACGCCACAGGAGTTGCCGTCGAAGCCCTTCTGCGACGAGTCGTACCCGATCTCCAGGATCTTCTCGCGAACGATCGTGGGGATGTCCGCGTACGCCTCTGTGGTCACCTCACCCGCGACGTGGACCTGGCCGGTGGTGACCATCGTCTCCACCGCGACGCGCGAACGCGGGTCCTTGGCCAGCAACGCGTCCAGGATCGAGTCGCTGATCGCGTCACAGATCTTGTCGGGGTGTCCCTCGGTCACCGACTCACTGGTGAACAGCCTGCTGCTGTGCTGGCTCACGGACACTCCTTGTTCGAGGGGCTTCAACGGAAAAATTCTACTGAGGTTCGGTCAAGCGAGCGGTAACTGCGTCCCACACGGCGGACGCCACTTGCGTTTTGGGGCCGTGCGGGATAGCCGTCTCGGCGCCGTCCGGGGACAGCAGCCAGCCCGCGTTGTCGTCCTGCTCGAACGCCTTGCCGTCGCCGACCGCGTTCAGCACCAGCAGGTCACACCCCTTGCGGCGCAGCTTCGCCCGCCCGTAGTCGAGCACCGACGTCGTCGCGTCGCCGGTCTCCGCGGCGAACCCGACGATCAGCTGGCCCGTCCTGCGTGCGGACACGAGCTCCACGAGGATGTCGGGGTTCTTCGTCAGCGCGATCGGGTCGGGGTCGCCGTCGGTCTTCTTGATCTTGTGCCCGGTGAGCGACAACGGCCGGAAGTCGGCCACCGCGGCGGCCATCACGACCACGTCCGCGTCCGCCGCGACCTTGTGCATCGCGTCGCGCAGCTCCAGCGCGGAGCCCACCCGGACCAGGTCGACACCGGCGGGTGTGGCCAGATCGGCCGTGTTCCCGGCGACCAGGGTCACCCTCGCACCGCGTTGTGCCGCGACCCGCGCGAGTGCGAAACCCTGCTTGCCGGACGAGCGGTTGCCGATGAAGCGGACCGGGTCGAGCGGTTCCCGCGTGCCACCGGCGGAGATCGCGACGTGCACGCCCTCCAGCGTCCTCGCGAGGGCGTCGCGGCGCACCAGCAGCAGCCGGGCCAGCTCGACGATCTCGGCGGGGTCCGGCAGGCGGCCCTTGCCGGTGTCCTTGCCGGTCAGCCGGCCGGACGCGGGCTCGGCGACGATCACGCCACGACTGCGCAGCAGTTGCACGTTGTGCTGGGTGGCCGGGTGCTCCCACATCTCGGTGTGCATCGCCGGCACCAGCAGGACCGGGCAGCGCGCGGTCAGCAGGGTGTTCGTCAGAAGATCGTCCGCGAGGCCGTGCGCGGCCTTCGCGATCAGGTTCGCGGTCGCCGGGGCGACCACGACGAGGTCTGCGTTCTGCCCGAGCTTGACGTGCGGCACCTCGTGCACGTCGTCGAACGGGTCCGCGGACACGACCTGACCGGACAACGCCTCGAACGTGGCGGCTCCCACGAACTTCAGCGCACCCTCGGTCGGGATGACACGCACGGAGTGACCGGACTCGGTCAACCGGCGCAGCACCTCACAGGCCTTGTACGCGGCGATGCCCCCGCCAACCCCAAGAACGATCTTGGGGCGAACAGGGGCATCAGCGTCGGATGACGCCGTCACTCGCCCTCGGTGTGCTCAAGCAGACCCGCGTGGATCTCGCGAAGAGCGATCGAGAGGGGCTTCTCACGCGGGCCCGGCTCGACGAGCGGGCCGACGTACTCGAGCAGGCCCTCGCCGAGCTGCGCGTAGTAGTCGTTGATCTGGCGGGCACGCTTCGCGGCGTAGATCACCAACGCGTACTTCGAGCTCACCTGCTCAAGCAGGTCGTCGATCGGCGGGTTGGTGATGCCCTCCGGAGAACCGGTCAGGTGACCGAGCTCGGTGTGGGTGATCACTCGTCAATCTCCTGAATTTCGTGGTCCGACCATCAAGGATAGCAAGTCGGCCGCGGCCGACTGCACGTCGGCGTTCACGACGACCTCGTCGAACTCCTTTTCGGCCGCCAGCTCCTCGCGGGCGATGGCCAACCGGCGTTCGACGACGTCCGGGTGTTCGGTGCCTCTGCCGGTCAACCGGTCCACCAGGTGCTCCCAGGACGGGGGCGCCAGCATGACCAGCTGGGCTTCCGGCATGGCCACGCGGACCTGTCGCGCGCCCTGCAGTTCGATCTCCAGGAGCGCGGGACGGCCCGCGGCCAAAGCTTCCTCGACGGGCCTGCGGGGAGTTCCGTAGTGGTTTCCGGCGAACTCGGCGTGTTCCAGGAACTCGCCCGCCTCGGCCATCTGCTGGAACTTCTCGTGGTCGACGAAGTGGTAGTGCACTCCGTCGACCTCGCCCGGCCTCGGCTTCCTGGTGGTCGCCGAGACGGAGAAGTAGATATCGGGTTGCTGGCTGCGCAGCTCCGCGAGAACGCTGGACTTGCCAACGCCCGACGGCCCGGACAAGACGGTGAGGCGGGAACGGGCAGAACCCGTTCCCGCCTCGGTGCCAATCACTCTCCGCTGAACTCGGAGAGCAGGGCCTTGCGCTGACGGTCACCAAGACCGCGCAGGCGACGGCTGGGAGCGATCTCAAGGCGCTCCATGATCTGCTGAGCACGCACCTTGCCGACACCCGGCAGGGCCTCAAGCAGCGCGGACACCTTCATCTTGCCAAGGATCTCATCGCTCTCGGCGGACTTCAGCACGTCCGTCAGGGTCGTGCCGCCACGCTTGAGGCGCTCCTTGAGCTCAGCCCGAACGCGACGAGCGGCAGCAGCCTTCTCCAGCGCTGCGGCCCGCTGCTCCTCGGTAAGCTGGGGAAGAGCCACGATTTCCTCCGTGGTGTGGATTCTTTTCGGATCGGTGCCGCGACCGTACAAGCCGCAATTGCCTGGGGACAACGTGACCCAGTCAGGTAAATCTTCAGCGGCCTTGATGATGCGGCGGGTGGTAGTAGTACCAACACCCTCCGGCGGCCTGTTCACTGCCCTCCGGCAACTCGTCGCCCACTCTAGGTGTGCTATGAGGCCGGTGACCAGCGGGGCAGCCGGTGGCGTGGACCCTACCAACACATGTTTGCCCAGGTGAGCGCACCACACCCCAAAAGGCGTGGCGCGCCCCTCCTCAGAGGCTCTCCTGAACCCTTCGCACGGCGCTGACCAGCGACGACACGTCGGGGCCGTGCTTGAGAACATCTCGTGAAGAAGTCGGAAAGACGTTGCGCATGTCGGGTCCGAAGAGCCGTTTTAGATCAGCGACCGACCCTCCCTGAGCGCCGAAACCGGGCGCCAGGATCGGTCCGTTGAACCCGGAGAGGTCTACATCCGTTTCCCCGATCGTGGCACCCACGACGAGACCGACATCGCCGCACGGGGAAATGCCTGAATTCCGGGCGGTCGCGAAATCGATGATCGTCTGCGCCACGGTTCGCCCGTCCGGAGCAACCGACCGCTGGACCTGCGCGCCCTCCGGGTTGGAGGTGAGGGCGAGCACGAACACGCCCCTGCCCGTCGCCCGCGCCGTGTCGAGCGCGGGCTGCAGCGAGCCGAAACCCAGGAACGGGGAGACCGTGACCGCGTCACCGGCCAGCGGCGAGCCGTCACCCAGGTACGCCTGGGCGTAGGCGGCCATGGTCGAGCCGATGTCGCCGCGCTTGGCGTCCACGAGCACCAGCGTGCCCGTGCCGCGCAGCTCCGCGATCACCCGCTCCAGCACGGCGACGCCACGAGACCCGTAGGCCTCGAAGAAGGCCGCCTGGGGCTTGACCATCGACACCGTGCCGCCGAACGCCTCCACGGCCGTCAGAGCGAACCTTTCGAGGCCTTCCACGGTCGGGGACAGGCCCCACGACTCCAGCAGGCTCGGGTGCGGGTCGATCCCGACGCACAGGGGTCCGTGCGCCGCAACGGCTTTCGCGAGCTTCTCGCCGAAGGTCACTTGTCACCCCGCAGAGCGGCCTGGAGGGCTTGCAGCGGCTGGACCCCGATGTCACCCCGGATGAGCGCCTCGATGCCGTGCACGGCCGCCGCAGCGCCCTGGATCGTGGTCACACAAGGGATGTCCTTCGCCACGGCGGCGGTGCGGATCTCGTAGCCGTCGATGCGCGGGCCGCTGTTGCCGTACGGCGTGTTGAAGATCATGTCGATCTCGCCGTTCAGGATCATGTCGACGACGTTGCCCTCGCCCTCGAAGTGCTTGCGCACCTCGGTGCACCCGATCCCGTTGCGCTTCAACACCTCGGCCGTGCCCGCGGTCGCCAGGATCTGGAAACCGAGGTCGGCCAGGCGCTTGACCGGGAAGATCATCGCGCGCTTGTCGCGGTTCGCGAACGACACGAACACCTTGCCCGACGTCGGCAGCGAGCCGTACGAGGCCGTCTGCGACTTCGCGAACGCCTTGCCGAACGACGAGTCGATGCCCATGACCTCGCCGGTGGACTTCATCTCCGGGCCCAGCAACGAGTCCACGCCGTGGCCCTCGGGGGTGCGGAAGCGGTGGAACTGCATGACCGCCTCCTTGACCGCGACGGGGGCGTGCTCGGGCAGCCGGGCACCGTCACCGGTGGCCGGCAGGATGCCCTCCACGCGCAGCTCCGCGATCGTCGCGCCGAGCATCACGCGGGACGCGGCCTTGGCCATCGACACCGCCGTCGCCTTGGACACGAACGGCACCGTGCGCGACGCACGCGGGTTCGCCTCCAGGACGTACAGCACGTCGTCCTTGAGCGCGTACTGGACGTTCAGGAGCCCCTTCACGCCGATGCCCTTGGCGATGGCCTCGGTGGAGCGGCGGACGTTCTCGATGTCCGAGGCGCCCAGCGTGATCGGCGGCAACGCGCACGACGAGTCGCCGGAGTGGACCCCGGCCTCCTCGATGTGCTCCATGACGCCGCCGATGAACACCTCCTCGCCGTCGCACAGCGCGTCGACGTCGATCTCGATGGCGTCGTCGAGGAACCGGTCGACCAGCACCGGGTGCTCGGGCGTCACCTCGGTCGCGCGGGCGATGTAGCCCGACAGCGACTCCTCGTCGTACACGATCTCCATGCCGCGCCCGCCGAGCACGTAGGAGGGGCGCACGAGGACCGGGTAGCCGATCTCGTCCGCGATCTCCTTCGCCTCGTCGAACGACGTGGCCGTGCCGAACTTCGGCGCGGGCAGCCCCGCCTCGCCCAGCACCTTGCCGAACTGGCCGCGGTCCTCGGCGAGGTGGATCGCCTCGGGCGTCGTGCCCACGACGGGCACACCGGCGTCGGACAGGCGCTGCGCCAGGCCCAGCGGCGTCTGGCCGCCGAGCTGGACGATCACGCCCGCGACGGTGCCGGAGCGCTGCTCGGAGTGCACGACCTCCAGCACGTCCTCGAACGTCAGCGGCTCGAAGTACAGCCGGTCCGACGTGTCGTAGTCCGTCGACACCGTCTCCGGGTTGCAGTTGACCATCACGGTCTCGTACCCGGCCGCCCGCAACGCCATCGCCGCGTGCACGCACGAGTAGTCGAACTCGATGCCCTGGCCGATGCGGTTGGGCCCGGAGCCCAGGATCAGCACCTTGGGCTTCTCGCGCTGCTCCGCGACCTCGGTCTCCGCGTTCGGGTCCAGCTCGTAGGCGGAGTAGTGGTACGGCGTCTCGGACTTGAACTCCGCCGCGCACGTGTCGACCGTCTTGTAGACCGGACGCACGCCCAGGCGGTGCCGCAACGTGCGCACGCCGTCCTCACCGGCCAGCTCGGACCGCAGCGCGGCGATCTGCCGGTCGGAGAGCCCGGCGCGCTTCGCCTTGCGCAGCAACGGTTCGTCGAGCACGGGCGCGTCCAGCAGCTCCTGCCGCAGCGTCCCGAGCCACGCGATCTGCTCGATGAACCAAGGGTCGATCTTCGACGCGTTGTACACGTCCTCAATGGACGCACCGAGTCGGAGAGCACGCTCGACCGTGTAGAGGCGACCGTCGTGGCCGCGCTCCAGCTGCTTCAGAGTGGACTCCAGGGTAGAGCCCTCCGGGTCCGGCTGCGTCCAGAAACCGACCGATTTCGTTTCCAGCGAACGCAGCGCCTTGCCCAGCGCCTCCACGAAGTTCCGGCCGATCGACATGGCCTCGCCGACCGACTTCATCGTGGTCGTCAGCGTCGGGTCCGCACCGGGGAACTTCTCGAACGCGAACCGCGGCGCCTTCACGACCACGTAGTCGAGCGACGGCTCGAACGACGCCGGGGTCTCCCCCGTGATGTCGTTGGTGATCTCGTCGAGCGTGTAGCCGATCGCGAGCTTCGCGGCGATCTTGGCGATCGGGAAGCCCGTCGCCTTGGACGCGAGAGCCGACGACCGCGAGACGCGCGGGTTCATCTCGATGACGACCATGCGGCCGGTGTCCGGGTGGATCGCGAACTGGATGTTGCAGCCACCGGTGTCGACGCCGACCTCGCGGATGACCTGGATGCCGACGTCGCGCATGTGCTGGTACTCGCGGTCGGTCAGCGTCATCGCGGGCGCGACCGTCACCGAGTCACCCGTGTGGACACCCATCGGGTCGATGTTCTCGATCGAGCAGATGACGACGACGTTGTCGTTGCGGTCGCGCATCAGCTCGAGCTCGTACTCCTTCCACCCGAGCACGCTCTCCTCGATGAGCACCTCGGTGACAGGGGACTCCTCCAGGCCGATCGCCGCGAGGCGCTCCAGCTCCTCCGGCGTGTACGCCATGCCGGAACCCAGGCCGCCCATGGTGAACGACGGCCGGATCACGACCGGCAGGCCGAGCTCGGCGACCGTCGTGCGGACCTCGTCCATCGTCTTGCAGACGGCCGAGCGCGGCACCTCGGAACCGATGCCCCGCACCAGGTCCTTGAAGATCTGCCGGTCCTCGCCGCGCTGGATGGCGTCGATGTCCGCGCCGATCAGCTCGACGTCGTACTTCTCCAGCACGCCGCGCTCGTGCAGCGCGATGGCCGTGTTCAGCGCCGTCTGGCCGCCCAGGGTCGCCAGGATCGCGTCCGGGCGCTCCTGCGCGATGACCTTCTCCACGAACTCGGCCGTGATCGGCTCGATGTAGGTGGCGTCGGCGAACTCCGGGTCCGTCATGATCGTCGCCGGGTTCGAGTTCACCAGGCTGACCCGGATGCCCTCTTCGCGCAGCACGCGGCAGGCCTGGGTACCGGAGTAGTCGAACTCGCACGCCTGTCCGATGACGATCGGACCGGAGCCGATCACCAGGATGTGCTTGAGATCAGTCCTCTTCGGCATCAGCGGGCCTCATTCATCAGCGTCACGAACTCGTCGAACAGGGGCGCGGCGTCGTGGGGACCGGCCGCGGCCTCGGGGTGGTACTGCACGGAGAACGCCGGCGCGTCGAGCAGCCGGACGCCCTCGACGGTGCCGTCGTTCGGGCAGTAGTGCGACAGCACGGCGCGGCCGAACTCCGAGGAGAACTCCTCCCCCGGCGTGCCCTCCAGCGCGAACCCGTGGTTCTGCGAGGTGATGGCGACCTTGCCGGTGGCCACGTCGATCACCGGGATGTTGATGCCGCGGTGGCCGTAGCGCATCTTGTACGTGCCGCGGCCGACCGCGCGGCCCAGGATCTGGTTGCCGAAGCAGATGCCGAACAGCGGCAGCTTGCGGCCCAGGGCCTCCTTCGTCAGCGCGATGGCGTGGTCCTGCGTGGCCGGGTCGCCCGGGCCGTTGCTCAGGAACAGGCCATCGGGGCTGACCTTCAGGATGTCCTCGAAGGAGCTGGTCAGCGGCAGCACGTGCACCTCGATGCCGCGCGCCGCCATCATCCGCGGGGTGTTCGACTTGATGCCCAGGTCGAGCGCCGCCACGGTGAACTTCTTCGTGCCGATGGCCTCGACCACGTACGGGCTCGACGTCGTGACGTCGACCGCGAGGTTCGCGCCGACCATCTGCGCGGAGGCCTTGACCTGCTCGACCATCGACGCGTCGTCGGTGAGCTCGGAGCCCGAGAACACCCCGGCGCGCATGGCGCCCTGCTCGCGGATGTGGCGGGTCAGGGTGCGGGTGTCGAGACCCGCGATGCCGACGACGCCCTGGTTCGTCAGCTCCTCGTCGAGGCCGCGCTTGGACCGCCAGTTCGACGGCGTGCGCGCGGGGTCGCGGACCACGTAGCCGGCGACCCAGATCTTCGACGACTCGTCGTCCTCGTCGTTCCAGCCGGTGTTGCCGATCTGCGGGGCGGTCTGCACCACGATCTGGCGGTGGTAGGAGGGGTCGGTCAGGGTTTCCTGGTACCCGGTCATGGCCGTGGAGAACACGACCTCGCCGAGCGAGACGCCGGTCGCTCCGTACGCCTCACCGCGGAAGACACGTCCGTCTTCCAGCACCAATGCCGCGTTCGTCACGCCTTGCCCTCCGTGTTGATCGGGTTCTGGCTCAGAGCCGCGACCCATTCGTCGTATACGTCCTTGTCGTCACCGCGGAACCCGGTGTCGAACAGGTGGCCTTCGTTCTCCCACTGGACCACCAGAAGACCTTCTTCGCTGAACATGACCTTCCCGGCCAGGCCGCGGTCCGTGCGGGCGTCCCGGATGGACTCGGCGGGGATGAAGATCGCCGACGCGCCGACGCGTTCGATGGCGACGCCCTCCGGCACCAGGCTCAGCGTGGCCTCTGCGCGGAAGCCGATGTCGCCGACCTGGATGCGGTCCTGCCAGTTGCCCGCGTTCGTCGTTCCGATGTAGACGCCCGTGGTCGCGAGCCTGGGCGTGCCCAGGGCGGCCGGGGTCGCGGGGAAGGCGGGCAGGTCTGCCTGCTCGCGCTGACGTCGCTTCCAGCCGTGCCACATGCCGTACACGCACAGGGCGAAGAAGACGAAGACCGCCAGGGACAGGAGGATCCGGGTCATTCCGCGATCCTCCCCGCCAGCGCGGTCACCCGGCCACGCAAGATGGTGGCCGTCACCGCGGCGGGCAGCTCCATGCCCTCGAACGGGGTGTTGCCCGCGATGCTCGCGAGCTGCGCGCCGTTCACCGTCCACGACGCGTCCGGGTCGACCAGCACGAGGTTCGCGGGCTCGCCGACCGCGATCGGACGGCCCTGGTCTGTCAGGCCGGCGATCTGCGCGGGCTTCTCGCTCATCACCCGTGCGACGCCGCGCCAGTCCAGCAGGCCGGTCCGCACCATCGTCTCGACGACGATGCCGAGCGCGGTCTGCAGGCCGAGCATGCCAGGACGGGCAGCCGACCACTCGCAGTCCTTGTCCTGGACCGCGTGCGGGGCGTGGTCCGTGGCGACGCAGTCGATCGTGCCGTCCGCCAGTGCCTGCCGCAGCGCGTCCACGTCGGACTGCGTGCGCAGCGGCGGGTTGACCTTGTTGACCGGGTCGTAGGTGCTCAGCCGGTCGTCGGTCAGGATCAGGTGGTGCGGGGTGACCTCGGCGGACACCTTGGTGCCGCGCGCCTTCGCCCACTTCAGGACGTCCGCCGTGCCGGTGGTGCTGACGTGGCAGACGTGCAGCCGCGCGTCGACCTGCTTCGCGAGGATGCAGTCGCGGGCGACGATCGACTCCTCCGCGGCCGCCGGCCAGCCCTGCAGGCCGAGCCTGGACGCGTTCTCGCCCTCGTGCGCCTGCGCACCGACGGTGAGGCGTGGTTCCTCGGCGTGCTGGGCGATGACGGCGCCCAGGGACTTCGAGTACTCCAGCGCACGGCGCATGATCAGCGGGTCGTGCACGCAGTGGCCGTCGTCGGAGAAGACGCGGACGTTCGCCTTGGACTTCGCCATCGTGCCGAGCTCGGCGAGCTTCTCGCCCTTGAGCCCGACGGTGACGGCGCCGACCGGGTGGACGTCGACCAGGCCGACCTCCTGGCCGCGGCGGGCGACGTGCTCGACGATGACGGCGTTGTCGGCGACCGGATCGGTGTTGGCCATGGCGAAGACGGCCGTGTAGCCACCGAGTGCGGCGGCCTTGGAGCCCGTCTCGATGGTCTCGGTGTCCTCGCGACCCGGCTCACGCAGGTGGGTGTGCAGGTCGACGAAACCGGGCAGCAGCACTGCCCCGTTGCCTTCGATGACTTCGGCTTCTGGATCCGTGCCCTCTGCGATCACGCCGTCGCGGATCAGCAGGTCGATCGGTTCCCCCTCGCCGTAGGGACGTACTCCCTTGAGAAGCAAGGGTTTCACGCGGTTTCCTCCTCGTGGGCAAGCAGGTGGTACAGCACGGCCATGCGCACGTGGACACCATTGCGGACCTGCTCGGTGATCGCGGCCTGCGGGCTGTCGGCGACGACGGAGGCGATCTCCATCCCGCGCAGCATCGGGCCGGGGTGCAGCACTACGGCGTGCTCTGGCAGCAGCTTCAGGCGGCGCTCGTTGAGGCCGTACGCGATCGAGTACTCGCGCGAGCTCGGGAAGAACCCGCCGGTCATCCGTTCGGCCTGCACGCGCAGCAACATCACCGCGTCCTGCGAGGCGAGCTCGGAGTCGATCTCGTGCGAGACCGCGACCGGCCACTTCTCGACGCCGGTGGGCAGCAGGGTCGGCGGCGCGACCAGCGTGACCTCGGCACCGAGGGTGGTGAGCAGGTGCACGTTCGACCGGGCGACCCTGCTGTGCAGGACGTCGCCGACGATCGCGACGCGGCGGCCGTCGAGGTCGCCCAGCCGGTCGCGCAGCGTGGCGGCGTCGAGCAGCGCCTGCGTGGGGTGCTCGTGCATGCCGTCGCCGGCGTTCACCACGGACGTGCTGGTGTGCTTGAGCCAGCCCGCGAGCCGGTGGGCCGCACCGGAGGCCGGGTGCCGCACGATCACGCAGTCGGCGCCCGCGGCCTGCAACGTCAGCGCGGTGTCGCGAAGGGACTCGCCCTTGCTGACGCTGGAACCGGAGCTGCTGACGTTGATCACGTCCGCGGACATCCACTTGCCGGCGATCTCGAACGACACCCGCGTGCGGGTGCTGTTCTCGTAGAACATCGTGATCACCGTGCGGCCGCGCAGCGTCGGCAGCTTGCGGACCTCGCGGCCGAGCAGCGCCTGCTTCAGCCGGTCCGCGGTGTCGAGGATCGCGATCGCCTGGTCGCGGTCGAGGCCGTCGGTGGAGAGCAGGTGCTTCACTTCAGCACCACTCCGTCGCGGCCGTCGAACTCTTCCAGCATCACGACGACGTCCTCGGTCTTGGACGTGGGCAGGTTCTTGCCCACGTAGTCCGCGCGGATCGGCAGCTCGCGGTGGCCGCGGTCGACGAGCACGGCGAGCTGGACGGCGCGGGGCCGGCCGTGGTCGCGCAGGGCGTCGAGGGCGGACCGGATCGTGCGGCCGGAGAACAGCACGTCGTCCACGAGGACGACCAGCTTGTCGTCGATGCCGCCCTCGGGCAGCTTCGTCGCCTCCAGCGGCCGCGTGGGGCCTCTGCGCAGGTCGTCGCGGTAGAGGGTGATGTCGAGCGTGCCCTCGTGCACCGTCCGGCCGGAAAATTCGGCGATCTTAGCGGCTAGCCGGCGTGCGAGGGGGGCTCCCCGGCTGGGAATACCCATCAAGACGACGTCGGGTGCGCTGGGTGCATCGAGAGCGGTCTTCTCGATGATCTGATGGGCCATTCGGGCGACAGTGCGCGCGACGTCACCGGCCGAGAGAATCTCGCGATCCCCGGCCGGATCCGTCGCGCCACGTTGACGTGACGCCACGGCTGGACCTCCTTCCCCGCCTCACTGGACGGGTCCTTAAAGGACGTCGGACACCTAGTAATAACTAGGCTGACCTGCACCGTATCACCTACGGACGGTCAACCATCCGAGTGGTGTGCCAGGCGTGGCGCGCGTCTCTCCTTGAGATCAGCTTGACCTGTCGACCACGGCGAGTAATCATTACTCTGCGTATCGATCTAAGCCTCCCCGCAGCGCGCCAGTACTGCTGTCGGGGCGAATGAACGGAGAACCGCCACATGGGCGACTACGCCAAGGCGTTGGGGGCCAAGCTCCGCGCTATCCGCCAGCAGCAGGGACTGTCCCTGCACGGCGTCGAGCAGAAGTCCGGCGGTCGCTGGAAGGCCGTGGTCGTCGGCTCCTACGAGCGCGGTGACCGCGCGGTGACCGTGCAGAAGCTGGCCGAGCTGGCCGACTTCTACGGCGTCCCCGTCGCCGAGCTGCTGCCCGAGGGCCGCGTCCCCTCCGGTGCCGAGCCGGCCACGAAGATCGTGATCAACCTCGAACGGCTGCAGCAGCTGCCGGTCGAGAAGGTCGGCCCGCTGGCTCGCTACGCCGCGACCATCCAGTCGCAGCGCGGTGACTACAACGGCAAGGTCCTCTCCATCCGCACGGAGGACCTGCGTTCGCTCGCGATCATCTACGACATGACGCCGGGCGAGCTCACCGAGCAGCTGATCGACTGGGGTGTGCTGCCTCCCGAGGCCCGCCCCGCGAAGGAAGACTGACCTTCCTCACACGTTCGGAGCAGTGGCTCCCCTGACGTCCTGCCAGTCGCCCTGAGGACGTCGGGGGAGCCACTGCTGCATTTGTTGCGGAAGCAACCCAGCGTGACGACCGGTCGCCGGGTCCCGTTCAGGGAGCCACGAGCCGCCGGACGTGCTCCCGGTCCGTGATCGCGTGGATCGCCGCGATCCTGCTCTCGCGCACCGTGAACGCCACGAGCGCGACCGGCTGGCCGTCCACCGTCGACACCAGACCGGCCTCACCACCGACGACCGCGGGTTCCATGCACGGCGCCTCCTGCAGCACCGCCGCCTTGGGCCCGACCATGCCGGAGCCGCGCAGCCAGATCCCCTCCGAACGCAGCGTCACGTCGGTGTCCAGCACGTTCCTCCCGGCCATGAACGCGTCGACGATCTCGCGCTGACCTGCGAGACCGACGTCGGACACCGGCCGGTTCGCCACCCGCGCCCGCGCCCTTGCCTCGACCTGCAACGCGCCCAGCGGTGTGCGCCCGATCAATGGCGCCACCTGCTCGAACGGCTCCTCGAACATGTCGTGCAGCACGTAGGCGACGCGTTCGTCGGGGGTCAGCGCGTCGAGTGCGGTCAGCACGCCGAGGCCGGGTTCGTGGTTCGGCTCCCTGCTCACCACCGGGTCCGGCATCTGGAACCCGTTCTTCGCCCGCACGCGCAGCATCGTCAGGCTCACCCGCGCGACCACGGTGCCGAGCCAGCTCGGCTCACCGGTCTTCTCGATCCTGCGCCGCGCCTCCCGCACCGCGTCCGCCGCCTCGGCGAACCGCCCGAGCATGCGGTAGGCGAGTCTGTCCTCCTGGTCCGGCTCCCCGATCATCGTCGGTCCCCCTTCACCTAGAGCGCCCACCTGGAATAGACATCTGGCGGGAGCTAGACGTGACCAGCGACAGCAGTGGTATTGCTCACGGAATAAGCGCGGCCAGTCGTTCGCGGTCCTGGATGACGTGGATAGCGGCGATCCGGTCGTCGCGCACGGTGAACGCCATGATCGAGAACGGCACGCCGTCCACCCGCGTGACGAAGCCGATCTCGCCGCCGACCAGCACGAACTCGACGGACGCCGTGGCGGCGTACTTCCGGAACAGGCTGGCACGCCCGGCGACCGCCCGCCCGCCGATGACCTCCAGGGCACCCGCGCGCAGCAACACGTCCGGGTGCAGCACCGACACCAGGCCTTCCAGGTCGCCTTCCCGCGACGCCCTGAGGAACGCCTGCACCGCCTCGCGCTGCCGGGACAGGTCGACGTTCGGCTGTGGCCGGTCCTGCACGCGCTTGCGGGCCCTGCTCGCCAGCTGACGAGCGGTGGCCGGGGTCTTGCCGATCAACGGCGCGATGTCGTCGAACGGCACGGCGAACATGTCGTGCAGCACGAACGCCAGCCGCTCGTCGGGCTTGAGCGAGTCCAGCACGATCAGCATCGCGAGCCCGACCTGGTCCTTCGCGACGGCCTGCTGCTCGGGCTCCTCCGCCGGTTCGATCACGGGGTCGGGCATCTCGAACGCGTGCTCGCGCCGGTCGCGCAGCATGTTCAGGCACACCCGCCCGACGACGGTCGTGAGCCACGCGGCCGGGTTGTCGATCTCCGCGGTGTCCGCGCGCCCGACGCGGAGCCAGGCGTCCTGCAGCGCGTCGTCCGCCTCGGCGAACGACCCGAGCATGCGGTGGGCGATGGCCCGCAGGCGTGGGCGTTCCTGCTCGAACTGCGCGATCAAAGCTTAGCCCTGTGGCCTGGCGCACACCCTGTCACGTTCCCGCGCGCTGCCGGGTCGACCGGGCAACGACTCATTCGGGAGGGTAATCATGGAGATCCTCGTGACCGGCGGCACCGGCACGCTCGGCAGGCACGTCGTCCCCGCGTTGCGCGAGACCGGCGCCGGGGTGACCGTGCTGAGCCGCCACGGCGACATCGCCTGCGACCTGCTCGGCGAGGTCCCGCCGATCGAGGCCGACGTGGTGGTGCACCTCGCCGGCGGGCAGAAGGGCGACGACGTCGCGACCCGCAACCTGCTGGCGGCCTGCCGGGGAGTCCGCCACCTCGTCCACATCTCGGTGATCGGCGCCGACACGGTGCCGCTGGCGTGGCTGCGCACCAAGCTCGCCTGCGAGCAGGCGATCGTGGACTCGGGCATCCCGTTCACGATCCTGCGTGCGGCCCAGTTCCACGACCTGACCCTGACCATGGTGCGCGGCCTGGCGAAGCTGCCGGTCGTACCGGTGCCGGGCCTGCGGCTGCAGCCCGTCGACGTCCGC
This sequence comes from Lentzea sp. HUAS TT2, assembly GCF_051853195.1. Taxonomy (NCBI): domain Bacteria; kingdom Bacillati; phylum Actinomycetota; class Actinomycetes; order Pseudonocardiales; family Pseudonocardiaceae; genus Lentzea; species Lentzea sp. HUAS TT2. The sequence continues at coordinate 5,903,259 of NZ_CP196667.1, read as the reverse complement.
GACGTGGCCGCGCGCATCGTCGAACTGGCGCTCGGACAGCCCGCCGGACGCGTCGCGGACCTCGCCGGCCCCACCGTCTACGAGATGCGGCAGCTCGTGCGGGACTTCCTGTCGCTCACGGGCAAGCGCCGCCTCACCGTGCCGGTGCGGCTGCCGGGCAAGGCCGGACAGGCCTACCGGGACGGGCGGAACCTCACGCTGGACGGCGACCGCGGCGCCCGCACGTGGGAGGAGTTCCTGGCCGATCGGTAGCATCCTGGCAACGTGACCTCTTCTCACGCAGACCTTCTCGCCGACCGTAACCCGCTGCCGTCCAGTGTGGACTCCCGGCTGCGCGACCACCTCACGTTCCTGATCGAGGTCGACCGGCTCAAGACCGTGCTGCGCGCGTCCCCTCTCGCGGCGGCCGACCGGCGGGAGAACGACGCGGAGCACTCGTGGCACCTCGCGCTGATGGTCATGACGCTCGCGGAGTACGCCGACGAACCGATCGACGTCGGCCACACGATGAAACTCGTGGTGGTGCACGACCTCGTCGAGATCTACGCGGGTGACACGCCGATCTACGACACCGAACTGGGCGAGAGCCAGCAGGAACGCGAGGAGGCGGCCGCGGACCGGTTGTTCGGGATCCTGCCGCAGGACGCGGGCCGGACGCTGCGCGCGTTGTGGGACGAGTTCGAGGCGCGGTCGACGCCCGAGGCGCGGTTCGCGAAGGCCATGGACCGGCTGCAACCGTTGTTGCTCAACTGGATGGCGAAGGGCGGGACCTGGAAGACGCCCGGTGTGACCGCGGACGCCGTGCGCGGGCGCAAGGCCGTGATCGGCGAGGGGTCGTCGAGGCTCTGGGAGGCGGCGCTCCAGTTGATCGACGAGGGCGAACGACGGGGCTGGGCGCGGTCCTAGGGGGTGTGCCAGCCGCCGGCGAACCACTCGACCTCGCCGGTCGCCGGGTCGTAGCGGCGGCGCTGGATGGTGCCGATGTCGGCGCCGTAGACGTGGATGCCGATCGTGGGCTCGCCGGATTCGGCCACGACCGAGTGAACGTCGTCGTCGGTCGTGCAGCACACGGTGACCTCGCCGCGCCGGAAGACCTGGTCGCCGAGCTCGACCAGGGGACCTGGTCCGGTGGGCTTGGCGTAGCGGATCTCGCGTTCGGCACCGGAGTAGATGCCGACGACGCCCCACGTCTCATGGCCGTGCACGGGCGTGCGCTGTCCCGGTGCCCACACGACGACGGCGACGCACCAGTCGTCGGCGAGGTGGAGCGGGTAGTTGACGTGGTGGTCGGGCGACGGCCGGGTGAGCTCGGGCGGGAGCCGGTAACCGCTGTCCATCAAGGCGGACAGGCGGTCCGCGACCCGTTTGGTGATCTCGTGCTGGTCGTCGGAGGCGGCCACGATCGTCGCCACGTCGTCGAGGAAGGTCTGCAGGTTCATGACCTGAAGCGTGAGGCAGCGCTGGTATGACGTCCAATGCCAAAACCGCGGGCGTCCCATCAACATGGTTGATGAGACGCCCGCGGAAGGGAAACTACAGGACGGCGCGCAACTGGTCCGCGATGACCGCGATCCGGCCGAGCACACCGTTCACGAACCGCGGCGAGTCGTCCGTGGACAGGCCCTTCGCGAGCTCCACGGCCTCGTCGATGGCGACCGCGTCCGGCACGTCGGCCGCCCACAGCAGCTCGTACAGGCCGAGGCGCAGGATCGCGCGGTCGACCGCCGGCATGCGCTGCAGGGTCCAGCCCTCGGCGTGCTCCGAGATCAGGTCGTCGATGCGCGAACGATGTGCGGTGACGCCCTCGACCAGCGAGATCGTGTAGTCGTTCACCGGCGGGACGTCCGGGGACCCGACGCGCGAAGCCAGCAGCGTCACTGCGTCGCTGCCCAGCAGATCGGCTTCGTAGAGGAAGTCGACCGCGCGTTTGCGGGCCTTGCTCCGAGCACCCATCAGGACTTGTCGCTGATGCGGCCGAGGTAGCGGCCGTCGCGGGTGTCGACCTTGATCTTCTCACCGGTCGTGACGAAGAGCGGGACCTGGATCTCGGCACCGGTCTCGAGGCGGGCGGGCTTGGTGCCGCCGGTGGAGCGGTCGCCCTGCAGGCCGGGGTCGGTGTGCTCGATCACGAGCTCGACCGAGGTCGGGAGCTCGACGAACAGCGGCACGCCCTCGTGGGTGGCGACCATCGCCTCCTGGTTCTCCAGGAGGTAGTTCTGGGCGTCACCGACGGTCTCGGACGGAACCGGGATCTGGTCGTAGGTGTCACCGTCCATGAAGATGAAGTCGGTGCCTTCCTTGTACAGGTAGGTCATGCCGCGCTTGTCCACGGTGGCGGTCTCGACCTTGGTGCCCGCGTTGAAGGTCTTGTCGACGACCTTCCCGGTCAGCACGTGCTTGAGGGTCGTGCGCACGAAGGCGCCACCCTTGCCGGGCTTGACGTGCTGGAACGCGGTGACGGTCCAGAGCTGGCCGTCGAGGTTCAGCACCAGGCCGTTCTTCAGGTCGTTCGTGGTGGCCACGGTGGGATTTCTCCTGTGTAGGACGGGGGTGTCAGACGACCACGAGTTCTTTCGTGGTCAGGGTGAGGAGCTCCGGCCCGCTCTCGCGGACCACGAGGGTGTCCTCGATGCGGACCCCGCCCCGCCCCGACAAGTAGACGCCGGGCTCGACGGTGACCGCCATACCGGCCGAAAGTGTACCGGCACCCACCTTCGACAACGCCGGTGCCTCGTGGATCTCCAGGCCGACCCCGTGGCCGAGGCCGTGCAGGAACTCGTTCCCGTGCCCGGCCTTCTCGATCACCTCGCGCGACGCGTGGTCGACGTCGCTCACCTTCACACCCGGTGCGAGCGCGTTGCGGCCCGCCGCCTGCGACCGCGCGACCAGGTCGTAGAGCTCGCGCTGCCAGTCCGCGGGCTTGCCGAGCACGAGCGTGCGGGTCATGTCGGAGTGGTAACCGCCGACCAGTGCGCCGAAGTCGAGCTTGATGAAGTCGCCCACGTGCAGCGTCGCGTCCGTCGGCGAGTGGTGCGGCACCGCCGAGTTCGCGCCGAACGCCACGATCGAGGAGAACGACGGGCCCTCCGCGCCGTGGTCGAGCATGCGGCTCTCCAGCTCGCGCGCGACCTCGCGTTCGGTGCGGCCGGCGCGCAGCCCGCCGTGCCCGATCAACGCCGCGAGCGCGCGGTCCGCCGCCGCGCACGCCATCCGCAGCGCCTCGATCTCGTCCTCGTCCTTGACCAGCCGCAGCTTCTCGACCAGGCCGCCGGCCTTGACCAGCTCCGTCCTGCCCGCGGCCGCCGTCAGCTCGTCCAGGCCGTCGACCGTCACCTGGTTGCTCTCGAACCCGAGCCTGCCCTTCGCGCGCTGGGCGAGGGCGGTGTCGCACGGCCGGTCGATCAGCCGTTCCAGGTCGGGCACCTGCTTCGCCGACTGGGTGAGATAGCGGCCGTCGGTGCAGAACACCGTGGCGTCGTCGCCGTTCGCGTCGACCAGGACGGCGGCGTTCGATCCGGTGAACCCGGTGAGGTACCGGACGTTCAGCAGGTTCGTGACGAGCAACGCGTCCAGGTTCGTGGCCTGGAGCTCCTGGCGCAGGGCGGTTCGGCGTGCGGCGTACGACGACATGTCTCGCAGCGTACGGCCAGTCCTAAGCTGTCCGCATGAGTCCTTGGTTCGTCCGTGCGTTGTGGATGGGGCTCCTGCACGGGGCCGTGCAGACCGGTGTGGCGGCCGTGGGCGTGCGCAGCCCGGAGGCCTCCTCGGTGCGCCCGATCGCGATCGGGTTGCTGATCGCCGCCGCCGTGCTCTGGGGCGCCGTCGACACCATGCGCGACCTGGAGGGGCGCGGCATGCAGTGGTTCATCGCGTCGCTGATCGCCGGGCCGTTCGCGGGCGCGCTGGGCGTGATCGGGTCGGCGTTGCTCGTCGACCAGACCGGGCAGGAGGCGCTGTGGGTGGCGCTGACGGGCGGGGCTGCGTTCACGGCGTTGCTCGTGCTGGCGCCCGCCGGACTGGGGATGCTGCTGGGCGGGTTCCTGGTCAGCAAGGACTCGGCGCGCGGCTAGCGCCTGGTGGTCCTGCCGCTGGCCATCCCGCGCCGACGGGCACCGCCCCGTCTTCCCCGGCACCGTCGTAGCGGCTCGTGAGAGCACGGCCGATCAACCTGACGCGCACGGCCGGGCAGTCGTCCACGATCTCGGCACCCGTGTTGTGTCCACAACGTGCCGCGGTCAGCCCCGCCTAGTCCGACGAGCTGACGATGAGCAGGTACCGCGCCGTCGTGCTGAAGGTGCCGGACTCGCCCTTGACCACCAGCTCGTGCTCCCCCGGCGTGAGCGGCGGGATCCACGCCCACAGCCCGCACCCCTGCGCCGGCACGCGTCCCTCGCGCTGCCCCACCACGTTGTCGCGCGCGGCCTGGTAGACGATCGCGACCGGAGCGATCCGGCGCATCTCCACCACCTGCCCGTCCAGCGTCACCGAGCCCTTCGCCTCCGCCATGAACGCCGTGCAGTTCGCGTCCGTGGAGGCGAGGTTGGCCGCGGGACCCGCGAGCGGGCGACCGGCGGGCACCTGGCAACGGCGGTTCACCGTGCCGCCGAACGTCCCGGCGAAGAACCACACGTCCTTCGGCTGGTTCTCCGCGCACCACTGCCCGGTGTCGTCGACCACGGGGTTGCGGTTCTCCGGAGTCGACGCCGCCCACGTCCACCACTTCGCCTGCAGGTCCTGATCGGACAGTTCCTGCGCCTCGGCCCCCGTCGTCTCACTGCTGACGGGCACGGGCTCCGGCGAGGCCGCGCATCCGGCCAGGAGCAGGGCGAACGCGGCGATCAGCAGTCTCGGCACGATCAGCATCTTCACACGTTCAGGTGGCGATTCAGGTGGCGACGAGCTCGATTTCGAAGCCGTCCTCGTTCTCCAGGAACGCCGCGTAGTGATCCGGTCCTCCCGCGTGAGGATGCCGGTCCGCGAACATGAGTTTCCAGCCGTGCGCCTCGGATTCCAGGGTCAGCCGGTCGACGTCCGCGCGAGTGCCGGCGTGCAGGGCGAGGTGGTTCAGACCCGCCTTCATCCGGTCGTGCGGACCGGTCATGGCCGGCGACCGCTCGACCACGACGTAGGTCTCGCCGAGTTTCCAGCTGACGCCTGCGGGCCAGCGCTGGTGCTCGGCCCAGCCCAGTTCGGTGAAGATCCACCCGAACGTGTGCTCTGCCCGCGCGAGGTCCGGCACCCACAGTTCGACGTGATGCAGCATCGCCCGCTCCCCCTGGCTCCTACGATCGGCTCGTGAAGATCGTCTCGAACGGCGAGCGGCCCGATCTCCAGGGCCCCGCCCAGGCCTCGCTGCGGGACGGCTGGCCGCCGTTCGTGCTGCGCGGCCAGGTCCCGCGGGACCACCGCGACGCCGTGGCGCGGTACTTCCCGCGCTACGACGTGCTGCTGCTCGACGACGACGTGGTGCTCGCGAGGGCGACCGCGGTGGCGCTGAGCTGGGACGGCGAGACCTCGACCTTGCCGGCCGGAGGGTACGACGGTGCCCTGGTCGCGGCGGTCACCGAGCACGAGAGCGGGATCGCGCCGGACACCCTGTGCGTGGTGGCCGCGACCGTGCGGGCCGACCGCACCGGGGGCGGGCTGGCGGGGAAGGTGCTCACCGGCCTGCGCGAACGGGCGGCGGCCGACGGGCTCGCGCGGGTGATCGTGCCGGTGCGGCCGACGCTCAAGGCGGCATACCCGCTGACGTCGATGGCGGACTTCCAGGGGTGGGCACGCGAGGACGGCCTGCACCTCGACCCGTGGATCCGCACGCATCAGCGGCTCGGTGCCACGATCCTCGGGCCTGCGGACCGGTCGATGGTCGTGACCGGCACGGTCGCGCAGTGGGAGGGGTGGACCGGGATGGCGTTCCCGCAGACCGGGCGGTACGTGGTCGCGGGCGGGCTGGACCTCGTGGCGATCGACCGGGAACGCGACCTGGGGGTCTACGAGGAGACGAACCTCTGGATGCGCCACCGCTGAGACACCTCGTGAGCGCCGCCTCCCGAGCCCGCGTCCCGAGCACCGCCTCGTGAGCGCGGCCGCCCGAACGACTCGTCCCGGGCGCTACCTCTTGAGCGCCAGCCAGCGCAGCGCCAGCAGGTAGCCCTCGACGCCCAGCCCCACGATCACGCCGCTCGCCACCGCCGAGATCACGCTGTGGTGCCGGAACTCCTCGCGCTGGTGGATGTTCGAGATGTGCACCTCGACCAGCGGCGCGGTCAGCTGCGAGCACGCGTCGCGCACGGCGATCGAGTAGTGCGTCCAGGCGGCGCCGTTCAGCACCACCGGGATCGAGAGGTCGGCGGCCTCGTGCAGCCACGCGACCATCTCGCCCTCGTGGGCGGTCTGGCGGACCTCTACCTCGAAGTTCAGTTCCTTGCCCTCGGCGACGCACAGGTCGACGAGGTCCTTGTAGGTGGTGCGGCCGTAGACGTCGGGCTCGCGGGTGCCGAGGCGGTCGAGGTTGGGGCCGTTCAGGACGAGGACCCTCACAGCAGCACCTTTCCGGAGCCCGTGGTCGGCTCGGCGGCGACGGCCGAGTACGCGGCGGCGATCAGGGCCGGGTCCGGGCCTTCGAGACGGCCCGGCTTGGCGAGGCCGTCCAGGACGACGAAGCGGAGCACGCCCGCCTTGTTCTTCTTGTCGACCTTCATGCCCTCCATGAGCTGCGGGAGGCCGTCCGGGTCGTACGTCGTCGGCAGGCCGAGCAGCTCCAGCACGCGCTTGTGGCGGTCGGCGGTCTCGTCGTCGAGGCGGCCGGCGAGGCGGGCCAGTTCGGCGGCGAAGACCAGGCCCACGCTGATGGCGGCACCGTGGCGCCAGCGGTAGCGCTCGCGGCGTTCGATGGCGTGGCCGAGGGTGTGGCCGTAGTTCAGGATCTCGCGCAGCGACGACTCGCGCAGGTCCGCCGTGACGACGTCGGCCTTGATCTGGATCTTGCGGCGGATCAGCTCGGCCAGCACGTCGCCGGTCGGGTCGAGGGCCAGGGCCGGGTCGGCCTCGATCAGGTCGAGGATGACCGGGTCGGCGATGAAGCCGCCCTTCACGATCTCGGCCATGCCGGCGATGAGCTCGTTGCGCGGCAACGTCTCCAGCGTCGCGAGGTCGACGAAGATCGCGTCGGGCTCGTAGAACGTGCCTACGAGGTTCTTGCCCGCGTCGGTGTTGATGCCGGTCTTGCCGCCGACCGCCGCGTCGACCATGCCGAGCAGCGTCGTCGGGATGTTGACCAGCCGCACGCCGCGCATCCACGTGGACGCGACGAAGCCCGCGAGGTCCGTCACCGCGCCGCCGCCGAGGCCGACGACGACGTCGGTGCGCGCCAGGCCGATCTTGCCCAGCACGTCCCAGCAGAAGCCCGCGACGGCCAGGTCCTTGCCGTCCTCGGCGTCGGGGACCTCGACGCGGTGCGCGTCGACCCCGACCGCCTTGAGCTCGTCGACCAGCACCTTCGCCGTCTCGGCCAGCGTCGGCTGGTGCACGATCGCGATCTTGGCGACAGGAGCCAGGAACTCGACGATGTCGCCGAGCAGGCCGCGGCCGATCACCACGTCGTAGGGCTTCTCCGCGGCGACCCGGATGCGCACGGGCTCGGTCATGCTTCAGCTCCCTTGATCACCGCGTCGGTCACCTGCTCCGGGTCCAGCGAATCCGTCAGGACCTCGATCGTCGCGACCTCGCGGTACAGCGGCAGGCGCGCGTCCAGCAGCGCCTTGAACGTGGCACGCGGGTTCATGCCGGTCAGCAGCGGCCGTGAGGACGACAGCCCGGTGCGGCGCACTCCCTCGGCCATGCCCACGTTCAGGAACACGACGGTGTGCTCGGCCAGGCGTTCGCGGGTCGTGGCGGACAGCACCGCTCCCCCGCCCAGCGCCAGCACGCCCTCGTGCTCGACGAGCGCCTTGGCGACCGCTTCCTCTTCCATGGCGCGGAAAACGGGCTCGCCGTCGTCGGTGAAGATGTCCGAGACGGGCTTGCCCGCGAGCGCGACGATGTCCGCGTCGACGTCGCGGAACGGCAGCGACAGCCGCGCGGCCAGCAGTTCGCTGACGGTGGTCTTGCCGGCGCCGGGCGGGCCGACGACCACGAAGCGCGGGCTCACATGCCCTCCCAGCGGGCTTCCAGCGCCTTGAGGTACGCGTGGGCGTTGCGGCGCGTCTCGTCCAGCGAGTCGCCGCCGAACTTCTCCAGCGCGGCCTCGGCCAGCACCAGCGCCACCACCGACTCCAGCACCACACCGGCGCGCGGCACGGCGCAGACGTCCGAACGCTGGTGGATCGCGGTGGCGGCCTCGCCGGTGCGAACGTCCACAGTGGCCAGTGCGCGCGGCACGGTCGAGATGGGCTTCATCGCCACGCGGACGCGCAGGATCTCGCCGTTGGTGATGCCGCCCTCGAGGCCGCCTGCGCGGTTCGAGCGGCGCGTCACGCCGACCGGGCCGCTGCCGCGGTCGATCTCGTCGTGCGCCTGCGAACCCCAGCGCTTGGCCGACGTGAAGCCGTCGCCGATCTCCACGCCCTTCATCGCCTGCACACCCATCAGGGCGGCGGCCAGGCGCGCGTCGAGCCGGCGGTCCCAGTGCACGTGCGAGCCGAGACCCGGCGGAAGCCCGTACACGAGCACCTCGATCACGCCACCGACGGTGTCGGCGGCCTTCTGCACGGCCTCCACCTCGGCGACCATCGCGTCGGTGCCGCGGGAGTCGAAGCAGCGCACCGGCGACTCGTCGATCGCGGGCAGGTCGTCGGGCGTCGGCAGCGCGGAGTCCTCCGGCGTCTCGGCCTTGCCGATGGACACCACGTGGCTCAGGACCTGCACGCCGAGCAGCTGCTGCAGGAACTGGCGGGCGACCGTGCCGAGCGCGGTGCGGGCGGCCGTCTCACGGGCGGAGGCGCGCTCCAGCACCGGGCGGGCCTCGTCGAACCCGAACTTCTGCATGCCGGGCAGGTCGGCGTGGCCGGGGCGCGGGCGGGTGAGGGCCTCGTTGCGGCCGGTGGGCTTGAGCAGGCTCGGGTCGACCGGGTCCGGCGACATGACCGTCTGCCACTTGGGCCACTCGGAGTTGCCGATCGTGACCGCGACCGGACCGCCCTGGGTCTTGCCGTGGCGGACGCCGCCGAGGATCTCGACCTCGTCCTGCTCGAACCCCATGCGCGGCGAGCGACCGAAACCGAGCCTGCGGCGCCCGAGCTGGGCTACCAGGTCGTCGGTGGTCACCTCCACCCCGGCGGGCATGCCCTCCAGGACGGCGACGAGGGCGGGGCCGTGTGACTCTCCAGCGGTGATCCAGCGCAGCACGTCCACAATCCTTTCACAGCGTCGTCAAAGCCCAGGTGGCGGCCAGCAGCCCCGGTCCGTGCGGCACGGCACGGCGTCTTCGCAGCACCGCGAGGGCGAGGGTGACCGCGCTCGCCAGGATCGCCGCGGGTAGCAGGGACGGCAGCGGGAGCGCCGCGCCGAGCCCGAAGGCCAGCTTCACGTCCCCGCCGCCCATGAACTCCGGCCGCAGGCGCCGCACGATGAGATGAGCGCCACCGAAAACGAGCGCGGACAGCACGGCGGCTCCCAGCCCGTGGAACGCCAGGAGCAGGAGCGCGGCACCCAAAGGGAGGGTCAGCGCGTCCGGCAACCGGTGGTGCCGCAGGTCGATCACCGCGAGCACGATGCCGACACACGCCAGCACGAACGAGGAGGGCGGTGCGTCCAGGACGTCCGCGACCGTCCACAACGCACTCAGCACAGACGCGAGCAGGACCGTGGTCATGACACCACGGTCCTGCTGGGTACGGCTCGGGCACAAATCCTGACCCGTCGTGAACGGTCCATCCACGCACGGCTCAACGATGCCTCAGACCTGGCTGGGAGAACGCCAGGAACAACGGTTCAGCGAGACCAGTCGAACAGGGCGTCGTTCGCCGCCACGTCCACGCCGACGGCGAGGTCGGCCAGCACCTCGGCGGACGCGTCCAGCGCGATCACCGGGCAGATCGGCGCGAACCCGGCAGCCTCGACCTCGGCCGGGTCCCACGTCACGATCTTCTGACCGGCCTGGACCTGCTCGCCCTTGACGACGTGCAGCTCGAAGCCCTCGCCCTTGCGCTTCACGGTGTCGATGCCGAGGTGCACGAGGATCGCCGCACCGTCACCGCTGGCCACCACGAACGCGTGCGGGTGCAGCGTCACGATCGTGCCGTCGAGCGGCGAGACCACGTCGGACTTCGACCGGACGGGCTCGACGGCCACGCCGGGTCCGACCATCGCCTCGGCGAAGACCTGGTCCGGCACCTCGGAGAGCGCGACCACGCGGCCGGCCACGGGGCTGCCGACGCGGAGGCTCACAGGAGGTCCTCGATGTCCGACGCGATGGTGTCCGCCTCGGGTCCGACGACGACCTGGACGACGTTGCCGGAACGCATGACTCCGTGCGCTCCCAACGCCTTCAGGGCCTTCTCGTCGACGACGGAACCGTCTTCGAGCTCACACCGCAGGCGGGTGATGCAGGGCTCGATCTCGATGATGTTGTCCCGGCCGCCCAGCGCCTCGAGGATCTTCTGAGCCTTCTCGTCAGCCACGTTCGTACCTCTCGTTCCCGTAACAGCGGTTGACACCCGCTCGGTGCGCGGAGCATTCTCCCGCACCAACTGGTCTAGACCGGAAAGTACCACTAGCGAGGAGGTGACCGAGTGAACGAGATCGTGGACGGGCCCAAGCCCAAGCACGCGCAGCTGCGCGAGATCCTGCGAAAGCTGGCCGAACAGGAGCTCGCACCCGGTTCACCGATCCCGTCCGAGCGCGATCTCGCCGAGCGGTACGGAGTCTCTCGCATCACAGTGCGGGCCGCAGTCGGCCAACTGGTCGCCGAAGGCCTGCTCACGCGGGCCAAGGGACGTGGGACGTTCACCGCCAAGCGGCGCTACGACCTGCAGCTCTTCCTGGCCTCGTTCACCTCGGACATGAAGGCGCGCGGGGTAGAACCCAGCACCGAGGTGATCAGCTGCGGCCAGGCGGCACCGGGCTCGAAGGCCTCGCTGGGCCTGGAGGCCGACGAGTACGCGTACCGCGTCGTGCGGCTGCGCAAGGCCGACGGGGCACCGCTGGCGCTCGAGGCCGGCTGGTACAGCCCGCACGTGCTTCCCGAGCTTGACCGATGCGACTTGACCGGGTCGATCTACGAGATCATCGCGACCCGGTACGGAGTCCAGCTGGACCACGCGCGGCAGACCGTGTGGGCAGAGACCGCCGACGCGGAGACCGCGAAGGCGCTCGACGTCCGCAAGGGCAGCCCGCTCCTCGTGTTCAGGAGGGTCGCCAGCTCCGACGGGCGGCCCTGTGAAGACGTGACCTCCTGGTACCGGGGCGATCTCTACCAGGTGACCATGCAACTGGACCGGACCGTCCCGGGTCCCGGTCTGAACTCCGCCAAGGGAGGAACCCGATGAGCACGGACGCCGCAACTGGTGGTCGTGAGATCAAGGGCCTCGCCACGTTGCAACGCTTCGGTCGCAGCCTCATGCTGCCGATCGCCGTGCTGCCCGCGGCAGGTCTGCTGCTCCGCTTCGGCCAGCCCGACATGCTGGGCAAGGACGGTCTGGGCTGGAACGCCGTCGCCTCGGTGATCGGTGCGGCGGGCGACGCGCTGTTCAGCAACCTCGCCCTGCTGTTCGCCGTCGGCATCGCCGTCGGTTTCGCACGGCGCGGTGACGGCTCCACGGCGCTCGCCGGCGTCGTCGGCTACGTCGTGCTGACGAGCGTCTTCAAGGCGATGTCGCCGCTGGTCCTCGACCAGCCGACCGACCCGGCCGCCAAGCCCGAGGTGATCAACTACGGCGTCCTCGGCGGTATCGTCGTCGGCCTGTTGACCGCCCTGCTGTGGCAGAAGTACCACCGCATCAAGCTGCCCCCGTACCTGGCGTTCTTCGGTGGCCGCCGGTTCGTCCCGATCATCGTCGCCGGTGTCATGACGCTCGTCGGCGTCCTGCTCGGCCTGGTCTACCCGTGGTTCGACGCGGGCCTGACCGCCATCGGTGAGTGGGTCACGGGCAGCACGATCATCGGCGCGTTCATCTACGGTGTCGTGAACCGCCTGCTGATCCCGCTGGGTCTGCACCACATCGTCAACAACGTCGTGTGGTTCCAGTTCGGCGAGTACAACGACAAGACCGGTGACATCCCGCGCTTCCTCGCGGGCGACCCGACCGCCGGCACGTTCCAGACCGGCTTCTTCCCCATCCTCATGTTCGCGCTGCCCGCCGCCGCACTGGCGATCGTGCACACCGCGAAGCCGAGCCAGCGCAAGCTCATCGGCGGCATCATGGGCTCCGCCGCCCTCACCGCGTTCATCACCGGTGTGACGGAGCCGCTCGAGTTCGCGTTCATGTTCGTGGCGTGGCCGCTGTACCTGATCCACGCGTTCCTCACGGGTACGTCGCTCGCGATCTCGAACGCCCTGGGCGCGCACGACGGCTTCTCGTTCTCGGCCGGTGCGATCGACTTCATCCTTAACTGGAACATCGCGACCAAGCCGTGGCTGCTGATCGTCCTCGGCCTGATCTACGGTGCGATCTACTACTTCCTGTTCCGCTTCGTCATCACCAAGTGGAACCTGAAGACGCCGGGTCGTGAGGACGACGAGTCGCCGGAGGCCGACGAGAGCATCGTCGGCGGCAGTGGCGACACGGCGGTGCGCGAGAAGCGCGCCACCGACGAGAACAAGTAAGCGAAAACAGCTCTACCGGGAGGAACCATCATGGCCGAGCGACGGGTCACCGTGGCCAGCAAGGTCGGACTGCACGCCCGGCCTGCCGCACTGCTGGCGAAGGCCGCCGCCGACCAGCCGGTGACGGTCACCATCAGCAAGGACGGCGGCGAAGCCGTCGAAGCGGCGAGTGTCCTGGGACTCATGACCCTGGGCGCGATGCATGGTGACGAGGTGGTGCTCAGCGCCGACGGGGACGGAGCGGATGCCGCTCTGGACGCCATCGCCGAACTGATCGCCACCGATCACGACGAGTGAGCCGGGTTGTGAGTGGTCTCGATCGCCCCGACGGCCGAGACCACTCACAACCCACCCGAAGTGCAGCACGACACCCGCGGTCACGACGCCGGCCAAGGTCGGCGGCGTGACCTGCGGGTGGCTCACCATCAGCCAGACGCCTCCCACGGCCAGCGCGGGCGGCACGACGAGTCCCGCGGTCCACCTGCGCAGCAACAGGAACGCGAGCGTCGAGACCAGCAGCGCCGCGCCGAGCGTGTCGCTGAACCGGTGCCAGCCGAGCGACACGGTCTCCGCCGCGACCGCTCCCGCGCCGATCGCCCCCGGTACCGCCACGAACAGCGCGAACCGCCTGGGCACCGCCATCGTCACCGCGATCACCGACGCCACCGCGGCGGTCGTGTGTCCACTCGGGAAGCTGTTGTGCACCAGCACGGCGTCGTCGTCGAGCGGCGGCCGCACCAGCACGTAGAGCTTCAGGACCTGCGCGCCCAGCACCGAACCACCGAGCAGCAGCAACGGTGTGAGCGACTTCTTGCGTGCGAAGAGGATCACGAGGACAGCGGCGACGAGGATCACCATGTCCACGTTGGACGCCCACGAGTGTTGCAGTGACAGTTCGGGCAACGCGGCGTTCTCCGCCTTCTGCCCGAACGACGTCCACACCAGCGCGAAGTACGTGAAGAGGAATCCCAGCAAGCTTCCGGCCATGTCTTCGAGAGTTCGCGAGCCGCTCCATGAGAACGTGCACGGCATGTCATGGTTCCGCTACAGAACCGGCGCCGGTGCCGTCTCCTGCCGATAATGGATCTCGTGGCGATGGTCTTGCTGGTCGAGGACGACCCTTCGGTGCGTGAAGGACTCGGGCTGGCGTTGCGCCGTCAGGGACACGACGTCCGAGCCGCGGGAACGGGTGAGGAAGGCGTCGAGAGGCTGCGCGAGTCCCGCCCCGACATCGTGGTCCTCGACATCATGCTGCCCGGCATCGACGGCTTCGAGACGTGCCGCCGGATGCGCACGCACGCCGAGGTGCCGATCATCATGCTGACCGCCCGCGGCGACGACTTCGACGTGGTGGCGGGCCTGGAGGCGGGCGCGGACGACTACGTGGTCAAACCGGTCGAGCCGCGCGTGCTGGAGGCCCGCATCCGCGCCGTGCTGCGGCGGACCGTGTCCGAGCCGTCGTCGATCGAACGGCACGGCTCGCTGGTGATCGATCGGGCAGGTCTGCAGGTGCTCAAGAACGACGTGAAGGTCGCGCTGACCCCGACCGAGCTGAAGCTGCTGCTGGAGCTCTCCCGCACCCCCGGCCGCGTGCTGACCCGCCAGCAGATCCTGGAGGCGGTCTGGGAGCACGACTACCTCGGCGACTCGCGGCTGGTCGACGCGTGCGTGCAGCGGTTGCGCGCGAAGATCGAGGACGTGCCCTCCGACCCCGGTTACGTCCACACCGTGCGTGGTTTCGGTTACCGCTTCGGCCCGCGATGAGGTCGTTGCTGCGCGGCCTGCGGCCCAGGCTGATGGCCGCGTTCCTGCTGCTGACGGTGCTGGGCGCGGTGGGGGCGGCGGGCGCCTCGTACGCGACCGCCCGCACGTTGCTGCTGGAGGACGCGCAGGACGGCTTCATGAACCCGCTCGTGAAGGACGTCCGCGACTACGCGCCCCGCCTGACCGTGCCGCCGGCGCAGCGGGACCTGGACGACTTCGCGTCGTACCTGCGCGGCTCGGCGGTCGTGACGTACCAGGGCATGCGCTCCGTGAACGGCCCTGACCCGTCGTTCATCCCCGCCGAGATGCGCGAGATGCTCAAGACGAGCGGGACGACCCTCTGGCAGCGCCGCACCGATCTGACCGACCCGTACGTCGTCGTGGGCATCCCGCTGCTGCGCCCGGACGGCACGCCGACCGGGGTGGAGGTGTGGGCGCTGCTGTACCTGAGGGGCCCGCAGGCCGCCATCGACAGTTTCTCCACGGCCGCCTGGGTGGGCGTCAGCCTGGTGCTCCCGCTGGCCCTCGGCCTCGCCCTGTTCACCGCACGAGGGGTGCTGCGCCCGGTCCGCCGCCTCGGCGCCGCCGCCCGCGCGCTGGGGTCCGGCCGCCTGGACAGCCGCGTCGACGTCCGCGGGTCCGACGAGCTCGCCGACCTGGCCCGCACGTTCAACCAGGCAGCCGAGCAGCTGGAAGCGTCCCAGGCCGCCTCACGCCGTTTCGTGGCCGACGTGTCGCACGAGCTCCGCACACCCCTGACCGCGATGAACGCCGTGACGGCCGTGCTGGACGAGGACGCCGACACGTTGCCGCCCGACACGGCCGTCGCCGCCCGCCTGGTCTCCGCCGAGACCCGCAAGCTCACCCGCCTGGTCAACGACCTGATGGAGATCTCCCGCTTCGACGAGGGCCGCAACCTCCTCGAACTGGACGACTGGGACATCGGCACCGCGGTCCGCGACACCCTCGCCGCCCGCGGCTGGGCCACGTCCGTCGAGGCGTCGCTGCCCGAGGGCGTGGTGGCCAGGGTGGACCGCCGCCGCCTCGACGTCATCGTCGCCAACCTCGTGGGCAACGCGCTCAAGCACGGCGGCGTCCCGGTGCGCGTCTCCGTGCGGCCGGGCGTCATCGAGGTGGCGGACAACGGCCCCGGCATCCCCGCCGACGCACTCCCCCACATCTTCGACCGCTTCTACAAGGCAGACACGGCCCGCTCCCGTTCCGAGGGCAGCGGACTGGGATTGGCGATCGCATGGGAGAACGCACGCCTGCACGGCGGCACCATCGAGGCGGCCAACGCGCCCTCGGGCGGCGCGGTCTTCACCTTGCGCTTGCCCTCGTGACCCTCACGGCCTGCGGCATCCGCCCGACCCCCGTCCTCACCGGTGCGGAGGCGCCGACCGTCTCGTCGCACGAGGTGGTCGTCTACCTCGTCACGCCCGAACGGGACGGCCTCACCCGGCGGACCCGCACCTACACGGGCCTCGTAGACATCACGACCGGCACGAACCTGCTGCTGGCAGGGCTCACCGACGAGGAGAAGAAGCTCGGCCTGGTGAGCGAGGTGCCCACGACGTCCGCCAGGGCGGTCTCGGTGCTGAACCTGGTCGTGCTGCCCGAGGAGGTCGCGCAGCAGCTGTCGTCCAAGTGGGGGATCTTCCAGGTGTACTGCACGGCTCGGGCCAGCAAGGCGAACGTGGCCGGGGTGACGATGCCCGACGACTTCTGCCCTTAGTGTTCGTAGAGCACTTCCGGCGACGTGTTGGTGAGATGGCCGTCGTACGGGCCGACCTTGGTCACGCGCGCGCCGTCGCGGAACACGATCTGCAGCCCGTGCTCGACCTCCCACGCGCATTCGGCCTCGACGTTGACGTACACGGCCTCGTCGTGACGCTGGACGAGGATGTCGTGGCCCGCGAACGTGACGTGGTCCCAGACGTCGCTGGGCCCGGCGATGCGGGGGAAGTCGTCCAGGCCGTCGCCGAAGACCTCGCCCATGTGCCGGTAGTAGTCGAAGACACCGGTCGCCGCCGCGTCCAGCGCCGTGTGGTCCAGCGCCAGGAACGAGCGGACGGCGGCGTGGAAGTCGCCCTGGGCCTCGTCGTCCTCGTACCCCTCGACGTGGAACACGAACGGGACGCCGCCGAGCACCGGCACCGGGATCGGCGCGCTGGCCAAACCCTCGTAGTCGTCCTCGGTCACGGTCCCGAGCCCAGGAATCTCCACGACCGCGATCGTAGGAGAAGGCGGGACGCACCGGCGGCCGTGGTGCCGGAACCGGTCGGCCCACGCGCCCAAGCGGAGCCCCCGGCGGACACACCCGTGCGTCCCACCCACCGGCTCTCCCAAGGTGAGGAACACCGGCATCCGATGACCGCGGGCGAGTGGCACATCGTCCGCAGCCAAACGAGTCACGCGTAGGCAACCACACGGCTCGCGCGGACGGGAGTTCCGAGGCCCAGGATCTGACCGAAAGTTACGGGGTGTCTCAGGAGCGGGCGGCCAGCGCGGCGTTCAGCGCCGACCGCATGACGTCCTGCGGCGCGGGCTTGCCGGTGAACTGCTCGAACTGCCCGAAAGCCTGGTGCAGCAACATGTCCAGCCCCGTGGCCAGCCTGGTCCCTGAGGCCTCGACGGCCGCGGCCACCGGCGTGGGCCACGGGTGGTAGATCACGTCCAGCACGTACGGCGCCCGCGCGATGGCCTCGGCCAGCGGCACGGTGGCCTCGGCGGGCACCGTCGACACCACCACGTCCGCGGCACCGGCCAGCACGGCGAGGTCCACAGAGGACAGTTCCAGCACGTCGACGGTGACGCCGACCCGCGACGCGGTCTCCAGCGCCTCCCCCGCACGCGCGGGATCGCGCACCACCAGGGAGACCGAGGAGATCCCGAGCTCGGCGAGCCCGGCCAGCGCGGCCGTGGCCGTCCCGCCCGCACCCAGCACGACACCGTGCGAACCGCCGGAGAAACCCTTCTCCCGCAACGCCCCCACGACACCGTCCACATCGGTGCAGTCGGCGTGCCACTCGGACCCGTTGCGCACCAGCGTGTTCGCCGCGCCCACGGCCGAGGCACGCGGGGTCACGACCGACGCGAACGCCAGCGCCGCGCGTTTGGTCGGCATCGTGCACGACAGGCCCGCCCACTCCGGTCCCAGCGACGACACCAGGGCGGGCACGCCGGCCTCGGAGCACTCCAGGCGGGAGTACTCCCAGTCGAGGCCCAGTTCGGCGTAGGCGGCGTTGTGCAGCACGGGTGAGAGGGAGTGCTCGATCGGCGAGCCGATCACCGCCGCCTTACGCACCGTCACTAGTAGACGCCTTCCTTCTGCGCCTTCTGGTCGAGCCTGTTGTGCTCGTCGAGGTTGTCCGAGAAGCACGACGTCCCGTCCGTCTGGCACTTCACGAAGAACTTGATGGTGCCGGCCTCCGGGTTGATCGCGGCGGCGACGGCCTGCTGCGAGGGCGAGCCGATCGGGGTCGGCGTCAGGCCCTGCCGGTTGTAGGTGTTGTACGGCTGGTCCGCGTTGCGGTCCGCGTCGGACGTGCGGATGTGCGGCTGGTTGTTGCGGTAGTTGATGGTCGAGTCGAACTGCAGCGGCATCGGCTCGGCCATCCGGTTGTAGATGACCCGCGAGACCTTGCCGAAGTCCTTCTCGATGGCTTCCTTCTCGATCAACGAGGCGATCACGAGCACCTCGTACGGGCGGAAACCGGTGTTCATGGTGCCGCCGGGGATGCCGGCGCCCTGGAGCTTCTGGGCGGAGGCGACGATGACGCTGCGGATCAGCTCGACCGCGCTCACGCCCGGCTTGACCTGGTACACGCCGCGCATGATCAGGCCTTCGAGGCGGAACTGCGGTTCGGCGGCCTTCACGTCGGCGAGTGCCCAGTCCGGCACGCCGAGTGCGACCGGGTCGGTCTGCTCGGCGGCGGCCTTGATCTCCTCGGCGCTCAGGCAGACCTTCGCGCCGTCCTTCTCCGTGCAGCTCGCGGCGGCGAGCTGGGAGTAGATGCCGGGGACGGTCTTGCCGTTGGCCTGGATGTCGGTGAGCTTCAGGCCACCGACGATCTGGACGGCGGGGACGCGCGTCTTCGGGTCGATCATGCGCGCGACGGCGTTCTGACCCGACATCTTCGTCTTCATCAGGTAGAAGCCGGGCTGGATCGACGTCACGCGGGTGTCGGTCTTGCTGGCCTCGACGAAGGCGCGCGCGGAGGCGGTGACGCCGTTGTCGTACAGGGTCGACGCGATCTTGCTGACCACGTCGCCGTCCTGGACCTCGACGATGGCGTCGGCCTCGCCGGTGCCCGCGTAGTCCTCGAACGAGCCGATGCCGCGCAGTTCCTTGTAGCCGTAGTAGGCACCGCCCATGCCGACGGCGAGGACCAGCGCCACGACCAGCCACAGGATCGTCTTCTTGCGCTTCTTCGCCTTGGCCCTGGCGTTGTCCCGCTCGCGATCGCGCTTCCTGACAGGGCGTCGCTCATCTGCTTCGGGGTCTGTGAACAACCCGAGATCGTCGCCGCTCACGCCTCGTCCTTTCGGGCGGACACCGTCCGTGCCCGTGCGTCCAGCCAAGATTGCAGGATCTCGACAGCAGCGGCCTGGTCGACCACGGCACGCTGCTTCTTGCCCTTCACACCGCGCTGTGCCAGCACCCGGCTCACCACGAC
The DNA here is from genome assembly GCF_051853195.1 of Lentzea sp. HUAS TT2. NCBI lineage: Bacteria > Bacillati > Actinomycetota > Actinomycetes > Pseudonocardiales > Pseudonocardiaceae > Lentzea > Lentzea sp. HUAS TT2. The sequence goes on along the minus strand of NZ_CP196667.1, from coordinate 5,884,053 downwards.
CGTCGTCAGGCGTTCGTCGCTGAGCCGCACCGGCACCGGGGCGATGCGTCCGGCCAAGGCGGCAGCGTACGCGCTCGCCGCCTCCGCCGCGGGACCGTGGCGGCCGGCCAGCGTCTTCGGCAAGCCGACCACGACCTCGACGACGTCATGTTCGGCGACGAGACGTACAAGCTCCGTGAGGTCCGAGCCGCGCTTCTCGTCCCGCTGCAGGGTGACCAGCGGGGTGGCCAGGAATGCGGACGGATCGCTGAGGGAGATTCCCACGCGAACCGACCCGACGTCGACGCCGAGCCTCCTGCCGAGGCCCGGGTCGCCGACATCAGTGGAATCAGCGCTGTTCAAGCACCTTGTCCAGTTCGTTGGTGAGGGCCGTGATGGCGTCGGGAACGCCGGCGGGGTTCGTGCCGCCGCCCTGGGCCAGGTCCGGCTTGCCGCCACCGCGGGCGGCGATGGCCGGGCCGAACACCGGGACGAGCTTGCCGGCGGCGAGGCCCAGGTCGCGGGCGGCGGCCGTGGTGGCCACCACGAAGCTGACCTTGTCGCCGTCGGTGGAGAACAGGGCCACCACACCGGGCTTGCTGCCCAGGCGGTTGCGGACCTCGCCACCGAGGGTGCGCAGGTCGTTGCCAGACACGCCCTCGAGGCCCAGGGCCACCAGCGACAGGCCGCGGATGTCGAGGGCCTTGTCGGCCAGCGCCCCGGCGTTGCCCAGCAGCTCGGCGGCGCGGACCTTCTCGAGCTCCTTCTCGGCGGACTTCAGGCGCTCGACCAGCGACTCGATCCGCTCGGGCAGGCCGTCGGAGCCGACCTTGAGCATGTCGGAGAGGTTCTGCACGATGGCGCGTTCCTTGGCGAGGAACCGCATGGCCTCGATGCCGACGTAGGCCTCCAGGCGGCGCACGCCGGACCCGACGGACGACTCGCCCAGCAGGGTGATGGCGCCGATCTGCGACGAGTGCTCGACGTGGGTGCCACCGCAGAGCTCGCGGGACCACTCGCCACCGATCTCGATGACGCGCACGGTCTCGTCGTAGGTCTCGCCGAACAGGGCGACGGCACCGAGCTCCTGGGCACCGGCCATGTCGGTGTAGACGACGCTGACCGGCAGGTCGCGGCGCACGGCGAGGTTCGAGACCTCCTCGATCTCGCTCTTGGCCTCGGCGGACAAGCCACCGGTCCAGGCGAAGTCGAGCCGCAGGTAGCCGGGCTTGTTGTACGAACCGCTCTGCAGGGCGGACGGGCCGAGCACGTGGCGCAGGGCGGCGTGCACGACGTGCGTGCCCGAGTGGCCCTGGCGGGCGCCGACACGCCACTCCGGGTCGACGCGGGCCTCGACGTGCTCGCCCTCGCTGATCTCACCGGACTTCACGCGCACCTGGTGCACCCACAGCTTGCGGGCGACCTTCTGCACGTCGAGCACTTCCAGCTCGGCGTTGCCGGTGACGATCGTGCCGGCGTCGGACTCCTGGCCACCGGACTCGGCGTAGAGCGGCGTGCGGTCCAGCACGACCTCGACGATGTCGCCCTCGCGGGCAGACTTCACCCGAGCACCGTTGAGCACGATGCCACGCAGCGTGGCCTCGGAGGCGAGCTCGGTGTAGCCGGTGAACTCGGTCGGGCCCTGCTCCAGCAGCTCGCGGTACACCGACTGGTCGCCGTGGCCGGTCTTCTTGCCGGCGGCGTCGGCCTTGGCGCGGGCGCGCTGCTCGGCCATCAGCTTGCGGAAGCCGTCCTCGTCGACGCTCAGGCCGGCCTCGGAGGCCATCTCCAGCGTGAGGTCGATCGGGAAGCCGTACGTGTCGTGCAGCTGGAAGGCCTGGGCACCGGGCAGCGTGGCGCGGCCGTCGGACTTCACCTCGGCGGCGGCGTGCTCGAAGATCCGCGAGCCGGCGTCCAGCGTGCGGAGGAACGTGTCCTCCTCGGCCTTGAGCACCTGCTGGATGCGGGCGAACCCGCTGACCAGCTCGGGGTAGGCCTCGCCCATCGAGTCGCGGACGACCTCGGCGAACTGCTGCAGCACCGGCTCGTTCACGCCGAGCAGGCGGCTGCTGCGCACGATGCGGCGCAGCAGGCGGCGCAGCACGTAGCCGCGGGCCTCGTTGCCGGGCGTGACGCCGTCGCCGACCAGCAGCACACCGCTGCGGGCGTGGTCGGCGATGACGCGGAAGCGGATGTCGTCGATCTCGCTGGCGCCGTACTTGCGGCCGGAGAGCTCCTCGGCCTTGGTGATGACGGCGCGGACCAGGTCGGTCTCGTAGACGTTGTCGACGCCCTGCAGCAGGTAGGCGACGCGCTCGACGCCCATGCCGGTGTCGATGTTCTTCGACGGCAGCTCACCGATGACCGGGTAGTCCTTCTTGGCACCACCCTCGCCGCGGATGTTCTGCATGAAGACGAGGTTCCAGATCTCCAGGTACCTGTCCTCGTCGACTACCGGGCCGCCCTCCTTGCCGTACTCGGGGCCGCGGTCGTAGTAGATCTCCGAACACGGGCCGCACGGGCCGGGGACGCCCATCGACCAGAAGTTGTCCTCGACGCCGCGGCGCTGGATGCGCTCCAGCGGCATGCCGGCGACCTTCTGCCACAGCTCGATGGCCTCGTCGTCGTCCAGGTAGACCGTGACCCAGATGCGCTCGGGGTCGAAGCCGTAGCCACCGTCGGACTGGGAGTTGGTGATCAGCTCCCAGGCCAGCCGGATGGCGTCTTCCTTGAAGTAGTCGCCGAGCGAGAAGTTGCCGGCCATCTGGAAGAACGTCAGGTGGCGCGTGGTCTTGCCGACCTCGTCGATGTCCGGCGTGCGCACGCACTTCTGGATGCTCGTCATCCGCGGGGCGGGCGGCGGGGCCTCGCCGAGGAAGTACGGCTTGAACGGCACCATGCCGGCGTTGACGAACAGCAGGTTCGGGTCGTCGAGCAGCAGGGAGGCGCTGGGGATGTACTTGTGCCCGGCCTTCTCGAAGTGCTCGCGGAAACGCTTGATGATCTCGTGGGTCTGCACGGGAAGTTCCTTGTGTGTTGCTGGGGAAAAGTCAGGGCACGGGTATGAGGCGAACGACTAGTGCTTGCCGTTCGCCCTGGGCGCTCGGCGCCCCGGCGTGAATCCCGTCTGACGTTCCACGGTGTCCTGCAACTCCTGTTCCCGTTCGGCCATTCCCGCGCGCACCTCGGCCCCGAAGGAACCGAGCGCGCCGGCGAGTTCGCGCAGGCCTTCACCCACGTTAGCGCCGATACCGGCAGGAGTCGCCTGCTTAGTCACGTCGGCGGCCTTCTTCGCGACGAACAGGCCTGCCGCGGCACCCAGGCCGAACCAGAAGAGGCGGCTCACTTCGCACCTCGCCTGGGGCGGCGCTTGGTGTGCTTGTTCGGCTGCTCGGCGGCCTTGCGGCGCGCCTTGACGGCCTTGCTCACGCCGTAGGACAGCGCGGCGGCCTTGACCAGCGGGCCGCCGAGAGTGGCGGTGAACAGGCTGGTGAGCGCCGAGACGTTGCCCGTCACGGCGCGCGCGTTGGCCGTGATGCCGTCGACGCGCTCAAGCTGCGTGTTCACGTGCGTGAGCGTCGTGTTGGCCTCGACGAACAACGGGTCCGTGTTCTCGTGGGCCTTGCGCATCGCGATCGTGGCCTCGTCGAAGAAACGCGCCGCCTTGATCGCCACGATCCCCACGATGAGCACGAGCAGCACGAAGGCACCGGCGGCGAGCCACCCTGGCGACACGGATCCTCCTGGTGAACAGGCGTTCGGGCTTGGTTGCGGGTGAGATTACCGGGTGGGTCCGACACCCGGCCGGGCGGCACCTTTTGTTGATCTTCAACGCCCCGTGGCGCCGTCGAGCTGCTCCCGGAGGATGTCGGCGTGGCCCGCGTGCCGGGCGGTCTCGGTGGTCATGTGCGCGAGTACCCACCGCAGCGTCTTCCGCACTCCCTCGACCGGGACGACCATGAGCGCCTCCGGGTCACCGGCGGCCTCGATCGCCGCGTCGCTGCGGGCGATGGCGGCGCGGTAGTCCGCGAGCACCGTCGCCACCTCGCGGCCGGCGGGCACGGTCATGTCGAACTCATCGGCCTCCGACCACTCCGCTCCGGCCAGGTGGTGGCCGAACCAGTAGTGCTCGGCCTCGGCGAGGTGCTGGACCAGCCCCAGGATCGACGTGCCGCTCGCGACCAGCGGCCGCCGCAGCTCCTCGTCGCCGAGCCCCTCCGCCTTCTTGAGCACGCAGTGCCGCTGGAACTTCAGGAACGCGTGGGCGACGTCGAGCTCGCCCGTGTCGACCCGGGGCACGGGTTCGCGCTGGATCTCTGCCATGCGCAGAAACTACGGAAGCCAATTGGAACGGACCACTCATTGACTCACAGCCGTCACAGCCTGTGAAATACCCGTCACACAGGGCTTGACACTCGGTCCTGCACAGCGGAAGTCAGGCCACCCTAAGTTGACCCGTGCAGGAGGCCCAGTGAAGCCGGTGTCGCACCTGGACTCCTATCGCCCGCAGATCACGGCCGGTCCCCCGCCGGTGCCGGAGCTGTCGATGCCGTGGGACGCCCGCGTCGCGCGTTCGGACGGCTACGACCTGCACCTGGTGCACCGCTGGAACCAGGCACCGCACGTGGCGGCGTTCTGGCGGCAGGCCTGGACGCTGACGCAGTGGGAGGACCGGCTGCAGGAGGAGCTGGCGGGCGACGACGTCCGGCCGCTGCTGATCAGCTGGCACGGCCGGCCCGTCATCTACGCCGAGGTCTACCGCGCGGCCAGGCACGCCGTCGCCCGCTGCTACCAGGCGCGGCCGCACGACCTGGGCCTGAACCTCGCGGTCGGCGAGCTGGCGATGACCGACCGCGGACTCGTGCGGTCGCTGCTCCCCCGGCTCACCGACGCGCTGTTCGAGGCCGATCAGCACTGCACGCGGATCGTGCTGGAACCGGACGTGCGCAACACACGGGCCATCAGGTCGTTCGAGGCCGGTGGGTTCGTGGCGGCGGACGAGATCATGCTGCCCGGCAAGGTCGCGCTGCTGATGGTCTGCCGTCGTTAGAACGCGGTGATGTCCTGCGGTGCGCGTTCCTTGCGGCTGAGCGCGCGCACCACGTCGATCGCGGGCCGCTTGTTGAGCGCCATGCGGGTCAACAGGTCGATGACGGTCTCGTTGACCCGGCGCGGGAACTCCGGCGTCTGCACGCCCACGCTCACCGCGAGGTCGTCGGAGTGCACGACGAACTCCATCAGGCGGCTGACCAGGTACTCGTCCAGCGGCACCGCCCACGGCCCCCAGTGCGGCATCCGCACGCCCCGGTTCTCCAGGCCCGGCAACGACTTCCCGAGTTCTTCGAGGGCCTGCTCGACCCTCTGACACAGGTCGTCCCGGCCTTCGGCCGCGAGCTTCTCGCCGCCGGCGCGGATGCGGGTGTGGAACTCGGAGTCGACGTCCAGGTCGGTCCACTTGGCGCGCTCGTAGTGCTCCATCAGCGAGATGACCGGCTCGTCGCCCAGCGGCGTGGAGATCATGCCCGGCAACGGCAGCACCTGGTAGCCGATGTGTCCGGCCAGTCCGCTGACACCGAACTCGGGCAGGGCGCTCGGCTGGTCCCAGTGCCGCGCGACCTCGGGGGCGCGCAGGAGGTCGAGCGCGATGCGGGCGGTGGTCAGAAAGTCTTCTCTGATCGTCACTTCGCCGAAGCTACGCGAACCGGGGCCTGCGCCGAAGGCGTTTTCACTCGCCCCGGATCACCCGGCGCAGCCGCGGCAACCGTTCCGCCACAGCGCGTTCGTTACCGCGGCCGGTCGGCTCGTAGTAGTCGCGCCCCACCAGGTCGTCCGGCGCGTACTGCTGCGTGAGCACGCCCTCCGGCACGTCGTGCGGGTACCGGTAGCCCTGCGCGTTGCCCAGCTTCGCCGCGCCCGCGTAGTGCCCGTCGCGCAGATGTGCCGGCACGGAACCGATGGCGCCCTTGCGGACGTCCTCGATGGCGGAGTAGATCGCGGTGGTGACGGCGTTCGACTTCGGCGCGGTGGCGAGGTGGATCGTGGCCTGCGCCAGGTTCAGGGTGCACTCGGGCAGGCCGATGAGCTGCACGGCCTGGGCCGCAGCCACGCACGTCTGCAACGCCGTCGGGTCGGCCATGCCGACGTCCTCGCTGGCGTGGATCACCAGCCGCCGCGCGATGAACCGCGGGTCCTCGCCCGCCTCGATCATCCGCGCGAGGTAGTGCAGGGCCGCGTCGACGTCCGAGCCGCGGATCGACTTGATGAACGCCGACGTCACGTCGTAGTGCTGGTCGCCGTCGCGGTCGTAGCGCACCGCCGCCTTGTCCACAGTGGACTCCAGCAGCGCCAGCGTGATCACGCCCTCGTTCGACGCCAGCGCGGAGTCGGCCGCGGCCTCCAAAGCCGTCAGCGACCGGCGCGCGTCGCCACCGGCCAGCCGGATCAGGTGGTCCTCCGCCTCGGGCTCCAGCACCACGGAACCACCCAGGCCGCGCTCGTCGGACACCGCGCGCTGGATGACCGAGCGCACGCCGTCGTCGCTCAACGACCTGAGCTGCAGCACGAGCGACCGCGACAGCAGGGGCGACACGACCGAGAAGAACGGGTTCTCCGTGGTGGCCGCGACGAGCAGCACGATCCGGTCCTCGACCGCGCCGAGCAGGGCGTCCTGCTGCGTCTTGGAGAACCGGTGCACCTCGTCGATGAACAGCACGGTCGACTCGCCGGACCGCACCAGGCGGCGCCGGGCCTCGTCGATGACCGACCGCACCTCCTTGACCCCGGCCGACAGCGCGCTCAAGGCGACGAACCGGCGTCCGGTCGCCTTCGAGACCAGCGTCGCGAGGGTCGTCTTGCCGGTGCCGGGAGGGCCGTAGAGCATCACGGACGCCGGCGTGGCGCCCTCGACCAGGCGGCGCAGCGGGGCACCGGGGCCGAGCAGGTGGTCCTGACCGACGACCTCGTCCAGCGTGGCCGGACGCATCCGCACGGCCAGCGGGGCGTTGGCCGCGATGCGCTCGGCCTTCTCCTCGTCGGTCGCGCCGAAGAGGCCCTCGTCGAACAGACCTTCGCTCATGCGTTCGAGCCTAGTTGACGTGCTCCTGTCCTGACGGACGGGATTCCCGCACGGCTACGCCATGGCCGGGATGCTTCCTGTTTCAACGCCCTGTGCCACTCCGAAGAGCGGTCTTACCTGGGCTCCGCAGGCGTTTGACCTCTCCGCACGCCCTGCGGCGAGGATGTTTCGAGCAGCGTTGTGATCCCGGTCGTGGGTGGTCGCGCAACTGGGGCACGTCCATTGCCGGATGTTGAGCGGCATGGTTTCCATGTGGTGCCCGCACTTCGAGCACATCTTGGAACTGGGCAACCACCGCGAAACCGCGTGCACGGTACGGCCATGGCGATCGGCCTTCTGCTTGAGCAACTGGATGAACTGACCCCATCCGGCATCATGTATCGCGCCTGCCAGCCTGCGGTTGCGCACCATGCCGGTGATGTTGATGTCCTCCACGTAGACCGCTTGGTTGTCGCGGACCAGGCCCAAGGCCTGCTTGTGGTGGAAATCCCGGCGTGCTCGAGCGACCTTTCCATGATGGACGGCGACCAGGCGTCGCGCCTTCGCGCGGTTGCAGCTGCCCTTGGACTTGCGCGCTAGAGCACGCTGAGCGTGGGCAAGCCTGCGCTGGGCGCGGGCCAGGTGTCTCGGGTTGAGGATGTCACGCCGGCTTCCACCGGTGCAGGCGATCGTGGCCAGTCGGGTGATGCCGAGATCGATGCCCGACTCCTGCTCGATCGACGGCAACGGGGTCGGCTCGATCTTCACCACGAACGACGCGTAGTAGTGGCCATCCGGTTCCCGGATGATCGTGACCGACGACGGTTCACAGGGCAGGTCACGGGACCAGCGCACCGCCACGTCACCGATCTTCGCCAGGTACAGCCGCCCACCGGGACGCAGGCAGAACCCGTTGCGGGTGAGCCTGAACGACTGCCGGTTGTCCTTGCGGGACTTGAACCTGGGCTTTCCCACCCTGCGACCACGGTGTTTCCCTGACAACGAGTCGAAGAAGTTGCGGTAGGCGCGATGCGCGTCCTGCACAGACTGCACCAGCGCCACCGAAGCCACTTCGGACAACCACGCCCTCTGCTCGGTCGCCTTCGCGGCTGTGATCACGCGCCGCTGCACCTCGGTCGGCAAGATCCTCTCGCCGGCCGCGCGAGCATCCTCACGGCAGCGGATGGCATCGTTGAACACCACCCGCGCACTCCCGAACGTGCGTGCGAGCATCCCGCGTTGAACCACGGTGGGTTCGATCCGATAGCGGTACCTGGCCAGCACGCCGATCACCGTAGCGCGTGGAAGTGAGCACCAAACGGGTCATGTGCGAGGATCGCGTTCCGTGCCCATCCCTCGTGCCGTGCTGCTCGCCGGACCCTCCGGCTCCGGCAAGTCGACACTCGCCGCCCACCTCGGCTGGCCGGTCCTTCGCCTCGACGACTTCTACCGCGACGGCGACGACCCGCTGCTCCCCCGCGACGAGCACGGCAGGGCCGACTGGGACGACGTCGGCTCGTGGAACGCGGACAAGGCCCTCCAGGCGATCGTCGAGCTCTCGAACACGGGCAGGACCGACGCGCCGGTCTACTCCATCAGCGAGGACCGCGCGGTCGGCACCCAGACGATCGAGCTCGGCGACGCGCCCGCGTTCATCGCGGAGGGCCTGTTCGCGGACCTGCTGGTCCAGGGCGCGAAGGACGCAGGGGTGCTGCGGGACGCGATCGTGCTGGCGCCGAGTCCGCCCGTCACGTTCGTGCGCCGGTTCGCCCGCGACGTCGCCGAGGCCCGCAAGCCGGTGCCGACGCTGGTCAGGCGCGGGTTGCGGCTGATGCGCGAACAGCCTCAGGTGGTCAGGCGGTGCGTCAGCGCGGGCATGCGGCGCACGACACCGGCCAAGGCGCGGACCGAGCTCGTTTCGTGATCGGGTTGCCGGGTGGCGGTGGCCCTGATCTGGCAGGATGCCGCTCACACCACGACCGGGGGTAGCCGAGATGTCCGAAACGCCCGGCTGGTCCTCACCGGACCAGCCCCAGAACCAGCCTCAGCAGCCGGGCCAGCCGCCGCAGGGCCAGCAGTACGGCTACAACGCACCGCCGCCGCCCGGCCCCCAGCCGACGATCAAGCCCGGCGTGATCCCGCTGCGCCCGCTGACCGGCGGCGAGATCATCGACGGCGCCATCACGACGATGCGCCGCTACCCGAAGCTGATCATCGGCGCGGCCGCCGTCGTCGCCGCGGTCACGCAGATCCTCGGCCTGCTGGTGCAGCTGCCGTTCCTCGACGACCTCAACGCCATCGTGACGCTCGACCCGAACTCGGTGACGCAGGACCAGGCGATCGACCAGCTGACCAGCGCCCTCACCGGCTTCTTCACCGGCACGCTGCTCAGCGTCATGCTGGTGCTGATCGGCACCGTGTTCCTGTCGGGCTTCATCACCGTCATCGTGGGCCACGCCGTGCTGGGCAAGCCGGTCACGTTCACGCAGGCGTGGGAGGAGTTCAAGCCGCGGCTGCTCCCGCTGCTCGGCGCGACGCTGCTGTCCGTTCTCGTGATCACCGTCGGCCTGATCCTCTGCATCGTGCCCGGCGTCTGGCTGTGGGTGCTGTTCGCCCTGGTCACGCCCGCGCTCGTGCTGGAGCGCTGTGGCGTCACCACCGCGTTCGGCCGCTCGAAGAAGCTCGTGGACGGCGCCTGGTGGCGGACGTTCGGCATCCTGCTGCTCACCATCGTCATCGGCTGGGTGATCAGCTGGATCATCAGCATCCCGTTCGGCCTGCTGGGCGCGGCGACGACCGGCTTCTCCGCCGAGCCGTCGGCGGCGCTGAGCGTGGGCTCGCTGGTCCTGTCGACCATCGGCGCGATCATCGCCTCGACGATCACGCTGCCCTTCAGCGCCGCGGTGACGGTGCTGCTCTACGTCGACCGCCGGATGCGCTCCGAGGGCATGGACATCGAACTTCAGCGGGCCGCAGGGCATGGCGGTCTCTGACGTACCGGTAGATCTCGGCCGCGACGAGGCCAGGGAGGCGGCCGTCCGGGAGCTCAGCGACCCGGCGTACGTCTCCGACGACCCCAACCCGCTGCAACGCGCCATCGAATGGGTCCTCGACCGCCTCGGCGAGCTCTTCGCCGAGGCGGGCGGCATGAGTGGCCTCACCGCGTTCACGGTCGTCGTGGCCGTGCTCGTGCTCGTCGTGATCATCATCAGGCTCCGCGTCGGACGCACGAGCCGCGCGCTGCGCTCGGGCGACAAGGTGTTCGGCTCGACCGTCATGACCGCCGCCGAGCACCGTGCCGCCGCCGAGAAGGCCGCGGCGGCCGGTGACCTGGCCGAGGCCGTGCGTGAACGCTTCCGCGCGGTGGTGCGGGAACTGGAGCAGCGCGGCGTGCTCGACGCACGCGCGGGCCGCACCGTGGACGAGGTCGCGTTCGAGGCTGGCACGGCACTTCCGGTGCTCGCCGGCGACCTGCGCGGCGCGGCGGTCCAGTTCGACGACGTCTGGTACGGCGGCAGGCCCGCGACGGTGGAGGGGTACGAGCTGGTGGTCGCCGTGGACGGCAAGGTGCGCGAATGACGGCGGTCTCCCCCGACGCCGGCCGGATCTGGACGGCCGCGCGCGGTCCCCTGCTGATCGGCGTGATCATCCTCTTCGCCGCGGTCGTGATCACGTTGCTGCGCGGCGGTGGCGAGGGCGGCTCGCTCGACCCGCGCTCGTTCCGGCCGGAGGGCAGCCACGCGGTCGCCGCACTGCTGGAGCAGAACGGTGTGCGCGTCGAGCTCACCGACGACGCGTCCTCCGTGGAGGGTGCGACGCTGTTCGTGACGCAGCCGAACCTGATCGACCCGCAACGGCTCGAGGACCTGAGCCGCAGGGCCGCCGCGACCGTGCTCCTCGCGCCCGCCACCGGGGTGGGCCGGCTGGAGCCCGAGACCCGGCAGCCGGGCTGCGCGCTGGCGGCCGAGGCGGGTGCGGCGACCACGGGCGGGTTCGTCTACGAGGGCGAACAGCGGTGCTACGACTCGACCCTGGTGCGCACCGGCACCGTCACGATGATCGGCTACGGCGGGATCTTCACCAACCGCGACCTCGACGAGGAGGGCAACGCGGCGCTCGCGTTGTCGTTGCTGGGCCAGCACGAACGGCTGGTCTGGTACGAGCCGTCGGCGGCGGACCGGTCGCAGCAGAAGTCGCTGACCGATCTGGTCCCGGACGGCTGGAAGTTCGCCGCGCTGCAGCTCGGCGTCGCCGCCGTGCTGATCGCCGTGTGGCGGGCCCGCAGGCTCGGTCGCGTGGTGCCCGAACGGCTTCCGGTCGTGGTGCGCGCCGCGGAGACCGTGGAGGGCAGGGCCCGGCTGTACCGCCGCTCGCACGCCGCCGCGCACGCCGCCTCGGTGCTGCGGCAGGCGACCCGTGACCGGCTGGCACCGCTGCTGGGAGTGCCACCGGGCGATGATCCGTCCGAGGAGATCGCCCGCAGGACCTCGCGTCCCGTCGCTTCGGTGCGGGCGCTGCTGTACGACGAGGGGTCGGTGGACGACCGGGGGCTGGTCGCGCTGGCCTCTGATCTGGACGCTCTGGAGAACGAGGTGCGCAAGGGATGACGGCTGTGGTCACCACCGAGGAAGCCCGCACGGCGCTGGTGGCGCTGCGCGCGGAGATCGGCAAGGCCGTGGTGGGCAACGACGCCGCCGTGACGTCGCTGATCATCGCGTTGCTGTGCAAGGGACACGTGCTGCTGGAGGGTGTACCGGGCGTCGCGAAGACGTTGCTCGTGCGTGCCCTCGCGCGCGCGTTGGACCTGACGACGACGCGCGTGCAGTTCACGCCGGACCTGATGCCCGGCGACCTGACGGGCTCGCTGGTCTACGACTCGCACAACGCGGCGTTCTCGTTCCGCGAGGGCCCGGTGTTCACGAACCTGCTGCTCGCCGACGAGATCAACCGGACGCCGCCGAAGACGCAGGCCGCGCTGCTGGAGGCGATGGAGGAACGGCAGGTCTCCGCCGACGGCAAGACCCGGCCGCTGCCGGCGCCGTTCATCGTCGTGGCGACGCAGAACCCGGTGGAGTACGAGGGCACCTACCCGTTGCCCGAGGCGCAGCTGGACCGGTTCCTGCTGAAGGTGACGATGCCGATTCCGGCGCGGGAGCACGAGATCGACGTGCTGACGCGGCACGCGTCCGGCTTCGACCCGCGCGATCTCTCGTCGTTGTCGCCGGTCGCGAGCGCCGCGCACCTGGACGCTGGAACGGCGGCCGTGCGCGCGTTGACCGTGGCTCCTGAGGTGATCGCGTACGTCGTGGACGTGTGCCGTGCGACGCGTCAGTCTCCGGCGGTGCGTCTGGGCGTTTCTCCTCGTGGCGCAACGGCTCTGCTCGCGGCCGCACGGGCGTGGGCGTGGCTCTCGGGCCGTGACTACGTGACGCCGGACGACGTGAAGTCGTTGGCCCGCCCCGCGTTGCGGCACCGGCTGGAGCTGCGCCCGGAGGCCGAGCTGGAGGGCGTGACGGCGGACGGCGTGCTGGACGGCGTGCTCGGCGCTGTTCAGGTGCCACGCTGACGTGGCGCTCACGGGCCGCGCGGGCCTGCTCGCGCTCATCGGGGTTCTCGTCGTCGGTCTTCTACTGCCGTCCTGGCAGGGGATTCTCGTCGTGTTTGCTGTTCTCGTACTGTGCGTGGCGGCCGACCTGTTGCTGGCGGCGAGCGTCCGGCCGTTGACGTTCTCGCGCGCGGGGTCGACCTCGGTGCGCACGGGCGAGTTGTGCTCTGTTCAGCTCACCGTGCACAACCCCGGCCGTCGGCTCCGTGGCGTTCTTCGTGACGCATGGGAGCCTTCTGCCGGTGTGGTCTCCGACCGCGTTCCGGTGGACGTGCCCGCTGGTGGCTCGCGTGTGCTGACTTTCGAGCTACGGCCCGTGCGTCGTGGCGATCGTGTCTCGGACCGTGTGACCGTGCGTTCCCACGGCCCGTTGGGCATCGCGGCACGGCAGGGCTCACACGTCGTGCCGTGGACGGTGCGCGCGCTGCCGCCGTTCCACAGCCGCCGTCACCTGCCGCCCCTGCTGGAACGCCTGCGCGAACTGGACGGCCGCCGCGCCTCGTTGATCCGTGGCGCCGGCACGGAGTTCGACTCGTTGCGCGCGTACGTCATCGGTGACGACGTGCGCTCGATCGACTGGCGCGCATCGGCGCGTTCGTCGGACGTGGTGGTGCGCACCTGGCGCCCGGAACGCGACCGTCAGGTGACGATCGTGCTCGACACGGCCCGCACCTCCGCGAGCCGCGTGGACGGCGCGCTGGGCGGCCTGCCCCGGCTCGACACGGCGATGGACGCCGCGTTGTTGTTGTCCGCCTTGGCATCGCAGGCCCGCGACCAGGTCGACTTCCTGGCGTTCAGCCGCAAGGTGCGTGCCTCGGTCCCCCGTGCCACGCTGCCCGTCCTGGTACAGGCCATGGCACCGCTGGAGGCCGAACTGGTCGAGTTCGACGCCCGCGCCGCCGTGGCCGAGGTGCTCCGCCGCTCCGGCCGCCGTTCGCTGGTCGTGCTGCTGACGTCGCTCGAGCCGTCGATCGAGCACGGCCTGCTGCCGCTGCTCCCGACCTTGGCGTCGCGCCACCACCTGCTGATCGCCTCGGTGTCCGACCCGGCCGTGCACGCGATGGCCGCAGGACGTGGCGACTTGGAGGCCGTCTACACGGCTGCTGCCGCGGAACGCACTCTGGCAGAACGCCGCCGTCTCACCGCTTTGCTCGCACGGCACGGAGTCGACGTAGTGGACGCACTGCCCGACGACCTGCCACGCGCTCTCGCGGACCGCTATCTCTCGCTGAAGGCCGCGGGCAAGCTCTAAACGGCGATCGGCGCGACGTCCTCACGTTCGCTCGCGTCCACGTCGCCGGTCTCCCCCTGCTGCGCGGCCCGTCGCCCGATCACGAAGACGTACAACAGGAACAGCACCTCGGCCACCACCCCGATGCCGACACGCGCCCACGTCGGCAGCCCGGACGGCGTCACAAAGCCTTCCAGCACACCGGACACCAGCAGCACCACGACCAGCCCGAGCGCCACGGCCACGACCGACCGCCCCTCCGCGGCGAGGGCCTGGGCACGGGTGCGTTTGCCGGGGTCGATCACCTGCCACCCGAGCCGCATGCCGATCCCCGCCGCCACAAAGACAGCCGTGAGCTCCAACAACCCGTGCGGCGCCAACAGCCCGAGGAACAGCCCACCGCGGCCGGCGCCGAACATCAGTCCGATGCCGACGGCGAGGTTCAGCGCGTTGGTGAAGAGCAGGTAGATCGGCGGAATCGCGAACAGCACGCCCAGCAACAGGCAGGCGGCGGAGATCCAGGCGTTGTTCGTCCACACCTTCGCCGCGAACGACCCGGCCGGATCACTGGAGTAGTAGGACTCGTAACCACCGCCGACCTTGGTCATCTCCCGCAGCTCGTCCGGCGCCGCGATGGACGCCTGCACGTCCGGGTTGGAGGCGATCCACGCCGCGACGAGGCCGGTGACCAGGTAGAACGCGATGCCGGCCGGCACCCACCACCGCCAGCCGAGGTAGATCGCTGCGGGCAGCCGATGAGTGAAGAAGCGAGTGAACACCCGCCAGGCAGGGATGTGGATGCCCGTCAGCACCGACCGCGCCTGCGCGACCAGCGCCGAGAGCCGTTCAACCGTGGCCGGGTCCGGGGTCTGGCTGCGCACGATCGACAGGTGCGTCGTCACGAGCTGGTACAGCTCGATCAGCTCGTCGGCCTCCGGCCCACTGAGCCTGCCGGACCGCTTGACCAGCTTCTCGAGCCGCTGCCACGACTCGCGGTGGCGATCGATGAACACGTCCAGATCCACGATGAGTCACACTATCCGCGTGGGGGACCTCGTCACCGGTGAAGCCGTAGTTCTGGACCTGCGCGTCGCACAGCTCGCGAGCAGGGCGGTCGCGTTCGCGATCGACGTGGCCGTGCAGTTCGGCCTGCTCCTGCTCGTCTTCCTGCTCGCCCCGGTGGACCTCGACAGCGCACTGGCGACGGCGGTGGGCCTGACGCTGCTCATCGCCGTGATGATCGGCCTCCCGACCGCGGTGGAGACCGCGACGCGGGGCCGTTCACTCGGCAAGCTCGCGATGGGCCTGCGGGTGGTGCGCGACGACGGCGGCGCGATCCGGTTCCGGCACGCCCTGGTGCGCGCGCTCGGCGGGTTCGTCGTGGACTTCTGGGTCCTCGGCCTGGCAGGAGCGATCGCGCTGTTCGTGTCGCTCTTCTCGCCGCAGGGCAAACGGGTCGGCGACTACCTGGCCGGCACCGTCGTGATCCACGTGCGCGTGCCGAAGCAGGAGGTGGAGCTCGCCACCATGCCGCCGCAGCTCGCGGAGTGGGCGGCGGGGCTCGACCTGTCGCAGCTGCCGGAGGAGCTGGTGCTGGCGGCCCGGCAGTACCTGAGCCGGTATCACGAGCTGAACGAGCAGGCCCGGTGGGACCTGGGGTCGCGGCTGTCGAACGACGTGGGGGTGGCGGTGCGGTCACCTCGGCTGGAGTACACGCATCCGCATCCGTACCTGTCGGCGGTGCTGGCGGAGCGCCGGCGTCGCGCGTCCTAGGCGCCGGCCAATCGAAGACGCTCGGCCCCCTGCTCCCGCACAGCATCACCAGCCGGCGTCGGATCCCCGTGCAGCACCTCCCACCGCGCGTTGTGCACAGCGGTCCACATGCTCCCGGCCCAGGCGACCTCCATCTCCTCCACGGAGAACGCCCGCCCCCGAACCTGCTGATAAGTCTCGATGAACGCCAGGGAACTCTCCAAAGGCACCCACCCAGGCGGCGAGGCATTGGCGAACGCCCCTGAAGCCGCCCCCACCAAAGCCGCCTCGGGCTGCCAGGCCAGGCTGTCCCAGTCGTGCACGGCCAGCACCTCCCCACCCCGCCACCGAAGGTTCTGCGCCTCGAAGTCCGCATGCCCGAGCACACACGGCAGATCAGTGGCCAACAGCCGCGCTCGAAGCCAAGAAGCCGCCTCCACGAACTCCGACGGCACCACGCTTTGATCAAGCGCATCGAGGAGGTCGATCGAAGGCCACACCCCAGGATCCGCATGATCCCACCGAGCCCACCGCGGCGAAGGCAACGGCGGCGGCACGGACACATCAGCCAGCAAGGCCATCAAAGAAGCGAACACAACGGCATAGCGCCGGGCGACATCAGGCGACGAGCCGAGCAGCATGACCCCACCGGCCAACGACTCCTCGGCGTGCACGGCCATCCCACCGACGAACGTGACCGGCGTGAGCGGGCGGGGGCACGGAAACCCCCGCTCCGCCATAAAACCCTGCGCCGCCAGGCAAGACGAGGCACGGCCGTCGTCCTCGCGGACCTTCACGTAGACCTCGCGGCCATCGGCCAGCAACACACCGAAGACCGAAGAGAGAGACACCCGCTCATACCCGACCTCGGCCGGCAAGCTCCCCAGCTCCGCGAGGCACCAGGCGGCCAGGTCGAAGGTCATACGCCGAGCAACTCGGTCAGCAGCAACGGGTTCATGTAGTCGTCGTAGCGGACGATCTCGCCGTCGCGCAAGTGCAGGATCGCGACGGCCGTGAACGTGTAGTAGTCCTGCTTCACCTTCGACCAGCCGCGGTGGGTGATCTCGGCGACCGCGACGTCTGGGTCGTTGGTGCGCCAGCACTGGGCCTCGACGGTCTGGATCTCGATCCGGTCCCGCACGGAGGCGCCTCGGACCTGGGTGAAGTACGCGCGGATCTCCTCTCGGCCCTTGATCTCCGCCGGTTGGAAGTGCGTCGGGAAGCGGTAGGCCATGACCCCGTCCTCGGCGAAGAGGTCGGCGAACTGGCCGTGTGTCTCCTCCCCCGCCACCATCCTGCGGACGTGGTCGACGATCTGTTCGGGTGTGCGCGTCATGGCTTCATCCCCAAAAGTAGAATCGGAACGGTGACCCCGGTTAAGACGATACGGAACGCGCGCCCCGGTTGGCAACGATGAGGGCCGACGCGGCGCGGAACCGCGAGAAGGTGCTGGACGCGGCACGGGAGTTGTTCGCCACCCAGGGCTTCGAGGTGCCGCTGGACGAGATCGCCGCGAAGGCGGGTGTGGGGCCTGGCACGGTCTACCGCCACTTCCCGACCAAGCAGGCGTTGTTCCAGGCCGTCACGGAGACGCGGGTGTCGGCCATGATCGCGTCGGCCGCGGAGCCGGCGGACGACCCTCAGGAGGCGCTGTTCGCGTTCCTCACCAAGATGGCGGACGAGGCGGCGGTGAAGCGGGACATGTCCGACGCGATCACCGTGTCACCCGAACTGCGCAAGAGCCTGCACAAGGCGCTGGGCGGGCTGTTGCAGAACGCCCAGGAGGCGGGGACGGTCCGCAGTGACGTCACGGCGACGGACCTCGTGGTGCTCATGAAGGGGATGCTGCAGAGCATGCACGAAGGGGCGAATCCCGCCGTGCTGCTGGAGATCGTGCTGAAAGGCCTTCAGTCGAGCCGGAAGCCGTAGGGCAGTTCGAGGCGGTGGCGCGCCAAGAGCGAGGAATCAGCGAGGATCTCGCGGGTCGGGCCGTCCGCCACGACCACGCCGTCGTCGATCAGCACGCTGCGGGGGCAGATCTGCAGCGCGAACGGCAGGTCGTGCGTGACCATGAGCATGGTGGGGGCCAGCGAGAGCAGCAGTTCGGCGAGCTCGCGGCGGGCCACCGGTTCGAGGTTCGCGGACGGTTCGTCGAGCACCAGGATCTCCGGTGAGCAGGCCAGCACGGTGGCCAGCGCGACGCGGCGCCGTTGCCCGCCGGACAGGTGCAGCGGCGAGCGGTCGGCCACCGACTCCATTCCCACGGCGCTCAACGCCTTCTGCACGCGGGCGTCCACATCGGACATGCCGAAGTTGCGCGGGCCGAACGCGACGTCCTCGCCGACGGTCGGGCTGAAGAGCTGGTCGTCGGGGTCCTGGAAGACGAGGCCCACGCGGCGGCGGATCTCGCGCAGGTTCTGCTTGCGCACCTCCAGGCCGGCGATCGAGACCGTGCCCGAGCCGCCGCCGAGGACCCCGTTGAGGTGCAACGCGAAGGTGGTCTTGCCGGCGCCGTTCGGGCCGAGCACCGCGACGCGTTCGCCCCGCTCGACGCGCAGGTCGATGCCGAACAACGCCTGATGCCCGTCCGGGTAGGCGAAGGCGAGCTTCGAGACCTCCAGCGCGGGCGCCGCCACGGTCTCGGGGACGATCGTCGCCGAGCCTCCAGGACTGCCCGTCCAGCCGCGCGACACCATCGCGAGGTGCACCCTCTCTCCGCGTTCGTAGGACCGGATGAACAACGTGCCGACCGACCGGGCCATCGCGCCCGCCTGCCACAGGAACCGCGGGTCGTCACCACGCGAGATGCGGGCGACGCGCATGCGTTTCGCTTCCCCCACGACGACTTCGCCGTACCGCAGCATCAAGGTCGCGATCATGATCAACGGTGCCGGCACCCGCAGTGTCTGCAGGCCGCGCAGCAACTCCCCCGGCGCTGTGGTGGCCGCCAGGGTCAGGCTGATCAGCACACCCAGAGTGCCCTTGGCGAGGATGTTCCAGCCCGCCAGCGAGCCCTCGACCGACACGGAGAGGCCGAGGAAGCCGGTGCGCGGGTCCGTGCCGAAGATCGGCAGCAGGAACGCGAGCACCACGAACGGCACCTCGATCACCGCGCGCTTCACGAACCACAGCACGGGCACCCGCGCGGAGAACCACACCGCGACGATCATCAGCAGGTACAGGCCGAACAGCGGGAACAACGTGCGAGGCGTGGCCACGACGCCCAGCACCGCCCCGAAAGCCACGAGGATCTTCACGTGGGGCGCGAGGCGGTGCACCGGCGAGTCGCCGGCGTGGTGCAGGACGTCGTGGCTACCGGCCATCAGGCGTCGGACTTCTTGCGCAGCACCCAGAACAGGCCGAACGACAGGCCCAGCACGACGACCACGCCGAGCACACCCGCGAGGCCGGTGAACTTGTCGTCACCGCCGAGCGCGTAGTCGGCGAACGTGCTGCCGGAGAACGGGTGCTCCTGGGCGTGTTCGGCGATCCCGGTGTCCTCGACGGTCTTGTCCAGGCCGTCCGGGTCGCCGGACGCGAAGTACGACAGCACCCCGGCGATCAGCAGCGACACGAACACAAAGCCGATGGCGAACTTCTTCACGACCGGACCTCCAGCGGCTTGCGGCTGCCCTTGAGCAGGTAGACGAGGTCAGGCCGGATCGACGCGACCGAGGTGACCGTGACGGCGGTGATCAGGCCCTCGCCGATGCCGATCAACGCGTGCAGGCCCCACATCAGCAGCGCGACCTTGCCGATCTCGACGCCGCCCGCACCACCGATCGCGTACTCGACGACGAAGCCGGTCGCAGCGACCACCGTGTTGACGAACGCCGAAATGAACGCGACGGCGAACAGGCCGCCCTTGCCGCGTTCGGCGAGCTTGCGCAGGGCGACGGCGACCAGGAACCCGGTCGCGGTGCCGATCAGCGCCATGTTGGTGACGTTCGCGCCCAGGGCGGTCAACCCGCCGTCCGCGAACAGCAGCGCCTGCACCACCAGCACGATCGTGACGCACAGCGCGCCGACCCACGGGCCGACGAGGATCGCCGCGAGGGCGCCGCCGAGCAGGTGGCCGGAGGCGCCGGGCAGGATCGGGAAGTTGATCATCTGGACGGCGAAGATGAACGTGGCCACCAGGCCCGCCATCGGCGCCGTGCGGTCGTCGAGGTCCGCACGGGCCTTGACCAAAGCGAACCCGACGCCCACCGCCGCGACGACGAGGAAGGCGACCGACACCGGCGCGTTCAGCAGACCGTCGCTCATGTGCATGGCAACAGGTGACATGTTCAGCCACGCTAATTGCCCGACCTCGGCTATGGCTAGAACTGTGCAACAACGATTTGCAGGCAAGAACGGCGTTGATCGTCACAGGCTCGCTAGTCATCGGATGACTTCTGCGGTTAGATCCGTTCCGCCGCCGCCACGGCACGGAGGGACGAACAGTGACAGAGCTGTCGCGTAGAACCTTTTTGTACGGGACGGGCGCGGCCGTGGGGGCCTCCGCGCACGGGGTGGGCACCGCGGTCGCAACGCCCGAAACATCGGGTCACAACGTCCACCGGGACGTGGTCCGGGACGCTCGCATGGAATGGAGGAGGCTGCCGCAGAACTGGGGCGACAGTCCCTTCCTCGCCAACGGGTTCCTGGGCGTCCAGGTCTACGCGGGACGCACCGCGAACGAGCTGAAGCTCATGCTCAGCCACTCGGAGGTCCAGGACCAGCGCGAACACTGGGAGGCCGCGGTCGGCCTGTCCCGGCTGCCCATCGGCTACCTGACCCTGCAGTTCGCCGGAGCGATCACCACCGTCGACTGGACGCTCGACCTGTGGAACGCCGAGCTCACCGGATCGGTCACGACGACCCAGGGCTCGGCCACGTTCACGATGCTCGTGCACAACTCGCGCAGCACCTTCCTCGCATCCGTGAAGGGTGACGTGACCTGGGGTTTCCAGCCGCTGGAGTCCTCGACGACCCGCCAGATCCGCAGGCCGGCGGACTACACGGCCAACCCCGCGCCGACCCTGGGCACGGCCAACGGCGTCTCCTACGCGGCGCAACCGCTGCTCGCGGGCGGTGGCTACACAACGGCCTGGCAGACCCGCAACGGCCGGTTCGCCGCCCACGTGGCGTACACACACCCTGCGGACACGCACACGTCCGACGCGATCCGTGAGGTGCGCCAGGCGCTCGCGATCCCGTCGGAGGTGCTGACGCTGCAGCATCGCCGCTGGTGGAACGCCTACTTCGCGAAGTCGCTGGTGTCCGTGCCGGACAAGCTCGTGCAGCGCTTCTACTGGCTGCAGCTCTACAAGATGGCCGCGGCGACGAGGAACGACGCGCCCGTCATCTCCGAGTGGGGCCCGTGGTTCCCCGAGCAGGGCAACAGCTGGACGGCCGTGTGGTGGAACCTCAACGTCCAGATCTCGTATCCGCTGATCAACGGCTCGAACCACCACGAGCTCGACGCGGTCACGACCACGTTGAAGCGGTTCGAGCACAACCTCGAGCTCAACGTGAACCCGGCTTACCGCGACGGCAACTCGTACGCGATCTGCCACCCCGGCGACCGCACACTGCGGTCGGGGCCGCGCTACTGCGGCGTTCCGGGCGTCGCGCCGAACGACCATACGGGCAATCTTCTGTGGGCCTGCCACAACGTCTGGCTGGGCTACCGGCACACGATGGACAAGAAGATCCTCAAGGACGTCCTCTTCCCGATCCTGACGAAGGCGGTCAACTACTACGCCCGGTTCCTCGTCGAGGGCGCGGACGGGAAGCTGCACCTGCCGGAGACGCGCTCACCGGAGTACGCGAACGCCACGGACACGACGTACGACCTCTCGCTGATCCGCTGGGGCGTGCGCACGCTGCTGTCCATCGAGGAGAACGCGCACTGGCGGGACATCGCCACCCGGCTCGTGCCGTACCACCTGGGCCCGAACGGTGCTTTGATCGGCAAGGACGTGTCGCTCAACGACTCGCACCGCCACTTCTCGCACATGCTCTGGTTCTACCCGTTGCGCGAACTGACCTTCGACCAGCCGGAGCACCGCGACCTCATCAACAAGACCTTCGACCACTGGGTCTCGCGGCAGCAGGCCTGGGCCGGCTACAGCTACGGCGCCGCCTCCGCGATGGCGTCCGCGATGAGCCGGCCGGAGGAGGCGCTGCGGTTCCTGCGCTACTTCCTCGACCGCAAACAGGTCGGCTCGAACGCCGTGCTGACCGAGAACACCTTCTACCGCGAGGGAGGCAACCTCGCGATCGAGTCGCCGCTGATGTCCGGCCAGGCGGTGCTGGAGATGATGGTCCAGTCGCACAACGACGTCGTGCGCGTCTTCCCGTCGGTTTCGTCCACTTGGGCCGATGCGTCCATCTCGTCGTTGCGCACGCAAGGAGCGTTCCTTGTGGACGCTTCGCGTTCCTCCGGACGGACGGACTGGATCAAGGTCCATTCGGAGGCCGGCGCTCCTTTGCTTCTGGAGCACGGGATCGCGGGCGACATCGACGTCCGCGACACGGGGGGACGGCGCCTCGAGTACAAGACTCGCGGCGCGGCCATCGAGATCCCGCTTCGCCGAGGTCAGAGCGCCGTGATCTCCCGTCGCGGCACACGGCCCGACGTCTCACCACGTGACGTGGCGGCGAACGGCTCGTCTTCGCGCTGGGGTCTGCCGTAACGTCCAAATTCGAACATTCGGATGTGCGTGTGGACGAGTGGGGTGTGCGGTGGATCTTCAACACTGGCTCAACGAGGCGTTGGCCAACCACGAGAAGTGGACGGCCGACTACGGCACCTTCACACCCCACTCGTCGCTGCAGGTCGACCCGGCGCTGTTCGGCTCGGCGCTCGCGGAGCTGCAGGACCGCCTGCGCGACAACTACCCGTTCTTCCACCCGCGCTACGCCGGCCAGATGCTCAAGCCACCGCATCCGGCGGCCGTCGTGGGCTACCTGTCCGCGATGCTGATCAACCCGAACAACCACGCGCTCGACGGCGGCCCCGCGACCGCCGCCATGGAACGCGAGGTCGTCTCGGACCTGGCGAGGATGTTCGGCTACGGCGAGCGGCACCTCGGCCACCTGACCTCCAGCGGCACGATCGCGAACCTCGAAGCGCTCTTCGTGGCCCGTTCGCTGCATCCGGACCGTGGCGTCGCGTACTCCTCCGAAGCGCACTACACCCATTCGCGCATGTGCGGAGTGCTCGGCATCGAGGGTTTCCCTGTCGCCGTGGACGGCCTAGGGCGCATGGATCTGGACTCGCTCGAGGACCTCTTGAAGACCGGCGAGGTCGGAACGGTCGTAGTCACTCCAGGAACTACCGCTTTGGGTGCCATCGAACAGGTACATCTTGTCCTGGATGTCGCACGGCGTTACGACGCACGGGTGCACGTCGACGGGGCGTACGGCGGCTTCTTCACCCTGCTCGCGGGCACCGACCTCGCGCCGGAGCCGTGGGAGGCCATCGGCTCGTGCGACTCCGTGGTGGTGGACCCGCACAAGCACGGCCTACAGCCCTACGGCTGCGGCGCGGTGCTGTTCCGCGACCCGTCCGTGGGCCGCTTCTACCTGCACGACTCCCCCTACACCTACTTCACGTCCGACGAGATGCACCTGGGCGAGATCAGCCTGGAGTGCTCCCGCGCGGGCGCCGCGGCGGCCGGTCTCTGGCTGACGCTGCGGCTGCTGCCGCTGACCAGGGACGGCCTGGGCGAGGTGCTGGCGGCCGGACGGCGGGCGGCCGTGCGGTGGGCGTCGATCATCCGCGAGTCCGAGGCCCTGGAGCTCTACCAGGAGCCTGAGCTGGACATCGTCACGTACTTCCCGCGTACCGACCCGCTGACCCTCTCGGCGGTGGACGCCGCCTCCCACCGGGTGATGGAGACAGGCATGAACGCGGCCGTCGACCCGATCTTCCTGAGCGTGGCACGGGCCTCGAAGACCGCGTTCGCCGCCCGGCACCCCGAGGTGGGGGCCGACGCGGACGGTGCGCGGGTGCTGCGCAGCGTGCTGATGAAGCCGGAGTCGGAGGACTACCTCGACACGCTGCACGCGCGGGTGCTGAGCCTGCTCTGAGCGCTGGTCAGGGGCTTGCCCTCTGACCGGTCAGACCTCGAAACAACGCCAAATTGGGCGACTCACCCCCGGTGAGTCGCCCACAGGCGTCGGATCAGCCGTGCTTCGCGCGCCGGCCGGACCGGCGCGGCGGCAGCGGCGTGTCTCCGCGCAGGTCGAGGCGGCGCTGCTCACCGTTGGCCTCCAGATGCGTCACCATGCGGCGCAGCATCTCGGCCAGCGACTGGGCCTCCGACGACTCCAGCGGGTCGCTGACGAAGACCTCCTCCTCGTTGAACTTGGGGAAGAGGTCGGCCATCAGCTCTTCACCCTCAGGGGTGAGCCGCAGGACCGCGAGGCGCCCGTCGGTGGGGTGGCCCATGCGCTCCAGCAGGCCCCTGGACTGCAGCGTCTTGGCGACGCCCGTCAGGGTCCCCTTGGAGATACCGGCCTCCTCGGCGACGTAGCGCGTCTCCATCTCGCCCCAGATCCACACGACCCAGAGCACGACGAAGCCGGTCCAGGTCAGATCGCTGGTGCGCAGCACCGAGTTCTCGAGGTGCTGGCGAATCGCGGTCGCGGCGCGGTGGATGTTCGACACCGCCGCCATCTGCTCGCGATGCAGCGGCACCGCACCGAGCTTGGCCTGAACGGCTTTCTCGGTCTCGGCAATCGTGTGGTGACCAGACAACTCAAAGTCTCCCGTGCTCGAGCTCAGGTGTTCCCGGCACAATACTTGCGGATCCGAACTATGTCTGTGATGTGGTGCGAGTCGGTCCGCAACCACTTTGATCACGATCCCACATCGTGCATGATCTCGTGACGGTCGTCACCCGTCCAGTTACGGACTGTTGCCCCGTGGTGGACGATGAGTGTGGAGCACCCGACGGGGACCAATGGCGGTCTTTGCTCCACGGACGGGTCGATAGCGTTTGCCCCTCAACGTTATCCCCTCCGCGCCAGCGACACACTGTGCCGGAAAGGTAGTTCGACGTGGTCGGTGAACAGGTGACACGGGAACTCGCGGCAAGACTAGGCGAGGACGGGATCGACGTGGTGCGCGTCGTCTTCCCAGACCTGCTCGGTACCGACCGGGGCCGTGACGTCCTGGTAGAGCATCTACCTGCGGTTACTCAGCGCGGACTGTCGTTCTGCCGAGCCGTGTACAGCACCACTCCCGGCGGCAAGACCACCGAGAACGGGGGTGTGCTCGACGCCGGGCTGCCCGACGTGATCGTGGTCCCCGACCTCGACACGCTGCTGCCCATACCGTGGGAGCCGGGCGTGGCGTGGTGCATCGGCGACGCGGTGAGCCCGGCCGACGAAAGACCGGTGGACGAATCGCCCCGGCAGGTTCTGCGCAGGGCGCTGGAAATATTCGAGACCACCGGGCTGCAGCCGGTGGTCGGCCCCGAGTTGGAATATTTTCTCTGCGAACCGGACGAAGATCGCCCGAACGGGTGGCGCCCTTACTGCGATGAGCCGGGCAACGTCTACGCGACCGGCCGCCGGGGCGATTCAGACGGTCATCTGTTGAGAACTCTTCGCACGCTCAGTTCGGCGGGCCTCCAAACGACCGGCGGCAACCACGAGTACGCCGGCGGGCAGTTCGAGATCAACCTCGTCCATTCGCCCGCCATGGACGCGGCCGACCGCGCGTTCCGCTTCAAGACGAGCGTCAAGGAACTCGCCCGGCGCGAGGGCCGGATGGCCACCTTCATGGCCAAGCCGTTCAACGACGGCGGCGGCAGCGGCTTCCACCTGCACCTGTCGTGCCACGAGAAGGACGGCCGCAACGCGTTCCAGGCGCCCGGCACCACCAGCGGCCTGTCCGACGAGGCGCGCTGGGCCATCGGCGGGATCCTCAAGCACGCCCCCGCGCTGGCCGCGCTGCTCAACCCGACGGTCAACTCCTACAAGCGGTTCGGGCCGGACTCGCTCGCGCCGTGGCTGATCGACTGGGGCCTCGACAACCGCAGCGCGATGCTGCGGGTGCCGGCCGAGCGCGGCGACACCACGCGGCTCGAACTGCGGCTCGGTGACGCGAGCGCCAACCCGTACCTCGGCATCGCGGGCCTCATCGCGGCCACGTACCTCGGCATCCGCGACCAGATCGAGCCGCCGCGCCCGTCCGCCGGGTACGGCTACGACCCGTCCAAGGCCCCGACCCTGCCCGCGACGCTGCCGGACGCCCTCGCCTACCTGGAGGAGGACACGGCGATGGTCGACGTGCTGGGCAAGGACTTCGTGCGGTCCTATGTGGACTTCAAGTGGGAGGAGGTGGCCCGCTTCCAGCGGTTCGTGACCGACTGGGAGTTCACCGAATACGCGTACCACCTATAGTTCACCTGCGATGACTGCACTCACGGACCGGCTCACCTCGATCGCCGACGAAGACGAACTGTTCGACGCTTTCTCCCACTGGGCGACCGAGCGCGGCCTCGCGCTGTACCCGGCGCAGGAGGAAGCGGTCATCGAGCTCGTCTCGGGGGCCAACGTCATCCTCAGCACGCCCACGGGGTCGGGCAAGAGCCTGGTCGCCATCGGCGCGCACCTGGTCGCGATGGCGGCCAACCAGCGCAGCTTCTACACCGCGCCGATCAAGGCACTGGTCTCGGAGAAGTTCTTCGCGCTGTGCGAGATCTTCGGACCCGAGAACGTCGGCATGATGACCGGCGACGCCAGCGTCAACGACCAGGCGCCCATCATCTGCTGCACCGCGGAGATCCTGGCGAACATCGCCCTGCGCGACGGCCACACGGCCGACGTCGGCCAGGTCGTGATGGACGAGTTCCACTTCTACAGCGAGCCCGACCGCGGCTGGGCCTGGCAGGTGCCGATCGTCGAGCTGCCGCAGGCGCAGTTCCTGCTGATGTCGGCGACGCTGGGCGACGTCTCGTTCTTCGAGAAGGACCTGACGCGGCGCACCGGCAGGCCGACGGCGGTGGTCCGCTCGGCACAGCGCCCGGTGCCGCTGAACTTCCAGTACGTCTCCACGCCGTTGCACGAGACGATCGAGGACCTGCTGCACGGCCGTGAGGCACCGATCTACGTCGTGCACTTTACCCAGGCCGCGGCGTTGGAGCGCGCGCAGTCGCTGATGAGCGTCAACGTCGCCACGAAGCCGGAGAAGGAGCAGATCGCCGCGACGATCGGCAACTTCCGGTTCTCGTCCGGGTTCGGCAAGACGCTGTCGCGGCTGGTGCGGCACGGCATCGGCGTGCACCACGCCGGCATGCTGCCGAAGTACCGGCGCCTGGTCGAGCAGCTCGCGCAGGCCGGTCTGCTGAAGGTCATCTGCGGCACGGACACGCTGGGCGTCGGCATCAACGTGCCGATCCGCACCGTGCTGTTCACGGCGTTGTCGAAGTACGACGGCACGCGCACGCGGATCCTCAAGGCCCGCGAGTTCCACCAGATCGCCGGGCGGGCGGGCCGCGCGGGCTACGACACGGTCGGCACGGTCGTCGTGCAGGCGCCCGAGCACGAGGTCGAGAACATCAAGGCGCTGGCCAAGGCGGGCGACGACCCGAAGAAGCGCCGCAAGATCGTGCGCAAGAAGGCCCCCGACGGGTTCGTGTCGTGGAGCGAGTCGACGTTCGAACGGCTCGTCGGCGCCGAACCGGAGCCGCTCACGTCGTCGTTCCAGGTCTCGCACGCGATGCTGCTGAACGTGATCGGCCGTCCCCAGGGCGGCGCGTTCCAGGCGATGCGACACCTGCTCGAGGACAACCACGAGGACCGCCCGAAGCAGCTCAAGCACATCCGCCGCGCGCTGGCGATGTACAAGGCGCTGGTCGCGGCGGGCGTCGTGGAACGCCACGGCGACGACTTCCAGCTCACCGTCGACCTGCAGTTCAACTTCGCGCTGAACCAGCCGCTGTCGCCGTTCGCGCTGGCCGCCATCGAGCTGCTCGACCGCGAGGCGCCGGGCTACGAGCTCGACGTGCTGTCGGTGATCGAGTCCATTCTGGACAACCCGCGGCAGATCCTCGGCGCGCAGGAGCACAAGGCGCGCGGCGAGGCGATCGGCGCGATGAAGGCCGACGGCATCGAGTACGACCAGCGCATGGAGCTGCTCGACGAGGTCACGTACCCGAAGCCGCTCGCCGAGTTGCTCGACGCCGCGTTCTTCACCTACCGCCGCGGCCACCCGTGGGTCGGCGACTACGACCTGTCCCCCAAGTCCGTCGTGCGGGACATGTACGAGCGCGCGATGACCTTCACGGAGTACGTGGCGTTCTACGGCCTGGCGCGCTCGGAGGGCCTCGTGCTGCGGTACCTGGCCGACGCCTACAAGGCGCTGTCGCAGACGGTGCCGGACGAGGCGAAGACCGAGGAGCTCAACGACCTGATCTCGTGGCTGGGCGAGCTCGTCCGCCAGGTCGACTCGTCGCTGATCGACGAGTGGGAGAAGCTCACCAACCCCGACGCCCCGGTCGAGGAGGTCCGCGCCGACCTCCCGCCCGCGGTCACCCGCAACGTCCGCGCGTTCCGCGTGCTGGTCCGCAACGCCCTGTTCCGCCGCGTCGAGCTGGCCGCCAAGCGCGACTGGTACTCGCTGGGCGAACTCGACCACGAGTCGGGCTGGACGGCCAAAGAGTGGATGGACGCGCTGGAGCCGTACTTCGAGGAGCACTCGGACATCGGCGCGGGCCCGAACGCGCGCGGCCCGGCGTTCCTGATCATCAACGTCGAGCGCGAGCGCTGGGTGTGCCGGCAGATCTTCGAGGACCCGGCCGGGGACAAGGACTGGGGCTTCAACGCCGAGGTCGACCTGGCGGCGTCGGACGAGGTCGGCGAGGCGGTCGTGACGATCACGGACGTCGGCCGCCTCTGAGCCAGGCCCTGGCCTCCTCCAGGCAGAGATCACTCCACCGCGCGAGATCGGCGGCAGCCCGTCGCCGCACGTGCCACGGCGCTCCGGCGTCGTGCAGCACGTCTCGCGCGGTGACCGCGGCCCGCTCCCGGTAGTCGCGCCGCAACGCGAGCATCGCCTCGGCGGCCCGGATCCGCACCAGCGGCGCGTTGGTCTCCGTCATGGCCCGGAGTGCTCGCGCGCCGTCCTCCGGCTCGAACACGCCTACCGCCTGGTGCAATCGGATGCGCTGCAGTTCCTCGTCGGACTTCAGGGTTCGCAGGAACCGCACTACCTCGGCGCGCAGGTCCGGCCTGATCTTGCCCACCACGGTCGCGGCCTCCGCCCGGGCTGTCACGGGTAGGTCATCGTCGCTCATGAGGTGTCGCAGTACCGCGACTCCCCGTTCGCGCCCCTTCGCGCCGAACCGCGTCAGCTCCTCCCCTGCCCGCCACCGCAACGCTGCCTTGGTCCTGGGGTCACCGGCGATCGCCTCCAGCACCCGCGCTCCTGCCACCCGGTCCGCGAAGTCGTACTCGCGCAAGCGCTTCGCCGCACGCCAGCGGGTCGCCGGCCGGGCGTCCGCCAGCATCGCGCGCAGGACGCCCACCTCTCTGCATGCTTCGGCTCGCTGCAACCGCTGCTCGGCTGAACGCGGTTCGACGGTCCACTCGAAACGCGAGGACACCCACCGTTCGCGCCAAGGTCTCGTTTCGTCGTCCGCGACTGCCCTCGCCTCGACTCGCACCCGACTGCTCCAGCGGGGGCCGAGCATGGCCAACTCCTCCCGACCTCGCTCGCCAAGACCATCCAGCAACTCCGCGCCCTCGTTCAGGAACTTCGACGACATCCAGGCGAGCGCGGTTGCCGCGGCCACACGTTCGCGATGGGTGCTTTCTGGAGCCGCGAACACATCCCGCACCACAGCCTCTGTTTCGCGGCGCAGTGGCAGAAATCCTTCGTTGTCCAGCGCGGGCAGGCGATGCTTCAATGCGATCGAACGATCAGCGAGCATCATCCGCTGCCCGGCCAACCTGGTCTTGCGCTCCATGAACTCCAGGGCGGATCTCCTGTCCGCAGCTCCGCATTCCGGATCCTGTGCGATCGCACGTGCCAGCAGATCTGTGCCAGCGCTGGGGTTATAAGCCATGTTGTGCAGGTAAGGGATCGCCACGGCCCGTTCAGCAATCGTCAGTTCAGGGTCCGACGCGATCTGGCGCCACACATCCAGCGCGGCTGAGGTGGCCATCATGTCGAGCGACCGCACGCACTCCGCCGATGCGCATCGATCGGCGACGAACCCGAATCGGTCATCCCGTACACGCTCGTGGTATTCGATCGCTCTGGTGACCTGGTCGCTGCCGATCTCGGCGAGAGCCATCAGTGCGGACACGCGAACGTTGTGGTCGAGGTACTCGTCGTCAACGAACCGCAGGAGTGTTTCCGCGACCTCACATCTGCCGAGGTGGACCAGCGCGCTGATGGCCCGCACCCTGTGCTTCACCCGAACGTCCGCGTTGCGAGCTACCTCGTGCAGCAATGGGGCCGGATCTGCGCCGAGCAGTGCCAGCGTGTTCAGCGCTGAATTCCACCAGTAGCGCCGATCGCGTTGATCGCCGACCAGGACCGCTACCGCCTCGCTCGCGAAGTCGGGTTGCAAGGACGCCACCAGAACGGCGGCAGACACACGCAGCCGGGGCTCGACGCCTTCGTCGAGCAGTATCGCCCGAAGCACAGCGGCGACGTCTGATCCACTGAGGCCGAGCATCGTCTGCAGCGCCTCAGCAGCGTTCACCACTACCTCGGGAGTGCTGTCAGCCGACAGCACGACGGCGCGCAGTGCCTGGACCACCTCTGCCTTGAACACGTCCGCGACGTCCGCGAAGTGCCTGAGGCGGACGCTCAGGCTCGTAGTCGAGACGGCTTCGCTCCGAATAAGCTCGATCAACCCGTTCACAGCGGCCTGGTGGAAGGGCTGTCCGAGCTCGATCAGGTTGTCAACAGCAGCACAACGCCAACGTTCGTCCCGCTCACTGTCCCGCAGCATCCGCGTCAACATCCCCGCCGCAGCCACGACGTCGTCCAGTACGGCTCTGGTGAAGAAGATGGACGGCGGCTCACGATCGTCCTCGCCTCCGCTCTCGACCAGCTCGGTCAACACCGCCACCGAGCGCGGGCGACAGCGAGTGTCGAGCCTGGCGAGATTTCGCAGGGCCGACGTCATCACCATGAGACTGAAGCGCTGGCCGGCCAGCGCACGAAGACCGCGAACAACTTCTCCGTGATGCTCCGGGCCGAGGTCGATGAGCTGGTAGGCCGCCTGGTCTCGCCGGTGCAGATAGATGCCCTCGTCCGCAAGGGTCTGCCGCAA
Source organism: Lentzea sp. HUAS TT2 (assembly GCF_051853195.1). Lineage (NCBI taxonomy): Bacteria > Bacillati > Actinomycetota > Actinomycetes > Pseudonocardiales > Pseudonocardiaceae > Lentzea > Lentzea sp. HUAS TT2. Next base: position 5,853,142 of record NZ_CP196667.1, on the reverse strand, counting down.
CTCGGCCAGCGCTCGTGGTCGTACGAGTTCGTCGCAGACGGCAAGTGCGCCGAGCGCGCTCTCCTGCTCCCAGCTCACCGCGTGCCGGTCAGCCAGCGACTCGCAGATTCGCATGAGGTGGCCAGCCGCCTCAGCTCGGTATTCCGGGCCGAGCCCGCGCAGTTCCTGAGCGGCCCAGTAGACCGTGTTGACGGTGGCAACCCGGTCGCTCAGTGCACGACGCAGCATCGAGGCCGCCTGCTCGCGGTACTCCCACCCACATCGGCCGAGCATCTCGCCATGCCGCCAGAGGTGGTACGACGGCATGGCGGATTCTCCTGTCAGGTCCACGATCAACTTTGCCGCCAACGCCCGATGGGATGAGCCGAGACGGGCGAGCACGCCTGCTGCGGCGACCCTCTCCCACGGGGGCAACCACACCTGGGTGATCCGGCTGGTGAGCGCGGTGATCCCTGCGGCGACATGGCTGGTTCCCAGTGAACCGAGAGTCTCGGCCGCCATCTGCGGCAACTCCGTCCCATACCAGGACGAGTAGGTCCGCAGGAGTTCAACGAGGACCGCAGCACAACGATCCGCATGTTCCTCGGTGATCTCCATGAGCCCATTGGCCGCTTCGGCCAGTCGGCTCGGCGAGGTCTCAGGATCGTTCAGCATGGCCAACAACGCGGACACGGCATGAACACGCGCCGATCCCCCCAACGCGGCCAACACCAATGCCGCATCGCGGTGCTCACGAGGTGTCGCGACCGGGTCGGCGAGGATCGCGCGCAGGGCGGGCTCAGCGCCGAACCGCTGCTCTTCAGCGCATTCGGACAGCGCTTCGGCAGCAATGAGCCGACGCCCGGTCTGACCTTCCACATCGGTGACCGCCGCGTGGAGCATCTCCAGGGCGGCCGCTTCATGGCGGCCACGCAGTCGTGTGGCCAGAGCGGCCGCCGCCTCCACCCTGCTCGTCCATGGTGCGAGTGGGTCGTCCATGAGGGCTGCCAGCCAGTCCGGTAGGCCTGGGTGGTGGGTAGCTCGGCTGGCGCCCGCGAGGATGTCGTAGGCGTTGTAGTGCGTGGTCATGGCCCAGGCGCGCACGGTGGCGAGGAACGCCTCGATCGCGGTCGACGAAGCCGGGAGGTGGCCTGCCAGCAGGCGGGCGGCCAGGAGGTGTTGGTCGGAGTCGCCGGCGTTGAGGGTCCGGAGTAGTTCGTCGGCCTGTGGTGGGTGGAGGCGACCGTAGTGCAGCAGGACGCGGCGGGCGTGGCGGCCGTGCTCGCGGGGACGGGCCGCGTGCAGCAGGTGCGCGAAGTCGTTGTGCTCGGCGGAGAAGTCCGCGGGCAGGCTGCGGGCCTTCGCGGTGGCGGCCAGGTGGTCCGCGAAGCTGTGGTGCAGGAAGTGGACGTCGTCGGCGCGCAGGGTGAACGGGCCCACGGCGGTGAGGAAGCGGACCAGGTCGTCGTGCCAGTCGCCTGGGACGTGCTGGGCGGCCCACGCCTGAGCGGCGCCCAGTAGTGAGGTGTCGGCTTCCACGCGAACCAGGCCCAGGTGTTCGAGCATGGGTTCGCGGTGGGCGTCGAGCGGGCTGGGGTGGTGTGGATGGCCGGTGCGCAGGTACTTGAGGTACGCCTCGTAGAGCTCGTACTGGTTGTCGGGCAACGGGTGGGCTCGGCGTTGTTCGAAAATGATCGCGGCGATGGTGGCGAGCAAGGGGACGCGCACGAGCTCGTCGAGGTAGGCCTTGCGGATCTGGCGCAGGAAGTTCGTGGCGGCGTCACCGTCGTCGGAGAACCAGCTCTCCGCGAACGTGCGCAGTGCCTCCTCGTCGAACGGTTGCAGCTCGTAGCGCGTGGCACCGATGCGTTGCAGCGGGGCCAGCACGCCACCCTCGATGGGGCGCGTCGTCAGGACGATGCGGTAGACGTCGCCGGAGGCGGCCCAGCCGGCGAGCGCGTGCACCAGGTCGTCGCGGGCGGCCGGTGAGGTGACCTCGTCCAGGCCGTCGACGAGGAGCAGCCAGCGGCAGCCGGAGACGCGTTCCTCGAAGTGCGACGGGTCGATCGCGCACCTGAGCCTCAGGTTGTACTCGGCTCGCACGCTCGCGGCCAGCGCCTCGGCGAACGGAACGTCGAGGCGTGCGGCCAGTTCCCTCGCGGGCAGGCGCAACGGGACCACGCGCTCGGTCGCCTGTCCGGCGCCTTCACCGGACCAGCCGAGCGCGAGCTCCGCGGCGAGCCGCAGGGTGAGGGTCGACTTGCCCTGGCCGGGACCTCCGGTGATCACGAGGTGGTCGTCGGACTCCAGCGCCTCGCGCACCGCTCGCGATGGCGGCCGCACCGACGTCCGCACGCGCGGGGACGCGGACACGTCGACGAGTTGGCCGTGCCCGTCGACCATCGGCCGTGGCCTGGCCTCGCCGGACGTGAGTTCATCGCCTCCGGTGCCGAGGTCCTGCCGCACGTACACGGTGGACAGCGACGGCGTTCGCGCGCCACGCAGCTGGTACGGCAACTGGTCGGCCATCAGGATCTGCGCTCGCATCAGCGAGGCGATCTCGACGGGTGCGGCACGGCGGGGCACGGTGCCGACGTTCAGGTCGCCGTGGATCTCGCCCACCTGAACGACGTTCGTGGCCTCGCCCACTCGCGCGAAGTTGGTGGCGTCGCCTACCTGCTCTGAGGTCATGCCGGCCTCCCGCAGCACTCGTTCGGCCTCGAAGGTCTGGCTACGGTACCTGCGCACGTGCTGCGCGCGGCTGGTGTCACGTAGCTCCGTCCGGGTATCCAGCAGACCCCGCGGGACGCCCTCGACCGCGGTCACCGGGCGTCCCGATCCGCGAAGCACTTCCTGCGACCGGTCAGAACGCGGTCACGGCACAAACAGCGCAACCCTGCGGCAAAAGAGTTAATTCGCCCGGCGAGAACTCTTCACACCGGGGACGCAATGCCCGGATTCATGCGGCCGGCGACACACCGGCTGGACTCGCTGCCACCGGCACCGCCAGGCCTACCAGGCACGTAGAACCGACACGGTGTCGGGAAACGTCGACTAAACGCCGAAAACCGTTCATTTCAGCCGACGGCCATAAGTTCGGCCAGTTGAGACAAGCGCCAGTTGAGACGGAATGCGCAATCGATTGACCGAGTGGTCCTACTGGGGCAACATCATTGCACTGGACCAGAACGGTCGAGATATGGTGATGCCCAGTTGGGGGAAATGACTGGCGCAGCACGGCTGGAGGACTGAAGTGGACCCGGCACTGGACGCCTTGCGCGACCGGCTGGCGGAGATCATCGCGTCACCGCCGGACAACACCGAGGAGCTCGTCGACACGCTGAGCGGTCTCGCCAAGCTCTCGAACCAGTGGTCCGAGGCCATCCAGGCGCTGCGCGCGCCCACCCGCAGACTGATCGGCCCGGCCGCCGCCGCCTCCGTGAGCGTCGCCGCCCGCCGTGCCGAGGAGTCGTTCATCGAGCTGGAGATCACGCTCGGTGACGCGCTGGCGGCCCAGCCCCGCGCGATCCGCCAGCCCTGATCCGGGCCGGTTGCTGATCCGGGCTGCTCACTGAGGGTTCACGTGTCCTCACGCAGACACACCCGATCGGAGGGTTCCCGCTCGTCGTCCCCTGGCGGATGATGCGGCCGATCGGGGTTTCAGGGCGGGAGGGGGTGCTCGTTATGCACACGGTGTGCAACCAGACCCCCGCCGCGAGTCACCCTCCGTGAGAGGGCATGATCGCGTATCCGACGCCCTCGGCTCACCAGGCGCGCGATGACCGAGCGTGGTCTAATCGCCGCCACGTGAGGATCGGCCGTACACAGTTTGGACTCGATCTCGAATGACCTCAGGTCTGCCCTGCCCCATCTGCGAGGGGCCGGATCGACGTGGCAGCCTCGAGCGCTCCCTGAGGGTGCTCGCCGTCGACGACGAGGCGCCCGCGCTGGAAGACCTCGTGTACCTGTTGCGTTCCGATCCGCGCATCGCCCACGTGGAAGCGGTCACCGACGCGACCAAGGCGCTGCGGGTGTTGCACCGCGCGATGGACGCCGGGCAGCCGTTGGACGCGGTGTTCCTGGACATCCGCATGCCGGGGCTCGACGGTCTCGACCTCGCCCGCGTGCTCTCGCGGTTCGCGCAGCCGCCGCCCGTCGTGTTCGTGACGGCGCACCAGCAGCCGGCCGTGGAGGCGTTCGAGCTCAAGGCGCTCGACTACCTGCTCAAGCCCGTGCGCCCCGAGCGGCTCGCGGAGTCCGTGCACCGCATCGTGCACGAGGTCTGGGACTCGAAGACCCCCGCCGAGCCCTCCGCGCAGGCGCCCGCGCAGCCCGCGAACTCCACGCCGCCGGAGATGGGTGACGAGGTCATCCCCGTCGAGCTCGGTGGCGTCACCCGGTTCATCCGCCTCGCCGACATCCGGTACGTGGAGGCGCACGGCGACTACGCCCGGCTGCACACCGCGACCGGCAGCGGCCTGGTGCGCGCCGCGTTGAACGGTCTCGAGGAACGCTGGCGCAGCGCGGGGTTCGTCCGCATCCACCGCAGCCACCTGGTCTCGCTCGGCCACATCGACGAGCTGCGGCTGGAGGACGGGCACCTGAGCGTCACGATCGGCGGCGCGGTGCTGCCGGTCAGCCGCCGGCACGCGCGGCACCTCCGTCAGCTGCTCGTCCGCCGCGCCCGGCCCGCACCCGTCTCGGGTGCGGCGCCCGCCGGTGCCCTGCAACCGAGGAACGGGCTCGGGTCGTGACGACGCCGCCACCCCGGAGGCCGGAGAAGCCGACCCAGCGCGTGGTGGTGACGAGCCCGCGCACGCGGGCACCCCGTGCGCGCCGCCCGTACTCGGGCACGCGCGAGATCAACGAGCAGAGCGAGCTCGGCGCCGTCTACATGCGCACGCTCATCCGGGCGCAACGGCGGCTGGGCCTGTCGGTGTGCCTGGTGGCGACCGGCGCGCTGGCTCTGCTGCCGCTGCTGTTCGCGATAGAGCCGGAGCTCGGCCGGTTCCGGATCCTCGGGCTCGGGCTGCCGTGGTTCCTGCTGTGCGTGGCGACGTGCCCGATGCTGCTGCTGGCCGGCTGGTTCTACGTGCGGCAGGCCGAGCGCAGTGAACGCGAGTTCGCGGAGCTGGTCGAACGTCCATGACGAGTGGTTACGCCATCGTGGCGGTGCTGGTCGTCGCACTGGGCACGATCCTGGTCGGCACGTACGGACTGCGCGTCTCCCGCACCACGTCGGACTTCTACGTCGCCTCGCGGACCGTCTCGCCGTGGTGGAACGCCTCCGCGATCGGCGGTGAGTACCTCTCGGCGGCGTCGTTCGTCGGCATCGCCGGGCTGATCTTCGCCTACGGGCCGGACATGCTGTGGTTCCCGGTCGGCTACACCGCCGGGTACCTGGTGCTGCTGACGATGGTCGCCGCCCCGTTGCGGCGGTCCGGCGCCTACACGCTGCCGGACTTCGCCGAGGCCCGCTTCCGCTCCCGCGGTGTGCGGGCGGTCGCGTCGATCCTGGCGCTGGCGATCGGCTGGCTCTACCTGCTGCCCCAGCTGGAGGGCGCGGGCCTGACGCTGAACACGGTGACGGGCGCGCCGGACTGGCTGGGCGCGCTGGTGGTCACGGTGGTCGTGACGGTGAACGTGATGTCCGGCGGGATGCGGTCGATCACGTTCGTGCAGGCGTTCCAGTACTGGCTCAAGCTCACCGCGATCACCGTGCCGATCGCGTTCCTGATCGTCGCCTGGCAGGTGCACGGCGCCGACTCGCTGACCAGGCCCGAGTACCCGGCGTTCCGGCAGGACACCGAGGTCACGTTCCAGCGCCTGACCACGATCCACGCCGACGAGTTCATCTCCATCAGGGGCACCGGCGAGATCGACGGCGCACGCGTCGAGAACACCGTCGTCGTGCTGCCGGAGGGCTATCACCGCATCGGGCAGGGCTCGGAGTTCACGTTCCCGAAGGACGCGCCTGTCCCCCATCTGTCCACAATGGCGCACAACACCAACGAGATGTGGTCGCTGCCGATGTCGAGCGGCCAGGACTTCCCGTTGTACGGGGCCTATTCGCTCATCATCGCGACGTTCCTGGGCACCATGGGCCTGCCGCACGTGATCGTGCGCTTCTACACGAACCCGAACGGCACCGCCGCGCGCCGCACCACGTTGATCGTGCTGGGCCTGCTGTCCGTCTTCTACCTGATGCCACCGATGTACGGCGCGCTCGGCCGCCTCTACACCCCCGAGCTGCTGATGACCGGCCAGACCGACGCCGTGGTGCTCGTGCTGCCGACGCGGATGATCGAGGGCATCGGCGGCCAGCTCCTCGGCGCCCTCGTGGCGGGTGGCGCGTTCGCGGCGTTCCTCTCGACGTCGTCGGGCCTGGTCGTGTCGCTGGCCGGTGTGCTCTCGCAGGACGTGCTGCGCCTGGGCGGTGTGCGCGGCTTCCGGATCTCCACGGTGCTCGCGGGCCTGGTACCGCTGGCGATGACGTTCGTGTCGACGGGCATGCCCGTGGCGGACATGGTGGGTCTCGCGTTCGCCGTGGCCGCGTCCTCGTTGTGCCCCTTGCTGATGCTGGGCATCTGGTCGAGTCGCATCACGACGGTCGGCGCGATCGCCGGCATGCTCGCGGGCGGTGTGCCCGCCCTGACCGCGGGCCTGGTCACGATGTTCACCGACACCGGCGACGCCTGGTACGAGATCCTGCTGTCCCGCCCCGCCGCGTGGACGGTCCCGCTCGGCTTCACCGTGATGTACGTCGTCTCGCTGCTCACCCAACGGCACGTGCCGGCGGGAGTGCAGCGCACGATGGTCAAGCTCCACGCGCCCGAGAACCTCGGGCTGGACAGCTCGAGCTCCAGCTCGGGTCCGAACTCGGGCGAAGAGCGAAGCTAGTGGTGTGCCCCGGCCCTTGGCGGGCGAATTCACGCCCAGCAGGGCGCCGCGAGGCGCCCGTCTGACCGCGAATTCACCCGGCAAGGTTCCAGGCCACACCACTAGAAGGTGACGCGCGAATGCAAGACTTCCTCACCGCCGCCGCGATCCTGATCGTCGGCGGGGCCGCCGTCCTCGTCCTGTGGCGGGGCACGCGCAACAAGCAGTCGCTCTCGACCGAGGCCCAGCGCGTCACCTACGAGACCCTGCACACGGCCTGGTCCGCCGCTCCCCCGCTGCGCGCCGGCCTCGTCCCGGACGCCGCGAAGAAGTCCGCACGGCACCTGCGCACCCTGCTGGACACCCCCGCGCTCGCCCTGACGGACGAGACGGAGGTCGTCGCCTGGGAAGGGGTGTCCGAGCACCACGCGGCCGACGCCATGGCCCAGGCCGCCGACGTCTTCCTGACCGGCCGCACCCAGGCGTTCGACATCGGCTGCACCGAGCCGAACTGCCCGATCAACTGCGCGGTCGTGGCCCCGCTGACCGTCGAGGGCCGCGTGGTCGGCACCCTCGCCGCCTACTCCCGCGAGGCCTCGGCCGGGCTGGTGCGCGCCACGAACCAGGTGGCGCGCTGGGCGGCCGGTCAGCTGGAACTGGCGGAGCTGGACCGCTCCCGGACGCGGCTGGTCGAGGCCGAGGTGCGGGCGCTGCGCGCGCAGATCTCGCCGCACTTCATCTACAACTCGCTGTCCGCCATCGCCTCGTACGTCCGCACGAACCCGGAGCGCGCGCGGACGCTGCTGCTGGACTTCGCGGACTTCACCCGCTACTCGTTCCGCCGTCACGGCGACTTCACGACGCTGGCCGAGGAGCTGCGGTCGATCGACCAGTACCTGGCGCTGGAGCGGGCGCGCTTCGGCGAACGCCTCAAGGTGACCCTGCAGGTGGCGCCCGAGGTGCTGCCGGTGACCGTGCCGTTCCTGTGCCTGCAGCCGCTGGTGGAGAACGCGGTCCGGCACGGCATGGAGGGCAAGGTCGAGCCGGGGCACATCCAGATCTACGCGAACGACGGCGGCGCCGAGGCCCACATCACCATCGAGGACGACGGCATCGGCATGGACCCGGAGAAGCTGCGCCGCACGCTGGCCGGGCAGGTCGACGAGTCCGCGGGCATCGGCCTGGGCAACATCGACGAACGGCTGCGGCGCGTCTACGGCGACGAGTACGGGCTGGTCGTGGAGACGGCGTGCGGGCTGGGCACGAAGATCACCGTGCGGGTGCCGAAGTACCAGGCGGGGATCAACGGCATGTGACCGCTCATCGCACGATGAGCGGTCCACCGAACGCACAAAAACGCCGGGGCCACCCTTCCTCAGGGTGACCCCGGCGAAGATCAGCGATCAGCTGGCGGCCTTCGCGGCGCGGCGGTCCGCCGCGTCGAGCACCGCACGGATCCAGTCGAGCTCCTCGGTCCCGCAGGCCCCTTCGGCCGCGGCACGGCGCAGGCGGACCCAGAGGCCCAGGTCGGTCCACTCCTGGAACCGGCGGTGCACGGTCGGCACGGTCACGCCGAACGACGCGGGCAGGTGCCTCCAGGCACAGCCGGACGACAGCACGAACACGATCGCGGTGAACACCGACCGGTTGCACACCCGGCCGCGCCCGCCGCCCTGCCTGCGGACCTTGGCCGCCGGGATGAGCGGTTCGACGACGGCCCACAGGTTGGCCGAGACCAGGCGGGCGGAGAGCTGCTCGATGACGTCACCGCGGCCGGACTCCACGCTGGACTCGGGCCAGGCGGAGGTGCGCATCCAGGACTCGGGGCGGGGCCCCACGTCGGCGGGCCGCTGGTCCTGGCGGGCGGACTCGGCGCGCTGACGGGAGCGGAGCAGGGTGGCCAGCGCGGTGTCCTCGGCCGTGGTGCGGCGCTGGGGGACGGCGTAGGCCTGGTGCTGCTGGGCGTGGCGCGAGATCTCGGCGCCCACCGTGCGGCGGAACGACGGGGTGCCCGCGAGACGGGGGTCCACCGGCTGGCCGTAGCGGACCGGCACCTGGCTGACCGCAGCCTGACGCGGGGGCACCTGACCCGCGGGCTGCTGGCGTGGCGGGACGGGGCGCCCAGGCACCTGACGGGGCGGGACCTGCCGCGCGAGCCGCGGGTCCGGGGTGCGAGCGAACTGTGAGTCGGTCATGGGGTCCTCCGCCAGGACTTTTCCGTCAGGTGACAGCGCTCACAGTAGGAAGGAGGCCAGAAAACAGGTAAGTACGTAGGCCATAAAAGGCGACGAGCGGCTGTGCGGTGGCGATACGCGGCCTGCCCTGTTGAGACGAGTGGTGCACTGTCTGCGACGAACGGATAACCGGTCGTGGGATCGCTCTCACGATCGGGTGGCCCACCGACCGCCCCACCGGACGGTAATGATCGGGTCGTTGACGCCCCGGATACCGTCGAGGCGTGAAGCTCTTGGCCACCAGCGACCTGCACGTCTCCTACCAGGACAACCGCGACGTGGTGGAGTCGATCTCCCCCGCGGACCCGGCGGACTGGCTGATCATCGCCGGGGACATCGCGGAGAAGTTCGACTCCGTCGAATGGACGCTGCGCACGCTCCGCCCGAAGTTCGCGAAGCTGATCTGGTCGCCGGGCAACCACGAGCTCTGGACCACCAAGGACGACCAGAACCAGTCCCGCGGCGAGATGCGCTACAAGCAGCTCGTGGAGCTGTGCCGGGGCCTCGACGTGATCACGCCGGAGGACCCGTACGTCACCTTCGAGGGCACCGGCGGACCGGTCACCGTCTGTCCCCTGTTCCTCGGGTACGACTACTCCTTTCGGCCGCACGGCGCCACGGACGTGAAGTCCGCCCTCGCCATCGCGCACGAGGCGGGCGTCGTGTGCACGGACGAGTACTTCCTGCACCCCGACCCGTACCCGTCGCGCGAGGCGTGGTGCCAGGCGCGCGTCCAGGAGACGGCGGACCGCCTGGCGCAGGTCCAGGGCCCGACCGTGCTGATCAACCACTACCCGCTCGTGCGCGATCCCACGTTCGTGCTGCGCTACCCCGAGTTCGCGCTCTGGTGCGGCACGACGCTGACCGCCGACTGGCACAAGCGGTTCAACGCGGTCGAGATGGTCTACGGCCACCTGCACATCCCCCGCACGACGCACTACGACGGCGTGCGCTTCGACGAGGTCTCGCTCGGCTACCCGCGCGAGTGGAAACCACGCGGCACCACCCAGGTGAAGCTGCACGACGTGCTGCGGGAGTCATAACGTGCTGGAGCAGCTTCTTCCCACGCCGATCGTGGCGGTGGAGCGGTACCACGACGAGCAGCCGGTCGAGCTCTTCCCCGAGGAGGAGGCGCTGCTCGGCAACGCCGTGCCCAAGCGCCGGTTCGAGTTCGGCACGGTCCGCGCCTGCGCCCGCGAGGCCATGCGCGCGCTCGACGTCGAACCCGCCGCGATCCTGCCCGGCCCGAAGCGCGAGCCGCTGTGGCCGGCCGGGATCGTCGGCAGCCTCACGCACTGCACCGGCTACCGGGCCGCAGCCCTGGCACGGTCCGGCGACTTCGAGACGATCGGCATCGACGCCGAGCCGCACCAGCCCGCGCCCGACGGCGTGCTGGGCGCGATCGCGATCCCGGCCGAGCTGCGCAGGATGCCCGGGCTGAAGGTCGACGACCCGAAGATCTGCTGGGACCGGCTGCTGTTCAGCGCCAAGGAGAGCACCTACAAGGCCTGGTACCCGGTCACGAAGCGGTGGCTCGGGTTCGAGGACGCGGACATCACGCTCGACCCCGACGGCACGTTCCACTCGCGCATCCTGCTGCCCGACACCCCGATCGCCGGGTTCGCCGGCCGCTGGCTCGTGCAGGGCGACGTGCTCGTCACGGCCATCGCCGTGCCCGCCTCGTAGGGGTCCGCGGTTGTCCTGTCTTGTTCCGGAACAAGACACCTGAGTGTCGGATTGATCAACCGTGGTGCACAGTGGTGGGGTGAACCCTCGACCGCCGGGAGGCCACCATGGGCGAGGACGTCGCGAAGCACGAGTTCACGCGCGAGGACCGCACGCGGTACCGCACCAAGGTGCGGCGTTGCCTCGACGTGTTCGCGCGGATGCTGCGTGAAGCGCGCTTCGACTTCGAAAGGCCGATGACCGGCCTGGAGATCGAGATCAACCTCATCGACGAGAACTGCGATCCGGCGATGAAGAACCACGAGGCCCTGGACGTCATCGACGACCCGGACTTCGTGACCGAGCTCGGCCAGTGGAACATCGAGATCAACGTGGCTCCCCGCCGGCTCGCCGGTGGAGGCATCACGTCGTTCGAGGAGACCGTGCGCCGCAGCCTCAACGATGCCGAGGAGAAGGCCCGCGCGGTCGGCGCGCACATGGTCATCAACGGCATCCTGCCGACCCTGCGCACCAAGGACATCTCGCCGGACCTGCTCTCCGGCAACCCGCGCTACGCGTTGCTCAACGAGCAGGTGCTGGCCGCGCGGGGCGAGGACCTGCAGATCGCCATCGACGGTGTCGAGCGGCTGCACCTCACGGCCAGCTCGATCGTCCCGGAGGCAGCGTGCACGAGCACGCAGCTGCACCTGCAGGTGTCGCCGGAGCAGTTCCCCGCGTACTGGAACGCCGCCCAGGCCATCGCGGGCGTGCAGGTCGCCGTCGGCGCGAACTCGCCGTTCTTCCTCGGCAAGGAGCTGTGGCGCGAGACCCGCATCGCACTGTTCCAGCAGGCCACGGACACCCGCGGCGACGAGCTCAAGGCCCAGGGCGTGCGGCCGCGCGTGTGGTTCGGCGAGCGGTGGATCAACTCGATCTTCGACCTGTTCGAGGAGAACGTCCGCTACTTCCCCGCGCTGCTGCCGATCACCGACGACGAGGACCCGCTGGCCGTGCTCGACAAGGGCGACACGCCCGCGTTGAGCGAGCTCAAGCTGCACAACGGCACCATCTACCGGTGGAACCGGCCGGTGTACGACGTGGTCCGCGACCGGCCGCACCTGCGCGTCGAGAACCGCGTGCTGCCGGCCGGGCCGACCATCGTGGACACCCTGGCCAACGCCGCGCTCTACTTCGGGCTGGTGCGGGCGCTGGCCGAGGACGAGCGTCCACTGTGGTCGCAGATGAGCTTCCAGGCGGCCGAGGAGAACTTCAACGCCGCCTCGCGCAACGGCATGGACGCGCAGATGTACTGGCCGGGTGTCGGCACGGTGCCGGTGGTGGAGCTGGTGCTGCGCCGGCTGCTGCCGCTGGCGCACGAGGGGCTGATCCGGTGGGGCGTCGACTCCGCCGAACGCGACCGGCTGCTCGGCGTGATCGAGCAGCGGTGCCTGAGCGGCGTGAACGGCGCTACCTGGCAGGCCCGTGAGTTCCACCGGCACTACGACCACACGCACATGGACCGGGCGGACGCGTTGCGCACGATGCTGCGGACCTATGTGGACCTGATGCACGCCAACGAGCCCGTCCACACCTGGCCGTTGACATAAGACGAAGGGGTGTGGCCGCCGAAGCAGCCACACCCCTCGCCATTCACTCGGTAAGACCCTTCAGGCGCCCCGGCGCACTTGGGGCAACTCCCTGCCTGTACTGCCTACTCGTTCAAGAAACTGTCCGGCGTCCTGATGCGCTCGCGCACCCAGATGCCGGCCTCCTTCAGCACACCCGTTCCGGAGAAGTTCGTACCGGAACAGGTGCCGGTCTTGAACACCGCCCCCGACAGGCCGTCGTCGGAGTAGTTCCAGTTGGCCCACGAGATCTTCTTGCGGGCCATCAGGTCGATGTACTTCTGTGACGTCGTGAAGTCGTTCGAGCCGCCGCCGGACGCGGTCTGCGTGCCGAACTCGGTCACGAACACCGGAACAGCGCTGGAGACGCGGTCCAGGACGTCGATGTACGCCTGCTTGTGCGAGTTCGCGTAGAAGTGGAACGAGTACATGAAGTTGGTCGCGTTGACCTTGTTGTTCAGCACCTGCGACGGGTCCTGGCCGTCGGAGTGGCCGAAGGTCGACCAGCCGTTCGTGCCCGAGACGATGAGGCTGTCCGGGTCGATGGTGCGGATGACCGGGATCATCTGCTCGGCGTAGGACTTCACGCTGGCCCACGACGTGCCGTTGGGCTCGTTGGCGATGTCGTAGATGATGTTCGTCTTGTCCTTGTGCCGGTTGGCGATCTCCGTGAAGAACGTCTTGGCGCGGGACAGGTTGTAGTTCGGGTCACCGGGCGAGAGCTGGTGCCAGTCCACGAGGACGTAGATGCCGCGACGCGTGGCTTCCTCGATGTAGCCGTGCATCATGTCGGTGAACTTGCGGGGGTCGGTCTCGTACCCGTCCTCCTGGATGTACATGGCGACGCGGATGAAGTCCGCGTTCCAGTCGTTGACCAGCGCGTCCCACCACTGGGACTTGGCGCACTGGTGGTACCACTGGATGCCGTGCGTGCTCATGCCCCGCAGCTGGATCGGGTTGCCGTACTGGTTGCAGAGCTGCACACCGCACACGCGCAGCAGGCCGTTGATGTCGTGCGGCCTGGTGCCGCCGGGCGTGCCCGGCTGCGTGCGCACCGAGACGGAGTTCGACGCACCGGACAGGTTGCCCGCGGCGTCACGCGCCCGCACGGTGAACGTGTACGCGGTGTCCGGCGTGAGGCCGGAGACGGTGTGCGTGGTGCCGGTCGCGGTCTGCCCGTTGGACAGGACGTAGGCGGCGACGCCCACGTTGTCCGTGGAGGCGTTCCACGCCAGCGACACCGACGACGACGTGGTGCCCGTCGAGCGCAGGTTGCCCGGCACCGAGGGAGCCTCGGTGTCCGGCGTGCCGCCGCCTTGTGCGTCGACGTCGATGCGGTCCAGGTTCGGGCCGCCGTTCGCCGTCGTCGCGACCGTCGTGATCGTGTTGGCACCCGCCCTGAGCGTGACGTTGGTGGACTTGGTCGTCCACGTGGTCCACGCTCCCGTGCTCGGGAAGGACAGGTTCGACGCCACCACGGTGCCGTTGACCGAGATGTTCATCGGGCGGTTCGCCGTCTGGCCGTTGGCGAACCGGAACGTGAGCGCGGCCGAACCGGCGGCGGGCGCGGTGACGGTGAACTCGACCGAGCTGCCGACCTCGTTGTCGTAGTTGACGAAGCCCGAACCGGTGAAGCCCGCGTGGTTCGACTCGACGAGGCCGTTGGAGATCGTCGCGCTCTCCGCCTGGTACTGGACCACGGCGGCGTTGGCTACGGCCGGCACAACAGCGATGGCTAGTGCTGCTGGGACGACCAGGAACAGGGGTCTGGCCACAGGGTGCCTCCTGTGTAAGGGGGACAGCAGGGCGCGGCGGCGATTTAGTTAAGAAGGTTTCCTATCAGTGGTGGTGTGAATCACAGCACTGGACCACTGCTCCTGTCAACAAATTCGGGCGACCGGAACAAGTGGGATGAGGCATCCTCGACCACCTGATGCGATCCACAGTCACCGTGACCCCTGCACAGCTCCCCGAGGTGCTGCTGCACGTCGCCGTCGTCCGGCCGGTCTTCCTCTGGGGAGCACCGGGCATCGGCAAGTCCTCACTCGTCCGCAGGTTCGCCACCGAGCTGGGCCTGGAGTGCGTCACGCTGCTGGGCACCCAGCTCGCGCCGGAGGACCTCATCGGGGTCCCGGAACTGGTCGGTGGCCGTTCCCGGTTCGCCCCGCCGGAGTCCATCGCGCGACACGACCCGTACTGCCTGTTCCTCGACGAGCTGAACGCGAGCTCCCCCGAGGTGCAGAAGGCGTTCTACTCGCTGATCCTCGACCGCCGCATCGGCTCCTACGAGCTGCCGAAGGGCTCGATCGTGATCGGCGCCGGCAACCGGGCCGTCGACAACGCCCTGGCGCGCCCGATGGCGTCCGCACTCGTGAACCGCATGATCCACGTGCACCTCACGGCGTCCGCCCGCGACTGGCTGGCATGGGCGCGGGAGAGCGACATCCACCCGTGGGTGCTGGAGTACCTGACGCAGCGCCCGGACCACCTGTGGAGCGCGGCGCCGAAGGTCGAGGAGTCGTTCTCCACGCCGCGTGGCTGGCACATGCTCTCCGACGCGCTGCACTCGTTCGGCGACGACATCTCCGAGGACCTGCTCGGGGTGCTGGCGTTCGGCACGGTCACCGCGAGCCACGCGTCGATGTTCAAGGCGTACGTGAAGACCGTGCGCAACGCGTTCGGGCTGGAGGCCGTGCTGCGCGGGGACGTCCGCTGGCCGTCGGCTCCCCAGGACCGCGACCTGCTGTACTTCCTGGCAGAGGCGTTCCGCGCGCGGCTGGTGAAGGAGCTGCCGCACGACAAGGCGCACGCGCCCGCGGCGGGCAAGCGGCTCGCGCACCGGGGCAAGGCACTGCTGCTGGAGCTGGCCGAGCTGTCGCTGGAGATCGCGCAGATGGTGATCGCGGCCGACGACGACGGCAACCCCGTGCTGCCCGCGTGGTTCCTCGTCGAGGTCACCCGCGACCTGCCCCGACTGGTCGCCGCACGCGCATGAGCCGGCGCGGAAAAGCCCACGTGGACCAGGCAGCCCTGGACTTCGAGGCCGCACGCGCGCAGATCCGCCTCCACCCGCTGTTCGCGCCGTTGAGCAGCTACGGGAGCAGGAACTCCGACCACCCGTGGGCGGACATCTCGCTCGACGGGTCGATGCTCGCCCACCCGACGCGCAAGGCCACCGAGGCCGAGTGGGTGTGGGTGTTCGCGCATTGCCTGCTGCACCTGGGTTTCGGCACCCACTCGTGCGACGACGTGCTGGACTTCCAGCCCGCGATCCGGCTCGGCACCCGCCCGTTCTCCTGGGAGCCGGGCCGGTGCGTGCGCGGCGGACCGGCCACCGATCCCCAGCGCTGGGCCGATCGGTTCGCCGCCGGACTGTCCAACGCCGCCGTGGCCGCGATCGACGTGGCGGGCGGCGCCCGGTCGTCGTTGTCCGACTCACGGCCGGTGCGCGGCGAGTGGGATCTCGCGCTCGGCTGGTTCGTGTCGAACTACCCGCTGCTGGGCGCGCTCGCGTCCACGATGAAGGTGGTGGCGGACGCGGAACTGGCGCGGGGCTGGGACATCTCGATCGCGGCGGTGTCGGCGGCCTCTGCCGAGATCTACGTGAACCCGTTGGCGGGCTTGACGAAGCCGGAATGGCGGTTCGTGCTCGCCCACGAGATGCTGCACGCCGCGCTGCGTCACGGCGACCGCGTCGGCGGGCGGGATCCCTACCTGTGGAACATCGCCGCCGACTTCGTGGTGAACGGCTGGCTGGTCGAGATGGGCGTCGGCTCACCGCCGTCCGGCGTCCTGCACGACCCGGAACTGCGCGGCCTTTCGGCGGAGTCGGTCTACGACCGGATCGCGGTGGACCTGCGGCGGTACCGGAAGCTGCTCACGTTGCGCGGCAACCATCAGGGCGATCTGCTCGGCGACCCTCTGCGCGGGCCATCGGATGTGGCTGATCTCGACGAGTTCTACCGGCGCGCGTTGCTGACCGGGCTGAGCTGTCACACGTCGTCGCGCGGACTCCTGCCCGCCGGGCTGGTCGAGGAGATCCGGGCACTGGAGCACCCGCCGCTGTCGTGGGACGCCCAGCTGGCGCGGTGGTTCGAGGAGTTCGTTCCGGCCGTGGAGAAGCGGCGCAGCTACGCGCGGGCGTCGCGGCGGCAAGCGTCCACTCCGGACATTCCGCGGCCCGGCTGGGTGCGGCCGGAGACGCTGGAGTCGCGGCCGACGTTCGGCGTCGTGCTCGACACGTCCGGCTCGATGGACCCGCGGCTGCTCGGCAAGGCGCTCGGCGCGATCGCCTCCTATGCCGCGGCGCGTGACGTGCCTGCCGCACGCGTGGTTTTCTGTGACGCGATGGCGTATGACGCTGGATATGTGCCCGTCGAGGACATCGCGGGCAGGGTGACGGTGCGCGGGCGCGGCGGCACGGTGCTGCAGCCCGGCATCGACGCGCTCGAACGCGCCACCGACTTCCCCGCCGCCGGGCCGATCCTGGTCATCACCGACGGCGGCTGCGACGTGCTGCGGATCCGGCGCGAGCACGCGTTCCTGATACCGGCGGGCGCGCACCTGCCGTTCCGCGCGCGCGGCCCGGTCTTCCGGATGTCCTGATGGAGATCGCCTGCGACGAGTCGGGTTCCGAGGGCGAGAAGCTCGTCGGCGGGGTCACGGCGGTCTTCGCGCACGCCGGTGTCTCGCTCTCGCAGGCGGAGGCGTCCGGCTGCGTCGAGTCGCTGCGTGAGATGATCAAGTCGCCCGCGCTGGAGTACAAGGCGAACCACCTGCTGCGGCAGAAGAACCGGTGGGTGCTGCTGTGGTTTCTGGGGCCGGACGGACCATTGGTGGGCAAGGCGCGCGTCCAACTCGTGGACAAACGGCGGTACCTCGCCTCACGGGTGCGTGCCGAGTTCGGCGGGGTGACGGGGCCGCTGGAGCTCTACAACGACCTGCTGCGGGCCCGTGGTCCGCGCGGGAATCTCGATCCGCTGTTCCCCGCCATCCTGCGGGCGGTGGCGCAGTGGCAGACTTCGGGGAGCGGGCCGGTGTCGATCGTGCACGACCAGCAGCTGTCGCTCACCGATGGGCGGATCCGGCAGCTCAAGAAGCTCGCGCCACGGCTGCAAAGCCTGACGCTGGTCGACTCGCAGTACGACGCCCGCGTGCAGGTTGCCGACTTCCTGGCCGGAATCGCGCGACGGGTCGCAGAAGAAGAGCTCAACGGAAGACCTGACCGCGAGGTGATCGAGTTGCTGATGCCGTTCGTCGTAGGACCGAGGATGTGGAATGCCTGACGCGATTTTCGCCGACCCTCGGCTGGCCAAGATCTACGACGCCTTCGACGGGCCGCGCGTGGACCTGGACCTGTACCTGGGGATCGTGACCGAGCTCGAGGCGAAGAGCGTGCTCGACGTCGGCTGCGGGACGGGCTGCCTGGCCGTGCTGCTGGCCGCGTCCGGGCGGTCGGTCGTCGGGGTGGACCCGGCGCTGGCCTCGCTGGAGATCGCGCGGGCCAAGGACTCCAGGGTCACGTGGATCCACGGTGACGCGACCACGCTGCCCCCGATGGCGGTCGACGTCGTGACGATGACCGGGAACGTGGCGCAGGTGTTCCTGGGCGACGACTGGGAGTCCACGCTGCGCGGTGTGCGCGGTGCGTTGCGGCCCGGCGGGCACTTCGTGTTCGAGACGCGCCGGCCCGACCGCAGGGCGTGGGAGGACTGGTCGCGCACGAAGCCGCGCGTGCTGGTCGGGGTGCGGGAACAGCTCGAACTGCTGGGCGTGAACCTGCCGTTCGTGTCGCTGCGGCACACCTACCAGTTCCCGGACGGCTCCGTGGTCGCCTCGGACTCGACGCTGCGGTTCCGCTCGCGGCCCGAGGTCGAGCAGAGCCTCACGCGCTGCGGCTTCGAGGTCGTGGACGTGCGCGACGCACCGGACCGGCCCGGCAGGGAGTTCGTGTTCGTGGCCCGCAGGGTCAACTGACCAGCGCGGGCTGCTTCCACGCCTGCACGAGCCACGGCAGCACGCGCGGCAGGCGGTCGGCCACGATGTCGTGCAGCACCAGCACGATCCGGCCGGAGTGAGCGGGCCCCGCGTCGAGCCACACGACGTGCATGAGGACGCCGGTCTGCAGGTCGAGCCCCGCCTCCGCCTCCGCGAGGGCCGCGGGGGTGGCGGCGGCGGGGTCCGCGACCTCGTGGTGCGCGAAGCCGGAACGACACAGCTCAGGGTGCAGTTCCACCAGGGACTCCATGGCGGCGGCGAGGCGTCCCACGCCCAGCCCTGCCCGAACCTGCACCGTAATGGTTCTCACGTTAGGAGAGCCTAACCTAGGCCCACGCGGGGTTCCGCCCACTGAGTCCCAGGACACGGTCGAGCAGAGGCGCGTTCGAGTCCACCTCCACCGCGGCTCCGAACAGCGAGCCGTCGCGGTCGTCGGGACCGATCGACGTCGCGTTGCCGTGGACGACCTGGAGCAGGCCCTCGTCGACCTCGAACGGCTGCCCGGTCGCCCGCGCCAGGTCCCAGCCGTGCAGCACGATCTCTTCCAGCGCCACGGCACCCGCGACCTCACCGGGCAGGTCGACGCCGCCCGCGCGGGTCATGCCCTCCCAGGCCTCCGGTGCCCGCCAAGCCCGCGAACTGGTCGGCCGCGGGGTCAGGTCGAACATCAGTAGCCGTCGCCTCCCCAGAACTGCTCCTCGAGCGTGTCCGCCGTACCGGCGAGCAGCTGGAGCGGGTCGGTGAACTCGTGGATGTCGAGGTCCTTGAGCGGCAACGAGTGCCGGACCACGACGTGCTCCCCCATGATCGCGAGGCCGCACGCGACGGTGGAGTTGCCCACCTCCGCCAGCACCGTGTGCAGGTCCACGTCCTTGGCCAGCCCGCACGGCGACGCGATCTGCACCCACTCGTGCATCTTGTCGAGCACTTCCCTGACGATGATCACGACCTGCGTGCGGTCGTCCTCGTCCTCCTCCACGTCCCCGAAGGTGAAGAGGATCCTCAGTTCCTCACCGTCGTCGTGGATGACGTCGTACTCGGCGCGGACGTAATCCGCGAGGTCTCCCCAACTCGCCATGGCGCAACCCTACTTGCCGCGATGGCCCACAGCCCGACGACGAGCACGGCAGCCACCTCGGCGGCGAGCAAGATCCTCTCTATGTAGCCCAACGGGAACACGCGCCACCACCGAACGTCGGAGGCCATGCCCATCACAATGGCGTAGAGGATCGGCATGAATGCGACAACACTGATCAAACCGGACGCCATCGTCCACCTCGCGTGCTTTCCCCACACGTGGTCCCGCAGCCACGGCCGGGCGAGCGCGATGACGGCGATCGGCAGGCTGACGAACGCGACCATGCTGCCGAACCGGTGGATGCTGCCGCTGAGCTCGTTGGTGCCCATCGCCCAGTTCGTCTTGGGGAACAACACCACGAGAAACAGGCCGATGGACCACAGCGTGAGCGCGATCGCGCCGGTGGAACGCCACCTCGTCAGTCCTTTGTGGACCAATACGCCGAGGATCGCGAGCGAGCCGACGGCCAGCGACACCACGGCGATGTCGAAGACGGTCCGGTAGTCGCCCAGCGCGTACTCGCTGATCGTGCGGCGCAGCGGGCCGACGGTCAGGTCGAGCAGGCCGACCATGGCCACCGTCGCGACGACGGCGAGGGAACCGCCGGCGGCGGCTAGTCGAGGTATCAGCACATAACGGACAACGCTCGGGTGAACGCGCGGGGTTCCTCGGTTCAGGAACCCGACAGCTTGCCCACAGGCTTTCACCAGGTTCAGCCGAAGACGCCGCCGCAGGTGATGTTGACCTGGGACCCCGTGATGGCGCGCCCCCAGTCCGAGGCCGCGAACACGGCCGTCCTGCCGACGTCCTGCAGTGTCGCCGCCCGTCCGAGCAGCGTGCTGCCGACGATGTCCTCCTCGATCGGCGCCCGATGTTCCGCCGGCACCGACTCGGGGATGCCGCCGGTCTGCAGCGTCACCACCCGCACGCCGTGCCCGCCCAGCTCCGCGGCGAGCTGGCGGCGCATCGCCTCGACCGCGTCGAACGCCGCGAGCAGGCCCCCCAGCTGCCACCTCCGGTGCGCCGACGCCTCACCGGAGCCGCCGAAGAACAGGATGACGCCCGACTGCTGCTTGATCATGTGACGGGCCGCGGCACGGGCGGTGAGGAACTTGCCCCTGACCGCCGACACGACGGGGCTGAGGTAGTCGTCGACGCTCATCTCGACCATCGGCGTGCCCTGGACGTCGTTGTCGGTGGTGACGTTGACGGAGATGTCGATCCGGTCGAACGTCGCGGCGTGGCGGTCGACCGCCTGCTCGTCCAGCACGTCCACGACGGCGTACCGGGCTTCGAGCTCCTCGGCCTTCGCCTTGAGCGTCGCCTCAGTGCGGCCCGCCAGGTGCACGTCGGCACCGGCACCGGTGAACGCCGCGGCGATCGCGCCGCCGACGCTGCCCGCACCGCCGTAGATGACTGCGGTCTTCCCGTTGAGGTTCATCGGTTCGCCGGTCATGACGTCGAGGCTAACTCCGCAGGGCGACGCTCGCCTCTTGCGCGACCGCGCGCGCCACCGCGTTCAGCGCCGGCGAGTCGAGCTTCCACTGCTGCCAGTACAGCGGCACCGAGATGGTGCGGCCGGGCGCGAGGTCGACCAGGCCGTCCTGGAGCTGCTGCGGCGGCACCATTCCCCAGCCGAGGCCCGCCACGATCGTCCGCACGTACACCTCGGACGACGGGACGTAGTGGCGGTGCTCCGAGGCTCCGCGGCCGCGGGTCAGGGTGCGCACGAAACGGTCCTGCAGGTCGTCGTTGCGGTCGAACACGACCACGGGCGCGTCCGGCAGCCACGACTTCAGCTGCCCTTGGTCGTATCTGTCCACGTAGGACTGCGAAGCCATTGCCGCGTAACGGATCTCCCCCAGTTTGCTCACCGAGCAGCCCGCCACCGGTTCGCGCGAGGACGTCACCGCCGCCATCACCACACCCTGCCGCAGCAACGCCGTCGTGTGGTCCTGGTCCTCGCGGTGGAGGTCGAACGAGATCCTCAGCGACGACGGAACCCGTTGCAGGGCAGGCAGGAACCACGTGGCGAGCGAGTCCGCGTTCACCGCGATCGGCACCCGCACCACGGCGTCCTCGCCCAGTGCCGCGTCGAGGTCCTGGTCCAGCGCGAGCAGTTGCCGACCGTAGCGGACGATCACCTCGCCGGACGGGGTGAGGCGCACCGGGCGCGCACGCACCAACAACACCCGGCCCGTTCGCTGCTCCAGCGCCTTGATGCGTTGCGACACAGCGGAAGGCGTGACGTGCAACGCGGCCGCGGCGGCGTCGAACGTGCCCGCGTCGACGACCGCGAGCAGTGTCCGCACCAGATCCAGATCCATCACGACCACTAATGGTACGTAAGAATCTGTAGCTGGTCTCATCAAAGCGGCGTAAATACCGTGAACACCGTGACTGACCTGCTGCTCGGCTTCGGCACCATGATGACCCTGATCGTCGCGATCGGGGCGCAGAACGCTTTCGTGCTGCGCCAGGGACTTCGGCGCCACGCGGTCGCGCAGGTCGTCGCCGTGTGCGCGATCTCGGACGCGATCCTGGTCGCGGTGGGCGTCGCCGGGTTCGGCGCGATCGTGAAGGCGTTCCCCGCGGCCATCACGATCGCCGCGGTCGTGGGCGGGATCTTCCTGCTGGGGTACGGATTTCTCGCGGCACGCCGCGCGTTCGCCCCGTCAGCCCTGAACGCCGGCACGGACATGAGCACCCGCCCCGTCCTCACCGCGCTCGCACTGACGTGGCTCAACCCGCACGTCTACCTCGACACGCTCCTGCTGCTCGGCTCGATCGCGGCCGGCCGCTGGCTGTTCGGCGTCGGCGCGGTCACCGCCAGCATCACGTGGTTCGTCGCGCTCGGCTTCGGCGCCCGGCTGCTCAGCCCGCTGTTCGCGAGGCCCCGCGCGTGGCGGGTGCTCGACGGCCTGATCGCCGCCGTGATGATCACTCTCGGGGTGACCCTGATCGCCGGCTCATGATCATCACGAGCACCGCCGCCACCGCCAGCACGCCGCTCGTCACGGGTGCCGCGGCACCGACGAAAAGGGACGTCGAAGCGAGCCCCGCACTGACCAGAGCACCGAAGACGACCCGAGGCCGAAGATCACCCACGTAGATCACCCTAACCCACGACACGCCCATGTTGGGTGGCGATTCAGACCCCACCACCACATGTAGTATCTGCCGCGCTAGTGGTTCACCGGCTTGGCTCAACGAGCCGGTGAGGCAAGAGGGAACCTGGTGAAAATCCAGGACTGCCCCGCAGCGGTAAGTGGGAACGAAAGCCGTCAACGAAGCACTGGGTCTCACGACCTGGGAAGCGACGGCCGGTAGGAGTTCGCGGTACGCCCACGAGTCCGAAGACCTGCCACTGGTGTGTGCGCAAGCCTGCGCGCACGACACGGTGCCCCGAGGGAGGGCGGCTGTGTGCCCAGCGGCGTGTCCGCTGGCGCGCGCACGCGTTTCCTCGGGCCGATCTCGCGAGGAGAGAGCGTGCCCGACCGCCTTTCAGTGGTCATCGACGAAGCCTGCGCCGACCTGCCCAACGCGTCGGCCGAGGCGGTTCTGGCCGAGACCAAGCGCAACCTCTACGACGGCATCACCGACGCCGAGCTCGCGCTGGCGCCGATCATGGCCGCGCGCACGATGGTCGAGCACGACCCGGACTACTCCTACGTCAGCGCCAGGCTGCTGCTGGACAAGCTCCGCGCCGAGGCCTGCGGCATCCCCCTGTCGCACGCCGAGATGACCGAGCGCTACCCCGCGTACTTCGCGCAGTTCGTGCGCTACGGCATCGAGTTCGGCCAGCTCGACCCGCGCCTGGCCGACTTCGACCTGGCCCGCCTGGGCGCCGCCCTCGACGCGTCCCGCGACCTGAACTTCCAGTTCCTGGGCATGCAGACCCTGTACGACCGCTACTTCCTGCACCACGACGACCGCCGCTACGAGCTGCCGCAGGCGTTCTTCATGCGCGTGGCCATGGGCCTCGCCCTGCAGGAGGACGACCGCGACGCCCGCGCCATCGAGTTCTACGAGCTGCTCTCGTCGTTCGACTTCATGTGCTCGACGCCGACGCTGTTCAACTCGGGCACCACGCGCCCGCAGCTGTCGTCGTGCTTCCTCACCACGGTCGACGACGACCTGGCCGGGATCTTCCACGGCATCAGCAACAACGCGCTGCTCAGCAAGTTCGCCGGTGGGCTCGGCAACGACTGGACCCCGGTCCGCGGCATCGGTGCGCACATCAAGGGGACCAACGGGCGGTCGCAGGGGGTCGTGCCGTTCCTCAAGATCGCGAACGACACCGCGGTGGCCGTGAACCAGTGCTTCGCACCGGAGACCGGTGTCTACACCGCCGACGGCGCCAAGGCGATCAAGGACATCCGGGTCGGCGACCTGGTGCTCGGTGTCAGCGGCAACTACCGCGAGGTCACCGGCGTCATGCTCTACGACCAGGTCGACCCGATGGTCGAGGTCAAGGTCAAGCACTCCGTCGAGACGCTCAAGGTCACCGCGGGGCACCCGTTCTACGCCATCAAGGGCGTGCCGCTCGGCCAGGAGAACGCCCGCACCCTCAAGTGGCTCGCCAACGACAAGGTGCGCCCGGAGTGGGTGGACGCCGGTCAGCTGGAGAAGGGTGACTACGTCGCCCAGGTGATCCCCAAGGAGATCGTGCCCGTCCCCGGCCTCGGCGAGGACGACGCGCGGCTGTACGGGATCCTGCTGGGTGACGGGCACCTGTCGAAGGACGGCATGCAGTGGGGTGTCTCCGGCAACCCCGAGCTGGACGTGCACCTGGACTTCGTGCGTGAGTACCTGTCCACGCGCGGCATCCACTTCTGGGAGAGCGGGCGCGACGACACCTACCTCCAGATCCACTGGGCTTCTGGACGTGGCGTCCGGCGTGACGCCGAGACGGACCGCATCACCGGCGCGGGCGACCCCACGCTTCCGTTCACCCACGAGGATCTCTACGACGGCGACCGCAAGAAGCGGATCTCCCGGAGGTTCTCCCACCTTCCGCACGCGCAGACTCGGAAGTTGTTGCAGGGTCTGCTGGAGACCGATGGTGGCGTGTCCCGTGGTGTCGAGGTCTACTTCACCACGACGTCCTCCGCGCTCGCCGCAGGTGTCCGCTATCAGTTGCTGCGTCTCGGAGTTCCCTCCGCTGGGCAGTACCGCGAACGCGAGCAGAACCACACCGGCACCCGCTCGGACGGCACGGAGATCTCCTTCTCCGGCGTCGTGAAGGCGTTCGACATCAGGGTCCCCGCCGTCGAAGGCATCGCCGAGCTCGTCGGCTGCCGCCCGATCACCAAGCACAACTGGGTCGAGCACGCGGACATGGTGTTCTCGCGCGTCCGGGAGGTGCGGGAGACCGAGGTCGTCCCGGAGGTGTTCGACCTCAAGGTCGAGACCGACGAGTCCTACATGACCACCGCCGGCCTCGCCCACAACGGCGGCAAGCGCAAGGGCGCTGTCTGCGCCTACCTGGAGACCTGGCACATCGACGTCGAGGAGTTCCTCGACCTGCGCAAGAACACCGGCGACGAACGCCGCCGCACCCACGACATGAACACCGCGAACTGGGTGCCGGACGAGTTCGTGCGCCGGGTCCGCGCGAACGGCCAGTGGACGCTGTTCTCCCCCGACGAGGTGCCGGACCTGCACGACGCGTTCGGGGACGCGTTCGCGGAGAAGTACCGCGCGTACGAGGCGATGGCCGACAACGGCGAGATCAAGGTCTTCCGCCGTGTGCAGGCCGTTGACCTGTGGCGGCGCATGCTGACCATGCTGTTCGAGACCGGTCATCCGTGGATCACGTTCAAGGACCCGTGCAACCTGCGGTCGCCGCAGCAGCACAGCGGGGTCGTGCACTCGTCGAACCTGTGCACCGAGATCACGCTGAACACCACGATCGACGAGGTCGCGGTCTGCAACCTCGGCAGCGTCAACCTCGCGCAGCACGTCACGGCCGAGGGCATCGACCACGCGCGGCTCGAGAAGACCGTGCGCACCGCGGTCCGCATGCTCGACAACGTGATCGACGTGAACTACTACACGATCACCGAGGCGCGGAACTCGAACCTGAAGCACCGGCCGGTCGGCCTGGGGCTGATGGGGTTCCAGGACGCGCTGTTCGCGCTCGGCACGCCGATGGCGTCGAAGGAGGCCGTCGAGTTCGCCGACCGTTCCATGGAGGAGATCAGCTACTACGCGATCTCCGCGAGCGCCGAGCTGGCGCAGGAACGTGGTGCGTACCAGTCGTTCGAGGGGTCGTTGTGGTCGCGCGGCATCCTGCCGGTGGACTCGCTGGAGATCCTGGCCGCGACGCGCGCCGACGGTGAGCTGGAGGTCGACCGCTCGTCCACTCTGGACTGGGCGCCGGTCCGCGAACAGGTCAAGCGCGGCATGCGGAACTCGAACGTCATGGCGATCGCGCCGACCGCGACCATCGCGAACATCACCGGTGTGAACCAGTCGATCGAGCCCCTGTACCGCAACCTGTACGTGAAGTCGAACATGTCCGGCGACTTCACCGTGATCAACCCCGACCTGGTGCGCGCGCTCAAGCAGCGCAAGCTGTGGGACGAGCAGATGATCTCGGACCTGAAGCTGCACGACGGCAGCCTCGGCGCGATCGACCGGGTGCCGCCGTACCTGAAGGCCCTGTACGCCACCGCGTTCGAGGTCGACAGCTCGTGGCTGATCGAGGCTGGCTCGCGCCGGCAGAAGTGGATCGACCAGGCGCAGTCGCTGAACCTGTACCTGGCGGCGCCGAGCGGGCGCAAGCTCGACGAGCTCTACCAGCTGGCGTGGTTGCGCGGTCTGAAGACCACGTACTACCTGCGCACGCAGAGCGCCACGCACGTGGAGAAGTCCACGTTGCAGGGCACCGACGGCAAGCTCAACGCCGTCTCGCCCGTGTCCGTTGACCCTAACTGCTCCATCACCGACCCCGACTGCGAGGCGTGCCAGTAATGACCGAGAACCTGATCGACGTCGGTGCCGCCCGCGTCTCCGTCGACGACAAGGCGATGATCAACTGCCGCGCCGACGTCAACCAGCTGCTGCCGCTCAAGTACCACTGGGCGTGGGACAAGTACCTGGCCGGCTGCAACAACGCGTGGATGCCGACCGAGGTGTCCATGCAGGCGGACATCGGCCTGTGGAAGTCGAAGGACGGGCTGACCGACGACGAGCGCCTGATGATCAAGCGCAACCTCGGCTTCTTCGCCACGTCGGAGTCGTTGGTGGCCAACAACATCGTGCTCGCGGTGTACCGGCACCTGACGAACCCCGAGTGCCGCCAGTACCTGCTGCGCCAGGCCTTCGAGGAGGCCGTGCACACCCACACGTTCCAGTACATCTGCGAGTCGCTCGGTCTCGACGACGGCGAGCTGTTCAACATGTACCGCGAGATCCCGTCCATCACGGACAAGGCGGCGTGGGCGCTGCAGTTCACCCAGCACCTCGAGAACCCGGAGTTCAAGACCGGCACGCCGGAGATGGACCAGGCGTTCCTCAAGGACCTCATCGCGTTCTACGTGGTCTTCGAGGGCATGTGGTTCTACACCGGGTTCGCGCAGATCCTGTCGCTGGGCCGCCGCAACAAGATGGTCGGCATCGCCGAGCAGTACCAGTACATCCTGCGCGACGAGTCGATCCACCTGAACTTCGGCATCGACGCGATCAACCAGATCAAGATCGAGAACCCGCACCTGTGGGACGAGGTGTTCCAGAAGGAGGTGCGGACCATGCTCGCCGAGGGCTGCGAGCTGGAGATCGCGTACGGCCGCGACACCATGCCGAACGGCATCCTGGGCCTCAACGCCGAGCTGTGCGAGCAGTACATGCGGTTCATCACGAACCGCCGCTGCGTGCAGCTCGGCCTGGAGCCGGTGTGGGAGCCGACGGAGAACCCGTTCCCGTGGATGTCGGAGATGATGGATCTGAAGAAGGAGAAGAACTTCTTCGAGACCCGTGTCATCGAGTACCAGAACGGTGGCTCACTGGAGTGGTGACAGCACCGCGGCCTTTGGGAGCCCGGCCCGGTCCGCCACCGGCCACGCCAGCGGATCGGGCCCGAGCTTCACGAGCTGCGCGACCTGCAGCCGCGACCACGGCGAGATCTCGCGCGTGCCGTCGAGGACCCCGGCGGCGAAGTCGGCCCACGCCACCCGTTCGGTCGAGTCGACCTCGTCGGGGTTCGGGTCCGGCTCGTCGTCGGAGAGCACGCGGAACACCGGGCACATCTCGTTCTCGACGACACCGTCCATCTCGGCGCGGTAGCGGAAGGCGGGCAGGAGCAGCTCGGGTTCGGAGACCTTCATGCCGAGCTCGTCGCGCAGGCGGCGGAGCACGGCCTGGGCCATGTCCTCCTCCGGCAGCGGGTGGCCGCAGCAGGTGTTGGTCCACAGGCCGGGGAAGGTCCTCTTGTGCAGCGCGCGGCGGGTGAGGATCGTGTTGCCGGCCGAGTCGAAGACGTAGCTGGAGAACGCCAGGTGCAGCGGTGTGCTCGCGTGGTGCACCACTGCCTTGTCCTCGACGCCGATGGCCGAACCGTCCTCGGCCAGGAGGACCACCTGTTCCACAGTCACGGGCACCACGTAATCACACGCGGGCCAAGATCGGGAACCACGCGGACGAGTGAGCTTGAGCGTAGAGATAGCCGGACCATAGGTGTCGCAGGTCACCCTGGGGGCATGACTTCCCCGTTCGCTCAGGCTCACACCATGTTCCTGGTGCTGGTCAGCCCGGCGGGCCAGTACTCGATCTGGCCCGCGGTGCTGCAGGTACCCGCAGGGTGGCAGGTCGTCCACGGAGTCGCCTGCCGCCAGTCCTGCGAGGACTACGTCCAGGCTCTCCGCGGCGACCTTCCCCTGGCTGCCTAGCAGGTCAGCCGCGCGTCGCCCCACACAGCGTGGTCGAGGCCCGTGCCGTCACCGCCGTCGGTCACGCGCAGCGTCAACGCTTTCACCCCACCGACATCAACGCTGACGGGCAGCGCCGGGTCGACGGACCGGCGCAGCGGGCTCGCGTGCAGCACGCGGCCGTCGCCCAGCACCTCGAACGTCACCGTGCCGCCGCCGGCCGCGCGGTCCACCCTGCCGTCGACCTCGTCGTCGACGCCGACCGTCGCGTCGAACCGGGAGCACGTGCCGAGTTCGAAGGGGACATCCGCGGGTGTCGTCCCGATGCCCTTGCCGAACCGCACTCCGCCGGTGGTCAACGTCCTGCCCTCGACGGAGAGGTCGGTGCCGGCGACGTACGAGACCCCGGCGGGCAGGGGTTTCCAGACGTGGGCGCGCGTCGCCTTCTCGGCCTCCACACCGGAGAACCGCGCCACCAACGGCACGTCCGTCAGTCCCACAACAGGATTCGCGCCGACCCGCACGGTCCACCGGCCGGTCAACGACTCCCCCGGCGCGACCCGGAAAGCCGACAGCGCGGACGAAACAGTCCACCCGGACGGCACGCGCGGCGCGAAGGTCACGCCGTACAAGGGCCGGTCCGAGGTGTTGGTGACCGTGCCGCTCATCTCGAACGACTGTCCCGGCTGCACGGACACCTGTGCAGGCGTGACAGCAACGGAAGTCGACGGCACGCCACCGGTGGGCCGTGCGCAGGTGTCGCGCGAAGGACGGCAGACCAGCGCGACGAACCCGCCGTCGCGAGCCACCGGGATCGTCAGCTTCGCCGAGCTCACCACGCTTTCCTTGACCAGCCCGGCAGTTCCGTCGCGCACGACCTCGACCAGCCACCGGCCGGCTCCCAGGGCGGGCAGGTCCAGCACGCGGGCCTCCCCCGCCACCGCCCCGCCGACGAACCACCGGTCACCCGAACGCCGTGCCATCACCACGCTCTCGCCCGGCTGCCCGGACAGCAACCGGGTCTCGTCCCACGCCGCCGGCGCCTGCTCCAGGAACCAGCGCGCGAGCGGACGGGCGTCGTAGGAGTCCGGGCGCCCGGCCAGGTTCTGCACGCCCGACTCGTACAGCACAGACAACGCCAGCTCGGAGCCGTCGGTGTTGGCACGGGTGCGGTGGAAACCGCCGGGCGTGTAGTCCATTCCTCCCACGACGTTGCGGGTGAACGGCAACGCGGTCAGGTGGGAGGTGGTGAGACCGCTGGACTTCTCCGCGCCGTGCACGGCCTCGGTCGTCATGACGTGCGGCCAGGTGCGGTGGATGCCGTGCGGCAGCGTGGCTCCGTGGAAGTTGACCAGGAAGTGCAGGCGGGCGGTCTCGGGCAGGATCTCGTCGTACCAGCGGTAGCGCTCCTGGCCGTCGGAGTCCATGAAGTCGATCTTCAGGCCCCGCACTCCCCAGCGGTGCAGCCACGGCAGGTAGTCCGCGCGCTTCTCGGGAGTGTCGACGCTGCTGAACCGCACCCACGTGTGGATGCCGACGCCCCGCGCCGACGCGTACCGGACGAGCTCCGGGATGAAGCTGGTCTGACGCCAGTTCGGGTCGTCGTACCACCCGGCGTCGACCACGACGTACGGCCAGCCGCGCGCGGCCGCGTAGTCCACGAACTCCTTCTGCCGCACCAGGTCCTGCTGCACGGAACGGCCACCGGCGAGCCACGACCACACCGCGGGGCCGGGTTTGATCCACGACGTGTCGCGCACTCGGGAAGGCGGCGCGAGGTCGTCCACCAGCGTCGACTCGACCACCGTGGCCAACGAGCCCACGATCATCGTGCGCCACGGCGTCTTCAGCGCACCGGACACCGCGACGACCGGGTCCCACAGCTTGACCTGGTACCGGCCGCCACCGGCGTGCACGAGACGTCCGCCGGAGTACCGTCCGTCCACATCGGACTCGGTGATCAACGCGTAGGAGCCGCCGACCTGGAACAGCGCCGGATGCATGTACTCGGCCTGCTCGGCGCCCCCTGCGGTCGTCCGCAGGAACGGGTTCTCGTAGTCCCGCCGGTACTTCGCGAGCCACGCCACCGAATCCTCCGGCAGCACAAAGGCGGAGGCCTCACCGGTCACCGCGCCGACACCAGAAGGCAACTCGTAGCGGTACGCGACACCGTCAGGAGATTCGCGCACGACAAGGCGGAGAACACCACCAGCGGACGTGAACCGATAGGTCGTCTCGGTGGCGCGCACGACCCGGTCCCGCTTCTTGCCGGACGTCGTGCGGTAGCGCTCGAAGATCGCCCGGCGTGACTTGCCGGTCAGGGAAAGTCCTGTGGAGAAGTCGGCGCGCTCGGTCGTGATCCCGACCGGCGACGGCCGCAGAACGGTCCTGCCCCGATGCGTCACCGCCAGGGTGACGGCGCCGCCGGAGACGGCCACGACGGCCCGAGGTCCCTCAACACCCGCCTGTGCGGGCGGCACGACCAGCCCCAACGCCAGCGCGACCACAGCAAGCGCACTCACCGCCACGGACACTCCCCTCGTGAACCGGGGCGGCGGTCACCGGAGGTACATCCCTCGACCCGGACGCTATGCCGGGCATTTCGTCCGAGTCAAGGGATGTAACAACCATGACAACTATTGACTAGCAGTGCTCAGAGCAGGGTGATGTGCCCGTGCGAAGAGGCGCCACCGTGCTCGTTGTTGCCCGCGTACGAGGCCGTGAAGCCCTGCAGCAGGGTGGACAGGCCGACCAGCAACGGCACGTTCGCGTCGCAGGTGGCCTTGCCGGACGAGCCGGTCGTCGCGGTGCAGAGCGGGCTGCCCTTCACCGTGCGGAAGACGACCGTCTGGCCGGCGATCGGCGCCCCGGTGTGCTTGTCGGTCAGCGTCGCGTCGAGCGAGCGGACCGTGAACCCGAGGAGCCGCAACTGCAGCTGGGCGGAGCCGGACACGAGCTTCGACGCGGCGGGTGGCACGAAGTTGATCGCGACGCCCACCGGGCGCTGGCCCACGGCGATGGTGCTGGTGACCGTGTTGGACGCCGTGTCGATGACCGACACCGAGTTGCTGTTGTAGTTCGTGACGTACGCCGAGGCACCGTCCGGCGTGAGGGCCACGCTGATCGGGCGGTCGCCGACGAAGATCTTCTGCAGTTCCGTCATCGACGTGAGGTCGACGACGGACACCGAGTCGAACTCGCTGTTCGTCACGTACGCGCGGGTTCCGTTGGGCGTCAGCGCGATGCCGTGCGGCGTGAAGCCGACGGCCGCGGTGCCGACGACGGTGCGCGAGGCCACGTCGATGGCGGAGACGCTGTCCGAACCCTTGTTCACCACGTACATCCGCGTGCCGTCCGCCGACGCCGCGATGGCGGTCGCCGCGTTGCCGACGGCGATCGTGGCGACGACGGTGTTGGACGTCGTGTCGATGACCGAGACCTTGCCCGGACCGGGAAGGTCGTGCGTGACGTAGACGGACTTGCCGTCCTTCGTGACGACGACGCCGTCGGCGTTCGAGCCGACCGTGACGGTCGCGGTGACCGTCAGCGTGGCCGTGTCGACCACGGACACCGTGCCGTCCCCGTAGTTGGTGACGTAGACGAAGCCGCCACCGGGGGCGACCGCGACGCCCGCCGGGTGGGACCCGACGGGAATGGACTTGTCGACCGTGTTGGTCGGCGTGTCGATGACTGTCAGCGTGTTCTGCGCGGAGTTCGTCACGTAGCCGCGCGTCCCGTCGAACGCGACCGCTGCCATGTAAGGCGAGTTTCCGTTGCTGTCAGCGATCGTCGTGGACACCGCGTTCGTGGCCGTGTCGATCACCGACACCCCGCCGCCGTTGTTGGCGACGTATCCGAGCACCCGGCCGGCGGGAGCCGCCGAGGCCGGGGTCACCACCAGTGCCGTGGTGACGGCAGCAGCCATCACCAGTGGACGCAACCGCATTTTCATTGCCTCCTGCGCGAGTCATCCCGACCCTTCAGGACATCGCGACCGGATGAGCGGACGTTAGCCTCTTCTCGAACCAGTGGTCGGAGTACTCGGCTGCGTTGTACGGAGCAATCTCCACGAACCCGTGCTTGGCGTACAGCGTCCGCGCCTCCACGAGATCTTTGCGCGTGTCGAGCCGCAACGTCGTGATGCCGCGCTTGATCGCTTCGGCCTCCATCGCCACGAGCAACGCCGACGCGGCACCCTGTCCGCGGAACTGCGTGCGCACGAACATCCGCGTCAGCTCACCGACACCGTTGTCCAGGAAGCGCATGCCCAGACAGCCGACATCGTTGCCATCGCGCGCCACGACGAGGAACACCGGCACGTCGTGGTCCTGCTCGTCGCGCTCGTAGGCGTCGATCTCGGCGTCGTTCGTCGGCCGCCCCCAGTAGCGGCTGATCATCTCGGCGTTGTACTCGCGGTTGAGCGGCGAACGCGCGGCGTCGGTGGCCGTCACGGTCCAGTTGGTCATGGGACCATCATCGAAAGCCCGTCCACTGTGATTCAGATCACTGCAACACCCGTGCCGCGAGAAGCCAACTGGGGGCGTGATGTTCGCGGAGCTGTTCGACGAGCACGCCCATCCGCTGCACCGATATCTGGCGCGGCGGGTGGGCGTCGACGTGGCTGACGACCTGGTCAGCGAGACTTTCCTCGCCGCCATGCGCGGCGAGGAGGGCTACGACCCGGAGAGGGGCAGTGTCGTCGGCTGGCTGTACGGCATCGCGACGAACCTGTTGCGCGGCCACGCCAAACGCGAGACCCGCCTGTTGCGCACCGCCGAACGGTACGGCGTCGACCTGGCTGTGGCCGAGTCGCTGGAGCACACGGTGGTCACCCGCATCGACTCCCGCGCGCACCTGCGCCGCATCGCCCGCGAGCTGGGCCGGATGTCCCAGCCCGACCGCGACCTGGTGCTGCTCGTGTCGCTGGCCGGCCTGTCCGTGCAGGAGGCGGCGGAAGCCCTCGACCTCAACCCCGGCACCGCCCGGTCCCGTCTGCACCGCCTGCGCGCGAAGCTGAAGGAAGTGGAACATGCGTGACGTGCTGGACGACGACCTCGCCGAGCTGTACGCGGTGCGCGGCGGAGACGACGCGCGGCTGGCCCGGTTGCGCGAGCAGCTCTTCGCCGAGAAGCCGCAACGCCGTTCGCGGCGCTGGGTGGGCATCGCGGCCGCGGCCGTCGCGGTGGTGATGATCACCGGGCTGGTGGTGCTGCTGCGGCCGGTCTCCCGGGACGCGCCCGCGACCATGCCGGTGAAGCCCGCGGCCTCCTTGGCGGAGGCCGCGACGCTGCTGGAGGTGGCGGAGCAGCCGACCAGGAGGTACCGGCACGTCAAGTACCAGCTCTGGCAGCTCGTCACCCACGCGGAGGGGCCGTTCGACGCGACCTCGGTCAAGTACGAGTACGACGTGTGGCTGCC
The DNA here is from genome assembly GCF_051853195.1 of Lentzea sp. HUAS TT2. Lineage (NCBI taxonomy): Bacteria > Bacillati > Actinomycetota > Actinomycetes > Pseudonocardiales > Pseudonocardiaceae > Lentzea > Lentzea sp. HUAS TT2. The sequence goes on along the minus strand of NZ_CP196667.1, from coordinate 5,819,397 downwards.
CACCGCACCGGGCGAGATGGTGGTGATCTACCGCAGGTTCACCGGCGAGCACCGGGCGGTCACCGGTCCGCAGCGACCGATCGAGGACATCGAGGAGCGGTCCAGCGGCACGATCCTGTGGAACTCGTTCTGCGCGGCCACGCCGTGCCAGGAGGAGACCATCTCGAAGCCGTTGCCCGTCGACGACAGGGACAAGCTGGAGGCAGCGGCGCAGGCGATGCTCTCGCCGTTCACCACCACCGAGGAGAAGGCCGGGCTCTACCGCAGGCTCGCCGAAGGCCCCGCGATCCGCTGGGACAACGGGAAGGTGTTCGCCGAAGGCAGCCGGTGGGTGTTCAGGGTCGATCCCGCCACGGGTGAGGTGACCGGCATGGACGTGGTCGCACCGGTCGACACCAGGCTGCCCGACGGCACGCTGGCGTTGAGCGTCACGGTCACCTACGAGTGGACCGATCAGCGCCCGTCGTAGGACCGCGGCAGGTACCAGGCCAGGGCGGCGCGCAGCTCGGCGACATCGCGCTCGCGCCGCCGCCTGGTGCGCTCGTGGGCGATCGGGAACACCCGCACGCCGCCGTGGTGCGCGCCGAAGAACCGGCGCGGTGCCGGGTCCTTCAGCCAGACGACGACCCACGGCCGTTTCTTGTGCGGCACGACGCGCACCCGCGCGAGCTCGTACCACCAGTACTGGTGGAACTTGCCGTTGCGCGTCGTGGCGATGCCCTCGCGGCTGATCTCGATGACGACCTTGCGGCGGGCGGCGGCGCTGAAGTACCGCACCGCGCGCACGACGAGCACGCAGAACGCGGCCAGGGCCAGCAGCTGCGTGGCGCCGTTGGCCTGCGCGGCCGGGTCGGCGATCGCGGCGGCGAGCAGGGCCACGGCGAGGTTCAGCCCGCCCCACGCCATCGGCACGAACCGCGACGTCGAGAACGTCGCCGCGGCGGGTGTCATCGGCGCGGGCATCTTGCTGGTCGGCGCCTTCGGCGTCACGACCTGGGAGAGCAGGCGCGTCACCTCGGCCGGCTCCGGGCGCTTGGCAGGGTCGCGGTGCATGCACTTCTGCACCAGCGGCCGCAGCGGCTTGGGCACACCGTCGATGTCCGGCTCGCCGTGCGCGGCCTTGTAGAGCAGCGTGGCCGTCGGGCCCTCGCCGAACGGGCCCTTGCCCGTCGCCGCGTAGACCAGCACGGCGCCGAGGGCGAACACGTCGCTCGGGGAGGCGACCTCCTGGCCGGTGATCTGCTCCGGAGAGAGGAAGCCGGGCGTGCCGAAGACCATGCCGGTCTCGGTCAGCGCGGTGTGCTCCATCGCGCGCGAGATGCCGAAGTCGATGACGCGGGGTCCGTCGGCGCCCAGCAGCACGTTGGACGGCTTGAGGTCGCGGTGGACCAGGCCTGCCCGGTGGATCGCGGTGAGCGCCTCGGCCAGACCTTCGGCGAGGCGTCTCAAATGGTGCTCCGGCAACGGACCGTGCCGTTCGATGGCCTCCTGCAGCGTCGGGCCGGGCACGTACTCCGTGGCCATCCACGGCCGGGGCGCGCGCGTGTCGGCGTCCACCACGGCCGCCGTGCCGGCGCTGCCGACCGCACGGGCCATCTGCACCTCGCGGCGGAAGCGCTCGCGGAAGCGCGGGTCGTCGGCGAGCTCGGCGCGGGCGACCTTGACCGCCACCTGGCGTCCGTCGCTGCCTTGTCCCAGGTAGACCGTTCCCATGGCACCACGACCAAGCCTGCCCAAGAGCAGGTAGTCCCCAATGCGTTGTGGTTGGTCCACCTTCACCGGATCGAGGGTAGCGGGAACTCGGGCCGAAACCTCACATCTGAGTAGATCTACGTATCGTTGTCACCCATGGGTCGGACCCGCTTGTACCGCAACGGCGAACTCGTGGACAGGGACTTCCCCCTCACGAAGGTCGCGGAGCATCTCGAAGATCACTCCGCCGTCGTGTGGTTCGACCTGTGCGCGCCGGCCGACGACGAGATAGGTCTGCTGCGCGACGAACTGGGGTTGCACGAGCTCGCGATCGAGGACGCGTTCTCCGAGCGGCAGCGTCCCAAGGTCGACCGCTACCCCTCCCACCTGTTCCTGAGCGTCTACGCGGTCCGGTACGAGAAACACGAGATCAAGACGTGCGAGGTCGACGTCTTCGTGACCGAGAACGCCCTCGTGACGGTGCGCGAGAGCGAGGACTACGGCCTGGACGGCGTGCAGCGGCGGTGGGACAGCGCGCCGACGCTGGCGTCGAGCGGGGTCGGGTTCCTGCTGCACGGCCTGCTCGACGACGTGGTGGACGGCCACTACGCGGCGGCGCAGAAGCTCGACGACGACATCGAGGCCCTCGAGGACCGCATCTACGAGGAGAAGCCGCACGTCGGGCGCAAGGCGCTGCAGCTGCGGCGGGCGTTGGTGCAGCTCAGGCGTGCCGCGCTGCCGATGAGGGAGGTGCTGGGGTCGCTGCTGCACCGCGAGCACGGCGTCGTGGACGACGCGATGATGCCGTACTACCTGGACGTGAAGGACCACGCGCTGTTCACGGCCGAGCTGACCGAGTCGATGCGGGAGCTGATCACGAACCTGCGCGAGGCCGAGGTCGCCGTGCAGGGCAACCGGCTCAACTCGATCATGAAGAAGGTCACCAGCTGGGCCGCGATCATCGCCGTGCCGACGGCGATTTCGGGCTACTACGGCATGAACGTCCCTTACCCCGGCTTTGAGCAGAAATGGGGTGTTTGGGTGTCCACGCTGGGTATCTTCGGCCTCTCCTACTTCCTGTACCTGATGTTCAAGCGCCGCGATTGGTTGTGAGCCTGTGAAGATCCACCTGACCCGCCGCGACGAGCTCGCGATCATCACGATCGACGCGCCGCCGCTCAACCTGTACGCCCTCGACCTCGACGCCGAGTTCCACGAGGCCCTGGACGAGCTGGGGGACGCGCGGGCGTTGCTGGTCAACGCCACGGGCCGGGTCGTGTCGGGTGGCGTGGACGTGTCGCTGTTCGCCGCGCAGGAGTACCGCGACGAGGCGCAGCAGCTGTTCGACCGCATGCTCCTCCTGCCGCAACGCATCGCCGCGCTGCCGATCCCGACCGTGTTCGCCGCGCACGCGCTGTGCCTGACCTGGGCTTTCGAGCTGGCGGTCGCGTGCGACCTGATCCTCGCGTCCTCGTCGGCCCGGTTCGGGCTGGTGGAGAAGGTCGTGGGCCTGACGCCGACGATGGGCGGCACCCAGCGGCTAGCGGCGCGGGCGGGCGTGGCGCGCGCGAAGGAGTTCGTGATGACGGGCGACCTTTACGACGCCGCCACGCTCGAACGGTGGAATGTCGTTAACCGGGTGTTCCCCGACGAGGGTTTCGCAATGGCCACCGAGCAGTTCGCGCTGGGTCTCGCCACCGGTCCGACGCAGGCACATTTTGCGACCAAACAGGTGCTCGCACATTTCGAGAACGGTGGCGTCCCGGAGGCCGACGCACACGTCACGACGATCGCCTCGGCGTTGTTCGAGACCGAGGACCTGCCACGCGCTGTGCACAGCTTCCTCACGGACGGTCCCGGCCGCGCGACATTCACGGGTCGTTGATCTCACACATCAAAGAATCATATGGCACGGTGATTGAACCGTGATCTACCTGCTCACACGGATGGAGCATTCCCCACCAGGCGGAAGATGATGTTGCGGCGCAAGGAGATCCGCTTGACTCCTCCCGTTCTGCCGTGCAGTGTGCTGACCGTTCAACGGCCCCGTACGAACTCCGTCGCACGAGTTTTGTACAAATTCCGCAACGGCCGACGACACAATCAGCGAGTTCACGGTCCCCCGTCGTGAGCGCGCGTGGAGGTAGAACCAGCCGTGAGACTGAGATTGGCCGTACTGCTGACCGGTGGTGTCATCGCGTTGGCCGCCTGTACCCCGACCAAGGCGGCCCAACCGACACCCGTCGCGGACAGCGCCAGCGCCACCTCGACCAGCACTGCCAGCAGTAGCTCCGCCGCCCCGAGCAGCAGCTCGGCGGCACCCAGCAGCTCGACGACGAAGACCGCCACCAACGGCCCCGTGAAGCCCCCGCCGAACACCCCCGCACCGGCAGGCTCCCCCGGCTGGAAGCTCACCCAGGCCAACACGGGCCTCGCGGCCCACGGCCTGAACTGCGACTCGCTGCCGCTCTACACCGGCCCCGGCGCCCCCGCGGCCGGCACCGTGATCTCCGGCAAGCGCGTCGAACAGGCCCTCACCCTGTTCGCGGGCAACATCACCATCGAGAAGTCGTGCATCCGCCCGAAGAACCTCGGTGAGACCGCCCCGCTGATCACGACGAACGGCCCCTGCGGCAGCAACTCCTGCCAGGTCACCGGCGCCCCGGTGACCATCCGCGACTCGAACATCGACGGCTCGGCCCTCTCGGCCAAGACCATCGCGGGCTCCTGCGCGTTCCTCGGCGTCGGCACCCTGCAGCGCAACTACATCAGCGGCATGGGCTCGGGCATCTGCTTCTACAACACCGGCAGCACCCTGAGCGGCCTCGCAGAGGGCAACTACGTCCGCGGCCTGCGCTCGGACGGCGACTCGCACAACGACGGCGCCACGGTCCGCGACTTCCCGCTCGACAAGAACGCGGGCCGGACCCTGACGTTCCGCAACAACCGCATCGACTGCTCCACCGGCAACGACACCGGCGCGCTGTTCATCCAGACCTACGGCGGCGACATCGACAACGTCACCGTCGAGGGCAACCTCCTGGAGGGCGGCGGCTACCAGCTCGGCCTCGAGTCGGGCTTCGACAACCTGTACGGCCGCAACATGAAGTCCATCAACAACCGCTTCACCGGGACCGGGTGGGGTGCGGCCTACGTGAGCCAGAAGGGCGCGAACTACAAGTGGGCGGTGTGGCAGGACAACTTCCTGCACGACCCCAACGCGCCGGACGCCAAGGGCAAGCCCGCGGGCACTCCGTAGTCCCGTGACCGCCTGCGCCGCCGAGCCCCCGCCGGCGCAGGCGGCGCGTGGGCTCGGTCAGGCGGTGCCGGAACGGCGCTCGGCCTCCGCGAGGCGTTCCTCGAGGGCCCGGATGCGGTCGTAGAGATCGACCAGGGTCACGCCGTCGGCCACAACGCCGGGGCGCTGCCAATGCCTGCGCACGAAGTCCTCCCGGCTCTCCTGCGGCGACTGCTGGAACCCGGCGAAAGGCGAAGCACCGGGTGCCGTGTCCGACGTGCGTGCGCCCAGCGCGCCGAACAAGGACTTCTGCAGCTTCATGAAGGCCATCCCGACGAGCACGATCACCACGACAGCGGTGACGGGTATCAGCCAACCCCAAGCGTCCGACATGAGAACCCCCTGATCCTTGGACAGCGGAGATCGACTTTACCGGCCGCGGCACCCGCTCAGCCGTTGTCGCGGAACCTCAGCCACCTCCCGCTGAGCGAGTCCCAGATCTCCTGGTACCGCTCGAACATCTCCCGAACCCGCTCGACATCCACCTCCGCGGCCGGAGTGGACGCCACGTAGTAGGCGAGATCATCCTCCAGCCGGTGGAACTTGTAGCTGGCCTCCTCCATCAACACCCACAGCGAGCGCCAAGCGAAGAACGGCTCCAAAGCGGACACCACGGTCACCACCGCCACCAGCGAGAACGCCGTGCCTGTCCAGGGGTCCAGGTTCTGCAGGCCGAGAATGATCGTCGACACCGCCGAAAGCACCAAAGTGGTCAGTCGGACAGTTACGGACTTCCACCTGAACCGCTGCTTGCGGGAACGGGCGTACGCATGTCCGCGTTCGATCTGTCCTAAGAGATGCTGGGCGAGTTCGTGCGGCTTCAGGCCGGACGGCAAGTCGGTCACCGGCAAGACAATAGTTTCGAGGTAACTTCCCCGCGTGCAGTTCGATGGACCGAGAACCTTGCTGGCCGTTCACGCTCACCCCGACGACGAGTCGCGGTCGACCGGAGGGGTCCTGGCCCACTACGCGCGCCAGGGTGTCCGGATCGTCCTCGTCACCTGTACCGGTGGCGAGCTGGGTGACATGCCCGGCGGTGCCAAGCCCGGCGAGCTGAACCACCACCCGCAGGCGGTGGCGGCGCGCAGACGGTCCCAGCTCAACGCCGCGTGCGATGTGCTCGGCATCACAGACCTGGAACTGTTGGGGTACCACGACTCCGGCGAGACGGGCGAGGTGCCGCCTGGCGGGTTCTGCTCGATTCCCGTCGAGACGGCGGCGGGGCGGGTGGCCGCGCTGATCGAGCACTTCCGGCCGCAGGTGGTCGTCACGCACGACCACCACAACCCGCACCAGCACCGCGACCACGTCCACGCGGCACGGGTGGCGCAGCACGCGGTCAAGGAGACCGGGATCCCGGCGAAGCTCTACCTGGAAGCCCACGACAGTCTTGCCACCACCACGATCGACACGTCCGGTGTCGCCGACGTGAAGCGCAAGGCGTTGCACTGCTACGAAAGCCAGTCGCTGATCGGGAAGCTGACGGCGCAGCAGCGGTTCGCGGCCGAGTCCTACATCCGCGCGATCGACACGACCGGGGCGACGCTGCCGGAGACCGACCTGTTCGCCGGCATCACGAACCACGGGCCGGATCTGCCCCGGTGGTAACGCAAGGGGCGTTCGCCCTGAGGACGAACGCCCCTGCAAAAACCTAGAGCGGGAGTGCGGACAGCAGGCTGCTCGCGAGGTCGCTCGCCTGGGCCAGCAGAGAAGAAGCCTGGTGCACGAGACCGCTGACCATGTCCATGATTCCAGCCACGGCGAGAACCTCCCCGACGAACCCGGCGGGCCAGTCCCACCGGGTGTTGCCGGGAATCAAAGCGCTAGCACAACAAGCGCGCCCGCCCTGTCACACCATTGAGCTAAATGGACAGTCTCAAAAGGACTAGCGGCCGAGTGACGTGCACGTCAGGCCGGCCCGGCGGATGACGTCCGGGTCCAGCAGGTTCCGCGTGTCGACGACGACGGGCTGACGCACGGTCTCGGCCAGGCGCGCCCAGTCCAGGGACCTGAACTCCGGCCACTCGGTCAGCACGACCAGGGCGTCGACGTCCTTCGCCGCCACGTACGGATCGTCCACAACGGACACCGGACCGAGGTCCGTGCCTCCGGCCAGGGCAGGGTCGTAGCCGACGAGCTCCGCGCCCGCCTGCTTCAGCAACGCCGCCACGGCCAGGGCCGGCGAGTCGCGCAGGTCGTCGGTGCCCGCCTTGAACGTCAGGCCCAGCAGGCCCAGGCGCACGTGGGACAGCGAGCCGCCGCGCTTGCCGGTGACGGCCAGGCGGACCTTCTCGACCATCCGCTGACGCTGGCGCTCGTTGGTGTCGATCGTGGCGCGCAGCAGGCGGAACTCGAAGTCGGCGGCGTCCGCGACCTGGAGCATCGCGTGCGTGTCCTTGGGCAGGCACGAGCCGCCCCAGCCGGGGCCGGGGTTGAGGAACGCCTGACCGATGCGCTTGTCGTAGCCCATGCCCTCGGTGACGTCGGTGATGTTCGCGCCGAGGCGCTCGCACAGCTCCGCGACCGCGTTGACGTACGAGAGCTTCATCGCGAGGAAGCAGTTCGCCGCGTACTTGACCATCTCGGCCGAGGCCGCGTCGGTCAGCACCGTCGGCGCGCCCAGGCGGGCGTACAGGGCCGCCACGCGCTCGGCGGCGTCCTGCTGGTCGCAGCCGACGACGATGCGGTCCGGGTTCAGGAAGTCGTGCACGGCCGAGCCCTCGCGCAGGAACTCGGGGTTCGAGACGACGGCGACGTCGTCACGGCGCAGCAGCTCTGCGGTGCGGATCGACGTGCCGACCGGCACCGTGGACTTGTTGACGATCACGGTCCCGGACGGCAGCAGGTCGCGCGTCTCGTCCACAACGGACTCGACGGCCGCGAGGTCCGCGATGCCGCCGACACCCATGGGCGTCGGCACGCACAGGAACACGACCTCGGCGTCGGCCACCGCGGCCGACGCACCCAGGACGAAAGACAGGCGGCCGGAGGCCAGACCCTCGGCGACGAGCTCGGCGAGGCGCGGTTCGAGGATGTCGACCTCACCGCGCGAGAGCCGCTCGACCTTCGAGGCGTCGACGTCCGCGCACACCACGCGGTGGCCCAGCGAGGCGAGGCACGCGCCGGTGGTCAGACCGACGTAGCCGGTGCCGACGACAGCGATCCTTCTGACGAACATCATTCTCCCGTTCGGGTCACGGCGAACGCGCGGAGCACGGCGTCGTCGCTCACGTCGATCATCTTGTTGCCCCACTGGTCGACACCGGCACCGAGCTCGGGCCTGCCGTCGGGGAACGGGCCGCGCGAGGCGAAGCCGGTGAGCCCGTCGAACACACCCACGTAGTTCTCGGCCTGAGGACGCCAGTCGAGCACGGCCTCACAGCGGCGACGGCCCTCGAAGCCGAGGCGCGCACGGCGTTCCGCGTCGTCGAGCAGGTCGAGCAGCGACGTCGTGAAGCCCTCGACGTCACCCGGTTCGACCAGCACGGCGCACTCGCCGGCGGACACCACGGTCTCCTGCAACCGGTAGGTCACGACCGGCAACGCGTAGGCCATGTACTCCATGGTCTTGTTCATAGTGGACACGTCGTTCAAAGGCGACAACGGATCCGGGCCCAGTCCGACGGACGAGGTCGACAGGTAACGGGTGATCTGTTCGGGCCCAACCCGTCCGGTGAACTCGACGTACGGATCGAGCCCCCAGGCCGTGGCCTGCTTCTTCAGGTCTTCGAGGCAGTCGCCGAACCCCAGCAGGGCGAACCTGACATCGGTGCGCCCGCGGTCGAAAACAACTCTGCGTGCGACTTCCAGGACGCCGTCGACGCCGTCCTGCGGTCCCATGATTCCGAGATAGGCCACCAAGTGTTTGCCGCCGCGTCGGAGTTCGTCCACGCCCTCGACAGGCCGCATCACGGTGGTGTCCGGGCCGGAGCGCACGACGGTGGTGTGCTCGGGCTTCACATCACCGCGCGTCCACGCGATCTTCTGGTACGAGGTGTTGGTCGACGTCACCCGGTCGGCCGTGCGGAACGTCCGGCGCTCCAGCCACTTCAGGATCCGGTACTGAAGCTTGCCCGCGAACCCCTTGGGCTCACCGAAGCGGGACAGGAACACCTCGGGGTTGAGGTCGTGGTGGTCGAAGACGAACTTCACGCCGCCGAGCCGCCACAGCAACGCCAAGGCCCAGTAAGTGTCTGGCGGGTTGCACGCCTGCATGACGTCGAACCGCCTGCGGGCACGCACCTTCACGCTCAGCAACGCGGTGCGCACCCAGCAGTACAGGAACTCCCACGCGTAACCCAGCGCACCTTCGGCCTGGGGCGGCGGAGCGTACTTGTAGATGTGCACTCCGTCGAGGAGTTGGTAGGCGGGATCACCCGGACCCTTGGGGCAGATCACCGAAACCTCGTACCCGGCGTTGGTGAGGGCACGGCATTCCAGCCACACCCGGCGGTCCAGCGGTACGGGGAGGTTCTGCACGATGATCAACACGTGAGGCGATGACGTCACGCTCTGGTTCTCGTTTCTGAGGGCAAAACGGTTACACATGGCGCGAATGCGGCGGTGTGTCCGTCGGCGTTCGCCCCGCATTTCGTCGTTCAGACGGGTGCATCGTGGTGCCGGCCCCGCGTCCTCATATCGGGCATATGGGGGCGCGGGGCCGGCATCACGAGGTGCCCTGCTGAGCGATGAAAGGCGCGGTGAAGGCCGACGGACACGCCGCCACGTAACGGAGGTTGCAAAGCACTCGATGTAGCGCGCAGAGGCCCAAATGCGAGGAGCGGTTGTGGAGCGGTCACCTGTCGCGGTGGTCATCGTCACTTACCAGAGCGAACAGGTCATCGCCGGATGCCTGGACTCGTTGCCGGACGACGTGAGGGTGATCGTCGTCGACAACGCCTCCACCGACGGAACTGTGGCGGCCGCCACTCGACCCGGCGTGGAAATCCTGCGCAGTCCGGTGAACGGCGGATACGCCGCCGGGGTGAATTTGGGGATCAAAGCCGCGGAAGGCCACGACGTACTGATCCTCAACGCCGACATCCGGTTGCACCCGGGAGCCGTGGAATCACTCCGCGCCGCGGGCAAACCGATCGTCGTACCGCGGCTCGTGGACGAATCGGGCGCGCTGTCGCACTCGCTGCGCCGCAAGCCCCGAGCCGCGGGAGCCCTCGCGGAGGCCGTGATCGGCGGCACCAGGGCCGGGCGGATCGGCCTGGGCGAGACCGTCACGGACGACAAGGCCTACCAGGGCGCACACCACGCCGACTGGGCGACGGGCTGCGCGTGGCTGGTCCAGCGCGAGGTCATCGAGAAGCACGGCCTTTTGGACGAACGGTACTTCCTCTATTCGGAGGAGACCGAGTACATGCTGCGCGCCGGCGGCGTCTGGTTCGAGCCGCGCGCGACGGTCACCCACATCGGCGGCGAGGTCTCCACGAACGCCCGCCTGTGGTCGATGCTCACCTCGAACAAGGTCCGCCTGCACCGCGAGCTGCACGGACGTTTCGCCGCACTCCTCATGTGGCTCGCCATGGTCGTTAACGAAGGGCTTCGCGCACGTTCGCCGAAGCACCGCACCGCGTTGAAGGGGCTTTTCCGCATGCGCCGCTGGCCGGAGGAAGTGGCCTCAGAGGGCCCCAGCTACCTGTGCTTCTCCGCACAGGACTGGTGGTACCACAACCGCGCCCACTCGGACTTCCAGCTCCTGCGCCGCGTCGCGAAGCACCGCAAGGTCCTGCTGGTCAACAGCATCGGCCTGCGGATGCCGTCGCCCGGCAAGAGCACGCAGTTCCTGCGCCGGATCTTCCGCAAGGCCAAGAGCGTCGCGATGCTCGTGCGGCAGCCGATCCCCGAGACGCCGAACTTCTACGTGATGACGCCCGCTCCCCTGCCGTTCTACGGCAAGCCGTGGCTGCGCAAGCTGAACTCGGTGCTCGTCCGCACGCAGGTGAGAGCGGTCTGCTTCTTCCTGCGGATGGGCACGCCCGTCGTGGTCGCCACGATCCCGACCGCGTGGGACGTCGTGCGGCCCATGAAGACCAAGGGCCTGATCTTCAACCGCTCCGACCGGCACTCGGCGTTCCCCGAAGCCGACCAGGGCACCATCGCCGCGCTGGAGAACCAGCTGCTGTCCAATTCGGACTCGGTCCTCTACGTGTCCAGGGCCCTGCAGGAAGAAGAGTCGAAGCTGACCGGCGACCGGGCGCACTTCCTCGACCACGGCGTCGACGTCGACCACTTCACCCGCCGCACCGAACTGCCCGCGGACATCGCGAGCGTGCCCGGCCCGCGCATCGGGTTCTTCGGCAGCCTCGACGACTACCTGGTGGACTTCGACCTGATCGAGAAGGTCGCGCAGGAGTTCCCCGACGCGTCGGTCGTGCTGATCGGCGACGCGACCTGCTCGATGGAGCGCTACGACTCCTACCCCAACGTGCACTGGCTGGACTTCCGGTCCTACGACCAGATCCCCGGCTACGGCTCGGGCTTCGACGTGGCGCTGATGCCGTGGCTGGACAACGACTGGATCAAGCACGCGAACCCGATCAAGATGAAGGAGTACCTGGCCCTGGGCCTGGCCGTCGTGTCGACGGACTTCCCCGAGGTCGAGCGCTACGGCGACGTCATCCGGATCGCCAAGGGCGAGGCCGACTTCATCGACCAGATCCGGCTCACGCTCAAGGACGGCGGCCTGAAGACCCCGGCCGAACGCCGCGCGGCCGTGCTGACCTCCTCCTGGGACTCCCGCGCCCGTGAGCTCATGCAGATCTCTGAAAAATCTTCTTCTGGGGAGCGCTAGACGTGTGCGGCATCGCAGGCATCAGGCGGTTCGACGGCGCACCCGTCGACCGTGAGCTGCTCGCCGAGATGGCGAAGCGGCTGCACCACCGCGGTCCCGACGACAGCGGGTTCTGGTCGGACGGCCCGATCGGCTTCGCTCACACCCGGCTGTCGATCATCGACCTGGCCGGGTCGCCGCAGCCGATGGCGGGAGCGTCCGGCACCACGCAGATCGCGTTCAACGGCGAGATCCTGAACTACCGGCAGCTACGCGAAGAGCTCAGCTACCCGTTCCGCACGAACGGCGACACCGAGGTCCTGCTGGCGCTGTACGAACAGCACGGGCCATCCGCGGTCGCCAAGCTGCGCGGCCAGTTCGCCTACGCGATCCACGACGCCCACACCGGCGAGACGCACCTGTTCCGCGACCGGCTCGGCATCCTGCCGCTCTACTACTACGCGGACTCGAAGATGTTCGCGTTCGCGTCCGAGATCAAGGCGTTGCTGCCCGCGATCGGGGCCGCCGAGGTCGACACCGAGTCGCTGCACGACTACCTGGCGCACCGGTCCGTCCCGGCGCCCCACACGCTCGTCCGAGGCGTCCACAAGGTGCCGCAGGGCCACCACCTGGTCGTCACCGCGAAGGGCGAGGTGCGCACCGAGGCGTACTGGGAGCTGCCGCGCGAGTCCGAGATCCGTCAGGTCACGCCCGAGGAGGCGGTCCGGCTCGTCGACGAGGCGCTCACCGCGTCCGTGCGCGACGCCCTGGTCGCGGACGTGCCGGTCGGTGCCTACCTGTCCGGCGGCGTCGACTCGTCGCTCATCACGGCCCTGGTGGCCCGCGAGCGCAACGGCGCCGAGCTGCACACGTTCTCCGCCGGCTTCGGCGACCCGCGCGTGGACGAGATCCACCACGCCGAGAAGGTCGCGAAGCTCGTCGGCAGCCACCACCACAACGTGATCGTCACGGCCGACGACTTCCGCGACAGCTGGGCCAAGCTCTCCTGGCACCGCGACGCGCCGCTGTCAGAACCCGCCGACGTGGCCGTGTTCCGCCTGGCGGAGCTCGCCCGCAGGGACGTGAAGGTCGTGCTGTCCGGCGAGGGTAGCGACGAGCTGTTCGGCGGCTACCCGAAGTACCGCTTCGCCCAGGCCACCCGCCTGGCCGGTGCCGCGCCCTCGTTCGCGCTCAAGCGCCTGGAGAAGGCCCTGCCCGCCTCCAAGGCACGGCTGGGCGTCGCTCTGCGGGCGATCTCCGAACCGTCCTACGCCGAACGCATGCGCGGCTGGTTCGCGCCCTTCACGGTGTCCGAACGGGCAACGCTGCTGGGCGGCCCCGCCACCCGGTCCGTGCTGGCCCCGTACGAGAACGGGCGCGGGGACGCGTTGCGGCGCATGCTCTACGCCGACTCGCACACCTGGCTCGCCGACAACCTCCTCGAACGCGGCGACCGCATGTCGATGGCCGCCTCGCTGGAACTGCGGCCGCCGTTCCTCGACCACCGCGTCGCCGAGCTGGCGTTCTCGTTGCCCAGCAACGTGAAGGTGCGCGGCGGCACGACGAAGTGGGTCGTGAAGGAGGTGGCGCGCCAGCACCTGCCGGCCGACATCGTCGACCGGCCGAAGTCGGGCTTCAAGGTGCCGCTCGACGCCTGGTTCCGCGACGGCCTGCGCGACATGGCCTACGACCTGCTGACAGGGCCCACGTCGTTCGTGGGCAAGACCTTCGACCGGGCGGCAGTGCGCTCGTTGCTCGACGACCACGATTCCGGTGACCGCAACGAGCAGCCGCGCATCTGGACGCTGCTGTCGCTTGAAGTGTGGCACCAAACGCTCAGCTGGTAGGACGGTCCATGAACAGGGATTTCCTCCCCGGGGCAGGTGGGTGACCGGATGTACGTCGCCTCCTCGCGCCCGGCCAAGACCGACTTCCGCAAGCGGTTGCCCGGCACCGTGTTCGCGCTCGGCACGGTCAGCCTGCTGACCGACGTCTCCGCCGAGATGATCACCGCGTTCCTCCCGGTGTACCTGCTCTTCACGCTGAACCTGGGCTACGCGCAGTTCGGCCTGCTCGACGGCATCTACACCGGCGCCACGGCGGTGCTGCGGCTGGTCGGCGGCACGGTCTCGGACAAGTTCCGCAGGCCCAAGGCCGTCGCCGCGGCCGGCTACGGGCTCTCGGCGCTCACCAAGGTGTTCTTCCCGCTGGTCGGGGCCTCCCCGTTCGGCATCGGCGCGCTGATGGCGGCGGACCGGGCAGGCAAGGGCATCCGGACGGCGCCACGCGACGCGATGATCTCCCTGGCCACGCCGGAGGATCGGCTCGGCGCCGCGTTCGGCGTGCACCGGACCATGGACACGTTCGGCGCGCTGCTGGGCCCGCTCATCACGTTCGCGCTGCTCATGCAGATCGGGACCGTGCCGGGGCCGATCTTCGCGGTGTCGGCGGCGTTCGCGGTCATCGGCCTGATCGTGCTCATCGCGTTCGTGCGGGACACCCCGGCCGACAAGTTGCCGAAGGGGCCGCGGCCGTCGTTCCGGGCGGGGCTGAACCTGCTCACCGACCGGCAGTTCCGCCGCACGACCATCTCGGCGGGGCTGCTCGGGCTCGCGACGGTGTCGGACGCGTTCGTCTACGTGCTGGTGCAGAAGGCCACGAACATCTCGCTCGGCTACCTGCCGCTGCTGCCACTGTGCACGGCCGTGGTCTTCCTCGTCGCCGCCACGCCGCTGGGCAAGCTGTCGGACAAGGTGGGCCGCTGGCGGATGTTCCTCGCCGGCCACGCGCTGCTGCTCGGCGTGTACGGGCTGCTGTTCATCCCCGAGGGCGGGATGGGGGTCGCGATCGCGGCGCTGCTGCTGCACGGCCTGTTCTACGCGGCCACGGACGGCGTGCTGTCGGCCAAGGTGAGCGAGTCCGCGCCGGAGTCGCTGCGGGCGTCGGGGCTGAGCGTCGTGCAGACCGGTCAGGCGCTGGGCCGTCTCATTTCGTCCGTCGCGTTCGGACTGTTGCTGCAGTTCTCGAGCTTCACGATCAGCGTCACGGTGGCGCTGGCAGCACTCACCGTGACGCTGATCATGGCTGCGCATCTAGGAGGATCTGAAGAACGGGGCCTGTCTCTCTCACGAGAAAAGCGCTCGTGAGAGAGACAGGCGGCATCAACCGCGAGACGCCAGCTTCTGTTTGATCTTCTCGAAGCCGCCCTTGCCGAGGACCTTCATGGCGGCGTTCTTCGCGGCCACCCGGCCGGAGTCGCGCATGAACCGGATCGGCTGGTCCACCAGCCGGTCCTGCGCCACGGCGAGCGTGCCCGGCGCGGAGACGTCGTCCAGCGAGTCCCCGAACGACGCCTTGTAGGCATCGGGCGAGACCAGCCGGCCGCGTGTGCGGTTAGACACGTTGCCGCCGTGCACGACCTGCAGCCAGCCCGGCGCGCCACCCAGTTCGACCACGGGGAAGTGCAGGTGCATGTGGTTGTGCCAGTGCGCCCAGCACGTCACCGGCTCGTCCCAGCTCTCCCTGACCGACACGAACGCGTTGTGCCGGTCGACCCGGTGGTAGAGGCCGCCCGGCGACTTGATCAGGCCGTTGACCAGGTAGTACGCGGCGGTCGTGGTGGGGCGGGGAGCGGCGCAGAGGCGTTCCACGAAGTCGGCGGCGAGACCGTCGTCGTTGTCGAGGTTCGTGGTGATCAGTTCGGAGCCGGTCCGGGAGAAGAGCGACCGGATGTCCGATCTCAGTTCTTCCCGCGACACTTCCGGACGGTAAACGGGCGTGTACGCGTCACCGTGTGAGGCGATTTTGTCCTTGAGCCATTGCGGTGATTCGGGGTCGAAATAGATGAGCCAACGCGTCCGTTTGTCCGTCTGCGCGAGCACCGATGGCAGGCAGTAGCGCTCGAACAGCGCAACGCGCTCGGTCAGCCATCCTTCCTTTGCCCGGACGTAACTTTCGGCGCCCTTTGAAGGCAGGTTGAAGCGCGTCAGGATGACGTGGTCGGCCATGACTCCCCTTACTCCGGTCATCGCCTACATCGTGCGACGGGCCCAAAACGTTGCGGGGCTAACGAATGCGCACCCACACCGATAGTGAGGTTGTGCCAACGCTTCCCACAGTGGACGTCGTGATCCCCTGTTACAACTACGCCCACTTCCTACCGGCCTGCGTCCGCAGCGTCCTCGACCAACCCGGTGTGGACGTGCGGGTGCTTGTGATCGACGACACGTCTTCGGACAACACTCCCGAGGTGATGGCCGAGCTGATGGCCGCCGACAAGCGCGTCGAGGGCTACCGGCACGAGGTGAACAAGGGCCACATCGCCACTTACAACGAGGGCCTGCTGGACTGGGCGAGCGCCGACTACACGGTGCTGCTGTCCGCGGACGACCTGCTGGCGCCGGGAGCACTCCAGCGTGCCGCCGAGGTCTTCGAGCAGAACCCCGAAGTGGGCATGGTCTACGGCCGCGTCGTCTACTACAGCGACCACAACGCGTTGCCGAGGGTCACTCAGCTTCCGACCACGTCGAAGGTCTGGCGCGGCGAGGACTGGATCGAGAACCGCTTCCGCAGCAGCCGCAACGTGATCTCCTCGCCGGAGGTCGTGGTGCGCACCAAGATCCAGCAGAAGGTCGGCGGCTACCGCTCGGACCTCCCCCACGCGGGTGACCTGGAGATGTGGCTGCGCATCGCCGCCGTGTCCGACATCGGCTACGTCAGCGGCAAGCCCGGCGCCTATTACCGGGTGCACGAGAACTCGATGATGCGCACGACGTTCAAGTCGGTGTTCGCCGACCTGGAGCAGCGCCGTGACGTGTTCGACCTGGTGCTGGAGCAGAACCCGAGCCTGCCCGCGCGGCTGAAGACGCTGGCGCACAAGGCGATCGCGGGTGACGCGTTGTGGCGCGCGGTCCGGCTGCACGACCGCGACCAGCTCGACGGCACCGAGCAGGAGCTCCTCGACTTCGCCCGCGAGACGTACCCGCAACTGGAGCACCTGCCCGAGTACAGGGCTCTGCAGCGGCGCAAGAAGTTCAGCCCCCGTTTCCTGAGCCGCACGCAACTCTTCCTCGCCCCGCACGCCCTCAAGAGGGCGAAGTTGTGGATCGGGACCCAGCGGTGGAAGTGGCGGGGCGAGTGGTGACCACCCAGGACCAGCAGGACACCGGCCAGCTCGAAGGCAAGGTCTCTTCGGCGATTCGCTGGAGCGCCATCAACTCACTCCTGCAACGACTCTCCGCGGTCGGCATCAGCATCCTGCTCGCGCGCCTGATCGCGCCAGAGCAGTTCGGCGTCTTCGCGGTCGCCCTGGTCGTGCTCAACATCGTGCTGAGCGTGTCCGAGCTCGGCGTCAGCGCTGCCCTGGTCCGGCACAACGGACCGATCGACGAGATGGCACCGACCGTCACGACGCTGTCACTCGCGTCCGGCACGGTGCTGGCGTTGATCTGCGCGGTCGGCGCGCCCTGGTTCTCCAACGCCATGGACGCCCCTGAGGCCGCCGGCGTCATCCAGCTCATGTCGGTCGCCCTCGTCATCGCGGGCGCGACCGCCGTGCCCGGCGCCATGATGCAGCGGAACTTCCGGCAGGACCACAAGTTCTACGCCGACACGGCCGCGTTCGTGGCGGGCACCGCCGTCGCGGTCGTGCTGGCGCTCATGGGCTTCGGCGCGTGGAGCCTCGCGTGGCAGCGGATCGCGCAGAACCTCTCCGCCGCGGTGATCATGTTCTGGCTCACCAAGGACAGGTTCCGGCCGGGCTGGAATCCCGTCCAGGCCAAGGAACTGCTCGCGTTCGGCCTGCCGCTGGCCGGGTCGAGCCTGCTGATCTTCGGCGTGATGAACGTCGACTACATCGTCGTCGGCGCGATGCTCGGCACCATCCCGCTGGGCTTCTACCTGCTGGCGTTCAACCTCGCGAGCTGGCCGGTGGCGGCGTTCAGCGCCCCGGTCCGCAGCGTGTCGCTGGCCGCGTTCTCCAAGGTCCGCGAGGATCCCGAGCTGTTCCAGAAGGCGTTCGGACGTGCCCTGGGCCTGCTGGCGCTCGTCACGGTGCCCGCGTGCGTGCTGCTGGCCGCGCTGGCCGACCCGCTCATCCGCGTCGTCTACGGCGAACGCTGGGCCCCCGCCGCGGCCGCACTGGCGTTGCTGGTGCTGCTCGGCGCGGTCAGGGTCGCGCTCGAGCTGGGCTACGACTTCCTCGCCTCGGCCGGCCGGTCGCGGGCGATCCTCGTGATCCACCTGGTGTGGCTCGGCGCGCTGGTGCCGTTGCTGGCGCTCGGCGCGCACCTCGACGGCATCCGGGGTGTCGCGGCGGCACACGTGGTCGTCGGGGTGCTGATCATCACGCCCGCGTACCTGATCACGTTCAAGCCCTACGGCATCCGCGCCGGGGCACTCGGCGCGCGTCTGCTCAGGCCGGTGCTCGGCGGCGTCGTGATGGTCGCCGTCGTGCTGGCGGTCCGCAACGTGATCGACAGCCAGCTGTTGCAGATCCTCGTCGGCGGCGCGCTGTCGTGCCTGGCCTACGCGGCCGTGGTGTTCCCGATGAGACACGAAATCCTTGCCGTGCTGAAGAAGAGGGCCACCGCGTGAGACGGCTGAGGCAGGTCACGAAGATCGTCCGCGAGCAGGGCGCGAAGCAGCTGGGCGTCCGGCTGCTGACCGCGGCGACCCGCAGGCTCGGTGCCGAGGGCGAGGAACTGCCCGTGCGGCTGGAGGACGTCCGCAAGGCGGACGTCGAGTCGCGCAAGCCCGTGGTGATCCCGCCGATCCCGCAGGACGGCAAGCTCAGGATCAACTGGGTCACCACTCCCCCGTCGCGGGGATCCGGTGGCCACACCACGATGTTCCGGCTCATCCGGCACCTGGAGTCGCTCGGCCACGAGTGCGACCTCTACCTGTACGACACGTTCGGCAACACGGTCGCCGACGTCGAAGCGGGCATCCGCGCGGCGTTCCCGTTCTTCAAGGGCGGGATCCACGACGTGACGGACGGCATGGCGGACGCCCACGCGGTCTTCTCGACGGCGTGGATCACCGCGTACCCGGCGTTCAACGACCCGTGCGCGGGCAAGAGGTTCTACCTCGTGCAGGACTACGAGCCGTGGTTCTACCCGTCCGGCGGCCTCTACGCGCTGGCGGAGAACACGTACCGGATGGGCATGCACGGCTTCACCGCCGGCCGGTTCCTCGCCGACAAGGTCCGCGACGAGCACGGCATGCCCGCGGACCACTTCGACTTCGGCTGCGACGCCGACAGGTACAAGCTCGGCGACGAGAAGCGCGACGGCATCGTCTTCTACGCGCGGCGCAAGGCCCCGCGCAGGGCGTTCGAGCTCGGTGTGCTGGCGCTGGAGGTCTTCGCCGAGAAGCACCCCGACCTCAAGATCCACGTCTACGGCGAGAAGATCGGCGACCTCGGGCCGCAGTTCCTCGACCACGGCCTGGTCACGCCCGACGACCTCAACGCCATCTACAACCGCTGCTTCGCCGGGTTGTCACTGTCGATGACCAACGTCTCCCTGGTGCCGCACGAGATGCTCGCGGCCGGATGCGTCCCCGTGGTGAACGATGCGCACTTCAACCGCGTAGTCCTGGACAACGACCACGTCCGGTACGCGACACCCACCCCGCACTCACTGGCGCGTGCTTTGTCCGAAGTGGTCACATCGCCGGACTTCGACGCGGTCGCCCGTGCGGCCGCGTCCAGTGTGGAGGGACGTTCTTGGGATGCGGCAGGACATGAGCTGGAAAAGGTGCTCCGCCGCGAACTCGCTACATGACCGGGGACGGCGACGTGGCGTCGGCGATCAGCACCCTCGCGTCCTGCGCACCGTCGGCGGGCACCACGTGAACGGCCGGGAGCTTGGCGTCCTTCGGCACCGCGGCGAACGCGAGCTCGTCCGGGGTGAGCCAGGTCGCCTGGTCGTCGACGCCTGCCGTGCCGGGCAGCCGCTTCTCGGTGTTGGTCGCGAGGTCGAGCACCGCGAGGTCCCACGGTCCGAGACGGCCGATGCGCTTCTTGTAGGCGACCTTCGTGCCGTCCGGCGAGAGCGACGGGCATTCCGCGTCACGGCGCAACGTCGTCACCGACTTCGTCACCAGATCACCCTTCACCAGCCAGGTGAACCCACCGCTCGCAAGCGTCGCGTAGAAGGTCTTGTCATCGGAAGCCACGGTCAGGCCCCAGTAGTTGACGTCACTGGCTGTGTGCGGGACACCCTCCACAGTGGCGGCGAAGTGTTCGAGCGACTCGACCACCTCACCCGTGCGCAGGTCGTAGAAACCGGTGCGGGTGGAGAAGCCACCGGGCACCGAGTACGAGTCGCCGGTGACGAAACTGGTCCAGGACACCACGTTCCCGGACTGCGAGACCTTCGCGCGACTCGGGATCCCCGGCAGCGGAACACTCTTGACCGGCTTGCCGTCACGGCTCACCTCGGCCGCGTACGTGGGCCCGGGGCCGGAGAGCTTGAGGCACACGCTGGTGCCTCCGGCGGCGTAGAACCGCTGGCAGACCAGCTCCGTCGGGGTGCGCGCACCTCCGTCGGCGAGCTTCTCGACCCGGTTCTGGCCACCCGCGAGATCGACGAAGAGGAGATCGCCGGTCTTGGCCTGGGACACCTTCTCGGCGCCGGCAGGCTGGTTCGCTTCAGTGGCCGCCGTGACGACGTAAGCCGTTGTCCCACCGATGACCACGAGAATGGCCGCGATGGTCACGGTCAGTCGTCCTGCACGCATGCTGCCTCCTGGATTCCTTTCCTTCATCGCTCGTCAGCTACGGCCTGTAACAGTTGGCAGCTCACCCCGATTTTCAAAGCAGGCGATACCCTACGAACATTGCGTTCGCAAGACCGAGCCGCGGATCGGGGATTTTGATGGACTTCTGGGGAACCGTACGAGTGCTGCGGCGGCGCTGGTACATCGCCCTGCCCGCGGTGCTGCTCACGGGTGTCCTCGCGCTGTTCGTCTTCGTCTCCGTGCCCACGCGGTACGAGTCGAGTGGTGTGCTGGTCCTCACGTCCCCCGCGGCAGGCGGCCGGTACACCGCGAACACCAAGCCCGAGGACGTCGTCAGGGTCAACCCGCTGCTGCAGTTCGACGGCAGCCTGACCACCACCGCGCAGATCCTCACCCAGATCCTCGGCGACCCGAAGACGGCGGAGGAGCTGGCGGGCAAGGGCTCGACGTCCGTCTACACCGCGAACACCGGCCCCGTCGGCGGCCCACTGCTGTTCATCACGACCGAGTCGGACTCGGCCGAGTCGGCGGAAGGCCTTGTCGGCAAGGTGCTCGAGAAGACCGTCGCCGAGCTCGCGGCGCAGCAGAAGGCGCTCGCCGCGCCCGAGCAGACGTTCATCACCGCGCAGGTCCTGGTGAAACCGACGACGGCCTCGGCCAAGATCGGCGGCAAGGTCCGGTACGTCGGCGCGGCGACCGTCGTTCTGCTGCTGCTGACGCTCGCCTCGACGTTCGCGGCCGACTCGATCCTGCTCAGGGCCAAGCGCCGCAAGGACAAAGACGCCAAGGACGGCATCGCGGGCAAGGACCCCGAACCGTCCGAGAAGGACACCACCCCGGCACCCGTGCCGCCGGTCCGGCCGAACCCGCCGGCCAACGGCAACGGCAACGGCGTCGCTCCTCAGCGGCCCGTGCCCCAGGGCGTGCCGAACGCGCACCAGAAGACCGTCATCATCGCCGCACCCAAGCCAGACCCAGCATGGCCGACGAAAGACGACTGACCGCCCAGCGAGCCGACGGCGCCACTCTGCTCATCTTCTACATGGTGGCGCTGCTCGTCGTCCCCGCCCGGTTCACCATCGCGTTCGTCCCGATCACGCTGCCGCCGGCGTTGTTCGTGGCGATGTGCCTGGCCGTGGTGTGGTTCGCCGCGCACCTCGTCGACCACCTGGGAATGGCCAAGGGCCGCAACTTCGTCCGCACGATCCTCGCGATCTACGTGATGCTGCACCTGATGACGTACGCGCTGGCGACGCGGCGCTACCTGCCGATCGACGAGCTGTCGGTGTCGGACTCGGCGCTGATCAGGGTCGTGTCGATGGCGGCGCTCGCGGTCTTCATCGTCGACGCGGTCCGCAGCGGTGAACGACTCAGCCGTGCGCTGCGGGTGATGGTGGCGTGCCTGACGGTCAGCGCGTTCGTGGGCCTGTTCCAGTTCGGACTGGGCCTCGACCTCGCCTCGTACATCACGCTGCCGGGCCTGCGCGTGCAGGACAACGGCTACTCGGCGCTGGAGTCGCGGTCGATCTTCTTCCGCCCGGCCGGCACCGTGAACCACCCGATCGAGTTCGGTCTGGTCTGCGTGCTGGGCGTGCCGTTCGCCGCGCACTTCGTGTTCCAGGCGAAGGACCGCGGCGAACCAGTCGGCCGCTGGTGGACGGCCCTGTCGTTGCTGGCGCTGATGGCGATCCTGTCGCTGTCCCGCACGGCGATCATCGGCCTCGTGGTGACCGGCATCGTCATGGCGATCCTGCTCCCCCGCGAACGCGGCCTGCCGCTGCTCGGCGTCGGCGCGGTGTTCCTGGGCGGCGCCTCGGTGGTCGTGCCGGGCCTGTTCGGCACCGTCACCTCGATGTTCTCGAACAT
The DNA here is from genome assembly GCF_051853195.1 of Lentzea sp. HUAS TT2. Lineage (NCBI taxonomy): Bacteria > Bacillati > Actinomycetota > Actinomycetes > Pseudonocardiales > Pseudonocardiaceae > Lentzea > Lentzea sp. HUAS TT2. The sequence continues at coordinate 5,797,018 of NZ_CP196667.1, read as the reverse complement.
CGAGGACGACCCGTCGTTCCAGGGCCGCACCAAGGACTACGACGGCGCGTGGCTGGAGATCGCCAAACATCCCTGGCTGGGCAGGGGCTTCGGCACGTTCCTGCCGTCCAAGTACACGATCCTCGACAACCAGTACCTGCTGACGATGATCGAGAACGGCTACCTGGGCCTGATCGCGTTCGCCCTGCTGTTCATCGGCGGCATCTTCGCGGCGCTGCGGGCCCGCGCGCTGTCCAGGGACGAGGGCGTGCGCGGGATCGCCATGTGCCTGGTCGCCGCCATGCTGACGTCCGCACTGGGCGCCGCCACGTTCGACGAGCTCGCGTTCAGCGTCGCGACCGGCATGACGTTCATGCTGATCGGCGTGTCCGGCGCTCTGCTGCGAATAGCCAGACAGGAGGCCGCCGAACGCAAGGCGGCCGAGGTCAGTCCAGCCAGTTGAGCAGGCTCTGCCAGGCGGGGGCGGAGAACGCGAGGACGTCACCGCTCGCGTTCTTCGAGTCCCGCACCAACGCGTCCTGGGCCAGGGAAACCTCCACGCAGTCGCTGTCGGTCGTCTCGGCGCTGTAGGAGCTCTTACGCCAGGTCCGTTCGCGGGTCATGAAGGTCCTCTCGAAGTCCGCTGATGTACTCAGTCAGCTTGGTCTTCGATTGTTCCTCATCCAACGCAACCGCATCCAGCCGCTCAAAGAGCGACCTGCTCCACGTGACGGCTGCCTCGTCCTGAGCGAACACCTTGGCCAGATCGGTCTCCGTGTAGGCCAGTGATGATGCCTTGGCGAACTCGAACAAGGTGCACTTCGAACGGAACGCTAGGCCTCTGATGTTCGCAGGTACGACTCGCAGGATGTGTGCGTTGAAGAGCAGGCGCAGGTACTGGTCTTCCATGACCTTCGCGTCGCCGACGCGCATCTGCAACGCCAGCTCGTGCACGTAGAAAACGCATTCAGGGCGGTACGGCCGTTGCCAGATGCTCTGCCGCCCCATGCGGCGTTCGACACCCCTCTCGATCTCTTCCGACGACTCGATGCCTGCCTCCGTGAACAGGGCACGCATGTAGGACTCCGTCTGCAGGAGGCCCGGGATCGACAGGATCTCGTAGACAAAGATCTTCTTAGCCATCGCCTCCACCATGGCGAGCGTGCGCAGATTGCTCGGTGCCTGGGCGAAGTAGAGGTCGAAGGCGTACCGATACCGGTTGGTGAAGTCCTGCAAGTAGTCGAGGTCCTTGCCGCACGTCGCCATGTACTGAGCGAGGTCCACCTCTGTGGCACGGGCTTTGCCGGTCTCGATGTTCGACACCTTGCTCGGGTCCCACCCGAGCTGGACGGCCATAGCCCGGCCTCCGAAACTCGTGTTGTTCTCCCGCAACCGGCGGAGTTCATCGCCCAAATCACGGCTGTACGCGGTGGAGAGGATCGCAGTCATGCTCCTGGACCGTAACCGTTGAAGAAACTCCAAAGAACGGCTCGTTCGGGTGAAAACGGAGCAGATGCGTCACGAATCCAGAGGGATACGGCACGCAAATTGAGCCATAGGGCCTGACCTGCTCTTTCACCTCATCGTGGAATGTAATTCGAACACATGTTCATGCCACGATGGACACATGTCAGCACTCGGTCTCGCCTCCCCGCTGGAGCTCCTCGACGAGCTCCGGCGGAAGGTCCGCGCGCTGCACCAGTTGCAGTTCCAGGTGCTCGAGATCGTCGGCGCGCTGGATCAGCAGGGTGCGGCGGAGTCGTTGGGCTACAAGGATCTGATCGAACTCTTCAAGCACTCGCTGCGCTGGGACCCCAAGCTCTCACGCCGCAAACTCGCCCAGGCCAAGGCTTTGTGCCCAACCGTCACCCCGAGCGGAGCGACGGTGGAGCCGATGCTCCCGCTGGCAGCGGCGGCGATGGCCACGGGAGATCTGTCCGAGGACCACATCGACGTGGTGGCAGAGGCGATGGCAGGCCTGCCCGCCATCGCCGAGGTCCACCTCGTCGGCTACGCCCAGCAGCACGAACCCCGATCGGCCAAGGCGTTCTGCAGGGAACTCGCCTACCGCCTGGATCAGGACGGCCCAGAACCGAAGGATCCCGAGCCGGCGCAGCCGCGCAACGTGGTCCGCCGCCAGTGGAAGGCCGGCCGCTACCACCTCTTCGCCGACGTGGATGCCGAGACCGGCGCGAAGCTGGACGCACTGATCACCCCGCTGGCCAAGCCCGCGCAGGCCGATCTCCGCTTCGCACCGGAGCGAGAAGGCGACGCGTTCTGCGAGGTGATCGACCTGGCAATGCGCGCAAGCCACCACCACATCACCGGCGGCGAACGCGTCCAGCTGACCGTCACCCTCGACTACGACAAGCTCCGAGCCGGCATCGGCACCGCCCGCCTGGACAACGGCGAGCAGATCCCGATGCACCAGGTCCGCAAGATCGCCTGCGACGCCGCCGTGATCCCGATGCTGCTGGGCACCCGCTCCCAGGTCCACGACGTGGGCCGCAGGACCAGGACCATCAACGCGGGCCTGCGCCGAATCCTGGTGGCCAGGGACAAGGGCTGCACCTTCCCGGGCTGCGACCGCCCGCCGAGTCAGTGCGAAGCCCACCACGTCCAGCACTGGTCGAACGGCGGCGAGACCAACCTCGGCAACCTGACCCTGCTCTGCCGCCGCCACCACGACCTGGTTCACCACTCCGACTGGCAGCTCCACATGGCCAGCGGCATACCGACCTACCGACCACCGGCCTACGTAGACCCTCACCGCACACCGCGCCACAACCAGATCCACGCAGTCGCCTGACCCACACGCAGCCCGCCCAGCCGAGCTGTGCCGCCGAACCGTCCCCGCCTACCTCAGCTGGAAACGGAGATGACGTGCTTGCCCAGTACGCCGCCGCGTTCGAAGGCCTCGTGCGCCGTCGCGATGTCGGTCAGCGGATACACGCCGTGCACCACCGGGCGGAGCGCGCCGGACGTGACGTGGTCGGCCAAGTCGTCCAGCACCGCGTAACCGGGGTTGGCGCTGAACGTGCGGATGCGCCGGGAGCCGTGGACGCTCGACACCGCGATCGCGGCCAGTGCGGGACCGGAGAGCGCGATGGTGACCATCCGGCCGCCCTTGGCGAGCCTGCCGCGGTACCGGTGCAGCTCGGAGCCGACCGTGTCGACGATGACGTCGAACGGTCCGATCTGGTCCGGGGTGGTGGCGCCGTGATCGAGGACCACGTCGGCTCCCAGAGCGCTGAGGGCCTCGGCGTGGCGGTCGCGGGCCAGTGCGGTGACGTGGCCACCCATCGCGTGGGCCAGCTGCACGGCCGCGGTGCCCACGCCGCCGGCCGCGCCACGGATCAGGACCCGCTCCCCTTCCGCCAGCCCCACGCTGTCCCGCAACGCGATCAGCGCCGTGCTGCCCGCCACGACCAAGGACGCCGCCTCGGCCGCCGACACACCTGCCGGAGCGGGACTGATGCGGCCGGTGGCGACCACGACGTACTCGGCCGCCCCCGCGACGGCGTGCTTCTGGCGGGGGTGCACCATGCCCCACACCCGGTCTCCCGCGCGGTAGTCCTCGACGCCGGAGCCTGTCGTGACGACGACGCCGGTGAAGTCCAGGCCGACGCCGATCGGGAACGTGCGGCCCGACACCATCTTCAGCCCACCGGCCCGCACGATCGTGTCGTGCCCGTTCACGCTGGCGGCCTCGACCCGCACCAGGACCTCACCGGCCTTGGGAGCGGGCCGGTCGACCTCGACGACCTGAAGGACGTCCGGTGCTCCGAAGCTCGTGATCTGTGCGGCCTTCATGTCGTTGGTCCTCCTGTGATCGGCTGGTGTGCCACCGATCCTGGGCTCCCCTCGCGTGATCTCGGTCGTTCGTCTTGTCCTGGGTCTGCGAGACCCACCTTCGTCGATCACGCCGCGCGCATACTGGGCTCATGACCGACGACCCCCGCCGTGAACTGGCCGAGTTCCTGAGGACCCGGCGAACCAGGGTGCGGCCGCAGGACGTCGGGCTGGAGCCGGGTCCGCGGCGGCGCGTCGCGGGGCTGCGCCGGGAGGAGCTGGCCCTGCTGGCCGGAGTGAGCCCGGACTACTACCAGCGCGTGGAGCAGGGTCGCGATGTGCGGCCGTCCGACCAGGTCCTCGACGCCATCGCCGGCGCGTTGAACTTCTCAGCGGAGGAGTCCCGGCACCTGCACAGCCTCGCGGCCGCCGCGCGCACCCCCGTCCGGGCCCGCCGGTACCAGCCGGAGGAGGTGCCTCCGACCACGCTGCGGCTGATGAACGCGACGACCTCTCCCGCGCTGGTCGTGGGCCGCTTCCTGGACGTGCTGGCCTGGAACTCGCTGGCCGGCGCCCTGCTGGGCGCGTTCTCCGAGGTGCCTCGACGGAACCTGCTCGCCCTGCTGCTGCACCCGGAGGCCGACCAGGCGTGCCCCGACCGGGCGGCCACGGTCGCCGAGCTGACCGGGATGCTGCGGGCCCAGGTCTCCGCAGAGCCGGGGCACCCGCGCGCGACGGAGCTGGTGGAGGACCTGAAGGCGCGCAGCGGCGAGTTCGCGACGCTGTGGTCCCGCCACGACGTCGAGGGCACGACCCGCGGCCGGATGCGCGTCGACCACCCGCTGGTCGGCGAGCTGAACCTGGACTGGGACGCCTACCCGATCCCCGGCGCGCCCGGCCCCGTGCTCATCGTCTACACCGCCGAGCCGGGCAGTCAGGACGACGCACGCCTCCGCCTGCTCGCCGCGGAAAATGAGGGTGCGCCCACCCCGGCACGGTGATAGACAGCGGCCGTGCACAACAACCTGGCGTTCCCCGACCTCCTGCGACTGATCGAGGAGCGGACCGCCGCCTTCACCGCCGCCATCGCCGCCGCCCCCGACCTCGACGCACCGGTGCCGAGCTGCCCCGGCTGGACCCTGTACGACCTGGTCCAGCACCTGGGCGACGGCCGCCGCAAGTGGGCGGAGATCGTCGCCGCGGGCCCTGCCGACGCTCCCCCGGTCCGCACGCCGGTAGAGGCACCGCGCGAGGACCTGGTGGCGTGGATGACCGAGTCGTCGCGGCTGCTGGTCGACGCGCTGAAGGAGTCCGGCCCCGACCGCGACTGCTGGGCGTGGTGGAGCGACTTCCAGTCGCCCAGGAACACCGGCACCGCCGCCCGGCACCAGCTCCAGGAGATCGCGGTCCACACCTACGACGCCCAGCTCACCATCGGCGCCCCGCAGCCGTTGCCGACCGAGGTGGCGCTCGACGGCGTGGAGGAGTTCCAGACGACCTGCGTCGCGACGAGGTCACGGTGGCCGCACGAGCCCGTGCTCGTCGACTACCACGCCACCGAGGGCCGTTCCTGGCGCGTGACGCTCGACGGCGAGGGCGCCCGGCTCGGTGACGTCCCGGGCACGGCCGATGCGTCGTTCAGCGGCACGGCGAGCGACCTGGTGCTGTCCTTCTACGGCCGCAAGACCGCAGACGACCTGAAGGGCGAAGGTGACTACCTGCGCACCTTCGACCGGCTCGTGGCCTGGGAGCCCGAATAACCGCTCAAGCGGTTCCGCACTCCAGCCCCACGGTGAAGAGCATGTCCTCGAAGTCGTTGGAGTAGTAGGTTTCCATGCCCGCGCCGTTGTGGTGGCCGACGGTTTCGAGGCCACCCACGGGCATGGGACGCCACCAGTACACCCGTGAGCTGAGCTGGTAGGCGCTGTTCGCGTGGCACTCGGCGGTGAGCCGCCCGACCTCGTCCAGCGCCGCCAGCACGCCCGCGGTGTCCTGGTCCCGGATGACGGAGAAGACGAACTGGTCGCGGGCGGGCATCGCGACCAGCGCGCCGTGCGGCGCGTCGGCCACCCCGGTCACCGCCTCGATCACCCACGGGATGATCAGCACCAGGGAGCCGACGTGGTCCGACCCCTGCAGGTAGTAGACGCCGTCGGCCTCGAGGAACCGGTCCGGCAGCTCCCCGGCCAGGTTCTGCGCGCCGGCGTCGTAGAGCTGGTCGTACCCGTGCCGGTGCACGTCCTGGTCCCTCATGACCACGATGGAGTCAGGCCGGTCTAGGGCGAACACCTGGAGCAGGCCGGGCGTGACCTCGCCCGCGTAGGACGCGACCTCCGACACCCCGCTGTCGGAAGGGGCCAGGCGCAGGTAGGTGTGCTGGAGCACGACGTCGGACGGTCCTTCGAGGTCGGAACCGTCCCTCGAACCGAGATCGACGGCCCGCCGGAAGTGTTCGTCGACCAGGTCCGGCCACTCGTCCGCCGGAACGCCCGCCAGGGTCGCCGAAAGCGACTCGAACCCGAGCTCCAGCGGCTCCGGGTGGATGATCTCGACGTGGTCGTCGTGGACGGCGATCCGCATGCCGATGAACGCCGGACTGCGGCGGGCCAGGTGGCGCAACCGGTCCTGCTGCGCGGTGGTGAGCAAATGCACCGCCGGGACGTTACAAGTCCCGCGGCGACACGTCCGGGTTTCGCGCGAAAGGCCGCCGGAGCACTCGCTCCGGCGGCCTTGAACGCTTGCTCAGACGGCTTTCAGGCCGTCCGGGGTCTCCTCGTGCCGGATACCGCACTCAGGACACGAGAAATCGTCTGAGAGCCGGACTCCACACGCGCAGACCCAGCCCTTCACCACGGCCGGGTTGCCCGCCACGAACGCGTGCGCGGGGACCGAGCGCGTGATCACCGCACCGGCCGCCGCGAACGCGTGCTCACCGATCTCCGTGCCACACACGACAATCGCACCGGCGCCAAGCGTCGCACCCCGGCGGACCAGGGTGGTCTCCAGCGCGTCACCGGTCTTCTTGACGTGCGCCCGAGGCCGCAGGTCGTTGGTGAACAACACGTTCGGCCCGAGGAACACGTCGTCCTCGCACGTGACGCCGTCGAAGACCAGCGTGCCGTTCTTGACCGTCACGTTGTTGCCCAGCACCGCGCGTGACTCGACGAACGCACCGTCGCAGATGTTGCAGTCACGGCCGATGCGCGCGCCCGGCAGCACGTGCGCGAAAGCCCACACGCGCGTGCCGTCGCCGACGTCCTCCGACTCGCACAGGCCGCGGGGGTGCACGCGGACGCCGGTCATCAGAGCGCTGCCTTCAGCGCCTCGACCACGCGGGCCTGCTGCGCCTCGGTGATCTCCGGGAACAGCGGCAGCGACAGGATCTCCGCGGCCGAGGACTCCGCCACCGGGAACGAGCCGTCGAGGTGGGCGAACGCGCCGGTCTTGTGCAGCGGCGTCGGGTAGTGGATGCCGGCGCCGATCCCGGCCTCGTGCAACGACTTCAGCACGCGGTCGCGCTCGGCCACCCGCACGACGTAGAGGTGCCAGACGGGCAGGTTGCCGTCCAGGACGACCGGGGTGCGGACACCGGCGACGTCCGCGAGCATCTCGGTGTAGCGCTGGGCCGCCGCGCGGCGGGCCTGGTTCCAGCCCTCCAGGCGACGCAGCTTCGCGGACAGCACCACGGCCTGCAGCGTGTCGAGGCGGCTGTTGAAGCCGAGCACCGGGTGCTCGTACTTGCGCGGGGAACCGTGCTCCCGCAGCAGCTTCACCGACTCGGCGATCGCGTCGGACGTCGTCAGCACCGCGCCGCCGTCGCCGTACGCGCCGAGGTTCTTGCCGGGGTAGAACGAGGTCGCGGCGGCGACACCGAGGCCACCGACGGCGACACCGTTGCGGCGCGCGCCCTGGGCCTGCGCGGCGTCCTCGACGACCGGCACGCCGAGCGGCAGCAGTTCGACGGGCGCGGCCTGGCCGTAGAGGTGCACGGGCACGATCGCCTTGGTGCGCGAGGTGACCACGGAGGACACCTGCGAGACGTCGATCAGCAGCGTGTCGTCCACGCAGTCCACGAGCACGGGTGTCGCGCCGGCGCGGGCGACGGCCTCCGCGGTGGCGATGAAGGTGTTGGCGGGCAGCACGACCTCGTCACCGTGGCCGACGCCCAGCGCGCGCAACGCCAGTTCGATGGCGTCGGTGCCGTTGGCGACACCGACCGCGTGCGCGACTTCCTGATATGCGGCGAACTCCGACTCGAACCGGGCGACCTGGGGGCCGTTGATGAAGGCCGTCGTCTTGAGCACCTCGGCCCAGCCGTCCGCCACCTCGTCGGCCACCTGCTCGTGCTGGGCACGCAGGTCCACCAGTGGAATCTCGATCACGCGCTCTCCCCACGCAACGGGCGGGCCGGCACACCGGCCCACGTCTCTCCTGCCGGAACGTCCTGCAGGACAACGGCTCCCATGCCGATCACGGCACCGGCGCCGATCTTCAACCCCTCGCGCACCATGGCTCCCTGTCCCAGGTACGCGGACTCCCCCACGTGCACGGACCCCGCGAGCGACGCGCGGCCGGCGAACGTGACGCCGTCCGAGACCTCGTCGTCGTGGGTGATCAGCACCTGGGGCATGGCCACCACGTGCCGTCCGATCGACAGCGGGGTCGTGATGACGACACCCGCCAGCAGAATCGTGCCGGCGCCGACAGAAGCTCCGGACGTAACAGCCGCCGGGTGCACGATGGTCGCCCATCGTTCGTCCGGCAGATCCAGCTCCCTGGCCACCTTCAGCCGGACGAGCGACCGTCGTGCGCTTGCGATGCACAACACGACGGCCGCCTCCGGGTGATCGGCCAGGGTGTCGAGCCCGCCCAGCACGGGCACCCCGTCGATCAGGGTGCCGTGCAGGGCGGTGGAGTCGTCGAGAGCCCCGACGGGCTCCCACGTCTCCGGGAGGAGGCGGACCGCCGCGAGAGTCTCGCGGGTGAGTCCGCCTGCCCCGACGAACAGCAGTGGCCTTGCGGTCACAGGCACATCACCATCACTGGAACACCACGTCCACCCAGTAGTTGCCACCGTTGTAGGTCGAGGTCGGGAACCCGGACCCCGCGGTGAACACACCGGCGGACGGCGAGGCGGTCAGCGGCGGCGAGGTCACCGTGCCGAAGTAGCCCGCGTTGACCGCGTAGTGGCCCGTGGTGGTCGTGTACGACGCCGTGTACTCGGTGTTCGCCGTGATCGACACCGGCGAGCTGAACGTCAGCGTCTGCCAGCCGGACTCGGTCTCGTTCGAGAACGTTCCGGTGGCCAGGCGCTGGCCGTCAGCGGACCAGAGCGATCCGGTGTGAGTACCCGTGTTGCCCGCTCCCTTGTAGAACTTCACGCCGGTGATCTGGCCGGCCGTGCCCGACGTGAACTTCACGCCCAGCTCGTACGCGCCACCGTCATCAGCCGAAGTCACCGTCGGAACGGTCGCCGCGCTGAACAACGAGCACGGACAGGTCTGCGTCGTCGCCGTCGTGAACGACCACGTGACCGGGTTGGCCATCATGTTGCCGAACGTGTCCGCGGCCTTGGCGCTCACCGAGTACACAGTGGACGCCGCGAACCTGGCAGCGGGCGTGAACGTGATCATCCTGCTGTCCGGCGAGAGCGACCTCGTGCCGGCGATCTTCGCGCCACCGGGGTCGGTGACGTCGAACTGCGCCGAGTTGAGGTCCACCGGCTCGTCGAACGACACGGTGACCGTGGAGTTCAGCGCCACACCACTGGCACCGGTCAGCGGCGTGTGCGACTGCGCCACCGGGGCGGTGTTGTCGGCGTTGGGCTGGTACATCACGTCGACCCAGTAGTTGCCGGAGCCGTACGTCATGGTCGGGAACCCGCTGCCGGGCACGAACACGCCGTTGGTCTCCTGCGGTGCCGACAGCGGACCGGAGTTGACCGGACCCGTCCCGAAGTACCCGGCGTTCACCGAGTAGTTCCCGGTGGTCGTCGTGTACGAGGCGGTGTAGGTCTGGCCGGAACTGACGATCACCGGCTGCGCGAACGTGAGCGTCTGCCAGCCCGTCGCGGTCTCACCCGTGAAGGTGCCCGTGGCGAGGCGTTGACCGTTGGCGTTCCAGAGACTGCCGGTGTGCGTGCCGGTGTTGCCGGATCCCTTGTAGAAGCGGACACCGGTGATCTGGCCCGACTGGGTCGGGGTGATCCTGACACCCAGCTCGTACGCGCCCGAGTCGTCCGCGGACGTCACGTCCGGCACCGTCGCCGTGCTGAAGAGCGAACACGGGCAGGTCGGCGTCGTCGTGGTCGTGAAGTTCCACTCCGCGGCCGCCGTCATCGCGATGCCGTTGACGTCCGCGATGCCCACGTGCGCCTGGTACTGCGTACCCGACACGAGCTTGGCGGACGGCGTCCAGGTGACCGTCTTCTGGTCGCCGGACAGCGACACCGAGCCGGACAGCTTGGCGCCCTTGGGGTCCTTCAGCCAGATCTGCGCCGACGCGGGGTCGACCGGCTCGCTGAACGTCGCCGTGAGAGCGCTCTGCAGACCCACGTTCGTCGCGTTCACGGCCGGCGTGCGGCTCGTGATCGTCGGCGGCGTGGTGTCACCGTTGAGGCCGTTGCGGTAGATGACGTCTACCCAGTAGTTCGTGGCGTTGTAGGAGTTGTTCGGGAAACCGGCGCCGTACTTGTAGACGCCGTTGCCGCCGTCCGCGCCGTTCTGCAACGCGTGCAGCGACTGGTAGCTCGCCTCCTGGCCGTTGAAGTAGCCGGAGGAGACCGAGTAACGGCCGTTCGGTGCGTTGTAGGACACCACGTACGTCGTGTTCGCCTGCACCTGGACCGGCGAGGTGAACATCAGCTTCTGCCAGCCGGACGTGGTCTCCGCGGTGAACGTGCCGGTCGCGAGCAGCAGACCCGTGGAGGTCCACAGCGAGCCGGTGTGCGTGCCGGTGTTGCCCGATCCCTTGTAGAAGCGGACGCCGAGCACCTCGCCCTTGCCGTCGAAGCGGACCTTGGTGCCCACCTCGACCTGGCTCGTGTCACCGGCGTCGATCACCGCCGGTGCCGCGAAGTCGTCCCAGACGGTGCACGGGCAGGTCGCCGGGCGCGGCGATCCTGTCGTGAACGTCCAGTTCGTCTGCGAGGACAGGTTTCCGGCTGCGTCCGCGGCCCTCATCGTGACGGTGTAGGCCGTGGCCGCCGCCAGTGGTGCCGAGGGCGTGAACGTGATCGTGCGGGCGTCGTTGGAGATCGACTTGGTGCCCGTGACAGCACCCGACGGACCGGTCACCGTGACCTGGGCCGACGCGAGGGTCACGTTCTCGTCGAACGTGCCGGACACCGTGGTGTTCAGCGCGACCGAACCGGCGTTGCTGACCGGCGAGTTCGCGCTCTGGATCGGCGCGCGGGTGTCGGGACCGGGGTCCGTCGCCCACACCACGTCGACCCAGTAGTTGGTGTTGTCGAACGTCTGGTTCGGGAAGCCGCTGCCGAAGCGGAACACGCCGTTCGGACCGTCCACACCGGACCTCAGGCCGGTGATGGGTTCCATGTACGCCTGTTGCTGGTAGAACCCGCCGGTGTCGTAGGCGAAGTGACCGGTCGGCGTGTAGTACGACACGATGTAGGTCGTGTTGGCGTTCACCGCGACGGGCTGCGGGAAGAGCAGTGTCTGCCAGCCCGTCGGGCTCTCGTTGGTGAACGTGCCGGTGGCGAGCAGGTCACCGTTGCTCGACCACAGGCTGCCGGTGTGCGTGCCGGTGTTGCCGGTGCCCTTGTAGAACTTGACACCGCGGACGTAGCCGGCGCTGGCGGCCCTCCACTTCACTCCGAGCTCGAGCTGCGAGGTGTCGTTCGCGGAGGTGACCTTCGGGACTTCGGTGCCGGAGAACATGCCGCAGGGGCAGGTCTTGGCGGTGACGCTCGGCGTGGCGCTCACCGGCGTGGACAGGTTCAGCGAGTCGTCGACCGCGCGGACCCTGATCTGCGCCGTGCCGGACTGGTTCGGCGTGTAGGTGTAGCTCCACGACGTCTGACCGGCTTGCCAGTTCGCGTAGTGCCAGCGGTTGCCACCGTCGGTCGAGACCTCGACGCCCGCGACCTTGCCGGCGGCGTCGATCACGGTGCCGCCGAAGGTGTAGGCCTGGCCCACCGTCGACTGCGCCGGCAGCGTCGTGATCTGCACGCCGGGTGCCGCGTTGTCGTTGATGGCACCGGAGATCGTCAGCTGGTCGGCTGCCCACAGCTGGTAGGGCTGCACGCCCATGTCAGCGAGGAAGTTGACCGTCGCCTGCTTCATCCGCTTGTCCGACGTCGGCGTGTTGGTCGGGAACGCGTGCTCGTCGTCGACGCCCCACGCCCACTGCACCGTGCCGGCACCGAACACCAGCGCACCGGAGGGCGCGCGGTAGTACGTGATCGCGTGCGTCTCGGGACCCGAGCCGTACTCGTCGCCGTAGTTCTTCAGGCCGTAGTAGCCGTCGAGGTTGACCGTCGTGCGGGACATCTGCGCGACGCCGGCGGGCTGGAAGCCGTTGTCGTAGACGGTGTTCCACTCGTAGCCCAGCGTGCCGGGCTGGAAGGTGTACGTGCTGCCCGCGGCGAGGTTCACCAGGTCGGTGTTGCGCCAGAGCCGCATCTTGCCGTACGCGGCCGGGACCTGCAGCGCGTCGTCACGCCGGCCGTTGACCGTGAACATGTTGCCGAGCAACGCGTTCTCGGGTCTGCCGCCGTCCTGCGGTGGGCTGTAGCGCGGGTCTCGCCACGTGCCGGTCCAGTCGTTCAGGCCGTCGTTCTGGGCGCCCTTGGTCTCCTTGAAGCAGGCGATCGTGCGCCAGTCCGTCTGGGACGAGTCAATGCTCTTCTCGTAGCGGGTCTTCCAGAAGATCTCGTTACCCGTCAGGAACGCCATGTGCACACCCGCGTCGCGGGCGGACATCACGTTGTTCCACTGCTCGTTCGACCAGTACTCGTCGTGTCCGACGGCCATGAACACCTTGTGGTTCTTGATCAGGTGTCCGCGCCGCGCGGAGTCCACGTCGGTGGTGTAGCTCATGTCGTACCCGTTGCGTTCCAGGAACCTCAGCATCGGGTACTCGGCGTTGAAGATGAAGTTCTCGTCGCCGTCGCCGCCGGTGTACGGGCGGTTGTAGCTGACCTTGTACGAGCTGCCGCCCTGGCCGGGGCCGTCACCGAAGTAGAGGCTGTTGCCGCCGTAGCGGTTGTAGGCGACCCAGGTGGCGTCGGAGGTCTGGAAGAAGATCTTCGACTGGGAGCTGTCGTCGCGGACGACGAACGCCATCTCGTTCTCGGCACCGGTGTCGTTGCGCGTCATGCGCACGTAGTAGATGCCGGAGACCGCGGTGGACGGGATGTTCCAGGTGACCGACACGGCCCAGTTGCCGCAGTCGATGAGCGCGGTCGGCGCGTCCCGCAGACATGGTGGCTGGTTCTGCGGTGTGTTGCGGTTGACCGTGCCCATGTACCGGGCGCCCTTGCCGCCGTACCAGCCCATCCGGTAGATGTCGAGCTTGTACGAGGAGGCCGACGTCAGCATCTTGAAGCTGACGGTCTGGCCGACGTTGTAGCTGATGTCCGTTGTGTACCCCAGGATCGTGTCGTCCCGGTACTGGGCCTGCCAGTTGTCCGCACCGGCCTGCGTGTTCTCACACGCGACCTTGTTGGTGACGGGGATGTCACACGGAGCTGCGTTTGCATTGGGGGCGTTGAAGACCCCCATCACGAACATCGTCGATGCGATTAATGCCGTGATCACAAGCACCCGCACGAGACGCGACTGCTGAGCCACCATTGGGTTTCACCTCTCGGACGGAGTTACCGTGTGTGATCCGCGCACTACGCTGGACAGCACAGGGCTGCTACTCCGAACGTCGGCGATCTCGTTAAAACTGTTACGTGTCAACACAAAAATGTTCCGGTGCTGGCTCAATCTTTATCTTTCAACCACGTACGGTCATTTGGAGTGTGTGGAGAGTTTCCGACAACGCTGACACGACCGTGTCCTGTTCGGACTCCGTCATGTCGTGGAACAGCGGAAGGATCAGCGTCCTGGCCGTGAAGGCCTCCGTCACCGGCAGCGCGACGCTGGGGTGACCCTCGTAGGCGGGTTCGAGGTGTGACGCCATGATTCCGCGCCGTGCACTGACACCGCGTTCGGCAAGGCCCGCAAGGACTTCCTGGCGGTCGGCGCCCTCGGGCAGCCAGACCCAGAACGACTGGTAGTTCGTCGTTCCGTACTCAGGGTCACGAACGGTCTCGACGACGCCCTCGAGCAACTCGTGGTAGCGGGCGGCCAACTCACGGCGACGGGCGATGATCGCGTCCAGTTTGGACAGCTGCACCAGGCCGACGGCGGCCTGGATGTCGGTCATCCGGTAGTTGAACGCCGTCTCCAGGTACTGCTCGATGACGGCACTTCCGCCGTTGTGGCGGTCTGCCGCCGAGACGCTCATGCCGTGCTCGCGCAGGCGCTTGAGCCGGACGGCCCACTCGGGGTCGTCGGTGGTGACCATGCCGCCCTCACCGGTGGTGAGGAGCTTGCGCGGGTGGAACGACCAGGCGGCCAGCAGCGCGTCCGTGCCGACCGGCTTGCCCTTGTAGGTGGAGCCCGCAGCGCACGCCGCGTCCTCGATGACCGCGATGCCACGCGGTTCGCACAACGCCTTGAGCGCGTCGACGTCCGCGGGCACGCCGGCCTGGTGCACGACCATGACCGCGCGTGTCCGCTCGGTCAGCACCGGCTCCACTGTGGACGCGCTCAGGTTGCCGGTCGCGATCTCGACGTCGGCGAAAACGGGGGTGGCACCGGTGTAGCGCACGGCGTTCGCGGTCGCGATGAACGACAGCGATGGCACGACGACCTCGTCACCAGGCCCGATGCCGAGCACGTGCACGGCGAGGTGCAGGCCGGTGGTGCACGACGACACGGCGACACCGTGCTGCGCGCCGACCGACGCGGCGAACGACTCTTCGAACTCCCGGACTCGGGGACCCTGCGCCACCCAGCCGGACCGGACGGCCTCGGCGGCGGCGAGCGCTTCTTCCTCACCGAGCAACGGCCGCATAACCGGAATCAAGGTGCTACCTCTTCGCTGGCGGTTCTGGCATCTGCAAGTACCACCAACTGCGAGTTGGTGGTACTTGCAGATGCCTCACAGGTGTGGATTTGGGGTCCGCGGCCGTCGCTCTGCTCGACGGCGGGTGGAACAGAGCGACGACCGCGGAAAGGGGTGCGGACGCGGCGGACCTGGGGGTGTCGGCCGCGCCCGCGGTCTGGGTGGGTCAGGCGTTCTCGGCGGCGGCCTTCTCGGCACGCCACCACGCGACGAGGTCGCGCAGTCCGCCGTCCATCCCGATCTCGGGCTTCCACCCGAGTTCGGTGGCCGCGAGGCTGATGTCGGCGAGCCGGCGCGTCACGCCGTTCACCTTGCGCTCGGGGCCGTGCTCCAGCGGCAGGTCGGAGTCCATCGCGGCAAGCAACGCGAGGGCGAGCTCCTTGAGCGAGGTCTCCTGGGAGGACGCGATGTTGTACACCGTGTCCGTGACCGGCGCCTTGGCCGCGAGGATGTTGGCGCGTGCGATGTCGTGCACGTGCACGAAGTCCATCGTCTGGGCGCCGTCGCCGAAGATGAGCGGCGACTTGCCGTCGACGATGCGCTCCATCCAGCGGATGAGCACCTCGGTGTACAGACCGTGGACGTCCATCCGCGGGCCGTACACGTTGAAGTAGCGCAGCGCCACGTAGTCGAGGTCGTACATGGCCTTGAAGCTGCGCAGCATGCCCTCGTTGAACGCCTTCGCGGCGCCGTAGAAGGTGTCGTTGTTGTACGGGTGGTGCCGTTCGTTGGTGGGGAACGACTCCGCGAGACCGTAGATCGACGCCGACGACGAGGCGATGACCTTCTTCACCCCGGCGGCCGCGGCGGCCTCGAGGATCGTGAACGTGCCGTCGACCAGGCACTCCAGCGCGAGCCGCGGTTCCTCCGCGCACTGGGTGATGCGGATGGCGGCGAGGTGGAAGACGAGGTCCATGCCCTCGGTCAGCTCGCGCACCAGGGCCTTGTCGTTGATGTCGCCCTCGACGATGCGGACGACACCGGACTCCAGTGCGGACGCCAGGTTCTCGCGGCGGCCGCGCACGAAGTTGTCCAGCACGACGACCTCTGCGGCGCCGGCCTCGACGAGCTGGTCCACCACCGAGGAGCCGATCGTGCCCGCGCCGCCCGTGACGAGCGCGCGCTGGCCCGTGATCGGCTGACCCAGGTCGGTCATCAGGACACCTTGCCTTCGACTTGTTGAACGGGAACGAAAAGCCCGCCGGAGCGCAGCGACTCCGACGCCGCCTCCAGCACCGCCAGCACGCGCAGACCCGCGCGGCCGTCGGTCAGCGGTGCGCGCTTCTCGGTGATGGACGCGGCGAACTCCGCCATCATCGTGCGCAACGCCTCGCGTTCCACCAGCGCCGGCGCGACCATGTCGCCGGTGCGGTAGGAGATCTTCTGCTGCTCCGGGGACTTGTCGACGCCCCGGTCGTAAATGGACAGTCGCTGCGCCGGATTGTTGTCGTCCCACACGACCGTGCGCTGCGAACCGCCGATGACCATCGTGCGAATCTTCGTCGGCGACAGCCAGTTCACGTGCACGTGCGTGATCGCCCCGTTGGACAGCCGCACCGTGAGGTGGCCGACGCACGCGACGCCCGCGCCGATCGGGTCGGAGCCGTGGGCCGCGACCTCCACCGGGTGCACGTCGTCGGGCAGGATCGCCTCGAAGATCGACAGGTCGTGCGGCGCGAGGTCCCACAGCACGTCGACGTCCGGCTGCACCAGACCGAGGTTGATGCGCACCGAGTCGATGTACTGGATGTCGCCGAGCTCGCCGCCGCGGATGATCTTGCGCAGGTGCTGCACCGACGACGTGTACGCGAAGGTGTGGTCCAGCATCAGCGTGAGGCCGCGCTGCTCCGCGGTCTCGACGAGCTTGAGGCCGTCCTCGAAGTTGGCCGCGAGCGGCTTCTCCACGAGGACGTGCTTGCCGGCCTCCAGCGCCGCGAGGGCGACGGGCAGGTGCGTGGCAGCGGGTGTGGCGATGGCGACCGCGTGCACTTCGGGGTCGGCGAGGACCTCGTCCAGCGAAGCGGTGGCGCGCACCGTCGAGTACTGGCCCAGCACGCGCTGAGCCTTCTCGACGTCGAGGTCGCACAGGTAACGCAGGTGGAGCTCGGGGGTGGCCTGGGCGTTGCGAACGAGGTTCGGCCCCCAGTACCCGGCTCCGATGACAGCAAGGCCAATCACGTCTTGGTTCCCCATCAGTAGGCCCCCTGGCCGCCGAAGACGGCGCGGAAGGTCTTCCACATGATCACGAGGTCGAGGGCCAGCGACCAGTCCTCGACATAGCGCAGGTCGAGACGGATCGACTCCTCCCACGAGAGATCGCTCCGTCCGCTCACCTGCCACAGGCCGGTCAGGCCGGGCTTCACCAGGAGGCGGCGCCGCACGTCCGAGGAGTACTTCGCGGTCTCCTCCGGCAGCGGCGGGCGCGGGCCGACGAGCGACATGCTGCCCGCGAGGACGTTGAACAGCTGCGGCAGCTCGTCGATCGAGTAGCGGCGCAGGAACGTGCCGACCTTGGTGATGCGCGGGTCCTTCTTCATCTTGAACAGCACGCCGTTGCCTTCGTCGACACTGGCGAGCCTGGCGCGCAACGCGTCGGCGTTGGTCACCATCGTGCGGAACTTGATGATCGTGAACGGCACACCGGTCTTGCCGACCCGCTTCTGGCGGTAGAAGACGGGACCACGGCTGTCGATCATCACGAACGCGGCGACGGCGAACATGAGCGGCGCCAGCAGGAAGAGGAGGAGGAACGCTCCGACGCGGTCCACGACCTCCTTGACCAGACGGCGGAATCCGCTCAGTGCCGGTTCGCTCACGCGCAGCAGCGGCATGCCCAGCACGGCGCTCATGTGCAGTCGCGGGCCGGCGACCTCCATGAGACCGGGCGACACGACCATCTCGGCACCGGAGCCTTCGAGTGCCCACGCGAGCTGCTGGAGACGGCGAGGTGTCCAGTAGGCGTCGGGCGTGACGGCGACGATGCGGTATCCACCACGTCGGACGTGCTCGGCGAGCTCGCGCAGCTGGCCGACGACGGGTACGCCGTCGACGTCCGTGCCGGAGCGTCCGCGGCCGTCGATCGTGCAGATCGCGTCCACGCGCCAGCCCAGGTGGGCGACGCGCTTGGTGCGGAGGATGAGGTCCTCAACGGTGTCCAGGTTTCCCGCGGCGAGGACCGAGAGCAGGAAACGTCCTTCACTGCGGCCGCGGTGCAGCGGGCGGCGCAGGAGGTAGCGCATGGGAAACGCGACCAGGGCGATCGCGGGAACTACGACGAAGATCCACAGGCGAGCGCCGGGGATGTCGACGGCGAGCGCTCCGAGGCCGAGCGCCACAACGGCACCGAACAAACCCCGGCCGAGTCTTCGGAACTCTTCAGCCCCTTGACCCAGAACTGTGGGGGTCCACACGCGGTTGATCGCGAGCGAACCGACGACGAGGACTACTGTGAGTATGTCCAGCAATGCGAGGGAAAGCGGGCCGAACGCGGTGTGACGCATGCTCATGACCGCACCGACGGCGATGACGACCAGGGCAACGGTCAGCACGTCGGCGGTGATCACGGCATAGCGGTAGCGGCTTTCCCAGCGGGCAACGGGTGGGTGCGTCTGTCTGTGTTCCGACAGAGGATTGAGCGTGGAGCGCAACCCTTCGACGTCACGGGCAGCGACGTCACGGGCAGCGCGGACCTGCTCACTCATCGTTCTGATCTCCCCGGCTCAGCGGCGATTTTGGACGTGCACAGGCACAGGTCACCCCGAGGACCTTGATTCTTGTTCGGTTCCGCGAGCTTCGGACACGCAGGCAAACTGGATCGGCGACCGAAGCTCGCTACCGGTGATTCGCGCGTACCGGGATCCGCGTTACAGACCCTGGAAAAAAGTTTCCCGAAGTCCGAATACCGGACGTGACGCGCGTCTCACCACCTGGAAACCGTGGCGACGTAACACGTTTCCAGATGTCCACAAGGGACATAAAGGATACGGATGTCGCGAGGTAATCGTTCAGAACAGGTCTTCAGGCCCTAGTCTGATCGACTGCGATTGTGCATCCTCTTACCGCTGAACGGAGTAATGCGTTACGGCCGAACGGAAATGCGGACTTCGTCACCCTGGACGGCCACAACGTCACCCTGCCGCAACTGTGCTCCACGTCGCAGCTCCACAGAGCCGTTGACGTGGACTTCCCCGTCCTCGATGAGCTCCTTGGCGCGCCCGCCGTCGTCTGCCAGCTGAGCCAGCTTGAGGAACTGTCCTAGCCTGATCGGCTCTTCGGAGATCTCGACCGTACGCATGAGTCACATCATCCCAGTAGGGCGGTCCCCACTGCTCGCTCGGGGGCGCACACCAGCGCGTTCGAGTGAAGGCGTTGACAACCTCGAAGCATGAAAACTTCGTGGGGGTACACCGCCTGGTTGGCGGTATCAGGGTTCGTCTGCGTCGCGATAACGATCTTCGCCGCGAGCGCGTACGTCACCCTCGACATGGATCAGGCGCGGCCGCCGCTGCACGGGGCGGTCCACTACGGGCTTCTGGTCGCCCACATCTTCACCGGAACGGTCGCGGTCCTGGCGGGTGTATCGCAGTTCTGGCCGGGCCTGCGCCGCCGGCACCCGCGCGTGCACCGGGTGATGGGCCGCGTCTACTTCGCGGCCGTCCTGCCGTCCTCGTTGCTCGGCATCGTGTGCGCCCAGCTGTCGCTGGCCGGGCTGGCGTCGTCCGGGCCGCTGACGGTGCTGTCGGTGCTGTGGTTCGTGACCGCGGTGTACGGCCTGAGAACGGCACGGCGGCGCCAGTTCGGCGAGCACCGCATCTGGATGATCCGCGGTTTCGCACTCACTGGCGCCGCCGTGACGGGTCGCCTTTGGGGCCTTGCGCTCGGCGCACTCCTGCCCGACGGGGACGGGCTGCTGGTCTTCGCCACCGCGAACTGGCTGTCGTTCGTGGTGAACCTGCTGGTGGCCGAGTGGTGGATCCAGTCGCGGGGTTACACCCGGACCTTGCCCTCCGTGGCGCTCAAGCCCAGCATTTCCAGCAGGTCAGCGCAGTCGAGCGCGTCCGTGGCGTGACAGGCCACGGTGCGTGCCGCCTTGCTGTTCTGAATCGTGCTGTGCTCCTTCTCCAGAGCCTTGGCCTCGGCGAAGGTGCCGGTTTCGGGCTCGGCGATCGCGGGACGCGCCCAAGTCATCTCGTGCCTGCTTCCGCATCGGGGGATGAGGTCATCATGGCAACTGGGTGACGGAAACACCAGAACCTGTGCTTACCGTAATCGATCACCCACGCTGCGTGCAAAACCGTGGAAGCGATTTCTTGAAACGGCCCCGCGTCATTGTTACCGGATTTCTGCCCTACCTGCCGTACCTCAGCACAGACTCCACTTCGGTCACAAAGGCGACCAGCCGCTCGTCGTCCACGTCGTCCGGCGTGGGACCGTCCACCGCGAGTCGTTGCAGCGCAACGGAAGTGGTGGCGCTCTCCCGCGCCAGCCGGCGGAACCCGAAGGTCGCCTCGTACAACGACAGGGCGGTGCCCAGAGCGGCCAAAGTCGTTGCGGCGAAACCCCACATGGCCCTGCGCGGCCCGTCCGCCATCCCCACGGCGGCGGCAGCGGCGGCGGCGATGAAGAAGGCGGCGGCGAGCGCGACCGTCCACGTGCGAGCACGGGAGTAGCGCTTGCGGGCGCGTTCGAAGTGGTCGAGCCGGTCCTGGAAGCGGTGGCGCAGATAGGCCTCCACGAACTGGGCCTGGCGCTGCTTGTCGCTCATGTCCGCACCACCTCGTGCTTGCGGTTGCTGACCGCGGCTTCCAGGTCCGCCACCTTGTCCAGACGCTCCTCCTCCGTGGCGGGCGCCACGGACGCGAGGTGCGCGAAGTACAGCGCCCGCAGGCGTTCCGCGCGCGACCGCGCGGTGAGGTACTTGTCGAGGGACTCCCGCTTGCGCGCCACGATCGTGATGGCGGCCGCGAACGCGCCACCCGCCACGACGAGCACTCCCGGCCACGGCGTGTCCTTGAGCCACGTCTGCAGCGCGGCGAACACCGTCGTCGTCAGGCCGCCCGCGATCGCGAGCACGGCCATGAGCCGGTAGCGGTTCTGCTCGACCTCCGCCTCGGCGTCGAGCTCCTGGAACGCCGGCGCGACGACCTGGTTCGCGTCGTGGATGGCGTCGGCGAGCGTCGGGTAGGCCACGACGAAGCCGGGGTCGACGAGCGGGCGCGGTTCCGGTGCCCGGTACCGGACCTTGGGCAGGATCCTCGGCGGCTTGACGGGCTTCTCCTTGCCCAGCAAGCGTTCCAGCGCGGTGACCGCCTTGCCGGCGCCCTCGTCCACGTGGATGATGAAGATCTTGCCGCTGCGCACGAGCACCGCGAGGTCGCCCTTGAGGTCGCCGGTCGCGATGCGGTCCGCGAGCCCACCGGTGCCGGCGAGCACCAGCAGCGGGTTGTCACCGCTGAGGTGGTCGACGACCTCCTGCTCGTTCTCGCCTCCTACGACGAGAGCGACCACGGGCTTCTTGTTGCGCACCGCGTCGATCGTGCGGAACAGCACCGGCGTCGAGTCCGTCCACTCCGAACCGGGCACGATGACGGCGATGCTGTGGTTGGGTTCCAGCGGGACCTGACCGTTGGTGGAGGTCTCGGTGAGGTCGTGCACCTTGCTGCTCGGCGCGACACCGATCACGACGGGCCAGCGCTGCTCGCACGCCTGCAAAGCCATGCCCAGCAAGTGGACAACGCCTCGGTCGGTGCCTTCCGTGACGAACACGGCACCGTTGCGCGCCGCGGTCGCCACGACGGATCTGAGCACCGGCAACAACTTCGCCGCGAGATCCGTCTCGATGTCTTGTGTGGAGCCGAAGACCGAGATCACCGTGCGGCCTCGGGGCAGACCGAGGGCCTTCGGTTTGATGTCGGCGTCCGGCTGGGACAGCCGTTTGACTGTCGGGCCGCCTGCTGTGGGCATGCCGGGCACCATAACGCCGTGATCGACCAGTGGCCAGGGCCGTTCAGACCCGTCTCAGGTGGCCCACACGCTGCTGGTCAGCACTTTCAGGTCGCTCAGGTCGTCGATCACGATCTGGGCTCCAGCTTGGTGGAGATCCTGTCTCGAACTGCGCCCGGTGGCCACGGCGACCAGCCGCACGCCCGACCTGGTCGCCGCGTGGACGTCGTGCGGGGTGTCGCCGATGAGCACGACCTCGTCATGTGTGAACGGCCGGATGTGCCGAGCGCGTTCACGGGCGAACGTCACCAGCTCGGCGCGGTCCGCGTGCTCGTCGCCGAACGCGCTCACGTCCCAGTCGACGAGGTGCGCCAGGCCGAACTCCTCCAGCTTGATCAGCGCCACGCTGCGGAGGTTCGCGGTCAGCACGCCCTGGTGCACGCGCGGGTCGGCGGCGAAGTGCTCGAGAGCCTCGAGCGCACCCGGCAGCACCTCGCCGTGGCCGGGCAGTTCCGCGCGCCTGGTCTCGAAGGAGGCCGCCAGCGCGTCGGCCAGGAGCCTCGACGTCTCCTCCGTGTGCTCGATGCCGTGCTGACGCAGCGTCTCCTCGATGATGTCCGCCTCGGTGCGCCCGCCGAGATCGACAGGCCCCTGCAGCTGCCTGCCGAACGCCGTGCGGAACGCCTCGCGGTACATCAGCCCGCCGAACCCGCGCGCCGAGATCAGCGTGTTGTCGATGTCCCACAGCACCAGCAGCTCCGGCCCGGTCACCGGACCACCCCCCACTCCCCGTAAAATGCCTGTTCATGACCTCGATCGACCCCGCAGAGCTGGAAGTCTGCCTGCGCGTGCTTGCCCAGGTCGAGGACCTGCCGGCGGAACACGACGACGCCGTGCGCGTCCGCCGGGCCACCGCGAAGATCTTCAAGGCCGCGAAGAAGTTCCGTAAGTCCGAGCGCAAGGCCGCCATCACGGCCAACGACCGGGCTGTCACCGCGCTGACGGCCACCGGGTCGCCGGACCGCATCGACGACGAGACGCAGGGCCTCCCCCTCGTGTCGAACGCCCAGGGTGCTGTGGCGGGCACGCTGCTGCGCGCGCGTTCCTGCTACACGTGCCGCAAGAGGTTCGTCGAGGTAGACGCCTTCTACCACAACCTCTGCCCGGACTGCGCCGCGTTCAACCACGGCAAGCGCGACGCCCGCACGGACCTCACCGGCCGCAACGCGCTGCTGACCGGTGGCCGCGCGAAGATCGGCATGTACATCGCGCTGCGGCTGCTGCGTGACGGTGCGCACACCACGATCACCACCCGGTTCCCCAAGGACGCGGCGCGGCGGTTCGCCTCGATGCCGGACGCCGCCGAGTGGATCGACCGGCTCAAGATCGTCGGGATCGACCTGCGCGACCCGTCCCAGGTGCTCGCGCTGGCCGACGAGGTGGCAGCGCGCGGCCCGCTGGACGTGCTGATCAACAACGCCGCGCAGACCGTGCGCCGTTCCGCCGGTGCGTACACGCCGCTGGCGCAGGCCGAGCACGAGGCGCTGACCGGGGACGCCCGTCGTCCCGAGCTGATCTCGTTCGGCGGGCACGGGCAGCTGGCGTTGCCGGGTACCGCCGTGCCCGAGGCGCACTCGGTGACGACGCTGGCGTTGATGGCGGGGTCCAAGGACATCGACGCGGGCGGCCTCGTGCCCGACACCGCGCCGGTCAACTCGTGGATCCAGAACGTCGACGAGGTCGACCCGGTGGAGCTGCTGGAAGTGCAGCTGTGCAACTCGACGGCGCCGTTCCTGCTGATCTCGCGGCTGCGGGCGTCGATGGCGAAGTCGTCGTACCGCCGCAAGTACGTGGTGAACGTGTCGGCGATGGAGGGGCAGTTCTCCCGCGCCTACAAGGGTTCCGGGCACCCGCACACGAACATGGCGAAGGCCGCGCTGAACATGTTGACGCGCACCAGCGCCGAGGAGATGCTGCAGGCCGACGGCATCCTGATGACCGCCGTCGACACGGGCTGGATCACCGACGAACGGCCGCACCCGATGAAGATGCGGCTCGCCGAGGAGGGCTTCCACGCCCCGCTGGACCTGGTCGACGGCGCGGCGCGGGTGTACGACCCGATCGTACGCGGCGAGCTGGGCGAGGACCTTTACGGCTGCTTCCTGAAGGACTACGCGCCTTCTCCTTGGTGAGCCTTTTGAGTGACTTTCGTCGGAAACACGCGTCCGAGGTACCTGTCGGACGCGCCCGAACGAGGCCTTTCATCAGGCCTTATGCTTAGTTGAACACCTGTTCGAGTACTCATTTGTCATGAGAACTGTGTGGCGGGGAGCACTTCGGTTCGGGATGACGACGATGACGGTGCGGCTGGTGTCGGCCGCCACCGAACATCGCAGCAAGGTGCACCTCGTGCACCGCGAGGACAGCGGCCGCGTGCGCCATCAACAGGTGTGCGGCGAGTGCTCGCTGCGGCTGACGCCGGAGGACATCGGGCGGGGCTACGAGCTCGACGACGGCCGCATCGTGCAGATCGACCCCGGCGACCTGCCGGCGCCCGAGGACGGCGTGATCGACGTGCAGCAGTTCGCGCCGCAGGTCGATCTGGACCCGGTGGCGTTGCACCGCAGCTACTACCTGGAGCCGGACGACCTGTTCGTGCGGTCCTACGTGCTGCTGCGGGAGACGCTGGAGCGCACGAAGGCCGCGGCGATCGTGAAGTTCGCCTTGCGCGGCAAGGAGACGCTGGCGGCGATCAGGCCGCAGCAGGGTGTCCTGGTGCTGCACACGCTGCTGTGGCCGGAGGAGGTGCGGGAGCCGCACTTCGCGTTCCTGCACCGCGACACCGAGGTGCGGACCGGGGAACTGGCTGCCGCGGCGGCGTTGGTGCGAGCGCAGACGCGTCCGTTCCGGCCGCACGACTACCCGAACACGCACCACGAGGCCCTGCTGCACCTGGTGGAGGCGAACGTCTAGGACCGCACCTGGTGAAGGCGAACGTCTGGGACCGCACCTGATGGTGCGGGTGCGCGACCCGCGAGTCGGGGATGAACGCGGGTCGCGCGCCCGTTCTGTCAGGGGGCGCCGCTAGCATCGGCAGCCATGCTCGCCAGCCCGTCCGATCTCGTCGATCTGCTCGAATGCGAGCACCGCAGCTTCCTCGCTCGTGACGAACGCCGTGGCGACCCCTCCGAACTGCACGTTGCCGCAGCCAGGACGGCTGCGGAGATGCGGTCCGGCGCGGACCTGGTCGAGAACGCCGTGTTCTTCGACGGCGTGTTCCACTGCACGGCTCAGACCCTCGTGCGCACGGCCGACGGGTACGAACCGTGCGAAGAGGCCTCGGACGCCACTCCCCTGGCCGTGTTGTCGCTGGTCGCGGCGGCGCAGGCGCTCGGCTCCGAGCGCGCGCACCTGATCGTCGACGGCCGCCGCACGACGTTCCGGATCGCCGACTTCACTCCCCTGCTGGGGCGGTTGCGCACGCGGCTCGCCAAGCCCGCCCCCGCGCCGCAGCGGTCGTGGGGTGACGTGCGGGCGGCCTGCACCGGGTGCCGGTTCGCCCGTCACTGCGCTTCCGGTCGTGAGGAGGCGCGGGACCTGTCGCTCGTGGCGGGTCTGCGGACCGACCAGCGGCGGAAGCTGGTCTCGGCCGGCATCGACACGATCGACGCGCTCGCGGCGACCGACGAGCGGCCCGCGACGCTGTCTCCGGCGAGCTTCACCGCGTTGACGGCGCAGGCCCGGCTTCAGGTGCAGCAGGAACGTACGGGCGTCATCACGTACGAGGTCGTGGCGCCGGAGGCGTTGGCGAACCTGCCGGAGCCCGCCGAGGACGACGTGTTCCTGGAGGTGGACGGCGACACATTCCGCACTCCCGGCTGGGAGGGGACGTTCGAGGAGTTCGTCGACCGCACGCCCGCCGGCACGGTCTACCACTTCGCTCCGCACGACCTCGCCGGGCGGGCCGCGCGGACGGCGACCAAGGAGTCCGAAGTGGACGAGCTGGTGCGGCGGTGCGTCGATCTCGGGGCGCTGACGCGGCGGGTGCTGCGGGTGTCCACCCGGGAGTACACGCTGCCGGCGCTGAAGCCGTTGCTGGACGACGAGATTCCCACTCGCGGTCTGCGGGATCTGTTGCACGACATCAAGGTCGAGCGCGAGATCGAGACCGCGCCGCCGCAGGAACGCGACGAGGCGGCGCTGGAGAAAGCCGCCGAACGGGCGCGCCGGATGGCCGCGCTGACCGAGCCGTTGCTCGCCGAGGGGTACGCGTTGTTCGCGGCGACGGTCGGCTACCACCGGCGGGAGTCGAGCCCGGCGTGGGGCGACTTCTTCCGGCAGGCCCTCGCGCCGATCTCCGACCTCGAGACCGACTCGCACTGCGCGGTGCCGATCACGCTGAAGGCCGAGGACTGGGTGCCGCCCAGCGGCCGGGTCCGGACGCACAAACGGCAGGTGCACGCGCGCATCGACCCCGAACGCCCGCACCCGTTCGGTTCGGGCGAGCAGGTCCGGCTGCTCTACCCCGGCAACATGACGCGCAACGCCGTGGTGGCCGACGACAACCCGTACGAACTGGTGCTGACCGAGAGCAACGCGGTCGAGCACGGCGAGATGCCGATCGCCGTGCTGCCGGGCAGTCCGGTGCCCGCGTCGCCGAAGGACGAGGCCGTCGCGGAACTGGCGGAGCAGGCAGTCGGACTGCTGCCGCTGCTCCCCCGCAACCCCGGCATCGACCTGCTGCTGCGCACCCCGCCCGCGCAACCGTTGCCGCAGCACGACGACGTGGTGCAGGCCGTGATCAAGGCCGTCGACCAGCTCGACGGCGGCACGCTGGCCGTGCAGGGCCCGCCCGGCGCCGGCAAGACGTATCTCGCGACCAAGCTGGTGCGGCACCTGATCGACCAGGGCAAGACCGTCGCGGTGACCTCGACGTCGCACAAGGCCGTGGAGAACGTGCTGTCGTCAGTGGATCCCGACATCCCGATGGCCAAGCGCCCCAAGGAGAAGAAGCCCGAGGAGGGCCTGCCGTGGGACCAGCCGAAGACCAACGGCGCGCTGGCGGCGTGGCGTGAGGAGCACCCGCAGGGCCACCTGGTCGGCGGCACGGCCTGGACCTTCTCCAACACCGTGATCAAGGCGCAGCCGTTCGACGTGATGATCATCGACGAGGCCGGCCAGTTCGCGCTGGCCGACGCGGTGGCGGTGGCGGTGGCGGCGCGCAACCTCGTGCTGCTGGGCGATCCGCAACAGCTGCCCCAGGTCGTCCAGGGCGTGCACCCGCCCGGTTCGGACGCGTCGGCGTTGGGCCATCTACTCGGCGACGCGGACGTGATCCCCGCGCATCTGGGCTATTTCCTGGCCGAGACCCGCCGAATGCACCCGGCCGTGTGCCGTCCGGTGTCCGAACTTTCTTATGCCGGTCTGCTCCATTCGCACGAATCCGCCGCGCACCGGTCGATCTCCGGCGTCGAGCCGGGGATCTACCTGCGCGAGGTCGACCACCGGCACAACATCACGTCGTCTGCCGAGGAAGCCGACGCCGTGGTGGACACGGTGCGCGCGATCGTCGGTCGAACTTGGACGGACAACGGTAAAACGCGCGAACTTACCGATGCGGACATCCTCGTGGTCGCGCCCTACAACCTGCAGGTGCGGGTGATCCGGCGGCGGCTGGCCGATGCGGGATTCACCGAAACTCGGGTGGGCACAGTGGACCGCTTCCAGGGCCAGGAGGCACCCGCCGTCATCATGTCCATGACGTCGTCGTCCACCGTGGACCTGCCCCGTGGCCTGGACTTTCTTTTGTCACGCAACAGATTGAACGTGGCACTCTCCCGTGCCCAGGTGCTCGCCGTGATGATCTGCTCGCCCCGGCTGCTGGACGCCGACGTGCGCGGCGTGGAGCAGATGCGGCTCATCGCGGGCACGATCGGCCTAACAGAAAACATGAGAATCTATCCGTGGTGACACCAAGGCGTTGTCATACGGTGACCTTCTGACCCCTCTGTGTTGTTAGCGTGGCGCGGTTCACCCGGTCGGGTGATTCAGATCATGAATGTGTGCTCGATCCGCCACGCATCAACCAGAGCAGGAGAGATTCGTTGGCAAGGAGAGTTCTTGGCGCGTTCGCGGTGACCGTCACCGCTGCGCTGGCCACGCTGGCACTGGCCGGCACGGCACAGGCGCACACCCCCGTCGTGAACAAGGGATGTGACGCGAAGGCTGGGAAGTCCTGGTTCACCGTGTCCCTGAAGGACTACGGCAAGGACAAGGACAACACGCTGGTCGTCAAGATCGACGGCGTCGAGGCGTTCAAGACCACCTTCAAGGGCAAGCTCGAAGAGCAGAAGTGGGAGCGCGGCGGCGACGCCAAGCACACCTACGAGGCGACGATCACGGCCTACGACGACCCCAATTTCCAGAAGGGGTGGAGCAAGGTCGAGACCCGCACGACCGAAGAGTGCGTGAAGACGCCGCCGACCACGACCACCACCAAGCCGACGACGACCACGAAGCCGGCCTCGTCGACTCCGGAGGTGCCCTCGTCCTCCGCTGAGGTCCCGCCGCCGTCCACGACCCCGGTCGCTCCCGGTGGCAGCGCTCCGGAACCGCCCCTCGCGGCGACCGGTGCGTCCCCGCTGTGGCTGCTGCTCTCGGGTCTGGGCCTGGTGGGAGCCGGTGCCGGCACCCTGCTGTTCCTGCGCCGCCGTCAGAGCGCCTGAACCAGCTGAACCAACAAGGAGCGGGGCGGTCCGAAGTGGACCGCCCCGCTTTTCGCATTTCTAGAGGTCCAGTTCGGTCGCCGGCCCGTGGCCCTCGCGGATGAACCACTCAGTGCCGAACGCGTGCGCGAACGTCGGTTCGTCGAGCGCCAGGAAGAACGACTCCTCGGTGATCTGCGAGGCGTGCGCGCGCATCGCCTTGCGCTTCACCTCCAGGTACTTCGTGACGTCGACGCCGACGTTGATCTCCGACTCCGGCACCGCGTCCTCGCCCAGCGGCGGCGGCTCCTCGATGCCCGCCATCCTGAACGCCTCGCGGAACTCCGACTCCCGCACCATTCCCTGGTAGACGGCCGGGGTGCCGGCGATCTCCGCGGCACGCATGCCGACCCGGTGGGCCTGGATGTGGTCCGGATGGCCGTAGCCGCCGAAGCTGTCGTACGTCGTGAACACCTTCGCGTCCTCTTCGACGAGGATCGCCGCGAGCTTCTGGGCCGCCTCCTCGACGTCGGCCGTCCAGAACGACCCCGGCTGGTCGTTGAGCTCGTCGCCCATCATCCCGGAGTCGCGGTACCCCAGAAACTCCACGCGCGCGACCCCCAGCAGGTCCGCCGACGCCTGCGTCTCCACGACGCGGCGCTGCCAGAGCTCCTCGCCCTCCTGCAGGAAGTCCGGGACCAAGCCGGCCTCCCCGCGCGTCGCGACGACCAGGACGACCCGGTGTCCCTCCTCGAACGCCTTGCGCATCACGCCACCCGTGACGATGCACTCGTCGTCTGGGTGGGCGTGGAACGTCACCAATGTCGCCATGTCCGCGACGTTACCCGCGAGTGGAACTTCGCCATTCCCCCGCGGGCCCGCGACTCTCTAAGGTGGGGAACAGACCCTTGTCCGCGGGGAGGATGCCGTGCGCGTGCTGTGCACAGTCGCGTTCTCGGCCGCTCACGCGAGGGCCACCCTGCCGCTGGTCGCGATGCTCGCCTCGCTCGGCCACGAGGTGCTGGTCGCGGGTCCCGCGTCGGTGCTGCGCGGTTTCGCCGGCGAGCCGGTGCGCGTGGCCGCGGCGCTGCCCGAGGTCGCGGACCAGCTCGCGGAGTTGTTGCAGGGCGAGGTCCTGACGCTGCCGCCGGACTACGACCCGTTCTCCGACGAGATGGTCGTCGAGTTCGCGGCGGGCCCGCACATCACCGCGGCCGTCGAGGGGCTGCTGCCCGTCGCCGTCGACTTCCGGCCCGATCTGGTGCTGCGCGGGGGCATCGAGTTCGCGGGCCTGCTCGTCGCCGAACGCCTGGGCGTGCCCCATGTGACCGCGCCGACAGGTGTCGGCCAGTACATGGACCGCCTGACCTTGTTGAACGCCCTGAACGAACGCCGCGGGGAACTGCGCCAGCCGGTGCACGAGTCTCTCGACTCTGCGCACCGGTACGGCCGGTTGGACGCGGTCCCGCCGGGCTACTCGTTCGCCCGCCAGCCGATGCCACCGGCGTTCACCTACCAGCAGCCCACCCATCACAGCACCGGGGAACGGCTGCCGCAGTGGCTGGCCGACCTGGACCCGTCCCGGCCGCTGGTGGTGGCGTCGACCTCCACGTCGGGCGGGGTGTTCGAGTCGGAGTCGTCGCTGGACCTGTTCGACTTCGACGCACTCCCGGCGCAGGCGCTGGACCGGTCGCCGCTGGCGCACCTGGAGACGATGGTCGCCGGACTGTCCTCTGTGGACTGCGAGGCCGTGGTGCTGACGGGCGGGCTGCCGGTGGAGGCCTCCGCCTCGCACGTGCACCTGGTCGAGTCGCTGCCGCAGGCGTTGTTGTTGCAGAGCGCGGACCTGCTGGTGTCGCACGGCGGGTACAACTCGGTCCGCGAGGCCATGCGGGCCGGGGTGCCGGCGGCCGTGCTGCCGGTGCTGCACGACCAGATGCACAACGCCCACCGGGTCGGTGAACTGCGGCTCGGCGTGCGGGTGCACGACTTCTGCGCCGACGCGGTCACCGAGGCCTGCCAGCGCGCGCTGTCGGACCCGAAGATCCGGGCGGGGGTGCGGCGGGCGCAACGGCACATGCTCGGCCTGCCGTCGATCCGCGACGCCGCCGAGTACCTGGAACGGATCGTGCAGCGCAACAAGAAGCTCGTGAGCATGTGAAAGGGCGGCGCACCCCCAGTGACAGGCTGGGAGGCGCCGCCCCTCGGCGAACTCGTGGAGCTATCGCAGGGTCAGGTTCCAGGAGTTGATGTACCCGGTGTCACCGGAGTACACGTCCTGGACCCGCAGCTTCCACGTGCCCGCCGCGACCTCGGACGAGGCGTTGACCGTGTAGGTCGCCACCACGTTGTCGGCACTGTCCGAAGTGGACGAGTTCTTCAGCCGGTAGGCGGTGCCGTCCGGCGCGACCAGGTCGATCACCAGGTCGCCGCGGTAGGTGTGGACGATGTCCACGCCGACCTTGGTGGAGGAGGAGGCGTTGCCCGTCACCGTGGAGGTGATGGACGACGTGATCGCGGCACCGCGGTCCGGGATGGCGACGTCGGTCGTGTTCTCCAGGCCACCGGAGGGCGGCGGAGTCGTGTCGACGGCGTTCACGGTCTTGGTGGCGTCCGCGAGGCCCGCGCCACACCCGCCGGAGCAGGTGCCGGGCAGCGGCCGGGAGTTCGTCTTGATCAGGTCCTTGACCTGGGCCGGGGTCAGCGACGGCTTCTTCGCCACCAGCAGTGCCGCGAGGCCCGCGATGTGCGGGGCGGCCATCGACGTGCCCTGGTAGGGCTTGTAGTTCTCGGCACCGGGGGTGGTGGCACCGGCGTTCAGCGTCGACCAGATGCCGTTCTCCGGCGTGGTGATGGTGCCTGGGGTGTCGGTGCCGCGACGGGTCTCGCCGCCGGGCGCCGCGATGTCGATGCGGGTGCCGAAGTTCGAGTAGAACGCCTTGTTGCCCTCACGGCCGGTCGCCGCGACGGTGATGACACCGGAGCAGTTGGCCGGGGTGAAGTTGGCGACGTTCGCGTTCGAGTTGCCGGCCGCGACGACGACCGTGGTGCCGCGGTTGATGGCGCCGTTGATCGCGTTCTGGTAGGTCGTCGAGCAGGACGACTGACCGCCCAGCGACATGTTGATGACCTTGGCGACGTTCTGGTTCGCGGGAACGCCGCTCACCGTGCCGCCGGACGCCCAGGTGATCGCGTCGGCGATGTCCGAGGTGGCGCCACCGCACTTGGCGAGCACGCGCAACGGCTGGATCTTGGCGTCGTAGGCGATGCCCGCGATGCCCTTGCCGTTGTTGGTGGCCGCGGCGATCGTGCCCGCGACGTGCGTGCCGTGCCAGGACGAACCCTGGTCGGACGGCGGGACCGGCTGGCCATTGGCGTCCGTGCCGCACTCACCGCGTGCGGTCCAGTCGCCCTCGTCGGCCGGGTTGGAGTCGCGGCCGTTGTTGTCACGGGCACGAGCGGAATCGGACACAAAGTCGTACCCCGCGACGACTTTGGACGCCAGATCGCTGTGCGCGACGTAGCCGGTGTCGATGACCGCGACGGTCACACCGGAGCCGGTGCTCGACGACCACGCGCCGGGCACGTTCATGCCCGCGGTGGCCTCGAAGAGGTCCCACTGCCGGGAGTACTCGGTGTCGTTCGGGTCGGCGAGCGGCTGCATCAGCAGGTCCGGCTCGACGTAGGCGACCTTCGGGTCGTTCTTGAACGCCTGGATGGTGTTGTCGGCGTTCGTGGTCTTCGCACCGAGGTCGACGACGACCGCGCCACTCGCCGTGCGGCGGTGCAGCGACTTGCCCTTCTTGCGGGCGTCGTCCGAGGCAGCGGTGTCGGACGAGGCCTCGGCGGTGCCGGGCTTGTAGCCGACGATCAGCCGCTCGAACGGGCGGTTCACCTGGGTCGAGTCCGGCTGGGACTGGATCTGGCTTGGAGCGGCGTTGACGGGTGAGACAACGCTGAACACGGCGGCGGAAACTGCCGCGGCGCACAGACTCGTGCGTCGCAATCCGTTCACGTGAGGTCCTTCCACGCAGGGCCTTCGCGTGCCGTTGAGGGCGTCAGTGTTCTGAACCGGCTGCGGAGGTGTGGGGACCGTAAGCCGGGTCACAGCTGCGAAAACAGGTCTAGCGGAGGCCGTTTGACGACACTGGCGTGTTCACGACAGGGGTGTTGCGCTGAATGGCGCACAATGTGGCCGTGTTCGGACACCTGGGCGTCGCGCCGGAGCTAACGGCCGTTTACGAGCTTCTGGTAACAGGCGGAAGCCGCACGACGGAAGAAATCGGCGTCGCGGCACCGCTGCTGGAGCAGATGCGCGAGCTCGGGCTGGTCCGGCACCTGCCCGGTGACGTGTGGCAGGCCGTCGCACCCGATCTCGCCGTCGAGGCGCTGATCGCGGCCCGCGAGGAGCAGAACCGGCGGGCGCGCGCGGACGTCGGCCCGTTGATGGAGCTGTACCTGCGCAACCGCGACGAGGAGCTGGCCGACAACGCGTTCGTCGAGGTGGTGTCCGGTGTGGACGCGGTCCGCGAGCTGTGGCACGCCCTGCTGCGCGGTGCCCGTGAAGAGGTCTGCGTGCTCGACCAGCCGCCGTACGTGACGCCGCTGGGCCAGCACGTCGCGCTGGAGGACGAGACCCGCGAGCGGGACGTGCAGTGGCGCGTCGTCTACGACCGCTCCGCCGTAGACATCCCCGGCCGCGTCACGGAGATCATCGACCTGGTCGCGGCCGGCGAACGCGCCCGCGTCACGCCGACGCTGCCGTTCAAGCTCGCCGTGATCGACACGCACGCGGCGGTGCTCCCCGTGGTGAACGGCGATGTCGTCGACAAGGTGCTGCTGATCCGGCCGTCGGCGCTGCTGGACGTGCTGCGCTCGACGTTCGAGCTCTACTGGGACAAGGGGATCCCGTTCAGTCCCGGTGGGATCTACGCGGCGGCGGCCGATGTGGACCCGAACCTGCTCGGACTGCTCGCGGCCGGCCTCACCGACGAGTCGATCGCGCGGCAGCTCGGGCTCGCGCCGCGGACCGTGCAGCGGCGGGTGCGGCAGCTGATGGACCGGTGCGGGGCGCAGACGCGCTTCCAGGCGGGCGTGCAGGCGATGCGGCGGGGCTGGCTGTAGAAAACGATCTTGCGTGCAACCCCCGGTGATCCTCCGGCGTCCTCCCTTCGCAAGCGAACGATCACCAGGGGGATTCATGCGCATGCGCAACGTGATGGCGGCTGCCCTGACGGGCTTGGCACTTCTCGGTCTCGCGGGCACGGCGTCCGCTCAGACCGAGCTGACGTGGCCGCCGAAGGACGTCACGCCGGTCCACAAGACCAAGGCGGAACTGGAGAAGCAGGCGGCCGGGTTCAGCGCCCGTCAGCAGCAGACCTACCCGTTGGTGTTCCGCGGCGCGCAGAACGTCGCGCCCGGCAACTGGGGTGGCGAGGCCGAGGGCGTGTTCGACGACATGCAGTACATGGGCAACTTCGCGTCGTTCACCCACAACGGCCAGCGCGTCCAGACGTACACGCAGGTCAACGCGCCGGGCCAGCACGAGTGGTCGCCGAAGGAGTACTGCGAGCAGGAGTGGGCCAAGTGCACCGGCCAGGTCAGCGACCACCGGGGCGGGGTGACCGTCTTCTCGAAGAACGAGGCGTCTGGCATCACGGCGGCCCGGAACTTCCGCCGCAACGGTGAGGTCGTGTGGGTCCAGAGCTGGACGGCCGGCACCGAGGCGCAGCTGGCGGTGCTGGCCGCCGACCGCGCACTGACGTTCACGCGCTGAGGGCAAGAGTGAGCGGGCGCTTCCGGTCATGGAGTCACCGGAAGCGCCCGCTCGATCAACTGGCGACCTTGCGCGCGGCCACCAGCTGTCCGTCCGCGAACCCCTCGACGCGCACCTCGCGCCCGGTCGCGGTCAACGTCGCGGTGTGCGCGCCGTCTGCCACGTCCAGCGAGGTCATCGGGCGGCCATCGACGTAGATGTCCACCCGGTCGAGGTTCACGGTGTCCAGGGAGACGGTCGTGCCCGCGACCGCCACTCCGAGCCGCCGCACCGGGAGTGCGGCCAGCAGCTCGCCCGCACGGGCGAGCAGGTCCACGTTGCCCTGCAACAGGTCCGCGCGCGTGACCTTGTGCTGGTGCGACGGCCGCACGCCCAGGTCCTCCACCGGCGTGCCGGCGAGCTTGCCGACGCGCAGCGTGCGGCGGATCGACACGCGCATGTTCGCCTTGTTGGGCAACGCCTTGTACGGCGACTCGCCGTCGCTCGGCGCCGGGATCTTCAGCAGTGTCATCAGAAGTCCGTGCGTCCACACGTTCGCGCCGCCCGCACCGGTGTTGTCGTCCACGCCGAGGATCGGGCCCAGGTCGTGGTCGGCCCAGCCCGCGGCGAAGATGTCCGTGGCCGAGTAGCACCGCGCGTCGGTGACCAGCAGCACCGGGCCGTGGTAGGTCTGGCCCACGGCGTTCGCGCCGTCGACCGGCGTGATCGTGTGCGAGCAGGAGAACGCCTGGCCCGTCTCGGTCGAGCTGTCGAGCGACGGGAACCACGGGCCGAGGTCGATCTGGCCGGTCGGGTCCTCCGCGTGCCGGCGGCAGATCCGCAGGTTCAGCGGCGTGCTCAGGAACTGCACCGGCTCCGGCTGCACCGGCCGCGGCGTCATCGTCTGCAGCAGGAACTCCGAGGCGAAGATGTGGCCGCCGCCGTTGTCTCGCACGTCGACGATGAGTCCGTTCTGCGGCAACAAGGCCGCGAGCCGCACGAACTCCTTCAGGAACGCGTCCGGGTCGTCGACGCTGAACGTGAAGATCCGCAGGTGCCCGAACGTGCCGGACGGCGTGACGACCGGACGCGCGCGGAACACGCCGGGCATCGTCGTCGGGACGTCCTGAGCGGCCATCGCGACCGCGCCACCGGCGGCCTCGGCCTGCACGACCTTGGGCGCGTGCAACAACTTCTTGGCGCGTGCCTTCTCGTCGGAGTCCAGGTCGACGCCCTGCGCGGCCGCGGCGGGTGACAGCGCGTCGACGTCGGTCATCGGAGGGAGGTTCTCCGTGACCTGCCAGTCGACGCGGATCTCCTCGGCCGCGCCCGCCTCGGTGCGGTAGGTGACGACGACCCAGTCCTCGTCGGGCGGGAGCTGGATCACCAAGGGGCGCAACGTGAGCGACTCGACGCCGCGGGCGAGGTTCGCGGCGGGGTTGCTGCCGGCGAAGATCGCGCCGTTCAACGCGACCGCGCGGGCGATCGGCGTGCCGTTCCAGTGCGTCACCTCGGCGCCGGCCGCGAGCCCGCCGAAACCCGCGACCGTGCGCGAGACGAGGTACTGCTCGGTGCCGTCCTCGGCGAAGCAGCGTTCCAGCTGGAACGGCAGAAAGGCGATCTTGCCCGCGAACGGCGCGGGCAGCAGGTAGTTCGTGTGCAGGTCTCGCACCGAGTGGAAGGTGCTCGACAGCTCGCGGTGGAACTGCCACTCCGCCTCGGCGGTGGCATCGGTCTGCCGTTCGAGTCTGGCTCGGAGAACCCTGAGTCTTTGCACAGGGTTCACCGCGTGCATGGCGACCTTCAGCGGCAGGTGCGCGTAGTTCTGCTCCAGCAGGATCAGCGCCTGGTCGACGATGAGCTTGCGCTGCGCCAGGGTGAGGGTGCCCGCCGTCGCGAGGAACTCGGCGAGTCCGACGGAGCTTGCGACGTTCGGGTGAGCGGTTGCGGTCATGGTGGGGCCTCCTTGTTCAGTAGAGGCTTTCCAGGGCGCCCGGATACACCTGTTTCACCCGTTCGGCCGCTAACTGGAGCAGTTTTCTCGCCGACAACTGGAGTAAAGGGGAGGCCGGCGATGAGTCCACCCGTCTTGGAGCTCCGCATCCACGGGGTCAACAACACGCCCCCGGACGCGATGCTGGCTCTTCCCGAC
Source organism: Lentzea sp. HUAS TT2 (assembly GCF_051853195.1). Classification (NCBI taxonomy): domain Bacteria; kingdom Bacillati; phylum Actinomycetota; class Actinomycetes; order Pseudonocardiales; family Pseudonocardiaceae; genus Lentzea; species Lentzea sp. HUAS TT2. Next base: position 5,760,555 of record NZ_CP196667.1, on the reverse strand, counting down.
CACGCCGTCGAACAGTTCCGGGGCGACCGCTTCGGCAGCTTCTGGCGGCCCAAACCGGACAAACTCGCCGAGCTGCCACCGGATCACGCCGGGCAGGTGCCCGCGGACGTGCGGCGCGAGGCGTACTCGTGGGGCGGCATGGCGCGCAGCAGCCCCGGCCTGCCGGGCAGCGGGGTGCCGTCGGTGCTCGCGAACGTGCTGGGGCGCATCGGATGGGCGTTGCTGCTGCCGTTCGGGCTGGCGAACGTCGCCTACTGGTCCCGGAAACTCCCCGACGACTCGGTTCCGACGACCAAGCACATGGTGTGGTGGAACGCCGGGCGCGGCGCGGCCAGCACCCGGTTGTTCGGACTGGGGCTCACGGTGTTGCTGGTGCTCGCGGTGTGCGAGGTGGCGATCGACCTCTACGCGATCCAGTGCTCGCTGCCCGGCGCGGCCTGCAAGCGGTTGCCGGACTTCCTGGACGTGCTCGGGGATCCCGCGCGGCACGTCCGGGTGCTCGCCGCGTCCGCCGTGCCGGTGCTGCTGTTGCTCGGGCTGATGGCGCTGACGTCGTTGTCGCGCAGCAGGTACGAGATGACGACGATGCGGCGCGAACCGGTGCGCAGGCCGGGCGTGATGCTCAGCAGGGCGTCGATGTGGGAGGGCAGCCCGCGGATCCGCCGGCTGACCCGGCTGCACCTCTCGGCCGGCTGCTGCGTGGTGGTGCTGGCGACGAGCGCGCAGTTGGTGCAGCACGCGTTCTTCCTGGTGCTGACCGTGCTCGCGGGCGGCGTGCTGGCGGTCGTGATGGCACGGGTGGTGGTGACGGCCACCGACTGCCCGGACGTGCCGTCGACCGAGAAGGGCGGCCTGTGGTCGTGGCTGCTGATGATCTCGGCCGTGGTCGTGCTGGTGGCGCACGGGTTCGGGCTGTACGCGATCGCGCCGGTCTTCGACGGGCCGCTGTGGCTGACGTCGTGGGGGCCGCCGGTCGTCGCGGTGGCGCTGCTCGGGTCGGTGCTGGCGGCGTGGTCGTGGCGGCGCAACGACGCCAGGGGTCCGCTGGTCCTGCTCGTGCTGTTCGTGGCGTTCATGGTTGCCACGTACTGGTTTCCGCTCGCCTGGATCGGCGCCGCGGTGGCCGGCGGGGTGCTGGCGTGGCGGGCCCGGCCGCGTGCCGGTGACCAGTGGCAGGCCTGGCGGGGAGCGGGCCCCGGGGTGCTGCTGGGGTTGTCGCTGGCGTCGTCGGTGATGCTCTCGACCGTGCTGGTGCTGACGTTCCGGGGCTGGGTCGGCACGGGGCTGCGGGCGCCGTCGTTCTACTCGTGGTTCAGCGCGGCGTTCGCGGTGGCGCTGGTTCCGTTGGTGCTGCTGGTGATCGCGCAGGCCGTCGTGCTGCTCTCGCGGCTGACCGCGCCCGCCGTGCTCGACGGTGAGGCCGAGGTGCTGGTCGTGCGGGTGCGGCACGTGGTCGCGGTGACGCACCGGGCGGAGAACGTGGCCGGCGCGCTGTCGTTGTCCGGTGTGCTCGCGCTGCTGCTGACCTGCTACCTGACGTTCGCCTCGCCGGGATGGGCGCAGTGGTCCGGTGTGGCGTGGGTGGTGGGCAAGGGCGACTGGGTCACCGGGCTCGCCGGGGTCGCGGTGGTCGGGTCGTTCGTCGGCGCCGGGATGCTCACCAACCGGCGGCCCCTCGGATTGGTGTGGGACCTGATGTGCTTCCTTCCGCGCACGGCCCACCCGTTCGCGCCGCCCTGCTACGCCGAGCGCGCGGTGCCGGAGATCGCGGACCGTTCCCGTGAGTTCCTGGACGAGTCGCCGGATCATCGCGTCGTGCTGTCCGCGCACAGCCTGGGTGCCGTGCTGGCCGTGGCGGCGTTGTTCGCGTTGCCCGCCGGGTATCTGCGGCGGGTCCAGCTGCTGACGTACGGCGTGCAGCTGCGGCCGTACTTCGGGCGGATCTTCCCGGAACTGCTGGGTCCCGCCGTGCTGGGCACGCCGCCGGTGCGCGCGGGCGCGTTGTTCTCGTGCGATCCGTGGCGCCGGGAGCCCGGTGAGGCACCGGGGCGGGGACTCACGTCGTTGCTGGGGCCGAGCTGGGTCAACCTGTGGCGGCGCACCGACTACCTGGGTTTCCCGGTGCACGGCTGGGAGGACAACGACCTGGACCGCCGCGCGGGCGAGACGAACGGGTCACCGGACAAAGTGGAGACTCACGGCGACTACCACCTGTGCGCCGCCTACCGAGACGCGTTCAGGCACCTCGTCGCCATCGATCTGAACCAGTCACCCGATCGTGGACGTGAAGGGGATGGGAACCTGGAACGCAGCTGACTCAAGGAGAAACATGCGCACGACCGTGGCGACCCTCGTGGGTGCCGTACTGCTCGGCGGAGGGCTGGCCGCCTGTTCGAGCGAGCCCCCGCCCTCCGCACCGGCCGTCAAGCCCGTGGCCGAGACCGACGTGGTGGCCCCCGCGGCCTCCGGTGACCAGCCGAAGGGCATCACCTACGACGTGAACCGGATTCCGCTGGGAGCCAAGCTCTCCACCGGCTCGTCCGTCTCTAATGGACAGACGACGGTCGAGCTGAAGGTGTCCGGGCTGCTGCCGAACACGAAGTACGGCTCGCACGTGCACACCAAGCCGTGCGGCGCCAAGCCGGCCGACTCCGGGCCGCACTACCAGAACACCAAGGACCCGGTGTCGCCGAGCGTCGACCCGGCGTTCGCCAACGCGGAGAACGAGATCTGGCTCGACTTCACCACCGACGCGCAGGGCGCAGCCACCGGCCGTGCGACGGTGAAGTGGGAGTTCCGCAAGGGCGAGGCGAACGCGGTCATCGTGCACGCCACGCACTCCAGCACAGAGCACGGCAAGGCGGGCACGGCCGGTGACCGCCTTGCATGCCTGACTGCTGCTTTCTAACAAGGTCCGGTCAGGGCCACCCCTCCGGCGAGATGTGGTCCTGACACCGGCTCCAGCACCGCCGCGCGCACGAGGCTGAGCACCTCGTACCGCGTCCCGGCGCGGCGGACCAGCCCGCGCACGCACAGCTCCCGCAGGTACCGGCCGGGCTCGGGGTCGTCACCCTCGGCCATCCGCACCAGCAGGTCCTGTCCCTGCGAGTCCAATGTGGACAGCGAGCGGCGCAGCGAGTCGCGCAGGTGCGCCGACGTCGGGTCGAGCGGGTTGGTCCGCAGCCGCTCCAGCAGGTGCTGCGGCGAGTAGACCATGAACCACCCCGCCGCGAACTCCAGCGCCGACGGCAGCCCGTCCAGTTCGTGGACGAGGCCCATCAGCGCGGCCTGGTTCGCGGGCTCCGGCCTGAACGCGGGCCGCACCCTGTGCACGTGCGTGAGCAGCAACCGCACCGCGGCCTCGTCGCCCAGCGCGCCCAGCGGGAACACGTGCTCGCCGGGCAGGCCGGTCGGGGCCAGTGCCGTGACGACGATCCGCAGGCGCGGGTGGGCCTCCAGCAGGCGCGGGTCCGGCCGGTGGTCGGTGACGAGCACGGTGTCCTGGTCGTCGTCGACCGACGGGGTCGTCTGCGACGGGTGCCACAGCACCGACCAGCCGTGCCGGAAGTGCAGCTCGCCGGCGACCTCCAGGGCGAGCCTGGTCTTGCCGACGCCGCTGACGCCCGTGACGGTGACGAGCCGCCCGGCCGTCGCGCGTCCCTCGGGCGCGGCACCGAACCCGATCTCCCGCGACCCCTCCGTCAGCAACGCCGCCAGCGCCGCAGCCTCCGCCTCCCTGCCCACGATCAGGCCGGACGGCCCGGCAGGCGCCGGTGGTGCCACGGCGGCACGGCCCGCGGTACGGCCTCCCGCCTGCTGCAGGTCCGCGCGGCTCTCGTCGTCGAGCCGCAGCCCCTCCGCGAGCAGACGCACCGTCTCGGCCCGCGGTGAGCGGGTGCGGCCGCATTCCAGGTCGCGGATGGCCCGCACGCTCACCATCGCGAAGTCAGCCAGCTGTTGCTGGGTGAGGCCAGCGCCGATGCGGTGCGTGCGCAGCAGTTCTCCGAACTCCCTCATCCCGTTCCCCTCCCTCGGACACCGAGTCTCGGGGCGATCGGGCGGCGAAACATGGGTGGCGGTCCCCCATATTCACGACCGCGCGCAAATCTGGGGGGCAGGTCCCCATGTGCCGCGCGCTCGCGCGTGCGAGATTGGCCGGGTGACCTCAGCGGCCGAAACGAGCACCGGCGAGAGCTGGACAGCGGCTTTCGCGCACGCTCTGCGCCCGCTGGTCGACGCGTCCCGCACGGAGGTCGCGCCGCCGTTCGACGCGGCGTTCGCCGAGCAGCTCGGACGCCGGCTGGTGGCGATCGCGGCGCGCACGCTCGTGCTGGAGCTGCACACCGTGCGCGACACGCTGACCGCGCCGACGAGCGAGGAGCGGTTCGTCGAGTTCACCAGGACGCTGAACCTGTCGTCGATCTTCAACCGCTACCCGGTGCTGGCGCGACTGCTCGCGCAGGCCTGTGAGCAGGCAGTTTCCACGCACCACGAGCTGTCGTCGCGGTTCACCCGCGACCGTGCGCGGATCGTCCAGACGATCTTCGAGAACCAGGACCCCGGCGCGCTGATCTCCATCGAGACGGGCCAGGGAGACGCGCACCAGCAGGGCCGGACCGTGGCGATCCTGACCTTCGAGTCCGGCGAGCGGCTCGTCTACCGGCCGCGCCCGGCCGGGCTGCACGAGCGGTTCACCGACCAGCTCGACTGGCTTTCCCGCCGAACCGGAATCACCTTCCGCACGCCCCGGCTGCTGTCCCGCGACGGCTACGGCTGGCTCGAGCACATCCCGCACGAGCCGTGCGCCGACGTGGCCGGGGTCGCCGAGTTCTACCGGCGGCTCGGCGCGCTGCTGGCGTTGCTCTACGCGCTCGACGGCACGGACATGCACTACGAGAACCTCATCGCGTGCGGCGACCAGCCGGTGCTCGTGGACATCGAGACGCTGTTCCACCCGACGCTCACGCACGACTCGGACCCCGCCGTATTGGCACTGGTGCGTTCGGTGCACCGCACGGCCCTGCTCCCCCACGTGCTGATGGGCGACAACGGGGTCGCGGACGTGTCCGGGGTCGGTGGCGACCACGGCGTGCTGTCGCCGTTGAACGCGGTCGACTGGGCAGACCCTGGTACCGACCGGATGCGGCTGGTCCGGCGGCCCAAGACGTCGCCGGGGGCGTTGAACAGGCCGATGCTCGGCGGCGTCCCGGCCGAACCCGCCGACTACCAGGACTCGCTGCTGGCAGGGTTCCGCGCGGGCTACGACGCGATCGTGGCGCACCGGGACGAGCTGCTGCAGCTCGCGCGGTCGTGCGTCAACGAAGAGGTGCGGTTCGTTGCGCGCGCGACGCGGCAGTACGCGCGGTTGCTGGACGAGTCGACGCATCCGTCCGTGCTGGCCGACGCGCTGGACCGCGACCTGGCGTTCGGTGTGCTCGTGGTGGACGACCCGCTGCTCGACCGGCTGGTGCCGTTCGAGGTCTCCGACCTGTGGCGCGGCGACGTGCCGCTGTTCACGTGCCGGCCCGGGTCGACCGACCTGTGGACCGCGTCCGGGCTCCGGCTGCCGGGGATGCTGCCGGAGCCCGGACTGCACGCCGTGACGCGCAAGATCCTGGCGATGAGCGAGGTCGACCGGCACGACCAGCAGTGGGTGATCACGGCCCTGCTGGCGTCGCGGCCGCGGCCGGTGTCGCACCACAGCGGTGTCGCGGTGTCCGGGCACGTCGCGCCGGTCGACCCTGACCCGGCCCGGCTGCTGGTCGCCGCGTGCGGGATCGCGGACCAGATCCTCGCGCACGCCTTCACCGGCGGGGACCGCGTCAACTGGCTCGGCATCGAACTCGTCGACGACCGGCACTGGACGGTGCAGCCGCTCGGGGCCGGCCTGTCCAACGGGTACACGGGTGTGGCGCTGTTCCTGGCCGAGCTGGGCTCGCTGACCGGTGCCGCGCGGTACGTCGACTTCGCACGCGACGCGTTGCGGCCGTTGCCGTCGCTGCTGGAGCTGTTCGCCGAGGAACCGGAACTGGTCACGGCCGCGGGTGGCGGGATCCACGGCCTGGGCGGCATCTGTTACGGGCTGGCCCACCTGACCCCGTTGCTGGGTCTGGACCCCGCGCTGCTGACCCAGGCCGTTCGGTTGATGCCGAAAGAAGACGCGTCCCTCACCGTCGTGGACGGCATGGCAGGCTCACTGGCCGCGATGCTCGCCGTCGGCACGCCCGAGTCGCTCGCGCTGGCCGACCACTACGCATCTACTCTGCGTGGCACTATTTGCCATTCGAATGGCTTCGCCCGCGGTCATGCGGGAATCGGATGGGCTTTGCGGCGTTACGCCGCAACGGTTCGTGACGACCTATCGGATGTGGCCGCACGAACGTTCCTGGAGAGCGACTCCATCGACCCGACCGACACCGGCTGGTGCTCCGGTCTGGCCGGTGGCGCGCTCGCCCGTGACGACGAGCGGCTGGCCGGTCTGCTGGCGACCAGGGAACCGTTGCGGGACATGAGTCTCTGCCACGGCGAGCTGGGCGTCGTCGAGGCACTGGCCGCGCACCACCCCAGCGCCGCGACCCGCCGCACGGCGTTGTTGCTGGGAGCACTGGACGAACACGGCGCACGGTGCGCCACCCCGGGCGGAGTTCCGTCGCCCGGCCTGCTCACGGGCCTGGCCGGCATCGGTCACGGCCTGCTGCGGCAAGGGTTCTCCGTCCCCTCAGTCCTGCAACTGCAGTCACCACCCGAACAAGAGGAGTCCTCCCGATGAACGAGTCCCTGCACCGCACGGCCGACCAGCCCGGAACGGCCGAGCACGCGATCGGGGAGATGGAGCTCGCGCCGAAGACCTTCGCGGGTGCGCGGGCACGCGCGTTGATGGGTGTCACCATGGCGATGAGCGCGTTCGTGGCGGTCACGCCGCTGCTCACGGACACGACCGTCAGCGCGAAGTAGAAACTTTCACCCCGAATACGTCTGGGCGGTCGATACAGCGACCGTACCGGGACCGTTAGGGTCCAGACATGCAGACCCGAGCGCCTCACGTGGTCGGCCGTGATCGTGAGGTCACGGCCGTCACGGGGGCACTCGCACGGACGCGGGAGTCCCGTGGCGGCGCCGTCTTCCTGATCGGCGAGGCCGGGATCGGCAAGTCCCGCCTCGCCCGGTACGCGGCGGGCCAGGCGTACGACGAGGGCATGCGGGTGCTCAAAGGCCGCGGCACGACCATCGGCCCGATGGTGCCGTTTCGTCCAATCGCGGAGGCACTTCTGAGCCTGTTCCGCGGTGAACCGCCGGACGACTCCGCGCTGGGTCCCTACAAACCCGTGCTGGGCACGCTGATCCCGGAGTGGCACGACCACCGGTCCACCAAGGAATCCGTCGTGGTCCTGGCAGAAGCGGTGCTGCGGCTGCTCGCGTCCGTCGCGCGCAAGACGCCGTGCCTGCTCGTGCTCGAAGACCTGCACGAGGCGGACGCGGAGACGCTCGCGGTCGTGGAGTACCTGGCGGACAACCTGGAGGACCAGCCGGTCCTGCTGCTCGCCACGATCCGCACCGAACCCGGCCACGCGCTGGAACTCGTGCATCGTCTGGTGCGACGCGGTTCCGGTGGACTGGTCGAGCTGCACCGGCTCTCGCAGGACGAGGTCGGCCAGATGACGGCCGCCTGCCTGGAGAGCCCGCACGTGCCGGCGGAGCTCGTCGATCGCTTGTGGACGGACAGCGCCGGAAACCCGTTCGTCGTCGAGGAACTGCTGCACGGCATGGTGAGCAGCGGCCTGCTCGTGGCGGGGGCGCAGGGCTGGCAGGTGCTGGGAGAGCTCAAACTGCCGGTGCCGGCGGCGTTCGTGCGCAGCGTCGCGCACCGCACGGACAGGCTGGGGCCGCAGGGCCGTGAGGTGCTGTCCATCTCCGCCGTGCTGGGTCACAGGTTCCCGCTCTCCGTGGTGCAGAAGGTGACCGGCATCGACGACCGCGAGCTGCTGAGCCACCTGCACGCCGGGGTGGCCGCGCAGCTCGTGACGCCGGACGAGCCCGCGCCGGACTGGTACGCGTTCCGGCACCCGCTCACCGCGGACGCGTTGCTGGCCCAGCTGACCCCGGCCGAACGCGTCGACCTCTCGTCGCGCACGGCCGACGCGATCGAGGACCTGCACCCCGGCCTGTCCGGTGACTGGTGCCCGCTCGTCGCGAAGCTGCGGCTCGACGGCGGATCCCCTGCCCAGGCAGGACTTCTGTTCGCCGAGGCGGGCCGGCGGGCGTTGTCCGGTGGTGCGGCGGAGTCGGCCGTCACGTTGCTCGACCGCGCGCAGAGCCTGCTCACCGACGAGATCAGCCTGCGCGCCGACGTCCTGGAGACGCTGCTGCCCGCGCTGGCGGAGACCGGCGAGTTCGAACGCGCCTTCGCACTCGACCTCTCGACCCTGCAGTCCCTGGAGGGATCGCGGCGCGCGAAGCTCCACTCGCGACTGTCGCGCGTCGCCTTCGTCGCCGGGTGGCTGACCGAGGGCGTGGAGCAGGTGCGCACCGCGAGGGCGTTGCTCGGGCCGGACGCGCCCGACGAGCTGACCGCGCAGCTGGACGTCAACCTGGCCTACCTCACGCTGCACATCCCGAGCCCTGACCGGATCGCGTCCGCGGCGTGCCTGGCTCGGCAGGCGGCGCTGGCGGCGGACCGGGCGGACCTGCCGACGGCGGCGTGCGAGGCGTGGCAGCTGCTCGGCATCATCGCGCGCGAGCAGGACATCGACGAGGCCAACGCGTGCTTCGGCAAGGCGCTCGCACTCGCGGACACGCACCGGATGCCGATCCAGCACGTCTACGCGCTGGTTCGCCTGGCGGGCAACGACTGGCTGCAACACGGCAGCACCACCTCCCTCGACAGCACGCACGCGGAGGCGTGCCGCGCGGGCGCGATAACGGTGGCGCACAACGTGGACGCGATCCTGGCGCTGCAGTCGGTGCTGACCGGCGACTACGCCGCAGCGGCCGAGCAGATCGACAGGTGCCTGCGCACGACCAAGCGGCTGCAGTTCAACTCGCTGATCCGCTACCTGCTGATGGCCAAGGCGACCCTGGCCGCGCACCAGGGCGACCGCGCCGGCACCGACGCAGCCATCGAGGAGTTCGAGGCCGTCGCGAAGAGCGGCGCGCAGGAGCACTCGCTGTGCTTCGGGCTCGCCCGTGCGTTCTGCGCCCTGCTGGAGGAGAACCACGCGCTGGCCGTGGCGGAGCTCGACCGGGCGGTCGAGCTGGAGTCGCAGAACCCCACGACGTTCCACCTGTCCGGCACGCACGGCATGCGGGTGCTGCTCGGTGTGCTCGACGGCCGCTTCGGCTGGTCCGACTACCGGGCATTGACCACGGCGTCCGCCGCGGGCATGCGCTGGAACCGGCAGTTCGTCGAACTGGCGAACGCCGTGCTCCTGGGCCGCGACAACCGTTTCGACGAGGCGCTGCAAGCCTTTCAGCGCGCCGAGGAGGCCGCGTCGATCTACCCGCTGGCCCGGCACCTCGGCTGGCGGCTGGTCGCCGGGGAGGCGCCGGCGTGGGGCGATCCGGTGTCCTGGCTGCGGTCGGCGGAGGAGTTCTTCCACCAGGCCACGATTCCCGCGGTGGCGTCGGCGTGCCGGGGCCTGTTGCGGCAGGCAGGGGCACCGGTGCAGCAGCGGCGCAACGGCACGGACCAGGTACCGCGGCAGCTGCGCGGACACGGCGTGACGGTCCGCGAGTTCGAGGTGTTCGTGTTGCTGGCTGATCGGATGGGCAACAAAGCCATCGGGACCCGGCTGCACATCTCGCCACGTACGGTGGAAAAGCACGTCGCCTCGCTCATCGCGAAGACCGGGCAGCCGGACCGTGAAGCGCTTTCCGCGTATGCCGCAGCCCTCGGACGTTGACTTTTGGATCTGGGCCGAAACGTCGATGGGCATCGGCCGAAAGTCTGATGCAACCTCCGGGACCTATCAGGTGTCCTTATCGGTAGGTTGGTCGAAACGACATGGGGGACGTTCGTGCGCAAAATTGTTCTCGCGCCGCTGTGCGCGCTGGTCACGGTGGCCGTGGCGGCGTGCAGTCCGTCAGGTCCGGAACAGACCAATCCGGAGCTGGCTCCGCGCGGCACGCCGATGACCAAGGTCAAGCCCTCCAAGCAGGACCTGACCACCAAGATCAGCATCTCCGGCAAGGTCGAGATGAACCCGACGTTCGGGCTCGTCGCGCCGGTCGCGGGCGAGGTGCGGTACTTCGACGTCGCCGCGCCGAACGGCACGCCGACGAAGCCCATCCGGGTCGCGACGGTGTGGAAGAACCAGACGCCGAACTACGTCGAGGCCCCGGCGGGGTCCACGTTCAGCGGCAGGCTCGTCGACGACAAGGCGACGGTGACGGCGGGCATGCCGATCGCGTCGGCCAAGCACGTCGGCTACGCGATCGTCGGCGACATCGACGGCCAGCAGGCGTACAAGATCAACGGCGCGCTCACCGACGTCGTGGTGCAGATCAAGAACGGGCCCGGCCCGTTCCCGTGCACCGTGCTCGGCACGATCGCCGCGCTGCCGCAGGGCACCATCCCGGAGAAGCCGCCGGTCACGCCCGACACCAAGGACGAGAAGAAGGACCAGCAGCCCCAGCAGCAGCAGCCCAAGGACCAGCCGCAGCAGCCGAGCTCCTCGACGGGCCTGCGGATCGTGTGCACGGCGCCGGCGGACGTGCAGATGATCAACGGCGCCACCGCGTCGATCGAGGTCACCACGGGCAAGTCGGCGCAGGCGCTGGTCGTTCCCGTCGAGGCGGTCGCGGGTCAGCAGGGCAAGGGCAAGGTCGACGTCATCCAGCCCGACGGTTCGCGCCGCACCACCGACGTGGTGCTGGGCCTGACCGACGGCAAGGTCATCGAGGTCAAGTCCGGCCTCACCGGTGACGAGGAGCTCGCGGTCCCCGGCCCGAACCTGCCGGAAGGCCAGCAGCAGGGCGACCAGCAGCAGAAGCCGACGGGACCGTGATGACGCAGTCCTTCGAACAACCCACGGTCCAGGTGCAGGCACCGCTGCTGCAGCTCAACGGCATCACGAAAGTCCTGAAGGGGCAAGGGGAACCGCGCACCATTCTGTCCGGCGTGGACTTCACCGTCCATCCTGGACAGAGCGTGGCGATCCTCGGCCGGTCCGGTTCCGGCAAGTCGACGCTGCTGTCGCTGATCGGTCTCTTCGACCGCGCCGACGAGGGCAAGTACTACCTGCACGGCGACGACATCACGAAGCTCCCCGAACGCAGGGCCGCGGCGTTGCGCAGTGCGGAGTTCGGGTTCGTCTTCCAGCGCTTCTTCCTGCTCAAGCACCTCACCGCGGCGCAGAACGTGGCGATGGCGCTGGTCAACGGCCAGGGCTGGTCGGCGCGGCGCAAGCGCAAGCAGCAGGTGATGGACGCGCTGGAGCAGGTCGGCATCGCGCACCTCGCGAAGTCCAAGCCCACCAGGCTCTCCGGCGGTGAGCAGCAGCGCGTGGCGATCGCCCGCGCACTCGTCCGCCAGCCGCGCATCATCCTCGCCGACGAGCCCACGGGCGCGCTCGACACGGAGACAGGCAACCTCGTCGTCGAGGTGCTGCTCAACACGACCAGGCAGGGCTGCGGCCTCGTGCTGGTCACGCACGACCACGACCACGCACGCAAGATGGGCCGCGTGATGGAGCTGCGCGACGGGCGGTTCAACTGATGCTTTCCGGCAAGTTCCGGTCCGCCCTGGTCATCGGCGGACAGGGCATCCGTGCCCGAAAACTGCGCACGTTCCTCTCGATGGTCTCGCTGTTCCTGGGTGTTCTCGCCGTCGTGGCCGTGCAGGCGGGCTCCGAGATCGCCGAACGCGCGATGCTCACCGACGTCGAGCTGCAGTCCGGCAAGGACGGCACGGTCATGGGCTACGTCCCCGGCGAGAAGGGCGCGCCGGACATCGTCGAGTCGACGTTCAAGGGCCGCACCGACGCCGTCGCGATGATCAGCTCGCGCGCCGTCATCGGTGAGCCGGGCGTGCGGCCGATCAACGAGGGCGGCATGCCGTTCGAGTACGTCGGCCGCGGCGGCGACTACTACGGCCCGACGATGATCTGCGACTCCAACGGCACCTGCACCGAGCAGAAGCCGCAGGAGAAGAAGCCGGACGGCCAGGCGATCGAGGTCAGCATGGTCGCGCTGACCGGCGACATCCGCCCGTTCAAGCCGTACCGCCCGGTCTCCGGCACCTGGCTCGACTTCGGCACCACCCCGTCGCTCGCGCCGCGGATCGTGCTGAACGAGGAGGCCGCCAAGGGCCTGCGGCAGTACCGCGTGCCCGGCGAGATGATGATCGACGGCGCCACCCACCACGTGTCGCCGCAGATCATCGGCGTCGTGCAGGACGGCTCGCAGCAGCCGCGCGTCTACATGCGTCTCGACGAGCTGCGCACGTGGATGCCCTCGGCCGCCGCGACCACCGAGGCCGACCGGTTCCGCGGTGGCGGCACCCAGCTGGAGCTCTACCTGCAGCCGGGCACCGACGACCTGCAGCAGCTGCTCAAGGCCAAGCTCGCCGGCGCGGGCCTGCCGCAGGACCAGATGCACTTCCAGGTCGTGAAGTCCAAGGAGCGCATGGAGTCCGAGCTGAAGATCCTGCGACTGATCTTCCTCGGCATGGCGTTCCTGGTGCTGCTGATCGGTGTCGCGGGCATCCTGAACGTCGGTCTCGCCACGGTCGGCGAGCGGGTCGAGGAGTTCGCCCTGCGCCGCGCGGTCGGCATGTCCCGGCTGCTGCTCGCGGGCATCGTGCTCGCGGAGACGTTGCTGACCGGCCTGCTGACCGCCGCGCTGGCGATCGGCGCGGGCGCGGCGGGGTTGCAGGTGGCGCTGATGATGTTCGGCAGCCGCTTCCCGTCGCTGGCGGGCACCACCTTCCCGTGGGAGGCGGGTGTCGCCGGTGTGATCGCGGGCCTCGTCGCCGGTGTGCTGGGTGGGCTCATCCCGGCCATCCGCGCGGCGCAGATCCCGATCGCCACAGTCATGCGAGCCTGAGGCGGCTCGTTGCCGGCGAAGCCCCGGACCGCTTGATGCGGGCCGGGGCTTCGTATTCTCCTGGAACTAGTTGAGCTCGTCCGGGTCCGGACCGATGCGGCCACCGCGGTCCAGAGTGGACAGCGCCTCGACCTCGGCGTCCGGCAGCTCGAAGTCGAACACGTCGATGTTCTCCTGGATCCGCGACGGCGTCACGGACTTCGGGATCACGACGTTGCCGATCTGCAGGTGCCAGCGCAGCACGATCTGCGCAGGGGACTTGCCGTGCGCAAGTGCGATCTTCTGCACGACCGGGTCGGAGAGCAGCTCGCCGCCCTGGCCGAGCGGCGACCACGCCTCGGTCGCGATGCCGTGCTCCGCGTTGAACGCGCGCACGTCGGCCTGCTGGAAGTACGGGTGCAGCTCGATCTGGTTGACGGCCGGGACGACGCCGGTCTCGTCGATCAGCCGCCGCAGGTGCGCGGGCTGGAAGTTGGAGACGCCGATCGCGCGGACCCGGCCCTCCTTCTGCAGCTCGACGAACGCCTTCCAGGTGTCGACGTAGTTGTCGCGGGCCGGGGTCGGCCAGTGGATCAGGTAGAGGTCGAGCACGTCGAGGCCGAGCTTGCCCATCGACGCGTCGAACGCGCGCTTCGTCGCGTCGTAGCCGTGGTCGTCGTTCCACAGCTTGGTGGTCACGAAGACCTCGTCACGGGCCACGCCGGACTGCGCGATGGCCGCACCGGTGCCGGCCTCGTTGCCGTAGGCGGCCGCGGTGTCGATGCTGCGGTAGCCCGCCTTCAGCGCCTCCGCGACGGCGGGGGTGGCCTCCGCGTCCGGCACCTGCCAGACGCCGAAACCGAGCTGGGGCATGACAACGCCGTTGTTGAGCTTCACGGTGTTCAAAGGGAAATCCTTACTGTGTCACGGGATGAGCGTCGGTGCGGTGCCGCCGTCTACGCGCAACGCGGCTCCGGTCGTCGCGGACGACAGGTCCGACGCGACGTAGGTGATGAGGTTCGCGACCTCGTGGGGGCGGATCAGGCGGCCCAGCAGCAGCGTGGGACGTTCGGTGCGGACGAACTCCGCCTCCCCGCCGTCGCCGACGCGCTCGCGGATGAACTCCTCGACGCCGGGCGTGAGCGTCGGGCCGGGCAGCACCGAGTTGACGGTGACGCCGGTGCCCTTGACCTCCTGGGCCATGCCGCGCGAGATGGCGATCTGCGCGGTCTTGGTCATGCCGTAATGCACCATCTCGGTCGGCGTGAAGACGCCGGACTCGCTGCTCACGAAGATCACCCGGCCCCAGCCGCGCTCGACCATGCGGGGCGTGTAGTGCCGCGCGAGCCGCACGCCGGACATGACGTTGGTGTCGAAGAACCGCTGCCACTCGGCGTCATCGATCTCGAAGACCGGCTTCGCGCCGTAGATGCCCAGGTTGTTGACCAGCACGTCCACGTCCGGCACCTGGCCGGTCAGCTCTGCCGCGCCCTGTGCGGTCGCGAGGTCCGCCGCGACGCCGCGCACGTCACCGTGGGCGCTGAGCTTGCCGACGGCCTCGGCCACGCGGTCCTCGGCGCGGCCGGTGATGACGACGGCGGCACCCGCTTTGAGCAGCCCCTCGGCGGTGGCGAAGCCGATGCCGGCGGTGGAGCCCGTCACAAGTGCCGTGCGTCCCGACAGATCCATGTCTCTCCCCGGTAGACTTGTTGAAGACGATTACAAGCGTACGCAATAGTTGCACACGCTGTCTATTCGAGAAGGGTTGACCTATGTCACTGGACGACGACGCCGTCCAGGCGCGCGCACAGGGCTGGCGCACGCTCGCGGCGTTGCACGCGCGCATCGAGGACCGCCTCGAGAGAGCACTGCAGAAGGCACACTCCCTCTCCGTCAGCGAGTACACCGTTCTGGACGTGCTCAACCGCCAGGACGGCTTCCACCTTCGGATGAACCAGCTCTCCAACGCCGTGGTGCTCAGCCAGTCAGCCACAACGCGGCTGGTCACGCGACTCGAGGACCGCGGCCTGCTGTCGCGCTACCTCTGCCCGACCGACCGGCGCGGCATCTACACCGAGGTCACCGGGAAGGGCCACGAGCTGCTCGCGCTCGCCCGCCCCACGCACGACGAGGTGCTGTCCGAGTCGCTGTCGGAAGCCGGGGACGTTCCCGAGCTGAAGCCACTCGTTGAGGCGCTCGCCAAGCTCTAGCTGTTCGAGCAAGATCGCGCGCATGGATCTCCACGCCCTGATCCGCGCCGAGGCGCCGTTGGCCGAACAGCAGCGCGCCCTCACCGAACCGGTGCTGGCCGCACTCGTCGACCACGGCGTGCACCGCCTGATCGCCCCGAAGCGCTACGGCGGCGCCGAGCTCGGGCTGCCGCAGTGGAGCCGGGAGGTCCAGGAGCTGTCGCGGTCCGACGCCTCGACCGGCTGGACCGCGATGACGACCACCATCTCGTCGTCGCTGGCCTGGTACCTGCCCGTGGAGGCCGC
Organism: Lentzea sp. HUAS TT2; assembly: GCF_051853195.1. NCBI lineage: Bacteria > Bacillati > Actinomycetota > Actinomycetes > Pseudonocardiales > Pseudonocardiaceae > Lentzea > Lentzea sp. HUAS TT2. The sequence continues at coordinate 5,745,040 of NZ_CP196667.1, read as the reverse complement.
CGACGAGGTGTTCGGCGACCCACGCGCGTTGATCGCGGGTACCGCCGCGCCGTTGGGCAAGGCCGTGGAGACCGACGGCGGATACCGCGTGACCGGCCGTTGGGGCTGGGGCAGCGCCGTGACTCATGCGTCGTGGGTCATCGGTGGCACGCTCACGCCCGTGGGCCCACGTCTGGCCGTGTATCCGCGTGAGGACGTGACGATCCACGACACGTGGCACGCCGCCGGCCTGCGCGCGACCAGTTCGCACGAGTTCTCTCTCACGGACGCCTTCTTGCCGTTGCGCCGTGCCGTGTGGCCGATCGGCATCACGCCCGGCATCGAGGGCCCGATCACGGTGTTCCCCTACTTCAGCTTCCTGGCCGTGGGCGTCGCGTCCGTGTGCCTGGGCGTGGCCCGCCGCGCGATCGACGAGATCGAGGCGCTGGCCGTCGAGAAGGTCCCGCAGTACGCGACGTCGAGGCTCGCCGAACAGACCGGCGTGCAGATCGAGCTGGCGCTGATGGAGGCGCGGTTGTCGTCGGCGACCGCGTTCCTGCACGAGGCGTTGAGCGCGGCCTGGGAGCACGCGGTGAGCGGATCTCAGACGCCTGATCCCGTGAAGGCGCGGCTGCGGCTGGCCTGCTCGTTCGCCTCGGGCGAGGCCACGGACGTGACGCAGAAGGCGTTCGCGGCGGGTGGCGGCAGCTCGGTGTTCGAGTCCTCTCCCCTGCAACGCTGCCTGCGCGACGTGCACGTGGCGGCGCAGCATACGGTGGTGTCGCGACGGATGCTGGAGACCTACTCGATGCTCAAGCTGGGGCTCGCCCCGGACATGACGAGGTTCTGATGGACGCGCTCGAAGCGATCATGACCACGCGGGCGATCCGCCGGTTCACCGACGAGCCCGTCGCCGTCGACGACGTGTGGACGTGCCTGCGGGCGGCCCAGCAGGGGCCGTCGGGCGGCAACGTCCAGCCCACGCGGTACCTGGTGGTCACCGATCCGGACGTGCGCGCCGAGGTGGGCAGGCTGTACCGCAGCGCGTTCACCCGTTACTCCGAGATGGCGCCGGAACGCACGGACGCCGTCGGCCTGCGGATCGGCCGGTCCGCGAACCACCTCGCCGACACCCTGGCGTCCGTGCCGGTGATCGTGTTCTTCCTCATGCCGCGTCTGCCGTCGCTGGTGGAGGGCATCGACATCGGGCCGGTGCACGCTTCGGTGTACCCCGCTGTCCAGAACTTCTGCCTGGCCGCGCGGGCGCTGGGGCTCGGCACCACGCTGACCACGGTGATCAGGGTGCACCAGGCCGAGACGCTGGAGCTGCTGGGCGTGCCGGAGCGGTGGGAGATCGCCGCGATGGTCCCGCTCGGGCACCCCGCCGAGAAGTTCTCCGTCGCCGTGCGACGCGACGTGGCGGAGGTGACGTCGTTCGACCGCTGGAATTAGTTAGGGTGCATTCATGCCCGACACGCAGTACGAAGACCTGCTCCGCCACGTCCTGAAAGAGGGCGTGCGCAAGGAGGACCGCACCGGCACCGGCACCCGGTCGATCTTCGGCCACCAGCTGCGCTACCCGCTCGCCGCGGGCTTTCCGCTGATGACGACGAAGAAGGTCCACTTCAAGTCGATCGCGTACGAGCTGCTGTGGTTCCTGCGCGGCGACAGCAACGTCGGCTGGCTGCAGGAGCACGGGGTGTCCATCTGGGACGAGTGGGCGTCGCCGGAAGGTGAGCTCGGCCCGGTCTACGGCGTGCAGTGGCGTTCGTGGCCGACCCCGGACGGCGGGCACGTCGACCAGATCGCCGACGTGCTGAAGACGTTGCAGACGAACCCGGACTCGCGCCGGATCATCGTCTCCGCCTGGAACGTCGGCGAGATCGCGAACATGGCGCTGCCGCCGTGCCACGCGTTCTTCCAGTTCTACGTCGCGGACGGCAAGCTCTCCTGCCAGCTCTACCAGCGCAGCGCGGACCTGTTCCTGGGCGTGCCGTTCAACATCGCCTCCTACGCGCTGCTGACGCACATGATCGCCGCGCAGACCGGGCTCGGCGTCGGCGACTTCATCTGGACCGGCGGGGACTGCCACATCTACGACAACCACGTCGAGCAGGTCGAGCTGCAGCTCAGCCGTGACGCGCGCACGTTCCCGGAGCTGAAGATGGCTCCCGCCGCGTCCTTGTTCGACTACAGGTACGAGGACTTCACGATCGAGGGTTACGACCCGCATCCCGGCATCAAGGCCCCGGTGGCGGTGTGATCGGGCTGATCTGGGCCCAGGCCTCGAACGGTGTGATCGGCCGCGACAACGCGATCCCCTGGCGCGTTCCCGAGGACATGGTGCACTTCCGGGAGATCACCGCGGGCTCGGCCGTCCTCATGGGACGCCGCACGTGGGAGTCGCTGCCGCCGCGCTTCCGGCCGTTGCCGGGCCGCCGCAACCTGGTGCTGTCGCGCACCGACCAAGAAGGCGCGGAGACGTTCGACAGCCTGGAGAAGGCCCTCGCGGACGTCACCGGCGACCTCTGGGTGATGGGCGGGTCGGCGGTGTACGCGGCGACGCTGCCGTTCGCCGACCGCGTCGAGGTGACGGAGATCCGCGAGGAGTTCGAGGGCGACACGTTCGCGCCTCCCGTGGACCGTGAGCCGGTCAGCGTCGGCGAGTGGCTGGAGTCGAGCAGCGGACTGCACTACCGGTTCGTCCGCTACTGAAATCGACAGCCCAGACTGTTCAGTCTAGGCTGTCTATCGTGACCGAACCCGCCGCGATCAACCAACGGCTGCGCGTCTTCGTCGGACGGCTGCGGCGCAAGCTGCAGGACGAGTCCTCGGTGCACGACCTGAGCGCACCGCAGGCCTCCGCCCTGGCCAGGTTGTTGCTGCTGGACGAGCCGTCCACCGCCAGTCAGCTCGCGGGCGCGGAACGCGTGAAACCGCAGTCCATGGCCAAGACGCTGGCGTCCCTTTACGAACAGGCCCTGATCGAACGCGCGGCCGACCCCGCGGACGGACGGCGCCAGCTGATCACGCTCACCGCGGAGGGCCGCGCGGCCGCCCAGGGTGCGCGGGCGACCAGGATCGAGTGGCTGACCGAGGCGTTGACCCGGCAGTTCACCGAGTCCGAGCGGCAGGTGATCGCCGAGGCGCTGACGTTGCTGGAGCGCGTGGTGGACGAATGACCACCGCCACGGGGTTCGACCGCCGCCTGATCACCCCACTGGTGGCGGGCGCGGTGCTGAACCCGATCAACACCACGATCCTGTCGGTGGCGCTGGTGCCGATCGGGGCGTCGTTCGGTGAACCGCCCTCGGCGACGGCGTGGCTGATCACCTCGCTGTACGTGGCCACCGCGATCGGGCAGCCGGTGGCAGGCCGCCTGATCGACACCTACGGGCCGCGCAGGCTGTTCCTCCCCGCCACCGCACTCGTCGGGATCGCGGGCGTACTGGGTGCGTTGGCACCGAACCTGGTCGTGCTCGTCGTGGCACGCGTGCTGCTCGGGCTCGGCACGTGCGCCGGCTACCCCGCCGCGATGCGCCTGCTCCGGGACGAGGCCGATCGCACCGGCGAGGACAGTCCCGGCGGCATCCTCACGATCCTGGCGATCGCCACCCAGACCGTCTCCGTGATCGGCCCGCCGCTGGGCGGACTGCTCGTCGACTTCGGCGGCTGGCGCACGACGCTCGCGGTCAACGTGCCGCTCGCCCTGGTCGCGTTCGCGCTGGGGTGGCGCTACTTCCCGCGTGCGCGGCCGGAAGCCGGGGAACGCAAACCTTTGTTCGACCTCGGCGGCCTGAACACGCCGTTGCTGATCACCTACGGCCGCGCGCTGCTCGCGTACCTGGTGTCGTACAGCTTCGTCTACGGCTTCACGCAGTGGCTGGAGGCAGGACGCGGGCTCACCGCGGGTCAGGCGGGCCTGGTGATGCTGCCGATGTTCGGCGTCGGCATCGTCGTGTCGGCGATCACCGGACGCAGCCAGGCGTTGCGCGGCAAGCTGATCGTCGCGTCGGCCGCCCAGATCGTGGCGTGCGTGCTGCTGTTCCTGATGCACCCGGCGAGTCCACTGTGGATTCTCTTCGCGGTCGTGGTGGTCACCGGTGTGCCGCAGGGTCTCAACAGCCTGGCGTTGCAGAACGCCGTGTACCGCCAGGCGGATCCCGCTGCTGTCGGCGCGTCGGCGGGCCTGCTGCGCACGTTCGGTTACCTCGGCGCCATCGTCTCGTCCACCGTGCAGGGACTGGTGTTCGGTGACACCGCCGACACCGACGGCCTGCACGAGCTCGCGGTGTTCCTCGTCGTCGCGAGCGTCGTCTTCCTGCTCGTCAACGTGTTCGACCGCTCTCTGAAAGGCGTGACATGACCACCGCACTGCTCGTCATGGACTTCCAGGCCGGCATCGTCAGCCGCATCCCCGGCGCGGAGGCGTTGCTGGGCAACGTCACCACCGCCATCGACACCGTGCGCGGCCAGGGTGGTCACGTCGGCTGGGTGCGCGTGGCGTTCGACGACGCCGATTTCGCCGCCATCTCTTCCACGAGCGTCATGGCCCGCATGGTGACGCCCGAGACGCGCGACGCGATGCACGCCGACTCCCCCGCCACCCAGCTCCACGCTCAGCTGACTCCGCACGCGGACGACATCGTGGTGCGCAAGACGCGCGTCGGCGCGTTCACCACCACTGACCTCGATGCGCAACTGACCGACCGTGGCGTCACCAAGCTCGTCCTGGCCGGCATCAGCACCAGCGGCGTCGTCCTCAGCACCGTGCGCGAGGCGATGGACCGCGACTACGCGATCACCGTGCTCGCCGACGCGTGCGCCGACCCGGATCCGGCCACCCACGAGTTCCTGACCGGCACGCTCTTCCCCCGGCACGCGACCGTGAGCAGCATCCGGGACCTCTAACGCCGGCCGCCGGGCTCCCATTCGTGCACCTCGACGGCGTCGTAGCGGTCCGCGGTCAGCACCGCCGCCGGGTCGGCCGACCTGACCAGCGCCGCCGTTCCCAGCCACGCGCTGCCGTCGTCGGACAGCAACGGCCCGTACGCGATGAGCTCCTCAGGGCGTGCGGGAACGAGGTCCGCGGCCTCCCCGGAGCCGAACCCGAGCACCAGGTGGCCGCCGCCTCGGGGCGAGTCCCACATGGTCCGCCCGAGCACGTTGCGCCACCGGCGCACCAGCACGTCCCGGTAGCCACCGGCCTGGTAGACGGGCTCGTCGAACGCGAACGCACGGGCCGCCGCCGCGTCCGGCACGTCGACGACGTGCACGCTGCCGGTGAGCACACCGTCCGCGAACGTCGGGCCGCGGGCGATGAGCTCGAAGCCGTCCATGTAGGACCAGTGCTCCTCGATCAGGGCCGAGCGCAACGGCATCGAACCGGGCCGGTCCCGGTGGTAGCAGAGGAACTCCACCTAGAGCCCGACCTCGGTGGTCCACACGGGAAGGACGTACCCCTCGGCCGTCTCCGGCCGGACCTTCGCGAGGTAGGCACCGACGACGTCCTCGAGCTTCGCGTCCGGATCGATCTTCGAGTCGAACGGCAGCGCGTCCTTCTTCGCCGAGGTCGTCGAACACCTCAGGTGCCCTGCCTGCGCGTCGAACCAGACGTAGAACGTCGCGGTCCGCTCCATCAGGGTCACGCGCTCACCGAGGCGTCGCGCGGTGTCCTCGAACGCGGCGACCACCTCCGCCGCCACGGGTGTCTCGTCCTTGCCCTGCCCCAGCGACCAGGTGTTCTCCTCCGCCTGGGCCTGGAGGTCACCCGTCAGCTGCAACGGCTCGTCCGCGACCTCGCGGATCCACTTCGTCAGCGTCACCGGCGCCGTGCCCTCGCGTGCCACGCTTCCACGATCAACTCCTCCAACTCCCCCACCTCGATGTGCTCCAGCCGCACCAGGATCGCGGGATACCCGTTGAAGTGCGGCGTCGTGAAGTAGACCTCGCGGTCCGAAGCCAGCAACGCCTCCTTGGCGCCCAGGTCGGGCACGCGGGCGGCCAGGATCGGCCCGTCCGGGGCCGCCGGTCCCAGCGCTTTCAGGTCGGTCCCCCGCAACGGCCGTTCCCAGACGAAGAGCTTGTCCTTGACCCGCCAGTCGACGACGCCCTCGCGCACCCGTTCCGTGACGTCGGGCATGGCGGTGGCGATCCGGTGCACGTCGTCCCAGGTGGCCATCACAAGCTCCTACAGGTGGTCCGGCGGACGCTGCTGCTCGGCGAGGAACCGTTCGAACTCGGCCCCCAGTTCGTCCGCGCTGGGGATGTCGGTGTTGCCCACAGTCTGGATGAACGCGTCGTACTGCCGCTCGAGCGCTTCCACCACCTGGGCGACCTCCTCCGAGTCCGCGACCTGCCGGTGGATCTCGGCGTCGGCGGCCTGGGCGGCCTCGACCAGCGAGCCGATGGGCAGCGCGAGGCCGGTGGCGCGGGCGAGAGCGTCGAGCAGCGTGACGGCGGCGGTCGGGTACTGCGACTGCGCCAGGTAGTGCGGCACCTGGGCGGCGAAGCCCATCGCGTCGTGGCCCGCCTGGCCGAGGCGGAACTCCAGCAGCCCGGACACGTTGCCCGGCACCTGCACGCGGTTGAAGAACGGCTGGTACTCGCTCACGAGCTCAGGGCGCGTGGCATGACCGATGACGTTCAACGGCCGTGTGTGCGGCACGCCCATGGGAATGCCGTGGAAACCCACGGTCAGACGCACGCCCCACCGATCGATCAGCGAACGCACGGCCTGGATGAACGCCTCCCAGCCGCGGTCCGGTTCCGGCCCGGTGAGCAGCAGGAACGGGTGCCCCGCGCTGTCCCAGAGCAGGTGCACGACCAGTTCCGGGGCGGCGTAGTCCTCCCAGTGGTCGGTCGCGTAGGTCATCAGCGGCCGGCGGGAGCGGTAGTCGATCAGGCCGTCGATGTCGAAGCGCGCGACGACGCGGTTCTCCAGCGTCTCCAGCAGGTGTTCGGCGAGCAGACGGCCCGCGGCGCCGGCGTCCATGAAGCCCTCGAAGTGGTGCAGCAGCACCGCACCCGTGAGGTCCGGGACCTCCGAGTCCACCTCGTACAGGTTCTCCGGGTCCACCGCACGCCTCCTGATCAATCGCTCTCGTCTCGTCCAAGCCAACCACGTGGACACGGAACTGATTCCGCTCGGGTCGATTAGCCCATACGGACCGTGTGCGCGCATCACCTCACGGGTACTCCAGCGCGGTGTATAGGCGCTGGGTGACGCGTGGAGCATTGGTCGCGGCCGTCCTCATTCTCCTCGGAGCGGCGGTGTTCGGCTTCGCACAAATAAAACCCTTCGGTGACGAATCCATCGACCGCAGCCAGCCCGCCATGCTCAAGTCGGTGCGCGACCTGAGCCAGTACCACGCCGCGGCGGGCGAGTTCCAGGTCGTGCTGGACATCGAGAACGACGTCAAGTGGGTGCCGGCGGCCCTGGCGGGCGAACGGACGCTGTTCGTCGCGGCCGGGTCGGTCAACGCCTTCGTGGACCTGGGCACGCTGGCGGACGACGGGCTGGTCGTGTCGCCGGACCGCAAGACCGTGGAGCTGCGGCTGCCGAAGCCACAGCTGGACAAACCGAACCTGCACCACGACAGGTCGTACGTCTTCAGCCAGGAACGCGGGCTGATCAACGACCTGCAGGCGCTGGCGGGACCTCCTGACCAGCAACGGTTCTACGTCGCGGCGGAGGCCAAGCTCGCGGAGGCGGCGCAGAAGTCGGAGATCCTGAAGCGGGCCGAGGACAACACGCGCGTGATGTTGACGGGAATGTTGCAGTCGTTGGGATTCCAGGTGAAAGTCGTAGGCGACTGATACGAACCTTCACCGGCAATCTCGACGAACGTTCATCGGTGACCCACTCGCTCCGGGATAGGATTCGCCGGTGGAAGACGATCTGATGGCCTGGGCACCCGCGCAGGGCGCTGCGCAGGCGCCCGGGATCGCGTTGCCCGGCTTCAGCTCCTTCCGCGTGATCGCGCAGGGCGGCGAGGGCACGATCTACCGCGCCCGGCAGGACGGCCTGGGCCGGGACGTCGCCGTCAAGGTGCTGCAGGTGACCGATCCCGCCACGGTGGCGCGTTTCCGCCGCGAGCTGGCGATCACCGTCGAGCTCGGCCGCCAGCACCCGCACATCGTCACGGTGCTCGACACGGGCACGCTGCCGGACGGCCGGCCGTGCATCGTCATGGAGTTCTACGAACGCGGCTCGCTGCACGACCGGTTGCGCGCCATGGGTCCGTTGCCCGTGCAGGACGTGGTGGCGGCGGGCATCGCGGTGGCGGACGCGCTGGCGTTCGCGCACGGCCAGGGCATCCTGCACAGGGACGTGAAGCCGCAGAACGTCCTGGTGCTCCCGACTTCATACGTGCTGGCCGATTTCGGCATCGCGCGCGGTGCCGACGCGGGGCATTCCGCGTCACTGCAGATGGTCAGCTACCGGCACGCCGCCCCGCAGATGCTGGAGGGCGCGACGCCGTCGTTCGCCGACGACCTCTGGTCGCTCGGCTCGACGCTGTTCACGTTGCTGGAGGGCAAGCCGCCGTTCGCCTCGGACAACCCCGACGAGGACACGCTGCTCTCCTACGTCGGCCGCGTCAGCACCGGCGAACCCCGTCCGCTGACCCGGTTCGACGTGCCCGCGTGGCTGGGCGCGGTGATCACCCGCTGCCTGCGCAAGGACAGGGCCGACCGCTTCGGTTCGGCGCTGGAGCTGCGGGACGCGCTGATGGCCGCGAACGCCGGCACCGCGTTGTCCACTGTGGATCCCGACGCGACGGCGCTGCTGGGTGAGCGGCCCGACTTCTACCCCGAGGGCCCGACCGAGGAGCCCGGCTTCGGACCGCGCGGGTTCCGGCCGGAACCAGAACCGGAACCCGAACCGGAACAAGAGCCCGACGACTCGTGGCAGGGCCGGCTCGAGGATCTGACGTACCGCCAGCACGACTTCGTCCCGACGCCGCCTCCGCGTCCGCAGCCGGTCGCGGTGCTACCGAGCGTAGAGCTGCCTCCCGTCGAACCGATGACCGCGCCGGTCCGCAGGAGCAAACGCGGCGGAGTGCTCGCGTTGCTGGCCGTGATCGCGGTGACGGGCGGCATCGCGACGGGCATCTTCCTCAACCGGGGCGACGACCGCCAGCAGGCCCAACCACCTGTGACGACGACGGCACCGCCCGTGCCGACCTCGGACTCGGCCGACGCGGGACCGTCGCCGAACACCGACCCGAGGTTCATGCCCGTGCTCAAACGCGCGGAGTACCAGGGCAAGGCGATCGAGCTGGAGTGGAGCGACCCCAGCGACGGTCAGGCCGAGTTCGTGGTGGTCGACGTGACCGGCAGCAAACCGAACGCCCTGACGAGGGTGACCGGGGGCAGCACGAAGTACGTCATCGAGGACGGCGGCGGCGACCGGCGTTGTTTCCAGATCGCGGCGCTGGGCTACAACGGCGAACGCGGCAGCTCCGCAAAGGTCTGCGCCAACAAGAACTGACTGTTTCACGACCGTTGTTGTTGCGCACGCACGAACTGGCGTAGGTTGCCCCGGTGCAAAGCGCTCGTTATGCCGGCCCACCGATGTTCGCTCGCGATCGAAAGCGCCGCACTCTCATTGTGTGGGCGGTCATTCCACTCGTGGTCGGCATCGGGATCGGCGTGCTGATCGGCGGTAACCTCCAGTCGCAGTCCCCTCAGAACACCGGCGCGTCGCCCACCTCACCCGCTGTGCCCGATCAGCTCGAATACACGGACATGCCCTGCGACCCCGGCTCGTCCGTCCTCGTCCTGCACTCGCTGGAAGGCGCGATGCCGGAGTCGGAGGTCCGGGTGCTGCTCGACTACGAGACGATGTGGGTGCAGCATCGTGAGAACGCGAACCCCGCGCTGCGCGGCCAAACCGCTTTCCTGACCAGACGCGACGACGTCTGCCCGGTCATCGTCCCGGAGGACACGCGGTTCACCCAGTTCATCTGGCTCGGCCCGTTCCCGTCCGACACCGCGCCCGGTCTGTGCGAGGCGCTGTTCAAGGTCGTCGGGAAGAACTGCATTCCCGCCCAGGTGGTCCGCTGATCCGTCAGCGCCGGAACAACGGCCGCGGGTCGACCGCCCACACCAGCCTGCGCCACCAGGAAGCCTTGCGCCGCACCGCTTTGCGCACCTGACGGGCCAGCCGCCAGCTGTGTTCGTGGTGGACGGGTGCCGGTGCGAACGCGGCCTGGTCGACCATGGCCGCGAGCCGCGCGCCCGGCTCGCCCCACTCGCGCGCCACGTCCGGGACGGTGCGGCTCGGCTTCGGCCGCAGGCCGGCGAGTTGCAACGAGTCGAGCACCTCGTTCCAGGCGCCCACCGGACCGGCCGCACGCAGCCGGACGCGCCGTGAAGTCCTTGCCGCGAAAAGGCCTACGAGCAGCAGCACCGGCGTGAACACCCAGAACGGGAAACCCTTCGGCGCCGGGGGCGCGGCCACCTGGTCGCCCTGCACGGCCGTCGGCTGCACCAGCGGCGGCACCGACGGCAACGAGGTCGGCGTCGGCTTCGCGGTGGTCGACGCGAGCCGGTTGAGCACCTCGCGCTTCGACGCGGCGCTCGGCCCGCTTCCGTTGCCGGACACCGGATCGAACGCGACCCAGCCCCAGCCGCTGAAGTACACCTCCGGCCACGCGGTCGCGTCGGCGGCGCGCACGATCCGCTCGCCGTTCTCCTCCGGCACGGGCTGGAACCCGACCACCACGCGCGTCGGCAGCCCGACGGCCCGCGCGAGCACGGCGTAGGCCGACGCGAACTGCTCCGCCGTCCCCGCCCCCGCACCGGACTCGCCCGCCGCGCCGAACAGGAACGTCTCCAGCCGCGCGTAGGACGACCCGACCGGCGCCTCGGCGTCCGGCCTGCGGTTGAGCCGCACGACCTGTTCGAGCGCGACGGCCTTCTCGTACGGCGTGCGGGCGTTCTGCGTCGCCTGCCGCGCGTAGTCGGCCAACGTGAACGGCAGCCGCGGCAACGCCGTGTACTTCGTTGCGTTGGCAGGAACCTGGGCCTCGGCGAGATCGGCGTCGGCGGGCGTCTCGACGACACCGCGCACCGTGTAGCTCAGCCCCGTCTTCAGTCCTTCCGCGATGACCAGCGACCCGGTGTCCGGGTCCACCATGGCGTCGCTCAGCGACACCGCCTGCGGTCTGCCGACACCCGGCAGCCACTCCCCCTGCAGCCCGGTGATCAGCAGGTCGACGCTGGCGTCCTGGAACTTCCCGCCGGTCGGCAGGTCCGGCGCGTCGACCACGCCGAGCGGGCCGTACGTCGAGGCCGACTCCCAGGAGGCTCCCGAGTACCGGCTCAGCGTCACCAGCCGCACCGGCACCTCGGGCCCGCGCATCCGGAACAGCTCCGCCTCCCCCTGCGCGGCCCACGCGGCGAGCTGCGGCAGCGGGTTGGAGATGGCGATGTCGGTGACCGGCGGCGTGACCAGCTTGCGCGGCTCGAAACCGTTGGTGGGCAACACGAAAGTCAGCAACGTCAGCGCGGCCAGCGTCGTGGCGAGCACGGCGGGCGGCACCACGGGCCCGCGCCGGTCGATGACCAGCCAGCCCAGCGCGAGCACCACGACCAGCGTCAGCGCCACCAGCCCGTACTGGTCCGCGCGGCCCGTGGTGAGCAGCGCCGCCGACACGTACAGGGTGGCCGCGCCGAGCGCCGGCACGAACAGGGCCGTACCGCGCCTGGTCACCGACAGCACCGCACCCGTGGAGATGCCGATGATCAGCAGCAGGCCGGGCACGAGCAGTTCGGGGGTCGCGGGCGCGGGGCGGGCGGCCGTGAGCAGCCTCGGCACGGTGTCGAGCAGCACCCACGTCGGGTCGCGGTCCGGGGACGCGCCGCGGGCCAGGAAGAACCCGCCCGTCATCGCGAGCACCATGACCGCCAGCGCGGCGAGACCTGCCGGCACGAGCCGTTTCAGGGCCAGCGCGAGGAACCCGGTCAGCGCGGCCAGTCCGAAGTAGAGGGTCGCACCGTCCCAGGCCTGCGCCAGTTGCAGCGAACCGACCAGCAGCAGCGCGACGACCCAGCCGAACTTCAGCAGCGAGTTGCTCATCGGGCCACCACCGCGTTCCACGAGTCGACCAGGTCCTCCGCCCGCGCCCCGCTGATCACCAGCACCGACCCGGTGGCACCCACCGGCCGCTTCTCGTCCACCACGAGCACGGTGCCGAACGCGGCCCGCCCCGCCTCCAGGACGAGCGCGGGCACGGTCGTGCCGCTGATCACGGCGACCACGTCGAGGTCGCGCACCGGCACGGTGGGCCTGCCGTCGACGTCGCGCAGTTCCAGGTCCGCCAGCGCGGCCAGGATCGGCGCCGAGTCCTGCTGCTCCTCGAGGTCCGTGCCCCCGGACGACGTCAGCAGCCGCACCGGATGCCCCTGCTCCAGGGCAGAGGTGATGAGCGAGGCCGCCACCTCGACGGCCTCCTCGAAGCGTTGTTCCTCCGCGTAGGACGACGCGCTGTCGTCCAGCAGCACGGCCAGGTGCGGGCGTGCCGGGTCGGCGTCCTCGCGGATCATGAGCGTGCCGGTGCGCGCGGACGTGGCCCAGTGCAGGCGCCTCAGGTCGTCGCCGGGGACGTACTCCCGCAGCCCCACCAGGTCCGTGCCGCCGCGCTCGACGCGTTCGTCGGCGCCGACCTGACCCCGGCGGGCACCGGAGGGCAGACCCCGGACCGGCAGCACGCGCGGCACGACCCGCACCTGGACGACCCCGCCCAGCACGGTGCGCGCCTGTGCCAGACCGGCCAGACCCTTGCGCCGCAACGTCAGCGGGCCCACGTCGAACACACCGCGGCGTTCGGTCGGGATCGCGTAGTCGACGGCCTCGACCGCGCCGGGCGCCAGCAGCGGCACGTCGACGGTCATCGGGGAGCCCGCCACCATGTCGACGGCGTCGAGCGCCACCGGCCAGCGCCCGGTGGACGACAGCTCCAGCCTGCCGTTGCAGCGCGCCAGCCGCGGCACGGTGCGCGGGCGGACCGTGCGCGAGACCGACAGCGGCGACGCGACCAGCACGGAGACGATCGAGGCGACGACCAGTGCGGTCAGCGCCAGACCGAACGCCGCCATGCCCGCGTACCGCCACCACAGACCGACGCCGAGCATCAGCAGGCCCAGCACCGCTGTCCCGGTGCCGCGCACGGTGAGTCTCATTGCGCCGCGGGCTTGGGCACCGCCACGCGCGACAGCACGTCGGACAGCACCTCGGCCGTCGTCACACCCGACAGGACGCTCTCCCGCGTCAGCACCAGACGGTGGGCCAGCACGGGCTCAGCGATGTCCTGGACGTCCTGCGGCACGACGAAATGCCGCCCCTTCGACGCCGCGTACACCTGCGCGCAACGCACGAGCGTCCGCAGACCACGCGTCGAGGAGCCGAGCCGCAGCCGTTCGTCGGTGCGGGTACCGGTGCCCAGGGACGAGATGTACTGCAGGATCGGATCGGCCACGTGCAGCAGCTGCAAGCGGGCGCTGAACGAGCTGACCTCCCGCGGCGACGACACCGTGCGCACGTCGGCGATCCGGCCTGCGCCGCTGCCGGGGCGCAGCACGTCCAGCTCGTCCTCCACCGACGGGTAGCCGATCGAGGTGCGCAGCATGAACCTGTCGAGCTGCGCCTCGGGCAGCCGGTACGTGCCGTCGAGGTCGATCGGGTTCTGCGTCGCCACCACCAGGAACGGGTCGGGCACCGCGTGCCCGACGCCGTCGATCGTGACCGTCCGCTCCTCCATGACCTCCAGCAACGCGGACTGCGTCTTGGCCGCCGCGCGGTTGATCTCGTCGGCCAGCACGATGTTCGCGAACACCGGACCCGGCCGGAACCGGATCTGGCCCGTCTGCGGGTCGTAGACCGAGGTGCCCGTGACGTCCGACGGCAGCAGGTCCGGCGTGAACTGCACGCGCCGCGACAGGCCGCCCAGCGCGCCCGCGACGGCACGCGCCAGCGTCGTCTTCCCCGTGCCCGGCACGTCCTCCAGCAGCACGTGGCCGCCCGCGAACATCGCCACCAGCACCAGGTCGATCACGTCGCGCTTGCCGCGCACGGCGCTCTCGACCGCGTCACCGAGCCGGGTGTGCAGGTCGCGGAAGGCGGAAACCTCACCGGTGTCGATCACTTTTCCTCATCTCCGCGACGAACACCGATGCGCAGCAGGAACGCGCACGCCAGCAGACCCAGGCCACCCGCGCCCATCGGCGCGGTCTCGGCCCCGGCCGGAGCCAGCCGCGGGACGCAGCCGGGTTTGCCCTGACACTCGTCCAGGATGTAGTTCGCGTTCCTGCCCGCGGACTCGACCTGTCCGCCGCCGGTCGCCGCGTAGGCGCGGACGACGATCCGGTTCGCACCCTCCTCCAGCGTGATCCGGGCGGTGGTGGCGTTGCACGGGATGCCGACCGAGTACTCCCAGGTCGTGTTCACGACCTCGCAGCGACCGTTGTGGTTCGCCCAGTCCGCCGGCGGCGCCATGTTCACCGTGCGCGTCGGGATCCGCGGCCCACCGGTGATCCCCGTGATCACCGTGGCGCCCGCGCTCGGCAGGGACGGCGGTGGCGGAGGCGGAGGAGTCGTCGTGGTCGTCGGTGGCGGAGGCGGCGGGGTGTTGGGAGGAGGCGTGTTCGGGGGCGGGGTGTTCGGCGGGGGCGTGTTGGGCGGCGGGGTGTTCGGCGGCGGCGTCACCGTGAAAGCCGCCATGCCCGCGGCACCGGCCGTGGTCGCCGTGGACGCGCGCACCGTCACGTCGAGCCTGCCGCCCGAGCAGAACGTGGAACCCGCGCACGGCACCGAGAGATCAGTGGACGTACCGGCCGACTGCGCCGACACCGAGCCACCGCTGAACGAACCGGAGCCCGCCACGGTGTAGCCCACGACCGGTTCGGCCGACGCGGCCGCGGTCCAGCTCACCGTCACGACGAGCGCCGAGGCGGTGCGCGACTTCTCCCGCACCGTCACCCCCGCGGGCGCGGCCGGGGCCGTGCCACCGGCGGAGGGCGGCGTCGAAGGAGTGGAAGGAGGCGAGGGCACCTCGGTGGTCGGCGGGCCGTTGTTGCCACCGGGGTTGCGCGGCGGCTTCTGCGGCTCGTTCGGGTTCGGCGGCGGGGGCGGCGGCACGGACGGCGGCGGCGAGCGGTCCGGGTCCTTCACCGGGAGCTCGGGGCTGCGGATCGTCAGCGACCGCGTCGCACCGTCCGGGTCGACCAGCACACCGGTGGACGACCCCGGCACGTTCACGAACAACCGGCCGTCGTCGAACACGAGCTCGGGGTCGGCCCCGCCGGACGTGCGCACGTCGTCGCCACCGCGGCTGCCGCCGCGGTCGAGGATGATGACCTTGCCGGATCCCTTGCAGGGCACGTAGACCTTGTCGCGGAACACCGCGGGACGGCCGGGGTTCGGGCATCCCATCGCGCCGACGTCGACCCGCAGCACGCCGCGGCCGACGACCAGCACCACGACCGAGGACGACGGCACCGACGCGGGCACCAGGTCGAGCGGTGAGGTCTGCGCGGCGATCACCTCGGCGTCCGAGCGGTCGGTGGACGAGTCCACGTCCTCACCCGTGCCGTCGCGCACCACGACACCGCCGTCGAGACCGATGAGCGTGACGCCCTGGTCGTGCGGCACCAGCACGGTGCGAGGCCCGGCACCGGTGATCTGGCGCTGCGAGCGCTCCTCGAACCGCTCCTCGTCGTCCGACCAGTCCAGCGACCTCAAAGTGCCGCCGTGGTCGACCAGCCACAGCACGCCGCGCTCGTCCACGACGGCGTCGGCGAGCGGCTGCCCCGCCTGCCAGGTCTGCCCGACGTCGGCCAGCGTCAGCGGGTCGGCGGTGTGCACGGTGCCGGCCGCGCGGTCGACGATGTAGACCATCCCGTTCGCCACCAGCACCTTGCTCGTCGCACCGGGCGGCGCCTGCCGGCGGCCGGAGGCGAGCAGCGTGGCCAGGTCGATGACGGTGATCTCGCCGGTGCGCCGGTTCAGGACGATGAGCCTGCCGTCCTCCTGCGCGATCTCCAGCTGCGAGTCGGGCCCGCTGATCTGCAGCCGCGTCTGCGGCCTGCCCGACACGGGGTTGACCTGCACGACCTCGCCGCGCTGGTCATCACCCAGCCAGGTGAGCCCGTCCGACACCGCGACCGACGTGCGGGAGATGCCCTGACCGAGCGCGGCGCCCGCGAGCACCAGCACCCCCAGCAGTGCCGCGACGAAACTCGCCGACTCCCGCCCTCCACCGGAGATAATGCGTCTGATCCGGTGCCACCAAGACATACCGCGCCCCTCCCTCGCCCGCCGGGGATGCTAACCCTCGGCTATGACAACTTCGGGCGGCGCATGGTTCCCGGATCGCCCGGTCAGCCGACTGGCAGACATCAGGAAGCGTAATGACGGGGTCTGACAGTTTTGAAAACCGAATGGCGTTCCCCCAACTCGACCAACGCTTAAGGCAGAGTGGACGCATGGAGATCCCCGGCATGGGACTTGCCAAGCAGGCGCTCAACACCGCCCTCGACACGACAGTGGCCGTCGCGGCCGTTCCGGCCCGCGTGCTGAGCCTGATCGGCGAGGTCGAACAGCTCGTCCGCAAGGTCAACGGCACGATCGACGCCGTCGACGGCATCGTCGCGAAGGCCGGTGACCTGGTGGACCGCACGGCCAACGTCGTGGCGGACGCGGAGAAGGCCGTCGACGAGGTCCGCGCGATCACCGCGAGCGCGAGCGACGTGGCCGAACGGGCCGGGCTGGTCGTCACCACGGCGGGCCACACCGCGCACACGGCCAACGAGCTGATCGGCATGTTCGAGCCGATCGCCAAGAAAGCCCAGCCGCTCGCGCAGCGGTTCGTGGACGAGCTCTCGCCGCACGAGGTCGAGGCCGCGATCAAGCTGGTCGACGAGCTGCCGGTGCTGACGGAGCACCTGACCAGCGACATCCTGCCGATCCTCGCCACGCTCGACAAGGTCGGCCCCGAGGTGCACCAGCTGCTGGAGGTCACCAGCGACATGCGGCAGGCGATCCTCGGCATCCCCGGCTTCGGGTTCATGCGCAGGCGCGGCGAGAAAAAAGAAGAGGAAGAAGGTGTGAGGGAGCTGGAAAACGGGTAGCCCACCCGAATGACAGCTCTCGCACGCGAAGATCAACTGACCTGGTGGCTGCTGACCAGCGTGTTCGGCCTGCTCGCCGCCATCAACGTCGCACTCGCCGTCACGGAGAGAACGACCTGGCCCTACGCGCTCGCGGCGTTGCTTCTCGCCGCGAGCGCGTGGAGTGCCAGACAGGCGCTCAGGCCTTCCCCGTCGTCTGCTGCGTCAGGTTCGACGAGGCCCCGAACCGGAACGCCCGCACCCGATAGGTCGCGGTTTTCTCGTCTGGAAGTGTGATCACCCCGTACGAGGTCGTGTCCGGGTCGAGCTGCACGGCGACGCGGTAGTCCCCCGCGCCCGCGGGCTTGACCTCGATCAGGTACCCGTCCTCGTCGGACGAGCGGTCCTCCCAGGTGAACAGGATCCCGTTGGCGTGCTTCACCTCCGCCTTCAGGCCCGTCGCCGCCGCCTCGGGCGAGGCCACCGGCTGCGTACCCCCGCCCTCGCGCACGGGCGCGGTCCAGTCCGGCCCCTCGATCTCCGGCACGTCCTCACCAGGGGGCAGCGCGACGTCCACGGTGGCGGAAGCGGGCCCGGTGAACGGCCGCACCCGGTAGTAGAACTGCGTTTCCGGGATCAGGTCCGGATGCTTGTAGATGTTCTTGGCGGGCGCCGCGAACTCCAGGATCGTGTACTCGCCGTCGGCACTGTTCGCGTACTCGACGACCTGCCCGGCCGACCCCGCCTCCGGACGCCACTTCAGCGTCACGTCGATCGGCGAGGTCAGCTCGGACGTCAGCACGGGGTCCTGCTGTTCCTGGCCGCAGGCAGCCAAGAACAGCAGGAGCACCAACACAGTCGTGCGTCGGATCACTTGCGCCAGAACTTGATGTTGCTCCAGACGACCGTGGCAGGTCCTTGACCGCTGGAAGTCCTGTAGGCGCCGAACTTGTCGTAGAAGCTCGAACCCGAGCTCGCGTAGGTGTGCGCACGCGAGCCGTTGATGTACGTGCGGTGTTCCGTGGCCGTGTTGTGCACGGTGTTCACGCGCACGGTCGCACCCACGGTCGCGCCGGTGGCGATGGTGTCGCCCCCGTGCACGGCGTAGAGCCGGCCGCCGCGTTCCACGGCGAGCATCCAGAACGGTCCCGCGCTGGGAGCCTCCCGGAACGTCTGCTTGAGACTGATGCGGGTGCCGCCGAGACTCGTGATCCGGAAGCTCCCCTCGAACTGGCGCGTGCCGCCGGTGTAAGTGGCGTAACGCCGCTCGGCACGCTGGTCACCGCTCGCGGTCGAGCAGGTGAGCTGGAACGTGAGGTTGTCGACGTTGCCACAGCCGCGTTCCTGCACGGTGAACGACGGCGAGTAGCTGGTCCAGGGACCCGTCTCGACCTGTGCCTGCGCCGGTGAGACCGACACGAGCAGACCGGCTGCCAGCGCGATCCCCGCAACGGTGCGGAGTCGTTTGGACATACCGATACCTCCTCAAAGCGTGCTGAGGACAGCACGTTTTCTCAGGGGGCGGTATCGGGAGCGTAGCCGATAATGATCGGATGTTCGACCTCCACCGTCTGCGATTGCTGCGCGAACTTTCCCAAAGGGGAACCCTCGCCGCCGTGGCGCAGGCGCTGAACTACAGCCCGTCGTCGGTGTCGCAGCAGCTCTCCCTGCTGGAGTCCGAGGTCGGTGTACCTCTTCTGGAACCGGTCGGACGGCGGGTCAAGCTCACGCCGCAGGCCGAGATCCTGGTGCGGCACACCGAGGAGGTGCTCGCGCGGCTCGACCAGGCCGAGTCGGAGGTGGCCGCGTCGCTGCACGAGATCACCGGCACGCTGCGGGTCGCGACGTTCCAGACCGCGGCGCTGGCGTTGATCCCTGCGACGCTGGCGCGCATGCGGGACGAGCACCCGTCACTGCGGATCGAGTTCCAGGTGCTCGACCCCGCGGAAGCGCTTTCCGCGTTGAACGCCAGGGACTTCGACCTCGTCTTCGTCGAGGAGTGGCCGGACCAGCCGGAGGCCAGGTTCACCGGCCTCGAGTACCGGGAACTGTGCCGTGACCCGATCCGGCTGGCCGTCCCGCGTGGACTGCCGACGACCGAGATCGGCTCCTACCCGTGGATCATGGAGGCCGAGGGTTTCCCGCAGCGGATCTTCAACGTGAACTGGTGCCGCCACAGCGGTTTCGAGCCGGACGTGCGCTTCTCCTCGACCGACGTGCTGGTGAAGCTGCGGTTCGTGGAACGGGGTCTCGCGGTCGCGTTGCTGCCCGACCTGGTCTGGTACGACCGCGAGGTCACCGTCGACCTGCACGAGCTGCCGGTGCCGATGTCCCGGCTGCTGTTCACTGCGGCACGGGCAGGACGAGGTCAGCATCCGGCCGTGCGGGCGTTCCGCGAGGCGCTGGCGCTCTCCGTAGCGCCGCTCCGACCCCCGCCGTGATCACCAGGGCGATGCCGCACAACGAGATCACGCTCAGGTGCTGGCCGAGCAGCAACGCCCCCGCCAGCGCGGCCGCGGCGGGTTCGAGCGCGAGCACGACGCCGAACGTGCTGGCCTGCAACGTCTTGAGCGCCCTGATCTCCAGCGTGTACGGGATCGCGGACGCCAGCAGCGCCACCAGCGTGCCCAGCAGCAGGATCCTGGGCTCGAACAACGTGGCGCCGGCCGTCGACAGCCCGTACGGCAACGTGAGTGCCGCCGCGATCAGGCTCGCCCCCGCGAGCCCGCCGGTGCCGAGCCCCGCCGTCGCGAGCTTGCGCCCGGCGAGGACGTAGCAGGCCCAGAACGCGGCCGCGAACAACGCGAGCACCACGCCGATCAGGTCGAGCTTCGCCCCGGTGTACTCGTGCACGCCCAAGACGACGACGCCCGCGAGCGCCAGCCCGACCCACACGAAGTCCCTGGGCCGCCTGCTCAGCGCCGCCGCGAGCCCGAGCGGCCCGAGGAACTCGATGGTCACCGCGACGCCGAGCGGGATCCGGTCGATCGCGAGGTAGAACGTGCCGTTCATGCCGGCCATGGTCATCCCGAGCACGAGCGTCTCCTGGCGGAACTTCGGCCGCACGACCACGGCCAGCATCAACGCCGCGATCCCGAGCCTCAGGGCCGTGGCGCCGGGTGCGCCGATCTGGCCGAAGAGCTGGTTCGCGAACGCAGCGCCGAACTGCAGTGAGATGACCGAGCCGAGGACGAGGAAGACCTGCATGCGCTCAGTCTCGGTTCCCCCGTCCCTTCGGTACAGCAAATGTTTTCGAGCGATATCGTTCGGTTTTCCCGAACCTTTAGACTGGCCGGTGCGATGAGACGCAAACCCTCCTCCCCTCTCCCCCAGCGCAACGGCCTGGACGCGGCGCGGTTGAAGCTGCCCTCCGAGGGCTCTTGGCCCTCCCTGCGCGAGCACCTGGTCGAACGCCTGCCGCGGGTCGCCGCCGAGCGCATCGACGAGATGCTGGCCGAGGAACGGATCTGGGGCGTCTCCGGGCCGCTGGGCCTCGACGCGCCGTTCGTGCCCGACTCCTACATCTGGTTCCACCGCGACCTGCCCGTCGAGGTGCCGGTGCCGTTCGAGGTCGGCGTGGTCTACCAGGACGACGACATCGTGGTGGCCGACAAGCCGCACTTCCTCGCGACGATCCCGCGCGGGCAGCACATCATGCAGACCGCGCTGGTGAAGCTGCGCGACTCGCTGGGACTGCCGGACCTCTCCCCCGCGCACCGGCTGGACCGCGTCACGGCAGGGCTCGTGCTGTTCGTGGTGCGCCGCGAGGTGCGCGGCAAGTATCAGACGATGTTCCGCGATCGGTTGGTGCGCAAGGAGTACGAGGCGATCGCCCCGTACGACCCCGCGCTGGAGCTGCCTCGCGTGGTGCGGTCGCGGATCATCAAGGAACGCGGCATCATCACCGCGTTCGAGGAGGCCGGCGAGCCGAACGCCGAGACCCACGTGTCCCTTGTGGAGCATCGCGGTCCCCTCGGCCGCTACCACCTCAAGCCGGTGACCGGCCGCACCCACCAGCTGCGGCTGCACATGTCCGGGCTCGGCGTGCCGATCGTGAACGACGACTTCTACCCCGTGCTGCGGGAGCGTCCGCTGGACGACTTCTCGGCGCCCCTGCAGCTGCTGGCCCACACGTTGTCCTTTGTGGACCCGATCTCCGGTGTGGACCGGTCGTTCACGTCGGGACTGAGGCTGTCCGCCTGGTCATGAGATGTGCGTGCGGCGGGCGTCGATCGGCTGCGGCTCCCAGACCTGGCCCATCCGTTCGAGCAGGCGCCGGGCGAGCGCGCTCGTCTGCGGATGGGTCTCGGTGAACGTCGCCACGACCCGCGCCCGGAACATCAGCCGGCCGCGTGCGGTCGTGCTGTACCAGAACCAGTCCTCGTCGACGACCCTGGCGAGGTGGTCGGTGCCGTCCCGCTCGGCGCGCTGCACGAGCGCGTCCCCGTTCACGAACCACCGCACGCACGCGTCCTCGAGCCCCGCGGTGAACCCGCGTTCCTCGAAGTAGGCCTGCTCCGCGGCCTCCCGCAGCTCGCGGGGCGTCTCGTTGACGGTCGCGCAGGTCGGGAAGCCGATGCGGAGGTAGACGACCTCGGTCAGCCCGTCGCCCAGCGCCGCGCCCTCGAAGTCGACGAACTTCGCGCCGTCCGGTGAGTACATGTCGTTACCGGGACACGGGTCGCCGTGCACCAGGTCGAACTTCCCGGTGTCCTCGAAGACCAGTTCGTCCTCCGCACCCCCGATCTCCACGCCCAGCGCCCGCACGAACCGCAGGAACGGGACGGGGTCCGGGACCGCCTGGCGCGGCAGCAGCCCGGCGTGCTCCGGCCCGGTGGCCCTGTGCAGGCGGGCGAGGCCGCGGGCGTAGGCGATCACCCAGTCCTCCCCGAACGGGTCGGAGCGCAGCCGTTCGAGCACCAGGATCCGCTTCTCGTGGTCGACGTCGAGGACACGCGGCACCACGCCGGTGTGCTCGGCGAGCCGCAGCGCGGTGACCTCACGCTCGAACGCCACCTGGTCACCGACCACCTGCTTGACGACCCGGTCGCCGTCCACCCACACCTGCGACCTATCGCCGCTCGGAAGTAGTTCCACAGCTCCCATCCTATTCTCTGTCCACCGCGAATATTCTCCGGAAAAATAGGCAACTCAGAGCAGAATTGTTCCGCTGTTCGGACCACCGCGTAACAATGCCCGCAAAACCCGCGAATCCATCGGCGTGCAGAACCATGGCGAGCAAGCGGAGCTGGGCAGATTGCCTTCGCTGACCGGGATGAGATTCATCGCGGCGTTCATCGTGTTCGGATTCCACATCAGCGCGGCGGGGTTGTGGCCCTATCTGGATGTGCCGTTCCGTCAAGGTGCCACCGGTGTCAGCTTTTTCTTCATTTTGTCCGGTTTCGTGCTCACCTGGTCCGCCAAACCGGGCACGGCGCCGGCCACCGTCTGGCGGCGCCGGGCGGCGAAGATCTTCCCCAACCACGTCGCGACCTGGCTCGTCGTGCTGGTCGCCGCCGCCGCGGTGACGCCGGCGACGGCACTGACGAACCTGTCGCTGCTGCAGGCGTGGGTGCCGCGCGAGAGCGTCTACTTCAGCCTGAACACTCCCGCCTGGTCGTTGTCGTGTGAACTCGCGTTCTATTTGGCGTTCCCATTGCTGATCAAGTGGCGGATGCGCACACCGTGGCTGATCGCAAGTGCGATGGTGATCGCGATTTTGACAGTTCCGATCATCGCACTGTCAATGCCAGGTCCGATCGAATACTGGTTCGTTTTCGTCTTCCCGCCGGTGCGCGCACTCGAGTTCGTGCTCGGCATGGCCATGGCACGGGTCGTGCAGCAGAAGAAGTGGATCGGGCTCGGACTGTGGCCGGCGAGCGCTTTGTTCGTGGTCGCGTACGTCGGGTCGTGGTACCTGCCGGCCTCGTTCCCGTACGTCGCGGGCACGGTCATCCCGCTGGCGCTGCTGATCCCGGCCGCCGCCGTCGCCGACCTCACCGGCAAGTCCTCGCCGTGGCGGTCGCAGCCGATGGTGTGGCTGGGGACCGTGTCGTTCGCGTTCTACATGGTCCACCAGATCGTCATCCGGGTCAGCGAGAAGTTCCTCGACGTCCACGCGTTCCCGCTGCTCGCCGCGCTCGGGATGTTCGCGGTGTCGATGCTCGCGGCGTGGCTGCTGCACCGGCTGGTCGAGGTGCCCGCGGAACGGTTCATCAAGCGGGCACCCCGGCCAGCACTGGTCACGCCAGTGTCAACGCGTACAGCTCCACCCGCGGATCGTCGGGCAGCGTGACCGAACGGACCGTCTTCGTCGCGTCCAGCCTCAGCGACTGACCGAACAACCGGACAGGCGGCCCGTCAACGCCCTGACCCGCCTTGATGCGGTGCGGCATCTCCAGCACGGTCGGGCCGCCGCCCGCCCAGTCCGCCACCGAGGCGGCGACCTCGGCCGAGGTGCCGTCGGTGTACCAGACGGTGAAGGCGGCCGACACGGGTCCGTTGTGCGACGAGCCCACGACGTGCAGCCATGAGAACTGGCCGGTGGGCAACAGCAGCCCCTGCCCGTGCGCCTCCACGAAGTTCGGCTTCGTGCCGGTGGGGTCGGGCGCCTGGTAGGTGATGCCGCCCCACGTCACGGGACCGGCCGGCGGCAGCAGCGCCGCGTCGTAGCTCCAGCCGCCGCCGTCGAAGTCGCCCGACGCCGAGTCGGCGACCGTGGCCGTGCCGTCGTGGTTGAGCTCCGGCGTCACGTCCACCGAACACGTCGAGAACGCGCACAACGCGGCCGGTTTGACCTCGACCACCGCCTTCAACACCACGGACTCGACCTTCACCGAGATCTCGTACGAGCCCGGCGCGACACCGGCGGGCACCGTCAGCGTCAACGGCACGGTCTTCTGCGTCGGCAGGTGCCGCGACACGATCACGACCGGCTTGGCACCGCTCACCTTCCAGCCCGCGGGCACCGTGGCGACCGGCCGCACGGTCGTCGCGGCCGGCGACTGGGCCAGCACGTCGAGCTGCACCGTCAACGACTGCGCGGCGTCCGAGGTCGGCAGCACGATCTCGGAGCTCCGCAGCGACGCGGACACCGCGCGACGCGAGTCCTCGTTGCCGTCGTTCAACGACGGCGGCTCGTCACCCCGCGAGGTCCCCCACGACGAAGGCTTCGACGACACCTCGTGGGTCAGCTTTCCGCCGCGCTGCAACGAGGACCAGGAGAGCCATGTCTTGCGGACGTCACGGCCGCCGAACGACACGCTCTTGATGTACCGGTTGGTGTCGGACACGCCCTTCGCGGACACGGTCAGCGTCCCGCCCTGCGAGCCGTGCTGTCCGATCCGGACGGTCGCGGACTCGAACTGCGGTGAGGACAACGCCAAGAAGTCCGCGCCGTTGAAGGTCGGGTAGATGCCCAGCGACGAGAAGACGTACCAGGCCGACATCGTGCCCAGGTCGTCGTTGCCCGTCATGCCGTCCGGGCCGGTCGTGAACAACGTCATCGCCGCCCGCACGACCGTCGCGGTCTTCGACGGCGTGCCCGACCACAGGTACATGTACGGCGCGAGCAGGTCGGGTTCGTTGTTCGGGTTGTACGTCGGTTTGCCGTAGTAGTCGTACGGTTCGGTGATCCAGTCGCGCTTCGCAGTACCGGCCGGGTCCAGCAGCAGCTTGTCGTAGACGAAGAACGAGTCGAGCCGCTTCTCGGTCTCCTTGCGGCCGCCCATCAGCGACACCAGCCCGGCCGGGTCCTGCGGCACGAGCCACTGGTACTGGTAGGCACCGCCCTCGTGGAACTGGTGCGAGGCGTCGACCGGGTTGTACGGCGACAGCCACGTGCCGGCGGCGGTGCGCGGCCGGAACTGGCCGATCGAGGAGTCCCACAGGTTGCGGTACCACTGGCCGCGATCGGCGAACAGGCGTGCGTCGGCCTTCTTGCCCAACCCCTTGGCCATCAACGCCAGCGAGGCGTCGGCCGCCGAGTACTCCAGGGTCGCCGAGGCCGGGTGCACGCAGTCGTTGTCGCCGCCCTTGTGCGCGCAGTCCTTGCCCAGTTCCAGGCCGGACGGGATGTAGCCGCGGTCGTTGTAGTAGGTCACACCGGACCGCCCGTTGTAGGGCGAGTCAGCGGGAGGCAGCGACGTGGCGTTGGCGCGCAACAGCTTGTACGTCTCCTCCTCGTAACCCTTGAGCAGCCCCTTCGACCAGGCCTCCACCAGGAACGGCGTCACCGGGTCGCCGGTCATGATGTTGGTCTCGGACGACGCCAAGGCCCAGCGCGGCAACCATCCGCCGTCCCGACCACTGGCCACAACGGACAGTGCGACGTCACGGGCGACCTTCGGTTCCAAGATCTGCAACAGCTGATTTTGTGGTCTGTACGTGTCCCACAGCGAGAAGTTCTGGTACGGCGTGTAACCCGACGCCGTGCGCACCTTGCCGTCGAAGCCCGTGTACTGGCCGTCGACGTCACCGGCGAGGTTCGGGTGCAGCACCGAGTGGTAGAGCGCGGTGTAGAACGCGACCTGGCGATCACGCGGCCCACCGGACACCCGTGCGGCGTCCAGCTGCTTCTTCCACACGTCCTTGGCACCGGCCACGACACCGTCGAAGTCGTAGGAAGGAGCCTCCGCCGCGAGGTTCTTCCGCGCGCCCTCGATGCCGGTGTACGACAGACCGAGCTTCAGCACGACGTCGCGGTCCGCGGTCGCGTCGAACGTGACCCAGGCGCCGTTCCCGCCGGTCCCGGCCGCGTCCCTGGCACCCGGCGTGGGAGCGTTCCCGCGCCACGCGCCGAACGAGGCGAACGGGCGGTCGAACGAGGCCGTGAAGTACACGGTGTGCTCGTCCTTGCCCGCGCAGAACCGGCCGTTGCGCACCCGGCCCTCGATCGTCCTGTCGCCGACGACGTGGATCTCCGAGTCCAGCACCGTCTGGTTGGACCGGCCGGTGTTGAACAGGACGTTCGCCGCCCCGCTCGACGGGAACGTGTAGCGCTGCCACCCGGTCCGCTGCGTGGCCGTGAGCTCGGCGTTCACGCCGTAGCGGGACAGCCCGACGCGGTAGTACCCGGGCTGCGCGGCTTCGTCCGAATGACTGAAATCGGACTTGTAACCGTTGATGTCAACGTTGTCAACGGACCCGACCGTCGGCATGACCGGCAGCTCGCCCATGACGCCGCAGCCGACACCCGACAGGTGTGTCTGCGAGAACCCGTAGATGGAGGTCGCCTTGTAGTCGTACCCACCCTGACCTCCCGTATCAGGGCTGACCTGCACCATCCCGAACGGCACCGAGGCGCCGGGGAAGGTGTTGCCGAAGTTCTGCGTACCCACGAAGGGGTTCACCAGCGCCGAAGGTTCTTCCTCCGCCTGTGCCGCTTGCGCAGGGACTGTTAACCCCAGTAACAGCCCGACTACAACCAGTGTCCGCATGGGAGGCAGTATTGTCCGATCGTCGCCGCCCCGACACCCATCGGAGGTCGGCGATGCGCGCTTTGGCCGCAGTGTTGCTGCTTCTTGTCGCGTTTTGTCAACCGGCGCAGGCCGCGCCCACTCTCGACACCGTCACCACAGCGAGCGTCTACGGGTGCCTGCGCACCAACGGCGCGGGCGTGTACGACGCGACGGTGAACAAGACGTTCGTGACGTACTCGGGGACCAGGCACGACATCTACGTCAAGGCGTTCGACCACGCCGCGAACACGTGGTCGTCGGCCGTCAAGGTCGCCACGCTGAACCTGACGCACGACAACGCCTATCACGACTACCCCGTGCTCACGCAGCTCGGCGACGGCAGGCTGGCGGTCTTCCGCGCCACGCACACGGCGTCGATGCAGCTCTACACCGCGCCTGCGCCACGGTCGATCACCGGCACGTGGACGGCGCGGACGATCAGCACCGACAAGAACACCTACCCCGAGCCGGTCGTCACGGGGAACACGATCCACCTGTTCTACAGCCACAACACGGATCTGTCCTACCCGTACCGCACCTACAAGATGATCAAGTCGACGGACAACGGCAAAACGTGGTCCGCCCCGCGCACGATCATCGACTCGGGCCGCACGGCCGACAGGTACGCCGAGGTGTACGCGTTCGGCGTGACGCAACGCAACGGCCGCGTCTACCTGACCTGGTCGCTGCACGGCGGACCGAAGGGCCACAACGGCGGCGGCAAGAACATCTACGTCGCCTACCTCGACACGGCGTCCGGCACCCTGTTCACGGTCGGCGGCGCGTCACTCGGCACGGTGATCGACTCGTCGGACACCGACAAGGCCAGGGTCGTCACGACCAACCCCACCGATCTCCCCGCGGGCAAGGACCTGCCCGAGGAGAATCCGGTGACGGTGCCGTTGAACGACGGCTCGCTCGTGCTGGGCTACGGCGTGCACACCAGCACCAGCGCCAAGATCGTGCTGTCACGCTTCGCCGGTGGCACTTGGACTTCCACGACGGCCGACACCTCGACGTCGTTGTTCAAGGACCTCACCGCCACCGGAAACGGCGTGGACTTCTCCTACGCCAGCGCGGATCGCAAGCGGGTGCTGGTGAAGTCGTGGACGCCCGGCGGGTCCGTGACGGCGAAGCACGACCTGACGGTGCCGTACTCGGCCGGCGCCGACACGACGTTCTACGCGAACTTCGTGGAGAACCGGCCGAGCGACCTGATCGCCAACACCATCGACTACGAGACCCGCAAGACCAACCACACGGGTACGTGGCCGGTGTTCTCGATTCGAGGCTGATCAGCAGCGCTTGCTGGAGAACGCGGTGAAGTTGTCGTCCTGCTGGACGCTGACCATGCCGTAGGCGGCAGTGCACTGGGACAGGGTGGAGGCCGGCTTGCCCCACAGCTCGACGGGGGCGAACTGGCTGCTGTTGCCGCCCTTGTAGGAGTTCGGTGTGCTGTCGCCGGCACTGCCGTAGACGGCGATCGCGGTCTGCGTTCCCCAGTAGCGGCCGGTGGCGCGGAAGCTTTCCCATACGTAGACGTAGGAGTAGTTCGACCCGCAGCCCGCGAACTGCTTCACGGACGCGATGTTGTTGCCACGCCACTTGATGTACCCGGTCGACCCGATCTGCGCGGCGCTCGCACAGCCGGGCGGCGTCTCCGCGTTGGCGACACCGGGAGCGACGAAACCGAGCAGCACGAACGCGACGGCGATGATGACCCTCTTCATGCGGGTGATCATCGCCGTCCGCGCTGACAACTCGCTGACACACGAGTAAGCAGGAACCCATGCCCGTACAGCTCAACCACACCATCGTCCACGTCAGCGACCAGGACCACTCCGCCCGCTTCCTCACCGAACTGCTCGGCCTGCCCGACCCGGTGCGCTACGGCCCGTTCCTCGTCGTGGAGGTCGCGAACGGCGTCTCGCTCGACTACATGACCGCCCAGGGCCCGATCGCCGAGCAGCACTACGCGTTCCTGGTGAGCGAGGAGGAGTTCGACCAGATCTTCGGCCGCATCCAGGAACGCGGCCTCGACTACTGGGCCGACCCGTTCCACAGCCAGCCTGGGCAGATCAACCGCAACGACGGCGGGCGCGGCGTCTACTGGAACGATCCGGACGGCCACGCGCTGGAGATCATCACCCGCCCGTACGGCTCCGGCAGCTGACGAACCGGTTCACGTATCTAAAAGGTATAGACCACCTCTTGTGCTCGGAGTGCGTTGCCTGCCACCGTGAGAGCGGTAACACGCAGTGGCCGCCCTGACACTCCGAGGAGTTGGTCCCATGTTCAGGACCCGCGCCGCCGCCCTGATCGTCGCGCTGATCGGCGTCTTCACGCTCGTTCAACCGGCGACGGCAGCGCCGTTCATCGTCACCGAAGCGCAGTTCAACCGCATGTTCCCGTCCCCGCCCCGCAACGCCTTCTACACCTACAGCGGCCTGAAGAACGCGATGGCCACGTTCGGCTCGTTCGCGAACCAGGGCAGTGACACGGTGAAGAAGCAGGAGCTCGCGGCGTTCCTGGCCAACGTCTCGCACGAGACCGGCGGTCTGCGCTACATCCGCGAGATCGACCAGAGCGGCGACTACTGCGACGAGACCAAGCCCTACGGCTGCCCCTCGCCCCAGAAGTACTACGGCCGCGGCCCGATCCAGCTGTCGTGGAACTTCAACTACAAGACGGCCGGCGACTACCTCGGCGTCAACCTGCTGGGCAATCCCGAGCTGGTGGCCACGAACGCGACCATCTCGTGGCGGACCGCGATCTGGTACTGGATGACGCAGAACGGTCCTGGCACCATGACCCCGCACAACGCGATGGTCAACTCGCGCGGCTTCGGCCAGACGATCCGCAGCATCAACGGATCCCTGGAGTGCGACGGCCGCAACCCCGGCACGGTGGAGAGCCGCGTCTCGAAGTACCGCTCGTTCACCTCGATCATCGGTGTCGCAACGGGATCGAACCTGTACTGCTAGTGACAAGACAGGTCTAGACCCTTGACTGGTCTGGACCATTGATGCCAACCTCAGCGTGTTCACATACCTGATCCTCCGGGCGCAAAAGACTCCAGGAGTGAGTGACCTTGCTGAGAAAACGAATTCTGGCGTCTCTCGCGGCGGTGACGATGGCGGCGACCGTGGCCGTCCTCGCACCGACCGCGTCTTCACAGGCGGAAGTGTCCGCACAGGCCTGCTCGTTCACCAACTGGGCGGCAGGCACGTGGTACACGGCCGGCTCGATCGTGAAGTACACCAACGGTCAGTACTACGTGGCCGAGCACGACAACCCCGGTTACGACCCGATCATCTCCACTTGGTACTGGGAGCCGACGAGTTGTGACGGCGGTGGAGGTGGCGGCGGTACCTGCACCAGCGCCACGGACTGGGTTGCGGGCCGGCAGTACTACACGGGCAACATCGTGCGGTACAACGGTTCTTACTACATCGCCGAGCACGACAACCCCGGTTACGACCCGGTCATCTCCACTTGGTACTGGGAACCGCACAGCTGCGACGGTGGCGGCGGCGGTGGCGGCGGCAGCTTCGTCGTCAGCCAAGCCCAGTTCGACCAGATGTTCCCGCCGTCATCCCGCAACAGCTTCTACACCTACAGCGGCCTCGTCGAGGCCCTGAGCGCGTTCCCGGCCTTCGCGAAGACCGGCGGCGACACGGTGTCGAAGCAGGAAGCGGCGGCGTTCCTCGCGAACGTCTCCCACGAGACGGGCGGCCTCCGCTACGTCGAGGAGATCGACCAGAGCGGGGACTACTGCGACGAGACCCGGCCGTACGGCTGCCCGGCGGTCCAGAAGTACTACGGCCGCGGTCCCATCCAGCTGTCGTGGAACTTCAACTACAAGACGGCCGGCGACTACCTCGGCATCAACCTGCTGTTGAACCCGGAACTGGTGGCACGACAGTCCCCGATCGCGTGGAAGACGGGTCTCTGGTACTGGAACACCCAGTCCGGCCCCGGTTCCATGACCGGACACGCCGCCATGACCAACGGCTCCGGGTTCGGCCACTCGATCCGCAGCATCAACGGATCGCTGGAGTGCGACGGCCGCAACCCGGGACAGGTTCAGAGCCGCGTCAACAACTACACGCGGTTCACGCAGATCCTCGGCGTGCCGACCGGTGCGAACCTCTACTGCTAGTGGTTGCCCTGACTAGGACTTGAGTGGTCCTGGTTCGGTCGTAGCTTCAATTCATGACCATGGAGCTCAACGACCTGTTGCACGAACTGAACGATCAGCGCAGGACCTTCCGCGTCACAGTGCAAGGTCTCACCGCCGCAGAAGCGGTGAAGCGCACGACCGTCAGCGAGCTCACGCTGGGTGGGTTGCTCAAGCACCTCACCTGGTGTGAGCGCGGCTGGACCCACGTCCTGACCGAGCAGCCGGGCACCCCGCCGGGCATGCTCGACTGGGATCAGTACACCTGGACCGGCGACGACCTCGACGCGTTGCTGGAGTCCTACGACGAAGCGGTGCGCGCGACCGATGAGGCCGTGCGCACCGCTTCGCTCGACAAGCTCGTCCCGCTGCCGTCCGCGCCCTGGGACCAGGACCCGCAGCCGATGTCGATCCGGCGGATCGTGCTGCACCTGATCCGGGAAACCGCGCAGCACGCGGGCCACGCGGACATCCTCCGCGAGACTCTCGACGGTCAGTCGACCACCGCGTTCCTGTACGAGAACTAGGCCGCGAGCTGTTCCTTCACCTGCGCGAGCGACGGGTTCGTGAGCGCGGCGCCGTTCGGGAAGTGGACGGTCGGCACCGTGCGGTTGCCGCCGTTCACCTCCATCACGAAGTCGGCCGCGCCCGGCGTCTCCTCGATGTTGATCTCGACGTACTCGATGCCTTCGCGGTCGAGCGAGCTCTTCAGGATCCGGCAGTAGCCGCACCACGAGGTCGAGTAGACGGTCAGCTGGTCGGGAGCCATCAGGCGCACTCCTCATCGAGGGTTGGTCAGCGTCGTCAGTATCAACGCCCGGCGGCGGGTCCTTCTTCCCAGGGCACCTCTGTGCCCCGCGCCACTGCGGCGAACGGCGATCGTCAGACAATCGTCAGGTCAATTTTCTGCACGGTGAGTGAACATAGTTCGCGCACGACCGAAGATTTCGGCCGTGCAATTGGTCGTGCATTCGCCTGAACCGTGACGATCAATTCAGTCACCCATTCGGCGGCCCGTCACCACGCAGAGTTTCCGATATCGTCTGAATTCCGCCGCCGCTACCGCAGTCGTGAATCAGAAAGGCTCGCCATGCTGAAAACGGTGGCGGCTGCTGCCCTCGCGCTGTCCGCGGTCCTGACCGCGCCCGCCGCGAACGCAGCATCCGATGTTCCTGATTTCGTGACGATCGACGTCGTCACGGTGAACGGTTCCGGCTGCCCCGCCGGCACCGCGGCCGTCGCCGCCGCGGACGACCGCACGGCGTTCACGGTCACGTACAGCCAGTACCTGGCCCAGGCAGGGCAGGGCTCCAGCCCGACGGACTTCCGCAAGAACTGCCAGCTCAACATCAGAGTGAGCTATCCGCAGGGCTTCACGTTCGGCATCGCCCAGGCCGACTACCGCGGGTTCGCCAACCTGCAGCAGGGCGCCACGGGAGTGGAGAAGGGCAACTACTACTTCCAGGGCATGTCCCAGGGCGCGAGCCGCACCCACACGTTCACCGGCCCGAAGAGCGACAACTGGCAGGCCACCGACCGCGCGACGGTGTCGGAAATCATCTACGCGCCGTGCGGGGAAGTCCGCCACCTGAACATCAACACCGAACTGCGCGTGAACGCGGGAACCGCGTCGAAGCTCAACAGCTTCATGACGATGGATTCCACGGACAGCAGTGTGAGCACGAAGTACCAGTTCTCCTGGAAGCGCTGCTGATCCAGGCACCGATTGCCGCCGCCCGTTCATTTCCCTTGAACCCCAGACGGAAAGGTGCCCCATGCTCAACACACTGGCCGCGGCCGTGTTCGCGATGTCGACCATCATCGTCCCGCCCGGCGGCGCCCCCGGCGACACTCCCCCACCGGACCACATCACCATCGACGTCGTGACCATCAACGGCTCCGGCTGCCGGGCGGGGACCGCGGCCGTGGCCGTCAGCCCGGACAACAAGGCGTTCACCGTCACCTACAGCGAGTTCATGGCGCAGGTCGGGCCCCAGGCCCTGCCCACCGACTTCCGCAAGAACTGCCAGCTGAACCTGCGCGTCAACGTGCCGTCCGGCTTCACCTACGGCATCGCGTCCACCGACTACCGCGGCTTCGCCCACCTCGAACGCGGCGCCACGGCCCTGGAGAAGGCCAACTACTACTTCCAGGGCATGTCGCAGACCGAGTACAAGCAGCACAACTACAAGGGCCCGCTCAGCGACGACTGGCAGGCGACGGACACGACCGACGTGGCCGCCATCGTCTACCACCCGTGCGGCGAGAAGCGGAACTTCAACATCAACACGGAGCTCCGGGTCATGGCCGGCACCTCCGACAAGAAGCTCACCAGCTTCATCGCGATGGACTCGACCGACGGGTCCATCGAGACGACCTACCACTTCGCGTGGAAGGTCTGCCCGCCCAAGCCGTAGTACCCGCTAGGTGCCGGGCATTCCGCGAACGGGGTGCCCGGCACGCCCTTGCTCTGGGAAGATCGGTCCCTCGCAACCGTCTGGGGGGACGATGGAGATCCACGCACTGTCCGGAATGGACCAGGGCCCAGAGTTCCACGCGGCGGTGGACGCCATCGCCGCGGTGCTCCCGAAGCCGCGCTACCCGCACCTCCCGGTGTTCCTCGACGACCTGCCGGACTCGTCGGCGCGTCTGGACCTGATGCGGCTCGCCGTGCTCGTCGCGCTGGAACGGGTGGGCAAGAGCGTGCACCCCGTCCCGGTCACCGGGCATTCGGGCCGGCTGCCCGACCACGGGTGGCTGATCTCCCGCGAGGAGCCCTCTCCCGGCCTCACCTTCCTCCAGGGCGAGACGCAGCCGCACGAGCGCATCGCGACCGTGGCCGAAGGCTCGGACGGAGCCGTGCGCGTGACGGTCGGCGGGACGAGGTTCGAGTTCCAGCCGCCGCCAGAAGAGCAGTGCCGGTGGTTGCTGAACGCGGGCGCACGGGGCGCGGCGCTGCGGTTCCCCGTCATGCCGAGCCCAGGTCCGTTCCTGCTCGCGCGGGGGAACGAGCCCGACGAGCTGGTGCTGTGGCGGCTCGGCCTGCCCACCGCCTGGCTGCGGCTGCCCGGCCCGGTCCTGGCCGCGACCTACGTGTCCGCGTCACACCTGAACGCGCTGATCGCCCTGATCGAGGTCGACGGCGAACTGCTGGTGCACGTCACCGGCGACGGGGACACCGACCTGGTCAAGCTGCGCATCCCGATCGACTTCAGCGTCGCTGACGAGGCCGCGCACGACCTGTCACCGCTCTACCTGCACTCGGTCGAGCCCTGGGACGTCCGCGTCTACTTCCGCCGCGCCGGTCAGTGGTGGACGTTGCGCTGGTCCCCCGGCCACGTGCTGCTCGAACCGTCGAACTCCAAGCTGCACCAGCCGGACATCTTTCCCTTCCACACCAAGCTCGACGGCGCGGGCATGGGCCTGCGCGGGCCGGGCTACACCTACGCGTGGGACCGCGGCGGCGCGTGGGAGGCGACGGGAACGGACTGGGAGGACACGCTCATCCCCGTCCCGCCGGGCGAGGACGTGCTGCAGCTGGTGGAGATCGCCGGCGGACCGGCGTTGCTGACCCGCGAGGGCGACGTCGTCCGGGCACGGACGAGGGAGGCCGCGCACACGGTCACCGACTTCGCCGGCCCCCTGGTCCCGCACCACCAGCTGCCCTGGGTGGCGGTGCAGCGCTCGCCCCACCTGGTCGAGATCCTCGACGTCGCGACCGGCGCGGTGCTGCACCGCCTCGACACCGCCTAGATCAGGAAGCGGTACGCCGTCGACCCCGGCTCCACGTGCTGGATCTTGAGCGGCGATTCCTTCATCCGCCCCCACAGCAGGTCGTAGTCCTCGCGACGCCCCAGCTCGATGCACACCAGCGCGGCCCCGGTCTCCCGGTTGTCCCGCTTCATGTACTCGAACTGCACGATGTCGTCGTCCTTGCCGAGCACGTCGTCGAGGAACCGCCGCAGCGCGCCGGGCTCCTGCGGGAACTCCACCAGGAACCAGTGCTTCAGGCCGCGGTGGATCATCGACCGCTCGACGATCTCGGCGTAGCGCGACACGTCGTTGTTGCCTCCGGACAGCAGGCACACGACCGTCGAGTCCGGCGCCACGGAGATCTCCTCCAGCAGCGCCGCCGAGGCGAGCGCGCCCGCGGGCTCCGCGATGATGCCGTCGATCTGGTACAGCTCCAGCATCTCCGTGCAGACCGCGCCCTCGGACACGGTGAGCAGCTCGGCGCCGCTGTCGCGCACCATGGGGAACGTCACGTCACCGGCGCGGCGCACCGCGGCGCCGTCGACGAACGAGTCGACCTCGGGCAGCGTCACCGGGGCGCCCGCCTGGATGGCGGCGATCATGCTCGCGGCGCCGGCGGGCTCCACGCCGATGATGCGGGTGCGCGGGAAGCGCTCCTTGAACCACGTGCCGACGCCGGAGAGCAGGCCTCCGCCGCCGATGGGCACCACGACCACGTCGGGGGCGCCGCCGAGCTGCTGGACGATCTCGAGACCCACGGTGCCCTGGCCCGCGACCGTGCGGCGGTCGTCGAAGGCCGGGACCAGGGTCGCGCCCGTCTGCTGCGCGTACTCCTTGGCCAGCGCGGCCGCGTCGTCGTAGGTGTCGCCGTCCACGACCAGCTGCACCATGCCCTGACCGAGGGCCTGGATGCGGTCGCGTTTCTGGCGCGGGGTGGTCCGCGGCACGTGCACGCGGCCCTCGATGCCCAGGCGGCGGCAGGCGTACGCCATGCCCTGGCCGTGGTTGCCCGCCGACGCGCAGACCGCGCCGCCGAACGCGAACTCGGTCTGGCAGAGCAGGTTGAACGCGCCGCGCAGCTTGTACGAGCGGCCTACCTGAAGGTCCTCGCGCTTGAACCACACGCGCGCGCCGGTCCTCTCGGACAACCGCTGGTTGACCTCCAGCGGCGTCGTGCGTGCGACACCACCGAGCCGGGCTGCGGCCGCGGACACCTCATCAGCGAAGGACATGTCAATACATCTTCCGTGAACGACTTGGGTCTGGCACGCGTACCCCTAGAAGGAAGGGGGCGATGCCGGTGTTTCGCCTTTTGGGCGTGCTAACGCTGCTCATGATGCTCTCCGCGGTTCCCGCGCACGCCCATGGCGCGCCCACTGACCCCGCGAGCAGGGCTTTCCTGTGTTCGCCAGGTCAGCCAACAGCATCATCCCCGCCTTGCCGCAGCGCCATCGCGGCGGGGCTGCCGTCCAAGGAGTGGGACAACATCCGGCTCCCGAACGTGCGCGGCCAGGACCAGGCCATGGTCCCCGACAGCAAGCTGTGCAGCGCCGGCATCGCGAAGTACGCCGGGCTGGACCTGCCGAGCGCGCAGTGGCCGGCGACGAAGCTGAAGAGCACGGACTTCACCTACAAGGCGACGATCCCGCACCAGGGCTCGTTCCGGTTCTACGTGACGCGCGACGGCTACTCGCCGAGCCAGGCGCTGCGCTGGGCCGACCTGGACCAGTTCCTGAACGTGCCCTCTCCCCCGCTCGTGAACGGCTCCTACGAGTTCAAGGTGCAGCTGCCGAAGAACCGGACCGGACGCCACCTGATCTACACGGTCTGGCAGAACACGGACACGCCCGACACCTACTACTCGTGCACGGACGTCGAGATCGCCGCGGCCGCGGCTCCCGCTCCACCGGCCGCCCAGCCCGCCCCCATCGCGGCGCCGCCGGTGAAGGCCGTCCCGCCGACCCAGAACAGCTCCGCGGCCCCGTCCACGAAGCCGTCCGCGCCGAGGTCGAGCGTTCCCCGGCCCGTCCCCGTTGCGTCGAGTGCCGAACAACCTCCTTCCAACGCAACGAGGTTCGGCATGTCGGCCGTGGTGGCCGCACTCGGCGGGCTCGCCGTGCTCGGCGGGATCATGTTGTGGCGCAAAAGAATTCTGTGAACGTCCCGGTCCCCAACAGGTCTAGACCTTCTCTACGATGATCTTCGGGCGCGCAACCCCTGCTACACGAAGGTGTGTACCCGAATGGCTCGAAAACTGTTGGCGTTGCTGGCAATGCTCGCCGCCACCCTCGTCCCGGTCTCGCTCTCGGCGACGAGCACGGCACAGGCGGCCCCGTTCAAGGTCCTCGCGTTCTACAACGGCACGTGGGACGCGGCGCACATCGCGTTCGTGAACGAGGCCAACCCGTGGCTCACCCGCGCGGGTCAGGAGAACGGCTTCACCTACGAGTCGACCCGTGACTGGAACCGGCTCAACAGCCTGACCCCGGCCCAGGCGCAGGTCGTCATCTTCCTCGACGACGCGCCCACCGGTGCCGCGGCCCGCACCGGCTTCCAGCGCTACATCGAGGCCGGCGGCGGCTTCTTCGGCTTCCACGTCAGCGCGTTCACCCAGAACGCGAACGAGTGGCCGTGGTACCACAACACGTTCCTGGCGAAGGGCAACTTCGTCAGCAACACGTGGGGCCCGACGACCGCGGTGCTCAAGGTCGAGACCCGCACGCACCCGTCGACCCTGCGGCTGCCGGAGAAGTTCACCTCGGCCGTCAGCGAGTGGTACAGCTGGGACAAGGACCTGCGGCAGAACCCGAACATCCAGATCCTGGCGAGCGTCGACCCGTCGAGCTTCCCGCTCGGCACCGACCCGAACCAGCAGTGGCGCAGCGGGTACTACCCGATCATGTGGTCGAACAAGAACTACAAGATGATCTACGCGAACTTCGGCCACAACGCCATGGACTACGCGGCGAACAAGCCGCTGTCGTCCACGTTCGCGAGCGCCACGCAGAACAACTTCCTGATCGACAGCCTGCTGTGGCTGGGCGGTGGCGGCACCCCGCCGCCGCAGGGTGAGTTCAAGACGGTCGTCAACCGCGGCAACGGCAAGTGCGTCGACGCCGCGGCCGCGGGTCTGAGCAACGGCACCGTCATCCAGCAGTACGCGTGCAACGGCACCACGGCGCAGAACTTCCGCGTCGTGGCGACGACCGACGGCTACTCCCGCGTCGAGTACCGCAACGACCCGGCCAAGGTGCTGGACGTGAGTGGCCCGTCCACCGCGGACAACACCGGCATCCACCTGTGGGACAACTTCGGCGCGACCAACCAGCAGTGGCGGATCACGACCGGGTCCGACGGCTACTCGACGCTGACGGCCAGGCACTCGAACAAGTGCCTGGCGGCGAACGGCGGCAGCGCTGACGGCGTGCAGCTGGTGCAGACGACCTGCAACGGGTCGGCGGCGCAGAGCTTCAAGATCGGCTAGATCCCAGAGTGCGAAACACGTTCAACCGGCCGGGTCCCGGCCGGTTGGATGTGCTCATGACGACACGACGCGGAACCGTGGCCTGGCTCGTGGGAGCCCTCATGCTCGGCCTCACCTCGGCGAGCGCAGCCGGCACGGAGGCGGCTCCCCCGGGCGAGCAGTACAAGCGCACGGAGCTGTACTTCGGCGGCGAGCTGCAGGACGGCACGCCGATCACCCCGGCGCAGTTCGAGACGTTCCTGGACCGGGAGGTGACCCCGGCCTTCCCCGACGGGCTGACGTGGTTGCCCGCGCACGGCCAGTGGAAGGGCGGCAAGGAGGACTCCTACGTCCTGATCCTGCTGTACCCGCTCTCCGACCGCGGCGCGAACCGCGAGATCGAGGAGATCCGGCGCGACTACAAGTCCCAGTTCGGCCAGGAGTCGGTGCTGCGCGCCGACAGCACGGACAGGGTGTCCTTCTGATCGGCTAGGACGACCGGGAGTGGTTCTGGTCGTCCAGGCGGCCGGAACCACTCACGACCACCCGTTCCCCCGGCATCGGGTCGGTCGGGTGCGAGGCCCCGAGGAACCCGTACATGTCGTTGAGCTGGTGCAGCGCCTGCACCGCGTCCCGCCACACCGGGCAGGGCCACGCGCGATGCCGCCCGTACCAGGCGTGACACGACTTGCACCGGTGCCGCTCGTTCGGCTCGTGCATCCGCAGCAGCCCTCGCCACCAGGGCAGGGCAGCACGAAGCTGCTCACGCAGTTCGAACACCTCGTTGGGCGAGTCCGTCTGCGCGAGCTGGTTCATGGTCTTGTAGACGACGTCGATCACCGAGCGGTGGAACGACCCTTGTCGTTCAGCAAGCGCCATGTCCCGGAACCTCCGCGAAGTGGCGATCGGATGGGCTGACGTGACCGTCCCGGACCGCGCGGACACCCTCCGCAGTTGAGACAGGCACGGGGGGAGTCTATGTTGGGTGTCGGAGGGCTTTCAACTGGTGAAAATCCCGTCACCCAGATAGCCCTTTCCATGGGTGGAGACGCTCACTGCGCGCAACTGGGGAGGCGGCATGGCGGTGCAACGGTCCCTGGCTGACAAGCTCAACCACCTCTTCGCGCGGCACACCGCCCGTTCCGGCCAGGAGTACAGCAACGAGCAGGTCGCGGCGGCCATCGCCGACACCGGCGTGACCATCTCCCAGAGCTACATCTGGCAGCTGCGCAAGGCCAAGAAGGACAACCCGACGTTCAAGCACTTGCAGGCACTGGCAGGCTTCTTCGGTGTGCCCGTGAGCTACTTCTTCGACGACGAGGTCACCGACCGCGTCGACGAGCAGCTGAAATCGTTGCAGGACGAGCAGTCGCGCCTCAACGAGATCGCCTCGGGCAGCGACGCGCAGCTCATGGCGATGCGCGCGGGGGAACTGTCGCCGGACCGCCGCCGCCTGGTCATGGAACTGCTCGACGTCGTCTACCGACAGGAACAGGCCGAGCGCGGCGAAGGATGACTCGTGGCCGAACGAGATTTGCGCAAGCGGTGCCGCCGCCTGCTGAACGAGCTGGACATCCAGCCACCGCTCGACGTGGAGGAGCTCTGCCGCCGCGTCGGTGACCAGCGCGGCAAGCCGATCCGGCTGATCGCCCACCCGATCCCGGTGCCCGGCCCGTACGGCGTGTGGATCGCCACCGCCAAGGCCGACTACATCCTGTACCAGCAGGAGACGTCGAAGGCCCACCAGAACCACATCATCCTGCACGAGCTCGGCCACCTGCTGGCCGGTCACACCAGCGACGAGCAGGACGACGACCTGCTCGCGGGCCTGTACCCCGACCTCGAACCGGACGCCGTGCGGCGCGCGTTGCGGCGCACGTCCTACGACTCCGACCACGAGCGCGAGGCCGAGACGGTCGCGACGATCATCCTGGAATGGGCGTCGGTGCTGGACAAGGTCGCGCCACGCGCGTCGGAGGGGCCCGCGCGCCGCATGTCGAAGTCGCTCGCGGACCGGCTGGGGTGGTTGTAGGTGGAGTACCTCAAGGAGACCCAGGGCATCGTCGCGTTCTCGGCGCTCGCGGTGGTGCTGTACCTGCTGGTGCGGCGCCCGCACGACCCGCGGCTGCGTTCGGTGACGGGCCTGGTGGCCGGCTGGGCGGTCGGCTACCCGTTCGGGCGGGCCGCGGCCAACGGGCGGTGGTTCCTCGGCCTCGACCCGATGGTCTGCCAGCTGATCCAGCACTCGATGCTGCAGGTCGGCGTGTACGGCCTGATCTGCTTCTTCATCTTCTCGGCACTGGACGACGAGAAGGCGCGCAAGCACGCCCTGCTGCAGCTGATCCCGCTCGCCCTGTGCATCAGCTTCATGACGTGGGCGGTGCTCGCGATCCCGGACGACCTGCGGGTGGCGGCGGCCCGCGTGCCGAACTCGCTCGGCGGCGGCCCGACCGGCGTCCTCGCCATCACGGTGTTCTACGCGCTGGGCAACGGCTACCTGCTCTACGGCTTCGCCGCGATGTTCGTGTGGGCCCGCCGCTACGCCCGCGGCGCCGAACCCCGGCTGCGACGCGGCCTGCGGATCACCTCGACGGGCCTCGCACTGCTGGTGCCCGCCGACGCGATCTTCGTGTCGTCCAACGTCTCCCGCTACTTCGGCGAGCCGCTCCCCCGCTGGCTGCTGACCACCGCGGTGTGGTTCCTGCTGCCCGGCGTGCTGCTGTGCGTCGTCGGCGTGATCTACCCGATCGCCGCGATGCGGTTCGCGGCGACTCGCTTGTGGCTGCGGCACTTGCGCGCCTATCACCGGCTCGCTCCGCTGTGGACGTTGCTGAACCAGTCGTTCCCCGAGGACGCCCTGCACCGCGTGCCGTCCCGGCGCGACTCGCTGTCGCTGCGGGGCGTGCACCGGCGCTACTACCGGCGGGTGATCGAGTGCCGCGACGGGCTGGTGCGGATCAGCCCGTACGTCGCGGAGACGCCCGACGAGCTGCCGTTGTCCGACCGGTTGCGGGCCGGGCTGGAGACGCGCAGGTCGGGGGCCGTGACCATGCGACGGCCGATCGCGCTGGCGGTGCCAGAGGAAGACGGCATGGACGCCGACGTGCGGGAGCTCGAAAAGCTCGCGGTGGCTCTCCGCTGAGCTTATGGTCCCGGTGTGGACCTGCCCGTGATGCCGCCGGTGAAACCGATGCTCGCGAAGTCCGTCCCGGCACTGCCACGCGGGGACGGACTCGCGTACGAGCCGAAGTGGGACGGCTTCCGCTGCATCGTGTTCCGCGACGGCGACGAGGTCGAGCTGGGCTCGCGCAACGACAAGCCGCTCACCCGGTACTTCCCCGAGGTCGTCGAGCTGCTGCGGGAGGCGCTGCCGCCGCGGTGCGTGGTGGACGGCGAGATCGTGCTGGTCACGCCCG
Organism: Lentzea sp. HUAS TT2; assembly: GCF_051853195.1. Lineage (NCBI taxonomy): Bacteria > Bacillati > Actinomycetota > Actinomycetes > Pseudonocardiales > Pseudonocardiaceae > Lentzea > Lentzea sp. HUAS TT2. The sequence goes on along the minus strand of NZ_CP196667.1, from coordinate 5,703,679 downwards.
ACGGCCTGAGCTTCGACACGCTCCAGCTGCGGCTGCACCCCGCTGCCTCGCGGGTGCGCAAGCTGTCGGTGGAGACGCCGGCGAGCTTCGTGGCGTTCGACCTGCTGGCCTGCGGGGACTCCGATGTCACCGGACTGTCGCTGGCCGCGCGGCGCGCGATGCTGGAGGAGATCGTCACCGAGGTCCCCGGCGTCTACCTGACACCGTCCACAACGGACCCGGACGTGGCCCAGGACTGGTTCACCCGGTTCGAGGGCGCGGGGTTCGACGGGGTGATGGTGAAGGCCCTGGACGGCGTCTACGAGCCGGACAAGCGTGTGATGTTCAAGGTCAAGCACGAGCGGACGGCCGACTGCGTGGTCGCGGGCTACCGGTGGCACAAGGACGGCGAGACGGTCGGGTCGCTGGTGCTCGGGCTCTACCAGGACGGCGAGCTGCACAACGTCGGCGTGGCCAGCAGCTTCACCGCGGCGCGGCGGCGGGAGCTGGTCGAGGAGCTCAAACCGTTGCTCCACCCCGCCGAGCATCCGTGGAGCGCGTGGGCGACGTACGAGGGTCCCGGCATGAACAGCCGGTGGAACCCCGAGAAGCAGCTTCAGATCGTGCTGCTCGACCCGAGCCGGGTGGCCGAGGTGCGGTACGAGCACGTCCAGGGTGGACGGTTCCGGCACACCGCGCGGCTGGTGCGGTTCCGCGAGGACAAGACGCCGCTGGAGTGCACGTACGAGCAGCTCGAAGAGGTGGCGCCCGCCGAGCTGGACGCCCTGTTCGGTGAGGCCGAACAACGCAGGCGGACAATCGAACCGTGAAGGTGATCAAGCGGGACGGCACGCACGAGATCGAGATCCAGCGATCGAGGTTCCTGTGCCACGTCGCCCGCGTCACCTCCGATGCCGCGGCTTCCGAGTTCTTCGCTCGTGTGCGCAAGGAGCACTGGCAGGCCTCGCACAACTGCACGGCGTTTCGCACTGTCGACACCCAGCGGTCGTCCGATGACGGCGAACCCGCTGGTACGGCCGGCGTTCCGATGCTGGAGGTGCTGACGCGCCGGGATCTCGTGGACACCGCCGTCGTCGTCACCCGCTACTACGGCGGGATCAAGCTCGGTGCCGGTGGCCTGGTCCGTGCGTACGGACGGGCCGTGTCCGAGGCCATCGACTCGTTGGGCACCCTCACCCGCGAACGGCACGAGAGCGTGCTTCTGGCCGTGGACCACGATCAGGCGGGGAAGCTGGAGAACGGGTTGCGCGCGGCCGGGTACCACGTCGCGGACACCGAATACGGTCATGACGTCACCTTCACCGTTCTCACGAAGGACCCGGAGGCGTTCGAGGTCTGGCTCGCCGCTCAGACCGGCGGTTCCGTGACCGCGATCAGGGGCGAGCCGGTGGACCTCGACAGTTAGAACTTGCCCAGATCAGAACTTGTCCGCCCAGTTCAGGGCGTAGTCGGCGACCTCTTCCCAGCCCGGCGTGCCCATGACGAAGTGCGGGCGGTTCGGGAACTCCTTGATCTCGGTGATCGCGGGGCCGGAGTAGCGGCGGGCGTTCTCGCGGTTCATCGACGCGGGCACGACGTTGTCGCCCTCACTCGCGATGAACAGCAGCGGCGCGCGGTTCGGGTTCTTCAGGTCGACCTTGGTCGCGTTGTGGGTGGTGAAGTTCGCGGTCGCGGCCTGCCACAGCGGGCGTCCGGGCGCGGTGATGGCCCACTTCTGCCGCAGGGCCTCGGCCTCGTCCTTCGGCAGGGTGTTCGTGAAGGCGAAGTGCCACTCCTCCGGCGACAGCTCGACGTTGCGCTTGACGTTCGCCGGGTTCTTGAGCACCGGGAACGCGGCCTTGAGCGCCGAGAACGGCAGGCCGAGCGTGCCCTTGGCGGGCGCGGAGTGGATGGCGACACCGGCCTTGCCCAGGCCCCTGTCCAGCAGCTTCTGCGTGATCAGGCCGCCGAACGAGTGGCCCATGATGATCGCGTCCTCCGCGTGGTGCTCGCGGATGAACTTCTCGAGGTGGTCGGTGATCTCGACGACGCCCAGGCCGTTCGCGACCTCCGGGTGTGCCCGCATCTCGGCGACCTCGCCGTAGCCGGGCCAGGTCGGGGTGAGCACCTCGTGGCCGGCCGCCTCGAACCTCTCGGCGACGTTCTGCCAGCTGGCGGAGGTGAGCCACAGTCCGTGAACCAGCACGATCTTCGACATTTCCGTCTCCCTCAGTGGTGGAGAACGCTCGTTCTCCGGTTGTGTTTGCTACAGTAGAGAACGAGCGTTCTCCACAGCAAGGGGTAAACAGGGTGACCACGGACACAGAGACCCGAGAGAGGGTTCTGGAGGCTGCCGACCGGCTGTTCTACGCGAAGAGCGCGCACGCGGTCGGCATGGACGAGCTGCGCACGGAGGCGGGCGTCTCGCTGAAGAAGCTCTACAGCCTCTTCGACGGCAAGGAGTCGCTGGTCGAGGAGGTGCTGCGCCGGCGGGAGGAGGCCATCACCGCCGAGACCATGAAGTACGTGCTGCGCGCGTCGACGCCCGAGGACCAGATCCTCGCGGTCTTCGACTGGATGGCGGACTCGTCCGGGACGACGGACTTCCGCGGCTGCGCGTTCATCAACTCCTACGCGGAGCTGGGGCCGTCCTCGGAGCGCGTGACGGCGGCCGTGCGTCACCAGAAGACCGGCGTGCGGGGAGCGATCGCGGCGATGGTGGCTGCGACCGGGCGGCCGGAGTGGGTGGCGGACTCGATCTTCCTGCTGTTCGAGGGCGCGATGACGAACACGGCGATCACGGTGTCGTCCGAACCGGCCCGCCAAGCGCAGAAAGCGGCGCGCTTCCTGCTGGAAAAGACAGCCTGAAGCGCGCCGCGTTCTACCTGCTATCGGTTACGTGCAGGGCAATGCGTCCGGATCGGCACCCGCCTTGGGCACCCACCGGATGTTCGCGAACGAGGCCTGGAACGCGCCGTCGGTGTAGACGAGGAACGGCGTGTTGACGAGCTCCAGGTCCAGTCCCTTGTCGGAGAAGCAGGAGACCGGGATCTTGACGGTTGACTTCTGCCCGACGGGGAGGTTCCGGAACGCCTGCGTGGCATCGATCTCCGCCATGCACGGGTACTGGCAGTGCGAGCTGATGACCGTGCGGTTGGCAGGAGCCTGGTGCACGATCACGTCGAACACCATGGCCGCGTTGGCGTTGCCGTACCCGCGCAGGTCGGAAGGCGTGGGACTCTGCAGGTAAACCTGGCCGGGGCCGGTGCCGGTCCACGTCGTCTTGAGCGCGTCCTGCTGGACGTTGACGTCGGACTGCACGACGTTGATCTCGGCGTGCGAGGCCTGGCCGTCGGGCCCGACCACGGTGCCGCCCCAGTTCTCGGCGGAACCGATCATCGACTGGTACGGCGCGATGTCCGTGCGGTTGAAGATCTCGAGGTCCTCGGTCGCCGTGCCACCGCCACCACCGGAGCACAGGGCGCCGGGGCTGGTCTCGTCGAGCTTGCCGACGCGGCCGGTCTCCCAGTCGCGCAGGCCGTAGCCGAGCTTGAACAGCGGCTTCTTGGCGGGCTCGCCGGGCAGCGCCGGGCAGGCCTCGCCGGGCCACGAGTAGGACAGCTTGCCGCTGAACCCGTTGTGGCGTCCCTTGATCAGCAGGTCGGCGATGCCGCCGCCCTCGGAGCCCGGCAGCCAGGCGGCCACGAACGCGTCGGAGCGGTTGATCTCCTTGTTCATGTACAGCGCGCGGCCACCGACGTAGACGGTGATGACCGGCTTGCCCTTGCCGGAGACCTTGTCCAGCACGGCGAGGTCCTGCGGCTGCAGGCGCGCGGCCTCGAACGACCGCTTGCCGAGGTCGCCCACACCCTCCGCGTACGGCGTCTCACCGATCACGGCGATGACGGCGTCGAACTGCGAGGCGTCCACACCGTCGGCGGTCGCGGCGAACGTGACGTTCGAGGTGCCCAGGGTGTCCTGGATGCCCTTGAGGATGCTGGTGGCGTTGGGGAAGTCGGCGTTGGTGTTGCCGGTGCCCTGCCACGACAGCGTCCAGCCACCGGTCTGGTTGCCGATGTTGTCGGCGCTCTTGCCGACGACGAGGACCTTGCTGCGCTTGGACAACGGCAGCACGCGCTTGTCGTTCTTCAGCAGCACGGCGGACTCGCGCACGGCCTCGCGGGCGAGTTCCTTGTGCTGCAACGCCTTCGCGTCACCGGCGTGCTCACGCAGCGACGGCTTCTTGGCCTCGAAGATCCCGGCACGCAGCTTGACGCGCAGGATGCGGGTGACGGCGTCGTCGATGCGGGCCATCGGGATCTCGCCGTTCTGGACGGACGCGATCGTGTTGGTGATGAACGCCTTCCAGTCGTTCGGCACCATGAAGATGTCGAGACCGGCGTTGACCGCCTGCGGGCAGCTGCCGTTCGTGCAGCCGGTGACCTGGCCGTGGCCGTTCCAGTCGCCGACGAGCAGGCCGTCGAAGCCCATCTTCTCCTTGAGGATGCCGGTCTGCACGTACTTGGAACCGTGCACCTTGCCCTCGTTGATGACGTCGTTCGTCCAGCTGTTGAACGAGATCATCACCGACTGCGCGCCGGCGGCGAGGGCACCGTAGTAGCCCTGGCCGTGCAGGTTGATCATGTCCTTCTCGGAGAAGGCGTTGACGCCCTGGTCCTTGCCGCCGGTCGTGCCGCCGTCACCGAGGAAGTGCTTCGCGGTGGCGATGACGCCGTCGGAGCTGATGCGCTTCTTCGCGTTGTCCTGCAGACCGCGGACGGCCTCGTAGCCGTAGGCGCGCGTGATGCGCGGGTCCTCGGAGAAGCCCTCGTACGTACGGCCCCAGCGGTCGTCCTGCACGACGGCGAGCGTCGGCGAGAACGCCCAGTCCTGGCCGGTGGCGCGGATCTGCTCGGCCGTGGCCGCGTTGATGTCGCGGATGAGGCACGGGTCCTGCGTGGCGCCGAGACCGATGTTGTGCGGGAAGACCGTCGCACCGTAGACGTTGTTGTTGCCGTGCACCGCGTCGATGCCCCAGATGACGGGGATCTTGGTGCGCGACTGCTTCGACGCCTCGAAGAACGCGTCGGCGAGCGCCAGCCACTCCTGCGGCGTCGCGTTCTTCTTCGCGCCGGGCCAGCTGCCACCACCGTTGAGGACGGAGCCGAACCCGTAGGTCTTGACGTCCTCCGCGGTGATCGCGGCGATCTCGGGCTGCGTCATCTGGCCGACCTTCTCGGCCAGCGTCATGTCCTTGAGGATCGCCTTGATGCGCGCCTCGTCCAAGCGGGCGCCATCGAGCTGGCTCTCGACCTTCGGCCAGCCCTTGAGCTCGGGCAACGACCTCTCGATGCGAGCACAGCCGTGCTCCGTCTTCGGCTGACCGATGACCGTCTGCTGAGGCGGCTTCGGCCAGTGCTGAGCGTCCTGCGCCACGGCCGCCGAGGTTGTGCCGGCGGCGAGCGTCAGCCCCAGCACTGCGGCGAGAGTGCTTCTCCAATGCATGCCGCCGATCCTCAACGGCGTGTTACGTCCACGTCAATGGGAACGCTCTCACGACTTTGTTCCGGAAACTCTCAGGACGAAGTTCCCATACCGGGCCGGGAGTTCGTTCAGAGGACGCGGAGGTCCTGCCGGGGCGTGGTCCAGGCGACCCGGTCGGCCGCCCCGGGATCGGTGAAGGCCAGCACCGATTCATCAAGCCGATGGAACTCGAGGTCGTCCGTCCACGTCTCGTACAACTCCCCTGCGATGAGCAACAAGGGCCGTCCACCGACCATCAAGGACACCTCGGCCACCACACCCTCGTCGCCGTAGACCGTGACCTCGTCGACCGGCCCGGCCGGAAGCTCGCTCAGCACCCGCCAGCGAGTGCCGTGTCCGGGCTCGCGCCACCACTGCGGGTCTTGGACGCGTGCCTCGAACTCCTCCCATTGCGGCCGCCACAGGCCGCAGTGGTCGTAGTGCTCGTAGGTGCCGACGCCGAACCGCCCGCCTTCGAGCACGGCCAGCAGCCCCCACAGCTGCAGGCACGGCACCGCGGGGTCGTGGAACACGTGCGGACCGGCGTCCGGCACGTCCTCGCGCAGCGCGAACTCCACGCCGATCCACGACTCGACGTGCGCGCCTCTCAGCGACGCGAACTCCCGCACCCTGTCGGCCCTCCAGGCCTCCTCGTCCACACCGGCAGTATGTGCGGAAGCCCTGGCAAGTCGCCGCCCAATAAAAGCGAACGGCCCCCGGCTCCAAGCGGAACCGGGGGCCATCACAGGCGTGTGTCAGCCGGCGAGCGCGCGCACCCGCCGCAGCACCTCGTCCGCCCCCAGCGTGCGGGCGACCGCGTGCAGATCGGGACTGGCCTTCGACCCCGTCAACGCCACCCGGATCAGCTGCGCGGCCTCACGGATCGAGCCGGGGTACGCGTCCGGGTTCTTCTTGAGCTCCTTGGGGTTCGGCGCGAACCCGTGCTTCGCGGCGAGCTCGCGGATCTGCCCGAACCACTCCTGGCCGTCCTCCAGGTCCGCGTAGCCGTCCGCGAAGTCCGCGGCGAACGCGGAGATCAGCTCCGGCGACAGCCCACCAAGACGCTCGTCGCTCCGGTCGGACACGAGCGGGAACAGCGACGGGAAGAAGAACCCGTAGGCGGTGCGGAAGTCCGACCACTTGCGCAGGTCCTTGCGCGGGTTCGCGACCTCCGGGCCGCGCTCGACCTGCAGTGCCGCCAGCGCAGCGTCGCGCTCCGAGGCCAGCACCTCCACCAGCTCCGGGTCGTGGGTGGCAGCCCACTCCGACACCAGCGAGATGATCTCCTCGCCGGACAGCGTCGCCACGTAGTCGGCGCAGATGTCGTCGAGCTTCACCAGGTCGACCAGCGGGCCCGCGACGCCGCACTCGGCGAGCGAGATCGGCGCCTCCAGGGCCTCGGCGAGCGGCAGCTCGGCCAGGCGGGCGTTGACCAGGCCGCGCATGTAGTACTGGACGGCCGGCGCCGGGAAGCCCGCCTCGATGAAGAACTCGACGGACGCCTCGGGGTCCTTGCGCTTCGAGAGCTTGCGCCGGGAGCCGCCCTGCTGCTTCATCAGCGGCGCGATGTGGGCGTACTCGACGCGCTCGAAGCCCAGGGCGTCGAACAGCTGCAGGTGCGTCGGCACCGAGGAGATCCACTCCTCGCCGCGGATCACCAGGTTCACGCGCATCAGGTGGTCGTCGACGGCGTGCGCGAAGTGGTACGTGGGCAGGCGCGGCGACTGGTCCGACGCCTTGAGGATCACCACGTCGTTGCGGTTGGCGTCGTGCTCCAGCGGACCCCGGATCGCGTCGACGAACGACGTCCGCTCCCCCGCCTTGCCCGGTGAGCGGAAGCGCACGACGTACGGGCGGCCCTCGTCCAGCGCGGCCTGCACGTCCTCGGCGGTCTTGTCGCGCCAGATCGCCCAGCGGCCGTAGTAGCCGGTCGGCAGCTTCGTGGCCTGCTGCCGCGCGGTGATGTCCGCGAGCTCTTCCTTCGTCGCGAAGCACAGGTACGCGTCACCGGAGCGCACCAGCTCACGCACGTACGTCAGGTAGACCTGCTCGCGCTGCGACTGGTGGTACGGGCCGTAGGCGCCGACCGAGTCGGCCTCGTCGGGCTCGATGCCGAAGTACTTGAACGCCTTGTTGAACTGCTCGACGGCGCCGGGCACCTCACGCGCCTGGTCGGTGTCCTCGACGCGCACGATGTACGAGCCACCGGAGTGGGACGCGAGGTCGCGGTCGATCATGCCGACGTACAGGCCGCCGATGTGCAGGAACCCGGTCGGCGACGGCCCCAGACGGGTGACCTTGGCGCCTTCGGCCAGCCCGCGGGGCGGGTACTGCTCCTCCCAGTGGGACGGCTCCGGCAGGTCCGAGGGGAACAGGGCGTCGACGACGGCACGGTCGAGCATCGCTAGGGGTCTCCAAACCAGGGAAAGAAGTACGCCCAGGTTATCAACGCGCGCGAGCCGAAATGCCGGGCCCCGGATCATCCGCCTAAGCTCACCGGCCATGGCCAAGTACCTCGACGTCCACCCGGTCAACCCGCAGAAGCGCGCCATCGACCAGGCCGTGCGGATCCTGCAGGAGGACGGCCTGATCGCGTACCCCACCGACTCCTGCTACGCGCTCGGCTGCCGCCTGGGCAACAAGGACGGCATCGACCGCATCCGGGAGATCCGCAAGCTCGACGACAAGCACCACTTCACGCTGATGTGCGAGAACTTCGCCCAGCTCGGCCAGTTCGTGGTGGTCGACAACGCGGTGTTCCGCGCGATCAAGGCCTCAACGCCGGGCAACTACACGTTCATCCTGCCCGCGACGAAGGAGGTGCCGCGCCGCATGATGCACGCGAAGAAGAAGACGGTGGGCGCGCGCATCCCGGACCACGTCGTGACGCAGGCGCTGCTCCAGGCCATGGGCGAGCCGCTGCTCACCAGCACCCTGCTCCTGCCGGACGAGAGCGAGCCTCTCGTGCAGGGCTGGGAGATCAAGGACCGGCTCGACCACGTGGTGGACGCGGTGATCGACTCCGGGGAGTGCGGCACCACGCCCACCACGGTGGTGGACTTCTCGAGCGGCGAGGCCGAGATCATCCGCTACGGCGCGGGCGACCCGACCCGGTTCGAATAACTAGGACACGACCAGCGCGTAGTCGGCGTCGGTCGCGGCCGTCTCGACGTGACCGTCCACGTTGACCGAGGTCGCGATCACCTCGACGGTCCAGTTGCCCGCGGCGGGCGTCTGGAGGAGGACGTTCTCCACGGTGTCGACGGTGTTCGCGACGCCGCCCGCCGTGGACCAGTTGCCGGCCAGCAGGCCGTTGTTGCCCCAGTAGACGGTGCCGTCGGGGGCGGTGACCTTCAGCGTCAGGTCGTTGACGGTCGCCTTGGCCGCGGTCGGCGAACCGGCCGGGTCGGTGTAGGCGAGCGTCGCGCGCAACGGCGTCTGACCGTCGGACGCCACGGTGTACTTGCGCGACTGACCGGTGGCCAGCAGGTCGGTCTCGTTCACGAGCACCGGCAGCTTCCAGCCGCCCGCCTTCGCGCGGTCGTAGAGGTTGCGGACCGACGCGGTGCCCCAGCCCTGGTGCGTGCGGGTCTGGTCGTGCGTGGTGCCGGAGAACGCGTGCTGGTCGGCGGTGTTGATGAGCAGCGCCTTGGCCGTCGCGGCGTGCGGGCGGGACGCGAACACGTCGCGGGCCTTGCCGGGGGCGCCGTCGAACACGCCGTCGGCCCACATCTGGAACAGCAGACCGGCGTTGCCGCAGGTGATCGGCGTGGCGCCGGACGTGCCGCCGAACGACGTCGTGTACGCGGTGTCGCTGGTGGACGTGGTGGTGTCGATGCGGTCGTAGAAGTTGGAGATCTCCGGCTTGATGCGGCCGTCGGCGGCGGGGCCGATCGACGCCCCGCCGTTCCACTTGTCGTCGGCGCGCGAGGCGGTGTTGAAGTGGTAGTGGCCGCCGACGGACAGCACGTTCTTCGACCACGCCTGCGGACGGGAGCTTCTGGTGCCCGCGTTGCTCTGCGACTGGCAGATCAGCAGGTCCGTGTCGAACACGATCCGGTCCATCTGCTGCGAGATCGAGTTGTACGCCGTGGTGAGCGAGTCACCCCAGCTGTTCGACTGGAACACGGCCTTGTACTGGCCGGCCGGGTCGACGAGCTGCTTGGTGTGGGCGTAGCGGTCGCCGGTGTTGTAGACGGCCGTGATGCCCTGTCCCTCGGGCAGCAGGCCGCGGTGCGCGGACGAGACGCCGGACGCGAAGATCTGCCCGTACGTCGAGGTGCCGTGCGAGGTGTTCGTCGTGTTGGCGGTGTGCTGCAACGGCGGCCGGGTTCGGAACTCCTGGTGCGTCAGCCGGAACCCGCCGTCCATCACCTCGCCCCGCACGCCCTGGCCCTTGTAGCCGCCGACGCTCTCGACGTAGTTGGCACCGGAGGACTCACGGGAGATCGCCATGTCCGTCTCCGGCGCGGACGCCGGGTCGATCGCGATCACGGCGGGCAGCTTCGCGAGCTGCGCGACCTGTCCCGCGTCCAGGGTGGCCATGATGTGCTCACGGCTGGCGGAGATGACGTTCACCTTGCCGCCCAAGGACCTCACCTTGGCGGCGACGGCCTTCTGGTCGCGCTCGTCCTGCTCCACCAACGTGATCAGGTAGTCGGACGAGCCGCCCAGCGCCATGATCTGCGGCTGGGCCTGGAAGGGGCGCACCCCGCTCACGTAGCTCAGCCGGGTGACGCGCGCGGTGTCCGTCATGCGGGCGAGGTAGGTGCCGTCCTGGACGAACGCGCCGAGCCGCACGCCGAGGCCCTGGAGCTGGTGGCGCTGGGCGTCGTTCAGGGTGGCGCGGAACTGCAGCAGGTAAGCGCTCTCAGCCGGGGCGGCGACGGCAGGAACGCCGCTGATCAGGGCGAACGCGGAAACGACCGACACTATTGTGCGCAGCACGAATACAACCTCCATCGGCAGGGATGGCGGTGGCCGGAGGGAGTCACCGCCCGTGACCAGCACGTTACCGGTGATCACCAGGTCAGGACATCAGTCGTTCGGCGGTGATCATCTCGCGGGACGGTGTAGAAGAATCCGTTCGCCCGCCGATTCCCGTTCACCCGGATGGTGCATCCGGAGTAACGTCCGATCAGGTAAGCCCGACATGCCCGGCAAAGCATTTCCGCGCGGAGGACGGATGCCTGTCTCACCTGAGCAGCTGATGGAAGAACTGCGCACCTTGTGCCGTGGGCGCGGTGTGCAGACTCCCGGTATCGACTTGCACGTCGGACCGGCGCTGCGCCAGGCCTGCGGCATCGTCGAGACGGACGGCGCGGAAGCGGTGCGAACGAAACTGCGGGACTGGGTCGCGAACGCGACGCGCGGTTTCCCGGTCGAGGTCCGCAACGCCGTTCTGGCGCCGCTGGGACTGCACGACGACGCGCAGTTCCGGTTTCTCAACGAACGCATCGAGTGGCTCGCGAAGCAACAGGACCGCGGTGCGCGCACGGTGCGCAGGAGGATGGACGCCGGACTGCAGCGCCTGGTGGAAGTGGCACTGCAGCCGGCCCCGTCGACGGCGCACGTGGCGCCGTCGGAACTGTGGCACGTCAAGGAGTTCGACGCGCTGCTGAAGCTGGACGGTCCGACGCCCGCGTGCACGGAACGCCGGACCGTGGTGGCCGACACCGACGGTGTCAACGAGATCGCCTGGTCGATCACGATCCCCTCCCCCACGTCCGACGGTGCTCCAGGTGACCTGGACGTGGAGGTGTTGCACGGGGTCGAGCTCATCGGCCACGAACGTCCTTCACCGCGGCGCTTCCTGATGAAGCTGCGGTTGCCCCGACCCCTCAACGCGGGACAAACGCACCAGTTTGCACTGGAAGTGCGCGTGCCGCGAGGACAGTCGATGCGTCCGACCTACGTGTTCTGGCCGGAGCGGATGTGCGAGTCGTTCCGGTTGCGGGTGCGGTTCGACCGGGACGACCTGCCGGACTCGGTGTGGCGCGTCGAGGAAGCCCTCGCGCGCGACACCGATGACCTGACGCCTTGGCCGCAGACGCTGCCGCTGGACGAGATCGGTGAGATCGACGTGCAGTTCCCACACCCTCGTCAGGGCCGCGGCTACGGCGTGCAGTGGACGCCACGCGGGTAGCCGGAGACGTTCAGATCATCTCGATGCAGAAGTGCGGTTCCACGGCTGACACCTCCCTTTGATGGCCAGGGAGAACCGCAGTCCGAAGCGGAGTCAGATCACCGTCGCGATGAAGACAGTGCCGGCCATGAATCCCACGAAAAGGCAGATCGCGGCAACCTTCACAACGGTGGCGAGTGAGCAGATCATTCTCATCGAAGAATTCACCTTCTCATTCTGACTGGCTTTCGGGCTGATGTTCTCGCCGATGCACCAAGAGTGGCTTTTCGCCAGTCGAATGAGAACGGGTTTCCTGTTTCACGCTAAATGAGGAAACCCTCTGGGCATTATTTCTGGGTCGTGCGGCGCAGCGCCATCACGAGCAGCGCGTGCGAACTGCCGGCGTGCGGGAGCATGCCCTGGCGGACGAGGTCGAGCGCGTGGCAGAACGGCATGGTCCGCACGCGCAGGTCGGCCTCACCGGGCTCCAGCGCCGGCTCGCCCTGGGTGAGGTCGGTGGCCAGGAAGATGTGGTCGACGTGGTTGCTGAGGCTGTCGGCGCCGTGGATCTGGCCCAGCCGCTCCCACTTCGCCGCGCGCAGCCCCGTCTCCTCCGCGAGCTCACGACGTGCCGCGGCCAGCGGATCGGCGTCCGCGTCGTCGACGGCGCCGCCGGGCAGCCGCCACTCGGTGCCGCCGTGCGTGTAGATCCACTGCCGGGTCAGCACGACCTCGTCGTCGTCCTGGATCGCGAGGACCGTGACCGATCCGGGCGCCACGACGTGCGTGTAGGTGCCGCGACCCCCGTCGGGTCTGACGACGCTGTCGGAGTGCACCTCGAACCACTGCGACCGGTGGACCACGTTGGTCGCCAAGCGCTGCCAGACCATCACCACACCAGCCGCCTCGTCGGACCGCGTCATCACCATGACTCACATGGAACCATCGCCGACCGCTCCAGTTAGCCCCAGTTGATCGTCAATCACAGGCCAATTAATGGACATTCCGCTTTCGGGTGTTTGACGACGTACACACTTCCGGGGGGAGGGGGGTGAAGGCGTTGTCGCCCACGTTCGCCCAGGAGGTTCGCCGCCTGCGCAACGAGCGCGGGCTCTCACTCAGTCAGATGACCGGCCTCGTACCGTACAGCAAGGGACACCTCAGCAAGATCGAGAACGGCCAGGTTCACCCGAACCCCGAAATGGCGAGGCTCTTCGACAACGTCCTTCAGGCTGACGGTCACCTGATCGAACTAGCGGACGCTCCCGCGCGCCCGATCCCCAGCGACCACACCACTCTCCTCACCTTCGACTCGATGTTCGACCACCACCGCGCGCTGGGCCACCGCCTGAGCCCCGAGGTGGTGCTGCCGAGCCTGCGCCCCCAGGTGGAGGCGCTGAGCTCGATGGCCCGGTCGGCCGACGACCCCGACCTGGGGCGCGGACTCTGGCTCCTGGCCGCCCGGTACGCGGAGTACGCGGGCTGGATGGAACAGGAACGCGGCGACGACGCCTCGGCCGCCGAGTTCACCCGGCGCGCCGTGCAGTACGCGGCGAAGGGCGGCGACTCGGAGCTGGCGTCCTGGGCACACGTCCGCATCTCCGAGTTCGCGCTGTACCGCGGCGATGCCCGCGCCACCGTCAGCTACGCGCGTGAGGCAGGCAGGTCCCGTTCGACCGCGGTGCAGGCGGCGGCCGCCCTGCGCGAGGCCCAGGGCTACGCCCTCGCCGGAGCCGCCGACCGCTGCCACGCCGCCCTGGAACGCGCCGCCGAGCTCCAACGAGTGCTGAGCGACTCCCGTTACGGCACAACGAGTCTCATCGACCAGGTGGCCATCGCACGTGCCTGGACGTACCACGACCTCGGCCGCCACGCCGAGGCCGCCGCCATCCTCGACACCCAGATGCCGCTGATCTCCCCCACCGCCCTGCGCGCCCGCACCCGCTTCGGCCTGCGCAGAGCCCTGGCGCACGCCGAGGCAGGCGACGTCGACCACGCCTGCGAACTGGTCGCCGACCTGCTCGACGACATCCGGCAGGTGCAGTCCGCGACCGTCCACATCGACCTGACGGCGTTCAGCAAGTTGTTGTCCCGCTTGAGGCCCGCGTCCGGGCGCGAGGTGGCGGGCGAGATCGGCGACATCCTCTTCGCCTAGGTCCGGAACAGCGTGAGCCCTTCGGTCTCGATCGCCTTGCTCCGTCGGCCGAGACGATCAAGACCGCATCCGGAACCTCACACCGCGGCCCGGTCCTCCCGCTCCAACGCCTCCGCCATCTCCACCCAGGCCTCCGCGACCCCGCGGGCCATGTCCGCCACCAGTTCCCGGCAGTGCGAAGGCACCCCGGACACGACGGTGGCCCACTCCCCGGACGACACCGCGTGCGCCTCCAGCCACCGCAGCACCAACCGGCCGTGCTCGTTGAACCGCAGCGAGGGATCGCGCCGCAGGATCGGCAGCGTGGCGTCGGGATCGCGGACGTCGGCGCGCCCGGCCGGCAGCACCGACTCGGCCCGTTCAGCGGCCCGCATCCGCTCCGGCACCGGGTCCAGCCCGGCACCCAGCCGCCGGCGCACGTCCCGGACGGTCCCCGGCGACACCCCGGCGGCCCGGGCGATGTCGCGCAACGACGCGTCGGGCCGTTCCACCACCATCCGCCCGGCGAGCCTGCGCCCGGCGGCGGAGTTGACCGGCCGGAGCTTGCCGTCGCGGCCCACCCGCACCGGGGCCTGTCCGCCCACGGCGCGCCGCAGCACGCCGACGGACTTGGCCGCCAGGCCGGTGGAGGCGGCGATGGCCCGGTCCGAGCGCTGCGGGTGCGAGCGCAGCAGCCGCCTGGCCGCGGCCTCGCGGTCGGCGGTGGACAGGGTCGAGAGGTTCAGGGACACCGACATGCCGAACAGGTCCTCGGCGGGTCCGTCGACGTACTCGACCTCGACGGACCGGCAGCCGCGCAGCACGGCGGCTTTCAGCCGATGGGTGCCGTCGACGACCTTCATCGTCGGCCGGTGCACCACGATCGGTGACAGATGGGCGCCGGAAGACGCCAGTGAACGGATGAACTCGTCGCTGCAGCCGCGAAGCCGCGGCGAGTCGGCGGAACGCAGCGCTGTGATGTCTACGAGCATGCGAAACCAAGCCCCCCAGGCTGAGTCGTCTCCGGAACCCCCAGGTGTCCGGACGACCAGAGCAGGTTAGCTACTTGTTCAACGGGAGCGCCACTCAATCGCGGGGCAGACATCCATCACCATGTGCAGCCCGGCGTCACGGGCGCGCGCGTACGCCTCGTCGTCCACCACTCCTAGCTGGAACCACACGGCTTTCGCGCCGATCTCCACGGCCTCGTCGACGAACTGGCCGGCGTCCTCCGAACGGCGGAACACGTCCACGACGTCGACCGCGAACGGGATGTCCGCCAGCGCCGCGTACCCCTGCTCACCGTGCACGGTCTCGGCCGAAGGGTGCACCGGCACGATCTTCTTGCCGCGTTGCTGCAGGAACCGCGCCACGCCGTGGGCCGCGCGGGAGGGGTTGTCCGAGAGCCCGACGATGGCCCAGACCTGGCAGTTCTCGAGGATCCAGTCGACGTCTTCACGCATGCCTTCAACACTAACCTTGTGACCCCGGTCACAATTCCCGCAAGCCGGTCGAAACGCACGGGTCCCCGATCGACGCCTGGGTACAAACACGCTCCGGAACACCAGCCAGAGGAGATCGAGATGCGGTTCATGGTCATCGTCAAGGCCAACGAGGACACCGAGAACGGCGTGATGCCCACGACCGAGGAGCTCACCGCGATGGGCAACTACAACGAGGAGCTCGTCAAGGCCGGCGTGATGCTCGCGGGCGACGGTCTCTACCCGAGCGACAAGGGCGCGCGCGTCCGGTTCGACGGCAAGGGTGCGACGACGGTCATCGACGGTCCGTTCACCGAGGCCAAGGAGCTGATCGCGGGCTTCTGGATCTGGGAGCTGCCGAGCCTGCAGGACGCCGTGGAGTGGCTGAAGAAGGCGCCGTTCCAGGAGGGCGAGGTCGAGATCCGCCAGGTCCACGGCGACGAGGCGTTCGGCGAGGCGCTGACGCCGGAGATCAAGGAGCAGGAGGACCGGATGCGCGAGCAGATCGCGTCCCGGGGTCAGTGAGTGCGCGGAAGCGGTACTTCGGGGGCTGAGTGCGCGGTCAGCGCGACGCTCAGCGTGAGCAGCCCGCGCGGCGAGGTCGGACGGCAGCCCGTCAGCCGTTCGATCAGCCGCAGGCGGTGGTCGAGCGTGCTGCGGTGGATGTCCAGCCGCCGTGCCGCCGCCGCGCGGTTGCCGTCCTCGGCGATGAACGCCCGCAGCGCGTCCAGCAACGGCGGCTGCGCCACGACCGGTTCGATCACGCGCACCAGCCGTTCGGTGACGTGCGGCTGGCGCAGCACGGCGAAGTCCGCGAGGACGTTGCGCAGCTCGTAGACGCCCGGCGCGCGGCCAGAGGCGATCCGCAGGACGTCCTCGGCCGTCGCGCGCGCCGCCCCGAGATCACGCCGGGGCGCCCAGGCGACGCCCATCCACACCTCCGCGCCGAGCCGGTCGTGCAGGTCGCGGGCCAGGGCGAGGTGGTCGTCCTGCGCACACGGCAGCAGCACGTAGCCGCCGAGAACGCCGTCGAGCACCAGCGCGTCGGCGTTGTCCCGCACCGCCTCCAGCACCTGCACCGCACCGTCCTCAGTGGACGCGCGGAACGCGATCACGGCGTACGCGAGGGCCAGTCCGTCGAAGGAACCGTTGTCACGGCCGGAGAGCAGTGTTCTGGCGAGCTGGCGGCGGGTCGCCACGTCCTCGACCGGGGGAAGGTCGAACGGACGGAGGATGTCACGCAGCACGTCTCCCAGCAGCCTGCTGTCCAGCACGGTGGTCACGCGTCGCCTCCTTGAGGGGACTGGCGGTGTCGCACCAGAACGTTAGGGAACTGTCGACAGTCGGCACAGCGGCCTTGAGGGAGCCTTAACGTTCGCCCGCGCCCGCTGAATCCGTTCAGCCCCAGGCGTTCGCGCGGCTCATCCCGATCGCCGTGCCCAGAACCGCGAGGTCACGCGGGTTGACCGGGCTCAGTCCGGTGAGCTGCTCGATCTGCCACAACCGGTAGTCGATGGTGCTGCGGTGGATGAACAGCTTCCTGACAGCTACCGCCCGGTTGCCGTCGGCCTCCAGCAGCGCCAGCACGGTCTCGACGAGGACGGGGTTCGCCAGCAGCGGCGCGACGACCTTGTCCAGCTCGTCGCGGACCTCCGGCGTGTCCATCATCGCGCTCTCGAACAGCACGTCGTCGATCCGGTAGATCCCCGGCGGCCGGCCGAGGGACGACACGAGCGCGTCGATCTCGTCCACCTCCCTGCGCGCCAGGGGAACGCGGGCGGCCGGCCGTTCCGCGACGCACAGCCACACCTCGCCGCCGATCTCCGCGGCGACCTCCCGGCACCACGCCAGCGCGGCCGGTTCGGCGACCGGCAGCAGCACGTGACCGGACGACGCCACCAGCACCGTCCCGCGTCTGCGGAAAGCGATCACCACCCGCTCCACCAACGCCCCGCGCACCGAGACCACGGTGTAGAACGCCGCGGCGCCGTCCGGTGCGTCCCCGGCGAGCACCGCGTCCGCCAGTCCTTCGTCACCGGCGCAGAACGACGACATCAGCTCGGCGGCCAGCGCGGTTCCGGCGGAGGCCAGCGCACGGGCGTCACCGCCGTCGTCCAGCATGGCCTCGGTCAGCAACCTGTCGGTGGACCGCAAGGCCACGACCACCTGTGCGACAGGGACTTTCGCCGAACGCAGGCGCGAGCCGACGCGGTGCGCGACCGCCACGGCCGCGTCCTCCCAGCCGTCGGCGTCCGCGGCGGCGGCGCGATAGACGGCCAGGAACTCCTCGTGCAGCAGACGACCGACGTCGAAGAGCACGGGCGACTCCCCTCTTTCACACCTCTGAAGGATTTCAGCGGCCGCGGTGGGGAAATCCCCAGCGTTCTCCAGCGGTACGCCAGTGCCCGCGTCCCTAACGTCGGGTGCATGGCACCTCAGCTGCTCGCCCCGGCGCGGCCGCCGATCCTCGCGCCTTCGAACGAGGCGTGGCGCCAGTTCGCGCACGCCCTCGCCCCCGTCGAGTTCGGCCGCGGCGACGTGCTGCTGCGCCTGGGCGTCCCCGCCGACGACCTCATCGTCATGAGGTCGGGCAAGGCGAAGACGTGCCGCACCTCCCCCGACGGCCGCGAACTGGTGCAGGACTTCCACTGCGCGGGCGATCTGCTGATCGAGCCGACGCTGTTCGACGCGGCACCGTCGGTGTCGACGACGGTCGCGATCACCGACGTGCAGGCCGGCCGGATCTCGCGCGCCGACCTCACGCAGTGGCTCGCGTTGTGCCCGGAGATCACCGAACGGCTGCTGGGCTGCATCGCCCGCCGTCAGCGCGAGTCGCACCAGATGCGCATGGACCTGGTGCAGCTCGACGCCTCCGCGCGCCTGGCGAAAGCGTTGCTGCGCCTGGCAGGACGGTTCGGCACCGACCGCAGGGCCGCGGTGCTGATGATCGAGGACCTCACCCAGGAGGAGCTCGGCCAGTACATCGGGGCGCGCCGCGACACCGTCAACAAGACGCTCTCGGACTTCGCCCAGCGCGGGTGGATCTCGATCGAGCGCAAGAGCATCTTCCTCACCGACCCGGCCCAGCTGTCCCGCCGGGTCCGCGTGGGCATGCCCGCTGTGCCCTCGCAGCGCTGACCAGACAACGCAGGGAGATCCTCACGTGACAACACCGACCCGCACCAGCACGGGCAAGGTCGTGCTGGGAGTCGTGGCCGCCATCGTGGCCGCCTCGATCGGCAACGCCGTCGTTTCCTACCTCGCGCAAGCGCTTGGCGCCGACCCGAACGCCGTGGAAGGCCTGAAACCGCAGGGGTACGTCGTGCTGACCGCGCTGGGGGTGATCATCGCCGCGATCGCGTGGGCCACGATCCGCAAGCGGGCCAAGGATCCCGCGCGCACGCTCGGCAGGCTCGTCCCGATCGTGGTCGTGGTGTCGTTCCTCGCCGACGTCCCGGTGTTCTTCCTTCCGGGCGCTTCGGTCGTCGGCGTGCTCGCACTGATGGTGATGCACGTCGTCGTCGCCGCGGTCTCCGTGCCGATCTTCCGGCGCGTGCTTCCGGTGTAAGAACAGGGAAAACGGCCGGGAGGTACGCCCTCCCGGCCGTTTTCGCGTTCACTCCGAGAGACCGAGCTCCGGCCACACCAGCGTGGTGGCGCCCCAGGTGAGGCCTCCACCGAACGCCGTCAGCAGGACCTTCTGCCCCGCCGCCAGCTCCCCCGACCGCACGCCGTGCGCGAGCGCCAGCGGGATCGACGCGGCGGAGGTGTTGCCGACGTCGGTGATGTTGGAGACGAACTTGTCGCGCGGCACGTCCAGCTCGGCCGACACCGCGTCCAGGATCCGGGTGTTCGCCTGGTGCGCGATCACCCTGTCCACATCGGACGCGACCCAGCCCTGCCGCTTGATGGCGTTGCGGGACGCGGCGGACATGCGCGCGACCGCGTTGGCGAAGACCTCACGGCCCTCCATCTGGAAGAACTTGTCACCATGCGGCACGATGTCGCGCGAGGACCGCTGCCGCGACCCGCCGGCCGGCACGGTGATCAGGTCGGACAGCTCGCCGTCGGAGCCGAGGTCGAACGGCCCGAGCGCGCCCGGCTCGTCCGGTGCCCCCGCCCGCAGCACCACCGCGCCGGCGCCGTCGCCGAAGATGACGGACGTGGTGCGGTCCTGCGGGTTGAGGATCGTCGAGTAGGCGTCCCCGCCGATCATGATCAGGCTGTCCACGATGCCGGCCGTGATCAGCCCGGCGCCGACGCCCAGCCCGTACACGAACCCCGTGCACACGGCCGCGATGTCGAACGCCGGCACGTCGATCAGCCCCAACCGGGACGCGATCTCCGGAGCCGTCGCGGGACAGGGCCTGTCCGGCGTCGTGGTCGCGAGGATCACCGCTCCCGCGCCCGGCACGCCCGCCGAGCGCAGTGCCCGCCGCGCCGCCTCGACCGACAGGTCCGAGGTCGCCATGCCGGGTTCGACCACGTGCCGGGTGGACACCCCGATCCGCGACCGGATCCACTCGTCGGTCGTGTCGAGCTTGGCTGTCAGCTCGTCGTTGGTGACCACCCGCGGCGGGAGCCATGACCCGAGTCCCGCGACCACCGCTGCGCGCATTCTCCGACCTTCCTCACCGTTGCACCGCCAGCACTTCCGGGAGGAAGCGACTGGGAAACCCTTGGAACACCACGGGACGCTGGAACCGTTCGACGGCCCGCACGCCGACGGAGGTGTGGAACGGCGACGTGGTCGCGGGCCAGGGGCCACCGTGGTGCATGGCCTCGGTCGTCGCGATGTCGTTGGGCCACTGGTTCCACACGATCCGGCCCGCGCGCCCGGTCAGTTCGCTGAGAAGCTCGGGCAGGACGTCGTCGTCCTCGCCGTGCACGGTCGCGGTCAGCTGTCCCGGCAACGCGGCGGCGAGCTCCAGCAGTTCGTTGCTGTCGCGGTAGGTCACCACGACGGACACCGGCCCGAAGCACTCGCTGAGCACCTCGTCGTGGCCGTCCAGCACGTCGGCGGCGGTGGTGCGCAACAACGTCGGCGCGTGACCGCCCGCCACGGAACCGCCCTCGACCAGCACGTCGAGGAACTCCGTCAGCGCCTCCACGCCGGTCTCGAACCGCTTCGCCACGAGCTTGTTGAACAACGGCTCCGCCCGCAACGCGCGCACCTCGGCGGCGACATCGCCGGCGAAAGCCTCCGGTACGACGAGAAGTCCTGGTTTGGTGCAGAGCTGCCCGCTCTGCTGCGCGAGCGCCTGGGCGAACCCGCGCGCGATCTCCCGCCCGCGCCTGGCTGCGGCCTCGCGCGTCACGAACACCGGGTTCACGCTGCCGAAGCCGCCGTAGAACGGGATCGGCTCAGGCCGGGTCGCGGCGAGGTGGTGCAGCTCGCGGCCCACGCGGCTGCTGCCGATGAACGCGACGGCCTTGACCCGCGGGTCGAGCACGAGCTGACGGGCCCGGCGCTGACCGTGCACGAGCGCGAACACGCCCTTGGGCAGCACCTCCTCGACGATCTCGGCCGTGCGGTCGGCGAGGTCGGGATAGCTGTGGCTCGCCTTCACCACGACCGGGCACCCGGCGGCCAGAGCCGACGCGGTGTCGCTGCCGGCCACGGAGAACGCGAACGGGTAGGAGGTGGAACCGAAGACCGCGACCGGCCCGAGCGGGACGAGCATGCGGCGCAGGTCCGGCCTCGGTCCGGCGGGCCACGACGGGTCCTCGCGGTCGACGACGACGCCGTTGACCGCGCCCGAGCGCAGGTACGCGGCGAACGAGCGCAGCTGGAAGGTGGTGCGGGCCACCTCCGCGCGCAGGCCGTCCGCGGGAAGCCTGCACTCCCACTCGGCCAGCGAGACCAGGTCATCGGTCTCCCGGTCGAGCGCGGCGGCGACGGCGTCGAGTGCCGCCGCTCGCTCGCCCGGCCTGGTCGCGCCCCACGCACGGGCAGCGTGAGCCGCCCGGTCGAGGATCTCCTCCATGACCGCCTACTTGATGTAGTCGGCGGAGACCCGGGGCGGCCAGCTGGCGACGCTGAGCACGCCGAGGCTGTAGGCGCGGGAGACGAGCGCGGCGCGGTTGGGGGCCTTGAGCTTCTTGAGCATGGTGCCGACGTGGTACTCGACGCCCTGGCGCGACAGGAAGAGCCGCGAGGCGAGGCGCACGGTCGACTCGCCGGTGGCGATGCCCTCGAGGATGCGGGCGTCGAGCTCGGTGAGGATGCGGTTGCGGTCGACCACGACGGCGTTGGGCTGCTCGCCCTTCTCCGGGTTCACGACGACGACGAACTGCACCAGGTCGCCGTGCGCGTCGTGCACCGCGATGCCGGTGATGTCGCCGGTGAACACGGCGTGGCGCGGGCCGATGCCGGCGAGGTGCTCGACGAAGCGCTGGCGGCGGCCCTCGACGAGGCGGTCGAACTGCTTGCGCATCGGGCCGTGCACGCCGGGGTGCAGCAGCTCGTAGAAGCTGCGGCCGAGCAGCGAGTCGCGGGAGTGGCCGAACTGGCTCACGAAGTCGTCGTTGGCCTCGACCACCCGCAGTTGCAGGTCGAGACGCGCGAGGCAGAGACCGGAACGTTCGAGCAGGGAACGGAACACGTCGGCGTCCGGAACGGCGGTGCGGTCATGTGCGAGAGAACCAGCGGCAACAGTGTGCATCAGAGAGAATCCCTCTCGTGCAGAAGCGAAACTTGAGGCGGCCACAAGGCGATCTAGGTTTATTTCCCGATTCTCACCTTGACACGTTGAATCGTAGGAAGATCTGCCGAACCCGGTCAACGAGGTGTGAGGGGTGGCCCCTAATGTTGTGGTAGGGGTGGGCCGGGGGTTCGGGGAGGCGTCCGCGTATTTCGGTAGGACGTTTCGGGTGCGTCTCACCTGATGACGCAGTGGAGTCCTGAGCTGCACGGATGCGGCGTGAGCCGATCGAGACGGCCACCACCCGGTAACTGAGGCGCAGGTCAACTGTGCGGCACATGCGCACAAGAAATTCGTAGATGTGTCGCCGGGGTTACGCGGACGGCGGGTAGGCCCTCGCCAGTGCACCGGGCAGTTCCGTGCGGCGGCGGATGCCGAGCTTCCGGAACGAGTTGGTGAGGTGCTTCTCGATCGCCCGCGAGGTCACGGCCAGCTCGTCCGCAATTTCGGCGTTGGTGAGTCCGCGGACGACCAGTCCGGCGACTTTGAACTCGGCGCGCGTCAATGTCACGACGATGCCGGGTGAATTACCGTCGAGTTCTTCGGCGATTCTCTGGGCGAGCCTTTCCGCGCCGCTTTCCACCGCGAGCCGATGCGCTTCTTCGAGGTGGCGTTGCGCCTGAGGGTCGCCATCGGCGCGTTCGCGCGCGCCGAGCTGAAGCAGTGCCTTGGCCCGTTCGAACGGGTTGGCGTGCAGGACCTGCACGGCCTCCCGCAGCATGCCGGCGCCTTGGGCACCGGGCGTGTAGCGGCCGAGCACGTTCAACGCCCGCCCGATGCCGATCGGCGCGCCCCACTCGACGGCACGGTCCCAGCCTTCCGCCGCCGCCTCTCTCGCGGCCTCGAAGTCACCGAGCTGGGCGTGCAGCCGTGCGACGTTCACGCACCACGGCAGCAGCACGGGATTGCGCCACCCCACGGCGTCGAACATGCGCCCGCAGTCCAGCAGCCGTTCGAGGGCTTGCGCGTGTTCGCCTGCCAGCGCGTCGCCCATCGCGTGCAGCATCCGGTACACGGCCTCCACGCCCGCGGGGTCGTCCCGGTCGCGCCGCGAGGTCAGGAGCTTGCCGATCAGGTCGGGGTCGCGCAGGTCCATGGCGACGGCGGCGAGCCCGATCGCGGCGGTCGTGGTGTCGCCGCGCCAGTCGAGCACGGCCAGGTCGAGGGCGCGTTCGGCCGCCGCGTGCGCCTCCCCCGGCTTGCCCAGGTGCATCAGCACGAACGCCTGCTCGGCGCGGATCAGGGCCTGCTCCACGGTGGTCGCCGCCTGCCGGAGCGCCTCGTCGAGCCACGGCACGGCCTGGTGCGCGGCGTCGGCCACGGCGAGGACCTTGATGAGCAACGGCAACGCGGTGTGCACGTGCCGGGGGTGCGGTGGTTCCTGTGCCAGCACGGTGCTCGCGATCGCCGCGACCTCGTGCGCGGGCAGACGGGCGGTGAGCATGGCGGCGTCGAGCAGCACGATCTGCAGCTCACGTGCGCCGGGCGTGGCACCGCTGATCTGCCCGAGCCGCTGGGCGGAGCCGGCGAGCAGCGCGGGATCCGAGTGCCACGCACACCGTTGCCGTGCCTCGAGCCGGTACGCCAGCTCCTGGTCGTGCGCGAGGCCGGCGGCGACCTGGTCGATGAGGTCGCGCACGGGCCGGGGCGCGGAGCCCAGTGCGGTCGGCGCGATCCGGACGAGCGCCGCGGCCCGTTGCTCGACGTCGCGGAACAACGGCACGGCCGACGCGATGTGCCGGACGGAGGCCGCCGGGTCGAAGAACCGTTCGGCGGTCGCGAGGTCGACGAGCAGCCGGGCGCGTCGCTCGGACGCCTCCGGCACGGTGCGGAGTGCGCGGCGCAGGTAGCGCGCGGCGACCTCGGGCGCACCCCGGCGCATCGCGGTCGCGGCGGCCTCCCCGAGCGTCTCGACCGCCCACCCGCCCCGCACGGTGCTGAGCGCGAGCAGCCGGGCGGCGACCTGTTCGGCCGGCCTGCCGTTGTCGTGCAACAACCTCACGGCCTTCGCCTGCCAGTCCTCCCGTTCGGCGACCGGCATCGACTCCTCGATCGCGTCCCTGACCACCGGCCTGCTGATCACGAGTCCGGCCTGGTCGAGCACGCGCTGGGCCTCGCGCGCCCGCTCCTCGGTGAGCCCGGCGAGCCGCCCGACCAGCTCGTCCTCGCCGAGCACGGCCGCGGCCTTGGCGAAGTCCTGCGCGAACAACGGCTGGGTGGCGAGATCGCGCACGAGCCGTTCCCGCAGCCGCGCGGGCCGCAGCTCCAGCACGTGCGGGACCTGTCCGGCTGTGGGGCTGGTGACGTGGTGCAGCACCGCGCACAGGAACATCGGGTTGCCGCCGGTCACGGCGTGGCAGGCGGTGACGAACTCCTCGTCGGGGTGCCGGCCGGTGCGGCGTTCGACGAGCTCCGCGATCGCCTTGTGCGACAACGGTTCCAGCCGGATCTCGGTGCACTCGCGCAGTCCGCGCGCGTTGTCCCTGGTGGCCGCGACCAGCAGGACCGGCTGGTCCTCCAGCATCGCGGCGAGCACGGCCAGCCAGCGCAGCGACGGGCCGTCGGCCCACTGGAGGTCGTCGATCAGCAGCAGCACCGGCCGCTCGGAGCTGATCGCGCCGACGAGCGCGATGAGGCCGCTGATCGCCGCCTCCTGCACGGCGAACACCGAGTCGGCCGGGGTGTCCTCCTCGAACACGGGCCGCGCCAGCCCCGCAGGGCCGTCGAGCAGCCGGGCGCAGTCGTGGGCGAGCACGGGATCCAGCAGCTGGCGGGCGACCCCGAACGCGAAGTCCTGTTCCAGCAACGAGCAGTCGGCGGTGAGGACGCGGAAACCCTTGGCGTGCGGCCGGATCGCGTCGAGCAGCGAGGACTTGCCGCAGCCCAGCGGCCCGGTGATGACGAACCGGTCGCCGCGGCCCTCGCGGGCACGCCGCAGCGCGTCGGCGAGCCGGCGCAGTTCGTCGGTGCGTTCGAGCAGGATCATCACGAGGCCAGGTAGTCCGCCAGCTCCGCACGGCTGGAGATCCCGAGCTTGCGGTAGGCGCGGGTCAGGTGCACCTCGACGGTCCGCAGCGTCACGAACAGGTGGTCGGCGATCGCCCGGTTCGTGACGCCGGCCGCCGCCAGGTCCGCCACCTTGCGCTCGCTGGCCGTCAGCACCGCCAGGCCGTCCACAGTGGACGGCACGCGCATCCGCCCGCCGGCGCCGAGCAGCAGCGTCCTGGCCGAGTCCGCGAGCGCCCCGCTGCCCGCCCGCAACGCGAGCCCGACCGCGGCCCGCAGGTGCACGCGGGCCTGCCGCTCGTCGCCGAGCTCGGTCCACCGCTGGCCCAGCAGCAGTTCCGTGCGCGCCTGCTGGATGAGCGCGGGCACGGCGGCGAACCCGTCCGAGGCGGCCTTCGCCATGTCCAGCGCGCCGAGTCCCGCAGTCGTGTAGGCCCGTGCCAGCAAGGAGAACGCGGCGGACTCCCGCGACGGCCAGGACTTGGCGAGCCGGTCGGCTTCCCGCACGGCTGCCGTGGCGTCGCGGCCGGTCAGCGTCATGACCTGCACGACGTCGATCCACGTCGGCAGCGCGCCGGGGTCGCTCAGCCCGACCGCGGTCATCACCGCCTGGCAGGCCGCCATCCGTTCGGCGGCCAGCGGGAGGTCGTCGCGCTCGAAGGCGAGCCAGCCGGACGCGCGCAGGTACTCGCGGTGCACGGGTGTGAGGTGCCGGACCTCGTCCTCGTCGACCTCGTCGAGCAGCTTCTCCGCGAGCGGGGTGTTGCCGGTCTGCAACGACAGCCAGGCCAGCAGGACGATCGCGCGCGGCAGCCGCCAGCCGCCGTCGCGCATCACCTGGACCGCCGTGGACGCGTCCTCGGTGGCGCGCGGGAGATCGCCCAGCGACATGTGGACGAGCGCACGTTGCACGAGGGAGCGGCAGCGGGCGAGCGAGTCCCCGTTGCCGTGGAAGGCGTCCACGGCCCGGTCGAGCACGGAAAGCGCTTCCCCGGCATGGCCCGCCACGCGCAGGACCGTCGCGGCCGACAGCATCGACCAGTCGGTCAGCGCCTCCGAGTCGGCGAGGGCGGCCCGCGCGTAACCGACGGCGGTGTCCATGGAACCACCGCCGCGCATCGTGGCCTCCGCGACGACGCCGAGCAGGCACCGTTGTGCCGTCGTGTCTCCCGCCGGCGGTGGCGTGGCCTTCGCGACGGCCGCCGCGACCGCGCGGGCGTCGTCGAGGTCGATCGACAGCTGCACGGCGTCGAGCAGCGTCACCAGGTCCGCGGGCAGCGCGGGGTCACGGGCCAGCCGCAGGAACGTGCGCGTGCGGCCGGTCAACGCGTGCTTCACGGCCAGCGCGGCCCGCAGCCCGGGGTCGGTGGTGCGGTGGAACGCGGCGGCGAGGTGTTCGCACGCCTGCGCGGGGTCGTGCCGCGACAGCTCGGTCGCGAGGCTGACCCGCAGCTCGATGTCGTCGGGCCGGAGCTCGACGAGGCGGCGCAGGTAGCGGGACGCGTCCTGGGGCACCCCGCCCGCGGCCGCCTCGTGCAGCACCTGCGACATCCAGGGCGTGTCGACGGCGGGCAAGTGGACGAGCTGGTCGGCGACCGCCCGCACGTCGTGCCCGAACTCGTCCAGCACGACGGCCGCGCGGTGCCGCAGCTCGGCGACCTCGGCCGGGGCGAGCACGTCGAGCACCCCTGCCCGGTACCAGGCGCGGACGTGGTCGGGCAGGCCCTCGCCGAGCAGGTGGTGCCTGCGCAGGCTGGAGATCCCGTTCTCTGCCACCCGCGCGGACACCCCGGCGAGCGGCCCGACGAGCTCCTCGCGGTCCACGACGACGAGCGCGGTGGCGATGGCGCGCAGGTGTTCCGGCTGGTCGCGCAGCCGTCGTGCGGCGACGAGCTCGACGGACTCCTGGCGCAGCGCCCGCGCGGCGCGGATGTCCGCGAGCACGGTCGTGAGGTGGCTCGGGATGCCTCCGGACAGGCGCAGGCACAGGTTCGTGAACACCGCGTCCGGCGGGAAGTGCAGGGTCGTGGAGATCATGTCGGCGACCTGCGGCGTGGTGAGCGGCTGCAGGTCGACCACGTGCGCACGGGCCAGGTCGGCGTGCAGCGGCGAGTTGTGCGACAGCACGAGGCTGACCGGTTCGTCGCCGAGCCTGCGCAGCACGAAGTCGATCCAGCGCACGGTCGCCTCGTCGCACGCGTCGAGGTCGTCGAGCACCAGGCAGACGGGCGAGCGCCGCGCCAGCGCCACCACGTCGCGCCACATGCCCCGGTACGCGCGGTAGAAGGAGGCGGCGGAACGGTCTTCCAGTTCCGGTACCTCCACACCGGCCTGGGCGAGCAGCCGGCGGGCGACGGCGAGCGGCAGGCGTTCACCCAGGCCGCCCGCGCTCAGCACCGTCGTCCCGGCACGGGTCTCGGTCGCGGCGGCCAGGCGCAGGACGGCGGACTTTCCGGAGCCACGGCCTCCGCGCACGAGCACGGCCTGCGCGCCCCTGCCGAGACGGGCGGCGGTCGTGTGGTGGGCTAACGCGGTGAGCACGCTCTCACGACCGAAGAGCTCCGGTTGCTCGTCCACCGCCTACCGCCTCAGGCTCGAAGAGTGACCCTGCGCTGAGGATAAATGCCCCAGGTGACCGGACCGCAAACTCTGCGAGGCAAGTGTCAAAGTCTGGCACGGTGATTCCGCATTGTGCGGGCCGCGAATCCACCGCCGGTTCCAGTCAGTGAACTAATACGCCACAACGCGGCCCGGCACAACCCGGTACAGGCTCGGTTTCTCCGGGAGGAACGCGAGACCGAAGCGGGTGAGGAACTCGCCGAACTGCGCGTCCACGAAGTCGTCGTCCGGCTTGCCGTCCCAGGTCTCGGCCGCGGCCCTCGCGACGTCGACGGCGGTGCTGTCGTAGACGACGAGGTCCGGCAGGTCGCCCGCGAAGTAGCCGCGTGCCAGCGAGATCGGCGACGAGCTGTCGTCGAGGAAGCCCACCACGTCCCACCTGCCCTCGGTCGCCTCGCTCAGCGCGAGCCGGGCGGCGACCTCGGAGGAGGTGGCGTAGGTGACGCGGTAGCCGCGCCGCACCAGTTCCTCGATCACCGCGAGCGCCGGTAAAGCCTGACCCTGCGCGGGATTGGCGAAGATCGCCACATGCCGCCGTCCCGTGCCGACCTCCTCGGCCATCTGCGATGACCACCCTTCTGCGAACGACGTGCTGCCTGATGCCCGTTGTACGGCATTCAATGCTCGGGAATCTCTCACTTTCCTTTGTTCACGAGCCGGAATCCGCTGCCGGTTTTCTGCCCGAGGTGACCTGTCTCGACGAGCCGGCGCAGTTCCTGTGCGGGCGCGGGTTCCCCGGTGGGAGAGGCGGCGCTGAGCGTCTCCAGAATGGCGAGCGAGACGTCGAGTCCAATGGTGTCGAGGAGCGTGAAGGGGCCCATCGGGTGATGGAACGCGGTCACGATCGCGGTGTCGATCTCGTCGACCGTGACGTCGGTTCGGCCGAGCATGCGAATGGCGTCGTTCAGGTACGGGAACAGCACGTGGTTCACGATGAAACCGACGCGGTCCGCGCAGTCCACCCCGGTCTTGCGCAGCCACTTCACCAGCGCGTGCGCGGTGGCGTGCACGTCGTCGGCGGTGTGCTCGGTGCGGACGATCTCGACGAGCTTCATGACCGGGGCGGGGTTGAAGAAATGCAGCCCGATGACGTCGCGCGGGCGGCTGGTGGCGTTCGCGCAGGCCGTGACGGAAAGGCTCGACGTGGTCGTGGCGATGATGGCGCCGGGTTTGACGACGGCGTCGATGCCTTGCAGCACAGCGCTTTTCACGGCCATGTCCTCGGCGACCGCCTCGATGACGATGTCGGCGCCCGCCAGTGCCTCGCAGCTCGTGCCGACGGTGAGCCGCGCGAGGACGTCCTGGCGGTCCTGCTCGGACATCCTGCCTTTCTGCACGAGTCTGGTCAGAGACGAACAGATTCGTTCTCGCGCGGCCTCGGCCTTTTCCGCGCTGCGGGCGACGAGCGTGGTGGGAATGCCTGCCACGACGAGGATCTCCGCGATGCCCCTGCCCATCAGCCCGGCACCGACGACACCGGCGGCGCGGATCTCGCGCGGCTCGCCGTCGCTGACGCGGTTGCGGGGTGGCGGAAGCAGCTCGCCGCGGTCGTCGTAGCGGTGGAAGCCCCTGCCCGTCTTCCGGCCGAGCCTGCCGTCCGCGACCATGCGGTCCAGCAGCGGCGAGGGGACGTAGGAGTCGTCGCCGGTGGTGTCGTGCAGGTGTCGCAGGGCGGAACGGACGGTGTCGAGCCCGATCAGGTCGAGCAGGTGCAACGGTCCGAACTTGAGGCCACAACCCAGTTTCAGGGCGGCGTCGAGGTCCTCGACGGTCGCGTAGCCCTCGTCGGCGAGGTTCATCGTGCGGTTCATGCAGGCGTACAGCAGCGCGGTGGCGGCCTCGACCGGCCGGCCGCCGAGACTCACGAGCTCGGCCCCGGCGAGCCGGACCGCCTTGCGCGCCAGGTGACAAGCCTCGGCCGAGGCCATGGCCGTGCCGATCAGGCTCACGTGCCGGCCGTGCGGCGGCGGGATGGTGTAGCGCAGTCCGACCACGCGGTCCGGCGCACCGGACGCGATGGCCAGCCGCGCCACGGACAACGTCGGTGTGGTGGTGAGGAAGACCGTGCCCGGCGCGCACTGGTCGACGAGCTGCCGGAGCACGGACTCCTTGATGCCGAAGTCCTCCGGCAGGGCCTCGATGACGAGGTCGGCCCGTTTGAGGTCGACCAGTTCCGTCGCGAGGCTCAGCCGGGGACAGCTCAGCCTGTCGTGGACGCGGGCCAGCACGTCGAGCTCGCTGTCCACGCCGATCACCTCGGCACCGTTCGCGAGCAGGACCTTCGTGAGGCCCTCTCCCAGACTGCCGAGTCCCACCACACCGATCACGAGCATGTCCGGCTCCTTCTTAGAGACCGAGTTCTTCGTCGAGCATCGCGAACATCTCGTCGTCCGAGGCCGACTCGAAGTCCTTCTCGGTGCTGGTGTTCTTGGCCCACCTCGTGCGCAGGACGTCGAGCCGTCCGGCGATCTGCTGGTGCAGCGCACCGTCCACAGTGGCCGCGGCGAGCGCCTTCTCGAACGCGTCGAGGTCGGCGAGCACGCTCGGCAGCCCTGCCTCCGGCGCGTCGGCCAGCAGCTCGGTCTTGAGGTGTGCCACCAGGTCGTTCGGCGTCGGGTAGTCGAACACCAGCGTGGCGGGCAGCCTCAGCCCTGTCGCACCGCCGAGGCGGTTGCGCAGCTCGACCGCGGTCAGCGAGTCGAAGCCGAGCTCCTGGAACTGCCTGTCACCCTCGACCTGCTCGTTCTCGCCGTGGCCCAGGACCTCGGCGACCTGGCCCTTGACGAGGTCGAGCAGCGCGTCCGTGCGTCCCTGGTCGGTCAGCGCGGTGAGGCGGGCGATCAGCGAGTCGGCCGTTTCCTGTCCTGCCACGGCCTTCTTCGACTTGGTGCGCACCAGGCCCTTGAGCAGCGGTGCGACCTCGTGGTTGCGCAGGACCGAGAAGTCCAGCTTCACCGGGAGGGTCGCCGCCGCGCCGGTGCGGAGTGCCTCGTCGAAGAGGGTCTTGCCGAGTTCCGCCGTGATCGCCGGCATGCCGGAGCGCGCCATGCGTTCGGCGTCCTGGGCACTGAGCATGCCGGTGTCCCAGGCGCCCCACGCCATGCTCGTCGCCTTCTGGCCGTGCGCCTTGCGCAGCGCGGCGAGGGCGTCGAGGAACGCGTTGGCCGCCGCGTAGTTGGCCTGACCCGCGTTGCCGAACGTGCCGGCGACGCTGCTGAACAGGATCAGGTCCGCCTGCGGTGCCAGTTCGTGCAGGTACCAGGCGGCGTCGACCTTGGGCTGGAGCACCGGGTCGATGCGGTCCAGCGTCAGGGACTCGAGGGTGGCGTCGTCCAGGACGCCCGCCGCGTGGATGATCGTCGTCGGGTTGTGGGTGGTGATGAGCTCGCTCAGTTCGTTGCGGTCACTGACATCGCAGGCCGCCACCGTGACGTCGGCCGCGAGATCGCTGACGTCCGCCTGGCCGGTGCGGCTCGCGAGGACCAGGCTCTCGACCCCGTGGTTCTCGACGAGGTGCTTCGCGATGATCCGGCCGAGACCGCCCGTGCCACCGGTGATGAGGACCTTGCCGTGGTCGATCGTGGCCTCGCCGCGTTCCGCCCTGGCGAGGCGGCCACCGAGGATCTCGCCGTCGCGCAGGACGACCTGCGGTTCGTCGGCCCCGATCGCCTGCCGCAGCGCGGTGAGGCTGGCGCGCTGGTCGTCGAGGTCGAGCAACCCGAACGCACCGGGGTGCTCGGACTGCGCGACCCGGACGAGGCCCCAGACCGCCGCCGCGACGGGGTCCGGTGCTTCTGTCTTGTTGGCCGCGATGGCGTTCCTGGTGACGAACCAGAGCCTTCCCGGCCTGTTCGCCGTGATCCACTCCTGGACGTTGACCAGGGCGTCGCCCACGGCGGCGTGCGTGGATTCCACGACGTCGTCGGATGCGGCCTTGACCTCGATGAGGACGATCTCGGCGTCGGCGGTCCCGATGGTGTCGTGGACGCGTCCGGCGACGAGGTGGTCGACCAGTCCGAAGTGGTCCTCGCCCGCGATCGCCACGGTGGCGTTGACGGGTTCGGTGGCGTTGATCGGCGTCCAGCCGAGCGTGAAGAGCGCGTCACGGGTGGTGTTCTCGTTGAGCTGCCCCGTGGTGACCGCGCGGACCACGAGCGACTCGACCTCGGCGACCGGGTTCCCCTGCGGGTCGGCGACGACGATGTGCATCGCGCCGCTCTCGTCCCTGGTCGTCCGGACCCGGACCGTCGCCGCGCCGGTGGCGTGGATCTTCACGCCCTCCCAGCTGAACGGCAGCCCCGCTCCCCCGTCCCCTTCCTGCAGCAGCGCGGTGTGCAGCGCCGCGTCGAGCAGTGCCGGGTGGATGCCGAACGCGCCGGGCTCGACCCCTTCGGGCAGCGCGACCTCCGCGAGGACGGCACCTTCGTGACGCCACGCGTTCTTGAGGCCCTGGAACGTGTCCCCGTAGGCGAACCCGATCTCGGCGAACCTGTCGTAGACGCCGTCGAGCTCGATCGGCTCCCCCAGCGGCCACTCCGTCAGCGCGGTGCCACGGCTCTCGTTCGTGCTGAGCGTGCCGCTCGCGTTCTCGGTCCACGGCAGGTCGGTGTCCTCGGGCCTGCTGTAGATCGTGACCGCGCGCCGTCCGTTCTCCTCGGCCCCGACCGCGACCTGCACCTGCACCCCGCCCTGTTCCGGCAGGGTGAGCGGGGCCGCGATCGTGAGCTCCTCCAGCGCGTCGAGCCCGAGCTCCTCACCGGCCTTGAGCGCGACCTCGACCAGCGCCGCACCGGGCACGAGCGCCCGTCCCATGATCACGTGGTCCGCGAGCCAGGCGTGCGTGCGGAGCGAGATCCGGCTGGTGAACAGGTGCCCGTCCTGCCCGGCGAGCTGAACAGCCGCGCCGAGCAACGGGTGCCCGACACTGCCGAGCCCGGCCGCCTTCACGTCACTGGCACCCTCCACGACCTTCGGCCAGTACGACTGCCGGCGGAACGCGTAGGTGGGCAGGTCGATCTTCTTGGCCTGCCCCAGCAACGGCGTCCAGTCGACGTTCGTGCCGCTGACGTGGACCTGGCCGAGCGCGGTGAGGAACCGCGTGACCTCGTCCTCGTTCCGCTTGATCGTCGGAATCGCCCCGTCGACCAGCGGCGTGAGCGCAGCGTCGGGCCCGATCTCGAGGAACGTCCTGTCGCCCAGCGCGGTCACGTTGTCGTGGAACCGCACGGCATCCCGGACGTGGTTCACCCAGTAGTCGACCGTGGTCGGATCCCCACTGGTCTGGAACGGGATGACGGGTTCGTTGAAGGTGATCTCGCCGATCGCCTCCCGGAAGTCCGGCAGCATCGGCTCCATCAACGGCGAGTGGAACGCGTGGCTGACCTTGAGCTGCTTGTACTTCCACTGCTTGGCGATCTTGAGGACCTCGTCCTCCTCGCCGGCCAGCACCACGGTCCGAGGCCCGTTGACGGCCGCGATCGACACGTTGCCCGTCAGATACGGCGTCACCTCCTCCTCCGAGGCGATGACGGACACCATCGCGCCACCCTGAGGCAACGCCTGCATCAGCGCGGCCCTGGCCGTGATCAGCAGACACGCGTCCTCGAGACTCAGCACCCCGGCCACGTGCGCCGCCGCGACCTCACCGATCGAGTGCCCGGCAACATGATCCGGCCGCACCCCGAACGACTCGACCAGCCGGTACAGCGCGACCTCGACCGCGAACAACGCCGGCTGCGCGAACCCGGTCTGGTTCAACGCCTCCTGGTCCGCACCCCACATGACCTCGCGGAGTGCGGGGTCGAGGTGCAGCAACGCACCGTCGAGCGCCTCGGCGAACACCGGGTACGCCTCGTACAGCCCACGTCCCATGCCGATCCGCTGCGAGCCCTGCCCGCTGAACAGGAACGCCACCGGCTTCTTCTCGACGGCCCCGCGAGCCACCACCTCACCGCCGAGCACGACAGCCCGGTGGTCGAACAACGTCCTGGCCGTCAGCAACGAGTACGCGACGTCCTCGGCCGTTCCCCGGGCCTGCAGGATCCGTTCGACCTGCCCGTCCAGCGCGGCGTCACTACGAGCCGACACCACCCACGGCACGGAGTTGTCCACAGGCCCGGAGTTGTCCACAGATTCCCGCGCAGCACCCTGACCAGCACTTTCATCGCGTACGCTGGAAATTGGGGGGATCCCCGGCCCGGCCGGCGCCTCCAAGATCACGTGCGCGTTCGTCCCGCTGATGCCGAACGACGACACCGCCGCCCGCCGCGCCCGCTCCACCGCAGGCCACGCGGTGTTCTCCTGCAACAGCTCGACCGCGCCCTCACTCCAGTCGACGTGCGACGAAGGCGTCGAAGCGTGCAACGTCCGCGGCAACACCCCGTGCCGCATCGCCTGCACCATCTTGATGATGCCCGCGACACCAGCCGCCGCCTGCGTGTGCCCGATGTTCGACTTGATGCCACCGAGCAGCAGCGGCACCTCACGGTCCTGCCCGTAGGTCGCCATCAGCGCCTGCGCCTCAATGGGATCGCCCAAAGAAGTACCGGTGCCATGCGCCTCAACAGCGTCCACATCAGCAGCGGACAACCCGGCAGACGCCAACGCCTGACGAATCACCCTCTGCTGCGAAGGCCCGTTAGGCGCCGTCAGCCCGTTGGACGCACCGTCCTGGTTGATCGCAGATCCACGTACGACCGCAAGAACCGTGTGCCCCAAACGCACCGCATCAGACTGACGTTCCAACACGAGCAGACCGACACCCTCAGACCAACCAACACCATCGGCCGTGTCCGAGAACGCCTTGCACCGCCCGTCCTCCGACAACCCGCGCTGACGGGAGAACCCGACGAACGAGCCCGGAGTCGACATCACGGTCACACCACCGGCCAACGCCAGCGAACACTCACCGGCCCGAAGAGCCTGCATAGCCCAATGCAGCGCCACCAACGACGACGAGCACGCGGTGTCAATCGACACCGACGGCCCCTCAAGCCCCAGCGCATAAGACACGCGACCCGAAATCACCGACGGCGAAGCACCAGTGGAACCGAACCCCTCAGTGTCCGCACCGCCGATGAGCTGCGTGTAGTCGTTGTACATCACACCGGCGAACACACCGGTAGAGCTGCCACGCAACGATGCCGGGGCAATCCCGGAACGCTCCAACGCCTCCCACGCGGTCTCCAGCATGAGCCGCTGCTGCGAGTCCGTCGCGACAGCCTCCCGCGGCGACATCCCGAAGAACTCCGGGTCGAACTGGTCCGCGTCGTGCAGGAACCCACCCGCCCGGACGTACGACGTGCCGGGGTGGTCGGGGTCCGGGTGGAACAGCGTGTCCAGGTCCCAGCCGCGGTTCGACGGGAACGGCGTGATCGCATCAACGCCCTCGGACACCAACCGCCACAGGTCTTCAGGCGACGACACGCCACCGGGGTAACGACAGGCCATGCCGACGATCACGATCGGATCATCCGAAGTGGACACCAGAGCAGGCAGATCGGAGATGCCCGAGACCGCACCGAGCAACGAGTCCTTCAGGTACCCGGCCAGCTGCGCGGACGACGGGTAGTCGAACACCACGGTCGCCGGCAGCTTCAGCCCGGTGACCGCCGTGAGCCGGTTGCGCAGCTCGACCGCGGTCAGCGAGTCGAACCCGAGCTCCTGGAACGCCCGCGCCGGGTCGACCGCCGCGATCGTGTCGTAGCCGAGCACGGCCGCGACCTCGCCACGAACCAGTTCCACCAACGCTTCCAGCTGTCCGGCAACATCCAGGACGGACAGTCGCCGCACCAGCCCGGACGCCGTCTCCGACCCGGCGACCTTCCGCCGCGCCTTGACCCGGATCAGCCCGCGCAGCAACGGCTTCACGTCCCCGCTCTGCTTCAGCACCCCCAGATCGAGCCGCACCGGGACAACCGCGTGCTCCACCCCGGCGACCGCCGCGTCGAACAACCGCAGCCCCAACTCGGACGAGATGGCCGGCATGCCCGAGCGCTGCATCCGTTCAGCGTCCTCGGCCGACAACATGCCCGTGTCCCAGGCACCCCACGCGAGCGACACGCCGGGCAGCCCGTTGAGCCGCCGATGCGCGGCCAGTGCGTCCAGGAACGCGTTGCCGGCGGCGTAGTTGCCCTGCCCGGCGTTGCCGAACACCCCGGCCGCCGACGAGAACACCACGAACCTCGACACCTCGGTCGCGAGATCGTGCAGGTTCAGCGCCGCGTCCACCTTCGCCCGCAGCACCGCGTCGACCCGCTCCGGCGTGAGCGACTCGATCACACCGTCGTCCAGCACACCGGCCGCGTGCACGACACCACGAACCTCGTGCTGCTTCAGCAACTCGCACAAAGCACCACGGTCGGCGACATCGCAGGCGACCACGGAAACCTGAGCGCCCAACGCCTCCAGCTCGCTCACGTCACCGGACCCGCTGCGGCTCACCAGCACCAGCTCGCTGACCCCGTGCGTCTCCACCAGGTGCCGGGCCACGATCCGCCCGAGCCCACCGGTACCACCGGTGATCAGCACCGGGCTCTCCCACGCCACGTCCTCAGCCTCGCCCGAAACCCGTCCGAGACGGGCCGCCCGAGCCTCGCCGTCCCGCACGACCAACTGCGGTTCGTCCAGCTCCAGCACCCCGAGCAACGTCGCCAGCGACGACTCCTCGGCGTCCAGGTCGATCAGCCCGAACCGGTCGGGGTGCTCGGTCTGCGCGCTCCGCACCAGCCCCCACACCGCCGCACCGGCCAGGTCGTCACCCTCGACGGCGCCGCGCGTGACGAACACGAGCCGCCCGTCGCGGTCCTCCCTGATCCATTCCTGGAGCAGCTCCAACGCCCGGTGCGTCACCGTCCGCACCGACTCCGCGTTTTGCTCCCCCGCGACCGGCACGAGCACGACATCCGTGTCCGCCAGCGAAAGCAGGCCCTCGACCCGCCCGACCGACAACCCGAGCACGTCCGGCCCGAGCACGCTGACCGTCTTGCCCGCCTCGGCCGCCGGCACCGCGACCGGCGTCCACCGCACGGCGAACATCGCGTCCAGCTCAGCCGGCTGCTCGGCCGCGACCGCCCGCATCACCAGCGACTCGACCGACGCCACCGGGTTGCCGGCGGGGTCGGCGAGCGCGATCCGCAGCCCGTTGCCGTCGCGCGTCATCTTGACCCGCAACGCCGTCGCCCCGGTCGCGTGCAGCGACACGTTCTCCCACGCGAACGGCAGCCCGGCCGACCCGCTCTCGTCCAGCAACGAGGCGTGCAGCGCGGCATCGAGCAACGCCGGGTGCAGCCCGAACGGCTTGACGTTCACGTCGTCCGGCAGCACAACCTCGGCATACGTGGTGTCGCCGTCACGCCAGGCCGCCCGCAACCCCTGGAACAGCCCGCCATAGGCAAATCCAGCCTCAGCGAACTTCTCGTAACACCTTTCCACATCAACGACTTCAGCCTGCGGCGGCCACACCGAGGCGTCGAACTCGACGCGCTGCTCTCCCGTGGCCAGCACACCGCTGACAACCTGGGTCCACGGCGCGTCCACAACCTCGTCCGGCCGCGCGTGGATCGTGAACGTCCGCCGCTCATCACCCGCCGACACCTTCATCTGCAGCGCCAGCCCACCGTGCTCCGGCAGGACCACCGGCGCCGACAACGTCAGCTCCTCCAGCCGATCCAGCCCGACCTCGTCCCCGGCCCGCATAGCGAGCTCGACGAGCGCCGCACCCGGCACCATGACGCGCCCCATGATCGTGTGCTGCAGGATCCACGGATGCGTGCGCGCCGCCAGCCGGCTCGTGAACAGGAACCCTTCCCCGTCAGCGAGTTCCGCCGACGCGATGAGCAGCGGGTGCCCGACCGCGACCATGCCGATGCCGGACGCGTCGTCCCCGCCGATCCGCACCGCCGGCCAGTACCGCTGGTGGTCGAACGCGTAGGTCGGCAGATCGATCTTCTTCCCACCGGCGTGGAACCCGCTCCAGTCGACCCTCACACCCTCGACGTGCAGCCGAGCCAGCGCCGTCAGCGCCGCAACACGCTCATCCTTGTCCTTGCGCAGCAACGGAATTGCGTCCTCGACCAGCGCGCTGAGCACCCCGTCCGGCCCGACCTCGACGAACGTGGTCGCACCACCGTCACGGAGCCGCGACACGTTGTCCGTGAACCGCACCGCGTCCCGGACGTGGTTCACCCAGTAGTCAACGGTCGTGACGTCCCCACTGGCCACCACCGGAATGCCCGGCTGGTTCAGCGTGATCTCCGCGAGCGACTCGCGGAAGTCGTCCAGCATCGGCTCCATCAACGGCGAGTGGAACGCGTGCGACACCTTGAGCCGCTTGCTCTTCCACCGCTCGGCAACAGCCAGCACGGCGTCTTCCGCACCCGCGATCACGACGGACCGGGGCCCGTTGATCGCCGCGATCGACACCTCAGCCGTGAGGTGCGGCAGAACCTCCTCCTCGGAAGCCTGCACCGCGACCATCGCACCACCCTCGGGCAACGCCTGCATGAGCGCCGACCGGGCCGTGACCAGCAAACAGGCGTCCTCGACACTCAGCACGCCCGCGACGTGCGCCGCCGCGATCTCCCCGATCGAATGCCCGGCAACCTGATCAGCCTTGACACCCCAGGACTCCAGCAACCGGTACAGCGCCACCTCGACCGCGAACAACGCCGGCTGCGCAACCCCGGTCTGGTTCAGCGCCTCCTGGTCGTCACCCCACATGACGTCCCGAACCGCGGGGTCCAGGTACATCAGCACGGAGTCGAGAGCCTCGGCGAAGACGGGGAACGCCGCGTACAGCTCACGCCCCATGCCGACCCGCTGCGACCCCTGCCCGGAGAACAACACCGCCACGGACCGCTGCGACAACGCCGTGCCCGACGCCAGCACCTCGTCCCCGAGCACCACAGCCCGGTGGTCGAAGCGGGCCCGAGTGTTCAGCAGCGAGTACGCCACGTCCTCAGGCGCACCCTGAGCAGCCCTGGCCCGCGCGATCTGCCCGGGCAACGCCTCCGCGGTCTTGGCCGACACCACGAACGGCACCAAGCCGCCCACCGGAGAGCTGTCCACGGCTGAGCTGCCCACGGCGGAGTTGTCCACACCCGCCGAGTTGTCCACAGATCGCCCAGCGGCCCCTTGACCAGCACTTTCATCCGGTACGCTGGAAATTGGGGGGATCCCCGACGCCCCAGGCGCCTCCAAGATCACGTGCGCGTTGGTCCCCGACAGCCCGAACGACGAGACACCGGCCCGCCGCGGCCGCGTCACCGAGGGCCACGGCGTCGCCTCGGTGACGAGCTCGACCGCCCCCTCGCTCCAGTCGACGTGCGACGAAGGCGAAGTCACGTGCAGCGTAGGCGGCACCACACCGTTCCGCATGGCCTGCACCATCTTGATCACGCCCGCGACACCAGCCGCCGCCTGCGTGTGCCCGATGTTCGACTTGATGCCACCCAACAACAGCGGCACCTCGCGATCCTGCCCGTACGTCGCCAACAACGCCTGAGCCTCGATCGGGTCACCCAACGTCGTACCCGTGCCGTGCGCCTCGACCGTGTCGACATCAGCAGTGGTCAGCCCAGCAGACGCCAACGCCTGACGAATCACCCTCTGCTGCGACGGCCCGTTAGGCGCCGTCAGCCCGTTGGACGCACCATCCTGGTTGATCGCCGAACCACGCACGACCGCAAGAATCTGATGCCCATTCCGAACCGCGTCAGAGCGCCGCTCCAACACGAGCAAACCAACACCCTCAGACCAGCCAACACCATCAGCTGAATCCGAGAACGCCTTGCACCGCCCGTCCTCCGACAACCCGCGCTGACGAGAGAACCCGACAAACGCACCCGGCGTCGACATCACCGTCACACCACCGGCCAACGCCAGCGAGCACTCACCGGCCCGAAGTGCCTGCGCCGCAAGGTGCATCGCCACCAACGACGACGAGCACGCCGTGTCGATCGAAACAGAAGGCCCCTCGAACCCGAACGTGTAGGACACGCGGCCCGACACCACCGAAGGCGAGGTCCCCGCCCCCTGGTGCCCCTCGGAGTCAGCCTCGAGGATCTGCGCGTAGTCGGAGTACATGACACCGGCGAACACACCGGTCCGGCTGCCCCGCAACGCATGCGGATCGATCCCGGCCCGCTCCAGCGCCTCCCACGTCGTCTCCAGTAGAACGCGCTGCTGCCCGTCCGTGCCGAGCGCCTCCCGCGGCGACATCCCGAAGAACGCCGGGTCGAACTGGTCCGCGTCGTGCAGGAACCCGCCGGCGCGCGCATAGGACGTGCCGAGGTGGTCGGGGTCCGGATGGAACAACGAGTCCAGATCCCAGCCGCGGTTCGACGGGAACGGCGTGATCGCGTCCACACCCTCGGACACCAACCGCCACAGGTCCTCCGGCGATGACACACCACCGGGGAACCGGCACGCCATGCCGACGATCACGATCGGATCGTCCGAAGTGGACACCAGCGCGGGCAGGTCCGCCAGCACGTCCGCGGCACCGAACAGCTCGGCGTGCAGGTGGTCGGCCAGCGCGATCGCGGTCGGGTAGTCGAACACCAGCGTCGCAGGCAGCCGCAACCCGGTCGCCTCGGTCAGCTGGTTGCGCAGCTCGACCGCGGTCAGCGAGTCGAACCCGAGGTCCTGGAACGCCCGCGTCGCGTCCACCGCGTCGATCGAGGCGTGCCCCAGCACCGAGGACACCTGCGTGCGCACCAGGTCGACGAGAGCCGAGTGCCGGTCGGCGACGTCCATCGCGCCGAGCTTCTGCACCAGCCCGGACGCCGTCGCGGAACCCGCCGCCGCCCGCCGCGCCTTGACCCGGAT
Source organism: Lentzea sp. HUAS TT2 (assembly GCF_051853195.1). Classification (NCBI taxonomy): domain Bacteria; kingdom Bacillati; phylum Actinomycetota; class Actinomycetes; order Pseudonocardiales; family Pseudonocardiaceae; genus Lentzea; species Lentzea sp. HUAS TT2. The sequence goes on along the minus strand of NZ_CP196667.1, from coordinate 5,663,281 downwards.
CAGCCCCTGCAGCAACGGCGCCACCGCACCCCGTGCCCGCAGGGTGGCGAGATCGAGCCGCACCGGAACGGTCAGCGCCGCCCCGCTCGCGACCGCCGCGTCGAACAGCTCCAGCCCCTGCCCCACCGTGATCGGCGGCATGCCGGCGGTGGTCATCCGCGCGGCCTCGGCCTCGGTCAGCTCCCCGGTCATGCCGCTGACACCGGCCCACACGCCCCACGCCATCGACGTCGCGGGCAGCCCGGATGCCTTGCGGTGCGAGGAAAGCGCGTCGAGGAACGCGTTGCCCGCCGCGTAGTTCGCCTGCCCAGCGTTGCCGAACACACCAGCAGCCGACGAGAACACCACGAACGCCGTGAGATCAGACGTCAGCTCATGCAGGTGCCACGCGGCATCAGCCTTGGGCCTGAGCACGTTCGACACGCGCTCCGGCGTCATCGACTCGATCACGCCGTCGTCCAGCACACCGGCCGCGTGCACGACGCCACGGATCTCATGCTGCGCGACAAGTTCCGCCACAGCGGCCCGATCGGTCACGTCACACGCGACAACCGTGACCCGCGCCCCCAACGCCTCCAGCTCCGCGGTATCGGCCTGTCCGCGGCGACTGACGAGCAAAAGCTCCCGAACACCATGTGCCTCAACGAGATGCTTCGCGACAACCGCACCAAGCCCGCCCGTACCGCCGGTGACGAGGACCTTGCCTTCCCACCGAACCTCAGTCTCACCGCTCACCCGCGCCAGCCGAGCGGCCAGCACCTCGCCGTCGCGCACCACAAGCTGCGGCTCGTCGACACCGAACGCCACCGAAACCATTGCGGTGGAAAGGTTGTTGCCACACAGGTCGATCAACCCGAAGCGTTCCGGGTGCTCGGACTGCGCCGACCGCACCAGTCCCCAGACCGCCGCGGCACCCATGTCCTCACCGGTGGTCGCGCCCCGCGTGACGAACGTCAGCCTGCCGTCCCTGCCACTGCTGATCCACTCCTGCACCAGCCCCAGCACACGCGTCGTGTTGTCGTGCGTGCCGCCGAGCACGTCCTCGCCGCCGACCACCGGCACCAGCAGGAGCCCTGCATCGGTGTCCGCGATCGTGCCGGCCACCGGGAACCCGAGGTCGAGCACGTCCGGCCCGATCACCGCGACCGACTCGGGCGCGGCGACGTCCTGCTGCGTGACCGGCACCCACTCGAGCCCGAACAGCTCGCTCTGCCTCGCCTCGCCGAGCTGCTCGACGTTCACGGCCCGCACCACCACGGCCTCGACCGTGGCGACCGGCGCACCCGTGACGTCGGCCAGCGCGATCGTCCTGCGCATGCCGCCCTCGTCGCGGGTCAGCTTGACACGCAGCTCGCTCGCCCCGGTGGCGTGCAGTGACACGCCCTCCCACGAGAACGGCAGGCCCGCGTCGAGCGTCTCGTCCAGCAACGCCGCGTGCAGCGCCGAGTCGAGCAATGCCGGGTGCAGCCCGTACGCAGCCCCGTCGATGTCCTCCGGCAACGCGAGCTCGGCGTAGATCTCGCCGCCGACCCGCCAAGCCGCCCTGAGGTTCTGGAACGCGTGCCCGTAGGCGAACCCAACGCTCGCGAACCGCTCGTAACACTCCTCGTAGTCCATCGCGACGGCTCCGGCAGGCGGCCAGACGGTGGCGTCGAAGTCACCACTGGTCGTGCCGCTGGCGAGGAACCCGGTCGCGTGCTGCGTCCACGGCACGTCCACCGCGTCCTCAGGCCGCGAGTGGATCGCGTACTGCCTGCGACCGTTGCTCTCCGCACCGACCTTCAACTGCACCTGCACGGCACCGCGCTCGGGCAGGACGAGCGGCGCGGCCAGCGTGAGGTCGTCGACCCGGTCGAGCCCGACCTCGTCCGCGGCCCGCATCGCGAGCTCGATGAGCACAGCGGCCGGCACCAGGTTGCGGCCCATGATCACGTGGTCCGCGAGCCACGGCTGCGTGCTCAGCGACACCCGGCTCGTGAACACGACACCTTCGCCGTCAGCCAGCTCCACCGCCGCACCGAGCAACGGATGCCCAACGCCGACCAACCCGAGCCCGGACGCGTCCGACGCCTTCCCAGCACTCGCCGGCCAGTACCGCTGCCGGTTGAACGGGTAGGTCGGCAACGCGACGCGCTTGCCGCCGCCGTAGAACCGCGTCCAATCAACATTGATTCCGTCAACATGTACATGACTGAGCGCAGTCAACATTGATTCAACATCGGACTTGACTCGCGTCAACGTCGGAATCAACCCGTCAACCATCGCAGTCAACTGCGCATCAGGGCCGACCTCGACCAACGTCACGTCACCCAGGCGTGAGACGTTCTCGTGAAAGCGAACGGTGTCGCGAACGTGAGCGACCCAGTAGTCCACGGTGGTCACATCGCCGGATGTTGACATTCCTACAAGCGGCTCACGGAACGTCAGTTCGCTGATCGCCTCGCGGAAGTCGTCCAGCATCGGCTCCATCAACGGCGAGTGGAACGCATGGCTGACCTTCAGCCGCTTGTTCTTCCACCTCTCCGCAACGGCCAGCACCTCATCCTCCGCGCCGGCGATCACCACAGACCGAGGCCCGTTGACGGCGGCGATGGACACACCATCAGTCAGATGCGCGCGCACTTCTTCTTCAGACGCGACCACCGACACCATCGCGCCACCGGTCGGCAACGCCTGCATGAGAGCCGCCCGCGCCGTGACCAACAAGCACGCGTCCTCAAGGCTCAACACACCCGCAACGTGCGCAGCAGCGATCTCACCGATCGAATGCCCGGCAACCTGCGACGGCCGCACCCCGAACGACTCCAGCAACCGGAACAGCGCCACCTCGACCGCGAAGATCCCCGGCTGCGCGAACCCGGTCTGGTTCAGCGCCTCGGCGTCATCACCCCACATGACCTCGCGCAACGCGGGGTCGAGGTTGACGAGCGCGGAGTCCAGCGCCTCAGCGAACACGGGGAACGCCTCGTACAGCTCGCGCCCCATGCCGAGCCGCTGCGAGCCCTGCCCGGAGAACACGAAGGCAAGCGGCCGGTTCCGCACCACACCACTGGCCAGCTCGGCGCCGTTCCACACCACAGCCCGGTGGTCGAACAACGCACGAGTAGTCGCCAACGAGAACCCGACGTCCACAGCGGACACACCACTGGCCACGAGCGCGCTGACCTGCTCGACCTGAGCCTGCAACGAGGCCGCCGACTTGGCCGACACCGCCAACGGCACCGCCCCGGCCAACACTGCTCCGTTTGGCGGAATCGATTCCGATTGGCCGACCCCCTGGGGGGAACCACCCCCCATCCCCATCATCTCAGGCAGGTCTGACAATTCCTGAACCTGCGGAGACTCCAAGATCACGTGCGCGTTCGTCCCGGACACACCGAACGACGACACCGCGGCACGACGAGCTCGAGACACCTCAGGCCACGAAACGTTGCCGGTCAGCAGCTGAACGGACCCCGCCTCCCAGTCCACGTGGGACGAAGGCGAGTCGACGTGCAACGTCTGCGGCACAAGCCCGTGGCGCAACGCCTGCACCATCTTGATCACACCAGCGACACCCGCCGCAGCCTGCGTGTGCCCGATGTTCGACTTGATCGAACCGAGCAACAGCGGCGACGGCCGATCCTGGCCATAGGTCGCGAGCAACGCCTGCGCCTCGATCGGGTCACCCAAAGACGTACCCGTACCGTGCGCCTCGACCACATCGACGTCCGCAGTGGACAGTCCAGCGGACGCCAGCGCCTGCCGGATCACCCGCTGCTGCGACGGCCCGTTGGGCGCAGTCAGCCCGTTAGAAGCGCCGTCCTGGTTGACGGCGGATCCACGCACGACCGCCAGCACGTCGTGACCGTTGCGAACAGCATCAGACAACCGCTCCAGCACGACCACACCAACACCCTCGGACCAGCCGACCCCATCGGCGGAGTCCGAGAACGCCTTGCACCGGCCGTCCGGCGAAAGCCCGCGCTGCCGCGAGAACCCGATGAACGCACCAGGTGAAGCCAGCACAGTCACACCGCCGGCCAGCGCCAATGAACATTCACCGGCGCGAAGAGCCTGCATGGCCCAGTGCATCGCGACCAACGACGACGAGCACGCCGTGTCGAGAGTGACCGCAGGTCCCTCGAAGCCGAACGTGTAGGAGACACGGCCGGACACCACCGAAGGCGACCCACCGGTCGTCTGGTAGCCCTCGGAGTCGCCTTCGAGCAGCAGCGAGTAGTCGTTGTACATGACGCCGGCGAACACACCGGTCTGACTGCCCTTCAACGCGACGGGGTCGATCCCCGACCGCTCCAGCGCCTCCCACGACGCCTCGAGCAACAACCGCTGCTGCGCGTCGGTCGACACCGCCTCGCGCGGCGACATGCCGAAGAACTCCGGGTCGAACTGGTCGGCGTCGTGCAGGAAGCCACCGGACTTCGTGTACGAGGTGCCGACGTGGTCGGGGTCCGGGTGGTAGAGCGAGTCGAGGTCCCAGCCGCGGTTGGCCGGGAACTCCGTGATGGCGTCGCGGCCGTCGACCACGAGGTCCCACAGCTGTTCCGGTGTGGCGACACCGCCGGGATAGCGGCAGGCCATGCCGACGATCACGATCGGATCGTCCGAAGTGGACGTGAGCGCGGGCAGCGTCTCCAGCGGCTGGTCGGTGCCGAACAACTCGTCGCGCAGGAAGCCCGCGAGCACCACCGACGTCGGGTAGTCGAAGATCAGCGTGCTCGGCAGGCGCAGACCGGTGACGCCGGTCAGCCGGTTGCGCAGGTCCACGGCGGTGAGGGAGTCGAAACCGAGGTCCTGGAACGCCTTGGCCGGATCCACCGCGGCCACGCCGTCGTGGCCGAGCACGGCGGCGACCTCGGTGCGCACCAGGTCGAGCAGCGCGGTGAGCCGTGCTTCCGGTGCCATCGCGGTGAGTCGCTGCACCAGTCCGGAGTCGGCCTGGGCCGCGGCGCGCCGTGCCTTCGTGCGGATCAGTCCGCGCAGCAGCGGGCGGATCTCGTTGTGGTCGCGCAACGTCGCGAGGTCGAGGCGCAACGGCAGCAGCACCGCGTCCTCACCGGCGATCGCCGCGTCGAACAACGCGAGCCCCTGCTCCACCGACAGCGGCGGCGTGCCGCCTCGGGACATGCGTTCGGCGTCGGCCTCCGACAGCATGCCGGTCTGGTTCCACGCGCCCCACGCCAGCGACACCGCCGCTAGCCCGGCCGAACGCCGGTGCAGCGCCAGCGCGTCGAGGAACGCGTTGCCCGCCGCGTAGTTCGCCTGCCCCGCCGCACCGAACGTGCCTGCGGCGCTGGAGAAGATGACGAAGTTGTCGAGGTTCTTGGTGAGTTCGTGCAGGTTCCAGGCGGCGTCGACCTTGGGCTTCAGCACGGCCGACAGCCGCTCCGGCGTGAGCGACTCGACCACGCCGTCGTCCAGCACGCCGGCGGTGTGCACGACGCTGCGGACCTTGTGCTTCTTCAACACCTTCTGCAACGCCTTGCGGTCACTGACATCACACGCCACCACGGTGACCTTGGCATCCACATCGGACACATCGGCCTTGCCGGTGCGGCTGACCAGCACCAGTTCCTTGACGCCGTACCGTTCGACGAGGTGCTTCGCGATCACGCGGCCCAGCCCACCGGTGCCACCGGTGATCAGCACCGGCCCGGTGAACTCACCCGGCTCCGCCGCCTCGGCCCGCGCGAGCCGTGCCGCGAACACCTGACCTTCGCGCACCCGCAACTGCGGTTCGTCGATCGCCAGAACCTGCTCGGCCACCTCGGCGTCGGTGTCGATCAACGTGAACCGGCCGGGGTGTTCGTTCTGCGCGGCCCGGACCAGACCGTGCACCGCGCTCGCGGCCAGGTCGTCCTGCCGCGTCACGAACACGAGCCGTTCTGCGCGCTCCTCGGCGATCCAACGCTGCACCAACTCCAACGCACGCGCGGCAAGTGCATGCGTTTGCGCGACGACGTTCCCGTCGCCAACGAACTCCTCCACCACCACGGCGGCCGCACCGGCGCTGGGCAGCGACACCGGCACCCAGTCGAGCCGGAACAACGAGTCGCGGTCCACCGCGTTCGTCTGCCCCACGGACGCCGCCCGCGTCACGAGCGACCCGATCGTCGCGACCGGCGCACCCGTGGTGTCGGCAACGGCGATCACCCACGCGTCCCCGTCGCGCCGTAGCCTCACCCGAACTGACGCCGCGCCGGTGGCGTGCAACGACACGCCCTCCCACGAGAACGGCAGCCCCGCCTCGGCTCCTTCGAAGAACCCGCCCGCGTGCAGCGTGGCGTCGAGCAGCGCCGGGTGCAGCCCGAACGCCGCCCCGTCCACGCCCTCGGGCAGCGCGACCTCGGCGAACACCTCACCGTCGCCGCGCCACACCGCCCGCAGCCCCTGGAACACCGGCCCGTACTCGAACCCGTTCTCCGCGAAGCGCTCGTAGGCGCCTTCGACGTCAACGCTCTCCGCGTTCGGCGGCCAGGCAGTCGCGTCGAAGTCACTGGCAACCGTGCCGCCCGCGAGGAAACCGGTGGCGTGCCGCGTCCACGGCGCATCCTCACCGTCCGGCCGCGAGAACACCTCGACCGCGCGGCGCCCGTTCTCCTCGACGCCCACCGCGACCTGAACCCGCACAGCCCCTTGCTCGGGCAGCACGAGCGGCGCGGCCAGCGTCAACTCGTCGACGCGGTCGAGCCCGACCTCGTCGCCCGCCCGCACCGCGAGCTCCAGGAACGCCGTGCCGGGCAGCAGCACCTGCCCGAACACCCGGTGATCCGCGAGCCACGGGTGCGACCCCAGCGACAGCCGACTAGTGAACAGCACCCCGTCGGCCCCGGCGACGTCGACCGCCGCCCCGAGCAACGGGTGCTCCACCCGCGTGAGTCCCAGCGCACCGACGTCGCCGGCCCTGCGCACCGCCTTCGGCCAGAACAGCTGGTGCTCGAACGCGTAGGTGGGCAGATCGACCTTCCGTCCACCTGTGTACAGCTGCGTCCAGTCAACATTGATTCCGTCGACATGTACTTGACCGAGTGCAGTCAACATTGACGCGACCTCAGCGCGGTCACGCCTCAACACCGCCGTGGAGCCGTCCACCATCGCGCTCAGCTGCGCGTCCGGCCCGACCTCCAGCAGCGTGACATCACCTAGTCGAGTGACGTTCTCATGGAACCGCACCGCGTCTCGAACGTGGTTCACCCAGTAGTCGACCGTCGTGACGTCGCCGGATGTTGACATTCCTACAACCGGCGCGTGGAACTGGATGTCGCTGATCGCCTCGCGGAAGTCGTCGAGCATCGGCTCCATCAACGGCGAGTGGAACGCGTGCGACACCTTCAGTCGCTTGTTCTTCCACTTGCCCGCGACGGCCAGCACCTCGTCCTCGACACCGGCGATCACAACCGTGCGCGGCCCGTTGACCGCCGCGATCGACACGCCCGCGGTGAGGTGCGGCAACACTTCTTCTTCGGACGCGATGACGGACACCATGGCCCCGCCGGTCGGCAACGCCTGCATGAGAGCCGCCCGCGCCGTGACCAACAAGCACGCGTCCTCAAGGCTCAACACGCCCGCAACGTGCGCAGCAGCGATCTCACCGACGGAGTGCCCGACCAGGTGGTCCGGCCTGACCCCGAACGACTCGATCAACCGGTACAGCGCCACCTCGACCGCGAACAACGCCGGCTGCGCGACCCCGGTCTGGTTGAGCGCCTCCTGGTCGTCACCCCACATGACCTCGCGCAACGCCGGGTCGAGGTTGACGAGCGCGGCATCGAACGCCTCCGCGAACACCGGGAACGCCTCGTACAGCTCACGCCCGGCCCCGACCCGCTGGGCTCCCTGCCCGGAGAACAGGAACGCCAGCCGCTTGCCGCCCGCGACTCCCTCGGCGACAACCTCGCCGTCCAGCACCACGGCCCGGTGGTCGAACAACGCACGAGTGGTCGCCAACGAGAACCCGACGTCCACAGCGGACACACCACTCGCCACCAGCGCCGCGACCCGCTCGACCTGAGCTCGCAACGAGGCCGCCGACTTGGCCGACACCGCCAGCGGCACCGCTCCGCCCAACACTGCTCCGTTCGGCGGAATCGATTCCGATTGGCCGGCCCCCTGGGGGGAACCACCCCCCATCCCCATCATCTCAGGCAGGTCTGACAATTCTTTGACCTGCGGAGATTCCAAGATCACGTGCGCGTTCGTGCCCGAGACACCGAAAGACGAGACACCGGCTCGGCGCGGGCGGGAGACCGGAGGCCACTCGCGCGCTGAGGTCAGCACCTCGACAGCACCGGACTCCCAGTCGACCTGCGAGGTCGGCGTACCGACGTGCAAGGTCTCGGGCAGCACGCCATGCCGCAGCGCCTGCACCATCTTGATCACACCAGCGACACCGGCCGCAGCCTGCGTGTGCCCGATGTTCGACTTGATGGAACCCAGGTAGAGCGGCTCAGACCGGTCCTGCCCGTACACCGCCAGCAGCGCCTGCGCCTCGATCGGATCGCCGAGCTTGGTAGCCGTGCCATGTGCCTCGACGGCATCCACATCAGCAGGCGACAACCCGGAAGACGCCAGCGCCGCACGGATCACGCGCTGCTGCGACGGTCCGTTCGGCGCGGTCAAGCCATTAGACGCACCGTCCTGGTTGACGGCCGAACCACGCACGACCGCGAGCACGGTGTGCCCGTTCCTGACAGCGTCGGACTGGCGCTCCAGCACCAGCAGGCCAACGCCCTCACCCCACCCGGTGCCGTCCGCGTCATCGGAGAACGCCTTGCACCGTCCGTCAACAGAAAGTCCGCGCTGACGAGAGAACTCGACGTAGGTGGTCGGCGTCGACATCACCGTCACACCACCGGCCACGGCCAGCGAGCACTCCCCCGACCGCAGCGCCTGCGAAGCCAGATGCAGTGCCACCAAAGATGAAGAACAAGCCGTGTCGATCGTGACGGCCGGCCCCTCGAAGCCGAACGTGTAGGAGACGCGGCCAGAAGCGATCGAGCCCGCACTGCCCTGACCCTGATGACCCTCGAACTCGCCACCGTCCAGAATGGACGCGTAGTCGTTGTACATGACACCGGTGAACACGCCGGTCGCACTGCCGCGCAACGAGGCCGGGTCGATCCCGGACCGCTCCAGCGCCTCCCAGGTGGTCTCGAGCAGCAGGCGTTGCTGCGAGTCAGTGGCCAGGGCCTCACGCGGGGACATGCCGAAGAACGCCGGGTCGAACGCCCCCGCCTCGTGCAGGAAGCCGCCCGCGATCGAGTAGGTCGTGCCCGCGTGGTCGGGGTCCGGGTGGTAGATGCCGTCGACGTCCCAGCCGCGGTTCACCGGGAACTCGGTGATCGCGTCCACGCCCTCGGACACGAGCCGCCACAGGTCCTCCGGCGACGACACACCACCGGGATAACGACAGGCCATGCCGACGATCACGATGGGGTCGTCCGAAGTGGACACCAGTGCGGGCAGCGTCTCAAGAGACTGGTCTGCGCCGAACAGCTCGTCCTTCAGGAAACCGGCCAGCACGACGGCGGTCGGGTAGTCGAACGTCAGCGTGGCGGGCAGGCGCAGCCCGGTGACCTCACCGAGGCGGTTGCGCAGTTCGACGGCGGTCAGCGAGTCGAAGCCCAGCGACTGGAAGGCACGCGACGGGTCGATCGTCTCGCCGCCGCTGTGTCCGAGCACCGCGCCGACCTCGGCACGGACCAGGTCGAGCAGCGCCTCCAGGCGGCCGGCGTCATCGAGGCCGGTCAGCTTCTGCACCAGCGACGACGAGGTGCCGGACGCCGCCGCGCGACGGGCGCGGACCTTCACCAGGCCCTGCAGCACCGCCGGAACCTCGGCCCTGGCACGGAAAACCGGCAGGTCGAGCCGCAGCGGCAACACGAGCGAAGCACCCGAGGACAGTGCGGCGTCGAAGAGTTCGACACCTTCCGCGGGCGTGATCGGCGGCATGCCCGACTTGGCCAGCCGCTCGGCGTCGGCGCCGGACAGCATGCCCGTCTCGCCCCACGCGCCCCATGCCAGCGACACGCCGGGCAGGCTCAGCGAACGCCGGTGCTCGACCAACGCGTCGAGGAACGTGTTGCCCGCCGCGTAGTTGCCCTGGCCCGACGAACCGAAGATGCCCGCGCCGGACGAGTAGACGACGAACGCCGACACGTCGCCGGCGAGCTCGTGCAGGTTCCAGGCGGCATCAACCTTGGGGCGCAACACGTTCGAGAGGCGCTCGGGCGTGAGCGACTCGATGACGCCGTCGTCCAGCACGCCGGCGGTGTGCACGATGGAACGGACCCGGTGCCCAGCAAGGAGGTTCGCGACGGCGTGCCGGTCGGCGACGTCACAGGCCTCGACCGTGACCGACGCGTCCAGCTCCGCCACCCAGTCCGGCGTCTCACCGCGCCTGCTGACCAGCACCAGCTCACGAACACCATGGGCGGCAACGAGATGCCGCGCGATGACCTGGCCGAGCCCACCGGTGCCGCCGGTGATCAGCACCGGCCCTTCCAGCACAACGCTCTCACCGGCGGCGACGCGGGCGATGCGCGGCACGGACACCTCGCCGCCCCGCACCCGCAGCTGCGGTTCGGCACTCGCGAGAGCCGCGTCCGGCAGGTCGCCGTCGGTCTCGATCAACGCGAACCGGCCGGGGTGCTCGGACTGCGCGGCGCGCACGAGGCCCCAGACCGCCGACGCGCCCAGATCGCCCTGCCGCGTGACGAAGACGAGCTTCTCGGCGCGTTCGGCCGCGATCCACTCCTGGATCTTCGCGAGCACCTGGGCCGTCACCGCGTGCGCGGCCTCGACCGGCGAGCCTTCCGTCTCGACGCGCTCGACGACGTGGGCTGCCGGAACCGCTTCGGTGAGCGTGATCGGCACCCAGTCCAGTCCGAACAACGCGTCCTGAGCGGCGCTGAGTTGCTGCGCCGACACCGCCCGCGTGACGAGCGAGCCGACCGTCGCGACCGGCGCACCGGCGGCGTCGGCAATCGCGATCTCCATCGAGCTGTCGCCGGTCGTCCGCAGACGCACCCGCAGTGACGTGGCACCGACCGCGTGCAGCGCGACGCCTTCCCACGAGAACGGCACCGCGCCCTCGGTCCGCTGGTCGGCGAACGCCACCGCGTGCAGCGCCGCGTCCAGCAGCGCCGGGTGGATGCCGAAACCGGCGGTCGTCACGTCCTCGGGCAGCGCGACCTCGGCGAACACCTGGTCGCCCAGCTTCCACGCGGCCCGCAGCCCCTGGAACGCGTGCCCGTAGTCGAACCCGAGCTCCGCGAACCGTTCGTACGCGCCGTCGACCTGCACGGTCTCGGCACCGGCCGGCGGCCACGTCGAGGTGTCGAAGTCGGCGGGCGCGGCACCGGACGCCAGGAACCCGGACGCGTGCTCGGTCCACGGCAGACCGCTGTCCTCGGGACGGCTGTGGATCGCCACCGCTCGCCGGTCGCCCTCGGCTCCGACCCGGATCTGCACCTGCACCGCACCGGACTCGGGCAGCACGAGCGGCGCCGCGATCGTCAGCTCGTCGACGCGGTCGAGGCCCGCTTCGTCGGCTGCCCGCAGCGCGAGCTCGACGAGTGCCGCGCCGGGCACGAGCACCTTGCCGTGCAGCGAGTGGTCCCGCAGCCACGGGTGGGTGCGCAGCGACAGCCTGCTCGTGAACAGCAGACCCTCCGCGTTCCCTCCAGGCCCGGCGAGCTCGACGGCGGCGCCGAGCAACGGGTGCCCTACCGCGCCGAGACCGGCCGACCGGACATCCGAGCGCGTGGACACCTCTGGCCAGAACGTCTGCTGCTCGAACGCATAGGTCGGCAGGTCGATCTTCCGGCCATGTTGACAGAACCTGTTCCAATCAACATTGACGCCGTCAACATTGATTCGGCTCAATGCCGTCAACATTGACTTGACCTCGTCGACATTGCGGCGCACCGCGGGCACGCAGCCGTCGACCAGCGCGGACAGCACGCCGTCGGGTCCGATCTCCACGAACTTCACGTCACCCAACGCGGTGACGTTGTCGTGGAAGCGGACGGTGTCGCGGACGTGGTTCACCCAGTAGTCGACGGTGGCGACATCGCCGGATGTTGACATTCCGACAACCGGCGCGCGGAACGTGAGCCCGCTGATCGCCTCGCGGAAGTCGTCCAGCATCGGCTCCATCAACGGCGAGTGGAACGCGTGACTGACCTTCAGCCGCTTGTTCTTCCACTTCTGCGCGATAGCGAGCACTTCTTCTTCGACACCGGCGATCACCACGGACCGCGGCCCGTTGACCACCGCGATGGACACGCCATCGGTCAGGTGCTCACGCACCTTCTTCTCGGACGCGACCACGGACACCATGGCGCCACCGGCGGGCAACGCCTGCATGAGCGACGCACGAGCGGTCACGAGCTGGCAAGCGTCTTCAAGGTCAAGGATGCCCGCGACGTGCGCGGCGGCGATCTCGCCGATGGAGTGACCCGCGATCCGGGCGGGCTTCACGCCGTAGAACTCGAACAGCCGGTACAGCGCGACCTGGAACGCGAACAGCGCGGGCTGCGCGTGGCCGGTCTGGTTGAGCGCCTCCTGGTCGTCGCCCCACATGACCTCGCGGACGGCGGGGTCGAGGTTGGCCAGCACCGCGTCCAGCGCCTCGGCGAACACGGGGAACGCCTCCGCCAGCTCACGACCCATGCCGATCCGCTGCGACCCCTGCCCGCTGAACAGGAACGCGAGCTCCCCCGGCCTGGCCACACCGCTCGCCAACACCTCGCCACCGAGCACAACGGCCCGATGGTCGAACGACGCGCGCGTGGTCAGCAACGAGAACGCGATGTCCGCCGCGTCCCCCGGCCACGCCTTGATCCGCTCGACCTGCCCGGCCAGCGCGTCAGCCGAGCGCGCCGACACCACGTAAGGCACGGCACCGACCTGCTGAATCGATCCGGGTTGGCCGGCCCCCTGGGGGGAACTTCCCCCCATCCCCATCATCTCAGGAAGGTCTGACAATTCCTGGACCTGCGGAGACTCCAAGATCACGTGCGCGTTCGTCCCCGACACACCGAACGACGACACACCAGCACGGCGAGGCCGAGACACCGAAGGCCACGCCGTCGCGGCCGTCACCAGCGAAACCTCGCCCGCACTCCAGTCGATGTGGGTCGAAGGCTGGTCGACGTGCAGCGTCGCGGGTACAACACCGTGACGCATCGCGTGGACCATCTTGATGATCCCGGCGACACCAGCGGCAGCCTGCGTGTGCCCGATGTTCGACTTGATCGAGCCCAGGAGCAGCGGCGACGGCCTGTCCTGCCCGTACACCGCCAGCAACGCCTGAGCCTCGATCGGGTCACCCAGAGTCGTACCCGTGCCATGAGCATCAACAACATCAACGTCCGCCACCGACAACCCAGCCGACGCCAACGCCGAACGGATCACACGCTGCTGCGACGGGCCATTGGGAGCGGTCAAGCCGTTCGACGCGCCGTCCTGGTTCACCGCGGAACCGCGCACGACCGCCAGCACCGTGTGACCGTTGCGCAGCGCGTCCGACTGACGTTCCAACACCAGCAGACCGACACCCTCGCCCCAGCCGGTGCCGTCGGCGGCGTCGGCGAAGGACTTGCAGCGGCCGTCCATCGCGAGCCCGCGCTGCTTCGAGAAGGCGACGAACGAACCCGGCGTCGACATGACGGTCACGCCACCGGCCAGTGCCAGGGAGCATTCGCCGTTGCGCAGGGCCGAGGACGCGAGGTGCAGCGCCACCAAAGAAGAAGAGCAAGCCGTGTCGACGGTGACCGCGGGGCCTTCGAGGCCGAACGTGTAGGCGACACGGCCCGAGAGCACGCTCTGTGCGGTGCCGGTGCCCTGGTAGCCCTCGAAGATGTCGTCGGACACCAGAGTCGAGTAGTCGTTGGACATCACGCCCGCGAACACGCCCGTTTTGGAGCCACGAACCGATGCCGGGTCGATGCCCGCACGCTCGAAGGCCTCCCACGCGGTCCGCAGCAGCAGCCGGTGCTGCACGTCCGTGGCGAGGGCCTCGCGCGGGGACATGCCGAAGAAGTCCGGGTCGAACGACGGGGCGTCGTGCAGGAAGCCGCCCTGCATCACGTGCGTCTTGCCTGCGGCGTCCGGGTCCGGGTCGAAGAGTCCGTCCAGGTCCCAGCCGCGGTTCGACGGGAAGCCGGTGACGCCGTCGCGTTCCTCGAACACCAGGCGCCACAGGTCTTCCGGCGACGCCACTCCGCCCGGGTAGTGGCAGGCCATGCCGACGATCACGATCGGGTCGTCGGAAACGGCCCCGGTGACCACTTCCGGCACGTACACGTCCGCGCCGAACAGCTCGTCCATCAGGTAGGAGGCCAGGGCGCCTGCGGTCGGGTAGTCGAAGATCAGGGTCGCGGGCAGGCGGATGCCGGTCGACGCGGTCAGGCGGTTGCGCAGCTCGACGGCGGTCAGCGAGTCGAAGCCGAGGCCCTGGAACGTGCGGGTGCGGTCCACTTCGGACGCGCTGCCGTGGCCGAGCACAGCGGCGACCTCGGTGGCCACCAGGCCCAGCAACGCTTCCAGCCGGGCGTCTGAGCCAAGACGCGACAGTTCGGCGACGAGCCCCTCCGCCGCGACGGACTGGGCGGCGGCGCGGCGCTTCGGCGTCTTGATCAGGCCGCGCAGCAACGGCGGCGGCGCGCCCTGGGCTCGCAGCGCGGGAAGATCGAGGCGCAGCGGCAGCAGGAAGGCGTCCGACCCGGCGGCACCGGCGTCGAACAGGGCGAGCCCCTCGGCGACCTTCAGCGCAGGCATGCCGGAACGGGCGATGCGCTGCATGTCGGCGTCCGACATCGCCGCGGTCATGCCCGAGGTCTGCTCCCACGCACCCCACGCCAGCGCGACGGCGTGCTGGCCGGACGCGCGGCGCACACGGGCCAAAGCATCCACGAAAGCGTTGGCAGCGGCGTAGTTGGCCTGGCCGGCACCACCGAACGTGCCCGCGGCCGACGAGAACAGCACAAAAGGCACGTCAGGCAGCAACTCGTGCAGGTGCAGCGCCGCGTCCGCCTTCGGGCCCAGGACAACGGAGACCCGCTCCGGCGTCAAAGACTCGACGACACCGTCGTCCAGCACTGCGGCCGTGTGCACGACGCCACCGACGGAGTGCCGCGACAGCAACGATTCCAGCGCCGAACGGTCGGAGACGTCGCACGCCTCCACGATCACGTCCGCGCCCAGCTCCTGCAACGCCGAGACGTCAGCGGAACCGCTGCGCGAGACGAGCAGCAGCTCACGAACACCATGCTCGGCAACGAGGTGACGCGCCACCAGCTGACCGAGCCCGCCGGTGCCACCGGTGATGAGCACCCGGCCGGACCAGGACAACTGCGAGGCCGGCAGCGCGGCCCGAGCGAGACGAGCGGCGAGGACGACGCCGTCGCGGATCGCCAGCACCGGCTCGTCAGTCGTCAACGCGTGCAGCACCGCACCAACGGAAGCGTCCGAGAAGTCCAGGTCCACCAGCACGAACCGGCCGGGGTGCTCGGACTGCGCCGACCGCACCAGACCACGTGCGGCAGCGGCTGCGAGATCGTCACCGTCGACCGCGCCCCGCGTCACGAACGCAAGCCGTCCCTCGGGCCGCGCCACGAACTCCTGGATCAACCCCAGCACTCGCGCGCAGGTCTCACGAACATCCGTGCCCACAACGGGAACCAGCGTCAGGTCGGCGTCCGTCAACTCGGAGACGACCGGACCGGCGGCCAGTGACAGCACGTCCGGCCCGAGCACCGCGACGGTCTGCTCCGCGAACCCGACCGGCAGCTCGACGGGCGCCCACTCGATGCGGAACAACGAGTCGCGCTCGACCCCGGACCCCAGTTCGTCCACGGGAACCGGCCGCGTCTGCAGCGCCTCGACGGACGCGACGGGAGCACCGGTCGCGTCGGCGACGGCGATCTCCATCGAACCGTCCTCGCCACGCGACAGCCGCACTCGCACCGCGGAAGCGCCCGAAGCGTGCAAAGACACGCCCTGCCAGGAGAACGGCAGCCCGCCACGGCTGATCGAGCCGAGGTCGCCGAACCCGGCGGCGTGCATGCCGGCGTCCAGCAACGCCGGGTGCAGCCCGAACGAGCCACCGTCGGCACCCTCGGGCAGCGACACCTCGGCGTAGACGACGCCGTCACCGCCTCGCCACACCGCCTGCAGTCCTTGGAAGACCGGGCCGTAGTCGAAGCCCATGTCGGTGAAGCGCTCGTACGACCCGGCGATGTCGACGGACTCGGCACCGGCCGGCGGCCACACCGAGGCGTCGAACGAGACCGCGTTGGCACCCGAGCCGAGCACACCGGAGGCGTGCTGGAGCCAAGGCGTGTCAACAGCACCCTCGGCCCGCGAGAAGATCGCGACGCTGCGCTTGCCTTCGGAGTCGGCCGCGCCGACGGAGACCTGCACCTGAGCGGCGCTCTCCGGTGTCAGCACGAGCGGCGCGGCGAGCGTCAGCTCCTCGACGCGGTCGCAGCCGACCTCGTCGGTGGCGCGCACGGCGAGTTCCAGGAAAGCGGTGCCGGCGAACAGAACCCGGCCCATCACGACGTGATCCGCGAGCCACGGGTGCGTGGCGAGCGACAACCGGGACGTGAACAGGTGTCCCGCCGAGCCCGCCAGTTCGACGGCCGCGCCGAGCAACGGGTGGCCGACCGAGCCGAGGCCGGCGCCGCGCACATCGCCCGACTGCGTCTTCGGGCGCGGCCAGAACCGCTGCCGCTGGAACGCGTACGTCGGCAGGTCCGCCTTCTGCGCCCCGGAACCCTCGAACAGCCGCGCCCAGTCGACGACGACACCGGCGACGTGCAGCCGGGCCAGCGCCGTCACGAACGCCAGCTCCTCACCGCGGTCCTTGCGCGCGGTCGGAACGGCGTCGTCGACCATCGCGGCGAGCACGCCGTCCGGGCCGACCTCGACGAACGTCTTGTCGCCCAGCGCGGTCACGGTGTCGTGGAACCGCACGGCGTCGCGGACGTGCCGCACCCAGTACTCGGGCTGGTCGACACGACCCACCATGGGGATCGAGGGGGTGCTGAACGAGATACCGGAGATCGCCGCGCGGAAGTCGTCCAGCATCGGCTCCATCAGCGGCGAGTGGAACGCGTGGCTGACCTGCAGCTGCTTCGACTTGCGGGGCGCGATGCCGTTGAGTCGCTCAACGATCCGGTGCGCCTCTTCTTCAACACCGGCGATGACCAGCGACGCCGGGCCGTTGATCGCGGCGATCGAGACGCCGTCGGTGAGGAGCGGGAGGACCTCGTCCTCCGTGGCCTGCACCGCGATCATCACGCCACCGGCCGGAAGCGCCTGCATCAGCGAAGCGCGCGCGGTCACCAGCGTGCAGGCGTCCTCGAGGGAGAACACCCCGGTGACGTGCGCGGCCGCGATCTCGCCGATCGAATGGCCCGCCACCTGCTCCGGCACGAGTCCGAACGACTCCAGCAACCGGAACATGGCGACTTCGAAGGCGAACAACGCGGGCTGTGTGTAGCGGGTCTGCTCCAGGGCGGCGGGGTCGTCGCCCCACATCACCGAACGCAGCGCGGGGTCGAGGTGCGCGAGAGCCGAGTCGAACGCGGCGGCGAACACCGGGAACCGGGCGTGCAGCTCCCGTCCCATGCCGAGGCGCTGGGATCCCTGTCCGGAGAACAGGAACGCGAGCGTGTGCTCGTCGGCGGCCACACCACGGGCGAGCTCGGTGCCGTCCGGCAGCACCACGGCCCGCTGCTCGAACGACGCCCGCGCCGTCGCCAACGTGAACGCGATGTCCAGCGGCTGCAGGGCGTCCACGACCCCCTGCAGCCGTTCCCGTTGCGAGTCGAGCGCAGCAGCGGTGCGGCCGGACAGAACCCACGGCAGCACAGCGGGAGCGGAGACGACAGGAGCGCCATCGACGACCAGCGCGGGAGCCTGCTCGAGGATCACGTGCGCGTTCGTGCCGGAGACACCGAACGCGGACACACCGGCGCGCAACGGGCGGTCGACCGAGGGCCACGGCCGGGCGTCGTGCAGCAGCGACACGTTGCCCTTGGTCCAGTCGACCTGGGTGGAGGGCGTGCCGAGGTGCAGGGACTTGGGCAGCAGTCCGTTCTGCAGCGCCATGACGACCTTGATCACGCCGGCGACACCCGCCGCCCCCTGGGGGTGGCCGATGTTGGACTTGATCGACCCGAGGTAGAGCGGCTCGGCGCGGTCCTGCCCGTACACCGAGAGGATCGCCTGCGCCTCGATCGGGTCGCCCAGGGTCGTGCCGGTGCCGTGTGCCTCGACGGCGTCCACATCGGACGGTGCGAGGCCGCCGTTCTGCAGCGCCTGACGGATGACACGCTGCTGCGACGGGCCGTTCGGCGCGGTCAGGCCGTTGGAGGCACCGTCCTGGTTGACGGCGGAACCGCGGACCACGGCGAGGATCTTGTCGCCGGCGCGCTGTGCGTCGGACAGGCGCTTCAGCACCAGCACGCCGACGCCCTCGGACCAGCCGGTGCCGTCCGCGTCGTCCGAGAAGGCCTTGCAGCGCCCGTTCCCGGCGAGTCCGCCCTGGGAGGTGAAGGCGGCGAACCCGGCGGGAGTCGTCATGACCGCGACACCACCGGCCAGCGCGAGGTCGCACTCACCGGCGCGCAGGGCGGACGAGGCGAGGTGCAGCGCCACCAGCGAAGACGAGCAGGCCGTGTCGACGGTGACGGCGGGACCTTCCAGTCCCAGCAGGTAGGAGATGCGGCCGGACAGGACGGAGGCGGCGAACGCGGTCGTGGCGTAGAGGCCGACGTCCTCGCCCGAGCGCGAGAGCAGGTCGGCGTAGTCCTGCGAGGTCGTGCCCATGAACACGCCGGTCTTGGTGCCGCGCAACGAGTGCGCGTTCACGCCGGCGCGTTCCAGGGCCTCCCAGGCGGTTTCGAGCAGGAGGCGCTGCTGCGGGTCCATGACGACGGCTTCGCGGGGCGAGATGCCGAAGAACCCGGCGTCGAACGACGCCGGGTCTTCGAGGAAGCCACCTTCGATCGTGGCGGAGTTCAGTTCGGTGACGTCCCAGCCGCGATCGGCGGGGAAACCGCCGATCACGTCCCTGCCTTCCGCGACGACCTGCCACAGCTCCTCGGGCGAGGCGACCCCGCCGGGGTACCGGCAGCCGATGCCCACGATCGCGATCGGTTCCACCGCTGCCGCGATCAGCTGCTGGTTCTGCTTGCGCAGCCGGTCGATCTCCTTCAGTGACGACCGCAGAGCCTCGACGTACTGGTTAGCAGAGGTGGTCATCGCGCTTCCTTCTCGGATCGCCCGCTAGTCCATGACGTCCCCGATCGCCAGACGCAGGAGGGCTTCGCCGTCCATGTCGTCGATCGATTCCGCCTCGGCTGCTAGCACAACATCTCCGGCGCTGTTGTTTTCCCCACTGTCCTGAGCAAGTTGGAGCACCAGGTCCAGCAGACCGGCCTGCCGCAGGCGGCTGATCGGGATCGCCGCGAGCGCGTCGCGGATCGGCGCGTCGGGGTCGTTGGCGGTGGCCGCGGCCTCGCCGAGCAGCTCCGTGCGGACGAACTGGGCCAGCGCGGCGGGGGTCGGGTAGTCGAACACCAGCGTCGCGGGCAGCGCCACGCCGGTGACCGCCTTGAGCCGGTTGCGCAGGTCGACCGCCGTCACCGAGTCGAAGCCGACGTCGCGGAACGCCCTCGTCGGCCCGAACGCCTCCGCGCCCTCGAAGCCCAGTGTCGCCGCGGCCTCCGTGCGGACGAGGTCGAGCACCGTGCGTGCGCGTTCCGCCTCGGGCAGCGCCAGGAGCCGTTCCCTGAGCCCTGAGTCCGTCGTCTCGGGCTCTTCCAGGGCTTTCTGAACGGACGGGATGCCCATCAGCAACGGGCTCGGCCTGGACGCCGTGAAGCTCGGCGCGAACTTCTCCCAGTCCATGTTGGTGATCGTCAGCGACGTGTGGCCGTCCTCGACCGCCTGTTGCAGCGCGGTGATCGCGAGGTCCGGTTTCATCGTGTGGACGCCGCGGCGGCGCAGCTGTTCGGCGCCTTCCTCGTTCTCCGACGCCATTCCGGAGTCCGCCCAGGCGCCCCAGGCGATCGACGTGGCCTTGAGGCCCTGTGCCGTCCGGAAGTGCGCGAGGCCGTCGAGGTAGGCGTTGGAGGCGGCGTACGCGGGTTGCGCGCCGCTGCCCCAGCTCGCCGCACCGGACGAGAACAGGATGAACGCGTCCAGGTCGCTCGTGAGCTCGTGCAGCAGCCAGGCCGATGTCATCTTGGCCCTGAGCAGGCGATCCAGCTGGTCGATGCCCATCGCGTCGGTGGCCGCGTTGCCTTCGACGATGCCGGCCGCGTGCACGACAGCTCGCAGGTCAGGGACCGTGTCGATCACCGACTTCAGGCTCTGCCGATCCGACGCGTCGCAGGCCGCGATGGTGACGCGGGCTCCCAGCGCTTCCAGTTCCTGGCGCAGTTGCGCGGCTCCAGGCGCCTGGTCACCGCGGCGGCTGGTGAGCAGCACGTGCTCGGCGCCGCGGGTGGCGACCCAGCGGGCGACGTGGCCGCCCAGCGCGCCGGTGCCACCGGTGATCAGGACCGTGCCGCGCGGCGTCCACTCGGTGGGCTTCGGCGCGCGCTGGGCCGGGACGAGCCTGCGCCCGTGCACACCGGTGTCGCGGACCGCGAGCTGGTCCTCGCCGCCGCCGTTGGTGATGGCGGCGACCAGGCCCTGTTCGATCTGGCCGTCGATGGTGCCCGGCAGGTCGACCAGGCCGCCCCAGTGGCGCGGCAGGTCGAGTGCGGCGACCCTGCCGAGTCCCCACAGCGCCACCTGTTCCGGGTGGTGCACGGGATCGGTCGCGCCAGTTGAGATCGCCTGTTTCGTGACCGCCCAGAACGGCGCCGTGCTGCCGGCGTCGCCGAGTGCCTGCAGGAGCAGGACGTTCAGCGCGAGCCCGAGCGGTGTCGACGTGAACTCCTGATGCGGCGCGTTCTCGCTGCCGAGCAAGGAGATCACGCCGACCGGTTCGATGCCGATCAGCTCGGTGGCCAGGAGTGCGCGTTCGGCGTTGGCACGGACCGTGATCCGCACGAGGTCGTTGCCGAACGTCCGCAGCACCGCTTCGGTCCACTCGTCGACGTGCTCGGGAACGGCCGCGAGCCAGGTGCCGTTGATGCCGGTGGCCTGGACGCCGCGCAGGAGCTGCCACGAGTCGCGGTAGCGCCAGCCATCCACAGTGGACTGCGTCTGCTGCCTGGCACGCCATTCCCTGAGTGCGGGTAGGACATTTTCAGCGTCGACCCCGAGCGCGCCGGTGAGCTCGCCGTTCTCGACGAGCTGCCAGAACGCGCTGTCCTCGGCGTTGACGATCTTGGCAGCGGCCTTGGGCCAGAACCTGCTGCGGCTGAACGGGTACGTCGGCAGGTCGATCCTGCGGCCCGCGTACTTCCACCGCACGTCGAGCCCCGCGACCCAGGCCTCGGCGAGCGAGGTGGTGAAGCGCTGCCGCCCGCCCTGGTCGCGGCGCAGCGAGCCGACGGTGACCAGTTCCGTGCCGTCCGCCTCGGCCGTGGCCTGCGCGGACATCGTCAGCACCGGGTGCGGGCTCGCCTCGACGAACACGCGGTAGCCGTCCTCGACCAGTCTCCTGGTGACCGCGACGAACTCGATGGGACGGCGCGCGTTCTCGTACCAGTAGCCGGCGTCGAGGATCGCGGTGTCGACGCGTTCGGCCTTGACCGTCGAGTAGAACGCGATGTCGGTCTGGCGAGGCGTGATCGTGCCGAGGAGGTTCATCAGCTTCTCGCGCAACGGTTCGACCTGCGGGCCGTGCGAGGCGACCGTCGAGGCGACCACGCGTGCCCGGATCTCCCTTGCCTGGCACAGTTCCACGAACTCGTTGAGCTCTTGCAGGGCTCCGGCGACCGTGCAGGCGTTGGGGCTGTTGATGCCCGCGATGGACAGGACGGGCCATTGTGCGATGAGCTCGCGCGCTTCCTCGACCGGAAGCGCCACGGATGCGACCGCGCCGTTTCCGACGAGCTCGTCCGCGAACAGCTGCGACCGCAACACGACGATCTTGGCCGCTTCTCGGAGACTGAGCGCCCCGGCGACGTAGGCGGCGGCGATCTCGCCCTGTGAGTGGCCGACCACAGCGGCGGGCTCGACGCCGTTCTTCCGCCACGTCTGGGCCAGCGACACCATGACCGCGAACAATGTCGGCTGCAGGACCTCGATGCGTTCGAGGAGCTCGGCCTCACCGCGCAGCACGTCGATCACCGACCAGCCGACGAGCTCACCGATCGCCGCGTCGCACTCGGTGATCCAGTGCGCGAACGTCGCGTCCTCGTCCAGCAGGTCGACCGCCATGCCGTGCCACTGGCTTCCCTGACCGGGGAAGATGAACACCGGCGCACTCTCTTGCGCGACGCCCTGGACCACTTCGTCCCCGATGAGCACCGCACGGTGGTCGAACGCCGACCGGGTCGTCAGGAGGGAGAAACCGATGTCCTGGGCGTCCGCGTCGAGCGCGCGCACCTGCTCGATGCGCGCACGCAGCGAGGCCGGCGACTTCGCCGACACGGGCAACGGCACCGCCCCGACCTGCGGAATCGATTCGGACTGGCCGGCCCCCAGGGGGTTTTCGGCCCCCATCTCAATCATCGCAGGCAGGTCTGACAATTCCGGCTGGCTCGCCTGAGCTGGGGCTTCCTCGATGATCATGTGCGCGTTCGTGCCCGAGATGCCGAATGCCGACACGCCCGCCCGCCGCGGATGACCGCCGGTCTCCCATGCGCGGGCCTCGGTGAGCAGCTCGACCGTGCCGTCCGACCAGTCGACGTGCGACGACGGCGCGGCCACGTGCAGCGTCTGCGGCAGCAGGTTGTTCCGCAGAGCGAGCACCATCTTGATCACGCCGGCGACACCCGCGGCCGCCTGCGTGTGGCCGATGTTCGACTTCACCGAACCCAGCCACAGCGGCGACGACCGGTCGGCGCCGTAGGTCGCGAGCAACGCCTGCGCCTCGATCGGGTCGCCCAGAGCCGTGCCGGTGCCATGTGCCTCGATGACGTCGACATCGCCCGCGGACAGACCGGCGTTCGCGAGAGCAGCGCGGATCACGCGCTGCTGCGACGGGCCGTTGGGTGCGGTCAGGCCATTCGACGCGCCGTCCTGGTTGACCGCCGAACCGCGGATCACCGCGAGCACCTGATGCCCGTTGCGCACCGCATCGGACAGTCGTTCCATCACGACCATGCCGACGCCTTCGGACCAACCGGCGCCATCAGCGTCGTCGGAGAACGCCTTCGACCTGCCGTTCGCCGCCAGCGCACCCTGACGAGTGAGTTCAGCGAAAGCGAACGGTGTGGTCATGATCGTCGCACCGCCCGACACCGCCAGCGAGCACTCACCGCCGCGTAGCGCCTGCACCGCGAGATGCATGGCGACGAGAGAGGCGGAACATGCCGTGTCGACGGTGACGGCCGGTCCCTCGAAGCCGAACGTGTAGGACAGGCGGCCCGAGATCACCGACGCCGCGAGACCCGTGGCCGCGTGGCCTTCGGTGTCCTCGGCCGACGACGTCAGCAGCGTCGCGTAGTCCTGGCCGTTCGTGCCGACGAAGACACCGGTCTGCGAACCCCGCAGCGAGAGCGGGTCGACACCGACGCGCTCCAGCGCCTCCCACGTGGTCTCCAGCAGGAACCGCTGCTGCGGGTCCATCGCCATCGCCTCACGCGGCGAGATCCCGAAGAACGCCGGGTCGAAGTCCGCGGTCCCGGCCAGGAACCCGGCCTCGCGCGTCACCGACGTCGACAGCACCGACTCCACGTCCCAGTCGCGGTCGACGGGGAACGCGCCCATGCCGTCGCGTCCGTCGACCAGCAGCTGCCAGAGCTGTTCGGGCGTGGTGACGTCGCCGGGGAAGCGGCAGGCCATGCCGACGATCGCGATCGGTTCGTCGGCCTGCGCCACGACGTTCTCCACGGACTCGGCTGCTCCGCCGCGAAGGTGATCGGCGAGGCGGCGCGGCGTCGGGTAGTCGTAGACGAGCGACGCGGGCAACGTCCGGCCGGTCGCCGCCGACAGCTGGTTGCGCAGCTCGACCGCGGTCAGCGAGTCGAAGCCGAGGTCGCGGAACTCCTTGTCCACGCCCACCGCGTGCGGTCCGGCGTACCCGAGCACCGACGCGACGGCCGTGCGGACGATCTCCAGCACATCGCCGCCCGCCGCGATCTTCTGCCGTGCTTTGGGCTTCTCGGGCAGGATCGCGATGGCGACGGTCGGCGCGTCCTCCGCGACCGCCCGCCACATCGACTCCACCGCGAGGTCGGGCCGCATCGTGATCGCACTCAGGTCGGCGCCCACACCGTCCGCCATGCCGGAGCCGGCCCACGCACCCCACGCGATCGAGGTCGCCTTGAGCCCCAGCGAACGCCGCTCCCGCGCGATGGCGTCGAGCACGGTGTTGGCGGCCGCGTAGTTGGCCTGGCCGGGGTTGCCCAGAGCGCCCGCGACCGAGGAGAACAGCACGAACGCGTCCAGTTCGCGGTCACGGGTCAGCTCGTCGAGCACCAGTGCCGAGGCGACCTTCGACCGGAACACGTCCGCGAACCGTTCCGGCGCAAGGCCTTCCAGCACGCCGTCGCTCAGCACGCCGGCCGTGTGCACGACGGCGTTCGGCGAGTAGGTGTCCAGCAGGGCCGCGACGGCCGACCGGTCCGCGACATCGCACGCCACGATCTCCGCGCCCAGTTCCGCTTGCAGTTCAACAGCTCCCGGCGCGTCGAGTCCGCGCCGACTGACCAGCACGATCTTCTCGACGCCACGCTGGTGGAGGTCGCGGGCGACGTGCGCACCGAGCGCGCCCGTGCCGCCGGTGACGATGACGGTGCCGTGCGGCTCCCACATCGCATCGGCCGGCCCAGCCGCGTCGTAACGTCGCGCGAACACGCCGTCGGCCCTGATCTCGACCTCGGGCTCGGCACCGGCGAGCACCGCGGCCAGCTGCGCCACGTCACCGGTGACGTCGACCAGACCGCCCCACTGCGAGGGCAGTTCCAGCGCCGCCACTCGGCCGAGGCCCCACACCGCGCTCTGCGTCGCACTGGTCGCGGCGCCCCGCGTGACCGCCCACACCGGCGCGCTCACACCCCTGCGCGCCAACGACTGGATCAACTCCATCGTCGTGATCACGCCGCGCGGCACGCCGTTGTCGTCAGCCTCGCCGTCCAGCGCGAGCAGCGACACGATCCCGTCGAACGGCGTGTCCGGCACCTCCTGCAGCACAACACCGTTGACGGCCGCCGCGACCTCACGGGCGAAGTCGTCCTCGGCGCCGAGAACGAGCCAGGTTCCGGAGACCGTGCCACGCGGTGTGATCCGCTCCCACGACTCGCGGTGTCGCCAAGAGTCCACAGTGGACTTTGCGCGGTCGACCGGCGCGACGTCGAGCACGGTCGGCCAGTAGCGCTCGTGCTGGAAAGCGTACGTCGGCAGGTCGACCCGCCGCGCGCCCGTGCCCTCGAACAGCGCACCCCAGTCCACGGTCGTGCCGCTGACGTGCAGGCGGGCGAGTCCGGCGACGAACGCCTGCTCCTCACCTCGGTCCTTGCGCAGCAACGGGATGCCGCTGACCATCGCCGACAGCACGCCGTCCGGTCCGATCTCCAGGAACGTGCTGCCGTCGAGCGCACGCACCGCGTCGTGGAAGCGCACGGTCTCCCGCACGTGCCGGACCCAGTACTCGGATTGTTGAACAATCCCGCCGGCCACCAGAGGGATCGTCGGATCGTTGAACGAAATGCCCGCGATGGCCGCGCGGAACTCGTCCAGCATCGGCTCCATCAGCGGCGAGTGGAACGCGTGGCTGACCTGCAACTGCTTGAACTTGCGCCCGCTGAGCTGTTCGACAATCCGGCGTGCCTCGTGCTCAACACCGGCGATGACCACGGCGGACGGGCCGTTGACCGCGGCGATCGACACACCCTCGGTGAGCAGCGGGACGATCTCCTCCTCGCCCGCCTCGATCGCGAACATCACGCCACCAGCGGGCAGCGCGTGCATCAGCGAGGCGCGCGCGGAGATCAGCGTGCACGCGTCCTCGAGGCTGAACACCCCGGCGACGTGCGCGGCCGCGATCTCGCCGATCGAGTGACCGGCGAGCCGGTCGGCCTTGATCCCGAACGACTCCGCGAGCCGGTAGAGGGCCACTTCCAGCGCGAAGATCGCGGGCTGGGCGTGGCCGGTCTGGTTCAGCGCGTCCGCGTCCTCGCCCCACATGATCGACCGCAGCGCCGGGTCGAGGTGCGCGAGCACGGCGTCGAAGGTGTCCGCGAACACCGGGAACCGCTCGTACAGGCCCCGGCCCATGCCGAGCCGCTGCGACCCCTGCCCCGTGAACACCAGGGCCAGATCGCTCTCGGCCACCTCTCCCCTGGCGATCTCGACGCCGTCCACCAGCACCACCCGGTGCTCGAACGCCCCGCGCGACACCGCCAGCGAATAGGCCAGGTCGAGCTGCGAGGCGTCGACCGTGCCGAGGCTCGCGAGCTGATCGGCCAGCGCCTCCTCAGACCTGCCCGACACCACGAGCGGCACCACGGAAGCGGTCGTCGTGACCTCGGGAACCGCGGGCGTGAACTCCGGCGCCTCCTCGATGATCACGTGCGCGTTCGTGCCGGAAACGCCGAACGACGAGACGCCGGCACGACGCGGGTGGCCGTGCGCCGGCCAGTCCCGGCGCTCCGTCAACAGCTCCACGCTGCCGGTCTGCCATTCCACGTTGGACGACGGCGCGTCGACGTGCAGCGTCTGCGGCAGCACGCCGTGTCGCAGCGCCATGACCATCTTGATCACGCCCGCGACACCGCCGGCGGACTGCGGGTGGCCGAGGTTCGACTTGATGGAACCGAGCAGCAGCGGGGTCTCCCGGTCCTGGCCGTAGGTCGCGAGCACGGCCTGGGCCTCGATCGGGTCACCCAGGGTCGTGCCGGTGCCGTGCGCCTCCACAGCATCCACTTCGGACGGTGCCAGCCCGGCGTTCGCCAGCGCCTGCCGGATCACGCGTTGCTGCGACGGGCCGTTCGGTGCGGTCAGGCCGTTCGACGCGCCGTCCTGGTTGATCGCCGAACCCCGCAACACCGCGAGCACGGTGTGACCGTGCCGGCGGGCGTCCGACAGCCGTTCGAGCAGCACCACACCGGCACCCTCGGACCAGCCGGTGCCGTCGGCGGACTCCGCGAAGGCTTTGCAGCGACCGTCCGGAGCGAGCCCGCCCGCGGCCGTGAACGCCGAGTACGCGTTCGGTGTGGTCATCACCGCGACACCACCGGCCAGCGCGAGGTCGCACTCGCCGTTGCGCAGGGCCTGTGCGGCCCAGTGCATCGCGACCAGCGACGACGAGCACGCCGTGTCGATCGTGATGGCCGGGCCCTCCAGACCGAGCAGGTAGGAGATGCGGCCGGACAGCACCGACGCGGAGAACGCCGTCGTCGCGTATGGGCCGGTCTCCTCCAGCGAACGGTTGAGCAGCGACTCGTAGTCCTGGCCGGTGGTGCCGACGAAGACGCCGGTCTGGCTGCCCTTCAACGAGTTCGGGTCGATGCCCGCGCGTTCCAGCGCCTCCCAGGAGGTCTCCAGGAGCAGGCGCTGCTGCGGGTCCATCACGACGGCCTCACGCGGTGAGATGCCGAAGAAGCCCGCGTCGAAGTCGGCGACGGCGTCGAGGAAACCGCCCTCGAACGTGGTGCTGGCAAGCCGTTCCAGGTCCCAGCCCCGATCCGTCGGGAATCGCGAGATCACGTCCCGTCCCTCGAAGACCAGGTCCCACAACGCTTCCGGCGTCGTCAC
Organism: Lentzea sp. HUAS TT2; assembly: GCF_051853195.1. NCBI lineage: Bacteria > Bacillati > Actinomycetota > Actinomycetes > Pseudonocardiales > Pseudonocardiaceae > Lentzea > Lentzea sp. HUAS TT2. The sequence continues at coordinate 5,635,444 of NZ_CP196667.1, read as the reverse complement.
GCCACCGGGGTATCGGCAGCCGATGCCCACGATCGCGATCGGGTCGTCGGTGGCGAGCGTCGCCGCGCGGACCTCGATCCGTTGTGCGCCGCCGAACAGCTCGTCCCGCAGGTGCTCCGACAGTGTCGTCGCGGTCGGGTAGTCGAAGACGAGCGTCGCGGGCAGTGCGAGCCCGGTCGCGGTCTTCAGGCGGTTGCGCATCTCGACCGCGGTGACCGAGTCGAAGCCGAGCTCGCGGAACGCGCGGCCCACCGGGACCTGGTCGCTTTCCTTGTAGCCCAACGTCTTCGCGGCCTCGGCGCGCACGAGGTCGAGCAATGCGCGGTCACGCTCGGCCTCGGTCAAACGGGACAGGCGCTGCTTGAGCTCCGACTCCTCGACGACCTCGTCGGCCAGCGCCGCGCGCACCTCGGCGATGCCGGTGAGCAGCGGGCTCGGGCGTTCGGCGGTGAAACTGGGCGCGAACTTGGCCCAGTCGATGTCGGTGACGGTGAGCTGGGTCTGGTCGTCGGCGACGGCCTGGCGCAGCACCTGCATCGCGAGCTCCGGCGGCATCGACCCGATGCCGATCCGCTGCAGCGCGTCGTACATGCCGTGGTCGGCCGCCATGCCGGCTTCCGCCCACGCGCCCCACGCGATCGAGGTCGCCTTCAGGCCCTGCGACCGGCGCAGGTGGGCGAGGCCGTCGAGGTAGGCGTTGGCCGCGCCGTACGCGGGCTGGCCGCCGCTGCCCCAGCTCGCCGCACCCGACGAGAACAGGATGAAACGAGCCTGTGGCGCCAGTTCGTGCAGGTGACGGGCCGCGGTGATCTTCGTGTCGAGCAACGCGGTGACGTTCTCGAACCGGATCTCGTCGATCGGGGCGTCACCGGTGCCGATGCCCGCCGCGTGCACGACGGTCGTGAGGTCGTCGATGCCCGCGAGGAGGCTCGCCAGGGCGTCCCGGTCCGCGGCATCGCAGGCAGCGATGGTGACGCGGGTGGTGTTCTCCAGCTCTGCCTTGAGTTCCGCGGCCCCAGGTGCGTCGAGGCCGCGGCGGCTGGTGAGCACGAGGTGCTCGGCGCCGGCCTCGGCCATCCAGCGGGCGACATGGCCGCCGAGCGCACCCGTGCCGCCGGTGATCAGGACCGTTCCGGATGCCTGGAACTCCGGGCTGTGGTGCGGATTAGCGCGGACCAGACGGCGGGCGAACACGCCGTTGGCGCGGATGGCGACCTGGTCCTCGGTACCGGTCAACGTGGCCGCGAACCGTTGCGCGGCCTTGTCGTCCAGCGTCTCGGGCAGGTCGATCAGGCCGCCCCAGCGGCGCGGAAGGTCGAGCGCGGCGACGCGGCCGAGGCCCCAGAGCGCGGTCTGCGCCGGGTCGACCTCCTCGTTGCCGACGGCGACGGCGTTGCGTGTGACGGCCCAGACCGGTGCGCTGACACCGGCTTCGGCCAGTGCCTGGACCAGCGTGATCGTCGCCTGCAGGCCGGTCATCGCGATGACGCCGTCGATCGTCTCCGGCAGGCGTGCGATGAGCTCCGCGCGGCTGACCTGTTCGTCGACCTCGAGGTGCGAGGCTCCCAGCGCGTCGATCACGTCCTGCGCGTCCCCGGAGGTGACGACGAGCCACGAGCCGGCCGGGGTCCCGCTGACGACGACCGGGGTCCACTGGTCGCGGTACCGCCAGGTGTCCACTGTGGATTCGGACTTGCGGCGGCTGCGCCATTGCGCGAGCGTCTGCGCGACGCCCTGGCCGACACCCAGGTCCTCGAGGCCGCCGTTGTCGACGAGCTCCCAGAACTCGGCGTCGACCGGGTCGGAGCTGTCCTTGACCAGCTGCTCCGGCCAGAACCGCTGGTGGTCGAACGGGTACGTGGGCAACGCGATCCTGCGGCCACCGGGGTACTGCCACCGGACGTCGAGGCCCGCGACCCACGCCTCGGCGAGCGAGGTGGTGAGGCGCTGTCGTCCGCCCTGGTCGCGGCGCAATGAGCCGATCGCGACGATCTCGGTGCCGATCGCCTCCGCGGTCTGCTGCGCGGGCAGCATCAGCACGGGGTGCGCGCTCGACTCGATCAGCACGCGGTGGCCGTCGGCGATGAGCCTCTCGACGACCTTGGCGAAACTGACGGGCTGCCGCGCGTTCTGGAACCAGTACTCGGCGTCGAGGGTGGTGGTGTCGATGCGTTCGGCCGTGACGGTCGAGTAGAACGGCACGGTGCTCGGCTGCGGCGTGATGTCCGCGAACAGCTCCAGGATCCGGCCGCGGAGCCGGTCGACCTGGGCGCAGTGCGAGGCGACCGTCGAGCCGATCACGCGAGCCCGGACGTCCTTGGCCGTCAGGCTCTCCACGAACTTCTCGAGCGCGGGGACGGCCCCGGCGACCGTGCAGGCGTGCGGGCTGTTGACGCCCGCGATCGCCAGCTCTTCCGGCAGGAGCTTCTCGACCTCGGACGCGGGCAGGGCGATGCTCGCGACGGCGCCGTTGCCGACGAGCTCGTCCGCGAACAGCTGCGACCGCAGCACGACGATCTTGGCCGCTTCGTCGAGGCTGAGCGCGCCGGCGATGTAAGCGGCGGCGATCTCACCCTGCGAGTGGCCGACGACCGCGGCGGGCTCGACACCGTTCGCGCGCCACGTCTGGGCGAGCGAGATCATGATCGCGAACAGCACGGGCTGCAGGACCTCGATGCGGTCGAGGCCGGCGTCGCCGCGCAGCACCTCGATGACCGACCAGCCGACGTGTCCGGAGATCGCGCGGTCGGCCTCGGCCATCCAGTGCGCGAAGGTCTCGTCCTCGTCGAGCAGGGCGACCGCCATGCCGTGCCACTGGCTGCCCTGGCCGGGGAACACGAACACCGGACCCGGCCCGGCCTCGGTCACGGCGCCTTCGACGACCTCGTCGCCGACGATCATCGCGCGGTGGTCGAACCTGCTGCGGGCGGCCAGGGAGAAGCCGATGTCGAGCGGGGTGTGGCCGGCGTTCGCGAGGGCCCCGATCCGCTCGATCTGGGAGCGCAGCGAGCCCGCGGACTTCGCCGAGACGGGCAGCGGCACTGCTCCGTTCGGCGGAATCGATTCCGACTGGCCGACCCCCAGGGGGGAACCACCCCCCATCCCCATCATCTCAGGCAGGTCTGACAATTCCTGGACCAGCGGAGACTCCAAGATCACGTGCGCATTCGTCCCGCTGATCCCGAACGACGACACGCCCGCGCGCCGCGGACGAGACACCGCCGGCCAGTCCCGCGACGAGGTGAGCAGCTCGACAGCACCCGCGTCCCACTCGATGTGCGAGGACGGCGCGGACACGTGCAGCGTCCGCGGCAGCACCCCGTTGCGCAGCGCCATGATCATCTTGATGACCCCGGCGACACCCGCCGCCGACTGCGTGTGACCGATGTTCGACTTGATCGAGCCCAGGTAGAGAGGCTCGGCGCGGTCCTGCCCGTACACGGCCAGCAGCGCCTGCGCCTCGATCGGGTCGCCCAAAGACGTACCCGTGCCGTGCGCCTCGACGGCGTCCACGTCCCCCGGCGTCAGTCCCGCCGACGAGAGCGCGGCCCGGATCACCCGCTGCTGCGACGGCCCGTTCGGCGCGGTCAGGCCGTTCGAGGCACCGTCCTGGTTGACCGCGGTGCCCTTCAGGACCGCGAGGACGTTGTGGCCGTTGCGCAGCGCGTCCGACTGGCGTTCCAGCACGAGCAGGCCGACACCCTCGGAGAACCCGGTACCGTCCGCGCCCTCGGAGAACGCCTTGCACCGCCCGTCCGACGAGACACCGCGCTGCCGGGAGATCTCGATGAACGTCGCCGGCGTCGACATCACCGCGACACCACCGGCGAGCGCCAGCGACGACTCCCCCGTCCGCAACGACTGCGCCGCGAGATGCATTGCCACCAAAGAAGAAGAGCAGGCCGTGTCGATCGTGACCGCCGGGCCTTCCAGACCGAGCACATAGGACACTCGACCGGACGCGACGGACGGCGACGAGCCGGTGCCGTGGTGGCCCTCGAACTCACCGCCGAGCAGCTGCGCGTAGTCGTTGTACATCACTCCGGCGAACACACCGGTGTCGCTGCCGCGCAACGAGACCGGGTCGATACCGGCGCGTTCGAACGCCTCCCACGCGGTCTCCAGCAGCAGGCGCTGCTGCGAGTCGGTCGCGAGGGCCTCGCGCGGTGACATCCCGAAGAACGCCGGGTCGAACTCGGCCGCGTCGTGCAGGAAGCCGCCGAGGCGCGTCGAGGACGTTCCGATGTCGTTGCCGGAGAACAACGTGCCGAGGTCCCAGCCGCGGTCGGACGGGAACTCGGAGATCGCGTCCGTGCCGTCCAGCACGAGCTGCCACAGGTCCTCGGGGGTGCTGACACCGCCGGGGAAGCGGCAGGCCATGCCGACGATGACGATCGGGTCGTCGTCGGACACCGTCCGCGTGGCCACGACATCGCCGGCCGCGCCGAACAGTTCGTCGCGCAGGAACGTCGCGAGCACGTGCGCGGTCGGGTAGTCGAACACCAGCGTCGCGGGCAGCCGGAGCCCGGTGACGGCGGTCAGGCGGTTGCGCAGGTCGACGGCGGTGAGCGAGTCGAACCCGACATCGCGGAACGCCCGCGACGCGTCGAAGTTCTCCAGCGCCAGCACCGCGCCGACCTGAGCGCGGATCAGGTCGAGCAGCGCGTCGAGACGTTCGGCGTCGCCCAGCGGACGCAGCCTCGCGGCCAGTCCGGTAGCCGCGTCCGAACCGGCGACCGCGCGGCGCGCACGGATCCGGATCAGGCCGCGCAGCAACGCGGGAACCTCGCCCTGCGCTCGCAGCGTCGCGAGGTCGAGACGTGCTGGCAGCAGTACTGCCTCACCCGTCGCGAGCGCGGCGTCGAACAGTGCAGTGCCTTGCGCGGGCGTGATCGGCGGCATTCCGGCGCGCACCAGACGTTCCCGGTCGGCGTCGGTCAGCGAACCGGTGAGGCCGACCGAGGCCTCCCACGTGCCCCAGGCGAGCGAGACGGAGTTGCCGCGGTGCTCGGCGAGCGCGTCGAGGAACGCGTTGCCCGCCGCGTAGTTGCCCTGGCCCGCACCGCCGAGAATGCCCGCGGCGGAGGAGAAGAACACGATCCTGGCGTCGGGAAGCAGCTCGTGCAGGTGCCACGCGGCGTCGACCTTGGGCCGCAGCACGGTGTCGAACTGCTCGGGCGTGAGCGACTCGATCACGCCGTCGTCCAGCACCCCTGCGGTGTGCACGACCGACTTGACCGTGTGCTTCTTCAGCAGACGCTGCAACGCCTTGCGGTCGCTGACGTCGCACTTGACGACCTTGACGGCCGCGTCGACCTCCCAGTCCGGCTTCTTCCCGCTCCGGCTGGCGAGGATGAGCTCCGTGATGCCGTGCTCGGCGACGAGGTGCCGGGCGATCACTCCACCGAGCCCGCCGGCGCCGGTGATCAGCACCGGGCTCTCCCACGCGGTCTCCTGCACCGCGGACGCGCGCTGCAGCCGTGGCGCGAAGATCTGGCCTTGCCTGATGCGCAGCTGCGGTTCGTCTGCGGCAAGCGCTTGCGAAAGAACGGCTTCGTCATCGACGTCGACCAGCACGAACCGGCCGGGGTGCTCGGTCTGCGCCGACCGAACCAGGCCCCACACGGCCTGTCCGGCCAGATCTCCCTCGCGGGTGACGAAGGCGAGGAGCTCGGCGCGTTCGCCGGAGATCCACTCCTGGAGCTTGGCGAGAACTCGGGTCGTCAAGGTACGCGTCGACTCGATGACGTTGCCGTCACCCGCGACGTGCTCGATGACGACGTTCTCGGCCGCGTCGGACGGCAGTGCCACGGGCGTCCACTCGACCCGGAACAGCGAGTCGCGGTCGACCTCGTTGCGCGGCAACGTGACCGGCCGCACGACGAGCGACTCGATCGTGGCGACGGGCAGTCCGGTGGTGTCGGCGAGCGCGATCTCCATCGCGTCACCGTGCGAGCGCAACCGGACCCGCAGCTCTGTCGCGCCGGTGGCGTGCAGCGACACGCCTTCCCACGAGAACGGCAGACCGGCGCCGTCCTTCGCGAGCAACGCGGCGTGCAGAGCGGAGTCCAGCAACGCCGGGTGCAGGCCGAAGCCCGCGGTCTCCTCGGACGTGACGACCTCGGCGTACACGTCGTCGCCGGAGCGCCACACCGCGCGCAGCCCCTGGAACGCGAGCCCGTACTCGAAGCCCATGTCCGCGAAGCGCTCGTAGGCTCCCTCGACGTCAACGCTTTCCGCGTTCGGCGGCCAGGCGGTCGCGTCGAAGTCACTGGTCGAGCTGTGGGGAGACAACGTGCCTGACGCGTGTTCCGTCCACGGCCCGTCGTTCTCGGTGCGTGAGTAGATCGCGACCGCCCGGCGTCCGCTCGCGTCCTCGGCCCGCACCGCCACCTGCAGCTGCACGGATCCGTCGAGCACGAGCGGCGCGGAGATCGTGAGCTCGTCGAGCTTCTCGCAGCCGACCTCGTCGCCCGCCCTGACCGCAAGTTCGACAAAAGCCGTGCCGGGCAACAGAACCGTGCCGTTGACGGCGTGATCTGCGAGCCAAGGATGCGAGTGCGCCGACAGCCTCGACGTGAACAGAACGTCTTCGCTGCCCGCAACGCTGACTGCAGCACCGAGCAGCTGGTGCCCGCCCTGCCCGACCCGTCCGGCGGGCCAGAACCGCTGCCGCTGGAACGCGTACGTGGGCAGGTCGATCAGCTTGCCACCGGCGAAGTCCCACCGGACGCCGAGCCCGTTGACATGGGCCTGCGCGAGTGCAGTGGTGAGATGGCCGCCCTCGTTGCGGCGAAGCGTCCCGAGCACCACGGCCTCGGCGTCGTGCTGCTCGACGGTCTGCTCGACGCCGAAGGTCAGCACCGGGTGGGCGCTCGGCTCGACGAAGAACCAGAACCCGTCGCGCAGCAGGGCGCTCGTGGCGTTCTGGAACTCGACGGTCTGGCGCAGGTTCGTGAACCAGTAGCCGGCGTCCATGATCGCGGTGTCGATCGGCTCGCCGGTCACGGTGGAGTACAAGGGAATCGTTCCGGTGCGCGGCTCGATCGCGCCCAGGTCCGCCAGCACCCGCTCGCGGATCGCCTCGACCTGCGGGGTGTGCGAGGCGTAGTCGACCGCGATCATGCGCGCCCGGATGCCCTGCGTCTCGCACTCCAGCACGATCTCGGCCAGCGCCTCGACCTCGCCCGCGACGACGGTGGCCCTGGGCCCGTTGACGGCCGCGACCGCCACCCGGTCACCGAACCGCGCGATCCGCGGCCGCACCTCGTCCACCGGCAGCGGCACCGACAGCATGCCGCCCTTGCGCGACAACACCTCCGCGACGGCCTGCGACCGCAACGCGACCACACGGGCCGCGTCGTCGAGGCTGAGCGCCCCGGCGACCGCCGCCGCCGCGATCTCACCCTGCGAGTGCCCGACGACCGCCTGCGGCTCCACCCCGTGCGAACGCCACACCTCGGCCAGCGACACCATGACCGCCCACAGCACGGGCTGCACGACGTCGACCTGGTCCAGCGGCAGTTCCTGCTCCAGGACCTCGACCAGCGACCAGCTCACGAACGGCCGCAGGGCCGCGTCGCACTCGGCGATCCGGTGCGCGAAGACCTCGTTGGTGGCCAGCAGTTCGCGGCCCATGCCGACCCACTGCGAGCCCTGGCCGGGGAACACGAACACGGTCTTGCCCGCGGTCGTGACCTGACCGGTGATCACGTCCTCGCCGAGCACCACTGCCCGGTGGTCGAACGCCGTGCGCGCGGCCAGCGTGAACCCGACGTCGACGGGGTCGGCTTCGACCGCCCTGATCCGCTGGATCTGGGCTTCGAGGGCCTGCGCGGACTTGGCCGACACGAGCCACGGCACCGTTCCGGACTGTCCCGGCACTGCTCCGTTCGGCGGAATCGATTCCGATTGGCCGACCCCCTGCCAGCCCGGAGCTTCCAAGATCACGTGCGCATTCGTGCCCGACACACCGAACGACGACACACCAGCACGGCGCGGGCGAGACACAGCGGGCCACTGACGCGTCGAGGTCAGCAGCTCGACAGCGCCGGCCTCCCAGTCGACGTGCGACGACGGCTCGGTGACGTGCAGGGTGCGCGGCAGGACGCCGTGGTGCAGCGCCTGCACCATCTTGATCACCGACGCGACACCGGCGGCGGCCTGCGAGTGGCCGATGTTCGACTTGATGGAACCGAGCAGCAGTGGCTCGGTGCGGTCCTGGCCGTACACCGCGAGCAGCGCCTGGGCCTCGATCGGATCGCCCAGCGGCGTGCCGGTGCCGTGCGCCTCGACGGCGTCGACATCGGCGACCGAAAGCCCGGCGGAAGCAAGTGCCGCGCGGATGACACGCTGCTGCGATGGCCCGTTCGGCGCGGTGAGCCCGTTGGAGGCACCGTCCTGGTTGACCGCGGAACCCCGCACGACGGCGAGGATGCGGTGCCCGTTGCGCAGCGCGTCGGACTGGCGTTCCAGCACGACCTGGCCGATGCCCTCGGCCCAGCCGACGCCGTCCGCGGAGTCCGAGAACGCCTTCGAGCGCCCGTCCTCGGAGACGCCGCGCTGCCGGGAGAACTCGATGAACGTCGACGGAGTCGACATCACCGTCACACCGCCGGCCAGCGCGAGCGAGCACTCGCCCGACCGCAGCGACTGGATCGCCCAGTGCATCGCGACCAGCGACGACGAGCACGCCGTGTCGACCGTGACGGCAGGACCCTCGAGCCCGAACACGTAGGACACGCGGCCCGAGGCGACGCTGCCCGCGCTGCCCTGGCCCTGATGCCCTTCCATGTCGCCGCCACCGACGACGGACTGGTAGTCGTTGTACATCAAGCCGGTGAACACGCCGGTCGCGCTGCCCCGCAACGACGCCGGGTCGATTCCCGCGCGCTCCAGGGCTTCCCAAGCCGTCTCCAGCAGCAGTCGCTGCTGGGTGTCGGTCGCCAGCGCCTCCCGCGGCGACATCCCGAAGAACGACGGATCGAACTCGGCCGCGTCGTGCAGGAACCCGCCGGACCGCGTGTAGGAGGTGCCGATGTGGTCGGGATCCGGGTGGTACAGGCCTTCGAGATCCCAGCCGCGATCGGACGGGAACCCGGTGACGGCGTCCACCTCGTCCATCACGAGCCGCCACAGCTCTTCCGGCGTCGTGACACCGCCGGGATAGCGGCAGGCCATGCCGACGATCACGATCGGATCGTCCGAAGTGGACACCAGCGCGGGCAGGTCCGGCGTCACGGCGACGGCACCGAGCAGTTCGTCGCGCAGGTAGGACGCCAGCGTGCCGGACGTCGGGTAGTCGAAGATCAGCGTCGCGGGCAGCCGGATACCGGTCGCGGCGGTGAGGCGGTTGCGCAGTTCGACGGCGGTCAGCGAGTCGAAGCCGAGGTCGCGGAACTGCTGCGTCGGATCGATCACCTGGGCGTTGACGTGGCCGAGAACGCCGGCGACCTCCGCTCGGACGACGTCGAGCAGCGTTTCGAGGCGGTCGGCCTCGGTGAGCGCGGACAGCCGGGAGACGAGCGTGACCGCGGTGTCCGAACCGGCGACCGACCGCTTCGAGCGCGTCCGGACGAGGCCGCGCAGCACCGGTACAACCTCGCCCTTGGCCCGCAGCACGGCCAGGTCGAGCCGGAACGGCGCCAAGGCCTTGGCACCGTGCGCGATCGCCGTGTCGAACAGCTCGACGCCCTGCTCCACCGAGATCGGCGGCATGCCGGCGCGGCGCATGCGTTCGACGTCCACTTCGGACAGATGCCCGGCCATGCCGCCTTCCCAGGCACCCCAGGCCAGCGAGACGGTGTTGGGCCGCTGCTCGGCGAGTGCGTCGAGGAACGCGTTGGCCGCCGCGTAGTTGCCCTGGCCCGCACTGCCGAGCGTGCCGGCGACGGACGAGAACAGCACGAACCTGTCGAGATCACCCGCCAGCTCGTGCAGGTTCCACGCGGCGTCGACCTTGGGCTTCAGCACGGTCGCGAGACGGTCCGGCGTGAGCGACTCGATCACACTGTCGTCCAGCACACCGGCGGCGTGCACGATCGACCGGACGGGGTGCTTCTTCAGCAGCCTCTGCACGGCCTTGCGGTCCGACACGTCGCACTTCGCGACGGTGACGCGGGCGTCCAGCTCGGCGACCCAGCCCGGCTTGTCACCGCGCCGGCTGACCAGCACCAGCTCCTCGACGCCCTGTGCGACAAGGTGTTTGGCGATGACGCCGCCCAGCCCACCGGTGCCGCCGGTGATCAGCACCGGTCCCTGCCACGCGACCTCGCCCCGGACAGCGGTCGCCCGCGCGAGCCTGGCGGCCTTCACCACGCCGTCGCGGATGATCAGCTCGGGCTCGTCGATGCCCAGCGCCCTCGGGACGAGCTCGCCGGAGTCGGTGTCGATGATGCCGAACCGGCCGGGGTGCTCGGTCTGCGCCGACCGCACGAGACCCCGCACCGCCGCGCCCGCCAGGCATCCCTTGCCGGTGACGAACACGAGCTTCTCGGGCCGTTCGTCGGCGATCCACTCTTGGAGCCGCTCCAACGCCTGCGCCACGAGTGCGTGCGTGGCCGCGACGACCTCACCCTCGGCGACGACGTGCTCCACCACGACGTCCGCGGCGGGTTCGGCAGGCAGGTCGACCTCAACCCAGTCCAGTCGGAACAGCGAGTCGCGGTCCGTCGTGCTGAGCTGGTCGGCCTGCACCGCGCGCACCACCAGCGCGTCCACCGAGGCGACTGGTGCGCCGTTGGTGTCCGCGAGCGCGATGGCGAACGCACTGCCGTTGCGGGACAGCTTCACGCGCAACGCCGTCGCACCAGTCGCGTGCAGCTGAACGCCTTCCCACGAGAACGGCAGCCCAGCGCCGTCATCGGTGAGCAACGCGGCGTGCAGCGCGGAGTCGAGCAACGCGGGATGCAGCCCAAAACCGCCGGTAGCCACACCCTCGGGCAGCGCGACCTCGGCGAACACCGTGTCGCCACTGCGCCACGCCGCCCGCAGCCCCTGGAACGCGGGCCCGTACTCGAACCCGTTCTCCGCTAACCGCTCGTAGGCCTCCGTGACGTCGATCGCCTCGGCGCGCGGCGGCCATTCGCCGACCTCGGCGGCGGTCCCGCCGGACCCGAGCACACCGGTGGCGTGCTCCGTCCACGGCTCGTCGACCGCGGCCTCCGCGCGTGAGTAGACGGAGATCGACCGGCGGCCGTTCTCCTCGGCTCCCACGATCAGCTGCACCTGGACACCGCCGCTCTCCGGCAGCACCAGCGGAGCGGCGAGCGTGAGCTCCTCGACCCGGTCCAGCCCGACCTCGTCCGCCGCCCGAAGCGCCACCTCGACCAGCGCCGCGCCCGGCACGAGCACCGCGCCGTGCACGGTGTGGTCCGCCAGCCACGACCGGCGCGACAGCCGCGCCGTGAACAGGTAGCCCGCTCCCCCGGCGAGCTCGACCGCCGCACCGAGCAACGGGTGCTCCACCGCGCCGAGCCCGGCCGACCTGACGTCGGACTTCGCGATGTTCTCCGGCCAGTACGACTGGTGGTCGAACGCGTACGTCGGCACATCGACCCGTCGACCGCCCGTGTACAGCTGTGCCCAATCAACATTGATTCCGTCAACATGTACATGACTGAGCGCAGTCAACATTGACTCAACACCGGACTTGACGCGCGTCAACATCGGAATCAACCCGTCAACCATCGCAGTCAACTGCGCATCAGGGCCGACCTCGACCAACGTCACGTCACCCAGGCGTGAGACGTTCTCGTGAAAGCGAACGGTGTCGCGAACGTGAGCGACCCAATAGTCCACGGTGGTCACATCGCCGGATGTTGACATTCCTACAAGCGGCTCACGGAACTCGATGTCGCTGATCGCGCCGCGGAAGTCGTCGAGCATCGGCTCCATGAGTGGCGAGTGGAACGCGTGGCTGACCTTCAGCCGCTTGTTCTTCCACTTCTCCGCGAGAGAGACGACCTCTGCTTCAACGCCGGCGATGACCACGGACCGAGGCCCGTTGACGGCGGCGATGGACACACCATCAGTCAGATGCGCGCGCACTTCTTCTTCGGACGCGACCACCGACACCATCGCGCCACCCGCCGGCAACGCCTGCATGAGAGCCGCCCGCGTCTGGACTAGCTTCGCCGCGTCTTCAAGGCTGAGCACTCCGGCGACGTGCGCGGCGGCGATCTCACCGATGGAGTGCCCGGCAACCTGCGACGGCCGCACCCCGAACGACTCCAGCAACCGGAACAGCGCCACCTCGACCGCGAAGATCGCAGGCTGCGCGAACCCGGTCTGGTTCAGCGCCTCGACGTCATCACCCCACATGACCTCGCGGACGCCTTGGAGGTGTTCCAACACCTCATCCAATGCCCGCGCGAACACGGGGAACGTCTCGTACAGCTCGCGTCCCATGCCGAGCCGCTGCGAGCCCTGCCCGGAGAAGACGAACGCGAGCGGCTTTCCGCTCACCGCGCCCTTGGCGACGACCTGCCCGCCGAGCACGACGGCCCGATGGTCGAAGGTCGTCTTCAGGGCGAGCGAGTACCCGATGTCCCGTGCGTCGCCGTCCAGCGCGAGTACCCGGCCGACCTGGGCGTCCAGCGACGCAGCCGACTTGGCCGACACCGCCAGCGGCACTGCTCCGTTCGGCGGAATCGATTCCGATTGACTGGCCCCCTGGGGGGATTCACCCCCCAGCCCAATCATCTCAGGCAGGTCTGACAATTCCTGGACCTGCGGAGACTCCAAGATCACGTGCGCATTCGTCCCCGAGACGCCGAAAGACGAGACACCAGCACGGCGCGGACGGGAGACCGAAGGCCACTCGGTGGGCGCCGTGACCAGCGTGATGTCGCCGGCGTCCCAGTCCACGTGCGTCGAAGGCTCGTCCACGTGCAGAGTCGCGGGGACCAGCCCGTGGTGCATCGCGTGCACCATCTTGATCACGCCCGCGACACCGGCGGCCGCCTGGGAGTGGCCGATGTTCGACTTGATCGAGCCCAGGAGCAGCGGCGACGGCCTGTCCTGCCCGTACACAGCAAGCAGCGCCTGAGCTTCGATCGGGTCGCCCAAGGTCGTGCCCGTGCCATGAGCCTCAACGACGTCGACATCAGCCACCGACAAACCGGCCGAAGCCAACGCCGAGCGGATCACGCGCTGCTGGGAAGGGCCGTTCGGCGCGGTCAAACCGTTAGAGGCGCCGTCCTGGTTGATGGCAGAGCCGCGGACCACCGCCAAAACCGTGTGGCCGTTGCGCAGCGCGTCGGACTGGCGTTCCAAAACCAGAAGACCCACGCCCTCGGACCAGCCGACGCCGTCCGCGCTGTCGGAGAACGACTTGCAGCGGCCGTCGGCGGACAGGCCGCGCTGGCGGGAGAACTCGATGAACGTCGACGGCGTCGACATCACCGTCACGCCGCCGGCCAACGCGAGCGAGCACTCGCCGTTGCGCAGGGCCTGGGAGGCCAGGTGCAGTGCTACCAAAGAAGAAGAGCAGGCCGTGTCGACCGTGACGGCCGGGCCCTCGAAGCCGAAGGTGTAGGAGACGCGACCGGACGCGAAGGTGCCGGCGCTGCCCATGCTCTGGTAGCCCTCGAACTCGCTGCCGCTGATCACGACCGAGTAGTCCGTGTACATGACGCCCGCGAACACGCCGGTCGCGCTGCCCCGCAACGAGACGGGGTCGATGCCGGCGCGTTCCAGGGACTCCCAGGCGGTTTCGAGCAGGAGGCGTTGCTGCGAGTCCGTGGCGAGGGCTTCGCGCGGGGACATGCCGAAGAACGCCGGGTCGAACAGCGGTGCGTCGTGCAGGAAGCCGCCGGAGCGCGTGTAGGAGGTGCCGATGTGGTCGGGGTCCGGGTGGTAGAGGGAGTCGACGTCCCAGCCGCGGTTCGTCGGCATGTCGGTGACGGCGTCGACGCCGTCGGAGACGAGGCGCCACAGGTCTTCCGGCGACGCCACGCCTCCGGGGTAGCGGCAGGCCATGCCGACGATCACGATCGGGTCGTCCGAGACGACGGATCGTGCCTCTGCCAACGGAACTGCGGTGTCCGAGCCGAAGAGTTCGTCGTGCAGGTAGGAGGCGAGGACTCCGGCGTTCGGGTAGTCGAAGATCAGCGTGGCGGGCAGGCGCAGGCCCGTGACGGCGGTGAGCTGGTTGCGGAGCTCCACGGCGGTGAGCGAGTCGAAGCCGAGTGACTGGAAGGCGCGGCCGGGGTCGATCTCGTCGGTGCCCGCGTGGCCGAGGACGGTGGCGACCTGGCCACGCACCAGGTCCAGCAATGCTTCCAGGCGCGCAGGGGCGTCGAGCGGTGCCAGGCGGCCGGTGAGGGAGACGGCGGTGTCCGAGCCCGCCACGACGCGGCGGGGACGGGTCTTGATCAGGCCGCGCAGCATCGGTGGGATGTCGCCGCGGCCGCGCAGGACGGGCAGGTCGAGGCGCACGGGAACGGCATTGCCGGCGGTGATGGCCGCGTCGAAGAGCTCGACGCCCTGGTCGACGGTGATGCCGGGGATTCCGGTGCGCGCCATGCGTTCCGCGTCCGCGCCGGAGAGCATGCCCGCGATCCACGGGCCCCACGCGAGCGACGTGCCGGGCAGGCCGTTCGCGCGACGGTGGTCCATGAGGGCGTCGAGGAACGCGTTGGCGGCGGCGTAGTTGCCCTGGCCGACCGTGCCGATGGTGCCGGCGACCGAGGAGAACACGACGAACGCGTCGAGGTCGGTGGTGAGTTCGTGCAGGTGCCAGGCAGCGTCCACCTTGGGGCGCAACACAGTGCCGACGCGGTCTGGCATCAGGGACTCCACGATGCCGTCGTCGAGAACGCCCGCGGTGTGCACGACCGCACGAACCTCGTGCCGTGCCAACAGGTCGGCGACGGCCGCGCGGTCGGAGACGTCGCACGCCTCGACGGTGACCTGGGCTCCCAGCGCTTCCAGCTCCGTGACGTCGGCCTCGCCGCGCCGGGAGACGAGCAGCAGGTCGCGGACGCCATGGGCAGCGACGAGATGACGGGCGATCACCAGGCCGAGTCCGCCGGTGCCGCCGGTGATGAGAACCTTGCCCTGCCAGGAGAACTCGCCAGCCGGAGCGAGGCGGGCCAGGCGCGGCACGAAGGCTTCGTTGCCGCGCAACCGGATCTGCGGCTCGTCCAGCGCGAAGACCTCGGCCGGGACGTCGCCGTCCGACTCCACCAGCACGAAACGGCCTGGATGCTCGGTCTGCGCGGATCGCACCAGACCCCACACGGCGGCCGCGCCCAGGTCACCGGGACGCGTGACGAACGCCAGGCGGTCCTGCCGTTCGTCGGCGATCCACTGTTGCAGGCGTGCGAGAACCCGCGCGGTCAGGGCGTGCGCGGAGTCGATCGGGGTGCCGTCGGAGACGACGTGCTCAACCTCGGCCGCGCCGATCTCAGTGGGAAGCGCGACGGGGGTCCAGTCGACGTGGAACAGGGCCTCGCGCGCGATTCCGGAGTCGCCGGCGGGAATCGGGCGGGTGACGAGGGAGTCGATCGAGACGACCGGGGTGCCGTGGGGATCCGTCGCGGTGATCGCGAACGACTCGCCCTGGGGCCGGATGCGCACGCGCAGCGCGGAAGCGCCGGTCGCGTGCAGCGAAACTCCCTGCCACGCAAAGGGCATGCCTCCCTCGGACGTGCTGAGGTCGGCGGCGTGCAGCGCGGCATCTAGAAGGGCCGGGTGCAGGCCGTAGCGGTCGGTCTCGTCCGCGATGGAGACCTCGGCGTAGACGTCGTCGCCGGCTCGCCAAGCAGCTCGGAGGCCCTGGAACGCCGGGCCGTACGCGAAGCCGTTGTCCGCGAAGCGCTCGTAGAAGCCCTCCAGAGCAACGGGTTCCGCGTTCGCAGGTGGCCACTCTGACGTGTCGCGAACGGTCGCGGGACCGGAGGTGAGGTAGCCGCTGCAGTGTTCGAGCCACGGCGTGTCCGGGTCGAGCCGCGAGTAGACGGCCACGGACCGGCGTCCGGTGGCGTCCTGGGCGCCGACGGCTACCTGGAGCTGTACCGGGTCGTTGAGCACGAGCGGTGCGGAGAGGGTGAGCTCGTCCAGTCGGTCCAGGCCGAGTTCCTCGCCCGTGCGCAACGCGAGTTCGACGAAAGCGGTGCCGGGGAACAGGATTCGGCCGCCGACGACGTGGTCGGCGAGCCACGGCTGGGTGGAGGTCGAGAGCCTGCTGGTGAACAGGACGCCCTGGCCGCCGGCCAGTTCGACCGCGGCGCCGAGCAGCGGGTGGGCGACGGCGGTGAGACCGAGCCCGGACGCGTCGGCGTTCTTCACCGCCGACGGCCAGAAACGCTGGCGCTGGAAAGCGTAGGTCGGCAGTTCGGTCCTGGCTGCGCCTCCGTAGAACGGGCTCCAGTCGACGTCCGTGCCCTCGACGTGGAGGCGGGCGAGCGCGGTGATCAGGGTCTGGGTTTCGGGGCGGTCCTTGCGGAGTGACGGGATGCCGCCGACCAGTGCGGACAGCACGCCGTCCGGGCCGACCTCCAGAAACCGCTTGTCCCCCAGCGTGGTGACGGTGTCGTGGAAGCGGACGGTGGCGCGGACGTGGCGCACCCAGTAGTCGGCGTTCGCGACGTCGCCCAGGCCGGGGATGGTGGGCGCGTGGAAGGTCAGGTGCGCGATGGCGGCGCGGAAGTCGTCCAGCATCGGGTCCATCAGCGGCGAGTGGAACGCGTGGCTGACCTGGAGCTGCTTCGACTTGCGGTCCTCGAAGCGCGCGATGACGGCGCGGGCCTCGTCTTCCGCGCCGGCGACGACGATCGAGTCCGGGCCGTTGATCGCGGCGATCGACACGCCCGCGGTGAGGTGCGGGGTCACCTCGGCCTCGGTGGCCTGGAGCGCGATCATCACGCCGCCGGACGGCAGGGCCTGCATGAGGCGGGCGCGGGCCTGGACGAGCGTGCAGGCGTCTTCGAGGCTGAGCACACCGGCGACGTGTGCGGCGGCGATCTCGCCGATCGAGTGGCCGGCGACGTGATCGGCCTGGACGCCGAACGTCTCGAGCAGGCGGTAGAGGGCGACCTCCAGCGCGAAGATCGCGGGCTGCGCGGTGCCGGTCTGGTTCAGGGCGTCGACGTCGTCGCCCCACATCGTGCTCAGGTCGAGGTGCTGGGCGACCTCGTCGAACGCGCTGCGGAACGCCGGGAACGCCTCGTAGAGCTCGCGGCCCATGCCGAGGCGCTGCGAGCCCTGGCCGGTGAACAGGATCGCGAGCTGCTTCTCGGTGGCGGTGCCGCGCGCGATCTCGGTGCCGTCGAGGAGGACCGCGCGGTGGTCGAACAGCGTGCGCGTCGTCAGGGCGTGGCCGACGTCCTTCGCGGGCGCGGTGACGTCGCGGAGCTGGGCGATCTGGGCGGTGAGCGCGGCGTCGGACTTGGCGGACACGAGCCACGGCGCTGCTCCGCTCGGCGGAATCGATTCCGACTCGCCGGCCCCCAGGGGGGATCCATCCCCCATCCCCATCATCTCAGGCAGGTCTGACAATTCCTGGACCTGCGGCGATTCCAAGATCAGGTGCGAGTTCGTGCCCGACACACCGAACGACGAGATGCCGATCCGCCGCGGCCGATCAACGGACGGCCACGGGGTAGCCGAGGTCAGCAGCGAGACCGACCCAGCCGACCAGTCGACGTGCGACGACGGCGAGGTGACGTGCAGCGTGCGCGGCAGAACGCCGTGCCGCATGGCCTGGACGACCTTGATCACCGAGGCGACACCGGCCGCCGCCTGCGTGTGACCGATGTTCGACTTGACCGAGCCGATGTACAACGGAACGGCACGATCCTGGCCATACGTGGCGATCAGCGCGGCAGCCTCGATCGGGTCGCCCAAAGTCGTACCCGTGCCGTGGGCCTCGACGGCGTCCACGTCCCCAGGCGTCAGTCCCGCCGACGCGAGAGCCGCACGGATCACGCGCTGCTGCGACGGCCCGTTCGGCGCGGTCAGGCCGTTCGACGCACCGTCCTGGTTCACGGCCGAACCGCGCAGCAGACCGAGCACCTGGTGCCCGGCGGCTACGGCGTCCGACAGCCGTTCCAGCACCAGCATGCCGGCGCCCTCCGCCCAGCCGACGCCGTCAGCCGAGTCCGAGAACGCCTTGCAGCGGCCGTCGGAGGCGAGGCCGCGCTGGAGGGTGAACTCGATGAACGAGCTCGGCGTGGCCATGATCGTGACGCCGCCGGCCAGCGCCAGCGAGCACTCGCCGCCACGGAGAGCCTGCATGGCGAGGTGCATGGCGACAGAAGAGGAAGAGCAGGCGGTGTCGACGGAGACCGCAGGTCCCTCGAAGCCGAACGTGTAGGAGAGACGGCCCGACAGCACGGACGCGATGAGGCCGGTGGAGGCGTGCCCGTCGCCGTCCACCGACACCAGGTCCGCGTAGTCCTGGCCGTTCGTGCCGACGAAGACGCCGGTCTGCGAGCCGCGCAGGCCCGCGGGATCAAGACCGGCGCGCTCCAGGGCCTCCCACGTCAGCTCCAGCATCATGCGCTGCTGCGGGTCCATGCCGAGGGCCTCGCGCGGTGAGATGCCGAAGAAGTCCGCGTCGAACGACGCTAGATCGGTCAGGAAGCCGCCTTCCTGCGCCAGCGACTGGTCGCGCAACGAGGACAGGTCCCAGCCGCGGTCGGTGGGGAACGGGGAGACCAGGTCCCGTTCGGAGACGACGGCCTCCCACAGCTGCTCGGGTGTGGTCACCCCGCCGGGGAAGCGGCACGACATGCCCACGATCGCGATGGGCTCGCTGTGCTTCTGCTCCAGCTCGAGGACGCGTTCGCGGGCCCGGCGCAGCTCGACCGTGACTCGCCTCAGGTAGTCGGCAACCTTGTCCTGCTGCTCTTCCTGCACTGGTCCGTCCTCATTTCGTGCGGGCAAACACTGCTTCTACGAGAGGTCGAGCAACTCGTCGTCGATGATGCTCAGGAGGTCCTCGACGGAGACGTTGCGGATGTCTTCGTCCGAAGTGGACACAGGTTTCTTCAGGCGCCCGAGCAGCTTCTCCAGGCGATCACGGATCACGTCGTGCTCCTCCGAGGACGCCGACGCCACCAAGGCCTCGAACCGGGTCAGCTCGGCCAGTGCGGAGCCGTCGGAAGCCGAGGACAGGCCGGTCAGCAGGTGCTCGGCGACCAGGCGCGGCGTCGGGTAGTCGAACACCAGCGCGGACGGCACGGGCAGACCCGTCGCGGACTTCAGGCGGTCGCGCATCTCCACGGCGGTCAGCGAGTCGAAACCCTGGTCCCGGAACGCTTTCTCGGCGTGGATGGACTCGACACCCGAGTAACCGAGAACCGCGGCCGCCTCGGAGCGCACCAGGTCCAGCAGCACCCGCGAGCGGTCTGCCTCGGACAGACCCGCGAGCTTCTCCTGCAACGCCACCTCGGCGCCGGCCACGTCGGCATCGGGCACCAGGGCAGCGACGACCTCGGGAATCGACGAGAACAGCGGCGACGGACGGGACGCGGTGAAGCCGGGCGCGAACCGGGCCCAGTCGGTGTTCGTGACGGTCAGCACGGTCTCGCCGTCCGACACGGCCTGCACCAGCGCGGTCAGCGCCAGCTCGGGATCCATCGGCAGCACGCCGTGGCGGCGCAGCTGGTCGTAGGCGTGCGGGTCGGTCGCCATGCCGGCCTCGGCCCACGCACCCCACTGCACGGACGTCGCCACGAGGCCCTGACCGCGGCGGAACTGCGCCAGGCCGTCCAGGTAGGCGTTCGCGGTCGAGTACGCGGGCTGGCCACCGCTGCCCCACGCCGCCGCACCGGACGAGAACAGCACGAACGCGTCGAGGTCCCCGGTCAGCTCGTGCAGGTTCCGCGCCGCGACCATCTTGGCGCGCAGCAACGAACCGAGCTGGTCGGCCGTCAGCGACGACAGCGGGGCGTCGCCGGAGTCGACGCCGGCACAGTGCACAACAGCGGTCAGATCGGGAAGATCACTCAACAACGACGCAAGAGCAGCACGATCGGCGACGTCGCAAGCCTCGACGGAGACCTCGGCGCCGAAGCCCTCCAGTTGGGCCACCAGGTGCTCGATCCCCGGGGTGAGCGAACCACGGCGCGAGGTCAGCACGATGCGCGAGGCGCCTCGCGCGGCAATGGATCGGGCCACGAACCCGCCCAGCGCGCCGGTACCACCGGTGATCAGGACCGTGCCGGACGGCTTCCAGTCCTCGCCGTGCTCACCGCGCGGCGCGGGCACCAGGCGACGGGCGAACACACCGTTGCCGCGCACCGCGATCTGGTCCTCACCCAGAGAGTTCCTCAGCGCCGCCTGCAGACCCTGCGCGATCTGGTTGTCCACGCTGCCCGGAAGGTCGATCAGGCCACCCCACCGGCGCGGCATCTCCAGCGCGGCGACCCGGCCCAGACCCCACAGCGCGGCCTGCACCGGTGACGTCACGATGTCCCCGTGCCCGGTCGACACGGCACCGCGCGTCACCGTCCACAACGGAGCCTCGACGCCTTCCAGAGCCTTCAGCAGCTCCAGCGTCCCGGACAACGGGAACGGCACGTCACCCGAGTCGTCCGCGACACCGAGCAACGACACGACACCCGTGAACTCACGACCTGTCAGCCCGGAGACGTTGTCCAGCGAGACGGCGACACCGCCGAGGATCTCCACGATGTCCCGCGTCCAGGTGTCCTGCTCCCCCGGTGGCACGACGACCAGCCACGACCCGGAGAAGGCACCGGTCAGCGAGAGCCGGTTCCACGACTCCCGGAACCGCCACGAATCCACCACGGACTGCGCGCGCTGCCGGGTTCGCCACGAGGACAACGCCGGCACGACGGCCGCCGCGACCTCGGGATCGAGCTCCAGCACGGAGGCCAGCTCGTCGTTCTCCACCAGCTGCCAGAACGCCGCGTCGAGCGGATCGGCCCTGCCGACCGCGACCTCGGGCTCCGGCCAGAAACGGGCGCGCTGGAACGCGTAGGTCGGCAGGTCGACGCGAACGGCGCCGGTGCCCTCGAACAACACGGTCCAGTCGACCGGCACACCCACGACGTTCAGGCGCGCCAACGCCGACACCGCGGACGCCTCCTCGGGCCGTTCGCGGCGCAGCACCGGCACCACAGCGGTGTCCAGCGGCACCGCGCCGTTCTCCGTCATCTCCGCGACCAGTGCCGACAGCACGCCATCAGGCCCGAGCTCCAGGAACGCCGACACACCCTGACGTCCCAGCGCCCGCACGCCGTCGGCGAACCGCACGGCCTCCCGCACGTGCCGAACCCAGTACTCCGGCGACGTCAGCTGTTCGCGCACGGCGAGCTGCCCGGTCACGTTCGACACGACCGGGATCTGCGGCTCGGAGAACGACAGTCCCTCGACGACCGCGCGGAAGTCGTCCAGCATCGGGTTCATCAAGGGCGAGTGAAACGCATGGCTGACCGGGAGACGCTTAGTCTTGCGATCGGCGAACCGGGCCACGATCGCCTCGACGCCGTCCTCGGTGCCCGCGACGACGACGGACCGCGGCCCGTTCACCGCCGCGATCGACACCTCGGAACCCAGCAGCGGCAGCACTTCCTCCTCGGTGGCCTGCACCGCGACCATCGCCCCGCCCGGAGGCAGCGCCTGCATCAGCCGTGACCGCGCGTCGACCAGCCGGCAGGCGTCCTCCAGCGAGAACACCCCGGCCACGTGCGCGGCGGCGATCTCGCCGATCGAGTGCCCGCCCACGAAGTCCGGCCGCACACCGAACGACTGGACCAGCCGGAACAGAGCCACCTCGATCGCGAACAACGACGGCTGCGTGTAGCGGGTCTCGTTCAGCACGTCGGCGTCATGACCCCACATCACCTCGCGCAACGAACCGTCCAGGTGTTCCAGCACCGCGTCGAAGGCCGAGGCGAACACGGGGAACCGCTCGTACAGCTCACGTCCCATGCCGAGCCGCTGCGAGCCCTGACCGGAGAACAACACGGCCAGTGGCCGCTCCGAGGCGACACCGCGCGCGATCTCCGTGCCGTCCACGACGACCGCGCGGTGCTCCAACTGCGTCCGCGTCGACACCAGCGACGCGGCGACGTCCAGGACGGGCGCCTGCACCGCCCGGAACCTCTCCAGCTGCGCGTCCAGCGCGACGGAGGTCTTGGCGGACACCACCCACGGCACCACCGAGAGCACCGACGACGGCTCCTCTGGAGTCACCTCGACCTCGGGTGCCTCCTCCAGGATCACGTGCGCGTTCGTGCCGGAGACACCGAACCCCGACACGGCGGCACGGCGTTCCCGCGTCACCGAAGGCCACGGCTGGTCCGAGGTCAGCAGCTCGACGCGGCCACTTCCCCACTCCACGTGGGTCGACGGCGCCGTCACGTGCAAGGTGCGCGGCAACGTGCCGTGCCGCAACGCCATCACCATCTTGATCACGCCAGCGACACCCGCGGCAGCCTGCGTGTGGCCGATGTTCGACTTCACCGAACCGAGCCACAGCGGCAGGTCGCGGTCCTGCCCGTAGGTCGCGAGCAACGCCTGCGCCTCGATCGGGTCACCCAGCGTCGTGCCGGTGCCGTGCGCCTCGACCACGTCCACGTCCGAAGTGGACAATCCGGCGGACGCAAGCGCTTGCCGGATCACACGCTGCTGCGAAGGACCGTTCGGCGCGGTCAGGCCGTTCGACGCGCCGTCCTGGTTGATCGCCGAACCACGCAACACGGCGAGAACCGTGTGACCGTGCCTGCGGGCGTCCGACAGCCGTTCCAGCACCACAAGACCGGCGCCTTCCGACCAGCCGGTGCCGTCGGCGGAGTCCGAGAACGCCTTGCAGCGGCCGTCCGCCGACAGCCCGCCCTGGCGGGAGAACTCCACGAACGTCTGCGGTGTCGACATGATCGTCACACCGCCGGCCAGCGCGATCGACGACTCGCCGGAGCGCAGCGACTGCGCGGCCCAGTGCAGGGCGACCAGAGAAGAGGAACAGGCGGTGTCGACGGTGACGGCCGGACCCTGCAGTCCCAGGGTGTAGGCGACGCGGCCGGACACGACACTGCCCGCCGTGCCTGTCGTCCAGTACCCCTCGGTCCCGGCGGGCGCGTCCAGCAGCCCGGCGCCGTAGTCGTGGTACATCACGCCCGCGAACACGCCGCCGTTGGTGCCGCGCAATGTCGAGGGGTCGATGCCCGCGCGTTCCAGGGCCTCCCAGGAGACCTCCAGCAACAGCCGCTGCTGCGGGTCCATCGCCAGCGCCTCCCGCGGCGAGATCCCGAAGAACTCGGCGTCGAAGTCGGCCGCGTCGTGCAGGAAACCCCCGCTTCGCGTGTGCGAGGCGCCGTCGAACAGCTTCTCCAGGTCCCAGTTGCGGTCGGCGGGGAACGGCGACACGACGTCGGCGCCCGACATCACCAGCCGCCACAGGTCCTCCGGCGACGCCACCCCGCCGGGATAGCGGCAGGCCATGCCCACGATCGCGATCGGCTCGTCCGGCGCGGACCGCACCATCTCCAGCGGCACGACGGAAGCGCGTTCACCGAGCAGCTCCGCCCGCAGGTGCCGGGCCAGCACCACCGGCGTCGGGTAGTCGAACGCGACCGGCGCGGACAGGTGCAGTCCGGTCGCGGCAGTCAGTCTGTTGCGCAGGTCGACCGCGGTCACCGAGGTCAGGCCGAGCTCGCGGAACGTCTTCTTCGACTCGGCGCGCTCGGCACCGGTCAGGCCGAGCACGCCCGCGACCTCCGTGCGCACCAGGTTGAGCAGGAAGATGTCCTGCTCCTCCGGCGACATGGCCACGAGGCGCTGGCGTAAGGCGGAGAGGTCGCGCTCGTCCGGGGTGGCGAGCCGCGCGGAGACGTCGATCAGGCCGCGCAGCAACGCCGGGACCTCGGTCGACGACGTCTGCTCCCGCAGCGCCGCGCTGTTGATCCGCATGATCACGGCCTGCGCGAGGCCGGCCGAGGTCGCGACGTCGAACATCGCGGCGAACTCGTGCGTCGACAGCTCACCCACGCGTGACGCCGTGGTCGGCGCGTCCGTCGACCCGACCGCGAGGAAGGTCGCCGCCAGCTCGCGTTTGCGCCGGTAGCGGGCCAGGGCGTCCAGGAACGAGTTCGCCGCCGCCTGCTCGCCGGAACCGGCCAGACCCAGCGCGCCGGCGACCGTGCAGAGCATGACGAACGCCGTGACGTCGCCGCTCTTCGTGAGCTGGTGCAGGTTCACCGCACCGTCCACAACGGACCGGAACACGTCGGAGCGCGGCACGTTCGCCATCGGCTTCGCGGGATGCTCTCCCTCGCCGTGGATGACCGCGGTGATCGGCCGCTTGAGCTTGCCCAGCACCTCGGCCAGCGCCGCGCGGTCCGCCACGTCGCACGCCGCGACCGCGACCTTCGCGCCCAGCTCGGACAGTTCCGACTCCAGCTGCGCGGTCGCCTCGTCGGTGCGGCCGCGCGGGCTGATCAGCAGCAGGTGGCGAGCGCCGTACGCGGCAACGAGGTGCCGGGTCAGCGCGGCGCCCATGGTCCCGTCCGCACCCGTCACGACAACGGTGCGCTTCGGGTCGATGCGCAGCACCTCGTCGCTGTCGACCGATGCCGAGACGCGCTTGAGCCGTGGCATCAACGCGATGCCCGACCGGATCGCGAGCTGCGGTTCACCGGCGGCCACCGCGAGCGGCAGCACGCTGGTGGACGGCGCCTGGTCGTCGATGTCGATCAGCGTGAACCGGTTCGGGAACTCGACCTGCAACGACCGCAGCAGCCCCCACACCGGCGCGTGCACGAGGTCGCGCACGTCCTCGACACCGGCCGCGACCGCGCCGCGCGTCAGCACGACCAGGCGGGAGTGCGCGAACCAGTCGTCGTTCACCCAGGTCCGCAGCACGCCGCCGACCTTGCGCAACGCGTCCTGCGCGGCCGTCGTGAGCTTGCCGCCGGTGTCCATGTCGTCCGGGCAGCACAGCACCGCGACGTCCGGCGCGGGCTCTCCGTCCACAACGGACACGTGCAGTGCCGCCGCGTCGGGATAGGTGGCGACGTGCACGCCCGCCGACGCCAGCGACACGGTCAGGCCGAACATGTCCGGGCCGACGACGGCCCAGCGCTTGGCCAGTTCAAGAGAGGTGGTGCGCACGGACGGCATCGGCGCCCAGTCCATGCGCAGCAACGACTCGTGCTGCCCGCCGCTCGCCGCCCTCAGCCGGGCGGGGCGGTCGAGCAGCACGTGCCGCGTGATCTTGCCCGACGTCGTGCGCGGGATGTGGTCGATCTCGTACAGCTCTTCCGGCACCTTGAAGTTCGACAGCTGCTCGCGGCAGGCGTCGTACAGTCGCACCGGGTCGAGGCCCTGCTTGCCGGGCACGACGAACGCGATCGGCACCTCGCCGAGGATGTCGTGCGGCTTGCCGACCACCGCGGCGTCGGCGACACCGGGGACCTTGAGCAGCACCTCCTCCACCTCGCCGGGGTGGATGTTCTCGCCGCCGCGGATGATGAGCTCCTTGACGCGGCCGGTGATCGTGACGTAGCCGTAGAGGTCGCGCCTGGCCAGGTCGCCAGTGCGGTACCAGCCGTTCGGCATCGCCTGCGCCGTCGCCTCCGGCTGGTTGTGGTAGCCCGCCATGAGGCTCGGGCCGCGCACCCACACCTCGCCCTCGGCCTCCACGTCGACGTCGACACAGGTGTCCGGGTCGACCAGCCGCACCGCGAGGCCCGGCACCGGCAGGCCGACCGAACCGGGAACCCTGGTGCCCTGCGCCCAGTTCACCGCGATCAGGCCGCACGTCTCGGTGCTGCCGTAGCCGTCGAGCAGTGCGACGCCGAACAGGGCCTCGAACTCGACTCGCAACGCCGGCGGGCACGCCGCACCCGCGGTCAGGCAGCGCTTCAGCGTGCTCGACGAGACCTTGCGAGTGCGCGCGACGTCGACAAGATGGTGGTACATGGCGGGAACACCGCACATGAAGGTGTAGTCGTCGCTTTCCAGCGCGTTCAGCACCTCGTCGGCGGCGAACCCGTCGAGGATGCGCGCCGAAGCGCCGACCGCGGTGATGCCGACGACGCAGAGCACGTGCGCGAGAGAGTGGTGCAGCGGCAACGGCCACAGCACCTTGTCTTCCTGGTTCAGGCCGATGACCGGGGCGTAGCAGGCGGCGACTGACCACAGGCAGCTGCGCTGGGTCGACAGCACGCCTTTCGGCTTGCCGGTGGTGCCGGAGGTGTAGAGCATGAACGCCACGTCGTCGAGGCCCTGGTCGTCGCGCGCCGGCACGGCAGGGTCCCGCGAGGTCAGTTCCTGATACGACACAACGGAACCGCCGCGCGGCAGCTGTTCGTCGCCGCTGACGATCACCTGGAGATAAGGACGGCCCGGCAGGAGCTTGCGGACCTGGTCGACGTGCGCGACGTCTGTAATAACGACACGGGCGCCGCTGTCGTCCAGCACGTAGGCGAGCTCGGCGTCGGCGGAGTGCGGGTTGAACGGCACCGCGACCGCGTTCGCGCGCGTGACACCCAGGTAGCTCTCGATGATGTCGACGCTGTTGCCCAGGAAGATCAGCGCCCGGTCGCCCGGCTGCAGCCGCAGGCCGGCGAGATGCCCGCCGAGCCGCCGGGTGCGCAGCTCCAGCTCCGCGTACGTGACCGCGCGGCGCGAGTCCGCGAACGCGACCTTCTCCGGCACGTTCGCGGCGTGGTAGCGCAGCAGTTCGGACAACGGCCGGATCAGTTCGGTTCGAAACATCCCGACGTCGCTCCCTATTTACTGGCTTGCTGGAGACGTGGCCTGCACCTCGAGCGATGCTAGCCTCGGCCTCATCGGGCGGGTAAGTAGGAAATCCCCTAGCACCCCCCTAGGACCCCCCTATCATCCGTCCGAAAGTGCTTTCTCCTGGCGCAGGAGTTTTGCGGAGCCCGCCCGGTGGCTAATCTTTGATCACCGGCCCGGAAGAGAAGCCCGAAACAATGATTCGGCTCTACTCCGCAAAATGTTTTCCAACTCCTCGGAGGGGCATTCCAATGACTCAGGCGCAGCAGACGGTGAGCCTTCCCAGCTCGGTGTTCACCGGCCTCACCGAAGTCAGCGACGTGGCGGCCACCGGAAACGTTCTCGGTGTCATCAACTACACCACCGAGTGCACCGACCCGCGTGTCGAGAATGGCCTCCTCACCCTCGACCTGCACATGGCGAGCGACCTCGGCGAGGCATTCGCGGAGGTCTGGACGACCACCGGCACCGTCGAGACCGGCGAGCACCACGGCGTCGTTTACGCCCACGACGGCGAGTACCTGCTCGTCGCCGGGCGGATCGCCCCGACCGGCCGCTACACCGAGGACACCCGCGCGGCCTACGTCGCGGCGCTGGACCTGATGGACTCGCTCGGCTACAAGAACTGCTTCCGCATGTGGAACTTCCTCAACGACATCAACGGCGACAACGCCGAGGGCCTGGAGATCTACCGGGACTTCTGCAAGGGCCGCGCCGAGGCGTTCGAACTCTTCCACTTCGGCGACAAGGAGGTCCCGAGCGCGACCGGAATCGGGTCGCAGGGCGGCGGCATCGCGTTCTACTTCCTCGCCTCCCGCTCCGCCGCGCTGACGTCGGTGGAGAACTCGAAGCAGATCGCCGCCTACCACTACCCGCGCCAGTACGGCCCGCGCCCGCCCAAGTTCGCGCGAGCCACCTACCTCGCCGGCACGCACACCGACCGCAGGTCAGGGCAGATCTACGTGGCCGGCACCGCCAGCATCCGCGGCCACGAGACCCTGCACGACGGCGACATCGCGGCGCAGGTGAAGTTGTCACTCGACAACATCGAGCACCTCATTTCCGACGAGAACCTGTCGGACTACGAGATCACGCAGGGCAATTCCTTGCTGAACCTCGACAACATCAAGGTGTACGTCCGTCACCGCTCCGACATCCCGGCGGTGCGCGAGATGTGCGAGGAGCGTTTCTCCCCGAACGCCCGGATCCAGTACCTGAACGTCGACGTCTGCCGCTCCGATCTCCTCGTGGAGATCGAGGGCATCATCGCCTGAGTCTTCCAGCCGAACCAGGAACAGGAGCGAGAACAATGCCTCAGACGGTGAAGCTGAACGAGTTCACGTACGCGAGGACCGCGGCCCCGTGGATGACGTTGCCTGCGACGCAGCAGCCCCACTGGCACCACCACCCCGAGTACGACCTGATCGAAGCCGAACTGTCCGGCGCGCTCCCCCTGGTCGCGCATTCCGAAATCCGCGAGGCGAAGCGTGCTCTTGGTCTCGCCGCCCTCGGCGAGGCACGTGTCCTGCAGCTCGGGGACTGCGCGGAATCGTTTTCAGACATCGACCCGGTGACAACTTCCGGAAAGGTGCGCAACATCGGCCGCATCGCTTCCCGGATGGCGGAACGAACCGGGCAGCAAGTGGCGCGTTTCGGACGCATGGCCGGGCAGTACGCGAAGCCCCGTTCGAGCAACTTCGAAACGATCGACGGAGTCGACCTGCCGTCGTTCCGCGGTGAGCTGGTCAATTCGTTCGAGCCCGACGTCTTCTCCCGCCGCCACGACCCGGAACGAATGCTGCGGGCCTACGACGCCTCGGCCGCCGTCATCCGAGAAGTGCGCGCCCATTGGTCGGGAAGTGCCGAGGAACTCTCCGGTGGTCCGTGGGTCGCCCACGAGGCATTGGTGCTGGATTACGAGAACGCCCTCATTCGCACAGACGAGCGCACCGGCGAGCAGTTCCTCACCTCGACGCACTTCCCGTGGATCGGCGAGCGCACCCGCCAGCTGGAGAACGCGCACGTCAGCATGTTCGCGGCGATCGCGAACCCGATCGGCGTGAAGGTCGGCCCGACCGCCGACCCCGAGACCGTCGTGCGCCTGTGCCAGCTGCTCGACCCGCACCACACCCCCGGCCGCCTGACGCTCATCGTCCGCATGGGCCGCGAGGACATCCACGTCGCTCTGGCGCCGATCGTGCGCGCCGTGCAGCGCGCAGGCCACCCCGTCGTCTGGGTCTCGGACCCCATGCACGGCAACACGGTCACCGCGAAATCTGGGCGAAAGACTCGACATGTCACCCATATCATCGAGGAGGCCACGGCGTTCCGGCACATCCTCGAGACCGAGGGCGCACACGCGGCCGGCTTGCACCTGGAAGTGGCCGCGACCGACGTGACGGAGTGCGTCGGCGGGTCCGTCCCCGATGAGACCGCTCTCTCCGCGCGCTACGAGACCCTTTGCGACCCGCGGCTGAACCCCGAACAGGCGCTCGGAGTGATCGACTCGGTGTTCTGACTCCCCCAGGCAGACAGGGAAACTGATGACGTCACCGCAGCTGGCCGGCCGGTCCGCAGCCGAGAACACCGCAGATGTCGCGGTGGTCGGCTGCGGGCCGGTCGGCCTCGTTCTGTCCATCCTCCTCGCGCACAAGGGATGGCGGGTCGTCATCCTGGAGAAGTACCGCGGCCAGTACCCGTTCCCGCGCGTCGTCGCGTTCGACGGCGAGACCGCGCGCTCGTTCGCCTCGGCCGGCATCGGCGCCGACCTGATGGAGCTCGGCGAACCCCTGGGGCAGTACATGTTCCAGAACGCGGAGGGCCGCGAGCTGTTCAGCTTCGAGGCGCCGTACGAGCCAGGCCGCGACGGCTGGCCGATCGCGACCGTGATGCACCAGCCGACGTTCGAACGCGCCCTGCGCGAGCACGTCCTCACCCTGCCGAACATCACGACGTTGTTCGGGCACAAGGTGGAGGCGATCACGGACCACGGCACGCACGTGTCTGTCGATGCGCCCGGTCCTGATCACTCGGGTGAGGTCACCGCTTCCTGGGTGATCGGCTGCGATGGCGCGAACAGCTTCGTGCGCGACGTCATGGGCTCGCGGATGATCGACCTGAACTTCAAGCACGACTGGCTGCTGGTCGACGTCGTCTTCCACGAGAAGCGCGCGTTCCGGCCGAACGACGTGCAGGTGTGCGATCCGGCCCGCCCGACGACGATCGTCGCCTCGGGGCGTGGGCATCGGCGCTGGGAGTTCATGCGGCTGCCCGGTGAGTCGATCGAAGAGATGTCCACGGTGGAGCGGATGTGGGAGCTTCTCGCGCCCTACGACGTGACGCCGGCGAACGCTGACCTGACGCGCAACATCGTTTACACCTTTCAGGCCGCTATGGCGGACAAATGGCGTTCTGGGCGCCTGTTGCTGGCCGGTGACTCGGCGCATCTGATGCCTCCCTTTGCCGGGCAGGGCATGTGTTCCGGTATCCGTGACTCGGTGAACCTGGCTTGGAAGCTCGATCTGGTGCTGCGGGATCTGGCCGCGGACTCGTTGTTGGACGCCTACCAGGCTGAGCGCGGGTTGCAGGTGCGGCACACGATCGAGATGTCCATCGAGGTTGGGAAGATCGTCTCCGAGCTCGATCCTGTCGCGGCTGCTCGGCGGGACGCGTTTCTGATCGCCATGCAGGCCAAACCCGAGGGGGTTGACCTTGCTCCTTCCGCTTACGCGTTGGAGGACGGGGTGGTGCGGCGGGGTGTCGACGGGATCGCTGCGCCGGATGGGGAGTTGTCGCCTCAGGGAGTGGTGGCGCGTGGAGGGTTGCGGGATCGGTTCGACGAGGTTGTCGGGCGGGGGTGGCAGCTGATCACGACGCTGGATCCCTATGAGGCGTTGGGTGAGGACGAGCTGGAGTTCCTGAAGACGTTGGGGACGCATCTGGTTCGGGTGATGCCTGCTGGGATTCCGCCGAAGATCGCCCGGGCGCATGAGGTCGTGGACGTGGAGCGGTTGTATCTGCCTTGGCTGGCCGGACATCGGAAGGTGGCGGCGCTGGTTCGGCCGGACTACTACGTGTTCGGGTTCGCTGCCGACCGAACCGATCTGCCCTCCCTGGTGAACGATCTGAAGGCTCAGCTGCCACTGCTGTGAGCACGTTGGAGCGCGAGGACTCCCCTGTCGGGGAAGCCCTCGCGCGAGGTAAGCACTAGACCAACGCCGGGACCGGGCGAGAACGAGGTGGCGGCAACACCCAGCTCGGCGTCAACGTGCTGGGGCTGTCGGCGCGTCTCGTCTTGGGCTCTTCGCCCTCGAAGGCATGGAGGACGTTGCGGCGGGCCGCTCGGTCCGGATCCAGCCAGCCCGGCGGGTAGAAGCGTGGCAGGCCCTGCACCATCCTGATCTCCCACTCGCTGTGGTGGATCAGGCGGTGGTGGTTGCGGCACAGCAGCACGGCGTTGTCGACGGAGGTCTCGCCTCCGTTGGACCAGAACCGGACATGGTGGGCGTCGCAGTGTTTCGGCGGGCGCTCGCAGCCGGGGAAGGCGCAGCCCTGGTCACGGGCCACCAGCACACGGCGGATCGCGGCAGGGAAGGTGCGGGCCTTGCGGCCGATGTCCATCGGCTGGGAGCGCTCGCCCAGGACCAGCGGGATGATGCCGGCGTTGCAGGCGAGCTGACGGGCCTCGGCTGCGGGGATGCGCTCGCGGTTGTCGAGCATCGCCTGACCCGCCTGGCTCACCAGGTCCTCGTAGCGCATCGTCAGGGTGAGGCTGACCGGTTCGCCACCGTGTTCGGGCAACTGGTCGGCGCGCAGCATCAGGTCGACGAGCGCGGCCAGCGCGTCACCCTCGCGTTCGGAGCGCGTGCGGAGGTCCGGGCCTTCCTCGGCCGTCTCCGGGCGCGGCTTGGCCAGCGGGTCGAGCAGGGCCTCGTACTTCGCGCCGGTGATCTTGTCGAGCTTCGCCCAGATCTCCAGGCACTCACCCTTCCAGCGCATCACGTGCTGGTTCGCCGGCGGTGCGGGCTCGGCGTCGCGGGGCTCCGGATCGTCCTGGTACAGGCGGTAGGCCAGTTCCCTGCCGAAGGAGCGGACCGCGCCCGGCTCATGAGCCTGCGCGAACTCCACCACCGGGGCTTCGGCCGCGGCGGGAAGCTTCTTCATCACCTCGGCGATCGCGGAGATGTGGTCGGCGGAGAGCGTGCCGTCCGCGACCGCGGTGGCGGTCACCGGGAGATCCGGCTCCAGCCTGCTGCCCGTCGGGGTGATCTCGTGGCTCAGGGCACGCGCGTTCGCGAGCCACTGCCGCGCGGTCTTCAGGTCCCAGCGGACCGCGTGCCGCAGCACCTGCGGCAGGTCCTTGTACCCGAGCTCGGCAGCCGCACCGCGACGGTCCAGCTCGGCGAGCTTCCGCAGCACCGCGTGCTCACGGACCCTGATCTCCACGACCTCGCTGACGACGCTGTTCAGCAGCTCGTCAGTCGAGAGGAGACACGGGTCCGGTTCGCTCATGTGTTCGACACTACCGCAAGATCACGTTTTGATAACGGGCGAGAGCGCGCACGATCGAGTGAAAGCGCGGTGTCCTCGGTGGATGATCAAGCCGTGCTGGGCAGGTACGAGTGCAGGTCCGCCGGGAGATCCTTGCGGTATTTGACGTTCAGCTTCCGGTACACCCGCGTCAGGTGCTGCTCGATGGTCGACGGTGTGATGTACAGCTTCGACGCGATCTCCCGGTTCGTATAGCCCACCGCGGCCAAGGCGGCCACCCGCCGTTCCGCGTCGGTCAGCGTCGCGATCGGATCGGCCGGTTTCTCCTCGGCCGGCGCGTCCTCGCCGTCGGCCTTCCCCCGCGACGGCAGCAACTCCTCGCACAACTCAGCCGCATCACACACATTCGCCACGTGCCAGGCCCGCCGAGCCACGGTCCATGCCCGGCGATGCTCCCGCAAAGCCTGATGCGCCTTGGACAAGTCGGCCAACGCCCGGGCCAGCTCGTACTGGTCCCCGTACTCCTCCAGGATCACCACGGCGTCCTGCAACAACTGCGGCCGGTTGTGCGGCTGGTTGGTAGCGGCCAGCAACCGCAACGCCACCCCGCGAGTGCGCGAGGCGTCCGGCCCCAGCCGCGCCAGCTGCTCGTTGATCAGCCGCTTGGCCTCGTCCCGGTTGGCCCCGTGCAGCAGCCAGGCCTCCGCGGCCGAAGTCCGCCACGGCACCACGCCGGGCTGATCCACGCCCCAAGAAGTCATGAGCTCGCCGCACGACAGGAAATCCGCCAAAGCCGCGTAGTGCCGGGAGGTCGCCAGGTAGTGGTGGCCGCGCGCGTACAGGTAGTGCAGCCCGTACCGCGACTGGAACATCGCCTCGGGCACCGGCTGTTCGAGGAACGCGGCGGCGTCCTCGTGCCGTCCCATCTTGGTGGCGGCGTTGATCAGGATCCCCAGCGGCATGCCCAGCGCCACACCCCATCCGCCGGCGGGCATGAAGTCCAGGGCGTTCTGGGCGTGGTCGAAGGCGGTGGTCAGGTCGCCGCGCCGCAACGACACCTCGGCGCGCACGCAGGAGAAGAAGGCGCGTGCTACCGCGAGGTTCTTGACCCGCGCCTCGTCCAGGAGCTTGTCGCACCACTGCGCCGCCACGTCGAGCCGGTCCGCGTAGACGAGGGCCTGCAACGCGAGCATCGCCGACTCCGGGCCCCACCAGCCGCTGTCGGACGGCCGGGCAGCCTGCAGCACGTGCTCGGCGTCGGTGGCGGAGGCGTCGTTGTTGCCGTACGTCAGGACGTTCGCGAGCGCCGTGACGGCCTTCAGCATCGGGCCGGAGGTCAGGCTCACGGTCCTGGTCTTCACGGCCTCCGGGGTGGTCGTCGCGCGGCGGGCCAGGGTCGGGTGCGAGCAGGCCAGCCAGAGTTCCATGGCGCGCAGGCCGTTGTTCGACGACGAGACGCGCCGGACGCGGTCCATCGCCTCGGTGGACTCGTCGACCTGGCAGTTCCACAGCATCGGCTGCACCAGCGAGGTCACGTCGCGGTCGGAGAGCTGGCCCGCGCGCATCGCCGGCACCACCGTGCCCAGACGGCGGCCGGCCGCGGACGGGTTCACCCGCCACTCGACTCGGACCAGCTTCGCCGCGATCGCCGCGCGTCCGTGCACTTCGACGCACGCCCGGTGCGCCAGTTCCAGGTAGCGCAGCGCCGTGTCGATCTGCTCGTCACGCAACGCGTGCTCGGCGGCCTCCTCGAAGACCGGCACCATCCACGGGTTCTCGGAGTGGTCCGCCATCACCAGGTACGGCGCCACCTCGGTGGCGGGCGCGCCCTCGTCGTGCAGCAGCAAGGCCGCACCGAGGTACATCTCCTTGCGGTCCTGTGTGGACAGATCGTCCAGCACGGCGCCGCGGGCGGCCGGGTCGCGGAACCAGCCGTCGCACAGCAGTCCGGCCTCGTTCATCACGTCCAGCGCGGACGCCACGGTCTCCGCGTCGGCACGGGCCAGGCGTCCCAGCGACTCGTGGGTCGCCTGCTCCCCCGTCACGGCCAGCGCCCGCGCGACGGGCAGCACGTGGTGGTCACTGCGGTGCAGGCAGCTGACCAGCGCCCGCCGGTAGCTGGGGCCGATCACCAGGCCGCCGTCGTCGCGCGGTTTGCAGAGCCTCTGGTCGTCGAGCAAAGACCGCACCAGCAACGGGTTGCCGCCGGACAACGCCATCGCGTCCACGGCGTGCACGGAGGCCTCGAACAGCTCGCCCAGCGCACCCAGCGGCGCCAGCTGGACGTCGCGGCAATGCGGGTGCCGCAACAGTTCCGTGTGCAGAGCGGTGTGCGCGGCGCGCGGGGAGGCGGTCTCGCTGAGCATCAGCAACACCTTCGCCTGGCCGATCCGGCGGATCAGGTACAGCAGCCAGTGCAACGACGACGAGTCGGCGTGCTGCACGTCGTCGATGCCGATCACCAGCGGTGTCTCGGTCGTCAGGTCCAGCAACGCCAGGCACAACGCGTGCAACTGGCGTGCGGAAGGTCCTTCGGCACTGCGGGCGGCGGCGTCGAGAAGTTCGCCGACCTCGTCCGGTGCGTCGAGAGGATGAAAGATCTGACTCGCCACGCCGAACGGCAGGTCGCGTTCGAACGCCGAGCAGGTCGCCTTGACGAAGCAGACACCTGAGGCCTCGCCGAACGCGTGCAGCAGCTCGGTCTTCCCCGAGGCGACCGGGCCGGTGAGCAGGGCGACCCTTCCAGATCCTGACAGGGAGTCTGTCAACAACGTGTCCAAGGTGGACCACTGGTCGTCCCGCTCGATCAGGCCCGCGAGCCTCGCCTTGGTCATGTTGTTGTCAGACGTCCCGGTCATGATGATGTACCTCTCGCCAGGAAAGCCGCCGTGCCGCAGCGCGGTGTGTGCGGTTGAGGCACCACCACGTTCCCCCAGGAGCGCGGGCATGACGGGTCGGCACCGAGCGTCGCAGGCGAACGCATCCCCTTCAAATCGATACGCGCCAGTTCTAGGTGTTCTCCTGGAGTCTCGGTGCTTTCGAACACTAGGTCTTCTTCTGGAGAAGACTGCCGCGTGACGACAGGGCACCGCGCGGTCCGGCAGGCTCGCCGCTACAAGGCGTCAGCCCGGAGGGTGAAGTCCATGAGCCAGCGGCCGATCCTGTTCGTCAGTCTGCCGGAGAGCGGCCTGCTGAACCCGATGCTCGTGCTAGCGGAGGAGCTGTCCCGCCGCGGTGTGGAGAACCTGTGGTTCGCCACCGACGACAAGGGCCGCGAGGAGGTCGAGGCGGCGGCGGTCGGTTCGCCGATCGAGTTCTTCTCGCTGGGGGACGTGATCCCGGAGATGTCCTCGGTGACCTGGCCCGACGAGATCTACGCGAAGGTGACGCAGCGGTCGCGGTTCAAGGCGCGCAAGGCCGTCATCGAGCAGACGAACCGGCCGGAGCAGCGGATTCCCAAGTACCGCGCGCTCGCCGGGCTGGTCGACGAGATCAAGCCGGCGCTGATGATCGTCGAGTCGATGTGCATGTTCGGCTACGAGGTCGCCATCACCAAGGGAATCCCTTACGTGATCAGCAACCCGTTCGTCGCGTCGAACCTCGTGACGTCCGCGATCCCGATCGGCCCCTCCTACACGCCGAAGGACTTCCCGCGCCCGCACACCGGACTGCCCGCCGGCATGTCCTGGAGGCAGCGCTGGGCCAACAGCTTCTTCGGCTGGCGCACCCTCGCGACCGCGTTCACCAAGGCCAACAAGGACCGCAACGCGCGCAACGCCAAGGTGATCGCCGAGCTGGGCATCTCCCCGAAGGCGTACGGTC
Organism: Lentzea sp. HUAS TT2; assembly: GCF_051853195.1. Classification (NCBI taxonomy): domain Bacteria; kingdom Bacillati; phylum Actinomycetota; class Actinomycetes; order Pseudonocardiales; family Pseudonocardiaceae; genus Lentzea; species Lentzea sp. HUAS TT2. Next base: position 5,599,414 of record NZ_CP196667.1, on the reverse strand, counting down.
AGTTCGCGCGGGTCGAGCAGGCCGAGATGGTGCTGTGCTACTCGATCCCGGAGATGGACTACCCGTTCGACGTCCCGGAGAAGATCCGCACGGTCGGCGCGCTGGTGCCCCCGCTGCCCCAGGCGGCACCCGGTGAGCTGGGCACGTGGCTGGACGCGCAGAAGTCCGTGGTGTACATGGGTTTCGGCACGATCACGCGGCTGACCCGCGACCAGGTGGAGGCGTTCGTCCAGGTCGCCCGCGGTCTCGACGGACGGCACTCGGTGCTGTGGAAGCTGCCGCGCGACCAGCAGGAGTTCCTGCCCTCGGACCTTCCCGGCAACCTGCGCATCGAGACGTGGGTGCCCTCGCAGCTCGACGTGCTGGCGCACCCGAACGTCAAGCTGTTCTTCACGCACGCGGGCGGGAACGCCTACACCGAAAGCATTTACTTCGGCAAGCCGATGGTGTCGCGGCCGCTCTGGGTCGACTGCTACGACCAGGCCGTGCGCGCCACGAGCTTCGGTGTCGGACTGACGCTCGACAAGCCGCACACCGTCGACCCGGCCGACGTCACGGACAAGCTGACGCGCGTCCTGGACGACCCGCGGTTCACCGAGAACGCCGAACGCCTCGCCGCGCTGCAGCACGCTGCCGGTGGCCGCAAGACGGCCGCCGACCTCGTCCTTTCGTTGCCCGCACTGTCCTCGAAGTGAGCTGACGATGAGCTACCGCTACCCCGTTTCGATGCCTTCGTTGCGCGGCAACGAGCTCGAGTACACGACGAAGGCCGTGACGGACGGCTGGATCTCCTCGCAGGGGCCGTACGTGCCTCAGTTCGAGGAGGCCTTCGCCGCCTACAACGACACCAGGTACGGCGTCGCCTGCTCGTCCGGCACCACGGCGCTGACGCTCGCGTTGCGCGCCTTGGGAGTCGGCCCCGGCGACGAGGTGATCGTGCCCGAGTTCACGATGATCGCCTCGGCGTGGGCCGTGACCTACACCGGCGCCACGCCCGTTTTCGTGGACTGCGCGGACGACCTGAACATCGACGTCACCAAGATCGAGGAGAAGATCACCCCGCGCACCAAGGTGATCATGCCGGTGCACGTCTACGGTCGTCAGTGCGACATGGACCCGATCCTCGAACTGGCCTACGAGTACAACCTGCGCGTCGTCGAGGACTCCGCGGAGGCGCACGGCGTCAAGCCGACCGGTGACATCGCGGCGTTCTCCCTGTTCGCCAACAAGGTCATCACCTCCGGCGAGGGCGGTATCTGCGTCACGAACGACCCGCACCTGGCGCGGCAGATGGCGCACCTGCGCGGCATGGCGTTCACCCGCGATCACAGCTTCCTGCACAAGAAGCTCGCCTACAACTTCCGGATGACCAACCTGCAGGCCGCGGTCGCGCTCGCGCAGACCGAACGCCTGGACGAGATCATCGCGACGCGCGCGCAGATCGAGAAGCGGTACGACGAGGGCCTTCGGGGCATCCCCGGCATCACCCTCATGCCGCCGCGCGACGTGCTGTGGATGTACGACCTGCGCGCCGAACGCCGTGAGGAGCTCATGGGGTTCCTCGCGCAGGAGGGCATCGAGACCCGCCTGTTCTTCAAGCCGATGAGCAGGCAGCCCGGCTACCTCGACCCGGTGTGGCCGACGCTGAACGCGAACCGGTTCGCCGACGACGGGCTGTACCTGCCCACGCACGCCGAGCTGACCGAAGACGACCAGGACTACATCGTGGCGCGAGTCCGCCAGTTCTACGGGGTGTGAGACATGACGAGCACTGACCTGGTCCCGTTCATGATGCGGCGCCCCGGCGTGCCGTTCCCTCCTCCCGAGTACGAGGGGTTCCGCACGAAACCGGGCCTGACGAAGGCCGCGCTGCCGTCCGGCGAGACGGTGTGGCTGGTGACCAGGCACGAGGAGGTGCGCGCGGTCCTCACCGATCCGCGCATCAGCTCCAACCCGACGCACGAGGGGTTCCCGCGGCCGTCGCGGACCGTGGGCGCGCCGTCCGCGGACGACGTGCCGGGCTGGTTCGTGTCGCTGGACCCGCCTGACCACAACAGGTTCCGCAAGGCGCTGATCCCCGAGTTCACCGTGCGCCGCATCAGGGCGTTGCGGCCGGCGGTCGAGCAGATCGTCGACCACGCCATCGACCAGATGCTGGCCAAGGGCAACGAGGCCGAGCTCGTCGAGGACTTCTCGCTCACCGTGCCGTCGCTGGTGATCTCCGCGCTGCTGGGCGTCCCGAAGGTGGACCGCGACTTCTTCGAGGAGAAGACGAAGGTCCTCGTGACGCTGACGTCGACCGACGAGCAGCGGGACAAGGCGTCCGAACATCTGCTGCGCTACATCAACCGGCTGATCACGATCAAGTCCAAGCGCCCCGGCGACGACCTGATCAGCAAGCTGCTGCAGGGCGGGCTGCTGACGCCGCAGGAGCTCTCGGGCGTCTCGATGCTGCTGCTGATCGCGGGCCACGAGACGACGGCGAACAACATCTCGCTCGGCGTCGTCACGTTGTTGCAGCAGAAGCAGTGGATCGACGACGACCGCATGATCGAGGAACTGCTGCGCTACCACTCGGTCGCGGACCTGGTGGCGTTGCGGGTGGCGATCGAGGACGTCGAGATCGGCGGTCAGCTCGTCAAGGCGGGCGAGGGCATCGTGCCGCTCGTGGCCGGCGCGAACCACGACCCGGAGATGTTCGCCCGGCCGGACGAGTTCGACCCGTCCCGCTCGGCCACCGGGCACGTGGCGTTCGGGTACGGCGTGCACCAGTGCCTCGGGCAGAACCTGGTGCGGCTGGAGATGGACGTCGCCTACCGCGGCCTGTTCCGGCGGATCCCGACCCTGGAGGTCGCCGTTCCGCTGGAGGACCTGCAGTTCAAGTACGACGGAGTCCTCTTCGGACTCCACGCGCTACCTGTGCGTTGGTGAGAAGGGATCGTCATGGCTCGGATCAGTGTGGACACCGGCAAGTGCATCGGCTCGGCCCAGTGCGTGCTGGCCGCGCCGGACGTGTTCGACCAGGACGACGACGGGTTCGTCACCGTGCTCGACGCCAGTCCCTCGGGTGAGGCGGAGGCAACTGCCAGGACGGCCAGGGGCATCTGCCCCGCCCAGGCCATCACCGTGCACGACTGAGGTTCAGCGACCGCGGCGGGGTTTCACGCGCTTGGCAGGCTGCTTCTTCTGCTGAGGTGCTGGGCCCCGTCGCTGCTGTTGCTTGGGCGCCTGCTTCTTCTTCTCGGGCTCCGGCGCGGGCCCGCGGGTGCTGTTGACCGTGCGGCCGCGGACGATGCCGATCATGTGCTCGATCAGCTCGGGGTTCTCGTCGCGGATCGGGAACGACAGCGCGACGCGGGACTGCGGCGCGTCCGAGAGCGGCACGAACTTCAGGTCCTTGCGATGGTGCAGCCGGGCCAGCGACTGCGGCACGACCACCATGCCGACGCCCGCGGCCACGATCTGGATGGCGTCCAGGGTGGTCTCCGGCCGTTCGACGGGCGCCTGACCTGGCTGGGCGTCCCAGCCGAGGGTGTCGTCGAGCGGCTGCCACAGGACGTGCTCCGCCAGGTCCTCGACGGACAGTTCGTCGGCCGCGGCGAACTCGTGGTCCTTCGGGAACACGACGACGCTGGTCTCGGTGTAGAGCGGGATCGCGTGCAGGTCCTCGCGGTCGCCGGGCAGCCGCAGCAGCGCGGCGTCGGCCTCACCGGACCGCACCTTCTCCCCCGCTTCGGCGGCGGTCACCTGAACGAGGGTCAGCGGGGTCTCCGGCAGGCGTTCCTCCCAGACCCGTGCCCACTTGCCCGGCGTCACACCTGGGACGTACGCGAGCGTGAAAGAGCCGGTCACGTGCTGAGGCTACCGGACGAGCCCGTTACTCTTTTCCGCATGAAGTCGCAGCAGACGATGAAGCCCGCCACCGCCGCCAAGAAGCTCGGCGTGTACCTCGAGGCCACGCCCGAGGAGTTCCAGGCCGGCGTCGTGTCGCGCGACGAGCTGAACGAGCTGCAGGCCAACCCGCCGCAGTGGCTGGCGGACCTGCGCCGCAACGGCCCGCACCCCAAGCAGCTCATCGCGCAGAAGCTCGGCATCTCGGCGTCGGGCCTGGTGCGCGCCGGCATCACCGAGGCGCTGACCACCGACCAGATCACCGCGATCAAGGACGAGAACCCGGACTGGCTGGTGCGCGAGCGCGCCACCTACGTCGAGTTCAAGGCCGAGGAGGCGCGCCTGGCGGAGAAGGCGCGCCTCGAGGAAGAAGCGGAGTGACCCCGCTCACCAGGTGACGGGGAACCTCTCCAGGCCGCCGGCGAGGCGGCCGCCGGGGTGCGACTCGAGCTCGGACTCCGGCACCGCGAGCCGCAGCCCCGGCAGGCGTTCGAACAGGGTCGTGTAGGCGACGGCGAGGATGATCCGCACGAGCGGGGCGCCGGTGCAGTGCCGCATGCCGTGACCGAACGTGAAGTGGTGGTTCGGCGAGCGGGTGACGTCGAAGTCGTGCGGGTTGTCGAACGCGCGCGGGTCGAAGTTGGCGAGGCTGAAGTCCAGCATCACCAGGTCGCCCTCCTTGATCGTGACGCCGCCGATCTCGATGTCCTCGCTGGCGTAGCGGGGCAGGACGGGCGAGCTGATCGTGGCACGCATGACCTCGTCGACGGCGCGGGCCATGATCTCCGGGTCGGCCATGGCCTTCGCGCGCTGCTCGGGGTTGCGCAGGAACAGCAGCACGCCGAAGTCGAGGTGGCTCGCGAGACCCGCGAGGCCCGTGAACAGCAGCGTGACGACGTGCAGGCCGATCTCGTCGTTGGTCAGGCCGGTCTCGATGAAGCGCGAGATGACGTCGTCGCCGAGCTCTGACCTGCGGCGTTCACCGATGTCGGCGGCGAAGCCGAACAGCGGGTCCATGCCCGCCTCGGCCGACTCCTGGTCGGAGGCGCCGACGGTGTCCATCATCTCCAGCAGCTTCGCGCGGTCCTCGACGGGGATGCCGACCATGTCGCACAGCGCCTGCTGCGAGTAGTCCATCGAGTAGGCGGCGTGCAGGTCCGCGGGCTGGCCGGCGGCGATGATCGCGTCGATCTTGTCGTTCGCGATGCCGATGACGCGCTCGCGGCGTTCGATGACGCGGCGGGCGGCGAAGCTCTTGGTGTAGAGGACGCGTTTCTTCTCGTGGCGCTCCTTCTCGACCTCGATGTCGTCGGCGGTGATGAGCATGTCGAGCATCGGGTTGCGGAAGTACCTCGGTGCGTTGGCGGGGTCCTTGTGGCTGCGGCCGAGCTTCTGGTTCTGCAGCAGCGCCTTCACCTCGGCGTGGCGGGTGACGAGCCAGCCCTCGTCGCCGGCGGGTGTCCGGATGCGGCACACCGGCGCCTGTTCCTGCAACCGCAGGCGGAGTTCGCTGAACGTCAGGATCGACGGCAGTTCGACCCCGATGAGGGGCAGTTCCTGCGATGTGGTCATCGGACGCCTTCCAGTTTCTCGATACGGGTGCCGAGCCAGTCCTCCAGCACGTCCGCGACGACGCCCGCGTCCTCCTTGACCATCGCCATGTGGTCGGTGGCGACGACGCGGATCTCGTCGGCGGGCACGTCGACCTCCTGCTCGGTCGTGACGAGGTCGGTGCCCTTGACCTCGTTGGCGCAGCGGATGAGCAGCTTCGGGACCGTCGTGTGGAGGCCGGTGTCGATGATGAGCGGGAACCAGTGCGCCATCGCGGACAGGCGGGTGCTGTTCATGTTCACCGCGGGCGAGTCCATGGTGTTGAAGTAGTTGGTGGTGACGGCGCCGAAGTCCATGCCCTCGCTGGAGTTGTAGTTCATGCTCAGCGTGTCGAGCATGATCACCGCTTCCGGCTTGATGCCCCAGGTGTCCTCGAGCACCGCGGCGGCGAAGTAGGCGAGCGTGCCTCCGGAGGAGTGTCCAACCAGGACGAACGGGTCGCCGTCGGTGCCGTTGAGGATGCTTTCCGCGACGAACCTGGCGGCGGCCTCCGTGGTGCGCGGCAACGCCTCGCCCTCGTTGAACCCGATGAGCGGGAGTGCGGAGACGTGCCGTTTGCCGCGCAGGTGGGCGGCGAGCCGCGCGTACATGTGCACGCCGGCGGTGGCGCCGGGCGCGCTGACGCAGACCAGTTTCGGCAGCTTCGGGCCGTCGGCGAGGGTGACGGGGACGGGCAGGTCCTCCAGTTCGGCCGGGCTGTCGAACATCGGGCGCAGGTTCGCGACGGCCTTGAGCAGCCGCAGGCCCTCGACGACCTTGCCGCTCGTGACGCTGTCCATGAACAGCCCGAAGACCGTGTCGCCTGGGCTCACCTGCATCCCGTTGCTGGTCGCGGGCCCGGAGATGGTGCCGAGTTCGGCGTCGACCTTCTTTGCGAAAGCGGCCGGGGTGCCGCTGTCGAACACCGCGCTGCCGGGAAGTTTGAGGTTGAGCATGTCGTTGAGCTGGTTGCGCAGTTCTACGGCGATGAGGCTGTCGAAGCCGAGTTCCAGGAAGTTCTTCTCGGGGTCCACTTTGGACGTGTCGCTGTGGCCGAGCAGTGCCGCGCACGTACCGACGACGAGCTCGCGGATCTGGCCGGCGCGGTCGTCGCTGTCTCGCAACCGGTCGAGGACGGTGACGGCGATCTGGCTCTGCTGCGGGAGGATCTGCTCGTCGACGATGTCGCGCAGCAGCGGGGCAACGCGCTGCTGGTTGCGGCTGACGTGCATGGGGATGACGACGGGTTTTCTCGCGGCCAGTGCGGCGTCGAACAGCGCGAGGCCCTGTTCGGCGGCCAGCGGGGGCATGCCGGAGCGGGCGATGCGGTCCATGGCGGCGTCGCTCAGGCCCGCTGTCATGCCGCTGTCCTGCGCCCACGGCCCCCAGGCGAGGCTGATGGTGTTCGGCCTGGTCCGCGCGAGGGCGTCGAGGTAGGCGTTGGCGGCGGCGTAGTTGCCCTGGCCGGGCGCGCCCATGACGTTGGAGACGGAGCTGTAGAGAACGAGCAGTTTGAGGTCGTGCTGGGCGAAAAGGTGCGCGGCGTCGACCTTGGGGGTGAGGACCGTGGTGAGGCGTTCGGGGGTGAGCGCGTCGAGCAGGGCGTCGTCCAGCACGCCCGCCGTGTGGATGACGGTGGTGAGCGGGCGTTCCGCGGCGGCGAACAGGGTCTGGACGTCGTTGGGGTTGGCGACGTCGGCGGCCGCGATGGTGACCGTGGCGCCCTTGTTCTCCAGTTCCTGCTTCAGGTTCCGCGCGCCCGGCGCCTCTTCACCGCGGCGGCTGGCCAGCAGCAGGTGCTTGACGCCGTGCCTCGTGACGAGGTGTTTCGCCAGTTCGGCGCCGAGTCCGCCGGTGCCGCCGGTGATGAGGACCGAGTCGGTCTCGCTCCACTCGTGGGCGGCTGTGGTCTCGGGCAGTTCCTTGAGGCGCGCGACCTTTGCTTTGCCCTCGCGGACTATCAGCTGCGGCTCGTCGCCGTTGACGAGCTCGGTGAGCAGGGCGCCGGACACGTCGAGGCCGTCGCTGTCGACCAGCAGGAACCGGCCGGGGTGCTCGGCCTGCGCGGTGCGGACCAGGCCCCACACGGCGGCCGCCGCCAGGTCTTCCCCGGTCGCGACGCCGCGGCTGACGAAGACGACGCGGGAGTTCTCGAAGTTCAGCGCTTCCTTGAGGATGCCCAGTGCCCGCTGGGTCTGCGAGTGGGTCGACTCCGGCGTGCTGTCGCCCGTGACGGCCACGACGAACACGTCCGGCGCGGTGTTCTTCGCCGCCTCGGTGAGGGTTTCGCCGTAGCCGCTGACGGACTGGCCCGCCGCGTACAGGACGTGGGCGAGGTCGAACTCGTCACCGCCGATGATCGCCCAGCGCGCACCCGTGATCTTTGGCGCGTCCACTGTGGACTTGATCCAGTCCAGCTCGTAGAGGGCGGGGCGGCTGGCGTTCGGCTGGGTCGCAGGGGCCATGGTGCCCTGCGGCCAGAACCGCTCCTGGTCGAACGGGTAGGTGGGCAGTTCGGTCCTGGTCCCGTTCTTCGGCCAGGTAATCTTGGCTCCGGCGGTGTAGAGCTTGGCCAGCGCGGTGATCAGCGCCGTGACCTCGTCCTTGTCCTTGCGCATCGTCGGGATGGCTTGGTCCACGAGCGCGGCCAGCACGGCGGTCGGGCCGATCTCGACGTGCGTGGCGTCTGCGATGGCATCGACGGTTTGGGTGAAGCGAACGGTGTCTCGGACGTGGCTGACCCAGTACTCGGGTTGTTGAACAGTTCCTTGGGAGACCACAGGGATCGTTGGATTGTTGAACGAAATCTTCGCGATGGCCTGCTGGAAGTCGTTGAGCATCGGATCCATCAGCGGCGAGTGGAACGCGTGGCTGACGTCGAGCTGCTTGGTCTTGCGATCGTTGAACTGTTCAACGATCTTTTGTGCCTCTTGTTCGACGCCGGCGATGACGATGGAGTCCTCGGCGTTGATGGCTGCGATCGAGACGCCGCTGGTGAGGTGCGGGGTCACCTCGGCCTCGGTGGCCTGGATCGCGATCATGACGCCGCCGGTCGGGAGCTTCTGCATGAGGCTCGCCCTGGCCGTGACGAGCTTCGCGGCGTCTTCCAGGCTCAGCACCCCGGCGATGTGCGCGGCGGCGATCTCGCCGATGGAGTGGCCCGCTACCTTGTCGGCCTTGAAGCCGAAGCTCTCCAGCAGCCGGTAGAGGGCTACCTCGAACGCGAACAGCGCCGGTTGGGTGTAGCCGGTCTGGTTGAGCTTGGTCTCGTCCTCCCACATGACCTGTTTGAGGTCTGTCGGGAGGTGGTCGAGGGCCGCGTCCAGAGCCGCTTTGAAGGCTGGGAACGCCTCGTACAGGTCCTTGCCCATGCCTACGCGCTGGGCGCCCTGGCCGGAGAACAGGGCGGCGAACGGCTTGCGGCGCACGGTTCCGGATGCGATGACGTTGCCGTCGAGGAGTACCGCTCGGTGATCGAACGTCGTCGGCCTTGTGGTGAGCAGGGAGTAGGCGAGGTCTGCTGGGTCGCCCTTCAGCGCCTTGACCTGGTCGATTCGAGCTTCGAGGGCGGTGGCCGACTTCGCGGAGACGACGAGCGGGTGCCTGCCTGCCAGCCCCTGCTCGGGCAGGTCTGACAGTTCCTGGACCTCCGCTTCCGGGGCCTCCTGAATGATCACGTGCGCGTTGGTCCCACTCACCCCGAACGACGACACACCAGCACGACGAGGCTTGCCGGCGCGCGGCCAAGCAGCGGCCTCGGTGAGAAGACTGACGCTGCCCGCCGACCAGTCGACGTGCGACGAGGGCTCGCTGACGTGCAAAGTCGGCGGAAGGGTGTCGTGGCGCAGCGCCTCGACGATCTTGATGACACCCGCGACGCCCGCCGCAGCCTGGGTGTGCCCGATGTTCGACTTGATCGCGCCGAGCCGCAACGGCGTCGCGCGGTCCTGCCCGTAGGTCGCAAGGAGCGCCTCGGCCTCGATCGGATCACCCAGCACCGTGCCGGTTCCATGAGCCTCGACAGCGTCCACATCGGACGCGGACAGACCAGCCGACACCAGCGCCGCCTTGATCACGTCACGCTGGGCGGGACCGTTCGGGGCGGACAGGCCGTTGGACGCGCCGTCCTGGTTGACCGCACTACCGGCGACAACGGCGAGCACCGGATGACCGTTGCGCCGCGCATCGGAGAGCTTCTCCACGAGCAGCACACCGATGCCCTCGGCCCAGCCGGTGCCGTCCGCGTCATCGGAGAACGCCTTGCACCGACCCGAAGTAGCGAGCCCGCCCTGCCGCGTGAAACCGGCGAAGTTCGACGAGGTCGCCATGACCGTGACACCACCGGCCAGCGCCAGGGAACACTCGCCGTTGCGCAGTGCCGCGGCAGCCAGATGCAGTGCCACCAAAGAAGAAGAGCAAGCCGTGTCGATCGTGACGGCCGGCCCCTCGAAGCCGAACGTGTAGGAGATGCGGCCCGAGATGACGCTGGCCGCGGTGCCCATGCCGGCGTGCCCCTCGACGTCCTCCTGCGAGGCGATCAGCACGTGGCCGTAGTCCTGGCCGTTGGTGCCGACGAACACGCCGGTCCGCGAGCCGCGCAACGACGTCGGGTCGATGCCGGCGCGTTCGACGGCCTCCCAGGTGGTCTGCAGCAGGAGACGCTGCTGCGGGTCCATCGCCAGGGCCTCGCGCGGCGAGATGCCGAAGAAGCCGGGGTCGAAGTCCGCCGCGTCGTAGAGGAACCCGCCCTGCAGCGTCGCGCTGGTGCCGCCGGCCAGGGTGCCCAGGTCCCAGCCGCGGTCGGTCGGGAACCCGGTGATGGCGTCGCGGCCCTCGGACACGAGCTCCCACAGGTCCTCCGACGAGCGGACGCCGCCCGGGAAGCGGCAGGCGATGCCGACGATCGCGACCGGCTCGTGCCTGCCGGACTCGACCTCCTCCAGGCGCCGGCGGGTCTGGGCGAGATCGGCGGTGACCCACTTCAGGTATTCAACGAGCTTCTCTTCGTTCGGCATCGCCGCAAACCTTCCGTCCGCGTGGTGGGCTCAGCGCTCGGTGCGTCGGCCGAGTTCGTTGTCGATGAAGGCGAACACGTCGTCCACGGTCGCCGAGTTGATGCGGTCGTCCACGGCTTCCTCGGACCTGGCGCCGCCGTACTGGGCGAGCAGGGTGCGCAGGCGGGCGGCGACGCCGGCGCGGTCCTCGTCGGCGCTCGCGGCCAGCACCGCCTCGAACCTGTCGAGCTCGCTCGCGAGCGACGGCCCCGCGTCGTCGCCGAGCAGCTCGCCCGCGAGGTAGGCGGCGAGCTCGTCGGGTGTCGGGTAGTCGAAGACGAGGCCGGCGGGCAGTTTCAGGCCCGTCGCGGACGCGAGGCTGTTGCGCAGTTCCACGGCGGTCAGCGAGTCGAAGCCGAGGTCGCGGAACTGCTTGTCGTTGTCGATCGCCGCGGGCGTCGCATGCCCGAGGACACCCGCCGCGTGGCCGCGCACGAGGTCCACCAGGTACTTGGCCCGATCCTCCGCGGGTACGGCACTGAGCGTCGCCGCGAAGTCCACAGTGGACTGCTCACCGCCCGCCGCACGCTTTCCGCCGCGCACCAGGCCGCGCAGCACCGCCGCGACGGGCCCGTTGGTACGGCCGGTGTTGATGCGGGCGGGAACGAGCACCGCATCGTCACGTGAGGTCGCGTCGTCGAACAACGCCATGCCCTGCCGTACAGACAGCATCGGCATCCCGATGCGTTCCGCCGCGCCGTCCCGCAGATGTGCTGTCATGCCGCCGGTTTGCGCCCACGGCCCCCACGCCAGCGACGTCGCCGGCAGGCCGTGCGCCCGCCGGTACGAGGCCAGCGCGTCGAGGAACGCGTTCGCGGCGGCGTAGTTGCCCTGGCCGGCACTGCCGAGCACGCCCGACACCGACGAGTAGAGCACGAATGCCTGCAGCTTCTGCTTCTTCGTTGCCTCGTGGAGGTTCCAGGCACCGTCGATCTTGGGTTTGAAGACGGTGGCGAGCCGCTCGGGTGTGAGGGAACTGATGATGCCGTCGTCGAGCACGCCCGCGGTGTGGACGACGGCGGTCAGCTTGACACCCTTGACCACCTTCTTCACCGCCTTGAGGTCGGCGGTGTCGCAGGCGGCGATTGTGACGTCCGCGCCGTGTGCCGTGAGTTCCGCCTGCAGCGCAACGGCTTCCGGCGCATCCGGGCCGCGGCGGGAGACGAGCAGCAGGTGCTTGACGTTGCGTTCGGCGACGAGGTGACGGGCCAGTTCCGCACCCAGGCCACCGGTGCCGCCCGTGATCAGGACGGTGCCGTCCGGGTCCCACGCCGTCGTCACGACCGGGTCGGTGACTCGGGCCAGCCGGGCGACGAAGGCCTTGCCCTCGCGGACGCGGACCTGCGTCTCCCCCGCGTCGAGCAGGCCGGTGGGCAGCGGGGTGCTGCCGTCGGTGTCGACGAGCAGGAAGCGTCCCGGGTTCTCCGTCTGGGCCGTGCGGACCAGGCCTTCGACCGTCGCGCCCGCCAGGCCGCTCGTGACGAACACCAGCCGTTCGTCGGACTGTTGGAGCAGCTCCAACGCTTTCGCCGCGAGTTCGTGCGCCTGCTCGACGCTGTCGCCGCTGAACCGCACCTCGCGGACGTCGACCTGCTGGGTCTCCGGTGCGGACACCCATTCCAGGCGGAACAGCGAGTCGTGGTGCTGCTGGGCGGCGAGCGGTGAACCGAAGACGACGTTCCGCGCCGACACGACCGGCGAGCCGCTGACGTCGACGGCGGCGAACTCCCCGTCGCGCAACCTGACCCGCAACGTGTCGGCACCGACGGCGTGCAGGCTGACGCCGTGCCATTCGAGCGGCACCCGCGTGTCCTCGGTGATCCGGGTCGCGCAGTCGAGCAGTGCCGGGTGGACGCCGTAGAACTGGGCGTCCGTGGTGCCCTCCGGCATCGTGACCTCCGCGTAGACGGCGTCACCCGCCTGCCAGAGCTGCTCGCCGATCGCCGTCGCGCCCTTCGGCGGCCACTCGCTGACCGTGAAGTCCGCGCGGTGTTCGCCTTCCACCAGGGTTCCGGAGGCGATCTCGGTGAACGGCTGCTCGTCGTTCGGTCGCGTGTAGACGGTGAGAGCGCGCTTCCCGTTGTCCGGCGGGCTGATCCACACCTGCAGCACGCCGGGCGTGAGCGGCCCGGTGACCGTGAGCTCCTCGACGGTGCCGTAACCGACCTGGTCGGTCGCCCGGAACGCGATCTCGGCGAACGCCGTCTCCGGGAACGCCACCGCGAGCCGGTTGGTGAACACGACGGCGTCCTGCTGCGCCACGCTCATCGCGGCGCCGAGCAACGGGTGGTCGGCGGGCCCGAGTCCGAGCCCGGAGGCGTCGGCGGCCTGGGCCATCGGCGTCGGCCAGTAGTGGTCGTGGTCGAACGCGTAGGTGGGGATGTCGACGCGTTTCGCCCCGGTGCCCTCGAACGCTCTCGCCCAGTCGACGTTCGTGCCCGCGACGTGGAGCCGTGCGAGCGCGGTGAGCCAGGCCGTGGTCTCGTCACGATCCTTGCGCAGCGCGGGAACGGCACCGCCGACGAGCGCCGACAGCACGCCGTCCGGCCCGATCTCCAGGAACGCGTTGACCCCCGCGGCCTCGAGCGTCGTGACGCCGTCGGCGAACCGCACGGTGTCGCGGACGTGCCGCACCCAGTACTCGGGTTCGGTGAGCTCGGGGCCCGCGACGGCGCCGGTGAGGCAGGAGACGACGGGAATGCGGGGCGCGGCGAGGTCCAGCGCCGTGACCACGGCGCGGAAGTCGTCCAGCATCGGCTCCATCAACGGCGAGTGAAACGCATGGCTGACCGGCAAACGCTTAGTCTTGCGCCCCAACGCCTCGAACCCGTCAGCGATCTGTCGAACCGCCTCCTCGTCGCCGGCGAGCACCAGCGACCTCGGCCCGTTGACGGCCGCGATCGACACCAGTTCGGTGGTCGTGACCTCTTCTTCGGTGGCCTCGACCGCGATCATGGCGCCGCCGGCCGGGAGTGCCTGCATGAGTGCGGCGCGCGCGTTGACGAGCTTCGCGGCGTCTTCGAGGCTCAGCACCCCGGCGACGTGCGCGGCCGCGATCTCGCCGACGGAGTGGCCGCCGACGTAGTCCGGTTCGATGCCGAACTTCTCGGCGAGCCGGAACAGCGCGACCTCGAGCGCGAACAGCGCGCGCTGCGTGTTCCCGGTCTGGTTGAGTGCCGCCTCGTCGTCGCCCCACATGACGTCGCGGACGTCCACGTGCTGCAGCACTTCGTCGAGCGCCTGCGCGAACGCCGGGAACCGCTCGTACAGCTCGCGCCCCATGCCGAGCCGCTGCGACCCCTGCCCGGAGAACAGGACGGCGAGCTTGCGCCTCCCCGCCTGCCCCTGCGCGATCTCCACGCCGTCCAGCAGCACCGCGCGATGCTCGAACCGCGACCGCTTGAGCAGCGAGAACCCGACGTCGACCGCATCCGCCTCGACCGTCCTCACCCGATCGATCTGCGCGCGCAGCGAAGCGGGGGACTTCGCCGACACCACCAGCGGAATCGATTCGGACTGGCCGGCCCCCAGGGGGCGTGCGGCCCCCATCTCAATCATCTCAAGCGGGTCTGACAATTCCGGAACGGCCGGGGCGGCCTCCAAGATCACGTGCGCGTTCGTGCCCGAGATGCCGAACGACGAGACGCCGGCACGCCGCACCCGGTCGACCGAGGGCCACGGCGTGTTCTCCTGCAGCAACGCCACCGAACCGGCCGTCCAGTCGACGTGCGACGACGGCGCGGCGAAGTTGATCGTGCGCGGCAACAGCCCGTGCCGCAGCGCCATCACCATCTTGATCACACCGGCGGCACCCGCGGCCGCCTGCGTGTGCCCGATGTTGGACTTGATCGAGCCGAGCAGCAGCGGCTCCGACCGGTCCTGGCCATAGGTCGCGAGCAGCGCCTGCGCCTCGATCGGATCGCCCAGCGTCGTGCCCGTCCCGTGCGCCTCCACCGCGTCGACATCGGCGAACCGAAGCCCCGCCGAGGCCAGTGCCTGCCGGATCACCCGCTGCTGCGAAGGACCGTTGGGCGCCGTCAGGCCGTTGGAAGCGCCGTCCTGGTTGACTGCGGAGCCACGCACGACAGCAAGCACGTCATGCCCAGCAGCCAGAGCATCAGACAGACGCTCGACCACGACCACACCGATGCCCTCGGACCATGCCGTGCCATCAGCGGTGTCGGAGAACGGCTTGCATCGGCCGTCACGCGCGAGTCCGTCCTGCAGCGAGAACTCCATGAACGCACCCGGCGCCGACATCACCTGCACGCCACCGGCCAGCGCCAGCGAACACTCACCGCCCCGCAGCGCCTGAACCGCCAGGTGCAACGCGACCAGCGCCGACGAGCACGCCGTGTCGATCGTCATCGACGGCCCTTCCAGCCCCAGCGCGTACGACACCCGGCCGGCGATGACGCTCGGCGACGTCCCGGTCCCCGAGTACCCCTCCAGCGCCTGCTCGGACGCGAGCATCAGGTGCGCGTAGTCCTGCCCGGACGCGCCGACGTACACACCGGTCCGCGATCCGCGCAACGACAGCGGATCGATGCCCGTGCGTTCCAGCGCCTCCCACGACGTCTCCAGCACGAGCCGCTGGTGCGGGTCCATCGACACGGCCTCCCGCGGCGAGATCCCGAAGAACGCCGGGTCGAACGACGCGATGCCATCGATGAACCCGCCCTGCCCGGTCACGGACTGCCCGGCACCGTCGCCGACGAGGTTCTCGTCCCAGCCGCGGTCGGCCGGGAACCCGGTGATCGCGTCGCGACCGCCCAGCACCAGCTCCCACAGCTCCTCCGGCGACGACACACCACCGGGGAACCTGCAGGCGATGCCGACGATCGCGATCGCCTCGTCCGACACGCGCACCGAGTCCTCGACCTCGGCGGAACCACCGAACAGCTCCGCGATCAGGTGCTCGGCCAGCGCCTCCGGGGTCGGGTAGTCGAACACCAGCGTCGCCGGCAACGTCAGTCCCGTCGCCGTGCCGAGCCGGTTGCGCAGCTCCACCGACGTCAGCGAGTCGAAGCCGAGCTGCCGGAACTCGCGGTCGCCGTCGATCGCGTCGGCCGAGGCGTGTCCCAGCACCGCGGCGGCCTCGCCTCGCACCAGATCAACCAGGGTGCGCACGCGTTCGGCCGGGCGCACGTCCTGCAATCCTTGCAGCGCAACGGTTCCCTGCGCGCGCGCCGCAGTTCGCCGACCGCCGCGCAGGAGGTTGCGCAGCAGCGGCGGCACCATAGTCGTGCTGGCACCGGTGATGATCCGCGCGGGCACGACGAGCGGCTCGTCCACGCCGATCGCCACGTCGAACAACGCCAGCCCGTGCTCCAGCGAGATCGGCGGCATGGACGACTTCTCCAGCCGTTCCAACGCGGCCGCGTCCATCTGCCCGGTCATACCCACGTCGGACGTCCACGCGCCCCACGCCAGCGACACCGCGTGCAGCCCCAGCGAACGCCGATACTGCGCCAAAGCATCGAGGAACGCATTGCCCGCCGCGTAGTTGCCCTGACCGGCCGTTCCGAGCACGCCGGACACCGACGAGTACAGGACGAACTGCGCCTCCGGCACCAGCGAGTGCAGATTCCACGCCGCGTCCACCTTGGGCCGCAACACCTTGGCGAGCCTGGCAGGCGTCATCGACGCGATCACACCGTCGTCCAGCACGCCCGCCGTGTGCACGACAGCGGTAACATCGTGTCCATTGAGGACGGCCGCCAACGCATCCCGGTCGGCCACATCGCACACCGCGATCGTGACGTCTGCGTCCAACTCCAGCAGCTCCGCCGCGCCCGGTGAGTCGAGCCCGCGCCGACTGAGCAGCAACAGCTTCCTCGCACCCCGCGCGACGAGATGCCGTGCGAGCTCCGCACCCAAGCCGCCGGTCCCACCGGTGATCACGACGGTGCCGGACGGGTCCCAGCCCGCGGGCACGGTGATCACGATCTTGCCGATGTGCTGGGCACGGCTCATGAACCGGAACGCGTCGCGCGCCCGCCGCACGTCCCAGGACGCGATCGGCAACGGCTTCAGCACGCCCTGCCCGAACAGTTCCACGAGCGCGACGAGCATGCGCTGAACATGGTCGGGATGAGCTTCGCCGAGATCGAACGGCCGGTAGAAGATGCCCGGCACGTCCTCCCGCAGGTCGGTCTTGCCCATCTCCAGGAACCGCCCGCCCTCGCCGAGCAGCCGCAGCGAGGCGTCGATGAACTCACCGGTCAGCGCGTTCAGCACGACGTCGACCTGCGGGAACCTGCCTTCAAAGCTGGTGTCGCGGGAGTTTCCGATGTGGTCGTCGTCGAGACCGAGGCCGCGCAGCACGTCCTGCTTGCCCTCGCTGGCGGTGGCAAAAACCTCCGCGCCGAGGTGCTGGGCCACCTGGATCGCCGCC
Source organism: Lentzea sp. HUAS TT2 (assembly GCF_051853195.1). Classification (NCBI taxonomy): domain Bacteria; kingdom Bacillati; phylum Actinomycetota; class Actinomycetes; order Pseudonocardiales; family Pseudonocardiaceae; genus Lentzea; species Lentzea sp. HUAS TT2. Next base: position 5,582,482 of record NZ_CP196667.1, on the reverse strand, counting down.
ATGCCGACGCCACCGGCGCCGGCGTGGACGAGGACCTTCTCCCCCGGCCGCACGTTCCCGAGCTCGATCAACGCGTAGTAGGCGGTGAGGAACACCAGCGGCACCGACGCGCCCTGCTCGAACGTCCAGCCGTCCGGAAGCCTGGTCAGGTAGGGCTCTTCGATGACGCCGACCGGTCCCATGCCGCCGAACAGCAGTCCGAACACCGGGTCGCCGACCTTCAGGTCCGCAACGTCGGGCCCGATCTCTTCCACAACGCCTGCGGCCTCGGCACCGAACGAGCCCGCCTCACCCGGATACATGCCGAGCGCGTTCAGCACGTCGCGGAAGTTGAGTCCTGCCGCCCGGATGGCGACGCGAACCTGTTTGCCCTGCAAAGGCTCCGGCGTCCACGGCGCCAGGACGAGGTTGTCCAGACTGCCCTTTTCCGACGTGTCGAGCCGCCACGACGTTCCGGCAGGCGGCACGAGCGTAGGACCGGTCTGCAGGCGTGCCAACCGTCCAGCGTGGACAGTCCCGCGACGGACGATCAGCTGCTGCTCCTCGGTGACGAGCATGCCGGGCGTCAGTTCGCTGTGTTCGTCCAGGTCGACGAGCAGGAACTGGCCGGGGTTCTCCGCCTGCGCGGACCTGACGAGCCCCCACGCCGCGGCCGCGCCGAGCTCGCTGATCGGTTCGTCCCCGATCGCCGCAGCTCCGCGCGTCACGAACACGACGCGTTCCTCGGCGTTCTGCAAGATCTCCAGCACGCGTTGGCACGTCTCGTGCACCATCGTCGCGTCGCCGTTGACCTCCATGACCCGCGCGCCGATCTCGGTCGCCTCACCGACCTGCACGGGCACCCAGTCGACGCGGAACAGCGAGTCCTGCACGGGGTTGCTGGGCGCGGCCACGGCGGGTGTCCTCACCACCAGCGACTTCACCGACAGCACCGGTGCGCCCTCGACGTCGACGGCGGTGACCTCGACCGCGTCGCCGCCGGTGTGCTTCAGCCGCACGCGCAGCCGCGACGGTCCGATGGCGTGCAGGGACACGCCGTTCCACTCGAACGGCAGACCCTGGCCCGCGCCTTCCACGAACGTGATGGCGTGCAGCGCGGAGTCGAGCAGTGCCGGATGCACGCCGAACGTCGCCGCGTCGTCCACGCTGTCCGGCAACGCGACCTCGACGAGCACCTCGTCACCGTTGCGCCAGGCCTGTTGTGCGCCCTGGAAGATCGGCCCGTACGTGAGCCCGCCCTCCGCGAGCGTCTCGTAGAAGCGTTCCAGGTCAAGACTTTCGGCGTTCGGCGGCGGCCACTCGCTCGTGTCGAACTCGGCCTGGTGCGGCCCTTCGGCGAGCGTGCCGCTGGCGTGCTGGATCCACTCGTCCGTGCCCGATGGCTGCGAGTGCACGCTGACGGGCCGGCGGCCGTGATCGTCCGCTTCCCCGACCCGCACCTGAACGGCGACGGCCTCCCGTTCGGGCAGCACCAGCGGGACGACGATCGTGAGCCCGTCAACGCGGTCGCAGCCGACCATGTCGCCCGCGCGGATCGCGAAGTCGAGGAAACCCGTACCGGGGAAGAGCACCGCTCCACCGACGACGTGATCCGCGATCCACGGATGCGTCGCCAGGCTGAGACGGCCGCTGAGCACGAGCTCGCCGGTGCCCGCGACGGAGATCGCCGCGCTGAGCAACGGGTGCCCGCCGGACCGGAGACCGTAGGCGGCGGGGTCGCCCGCGCGTCCGCCGACCGTGGCCTTGGGCCAGTACCGCGCGTGGTCGAACGGGTAGGTCGGCAGTGCGACGAGCCGGCCGCCGTGCAGCCACGGCGTCCAGTCGACGTCGATGCCGTCGACGTGCAGCCGGCCGAGCGCGGTGGCCAGCGCGGTCTGCTCGGGCTTGTTCTTCCTGAGCGCCGGGATCGCGCCGTCGACGAGCGCCGACAGCACCCCGTCCGGGCCGACCTCCAGGAACCTGGTGGCCGGGATCTTCGCGACGTTGTCGGTGAACCGGACCGCGTCGCGGACGTGGCTGACCCAGTACTCGGGGTCGGTGACGTCGCCGGTGGCGCTGATCGGGATCTTCGGCGCATGGAAGGTGATAGAGCTGATGGCGTCGCGGAAGTCGCCGAGCATCGGTTCCATCAACGGCGAGTGGAACGCGTGGCTGACCTTGAGCCGCTTCGTCTTCTCGAACCGGCTCGCGATGGCCTCGACCTCGGCCTCGTCACCCGCGATGACGACACTCGTCGGCCCGTTGATCGCCGCGATCGACACCACGCTCGTGAGGTGTTTGCTCACCTCTTCTTCTGTCGCCTGCACAGCCACCATCGCGCCGTTGTGCGGCAACGCCTGCATGAGACTCGCGCGCGCACTGACGAGCTTCGCCGCGTCCACCAGGCTGAGCACACCCGCGACATGTGCCGCCGCGATCTCGCCGATCGAGTGCCCGGCGAGGTGAGCGGGCTTGATGCCGAACGCCCGCAACAACTGGAAGAGCGCCGTCTGGAACGCGAACAACGCCGGCTGCGTGTACCCGGTCTGGTTGAGCTTCTCCTCGTCGTCGCCCCACATCACGCTCTTGAGCTGCGGATCGAGGTGCGCCAGCACGTCGTCGAAGGCGTCCGCGAACTCGGGGAACCGCGCGTACAGCTCGCGCCCCATGCCGAGCCGCTGCGACCCCTGCCCGGAGAACAGCACGGCCAGCGTGTGCTCCCCCGCGACTCCACTGGCGATCTCCGCACCATCCAGCAACACCGCGCGGTGCTCGAACAACGCCCGCGACCTCGCCAGCGAGTACGCGACGTCGACCGGCGCCGCCTCCACCGCCCGGATCCGTTCGACCTGCGCCGCCAGCGCCGCCGCGGACTTCGCCGACACCGGCCACGGCACCACCGCTGACCTCGTCGGCACTGGCAGTTCTGGCGCGCGCGGAGCCTCCAAGATCACGTGCGCGTTCGTGCCGCTGATCCCGAACGACGACACGCCCGCGCGCCACGGCCGGTCGACCGAGGGCCAGGCGGTGTTCTCCGTCAGCAGCGACACAGCGCCCGCCGACCAGTCGATGTGCGAGGACGGCGCCGTCACGTGCAGGGTCTGCGGGAGCAGGCCGTGCTGGAACGCCATCACCATCTTGATCACGCCCGCCGCGCCCGCCGCCGCCTGCGTGTGGCCGAGGTTCGACTTCACCGACCCCAGCCGCAACGGCTCGGCGCGGTCCTGCCCGTACACGGTCAGCAGCGCCTGCGCCTCGATCGGGTCGCCCAGCACGGTGCCGGTGCCGTGCGCCTCGACAGCGTCCACATCGGACGGTGACAGACCGCCGGACGCAAGCGCTTGCCGGATGACTCGCTGCTGCGACGGGCCGTTCGGCGCGGTCAGACCGTTGGACGCGCCGTCCTGGTTGAACGCCGAGCCGCGCACGACCGCCAGCACCGGGTGCCCGGCAGCGAGTGCGTCGGAAAGCCGTTCCACCACGAGGATGCCGACGCCCTCGGACCAGCCGGTGCCGTCCGCGGACTCCGAGAACGCCTTGCACAGCCCGTCCGGCGCGAGCCCGCCCTGCCGTGAGAAACCGGAGAACGACGTCGGCGTCGCCATCACCGTGACGCCACCGGCCAGCGCCAGCGAACACTCACCGCCACGCAACGCCTGTGCCGCGAGGTGCAGCGCCACCAGAGCCGACGAGCAGGCCGTGTCGATCGTGACCGCGGGACCTTCCAGCCCCAGCGCGTAGGAGATGCGCCCCGAGATCACCGACGCCGCGAGGCCGGTTCCGGCGTGGCCCTCGAGGTCCTCGCTGGAGGCCATGACGACGTGCTGGTAGTCCTGCCCGTTCGTGCCGACGAACACGCCGGTCCGCGAGCCGCGCAGCGAGGCGGGGTCGACGCCGGCGCGTTCGACGGCCTCCCAGGAGGTCTCCAGCAGCAGGCGTTGCTGCGGGTCCATCGCGAGCGCTTCCCGTGGCGAGATCCCGAAGAACGCCGGGTCGAAGTCGGCGACACCGCTCAGGAAGCCGCCTCGCAACGTCGAGCTCTGCAACGAGGCCAGGTCCCAGCCGCGGTCGGCGGGGAAGTCCGACATCGCGTCCTCGCCCGCGACCAGCAGCCGCCACAGGTCTTCCGGCGAGTCGATGTCACCGGGAAAGTGGCAGGCCATGCCGACGATCGCGATGTCGTCGGTGGTCTGCACGACCGACACGTCGTCAACGTCGGCACCCTCGCCGAGCAACGAGGCCAGCAGGTGCTCGGCCAGCGCGCGCGGCGACGGATAGTCGAACACCAGTCCGGCGGGCAGCGCGAGCCCGGTGATCTCGGTGAGCTGGTTGCGCAGTTCGACGGCGGTCAGCGAGTCGAACCCGATGTCGCGGAACGCCTTGTCGCTCGCCACCGCCTCCTTGCCGGGGTGGCCGAGCACCTGCGCGGCGCGCACCCTGACCAGTTCCAGGACGGGCTCGATCCGTTCCGCGGCGGGAAGTTCCCGCAGTTCGCGGCGCAGTTCCGCGGCCGCCGACTCGCTGTCGCGGCGCGCAGACGCCAGTTCGTCGAGAACCTCGCGGGCGCCGGGCAGTTCGGCCAGCACGGGTGAGGGCCGCAGGCTCAGCAACGCGCCCAGCAGCTGCGGGTGGTGGATGTCCGCGATCACCACTGTGGGCGCGGCCTCCGCCGCGACGCATCGCATAGCCGCGACCGCGAGTTCTGGGTCCAAAGTGGACGCACCGACGAACTTGATCGACCGCGCGACGCGTTCCTCGCCCGCCATGCCGTCGCCGGTCCACGCTCCCCACGCGATCGACGTCGCAGGAAGGCCCTGCTCTCGGCGTTGCGTGGCGATGGCGTCGAGAACGGCGTTGGCGGCGGCGTAGTTGGCCTGACCGGGGTTGCCGATCGCGCCCGCGACCGACGAGAACAGGATGAACGTGTCCAGATCCCGGTCGCGGGTCAGTTCGTCGAGCAGGAACGCCGAGGTGACCTTCGCCTGGAACACGGCGGCGAACCGCTCTGGTGTGAGCCCGTCGAGCACACCGTCATCGAGCACACCGGCCGCGTGCACGACGGCCTTGACGTCGTCGGTCAGCACCGCGGCCAGCTCAGCACGGTTCGCGGCGTCGCACTTCACGACCTCGACGCCCAGTTCGGCCACGATCTCCGCCGCCCCCGGAGCGTCCAGGCCGCGACGGCTCAGCAGCACCACCTTCTCCGCGCCGCGCGCAACGAGATCGCGTGCGACGTGCTTGCCGAGCGCGCCCGTGCCGCCGGTGATCACGACGGTTCCGCGCGGCTGCCACTCGTCAGATGTCCTTGGCGCCACGAGGATCCGTCGGCCGAACACGCCAGACGCGCGCACCGCGACCTGGTCCTCGTCGCTGTTCAGCACCGCCACAACCCGTTGCGCGGCCCGGTCGTCCAGCTCGCCGGGCAGGTCGATCAGACCGCCCCAGCGGTTCGGGTGCTCCAACGCGGCGACCCGGCCGAGCCCCCACACACCGGCCTGCCAGGGGTCGGTGACGGCGTCCGCGCGCCCCGTCGACACCGCGCCGCGCGTCAGGACCCACAGCGGCGCCAGGATTCCGGCGTCCCCGAGCGCCTGGATCAGCGCGGTCGTGCTGATGATCGGCTCGTCCGCCGGCAGGGACACGACACCGGTGAACGGCACCTGCGCATGTTCAGCCAGTCGCGCGGCCAGTTGCTCGCGGTCCTGCCCGGCAGCGAGCACCGTGACGTCCCCGAGCGCACTCAGGAGCGTTTCGTCCGCGTCACCGACCACGAGCCACTTGCCCGGCTTCGCGGTGAGGCCGGAGATCGGCTGCCAGCTCTCGCGGTGCAACCACGATTCCATAGTGGACTGTTCTTTGCGCTTGCCCCGCCATGCCGACAACGCCGGCAGCACACTTGCGAGCGTCTCGCCGTCCAGGTCGAGCGTGGCGGCCAGCGACGCGACGTCCTCCTGTTCGACGGCCGTCCAGAACGCCGCGTCAGCCGGGTCTGCCGCCACTGCCGAGGTCGCCGCCTCCGGCCAGAACCGCTCGTGCTGGAACGGATACGTCGGCAGGCCGATCACTCGCCCACCTGGGTAGAAGCCGGACCAGTCGACGTCGACGCCGCTGACGTGCAGCCGTGCGAGGGCCGTCACGAACGCCCTGCGCTCGCCGCGATCCCTGCGCAGCAACGGGATGCCGCCGACCAACGCCGACAGCACGCCGTCAGGCCCGATCTCGAGGAACGCGCTCGCGCCCTGCTCTTGGAGCCTTCCGACGTTCTCGGCGAAACGGACCGTGTCGCGGACGTGCGCGACCCAGTACTCGGGGTCGGTGACGTCGCCCGCGGTCACGATCGGGATGCGCGGCGCGTGGAACGTGAGACCGGCGATCGCCTGCCGGAAGCCGTCGAGCATCGGCTCCATCAGCGGCGAGTGGAACGCGTGGGAGACCGGGAGCTGCTTGGTCTTGCGGCCCTCGAACCGGGCGGCGACCGCGCGGACCTCATCTTCGGCCCCGGCGATGACCAGCGAGTCGGTCGCGTTGATCGCCGCGATGGACACGCCCTCGGTCAGGTGCGGTGCCACCTCGGCCTCGGTGGCCTGCAGCGCGATCATCACGCCACCTTCGGGCAGCGCCTGCATGAGGCCGGCGCGCGCCTTCACGAGCGTCGCCGCGTCCTCCAGGCTGAGCACGCCGGCGACCTGCGCGGCGGCGATCTCGCCGATCGAATGCCCGGCGAGCAGCCGCGGGACGACTCCGAACGACTCCGCCAGCCGGTAGAGCGCGACCTCGACGGCGAACAGCGCGGGCTGCGTGTGCCCGGTCTGGTTCAGGGCCTCGGCGTCGTCGCCCCACATGACGTCGCGCACGTCTCCGAGGTGTTCCAGCACCGCGTCCAGTGCCTCGGCGAACACCGGGAACTCTTCGTACAGCTCACGGCCCATGCCGAGGCGTTGCGCGCCCTGCCCGGAGAACAGCACGGCGAGCGTCTTCCCTGACGCCTCGCCACTGGCCAGTACATCGCCGTCCAGCACCACGGCTCGGTGCTCGAACAACGCGCGCGTGGTCGCCAACGAGTACCCGACGTCGATCGGCGCGGCCTCGACCGCGCTGATCTGCTCGATCTGGGCCGCGAGCGCCGCCGCGGACTTCGCGGACACCGCCCACGGAATCGATACGGATTGACTGGCCCCCTGGGGGGAACTACCCCCCATCCCCATCATCTCAGGCAGGTCTGACAATTCCTGGACCTGCGGAGACTCCAAGATCACGTGCGCGTTCGTGCCCGAGAGGCCGAACGACGAGACCCCGGCGCGGACCGGGCGATCCACCACGGGCCACGGGGTGTTGGACGTGAGCAGCGAGACGGCGCCTGCGGACCAGTCGACGTGCGAAGACGGCGACGTCACGTGCAAAGTCCGCGGCAGCTCGCCGTGCCGGAACGCGAGCACCATCTTGATGATGCCCGCGACACCCGCTGCGGCCTGGGTGTGGCCCAGGTTCGACTTGATCGCACCCAGGTAGAGTGGCGCTCCAGCGCGGTCGCGGCCGTAGGTGGCGAGCAGGGCCTGGGCCTCGATCGGGTCGCCCAGCCGCGTGCCGGTGCCGTGGGCCTCGACGGCGTCGACGTCCGAAGTGGACAGACCGGCGTTGGCGAGTGCCTGGCGGATCACGCGCTGCTGGGCGGGGCCGTTCGGTGCGGTCAGGCCGTTGGAAGCGCCGTCCTGGTTCACCGCGGAACCGCGGACGACGGCCAGCACGGTGTGGCCGTTGCGCAGCGCGTCCGACTGGCGTTCGACGACCAGCACGCCGGCGCCTTCCGCCCAGCCGGTGCCCTCGGCGTCGTCGGAGAAGGCTCGGCAGCGCGCATCAGCCGCGAGGCCGCCCTGGGCGTTGAAGCCGGCGAAGTTCATCGGCGTGGACATCACCGTCACACCGCCGACCAGAGCCAGCGACGACTCGCCTGACCGCAGTGACTGCGCAGCCAGGTGCAGTGCCACCAAGGAAGAAGAGCAGGCGGTGTCGATCGTGAGCGCGGGGCCCTCGAAGCCGAACGTGTACGACAGGCGGCCGGAGATCACTGCGGCGGCGAGGCCGGTCGAGGCGTGGCCCTCGATGTCGCCGCGCGCCCGCAGCACGAGGTTCGTGTAGTCCTGCCCGTTCGTGCCGACGAACACGCCGGTCTTCGAGCCGCGCAACGTGGCGGCGTTGATGCCCGCGCGTTCGACGGCCTCCCAGGCGACTTCGAGCAGCTGGCGTTGCTGCGGGTCCATGGCGAGGGCCTCGCGGGGCGAGATGCCGAAGAACGCCGGGTCGAACTCCGTTGCGCCGTAGAGGAAACCGCCCTCCACGGTGCCGCCGGCGGCGAGCGCGTCCTGCTCCCAGCCGCGGTCGGACGGGAAGCCCGCGATCGCGTCGGTGCCGTCGGCCAGCAGCCGCCACAGGTCCTCGGGGGTCGAGACGCCGCCGGGGAAACGGCACGCCATGCCGACGATCACGATCGGGTCGTCGGCATCCGCGACGGCCTGCGCGGTGATGTCGAGGTCCGTGCCCTCGCCGGTGAGCTCGGCGAGCAGGTGCCCGGCCAGCACGAGCGGCGTCGGGTAGTCGAAGATCAGCGTCGCGGGCAGCGTCAGGCCGGTGGCCGCAGCGAGGGCGTTGCGCAGTTCGATCGCGGTCAGCGAGTCGAACCCGAGCGCGCGGAACTCCTTGTCCGCGCCCACCGCGTCCGCGTTGGCGTAGCCGATGACCTTCGCGGCCTCGGTCCGCACGACGTCGGTGATGGCGCGCACGCGTTCGGAGTCCCGCAGGCCGCCTAGCTTGGTAAGCAGTCCACCTGCCACGATCTCGCGCGCGGCAGTCCGTCGACCCGCTCGCACCAGGCCGCGCATGATCGCAGGAACCTCACCCTGCGCCGCGCCACCGGATGCGAGCGGTACGAGCAGCGACTCGCCTGAGACGACGGCCGCGTCGAAGAGCGCGAGGCCCTGCTCGACCGACAGCATCGGCATCCGGCGCAGGTCGCCTTCGTCCAAAGTGGACGTCATTCCGGTGTCCCAGGCTCCCCAGGCCAGTGACAGCGCAGGAAGGCCGAGTCCGTGACGGTGGGCCGCGAGGGCGTCGAGGACGGCGTTGGCGGCGGCGTAGTTGCCCTGGCCCGCCGCGCCCATCACGCCGGACACCGACGAGTACAGGACGAGCTGCGCGTCGCCGGCGAGTTCGTGGAGGTGCCAGGCGGCGTCGACCTTGGGCCGCATGACGGTGGAAAGCCGTTCGGGCGTCAGCGAACCGATGACGCCGTCGTCCAGCACACCCGCCGTGTGGACGACGGCCGTGAGCCGCTCGCCTTCCAGCAGGTCCGCGACGGCAGCGCGTTCGGTGACGTCGCAGGCCTTCACCTCGACGTCGCATCCCAGGGCGGTGAGCTCGTCACGCAGGTCGGCGGCGCCGGGTGCGTCGGGACCACGGCGGCTGACCAGCAGCAACCTGCGCTGTCCGCGTGTCGCCAGATGCCGGGCGAGGACAGCGCCGAGGCCACCGGTTCCGCCGGTGATCAGTACGGTGCCACTGGAATCCCATTCGCCCGCAACGCTTTCCGTTGCCCGCGCCAGCCTGCCCGCGAACACCTCGCCCGCGCGGACGACGACCTGGGTCTCCCCCGCGTCGATCAGTCCGCCGAGGCCCGGTAGCAGCGCTTCGGACTCGGGCGCGTCGTCGAGGTCGACCAGCAGGAACCGGCCGGGGTCCTCGGTCTGCGCGGAGCGCACCAGCCCCCAGACGGAGGCCGCCGCGACGTCGTCGCCGGTCACGGCCCCGCGCGTGACGAAGATCAGCTTGCCGGTGGCCTGATGGAGCGCTTCGAGTGCGTCTGCGGCCACGGCGTGCGCTGACTGTGCACCGGCGAAGTGCGCGACCGGCACCTCGGCAGGCGCGTAGGTGACGGGCACCCAGTCGAGGCGGAACAGCGAGTCGGTGCCGGGTCGCGCGTTCAGTTCGCCCAGCGGTGCGATGGTCACGGCGTCCGCGGACAGCACCGGGTCTCCGGCCACGTCGACGGCGGCGAGCTTCAGCCCACCGTCCACAACGGACAGCTTTACGCGAACGACCTCCGCGCCGTTCGCGTGAAGGGAAACGCCCTGCCAGTCGGTGGGAACGCCGTCGAGTCCGAGGAACGCGGCGGCGTGCGTGGCGGCGTCGAGCAGTGCGGGGTGCACGCCGAAACCCTTGGCGTCAACGGGCGACGCGATCTCGGCGAACACCTCCTGCCCACGCCTCCAGGCCGCGCGCAGCCCCTGGAACGCCTCCCCGTGGGGAGTGTTGTCGTAGAAGCCGTCGAGGTCGACGACGGTCGCGCCTTTCGGCGGCCACTCGCTCACCTTGGCCGGCGCCGGAACGCCTTGTCCGAGCACGCCGTTCGCGTGCTCGACCCAGTCCGTGTCGCCGCGCCGCGAGTGGAACCGGAACGCGCCGTCGCGCCCCGTCTGGAACTGCACCTGCACTGCGCCGCTGTCCGGCAGCACGAGCGGCGCGACCTGGGTGAACCGCTCGACGCGCTCGTAGCCCGCGAGATCGGCGGCGCGGAACGCCAGCTCCAGCACGCCCGCGGTCGGGAACACGGCGTGGTCGGCGAGCCACGAGGTTTTGGTGAGCGTGCCGGTGAGGATCAGCTCGCCGGAGCCCGCGACGGTCATCGCGGCGCCGAGCAGCGGGTGGCCGGCCGGGGTCAGGCCGAGTCCGGTGGCGTCGCCCGCGCTCACCGACACCGACGGCCAGTAGCGGTCGTGCTGGAAGGCGTAGGTGGGCACGTCGACGCGTTTGCCGTTGGGGTAGAACGGTTTCCAGTCGACGGCGACGCCCGCGACGTGCAGGCGGGCGAGCGCGGTGATGAACGCGGTACGCTCGTCGCGGTCCTTGCGCTGGCTCGGGATGGCCTCGACGAGCGCGGACAGCACGCCGTCCGGGCCGACCTCGAGGAGCGTCTTGTCGCCGAGGGCGGTCACGGTGTTGTGGAAGCGGACGGCGTCGCGGACGTGGCGGACCCAGTACTCGGGGTTGGTGACGTCGCCGGTCATCGGGATCGCCGGGCTGTGGAACGTGATGCCGCCGATGGCTTCGCGGAAGGCGTTGAGCATCGGGTCCATCAGCGGCGAGTGGAACGCGTGGGAGACCTGGAGCTGCTTGGTCTTGCGGCCTTCGAACCGCGCGACGATGGCGCGGGCCTCGGCCTCGACGCCCGCGATGACCAGGGAGTCCGGGCCGTTGATCGCGGCGATGGAGACGCCTGGGGTGAGGGTGATCTCGTCCTCGGTGGCCTGGAGCGCGATCATCACGCCGCCGACCGGCAGCGCCTGCATGAGGCTCGCACGGGCCTGGACGAGTGTCGCGGCGTCTTCGAGGCTGAGCACGCCCGCGACGTGGGCGGCGGCGATCTCGCCGATCGAGTGGCCGGTGACGTGCGCGGCTGTAACGCCGAACGACTCCAGCAACCGGTAGAGGGCGACCTCGAACGCGAACAGCGCCGGCTGCGTGTTGCCCGTCTGGTTCAGGGCCTCCTCGTCGCCCCACATGATGTCGCGCAGCCCTGGGTCGAGGTGCTGCAGGACCTCGTCGAGCGCGGTGCGGAAGACGTCGAACTCGGTGTACAGCTCCCGGCCCATGCCGACGCGCTGTGCGCCCTGTCCGGAGAACAGGAGTGCGAGTTCGGTCCGCTTTGCCAGGCCGTGTGCGATTTCGGTTCCGTCGAGCAGCACGGCCCGGTGCTCGAACAACGCGCGCGTGGTCGCCAACGAGAACCCGGCGTCCACGGGGTCGGCTTCGAGCGCTCGCACTCGTTCGATCTGCGCCGCGAGCGAGGACTCCGACCTCGCCGACACGAGCCACGGCACCGCCCCGGACTGCGACGCCGACCCACTCGAGGACGCTGCTCCGTTTGGCGGAATCGATTCCGATTGGCAGGCCCCCTGGGGGGAACTACCCCCCATCCCAATCATCTCAGGCAGGTCTGACAATTCCGGCGAGCTCGCCGCTTCCAAGATCACGTGCGCATTCGTGCCCGAGACGCCGAACGACGACACAGCGGCGCGAGGGGCACGACCGGTGGCAGGCCAGGCGACAGCGGAGGTGGCGAGCTCAACGGAGCCGGCGGTCCAGTCGACGTGCGTGGACGGCCGCGAAACGTGCAGAGTCGCCGGCACGACCCCGTGCCGCATCGCCTGCACCATCTTGATGATGCCCGCGACGCCAGCGGCAGCCTGGGTGTGGCCGATGTTCGACTTCACCGACCCCAGCAGCAACGGAGAAGGCCGATCAGCACCGTAAGCCGCCAGCAAGCTCCGAGCCTCGATCGGGTCACCCAACGGCGTACCGGTGCCGTGCGCCTCCACAACATCCACATCGGACGGTGCCAGACCAGCGCGGTCGAGAGCGGCACGGATGACACGTTGCTGCGCACGACCGTTCGGCGCGGTGAACCCGTTGGAAGCACCATCGGAGTTCACGGCCGAACCACGCACCACCGCGAGCACCGGATACCCGAGGGCCTGCGCGTCCGACAGACGAGCCAGCGCGAGCACGCCCACACCCTCGGACCAGCCGGTGCCGTCAGCGTCGTCGGAGAAAGCCTTGCATCGGCCGTTGGAAGCCAGTCCACCCTGACGCGAGAACTCGACCAACGAGCCCGGCGTGCACATGACGTTGACGCCACCCGCGAGCGCCAGCGTGCACTCCCCCGCGCGCAACGCGTGCACGGCCAGATGCAGTGCGACCAAAGAAGAAGAGCACGCGGTGTCAACGGTCAGAGTTGGGCCCTCAAGGCCCAGCGCGTAGGAGATGCGGCCGGACTCAGCGGACGCGGCGATGCCCGTGCCGACGTCGCCCGTCGCGTCGTCGAGGCCGCGGATCAGCAGGTGCTCGTAGTCCTGGCCGTTGGTGCCGATGAAAACACCGGTGCGCGAGCCTCGCAGCGACGACGGGTCGATGCCCGAGCGTTCCAGCGCCTCCCAGGACGTCTCCAGCAACAGGCGCTGCTGCGGGTCCATCGTGACGGCCTCGCGGGGCGAGATGCCGAAGAACGCCGGGTCGAAGTCCGCGATGCCCTGCAGGAAGCCGCCCTGCACGGACACGCTGTGGCCACGTTCGTCGACGCCGCCGCCCAGCAGCGCGTCCACGTCCCAGCCGCGGTCGGCAGGGAAGCCGGTGATGGCGTCACGTCCGGACGCCACCAGCTCCCACAGGTCCTCCGGCGAGCTGATGCCGCCGGGGAAGCGGCAGGCCATCCCGATGATCGCGATCGGTTCGGTGGCGGCGGCGACGAGCTGCCGGTTCTGCTTGCGCAGCCGCTCCGCCTCCTTCATCGCGGCGCGGAGGGCCTCGACAACCTTCTCGCTGGAGGTACTCATTCATCAGCTCCGTCAGTCCAGCCGGACACGGTCATCCCGCCAGCAATTGGAGCAGCGGAAGCGGTAGCGAATTCCTCAGAAAACCGGCGGCCGGTCACTCCCTGGGAAGTGACCGGCCGCCGGGCGATCCGGATCAGTCGGTGTGGCCGTCGAGCGCCGCCTGGATGAGGTCGTCGACGCTCATCTCGTCGATGTCCTCGTCCGCCTGAACCGTTCCCTTGCCGAGGAGCTGCATCAACGGTTCCAGCACGCCGAGCTCGCGCAGCTGGGCGAGCGGCACCCGCGCCAGCAGGCCGCGGATCTCCGACTCCTCCGCGTCGACCTCGGCGACGTCCGGGATCAGCTCGGTCAGCACGTGCGTCGCGAGCTCCTCCGGTGACGGGTGGTCGAACACGAGCGTCGACGCCAGCGACAGGCCGGTGGCGGCGTTGAGCTGGTTGCGCAGCTCCACGACCGCGAGAGAGTCGAACCCGAGGTCGCGGAACGGCCGGTCGGGGCGCACGGCGTCCACGTCGGCTTGCCCGAGCACCTCGGCCGCCCTTGTCCGCACCAGCTCCAGCACCTCGTCGAACCGCTTCGCCGCGGGCAGCGCCAGCAGCTTCTCGCGGAACGCGCCCTCGGCGACCGGGGCCTCGGCGGTGGTGTCCACTGCCAGCTCGCGGAGCAGCGGGTTCGGCCTGAACCCACCGGAGAACCGGCCCTTGTCGACCGCCGCCACGACCGCCGTCGCCAGTCCCTCGCCGACGAGCTGCCGCAGGGCGAGGCACGCCAGCACCGGGTCCATCGAGGCGATGCCGGCACGTTTGGCGTTGGCCAACGCGTCCTCGGTGTCGGCCATGCCGCCGCCACCCCAGGCGCCCCAGGCGATCGACGTCGCCGCGAGCCCCTTGCCCCGCCTGCGGTCCGCGAGCGCGTCGAGCATCGCGTTCGCCGCCGCGTAGTTCGACTGGCCGGGGCTGCCGACCGACGACGACGCGGAGGAGAACAGCACGAACGCGTCCAGGTCGGAGGTCAGCTCGTCCAGCAGCAACGCCGAGGTGACCTTGCTGCGGAACACCGCCTCGAACCGTTCCGGCGTCATCTTGTCCAGCACGCCGTCGTCGATGATTCCGGCGGTGTGCACGACACCCGTCAACGGCTGCGGAATCGCGGAAAGCACTGCCTGCAACGACTTCCGGTCGGCCACGTCGCACGCGGCGATCGTGACGTCGACACCCAGGCCGACGAGCTCCGTGCGCAGCTCGTCCGCTCCCGGCGCGTTCAGCCCGCTGCGGCTGACCAGGACCAGGTGCTCGGCGCCGTTCTGGGCGAGCGTCCTGGCGACGTGACCGCCGAGGGCGCCGGTGCCGCCGGTGATCAGGACCGTGCCGCGCGGCTGCCACTCCTGCGCGGGAACGGGTGCCGGTGCGGCGACGAGCCGCCGGCCGAACACACCGTTGGCCCGCACCGCGACCTGGTCCTCGCCGTCGAGTCCGGAGAGGACGGACGTGAGCCCGTTCGCGACCCTGTCGTCGATCGCCGCCGGCAGGTCGACCAGACCGCCCCAGCGTTCGGGGTGCTCCAGCGTGACGACCCGGCCGAGGCCGTGGATCGCGGCCTGCGTCAGGTCCTCGAAGACCGTCCCGTTGACGGCGGCTCCGTCTCGGGTCGCGCACCACAGCGGCGCGTTGACGCCCGCGTCGCCGAGCGCCTGGATCAGCGCGGCCGTCAGCAGCACACCGGCAGGCGCACTGCCCTCACCGGCTTCAGCGCGTCCCAACAGCGACAGCACACCGGTGAACGACGTCCCCAGCGAACGCAGTTCCTCCGCGATGGCCTCGCGGTCCGGGGCCGTGACGTCGACCCGCACGACGCTCACGCCGAGCGCGTCGATGACGGCATCGGTCCAGTCGTCCTGGCCCGCTGTCACCGCGAGCCACGTTCCGGTCAGTTCGCCGGAGCCCTTGGCGTCCAGCGACTTCCAGGTGATGCGGTGCCGCCAGCTGTCGACCAGCGCGTGGTCGGTGCGCTGCTTGCGCCAGTCGAGCAGCGCCGGCAGCACCTGCGACAGCGCGTCGGTGTCGACGCTCAGGACGTTCTGCAGCGACCCGAAGTCCTCACCCTCGACCGCGGCCCAGAACGCCGTGTCGTCGTTCGCCGGCGCGGCGGGCTTCGCGGAGACGGCCATGGTCGACGGCCAGAACCGCTGGTGCTGGAACGCATAGGTCGGCAGCGTGATCTTGCGGCCCTGTGCGCCGAAGAACCCGGCCCAGTCGACCTTCACGCCGCGGGTGTGCAGGCGGGCGAGCGCGGTGACGATCGACTGCTCCTCGCCGCGGTCCTTGCGCAGCAACGGAATGCCCTCGACCAGGCCGGACAGCGTGGCGTCCGGGCCGAGCTCGACGAACGTGGTGACGCCGCGTCCGGTGAGAATCTTGACGTTGTCCGCGAAGCGCACCGCCTCCCGCACGTGCCGGACCCAGTACTCGGGGTCGGTCACGTCGCCTTCCGCCACCACGGGGATCCGCGGCTGGTGGAACGTCAGCGACTCCACAGTGGACCGGAACTCGTCCAGCATCGGGTCCATCAGCGGCGAGTGGAAGGCGTGCGAGACGCGCAAACGCTTGGCCTTCCAGCGTTCCGCGATGTCGACGACGGCGCTCTCCGGTCCGGCGATCACGACCGACTCGGGCCCGTTGACCGCTGCGATCACGACACCATCGGTGAGGTGCGGCAGGACGACGTCCTCACTGGCCTGCACCGCGACCATCGCACCGCCCTCGGGCAGCGCCTGCATCAGCGCCGACCGGACGGTCACGAGCTTCGCCGCGTCCTCCAGGCTGAGCACACCGGCGGCGTGCGCGGCCGCGATCTCGCCGATCGAGTGGCCGGCCAGGAAGTCGGGCTTGAGGCCCCACGACTCGGCGAGGCGGAACAGCGCGACCTCGACGGCGAACAGCGCGGGCTGCGTGGTGCCGGTGAGGTTGAGCGCGTCCTGGTCGTCGCCCCAGATGATGCTCCTCAGTTCCGGGGCGAGGTGGGCGAGCACCTCGTCGAGCGCGTCGCGGAAGGTACCGAACCTCTCGTACAGGTCGCGGCCCATGCCGAGGCGCTGCGAGCCCTGCCCGGCGAAGAGGAACGCCAGCTTGCCGGAGCGCGCCACCGCGTCGCGGACGACGAGCGGGTTGCGGACGTCGGACGCCAGTGCGGCCAGCGCGGCGGTGAGCTCCTCGCGGGTGCTCGCCAGCACGACGGCGCGCTGGTCGAACGAGGCCCGCGTGGTGGCCGCGGACCGGGCGATGTCGGCGAGATCCGCGTCCACACCGAGCAGACGCGTGGCCTGATCACGCAGCGCGGACGGCGTGCGGCCGGACACGAGCACCGGCAGCAACGCGGGGTTGTCCACAGGCGCCGAGTTGTCCACAGATCGCCCAGCGGCCCCTTGACCAGCACTTTCATCCGGTACGCTGGAAATTGGGGGGATCCCCGACGCCCCAGGCGCCTCCAAGATCACGTGGGCGTTGGTGCCGCTGGCGCCGAACGACGACACCGCAGCGCGCCGTGCACGGTCAACGGCAGGCCAGGCCGTGCGTTCCTGCAGCAGCTGCACCGCGCCGGTGGTCCAGTCGACGTGCGACGAGGGCGTCGAGGCGTGCAGCGTGCGGGGCAGTTCGCCCGCCCGCATCGCCATCACCATCTTGATCACGCCCGCCACACCGGACGCCGCCTGCGTGTGGCCGATGTTCGACTTGACCGCACCGAGCAGCAGCGGCGCCGACCGGTCCTGACCGTAGACGTTGAGCAGTGCCTGCGCCTCGATCGGGTCGCCGAGCTTCGTGCCGGTGCCGTGCGCCTCGACCGCGTCCACATCGGACGGACGCAGCCCCGAGGCAGCCAGCGCCTGCCGGATGACCCGCTGCTGGGCCGGTCCGGACGGAGCCGTCAGCCCGTTCGACGCGCCGTCGGAGTTGATCGCCGAGCCCCGCACGACCGCGAGCACCTCGTGGCCGTTGCGCTGGGCATCGGACAGGCGCTCCAGCACCAGCATGCCGACACCCTCGGCCCAGCCCGTGCCGTCGGCGTCGTCGGAGAACGCCTTGCAGCGGCCGTCCTCCGACAGCGCGCCCTGAGCGCTGAACTCGATGAACCCGACCGGCGTCGACATCACGCACACACCGCCGGCCAGTGCCATCTCGCACTCACCGGTGCGCAGCGCCTGGGCCGCGAGGTGCAGCGAGACCAGCGACGATGAACACGCGGTGTCGACCGAGACCGTCGGTCCCTGCAGGCCGAACGTGTAGGCGAGCCGGCCGGACAGCAGCGACGCGGACTGCGCGGTCTGCCACTCGAGCCCGGTCTCCTCCGGTGACGGCCGGTACTCGCCGCTGCCACCACCGACGAACACACCGGTGACGCTGCCGCGGATCGTGGCCGGGTCGACGCCCGCCCGTTCCAGCGCCTCCCAGGCGGTTTCGAGCACGATGCGCTGCTGCGGGTCCATGACCATCGCCTCACGCGGCGAGATCGAGAAGAAGTCCGGGTCGAAGTCCGGCACGTCGTAGAGGAAGCCGCCGCTGCGGGTGACGCTCTGTCCGCTGTAGAGGGTGGCGAGGTCCCAGCCGCGGTCGGCGGGGAACTCCCCGATCGCGTCGACACCGTCGAGCAGCAGCTTCCACAGGTCCTCCGGCGACCGCACGTCACCGGGATAACGGCAGGCCATGCCGACGATGGCGATCGGGTCGTCGGTCAGGGTCCTGGTGACGAACTCGACCTCGTCCACGCCACCCAGGAGCTCGGCGAGCAGGTGCTCGGCGAGCTCGTCGGGCGTCGGGTAGTCGAACACCAGCGCGGCGCTGAGCTGCAGGCCGGACTCGGTCTGGATCTGGTTGCGCAGGTCGACGGCGGTGAGCGAGTCGAAACCGAGGTCGCGGAACGGAACACCCGGCTCGATCGCGTCGATCCCATTGTGTCCCAGCACCAGCGCGGCCTTCTCGCGGACGAGCGTGAGCAACGCGCCGTGACGTTCGTACTCGGGCAGCCTCTCGATCGTCTGCTTCAGAACCGGTTCGACGACCGCCTTCTTCTGCACGAACCCGCTGAACAGCTTGTTGCTCTGCTGGAACGTGTCCCAGTCGACGTTCGCGACGACGACGTTCGTCCGTCCACTCGCGACAGCACTGTGCAGCGCGGCGATGGCGTTCGGGGCGTCGAGGACCGGGATGCCGCTCATCCGCAGGTGCGCGGTCATGCTCTGGTCGGTCGTGCCCTCCCACGGCGAGAACGCGATGGAGGTCGCCTTGAGGCCACGCGCTCGCCGTTGCCGCGCGAACTCCTCGACGATCGCGCTGTGAGCGGCCTGCTGGGCCTGGCCGCGGAAACCCCACGTGCCGGCAACGGAACCGAAGACCACGAACGCTTCCAGGTCGCGGTCGCCCAGCTGCTCGTCGAGCTGCCGCAGCGAGTCCGCGCCGCCGAGGTGGATGACCGCGGTGACGTCGTCCGTGAGCGTCTCGGTGGTGTTCTCCAGCGCCCTGAGCTGCTCGCCCATCGGCCCTTCCGCGCCGACGAGCAGGATCTTGCCGGTCGGGGTCCACGGCGTCGTGGCCTCGATGCGGCGCAGTCGTGGCACGAACGTGCCTTCGGTGTGGAAGCCGACTTCCTGTTCCTGACGCGGAACGGCCCACGTGTCGGTCTCGACGCGGATGAGGCCGCCCCAGCGTTCCGGCTGTTCCAGCGCGGCGACGCGGCCCTCGCCCCAGACGGCGGGTTCGTCGCTGACACACCACAGCGGGGCGGTGATGTTGTTGTCGGCCAGGAGGTTCAGGATCTCGAACGGGCTGGTGCCGCCGACCGAGATCACGCCGGCGTAGTCGCCGGGCACGAGGTCCGTGACGGTGGTGCCGGCGAATCCCGTGGTGTCCCCGATCGCGAGCCAGGTGCCGTCGGTCGTGGTGGTGACCTGCTGCTTCTCCCACACGACCTCGTACAGCCAGTCGTCGGTGACGGACTTCGGCGTCGTCGTGGGCCAGAAGCGCTCGCGCTGGAACGCGTAGGTGGGCAGCGGGATGCGCTTGGCGTTGGTGCCGGCGAAGTACTCGGGCCAGTCGACCTCGGCGCCGCGGACGTGCAGCGTGCCGAGCGCGAGCGCGAACGCGCTGACCTCGTCGCGGTCCTTGCGTTGTGTGGCAACGGCTCCGTCGACCATCGCGGCGAGCACGCCATCCGGGCCGATCTCGACGAACGTGTCGACGTTGCCCAGGCTCTGGACGTTGTCGTGGAAGCGGACCGTGTCGCGGACGTGGTTGACCCAGTAGTCGACGGTCGTGACGTCGCCGGTGGTGGCCATCGGGATGCGCGGCGGGGTCAGCGTGATACCGGTGATCGCCGCCCGGAAGTCGTCCAGCATCGGGTCCATCAGCGGCGAGTGGAACGCGTGGCTGACCGTGAGCTGCTTGGTCTTCTCGAACTTCTTGGCGATCTTCTGGACCTGTGCCTTGTCGCCCGCGATGACGACGCTGTTCGGGCCGTTGACCGCGGCGATCGACACCTTCTTGGACTTGCCGAGCTGTTTGCGCACCTCGGTCTCGGTGGCGAGGACGGAGACCATCGCGCCACCGGCCGGGAGTGCCTGCATGAGTGCGGCGCGGGCGGTGACGAGCTTCGCGGCGTCTTCGAGCGTGAGCACCCCGGCGATGTGCGCGGCCGCGATCTCGCCGATGGAGTGCCCGGCGACGTGGTCGGGCAGGACGCCGAGGCTCTGCACGAGCCTGGCGAGCGCGACCTCGATCGCGAACAGCGCGGGCTGGGTGGTGCCGGTCTGGTTGAGCTGCTCCTCGTCCTCGCCCCAGATGATGCTCTTCAGTTCCGGGTCGAGGTGGGCGAGCACCTCGTCGAGCGCGTCCCGGAAGGTGCCGAACCGCTCGTACAGGTCGCGGCCCATGCCGAGGCGCTGCGAGCCCTGGCCGGTGAACAGGAACGCCGTCGTGCCCGCCTTGCGCGCCACACCGCTCGTGACTTCGACACCGTCGATCAGCAACGCACGGTGCGCGAACTGCGCCCGCGTCGTGGCCGCCGAGAACGCGAGGTCGAACTGGTCGGCGTCGATCGCGCGGATCTGGTCGACCTGAGCGCGCAGCGAAGCGGAGGACTTCGCCGAGACAACGACGGGAGCCCCCTTGGGGGGACGCGAAGTCCCCACTCCAATCATCTCATCGGGGTCTGACAGTTCCTGAGCGTCCGGGGCTTCCAAGATCACGTGGGCGTTGGTGCCGGACAGGCCGAACGCCGAGACGCCCGCGCGGCGTGGGCGGCCCGCGGAAGGCCAGGCCGTGTTCTCCGTGAGCAGCGAGACCGGGCCCGACGTCCAGTCGACGTGCGAGGTCGGCGCGTCCACGTGCAGGGTGCGGGGCAGCACGCCGTGGCGCATCGCCTCGACCATCTTGATCACGCCCGCGACACCCGCGGCGGCCTGCGAGTGGCCGATGTTCGACTTCACCGAGCCCAGGTAGAGCGGTTCGGAGCGGTCGGCGAACGTCGCGAGGAGCGCCTGCGCCTCGATCGGGTCGCCGAGGGTCGTGCCGGTGCCGTGTGCCTCGATAGCGTCCACATCGCCCACGGACAGACCGGCGTCCGCGAGAGCGCGGCGGATGACGCGCTGCTGCGAGGGGCCGTTCGGGGCCGTCAGGCCGTTCGAGGCGCCGTCGGAGTTGACGGCGGAGCCGCGCACCAGGGCCAGCACCTCGTGACCGGCGGCGAGCGCGTCGGACAGGCGTTCCAGCACGAGGATGCCCGCGCCCTCGGACCACGCCGTGCCGTCGGCGCCGTCGGCGAAGGCCTTGCAGCGGCCGTCCGGGGCGAGGCCGCCCTGGGTGGTGAACTCGACGAACGAGTCGGGGCTCGACATCACGCTGACGCCGCCCGCGAGAGCGAGAGAGCACTCACCGGAACGGAGCGCGCGCATCGCCCAGTGCATCGCGACCAACGACGACGAGCAGGCCGTGTCGATGGTGACCGCGGGTCCTTCGAGTCCGAGGACGTAGGAGAGGCGGCCGGACATCACCGACGCCGTGTTGCCGGTCGCCAGGTAGCCCTGGATGTCCGGATCGAGCGAGCGGCGCAGGACGTTCTCGTAGTCCTGGCCGTTGGTGCCGACGAACACGCCCGTCGCGCTGCCCTTCAGCGACAGCGGGTCGATGCCCGTGCGCTCCAACGCCTCCCATGCGGTTTCCAGCACCAGGCGTTGCTGCGGGTCCATCGCGAGCGCTTCCCGCGGCGAGATGCCGAAGAAGTGCGCGTCGAAGTCCGCGACGCCGTTCAGGAAACCGGCCTCCAGCGACGCCGACGCACCGGCGCCCAGCGCGGCCAGGTCCCAGCCTCGGTCGGAGGGGAACGAGCTGATGCCGTCGCCGCCGGAGGAGACCAGGTCCCAGAACGCCTCCGGGGACGTCACGCCGCCGGGGAAGCGGCAACCGATGCCGACGATCGCGATCGGGTCGTCGTCGACGCGCTGCGTGATCACCTCGGCGGGCACGTCGCCGACCTCGCCCAACAGGAAGTCCGCCAGGTCGTAGGGGGTCGGGTAGTCGTAGAGCAACGACGCCGGCAGCGTCAGTTCGGTGGCGACCTGCAGGCGGTTGCGGAGTTCCAGCGTGGTCAGGGAGTCGAAGCCCAGGTCGAGGAACGCGCGGTCCGGGTCGACGTCGGAGGCGTTGCCGTGGCCCAGGACCGCGGCGATCTGGCCGCGCACCAGGTCCAGCACGGCGCGGTTGCGCTCGGCCTTCGACAGGCCAGCCAGTGCCTTGCGGAACTGCGGCTGCTCGTTCTCGACGACCTTTTCCGTGGTGTGGAAACGTTTGACCTCAGGCAGGTCGCCGACCAGCGGTGCCGGGCGCAGACCGGCGAGCGCGGGCAGGAACCTTTCCCAGTCGATCTCGGCGACCAGCACGGCCGCGTCGCCGTGCTCGATGGCCTGTTGGAGTGCCTGCAAAGCGAGTGCGGGCTCCATCGGTGTGAAACCGCCGCGCTTCAGGCGTTCCGCGACACCGCCCGCGACCGCCATGCCGGCCCCGCCCCACGGGCCCCACGCCACCGAGGTGGCCGGAAGTCCCTGCAGGCGGCGGTGTTCGGCGAACGTGTCGAGGAACGCGTTGGCCGCGGCGTAGTTGCCCTGGCCCGCGCCGCCGATGACACCGGCGGTCGAGGCGAAGAGCACGAACGCGTCGAGGTTCTCCGTGAGCTCGTGCAGGTTGCGGGTCGCGTGGACCTTGGCGCGCAACAGGTTCGTGAACGACGTGGCGTCCATCGACTCGACGAGGCCGTCCTCGACGACACCCGCCGCGTGGAAGACCGACGTGACCGGGTGCTCGGCGAGCAGTGCTGCCAGAGCGTCGCGGTCGGCGACGTCGCAGGCCTTGACGAGCACGCGCGGGTCGTCGAAGTCGGCGGTTCCGGTGCGGCTGACCAGGACGACCTGTTCGGCGTCGTGGTCGAGCAACCACTGCGCGACCTGCTTGCCGATCGCGCCCGTGCCGCCGGTGACGAGCACGCGGCCCGGCCGGTAGTCGCGGTGCAGCGCACTCGGGGTGCTGTGGATGAGACGGCGGCCGTAGACGCCGGACGGCCGCACCGCGACCTGGTCCTCGCCCGTGCCGGCCAGCACGCCGGGGATGCGGCGCGCGGTGTTCCAGTCGAGCTGTGCGGGCAGGTCGATCAGGCCGCCCCAGCGCGTCGGGTGCTCCAGCGCGATGACGCGGCCGAGGCCCCAGACCGTGGCGCTGTCCGGGTCGGCGATCTGCTCGCCGCCGCCGACCGACACGGCTCCGCGCGTCGCCACCCACAGCGGGGCGTCCTGTCCGGCGTCGCCGAGTGCCTGCACGACAACGGAAGTGCGGACCAGTGCGTCTTCGGCGTCGGCGTTGATCGCGAGCAGCGACAGCACACCGGCGTAGTCGCCGCGGACCTGCTCGGCGAGCTCGGATCGCGTGGTCGCGTTGACCACGACGGTCTCGACGCCCAGCGCGTCGATCAGGTCGGACGCGTCGTGGTCGGTGAGGACCAGCCACGGGCCGGTGAGGGTCGATTGTGCGGTGATCGGCTTCCAGGTGACGGCGTAGCGCCAGGAGTCCACAGTGGACTTCTGGTTGCGCGAACGCCACTGCGCCAGTGCGGTGAAGTCCTCGCGTTCGACCGCAGCCCAGAAGTCGTCGTCGACGAAGTCTCCTTCGGCGACTGCCGCAGCGACGGGCTCCGGCCAGAAGCGCTGGTGCTGGAACGGGTACGTCGGCAGCTCGACCTCGGCGCCGGCGCCCGCGAAGTACGCGGCCCAGTCGACGGTCGTGCCGCGCACGTGCAGGCCCGCCAGTGCGGTCAGCAGCGTGACTACCTCGTCGCGGTCGCGGCGCAGTGCGGGGACCAGGACCGCCTCTTCGGTGAGCGACTCCTGTGCCATGCCGGTGAGCACGCCGTCCGGGCCGAGCTCCAGGAACGCCCGCACGCCCTTGCTCTCCAGCTGCGTGACGACGTCGGCGAACCGGACGGCGTCGCGGACGTGCCGGACCCAGTGGTCGGGCTGGTGAACAATTCCAGCGGTCAGCACAGGGATCGTCGGGTTGTTGAACGAAAGCCCCTCGACGACACCGCGGAACTCGTCGAGCATCGGCTCCATCAGCGGCGAGTGGAACGCGTGGCTGACCTTGAGCCGCTTGGTCTTCGCGAACCGGGCCGCGATGGCCTCGGTCTCGGCCTCGTCGCCGGCGATCACGATGCTGGCCGGGCCGTTGACGGCGGCGATCGAGACGCGGCTCGTCAGCAGCGGCGTGATGTCGGCTTCTGTCGCCTGGACGGCGATCATGGCGCCGCCGGTCGGCAACGCCTGCATGAGGCGGGCGCGGGCGGAGATCAGGGCGCACGCGTCGTCGAGGCTGAGGACATTGGCGACGTGTGCGGCGGCGATCTCGCCGATGGAGTGGCCCGCCAGGTAGTCCGGGGTGACGCCCCACGACTCGACGAGCCGGTAGAGGGCGACCTCGACCGCGAAGATCGCGGGCTGGGCGTAGCCGGTCTGGTCGAGGGCTTGTTCGTCGCCCCACATCACGTCGCGCAGGGGGCGGTCGAGGTCCGCGTCCAGGTAGGCGCAGACGGCGTCGAGGGCGTCGGCGAACACCGGGTAGCGCTCGTACAGGTCGCGGCCCATGCCGAGGCGCTGCGAGCCCTGGCCGGTGAACAGGAACGCCGTGCGGCCGCGCGTGGTCTGGCCCCGCACCACGGAGCTGTCCGGCTGGTCGTCGCGCAGTGCCGTGAAGCCGCGGACCAGTTCGTCGCGGTCACGGGCGATGACGACGGCTCGCCGTTCGAACGTGGAGCGCTTGGTGGCCAGCGACGCGGCCAGGTCGGTGAGGTCCGCGTCGACGTCGACGAGGCGGCCGGCGACCTGCTTGAGGGCCTCGTCCGCGCGGGCCGACAGCAGTACCGGCACCGGCACCGCACCGTTCAGCTGCTCTTCCTGCGGAGCCGCCTGAGCCGGGGCTTCTTCGAGCACCACGTGGGCGTTCGTGCCGGACAGGCCGAACGACGAGATGCCCGCGCGCTTCGGGTGGTCAGTCTGCGGCCACGACTCCTCGGTGGCGAGGAGCTTGATGGAGCCCGAGGACCAGTCGACCTTCGTCGACGGCTGGTCGACGTGCAGGGTCCGGGGCAGCACACCGGCCCGCAGTGCGAGCACCATCTTGATGATGGACGCGACACCCGAGGCCATCTGGGTGTGGCCGATGTTCGACTTCATGGAGCCGAGCAGCAGTGGTTGCGTGCGGTTCTGGCCGTAGGTCGCGAGCAGCGCCTGGGCCTCGATCGGGTCGCCCAGGGCCGTGCCGGTGCCGTGCCCGTCGACGGCATCCACTTCGGACGGTTCGAGGCGCGCGTTGGCGAGGGCCTGGCGGATCACTCGTTGCTGTGACGGGCCGTTCGGGGCGGTGAGGCCGTTGGAGGCACCGTCCTGGTTCACCGCGGAGCCGCGCACGACGGCCAGGATGCGGTGGCCGTTGCGGACCGCGTCGGACACCCGCTCCAACAGCACCAGACCCACGCCCTCGGCGAGGGTCATACCGTCGGCGGCGTCGGAGTAGGCCTTGCAGCGGCCGTCCTTCGCGAGCGCTCGCTGCCGGGAGAAGCCGACGAACGCGCCCGGCGTCGCCATGACCGAGACGCCGCCGGCCAAGGCCAGGGACGACTCACCGTCGCGCAGGGACTGGCAGGCCAGGTGCAGTGCCACCAAGGAGGAGGAGCAGGCCGTGTCGAGGGTGACGGCGGGGCCCTCCAGGCCGAACAGGTAGGAGACGCGGCCGGACAGCACGCTGGAGAGCGTGCCGGTGATCATGTGGCCCTCGTCGCCGGGCTGGTCGGAGCCGCCCGCCGAGTAGTCCTGGTAGGAGGCGCCGATGAAGGCGCCGGTCAGGGTTCCCTTGAGCGACTGCGGGTCGATGCCGGCGCGTTCGATGGACTCCCAGGCGGTCTCGAGCAGGAGGCGCTGCTGCGGGTCCATCGACAGGGCCTCGCGCGGGCTGATGCCGAAGAAACCGGGGTCGAAGTCCGCGACGTCGTGCAGGAAGCCGCCCTGCACCGAGTAGGCGCCGCCGGGGGCGTCCGGGTCGGGGTTGTAGAGCGAGTCGCCGTCCCAGCCGCGGTCGGCGGGGAAGCCGGAGATCGCGTCGACGCCGTTCATCACGACGTTCCACAGGTCTTCCGGTGTGGCAACGCCTCCGGGGTAGCGGCAGGCCATGCCGATGATCGCGATCGGCTCGTCGGACGCCGCCGAGGCGATCACCTGGGTGGTCGCCGGGGTGTCGGCGCCGAGCAGTTCGCCGAGCAGGAACTCGGTCAGCGCGAGCGGGCTCGGGTGGTCGAACACCATCGTGGTCGGCAGCGTCAGACCCGTTGCGGCGGCGAGCTTGTTGCGCAGGTCGACGGCGGTGATCGAGTCGAAGCCGACCTCGCGGAACGCCCTGTGCTCGGTCAGCGCGTCGGTCGAGGCCATGCCCAGCACGGACGCCGCCTCGGCGCGGACGAGTTCGAGCAGCTGCTGTTCGCGTTCGGCGGGCGGCAGGGTCCTGAGCCTGGCCGCGAGGTCGTTGTCGGAGGACGTGGTCTGCTCGGCCGCGACGGCGAGGGCGCGAACCTCGGGCAGTTCCTCGAAGAGCGTCGACGGGCGCATCGCCGTGAAGACCGGGTGATAACGCTCCCACGCGATGTTCGCGATGGCGATCTCGGTCTCGTCGTCCTCGATCGCGCGCTGCAGACCGGCGAGCGCCAGCCGTGCCTTCATGAACTCCAAGCCGCTGCGGCGGATCTGGTCGGTGTCGACACGGCCGAGGCCGATGTCGTCGGACCAGATGCCCCACGAGACCGAGGTGCACCTGAGTCCGCGGGCGCGGCGGTTGGCGGCCAGCGAGTTCAGGTAGGCGTTGCCGGCCACGTAGGACGCGTGGTTGCCCGAGCCCCACATACCCGAGATGGACGAGAACAGCACGAACGCGTCGAGGTCCTCGGTCAGCAGCGCGTCCAGGTGGGCGGCGCCGTCGACCTTGGCGGCGAGGATCTCGCTCAGACCCTCCACAGTGGACCCGTCGATCGAGTGCAGGCCGATCACCGCGGCGGTGTGGACGACCGAACGGATCTCGCGGCCTTCCGCGCGCAGGTCGTTCAGCATGCGTTCGACGTCGTCGCGTTTCGCGATGTCGCAGGCGACGACCGTGGTGGGCGTGCCGAGTTCCTCCAGTTCCGCGACGAGCTCTCGGGCGCCGGGGGCGTCGAGGCCGCGGCGGCTGGTCAGCACCAGGTGCTCGGCGCCCTTGTGGGCGAAGAAACGAGCGACGTGCGGGCCGAGGGTGCCGGTGCCGCCGGTGATGATCGTGGTGCCGCGCGGGGTCCAGTCCGGGCCGGCGGGACGTGCGGGGGCCCGGACGACACGGCGGGCGAGCGTGCCGGACGTGCGGATCGCGAGCTGGTCCTCGTCGCCCGCGTTGGCCAGTGCCGAGACGAACCGGTGTGCCGCGCGCTGGTCGAGCCGCTCCGGCAGGTCGATGGAGCCGCCCCAGCGTTGCGGGTGCTCCAGCGCGGCGGTCCAGCCGATGCCGATCGCCTGCACCTGCGCCGGGTGGTCGACGGTGTCCGCGCGGCCCGTGGACAGGGCGTTGCGGGAGACGTTCCAGACCGGGGCGTTGACGCCGGCGTCGCCGAGGGCGTTGATCAGGTGGACGGTCAGCAGCAGACCTGTTGGCAGGCCTAGGGTTCCGGGGCTCTCGTCGGTGGGCAGCAACGAAACGATGCGATCCGTGCTCTCGCTGAGCTTGGCCGTGATCGAGGCGCGGTCGTCATCGGCGTTGAGGACGATTCGGTGCACGTCGCCGAGCGCGGCGATGACGTCGGTGTCGTCGATGGCGTCGGTGGTGATGACGGTCGTGGTGCCGGTGAGCTTGCCGTTGTCGAGTCCGCGCAACGGCTTCCACGTCGTGCGGTAGCGCCAGGAGTCCGTCGTGGACTGGTCACGGCTGCTCTGGCGCCAGGTGTTCAGCGCGGGCAGGACCGCGGCGAGGGTGGCCTCGTCGAGGTGCAGGCTCTGGGTGAGGGTGGCGAGGTCGGACTGTTCGACGGCCTGCCAGAACGCGTTGTCGGCCGGGTCGGAGTCGGGTGCCGCGACGGGGTGCTGGGGCGGGCCGATCCAGAAGCGCTCGTGCTGGAACGGGTAGGTGGGCAGGTCGACGCGGGTGCCGGTGAGGTGCCACTGGACGGGGTAGCCGCGGACCCAGACCTCGGCCAGCGACTGCAGAACGCGCTGCAGGCCGCCGATGTCGCGGCGCAGCGTGCCGGTGACGACACCGCGCTTGCCCTCCAGCGCGTCCTGCACGCCCGGCGTGAGGACCGGGTGCGAGCTGACCTCGACGAACATCTGGTGGCCCGCGCCGATCAGCTGCTCGACGGCTTCGTGGAGGTGCACGGTCTGGCGGAGGTTCGTGAACCAGTACTCGGCGTCGGTGTTCGCGTCGTTCCACTCGCCGGTGACGGTGGAGAGGAACTTCGTGTGCGGGGTGAGCGGGGTGATGGTGGCGAGGTCGTTGAGCACGTCCTCGCGGATGTCCTCGACCTGGGCCGAGTGCGAGGCGTAGTCGACCTCGATGCGGCGGACCCGCACGCCCTGCTCGACCAGCTTGCCGCAGAACGCGTCCAGCGCCTCCAGGTCACCGGAGACGGCGACACTGCGCGGGCCGTTGGTGGCGGCGAGGCTGAGGCGGTCGCCCCATTCTTCGAGGTGGGGCTGGACTTCTTGGGCGGACAGGCCGATGGACACGATGCTGCCGCGGCCCGACATGACGCGGCCGATGGCCTGGCTGCGCAGGGCGACGACCTTGGCGGCGTCCTCGAGGCTGAGTGCGCCCGAGACCGCTGCCGCGGCGATCTCGCCCTGGGAGTGGCCGATGACGGCGTCCGGGGTGACGCCGTGGTGCTTCCAGACCTCGGCGAGCGACACCATCATCGCCCAGCTCGCGGGCTGGACCACGTCGACTCGGTCGAGGCTGCCGTGGTTGCGGATGACGTCGAGGAGGTTCCAGTCGGTGTTGGGCTGCAGGGCCGCGGCGCACTCGGCCATGCGGGCGGCGAAGATCGGCGACTCGTCGAGGAGTTGCGCGCCCATGCCGACCCATTGCGAGCCCTGGCCGGGGAAGATGAACGCGACCTTGCGCTCCAGGTCGGCGATGCCCCTGGTGTCGGTGCCGTCGATCAGGGCGGCGCGGTGGTCGAAGCTTGGGCGGAGGGTGAGGCTGTAGGCGATGTCGGCCGGGTCGGCGTCGACCGCGCGGATGCCTTCGAGTTGGGCGCGGAGGGCGGAGTCGGACTTGGCGGACACGAGCCACGGTGCCGCCCCGACCTGCCCCAGCACTGCTCCGTTCGGCGGAATCGATTCCGATTCGCCGGCCCCCAGGGGGGATCCACCCCCCATCCCCATCATCTCAGGCAGGTCTGACAATTCCGGACCAGCCGGGGATTCCAAGATCACGTGCGCGTTCGTGCCACTGATACCGAACGACGACACGGCGCAACGGCGGGCACGGCCGGTCTCAGGCCATGCCGTCGTGTCCTGCAGCAGCGCGATGGTGCCGGGACTCCAGTCGACGTGCGTGGACGGCTCGGCCGCGTGCAGCGTGCGGGGCAGAACGCCGTGCTGCAACGCCATGACCATCTTGATGACGGACGCGACACCCGCGGCGGACTGGGTGTGGCCGATGTTCGACTTCACCGAGCCCAGCAGCAGCGGGCGGTCGGCGTCGCGGTCGCGTCCGTAGGTGTTGAACAGGGCCTGGGCCTCGATCGGGTCGCCCAGTGACGTACCGGTGCCGTGCGCGTCCAGAGCGTCGATGTCGGCCGTGGTCACGCTGGCGTTGGCGAGGGCCTGCATGATGACGCGCTGCTGCGACGGGCCGTTCGGGGCGGACAGGCCGTTCGAGGCGCCGTCCTGGTTCACGGCCGAGCCGCGGATCACCGCCAGGACGCGGTGCCCGGCGGCGAGCGCGTCGGACTGGCGCATCAGCAGGAGCATGCCGATGCCCTCGGACAGCGTCATGCCGTCCGCGGTGTCGGAGAACGACTTGCAGCGGCCGTCCTTCGCGAGGGCGCGCTGGCGGGAGAACGCGATCAGCGGCTTCGGGTTCGGCATGATCGTCGCGCCGCCGGCGACGGCGAACGCAGACTCGCCCGTGCGGAGTGACTGGCACGCCAGGTGCATTGCCACCAAAGAAGAAGAGCAGGCGGTGTCGACGGTGACGGCCGGGCCTTCGAAGCCGAACACGTAGGCGACGCGACCTGAGAGCACCGATGGCGAGCTGCCGGTGACCTGGTAGCCCTCGGAGCCGCCGTCACCGCCTCCGTACTCGATGTAGGAGGAGCCGATGAACGCGCCGACCTTCTTGCCGCGCAACGCCGCCGGGTCGATGCCCGCGCGTTCGACGGCCTCCCAGGTGGTCTCGAGCAGCAGGCGCTGCTGCGGGTCCATACCGGTGGCCTCGCGCGGGCTGATGCCGAAGAACGCCGGGTCGAAGTCACCCGCGTCCGGCAGGTAGCCGCCGGCGGTGGTGTAGGTGGTGCCGGGGCGGTCGGGGTCCGGGTCGTACATCTGCGCCATGTCGAAGCCGCGGTCCGCCGGGAACTCCGTGATCGCGTCGGTGCCGGCGAGCACCATCTCCCAGAACGCCTCGGGGGTGTTCGCGTCGCCGGGGAAGCGGCAGCTCATGCCGACGATCGCGATCGGCTCGTCCGAGTCGGTGTTCGCCGTGTAGGTCAGTGCTTCCTCTGCCGAGCCGAGGAGTTCGGCCAGCAGGTGCTCGGCGAGCACGACGGGGGTCGGGTAGTCGAAGACGAGGGTGGCGGGCAACGGCAGACCGGTGGCGTCGGACAGCTTCTTGCGCAGCTCGACGGCGGTCAGCGAGTCGAAACCGATGTCGCGGAACGCCCTGCTCTCCCCCACCTCCTCGATCGAGGTGTGGCCCAGCGTCGCGGCGGCCTCGGTGCGCACCAGCTCGACGAGCTTGCGCTTCTGGTCCTCTTCGGACAGTGCACGCAGGTTCTTCGCGAACTCCGAGTCGTCGCGCTTGACCTCCTCGACGACCGCGAGGGCCTTGACCTCGGGCAGGTCGGACAGCAGCGGCGCCGGGCGGACCGAGGTGAACAACGGGAAGTAGGTGTCCCAGTTGATGTCCACGACGGTGACGCACGTGTCATCGTGCATCACGGCGCGGTTCAGTTCCACGACGGCCTGATCGGGCTTCAGGAACGTGAGGCCGCGGCGCGCGAGGTTGTCGGACATGGCCTCGTGCGTGGCCATGCCGACCTCGGCCCACGGGCCCCACGCGATCGACGTCGCGCGCAGCCCACGGGAGCGGCGGGCCTCGGCGAGTGCGTCGCAGTAGGCGTTCGCGGCACCGTAGGCGGCCTGGCCGCCGCTGCCCCACACGCCCGCGATCGAGCCGAACAGCACGAAGAAGTCGACCTCGCCCACCAACGCGTCGAGGTTCGCGGCGCCGATCACCTTGGCGGACAGGACGTTCGCGAACTCCGGCAGCTCGGTC
This sequence comes from Lentzea sp. HUAS TT2, assembly GCF_051853195.1. Taxonomy (NCBI): domain Bacteria; kingdom Bacillati; phylum Actinomycetota; class Actinomycetes; order Pseudonocardiales; family Pseudonocardiaceae; genus Lentzea; species Lentzea sp. HUAS TT2. The sequence goes on along the minus strand of NZ_CP196667.1, from coordinate 5,551,032 downwards.
AGTTCGAGCGGGGCGTGCTGCGCGGCACCGGCGGTGTGCACGACACCGGACAGATCGGTGATGGATGCGATGACCGCTGCCAGCGCGTCGCGGTCGGCGACGTCACAGGCCACAATGGACACGCGTGGGCCGAGCTCTTCCAGTGCCGACTTGAGTTCGGCGGCGCCGGGAGCGTCCATACCACGGCGAGAGGTCAGCACGAGGTTCTGAACCCCGCGCTCCGCCAGCCACTTCGCGGTCGTGGCACCGAGACCACCGGTGCCGCCGGTGATCAGCACCGTGCCGTGCGCGGCGTAGTCCGACGGCAGCGCGTCGACCGGGCGGTGCGCGAGACGTCGTCCCAGGACACCGGACGAGCGGACGGCGAGCTGGTCCTCGCCCTCGAGTCCGGCGATGCAGGAGACGAAGCGGCGCAACGAGTTCTCGTCGAGCACCTCGGGCACGTCGATCAGACCGGCCCAGCGCTGCGGGTACTCGAGGGCGGCGGCACGGCCGAAGCCCCAGACCGCGGCCTGCGCGGCGGACCTGACCTCGTCCGAGGTCTCGGCGGCGACGGCACCGGACGTCACGGTCCAGATCGGCGTCTCGACGGCCTTGACCAGCAGGATCGACTGCTCCAGCCCGGCCGTGAGGACGTCGGAGGGCGACTCGTCGAGCGCCGCCAGCGACACGATCAGGTCGCACTCGGGCACGTCGGCGACAGCGGTGACGACGGTGACCTCGGCGCCGTGGGCGGCGAGCACCGCGCGGTAGGGCTCGGCGTCGACGGCCGGGGTCGTGAAGACGGTGATGCGGCCGGACAGGACCGGCGTGCCCGTGACGCGGACCGGTGCCCACAGCACGCGGTAGCGCCACGAGTCGAGCAGCGACTTCTCCTGGTTGCCCGCACGCCACGACGACAGCGCCGGGATGAGGGAGTCCAGCGACGCGCTCTGCTCCTCGCCGAGCCGCAGCAGGGCCGCGAGCTCACGGGCGTCGCCGCGTTCGATGGCCGCCCACAGCTTGGCGTCGGCCGGGTCCGCGTCCGTGTCCGTCACGGCCGGAGTCGTGGAGCCCAGCGGCCAGTAATACTCGTGCTGGAACGCATAGGTCGGCAGCGCGACCCGCTGCGATGGGCCGAAGTAGGTCTTCCAGTCCACGGACACACCGGTCGCGTAGAGACGTCCCAGCGCCAGGGCGACCGAGGCCTCTTCCGAGCGGTCCTTGCGCAGCACCGGGATCGCGCCGTCGACGAGCGCCGACAGCGCGCCCTCGGGACCGATCTCCACGAACGTCGTGACACCGGCGGCACGAGCAGCCTCGACCGCGTCGTGGAAGCGGACGGCCTCGCGGACGTGGCGCACCCAGTAGCCGGACTCGTGCACCGTCCCACCGGCGAACAGCGGGATCGTCGGCTCGGCGAACGAAAGCCCCTCGACCACCTGGCGGAACTCGTCGAGCATCGGGTCCATCAGCGGCGAGTGGAAGGCGTGCGAGACGTCCAGCTGCTTGGTCTTGCGGCCGCCGAAGTGCGCGACGACGGCAAGGACTTCCGCTTCGACGCCGGCGATCGTCACCGACTCCGGGCCGTTGATCGCAGCGATGGAGACACCGGCCGTCAGCAGCGGGGTGACCTCGGCCTCCGTCGCCTGCAGGGCCACCATCGCGCCGCCCACAGGCAGTGCCTGCATCAGCCGGGCACGCGCCGACACGAGCGTGCAGGCGTCGTCCAGGGACAGCACATCCGCCACGTGCGCGGCGGCGACCTCGCCGATCGAGTGGCCGACGACGGCGTTGACCTTCACACCCCACGACCGCACGAGCCGGAACAGCGCGACCTCGAACGCGAACAGCGCGAGCTGGGCGTTGCCGGTCTGCCGCAGGTCCTCCTCGGAGGACCCCCACATCACGTCGCGGACGGGCATCCGGTCGAGCACCTCGTCCAGTGCCGAGGCGAACACCGGGTAGCGGGCGTACAGCTCGCGGCCCATGCCCAAGCGCTGCGAACCCTGTCCGGAGAACAGGAACGCCACCTTGCCCGGCGCGGTCTCGCCCTCCACCAGGGCGGCGTCGGAGTTCTCCGTCGCCAGCGCACCCAGCGCCCGCAGCAGCGACTCACGATCAGAGGCCACCACGGCCGCCCGCTGCTCGAACGCCGAACGCGTCGTCGCGAGCGAGAAAGCCAAGTCGTGCAACGAGACGTCGGACGACTCGACGTAGGAACGCAGACGCGCGGCCTGTCCCCGCACGGCACGGCGAGTGCGGCCGGACAGCACCACCGGTACGACGACCGAGGAAGGCTCGGACGGCGCGGCCTCCGCGGACGGCGGCTGCTCGATGATGATGTGCGCGTTGGTGCCGGAGATGCCGAACGACGAGACACCCGCACGGCGCGGACGGTCGGCCTCAGGCCAGGCACGCGGCGAGGTCAGCAGTTCGACGGCGCCCTCGGACCAGTCGACGTGCGAGGAGGCGGACGTGACGTGGAGGGTCTGCGGCAGCACGCCGTGGCGCATCGCCTGCACCATCTTGATCACGCCCGCCACACCGGCGGCGGCCTGCGTGTGGCCCATGTTCGACTTCACCGAGCCGAGCAGCAGGGGTTCCGTGCGGTTCTGGCCATAGGTGGCCAGCAGGGCCTGGGCCTCGATCGGGTCGCCCAGGGTCGTGCCGGTGCCGTGCGCCTCCACGACGTCCACATCGGACGTCGCCAGGCCGGCGTTCGCCAGCGCGGCGCGGATCACGCGCTGCTGGGCGGGCCCGTTCGGGGCCATGAGGCCGTTGGAGGCACCGTCCTGGTTCACCGCGGAGCCGCGGATCACGGCCAGCACGGGATGTCCGTTGCGCACGGCGTCGGAGAGACGTTCCAGCACCACGACACCGGCGCCCTCGGACCAGCCGACACCGTCGGCCGAGTCGGAGAACGCCTTGCAGCGGCCGTCCGGCGAGAGGCCGCGCTGCCGGGAGAACTCGACCAGCGCGGTCGGCGTCGACATGACCGTCACACCGCCGGCGAGCGCCAGCGAGCACTCCCCCGCCCGCAGCGCCTGCATCGCCCAGTGCATCGCGACCAGCGACGACGAGCACGCGGTGTCGACGGTGACCGCGGGGCCTTCCAGGCCCAGGGTGTAGGAGACGCGTCCGGACACAATGGACGGTGAGGTGCCGGAGCCCTGGAAGCCCTCGAAGTCACCACCGGCCAGCCGTGCGCCGTAGTCGTTGTACATGACGCCCGCGAACACGCCGGTCTGCGTGCCGCGCAACGAGACCGGGTCGATCCCGGCGTGCTCGATCGCCTCCCACACGACCTCCAGCAGGATGCGCTGCTGCGAGTCCGTGCCGAGGGCCTCGCGGGGGGACATGCCGAAGAAGCCGGCGTCGAACTCGCCCGCGTCGTGCAGGAAGCCACCGGAGCGCGAGTACGTCGTGCCGGGGTGGTCGGGGTCGGGGTGGTAGAGGTTCTCGAGGTCCCAGCCGCGGTTGGACGGCAGGCCCGACACGGCGTCGCCGCCCTCGGACACCAGCCGCCACAGGTCGTCGGCCGAGCCGATGCCGTCCGGGTAGCGGCAGCCCATGCCGACGATCACGATCGGGTCGTCCGACGTGGCGGCACGAACCTGTGCCGGCACGACGACGTCCGTCTCGCCGTCGAACAGCTCTTCCAGCAGATGGGCGGACAGCGCGTCGGGCGTCGGGTAGTCGAACACCATCGTCGCGGGCAGGCGCAGGCCCGTCACCGCGGTCAGCTGGTTGCGCAGCTCGACGGCGGTGAGCGAGTCGAAGCCCAGGTCCTGGAACTGGCGGGACGGCTCGATCTCGTCACCGGACGCGTGGCCGAGCACGGCCGCGACCTGACCTCGGACGAGGTCCAGCACGGCGTCCGAGCGTTCCTCCGCGCCCAGCACCGACAGGCGGCGGATCAACGTGTCCGCGGTCTCCGAACCCGAGGCCGCACGGCGCGTGCGCATGCGGATCAGGCCGCGCAGCAACGGCGGCACCTCGCCGCGCTGCCGCAGCGTCGCCAGGTCGAGGCGGGCCGGCACCAGCACCGGAGTCTGGGCGGCGACACCGCGGTCGAACAGGGTGAGGCCCTGCTCGACGGTCAGCGGCGGCATTCCGGTGCGCGCCATGCGTTCGGCGTCCGCGTCGGACAGCATGCCCTCGACGGCCCAGGCGCCCCACGCCAGCGAGACGGTGTTCGGGCGGAACTCCGCCAGGGCGTCGAGGAAGTGGTTGCCGGCGGCGTAGTTCGCCTGGCCGGGCGTGCCCCAGGTGCCGGCGAGCGACGAGAACAGCACCAGCGGCACCGAAGGCAGCGCCTGCGCGAGGTTCCAGGCGGCGTCGACCTTGGGACGCAGCACCGTGTGCAGGCGCTCCGGGGTCAGCGACGAGATCACGCCGTCGTCCAGCACACCCGCGCTGTGCACGACCGAGGAGATCTCGTGCTCGGCAACGAGGGCGGCGAGCGCGTCGGCGTCCGCGACGTCACAGGCGACGACGGAGACGGTGGCGCCCAACGCTTCCAGGTCCGACACGTCACCCGTGCCGCGACGGCTGACCAGCAGGAGGTTCTGGACGCCGTGCTCGGCGACCAGGTGCCGGGCGATGACCTTGCCCAGGCCGCCGGTGCCGCCGGTGATCAGGACCTGCCGGCCCCAGTCGATCGGCGTCTCCTCGATCTCGGCGCGGGCCAGGCGCGGCGCGTAGACCTCGCCGTCGCGCAACGCCAGCTGCGGCTCGTCGGATCCGGCGGCCGCGGCGAGGGCGGCCTGGGAGGCCTCCGTGCCGTCCAGCTCGATCAGCGAGAAGCGGCCAGGCGACTCGGACTGCGCCGAACGCACCAAACCCCAGACCGCGGCGGACGCGAGGTCCGAGCTGCTCGTCACGAACACGACGCGTTCGTCGCGCTCTTCCTGCAGGAGGCCGAGGACGCGCTCCGTCAGTTCGTGGACCGATGCGACGACGTCCTCGTTCCCCTGCAAGGGAACGATCAGGACGTCGGCGTCCGCATCGGGCACCGTCACCGGCACCCAGTCGACCTTGAAGAGCGAGTCGCGGTCCGCAGTGGACTGTGCCGCGACCGGGCGCACGACCAGCGAGTCGACCGACGCCACCGGCGCACCGGCACCGTCGACGGCGGCGATGGCGTAGGCGTTGTCGCCGGAACGGGTCAGGCGGACGCGCAGCGAGGAGGCGCCGGTCGCGTGCAGCGACACGCCCTCCCACGAGAACGGCAGCCCGGCCTCGCCCTCGCCGGAGACGATCGCGGCGTGCAGGGCGGCGTCGAGCAGTGCCGGGTGCAGGCCGAACCCTGCCGGGTCGACGCCCTCGGGCAGCGCGACCTCGGCGTAGACGACGCCGTCCTCGCCACGCCAGGCGTGTTGCAGTCCCTGGAAGACGGGCCCGTACTCGAAGCCCATCGCGGCGAAGTTCTCGTAGCAACCCTCGGTGTCCAGCGCGGTGGTGCCGGCGGGCGGCCACACGGTGGTGTCGAAGGAGAGGTCCCGCGCGGGCGCGCCGAGCACGCCGATCGCGTGCTGGGTCCACGGTTCGTCGTCGGAGCCCTCGGCGCGCGAGTAGATCTTGACGGTGCGGCGGCCGTTCGCGTCGGCGTTGCCGATCCACAGCTGCACCTGGACGCCGCCGCGTTCGGGGACGATCAGCGGCGCGGTCAGCGTGAGCTCCTCGACGCGGTCGCAGCCGACCTCGTCGCCGGCGCGGATCGCGAGCTCCAGATAAGCGGTGCCGGGCAACAGGACCGCGCCGCGCACGGCGTGATCGACCAGCCACGGGTGGGTCTGCCGGGTGAGGCGGCCGGTGAGCAGCGCACCGTCCTGGTCGGCGAACGACACGGTGGCGGTGAGCAGGGGGTGTTGCGCCGCACCGAGTCCGGCGGCGCGCGGGTCGTGGAAACCGCCGCCGCCCTTGGGCCAGTAACGCTTGGCCTGGAACGCGTAGGTCGGCAGGTCGACGCGCTTCGCGTTCGTCCGCTCGAAGTAGGCGGTCCAGTCGACCTTGGTGCCGCGGACGTGCAGGCCGGCGAGTGCGGTGGTGATGGCCTCGACCTCGTCGCGGCCCTTGCGCAGCAACGGGATGGAGCCCTCTTCGACCAGCGCGGACAGGATGCCGTCCGGGCCGATCTCCAGGAACTGCGTGACGCCGTGGGTCTGCAGCCAGCTGATGCCGTCGGCGAACCTGACGGCCTCGCGGACGTGCGAGACCCAGTAGTCGGCGGTGGTGATCTGCTCGACGCGGGCCTGTTCGCCGGTGACGTTGGAGATCAGCGGGATGATCGGTGCTTCGAAGGTGATGGTTTCTACGGTTGCCCGGAACTCTTCGAGCATCGGCTCCATCAGCGGCGAGTGGAACGCGTGGGAGACGCTGAGCTGCTTGGTCTTGCGGTCTTCGAAGTGGCTTGCGACGGTTCGGGTTTCCTCTTCGGCGCCCGCGATGACGATGCTGGCAGGGCCGTTGACGGCGGCGATGGAGACGTTCGCGGTCAGGTGCGGGGTGACCTCGTCCTCGGTGGCCTGGAGGGCGATCATGACGCCGCCGGCCGGGAGGTTCTGCATGAGGCTCGCGCGTGCCGTGACCAGTTTGGCCGCGTCTTCGAGGCTGAACACGCCTGCGATGTGGGCGGCGGCGATCTCGCCGATGGAGTGGCCGGCGACGAAGTCCGGCTTCAGGCCCCAGGACTCGGCCAGGCGGTAGAGGGCGACCTCGATGGCGAACAGCGCCGGCTGGGTGTTCTCGGTCCGGTTGAGGGCTTCCTCGTCGTCGCCCCAGATGACGGTTTTGAGGGACGGCGCCAGGTGGCTGAGGACCTCGTCGAACGCCTCGGCGAAGACCGGGAAGCGCTGGTGGAGGTCGCGGCCCATGTTCAGGCGCTGGGCGCCCTGGCCGGTGAAGAGGAAGGCCTGTTTTGCCCGGGTGGCGGTGCCCTGGACGAGGCCGGGGGCGGGGGTGCCGTCGAGGAGGGCTTCGAGGCCGGTGCGGAGGTCGCCGACGATCGCGGCGCGGTGGTCGAACGAGGCTCTGGTGGTGGCGAGGGAGTAGGCGAGGTCGAGCGGTTCGGCGTCGACCGCGAGCAGTCGTTCGGCCTGGGCGCGCAACGCCTCGCGGGAGCGGCCCGAGATCAGGAACGGCACGGCTCCGGCACTCGGCACCGGTAGGGCTTCGGCCTGGTCAGACGCGGCGCCCTCGTTCGGAATCGATACGGATTCACCGGCCCCCTGGGGGGATCCACCCCCCATCCCCATCATCTCAGGCAGGTCTGACAATTCCTGGGCGGGCGCTTCCTCGATGATCGTGTGCGCGTTCGTCCCAGACAGCCCGAACGACGACACGGCCGCACGACGAGGCTGACCGGTGGCAGGCCAAGGCGTGTTCGAGGTGACCAGCCGAACCGCACCGGCCTCCCAGTCGACGTGCGTGGACGGCGCGTCCACCCCCAGCGTCTGCGGCACGACACCGGCGCGCATCGCCATGATCATCTTGATGACACCCGCCACGCCCGCCGCGGCCTGCGTGTGGCTGATGTTCGACTTCACCGACCCCAGCAGCAGCGGCTGCTCAGGGGAGCGGTTGCGACCATAGGTCGCCAGGAGCGCCTGCGCCTCGACCGGGTCGCCCAGGACGGTGCCGGTGCCGTGCGCCTCGACCACGTCGATCTGGTCGCTGGTCAGGCGCGCGTTCACCAGCGCGGACTTGATGACCCGCTGCTGCGACGGGCCGTTCGGGGCGGTCAGGCCGTTGGAGGCGCCGTCCTGGTTGACGGCGGAACCGCGCAAGACGGCCAGCACCTCGTGGCCGTTCGCCCGCGCGTCCGACAACCGCTCCAGCACGAGCATGCCGACGCCCTCGGCCCAGCCCGTGCCGTCGGCCGCGTCGGCGAACGAGCGGCAGCGGCCGTCCGAGGACAGGCCGCCCTGGCGCGAGAACTCCACGAAGGTCGCGGGGTTCGCCATGACGGTGACGCCGCCGGCCAACGCCAGCGTCGACTCACCGGCGCGCAGTGACTGCATCGCCAGGTGCATTGCCACCAAAGAAGAAGAGCAGGCGGTGTCCAGGGTGACGGACGGGCCGACGAAGCCCAGGGTGTAGGAGATGCGGCCCGAGATGACCGAGTTCGAGGAGCCGAGCAGGACCATGCCCTCGCCGCCCTCGCCGGGGCCGAGCTGGTAGTCCTGGTTCATCGCGCCCGCGAAGACGGCCGTGGAGGTGCCCTTCAGCGCGTGCGGGTCGATGCCCGCGCGTTCCAGGGCCTCCCAGGTGACCTCCAGCAGCACGCGCTGCTGCGGGTTCATGCCCAGGGCTTCGCGGGGCGAGATGCCGAAGAAGTCGGCGTCGAAGTCGCCGGCCCCTTCGAGGAAACCGCCCTGGTCGCTGGACGACAGGGCGAGCATCTCCGGATCCCAGCCGCGATCGGTGGGGAAGGCACGGATGCCGTGGTCCCCGTTCACGACCATCTGCCACAGATCTTCGGGACTCCGCACACCGCCGGGGAAGCGGCAGCCGATGCCGACCACGGCGATCGGTTCCGCCGCGGCCGCCTCGAGATCCTGCAGGCGCCGCTTGGTGCGCTGCAGGTCCGTGCTGGCCCGGCGGAGATAGTCCCGGAGCTTCTGTTCGTTGTCCATCCCACAACCCATCTCGAGACGCGACCTGTCAGGAATCCTCGCGTCCGAGCGCCTGGCATACCCCTAGAAACGGACAGGGGCACCCCTGCGGCGAGGGGTGCCCCTGAACGAAGAAGCTCTTACCAGGTAACGGGAAGCTCCCGCAGCGAGTAGACGATGGCGCCGTCGCGAAACCGGAGCTCCTCCGCCGGTTTCGCGAGCGCCAAAGTAGGAATCCGGGTGATCAGCGTCAGCAACGCGACCTGGAGCTCCACCCTGGACAGGAACTTCGCGATGCAGCTGTGGATGCCGTGCCCGAACGCCAGCGGCGTGGAGTCTTGGCGCGTGATGTCGAGCTTGTCGGCGTCGGAGTACACGCTCTCGTCGCGGTCCGCGGACGAGAGCAGGGCGATGATCCCCTCCCCCGCCTTGATCTGCTGGCCGGCGATCTCGAGGTCCACCCTGGCCACCCGGCCGACACCGCACTGCATGACGTTCTGATGCCGCAACAGTTCCTCGACCGCGCCAACGATCAGGTCCGGGTTCTCGCGCAGCTTCACGAGCTGCTCCGGATGTTCCAGCAACGTCAGGATGCTCAACGCGATCGACGACGCCGTGGTGTCGTACCCGGCCGACAGCAGCATCATGCCGATGACGACTGCCTCTTCGCGTTTCAGCTCGCCTGCGGCCATCTGGTTCACGACCAGTCGGCCGAGCACGTCGTCGGTGGGCGTCTTCTCCTTCTGTGCCACCAGCTTCGTCAGGTAGCCGAACAGAGCGCCCGCGGCGGCGTTGCGGTGGGCCTGTGACGACGTTGTCTCGACGAGCGTGTTGATCCAGCGGCCGAACGCGAGACGGTCCTTGTAGGGGACGCCGAGCAGCTCGCACACGACGGTCAACGGGATCGGGCGTGCGAAGTGCGTGACCAGGTCGACCGGCTGCGGGCCCTTCATCAGGGCGTCGATGCGCTCGTCCACCAGTTTCTGCACCGCCGGACGGACTTCCTCCGCCCGTTTCTTGGTGAACATCGACATGATCATGCGCCGGTACCGGGTGTGCTCCGGTGCGTCGACGGTGACGAACGCGCCCGGCTGCGGGTCGACCGGGAACAGGTAGCGCGGGTAGCCGGGGTTCATCACCTCGGCCGAGAACCGTTCCGTATCCGCGAGAAGTGCCCGCACGTCCGCGTACCTGGCCACGAGCCACGCCGTGTCGCCCGCCGGTGTCGTCACCTTCTGCACGGGCCGGTCGGCGCGCAGCCGGGCGTACTCCGGTGGCAGGTCGAGCGGGTTCTGCGGATCACGGGCGAAGGGGAACGGGCACGCCGAGGCCGGCGCGACTACTTCTTCCGTCATAGCGGGAACCTTCACTAAGAGGAGCGGAATCGGTTGATCGCGTCGATGTTTCCGCCGCGCAGCTCGTGGTCCAGCACGCCGAGACCCTCGGACGGCGCCAGGCACAGCACCCCGACCTTGCCCTGGTGGGCGTTCCGGTGCACGTCGTGCGCCGCCTGTCCCGTCTCGTCGAGCGAGTACACCTTGGACAGTGTGGGGTGGATCTTCCCCTTGGCCACCAACCGGTTCGCCTCCCAGGCCTCGCGGTAGTTCGCGAAGTGCGACGAGACGATGTGCTTCAGGTTCATCCACAGGTAGCGGTTGTCGTACTGGTGCAGGTATCCGGACGTGGAGGCGCAGGTGACGATCTTGCCGCCCTTACGAGCCACGAACACCGAGGCGCCGAACGTCTCCCGGCCGGGGTGCTCGAACACGATGTCCGGATCGTCGCCGCCGGTCAGTTCGCGGATGCGGGCGCCGAATCTCTTCCACTCGCGCGGGTCCTGCTCGTGCTCGTTCTTCCAGAACCGGTAGCCCTCCGCGGAACGGTCGATGATCAGCTCCGCGCCCATGGACCGGCAGATCTCGGCCTTGTCCGGCGAGGACACGACGCAGACCGGGGTCGCGCCGCCGTTCAACGCGAACTGCGTGGCGTACGAACCGAGTCCGCCCGACGCGCCCCAGATCAAGACGGTGTCGCCCTGCTTCATGTTGCCGCCGTTGGTCGACACCAACTGCCGGTACGCGGTCGAGTTGACCAGACCGGGCGAGGCGGCCTCCTCCCACGTCAGGTGCTCGGGCTTCGGCATCAGCTGGTTCGCCTTGACCAGCGCCAGGTCGGCCAGGCCGCCGAAGTTCGTCTCGAAGCCCCAGATCCGCTGCTGCGGGTCGAGCATCGTGTCGTTGTGGCCGTCCGGGCGCTCCAACGGCACGTCCAGGCAGTGCGCGACGACGCGGTCGCCCGGCTTCCACACCGTCACGCCGGGCCCGACGCGCAGCACGACACCGGCCAGGTCCGACCCCACGACGTGGTACGGCAGCTGGTGCTTGCCGCCCAACCGGCGCAGGAACCCGAACGTCGACACCGGCTCGAAGATCGACGTCCACACGGTGTTGTAGTTGATCGCGGACGCCATCACGGCGACCAGCGCCTCACCCGGCGCGAGCTCCGGCGTCGCGACGTCGCGGACCTTCAGCGACCGCCGCGGGTCCTTCTCCCAGGTCGGGAGGCCCGCGAACATGTCGGCGTCGCTCTCCTCGACCACCACCGCGCGGTAGCTCTCGGGCACCGGTAGCGCTTCGAAGTCCCGCGCCACCGCGTCGTCAGATTCGATGGCGCTCAGGATTTCGCTCATGCACCCCAAGGTAGGAGGACCTGCCCTAGGGAATGCCCGAGAGAAACGAGCCCTGCAAGTCTAGGGATAACCGGTGCGCCCACTGAGGTGTGCTGGGTCGTGTGCTCGCCCGATTCCTGAACCACCACCTCCGGCCGTACCGGGGAACACTCGTGCTCCTGGTGGTGCTCCAGCTGGTCCAGACCGCCGCGACCCTGCTGCTGCCCACGCTCAACGCGCAGATCATCGACAACGGCGTGCTCCTCGGCGACGCCGGCTACATCTGGGGCACCGGCCTCACGATGCTCGGGGTCGCGGCCGTGCAGATCCTCACCGCGAGCGGCGCGATGCTGCTCAGCTCCCGCATGTCCGCGAGCCTCGGCCGCGACCTGCGCGAGAAGGTGTTCCGCAGGGTCATGGACCTGTCGGCGCGGGAGGTCGACCAGATCGGCGCGCCGTCGTTGATCACCAGGACCGTCAACGACGTCCAGCAGGTCCAGAGCATCGTCCTGACCACCACCGACGTGGCGGTCTCGGCGATCATCATGTGCGTCGGCGGCGTCGCGCTGGCGTTGGTGCAGGACGTTCCGGTGTCGATGATCCTGATCGCGCTGGTCGTCATCGTGATCACCGGCCTCACCCTGATGCTCAAGCGGCTCTCGCCGTTCTTCAAGGCCATGCAGAGCTATCTCGACCGCATCAACCACCTGCTGCGCGAACAGATCATCGGGATGCGGGTCATCCGCGCGTTCGTCCGCGACCAGCACGAACGCGGCCGGTTCGACGCCACCAACCGTGAGCTGTACGGAACGTCGCGGCGGGTCGGCCGGATCATGGCGACGATGCCGGTGATGGTCATGACGATGATGAACGTGCTGACGATCGGCATCATCTGGTTCTCCGGTCATCGCATCGACGAGGGCACCATGCAGCTCGGCGCACTGCTCGCGCTGCTGTCCTACGTCACGTTGATCATCATCGCGATCATCATGGCGATGCTGGTGTTCACCGAAGCACCACGAGCCGCCGTGTCCGCGAACCGCGTGAACGAGGTCCTGCACGCCGAGTCGAGCATCGTGCCGCCGAGGAACCCGGTGCGCGAGATGGCCCAGCGCGGGCACCTGGAGCTGCGCGGCGCCACGTTCGGCTACCCCGGCGCCGAGAAACCGGTGCTGCGGGACGTCAGCCTCGCCGCCAGGCCGGGTGAGACGATCGCGATCCTCGGCAGCACCGGCAGCGGCAAGTCGACGCTGCTGTCGCTGGCGCTGCGGCTCTACGACGTCACCGGCGGCCAGGTGCGGATCAACGGCACCGACATCCGCGACCTCGACCCGTCGGTGCTGCACCGGATCGTCGGGTACGTGCCGCAGAAGGCACATCTGTTCAGCGGCACGATCGCGTCCAACCTCCGCTACGGCAAGGAGAACGCGACCGACGAGGAGCTCTGGCACGCGCTGGAGATCGCGCAGGCCGCCGAGTTCGTGCGACCGCTCGGGCTCGACGCGCCGATCTCGCAGGGCGGCTCGAACGTCTCGGGTGGACAGAGGCAACGCCTCGCCATCGCGCGGGCGCTGGTGCGGCGCCCCGAGATCTACCTGCTCGACGACTGCTTCTCCGCGCTCGACCTCGGCACCGAGGCCCGGCTGCGCGCGGCACTGGACCGTGAGCTGCACGACGCGACGATCCTGCTGGTCACCCAGCGGATCAGCACGGTCGAGGCGGCGTCGCGCGTCGTCGTGCTGGAGGACGGCCAGGTGGTCGGTTCCGGCACGCACGCCGAGCTGATCGGCACCAACCAGACCTACCGGGAGATCGCCCTCTCCCAGCCAGTCGGAGGGACCGTCCGATGACCCTGCTCGCCGATCCCGAAGTCCGGTCCGAACTCGAGGAACCCCGCGGGCCCAGCACCACCAGGAGACTGTTCGGGCTGCTGGCGCCGTACCGGGGCAGGCTCGTGGTCATCGGGTTGCTCGCGATCGTCACGATCGGGCTCAACCTGCTCGGCCCGATCCTCCTCGGCCGCGCCACCGACCTGATCTTCACCGGCCTCGTGAGCCGCGGCCTGACCGCGGGTGCCACCGAGGAACAGGTCCTCGCCCAGCTGAGGGCCGAGGGCAAGGACACCCTCGCGAACGTCATCAGCACCGTCGACTTCGTACCGGGCCAGGGCGTCGACTTCGACACGCTCGGCAAGCTGTTGCTGCTGATCCTCGGCCTGTACATCATCGGATCGATCTCGATGCTCATGCAGGGCAGGGTCGTCAACAACATCGTGCAGCACGCCGTCTTCAAGCTGCGCGAGGAGATCGACGCCAAGCTGACGCGGCTGCCGTTGTCCTACTTCGACCGCAACGCGCGCGGCGAGGTGCTCTCCCGCGTCTCCAACGACGTCGACAACCTGCAGCGGACCGTGCAGCTGTCGATCGGGCAGATGCTCACGTCGGTGATCTCGGTGTTCGGCGTGCTCGCGATCATGCTGGTGATCTCCGTGCAGCTCGCGGTGCTGGTGCTGATCTGCGTGCCGATCGCGCTGGTGCTGGCGGCATGGATCTCCAAGCGCGCCATGCCGAAGTTCGCCGAGCAGTGGCAGTCGACGGGAGCGCTGAACGCGCACGTCGAGGAGATGTACAGCGGCCACGCGCTGATCACCGCGTTCGGCCGGCAGGAGCAGGCCGCGCGCGAGTTCGCCGAACGCAACCAGACGATGTTCCGATCATCGTTCAGCGCTCAGGCGATCTCCGGGTTGATCGGGCCTGCGACCCGGTTCATCACCGACCTCAACTACGTCCTCGTCGCCGTCGTCGGCGCGCTGCGGGTGGCATCGGGATCGGTGTCGATCGGTGATGTGCAGGCGTTCATCCAGTACTCCGGCATGTTCTCCCGGCCGATCATCGACGTCGCGAACTTCTCCGGCCAGCTGCAGTCCGGCCTCGCCTCCGCCGAGCGCGTGTTCGAGCTGCTGGACGAACCGGAGCAGTCACCGGCGCCCGCCAAGCCCGCGACCGTCGCCCCGGTGCGCGGGCACGTCGAGTTCTCGCACGTCTCCTTCCGCTACACGCCCGAGAAGCCGCTGATCGACGACCTGTCGCTGACCGCGGCGCCCGGCAGGCTCGTCGCCATCGTCGGGCCGACCGGTGCCGGCAAGACGACGCTGGGCAACCTGCTGCTGCGGTTCTACGAGGTCGACGGCGGCCGGATCCTGCTGGACGGCACGGACATCACGTCGCTGACCCTCGAGGAGCTCCGCTCGGCCATCGGCCTGGTCTCGCAGGACACCTGGCTGTTCGAGGGCACGATCGCCGAGAACATCGCCTACGGACGGCCTGGAGCGACGCGTGAGGAGATCGTCGAGGCCGCGAAGGCCATGTGCGTGGACCGGTTCGTGCGGTCGCTGCCCGACGGGTACGACACCGTGCTCGACGAGGAGCACGGCGGGCTGTCCGCGGGCGAACGGCAGCTGATCACGCTGGCCCGCGCGTTCCTCGCCCAGCCCGCGATCCTGCTGCTGGACGAGGCCACCTCCTCCATCGACACCCGCACGGAGGTCCTGATCCAGCAGGCGATGACGTCGCTGCGGGCAGGACGGACGAGCTTCGTGATCGCGCACCGGCTGTCCACGATCCGGGGTGCCGACCTGATCGTCGTGATGGACCAGGGCGCCGTGGTGGAACGCGGCACGCACGAGGAGCTGATGGCGGCCAAGGGCTTCTACGCCCGGCTGTACTCAGCCTGAAATCGGTCGTCACCTGGCCGGGCGTCGTGTCACGCTGCTGCGCATGACCGTTTCTCCGCGCATCGACACGCCGCTCGGCCCAGTCACGTTCGTCGTGCGCGCGGACGGCGCCGAGGTGGAGCTGGGCATCACGAAGACCGAGGCCGTGATCCCCAGCGAGTATCCGCCTGTCGAGTTGTGGACGGCGGCGTGGCGCTTCACCGCACGAGAAGCGGTGACCGGCCTGGAGGTCACCGTCGGACTGACGGCGACGGCGCCAGGCGTCGACGGCGGCCCGGACTCGGGCGAGCGCCTTCACGCCGTCACGCTGGAGAACGCGGACGCCGTCGTGTCCGTCGGCGGACCGGACGAGGAACGGCTGTCCGCGGAGTTCGGCCTCGAGTGGACCGTGCACTTCCTCGACGACCGCACGCTGACCTGGTCGCTGCCGGCGCTTGAACCCTCCGGCACCGCCCGGCTGACCCTCGCCGTGGCGTGGAGCGGCCCGACCGATCTCCCAGCGACGTGGTGGGCCGTCGACCTGCCCTGACCGAATCCCCGCGCAACAGAAAGGATCCACAGCCGCAAACTACAGCGGCTGTGGATCCGGGAGGGTGGATCTCTACCAGCTGGCGGCGGCCAGCAGTTCGCCGTACTGGTGCTCGGTGGCGACGTGCTTGAGGTCGGCCTCCACCATCATCTTCATCAGCGCCGAGAAGTCGACCTCCGGCTTCCAGCCGAGCTCGCCGCGCACGCGGCTGGTGTCGGCGCACAGGATCTCGACCTCGGCCGGGCGGACCAGCACCGGGTCGATGTAGACGTAGTCCTCCCAGTTGAGGCCCACGTGCTCGAACGCGAGGCGCACGGCGTCGCGCACCGAGTGCATCTCACCGGTGCCGACGACGTAGTCCGTGGGCTCCTCCTGCTGCAGCATCAGGTGCATCGCGCGGACGTAGTCGCCGGCGAAACCCCAGTCGCGCAACGCGTCCAGGTTGCCCAGGGCCAGCTTGTCCTGCAGACCCTGCTTGATCTTCGCGACGCCGAGGGAGATCTTGCGGGTCACGAACTCCGCGCCGCGGCGCGGCGACTCGTGGTTGAACAGGATCCCGCCGACCGCGTACATGCCGAACGACTCGCGGTAGTTGCGCGTGATGAAGTGGCCGTAGGCCTTCGCCACGCCGTACGGGCTGCGGGGGTGGAAGATCGTGGTCTCCCGCTGCGGCGTCTCGGCGGCCTTGCCGTACATCTCCGACGACGACGCCTGGTAGAAGCGGATGTTCTTGGACGACGCGCCGTTGTGGCGGCTGCTGGACAGGCCGGAGACGATGCGGATCGCCTCCAGCACGCGCAGCACGCCCATGGCGTTGACCTCGGTGACGAGCTCTGCCTGCTGCCACGACATCGGCACGAACGAGATGGCCCCGAGGTTGTAGACCTCGTCGGGCTGCACCAGGTCCACAGCGGACACCAGCGACGCCTGGTCCATCAGGTCACCGTCCACGAAGGACAGTTCCGACATGAGCCGCGAGACCCGCATCTTGTGGGGGTTCGCCTGTCCCCTGACGAGGCCCCACACGTCGTAGCCCTGCTTGAGCAGGTGCTCGGCGAGGTACGACCCGTCCTGGCCGGTGATCCCGGTGATCAGTGCCCGCTTGGTCATCCCGTTTTCCTCTCATCGCCTTACCGCTCGGTCCGACACGGGACGGACCTGAATCCCTTGCAAAATTAGGGGTTCAGGCACTAGGGGATTCGCCGGAAACGAAGTCGGCGACCGCACTTCTGTTGTCCGACAGAAAGAAATGGCCGCCGGGGAACACCTCGAGCGCGAAATCGCCGTCCGTGCGTTCACCCCAACGCTCCACCTCGTCCACCGACGCCTTGGGATCGGCGTCGCCGGTCAGCGCCGTGAGCGGGCAGCGCAGTGCCGGGCCCGGCCGGTAGCGGTAGGTCTCGGCGGCACGGTAGTCGGCGCGGATCGCCGGGAGGACCATCCGCACCAGTTCCTCGTCGTCGAACACCCGCGCGTTCGTGCCTGCCAGCTTGCGGACCTCGGCGATCAGGCCGGCGTCGTCGCGTTCGTGCACGCGGTCGTCGCGCTCGATCTGCGGCGCACGACGGCCGGAGACGAACAGGTGGTCCGGTTCGTTGCGCAGCGCCACCTCGAACGCGATCATCGCGCCCATGCTGTGCCCGAACAGGTGCAGCGGGCGGTCACGGCGCAGCAGGGGCGCGATCTCTTCCGCCAGCGAGCGGATGTCGTCGATCAACGGCTCTGACCTGCGGTCCTGCCGTCCGGGATACTGGACGGCGATCAGCTCCGCGCGCCCCTCGAAG
Source organism: Lentzea sp. HUAS TT2 (assembly GCF_051853195.1). Taxonomy (NCBI): domain Bacteria; kingdom Bacillati; phylum Actinomycetota; class Actinomycetes; order Pseudonocardiales; family Pseudonocardiaceae; genus Lentzea; species Lentzea sp. HUAS TT2. Next base: position 5,533,721 of record NZ_CP196667.1, on the reverse strand, counting down.
TGCCGGGCGAACGGCTGGTACCAGCTCGCCGAGCCACCCGCGTGCGGGAAGCAGACCAGGCGGGGCGCTCCCGCGGGCGCCTCTGCCAGCCGCCGCAACCAGAGATCGGTATCGAGTGTGGACGCCACAGCCTCGATGCAAGCACCGTTCGGGCTGAGGAAACGCCTGGAAACGGCTAGCGTGGCGGGCATGGGCAAGTCCCCGGCTGTGGAGCTCGAGGTTCTGGACCGCGTCGTGCGGATCTCGAACCCCGACCGCGTCTACTTTCCCGCGCGCGGCGAGACGAAACTGGATCTCGCGAACTACTACCTGTCCGTCGGTGACGGAATCGTCCGCGCGCTGCGGGAACGGCCGTGCATGCTGCACCGCTTTCCCGAGGGCGTGACGGGCGAGAAAGTGCACCAGAAAAGGCTTCCGAACGGCGCGCCGCCGTGGGTGCGGACCGTCCGGGTGCATTTCCCGCGTTATAACCGCCACGCGGACGAACTGTGCGTCACGCACCTCGCGGACGTGATCTGGGCGGTGCAGATGTCCACTGTGGAGTTCCACCCGTGGAACTCGCGCGCCGCCGACACCGAGAAGCCCGACGAGTGGCGCATCGACCTCGACCCCGGGCCCGCGTGCACGTTCGACCGCGTGCGGCGGGTGGCGCTGGTGGTGCAGGAGGTCCTGACCGAGCTGGGCGCGACGGGGTTCCCGAAGACGTCCGGGTCGAAAGGACTGCACATCTACGTGCGGATCAAGCCGGACTTCGGCTTCCAGGACGTGCGCAAGGCGGCGCTGGCGTTCGCGCACGAGGTCGAACGACGCGCGCCGGACGACGTCGAGACCACGTGGTGGCGCAAGGACCGCGACCCGGCGCTGGTGTTCGTGGACTACAACCAGAACACGCGCGACCGCACGATCGCCAGCGCCTACTCGGTGCGCGGCTATCCCGAGGCGACGGTGTCGACGCCGATCCGGTGGGACGAGATCCCGGACGTCGACCCGCACGACTTCACCATCGCCACCGTGCCGAAGCGCTACGCCGAGCTGGGCGACCTGCACGCCGGGATCGACGACGCGGTCTGGTCGATCGAGCCGCTGCTGGAGTGGGCCGCCCGCGACGAACTCGAGGTTCCCGATGAGCAGTAGCCCGATCAAGTTCTCGTCGCTCGACCAGCCGTTGTTCGGCGGGCTGCTCAAGGGTGACCTGGTCGACTACCTGGACTTCGTGGCCGGCCGGTTCGTGCCGGTGCTGGCGGGGCGGCAGCTGTCGGTGTGGCGGATCCTGCGCGGCCAGGACCCGTTCATGCAGAAGAACGTCCCCAAGTACACGCCTTCTTTTGTGAAGACCGTCGAGGTCTGGGCGGAGGCGTCGCACCGCAAGATCAAGTATGCGATCTGCGACGACGAGCAGACGCTGATGTGGTTCGCGAACCAGCGCGCCGTCGAGTACCACGTGCCGCTGTACCTGGGTGATCACTTCGGCGAGGACCACCACCAGACCCACATGGTGCTCGACGTCGACCCGCCCGAGGGCGCCGGTTTCGACGTCGTGGTCGGGTCGGCGCTGCTGATCCGCGAGGCGCTCGTCGCCGCCGGTCTGGAGAGCATCGTGAAGACGAGCGGTGCCAAGGGTGTGCACATCTTCGTGCCGCTGGAGGAGCACTCCCCCGACGACGTGGCCGCGGCGACGCGCGCGGTGGCGGTGCGGGCCGAGAAGCTCGACCCGTCGCTCGCGACCACCGCGTACATCCGGGCCGAACGGGGCGGCAAGGTGTTCCTGGACTCGACCAGGGCCTGGGGCGCGACCGTCGTCGCCGCCTACAGTCCCCGGCTGCGCGAGGGCCTGCCGATCTCGTTCCCGGTGCCGTGGGAGTCGTTGGGCGACGTCACGCCTGCCGACTTCACGATCAGGACCAGGTTCGACGGCGACCCGTGGACGTCGCTGATGCCGAAGCCGCAGCGCCTGCCCGACGACCTGATCGCCGAGGGCCACACCATCCCGGTCGCCCGCGTCGTCGCCATGCACGAGGGCAAGCGGCGCAAGGCTCAGCGGGAACGCGAGAAGTAGGCGGCGAGCGCGGCCACCAGCGGCAGCGTCACGTGGGCGACGCTGGTGAACGTCGGCTCGCCGGCGGAGACGTAGTCGTTGGCGCGCACCAGCAGTCCGGCGGCGATGGTGACGTAGGCGGCCAGTCTCACCGGGCCCGTGGTCAGTGCGGCGATCATCGGGATGACTACCAGGCCTGCCAGGCCGGCGTGGGTGACGAACGGCGGGACTTCGGCTGTGAGCATCAGGACTGCGTCCAGCAGGAGCAGGGCCGGGGCGATCGTGGCCGGCCACCACCGGTCCCGCCAGATGCGGTAGGCGGCCAGGCAGGTCAGAGCGGCTGCCGTGGCGATCAGTGTCGTGTCCGCGCCGTCGCCGTTGATCTCGGTCAGGCTGTTGCCTTGCGCCGCGACCACGTAGATGCCCGCTGCTCCTAGCGCGCCGCCGGTCAGTGCCAGCCACCACGGGGTTGCTGTGGTGGCTACGGCCAGGGCGGTGGCTGCCAGCGCCAGCGGGATCCACGTGAAGGTGGTGTCGCCGCCGCTGAACAGGCCCGTTATGCCGGCCAGCAGTCCTAGGGCGGCTCCCGGTGCCCATGGGTGGTCGCGGCAGGTGATCACGAACAGCGCCGCTACCAGGGCCCATGGCCAGACCGCGGCGAAGACGAACGTGTTGGGGCCGGTGTCGAGGACTCTGAGGATGCCGCCGGGGATCTCCATCAGGCCCAGGACGAGGAGCACCAGGGCCAGGCCTGCGGTGAGGCGGGGCAGGGCGTTGGTGAGAGTGGCGAGTGCGGGGTGGGCGGCCGACTCGCTCGTTGTGGAACTGCCGACTGCGGAGCCTGCAGCCGTGGGGACACCAGCCGCAGCGTCCGGTGCCCGCTGGGGAACCGAGGCGGTGCGGGCCGCGCCTGAGCCGAACGCGGTGAGCGCAGTCCGGCCCTGCTTCTTCGGAATCGATTCCGCCTCGCCTGCCCCCAGGGGGTCGGAAGGCCCCACTCCTATCGTCTCAGGCGGCACCGACAGTTTCCGCGCGGCGCGGTCGTCCCTGCTCAGCAGCTTGGAGGTCGGCGCGGGCGCGGAGGTCGCGGGTGCAGGGGCAGCGAAGGCAGCGGGTGCCGAGACCGGCTTCTCCCCCAAAGCCTCCCGAGCCGCCGCGGCCACCATCCGGCTGTCGTCCTCCGACAACCCGCGCAAAGCCAGCCGGGCCGCCAGCGCCCGCCCCTCGTGCGCCACCGACAACATCCGCCGCAGCTCCGGCACCGCACCCGCCCGCACCCCCGGCAGCGAGTGGTCGATCGCGTCCTGCAGTTCCGAGGGCAGCGCGGCCGGCACGGTGACCGGGCGGGCGCGCCGGGCGATGCGCAGGTCTCCGCGCACGTCGAGCATCCACTTGCCGGGGGTCTGGTGCGGGGTCACCCGGCGGACTCGGTCGTAGACGTACTCGTAGAGCTCGTCCAGGCCCACGTGGCCGTCCTGGTCGCGGTCGGCGTCGCCCGATTCGAGGCCGTCGACCAGCGCCGAGGTGAAGACCGACGGTTCGCCCTCCGACGAGTCCGCGACCGCGGCGCCCTCGAAGGCGTACTCCATGGACGACGAGGCCGTGATGACGGCTCGGCCGCTGCCGCCGAACTGTTCCTCCAGGCCGACGGAGCCGCCCGCGCGGGCCACCATGCCCCGGCCGAACGCGCCGGAGTAGCAGCAGTCCAGCAGTAGCACGATGCGGCGGGAGCGGGAGCGGTTCATGCGGCGGGCCACGAAGTCCGCGCCCACGGCGGTGCCTGCCAGGCGGGACAGTTTGGTGCCGGAGGTGGCGAAGTGCAGTTCGCCGGCCTCGTCCTTCACGCCGTGGCCGGAGAAGTGCAGCACCAGGAGGTCGTCTGGCTCGCGGTCGGCGAAGAAGTCCTCGACGGCCTCGTTCACCTCGGCGGCCGGGGAGTTGATCAGCGTGCGCACGTGGAAGCCGCCGATGCGCGGGTCCGCGAGCACCTCGCCCAAACGGGCGGCGTCGTGGGCGGGGGCGCGCAACGACGAGAGGCCCGGGTCGGCGAACTCGTGGCTCGCGATGATCAGGGCGTAGCGGTGGAGGTGGCGGCCCAGCCACTCGGAACGCCGCGCCAACTCCTCCTTCGTCGGGGCGCCGGTGAGCTCCAGGGACTCGCCGTCGGCCTCGACCGTCACGGAACGCTCGCGGCGCGCGCCCAGCCACGACGACACGGCGTTGATCAGCGCGGCCAGGACCGTGGACTGGGAGACGGTGGTCAGCAGGGTGCCGAGCTCGTTGACGTCGAGGGCCTTGGCGCCCTCCGGGGCGTCGCCGGGGACACCGGAGAGTGCGACCAGTTCCCGCAGCTCGGACCGCAGGAAGCCGGTCAGCTGCTCGATTCGCTCGTCGTCGGCACCGTCTTCGTGCACGCGTAGTGTGACGTCGGTCATAGCGGCCTCCTACCGGGAGGTCGCTCGCCGGGCGCCGAGCATTACGACGGGTCGGAACCCCGGAACGCGCCCCACCACAGGCCCAGCACCCCGGCGATCACGGTGGCCGTGATCCAGCCGGTGAACCCGCTGCCGTCCAGGTAGGCCCAGAACAGGCCCACGACCGGCGCGGGCACCATGAACACCGCGTCGACCCGCAGCTGGGCGGCCAGGCCGCGGGGAGCGCGCGTCTCCGGGTCGGGCTGCGCGGGGTTGTCGAGGCGACGGCCGCGCGGGTGCTTGGTCACCGGGCGGCCGGACGGGTAGACGGTCACACCGTCGATGACGGCCACTCGCCCACCACGCAGCTCGATCGACGCAGGCGACGGCAGCGTCACGAGCACCGGGTCGTAGTAGACGGGCAGCCAGCGCTCGACCGGCCCGTCGATCTCCAGCCAAGACCGCACCATCAGCCCGGACTGCAACCGGATCCGCCGCACGGACACCGTCACAGCCGAGGAACGCGCCGGACGCACCGCCAGCAGCACCCTCACCACACCGGCGAGCACCACCAGCAACGCCACGGCGACGGAGAACGTCACGCCGCCCAAGGCGCGGTCGGTCTCCAGGAACAGGTCGGCGCCCGGAATCACCGCACGGGACGGGTCCTCGGGGTCGAACGCCACCTGCGTCTGCCTCCCGACGACCCTGGCGCCGTTCTCGTACGCGACGCGCGCGGTCCCGGACGGCCAGCGCACCTCGACCGCACCGTCCGAAAAGGACACGACCTCGCCGGTGTCACGGGCCGTCAGGGACGCCATGACGGCGCGGTCGTCCGAATAGGACAGCCACGACAGCAGCGCGACCACGAAGCACACGACCAGCACGACCGCCGTGGCGAACAGGCCATGACGCAGTGCACGAACCCGGGAACGCAGCAAGACAAGCTCCAGACAAAGAGAAAACGGCCCGGCGGAGAGACCCGCCGGGCCGTCACAAACCTAACTACATCACTCGGTGAAGCCCATGTGGATGTAGTCGTACGGACGGTTCGCGTACGCGACGGCACCGAAGTTGGCGACGTTGCTCTTCACCGCGACCGCGCCGGGCAGCTGGTACAGCGGCAGCTGGTGGCCCAGCTCCCAGATCTTCTTGTCGGCCTCGTTGGCCAGCTCCAGGCGCTTGGTGTCGTCGAGCTCACCGTTGGCCTGCTCCAGCAGCTTGTTGACCTCTTCGGAGCCGATCCGGCCGTAGTTCTGGTTGGTGCTGGCCGGGTCGAGCGTGTAGATGCCCTTGCTGTCCGAGATCGGCGTGGCCGAGGCCAGCCAGCGGAAGCCGGTCATGTCGAAGTTGCCGACGTTCACGAACTGCTTGAAGAAGTCCGTCGAGGGGACGGCCTGGATGTCGATCTTGGCGCCGACCTCCTTCAGCTGCGACTGCACGAGCTTCGCGATCTGGTCGGAGGTGGGGTTCGGCGTCGGGATGATGTAGCGGACGACGAGCTCCTTGCCGTCCTTCTTGCGCGTCTCGCCCTCGAGCTTCCAGCCCAGCTCGTCGAGCTGCTTCTTCGCGGCTTCCTTGTCGAACGAGGCGACGGCCGAGTTGTCCTTGTAGCCGGCCGAGCCCAGCAGGAAGAAGTGGTTACCGGTGACCTGCGCGTCGCCCTTGATCATCTGGCCGAGCAGCGCCTTGGTGATGGTCTTGGTGTCGATGCCGCGCATCAGGGCGACGCGGAGCTTCGGGTCCTTGAGGATCGACGAGTCCGCACCGTTGAACGTGATGTGCGAGTAGTCCGGCGTGATCGCCTGGCGGATCGTCACACCCTGCATCGACTTGGCACGCGTGAAGTTGTCGATGCTGGAGCCGATGTCGAAGAAGTCGATCTGGCCGTTGGCGAGCGCGTCCGCGAGCGCGGGGCGGTCGACCTGACGGAACGTGATCTTCTCGAGCTTGGGCTTCTCGCCCCACCAGGCCGGGTCCTGCACGACCGTCACGAGCTTCGCGGTCCGGTCGATCGTGCCGATCTTGAACGCACCGGCGGTGATCTTCGGGGCGTCGGCCCAGCCCTTGTTGAACTCCTCGGCGGAGGAGGACATGGACTTCGGGTAGAGGGGCGTGAAGATGGTGCCCTTCCACTCGGCGAACTTCTTCTTGAAGGTCACCTTGACGTCCTGGTCGGACGCGCCCTTCTCGACCTTCTCGATGTCCTCGTAACCGGTGGTGCCGGCGACCTCGTAGGCCTTGTCGGTCCCGTTCAGGGACTTCCACATGGCCTCGAAGTCCTGCCACGAGATCGCGGTGCCGTCGGACCACTTGGCCTTCGAGTTGATCTTGAACTCGAGGACCTGCGGGTCGGAGGAGGCGAGCTTCGCGTCGTCGAGGACGTCCTTGTTGATCTCGAGCGTCGAGTCGGCCTTCTGCTTGAACAGGTTCGGCATCAACGTGTCGATCATGCGACGGCCGTCGGCGTTCGTGCCGTCGAGCTGGTTGTAGTTCCAGTTGTCCGGCAACTGGTCGACCGGCCAGCGGAACTCGCCGCCGGCCTTGACCTTGGCTGCGTCCTGCGGGTTGATGTCCGCCTGGCCGATCGTGTTGTCCGCGCCCTTGAGCCCGGAGTTCGCGTTGTTGCTGGGCCCCCCACACGCGGTAAGCGTGAGGGCGACGACGGCAAGCGCGGTCACTCCCACCTTGGTACGTCGACTCACTGTCGTGAACCTCCCTCGTGCCCGGACACCAGTTGCCGGGGACACTGTTCCTTCGTGCTCGCAGGTCTTCTTCTGAGGCGACGGGTGCATCAGAGGACCTGACGGATCTGGGCGAAGTGGCAGGCGGCCTCGTGGTCGGGGGCCTGGACCTCGCGCGGTGGTTCCACTTCGATGCACTTGCGCTGCTGCTCGGGCGGCAGCGAGGCGTGCAGGAAGCAGCGGGTGCGGAAGCGGCAGCCGGACGGCGGGTTCGCCGGGCTCGGCAGGTCGCCGGTGAGGATGATCCTCTCCCGCTGACGCTCCTTCACCGGGTCGGGGATCGGGATCGCCGACAGCAGTGCCTGCGTGTACGGGTGGCGCGGCCCCTCGAAGACCGAGTCCACCTCGCCGATCTCGATGATCTTCCCCAGGTACATGACGGCCACCCGGTCCGCGATGTGACGCACCACCGACAGGTCGTGTGCCACGAACAGGTAGGCCAGGCCCAGCTTGGACTTGAGCTCCTCCAGCAGGTTGATGACACCCGCCTGGATGGAGACGTCCAGCGCCGACACCGGCTCGTCGAGCACGACGAGCTTCGGTTCGAGCGCGAGCGCCCGCGCGATGCCGATGCGCTGACGCTGACCGCCGGAGAACTCACCGGGGTAGCGCGACAGCTGCTCGGGACGCAGGCCGACGAGCTTCATCAGCTCCGGCACGCGCCGGTTGATCTCGTCCTTGCTGTAGCCGTGGACCTGCATCGGCTCGGCGATGCAGTCGTTGATCGTCAGGCGCGGGTCGAGCGACGCCATCGGGTCCTGGAAGACCACGGACATGTCGCGGCGGATCGCGAAGCGGCGCTTGGCGTCCACTTCGGACGACTTCGTGCCGAGCACGGAGATCTCGCCGCCCATGGGCTTCTGGAGGTTGAGGATCTCCATCAGCGTGGTGGTCTTGCCGCAGCCCGACTCGCCGACGAGGCCCAGGGTCTCGCCCTCGCGGACGTCGAACGTGATGCCCGCGACCGCGTGCACGGTGCCGACGCGGCGCTTGAACACCACGCCCTTGTTGACCGGGTACTCCTTGACGAGGTTGTCGAGGCCCAGCACGACCTCGCGCTGCTCGCGCGGGATCTTCGCGACCTCGGGCTCACCGGCCACCTCGGCACCGAAGATCTCGACAGCGGCCTCGGCGCCCTCGGCGTCGGTCGCGGCGATCTCGTTGGTGCGGATGCAGGCGGCGAGGTGCTCGACCGAACCGTCGACGTCCACCAGCGGCGGCTCCGCGGTGTGGCAGGCGTCGACGACCATCGGGCAGCGCGGCGCGAACGGGCATCCCGGGGGGAGGTCCGTGAGCGACGGCGGCTGGCCCTTGATCGGCACCAGCGCCTGCTTCTCGCTGACGTCGAGGCGCGGGATCGAGCCGAGCAGGCCGAGCGTGTACGGCATGCGCGGCTGCTGGTAGATCTCGTCGACCTTGCCCTTCTCGACGGCGCGGCCCGCGTACATGACCATCAGCCGGTCGGCGAACCCGGCGACGACGCCGAGGTCGTGGGTGATGATCACGATGCCGGCGCCGGTGACCTCCTGCGCGGTCTCGAGCAGCTGCAGCACCTGCGCCTGCACCGTCACGTCGAGCGCGGTGGTCGGCTCGTCGGCGATGATCAGGTCGGGGTCGTTGGCGATCGCCATCGCGATCACCGCGCGCTGCCGCATACCGCCGGAGAACTCGTGCGGGAACGCCTTGGCGCGTTCGGCGGCGTTCGGGATGCCGACCAGGTCGAGCAGCTCGACCGCGCGCTTGGCTGCCGCCTGCTTGGACACCTTGCGGTGCACCAGGATCGCCTCGGCGATCTGGTCGCCGACGGTGAACACCGGCGTCAGCGCGGACAGCGGGTCCTGGAACACCATCGAGATGCGCCGGCCGCGGATCCGCGACAGCTCGGTGTCGCCGCGGCCGATGAGCTCACGGCCCTGGAACTTGATGGAACCGGTGATGCGCGCCGAGGACGGCAGCAGGCCCATGACCGCGAGCGAGGACACGGACTTGCCGGAACCGGACTCGCCGACGATGCCGAGGACCTCGCCGGGCGAGACCTGGTAGCTCAGGCCGCGCACGGCCTGGACGCGACCGGACTCGCTCGGGAAGGACACGTGAAGGTCCTCGACCTGCAGAACCGGTCCGTCGACGACCGGGTCCGCCGGTGCGTCGAACTGGATCTCCGAGGTGGTCATCAGGCGGCCTTCTCCTTGGTGTCCTTCTTCTCCTTGCGGCGCACGCGCGTGGAGGTGGGGTCGAGCGCGTCACGAAGCCCGTCGCCGACCCAGTTCACCGCCAGCACGAACACGACGAGGAAGCCCGCCGGGAACAGGAACAGCCACGGGAAGGTCGTCGCGGACTCGGCGTTGCCGCCGATCAGGGTGCCGAGCGAGACGTCGGGCGACTGGACGCCGAACCCGAAGTAGCTCAGGCCCGTCTCGGCGAGCACAGCGGAACCGACGTTGATCGTCGCGTCGATGATGAGCAGCGACGCCATGTTCGGCACGATGTGCTTGGCGATGATCTTGCGTGCGGGCTGGCCCATGAACTTGGCCGCCTTCACGAACTCGCGTTCCTTCAGCGTCAGCGTCATGCCGCGGACGATGCGGGCGGTGATCATCCACTGGAACGCCGCGAGCATCAGCACCAGCAGGAACCACGACTTGCCGCGGAACCACGGGCTCAGGATCGCGATGATCAGGAACGACGGCAGCACCAGCAGCAGGTCGACGACCCACATGAGCGCCTTGTCGGCGACACCGAGGAAGTAGCCGGCGGCCGCACCGACGATCGCGGCCACCGTCGTCGAGATCAGCGCCACGAGCAGGCCGATGATCAACGACTTCTGCAGCCCGCGCATCGTCAGCGCGAACATGTCGGTACCGATCTTGTCGGTGCCGAAGATGTGTTCGGAGTACGGGGGCTCCAGGAACGCGGTGTAGTCCTGCGTGTCGTAGGTCCACTTCGACAGAAGCGGGCCGACGAACGCCATCAGGTACATCCCGATGATGACCACCAGGCCGACCAGGGCCAGCTTGTTGCGCATGAAGCGGATGAGCACGAGCCTGCCGCGCGTCATCGCCTTGCCCGGTTCGGGCGCGGCGTCGACGGGGCTTCCCGAGGCGGCACCGGTGGTTCCGGCGGCGTCGCCCTCGTTGAGGATCACGGTCACGTCGTCGTCACCTTGCCTAGTTCACGCGGATTCGGGGGTCGAGCGCGGCGTACAGCACGTCGGCGAGCCAGCCGGAGAACAGCACGCACACCGCGACGAAGAGCGTCACCGTGGCGGTGATGTTCGTGTCCTGCGCCGAGATGCCGGTGACGAGCCAGTCACCCATGCCGAACCAGCCGAAGATCCGCTCGGTGAACGTGCCACCGACGACGAGCAGGCCGAAACCGAACGCGAACAGGGTCGCCATCGGGATGAGCGCGGTGCGCAGGCCGTGCTTGAACAGCGCCTTGCGGCGGGTCAGCCCCTTGGCCTGGGCGGTGCGCAGGAAGTCGCTGCCCAGGACGTCGAGCATCGACGAGCGCTGGTAGCGGCTGTAGTAGGCGATCTGACCCAGCGCGATCGCGAGCGTCGGCACGATGAGGTGCTGCAGCCGGTCGCCGAGGTGCTCGAACCAGTTGCCCTGGAAGCCGGGTGTCGTCTCACCGACGAAGATCAGCACGTTGGTGCCGATCGTGTCGTTGATCCCTTGAGCACCCATCTTGAGCAGCGTGCCCAGCACGAACACCGGCGTGGACAGCAGTATGAAGCTGAACAGGGTCGCGAAGTAGTCGCTGAACTTGTACTGCCGGATCGCGCTCACCACACCGAGCAGCACGCCGAAGAGGATGCCGATCGTGATGCCGAGCAGGAACAACCTCAGGCTCACGCCGATGCGCCTGCCGAGCTCGTCGGTGATCGGGCGATCGGTGATCGTGCGGCCGAAGTCGCCCTGCACCACCCCGCCCATCCATGTGACGAACCGCTGCGGAATCGGCTGGTCGAGGTGGAGGTCTCTCTTCTTCGCCTCGATCGACGCCGCCGGTGGCGGTGGGTTGCGTTGTTGCAGCACCCCGATCGGGTCAAAGGTGGCGGAGGCCAACGTGAACGCGAGGAACGTCGCCACTAGGGCGAGCACCACGTAGTTGACCAACCGCCGCAACAGAAATCCGGCCACCCGTGTTCAGTCCTCTCCCCGGTGGTTGCGACATCGGCACACTGGATTGCAGTGGACGAGTTGCAAGAGATTAACCGCCGATCTGGCGGACCGCTGCCCACCCCCACCATTACGCGGAGGCCCACTGACCGGGCCATAGTCACCCATGCGTGGAGGAAAGGTCGGCCGAACTGCCACATCAACAGTTGACTCTCGCCAATTGTGTGCCGAAGCGTGACCATTGTGCGGCCGGATCGCCGTATTCACCGTGAAGTTCTGTCTCACCACGGATGGATGTGACGCATCTGGGTGAATGCATTGACCAGAAGACGTGGGACAAGCAGCGCAATGTGATCAGAAACGGTCATCACGCTGCGGAGCACTTCGCATCTCGACGGTTACTGCATCGATCAGGAGCAGGTCAGGCCTCCGTCCAGCGGACCGGGAGCTGCGCCACCCCGCCGACCAGCTGTTCCGTCCTCCTGCTCAGCGCGGAGACCTCCGCGGCTAGACCGAACGCCGTGAAGCGCGTCACAAGGGCGTCGAGGGTCTCGGCCAGTTCGACCCTCGCGAGCGGCGCGCCGACGCAGAACCGGAAGCCGTGACCGAACGACAGGTGCGGGTTGGGCGTCCGCTGAACGAACGCGGCGGGGTCCGGGAAGTGCTGGTCGTCGAGGTTGGCCTGGTCGATGCCGAGCAGCACCAGATCGCCCGCGGGGATGGTGGTGCCCTCCACCTCGACGTCCGCCATCGCGTACCGGGGCAGCCCGGAGTCCCCGGAGCGCCGCTCCAGCGGTGACCGGTGGCGCAGGACCTCCTCGACGACGGCGGGGACGGCGCCGGGGTTCTTGAGCGCCCGCCACTGGCCGGGGTGGAGGCTGAGCAGCACGACCGCGCGGTCGATCGCGGAGACCGTCGTCTCGTGGCCTGCGAACAGCAGTCCGGCGCTGAGCTGCGCGATCTCCTGTTCACGGGCGTCCGGGTTCTGCCCGATCATGCGGCTGATGACGTCGTCCGCAGGGTTTTTCTTCTTCCGCGCGACCAGTTCGCTCATGTATGCCCACAGGTTTGCGAAACCCCGCGTCGACTTCTGCTCGTCGTTGATCGTGCTCATGGCCTCTGACCAGCTTCGGAACTCTTCTCGGTCCTGTGGCGGGACACCCAGCAGTTCGCAGATCACCAGCACCGGGAGAGGGAACGACACCGCTTCGTGAAAGTCCGCCGGCTGGTCTTGTTCCACCAGCGTGTCGAGGAGGTTGTCCAGAAGTTGCCTGATGCGCGGGCGCATCGCTTCCATGTTCTTCGCGGAGAACGCCGGGGTGAGCATCCTGCGCATCCACGCGTGCTTCTCGTTCTCCTCCTCCGCGGTGGCTTTGTGCGGTTTGCCGAGGATGACCGAGGTCGAGAACCTCGGCGCGTTGTCCGGGTCGGCGTGGCCGCGGCCGAGCCTGCGGTCGGCGAGCAGGGCCTTGACCTGGTCGTAGCCGGTGACGAGCCAGGCCTCGTCGCCGGCCGGTGTCGGTACGCGCTTGATCGCCATCGTTGCCCCTTCGATCCGTCGTATACGACGCGTCGTGTGCAACGTACCTCTAGAATCGCTCCGTGGTCGATGCTTTCGAGGACGCGGAGTCGGTGATGGCGCACCTGCGTGCGTTGCGGCAGGAGCTGCTGACCACGTCCGTCGAGCCGACCGGCGACCAGGCGCGCAGCGGGCTGACCGGGCCGCAGGTCGAGCTGATCAGGTCGTTGGTGACGGAGGGGACCGCCACGGTCACGGAGCTGGCGCGGCGGCTGAGCCTGTCGCACTCCACGACGTCCGGGATCGTGGACCGGCTTCAGGCGCGTGGGCTCGTGACCAGGGAACCCGACCCGCACGACCGGCGGTACACGCGGATCGAGGTGACCGAACCGGTCCACGGCTACACGCGGGAGATCTCCGAGGGGCCGTACGGACGGCTGACCCGCGCGCTGGACGCGGCCTCTCCCGCTGAGCGCAAGGCCGTGCTGAACGGGCTGGAGACGTTGCGGGCGCTGCTGGTCAGACGGGATCGGTGAACGAGACCGGCTTGCCGGTCTCGCGGGCGTACGCGATCTCCCTGCTCGTGGACTCGCCGACGTAGCCGCCGGGGTTGACGACCAGGACCCGGTCGGCCAGGTCGATCTTGCGCAGGTGCAGGTCGCCCAGCGCGGCCCGCTGCTCGCCGGTGACCACCCCGCCTGTCTCGGCGGGCGCGACGACGATGACGCCCGCCAAGGTCAGCTCGCGGTTGGCCGCGCGCAGCTCGTCTGCGAAACGGGTGGAGCCGCAGAGGCAGACGATCTCAGGCCGGCCGGTCACGGTTCAGTCCTTCTGTCGCCACAAGCGGCCGCCGGCGATCACGAACACCTGACCGCCGACCTGCTCCGCCGCCACGACCTTGCCGGAAGGCCCCTCCGCAGGCCGTTCGTCCTTTTCGGACACCAGCTTGACCCCGCCGTGGTCCACGAACAGCGTCGGGACGCCGTTGACGGGCACGGGTGCGGCGAGCGTGTCGTCGTCGCCCACCGGGACGTCCGGGGTGGTCAGCTTCTTCCAGTCCGGGCCGGACCACCAGGCGAGCTTGCCCTTGCTGCGGCCGACGACGTGGCAGGTGCCGTCCCAGCAGCGGGCGGCCAGCGCGGCGTCGCCGTCCGGGAGGGTGGCGGTGGTCCAGGTGGTGCCGTCGAACCGCCAGATCGCGGCGCTCACCACGCCCTTCGCGATCTGCCAGCCGACCACGAGCGCGCCGTCGCCGTCCGGGGTGACGGCCAGCGGGAACCGGAGCAGCTCCTGCGAGCTCTCCAGCACGGTGCCCGCGGAGGGCTGGCGGGTCCAGGTGTCGGCGGCGTAGGTCCAGGCGGCGAGGTCGAGGCCCGCCTTGGCGCTCTGCCACGTGCCGATGATCAGCGGACCCTGCTTCGTGCGCACCGGGCCGATCAGCTCGCCCGCGCCGTAGCCGCCGAACGTGCTGAAGGCCTGCGGTTTCTCGTTGATGGCACGGGTGTCACCGGTCCAGGCGCTCCAGCGGACGTTGCCGTGCGCGCCGCCGCGTTCCCCGCCGACACCGGTGATCGTGGTGCCGTCGGAGGTGATGCCGTACCAGTGCGCTTCCTTGCCGTACGGGGTCGCCGGGGTCAGCCTGGAGTTGCTCAGCGCGCCGTCCTTGGTGCGCGTGACCAGTTCCGGGTGGTCGGACGGCCGGGTGCCGATGACGAGCATGTCGCCGTGCGTCGCCAACGCTTCGGGCGTGGCCGTGAGGTCGACCACCGTGAAACCGACGGCGTTGTCCGCACCGCCGGACGAGCAGCCGGCGAGGACCAGCAGAACCACGAGCGTCAGCCTCCGCATGCGGGTCAGTATCGACCACATGCGCCCCGAACCAGGTCAGGTCCTGCACTTCTCCGAAGATCCGTCGATCACCCGGTTCGTCCCGCACCGGGCGGTGACCGCGCGGCAGGACGACGAGTACGTGTGGGCCGTGGACGCTCGACGCTCGCCCGACTACTGGTTTCCCCGGCAGTGCCCGCGGATGATGACGTGGACCGCCACGACCAGGGTGCACGCGATCGAGTACCGGTGGCTGGAACGGATGCGGACCGTCGAGCTGTACGCGTACCGGTTCAGCGCTGGGCAGTTCCGGCCGTTCGAGGAGCACGCGCACGTCGCGACCGAGCCGGTGGTGCCGCTGGGTCCGGCCGAACGCGTCGGCGACCTGTTCGCGCTGCACGAGGAGGCAGAGATCGAACTGCGCGTGCTGGCCAACCTCTGGCCGTTCTGCGACGAGGTCACCGGCAGCGGGCAGGAGTTCAGCGGCATCCGGCTGCGCAACGCCCTGCCTCGGTCAATGGAATGATCAGCGCCCATGCGGGTGCTGCTGGTGGAGGACGACGAGCCGATCGCGGAATCGCTCACGCGAGGTCTGTCCCGCTACGGGTTCGAGGTCCGGTGGGTGCGCACGGGCGCGGAAGCGCTGGTGGCAGGGGACTTCGCACTGGTGCTCGTCGATCTCGGGCTGCCCGACATGGACGGCCTCGACGTCTGCCGTGAGCTGCGGGCGCGCGGGGACGTGCCGATCATCGTGATCAGCGCCCGGTCCGACGAGGTCGACCGGGTCGTGGGGCTGGAGATCGGCGCCGACGACTACGTCACCAAACCGTTCGGGGTGCGCGAGGTCGTGGCACGGATGCGGGCGGTTCTCCGGCGCGCGCAGCCTTCCCAGCGCGAACCGGAAGTGCACGGGCGGGTGCGCATCGACCGGCGCGGGCGGCGGGTGCACCTCGACGGCGGCGAGGTCGAGCTGACGCCGAAGGAGTTCGACCTGCTGGCGTTCCTGGCCGAGGAACCGGGCGCGGTGTTCACCCGCGAGCAGATCATGGAGGCGGTGTGGGACGAGAACTGGTTCGGCCCCACCAAGACGCTCGACGTGCACGTCGGGGTGCTGCGCCGCAAGCTCGGTGACGCCGCGTCGCTGGAGACCGTGCGGGGCGTGGGGTTCCGGCTGGTGCTCCCGTGATCCGCCAGCTCGCCTGGAGCTACGTGCTGCTGGTCGCGGTGGCGATCGCCGCGTTCACGGTGCCGGTGGCGTTCACGCTGAACAGCCAGATCTACGGCGACGCCGTGAACACCGCCCGCCGCGAGGCCGACACCGCCGCGTTGCTGCTCGCCTCGAGCGACACCAGGTCGTTGAACGCCCTGGTGGACGCCTACGAACGGCAGACGCCCGGCCAGATCGACGTGCTGGAACCCCAGGCGGAGTCGACGGTCTGGGACGACGAGGGTCTCAAGCTCACGGTGCCGGCGAAGACGGCGGACGGCACGGTCGTCGGCGCGATCCGGCTGTCCTATCCGGACGGTCCGATCACGCAACGGCTGTGGCAGATCTGGGGTTTCCGGGCCGCGCTCGCCGTCGGCGTGCTGATACTGGCGGCGTTCCTGGGACTGTGGCTGGCCAAACGGGTCACCCGGCCGTTGCGCGAGCTGAACGCGATGGCGGGCAGGCTGCGCGACGGCGACCTGTCCGCGCGGGCCGAGGAGACCGGGCCGCCGGAGACCCGCACGCTCGCGAGGACCCTGAACACCGCCACCGAGACGATCGGCACGCTGGTCGGCTCGCAGCGGGCGTTCATCGGCGACGCCTCGCACCAGCTCCGCACCCCGCTGACCGCGCTGCGACTCTCTCTGGACAACGTCGCCGACGGCGTGGACGACCCGCTGGTCCGCGAGGACGTCGAGATGGCCACCGCCGAGGTCGTGCGGATGTCGAGGCTGGTCAACGGGTTGCTCGCGCTGGCACGCGCCGAGGCCGACGTCGCCCACCCCGAACCGGTGCAGGTGCTCGACGTCGTCGCGGAACGGTTCACCGCGTGGCGCGCCGCCGCGGACGAACGCTCGATCTCGCTGGTCAGCGAAGGCTTCGACATCCGCGTCCTCGCCACCCCGGGACACCTAGAGCAGGTGCTGGACAACGTGCTGTCCAACGCGCTGGAGGTGTCCCCGGACGGCGCCACGATCCTCGTCCGCACCACGCGGCCGGGTCTGCTGGAGGTCATCGACTCCGGGCCCGGCCTGCCGGAGGCCGACCGGGCGCGGGCGTGCGACCGGTTCTGGCGCGGCCAGGGCCTGACCGGCAAGGGCGGGTCCGGCCTCGGCCTCGCGATCGTGAAGCAGCTCGTCACCGACGACGGCGGCGCGGTGTCGCTGGAGGCGGCGTCCAGCGGCGGGTTGTGCGTGCGGATCAGGCTTGCTCCGGCATCGCCGACGAGTGGTGGTTCACGATGAGCCACTGCCCGCCGACCTTCTCGTAGACGAACGTGTAGCGCGCGTCCACGGTCGTCGGCTTGCCGTCCTTGGTGAGCGCGAACCGGTAGGTGCCCGCGTCGATCGCGTCGTCGGCGTCGAGGACGGCGACGTGCGAGTCGAGGATGCTGCCGCTCGGCCTGTTCAGCAGGAAGTGCTCGAAGTAGTCGACGATCTCGGCCCGCGTGGACCGCACCTGGTTCGACACCGTGGGCAGCAGCACCGCGTTCGGTGCGTAGCGGTCGGCCACCTTCTGGGCGTCCCCCGTCGCGAGGGCGGCGTTCCAGTCGGCGAACAACGCCTTGATCTGCTCGGCCGTCGGCGCCACTTCCGTGGCGGCGCCTGTTTGTGCTGGGGCGCTGGAACATCCGACGAGCAGGGCGGTGACCCCGGTCAGTCCGGCGGCGCCGATGAGGTGCTTGCGCATCGTGTCGTTCTCCCCGATCGAGTGGCTGTTGAGATCCACTTTCGGGCTACGACGGGAAGCGCTCGGACAGCACCGGCCCAGCACCGGGACAAGGTTTCGGAAAGCCTGGTAAACGTGGACTTATGGGACTTCTCAGCGGAATGATGGGGAACGCGTCGAAGCTCGACCCGCGGGACGCCGCGAAGGAGTTCGGGCGCCTGCTCGGTCACGGGGAACAGATCCACGCGGCGTACCAGTTGGTGCGCGACTCGTTCCTGTTCACCGACCGGAGGCTGATCCTGGTCGACAAGCAGGGCATGACGGGCAAGAAGGTCGAGTACCACTCGGTGCCCTACAAGGCGATCACGCAGTTCTCGGTCGAGACGGCCGGCCACTTCGACATGGACGCGGAGCTGAAGATCTGGGTCTCCAGCGCCGACGCCCCGATCTCCAAGCAGTTCGGCAAGGGCGTCGACGTCTACGAGGTGCAGGCGCTGCTCGCCACGTTCCTCGCGCGGTAGGCCCAGCGGGCCTGCAGCATCGGGCGGAACCTGTCGCGGTACGCCACCGTGCTCGGATCCGGTGCGGGCATGACGTTCAGGCCGGTCACGGTGAACAGCAGACCGGTCAGGACGCGGGTCACGAGCGTGGCGGTCATGTCGAGTTCCTCCTGGGGTGTCGTGTCCTTCCACTGATGCGTCGAACGGGCACCAGTCCCGGATCGACACGACGACCCAGAAGATCTTCGGAAATCATGAACGCGCTGGTCAGGCCCTCGCGGCTCGCACGTGCTCCGCGACGGGGCTGAGCTTGAGCCACTCCGGCAGGCCGCGCACCACCCAGCGCGGGCCGGTCAGCTCGATCGTGCCCGCGCGCACCGCGTCGAGCAGGTCGACCTCGCCCTCCCACATCCGGTAGAGCGTCGCGATGTCCGACGCCAGCACGGCGTCGACCTCCAGGCCCGGGTCGGTGTAGCAGATCGAGGCGTCGCCGGGTTCGACGACGAGCCAGAACGTGCGGCGGCGGTCGTTGATGCGGACCTCGATGTTCGCGCGCTTGGTCAGCGTGCCGGTGTCGACGCGGCCGTGCATCCACCACATCAGCACCTCGGGGTCGAGCTCGTCGGCGCGCGGGTCGCCGAACGCGTAGCGGGCACCCCAGTCGGCGAGGCCGAACACCAAGGGCCGCAACGCCTGTCCGGCCGGCGTCAGCGTGTAGCCGTCGCCGGTGCGCTGCACCAGCCCGGCGTTCGCGAGCTGCCGCAGCCGCCGCGACAGCAGGGCGCGCGAGAGTCCCGGCAGGCCGCGCGAGAGCTCGTTGAAGCGCGAGGCACCGACGAGCATGTCCCGCACGATCAGCAACGTCCACCGGTCGCCCAGCACCTCGACGGCGCGGACGATCGGGCAGTACTGCGCATACGTCCTCACAGGGGAAGTCTCCGTCTTGACGGGGGTTTCGTTACCGCCGTCCGGTTCACTTTCAGAACTACCCGCGGGGCTTGCGCGTTCTTACGTTTGTCGCATGACAACTCTTGAGACACCACGCGTGACCAGCACGTTCCCCACCGTGACCAGAGACGGCGACGCGAAGTTCGCAGAGATGGCCGCCCGCATCGGCACCATCGCGGCGGCCCACGCGGCCGGGCACGACCGCGATGCCACGTTCGTGAGCGAGGCGTACGAGGCCATGCGTGAGGAGGGCTACCTGGCGTTGGCCGTACCCGAGGAACTGGGCGGGCTCGGCGCCACGATGCGCCAGGTCTGTTACGCCCAGGCCGAGCTCGCGCGACACGACGGCGCCACCGCCCTCGCGGTCACGATGCACCTGTATCTGACGCTGATGCAGGCGTATCGCCGACGCAAGGGCGCGCCGGACGCGGAAGGCGTGCTGCGGCGCGTGGCCGCGGAAGGCCTGGTCATCGCGACCAGCGGCGGCTCGGACTGGCTGTGGCCGACGACGACGGCGACGGCGGTGGACGGCGGGTTCCTGGTGAACGGCCGCAAGGCGTTCTGCAGCCAGTCACCGCGCGCGAACGTCGTGGCCACGTCCGCCGTCCTCGGTGAGGAGGTGCTGCACTTCAGCGCCCCGTTGAACGCCGACGGCGTGCGCATCGAGGAAACGTGGGACACGCTCGGCATGCGCGGCACGGCCAGCCACGACGTCGTGCTGGAGGACGTGTTCATCCCCGCCGAGAAGATCGCCGCACGCCGTCCGTACGGCGAGTTCGGCGCTCCCCTGTTCGCCGCGGTCGTCCACTTCGCACCGGTGTGCGGGGCGACGTACTTCGGCATCGCGTCGGGCGCGCGGGACGTGGCCGTGCGGACGACGTCCAAGAGCGCCACCAGGCAGATCGGGCTGATGGACTACAAGCTGCGCACCGCGTGGTGGTCGCTGATGGGCTCGATCGAGGAGCTCGGCGACGACTACACGGCCAACGCCGAGTCGACCGTCACCGTGATGCTGGCCAAGCGCCAGGCCGTCGTGGAGGCCATCGAGGTCGTGGACCTCGCGATGGAGGTCCTGGGTGGACGGTCGTTCTTCAAGCGTTCCCCGCTGGAGCGCGCCTACCGCGACGTGCGCGCCGGAACGTTCCACCCGCTCACGCCCGAGGCCACACTCATGTACGCGGGCAAGGTCGCACAGGGTGACTCCGGCGTTACTGAATAGCTTCAAGTTGTAGGCGTCCCAAGGGTTTGCGAGGATTCGGATCCGTCTTCCTAAGGAGCGATCCCGGTGGCCACTCGCCTCAACCCGTACATCAGCTTCGACGGTCAAGCCCGCCAGGCGATGGAGTTCTACCAGTCGGTCTTCGGCGGCGAGCTGAAGATGAACACCTTCGGCGAGTTCGGGATGCAGGACACGCCGCAGGCAGACCAGATCATGCACGCGCAGCTGGAGACCGAGCTCGGCTACACGATCATGGCCGCCGACACGCCGCCCGGCATGGAGTACAAGTCCGGCTCCAGCATCACGGTGTCGCTGTCGGGCGACGAAGAGGTGCTGCGCGACTACTTCAACGCCCTCGCCGAGGGCGGCAAGGTCGGTACCCCGCTGGAGAAGCAGATGTGGGGCGACGAGTACGGCGACCTCGTCGACAAGTACGGCGTCAGCTGGATGGTCAACCTGGGCGGTCTGGGCTGATCTTCGTTCTGGCGGGGCCGCGGGAGTGGCCCCGCCCGCCGCGCTGACGCATCATGTGGACCATGAGCGAGCGTCTGCGAGGTGTGGTCGACCAACTCGCCGTCCGGCCGGGTGACCGGGTGCTGGAGATCGGCTGCGGTCAGGGCGTGGCCGCCACGATGGTGTGCCAGCTGCTGACCACGGGCACCCTCACCGCGATCGACCGCTCCACCAAGATGATCGAGGCCGCGACCCGCCGCAACGCCGCGTACGTGGCGTCGGGCAGGGCGGAGTTCCTCATCGCGGCGCTGGAGGACATGAACCTCGGCGACCGGCGGTTCGACCTGGTGTTCGCGGTGCGGGTCGGGCTGTTCCACCGCGATCCCGACCGCGCGCACGCGCTGCTGCAGCCGTGGCTGGCGCCCGGTGCACGCGTGTTGTCGTACTTCGACGTTCCCGTCTAACGCCTGTTGCCGGAAGTTGTGTCCGTTACTCGCCCCAGCGGCCCCGCGCCTGGCCCTGATGGCGTCTGCAAGTACCACCAACTCAACATCAACAGGCACTTTCCTACCGAGCCTTTTCCATCTTCATGATCGGGTGCGTTGTTCGAGGGTGAGGATGGCGCGGGCGTAGTGGGTGACTCGGTGGGGGCTGGCGCGGACTCGGGTGAGGACGCGCCAGTTCTTGAGGGTGGCGATGCCGCGTTCGACGAGGCAGCGGATGGCGGAGTGTGCGCGGTTGGCGGCGCGTCTGCCTGGGGTGAACTCGTTTTTGTAGCGGCGGTAGGGCAGATGAACGCCCTCGCCGGCGCCGATGTAGCCGCGGTCGGCGACGAGGTGGAGCCCGGCGTCACGGCAGGTGTCGAGGATGCCGTGGGTGCGGGCGGCGGTCAGGTCGTAGACCGAGCCGGGGAGTCCGTCGGAGACCCAGGCGAGCCGGCCGTAGGGGTCGGTCAGGACCTGCACGGTGATGCCGTGGTGGCGGGTTTTGACGCTGTAGCAGGCTTTCAGGCGCTCACGGTCGCCGGCGCGGTCGATGCGGATGACGGTGCCGTCC
Source organism: Lentzea sp. HUAS TT2 (assembly GCF_051853195.1). Lineage (NCBI taxonomy): Bacteria > Bacillati > Actinomycetota > Actinomycetes > Pseudonocardiales > Pseudonocardiaceae > Lentzea > Lentzea sp. HUAS TT2. The sequence goes on along the minus strand of NZ_CP196667.1, from coordinate 5,512,007 downwards.
AGTAGCGCGTAGTTGGAGAACGATCCGGCCAGCCGGGCGACCGCGTGTGTGAGGCTGGGTGCTCGTGCCGCGAGCAGGTCGGTGGTCTCGCGGATGTAGCGGTAGGCGGTGGCCAGGCCGATGCCGAACCCGGTGGCCAGGCGCTGGTAGGTGTCGCCGTTGCGTAAATGCGCCAGCACCAGCAGGGCCTGGCGGTTGCTGGGCAGGCGGCGCCAGCGGGACCCGATGCTGGTGCGGTGGCGGCGGATCAGGCGTGCGACGTAGTCCAGGGTGCGATTGGACAACGTGATCACGGACGGATAGAACAACACACGAAGCTCCTGGTCGGCATCGGTTGATCTTGGTCGTGATGCCAGTGCTACCAGGGGCTTCGCCATGTTCAAGGCCGTCGAGCTACACCGATCCGATCTTGTGACCAGCAAGATCAGGATGGAAAAGGCTCACCACCAACAGGGGCCCGAGAACACGGCGCCTGTTCGTCGGACGACGAACAGGTTGGGTGTGGTTGACGGCGATTCGATCAAGAGTTGGTGGTACTTGCAGACGCCTCGGCACCGACAAGGACACGAGGTTTCGGACAAGACCGCTGGCCAGGTGCCTAGATCCGGCCGAACAGGTCCGTGATCAGCTTCTTCGACGGTTCCACACCGGCCGGGGACACGACCTCGATCTGGGTCTTGCCCTTGCGCGCGGCCACCGTGTGCTGGGCGGTCTCGGCCCCGCCCGCGCTGCTCTCGTAGGCCTCGTCGAACAGGCCCTCGATGGCCTTGGCCTTCTCCGGCCTGCCCTTGGCGAACGTCGCGGCGGTCGCGTTCGTCGTGAACCGCACCTCGACCGGCATGCCCGCGCCCACGTAGTTGCAGGTCGTGACGGTCTTGTCGACGCTCTCCCGCTGGCCCTGCAACCGCAGGTTGAGCGCCTTGCCCACGACGGACGAGTTGGCGTTCGCGCAGTTCGGGCCGGTGCCCGCCGGCTGCTCGACGGTGGTGGGGACCTGCGGCACCTGCGACGGCGCCGCCTCCGGCGTGGAGGTGCAGGCGGCGAGCAGGAACGCGGCGGCGGCGAGAAGGGTGATGCGCACATCCCTTCATCGGGCCTGCCGCCGCCGCGTTACCCCGTTCACGCGTCCAGGGTCAGCCGGAGGATCTCGTCCACGCGGGCGTTCCAGTCCACGTCGGCGATCGTGCCGTTCAGCACCGCCACCGCCGCGAGCGTCACGGTGCCCTCGACGTCCGCGGTCAGCGTCGGGAGATTCGCCGTGGTGGTGAAAGCCGTGCCCTGCGGCGCGGTCTGCCGTCCCACGCCGGTCCAGCCCCGCACCGCGACCAGGGGCGACGGCAGGTCCGTCGCCCAGCCGGTGAGTTCGGCTCTCGTGCCGGGCGGTGCGCCGATCACGCGGTGGATCCGCAGCTCCTGGTCGTCCCAGACGGCCGTGACGCTCTCGACCCGCAGGCCCGGCACGGTCGGCTGGTTCGCGTCGAACACCGGCCGGTGCCAGGACGCGGCCCAGTTGTCCCGCGCGCCCAGCGGGTGAATCCGCCTGCGCACGCTGCGGTCGCCCCTGATGACCAGGCTGAGGTGGTTGTCGGGAACGTTGTGCTTCGAGGTCGGCCCGGTGCTGGTCGAGTAGGCGAAGCGGCTGTAGAGCGGGTCGTCCTCGGTCGCGTACTCGCCCTCGAACGGCCGGACGTGGTCGCTGCCGTGGTTGTGCAGCCGCGTCACGCCGTTGTGCCGCTGGATCAGGAAACCCGGTCCTGGCAACGCGAGTGTGCGGTCCTCGTCCGTGGCGTCTTCCTGCGCTGTCCACAGTGGATGATCGGGGCCGGCGAGCAGGCAGACGAACGCCTTGGACGCCCAGTACGGCGAGGCCGGGCCGGAGTAGGGCTGGAGGCTGGCCTCGTGCGGGCCGTGCCAGCCGAGGCTGAGCAGGCCGTCGGTGAGCGAGCCGCGGTCGAGGAAGTACTTCAGCGCGTTGCTGATGAGGTGCCGGGAACGGCCGGGGCTCAGCGGTGTCTCGCCCGTGACCGCGCCGAGCGCCACGGCCGACGCCGCGGCGAACCGGTAGGTGAGCGACCGTCCGAAGTAGAGCGGGGCGCCGTCCGCGCCGAACAGCAGCGGGAAGCTCTCCAAGTGCTCGCGCAGGTGCGTGGTGACCGGGCGGCCGTTCAGGTGCGCGTCCAGTGCGGGGTAGAGGTGCAACGCCCAGCCGTTGTAGTGGTCGAACGCGCGGCCGTCGCCGTCGGAGTACCAGCCGTCGCCGACGTACCAGCCCTCGAGCAGTTCCACGGCACGGGCTTTCGCCTGGCGGGTCTCGTCGTCACCGCGACCGGCCGACTCCAGGAACGAGGCCACGGTGTACGGGAAGAAGTACCAGTTGTTGGCCGCCGGAACGTGCCGCAGCGCCTCCCGCAACCAGGCCTCTGCGCGGTCCTGCACGCCCTCGGGCAGCTTGTCCCACAGCCACGGCTTGGTCAGGCGCAGGCCCAGCGCCACCGAGGCCGACTCGACCATGGGCTGACCGACGTCGAAGATCGCGGGCCACTCCCCCGCCGTGCCGGCCGCCAGCCCCGCCGCGTAGCGCTCGAGCAGGTTGTTCGGGTCCTCCCCGTGCGCGGTGCGGAAGGCGGCGGCGAGGAACGTGCGGGCGTACCCCTCCAGGCCGTCCGACCGGACGCCGCTGCGCGAGGGGCGGCCGGGCAGGTCGAGGAAGGCCTGGTCGGGGGACGCGTGGCGCCAGGCGGCGGCGAGCAGGCCGTCGGCGGTGGCCACCCAGTGCGCGCGGGTGAGGCCGGTGTGGGGACTGAGCGCGTGGTCGGGGTCTGGCAGCTTCACGCCGTGCTTTCCCTTCGCTCCAACGACAGCTGGTTCTTGGCGGGCGTCACGCGATCCGCTCCCGTCGATCCGCGGGCACCGGCGTCGCGAACGGCTCCCCCGCGGCCCACCGGCGGACCTCGTCCACGGCGTGCCGGCCGAGGCGGCCCCACTCGTTGCCCTGCGAACCGGCCAGGTGCGGTGTGATCAGCACGTTGTCCGACCGCCACAGCGGGTGGTCCACCGGCAGCACCTCGGGATCGGTCACGTCGAGCACCGCCCGGATCCGCCCGACCTCCGCGACGAGGGCGTCCTGGTCGAGGACGGCGCCGCGGGCGGTGTTGATCAGCACGGCGTCGTCGCGCAGCCGTCCCAGCAGGTCGCGGCCCACCAGACCCCTGGTCTCCGGCAGCAGCGGCGTGTGCACGCTGACGACGTCGCTGCGCTCGAACAGCTCGGTGAGGCTCACGGACTCGGCACCGTCCACTTCGGTCACGAACGGATCGTGCACCAGCACCTCGAAATCGTAGGGTGCCAGCAGCTCGATCACCCGCCGGCCGATCATCGACGCGGACAGGACGCCGACGACCGCGCCGAAGTTGCCGACGGACGCGGGGATCCCGTACACCGACATCTGCTTCGTCTCGCGGTATTCGCGGGCCCGTTCGAGCACGCGCTTGCCGCTGAGCAGGATCATCGCGACGGTGTACTCGGCGACCGGCAGCGCGTTGGCCTGCGCGGCCGACGACACCGCGACACCGCGGTCCCAGCAGGCGTCGGTGACGAAGCCCTTCACCGAACCGGCGGTGTGCACGATCGCCTTCAGGCTCGGCAGGCGGTCGAGCACCTCGGCGGTGATCGGCGGGCAGCCCCAGCCCGTGACGAGCAGGTCGACGTCGGGCACCCCGGCGAAGTCCTCGTGCACGCCCTCGAAGTCGCACAACGCTTTCAGGTCGTGGAGCACGGGCGCGAGAACGGCGGCGGCGGCCTCCGCCGACATCACACCCGCGGCCCTCACTTGACGGCTCCCGCGGTCATGCCCGCCTTCCAGAACCGTTGCAGCAACATGAACGCGAGGATCAGCGGCAGCACCGCGAAGAGAGATCCCATGATCACCACCGGGTAGTACTCGGGAGACACCGTGGCCGAACTGTTCCACTGGTAGAGGCCAAGGCTGACGGGGTAGAGCTTCTGGTCGGACAGCATCACCATGGGCAGGAAGAAGTTGTTCCAGATCGTGGTGAGCTGGAACAGGAACAGCGTCACCATGCCGGGGCCGAGCATCCGGAAGGCGACCTTGAAGTACGTGGCGAGGTCGCCGGCACCGTCGATGCGGGCGGCCTCCAGCACCTCGTCGGGGACGTAGCCCTGCGCGAAGATCCGGCCGAGGTAGACGCCGAACGGGTTGAACAGCGCCGGGATGAACACCGCCCAGAACGTGTTCACCAGGCCCGCCCCGGACGCCATCAGGTACAGCGGCAGCGCGAGCACGGTCTGCGGCACCATGACCGCCGCGAGCACCAGCCCGAAGAGCTTCTCTTTGTGGCGGAAGGAGTACTTGTCGAACGCGTACCCGGAGGCGATCGAGATGAACGCGCTGACCGCCGCCCCGAACACCGCGTACAGCAGGCTGTTCAGGTACCAGCGCCCGTACAGGCCCTTGTCCATCGCGAACAGGTTCTCGACGTTCTCCACCAGCGAGAAGCCACCGAACAGGTCGCTGTTGAACAGGGCGTCGACGTTCTTGGTGGCGGCGAGCAGCAGCCACATCACCGGCAGCAGGGTGTAGAGCACCGAGACGCCGATGACCACGTTGACCGTGGTCCGGCCGAGGAGGGTCATCAGGCGGCCTTCCTGTTCGTCCAGCGGGTGACGCCGAAGGACAGCGCGACCGTGAAGGCCAGCAGGATCACGGACGCGGCCGCGGCGAGGCCGTAGTTGTTGCGGGTGAAGGCGGCGTCGTAGATGTACATGCTCGGCGAGAACCTGGCGCTGATCATCGGTGTGGACTGGCTGAGCAGCACGGGTTCGGTGAACAGCTGCAGCGCCCAGATGAGCGTGAAGATGCCGACCGTGACGATCGCGCCGCGCACCAGCGGTGCCTTGATCCGCAGCGCCTGCTTGACCGGACCGGCACCGTCCACGACGGACGCTTCCAGCACCTCGCGCGGCACGGCCTGCAACGCGGCGTAGAAGATCACCATGTTGTAGCCGAGGTTGCTCCACAGTGCGATGTTCACGATCGACGGCAGCACGGTGTTGATGCCGAGGAAGTTGATCTGGATGTCGGCCTTGGCGAACAGGTCGATGATCGGGCTCAGCCCCGGCGTGTAGAGGTAGAGCCAGATCAGGGCCGCGATGATGCCCGGCACCGCGTGCGGCAGGTACAGACCCATCTGCATCCAGCTGCGCAGCTTGGCGACCCCGGAGTCGAGCAGCAACGCCAGCGTGAGCGCGCCGACGACCATCAGCGGGATGTAGAGCAGGCAGTACAGGACCACGGTCAGCAGGCCGTTGAGGAACGTCGGGTCGCTGAGCACGGCGACGTAGCTGCGCAGGCCGACGAACACCGTGCTCTCCGGGCCGAAACCCAGTCCCGGCTGGTCGGCGGCGAAGAAGCTGAGCCAGACGGCCGTCCCCGTCGGGATGAGGAAGACCGTGACCAGCAGCAGGAAGAACGGCGCCATCAGGACGGCGCACGCGAGCTTGCTCTTCACCGCGCACCCTCCTCAGTGGACAGACCGAGGGCCTTGAGGTCGGGCATCGTGCCGCTCTGGGCCGTCCGCACCGCGTCGATCAGCGTGCCCTCACCGGCTCCCGCCTTCGCGAACCCGTCCTGCATGACCTTCAGGGTGGCGGTCATCCGCGGGCCCCACACCCAGCCGTCGCGGACCTTGTTCGCCTCCTGCTCGAAGAGCCGGTAGATGTCCTGGCCGCCGTAGTACTCGCCGGGGAACGCCTTGGCGCCCGCCTCGACCAGGCCGGGCGCGACCGGGTACTGGCTGCTGGTGCCGCTCTTCAACCGGGCGGTCAGCGCGTCCGGGTGGGTGCACTGCCACTCGATGAACTCCATCGCGGCCTCGGGCTCCCGGGAGTCCTTGGTGACCGCGAACGTCGAACCGCCGTGCGTGCCGACGACCTGCCGGTCCCAGACCGGCATGGCGGCGATGCGCCACTTGCCCTTCTGCGCGGGCCTCGCCCGCATCTGCGCGCCGGCGTCCCAGGCCCCGCTGAGCCTGGTGATCACGCGGTCCTGGCCGATCTGGGCGTCGTGCTGCTTGCTGTCGCCTGCGTTGCGGAACACCAGGTCCTCGTCGATCAACCCCTGCCAGTAGCCCGCGACCTTGCGCGTGGGTTCGTCCGTCATCGACACCCGCCACCTGCCGCCGCTGGTGTCGAACCACTGCGCGCCGGCCTGCCAGGCGTGGCAGGCGAACTGCGTGCCGCCGTCCGTGGGGAACAGCGTGAGCCTCTTGTCCGGGAACCTGCTCCGCACGGTGCGGGCGAGATCCGCGAACTCGTCCCAGGTCGTCGGGATCTCGAAACCGTTGGCCTGGAACAGGTCCGCGCGGTAGTGCAGGACCATCGGCTCGATGTCGAGCGGGACGCTGAAGACGCGGTTGTCGAAGGTCGTGAGCTTGAGCGCCTGCGGCAGCAGCTTCTGCTTCACGCGATCGGTCACGAGGTCGGTGATGTCACGGGCCACCCCGTCGATCGCGAACCCCGGGACCTGCGGGTACTCGATCGTGGCGATGTCCGGTGCGTTGCCCGCACGAGCCGCGTTGCTGAGCTTGGCATAGCCGCCCTGCCCACCGGAGGGGATCTGCTGGAAGACCACCCTGATGCGGTTCTGCGAGGAGTTGAACGCGTCGACGACCTGCTGACTACCTCGCAGGGCCGACCAGAACGTGATCTCTACCGGACCTCCGGCACCGCGGCGTTGCGGAGTGGAGCAGGCCGCCAATGGTGCCGTGAGACCCGCCGCGAGAAGTGTGCGACGACTCAGGCGCATGGATCGCATCCTGATCGCCTGATCGGTTTTACGTCAAGAAACGGTCAAACGCTCAGTCGATGAGCGGATCTTCAACTGGGGCAGCAGCTCGACCCTCGCGGTGGCCGTGACCTCGCCTTTCAGCTTCCTGAGCAACAGCTCGGCGGCCACCCGGCCGACCTCGGTCTTCGGCGGGGCGACGGCCGTGAGCGGGATGCTGCCCAACGATGCGACCACGTCGTCGTACGACACGACCGAGCACATCCGCGGCACCTCGAGACCGGCGTGCATCATCTGCTGGACCAGCATCAACGCGTCCTCGTCGCCGTGCAGCACCGCCGCCGTGGCCCGATGCGCGCGCAGCACGTCCACCAGCCCGGTGTCCGGCGAACTCAGCACCGTGACCGCGTCCTCCAGGTCCGCCGAGATCTCCTGGAACGCCCTGCGCAGCACCCGCGCCGTCGGACTGTCGTCGCGGGCGGCCAGCACGATCCGGCGATGTCCGAGGTCGGTCAGGTGCTTCACGGCCAGATGCATGCCGTACCAGTGGTCCGAGCACACGGAGTTCATCGCCCGCAGGCCCCCGCTCGGGCGGCGTTCCATGAGGACGGTCGGCACGCCCGTGTCCGCGAGCCAGTCGTCCTCGGCCTCCTCCTCGAACGTGCGCCAGCGCGGCGCCATCAGCAGCCCCTGCACGGACTCGGTCAGCGCCTTCTCGACGATGGGCCGTTCCGCACCCCTGACCTGCGGCGCGATGTGCAAGACAACCCGCATGCCCGCTTCTTCGAGCGCTTTGCGGGCGCCGTTCATCGTCTCGTACAGGTACGTGTGGCGCTCTGGCACGACCAGCGCGATCGCGCCGTTCGTGGCCTGTTTCGGCGCCGGCTGCTCGACCGGGGTGAGCGAACGAGCGACGCCGTGCCCGCGGCGCAGCTTGCCGAGCCGCGCGAGCTCCTCGACGTCACGGCGGATCGTGACGATCGAGACGTCCAGCTCCTCTGCCAGATCGCTCACCTTGACCGTGCCCCGCGACGCCGTGACGGCCAGGATCCGCTGCCGCCGTGCCTCGCTGGACTCACGCATGACCGACCGCCTGTTCGTTTGAGCGTTTTGCCGCGAGCATAGCCGGGCGTTCGCTGAAACACCTCTCAGCGAGCGGGGGCTAGCTTCGGCCGCGAGGGGGCACCGAGATGAAGATCGTGATTCCAGGCGGTACGGGGCAGGTCGGCGGCGTGCTGACCCGCGCGCTCAGGGCGGCGGGCCACGAGGTGGTGATCATCAGCCGCAGCGCGGGCGTGCGCTGGGACGGCCACTCGCTGGGCAGGTGGGCCGACGAGATCGACGGGGCCGACGTCGTGATCAACCTGGCCGGGCGGAGCGTGAGCTGCCGCTACACGGCGGAGAACCTGCAGCAGATGATGCGTTCGCGGGTGGACTCCGCGCGGGTCGTCGGTGAGGCCATCGCGAAGGCGGACAACCCGCCCGCGGTGTGGCTGCAGATGAGCACGGCGACGATCTACGCGCACCGGTTCGACGCGGCCAACGACGAGGAGACCGGGGTCATCGGCGGGCGCGAGCCGGACGTGCCGGGGTACTGGGCGTACAGCGTCGAGATCGCCAAGCGCTGGGAGGCCGAGCTCGACGAGGCGGACACGCCGGGCACGCGCAAGGTCGCGTTGCGCGCGGCGATGGTGATGAGCCCGGACAGGGGCGGCGTCTTCGACTACCTGTCGTGGCTGGCGCGGCTCGGGCTGGGCGGACCGGTCGCGGGCGGGCGCCAGTACGTCTCGTGGATCCACGACGACGACTTCGTGCGGGCGGTCGCGCTGCTGATCAGGGAACCGATCGCGGGCGCTGTCAACCTCGCGGCGCCGAACCCGGTGCCGCAGGGGGAGTTCATGCGCGAGCTCCGCGGCGCCTGGAAGGTGCCGGTGGGGCTGCCCGCGACGCGCTGGATGGCGGGGCTCGGCGCGTTCGCGCTGCGCACCGACACCGAGCTGCTGCTCAAGAGCCGCCGGGTCGTGCCGGGCAGGCTCCAGCAGGCCGGATTCGCGTTCCACTTCCCCCGGTGGCGGGAGGCGGCGCAGAATCTGGCTGAGCGCAGGAGGTGAGATGCCGAGGATCAACGACGTCGGCGGGCAGGACGGGTTCGGCCCGATCGAGGAGGAGCTCGACGAGCCGCCGTTCCACCACGACTGGGAGGCGCACGTCTTCGCGATGAACCGCGCGCTGATCGGCCGCGGGGTCTACAACCTGGACGAGTTCCGCGACGCCGTCGAACGGACGATGTCGCACGAGTCGGGGTACTACGAGAACTGGTTCAGGGCGATCCAGACTCTGGTGCGGGAGAAGGGCCATGCCTGAGCCGTACCGGACGGGCGACCGCGTGCGGACGTCCACAATGGACCCCGACCACCACACCCGGCTGCCTCACTACGCACGCGGGCGCGCGGGCACGGTCGTCGGCTTCGACGGCGTGCACCCGCTCGCCGACCTGCGGGCGCGCGGAGTCGAGCGGCCGCAACAGGTCTACCTCGTGGAGTTCACCGCGCGGGAGCTGTTCGGGCAGGGCGACCACAGCGTCACCCTGTCCCTCTGGGAGGAGTACCTGAGCGATGAGTGACGACCACGACGACACCCTGATCGCCGCCCAGGTCCGCGACTTCGAGGCGGTTCTGGAGGAGAAGGGCCTGATCGACGCGTCCGAACTGGACAGAGCGCTCGAGGCCTTCACCCACAGGGCCAAGCCCGCCAACGGGTTCCGGGTCGTGGCACGCGCGTGGGTCGACGACGACTTCCGCGCGAAGCTCCTCGAGGATGCGAACGCGGCGCTGCCCGAGATCGGCCTGTCCATGGGCGGCGGCCTGCAACCGCAGGTGCTGCACGTCGTGGAGAACACCGAGAGCGTGCACAACGTGGTCGTGTGCACGCTCTGCAGCTGCTACCCGATCGCGCTGCTCGGGCCGTCGCCGACCTGGTACAAGAGCACGGCCTACCGCTCGAAGGTGGTCAGCCACCCGCGCGAGGTGCTGGAGCAGTTCGGGCTCACGCTGCAGGACGACACCGAGATCCGGGTGTGGGACGCGAACGCCGAGTCGCGGTACATGGTGCTGCCGCGCCGGCCGGCGAACACCGGCGACCTGTCCGAGGCCGACCTGGCGGCGAAGGTGACGCGCAACGGGTTGATCGGCACGGCAGCCCTGTAGGTCAGCGCACGGGGTGAACCACCGGCACGTTCTCCACCGTCCGCACCGACCGGGACACGAGCATCCCCACCGTCGCGAGCAGGTAGATCGCGGCACACCCGAGCAGCGCGCCCGACGTCCCGAACGCGTGCGCCAGCGGCCCGATCGCGAGCTGCGCCAGCGGGATCGCCACGAACGACCCGAGCATGTCGTAGGAGTAGACCCGCGCGAGCCTGTCCTCGGGGATGTGGTGCTGCAACGACGTCTCCCACGCCACACCGAACTGCTCGATGCCCAGCCCGCACACGAACGCGGCGAGCAGGAGCGCCCAGGGCACGGGATGCAGGACCATCACCAGCGGCAGGAACACGGACGTCCCCACGCTCGCCACCCCGACGAGCAGCAGGCGGCGTGCCTTGACCCGCATCGCGACGAAGGCACCGGCGACCATGCCCGCGGTCTCCGAGGCCAGCACCAGGCCCCACACCTCGCGGCCGAACGTCGTGTCGGCCAGCACGGGACCGAGGATCATCACGCCGCCCGCGAACGCCGCGTTGAAGAACGTGAAGGCCAGGACCACGACCCAGACCCATTGCCGTGACGCGAACTCCGTCCAGCCCACCCTCAGCTCGGAGAACACCGACGGCTTGTGCTCGGCGGCGGCACGGGCGGCGGGCACCCGCACGAACGCGAAGAACACGCCGGCCAGCGCGAACGAGAGCGCGTCCACGGCGAGGCCCCAGCCGGGACCGGTGAACGCGATCAGCAGGCCGCCCAGTGCCGCGCCGCCGATGTTGCCCGAGTTCAGTCCCAGGCGCAGCAACGCGTTGGCGCCCTGGCGCAGGTCGGCGGGCACGGTCTGCGGCAGCAGCGCAGCGGAGGCCGGGAACGCGAACGCGCTCGACATGCCGTTGACCGCGGACAGCACAATGAACCACGGCATCGACACGGTCCCGGTCAGCACGAGCGCCGCGATCAGGGCCTGGCTGACGAAGCTGACCACGCACGACCCGGCGAGCACGAGCTGGCGCGGCAGCCGGTCCGCCACCACCCCGCCCCACAGCAGGAACACCACGTTCGTCACGGACCGCGCGGCGACGACGATGCCCAGCGAGGTGACCGACGAGGTCAGGTCGAGGACCGCGAACGCCAGCGCGATCGGTGCCATCGAGTTGCCGATGACCGTCGTGAAACGGCCTGCGAAAAGCCAGCGAAAAGCCGGATGCGCCAACGGCGCGAAAATATCCCCCATGTAATAGGACCGTACAACGGCGGGAGCCGCCCGACCCTGGGGATCGAGCGGCTCCCGGTCATCGCACCCTCGGGTGCGATGAGGCGATGACCACCGCGGCGGCGACGGTCACCAGGTTCTTCAGGATGTACTGCGCTTCGAAGGACGCCTGCAGCGGACCGGACCACATCTCACCGGCGAACAACACCAGCGGTGTCGACACCAGCACGACATGACCGATCAGCAGGACCGCGCACAGTCGTGGTGCGCGGAGGCTCAGCAGAACCAATGCGATCCCGATCTCGGTGATCGCGGCACTCAGTCTGGCCAAATCCCCGTGGACGATCCCGAACGTCAGCGCGGACACCGTGCGTTCGACGAGATCCTGGGCAGGGCTGCCACCGGGAAAGAGCTTCAGCACGCCGAACCAGAGGTACACGACCCCCAGCCCAATGCGCAGCAACGGAATTCCGGACTCTCGCGCAAAACGAGTCAGGCGCTCCTCTGTGCTTTCGCGGCGCGTGGTTTCTGGACTCGACATCGATCTCCCTCTCCTGTCTGACTGCCACCACCCGGCCAGACAGGAGACGCGAGGAAGATCAGCTGACGGGGTCCCCCAGCGGGTTCAGCAGGTCGGCCTTGCCCTCGAACGCGAACAGCAGCAGGTCGACCATGCGGAACGTGCTGGAGTCCGGGCCGAGCGTGGGCCGCCAGTACGGCGAGCGCACGATCGAGATCCGGCTGCCTTCGATCGCCCGGTGGAAGACCTCCGCGGTGATCCGTCCGCCGACGGGGCCCATCAGCCCGTTGCCGACCTCGGCCTCGCGCAGGACGTAGAACCACAACGGGGTGGCGGCGACGAGCTGCGCCTTCTGCTCCTCCGAGAGGCCCTCGACGACCGCGCCGCCGTTGCCCACCAGGATCTGCTCGGCGGTGAGCGGCTCGACCCCGAACAGCTCGGCGATCTGCTGGCCGGTGGCGAGCTCCATCATCGAGGCCCTGGTCAGGTTCCGGAACGCGAGGTTGCGCTCGATCTCCCGGAACTGCGTGCCGCGGCCGCCGAACGTGCCGGCCGGCAGCTGCGTGAGCGGGTCGACCAGCAGCGTGTCGATCCGCTTGGTGACGTTGCCGCCACCGGACTCCGCGGGCGGCACCAGGTCGTCCCGGTCGGCCTCGGTGAAGTCGTAGAGCCGCCGGAAGTCCGCGATCCAGTTGCTGGGCAACGTGAAGATCGGGCCCCGGTTCACGTCGTCGAGATCGGCCGGTGTGCCGGAGCTGGGATCGAAGTTGCCGCTCACGCCGGTGAAGGTGAACAGCGCGAACAGCGTCGCGATGCCGCCGGGACCGGCCGAGTTGAACACGCGGTTCCACTGGTACGCGCCGCGGACCTGGCTGTGCCCGAAGCGGTACGAGGCGACCGAGAACTCGATCGGCATCGTCGGCGAGTGGTCACGGCACCTGCCGGGCACCTCGAAGAACCTGCGGCCGTTGGTGAAGACGTCGTCCACGATCGCCGGGTCGATGATCCGCGGCAGGTGGTCGGTCCTGAGCATCCACTGGTAGTGCCGGACCACGAGCTCCTTGGCGGCGCGGAACAGCCGCTCCCCCGTGAGGCCGGTGAGCGCGAGCTCGTCGACCACGCGGTTGTGGAAGCGGATGAACGCGAGGTGCGTCTGCGCCACCACGAGGTTCTCGTCGTTGCGGGCGTCCGGGATCAGCGGCAGCCTGCGGTCCGCCGCCGTGCCGGCCGTCCCACCGCGGCGCGGCAGGTCGAAGCCCTCGAACGGCACGTTGGTGCCCTCGTCGGGGAACGGCACCGGCGTCGTGGTGCCGACCTTGAACTTCACGCCGTCCTGCGCGTAGAAGACCTGGTCGTCCTTGTCCCGCGGGCCGCGGCCGTAGACCGAGTCGAGGTCCAGCGCCGGCGAGCGGCCCTGGGTGAGCTCGTCGAGGTTGACGTCCTGCCCGAGCTGCGACTCGGTGCGGTCCATGGTCAGGTCGTGGTCGACGAACTGACCGAGGTAGGTGAACCCCGCCGGGACGGCCGGGTCCGCCGAGTCGGGCTGCGGGACGTTCGCGGTGATCGCGGTCGCGAGGGCCACCCGCGTCTCCTCGTCCGTGTGCGGCCCTTTCGGTCCCAGTCGCGAGAACCGGAACCTGCGCAACTCCTCCGCCGTGGAGGGCTGACGCGTGGTGGCCTCACCTTTGCCGTCGAATTCCAGCACACCTTCGCCCACGACGAAGAAACTGTCGCGCACATGCCTCTTCATATATCCCCCTGTTTTCCCCTCTTACAGGCGACCTGTTCTCCCCAACAAGCACCTGCCCCACCGCCAGTCTCCAGACGGACTAAATTTCCGTCGAAGCTTTTGGGGAAAACCAAAATGTCGTCACACAGCGGATACGAGGTGGTCCGGAATATTCGTGAAGAGCGGAAGATCATTCATCTGCGCGGCCAGTTTCTCAGCCTCGTCGTGATATGCCCTCGTGTCCAGCACGTGCTGGACCCGTTCGGCCAGAACGGCGGCGGTCAGTTCTTTCACGTCCACTCGCACGCCCACTCCGAGATCTTGAATTCGGTCGGCGTTGCGCGGCTGGTCGACGAACAACGGCAGCGCGACCATCGGCACGCCCGCGGTCAGCGCCTCCCGCACACCGCTGTAGCCGCCGTGCGTCACGAAGACCTTCGCGGTGCCGAGGAGCCGTTGCTGCGGGATCTCGGCTTCGAGCCGGACGTTCGACGGGCGCGGGCCGGTCCACTCGCCGGAGCCGATCGCGATGACCGCCGGCGCGCCGACCTCGCCGAGCGCCTCCACGACGACGTGCGGCAGCGCCGACCCGGCCATCATCATCAGGGCGTTGGCGCCGAAGGACGCGACGATCTCCTCGCCACCGTCCCCGCCCCGGTCGATCGGCACGCGGAAGTGCTGCTGGGCCGGGTGCCAGGCCGGCGGGGTCAGGCCCGCGGTGAGGAACGGGCCGGTCGCGCAGATCCCGAACCTGGCGCGGACCTTGTCCATCAGCTCGTCGAGCAGCGGGATCTCGAACGGCGCGAACGGGGCGATGTCGAGCAGCGCGTGCGGGACACCGAGCACCTCGGCGGCGATCTGCCCGCCGTACTCGCTGGTCTCGCGCAGGACGACGTCAGGACGCCAGGTGCGGGCGAAGTCGAGGATGTTGGCGGCGGACGCGACCACGAGCTCGCTGGACCAGAGCGGCACCTTCAGCACGCCGTCGCGTTCCGGCACCCACGACGGCGGTGGCCCGAAGTCCGACGGCGCCGGGATGTCCGGCATCACGACCGTGTGGTCCAGGTGCGCCATGGCAGGGCCGGTCGCGATCACGGCCTCGTGCCCCTGCTCCCGCAACGCCCGCGCGAGCGGCACCACCGCCGGCACCAGGTGGGAGCGGAGGGGCAACGAGGTCAGCAGAACGCGCATGCGAAACAGTTTCGCGGCGCGCACCACCGGGTACAGCTGCGAAATGCTCGAAGTCACGGTGACCGAATCGTCGCCTGCCTCCACCCTCGTCACCGTCACCGGTGAACTCGCTGGTCCCGGCGCGGAACGACTCCTCGCCCGGCTGGACCGGCTCCTCGACCAGGGCCACCGCTACGTCGTGCTGGACCTGACGGGCGTCAGGTTCTGCGACTCCAGCGGGGTGAGCGCGTTGGTGCGCGGCCACGCACGCGCCTCGGCCGCGGCGGGCGGCCTGAAGCTCGCCGCCGCGTCCGAGCAGGTGACACGGGTGCTCGAACTCTCGGGCCTGGGCAGAATGCTCGGCCTTCAGTCCACAGTGGAGGCCTAGGAGCAGACCGTACCCATCGCCTCGGCCAGCGCGTCCTCGTGCAGCCGGTCGAGGCGGTGCAGCACCACCGCGGACCGTTCCGCGATGGTCGCGTGGATCTCGCACCGCAGCGACGGGTGGCGGAGCCGTTCGGTGTCCTTGAGCTCGGCCAGGATGCCGGTCGTGAGCCGGTCGAGGATCGGACGGACCTCGGTGGCGAGATCCGGCCTGTGCTGCGGGACCTCCTCCGGGTGCGCGGTCCAGCGCGCGTAGAGACCGCGCTGCACGAGCTTGTTCGCCTCGATCTGCGCGCGGAAGAAACGAGCCGCGTTCTCCGGGTCGAGCCGCAGCTCCACCGCCTTGGCGCGCACGCCGTCGAGCACCTGCTGTTCGCGCGCGGGGTCGTCGATCGGTTGTGTCGTCCCGAACTTGGCCGCCGCCACCAGGTCCGCGACCTGGACGCGCTGCACGGCGAGACCGGTGAGCTCACCGAGCGGGCCGACGGGGGTGAGTGACGCGGCGAGGGTGAGTGCGACCGCCAGGAGCCTCATGATCTCCGAGAGTGCCATGATGGCGGGGTGGAGTCCACGCGCATCGACCGCTGGCTGTGGGCGGTCAGGCTGACGAAGACCCGCCCCGACGCCGCCCAGGCGTGCAAGGGCGGCCACGTGCGCATCAACGACAAGACCGCGAAAGCCTCGGCGACCGTGGTCCCCGGCGACACCGTCCGCGCCCGCGTGAACGACAAGACCTGGACCGTCGTGGTCGTGCGGGTGATCCAGAAACGGGTCGGCGCGGCGGACGCGGCCACGTGCTTCCTCGACCGCACTCCCCCGCCGCCGGTGGAGGCGCCGATCGCGCGGCGTGACCGGGGTGCCGGGCGGCCGACGAAGAGGGAGCGGCGCGTGCTGGACCAGTTCCGGTCACAGCACTAGGTCGGCGAGCTCCGTGAGTGAGCGGCCGAGCGGCAGGTCCACCCGTACAGAGGCGTGCGGGTCACCCCGCGTCTCACCCCGGTTGATGATCACGACCGGCAGCCCGGCAGCCGCGGCACGGCGCACGAACCTCAACCCGGACATGACCGTCAGCGAAGACCCGAGAACGAGCAACGACCGTGCGTTGTCCACGAGTTCGTAGCACTGCTCGACACGCGGCCGAGGCACGTTCTCACCGAAGAACACGACATCCGGCTTGAGCACCCCACCGCACTCAACGCACGGCACGATCCGAAAGCCACGGACCTGTTCCTCCGGCAGGAACACGTCACCGTCCGGGTTGATCTCGGTGGTGGTGGCGGCGAAGTCCGGGTTCGCCTCGCGCAGCCGGCGGTCGAGGTCGATGCGCGGCGAGAGCAGCCTGCAGTCCAGGCAGATCACCCGGTCCAGGCCGCCGTGCAGTTCCACGACGTCCGGCGAGCCCGCGGCCTGGTGCAGGCCGTCGACGTTCTGCGTGATGACGCCGCACAGCTTGCCCGAGAGCCTGGTGACGGCGTGGTGGCCGGCGTTCGGGTGCGCGCGGGCGATGGTGCGCCAGCCGACGTGGCTGCGGGCCCAGTAGCGCTGCCGGCCGGCCTCGCTGGTGGTGAACTCGTCGTAGGTCATCGGGGTGTGCTTGCGCAGCGACCCGCCCTCGCCGCGGTAGTCGGGGATGCCGGACTCCGTGGAGAGGCCCGCACCGCTGAGCACCAGCACCCCACCCTCCGCGACGATCGGCACGACGTCGGTGAGGGTGGAGGCGCGCGGCAGTGACGGGCCCGGGTTCGACCAGCTCAGAGTGGGCCTAGTTCGCACTTCACCAGCTTACGTACCACTGTCGAATCTCGGCCTCCGCCGCCGCGACGTTGCCCCCGGACGGGGCCGTGACCAGCGCGAACTGCCGTCCCTGGCCTGCTCGCAGCAGCAACTTGTCGCCGTCGACGGTCGAGGACGCCGAGCTGATCACCAACGGCGAGCGCAGCGACTCCGGCAGGTGCAGCTCGGTCGGCGCGCTGCCCCCGTTCGAGTCCCAGACGATCACCGCGAACGGGGCGGAGCCGACGAGCGCGCGGACGTTGGTCAGCGGGATCTGCTGCCAGGTCTGGTAGGCGCGGTCCTCGTAGGTGAACGCGAGCGTCGTGCCCGCGACGGCCTGCGGGTAGACGCGGTCGACGATCGCACGGTCGACGTTGAGCACCGCGTTGCCGGCCGCGTCGAGCTTGACCGCGGAGAAGTGCTCGTCGTTCATGGCGTCGCCGTCGGTCTTGACCTTGCCGGGGTTGTCGTTCATCAGCTCGCGGTGGCGGCCGTAGTTGGTGTCCCAGTGCCACTGGCTGCCCGAGATCACGCTCCCGCGCGGCGCCGACCACCAGCGCGCGCCCGGCGCCGTCGAGTCGAGGCCCTGGTAGATCGCCTTGAGCACGGACGGCGTCTTGTCGGAGGTGAAGCCCGACACCGGGTGGCCGAACTCGGAGACGATCGAGGTGGTGCCGAGAGCGGCAGCGCGCTGGCGGATCGTGCCGAACGCCTGGGTGTACTGGCCGTCGGCCGCCTTGCCCGGCATCAGGATTCCCGACTGCGCCTTGCCGTCGTAGAAGTGCGCGTTGAACACGAAGCGCTCGCCGAGACCGGGCACGAGCGTGAGACCGCCGGGTTCGGCGAAGAAGTCCACGTTCTGGTTCCAGAACACCAGCGGCTCCACGAACGCGGGCTTGGCCGCCCAGCCCGCCTCGTCCATCTCGGCGCGGAAGCGCTGGTAGAACGGCATCAGGAGGTCGCGCTCCCACGTCTGCGAGGTCTGGCCGGCGTCGTACTTGCCGGCGTACGGCTCGTTGAGCGGGTCGACGCCGACGACGAGCTTGAACTCGTTGGCGGGCAAGGCTTCCCTGACGTGCTTGAGCGCCTCGCCGGCCGCGTTCACGAACG
This sequence comes from Lentzea sp. HUAS TT2, assembly GCF_051853195.1. Lineage (NCBI taxonomy): Bacteria > Bacillati > Actinomycetota > Actinomycetes > Pseudonocardiales > Pseudonocardiaceae > Lentzea > Lentzea sp. HUAS TT2. The sequence continues at coordinate 5,494,103 of NZ_CP196667.1, read as the reverse complement.
AGTCCTGCACACCGTCGCGGTTGTGCCAGAAGTCGTAGGTGGCGGCGGTGACGGCGTTGTTGTTCTTCATGTTCTGGCCCCAGTGCACGCAGATCCCGCACGACTCCTTGGGGTACCCGCTCGCCGCCCACGCCGGTGCGCCGTCGCCGGTGTACCAGCTGTCCTTGTTGAACAGGTGGCGCGAGTACAGGTCCTGGTGGAAGTCGAGGTAGACGCGAAGGCCGAGATCCGTGAACTGGCGCAGCTGGTTCGTGACGCCGTCGAGGTAAGCGCGGTCGATCTGGCCGCGCTGCGGTTCGATCCACGCCCAGGTGAGCAGGAACCGCACGGCGTTCGCGCCGGTCAGCTGTTTCATCGCCTGCGCGGACTTGCGCGCGTCCGCGGTGTTCGCGAACGGGAGCCCGCGGTACTCCGCGAGTTTCGCCGTGCCGGAGACGTTGAAGCCGCGCAACACCACCTCGCGGCCGTGTTCGTCGCGGAAGACCCCGCCGGACACCCGCAGCTCGGAGCCGTCGAACGACTCCGCGCGCACAGGTGTGACCACCAGGGAGAACAGGAAGAGGACCACCAGGAGAACCGCTCGCCGCATCGCCGCCGCCTTTGGGAACGTGAACGAGATTCGCATTGAACCGTAGCCGGTGCGGGGCGGCGGGGATAGGGTCGTTCGTGCGCAATGACCTGATCAGCCGCGAGGACGTCCCGGTGCTGGAGCACACGGTCGCCGACGAGCTCACCGCGATGCGCGAGGCGTGGGACTGGTTCGAGAACCTCGTGGGCCTCCAAGGGCGCAGGATGTTCGCCCGCGTGGACGAGACCGCCGGCACCTACACCGTGTGCACACCTCTGAAGCCCGCCGACTCGTTCTCACTGACGGTCGGCGTGCTGCCGGGCGGGCGGTATCGGCGCACGGTGCTGGAGGGTGAGCCGCCCGGGCTGTACGGCCGGATCGGACCGGCCATGGAGGAGCTCAAGGCCCTGGGGCCCTGGGACTCCTCCAGGCCGCTCGTCGAGTTCTACCGGCGTCACACCGTGATCGAGCTCTGGGTGCCGGTCAGCTGAACGACGCCGCCACGAGCTCGGCGGTCTTGGCCACCAGCGGTTCGTCGGCCCCGCCCTCCGGGGTGTCCTTCTTCGTCGACAGCACGGCGATCACGATCGGCGCGCGGCCGGGCGGGAACGCGATGCCGACGTCGTTGGTGGTGCTGTACTTGCCGGTGCCCGTCTTGTCGCCCCAGCCCCACGCCGACGGCAGGCCCGCGCGGACGCGGTTGCCGCCGGTCGTGTTCGCCAGCAACCACTTCAGGAGCTGGTCGGAGTCGTTCGAGTTGAGGGCGTGGCCCAAGGTCAGACGCGCGTTGCTCTGGCCGATGGCGCGCGGTGAGGTCGTGTCGGTGACACGACCCGGTTCCGCGGAGTTCAGCTCCGGCTCGTAGCGGTCGAGGCGCGTGACCGGGTCGCCGATCGAGCGGCTGAAGCGGCTGATCGCCGTGGGGCCGCCCAGTTCCTCGAGCAGCAGGTTCGCCGCGCAGTTGTCGCTGTAGGTGATGGTCGCCTCGCACAGGGCCGAGACCTTCATGCCGTTCGCGAGGTTCTCCGGTTTGCCGGTGATCGGCCCGTAGCCGGACTTGTCCACGTCGGCCTGCGTGTAGGTGATCACCTTGTTCAGCAACGACCCGTCGCGGTCCTTGCGCAGGATCGCCGCCGCCGCGATGGTCTTGAAGGTCGAGCACATCGGGAAGAGCTCGTCCGCGCGGTGCAGCACCGTGCGGCCGGTTCCGGTGTCCGTGGCGAACACGCCGAGGCGCGCGTTGTGCAGCTTCTCCAGGTCGCGCAGCTTGCCGGTGACCGTCGAGGCCTGTGCGGTGGCGGGCACGGCCACGGCCAGCGCCGCTCCGGCGCCCAGTGCCAGCACGGCACGTCGGTTAACGCTCAACGTCCTGTCCCCTTCTTCGGAAACCTCTCCACAGGACAGGACGCGCGAGAGATCAACTGGTTGTCACTCGATCCGGCGCCAGCACGCGAGGTACGTGAGCGCGGCGATCAGCGATCCGGCCGACGCGAACGTGCCGGCACCGAGGTAGAGCACCCACTCGTCGGCGTTGAGGCCCTCGTTGCCCAGCGAGAACCCCCACAGGATCGCGCCCAGCGCCAGCGTGGCGACCGCGACGAGGGACCAGAACACCACCAGCACGACCCGTCCGACGCGCCGCGGTCCGGTGTAGGGCCGCAGGGAACCCTTGCGCTGCAACCACCACGCCGCCAGCGCCGCGATGGCGAGCGCGATGCCGTCGGCGGCGAGCGTGTCGCTGAGACGGTGCCACTTCGCGGTCAGCGTGTACTGGCCGATCGCCGTCGCCCACGGCAGCACGAAGAAGAGCATCACGCCGCGCCACTTCCACGGCACCACGATGATCGCCGCGAACAGCACGGTCATCGCGATCGTCGTGTGTCCACTCGGGAGGCTGTTGTGCGCGTAGTCGCCGGTGACCTCGACGAGTGCCGGGCGCGGCAGGACGAACCGCTTGAGCGCCTGCACGACGACCTGGCCCGCGACGATCACGCCGACGGCCGCGACGGTGAGGTCCCAGCGCTTTCTGAGCACGCCGACGAGCGCGACCACCACGACCGCCGCCGCGAGCGAGTAGAGGGTGATCTGGCCGAGCGCGTTCCAGGCGGCGTCCGACTCGGACACGTTGTCCTGGTCGGCGCCGCGCAGGGCCGCGTTCTCGATGGTCTGACCGGCCTTCGTCAGCACCGCGAGCACGTACACGACCGCCGCGAAGACGAACCCCGCCGCCGCGACCACGGGCCACCGTCGATAGTTCACCCCGCGCAGTCTGCCGCCGTTCGGACCAACGCGCTCCTTGAAGATCAACCGGCTCGTGGAGACGTCCGGCGGCTGGCGCAGGGCCCCTACGAGGACCTGGACCCGAGCCGCTGACGTTCGATCCGGTCGAGCACGGCGGTGATCGCGAGGTCCACCGTGTACTCGAACTCGGCCGCGCGGTCGAACTCCGCGATGTACGCCGCCGTGCACACCACCGCGGGCAGTCCGGAAGCCTGCAGTGCCTCGTGGCGCGCGCCGTCGTCGCCCCCGAACGTGGGTGCCGCCGACACCTCGCGCAGCAACGTGCCGATCAGCGTGGCGAGCAGCATCCGCAGCAGGTGCACGGACTCCTGCGCCGAGGCACCCGCGGCCAGCAGCACGGCGAGCACCGCGTCGACCGGCGCGAGGCCTTCCAGCGACGAGACCTGGCGGGTCAGCACCAGCGGCGCGGCGCCGGGGTGGGCCAGCGCGCCCGAGCGGAACGCGGTGGCGATCGCGTGCAGGTCGTGGCGGGCGTCGCCGGTGGGCGCCGGCAGGACCAGGCCACCCAGGAGCTGCTCGGCGACGGCGTCGAGCAGCCCGTCCTTGCCGTCGACGTGGTTGTAGAGGCTCTTCGGGTCCACGTTCAGCGCCCTGGCGACCGAGCGCATGCCCACGGCCGCCACCCCCTCCGCGTCGATGACCTGCAGCGTCGCCGCGACGATCGACTCGCGGGACAGCAGCGGCGTGCGCGGACGCCCTCGGCGCGGTTCAGTCACCCGGCCATTGTGCCTTGCGGATATCCACGCCGTGGGTTTAACCTCCAAATTAACCCACAGTGTGGGTATTGGAGGGGATGATGAGCTTCACCGGGATCGACACGCTCGAGCACATGGACGTCGAGGGTGGGCCTGGCGCGCGGCTGCGCGTCGCACGGGAACGCGGTCTCGCGTTCCGGCGGGAGTTCGCCACGACGGGCACTCCCGACAGCATCGTCACGCGCGACCTGGTGACGCTGCCGTATCCGACGCGGTTCGGTCTGTTCAGGGCGTCGCGGGCGATCGCGCCGTTCCTGTCGATCACGAACCGCATGCTGGTGATCCGCTGGCACGAGGGTGACCGCGAGCGGATCCTGCTGTTCGAGCCGAGCGACCACGAGTACGGCCGGTACACGCCGTACTTCGAGGACCTGTCGGGCCGCACGCCGGACGTGATCGAGCGGCGCATGGTCAAGGTCCACGGCACCGTGCCCGGCCACCTCGAACGCCTCGGCATCGCGCCCGCCGACGTCGACTACCTGATGTTCGACCACCTGCACACGCAGGACCTGCGGCGCTGGATCGGCGCCACGCCGTACTTCCCGAACGCCAAGGTGATCGTGCAGCGCGACGAACTGTCGGCGCTGAACGAGCTGCACCCGTTGCAGAAGCCCTGGTACCAGCCGTCGACCTACCGCGACCTGCCGGCGGAGGCGTTCCTGCCGATCGACGGCTCGGTCGTGCTGGGTCCGGGTGTCGCGGTGATCAAGACGCCCGGCCACGTGTTCGGCAACCAGAGCCTCGTCGTCAACACCTCGACCGGCATCTGGGTGAGCAGCGAGAACGTGATCGCCGCCGAGGCGCTGACGCCCGAGCACTCGAAGCTGCCCGGCCTCGCGTCGTGGACGCGGCGGTGGCAGCAGGAGGTCGTGCTCAACGCGAACACCGTCGAGACCACCGCCGACCAGTACAACTCGATCATCCTGGAGAAGACGCTCGCCGACCGCAGCCAGGCCGACCCGCGGTTCCTGCAGTTCTTCCCCTCCAGCGAGCTCACCGGTGCCTGGACGAACCCCGGCACCAGGCCCACGTTCAGCCACGGCCAGATCGTCCACTGAGGAGCTTCGATGTCCGACCGCTTCACCCTGCCGTCCAAGGAAGTCCTGCAGGCACGCGAGAAGCTCGTGCTGGACCACTTCCGCGACGAGGTGGCGCACGACTGGGACGCCACGCTGTCGACGTTCCCGCATCCGCACTACGAGGTCATCGCGCAGATGGTCGTCCACGACGGCGACGAGGCGGTGCGGCAGTACTACACCGACACGCGCGTCGCGTTCCCCGACCAGCACCACGAGCTGATCTCGTTCCGCCACAGCGTCGACGCCGTGATCGTCGAGTTCTGGCTGCTGGGCACGCACCTCGGGCCGTTGGGCAAGATCCCCGCGACCGGCGGCAAGCACCGCACGCGGATGAACGCGTACTTCATCTTCGACGCCGAAGAGAACCTCGTCACCGAACGGATCTACTTCGACCAGCTGAGCGTGCTGAAGCAGGTGATCGGCGGGATCGACCGGAAGAAGCCGAGCGGGCTGCGGAAGCTGCTGCAGGTGTTGCGGGGCGTGCTCGCCATGTCGGGCAGCCAGCCGGACGCGCGGCTGACCCGCACCACACCTCCCTCCCTCGACTAGATGTACCTGGCCGACAGGTTGGTGACGGCGTGTCGGCTTGATCATGGGTGAGGCCTCCGGGTGCGGTGGTGATTGCGAAGTCAGTCACCACAGCCGGAGGCCTCGATGGGACACGCTAATGCCCGCTTGACCGTCCACGGTCGCCTGGTCCTTGTTCAGCGGGTCGCTGCTGGCAGACCAGCCGCGCATGTGGCCAAAGAGCTCGGTGTCTCGCGGCAATGCGGGCACCGCTGGGTCCGTCGTTTCCGCACCGAAGGCGTGGCGGGCCTGGCCGATCGATCAAGCCGGCCGCACCATATGCCGTCTCGCACACCGACCGAAGCCGAGGAGCGGGTCATCGCCGCACGGACGCAGCTGCGGTGCGGCCCGGCTCGGATCAGTACAGCCACAGGCGTCGCGATCCGGACCGTCTCACGGGTGCTGGCCAGGCGTGGCATGCCACGCCTGGCCGAGTGTGATCCGCTGACCGGGCAACGCATCCGCGCCACCCGGCACACCACACGCCGCTACGAGCACCCGGCACCCGGCGATCTGGTGCACCTCGACGTCAAGAAGATCGGCAAGATCCCGCCCGGAGGCGGCTGGCGCGCCCACGGTCGTGGCGTCCGGCCCCGCACGGTCCGAGGACTTGGCTACGACTATGTCCACGCCGCGGTCGACGACCACTCCCGGCTCGCCTACGCCGAGGTCCTCGACGATGAACGCGGAACGACCTGCGCGGGCTTCCTGCTCCGCGCGGCCGAGTGGTTCGCCGGCAACGGCATCCCACGCGTTCACCGCGTCCTGACCGACAACGCCAAGAACTATCTGATCTCCCGCGACTTCGCCGCAGCGGTCACCGCGATCGGCGCCCGCCACAAGACCATCAAGCCACATTGTCCTTGGCAGAACGGCAAAGTCGAGCGGTTCAACCGCACCCTGCAGACCGAGTGGGCCTACCACGATGTCTTCCCTGACAACACCGCCCGAACTGTCGCGCTGGCGCCCTGGCTCGACTACTACAACACTGAACGCGGTCACACCGCACTCAACGGCCACCCGCCCACGAGCCGCACCCAGTCACCAACCTGATGGCTAGGTACAACTAGAGCCGGATCAGCTTGCGTTCCACGGCGGTCGTCACGGCCGCCGTCCTGGTCTCGACGCCGAGCTTCGTGAAGATCCGCACCAGATGGGTCTTCACGGTGGCCTGGCTGATGAACAGCTCCTTCGCGATCTCCCGGTTCGCGAGCCCCTTGGCGAGGCTCTCGAGGATCTGGATCTCGCGCTTGCTGATCTTCGGCGCGGGGTCGCGGACCTGGCCCAGCAGCCGTTGCGCGATGTCCGGCGAGAGCACGGTCTGGCCCGTCGAGGCCGTGCGCACGGCCTTCGCCAGGTCCTCCGGCTCGCAGCCCTTGAGCAGGTAGCCGATCGCACCCGCCTCGACCGCGCGCACGATGTCGGAGTCCGCGTCGTACGTCGTCAGGATCACGACCTGCGGCCCGTTCTCCATCGCGCGGATCCGCCTGGTGGCCTCCACGCCGTCGATCCCCTTGCCCAGCTGGAGGTCCATCAGCACGACGTCCACAGTGGACGCCTTGGTCAGCGACTCCTCGCCGGTCGCGGCCTCGATCACCTCGAAGTCGCGCGACAGCAGCCCGACCAGCCCGAACCGGACCACCGGGTGATCGTCGACCACCAGCACCCTCACGGCGTCGGCACCGTCACGGCCACGGCGGTTCCCTCCCCCGGCGCGCTCTCCACGGACACGGTGCCCCCCAGCTCGGTGATGCGGCCGCGGATGGACGCCAGGCCATAACCCCGGCCGTCCGCCGCCCGCACCTCCGCCGGGTCGAACCCGCGGCCGTCGTCCACGACGTCCATCGACACCGCGTCCCCGAGGAAGGACAGCGTGATCGCCACCCGGCCGGCCCCCGAGTGCTCGAACACGTTGGCCACCGCACCCTGCGCGACCCGTAACAACGCCACCTCGGTCTGCACGCTCAGGGCGTACGGGTCGCCGTCGATCTCGACGTGCGGGACCAGCCGGTGCAGCGCGTCGACCAGCGTGCCGTGGATCGGCGCCAGATCCCGCACGAACCGCCGCGCCTCACCCAGGTTCTCGCGGGCGACCTCGGCGGCCTTCCTCGTCTCCCCCAGCGACAGCAGCAGGTTGATGCTGGAAAAGCCCTGCGCGAGGGTGTCGTGGATCTCGCGCGCGAGCCGCTGCCGTTCCTCGAGCACCCCGGCCTCGTGCAGCAGCCGTGCCCGGTCGAAGAACACCGCCGCCGTCAGCACCGCGACCCCGACCGGCCCGAGCACCAGCGACCAGTCGAACGCGGCCGCCAGCCTGATCTGCGCCAGCACCACCGACACCGTCAGCACGGCCGCGATCGGCAACGCCACCCGCGGCTTCAACTGCCGCAGGCACTGGAAGAACAACGGGATCGCGCACCACCCGAAGCTGGGCGCCAGCCACACCAGCACCAGCCACACGGCGAGCACGACCGGCAACGCCCGCGTCCACCGCACGCCGGCGGGATAAGCGAGCCCCAGCGCCAGCGCCAGTCCGAGCACGACGAGATCGGCGCCGTGGTACGTGACATACCGCGCCGCCGACGCCGTCAACAGCACGTAGAAACCCGCGTGCATCGCTCTGTGCAGCCACACAACGGCGACCATAAGCGACCCAGCAGGCTCCGCGGGTCAACCGATGGGTTGAACCCCGGTTCAACCCATCACCACCATGGCAAACGGCCCTGATCAGCGAATCGTAAGTGCCATGAACCTCACCAAGATCGCAGTCGCCACCCTCGTCGTCCTGACCGTCGGCGGCGGCTACGCGGCGGCCGACCAGCGCACCACCACCCGCACCGAGAAGGTGCTGACCGTCGACGCGGCCATCAGGGCGGCGCAGGCCACCCTCGACGCCGCGGAGAAGGAGAACCAGCGCGTCACCGTCGCCGTGGTCGACCGCAGCGGCGACCTGGTCGTCCTGCTCGCCGGCGACGGCGCGGGCCCGCAGACCGAGGAGTCGGCACGCCGCAAGGCCTTCACCGCGGTCTCGTTCAACGCTCCGACCTCGGAGCTGGCCGGCCGCGTGACCGGCCAGGGCGCGACGCTGCGGGACATCCCCGGCACGTTGTTCCTGGGCGGCGGGGTGCCGGTGGCGGTCGACGGCACGTCCGTGGCGGGCATCGGGGTCGGTGGCGCGCCCAGCGGCGACCTGGACGAGAAGTACGCGAAGGCGGGTCTCGCGACGCTGCGGTGAGCGAACGCCGCCGCACGTCAACCGGGTGGCAGCCGTTCCGCCGGGAAGACGTGATCGCGAGCCGGGTTGGCGAGGTGCGGTGGCCGGAAGGGTTCAGCCTGGCCGAGAAGTGCCGGGGTCCGGCAGTGGTGGGTGCGGCGGTGGCGGGAAGGTGCTGGTCAGCGGCGCCGTTCCGTCGCAGCCCACCCGGGCGCGATCCGATCCGTCGCCTCAGGATCGATGGCATGCCGAGCCACGTGCCGCCCAGGCTTCGGCTTCTTCCCCATCAGCATGAGCGCCACCGCCACGATCAACCCGATGGTGGCCAGACCAGCGGCAACGGCACGGGCAGCCGGGTGCTCCAGGATCAGCGTGGAGACCGTCAGGGCGAGCACGAGCGCGGCGATCGGGCCGATGACGGCCATGTCCGAGCGTTCGTCCGGCTCCTCGACGACGGGCGCTGCCGGGGGCGTGACCTGCACGACGGGTGCGTACACCTCGATCGTCTCGAAGTTCCCGCGCGGCTGCTCGTAGGGCGGGGGCCGTAAGCCGGGAGGGACCGTCACCCCCGCCATGCTGCCCGAGAATGGCGCGCCGCCGCAAACCTCGCCTTTCACATGCGGTACGTGTTCCCATATATCGCTGGTCAAAGGGAGGTTCGTCATGTGCCGGTGGCTCGCGTATTCCGGTTCTCCTGTCTTGCTGGAGGAGCTGCTGTACGCGCCGGAGAACTCGCTCGTCATGCAGTCGAAGCACGCCCGGCTGGGGGCTACGGCGGTGAACGGTGACGGGTTCGGCATCGGCTGGTACGGCAACACGAGCACGCCTGGGCTGTTCCTGAGCACGGAGCCGGCGTGGAACGACCGCAACCTGCGGGAACTGTCCGCGCAGATCACCGTCGACCGGGTGTTCGCGCACGTCCGGGCCTCCACGGGCGGCGCGGTGCAGCGGTCGAACTGCCATCCGTTCCGGTACGGCAACTGGTTGTGGATGCACAACGGGCTGATCGCCAAGTTCCCGCTGGTGCGGCGGGAGCTGATGCTGGCGATCGATCCGGTGCTGTTCCCGCTGATCGAGGGCTCCACGGACTCGGAGATCATGTTCTACCTGGCCATCAGCTTCGGGATGGAGCAGGACCCGCCGGCCGGGGTGGCGCGCATGGTCGAGTTCGTCGAGGACGTCGGGCGGCGTGCCGGGGTCGAGTACCCGATCCAGATGACGGTCGCGGTCACGGACGGGTCGACGACCTGGGCGTTCCGGTACTCGAGCCGGGGCAAGTCGCGGAGCCTTTTCCACAGCACCGACGTGTCCACGTTGCGCCGCCAGTACCCGGACAACCCGGCGTTGCACAACCTCACCGACGACTCGCGGCTCGTGGTGTCCGAGCCGCTGGCCGACCTGGTCGGGGCGTGGCAGGAGGTGCCGGAGTCGACGTGCGTGGTGGTCAGGACCGGCGTCGAAGAGGAACTCATGCCGTTCAAGCCGTGAATCGTCAGGTGACCGTTAGTTGACGAACCGCGATCCGTCATAGCGTCTGGTGCTGCCGCCGCCACGGCCCCCTCGGAGAGGTTCCTCATGCTCACCACGGCAGCGGCAGCACTCATCGCCCTATCCGCCCTCGCACCGGCCGACGCGGCCCCGGCGCCCGTCCTGGAGGTCGTGACCGTCAACGGCTCCGGTTGCCCGGCCGGTGACGCCGACGTCAAGACGGACGACCGGACGTTCACGGTCGGGTACCACACTTTCCTGGCGCGGGCGGGTGGCGGCTCGTCGCCGGTCGACCTGCGCAAGAACTGCCAGCTCAACCTGCGGGTGAACGTGCCGCAGGGCTTCACCTACGGGTTGGCCAGAACCACCTACGAGGGCTACACGCACCTGCAGGACGGTGCGACGGGCCTGAGTCGCATCAGCACCTACCTGCAGGGAACGTCGCCCACCGCGACGGTGAGCCAGTCGTTCACCGGGCCGTTCAGCGACAGCTGGCAGACGCACTACCGCCCGAACTCGACCGAGATCCAGTGGGCGCCGTGCGGGGAACAGCGCAACATCAACATCAACGCCGAGGTCCGCGTCGCACTCGGCGCCGCGGACCCCGACCGGCTCAACTTCGCGATCGTGGAGTCCAGCCGCGGCGCGGTGCGCGTGCGTCGCTGCTGAGCTCCGGCCTGGTGGCGGTGAACGCCGCCGCCACCAGGCCGATGATCGCGACCCAGGTGTACGCGTCGCCGTAGACGTGTTCCTGCCAGCTCCACAGCATCTCCTTGTCGCCGGTGCTCGGCAGCCACGTGAAGGGGTGGACCAGGAAGATCACCAGCAACGCGTCGAGCGTCGGCCAGGCCCAGCGCCTGCGCGCGAAACCCAGTGCCAGGAACGCCGGGACGCACCAGACCCAGTGGTGCGACCAGGAGACCGGCGAGACGAGCAGGCCCGCCGCCGCGATCGCGGTCAGTGCCGCGACCTCGTTGCGCGCCCGGTACGCCGCCACCAGCGCGAGCGTCACGACGATCAGCGACAAACCCGTCCACATCAACGACTCCGCGTGCTCTCCGGGGTTGATCCGGTGCAGCACACCGCGCAGCGACTGGTTCGTCATGTACGCGAGCCCGCCGGCACGGCCGGGGTCGAGCAGCGCGTGGAACCAGAACTCGGCGGAGTCCTTGGCGGCGAACAGGAACCCCAGCACCGCCATACCGAGAAACGCCAGCGCCGACGTCGCGGCCGCGCGCCATTCCCTGCGCACCAGGAAGTACAGCAGGAAGATCAGCGGCGTCAGCTTGATCGCGGCGGCCACTCCGACGAGCAGGCCGCGGAACCGCGGGTCGCGCACGGCCAGGCAGTCCACCACCACGAGCGCCATCAGCAGCAGGTTGATCTGTCCGAAGAGGAGGGTCGAGATCACCGGTTCCAGTGCCACACCGAGGACCGCGACGGCGGGGCCGACGGTCCACACGACGTCCGAACGCCGGGTGAGCCGCGCGGTGACCAGGACGCTGACCACCGACAGGCACAGGAAGTTCACCACGACCACGAGCGAGTTCGCCGCCCACACCGGCAGGAACGTCAAGCCGCTGAACAGCACCGCGGCGATCGGCGGGTAGGTGAACGGCAGCCGTGGGCCGTCCAACGCGCCGGGGAAGTCGACGTAGAGCGCGTGTCCCTGCAGCCACGCCTCGCCGCCCGTCCGGTAGACCTGCAGGTCGAGGAAGTGGAAACCCATGCCGATCAACGAGATCGGCAGCGCGGCCAGCGCCACGAACCACAGCACGCGCGCGACCTTGCGCGCGGCCACCCAGCGGTGCCGGGTCAGCAGTCGTTTCCTGCCGGACTCGAACGCACCGGCGGACATCGGCGGGATCTCGTCGGCGAGCCCCCTGATCAACAGCATCTCGTTCACGACCACTACTTGGCCGTTACGGGCTTCACCGTTTCCACCAAGGGAATGTGACAGTCCTCATGGGAACGCCGAGGGGGTCATCGACCAAGAGGGGGCATGACCCACGAGCAGTTCCTTGCGCTGAAGCGCTTTCCCGCACTGGACGGTGTGCGCGCCATCGCCGCGTTGATGGTCGTGTTCTTCCACTACGGCGGGCCGGGCGTGCTGCAGGGCTGGCTAGGGGTCCAGATCTTCTTCGTGCTGTCCGGGTTCCTGATCACCACGTTGCTGCTGCGCGAACAGGCGCGCACCGGGCGCATCAGCCTCAGGGAGTTCTACCGCCGCAGGGCGTTCCGGATCCTGCCGGTCTACTTCGTGGTCCTGTTCGTCACGGCGGCGGGCCTGCTGGTCGCCGGGCAGTTCTGGCAGAACCCGCTCGGCCGCGACTTCCCGCTGTACCTGACTTTCCTCAACGAGTTCGGGCACGGCGGCGCCTACGGCCAGTCGTGGTCCCTTGGTGTGGAGCAGAAGTTCTACCTCGTGTGGCCGTTGCTGGCGTTCGCGTTGCTGCCCCGGTGGCGGCCGATGGTCACCGTCGGGCTGATGGCGCTCGCGTTGGCCGTTGTGCCGTTCACCGTTTCGTCCGACCCCAAGGGCTGGTCGGTGCACTACTTCACCGTGCTGGTCGGGTGCGCGCTGGCGCTGCTCATGCACAACGGGCGGGGGTTCGCGCTGATCAGGCTGTTCATGACACCGTGGGTGATCTTGCTGTTCCTCGGCGTGCACCTGTCGGTCCCGCTCATCTCCGGCGCGCTGGACGGCAGGATCCCCGGTTTCGTGTCGGTGGTGCCGATCTACGCCGTCGCCACCGGGCTCGCACTGCCCTCGCTGCTGGCGCCGGGACGGGTGCAGCGGCTGCTGTCCGCTCGCCCGATGGTGTGGCTCGGTGAGCGGTCGTACTCGATCTACCTGGTGCAGGCCCTCGCGCACTCCGCCGTGCTGCTCTCGGGCGCATCAGGCCTGGTCATGGCAGCGTTGACGACGTTGGTGGCGATCGGGATCGCCGATCTGACCTACCGGTTCGTCGAGCTCCCGATGATCAGGCGAGGCAGGTCACACCGTCCGGTCGGGAATGCGATGACCCCCATCGGCCAATAGTTTCCGTGAGCACCGAGACAGCGCCGCCGGCGCGAACAGGAGGACCGGGGGTGACGAAGCCTCTGGACAGGGACGCGTGGGTCGAGCTGTACGACCGGCACGCCCGGGATCTGCACCGCTATCTGGCGCTGCGGGTGGACGCCGCGATCGCGGACGACCTGGTGTCCGAGACGTTCCTCATCGCCTGGGAACGCCGCGAGAGCTTCGACCCCGCCCGCGCGAGCGTCAAGGCGTGGCTGTTCGGGATCGGGACGAACCTGCTGCGCCAGCACGTGCGCTCCGAGGGCAGACGCCTGCGGGCGTGGGCGCGCGACCACGGCAGGCGCGCGGTGGCCGACCACGTCGACGACCGCACGGCGTCGGTGGTGGACGCCAAGTCGCTGATGAGCGACCTGGGCGAGGCGCTGGCGGACCTGCGGCCGGAGGAACGGGACGTGCTGCTGATGGTGGCGTGGGCCGACCTGAGCGCGGCCGAGGTCGCCGAGGTGACCGAGACGCCGGTGGCGACGGTGCGGACCCGGTTGTTCCGGGCGCGGGCCAAGCTGCGGGCGAAGATCAACGGACAGGAGGGTGACGACGATGCGTGACGAGACACGCCAGGTCGAGGACGAGACGGTCAAGTGGGCGATGTCGGACGTCGCCCCGATGAGCGACGAGGCGTTCGAACGGGGCCGCGCGGCACTCCTCGCACGCATGGACGCCGAGGAGTCCGGCAAGGTCGTCGCGCTGGCACCTCGTCGCCGCCGCCGGATCCCGGTGGTCGCCGCGGCCGCCGCGATGGTCGTCATCGCGGGCGCCGCACTGCTCGCCCCGTCGCTGATGTCGCGCGACAACGGCCCGGGTGTGGGCAGCGCCGCCGCGGCCGATCTGCTCAACCGGGCCGCGAACCTCACCGGTGACGCGAAGCTGCAGCCTGGCCAGTACCTCCACGTGCTGCAGAACTCCCGGTGGTCGATGACCGAGTACCACCACAGGTGGATGTACCTGCAGGACGTGAAGCTGCAGGTGTGGATCCCGGCCGACCGCAAGGGCACGTGGGTCTACCGGCACGACGCGGTCGGCGACAGGCAGTGGCTGATCGGGTCCGCGGCGGACCTTCCCGACGACCTCAAGCCACCGGTCGCCAGCGACGGCGAGTACACCTCCGCGGGCGGCCCCGCGCTGCACGACGAGATCAATCCGAGCTTCCGCGATCCGTCGCCCGAGTACCTCGCCACGCTTCCACTAGACCCTCGTGAGCTCTACCGGAAGCTCCGCGCCGAGGTGGGGGGCGACGAAGGCCTCGTCCTGCTGCGGATGGTCAACGACGGCCTCGACACCGGCGTCTACCCGGCCGAGGTGCGCTCCGCCGTCTACAAGGCCCTGAGCAACCTGCCGAAGCTGGAGGTCGTCGACAGGGCGTCGGTGATCGACGGCCGCACCGGCACCGCGCTCGGCGTCACCGAGAACGAGACGACCGAGCAACTCGTCATCGACCAGACGACCGGCGAGTACCTCGGTTCCCGCACGGTGCTGGCGAAGGACGCGTGGGGCCTCAAGCAGGGCCAGGTCATCGGCACCACCTCGGTGACCACGAAGGTCGTGGCGGGGATCGGGCTCGCCTCCTGACCCGTCAGGCCCTGTACAGCACGACCCAGTACTCGCCAGGCCGTTCGGTCGCGCCGGGGAACCACCTCGGCGCGACGGCCTCGGCGAGTTCGTCCGCGCGGTCGAGCAACGTGCTGACCGCCGGTTCGCCGACGACGACCACGGCGGACCAGTCGACGTGGGCGAGCATGAAGTCCTGCGTGACACCGAACCGCTGCTCCAGCACCGTCATCAGCTCGTGGGCGGTGTCGGGCCCGGCGTCGACCTCGCTGACGTCCGGCACCTCGGCCTCGGTCGCCGGTGGGCGTTCCTCGCGTTGCTCGGACCAGACGTGCTTGTCGAGCGAATGGATACTCGAGGCGAGGTCGTGGGCCTGGTCCTCGCCGAGCACCAGCGTGATCGCGCGCCCGTCGGTGAGCGTGAACGTCAGCTCGGCGTCCGGCAGCGCCCCCGACCCCGGTGCCGCCGCGACGGACCCGGCGACCTCACCGGTCAGCGCGTGGACCGCGTGCGTCTCGGCGCCCGTCCGGAACGACGGCAGGTTCGCGGCCATGTCCACGACCAGCCGTGCGGCGGTGAAGAACGCCTCCTTGTCGCGGAACTCCTTGTGGCTGCTGGTGATCGTGCGCCCGATGCCGGAGGGCTCGACGTACGCCTCGACCGTGCCGGTGCCGTCCCAGCGGGCGTGGACGGTGACCCCGTTGGCCAGTCGCTTGCGGTAGTCCTCCTGGTCGCCGTGGCGGGACAGCGCCCAGCCGGCGATCTGCTCGGACAACGGTCTTCCTCTCGACGGGGAATCCGACGCTGTCACAAACCGGCGTGCTGCGTGGTCTTTTCTGACATGAGCCACGAACACACGCACCAGCTGGACAACCCCGACAAGAGCGGTCCGCCGCCGAAGATCGAGGTCATCGGCACCGTGCCGGGAGCGCCCCAGATCCCGGACGGCGCCGAGGCCATGACGATCCTCGTGACGCTGCCGCCGTCGAGCCCGGGAGCACCGCCGCACCGGCATTCCGGGCCCGCGTACGGCTACGTCGTCAAGGGCGCCATCGTCTTCGAGCTGGAAGGCGAGCCGCAGCGGGTCGTCCGCGCGGGCGGGACGTTCTGGGAGCCGGGCGGCGACGTCATCCACTACCAGGACGGAAACCACCTGGCGGACGAGGAATCCGCCTTCGTGGTCACGATGTTCTGCGCGCCCGGCCAGCCCATGCTGACCGTCGTGGAGCCCGAGGAACTGGAGGCGCGCAAGCACCTCAGGGCGCCGAGGCCGTGACGAGGGAGAGGGGCGGGACTGTGAACTGCTCCTGCCCCTCTCGTGTTCACTCGACCAGCTTGCCCGCGGTGTCGACCTCCCGCATCAGCGCCGCGATCTCGTCCGGCACCACGGGGATCGCCTCCCGTTCGACCTGGCCGGGTCCTGCCCAGACGAGGTTCACCTGCTGTGCCGGATCCAGCTCGGGGTGGTCCGATCGGTTGTGGCAGCCGCGGGTCTCGCGGCGTTCGAGAGCGCACTCCAGCGTCGCGCGGGCGGACAGGGCCGACGCCAGCAGGTCGAAGGCGTGCGCGAGGTCCTGGAACCCGGCGAGGTCGGGGTGCACGCCGACGTCGCGGATGCGGAGCTCCAGCTCGTCGAGTTCCGCGAGTCCCTTGCGCAGCCCGGCTTCGTCGCGGACGACGCCCGCGTGCTCGGTCATCGTGTTGCGCAGTGCGCGTTGCAGGGCGCGGACGTTCTCCGGCCCGTCGGCGTTCAGCAGTCCGTCCACTTCGGACCTCGCCTCGCCGAGTGCGCCGTGCGAACGCCGTTGCGCGGTCAGGGAAGCCGAGTACTCGGCCGCCGCCTCGCCGACGATCCGGCCGTAGACCAGCAGTTCGATGAGCGAGTTGCCGCCGAGCCGGTTCGCGCCGTGCAGGCCGCTGGACGCCTCACCGATCGCGTACAGGCCCTCGACTCCCGTCGAGTGATCCGCGGGCGACACCCACACACCGCCCATCGAGTAGTGCGCGGTCGGGGCGATCTCGATCGGCTCCCGCGTGATGTCCTTCATCTGCAGTTCGAGCAGCGTCTGGTACACCCTGGGCAGCCGCTGCATGATCTGCTCGCGCGGCAGGTGCGACACGTCCAGCCAGACGCCGCCGTTCGGCGTGCCGCGGCCTTCCTTGATCTCGGTGTACGCGGCGAGCGCCACCCTGTCGCGTGTGGACAGTTCCATGCGCTGCGGGTCGTAGCGGGCCATGAACCGGTCACCGCCGGCGTTGGTGAGGATGCCGCCCTCACCTCGTGCCGCCTCCGACACCAGCGTGCCGGCCGCGTTCTCCGGTTCGATCAGGCCGGACGGGTGGAACTGCACCAGCTCGGGGTCGCGGATCCGGCCGCCCGCGAGCACGGCCAGGCGGAACGAGTCGCCGGTGTTCTCGTCGCGGCGGCTCGACGTGCGGCGCCAGATCCGGGTGTGCCCGCCCGCCGCGAGGATCACGACGTCCGCGTGGAACACGTACCGCTCGCCGGTGTTGAGGTCGAACCCGTACGCGCCGAACACCACGTTGTCCTGCACCAGGATCCGCGTGATGTAGCAGGAGTCGTGGATCGGGACGTTGAGCTGAGTGGCCCGGTTCACGAGCGTGCGCTGGATCTCCAGCCCCGTGTAGTCGCCGGCGAACGACGTGCGGCGGAACGTGTGCGCGCCGAAGAACCGCTGCGAGATGCGGCCGTCGTGCTCCCGCGCGAACGGCATGCCCCAGCGTTCGAGGTCCGCGATGCCCTGCGGTGCCTGCTCTGCCACGACCCGCACGATGTCTGGGTTGGCGAGGAGGTAGCTCTCCTTGATGGTGTCCGCCGCGTGCTGCTGCCACGTGTCAGCGGGGTCCATCGTCGCCAGCGCCGCGTTGATGCCACCGGCCGCGAGCGCGGTGTGCGCGTCGGCCTTGGGGCGCTTGCCGACGACCAGCACGTCGACCCCGCGCTCAGCGAGTTCGATGGCGGCGCGCAACCCCGCGCCACCGCTGCCGATCACCAGAACCGAAGTGGCTACTTGATGTTCAGGTCGTGTCATCGCGGCCTCCGTTGCCCGTCTCTTCCATTAAGTAGGACCAGGCAGCGTCAGGACGTGTGACTGTTAGCTGCGCGACATGCGTCGGTCGTCACGCCACTAGTGCCGCACTAGGATCGGTGGTGTGTTCGTGAAGCTTTGTGGTCTGCGCACCGAGTCCGACGTCGCCGTGGCAGTCGGGACCGGGGCGGACGCCGTCGGTTTCGTGCTGACCACCAGTCCCCGCCAGATCGACGTCGACCTGGCGGGCCGGCTCGTGGCCGCGGTGCCGGAGCACGTCCTCACCGTCGCCGTGGTACGCGGCATCACGGCCGCCGAAGCCGGCGAGCTGGCGCTGAAGACTGGTGTGCGCGCGTTGCAGCTGCACGGCGACTACCCGAGGGAAGCCTTCGACGAGCTGGCCGATCTGCCGTTCGGGCTGATCAGGGCGACCGCGCTGGGGCCGGAGACGGACGTGCGCACCGGAGCGTTCGGCGAGGAGCTGCTGCTGATCGACTCCCCCGTCGCGGGGTCGGGTGAGCAGTGGGACATCAGCAGGCTCGAGGACGCCCCGCCCACCGGCCAGTGGCTGCTGGCGGGCGGGTTGTCGCCGGAGACCGTGGCCGGGGCGATCAGCGTCGCGAAGCCGTGGGGTGTGGACGTGTCCAGCGGCATCGAGTCGAGCCGTGGCGTCAAGGACCACGGCCGGATGCGCGAGTTCGTCGCCGGGGCACGCGCTTCCCTGCCCTGAGGACCGCGCTAGGCCGCGCGGTAGCCCGGGACGTCCTCGACCCGGTGGTAGACGGGCAGTCCGCGCTCCCGTGCGATTCGCACGTCCTCGTCCGCGCCGGTCGACTCACCGGGCAGCCGCAGCACCGCCTCGCAGTGCTCCAGCAGGCGTTGCGCGGTCGGGTACATGATCTCCGACGCGATCGGGTCGGTCGGCGCCGAGCCGCCGGCCCCGCGCAGCACGGGCAGCGCCACCCACTCGCCGATCATCGGCACGTGGCCGCTGCGGAAGAGCGGCCACGCCGCCTCCTCCAGCCGTGCGAGGTTGCGCGCCATCAGTTCGGGGTCGTCCCCGGTGCCCGATCGGTAGGGCCCCGCGATCAGAATCAGCATGCGACCGACCATAATGTGCAAGACTCGGCAAAAACAAGGAGAAACGTGCATGCTGGCTGCCCAACGTCGTGACCTGCTGCTCGAACGACTGCGCAGCGACGGCCGGATCGTCGCCAAGGACCTCGCCGCCGAGGTCGGCCTCTCCGAGGACACGATCCGTCGCGATCTGCGCGACATGGCGGCGGCGGGGCTCTGCCAACGCGTGTACGGCGGCGCACTGCCCGTATCCCCCGCCATCGCCGACTACGCCACGCGTCAGGGCGTTCAGGTCGATGGCAAGCAACGAGTCGCACGGGCGGCAGCCGCGTTGGTCGAACCTGGCAGCACCGTGATCCTCGACGGCGGCACGACCACCCTCGCCGTCGTGCGCGCGCTACCGCTCGATCTGCACGCCACGGTCGTCACGCACAGTCCGACGATCGCGAGCGCGTTGGAAGAGCACAGGGACGTGGAGGTCTACGTCATCGGCGGACGGCTCTTCAAGCACTCGATGGTCGCGTGCGGTGCCGCAGCCGTGGAGGCCGCACGGAACGTGCACGCGGACCTCTTCTTCCTCGGCGTCACGGGCGTACATCCCGAAACGGGCCTCACGACCGGTGACGCGGACGAGGCCGCGATGAAACGCGCGCTCGCCCACCAGGCCGCGGACACCTACGTGCTGGCCAGCTCGGAGAAGATCGGCACCGCGTCGCGGTTCTCCGTGCTGCCGTTCGCCGAGGTCGCCGGCGTGATCACGGACGCGGACAACGAGACCGTGCGCGCCCTGGAGGTGCCCGTCGTCCAGGCCTGACGGTCAGCTGCTGACCCGCAGGAACCCCTTGGGCGAGCCGTGGACGCGGCCGCACTCGGTCAGCGCGAGCACGCCGGACCCCTCGACGTCGCCCTCGAAGTAGGCGGGGTTGACCGACAGCTCCTCGGCGACGTCGGTGGCCCAGATGTCGTCGAGGTCGTCGTTCTCGTCGCTGGTGTCGTGCGGCAGGCCCCAGCCGTCCTCGACGTCGAGCTCGCCGATCTGCTCCTCCGCCTTGAACGCGTCGTAGTAGCGGACGATCTCGCCCTGCTCGGCGATGCACCACGCCGTCCAGCCGTCGCCGCAGCTCATGCCGTAGTAGTGCGCCTCGCCGAACACGGCGCTCAGCACGGCGCAGATCTCCGTCACCGGACGGGTTCCGTGCTCGAACGGCTCGCCGAACACGAGCGTCCAGCCGTCCCACGAGCCCGTGACGTAGACCCTGGCGCACCGGACGTGCTCGTCGTCCTTGGACCACGCGTGGTGGTCGTTGTTCCACGCCTCGGCACCCAGGAACCTGGGCACCGGCACCGGTTCCTTCAGGCCGCAGACCTCCAGGACGGCCGCCTGGTTCTCGGTCCTGATCGCGTACCAGCCGCCGCAGAGGTGCATCTCGTCGACGCTGTACAGGTCGTCCTCGGCCTTGAACCGGACGAACCGGTCGACGACCTTGCGGTCCTCCGGCGAGAACGCGTCGGGTCCGGCGACCTCGGCGATGCCGATCAACGCGGCCCTGCGCAACGCACCCTTGGCCGTGCGGCGGGTCTCCTGCAGCAGTGGCAACACGTCCGGGCCCATGGTTCCGAACGCCCACAACGCTTCTCGTCGCACGTAGTGGTTCTCGTCGGCGAGCACGGGCAGCAGCCGGGCGGCGTGCGGGAGCGCCTCCTCGCCGCGGAACATGCTCGCGGCGGCACGGCGGATCCCGTGGTGCGGATGGCGCAGCAGGTCGAGGTAGGTCTCGTCGCCCGCACTCACCAGGGAGAACACCCGGTACCCCTGCCGCACGACCTGGCCGTCCTGGGACGTGGTGATCACGTCCAGCAGCTCGTCGAACGTCGTGATCCCCTGCTCTCGCACGAAGTCCTCGACCTCGCTGCGGAAGCGGTCGTCCCTGCGGTCGAGCAGCGCCCGGATCTCCATGGCGCGGCACCCTATCCCGTCGTCCGAAGTGGACTCGCGGTTCCGCCGATCGGCCGAGACCTTGACTCGCAGCGGCGTACTGGGCACGCTGCGAACCGTGACGAGCCTGGCTGAGGAGCACGTCAAACCGGCGGTGCGCTGGAGCATCGGCCACGCGCTGCCGCGTGCCGTGCTGCGCATGGCCGCCCGCCGCGGCGATCTGCAGGGCCGCATCACCGTCGAGGCCTCCACCGGCGCCGACCTGACGGACCTGTTCGACGAGATCCGGGCCCGCGGCCCGCTCGCCGCGACGAGGATCGGGCACACCACCACGAGGCACGAGGTGGTCAAGGCGGTCCTGTCCGACGACGCGTTCGTGACGGCCCGGCCGCGGTTCGGCGCGGGCATCCTCGGCAAGCTCGCCGCGTGGTCCGCCACCGAGGTCATGCACCCGGTCCAGCCGCCGTCGCTGCTGGCCGTCGAACCGCCCGCGCACACCCGCTACCGCAAGCTCGTGACCCGCGTCTTCACCGCCCGCGCCGTCGAACAGCTGCGCGTGCGCACCCAGGAGATCGCCGACGACCTGCTCGACGGGCTCGACCCGGCCAACCCCGTCGACCTGATCGAGACGTACTGCGGCCTGCTTCCGGTCACCGTGATCAGCGAGATCCTCGGTGTGCCGCAAGGGGAACGCGCGACCGTACTGGCCCTCGGCGCGGCCGCAGCCCCGAGTCTCGACCTCGGCCTGTCGTGGCGCGTGTTCCGCAACGTCGAGAGCACGCTCAGCTCGTTCGACGCCTGGCTCTCCCGTCACCTCGATGCCCTGCGCGCCAACCCCGGCGACAACCTGCTGAGCCGCCTGATCACCGCCCGCGAGGACGGCGCAGGCCTCACCGAACGCGAGCTGAAGGCCACCGCGGGCCTGGTGCTGGCGGCCGGGTTCGAGACCACCGTGAACCTCCTCGGCAACGGGATCTCCTTGCTCACCAGGAACCCTTCGCAGCTCGAAGCACTCCGCGCGCACCCGGAGCTGTGGGGCAACGCCGTCGACGAGGTGCTGCGCCACGACCCGCCGGTCCTGCTGACCGGGCGCATGTGCGCGCGGGACACGACGGTCGCCGGCGTCCCGGTGCGCCGCGGCCAGCTCGTCACGACCGTGCTCGCCGGGGCCAACCGCGACCCGTCCGTCTTCGAGGCCCCGGACGCGTTCGACGTCAGCCGCCCGAACGCGCGTGACCACGTGTCGTTCGGCGCCGGCCGCCACTACTGCCTCGGCGCGCAGCTCGCGCGCATGGAGGGCGAGATCGGCCTGCGCACGATCTTCGACCGCTTCCCCGGCCTCGCCCCGCTGCCCGGCGCGCGCCGCCGTCCGACCCGCATCCTGCGCGGCTTCGAACGCCTGCCCACGGCTCTGCGCTGAGCCGCAACACAGCCCGATCGGCAGCTGGCGGAGAGCGCCAGAAATGATGTTGCCTCGGTCGAGGGGATCAGGCCGCCGAGGAGGACGTGGTGCAGAGCAACGAGGTGGCGAACGCTTCCGGGACCGTGGTGCAGGCGGGCACGATCCGGGGTGACATCCACGTCCACAGCGCGCCGGTCACGCCCGTGCCCCGCCAGCTGCCGGCGCTGCCCAGGGGTTTCACCGGGCGAGGCCAGGTCATCGCGGCCATCGACGACGCCACGGCCGACGCGTCGCCCGACACCGTGCCCGTCGTGGTGCTGTCGGGCATGGGCGGTGTGGGCAAGACGGCCACCGCGGTCGCGTGGGCACGGGCAGCCGCAGAGCGTTTTCCCGGCGGTCAGCTGTACGTGGACCTGCGGGGCCATGGACCGGAAGAGCTGGTCAGCCCTGGTGAGGCGCTTGCGGGTTTCCTGCGGGCGCTCGGGGTGGCCCCTGAACGGACACCGTTGGACACCGGTGAGCGCGCCGCCACGTTCCGGTCGCTCGTCGCCGGGCGTGGTGTGCTCGTGGTGCTCGACAATGCCCAGGACGCCGAGCAGATCCGGCCGTTGCTGCCGGGGCCCGGTTCGGCTGTGGTGGTGACGAGCCGCAGGCCGTTGAACGGTCTCGTCGTGGAGCAGGGGGCGGTGCCGGTGCCGGTCGATCTTCTCAGCGAGGAGGAATCCCTCGCCCTGCTGCGGACTCTCGTGGGCCGCCGGGTCGAGGAGGACCCCTCGGCCGCCGCGGAGCTGGTGCGGCTGTGCGCTCGGCTGCCACTGGCGCTGCGGGTCGTGGCGGGCCGGGCGCAGCTGATGCCGGGCCGGCCGTTGACCGAGCTGGTCGACACCCTGGCCGACACGCACAACCGGCTCGACTCGCTGGACGTCGGCGACCCGCGCACCGCCGTCCGCACGGTCTTCTCGTGGTCCTACGAGCGACTGCCCGCGGACCAGGCGAGGGTGTTCCGCCTGCTGGGCCTGGTGCCGGGCGCGACCACGTCCCGGCGCGCGGTCACCGCGCTCGCCGCACTTCCCGCCGCGTCGGCCGAGCGCGCGTTGACCGCCCTCACCGAGGCGCAGCTGGTGACCGAGTCCGCCGACCGCCGCATCGGCATGCACGACCTGCTCCGGGTCTACGCGACGGAACTGGTGGAACAGGACGACCCGGACACGCGGTCGGACGCCGGCGCGCGCCTCTTCGACCACTACCTGCACGCCGCGGAACAGGCCGACCGTCTGCTGACGCCCAACCGGTTCCGCATCCCCCTCGACGGACGCCCGCGCGAGACCCCGGACCTCCCCGACCGCGCCGCGGCACTGCGCTGGCTGACCGCGGAGCAGGACGTGCTCACCGGACTCTGCCAGCTCCCCGACGTCCGCCTCGACACCCGGCGCTGGCAGCTGGCGTACACGTTGCGGGGCTTCTTCTTCCTCACCAAGAACTGGGAGGCGTGGGTCCGCACCCACGAGCTCGCCCTCTACGCCACCGAACGGCTCGGCGACCGCGCGGCCGAGGCGTCGACGCGCAACAACCTCGGCGCCGCACTTCTCGAACGCGGAACGCCGGCCGAGGCGGAACACCACTACCAGGTCGCGCTGCGGATCTTCGAGGAGCTGGGCGACCTGCGCGGCGCGGGCAACGCACGCGGCAACCTCGCGTGGGTGCTGCACGACCGCGGCGACCACGCAGGCGCACTCGAACAACTCGAGCTGGCACTGGAGCACTACCGCCGTTGCAACGCCCGCACGAACGCCGGGATCACGTTGCGCGGCATGGCCATCTTCGAGGCCGCGCTGGGCCGGTACGAGGAGGCGACCACCCACCTGTACGAGGCGATGGAGATCTTCGAGGAACGGTCTTCGGTGCTCAACATGGTGATGGCGCTCAACAGTCTGGGCGAGGTCCGCACAGCGTCCGGGGATCCCCGCGCCGCCGACGAGGCCTACGAGCGGGCGATCACCCTGGCACGGTCGCAGGGCAGCACGTTCGAGACCGCCCGCGCCCACCGAGGCCGGGGCAAGGCCGCTGTGCTGCTGGACGAACGCGACCGCGCGATGGTCGAACTGCGGGCGGCGTTCGAGCTGTTCACCGAGCTGTCCGCACCGGAGACCGCGGAGGTGGCCGCCGAACTCGCCGCGCTGGACAGCTGATCCTGTCCGGACTTCGTCGTGAATTCGTCCATTTTCGCCACCCTCTACGATCGTCGGCGTGAATGGCGATGCCCTCATCTACGACGTCGCGGTCTCGTTCGCCGGAGCGCAGCGGGACGAGGTGGAGCCCCTCGTCAGGGCGTGCCAGCAACTCGGCGTGAAAGTGTTCTACGACAAGGACAAGACCGTCGAGTTCTGGGGCGAGCACTTCCACTACGGGATGCGGGACATCTACGGCGGCGCGCACGCCCGGTACTTCATGCCGTTCCTGTCCAAGGAGTATCTGGCGAGCCCTTACCCGATGGACGAGTTCCACGCCGGGGCGCTGCACGCGTTGGAGATCATGGGTGGGAACTACATCCTGCCGATCATGGTCGGGGACGTGCAGGTGCCTCCTCGGCTGCTCAGCCCGTCGATCGGGTATCTGATGCTGGAGAACTACACGACTGATGAGCTGGCCGCGATCATCGCGAAGAAGGTGGGGGTTGCGGCTGCCCCGAAGCCGCTCCGCATGCCGCGGCTGCCTACCATCGATTTCAACCCACGCGAGGAACTGAAGGCAGCGCTGACGCAGGTTGGCCGCTTGTTCGAGCAGCACGCGGGCACGTTGACGCCCTACGGCGTGGAGTTCACCATCAAGGTCGGCGACACGCTCGACGTGCGGGTCGAACGAAATGATTCTGCCGTTCGCCTCCTGCGCATGGGGTTCCACCCCGCCGACGGCGCGCGACTGGTGCTCCCATCGCTACAGGGCCACATGCAGGTGAACGCGGACTGGGATCATGACACCCGCCGCCCGGTGCTGCGACTCGCACGGCTCGACAGCCAGAACCCAGGCGAGATCGTCACCGCCGACAAAGTCTTCCACCTGCTGTGGGACAAGATCGTCGATGACCTGGAGCGGAGCTAGGCTCAGCCGGTGAGCACCGACTCGGCCGGACGGATCCTCGACGCCGTCCTCACCCTGCTGTCCCAGCAAGGCATCGGCGGCGTCAGCATGCGCGCCGTGGCCAGGGAAGCCGACGTCGCCCTCGGCCTGGTCAACTACCACTTCACCGACAAGACCGGCCTGGTCTGCGCGGCTCTGCGCCGCATCGAGGACCAGGACATCGCGCTGGTGGAGCCGGACCCCGAGCTACCTCCAGCTGAACGTGGTCGTGCGCGACAGGTCTGGAGTCCTCCGCGCGTTCTACAACGTCTGCAAGCACCGCGTGCACGAACTGCTGAGCGGCGATCTGAAGGCCGCGAGACGCGCTGACCGCATGGAGACGTTCGACAAGTCCACCGTGTGCCTGGACCAGGTGCGGTGGAGGAGTTCGGCGGCTTCGTCTACGTCAACCTCGACCCCAATGCCGAGAGCTAGCCGTCCAGGCATCGGACCTGGCAGCGGAGATCGACCTCTGGGCCCCGGACGTCGCCGCGCTGACGCACACCAAGCGGCTCACTTACACGATCGACTCCAACTGGAAGAACGTCGTCGACAACTTCCTGGAGTGCTACCACTGCCACATCGCACACCCGGAGTTCGTGGACCTGGTCGACATGGGCACCTACGACGTGAAGACGCACGGCATCTGGTCGAGCCACTTCGCCGAGGCCGACAACCAGGAGAACAGCGCGTACGACGTGTCCGGCGCGACGGTCAACCAGCACGCCGTGTGGTGGCTGTGGCCCAACACGTGCCTGCTGCGCTACCCCGGCAGGTCCAACTTCATGGTGCTGCAGATCCTCCCGGACGGCCCGGACCGCACGCGCGAGACGTGGGACTTGTACTTCGAGACCACCGAACTGACCGCCGCGGAACTGGACGGCGTGCGCTACATCGACGAGGTGTTGCAGCAGCAGGACATCACCATCGTCGAAAGCGTGCAGCGCGGGATGCGCACGCCCGCGTTCGACCAGGGGCGGATCGTCTACGACCCGGCGGGGTCGGGGCTGTCCGAGCACGGCGTGCACCACTTCCACGGCCTGCTGCTGGACGCCTATCGCGCGGGACTGCCCGCTGATCCGATCGAGTGACCCCGTAACGGATCCGGCGACATCTCCGACCAGCAGTACGCGAAACGACCCGCCCCCGGAGAGAAAAGTTGACACCGCAGCGATTTCTGGACACTCGATCACCCAGTCGCCTGGAATGTGACGGTCTTCTGTCATGTTTTCGCCTGGCCTGTGTCGTGCGTCCGAAGGCAAGGTGATGAGACCACGAGCGGAGGCAACGAACGATGACCGCAGCACGACCGCGAATCTTCCTGAGCTACACGTGGGCGGACGAGGCGGCTGTCGACGTCATCGAAGCCGGCCTCAAGGCCCACGGGATCGACGTGTTCAGGGACCGCGACATCCACGTGTTCGACCCGATCACGGACAGCCTGCGCGACGAACTCGACAGGTCCGACCTGCTCGTGGCGTACTACTCACGCCGCTATCCGACGCGCTACGCGTGCCAGTGGGAGCTCACCAGGGCGTTCCTGGCCGCGCAGCACAACGGTGAGCGGCCGACTGACCGAATCGTCGTGGTCAACCCCGAGGGTGACGACCGGCACATTCAGCCGCTGGACTTCACCGACGCCGCGTATCTGCCATGGCGGCACAATTCCGATGTGGACACACTCGCGAAAGCAGTGCTGGGCAAGGCGAAAAGGCTAACGACACCGATGGGCGGCGTGCCCGACGCCTCCAAGCGCGAGTTCCACGAACGCCTCCGGCACCCGCGGCGCTTCATCGGCCGCTACCCCGCGCTGTGGGACGTGCACAGTGCCTTGCAGGGCAACGGCCGCTTCGCCTCGCAGGCGCCGAAGTCGCACTCCGTCGCGCTGGTCAAGGCACCGCCCGGCATGGGCAAGACGGCACTCGCCGAGCAGTACGGGTTCCTGTTCCGCGACGCCTATCCCGGCGGGCAGGAGTGGACCGGGTTCGGCGACGTGTCTGACGTCCGGGCGCACTGGGCGGCGGAGCTCAACCGCGTGGCGCGCAAGCGTTTCCACATCAGCCTGAGCGGGCTGGACCTGCGGCAGGCGCTGGCCACGCTGGGCGAGAGGATCACCGACGGCGGCCAGGACGTGCTGTGGGTGCTCGACGACGTGCCGGACGGGCTCGGCAAGGACGTGCTCAAAGAGCTGATCATCCCGTCGCCGTTCGTCAAGACCGTCGTCACCAGTCGCACCGCGAGGCCGGACTGGCCGGTGCGCGCGGTGCCGCTCGACGGCCTCACCCAGGTCGAGGCGGAGGAGCTGTTCAAAGCGGAGTGGACCGATCTCGCCGACGACGAACGCTCGGCGATCGCGGACCTGGTCGAGCGCTCGCACGGCCACCCGCTGATCATCACCGCCGCCGTCAAAGAGTTGCGGAGTGGCCAGGGAACCGGTGCGCTGCACCAGATCCAGGCTGATCCGGGGGCGGTGGTCGGCACGCTCGCGCCGATCGTCAGGGACCGCAGCCAGCACGCACGGGTGGTGCTCGGCTTCGCCTCGTTGCTCGCCAGGGCGCCGTTCGGGGGTGATCTGCTGGTGGAGGGGCTGTCCGCGCAGCTGGGTGAGCGGACGCCGGTGCTCGTGGCCGAGGCGCTCGACGAGCTCGACGCGCACTGCCTTCTGCACCGCGTCCACCACGGTGAGGGCACGCGCAGGCAGTTGTGGCAGTTGCACGCGCTGGTGGCCGACGCCGCCCGGCAGGACCTCGGCCAGTCGTTGCTCGACGTGCAGGCGCAGCAGGCTTCGGGCGTGGTGCTGGCGGCGTTGAAGACGAAGTCGCCCGACATGTGTGCGCATGCGAGTCGGATCGCCGAGCATCCGGCCGTGCCCGCGAGTCGCAAGCTCGAACTGATGAGAGCGGTCGCGGAAATCCATGAAGAGCACGGAGATCTGCTCGCAGCACGGGCGGCGCGGCGTGCTGCTGTGCGCGCCGGTGGTGACCAGCCACTTGCGCGGGACCTGCTCGCTGCGGCGAGGCTCGCGGTGGAAACCGGTGACACGCAAGAGGTTCTGCGTCTCACCTCACAACTCACCGAAGGCTCCGACGGCCACACCGAGTACCGGGCGCGGTTCCTGGCTGCGTGCGCGCACGACATCGAAGGCGACAACGCCAAGGCCGACGAGGTCTTCCACGAGCACGAACTCGTGGGGCGCTTCGGTTTCGCGCCGGTCTGGATGCCGGAGGAGGAACGCGACAACACCGTCCTGATGAGGATGGCCGCGCTGCGCAGGCGTGGCCGGTACAAGGAGGCGTTCGAGGGGATCACCGGGCTGTGGACCGCACTGCGCGCAACGCATCCGACCGGCACCCACGTCGGTCCGTGGCCGCGCGTCGCCATCGAGGCGGCCAGGCTGCAGCTCCTCACCGGCAAGGTGATCGAGTCGAGGGCGACGGCCGACCAGGTCGTCCGCGTGCTCGGCGCCGCCGGCCTGCCCCGGCACCACCTGGCCAGGGAGGCCGTCGCCGTCGAGGCGGAGGGCGAGCTCGTGCTCGCGTGGTCGGAGCGGCGGGCACGGACCCAGGAGTGGCAGCTGGCCACGAAGAAGGTGGCCGGGGCGCTCGCGGAATCCGTTGCCTGGTACGGGAAGGACAACCCGCTCACGCTCGACCTCCAGGTCCTGCACGGGTTGACGCTGCACAACAACTCACGCCCGAGCGACGCGCTGCAGGTGCTCACCGAGGCCGAGAGGCGCATCCACGCCTCGCTCGGACCTCGGCACCCGCTGGCGCTGCGCGCGCGGCTCTACATCGGCCTGGCCACCGCGAACAGGGGTGACTGGGCAGGGGCAAGGAAGATCTACGAGGACCTCCTCCCCCGGCACGCCGAGGTGCTCGGACGGCAGCACCCCGAGAGCCAGCTGACGCGGTTCCAGCTGGGTGTGTGTTTGCTCAAAGCGCACGAGCTGGACCGGGCGCGGAAGCTGATCGACGAGGCCGCGCCCGTGCTCGTCGCACAACACGGAACCTGGCAGCAGTGGGCGTCGATGGCACGGGTGGCCCAGGGGCTGCTCCGGCTGCCGGGTCCGCTGCTGCGTCTCGCCAGCACCATCGAGAGCCTGACCCGAAAGAACGGAGACTGAGGTCCCACCCCGTTTCCCGCGCTCGCGGGAAACAGCAGCTGAAAACGGGTTTCCCGGTTTCCTCTTCTTCCTTTCAACAGGAAACCGGTTCCTGGCGGCACGGTCGAGATCGCACGATCAGCACATCGATGCGAAACGCCATCGCGAGGACGTGAAACCCCGACTCGTCTGGAGGACCTGTCATGCACACACACTTCATCATCGTCGTGCTGAGCACCCTGCTCGGCTGATCAGGGAACAGCGGACCTGCGGGCCTCCCGCCCGCAGGTCGCATTTCCGGTCCGTGGTGGGAAAACGAGAGCGACAGGGCATGGTGGAATTGGGACCCGAACTCCGGCGCCGGCGCGAGTCGGCCGGTCACTCGCTGGACAAGATGGCCGCGCTGGTGCACTTCACCAAGGGGTATCTGAGCAAGGTCGAGACCGGCCGCGTCCAGGCGAACAAGGAGCTCGCCGCCGCCTACGACCGCGTGCTGGGCGCGAACGGCGAGCTCGTCGCCATCGCGGAGGTCCAGCCGCCGCGGCGCAAGCCCCGCGGCCTGATGGGCCTGCCGGCGCACACCGCGCACTTCGTCGGGCGCGTTCCCGAGCTCACCGTGCTGGAGGCGGTGCTCAGCGAGCGCCAGACCATCAAGGTCGCCGTGGTCAGCGGGATGGCGGGGTCGGGCAAGACCGCGCTCGCCGTGGCCGCCGCACGGGCCGCCGCGGACTCGTTCCCGGACGGCTGCCTGCTGTTCGACCTGCGCGGCCACAGCCCCGGCATGCACGCCCAGTCGGCCGCGGAAACGGCCTACCACCTGCTGCAGTCGCTCGACACGGCGCACGACCTCATCCCGGCGGACCCCGACGGCCGCACGAACCTGCTGCGCGACACGCTGCGCAACCGGGACGTGCTGGTCGTGCTCGACAACGTGCGGCACGCCGACCAGGTGCGGCCGCTGCTGCCCGCGGAGGGCCGCAGCCGGGTGATCATCACGAGCCGCTGGCGGCTGCCGTCGCTGGACGACGCCTGGCACGTCGACATCGACGCGTTGGCGCCCCACGAGGCGTTGGTGCTGTTCCAGTCGTTGATGCGGGACACGACCACGGTCGACGACCAGGACGCGGCCGCGATCGTCGCGCACTGCGGGCATCTGCCGCTGGCGATCAGGATCGCCGCGGCCAGGATCCTGCGCGGCGGCTGGAGCGCGCGGCGGTTCCTGCAACGGCTGGCCGAGCGTTCCACCAAGCTCGCCTACCTGGAGGAGACCGAGCGCGGGGTCGGCGCGGCGCTGGCCATCACCTGCGACCTCCTGCCGCCTGAGCAGCGCGAACTGCTCGGGCTGATGTCGAACCACCCCAGCACGACCATGCCGGTGCAGTCGGTCCAGGCCCTCTCGGGACTCGGCCCCGGCGACACCGACCTGCTGCTCGACGGCCTGCACGAGGCCCACCTGGTCTCCAGGTCCGAGGACGAGCTGGTGCGCCTGCACGACCTCGTGCACACGTTCGCCATGCAGCACGTGCGCCCTGCGGAACCGGTGTCGCGCCCGGCGTTCGACCGGCTCGTCGACCACTACCTGGCCGCCGCGATCGCCGCCGACGAACTGCTCGAACCGGCCCGTCACCGCCCGGTGACCAGGGCCTCGCTGCACTCCGAGCCGCCGTTCGAGGACGCGGCCGGCGCGCTGGCGTGGATGCGGACGCAGTGGCCGACGCTCGTGCGGTTGACCGACCTGGTCACAGACCAGCGCTGCTGGCAGCTCGCGCTCGCGGTGAGGGGTTTCTTCTTCCAGGAGAAGCTGTACGACTCGTGGATCCACATGCACCTGGCCGCGCTCACCACCGCCGCGGACGACCCGGCCGCCACGGGCAGGGTGCTCAACGGGATCGGCATGGCCCGGCTGGAGCTGGGGCAGGTGGCCGAGTCCGTCGACTGCCACGAACGGGCGCACGCGGCGTTCGTCAAGGCGGGCGACAAGTTCGGCGCGATCGACGCCTCGGCCAGCCTGGCCTGGGCCCGAATGCACCAGGGCGAGGCAGCGGTGGCGTTGGCAGGGCTCACCACCGCCCTCGCCGAGTACCGCCGGGCCGGGCGCGACCGCAACACCGTGATCACGCTGCGGGGCATCGCGTTCGCGCTGACCTGCCTCGATCGGTTCGACGAGGCCAGGGCGCACGCGACCCAGGCCCGTCGCTCGGCATCGGCGCCGATCGACGTGGTCAGGGGCATCAACTGCCTCGCGTGGGTCGAGTACCGGTCGGGTGCGGCGGCGCTGGCGCGCGATCTCTACGCCGAGGCGGCCGACCTGGCCGAGCTAGCGGAGAACGGCTACGAGCGCGCCCGTGCGCTGACGGGCCTGGGCAACCTCGCCCACCGGAAGGGCGACCACGCCGAGGCCGCCGCGTGGTGGGGGCAGGCCGCCGAGCACTACGCGGATCTCGTGCCGGTGGTCGCGTGGGAGGCGGGAGCGCGCGCGGAACTGACCGGTGAGTGATATTCGAAATCAACTGGCATAACACACCGTTTCACCTGACGTGAATCTGTCCCTTATTTGTCCACTTCCGCATTTGTGACACGACTCAATAACTCGGCGCATTCCTTCGTAACGCTCAAAGTCGGCGCCGCGAAGAACGGACGCGGCAGAGACAACTCGCAATGACGGGAATCCACGGACATGGACGAACAACCTCTCGGCAGCAACTACCGCCTGGGCGAGCAGATCGGTGCCGGCCGGATGGGGCGGGTGTACCTGGCAAGACACGTCGACGGGCGCGAGTTCGCGGTCAAGAAGCTGCGCAGCGACCTGAGCGACGACACCGGCATCATCGCGCGGTTCCACCAGGAGTGGACGATCCTGCAGAAGCTCGAGGGGCCGAACCTCGTCCGGGTGCACGACCTGGTCGTCGAGGGCGAGACCGTCGCGTTCGTCATGGACCTGGTGCCCGGCGGCGACCTGCGGCACGTGCTGGAGGCGACCGGGCGGCTGCTGCCGTCCGAGGTGGCGCGGATCGGCGCAGGGATCGCCAGGGCACTGGCCACCGCCCACTCGCGCGGCATCGTGCACGGCGACGTCAAGCCCGAGAACGTCCTGATGGACTCCAGCACGGCCGAACGCACCCCGAAGCTGACGGACTTCGGCATCGCGTCGGTCGTCGCGTCCGCCGGCACGCGCACCAGCACCTCGCGGGTCGGCACGGTCGAGTACATGGCGCCGGAGACAGCCGCCGGAGGACCCGCGTCGCCCGCCGTCGACATGTACGCGCTGGGCGTCGTCCTCTACGAACTGAGCTGTGGCGTCACGCCGTTCGCATCGCCGTCGATCCCGCAGACCCTGATGGGACACGCGCAGCTGTTGCCCGGCAAGCCTCCTGGCATCAGCGAGGAACTGTGGTCGGTGATCGCCCTGCTGCTGTCGAAGAACCCGCTCGCCCGGCCGGACGCCGTGGTGGTCGCGGGCCTGCTCGACGAGCTCACCGTGCTCCTCGCCCAGCGCGCCGCCCCGGTCGCGGACCACCTGGTGGTGCCGCCTGCCGGACGGCCGATGGGCCACGAGGCGGAGACCATGCTGCCCGGCGCTTTCCGGACCACCGCACCTCCCCCGGCGAGGAGATCGATCATGGGCAAGCTGCGCGTGGCCGGGGTGGTCGTGGTGGTGGCGGCTGTTGCTGCCGCCGGGACGTACTTCTTCGCTTCGAACACCGAGAACAAGGGAACCGCGAGCACCTCTGGTGACGGTGGTGGTGCCACGACGTCGGTGACGACCACGAGGAGCAGTGCCACAACGGTTTCGTCGACGCGGGTGACGCAACTGAGCGAGATGCCCGACCTCGTGGGCAAGCTGCTCGGAGACGCTCGAGACGAACTGCCCGCGAGCCTCGACTTGGTCGTCGACGAGGTCTTCGACAACACCAAGCCCGACGGCATGGTGACCAAGCAGGACCCGGAACCCGGTGGCGCGGTGGGCAAGAAGGTCACGCTCACCGTCGCCAGGCCCGCGTTCACGACCTATCTGGACTCGGTCACCCCCGCGTCCGGGCGGTGGAACACCACCCAGGGGGAGATCGTCGGCATGAAGGACAAGTCCTACCCGCACTCGGTCGTGGCCGGAGTGAACGGCTGCTCCTCGAAGGACAGCGTCGAGTACAACCTGAACCAGGGCTACCGGCGGTTCGTCGCGACGGCGGGAATGAGCAACGACTCCTCGTACGCGAACCTGCAGGTGCAGTTCGAGATCTTCGCCGACGAGGGCCGCATCCTCAAGACCGCCACCGTCAAGCTCGGCGAGGTGGTCGACATCGACGTGGACGTCACCAAGGTGCTCAGACTGAAGATCCAGTGGCAGCCGATCCGCGACCGCGAGAGCTGCTACAACAACAACGCCTGGGTGCTCGGGGACGCCAAGCTGCTCGGTGTCGCCGGCGAGGTGCCGACCTCGGGGCTGCCGCCGACGTCCACTCGCGGTTCGGCGACCACCACCACGACGACTTCGAGGTGACCTGTGCTCGAAGTCAGTTCCGGTGGGCGCACGTGGACGTTCCCCGTGGGCGCCGACGTGGTGATCGGCCGCGGGCAGGAGTGCGACGTCGTGCTCGACGACCCGCGGGTGTCCCGGGAGCACCTGCGGATCGGCTATGCCGACGGCTGGGTGCTGCGCGACCGCAGCAGTGGTGGCACGCGGATCGGTGACCGGCCGATCCGCGAACACCACCTGCGGGGCGCGGTGAAGCTGTTGCTGTCGAGCAGTTGCGAGGTGTCGATTCGGGACTGCCGCAGCGGCACGGTCAGCATCGGCCGGTGGTCGGGCAACGACGTGGTGCTGGACGACCCGCTGGCGTCGCGCCGGCACGCGGTCGCGACGCGGGAGGGCGGAGGGTGGCGGCTCACCCAGCTCGGTGACAATCCCGTGCTGCGCCAGGGGGTTCCGGTCGGTGACGAGGTGGTTCCGCCTGGCGCGGTGCTCACGTTCGGCGCCACGGACGTCGCCGTCACCGCAGAGGGGTTCTCCGCCGGGGCGAGCGCGCGCAGGCTCGTCGTGCGGGAGGTCGAGCACCAGTTGCCTGGCGGGCGGCGGTTGCTGTCCGGGATCGATCTCGACGTCGGGCCGGGTGAGCTCGTCGCAGTCATCGGCCCGTCCGGGGCCGGCAAGTCCACGTTCCTCAAAGTGCTGACGGGGCAACTGGTTCCGAGCGGCGGGACCGTCGCGTTCGACGGGCACGACGTGCACGCGGGCGGTGACGAGGTGCGGCGGCGCATCGGCGTGGTGCCACAGGAGGACGTGCTGCACACGAAGCTCAGTGCCCGGCAGGCGATGCACTACGCGGCACGTCTGCGCCTGCCTGTCGACACGTCGCGTTCCGAGCGGCGTGACCGCGTGGGCGACGCTCTGTCCGAAGTGGACATGAACGCGCACGCGGCGACGCGGCTGAGCCGGATGTCCGGCGGCCAGCGCAAGCGGGTGTCGATCGCGCTGGAGCTGATCACCGAACCGCCGCTGCTCCTGCTGGACGAACCGACGTCGGGGCTCGATCCCGCGCTCGACCGGCAGGTCATGTCCGGGCTGCGGGCGATCGCGAACGCGGGCAGGGCGGTCGTCGTGGTCACGCACAACCTCGCGTGCCTCGACCTGTGCGACCGGATCCTCCTGCTCGCACCGGGTGGTGTGCCGTTGTTCTCGGGGCCGCCCGCAGAGCTCTTCGGCCACTTCGGCACCCAGGACTGGGCCGAGGTGTTCGAGGCCGCGGCACGGCATCCGCTCCCGGCCGCGACACCACCGTCCGAACCGGCACCACCGCGCCCCGCCACGTCTCCGCCCGCTCTCGCCCGCCCGTGGCTGCACCAGGTGAGAACGTTGGTGTCACGGCACTTCCGGCTGATCGCGGCCGATCCGGGCTACGCGATGTTCCTGCTGCTGCTCCCGGTGGTGCTGGGACTTCTCGCGCTCGTCGTCCCCGGCACCGGCGGCCTCGGCCCTCCCGACACCGCCGAACCGCAGGAGGCGGCCCAGATCCTGGTGCTGCTCTTCGTCGGCGCGGCGTTCGCGGGCGGGGCAGGCGCGGCCCGCGAGGTCGTGGCGGAACGGGCGATCCTCGCTCGCGAACGGGCCGCGGGCCTGGCACCTCGCGCGTACACGTTCAGCAAGGCCGTGGTGTTCGGCGTCGTCTGCGCCGTGCAGGCTCTTGTGCTGGTCGCGGTCGCCGTTCAGGTCAAACCCGGCCCGGACGACCCGGTCGCGCTCGGCCACGCCGTCGTCGAACTCGGGCTCGCCCTGTGGTGCACCGCCTTCGCGTCGGCCGCCCTCGCGTTGTTCGCCTCGTCGGTGGTCCGCACCGCCGAGCAAGTGATGCCCGTGCTCGTGGTGACGGTGATGCTCCAGCTCGTGCTGTGCGGCGGGATGATCCCGGTGGCCGACCGCCCGGTGCTGGAACAGCTCTCCTGGTCGGCGCCATCGCGGTGGGGCTACGCCGCCGGCGCGTCCGTGGTCGACCTGCCGGCCCGCACGCCGACCAAGGACTCGTTGTGGGAACACGATCCCGGGTCGTGGACTCTGGCCGTGTCGGTGCTGCTCGGCATGACGCTCCTGCCGCTGTACGGGCTGGGCCGCCGGGTGCGCCGGGTCCGTCAGGACTGACCGGCGTCCCACCCGAACCCGTAGGACAGCTGCGGTTCCAGGTCGTCGAAACTCGTGTGCACCTCGCCGAACCTGTTCGGTGCGGCGAGGTCACCGCTCCACACCGGATCGTCCAGCTCCAGCGGCGAAATGCCGGACAGCCGCCACACCTGCCGCGGGCACACCACCGTGCCGAACCGGACGTGCAACGAGAACCGGTCGCACTGGTACTTCGGCGTGCACACGTAATGCGGGGCGATGGCACGCTCCGGCGGCAGCTTCACCCGGAACGCGTACTCGTGCTCGTCCCCGCGAGAGAGCGGCTCCGGCAACCGCAACACGAACCCGATGCGGTTGCGCGACTTCATCATCCGATCGCTCAACTCGCCGCCGTAGAGCAGGTCGACCCCGAGGTCCTCGATGCTGCCGGGCCCGGTCCAGCCGTCGGGCGGCGTCAGCGTCATGCCGACCTCGACCTCCTCGACCCCGTCCTGCCCGGCGACGATCCGGCGCGTCTCGAACACCTCGGGCACCCGCAGGTCGAAACAGACCACCGCCCGCAGATCCGTGGTGTGCCAAGGAGAAGGCCGCCGCACGTCGAGCCGCCTCGTTTCGAGTGCGAGCTGGGTGAGCCGGACCAGCGCGCTGTCGATCCGGCGCTGCACCGTGCGCGGGTCGACGAACGTCGAGTCCGCGATCTCCTTGATCCGCTCCTGGTACATCCGCGGCGCGGCGGAGTCGAGCCCGAGCGCGGCCCGCAGCAGCCGTTGCTGGTCCGGGTGGCACTGGTTGATCAGCGCGTTCAGCTGGTCGCGCAGCTTGCGGCGGATGCGCTCGCCCGTGTCGCCCTCTTCGACGCCGCAGATTCGTTGCAGGGTGCGGCCCACCCGCGAGCCGATGTCGTCGGTCTCCACGCCCAGGCCTTTGCGGAGAGCCTTCAGCTCGGTCAGGAGCTGATCAGCCGGGACACTCATCGGACCTCCGGGTCGGGGACGGCCGTGGAGTCTAGTCGTGCTGATCAACGACTGGCCGGGGTCGATGTCCAGTCGTGGGTCGTTTTCACCCGAACGGACGGGGGTGCGGTGTCCACTTCTTGTTGGGCCGCACAGCCCAAGCCAACCGACCCGGCTGAACCCGGCACGCACACGCCTGACGTGCGACGTTCGTAGTGAGCCGAACGGGGCATTTCTGAAATCCCGCGTCCCGAATGCCGTCCCACCTCCTCTATTGGCGTGACGGGCCCCTGCACCCGCGCGGACTGCGCGGGCATCGCCCGCTGAGGAGTTGGAGGAATCGTGTTCCTGGGTTCACGATCACGCCTGCGCACCGCGGTCATCGCCGCGGCCGCGGGCGCCGGTGTGCTGACGGCGGCCACCCCCGCCGCCGCCGCACCTGCCGCGGGTACGCGTGCTTATCTGGTCATCACGGCCCCCGGTGCCACCGCCGGTGCGGCGACGGCTGTGGGTGGCAACGGTGGCACTGTGTGGACGAGTTACGACGCCATTGGTGTCATCGTCGCGCACTCTGGTGCTGCTGACTTCGCCACCAAGATGCGTGCCATCAGCGGTGTGCAGAAGGTCGGTGCCACGCGTACGACCGATGTCCCCGCCGAGGCCGCGAACCCGCCGATTCCCCCCTCGCCGACGCAGATCACCCCGGCGACTGGGGAGCCGGCGCGCGCGGACATGACCCAGATCGGCGCCGACCAGGCGTGGGCGGTCAACCAGGGGTCGTCCAGCGTCACGGTCGGCGTGCTCGACACGGGTGTCGACGACCAGCACGCGGACCTCAAGCCGAACTTCGACACCGCCAACTCCGCTTCCTGCGCCTACGGCAAGCTCGACACGCGCGCTGGTTCGTGGCGTGACACCGGTTCCCACGGCACGCACGTGGCCGGCACGATCGCGGCGGCCAAGAACGGGCGTGGCATGGTCGGGGTCGCTCCTGGCGTGAAGATCGCCTCGGTGCGCATCGCCGAGAAGCCGAGCGGGCTGTTCTTCCCCGAGAACACCATCTGCGCCATGGTCTTCTCCGGTGACCGCGGCTTCGAGGTGACCAACAACAGCTACTACACCGACCCGTGGCTGTTCAACTGCCCGGACAACGCCGACCAGGACGCGATCCTGGAAGGCGTGAAGCGCGCGGTGGCCTACGCCGAGGGCAAGGGCGTGCTCAACGTCGCCGCGGCGGGCAACGAGAACTACAACCTCGCGAACAAGACCCGCGACGCGAGCAGCCCCAACGACTCGACCCCTGTGCAGCGCACCGTCACCAACGCGTGCCTGAGCGTCCCGACCGAGGTCGCCGGCGTGGTCAGCGTCGCGTCGATCACCTCGGCCAACGGCAAGTCGACGTTCTCGAACTACGGCACCGACAAGATCCACATCGCGGCACCCGGCAACGACGTCTACTCCACGATCCCCGGCGGCAGGTACGACTCGCTGCAGGGCACGTCGATGGCCTCCCCGCACGTCGCGGGCGTCGCCGCGCTGCTCAAGTCGACCAACCCCACCGCCACCCCCGCCCAGCTCCGCACGCTGCTGGCGACCCAGGCGGACGACCTGAGCTGCTCCGACAGCCGGTGCAGCGGCACCACGGCGAAGAACAACTTCTTCGGTGAAGGCCGCGTCGACGCGCTCGCCGCGGTCGGCGGCACGCCTCCCGGCACCTCGTTCGAGAACACCGACGACGTGTCCATCCCGGACGCCGGCGCGGCGGTCACCAGCCCCATCACGGTCTCCGGCGTCACCGGCAACGCCCCTGCCACGCTCAAGGTCGACGTCAACATCGTGCACACCTACCGAGGTGACCTGGTCATCGACCTGATCGCCCCGGACGGCACGGCGTACCGGCTCAAGGCCTCCAGCAACGACGGTGCCGACAACATCGTCGCGACCTACACGGTCAACGCTTCCAGCGAGGTCGCGAACGGCACCTGGAAACTGCAGGTCAAGGACGTGGCGGCACAGGACGTCGGCTACATCAACTCCTGGAAGCTGACCTTCTAGAACGGCATTCGGACGAACCTCGGCGTCCACGGCTAACTAACGTCCCTGCCTGCAGCGATAGCAGTGACGTGGAACCCGATCTGTGGTCGTCGGCCGCCGAGGCCCTCGACGAGCACGAGCACGCCCTCGTGATGGCAAGGCTGGCAGGCACGATCGTCGGCCCCGGTCAGACCGAACGGCTCGCCAGGGGCGAGCGCGACGTCGTGTTCCTGCTGCCCGACCGGCTGGTGCTCGTGCGGCCGGAGCCGTTCTGGACGGGGTCCTACGACCGCAAGCAGATAGTGCGCATCATGCTCGCCGCCGGGCACGTCCAGTTCGACGTGACCGGCGGCGACGTGCTCGAGTTCTGGATCGACACCGAGCTCTCCCCCGCCGAGCCGTTCGTGGAGCAGGCCCAGAACTGGCTGGCCCCGCGCAAGAGCTCGGCCAGCGGCGCGGTCATCGGGTTCGGGCTCGCGATCATCATCGCGTTCCTGTTCGTCCTCGGGCCGGTGGACCTGATCCCGTCGGACGACCGCCTCACCGTCAAGTCCAGCTGCGGCGACTTCCTCCGCGCGGGACTCGACGAACAGGTCGAGCTGCTCCGCCGGCTCTTCGGGCAGGTCGGCAGGCCCGCGGAGGCGGACAAGCCGATGACGCTCGACGCCTCGCGGCGGCACTGCGGCGCGAACAACGGCGCGACACTGGACTCGCTCGTCACCGGGAAGTGAGCCTTACAGTGCGGACATGTTCGACACCCGCCAGCTAGAGGTCTTCGCGACGGTGGCCAGAACCGGGTCGTTCAGCGCCGCCGCCCGGCTGCTGCACTGCACCCAGCCCGCGGTCAGCCAGCAGATGCGTGCGCTGGAACGGCAGGTGGGCGGGCCGCTGTTCGTGCGGACGGGCCGGGGGCTGCACCTCACCGAGGCCGGGCGGATCCTGGCCGAACGCGGGTCGGAGCTGCTCGACCAGCTGGCGACGACCCACCAGCAGGTCAGCGCGATAGCGACGCACGACATCGGCACGATCCGGATCTGCGCGTTCCCCAGCGCCAACGTCTCGCTCGTGCCCGCGGCGGCGGCGATCCTGGCGGAGGAACGGCCCGCGCTGCGGCTCGAGCTGGTCGAGGAGGAGCCGCCGGACTCGTTCGCGCTGCTGCGGCGCGGTGAGGTCGACCTGGTGCTGAGCTTCAGCTACCTCGACGAACCTCAGGACGAGGCCACCGTCAACGGCATGCTGAGCGTGCCGTTGCTGCGGGAGCCGCTGGCGTTGCTCGTGCCTGTCGGGCACCGGCTCGCCGGGCGGGACCGGGTGTCGCTGACCGAGGCGGCTGAGGAACGCTGGATCGCCGGTTGTGTGCGGTGCCAGCGGGCGCTGCACCTGGCGTGCGGGGCGGCCGGGTTCGTTCCCGACATCACCTGCTCGACCGACGACAACCTGGCCATCCAGAGCCTCGTCACCGCAGGTCTGGGCGTTGCGCTCGTGCCGCGGCTGTTGTTGTCGTTCCTCCAGCACCCCGGTCTGACGCTGGTCGAAGTGGAGTCCGCGGCGCAACGGCTGACCTCGCTGTACACCTGGCCGGACCTCATCCGGCTGCCGATCATGCGCGCGACGGTGGACGCGCTGATCTCCGCGTCGGCGAAGGCATAAGCCCGCCTTATAGGCCCCCAACAAATGGCCATCTACTGCGCATAGCCGGCACTGGTCATCGTTGCCGGTATGGGCATCGTCAGGACCACTCCGCGCACGGCTGACTCGCTGCTGCCCGGCCTGGCCCTGGTCGCGGGCGGTGTCGCGGTCGCGATGCTCGTCTCGTGGCTGCAGCCCTCGATCAGCGCGCTCACGGTCGCGGTGCTGCTCGGCGCCCTCGTGGCCAACGTCGTGACGCTCCCGAAGTCGGTCACGCCGGGTGTGAAGCTCGCCGGACGCCGTCTGCTGCGGCTGGGCGTGGTGCTGCTCGGGCTGAAGCTCGTGTTCCAGGACGTGCTGAAGCTCGGTTACGAGATCCTGCTGCTCGCGGTCGTCGCCGTGGTGGTGACGTTCGTGGTGACGCGCTGGCTCGGGCGGGTGCTCGGGGTGAGCGAGGGCC
The DNA here is from genome assembly GCF_051853195.1 of Lentzea sp. HUAS TT2. Taxonomy (NCBI): domain Bacteria; kingdom Bacillati; phylum Actinomycetota; class Actinomycetes; order Pseudonocardiales; family Pseudonocardiaceae; genus Lentzea; species Lentzea sp. HUAS TT2. Next base: position 5,453,134 of record NZ_CP196667.1, on the reverse strand, counting down.
TGTCGTTGCTGATCGCGACCGGGTTCTCGATCTGCGGCGCGTCCGCCGTGGCCGCGATGAACAGCGTGCGCGAACAGGACGAGGAGGACGTGGCGAAGGCGCTCGGCCTGGTCACGCTCTTCGGCACCGTCGCGATGTTCAGCCTTCCCGCGCTGTTCCCGCTCACCGGCCTCACGCCCGCGCAGTACGGGGTGTGGGCGGGCGGCAGCGTGCACGAGGTCGCGCAGGTCGTGGCCGCCGCCGGACCCGTGACCGGCGCGCTGGCCATCGCCGTGGCGGTGAAGCTGACGCGGGTCGTGCTGCTCGCACCGATGCTCGCCGCCGTGAGCTTCGCCGAACGCCTCAAGTACCCGGCGTCCGGGCAGCGTCCGCCGCTCGTTCCGCTGTTCGTGCTCGGGTTCCTCGCCATGGCGGCGGTCCGGGCGACCGGCCTGCTGCCCGACGTGGTGCTGACCGCGGCGACGTTCGTGGACAACGTGCTGCTCGCGGCGGGCATGTTCGCGCTGGGCACGGCGGTGCGCCTGCGTTCCCTGATCCGCTCCGGCCCCGCGGTGCTGCTGCTGGGCCTGCTCTCGACCACGGTGATCGTCGTCCTCGTGCTGACGGGCACGGTGCTGATCGGCTGATCTCCCCGTTCCTCGAAGGAGGACCCGCTCATGACGCACAGCCTGCTCTCCCCCACGGCCACGCTTCTGGTGGGCTCGCTCCGGGCCGCGATCGCCGGTGGTGGCGACGACGCGGCCGTCGCCGCGCGGGTGGCCAGGACGCTCGAAGGCCACCTCACCGACCCGTTCCTGCTGAGCGCGGCACAGCGGGAGCCCGACCCGGACGCGTACCGCCAGCACCTGCTGCACGTCGAGCCGGACGGCAGCTTCTCGGTCGTCGCGCTGGTCTGGCTGCCGGGCCAGGAGACGTGCATCCACGACCACGTCTCGTGGTGCGTCGTCGGCACGTACGTCGGCGAGGAGGAAGAGACCACCTACCGGCTGCGTGGCGATCGACTGATCCCGTTGCGCGTCAACAAGACCCCGGAGGGCGTGGCGGCGTACCTGGTGCCGCCGGGCGACATCCACAAGGTGTGCAACAACTCCAGCTCCGTGGCGATCTCGATCCACGTCTACGGGGCGGACGTCAGCATCCTCGGCACGAGCATCCGGCGGCGCTACGACCAGCGCGTCAGCGGGCGATGACGCCTCGTTCGATCGCGCTCGTGGCGAACGCGACCAGCTGAGCAGGCTTGACCCGGTTGATCCGCGCGCCCTGGAGCAGGAGGTCGTCCGCGAGGCCGATCAGCGAGTCCCAGACCCAGTGCGGCAACGCGGGGTCGTCGATCAGCTGCTGGCCACCCGCCTCCGCGGTCTCGCGCAACGCCTTCGCGAGCGCCTTGAGGGTCTTGCGGTAGTCCTGGGCCGAGCCCGTGACCTCCTTGCCCCGGCGGCCACCGGAGAGCACCTTGGCCTCCCACTGCGCCGCCGACCGCCCGAACCGGCGCCAGAACTCGGTGATCTGCGGCTCGATCTCCCTGAGCACGCCTGCGATCCCCAGGCTCCTGTCCACCGCGGCGAGGGTGCGTTGCAGCTCGTCCAGGCGCCGTTCCATCAAGGCCGCGAACACGTCCTCCTTGCCGGAGAAGTACTGGTACACGGTGCCGGAACTGACTCCGGCACCGACCGCGATCGCGCGCATGGTCAGGCCCGCATAGCCCTGCTCCTCGAGGATCAGCTCGGCTGACGACAGGATGTCGCGCCGCCTGCCCTCCGCGTCCCCCCAGGCCGTCTGCTCGGTGCTCACGTCCGCCAGCCTACTTTGAACAACGTTCAAAAGCATATTGAACGTTGTTCGGTTTGCTCCTACGCTCGGGTGCATGGCGGAGACCGATGCTGAGTTGGCCAGACGGCTGGCGACCGAGACGGGCCGGTTGCTCCTCAGCGTGAGACCCGGCGACGGTGACCACGTCGCCCAGATCTTCCTGGCCGCCCAACTGCACGAGCACCGTCCTGCCGACTCGGTGCTGTCGGAGGAGGCACCCGACGACCCGCGCCGGCTCACCGCCGACCGGGTGTGGATCATCGACCCGCTGGACGGCAGCCGCGAGTACGCCGAGCCCAGCCGTACCGACTGGGCCGTGCACGTGGCGCTGTGGGAACGCGGTGAGCTCGTGGCGGGAGCCGTCGCGGTGCCGCAGATGCCGAAGGTGCAACGGACTTCGCGCCGCCGCCTCAGGATCGTCGTCAGCCGCACCCGGCCACCGGAGCTGGCCCGGCGGATCGCCGCGAAGACCAACGCCGTGCTGGTGCCCATGGGCAGCGCGGGCGCGAAGACGATGGCCGTCGTCCGCGGCGAGGCCGACGCCTACCTGCACGCGGGCGGCATGTACGAGTGGGACTCCGCCGCGCCTGTCTACGTGGCCCGCGCGGCGGGGTTGCACGCCTCCCGCGCCGACGGACGGCCGCTCGTCTACAACCAGCCCGATCCGTGGCTGCCCGACCTGCTGATCTGCCGTCCTGAGCTCGTGGAGGTGCTCGCGTGAACCACCTGGACCAGCTGGAGGCCGACAGCATCGACATCTTCCGCGAGGCCGTGGCGGAGAGCGAGCGCCCAGTGCTGCTGTACTCGATCGGCAAGGACAGCTCGGTGCTGCTCCACCTGGCGCGCAAGGCCTTCTACCCGTCCAGGCCGCCGTTCCCGTTGCTGCACGTCGACACCACGTGGAAGTTCCGGGAGATGATCGCGTTCCGGGACGCCACGGTCGCCGGGCTCGGCCTGGACCTGATCGTGCACCGCAACCCGGACTGCGTGGCCCAGGGCATCAACCCGTTCGACCACGGTTCCGCGCGGCACACCGACCTGTGGAAGACCCAGGGACTGCGCCAGGCGCTCGACGAGCACCGGTTCGACGTGGCGTTCGGCGGCGCTCGGCGTGACGAGGAAGCCTCGCGTGCCAAGGAAAGGGTGTTCTCGTTCCGGACCGCGCAGCACCAGTGGGACCCGAAGAACCAGCGGCCGGAGCTGTGGCGCCTCTACAACACGCGGGTCGCGCCCGACGAGAGCATCAGGGTGTTCCCGCTGTCGAACTGGACCGAGCTCGACGTCTGGCGCTACGTCGAACGCGAGCGGATTCCCGTGGTGCCGCTGTACTTCGCGGCGCCACGGCCGGTGGTCGACCGCGACGGCGCGCTGATCATGGTCGACGACGACCGCATGCCGTTGGACGAGGAACCGCGGTGGGAGCTCGTCCGCTTCCGGACGCTCGGCTGCTATCCGCTGACGGGCGCGGTGCGCAGTGAGGCGCGCACGGTCGCGGAGATCGTGGAGGAGATGCGGGCCGCGACGACCTCGGAACGACAGGGCCGGGTGATCGACCACGACCAGAGCGGGTCGATGGAGCGCAAGAAGCGGGAGGGGTACTTCTGATGGAGCTTCTGCGGTTCATCACCTGCGGCAGCGTGGACGACGGGAAGAGCACGCTGATCGGGCGCCTGCTCTACGAGTCGAAACTGCTGTACGCCGACCACCTCGCGGCGTTGGAGGCGGACTCGAAACGGGTCGGCACCCGTGGCGGCGAGCTCGACTTCGCGCTGCTGGTGGACGGGCTGGCGGCGGAACGCGAGCAGGGCATCACGATCGACGTCGCCTACCGGTTCTTCGCGACCGAGGCGCGGCGGTTCATCGTCGCGGACACGCCGGGGCACGAGCAGTACACCCGCAACATGGTCACGGGCGCTTCCACCGCCGAGGCCGCCGTGATCCTGCTCGACGCGCGCAAGGGCGTGCTCGGCCAGACGCGCCGGCACGCGCGCATCGTGTCGTTGCTCGGGGTTCGGCACGTCGTCGTGGCGGTGAACAAGCTCGACCTCGTGGACTATTCGCGGGAGGTGTTCGACGAGGTCAGCGCGTCGTTCGCGGAGTTCGCCGCGGAACTCGACCTCGACGCGATCACCTGCGTGCCGATGTCGGCCACCGAGGGCGTCAACGTGGTGGGGCGCAGCGAGCTGACGCCCTGGTACGACGGACCGACCCTGCTGCAGTGGCTGGAGTCGGTGCAGCCCCGGCCGAGACGCGACGCCTCGTCCCGTTTCCTGGTGCAGTGGGTGAACAGGCCGGACGCGACGTTCCGCGGGCTGTCCGGGCGCGTGCTGGGCGGGACGCTCCGCCGGGACGAGCCGGTGCGTCTCGGCGACCGGACCACCACGGTGGCGCGGATCGTCACGATGGACGGCGACCTGGACGAGGCGCCGGCCGGGTCGTCGGTCACCGTCGTGCTCGCGGACGACGTCGACGCGAGCCGCGGGGACGTGCTGGGCGCCGCGCAGGACCCGCCGGGCGTCGCGGCCGCGTTCCAGGCGAAACTGGTGTGGCTGAACGAGAACGGGCTGCTGCCCGGCCGCCAGTACCTCGCCAAGATCGGCGCGCGCACGGTCGGGTTCACCGCGACGAAGGCGTTGGCGCTCAACGAGATCGGCGTCGACAACGTGCACCTCGACGCCCCCGTGCCGTTCGAGGGCTACGGCGTGAACCGCGACCTCGGCTCGTTCGTCGTGCTCGACCGGCTGTCCAACGCCACGGTCGGCGCCGGAATGATCGACTTCGCGCTGGGCCCGTCGAACGTGCGCTGGCAGACGCTCACCGTCGACAAGCAGGCCAGGATCGCGCGCAACGGGCACCGGCCGTGCGTGGTGTGGCTGACCGGGCTGTCCGGCGCGGGCAAGTCCACGATCGCGGACCTGGTCGAGAAGACCCTGCACGCCGAGGGCAGGCACACGTTCCTGCTCGACGGCGACAACGTGCGGCACGGGCTCAACTCCGACCTCGGCTTCACCGACGCCGACCGCGTCGAGAACATCCGGCGCATCGCCGAGGTCGCCGCGCTGATGGTCGACGCGGGCCTGATCGTGCTGGTCTCGTTCATCTCGCCGTTCCAGGCCGAGCGGGCACTCGCGCGAGAACTGGTCGGCGAGAACGAGTTCTGCGAGGTCTTCGTGGACACGCCGCTGGCCGTGGCGGAGCAGCGCGACCCGAAAGGCCTGTACCGCAAGGCCCGCAGGGGTGAGCTGGCGAACTTCACCGGCATCGACTCGCCCTACGAACCACCGCTGGAACCCGAGGTCCGGCTCGACACGACGGCGCTGAGCCCGCAGGCCGCCGCCGATGCCGTGGTGGCACGACTCCGCTCGCTCGGCATCTGTTGAACGTTGTCCAGAATCGTGTACGTTCAGCTAGAACACGTTCTAAATTCGGGAGGAAGTCGTGCCGGATCAGGCGTGGTCCCAGTTCTGCCGGGCGTTGGAGAAGGCCGGTGAGGTGATCCTCGCCGACCCGGCGCCGGACACCCCGCTCGACCGCGCGGAGGGCTACCGGTACCTCGCCAGGCTGACCCGGGAGATGCTGTACTCCTGCCTGGACAACGCCGATCCCGACTTCCCGCGCTTCCACGAGCTGGACCTCGTGAAGATCGGCGCGGACAACCCGGACAACGTCTACCTGTCCGCGAACATCCGCGGCGACCGGACGTACCGGATCACCGGGACCCGCGGCAGCATCGCGTACTTCAGCATCGGCTCGAAGGCCAACCGGTACGCCAAGGACGGCACGATGGCGTCGACCGGGGAGCTGTCCGACGCCGACCTGACGATCGCGCCGGACGGCACCGTGGAGATCATCGCGAGCGCCGAGCCGCGGAGCGGGAACTGGCTTCCGCTCGCCCCCGACTCCACCGGCCTGGTGGTGCGCCAGACCTATCTTGATCGCGGGACCGAGCTTCCTGGTCAGTGGCACATCGAGCAGGTCGGCGGTCCGGCCGAACCCGCCGCGCTGACGCCCGAGTTCCTGGCCAAGGCGTTGCAGCGGGCGGCACTGTCGGTGCACGGCACCGCGGCGACGTTCGCGCACTGGACGCGCACGTTCATGGCGCGCCCCAACGAACTGCCGGACTTCGGTCAGGAGATGTTCCAGCGCGCCGGCGGCGATCCGGAGATCTTCTACCTGCACGGGTACTGGACGCTGAGGCCCGGCGAGGCGTGGGTGATCGAGACCGACGTGCCGGACTGCCCGTACTGGAACTTCCAGCTCGACAACTGGTGGATGGAGTCGCTCGACCATCGCCGCAAGATCACCGTCAACAAGCACACGGCGTCGTTGCCGGACGGGCGGCTGATGATCGTGGTCGCCGCCGAAGATCCTGGTGTGGGCAACTGGATCGACACCTGCGGCCACAGTTCCGGCACGGCGCTGCTGCGCTGGCTCGGCGCGAGCGCCCACCCGATCCCGAAGTGCCGCGTGGTGCCACTGGAGGAGGTCCGATGACGGTCACGACCGCGCTGAACGTGCCGGAACTGCTGGAGAAGGCGTGTGCCAAGACCGGGCTCACCGACTTCGGCGACGACTGGTTCCGCGAGCCGCTGGACGTGCTCGTGGGCAGCCTCAACACCGAGGCCGCGTTGTCACCGCTGGGTTTCGAGCTGACGAGACACAGGCTGACCGCGCTGCTGTCCGACCGGCTGCGGCTGCGCGCGTTGCAGCGGGCGAACCCCGAGGTGCTCGACGTGGAAGTCCGCGTGGCCGCCGAGATCTGCGGACTGCCGCGCACCGGTTCGACGCTGCTGCACCGGCTGCTGGCCGCCTCGCCGCAGGTCACCTCGACGCTGTCGTGGGAGGTCGCGTACCCGCTGCCGTTCCCCGGCGAAGGCCCCGACGCCCCGGAGCGCAAGCGCCGTGCGCAGGAACGCATGCAGGTCTTCGCACAGCTCTCCCCCGACTTCGGCGACCTGCACACCGTGGTGTGGGACGGGCCAGAGGAGGACGTGATCCTGCTGGACAGGACGTTCGTGTCGATGAGCTTCGACTCGTTCTACTGGGTGCCGTCCTACGGCGACTGGCTGCGGTCAGCGGACCAGAGCCCCGCCTACCGCGAGCTGCGCGAGTGGCTGCAGGTGTTGCAGTGGCAGAACACCTCCCGCACGCTGCCGTGGGTGCTGAAGTCGCCGCACCACCTGACCGCGGTCGACACCGTGCTCGACGAGTTCGCCGACTGCAAGATCGTGATGACGCACCGTTCGCCGGTCAGCGCCGTGCCGTCGTACGCGTCGATGGTGCGCGCGATGTCCTCGCAGTACAGCGAGAAGGCCGATCCGGTCCTCATCGGACAGTACTGGTCCGGCCGGTTCGCCAAGACGTTGCGGGACTTCGCCTCCGCCCGGTCCGCACGCCCGGACCGGTTCGTGGACGTGCGCTTCGCCGACACCGTCAGCAAACCGCTCGAGGTCGCCCGCGAGGTGATGGACGCGCTGGGCCTGCCGGCCGGTCCCGCCGACGAGGCGGCGTTCGAGACGTACCTGGAGCGCAACCGGACCGAACGGCACGGCTCGCACTCCTACGCGCCACCGGACTTCGGGCTGTCCGAGGACCAGCTGCGCCGTGACTTCGCCTTCTACTCGGAGGTCTACCTGTGATGCTGCAAGACGAGGTCGTGGTGATCACCGGCGTCGGCCCCGGCCTGGGCTCGAAGCTCGCCGTCCGCGCCGCCGCCGAGGGCGCGAAGGTCGTGATGGCCGCCCGCTCCGCCGACGTGATGAAACAGGTGGAGAAGGACGTCGGTGCGGCCGGTGGCGAGGCTGTCGGCGTGCAGTGCGACGTGCGCCGCCCAGAGGAGGTGGCACTGCTGGTCGAGACGGCCGTCGACCGGTTCGGCACGATCACCGGCCTGGTGAACTCCGCGTTCGGGCACCCGGGCTGGTTCGACCTGCTGGAGACACCGGAGAAGGCCGTCCGCCGCTCGATGGACATCATCCTGTTCGGCGCGCTGAACGTGACCCGCGCGGTGGTGCCGCACATGAAGGCCGCCGGGCGCGGCTCGATCGTCAACATCGGCACGATGACCACCCGCAAACCGATGCGCGGCGAGGGCGGTTACGCCGTGGCGAAGGCCGCGATGGCGACCGCGACCCAGTTCCTCGCCCTGGAACTGGGTGAGCACGGCATCCGCGCGAACCAGGCGGTGCTGGGCTGGCTGGACGGACCTGGCGTGCGCTTCTACCTCAAGTTCACCGCGGAGGCGCGCGGGATCTCCGAGCAGGACGTCTACGACGAGATCGCCGCGCGCAACCCGCTGGGCCGCATCCCCGCCGACGAGGCCTGCGCCGGCGCGGTGCTGTTCCTGTTGTCCCGGCTGGCCTCCGAGGTCACCGGTGCCGTGCTGGACGTCAACGGCGGGGAGTACATGCCGTGACCCACCTCATCGAGTCCGTGGTCGTGGAGATCGACGCGCCCGCGTCGTTCGTGTGGGACGTGCTGCTCGACTACCCGCACTATCCACAGTGGAATCCCTACACCCTGGCGGTCGCCACGACGTTGGAGATCGACTCGCCGATCGACCTCACGCTGCCACGCCCGGACGGCGGCGAGGGCACGTTCATCAGCCGCGAGTACATCCGCGAGGTCGAGCCACCGCGTCTGTTGCGTTACGACACCGGCGACACGTTCCCCGGCCTGCTCGGCACACGTGACCAGCTGATCACGCCACTCGGGCCGCGGCGGTGCAGCTACCGCACCTTCGAGACGTTCACCGGCAAGTACGCCGACGCGGTCTTCGCAGCCCAGCAGACGTATGTGAAAAACGGTTTCGACTCCGTCGCCCACGCGTTGCGCGATCGGGTCGCCTCACTGCTCAGAGCGTGAGTAGTTGTACCGATGCCTCTCGCGAGAACCCACGGCACTCTCGACGTGTGACCAAAACGGACCGCGGCCGGACAGCCGGGCTGGCCGGCTTCGCCGCCACCGCCGCCCTGCTGGTGCTCATCTTCGCCGCCTTCCAGACCGATGCGCTGGCGTCGTTCGGGTGGCAGGGCGGCGAGTACGCCACCGCGTTCGTCTGGATCGTGCTCGGCTCGACGTTCGCCGGGATCGTGCTGAACCTGACCGCGCCCGCGCCGTGGCGGTCGGCCGGAATCGGGATGATCCTGGCGGGCACGCTCGGCGTGGGCGTCATCATCCTGCTGATCGTGGTGATCGCGTGGGGGCTGTCGAACATCTCGGTCCCCTGATCCGTCACAACATCCGCGACAGACCACGCAAGGCCGTGGCGATCTGCTCGCGGTGCCCCTCCAGCGTCTCCCTCGTGACACCACCGGCGGCGGACCGCGCGACGTCGTCCGTGGCGACCTTGAGCACCGCGCTCATGGCGGCGGCCTGCACCCGGATCTCGATGGCGCCGACCGGCAGGCCCGCGCGCTCGGCGAGCACCTCGGCCAGCGCGTTCTCCGCCCGTTCGCGCAGCATCAGGTACGCGGCGCGCAGCGGCCGTTCCCCGTGGGTCAGCCGCACGACGGCGAGGACCGCCTCGATGTCCTCGTCGGTGGCCGCGTCCAGCAGCGGGCTGTAGGCCTCGCGCAGGTGGTCGATCAGCTCGAGCTCGCGCGGCCAGTCGTGCAGCACCGCGCAGAAGGCGTCGACCATCTTGGTGAGCAGCGGTTCGACGCAGCTCTCCTTGTGCGGGAAGTAGCGCCAGAACGTGCGTTCGGAGACGCCCGCGGCCTGCGCGATCTGCTCGCCCGACGTGGCGGCGACGCCCTGCTCGGCGAACAGGTGGACCGCGTGGCGCGAGATGTCGAGGCGCTGACGCTGACGCTGCTCGTCGCTCACCGGCGGCCGGCCCCGGCGAGGCTTTTCTGTCGCAACGTCCGTCATCGGGCGATTTAAGCACGTCATCCGGCTGAGAACATTTATTGGCACCATCTGCCATTAAGCGCTACGGTCGGTGCATGAGCATTGACGCAGAGCGCCTGAAGCTGCCGCTGGCCAGGCCGAACGTCCTCGATCTCGCTCCGCTCTACGAGGTGCTGCGACGCGAGGCACCGATCGCACCGGTGACGACGCCGGCGGGCGACCCCGCCTGGCTCGTGACCCGCTACGAGGAGGTCCGCCTCCTGCTGGGCGACAAGCGCTTCGGCCGTTCCCACCCGGAACCGGAGAAGGCCTCGCGCATCTCGACCGCGGCCGTCCAGGACGGCCCGACCGGCGAGTACGAGACCGAGGAGGCCGACCACACGCGCATGCGCCGGCTGTTGACGCCGGCCTTCTCCGCCAAGCGGATGCGGATGCTGGGCGACAACATGGAGGAGCTGGTCGACGCCTGCATCGACGAGCTGATCGCCCAGCACTCGGTGACCGGCGAGGTGGACCTGCACCACGGCCTCGCGTTCCCGTTGCCCGTGGCCATGATCTGCCGGCTGCTCGGCGTGCCGGAGGAGGACAACGAGAAGTTCGCGTCGCTGTCCGAACGCATGGCGGGCACGGAGATCGGCGAGGAGGCGCACAAGGCGCGCGAGGAGTTCTTCCGCTACATGGTCGGCCTCGTGGAGAGCAAGCGCGGGGCGCTCGGCGAAGACGTGATCTCCGACCTCGTGCGCGCGCAGAGCGAGGACCCGTCGTTCGACTACGTGCAGATGGTCCGCCTCTGCGTCGGACTGCTGTTCGCGGGCCACGAGACCACCGTCAACCGCATCGGCCTCGGCGTGCTGTTCCTGCTCACCGACCGCTCGCGCTGGGACGCGCTCGTCGCCGACCCGGACGGCAGGGTCGACGCGGTGGTCGAGGAGGTCATGCGCCTCGGCGCCCCCGGCGACCTCGGCCTGCTGCGGTACGCGAAGGAGGACGTCGATATCGCGGGCGTGACCATCCAGGCGGGCGACGCACTGGTCCTCTCGATCAACGCGGCCAACCGCGACGTCACCGTGTACTCCGACGCGGAGGAGTTCAACCCCGACCGTCCGGAGAGGACACATCTCGGGTTCGGCCACGGCGCGCACTTCTGCATCGGCGCCTCACTGGCCCGCACCGAGCTGCGCGTGGTGTTCACCGCGCTGGCCAAGCGTCTGCCGGAGATGCGGCTGGCCAAGGACATCGACCAGCTTCAGGTCCGCGCGACGCTCACCGGTGGCGTCGCCGAGCTGCCCGTCACCTGGAGGTAACAGCCGTGAAGGTAGTGGTGGACCAGGGAAAGTGCGTCGGAGCCGGGCAGTGCGTGCTGGCCGCCGACGACGTGTTCGACCAGCGCGACGACGACGGTCTGGTGGACCTGCTCGACGCCAGTCCGCCGCCGGAGCGCCTGGCCGACGTCCGGCATGCGGCGGCGGTGTGCCCGGCGTCGGCGATCGCGGTCGAGGACTGACCTCAGGTCTCGACGAAGTACGAGTCGTGCTCGGCGAGGAACGCGGCGCGGTCAGCAGCCGCGACCTCGCCGAGCCGTTCGAAGTACTCCTCGCGTGGCGCGCCCGGCGTGAACAGCAGCAGCATCTCGGCCGGTGCGTCGGCGTCGTTGCGGAAGGCGTGCAGCCCGCCCTGCGGAACGTGCAGGAAGTCGCCTTCTCCTGCCTCGATCCACCTGTCGCCGTTGTACAGGCGCACAACACCGTTGAGGATGAAGAAGGACTCGGAGATGGTCCGGTGGAAGTGCGTCGCCGGGCCTCCCGCCTTCGGCCTCATCACGACCCGGTAGAGGCCGAACTCGCCGCGCGTGGTCTCGGTGGTGGCGAGGTAGTGGATGCCGCTGCCGGGCACACCGTTGTCGATCGGGGTGCTCGCGGGGCGGTAGTGCGCGCTCACCTCGCCGGTGTCGCCGAAGTAGACCTTCTCGGGGTAGGACATGGTGTTTCATCCCTTGTTCGCGGGTTCCTGAGAAGAAGACCGGACAGCCCGCGGGAATGTGACACCTACTGCTTCATCAACGGCTCCACCAGCTTCGTCCCGTCCGCCTTGCCGACGAAGCAGTGGATGAGCCGGCTGGAGGTGCGGTACCCGTTGTCCGTCTTCACCTTCCACGCCTCCGCGGTCGGGATGACGACCCAGTACCGCAGGGTCTTCTCCTTGTCCTGCCCGGTCACCTTGTCCGACAGGAACGTGCGCGTGCAGCCGGTGCCACCGAGCTTGGTCAGCGCCTCGGCACCGGGGTACGGGACGTCCTTCTCGATCTCGGTGCTGGCGAGGACGGTGTCGAGCAGCTCGACGTCGTGCTCCCCGTAGCAGCCGACGCGGTCCTTGGTCTTGGGCGGCGCGGCGTCCTTCGCGGGCAGCCAGGTGAGGCAGGAGTTGCGGAACGCCATCAGCGAGTCGTCCTTGATGTCCCCGTCCGGACCGAACGTCAGGACGGGCTGCATCGCCGGGGTGCTCGCGGGGCCGTCCGGCACGCCCAGGCCCATGTTCGTGAACATCGGCTTGAACACGGTGAAGTACAACAGGACCAGCGCGCCCGCGAGGAACAACGGGATCAGCGTGGCCGAGACGATCATGCCGACCGGGCGTTTCCTGGGCGGGGGAACGGGAAGGACCGGGGCGGGCGCGAACTGGCCGATCACGACCGGGCCCGAGGTGGGGCCGCTCGACAGCGCGGCGACGTCCACCTTCAGCGTCGGGCCCGCCATCGTCGGCCTGCCGTCCACCACCGGGCCGGTCACGACCGGCGGCCTGGTCGGGTAGAGCTCCGCGGCGGCGAGTGCGTGCTCGATCAGCCTGTGCGCCCTGGCCACGTCCAGGCGGCGGGCGGGGTCGGGGTCCATCAGGCCCGTGATCAGCTCGCCGAGCGGGCCCGCGACCCTGGGCACCGGGCGTTCGTTCATCACCGCGAGGATCGTCGCCGCGGTGGTCGGGCGGTCGAACGCGCCGCGCCCCTCCACCGCGAAGAACAGCGTCGCGCCGAGCGCCCACAGGTCCCAGGCCGGTGAGGCGTCGCCGCCCGCGAGCCGTTCCGGGGACATGTAGGCGGGCGAGCCGATCAACGTGCCGGTCGCCGTCAGCCGGGGGTCGTCGACGGACTGGGCGATGCCGAAGTCGGTGAGCTTCGCGGTGCCCTTGCCGGGCACCATCACGTTGCCCGGCTTGACGTCCCGGTGCACGACGCCGGACGAGTGCGCCGCCTCCAGGGCGTTGAGCAGCTGGCCCGCGAGCGTCGCGGCCGCTCGGGTGGTGAGCGGGCCGGAGGTCTCGACCAGCGACTCCAGCGTGGGGGCGTTGATCAGCTCCATCACGATGAACGTCTGGTCGTCCTCGGAGATGAGGTCGTAGACGGTGACGACGGCGGGATCCTGCAGCTGCGAGGCGATGCGGGCCTCGCGCAGCACCCGTTCCTGGTACACGGCGCGTTCGCCGGACGGCACGTTGCCGGGCAGCAGCAGTTCCTTCACTGCGACGTCGCGGCCGAGCACGGTGTCCTTGCCCAGCCACACGGCCCCCATGCCGCCGCGGCCCAGCTCCCGTTCCAGCCGGTAGCGTCTGTTGCCCACCTCGCGCATGCGCGGCAGTCTTTCACCCGGTCCAGTGACGTACACGAGCAGCGTCACCTGACGGGCGCGACGGACACGAGGCCCTGCATAACGTCGCGCGGCGTGAGACGACTGACGAAGCTGTTGGCCACAACGCTGCTCCTGACCGGCCTGACACCACTCGCGCCGGCCTCGGCGAGCACCCCGAACTGCACGACGGTCGCGGTCAACGCCCCCGCCGGTGCGAAGATCGAGTCCGTGGACGCCGTGAGCCGTCCCGAGCACTGCGAGATCACCGTGACGCTCACGCACACCGGCGACCACGTGAAGGTCGTGGTCGGCCTGCCGCTGACCGGCTGGACGGGCCGGCTGCAGGGCGTCGGCGGCAGTGCGTACGCGGCGGGTGACACCGGTGCGCCGTTCGCCCAGGCCGTGAAGGACGGCTACGCGGCCGTGACGACCGATGCGGGCGTGCTGGACGGTCTCAACACCAGCTGGGCGCTCAAGAACGGCGAGATCGACCGGACGCTGCTCACCAACTTCGCCACGCGCTCGGTGCACGAGGCCGCCGTGGTCGCGAAGCAGGTGGTGCGCAAGCACTACCAGCGTTCGGTGACGTACTCCTACTGGAACGGCTGCTCGACCGGCGGCCGCCAGGGGTACGCGGAGGCGCAGCGGTTCCCGGACGACTACGACGGCGTCCTCGCCAACGCCCCCGCCGTGAACTGGTCCCAGTTCGCCGTCGCGACCCTGTGGCCGCAGGTGGTGCAGGGCAACGACAACCACGTCGTCGGCAACTGCGTGCTGGAGGCGTTCCGCAAGGCCGCCGTCGAGGCGTGCGACGCCCAGGACGGTGTCACCAACGGCATCGTCGACCGCCCGGACCGGTGCGGCTACGACCCGCGCCGGCTCGTCGGCGCGAAGATCCTGTGCGAGGGCAACGAGGTCACGGTGTCGAAGGCCGACGCCGACGTCATGCGCAAGATCTGGGACGGCCCGACCGACGAACGCGGCCGCAGCCTCTGGCCAGGTCTGCCGAAGGGCGCCGACCCGGTCTGGCTGGCGGGCACGATTCCCGGCTTCCCCGGCCCCGGCTTCCCCGTCGCCGCGCTGTGGGTGCAGAGCTTTCTGCTGAAGCAGCCCGGTTTCGACACCTCGAAGCTCACCTACGCCCAGTACCGCGACCTGTTCCGGCAGTCGGTCCGCGAGTTCGACGACGTCATCGGCACGTCCGACCCCGACCTGTCCGCGTTCCGGCGCTCGGGCGGCAAGCTGATCACGTTCGTCGGCACCAACGACCAGCTGATCCCGCCGGGCGGCACGCTGAAGTACCGCGACGCGGTCGAACGGCGCATGGGGTACGTGAACGACTTCTACCGCCTGTTCACCGCTCCTGGCGTCGACCACTGCTTCGGCGGCAACGGCGCGCAGCCGACGAACGCCCTGGGCCAGCTCGTCGACTGGGTCGAGCGTGGCAAGGCCCCCGCGACGCTGACCGCAGCCACGGCCGACTCGGCGCGCGACCTCTGCGCGTACCCGAAGGTCTCGCGGTACCTGCACGGCGACCCGAAGGCGGCCTCCAGCTACCGCTGCATCTAGTCAGGGTTAGTGACTATCAACTAGAGTTACTATATCCGACGACGAGGGAGCTCCAGCGATGCGCGCCGCCTACTACGAGAAGCAGGGTCCCGCCCACGAGGGTTCCAGGTGGGCGAGGTACCCGTGCCCGAACCGGGTCCCGGCGAGGTGAGAGTGCGGGTCGCGGTCTCCGGCGTGCACGTCGGGGACGTGGGAAAACGGCGTGGTCACTGGGGTTCCGTGATGACGTACCCGCGGGTGATCCCGCACGGTGACGGCGCGGGGACCATCGACGCGGTGGGCTCCACAGTGGACCCGGCGCGGCAGGGTGAGCGCGTGTGGGTGTACCTCGCCCAGTCGTACCGGCCGTCCGGGACGGCGGCGGAGTTCGTCGTCGTCCCGGCCCGCTCGGCGGTGTCGGCCGGGCCGCGCTCGCCGTGGCACGCCGGGGTGGCGC
Source organism: Lentzea sp. HUAS TT2 (assembly GCF_051853195.1). Lineage (NCBI taxonomy): Bacteria > Bacillati > Actinomycetota > Actinomycetes > Pseudonocardiales > Pseudonocardiaceae > Lentzea > Lentzea sp. HUAS TT2. The sequence goes on along the minus strand of NZ_CP196667.1, from coordinate 5,437,849 downwards.
GACGGTCATCGCGACCGTGCGGCACGCGAGCCAGGTCGAGGAAGTCCTGGCGGCGGGCGCACATCACGTCGTGCGGCTCGACACAGGTGATGCGGTGGAACGGATCAAGGCCATCGCACCGGACGGCGTGGACCGCGTCGCCGAGATCGACCTCGCGGGCAACGCCGCGTTCGACGTCGAGGTGGTGAAGTACAACGGGGTCATCGCCACCTATGCGACCAGCGACGCCGAGGCGCCGTTGCCGTACTGGCCGTTGGCGTTCAAGAACATCACCGTGCAGTACCTGAGCAACGACGACTTCCCGGAGGAAGCCAACGAACTGGCGGCCCGCGACCTCACGGCCGTGCTGGCGGCGGGCGAACTGCGGTACCCGATCGCCGCCCGGTTCAGCCTCGACCAGACCGCGGACGCCCAGGACGCGGCCGAACAGACCGGCGCCGCCGGCCGGGTGGTCATCGACCTCTGAACGACGAATCGGGGCCTGGGTGACCAGGCCCCGATTCGCGTTGTCAGGAAAGCTTGTCCGCCAACCACTTCCGCGCCACCGCCCACGCGTGCCCGTCAGGCTCGATCACGCTGAAGTGGTCACCACCGGGCGACTCCACGAACTCCACCGGCGCATGCGCCTTCGCATACGCGCGACTGAACTCCGCCGGGATCACCTCGTCCGCGCCGCCGTGGATCGCGAGCACCGGCACACCGGCGTCGGCCATCTCCACCGGCGACGTCACCGCGTACAGCCCGGGATCCTCCACCGCCGAGGCCCCGAGCAGCAGCCGCGTCATGCCGTGGCCGACCCCTGCGGCCACGATCGGCCAGTAGTCGGGCTCGGCCGGGCCGGGAGCCCCGCGCGGCGGTTCGCCGTCGAGGTCCGCCAGCCGCCGTGAATCATCACAACGACCGGGAACGGGCTGTCGCCATGCGGCAGGTGCAGCACGCCGAACTGGGACGGTTCAGGACCATAAGGAATCTTGCGAGACATCGGGAATCCTCTACTCCAACCGGTCGCGCACTGCCGGCGCGACCTCTTCGCCGAAACGGCGAGCCTGTTCGGCGGCGTTCTCCTCAGGCCACAGCACAAAACCGGTGAACGACTGCACGGCGAGCTCGGTCAGCAGGTCCACCCACCCCTGCGCGTCCGTGCGGATCGGCGCCGAACCCTGGAGCTCGACGGACCTGGGCGTGTCCGTGATCGTGCCCACGAGCTGCGCGATCCGGCGCACGTCCCCAGGTTCGCGACCCGCCTCGACAGCCGCCCGGTCGATGAGCGCGTTGCTCTCCGGCCACTTCTCGTACGGCAGGTACGACGGAATCGGTGCGGCCCAGCCGTCCGCGACCCGTCCGGTCAGCGCCAGGCTGCGCGGACCCTGCGCGCCGACCCAGATCTCGACCCCGCCGGGCGCGGGTGGCTGCGCGGCCAGGCCGTCGACCGAGAACCACTTCCCGGACGCGGTCACGTGGCCACTCGGCTGCCAGAGCCCGCGCAGCAACGCGATCGCTTCTTCCTGTGCCTCCAACGCTTCCTTGGGGCTGCGCCGAGCCACGCCGAGCTTGACGATGGCGTCCCAGTACCCGCCCGCACCGAGCCCCAGGTGGAACCGGCCGCCGGACAACCTGCTGAGCGCACTCGCCTGCCGCGCCAGCATCGGCGCGGGTCGCAACGGGAGGTTCGCGACGTCCGGGAAGAACGAGATCTTGCTGGTGCGCGCGATGAGATCGCCGATGAGCGCGAACGCGTCCAGGTAGTCGGCGACGTACGGGTGGTCCTGCACGCCGACGAGGTCGAGCCCCGCCCGCTCGGCCGCCGCGACGACGGCCCTGTTCTCCTCGACGTCCGTGGTCGGTGCGACTGAGACGCCGAAGCTGAGTGCCTGCAACACTTTACGTTCCCCTCTCCGTGCACTCCCCTAGACGGAGAGCACACCCTCTTCGGCCGTGACGAGCGAGTCGATCGCGTCGAAGAACGCCTTGATGCCGGGCAGGTTCGGGCCCTTCCGGCTGGAGGCGGCGTAGTCCTCCGAGGAACGCCATTCGACGATGTCGAGCCATTCACCATCGGGCAGCCGCACGAGCCGGGCGCCGAGGAACCCCTCCCGGTCGGCCTCGAAGTCGGCGATCATGCCGGGACGGGCGGCGAGCAGCGCCTCGACCTTTTCTGGTACGACGCGGAAGCGGGTCAGTTCGACTGAAGTGGTCACAGATTCATGATAGTCATGATTTGTTACTAAATCCAGGCAGTGAACGCCACCGATGGTGCCGATGAACACCGTGATCGCGGCCAGCAGAACGCCGGTCATCACGCGCCATCCGGCGAGCCGGGTGAGGTGCAGCCACTGCGCGCCGCGAACGCGTGAGCGGGCGGCCGGTCAGTCCACTGAGGACCGACCGGCCAGGCGCTGGTGCTCGGTGATGTCGGTCAGCAGGCGCTTGAAGCGCGTGTACTCGCCCTTGCCGACGCGCTGGGCGTGCCGTTCCTGCATCGCGGCCATGATGTGGTCCGCGGCCTGCATCTGCGCGAGGCCGCGGGCCGTCGGGCAGATCAGCTTCGCCCTGCGGTCGCTCGGGTCCGGCCGCCGTTCGACGTAACCGAGCGCCTCCAGCTCGTCGATCAGCGTGCCGATGATCTGCTTGTGCTGCCCGGAAAGCTGCGCGAGGTCCGTCGCGCGCACACCGTCCGGGTCCAGGTAGGCAAGCACCGCGCCGTGCCGGTGCTTCAGGTCGCCGAACCCCATGTCGGCGAGGGTCTGGAAGAGCTCGCGCTGCACCGCGAACAGCAGGCGGCCCGACAGGACTCCCAGATCGGGGTTCGAGGCGTTGCGTTCCGCGCGGGTGACCATCGGACCACCCTAGCGACGGACGAGTTCGCGCCCGAGGACCTCCCTCAGATGGACCTCGACGAAGACCCGCAGGTACGGGTCGTGCGCCAGCTCGTCGAACGCGGCCGCGAGAGCGGGGTCCCGCACGTCGGTGAGGTGCACGATCCGCCACAGGTTGAGCGGGTCCGTCTCCGTGCCGCCCACCGAGTGCTCGACGTGGAAGACCGGCTGCCCGGTCCCCGCGGTGAACACGCGGCCGTCCGGCGCCTCGAACCGGTCGTCGCCCACGAAGAACGCGCGACGGTGCCCGTGGTCGAGCCGCACGTGCTCGATGATCAGCGCGGTGCGGCCGGAGTCGGCCCACAGCCGCTGCTCCGACACCCGCGTGAACTCCTCGACCTGGCCGTGCCACGCGCTCGGGAACCTCTCCGCTCCCGGCATCACCACGGTCGGGATGAAGACGTCCGGCGCCTTGGCCTTGCGGACCTCCATGTCCCACAGCCGCGTGCCGGTGTACTCGAACGGTGGCGACACCCGGTAGCGCTCGCGCAGCACCTCGTTGACCCGCACGGGCGGCAGGTCCACGGTCGTGGTGCCCTGCTCGGTCCAGGCCTGCTCGAAAACGGCCTCGTGGTCGAGCGTGGTGATCATGACGGCTCCCAGCTAGTCATTCATCGTGATAGTCATGATACCTGACTATATCGAGCGAGGCCATCCACTCCCCTGTCAGGTCGAGCCGCCGGGACGCGTGCAGGACCGCCGACGGCCCGCGCGAGGCCTCCTGGAAGAGCACACGGGTGCGCCCGTCAGGTTCGGCAACCAGCAACCACGACTGGTAGAAGCTCAGCCCGTCGCTCACGGCGATCCAGCCGAACCGCTCAGGGCGTTCGAGCTCACCGACGATGCCGTCGAGGGTGTACAGGGCCGTCACCACGAGGAACCCGCTGCCGACCGCGAGCTCACCACTTCAGCGCCGTGCGGTGGGCCTCACCGAGCGGCGCCATCTCGTCGCCGAGGGGGAACAGCAGCTGGTTGAGCGTCGAGTAACCGACCTCGGACTCGAACTGCGCGCCGGCCGCCCGCAGCACCCGCGCCCCGCCCTCCCGCGCGGCGAGCTCGTCCAGGACGGCGGTCTTGCCCACCCCGGCCCCACCGGTGACGAGCAGCGCCCCGCCGCGCACGCCGGCGGTGTCGAAGTACGCCCTGATCGAACTGATGTCCTGCTCACGGCCGATCAGCGGCACTGGCCATTCCTTCCCCGCTGCGATGTTCCCGCGGGAACATGGCTCACGCCGATCGAGATGACCACACCCGAGCGACTCAGTTTCCGTCGGAATCGGATCTAGTCAAGGAATATGATAGTAGTGAATCGTGACTAATTTGAGCGGGCTCGTCCGCCTGGCACGGCCGGAGGGCGAGATCGACGTGCGCTGCCTGACGGCCGGGAGCGTGACGCTGGACAACCCGCGGGCGGACCCCGGCGTGGTGCCGTTCCACCTTTTGCTCGACGGCACCTGCACGCTCACGTCGGGCACGTACTCGGTCGACCTGCTGCCGGGCGACATGGCGCTCCTGCCGCACGGCGACGCGCACGTCGTGACGGCGCCGGACGAGGGCATCGACCTGTTCTGCGGCCACTACCGCTTCGAGCAGGGCGCCGGCGCGCTGCTGTTCCGCCTGATGCCCGCGGTCGTGCACGTGACACTGGACCCGCCCGCGCTGGCACTGGCCGAGGTGCTGCGCGCGGAGGCCGTGTTCGACGGCGCCGGCTCCCAGGCCGTGATCTCCGCACTGCTGGACGCGCTGCTGGTCATGACCCTGCGCAGCCGCCCGGACCAACGCCTGGACACCCCCGGCCTGTGGACGGCGATGGGCGACGACGTGCTCGGCCGCGTGATCACCGGCGTGCTGGAGCAGCCGGGTGAGCCGTGGACGATCGACCGGCTGGCGAGCGAGGCGGCGATGTCGCGGGCGACGTTCCTGCGCCGGTTCAGCGCCAGGACGGGCACGACGGTGGCGACGCTGCTGACCGCGATCCGCATGATGGCCGCTGCCGACCTGCTCAGCCGCACCGACCTGCCGGTGACGCGGGTGGCCGGGGAGGTCGGCTACCGCTCGGAGTCGGCGTTCAGCCAGGCGTTCCGCGCGGCGCTGGGCACGTCGCCCGCGAGGTACCGCCGCGAGTCCCGTCTACTCGTCAGTCACGGTCGAACGACCGCAGTCACCGCACCAGTCATCTGACAGGCTCAGCCAGGCTCGTGACTCGACCAGAGTCGTTCCCGACAGCAACACAGGACGGAGAAACGACATGCCCACGATCACCACACCCGACGGCGTCGAGATCTTCTACCAGGACTGGGGCACCGGCCAGCCGATCGTCTTCAGCCACGGCTGGCCCCTGTCGTCGGACGACTGGGACGCCCAGATGCTCTTCTTCGTGCGCCAGGGCTTCCGGGTCATCGCCCACGACCGGCGAGGCCACGGCCGTTCGTCGCACGTCGCCACCGGCCACGACATGGACCACTACGCGGCAGACCTGGCCGCACTCACCGACCACCTCGACCTGCACGACGCCGTCCACATCGGACACTCCACCGGCGGCGGCGAGGTGGTGCACTACATCGCACAGCACGGCGAGTCCCGCGTGGCCAAGGCGGCCATCCTCGCCGCGGTGCCGCCGTTGATGGTGCAGACCGACGCCAACCCCGGCGGCCTGCCCCTGGCGGTCTTCGAGGACCTGCAGGCCCAGCTCGCCGCGAACCGCTCGGAGTTCTACCTGGCCCTGCCGTCCGGGCCGTTCTACGGCTTCAACCGCGACGGGGTCGAGCCGCGCGAGGCGTTGATCCGCAACTGGTGGCGCCAGGGGATGATGGGCTCGGCGCTGGCCCACTACGAGGGCATCGTCGCGTTCTCGCAGACCGACTTCACCGAGGACCTGCGGAAGATCACCGTGCCGGTGCTGGTGCTGCACGGCGACGACGACCAGATCGTGCCGATCGCCGACTCCGCGTTGTTGTCCGCGCCGTTGCTGAAGAACGGGACGCTGAAGGTCTACGAGGGCTTCCCGCACGGGATGCCGACCACGCACGCGGACGTGATCAACGCCGACCTGCTGGAGTTCATCCGCGCCTGATCCGGACTGGGCCGGGCGCTGGAGCGCGCCCGGCCCGTGCGTCAGACCCGCTCCAGCGCCTTCGGGTACAGCCAGCTCCCCGGCGTGTCCTCCGCCGGGTTCGTGTAGTAGTCCCGCACCGCCGTCACGTACTCCTGCACGCTGATCGCGCCGTCGCCGTCGGTGTCGAGGTGCCCGAACGCCGTCAGGCAGTCCGCCTCTGCCAGCCCGCGCGCCTTCAGCAGCACCGCGAACTCGGCGGAGTCGACCCGGCCGTCACCATTGGTGTCCATGATGTCCAGCAGCGACTGGACGACCTCGAGGAAGTCCATGGCGATCGGCCCGCCCTCGACGAACGCCTCGATCATGGCCTCGCGGTACTCCTGCGGGCCGATGCGGCCGTCGCGGTCGGCGTCGCAGTGGTCGGCCAGCATCTCCCAGAACCGGTCGTAGGCGTCCAGCAGCTCGCGGCCCCGTTCCGAGGACGCCGGTTCGCCGAACGCCTGCAGCAGCCGGTTGGCCAGCGCGTAGATGTCCGCTAGTTCGATGACGCCGTTGCGGTTGACGTCGTAGTGGGCGAAGGTCGAGTCGATCCTGTGCTGCAGCACCTGCTTCATGACCAGGCACTGTGGTGACGGAACCGGCCGTTCGCAACGCGCGTCCCTCTCCTGGGTGGTGTTGTTCAGCCGGTTCCGCGAAGCCGGTATTGTTATACCGGTACCCGTTGATGGAGGAACACGTTGATCGAGCTCAAGTCACCCGCCGAGATCGAGCGCATGCACGTCACCGGCCAGTTCATCGGGGAGGTGCTCGACGAGCTCTCCGCCAGGGCCGAGGTCGGCGTGAACCTGCTCGACCTCGAGCACCACGCGCGGCACATGCTCAAGGAGCGCGGCGCGGTGTCCTGCTACTGGGACTACTCGCCGCCGTTCGGCCGTGGCCCGTTCCGCAACGTGACCTGTCTCGCCGTCAACGACGCGGTGCTGCACGGCCTGCCGAAGAGCTACGTGCTCGAGGACGGTGACGTGCTGACCATGGACATCGCCGTCCTCATCGACGGGTGGGCGGCCGACTCGGCCATGACCGTCGTCGTCGGCACGCCGCGCGAGGAGGACCTGCGCCTGATCCGCGCCACCGAGATCGCACTGGCGGCGGCGATCGAGGCGGCACAGGTGGGCAACCGGATCGGTGACATCTCCGCGGCGATCGGTGAGGTCTGCACCCGGTTCGGGTACACGCCCAACCTCGAGTTCGGCGGGCACGGTATCGGCCGCACCATGCACGAGGCGCCACACGTGACGAACAACGGCAGGCGCCGGCACGGCATGAAGCTCGAGCCCGGCCTGACCATCGCGATCGAGCCGTGGCTCGCCGCCACGACCGACAAGATCATCTACGACGAGGACGGGTGGACGCTGCGTTCGGCCGACGGGTCGCGCACGGCGCACTCGGAGCACACCGTCGCGATCACCGAGGACGGTCCGCTGGTGCTGACCCGCCGCCGGAGCGAGCTCGAGGCCCAGGCCGATTCTGACGCGGCGCAGGCCCGGCTGCCCTAGTCGCGAGGCCAGTGGCGGATTCCCGCACCCTCGGGTAACCATGCAGTGGGCGCAAGGAGAGGAAACGGATCACCCACAACACGGGAGTCTGGATGGCCTCAGGGGGCAGGACGGAGCTCGGCACAGATCTGGACGAGCTGCGTCTGCTGGGTGGATTGTCGTATCGCGAACTGGCACGCCGCACCGGGTGTGCCCGCAGCACGTTGCACGACGCGCTGACCGGCCGCCGGTTTCCCCGGCTGGACACGGTGCTGGCGATCGTGCGGGCGTGCGGCGGGGACCCGACGCGGTGGCGGTTGCGCTGGGTCGCGGCGTGCAGGCGCTCACGCTCCTCGCACCGCGCCGACGACGTCCCTGCAGTCGATCAGTCCGAGCTGACGGGAGTCCTGTGAACGCGGGTTGTCGCCCACCACGGCGACGAAACCGTCCGGTACGCGGGCCAGACCGGGCAACGTCCCGGCGAGCCACGCCGGCACCGGGTCTCCCGCCACCGCCGCCACCCGCTTGACCCGGTGCGGCAGCTCGGGGTCCGGCACCCGGAACACGATCACCTCGTGGTGCCGCGGCCGGCGGAAGAGCCTGCGCGCCAGGAGCTTCTGACCGTCGTGCAGGGCAGGCGACATGCTGTTGCCCCGCACGGTGACCCTGATCCACATCAGCTGAGCCTCACGTCCTGGTAGCCGTCCGCCTGCAACCGGAACAGGCGCGCGTACTCGCCGCCGGCGTCCATCAGCGCGTCGTGGTCACCCTGCTCGGCGATCCGCCCGCCGGCCAGGGTGACGATGAGGCCTGCACCGCGCAGCGCGGCCAGCCGGTGCGAGATCAGCAGTCGCGTCCGGCCGTCCGCGTGCCGGCGGACCGTGTCGTGCACCCGGTGTTCCCCCTCGGCGTCCAGGCCGGAGGTCGGCTCGTCGAGGATCATCAGCTCGGCGTCCGTGCGCATCAGGCACCGCGCCAGCGCCACCCGTTGCCACTGCCCGCCGGACAACGTGACGCCCGTCCGTTCCTCGTCCGCGTGGGTCCTCGACAGCACCGTGTCGTACCCGTCCGGCAGGGCTTCCAGCGTGTCACCGACACGTGCCGCCCCTGCCGCCGCGACGATCCGCGCCCGGTCGTTCAGCGCGCCCACCTGCCCGATGCCGATGTTCTCCGCCGCGGTCAGGTCGTAGGTCATGAACTCCTGGAACACCACGCCGATCCGTGCCCGCAGCGCGGCGACGTCGAGGTCGCGCAGGTCCACACCGCCCCAGGTGATCGAACCCCGTTGCGGGTCGTAGAACCGGCACAGCAACTTGACCAGCGTGCTCTTGCCCGCGCCGTTGACACCGACCAGCCCGACCGCAGCGCCGGCGGGAATGGTCAGGTTCACCCCGCGCAGCACCCACGGACCGTCGTCGGAGTACCGGAACCAGACGTCCCGCAGTTCGATCGCCGCCGCACCGGGCACGCCGGTACCGGCCGGCAGGTCGTCCGAGGTGCCGATCACGTCCAGGTAGTGCCCGAACAGCCGCACCGCGCGCCCGGCCTCGCCGAGCTGCAGCACCACCCCGGACAGCCCGGTCTGCACCCCGGCCACCGCCCCGAGGAACAGCACGAGGTCACCGACCGACGACCGCCCCGCCGCGACGTTGAGCGCCACCACAACCGTCCCCGCCCCGGCCACGACCGCGCCGAGCAACGCCAGCGCGCTCTGCACCACCGTGCCCCTGCGCTGCGCCTCCAGCCGCGCACCGCTGACCGTCTCCAGCGAGCCGACCATCCTGCCGTGCAACAACTCCCCGAGCCCGAACAGCCGGATCTCCTTGGCCGCACGGACATCCGTGAGCAACGCCCGGTAGAACAGCCGCCGCCGGTCCGTCGCCACCCAGGCCTCCTCCGTCGACGCCTCGCGCCGTGCGGTGGCCAGCCGGGCGAACACCGCCGTCACCACGCAAGCCAGCAGCAGCAACGTCATCGGCGGCCACACCACCAGCAACGCACCGGTGAAGCCGGCCAGCAGCACGACCGAGCGCACGACCTCCTGGGTGAACTGCGAGATCGTGCCGGGCGCCTCCTGCGCGGCCTGCTCGGCGAGCCGCACCCGGTCGTGGAACGCGGGATCCTCGATCCGCCGCAGCCCCGGCAGCGTGGCGATCCGTTCGAACAACCTGCTCTCCACCTCGACCGCGACCCGGTGCCGCACCACCTCCCCTAGATGCCCGCAGAGGTAGAGCAACGCGATGGCGACCCCACCGGCGAGCGCCGACGCGACCGCCAGAAAAGCCGCCCGCCCGGCACTGGCCCCGTCCGACGTCAGCCCGTCGACCAGCAACATCGTCAGCCACGCCCCGCTAGCAGGCGCGGCACCGGCGACCACCGTGAGCACGAGGGTCCCTCCGGCGAGCAGCGGCGCGGCCCGGAAGGGCAGCGCCAGCGCCGCCAGGGCGTTGCGGATCATGCCACCGGCGCCGGCACGCCGGCGAAGTCGGCGAGCTTGATCCCGGACGCCGTCACCACTCCCCCGTGCGTGTACAGCAACGTCGGGTAAGCCATGACCTCGAAGGCGGACAACACGGGGTCATCAGTGCCGACCACCGCCACCCGCCCCAGCCCGCTGACCTTCTCGACCAGCCGAGCCGTGGCCTCGGGATCACCAGGATCTCCGTCCACAAAGGACACGAACCGCGCGGCGGGCGGATCCTCGAGCAGGGCGTCGGTCAAAGTCCGGCACGGCCCGCACCCGACCGAGAAGAAGCCGACCTGCACCGGCCCGTCGAGATCCGCCTCGGTGAACGCGACCCCGTCCGTGTCCACCACCGAGAACGGCTTGACCACCATCCCCGGCCGCGGCAGGTTCGACTCGCGCTGCGGCCCGGCGTTCTCCTGCAGCTCCCGGACCCTGACCACCAGCCCGTACGTGAACAACACGTGCAGCGCCACCACCACGGCGAGCAGCACGACGGCAATCGTGATCAGGGTCAACGGTTCCTCCCAGGAATCGGGTGCCGGCACGAACGCGCCCACGGCAGCCACGGCGATCAGCGCCCCGTTGCGCACGAGGTGCCGGATCCCCAGCACGTCACCACCAGCGCCAAAACACTTGCAGCGCACTGCCTTCCGCCCCACCATCGCCAGGCTGATCCCGCCGCAGAACACCACGAGCAACGCGACGGCAACCCCGTACCCGAGCCGCGTTCCGGGAACGGCGAGCAGCACAACAGCCACCGCTTCTCCTGCGAGCACGGCGACGGCCAGAAAGCGGGCAGGCAAAGGCACCAGCGCGGCCAGCGAGTCGCGGAACTCCGCAAACCCTTGCCGCGACCGCACCTTGCCGGCGAAGGCCGCGAGGAACACCGCGGCGAGCAGCACACGAGCGAACAGGTCGAGCACGTCAGCCCCCAGGCAGCAGGCGGGGTGCCGGCGACAGGTCGCCGGCACCCCGTTGTGTCACTTGCAGGTGCTGCTCACGGACGAGCAGATGCCGTTGCAGTTGAAGCGGTAGCCCTTCTTGCAACACTGCCCGTGCTCCGGCACGCAGGCACCGGCATCGATCTTCGGCAGCACGAGTCCGACGAGCCGTTCGCCGGCCAGCTTCGCGAAACGCTTCACGGGTCCGCTCCTCCCAGTTCGACCAACATCAACACGCTCCACGCTGGCCGAGCGCGGCCCGATCACGAAGCGGGTCGGACGGTGTCGGACGCTCTCGGACTGCGGCTGCCCCGTGCGCAGGAACAGGGGCGAGGCCTTTCGGATCAGCGCGGACACACCCGGGAAAGGCCTGCGTCAAAAGGCTTCCAGTTTCTGTCCAATTCCAGGCCAGCGATGCCTGAGCAGGCACGATCTCCGCGGCCGTTGGTCGTTTCGGCGCAAGGAAACGTTAGATGTCGGCCTACCTGAACCCTTCATTGTTGCGTCATCATGGGATTGCCTGCACCGGCACTCGGCGTGAGGGGAATCGACACCATGGGCTCATCGGGCTTGGAGCCGGACCTGGAATCCGCGCTGATCGACCTCGAAGGCGTTCCGTTCACCAGGTTGCGCGAGCTCGACGGCGACCTCCTGAGCCGATCGCTGCGGCATGTCGTCGAACGAGCCGGCTGCGTCAGCGCGGGCTACAGAAGCGACAACAGCGGAGGCGGCGAACGGATCGACTGACATGGAGCAGGCCACCCCGTTCCACCGCCTGCCGTGGAGCGACTTCGACGCCTTCGCGCGCCTGAGCGGTGACGCGCACATGATCGGCCGGTTGCGCAGAGCCGAACTCAGCAGACGAAAACTCCTGGTGCACGCGTTGCTCGAACTCTCAGCGAAAGCACCGGGGGCGTACGGGCCCTTGCCACCTCTCGAAGTGGTGTGGGACCTGCTCGCCCGAGTGGAGAACGTATCGCCCACAGCCCTCGACCGGGCGTTCGCGCACCCGTACACCGGAAGCTGGGCCGGCTACACGACCCGGTTGCTGAACAATGGCGCCGACGGTGTTTGTCCACTGTGGATGCACCTCGGCCACGTGCACGCGCTCGCGGCGGCCGCGGCGATCATGGCCGACCTGGAGTTCGAGATCTCCGTACCACTGTGGGAAGGCAACGTGGTCCTGCCCTCGCTCGGGACCGCCCGGTTGCCGGTTCCGGACCAGTTCTCCACCGCCGAGGTGCGGGGCGGGCGTGGCCGCTACGTGGTCTCCGGCGAGCACGGCGAGGTGCGGCTGCCGGCCAGCTTCGACTCCGACTCTCCCGGCTGGTGGGGCCTGCGCACATGCGGAACCGGCACCGGGCCGAATCGGCTTTCGGTGACCCTGGACGACCTGGATCCCTATCGCGGGCTCCACGAGCCGCTGATGCCGGAACGACTGCAGATCACCGAAGTCCGCGCGTGGCGACGGCTGCTCAGCGATGCGCGCGAACTGCTGCTCGATGCCACACCGGAACTCTCGGGTGCGCTCGCCGCCGGGCTGAACTCGGTGGTGCCCAAACCGAACGTGCCGTTCCAGAACCCGAGCGCGTCGACCGGCGAGGCCTTCGGCAGCGCCGTGATCGGACTGCCCGTGGACGCCGCCGACCTCGCCGCCACGCTGGTGCACGAGTTCCAGCACATCGTACTGGGCGGCATCCTCCATTTGGCGCCGCTCTTCGAAGTCGACCGCACAGAACGGATCTACGTGCCCTGGCGGGATGATCCACGCCCGCTCAGCGGCGCACTCCAGGGCGTCTACGCGTTCTTCGGAGTCACCGCGTTCTGGCGTGGAACAGCCCGGTCCGGCGAATCGCGGCGCGCGAGCTTCGAGTTCGCGCACTGGCGCGGTCAGACGTGGCGCACCCTGCTGACCTTGCGACGCGACGCGACGTTGACCGAAGCAGGGCAACGGTTCCTGGACGGCGTCGCGGAGGTGCTCGGGCCGTGGCAGCACGAACCGGTGCCCGAGGACGTCCTGGGACTGGCCGAGTTGCTCGCCGCCGACCACCGGGCCGGCTGGCGGCTGCGCCACCTGCGGCCGGATCCCGCAATCGTCGCCGCGGCGGCTGATGCCTGGATGGCCGGGCGAGCGAGGCCGCCTGTCGCCCTGGCGCTGGCCGATCTCCCACCGACACCGGTGCCGGACGGGCCGTGGTCCCGAAGCCGTGCGACGCTGGCACGCCTCGGTGCGAGCGACGAGGGGCGTGATCTCTGGCGCGCGGTCCCCGGAGCCACCGAGGCAGACTTCGCCCTGATGACCAGCCGTCTCACCGACGCGGCGCGCGGCTACCGCGCGGAACTGCGGGTCGATCCCGACAGGCCTGCCTCCTTGGTCGGTCTCGGACTCGCCCTGAGCGGATCCGGTCCCAACCCGGCGGCACGGGCACTGCTGCACCTCCCGGAAGTAGTACGTGCGGTGCACCGCGAACTACGGCGCACCGCACGTGACGTACCCACTCCGGAGAAGCTCGCTTGGTGGCTCGGCCAGCTCGTCTCCGGCTGAAGCCCACTACATCAGCAGCGGGTCGATGTCGCAGTTCGCACGCACGCCCTTCATTGCCCCGATGGTGCCGGGGTGCGCCTCACCCAACACCTTGCGGTACCTGTCCAGCACCGGTTCGTGATGGGGCGCGGCTTCCTCCAGGCGGCCTGCCGCCCGCAGGTCGTAGCCGAGGTTGAGCGATGCCGCCAGCACAGTGGGGTGGTTGACGCCCAGCACCCGGCCGCCCCGCTCCACGGCGTCCTGGCCCAGCGCGATCGCGCGCTCGGTCTCACCCAGGGCCGCGAGGTCGCTCGCCAGGTTGATCGCGGTGACGATCGCGTAGGGGTGGTTCGGGCCGAGGCCGCCGCGGAAGAGTTCCAACGCCCGTTCGTTGAGCTCCCGCGCCTCGGCCACCTCTCCCTTGAGCCGCATCGTCACCGCGAGGTCGACGGTCGCCGAGATGGTGTGCGGGTGGCGTTCCCCGAAGCCGTTCCGGTAGTGCTCGAACGTGTCCTCGCCCAGCTTCTTCGCGGCGTCGAGATCTCCCGAGTGCCGGAGGTCGATCGAATGGGCCAAAGCACACGCCATCCGCGTCGCGTTGTCGGCCTTGTACAGCAGTGAGAACTGGGCGAGTGCAGGAGCGGAAAGCTCCAGCGCTCGCGCGTGGTCGCCGTCCTTGCGGCGCACCACCGAGAGCATGAACGAGAAGGTCGCCTGGTCCGGGTTGTCCGCGGGGAACCGTGCCCGGAACACCTCGGTGAACTTCTCCATCTCGATCCGGGAGCGCACGTACTCACCCGCCTCGCGCCGGTCGACGATCTCCGAGGCGTAACTGCTGAGCGTCCTCGGGTGGTCGGGCCCCAGCACCTCGCTGCGGCGGTCAGCGGTGTCGCGGTCGAGTTCGGCTGCCGCCAGGTACTCACCGGACAGCCTGAGGCTGATGCCGTGCTGGTAGGCGGCCTGGAGAGTCTCCGGATCGTCCTCACCGAACAACCGCTTGGACTTGTGGTAGATCTCCTCGCTCAGCTTCGTCGCCGCGGCGAAGTCACCCTGCACTCGAAGATCGACCACGATGTTGAGCTGGAGTTTCAGCACCTCCTCGCTGTCCTCCCCGGACACCGAGATCCGGCGTTGGAGCGTGCGCTGGTTGACCCGCGAGCCCTCTTCGTAGCTGCCCGCCGCTCGCAGGTAGAAACCGAGACGTGAGGCCACTTCCAGTGTCTGCGGATGCGTCGGCCCCAGCTTGCGCTCGAAGCTGTCGTTCGCGCGCTGCGCCAGGCGCGCGGCCTCCTCGTGGTCGCCCCAGGCGGAGAGGAAGCGCATCAGGTTGATGATGAGCTGCCGGGGCCAGTCGTCGTCGCAGTCGGAGATGTCGGACGCGTAGGCATGTGGCAGCAGCTCGCGATAACGCGGCCAGTGCCTGTTCGACTCGGGGTCGTTGGGGTCCAGACTGGCCAGGAGCTGGTGCGCGCCGTGCATCATCTGGGCGTGCACCTGTGGCGCCATGCTTCGGTTGCGGAGCACCAACTGCACCAAGCGGTGCAGCTGCAAGGTGTTGTTGGCGTGATCGATCTTCGCGAGGCCGTAGCGGTTGATGTCACGGATGGCCCGTGCGAGCTTGATCGGGTCGCGCAGCGCCGCGTCCAGTTCCGGGGAGATCGACACCCGGCTGACACCGGTGAACAGGTCGCGCGAGATCGGTTCCGGTGAGAAGAAGGCGCAGATGTGCAGGATCTGGTGCGCAGCCGGGTTGCGCTTCTTCAACTCGTCGAACGACACGTTCCAGGCGGCCGCGACCGACCGCTCGTAGTCCGTCTGGGCGGACGTGTCGAGGATCTCCGCGACGGACTCGTCGAACAGCCGGAGGTACTCGCTCACGGGCATGCCGGTGACCGCTCGCCAGGCAGCGGCCTGCTCGATGGCCAGCGGGAGGTCCCCCAGCTTCTCCGCAAGCACGTTCGCGTCCGCCTGGTCGATCTCAGGGCCGCGCTTGCCGAGCAGTTCGATGCTTTCCGCGCGGTCGAACACCGCGAGCTCCAGCGGCCGGGCCACCCCGGCCCAGTCCGGGTTACGGGAGGTGATCAGCACTTCGCCGGGACCGTTGGCCGGGAAGTACGGGCGGACCTCCTCCGGGCTCTCGGCCGCGTCGAAGACGAGCAGCCAGCGACGGAACGGGCGGCCGACGCGCAGTGCCTCGCGGACGGCGGGCACGGCGGTGTTCGCCTCGGAGGCACCGGGAAGTCCGAGCTGACGCGCCAGTTCGGTGAGGCCGGCACGGATCTGGGTCGGGCGGGCCGCCTCGATCCACCAGATGAGGTCGTAGTCCTGGAGATGGCGGTAGATATACTCGGTCGCCATCTGCGTCTTGCCGATACCGCCCATGCCATGCAGCGCGGAAGGGAGGACTGCGGTGGCGCCGCCAGCGGTCAGACGCTTGCCGAGCTGTTCGAGCAGTTCCACCCGTCCGGTGAAGTTCGGATTTCGCGGCGGTACATTTCCCCAGATGATCGGTGGATCATCCGACCTTCGTTCGTGAAACGATCGCGAGCTCGAAGCGGGAAGAACCGTCATACCGCTCACCTCGGGAAGGTCGATGTCGCGCGACCCCGGGAAATGCGCCACGTCCGAGACGGAATGCGCATGTGGTTCGGACAGCGTCGACTTACTGGTGCGCTCGGCCGCATCGGGCATTTCCTTGCTCGCCATCCTAGTCTTGATTGATTCAGAGGGTGGCGCCACCTCGCGCGCCACTGCTGCATTGCTCAGCCGATCCGCGCGCGACAGGTACGGACCCGACAAAGCCCCCATGACCGCACGCTGCAGCCCGACCTCAGCGGCGTTGGAAACGGAGGGCACCGGATCCGGCGCGTTGTCCGGATCCATGATGGCATCCCTGAGACGACCCAGTACCGGAATGCGATCTCCGAATACCGCCGCGACCGTTTGCACGACACCTGCGGTTTCGGACCGCCGGGCACCGCTGAGCAGCAGTTCTCGCACTTTCTCGGGAAAGACAAAAGCAGTGGAGTCCCATGTGGGCGCACCACCGCCGTGAGGAGAATAGTGCAAGACTCCGCTCAGGAGCAATTCGCTGAGATGCTCGGTCTTCGCCTCGGGAACGAATCGATGGCGAATGAGTTTCACGACCTCGAGATGTGCCGGGACCGCCGCGAGCAACGTTGCCAAACGCAACGCGGGCGGCGAGGCAAGGCTTCTGAACCTGCCGACATGCTCTTTTGCCGACACGTCTCCGTCCGGCGCGGCTCTCGTCTCCCGGGTGGCCAGGAGCACTGTCCCGGCGGCCGGGCCGCGGTGCCCTGCCGTGACCAGCTGCGCCCACCACTTCAGGTACCGGGGTTGCAGTTCGATCACCGGCACCGGCACGGCACCATCCCGCGCGTACGCCGACGGATCCTCGGAGAGCCAGGCGTCGGGCAGGTCGAACGTCCAGCGACTGTTGGGACGCAACGCCGCGGGCACCCTGAGGTTCGCCCGGTGCAACGGCACCGCGCCACGGCCCCACAGACGCTGGGGAAGCAGGTGCAGGATGCTCACCGGCATCGACCGCGCCCAGCGGGCCAGCAGCGGGCTGAGCACACCCGGCTTCCAGACGCCCCCGATCCCGACCGTCATCAGCAGCATGACCCTGCGGCCGGAGACGTCCAGCACCTCGGCCGGATCGCGCGCGGGCGCATCGGGCGTGCCACCGCGCAAAACCGGAACCTCCGTGCCGTCCTCGGTCCGGACGGTGCCGACCAATCGGAACTGGATCGTGCGGAAGGCACCCAGCCTCCCGAGCATCTCCATGAATGCGACGACTTCCGCACGCCACAGGGACAGTGAAGGACTATCGTCCACAACGACGGTCAGATCGAGCCAACGCTCCGCACTCGAACGGGTGATCGGCCACCAGGTTCCGGTCCGTGCCACCTGCTCCGCGGTCGCCACCTCGTCCAGAACCGTTGCGCCGTCACGGGTAGAGGCGACCTCCCGCTTCAGCGGCCGCAACGCCCGGAAGCACTCCAGCATGTCGGGCAGCACCGGGCGCACCGGGGCGGCCGGCTGGGGCTCACCACTCTCCTCCTCGTCGCGCCCCCGCAAGGGCGGCGGAGTCTCGGCAACGTCCTCCGGCTCAGCAACGTCCTCCGACTCAGCGAAGGGCACCTGTTCCGGTTCGGCCGGGGACGGCGGTGCGTGAAGGGGCTGTTCCTCGCTCACGGCCTCGGCGGGCACTGGCTTCACGGGATCGGGCGGATCGGAGTCGCCGAGCACGGGCTCGGGGCTTTCCGGTGTCTCGCCACGCATCGCGGCGGCCAGCCAGACGATGTCCGCTACTTCGGGCCAGTCCAAGCCCTCCAGGCCGTCCACGTCATTGCCCCGTCGTCAGTCTGCGCCACAGGGCGTCGAGCAACCGCTGCCACGCCACCCCGTCCGGCTGGTACGCACCGGACGTGGCGAGGTAGACGGCATCCAGCAGGCGGTCTGCGGGAAGGCCGCCTTCCATGCGGCTCTTGTCGATGAACTCCCGCACCAGCCTCTCGCGGTGCTCGCCCTTCGCATCCAGGAGGTGGTTGGCCACCATGGCCGCCAACTGCTCCACGGTCGGGTCCTTGATCTCCAGCTGGAGCACGCGACGCAGGAACGCCGGCGGGAACTCCCTCTCACCGTTGCTCGTCATGACGACGATCGGGAACGCGTGGCAGCCGACCCTGCCGTCGACGACGGTCGCCGTCCCGTTGGGGTCGTTCGTGTGAACGGTGACCTCGCGCGTCTGGTTGCGCACACGGGCCAGCTCCGGAATGACGAACTCGCCGTCCTCGAAAATGCTCAGGAGGTCATTGGGAAGATCCGACTCCGACTTGTCCAGCTCGTCGATCAGAACGACGCGCGGTAATCTTCCCGGCAAGAACGCCGTGCCCAGCGGACCCAGCCGGACGAATTCGCCGATGGACACTTCTTCAGCACTACCCGACTGCGCCTGACTGGCCGCCGCCTGAACTCGGCCAATGGCGTCGTAATCGAACAACCCGGAATTCAGCGTGGTACGACTGGTGATCGACCACCTGAGCACACGGCCAAGCCTCAATTCGCGTGCTACCTTCCACGCAAGAGAAGACTTCCCGACGCCCGGCCTTCCAGTGAGAAGCAACGGCCTGCGCAAGTACAAAGCGGCGTTGACGACATCGAGTTCATGCGCGTCGACATCGGATTCAGCGAGATTGATCTTCGGCCCGAGCCGGCGGTCCGCCTCACCGTCGTCACTCACCGGGACATCGCTCTCGGGAAGCGGACCGCCGCGGAAATCGCGCCACGGGGGCGGTTGCGGAAGAAGTTCGGCGAGATCGACGTCGTGGATCTCGCGGCCGGTGCCGCGGTAGATCCACCAGTCCGGTGCATCGAGACTCGTGTGCCTGGCAGCCGTGCCGCGTTCGTTCACGCTCATTTCAGACCCCCACTCGACGACGACAGCGGTCCCCCTGGATCGATTTGCCGATGTGGATCGTCGAGCAGCACCACGAGGTCACGGACTAACTCGTCACCGGTCGCGGCCAGATGCGCCGCCCGATGGCGGTCCGGCAGCTCGGAGATGCCGCCGTCACCGGCGACGAGGCGGCCGACGAGCTCGCGCAGGTCCTCGGCGCTCGCCCGCGGATGCCAGACGACCAACGGCACACCGGCCCGCAACGCGGCGGTCAGCGCGTCGGGCCCGGCAGTCGGATCCGGATGCGCGGAAGGTGGTTCGTCCATGACCAACCCAACCCACGTGGATTCACTCAGCACGGCGTCGATCGGATTCTCCTTGGTTTCCGCTGATCCGTACGGGTGAATTCGCTGCAACAACGTGTAGTCGTCGACAGCCGAATCCCACCTCATGCGCCACAGACGGTGCCAGTGAGCGGACCGCATTCTCTCCAGAGATCTCAGCGCCAGGGGATAATCGTACAGAAGCGGCCTCGGATAGCCCGACCGGTACTCCTTGCGCCAGCCCATGATGGGCATTTGCAGCAGAGGCCGGGGCACAACGAATTCCAAGGCAACGGAAATAGCCTGCTCAGACCACACACCCTCGGCCTCGATGATCACGTCGTCGATTCGCTGTTCCAGCTCGTCCACCGCGAGCTCGCACACTCCGCCGCACAGCGGATTCCACTCCAGCGGATCATCCTGCCGCCACCACGAAAGCACGCAGCGGCTGTCGTCGATCGCGTCGAGCTCGATCACGATCATCAGATGAAGTCTCGGTTCGGCAGGAATCGGAGATCTGATCTCATGCCGTTCCTGTTGCTCGGCGGCGCGCCGCAGGTTGTGAATCTTCTGCGCGACCCACGCCGTCAGGTCGTCGGCATTCTCGCCACCGATGTCCAGAGCGAGCAGCTCCAGAAATTCGACTGCGGGAGGAATGCCGTCCGGACCGGCGTTGACGTCGGCGAGGTACAGGAACGCGTCCCAGACCGAGTGGAACCGGCGCAGCGGAATCGCCGAGCGGGTCGCCCGGCTCACGATCATCGGCAACCGCGTGGTCTCCATGCCCGACAGCAGGCCTTGCAGGACCTTCAACTCGTCATCGGGGAACAGCGCGCGCACGACGACGTCCTCGTCCGGTGCGGGC
Source organism: Lentzea sp. HUAS TT2 (assembly GCF_051853195.1). Classification (NCBI taxonomy): domain Bacteria; kingdom Bacillati; phylum Actinomycetota; class Actinomycetes; order Pseudonocardiales; family Pseudonocardiaceae; genus Lentzea; species Lentzea sp. HUAS TT2. The sequence goes on along the minus strand of NZ_CP196667.1, from coordinate 5,417,841 downwards.
GCGGCGGCCAGGGCCTGGGTCGACGCGCTCGGCACCCAGCCCCCGCCGTGCAGCCTCAGCCAGGCATGTCCCTCGAACGACTTCGCGGAGACACCGATGCGGCGGTACGACTCCGGCGCGCTACCTGGGTCCTGCTTGATGACCTCTTCGTAGAAGTGCGAGGAGGCGATGAGGGCGACGAGCTGCTCGGATCCGATCAACTCCGCCTTCGCCTCCTCCGCGTCAAGGATTCGGAAGGCCAGGTTCACCGCATGCCCGACCCAGCCGTGCTCGTTCTTGCGGATGTCCCCGGCGTGCAACCCCACCCTGAGCTTGAACTGGGCCGCTACAACCCTGGTCGCGTTGTACCGGCGGATCTCCGCGGCCAGGCGGTCGGGCAGCTTGTCGGCGAGCTCGCTCTTCGACACCGAGGGCGACACCAGGATCAGCGCGCCGTCACCCCGGTCGTCGATGACGCAGTCGTCGAGGCCGGCGCCAGCAGCGGTGAGCGCGGTCCGCAGCACGTCGTAGAGCCCTTCCTGCACCGCGAGCTGATGCGGCACGGATCTGTCCGGGCGGGTGAACTCCGCGACATCGACCACGACGATCGTCCGGTGTTCGGTCGGTGGTGAAAGTGGCACGACCGTCCTTCCCACGACATGACGCCGGCAGCCACCGGCGAGTCGACTCGTCGTGTACCAGACCAACCGGCCGGGTTGCGCGTCTTCTGACGCACAAGCCCAGTTCCACCCCGTGGGATCTCGCACAGCAGACACTCGTGGCCCAACTACAGCAGCATTCCCTTCACACCAACGAGCAGTCGGCGAGCCTCGTCGGAATTTTCAGCCAATAGGACGAGCGGCCACCAGCGTGACCCGACGGGTGTTACCGCCTGGCCGTGCCTGAGCGTTACACCTGTCGGCCGGATTAGATCGAACGGGCCAAAGACCGCGGTCCTGTTCCGTTGAATCATTGGTACATGGGGAACGACCAGTCGTTCTGGGGGATGCTCGGCGAAACCGACCGCACGGCGTTGCTGGGCGTGGCGACCCGAGTGGTGTTCGAGTCCGGATCGGTGATCTGCCACCAGGGGGACGAGACGAGGAACGTGCTGGTCGTGTCACAGGGGCGGGTGCGGGTCAGCCGGTTCACCCTCAGCGGTGAGGAGACCGTGCTCGCCGTCCGGGGGCCGGGCGAGATCATCGGTGAGGTCGCCGCCGTCGACGGTCAGGGGCGTTCCGCGACCCTCACCGCCGTGGACGACGTGAACGGCATCGTGATCCCCGCCGTTGTGCTGAAACGACTGTGCGAGGAACATCCCCGGATCACGTGGGCGGTGCTGCGTGTTGTGGTGTCGCGTCATCGGGCCGTGGGTGAACAGCAGGACCTCAGGACTGGGACCGCGTTGCACCGTGTGGGTGCCATGCTGCTCGACCTCTCGCACCGCGGGACCAGTGACATGATCGCCACGGTGCCGCTCAGTCAGCGCGAGCTCGCCGGTATCGCCGGCATCTCCCGTGAGACATTGGTGCGGGCGTTGAAGACGTTGCGGGACGCGGGGATCATCGCCACGCGCCGCACCAGGATCGACATCCTCCGCGAGGGCGAACTGCGTTCCCTGTGCGGCATCTGACGCACACGTTCTGACCCCATGGCGCTTTCCTTGGTGCACAAGCCGCAGAGCAGTCATCAGGGGAGACATCATGAAGCGCCACACTGTGCCGGAACCCAGCTCCCGCAAGCAGATGGCGCGCGCTCGCCGCAAGCACACGGAACGGGTGCTGTTCGCCGTCGTCTTCACCGCTGTCGAACTGTGGGCCGTCGTCGCCGCCGTGGTGCTGCTCGACGACGACGGTGTGCTCGCCGTCGCGGCCTCGGTCGTGCTGTCGGCCGCGCTCATCGCCGTGTGGGACACCTGGCAGTCGGTGTTCTCCTCCGGACGGGCGTTGCGCGTGCCGTCTTCGGAGGAGGAGCCGCTGACCGAGGAGACCGAGCCGGACCAGGAGATGAAGCTGGTACGGCTTTAGAAAACCAGGTGTGGCCGCGGCGTAGGGGGGCGCGGCCACACCGCCCAGCTCAGTGCCGCAGCATCCGGCGGACAGCGGACGCGATGAGCTCCGACGGCGACCCGGTGCCGTACGGCGACGGGATCTCCTGCAGCGCCGCTCGATGCCCTTCCACGTCGTCCAGCCACGCCAGCACCGAGGAACCCACCAGCGGGCCGGGGGGAACGAGCGTGCCGAACGTGCCCTCGATCTCCGGCCGTTCGGTGCTGCGCCGCACGACCACGACGGGCCGCTTCAGCACGCTCACCTCCTCCTGGATTCCACCCGAGTCCGACACGATCACGGCGGAACCGTGTGCCAGCGCGAGGAAAGGCCGGTAGGGCTGGGGTTCGATCACCTGCAGGCCGTGCAGCAGCGACTCCAGGCCGAACGCGGTGATGCGCTGTGCGGTGCGGGGGTGCAGCGGCAGCACGACGGGCAGAGGGAGGCCGCCGAGCTCGCGCAGGACGGTCTCCAGGTTGGCCGCGTCGTCCACGTTCTCCGGGCGGTGGATCGTGGCGAGGACGTAGCGGTCGTGCTTGAGGCCCAGGTCGCCGAGGACCGCGTCCACCTCGTCGGGTGACGGCAACGCGTGCGCGAGCGCCTCTACGACGGTGTTGCCGGTGACGGCGATGCGGCTGTCCGCGACGCCCTCGGCCAGGAGGTTGTCGCGGTTCAGCGACGTCGGCGCGCAGCACAGGTCGGAGAGGTGGTCGATGAGCACCCGGTTGTGCTCTTCCGGCATCGCGCGGTCGTAGCTGCGCAGGCCCGCCTCCACGTGCACGAGCGGCACGTCGCAGGCGTTGGCGGCCAGCGCGCCGGCCAGCGCGGAGGTGGTGTCGCCCTGCACGATCACGGCGCCGGGGCGTTCGGCCGCCAGCACCTCGTCCACCGCAGAGACGGCGCGGCCCAGCTGGTCTCCCCTGCGCAGACCGCCCAGCCGCAGCTCGTGGAAGCCGCCCGGTTCCGGCACATCGCGGCGGATGAGCGAGTACATCGAGCGGTCGTAGTGCTGCCCGGTGTAGATCATCGTGCACGCGCTGCCGAAGTGTTCCACGAGCGGCGCGAGTTTGATCAGTTCCGGTCTGGTGCCGCAGACGATCGTCACGATGTTCGTTTCCCGCACCGCGGCAAGGTACTTCATCGATCTTGACGAATCCGGGCGATTCCCGCACACGTTCACTCGAAAGAGTTGCCTCGGATATCGCTCGAAAGTGTTGCGCCACAAGCGTGTCGTAGTGTCCGCGCTCATGTCCGGTCATCTGGCACTTGCGGTGTCCACTGTGCTCTACGGCCTGGGGATAGTCGCGCAGACCGTCGCCGCGCGGAGGGCGGACGAACGTCCCGGCACCGGCGTGGGACTGCTCGCCCGGCTCGCCGCGGACCGGTTGTACCTGCTGGGGTTCACCGGTCAGGTCGGCGGTTTCCTGTTCGCGTTCCTCGCTCGCGAGGACCTGCCCCTCTACCTGGTGCAGGCGGGGTCGTCGAGCGCGGTCGGCCTGGCCACCGTGATCGGCGTGCTGCTGCTCGGCTGGCGGATCCGGCGCGTCGAGATCGCGGTGCTGGTGGTGATGGCGTGCGGTCTGCTTTTGCTGACGGGTGCGGCGGCGCCGTCGACGGCCCGTGAGCTCCCGCTGGTGCCCGCCCTGGTGGTGCTGGGGTTGCTGACGCTCGCGGTGTTGCCGCTGGCGCGGACGTTCAAGGCCCTGACGCCGGTGCTCGCCGGCATCGCGTTCGCCGTGGTCGCGGTGGCCGCGCGCAACGTCGCCGGCAAGCCGCCGCTCGACCTGCTGCTGCACCCGCTGACCTGGGTGATGGTGGTGGCCGCGTTCGTCGGGCAGGCGTGCCTCGCGACGGCGTTGCAGCGCGGTTCGGCCACGTCCGCGGTGGCGTCGATGGACGCGACCACCGTGGTGATCAGCTCCGCGGCCGGGCTCGCGCTGATGGGCGACCAGATCGCGGCCGGGCGTGAGTGGTGGGTCGTGCTGGGCGTGCTGCTGGTGGTGTCCGGCGTGCTGGTGCTCGGGTCCGTCGCCAAGCCCGCGCGGGAACTGGTCTCCGCCAGAGGCGAGCTGTGAAGCCCGTCGCCAGTGTCTCGCTGGACCTCGACAACCTCTGGGCGTACCTGCGCACGCACGGCGATCCCCGGTGGGAGAGCAGGCCGAGCTTCCTGCCGTCGGCGGTGCCGCGCCTGCTGGACGTCTTCGGCGAACAACGCCTGACCACCACGGTCTTCGTCGTGGGTGCGGACGCGGAACGGGACGACGGCGCCGAGGCGGTCGCGTCGATCACCGAGGCCGGGCACGAGATCGCGAACCACTCGTTCTGGCACCAGCCCTGGCTGCACCGCTTCTCCGCCGAGGAGGTCGAGAAGGAGGTCGTGCGCGCCGAGGAGGCGATCATGGCCGCCGGTGCGCCGCGGCCTCTCGGGTTCCGCGGGCCGGGATACAGCGTCACGCCCGCGTTGCTGGATGTCCTGCAACGGCGGGGTTATCGCTACGACGCCAGCGTGCTGCCGACGTGGATCGGGCCGCTGGCCCGCGCGTACCACAACCGGACGGCGGGCTCGACGGACGGCGGGGCCGACCTGTTCGGCGGCTTCGGCAAGGTGAAGGCCCCCAACAACGCGTATCGCTGGCGGGACAACGGCTTGGTCGAGCTGCCGGTGACGACGATGCCGCTGCTGCGGGTGCCGATCCACGGCGCGTACCTGCTGCAGCTGCACCAGGTCTCGCCCCGGCTGGCTCGTGGGTACTTCCGCACGGCGTTGCGGTTGTGCTTGGCGCGCAACGTCTCCCCGTCGTTGCTGCTGCACCCGACCGACGTGCTCTCCGGGGCCGAGGCGCCGGGGATGGAGTTCTTCCCCGGCATGGCGGTGCCGGGCGCTCAGAAGGTCGAGCTGCTCGGCTGGGTGTTGTCGTTGCTGCGCAAGCACTTCGACGTGGTCGGCACCGGGGAGCACGTCGAGCGCGTCGCGGGTTCCCGGCTGCGTGAACGGGATCCGGTCGCATGTGGCTGACCCTGCTGGTGCGCGTCTTCGCCTGCGGGACGGTGGCGCTGGCCCCGCTCGAAGGGTATCTGCTGCAGGTGCACGGCCAGTCGGCCAAGATCGTGCCCGCCCTGCTGATCGGCGTGTGGCTGTTCTCCCTGTACCGGCACCGGCGGTTGCCGTCGCCGCACCCGTTGCACCTGGTGGTCGCGCTGCTGGCCGTGGTGCTGCTGGCGACCTCGGCGGTGCACGAGGCGGAGCCGTTCACGCTGGAGTACCTGGTGCGGTGGGTGCCGTTCCTGGTGATCACGGTGGTGCTCGCCGACGTGGCCGCGCGGGAGGTGCCGGTGCGCGCGCTGCTGGCGGCGACGGTCGCCGGTGCGGTCGTGGCGGCGGCCGGTGGGCTGATCAGCGTGGCCGGTGGGTCGTTGCGCGCCACCGGGCCGTTGGAGGACCCGAACGACCTGGCGTTCTTCCTCGTGGCCGCCTTGCCGTTGCTGGTGGCGCTGCCCGCCAAGGGCAAGTCGCGGGTCGTGTTGTTGTTGCTGGGCACGGTTCTGGTGGCCGGTGCCGCGGCGACCTTTTCCCGTGGTGGTGGAATCGCGCTGGCCTGTGCGCTGGTGTGGCTGATCGCCCGGCGCGGGATCCCGGTGCGTGCGGTGGTCGTGACCGCGGCCGTCACCGGGGTCGCGGCGCTGGTGTTCGCGTCGGCGGCGCAGGCGGAGCTTTCCCGTGCGTTGCAGGAGAAGAGCCACATCGCGGGCACCAACGCGGACACCAGGATGCTGCGGTGGCAGGCGGCCTCGCGGATGCTGGCGGACAACCCGGTGCTCGGCGTCGGTCCCGGCGGGTTCCGGCAGGAGTACGCGGCGGCCGGGCACAACGCGGAGATCGACGAGCAGACCCCGGTGGCGCACAACCTGTTCCTGGAAGTGGCCGCGGAGCTCGGGGTTCCCGGGTTCGCGCTGCTGGTCGCGTTCGTCGCGGTCGGGTTCGTGGCGAGCGAACGGGCGTTGCGGCGGGTGGCGGACCGGCGTGAGGCCGTGGCCGTGCAGGCGGCGTTGATCGCCGTTCTGGTCGCCTCGATCTTCCTGTCCGAGCAGTACTACCTGCCCCTGTGGTCGCTCGTCGCCCTCGCGGTCGCGATCGAACGGCGTTCTTCTTCGAAGGAGAGTCGATGCGCGTTCTCCACGTGATCAGCGAGATGGGCGCGGGCGGCGCGGAGTCGCTCGTGGCCGGCATGGCGCTCGCGGGCGGTGACGTCGGCTGGGAGTCGGCGGTGGCGAGCGGCGGCGGCTTCCGCGCCGAGTCGTTGCGTGCTGGCGGCGTACCTGTCTTCGACGTGCCGGTGGCGCGCCGCTCACCGTTGGGTGTGCTGCGCGCGGTCCGGGCGGTGCGGGTGGCCGTGCGCCGGTTCCGGCCGGATGTCTTGTTGGCGCACAACGTCTCCGCGTCTTTGGTTTCGCGCATCGCCTCTCCGCGCAGGCCTGTGGTGACGGTGTTCCACGGCGTGGCCGAGACGGACGTGGCCGGTGCCGTGCGGGTGCTGCGGCGGGTGTCGACCGTCGTCGTGACCGTTGCCTCGGCTGCGGCATCGCGGTTGTCCGACGCGGGGCTCGACTCCGTGGTCGTGATACCCAACGCCGTCTTCCCGACGGTGCCCTCGGCGGACCGCGCGACCGTGCGTGCCCGTCTGGGAACGCCGCTCGGCGTGCCCGTCGCGCTCTGCCCCGCCCGCCTGGAACCGCAGAAGCGGCACGACGTGCTTCTGGACGCGTGGGCGCAGGTGCCCGGCGACGCCGAACTGTGGCTGGCCGGCGACGGCAGCCTGCGCGCCTCGTTGGAAGCCAAGGCGCCCAGCAGGGTCCGCTTCCTGGGCACCCGGACCGACGTGCGCGACCTGCTGGAAGCGGCGGACGTCACCGTGCTCACCAGCGACTGGGAGGGCATGCCGATCGCGCTGCTGGAGTCGCTGGCGGCCGGTCGCCCAATCGTCGCGTCCGATGTGGACGGTGTGCGGGAGGTCCTGTCCGGCGGTGGCGGCGTCCTGGTGCCCCGCCGTGACCCCGCGCGGACCGCGAAGGCGTTGCGCGGCCTGCTCAACTCCCCCGCAGCGCGTTCGGTGGCGGCCTCCCACGACGGCTCGGCCGACGCGCACACCTTGATGAAGTCCTACGACGAACTGCTTCGTACCGTCCTGGAGGGACGATGAAAGCTTCACGAGCTGTACTGGAGGGCGTGCTGGCCGCCGTGTTGGTCGGCGCCGCCGTACTGCTGGCCGTGGCACTGCGCGACGGCGTGACCGAGGGCAGGCTGACCCTGCTCGCCACCCCGTCCGCACCGGACAGCGCCCAGTTCGGCGAGGTCACCTCACTCGCCGCGCCGGCCGTTGTGCAGCTGGTCCGCAGCCCGTCCGTGCTGGAGGTGGCGGCGAAGGCCGCGGGCACGACGCCGGACCGCCTGTCCGACGCCATCGCCGTCGAACTGGTGCCCGCGTCCGGCGTGGCCCGGATCTCGGTGCGCGCGGACTCGGCTGCGCACGCCTCTGCGGCCGTGACCGCGGTGGCCACGGCCGTGATCGAGGCGGACCTGCTGGCGCCCGCGGCTCGGTTCCGGCTGGTGGACCCGCAGCCCGAGACGACTCAGGTGACGCCGGACTGGCGTCTCGCTGTTGGGCTCGCCCTGGTGGCCGCGGTGATCGCCGGGGTGGCCGTGGTGGCGTTGCGTCGGTTGCGGGGCAACGTTGTTCGTGCCGCCCTCTCTTCGGCGGGGGTTACGCATCCCGTTGTTGTCGCCACAGATGACGACCCTGCGCTCGCCTCGCGTCTTGCGGCGTTGTGTGTGGCGGCGGCTCGTCCGGTTCGGGTGGTGGCGGTGAGTCCTTCGTTGGAGGAACGGGCGGAGGAGCTTGCTCGGGCGTTGCCGGACAAGGCTTCTGAGCCTGCCGATGGGTGGGCGGTGATCGCTGTCGCTTCCGGGGATCGGGCTCGGCGTGGGGATCTCGCTACGGCGTTGGCGGTGCTGCCGGCTTCGTCGGTGCTGGTGGCGGTGGTGGTGGCGTGATCGCCAGGACCGCGACGGTGAAGCGACTGTCAGACCTGCTTGAGATGATGGGAGTGGGGGCTCGCTCTCCCCTGGGGGCCGGTGAGTCCGAATCGATCCCGAAGGCAGCGGTCGCGGGCAGTCAGTCCGAGTCGGGCTCGAAGGCGGCGGGTGGGGGCGGTCGAGCCGAGTCGGCCTCCAAGGCAGCGGTCGGAGGCGACCGAGCCGAATCAGGCCCGAAAGCAACCGCCGACAAGACCCAGCCCAAGCCAACCCCGAAACCGGCCACCGAACCCGACCAACCCGAGCCACTCCCCAGGTCCACCACGCTGCTCGCAGTCGCCGGCCTAACCGCCCTGGCAGCCCTCACCGCCGTAGTGGCGATAGCCACCACCGCGGTCATCCTGGCGGTGGTGCCGGAATGATCACCACCACCAACCGGGCCGGCCTCGCCAAGACCATCACCCTCGCCCTGGTCGCCCTCGCCGGCATCCTCAGCGCCATCCGCGCCCTGCAGCCGTCGTGGGAGGTGCCGCTCCCCACCGAGGCGAACCTGCCGGAAGAACGCATGCAGGACTTCCGCGACGCGCTCTACTTCCCGATCCGCGAGTTCCTCAACGGCGGCAACCCCTACGACCCGGCGGTGATGTTCGAGCACTGGCCGGTCCGGCAGAACTTCAACCTCTACCAGCCCTACCACCTGGTGCTGCACCTGCCGTTCGCGCTGCCCGAGTACCGGGTGGGTGCGGTGGCGTTCGCGCTGGCGTGTCTGGTGTTGCTGGTCGGGCTCGCGGTCATGGCGGCGGGCAGGGCGAAGTTGCCGATGGTCGCGGGCACCGTCGTCATCAGCACGCTGCTGGTGACGAGTCAGGTCGGCAAGGCGCAGATGTACGTCGGACAGGTCAACCCGCTGATCGCGGTCGGGGCTGCCGGGGCGTTGTTGTTGCGCACCAAGAGTCCTGGGTGGGCTTCGGCGGCGTTGGCGTTGGCGTGGTTGAAGCCGCAGTTCGGGTTGCCGTTGGCGTTGCTGTTGTTCGTGCGCGGTGATCGGAAGGTCGCGCTCATGGGCACGGCGGTTGCCGCGGTGGCAAGTTTGCCCGTGGCGGCGTTGCTCGTGGTCAGGGGTGGTGGCGTCGGCGAGTTCCTTGAGGTCGTCAAGCGGAACCTCGACTGGGCCAGCAGCACCGGGTACGGCGCGGTCGACTCCATGACGGCGCAACGGGTCGACCTGCCGGCCGTGTTCTTCCGCACGACCGGGTGGTTGCCGCCCGCGGCGGAACTGGTGGCGTTGTGCGGGGTTCTCGCCGTCACGGCGGTGCTGGCGCGCAGGCTCGACCAGAGCAAGAACGGCGGTGAGGCGGCGGATCTGCTTACCTGCCTTGGTGTTGTGGTTGCGCTGGTGCATCAGCCTGGCGACGTGCTGATCGCGGTTCCCGCGATGACGGCGTTGGCTGTGGTGTGTTGGCGGCGGCGCAAGGACAGTCACTGGCGGTGGGCCGGCGTGGCGACGCTGCTGCTCCTGGTTCCGTTCGCTCACCTCTACTTCGTGAACACGGCGATCAAGAACGTCCTGGGCGCGCGGGCTGACGTGACGCTGGACGGTGCCGCGGTCGTGGCAGCCTGGCTGGTGCTCACGGTGTTCGCGGTCCGGCACGTCCGGCGCGGCGCATGACAGACGTGGCGGTGCGGGGGTCGTTGTGGCTCTTCGCGGTCAACCTGGTGAGCAAGAGCAGCCAGATCGTGGTGACCCTCGCGCTCGCCCTGTTCCTCACGGAGGCCGACCTCGGCGCGGTGGCGCTGGTCGTGTCGATCGTCAACATCGGCCAGGTCATCCAGGCGATGGGCGTCTACGACATCGTCAGCCGCACCGCCCTTGACCCGCTGCGGACCGCGGGAACCGTGCTCGTCATGAGCGTCGCGGCTGGAGCGGCGCTCACCCTGATCATCCTGGCCACCGCTGACCCGATCGCCACTGCGCTCGGTGCTCCCGAGGCCGCCGGGATGCTGCGGCTCGCGGCGCTCACCCTGCCGTTCACCGCGGCGGGCGGGGTGCAGATGGCGTTGATGCACCGCGACCTCGACTTCCGGCGCCGCATGCTCCCCGACGCGGGCGGCATGCTCATCGGCGCCGCGGTCACCGTGACGCTGGCAGCCAAGGGAACCGGGCCGACAGCACTGGTGATCGGCCTGCTGTGCACGGCCGTCGCCCAGCCGGTGCTCGCCGTCGTCGCCGGGGCGCGGATCCGTCCTGTCTGGGATCGCGAGGCGGCCGGAGAAGCTGCTAGGTGGCTGGCGGTGGTCGGGCCCGGTGCGTTGATCGCCGTGCTGCTGATCAACGTCGACTACCTCGCGATCGGGCACGTCCTCGGGCCCGAGGCGGTCGGCGGGTACAGCCTCGCCTTCCGCATCGCCTGGGTGCCCTACATCATGATCGCGGTCGTGCTGGGCGGGGTGCTGTTCCCGATCTGCGCCGAGCTGGTCCGGAATGGACGGACCGGCCGGCTTCCCGAGACCTTGCAACGGTTCACCGTCGCAACGCTTGTCATCACCGGCGGTCTGTACGTCGTCACGGCGCTGTCCGCGCACGGCATCGTGGTCCTCGGCGCGCAGTGGGCCGATGCCGCGCGAATCCTCGTCCTGTTGTGCGGCTACGGACTCGGCCTGAGCCTGCTGCACGTCTGGTACCAGGTGATCAGGGCAGCCGGGCACGCCCGCCAGTACCTCGCCCTCGAAGCCACCCACCTCATCGCCCTGCTGACGGCGCTCGCGTTCACCACCGAGCTCGGCCCGCAGGCCGTCGCGATCACCCAGCTCTCCGTGGTGTGGCTGCTGGTGCCGGTGACCTGGCTGGTCCTGACCCGCAACGGCCTCGCGTTCCCCCTCCCGCTCCGCGCCATGACCGGCGTTGCCGGGGCAGCGCTCGCCTGCCTGGCCATCAGCACTCTCCTGCCGGAGAGCAGGACCGTCGCGGGCCTCGTCACCACCGGCCTGGTCCTGCTCGCCACCTACTGCGCGATCACCCTTCCCCTGAACAAATCCGTCCTCATCGGACTGAAGGAGCGCGCGTGAAGATCGTCCACGTGACGCAGCCGGTCGAGGCCGGGGTCGCCGTCGTGGTCCTGGACCTCGTCAGGGCACAGCAACGACGAGGCTGGGACGTCAGCATCGCCTGCCCACCAGAGGGGTGGCTCGCCCGAGAAGCAACCAAAGCCGGAATCCCGTTGCACCCCTGGCGAGCAACCCGCACCCCAGGACCGCGCACCGCTCTGGAGCTCCACAACCTCCGGAAAGCCCTGAAGAAGCTCCGGCCAGACGTCGTCCACCTGCACAGCTCCAAGGCCGGTCTCGCCAGGCTCGTCCTGCGCGGCCGCACCCCGACGATCTTCCAGCCCCACCTGTGGTCGTTCCGCGTCGCCACCGGCCTGCTCAGCCGGGCCTCCCGGTTCTGGGAGGCGAAGGCGTCCCGCTGGACGACCCTGCTCCTGTGCGTCAGCGACGACGAGCTCCGAGCCGGCCGCAGCGCACGGATCACCGCACGAGCCGCGGTCGTCTGGAACGGCATCGACACGCAACGACTGACCCCCCGGCCCAAACCCCACGACACCCCCACGGCGGTGTGCGTCGGCAGACTCGCCCACCAGAAGGGCCAGGACCTGCTGCTCGAAGCGTGGCCCCACGTGCTCGAGAAGGTCCCGGACGCCGAACTCCTGATCGTCGGCGACGGCCCTATGGCGGAACAGCTCAAAGCCGAACACCACCCGAACACCCGCTGGCACGGCCACAGCACCGAGGTCGCCGCCTTCTACGCCGAGGCCGACGTCGTGGTCCTGCCCTCCCGTGCGGAAGGCATGGCACTCGTTCCGCTGGAAGCCATGGCCTGCGGACGCCCGGTCGTCGCGTTCGACGTCGAGGGCGTCCGGCACAGCCTCGGCGACGCAGGCGAGGTGGTGCGCCCAGGCGACACGAAAGCCCTGGCGCAAGCGATTGCGCTGCGGCTGGCGGACCCGGAACTGGCGGCCACCGAAGGCAAACGCGGCAGGCAACGGGCCGAGACCCTGTTCGACCGCGACCGCATGACCGACCAGATCGTGAGCCTCACGGCGCACCTGGTCACCGAGGAAGGACGACGATGACACGGATCGCCTACCTGCTCACCCAGGACAGCGGTGGCCCGGTGGACGTGACGGTGCGCCTGGCCGCCGCGCTGGCCAAGTCGGGCGACGCCGAGGTGCGCGTGTTCGGCCCGCGGCCCCGGCGCGGCGCCGAGCTGATCGACCCGTTCTTCGAAGAGACCCTGGTGACGCGCAAGGGGGACATGGTCGCCGCACGGCAGGCGCGCGCCGCCCTCAAGGCCTGGCGCCCGGACGTCGTGCACGCCCAGGACCGCCGGTCGGGACTGGTCAGCGCCGCCCTCGCGACGACCGGTACCAAGATCGTGCACACCTACCACGGCGTGCCGGACGAGGTGGCCGAGCCGTGGTTCCGCAACGTCCGCGGCGCCACCCCTCCCCCGCCCTACACCAGGGCGGTGCTGGCCGCCGACGCCGCCGTCGCCCGCGTCGTGCACCGGACCGTCGTCCCCGCCAGGGAGATGGGCAGGTTCCTGCGCGAACGTCTTTACGTGCCCCCGCATCGCATGACCCACATCGACAACTGCGTCGAGGTCGGCGCCGCGAACCCTCCCACGAAGCCCGTGCGCAGGCTCGTGTTCGTCGGGCTTCTGGTGGAACGCAAGGGTCTGCTGAACCTGCTGGACGCGCTGGAGACCACGATGCCGGAGGACGCGACGCTCACGGTCGTCGGCGACGGCCCGCAACGGCTCCAGGCGGAGGGCAGGGTCACCCGCCGGGGTCTCGGGGACAGGGTGGAGTTCCTGGGCTTCCGCGGGGACGTCCCCGAACTGCTGCTGGAGCACGACGCCCTGGTGCTGCCGTCCACAATGGAGCAGCAGCCGCTCGTCGTCGCGGAGGCCATGGCTGCGGGCAAGCCCGTCGTCGCCACGGACACCGGTGGTGTCGCGGACATGCTGGGCGTTCCCGGCGAGGACTGCCCGAAGCCCGGTGACGTGCCCGCTCTCGCCGCACGCCTGAAAGAACTGTTCGCCGACCCCGACCCCGCGAGCACCGGACATCGGCTCGCCACGAGGGCACGGGAGCGGTTCACCGCGGAGGTCTGCGCCCGCAGGCACCTCGACCTCTACCGCAAGCTCACCGCTTCGGCCCGTTGACCAGCACCACCGCGTCGGCGGACGGCAGGTCGAGCTGGAGGGGCACCGGTTCGCCCTTGAGCGTCACGAGACCCGGCGGAGGCGTGAGCAGCACGGACGTCTTCGTCGGGTTCACGGCCACCCAGCCGCCCGAGTAGCGGCGGTTCCACACCCCGCTCGGCAGGCGGTTGGCCGTCTCGACGGCCTCGCCGAGCCGGGCGTCCTGGTACAGCGACCAGTACGGGTTCCGGTAGTCCGGCTGCGCCCTGGTCCAGCACGTGTGGGGGCTCGCGAGCAACGCGGCGGAGGCGTACCCGACGCGTTCCTCCTTGTCCGAACGGGTGTGCGTGATCAGCAGCAGCCACGACTCGCCGAGTGCGGCCTGGGCGCGCTGCTCCTTGAACTGGTTGCCCTGGAACGTGATCAGCTCGCCGGTGCCGTCGTCGCCCTGCAGGCCGAAGTTCTCCTCCATCGCGCCCGAGTACCGGGAGTGCGCCGACCAGCGCCCCGGCGTCAGCTGCGACTCCGAGACGTTGGGGATCAGCATCTTCCCGGCCTTCTCCAGGGCGTCACCGGTGAGCGCGAGCATCCCGTCGAGGCCGTCGCGCAGCAGCCGGTCCGATCCCGCAGGGTCGGCCGTGCCCGCGACCACCGCGGACGAGTAGTACTTGAGCGAGCTGAAGTCGTTGTCCGCCAGCACGCCGTCCCAGCCCTCGCGCAACACCTCGCCGACGACCGCGTCCGCCCAGGCCTTCTGGTAGGCCGGGTCCCACACCGTCATCTGCCAGTGCTTCGGGTAACCGTCCCACTCGATGCGCTGCCCGAGCGTGCTGATCGCGAACCACTCCGGCCGGTCGCGCTCCGCCGCGTAATACCCGACCCCGGTGGGCAGGTACTTGGCGTCGCGGTCGCCCTCCACAGCGCCGAAGTAGTTGCGGGTGCTGGAGAAGTCCTTGTACACCAGCACCTTGATCTTGGGGTTCAGCTCGTGCAGCCGGCGCATGGACGCCGTCTCCCACGCGTTGAGCACCACGACGTCGTAGTGCTTCGCGGCGGCCCTGATCTCCCACGACGAGGGCGAGTCACCGATCGCGTACCACCACGCGCAGGGCGCCAGCGCCTTGGGCAGCGGCCCGTTGATGATCGGGTCCGACTCGGCGGCGCTGACCGCACATGCACTCGAAAGGAGTACGAGAGCGACAGCGGCGAATCGACGTATCAGCGATTTCTCCGACAACACAACTCACCCGCTGTCATCAGTAGAATCCTCAGGTCGAGCCACAACGACCAATTCGCGATGTAGTAGTTGTCGTATCGAGACCTGTCGGCGATTGAAGTGTCACCCCGCAGCCCGTGCACTTGAGCGAGCCCCGTCAAGCCGGTCGGAACGCGATGGCGAGCCCAATATAGCTCGTGAATGGAAGAAAACTCGCGAACGAAACCAGGACGCTCCGGGCGTGGCCCGACGACGCACATGTCGCCGCGCAGGACGTTCCACAGCTGGGGCAGCTCGTCGAGCGAGGTGCGGCGCAGGAACCGGCCGACCGGCCCGACCCGCGAGTCACCGACCACGGACCACTTGACCTGCGAGTCGTCCGCGCCGGTCTGCCGGACGCTGCGGATCTTGAACAGGGTGAACGTGCGGTCGTCCATGCCCACGCGGACCTGCCGGAAGAACAACGGCCGGCCGCTCTCGACGAGCACGGCGAGCGCGCACAGCCCGATCACCGGCGACAGCACGACCAGCGCGAACGCCGCCAGCAGCAGGTCGGCGGCGCGCTTGATCCACCAGGTCGGCCTGCTGGTCGGCGCGGTGCCCAGGCGCATCAGCGGGTAGCTGCGCAGCCGTTCGATGCCGGGGCCGTCCGGGTGGAGCTCGTACATCCGGGGCACGACGAGCGTCGAGCAGCCGAGCCGGTGCGCGGTGATCGCCGCGTCGACCAGCGGCGAGTCGCGGGTGTGCGAGAACGCGAGCACGACGGTGCCGGCCTTGAGCCGCACGATCGCGTCGGCCAGGTCGCCGTCGATCACGTCCAGCAGCGGCGGCTCGCGGTCCGGGTCGGGGCCGGAGTCGACGAACGCGACGGGCCGCAGCCCGAACTGCGGGTGCTCCAGCATGGTCCGCGCGAGGTTCACGCCGACCTCGCCCGCGCCGACGATGATCGTGCGGTCGCAGCGGTCGAACCTGCGGCGGCACCACCGGCCGAACGCGAACACGCACCACCGCACCGGTTCGACGACCAGCGCGAACTCGATCATCGCCCACTGCGCGGCAGCCAGGTCACCCGCGTCGGCACCGCCGAGAAGGCCCGCGCCGGACAGCAGGGCGAAGGCCAGCGCCGTGCTGGCGGCGGACCGGGGCAGGTCCTGCAGCCACGACAGCCACAGCCGCCGCCGGTAGAGCCGCCAGGTGCCCCTGATCACGAGCACCGCGGCCACGACCGCGCTGCCCCAGCCCCAGCCGAGGCCGTGCCGCACGGACACCACGACGAGCAGAACGGTGTCGGCGAGGGCGAGCAGGACCGCGACCGCGTTCACCCGGCTGAGCAGGTCCCTGCCCACCGAGGACGGCTTGAGGGGGCGCTGCGACGGCCGTCTGTGATCAGCCTCGCGCGCGGGCAGTGGGGCAGCTGGAACGGCAACCGCCGAGAATCGCCTCATTGGAAGATCATCCGATCGAAGGAGTTTTGGTCGCAGGAGCGCACGAAAGAGTGAATGAACTCTGAGAAATCATCTCTTCGGGTATCAATATTCCCTCTTCAGTGTTCCGCTCGAACGCAGTTGGTGAGGATTCGACGTTGTTCCTGCCCTGAACTCACCCAGGGCCGCCTCAAAGCTTTAGCACGCCGTGTCAATAATTCACGCCACCAACCACGAGCCACCGAAGAGGGGGCATTGAACGTGAGAGTCGACGAACACGGCATCCGGCATTCCGCCGGCGAACCGGTCGCGATCGTGCAGAAGCCGATCCGCACGTGCGGCGATGTGCACGTCGTCCTGCCCGCCTACAACGAGGCGGAGGCGCTGCCGTCACTGCTGGGGCGCATCGCCGGCACCGACCTCGCCGACCGGATCACGGTCTGGGTCGTCGACGACGGCTCGTCGGACGGCACCGGCGCCTGCGCGACCGGCGTGCGCGGGCTCGACGTCCGCCTGGTGACCCACCCGGTCAACCTCGGGCTCGGCCAGGCCGTCCAGTCAGGACTGCGCGCCGTCCTCGCGGAGGCCGCCCCCGACCACGTGCTGATCGTCATGGACGCCGACGACACCCATGACCCCGGCGTGTTCTCGAAGATGCTGACCGAGATCAAGGCCGGCGCCGACGTCGTCATCTGCTCGCGCTTCGTCTCGGGCGGCGACGACTCGACGGCGCCGCAGTGGCGCAGGCTGCTCTCGCGCGGCGCCCGCGTCGTGTTCGGCAAGATCCTGCACTTCGACGGCGTCCGCGACTTCACCAGCGGCTTCCGCGCCTACCGGGTCAGCCTGCTGCGCCGGGCCACCGCGCACTGGGGCGAGCGTCTGGTCGAGGAACGCGGGTTCGCCTGCATGGTCGAACTCCTGCTCAAGCTGCGGCACTGCGGTCCGATCGTCAGCGAGATCCCGCTGCACCTGCGCTACGACCGCAAGCCCGGCGCCAGCAAGCTCCGGCTCGGCCGCACCCTCAAACAGTACCTGCTCCTGCTCACGCGTGACCGCCTCGCGCCCGTGCCGTTCCGCAAGCTCTGATGGCCGCACGGGTCGTCGTCATCGGCGGGGGCATCTGCGGCCTCGCCACCGCGCACCGGCTGGCCCGCGAGGGCATGGCCGTGACGCTTCTCGAGGCCAGTGACCAACTCGGTGGCCTCGGCACGTTCTTCACCTCGCGGGGCCGGTCGGTGGAACGCTTCTACCACTGCGTGATGCCGACCGACGCGGCACTGCTGGCGTTGCTGGACGAGGTCGGCCTGCGCGAGAGCGTCGCCTGGAACCCGACCACGATGGGCATGATCGTCGAGGGCGAGCACCGGTCGTTCAACTCCGCGCTGGACCTGCTGCGGTTCCGGCCGCTCAGCCTCGTCAACCGGATCCGCTTCGGCGTGGTCTCGTTGCTGCTGCGCAGGCTCGGCAAGGGCAAGGACCTCGACAACCTGCGCACCGAGGACTGGTTGCGCGGCCTGTACGGCGACACCATCTGGGAGCTGATGCTCGCCCCGATGTTCGGCGCCAAGTTCGGCTCCGCGTTCGGGGACGTGCCCGCGCTGTACGTGTGGCAGCGCCTGGGCCGCGAGAGCAACGAGGCGGTGCGCGGCTACCCGGCCGGTGGCTACGAGAGCGTGATCGACGCGCTGAGGGCGTCCATCGAGGCGCACGGCGGCGAGGTCCGCACGTCGGCACCCGCGGGCAGGCTCGAGGCCTCCGCGGACCGGGTGCTCGTCACGCTGGCCGGTGGCGAGACGATCGAGGCGGACCACGCGGTCTCCACGGTCCCGCTGCCGGCGTTGCGGGCCATCGCCGATCCCGACCTCGCGCCGCGGCTGCCCGAGGTGCGGCTGCCGTACCAGGGCGTCGTCAACACGCTGTTCTTCCTGCGCAAGCCGTTGTCCGGGCACTACTGGGCGCCGGTGCTGCGCTCGGGCACGGACTTCGACGGCGTGATCGAGATGACGCCGCTGACCGGTTCGCAGCGCTACGGCGACCGGCACCTCGTGTACGTCATGCACTACACCGACCGCGAGTCCGCGCTGTACCGCGAGGACGCCGACAGCATCGCGCGCCGGTGGACCGAGCAGCTGCTGAGCATCCACAAAGGACTCACGGCCGACGACGTCGACGAGGTGCGCGTGTTCAAGGCGCCGTTCGTCGAACCGGTGTACCCGCTGGGGTACCTCGCGAAGCGACCGGCAGTCGAGGTGGCAGGCACGCGCCTGCTGCTCGCCACCACGGCCCACGTCTACCCCAACGTCACGAGCTGGAACTCGAGCGTCGAACTCTCCAACTCCGTGACGGACACGCTCCTGCGCGCCGCCAGGAGCTCCCCGACCCAGGAGAACGCCGCATGGTCAGCAGAATCGGCGCGGTGATCGCAGCACTGACGATCACCGCGGTCAACCTCGTCTCCTCACAACACGTCCAGGCCGACCCCGCGCCGCTGCTGCCGGACCTCCGCCAGGCGCCCATCGGCTGTCCCGGCGGTTTCGACGGCTCCCCGATCATGTGCGGCGACTGGGACGTGTGCCTCGTGGAGGACGCCTCGGCACCCCGGGGCAAGTGCATGTACCGCGGCGGCACCGCCCAGGCCGTCCGCCTGAGGTTCACCACCTCGATCGACAACGTGGGCGACGGCCCGTTGTTGCTGCACGCGCACCGCGACAGCACCGCCACTCCGACGATGGACGTGCGTCAGGCCATCCAGTCCGGTGTGGACGGTTCGATCGCCGGGTCGTACAACGAGGCGCGGCGCGAGACCCGTTCCAGCGCCTACTACGAACCTGCTCCCACGCACACGCACTGGCATCTGCTCAACTTCGAGTACTTCCAGCTGCGCACCCCGGACGGCGGCGTGGTCGTCACGGACCGCAAGAACGGCTTCTGCATCGGCGACCGATACACGGTCTTCGACGACCTCGCGCACCGGCCGGAGGACCCGGCGAGCCCGGCAGGTCAGCTCGCGCAGCGCCTCGACGGTCACATGTGCGAACACCACAACCCTTCCGCTGTGGACGTCATGTTCGGCATCTCGGTCGGCTCCGGTGACGACTACCGGCACGACGTCGACTTCCAGTGGCTCGACCTCACGAGCGTGAAGTCCGGTGTGTACGACGTCGTCAACGTCGTGAACGCCGACCGCGCGTTGCTGGAGAAGAACTACGACAACAACGCGTCGTCGATCGCGATCTCCATGCAGTGGCCGGACGGTGCGGTGAACCCTCCCGGCACGATCGAGGAGGCGCCGGTGGTGCGGATGATCCGCAGCTGTCCAGGTAAATCCAGGTGCGCCAGGACGTAAGGCTGAGAGGTTTCAATACAAGCCCCGAACGGGGGTGTTCAGGGGTGTTCGCGCCGCGAACGCCCCTGTTTTTTCTTTTGTACCGAGACAAACGAGCAACAAACTCTCGCATTACCACATTGCCCGCGATTAGCACAATCCTTCACTCTGCGACACCATTGTGGATCGCGCATAGCACACCCGTGCCCGCAAACACAATCACACAGGAAGACAGCATGGAGCGATCAAGTCAATAGACCGAGCGGTGCAATCTTGATCACAGCGCAGAGTGTCGCACGCAACCCCCTTGGCTCTTGACCTGGGCATGTGGCTGGTTGAGAGAATTCAGGTTGCGATTCCACCCCGTCAGGATTGCAACCGACCGGATTACCGGCCCGATCAGGAGTGCCCCATCTTGAGCGCGCCAGCCGTCTCCCTGCATGATTTCGCCATTGGACAACTACACGACCTCCTGCGAGCCGTCGGTTTAGCGAACGCGGCCGAAAGTGCGACAAAACTGCTGGGTGAGGCATTAGGTCCCGGTTCCCGGTTGCCTCTGTCCGCTGTTCCGCATTGGACCTCTTATGTGGCCGACGACCACTCCCCGGTCGAATTCTCGGTGGCTTTGGCCCAGAACGAGCGTCCGGTCGTCCGCATGATCGTCGAGTCGCTCGCGGAGCAGCCCGGCCCGCGGGCCAACCTCGCCGCCGCGCTCGGGGTGCTCGACCGGCTCGCGCAGCAGCACCGGCTGAACCTCTCGCAGTTCGACCGGGTGCGCGACCTGTTCCTGCCGGAGGACCCGCAGGGCGTGTTCGCGTTCTGGTACTCGCTGATCGTCGGGCAGGACGCACCTCCCGCGATCAAGGTCTACCTCAACCCCGACGTGCGCGGCCGTGAGAGCGCGACCTCCCTGGTCACGGAAGGACTGTCCCGGCTCGGCCTGGGTGCGGCGTTCCCCGCCGTGGCCGAGCACGCGCTGCGCCGCGAC
Source organism: Lentzea sp. HUAS TT2 (assembly GCF_051853195.1). Lineage (NCBI taxonomy): Bacteria > Bacillati > Actinomycetota > Actinomycetes > Pseudonocardiales > Pseudonocardiaceae > Lentzea > Lentzea sp. HUAS TT2. The sequence continues at coordinate 5,397,627 of NZ_CP196667.1, read as the reverse complement.
GGGCAGGACCGGTTCTCCTTCTTCGCCCTCGACCTGATGGACGAGGACCATGCCAGGGTGAAGACCTACGTGTCCCACGACGACGCGGTGACCGCGGACGTGGTGGCGGCAGCGGCGGCGGTGCCCGACGTCGACCCCGCGCTCCTGGCGGACGTCTGCGCGCTCGCCCGCGGCGGCACCGACCCGTTCTCCCAGCGGCCGCTGATGTCGAGCTACACCTTCCTGGCCGGCGACACCGAACGACCCAGCGGCTACTCGCTCTACATCCCGGTGCGGGACTACGTGCAGGACGACCTCGAGGCGTGCGAACGCGTGCTGGCGATCATGGCCAGGTGCGGGTTCGACACGGCGCCGTTCGTCATGGCGCTCGCGAGCCTCGTCCAGCGGCCGCTCGGTGACGGCGTGGGCCTGATCGCCCACGTGTCACTGCGGCTGGGCAGGCCGAAACCCGGCGTCTCGGTCTACCTGTCCTCCGAGGCGTACGACGTCACGCCGCCTCGTGCCAAAGCACTCTCTGTCTAGTGGCGCGGCCCGGCTCGTTGGCGAACGGCAACGTTCCGAGCCACACCACTATCCGCCGCACCGAGAAAGGCCCGCCGTGGAGCCGTACCGCATCAAGGTCGTCGAGCCCATTCCCATCACCACCCGCGACTACCGGGAACGCCGCTACGCCGAGGCCGGGTACAACCAGTTCAACCTCACGGCGGAAGACGTCACGATCGACCTGCTGAGCGACTCGGGCACGGGCGCGCTGTCCGCGGAGCAGCAGGCGGCCGGGATGCGCGGCGACGAGACCTACGCGGGTTCCCGGTCCTGGTTCCGGTTCCGCGAGGTGACCGAGGAGCTCACGGGGTACGAGCACATCCTGCCCGTGCACCAGGGCAGGGCGGCGGAGCGGATCCTGTTCGGCTCGCTGCTGAAGCCAGGGCAGATCTCCGTCAGCAACACGCACTTCGACACCACCCGCGCGAACGTCGAGCTGGCGGGCGGCGTGGTGCGGGACCTCCCGTCACCGGCCTTCGCGGACCTCGACAGCGACGAGCCGTTCAAGGGCAACATCGACCTCGTCGCCCTTGAAGAACTGCTGGAGGGGCCAGAGGATGTCGGCCTGGTGCTCATGACGATCACCAACAACGGCGGCGGCGGACAGCCGGTGTCGATGGCGAACCTCAAGGCCGTCAAGAAGTTGTGCCGCAGGCACGGGGTGCCGTTCATCCTCGACGCGGCCCGGTTCGCCGAGAACGCGTGGCTCGTGACGCAGCGGGAGGAGAAGTACCGCGGCCACACTCCGCGCGAGGTCGCGAAGAAGGCGTTCCGGCTGGCCGACGGGTGTGTGCTGAGCCTGAAGAAGGACGGCATCGTCCACATCGGAGGGTTGCTCGCGCTGCAGGACAAGGACCTCGCCAAGCAGTGCGAGCTGCTGCTGATCGCCACCGAGGGGTTCAGCACGTACGGCGGGCTCTCCGGCCGCGACCTCGACATGTGCGCGCAGGGCCTCGTCGAGGTCACCGACCCGCTGTACCTGCGCGAGCGGGCCGAGGCCACCGCCTACCTCGCCGACTGCGCGCGGGAGGCCGGTGTGGACAGTGTGCGGCCGACGGGCGTGCACGCGGTGTACCTCAACGCGGCCAGGCTGCTGCCGCACATCCCGCCGAGCCGGTTCACCGGTCACGCGCTCGCGTCGGAGCTCTTCCTCGCGGGCGGGATCCGGTGCGCCGAGGTGGGATCGCTCTACCTCGGGGAGATCGACCCGGCCGGCGACCTGATCACGCCCGCGCCGTTCGAACTCGTGCGGCTCGCCATCCCGCGCCGCGTGTACACCCGCAGCCACCTGGAGTACGTGGCGGAGACGCTGGCGGGCATCGCCAAGGATCCCGAGCAGGTTCCCGGCTACCGGCTCACGGAGGTGCCGCCGATCCTGCGGCCGTTCCGCTGCCGGCTGGAGCAGGTCAGACTGTAGAAACAGCTGATGCCCTTGGCGCACAACGCCAAGGGCATCACCAGAAGAAGATCAGGCCATCACGTCGAGGCGGTTCATCGCGTGCTCGATCACGCGGACCAGCACCGCCTTGCACGACTCCCGGTCGCGGGCGTCGCACAGCACCAGTGGCACGTTGGCCGCGACGTCGAGCGCCACGCGCATCTCCTCCGCCGTGTAGGAGTGGCTGCCCTGGAAGCAGTTCACCGCCACGACGAACGGGATGCGGCGCCGTTCGAAGAAGTCGATCGCGCCGAAGCCCGCGTCGAGCCTGCGGGTGTCGACCAGGACGACGGCGCCGATCGAGCCGATGGCGAGCTCGTCCCACAGGAACCAGAAGCGGTCCTGGCCGGGGGTGCCGAAGAGGTAGAGGACCAGTTCGGGGTTGATCGTGATGCGGCCGAAGTCCAGGGCGACCGTGGTCGTGGTCTTGCCCTCGACGCCGTAGAGGTCGTCGATCTCCTCGCCGGCCTCGGTGAGCAGCTCCTCGGTCCGCAGCGGGGTGATCTCGCTGACCGCGCCGACCATCGTGGTCTTGCCGACGCCGAAACCGCCGGCGACGACGATCTTGACGGACGAGGGGATGGTGAGCTCTTCTCTCCCCTGCCCGGAATCAGGCCGATCAGATTGCACGGACACCATCGAGCACCTTCTGGAGTAGGTTCATGTCGACCGGGACCACCGTGGTGGCCGGGCCGCTGGTGATGACGTCACCGCGCTGGATGAGGTCGCTCAGGAGCACCTTCACCACGACGAGCGGTGCGTGCAGGTACGCGGCGACCTCCGCGACGGAAAGCGGTTTCCGGCAGAGCTTGATGATCTCCAGGTGCTCCACCGACAGCGTGGCCTGGTCTGTTGTCGTGCGCAACGCCCTGACCTGGGTCGTGAGGGTCAGGTCCTCGCCCGCCGGCTTGGGCCGGGTGCGGCCGCTCACCATCGCGTACGGGCGGACCATGGGGCCCGCCGCCTCGTCGTACCACCAGTCGGAGGAGTTGCTCATGACAACCCGAGGGGGTTGGGCATCCTCGGTGACGCCAGTGTCCGGGGTGCGGAGGAGAGGTACGCGCCGACTCTCTTCACGAGCATGTTCATCTCGTAGGCGATCATGCCCATGTCGGCGTCCTCGTCGCCCACCACCGCGAGACAGGCGCCCTGGCCCGCCGCGGTGACGAACAGGTGCGCGCGCTCCATCTCCACGATGGTCTGCCGGACCTGGCCACCTCCGAAGTGGCGTCCGGTGCCGCGTGCGAGGCTCTGGAACGCCGACGCCATCGCCGAGAGGTGGTCGGAGTCGTCCTTGGAGAGCTCGGGAGAGTGGGCGAGCAGCAGGCCGTCCGCGGAGAGCACCACCGCGTGCCGGGCACCGACCACTCTCCCGACGAGGTCCTCCAGCAGCCAGTTGAGCTCGGGGTGCCCGCCGGTCAGGTCGTCCACGGAAATAGCCCTTTCAGTATTCGTGATCACGGTTCCACGACGTCGTCGTCTGCCTGCCGGGCGTTGCGCGTGCCCTTCTGGAAGGCGGACATGCCGTCGCGGGTGCGTTCCGCCCGTTCCTCGGGGTCGAACTCCGCGAGTTCGGGCATCGGCCGGGGTTCGTCGTTGGCCAGCTGAGGTACCAGGTGCTGCTGGCGCCTGCGGCGCGGCAGCTCCGGCCGGGTGTTCTGACGCGTCGTCGCCTCACCTTCCGCCGGGTCGTCGGTCGGCCAGGCGCCTCCCAGGCGGTCTCCCGGGGGCAGCTCGATGTGCCCGCTGCTGCTGTCCAGGTCCCGTTCCGGGCCTGGGCTCCGGCCGTTTCCCACTGCCCTCCCGGCCCAGAACTCGTCCAGGTGGAAGGTCTCGGTCGAGCTCTCGCCGGGACGGTGGCCCAGGTCGCCCTGCATCGGCACCGAGGCCTCCAGGGCCTCCGGCGACCGCGAGGCCTGCTGGAGCGCCTGCTGGCGGAACGTCGGCTTGGGCATCTGCACCGAGTCCGCGGGGTCCACCGCGCCCGCCTCGCCGACGATCAGCTCGGACGGGATGAGGACCAGCGCGATGGTGCCGCCGGACGGGCAGTCGCGCAGCTCGACGTGGATGTGGCGGCGCGCGGCCAGCCGGGCGACGACGAACAGGCCCAGGCGGGACTCGCCACGAAGCCTCATCGCCTCGAAGTCGGGCGGCGCGGCCAGCATCTTGTTGTGCAGCTCGCGGTCGTCCGGCTTGATGCCGAGGCCGTGGTCCTCGATCTCGATGACGAGACCCTGCGGCACCTCGCTGCTGTGGATCTCGACCTGCGAGCGCGGCGAGGAGAACGAGGTCGCGTTGTCGACGAGCTCGGCGATCAGGTGGATCGTGTCCGCGACGGCGGCGCCGACCAGCGCGACCTCGGGCACCGGGTTCACCTTCACGCGGGCGTACTGCTCGGTCTCCGCGACGGCGGCGCGCACGACGTCGAGCATGCGCACGGGCTTGCGCCACTGCCTGCCCGGCTGCTCGCCGGTCAGGATGATCAGGTTCTCGGCGTTGCGGCGGGCGCGGGTCGCGAGGTGGTCGAGCTGGAAGAACGCGTCGAGGTGGTCGGGGTTCTCCTCCTCGCGCTCCAGTTTGTCGAGGATCTTGAGCTGGCGGTGCACCAGGCCCTGGTTGCGGCGCGCGATGTCGAGGAAGACCCGGTTCACGCCCTCACGGGTCTGCGACTCCTTCACGGCCGCGGCGACGGCGGTGTACTGCGCTGCGTTGAACGCGTCGGCCACCTGGCCGATCTCGTCGTTGCCGTAGTCGAGCGCGGGCACCTCGGCGGCGACGTCGACGTGCTTGCCCTCGCGCAGCCGCTCGACGATGTTCGGCAGGCGTTCGTGCGCGAGCTTGAGCGAGTCGCTCTTCAGCGCGATGAGGCGGACGATCAACGCCTTGTTGACGAGGCGGTTCGAGACGCGCACCGCGACGAAGATGCCGCCGATGACCGCGATGAGGGCGATGAGGCTGCCGATGAGGACGGTGGTGAACTTGTCCTTGCCGTTGGCCATGGCGATGTTGACCGCGCCGGTGGACTGCTCCTGCACCATCGTGGTCAGCTCGGTGGACACGGCGCGCGTGGCGTTCTCGTAGTCCGCCAGCGTGACCTGCTGCCCGACCGGCCGCTCCGAGTTCTGCAGGAGGCGGTTCTCCAGGTTCACCAGCTGCTGGTACGGCGCGCTGCCGGTGAGCTCCTTGAAGTGGTCGCGCACGTCCGGCAGGGCGGTGGGCTCGATGACGTTGAGCGTGAAGTGGTACGCGCCGACGAGGTTCGCGAACTCGCGGTGCTCCTCCGGCGTGAACTTGCCCGCCGCCAGCGCACCCGCGGCGACCGAGCTGGACCGCGACATCGCGTCCGAGGCCTGGAAGTACTGCAACGCACCTAGCGCGCCCTGCACCGTCTCGGCGTCGGGCACGATGCGGGCCTGCGTGCCGAACAGCGAGCCGCCGGCGTCGAGCACGCTGTTGTAGTAGCGGTAGACCTCGTCCTTGGAGGAGGACCCGGCCTCCAGGCGCTCGCGCTGGTCCGGCAGCTGGTCGAGCAGCCCGTTGAGCTTGTTGATGCCGTCGACGATCTCCTGCGGCGCCTGGGAAGCGAGCTCGGCGAACGCCGACTTCATCTTCTCGACGTCCTTGTCGGTGTCCTGCTGCTGCTTGACCAACGCCGACGTGCTGGAGCCCGAGCGGCTCAGGCTCGTCATGCTCAGCTCGCGTTCCTTCTGCAGCGACGCGAACGACTGGACCGCGGGGATCGAGGCGTCCCGCGCACCGGAGGCGACCAGCTGGAGGTAGAGACCCTCGAACACCGTGTAGGACGAGAACAGCGCCCACATGGCCAGAAGGACGACGCTGGGAACCACCACGACACCAGTGAGCCGGGAACGAATTGTCTTGTAATTCGTCTCAGGCACGTTCTTCAGCTTCACAACGCTCCACGACCACCCGAATTGGCGACGGAAAGATAACACCACATGATCAACATGACCAACAGCGATGATCTTGAGGGGGTGAGTGCAGAGTACTCAGTCAACTGCGCAACGCAACACCCCCGTTCTCAGGTTCGATCCCTACCTGTTGCAGTGATGTGCGCGCTCTCGCACGGAGTCAGGTCCGTCGCGACCGGGCGGACGAAAGAGGGCGAGCTGGGCTTTTGCTAACTGAACAGTGGAAACGCGACGACTATTGACCCCGAACTTGACAAAGGCGTGGGCCATCTTCTAAGCAAGAACGGAGCGCAACCGGACGTCGCTTTCCGTCACCGGCTCCTATTCGCGAATTCGCATGCCGATCACCGCGGCCACCGTGATCAACACAGGTCATTCCTTGGTCGTGATCAACGAGACCGGCCGCTCCCCTGTCGTCAAGAACGCGGTAATTCCGCTGGTCACCGCCACCACGGTGATGGATCCGGCGGCGAGCACCGCGAGAAGCGTCCAAGGAACGTGCACCACGGTCACGCCGATAGAGGCGCGGACGGAACCGCCGATGCCCGCCAATCCGGCGGCCGCCACCGCGCATCCGAGCACGAGGCCGATGACCGCCACGAGAGTGGCCTCTGCCACAGCGGTCCGCACGACCTGGGGCCTGCGCAGCCCCGAGACCCGGAAGACGGCGAACTCCCGGCGGCGTTCGGTACCAGCGATGACGACCGAGTTCACGACGGCCATCAGGGCGTAGAGCCCGGCCAATCCCATCAGCACGGTAAGGATCTGCACGTTTCCCGCCTGATTTGTGCCCGCTCGCTCCCTCGCCCAATCCTCGACGGTCCGCACCTGCCCGATACCGGCCCGTTCGACGCGTTCGGCGACAACAGCGGGATTTTGTTGTCGTTCGACCTGGATCACGGTCTCGGTCGGCGCGTTCGCCCACACCTGCCGGGGCAGAATCCCGCGGGGGACCAAAAAGTTCTCGCCCGGTTCGAGCGTCTCCGGAAGTCCTCCGACGACGGTGAGACTCAGCGGTTCTCCTTCTGTCTGCGCGGTGAGCACCTCCCCCAGCCCGATCCACTCCGAGTACTGGGCCGGGCCGGTGAAAACGGTGTCACCGGTGAGTGCGTTCAGGTCACCGCTGGTCGGCGCGAGTTTGTGGGTGCGCGCGTAGTCGGCGGCGTCGACCGCGATGATCCCGGAGTACACGCCGCGCCGGTCCCCCGCGGTGATCGTGATGTCGACGGCGTTCTGCCGGGACGCGACGGCGACGCCCTCGACGCCGGGCAGCCGTTCCGCCTCCTCACCGGTCGAGGTGACGACGAGGTGGGCGTCGAGGGACCGCTTCGCCTCCTCCGCTCCGGCCTCGGCGAGCGAGCCGAACGTGCCCGCCAGCCCGAGCAGCAGGGAGACCAGCACGATCAGCGGGGAGGCCGTGGCGGCGCTGCGGCGCACCCCGTCGCGCAGCGAGGCCAGGGCGAGGCTGCCGGGCGCGAGCAGTCCGCACAGCCACGCGGTGAACGGGACGACGAGCGGGCTCAGCGCGCTCATGGCCACGGCGCCGACCATGGAGATGCCCAGCGCCGCCAGCATCGCGCCGATCAGGTTAGCGCCGTGCGCCACCACGACCACGGCGACCGTGCAGGCCGCGCTGGACAGGCCGAGCAGCCAGCGGGAGGCGGTCATGACCCTGGCGGCCCTCCCGGTCTCCCGCAGCGCGTCCAGCGGCCGGATCCGGGACGCGCGCAGCGAGGCGGCGAACACCCCTGTCAGCGCGACCCCGACACCGCCGGCCCCGGCGACGACCACCGCCCACCACCGCCACGGCGCCGTGAAACCGTGCGGCACCAGGCCGATCTCGGCGAGCAGCCACGTCTGCACGTAGGTCGCGACCAGGCCGAACGGCACACCCAGCGCGGCCCCGGTGAGCCCGAGCAGCACCGACTCGGACAGCAGCAGCATCCGCACCTGGCTGCGGCTGCCCCCGGTGAGACGCAGCAGGGCGAGGTCGCGGCGGCGCTGGTCGACGGTGAAACCGAAGGTGGAGCTCACGATGAAGACCGCGAGGAACATCGAGAGGAACGCGGTCATGCCCATGACCGTGGCGGCGCCGACGAACCCTTCGCGGATCCGGTCCTCGGCCTCGCGGGACAGTCCCTCCGGGATCCGCGGCTCCCCCGTGGCCACCAGGATCAGCATCGAGGCCTGCACGAGCGCGACCCCGACGGCCACGCTGAGCACGGCCCCGGCGAACAGCTGCCAGCGTTCGCGGAAGGTGTTGAACGACAACCGGATCATCAGCTCTCCAGCCGCGCGAGCCGGGCGGCGACCTCGTGCGTGGCCGGTGCGTCGAGCCGGTCCACGAGCCGTCCGTCGGCGAGGAAGACCACCGCGTCGGCACTGGCCGCGACCGCCGGGTCGTGGGTGACCATCAGGATGCTCTGGCCGTTGTCGCGCACCATGTCCCGCAACAGCTTCAGGACCACCTTCGCGGAGTGCGAGTCGAGCGCGCCGGTCGGTTCGTCGGCGAACAGCACGGCGGGGCGGGAGATCATCGCGCGGGCGATCGCGACCCGTTGCTGCTGGCCGCCGGAGAGCTCGCGCGGCCGGTGCGCCGCCCGGTCCGCGAGCCCGACGCTGCGCAGGACGCCGCGGACATCGGTTCTGGGGGCACGGATCCCTGCCAGTTTCAACGGGAACGCGACGTTCTGCTCGGCGGTGAGCGAACCGATCAGGTTGAAGTTCTGGAACACGAACCCGATCGAGCGCCGCCGCAGTTCGGTGAGCACGCCGTCCGGTGCCGTCGTGATGTCCCGCCCCGCCAGCACGACGCGGCCGCTCGTGACCTGGTCCAGCCCGGCCGCGCAGTGCAGCAGCGTGGACTTGCCGGACCCGGACGGGCCCATGATCGCGGTCCACGTGCCGGCGGGGCAGGTCAGGCTGACGTCGTCGAGTGCGGCGACGGCGGTGTCCTTGGCTCCGTAGCGGCGGGTGACCTGGCGCAGTTCCACGGCTGGGTACGACATGGACGAACCCAACCGCGCGGCGCGGGCCGGAGTCACTGGTGTTGATGTCCACCTTGGAGGTGGGGAGAACTCCACCTGGCTACGGTGGGCCTGGTGGGGGAACACACGATCTGGGAGGCCGTGCGGCAGCGGCGGTTCCTGCTGGGCTGGTGGCCGTGGCGGGCGGTGGCGTACGTCCTGAGCACGCCGTTGGCGGCGCTGGTGAGCCTGGCCGCGCTGCCGTTCGCGCTGCTGGGCGGCCCGCTGGTGGCTCGTCCCGTCGTGACGCTGGAACGGCGGCGGTTGCGGCTCGTCCACACCGCGCCCGCCGGTCCGGCGGCTTGGTGGGACGTCGCCTACCTGGCCGCGGTGGCGTTGCTGGCGGTGCCGTCCCTGGTGCTCGCGCTGGCGCTGACGCTGGTGCTCGTGCTGATCGCGAGCCCGTTCTTCGTGGCGCCGGACCGCGTGCTCGCCCTCGGGTTCGGTGAAGCCCGAACGGTGTCCGAGTCGCTGCCCTACTCGCTCGCGGGCGTGGCGCTGTTCCTCTTGCTGCTGTACGTGTTCGCGTTCGTGGCCGGTGTGCACGCGACGGTCGCGCGCGCTCTGCTGCATCCGTCCGGGAATCGCCTGAGAACCGAACTGGTGCAGGTCTCCCAGTCACGCGAACGGCTCGTCACGGCGTTCGACGCGGAACGCCGCCGCATCGAACGGGACCTGCACGACGGTGCCCAGCAACGGGTCGTGAGCCTCGTCATGCAACTGGGCATCGCGACGCTGGAGCTGCCACCGGACTCCCCCGGCACCGAGTCCGTCGCCGCCGCGCACGCGCAGGCCAAGCAGTTGCTGGTGGAGCTGCGCGAGTTCGTCCACGGCATCCACCCGCAGGCGTTGTCGGACCTGGGTCTGCCCGCCGCGCTGCGCGATCTCGCCGACCGCGCACCGGTTCCGGTGACCGTGCACTGCGCCGTTCCCGAACGGCCACCGGCGGCCGTGGAGAGCGCGGGCTACTTCGTGGCCGCCGAAGCGCTGGGCAACGCCCTGCGGCACAGCGCGGCCACCGAGATCCGGCTCTCGGCCTCGGCGCGGCACGGTGTGCTGCGGGTCGAGGTCACCGACAACGGCCGCGGCGGCGCGGACGCGGGGCGCGGCACCGGCCTGACCGGGCTCGCCGACCGGGCCGCGGCGCTCGGCGGCACCCTGTCCCTGTCCAGCCCCACCGGCGGCCCCACCACCGTACGAGCGGAGTTCCCGTGCTGATCCGCACCGTCCTGGCCGAGGACGGCACCCTGCTGCGCGAAGGCCTCGCGGCGTTGCTCGACCGGTTCGGCTTCCCCGTGGTGGCCGCGGTCGGCGACGCGGAGGCACTGGTCGCGGCCGTCGCCGAGCACGCGCCCGGCCTGGTCGTCACCGACATCCGGATGCCGCCGGGCTTCACCGACGAGGGCCTGCGCGCGCTCGTGCGGCTGCGCCGGGACCACCCGGACCTGCCCGTCGTCGCGCTGAGCCAGTACGTGGCGCCGAGCTACGCGTCCACCCTGCTCGACCTCGGCGCCGGAGTCGGTTACCTGCTCAAGGACAGGGTCGGCGACGTGCGGGAGTTCGTCGCCGTGCTGCACCGCGTGGCGGCCGGCGAGACCGTCCTCGACCCCGAGGTGGTCCGCACGCTGCTGAAGCGCAACCCGCTCGCCGGTCTGTCCGGCCGCGAACGCGAGGTGCTCGGGCTGATCGCGCAGGGGTACTCGAACGCGGGGATCGCCGAGAGCCTCGTCGTCTCCGAGGGGGCGGTGAACAAGCACGTCGGCAACATCTTCACCAAGCTGGGCCTGGCGCCGGGCGAGGACCGCAACCGCCGGGTGCTCGCCGCCCTCACGTACCTGCGCGGGTGAACCGCTGTGCAACTGCGCCGCGACACGGCCGTTCAGTCCACGACGGACAGTGACAACCGCTACGGTGGGTAGGTGCTTGCAGCGTGGGGGCTGACCAAGGCCTATGAGGGTCGCACCGTCGTGGATCAGGTGGGCTTCGAGCTCCAACCCGGTACCGTCACGGCCTTTCTCGGGCCGAACGGCGCGGGCAAGTCGACGACGTTGCGCATGATCACCGGGCTGACCCGCCCCGATCGCGGCCAGGCGACGATCGCCGGGCGCGCGTTCACCGCGTGGCCCAACCCCTCCCACGTGGCGGGCGTGCTGCTCGACGCGGCGGCCGTCCATCCCGGACGGAGCGGGCGGGGTCATCTGCGGATGGCCGCGACGCTGGCAGGGGTGCCCGCGCGCAGGGCCGACGAGGTGCTGGAGATGCTGGGGCTGGCCGACGCCGCCACCCGCAAGATCGGCAAGTACAGCCTCGGCATGCGGCAGCGGCTCGGCATCGCGCACGCGCTGCTCACCGATCCGCCGTTGCTCGTGCTCGACGAACCCATCAACGGGCTCGACCCCGAGGGCATCCGCGCGGTGCGCAACCTGTTGCGGGGTCACGCTTCCCGGGGCGGCACCGTGCTGCTGTCCAGCCACGTGCTGTCCGAAGTGGACCAGACCGCCGACCGCGTGCTGGTGATCGGCGGCGGGCGCATCGTGGCGGACGGGCCGCTGGCGAGCCTGACCACGTCGTCGCGTTCCCTGGTGCGCGCCAAGGACATGCACCGCCTGGCGGAGTCGTTGCAACGGGGCGGGGTCGCCGTCCAGCCGGCGCCGGACGGGTTCCTGGCCGCGCACGCGCCGGTCGAGCAGGTCTCGGCCGTCACGTTCGCCGCGGGGATCCCGTTGCTGGGACTGCGCGAGGAGCAGATGAGCCTGGAAGACCTGTTCTTCCGCCTGACCAGTGGAGGTAGGCCGTGACCGTCGGTCATCCGGCAGCGTGGCAGCAGCAGGCGGCACCCGCACCGGCACCCGGCCCGTGGGCCGCGCGCGCCGCCCAGTCGCCGTCGTTCTGGCGGCTGGTGGCGGTGGAGGCGCGCAAGCTCGTCGGCACGCGGTCGGACAAGATCGTGATGGCCTGCGCGCCGGTGTTCCTGATCGGGCTGATGGCGCTGTTCACGTTGCCGCAGACCAACCTCGCGAGCGCGGGCAGGCAGCTGCAGCCGATGCTCATGGTGGTCCAGCTCGGCCTGCTGCTGGTCTTCGCGACCGTGATCAAGCTCGTCGCCGGCGAGTGGCAGTACAAGAGCGTGCAGCCGACGCTGCTGGTGCAGCCCTCGCGCATCCGCTACCTGCTGGCGCAGGCCACCGTGCTCGCCGGCGTGTGGCTGGTGTGCTCGCTGGTCACGTTCGTCCTGTACCCGTTGCTGATCAAGAGCGCGGCACAGGGGCTGAACCACAACTACCTGCTCGGCTCACGGCCCGGCTGGGTGCTCGGCGTGACGATGCTGGCCACCGCGCAGGTGCTGCTCACGGCGTTGATCGTCTCGCTGCTCATCCCGAACACGGGCGGCTCGCTGACGGTGTTCTTCGTCGTCGTGCCGATGCTGGCGGTGGCCCGGCTGGCGCTGCCCGAGGTGTTCAGCTTGGTCTACCCGCTCGAAGCGGCCTGGCACATGGCCGGTGACGGCGTGGGGTGGCCGCAGACGATCTCGTCGCTGGTGGTGTGGCTGACGCTGCTCGCCGTCTCGCTCGTGGTGCTCAGCAGGCGCGACGCGGGCTGAGGCTCAGCGCGCCCGGCTGCCGCCGTTCTCGTCGATCAGCGGCAGCAGCTTCTCCGCCGCCTCCTTGGCCCTGGGGCAGAAGTCGCGCAGGGCGCGGTCGATCGGCTGGTCGACGTCCTGGGTGGACAGGGCGATGCTCTCGTCGAAGTCCATCGAGGCAGTGACCTCGAACGGCTGCTCGGAGCCGGTGTCGACGGTGACCGTGCAGCTGTCGTTGACCGAACCCGCGATCTTGGTGATGGCGTAGTAGCGGTCCAGCAGGATCGACCGCTGGAAGTAGCCGCCCCCGCCGAGGTCGCCGTTCCAGGCGTCGGAGAAGTACTGGGCCTTCGACTTGCGGTTCGACATCGGGCTGAACAGGTGGATCGAGAGGTTGCCCCACGACTCCCGCGCGTTGCAGCCGCCACCCATGCCGTCGGACGGCTTCGACTCGAGCCCGAGCACCGACCCGAGATCGCGCGGAAGGGTGCCGCACTTGTTGTCGAAGACCGCCGGACGTGACTTCACGAAGTCCAGGTTGTCGTAGTTGACCGCCTGCGGGTCCAGCTCCGGCCCCGGCGAGGCCACCGGTGGTTCGGGTGGCGCGGTGCAGGCCGTGAGAGCGGCGATGCAGGCAAGTAGTGCGGTGTAACGGATCGTGCGCGAGCCCATGCCGGTAGTCCAGCACATCCGTGATCTTCCGGCGCGGATTTGGCGCAGTTGACCAGGCGCACGACCGGGTGACGCGTGGTCAGGAGGGCGCGCCCGTCCAGTCCCTGTTCACTCTTCGGTTCCCCTTCTCCCCTTGTGTCTGTGGCGGCAGGCTGAGCCCCCAGCCCCGGCCTGCCGCCACACCCCCAGAAACCGGCCGGCGTCTTGCGTGCCGCCCGGAACCAGCATGTCCCGCGACGACTCCCGGGGGCAGGGGTCTCCCGTCTCCTGCTCACGCAGGCGACGGGAGACGCCTGGGATAACGCAGGTCGGCGGATCAGACTCGGAAGCGGCCAGACGTCCGCCGACGTCCGGCGCTCCGGGGGGACTGGGTCTGCGACCAGCGGCTCAGTAGTCTGCAACGGTCGGTACCGGCCGCTGGGGCGGCGGTCGAGGGCGGGGACGCATGGCTGAGCAGTCGGATGTCTTTGGGGTGGAGCTGCGGCGCCTGCGCACCGCGGCGGGCCTGTCGCTGGCGGTGCTGGCGCAGCAGGTCCACTACAGCAAGGGCTATCTGGGCAAGATCGAGACTGGCTTCAAGCAACCAGGTGTTGATCTGGCCCGGCGCTGCGACGCGGTTCTCGGAGCCGGTGGACGTCTGGCAGCCCTGGTGGACCAGCCCGCCCCCGCGAGCCCGCTCGCTGCCGTCGCGGCCGACGGCGACGGCGAAGTGTGGGTGATGAGCATGGCTCCGGACGGGTCGAGCTGGATGGTTCCGATGCCTCGGCGCGAGGCGATCGCGACGGGCGCCGCCTCGTTGCTCGGGCTGACGCTGGGGGCTCCCCGCGCCGCCTCCGCGAGCGCGGCGCACGACGGCACGCTGACGGCGTTCCGCTCGCTGTTCTCCGAGGTCAGAAAGCTGGGGCAGACGACGAGCCCGAGCGTGGTGCTGCCGATGGTCACGGTGCACACCCACACGTTGCGCGGCATGGCCAACGGCGCGCCGACCCCCGTCCGCGAGCAGCTGCTGGGCCTCGCCGCCCGCTACAGCGAGTACGCGGGCTGGATGGCACAGGAGGCGGGCGACGACAGGGCCGCGATGTGGTGGACCCGCAACGCCGTCGAGATGGGCGCCGCGGCCGGCGACACCGAGATGGCCACCTACTCGCTGATCAGGCAGGCGCTGATCACGCTCTACCGCGACGACGCCGCCGGCACCGTAGACCTGGCCCAGCAGGCGCAGGCCGCACCGGGCACCTCTCCGCGCGTGCAGGGCCTCGCCGCGTTGCGTGAGGCCCAGGGCCACGCGCTGGCCTGCGACTACGACAACTGCCGCCGCGCGCTCGACCGCGCCGCCATCCTTCTCGCCAGGGCCGACACCGCCGACGGCATGACCATGGGCTCGGCCTCGGTCAGCGGCGCCGACCTGATCAGCCTCGTCGAGGCCTGGTGCCTGCACGACCTCGGCCAGTCCCGCCAAGCGGCGGACGTCTTCGACCGCCAGCTGTCCCTCGTGCCGGACAGCGCCCACCGCACCCACGCGCGCTTCGGCGCCCGCCGTGCCCTCGCCTACGCCTCCGCCGGCGACATCGACCACGCCAGCGCGTTGACCGCGAAGGTCCTCGACGCCGCCGACCTGGTCGACTCCGCCACCGTGCGCCAGGACCTCAGGCAACTGGCCCGCCTCCTCGGCCGCGAGCGCAGGCAGGCCTCGGTCAGCGAGGTCTACCCCCGCCTCAACGCGGCGTTGCGCAGTCAGCTCCACTAACGATTCACCGAACACAGCACGATGGGGGCGTCGAAGTGTCCGATGCGGCGATTTTCCAGCGCAGGTTCGAGGCGCTGGCCGCGAACGTCGAGGACTTCATCCGCGGCAAGCCCGAGGTGGTCAGGCTCGCACTCGTGTGCCTGCTCGCCGAGGGACACCTGCTGATCGAGGACGTACCGGGCGTGGCGAAGACCTCGCTCGCCAAGGCGATCGCGCGCTCGATCGCGGGCGCGGAGGTGAAGCGGATCCAGTTCACCCCGGACCTGCTCCCCTCCGACGTGACCGGCGTGCAGGTCTACGACCAGGGCCGCTCGCGCTTCGAGTTCCGCCAGGGCCCCGTCTTCACCCACATCCTGCTGGGCGACGAGATCAACCGCGCCTCCCCCAAGACCCAGTCGGCACTGCTGGAGGTCATGGCGGAGGGCCAGGTGACCGTCGACGGCCGCCCGATCCCCGTGCCCTACCCGTTCCTGTGCATCGCCACCCAGAACCCGGTGGAACACCAGGGCACCTACGCCCTGCCCGAGGCGCAGCTGGACAGGTTCATGATGCGCATCAGCATCGGCTACCCCGAGAACCTCGCCGACGAGGTCAGCATCCTGTCCTACGGCGTCACCCGCCGCCGCCCCGACGAGCTCAAGTCCGTGATGGAGCTCGACGACCTCCGCCTGATGATCCGAGCCGTCCGCGAACAACGCGTGGCCGACGAGCTCCGCGAGTACGTGGCCCGCCTGGTCCGCGCCACCCGCGTGCACCCCGACGTCGAACTGGGCGTGAGCCCGCGCGGCGGCATCGCCATGATCACCGCGGCCCAGGCCTACGCCCTGGCCGCCGGCCGTCCGTACGTCACCGCGGACGACGTGAAGGCGGTGGCCGTGCCGGTGCTCAACCACCGGCTGCTGCTCACCCCGGAGGCGCGCATCCAGCAGCGCACCGCGGAGTCGGTGCTCGGGGACGTCCTGGCGACCGCGCCGGTGCCGGCTGGCCGGTGAGCGCAAAGCCAGGGGGCCCACGGCTCACCAGAACCGGACTGACCTCGACCGGGGTGTGGATGGCGGTCGCCGCCGTGTGTCTGGTGGCCGCCGGCATCTGGGCGGACTACCCGGAACTGGTGACGCTCGGCCTCGCCGCGGCGGGCGCCCTGCTGGTCGCCGTCCTGTGGCTGCTGGCGACACCGAAGCTCACGGTCGCGCGGGAGGTCCAGCCACGCCGCGTGTTCGAGGGCGAGGCCGCGCAGGCGGCGCTGACCGTCAGGAACGTCGGCCGTCGCCGCAGTCCGCCGCTGATGGTCACCGATACGGTCATCGGGCAGCGCACCTCCGTACCGGTGCCCGCGCTGGCCGCGGGCGGCGAGTGCACCGTGGGCTACCCGCTGCCAGTCACTCAGCGCGGCCGCTACGAGATCCCGCCGGTGCGGCTGGGGCACTCCGACCCGTTGCGGCTCATGCACCGCGGGCGGGCGAGCAGTGGCACGCACGTGGTGCACGTCCTGCCCCGAGTGCACGCCCTCACCCTGGTCGCGGCAGGCGGGCCCCAGGACGCCGAAGGGCCGACGGTGAGCAGCGCCCCCCTCGGCGGAGCAGCGTTCCACGGCCTGCGCGAGTACGAACCGGGTGACGACTGGCGCCGCATCCACTGGGGTGCGACGGCGAGGGCGGGCACGCTGATGGCCCGGCACGTGGTCGTGCCTGACGAGCCACGCCAACTGGTCGTGCTCGACACGAGTGCCGTCCCCTACTCGACGCCGTTGATGTTCGAGCACGCCGTGCGCGTCGCCGCGTCGTTCTGCGTGGCGGCCGAGCAGGCCCGGCTGCCGTTCCGCTTCCGCACCACCTCGGCCGACGAACGGGAGTCCGGCAGCAGCGCACTGGAGTTCCTGTCCACCGTGGCCAGGTCCTCGGCCGATCGGGGCCTCGCCGGACTGTCGGACCACGTGCGGGACGTCGTCTCCAGCACCCAGGGCGTCGTGCTGACCGTGATCACCGGCCGCACCGACGCCGCGGTTGCGCACCTGCTCACCTTGGCGCACCCCAAGTTCCTCTCCATCAACCTCGCCCAGCTGGTCACGTCCGATCCGGCCGCGCTGTCCCGGCCACGCGGCGTGCTCGCGGTGTCCGCGTCGAACAGCGAGCAGTTCGCCATCAACTGGAACCGGCTGGTGCAGCGATGAAGTGGCGAATCAGCGCGGGTACCACGCTGACGCTGGTCGAGGTGGCACTGGTACTGGTCGCCTGCGCGGCGGGTGCGTTGGTGTACAGCTACTTCTTCACCTCCGAGAGCTACCTCTCCTCGCTGAGCGTCGCGCTCTTCGTCGGCGCGGTCTCGGCGGCGCTGGCGCGTCGGGCGTGGTCCATCGCGTTGTCGGCCGTCGTGGGGCCGGTGCTGGTCGTCGTCGCCGGTGTGTTCCACGGCTCGGTGCCCGCTGTGCTCGCCGGGATGCGCGGCAGCTGGAGCCGCCTGCTCACGACGGCCGTGCCCGCCGACCCGTGGAGCGAACTGCTGGTCGTGCCCGCGCTGGTGATGTGGGCGGCGGCGTTCTCGGCGGTCCTGCTCGTCCTGCGGACGCGGAGTGTGCCGGCCCCGCTGGCTCCTGCCTTGGCGGCTTACGTGTTCGCCGTGTTCGCCGTCGGCGACCAGGCGGGCAGCCACCCGACCGCCACCGTCGTGTTCCTGATGGCGGCGCTGAGCCTGATCGCGGTCCGCGCCCACCGCAGCGCCGTCACCGCCACCGGCCGCGGCGGCCGGCGGACGACGAAGCCCGCCGTCGCGCTCGGCCTCGTCGTGCTGACGGTCGCCGCCTCGGCGCTGTTCGGCGTCGTGGGCGGCAAATCCGCGCCGCTGGCGTCGGGCGAGCACCGCTTCGACATCCGCGACGTGCTCGCACCGCCGGTCGCGCTCACCGACACGATCACCCCGCTGTCGCAGGTGAGGAGACAGCTAAACGAGAACCCGCCGCGCACGCTGTTCACCGTGCGGCTGGAGGGCGAGGCCACCGGGCTGGTCACCCACCTCAGGACAGCCACGCTGGAGAGCTTCAACGGCACCACCTGGAGGTCCTCCGGCACGTTCCGCACGGCGGGAAGCCGGCTCAGCTCCGAACCCGGAACGGCCACCTCGGACAGCGTGACGGCGCACGTCGAACTGGAGGACCTGACCGGGCCGTACCTGCCGGTGTTCGGCAGGCCGACTCGGCTGAGCACGCCTGGTGAGCCCAGGGGCCGGTTCGGATTCGACTCCGACTCGGGCACCGTGATCGGCACCGAGTCCCCGGAGCAGGGGTTTCGCTACGACGTGACCGGTCAGCCCGCCAGGAGGAACGACCTGACGCCCTCGAGCGAGATGGCCAGGGACGTCCCGTTGCAGACACTTCTTCCGAAAGAGGACGGCTCGCCACTGCTCCCCGCCGGTCTGCCGGAAGCAGTGCGCGCGCTGGCCGCGCAGTTCCAGGACCCAAGCCCTTTCCTGCGGCTCGAGGCCCTCGAAACGCGTCTGCGGGACGTCAGCTACCGGCTGGACCGTCCTCCGGGGCACTCCTACGCGGCCATGGCCCGGCTGCTGGCGGAAGGAGACGCGGGCGGTGGGTTCGCCGAGCAGAAAGCCGCGGTGTTCACCACGATCGCGAGGTTCTGGGGGTTCCCGGCCAGGATCGCCGTCGGCTACCGGCTGGACACAGAGGACGGCAGCGGCACCTTCGGCGTCACCACCGCGCATGCTCACGCGTGGTCGGAGGTGAAGTTCGCGGGTTACGGCTGGATCGAGTTCGATCCGACCCTCACCAGCGACAGCCCGCACGTCCCACCGGTGGCGGAAGCTCCCCGGGTGATTCCGCCGCGCCCGGCGGCGCCGACCGCGGCCCCGCCGGTCACCGCACAGGCGGATGGCTCACCGGTCGCGTCGAAGCCCACCGAGACGGCGAGCGACCTGGGTATCGGCTGGGACGACGTGCTGGACGGCACCACGGTCCTGGCATCGGCGGTGGCCGTGCTCGTCGTGCTCGCCGCCGGGGTCGTGGTGCTCGTCAAAGCCCGCCGCCGCGTACACCGGCGCCGCGACCCAGACCCCGCGGCGCAGGTGCTCGGCGCGTGGCGAGAGCAGTTCGACCGGCTGGCCGAACGCGGCATCTCCCCTCCGGTGTCGCTCACCTGCCACGAGATGGCCGAGCACGTGCGAGGCCGCATCGGCGACGTCGCGGAACCCTTCGAGACGACGGCGGAACTGGCGACCACCGCGATCTACGCACCAGACCACCTGGGTCACACCGACGCCGACCGCGCCTGGGACCAGGTGGCACGACTGACGGCAGGGCTCTACCCGCGACGTGTCTCCGCGGCACGGATGCTCGCCGCGGTCGATCCACGTCCACTGTGGACTGAATGGGACGCCGCCCGGCGACGGCGGCATGCTGGGGAGCAGCTGGAAATGGGGCGGTACCGATGAGAACGAGGCGCAGTCGGGTTCTGGTCGCGCTCGTCGCCGTGACCGCCACCATCGCCGCGGCGGCGCTGGTGACGGGGCCGGGCTACCAGACCAGGGTGGTGCGGATGACGTCCGGGTCCGCGTGGCTCGCGTCCACGCAGACCGGCGAGGCGACCCTGCTGGACGGCGCGTCCGCCGAGGTGAAGTCCTCCGTCCAGATCGCTGGGGCGGGCACGGCGCTGGAGGTCGCCCAGATGGGCGGCACGGCCACGACGCTCAACCGTGAGACCGGTGAGTTCCGCACGATCGACGGCGCGACCGAACGCGCCTCCGCACCGGTGGCGGTCCTCCCCGCGAGCGAGGGACTCACCCTGTTGCCCGCGGCGGAAGGGGTTTACGCGATCGACGTCCACAGTGGACGCGTCGTGCAGATCGATCCCACGACCTGGGCCCCGCGAGACGAGCCCGTGCAGCTGGCCGAGTCGATCAGGCCGGGCAGCGCCGTCACGGACGCCACCGGACGGCTGTGGGCCGTCGACGACACCTCCGGCGACCTCGTCTGGCTGGACGGGAATCGGAAGCGGTCCAGGGCCGGAGTGGGCGAGCACGCCCGTCTCGCGATCGCCCAGGGCTATCCCGTGCTGGTGGATCCCGAGCACGGCACGGTGGAACTGATCAACCCCGAGAACGGGCTGACCAGGGACTCCGTCCGCACGGACCCGGCGGCCGGCGGCGCGGTGGTGGTCGGCGGGTCGAACGACCTGTCGAGGGTGCACCTGATGAGCGTCGACCGGGGCGAACTGGTCACTTGTGCGTTCAGCACGCACGCCTGCTCCACCCCCGTCCAGATCGGCGCGGCCGGCGACGAGTTCGGGGCGCCGGTCGAGGTCGACGACCACGTCGTCGTGCCTGACTACTCCACCGGCCAGGCGACGATCCTGGACCTCAAGACCTCGCGAGTGGTCGCCGAGCGCCAGCTGTTCGACCGTCCGACCAGGTTCGAGCTGCGCGCCTTCGAGGGCATCGTCTTCTTCAACGACGCGAACGGCGACAGGGCCGGGGTGCTGGAGCTGTCCGGCGAGGTCAGGGCCGTCACGAAGTACACGGGGAAGCCCGCCGACGACGTGCCGTTCCAGCACGACGACTCCGGGCAGCACGACCAGGCGGTGCAGGTCGGCAACGACAAGCAGAAGCCGGGCAGCGTGGGAGTTCCCGGACGCGACGTCAAGCCGTCGCGCGTCGAACCGCGTCCGGGCACGGTCGCCGCCTCCATCCTCGTGCGGCCGGGCCATCAGGGGGTGGTCGGAGACGAGTTCGACCTGACCATGGTGGTGCCGACGGTCCCCGGCGTCGCCACCGCCGACTGGCAGTTCGGCGACGGGGCCGTTGCCGCCGGTGGCACCGTCCGGCACCGCTGGCAGCAGGCCGGCACGTTCACCGTGCGCGCCGTCAGCACGTTGCCCGGCGGTCTGCGGGCGGAGGCGGAGACCACGGTGATCGTGGATCCGGCGGGCGCTCCCATCCGGATCACCGCGCTCAACGTCCAGCGGCCGAGGCCGGTGTTGGGAGAGTCGGTGCGGTTCACCGCCGACACGACCGCGGTGCCGGACGGGTGGTCCTGGACGGTCACCAGGAACGGCAACACGAACCCCGAGGTGACCGCGCGGACGGCCGACTTCACCCACACCTTCGCCGAGGCGGGGGTCTACACGCTGTCGCTCACCATCACCGCGGGCCTGCAGACGGCTCAGTCGTCGCGGGAGGTGAGGATCGCGCGGGGTGCCGTGAAGGCGTGGTCCAGCCAGAACATCAACGGTGAGGCGACGCCTCCGCCGTCGGTGTCGAGCGGCGTGAAGGCGATCTCGACAGGATGGGGACACGCCCTCGCGTTGAAGACCGACGGTTCCGTCAAGGCCTGGGGCGACCAGGAACACGGGCTCACCGAAATTCCTCCGCCGGCGTGGAGCGGCGTGAAGGCGATCTCGGCCGGACGCCACAACATGGTGTTGAAGGACGACGGCTCCGTTTTCTCCTGGGGTGGCGGAAACTTCAACGGGGAGTTGCAGCTTCCGGACGAGGTGCACAAAGGCGTGATCGCGATCTCGGCCGGAGCCCTGCACAGCCTGGCGTTGAAGGACGACGGCAGGGTCATCGCCTGGGGCTACAACGGCTACTTCGGCCTGACGGACGTGCCGCAAGAGGCGCAGAGCGGTGTCATCGCGATCGCTGCCGGGGGCACGACGAACATGGCGTTGAAGGCGGACGGCACCGTCGTCGTCTGGGGGGAAAGTTGCCGCGACCTGGCACCGTCGGTGGCCGACGCGGTCGCCATCGCCATGACCCACGAAGTCTGCTTCGTGATCAAGCGGAACGGATCGGTCTTCGCCTGGGGTGGACCGAGCATGGCCGGCGAGGACCAGGTTCCGCCCCAGGCGCTGAGCGGCGTCGTCGGGATCACGGCCCGCGGGGCCGCGGTCCTGGCGTTGAAGGAGGACGGCACCGCGGTCGGCTGGGGCTACGACGGCTGGAACCCGGTGTCCGTGCCCGCGCAGATCAACAGGGGTGTGCTGGCCGTCTCCACCGGCGGCGGATTCAGCACGGTGCTGCTGGAAGATCTCGAATGACGGCTAGGAGTAGCGGGCCCGGGTCGCCTCGCGCAGTTCGCGCCACGCGACCGCGACTCGGGCGGGATCGCCGTCGAACGCGCCGGAGCGCAGCAGGGGCGACTCCGCGTCCAGCCGGGCCGCGTTGCGCTGGTGGATGACCGAGTCGTCGTGGTCGAGGCGGACGGCGAACTCGCCCAGTGACGAGAACGGCGCGTCGTGCAGCTCGAGCAGACTGCGGAGGAACTCGTAGTCGGCGAACGTCCAGTTGAACGCGGCACCGTCGACGACGTTGAAGAACACGCGGCTCAGGATCTGCCGCAGTTGCACGCTCAGGGCCTGGTGCGGAGCCGTGCCGCCCCACAGGGGCAGCGATGCCGCGTGGCGCGGGTCGACGACGTTGCGCAGGGCCAGCGCGCGCAGGACCGGGGTGGTCCGGCCGTCGGGCGAGGTGATCGGGGTGGCGCACAACAGCCGGTGGACGAGGTCCTCCCTGCCTGCCGCCACGGCCGCCACACCGATCACGTAGACGAGCAGCAGCGCGGGGAAGGCGGAGGCGTTCGCCCAGACCTCCCGGACGCCTGGCTGATGCCGTGGGGGCTGCAGGAACCGTTCGACCAGGGAGGTCCACAGCTCGTCGTGCCTGCGGTCGCCGGAGCGCACGCCCACGGCAACCAGGCGTAGCAACGGAGCCAGGTCGTGTTCGTAGCCGGCGAGCCGCTTCTCCAGTTCCGCGGGCAGGTCGGCCTCGTCCAGATGACCGGTGGTCGGGTAGCGCTGCTCCGTGAGCAGTTCGAGCGCCGCCGAGGCCGCCGCCTGCACGCGTTCGTACACCGACTGCCCCAGCGGCTCGGACAGGGCCTGGCGGAACTCCGTGATCGGGCTGCGCAGTTCGCCCTCGGCCGGGCGGTCGTGGCGCGGCGCGGACGGGGCGGGCCTGGGGGTGAGGAGTTCCGGTACGAGTTCGACGAGTTCGTCGACCAGGCGCGGGAGGTCCAGGTCGTCGCTGCGGTGGTGGATGCGCAGGTACTGGCAGCGGGCCACGCGCTTCAGGGCGTCGGGGAGGTCGGCCTCGCGCAGGGGGTCGATGCCGTCCATCAGGACCGGGATGACGCGCAGGCCGCAGTCGAAGGCCTCGAGGAGCTCGCGGCGCACCCAGTCGTCCGGCTTGTCGAGGCGGCGGACGCCCTCGCGGTCGACGGCGTGCACCCAGCGGGGGCCGATGAGGGCCAGGAGGACCTCGCAGCGGCGCAGGCCGCTCAGGATCTCGCGGGAGAAGTCCTCGCCGAGGCGGATCGACTGGCTCGCGTAGAAGACCTGGTCAGCTCCGAAACGCGCACTCAACTCCCGCTTGACCAGGGCAGCAGCCCATTCACCGTCACCGGTGCGGTAGTTGACGAACACGCCAGGCATCGCCCAAACCCTCTCACGTGAGGCTGTGACGAGGAGATTACTGACAGCCTCCAAGGAGGTTTGTCACCCGGCGCTCTTTCTCGGGCTGCGCAACGGCCGGCGTTCGCCGCGGGAGGGCGGATCCGGCGGGTGGGGCCACGCCACCCCCAGGCGCGTGGCCCCACCGCTCCGGGCCGTTGACTGATGTGAATCGCGTGTCACGCTGACTCACTCCAGTTGAAGCGAGGTAAGTTAAACCTGGTCCACCCCGGGCCGTCAACCGGTGTGAATGTCACACTTTTTCGATTCACACCAGTCAAAACGTGAGGTGGGCTGGATGACCGACCGCGAGAAGCCCCAGCCGAACACCCTGGCCGCGCGGCTGGAGTACCTGTTCCGCTCCATCAAGGCGTCCGGGCAGCGCGAGTACAGCAACGAGGACGTCGCCGAGGCAATCACCCGCGACCAGGGCGTGACGATCTCCGCGTCCTACCTCTGGTACCTGCGCACCGGGCAGCGCGACAACCCCACGCTCAAGCACCTCAGCGCGCTCGCGACGTTCTTCGGGGTGCCGGCCGCCTACTTCTTCGACGACGCCGTGCGCGAGCAGGTCGAGGGTGAGATCGCGCTCGTCACCGCGTTGAAGGACAACGGTGTCCGCGAGGTCGCGATGCGGGCGTCCGGGTTGTCGGACCGCAGCCTCGACACGATCACCGAGGTCATCAACCGCGTGCGGGAGCTGGAAGGCCTGCCGCCGAAAGAGTCCTGAACTCGCGAGCGAGGACGGTCAGCCCTGCCACGTCGAGGGCGGGCAGGGAGGCAGGGCCCGCCTCCACGGGTTCGTCCCTGGCCTTCGCGTCGAGTGCGGCCGCCAGTGCCGCCGCCTCGCCCTGCTGGTCGGCGATGCGGGTGTCCCAGTAGGCGCGCAACGCGAGTCGCCCGTCCAGGATCTCGATGACGCACCGGTACAGACGCAGTTCGATCGGCATCCGGACCTCCGGAGGCATGAGCGCGACACCGGGCATCACGTCGTAGCAGGCCCGCCACAACGGCCGCAGAACCCGGTAGGTGCGGTACTGCTCGATCTGCGGACCCCACCGGTACGCGGTCAGGCCCACGAGGAACAGCACCAGGACGATGCCGCCCGTCGAGGTGGACACGGGCCCCTCCAGCCAGGGCGGTGGGAGGTCCAGGCGGGCCGCCAGCGCGTAGGCCGCCTTGTGCGCCGCGTACACGAACCCGACCAGGCTGGACATCGACCACAGGCGCAGGGCGAGCCTCATCGGGCCCTCCGCGGTGCTGCCGGCGAGGTGACGGGTGAGACGGAACACGTCCACCAGGACGTACGCCATGTAGCCGAGGTACACGAGCAGGTACTCGGTGACGAACGGCGCCTTGGCGTACGCACCGACGAAGTCCTCCGCGTCGTCACCGGGCGCCGCCAGCAGGAACAGCACGATCATCGCGACCAGGGAGGCGCACGCCGTCACGGCCCGCACGACGGTCCCGCGCACCGAGCGGCCCCCGGAGTGCGCCACGAACACGTGCAGCCAGAACAGGCTGACCACGACGAGCCCGTGCTGGACCAGCCGGACCAGGCTCGCCCCCTCCGCCAGCCACGGAATCCGCAGGTAGAGCGGGGGAAGCCCGACCGTGAACCCCAGCGCCAGGAAGAACAGCGCGAGGCAGAGCGCGGCGTTGCCGAAACTCCTCGTCGGCCGCCGCAGCAGCACGACGACCCGGTAGGCGGTGCTCGCCCACAGCAGCACCACCACGAGGATGTGGAAGGCCCTAAGCACTGAGCACCTCACGCAGCCGGGCCAGCGCGGCGTCGTCCTCGACGTCGGACTCGACGGTGCCCACGACCTCGAACCCGGCCCGCATCAGCACGAGCGTGGCGAACAGCTCGGCCTCCTGCTCGTGCTCGTTGTCGTAGCTGTCGCGGCACAGCAGCTGCCGCACCACCTTCGGGTCGAGGTTCGGCGCGAGCAGGCGCGCGGTGAGGTCGTCCAGCTCGGCGACCCCGGCGTGCTCGAACACCATGTGCCCGATCTCGTGCAGGACGATGTGCGCGCGGTGCGCCTCGCCCACGGACTCGTCGTAGAAGATGTAGTCCGCCTTCTTCGCGGCCACCCACAGCCCGGACGGGTTGGAGGTGCGCGAGGTCAGCGCGAGCAGGTGCAGAGGCCTGCCGCGCTGCTCCGCCAGCCGTTCGCACAGGGCCGTGACGTCGAGCGGTGTGCTGATGCGCAGTCGCCGGATCTCTTCCTCACAGCGCTTCCGCACCCGCGCCAAGTCCACGGCCCCATTCTAGTGGGCCGCCCCGGCGTGGAATCACGGCGTGAGGATCGCCCTGCCCCGCACCCGTCCGTTGTCGAGGTCGTCGATCGCGTCCTGGAACCTGTCCAGCGGGTACTTCTGGGTGTGCAGTGTCACCTTTCCCTGCGCTGCCAGCACCATCAGCTCGCACAGGTCGTTGTAGGAGCCGACGAGGTTGCCGATCAGGTTGATCTCGGTGGAGATGATGTCGATCGTCGGCACGTCGATGTTCTCGCCGTACCCGACGACGTGGTAGTCGCCCGCCCTGCGCAGCATCGCGATGCCGTCCCGCGTCGCGCCGCCCTCGCCCACGAAGTCGATCACGGTCTCGGCGCCGTCGCCGCCGGTGAGGTCCAGCACCGCCGTGACGTGCGAGCCGTCCGCGACGACGCCGTGGTCGGCACCGATCG
Organism: Lentzea sp. HUAS TT2; assembly: GCF_051853195.1. Lineage (NCBI taxonomy): Bacteria > Bacillati > Actinomycetota > Actinomycetes > Pseudonocardiales > Pseudonocardiaceae > Lentzea > Lentzea sp. HUAS TT2. Next base: position 5,371,549 of record NZ_CP196667.1, on the reverse strand, counting down.
TCTCGGCGAGCTTCACCGCGTCCGGGTTGCGGTCCACGACGACGATCTCGGCCGCTGTCAGCGCTTTGAGCACCTGCACGCCGATGTGCCCGAGTCCGCCCGCGCCGATCACCACGCACCGGTCCCCCGGCCGCAGCCTGCGCGCCGCCTTGGCCGCCGCGTGGTACGCCGTGAGGCCCGCGTCGGCCAGCGCGGCAACGTCGGAGGGTTCCAGCGCGTCGTCGATCTTCACGACCGAACGAGCGGAGGTCTTCAGGTACTCCGCGTAGCCGCCGGCGGTGTCGATGCCGGGGAACTGCGAGGCGGCGCAGTGCACGTCGTCGCCGCTGCGGCAGGCCCGGCACAGGCCGCACGTGATCAGCGGGTGCACGATCACCTTGTCGCCCTCCGCGACGTTCGTGACGGCCGCGCCGACGGCGTGCACCCAGCCCGCGTTCTCGTGGCCGATCGTGTACGGCAGCGTCACGCCGGACTTCTCCGCCCACTGCCCTTCGAGGATGTGCAGGTCCGTGCGGCACACCCCCGCGCCGCCGATGCGCACGACGACGTCGAACGGGCCGGTCACCTCGGGTTCGCTGACCTCGGTGAGCTCCAACGGCTTGTGGTAGCCGACCACCTGCACGGCCCTCATGACGTTCCCTCCAGTGCGTAACGGGTGCGGAGCAAGCCGCGGCAGAAATGCGCGTTGCCCTCGATGGAAATACCTACCGACCTCGCGAACCGCAGCCGCAGCGGCAGATCGCCCGGCTGCAACGGCACGCCGTTGTCGTCGACGAGCACCAGCGCGTCCGGCGCGGTGTCGAAGCCGAGCGCGGACCGCCTGCGCCGCAACGCCTCCGTCGACCTGGACGCCGGGAGGTCCTGCAGCGTCAACGACCTCAGGCGTTCCAGCGGCACGTCTCGCACGGCCCGTTCCATCGCGGCCGCGTGCGCCTTGCGCTGGAACGTCAGCCGCAGCTCTGCCAGGTCGCGGGACGCCTCGGCGCCGTACGTGCCGACGAACCCGGCGTCGGCGGCGATACCGCGGTTGATCACGTCCGAGTCGTGGTGGTCGTCCAGCACCACGACCACGTGCGGTGCCAGTCCGCGTAGCACGTCCTTCGCGTCCGATGCCATGAGGTACGCGAAGTTCGGCGAGCAGAACGCGGTCGGAAGTCTCAAGTGGACGGTCAGCACGTCGCCGTCCCGCGAGACCGACTGGACGAACCCGAGCGTGGTGATCGGCTCGTCCAGCTCGGGGTCCATCACCTCGTCGAGCGCCTTCCAGGCCGCCATCATGCGACCGACACCGCCTCCTGCTCGACCGGCGCGACGTCGAGACCCGCGGGCACCGGGATGTCGTACATGTGCGCGGCGTTAAGGCCGAGGATCTTTTTCTTCTGCGCCACGGTGAGCGGTGCGTACTCGGTCATGTCGGCGGGGATCTGGAAGTCGACGAACCGCTCGATCAGCCAGCGGGGCGTCCACAGCGCGTAGTCGCTGGAGAACTGGATCCTGTCCTCGTTCAACCAGTACAGCAGCTCGCCGATGATCTGCGCGAAGTACCGCGGCCGGGTGTGGATGAACGGCATCGCGACCGCGAGACCGGCGTGCACGTTCGGTTCCTGCGTGGCGATCCAGCAGAAGTCCTCCAGGCGCGGCAGCCCGCAGTGCTCGATCACGAAGTTCAGCTCGGGGAAGTCGGTCGCCGCGTGGTCGACGTCCGCCACGTCGAACGCGTCGCGGTCGAGCGGCCGGATCGTCGGCCCCTTGTGGATGTGGATGTTGCGGATGCCCAGCTCCTGCGCGGTCTCCAGGTAGCGGTAGTTCCACGGGTCGTTGAGCCGCCAGCCGCGCGAATCGCCGTACCACTCGGCGGTGTAGAGCTTCACGCCCTTGAGCCCGAACCGTTCCGCGTCGCGCTTGAGCTCGTCGAGCCCCTGCTGCTCGCGGCGCGGGTCCCAGAAGTGGTTGTAGGTGAGCTTGTCCGGGTGCTTCGAGGTGAGCGCGAACGCTTCCTCGGTCTGCCCGAAACCGTTGTGGTAGAACGCACCCAGGTGGGCGGGCTGGAAGATCGCGTGGTCCACGTACCCGTCGTCGAACAGGTCCTTCATCAGGCGTTCGCCGCCCTGGTACAGGTACTCCTCGTACGACCAGCCCTCCTCCTCCGGCGAGAGGTTGCGGTGGTAGTCGTAGAAGCAGTCGATGAACTGCTTGCCGTGGATGTTGCGCTGGTTCTCCGGGCGGGCGTCCCAGAGCGCGACGTGCGCGTCGACGATGAAGTAGTTCTCGCCGTCCTTCGAGTACATGGATGCCTCCAGTGGTTGCGACCGACCGTAGGAAGATCGGCGCAGCTCAGGGACCCACCCGGTGTCTCACTTTGAGACAGCGGCATCTACGCCGGACGAAGCTGCGGGTCGTACATTGGGGTGGAACGCGCGACGAGGAGGTCACGTGGACGACCGGCAGCTCGCCGCGATCCCGCAGCGCCTGCGGGCGTCGTGGCTGCGCAGCGAGCGGTACGGCGTGCCGGAGGACGAGGTGCGGCCGGTCTTCACCGGCACGGTCGACACCACGTCGTTGTTCTACGAATGCGGCCACGAGGTGCTGCGCGGCCTGCACGCCACGCTGTCCAACGAGCCCATCAGCCTGATGATCACCGACAGCGAGGGCCTGGTGCTGACCAGGCTGTGCACGGACCCGGCGATCGTCCGCTCGCTCGACCGCGTCTCGCTGGCCCCCGGTTTCTACTTCGCCGAGGCCAACGCCGGCACGAACGGCCTGGGCCTCGCGCTCGCCGACCGCACCGCGACCCTCGTCCGCGCCGCCGAGCACTACTGCACGGGCCTGCGCGGCTACACGTGCGCGGCGGTGCCGGTGCTCGACCCGGTCTCCGGCGCGCTGGCGGGCAGCGTGAACCTCACGACCTGGTCCGACCAGTCCTCCGATCTGCTGCTGGCGCTGGCCCAGGCCGCGGCGGGCAACACAGCGGCGCTGATGCTGGCCCGCGCTTCAGGCCGCAAGGCCCGTCCCGCGCCGCGCGGTGAGGTGTTCCGCGTCTACTCGGACCGCGTCCAGCCACCGCGGCTGTCGGCGCAGTGGAACGCCGCGATGGCGACCGCGGTCGAGGCCATGCTGGAGGACCGCGTGGTCGCCGTCGTCGGCGAGCCGGGAGCGGGCAAGACGGCGCTCGCCACCCACGCCCGCCGCACCGTGCGGCCCCGCGAACGCCTGCTCAACGCCCGTCCGCCCGCTCCCGACGACGTGGACATGTGGCTGCGGCTGTGGACCCCGGAGCTCGGCAAGGCCGACACGTGCGTCGTCGTCTCGGACGTGGACGCGCTGCCCGCGTGGGCGGCCTCGTCGCTGGCGCCGCTGCTGACCGGGTTCGCGCTGACCGCGACCGCTGCCCTGCCGGAGGCGTTGGCGCCGTTGGTGGACGTCGTCGTGGAGGCACCGGCGTTGCGCTTCCGTCCCGACGACGTCCTGCCGCTGGCCCACTACTTCGCCCATCGCGACCGGGGCCGCGAGGTCACGTTCACCTCGGCGGCGACCCGCGCGCTGCTGTCGTACGAGTGGCCGGAGAACACCCGGCAGCTGCGCCAGGTCGTGCGCGTCGCCGCCGCCCGCTCGGACGTGGTCGACGTGCAGCACCTGCCCGCCGAGGTGTTCACCAGCGTCGGCCACCGGCTGAGCAGACTGCAGGCCCTGGAACGCGACGAGATCGTGCGCTGCCTGACCGAGCCGGGCGCGACGATCGCGCGGGCGTCCGCCGAGCTCGGCATCGGGCGGGCGACGATCTACCGCAAGATGGCGCAGTACGGGATCAAGGCCGATCAGCTGCGGGGCTAGTCGCCGCGTTCGCGATCCGCAACGTCATCTGCTGCTGCGAGCTGTCGCGGACCGTCGGCGTGAACGAGTAGGCGATGCGCCGCTGCTGGTCCCTGGTCGAGAACACCCCTGCGGCGTAGCCGTACCACTCCCCCGTCTTGCCCCACACCTCGATGCCGTTGACGGTGAAGGTCTGCAGGCCCGTGGCGTAGGAGGCGGGACGTCCGTCCACCATGGACACATCAGGCAGCGTGAACATCTTCTGCAGCAGGTCCTCCCGCACCAGCCTGCCGTCGAACAACGCGGCGATGAACCTGGTGAGGTCACCGGTCGTGGAGACCATGTCGCCTTCGCCGTGCGCCCTCGACGAGTTGAAGTCGCTGACGTCGACCACGCCCTGCCCCGGCACGTTCAAGTAGCCGTGCACGTGTGCGCCGCGGATCCGGGTCTCGTTGCGTTCCGGCACATAGGTCTTCGTGAGACCGAGCGGGCGGGTGATGCGCTTCTCGACCTCCCGCGCCAGATCGCGGCCGGTGACCTTCTCGATGACCATCGTGGCGAGCAGGTAGTTGATGCCCCGGTACTCCTGCTTCGTGCCGGCCGCGAACTTCGGCTCCGTGGCGGGGACCAACGCCCTGAGCTGCTCGGGTGTCCACCGGTCGTAGCGGTGCGCGAGGACCTTCTCCGGCGTGCTCAGGTCGGGGTAGCCGACCTCGTTCGGGATGCCGCTGGTGTGGTTGAGGAGCTGCCCGACCGTCACCGCGTCGATGGTCTCCGGCAGATCCGGGAAGTAGTGCCGGACCTTCGTGTCCAGGCTGAGCTTGTGTTCCGCCACCAGTTGCAGCGCGACCGTCGCGACGAACACCTTGGTGACGCTGCCGATCCGGAACCGGTCGTCGGGCCGGCCCACAGCGCCTTCCGCTCCGTACCAGCGGCCGGCCGAGCCCGACACCCGCAGCTGTGCGGACGTCACCACCGGGTGTTCCAGGTCGGCGATGGCCGCGTGCAGCAGTTCCGGTTGCAGCGGAGGTAACGGGGTCACCGCGACCATGGCGGCGATCAGGAGTGACTTCATGATCACCACCGTGCCGCGCCGGCCGGGTCACGGCCATGGTGCCGGCCCCACTCGGAAGGTGGGGCCAGCACCAAGCCGTTCTACGTCTAGCGAACCGCGCGGACGCCGTTCGCGAAGAACGCCAGCCGGACCTCGCGGTCCATCGCGCGCTCCGGGTGGTCCATCAGCCCGAACGCGAGGCCGTCGGCGCTCGTGATGCCGGCGACGTCCTCGAACGACCCGTCCGGGTTGGAGTCCTTCTCGTACCGCAGCGCGACCCGGTAGCCCTCGGTCTCGGTGCCGGGGTCGAAGCGGCCTTCACCGTGCGCGCACGGGAAGGTGAGGGTCTGGCCGCCGAGGCCGGTGAGCCACGGGCTGTCGTTGTCGGTGTCGACGACGTGCCGCTGGTTCTCCTCGTTGCGGAACGTGCCGGCGCTGTTGACCTTCAGGCCGACCTTGCCGAAGCACCCTCCGCGCACGGCGATCTGGAAGCCGTTGCAGATGCCGATCAGCGGACGCTGCCGGCACGCCTCGAACTGGTCCGCGAGGTGGCTGCGCAGCAACGCCGCCGCCACCGCGCCACCGCCGAGGTGGTCGCCGAACGAGAACCCGCCGGGGATGCAGAGGATGTCGGCGTCGTCGAGCCGTTCGGTGCCCGCCAGCAGGTCGGCCGCGAACCGCATCCTCGGCTCGGCACCTACCTCGGCGAACGCTCGGACGGTCTCCTCCTGGCAGTTGGTGCCGGGCAGGTACAGGACGTTGACGGTCGGCTTCATGCGATCCTCGCCGTGAACGAGTTGAGCCAGCCGTCGCGCGCGGCCGGAGCGAACAGCTCGATGCCTTCGAGCACGATTCCGGTGCCCTCCAGCGTGCCTTCGAGCGTGCCCAGGACAACGGGGTTCAGCTCGGCGGGCAGTGCGGCGACGTCCTCGGGGGCGACCTCGACGACAGCGCCGACGCGGTGCTCGGCGAAGAGAGACTCGGTGGTCGCGGACTCCAGCCTCACGCCGATGCCGCTGGCGAGCACACCCTGGGCGAGCACACCCGCGACGCCGCCGGCGCCGATGCGGGCACCGCTGCGGAACAGGTGCCTGCTCGCGGCGATCGCGGTCAGGTAGCTGTCCACATCGGACAGTTCCAGGTCGTCGAGCGCACCGATCGGCAGGCCGAGCTTGCGCGCGGCGACCGTGCCGACCGGGGAGCTCGTGGCCAGGCCGACGCGGACCAGCACGTTGCCCGCCGTGGTCCACTGCTCGCGCAGCAGACCGTCGGTGTGCGGCACCTTGCCCAGCGCGCTGAGGAACACCGCGGGCGGCACGCTGACGAGGCCCTCGTCGGTCTGCACGGAGCCGGCCGAGGAGTCCTTGCCCGAGATCAGCGGCACGCCGAAGTGGCGCACCAGCACCGCGAGCTCGTCGACCATGCCGACCAGCCACTCGCGCCAGTGCGGCGAGAGGTGCGGGGTGTAGAAGTTGTCGCACATGCAGATGTCCTTCACGGCGACACCGGCGAGCACCTGGCCCGCGATCGCCGCGCAGAACATCTGACGCGTCGCGGCGACCGGGTCCGCGTCGAACATCCACGGGTTGAACGCGGTGTTCACGACGGCGGCGGCCTGCGACCCCGCGACCGGCGTGCCGGCCCAGTAGGCCGTGCGGACCGAGTTCTCGGTGCCGTAGTGCGGGCCGTACCAGGTGTTGCCCTGGACCGTGGAGTCGTACTGCGAGTCAGCGAAGTGCTGCGAGGCGATCTCCGCGTCGGCGACGACCTCCTCCAGCAGCCCGGCGAGCTGCGTCGGCGCGAGCTCCGGCCACTCGACCACGTCGGACGGACGCGGCGGCGGGCCGACCTCGAACCGTTCGACCTCGAGGTCGAGCAGGTCGTACGCCACGTCGAAACCGAGCTCGCCCTGGTGGGCGGGCACGGCGTCGGGAGCGCCCGCGATCAGGGCCTCCTCGGTCAGGTCCGGGGCGTGGAACACGTGGTAGCGACCCGTGTCCGCGAACCGGCCGATGACCGTCGAACGCACCATGTGGCGGTCGAGGATCTTCTTCGCCCGCTCCTGGTGCTCCGGCGGCACGGCGAGCAGCATGCGTTCCTGCGACTCGGACAGCAGGATCCGCCACATCGGCAGCGCCGCGGTCTTCAACGGCACCAGCGCGGTGTTGATCCACACGCCGCACGCCTCGCCGATCTCACCGACGGCGCTGTTCAGGCCGGCGCCACCGACGTCGGTCAGCGCGCTCATGCAGCCCTCTTCGCGCAGCTCGATCAGCGCCTTGCGGAACTTGACCTGCTCCAGCGGCGCGCCGATCTGCACGGCGGCGGTGTCCATCACGGCGCCCGCGGAGCTCGCGGACGCGCCGTGGATGCCCTCGTTGCCGGTCAGGCCGCCGATCAGCACGACGAAGTCACCGGGGCGCGGGGTGCCGCGCTGCGCCGCCGACACGGGCAGCAGGCCGATGCTGCCGCCGAGCGCGAACGGCTTGGCGCGGTAGGAGGGGTGGAACGTCATGCGCGACGACATCATCGGCACGCCGAACGTGTTGCCGTACTCCTTGATCGCCCGGATCGTCTCGCCGGCGAGCCTGCGCGCGTCCGGACGGCCGGCGATCGGCGCGGGCGCCTCTGGCTCGCCGATCGCGGTGTACTCGAAGCTGCCGATGGGGTCGGCGGAGAGGCCCGTGCCGAGGATGTCGCGCAGCACGCCGCCGAGCTTGGTCAGCTGGCCGAAGTAGCCGGAGATCGCCGACGGGCCGTTGTGCGTCTCGGCCTTGATGGCGATCGCGTGGCCGTCGTAGAAGTCCCAGACGCCGGCGTTGTCGTGGAACATGCTCAGCACGTTCGGGTTGTCGACGTCCTTGGCGGCCTGGATGAGCCTGCCGAGCAGACTGCCCAGCGACTTCCACGTGGTGTGGGCGCAGTGGTCGCTCCAGCGGGCGTCCAGCGCCTCCAGCAGGACGTCGGTGACGAACTCGTCGCCGAGCGTCACCTGGACGTGCTGCACGTGCTTCATCTGGGCCAGCGAGAGGTTGCGGCCCCCGGCCACGCCCAGCTCGGTGAGCGCCGCGTCGTCGAGTCCGCGCAGGTCGTACTGCACGGCCGACTCGTAGTGGCCCTGCGGCACGAGGGTGTCGTAGTGCGGTTCCTCGTCGTGCAGCTCTTCGATCGTCGGGTTGAACCGCGTCGAGGCGATCAGGTCCCGCAGCCGCGGCGACGCCGACTTGTAGCTGGTCGCGACCTTGCCCGCACGAGCCTTCACGCCGAGCAGCCCGCACACGGTGATGATCGAGTCGCTCTCGTTGTCGACCACGCCGCGCTTGTAGGCGACCTGCACGGCGCCCTCGGGAAGCGGCTGGTCGACGGAGACCTCGACGTCGAGCTGGTCGCCGAGCACGGCGGCCACCTCGGTCAGCGCGGCCGGGTCCGGCGTGCCCTCGAACTCGACGTAGTAGTCACGCCACACCTCGAGGTCGTCGAGCTCCCACGATCGGCCGAGCTCACGGACGTCGGGCTCCGCGATGCCCGCGGAGCGAACCGAGAACTTGTGGATCAACAATCCTCCTGGAGCTGAACGGTCGGGACCAATTGTCCCTGGCAGCGACCGCGCTCGTGGAAGCACCCAGGCAACCGGGCGGGCCTGCACTGCGACACATGCAGCACCCTAGGCGGTGAGCCCGCCGCGACTCGAATTCACGGCGGGCGACGAGCGTCACTCACCGTTCTGGGGGACCAAGTGGAACAGCACGACCTGTCCTGGGCGGACGCCCTGGCCGGCCCGACGACCTTCCTGGGCGAGATCTTCTCGCTCGCGTTCGTCCGCGGCGTCGAACCGATGGAGGCGCTGCGCCGCGCCGGCGGACTGATGGACACGCTGGCGCCCCGCACCCCCGAGCAGGTGCGGGACCTGCACTGCTTCGACGCCGGCTACCCGGAGGTGGCCTCCGTGCTGGCGCTCGGCGAGTGGACGGTCCTGGTCCAGCCGGCGGGGTACGAGGTCGAGTACCTGGTCGACGCCCTGTCCCGGGGCACGGAGGCCGTCGGGATCTCGCGGCACGACTACGCCTCCCCGAGCTTCAGCCACGCCGTGGACGGCAGGGTCGTCACCCGGTTCGACCCCAGCTGGCCCGACCCGCGTCCCGGCGACAGCACGGAGCCGCTGCTCCCGCTGATGCGGGAGGCCGGTTTCTACACCGAGCCGGTCGACTACGACTCCGACACCTACGACGACGAGGACTGGGACACGCGCTACGCCGAGCCCATCGCCCGCTCGCTGCGGCTGGCCGGGCTGATCACCGGCGTCCTGCCCACGTTGGACCAGCTCCTGGCGCCACTGCCCAGCGTCCACTTCGAGCGTCGGTTCAGCCACAGCCGGCCTCCCTTGGTGGAGAACGCCGCCGACGAGGCCACCTCGCTCGCCGCAGAACTCGGGCTGGAGGGCACCCCCGGTCTCGCCGAGGCCCTGGCCGCCGCCCGGCGCGGTGAGCCCGTCGTCCTCACCCCGGACAGCGACCTGGGCAGGCACGTGCGCGAGTGGTCACTGCTGGGACGCAGGGCGAGCTGGACGCTCAACCAGGAGAAGAGCCGCATGACCAGCGAAGAACGCGCCCGAGGCAGCAAGTTCGGCAATCTGGTCCACGTGATGGCCGCCGCCTTCCGCGCCGATCTCGCCTGACCGAGGAGAAGAGTGAAGATTCCCGCCGACGGACTGAGCCAGACCGCCCTGTACACCGCCTGGGTGCGGCACCGGGAGGCCGAACACCCGCAGCCGCTGTTCACCGACCCGCTGGCGACCTTCCTCCTGGCCGAACTGGAGGACCACCCGGTGGCCGCCTCGGTGACCGCGTTCATCGAGCAGATGAAGATCACCTCCACCGGGTTCCCGGCCTACCACGTGGTGCGCACGCGGTTCTTCGACGACCGGATCAGCCAGGCGCTCGACAGCGGTGTGCGGCAGGTCGTGGCGCTCGCGGCGGGCGTGGACGGCCGCACGACGCGCCTGCCGTGCCCGCCGGGCACCCGCTGGTTCGAGCTCGACCTGCCGGACATGACCGAGTTCAAGACGGCACTGGTCGCGCGGTCGGGCCTCACCCCGGCGTGCGAGCGGATCGCGGTGGCCGCCGACCTCACGACGGACTGGGTGGCGCCGTTGCGCGCGGCCGGGTTCGAGCCGGGCCTGCCGACCGCGTGGCTGGTCGAGGGCGTGCTGATGTACCTCACACCGCAGGAGGGTGACGCGCTGCTGGCCACGCTGACCGGGCTGTCCGCCCCCGGCAGCCACCTGTTCCTCGAACACCTCCAGGTCTCGATGCTCGGCGACCAGGGCTCGCGGGTGCGGGGCGGGCTGGGCAAGCACGGCGTGACGTTCCTGGCGGCCCGCGACGACATCGCGGACTGGCTCGGCGCCGCCGGGTGGCAGGCGAGCGCGCACGCCGGCGCGGACCCCTCGATCAGCCACGGCAGGCCTGTCCCACCGGTGCCCGCCTCGTGGCTCGCCGCCGCGGTCCGGCACGTGGCCTGACCGTCCACTCAGGACCGCGCGCCGGACACGGCCCACGTCGGCTTCGCGTCACGACAGCCGGAGCCCGTCGCGCGGTTCGCATACTCGCCCTTCACCTTCGCGCCGCCCACACGCCGGCGCAGTTGAACCCCTGCGTCGGCGTGCCGATCACGGTCAGGACGCCGCAACCATCAACGCCACCACGTGACCTAGCGCAGCGCCGCACCCACCCCGGTGATCCACGCCTTGCGGCGCAACGAGACCGGCCCACGCCACCAGCCGAGCACCACCAGGACGAGGGCGGCGGCGAGACCGCCACCCGCCGCGGCCTGCCACCGCCAGGTCCCGGTGCTCATCCGGACTTGACCGGCACCTGGCTGCTCCACCCCGTCGTCCACGGGACGCCCTTGCGTTGCGCGGCGAGGCCGAGCAGGCCCTCGACCTGACCGGCCTGCACCACCACGGCCACCAGCGCGGGATCGGCCCCGGCGCTCACCGCCGGTGTGTAGCTCTGCTCGCAGCTCCAGGTCGAGCTCCCGATGTCCAGCGCCGCACAAGCACCCTGCGGGAAGTACCGATCGCCGACCTGGACGAAGGCGAAGACCTGCTGCGTTCTCACGTCCGCCGCCACTTGCACCGTGCCGGACTTCAGCTGGGAAACCGGCGGATCCGTGGTCGTCGTCGGGGCCGCTGTGCTCGGCACCGGAGTCGCCGGTGCCGCGACGGTCTCGGGCTGCCCGAGGAGGTACCCGCCGATGAGACCCGCCACCAGCAACAGGAACGCGGCCACGGCGACCAGGGCGAAGCGCTGGCGACGCTTCCCCACCCAGGACAGCACGCCCTTGACCCGGTTCCTCGGACCCGGTTTGAGCGGCCCGCCGAGGTGCAGCTCTCGTTCCAGCACACGTTCGTAGACCGTGGGTCTCTTGTGTTTGGCTGCGGCTCTGCCGAGCATCAGCGCGAGCTGGTCCGAACGACAGTTCTCGACGAGCCGTGCGGCGTGTGCCAGCGCCTCGTCAGGCCCCTTCAGATCCTGGCAATCGGGGCCGTAGAGCACTTCCAGGAGCCTCGTCAGCATCTCGAACCTGGTGTTGATCTCCACGAACTCGACGGCCCTGTTCACCTCGTCGACGTTCATCACCGAGCGCAGCGGACCGCGATCCTTGTCCGCCGCAAGCGTGCGGAGCGCGGTCAGGAACGCGTCGGCGGTCTGGGCACCGAGCAACGGCCCGGACAGCGCATCGGCGGTGTTCGACGCGGTCCGCATCGGGGAGGGCGTGCTCACCGCGACAGCGCTCGGCTGAAGCCGCACACCCCCGGACGGGACGTCCACCGGCGCGGGGTGCACGCGGTTGACGGGCTGGCGCGGTGGCGACGCCTGCTGCTGCGCACCGTGGAACAGGCCGGCGACGAGCTGCCGGGCGATGTCGGTGAACTGGCTGTTGGTCGCCACAAGCTCATCAAGACGGACCACCGTGCGGTTGTGCTGCTCCCCGTCGCTGGGCATGGCGGGCAGGAACACCACCTCCGGCAGGTTGTCGATGCCTGCCCCGTGTCGTTCCTGGTAGGTCGAGAAGGTCCACCGCCGCCCCTGGTTGAAGGTCTGCTCAAGATGACGCTTCGCCGCCCGGTGCAACGCCCAGGCCATCGGCACCCTGTAGTGGTCGGGACAACCGACGATGCTCAGCGGACGGCCTGGGTACTCGAGAAGTCTCACGAGCGCTTCCACGAGCTGCATCTCCAGCGGCCTGGCCCTGGTGAGGAGCTCGTCCTCCGAGCCGGCGACGCTCGCCAGGTAGGGCGCCGCCGTGGTGCCCATGCCACCGTGGGGAGCGGTGCTCTTCCACCCATCCCAGTGCTCCAGCCTGAGCGCGAGCGAGGCACCGAGCGCCGTCTGTGAACCGATCAGCACGTGCGTGTTCTCGCGGCCCTCCGTGTAGCCCTGGCGCACGCGGCGCAGGACAGCGGCGGACCCGTCGGAGAACTCCAGGTACGACAGGGCCGACTGGGGTGTGGGGAAACCGGGGACCGGCTGCAGCCGGACGTGGTCCTGCAGTCTCGCGCGCCACATCTCCGCCAGCTCGGGGCTGAGCGAACAGGAGATGATGGTGTGCTCGCCCGCGGTCAGGGACCAGCCGAAGAAGGCCTCGTCGATGACCTCACCGGGCCCGTGATCCTTCATGGCATGCCCACTTTCTCGGCCTCGTGGCCGGAGATCGCCCCGGTCATCGCGAGGATCGACACCAGGGGTTCGAGCACCCTGGACGGACGGAACCCGCGCGGGAAGTGCCAGCGGGTCGGGCCATCGGTCTCCACCGGCACCGCGTCCCCTCCGCTGGCAGAGGTGAAATGCAGGGTGCAGCGCGGAAAAGCCTCGAACGGGCGCAGCGACGCCCCTGCGCCTGCGTGGTGCAGGTACGCGTAGACGTCCCTGCTCTCGGCACGGATGCGGGCCGCGTTCACCGTGTGCTCGTCCCCGCCGTGCAGCCACCGCTCGGCCGGGGGCACGAACCTCAGCCTGTCCGACTTCGTCACCACGATCGCCGCGGGGATCCGGCGGTCGCGCAGTCGTTCGATCGCCAGCTCGAACGACCTGTTCTCACTGGCCGTCGACGACTGCCCGGTCTCCAGCGGGTCCTCCGACGCGTGCACGAAGATCACCGCGTCCACCCCGAGCAGGAACCTGGTGGAGCGGTTGCGGGCGTCGGGGTTCACGAGGTCCTCACCCGCGACGTCGAAGAAGACCAGCGGGCGATCGCCGGTCGGTGCGCGCAGCAGCAGGATGTCGGCGGCCTCGGTCATACCGGTGCCCGTGCCCGGCAGCGCACCGCCCTGTTCCAACGGCGTGATGAACTGCTCGCGAAAGCGTCGGTGCCTGAGGAAGTCCAGGGCTGACACGGTGATCCCGTGCGAGGCCAGGCCGTTGATGTGCATCTGCCTGACCATCGAGGTCAGCAGGTGGGTCTTGCCGGAGGAGGGCGCGCCGACCAGTCCGATCACCAGTGGTTCGCCGTAGTCGCCGTAGCTCGCGGGGATGAAGTGTTCGACCATGTCGCCGGACGGGTTGGGGCACTTCCGGTACCCGCCCCGTCTCAGGTCGGCCTGCTTGACCGAGGACACCGTCGAGACGTCGAACGCCTCGTAGCGACCAGCCGCCTGGTTGTACAGCCACACCATCGGCTCGTCCGGCCACTCGAACTCGTCGGCGCAGACGGGGCAGCGCACCTGCCGGTGGGACGTCGTCATACCAGCACCGCCGTCGCGACGATCGTCATCGACACCAGCAGCATCGACGACAGGAACGGGAAGATCCTCCTGGTGCGCTTGCGCGGCGCGGCGTCCTTTGTGGACGGTGCAGGCACGCTCTTGCGGCGGGCGACGTTCTCGAAGAGCTCGCGGCCCTGGGTGAACCGCGCGTCTGGGTCGACGAACGCCGGCAGGTGGTTGTCGCCGTGCAGCCGGACGAGCAGCTCCGCCGCGGACGGCCGGTGTTCCACGGTGTTGCCGAAGACCGGGTCCAGCAGTCCCCGCAGCCGGTCGGGGTCGTTGCGCCGGTCCGGTTGCACGTCGGCGGACGGCCCGAGGTGCAACCGGCGGATGAGCACGGCCGCCGCCCACAGGTCGTCACGGGCGTCCACGAGTCCGGTGGCCGCCGCCTGTTCCGGCGACCGGCCCGCTGCCGTGCCGAGCCGCCGCGGTTCGCCGACGCGTTCGGCGGACTCGAAGTCGATCAGCTGCAGCTGGCCGTTGTTCCACCGCAACGTGTCTGCGCCCACCGCGCCGTGCACCACGCCGGCCTCGCTCGTCAGCCGCAGCGTGCGGACCAGGGCGCGCTCGAACTGCTTGCGTTCGGTGTCCTGGAACCGGCTCACCGGACCGGACACCGGCACCCCGGTGTACTCGCGCAGCAACGCGAAGGGCTCCTCCGCGTCGATGTTGTACGCGACGAGCTGGGCGAGCTCCGGCGGGTACCTGTCCGGATAGCTCTGCCCGAGACGCGCGCCCGCGCGGATCTCGTTCTCCAGCAGGTCGTAGAGCCGCGGGTTGCGGGCTCCCGCCGCGCGCGAGACGTACTTGCACACGAACTGCCGCCCGTTCACCCGCACGAGCCGCTGTTCGAGCACCGCGCCGGGCGTGACGAACTCGTTGGAGCCCTCGATCTCGATCTCCTTGAGCACCCCGGACACGTACCGGCAGCGCACCACCTCGATCTGTTGCCCGGTCATCGGCCACCACCCGCCACCTGGCGCACCGACTCCGGTCGCAACGGCAGCAGCCGCAACGCGCCCACGAACTCGCCACCCTCTCCCCAGGTGATCCCGGGATCCGCTGTCAGTCCTCTGTGGACGCCCTCCTGCTCCAGCATCCTGCGCAGCCGCACCGGCCCGAACCGGACCAGGCCGGGAGCGGCGGACGTGCTGAGGTACCCGAGCTGGCCACCCCGGCACAGCTGGGTCATGTCCCCGCTCGCCTGCGTGCGCAACGCCACCAGCGCGGCGGGCGACTCGGACCACACCCTCGCCATCAACGCGTCGCGCGTGGCCTCGTCACCGCCGAAGCGGCTCGCCGACAACAGGCCGTTGCGCCGCACGTCCCCGCCGTACTCGCCCAGCAACCGGTCCAGCCGCTGGGCGTACACGCCTTCCGCCGTGCGCATGGACGTCGCGGCGGCAGGCCACGCGGGCTCCAGCGCGCCGCGGCACACGTCGGCCAGGTCGCCGCGGACCACGGCGTAGAGCTCCTGCGGCACCGGGCGCATCATCGGCGCCAGGCCGTTCGTCGAGGACTTTCCCAGCGGCAGGATGAACAGCCGGTTGCCCGCCTCGTCGAGCGAGGCCGAGATCTCCTCCAGCCCGGCGGCGACCTCCGAGGCGACGGCCGCGATCGCCTGTCTGCGGTGCAGCGGCTGCCACTCGCGCACGACCACGTCCTCGGCGATCCGCGTCAGGTCCACGACCGCGTTCTCCATGTCGGCCAGCCGCAGCTCGCCGCGCCAGTCCCGCACGGCCGACCGCCAGCCGAGCACGATCGTCACCCCGCAGAACACGACCAGGAGCGTGGTCAGCACGGCGACGGTCACCGGCGACAGGCCGATCAGCTCCGCGATGACCAGGTCGCTGACGAACGAGCCTCCCGGGATCTGGCCGGCGACGAACCAGCCCGCGACGGCAGCGGCCACCACCCCCAGCAGCCCGCTCAGCCCGTACGACAGCAGGGCGGGCACCAGCGCGGCACCGCCACCGTGTTCGGCGTCCTTGCCCGGCCGCCGCGCGAGCAGCAACCAGCCGGAGCCGAACCAGGCCGCGGCGAGCAGCGCGCCCGCTCCCCAGCCCGGCCAGCCCGGCCCGAGCACGAGGGTGAGCACGCCGCAGCTCAGGAAGATCAGCGGCAGGGTCAGCAAGGTGAGCGGCCACTGGCGAAAGCCCGGCATGACGAGCTCCAGCGGGCCGCGCGCGGCCACCTCGTCCAGGTCGGTCGTGCAGCCCTGCGGCCCGCTGTTCGCGGCCACCAGCCTCAGTTCGTGCGCCAGCACCGGCAGCGGGACCTGGTCGTGCAGCCGGGCGTCGACGGCCTGCCGCAGGTCCTCGGAGATCTCGCCGCGGTCGGCCTCCCTGGGGTGCTGCACGCCGAGCTCCACCACGTCCTCAATGGACGGACGGCCCGCCTGGACGTGGCCGTCGACGCGGCGCAGCAGCTCGGCCACCGCCAGGCGGTAGTTCTCGACCGCCTGGCCGGCCCAGACCACCTGGGTGCCCAGCCGCTCGGTGGGCCGTGACGAGCCGAACAACGCCTTGGGGGTCCTCAGGACCCGTGCCAGCCCTGCGACGTGTCCCAGGCGGCGCAACGCTTCCGTCCTCGCCGCGGCGACGGGCCCCGTGAGCACCGCGCCGTCACGGCCCTGCACGACGGCGGCCTGCCGGATCGCCCCACCGAGGTCGTGCGACGGCAGGTGTTCCATCGTGCACAGCGACCGCACGGCCGCCGCACGGGCCTCCGCGAGTTCCACGGCGTTGGTGGCGCTCGACACCATCCGGAAACCCGGATTCGCCGCAACGCCGGGGAGTTCCTCGGCCGCGGCGACGACCTGGTCGAAGAGCGCGGGCACCTGGAGGGCGGCGATCAGGCCGTCGAGTCCCTCCCCCTGCTGCTCAGCCGGACGCGGCGGCGCGCTCTCCGGCGCCCAGTCCACGCCCTCGGGGTCACCGACCCACAGCACCGTGGCGTGCCGCAACGCGGGCGGCACGGCGAGCACCACCCCGTCGAGCGGGTTGTCCGTGCCCGACTCGCCGATGGCGATGCACACGACGGCGGTCACCATGTTCCCGCCGAGCAGGGACAGGTAGGTCTCGCTGTGCTCGACGAGCGAGGTGGCGTGGTCGAGCACCACCACGCCGCCCGCCGGTTCGACCGGCACAGCACCGGCCGTGCCGCCCCGCAGATCGACGAGTACGACCTTGGACGTGTTCATACCGCGGTCTCACCGCCCAGTCCGTGAGCGGCGCGCACCTGGTCGCGCAGGTCGATCAGGTTCTTGTTCCTGGCGTTTCCGAGCGGCTGGCGCAGTGCCGCCGGCAGCGTCTGGCGCCAGAACTCCCGGAAGACGGCGAGCTGCGGTTCCTTGCTGAGCACCCGGTGCTGCTCCGCCTCGGAGATCTTGAGCAGCTCCTGGTCCACGAGGTCGGCGATGGCGGTGAACTCCGGCGCGGGCGGGAACGGCGCGCGGTCGGCCTGCGCGGGGATCGCCGACATGAGCCTGGACGCGAGACTGCGCCTGCTCGGGTTGTCGTCGGTGAGCACCCAGCGCTCGTAGGCCTGCAACACGCTGGCCCACGAGGACAACGAGCCGAGCGGGGACAGTTCGAGCTTCATCGACACGGCCTCGCGGCTGCCGATCTCGACGGTGATGTGGTCGGGGCTGGTGAGCTTGCCCGCGACGACGACCTTGCCGTCCCACGCCGCGCACAGCAGCCGGTGCAGCACCTGCCGGCGGTCCTGCTCGCCCATGAGCAGGTAGTGGCTGTCCTGGCTCAGCCTGCGCCGCCACTCGAGCAGGTCCAGCGGCAGCGGCCGGTGCTGCGCCTCGGACCAGAGCTTGATCACCCTGCGCAGCTCGGGCACCTCGGTGACGCCCATCGAGCTGCGGTTGAGCACGACGACCATCGCGTCGGCCTGGACCGCGCGGAACTCCGGCTCCCCCACCATGTCCATGGGCAGGGAGACCTCGCGGCGCAGGAACCGCTGGATGTCGTCGTTCTCCTGGGCCGCGGGGTAGGTGAACAACACCTTGAGCGGCGCGTGCCCGTCCGGTGCGAAACCACCGGGCACCAGTTCCGCGAGCTTCTGCCGGAACCTGTTCAGGTCGGCCTCGGTGACGCTGTTGTCCCGCCGCTGCACGGCGTTCGCGAGGAGGTCCTCCATCCGCGGCACCAGCGCGGGACGGCTGCGGTCGCCGGGACGCACGCGTTCGGCGACGGCCTCCTTGATCCGCTGGCGGACGCAGGCGACCGCGGCCTCCGGGTCCTGGCGTCCCTTCGTGAACGCCTCCGCCCAGCCGTCCTGGCCCAGCAGCAGGTTGAGCACGTGACCCTCGTGCGGGTGCGGACCCAGGTGCTGCGACAGGTCCTGCTTGAGCCGGTCCAGCACCGACTGGTAGAAGCCCTCCAGCCCGTGGTCCTCCGGCGGCAGCAGGTAGGTCACGCCGACCCGTGCCTTGTAGAGGTCCTTGGACCGCAGGTCGAACTGCGTCGGGTCGTTGCGCGCGTGGCTCAGGAACGCCTCGTGGACGGCGCGGAACTGTTCCGTGAACGCCTGCCACGGCCTGCTCCACAACCGGTGGCTGTCGTTCCACGACGCGTTCCACAGCCGCCGCGTCTGCCAGGCGTACCAGGCGTCCTGCTGCCGGGCCACCTCCTGCGCCGGCGCGTCGGCGATCCTCAGTCGCTGCATGAACTTCTTCTGCAGATTCTTCGGCATCGGCGGAGCGGCGGCGTTCATGCCGTTCGGCGGCGCGGGCGGCGTGCGCCAGGCCTCCAGCAGCGACCGGAACCCGCCCTTGTCCAACGGGTCCGTGAGGTCGCGGTGCCCGAACACGGCGCGCCACAACCGGAACAGGTCGAGGTCGCGCAGCAGCACGGTGGCGGCCGACGCGGGGTCGAAGTCCTGCGCCAGCGCCGCGACCGGCCCCGCCAGCGACTCCAGGCCGCGTTCGACGTTGGCGCCCATGGCGTTGGCACGGTCGGTCAGCGCCGCGAGCACGGGCCCGTAGCCGACCGGGTTGCCCATCGGCGGGATCCTGGCCGGCGACGCCTCCAGCAGCCGGTCCAGGCCCGCCGCCGTGATGAACTGCCGGATGTGCTGCCTGTTCGTCTCCGCGGCACCCGGCGGGACGAGCAGCTCGTTGACCGCGTTGGCGAGCAGGTGCGAGCTGACCACGTCCGTCAGTTCCAGCAACGGGGTGGTCAGCGCGGCCACGGCGCTCGTCGTCACGCCGCGCCGGCCGACACCGGTGTCCGCGGTGGCGTGCCGTTCGACCTTGCTGTTGATGAAACCGTCCGCAAAGGACTGGTAGGGCCGGTTCGCACCCTCCTCGTCCTCGTCCTGGTCCGACGGGCCCGCGCCGATCAGCGAGGTCATCAGCGACACCATCGACCGGTTCAGGTCGTCCCTGCGCACACCGCCGACCGGGCGTCCGAAGAGGAACGCCGTCTGCACCGTGTTGGGCAGCAGCTGCACCTGTTCGAGCTGCGGGTACCGGACGGAGACCGCGCCGTGCGTGCCCTTGGCGTCCAGCTCGTCCGGCGACCCCTGCGCGTTCTGGTCGTCGATCAACCGGAACAGGTCGACCAGCGCGGAACCCGCGTTGAGGTCCGCCGGGCGCCCACCGCCCTGCCCGTCGTCGAACGCCGACGGCATCAGCACGAGCGGGTAGATCTCGGCGACCTTGCCGCCGCGCCGCATCATCTCGCCGATGAGGTGCAGGTAGTCGTAGTAGATGCCGCTGCCGGTGCCGCCGGCCACGGAGAACACCACGAACACGATCACCGTGTCGACGCGCTGGGTCCGCTTGCCGCTGACCACGTAGAGATCGCCGGCGGACTCGTTGATGTCGGAGAGCGCGTTCTTGATGCCCTGCACCGCGGTGTCGGGGTTGCGCCTGATCGTCTCGAACAACACCCCGCGGCCGACCGTCGGCAGCTGGCCGGCGCCGCGCACCAGCGGCCCGACCTTCGGGTCGCTGCTCTTGGACGGCAGCCAGTGGATCGTGTCCTCGTCGGTGTTGATCCGCAGGCTCTGCGCCACGTCGGCGGAGTTGCCCAGGCCCGCGGGCACCAGGTCGGTGATCTGGTGCATCGTCTTCTGCGCCGCCTGCTCGTGCTCACGGCCGGGCACGACCTCGCGGCGCACCCGCTGCAGCTCGTTCTTGCTCAGGTCGGCGTAGACGAACTGCAGGCACGAAGGCAGCTGGTACGGCAGGAAGTTCGAGTCCTGCATGGTCGTCAGCAGCCGGGTGCCGTCCGGGCCGCAGAGCTCCTCGCGCAGGCGCTTCTCCAGCTCCGCGCCGACCTTGCACCCGGTCCCGCCGAGCCCGACGAACATCATCGGTTGATAGATCCTCATGACGGCTTCTTCCTCACGTGTCTTGGAAGGGATCGGGTTCCGGTCAGAACGGGTTGTTCGGATCGAAGTAGGGAGCGGCGGGCGTGTCGCCGCGCCGGGGTGGCGGCGAACCGCCGGGCGGGCCGCCGAAGGGATCCGGCGCCGCGTGCCTGCCGTTCGACGCCGGCGAGGCGCCGAACGGGTCCTGGGGACCCGCGAACGGGTCGTAGGAGCCGTTGAAGGAGCTGGTCTGCTCCGAGGAGCCAGGCCCGGCGGATCCCGCGTTGAAGTCCGTTGTGGACGTTCCAAAGATGTTCTCGGGCGGTCCGGAGACCACGGGACCGGCGGTGGCCCGCTCGTCGGCGATGGCGATCGAGAGGCCCTTGCCGATGTCCTTGCGTTCGCCCATCGCGAGTTTCACCGTCTGCTGTCCCGGCGCGGTGAAGCTGACGCCACCCGGGATCCGGCGGACCTCGTACACGTTCATCTCACCCGGACCCGCCTGCTGCAGCTGCAGTCCGGTGAACTCATCGACGAGGACGAAGTGAAACACCTTGGCGCGCGGGTCGCGCGGGGGCAGCCCCTCCTTGGCGAACCCGCCCTGCCACAGCTCCGCGGTCAGTCCGCGCACCCGCTTCGCGTCGACGCGGGCGCGCCACCTCAGGCCCAGCCACACGAGAACTCCCAGCAGCAGCAACAAGAGCGGGAGCCACAGCCACCAGTACTTCTCGAACACACCCGGTTCCGGGGCCACCTCCGTCGAGAACAGCCGCTCCGCGACGACGGTGGACGGATCGGCCTCGTCCACGAGGCGCAGCATCGCACCGCTGCCGCCGAGGGCGCTGTTCTGGCCGAACCGCAGGGTGAACCCGGCGGTGGAGGTGCCGGTGCCTGCCTGCACGGACGCCGGTTCCACGGTCAGCTCGGTGCCGGGTGAGAGGTCGTCGAGCCGCAGGCGCAGGCGGGCGGCCTGGCCCGAGTTGTTGGTGACCGAGACGGTGCCGGAGACCGTGCCGCCCGGTGTCACGGTGGAACGGTTGCTGTCGAACAGGATCTGCGCCTGCACCGCGGCGGTTCCCTTGCGCACCTTGGTCGGGAACACCCTCGTGTCACCGCCGACGCCGATGCCGGTGACCTGCCCTGTGTAGGTGAGGTCACCCGTCGCGCCGTCCGGGACCTTGAGCGGGCCGGAGAACGTGCCGTCGCCGTCGGGGTCGGTGAGGGTGACCTGCTGGGCGGCGAAGCCGGAGCTGCCGGTCAGCGTGGTGACGAAGGTGAGGCCCCGCAACAGGGCCGCGTCGGCGATCGCCTTGCCGCGCGCCCACACCTGCATGGAGACCTCGACCGTCTCGCCCGCGGCCGGCTGAGGAGGGCTCGCGGACAGCACGGCCTTGACGGCGGCCTGGTACATGACGGTCGCGGCCACGTCCGGCGCGGCCACCTCCGCCGAGGACAGCGTGATGGTCCACTTCCCCGGTTCCGGATCCGTGATGAGCACGGACTCCGTCTCCGTCGTCTGCCCGGCGAACTCGAACTTCGACCCACCCGCGCGCGGGGCCGGCTCGCTCGCGTTCGGCGCCTTGTACTCGACCTGCACCCGCGGGTCGCGCTTGTACACGACGATCGACGCATCGCTTGCCACAGCGGGGATGTCGACGGTGAGCTCCAGGGAACCGCCCTTCGGCACGTCGCCCCGCTTCGGCGGCGGGATCACGACGCAGCTCGCCGCGCTGAACGCCTCGAAGACCGCCGCGAGCAGTTCCGCGGAGGGAACGACCTTCTCGCGCGGGTTGGGGGCGGACGGCGTGCAGCTCTTGCCCCTGGCGAAGCCGCGCAGCGCCTCGACGTCCACGGCACCGAAGCCGAGCGGCCACACCTGGGCGCCGGCCTTGTCCAGTTCCGCCAACGCCTCCTGCGCTCTCGCGGCACCAACTGCGTTGCGGCGCGACGGCTCGCCGTACTGCCCGCTGCCGGACACGTCGAGCTTGCCGTCGGTCAGCAGGAACACGATCTTCTTCTCCGGCCCGCCGCCCTTCACGTAGGACAGTGCCTGTTGCAACGCGGCCGCGTGGTCGGTGCCGGACCCCTCGCCGTCGGCACGCTTGCGCAGGCCGCCGATGCACGTCGCCAGCTGGTCGCGCTGCTGCGCCGAGTCGAGCTTCGTGGGCGGGCACACCACGTCGACGGCGGACTGCCCCTCCTTGTCCGCGCTGCCGAAGCCGGCCACCGAGACGATCGAGCCGGGCGCGAGCACGCTGAACGCGATGGTCCTGGCGGCCTCCTGCTCGCGCACGAGGTCCTCCTGCGCGATGCTCCCCGACTCGTCGACGAGCACGACCACCTGCAGCGCGGGCAACGTCGGCGGCTGTTCCTGAGCGGTGGCCCGCACCCCGGTGAGAACGGGGAGCAACGCCACCAGACTCAACGCCGCCAGCGTTGTCCGCCGACACCTCGCACTACCGCGATATTCCACGCGACTGAGCCGTTTCACGCTCCCGCTCCTTACCACATCAACCCGCTTCGCAGACCCCAGGTATCGTCGAGATCGCCATTTCAACACCCCGCGTTACCCCGCCATCGGCATTTTTTATTTCAGGACGGAAACGCCGCGATCAGCCACCTGGAAAGTTGACAAAAAGCGGCCAGACAGGCGACCGGATAGGGACGACATAAGCCGTGCGACAAACCCCATCAGGCGTCTGACCTGCAACAAGCACGTCTCCCGGTACGTCCTCCAGGTAGTCGGGGGGTCACCGAATAGCGCCACAGGCGCAGCTGTGCCCGGCCGACGTCGATCCTTGCGCGTCCTTATTCGCCACGCCCTGCGCTCGCGTTACCGGCACTCTTCGCTCTAACTCGAACGGAGCAGCACGGCCACCAGGAATCGCCTGGTCAACGAATTCTGGACACAAGAAAAAGCCCGCCACCCAGCCACGGCGATGCCGCCGCCGATGCCGGCAGCGATCTGTTCCAAGAGGACTCGCGTCTTGTTTCCCGCTCGCCGCCTGCAGTTGACAGGGATGGTTTGCGATGCAAACCTGACTGCATCACAGGCAACTTGGGGGACGAGATGACGAGTGATCCGGGCGAACTGCTCGACGAACTGGCCGGCCTGCGCAAACGAGCCCGAGACGACCGGCACGGGTACTGGTTCCCGTTGCTGCTCATGGGAGTTCTGTCGCTGCTGTCGCTCCCGCTCTCGCAGGCGGACCCGAACCCGACCGAGCACCTCGTCGACGGCGGCCCCGGCCCGTGGATCAGCCCGCTGAACCACCTCAGCCTGAAAACCGAGGTCGTGCACACGCTTCCACTGGAGCTGTACTGGCTCGCGGCGCTGCTCGTGACCGTGCTCGCGACCGCCTGGTGGTACCGGTGGCGTGCCCGGCGCGTCGGCGTGGAGACCCCGACCGGCGCCTACGTCCAGGTCGCGTTGCTCGGCCTGGTCGCCGTGCTGTTCGGGATTCCGTTGAGCACCAGCGTGTTCTTCGAGTACGCCTTGTTCTACCCGACGCCTCTCGTCGTCGCCGTCGTCATGGCGGTGCTCCTGGGACTGGCCTTGCTCGCGTTCCGCGCCAAGAAGCTGAGGCCGCTGTTCATCCCGGCCGGCCTGCTGCTGGCGTCGGTCGCCCTGTCACTGCTCCAACTTCCCGACGTGGGCGTCGACCTCGGGATGGGCGGCGGGGCCCAGTTCATGGCGATCGCGATCGGCCTGCTGACGCTGGCGTGGATCGAACGCAGCGTGCTGTGCACGGTGATCGCGGTCGTGTTCACGGCCGGCGCGCTGATCGTCAACAATCTCTCCATGGAGAACGACGCCCTGGGCGGCGCCACGGGAGTCCTGGCGCTCGCGACCGTGCTGGTGATCGGCGGACTCGGCGCACTTGCCGCCAGCAGGACTTCGTCGTGACCGAACACCCGACAGCGGCGCTGGACGACGTGGTCCACCAGCGGCACCGGCTGGGGATCCTGACCATCGCGGCCGAGGTGAAGCGGGTGGAGTTCGCCTACCTGAAGTCCACCCTGAGCCTCACCGCCGGCAACCTCTCCCGCCACATCGCGGTGCTGGAGGAGGCCGGCCTGCTGGTGATCGAGAAGGGCTACGAGGGCAAACGTCCCAAGACCTGGGTCAGCGTCACGGCCGCCGGACGCAAGGCGCTCGCCGCCGAGATGGCCGCGTTGCGCGCGTTGCTGGACCGCCACGGCAAGGCATGACCTACCGGTCCAGCGCGACCTCCGGTCAGTCCGAGGTGTCCTTGTCCAGCGCCGCGACGCCTCCCGCGGCAACGACACCGATGATCGTGAAGAGCAGCGAGGGGCGGAACTCGGCCAGGCTCGGTTCCGGACGCATCACGCCGAGGTTCCGCAGCACCCCCACCACGCAGAGCCCGATCACGACCGTGGACACCGTCGCGTCCAGCTTGGGCGCGTCGCTCAACAAGGTCGCGCGTACCCAGTCCGAGACGCTGGACGGATAAAGGGCATAGGCGCCGTACACGTTGCCCACGAGCATCAGCACCGCCAGCGTGGTGCCGACGGCGATCGCACCCATCACCACTCCCCTGCGGCCGCTGCCCGCGTGCGCGCCGCTGCGGATCTGGTCGAGGAACAGCTTCCCGACCATCGAGCACACAAACGCGGCGAACAGCCAGCCGAGCACCGCGCCGCCGATCGACGCCGCCGCCCGCCAGAACCACGCCGGCGTCTCGGAGATGAGCCACACCACGCCCATCACCAGTGCGACGAGGACGAGGGGCCGCGCCGACCTCCTCGCCCACCTGGCCCTGGCCTCGTAGGCGACCCACAGCACCGCCACGACGACGACCAGCACCCCGATCCACGCCCAGACACCCAGCAGGGGCCCGAAAAGCCCGATGAGCGGCTTGATCAGATAAGTGTGCAGGAGCTTGACGACCCATCCGAGAACGAGGAACAGAAACCCCAGGACAGCGGCCACCATGCGGCCGAGGAAGCGCACGACGACGGTGAACCACGCGACGCCGTGCAGCGCGAACGTGGACGCCACCAGCACACCGAGTCCCCATCCCGCCAGGCCTGCACGCCGGTGCCGCCACGACAGCAGGACCAGCGCCACGACGTACGCGGCCACGGCGTAACCGACCCACCTCAACAGGGTTCCGGCCGGGGGCAGCGCCGCCTTGAGCGCCGCGCTGGCCTCACCCGGTCCCGCGAGCCACGACCAGTTCTCGCGGGCGGCCAGGAGCTTGGTCCCGTCCGGGAGGCTGGCGATCAGGAACACCGCCCCCACGGCGATCACCGCGGCAACGCCGAGAAACCGGCGAACACGTGGGAATTCGTTCATTCGTGCGCGGGTAGCGAGAATTGCTTCGCTGCGATGCATGTAAACGAATTCTAGAGATTCCCCCACATGCCGTCGCGCCCCTCTGAGCTGCGATTTCAAGGTCTCTGAAGGATTTTCTCCCGCACCGCGTGCACCTCCGGCAGTTCCAGTGCGTCGAACAACGCCTCAGCGCGTCGCCATGCCTCACGCGCGGCGGAAACCTGACCAATGGCGTGGTACGCGTCGCCCGACTGGTCGGCGGTGACGGCCTCGCTGTAGGAGTCACCGAGTTCGCGGAAGAGCGCCCAGGCACGTTCGAGATGCCCGACGGCCGCGGCGTGGTCACCCCGTTGCTGCCACACGAAACCAAGGGCGCGCTGACTGTGCGCCTCGCAGTCCCGGTCGCCCACGTCGTCCAGCAGGCGCAGCGCGGCGTGGCTGTCGGCGACCGCGACGTCGTACTCGCCGAGCAGTGCGTGGAACCAGCCCGACGCGCTGAGGCTGAACGCCTCCCACGCGCGGTTTCCGTTGGCGCGGAACAAGGTCAGCGCCTGCCGGGCGTGTTCGAGGGCGGCCGCCGCGTTCTGGTCACGGGCATGGGCGACGCTGAGCGAGAAGTGCGCGATGCCCTCGCCGATGGGGTTCGCGATGGCACGACACGATCCGAGAGCCTCGGTGAGTTCCTCGATGGCACGCGGCTGGTCGCCCAGGACGCTGTGCCCGCGGCCGAGCAGCAGCAACACCTCCGCCAGCGCCGCGTGATCGCCGAGGCGGCGCGCGGCGGCGAGGGCGGCGCGCTGGGTCGCCGCCCGGTCGTCCCACAGGCCGTACCGGGTGAGGTAGGTCGACAACACCCAGGGCAGCTGCCAGGCGTGCACGTCCCAGCCCTCGCGGGCGGCGAGGTCGGCGGCGGCGAGCAGCACCGCGCGTTCGGCGGTGAACCAGTCGATCGCCTCGTCGTAGGAGCCGATCGGCGTGCCGGCGCACGCGGGGGCGAGGTCGATCGGCGGCCAGTGCGGCGAGAGCCGGCGCTCGGCCGCGAACCCCGTGCAGAGGTAGTGGTCGAGCACCCGGCCCAACGCCTCCCGTGCCTCCGCCGGTGTGGCCTCGTCGCGCGCGAAGGCGCGAAGCAGGTCGTGTGAGGCGAAGCGGCCGGGCACCGGTTCGTCCAGCACGTGCGCCCTGGTCAGCTCGGCCAGCAACGGCCGGACCTCCGCGGCGGGCACACCGGCGAGCGCGGCCGCGGCGGTCAGGTCGATGTCCGGACCAGGGTGCACGCCGAGCAGGCGGAACAACCGCGCAGCAGCGGAAGTGAGCCGGTGGTAGGACCACGACGTCACGGCGCGCACGCTGGAGGCCGGCTCCCCGGCGTCGAGCGCGTCGAGGCGGCTGCGTTCGTCCTGCAGCTCCTTCACCAGTGCCCGCAACGGGAAACCGGGATGTGCCAACGCTCTCGCCGCCACAACAGACAGCGCGAGGGGCAGACCGGCGGTGAGCCGGATGAGGTCGTGCAACGCCTCGGAGTCCGCGAGCCGCGCACTGCCGAGCCGCTTGGTCAGCAACGCGATCGCCTCGCCGACGGCGAGCATCGGCACCGTGACCGGCCGCGCCTGCTCGGCCACGACCAGCCCGGTGAGCCGGTTGCGGCTGCTCACCACCGCCAGACAGGTGTTCCCGCCGGGCAGCAGCGGCCGGACCTGCTCCTCGTTCAGCGCGTTGTCGAGCACGACCAGCATCCGCCGCCCCGCGACCCGTTCCCGGAACAGCGCGCTGCGGGCGTCGAGGTCGTCCGGCATCCGTTCCGGCAGAACGCCCAGCGCGCCCAGGAACCCGCGCAGCACCACACCGGCCTGGGCGGGCGGCGCGGACGGGTCGAAGCCGCGCAGGTTCACGTGGAGCTGCCCGTCCGGGAAGTGGTGGGCCTGGTCGTGGGCCCAGCGCAGGATCAGCGAGGTCTTCCCGACCCCGCCAGGCCCGCCGATGACGACCACTCCGCCGGCCACGCCGTCCAGCGCGGCACGTTCGTCCTCACGCCCGACGAACGCGGGCGGTGGCGCCGGCAGCTGACGCGGAACCGTCTGGCGCGCGATCTCCTCGCCGCCGGTGAGCATCTGCCGGTGCAGGTGCTGCAACTCGGGACAGGGATCGGTGCCCAGCTCCTCGGCAAGACGGACGCGCAGATCTTCGTAGTACCGCAACGCTTCGGCCTGACGCCCGTCGCGGTAGAGCGCGAGCAGCAACTGACCGGCAAGGCGCTCGTCCCGCGGATGCTCGGCGGCCGCCGCCACCAGCTCGGGCACCAGCGCGCTGTGCCCGCCGCGCCGCAACGCGATGTCGTTGCGCAGCAACCACGCGGCGAACCTCTCCTCGGCGAGCGCGGCGCGTTGCGCTGCGAACCACGGCGTGCCGACCCCGTCGAACGGTTCTCCACGCCACAGCCCCAAAGCCTCCGCGATCGGTCCCGCCGCGTCGTCATCGGACAGTTCGTGGGCCTGCCGCACCAACGCCCGGAACCGGTGCAGGTCAACGGATTCCGGCGCGACGTCGAGCAGGTAGCCGCCCGGCCGCCGCTCGATCGTCAGGCCCTCCACCCGCCGCAGCCGGGCGACGTAGGTGTGCAGCGTGTTCCGCGCCCGGTGCGGCAGGTCCTGGTGCCACACCGAGTCGATGATCTGCTCGGACGGCACGACCTGCCCGACGTGCACGAGCAGCACCGCCAGCACCCTGCGCTGCATCGCGGGTCCCAGCTCGAGCGGCTGGTCGCCCGCGCGTGCCTCGATGGCGCCCAGCACCGCGAACCGCGTCCCCTCACCGACCACGCGGTCACCCTATCGACCTGGTCACGCACCGTGACAGAAGAGGTACTCAGCGACGCGGAAAAGTCGTTTGGAAAGGGCTTGACCTAAACCAATGTTCACGTATTAGCGTGGTCGCAGCGGGTAGCCGAGCGGCTACAGCAAGACTTGCCCAAGGGGAGACCGGTGACCGCAGAACCACCACTGCACCTGGCTTTGATCATCGGCAGCACGAGAGAGGGCCGGTTCGGCACGACCGTGGCCGGCTGGGTCCTCGAACACGTTCAGCAACGAGGGGACGTCACCGTCGACGTCATCGACCTGGCGGAGGTGCCGCTGCCCACCGTCCAGCAGTCCGTCCCGGTCATCACCGGGGTGTACCCGTCGCCGGACGTCCAGGCTTTCGCCCAGCGGATCGGTGCGGCCGACGGGTTCGTCGTGGTGACGCCGGAGTACAACCACGGTTATCCGGCCTCGCTCAAGCTCGCGATCGACTCGGTGTACGTCGAGTGGAACGCCAAGCCGGTCGCGTTCGTGTCCTACGGCGGACTGGCCGGCGGCTCGCGGGCCGTCGAGCAGTTGCGCCAGGTGTTCGCAGAGCTGCACGCGACCACCATTCGGGAGACCATCTGTTTCGCCATGGCCCATTCACAGTTCGGCCAGGACGGCCGGTTGCTCGATCCCGACGGTCCCGACCTGGCCGCGAAATCACTGCTCGACCAGCTGACGTGGTGGGCGGGCGCACTTCGCGACAAGCGCGCGAAACACGCGTACAACACCTGAGCACCACTCGGAGGACGAGCTAAGCAGATCTGACCGCGACCGGAATGGACGAACCGAGTCCATTCCGGTCCGCGCCATAACCTGGGGAAATCGGCCGCGGACATCGGCCGCTCATTCGCGTCTCACGAGGTGGACCCGCTGCCGCTACCGGCAGTTTGTTTGAACGATTGAATTCGCAACGACCCAGACGTCACGACGCCCGGCGAAACTCGGACAAGTCGATGACCTGGGACGACATACCATTAATAGTCCGGAGACGGACTGCTTTGGCGACGGCACGGGTGGTTAAAAAGGTCACCCGGATGGCCGAATCGCCCGTTTTTTGTTGCCGTCATCAATGCGGATCCTGGTAGGCTCTAACCAAGTGAGCATCTAATTGGATGCCCCTGGGTGGAATACAGCCACCGGCACGGATGGGGCGCATCACATGAGGCAACGGGGGATCCATGGGATAGGCACGTCCTCACCGGCTACCGCACTGCCGACCGGCGTGACCGAAGGCGCCGGCAGGCCTTCTTGAATCGCAACTGGGGTGGAACTTCGGTATTCTGCAGGACCTGGGGAACCATACGGGGCGTCCTGCCCTGATCAAGCGAGTCGCCGGCCGTGCCGGTGCGTGTCATGCTGATCCCGTTTCAATGGCGAAACCGGTCGATCCCGTGCGCACCGACGCGTGAGCCGGCGCTTTGCTCTGCCTTTCACACACACCTCAGTACAGCCATGACCACATGACTACTCAGAAGAGGCTTGTCGTGAAATTTGGCATCTTGGGTCCGCTCACCATGCACGACAACGGGGTGTCCTACCTGCCGACCGCTCCGAAGCAACGGCAGCTGCTGGCGCTGTTCCTGCTCAACGCCAACAGGTTCGTCGCGATCGACTCCGCGGTGGAGGAGCTGTGGGAGGGCAACCCTCCCCGCACGGTCATCCCGACGCTGCAGACATACGTGCTCCAGATCCGGCGCGCGTTAGCCACATCCCCCACGCTCGGTTCTCTCACCGAGGCGCACAAGACCCTGATCACGGGCAACCGCGGCTACTTCCTGATGGTGCCGCCGCAGTCGCTCGACCTGATGGAGTGGGAACAGCTCGTCACCGAGGGCCGGGCGGCCCAGCGCCGTGACGAGGACGCCGAGGTGGCGAGAAAGTTCCGGCGGGCGCTCAGCCTGTGGCGCGGCCCCGCACTGGGAGACGTCCAGGCGGGGCCGTGGCTGCGGGCGCACGTCAACCGGTTCGAGGAGGCCCGGTTGTCGGTGACGGAGCAGTGTTTCGAGGCCGAGCTGAGGCTGGGGTACCACCACGACATCCTCAGCGAGATCGGTGACGTGGCGGCCCAGCACCCGTTGAACGAGAACCTCCAGGCGATGTACATGCTCGCGCTGTACCGCGCGGGCCGGCAGGTCCGCGCGCTGGAGGTGTTCCGGCACCTGCGCCGCAGCGTCTCCGACGAGCTCGGTGTCGAACCCTCCGCGCAGCTGCGCCGGTTGCACGAGGCCATCCTGGCCGCGGACGACCGGCTGGAGACCGCGCACGATCAGCGGTTCGCCACGATGTCCAGGGTCAGCGTGAGATAACGAGCGGTCATGCCCTTGGCGTGGGTGACGCCGAAGGCGTACCGGTCGATCCGGGTCGTCGCGCGTGCGACCAGCTCCTGGTCGTCGCCGGCGACCTGGCGCAGCGCCAGGGAGATCGGCTGGGTCACGCCGCGAACGGTCAGCGTTCCCCGCAGGGTGCGCTTGCCGTTCGCGGCCTGGTCGACACCCTCGCCGCGGAAGACGATCTCGGGATGGTTCTCCACGTCGAGGAAGTCGGCCGCGCGCACGTGCTCGTCGCGCTCGGCGTTGGCGCTGTCGAAGCTGGCCGCGTCGACCACCGCGTCCACAGTGGACGCGGTGGTGGGCTCGGCGACCGAGATCTTGCCGTGGCCGACCCGGAACGTGCCGCGGACCCGCAGCAGCCCGTAGACAGCCCTGGTGCTGAACGAGATCACCGAACGGCCGGGGTCGATCAGGTACTCGCCCTTGGCCGGTTCGCCGGTGACTGACATCGTTGCTCCGTCCTCACCGCGGTCGTCAGTCCTCATCGGACAGCACGAGCCGCACGTCGTACTCGGTCATCCACGTGTTGAACTCGATCAGTCGTTCCAGCACCGCCCTGGCCGCCCAGGGCCCGCCCATCACGTAGGCGCCGTCCGGCCGTGCGAGCAGCCGGCGGATGCCCTCCTCGGACACCAGCTGGAGCACCGGTGACCCGGTCGTGCAGAGCTTCTCGACCTGTTCGCGCAGCGCCACCTCGTACTTGTCGTCCTGTGTGGACGGGTACGGGTTCTTCTTGCGGTCGAGCACGCTGTCCGGCAGCACACCGCGCATCGCCGCGCGCAGCAGGCTCTTCTCCCTGCCGTCGAAGGTCTTCATCGCCCACGGCGCGTTGAAGACGTACTCGACCAGCCGGTGGTCGCAGAACGGGACCCGCACCTCCAGCCCCACTGCCATGCTGATCCTGTCCTTGCGGTCCAGCAGGAAGTTCTCCCACCGCGTGAGGTTCAGGTAGCTGACCGCACGCATCCGCGCCTCGAGCCCGGTCTCCCCGGCGAGCACGGGCACCTCGGCCATCGCCTCGTCGTAGCGGTGCCGGATGTACTCACCGAGCCCGAGCCGTTCCCACAGACCGACCTCCTTGAGCGCGCCGATCCCGCCGGCCTTCTCGAAGGGGTGGTGCCACGGGAAGGAGCCGTTGTTCACCGCGTCCTGGTCGTGGAACCAGGTGTAGCCGCCGAACAGCTCGTCAGCCGCCTCACCGGACAACGCGACGGTGACCCGTTCGCGGACAGCACGGCACAGCAGGTAGAGCGAGTACTCCATGTCACCGGTGGAGATCGGCAGGTCCTGCGCGACAAGCGTTGCCCTGCGCACCGACGGGTCGAGGATGTCGTCGTTGCTCAGCATGATCGTGACGTGCTCGGCGCCGACGCGCTTCGCCACCTCGATGGCGAACGGCGTGTCCGGGTCCTCCCACTGCACGTTGGCCTCGAACCGGTCGTCGTGCCCGGTGAAGTCGACCGAGAACGCGGGCAGCTCCCCCGTCCTGCTGGCGGCCAGCGCGGTGACGGCGCTCGAGTCGAGCCCGCCGGACAACAGGGTTCCCACGGGAACGTCCGCGAACAGCTGCCGTTCCACGATGTCTTCCAACAACGCGCGGACGTTCGCGATCGTGGTGTCCAGGTCGTCGGTGTGCTCGTGGCTCTCCAGCCGCCAGTACCGGCGTTTGGTCAGCCCGTCGCGGGTGACGCGCACGACCGACCCGGGACGAACCTCGTACATGCCGCGGAAAACGGCGTGCTCGGGCGTCTTGACGATGGTGAACATCTCGCGCAGGCCGTCGAGGTCGACCACGGCCTCGACGTCCGGGTGCCGCAGGATCGCCTTGGGCTCCGAGCCGAACAGGACGCCGGCCGCGGTCGGGTAGTAGTAGAGCGGCTTGATGCCGATCCGGTCGCGGACCAGCAGCAGCTCCTCGGTCCTGGTGTCCCAGATGGCGAACGCGTACATGCCGTTGAGGCGTTCGACGAAGTCCTCGCCCCACTCCAGGTACGCGCGCAGCACCACCTCGGTGTCGCTGGTGGTGCCGAAGGAGTGCCCGAGGCCGCGCAGTTCGTCACGCAGCTCGCGGAAGTTGTAGACCTCGCCGCTGTAAGTGATCACGGCTTCCGGCGCGCTCATCGGCTGCATGCCGGTCTCGAGGTCGATGATCGACAGCCGGCGGTGGCCGAGCACGGCGTGCGCGCCGGTCCACACGCCCGAGGCGTCCGGGCCGCGGCAGGCCATGGTCTGCGTCAGGGCGTCGGCCAGTTCACCTTGTCCAGCAAGGTCTTGGCGGTAGTCGACCCATCCGGTGATTCCGCACATACGAACTCCTAGACGAGTTCTTCGACGACGGCGAGCACGTCAGCGGGCAGGGGCTGCGAACGGATCTCCTCGGCGACGACCCGCGCGCGTTCGGTGTAGGACGGGTTCTCCAGCAGTTCCTGGCACCCGGAGACGACCGCGTCGAGCGAGTCCTCGCCGGGCATCAGCATGAGCGACGCGCCGAAGTCGGTGAGCCGCTGCGACGGCGCGACGGACGAGGGCATGTTCGGGATGAGCAGCTGTGGCAGCCCGGCCGCCATGACCAGCAACGAGGTGCCGCCACCGGCATGGTGCACGAACAGGTCGCACGTGCGCGCCACGACGTCGAGCGGCAGCCAGCCCGCGTGCACGTTGTCCAGGCCCGCGGTCAGGTCCCTGGCGACGTCCTCCGGCGCGGCGACGACGATCTCGGCGCCGAGCGGGGCGACCTTGCCCGCCAGGTCGCGCAGGAAGTCGAAGTACTGGTCCTTGGTCACGCGGCAACCGGCGGTCACGCAGATCCGCTTGCGCTCGGGCCTGGTGTACATCCACGGTTCGAGCGTCCGTTGTGGACTCGACGCGACGTACCGCATGTGCTGCGAATTGGCCGGTGCCGGGCCGGGCGGCAGCAGGCTCGGCGGGCAGAGCTCGATGTGCAGGTCCGCGGAGGGGAAACCGTCGAGTCCGAGCTCGCGCAGTTCCGGCTCCAGCTCCTCCGCGGCGCCCAGGTCCGCCTCCGGCGGCTCGCCGCTGTCCCACGTGTGCCGGACGTACGGCACGCCGAGGCGCTTGGCCAGCAACGGGGCGACGAACGCGAGCTGGCCACCCACCACGAGGTCGGGCCGCCACGACCGGGCGAGGTCGAGCAGCGGTTCCACGCTGGCGCGGGCGAGCCTGCCGAAGCCGCGGCCGATGAAGAGTTTCCAGTCCTCCGGGTCGGGAGGCCATTCCAGAGAATTGCCGTGCTTGTCGTTGGTGAAGAAGTCGAGCATCGTCAACGGGCTCAGCGACAACGCGGGAAGACCGGCACCGGATATCGACGAAGTGATTCCTTCGGTCCCCGCCATCAACACCTCGTGGCCCGCGTTGCGTGCGGCGGTCGCCAGCGGTACCAGTGGGAAAACCGTTGCCGGACTTCCGCCGGCGAGGAACAGAATTCGCATGAGCCCCACGCTAACCGGCTGACTTCGGGGCCGGATCGAGCCGGGCAAAAGGCCACACAGGGCTTGCATAAAGGCGCTTGAACGTCGTCTCGGGGCGCGTTAGCTTGAGAACGCTGGAGCGATTTCCGGCCACGAAATCCACCGTCTTCGCCGAATTCACGGCGGGCGTCTTCCTCCTGCCTAGGAGAGCCGTATGAGTGCTGTTCCCGACACGTTGACCAGGCGGTCGAGCCCCGCGCTCACCCTGGCGGTCGTGCTCGTGGGTGTGTTCGCCGTCGCGATGTCGATCTCGGGCGCCGGTGTCGCGGTGCCGCGGATCGGCGCGGAGCTCGACGCGAGCGGCGCCGCGCTGCAGTGGGTGATCTCCGCGTACAACCTCGCGCTGTCCGCGTTCACCCTGGTGTGCGGGTCGTTGTCGGACCTGTTCGGCCGCAAGCGCGTCTTCGTGCTCACGACGACGTTGTTCGCCGCCGGGTCGCTGGTGTGCGCGCTGGCACAGGACATCGTGGTGCTGGACCTCGCGCGGGCGGTGGCCGGCATCGGCGCCGGCGGCGTGATGGCCAGCGGTGGCGCGATCCTCGCGGTCACGTTCGACGGCAGCGCCAGGACGAAAGCGTTTGCCGCCATGGGAACCACCGGTGGTGCGGGCGTCGTGATGGGGCCGTTCCTGTCCGGGTGGCTCGTCACCGAGCTGGGCTGGCGGGCCAGCTTCGTGTCCTATGTGGTCATCGGCGCGGCGATCCTGCTGGGCACGCTGTTCGTGGCCGAGTCGCGGTCGGCGGAGCGCCCGAAGGTGGACCGGGCGGGTGTGGTCACGTTCGTGCTCGGTCTCGGCCTGCTGATGTTCGGCCTGATCCAGAGCCCGCAGGGCGGCTGGGGCGGCACGTTCGGGCTCGTCGCGGGTGTGGTGCTGCTGGTGGTGTTCGTCGTGATCGAACGCAGGCAGGCGTTCCCGGTGCTGGACCTCTCCCTGGTGCGCAACGCGAAGTTCATCGGCTGGTGCCTGGGCACGGTGTCCACCTCGGTCGGGTTCGTGGGCATCCTGGTGTTCCTGCCGACCTACTTCCAGGGCGTGGACGGTGCCACCGCGCAGGAGGCGGGCCTGACCATGCTGATGCTCACGGTGCCGATCCTGGTGATCCCGATGGCCGGCGGCTGGCTCGTGAACCGCGGAGTGTCCGCGCGCTGGTTGATGACCTCCGCGCTGCTGCTGGTGGCGGGTGGCAACGCGTGGCTGACCGTGCTGCACCCCGGAATCGGGGTGAGCGAGCTGATCGGGCCGCTGCTGTCGGTGGGCATCGGGCTGGGCATCTCCTTCGGCATCACCGACGCACAGGCGATGAACCAGGTCGACCCGGCCAGGCTGGGCATGGCGGCGGGCTTCCTCAACACGATCCGCAACGCCGGTGAGGCACTGGTGATCGCCGTGTTCGGCACCGCGCTCATCGCGTTGATCCAGGCCAGGGTCGGGTCCGCCGAACTGGCCAACGACGTCGCCGCCGGCGAGCTCACCGGCGGGGACCACGCCGTGCTGGCCGAGCAGTTCACCGACGCCTGGCGGGTGGCGCTGTGGATCGTCGCCGGCATCTGCCTGATCGCCGCGGTGGTCGTGCACACGTTGCTCGGGACGCGCAGGACCGTTGCGCACGAACAGCTCTGACGGAACGCGAAAAGGGGGACGAGGTCGGCCTCGTCCCCCTTTTCGCGCTCTCACAGGGTGGCGTAGAGGTCGACCTCGTTGCCGTCCGGGTCGCTCAGCGAGGCGTACCGCTGGCCCCAGAAGGCGTCCCACGGCGGCCTGGTGACCACCGCGCCGGCCGCGGCCAGCTCCCCCACGAGCTCGTCAACGGCGGCCGGACTGTCCACTTGGAACGACAGACTGACGCGGGGGCTGCCGGTCGCACGGGTCCAGCCCGGCGTGAAGGAGCTGACCGCCGCCTCCGTGTCGAGGGTCAGCTTGACCGCCCCCAGCTCGCACTCCCGGTGGTCGTCGTCCTCGTCGCCGAACTTCAGGCCCAGCCGCTCGTAGAACGCCGCGGCCGCTGCCATGTCGGCGACGACCAGGCCGATGGTGGTGAACGTCGGTGTCATGGTCACGACGCTAGGGCCGGCACACAGTGGCTCGATCGAGGCTCGACAGGGACTTGACCTGAACCATGGTTGAGGTTGCACGCTGGAGGGGCGACGGGCGCCACTCGCGTCCGCCTGCCCAGGCACTACCGCGTTGAACAAGGGGAAACGTGCGAAACAACCCGGCAGTCGTCCTCGTGGCCGTCCTGCTCTCCAGCCTCTCGCTACCGATCACGCTGACCGGCGCCTCGGTGGCGTTGCCCGACATCGCGACCGACCTCGACGCCGGCCTGCCCGCCGTGCAGTGGGTCGTGAACGGCTACATCGCCTGTTTCGCGAGCTTCATGCTGGCCACCGGCTCCATGGCCGACATGTTCGGCCGCCGGAAGGTGTTCGCCACCGGTGTCTCGGTGTTCGCCGTCGGTGGCGTGCTGAGCGCGCTGTCGTGGAACGTCATCATGCTCGACGTCCTGCGCGTGCTCGCCGGTATCGGTGCCGCGGCGGCCGCGGCGAGCTCAGCGGCCATCCTCGCGTCCGCGTTCACCGGCAGGGCCCGGATCCGGGCGTTCAGCTATTTCGGCACGGCGCTGGGCGTGGGCCTCGCGTTCGGGCCGACCGTCGCCGGTGTGCTGGTCCAGGGCTTCGGCTGGCGGGCCGTGTTCGCCGTGCCCGCCCTCGCGTGCGTCGTCGTGCTCTGCCTCGTGCCGATGCTGCCGGAGTCGAAGGAACCGGGCTCCCGCAAGGTCGACTGGGCGGGGACGGCGACGTTCACGCTCGCGTTGCTGCTGCTGATCGCCGGGTTCGTGCAGGGACCCGCGTGGGGCTGGACGTCCCCCGCGGTGCTCGTCGCGTTCGCCGGGTCGGTCGTGCTGCTGGTCGCGTTCGCGATCGTGGAACGGCGTCAGGCCCAGCCGATGTTCGACCTCGCCCTGCTGCGCAACGGCAGGTTCATCGGAATCTCGCTGGCCGGCGCGATGATCGTGTCGGTCCCGCTGCCGCTGATCGTGTACCTGCCCGCGTACTTCACCAAGGTGCTGGGCATGTCCACCGGTGAGGCCGGGTTCACGCTGGTGCTGCTGACCGGGCTGACGCTGCTGCTGCCGCCGGTGGCGCCGCTGGTCACCAAGGTGATCCCGCCGCAGGGTGTCGTGGTGCTGGCGGTGGCGCTGGTCGGCATCGGCGCGGCCTGGCTGACGGTGATCGAGCCGGGAGCGTCGGTGGTGTCGATCGCGGGGCCGCTGCTCGTCATCGGCGCCGGGTTCGGCATCTCGACCGGGCTGATCGACGGGGTGGCGATCGGCAGCGTGGATCCCGCCCGCGCGGGCACCGGCGCCGGGATGTTCAACACGGTGCGGCTCGCGCTGGAGACCGTCGCGATCGCGATCGCGGGTGCGGTGCTGGCCACGATGACCGACGGCCGGCTCGCGGAACCCGGCTACACCAGTGGTCTGCACATCGTGCTGTGG
This sequence comes from Lentzea sp. HUAS TT2, assembly GCF_051853195.1. Taxonomy (NCBI): domain Bacteria; kingdom Bacillati; phylum Actinomycetota; class Actinomycetes; order Pseudonocardiales; family Pseudonocardiaceae; genus Lentzea; species Lentzea sp. HUAS TT2. The sequence goes on along the minus strand of NZ_CP196667.1, from coordinate 5,334,128 downwards.
TGGATGGCCGGTCTCGCCGGGGTTCTGGCGGTGGTGCTGGCACGGGTGCTGCTGCGCCGCTCGGACGACACGGCACAGCAGCACCCGGAGCGTTCTAAGGTGTGACGAGTTCTCGTTGGCGGGTTTCGGTTCTGAACAACCGGAACCCGCGGGCCTCGTAGCTCGCCCTGGCGTGCGGGTGGTCGTGCGACGAGGTCCGCAACCAGACCCGCGTCGCACCCGCTTCCCACGCCGTTCGCGTGACGACGGTCAGGAAGTGGCCGCCGAGCCCGCGGCCGGTGAACTCCGGTGCCAGGCCGAAGAAGTCGATCTCGACACCGTCCGGCTCGAAGCACAGCAACGCGAGCCCCGCGTCCTGGCCGTCGATCCGGGGGACCCAGGTCCGCACGCCCGGCCGGGACACGCACTCGCGCCACCGCTGCGCGGCCCACGCGAGCGACATCCAGCCGTACGGGCCGGCCACGCGGTCGTGGACGGCCCTGATCCTGTCCACATCGGACACCTCGCGCAGCTCGACCTCGGTGCCGCGGTCCCGCGCCGGGAGAAGTTCCCCCGGCGCCTTCATCTCCAGGTAGCTGACTACGTCCTCGACGAGCACGTGTCCTCCGTCCTCACTCGAAGTAGTAGCCGAGCCGGTACTTCGCGACGAACTCCTCGCCGATCTTCTCCGCGGTCTCGGTGCCCTTGCCGCGCAGGCCCGTCAGCCCGCCGCTGCCGGAACCGGGCACGATCGTCCAGACGCTCGACACGTTCCTGCCGTCGAACGAGCCCGCCGTCTCGATGACGAACCCGCCCGACCGGCCGGCCAGCGTGCCCTGCACGTGGATGAACCCGGTGTCCCTGGTCGATCCGTCCGCCCGGCTGAACAGCTCGGCCTCGGCGGTGGCGTCACCCTGGATGTCGCCGTGGAAGCGGTCCACGATGCTGAGATGACTCAGACTCGCGCCGTCCGGCAACTGCTTGTACGGCGTGCTCGTGTAGCTGGTGACGTCGAACCCGCCCTCCGCGTACCGGATCGCCGGGCCGCCCGCGGAGGCCGAGCCGGACAGGGTCAGCAGGATCGCCACCGGCACCAGCGCCAGGGACTTCACCGCGCGCATCAGGACTCCTCGGACAGCAGGGACTTGGCCTCGGCGAGCAGCTCGCACTGCCGCCGCCACGAACCACCGAACGGCACCAGGATCGCGTGGTCGACCCCGAGGTCGGCGTGCTCGGCCAGCCGTTCGGCGACCTCGGCGGGCTTGCCGCCGAGCACGACCGCGTCGGCGTGCTCGCGCGGGAAGCCGAAGCCGTTGGCGCACAGGTCGACCAGCGCCTCGCGGCTCATCCCGCCGAGGTGCGCGTCCAGCGTGCCGAAGATGGAGACTCCACTTCGGACAGCGGGGCGACCTGCCTGCTCGGTCAGCTCGCGCAGGGTCGCTTGCCCGGCCCTGATCTGGTCCGGGGTGACCGCGGCGGGCAGCCAGCCGTCACCGAACGCGGCGGTGCGCTTCAACGCGGCCGCCGAGTCGCCGCCGACCCACACCGGCGGCATCGGGGCGGCCGGCGTGAGGGTGACCGGGGCACCGGCCACGTCGGGCAGCTCGACGGTCTCCCCCGCCAGCAGCGCGGGCAGGACGCGCAACGCGTCGTCGGTGCGCTTGCCCCGGTCGGCCATGGACATCCCGGCGGACGCCCACTCCTCGTGCGGGTGACCGCCGACGCCGACGCCGAGGTTGACGCGGTTGTGCGAGATGGTCTGCAGCGTGCCGACCTGCTTGGCGATCCACGCCAGGCGGCGCAGTGCCAGCTGCAGGACGGCGAACCCGACCTCGATCCGCCCGGTGACGGCGGCGGCCGCGGTGAGCGTCAGCACGCTGTCCAGGATCGGGGTGTCCCAGGCGAGGTGGTCACTGACCCAGAACGAGTCCAGGCCGAGGTACTCGACGAACCGGGCGACCACGACCGGGTCCGCGATCGTGCCGTCGTCCTCGGTGAACGTGGTGTGGCTGACGCCGACCTTCACTTGTCCCCCTTCACGACGCACTCGTGGTTCTCGATCTCGATCTTGTCGTTGACCTGGGCGAAGATCGCCGTCAGCTCGTCGAGGCCGTCGAGTGCGCGGTACGCCTCGATGTCCGTCCACTCGGCGATGCTGAAGTACACGTTCGGCTCGGTCGCCGAGACCACCAGCTTGTGCCGGATGTGGCCGGGCTGGCGGGCCATGTGGTCGCTGCCCTCCCGGTACACCCGCTCGTACTCGTCGGTGGAGATGTCGGTGACGGTGATCCGGTTGACGCACACCATCGAGCCGGTCGGGTGGTCGGGCAGCGTGTTCTCCGCGTACACCACCGAGGGCTTGTGGTGCTCGACCGTGATCTTGTCGCCGCCCGCGGAGTCCGGGTCGTTCAGCGAGATCACCTGGTCGAAGATCGCCACGAGCTCGTCGACGCTCGCCAGCGCGGTGTAGTGGTCGACGCTCTCCCACAGCGCGACCGCGAAGTACACGCCGGGGTGGTTCTCCGAACGCAGGAACAGCTGGCTGATGTGGCCGGGCTGGGTGGCCATGTAGTCGCTGGCCTGCTTGTAGACCCGCTCGTACTCGTCGACCGGGCAGCCGGTCACGGTCACTTTGTTCAGACTGATCATCATGGCTTTTCCTCGAGTGGGTTTCAGGTGAACAGCAGGCAGGCCAGCAGGTTGCGCGCCTCGACGTTGACGTAGTTGCCGTAGCGGGCGAGCTCAGCGAGCTGGGACAGGGTCATCCAGGCGAAGTCCTGCCCGGTCTCCCCGGGGAAGTCCGGGCCGGCCTCGACGAGCAGGTACCGGTTCTCCGCCTGGTAGAAGCGGCCGCCCTCCTCGGAGTGCAGCGCGTCGAACAGGATCCGTTCGCGACCGGCGGACAGCACGTGGTCCAGAAAGGACGGACGACCCTCCGGCGGGGTGTCCTCGTAGTTGCCCGGCGCGCACTGCACGGTCGGCGCCATCTCGACGACGTCGTGCGTGCCGGCCTGGGTGTGGGCGTGCACGAGGACGCTCGGCTCGTCACCGTCGTGGCGGGTCACGAACGCGACCACGCCGGAGTGCCGCGGCTCGATCATCGGCTGCGACCAGCCGGCGACCTCACGACCGGCACCCTCCACGTCGACGCCGATGATGGAGAAGTAGGCGTCGTTCTCGTGGCTGATCCGCTCCGGCGAGAGGACCCAGTTCTTCACGTTCGTCAGCGGGATGCGCTGGCGGGTCAGCTGGTAGCGCGACTTGGCCTCGGTGAACCAGCTCAGCAGCTCGGAGAGCTCGTCGCGGTCGAGGGCGGTGTCGTGGCCCCAGCGGGTCTCGTTCAGCGGCCACCCGGCGAGCACCGTGCGGGAGTCCATGTTGACGACGTGGTCCCAGCGCAGCAGCTCACCGAGCTGTGCCGCGGTCAGCCAGCAGAAGTCCTCCAGGACCTCGACGTCCTCGGTGACCTCGATGATCATGTTGCGGTTGCGCTTGTGCAGGAACCACGAGCCCTGCTCGGACTGCAGCACGTCGGACAGGATCCGGCCGCGCCGCGGTGCCTGGAAGTACTCCAGGTAGGGAACCGCTTTTCCCTTGTGCACCCGCGTGTAGTTGCTGCGGGTGGCCTGCACGGTCGGGGAGAGCTGCAGCAGCCCGATGTTCCCCGGCTCGACCTTGGCCTGCATCAGGAAGTGCGGGACGCCGTGGAACCGCTTCACCAGAATGCCGAGGATCCCGGACTCCGGCTGGATGATGATGGGCTGCGTCCACGAGTCGACAGGCGCGTGGTCCGTGCTGATCTCCAGTCCGTCCACCGCGAAGAACTTCCCGCTGTGGTGCTGGATCGTGCCCGTGCCTTGCTGGATCTGCCAGCCCTCCAGCCGGTCCAGGCGGGCGCGGGACACCGCGCAGGCGCTCGCGGACCTGCGCTCGGCGAACCATTCGTGGAAATCCGCTATTCGCTGGAACACAAGGGTTTCCTCCGTCAGATCGTCCACTCGCCGACACGCCGAAGCGGCCGCGACCACGTGTCCCCCAGCATCGGCCACCGAGTTAGTGAGACGAGAACGAGCTGCTAGAGGGGAGCTAGTGGCGTGACCCAGGACGTTGCGGGAGTTCTGGTCCACACCACTGAGTTCCGATTCCCCGGCCGTTTTCCTGGCGAGCCTTTAAGTCGCCTCGAACTGCCCGCGTTGCGCCTCGGGCATCGTGAGTTCCGGTAACCACATGCGATGAGCGAAAGGGTCACCGATGAAAGCGCTGGTGCTGTCCGGAGGGTTGGGCACACGACTGCGTCCGTTCACCCACTCCATGGCCAAGCAGCTGGTCCCGGTCGCCAACAAACCGGTTCTCCAGCACTGTCTAGAGAACATCCGGCAGATCGGTGTCCGGGAGGTCGGCGTGGTCGTCGGCGACCGGGCCGCCGACATCCGGGCCGCGATCGGCGACGGCTCCGAGCTGGGTCTGCGCGTGACCTACGTCCACCAGGAACAGCCCCTCGGCCTCGCACACGCCGTCCTGGTCGCCCAGGACTTCCTCGGCGACGACGACTTCGTGATGTACCTCGGCGACAACGTGCTCGCCGACGGGATCACCGCGGCGGCGGCCACGTTCGAGCAGCGCCGGCCCGACGCGCAGCTGCTCGTGGTGAAGGTGCCCGACCCCAGGCAGTACGGCGTCGCCGTGGTCGACCGCGACCGCGTGGTCCGCGAGCTGGCCGAGAAACCGGCCGCGCCCCGCAGTGACCTGGCGGTCGTCGGCGTGTACTTCTTCACGGCCGCGGTCCACAACGCGCTGCGCGGCCTGCGTCCGAGTGCCCGCGGCGAGCTGGAGATCACCGACGCCCTGCAGATCATGGTGGAGGGTGGCGAACTGGTGACCGCCGAGGAGTACACGGGTTACTGGAAGGACACCGGCAGCGTCAACGAACTGCTGGAGTGCAACCGTGCATTGCTGGAACGGATCACGCCTTCTGTACGGGGTCACGTCGACGCCGAGTCCACGACGTTCGGCACCGTCGTCGTCGAACCCGGCGCGGTGGTCACCCGGTCCCGTCTGGTCGGCCCGCTGGTGGTGGGTGCGGACAGCGTCATCACCGGCAGCTACCTCGGACCGTCGACCGCGGTGGGCAACGGCTGTGTGGTGACGGACTCGCACGTCGAGGACTCGATCCTGCTGGAGGGCGCGGACGTCAGCGGTGTGCGGGAGCTGCGCGGCTCGATCATCGGCAGGTGGGCGCGCGTGTCGGCCACCGGTGAGCAGCACAGTCTCGTCATCGGGGACCACGCCTCCGCCGAGGTGGCCGCCTGATGCGGATCCTGGTCACGGGTGCGGCCGGGTTCATCGGCTCGCACTACGTGCGCACCCTGCTCGACGGCGGGTACCCCGGCTGCGAGGGCGCCGAGGTCACCGTCGTGGACAAGCTGACCTACGCCGGCTCGACCGCCAACCTGCCGATGGACCACCCGCGGCTCACGTTCGTCATCGGCGACATCTGCGACGGCCCGATGCTGGCCCGCGTGATGTCCGGCCACGACCACGTCGTCCACTTCGCCGCCGAGTCTCATGTGGACCATTCGATCGACGGACCGCTGACGTTCATGCGCACCAACGTGGAAGGCACGCAGAGCGTGCTGGAGGCGGCGCGGGCGGCGGGCGTGCGGACCGTCGTGCACGTGTCCACGGACGAGGTGTACGGCTCGATCGGCACCGGCCGGTGGGCCGAGGCCGAGCCGGTGGCGCCCAACTCCCCCTACGCCGCTTCGAAGGCGGCCTCCGACCTGGTCGCGCTGGCGTACTGGCGGACCCACGGGCTCGACGTCCGGATCACCCGCTGCACCAACAACTACGGGCCGTACCAGCACGTCGAGAAGCTCATCCCCCGGTTCGTCACCAACCTGCTCTCCGGTGAGCCCGTGCCGCTCTACGGCGAGGGTGTGAACGTGCGCGAATGGCTGCACGTCGACGACCACTGCCGCGCCGTCCACCTCGTGCTGACGGGTGGCAGGGCCGGCGAGGTCTACAACGTGGGCGGCGGCACGGAGTTGTCGAACAGGGAGATGACCGCACGGCTGCTCGACCTGTGCGGCGCGGACTGGCGGATGGTGCGGCACGTCGAGGACCGCCTCGGTCACGACCTGCGCTACGCCATCGACGACTCGAAGATCCGGTCGGAGCTGGGTTACGCGCCCCGATGGTCATTCGACGACGGACTGAGCGGTGTCGTCCGGTGGTACCGGGACAACCCGGGCTGGTGGAAGCCGCTCCTGCGGACAACAAGGTGATCATGTGGAACGTCTGACGGCCACCCTGCCGACCGCCCACCAGCAGCCCGCGTGGGAGGACACCGCGCTGCTCGCCCAGGTGCGCGACGAGCTGACCGACCTGCCCGGCCTCGTCACGGGCGCCGAGGTGCGCAGGCTGCGCACCCTGCTCGCCGGTGTCGCCGCCGGCGAGTACCAGGTGCTGCAGGCGGGCGACTGCGCGGAGGACCCCACCGAGTGCACCTCCCGGCACGTCGAACGCAAGACCGCGCTGCTCGACATCCTCGCCGACGTCCTGATGCTCAAGTCCGGCCGGCCGGTGCTGCGGGTCGGGCGGATCGCGGGCCAGTTCGGCAAACCCCGCTCGCGGCCGGTCGAGATCGTCGACGGCCGGCAGGTCCCGGTCTACCGCGGGCACATGGTGAACAGCCCGGAGCCCGACCCCGAACTGCGCAGGCCCGACCCGAAACGACTGCTGTCCGGCTACTGGGCGGCGAGCACGGCGATGGACGCGATCCGGGCCCGCAAGGACACCGAGCCGGCGGTGTGGACCAGCCACGAGGCGCTGCTGCTGGACTACGAGGTGCCGATGCTGCGCGAGGACGCCGAAGGCGTGCTGTTGTCGTCGACGCACTGGCCGTGGATCGGCGAACGGACCCGACAGCTCGACGGCGCCCACGTGACCGTGCTGTCCACAGTGGTCAACCCGGTGGCGTGCAAGGTCGGTCCCGGCATGACCACGGACGACCTGCTCGGCCTGTGCGCACGGCTGGACCCGGACCGCGAGCCCGGCAGGCTCACGCTCATCGCCAGGATGGGCGCGGAGTCGGTCGCGTCCCGGTTGCCGGGGCTGGCCGGCGCGGTCCGCGCGGCGGGCCACCCGGTGATCTGGATGTGCGATCCGATGCACGGCAACACCGTCACGCTCGCGGGCGGGCTCAAGACCCGTTACGTGGCAACGGTCATCGCCGAGGTCGAGCGGTTCACCTCGGTCATGGCGCGCGAGGGCGCGGTCGCCGGCGGCCTGCACCTGGAGGCCACCCCCGACCACGTGACCGAGTGCGTCGCCGGCCCTGACCACGCGGACGAGGCGATCACCGGTCCCTACACGAGTTTGTGCGATCCACGGCTCAACGTGGCGCAAGCGGTCGAGGTCGTGGCCGCCTGGCCGAACAGGAGCGCGACATGACGGAACTGAGCGGACGGACGGCTGTGGTCACCGGGGCCGCGGGCGGCATGGGCGTGGAGATCGCCCGCGCGCTCGCCCTGCGGGGCCTCGCGGTCGCGGCCGTCGACAACGACGCCGAGCAGCTGGGCGTCTGCGTCGAGAAGCTGCGCGGCGAGAACCTGAACGTGCACGGGTTTCCCGCCGACGTGACCGACGGCGCCGAGGTGGAGGCCGTGGTCGAGCGGGTCGAGCAGGAGCTCGGGCCGATCGACTACCTGGTCAACGCGGCGGGCGTCCTGCGCGTCGCCGAGGTGACCGAACTGTCCGAAGAGGACTGGTCGCGGACGTTCCAGGTCAACACCAACGGCGTCTTCCTCACCTCCCGTGCGGTGGCCAGGCGGATGGTGCCGCGCCGCTCGGGCGCGATCGTGACGGTCGCGTCGAACTCGGCGTCCACCGCGCGGGTCGGCATGGGCGCGTACGCCGCGTCCAAGGCGGCGTCGACGATGTTCACCAAGTGCCTCGGCCTCGAGGTCGCCCGTTACGGGATCCGGTGCAACCTGGTGGCTCCCGGTTCCACCGACACCCCGATGCTGCGCGCCCTGTGGAACGGCGGTGACGCCACCGCCACGTCCATCGAGGGCAAGCTCGACGCCTACCGCGTCGGGATCCCGCTGCGCAAGCTGGCCCGGCCGGCCGACGTGGCCAACGCCGTGCTGTTCCTGCTGTCCGACCAGGCCGCGCACGTGACCATGCACGATCTCACCGTCGACGGCGGCGCCACGCTCGGCGTCTGACCCCTGCGAGGTTCTTCCCCATGCCCATTCCCGCCATCGTCCCCTACCCGATGCCCGCCGCCGACGCGTTGCCAGCCAACACGGTGGACTGGCGGATCGACCCGGCCAGGGCGGTGCTGCTGATCCACGACATGCAGCACTACTTCCTGCGGTTCTTCCCCCAGGGCGAACAGCCGCTGACCGACCTGGTCGCCAACACCGCCCGGATCCGCGACGCCTCCGCCGCCCTCGGCATCCCGGTCGCGTACACCGCGCAGCCCGGTGACATGACCGCGGAGCAACGCGGTCTGCTGCGGGACTTCTGGGGTTCCGGGATGTCCAAGGACCCGGAGCACCGGGACGTGGTGGCCGAGGTCGCCCCGCGGCCGCAGGACTGGGTCTTCACCAAGTGGCGCTACAGCGCGTTCTGTCGCACGGACCTGTTGGCGCGCATGCGGGCCGCCGGACGCGACCAGCTCATCTGCTGCGGGGTGTACGCGCACGTCGGCGTGCTGATGACCACTGTGGACGCCATGTCCGAGGACATCCAGGCGTTCCTGGTGGCCGACTCGATCGCGGACTTCTCGCAGGAGTACCACCGGATGGCGGTGTCGTACGCGGCCGAGCGCAGCGCCATGGTGACCACGACCGGGGACGTGCTCAGCGCCCTGGGTGCCGTGGGGGCGATGGCATGACCGGGTTGCTGGACCTGGTCACCGCCGCCGACCCGCCCCCGTTCGCACTGCTGCACCGCCGCGCCACCGACCCGGACAGCCTCGACGTCATCGTCGGTGAGGTGTCCTCAGTGGACACGCTCGCGGACGTGCCGCTGACCGCTACCGGGCCGGGCCACGAGGCGTTGGTGCTCATGCCGTACCGGCAGATAGCGGAACGCGGGTACAGCTGCGTGGACGACGGCACCCCGTTGCTGGTGCTGAAGGTGACCGGCCAGGAGGTGCTGCCGCTGAACGAGGCGCTGCCAAGGCTGCCGGACGTGCCGATCGCGATGACCGGCGGCACGTTCGACGTCGACGACAACGGGTACGCCGAGATCGTCCGGCAGGTCGTCGGGCAGGAGATCGGCCACGGCGAGGGCTCCAACTTCGTCATCAGGCGCTCGTTCGTCGCGGACATCACCGGCTACTCGACGCACAGCGCGCTGACCCTGTTCCGCCGGCTGGCCCGGCTGGAGTCCGGCACCTACTGGACGTTCGTCGTCCACACAGGACAGCGCACGCTGGTCGGCGCCAGCCCGGAACGGCACGTCAGCGTCGCCGGCGGCACGGCGGTCATGAACCCGATCAGCGGGACGTACCGCTACCCGTCGACCGGCCCGACCCTGCCGGACGTGCTCGACTTCCTCGGCGACGCCAAGGAGACCGACGAGCTGTTCATGGTCGTCGACGAGGAGCTCAAGATGATGGGCCGGGTCTGCGCGACCGGCGGACGCGTGTACGGGCCGTACCTCAAGGAGATGACGCAGCTCGCGCACACCGAGTACCTCATCGAGGGCCACACCTCTCTCGACGTGCGCGACATCCTGCGCGAGACCATGTTCGCGCCGACGGTGACCGGCAGCCCCCTCGAGAACGCGTGCCGGGTCATCAGCCGCTACGAGCCCGGCGGCCGCGGCTACTACAGCGGGGTGGCCGCGCTGATCGGCAGGGACGCCGGCGGTGAGCGGACCATGGACTCCGCGATCCTGATCCGCACCGCCGACGTCGACGCGGCAGGCCGGATGAGGATCGGCGTCGGCTCCACCCTGGTCCGGCACTCCCGGCCGGAGTCGGAGGCGGACGAGACCAGGGCGAAGGCGGCCGGGCTGCTCGCCGCGTTCAGCTCGCCGGGTGTGGGCACGTTCGGCCGCGACCCGTCGGTGCTGCAGGCGTTGGGGCAGCGCAACGAACGCGTGGCGGGCCACTGGTTGCGGCCGCGCAGCCACGACGTGCCCGAGCTGGCCGGGCGCACGGTGCTGGTCGTGGACGCCGAGGACACGTTCACGTCGATGCTCGGCCACCTGCTGCGCTCGCTCGGACTGAAGGTCACCATCGCGCGGTTCGACGAGCCGTACGACGTGCGGGAGCACGACCTGGTGGTGATGGGTCCCGGACCGGGAGACCCCGGCGACGACGACCCCCGCATCCACGCGCTGACCACGACCATCCGGCACCTGCTCGACGAGGGCCGCCCGTTCCTCTCGGTGTGCCTGAGCCACCAGGTGCTCAGCCGGCTGCTCGGGTTCGAGCTGCACCGCAGACCCGTGCCCAACCAGGGGGTCGGGCGGGAGATCGACCTGTTCGGCCGGCGGGTGCGGGTCGGGTTCTACAACAGCTTCGCCGCGCTCAGCGACCAGGACAAAGTGGACTGCGACGGGCGCGTCGTCGAGGTCAGCAGGGACGAGCACAGCGGCGAGGTGCACGCGTTGCGCGGCGAGGGTTTCCGGTCGCTGCAGTTCCACGCCGAGTCGGTGCTGAGCAAGGACGGCCTGTCCGTCATCCGCGAGCTCCTGGTCGAGCTCGTCGGCAGCTGAGGGGGAAGAAGATGGCGAACATCCTCGTCGCCGGCGGCGGGATCGGCGGCCTGGCGGCCGCGCTGGGCATCGCGGAGCGCGGCCACCACGTGCTGGTCGCCGAACGCAACCGCGAGTTCACCGAGCTCGGCGCGGGCATCCAGCTGGCGCCCAACGCGTTCCACGCGCTGGACCTGCTCGGGGTGGGCGCGGACGTGCGGGCCACGGCCGTGTACATCGACGAGCTGCGGCTCATGGACGGCACCACCGGCGAACGCATCACGAGCATGCCGCTGACCGGCGAGTACCGGCAGCGGTTCGGCAACCCGTACGCGGTCGTGCAGCGCGGTGATCTTTACCAGCCGTTGCTGTCGGCGTGCAGGGACCACGACAACATCGAACTGCGCACCAACAGCCAAGTCGTTTCCTACGAACAGGATTCCTCCAGCGTCACGGCAGTGCTGGCCACCGGCGAACGGCTCGGTGCGGACCTGCTGATCGGCGCGGACGGCATCCGGTCGGCGGTCCGGCGGCAGCTCGTCGGCGACGGCGCACCCCGCGTGTCCGGCCACACCATCTACCGGTGCGTCATCCCGATGACCGAGGTGCCAGCGGAACTGCGGTCGAACTCGGTCACGTTGTGGGCCGGGCCGAAGTGGCACCTGGTGCACTACCCGATCGGCAACGGCCGGTTCTTCAACATGGCGATCACCCGTGACGACGCCGCCACCGAGGTCGTCGTCGGCGAACCCGTCGAGACCGCGCACGTGCACGCCCGGTTCCCGGTGCTGAGCGAGCCCGCGCGACGGCTGCTCGAACTGGGAAAGGGCTGGCGCACCTGGGTTCTGTGCGACCGGGACGCCGTGCCGGGCTGGACCGACGGCCGGGTCGTGCTGCTCGGCGACGCGGCCCACCCGATGCTCCAGTACGCGGCGCAGGGCGCGTGCCAGGCGCTGGAGGACGCGGTCGTGCTCGGCGACCTGCTCGACTGCGGCGCGGACGAGTTCGCCGCGTGCGCGTTGAAGTACAACGCGGTCCGCCGGGACAGGACCGCGCGGGCGCAGCACGTGTCCCGCGAGATGGGCACGCGGCTGTTCCACCCGTCGGGCGTGGAAGCCAGGGTACGCAACGACATGTTGTCGGCCTTGTCGGCGACGGCGTTGCACGACAAGGTCTCCTGGCTGCACGGCGCCCGCGACTTCACCGACATCGACCAGCTCTCAGCGAAAGGTGCTGCACTGCAATGACTACGCGCGTATGGGACTACCTGCCGGAGTACGAGCAGGAGCGCGACGACATCCTCGGCGCCGTCGACACGGTGTTCCGGTCCGGCGTGCTCGTCATGGGTGAGAGTGTGCGCGGGTTCGAGCGCGAGTACGCCGACTACCACGGCGTGCGGCACTGCGTCAGCTGCGACAACGGCACCAACGCCATCGTGCTCGCCCTGCGCGCGCTGGGCGTCGGTCCCGGCGACGAGGTGATCACCGTGTCGAACACGGCGGCGCCGACCGTGATCGCGATCGACCAGGTCGGGGCGACGCCGGTGTTCGTGGACATCAGGGAGGACGACTACCTGATGGACACCAGCCAGGTCGAGGCAGCCATCACCCCGCGCACGAAGTGCCTGCTGCCGGTGCACCTCTACGGCCAGTGCGTGGACATGGCGCCGCTGGAGGCATTGGCGGCAAAGCACGGTCTCTCGCTGCTGGAGGACTGCGCCCAGTCGCACGGCGCCCGCCACCACGGCAGGCTCGCCGGCACGATCGGCGACGCGGCGGCGTTCTCGTTCTACCCGACGAAGGTGCTGGGCGCGTACGGCGACGGCGGCGCCACCATCACCAACAACGACGAGGTCGACACGAACCTGCGCCGGCTGCGCTACTACGGCATGGAGAAGCAGTACTACGTCACCTCCACGCCGGGCCACAACTCGCGGCTGGACGAGGTGCACGCGGAGATCCTGCGGCGCAAGCTGACCAGGTTCGACTCGTACCTCGCCGCCCGCCGCCGGGTCGCGGAGCGCTACGCGGAGGGCCTGGCAGACACGTCGCTGGTGCTGCCGTCGGTCACGGCGGGCAACGACCACGTGTACTACCTCTACGTGGTCCGCCACCCGAAGCGCGACGAGATCATCGAACGGCTGCAGGCCTACGACGTCCTGCTGAACGTCAGCTACCGCTGGCCGGTGCACACCATGAGCGGGTTCGCGCACCTCGGTTACCAGGCGGGATCGTTGCCGGTGACCGAACGGCTGGCCGACGAGATCTTCTCGCTGCCGATGTACGCGTCGCTGTCGGAGGACGTGCAGGACAAGGTGATCAGCGCGATCCGCGAGGTGCTGGCCACTCTCTAGGTCAGTCCAAACGCCGGGGTCCGGGGCCCTGCTCGCCCAGCACGTCGTCCGGGTTGGCGAGCAGGCACCGGTCGATCGACAGACAGCCGCACCCGACGCATTCGGTGAACTCGTCGAGCAGCTGCCGCAACCGGCGGATCCTCTCCTCCAGCTCCGAACGCCACTGCTCAGACATCCGTTGCCAGTCCACGCGCGAGGGCACCCGGTCTCCGGGCAGGGTCGACAGCATCTCCCGGACGTCGGCGAGCGAGATCCCCACTCGCTGGGCGATCCGGATCAGCGCGACCCGGCGCAGCGTGTCACGGGGGTAACGGCGCTGGTTTCCCGCGGTGCGGCGACTGGATATCAGATTCTGCCGCTCGTAGAAGCGCAACGCGGAAATGGGGACACCACTGCGGTCGGACAGTTGCCCGACCGTGAGCTCCGCGGAGGGCCGTTCCATGCACCCATTATCGCAAATCCGCCCGGCGCCGCCACCACCGCTGTCCCGATGTCACCGCTAGAGATCCTCTAGATGCGGTGCATATGTTTGTCGGCAGGGACACTTCGTCTTGGGGGGAAAGATGTCGACCGAGGTCCTGACGCCTGGTGCTGCCGCGCGCCCGGTGATCCGGTTGCGCGTGCCGCTGGTCGCCTTGTTCGCACTGGGCAGCGCCGCGCTGATGGCGTGGGTGCTGCGCGGGAAAGCCTTGTTCCTGCCCACGGACTCCATTCCGACGGCCACCCAGCTCGGGCTGAGCGGGAGCGGCCATCACAGCAGTGGGTCCCGGCAGGTCGCGCCCATCACCGGGGACGCGCTGGCGAACCTTCCGGGCCTCGCGTTGCTGGGCATGCACGTGATGCTCGTCGCCGTGGCATTGGTGGCGTGTGCCGTGCGCCGATTCCGCTGGGACACCGACGGAATCGCGGCCAAACTGAGTTTCTCGTTCCTGGTGGCGGCGACCACCGCGATGGTCACGCTGCTGGTGGCGACACTGGCACTCGGTCCGGCCATTTCCTTCGCCAACACGCTCGCCGCCGCGGTCGTCATCCTCCAATACACGTTCGTCTTCGCGATCGTCGGCGTTCTGCTTTTCGGTGTTCCGTAAGAGGGGTTCTCGAGTTTTCCGGAAAGGTGCCCGAAAGAATGTTCAGCCGAAGAGACGCCCTGAGACTCGGCGCGATCGCCGGTGCCGGCATGGTCCTGCCCGCGCACCAGCTCGCGTCGGCGTTGTCGGACGACCCGCCCGTGGTCACGCCGTTCTCGGTGCCGCTGCCCATCCCGCCCGTCCTCAGGCCCGTGACATCCTCGCGCAGCGCCGACCACTACGAGATGGTGGTCACCCCGGCGACGGCCCGCATCTTCCCGGGCATCGACACGCAGCTGCTCACGTTCAACGGCAGCTTCCCCGGCCCGACCATCAAGTCGCGCCGCGGCCGCGCGGCCGTCGTCAAGGTCACCAACAAGCTGTCCACGCCCGCCGCGGTGCACCTGCACGGCGCGAACGTGGCCCCGGAGAGCGACGGCCACCCGCTCGACACGATCGACCCCGGCGCGTCGCGCCTGTACCACTACCCGAACTCCCAGCCGGCGGCCACGCTCTGGTACCACGACCACGCCCACCACGTCGAGGCCGAACAGGTCTACAGAGGACTGACGGGCGCGTACCTCATCAGCGACCCCGAGACCGACGCGTTGCGGCTGCCCAGCGGCGAGTTCGACCTCCCGCTGGTGATCCGCGACGCCCAGTTCGACGGCGAGGGCCAGCTGGTCTGGAAGCTCGACGACTTCGCCAACCGCAAGACGGTGCTGGTCAACGGCGCGATCCAGCCGACGCACAAGGTGAAGCCGCGCAAGTACCGGCTGCGCCTGATCAACGCGGCCAACTCGCGCCCGGTGCGGCTGGCACTGAGCCCGACCAAGGACGTCGTCCAGATCGCGTCGGACGGCGGCCTGCTGGCACGCCCGGTCAACCGGCCGGAGGTCGAGCTGTGGCCTGCCGAACGCGCCGAGATCATCGTCGACTTCAGCAAGTTCCCGCTGGGCTCCAACGTGATCCTGGAGAACACGTTCAACGGCCCCGAGACGCCTGGCCGCCAGCTGCTCCGCTTCGAGATCGCCAGCCAGCCGGTGACCGACGACAGCGTGGTGCCCGCGAAGCTCCGCGACCACGAGAGCCTGGGCACCCCGACCGTGACGCGGCGGATCGTGCTGGCCAGGGACCCCACGAACACGTTCTACGCGATCGACGGGAAGGCCTACGACCCCAAGCGGATCGACCTGACCGTCAAGCGCGGCACGACGGAGCTCTGGGAGGTCGTCAACGACGACGGCCAGTACAACTTCCCGCACTCGATCCACCTGCACCTCGTCCAGTTCCGCGTGCTGGAACGGGCGGGGCAGCCCGTGGGCGAGTGGGAGGCGTACCCGAAGGACACCGCGCGGGTGCCCGCCGGGCAGACCGTGAAGATCCTGGTCAAGTTCGACTCGGAGTACACCGGCGTCTACCCGTTCCACTGCCACTTCTTCGACCACTCGTCGATGGCGATGATGGCCAACATGCAGGTGCTCCCCTAGCGGACGCGAAAGGCGGGGCGAGGTCGCGACGACCTCGCCCCGCCTTTGCCGTCTCTCAGCCGTGCAGCGCGAGCGGAACGCTCTGGTAGCCGTACAGGAAGTTCGAGAACAGCCGCTGCGGCTCGCCCCGCAGCTGTTCCGCAACGTGACCTCGTCACCCGTGCGGATCACCCTGCCGCGCAACGGCACGTCGACCCCGGCCCGCTGACCGGGATGGTCGTGCCCGCCGGCGCAGCTACTCGAGCGAGAGCGCGGCGTCGGCGGCTCAGCGGGCCGTGGTCACCTCGTCAACGACCTCGATCACACCCATCGAGCCAGCCTCTGTCTGCCTGACACCCGGCCTGCCCTAGACGACCTCCGGCCACACCAGCACGGCGGATCCCCAGGTGAGACCCCCACCGAACGCCGTCAGCAGCACCCGCTCCCCCGCGTGGATCTCCTGCCGCGCCACCGCGTCGGCGAGCGCGAGCGGAATGGACGCGGCACCGGTGTTGCCGACCCGTTCGATGTTGCCGAGGACCTTCTCGTCCGGAATGGACAACCGACTCCCGACCAGCGACAGAATCCGGGCGTTGGCCTGATGTGCGACCAGACGATCGACGTCCGCCGTGGTCCACTCAACGTTCTTCAACACGGCCAGCGAGGACTCGGTCATCCGGGCCACGGCGTGCTGGTAGACCTCGCGTCCGCTCATCCGGAAACACCGGTCCGGCTCCCCGTACCGCCCGGGCTCCGCCCGATCCCGCGCGCCACCACCCGGCACCACGATGAGGTCGTGCCCCTCGCCGTCACTACCGAGGTCGAAGCCGAGGATCTCGCCGGGCTCACCAGGTTCACCCGCACGCAGGACCACCGCACCGGCCCCGTCACCGAACACCACGCCGGCGCCGCGGTCGTCCGGGCTGATCAGCGTCGAGTAGACGTCAGCCGCGACCAGCAGAACCCGCTTGGCGATTCCCGACGCGATCATCCCGCTGGCCGTGGCCAGCCCGTACACGAAACCCGTGCACACGGCCGCGACGTCGAACGCCGCCACCCCCGCCAGTCCCAGCTTCGCGGCCAGGGCGGGTGCCATCGCCGGAATCGGGTGATCAGGCGTCGACGTGGCCACCAGCACCAGGTCCACTGACCTGCTCGAACACTTGGCGAGCACCGCCTCGGCAGCGGCCAGCGCCAGGTCACCGGTGGACGTGCCCTCGTCGACCCAGTGCCGCGTGCCGATCCCGGTGCGCCTGCGCACCCACTCGTCGCTGGTCTCCCAGCGCGCCGGCAACTCGTCGTTCGACACCACCCTGGG
This sequence comes from Lentzea sp. HUAS TT2, assembly GCF_051853195.1. NCBI lineage: Bacteria > Bacillati > Actinomycetota > Actinomycetes > Pseudonocardiales > Pseudonocardiaceae > Lentzea > Lentzea sp. HUAS TT2. Next base: position 5,317,226 of record NZ_CP196667.1, on the reverse strand, counting down.
CGGCACACAGCCCGCTACGGCTTCCAGAACGGGAATCGGGCGCAGGGCGTGCTCGGTCAACAGGTCGCCACTTTCTCAGCATGTGGATGGTTCCAAGCGCGAAAATACCCGAGCCCGACGGACACCGGCGCACCCCGTGCGGTTCATCACGCGTCCACCCCTGAGTTACTCACCGGTAGCGAACCCGTTGGCACACAAGGGTTGTAGACGCGAAATTAACTCAGGTTCGGGAGGTGGCCACCGTCCGCGACACCTGGAGGAAGCAACGACCTCGAGGCGCCTCGCTTAGAGCAACTCCAAGCACTAGAAACGAGCCGTGTCAGAACAGCCCGCCCGCGGCCACACGCTGAGCACACGTCTCACCGAGGCCGACACCCGGTTCCGCGAGTGGATGCACAAGAACCTCGACCACGCCGCGGCACACTTCAAGCTCACCGTCACCGGCAGGCCCTTGCTCGGCTGGCTGGACAGATCGATCAGCGCGCCGGCACAAGGAATGTGGCTCCGGGTCGTCTCGGAAGACCGGCAGTGGACCGAAGGCGAGTTCTGGACCGGGAACCTCGAAGCCAACGCCTTCACCACCCTGTCCAAGCCCCGCGTGGTCGACGTCTTCGAGTGGGAACACGGCCGACACCAACGCGCGGAGCTCATGACCTTGCTGCCCGGCGCGCCGTGCTCCCCCACCGACGTCCTGCGCCGCACCGCCGACCTCCCGGACGAGTGGTGGACCGAACTGCGCGGCACCAGCGAGTCGGTCGCGGCGATGCCGACCACCCGCGTCAACGCCGACCAGGCCCTGGTCACCGGCCGCATCCAGCAGCAGTTCGGGAGCGCAGTGAACCCCGTTGTGCGCCAATGGGAAACGGTGCACGGCGACCTGCACTGGGCCAACCTGATGGGCCCCGGGTTCGGCCTGCTGGACTGGGAATCCTGGGGCCGCGGTCCTGCGGGAACGGACGCGGCCACCCTGCTCAGCCACAGCCTCCTCGTGCCGCAGACGGCCGAGCGAGTGCGCGACACGTTCGCCGACGTCCTGGCGACCGACGCCGGACTGCTGGCCCAGTTCTACGTGGCCGCCCGCCTCCTGCACCGCGCGGACAGGGGCGCTCACCCGGACCTCGTCGCACCGCTCAGAAAGCACGTCGACTGCCTGTGATGCGGAAGCCCGGGCTCCAGTAGAACATCGGCGTCGCCGCGGCCAACACGGCGAGCACCAGCATCGCCGAGGTCAGTCCCATGATCCCGGCGAGGACCGTACCGATCACCGCGCCCACTGGAACCGTGGCCACGGTGACAGCGTTCATCAACGCGCTGACCCGCCCGAGCATCGCGGGCACGGTTCGCCGTTGCCGCAACGACAACAGGATCGTGGCCCATGCAGTAGCCGCGGCGCCGAAGACGAACTGGTACACGATCAGGAGCTCGAACGGCCGGCCGAGCGCGGCGGCGGGAATCAGGAACAAAGCGCCTGCCGCAACAGAAGCGCACAACGCACAAGCCAAACCAGCGTTGAGCCGCCGCGTCAGCCACGCCGAACCAGCGGCACCAACCACAGCACCCAGGCTGAACGCCGACATGGTCAAGCCGACCTGGCCGGGATCGAGCAGCAACTGCTGGTAGGCGTAAACGAAGAAGAGTGCCCCGATTCCACTGCCTGCAACGTTCAAAGTCGCGGTCCCGAGAACACTGCGACGAAGCACGAGATCCTCATGCAGGTACCGAACGGCTTCACGAAGCTGCCGGCGCACGGACGGGCGTTCAGCAGGATCGGCGTGGACCTTGCTGCGCAACGCGGTCGCGGCGACGACTACCACGGCCGACGCCAAGAACGCGGCGGCGTTGAGCAGAAGTGCCACCTGCGTGGACGCCACCGCGATGACCAAACCGCCCAGCCCCGGCCCCGCGATGCGGACCAGGTTGAGCAGTCCAGAACGAGTGGCGTTGGCGCGATCGAGCTGACTATCCGGCACCAGCGAAGGAATAGCGGTCTCAACACCGGAATCGAACACCGCCGACGCCACACCCAAGACGCCGGCAAGGACGTACAGAATCCAGATGGACTGCACACCCGACGCGATCGCAACCGCGGCACCAGCCAGTGCGAAGGCTCGGACGAAGTCCATCGACACGAGCACCGACCTCAGCCGCAGCCGGTCGATGAGCACCCCACCGAACGGCCCCAGCAACGCCGCCGGCAGAAACTCCGCCACCAGCAACAAAGTCGCAGACCCAATCCCAGAACCGAACGCCAGGATCGCGACAGCGGGAACGAGCACCACGGTCACCTGAGTCCCGGTGGTGCTGATCGCCTGAGCGACCAGCAGAACCCACCAGTCCCGGCCGAGCCGTTCAAGGGCCAAGGCCACCACCTCCGCCGCTGTCAGTCAGGAACGCCCCAGCATCAGCCTGCCGCACCGGTCCCCGATCATCATCGACGGCGCGTTGGTGTTCCCGGACGTGACACTGGGCATGATCGCCGCGCTGGCCAGACGAAGCCCGGTCACCCCGCGCACCCGCAACTGCGGATCCACAACGGCATCAGCGTCCGTCCCCACCCGGCAGGTGCCCACCGCGTGGAAGTCGGCCTGCGAGTATTTCCGCACCGCCTCGATCAACTTCTCCCTGGTGTCGAACCCAGGACCGGGCAGGGAACCTTCGTCGGTCACCCAGTCGCGCAACCCACGCGAGTTGATCAGCTCCATCGCCAGCCGGTACCCCTCCAACTGGGTGTCGAGATCCTCCGAAGTCTGCAGGAAGTTGGGCTGGATGACCGGCGGCACAGCGGGATCGGCCGACCTCAGCTTCACGTACCCGCGGCTGGTCGGGTGCAGGTTGATCAACCCGACCGACATCGAGTTCCCGGGGAACGGCGGATACCCGTCGCGCGTGTAGTAGACCTGGAACTGGTAGGCGGGCGTCCCCGGCACCCTCCCCCGCCCCGTGAACACGTTGACGTCCATCGCGGTGATGTGCGACTCGGGTTCGGGCGCGCGCAACTTCTTGAGCGTCACGGAGACCACGTGGTCGTGCAGGTTCGCACCGACCCCCGGCAGATCCGCGACGACGGGAATCCCCAGCGGCGCCAGGTCACACGCCGCGCCAACGCCCGACAACTGCAGCAGCCGCGGGGTGTTGATGGTGCCCGTGCTGAGCACGACCTCCCGCTCGGCCCGGACCGTGAACTGCCGGTCGCCCGCGTTGATCACGACCCCGGTGACGGCCTTGCGGTTGTCGAACGTCAGCCGCGCGACCTCCGCGTCCGTCATGATCGTCAGGCGCGGGTCGGTGAGGTACGGCGTCAGGAACGCGGTGAACGCGTCCTGGCGGATCTGGTTCACCACGTTGAGCTGCGTGTAGCCGACACCGAACTGGGTCGCGCCGTTGTAGTCCGGGTTGAACGCGTGACCCAGGTCGACGGCCGCGGCCACGGTGGCCTGGGAGAGCAGGTTGCGCCGTGTCAGTTCGCTCGACGGCTTGATCGGGCCGGTCAGCGCGTCGAGCGAGGACCGCACGTTCGCGTGGTTCCAGCCCGTCGCGCCCTGCGCCGCCCAGTGGTCGTAGTCGGCCGGGTTGCCTCGCACCCACACCATCCCGTTCACCGAACTGCTGCCACCGCCCAGTTTCCCGCTCACGAACGACTGCGGCTGGTTCAGCAGCGCCGGCTGCGGTTCGGACTGGTACGGCCAGATCAGCCTCGATCCCGGCGCCGTCAGCGAACCGGCCTTCGTGAAGTCCCGCACCTCCGGCAGGTCGTTCGAACCGCCCGCCTCGATCAGCAGCACGCTCGCACGCGAGTCCGCCAGCAACCGCGCGGCCAGCGTGCAGCCGGCCGATCCCGCACCCACGACGACGTAGTCGTAGCGGACACCCGCGGCTCCCGCCGTCCCGGTGGCCGCGGAGCCGATCGCGAACGACGCCGCGGACACCCCGAACAGCTTGAGCAGGTTTCGCCGGGTGAGCGTTCCGTCCTGCACCCGGCGCGCGATCTCGTCCGGGTCCTGCACAACGTCCCGTTCAATCCTGGACATCGACGCCCTTTCGTCTCGTGGATCGGACGCCAATCACCTCGCGGCCCCATTCCAGTACTACCGGTGCCCATCTGCACTGGCAAGAAGAATTCAGCGGAGACGGACACGATTCCAGCCATCCCGTGCAACTGCGCCCCACACCCGTTGACAACACTCAACGGGCATCACTCCAGGTCACACGCTTGCAGGCACGCCACTCAGGAGCAATTGCGGCAGGACGCAAAAGCCGTGCTCAGCGGGCGAACCACCGTCTTGCAAAGCAGCCCGAACTTTCCTGTTTCCAGAAAAGACCGGGACCAAAATCACCCGAAAAGACCACAATGACACCGACATCGGCGAGCAGTGATATACATGAACGGGGACGCCCGCTCGGGCGCACGACAATCATCATGGGGGTGGAGACTTGTCGTCATCTGTTCTTCGTGGACCACACCTGACCGGCCGGTGAGCGCAGGCCTGGCGGACAGGCGCCGGTTGTTCGTCGCCGTGCTGGTGGACACCGTCGGCGCCGGCGCGTTCTTCCCGCTCACCTTCCTCTACCTCTCGGACACGACGGACATCCCGCTCGCGCAGCTCGGGCTCGTCATCACCGTGGCGAGCCTGGTCGGACTGCCGGTCACGCCGCTGATCGGCCAGCTCGTGGACCGCTTCGGCGCCCAGCGGGTGCTCGTGGCGCAGACGGTGGTGGCCGCGGCCGGGTTCTCCTTCTACTTCCACATCACGGGGTTGGCCGTGCTCGTGTGCGGCGTCGCGCTGGTCACGCTGTCGGACCGCATGTACTGGGCGACGTGGCCGGTGTTCGTCGGCGAGCAGGTCGGTGAGGAAGGCCTGGACCGGTGGTACTCCACGGTCAACATGGCCAAGAGCGCGAGTCTCGCGGCGGGTGGCGCACTCGGCGCCGCCGCGCTCGCGTTCGGCGGCACCGGCGGGCTCAGGGTGATGCTGGCGCTGAACATCGCGTCGTCCCTCATCGCCGGCGCGCTGTTCCTGTCGGTGCGCAGCCGGAGGGCGACGCGCACGGTGGTGCCGAAGGGCGGCTGGCCCGCCCTGCTGCGGGACGGCCGGTACCTCCTGCTGACGCTCGCCAACACGCTGCTGACGTTCGGCTGGCTGATCCCCTCGCTGGTGCTGCCGCTGTACGTGTCCAGGTACACGGTGCTCGCGGTGTGGGTGGCCGCGTCCGCGCTGACGCTGAAGATGGTGCTGGCCGCGGTGTTGCAGTCGCTTGTCACCACACGCCTCGGCGCACTACGACGGACCACGACCGCGATCACCGGGGCCGGGTTCTTCCTCGTCGCCATCGCACTTCTGGCCTGCGCGTCGACCGTGCAGACCACGGCACCCGCGGTCGCGCTCGTCTTCGGCGGGGTGGTGTTCCTGGCTCTCGGCGAGACCGCCGCGGGCCCGGCCGCGACCAGCCTCGCCGTCGCCGCGGCACCACCCGCCTGGCGTGGCCGTTACGTGGCGGTGTTCCAGCTGTCGTGGTCGATCTCGAACATCAGCGGTCCCGCGATCGTCGGCGCCCTGCTCGCCACCTCGGCCGGCTCGGTGTGGCAGGCGTTCGCCGCGTTCGCGGCCGGGGCCGCGGCCGTGTTCTTCGTCCTGCACCAACGCTTTCCCGCAGAGATCGACCAGAAGACCCCGCCGCGGGCCAAGAACGCGCGGCAGTCCACACCCGCATGAGAAGAGGACCCATGACTCGGCCGACCGACTCCGACAAGCCGGCCCGCGCCGTCGCCGACGCCGCCGTGCTCGAGGCGGACGACGGGGCGCGAGGCGCGAATCCGTACTACTGGCACCGCTTGCAGGACCAGCTCGCGGCGGTCGCCGACGCGGTCGCGTCCTGCGGCGACCCCGAGCTGTCCGCCGCGGTAGCCGCGCTGCGAGCCGATCCCGGCGACGCGGGCCGCTGGCGGGAGGTGCGCGCGCTGACGAAGGCCGCCATCGACGACCCCGGCCGCAAGACGGAGGACCTGACGCGGGCGGGCTGGGACCTGCTGCGGCGTTCCCGGCTGGGCTACCACGTCGGTGCGGACTACGACCGGGCGACGACGGAGACCGACTGGACGCAGTGGCCTGCCTCGAAGCCTTCGGGCACCGGGGAGCCGCTGGCGCAGATCGTGATCCCGTTCCGCAACCGGGACCGGGACGCCTACCGGGGAAGGAACCTGGCCGCCTGCCTGAAGTCCCTTTCGGACCAGAGCGCGGACAGGTCGAGCTACCAGGTCACGGTGGTCGAGTCCGACGACGAACCGCGCTGGCGCGGGCTCGCGGAGAACTACGCCGACGAGCACCTCTTCGCACCGCACGGCGGGCCGTTCAACAAGTGCTGGACGGTGAACGTCGGTGTGGTCAACACGGTGCGGCCGGCACCGATCATCTGCGTGCTCGACGCGGACGCGTTGCCGGACAGGGATTTCGTGGCGCGCAACGTGGCCAGGTTCGACCGGGACGGTGCCGGCGGCTTCATGTCGTTCCGGGACATCACGTACGTCGACGGCCCGGCGTCCGAGCGCGCGATCGAGGACCGCTGCGTGGCGGGCCGCACCGACGCCGACCCGGAACGGTTGCGCGGCTTCGTGGTCCACCGCGCGCCCGGGCTCTGCGTGTGGCTGCGCAGGGACGTCTTCACCGCGGTGGGGGGCATGGACGAACGGTTCGAGGGGTGGGGGCGCGAAGATCTCGACTTCGTGCTGAGGGTGCAGCTGGCGACGGCGTTCGACCAGTACGACGACCGCATGCTGCACCTCTACCACCCGTCGTCGGCCTTGCTGAACAACGGCCAGACCGTGAACGCCCACATCCCGCTCTTGTCCTGGCAACCGGAGGAGCCGATCGGCCGCATCGACCGCTATCGCGACTGACCGGCACGTTAGTTGGGGGGAGAACATCAAGTGCTGACAACGACGTTGCTCGCCAGCTGCGAGTTACCGACTTCTTACGGCGACTTCAGCCTGCACGTGTTCGGTGACGACGGACGTGAAGACGTCATCGCACTCGTGCACGGAGGACCGGAAGCGGACCAACAACCGCTGGTCCGCCTGCACAGCGCCTGTTTCACCGGCGACGTCCTGGCCTCGCTGCGCTGCGACTGCGGACCGCAGCTCGACACCGCGGTGCGGCTCATGGCGAAGGAGAAGCACGGCGTCCTGCTGTACCTGCCCCGGCACGAAGGCAGGGGCATCGGCCTGGTCAACAAGATCAAGGCCTACGCGTTGCAGGAGGCCGGCATGGACACGGTCGCCGCGAACGTCCACCTCGGACTGCCGACCGACGCCCGCGACTACCAGGCGGCGGCACAGGCGTTGCGCCTGCTCGGAGTGTCGAGCCTGCGCCTCGCGACCAACAACCCGGCCAAGATCGAGGCTCTCGTCGACGCAGGGCTGACGGTGGAACGGGTGCCGCACGGCGGGTTCGTCAGCCCGCACAACTCCGAGTACCTGAGGGTGAAGGACCTCCTCATGGGCCATCTCGACGCCACGGGCGGCGGGCGGGCCGGATGAACGGCACCGCGGTGGCGGTGCTGGGTGTGCAGTTCGCGCGTCCCGATGCGGGCGCGGAGTTGCTGCGACTCAACATCGCGCTGGGCAAGGCGTTGGACGTGCCCGGCCTGCTCCGGTACCAGGTGCTGACGCGGCCAGACGACGAGACCGAGCTGTGCGTGTACTGGCTGTGGCGCGACCTCGCCGACCGGGAAGCCGTCTGGGCCGATCCGCCATCCGCGCTGAGCGGGTTCTGGACGGCCGCGAAACCGTTGTGGCGCAACGACCCGGACGTCAAGCGCTATCGCTGGCAACCGGCCACCGACCGCGACCTGGCCGAGGAGCACGCCGTCCTGCTCGACGCGGACACCACCGCCACAGGACATGAGCTGATCGACATCGACGGCGGCGCCGCACTGCGCTGCCGACCCGCTGGGCCGACGCCGGCACCCGGACAGTGGACCGGGGTGTGGCGGCGGACCGCGACCGAGGAGAGGCGAGGGGTATGAGTCTTCCTGATCAGGTGATCGTCAACCTGTGTCCCACGGGGATGGTGCCGCGCCGGGCGAAGGTGCCGGACGTGCCGATCACCCCCGACGAGATCGCCAAGGACGTCCGCCGCTGCTACGAGGCGGGCGCGGGCATGGTCCACCTGCACGCCAGGAACGACGACGAGAACCCCACCTGGACGGCCACGCGCTTCACCGAGATCGTGGACGCGGTCGTGACGCTCACGCCGGACATCGTCCTGGTGGTCACGACCAGCGGCCGCGACTGGTCCGAGCTCTCCAAGCGTTCCGAGTCCCTGACGGTGGACGGCCTCGCCCGCCCGGAGATGGCGTCGCTCACCCTGGGTTCGATGAACTTCGTGTCCGGCCCGTCGGTGAACTCCCCGGAGACGATCGAGGGCCTGGCGCGAGCGATGCAGGACCGCGGCATCGTGCCCGAGCTGGAGATCTTTGACATCGGCATGGTCAACTACGCCAACTACCTGATCTCGCGCGGCATCCTGAAACCCCCTTACTACCTCAACATCCTGTTCGGCTCGATCGGAACCGCAGAGGTCAGCGCGGCCAACGCCGCCGCCGTGCTCGGCGCCCTCCCACAGCCGTCGACGTGGGCGTTCGCGGGCATCGGCAGGTTCCAGTTGGCCGCGAACTCGCTGGCACTGAGCCTGGGTGGCCACGTGCGGGTAGGCCTGGAGGACAACCCGTACCTGGACTGGAAGTCCAAGGAGCCCACCACGAACCCACGGCTGGTGGAACGAATCGTGCGCATCGCACGGGAGATGGGCCGCGAGCCCGCCACGCCGGCACAGGTCCGCGAGATCATCGGCCTGCCGCCGGTGGTGCGCACGTGACGAAGACGGCCCACCGCTGGAACAGCGCCGCCGACTACGACGTGCTGGCGCGACGCATCCAGTTCCACAACGCGGAACTGGTAGCCGGCCTGCACCCCCGCCCCGCCGAGGCAAGACACGTCTACGAGATCGGCTGCGGCACAGGCGCCCTGACCGAGGCACTGGTGCGCCGCCTGCCCACCGCGAACATCGACGCCGTAGACGTGTCGGCTGACATGCTGGCGGTGGCAGCGGAAAAGGACTGGCCGCAGCGAGTCCGCTTCAGCGAGGGCGCCTTCCCTGACGTACCAGTGCAAAAACGCTACGACGCGGTGTTCTCCAACGCCGCACTGCACTGGACCCACCCGCGTTATGCAGAGGTCTTCGCAACAATGAACGCACTGCTGACAACAGGCGGTCTGGTGTGCGCAGCGACGGCAGCCCGCACAACGGCAACCGACCGATTCGCCGAGCAGTCCCAAGCAGCGCTGACCAAGCTGACCGGCCTGTCGGCGCCAGATCCGTTCGAGGCGCGCAGGCTGACCGTGCCCGAAGCCGAACAGCTAGCAGCCACCGCCGGATTCACCGTCGAGGACTCGTTCCTCCTGGAGCGCAAGGTGTCCGTCCCGGCAGAGGTCCGCGCGCGCTGGTGGGTGGCGAGCGGCGGCCCCTGGACGGCGTCGCAATTGCCAGCAGAGGAAGCCGTCGACGCACTGCGTTCGGCGCTAGGGACCGGAGAGGTGGAGCTGGTGCACGCCAGCGTGTTCCTGCGACTGCGCAAGGACTCCGATGCGTGACGTACTACGAGACCGCCAACAATGGGGCACCCAGGCAATGGTGTCCACCGGCAGCTCCGCGGCAACGCTGGCCGCACTGGACGTCCTCCGCGAAGGCGGCACGGCGTTCGACGCCGCCATCACCGCGTCCGCAGTGCTGACGGTGGCAATGCCGATGGCGTCCGGCCCAGCCGGTGACGCGGCAGCGGTGTTCCACCAAGGCGGTTCGGCCCAGGCCTGGTCGCTGACCGGCCTGGGCCGGGCCCCCAGCCAAGCCATCACAACGAACTTCACCACCCGCGGCCACCACACAGTGCCAGGACGAGGCATCGAGTCCGCCACCACACCAGGCCTGCTAGGCGCCTGGCACGCCCTGCACGAGCGTCACGGCACACTCCCGTGGTCCAGGCTGCTGGCCCCGGCAATCCACCTGGCCGAGCGAGGCACACCGGTCACCGCGCAAACCGCACGGTGGATCAAGGACAACCTAGCGGTACTCCGACAGCCTGAGTTCGCACACCTCTACGCCCCACACGCCACAGCCGTAGGCGGCAGACTCCGCAACCCGGGACTGGCCAAGCTCTACCGCCTGATGGCTTCGTCGACAGACGAGCTTGAAGCCGAGCTGGACAAGAGCATCTCAAAGCTCAGCAGCACCCTGAACGGCTTCTTCGCACCCGGCGACTGCAGCGTCAGAACCGGCGAGATCCAGCCAGCCGCAACCACATCAGTCGCCGGAACCCAGGTGGCCACGAACCCAGCCCCAACCCAAGGCGTACTGCTCCTGCAGAACCTCAAGCTCTACGAACGACTACACGACGGCGGCCCCGCCAACGCAGCAACCAACGTCCACCTGCTCTCAGAAATAGTCCACCAAACCTACGCGTGGCGAATAGAGCACTTAGGCGACCCGAACCACACACCGCCCACCACCCCACTGGCAGAGCAGGTGCTATCGGACCTGGCGAACGAGGTCCACCCCACCAAACGAAGCGCCACCCGCTACGCCGGCCACTACAACGAGGGCGACACCACACACTTCGCCATCATCGACGAGGCCGGCAACAGCGTGAGCTGGACCCAAAGCCTGGGCCTGGGCTTCGGCGCCGGCGTAGGCGCGACCGACCTGGGCCTGCTGCTCTGCAACCGCCTGGGCCGCAGCGCCACCCTCTCCCTCACCGAACCAAACGGCGTCGCACCAGGCAAACGCCCCGTCAACACAATCTTCGCGTGGAGCGCCAGCAACACAGACGGCGTGCGCTGGCTGGGCGGCACCCCAGGCGGCGACGGCCAATGCCAATGGAACACCCAGGTACTAGCAGCACTGCTGATAGACCAGGTGAGCCCAACAGAGGCACTCAACCGTCCAAGATGGACATACCTCCCCGGCGCGGACAAGACAGAGGCCGGCACACCACCACACCTGCAGGTAGACGCGTCAATGCCACCAGATGCCCAAGACCAACTACGCGAAGCGGGCCACACACTACGAGTACGCACCAGCGTAGGAGGCGTGCTGCGCCTACTGGGACGGCAACCGGAGTCCTTCTACGGCCTGGACGACGGCGGCCAGGAAGGCCTAACCGCCGGCTTCTAACAGCCAGGAGATCTCGTGGCTGAGCGCATTGCGCAGCCGCAAGGGATTGGAGCCGTCAAGCGACAACGCCGGCAACTGCGACCGGTAAGCCGCCACCGCCTTCTCCTTGAGCGCACGGCTCTCCGGCGACAACGCCGCCACCTCCCTGGTCATCCGCCCAGGATCAAGCCCCCGATACCGCAACTCCCCGTCAAGCCAAGCATCAACATCCAGATACGGCGGCCGCTCCTCACCAGTGACCCACGTCGGCAACCCGTGCCACAGCACATAGGGCACGTCCGCATAAACGTGAACCTCAGGCCGCCGCGCCGCCACCTCAACAGCCGCAAGCGCCGCATCACGAGCAATCTGGTGGTCAACATGCCCACCAACAGCCGCAGGAATCCACACCTCGGCAGCGTCCTCGATCACCCGCCCGATGCGAGCCGCCAACCGTTCGACGTCCACCGGCTCCGACCGATACTGCTCCTCCAACTCGTCAAGCCGCACCGTGGCACAGCCAAGAACACCCCGCGCCTCATCGTCCTCGGCAAGCCGCTCAAGCTGCCGCTGGCGCGGCGACTCCGCACGGGTGAGCCGGTCCCAGTAGGTGGGCGCAAGCCCCTCAGGCGGCATGCCCGAAAAGACGGTGACCAGGGTGACCCCGGGCCGCATCAACCTGGCCGACGCGGACAGGACCGCGTCGTCAAGGTGCGCCGAGAGCACGAAAACGTTGTTCCCCATTGCCTTCCAACCGTAGCCGCGACCGGCACGCGCAGATCCCCAGTCCTGCCGATATCCGAACCTAGCACGAGTCACGAAACCACTGGGGCACCTGACAAACGACCAACCGGCCGCCCTCACGCCTGGGGTGGCTCGTATCGGATCGGCATGCGGCGCTTGCGACGACGAGCATCAGGCCACACGTGACGCGCAACCCGGACGTTCAAGAACAGGAAGGCGATCGCGAAGACGAAGGTGCACAACCACCCGAGACACACCGCACTCTGCAACCGCACGTCAGGCTGCAACGGCCGGCCATGCCGCACAGCGTGGACGGCGTACTGCTTGCCGATGTCCTCGGGCGCGAGCCACCCCATCACGATCGAGGTGTACGTCTCCCACCGGCCCGCGACATTCGCAGGACTTCGCCGCAGCCACCAGATCTGCTGTCGCCAGGTCGCCGGGTTCGACCTCGTTCCAGAAGTGGTTGAAGATCGTGGCGCCCAGCAGACAGCCGAACAGCGGAATGACCAGAGCGACGAGAACGCGCCGAACAACGTTCACCCGCCCCGCTCCTCCTTCTCCTGGTCTGCTCTCAGCTCACGCCAATCCTTCCAGCCGCGGTTGTCCACGACCTTCGCGCCAGCCCCGTTTCCCGACTCGTGCTGCTCTGGTGGTTGCGCGCTGCGCAGCTTGTCCATCATCAAGTGCATGGTCTCGGAGTCAGCGCCCAGCAGCGGTGCCATCGTCTCCTGGACAACGCCGGCGATACGGCTCTGCGCCGCCTGCAGGGTGCGCATGACGTCCTGCGCGAGGGCTGCACCGTCCTTGCGCTGCAACGCCTGGCCAAGCTGCAACGCGACCGCAGAGTAACGGACCGTGCTACGTCATGCAGCCAATCATGTTTCAGAGCCGCACGAGGTGGGACACCTGCACGGGCTCAGGTTCCCCGGCAGGCAGTTCCTCCGGCAACCACACGCGCAACGCCCGCCCGAACATCAGCAGCGTCCGCCAGCTGTCCCACAACGCCAGCAACAGGCCGGCCAGCACCACCGACGCCGCGACCGCGAGCACGCCGTCCTCCTTGAGCAGCACCACGACCGCAACGACCGCCCACAACTCCACGACCGTGTACACGATCATGAGCAGCACCTGCCCCGTGTACTCGCGACGGGCCCGCAGCACCTGTGTGCGGGAGTCGGGGTCGGGAAGTGACTTGCGCATCGTGACCACTCCTGAACTCGGTGAACTCGTGTCACCGAGCAAACCGCCGACGCAAGGAGAGATCTGCGTCATTTGCCACACAGGACAAGATTCGTCCTCGTGAAGAATTTTGGTCGTTCCGCCAGGCGACGATCATTTCTCGTCACGCAGCACTTTCAACGTTCTGACCAGGGTCCCACAAGCGATTCCCACAATGCCCGCGAGCTCGCGCCGACCGAGCGGCACGGTCGCGATCATGTCGTCCGCCTCGCGGTGTGCGAGATCGAGCAGGACCGCGCCCACCCGGTACAGCGCCGGGCCGGTGCGCAGGTCCTGCTGGTCGCCCGTGGTGCGTGGCACAGATCCTTCAGCACCCGGCCTTTGATCATCAGGCCGCAAACGCGGTCAGCAAAGGGGTCGATGAGCGTCGTGCTCGACCCGGCAGAACTCGGCGAGATCACAAAAAGAGGGCCTCCGCAGCGTCTGAGCTACGAAGACCACCTTGGCCGTCAGGACGACAGGATTTGAACCTGCGACCCCTTGCCCACAGTCGTGGAACCTCGGAGCGCCGTGCTCCGGCCTGTTCTTCCAGGCCTGCTCCCGCCTCGCGATCAGCAGAGCCCCGCTCGCCCCGTGCGGCCAGCCACCGCACCGGCCGCGGCGGCGTCATTCCCTGCTCTGCGACATCATTCATGGTCTCGCTATCTGACCCACGCCGGTGCGCTTCGGCGGATGACGCAGATGGTGCCGGACGGTGTCATCGCAACGACGGTCGACGGGCGGCAGGCTTCACCGGAAGCGGACCCGTCAGGGCATCAACCCCGAGGGGTCCGCTTTCACGCAACACCTCTAGTCGTCGCAGAAGGTGCCGCTCGACGGCAGAGCGCGCTCGGTGAGGTAGGCGGTGATCTTCTCGCCGACGCACTTCTCGCTCCGGAAGAACCCCGTGTGGCCCTCACCCCGATAGGTCAGCAGGTGGCCGCTGCGCAAGGTCGACGCCAGCGCGACCGAGTCCTGGTAGGGCGTGTCCGGATCGCCGGTGTTGCCGACCACGAGAATCGGCGGTGCGCCTGCGGCGGAGAAAGGCCCGCTGTAGCGGGACTGCGACTTGACCGGCCACTGTGTACACGCGGTGGCATGTGCGTGGTCGTAGTTCGGCACCGCGTAAGCAAGTGCCGGCCCGGTGATCGGCGCCATGCGTGACGCGATCGCCAGCCTCGCCTTGAGCTGTCCCTGGGGGAATGCCCGATCCGCGCACTCCACTGCGGTGTTGGCCGACAGGAACTGGACTTCCGGCTCGACCAGAAGATCGCCTGTGCGGTTCTGCGCGTCGACCAGGACCTGCGCGACGTACCACCACCAGACGTCGCCGAACCCCAGCAGGCTCTGCAGGTTGTAGGTGAGCGTGGCTCCGTTGGCCACGAACTTCCCCTCTGCCACAACGGGATTGCGGTCCAGGTCGTTCTGCAGCTTCACGAACGCCGATCGCGGGTCGCCGTCACCGAACTCGCACTTCGTTGCGACACACCAGTCGAAGAACCGCCCCAGCGCCGACTCGATCGCCACGTACTGGCCGAGGTCGTACTCGTAGGGGCGGTTCGCGTAGGTGTCCGGGTTGTACCCACCGTCCAGTGCCAGCGCCCGGATGTTCTTCGGGAAGAGGTTCGCGTACACCGTGCCGATGTAGGTTCCGTAGGACAGGCCGAAGTAGGTCAGCTTCGCGTCACCCACGGCGCGGCGCATCAGGTCCATGTCCCTGGCGACGTACTCGGTGCCGACGAACGGCAGCAGTTTCGCGCTCTGCTTCAGGCAGGCGTCCGCGAACGCCTTGCCGTCCCGCAGCGCGTTGTCGAACGAGTGGGCGTTCGGCCGGGCGGAGGCTCTCGCCCAGGCCTGCGTGTACTCGTCCTGCGTCTGGCAGACGAGCGGGCGGCTGCGCCCGACACCTCGCGGGTCGAACCCCACGATGTCGAACCGCTCCCGCAGTCCGGCGGGACCCGAGGTGGCCAGGTACCGCACGGTCTCGTCGGTGCCACCGCCGGGACCGCCGGGGTTGACGAACAACGAGCCGATCCGCCGGGACGGGTCCGTCGCCGGCTTGCGGGTGAGACCGAGCTCGATCTTCTCGCCGGACGGCGCGCGGTGGTCCAGCGGCACCTCCGCCGTCGCGCACTCGAATCCGTCACCGCAGTCCACCCAGGACAGCACAGGCACGACCGAGGCATGTGCAGAGGTCACACCGGCGAGCAGGAGAACACCCACCAGCACAGAACACAGAAATCTCACTGACGCCCCTGGTGTCGATAGGGAAAGGGTCGCCACCAAGACAACCAGTGGCATGGTGCGGATCAGCTGTGCGCCAACCGATACGGCTCGATCAGGACGACTTTCGTACCCCACGCGGGCAGCCGCCGGGGGATCACCGCGATCTCAGCGCGCGCTGCTCGGGAAAGGTCCAGCCGAAGCGAATCGCCACCAGGCGCAGGACGGTGGTCACGAGCACGCAGACGAGGCCCGCGGCCAGGATCGGCGTGCCGAATCGCACGAGCACGACGAGCATCCCGGCGCCCGCTCCGGCCGCGACCGCGTACAGGGTGCCCACCTGGAGGAAGGAGATCGGGAGGCTCAGGATGACGTCGCGCAGCATCCCGCCGCCGATCGCCCCGATGACGCCCGCGACGAGTGCTCCTGCCTCACCCGCGCCGAGCGACAGTGCCTTCGAGGCCCCGATGGCGCCGAACAGTCCCATGACGACCGCGTCGAGGCCGGTGATCAGCCAGTCGACCCGCGCGAGGAGCGTCTGCAGCGCCATGCCGAGAACCGCCGAGGCTCCCGCCACGAGCAGGTACGAGTTCTTCCAGATCACGACAGGAGGCTGGTTGAGCACGATGTCGCGCAACAGGCTGCCTCCGAGCGAGACGGCCAGCCCGATCACGACGACACCGAGCACGTCGATGCGGCGATGCCGCTCCCCCGCGGCGAAGAGGGCGCCCTGGAGGCCACCCAGCCCAGCAGCGAGGAGCTCGATCCACAGCGCCACCTGAAACGGCATGACGGGCATGGGGTCACACTCCGCGAGCTCGGGGTCGGCTCGCGGAGTGCGCGAGCCGACCCAGGCGAGAAGCCGTTCCGTCAGCCGGCGTTGGTGGCCTTCTGCGCGGCGGTGGCGATGACGTCGGCGACAACGCCTGGCTGCGTCACGTACAGAGCGTGGCTCGCCGAGACGTTGGTGATCTCCGCGCCGATGCGCTTCGCCATGTGCTGCAGCATCGCCTGGTCGAACGCCTTGTCCTCGGTCCCGATGACCGCCCAGCTCGGCTTGTCCCGCCAGGCGGCGTTCTTCACCGGCGTCGCGAAGACACTCATGTTGATGGGCACCTGCGAGTCGCGCAGGAAAGCGGCGTCCGCGTCGCTGGCGTCCGCCGCGAAGCCGATCTTGAACACGTCGTGCTTGAGG
The DNA here is from genome assembly GCF_051853195.1 of Lentzea sp. HUAS TT2. Classification (NCBI taxonomy): domain Bacteria; kingdom Bacillati; phylum Actinomycetota; class Actinomycetes; order Pseudonocardiales; family Pseudonocardiaceae; genus Lentzea; species Lentzea sp. HUAS TT2. Next base: position 5,300,642 of record NZ_CP196667.1, on the reverse strand, counting down.
AAGCCGTACCCGTCCTCGCCGACCTCGATGACGAAGTCGGGCGTCTCGGCGAACCCGTCGTACTGCTGGGCGGTCGTCTCGCCCGCGTCCGGAGCCAGCGCCGACACGTAGACGAGGCCGGCGACCTTCGGGTGAACCCCGGCCTCGGTGATGACGGTGCCGCCCCAGGAGTGGCCGACGAGAATCGCCGGGCCGTCCTGCAGGTCGAGCACGCGGGTGGTCGCCGCGACGTCGTCCTCCAGCGAGGTGAGCGGGTTCTGCACGATCGAGACCCGGTAGCCCCGGGCGGTCAGCTCGTCGTACACACCCCGAAATCCCGAACCATCGGCGAACGCGCCGTGCACCAGCACGACGTTCTTGATCTCCTGGCCGGCGGTGGTCATGAGGTTCTCCCTTCCGCGTGCCGCTCCCGCGTGGGCGGAGCGGGTCGAGTGAGTGGCGGCCTGGGCGGTCCGGATCGGCCGCAGAGGCGCTGCTGACACCAACTAATATATTGGATATTAGTTCGGGACGTACGCCGGTGTCCAGCAGCCGACCAGTGCGGGCCATCACGCCGAACTCCGACATGCGGCGGAAGGCACTCGAGTACTCGAGTTCGGGCACCACGTACAGACACAGGTGCCGCGTCAGCGCACCGGTCGTCGAGGTAGCGGGAACTCGGTCACAGCTCTTCCAGCAACGTGCTCCAGTTCTCGTCCACCAAGCGAGCCGCCAACTGGTCATCGCGCTGTTCGCAGGCCTCGATGATCCGCTGGTGCTGGACCACGGAGTGCCGCGCGGCAGGTGAGGAGAACCGTTGGTGCTCCAAACGGCGCACGATGGGCGCGAAGCGGTCGATCGTCGACTCGATGGCCGCGTTTCCGCACCGGTGGACCACGACTGCGTGGAACTGGTCGTCCGCCGCCAGAGCAGCCACGGCGTCGTCCGCGTCGAGCGCCTGGGCGAACGCCTCGTTCGCCGCCCGCATCGCGCTCAGGTCCTCCGGCGTCGACAACGGTGCGGCCTGCCGGGCGGCCAGCGCGTGCATCGCCCGCACGACGACGAGGGCGTCGCGGACGGGCCGCGCGGTCAGTGCCGTCACCCTGGTGTAGCTGTGGGGCCTGCTCTCGACGAGGCCCTCTTCCGCCAGCTTGGCCAGCGCCTCCCTGACCGGGGTGCGGGACAGGCCCGGTGTGTCCGCCAGTTCCGCGTCCTCGATCACGGCGCCGGGCTCGAGGTCACCGCGCACGATCGCGGCTCTGATCTCCGCTTCGGCACGCTCCCGAAGTGACCCATATCCAATATATTGCATATCGGTTACGGTAGGACCCCACCGGTCCGACGGCAACGGAGGTCCCCTCACCCGGTCGCTCGTCGCAGCTCACCGAGCCCCCTTCCGCTCAACGACTCCCGGGAACGCCGACCGCTGCCGATCAAGGTCGTGGCGTCGAGCTCAGCCAAGCCCTCATCGCGCAACGACGCGAGGTAGGACTCACGCACGGTCGCCAGCGCGTGTGCGGGCACCTTCGCCAGCACGGCGCGCAGCCCGGAACCGGCGATCACCAGCCAGGCCGTTTCAGGGGTCATCGTCAGCGCCAGCGGGTTCACGGCGACCTCCACGTCGACGAGGCCGCGGTCACGCAACCAGGCCGCGTACCTGCCCGCCTCGCCGGGCCCCCCGATCGTGCGGGACGCGCGACGCTGGGGCGGCGGGATCCCGATGGTCTGGGCGATCGCGCGACGGAGGTGTCGATCGGCCTCCACCATCGCCCCGTCCCGCCAGATCGTGAAGACCGCCCGGCCACCGGGGCGCGCCAGGGTGATCAGGTGCTCGGTCCCGGCCGCCATGTCGGGGAAGCAGGAGATTCCGAGCACCGACTGGACCACGTCGTAGTCACCGGTCGCCCACTTGGTCGCGTCGGCGCGGTGGGCGCGGAGCTGCGGCAGGTCCTTGGACAACCACCACAACTCGCCGATCATCGGTTCCGACAGGTCGACGGCGTCCACGAGGCCGCCGCGGCCGGCCAGCCGAGCGGCCGGAATCGCCGAGGCGCCTGCTCCACAGCACGCGTCGAGAACGCGGTCGCCCGGCTGGACGTCGGCGACCGCGACCGCCCCCGCCCCGATCGGCTCCCACAGGTATCGCCCCAAGGCCCTGAAGTCCGCCGCCGCGGCGTCGAACGCCCCGCAGAGCCCGGTCCGCCCACCTCTCACACTGACCTCGCTGTCCAACTTCGCCGATCCCGGGTAGACGATGGAAGCCGTGCGCTGCCGTCCGGCACGCAGAGCTGATCTTGCCGAGGACCTCCTGAACGACGTTCTTCCGAAGACACTTCATGTTCAGGGGGCGCCAGGCGAGACCACAAGCGCGATGCACCTAGGTGCCGCGATGTGGGGACCGTTCAGCACCCGGAACGCGGACAACTGGGGCCGAGCAGACATGCAAAAGGGCATGAAGAGGCCGAACACCAACGAATCCGCTCGCCACCGTTGAAGCCGGGAGAGGTGGTCGCCAGGATCACCTGGGACCACATCTCGCGCCACACCGGGGAGAACGTCGCGATGAACGAGCTCGAAGTTGTCCTTCAGGACCTCGAGAAGGGCCTGGAGGCTTCCGGGGACACAAGGCCGTTGCCCGAGCTGTTCGAGCTCAGGATGGCGGCCGCCGCGACCCAGGAGTTCCTGGCGGCCGGCGATCGTGGCGACGCCGTGGCCGCCGAGTTCCACGCGGCCGTCCTCGAACACCGCACACACAGACTGCGGTTCCGCGTCGCGACCGCCCTGCACGAAGGGGATCAGCCCTGAGCGCTCCAGGCCATCGGGCCGAGGGGTGCCGTCTCGTTAGGAGGGTGGCCCTGAGCTGCGCGTTCACGCCCGTCAGCGAGAACGTTGACGCGTTGTAGACGGGCACTTGCTTGTCTGGCGTCGCGGCGAGGTGCCGCAGCCGGACGGAAGGCCCCGAACCATGAGCACCTGCACCTTCACCGAACCTCCCACGCCCGTGACGTCCGACCGCGTCCAGGTCGCCGTGCACGTGCAGGACCACGTGGTGGCGAGCGAAGTCGTGCCGCACCTGGCCCAGTCGCCGGAACTCACGATCGCGTCCGGCGACGCCCGCGACCTCGCGGACGTGGCACTCGTGTTCGCCGACCACGTCACCGACGCACTGGTGGACCAGCTCGCGGCGATGTCCCATCGAGCGCTCAACCCCGCGCAACGCACCGTGCTGGTCGCCGGGCCGTTGCGCGAACGCCACCTGGCGCAGATCTTCGCCGCGGGGGTCGTGGCGATCCTGCCGAGGAAGAACATCACCCCGCGCCAGGTCACCCACGCGCTGATCGCGACTTCGCACGGCCGGGCCGTCCTGCCGGACAAGCTGACCCGGTGGCTCGCCGACGAGATCCGCTTCCTGCAGACCGACCTCCTCGTCACCCAGGGCCTCGCCGCCGGCGGGCTCACCGCGCGAGAGGTCGACGTGCTGCGGCTGATCGCGCAGGGCGACGACACCGCCCAGATCGCTCAGCAGCTCAACTACTCCGAACGCACCATCAAGAAGGTCATGCAGGAGGTCATGAGCCGTTTGAAGCTCCGCAACCGGGCACACGCCGTCTCGTACGCCCTCCGCGTGGGCGCGATCTGACCGCTGCCCGCACGGCGATGATCGTCGCGCTTCCTGTGCCCGCAACGGATCCCGCGACCGGCGACGCGACAGACGAGGAACAAGATGAACGACCGCAAGACCGTGCTCAACGCCGGGGAGCACCTGTTCGAGCAGTCCCTGGTCTCCCCCACCGGAACGTACGCCCTGGAACACCGCGCTGACGGAACGCTCGTGTTGCGGGACAACAGCTCTGGCCGGGACGTCTGGCGGATCGGTGAGCCCGTGCCGCAACCGGGCTGGCTCTGCCTCCTGGCAGAGGGCCTCCTGGTGCTGCGGTCAGCCGCCGGAGTTCTCGTGTGGACCTCGGAACGGATCGACCACCGGGTGACGGCGGCGCTGGTCCGGGACGACGGACGACTGGTCCTCGTGGACGCCGACGGCAACCAGCGCTGGAGCAGGGACCCTCTGGACGATGCCGGTCTGAACCACTTCCCGCCCGCGGAAGGTGACCTGTCCGTGACGCCGGACGGCACGTGCCCGCTCAGGACGCCTTCGCAGTCAGGCCGAGGATGTCGAGAAGTCTGGTCGCGCCGGGTCGGTACGCCGGGAGCCGTTGTCTCGCTCGGGCAGGACGGTGTGCTGAGCGCGGGTACCGACTCGACGGTCCGTCAGAGGTGGACCGGCCGCCCGCGGCTCGACCCCTCCTCCGCCGAGGAAGCCCGGCTGGTCCAGTCCGAACGCGAGTTCACGCGGGCAGAGGCGCGGGACAAGGCCAGGACTGTGCGGCCACGCGGTACGGCGCCGGACTGGTACGACTCGCTGGAGCTCTCCGGCTTCTTCACGATCACGTGGGTGCAGGGCGTCGACGGACGGGAAGCGCTGTCCCGGCTGGGTGCAGAGGCGGACATGATGACAACGATGACGTACGACGAGGCCGTCTCCGCCGCCTGTCCCGAGAACTCCGCCAAGCCGGGCAGCGCCCTCGCGGTACCCGTCGACGGCTGGGTCCTGGTGATCGAGCCGAACGGTGTCCTGGGCAAGGAGCGGGCCGCTGAGATGTCGGCCGGCACACAGGCCGTCGTCTACCACGAGAGCGGGCAGGGCGGTCACTTCTCCTGGCACCGCGACGGTCAGCCGCTCACGGCGTACGACGAGGACGGTTCCCCGCCTTTCCTGGTGGAGATCGCGTGCCTCGTGACCGGAACCGCGCCCAGGCCAGAGGACTTCGGGGAAACCAACCTCGGAGCCGTCTCCCCCGGTCGGCGGTGAACACGTCCCAGCCGGGACAGCAGCAGTACTGTCCAATTAGGATGATCATGAAGCCGCGCACAACAGCTCAGCGTTTCTCTGCAGGTGTGCCTACCTGCGAAGACCCGAGAGTGCGACAAACTCGACCCCTGTGGTCACAGGCAGGTCGGCGCGTTGCGTTCGAGTGCGGTGCCACCGCACTCTCGGTGCGTGCCGAAGACATCCGCCGCTGACAACGCATCAGATCCGAAGGTCTCCGACCTGCCCTGCTTCAGCCTCTTCGCGGCAGCACGCGCTGTCGCGAACCTCTACCGCCCGTTACTCGACCGGACGGGCATCACCTACCCGCAGTTCCTGCTGCGGAGGTCCCGTCCGGACGACGAGGAGTCCACCGTCCTGCGCGAGCTGCGGCAGCGAACCGCGGTCTGAGGAGATCCGCACACTCCTGGCGGCCCGCTGACAGCTCTCCTGGGTGGTCCACATCGGACTCGATCGCCACGCGGCGGCCGGGCTTCCTCGACTCCGGACGGTTCCGGATCGAGAGGGGTCGCGGCTTGTCGCTTCGGCGAAACCCGTTGCCGCGCAGTACAATCACCCACATGTGGCCTCTCGTTCGATGTTCCGGCGAGGAGACCGTTGTTTCGCGACCGGGTCTGGCGTTCACCGTGTTCGGCACGGTGCGAGCATGGCGGGACCGAACCGAGCTCGATCTCGGGTCGCCGCAGCAGCGACTCACCCTCGCGGTCCTGCTCCTGGCGGAAGGCCGCGTGGTGCAGGCCCCGGAGATCATCGACGCCCTCTGGGGAGAGAGCGCTCCCCCGACAGCGCGGGGGACCATCCGCACGTACGTCTACCGGTTGCGAAAGCTCCTGACCGGCGACACCGACACGGCGGTGCTCCGCTCCGAGGGCAACGGGTACCAGCTGGTGCTGACGGAGGAGCAGCTGGACCTGAGCCGTTTCCTCGGTCTGGTGCGCGCCGCGGAGGCGTCCGCCCACGACCGTCGGCGGGCAGTGGGTTTTCTGCACGCCGCCCTGGGTGAGCTGCAGGACGAGCCTCTGCGAGGACTCCTGGGCGAGTGGGCCGACACGGAACGCCGGCGGCTCGGTCAGCTCGCCGTGCGCACTGTCGAGCTCCTGTCGGAGCACCAGCTCGACCTCGGCGACCGCGTCGACGTCCTCGAGCAGCTGACCGCGGTGTCCGAGGTAGAGCCCCTGAGAGAACGCGTGCACGAGCTGCTCATCCGGGCGTTGTGCCGCGAAGGCAGGCCGGCGGAAGCGCTCACCGTGTACGACAAGTTGCGCACAACGCTGCGCGACGAGCTCGGCGTGGATCCGAGTCACGCTCTGCGCGAGCTGTACGCGAGGGTGTTGCGGGCGGACCCGTCCCTGTCCTCGGCCACCGCCGCTCCGCCGGAGCGCAGCGCACCCTCGGCACGTTCCGCCCCGATGCCGGCGGCTCTGACGGTGTTCGCCGGACGTGAGGCCGAGTTGCGGGAGCTGAACTCCGTCCTGGACGACGCGTCGGCTCCGAGGACGATCGTCGTGCACGGCACCGCCGGAGTCGGCAAGACCACGTTCGTGGTGCAGTGGGCCAGTCAGGTCGCCTCGTCCTTCCCCGACGGTCAGTTCTACGTCAACCTGCGCGGGTTCGAGACAGACGACGCCGCCCGCGAGCCCGCCGACGTGCTGCACGAACTGCTCGACGCGGTGGACCTGCCGTCCGCGAACAGGCCCTCCGGGCTGGACGGTCTGAGCGCGCTCTACCGCAGCGTTCTGGCCGATCGCCGCGCGCTCGTGGTGCTGGACAACGCGCGGGACACCACGCAGGTCATGCCCCTGCTGGCGGCGGCACCCAGGTGCGTGGTGGTCATCACCAGCAGGAGGGAGCTGACCGCGCTGGTCGCGTGCACGGGAGCGCACTCCGTCAGGATCGGGCTGCTGGACATGGAGGAGTCGGTGACGTTCATGGCGAGCCGGCTCGGTGAACAGCGCGTGCGCGCAGAGCTCCCGGCGTTGCGGACGATCGCCACGATGTGCGCCCATCTTCCGCTCGCCCTGGCCGTCGCGGCGGCCCGGATCTCGAGCAACCCGCAGCTGCGGTTGTCGGACATCGCGGACCAGCTCGCCACCGATGTCGAACCCGGCTTGGACTTCCTGTCGACGGACGATCCGCGCAGTGACGTTCGCACGGTTCTGTCGTGGTCGTACCGAGCGCTGGGTCCGGAAGCAGCACAGGTGTTCCGGTTGCTCGCGCTCCTGCCGCTGAGCCGGACCACCACGCCCACGGTCGCGAGCTTGACGGCGCTGTCGCTGTCGCGCGCCAAGGCGGCGCTGCGTGAGCTGAGCGCCCTGTGCCTGATCAACGAGGACGCGCCCGGCCAGTTCAGCTGGCACGACCTCCTCAGGGAGTACGCCGCCGAAGTCCTGGCGGAAGCGGTCGGCGAGGAGGAGCAACGGGCAGCGTGTCACCGTCTGCTGGGCCACTACGTCGTGCTGACCCGAAGCGCGTCCTTGCAACTGATGGCGACCGACGATCTTCCCGCTCTCCCGCAGATTCCCCCTGGCGTGACCGCGCAGGCCGTCAAGGACCTCTTGCCGGCGTTCGACATGTTCACCTCCCAGCGGGGCACGCTGCTCCTGCTGTTCGACTTCGCCACCCGGTGGCGCCTGGAGTCGCTGTCCTGGCACCTGGCCTGGTACCTGCGCTACTACCTCGACGTGGCGTTCCTGTGGGACGAGATGACGGCGATCAACGAGATCGCCCTGGCGTGGGCCGGGAGCGCGGGCGACCACGTGGCGGTCGGGTACACGCACCGGAGCCTGGCGCGGGCCGCCGCGATGAGAGGTGACGTGAAGTCCAGCGCGCGACACCTGAAGACCGCGATCGAGGCGTTCCACGAGAGCGGCGACAGCCAGGCAGAGGGCTACGCACGCCTGCAGGCCGCCAACTGGCTGGTCTACGTCGGCCAGGCCGAAGCGGGACTCGACCACGCGCGGCAGGCCTGCGTCCTGTTCCAGGAAACGGCCTCCCGCCACCAGGAGGAGGCACTGCGGGACTTCACCGCCCTCACCCACGCGAAGGCCGGGCGCTACGGCGACGTGGTCGACACCCTGCGCAGAACCTTGACCAAGGACTACGACTCGGGCGCGACGCTCAGGCTGTTGCGCAAGATCGAGCACCTGACCGACGCGTACGAATGGCTGGGTGAGTACCACAAGGCGGCAAAGCTGCACGAGTCCTCGCTGAAACTGATCCTGGAGCTCACCGACGCGGACTGGGCGCGACTCCCCTACAGCTTCGAGGAGCAGTTCACGACCCAGAGCTTCCTGCTGGCCCGCACGCTCTACATGGCCGGTGAGACCGACCGGGCACTGGTGGTGCAACGAGAAGCGCTCCGAGGACTTCACTCGTTCTTCCGGAAACACCACCTGTCGATGGCGTTCCAGCGATCCGATGCCGCCGTCGCCAGAAGTGCCTTCGCCAGGCTCGAAAGCGTTCTCGCCGACGAGCAGGCCGGTCACCGGTGGTTCGCCGCAAGCCTGCGGGCGGTGGACGAACTGGCCACCGTGATGACACGTGTCACGGATGAGCCGGCATGTGACACCACCGCCCGGATCAGGCGCTAGTCACCGGTGATGACACCGATCGCGATACCGAGCGTGATCGTGTTGTACACGAACGAAAGCACGCCGTGTGCCAGCACTCGTGCTCGAATCGCCGGGCCGTTCGTCTCGACGTCCGACACGGCGAACGTCGTACCGACCGTGAAGGAGAAGTAGGCGAAGTCGGCGAAGGTGGGCCGCGGTGACCCCGGGAAGACCAGGACCTCCTCGGGCAACGCCGCGGAGTACGCCTGCGCGTACCGTTCGGCGTAGCCGAAGTGCATGATCGCCCACGCCAGCAACACGGCGGGCACCGAGATCATCTTGTTCTGCAGGTCCGTGAGGTCGCCTCCTTCTTCGGCGCCCATGACGATGTTCAGCCCGCCGGTGATGCCGACGATGCCGCTGAAGAGCGTGAACATCAGACCCGCGCGCGGGCCGAGTGCCAAGCGCAGCCAGTCGTCGGACTGCTTGCCCCGCCTGCTGGCGCGCACACGAGTGACGCGGATGCCGAGGTAGACGAGAGCGAAGACGTCCCACGCCGCCGTCCACAGCGGGTTCGTCGAGACGAAGACCATGATGCCGAGTGCGATGAGCACCACTTCGATGACGCGGGACAGGACGAACCGAACGCTCTTGATCACTTGGGTTCCTTGGTCTCACGAGAAGGACCCGCACAGTCAAGACCCCAGCCGGCCCGGAAGTCCATTGAGGACCGAAAAGGGAGCGATCTTCGTCTCTTTGGGACCCTTCGGTCCGGGAGAGTCGTTGGGATACAGCGGATGCACTGCCCCTGCGGACCTGAGATCAGGGCACGCGGGGACATCGGATCGTGCCGGCACTTGCACCCGCCGCACCCGGACCAGAGGCTGTCGTCAGCAGCACCTGCCCCCAGGCACCCTGTGCGCCGGCGCAGATCCCCCTCCGGCACACAGGGCCGCGGCGTGGAGCCGACACGATCAGCTCCACGCCGCATCACACAGCAGGATCGTTCAGAGGGTGCGGAACGCCTTCACCTCGTGGCTCGGGTAGCTGTGGAAGTTCTGGGCAGGCTCGATGAGGATGAGCTGGGTGCAGGCCTTGTCCCCGTACAGCGCGGTTCGACGCTCGGTGGCGTTGATGAGCCCCTTGGCGACGAACGGCAGAACCGTGCAGCTCGTGCTCGGGTCGCCGTACTTCTCCGGCACGGTGTCCCGTTCTCCCTCAGGTCTTCTCCGTGATCCCCCCACGCTCTGGCCGTCGTCCGGGTCCAGCACGATCGGCCGTGAACCGCGAGGGACACGAAGACGCCGAAGGCCCGCTCACTCCTCTTCGGACTGAACGGGCCTTCGCGCCGGTCTGCGTGCCACGAGCAGCACCTGAACCGAGCGGCTCCCTACCGCACCGACGATTCTGGTGGCAGGGAGGCTCTCCCGGCATCGGGAACTCGGGCCGCGTGCACTCCGGTGCCCGGATCCGTGCACCGCGGTGTACGGATCCGGGGCATCACCCCCGTCTTCCGGCGGAAGTGCGCGCGGCATCCCTGCGGAGACGTAGCGTCCACCCGTGTTGATCGGTCGTGAGTGTGAGCTGCGGACCTTGGCACAGGCGCTGGACCGCGCGACAGCGGGGCACGGAGACGTCATCGTGCTCACCGGCCCGCGGGGAGCGGGCACGACGTCACTGGCCGACGCGGCGGTCGATCTCGCTCTCGCCAGGGGCGTTCCGGTGTTGCGCGCGGGCGGACCGCTCATGTGGGTGCAGCTGGCGAGGGACAGAGAGGTGCCGGACGAGATCGTGGTCCGTCTCCTCGGCTCACCGACGCCGCTGGAGCTCGACGACATGGCCCAGCGGATTCTGTCCAGGGATCCGCTGCTCATCGTCGTCGACGACGTCGACGGAGCAGGGGGCGCCGAGCTCCTGTCGTTCGTGGCGGGCAGGGCCGGCGCGACCAGGACGGTGGTGGTCGGCACCGCCCGCACGTCCCTCGGCGTCGGGAGGGAGGTCGTCCTGGGCGGCCTGAGCCCTGAGGAGCTCGACCGCGTCCTGCCGTCCTCACTCGCGTTGTGGACCGCCTCCGGTGGTCTTCCCGGGGTGGCGCTGGAGCTGTCGGCCCTCGGAACGTCCCTTGTGGACATCGCGTTGAACGTCCCGTCGGCGAAGGAGTTCCTCGAGTTCGACGGTGATCTCGTGCGGTTGCTCGAACTGGCGGTCTCCCGGACGACGGGACCGGTGCGCGCCCGCCTGCTCGCGAAACTCGCCCGCCTGCTGGCGAACGACGCCTCCACCGGCGACCGCAGACGAGAGCTCGTCGCGGAAGCGCTCAGGCTCGACCCGCGGAGTCCGGACGTCCTCGACGCCCGCCTGCACGCGCTGTGGGACCCTGCCGGAGCCCAGGACAGGGTCGACACCGGCCGGCGCATCGCCGAGCTGGCGGCTTCCGGCGCGATGGCGCGCAAGGGGTTGTTCTGGCAGTTCATCGGTCTTCTGGAACTAGGCCGTGTCACCGAGGCCGAGTCCGTGCTCAGCCGGTTCCACTCGGCGGCGGACAGAGCAGCCGACGGCCAGGACGTGGTGAAGGCATTGAGCCGGTGGGCCGTCCTCGCCGCGCTGCGCGGCCGTTTCGGCACCGCCACCGACCTGGTCGCCGAGTTCGAGGCGGTCGGCGTTCGCCTGGGTGTGCCCGACACCCGGCGGCTCGCGGGCTCCGTCCTCGGCGGCATGGTCGCCGTCGCCGTGCTGGACCGGACTCGTCTCGCCAGGGGCGTCAGCGATCTCACCTTGCTCGCCAGGACGTTTCCCGGCCACTACTACGAAGCGAGTGCCGCAGGTCTGCTCGTGCTGCTCGGCAGGATCGACGAAGCCACCGCGGAACTCCGCCGCGTTCTTCCCGCGGTGTTGTGCGGCACCGGTCCCCGCTGGCTCTCCGCGATGGCGGACCTCGCCTCCGTGGCGGTGGCCGCACGCCAGGAGGACGCTGCAGGAGCGCTTTATCGCGGACTGCTGCCCTTCTCCGGCCGGTTCGTCGTCTGGGCGGGTGCGGGCGTGGTGCGCGAGCCCGTCTCCTACTGGCTGGGGCGGCTCTCGGTCGTGCTCGGCCGCACCGCGCAGGCCGTCGGCCACCTGAGGGCAGCGGCGGACCTCGCGAGCCGGGCAGGCGCGTTGCCCGCACTGGACCTCGCGGAGACGGCACTCGCCGAGCTCTCCGTTCCCGCTGACGCCCCGTCCCCCGGCAACTGGCACTTCGTCCGGGACGGCGACGACTGGCTGCTCACCGCCGACGCGGAGCACGTCCGCCTGCGCGACCGCCGCGGACTGCACTACCTGCGCGCTCTGCTTTCCGCACCGGGAAAGGACATTCCCGCCCTCGACCTCGCCGCGGGCGGCTCCGGTCTCGTTGCCGCCACCACCACGCCACTGCTCGACAGGACCGCACTGCACGCGTACCGGGCGCGGCTCGACCAGCTGTCGGACGACGACCCGGAGCGCGCCGTCATCCTCGCCGAACTCCGCCGGGCCACGGGTCTCGCGGGCAGGACCAGAGCCGCGTCGTCCGAAGCCGAGCGGGCCAGGGTGAACGTGACCCGCACCCTTCTCTCCGCCCTGGACCGGATGGCGGTGAAGGCGCCCTGTGCCGCCGCACACCTGCGCGCGTCCATCCGCACCGGCCTCGCCTGCCGCTACGACCCCGTTCCCGGTGGCCCGGCGCGGTGGCGGCTGTGAACGAATCGTTCCACCGCGATTTACGCCTTCCGGGCATGACTGAGTTCGACGACCTGATCGCACAGTTCTGGATACTCGGCTCGATCGGACGGCTCGCCGAACGGGGTCTCCTCTACCGTGCGGCCGCCCCCGACGACGAGGTGTCCGCCCTGGGCCAGCAGCTGCTCATCGACACGGGCTGGCTGCTGACCGATCCCCTCCGCCCGAGCGCACGCCTGCTCGCCGCACCACCTCCCGGCGTTCCGACCAGTGCGCTGAGCGGCTACGTCCGTGAGCAGATCGCCCGCATCGGCCGTTTCGCCGAGGGAGCTCCTCCCGGGTGGAGCGAGCCCAACCGCGACCACATCCGGTGGCGGGGACGGGCCAGCGGCCTGATCGCCCAGGGCATCGTCGAACGCTGCTGCCCGGACGTCCTCCAGCGAGCGACCGACTTCCTCGACGTCGGCACCGGCGCGGGCGGAATCGCGATCCGGCTCTGCGAGGCGTCACCGGGGCTTCGGGCCGTCGGGCTGGAGATCAGCCCCGCAGCGCTCGACGTCGCCCGCGTCGACGTCGAGGCGGCGGGGCTCGCCGACCGCGTCGAGATCCGCGACCAGTCCGTCGCGGATCTCACCGACGTCGAGGCGTACGACCTCGCCTGGCTCCCCCAGCAGTTCATCCCGAGGGGTGAGCTGCTCGAAGCCCTGCCCCGCGTGCTCCGATCGCTTCGGCCGGACGGCGCACTGGTCGTGGCGCTCGCGCCGGAGAACGACCTGCCCAACCTCTTCTCCGGTGGAGGCACGCTGCCGGCGGAGGAGGCCGTGAAGCTGTTGGAGGAGGCCGGATTCCACACCGTCGAAGTCCACGACGAGGTCGTCACCGGACGTCGCTGACGGTATGCCCTCCGGCCTTCAGACCACAGCGAAGTGGTCCGCCTCGATGAAGTCCCCCGCACGCCGGGCGACCTCGGCGGAGAAGGCCAGAGCCGCGTCCAGCGGGCGGTGGTGGATCGCGGCGCGCACGATCAGGCCGGCGTTGTTCCTGGTGAGGACCGTGACACCCCGCATCGCCGTCCCGCCCAAGGCCTCGGCCTCCCACTCGAGATACGTGCGGTCACCGTCGGACACCTGGTTCGTGAAGTCCAGCGAGTCGTAGATACCGCTCGCGATCTCGAGGACGCGCGCGACCCGGTCCCGGCCGGTGACGGGGCGGCGCAGGACGCTCGCCTCCAGGACGACGTCCTCGGCGAAGGTGGCACCGAAAGCGGTGGAGGACCTCGTCTCGAACGCGGTGGCCCAGTCCGACTGCCGGTCCTCAGGGCCCTCGTTGTTCTCGGCCATCGCTCTTCTCCATCCCCATCACGGATCCCGGACATCGTTGCTTCAGTTGAAGATCACGCCGCGGCAGCGTCAGACGGCGACGGCCTCGACCACGGAGAGCGGCCCCTTCGCGGGAAGGATGCGCGCGAGCCGCAGCCCTGCCTGGTCGAAGATGCGGCCGAACTCGTCGGCGGTGCGTTCCCTGCCACTGACAAGCATCATCATCACCAGGTCCAGCAGCTTCGCATCGTCCGGCTGGTTTCCGGGTTCCACCACGGCGTCGAACACCGCGATCCTGGCACCCGGCGCCATCGTCTTGCGGCAGTTGCGAAGGATGCGCACGCACTCCTCGTCGCTCCAGTCGTGCGTGATGTACGACAGCACGTACAGGTCACCGTCAGCGGGAACCTCTTCGAAGAAGTCACCGGACACCTCGGACCAGCGCTCGGACGCGATGTCCTGGGGCGTCTCGCCCGGCAGCACGTGCGCCTGGTCGAACAGGACCCCGCGCAGGCCGGGGTTCTCGAGCAGGATGTCCCGCAGGAAACCGCCGGTCCCACCGCCGACGTCCACGACCGTGCCGGTCTCCGGGAAGTCGTACTCGTCCAGCGCGAGCCGGCGAGCGGCGCCGGAGAAGCTGCCCATGCCGCCGTGGAACTCCGCCCCCGCCTCGGGATTGCCCGCGACGTAGTCGAAGTACCGCGTGCCGAACAACGCCGGGAATGACGCCTTCCCGGTCTGGAGGCAGTCCCCCAGTTCGAACGCGCTGGACCAGTGCGTGTGCATGGTGCTCATGACGACACCCCACCGCGCGGAGTACGGGGAGTCCGTTCGCAGGCCCTGGCCCAGTGGTGTCAACGAGATCCTGCCGTCCTCCTCCTGGTGGAACACGTCGATCGTCGCCAGCAACCGGATGACCCGGTGCAGGAAGTCCGCGTTGGTCCCCGTCGCCTCCGCCAGTTCCTCCACGGGACGCGGATCGTCCCCGAGGTGGTCGGCCACGCCCAGCTGAGCCACCGCGCGCAACGCGGCGGCCTTCAGGTAGGAGTGGGCTTCCGAGATGAGGTACACCGTGGAGGCTTCCGGGGTGATGACCCCGCCCGAACTGCTCACGAGCTTTTCCCGTCGTCGTTCCGTGTCACCGCGCCTCGCGACGCAAGCGCTTTCCAACGGTGAGAAGCCTAGGCGTGCCAACGATTCTCGCAACGCCAAAACCGGAAGAGGACGACAATCGGGCGCGTCGAACTCCAAGGTGGACACCGGCCTTGACAACACCCGCGAAAGTCCGCACAGGACAGTCAGGACTCAGGGGTCAGATGATCCGGTGCTCGATCGTGCCCACGCCGTCGATCACGAACACGACCAGCGCCACACGGTCGATCAGGTGCAGCACTTCCCCGAACGAGGCGACCAGCCCGAGGACGTCTCCGCCCCGAGCACGAGCGCGTTGAGCACGATCAACGCGGTTATCGTCTTGGTGAACCACGGTTCGTTGACCAGAACGCGAAGCCTCGCATGGGGAAACAACGACCCACCGCGTGATCATTGTCCGAGTGCGACGATCCGAAGCGGACCACCTTGTGCGAAAGGTCTTTGTTCAAAGCACTCGTCGCACCTGGTGCGGGGCAAGCCGTTGACTTCACCGAGGTCGCTCTGGCACAGCGAGCGCCGTGCGCGGCCGAACGGCCGGAGCCAGTGGTGCAGATTTTCGCTCCCTCCGCGAAGAACACGCAGGTCGCATCACCACGTGAAACCCCGCCTCGTCTTGTTTGGCAGCACGAGGCCGGCGGACGGGCACCATTGCGGCGCAAGGAACACAGACATCGGAGGCTCAAATGAAAAGCTCACTCGCCGTCCTCTTCGCCGCGGCGATGGCGCTCGCGATCACCCCGGCGGCCGGCGCGACGGGATCGACGTCACTGGTGGCGCTCGGCGACTCGTACGCATCGGGCACCGGCGCAGGGTCCTATCAGGACGGAACCGCCGGAAACTGCTGGCGCAGCAACAACTCCTACGGCGAACAGGTGGCCACCCGTCTGCGTTCCGCCGGCAAGCTCAGCTCGTTCAGCAACGTGACCTGCAGTGGCGCCACCACCGCGGACCTCGCCCAGCCCTTCAAGAACCGTCCCACCCAACTGGACGCGCTGAAGAGGAACACCACCCTGGTGCTGCTCACCGCGGGCGGCAACGACATCGACTTCTCGACGTACGCGGGGATCTGCCTCCAGGGCGACTGCACGGGTGCTCCGACCGAGGCGACGCTGGCGAAGCTGCCGCAGATGGGCCACAACGTGACGGGCCTGCTCACCGAGATCCGCAAGCGCAGCCCGTACGCGCGAATCGTCGTCGTGGGGTACGGCCGCCAGGTGTCCGCTTCGACCACCCTGCCGGCTGTCCCGCTGGACCCGATCTGCGCCGACTCCGTTCTCAGCGCCGCCGAACGCCGCGACGGCAACAAGGTCGCCGACGGCATCGACGCCACCCTCCGTTCCGCAGTGACCAAGGCGCGCGCCCGGGGCGTCGACGCCACGTACGCCAGCCCGTTCTCCCGCCCGGACACGTTCGACGGCCACGCGCTGTGCGAGTCCGGCACCCCGTTCCTGCGCGGGTTCGACGCGCTGGCAGCGGGCCAGGAAGGGCCGGAGGCGGTGTTCCACCCGAACCAGGCTGGACAGACGGCACTGGCCTCGCTCGTCCGCACCCACAGGTAGCGGTCACGCCCCTGCCTCGGGAAGACCGGCCGATAGCATCACCGCATGGCACATCTTGCGCATGTCGGCGCTGGAGGGGTCAAAGCGGAACTACCCGGCCTGGCGTTCACCGTCCTGACCTCGGTGCGAGCCTGGAGAGACGGCACCGAACTCGATCTCGGATCTCCTCAGCAGAAGCTCGCCCTGGCCGTTCTGCTGCTGGCGGAGGGCCGGGTGGTGCCGATCACCGACGTGGTCGCGGCGATGTGGGACGTGGACGCTCCGCCGGCGGCACGCGGGACGGTGCGCACGTACGTCCACAGGTTGCGCAGGGTCCTCGGTGTCACCGAGTCCGGCGAGCCGGTGCTGAGGTCGTCCGGGGGCGGCTACCAGCTGCAACTCGCCGACAGCCAGGTGGATCTCGGTCGCCTTCGGACTGCGGTGCTGGCCGCGGACAACGTTGACGACGTCGAGCGTCGCGTGGCGCTGTTGCGCGCGGCGCTCGACGAGTGGAGCGTCGAGCCGCTCGCGGGGCTGGACGGTGCGTGGGCCCAGGGCGAGCGTCGTCGTGCCGTGCGGCTGGGCGTTCAGGCGGTGGAGTCGCTGGCGGAACTCGAGCTCGGCCGGGGCGAGCACACCGCGGCGCTGGAGCGCCTTCGCCAGATCGTGGAGCTGGAGCCCCTGCACGAGCGGGCGCACGAGTTGCTGATGCGTGCGCTGTACCAGTCCGGTCGTCGTGCGGACGCGTTGGCGGTGCACGAGCGGCTGTCCGCGACGTTGCAGGAGGAGTTGGGGGTCGAACCCGGACCAGGCCTGCAGGCGTTGTACGGGCGAATGGCGCGGTCCGACCCCGCTCTGCTGCTGCCGCACGGTGCTGTCACGCCCAGGCCGACGCAGGTGCTCCCGACCCAGTTGCCGCCGCCGCTGGGGGTTTTCACCGGTCGTGAGCTGGAGTCGCGCGAACTCGGCTCGCGGTTGGCCGAGGATCCGCCGCCCGCGGTGGTCGTGCACGGCACGGCAGGGGTGGGCAAGACGACGTTCGCCGTCCAGTGGGCGAACCAGATCGCGCCGCGGTTTCCCGACGGGCAGCTGTACGTGAACCTGCGCGGTTTCGACGCGGACGGCTCGGTTCGCAAGCCCGCGGACGTGGTGCGCGAGTTGCTCGACGGCCTGGGACTGCCGAAGCAGGGACGACCGGACGAGCTGGACGGGCTTGCTGCGTTGTACCGCAGCGCGGTGGCCGATCGTCGGGTGCTGGTGGTCCTGGACAACGCCAGGGACAGCCGGCAGGTGCTGCCGCTGCTACCGGGGTCACCGAGCTGCCTGGCGGTCGTGACCAGCCGGTCGGAGCTGACCGGGCTGGTGGCGTCGACCGGTGCCCACACGATGAAGATGCGGATGCTCGACACGGCGGAGTCGGTGGCGTTGATGGCGCGGCGCCTCGGTGAACGCCGGGTCGCGACGGATCTTCACGCCGTGCGGTCGATCGCGAAGGCGTGCGCACATCTGCCCCTGGCACTCGCCGTGGCGAGCGCCCGGATCGCGACGAACCCGGCGCTGAGCCTGTCCGAGGTCTCCCGCGAGCTGATCGACCACGCGGAGCTCGGCCTGGACTTCCTGGCCGCCGACGATCCCCGCAGCGACGTTCGTTCGGTGCTGTCGTGGTCCTACCAGGCCCTGAGCGACGCGGCGGCGAGGGCGTTCCGGCTGCTCTCCGTGGTCCCGCTGAGCCAGGCCAACACCGCCGCGGTCGCAAGCGTGATCGGGCTGCCGTTGTCACGCGCGCAGGCCTTGATGCGCGAACTCGTGGCGGTCGGCCTGGTCGTGGAGGAACGGCCGGGCCGCTACAGCTGGCACGACCTGCTGCGCGAGTACAGCGCCGAACTGCTCCACGCCACCGAGAGCGAGGACGAACAGCAGGCAGCGCGCCACAGGCTGCTCGACCACCACCTCGTGCTGACGCACGGCGCGACCGTGCGGTTGTCCTCGGTCCAGGACCTGCCGGACTTGCCGGAGCCGGCACCGGGAGTGTCCCCCAGGCCCGTCCCGGACCACCGGTCGGCTCTCGAGATGTTCGCGACGGAGCACGACACCCTGACGGCCCTGGTCGACCTCGCCGAACAGTTCGGTTTCGAGGCGCACTGCTGGCGCATCGCCTGGCACCTCCGCTTCTACCAGGACTGGAACGGCCTGTGGGCCTCCATGCTGAGGATCAACGAGATCGCGCTGCGCGCGGCCGAGCGAGCAGGCGACGACCTCGGCATCGGCCATGCCCGGCGATGCCTGGCCCGCGTGGCGTCCCGGACCGGCCAGACGGAGCTGGCCCTGCGGCACCTCGACGTGGCCCTGAAGGCGTTGAGCGCGAGCCAGAACCGCCGCGCCGAGGCTTATGCGCACCTCCAGCTGTCAGGCGACCTCGTCTCCACCAACCAGGTCGACCGCGGCCTGACCCACACAGCTCGCGCCCGTGCCCTGTTCCGCGAAGCAGGCCCCCGCGCCGCGGAGTGCACGGTCCTGATGATCATCGCCTTCGCGAAGATGACCTCGGGGGCGTACCGGGAGGTCATCGAGCTGGTCAACAAGATCCCCGACTACGAGGACGGCACCACCTCCGTCGTCCAACTCTCCCTCGGCCTGGACCTCCTGGCCGACGCACACGCCTGCCTGGGCGAGTACGAGAAGGCCGCGGACGCCACCGAGCGTGGAATCGAGCTCCTCAGCGGGATGGAGGTCGCCGCCGGACCCCATCCCGCCTTCCTCAGCGACATGATCAGCCTGTCGATGTTCGTCCTCGCGCGATCCCTCTTCCTGGCAGGCCGGCACGAGCGTGCCGTCGCGGTCCAGCGAGAGGCCTACGCGCGCGTCCGCGCGTTCATCGGGGCGAACTTCAAGAACAACCGCATCCTGTGGGACCCCCACGGCCACCAACCGCAGCGACTGCTGGACTCCATTGATTCCCTGCTGGGCGAAGTCCAGCAGGGAGCGACGTGGTTCATGAAGAGCATCCGGGTCTTCGACGCGACAGTCAGCGCCATGGAGGACATCGGGATCGTGACCGACCTGATCAGCGTGCGCGACAGGAACCGCTCCATCTGGACAGACCCGCAGGAGACCGCACCGCCGGACCAGGACTCATGATCTTCAGGCGGCCGGCAGCGACAACGCTGACAGGCTCGGTCGAGGACAGGACCTCGGCAGGCGCGCTGTGCTTCTTCGTCTGTCAGGCCGAGCCTCCCGTTCGCTACTGACCGCGCACACCGGCCAGCAGTCCCGCTGCCAGGTCGAGCATGTGGTCGACGTCGTCGGCGAGGTACATCAGGTCCACCAGGACGTGCCGGACCTCGGACTCCGCTTCGACGCGCTTGATCAGCTCGACCACCTCCTCCACCACGGTGCTGGAACGGACGGACGGGTAGATGCGCAGGATCACGTCCAACTCGTCCGGATCACGGCCGGCTTCGGCCGCCATGCCGCGGATCACCGCCCAGGGCTCGTTCACCGCTGCCTGGATGTCCGTGGAACGAGGCGGTACCAACGCCGGTAACCAGCCATCGGCGCGGCTCGCGACACGGCGCATCGACGCGGGCGCGAACGCCGCCAGGTAGATCGGCGGGCGGCGCACCGGCTTCAGGGCGGCGTGGGTGGCGGGCAGCTTCCAGTGCCTGCCCTGGTACTCGGCGGGACCAGGTGTCCACAACTGGTCGAGCACGTCGAGGGTCTCGTCCAGGCGGGAGCCCCGTTCGGCCATCGGGACGTTCACCGCCTCGAACTCGTCCGGTGACCACCCGACTCCGAACCCCGGCACCAGACGTCCCCCGCTGAGGACGTCGAGCGAGGTGAGCATGCGACCGAGCACCACGGGCGAGTACCACGGCACGTTGAGGACATTGCTGCCGATCAGCACTCGTTCCGTGGCCGTGGCGGCCACGCTCAGCACCACGAACGGGTCGAGGACCGCGCGGAACTCGTCCGGGAACCTCTCGCCGCCGTTGTGGCCCAGGGCGGGGTTGACCGGCGACAGCAACCGGTCGATCACCCAGAGACTGTCTGCTCCCAACCGTTCCACTTCGCGCGCGTACCTCGCCACCTGCGGCGCCTGCCAGGCGACGCCCCCTGCTTGCGGCAGCGTAAAGCCGATCTTCATGTCACTCCCGAGGACTGACGCGGCCTCGTGCGAACGAGGTCCACTTCGGACGGTCGCCGCACGAGGCCGCGATCGGGCTGGGATCAGCGGTTCACCGAGTCGCGCACGTAGTCCGCGAGCGTGCGCGGCGCGTGGCCGAGCAGCTTGGTCATGATCTCGACCTCAGCCGGATCGGTCGCGATCGGCGCCGAACCGAGCAGTTCGAAGCTGCGGATCCAGTCCACCAGCTTCTGGCCCGACAGCCTGCGCTCGAACGCCTTGCGCCATTCCGGGTCGTCACCGGTGTAGACGACCTCACGTCCGAGCGCCTCGGCCCAGATCCGGGCGCTCTGCTCGCCGTTCAACGACTCCGGGCCCAGGAGCTGGTAGGAGCCGGCCGCGAAGTCCTTGTCGGTCAACGCGGTGGTGAGCACCTCGGCCGCGTCACGCAGGTCGATCCGGTTGACCCCATCGGAGTGCAGCGGCGTCGGGAAGACGCCGGCCTCGATGTCCGCGCGGAAGATCTCGTCGTTCTGGTCGAAGTTGGTGAGGCTGAACATCGCGGGCCGGGTGTCCGTGCTCGCCAGGAACGCCGCGAGCTTGAGCTTCGGGATGTAGGCCGGAATCGCGCTGCCCGCCGCCTCACGCGCGTCGTCGTCCTCGATGTGGAAGCCGCCGAAGACCAGGCGAGCGCCCGCGCGCTGAGCCTCCTCACCGAAGACCGTGGCGATCTCGACCTCGTTGGTCTCGTGCGGCGACACGTAGAACGCCGAGTCGACGCCCCGCAGCGCGGTCCTGACGGCCTCACGGTCAGCAAGATCGCCCTGCACGAGCTCGACCGTGTCGGGCAGGTTCGCCCGTTCCTTGTTGCGCACCAACGCACGCACGTCCACACCCCGGCGCACGGCCTCGTCCAGCACCAGGCCCCCCACGGTGCCCGTCGCTCCGATGATCAGCGTCTTGGTCATGTTCCCCTCCGTTGACTTTAAGTCAGTGACTCTTAATCAATGGATACAGCCTCGCTGACTTCGAGTCAATGAGCTGTTAGCGTGGAGCCATGACCCGCGCCGCCACCGCAGCCGCCACCAGGGAGAAAGTCCTGGCCGCGGCCCGTGAGCTGTTCATCACGTCGAGGTACGACGACGTCAAGGCAGCCGACATCGCACGCGCCGCCGGCGTCGCACACGGCTTGGTGTTCCACCACTTCGGCAGCAAACAGGGGCTTTACGGCGAGGTCCTGTGCACCATCGGCCGCGAGGTGCTGGACCTGCACGTGAAAACCCCGGACGTGCCGCTGGGGAAACGGATCCGCCAATCGCACGCGGCCCACCTGGCGTACCTCGCGACGCACCGCGAACTGGCGCTGAACCTGTTGCTGCAGTCGTGGGGCGTCGAGGAGTCGTTCGACCGCGTGCGGGACGACGGCAACCGGAACCTGTGCGAGAACCTGGGCCTGGACTTCGAAAGGCCGGCGGTCCGGGCCGTGCTGAGGATGTACACGACAGCGGCCGACCAACTAGCGCGCGACTACCTGCTGAGCGAGCACCCGTTCGACGAGAGCGTCGTCGTCGAGATGCTCATGACCGTGCTCGCGGGAGCACTGCGAGCGGCACAGATCGCCGACCCGTCCCTGGAGGTGGACCGGGTGATCGAGGAACTGGCTCGGCCGTAGTCGTGTCAGTTCTCCGAGTCGACCGGGACTGATGCACGGCACCTTCCACGAACTCCTCACCAGCCGCGACATGCCTCGAACGTTCAGCATGTCGAATGAAGCCGGACGCCGTGCGACACGAAGTTGGACTCCACGACGCCCGCACCCAACTCCGCCACCTCTGTCCCAAAGATCAGAAGCGACGGTCTACTGCCCGCGATCGGCGCCACTGTGGCGGCCGCCTTCCTGCCCCAGGCGCTGTCCGCGGTCAAGGCGTCGCCGGCCAAGCGGGCGACCGTCCCATCAGCCAGCACCGGGACCCGGGCGACTGACAGACGTGCGACCCGGCCGTCGTGCTGGTCGACCTCACCCGAGCCACTCGACCACGGCGCGCAGGACAACTTCGGTCCTAGCATCTACCGTTGCGGCGCAACGACTCCAGCATTCAGCTCGGTGACAACGGCGAGTCCGACCCGTTCGTCAGGGGCACCTACGAGCTGGTCTAGCCGCGGGTCTTGTCGGAGCTCCTGAGATCCTCGACGATCTGCTGCACGGCGTCCTTCACCTCGTCGGTCACCGAAACCTCGAACACCGCCGCCCGCACGTTCCACCGCCCAGCCACCGCGTGCAGCGAGTACGTCTCGCCGTCGACCGCGCCAGTGGTGCACGCCTTGGTCTCGACATCCAGCCTGCCGCCGGTGCAGAGCATCGGTGTCAGCCGTTCCGACTCCTCCGCGCTCGCGTAGGCGACAGTCCCCACGCTGAGCACCTTGCGTCCGGTCGAGACGAAAACATGACAACCCCTCGACCACCACAGCCGGATGAGGTTCGGCGAGCTGCGTGAGCGCGTTCCTGCCGTCATGCCCGAGATGCCGACCTGGTGGCTGTGCCGGCTCGGTCACGGCGATGCGGAGGAGCAGTTCCAACCGTCCACGACGGACCTGGTCATGGCCTGCGCGCTGCCGAGGTACGTGGCAGGGTCGCAGAGCTGGTCCACTCGTTGCGCGCCAAGACTTTCCACGACGACCGGGTGCCTCCGGAGCTCGGTGGCGAGGTCGCCGCCGGTGTCGATCACCCGGCTGCAGGCGGCGTAGACGAGCTCGTGGGCCTGCTGGCGGCCGAGGGCCGGCGCGAGCGCCATCATCACCGACTCCGCCATGATCAGACCGCCGGTGAGGCCGAGGTTCGCGCGCATCCGGTCCTCGTTCACCCTCAAGCCGGCGATCAGGCGCGTGGCCTGGGCCAGTGAGGACGAGAGCAGCAGGAACGCCTCGGGGATGACGGCCCACTCGACGTGCCACGGGCCGGTGGCGCGTTCGAAGTCCTGCACCATCGCGTCGAGCATCGCCGATGCCTTGTCCCGCAACAGCTTCGCCGCGGCCACCACCAGTTCACTGGAGATCGGGTTGCGCTTCTGCGGCATGGTGGAGCTCGCGCCTCTGCCCGGTGTGAAGGGCTCGGCCAGCTCCCCGAACTCGGTCGAGCAGAGCAACGCCACGTCGGTTCCGATCTTGCCCACCGATCCGCCGATCGCGGCGAGGAGGCCGACGATCTCGACCAGCCCGTCGCGAGCGACGTGCCAGGTGATCTCCGGATCGCGCAGGCCGAGCTCCGCTGCCAGTTCCGCGCGCACCCGCAGGCCCTGTGAGCCGAGCGAAGCCAGGGTGCCCGCGGCGCCGCCGAACTGGACCATCAGGTCCCGTTCCCGCACGGCGGCGAGTCGCTCGGCGTGGCGGTCGAGCGCCGAGAGCCACACGGCCACGCGGTAGCCGAAGGTGATGGGCAGGGCGTGCTGCAGGTGCGTTCGTCCGGCGGTGACGGTCTCGATGTGCGCCTCCGCCAGGTCGCGCAGAGACGCACGGAGCCGGCCCAGCTGTGTTTCGACCAGGTTCAAAGCGTTGGCGCACTGCAGCATCAGCGCGGTGTCCATGACGTCCTGCGTGGTGGCTCCCCAGTGCAGGAACCCGCCCGCGTCACCGCACTGGCCAGCGAGTTGGGTGACGATCGGCAGCACGGGATAGCCGACGTTCTCGGTGTCCACGCGGAGCCGTTCGAGGTCCAGCAGCGAGGAATCGCACGATGCCGCGATCTTCTCGGCAGGCTCTCGCGGGATGACCCCGATCCGTGCCTGTGCCGTCGCCAGCGCTACCTCGGTGCGCACGACAGCATCCACAAAGGACTGGTCGTTGAACACCTCACGCATCGCCGGTGTGCCGAACATGTCGCGGAACAGGAACGAGTCGAACACCGTGCTGCTCGTCATCACACCCGCTCCCCCGCGTCGACGGCGACGTACTTCTGTTCCAGGTACTCGTCGATGCCCGTGGTGCCGCCTTCGCGGCCGACACCGGACTGCTTCATCCCGCCGAACGGGGCGCTGGGATCGGACACGTAGCCGCGGTTGAGGCCGATCATGCCGGTCTCGAGCTGCTCGACCATGCGCAGCGCACGGCCCAGGTCCCGCGTGTAGAGGTAGCTGACGAGGCCGAACTCGGTGTCGTTGGCCGCACGCAACACCTCGGCCTCGGAGGTGAAGGTCTGGATCGCCGCGACCGGGCCGAAGATCTCCTCACGGCTGATCCGCGCACCCTCGGGAACATCGGTGAGCACGGTCGGCGGGTAGAAGTAGCCCGGACCGTCCGGCACCTCTCCCCCTGCCCGCAGTCGTGCGCCGGAGCCGACGGTCTCGCTGACCAGATCGGCGACGCGGGACCGCTGGCGGTCGTCGATCATCGGGCCCATGTGGGTTCCGGGGTCCGTGCCCGCTCCCACCACGATCGACCCCATCCGTGCCACGAGCTTCTCGGTGAACTCCTCCGCGACGCCGGCGTGGACGTGGAAGCGGTTGGCCGCGATGCACGCCTCGCCCACGTTGCGGAGCTTGGCGGTCATCGCGCCGTCCACGGCGGCGTCGACGTCGGCGTCCTGGCAGACGATGAACGGCGCGTTGCCGCCCAGCTCCATCGAGGTGCGCAGGACGGTGCCGGCCGCCTGGGCCATCAGCAGCCGCCCCACCGGCGTGGATCCGGTGAACGACAGCTTGCGCAGGCGTCCGTCGCGCAACAGCGGTTCGGTGACCGCGGCCGCCTGCGTGGTCGGGATGATGTTGAGGACGCCGTCCGGAAGCCCTGCCTCCCTCAGCACCTCCGCGAGCGCCGCTGTCGTCAGCGGTGTCTGCGCGGCGGGCTTCACGACCATCGTGCAGCCCGCCGCGACGGCCGGGCCGATCTTGCGCGCGGGCATCGCCAGCGGGGCGTTCCAAGGCGTGATCAGCAGGCAGGGCCCGACCGGTTGACGGGTGACCAGCACACGGGCGGTCCCGTCCTCACTGACCTTCCAGGTGCCGTCGATCCGGACGGCCTCCTCGCCGAACCAGCGCAGGTAGTGGGCTCCGTAGGTGACCTCGGCCCTCGACTCGGCCAGCGACTTGCCCATCTCCAGGGTGATGAGCCGCGCGAACTCGTCGATGCGCTCGATCAACAGGTCGTGGGCCCTGCGGAGGATCTCGCCACGGCCGCGCGGGGGCACTGCGGCCCAACCACGCTGTGCGGCGTCGGCGGCGGCGAGTGCGGCCAGGGCGTCAGCCGGCGTCGCGTCGGCCACCTCGCACAGCGCCTGGCCGGTGGCGGGGTTCTCGACCACGAAGGTCCCGCCACCCGCGGCCGGGCGCCACCGCCCGGCGATGAGCAGTTCCCTCTCGACTCGGTCGATCACGTCACTTCTCCCCGGTCAGGGCCGCGACGATCTCCTCGGCCATCGGGGCGCTCGACGCGGGGTTCTGGCCGGTGAAGAGATTGCGGTCCCGGACGGTGTAGGCCTGGTAGGCCGGTCCGCCGGAGTGCAGCGCGCCCTTGTTCCTCAACGCGCCGGCCAGCAGCCACGGAGCGTTCTCGGCGGTGCCGAACAGCTGCTCCTCCTCGTCGGTGAAGGCCGCCATCCTCCGGCCGGCGAACACCCAGGAGCCGTCCTCGCCGACCGCGGAGAGCAGCCCTGCGGGTCCGTGACAGACCGCGCCGATGATCTTCCCGGTCGCGTCCGCCTCCACGAGCAGCCTGCCCAGGTCGGCGTCCTGGTACAGGTCCACCACGGGGCCGTGGCCACCGGGCAGCACGACGGCGGCGTAGTCAGCGATGTCGACCTCGTCGAGCTTGAGCAGCGGGCCGAACTCGCGCAGCGCGCGCTCGGCGTGCTGGACGTGGTGCGCGCAGTCCGGACCTGCGACCTCCGGGTCGGCGCTGTGCGCGTCGAGCGGCTGGAGCACGCCGCCGGGAGAGGCGAAGTCGACGGTGAAGCCCGCCTCGGTGAACTTCTCGTGCGGCGCGGCCAACTCCTCCGCCCAGTACCCCGTCGGGTAGGCGGAGCCGTCAGTGCGCTCCCAGACGTCGGCGGCGGACATGACGATCAGGATCTTGCTCATCTGCTGGTTCCTCCTCGGAGACGGGTCAGGCGGGGAAGTCGCTCGCGGACGCGGTCGCGGCGGCGGCGTCGAGATTCGCCTGCAGCGCCTGGACCTTGGCCGTGGCGTAGGCGTGGGAGTCCGAGCCGAGGATCTGGCGCAACGGGCCCTCGCCGGACACGACGCGCTCGATCATCAGCCGGGCGCCCCTGACCGGGTCGCCGAGCTGGTTGCCCTGCAGCGCCAGGTGGTTCTCGACCATCTCGCGGATCGCCGGGTAGGCCGCGGTGACGTCGTCGGGCAACGCGAGCGAGTCCGTGGTGAGGAAGTCGGTGCGGAAGTAGCCGGGCTCGACGATGGTGACCTTCACGCCGAACTCGGCGACCTCACCCGCGAGCGCCTCGGTCAGGCCCTCCAGCGCGTACTTGCCGGCGCAGTAGAGCCCCCAGCCAGGAACCGAGGTGAGACCGAGCACCGAGGACACGTTGACGACGTGACCGCCGCGCTGCTCGCGCAGGATCGGCAGAGCGGCGCGCAGCACGTTCCACACGCCGACGACCTGCACGTCGAGCATGTCGCGCACGTCGCGGTCGGTGGTCTCCTCCACCGCGGCGAGGTAGCCGTAGCCGGCGTTGTTGACGACGACGTCGAGGCCGCCGAAGCGCTCGGTCGTCTTCCGGACGGCCTGGGCGACAGCCTCTTCGTCGCGGAGGTCGACGGCGAGTGCGAGCAGCCGGGTGGTGTCGGCTTTCAACGCCTGGAGGAGGCGCTCTGTCGAGCGGGTCGTCGCGGCGACGTTGTCTCCTCGCTCGAGGAGCTGCTCGACGAGCTCGAGGCCGAGGCCGCGGGAAGTGCCGGTGACGAACCAGGTGGCGGGACGATCAGCGGGGAAGGTCATGGCTCAAGACTGGTGCAGTGAATGGTCCTCTTGGGACGCATCTCGGGCCCTGTGCGACCTCGGACTCGCGAACCTAGGACTGAGAGGTCCACTCGCAAATCCGGATCCTCGACGACAATGAGATGTCATGACCGGTCTCAACCGTGAACTCGCCGACTTCCTGCGCCGCGCACGCGGCCAGGTCGACCCGTCCCGGGCGGGCCTGCCCTCCGACGGCAGGGTCCGCCGGGTGAAGGGTCTGCGCCGCGAAGAGGTCGCCCTGCTCGCCGGCGTGTCCACGGACTACTACGCCCGGCTCGAGCAAGGCAGGCGCATCAACCCCTCCCCCGCCGTCGTCGAGGCCATCGGCCGAGCCCTCGAACTCGACGAGGCGGGGCGCACCCACCTGCGGGACCTGATCGGCCTGGCCGGAAGCCCGGCACCCCGCCGGTCGCGCAGCGCGCAGCGCGTACGTCCCGGTCTCTACCAGCTCATCGACACGCTCGACGGAGAACCGGCGCTGGTGCTCGGCCGCCGCACCGACGTGCTCGCGGCGAACCGGATGGCGAAGGCCCTGTTCGCGGACTTCGACAAGATCCCGCCGAAGGAGCGCAACTACGCACGCTGGATCTTCCTCGACGAGGACGCGCGTTCGTTGTTCGTCGACTGGCACGACCAGGCCCGCGCCGCCGTGGAGAGCCTGCGGTTCGAGATCGGCAGGGACCCCGCCGACGCCGCCACGACCGCCCTCGTCGCCGAGCTCCGCGAACGCAGCCCCGACTTCGACCAGTGGTGGGAGCAGCACCGCGTGCACCAGCGCACCTACGGCTCCAAGCGGCTGCGCCACCCGCTGGTCGGCGACCTCACCGTCGAGTACGAGTCCTTGGTGCTGCCAGGCGATCCGGACACGATGCTGTACGTCTACACCACCGCGCCCGGCTCACCGTCGAGGCAGGCCATGGACATCCTCGCCAGTTGGACGGCGTCCGGTTCCGGCACGCGGCTGAGCCGGTCCGAACCAGAGGCCTGAACCAGAGTCCTCTCCGGCTGTTCGGTCTTGAGCCGGATGAGGATCCCCGGGGTTGGCTTCACCGTCGAGCAAGGAGAGGTCTTCGGATTTGTCACGGGAGCGAGAGTTGATCTCACTGCTGATCCTCGACGACCACCCCGTGGTGCGGAATGGACTGAGGGGCATGTTCGATGCCGACCCGCGCTTCGAGGTGGTCAGCGAAGCCGGTGACGGTGCGGAAGCGGTCACGGTCGCGGAGCGCCTGCGACCCGACGTGATCCTCATGGACCTGCGGATGCCCGGAACCGACGGGGTCGCCGGCTACCTGCTCAAGGAGACACCGAGGGAGGAGCTCGTCCGCGCGGTGGAGGCCGCCGCACGCGGACAGGCCGTGCTCTCCCCCACCGTCGCGACCAGAATCCTGGGACAGGTGCGCAACCGGCCCCGGCACCGCTGCCCCAGCGCGAACTGGAGCTGATCGCCCGGGGCCTCGACGAACCGCGAAGCGGCAAAACAGCTCCACATCAGCGAGACGACGGTCAAAACCCACCTGTTGCACGTGTACGCGAAACTGGACGTCAACGACCGGGCAGCCACCGTGGCCACCGCGTTCTCCCACGGCTACCAGACTCCGCGAGACTGACGAGGCAATTGTTCGACGAGCACGAACTTTGCAGGGTCGCAGCATCCGGAAGATCATCAAGAACCCGGAGCAGCAGACTGGGGAACAGATCCATCAAGTGGCGAGCGAACAATGTGTGCTGGGCTCGTCCAAGCGAACCGGGGGTCACATGAGTGCGGGAATGATCTCGTTGGCCGTGCTCAACGGCATCGTGTCTTTGGTGTCCACCGGCTTCGCGATCGTGGCGGCTGTCCGGCCGTCGTCCCTGAGCCACGAGACGACACCGACCACGGGCGAGCACTTCTACGCGTGGATGTACGCGGTCAGAGGAGTACCGCTGGGACTTCTGGTCTGCGTGGTGCCGTTCGTCGCATCCGGTCCGGTCAGCGCGCTGGTGCTGATCACCGCCGCGGTCGTCCAGGCCGGGGACGCCGCCATCGGCGCTCATCGGCGCGAGGCCCGCATGACCGTGGCGCCGGTCCTCGCCGCTGTCATCCACGTGATCACCGCGATCGCGGTCGCGGCGCCGTAAGGGAGTGCCGTGGAGAAGAAGTCGCGAGCAGCCCGCCGGGCCGCGGCAGCGGAGCGGATCCTGGGCGCGGCCCGGCGTGTCCTCGCCTTCGAACTGGGCGATCCGCCACCGGAGATCAAGGCTCTGCTGCGGTCGATGTTCACGAGTCCGGAGGCCGAGGGGGCGGTCAGGACTTCCTCGACGAGCGGAACTCCAACCTTGCCAGGACGCTTCCGGGTCCGGATGCGGAGTTCCGCGCGGCCCTCGTGGTGAGCGGCCTGCCGAGGTGACTCGACGGGTCGCGGAGCTGGTCGATTCGTACGGACGGCTACGTCAGTTCACGCCGATTCCTGCCAGTTCAGCAAGTTCACCCGTTCGTGGTGACCCCAATTGCCGTTAGTCAAAACGAAGGAGCCGGCGGCTTCTTATTCACTCCTTCATCCGCCTGTTGATCACGGCATCAATGATCAAGCGAAGATCGTTTCGCGCGCACGAGAAGGCCCGCTGAACTGAGCTTTCACCCCAGAATCAGCGGGCTGATTCAGACCGTCGGGACGAGAGGATTTGAACCTGCGACCCCTTGCCCCCAGACGTGGAACGACTGAGCGGCGTGCTCCGGCCTGTTCTTCCAGGTCGCCTCTGAGTGCAACTGGCCGGGTAAAGGAGTCTTAGATCCCACGCCTGGCGATCATCTGTGAGCCCCTCTCACGTACTGCAATGCCCCAGGGCCAGGTTCACCTTGACGTTGATCAGCTCCAGCTTCTCCGCGATACCAGGAGAAGTCCCCGAGCACATCGGCTAGCTCGGCGGAACCCATGACCAGCCCTGCAGTCAACTCGACCGGCTCGCCAAGCAGACCAACCGTCAGAACCGATCCCGTACATCGGCACGACAGCACCGCACGTGTCGCGCAGTCGGAAGTGGTACTGGCGGGTGTTGGCCACGTTCGTGATCCGCAGTCATTGCCACTAAGGCCAGCACATCGCGTACGGCCATCTCGCTCCGTCGACGAGGATGAATGGCCCGGCGTGCGCACGCATGCAGCCCATGTCGTTGACCACGGCAATCTTGTGCAGCAGGTCACCCGCCAGCAAGCCGTTCTGGTCGGTCTCCAAGCTGCGCGCCGGTCACACCTCGCAGGCAGCGGCACAACCCCAGCGGTCACTTGATGGTGCAATTCCCCACGTGCCGCACCACCTGCGGCGGTTCGTCAGGGCATGTCAGTGAGGCTGTCCAATGCTCTGGAAAGGTTGGCTTCATAAAGCTTCCGGTCCACCTCGACCTGGATCTGCCCATCGACACCACAGTCAACCGGCCGTTGTTGTTCCTGATGAACCCACCCGAGTTCGTGATGGACGAGGAAGCTGACCAACGCCTCATCCGCCGCCCCGGTCAACTGGTTGTTAGACACACGCACTCGATCTGTGTGCCCAAATGGTCCGACAATTTCGGGTCAACGGCACCTGCGGCCTGACCAGATCGACCCAGTCTCCGGCTTAGTTCGGTGGCTCACGGCTTCTTCCGTTGACTGCGGTATGACTTAATGATCAAATTTTCGCCTCCGACCGAGGATGGACGCGCGAGATCGGTCGAGCCGATCCCGCGCCGTTGACCGAAAAGATTGAAGGGGCCGCGGCTGCGTCTCCTCGCCGGCCGCAGCTGGAAGATCGGCTGGACAGATTGGAAGCGCCGCCGGCGCTTCGTCGAGGAAGCAGAACACGGAGGCAAAGCACGCTGGCACGCAGATCGGGCGCCCTGGCAGCTACTCAGTTCGAGGGTCCTGTGGACGAGCAAACCTCGGAGCCAGCTGGTCGTTGAGCAGCAGCCGTCTGAGCGACAAGGAACGGTCTCGCGGCTTGCTTCGGTCACCTGATAGACGCTTTAGCGCTGCCGTCAGTATCGACCCGACGTGACTGCTCACGGCTGAGGCGGCTCGTATCTGATCGGCATGCGGCGCTTGCGCCGAGGCGCATCGGGCCAAACGTGACGTGCGATCCAGACGTTCAGGAAGAGGAACGCGATCACGAAGACGAAGGTGCACAACCAGCCCAGGAAAACCTGACCCTGCGACCGCACGTCCGGTTGTAACGGCCTACCGTGCCGCACGGTGTGGACGGCGTACTGCTTACCGATGTCCTCGGGCGTGAGCCACCCCGTCACGGTCGACGTGTACGTCTCTCCACTGGACCTGACCCGGACCTCTGCCTGGCACTCGTAGTAGAAGCCGAAGCCCCGCAATGCCACCGGGCCGCGGCGTTCGCAGGACTTCGCCGTGGCCACCAGATCGGCTTTCGCAAGGTCGCCCGGTTCGACCTGGTTCCAGAAGTGGTTGAAGATCGTGGCGCCGAGCAGGTAGCCGAGCAGTGGAACGATCAGGGCGACGAGGACGCGCCGGAGGGTGTTCACCCGCCCCGCTCCTCTTTCTCCTGATCTGCTTTCAGCTCGCGCCAGTCCTTCCAGCCTCGGTTGTCGACGATCTTCGCACCTTCCTTGCGGAACTCTTCGGCCATGGCGGGGCCGATGTCCTTCGGCAGACCTGTGACGCCATCAACGACGACCTTCTTCGTGCCGGCTCCCGCGTCCCTCAGCATGGCGCCGACGTTGAAGTCCTTCATCGCCCGCGCGATGTCCGCATTCGCGCCCTGCTTCAGCACGGTCACGAAGTCGTCGCCGCGCTTGGCGAGGTTGACGCTGGCGTTGGCGAGGACGTCGTCAAGCTTCTTGAACAGACCGCCCGCCTTGCCGAACGCCCTGGTGAGCTTGCGGCACCACTCGATGCACTTCTGCGCGTAGCGCACTGCAACGGGAACACCTTCCGCAACGGCGCCGGCGATACCCGCGCCCAGTGCAGCCATGGCTGGCGCCCAGCGGATGCAGATGCTGATCAGCTTGCCGATCGCCTCGGTGATCAGGTCGCGCACGATGTCGCGGACCACTTTGAGGATCGTCTTGCAGATCGTGATCAGGATCGACATCCCACGCGCCGCCGTGCCGACGGCGCCGTAGGTGTCCGCACGGTCAGCACCGAACTCGCGATACTTCGCCGAGTCCCTGCCCACCCACTGCCCGGCATCGTTGTCGACGGCCTTCTTGAGGTCGGTGGAGATCTCGTCGAGGTAGCTCGACACCGACGACCACGTCTGCGCCATTCCGTCGAGTGTCTGCTGGTCACCGGTCAGCCAGTCAAGCGGCTCCTTGAGGAAGCTGATGTGCTCGAACATCCAGCCGAAGCCCGCACTGAACAGGTACGCCAGCGGATCGGTCAGCATCTTGCCGATATCACCCGCCGCGCTGGCGAGGTTGAGCAAGCCCTCGGCCCAGTTGCCATCGGAGAAGCCGCTTACTGCCTCGGTCACGTCGTGGAACAGCCCGGCACCCTCGGTCTTCGGGGTGTCTTGGCCTTTACGGATCAACGGGTTCTCGGTGGGGACCGGAGCAGGCCCAATGCTCGGAGTGCTCATGAATCGCCCGTCTTGAAGCGGCTGGTCTGCTCTTCCTCGTTGTTCTCGACGTCCTCACGCCATGCCTTGACCCGCTTGTGGTGGTCGAGCGCGGCCTCGGCGGCGTCGTTGAGGGTGTTCATCGCCATGTGCTGCGCGGCCGAGCAGAGGGCCGCGAGCGGAATTCCGAGCAGGCCGAACGCCTCGGGGTTCGAGGCCGCGTTACCCGCTCCGATGGCGGTGCCGATGCGCCCGCCGATCTCGTCCACACGCTTGGCGTGAGCGTCCATCTCGGCGAGATCGATGCGGTAGTTCATCGCAGGATGCTCCCGTTGCCAAAGTCGTCGTCATCGATCGGACGATGCTGCGACGGACGAGGAGCCTGCTGCGGCCGCAGCGGCGGTGGTGGCGTGTCGTCCTCAATGGAACCCAAGCGCGGCTCTGTCGGACCCCAACCTCCGTTTCCCGGCACGTACTGCTCCGGAGGAGGCGGTGGCTGGGCGCTGCGCAGCTTGTCCATCATCAAGTGCATGGTCTCGGAGTCGGCACCCAGCAGCGGTGCCATCGACTCCTGGACAACGCTCGCAATACGGCTCTGCGCCGCCTGCAGGGTGCGCATGACGTCCTGCGCGACGGCTGCACCGTCCTTGCGCTGCAACGCCTGGCCAAGCTGCAATGCGACCAGGTTGCCTGCGTCGTTGACGGTCACCGTGATCTGCCCGTCAGGACTGCGCTCGGTGACCTGCAGGTGGGCGAGGTTCTCGCGGATGGCATCGCTCTTGGCCTGCGCCTGCGCGAGCTTGCCTTCGTACTGGCTGAGCAGATGCTCAGGATCGATCATGCTTCCCCCAGGGTCACCTCTTACTCAACGCGAGCAGAGGGTAACGGACCGTGCTACGGCATGCAGCTCAATCACGTAATCCTGATATGGCGGGTTCACGACCAGACCAATGAGCATCGCGAACCGCTCGAGTCCACGGCAACGACTGGTCAACAGGAACCAGAATCGGGACTGAGCAGGCCATACGCTTCATGGAGGTTTCGAAGTTCGTGTCCACCTTTCGGATCGGCGACACGGGCTCAGTACGACATGCATGTGAGTCGCCGAAGCGGGCCATCATGATCACCCGATCCGAGTCCTGTCCAAAGAACTGTCGGCCCTGCGGCTGCAGGGGCGTGTCCCCTTTGACTCCTGCCACGTGGCCGGTAAAGGGGTCCATGGCTTTCTTATCGGATCAAGATGCCTCGTCCTGCCCCCAAGCCCGCGTGAAGGACAACGGAATACAGGCACAACTTCCGGAGTAAAGGGGTCGATGAGCGTCGTGCTCGACCTGGCAGAGCTCGGCAAGATCACAAAAAGAGGGCTCCCGCAGTGTCTGACCTGCGAAAGCCCTCTTGGCCGTCGGGACGACAGGATTTGAACCTGCGACCCCTTGACCCCCAGATTCAGGGTTCACGACCGCCTGACCTGCATAAACAGGAACGTTCACCGCAGTTCGACGCACTTGACGATTGATCAAGCGCGTTAGCCCTCGCTGGCTACAGACGCGGAGATCCACTCCTTCTCGGAGGCGCCAAGGACTCGAGCCCTGACCCCCACACTGCCAGTTTGGTCCACAAAGGACTTCTACCAGCACAAACACTGGACTCCGTTGAACTCCAACGCAACTAGCCGCCGTTCAACGCCGTTGAGTGCCGTTCGATGACGTTCAACTACCTGCCTTGCTCCAGTTCCGCTCCAGTTCGATCAGTGTGCGGCTCGCCGTCAGCGTCACACCGAACGGTCAGCAGGTCGAGCGGGTCGCGACGGCGCAATGAGCCGAAATCGGCCTCCGCGCAGACGAACGAGTTCCATGCGAGGTGGCGCCCCTGGACCTGGCCGCCGAACATCAACCAGCCACGCGGGCAGTCACACGCGTGAGCGAGCCACAGCCGGATCACTCTGCTGCTTGGCAGTCTTGGAGCTGACACATCCAGTCCCGTCGATGATCTCCAGCACCGTGCCAACCAGTTTCAGGCGATCATCACGATCAGACATCAGTGACGTCAGCCGATCCCCGCCTCGTTCGGCTGCAGGAGTCAACTGCGCCTGAGGCAAGTCGTGGCTGAAAACCTGTGCCAGGACCGTCTGCACCGCATTACCGGGAATGTCGCCGCGTGCAATGCGATCGTGGATAGCCGACAGAGCATGTCCTGCAAGCATGTGCAGCATCGCATCACGGGAAGCTTCTTCATCGACAAGGATGAGATAGCCAGACGCACTGTCGTCACCCACTTCAGCTTCTGGAGGACCAGCCGAAACCTGTGGCTGCTTGCGGCCGAGCGGACGCTCTACATACAAGTCGTACCAGTTGGATCGCTGCCGCATCGCCATGAGTACAGAGTCGATGTCCCTAGAGGCAGGACCTCAAGCCGCTTGTCTCGCCGTCGTTCTGGGACTTGGTGGAGTCCGTCCAGCCGTTCCACCACTCTCCGCCCAGCCAGGCTCCGCTGGAATGGCTGAGGTGGCTGTCCAATGCCGACAAGCACCGTGCCGTCCGGATCGTGGGCAGGGCCGGCGTTGACCTCGGGCCGGTCCTGGTCCCGGACGACGAGGAGTTCCAGATCGTCGACGAATGGCGGACGACCGGTGCCCTTGACAACGGCAGCGTGGTCGGGAGCGTGAAGCTCAGGCTCAACCCGCAGGGAAGCCGCGAACTCGCACTGACACCCACCTTCGCCTACACGCCCTCGTTGGAGGTCGGCGAGGACCCCGCCGACTTCGTACCGCTCAGCAGAGCCATGGAGTCGGTGACCGCGAACGTTCTAGACGTGGTCTACAAGGCGACGTAGGTACTCGGCGAGACCATCCCGGACCCGGACGAGCTCGAGGTGGGACTGGAGCACGACGACATCGCAGCAGAAAACGCGGGAGTTAACTGGACTTTCCGCGACTCTGCCGGAGTCCGCCACCTCCTCGACCCAGTTCCGAGCGACGGCCAGGAGCCGTAACGGAGGAGACCACCACCGCGTCGCTTGATCTAGTGGTGTGTCACGCAACGTCGGCTGGGTAATGGGTCCAGGTTCGGATAGGCGAGTCGGTGGCGAAGCCGGTCTTCGGTGTGGCGCGTGTGTTGCGCCAGCGGATGTAGGCGGCGATCGCGGCGTTCTGCTCGGTGTGACTGCGGTGGTCGGTGCCGTTGAGGGCGAAGTAGCGCAGCGCGGCGACCTCGGCCTCGATCCAGTTCAGCCAGGATCCGTAGGTCGGCAGGAACACCAGCTCGACCTGGTTGCCGGCGGCCCACGTGCGGACGTCGGGATGGCGGTGCGGCGAGAAGTTGTCCATGACCAGATACAACTTCTCGTCGGGCCAGCGGGCGCGCAGCGCTGTGAGCAGGTCGAGGAACTCGCCGTGGCGTTTGCGGGACCGGATCCGGTAGAGGATCTTGCCGGTGGCCAGGTCGAGGGCGGCGAGCATGTGCATGACGCCGTCGTAGCGGTTGTAGGTCGCACGTAATCGGAGCGGCTTAGCCTGCAGGCGCCAGGCTTTTCCCTTGCGGGGCATGAGGTTCAGCGGGCCGAACTCGTCCACGCAGATCACCCGCCCGTCCTCGGGTGGATGGTCGTAAAGATCCAGGATCCGGTGCATCTTGGTCAGGAAATCCGGATCGGTCGAGGCCTTCCAGGTGGTCGTGGTCTGCCACGAGACACCGCCGGCACGCAGGATCCGCCGCAGCGTCTCCCGGCTGATCGCCGCGACCGTGCCGCGGTCGAGCAGATGCTCACGCAGCTTGGCCAACGACCAGGTCGCGAACGCGGTGATACCCCAGTCGGCGGGGGACGTCCTGGCGATCAGGCAGATCCGCTCACGGATCTGTTCACCGATCGTCTTCGGGCGTTCCCCGCTCCATTTTGGGTCCAGCGCGTCAAACCCCCGCTCGTTGAACGCGTGGATCACGTCCCGCACATAGCTGTCGCTGACCTGCATCAACGACGTGATGTCACGGACCGTCTGACCCTGGCCGGACATCAGCACCACGATCGCCCGGCGCAACTTCACCGGGTTCCGCGCTGTCCTGCTGATCCGCGCCAGCTTCCGGCCGTCCTCCATCGACAACGGACGGACGAACACTTCCGGACGACGAGCCACAACCACCTCCCGCACTCGACATGCGGGACCAGCCTGCCGGTCCACCCAGAAGACCGATTACCGGGGTCAACCTTCCGGGACGAGCCACTAGTTGCGTTGTGGTCTTGTGAGTGGTTTCGGCCCGAATCTACTGTGGACAGTTGTGCGCCTAAATGGAGTAAACCTGGCAGGACTCGCGAACCGAGTCCCAACGCCGGTTGCGTGGACTGGCCGGGCTAAACCTGCGCACCGGATTGACGAGACAATGGAACGTCAGGGTCCGGAGTGGATGAACGGCGCCCAGAGGTACGGATGTTGCGGATGTCTGGCGCGTAGTTCTCGGACGGTCTCGTGTAGGGCATGTGCCGCCTGGTCGGCGCTCAACTCGCCGCCGACTGAGAGGCGGTTGTAGACCCTGTCAGCGACCTGGCTGGCGGTTCGATCGATGATGGGCCACAAAGCTGAGATTACGTGGCGATATCCGGCGAGCTGCACCGCCGCTGCCATATGGACGGACTCGTCGGGAATCTGGGTGCCGCCCATGGCTGTCTGACACGAGGCGAGGTACATGAGTTCGGCGTTCTCTACTTGCAGACCCGCCATGTCGAAGACAGTGAGCGGCCCATCATGGAGAAGTAATGCACTGCGCCCAGGATCATTAATGTCTTGCCTGCTGTGGCAAGCGAAGTGAACCCAACGGCAGCGGTGCATGTTGTCGATTACGGTTCTCACGGTCGCATCGTGATTGAGGAGGACGACGGTATGTCCGGGTTTGGCTTGCCGGACGAGTTCGATTTCGCGTGCGGCGTGTGGCAGAGGACCGTACGCCTCGGTGTTCGGCATACCTACGGCCAGAACGTCTGCGCTGTCGGAGAGTGGGACACGCCTCAGCTGAACGTGCCGGAAGGTGGTAACGGTTGGGACATAGGAGGACAGAACACGATCAAGGGCTGATTCGGCTGCGTCGTGGTCGTCGATACCGTTTACTTGCCCGGCTGCGTGTAGTGGCATGAGGGTTAGAGGTCCGGTTGGGCACCACCACATTCTCGGCCAAGCACCATCTCTCGGCGGCCCAGTGAGGCCCAAAGCCTGCAGGACTGGCCTCACGGTGGAGTCCCAGAGCCAGGCGAGCAGATCGGACAACAGACTTGAGCGGTAGGGGTTCACGACCGCGTCCAGAAGGACGGTCAGCCATCGCTGGGCGTCGTCGGCGTGCAGCGTGGGAAGAGCGACGACTTCGATCCCGGTGGGCCGCAGGATGAGCGCGTCGCATCGAAATCGGCTGACGTTGACGATGACGATCGGGCCATCAGTCGCTGCCGCCAGGAGGCTCTCGATGCGTGGAGCAGCGAGGAAGTCCTCGAAACCCCGCAGCGTGCGAACCTGGGCCACGAGGTCGTCCCATTCCCTGGCAAGCCGACGACGGCGATCGACATCCGCCGAGGTCGTATGTTCCAGAACCGTCGGGTCAGTGGCCACCGACGTCGCTCGGCTGTGCCTGGCCAACTCGTCACGGACGGCGGCTAGTCGCGTTGCCAGCGCTGGAGCCACATCCGACAACTGGGAGAGATCGTCGCGGCTGTTCAGCACCTGCGTCCACAGGACCCCGCGACCTTGCTCCAGTAGCTGAACCGCGAGTTCGATCGCGCCTGCATTAATGGCGCACGCAGCGGCTTCGGGCGCCAGGCCGCTCCATTCCGTGAGGCGGTTCACGACCATCGTGCGGTTCATGCCGTTTCCGGCGAGCCTGGGGAGCAGGCGGACCGCCGTCGCGTAGGAGTCGGTGGCACGGGCGAAGTGGCCGGCGGCTGCGGCCAGTGCGCCTCGGTCTCGAGCTGCTCGGATGCGGACGGAGACTGGCGCCGTGGCGAGTGCGGAAGCCCGATCGAGGCATGCCTCAGCGGAGTCCAGATCGCTCCGTCTCCCGGTCAGCTCTCCTCGGACACGGAGGTTTCGGCCCAGGTTGTACAGATAGGTCGCCTGCTCCGGGCTCTCCGCAGAAGCCACTTCGGTTGCCCTCTGCAGTGCAGCGATCGACTGATCGAGATCAAGGTAGTTGTTGGTGGAATCGAAACGGGCGTGTAGCGACGTGGCGAGCGCGAGAAGTCGCTGCGGCAGGCCTCGGTGTCCGGCTGGCGTGAGTGCGACCGCCTCGGTTAGCAGTTCGATGCTCGAGTTTAGGTCGGTGACCTCGCCCGTGCCGGAGAACTGGTGGTACAGAGCCAATCCCACGGTGACCAATGCGTCGGATCGGTCAACATGGGTCGGGGGAAACTCGGACAATGCGTTGTTGCACGCCGATATAGCCTCGTTCAATTCGCCGGGTTCTCTGGTCGCCTCATAGCTGGTGACGAGAATGGTGCCGAGCGCAGACAACCGGCGAGGATGCTCCGGGGCGTCGGTCCTCGTCGCGTTGACCGCGCGGCGGGCGCTGAGTACTGCGTTCTTGAGATCTGCGGGATCCTCGCTGTCCAGATACCGGGCGCGCAGGACGAAGCTAAGGTTGCCATGAAGCTCCCCGAGCTGAGGGTCTCGTGGATCCGCTGCTCGGATGGCAGCACGGGCGTTCGCCACGGCTTGCTCTAGGTCGTCCTGGTTCCCCCGTTCCGCGTAGCGGCGGATCAGTGCGGACGCGAGATTCGACAGGTGCCGGGCCGTCTGAGGGTTTTCCGGCCCCGCGAGTTCGGCTGCTTGAGCGCTCAGGGCGATGGCCTCGTCGAGGTCGGACAGTTGGCCGATCCAATCGAGACGGAGACGCAGGGTGGCGCTGAGAGCCGTCAGGAAGGTGTGCCTGCGAGGATGACTCGCGCCGATGCCATCCGCCGCCTCGCGAAGGCAGACGATGGCCTGGTCAAGTGACGCCATGTCGCCGGTCCGGTCGACGAGATCCGCCAGAGCGAGGCCGAGCTGATAGAGGTGGTCATAGCGGGTCGGGTCCGTGATCGGGCTCAGGTCGACTGAACGCTTCAGAGCGTTGATCGCTCGGGCCAAGTCGTCCAGATTCCCGGTGCGCGTGTAGCGGAGTCGGAGCGCCGACCCGAGATTTGCCTGTAGTGCAGGGTAATCCGGGCTTCCCTCGGTGGTTCGGCGCAGGAGGTCCTCGTTGAGTACGATTGCCTCATCCGCATCCATGAGGGACTGCGAACGTTGTTCGCGGAACTGTAGAGCGGCAAGAAGGCTTCGCTGATAGCTGTCCTGGTGAAGGTCGGATCCGGCGGTGGTGGCGACCGCGGTGCGGAGAAAAGCGATCGCGCGGTCGAGGGTTGCCTCGTCAGGCGCGGCGTCCGCGGTGCGTAGCAGGGCAGCTGCCATCCGGCCTGCAGCGACGTAGCGGAAGATCCGATCATCCAGAATGTCGAGCAGGACGCCACCGTTCACTGCGTGGGTCGCCAGATGTACCTGTGTGTATGGATCGGCGAGATCCCAGTGTCGGCCGCTAGGCGGTCCAGGCACCTGGTCAATCAAGGCTTTGGCGATTCTGAGATTGGCCTGCACTGGGTTCGTCTGATCGCGAAAGTACTCGGTCAAGGTCTGATGGTAGAGGCGGTAGACCGTTTCCCCGTGCTCGCCAGATTGCGTGATGTATGTCCCCGCGTGGTTGAGGACCCACACGAGATCGGTGTCCTCGTAGGCGGCCGTGCGCTGGCGAATTGCATTCCCGACGGTCAGCCAGACGTTTCTTCTAGGCAGCCCGGCGCCCTCGGTCATCGCAAGCGCCGTGAGGAGATCGCCGACCTGCTCCTTCCGATACCCGTACCGGGCGAGGTCCGCGCCGATGGCGTCCTCGACGTCGGCGCGGACCAAGATGTCGAAATCCGGTGCGTCCTCGTCCAGTTGCTGATCGTGTGTCGCCAGGGCGCGGGTCGCGATCCGGGCCAGCAGAAAACTGCCGCGGCAACGCTCGGTCACAGCGGATGCCAACGAGGCGACGCGACGGAGTGTCCTGGGGTCATCAGTGGCGTAGATCGAGGCGGGGAAGTTCTGCAGCCGGGCTGTGCAGTACGCGTAGATGTCGCCGGTGGCGTTGTACCGATCGACGTTGATCACCTGCGCGGATCCCAGTGCCCGCAGAATTGTGTTGTGTGCCGTCGGCTCGTCCGACGGTGCGCCGAGTGGGTCGGAGGCGTCGGCCCGGGTACCCACGAGGACCCGGACCCTAGGGATCGCGGCCAGGGGGGTTAGGAGCTCCCTGGCGATGCGCATCGCATCGATGGGCCGTGCCTCGTCCAACGCGTCGATCAGGATCGTTAGCGGACGCCCTAGATTCCCGACAACATCGACGAAATCGTCGGCGCTACGCCACCCTCCATCCGGGGCTGGCATCCTCAGCGCTGCGCCGATGTCAGTCATGCAGTTAGACAGGTCCTTGTTACGCGCGTGCACGGCGACGTCGATCGCATGGTCGGGCGGTTGGTCGTCCGGATCCATTCGGGACACATCGACGCCGTAGTCCGGAAGGCGTTGGCGCAGCGCCGGCGTTGCCATGATCACAGTACGGCCGAGAATTGCGGACTTGCCGACTCCAGGCCGACCGGTGATCACCAGCATGCCAGCGCCGTCGGTGAGCCAGCCATTGATCTCGCGCAGGACCTGTGCCCTACCAGTAAAGTAGAACCCCCGTTGGTCCGCGGAATCGATCCCCCGGAACTTGACCCAGAAGTGCTCGTCGAGGTCCGCACCGGATACCGGCATTGGGGAACCGACTATTTCGCCGTCCAGGTCCGGAGCGAATTCACGGTAGCGTGGATTCCTGATCCGCAGGTCTCCGCTGTGGTGTGCGCTTACGCCGTCCACGGCAAACTGGGGCTGCTGATCGACCTCGCATTCGACGATGACCGCGCGAAGCGCTGCGACCAGTTCGGCCACGGTGAAATCCCGTTGCTGATCACCCCAGTAACCCTTTGGCGGCCCCTGCTCCAGAACGCGAGCCAGGGCCACGGAGAAAACGTTCTCGCCTGCGTACTGGTCGTAGTCCGCGGAGGCGATGGCGGCGATGGCGGGCCGGGCCTTACCGACTCTGCGGACCCGTCGCCGAGAGCCCCGGATGAATGCGTCAATAATCTCGCGATGGCCGCCACCGCTGTGGCAGGCGTCGACGAAAACTACTATCTCATCGACTTCGCATCGGGAAAGAACTGCGCCCAGATGCTCGACTGAGAACGTATTCGTGGCATCGATGAAGTCCCGGTCGGTGTCTCGGGCGAGCAGCACGAATGTGCGGTCGTCGAGCTGTTTGCCGTGTCCGGTCCAGTAGATGAGGAGTTGACGGGCTTGTGGAGGGTCCCATTTTGAGACCCATGTTTGTATCTCTTGCAGGGTGCCATTGCCGAGGAATTCCGGTTTGCATGATGTGAAGCCTGCTCGGTGCCACGCATCCGTAACGGTCTTGACATTGGCGCGCAGGGAATCGAGCGGCTCGAGTTGATCGTATGAGTCCAGAAGCACTACGACGACACGGTCGCGCCCATGCCCATCGTCCGCGATGCTCACGGATCTACCTCCACCTCTGGCGAGAGGCTACTGTACGGGTCTCTGCGGGCGACCGCCCACTGCCATAGTGGAGGAGCGACAATTGGACCTGGTCATCATCCTTCCAGGCATCATGGGCAGCACCCTAGAGTCTTCGCGCGGTGCGGTCTGGAACACTTCGGCTGGCGCGTTGGCCCGCGGACTGCCGAACGTGGCTGGAACATTGGCAAGGCTGGCATTACCAAGCGGACTCGGCGATGGCGGTCCGGATCCCAACGGACACACGCCGGCAGATCTCGTCCGTGGGTGGTCGATTTGGCCGGGTTTCCACTCCGGGCCGGGCTACGGCGCTTTCGTAGACGACCTTTTGAAAAGAAGCGCGCGATCCGGAAATGTGCGCCTCTTCCCGTATGATTGGCGTTTGTCTAATCGATATTCCGCGCACCGCCTGCGGGCGTTTGTCGAAAGCGAACTGTCTGAGTGGCGGGACGTCTCAGGTCGGCGAGATGCGAAGGTCACATTTATCGCGCACTCGATGGGCGGTCTGGTGGCGCGGTACTACCTAGAGGTCTTGGGCGGTCGGGAACTCGCCCGCCACCTGATCACACTCGGTACGCCCTACAGCGGGTCTGTAAAGGCCGTGCAGCTGCTGGCGGGCAGCGTCCCCTGGCCCCTTGGTCGCTGGTCCGAACCCCTCCGCGAGGCCGCGCGCAGCATGCCCGCGCTGTGGCAGCTCCTTCCCGTCTATCACTGCGTCGACGCCGTGACCGAGCCGCGGACCCTGACCGAGGTTGAGATGCCCACGCTGTTCGGCGCCGAGGCCCAGCCCATGGTTGAGGACGGACTGCGGTTCCATGACGAGATCAAGGAGGCGATCCGGATGAACGGCGAGCCGCCTTATAGGACACACGTGATCGTTGGGCACGGCCAGCCGACTGTGCAGAGCGTGCGACTCGAAGGTCTCGACGTCACCTACCCGCGCCGTTACCGCAGCCGGGACTATCTTGGCGATGGCACCGTCGCACGGTTCGCAGCCGTGCCAGCTGAGTGGTCCGACGACGCCGACGCCATACCGGTCTGGCAAAAACATGGATCGCTGCCGAACCATAAATACGTCCGAGATCTCGTTTGGACCAAGGCGCATGCAGTCAATGTCGGCGGCATCTTGTCTCCGCCCGTCAAAATCGGACTTGACGTCCCCGAAGTCGCTGCCGCTGGAAGCCCGTTGCCGGTCATGGTGACCGCCAGTCGGCCGAATCTACGAATCATGGTAAGGCTCAAGACGCTGGCGGGTGACATGGTTCGACAGCAAACTGCGACGTTCGAAGGTGCCGAGCGCTACTCCGCACTGCTTTCCGTGCCCCCAGGAATCTGGCTAGTGGAAGCAGTGCCAATAGGTGAGACAACGTTGAGCTGTGTGTCTGAGGCGATCACTATCACCGACGAATGAAGCCGTCTGGTTTGCTTTTCGTGAACCCGAACAGTGCTGTGGATCGGCGGCGAACCAGAGAGCTGTACGCATCCAGATAACCGGCGATCGTTGACTTTGCGTCGTAGAAGATGCGGCGCTCGGAGAACATTCTCGTCGATCTTGCGAGCTTCAACCACTGTCAACTCGATAGACCCGTTAATCGGACCGCTACTGATGGCGGCGTTCACCGGAGGGGCTCTCCTCGTAGATCGACGCGGTCGGGGCCGCTTCAAGCAGGTACACCGCCGCAGGAAGGCGTGCCGGGTCGAACTTGACGATCAGTTACCGTCCTCGTGCTCGTCGAGCAGGTGGGGGTACGTCGGCTAGTGGCTCGTCCCGGAAGGTTGACCCCGGTAATCGGTCTTCTGGGTGGACCGGCAGGCTGGTCCCGCATGTCGAGTGCGGGAGGTGGTTGTGGCTCGTCGTCCGGAAGTGTTCGTCCGTCCGTTGTCGATGGAGGACGGCCGGAAGCTGGCGCGGATCAGCAGGACAGCGCGGAACCCGGTGAAGTTGCGCCGGGCGATCGTGGTGCTGATGTCCGGCCAGGGTCAGACGGTCCGTGACATCACGTCGTTGATGCAGGTCAGCGACAGCTATGTGCGGGACGTGATCCACGCGTTCAACGAGCGGGGGTTTGACGCGCTGGACCCAAAATGGAGCGGGGAACGCCCGAAGACGATCGGTGAACAGATCCGTGAGCGGATCTGCCTGATCGCCAGGACGTCCCCCGCCGACTGGGGTATCACCGCGTTCGCGACCTGGTCGTTGGCCAAGCTGCGTGAGCATCTGCTCGACCGCGGCACGGTCGCGGCGATCAGCCGGGAGACGCTGCGGCGGATCCTGCGTGCCGGCGGTGTCTCGTGGCAGACCACGACCACCTGGAAGGCCTCGACCGATCCGGATTTCCTGACCAAGATGCACCGGATCCTGGATCTTTACGACCATCCACCCGAGGACGGGCGGGTGATCTGCGTGGACGAGTTCGGCCCGCTGAACCTCATGCCCCGCAAGGG
This sequence comes from Lentzea sp. HUAS TT2, assembly GCF_051853195.1. NCBI lineage: Bacteria > Bacillati > Actinomycetota > Actinomycetes > Pseudonocardiales > Pseudonocardiaceae > Lentzea > Lentzea sp. HUAS TT2. Next base: position 5,255,829 of record NZ_CP196667.1, on the reverse strand, counting down.
AAAAGCCTGGCGCCTGCAGGCTAAGCCGCTCCGATTACGTGCGACCTACAACCGCTACGACGGCGTCATGCACATGCTCGCCGCCCTCGACCTGGCCACCGGCAAGATCCTCTACCGGATCCGGTCCCGCAAACGCCACGGCGAGTTCCTCGACCTGCTCACAGCGCTGCGCGCCCGCTGGCCCGACGAGAAGTTGTATCTGGTCATGGACAACTTCTCGCCGCACCGCCATCCCGACGTCCGCACGTGGGCCGCCGGCAACCAGGTCGAGCTGGTGTTCCTGCCGACCTACGGATCCTGGCTGAACTGGATCGAGGCCGAGGTCGCCGCGCTGCGCTACTTCGCCCTCAACGGCACCGACCACCGCAGTCACACCGAGCAGAACGCCGCGATCGCCGCCTACATCCGCTGGCGCAACACACGCGCCACACCGAAGACCGGCTTCGCCACCGACTCGCCTATCCGAACCTGGACCCATTACCCAGCCGACGTTGCGTGACACACCACTAGCCGCCACTCAGTGCCGTTGAGAGCAGTTGCTGGCCGGTTCTTCGTTGTTAGTAGCCCGTACCAGCAACACGGGCCGAGGTGAACATCGGGAGTCGGCCGGGGAGCAGGGCGAAGCACGCTGCTGCTGGACTTCGTCCGGAGCGCAGCGATCAAGCGCCCGTTGCGGTCGGCTTTGTTCTGCTTGGACCAACCGGGTGTCGACGTGACCCAGCGCATCCTGTGTGCCACCTTAACGAGGCGATCGAGAGGCTGACACCCTTCCAGCAGGAATCGGCACGTGTGCTCGCGCGTGAGCGGCTGACCACGCTGGAGGCGGCGCTGCCGTCCTCGCAGCGGTTGCTGCAGTTGCCTCGGGCGGTTGACGTCCAGGTGCTGCGCGAGCGGTACAAAGACCTCAAGCGACGTCTCGGAGACACAGTGCCGCAACTTGATCGGCTCTTGTTCACCCTGCCAGGCGCAGACACCTAGATGCCCGAACTCCACGCCGCGGCTGCTGCCGCATTGTGAAGGCCAGCCACCGGTGGCCAAGTGGGTCATCGATCATGCGAAAGTCGGTATCTGGATACTGACGGCCGCCTGATCGCTGTAGTCCTGCAGCCGAACGGTGAGCTGGATGATCCCGAACAACCGGTGGAGCAGTGGCGCAGGTGCGCGCACAAGACTGTCACCGAGCCCGGCCAGGCGTTCAGCAAACGCCGGAACATCCTGTTCTCGCAGAGTTTCCTGGCCCGCGGCGGACTCGAAACGGGCGACCTCGGCGGCCACCGTGGTCTTCTGGGACTCAAGGTCGTTGTAGCTGGTACGGAGCGCGGCCGTGAAAGGGTCATCGGGCGCGCCGTTGCGGGCCTGATGAAGGAGGTTCTGCTGCTGCCGCTCCAGCGCCGCCAGACGACGTCGCCACCACTCCTGCTCCGTCACAACGCCGTGCGCGCTGCCTCGATCACCGTCGCCTCCAGCGCATTGCAGGAGGAGGGCGAGCCCGGGGCGAAACAACTGCTCCGCGAGCAGCGACGCGGCGGCGCGCAAGATCGCCTCTTCCCGGATGTACACCGCTTCGATCCCCGGCGGATGCAGACCTGTCCGTCCTCGATTGTTGTTACGGGGCCAGCACATGTAGTAGACGAGGCCACGTCTCTGGTTGCCGAACATCCTGCGGCCGCAACTGCAGAACGCCATGCCTCGCAAGGCATACGTGCGCTTAGCCTGCGGGTGTGAGGAGGGTGTGGATCCAGTGCGTGAGCCTTGGTTGGCCTTGCTGGATGCTGCAATCTCGTCGAACATCCACTTCGGGATGAGGGGCTCGTGCGCGGGTTCGTTCGACCACACCCAATGGCTCGGCGGGTTGGTCTTCCTCTGCTTGGATCGCGTCGCCCGGCGGTTGAACACCTGGTAGCCGGTGTACTTCGGGTTGGACAGGATGGCGCAGACGCTGGACTTGCACCAGGTGCCGCGGGCACGGTCTTTGTTCGGAGGCTCCGGCGGCGGGTAGGCGGCGAGGTCTGCGTTGAGCCGGTCGGCGATGGCCCCGTAGCCGAGTCCTTCGTAGTGCCGCCACGTCGCGATCTGCGTGACCGTCGCCGCTCGCGTGCCGTCTGGCTCGAGTCGGGTCTTGGTGAGACCCTTCTCCGCTTTGGCGGGGTTGGGGTGGCGGTAGGTCTTGTCCTTGTAGCCGTAGAGCGGTTTGCCGATGTTCCAGCCCTCGCGGACGTGCGTGCACAGCCCGCCCCAGGACTGCTCCAGGGTGTTGAGCACCTCGTACTCGGCCACGGCCTGATTGATCCGGCGTTGCAGGACCAGCTGAGCTCTGCCGCCGTCGAGCTTGATCGGCTCGTTCCAGGCGAATAAGGGCACTCCGCTCTTGTCCAGCACGCGCTCGACCGACAAGCCCTCATACATCCGGCGTGCGACACGTGCGGTGGACTCGCAGATCACCACATCAAAACGCCGGCTGGAGTGCTGCGACTCGTCGAGAAGATCGGCGATCCCCCCATCACGTGCAATCGGGATGTCGAACTTCTCGTAGCCGGTGCCCTGACCGCGTTGATCGAGCTCCATGCGACCGGACTCGACGTCGTAGAAGTGGCAGACGATCACCCACGCGGCTGGAACCGCCCCACGGCAGCGATCAAGTTGCCGCATCAGCGATTGCCGCGGATCTTGCCGATCGTGAGTGGAGGTTCTACCGATCCACGCGACTCGGACTTCGCCGAACAGCAAGGACAACGGCATCCCGAACGGCGACACCGCCAGGTCCGACAATCCGGACGCCCCAGGACCCACCGGCACCGAGCATTCTCGGCCCGACGTAGCACCGAGTGGCAACATCAGCGCGGTGCCACTAGAGGTGTCCGCCGGGTTGCGCGACATCGTCATACTTGCCGCTCCGCGCCGCCGTCGGCCTGAGCCTGCTGCTCTGCCCAATGAAGCAACTCGCGTACCACCGCGGTGAGCTCCAGACGCCGACGCTCACCCTCGACGCCACCAATCCGGTTTACCTGACTGGAGAACAGGTACCGGCCGCCCGTGCGCGAGCCCTCCCAAAGATAGGACCAGGCCCCACCTATGCTCTCGACGTCAGCACGATCTCCTTCGCCACAACCAAGTTCGCGCTCGGGGATCAAGTCCAGCTGCACACCTAAGTGCTCATCCATACGTGGGGGTTTCCTTGCCGCGAGCCCGCTGCGCGGCAGCAGATCTCACAAGATCATGACATGGCGGTGGATTTGACGAGACAAGGCTCTTGACGATCTTCCTCAAGAGCATCTGCCACTAAGCATCCACTCTGACCGTGTGGTGAACGCCGTCCAGCCAGAGGGTGTGTGACAACCGGGCGAGAAACTACCGCAAGGAGCCTCTTGTCCGGCCATGCTCACAGAGTTCGCCACTCGATCGAGGGAACATGCGTCAAGGATCAGACGGCCTGTCCTTGATCATTTGGGTATGCGGATAGCCCACTCGCCGGCAAGCCGACGGCGAGTTGATCAGCGATAGCGTTCTCGCTCTTTCCAGGCGGCGTAGCGATCCAGTTCGTCACGCAGATCCTTGTGAAAGTCGCCGCGTAGGTTCTCTAGCGTTGGCGCCAGACCAGGAGCCGCCGACCTCAACAGGGCCGACAGTGGCCAACTGAGAACTTGGCCGTGCCAGCCGCAGTAGACCGCCACCGTGTCGAACCGAAAGGTGTCAAACCGGTCGAGCAGTACATAGCCGAGCAGTTGCCGCAGCCACGCGGCGACATTCTCCTGAGAGGGTTCAACGGCGAGCTTGACGTCGACCAACGTGCGGCCAACAACCAAGTCAGCTACGCCGTACCCGTTCGCCATTTCAGGCGCAACGATCACCCTGTCCCCCAACGAGAGCAAGCCTTGGCGGCCGCGGTCCAGGTGGACAGCCCAACACTGGTGCAGCGCCTCGAGGATCCCGGAATTGCCTTCGAGTTCCTCTTCCTGCATCACAGCGGTGGCAAACAGCGCGCGGCGCTCGTCCACTGTGCGCTTGGTTCCCCAGCTATGCATGGGCTGTCTGAACGAGTCGAGGTGCAGGCAGGCTGCCAAGGAAGCTCGCTGTCCCTCGTCCAGGCCTATCGGGTGGCGAGTACGTACCCAATGGCGTAGGACAGGATCCGTTGTTCCGCTCCCTGGCAGTACGCCGACCGGCGTGTGCTCGAATCCGGCGGTGGCGAGTAACGCCGCACAACGATCGACAGGGAGGTACGACAGTTCCTGCAGCCGCGGAGGCGCATCGGCCAGGTCGAGACCGATGCGGAGTTCCAGTGCCCACCCGATGCTGTCACGTCCGATGGGTTGTACGGAGGCGTCGTTCCGCTTCGTGGTGGCCAATGCCTCGACCCACGCTTCAACCACCGGGCCCCTGTTCGGCAGGTGCTCATCCAGGAACCGTGACAGGAGCGTTCCGGAGTACTTGGCCTGCTCTTGAATGCCCACGACAACGCTCCCTCATGATCACTCTGACCGAGTTCACGATCCCCGGCAAAGGCTCGGAGTGTCTACTGGCTAATTTCACCATCGCGGCAGGGCGAGGGGACTCGCACGTCAGGCACGCAGGCGTCGGCGATGCTGGCTCCGAGTTGGTCACATGGCTGAGCCCTCACACCGGCTACCGGACTGGGTATCGCTGACCGTGGCCTAGATTCCAGTCGATTCGGTAGACCTCGTGCCAGCGCTCTCGCTCTTCTCACCCGTCTCAATGGAGGCGTAACGCCTCCGTTGAAGCTCATCGCGTTCAGCGTCCGGGATCGTCATCGACTCGGAGAGCACGGCGGCGAGCGCGGCCATTTGAGCGCTGTCGACGTCGGCGTGGAAGCGCCACCGGATGTTCTCGTCGCGTGTGATGAGGTCGATCACCGCGTGTGAATCACTGCCCGGTGTGGTTGGTGCTCGAACGTAGCGCACCTGGTCGATCGGGATGTCCTGGTAGATCTCGGCCTGCTCGAGGAAAGTGTTCGTCGTGGCCAGGATGATGCGTCGATCCGTGACGGCGACCAGTGTCCTGTCCGCGGTCTTGTCCATCGCTGCCGCCAACATCCCTATCGCTCCGCCGACGAGTGCGGAAATGGGACCGTCGTCGTCGAGCTGCTCGGGGAAGCCGAGGGCACGCAGAGTTTCACCGTCGTCGAAGAGCCACCGCAGAATGCGAAGGTACGGCTCTGAGTCCAGCGGCTCGGGTCCGCAGATTACGTCGGGGACCTCGAGCGGAGGGACCGGCGGTTGGAGAGAGTCGGCAAGAGGTTCGATCGCCTCCAGAAGCCTGGCGGAAATTTCGCGGGCTGCCTTCACGTCCTTCCGCTTCCCCGACAGCAGCCATGCGTCCGGGTCGCGAAGCTCAGCGGTGATCCGAAGCTCACGAACCAGCGCGTCTACGAGGCTCCTCATCTCGGCGAGGGTCGAGTCGAACTCCACGCGGGTGTCGCGGGCGATCACCTCGGCGTACTGCGCCTCGGCGGCATCTTCACGCCCGGCGGCCCTCGCCCTCGCGGCGCGAAGCGCGCGATACCCCGTCCACGCGTTGAGGGAGGACAGCAGGCCGTAGACGTCGAACGCGATCACCTCGGCGTTGGTCTGCAGGTACTCGCGGTGGCTGCGCGCGTCGGCCCGATCGATCCGCTTGACGTGGTCGAGGACGTTTCCCTGGTAGAGCGCGAGCTGCTTCCGCAGCAACGCTCCGCTGCCCGCGACGTCCTCCCACAACGACGTCGGAGCCGACTCGATCTCTCGGGCCTGGTCGACCGCACGATCAACGGCGGCAACGAGCCCTGTCAGTTCGGCCCACTGATCCTTGCGGATGGCGGTGAGGACCTGGTTTGTCACCGCGAGGTTGGTCCTGACGAGGCCCGAGACCTCGTTCAGCATCATCTGCAACGCGACCATGGCCAGTGCCGGCCCAACCGAGGCCGCGATCGGCGCCTTGCTCACCGCAGTCACGGGATAGAAGCGGGCCTGATGCAGGATGCCGCCGGGACCCATCACCGCTCCGAGGTTCCCGCCGTCCTTGACGGCGAGCGTCGCGCCGCTCTTCAGCAGGGCATGTGCCGTGTCGCCGATCCTGTAGAGCCCCTGCACGCTGGCGAACGCGTTCCCGAGATTGCCGGCCACGGTCGCCGCGTTCCCGACCGAGGCAAGGATCGCTGAGATCTGCTTGCGGTCGGCCGCCGGCACGATCCCGAAGTCGATCAGATCGGGCTTCAGTTCCGGCGGGACCTCACCGGCGACGACAGCCACCCCTGGAAGCACCTCCACCAGGACCGTCGACGTCGTCGAATCGGTGCCTGAGTCGGACGTCGAATCGTTCGCAACAGGCGAGTTGGCGGCATCTCTCCGGCCGTTCTCCTCCGGCTCGGCGATCTCCATCGAGTCCGAACGGTCCTGCATGCGATCTTCTCCCCACAGGCGCGCAACGGCCGTACCTCGTCGGCGTTGACCGCCGAAGTCTACGGCTCAATGCCTTCGGACAACCCGAATCCACCGGGTTGAGTCCCGAGCCGGCTCATGACACGAGCGGGCGAGCGATTGGCGAGTCGCTGGCTGCATTACTCCAGTTGCGGATTGACGCTGCCGCGGGGCGGGGTCCTCGCGCTTGAGATCACGCAACTTCACCAGTGCCGGGTCGAAGTCTTCGTCCGCTTCCCTGGGATCGCGAGCGCCTGTGCGAAGCGCGGAAGGCTTCATCAAAGCGTCGTAGGTCGTAGTAGGGCGCTTGTTCGTTGCCATAGTTGTCAGATCCAAGCCGAGCGCGCGAGCTGGTTGACCTGGGCGAGCAGATCACGGGGCGTGGCATCGAGGTCCAGCGGGTACTCGGTGATCGTGATGCCGGTGTTGCGGATCGCCCGCGGCGCCGGACCGCCGATGCCGCTCGCATAGACCAGCCAAGCACGATCGACCTGCAGTGCGGTGCAGTACGCAAGCACCTGATAGACGTCGGCATTTGGGTAGCCGCCGGAGCGACCTTCGAGCTTGTACTTGGCGTCCACCACGAACCGGGGCTTGTCGTCCACCAGGTGCACCACGTCGATCCGCAGTTTGATAGCGCCGCCGGTATCGAGGGTGGCCGGGTACTGACTGTGGGTGCGTCCCGGATCGGCGCGCCAAGCCTCGCACAGTGCGGTGGTCACGAAGTCCTCGAAGACCTGCTCCATGTTGACCACGAACGCGGCGATGGCCAGACCGTCCTCGCCGACCTCGAACGACAGGGTGTTCAGCACCAGATCCGCGATGCGCAGTGCCGGGTGGTAACGGGCGTTGAGCCGGTGCGGACGCCACCGTGGCGGCGGAGCGCCCGTACGCAGCGTTGACGCACCGTCTAGGCGGTTGTCCAGGTGACGCAAGCGAGTGCGCAGCGCTTGGGGAACGCGAGGGACGCGACACATCCGCCGGACCGCCGCGCGCAGCAGACGATTCTCGGCGATGTCCACTGTGTACTCGTCGTGGGTGATCTCCAAGGGCATCATCCGCCCTGGGCGGCGGGCTATCTGGTCGGCGACACGGACGCGGCCGCGCAACACGCTGCTGGTCGTCTGATCGGTCGTGTAACCCTGCAGCACCCCGCCAGCCAGTGCGCGTTCGGCGTTGCGGCACAGGGTTTCCGCGACGATCGGCCACAGTCCGTCAGATTGGATGCCATCGACGTCCCCAGGGAGGAAGCCGGGGTTGGCCGCATAGCCCAGCAGGAACAGCAAGCGCTGGATGCTCACTTTGGGCGTGACCACCACGTCGAGGCCGTGCGCGTGCACGGCGCCAACCTGCTTCATCTTGGGGGTGATCGTGTACGGACCGGTGCCGCGGATCGTGACCAGCTTGCTGTCGCGCAGGTATGTGGCTTGTGCCGCGGTGAGCAGCACAGTCGAGCCTGCGGAGGCGTTCTCCTTCAGAACGATCACTGCATACCGCGGATGACGTCGAGACCGAACCTCTCGTGCACGTTCTGCCGACTCAACGTCTCGTAGTAGTGCTCCTCCAAGAGCGGCAGAATCGACTGCTCCCACACCAGCTCGAGCCCGCGGTCGGCATCCGGCTTCATCAGGTACGAAGGGCCGATCTTGAACTCACGGTCCGAGCCGATCGCGCTGTTCAGCTTGGCGAGGAGCTCGGCCCGGTCGTCGGTCTTGGCATTCGCCGCTGCCCACCGTGCCAGCAGGTCGCGGACCGGTGGGTGGTCGGGGTGCAGCTCGAAGAACGCGAATCGCCGCCGCATGGCGGCATCCACCAGCGCGATCGAGCGGTCGGCGGTGTTCATCGTGCCTATGACGAACACGTTCGGGGGCAGCTTGAACCGGTCGCCTGGGGAGTACTGCAGGTCGATCGTCGCGTCGCGGTACTCCAGCAGGAAGTACAGTTCCCCGAACACCTTCGACAGGTTGGCGCGGTTGATCTCATCGATGATCAGGACGTACGGACGGCCCTTGTCGGCCTCGGCGGCCGCGGCAAGCCGGCGCAGCGGACCGGGTACCAGTTCGAAGCTGACGGTCTCGCCACGCGAGCGCGGACGGAAGCCCTCGAAGAAGTCTTCGTAGGCGTACGACGGGTGGAACTGCACCAAGCGAATCGCCGTCGGGATAGTGATGTGGCGGGCCAGTTTCCGCGCGAGATACGTCTTCCCGGTCCCTGGCGGGCCGTAGAGGACGATCTGCTTGCGGTCCTGCAACGCCGACACGACCTTCTGCAACCACTCCTGATCGAAGTGCAACGAGCCAGCGAACGCGCTAGTCACCGCGCGCAGCGAGAGCTCGCCGACCGACTGCACCTCCTCGGGCGCGTCGGAAGCGCCGGCGAGGCTGGTGAGCGCAGCGAATGCTCCCGTGATGTCCACCACCGCGCCCTGTTGCTCGAACTCCCTGGCCAGGTCCACTGGCAGGGCATGGACACTCGCGACGCTCTGCGGCGACCAGGAAATCGCACGGCACAGGTTCCCACCGATGCGCTCTGGTTCACCCGTGACCACGCCGGTGTAGACGTGGTCATCGGCGATCCCTGCCACGAGGTCATCGACCTTCATCGTGGACAGGAAGTGGAAGTAATCGGTCGCCAGCGCCCGGCGCTGCGCGTAATCGAGGTGCTGGTACCCCTCCTCGACCGCCGCGTCGAGTTGTTCGCGGTCGACCGAGGGATCCAGGTCGCCCAGGTGATCAGCGGCGATCGAAATGCGTTCGGCCTGGCCAATGTCGGGATCGCGCACGAGCCAGGCTCGGGAGGAATCGTCGGTGTGCTTGCGCTTCTGCTTGCGCCACTTCGGTTCCCACTCATCGCTGTAGTAGTGAACACGCTCACCACCTGCTTGCTCTCGATGCGCGCGGTAGATCGCGAAGAGATCGCGGTCAACAGCGACGGCGTCGGTGCCGGTCCGGCCGCCGATCTCCGATTCGAAGGCGTTGCGAATCGCGACCTTGTCCGCCTGGCGGGCAATCGGCAGAAACGTGTCCGGAAACGCCAGGTACAGCAACGAGTTCCGAATCGCCAGCTGGCCGGTGTCCTGGCGGTCAACAAACTCCCGGAACGTCCACGGCTCCCCCAGGGCGGTCTGCCGATCGGATGGGCTGAGCTCGTGCCACTGCTCGACGAACGACAGCAACCAGCCGAGCTGTTGCCAGATCTGAACGTTGAATCCCACGCCACCGTGAAACACGCCTGGCCCCTCGAGGCCCAGGCTGATGTCTTCGGGCACCACAGCAGGCGGTTCCTTCCACGACAACACCGTGGTGACCCTGCCTGTCTTCACCGCCCCGCTGAGATTCCCCAACGGCAGGGCGTGCAGCGCGAGCAACTCCGCCATCAGCAGCACGACTTCGCGCTCCGCGCCGGCCAACTGCTCACGCAGCTTCTTCAGGAACGTCCCACGCCCGGCATCAGCGTTGTCGACAATCCGCCTTCGGAGCTCTGCGACCACCAGGGCGTCCCAGGCGAGCACCTCCGGCTCGATCGCCGACCTGCTCTCACCCAGGCCGGCATCGATAATCCTCCGGGCAGGCGCCTCGATACGACGCAAGCCCCACCGGTGTTCGTCAAACTCGTAAGTCACGACCCGCCTATCGCGTCGTTTCGCTGGGCGGTTACGCCCAGCGCCAAACGGTCCAACGAGGCGCTCTCGTGCCATGCCGCACACCCGTCGAGCAGCACGGCTCCAGCCACCTGCAGTCCGCGCACCACAGTGATTGACCAGAGCTGCACTGATTCATCCTTCGGGTGCGGTGGTGCCGCCGATGGGCGGAACTTGGCCGGTGACGGCCAAGGCGCCCGCTCAACACAACGATCTTGCGCAATCATGCGAGATGACCGCGAGCATGGACCCGCACCTGGAAGGAGGAGCTGGCAGGTGGACATCGGTGAGGAGTGGGCGTACCGCGCCAGGCAACTGGACGAGGTGACCAAGGTACGGATCATGCGCGTCGGCACGAACCGGCCACCACGGGTCCTCATCAGGTTCATGGAGGACCGGTTCGAAGGTCGTGAGGAGTGGGTGTCACCCGCTCGGCTGAAGACCACATGGGACAAGGTCGATGAATGGGTAGCAAACGATCAACGGTGGACAGCCATCCGGGACGCGTCGTGGCGCAACCGTGAGGATCCCGAGCTGCGCGCTGCGGAGATGGTCCTCGAGGTGGAGAACCTGCCACTGGACTGCATCTCGACCGGCTACAACCGCGACAACGGGATTCTTTTCATCAATGACGTAGCCGAACTATCACGAGTTCTGGGTTTGGATCCGACCGAACTGACATCCGATCCCACCGCTTTCGAGAACGACGACGGGACATGGGTGGTCCCATTCGCCACCACGCTGGTAGTCGCCAAGCAGGCGGCTTCAGTCTTCGCCGACGAAGTGCTGACGGAGGTCGAAGAGGCCGAGACGAAGGCTCGTCAGGAAGCGATCCACGGCAGCTACTACCGCAGCAGTCGAGACGACGGCTATATCGAGCCGGAGATCTGTATCGAGGTGGACAAGATGTACGCGCCTGCGCGGCAGCTGGTCCGAGGCTGGTGCGGCCACGAGGCAGCGGAACGACTCACCGAGCTTGTCGCACTACGTGCTGAGGTGTTCCGGCTTGGCAAGCTTGTCGAACGAGCGATCACGGAACTCGGCAAGTGGGATCGCGCAACAGCCGACGGACTGGAGAGGGAGCTGGGCTTCCCCATCGAAACCTTGCGTCACAGCCGTCGACGTGATCACCACTGACGGTCTGGACCGTACGGGCTCCAGCGACCGAGGTAGGGTTTCAAGTCCTGCGGCCGGGGATCGGGAATTTCCGGAAGCCGCAGGCCTTCACAGGTGGGATCAATTCGATCAGCGTAGCTCTTGGCCCACAGAATCCATTCGGCAAGTTCATCCTGCATTTTGCCTTCAGCGGCGCGTGAGTCCTCTAAAGAAGTGCAGTACGCACGGATCTTCGCTGCCCGGTCCCACAGGTCGACTTGTTCGGCAATGGCCTTGATCTTGAAGTCCTCGACGAATCGGGCCCTGGCCTGAACCATCGCGGATTCCCACTGCTGCTGTCGGCGGACCTTGTCGTTGGCGAGGGCAATGCGACGCTCGTCGTCGAACTGAGCTCGTCCTTCCAGCTCGGACAGGATGTCGCTGAGCTTGTCCTCCAGCGACCAGCGCTCTCGGTCGCCCCAACGACGCCGACGGCCGTTGTAGGAGTAGTCGTGCGGAAGCTCGAGGCTCAGTCGTCCGGTTCCCGCCCATCTCTTCTCTGGCTGTACGCGCTGCCAGGAGTAGGTCTTGTTCTGCGCAAGCTCTTCCGGACTCGGCAGGTGATCGACAAGCTTGTATTCTTCGTCCATCGTAAGGGTGAACTGCGACTCGCGAATCAACATCACAAATCCGGACTCGCCGTCACCCAGATCAGCGTCGTGGCCGCGCCTGGTCCACTCCGCGATGAGTGACTGGATGATCCGCAGGGCGCGATCGAGGCTTTCCTTGGACACGTGCAGGTGTTCCGGTTTGCGCTGGAGTCGCGCGACAACCTGGTGTGGTTGATCGAGAGAGTCGACGACCTCGACCCGCAGCCTGTCCTTCCAGTACTTGGCGTCGGGGTGCTGTCCTTCGACGAGCTCGATGATCAGGTCACCGTCGTCTCTGCCGTGGTGCCGCAGATGCATCCCGGTCGGCACCAAGTCAGACTGCTTGGCGGCGTGAATCGCTCGTCTCAACGCGGCGCGGGTGTCGCGGTCGGGCTTGACGATGTGCAGGCGGCTGTCCTTGTGAAGGCGGGACAGGAGCTCCTCGACTGAGATTTCGACAGCCTTCGCCTGCGGACGAACCGGCTTCTGTGGTTGGTCCGCAGGACGCGATCGCACAGGCTTCGTCTTGACATCACTGCTACGACCGGGTCGATCCGGGTGATGACCGTGTTCCAGGTAGAAACGTCCCGCGTCGGTGATCTGGGCGGTCCACACGCCGTCGACCCGTGGCGTGGTCACCAGTCCCCTGTCCCGTAGCGCATAGATCGTCCGGGCCAGGCTCGAGTCGCTGGCGCTGACTTCATCGTCGGGGTTTCCAACACGCCGGAGAGCATCGAGCTGCCGCTCGGTCAGAGGATCCCAACGTCGCAAGAGCCACCTCCTCGAGCTTGATCTCCGCAGTCGCATTGTCCTGAATTGCCGCGAGCTCTCACGACGCGCTACAGGTGCTGACCGCCTGATCTCGATGTCGTGCTTCGAGCGCCCCCGTTCACAGCGCGCTATTCGACGTAGCATCGAGAACGGATCTCACACACCTGACGAGGCCGGGGCCGGCGCCTCAGCAGCTACCGCGCTCAACGCCGCGGCGACCGCGTCCGCGGAGTTGCGTGCCAGGTCGCATCCCAGATCGTGCGCCGCACGCAAGGACCTCGTGAACTCCGCGAGTCGGCGGAACGCGGCGCCGTACTTCTCTTGTTGTTCAACCGGCAAGAGGAGAATCCGAACCTTGCGGGGGTCGATGCGGCCGCCGGAACCCGTCGAACTCGTCGAAGCCACGGCCTGACGCCCGCCTTCGGTACTGGACAGGTAGCCAGCCAGGTACCAGGGATTCAGGATGTCGGTCTCCGTGCGAATCAGGTGAATGCCGACATCGAGATATGCCCCAGCGTCGGCTTCTGTGGCTACTCGCGCGATCGGCGTCCTCGCGAATGTCGGTACGAGAACGTCACCTTCTCGGATCGGTGGGTTCTCGAGAATGTCGTCGGGCATGGTCCCGGTTCGCGACGGAGCACGACCAAGCGAGATGTCGCTGCTGGTGAGGTAGCGGGCCGTGCCTGCGGTGCTCAACAGCGTGCTGGTCGACAGTGGACGACGAAGCAGGACGACACCAGACTTCGCCAACTCGTTCAGGGTTACGGTCCGCTGTCCCTTCGCCCCTGGGGCGGGAAGCTCTGGCATGGACGGAACCGCTTGTTGAAGGACACGAAGCGCATCCTCGAAGGCCGCGCGTGTCGAGTTCAGCGAGGTTGTCGACGTGGCGCTGCGCACCGGCAACGGCAGGTAACGGCGCGGGGTCGGGTCGGTCTCCTCGTCCAGAATCGACATGACGGGCACGGCCTTGGCGACACCCGGTCGCTCGGCGAACTTGTCTGGCGCCGAGGTGAAGTCCGACCAGATACCGGTGACCAGTGCGCGGATCTGCTCAGCCTGCCCAGGCTCGGCGCGATGATCACGCGCGACCTCGCTCGTGTCGACAAGCAGCAGCTGGTCAGGCACCGACGCACCGGCCATCGGACGCTCCAGCAGCCAGATCTGGAGGGACAGCGCGTAGTGCGCGGCGAACCCTGGCGGGAGTGAGATCACCGCTCTGAGCGCACCCCGTTTCACCAGCGCATCCCGGATTCGTCGACCTGAGCGGCGGACGGCCACGCCTGGAGGAAGAAGCAGAACGACGCGCGAACCTGGAGCCGCGTACGCCAGCGCTCGCTGCACCCAGGCGAGTTCGGACTCCATCCGCGGCGGGAACCCGTACTCCCAGTCAGGTCCGTCTTCAAGTTCCTCGTACGACCAGTTGCGCTCGGCGAACGGAGGGTGCCCGAGGACAGCAGCAGCTCGTCCGCGCCGGAAAACCGGATGTACCAACGAGTTCTGCGAGTGAATGTCAAAGGCGACCGGGCGACCGGGCGAGTCCACGTTGCGGAACGCCAGACGAACCGCGGCAACCATGGCAATAGCGGGGTTCACGTCCTGTCCTTGCACCCGGCGACACCCGTGTTCGGCAGCGGAGAGCAGGAACGTGCCACTCCCGCAGGCCGGATCGACCACCGTGCCAGAGATGTCTCCCGCCAAGGTCATCATGAGATCAGCGAGTTCGCGGGGAGTCGCGGCGAACCCGGTTCGAGACCCTTGGCCGAGGAAGCGGTCGCAGAGTTGATGGAACGTGGCCGTGGCACCATCCGCCTTCGCGGCCTCCGCCGTCGAAGCGAGCAGACTGAGGTGTCGTACCCCCAGGTCGTACTGAAGTGACAGGAGTAGCTCGCCCGGTCCCCCCGCGGCGGCACCAGGTGCCTCGGTGAAGGTGTGTTCCGCCCGTGCCATGAGCTGGGTGAACCCGGACTTGTCGTGCGGAATCTCCTGGGCGGGATGCTGCCGCAGGTGAAACAGCAGAAGTCCCGCGAGCGCCAAGGCGGCTTCGCCAGCCATGACGTCACGCGCGGACTCGAATGCCTGCCACAGCTTCTCCGCGGGGGTGACGGAGCTGGTCTTCCCCTGCTTCGTAAGCCACGACTCGACCTCAGCGAGATCGAAGCGCGGACTGCGATCCGTGCCGCCGACCGGTTCCGGGAAGTCACCGTGCCGCTTGCGCCAGTTGCTCACAGCGGTCGGCTTCACATCGGCGATGCGGGCGATGTCCGCAGCGGTCACCTCCACTCGTCCGGCCGTCATGCCACACCCCTCACCTGTCTTCTACGTGCGAAAACACCTTATCAATCACGTCGTACGGCCACCATAACAGGATCGACCTACCTCTACTCACAGTCCATGGTTGGCACTATTCACAGACTTCTCTGTTACAGTTCACACGCTCCCTCCGATACAGGGAGTCGCAGACAGTGCGGATCAAGACTGGGAGAGCCTCGTGACCGACTCCTGGCCGATGCCGGCCGGACTGAAGGGCAACCCTTGGCCGCTGCGCATCAGCGCCTCGCTGGCCGGGCAGGCGGAGGGGACCTGCCCGGCCTACACCGCCGTCAAGACACGGCCTGCCGTCTCGACGAAGGTCCGCCCTCGGCACCCCAGGGCCCGTCTCGAGGACTTCCCGCTCGCACGGGTCCAGAAGGTGCTCGACATGATCGAGTTCAAGGGAGTCTCGTTCGAGACCGCACTCCAGGACGTCGAACGGTGCGCACCCCCGCTCCATGAAATGCAGCGGAGCTTCGTCCGAGGCGCGGTGCGGTCGTACCTGGGCAACGAACGCCCGCACGACGCGCCCGCGGTCGTTCCGTGCGGACCCGAATGGGCAGTTCGCGCCACGAAGGACAACCGTCCCTGGGAATTCACCTCCTGGGGGCGCCGCTACCACAACCCGTCCGCAGGACTCCGCGAGTTCCGCTTCCTGACACTCGGTCGCGCCGGGGAACGAGAACGTCCGGAGGCTCAGATCGCGCATGCCGCTCACGTCGCGGCATCCGGAGAACCAGCAGAGCGGCCGGAGTGGAACAACCTGCCCTACAAGTTGCTCGGCGCGGAGACCGTGAACTGGGTTCGCGTCGCCGAGGTCGGCTTGGTGGACGGCTCGTACAAGGTGCTGTTCGAGGGCACCCCGGAGGAAGCACGCGCACGCTTCTCCGAAGACGCGGCACCCCGAATCACGAGTCTGGTCCGGGGCGGACGTCCCCGTCCTGGAGCCTCGTGCCTGAAGTGCAAGCTCTTGACCTCGTGCGGCGCGTTGGCCAAGGCTCCTGGCCTCCTCGGTGTCCCCGCGCGGCGTTCGCCCTGGCCGCTGCGGAAGGTGTCGATGAGCGACCTCCGCTACTACCGCGACTGCCCCGCGATGGCCTTCGCCTACACCAGCCGCCTGCCTCGGACCGGCGAGTACAGCCTTGAAGCCCAGCTCGGCAAGGCGGTGCACCTGTGGCTGGAGACCAACCACCGTCTCCGCGCCGGGGAGTGCAACGCCTACGACATGCCGATGGCGCATCAGTCCTGGGGAACAGCTCCCAACGTCATGACCGGGGAATGGGCCGGCATCGGTTCCCAGATGCTCGGGCGACACCTGGACGTCTGCCCCTACAACGCGGGGCCGATCACCGATGTGTCGTTTGAACCAGAGCTGGCCTTTCACGACACGGCTGCGAATGTCGTCGTCATCGCCAAACCCGACGTGCTCTTCCGTGACAACGGTGCCGTCGTGTGGCGGGAGACCAAGACGACCCAGCGCGAGGACCGCTACCACGACGATCCGCTCGACGCCCACCCTCAGCTGGCGCTGGCCATCGTGCTGCTGGCGGACGGCCACCTGGGAGGAGAACCGACCGGAGCGCGTGTCGAGCTGGAGACCTTGCGGCCCGGCAGCGCGAACCTCGAGTGCATCGAACCGTTCCACGAACCGGAGCGGGTCGCCAAGGCACGTCAGGTGCTGCACGACCTCGCCGAGCCGTGGCGCAGCGACGAGATCTTCACCGCCCGGCCGACCGGCAGGGTGTGTGGCACGTGCCCGGTTTCGCAGTGGTGTTCCAGCGCGATCGGCGGTCACCGTGGCCGGTGACACGCCCACGACCGGACTGTCCTATTTCGACGGTGAGCCGCTGGTGCGGCTTCTCGCCACAGCGTTCGTCAGGCTGTCGCAGCTGCGCACAGCTGGCGATCCCGTGTACCCGGACGCAGTGCAGAACGCGTACAACCACGTGGTGCTGCACTGCGTTCGGCGCGGGGTCCCACCGCCGAGCAGCGTCCCGGAGCTGGCGCGCTGGGGCGCCGAACGCCCTCTCTCCCAGTGGCCCTTCACGCTACCGGCGGACCTGGACGCGGGAGAGCGCCTGCTGGTGGACGCGGAAACCGGCAGCCCGACCCAGGAGTGCCTGGAGTGGGCTGTCTCCGCACCCGACCCCGCGGCCGAGCGTTTCGAGAACGACATGATGTGCGAGGTGCTCACGCTGTGCCGGGCCGCACAGGCGCCAGAGGCGTACACCGCGTTCCGCAGGCTGTTGATCGAACGGCCGACGCTGACGTCGACCGAGCTCGCGTTGCTCGGGGCCGACCTCGATCTCGGCCTGCTTCACGACACGATCAAGCGGTCGTACGCACCCATCACCGCCGCGTATGTCCGTGACGGCAAGGTCTCCGTGTGCGCCGGCTGCAACTGCCTGCTCATGCCGGTCGGTCCTGACCGGTACGTCTGCCAGCTCGATCGGTGCCGTCGCCGACCGGTCCGGATCGCCAGTGTTGTCGACCCGGTCGCAGGTGGTGGCGTCTATCAGCTCAGCAGACCGCTGCGGACGTTCATCACCGGACCGGGACTCGCCGAAACCGAGCTGGAGATCGAGCTGCGTGCGCTGGGACTGACGCCCGAGATGTGGCCGAACTTCGACGCCTACGACCTGGGTCTGCGTTTCCCGGACGGGCGCGTGTGGGCGATCGACGTGAAAGACCGCGCCAACCCCGCGCTACTCGGCCGGTCCACGACGCCACTACGGCCTACCCCTCCATACGACCGAGGTCTGCTGGTGGTTCCGCACTACCGCTTCGCCGAACGCGACGGATACCGGGAGGTGTTCCTCCAGCACCTTCCAGGGGAGTCGTCAGGTCGCGTGTCGCTACTGACGGACCGCGAACTTGTTCGAGAAGCGAAGGCCCTGTTGCGCCGAATCACGAAGGGAGCCAAGGATGCGTGACCGCAGTGGCTGGCACAGCGCCTTGGCGTCAGAGCTCAGGGACGCATGGCCCGGCGACCTGACGTCCTTCCGTCCGCCGGATCTGCTGGACGTCGAGCTTGGCCTGTACCTGCTCGAAACCACGATGCCGATGCGCACAGCAGCGGATGCGTGGACGCTCTTCGGGGGTTATCCGTACGGCGAGGCGTTCGGCGATGTCCGCACGGACGCACAGCGTCTGCGCCTCCGACGTGGCCGCCACTACCTGCTCCCGCTGCGACGACGCCGAGAGTGGCTGCTCGCCATCAGTTCCTACCTCCGTGTGCCACAAGCACTGCGCGGCTACGACCTCACGTCAGCCGATGACGTTCCGGTGCGACGGGTGCCGTCTCGGGCACCGCGACGATTCGACCGCTACGAACGGCTCCTGAGCAGTCCGCCATCGTTCGCGCGACAGAAGCTTCCTGTGGCAGGCCAGGGCGAATACTGGTTCCCGGTCCGCGACCGGCGGCATGCGGTGACCTTCACCAGTGACCTGTTCCCCGCTCCCGCGCCACGGGCCCACGACCTGGATTCTTTGCCCACTGGCAAAGGCAAGCCCATCGAGGTCACCTGGACCGAACTTGAGCAGGCCGCCGAACGCATGGACCAGATCGAGGCCGGACTCGACTACACCAAGCCGAACCACTGGGCCGCCCGGCTCGCACGGGTGAGTCTGCTGGTGCGAGACAACGAGCGGTCGAAGTTCGACCAAAGTGGACTGTTGCGCATCGATGGCCTCCTCAACCTAGTGGGCATGGTCGGGGCCGGAAAGAGCACGCTCCGCGACATCCTCGCGTTCTGGGCGGCCACCACCAAACAGTTGCGCATCACCATCGTGGTCGGCGACGTCGCCGAGACGCTGAACGTCGTCAATCTCTTCGACCGGCTGGGGGTGCGAGCCGCACCCGTGCTCGGGCGATCCACTTTGGAACGGCACATCCAGCGACTGCACCGGCGGGTGACCACCGCAGGCGAGCCGACCATGCTGACCCACGACCACCCAGGCTTCAGGCAGGTCAACAGCGCCTGCCCGCTGGACGCGCTACGCGGTCTCGACGCCGACAAGGCCCTGCGGATCGGTCAGGCGCCGTGTATCAGCCTGTACCCGGTTGCCAAACCTGCGACACCGTCACCGGCTTCACTGCTCACCGAAGAGCAACAACCGGAACGCGTTCCCGCGGAACGGCCGAAGCGGCACATATGTCCATTGTGGACTCGCTGCCCACGTCATCATGGAGCAAGAGAACTCGTTGACGCTCAGGTGTGGGTGGCGACCCCGGCGAGCCTCGTACATACGGCGATCCCGCAACCACTGCACGAGCAAAAGTTGCGCTACCTGGAACTCGCCTGCCGGATGAGTGACCTGGTGGTGGTGGACGAGGCCGACCGGGTGCAGATGCAGCTCGACACCGCCTTCGCCCCGGCGACCACACTCGTCGGGCGCTCCCCGAACTCGTGGCTGGACGAGGTCGCCGGCCACAAGCTGACCGAACTGGCCAGGCAGGGACGGCTGCAGCTCTCCGCGCAGGACGTCGACGACTGGACGAACGCCGTCAACACGGTCACCGCCGCCACCGACCGCCTGTACGCCCTGCTGATCCAGGACGCGGCGCTGCGTTCCTGGATCACCCAGGACTACTTCAGCGCGCTCACCCTGCACCAGTGGCTGATCAACACATGGTTTCCGGACCTGCGGGAGACGAACCCAAGCCCCACCCCGGACGGTGCCACGACCGCGGACCGCACCGCGGCACGGGACCGCATCGACCGGATCCTCGACCGTTTCCGCGACGACCCGTTGCAGCGCCAAACGCCTCCGGACAACGAGTTGGTGAACGAACTGGTCGACCTCACGCTCGGTCTGCTGCACGCACCACATGGATCAGGCCCACGGACTCGGGTGCGATCTGTTCTGCTGGACCTCGTCGCAAACGATCCGGCCATCGCGGCGGAGCTCGATGTGCACGCACCACGCTTCGAACTCACTCTCGTACTGGCGGCGTTGCATCACCGGCTGAACTTCATGACGGACCTGTGGCAACGCGTCGAGGCAGCGCTCAACCTCGACTCGACCTCGAACGTGCTGTCCCGACGTCCACCACGCGACTTCGAACCGGTGATTCCCGAGTCCCCGATGGGCAACGTTCTCGGCTTCCAGTTCCAGCTCGACGAACGCCGCAAGGACGGCGAGCAGAGCGGCGAGCTTCGTTTCTTCCGGTGCAGTGGTGTCGGCCGGGAACTGCTGCTTGATCTACCGCACATGACCGCGGTCGATGGCAGGCCAGGACCACACGTGCTGCTGATGTCGGCCACCAGCTGGGCTGGGACATCCAGCCGCTATCACGTTCACGCGGAGGTCGGAGCCGTACTACGCCCTCACGACGAAGAGGTCGACGCCATCCTGCGAACCCAGTTCCGCAAGGAGTTCCTGTACTGGCCGGACAGCACGAACCCCGTCCGGCTGTCCGGCTGCGACCCCGACAAGCGCCCTCGAGCGCTGATCCAGATGTTGCACCAGCTCGCCGAGCCGGATCGCAGCCTGCCGGGATCACGCAGCGCGCTTGAGCTGGAGCTCGCCGAGATCGACGATCCCGACCGGCGCCGGGTCCTGCTTCTCGTCGGCAGCTACGAGGAGGCCAAGCGGGCTGCGCAGTACCTCAACTCGCTCTCTGAGTGGAGCGGGCGAGTGACCCTGCTCGTCTCCGATGACGCGGACGTCGACTCCGCGTGGACCGCATTGCCCCGCAATACGGATGTGAGGCCGCTTCGGCGCGGGGACGTCGCGACCTTCGCCCGCACAGGCGGCGAAATCCTCGTCGCGCCGCTGCTGGCTGTCGAACGCGGGCACAACATCGTGGTCCCCGGCGGCAAGGCGGCCATCGGCACCGTGTACTTCCTCGCCCGGCCACATCCACGTCCCGACGACATCTCCCTGGCCATCCAGGCGATCAACGACTGGGCGGTACGGCAGGTGCGCGGACCGGGACGGGAGTTCCACCAGGCAGCGCTCGCCGCCGGCACCCCGGACCTGGCCGCGTTGGCCTTCCGTCGCGCCGCCCGCGGGAAGTGGAACCGGTTCCTGACCCGGCGCCTGTCGTGGACCAGCCTGCCCGAGGACGAGAAGGTCGCCTTCACCTGGGACCAGCTGGTGGTGATGTGGCAGGTCATCGGCCGCTTGGTGCGCGGCGGTGTGCCCGCACGGGTGGTCTTCGTCGACGCCGCCTTCTCCCCTCGCGAGGCAGGCCTCAACGCGACCGACACCCCGGCGAGCAGCTTGCTCGCGAGCATGCGGGAGCTGCTCGCCCCGTACTTCAGCGACTCCGATTCCGTGAGTGACATCGATAAGTCACTCGTCGCCGCCCTCTACGAGCCGCTACACCGCGCGCTCGTCGAGATGGACTGAAAGGCCCAGTGTCATGGCGTACAACAACATTCAGCCGGCGGCGTTCCTCCCGGCCACTGACCAGTTCTACTCGACCCATTACGCGTTGTCGTTCCCGCGCTCCTGGCGAGAACCGATCCTGGGCCTGTACCGGAACAGGTACCCGCGGGCGAAGCAGGTACCGATCGGCAGGCTCAACCAGGTCATCGCCGCCGTCGCCCCCGACCTCATCTCCGTTGCCAAGAAGGCACCGCTCGACGACGCCCAGCCCTGGTTGTACACGAGCAATCCCTACCCGCCTGCGGTGATGATGAACTTCATCCATGCATGGTTGCGTGATCTGCACCCGAGTCCGGAAGCACACTCGCTCGTCAAGGAAACCGCGCGTGAGCTGAAAATCGGCTCGCTGGAGTGGGACCTGCTCAGCGTCGACATGCTCGAGCACACGGTGTCCGACGGGGGCACCATCAAGCCAGCCTCGCACCTGTGGCAGCTCCTGCCCGAGACCTTCGCCGCCAGGATCGCTCGACTCGCCCCGTATGAGCACTTCGGTGAGAAGCTCACCTTCCGGCAGATCGCCCAGCCCGCGGGTGCGGCAGGTGCCGAGCTCGTGTCGTGGCCCCCGCTCGACTATGCCTCCGGGCGAGGCGAGAAGAGCAAGCACTGGAAGTACTCCGCGTACATCCGGCTCTCCCTGCGCACCGTGCCGTTCTCGCCCGTACCCCGCATCAACATCAGCACCGGTGTCCGCCGGTGGGTGCGCGACAAGGTCTGGATGCCGGCACGGGGCAGCGTCTCCGTCTACATGCTCGCCGACGAGAGCTTCGTGCCCGATGGCCCCTCACCCGAACGCTTCGCGGTGGGACGGCTGGGGTGGAACCCCAAGACCGGCGGCAACGAGTGGCTGCAGGGCGGCCCGGAGGGACTGCTTCTTCGCGTGTCGGCACTCACCAACCTCCC
This sequence comes from Lentzea sp. HUAS TT2, assembly GCF_051853195.1. NCBI lineage: Bacteria > Bacillati > Actinomycetota > Actinomycetes > Pseudonocardiales > Pseudonocardiaceae > Lentzea > Lentzea sp. HUAS TT2. Next base: position 5,233,654 of record NZ_CP196667.1, on the reverse strand, counting down.
GTCGGCGGAGCTGATGGTGAAGGGGCCCGAGACCTGGCTGGACGGGCGAGACGGCGTCACTGCGGCCGTGTTGCACCACACCATGATGACCACGCACGGCGTGCGGTCCGGGATCATGCCGAGCGAACGGCGCAGGCTCACCGAGTGGGCTGCACAGGCGCTGGAACCGGAGTTCGCAGCCAGTCCAGAACTTCGCAGGAGCCGCCTCCAGCCGCAGGTTCCGCACAAGCTGCTCCAGGACAACGCCGCGCTGAAGAAGGACGCGACAGCAGAGGAAGCAGCCGAGGTCGCGCTGCGAAACACCGAGATCGCCAAGGAGAACGCTGCCAAGCGACGTGAACTGGTCGCCTCCGCTGTGGGGCAGGGTGGTCTGAACGCGGTCCTGCTCAACCAGAGCGACATCATGCGCGACCATCTCATCCAGGCAGCGGAAACAAGTCTCGGGCTCGCGGAACACCGCACGCAGGCGGGGCCGCACGTGTGGAGCTGGGAACACCCCGAACTCACCGTGCGTCTTCATGTCCGCGCACTCGGTGCACTGGGCGACCGCCTTGGTGGAACTACGGCACCCCGCCGCGGCAAGGACTGGGACGCTGCCATCCTGGAGCGCCGCACGGCGGTGCACCACACGGTTCGCGACTGGATGCGCGACGCCACCGGCCCGGCGCCGGTCGCGTTCATCGAGCTGGAGGGACGCAAGGCCTTCAAGCGGACGGCCGATCCCAAGTACGCCATCAGGCTCGGCTGTGTCGACGCCGGCCTGGTCAGTCAGTTCCTGGAAGTGCCCGGCACCTCGAAGTCCGAAGAGGACGATGACAGCGCACCACACCGCGCGGCAGCGGCGTGGGCTGACGGCCTGAGGCAGTTGGGTATGCGGTTCCTCCCCGAACACTCGGTGGGTGAACATATTCCCGCCGACCTCAACCAGGTGGCGTTCTGGCTCGTCAAGCGACGTGTCAGTGGTGACAATCAGCACTCTCAGTTCACGCCGATCGCGGTGCTCGTTCGCAGCGGCCAAAGCTGCGTCATGGGCCGGACGCCGCAGATGCAGGAGTGGGTTCCCTACCCGGAACTACTCAAGAACCTCACCGGCCAGATCCGGCCCGACGACCTCAACTCCCGGGATCGGCAGGAGGAGGTCACGGCGCAGTTCATCCAACAAACGCTGTACAAGCTGCGCGGTGAACCTACGCTCGTACTCTCACACGCGCAGAACACCAGGGAACGGTGGCCGTGGCTGACGAACAGCGGTCTGGTCCCGGACAAGATCCGTCTAGGCAAGGGACCGTTGCAACGACTCGCGTCGCAGGGCAGGCAGCTGCGGATCGTGCGGATCGCGGGCAGCGCCCGCAACGAGACTCCGCAGTGGTGGGCGCCAGATGGGAACAGCGCTGGTATCTCGAAGGGGCTGTGGGCCCCTGAGGACGAACAGGGGCGGGTGTTCTACAGCACCAGTGACAAGGCGAGCCAGCACAAGGTTGGCCGTGACGTCAGCAAGTTCACCGAACACCGCAACGGCGACGGACCGTCCCAGCGCAGGCCCAACAAGCCGGCGTGGAACCCCGAGCTACTGGAACTGGCGATGGTCGCCCTGCAACCGGGTGATGAAGCCGAGCAGTGGGCGATGTTCCTGCACCAGCAACGCTTCGCCGACGATTACACCGACGCGCTCGGCCTTCCACTGGTACTCCACCTCGCATCGCTCACCCACACCTACGCGCTCCCGCACGAGGACCCGGAACAGGCCGAACCAGGTGCCGCCACGATCGGCGACACCCCGGAGCAGCTGGAGCTGGACTGGGACGACACCGCCGAGTGATCAGTCCTCTATGGATGGTTGAGGCAGGTCTGGAACACGGGTGACGTAGACGTGTCCAGCCTGCCGCAACCATCCCAGCTCGGTGAGGGCACGGCGCAGCCGCCATGTCCAGGCCCTACTTGTCCGGTAGCGGTCGCAGATCACTGTCAGCGACGGCATCGGCAGACCAGCCCCTTGATCGCGGATCGCGTGGAGCACGACCACCGCTACCTCGTCCAGATAGGACTGCCGGTCCGGCGCATCGACGTGCGGCGGTCGTCTCGGCGGCTGGGGCAGCCACAGCTCGGCCGGTCTGCCGGCCTTCCACATCGACGGCACCTCCAGGTGCCACAGCCCGACGTCGCAGCGGCGGATCGCCAACGCGGTAAGTGCGCGCCGCCCCACCCGATGCAGCTCGCCCATGGCGTGCCTCTTGTTCTCCCAGCCGAGCTCACCGCACAGCGCGCACAACGTCGCACTGGCGTATCCCATACGCCGCAAAGGGAACCTACTTCTCGACGGTCCGCTGTTGCCAGCACAACGGGCTGGTGCAGTACCGCCATCCCGTCAGCGGCGGCGAGTCCTCCGGGAGTGGGATGGCAGCGGCGCCGCAGGCCGCGAAGACCACAACGACGGGTGGCACGCAGACCGCGAGCGAGCTGTAGTCGAGGGTGTGGATGATCCGCTGGAAGTAGCCAGCGGCGGCCTGGTCGACGTACCAGACCAACCCGTGCTGGTGACGGGCCGGCAACGTCATGACGACGCCCGTGGATACCTGATCTTCGCGCGCAGGGTGACGTTCTCAGTGCCGCCGTTGCCGTCCGTCTGCATGCCGCACAGATCGAAGCCGTCCTCCAGTTCCGTGCCGACCAGCTCATACTCGCCGGGAACGTCGTTGTCGGCCCGGTTGCGCGCGGGCCGCGTGCCGAAGTTGAGCGCGATCCCGTTGTGCAGGTCGACCGGGAACGAGGTGTCGTGCCACCTGCCGTCGTACGGCAGCACAGTGCCGCCCCTCGCGCCGCTGTGACCACACTGCGGGCCAGCGGTGATGATCAGGCGAGTACCAGGCCTGGGACGCCCGTGGCGACCGAAGTCGTGGGTCGCCCAGTACTCCTCCGAGTCCGTCCACAGCGGGCGCGCCGCACGGCGAGGCTCTGGCTGACTTGGCACGACCTGCCTCGCCCGGTCGCGAACTGGCGATGCCACGCTCACCGGGACACCCCCACGACGCGCGCACGCTGTCGCGGACGGCTGGAGCTGCTATTGGAGGACATCGGCGTCTCCACGTGGTGCGGCTGGAGCAGCAGGCCCCGGCCGCGGTCGGGGTCAACGACCGGGGCCGCTGCATGGATCGACCGAGGCAGCGGCACTCCACGAGGAGGTCCGAGCACCAAAAGCCCTGGTCTACGACGCCCCAGTTGCAATCGGAGAGTTAGCATCGACGCGCCGTTGTCCATAACATAAGCGCTCATAACATAAGCAAGCAATGGCCACATCGGGTGAGCCTGGGATGATCTCCACTACCGACGGTGTTCCGAACCTTGAGAGGACGGCGACGTGGAAGCGTTCCTCAGCCGCGAAGTCGCGCGTGAGCTGATCCGCTACCAGCTCATTCACTGCCGGCTGCTGGCGAACAAGTCGCAGAAGGAAGCGGGCGCAGCAGTCGGCCTGAGCCAGCCTCACTACGCACAGTTCGAGAGCGATCAGCGCAACCAACGCCGCCCGGACCAGGACAAACTCGAGCAATTGCTGCGCTACTTCGGCGTCGCCGACCGGATCCCGATCCTCTCCGAGGTGCTGGAGATCGCCCGATCGAGCAAGCCGGGCGGCAAACACGTCATCGGTCCAATGATCAACGACGTGCCACTGTACTTCGCGCTGGAGCACTATGCGGCAAGCCTCGACGCGTACGAGCCGAACGTGATCAACGGTCTGCTCCAGACACCCGCTTACGCTCGCGTGCTCGTCGAATACTCCGCCACCCTGACGCCGGGGTTTGAGCCTGACAAGGCACTGGACCTGCGTATGGAGCGCCAGGACATACTGCTCAACCGCAAGCCGACACCTCTGACATTGACGATGTTCGTCGAGGAAGCGGTACTCAACCGGCGAACTGGTGACACCGACGTGATGCTCGGTCAGCTACGCCACCTGCTCACCCTCGAACGCCGTCGCAACATCAGGATCCGGGTTGTTCCCCAGTCGCATGACCTCAGCCCGACGGGGCGGCGTCCGCTCAGCATGCTGCGGTTCACGGACGACTGGCGAGTCGGCTACACCGAGACCCCTCTCTCCGCGTACTACTACGACACACCTGCGGCCATCGAGCAGTGCGGGACCATCATGGGACATCTGCATCACCTGGCACTCGATGCAGACGATTCACGGCGGCTCATTGGCGCCATCGTCCACAGGTTGGAGTCTGAGAAATGATCACTAACTGGCGCAAGCCTTCCCGCAGTGAGGGGAACGGCGCGTGCGTCGAACTCGGGTACGACACCACGTCATGCGGCGTACGCGACAGCAAGAACGCAGCAGGCCCCGTACTGCTGTTCCAAGGCCGGGCCTCGATCCTCGCCCTGGTCGCCGCAGCGAAGACGGCCCAGTTCACCTCGTCACGCTGACACGACATACGCAGCGCCCCGGCCAGACGTCTGGCCGGGGCCACTGTCATCGCCCGAAACTCAGTTCCAGCGTCATCGCTCCGGGCCGCTGCTCACAACAGGGTGACGGGGGCCATGACCGGGCGGCGGAACGAGCGTCGACGTGTAGTTCTCGCCGTCGATGAGCGGGACGTCGAGACCGACGCCGGCGACCGCCATGCGGTCGTACTCCTCAAGCACAAGATCCTTGGTGCGGTAGGTGCCGTACTTCGCGATCTCGTTGTTCTTGAGGCCACCGCCGGAGTCAGACTGGAAGGTCTCCAGGATGTAGTCAACATCGGGACGGTCTATGCCATAGAGGTGGAAGAAGAAGGCGTCCAGCTCGGCACGGATCCGCGCACGGCGTTCCTCGCCCCACTGGAACGGCGGCCCGGAGTCCTCCAGGTCACGCGCAAGCCCTGCCATGTCGAATGCGGTGTACACGAGTTCAAGAACACGCGGGACGATAAATCTCGCGTGCACCTTTAGCATATCAGGCGCAGGAACCGGAAGCTGTTTCCAGACAAAAAGACCCATACTGAGCCCACCGAGCTTCTGGCGACTTACGAAGTCAAAAACCAACGAACTCTGCGTCGCAACAAGCGAGGCGACAAGAGCGGGAGCTACTCGCGGCAACATCAAAGGGAACTTATGCCCCACCGCCACACGAGGAATGAAGGCGGGAACAGCAGTACGCTCATTGGTTGACGAGGTCACGTCACACCATCCACAAAGCCACTCCTGATTCCATTTCACTTCAGCAAGTCGCAGATTCACCCCTGGCACACCCACCTCCCTACCCTTTCGATGAGCCGGAATCAATCCATCCTCGGCGATCCAATTTAGAGGGAGCGCAAATCGCCTGGGATCTTGAAGTTCATGCCGACCGAGATATCGAGGTTGATTCTGACGCATCACGGCTGTTTCGCTCTTGATCACATCTGCGGCGCGATGGTTAAAGAAGTTGACCATCTTCGCCTCATACAGCGGCAACATTCGCCGACCATCCTTGACGAAGACATTGCCTTCAAGAGTCCATCCTTCCGATTCCAGCTGCCGACGCGAGCGGAAAAGGTCAGAGTCGTCCGTCATGTCAAAGAGACGTTTGAACACAATACGCCAGGGGTTTCCATCGCTCTTCGCCTCGTCCCAAAGCACTGGAATCAAACGATAGATCGCCGCAGTAAGGTCGGCGTCTCTGCGGCTCCGAAATATCGGAAGAGTAAGCGTGTTCGGACTGATAAACGCGATCTCCTCAGGAGCGAGCGCGAAGACGCGATCAACATCGTCGAGATCGACGGTGTCTGTGAGATAGAAGGCGAAGGCTGCCGCCGGCTCACGCAACCCCGTCCCAACGAGGGAAAGCAGGCAGAACCTGTACCTTGAATCCACTCCTATGAACAACGGCTTGCGGTTCTCGAAGTCGTAGAGAAGGCTAGTGGCGCCACGACGGGTGAAGTCGCCGAACAGGTACTGCCCCCCGGCTCCAGTCGCGATGGCTGTAGGGATGATGCACCCAACACGACCGGTAGGTGCGACGATCGCCGTGAACCGCTCAGCGAAGAGCTGGTCCGTCTGGAGTGAGTTGACTCCCTTGACCGTCAGTCCCTTGCCGCAGAGCGGGAAAGCGCCGGAACTTCCTGCGAAGAGGAAGGTCGACTTCACCCTGCGCCGCGCCGCTCGGTAGCGCTCTCCGGCTTCCGGGTTCTCCTTGCTCCACTCCGCGATGCGGGTGCGCCGGGCTGTGCCGGAGATCGCCGCGATCGAAGGCTCGACCACATCGAAGTACTTCTTGTCCTCGAAGTCGAGCTTGTCCCACGGCGGGTTGCCCAGCACGCAGGAGAAACCTCCCGCCCAACCGGTGGCTGAGTCCACTCCCGACACGCCATCAGGCACGGTGAAGATGTCGGGAAAGGCCAGGTGCCAGTGGAAGAACCGATACTCGTCTCGAAGCCGGGCGATTTCGTCGTGGGTCTCCTGCGAGGCGGCCGTCGCGGTCGGATCCTGAAGTTTCAGGAACACGTCGTGCGTGATCGCAGTCGGCGCATCCTTCGTCTTGTGCCACATGAACGCCGCACACCAGGCATCCGCCACGTGCCGAGCGTTCAGGTATTCAGCGGAGTTTTCCCAGTCTCGATAGTCGGCTTCTTGCCGATGCACTTCTGCGAGCGTTTCGGACGAGGCCTCAATGATGCGCTGGAGGCCTGCGGCGAACGACGCGTTGACCACCTTCGGCTCCGCGACAAGATCGAAGAGACTGTCCTGCCCCTTCCGCTCCTCGTCGTTCTGGTTACCCAGCGTCTTCGCATACTTCTCATCGTCGCCCTCAACAGGCTTGAACGCCTTGTTCGGGATGCCGTCTCGCATCAGTGCTGGTGTGGCGCCGATCAGGCCGTTGCCATGCTTGATGTGCGCGTCCAGGAAGCCGAGGGGCTTGCCGCGTTCGATGGCCTCCAGCCACAATGAGACCTTGGCAAGCTCGACGGCCATAGGGTTGAGATCGACGCCGTACAGGCAGCGAGCAGCCACTTCGCGCAGCGCGTGGCTCACCGCATCAGCGGTGGGCTCTGGGTTCTTCTCCCGTACGGCAGCAACCCGCTTGGCAATGCGCCGCGCGGCCGCGACGAGGAAGTGGCCGGAACCACAAGCCGGATCGCATACGGTCAGCGCCAACAGCTCGGCAACGATGGAATCAGCCGGATCAGGTTCACCAGCGGCCGAAGCCTTTTGCTCACCACGTTTCTGTGCATCGTCGATGACAGGGTCCAGAGTGGAGTCGAGCAAAGTCTCGATCAACGAACTTGGCGTGTAGTACGAGCCGGTCTTCTTTCGGTCGTTACCAAGCCGATCAATCAGCTCAAAGGCTCGGTCCACGGCGCTGTGCTTGGGCACGAGCTCCAGCAGGGACTCATAGATGGAGCCGAGCTCCTCCGCTCCCATGTGGCGATAGTCCACCCGGCGCCACCGGCCCGAGTCTCCATCACGAACGCGGGACAGATCACGCACGGCGTCCAGCAGATCAGCGTTCGCCAGCGACAGACCCCGCAACGGAGCGTCGGCGTCCGTGTCGTCGAAAAGGCCACCGAGACCTGGCAACCCCAGCTCCGGTCGACCGTTCTCGTCTCCCAGCGCACCGAGGACGATGCGCAACGCCTGATAGAGGTCGCTGTGGGAGGTACCCCGGCGACGGTTTGCCTGCTGCCGCAAGCGAGCCGACGAGAAGTAGTTCGCGTAGCGCCGACGAGCCTCCGCCGACGCGTCTACAGGGTGGAGAACGTCCCGTTCCTCGGCGACGAAGAGGAAGATCAAGCGATAGACCAACCGCAACAGTGACCCGTGAAACGCCTGGACGTCCAGATTCCTGCGAAGCTCGCCGTTGTCCGGGTGCTTGAGGAAACCCGTACCCAGCTTGGTGATCGCGTTCTTGACGCCGTTCCGTTGGTGATGCAGCGCCCGCACCCCGGAGTCGATAGCGTCCACACGCCACTTCTCCAGCCAGCATGCCGACGGCGCGTCACCTTCGTCGATTTTGAAGCGGGTGACGTGCAGCAGCCGGTACAGCAGGACGAACTCGCTGAACAACTCGCCGTCGAAGATCGCTTCCAGATCGAACTCGACGTAGGAAGCAGTAGCCAGCGCGTTGGAGTCACGCAGCAGCCGCAACTGGCGGCCGTTGCTGACGACACCCCAGAGGTGGGCATCGGCGCGGTTCAGGCACTCCTGGACGAGCGACTGCGGCGGGACGGTGCCCGCGCCGCCCGGCCGCTTGTCCAGCAAGGTGTTCCAAGCCGCCAGATGTACGGGAACGTGATTCCAGCGGTGACTGATCGCGAAGGTCTTGCTGCCGTCGTCGGAGACGATGCCCGAGGTGCCGAGCGCGGTCAGTTCGCCGAATCCCAGTTCCGCGAAGAGCGGTTCCAGCCACTGCGTGATCGCCACTCCGGTGGGATCTGCGGGAGTTTCGGGCTCCGGAGCACGAGGAAGCTGCTCCCGGAGCTCGCTCCAGACCGCCTTCAGGTAATCCCAACGGCGTTCCGCGTCATCACGTACCGAACGCGAGCCGATGACGCGGTAGTCGGCCGGCAGGGAACCCTTGACGTCCTTGCCTTCCGAGATGCGGACAAGCATGTCGGCAGGCAGTAGTCCGCCGACGGTGTGGGTCGCGGAGAAGATCTGGTTTCGGGCGATGGCGGACATCAGGCAGCTCCTCCCGCGACGGGCAGGTAGACGTAGATGCCGAGAATGTCGGCGTGGTCCTGTGCGGTGACGCTCAGACCACGGACGATCTCGCCGGAAGCACTGCGGACCCGCCGGTGCGAGGCAAGAAGTTCAGCGGCCAACTCTTGCCCGTAGGCGTTCAGATGGCCTTCGGTCGCGGAAAGATCGTCCAGGACACGGTTCATGGTGCGCTCACCGAAGGCCGGGTTGGTGTTCTCGTCAGCTGTCAATTCCGGTAGTTGCAACGCGTCCTCCGCGGCAAGCCAGGTGGCGTTGAGCGGTGAGCCTTGGAACGCGACCAGCCGGGCATCCTCGGCGACCAGCTGACGTTCCCCCAGCCGTGACGGCAGCGTGAGGTGAAAGCGGTAGCGAACCAACAGCAGCGTCGTCCTGGTCTCGACACCACTGGTGCGGATGACACCGCAGCGGCGAGCCGGCCTAGGGCCGTCGATCTTGGCGTCGAGGGCGGCGTTGAGCACATACCCCGCGAGGGCACCAACCACAGGGTCGGTACGAACCAGAGCCGCTTCACCACGCGCGACCGCGGCCGTTGCCCGGAACGGCACAGGGCGGCGATGTTCTACCGCGTCACCGCCGACAACCGGGGCCAGGACGTCACGGAGTCCGGCCGGCGTACCGCTCAGGTCGGCCGTGAAGCCCTCGGCATCGTCACGGAGCACAGCTTCGAGCCCGGCCAGTGCCTGCCGCGCGAAACCACGGACCTCGCCCGCGCGCCCCAGGGTGTCGCGGATCGCAGTCACCTCGCGGGCAACCTCGTCGATGTGAATGGCGCGCTGGGCGAACCGGGAGCGCGAGGCCTTCTCTCGCTCGGCCGCGGAGTTCCACTCCGTCTCGACCTCGGCAGCTGCGCTTTTGAAGTCCTCGGGCTCGAACAGGCCCACCTGTTCAGGCTGACGGTTACGCATCAACAGCCATTCGACGATCGCGTCTGTGACACCTGAGGACGCGGCGTCGGGCACCGAAACCGAGATGCCCAGGTCCTTCCAGATCTGCCGGTGTTTCGCGATGAGGACTTCGAGCACCTTGCCGTCGATGCCGTTGTCGCTGCCGTACAACGTGAGGACCTTGACGATGTCACGCTTCTGGCCGAAGCGGTCAACCCGGCCTTCGCGCTGGTCGTGCCGCGTGGGGTTCCAGGCGAGGTCGTAGTGGACCACCGCGTCGAAGTGGTGCTGGAGGTTCACACCCTCGGAAAGGCAGTCGGTGGCGATCAACACCCGGCGGGCCGCCGGGTCGTCGCCGGCTTCCTCCGCCAGTTCCTCGATGCGTTGCAGGCGTTGTTGCGGAGAGAGCGTGCCCGTGACGGCACGGACGACCGTCTTCTTGCCGAGCTTGCCGTCCAGGTGTTCGGCGACGTACTCGGCTGTCGGGATGTAGCGGCAGAAGACAATCGGGTGGTACCCCTCGCCGAGCAGCACCTTGAGATGCTTGACCAGGCTCGCCAGTTTCTTGTCCTCTGCCGGACCTTCCAGCTGCTCTGCCCGGTCGGCCAGTTCGGCGAGCCTGGCTCCCGCGTCCTCGATCTCCGCGCCAGGCGCGACATCGAGACCTTCCATCGCATCGCTGTCGGAGGCGTCACTGGTCAACGGAGCGCCGAGCCTGTCCGCCTCTTCCACGGTGCTGGCGATGGCCGCCGCGGAACGCGTGCGCAAGGTTTGCGCGGCCGCTCGCGGTGAGGAAACCAGCGACCGCAGCAACGCGATCGCCGACCACCAAGCGATACGTGCCTCACGCTTGCCGCGATCTCGCGCGTTCGACACGCGCTCGCCCGCGTAGGCGATGGAGTCCTCCAGCAGTGCCCGGTACGCGGGCGAGAGCTTGTAGGTCTCGTCGGCGAACTTCCGGTCGACCGGGAACTCGGTGTCCTCGCGGAGGCTGTCGTCGGACAGACCATCCTTCTTCGTCAGGAACTCGCGCACGTCGGCCCGCTTGCGATGCACGAAGTGCGCGGCGAGCAGCTTCCTGCCCGCGTCCGAGTCGAGGTTCACGGTGGCGAGCTCCGGCCGGACCAGGCCGAGCAGGTTGCGGAACGCGCTTTCCTTGCCGCTGTGCGGAGTCGCCGTCACCAGGATCAGATGACGGTCGGCGTCCGCCGCGACGCGCTGAAGCAGCTCGTAACGCAGCTGGTTCTGGACGGAGGTGCGCTCGTCGACCGCGACACAGGTGTGAGCCTCGTCCACGATCACGAGATCCGGGCAGTGCCGCACGAAGTCGTCACGATGCCGGGTGGACTTGATGAAGTCGGTGGAGACGACCACGTGCGGATGCTTGTCGAAAAGGGACTGTCCCAGGTCGAGCCCACGTTCCAGCCTGGCGACAGTGGATGCCAGCACCAGCTCCGCGTCGATGCCGAACTTGGTGCGCAGCTCGTCCTGCCACTGTTCGGCGAGCGCTGGAGAGCACAGCACGGCCAGCTTCTGTGCGCTTCCCTGTGCAAGGAGCTCGCTGGCGATGAGCCCCGCCTCGATCGTCTTGCCGATGCCGACGTCGTCCGAGAGAAGCATCCGGACTGTGCGCTGGCGCAGCGCCATCATCAGCGGCACGAGTTGGTACGCCCTGGGCTCGACGGCAATGCCCGCGAGCGCACGGAACGGTCCAGCACCGGCGCGGAACCCGATGCGCAGTGCGGAGCGGAGCAGCCCCGCAGCGAGTGCGTCGCCCAGATCATTCACTGACGGCGGCGGGAACTGGGTGCTGCGAACGTCCTCGAACGCCGGAAACACCGCTGCGACGTCATCGTCGGCGCCGCCCAGCGGGCGCAACACGAGCATGTCGCTTGCGCTTTCCGGCAGGACCACCCAGTCGCGCCCGCGGGCGGACACCAGTGCACCCGCGGTGAAGCCGATCGTCATCGAAGTCATCGTCTCTTTCATGATCAGACGGCCACAGGCCCGAAGTAACGCTGGTTCTGCTCGACGATCGCCGCCCAGTCGGCGTCGTGCGGGAACCGCACGACATCCCACCCCTTGTCGATCAAACGCTCCTCCGCCTCCCGGTCGCGCTCCGCGACCACGGCGTGCTGGTGCACCGGCCCATCGACGAACACCGCGACGTTGGTGCCCCGCAGTCGATACACGAAGTCAGGCCTGGCGAGCGCCTCATGGACCAAGGTCTGTGCCTCATCGGGCAGCCGCAGTCCGCGCTCCTTGAGCCACGCGATGAGCCTGCCCTCCAGCTGGGAGTCCGACTGATCAGTCAGTCTCCTCAGCTGTTCCGAACGCGACTCACCGCTGCCGGTCGTGAGCGCACGCGCACCTGCCATGCGCTGCAACAGGTCGAGGACCGAGTGGCGATCGATCGCGCCATGGTTGAGCTGGTTTCCATAGGTGAGCAGGCACTCGTAGCAACCACGTGCACATGGTCGGTCGGGATGCGGACCGCCCATGTCGACTCCGTCCTCGTCGAAGTGACAGATACCCAGTGCGACGCGTGCGGCACGAGTGAAGGCACCTTGCTCGGACTGCATCAGCCGAAGCACGCCCGCACCGCCTTCGGCGGCCTCGGTGAACAACATCCGGTCACGGAGACCTTCGTCGGGTGGCAGCAACTCGCTGGTCAGTTCGGAGTCCTCCAGCTCGAACGCCGCTTCGATGCCGCGTTCCAACGCGTACATGAGGGTCAACGCCATCGGCTCCGGGATCGGCTCTGCCAGCTTGACGACCAGGATGTTGCGCCGGTCCTCGACGTACGGCAGAACGCGCTTCCTGCGCCGCTTCTCGTTTCCTTCGTCGTCGATGACGGGCATCTCGCTGGAATCACCCGACGCATCCGCAGCGTCACGCTCGTTCATCCAACGACCGTCTGCGGGGTCGAGCCAGAATCCGGGTGGCTCGTTCTCGTTGGCACGTAGGCGACCGACGTTGGTGATACGCACGGTGGCGGAGTCGCCATAGGACAGTGTGGCGAGTGCGCCGTCATTGTCCGCGACGATGGCATCCCTGCGACCGGGACGGGCTCCGTGGTCGTGGAACCGGTATGAGGTCACCAATCGGTATCCCGCGCGCCGACGCTCCTCCTCGTCCGAAGAGATTCGTTCACGTCGCTTGGTGAAGACGGTGTGCAGCTGGAGCAGCCCGGTCGTGCGTTCCCCCAACGGTTCCTTGCACATGTCGCATAGGTTGTCGAGGTTTTCCGCGTCGTGGTGATAGCCGCAGGCCACGCAGCGCTTCGCCGTCGTCGTGACGATGTCACCGGTCGCGTCCGGCGGCAGCTGGATACGCGTGACCTGGTAGCGGGCGCCTTCGTGGTAGATGAGCGCGCCGGGTCCAAACTCGCGGATGGCGAGGAACCTGGGACGCTGGAGGTAGTCGCCGTCGCCGAACCTCCGGCCGGACATGGGGATGTACGCGGCAAGAGGAAGCCGCGGGAACGAGTATCCGGGGAGGAAGCCCTCGCTGGCGAGATACCGGTAGGGATTGAAGTCGGACAGCACCGACTTGCTGTCCACGCTCTCGTTCTTGAGCAGGTTGAGCTGCGTCTCCGCCTCCTTGCGGCGGCCGACAGCGATCTTGCGGTCGCGGTCGCTCAGCGTGTGGTCCAGCACTCGGCGATTCTGCTCAGCCTGATCGACAAGGGCAGCTCTGAACAACCCACGCCAGCGGTCAAAAGCCGCGTTGAACTGCACTGGGGCAGCGCGCACCGTGTCTTCGATCCACTGGTCATGCCACCACGTTGTGGCCGCGAAGTCGCTCAGCAACCCGCTGAACACCTGACGAGCGGCCGCTCCAGCACGTTCCTGCGCGTGGGCATCGTGCAGGGCCACACCTATGTGTTCGTGCAGGGCCAACAATGGGGCAGGCGTGCGAGCATCCTCAGCGTGACTGACGTCGATGATCTCCGGGATCGCGCGTCCCAGCTTGAGCCCGGATTCGGCCAGCCAGATGGCCTGAACGTGCGACCGCACCAGGTCCTCGTTCGCGAGGTCCAACCGAGGAGGCGCCACGACACCGGCGACCATCCGATCCGAACGACGGAAGTAGTACTGATCATGGCTGTTGCCGGTGGCGCAGTAGGTGGTGACGAGAGCAGGTTGCCCCGACCTGCCGGCACGGCCACTGCGCTGCGCGTAGTTCGCAGGCGTGGGTGGCACGTTGCGCATCATGACGGCGTTCAGCTCGGAGATGTCGACGCCAAGTTCCATCGTCGGTGAGCAGTAGAGCAGCTTGAGCTCGCCCTTGCGGAAGGCTTCCTCCCGTCGTTCCCGCTCTTCCGGATCGACCTGAGCGGTGTGCTCTCGGGCGCTGAGACCAGCCAGGGCTCCCGCGGCATTCCGGTACAGGTCGAGAAAGAACTTGTTGACCCTCGGACCATCCCCACTGCCATAGGTACGGCTCAACGGATCGTGAGTGCCTACCTCACCTGTGCCTGCCCGCCAAACGAGAGCTGCTGCCGAGATTCGGTAACCGGTGATGGTCGATCCCGCCGATCGACGGAAACGGCCCGCCGGCTGCGGTGCCACCGCGATTTCCTGCACCATCCCAGCTGCTGAGAGCACTTTCAGCAGATCGACGATGACGTCCTGTGCGTCGTCGGTCGACAGGCCTTTGAAGTGCAACCGCCGCAGATACTTGCCGAACTTGCCCCGGCCCGAGAGGAACAACCCCGAGCGATCCATGCCAGGCCGGGAAGACCGCGGGTAGACCGTGCCGACCTGGGGTCGATCACTCGACGCCAGGACCCACGGATCGACCAGGCGTTCCTCGCTCGCCCGCTGAAGGTTGTCGAAGTCGTCCCTGAAGTGCTGCACGTCGATAGCCAGAGCCCGGCGCATCTCGTCCAGCAGCACCCGCATCAGCTCGGCGCGCTGTCCTGGCGCGGCATCCCGCAGGCTGATCTGCCGCTTGGACCATCGATCCTCTTGAGCAGCAAGCCAATCCAAGTCCTCGTAGTGAATCTGCAACAGGCCGGTCTGCTCGAGATTGGGCATGGTGACGCGCCAGCCTCGTTCCAGATCGAGGTAGAGCCGGAAGGCGATGACATCACGCAAGGTCTTGGCGGCATTGCGGGCAAGACCCGGCGCCAGGTCCTCACCTCGCGCGTAGTCGACAGGCTCCAAGCCAAGCGCCTCCGCTACTCGGGTCGGCAGCTCTTCGTGCCGGAGGCCGTCCTCGCCTGCCTCGAGCACCGCCCTGTACAGAGCGCCGCGCAGTTGGGTCACCTGGACGAAGTCGTTGAAGTGGCCCGCCTGCAGCGAGGCGTCCTGCCGGTTGTCGACGAAGGTGAGGAGCTTCCGCGCCCGCTTGTCGAGGGCCTCGGCGGGCACATCCTTGAGCGAACGCACGATCGAGGTCGACACCAGCGAGGTCGCTGAGGAACGCCCTTCCTGGTCAAGGGTCGCGAGCTTGGCGAAGTCCTTGCCTCTGGTCTGTTCATAGCTAACACCACAGTGCAGGCAGAAGAGGAACGGGGCGGGGATGAAGGCCGCAGACAGCTCCCCGCGCCCCTCGTTCCCGTACAGATCCACGGTGACAGCGCGCGGAAGTCGTCGCCGGTAGGAGTCGCGAATGGTTTCCTGATCATGATCGTCGATCTCCAACCAGGATTCAGGCAAGCGTCGTTCCTTGACGGCATCCTCCGGAATGCGCGGCCAAGGGCGGTCCGAGTCGACGTACAGGTAGCCATCGCCGGTGCGCCCGCCTGTACCGATCGTGTCTCGACGCGGCTCGTAGAAGACCTTGCCGTCCTTTTCGGTTCGCCACACGGTCAGGTAGTCCTGTCCGCACTCACGGCAGAAGGCGAGCGGCAGCAGGATCTTTCCGTCCGAACCGGGCTGGACCAGCTGGTAGTCCCGCGTCCGATGGCGCGTCCGCTTGTTCTCGAGCGTGACGTAGACCGTGTCGCCCTTGGAAAGGAACTGATGCAACCGGAAGGCGAACAAGGGGCGTTCGGTGACAGGGTTCCTGGCCTCCGCACCCGCCTCCAGGGTGCGGCGGATCGCCGTGACACAGGTGTCCTCTGCCACCCCGCTGGACTTGGCGAGCTCAGCCGCCGCTACTTCGATCTTGACAGGCTTCTGCCGGACCAGGCGGCCAGTCGCATCGTTGATCACGCCGAACCGCGTCTCGATCCAGCGGGCCAGCGGATCGTCCACCAGGTCCGCGTAGGCACGCGGCGCACCGGGCGCCCGAAGCCTTTCCGCCGGCACCGAGTCGGGCACTTCCCCAGTCGCCCTCACAAGGGTCTCACCGATGATGTTCGAGCTGCTGATGTCACCGCCGAACAGCGTCGTCGCGACACCCGCGACGACCTCACGCTGTTCGTCAGCGGTTCCCTCGCTGGACATGGTGGCAGAGGTGCCCACGCACTGCAGACCATCGGCCTGGCACGCTTCGCGCACCCTGCGGATGAGCAGTGCGACATCAGCGCCCTGTCGGCCGCGGTAGGTATGCAGTTCGTCGAGGACGAGGAACTCCAGTCCCTTGGCCATCTTGATCAACGAACGCCGGTCATCGGGCCGGGTGAGCATCAGCTCCAGCATCACGTAGTTCGTGAGCAGGATGTCCGGCGGGTTGTCTCGGATGTCCTTGCGGCGCTCATCGGTTTCCTGGCCGGTGTAGCGGGCATAGGTGACCGGCTCACGCCCCTTGCCGTATCCGTCGAGCAGGTACTTGTCGAGCTCTTTGAGCTGACTGTTCGCCAGCGCGTTCATCGGATAGACGATGATCGCGCGAACCCTCTTGCGTGCCTTGAGACCTTCGCGCTGCCGGTCCTTCAGCACCTTGTCCACAATCGGCACGATGTAGGACAGGGATTTGCCCGACCCCGTGCCCGTGGTGAGCACGTACGACTCGCCGGACTGCGCGATGTCGATGGCCTCACGCTGATGACGATGGAACGTGAGCGGACGACCGTCGCTGACGGTGCCACCCTCGGTCTTACGAGCCTGGAAGATCCGTGCGCACTCTTCGTGCAACACACCTTCGCGGACCAGTTCGAGCACAGTGCCGCCTGAAGCGAAGAACGGGTTCAGTGACAACCAAGGGTCCGGCCACTGCGACTTCGCTTCCAAGTCCTTCTCGACGAAGTCAGCAATTCGCTCGTCACGAATTATCGTCCCGCCCTTGGTGAACGACCTGTAGTCCTGAATCAGCTTGCGATGCACACCGAACACATCCATGCCGGTTGCCAGCGGCCGACTCTCAGCTGTGCTTTCTTCAACCGCGGGCTCGATCACGCTTACCGCAGCAAGCCGGGCGACAGGATTGAACGCATCCCAGCCGCGAACACTCTCCCCTCCTACCGCCAACGGCAACAGCATCTCGCGGACGGTGACCGCATCAGCCGGACGGTCGGCCGGATCTTTCGCCAGCAGCCGCTCAATGAGCCTTGCCAGCTCCTTGGGAACGTCCGTACGCAACAGCTGCACAAGCGGAGCGGCTTCCTCACGGTGCTTCTGTCCGAGCTCGTAGGAGGACTCGCTATGGAACGGCGGCACTCCGGTGAGAAGTTCGAACAGCACACACCCGAGGGCATACAGATCGGCCGCTTGAGTGACCGCAGAGGCGAGAAACTGCTCGGGCGCCATGTAGCGCGCCGTGCCTACGGTGGCACCGGTGCTCGTCAGCCTGTCTCCGTCGACGTCGTCGACGATCCGCCCCATGCCGAAGTCGAGAACCTTCACCAGTCCGCCGCGTAGCACCATCACGTTGGCGGGCTTGAGGTCGCGATGAACGATGTTCTCAGCGTGTGCCGCAGACAAGCCATCAGCAATCTGGGCTCCCAAGGCCGCCACCCATGAGATCGGTAGCTGGGGATGTTCGGCCACGAGGTCGCGCAGGGTCTGTCCGTCAAGCAACTCCATCGCCAGATACGGCCGGCCCGCCGCATCCACACCTCCGTCGACCGTCCGAGGAAGGTTGGGATGGTCAAGCATGCGCATGATCCGAACCTCACGGCCGAATCGCTGAGTCGTGGCGTCAGACGTCGAGTTGACCAGCGTACCGAGGCGGCTCCGCAGGATGAGTTTCACAGCGACGACCCGATTGCCCGTGCCATCGGCCGCCTGCAGATCCTCGGCACGGTGAACCTCACCCATGTTGCCGGTGCCGATCGGCCCTACCAGCCGAAACCGCTCTGCCACAACATCCGGGTTCTCTGGCACCACTCGCCCTCTCCTCATGCTGCTCAGCAGCAGTCCGACGCGCTACACCGACAGCACGCCTGCCATACGACAGGGTATTGCGATAATGCCGCCATGTCCTGCGTTATGACTAGGAGTCGCCACACGACCGGCAGGCGTTACCGCTGACCACATCCAAAAACGGCCTCACGAGGACCAAATCCGCACACGCCGAAACCCGAAAAGTGCGCGCCCCCCTGACCGGTTGCTGACGGCCGCGTGCCGCATTCTCACCAGGATTGATCTACTCATCACAAATGCGCACTAAAAGAACTTGGTTTCGAAAAAAATAGCCATCTTCAGTTTGCAGCATAACCCGGCCGCGTTGCGTTGCAGTTCGGCCGTATTAGCTCAGTAGCGCCACCGACGGGCCCGCGCGCGAGATCAACAACCCTGCTTGACAGCCGCATCTCGTACCTTCACCTCTTGCCTCAACGCCACGCCGACGAGAATGCTCACGACATCGCATCGAACAGATAGCGCGTTACGGTGATCAAGCATCCGTCGGGATCTGCCCAGACTGGATAGCGATTCGCAGCCGCTGCAGCGGCCTTCAGCGCAAGCGCGCCACCAACGAAATCACCGGACCTCAACATCCCGATCGGCAGTTGGGCGCGGTAGAGCGCGGCCACACCGGCGGCCATAGCGGTTCGCGGCATCAACTACTGAACGAACCGAGCGCGCCTCCACTGACCAGGCCTTCCGTTTGAAGCGTCGTGAGTTCGCATCAAAGGACAGCCTCTGCGACTGCCTCGCCGACGTAACATTCCCGATCGCTGCAGACCAGCACATCCGCAGGATCACCCGCTCGAGCGACAGGTTCGCTCTTGCTAACGCGACCCATTTCGCCGCCGCGAAACCGATCCTCCCAGAATCCTCCCAAAACCTGGGTTACCCACCAGTACAGACCATTGTGGACGGCCAAGGGAAGATCGACACGAGCGCACGAAAAAGCCCGCCGACCTGGGCTTTCACCCAGAATCAGCGGGCTGATTCAGACCGTCGGGACGACAGGATTTGAACCTGCGACCCCTTGACCCCCAGTCGTGGAACGACTGAGCGGCGTGCTCCGGCCTGTTCTTCCAGGTCACGTTCAAGTGTAATCGGCCGAGTAAAGGAGTCGGCGGACTCAGGCGAAAGGCATCAGCAAGCAGACCCGTAGTGGCTGTTGAGGCGATGCTTGCTCAGAGGTCGAATAAGCGGCGGCCGATGCGACACAGCGCTCCCCAACGAGCAACGTTGTCTCGCACCAGCCTTCAGGCGACAGTTCGCCCTCCGGCCAGCCGATCCTCAAGCTGTTCGAGGGCGTCTGTGGGCCTCAGATAATCCTCGCCACGAAGCTCGTAGTCCGAGCATCGTGGCAGCGACCGCTACTCCGGTCACGACCCAGTCTACCTACCGAATGTCCTCACTCGTCAAAGCGCTTCGTCACAACGAAGGCGGTACCGGCAAGTGCCTCTCCAACAGAAGTCTTGGCCCACGTGGCAAGTTGTTCCTGTCGCCCGCCGCTGTGGTTCAGCAGTTCGACGATCTCGGCAATGGCAGGCCGCGTCGATCGAGTGCATCGAAGGACCGAGTTGCCATGAGCGGTGCCGTCCTCGTGTTCAGGGTCGTCGAGGTCGACATCCCACTGGCCGATCTCAACCTCCCAATCAACATGGCCGTACTCACCGTTCGGCCGAGGGGCCTCCACATTGAGGTAGTAGCGACTTGGCCCAAGAGGGTCGTCCGTGATCGAGAATTCGCTGAGGAGCACGATCGCATCGTTGGCAGTCTGCCTATACGCGTCCAGCAGGAGCCGCATGTCCTCGACCCCTGTCCTGACTTCCTCGGCACTCGCGTCGCGCTCGAGGCGGTTGAGTCGGTCGCGATCCTCACCGCTCAGTCCTTCCAGACCGCCCTCGAAGGCGACGAACGGGCTCTGGAAATCCCAGGAACGCTGGGAATCCGTTTCAGGCGCGGAGACTCCCTCTGAGTACTCGGTCCATGCGGCGTCGAGTCCGCGGACTTCTGCCTCCAGTTCAGCCGCAATCGCTTTCCCTACGGGTGGAGGTACGACCGCCGTAGCCTCGTCCAGATCGGTCAGCGCCTCGTGTAGAAGCGCTTTCGCCTGCTCGTACCACAGGCTGTGCGCACCCTCGAGCAGGTCGGCACGCATCGTTCGATCAGTCAGCGCAGCAAGATGCTCCCGCGGGTAGCGAGCGTGGCGATCGTCGCGGGTGTCCCACACGCTGACAGGCACGGTGGCACAAGACGAAATCCGGTTGAGCGCATCAACGATCGGCCGAGCGAGTGCCGCGTCCTCAACGCTCGTGATAGTTGACGACACCACACCGGCTGGTCCGCGGAAAGTGGCGAGGATCTGCACTTTTCCGCGGTTCGGGTGCTGAGAGTAGATGGTCACGAAGATGCCCTTTCTGCCGACGAGCCCAGCGTGGGACGTGTCGACAGGTACAGGAAGTTAAGGGGGACGAGGCGGTGGCGAAGGCGCGTTCCAACGCTCCGTGCCTCATGGGATGCCGGCGGTGGCTCAGGTCCGATCCCAAGCTCCATGCCTGGCTGCGACCGCACAGCATGAACGTTGTCCACAGCGCGGTCCCGGACACGTGTCGATCCGGCACGCTCGATAGCCAGCAGGCTGAGTCGCTGGTCTGCTACAGGTAGACGGTGCGACTTTCCAAGGATCAGCTCGTCGAAGGCATTCCCGCCGAGCAGGCGCGAGAGCTGATGCGGATCTTCCGCGTGAACCCAGGACTCACCGAGTTCGCCGTCGACCTCCTCGAAGTGAAGGAAGCTGACGCAGAGAAGCTGCTGGAGCGGTTCGCCGAGGCTGGCTACCTCGAGATCGCGGAACGCGATCGAGATGGCGCCGCCTGGTGGTTCACTACGGTTCGCGGCAACGCCCTTGCCAACGCCAGCTTCGCAAAGCCAATCACGAGAGCCACAGCGCAACGTCACCTCGACGGGTTCCTCGAGCGAGTACGGACGTACAACGCCGACCGCAGCAAGCCCTACAGCGTCACGCGTGTGACAGTCTTCGGGAGCTACCTGGACAGCACCCAAGATCGCCTCGGCGATCTGGATCTGGCGATCCAGGTGGTCCGCCGGGGCAGCACCGAGGAGTACCTCAAGCGCCGCGACGCAATCACAGCTGCGTCGAACCGCCGCTTCGGGTCGTACCTCGAGCGTCTGGTCTGGCCACTGCGCGAACTCGGCCTGTTCCTCAAAGATCGCAAGCCCGCGATCAACATCACCGACGAAGACGTATCGGTACTGACTGACCGATGGTCGAACGTGTACGACATCCGAACCGACGAGTCTGCTGAGCAGCCGCCGGAGGACGCGACGGTCGAGGGGCTCTTCTGAAGCGATCGATCGAGCTGACGCGCGCTGTTCGAGAGGTTCTGCTCGGTGCCAAGCCACCGGTGAAGCTGACCCAACGGGCGCTGAGTGCCTTGATCGAAGAACGCCAGGACGCAGAGACGCAAGCGCATCCCGGTGGCACACTCATCGCTAGGAGGGCATCGACGTCAGGTGGTGGACGTGGGCCGGCTACCGGGCCAATGCCACCCTCGCGTCCACGCTCTCCGAGCTTTCGGATGAGAAACAACGCGTCGACGACGCGTCAATCCGCTTGCGCACAGATTTGACCCGCGAGATGTGGCGCGCCGCAACCGCTGATGCGGCCGAACGTCTTGTCCTGCCCGATGTGGATGAGAAGGCGTTGGCAGGACTGAAGTTCAGCGAGGCACTGCCACGCCACCTGGCGGTAGCCACGCTTGCATCACGCCTTGCCGACCTCGAAGGCGCGCTGCGAACGCTGGAAGAACCAACGCGTTTCAACGTCATTGAGCGCCAGTGATCGAAAACCTGCTCGAGAACAGGACAAGCTCGTGAAGAAACCCGTCGGGCGGTGGCGGATCGTTGAGATGGAGATGTGGGATCAGGAAGCCGTCGAGCTGCTGGGACCTGGATTCATCGAGTTCACGGACGATGGCAGAGGCCGTTTCGGCTTCATAGCCGTAACCGGCTGGATGGACTGCAGATGGGTTGAGCGTGATGGCGGGCCGTTCGTCGAGTTCAGCTGGGATGGGGACGATGAAGGCGATCAGGTGTGCGGGCGAGGCTGGGCCGCCCAGGCCCTGGACGGCACCCTCTCTGGACGACTGTTCTTCCACATGGGTGACGATTCGAGCTTCTGCGCGTCACCGTCCCCCGAAGGCGTCACCTGGGATGGCCGCTGATCGAATGTCCAGTACCTCGCCTGATCGGTTGTGTGCTCTAGGTGAGTGACAGCTCAAGACTTCCGCGATGGCGTTCCTCGCTGGTGCACCTGTGCCTTCAAATGGCAGCCGGTCCGGACGTCCAGCGGCGTGTTGGTCGCGGTGCCGAAGCTGATCTGCGCCCCATCCGGTTTCTTGTAGGTGACTTCATGATCGCTCGGCCGGTTGACGATGATCACCGGCTGCCTGTCGAAGCCGTAACCCTCCGCGATTTCGCCGACGATCGCCTCGGCGCGAGGCCACTGGTCGTCTGGCAGGTTGCCCTTCGAACTCCACCGAGGTAGGTGCCGTACGTCGACGTCACCGCTGAGGTCGGGGAACTCGCTGCCGCACCCGGAGGCACTGCCCTCGCTGGTCTTCTCCCAGGTACGTCCGAGCTCCGTGGTGAGTCGTTCCCTGACCTTGGCTGACATCTCCTCGTACGTCACGACAGCCTGCTCGATATCCGGCCGCTGCATCAACTGCGCAAACGACTCGTCCACGCCAGATCCTCCTGATCCACATGCCGACATCGTCACGACCAGCGCGACGGTCACAGCCGAAGCCCGCACCCTCATACCCCTACATCTACCTCGTCGGAAGCCCGCTGTTGCGCCAGTCGTCGCCGAGGCCGACCGTCTTTCCCTCGACCGCCCGGTCCGGCACGCCGGCGACTTGCGCGGCGACGTTGTACTGGCTGGTGGTTCCCGGCCTCAGGTACTCGTTGATGCTGGAATGCCCAGTGGACTGCTCCAGCTTTCGGCCGTCGGCCGTGACCACCTCGCTCGTGGACAGGTGGCGCATCCCCTCGATGGTCGTTGGGTCTCCGCCGAAGCGGCCCAAGTCGGCAACCGGGTCGTTCTTGTTCTCGACCAGGAACGCATGGCCCTCCGGCACCTTCAAGTCACCGAGGTTGTGCGTGCCTATCCCGGGAGAGCCGAGAAAGATCGCGTCATCGACCCCGCTCGCCTCGCGCAACGCCAACCCCGTGGTGGTAGAGCCGTAGGAGTGGCCTACCGCGACCATGTGCGGTTCGTTCCCTGGCCGGGATGCGTCAATGCCGTCGAGGAACCGGGCCAGCTGTTGACCGCCCTTCTGCGCCTTGTCGTCGGACCCGACGTCCAGCGATTGCGGCGCGTCGTAGCCCATCCAAGTGATGGCAGCGGTTTTCCCGCTGTCGCCGTACCGCTCCGACATGCGCTCCGAGTCCTGCCGCACATCGTTCATCTTCTCGTCGTACTCGTCGAGGTCGCCGCTCACTGTGGACCCGAAGCCGCCAGTAAACGTGACCACGTTCTTGGCGGTGTCGACGTTGCCCGAGGCGACGGCAGCACGTGCGTTGTCGCCGCTGACGTCCAGGAGGAGCAGCTGGCGATCCGGTCGCTCCAGCGTCTTGTTAATCGTGTCGAGCGCTTCGAACTTCTTGTCGATCTCCAACGACCTCGTGAACGCCCGCTGATACTCGGAGGCGTTTGAGTTCGGGTTGTCGAGAACCGCCTGCAGTCGTGAACGTTCTGAGCTGAGCGATGACATCTCGTTCAGCAGGCGGCGGCGATTGGCCTGGTTGCGGTCGGTCGCCGGAATGCCGTCGAGGTTGCCCACCCACTCGGGCCGGAACTCGGTGATCAGCCATTTCTCTTTGGACGACAGCGAGCGCCACCACGCGGCATTCTGCGCGACCGTCCCATTCGCCGGTGGCTCGACCGCACTCAACGCACCATGGCCTTCCCCTGCCTGCGCCGCTGCGGCCACCGTTGTGGCTCCGTCAGTGCCAATTTGACCGTGCGCTGCCTTTCGCAGCACGTCGGCAAGGTCACGGTCGATGTCTCCGGCGCGTCGTAGCAGCTCGCGCACACGATCCTCGAGTTCAGCCTTGACCTGGTCCCGTTCCGCGGAGGCCTGCGGAGTCGCGCCGGCCGTGACGAATGCAGTATCGATCACCAGTCCGTCTTCGCTGATCCGGAAGTAGTACCGACTACCCAATGCATCGGCTTCGGCCACTGCTGTCAGCAGAGCCGTCACGGCGTCAGCCGCATCAGCGACGCCTCGTCGGGCGCCAGCGACACCCGCGACAATGGTCTCCATACGGTCCAGTAGCGCCGTTCTAGTGCCATCAGCGGCATCCGCCGCCGAGCCCGTCCAGTCCGCGACCTTCGCGTCGGTGCCGAAGCCATCACCGGCCTCGACCAGACACTCCTCCTGCCTGCGCAGGCCTCGGTACGCTTCTTCCAAAGCGTCTGGACTCCAGCGACGCACATCGCCCATGCTCACCATCAGGTCACGCTCCTGAGAGCACGACCGGTGAAGCTGGTCCTGTTCACCTGCTCGACGCCCTCATAGGTCTTCGCGCTGTCTGTCAGGTCCTTGGCGTACTCGTGTCCATCAGCCGCCCACGCAGACAACGTGCTCCGCCAGGAGTCTCCGGCCACTCGTGCCTGCTCTGCAGCAACACCTCCCGGCATCGCCGCCGATACCTGATCAGCAGGACCGGCCAGGTTCACAGACCCCACCGCATCCGCTCGCGCGTTGACTTTGCCCGCAGCCTGTTCCAGCGACTCGGCCGGCACCTGAAAGCCCATCTGTCCCCCCGTAGTACAAGAGCCACCCCAGTGTGCTGATCACGAGACGCAAGAACATGAGCGGAACTACGCAGTCATTCGATCGGGTGATGCAGATGTCATGTAGCCACAGTCACCGTGCGGCTAGAACCCGTCCGGTGCGTCTCACAGCCGGAGCGCGATCGCTGCGACGACGAGCCCGGTCTGGCTGTAAGCCGCTCATGTTGTCGATCGTCCCCATGAACCCACGAGTGGAGGTCTCTGCGCACGAATAGGCGCAGGCGCCTTAACTCCTGCCACGCGGCCGGTAAAGGAGTCGCAGGTTCTCTTCTCAAGTCGGGCGACGCCTCGTTCTGCCGACCGAGCCCAAGCAAACAACGACTGATGCAGGCGCGAGCGCTTGAGTAAAGGGCTCTATGAGCGACGTACTTGACCCAACAGAACTCTGCAAGATCATAAAAAGAGGGCCTCCACAGCATCTGAGCTGCGAAGACCCTCTTGGCCGTCGGGACGACAGGATTTGAACCTGCGACCCCTTGACCCCCAGTCAAGTGCGCTACCAAACTGCGCCACGTCCCGGCCACACTCCCGGTTCCCCGGCGTGCATGAGAAATCCTACAACACCGCGGACAGAGATCAAAAACGGCCCCCGAAACAGGCCGCGAGCTGCGGAAATACGGCGGGGACCCGAAGTTCGGGTCCCCGCGTCCCTCGGTCCGACCGATCCCCCGATCCTCGACCGACACCCAGAACTATGCGGTGGCAGCGTCTCGGGTGCTACCTCCGAAAGTCGAGTCTTGTCCGTCAACCTTCGACTTACCGGGTGGTAGGACGGCGGTGACGCTGAAGCCGCCGTCCGCGCGGTAGGAGGTGGTCAGGGTGCCGCCGGCCAGGCGGACTCGTTCTGAGAGGCCGTGCAGGCCCGCGCCTCCTCCGTCACCTTGGGACGGGAGGTCGCCTGGGCCGTTCACCACTGAGACGCGTACTGGTGAGGCTCTGTCCACGGTCACTGTGACGGAGGCGCCTGGGGCGTGTTTCGTCACGTTGGTCAAGGACTCCTGGACTACGCGGAAGAGGGCTCTGGAGACCGCTGGTGAGAGGGTGGCGTCGCCTGTTTCGGACAGGGTCACGGCAACACCGGCAACGCGTGCTCGGTCGATGAGCTCTTGCAGGGAGGGGTAGGTCGTGTCGGAGTTCAGCAACCCCAGTGCTGCTCGCATTTCGGAGAGCGATTCCTTTGCCAGCGCCCGTAGACGTAGTGCTGTCTCGCGGACTGTGGGGTCTGGAGCGGTGGCCGCCAGGGCTGCTGATTCCACGGCTATGAGGGTGGCGTGGTGGCCTACGGCGTCGTGGATCTCGCGGGCTATTCGGGCCCGTTCCGCGGCACGCGCTGAGGTCTCCTGGGCCTCTAGTTCTGCTGCGCGTGCCCTGCGGGTTTCGTAGAGGGACTGGGTCAGTTCCTTGCGGGTGGTGATGAGGGCGCCCAGGGCTGTGGGGGCGGCGGCCAGGCCGAAGGCGAAGGCTGTGGCCAGCAGTAGTGGGCCCAGGGGGATGGCCTCGGTCATCAGGACTGGGGCGATTGCCGCCACTGTCATCAGCAGGACCCAGAAGAGTTGGACCGGTAGTGACTTCTCCTTGCGGCCCAGGCGGTATTGGGCGATCAGGGCGGGGGCCCAGCCCAGGCCGCCGGCCACTGCTGGGACGCAGAGCAGGGATGCCAACCAGGGCCAGCGCAGGCGTAGTGGGAGTAGTAGTGCGGCGCCTACTGCTGTCCACAGTGACCACTCGAACGGGCGGTCCTGGGTCAGGAGGACCACCCCTGTGGTCACGCCTACGGTGAGGAGTTCGCGCAGGACTGGTTTCACCAGACACCGACCTGGTGAGCGACTAGAGCCGCCTGCACCCGGTTCTCCACGCCCAGTTTGGTCAGGACGGTGGAGACGTAGCTCTTCACCGTGGCTTCGGACAGGCAGAGGTGTTCGGCTATCGAGTGGTTCGAGCGGCCGCCGGCCACCAGTTCCAGTACCTGGCGTTCGCGGGCACTCAGGGAGTCCAGCTGGCGGTTGGCCCTGAAGCCTCGCAGGCGGGGCAGCAGCCGGGCGGTGATGCGCGGGTCCAGGACTGCGCCGCCTGCCGCCAGGTCGACCACAGCTCGGACGAGGGCTTCTGGTTCGGCGTCCTTCAGGAGGAAGCCCTGGGCGCCCAGGTCCAGGGCTGTCGCCACGTAGTCGTCCAGGTCGAACGTGGTCAGCACGGCGATCGCCGGTGGGGTGGCCCAGGTTCGCAGGCGGCGGACTGCCTCCAGGCCGTCGACGCCTGGCATTTGGACGTCTACCAGCACCACGTCCGGTAGATGGGCCAGGGTTGCTTCCACCAGTTCGGCGCCGTCGGCTGCCTCGCCGACCACCTGCACTCGCCCGTCGGCTTCGAGGAGGACTTTCAGGCCCCGCCGCAGCAGGGCCTCGTCGTCGGCTAGCACCACTCGTACGGCCACTGACCCAACCAACCGCACCCCATGACAAAGGGCAACCAGATCGGCTGGGTCGTCACCCGGAGAAACTACTTCTTGGCGGCGCCGGCCTTCTTCTTCTCGCGCACGCGCACGGAGATGCGGACCGGGCTGCCCTCGAAGCCGAACTCCTCGCGGAGCCTGCGCTCGATGAACCTGCGGTAGCCCGCCTCCAGGAAGCCGGTCGTGAACAGCACGAACGTCGGCGGCCTGGTCGAGGCCTGGGTCGCGAACAGGACCTTGGGCTGCTTGCCGCTGCGCACGGGCGGCGGGGTCGCGGAGATCAGCTCGGTCAGCCACTGGTTCAGGCGGCCGGTCGGGACTCGGGTGTCCCACGAGTTCAGCGCGGTGCGCAGGGCCGGGGCGAGCTTGTGCACGGCGCGGCCGGTCAGGGCCGAGATGTTGACCTTGTCCGCCCACGGCACGCGGACGAGGCCGCGTTCGAGCTCGCGGACCATCTCGGTGCGGCGGTCCTCGTCGACCAGGTCCCACTTGTTGAACGCCAGCACGCACGCGCGGCCCGACTCGACGACCATCGTCAGGACCCGCAGGTCCTGCTCCGCCAACGGCTCGTGCGCGTCCAGCAGCACGATCGCGACCTCGGCGGTCTCGATCGCGGACTTGGTGCGCAGCGAGGCGTAGTACTCGGCGCCGCTCTCGAACTTGACCCGCTTGCGCAGGCCGGCGGTGTCGACGAAGCGCCAGATCTCGCCGTCGAGCTCCACCAGCGAGTCGACCGGGTCGACGGTGGTGCCCGCGACCGCGTCGACCACCGAGCGGTTCTCGCCCGTCAGGCGGTTGAGCAGCGACGACTTGCCGACGTTCGGCTTGCCGACCAGCGCGACGCGGCGAGGGCCGCCGTGGCCTCCGCCGAAGTCGTCGCGCGGGGACTCGGGCAGCCGGTCGAGGATCACGTCGAGCAGGTCACCGGAGCCGCGGCCGTGCAGGCCGGACACCGGGTACGGCTCGCCCAGGCCCAGCGACCACAGCGACGCGATGTCGGCCATCAGCCTGTCGTCGTCGACCTTGGACGCGCACAGGATCACGGGCTTCTTCGACCGGCGCAGCACCTTCGCGACGGCCTCCTCGGTCGACGTCGCGCCGACCGACCCGTCCACTACCAGCAGGATCACGTCCGCGGTCGCCATCGCGAGCTCGGCCTGCGCGGCCACGGAGGCCTGCAGTCCCGTCGCGTCCGGCTCCCAGCCGCCCGTGTCGACCACGGTGAACTTGCGGCCGTTCCACAGCGCGTCGTACGCCACGCGGTCGCGCGTCACGCCCGGCACGTCCTGCACCACGGCCTCTCGGCGGCCGATGATGCGGTTGACCAGTGTGGACTTGCCGACGTTCGGCCGTCCGACCACCGCCAGCACCGGCTGTGGCGGCGCGGATTCCTCACCGTCGGAGCCGTCGAGGTCGTCGAAGGCTGACCAGTCGGCCTCGTCCTCCCAGGTGCCGTCCAGGTCCGTCATCGTCTTCCCTCACTCTTGCGAAGTCCATCAAGTTCGGCGACCAGTGTCGCCAGGCGATCACGCACCTGCTCGGTGGCAACGCCCAGAGCAGCCCGGCCCTTCCCCTCGGGAAGATGGAACGGCTCACCGATCAGCACGTCGACCTCGGGGCGCCAGCCCTTGGCCTGGTAGGTCCCGCGGCAGGCGATCGGCAGCACCATCGCGCCGGACGTCTTGGCCAGCCACGCGGCGCCGTTCTGCGCACTCGCCACGTCGCCCTCGCCGCGCGTGCCCTCGGGGAAGATCCCGATCACGCCGCCGGCTTTGAGCACGGACTGCGCGGCGACCAGTGCCGTGCGATCGGCCTCGCCCCGTTTGACGGGGATCTGGCCGATCCTGCGCAGGAGGTGGCCGACGACGCCCTTGAACATCTCCTGCTTGATCAGGAACGTCACGCGCCGGGGCAGTGCCCCGAACAGGATCGGCCCGTCAGACATCGAGCTGTGGTTGGCGACGACGACCACGCCGCCGCTCAAGGGTACGCGGTCGAAGCCGTGCACCCGAATCCGGAACTGCCAGGCGTAAGGGACGCGCCCGATCCAGCGCCCGAGGTCGAACAGCCAGGGCAGCGTCCCGTCGGGAACGCTCACCCGGTCACCCGCAGCCCTCGGCGCTCGACGAGCTCCAGCAACGCCGCGATGGTGCCCGCGAGGTCGAGGTCGGTGTTGTCGAGCTCCACCGCGTCACCGGCGGCCCTCAACGGTGACACGGCGCGGGACGAGTCGTACTTGTCGCGCCGCTGCACGTCGGCGAGCGCGGCGTCCACAGTGGACTGACGTCCGGCGGCGCTGTCCTGTTTGGTCCTGCGTGCGGCCCGCGCGTCCGCCGACGCCGTCAGGTAGACCTTCAGCGGGGCGTCGGGCGACACGACCGTGCCGATGTCACGCCCCTCGACGACGATCCCGCCGACGTGGTCCACGGCGTCCGCGATGATCGCGCGCTGCTGGGCCACGAGCAGTTCCCGCACGTGCCGGGTCGCGGAGACGGGCGAGACCGCCAGCGACACCTCGGGCCCGCGGATCTCGGACGACACGTCGTCGCCGTCCAGGGTGATGCCCGGTTTCTGGGGGTCCGTGCCGACGACGAGCACCGCGTCGTCCACGACCGCCGAGACCTTGACCTCGTCGGACGGGTCGACGCCCGCGCGCAGCACCGCCAGCGCGACCGCCCGGTACATCGAGCCGGTGTCGAGGTAGCGCGCGTCCAGCGCCATCGCGACGCGCTTGGCCACGGTGGACTTGCCGGTGCCGGCCGGTCCGTCGAGAGCGACCACACCGCGCAACTGACCCTGGCCCACAGCAGCTCCCTCCGAGACACCCACGGCCCACATTGTGCCTGGTGCGGACGCTCACACCGACGGCGGGACAGTCCACGGCGACGGCACGCCGCCTTGATCGGCACGCCGCGGCGGTATCGATCGGCTGAAACGGCACAAGGCGCGAGCCCTCCAGACCGATCTGGTGTGCGCGACACCCGATTTCTTGGAGGACCCAGTGACCACCACCGAACAGCACAGCGCCGTCGAGGCGTTGCTGCACCGCACGCTCGCCGCGCACAAGTCGATGTTCCTCGCCACGGCGGGTTCGGACGGCTCGTGGGTGAGCGGCGTCTACTTCGCCGAGGACGGGCCGCACACGCTCGTGCTCGTGCTGGAGGAGCGCGGCCGGACGCTCAAGGCGATCAAGGAGAACCCCGAGGTGGCGCTGGTCGTGTCGACCGGGTCGCCGATGGAGCCGTTCCTGCAGGCCCGCGGTACGGCCGTGGTGGTCGAGGGGGCCGAGGACGACGCCGTGCGGCAGCGGCTCGTGACCAAGGTGCCCGAGGTGGCGCCGTTCCTGGCCACGCCGATCCGCACGGTGAAGGTCTCCGTGCCGACCTGGCGCGTCACGGACATCCCCAACGGCTGGTTGCCCGGCAAGGACTTCAGCGCCTGAGGCCGTCGGCGCCCCGCCCGTCGCGGGCGGGGCGCCCCAGGTGACAGCGGGCGGAACCGGCGTTCCGGCCGCACACTGGGCCCTCCGGCCTGGAGGCACCCATGACGCAGCTGCCCCAGCTCAACGCCCCGCTCTTCCTCACCGACGGCGGTGCCGAGACCACGCTCCTCTTCGACGACGGCATCGACCTGCCCGATTTCGCCGCGTTCCCGCTGCTCGACGACCCCGACGGCCACGCGGCGCTCACCCGCTACTTCGAGCGGTACGCGGGCATCGCCGAACGCGACGGCGCCGGCATCGTCCTGGAGACCGCCACGTGGCGCGCGAGTCCCGACTGGGCCGCGCGGCTCGGCTACGACGAGGCACGGCTCGGCTCGGCCAACCGCAAGGCCGTCGACCTGCTTCTCGACGTGCGGCAGCGGTTCGCGATCCAGGTGGTCATCAGCGGCTGCGTCGGGCCTCGCGGTGACGCCTACCGGCCCGAGTCGATCATGAGCCGGGAGGAGGCGAGGGATTACCACTCGGTGCAGATCCGGACGTTCGCCGACACCCCGGCCGATCTCGTCACCGCCATGACGCTGACGAACGTCCCCGAGGCCACCGGCATCGTCGACGCCGCGCGTGAGGCGGACGTCCCCGTGGTCATCTCGTTCACCGTCGAGACGGACGGCAGGCTGCCGTCGGGAGACGCGCTGGCCGCCGCGATCGAGGCGGTCGACCGCGACACGGACGCCTACCCGGCCTACTACATGGTCAACTGCGCGCACCCGACCCACATCGCACCTGCCCTCGACCCCGCGGCGGGGTGGACCGAACGCCTGAAGGGCATCAGGGCCAACGCGTCGAAGCTCAGCCACGCCGAACTGGACGAGGCCGAGACGCTGGACAGGGGCGATCCCGAGGAGTTCGCCGACGACTACCGGAGGCTCAAGGCGAGCTTCCCCCAGCTGACCGTGCTGGGCGGCTGCTGCGGCACGGACCACCGGCACATCGACGCGCTCAGCCGCGCGTTCAGTGGTTGAGGTCGGTCCGCAACGCCGCCGCCCCGCGCAGGTAGACGTGCTTCACCGACGACCTCGGCAGGTCCGTCTCGACGTGCGCCAGCAACCGGATCACGCGCGGCATCGAGCCCGGCACCGCGATCTCGGTCGCGGACAGCAGCGGCACGTCGGAGAGCCCTGCCAGGCGCGCGGCGTAGGCGGGGAACTCGGACACCAGGTCGGGGGTCGCGGTCAGCACCACGCTGATCAGGTCGTCGGACGTCAAGTCGTTGCACGCCAACACCTCCCGCACCAGCTCGGCCGTGGCCTCCAGCAGCAGGTCGCGCGAGTCCGCGTCGATCTGCGTGGCTCCCCTGATCGCTCGTACCGCCATGCGATCGACCCTAGCAGCGTCCTCAGTGGACATCAGCGGTCCACGACGATGTTGGGGAAGCGCAGGGTGAGGCCGAGCAGGTTCACGACGTAGGCGCCCCAGCCGCCGCCGAGCAGCACCAGCCGCCGTTGTCCCAGGGAGCCGGCGGTCTCGATCAGCACGTGCAGGCCGCTCGACCCGATGAACGTCAGGCCGGTCAGGTCGATCACGACGTCCCCCTCGCCGGACGAGCAGGCGAGCTCGAGCTCGGCGCGCAGCAGGTCGCTGGTGCTCAGGTCGACCTCGCCGGTGAGCGTCAGCACGGCGCCGTGACGGCTTACCTCCAACACGGGTTTCATCGTCGGTGCCTCACGAATCGGGAGACAGCAGGTCCCGCACCGCCGCGAGCACGCGCAGCGGGTGCACTGGTTTCGGCAGGTAGGCATCGGCGACGTGGGTGGCCGGCTCGATCGCCGACACGGCCACGACCGGCACGCCGGACGCCCGCGCCGCCGCGGCGAACCTGGTCCCCTCACCATGAGACGTCAGCAGGTCCACGATCGCCAGGGCCGGTGGACTCAGAACAGCGTCCTGTGCCGCCGCGATCGTCGGCACGAGCGTCACCTCGTAGCCCTCGGCGTGCAGGAACGCGGCCAGCGACTGGCCGGAGAACCGGTCGCCGTCCACCAGGAGCACGCGCGGACGTCCCGGTGGCGCGGGCAGGTCCGGGACATCCGCACGCGACCAGACCCGCACGAGCGCTCGCACGACCGTGCCGGGCCAGGTGGGTTTGCCGGGACGCACCTGCACCTCGTCGGCGATGCCGAACAGCAGCCGCAGCCCCAGCGGCCGGGCGGCGGTGCCGGCCTCCAGGTCGAACACCCCGTCGTCCTCGATGATCAGCAGCACCGCGTGATCGCGCGGCTCCCACGTCACCACCACGACGGACGCCCCCGCGCGGCGCACCGCGTTGTCCGCCGCCTCGGCCACCGCGAGCAGCACGTCCCGCGCGTCGTCGCCGTGCAGCCCCGACTCACCGGCGAGGTCCCGCACGAAGGCCCGGATCTCCGGCAACGACCCCGGCGTCGCCGGAAACCACCGGGTCCTCGCGCTCATCACGCCGCGTGCGCTGGGGCCACCAACAGCGGCGTGATCAGCTCCCGCACCGTGGTGGCGCTGCGTCTGCCCGCTTCGGCGTGCAACGGTTCGAGCTTCTTGCGCGTGCGGGCGGACATCATGTCGCCGGTCTGCGTGACGGCCAGCCCCGCCATCACCGCGGCCTCGTCCGCGTCGCCGTCCAAGAGGTGGTTGAGCGACAACTCGATCAGCGCGAACGTCCGGCTGCGCGCCATCTCCTCGCGGTATCCCGTCACCGCCTGCCGCAGCACCGTGATGGCCGGCCGCGCGAACCCGCGATCGACGGTGCGCGCGAGAGAGCTGTAGACGACACCGCTGATCGCCGCTAGGTCGTTCAAGTCGAAGAACGCCGCCCATGGCGCCACACCGCCCACATCCGCCCGTGCGAACTCGTCGTGCGCACGGCCCAGCGACGCGAGCGCGGGCACCCGCCGTCCCATCTCGGCGTGACACCACGCCTGGTTCGCGGCCACGATCGCGTTCGTGTGGTGACTGGTCGCGGCCATCCCGGCGAGCCGGAACATGCCGAGCGCCTCGGCGGGTCCACCGTGGTGCAGGTGGACCCGACCCATCCGGTAGCGGATGTTCGCCACCAGGTCCTCGTCCTGGGCGAAGTCCAGGGCGAGGAGGAAGTGGCGGTGCGCGGACCCGCCGAGCCCGGCGTCGAAGGCGGTCCACCCCGCGAGGGCGTGCAGCTCCGCGACGGCGTCCTGGAAGTCGCGGCGCACGGCGGCTGTCGCGGAATGCGCGAAAGCCTTGTCACACCACGACAACAGCGTCTGCACCTGAGTGCGGCACGCCCCACCGCCGTAGCGGTAGTCGACCGCGCGCAACGCCGACGTCATCGCCCTCAGATGCCGGACGTGCACGTGCCCGATCTTGGCGCCGGGCGACGGCAACGAGGCTGAGGCGTCGAAGTGCATCAACAGAGTCTCGGCACAGCGCCCTGCGGTGAACAGGGCCGAACGAACTCGCCGGACAGGGCCCTACGGTGACAGGTCGGCGAGCAGAAGTCCGCTACGCGGCTTCGGGGTGAAATAGGTGCTCTTGCGCGGCATCTTGGTCCCCGCCAGCACCTCCCGCAGCGGCACCGGCGCGATCAGCAGCACCGCCTCGGCCTCGACGGACGGGTCGACGACGGCCCGCACGCACGGACTCTCCGGGTCGAGCCCCAGCGCCTCACCCAGCAGCAACGACTCCACGACGGCGTGGTCGATCCCCTGCCCCGCAGGCAGTTCGACCCGCAGCACCTCGTCGGGGCAGCGCACCACGACCACGCCCGGTTCCGGGTCGACGACGTACGGCAACGACGACACCGTCAGCCCGACCCGTTCCCACGCCGCCACCAGATCGGACGTGCCCAGCCCGCTGCCCACGATCGCGCGGTGGATCGGCCCGACCCGCAGCCCCGGCCCCGACGTGACGAGCGCCAGCAACCCGGCGAGCCCCGCCTCCCGCGCCGCCGCGACCCGGTGGTTGCCGTCCGCGACGAGCAACGGGTGCGCGCCCGCCGCCTCGAGGAACCGCTCCTGCAGCTCCCCCGGCCCGACCAGCCACACCCAGTGCCGCCGCCCGCCGGAGTCCACCAGCGACACCGCCGGCTCCCCCGTCATGCCGAGCACGAGCGACGTCAGCCCGTCGTGCGGCGTGATCGGGATCAGCATCGCGGCGCTCGTCGCGATGCCCAGCGAGGCCAGCACCTGGCCGCGTTCGGCGACCACGTCCGGGTAGACGTCCTCGGTGTGCTCGATCCCGTCCGGGTCGACCAGGCACAGCAGGCCGCACGCGGTGCCGTCCGGGCCGTCCACCCGATAAGGCGCCACGACGTCGGTGACCTCGGTGTACGCCCGCCGGATCAACGCCGCGAGCTCGATGCGGGCGTGCGGCAGCGCGTCGAGCAGCCCGGTGCCCGCGGCCAGCGCGGCCGGAGTGCGGTGGGGGTGCTGGACCGCCAGCAGCGTGCCGTGCGGGGCTCTGGCGAGCGCCCCGATCACCTGACCGGGTTCGGCGAACTCGTCGACGTCGGGACCGGGCACGCGCTCACGTACCACCCAGCCGCGGCGCACAGGGCGTACAGGAAGTGACATCCACGTATCATCATCTGTGTGAACGTAGAGATCACGCCCCTGCCGGGCATCGGAACGCGCCAGGACTTCATGATCCGCGCCGGGCGCCGCGTCGGCGTGATCACGTACCGCGACGGCCGGTTCGAGCTCATCCTGTCCAAAGCGTCGGATCCCGACTCCTGCGCCGCCTCGATACCCCTCTCGCCGGAAGAGGCGAGCACGCTCGCGGGCCTGCTCGGCGCGCCGCAGCTCGTCGCCCACCTGCGCGAGGAGACCCGTGACATCGCGGGCATCACGACCCGTCAGCTGCCGGTGACGGCGTTCGCCGGCCGCTCGCTCGGCGAGACCGCCCTGCGCACGAGGACCGGTGCGTCCATCGTGGCCGTCGTGCGCTCGGGCAACGCGCATCCGTCGCCCGGCCCCGACTTCCTCTTCGAGAACGGCGACCTCGCGGTCGTCGTCGGCACCGCGGAGGGCCTCGACGCCGCCGCTGAGATCCTCCACGGCGGTTAAGCACAGTGCACGAGACAACTATGGCCATGATCCAGCTCGGCGCGGTGTTCTTCGGCCTCGGTCTGCTGGGTCGTGTTGCTCGACGCGCCGGAATCTCCCCCATCCCGCTCTACCTGATCGGCGGGCTCGCGTTCGGGCACGGCGGGTTCGTGCCGTTACACGGCATCGAGGAGTTCACCCACCTCGCCAGTGAGATCGGCGTGGTGCTGCTGCTTCTGCTGCTCGGCCTGGAGTACTCGGCGTCCGAGCTCACGACCGGGCTGAAGAAGTCCTGGATGGCCGGCGTGCTCGACCTGGTGCTGAACGCGGCGCCGGGCGCGATCGCCGCGTACCTGCTCGGCTGGGGCACGGTCGGCGCGCTGGCGATGGCGGGCGTCACGTACATCTCGTCGTCGGGCATCGTCGCGAAGGTCCTCGGCGACCTCGGCCGGCTGGGCAACCGCGAGACACCCGTCGTGCTGTCCGTGCTCGTGTTCGAGGACCTGGCGATGGCCGTGTACCTGCCGGTGCTCACCGCCGTGCTCGCGGGCGTGAGCTTCCTCGGCGGACTGACCTCGGTCGGCATCTCGCTGTTCGCGATCACCGTGGTCCTGGTGGTGGCGTTGAAGTACGGCCGGTTCATCTCGGCCATTGTGGACAGTCCGGACCACGAGGTGTTCCTGCTCAAGCTGCTCGGCTCCGCGCTGCTCGTCGCGGGCATCGCCTCGCAGCTGCAGGTCTCGGCGGCGGTCGGCGCGTTCCTGCTCGGCATCGCGATCTCCGGGTCGACGGCCGAGAACGCGACGCGTCTGCTGGAGCCGCTGCGGGACCTGTTCGCCGCGATGTTCTTCGTCGTGTTCGGACTGAACACCGACCCCCGCTCGATTCCACCCGTTCTTGGAATCGCGGTGGCGCTGGCCGCGGTCACGACGGCGACGAAGGTCTTCACCGGCTGGTGGGCCGCGCGCCGGCAGGGCATCGGCAAGATGGGGCGCATGCGTGCGGGCGTGGCATTGGTGGCACGCGGCGAGTTCTCCATCGTCATCGCCGGACTGGCCGTGGCGTCTGGCCAGGTGGACGACGAGCTGGCGGCGCTGGCCACCGCGTACGTGCTGCTGATGGCCATCCTCGGGCCCATCGCGGCGAAGTACGTTGAGCCAATCGGTGAATTCTTTCAGCGCAGGCGGCAAATGGCCTGAAACAACTGCCCCGATGTGACGACTCTCTAGTGAGGGCTAGATGGAGAGTAGGGGCGAATCGTCATGACCGAACCCGCGGAAGTGGAGACCACCGGCCGATTCCTGGTGCTGCTGCAGGAAGACGCCGTCGAAGAGGGGCTGGCCGAGCTCGGCGCGATCGCCGGGTTCGACCCGAACACCGGCGCCATCGGCTCGGACACGCTGCAGGTGTTCCCCGAGCTCGGCGTCGCCGTGGTGTCCGGGGACCCGAACCTGCTGGGCGAGCTGAACGGCGCCGCGGAGCGTCCCGGCCCGGTGCAGATCGTCGAACCGGAACGCGTCGTGCACGTGTTCCAGGACGACGCCGCGCCGGCGGAGGCGGAGGCGCCTGCGGCCGCCGCGAACGAGTCGGTGCTGACCTGGGGGCTGCAGGCCGTCGGCGCGGACGTCAGCACGGCGACCGGCAAGGGTGTCAAGATCGCGGTGCTCGACACGGGCTGGGAGAAGAACCACCCGGACTTCGCGGGCCGCACGATCACCACGAAGTCGTTCATCACCGGCGAGGACGTGCAGGACGGCCACGGCCACGGCACGCACTGCATCGGCACGTCCGCGGGCCCGCGCAAGCCCGCCACGCTGCCCGGCTACGGCGTCGCGTTCGAGGCCGAGATCTTCGCGGGCAAGGTCCTGTCGAACGCGGGCTCCGGCTCCGACGGCGGCATCCTCGCGGGCATCGACTGGGCCGTCGCCAACGGCTGCGCGATCATCTCGATGTCGCTGGGCGCCGACGTCCCCGCGGGCACGCCGTACTCGCAGATCTACGAGACCGTCGCCCAGCGCGCGATGGCCAAGGGCACGCTCATCATCGCCGCGGCGGGCAACGCCTCCTCGCGTCCCGGCCGCATCGCACCGGTCGGGCACCCCGCCCGTTGCCCCAGCATCATCGCCGTGGCCGCGATCGACGTGAACCGCGCGATCGCGTCGTTCTCCTCGGGCTCCGCGGACAAGATCGGCCAGATCGACGTGTGCGCGCCCGGTGTGGACGTCTACTCGTCGTTCAAGCTCCCCCAGAAGTACTCGCGGCTGCGCGGCACGTCGATGGCGACCCCGCACGTGGCCGGCGTGGCCGTGCTGATCGCGGAACGGACCGGCGCGCGCGGCTTCGAGCTGTGGGCACGCCTGGCCGGCACCGCGCTGCGCCTGCCCCTGCCGTCCACCGACATCGGCACCGGGCTCGTCCAGGCGCCATGACCGCGTCGGTGGACCAGGTGATGGTCTCCGTGACGGACGGCAGCCTCCCGCGGGTCCTCGACGACCTGCGGGAGGCGGGCCTGGTGGTCGACACGGTCCTGGAGGCGCTGGGGGTGGTGACCGGTACCGCCGAGGTCAGGGCCATCCCGGCGTTGCAGGCGGTACCCGGTGTCGTCGACGTCGAACGGCAGTGGCGCGTGCAGCTCCCGCCGTACTGACTAGGCTTTGCGCTGACCCCATCAGCGCCTGATCGAACACGTGTTCTATGCTGTGCGCGGGGTCACGTCGTTGCGCAGAGAGGAAACCTGATCGTGTCGGACACGCTCACCGAGGTGCAGGCAGTCGAGGAGACCGTCGTGGAGGAGACTCCGGCGTCGGCCCCAGTGGCCGAGAAGGCCGAGGCTCCGAAGCCGGTTGAGGCGCCGAAGGCCGAGGCTCCCAAGGCGGAGAAGCCGAAGGCCGGCCGTCCCAAGAGCACGGCGAAGAAGACGCGCACCGTGGAGCTCACGCTCACGGTGACGGGCACCGCCGAGGGCGAGTGGCAGGCCGACCTGGTCCACGGCACGCAGCGCGTCGTGTCGGGCCTGGTCATCCCGGCCATCGCGGTCGCCAAGGCGGCCAAGGAGCTGCACGTGGACATCGCGGAGGGCATCGAGTCGGTGCTCGAGGCGGCGCGCGACCAGCACCGCACGCGCATGGAGGAACTGGAAGCCGAGCTGGCCAGGGTGAAGGCCCAGCTGGCGGAGCTCTCCGAGTAAGTCCAGCACCACGCGGAAAAGGGCGGCCCCAACACTATGGGCCGCCCTTTTCCGCATGCTGGACTGCACGCGGGGACCTTTCGTACTGTCATGCAGTACGAAAGGTCCCCGCGTGGCGTCAGTGAGCGGTTTAGCGGGCCGGGTCGAGCAGGAGTTTTCCGGCGGTTTTGCGGGAGCGCAGGTCCTTGTGTGCTTGCTGGACCTCACCGAGCCCGTACTCGCCGCCGGGAACGGCCTTCAGCTTGCCGTCGACGACGAGCTGGAACAGCTCCGCCATCGCGCGGTGGGCGAGGGTGCCGTGCTCGGCGTCGCGCACCTTCAGGGCGTGCGGCAGCCACATACCCGCAACGGCCGTGGAGTGCACCAGCAGCGATCCGAGGTCGACCGGCCGCGGCCTCTCCCGCGAGGCCATGCCATAAAACGCAAGCCGCCCAAAAGGAGCCAGCGCCACCAGCGACTGGTCAGTGACCGCCCCTCCCGTCATGTCCAGCACGACGTCGACGCGCCGTCCGCCGTTGGCTTCCTTCAGCGCGGCGGTCATGTCCTCGGCGCGCGAGTCGATGGCGACGTCCGCGCCCAGGTCGAGTGCGAGCTTCCGCTTGTCGTCGGACGAGGCGGTCGCGATGACCCGCCCGGCGCCCCACAGCTTGGCGAGCTGCACGGCGATCGTCCCGACGCCACCGGCGGCGGCGTGCACGACGACCGACTCGCCGGGCTCCATGTGGGTCGACTTGCGCAGCAGCAGCCACGCGGTCGCGCCCTGCACGATCAGCGACAGCGCGGTCAGGTCGTCCACGCCGTCGGGGACGTCGAACGTGGTGAGCGCGGGCGCGACGGCCTTCTCCGCGTAGCCGCCGGAGTTCTTGGTCAGCGCGACGACGCGGCGGCCGTCCTCCGTGACGCCGACGACCTCGCCGCCGGGCACGAGCGGCAGCTCCATCCTCGCCAGGTAGGAGTTCTCCGCCTGGTGCGTGTCGGCGTAGTTCAGGCCCGCGCGCGAGACGGTGATCAGCACCTCGCCCTCGCCCGCGACGGGGTCGGGCAGCTCCACCTGCTGGAGCACCTCGGGCCCGCCGAACTCCGTGATCTGAATGGCACGCACGTCAGTTCTCCTTGAGCACGATCGAAACGGGGTCCTTGTGGGCGGCCTCGACGCGCGACCCGTCGGCGGCACGCGGGCCGGGCGGGTTGCGGAAGCCGAACGGCTCCGACGGGCGACCGGACTGGACGAACCAGGCCTCACCGGTCCCCGAACCCTCCACAATGGACATGAAGGCGTCCACCACGGCCGACACGGGGATGATCGGCATGCCGATCTCGTCCAGCGTCTCCCGCAACGGAACGATGATGTTGGTGTCGGCGAACCCGGGACACAACGCGTTCACGCGCACGTCGGAATAGGCGCCACCGAGCGAACGCACGAGACCGACGACGGCGGCCTTGTTCGCGCCGTAGACGGGATCGCCGGGCATCGCCATGAGGCCGGCCATCGACGCCGTGGCGATGATCTGGCCGCCACGCTTGCGAAGCTCGGGCAACGCGTAGTGCGCGCCGTAGACGACGCCGTCGAGGTTGATGGCCATCGCACGGCGGTAGGTCTCGACGTCGAAGTCGTCGCCCAGCGAGCAGCCGGTGCCGATGCCGGCGTTCAGGAACGCGATGTCGAGCCCGCCGAACTCGCGCACGGCGAGGGCGACGGCCTCTGCGGAGTCCGAAGGCACCGTGACGTCGCAACGCATGAACACGCCGCCGATCTCATCGGCGACGGCTTTGCCCTGGTCGGCGTCCACATCGGCCACGACGACACGCGCGCCGAGCGATGCCAGACGCCGGGCGGACGCGGCGCCGATGCCGTTGGATCCGCCGGTGATGAGCGCGACCTTGCCGGTGAGTTCCACAGGCACCTGCCTCCTCGAATTGCCACATTCCGACCAGTCGGT
This sequence comes from Lentzea sp. HUAS TT2, assembly GCF_051853195.1. NCBI lineage: Bacteria > Bacillati > Actinomycetota > Actinomycetes > Pseudonocardiales > Pseudonocardiaceae > Lentzea > Lentzea sp. HUAS TT2. The sequence goes on along the minus strand of NZ_CP196667.1, from coordinate 5,192,908 downwards.
ATGGTCGTCCGCACAGGCCTGGACGTCAAGCGGACTGATAGGTACGTTACTAAGCGCTTGCTTAGCTCACCATCCCTCACCGAAGGAGGACCCGTGGCCGACAGGGTTGCGATCGTCACCGGCGCGGCTCGTGGCATCGGCGCCGCGGTCGCGCAGCGCCTCGCCGCGGACGGACTGGCCGTCGCGTTGCTCGACCTCGACGAGCAGGGCGTGCTCGACGGCGCCGCCAAGATCACCGCGGGCGGTGGGCGCGCCCTCGGCCTCAAGGTCGACGTCGCCGACGAGGAGCAGGTCAACGCCGCGGTCGCGAAGGTCGCCGAGGAGCTGGGCGCCCCGACCGTGCTGATCAACAACGCCGGCGTGCTGCGCGACAACCTGCTGTTCAAGATGACCTCCAGCGACTGGGACACGGTCATGAACGTGCACCTGCGCGGCGCCTTCCTGATGAGCAAGGCCGTGCAGGCGTTCCAGACGAAGGAAGGCTTCGGCCGCATCGTCAACCTGTCGAGCACGAGCGCTCTCGGCAACCGCGGCCAGGCCAACTACTCCGCCGCCAAGGCCGGTCTGCAGGGCTTCACCAAGACCCTCGCGATCGAGCTCGGCAAGTTCGGCGTCACGGTCAACGCGATCGCGCCCGGTTTCATCGCCACCGAGATGACCAAGGCGACGGCCGAGCGCATGAAGATCCCGTTCGAGGACTTCCTCACCGGTGCGGCGCAGGCGATCCCGGTCGCGCGCGTCGGCCAGCCGGAGGACATCGCGCACACGGCGTCGTTCCTCGTGAGCGAGGGCGCCGGGTTCGTGTCCGGCCAGGTCATCTACGTCGCCGGCGGACCGAAGGACTGAGGCGGATGCGCGCGTTCGAGAACATCGACGAGCTGGTCGCCGCCAAGGGCGAGCACCTCGGGTTCGGCGAGTGGCACGAGGTCACGCAGGAGCAGGTCAACCTGTTCGCCGACGCGACGCTGGACCACCAGTGGATCCACATCGACGTCGAGAAGGCGAAGAAGGGCCCGTTCGGCGGACCGGTGGCGCACGGCTACCTGACGTTGTCGCTGGTGCCGTACCTGGTGCGGGACGTCTACACCGTCAAGAACATCAAGATGGGCGTGAACTACGGCAGCAACAAGGTCCGCTTCCCGCAGCCGGTGCTGGTCGGCGCCAGGGTGCGCGGCGGGGTCGAGCTGCTGGACGTCACGGACATCGCGCTGGGCAAGCAGCTCGTGACCAAGGTCGTCATCGAGATCGAGGGCAGCGACAAGCCCGCGTGCGTCGCCGAGATCGTCAGCGTGATCGTGCCCTGATGATCAGGCTTTGAGGCTGTGGATCAGCAGATCCGCGTAGTGCTCCGCCAGCCGCCCGGCCGGGATGTCCCCGTCCGGGCGGTACCAGGTGCCGAGCTGGTGCAACGAGCCGAAGAAGTAGTACGTGGCCACGTCGGCGGGCACGTCGTCGCGGAACGTCCCGCCGCGCTGCCCCTCCTCGATCAGGCCGCGGAACTTCTCGTGGTAGCGCCGCCGTTCGGCCCGCACCTCCCGCTGCTTCTCCTCCGAGAGGTGGTTCATGGACCGGAAGAACACCTTGGCGGCGTCGAAGTCGTCGATGCTCGTGACGATCACGTCGATCGCGGCCTCGCGGAGGCGCTCGGTGATCGGGCCGGTGCTCGACGCGATCTTCTCCAGGTGTTCGGTCTGCAAGCGCAGCAACCGCCCGTAGATCTCGTGCAGCAGGTCGTCCTTCGACCCGAAGTAGTGGTACATGGCGCCTTTGGTGACGCCGGCGTGTTCCACGATCTCCTGCACGGCGACCCGCTCGTACCCCTTGTCCGCGAACAGGCGGGTGGCGGCGTCGATCAGTCTTTCAGGCACGGTCACGACCGGAGCGTACCTCCCGACCGAGGAGAACCCAGGCAATGATCAGTCGCTGGACAGTGGTCGTCGACCGCGACGACCTGAGCAAAACCGAAGTGCTGCACGACGAACTGCCCGGCTCGTCCGAGCTGTCCGACTGCGAGGTGCTGCTCAGGGTGAGCCGCGCCGGCCTCACCGCCAACAACGTCACGTACGGCGTGATCGGCGACATGATCGGTTACTGGCGCTTCTTCCCGGCGGGCTCGGAGAGCCAGGGCGTCGTGCCGGTGTGGGGCTTCGCCGACGTCGTGGACTCCACAGTGGACGCCCTGCCCACAGGTACCCGTGTCTACGGCTATCTGCCGATGGCAAGCCATTTCGTGGCCCGTGCGCGACTGACCTCGTCGGGCTTCGTGGACACCGCCGACCACCGCGCCGACCTGCCGGCCGTGTACAACAGCTACCTCGTCACCTCCCAGGACCCCGCCTACGACGAGTCGCTCGAAGACCTGCAGGTGCTGTACCGGCCGTTGTTCCTCACGTCGTTCCTGCTGGCCGACCGGCTGGTGGACAACGACTTCCACGGCGCCCGCACGGTCGTCATCTCCTCCGCGTCCAGCAAGACGGCGTTCGGCACCGCCCACTGCCTGCGTTCCGCCGGTCTGCGGGTCGTCGGCTTGACCTCGCCGCGCAACGTGGAGTTCACGTCCGGCCTCGGGCTCTACGACACCGTGCTCCCCTACGACGCTTCAGTGGACGTCGAACCTTCGGTGTACCTGGACTTCAGCGGGTCGGCCGGCGTCCGTTCGGCGCTGCACGACCGCCTCGGCTCCGCGCTGGTCAAGGACATCTCGATCGGCCTGACACACCAGGCCGCCTCGCAGGACTCGCGCTCCGAGTTCTTCTTCGCGCCCGACCAGGTGCGCAAACGCATGGCGGACTGGGGCTCGGACGGGTTCGCCGAACGGTTCGGCGAGGCCTGGCGCGGCTTCACCGCTCAGGCCGGCGACTGGGTCGGCGTGGTGCACCACAGCGGGCCGGAGGAGCTGGTCGACGTGTGGCAGGCCGTGCTGGCGGGCAAGTCGAACCCGGCCGGCGCGGACGTGATCACCTTCTGATCAGCCCGGCCAGCAGTCCCGCGATGTTGTGCGCGTCGTCGTGCCCGCGGTGGTGCGTGCCGTCGAGCCTCTGGCCGGCGAGCCGCACCGCCTCGGCCATGCCGACCTCCCGCGGCAACGCGTGCACCAGCGCGAAGAGCGTCTTGACGTTGACGTGCCGCGGCCCGAACGGATAGCGGACCCCGAAGTCGGCACACTGCCGTTCGAACATCTTCCGGTCGTAGTCGCCGTAGGAGGCCCACACCCGGCGATCCGACCGGTACTCCTTGCGCAGCACCGCGCAGGCCTCGGCGAACGAGACCCCGGCGGCGACCTGCTCCGAGGTCAGCGTGGTCAGCGCGGTGCAGAACGGACTGACGGAAGACCGGGAGGGGCGCACCAGCACGGACCGCCGCTCACCTCGGACCCCGGTGGCCACCTCGATCGGGCAGATCCCGATCTCGATGATCTCCGAGACCTCACCGGCGGGCGGCGTCCTCTCCCAGCAGGTCGACTCCACGTCGACGACCAGCACCTCGTCCAAAGCGATCACGCACAGATCGTCCCCCACCCGTCTACTGGAATACGACGACTGGCAGCACCACGATCTCGCCCGTCGCCGCGTTCCACGACTGGACCTTGCCCAGGCACCGCGCGTTGAACTGGCCCGGTGGCAGCGTGTCGCGCAGGCTCGCGCGGTCGCACTCCACCCGTACGCGATGTTCGCCCACCGGTGCGAGCAGCACCGCCGGGTCCTCGCCGTCGCCGGCCTCGAACCGGCCGTGCAGCGACACGTAGTCGCGGATGTCGTTGAGGCGCCGGGCTTTTCCGCGCCGCCACGACTCGTCCGCCGTGATGGTGCGCGTGGTCAGGTCCACGTCGACCACGCCGTGACCCGCGCGCAGGCCCGCCAGCACGACGCCGATGACGTCGATCTCCGTGGCCGGTTTCTCGTAGGTGTCGGTGTTCTGCTCCACGACCGAGCCGTCCACGCCGATGCCGAACTCGCTCGGGCCCACCTGCAGCTTGCCGCCCTTGGTGACGGTGATCTGCTTGACGAACTGGCGGGTGACGGCGTCGTCGTACCTGCCGACCTTGCAGAGGTTGATCATCCGCTGGCCGTGCACGTAGAACAGCAGGCCGGGCACCTCGGGTTGCTGCTCGCGGCGGCGCATCCACAGCCAGGCCAGGCCGACGACCACGACCAGCGCGATCAGCGTCACCGCCCACAGCAGGACCCAGCCCCACGAGACCGACCACCACAACGCTCTATCGACAGCCACGGATCTCCCTCACCGCCTCCAGCAACGACTTCGCGCCGGCCTCCACGAGCCGGCCACCACTCGCCTGGGCCACGCGGTCGAGCTCCGCCGTGGAGGCCTCGCCGAACCGGATCGGGAACACGGGCACTTCCCCTCGCCCGACCTGGAGGAACTCGTTCACCGACGGGCCCGCGTTGTTCTCGCCGTCGGTCATCAGCACCACCGCCGTCTCGCCTCGGGCCAGCCGGAGCGCGTGGTCCAGCGCGGCCCAGATCGCGGTGTTGTCCCGCAGGTCCTCGGACGCGACCACGGCCAGCAGCGCGTCGAGGTCCTGCTTGCCGCGCACGGTGATCGAGCGCTCCTCCAGCACGGTGCCCGCGAACCGCACGATCGTCACGGTCTCCCCGACGTAGAAGCGGTCGAAGCCGTTGAGCGACGCGAACGCCTCCCGCAGCCCGGCGAGCCGCGCGCCCCGCATGGACGTCGAGTAGTCCAGCACGAAGATCACCTGCCGGCCCTCGCCCGCGCGGTCGTGGAACAGCAGCAGCCGGTCGAGCACCTCCTGGCTGTCCGGGAAGTACAGCGCCGTGCCGAGGTCGGCGCGCAGCTTCTCGTTGCGCTGCACGGAGGGTTCGACGGGCCGGCGCCAGGTGCGTTCGGCGATCATCCGCTGCGCGTCCGGCGACCGGAGCCACTCCACGACCCGGTCGTAGGCGGCGCGGTGTGCCGGCTCGACGAGCATCAGCGGATAGTCGGACAGGACGATGCCGTCGCGCGGGTAGACGATCTCCAGCGGTTCGGTCAGGCGGCCGGAGGCGTTGAGCGCCAGCAGTTCCGACTCGTGCGCGACCAGTCCGTCCACATCGGACCTGCGCGCGAACTCGCCGACGGGGTCCGGCACGTCGAACGCACGCCCCGCTAGGAACCCCTGCAAGCGGTCGCAGCTCACGTCCTCTGGACGCAGCGGCGCACCGGTCCCCGCGGCCGCCGTCGCGACGCCGATCAACGCGGCCATCCCGCCGCCGGACACGCGGGGATCGGCCATGCCGTAACGGAACTGGCCCAGCGCGGCCCGGTCGGCGACGTCGGCCCACGTCGGCCGCTCGCCCAGCGCGGCGCGACTGCCGCGCTTCACGCCGAGCACCACCGGGGACGTCATGACGCTCGTCGCCAGCTCGGGCTCGGCACCGCGCAGCCGCAGGAACCTGTTGGTGGACAACCACGCCAGGTCGAACCCGGCGAGCGACCTGCTGGCCTCGACGGTGCCCCGGTGTTCCACGGCCAGCTCGACCCCGGTGGCCTTCCTCAGCTCCGCCAGCACGGGACCGAGGTCGGCCAGCTCGGTGCTCGCCAGCATCCTCAGGCGGACCTGCTCGGGCGTGCTCGTCGTGCACGCGGCCAGCAGGAGCAGCAGAACCGCCGCCAGCACCCTCATTTGCAGTCGCCGACGACGTCGAGCATGCGTTCGAAGAGCTCCGCCTTGGGCAGCTGCACCCTGCCCGCGTCACCGGCCGGCGGCTCCGGCAGACCGCGGCCCGCAATGTAGGTGCCGAAGTCGTCGGCGGACTCCCCGTTCCAGCTCAGCGAGTGGAACCCCAGCTCGACCGCACGCCTGCGCAGGTCGGGGTCGTTCATCATCAGCTCGCCGATCCGGTCGCCCTCCGGCGTGAACGAGATCAGCTCGGGCGTGCTCTGGTGCTGTTTGGTCGGGTAGAGCAGCACGCGTTCGGTGTCGACGCTCTTCTGCCGCAACTGATAGGCGATGTACTGGTGCTCGTAGATCACCGCGATGACGGCGTGCGTGCGGCCCTCCGGCACGAAGTACTTCGGCGCCATGTCCTCGCCGGCCTGGCCCTGCGCGTCGACGTACGGCTTGACGCTCAGCGCCAGCTTCTCGGCGGCGTCGACGGTCTGCGGCGGCTCGTCCCCGAAGGCGGTGGCGAAGAACCCGACGAGCGTCGCACCCGAGTAGGCCTTGCAGGGGTCCGGCGACTGCACGATGACCCGGTTGCCGTTGGACAGGCCGAGCTGGTCCCACCGCGCGCCCGAGTCGGCCAGCTGTTTGAACTCGGCCATGTCGAGCGTGTAGTAGAGCGGCTTCTCGCTCTGGCCATGAGGTTTCGCGGCCCCCGCCTGGCTCAGCGCCTCGGCGTACTCGCGGAACGTCGCCAGCACGACCGGGGTGAAGAACGGCCGGTACGGCACCACGTGCTTGCCGGCCCGGCGCGACTTCACGTGCTCGTTCGCCACGTGCCCGGACGGGAACACGAAGTGGTACGAGTCGAGGTCGGGTTTGTCGGCCAGGTCGCGCGAGCCGATCGGCGTCACGTGCACCTGGTAGCCGCGCGCCATCAGGATCCGCTTGACCTGCTCGTCCTGGAAGAAGTCCCGCTTGGAGGCGAACAGCGCCCGCACCACGGTGACAGAGCGGAACGGGCCGGTGATGTGCCCGGAGACGAGCAACACCACCAGCCCGAACACGAACACCGTCAACGGGGGGACGAACCACAGCAAGAACCGTCTTCGCGGGTCCACGACCTTGAACTCGGGCTCCCGCACGGCTCCCCCTGGAGTCAGACGATCACGGCACCACCGTCGACGACGAGCGTCTCACCGGTAACGTAACCGCCCGCGGCTGAGGCCAGGAAGACAACGGCGGAAGCGAGCTCCTCCGGGTCGCCGATTCGCCCGGATGGCAGAGTTGCCTGGATCTTCTCCAGGTATCCCGGCGGGTACTGGTCAGTCATCTCGGAGGCGAAGAAGCCGGGGCAGATCGCGTTGACGCGGATGCCCTTGCGTCCCGTCCACTGCTGCGCCAGGTCCCGCGTCAGGCCGAGCAGACCGGCCTTCGACGCCGAGTACGCGGCTTGGGGAATACCGCCGGTCACGAGGCCGAGCACGCTGGAGATGTTGATGATCGAGCCGCCGGACTTCATGACGGCCGCGGCCGCCTGCGCCATCCAGTAGGCACCGTTGAGGTTCACGTCCATGACGCCGAGGAACTCCTCCGGCGTCTCGCGCGAGGCCGGCACCGCCGACGCGACACCGGCGTTGTTCACGAGCACCGACACCAGCCCGAACTCCGCCGCCTGCCGCGCGACCTCACGGCAGTCGTCGGGCTGCGAGACGTCGGCCTGCACGACCAGCGCACGGCGACCGGCGGCCTCGACCAGCGCGGCCGTGTCCTTCAGCTTGTCCGCGCGACGGGCCGCGAGCACGACGTCCGCGCCGGCCTCCGCGAGGCCCTTGGCGAACGCGACACCGAGTCCGGAGGACGCGCCGGTGACGATGGCGACTTTCCCGTCCAGGCGAAATTTGTCGAGGATTCCCACTACGAAAGCCTTTCCAGGATGATCGCCATGCCCTGACCGCCGCCGACGCACATCGTCTCCAGACCGAACTGTGCGTCGCGGGCCTGCATGCCGTTGATCAGCGTCGTCATGATCCGTGCGCCGGTCGAGCCGAACGGGTGGCCCAGCGCGATCGCGCCGCCGTGCACGTTCAGCCTGTCGATGTCGATGCCCAGCTCGCGCTGCGACCCGAGCACCTGCACGGCGAACGCCTCGTTGATCTCCACCAGGTCGATGTCCGAAATGGACATACCGGCGTGGCCCAAGGCCTGCTTCGTGGCGTCGACCGGTCCCAGGCCCATGATCTCCGGCGACAGGCCCGAGACACCCGTGGACACGATGCGCGCCAACGGGGTCAGGCCCAGCTCGCGTGCCCGCACATCGCTCATGATCACGACAGCGGCCGCGCCGTCGTTGAGCGGGCAGCAGTTGCCGGCCGTGATCGTGCCCTCGGGCCGGAAGACCGGCTTGAGAGTGGAAACGGACTCGTACGTGACGCCGGCGCGCGGTCCGTCGTCAGTGGAGACCACCGTGCCGTCGGGCAAAGTCACCGGCGTGATCTCGCGGGCGAAGAACCCGTCCGCGATGGCCTTCTCGGCGAGGTTCTGCGACCGCACGCCGAACTCGTCCTGGTCGTGCCGCGAGATGCCCATCTGCGTCGCGACGTTCTCGGCGGTCTGGCCCATCGCGATGTAGTAGTCGGGCAGCTCGCCGTCGAGCCGAGGGTCGGTCCACGGCGCGTTCGAGGCGGCCGTGTCCAGGGTCCGTTGCTGCGCACCGGCGAACAGCGGGTTGAACGACGGCACACCGGAGTGCATGTACCGCGAGACGCACTCGACGCCGGCTGAGATGAACGCGGTGCCCTCCCCCGCTTTGATGGCGTGGAAGGCCATCCGCGCGGTCTGCACGGACGACGCGCAGAACCGGTTGACCGTCGTGCCGGGCAGCGAGTCGTGGCCCAGCTGCACGGCCACGCGGCGCGCGATGTTCTGCCCGTGCTCGTCCTGCGGCTCGGCGCACCCGAGGTGCAGGTCGGTGATCTCCGAGGCGGGGATGTCGCCCAGTGCCGCGGAAATCACCTGTGCGGCCAGGTCGTCCGGCCGCAACGACACCAGGGAACCCTTGCGGGCACGGCCGATCGGCGACCGGGCGGTGGAGACGACGACTGCTTCAGCCACGGAAATCCTCCTACAGGCCCAGGTCGCGGCCGATGAGTTCCTTCATGATCTCGTTGGACCCCGCCCAGATCTTCGTGACGCGGGCGTCCATCCACGCGCGGGCGACGCGGTACTCGGTCATGTAGCCGTAGCCGCCGTGCAGCTGCACGCAGGCGTCGATGACCTCGTTCTCGACGTCGGCGCTCCAGTACTTCGCCTGTGCCGCCTCGACCGGGCTGAGCTCGCCGCGCACGTGCTGCATGGTCAGCGTGTCGATGAACGCCTGCGAGACGTCCAGCTTGGTGCGCAGCTCGGCGAGCAGGAACTTGTTGTGCTGGAACTTGCCGATGGCCTGCCCGAACGCCTTGCGCTCCTTGACGTACTCCAGCGTCTCGTCGAAGACGCCCTGCGCGTGCGCGAGGTTCGAGATGGCGCCGCCGATCCGTTCCTGCGGCAGCCGCTCCATCATGTAGATGAAGCCCTGGCCCTCCTCGCCGATCATGTGCTCGGCGGACAGGCGCACGTCGGAGAAGAACAGCTCCGCGGTGTCGGACGGGTGCTGGCCGACCTTGTCGAGCTTGCGGCCGCGCTCGAAGCCGGGCATGCCGGTCTCGACGGCGAACAGCGTGATGCCGCGCGCGCCCTTGGACGGGTCGGTGCGGGCCGCGACGACGATCATGTCGGCGGTGTAGCCGTTGGTGATGAACGTCTTGGAGCCGTTGAGGATCCAGTCGTCACCGTCGCGCACGGCGTTGGTCTTCAGCGCGGCGAGGTCGGAGCCGCCGGAGGGCTCGGTCATCGCGATGCCGGTCTTGATCTCGCCGGTGCACATGCCGGGCAGCCAGCGCTGCTTCTGCTCCTCGGTGCACAGGTCGACGAGGTAGGGCGCCACGACGTCGCCGTGGATGCCCAGCGACGAGGCGACCGCGGCGTTGACGCGGCACAGCTCCTCGGCGAACACCGTGTTGAACCGGTAGTCGTTCGCGCCGCTGCCGCCGTACTCCTCGGGGATCTCCAGCCCGAGCAGACCCTGGCGGCCGGCCTCCAGCCACACGTCGCGGTCGATCACCCGCTGCTCGATGAACTTCTCGACGTTCGGCGTGATCGTGCGCTCGACGAACGCCTTCGCCGACTCACGGAACGCGGCGTGATCCTCGTTGAACAGCGTCCGCTGCACGACTACCTCCATACTAAGCGGTTGCTTAGAGCTAAGCGCCCGCTTAGCGTGCAGTACGATCCATCACCTGTCAACACGCGAGGAGCGGCCTGATGACGACGACCGGACTGGACGGGTTCGCGCTGCTCGACGAGACCTGGCGCACGGTCACCCCGGACGCCGCCCGCCGGATGCTCATCGCGGCCGTCCAGGCGTTCGCGGACAAGGGATATCACGCCACGACGACCCGCGACATCGCCTCTCTGGCCGGAATGTCGCCCGCGGCGGTGTACATCCACTACCGGTCCAAAGAGGAGCTTCTCTTCAACATCTCGCTCGTGGGCCACGAGACGTCACTGGCGCTGCTCGCGGGCATCCAGGGCGACGGGGTGGTGGGGCGGCTGAAGAACGCGGTGGCGACGTTCGCGGGATGGCACGCGGAGTTCCACACGACGGCACGGGTGGTGCAGTACGAGCTCGGCGCGCTCTCTCCCGAACACCACGCGGAGGTGGCGGAGCTGCGCCGGCAGATCGAGCAGCGGATGCGCTCGTTCATCGCGGACGGCGTGGAGGAGGGCGTGTTCGACGTCCCCGACCTCAAGGGCGCGACCCTGGCCGTGCTGTCGCTGTGCATCGACGTCGCGCGCTGGTACCAGCCCGGCGGGAAGCGGACCCCGGACGAGATCGGCGCGCTGTACGCCGACCTCGTCCTGAGAATGGTCCGGCCTAACTGACCGACTTCCTGCCGTACACGCCTGCCACCAGCGAAACACCGATCGCTGCGACGACGATCTGGACAATCACCTCGATCCAGTCGATGCCCGGCGTGTCCTGCACGCCCAGCAACCGCGCGATCCACGACCCGATGAACGCGGCCGCGATGCCGACCAGCAAGGTCAGCCAGATCGGGATGGCCTGCTTGCCCGGTGCGAACAGCTTGCCGAGCAAGCCCAGGATCAGACCGATGATGAGCGCGCCGAGAATGCTCTCGATGGTCACGGACGCCTCCTCCCGCTACACCCCGATGCACTCGGGGATCTCGGGGAAAATCATCCCGTCACCTGGCAGTGTCCGCAGCCCGAGATCGGCAGGCGGTACACCCGAGTGCCGATGACTACCAGCGGCTGCCGGAGACCTGGCTCATCCACTGGTTGATCGTGGCGGTCCAGTCGGTGCCGATGGCCTGCTGGTGGGACACGGCGAACCGGCCGTACGCGTCGCCACCCGCGCGGAGCAGGCCGGCGCGCTTGTCGGCCTCCAGGATCACGTGCAGCTCACCCGGAGTGGTGACGAACGTCAGCTCGACCTGCTTGACGCGGCCGGCGAACTGCGGCGGCGGGTAGAACTCGATCTCCTGGTAGAACGGCAGCTGCTGCGGCACGCCGTGGATGCGGCCGCGCTCGTTGTCCGCCTTGGTGAAGCGGAAGCCCATGTGCCCGAACGCCTGGAGCACGGCGTCCTGCGACTGCAGCGGGTGCACCCAGATCGGGTCGAGGTCACCGGGGTCGACGGCGCCGCGGACCTCGAGCTCCGTGCGCAGGCCGAGCTGCATGCCGTGCAGCTGCTGGCCGCCCACGACGTTGATCGGGCACTCGAACGGCACCGGGATCTGGAACGGCAGCGACAGGTTCTGGCGCGGCTGCGCCACGATCCGCTGGCCCACGGAGAACTTGTGGAACTCCATGTTGGTGTTGTACTCGTTGTCGCCGCTCTCGACCTCGACGCGGGTGAGCAGCGCCAGCGTGACGTGGTCGATCTCGGCAGGGTGCTCACCTCCGGCGATGCGCACCTCGCCGGACAGCACCTCGCCGGGCCTGACGTTCGGGTTGGTCAGGACCGTGTCGACAGTCGGCCCGCCCACACCGAACGCGCGCATCATCCTCTTGAACACCACTGCGGCCTCCTGAAGCCCTTGCATGTTTGCGGGGAGTCTGCCAACTGGATCGCCCGTTTGCTGCGAAGTGTTCCGTTGACGCCTCAGCACCCCGATCGGTTCCGTGTGGACTTCTGTTCACTTCAGATGGCAACATGCGACCGCCGTCACATACTAAGCGGTCGCTCAGGAGGATTGCCTTGTTGCTCGTCGCCAACCGGGGTGAGGTCGCCGTCCGCGTGCTGCGCGCGGCCGCTGACCTGGGAATTCGCACCGTGGCGGTGTACGCGGAGGACGACGCTTCCTCACTGCACGTGACGCTCGCCGACCGTGCTGTCGCGCTCCGTGGACCGTCGCCGTACCTGGACGCCGATCAACTGCTGGACGCCGCCGAGGGGTGCCAGGCCGTGCATCCGGGGTGGGGGTTCCTGTCCGAGAACGCTTCGTTCGCTCGGGCGTGTTCGGAGCGCGGACTGGCCTTCGTCGGGCCCTCCGCTGACGTTCTGGAACTGCTCGGTGACAAACGGCGAGCGCGGGAACTGGCGGCGTCGCTGGGGATCCCGGTGCTGGAGGCGGCGCCCGGCGAGTTCCCGGTGATGGTGAAGGCGGTCGCCGGCGGTGGCGGCAAGGGCATGCGGGCCGTGTACGCGGCTGAGGACCTCTCCGATGCCGTCGAGGCGTGCCGGGCGGAGGCGCTGGCGGCGTTCGGGAACGGGGACGTCTACTTCGAACGGCTGATGCCCTCCGCGCGGCACATCGAGGTGCAGCTCGTCGGGACCGCGGTGATCGGCGACCGCGACTGCTCGCTGCAGCTGCGGCACCAGAAGGTCGTGGAGATCGCGCCCGCTCCCCTGCTGGACCCGTTGCTGCGCAAGGCTTTGCACGAGGCCGCCGCCGCTCTGGCCGTCGCGGCGGGCTACACCGGCGTCGGCACCGTCGAGTTCCTGGTGTCCGGGGACTCGTTCGCGTTCCTGGAGGTGAACCCTCGGCTGCAGGTCGAGCACACGGTGACCGAGATGGTGTCCGGAGTGGACCTCGTGCGCACCCAGCTGCTGCTCGCGTGGGGCGGCGACGTGGACTTCACGCCGCACGACCGCGGCTCGGCCGTGCAGGTGCGCCTGAACCAGACCTCGGGCGGCGTGCTGTCGTCGTTCGGCCTGCCCGCCGGGCCTGGTGTCCGCGTCGACACGCACGGGTACGTCGGTTATCGGGTCGGGACGCGGTACGACGGGCTGCTCGCGAAGCTCGTGGTGCACGGCGAGGACCTGGACGTGGCCCTGAACCGGGCGCGGCGGGCGCTGGGCGAGTGCCGGGTCGAGGGGGTTTCGACGAACCTGGAGTTCCTGCGCTCGCTGCTCGCCCGCGACATCGTTGGTGCGACGACTGATTTCGTGGTCGAGGAAACAGTTTCGGGCATGCGGGCTCCGCTGGCCGGCACGGTGGTCGCTGTCTCGGCGGACTCCGTGGTGCTGGAAGCGATGAAGATGCAGCACGTCGTGCGGGTGTCCGGGGACGTGCTGGTGTCGGTGGGCGACACCGTGTCCGAGGGTCAGGTGCTGGCGTCCGGGGTCGGCGAGTCCACTGAGGACGTTGCCGCGGTGGATCTGGATCACGTCCGGCCTGATCTGGCCGAGGTGCTGGCGCGGCACGACTTCGACCGCCCCGAGGCCGCCGCGAAACGACACGCCCGGGGTGGCCGGACCGCCCGGGAGAACATCGCGGATCTTTGTTCTTCCTTCGTCGAGTACGGCGGTCTGGCGATCGCGGCGCAAAGGCAGCGTCGTTCTTTGGACGACCTGATCGAACGCACGCCCGCCGACGGCATGGTGGCCGGAATCGGCGTGGTCAACGGCTCGCGGGTCGTGGCGATGTCCTACGACTACGCGGTGCTCGCCGGCACGCAAGGCATGCGCAACCACCAGAAGAAGGACCGGCTGTTCGCCCTGGCGCAGCAGGAGAACCTGCCGGTGGTGCTGTTCGCCGAGGGCGGTGGCGGACGTCCCGGCGACACCGACCACAGCATGGTCAGCGGGCTCGACTGCGGCTCGTTCCACGCGTTCGCGCAGCTCAGCGGCCAGGTGCCGCTGGTGGGCGTGGTGGCGGGGCGGTGCTTCGCGGGCAACGCGGTGCTGCTCGGCACGTGCGACGTGATCATCGCGGTCGAGGGCGCGAACATCGGCATGGGCGGGCCGGCGATGATCGAGGGCGGCGGGCTCGGGGTGTTCCAGCCGGAGGACATCGGGCCGCTCGACGTGCAGGTGCCCAACGGCGTGGTGGACATCGCGGTCGGGTCCGAGGAAGAGGCCGTGGCCGTCGCCAAGAAGTACCTCTCGTACTTCCAGGCTCCCGCAGGCGTCCCCTCGCCGAGCGCGCAGCCTTCGCCCGCGCCGCCGGGGGGACCCCTGGACTCAATTCTCCCAGACAGCACCGACAATTCCGGATCGTGGAACTGCGCGGACCAGCGTCTCCTCCGCCACGCCGTCCCCGAGAACCGCCTGCGCGCCTACGACATCCGCGCCCTGATCGAGACCCTCGCCGACACCGACAGCGTGCTCGAACTCCGCGCAGGCTTCGGCAAGGCCATCGTCACCGCCCTGATCCGGGTCGAGGGCCGCCCCATCGCCCTGATCGCCAACGACCCCAAGGTCCTCGGCGGCGCCATCGACGCCGACGCCGCCGACAAGTGCGCCCGCTTCCTGCAGCTCGCCGACGCGTTCGGCATCCCGGTCGTCTCCCTCACCGACACCCCTGGCTTCATGGTCGGCCCGGACGCCGAACGCACCGCCACCGTCCGCCACCTCACCCGCATGGTCGTGACGGGCGCGAACCTCACCGTCCCCTTCGGACTCGTGGTCCTCCGCAAGGCGTACGGCCTCGGCGCCCAGGCCATGGCGGCGGGCTCGCTCAAGGTCCCGCAGTTCGCCGTCTCCTGGCCCACCGGCGAGTTCGGCCCGATGGGGCTCGAGGGCGCCATCAAGCTCGGCTTCAAGAAGGAGCTCGACGCCATCGCGGACCCGGACGAGCGCAAGCAGCGCTACGACCAGATGGTCGCGATGGCCTACGAGCACGGCAAAGCCCTCAACGTCGCCTCGGTCTTCGAGATCGACGACGTGATCGACCCGGCCGACACCCGCCGCTGGATCGCCACGGCGCTGGCCCCCGCAACTTCCCGCCCTGAAGGGAAGAAACGCCCGTTCATCGACACCTGGTGAGGAGATTCCGTGGTCAGTGTCGCCCCTGCGGAAAAGAAGACCCTGCGCAGGCTCATGGCAGCCGGACTCGTTGGTTCGTCCCTCGAGTGGTACGACTTCTTCATCTACGCGACAGCCGCGGCCCTGGTATTTCCCAAGCTGTTCTTCCCGGAGGCGACGCCGATCGTGGCGCTGCTCCTGTCGTTCAGCACGTTCTGGGCGGGCTTCGTCGCGCGCCCGATCGGCGGTCTGGTGTTCGGCCACGTCGGCGACAAGGTCGGCCGCAAGCCGGCGCTGGTCATCTGCCTGGGGCTGATGGCGGGCGCGACGTTCCTCATCGGCCTGCTGCCCACGACGGCGACCCTCGGCGTCGGCGCACCCCTGCTGCTGGTGCTGCTGCGCTTCCTGCAGGGCATCGCGGTCGGCGGGCAGTGGGGCGGCGTGGTCCTGCTGCTGACCGAGTCCGCGGGCCCGAAGAAGCGCGGCTTCGCGGGTACGTTCGGGCAGGCCGGTGTCCCGATCGGCGTGCTGCTGGGCAACATCGCCTTCATCAGTGCGACGACGTCTCTCTCGCCGGAGGCCTTCGCGTCGTGGGGCTGGCGCGTGCCGTTCCTGGCGAGCGCGCTCCTCTTCCCCGTGGTGCTGTTCATCCAGTTGAAGGTCGAGGACAGCCCTGTCTTCCGTGAGCTGCAGGAACGCCGTGCGTCCGGACCGGTCGTGGCGCAGGCACCGCTGAAGGAGGCCCTGCGCACGCACCGCAAGCCGATCCTGCTCGGCGCGGGCCTGATGTTCGCGTCCAACGCGATCTTCTACGTGTCGATCGCGGGCGTGCTGTCCTACGCGACCACCACGCTCGGCCTCAGCCGTGAGTCGGTGCTGGTCGTGAGCCTGCTGTCCTCTCTCGTGAGCATCCCGGTGATCCTCTACGCCGGACACCTGAGCGACCGCATGGGACGGCGGCCGCTGATCATCGCGGGCACGGTCGGGCTGATCGTGTGGGCGTTCCCGTACTTCCTGCTCGTGGACACCGGCTCGCTGCTGTTGCTGTTCGTCGCGTCCACGGTCGGAGGCATCGCGTCCTCTCTCGTGTACGGGCCGATCGCCGCTTACCTGGGTGAACTGTTCGAGCCGCACGTGCGGTACTCGGGTGCCTCTCTCGCGTACCAGCTGGCGTCGATCCTGGTCAGCGGCGGCACGCCGTTCGTGATGACGGCACTGCTGGGTGCGACCGGGACGTCGATGTCCGTGTCGGCGTTCCTGCTGCTCATGGGCCTGTGCACGCTGGTGTCGGTGATCAGGCTGCCGGAGACGCACGAACCGGAACGGGCCTGATCAGAGGCTGTGAAGGCCCGATCCAAGCGACAAATCGGGCCTTCACAGTCAAGACCTCTGCGGAACCTGGAGCCGATGCCGTACGTTGGCGCGTCGTGACCACTCTCTTGGCGCGCTTCAAGCAGCGGATGCGCAGGTTCGCGCAGAAACCGGGGTCCGTCGACCTCGCCCCGTTCCAGGCAATGCTCACGGACGTGGAGAAACACGCTGACACGTTCCGGGCGTTCAGCGACGAGGAGCTGACGGCACACGCCAAGAAGCTGCGCGAGGAGAGCACGGACACCGAGCTCGTGGCCCTCACGCGGGAGGCGGCCGAGCGCGCCATCGGGCAGCGTCCGTTCGACGTGCAGGTGCTGGGTGCCCTGGGCATGCTCAGCGGGCTCGTCGTCGAGATGGCGACCGGTGAGGGCAAGACGCTCGCGGGCGCCATGGCCGCGGCCGGGTTCGCGATCAAGGGCAAGCGCGTCCACGTGGTCAGCGTCAACGACTACCTCGCCCAGCGCGACGCGGAGTGGATGGGCCCGCTCTACGAGCTCCTCGGCGTCACGGTCGGCTGGATCAACGGCAGCTCGAAGGCGGAGGAACGCCGCGAGGCCTACCAGCGCGAGGTCACGTACGCGCCGGTCAGCGAGATCGGCTTCGACGTCCTGCGCGACCGGATCGTCACCCGCCAGGAAGACCTGATCGTCCCCGAGCCGCAGGTCGCGCTGATCGACGAGGCCGACTCGGTGCTCGTCGACGAGGCCCGCGTGCCGCTCGTGCTGGCCGGCTCGACCAGCGCGGAGGCGGCCGACCCCGTCATCGCGGACCTGGTCAAGCGGCTGCGGCAGGAGCTGCACTACGAGATCGACGACGAGGAGCGCAACGTCTTCCTCACGGGTGCGGGCTCCGAGGCCGTCGAGCGCGCGCTCGGCGAGATCGACCTGTACTCGCAGGAGCACGTCACGTCCACGCTGTCCAAGGTCAACGTCGCGCTGCACGCGCAGGTGCTGCTGCACCGCGATGTCGACTACATCGTGCGTGACGGCAAGGTGCACCTGATCAACGACACGCGTGGGCGTGTCGCGAAGCTGCAGCGGTGGCCGGACGGCCTGCAGGCCGCGGTCGAGGCCAAGGAGAACGTCCAGACCACCGAGTCGGGCGAGATCCTCGACTCGATGACGGTGCAGGCGCTGCTGTCGCGCTACCCGACGCGCTGCGGCATGACCGGTACCGCCGTTGCCGTCGCTGAGACGCTGCGGGAGTTCTACGAGCTCGAGGTGCTCGTGATCCCGCCGAACAAGGAGAACATCCGCGAGGACGAGCACTTCCGCCTCTACGCGACGCTGGAGCAGAAGGAAGACGCGATCGTCGAGGAGATCAAGACCGCCCACGAGACCGGGCGCCCGATCCTCGTCGGCACGCTCGACGTCGCCGAGTCGGAGCGGATCTCCTCCAAGCTGCGCGCCGCCGGCATCGAGTGCGTGGTGCTCAACGCGAAGAACGACGCCGAGGAGGCGTCGATCATCGCCGACGCCGGCTCCTACCAGCGCATCACGGTCTCCACGCAGATGGCGGGCCGCGGTACGGACATCCGCCTCGGCGGCCACGAGGGCGAGGACCACGACCGGATCGCCGAGCTGGGCGGCCTGTACGTGATCGGCTCCGGCCGCCACTCGTCGTCACGCCTGGACGACCAGCTGCGTGGCCGCGCCGGACGCCAGGGCGACCCCGGCGGCTCGGTGTTCTTCTCGTCCATGCAGGACGACCTGATCACCCAGTACGCGCCGGACGCCGAGGATCCGTCCGAAGTGGACGACGACGGCCGCGTGCACGACAAGGGCCTGCTGCACACCTTCGAGCACGCGCAGCGCGTGGCGGAGGGCGTGAACCTGGAGATCCACCGCAACACCTGGCGCTACAACAAGCTGATCGAGCACCAGCGCGACATCCTGCTCAAGCACCGCGACGTCGTGCTGCGCACCGACGCGGCGTTCGAGAAGGTCGGCGCGAAGGAGGGTGCACCGGACGAGGTCGCCGCCGACGCCGCCCGCAAGATCACGCTGTTCTTCCTCGACGACCTGTGGACGCACCACCTGACGTTCCTGTCAGACCTGCGCGAGGGCATCCACCTGCGCGCGCTGGCGCGGCAGAACCCGCTGGACGAGTTCCACCGCGAGGCCATCCCGGCGTTCAACAAGATCGTGCCGGAGTCGTGGGCGCTCACCACGGAGAAGTACGAGGCGGCCACGATCACCGAGGACGGCTACGACCTCGCCGACGCCGGGGTCAAGCGCCCGAGCTCGACGTGGACGTACCTGGTGCACGACAACCCGTTCGGCTCCGGCCTGGAGGAGACGATGAAGGGTCTCGTGAAGATGGTGCGCGGCCAGCGCCGCTGACAGTCAGATCTTTCCCGGGACGACGAGGTCGTCCGCGGGTCTGGCGGGCCGGGGCAACGCCTCGGCCCGTCTGGCGTTCCTGGACGCCACCGCCGTCATCTCGTCGGTCAGCTTCCTGATCTCCGCGAGGATGTCGAGGTGTTCCTGCGACGGCGGCGGGCCAACGAGGTTGGACCGGTTGTGCGCCGTCCGTTGCGCGCGCTCGGCCAGAAGCCGGATGCGGCGCAGGTGTTCGTGCTCCCCGTCCGGGAGCAAGAAGTCCGTCTGCTCCATCACCCGTGCCAGCTTTCGCCGTGCACGGGTGAGCAGTCGATCCCCTAGTCGGCTGATTCCAGTTTCTGGACGAGCCACTCGTGGAAACCGCCGATGTGGTGCTCTGAGGGCACCAGCACTCCGCCCTGCGCGTAAGCGCGCGAGGCCATCGCGGGCTGGCATCGCTCGCAGGCTTCGAAGTCCTGTTCGTTCACCCGGTGGAACAGCTCGACCGAGCGAGAGACGTCACGGCCGGTGTCGACGACTTCCTTGGCGTAGAGCCAATCGCACTCGACGACCGTCCTGTCCGCCGCCAGCGGGTACATGCGGTGCAGGATCACGTGGTCCGGCACGAGATTGATGAACACCTGCGGTTTGATGGTGATGGCGTAATACTTCCTGTCGCGTTCCTCTTCCAGGGCCGAGAGTTTCTCGAACCCCTCGCTGCCGTCGACGGTGAAACCCCTGATCTCGTCACCGAACTCGGCGCCGTGCCCGACGTAGTACTGCGCCGCGTAGCCGTCGGCGAACTCGGGCAGCACCTCGGTGAGCTCGGGGTGGATCGTCGCGCAGTGGTAGCACTCCATGAAGTTCTCGATGATGAGCTTCCAGTTGGCCTTGACGTCGTAGACGATTCGTTTGCCCACGGACAACTGGTCGATCTCGTAACCGTCGATGCCCTCCAGCGTGCCGAGGCGTTCGGTCACGGCGCTCAGGACGTCGTCCTCGAAGCTCGGCGGGTCCTCGGCCAGGTTCACCCACACGTAGCCGAGCCATTCGCGCAAATGCACCTTCGTCAGTCCATACGCAACGCGATCGACGTCCGGCATTGAGGTGAGGTTGGGTGCGGCGATCAGGTTGCCGTCCAACGCGTAGGTCCAGGCGTGGTATGGGCACTGGAACGCCCGTTTGACGCTGCCGGCCTCGTCGACGCAGATGCGCGCGCCGCGGTGGCGGCAGACGTTCAGGAACGCGTTGAGGCCGCCCTTGCGGTCGCGCGCGATGAGCACGCTCTCCCGTCCGACCTGCACCGTGCGGAAGTCGCCGGCGTTCGGCAGGTCGCCCGACTTCACCGCGCAGAACCACATCTTCTCGAAGATGTTCGCCTGTTCCCGCGCGAAGATCGCGGGGTCGGTGTAGTAGCGGCCCTCAAGGGTGGAGATCAGGCTGCCGGTCATTCTCTGCCTCTCAGGCGAGCAGGGTCGAAAAGGCCGATCGGGTGCCGAGTGGCCCCGTCGATCACGAGGTCGGCCAGGATCTCGCCGACGACGGGCACGAACTTGAAGCCGTGCCCCGAGAACCCGCACGCCACGGTCACGTCCTGCTCCCTGGCGATGACGAAGTGCCTGTCCGCGGTGTTGGTGTACATGCAGGTCGCGGCGCGCTGGAAGGTGCCGGCGAGGCCGGGCATGGGCGAGTTGGTGGCGTTCGCCATCGCCTCGACCTCGTGGGCGTGCACGGTGCGGTCGATGGTCTCGGGCGTGCAGATCTGGCCACCGCTGTGGAACGCGACCTTCACCGCGCCGTCGTGCTCGGGGAAGCCGTAGAAGTTCGTGCCGTCCGCGCGGTCCCAGATGTAGACCGGGTGGTCGCGGAGGTCCTCGTCCGGGGTGAAGTAGAACTGGACCTGCCGTTCGATCTCAAACGGGATTCCCAGGCCCGCCAGCAGTTCCGGCGCCCACGGGCCGGGGCACACGACTACGTGCTCGGCTTCGTACACCGCGCGGGCCGTGGTGACCCTGCCGGGCTCCCAGTGCGTCACCGGCTCCTCGAAGTGCAGCTCGGCACCCGCCTGCTCGGCGAGCGCGAGGTGGGCCCGCACGGCCGTCTCCGGGACGACGAAGCCCGCACCGGGTTCGTACAGCCCGATCTCGTCCGCCGCCGGCCGCATCGCGGGGAAGCGCTCGCGGAGCTGGGACGCGTCGAGCAGCTCGTGTTTCAGACCGAACTGCTCGACGCTCGCCCGGCTACCCGTGATGGCGCCGCTGTCCTGGTCGCCGACGACGACTCCGCCGACGCGGTGGAAGACGTGCTCGCCGCTGTCGCGTTCGATCTGGTCCCACATCTCGTGGGCGCGCAGCAGCAACGGCACGTACGCGGGGTCCTCGAAGTAGGCCTGCCGCGTGATGCGGGACCCGCCGTGGCTCGACCCGAGCGCGTGGGCGGGCGTGAACTTCTCCAGTCCCAGCACGCGTTTCCCGCGCTGGGCGAGCCGGTACGCGGCGGCACTGCCCATGCCGCCGAGCCCGATGACGACGACGTCGAACGTCACCCCCGGAGCCGCTTCATCTCGGGGTCGTACAACGGTTCCGGTGCCGGACGGGCCTTGACCTTCCGCCCGAAGTACTCGATCTCCACCTCGTCGTCGATCTCGCTGGGCAGCCAGGCGTAGGCGATGTTGAGGCCGGTCGTGTAGCCGTAGGCGGCGCTGGTGACGTAGCCGACCGGTTCTCCTTGGTGGAACACGGGTTCGCTGCCCATCACGACGCTGTGCGGGTCGTCGACCGTGAGGCAGGTGAGCTTCTTGGTGGAGGTCAGGTTGTGCAGCGAGCCCTTGCCGAGGAACTCCTTGTCCTGGCGCACCGCGAACCCGAGCCCCGCCTCGAACGGGTCGTGCTCGGTCGTCATGTCCGTGCCCCACGACCGGTAGCCCTTCTCCAGCCGCAGGCTGTTGAACGCGCCGCGCCCGGCCGCGATGACGCCGTGCCGCTGCCCCGCCTCCCACAGCGTGTCCCAGAGCTTCTGCCCCATGTCCGCGGTGGTGTAGAGCTCCCAGCCGAGCTCGCCCACATAGGACAGTCGCAGCGCGGTCACCGGCACGTTCTTGATGAACGCCTTCTGCGCGGTGAAGTAGCCCTTCCGCGTGTCGAGCGTGTGCGAGATGTCGTTGACGAGATCGCGGGCCAGCGGGCCCCACAGTCCGATGCAGCACGTTCCGGCCGTGATGTCCTTGAGGTAGACGTCCTCTGGCGCGTGCCGGCTGAGCCAGTCGAGGTCGAGGTTGCCGTTGGCGCCGACCTGGAACGTCGTCGCGTCGAGGCGTGCGATCGTGAGGTCGCTGCGCACACCGCCCTGCTCGTCGAGCAGCAACGTGTAGACGACCGCGCCCGGCTTGCGGTTGAGGTTGTTGGTCGTCATGTGCTGCAGGAACTCCAGCGCTCCCGGCCCGCTGACCTCCAGTCGTTTCAACGGGGTCATGTCGAACATCGCCACGCGCTTGCGCGTCACCAGCGCCTCGGCCCCGCAGATGGGCGACCAGAACCGGCTGGCCCACTCACCCCGCGCGGGCACCTCGGCGACCTCGGGCAGGCCGGCGTTGGCCTCGTACCAGTGCGGCCGCTCCCAGCCGGACGCCTCCAGGAAGAACGCACCGAGCTCCTGCTGCCGGCTGTAGAACGGACTCGTCCTGATCGGCCGCGGGCTCTCCATGGGCTGCAACGGGTGCAGCACGTCGTAGACCTCGACGAAGTTCTGGCAGCTGCGCTCCAGCACGTAGTCGGGCGCCAGCTGCACCTGCTCGAACCGGTTGAGGTCGCTCGAGTGCAGGTCCAGCTCCGGCTGCCCGTCGACGATCCACTCGGCCATCGAGCGCGCCACCCCGGCGGAGTGCGTGATCCACACCGCCTCCGCCACCCAGAACCCGCGCAGGCCGGGATGCTCGCCCAGCAACGGCATCCCGTCGCTGGTGAACGAGAACAACCCGTTGAAGCCGCTCGCCACCCCGGCCTCGGCCAGCGAGGGGATCAGCTCGACGGCCGACTCCCAGGACGCCTTGAAGTCCTCCTCGGTGAACGGCAGCTCCGAACCGGTGATGTCGTGGGCGGCGACCGGCATGGGCCGATGCCCGTACGCGCCGATGCCCAGCGCCTGGCCGTGCGAGCGGAAGTACAGGTCGGCTTCCTGATGCCGCAGGATCGGCTGGCGCGCCAACGCCTCCGCGTCGGCGTTCACGTTGCCGGTGAACACGTACTGGTGCGCCATCGGCACGAGCGGAACGGTCAGCCCGACCATCTCCCCGAGCACCGGCCCCCACATCCCGGCGCACGACACGACGATGTCGGCGGGGAACACGTCCGTGTCGGTCCGCACGCCGGTGACGCGGTCGCCCGTGGTCTCGACGGCGACGACCTTCTGCCCGAACTCGAACCGCGCACCCCGCTCGATCGCCCGCCGCGCCTGGATCTCGGCAGCCGGCACGGGCTTCGCGAGGCCGTCGCTCGGGATCAGGAACCCGCCGAGCAGCTGGTCGCGGTCCAGCAACGGGTGCAGCCGCGCGACCTCGTCCGCGTCGATGAGCCGGCTCCGCACGCCCCACGACGTGGCCCAGCCGTGCCTGCGCGTGAGGTCGGCGAGCCGTTCGGGACTGGTGGCGATCTCCAGGCCGCCGACCTGGTCGAAGCAGCCGAGCCCGGTGTACTTCTCGACCGTGTAGCGGGCGAAGCTGGTCATGCTGCGGCAGGAGTTCGTCTGGAAGACCAGGCCAGGGGCGTGGCTGCTGGATCCGCCGACAGCGAGTCCCGAGGCCTGGTCGAGGACCGTGACGTGGGTGAAGCCTCTGTCGGTGAGCTCGTCGGCCAGCGCGCATCCGACGATCCCCGCCCCCACGAGCACCACGCGAGGCACTTCACCAGGCATCAGGACACCCCTTCGCCGCAGTTGCGAGTGGCAGAACTCGTTCCGCTATCTGCAACAAGTTGCGGCCAGGGCGTCCGGCTGTCAATACCGCCGTTCGCGCGATCGAGGAAATCGTGTGCGCGCGACCGGACATCCACCGCACAATCGGGCATGGAGTCCGCGGCCCTGCACACGATGGCGCGCAGGTACCTGATGAGCCGCAACGGGAAGCTGCACGCCGAGTACGAGGCTCTCCCGCACGCCGCCCGGAGGCGCTTCGGCGGCTACTCCGAGGAGGAGAAGCGGATCTTCCCCCGGTACAACGTGGTGGCCGCGATACTGCGAGAGGTCGAACGCCTGGACCCCGACGATCTGCCGCCGCCGGCCCGGCTCGCCACCGCTCTCGCCGCCGCCACGTCGGCGCACTCGGTCTTCACGACCGATCTCGACTCGATCGAGGCGGAGGCGACAGCCGAGGAACGGGACCTGTTCCGCACGTCGGTCAAGAGCTGGCTGGCCGCGAAGGACCTCTTGGTCGAACCGCTGCCCTACCGGCGCGTGTTCAGCGACGAGGAGGTGGAGCAGTGGCGCAGCAGGCTGGCTGACCGGTGGGGCACGCGGCGGACCATGTGGCATCCGCTGATCACCCAGGACGTGCCGCGGGACGTGCTCGTGGTCGACTCGGCCGCGATGTGGGACGGCAACGGGTTCGAACTGGTCCGCGAGGCTCTCCAGGACATGGGTCTGCGCCGGGTCGTCGAGATCCGGGAGCACGGCGATCCCGGCTGCCTGCTGGACCTCGACGAGTTCGCACCGGTCTACACCGGCGCCGAGGGCATCTGGACCGACGACACGCTCGACTGGATCGCGTACGCCTCGCACGAGTCGTCGGTGGCGTTCGGCGGCACGCTCGCCGAACGCCTCCGCACCTCCTGGCCGGACG
Source organism: Lentzea sp. HUAS TT2 (assembly GCF_051853195.1). Lineage (NCBI taxonomy): Bacteria > Bacillati > Actinomycetota > Actinomycetes > Pseudonocardiales > Pseudonocardiaceae > Lentzea > Lentzea sp. HUAS TT2. The sequence continues at coordinate 5,168,450 of NZ_CP196667.1, read as the reverse complement.
TGGCCGACTGGACCTGGGTCCCCTTGTGGGATCAGCCCGCGAAGTAGCCGAGCTGCGCCGAGAGATCCGCCGCCGCCGACGACATCGTGGACACGATCTGGTCCACGCGGTCCCGCGACAACCGGTACGACGGACCGGAGGCGCTCATCGCCGCGACCACCTCACCGCGATGCCCGCGCACGGGAACGGCGACCGCGTGCAGCCCCAGTTCCAGCTCCTCGAAGCACGCCGCGTACCCCTGCGCCGCGACCTCCTCCAGTTCCTTGAGCAGCCGTGCGGCGTCCACGACGGTGTTCTCGGTGTAGGAGTCGAGCGGCAACGACACCAGCCGCTTGCGTTCGTCCGGCTGCAGGTACGCGAGCAGGACCTTGCCGGACGAGGTGGCGTGCAGGGGTGTGCGCTGGCCGATCCAGTTCACAGCAGAGACGGCCGCGGAGCCGCGGGCCTGGGTGATGTTGATGGCGACGCCGGCGTCGTGCACAGCGATGTTGACGGTCTCGCCGAAAGAGTCGGCGAGGGACTGGCAGACGGGCTGGCCGAGCTTGGTCAGGTCCATCCGTCCGGTGGCCGCACCGGCCAGGCGGACGACCCCGAAACCGATGGCGTACTTGCCCCTTTCACCGAGCTGCTCCACCAGGCCACGCGCCTCCAGCACGGAGACGAGTCTGGACACCGTGGACTTGTGCACACCTAGTTCACCAGCGATTTCGGTGATGCCGGCCTCACCTTGGGCCAGCAGTTCGAGCACGCTGATGGCTCTGTCCACGGACTGCACCTGAGCTGCCGAGTCGGAGTTGCTCATCGCGCAACAGTAACCGGCAGGCAAAACAACCCGCTGAGCTCTTGACGGCGGGTCGCGCGAGGCTCACATTGTGTTGCGTCATTCGGAACATGTGCCGCGTCACGCAACGGAGGCCGACGATGATCCGCGCCTGCGCTCTCATGGACCTGCCCCCAGGTGAGGCGGTGCGCATCGTCGGCCCTCATGCGCCGATCGCGGTCTTCAACGCCGACGGTGACGTCCGCGCCATCGACGACACCTGCACCCACCAGGACGCCTCGCTGAGCGAGGGCTGGCTGGAGGGCTGCTTCGTCGAATGCCCGCTGCACGCCGCGAGCTTCGACCTTCGCACCGGCGAGCCGACAGGTCTGCCCGCCAAAAGACCGGTGAAGACCTATCCCGTCTGCGTGAAAGATGGGGTGGTCTATGTCGATGCCGAAGTGAACAAGGACGTGGCGTGAAGACGATCGCGATCATCGGCGCCTCACTCGCCGGTCTGAGGTCGGCGCAGGCACTGCGCCAGCAGGGGTTCGACGGACGGATCGTCGTCATCGGCGACGAGGTCCATCTCCCCTATGACCGGCCTCCTCTCTCGAAGGACTTCCTCCTCGGCAAGGTCGAGGCGGTGCCGCTCGCGGACCAGGAGGACCTCGACGAACTCGCCGCGGAGTGGCGCCTGGGCGTGCGGGCGACAGCGCTGCTCTCCACCCAGGAGATCGCGCTCAGCGACGACACGACGGTCGAGGCCGACGGCATCGTCATCGCCACGGGCGGTCTGCCGCGCACGATCCCCGGCACGCACGTGCTGCGCACACTGGACGACGCCATCAGGCTGCGCGAGGCGTTCGGCACCGCGCAGCACATCGGTGTCATCGGCGCCGGCTTCATCGGGGCTGAGATCGCCTCCAGTGCGCGCGCTCTCGGCAAGGACGTCACCGTCGTCGAGGCACTGCCCACGCCTCTCACGCGCGTGCTGGGGGCCGAGATGGGCACCGCGTGCGGACATCTGCACGGCGACCACGGATCAACATTGATCACTGGCGTCAATGTTGACTCAGTCAACGTTGATGGCGGAATCAACCTCGCGGACGGCCGCCTGATCAACGCCGACGTCGTCGTCGCGGGCATCGGCACGCGCCCGGCGACGGACTGGCTCGCCGGTGGACCCGTCACCCTCGGCAACGGCGTCGTGTGCGACGCGGGCGGCGTCACGAACGTGCGCAACATCGTCGCGGTCGGCGACGTCGCGAACTGCGCGGGGCACCGCGCCGAGCACTGGACGTCGGCGACCGAGCAGGCGCAGATCGCCACCCGCAACCTGCTCGCGGGCGAGACCGTCGCGACGCACACCAACGGCGGTTACGTGTGGTCGGACCAGTACGGCGTGCGGATCCAGTTCATCGGGCGAGCGACGGAGGACGTTCGCGTAGAAGATGGGTCCATCGAGGACAGGAAGTTCGTCGCGACCTATCGAGACGGTGACAACCCGGACGACATCGTCGGCATCGTGGCGATGAGCAACGCACGCCTTTTCACCCGACTGCGCAGGAATCTCAAGTAGGAGACGGTCGTCACGGTTTACGCCCACCGGCGACCGGCTATACCCCGGTGTCCTTCGTGGACACACGAACCAGGGAGGCAGTCCGTGTCGCCGGTGCGGCAGATCATCAACCCCTTCGACCAGAGCGTCATCACCGAGGTCGAGGAACAGACCCGCGACCAGGCGGTCGCAGCGATCGCCAAGGCGCGTCACGCCTTCGACCACGGCGACTGGCAGCACTCCAGCCCCGAGCACCGCGCAGCCGTGCTGAACCGCGTCGCGGACCTCCTGGACCGCGACAAGGAGGACATCGCCCGCACCGAGACGCTCGACACCGGCAAGACGCTGGTCGAGAGCCGCATCGACGTGGACGACGTCGCCGCCGTGTTCCGCTACTACGGCAACCTGGCGGGCCTGCTGCACCCGAAGATCGTGCAGGGTGTCCCGGAGAACGTCATCAGCCGCATCGACTACGAACCCGTCGGCGTGTGCGGCCTGATCGCCCCGTGGAACTACCCGCTGCTGCAGGTCTCCTGGAAGATCGCGCCGGCCCTGCTGGCGGGCAACACGATCGTGGCCAAGCCCAGCGAGATCACTCCACTCACGACGATCAGGTTGTTCGAGCTGTTGCAGGAGGCCGGACTCCCCGACGGCGTCGCGAACCTCGTGCTCGGCACGGGCCCCGAGGTCGGCGCGCCGCTGTCCGAGCACCCCGACGTCGACCTGGTCTCGTTCACCGGCAGCCTCGCGACCGGCCAGCGGATCATGGCGTCGGCCGCGAAGACCGTGAAGAAGGTCGCGCTCGAGCTCGGCGGCAAGAACCCGAACATCGTCTTCGCGGACGCCGACCTCGACGTCGCCGTCGACTACGCGCTCACGGCGGCGTTCTTCCACGCGGGCCAGGTCTGCTCGTCCGGCACGAGGCTCATCGTGCACAGCAGCGTCTACGACGACTTCGTCGACGAGGTCGCGCGCCGCGCCGATCTCATCAAGCTGGGCAACGGTTTCGACGAGGACACCGAGTCCGGTCCCCTCGTCAGCGCCGAGCACCGCGCCAAGGTCGAGAGCTACGTCGAGATCGCCAAGCAGGAGGGCGCGACGCTCAAGGCGGGCGGCAAGCGGCCGGACGAACCCGAGCTGCAGAACGGGTTCTTCTTCCGTCCCACGGTCTACGCGGACTGCACGAGGGACATGAAGCTGGTCCAGGACGAGACGTTCGGCCCGATCATCACCGCCGAGCGCTTCGAGACCGAGGAGGACGCGATCCGCCTCGGCAACGACACCGAGTACGGCCTCGCGGGCGGCGTCTGGAGCCAGGACCTCGACAAGGCGCAGCGCGTCGCGAAGAAGCTCCGCCACGGCACGGTCTGGATCAACGAGTTCGGCCCGTACCTGCCGCAGGCCGAGTGGGGCGGCTTCAAGCGCTCCGGCGTCGGCCGCGAGCTCGGCACCGCCGGGCTGCACGAGTACACCGAGCCCAAGCACGTGTACCAGAACCTCAAGCCTGAAGCCCAGAACTGGTTCGCGCGAAAGGACTCCAGCCAGTGACCGCATATGACTACGTGATCGTCGGAGGCGGAACGGCGGGCTGCGTGCTCGCGGCCAGGCTCACCGAGGACGAGAACGTCACGGTCGCGGTCATCGAGGGCGGTCCCTCCGACGTCGGCGACGAGAAGATCCTGAACCTGCGCAACTGGATCAACCTGCTGGAGACCGAGTACGACTACGACTACCCGACGGTCGAGCAGCCGCGCGGGAACTCGCACATCCGGCACAGCCGCGCCAAGGTGCTCGGCGGGTGTTCCAGCCACAACACGCTGATCTGCTTCAAGCCGCTGCCGCAGGACCTCGACGACTGGGGTCACGGCTGGACGTGGGACGCGGTCGGGCCGTACTACGACAAGGTCCAGCTCAACATCATCCCGGTGGTGGAGAAGGACAGGAACCCGATCGCCAAGGACTTCGTGGCCGCCGCGCAGAAGGCCGTCGACGTCCCGCAGATCGACGACTTCAACGCGCAGCCGTTCGAGGAAGGCGTCGGCTTCTTCTCCATCGCGTACCACCCGGAGAAGAACAACCAGCGCTCCAGCGCCAGCACCGCCTACGTGCACCCGATCCTGGACCGCAGGAACCTGACCCTGCTGCTCAACACCTGGGCGAGCAAGATCGAGTTCGACGGCACCCGCGCGATCGGCGTGCACACCGACAAGGGCTACGTCGAGGCCGACAAAGAGGTTCTGCTCTGCGCGGGCGCCATCGACACGCCCCGTCTCATGATGCTCTCGGGCATCGGCGACGCCGAGCACCTCAGCAGCATCGGCATCGAGCCCAGGCACGACCTGCCCGGTGTCGGCGAGAACCTGCTCGACCATCCGGAGTCGGTCATCGTCTGGGAGACCACGAAGCCGTTGCCGGAGAACTCGGTGATGGACTCCGACGCCGGGCTGTTCATCCGGCGCGACGAGTCCGACCCGCGGCCGGACCTGATGTTCCACTTCTACCAGATCCCCTTCACCACCAACACGGAACGCCTCGGCTACCCGGCGGTGGAGCACGGGGTCTGCATGACGCCGAACATCCCCAGGCCGCACAGCAAGGGCCGGCTGTGGCTGAAGTCCAGCGATCCCACCGAGAAGCCCGAGCTCGACTTCGGCTACTTCATGAACCCCGACGGCTACGACGAGCAGACCCTCGTCGACGGGTTCCGGATCGCTCGGAGGATCGCCGAGCAGGAGCCGCTGAAGTCGTGGCTCAAGCGGGAGATCGCGCCGGGCCCGGACGTCACCAGCGACGAGGCCCTGTCGGAGTACGGCCGGAAAGCGGCCCACACCGTCTACCACCCCGCCGGCACGTGCGCCATCGGATCCGTTGTGGACGGTGACCTGAAGGTCATCGGACTCGAAGGCCTCCGGGTCGTCGACGCGTCCGTGTTCCCGACCATGCCCACCGTGAACCCCATGGTCACGGTGCTCATGATTGGAGAACGCGCCGCGGACCTGATCAAGGAGGCGTAAGTGACTGCTACAGCGGAAGACAGGCTCAAGGATCTCGGCTACACCTCGGAGTTCAAGCGGGACATGAGTCCCTGGGCGAACTTCTCGCTGGGCTTCACCTACCTCTCCCCCGTGGTCAGCACGTACACGTTGTTCGGCGTGGCGCTCGCCCTGGGCGGCCCGCCGATGATCTGGAGCTTCGTCGTCGCGGGCATCGGCCAGTTCCTGGTCGCGCTCATCTTCGGCGAGCTCGTGGCGCAGTACCCGGTGGCGGGCGGCGTGTACCCCTGGGCACGCCGCCTGTGGGGCAAGCGCTGGGCGTGGATGACCGGCTGGGTCTACATGATCGCCCTGCTGGTCACCATCGCGTCCGTCAGTTACGGCGCGGGGCCTTATCTGGCAACGCTTCTCGGCTACACGGCCAACGTCGGCAACACCGTGCTGTGCGCGATCGCGATCATCGTGGTCTCGACGCTCATCAACTACGCCGGCACGAAGGTGCTGTCGTGGGCCGCGATCTTCGGGTTCGCCGCGGAGATCGTCGGTGCACTCGTCGTCGGCATCTGGCTGCTCGTCGACAACCGCGTGCACGGCCTGGGCGTGCTCTTCGACAGCTTCGGCGCGGAGGGATCGGGCAGCTACCTGCCGGCGTTCTTCGCGGCGGGCATCATCGGCCTCTACCAGTACTACGGCTTCGAGGCGTGCGGTGACACCGCGGAGGAGGTCAAGGACCCCGGCCGCGTCATCCCGAAGGCCATGCGCCGCACCATCTACATCGGCGGCGCGGCGGCCACGTTCGCGTGCCTGTCGCTGCTGCTGGCGGTGCCGGACTTCGGCAAGGTCATCAGCGGCGAGGACGCCGACCCGGTCACGAACATCCTGACCAACGCGTTCGGCCCGGTCGGCTACAAGATCGTGATCGGCGTCGTGCTGATCTCGTTCCTGTCCTGCACGATGTCGTTGCAGGCGGCGGCCAGCAGGCTCACCTACTCCTACGCCCGCGACAAGATGATCTTCGGGCACAAGGCGCTCTCGAAGTTCAACAAGAAGCGCCACATCCCGCCGTTCGCCCTCGCGCTCGCCGGCATCATCCCGGCGGTCATCGTGATCGCGTCGATGCTGTCCACGAACGCGCTGGACAAGATCGTGTCCTTCGCGACGCTCGGCATCTACCTGGGCTTCCAGATGGTCGTGTTCGCGGCGCTGCGGGCGCGGCTCAAGGGCTGGACGCCGTCCGGTGAGTTCACGCTCGGCAGGTGGGGCCTGATCGTCAACGTCCTGGCGCTCGCGTACGGCGTCGCGGCGATGGTGAACATGGTGTGGCCGCGCACCCCGGACGGGCCCTGGTACGACAACTACGTCGTGATCCTCAGCGGCACGCTCGTGGTCGGCATCGGCCTGGTCTACATGCTGATCGCAAAGCCGTTCGGCAACTCCGACGCGGCGGCGGGCGACGCCGTGCCCGTCTCAGGCCTGCAGGCGAAGTAGCCGCAGGGCGAGCTGCACCTCCAGCACGCGTTCCGGCGACTGCCAGTCGCCGAGCAGCGACGTGACCCGGTCGAGCCGTTGCGTGACGGTGTTGACGTGGAGGTGCAGATCCGCCTTGGCACGGCTGAGGTTCGCACCGCAGCGGAAGTAGACCTCCAGCGTGTGCACCAGGTCCGTGCCGCGCTCGGAGTCGTAGTCCAGCACCGGCCCGAGCACCGATCGCACGTAGCCGGAGACGTCGGCCCGGTCGCCCAGCAGCACCCCGACGAACCCGAGGTCGTCCATCGTCGCGGCGTCCTTCTCACGGCCCAGCTGCCGCAACGCCTTCAGGCACCGCCGCGCCTCCTCGTAGGCAGCCGCGATCGCCACCGGACCGGCGACCGGCCCGCACGCTCCCACCGTCGCGTCCAGCGCCTTGGCGACCTCCCTGGCGACGTCCGTGGACCTGGACGGCAACACCAGCACGACGTCCCGGCCGCGCGACCCGGCCAGTCCCCGGTGGACGGACGCGTAGTGCGTTGCCCCGGAGAGGTTCCCGTCCGCGACCAGCACCACGTGTGGCTCGGACAGCTCGACACCGACCCTGCGGGCCCGCGCCAGCAGCCCTGCGGCGTCGCGACCGTCCAGGACGTCGGTGATCAGCTCGCCGCGGACCTTGTTCTCCGCCTCTGCCACGGTTCGCCGCAGCAGCAACAACAACGCCGTCACCGCCGCAGACCGTTCGAACAGCCGCCGGTCCGCGTCCGTGAGGTCGGGGCGGCCGGAGAGCGCGATCCCGCCCAGCAGCTCGGATCCCGCCAGCACCGCGCACACCCAGACGCCGTCGAGCAGCACGGCCCGCCCGCTGGCCCGCACCGCGGCAGGCGGCACCACGTCCAGCACTTCGACGTGCCCGCCCAGCAACTCCCCCACCGCCGCGGCCACCTCTGCCGAGGAACCGCCGCGCAGCACCAGGTCCGTCAGCCGGTCGTGCGCCTCCTCGGCCCGTTTCATGGCCTCGTTGTGCGACTGGATGGTGGCGAACAACGACGCCGTGTCGATCGCGATGGCCGCGTGGTCGGCCAGCGACTGCAGCAGCGCGACCTCCTCCGCCGGGAACTCGCGGGGGGTCCGGTCCGCCGCGTACAGCACGCCGATGACCTTCGAGTCGAGCTTCAGCGGCACGCCCAGGATCGCCGTCAGGCCCTCGTCGTGCACGGCCGAGTCGATCGGGTTCGTGTGGTTGAACCGGGCGTCCGCGAAGTAGTCGGAGGTCGCGTACGGCCGGGCGGTCTGCGCGACCAGCCCGCCGAGCCCTTCGCCGAGCCCCAGCCTGACCTTCTGGAACAGCGGCGAGAACGACCCGTCCGTCACCCTCATGTAGGTGCCGGCCGGGTCGTTCATCGACAGGTAGGAGACGTCCGTGCCGAGCAGCGTGCGCGCCCTGCGCACGATCGAGCGGAGAACCGCGTCCGGGTCGCGCATGCCCGCGAGCTCGGACGCGGTCTCGAACAACGCCGCCAGTTCGGCCTCACGCCGTCGTGTCACACCCCAACCCTGTCACGTTCCTCCAGGTCCGCACCACGGGTCTCCCTGGCGAACGCGATGGCGACGACGGTGATCACGCACGTGATCAACACGTAGACGGCGATCGGGAACGACGACTTGTACGCCTGCAGCAGGGCCGTCGCGATCAACGGCGCCAGCGCTCCGGCCACGATCGACGCCAACTGGTAGCCGACCGACGCGCCCGAGTACCGCACCCGCGTCCCGAACAGCTCCGAGAAGAACGCCGCCTGCGGCCCGTACATCGCGCCGTGCAGCACCAGGCCGATCGTCGTCGCCAGCGTGATCAGCACCGGGTCCTTGGTGTCGAGCAACGCGAAGAACGCGAAGATCCACGCCGCCATGCCGACCGCGCCGACCAGGTAGATCGACCGCCGCCCGAACCGGTCCGACAGGTGACCCCACACCGGGATCGTCACCAGGTGCACGGCCGACGCGATCAGCACCGCGTTGAGCCCCACCGACTTCGACAGCCCGAGCCCGGTCACCACGTAGACGAGGATGAACGCCGTGATCACGTAGTACGACACGTTCTCGGCGAACCGCGCGCCCATCGCGATCAGCACCTCGCGCCAGTTGTGCTTGAGCAGCTCCAGTGCCGGGGCCCTCTCCTCCACCGGCTCCTTCGCGCGCTTCTCCTGCGCGGCCAGGAAGATCGGCGACTCGGACACCGTCAACCGGATCCACAGCCCGATCACCACGAGCACACCGGAGAGCAGGAACGGGATCCGCCAGCCCCACGCGAGGAAGGCCTCGTCCGTCTGCACCGCCGCGAGGATCGCCAGCACACCGGTCGCGAGCAGGTTCCCGCACGGCACACCGGCCTGCGGCCACGACGCCCAGAACCCGCGCCGTTTCGGGTCACCGTGCTCCGACACGATCAGCACGGCGCCGCCCCACTCGCCGCCCAGGGCGAAGCCCTGCACGAGCCGCAGCAGCGTCAGCAGCACGGGTGCGAGCACGCCGACCGACGCGTACGTCGGCAGCACACCCATCAGCATCGTCGCGCCGCCCATCAGCAGCAACGACAGCACCAGCAACTTCTTGCGCCCCAGGCGATCCCCGAAGTGGCCGAAGACAAGGCCACCCAGCGGCCGCGCCAGGAAGCCGATCGCGTACGTGGTGAACGCGAGCAGCGTGCCGGTCAGCGGGTCCGCGGTCGGGAAGAACAGCTTGTTGAACACCAGGGCGGCTGCCGAGCCGTAGAGGAAGAAGTCGTACCACTCGACAGTTGTCCCGATGAGCGAAGCGCCTACCACTTTTTTGATCATCGACAACTCCTCATTGAGCTGACCAGCCGCCATCGACGGCCAACGACGTACCGGTGACAAAACTGTTGTCGCACAACCACAGCACGGCGTCGGCGACCTCGGAAGGTTCGATCAGCCTTTTCACCGCGCTGCGCTGCAGGAAGATCTGCGAAGAAACATCGGCCTCGGAGATGCCGTGCACCCGGGCCTGGTCCGCGATCTGCTTCTCCACCAACGGGGTCCGCACATATCCCGGCGCCACGCAGTTCGACGTGACACCGTGCGGAGCGCCTTCGAGAGCAGCGACCTTGGAGAACCCCTCCAGGCCGTGCTTCGCGGCGACGTAAGCGGATTTGAACGCGGACGCGCGCATCCCGTGCACGCTGGAGATGTGGACCAACCGGCCCCAGCCGCGGGTGTACATGTGCGGCAGCACGTGCCGGGTGAGACGGAACGCCGCCCCCAGCATCAGCTCGACCATCGCCGAGAAGCGCTCGGCGGGGAACTCGTGGATGGGCGCGACGTGCTGCACGCCGGCGTTGTTGACCAGGACGTCGATCTCACCGGGCAACTCGTCCACGGACCCGGTCAGGTCGAGCACGTGCCCGACGCCACCGAGCTCGTCGGCCAGCTCCAGCACCTGGGGATCGCGGTCGGCCAGGTGGACCTTGGCACCCGCCGCGGCCAGTGCGCGGGCGCAGGCCAGGCCGATGCCGCTCGCGGCTCCGGTGATCAGCGCGCTGTGACCCGTGACACTCGACATGCCGGAAACGGTAGGCGTCACGCGGGGTGATCAACATGTGGCGCGTCCACATAACGCCTGGTCGCAGGATGGCTTTAGCCAACATTTAGCGCCACGGACGCATATCTGGCAGAAAGTCGGGGTATAGGGGCGTAAGCTCCCGTCACCTGAACGGGGGAAGATCCGCACGAGGGGGCTACACCATGTCAACGACGCCTATTTACGACGACCTCCTGCGCGAGCTCGAGAGCATCGCACAGGAGGCCGGTTCGACCAGCTCGGAGCCCACGCCCGAGCCCGTCAAGTCCTAGCTACTTCGGAGGGGCGATCAGCTCAGCCGGCACCGGCTGGTCCTTGCTGATCAGGTCGAACAGCTGCGACGCCTTCTCCTTGTTCCACTGCACGACCGAGCCCGCACCGGGCACCGTCGGCGTGGACCCGACCGGCACCGTCCCGCTCGTCGCCTCGCTCATGTTGAGCGCGACGCTCGCCAGGTGCCACACGTGGTCGTCCTCGTTGACCGACACCGCTCCGGACGCCGCGTTCATCAGCGGGATGACGCGGAACGGGTTCGCGAGCGTCGCCGGGCTCTTCACCTTCTCGAAGAGCGCCGACAGGAACTTGCGCTGGTTCTGCACGCGCTGCAGGTCGGCGGTCGCGAAGGCACGGGTCCGCACGAACCCGAGCGCCTGCGGCCCGTCGAGCTCCTGGCAGCCGGCGGGCAGGTCGATGCCGGCCAGCGGGTCCTTGATCGGCTCGTCGAGGCAGATGTCGACGCCACCGACCGCGTCGACCATGTCGGAGAACCCGCCGAAGCCGATCTCCATGTAGTGGTCGATCCGCACGCCGGTCGCACCCTCGACGGTCTGCACGAGCATCTGCGGCCCGCCGAACGCGTACGCCGCGTTGACCTTGTTGCGGCCGTTCTCCGGGATCGCGACGTAGGAGTCACGCGGAATCGACAGCAGCACCGGCTTGGCGGCGCTGTTGTCCGGCAGGTGCAGCATCATGATGGTGTCGGTCCGCCGTCCGGCGGCGTCACCGGTGGCGAGCGCGTCCTTCTGCTCCTGCGTCAGGCCTTCCCTGGCGTCCGATCCGACGAGCAGCCAGGTGGTGCCCGGCGTCTCGGCGGGACGGCCCTCGTAGTCCGGCAGCGCGTTGATCCGCGTCAGCGTCGAATCGACGTAGAACCCGAATCCGACGGCACCCAGAACCAGGACGAGCAGCAGCACCAGAATGACGCGTCCCGGACGCCTCTTCTTCTTCATCGGCCGCTGCGGCGGCATGGGACGCCGCGGCTGCTGGTAGCCGTGGTGATACCCAGCGCTCATTTGTCGCCAACCCCGATCGCTTCAGTTTCGCTTTGCAACTAGGGACGCCGTTCGTCCCCTTAGGTTGCGAGGAACCTACCGGGGCGGCAGCACCAGCGCCTCGAAAAGCCGTGTGACCTCGGCGGAGGGATCGTCGGTCCAGCCCGTGTGCGCCGGTGACGTCTGCACGATCGTGCTGCGGGGCGCGGTGAGCCAGCGGAACCGCTGCCCCGCCGTCGTCCTGCTGACCGGACCGGCCTCGGCGGAGCCGTCACAGGAGTTCGTGAGGTGCTTCAGCGACGTCTCGAGCATCTCGACGTCGAGGTGCGGGTCCAGCACCCGCAGCCGGTCACCGTCCACAAAGGTCTTCGCGCACAGGAAGTCCAGCGGCGCGCAGTAGACGAGGACGCCGACGTTCATGAACTCGCCACGCTCCTGCCGCGGGACCGCCCGCAGCAGCGCGTACTCAAACACGTGCGGCACGCGCGGCCTCCAGCGAGTCGACCCAGCCGCGGTTGTGCAGGCGGTAGGTGAAGAAGTCCTTGTAGCGCTGGCGGAGTTCGGCCGGATCGCCCTCCAGCCACTCGTCGGGGACGAGCGCGAGCACCTCGTCCAGCAGCTCCGGCGTGACCTTCGCGGCCAGCTCGGCGTCCACTTCGGACAACGCGCCCGCGTTCGGCAGCATCGCGTGGTCCGACGAGTCGTAGCGGTAGTCCTTGGTGGCCGGACGCTCCTCGCTCCACGAGTAGTGGAAGTAGAGCGCGGCGCCGTGGTCGATCAGCCACGGTTCGCGGTGCCACAGCAGCATGTTCGGGTTGCGCCAGCTGCGGTCCACGTTGAGCACCAGCGCGTCGAACCACAGCAGCCGCGTCGCGAGCTCGACGCCGGGGTCGCGCACGATCGGGTTGAAGTCGAACGAGCCGGGCAGGTAGTCGAGCCCGAGGTTGAGGCCGCCGCTGGCCCGCAGCAGCTCCTGGACCTCCTGGTCGGGTTCCGCGCGCGCCAGTTCCGGGTCGAGGTGCACGAGCACGATCTCGGGTATCCGGAAGCCGAGCCGCCGCGCGAGCTCGCCGACGACGATCTCGGCGACCAGGACCTTCACGCCCTGCCCCGCGCCGCGGAACTTCACCACGTACATGCCCAGGTCGTCGGCCTCGACCAGCCCCGGCATCGACCCGCCCTCGCGGAACGGCGTCACGTACCGGGTGGCCGTGACCTCCCTCAGATGACTCACCCGCGCATGATCACACGAACGCATGCCCGAAGCCGACCAAAATAGCGCCCCAGCCACCGCCGCCGGAGACGCCTTCGCGCACCCGGTCCGGCTTGGTGAAGTGCCGTTCGAACGCGCTGTGCACCAGCTCGACGCGGGTGCCGGTGCCCTCGGGGGTGAAGGTGACCTCCACCGCGGAGGCCCGCGCCGGGTCCGGGTCGTAGTCCCAGTCACCGTCGAGGTGCCAGGCCAGCAGCAGGCGCGACGGCGGCTCCCACACCTGGACCGAACCCCAGTCGCACTCGGTGCCGTCGGTGCCGATCTCGTACCAGCGCCCGCCCTCGCGCGGTTCGACCACGACGTCCTTCAGGTCCGCCTCGCCGATGTGGTGCGCGGACGGCCACCACGTCACGAACTTCTCCGTGAACACCTTGAAGGCGTGGTCCGGCGAGGCGTTGACCAGCACCGAGCGACGTACTTCCGTCATCGTTCCTCCTCCACCACCGCAGCGAAGTTCGCGAGCGCCTGACCCCAGACGTCGTCGAGGTAGTCGCGCATCGCGGCCACCCCCGCGTGGTCGACCGAGTACCTGCGCCGGGTGCCCTCCGCCCGCACGCGGACCAGCCGTGCCTGTTTGAGCACCTTGAGGTGCTGCGACACGGCCGGCCGCGACACGGGCAGCTCGGCGGCGATCTCCCCCACCGCCCGCGGCCCTGCCGCGAGCAGTGTGAAGATCTCGCGGCGGGTCGGGTCACCGAGCGCCGCGAACGCCGTTTGGTAAGTCTCCACGAACGGTAAGTCTGAACTTACCTAAGCCTCGAAGTCAACGCACGGAAGTAAGCGGCCTGCCCCGCCTTGTTCGGGTGGTAGGAGTCGGCGGTCGGGCTGACCAGCCCGTTGATCCACGGCTCGTCCGCACACACACCGTGGTCCGCAAACGCTTCCCTCACGTCCACGTACCGCGCACCGGCGCGTTCGGCCGCATTCGCGATCTCGTCGGACAGCTGGTCAGCGGCGTCGTTGAGGGCCGCGCGCTTGACGGCGGACAAGGTCCGGCACCCGTCGTCCGGCGTGAACAGCCGCGGGTACCCGGCCACGACGAGCAGGGCGTGCGGCGACGCCTCCTTGACCGTGGCGTAGGTCGTGTCGAGCCGGCCGGGCAGCTCGGCGTGGACGAAGTCCACCGCCTCGGCGACCCTCCTGGTGCAGGCCCGGTCGCCGCTGAGCGTGCAGGTCGTCAGCACGTCGACGAACCCGAGGTCGTTGCCGCCGATGGTGATCGTGACGAACGTGGTGTTCGGCGTGAGCGCCCGGAACTGGGACCGCAGCGACTTCGTGGTCGCGCCGCTGCACGCCACGAACCGGAACGACGGGAACTCCGCGCCCTGCAGCGTCGGATAGGCGTTCGAGCTCCGGCGGCACGACGAGTCCACATAGGAACCGGCGCCCGCTCCGGACGCGTAGGAGTCGCCGAGTGCGACGTACTCCGGCGCGATCGGGGCGGGCGCCAGCAAAGCGACAGCGAGTACTCCAGCCATAAGACCCATGGGCCCGGAGTACCACTGTGGACGGTCGACCAGAAGGGAGTTAACCCAGTCGGGTAGGCAGCACGCAGACCGGGATCGCGGTCTGCAGCGCCGTTCCGGACGGGGTGATCCTGCCCGTGGCCTTGTCGACCGTGAACGACGTGACGTTGTTCGAGTTCTGGTTGGCCGCGAACAGCAACGACCCGGTCGGGTCGAACGTGATGTGCCGCGGGTACTTGCCGCCGACCGCGGTGGTGCCGACCATGGTCAGCCCGGATGCGCCGACCGCGAAGTGCGCGATGCTGTCGTGCCCGCGGTTCGACAGGTAGACGTGCTTGCCGTCCGCCGACACCAGCACCTCGGCCGGGTAGTTCGTCGGACTGCCCGACGGCACGGTCTTGAGCACCTGGCCCGGCGTGAGCTTCCCGTTCGCGTACGAGCAGGTCACGATGGTCGAGTCCAGCTCGTTCGCCACGTAGGCGGTCTTGCCGTCCGGGTGGAACGCGATGTGCCGCGGCCCTGCCCCCGGCTTGACCTTCGCCTGCGAGACCTGCGTCAGCTTCCCGGCGGCGAACGAGTAGACGAACACCGAGTCCGCGCCGAGGTCGACCGCCGCCGCGTACTTGCCGGCGTTGTCGAACACGATGTGGTGCGCGTGCGGGCCCTCCTGGCGTTCCTTGTTCGGCCCGGACCCCGTGTGCTGCACCTTCTGCGTGCGCGCGCCGAGGCTGCCGTCCGCGTTGACCGGGAAGACGCTCAGGGACCCCGACGAGTAGTCCGCCGTGATCAGGAACTTCCCGGACGGGTCGAGCGTCAGGTGGCACGGGTCGGCGCCGCCGGTCGCCTGCTTGTTGATCACCTTGAGCGTGGCCGCGTTGATCGCGGTGACCTCGCCCTTGGTGTTCTCGTTGACGGCGTAGAGGAACCTGCCGTCCCGTGACTCGATCACGAACGACGGGTTGACCACGCCCGAGATCACGCCGGTCGTCTTCAGCTGCCCGGTCGCGGAGTCGTAGGTGCCGATGCCGATGCCCTTGGCGCCACCGCTCCACGTCGTGTAGGCGCCGAAGAACACTCTCCGCGTGGCGGCTGCCGCCTCAGCGGTTCCTCCGGTCATCAGCAGTCCAGCTCCTACGCCCATGGCTCCGAGAAAACGTCGCCGACCAACACCCACGTCCGCACCTCCGGAATGCACTTTGCGGCGGCGGCGCAGCCCACACTGGCCCAGACCACTACGGCCAGGCAATAGGTGCAATCAAGATTGCGCCTAACGCAACGGGTCGGCGAAGATCAGCCGGGCCTTCTCGGCCTCGATGTCGTAGGCGGGCGGCGGGAACTTCGGGTCCATCTCGCGCATGGTCTCCAGCAGCAACCTGCTGATCGCCCAGTTCCGGTACCACTTGCGGTCCGACGGCACGGCGTACCAGGGCGTGGCGGAGCAGTTCTTCAACGCCTGCGTGTAGGCGTCCTGGTACTTGGACCACTTCGAGCGCGAGTCGATGTCGGCCGGGTTGTACTTCCAGTGTTTCTGCGGGTCGTCCAGGCGCGCGAGCAGCCGTTCCTTCTGGACCTCCGGCGAGATGTTGAGGAAGCACTTGACGACCGTGATGCCGCCGTCCGCGAGCTCCTTCTCGAACGCGTTGATCTCCTTGTAACGCCCGCGAATCTCCGCGGCCGTCAGCAGGCGTTCTACTTTGGGCACCAGGACGTCCTCGTAGTGGGAGCGGTCGAACGCCCCGATGCGGCCCTTCTCCGGCAGGACCTTCCTGATGCGCGTCAGGAAGTGCTGACGCCGTTCGGCGGGAGTCGGTTTCTTGAACGACGCGATGCGCACGCCCTGGGGGTTCACCAGGCCGACGACGTGGCGGACCACGCCACCCTTGCCCGCGGTGTCCATCCCCTGCAGGACCAGCAGCACCGCGCGAGAATTCTCCGCGTACAGCGCCTCCTGCAGGGTGTCCAGCTCGGTCCCGGTGGCGACCAGGTCCTCGGCCGCCTCCTTCTTGTTCTTGGGACCGACCGGGCGGCCTGCAGGGTCGAGGGTGGAGAGATCCACCTCATCGAGTCGCAGAGCCTCACGAACCGACTTCTTCACCATCACCTGACCGTAGCGATTCACCGCCGATTCCGCCCGCTGTGCAAAGTTCAGCCACTGATTGATGAATCTACGCAACGAACTGAGGCAGTGCGCAACGCTTCACGGTCGATATCGCTTGTCCAGGACCCTAGCCTTGGAGGATGACCGCCATCGCTGAGCACAACACCACCACCAGCGCTGATTACGTCGCCCTCGATGAGGAATGGAGCACGCACAACTACCACCCGCTGCCGGTGGTCATCTCGCACGGCGAGGGTTCGTGGGTCACCGACGTCGAGGGACGCCGCTACCTGGACTTCCTGTCCGGTTACTCGTCGCTGAACTTCGGGCACCGCCACCCCGCCCTGGTGGCCGCCGCCGTCGAGCAGCTCGGCCGCGTCACGCTGACCAGCCGCGCGTTCCACCACGACCAGTTCGGCCTGTTCTGCCGTGAGCTCGCAAGCCTGACCGGCACCGAGATGGTGCTCGCGATGAACTCCGGCGCCGAGGCCGTCGAGTCCGCGATCAAGGTCGCGCGCAAGTGGGCCTACCAGGTCAAGCACGTGCCGGAAGGCACGGCGGAGATCATCGTCGCGGGGTCCAACTTCCACGGCCGCACGACGACGATCGTGTCGTTCTCGACCGACGAGACCGCGCGCAACGACTTCGGGCCGTTCACGCCCGGCTTCAAGGTCGTCAAGTACGGGGCGCTGGACGAGATCGAGTCCGCGATCTCCCCGCGCACGGCCGCCGTGCTGCTGGAGCCGATCCAGGGCGAGGCCGGCGTGGTCGTGCCGCCCGCCGGGTACCTGGCCGGGATCCGCCGCCTGTGCGACGAGAACAACGTGCTGATGATCGCCGACGAGATCCAGTCCGGCCTCGGCCGCACCGGCGAGCTGTTCGCGCTCGACCACGAGGGGGTGCGCGCCGACCTCTACACGCTCGGCAAGGCCCTCGGCGGCGGCATCCTGCCGGTGTCCGCGGTGGTCGGTTCGCGCGCGGTGCTGGGCGTGCTGAAGCCCGGTGAGCACGGGTCGACGTTCGGCGGCAACCCGCTCGCCTGCGCCGTGGGCCGCGCGGTCGTGAGGCTGCTCGCGACCGGCGAGTTCCAGCAGCGCTCGCGGGAGATGGGTGCGTACCTGCACGCGGAGCTGAACAAGCTGGTCGGTCACGGGGTGGCCGAGGTGCGCGGGCGCGGGCTGTGGGCCGGTGTCGAGATCGCGCCGGGCGGTCCGGTCGGCCGGGCCGCGTCCGAGGCGCTCGCCACGCGTGGGGTGCTGTGCAAGGAGACGCACGCGTCCACGTTGCGCGTCGCGCCGCCGTTGGTGATCACGCGGGACGAGGTCGACCTGGGTGTCCGGGCGATCGCCGAAGTCGTTCGTCCCGTTTAGGGTGATTTTCGTTCGTGGCTAGGTCACAAATGCGGCGGACGGGCCACGTGGTTCGTCCGCCGCAGGCATGATGACTCTTATGGGTGAACGGGTTCGCGCTGAGGCCGCTGCCGCTTTGGGCCGTTGGGTTGAGCCGGAAGAGGTCTACGCGCAGGGACGCGCACTGCGGTCCTCAGTGGACTTCAAGGCGCACCGCGCGATGTCGCTGGCCGCCTCCCGCCCGTCCGTTCTGGAGTTCCTGCGCGCCAGCAACAAGGGGCGATTGGAAAACCTGATCCCGCTGCGGATCGGGCGGATGCTCGAGAACCCGTTCGCGTTCTTCCGCGGCTCGGCCGGGCTGCAGGCGGGCGACCTCGCCGCCGGGTGCGCGACCGGGCTTCACGCTCAGTTGTGCGGTGATGCACACGCAGCGAACTTCGGTCTCTACGGCACGCCCGAGGGCCAGATCGTCATGGACATCAACGACTTCGACGAGACGCTGCCCGGCCCGTGGGAGTGGGACCTCAAGCGGCTCGTCGCCTCGCTGGTGCTGGCGGGCCGCGTCGGTGGCGTGTCGGACAAGGGCTGCCGCGACGCCGCCGAGGACGCCGTGAGCGCGTACCGGGGCACGATCCGGCACCTCGCGGAGATCCCGTTCCTGGACTCGTGGACCGCGCTGGGCGACGAGTCGACGCTGTCGAAGGTCAAGGCCGACGACCTGATCAACGACTTCTCCAAGGCCGCCGAGAAGTCCCGCAAGAACACCAGCGCCCGGTTCGCCGCGAAGTGGACCGAGCACGACGGCGAGAAGTGGCGGTTCATCACGAACCCGCCCACGTTCACCGAGGCCACTCCCCCGACCGCCGCGGCGGTGATCGCCTCGCTGCCGTCCTACGTGGACACCCTGCGCGAGTCGCGGACCAACCTGATCATGCGCTACGGCGTGTCGGACGTGGCGTTCCGCGTCGTCGGCACCGGCAGCGTCGGCCTGCGCAACTACCTGATCCTGTTGCACGGCAACGGCTCCGAGGCGCTCGTGCTGCAGGCGAAGGAGGCCAGGCCGTCGGCTCTGCAGCCGTTCCTGGACGTCGAGCCCGCCAAACACGAGGGCAAGCGGATCGTGCACGGCGCGCGGCTCGTGCAGGCGGAGACGGACATCCTGCTGGGCTGGACGACGATCGAGGGCCGGCACTTCATCGTGCGGCAGTTCCGCAACCGCAAGGGCGAGATCGACGCGACCACGCTGAAGCGCGACGACCTCGACGACTACGGCCGCTTCGCCGGCGCCCTGCTGGCTCGCGCGCACACGCGTTCCCTGGACCCGCGGCTGCTGGCCGGGTACTTCCAGAACGGCGGCGGCAACGACCTGGACGAGGCGTTCGCCAAGTACGCGTTCGACTACGCCGACCAGACCGAGGCGGACCACGCCGAGCTGGCCAAGCTGGTCAAGAACGGCAAGCTGCCCGCCGTCGTCGAGGACCGCTGACGCGCCTTCGGGCCCTCGCCGCGGAGTTGACCTAGCCTGGCGGTATGAAGATCCGCCGCGCCGCCTCCGCCGACGACGTGTTCGCCGCCGCGCACCTGTTCGACGCGCCGCCGCGGCCGGACGCGACCACCCGGTTCCTGGCGCAGGATCACAGCCACCTGCTGATCGCCTACGTCGACGACCGGCCGGCCGGGTTCGTGTCCGGGGTCGAGACCACGCACCCGGACAAGGGCACCGAGATGTTCCTGTACGAGCTGGGTGTGGACGACATGTTCCTGCGCCGCGGCATCGGCACCGCGCTCGTGGAGGCGCTGAGAACCCTTGCGGCGGAACGGGGTTGTTACGCGATGTGGACCGGCACCGCCGCGGGTGACACGGCGGCGCAGGCCACGTACAAGAAGGCGGGCGGGTCGGTCGACGACGGCGCCTTCGTCAGCTGGGACCTGACCTAGGTCCAGACGGGTTCGTCCACTTCGGACACCTTGCCGTCCGCGCGGAAGTGCAGGAACCGGTCGAACGACTTCGCGAACCACCGGTCGTGCGTGACCGCGACGACCGTGCCCTCGAAGTCGTTCAGCGCGTTCTGCAACGCCTCCGCCGACGCGAGGTCCAGGTTGTCCGTCGGCTCGTCGAGCAGCAGCAGCGTCGCCCCGGACAGCTCCAGCAGCAGGATCTGGAACCGCGCCTGCTGCCCGCCGGACAGGTTCTCGAACCGCTGGTCGCCCGCCTGGTGCAGGCCGTAGCGCTGCAGCACCGACATCGCGGCACCCCGGTCCTTGCCGGGACGCTGGCCCTCGCCGTGCCAGAGGATGTCCACGAGCGTGCGCCCGAGCCACTCCGGGTGCTCGTGCGTCTGGGCGAACAGGCCGGCGACCACCCGTGCGCCGAGCTTCCACTTGCCGGTCGTGCGGACGTCGTCGCCGCCGAGCAGCCGCAGGAAGTGGCTCTTGCCGGAGCCGTTCGAGCCCAGCACCGCGACCCGGTCGCCGAAGAAGATCTCCTGCGAGAACGGCTTCATCAGCCCGGTCAGCTCGAGCGCCTCGCACGTGATCGCGCGCACGCCCGTGCGACCGCCCTTGAGCCTCGGGGTGACCTTCTCGTCCTGGGGGATCTCCGGCGGCGGGCCCGCCTGCTCGTACCGTTCGAGGCGCGCGGCCATGACCCGGTACTTCTGCGCCATCACCTCGGAGGACTTGGCCAGCTGCTGGAGCGTGCGGACGAGGTCCTTGAGCCGCTCGTGCTCCTCGTTCCAGCGCCGGTGGTCCTCCAGCAGCCTTTCGATGCGTTTCGCACGGGCGCCGTGCCACGTCCCGAACGAGCCCGCGTGCGTCCAGGTGGTGTGCGCCTCGACCGTGACGACGTGCGTGGCGGCGGTGGACAGCAGCTCGCGGTCGTGGCTGACGACGAGAACGGCCTTGTCGGTGGCCTTGAGCCGCTCTTCGAGCCAGCGCTTGCCGGGGACGTCGAGGTAGTTGTCGGGCTCGTCGAGCAGCAGGACCTGCTCGTGGCCGCGCAGCAGCGTTTCGAGGACCAGCCGCTTCTGCTCGCCGCCGGAGAGCGTGCGCACCTCGCGGAACCGGGCCCGGTCGTAGGGCAGGCCCAGGGCGGCGACGGTGACGGTGTCCCAGAGGACCTCGATGTCGTACCCGCCGGCCTCGCCGTAGTTCGTGAGGGCGTTCGCGTACCGCATCTGGGCGGCCTCGTCGTCGGTGTCCATCAACGCGAGCTCGGCGTCGTCGAGCTCCTTCGCGGCCTCCCGCAGCGCCGCGGGGGCGACGGACAGCAACAGGTCGCGCACCAGGCTGTCGTCGCGGACCGAGCCGATGAACTGCGGCATCACCGCGAGCCCGCCCTGCACGTGCACGCTGCCCTGCTTCGGGGTGAGCTCCCCCGACAAGATCCGTTGCAGCGTCGTCTTGCCGGCACCGTTCGCACCGACGAGCGCGACCACGGTCCCGCCGCTCACCTTGAACGAGACGTCGCGGAACAGTTCCCTGCCGTCAGGCAGGACGTACGCGAGCCCGTTCGCTTCCAGATAACCCACGCCGGTGATGGTCGGGGGTAGATCGCCCCGGCGCCAGTGAGTTTCCGGTCACCGCAGGCGCAGCGGGTACCTGCGCAGCACCAGCACACCTGCCGTGACCAGCAGGCACTGGAACGCGGGGCCGAACGCGCCGATCACCGTCAACAGCACCGCGAGGCCGCCGAAGACGAGCAGGAGGGAGTAGAAGAGCCAGGGCCGGACCTGGCGGTTCATCGTGCGGGCGAGCCTGGGCTCGTCCGCGAGCAGCCGCTGTTCGATCTCCTCTAGCGAGCGGCGTTCGGCTTCACTCAGCATGGGTGCCTCCGGAGGACGTCGGGACGTCATCATTCCCGCCCGCCACCAGTGGATACTCGAACGCCGCCGGAGTCAAACCCGAGACAGCGCGACCAATCGGCTGACAGCCCGCAGATACTTCTTGCGGTAACCCCCGCGCAGCATCTCGTCGGTGAACAGCTCCGACAGCGGCTGCCCCGACACGGCCACCGGGATGTCGCGGTCGTAGAGCCTGTCGCCGAACGCCACGAGCCGCAGCCCGACGCTCTGGTCCGGCGCCGGCTTGACGTCCTTGAGGTGCACCGCGGTGACGCCGTCGAGCAGCCGGCCGTACTTCGACGGGTGGATGCGGGCGAGCGCCTTGCAGAGGTCGTCGAAGTCGTCGAGCGTCGAGCCCTCGGTGTTAGAGGCTCTAACGATCAGATCGGTGTCTGAAATCGGTGACGGGGCCTCCGGCAGGCCGCGGTGGCGGTAGTCTGGGCCGTCGACGCGCACGACGTCGAACTTCGAGGACATCGACTGGATCTCGCGCAGGAAGTCGGCGGCGGCGAACCGGCCCTCGCCGAGCTTGTCCGGCAGGGTGTTCGAGGTGGCGGCGACGTGCACGCCCGCCCCGATCAGCTCCTTGATCAGCCGGGTGACGAGCATGGTGTCGCCGGGGTCGTCGAGCTCGAACTCGTCGATGGCGAGGAGCTTGTGACCGCTCAGCCGCCTGACCGCCTCGGGGAACGTCAGCACACCGACCATGTTCGTCAGCTCGACGAACGTGCCGTACGCCTTCGGGCCCGGCACGGCGTGCCAGAGCGAGGCGAGCAGGTGGGTCTTGCCGACGCCGAAACCGCCGTCGAGGTAGAGGCCGAGCTTGCCCGCCTCCTCCTCGCGGGAACCGAACAGCGACCACTTCTTGCGGCGGGCGCTGACCCGTGCGGCGAACAGGCGCCCGGACTCGACCGCGGCGGCCTGCGAGGGCTCGTCCGGGTTCGGGATGTAGGTGTCGAAGCTGACCGTGTCGAACCTGGGTGGCGGCACCAGGTTCTCGATCAGTTCGTCTGGACTGATCTGGGGATCCCGGTCCGACAAGCGCATGCCGGGAGCTTATCGGCGTGATGGGATGGCTCAGTGGAGATGTTGTGGCCCTCACCGGGCGTTGAGATGACCGACACAGCCCTGGAGTCCCTGTACGGCTATCCGGACGACCGGACGTGGGTCACCGCGAACTTCGTGTCCAGCGTGGACGGTGCGGTGTCGGTCGACGGACGTTCCGAGGGGCTGGGGTCGCCCGCGGACCGCAAGATCTACCTGCTGGGGCGCGAGCTCGCCGACGTCGTGATGGTGGGCGCCGCCACCGTGCTGATCGAGGGGTACCGGGGTGCGAAGCGCGCCAGGCCGTTGCCGATCGCGGTGGTGACGACCCGCGGGTCGCTGACGCCGGACCTGCCGCTGTTCACCGACACCGCCGTGCCGCCGATCGTGATCACCTGCGAGGCCGCGCGGATGCCGTCGCTGCCCGCGGAGGTGATCATCGCCGGGGACGCCGAGGTCGACCTGGGGGTGGCGGTCACCGAGCTCGCGGCACGCGGGTTGCACCGGATCAACCTCGAAGGCGGGCCGCGGTTGTTCGGGTCGATGGTGGCCCGCGGGCTGGTGGACGGGCTGAACCTGACGGTGGCGCCGGTGCTGGCGGTGGGTGACTCGTCGCGGATCGCGCACGGTTCGGTGATCCCGCCGGTGGATCTGACCCTCGCGTCGGTGCTGCGCGCGGACGACGTGCTGTTGCTGCGGTACCAGCGGCGAAATTCCAGCTGAGGAGGCAGGATGTGCGCGTGGACCTACCGCTGACACCGCCGCTGCAGCCGATGCTCGCCACCGCGGTGGACGGGATCCCGGACGACGCGAACCTGTTCTTCGAACCGAAGTGGGACGGGTTCCGCTGCGTGGTGTTCCGCTCCGGCGACGAGGTGCTGCTGCAGTCGCGCAGCGGGAAACCGCTCAACCGCTACTTCCCCGAGGTCGTCGCCTCGATGCTCGACGTGCTGCCCGATCGCGTGGTCGTCGACGGCGAACTCGTGGTGGCGAAGAACGACGAGCTGGACTTCGACGCGTTGTCCGAGCGCATCCACCCGGCCGCCTCGCGGGTGACCATGCTGTCGGAGTCGACGCCGGCCACGTTCGTCGCGTTCGACCTGCTGGCGCTGGGGTCCGAGGTGCTGCTGGAGCAGCCGACCATCGCGCGCCGCGAGGCGTTGCTGAAGCTGCCGGGGCTGAACGTGACGCCCGCGACGACGTCCGTCGAGACGGCGCGGCAGTGGTTCACGCTGTTCGAGGGCGCGGGGCTGGACGGCGTGATGGGCAAGCCGTCGGACGGGCCGTACACGCCGGGCAAGCGTTCGATGATCAAGGTGAAGCACGCCCGCACCGCCGACGTCGTGCTCGCCGGTCTGCGCTGGCACAAGGACACCGAGCCCGGCACGGCGGTCGGCTCGTTGCTGCTCGGCGTCTACGACTCGAACGACCTGCTGCACCACATCGGCGTCTGCGGCTCGTTCAAGGCGGCCGAACGCCGTGAGCTGGCCGCCGAGCTGGCGCCGTTGATCACCACGGGCGACCACCCGTGGGCGAACCCCGTGCCGGGCCAGCGGATCCCCGGCGAGATCAACCGGTGGCGCGGCAAGCAGGCCGAGTACGTGGCACTGCGGCCGGAGCGGGTGCTGGAGATCCACTACACGCAGACCGAGGGCGAGCACCCCGTGCGGCTGCGGCACAACGGCCAGTTCGCGCGGTGGCGGCCGGACCGCGAGCCCCTGTCGTGCCGCTACGACCAGCTGGAGATCCCGGCCCGCTACGACGTGGCGTCGGTGCTCAAGGGCGAGCTGCGGGCCCGTTAGACGTCGGGCTTGGCCGACCTCGTCGCTCCGACCGACGCGATCACCACACAGCACACGGCGACCCACTGCGTCAGCGTGAGGTGTTCGCCGAGCAGCGCCAGTCCCGCGACCGCGGCGACCGCCGGCTCCAGCGACATCAGGATCCCGAAGACGCGCGGCGGCATGCGCCGCAACGCCTCCAGCTCCAGCGAGTACGGGATCACCGACGACATCAGCGCGACCGCGAACGCCGCCGCGAGCACGACCGGGTCGAGCAGCGCCGTGCCGGCCGACCCGATGCCGAACGGCAGCGCGATCACCGCGCCGACCACCATCGCGAGCGCGAGCCCCTTGCCGTCGTTCGTCTGGCTGCCGAGCTTGGCCGTCACCAGGATGTACCCGGCCCAGCACGTGCCCGCGGCCAGCGCGAACAGCACGCCCGTCCACAGCAGACCGCCCTGCACGCCCGTGAGCAGCACGACGCCGGCGCCCGCCAGCAGCACCCACAGGCCGTCGAGCCAGCGGCGTGAGCCCGCCACCGCCACCGCGAGCGGCCCGAGGAACTCGATCGTGACGGCCGCGCCGAGCGGGATGCGTTCGATCGACGCGTAGAAGCAGAGGTTCATCGCCGCGAGCACCGCGCCGTAGGTGAGGACGACGACGAGGGTGCGGCGGTCCAGCCTGAGCACGGGCCGCCAGATCGTGACCAGCACCAGCGCGGCGAAGAGCAGGCGCAACGTCACCGTGCCCGCCGAGCCCGCGACCACGAACAGCTGCTTCGCGACGGCCGCGCCGACCTGCACGCTGACGATGCCCAGCAGCACGAGCGCCGTCGGCGGGATGCCGCCCATGAGACGGGCGACGGGCAGCCGGTCGGCGTGATCCATGTCCCCCATCCTGACTCACTGTGCCCTCCCAGGAACGGGACAAGCCTCGAAGGTGAGTCAGGGCGCAAAGGACGCGCCCTGACTCACCTTGTTCTCACCTTTCACATGCGAGGCTCAGGCTCCCGGAGTGTGAACGAGAGTGAGGAATTCTGTGCGTCGCGCTGCCTTGGCCCTACTGGCAGTGAGCGTGCTGACGGCGTGCAGCGCGGGCCCCTCGAACAGGCCGGTGATCGCGGTCAAGGGCGAGGGGAACCAGCCCGCCGACCAGAGCACACTCGCCGGGCCGCAGCCAGTGCCCCCGCTCAGCGAGTACAAGAAGGACTCGCTGCCGTGGACGCCGTGCAACGAGCAGATGAAGGACCGCTTCGGCGCGGACGCCCCGCAGGGCGAGCAGAGCTACGAGTGCGCGCGCATGTCCGTCGTGCTCGACCCGCCGGGACGCCCCGGCCGCGGCACGCTCGGCATCGCGCTGACCCGCATCGGCACGGGCAAGAGCGCGCTGGTCGTGGTCAACGACCCCGGCGGCGAGCCCGGCACGCTGAAGGCCGCGCGGCTCGCGGCGGCGTTGCCGAAGGAGCTCCTCAGCACGTTCACGCTCATCGGCGTGGACCGGCGTGGCACGGGCCGTTCGGACGGCTTGGCGTGCGTACCGCAGGCAACGCGCGCGCAGCTCGTCGAATACGACCCGGCCGAGACCGAGCAGTCGAACCTCGTGGTCGCCGCGGGCGAGGCCTCGCAGGAATGCGTCCTCGACCTCGAAGGCAGGCTGACCGCGTTCGACTCGTGGCGCGCGGCCGCCGACCTCGAACGCCTCCGCGACTACCTGGGCACCGACCGCCTCAACGCCATCGGCATCGGCGAGGGCTCCCGCGTCATCACGACCTACGCCCAGCGCTACCCGAACCGCATCGGCCGCACGGTCCTCGACGGCGCCCCGGACCCGACGCTCGACCAGGTCGGCGTCCTCGAGTCGCGCGCCGTCGCGGCGGAGGCGACGTTCGACGCGTTCGCCCGCGACTGCAAGACCCGCGGCTGCGCCCTCGCCAACCCGCGCGAGGACGTGAACGCACTCCTGACCCAGCTGCGCGGCGGCCGGGTGCGCGGCGACTACGTGGACCTGACCCCTGGCTCGGCCCTGAACGCGATCGTCGCAGGCCTCGGGGACCGGTCGCGCTGGCCGGCACTGGCCGACGCACTGGCGAAGGCACGCGGCGGCGACAGCACCGGCCTGTTCGCGCTGCTGAACCCGCTGGTCAACGACCTGGACGAGAACCCGCCGCGCTTCGACGCCGGCCTGATCGTCGGCTGCAACGACACCGCCACCCGCATCCCACCGGACCGGGTCAAGGCCCTCGCCGCGGACTGGCAGACGAAGCACGCGATGTTCGGTGCCCTGTTCGCCCGCCAGCTGCTGCACTGCAACCCGTTCCCGCCGCCCAAGTCCGAGAAGGTCGACGCGCTGAAGAGCGCGCCGCCGATCGTCGTGCTGAGCACGGCCAACGACGTCTCCACCCCCGCACCGGGCACCGAGCACACGGCGCAGCGGCTGCCGGGGTCGTCGTTGATCGGGTGGCAGGGCAGCGGGCACGGTGCGCTCACCCTGTCGGGGTGCGCCACCACGGCGGTGCGCGACTACCTGATCGACGCGAAGGTGCCGTCGAACGGCACCGTCTGCCCGCCCTGATCACGGGTCCTGGGGTCGCGCTCAGTCCTCCTCGACGAGGAGCGTGATGAGAATTCCGGGGCCCCAGTACTGGATGGCGTGTGAGGTCACCCGGCCTCGCCCGATCGCCTGCGCCACGGCCGGGTGAGTTCTCGCCAGTGAAGCGGGGTCGAGGTCGATGACACCGGGAGCGGCGGCCGTGGCCCGACCGAGGTCCGTGGTGTTCCAGTAGACGATCTTCTGAGCCATGCGGTCCACATCGCCGCCGGCCCGCCGTCAGTTACCCCGGACGTGGTTCGGGGAGCCTTCCGCGTGGCCAAGACGCGAACAGGCTCCCCGCCCGAATCTTCGTGTCAGCAGCTCGAACAACAGCCGCAGCCGGGACCCGTGCACCCGGAACAGCACCCACACGTACCCATCAGGGCCTCCCCGTCCTCCAAGCCGGACCTGCGCGGGACATCCGCGCACCCCACGGTCCGCCCCGGCACCAGCCCTGGGAACCCCCCTCACCCGAACGCGTGTGGACAACCACCGGGGCGTCGCAGCGCGTGATTCCGCTACGCGCCCAGGTCGTCCAGAGCCTTCTGGGCCGCCTCCAGTTCGGCGCGCAACTGCTCCACCCGGGCCAGTTGCTGGGCACGCGCCGCGTTCAGCACGCCCTCGACGATCTCGGCCACCTCGGGCGTCAGCAGCTTCGCGGCCTGGGCCACCTGGGCGGGCGGCACCGGCGTCGGGCGGACCGTCCGGCGGGTGCCCTGCAGCACCTCGACCGCCCACTCGCCCTCGCCCGTCGTCACGAGCGTGATCGTGACCTCGGGGAAGGTGGTCTTCGCGGACGGCTTGCGCGCGGGCTTCGCGGGCGCCTGCTCGGCGGCGGGAGCGGCAGCGGGTTTCGGCTTGGGGGCCGCGGGCTTCACCGGCGCCTCCGGGACGTAGGGATGAATGATCTCAGTCTCCCGCGGCGGCTCCGGCGGCGCGGGAGGCGGGGCCGGAGCCTTCTTGCGCGGCGGCGGCTTCTCCAGCGTCAGCTCCGCCGGGGAGAACGACATCTCGTCCTTCGACCCCGTGGGCCTGACCTGGATGAAATCGCCTTCCGGCGGGTCGATGACGGCCAGCAGCTTCGCCGACCTGCCCTCCTCCATGCCGACCGCGGCCGTCGTGAACCACACCATCGGCTGACTGCCTTCGTCCAACTGCGCGCGCAGGTCGACGACGTCCTCCGCCGACAGCCCGCTCTTCTTCGCCATCGCGCTGCCTCCCCGTTCGAACACCTGTGCCCCAGCATGCCCTACACCCCTGACATTTCTGAGCACCGGGTCGGCGGCAAGATCATTACGGGTTTCCGCCCACCCCGCAGACGTACCCGGCGTTGATGCAGTTGGCGACACGCCGTTGCAGCTCAACGGGATCCCACGCGTTCATGAAGTCGCCGTGGAACGTGTAGCCCGGCGCGCTCGTGACGTTCGCGCCGTTGATCGTGCCTCCCAACGACAACCCGGTGCCGTTCACCGGATAGGTGATCAGGAACTCCAGCCGCGGCACCACCACCGGGTGCGAGGACGGGCAGACGAGCCCAGCCGCGAACGCCATGTGGTCGCGGTGGTTCGCCGAGTCGAGGTCGCGGCCGTTCCAGCACGTCGGGAAGTCCAGGTAGGTCTCCACCTTCGTGCCGGGCGGGCAGTTCAGGAAGTCGCGGTTCGACGGCGACTGCGTGGTGCACGACCACCGTGCCGCCGGGTTGTCGGCGGGCGAGGCGGCCTTCGCGTTGCCCACCACGTACCGCAGCCCCTGCGGAGGCGCGACCGCTCGCGTGTGGTCGTGAATGCCCTGGTAGTAGATGGTCACGCTCTCCGGCGCGACAGGTTGACCGAACTTGTACAGCGTCGGCACCCAGTACGCCGACTTGTCCGAGATCGGGTCGCAGTTCGTCGTCCCCGCGCGCAACGACGTCAGCGTGGAGAACGCGTCCGTCGTCCGGTTGCCGAAGAACTCGTGCATGTGTGAGACACCGGTCTGGTTCTGGAACACGATCGGGTCATCTTGCCGACGATGGCTCGATGCGCAGGTCACCCGGAACTCGGACCCTGCAACCGCCTGCTGCTCCACCATCGCCCGCGCCTGCTCGGCGCTGTAGACGAAGCCGTGCCCGGCGTGGGACACCGGTTGTCCCACCACGAAGCCCGCTGCCACGACCGCCGCCGCCACCGCCGCGACACCGATCGCTCCTCGAATCCGCACGTGCATGGAATCTCCTCTCGCACCACAGTGTGTGAGAGCGCTCTCATGACGAGACGGTAAACCCACCTGCCTCTACATGTCCACGTGAGGCTTGCTCAGGCTTCGTCGCCTTCACCGGCGCGCAGCCGGTACTCGCACCCGTACTCGACCGCGTACTCGAGGTCGTAGACGTGCACGATCTTGGGCCCGCCGTGCAGGTGCACGTACGTCACCGTCTGCTTCGGGTCCTCGGGGGTGGACGGCAACGAGTCGACCCTGCCGTCGAGGGGACCGCCGACGTACCGCACGACATAAGGCTGGGACATAGCGACCTCCTCTCGCGTTTCGTCCATTCTACGAGGTCGCCGACTAGATCCGTCCCCGATACAGCCGGTTGGCGCACTCACCCGCCGAACCACCGCGCGGCGAGTTCGCCGAACGATTCCCCCTCAGGCATCCCACGCAGGTAGTTCGGCATGTTCGAGTAGACGTGCAACAGCGCGTACGCCATCACGCGCTCCGGATCCGGCACCCGTCCGTACGCCTGCACCAACGCAGCCCAGCTCGCGCGGTCACCTTTCGTCACGAAAATGCCGACGCTCGCGAACTCGTACTCGAACGCTCCGCGCATCGCCGGCTCGAAGTCGAACAGCCCGGACAGCTTCCCGTTGCGCCACAACAGGTGCGAATTCATCACCTCGGTGTGCAGGAGCACCGGCGGTTCGTCCCCGAGGTCCACTCCGTCCAGAAACGCCGGAATCCGCTCCAGCCACCGCTCTTCCAGCCCGCGTTTCCGTTGCTGCTCAACGCAAGCGGCCCGCCGTTGCGCCACGAACGCCGCCCAGTCGCCCGGCCCCAGCACCGCGGGCGGCTCGATCGCGTGCAGCGCCTTCAGCATCTCCCCGACCTGCGCACCGACCTCGACGTCCGGCACGCGGGGTTCCTCGCCGTGCAGGCGCGACATCAGCACATACGCCCAGTCGTCGAGCAGCCCGGTGGCGTGCAACTCCGGCGCCGGCAACTTGCCGTGCAGCGCCTCCATCACCGCGGCCTCGATCGGCGCCTCGGAGTGGTACCGGGGCGGGAACAGCTTCAGCACCAGCTCGTCGCCGATGGCGAAGACGGGCAGCGACCCCTCCTCGAACCGCACCACGTCCCCGCGCAGCCCCAGGCGGTCGCGCAGCAGTTCCCCGTCGGGCTCCATGGCGTGATCATCACCGATCGGGGTCGACCAACGCCACTTCCCCGCGCTTCCACCGCTCCAGCAACTCCCGAACTTGCCGCAGTTCATTGTGCGCTTCGAGATGGCGTACGAGCCCCTCATCGAGATCTTTGGTTGACGAAGCAGCAGCCTTGACCACGGCAAAGAGCGCAAGGCCACCGAGATTGTGCACCTCAGAAAGGCTTCTGGGGTCGAGCCAGTCGACTTCCGCCGCGATCGCGGGCAACACGGAGGCCGGAATCGGCACGACATTCGACCAGGCCGACCTTAGCGCTGCCAGCAACGGGGTAGTCAGCAGACCATCACCCTCCACCCTAACCGCGGGGCCGGGGATGTACTTATCCATGCCAGGTAGCCGGGCATAGACCAACGATGGGTGGCCGTAAGCCTTTACGAACTTTCGAATCTCCTTGAAGCCGTGCCGTGTCTCCCCCAAGGCGACTTCGAAGGCGACAGCCGGCACGCGGACCACCATTCCGGCGCCGAGCCGGAGGTCGGTGCCCGGCTCGGCGGCAGTGCGCGCCAGCACAGTGCGCGCAACAGCGCCCGTCCGAGTCCGCTTCACCCGCCGCACGGCTTTGAGTGCCTCGAACAACGTTTTGTCCCCGGTGCGACCGAGCAACTCGAAAGCTTGCTCCAACAGAGCTTCTGTTGTAACGCGACGCAAGTTGTTGTGCTCCAGGAATGTCACGCAAAACCTGATGACCGCGATTTGATCCCTCGCCGTCTCCAGAAGCAGTCCGACGCAGGCGTCACCACCGTCCGCGCGGTATACGTCGTAGAGCTGTAAGGCAATCTGAGGTACGACCGAGCTTTTGCCTGAGATGATCATCGGCAAAAGACATTCAACGATCTGCTCAGCGGTTTCGCGGGAGCGCAGAACGTAGCAAGCCGTATAGTACTCCATGAAAGTCCGATGGGTGAAGCCGAACCGCCGTTCGCCCTCCAACGAAGTGTCGACCTGCGTGAGCACCCATGCCCGATCAGCGCAGTAGTCCAAGAAATCCCGTGCCTGCTGATGGTACGACTGCGAGTCCTCTTCCTCACGCTCGATCAGGTGGTTGACCACGATGCGTTCCAAAGTTCTTTCGCCCTCGTCACCCTGACCGTCGAGCGTAAAGAAGAAGTGCTGCGCCAGCTCCTGCACGAGAACCTTCGCCAGCTTGACAGAGCGGACCACCGACGGCACCTGGCTCACAGCATCCCATCGCGCCAACATCAATTCTGCACATTCGCGATAGACATCGGCGGTGTTTTCAGGTATATAGCCCTCACTCTGATAGAGCATGCACAGCAAGGAGAGCATCAACGGGTTCGACCTCAAGTCGACCAGATGCTTGCTGTCCGACAGAAAAGCTTCCGCTCGCCCCTCCGCGTACACCAGCCTGAACCAGGTGTGGACGTAGTGTTCGACCTGCCAAGAATCGAAGTCGGGCAGCCAGTACACCGGGAACATCGTGGCATCGAGCTTCGCTACCGGATAGCTTTCCTGGCGGCAAGTCACCACGATGCGCGCCAAGGGAAAGCGTGCGGCGAACGCTTCGATCGCCGTTACCGCCGAACGCCGCGCCTGGATGTCACCGACCTCGTCGAGCCCGTCGAAGACTACCAACGACTCGCCCGCATCCAACAGGTCCGCGACGTGCCGCCGCGGCACCACACGTTGGGTCAGTGGCCGCAGTTCCTGAGCGATGATCGTAACGAAGTCGTCGGCGAGCTTCTGGTGTTGCTTGAGCTGGACGAGCAACGGCACCAAGGTGGCGCGGTGCAGGAGTCTCCGAATGAAAGTGCTCTTGCCCGCACCAGGGTTTCCCACTACCACGAACCTTCGGTCGCTCATCTCGTCTTCGCCGACCGAATCGCCCTTCAGCCGGAGCTTGCGCGGTACATAGATCTGGTCGACTTGAAGACGGAAGTCCGACTTCGAATGCGGCATCACCATGCGGTCGTAGGCATGAGCCATAGCCGAACGGATCAACTCACCCGTAGCCCGCGACGCAGCGCGCCGACCGGTGTCGAGAGCGAGAGCGAGACGCTCCGCGATAGGACGCTCCGGACCAGACACCGTGATCCGGATTCGGTCACGATCGTCCACGTCGGCGGTACGGAACGGTGCGTTCTGCTCGATCACCCCCCACAGAGCAGACGCGAAGTCATGAGACTCCTTGGTCTCCACCCGCACTGCTCGCTGGAACTCCTGCCGGAAAGCCTCGACCAGCTCAGTTCGGTCAGCAGCCTGGTGAAACTCACCCTGCTCGGTATGTTCGAGCTGGCATAGCAGTTCCAGCAGGGAAGCGCAGTCGGGTCCGTGTAGGTAGTCCTCGGCACGCCGAAACGCCAGCCTGGACATAGGCGCCGGCGAGTTACGCACCCACCCCACAGCGGTCTCGGCCAGCTCGGCGACGACGGTCGCAATCGCGGTCACCTGAAGAAAATCGGTACCAAACGGTCGACCGTTACTCCTGCTTGCGAGCCCGCGAAGGCTGCACGCGCAGCGGCTCGCCCGGCATCTTCGGGTAGTCCGGCGGGTACGGCATCTCCCCGCGCGGATCCGCCGCGTACCACTCCAGCAGCGTCTCGATCCCGAACGCCTCGGAGTCCAGCCCGGCGTGCAGATCACCGCGCTCGGCAAGGTACTTCGGCACCGTCAGCACGTCGAAGTCGTCAGGGTCCACAGTGGACAGCTCGTCCCACAGCACCGGAGTGGAGACGGTGGCGCGCGGAGTGCCACGCACCGACCAGGCCGAGGCGATCGTGCGGTCACGGGCAGCCTGGTTGAAGTCGATGAAGACCCGCTCCCCGCGTTCTTCCTTCCACCAGGCAGAAGTGGCAAGCGTTGGCGCCCGCTTCTCCACCTCGCGCGCCAGGGCGATCACGGCGTGCCGGACGTCGATGAAGTCCCACTCCGGCCGGATCCGCACGGCGACGTGGATGCCGCGGCCTCCGGAAGTCTTCGGGTAGCCGACAAGTCCGGCATCGGCCAGCACCTCGCGCAGCACCAGGGCGACGCGGGCGGCGTCGGAGAAGTCGGTGCCCGGCTGCGGGTCCAGGTCGATGCGCAGCTCGTCCGGGTGGTCGACGTCGGAACGCCGCACCGGCCACGGGTGGAAGTCGAACGTGCCGAGGTTCGCGGCCCACACGATCACGGCTTCGGAGGTCGGGCAGATCTCGTCGGCCGGGCGGCCGGACGGAAAGCGGACCTGCACGGTCTCCACGTACGAGGGTGCGCCCTTGGGCACGCGCTTCTGGTAGAACGCCTCGCCCTCGACGCCGTCGACGTAGCGCTTCAGGACCACGGGACGGTCGCGCAGCACCGACAGCAGCACGGGCGCGACGGTGCGGTAGTACTCGACCACCTGTCCCTTGGTGATACCCCGCGCGGGGAAGTACGGCTTGTCCGGGTTGGACACCCGCACCAGCTGGTCACCGACCTCGAGCTCGATCGCCTTGGAAGCCACGCCAGCACACTAAAGGCCGCGCACGAACGCCGCGAGCGCCAGCTCGAAGCTGTCGCGGTCGAGCTCACGCGCGACGCCCGGCAGCAGGTGGGCGCGGTCGAGGTGGGGATAGCGGTCGGTGTAGTCGGCGGGGTCGGAGGAGAACCCGCTGGAGAACGAGCTCAGCGCCGAGCCGAACACGATGTACATCAGGCCCGCGGCGATCATCGTGGCCTCGCGGCGCGACCAGCCGGCGTCGACCAACGCGCCGTGCAGCAGGTCAAGGCGGTGCAGTGACTCCTCGCGGCCGGCCGGGCCGTACGCCAGGAACGGCACGATGTTCGGGTGCGTCGACAAGGCCGCACGGTACGAGCGCGCGCACCGGATCAGGCCCTCCCGCCAATCCACAGAAAACCCCGAGACGTCGACCGTCGACAGGATCGACGACGCGATGTCGTTGAGCAGCTGGTCCTTGGTGCGGACGTGTCCGTACAGCGACGCGGCCTGCACGCCCAGCTCAGCGGCGAGCTTGCGCATGGACAGGCCGTCGAGGCCGTCCCGGTCGATGATGGCCAGAGCCACCGACCTGATGCGATCGGGGCTCAGCAGAGGGGTGCTCGGCCGGGGCATGTGAGTTAACCTAACACTGTTCGGTTAGTCGGGAGGGCCCGTGGATCTAACGCTTTCGGACGAACACCGGCAGCTCAGGGAGCTGGCCCGGCGGTTCACCGACGAACGTATCGTCCCGAACGCCACGCGTTGGGACCGTGAGGAAGCGATCGACAAGGATCTCGTGCCCGCGCTGGGCGAGGTCGGGTTCCTCGGGCTCGGCATCGACGAGCGCTACGGCGGCTCCGGCGGCGACAACCTCGCCTACTGCCTGGTCCTCGAGGAGATCGCCCGCGGCGACAGCGCGGTCCGCGGCATCATCTCCGTCTCGCTGGGGCTGGTCGCGAAGTCGATCGCCAAGCACGGCACGGAGGAGCAGAGACAACGCTGGTTGCCGGGCCTGACCGCGGGCACGCAGCTCGGCTGTTTCGCCCTGACCGAACCCGGCACCGGCAGCGACGCGGGCAGCCTCGTCACCAAGGCCACCAAGACGGACAACGGCTACCGCATCAACGGCCGCAAGGTCTTCATCACCAACGGCACGTGGGCCGACGTCGCGCTCGTGTTCGCCCGCACCGGTGGACCGGGCCCGAAGGGCATCTCGGCGTTCCTGGTGCCCACGGACACCGCGGGCTTCGAGGCCACCGAGATCAAGGGCAAGCTCGGCATGCGCGGCCAGGCCACCACCGAGATCACGCTCGACGACGTCGAGGTGCCGGACGACGCCCTGCTCAGCACAGAAGGCTTCAAACTCGCGATGGGCTCGCTCGACAAGGGCCGCATGTCCGTCGCGGCGGGCTGCGTCGGCGCCGCGCGGGGCGCCCTCGAAGCCGCGCTGAAGTACGCCAAGGAGCGCGAGCAGTTCGGCAAGCCCATCGCGGGTTTCCAGCTGGTCCAGGAGCTCCTCGCGGACATGGCCGTGGAGACCGACGCCGCCAGGCTCCTGACGTGGCGCGTCGCCGACCTGGCCGACCGGGGCGAACCGTTCGGCACCGAGGCGAGCATGGCGAAGCTCTTCGCCAGCGAGGCCGCGGTCAAGGTCGCCAACAACGCCATCCAGGTCTTCGGCGGCTACGGCTACATCGACGAGTACCCCGTGGGCAAGTACCTGCGGGACGCCCGCGTCACCACCCTCTACGAGGGCACCAGCCAGATCCAGAAACTGCTCATCGGCCGGGCGCTGACCGGCATCAACGCGTTCGTCTGAAAGGAAAGCAATGGACTTCACGCTCGACGAGGAGCAGAAGGAGATCCGCGACTGGGTGCGGACCTTCGTGCGCAAGGAGATCATCCCGCTGGAGCCGGAGGTGCTGCGCCGCGAACGCGCGGGCCAGCCCGGTCTGCCGAAGGAGGAGCTGAAGGCGCTGCAGGACAAGGCCAAGCAGGCCGGGTTCTTCGGTGTCCTCACGCCGCAGGAGTACGGCGGCATGGGCCTCGGTGCGGTGATGACCGCACTCCTGGAGGCCGAGCTCGGCAGGTCGTTCGTCCCGTTCCGCTTCGGCGGCTACGCGGACAACATCCTGTTCCACGGCAACGAGGAGCAGAAGCAGCGCTACCTGCTGCCGACGATCTCCGGCGAACGCGTCTCGTGCTTCGCGATCACCGAGCCCGGTGCCGGCAGTGACGCCAAGGCGATCCGCACGTCCGCCGTGCGGGACGGCGACGAGTGGGTCATCAACGGCGAGAAGACCTTCATCACGCAGGGCAACGAGGCCGACTTCGTGATGGTGTTCGCGGTGACGGACAAGGAGAAGGGCGCCGACGGCGGCGTCACGTGCTTCCTGGTCGACCGCGACATGGGCTGGAAGTCCGAGCCCATCCCGACCATGGGCCAGTGGGGCCCGGCGGCGCTGGTGTTCGACAACGTCCGCGTGCCGCACGAGAACATCCTCGGCGAGGAGGGCAAGGGCTTCAACCTCGCGATGCAGTGGATCGGCCAGGGCCGCTACCTGCTGCCCGCCCGTGCGATCGGCAGCGTCGAGCGGCTGGTCGAGATGGCGATCGACCAGGCCAAGAACCGCGTCACGTTCGGCCAGCCCATCGCCGAGTACCAGGCGATCCAGTGGATGATCGCCGACTCCGCGGTCGAGATCGAGGCGCTGCGCTGGCTCGTGCTGCACGCCGCGTGGCTCGTCGACCAGAAGCAGGACTCGCGGCAGGCGCAGTCGATCGCGAAGCTCTACGGCGGCATCAAGGCCAACGAGATCGTCGACCGCGTGCTGCAGATCCACGGCGGCATGGGCTACACCCGCGAGCTGCCGATCGAGCGCTGGTACCGCGAGCTGCGGCTGCTGCGCATCTACGAGGGCACCGACGAGATCCAGCGCCGCACGATCGCCCGCAACCTGCTCAAGGGCCACGCGAACATCCGGGGCACACTCGGCTAGCTCTATCTTGGGGTAATGCTCCAGCACGACATCCTCGGCGTCGTCGAACGACAGGTCCGCACCTGGTCGGCCGGCGACGCCGAGGTGTACGCGGCGGCGGTCGGCGGCTACTCCCCCGCGTTCGCGATCCCGTTGCTGCAGCACGGCGGCCCGCAGCTCGGCCTGACCGGCGCCGACATGACCCAGGTCCTGCACGCCGAGCAGTCGTTGTGGCTGCACGGAAAGCTGCCGGAACACGGCTCGACGGTCGTCACCAAGACCGTCACGAACATCTACGACAAGGGTTCCGGCGCTCTCGTCGTCAGCACGTGGGAGTCGGAGTTCGCGCGAACGCGGTCGTCGTGCTTCATCAAGGGCGAAGGCGGTTTCGGCGGCGAACGTGGTGAGACGCGCGAGTTCACCGTCCCCGCGAAGCGGCACGAGATCAGCTTCTTCCGGACGACGGCGGACCAAGCGCTGCGGTACCGCGAGACCGGTGACATGAACCCGATGCACCACGACGAGGAGTTCGCCCGACGAGCCGGGTTCGCGCAGCCCATCCTGCACGGCCTGTGCACGCTCGGGATCACCGTGAGCGGCCTGGACTTCGTCGAGCTGCACGCCCGGTTCACCGCTCCCGTCACCCCCGGCGACGAGCTGCGGATCGAGCGCTGGCCCACCGGCGAGTTCCGCACGTTCGCGAACGACCGTCAGGTTCTCATCGGATCGGTTCGGTTTTCCGAAGTGGACGGCCGCCGAAATTTCGCACGATCGGGTCATGAGTAGTGCCCTGGCAACCGTGGACTCCGGAATCGAACCGGTGCGCGTGGCGGTGGAGTCCCGAGACCTGATCAGCGCAGCCGGCGTGACGCACCTGCTGAAGAACTCACCACGCGTGCGGGTGGTGCAGGACCGCACAGACGCACACGTGCTGCTGGCCCTGGTGAACGAGCTGTGCGCGCAGCAGGCAGCGCGGCTGCGGGCCTGCGGTTCCGCCAAGATCGTGGTGATCGCGGCCCGCGTGCACGACCTCACCCCGTCGATCGCGGCCCAGGCAGGCCTCGCGATCCCGTTGCGGAGAGCCGATGTCAACGCCGAGCGCCTGATCAAGCTGCTCGTCGGCGGCCAGGCGGTGCAGGACCGCTCGCCCGTGCTCAACGACCGCGACCTGCAGCTGCTGAGGCTGCTGGCCGACGGGGCGACGATCGCTGAGGTCGCCGCGCGGCTCTTCTGCTCGGAGCGGACCGTGAAGTACGCGCTGCACCAGCTGCTGGAACGGTTCGGGCTGCGCAACCGGGTGCACGCGGTGGCGTGGGCGCTGCGCTCCGGCCTCCTCTAGGCGGGGAAGACCGAGGAGAGCTGCACCCGCCTGCTGATCCCGACCTTGCGGTAGACGCGGGTGAGGTGCAGCTCGACCGCCCGCTGCGTCACGTTGAACCTCGCCGCGATCGCCCGATTCGTCTCGCCTTCCAGTGCCAGCAAGACGATTCGCGACTCGTGCGGCGTCAGCCTGTCCCACGCCGCCCCGCGCGGCGGCCGGTGCTGCCTGCCCAGCGCCGCCCTCGCCTGGTCCACCAGCTCGGCGGCCCCTGCGCGTTCGGCATCGGCCAGCGCGGCTCGCGCGGCCCCCAGGGCAAGATGCATGCGAGCACGCTGGTGCAGCAACAAAGTGCACGCCCAGGCCGGTGCCAACGTGCCCGTGTACCCGAGCCGCACCAACATCTCCCGCGCCTCACCCTGCCGTCCAGCGTCCACACAGGACGCGACGAACGCCGCAGCCCCCAACGCCACGCAACCCCGCAACGGTGACGCCGCAGCGAGTTCGCGCATCAGCCTGGCGACCTCGGCGTGGTCGCCGCCGGCCCGGTGAGCCCACATCTCCAGCGCGGTCAGCCAGTCCCGTTCCGCACCGGCGAGCCGGGTTCGCAGCTGGGGCGCGAGATCCAGCACCACCGTCTCGGCACCGCGTCGCAGCAGACCCAGTCCGGCGAGGGCGAGCGACGGAACGACCCGCGGCCCGCTCTCCGGAAGAGCACGCAGCGCGAGCTCGGGATCGTCCGGAACGAGGGGCTCACCCAGGAACCCGAGCAGGTCCTCGTCGCACTGCCAGTCGAGGACCACCGCGTCGAACCACTCCCCGGCGGCGAGCCGCTGCCGGGCGAGCTCATCGGCCCGGGGAGCGATCCCGTACCGCAGATGGAGCTTCGCCATCGCCATCGCCACGGCCACGTGCACCGCGGTCTCGCCGGCCAACGGCTCCCGCAGCGCGGCACGCAGACACGTCACCGCCTGCTCCGGCCGTCCAGCCGCCTGATGCAGCCGCGCCGCGCTGTGCAGCACCGACGCCACCCACGGCCGTCCGACGGGTTCCGCACACGCCACCACGTGCTCGGCGACGGCGACCGGCGCCTCACACCGCCGATGCAGAACGCGAGCGGCGGCGCGGTGCAACGCCTCCCGCGACTCGGGCGCCATCTCGTGCCGGATCGCGTGGCCCAGCGCGGGCGACCGGACGCGCATCGGCGCGTCGACGGCGACACGGGCGTCGACGAGCCGTTCGAACGCGGCCAGCGTGCGGAACGACCCCGTTCCGGCGACCTCGCACAGCACGTCCAGCGACGCGCTCCCCAGCACCGCCAGCGCACGGGCGACCGCCACCGCGTCGGCGTCCAGCACCTCCCAGCTCCGGCGCACGGCCCTCAACAGCCGAGGCAGTCGCAAAACAGGGAGCATGACGCGCAACGAAGAGACAGAAACGTCCGTTACAACCTCTAACACGTCGCTCAGCACGCCGGGAGCGCCACCGCTGTACTCCAGGCACAGCGCGGCCAGCTCCGGCGAGACCTCGACGTCGAACCGCCGCCGGATCATCTCCGCGACCGCCTCGGCACCGATCGGCCGCAACGGCACCCGCACGGCGTCCACAATCGGCAAATTGTCCGGATCACAATCTCCCGCGAGCACCACCACGCCCCGGAAACGCGCCAGCCGATCGGTCTCGTCCTCATCAAGCCGTTCCGCGTCGTCCACCACGAGCACCGTGTGGCTGTCGACCCCGCTCAACGCGCGCAAACCGCGAACCGGCCGCAACCCGCTGCGCACCGCGATTGACGACGCAACGGACAGCAATGCACTTTTGCCCATACCAGTTGCACCATGCACAACGCACGAACGAGCGCCACTGCTCAACGCCTGCGTCAACAGGGCGATCTCCCGCTCGCGGCCCACGAGCAGACCACCCGCCTGGCGCGCGGCCATCTCGACGTGACCTGGGCGAACTGGGGCAACCATGTCCTCCAGCAAAACGTGAGCACCCCTGGGGGACCATGCAGAAGCACCGGCAGAAGTACCGCAGGTCTGCCCCTTCGCACAGCATCACCCGCCGACACCCCGGCGGTTAACGTGAAAATCGTTCGACCAATCAATTGGTAATGGGAAGGGGACTTCGTGAACCAATTCGACGCCCATTACGTGATGTCTCTTGTACACATCGCGAACACTTCAGGGAGTCCCGATGCGGGTCGCGTCACGCACCGTCTTCGACTTCGTCCGGCCGAACGGTTCCACCGCGCCGGTCGAGACCGAGCTGCTCTACCAGTCGGAAGACCCGTTCGCGGTCACGATGAAGTTCCACGCGGGCGGCTCGGTCGCCACCTGGGTCATGGGCAGGGACCTGCTCGCCGAGGGCATGACCATGAGAGCAGGGGACGGCGACGTGCGGTTGCGGCCGCTGTCGAGCCGGGTGCTGATGCTGGAACTGGTCTCCGACCAGCACGTCACGGTGTTCCGGCTGCCCTCCCTGACGCTGCGCAAGTTCCTCGACTCCGCCTACCGGCTCGTGCCGCCGGGCTCTGAGCGGTTCGACGCCGACGCGTTCCTGAGCACGGTCCTACGCTGACCCGATTCCAGGCCCGATCCCGAGCCCGGCCGCCACGTCCCGCTGCAGCCTGGTCATTCCGGGCGACTCGTAGCCCTCGCACACGGCCAGCGCGCGCACCCGGTGCCGGATCGCCGCGTCGTGGTCGTCCATGCGGTCGCACAGCCCGGCGAGCTCCATCAGCGCCGACACCCTGACCTCCGGATCGGACAACGACTCCACGGCCGCGGTCAGCTGTTCGCGCGCCTCGGCGAGCCGTCCGGTGGCGGCCAGCGCGCTGCCTCGGGTGTGCCGGGCGATCGACAGCAGGTTCGCCGATCCCCGCCCGGTCAGCTCCTCCGCCCGCGCCACCACGTCGAGCGCCTCCGCGTGGTCGCCCGCCGCGACCAGCGCGTCCGCCAGGCGCAGCATCAGCTGGGCGGCGTTCTCCAGTGCCACGCCACTCTGGTCGCCGCGCAACGCGCGTTCCTCCTCGACGCACGCCCGGTGCGTCTCGACCGCCTCGGCGAAGCGGCCCAGCCGTTGCAGCAGGACGCCGGAGTACGACGACGCGAGCACCACGTTCATCGGCTGACCGGTCTCCCGGAACAGCTCCGCGGCACGGCGCGCGTCCGCCACGCCGGCCTCGTGGTCACCGAGGCGGGTCACGATCGCCGACCGGTAGTAGTGCGCCCAGGCCGTCTCCTGCACCGAGCCGCACTCCCCCGCCACCCGCAACGCCTCCTCGTGCCACCGCAGGGCCAGCGGGATGTTCGTGTGGCGCGCGACGTAGACCCAGCAGACGAAGTTGAGCTGCTGGGCCTGCCGCTCCCGCTCGCCCAGCGCGTCCGCCGCCGCGGCACCGGCCGTGTAGACCTCCAGCCACAGCTCGCCCGTGCCGCGGTGGTCCGAGTACCAGTGCATCGACCTCGCCAGCGCGAGCACCTTCTCGTGGGCGCCGTCGGCGACGGCCTCCCGCAGCGCGCCTCGCCAGTTCGCCACCTCGCTCGACAGCCAGAGGCCGGCGGCGGCCAGGTCCACCGCGCCCTCGCCGGGGAAGAACGCCGATGCCGACCGGGTCGCGGTGTCGAGCAGCCAGTCGCGTGTGCGCAGGCGGTGCGTCTCGACGTCGGGCTCGTCGCTGTGCAGGCGTTCGCGCGCGTAGTCGCGGATCAGGTCGTGGAACGAGTATCGGCCGGGCACGTCCGGCCGGAGCAGGCTCGCGTCGACGAGTTCCTCCAGCACCGTCTCGGCGTCGTCGATCCCGGCGGCCACCGCGGCGAGCGCGACGGACGTGTCCGGACCGTGGATCAGCGCGAGCCGGCGGAACAGCGTCGCGGTCTCGGGCGCGAGCAGCCGGTAGGACAGCTCGAACGCGGTGCGCACCTGGACGTCACCGGTCGCGAGCACGTCGAGGCGCGCGCGTTCGTCGGACAGCTGCTCGGCGAGGTGCCGCAGGGACGACGTGGTGCGGCCCGCGATGGCGAGCGCCAGCGGGACACCACCGCACAGCGTCGCGACCCGGTCCGCCGACTCCGGGTCGGCCGCGATCCGCTCGGCGCCGGCGGTCGCGGCGAGCAACGCGACGGCGCCCTCCTGCCGCAGCGGGCCGAGGTCGAGGCGCGCGCGGCTGTTCAGGCCCGCGAGGACGTTGCGGCTGGTCACAACCACGAGCGAACCGGGGCTGGCGGCGAGCAACGGCCGGACCTGGGCCTCGTTCGCGGCGTTGTCGAGCACGAGCAGCACGGTCCGTTCGCGCAGCATTGACCGGTAGAGGCGCAGGCCGTCGTTCGGATCGGACGGCATCTTGGCGTCCGGCACGCCGAACGCCCGCAGCACCCGTGCGATCGCCCGTTCCGCCGACAGCGGCGACGTGTCCATGCCGCGCAGGTCGAGGTGCAGGCAGCCGTCGGTGAACTGGTCGGCGAACCGGTGCGCCGCGTCCACCGCGAGAGAGGTCTTCCCCACGCCAGGAGGTCCGTGCACGACCACGACGTCGAGCACCGACGATGAGCTCGCACGGCTGATGCATGCGGCGAGCTGCTGCTGTTCTGCTTCACGGCCGATGAGTGCTTCGGCAGGAGGGGGCGCACAGTCCGTGCGCTCGGCACGTGGTTGCACGGCTTCCGACGACCGTGCGAGCGCCACGAACTCATCAGCCTCGGCGTCCTGCAGGCCGAGGCCGGCCACGAGCAGGTCGACGGTCTGGGCCTGCGGGGTGTGGACGCGGCCGCGTTCGAGATCGCTCAGCGTGCGGACGCCCAAGCCGGTGCGCGTGGCGAGGGCCTCCTGGGTGAGTGCCGCACGGCGCCGGTAGAACCGCAGGAACTCGCTGAAGGTCGCCCGCATCTCCTCATCCCCTGGCCAAGCGCTCCCGCACCTCGGCGGCGATCTCGCGGGTGGCGTCGGTGTCCCACCGTTCGCACGCCGCGAGCGAGTCTCGCAGATGACCCCGACACGCGCTGTGGTCACCCCGTGACTCGGCGTTGTCCGCGAGCTCCCGCAGGATCTCGATCTCCGCGACGCCGTCGCCGATCGCGCGGAACCCGGCGAGCGCCCGGTCCAGGTCCTCGTCCGACTCGGCGAGCCGGCCCGCCGCGCGGTGGGCGAGGGCGCGGTGCCACAACGTCCGTGCGAGCCACGAGGCCATCTGTGCGCGCTGGTAGACGTCTTCTGCCTCGGTCAACACCACCACGGCGTCGTCAGGCCTGTCGACGTCTATCAGTGCGAGGCCGAGCCATCCGAGCGTGCGGCCCAGTGCGGAGAGTTCGTAGATGGTGC
Source organism: Lentzea sp. HUAS TT2 (assembly GCF_051853195.1). Classification (NCBI taxonomy): domain Bacteria; kingdom Bacillati; phylum Actinomycetota; class Actinomycetes; order Pseudonocardiales; family Pseudonocardiaceae; genus Lentzea; species Lentzea sp. HUAS TT2. Next base: position 5,124,910 of record NZ_CP196667.1, on the reverse strand, counting down.
TGGCGTAGGCGCGTTGTTCCTTCGCTACTTCTTCGTGGGCGGTCACGGCGGCGATCGGCCGGTTCATCAACCGCCACAGCACGCCGAGCACGGACCGCGCGTAGTGCTCGTCCATGGGCTCGTGCATCGAGTCGATCGCCTTGAGGCACACGCGTTCCGCCTCGTCGAAGTGACCGAGCCCGCTGTGCGCGGCCGACGCGATCAGCCACACCCAGCCGAGGTGCCCGGTCTCCCCCGACTCCTCCGCGACGCGCGCCGCACGGGTCAGCACCTCCAGCGCCGGTCCAGAACGGCCCGCCACGTCGAACAGCACCCAGCCGAGCTGGCCCAGCACCACGATCTCCTGCCACGGCTCGCGCGCGGAGGCGAGGGCGAGGCGGTAGACGCGCTCCCAGACGAGGCCCGGTTCGATGGACGAGTAGTGCGAGAGGGCGATCACCGCGCGGGTCACCTCGTCGTGCAGGCCCCTGGCCTGCGCCCGTTCGACCAGCTCTGGCAGCAGGTCGCGGTGCTCGTCCAGCCAGCGCCGTCCCGTGGCCACGTCGGGGAAGGCCCTGCCGCGCGGGCTGACCCTCCGCGCGTCGCCCGTCTGTCCGAAGAGGACTCCGGCGGCCACGGTGGTCTCCAGCAGCCAGCCGAGCACCCTGCGGTCCGCGTCCGCGTCGGTGTCGTCGATCAGGCCGCGGGCGAACGTCCGGACGAGGCCGTGGATCGCGTAGCCGCGGTCGTCGGGCTCGAGCAGGCTGACGTCGGTGAGCTCCTCCAGCGCCTGTTCGGCCTCGGCGACCGGCAGACCGGCCAGTTCGGCGGCGAGCTCCGGGGTGACGTGGGTGCCCACGAGCAGTCCGAGCCGCCGGAACACCAGCCGTGCGGTCCCGGGCAGGTGCGCGAGCGACACCTCGAACGCGCCGCGCACGTCGAGGTCTCCCGCGGTGAGCGCGGCCAGGCGGCGTTCCTCGATCTGCTCCACGAGATGACCGAGGGGCCAGCGCGGACGGCTGGCGAGCCGGTTGCCCGCGATCCTGAGCGCCAGTGGCGACATGCCGCACAACCGGACGAGTGCGCGCGCCGTCTCGGGATCAGCCTCGACGCGGTGCGCCCCGATGATCGACGCGAGCAGTTCGACAGCGCACGGTTCGGTGAGCCCGCCGAGCCGGATCCAGGTGGCGCCCGCCAGCCCGGCGAGGCGGTGCCGGGACGTGACGATCGTGAGGCAGCCCGGATCCGCCCTGAGCGTGCGGATCTCCTCCTCCGCACGCGCACCGTCGAGCACGAGCAGCAGGCGTTTGCCCGCGAGCAACGACCGGTAGAGCCGCGTCTGGCCGACCACGTCCTCGGGCACGTGTTCGGCGGGCACACCCAGGTCCTTGAGCAACCGCTGGAGCGGCTGTGCGGAGCCCTCCAGGTCGATGAGCAGCTGACCGTCCGGAAAGCGGTCCTCCAGCAGATGAGCGGCCCTCACCGCGAGGCTGGTCTTCCCGGTGCCCGCGGCGCCGTGGACGACCACGAGCCCGTGGGACTTCTCCGCGATGGCGTCGAGCTCGGCGTCCCGGCCGACGAGGTCCGCCACGTACATCGGCAGCGACCAGACCGGACTGGTCAGCGCGACCCGGCCGGCCCTGGCGAGTCCGCGCAGCTCGGCGCGGTCGTCCTCGTCGAGGCCCAGCGCGTCGAGCAACGCCTCGGTCGTGCGGCGCTGCGGGGAACGGGCGCGGCCGCGTTCCATGTCGCTGATCGCGCGGACGCTCACGCCGGACCGCTCGCTGAGCTCCTCCTGGCTGAGCCCGGCGTTCTTGCGGTGCTGCACGAGCCGGGCGCCGAACATCATGTAACCGAAGTTAGTGGGTCAAACTCGTGAGCATCTGCGCACACACCCGAGAGAGGTGCCTGCGCATCACCGTGGACGCCTTGGCCGCGTCACCGTCGGCGATCGCGCGGACGAGTTCGTCGTGGTCGTCCAACGACGCGTGCTGGTGCGGCGGGTCGTCGTCCAGCGAACTGCGCAGCAACACCACGCGCTGTTGCACGAGCCGGACCTGCTCGGCGATGTACGGGCTGCGGGCGGCACCGAGCAACGCCTGGTGGAACGCTAGGTCCAGCCGGTACGGGAACGGCTGCCCTGCCTTGTAGTTGCGCCGGCTCTCCGCGCACACCTTCTGCAGCCGCACGAGGTCGACGTCGGTCCGCCGCGAGGCGGCCAGTTCCGCCGCCGCGCACTCCAGCGCGGTGCGCAGCTCGAACAGCGCCTTGACGTCATCGGGGCTGGCATCGGGCACGAACGCGCCGCGGTGCGGCACCAGCGTCAGCAGCCCCTCGGAGGCCAGGTGCCGGATCGCCTCGCGCAACGGCCCGCGGCTGATGCCGAGCTGCTGCGCCACCTCGACCTCGTTGACCCGTGAGCCCGGGGCGATCTCCCCTGTCAGCACCTGCTCTCGCAGCACGTCCACGGCCTGCCCTGCCAGGCTGAGGTGCAAGGGGGTCGGGGGTGTCACCTTCGTCTCCTGATCTGGACGGCACCGGCCGTCCTCCCGCTAAACTAGCGAACATGTCAACTGTCGACAGTTGGCAGTTTCACTCACAGGCTGGAGGGGCGACATGGGACACGAAGTGGTGGCAGAGGTCTGGCGGGGCGACTTCCTGGAGTCGGTCCACCACGGCACCGTCGTGGCCACCGATCCGTCCGGCACGCCCGTCCTCTCGATCGGCCGGCCAGGCGACGTCGCGTTCCCGCGCTCGTCCAACAAGCCGCTCCAGGCCCTCGCGATGCTGCGCAGCGGCCTCGACCTCGACGGCGCGTTGCTCGCACTGGCCTGCGCGTCCCACTCCGGCGAGGACTTCCACGTCACCGGCGCCCTGCAGATCCTGGCCTCGGCCGGTCTGACCGAGGACGCCCTGCAGTGCACCCCCGACCTGCCCCTCGGCGAGCAGGCCCGCGCCCAGCACCTCGCGCAGGGCCTGGCCGCGGCGCCGAAGTACATGAACTGCTCCGGCAAGCACGCCGCCATGCTCGCCACCTGCGTCGCCAACGGCTGGTCGACGGCCGACTACCTGGACCCGGCGCACCCGTTGCAGGTCGCGACGCGCGAGACCATCGAGGACGTGGCCGGCGAGCCCGTCGCCCAGGTCGGCGTGGACGGCTGCGGCGCCCCGATCTTCGCCATCAGCCTCACCGGCCTCGCCCGCGCGTTCGGCCGGCTCGCTGCCGCCGCCCCCGGCACCCTCGAACACCGCGTCGCCACCGCCATGAACACCTACCCGCAGTGGGTCGGCGGCACCGGCCGTGACGTCACCGCGCTGATGGACGCCCTGCCCGGCGTCATCGCGAAGGACGGAGCCGAGGGCGTCTACGCGGTCGGCCTGCCCACCGGCGAGGGCGTGGCGCTGAAGATCGCGGACGGCTCGTCGCGCGCCCGCGCGGTCGTCATCATCGCGGTGCTCAAACGCCTCGGCGTGGACGTGAGCAGGCTCGAGGACCTCGCCACGGTGCCGGTCCTCGGACACGGCCGCGCGGTCGGCGCGGTCAGGCCGTCACTCGCGCTGGCGAGCTGACGCCCCGCGACCCGTGAACGGTCACCAGGACCGAATCCCGCACTCCAGCCACTAAGCTGGCGTTATGGGCGATTCGAAGGAAGACAACGAGAAGTTCCAGGAGGAACTGATCGGACTCGACCCACACGACCCCGAGACGAAGGCGTTCGCCGACCATCTCGACAAGATGCAGCGGCAGCGCCCCGGCTACACCGTCGAGGGCTACCTGGAGGGCGTGCAGGACTTCGCCGACTCGGCGAACCGCACCACGGGGCACCAGCGGCTCGTCGCCGTCCTCGTGGTGGGGCTCATCCTGCTGGGCGTCCTCCTCACGATCTGGTTCGCGCTCGGCGACATCCTCGCCATCATCTTCTGAGCCGACCCCGCCGGCCCGAACTCTGCTGGCCACAAACGAGAACGAGTCCTTAACGGGGGCTTACGGCGCCGCGGCCCACACCCCCGCCGGGAAGCCCTGAGGGCGTGGCGGAGTTATAAAGAGACATGGAACCTGTTGTCGGCGCCACCCCCAAAGTCGTGCGTTCCGAAGAGGAATGGCGCGCCCAGCTCAACCCCGCCGAGTTCGCGGTGCTGCGCCAGGCCGGCACCGAGCGTCCCTGGACCGGCGAGTACACCGAGACCAAGACAGAGGGCCTCTACGAGTGCCGTGCCTGCGGGGCCGAACTCTTCCGCAGCGACACCAAGTTCGACTCGCACTGCGGCTGGCCGTCGTTCTTCTCGCCGCTGGCCGGTGACTCGGTCATCCTGCGGGAGGACCGCGCGCTCGGCATGAAGCGCGTGGAGGTGCTCTGCGCCACGTGCCACAGCCACCTCGGGCATGTTTTCGAGGGTGAGGGGTATCCCACCCCCACGGACCAGCGCTACTGCATCAACTCCGTCTCCTTGAAACTCGTTCCGTCCGAATAGGAGACTGAGCCGAGTCCGGTCACCAAGGAACCGGACAGACCTGGGAGGCACCATGATCTTCCGCATCGTCCTGCGCGGCACCGACGGCGAAGGCTCCGGCGGAGTCGATGGCGGTTCGTCCAGCTAGCCGCCACAACCACCAAGAACCGGCAACCCTAAGGCTTCGTCAACAAGCCTTGTGAGGCTGTGGCGCGGACCACACCATTGACCCACCGAAGCACTTTCGGGGCAGTCAGGGGGTGGGTCGCATGCCAAGGCCTTGGGGATTGTCCGGACCGGAGTTCCTTCAGCTGTACTGGATCGGGCTGGCACTGGCCGTGCTGGTCGCGATCGTGGTCCGGGTACGCGTGCGGGCGGGTCACAGCACCCAGCCCGTGCGCTCCCTGGACATGGACGAGCTCGCCTATCTCGCGGGCGGTCCGAGGCGCGTGGTCGAGACGTCCATCGCGCGTCTGCTCACCGCGGGTGAGCTCAGGACTTCACGGCGTGGCACCGTTCAGGTCACGTCCACCACGCGTTCGCTCAACGCGGTGGACCGCGCCGTCGTCACCGACAGCCAGCGCTACACCAACCGCACGGTCAACCTCATGATCCCCGCCGTCTCCAAGGACGGCGTGGTCACGGCCATCGGGCAGCGCCTCGAGGACATGGGTCTCGTGGTCAACCCGGCCGCCGCGAAAAGCGCGCTGCGCAAGGGATCCATCGCGTTGTGGGTACTGCTCGCGATCGGGGTCGCGCGGTGGGTGAACGGTCTCGCGCTCGGCGCGGCCGTCGGCTGGCTCACGCTGCAGCTCGTCGTCACCGGCCTGCTGATCCTGCTGCTCACGCGGCGCGGCAAGCACGTCCGCACCGGCAAGGGCAACCGGGTCCTCGCCGAGGCCCGCACCACGAGCAGCTCGAACATCAGGGCGCAGGGAAGCCTCGAGGACATCATGTACGCGGGCGCGGCCGGCGCGGTCCTCTTCGGCGGCCTGGTCGTCTACCCGGATCTCGCGGTGCGCACCTCACTGCTCGCGTCCTCCGGTTCCGGCAGCTACACCGGCAGTGGCTACAGCTCGTGTTCGACCAGTTCTTCTTCGTGTTCAAGCGGAAGCAGCAGCTGCGGCGGTGGAGGCGGGGGCGGCGGCTGCGGTGGTGGCTGCGGGGGCGGCAGCTGATCGTTCGTTCGGTCCTATTCAGGTAACAACAGGAACCCAGGGGTAGATCTCACGTCGAAGATGCACCGACACCAGTGAGGGGAGTGCTGATGTCCCAGTCTTCGGCCTCGCGGACCACGTGGTCCGCGGAGGAGATCGGGTTCCTGGCAGGGGGACCGGGCAGGGCGGCGGAGGCCGTTCTCGCCCGGCTGCTGGACGGCGGTCTCGTGCGCGTCTCCCGCGAGGGACTCGTGACCGCCGTCCACCAGAACGGTTACGGCGCCAGGAGCGCACTGGAGGCGTACGTCCTCGCCGGACTGCAGGGCACCGCCCGTCCGATCAACCAGGTCGTGCAGGTCGCGATGGCGAGCCACGAGATGGGCGCGCTGCACGAGAGCCTCGTCGCCCGCGGGATGGTGCACCGCCAGTTCGGCAGGCCGCGCGGCGGCAAGATCGCGTTGCGGATCGTGCTGTTCATGCTGGCGTTCGTCTCGGTGTTCGTCGCCTTCGCGATCGACACGAGGCTGTTCGTGCTGACGGCGTTGCTGGTGTTCCTCGCGATCCTGCTGCGCAACCCGGGCAGGCTCACGAGGAACGGCAAGACCGTGTGGATGTACGCGCTGAGGAACCCGCGCAGCAGTGCGGACTCGGTGGCGTTGTTCGGTCTGCGCAGGGGAAAGCAGCGCTCGACGTCGTCCACTTCGTACATCCCGGCGAGCAGTTGCAGCTCCTACGACTGGGACCACCACAGTTGCGGCGGCACGTCGACTTGTTCGAGCAACAGTTCCAGCAGCTGCAGCAGTTCTAGTAGTTGTTCGAGCAGTAGCAGTAGTTGCAGCAGCAGTTCGAGCTGCAGCAGCAGCAGCAGTAGCAGTAGCTGCAGCAGTTCCAGCAGTTGAGGGGGAGACCATGACGACAGCGGCGAAGGGGACGTGGCTGTCCGCGGAGGAGGCCGGCTTCCTGACGGCCGGTCCCGGGCGGGCCGCGGAGACGGTGCTGGCCCGGCTGATCGACCAGGGCCTGCTGCGGGTGTCCCGCGACGGACAGGTCTCCGCGGTGCACCAGGACGGCCAGGGCGCCACCACGTCGGTCGAGGCGCGGATGCTGAGCTTCGCACGGACCTCCATCCAGTTCGACGCGCTCGTCCTGGCGACCAGGAACTGCACGGAGGTCGCTCAGCTGTACCGGCAGCTGCTCAGCCGGGGGCTCATGCGGGTGCCTCGGCGCAGCCACGGCAGCTGGTGGTTCTCCCTCGTGGTCGCGGGTGTGGCGGTGGTGCTCGGGTTCTTCTCGCCCGTGTTCCTCATCGCCGCCGTGATCGCACTGGGTTTCTTCGGCTGGCAGTACGGCAACGGCCCGATCACCAAGGCGGGCAGGGAAGCCCTGGGCCAGGTGAAGGCGAGCGACCGGGTGCACGTGGTGGCGCTGTACGGCTTCGACGGCAAGGTCCGCGGGAAGGACGTCGGTGAGCTGTTCGACTTCCCGCGCCGGGTGGTGAGGACGGTCCCGCGCAAGCCCGCCAGGGCGAGGCGTGGGTCCATCTGGAACGGTGGCGGCGGCGGTTCGTGGTCGAGCTGCGGCAGTTCCGGTTGTGGTTCGGGTTCCAGCTGCGGCGGTGGCAGCAGCTGCGGTGGTGGCGGAGGAGGCGACTGATGGAGACACCGACGACAGCGCGCGCGACGCGGATTCCCCCGGAGGAGATCGGCTATCTGGTCGCGGGACCGGGCCGGGCCGCGGAGACCGCACTGGCCAGGCTGCTCGACGCCGACCTCGTGCGGGTGTCTCGCGACGGGCTCGTGTCCGCCGTGCACCAGGCCGATCTGGGTGCCTCGACCGCGGTCGAGACGTTCATCCTCGTCAACCTGCGCAGGCTGGCCCGGTTCGACGCGGTCGTGCGCAACGCCGCGAAGAGCGCGGAGATGCGGTCGCTGCACCAGCAGCTGCGGGCGCGCAGGCTGACCCGCGACCCCCGCCCCCGGCTCGGCGCGTGGTGGGTGTTCCTCGCGATCGGCGTCGTGCTGGGTCTGGCGGCCCTGTTCGAGCCGTGGACGCTCGTGGGCGCGGTGGGGTTCCTGGGCTTCGCTTACTGGACATACGGCGCGAAACCGCTCACCAGAGCAGGCAGGGCGGCGTTGAAGGGCACGACCGCGAGCGACCGGGTTCTCACCGTGGCGCTGGAGGGTTTCCGCGGCAGGATCGGCAACCAGGCCGTCGGCGACCTCTTCGGGTTGCCGCAGAGCGTGGTCAAGATGCTGCCGCGCAAGAGGAAGAGGAAGGCCGGTCGGCGCGGCAGCGGTTCGGCCTCCGGCGCGGCGGGCTGCGGCAGCGGGTGTGGCAGCAGCAGTTGTGGTAGCAGTGGCAGCAGTTGTTCGTCGGGCAGCAGCAGTTGCGGTGGCGGCAGCAGCTGTGGCGGTGGCGGCGGAGGAGGCGGCTGATGGCGGGCATCAAGGACCTGGGTGTCGGCATCGGCTGGCGTTCGGAGATCGACCTGACGGTGGAACGGCTGCCCGGCGTGGACTTCGTCGAGGTCGTCGCCGAGAACCTCCACATCGGACACCTGCCGGAGTCGGTGACGCTGCTGCTGGAACGCGGCGTCCCGGTGCTCCCCCACGCCGTGTCGCTGTCGCTGGGCAGCGCCGATCCGGTCGACCTTCACCGGGTCGAGCACCTGGGCGCCGTGGCCGAGGCGGTCGGCGCGCCGATGGTCAGCGACCACGTGTGCTTCGTGCGCGCGGGCGGCCTCGACTCCGGCCACCTGATGCCGGTGCCCCGCACCAAGGACGCGCTCGACGTGCTCGTCGCGAACGTCAAGCTCGCCCAGGCGAACCTGCCCGTGCCGCTCGCGCTGGAGAACGTCGCCGCGCTGCTGGAGTGGCCGGACGGCGAGCTGTCCGAGGGCCAGTTCCTCGCCGAGCTCGTGGAGCGCACGGACTGCTGGCTGCTCGTCGACGTCGCGAACCTCTACGCGAACGCCCGCAACATCGGCACGGACCCGGAGCGGTTCCTGGACGAGATCCCGCTGGAACGCCTGGCCTACGTGCACGTGGCCGGCGGCGAACAGCACGGCGACATCTACCACGACACGCACGCCCACGCGGTTCTGCCGGAAGTCCTGGAAGTGCTGGACGAACTGTGCTCGCGCGTCGCCCCGCCGGGTGTTCTGCTGGAACGCGACGACAACTATCCGTCCGACACCGAAATCGCGAGCGAACTGGCCGCGATCCGTGCCGTCGTGGACAAACATCGTGGCTGAAATCGTGAATGAGAACGACCTTTCGACCGCACGCGAAAGGCTTGCCACCCAGCAGGCCGAGCTGCTAAACGCATTGCTCGCGAACGGGCCCGCACCGGCGGGATTCGACGAACAACGCCTGGTCGTCGAACGGCGCGCGTTGTTGTCGAAACGGCGCGGCATCGTGCGAATGCTGGGCCCCGCGGTCGCCGACGAGCTCGGTGACCGGTTCCGGCCGCTCTTCGACGCCTACGCCGTCGAACACCCACGTCGTGCGGGCTCTCGCGCGCGCGAGGATGCCGTGGCATTCGCGGAATGGTGCCGTGCTTCCGGAGAACTGTCAGCAGAACGCAAGACTCGCTGGAAGTTCTGGCGGTCGAACTGACGGGCGAACGGATCAGGGGCCAGAATCCCCCGTTCGGCCCTGTGTTACCGCGTTGTTATATCGATACGTTCGACGGGTCGGGGGACCTTTTCGCATTGCCTTCGCTTTGCCGCGAAAGGCCTTCCGGCCTGCGCGGACCACAGCGCGCAGAATTCGAACCACGAGGGGATTCGAATGCGCGGAAAATCCAAAGTGCTGGGCGCCGTCACGGCGCTCGCCCTGACCGTGGCACCGGCCGCCACAGCCGCGGCCGCTCCGCCAGCGGGCACCGCCCCGCAGAAGACCGCCGACGAGGTCACCCTCGTCACTGGCGACAAGGTCCTGCTGGGCCACGACGAGCAAGTCGTCGCGATCCAGCCCGGTGAGGGCCGCGAGAAGATGGACTTCAAGACCGCCCGCACCTCGGACGGTCACCTGATGGTCGTGCCGAAGGACGCGTTCGAGCCCCTGGCGGCGGGCCGGCTCGACACCCGTCTCTTCGACGTCACCACGTTGCTGGAGTTCGGTTACCGCGACCGCATGCCGCTGATAGTGGACGGCCGGGCGAGACTCGGTGCCAGGTCCTCGAACGACTGGACGGCGCTCAAGTCCGCGGCGCGGGGCGAGAAGGTCTGGCTCGACGGCATCCGCAAGCCGAGCCTCGACCGCAGCGTCGCCCAGATCGGTGCGCCGGCCGCCCACCAGAAGGGCATCACCGGCAAGGGCGTCAAGGTCGCGATCGTCGACACCGGTGTCGACGAGAAGCACCCCGACCTCGCCGGCCAGCAGATCGCGGAGAAGAACTTCACGACCGACCCCGACAACACCGACAAGGTCGGCCACGGCACGCACGTCGGGTCGACGGTCGCGAGCCACGACGCGAAGTACGGCGGTGTCGCACCGGGCGCGCAGCTGATCGACGCGAAGGTGTGCGTCGAGTTCGGCTGCCAGGAGTCCTGGATCCTCGACGGCATGCGCTGGGCGGCGGAGCAGGGCGCCCAGGTCGTCAACATGAGCCTCGGCGGTGGCGACACCCCCGAGATCGACCCGCTGGAGCAGGCCGTCAACGACCTGACGGCGCAGTACGGCACGTTGTTCGTCATCGCGGCGGGCAACTCGGGTTCGCCGGGTTCGGTGAGCTCGCCCAGCACGGCGGAGGCCGCGCTGTCGGTCGGCGCCGTCGACCGCGACGACAAGCTCGCCCCGTTCTCCAGCAAAGGCCCTCGCGCTGGGGACAGCGGGCTCAAGCCGGAGGTGACCGCGCCAGGCGTCGGCATCGTCGCCGCCAAGGCCGGCGGCACCGACCACTTCGCGGCCAGCGGCACGTCGATGGCGACGCCGCACGTCGCCGGCGCCGCGGCACTGCTGCGCCAGCAACACCCGGAGTGGACGCCCGCGCAGCTCAAGTCGGTCCTCGCGACCACGGCCAAGCCTGCCGAGGGCGTCAGCGCGTTCGACCAGGGCGCCGGGCGCATCGACGTGGCCACGGCGATCGGCCAGGTGCTGACCGCCGACGTCGTGGCCGTCAACCTCGGCCTGCACGAGTGGCCGCACGGCGACGACAAGCCGGTGACCAAGCCGATCACCTACTCGAACCCGACGGACGCGGCGATCACGCTCGACCTCGCGCTGAAGGGGAACGCCCCGGCGGGCATGTTCACGCTCGGCGCCTCGAAGGTGACCGTGCCGGCCAAGGGCACCGCGTCGGTCACCGTCACCGGCGACTCCCGCGCGGGCACGCAGGACGGCGCGTACGCGGGCGAGGTCGTCGCGACATCCGGCACGCACACCGTCCGCACGCTCGTCGGCATCGACCGCGAGGTGGAGAGCTACACCCTCACGATCGACATGATCGGCCGTGACGGCGCGGAGGCGGGGGACTCGTTCACGTTCCTCGTGGGCCTGGACAACAACACGTTCAAGCCGCTCGGGGGTGTGGGCGACGTGAAAGTCCGCCTGCCCAAGGGCACGTACTTCCTCGACACGACGTTGTACAGCGGCGAGCGGGACACCGACCTGCTCTACCAGCCCACGGTGAAGCTGACCGGCGACCTGACGATCAAGCAGGACGCCCGCACGGCCCAGCCGATCTCGGTGAAGGCACCGGAGGAGACGGGTGACTTCACGGTGGGCGTGATCTCGTTCCGCCGCTCGGTGAACGGCCTGCCCCGCCTGCAGGGCACGATGGCCATGTTCGGCGGCTTCGAGGGCGTCGGGCTCGCTCAGGCCGGCGGTCCGCTGCCGGCGGCGGACCTGTCGTCGATCGCGGGGCTGCAGGCCAACACCACGGCCGACCCGCACACGTTCTACCGGCTCGCCTACCCGGTGGCCGGCAGCCTTCCGGTGGGCCTGAACAAGGCACCGGCCAAGAAGGACCTGGCCGAGGTCCAGTCCACGATCGGCACCCTGAAGCCGGACAGCCTGGCGTCCAAGGGCGAGTTGCCGTTGTCCCCGCAGGGTTTGAGCGGCGGTACCGCGCTCTACCCGGTGGCGGTGGGCGCGAAGTCGACCGAGTACGTGTCGACCGAGAACGTGCGCTGGCAGTCCGCGATCATGATCCGGCACGCCAACGGCGCGCAGGAACAGGTCACCTCCGCGTTCCGCACCTACCAGGCCGGCAGGTCCTACCAGGAACGCGAAGTACGGCCGGTGTTCTCACCGGGTCTGCCCGAGGCGTCGTTCGGGTGGGTCGAGCGGTCCGGCAAGACGTTCTACGTCAGCGCCCCGCTGACGAGCGACGCCAACCACGGCGACGGTTACTCCACTGTGGACTCGGCCAGGACCGCCCTGTACCGCAACGGTGTGCTGCTCGGCGAGGCCACCACGCTCGGTGCCGCGTTCCCGGACGTGCCGCTGCCGCAGGGCGACTTCCGCGCCGAGATGAGCCTCGACCGGAGCACGCAGTTCGAGTACAGCACCAAGGTGTCCGCGGCGTGGACCTTCAAGTCCACGGGCACCGAGGGCAAGGTCGAGACGCCGCCGCTGTCGGTGGTGCGCTTCGAACCGAAGCTCGACGACAACGGCGCGGTGCGCGCGGGAACGTTGCAGCGCATCGGGTTGCTCACGCAGACCCAGGGTGACGTGGGCAAGGTGCGCATCACCGGGGTCGAGTACTCGCACGACGACGGCCAGTCGTGGCGGCGTGCGGGCGTGGTCGGCAGCAGCGCGTTGATCTACCACCCGACGAACGCGCAGTGGACTTCCTTGAAGGCCACTGCGACGGACGCCAAGGGTGGAACCGTTGAGCTGACTGTTATCCGGGCTTACAAGGTCACGGCAGGTTAAGCACGAGTTCGGACGCCGGGACGCGGGTGCCCGTGTAGAAGGGGATTTCCTCTCGCACGTGCAGCCGCGCCTCGGTGCCGCGCAGGTGCCGCATGAGGTCGACGATGCGGTGCAGTTCGTCGGCCTCGAACGCGAGCATCCACTCGTAGTCGCCGAGGGCGAACGACGCGACGGTGTTCGCGCGCACGTCCGGGTAGTCGCGGGCTTCCTTGCCGTGGTCCGCCAGCATCTTGCGGCGGTCGCCCTCGTCCAGCAGGTACCACTCGTAGGACCGCACGAACGGGTAGACGCAGACGTACTTGCGCGCCTCCTCACCCGCGAGGAACGCGGGGATGTGGCTGCGGTTGAACTCCGCCGGGCGGTGCAGGGCGACCTGCGACCAGACCGGCGTGGAGACCTTGCCGAGCGGGGTGCGGCGGAAGCCGGTGTAGGCGGCCTGCACCTGCTCGATCTCCTCGGCGTGCCACCAGATCATGAAGTCCGCGTCGGCGCGCAGACCCGCCACGTCGTAGACGCCGCGGACGACGACACCCTTGCCCTCCAACGCGTCCAGGTAGTTCTGGGTCTCGCTGGCAGCAGCCGAACGGTCGTCCGGAAGCTTGCCGGGTTCGACCCGGAACACAGACCACATCGTGTAGCGGATGGTGTCGTTGAGCTCGTTGTAGTTCAGGCGCGCCATAGGTCCATCTTGGCACGGGCCCCTCAACGACGAACGCGGCCCAGCAGGTGTGCTGCGACACGGGCGGCGGCCGCGTCGGCGGTCGCGATGCAGGCGGGAACGCCCACGCCGTGCAGGGTGGCGCCGGCGACGGAGAGGCCCGGCACCTCGGCGATGCCGCGTTCGATGGTGTCCACCAGGTCGACGTGGCCGACGCCGTACTGCGGCAGCCCGCCGCCCCAGCGCTGCACCACGTAGTCGATCGGCGCGGTGTTGATCCCGGTCAGTTCGCGCAGGTCGTTGCGCACGGCCTTGACCAGGTCGGCGTCGCTGCGCTGCAGGAGCGCCGTCTCGCCGTGCCGCCCGACCGAGCCGCGCAGGATGACCGGTTCGCCGTAGTGAGCCCACTTGCGGCTGGAGAACGTGAACGCCTTGGCGGTGAACGGGGTGATGCGATCGGAGTACCGCTCCCCCTCCGCGATGAGGATGCCGGAACGGTCCGGCAGCTCGGTGCCCGGCGGTAGCGCCAGCGCGACGACGGCCATCGAGGCGACCTCGACCTTGCCGTACGCGGCGGACACCTGCGGGGCGATCTCGTGCAGCAGCTTGCGCGCGGACGGCGCTGGAACCGCGAGCACGACACCGTCGCACTCCAGGTACTCCGGGGTCGCGGCCGAGCCGATCTCCAGGCGCCAGCCGGCACCGAGCCACGACAGCACGCGGACCGGCAGACCCAGCCGGACCTCGGGCCTCGCGACCTCGGCGAGCCTGTCGACGAGCGACGACACACCGTTGTTCAGCGACGCGAACACCGGCGGTCGTGCGGAACGGGCCTGCGGCGGGGCGGGCATCATCATCGCGGCGGCCGCGAGCAGCGAGCCGACGCCCTTGTCCAGCAGCGTCGCGATCTGCGGCATCGTGGCGCGCAGGCCCAGCTCGTCCGCGCGGCCCGCGTAGACGCCGCCCAGCAACGGGCTGACGAGGCGGTCCGCGACCTCGGGGCCGAACCGCTCCTTCATCAGGAGGCCGACGGCGACGTCACCCTTGAGCTCGATCGGCGGCAGCGTCGGTTCCATCTCGACGCGCAGCGCGCCCTCGGACGACAACATGTGCCGCACGGTCTCGACGCTCGCCGGGACGCCCATGAACGTGTGCGCCGGCAGCTGGTGCGTGCGCCCGGCCGCGTGCACGCTCGCCTTCGCGGCCGTCGGGTGCACGACGTGGTCGGCGAGCCCGACCTCGTTGATCAGCTCCTGCGCCTCCGGCTTGCGGTGCAGGAACGCCTCCGCGCCCACGTCGAACCGCACGCCGGCGAGCTCGGTGGTGCGCAGCTTGCCGCCGAGCCGGTCGGACTGCTCGATCACGGTGATCCGCGCGTCCGGTCCGAGCAGCATCCGCAACCGGTGTGCGGCGGCCAGACCGGAGATGCCTCCCCCGACGACGGCGACGTGCGGCGCTCTGGCGTGCATTACAAGCTGTGGATCAGTTCGACGGTCCGGGTGATGATCTCCGGATCGGTGTCGGGCAGCACGCCGTGGCCGAGGTTGAAGATGTGGCCCGCGGCGGCCTTGCCCTCGGCGTGGATGCGGCGCACCTCGCGTTCGACGGCCTCGAAGCCCGCGAAGAACAGCGCCGGGTCGAGGTTGCCCTGCACCACCGGCTTCGGCAACTCGGGGTTCGCCTGCTGGAGCCGCGCCACGGCGACGTCCAGGGGAAGGCGCCAGTCGACGCCGACGACGTCCGCGCCGGCCTCGCGCATGGCGGGCAGCAGCTCACCGGTGCCGACGCCGAAGTGGATGCGCGGCACCGTCGTGATCGTCTCCAGGACGCGCTTCGAGTGCGGCAGAACGAACTCGCGGTAGTCGCGCTCGGACAGCGCGCCCGCCCACGAGTCGAACAGCTGGACCGCCTGCACGCCCGCGTCGACCTGCGCGTGCAGGAACGCCGTCGTGACGTCCGCGATCTTGGCGAGCAGCGCGTGCCACAGCTCGGGGTTGCCGTGCATGAGCGCCTTGGTGCGCTCGTGGTTCTTGCTGGGCCCGCCCTCGACCAGGTAGGAGGCCAGCGTGAACGGCGCGCCCGCGAACCCGATCAGGGCGACGTCCTGCGGGAGTTCCTTGAGCAGCAACCCGATCGCGTCCGCGACCGGCTGGACCTGCTCGGCGTGCAGCTCGGGGAGAGCCCGCACGTCCTCGAGCGTCCTGACCGGGTTCGCGACGACGGGGCCGGTGCCCGCGACGATGTCGAGGTCGACACCGGCGGCCTTGAGCGGCACCACGATGTCGGAGAAGAGGATCGCGCCGTCGACGCCGTGCCGCCGGACGGGCTGCATGGTGATCTCGCAGACCATCTCCGGGTCCATGCAGGCGTCGAGCATCGCGGTGCCCTGGCGGAGTGCCCGGTACTCGGGCAGCGACCGTCCCGCCTGCCTCATGAACCAGACAGGGGTGTGCGACGGGGTGCCGCCATGAGCGGCCACGAGGAGGGGTGCCGTGGAAGTCATATCTCTTTCATGGTCCCACGTCCCGGCGTGCCGCCGTCACTCGGCCGGATTGCGAGGCATACAGTCAGTTGTGTGACCGAGCCGGAAATCTTCCGCCGGGCGGTGGGGACGCTCAAGTCGGTTCGCCACAGGCCCGAGATCGAACTCACCGAAGTTCGCCCACCGCAGCGGCTCGCTCCGTGGGCGTACGCGCTGACGGCTGAGGTCACCGGCCCGTCGGACGAACTGTCGACCGGAAGGCTCGTGCTGCTGCACGATCCGGACGGCGACGAGGCGTGGGGCGGTGTCCTGCGCGTCGTGGCGTACGTGCGCGTCGAGCTCGACCACGAGCTGGCGTCGGATCCCCTGCTGCCCGAGGTCGGGTGGTCGTGGCTGACCGAGGCGCTGGAGCAGTCCGGGGCCGGGTTCACCGCTCTCGGCGGCACCGTGACGCAGACGTCGTCGGCCCGGTTCGGCGACATCGCCGGTCCCGCGCGCACCGATGATCTGGAGCTGCGCGCGTCGTGGACCGCGCTCGACGGGGAACTCGCCGAGCACGGCACCGCGTTCTACGAGCTGATGGCGACGGCCGTGGGGCTGCCGCCGGTCGGCGTCACCCTCTTCGGGCAGCGCCAGCCCTAGGCGTCCGCGTCCCGCAGGACTCGGAGGATGTTCCTGCCCGCGAGCTTGGCGCAGTCGTCCTCGGACCAGCCCTTGTCGAGCAGCGCGCCGAAGAGGTTCGGGTACGTCGAGACGTCCTCGAGCCCCTGCGGGAGCGCCTGCACACCGTCGTAGTCGCCGCCGACGCCGATGTGGTCGATGCCGACGACCTCGCGCGCGTGCTCGACGTGCGCGACGACGTCGTCGAGCGTGGCATCCGGCGCCGGGTGGTCGACGGTCCACTTCTCACCGAACGTCTTGCGCTCGTCCATGTCGGCGTGGTTCGCGCCGGCCGCCGTCATGGCGTCACGAAGGGCTGCGTCCCATTCAGCGAAACGGGGCGACACGAAGCTCGGCACGAATGTGATCATGGCCACACCGCCATTTGCCCGCAGCTTGCCCAGGACGTCGTCCGGAATGTTGCGCGGGTGGTCCGCAACCTGACGGCACGACGAATGGCTGAAGATCACGGGCTTGACGCTCGTCTCGAGCGCGGCGTGCATCGTGCTGGGCGCGACGTGGCTCAGGTCGACGAGCATGCCGATCCGGTTCATCTCGCGCACGACGTCGCGGCCGAACTCCGTCAGCCCGCCGTGTTCTGGCTGGTCAGTGGCGCTGTCGGCCCACGGGGTGTTGTCGTTGTGGGTCAGTGTCATGTAGCGGACGCCCAGGCGGCGCAGGGCGCGCAGGACACCGAGTGAAGAGTTGATGGAATGTCCGCCCTCGGCCCCGAGGAGAGAAGCGACACGCCCGGAGGCGAAAACTTTTTCAGCTTCGGCGGCGGTCGTCGCAATGCCGAGGCGGTCGGAGTACCGCTCCGCCAGCTCGTAGACCAGTTCGACCTGCTCCAGCACGGCGGTGACGGCTCCGTCGCCTGCCAGCCTGCCGGGAATCCAGACGGACCAGAACTGCATCCCCAAGCCGCCCTCGCGCATTTTCACGAGGTCCGTGTGCAGGCTGGGGTGACGTTCGGTGAGATCGATCTTCGCGGCGGTCGAGTAGACGTCCTCGCCCGTTCCGTCGCCGAACTCGCGCAGGGCCCACGGGAGGTCGTTGTGGCCGTCGACGAGGGGCTCACGCCGCAGCAGGGCCCGCGCTCGCTCGACACCAGAACTACTAGACACAACCAACTCCAAGATGTCGTTCTGAGAGGGGCTCGCGTTACACCCCCTATCTAGTTGTCATCCAATCGTGTGACACATGGGGCCATCTGTCACAACTCAATAGGGATAGATACCCGATTGATCGTCCCGTAGACCCGCATGGGCGGCTACGCTGCCCCAGACGACACCACTTTCGGTCGATCAGTGGCGCGGCTGATTGGACGAAAGTCTCCGGTGCCGGTCGGGGGGCACGACCGACTCCAGGGAGGTAGTGACGTGGCTGCCGTCGGCTTAGGTCAGGCCGTTCGTACCACGCCAGCCGGCTCGTTGCCGGCGAACATGGTCCCGCACCCGCGGGAAGAGCTTTTTTCAGTGCTGGTGGTCGACGACCACCCACTGCTGAGGGAGGCGATATCAGCTCGGCTCACCCAAATGGGAGCCGGGACAGTGCATGAGGCCGCATCGGTGGCAGAGGCTCGGGCGCGGGCACTTGCTACCGGTCCTTGCGACCTCGCGATCCTCGATCTGGGTCTGCCGGATGGCACCGGCATCGACCTGGTCACGGAACTCCGTGCCCAGGGCTGGCCCCGCATCGTGGTCCTCGCATCCTCCGACGACCCCTACGCGGTCAGGTCGGCCTTCCAGGCGGGCGCCCAGGCGTACCTCCTGAAGTCCGCCTCGCCGATGGTGGTCACCGACGGGGTGCGCAGGGTTCTCGATGGTGGCGTTTACGCAGATCCGAGCGTGGCACCAGTACTCGCAGCGGGTACTCGGGTGCCGGGCACGGACAACACGCCGCGGGAACTCTCCGCGCGTGAGGTCGAGGTGCTCCAGCTGGTCGCCGATGGCCAGAGCAACAAGGAGATCGGCGAGGCTCTGAGCCTGTCCGCGTTGACGGTGAAGTCTCACCTGTCGCGGATCGGCCGGAAGCTGGGCACAGGAGATCGCGCTCAGATGGTCGCGCTGGCAATGCGTGCCGGCGTGATCCGTTAGATACCGGTTTGAAGCACTGAACCGGCCGAGAACACCTGTGAGTGGTGCGATCGTCGTAGGGTCATCCGCTGTGGATGTACCCGCCGACGAGCCAACCGCACCAACCGGACCAGAACCGGTACCGCTGACGGAACCTGCTGATGGGGTCCCGCCCGTGGTCGCCGATCCAGCTGCGCTCCGGCGAGCCGCTGATGCGCTCGCCGGGGCGAAGGGCCCGGTCGCGGTGGACACCGAGCGAGCCTCGGGCTATCGCTACTCACAGCGTGCCTATCTGGTGCAACTGCGCCGGGAAGGCGCCGGCACATGGCTGGTCGACCCGATCGCCCTAGGCGGACGGCTAGACCCGCTGGTGCAGGCGTTGGATGGCACCGAGTGGGTGTTGCACGCGGCGTCTCAGGACCTGCCGTGCCTCGCTGAACTCGGGCTGCGTCCCGGCGTGCTGTTCGACACCGAGCTGGCGGGCAGGCTGGCTGGGTTCGAACGTGTCGCACTGGGCACGCTGGTGGAACGGCTACTCGGTTTTAGGCTCGAGAAGGGGCACGGCGCGGCCGACTGGTCGCGCCGGCCCCTTCCTGCCGACTGGCTGACGTATGCCGCTCTCGACGTGGAGCTGCTCGTGCAGCTGCGCGACGTTCTCGAAACCGAGCTGGAGCGCCAGGGCAAGCTCGCCTGGGCGCTCGAAGAGTTCGAGGCGGTGCGGACGGCGCCATTGCCGCGTCCCCGTACCGACCCCTGGCGGCGCACGTCGGGGATTCACCGCGTGCGCAACCAGAGGCAGCTGGCCCTGGTCCGTTCGCTGTGGGAAGCCCGGGACACCGTGGCCCGCGAACGCGACATCGCCCCAGGCCGAGTCCTCCCGGACTCCGCCCTGATGGAGGCCGCCGCCCGCAACCCCGCCAACGAGGCCGAGCTGCTCGCTCTGCCGGTCTTCCGCGGCCGCTCCCAGCGCCGCATGTCCGGCGTGTGGATGAACGCCGTGCGCAAGGCAGCAGCCTTGACGAAGGCCGAGCTCCCGGAGCCCGCAGGCCAGCACGACGGCCCGCCCCCGCCCAACCGCTGGGCGGACAAGGACCCGGACGCCGCGGCCCGCCTGGCAGCGACCAGGGCGGCACTGGCGACCATCGCGGAGGCCAACACCCTCCCGGTGGAGAACCTGCTGCTGCCCGACCTCGTGCGCCGCACCTGCTGGCAACCGCCGGCCGACCTCTCCCCCGAGTCCGTGGCCTCCGTGCTGCGTGACGGCGGAGCGAGGTCGTGGCAGGTCGACCTCACCCTGGAAGCCCTGACGAAGGCGCTGGCCGCAACAGCACCCGCGCCTGCCCCAGCACCTCCCGCTGACTGATATCCGATATATCAGCTAGGGCCACCCGTTCAGTCGTGCGTTGACGACGGCCTCGACGTCCTCGCGCCTGGTCATCCCCAGTGCGCCGCCGAGTGCCGTCGTCAACGTGTCGAACGGGCGCGCGATCAGCGCGGCGGCCGTCACCCGCCGTTGCGCTGCACCGAGCCGATCACGCACGACAGCTGATCTCCATGCCGTCTTCGACCGGAAACGCGACGCTGACGTACCCGTTGGCCGGATCACGCACATAGTCCAGATACCCGGCCATCGACTCCTGGTCGATGTCGTCGGCAACAACAAGCGCCCCAGGCGCGAGCCGGGACTCCAGGTCCCGCAACACCGGCAGGCAAAGCTCCTTCCACCCGTCGAGCAACACCAGCCCTATGGGCCCCTTGAGGTCCGCGAGCGTGCGACGCGCATCGCCCGGCAGGACCGTCGCGACACCCCCGAGCCCCGCCTCGTCGAGGTTCTTCCGCGCGGTGGCGACCTTCACCTCGGACATCTCGGTCCCGTACACGTGCCCCTTGCCGTTGTCGGCGACAGCCGCCGCCAGGTAAAGCGTCGAAATGCCGAACGAAGTCCCGAACTCGACCACGACATCCGGCCGGCTTGCCCGCACCAGCCCGTAAAGCAGATCTCCCCCGCGAGCAGAGATCGGCATGTAAACCCCGGCCAGCGCTTCAGCACGCTCCTGCGCCCCAGCCGACCGCAGATCCCCCCACTTCGCCGCATCGAAGTGGTCGTCGTCAGACGCGGCAGCCCCGAAGAGCCGATCAAGAACCGAACGAACCCGAGGCTCGTGCAACGTGATGGTCATGGCCGCCAGAGTAGACGCAACGTTGCGTCTAGACTAGCCCTGACTAAGGTACGGCTCCTGGGAGGTGGCCGATGGGCAACACCGCACACCGCGGAAACCGGCACGGACGCAGCGTCGAAGCGCGCCAGGCAGTCCTGGAGGCAGCCGACGACCTGCTGGCCGAACGCGGCTTCGCCGGCGTGACCATCGAGGGCATAGCCGCACGCGCGGGCGTGGCGAAACAGACGATCTACCGCTGGTGGCCGTCCAAGGTCGACGTCCTGCTGGAGGCCTTCACCGAGGACATGGCCGAACACCTCACCCCGGCGGACCACGGCGACCTGGGCGCCGACCTGCGCACCCACCTGGCAAACCTGGCCGAGTTCCTCACCGACTCAGACCCAGGCGCGGTGTTCCGGGCCCTGACCGGCCAGGCCCAGCACGACCCACAGCTGGCGACCAGACTCCGCGACGACCACCTGAGCCACCAACGCACCCGAGACCGCCTCCCCCTGCAGCGCGCCGTCGAACGCGGCGAACTCCCCGCCGACCTCGACGTCGACGAGGCCCTGGACCACCTGGTCGGCCCCGTCTACTACCGCGTCCTGGTCACCGGCTCCCCCGTGCCACGCACGTTCACCGACAACCTCGTAGCGGCCTTCCTGCACCGCCACCACCGCCCGAACTGATATATCGCCCACCCCACATCCGCCCGACCTGCTCCTTAGCAACCACTCTTTGGACTTCGTCCGCAAATGACTCATTGCAAAGGCAGCGCGCGATGATCAGCACCACCCGCCTCGACCTGCTCCCGCTGCTCCCCGAACACGCCGCCGAGATGGCCGCGGTGCTGTCCGACCCGGCCCTGCACACCTTCACCGGCGGCACCCCGCTCACCCCCGAGGCACTCCTCACCCGCTACCGGCGCCTGGCCGAAGGCTCCCCCGACCCGGCCGTGCGATGGCTGAACTGGGTGATCAGACTCCGCGACGACCACCGCCTGGCCGGCACCGTCCAGGCGACGATCACCCTCGCCGACCAGTCGGCCGAGATCGCATGGGTGGTCGGCACGCCGTGGCAGGGCCGCGGCATCGCCCGCGAGGCAGCCCAAGGCCTCGTCGCGTGGCTCGCCACCGAACCCGTCCGCACCGTGATCGCGCACATCCACCCCGACCACCACGCCTCCGCCGCCGTGGCCACGGCGGTCGGCCTCACCGCCACCGACGAGCTCCACGACGGCGAGGTCCGCTGGCTCCTCCACTTCCCCTCCGGGCATCCCTTGCAATGACTCGTTTGCGGACGAAGTCCAAAGAGTCATTGCTAAGCAGCAGTTCAGAACAGGCGCCGAACTGATATATCGGCCGATATATCAGTGGGCCATGCGCTCGCCGAGCCGCCGGGCGAGGTCGGCGACCTCGTCGTCGGGCAGGTCGAGATGCCCGCGAGAAGCCTCGAACAAGGCGATCTGCTGATCTTCGTAAGGCACTCCCGGCGGCAGCGGCGCGAGGTGCCAGTGGACGTGCCGGTTGGCCTGCTGGCTGCCGAGCGACAGGACGTAGAGCCGCTCGACGGGCAGCAGTTCGCTCAAGGCCACGCCCGCGCGGTGCACGACCCGTTGGATCGCCGCGTACTCGTCGGGCGTGAAGTCGGTGACGGCGTGCTCGCGGTGGTCGACCGGCGCCACGAGGAAGTGGCCGGCCACCGACGGGAACCTGCTCGCGAAGACGATCGCGACCTCATCGCGGTGGGCGACGTGGTGCGGGTAGTCCGGGTTGCCGACGAGGAGCTCGCAGACGAAGCAGGCCCGGCGGGCGAGCGCGAGGTAGTTGTCGGGGTCCCAGGGCACGCGGCTGGTCATGATCCAGCTGTACCCGACGACTGTTGACAGTTGCCGTTGCGAAATATCGGGGCGAGGTGACGGACATATGCCGCCGAGGAGTTGTCCGTCCCTAGGAGAGGCCTCCCTTGAAACCTCATCTCCCCCTCGCCGTGGCCGGCGTCGTGCTGGCCACGGCCCTGAGCGGCGCCACCCCCGCCGCCGCGACCACGGCCGACGTCACCGTGGGCACGAGCCGACCGTCCCAGCAGCAGTGGATCACCCTCATCACGGGTGACCAGGTGCTCACCGACGACAAGGGCAAGCCCCAGCAGTTCAAGGCAGCACCGGGCCGTGAACACATCATGGTCTCCACGAGAGAGGACGGCGCGCACCACTACGCCGTGCCCGCCGACGTGGAGCCGATGATCACCGAGGGCAGGCTCGACCGGCGCCTGTTCGACCTCGCACTCCTGAGCAGGCCCGAGTACACCAAGCGCAAGGGTCTCGGCCTGCTCGTGTCGGCGGGCTCGGGCCTGCAGAGCGCGCGTTCGTTCAGCCGCATCGGCGTGGACGCCGTCACGGTGACCGCCGAGACGGCGCCGGACGTGTGGAAGTCGCTGGCCGGCGCCCGTCAGGCGCAGAAGCCCACGATCTGGCTGGACGCGGTCCACAAGGCCGCGCTCGACCGCAGCACCGCCCAGATCGGCGCGCCGCAGGCGTGGCAGGCCGGGTTCGACGGCAAGGGCGTGAAGATCGCCGTGCTGGACACCGGCGTCGACAACACGCATCCGGACCTCGCCACGCAGGAGGTCGCGGAGAAGAACTTCACCGACTCCCCCGACAACCAGGACCGCGTCGGGCACGGCACGCACGTCGCGTCCATCGCGGCCGGCACCGGGGCCAAGTCGGGCGGGAAGTTCAAGGGAGTGGCGCCTGGCGCGCGCATCCTCGACGGCAAGGTGCTCGGCGACGACGGGTCCGGCTACGAGTCGGGGATCCTCGCGGGCATCGAGTGGGCGGTCGAGCAGCAGGCGGACGTCGTCAACATGAGCCTCGGCGGCACGGACGGCCCGTTGCTGGACCCGATGGAGATCCTGATCAACAGGCTCTCGCAGGAGACCGGCACGCTGTTCGTCATCGCTTCGGGCAACGCCGGACCGAACTCCGTCGGCTCCCCCGGCAGCGCGGACGCGGCGCTCACCGTCGGTGCCGTGGATCGCGACGACAAGCTCGCGAGCTTCTCGAGCACCGGTCCGCGCGAAGGTGACGGCGCGATCAAGCCGGACATCACCGCGCCCGGCGTCGACATCGGCGCCGCGGCGGCGGGCAGGCTCGGCGAGACCAGGCCCAGCCCGGCAGAGGGCTACATCGCGCTGAGCGGCACGTCGATGGCCACCCCGCACGTCACGGGCGCGGCGGCGATCCTGGCCCAGGTGCACCCCGACTGGCGCGACGACCAGATCAAGGCCGCGCTGATGGCGTCCGCGAAGCCCGGCGCGCACACCCCGTTCGAACAAGGCGCCGGCCGCGCGGACGTCGCCAAGGCGATCAAGCAGACCGTCTCGTCCGGTTCGGTCTCCTTCGGCACGGCGTTGTGGCCGCACCACGACGACGTCGCGATGACACGGAACGTCGTCTACAGCAACCAGGGCGACCAGCCGGTCACTCTCACGCTCAAAGTCGACACGACTGCGCCGCAAGGCTTCTTCACGCTGAAGGACGCCTCTCTCACCGTGCCCGCACACGGCACGGCCACCACCACTCTGACCGCGGACACGAAGATCGGCGGTGACGCGTCCGGCACGTTCAGCGCGTACATCAACGCGAGCGGCGGCGACCAGTCCGTGGTCACCCCTGCGGCCGTGACGCGTGAACCCGAGCGCTACTCCCTCACGATCAAGTCGATCGGCCGCGACGGCAAGCCCGCCACGAACTGGGGTGCGAGCCTGCAGGGCGTCTCCGGGGAGGCGCAGGGCGCGTTCGCCGGCCTCGGCACCGGTCTGGAGACCCTGCGCGTGGCCAAGGGCCGCTACCTGCTCAACGGCCACGAGTGGGTCAGCCCCGACCAGCCGAACCCGTACTACAACTGGTTCAACGGCACGAACATCGAGATCAGCGCCGACACCACGGTCACGCTCGACGCCCGCCAGGCCAAGCCCGTCGACATCGGGCTGCCGGGCAAGCCGAGCGAACGCCACTCGTACATCAGGGTCGGCCACAAGATGCCGTCGATGGAGTACGGCTTCGGTCTGCTGGGTGTGCCGCTCAGTGCCCTGAGCACCGCGCACGTCGGCCCAGATGGCAAGTCCGGCGAGATGAACGAGCTGATCATCGCCTCGTACACCGGTGCCGATCGCGAGGAGTTCCACGTCGTCGACCAGAACACGACGCTCACGAGGTTCTGGACGGGCTACCGCAAGCAGTTGAAGTCCAAGGACCTCGTGACCATCACGGCCTCCGCGGGCGCCACCGCCGCGGGACGCACCGGCTACGTGCACGCGCAGGCCGAGGTCGGCGACAGCCCGTTGTTCGGGGTCGCGTTCGGGTACGCGCTGCCGCACACGCGGAAGATCAACCTGCACTCCCCCAACAACACCTGGAGCCTGCGCTTCGAGCAGGACCACGGCGACACGACCGAGGCGTACTGGAACTCGGAGAACGAGCAGTTCAAGCCGGGCCGCACCTACAAGAAGACGTTCAACACCGGCGTCTTCGGCCCGCTGCTGACGAACGAGCGCCGCGTCGGCCTCTTCCGCGACGGGGACATCCTCTTCGGCAGCCTGCCGTTCTTCGCCGACGGGCAGGGCCGCTCCGGCGGTTCGGTCGTCGACTCGGGATCGACGGTGCTGAAGCTCGGCGGCAAGGTGGTCGACTCGACCGACCGGCCGCTGGACCTGGAGACGTTCTTCTCGATGCCGGAGGCTCCCGGCCGCTACGAGCTGACGACCACCGCGAACCGCTCGGGTGTCGCGGCGATCAGCACGTCGGTCACGACGACGTGGGGCTTCGACTCGGCCACGACGCCGAGCGTCACGCAGGTGCCGTTGTCGATGGTCAGGTTCACGCCGGAGCTCGGCCTCGACGGAACGCTGCCCGCGCACCGGTTCCAGCGCATCCCGCTGACCGTTCAGGGCAAGACGAGGTCGCTGACCGCGCAGGTGTCCTACGACAAGGGCGCGACCTGGCAGAAGACGCTGGTGTTCGGCGACTCGCTGTTCGTGGTCAACCCCGGCAAGGGCGGCAGCGTCTCGCTGCGGGCGACGGCCGTGGGCAAGGGCGGTGACTCGGTCACCCAGACCGTGATCAACGCCTACCTGACGAAGTAACCGCAGGACGGCGATGCGCCACCGAGGCGCATCGCCGTTCCTTCAGCGCTTCGGGAACGCCTCGTCGTAGACGGCGCGCAGCCCCGGCTCGTCGGGTCCGCTGTAGCCGCAGCCCATCACCTGCAGGTCGCTCGCCGCGACGAGGTACCGCCGCCCGACCTCGGGCTCGAACCCGGCGAGCACCGGCGCGCCGGTGGTGTTCCTGACCTCGACGAGGTCGGCCTCACCGAGCCAGGCGTGGTGCACCTGCAGCGTCACGACGTTGCCCTCGATCCGCAGGACGGTCGCCACGAACGCCATCTGCGCACGTTCCGCGAGCACGCCCGCCTCCGGCGCGCGGCACCGGACCTCCGGATCCACCACGGCCTCGGTGAGCACCGCGACCGTGGTCTTGCGGCCGGAGGACGAGGTGGTGGCCGGTGGCGGCACCTGCGACGTGCTGGTCCCGGACGGCGGCGCGACGCTGGTCGTCAGCCGTCCGCCGCTGGTGTCGGGCAGGCCCGAACCGTTCTCCAGACCGGGCTGGGTCGACGTCGGCAACGCGACCTGGGGCCTCGGCACCTGCTCGGACCCGCCGCTGGTCAGCACGAGCACCCCGGCGACCACCGCGATCACGGCCGCCGCCCCGACGAGCACCGGCAGCCGTCGCGAGGAGAACCTCGGCGCCACCGGACCGTCGAGCGCGGCCCCCGCCACGAGCCGCCGCGTCTCGTCCTCGGGCAACGGGCGCAGCGAGGCCGCCGGATCGGCGCGGCGCATCCGGTCGCGCAGGTCGTCGTCCGTCATGGCCGCTCTCCTTCCGCCTGCTCGTCCAGCAGGGACTTCAACTTCCGGCGTGCCCGGTGCAGGCGGATGCTGACCGCGTTGGCGCTCATCCCGACGACCTGGGCGATCTCGGCAGGACCGAGCTCCTCCCACGCCCAGAGCCGCATCAGCTCGGCGTCCACGACGGACAACCGGGCGAGCGCCCTGGCCAGCCCCGGATCGGGGTCGTCGCGCGCCGGCGCGTGCTCGGGAGGTCTGGCGAGCTGCCAGATCCGCACCAGCAACCGGTCCTGCCGGCGCCGCGTCCGTTCCGCGTTGGCGAGACAGTTGCGCGCCACGGCGTACGCCCACGCCAGCGGTTCGGCCGGCATCTCGTCGCGCCGCCGCCAGGCGACCAGCAGCGTCTCGGACAGCACGTCGTCCGCGGTCGCGGCATCGGTCCGCCGCGCCAGGTACCGGCGCAGCGGCTCGATCAGCTCCTGCGCGACGGCCTCGAAGCCCGTCTGGCGCGGTTCCACGTCCACCTGCTCCACCCCGGGACATGTCCGGCAGGACGCCCGCTCTTTCACCCGGTTCCGAGAACTTCCGCCGACTCCGCCACCCCTTTGCAACGAGTCTTTTGCGGACGAAGTCCAAAGAGTCATTGCTAAGCCGCAGGTCAGGGTAGACCCAGAACTGATATATCGGCCGATATATCAGTTCTTCGGCGCGGAAGCCTCCACGCCGACGGGCCTGTCACCGATCACGTCGCGCGAGACCTCGGCGTGCGCGAGCCGCCGCACCGCCTTCAGGACGGTGTCACCGATGAGGGTGCCGACGACCATCGCCTCGATGACGTCGTCGCGCGATCCCCGTCCCGCGATGTAGTCGACGTCTGCCTGCGCGATGATCTTCAGCCCCTGCAGGTAGGGGTCGAGCAGGTCGCGGAAGTGGTCGTGACCGACCGAGCGGGCCACGGTGAGCGCCGCGGCGAGCATGTGGGTCACGTTGGACTCGGTGACGTCGACGCAGTCGGTGTAGCCCTGTCGCGCGAAGAAGCCCTGGACGTCCTCGATCGCGAGCGGGTCGAGCTCCACCGCGCTCGGCTGGCTGATGGCCTCCTGGACGGCGCCGAGCTTGTTGTGCATCGACTCGTCGCGGGTGTCGATGGCGGCGAGGACCTCGCGCACCGACGCGATCGAGAGG
Source organism: Lentzea sp. HUAS TT2 (assembly GCF_051853195.1). Classification (NCBI taxonomy): domain Bacteria; kingdom Bacillati; phylum Actinomycetota; class Actinomycetes; order Pseudonocardiales; family Pseudonocardiaceae; genus Lentzea; species Lentzea sp. HUAS TT2. Next base: position 5,097,312 of record NZ_CP196667.1, on the reverse strand, counting down.
CCGCCGACGTCCACGAGTGCACGGACGAGCCTGAGCCTGCGCAGGTGCTCGTCGTCGTAGTGGGCCTGGTTCGGGCTGGTCAGCACGCCGGCGGGCAGCAGTGCCTCGCGCAGGTAGTACTTGATCGTCGGCACCGGAACGCCGCTTCTCTTCGAAAGCTCGCCAACACGCATATGGATAGTGTAGCTTCCGGATAGTAGAGAGTGTCGCTATCCATTCAGGGGGTAAGAGAGATGCTTCGCACCTGGCACCGGCCGTTAGTCGTGTTCGGCGGGCTGATGGTGGTTCTGATCCCGATCGCGCTCGTCGGACTGCTCGTCGACGACCGGACGGTGGTCAACTCGCCGATCTGGCTCAAGCCGCTCAAGTTCGCCGTGTCGCTCGCGATCTACTCGCTGACGCTGGCGTGGCTGCTCACGTTCCTGAAGAGGTTCCAGCGCGTCGGATGGTGGGCGGGCACCGTGCTGGCGGTGGCCGGGGCACTGGAGATGGTCGTGATCGTCGGCCAGGTAATCCGCGGCAGGCGCAGTCACTTCAACTTCGAGACGCCGCTCGACACGGCGCTGTTCTCGATCATGGGCTCCACGATCGTCGTGCTGTGGGTGACGCACGCGATCGTCGCGATCCTGCTGTGGCGTACGAAGATCGAGAACGAGGCCCTGTCGTGGTCGATCCGCCTCGGGCTCGTGATCTCGTTCCTGGGCCTCGGTGTCGGCTTCCTGATGACGAGCCCGAAGCCCGGCCAGGCGCTCGACGGCGACACGCTCGGCTCGCACACGATCGGCGCGCCTGACGGCGGGTCGTACATGGCGATCACCGGCTGGAGCACAGAGCACGGCGACCTCCGGGTCGGGCACTTCGTGGGCATGCACGCGATTCAGGTGCTCCCCATCCTGATCGCACTGCTCGGCCGCCGCGCCAACGCGAGGCTGGCGTGGGTCCTCAGCGGTTCGTTCCTCGGGATCTTCCTGCTCGTGACCTGGCAGGCGCTGCGCGGCCAGTCCCTGGTCCAACCCGACAGCACGACCCTGCTCACGCTCGCGGGCATCGCCGTCGCGACCGCACTGGGCGCGGTGTGGGCCCGGCCGTCCAAGAAGGACAACAAGAAGGAGTACGCGCTCGCATGACCGCCATCCTGTTCGACCTGACGTTCCTGGTGGCCGCGCCGTTCTGGGCGCTCATGATCCTCGCGCCGAAGTGGTCGTGGACGAAGAGGATCGCCGAGTCCTACCTGATAGTGCTGCCACCGGCCTTGATCTACATCGTGTTGCTGGTCCCGGAGTTGTCCACGGTGCTGCCCCTGGTCACCCGGCCCGAGATCGGTCCACTGGCGGAGTACCTGGCCACGCCCGCCGGCACCGCGCTCGTGTGGGCGCACATGCTCGCCTGGGACCTGTTCGTCGGGCGCTGGATGTATCTCGAGGGGCGCCGGCTCGACGTCCACCCGCTGGTCATGGCACCCGTTCTGGTGATCACGATCCTGCTGGCCCCGGTCGGGTTGCCGCTGTTCCTGATCGTGCGCAAGGTGTGTGACACAACGAACAGGGGCACGGCAGTGGTTACTCACCAGTAACTAGGGTTAGAGTTGGCGTTACCGACCGGTAGGGATGTCGCGCAGCCCGCCGGTAGTGGACAGAGTTGTCACCACAAGTGGAGGAGACGCCGTGGCCGCACCAGCAGCGCCGGCACGCGTTCGGAACGTGGTCTTCGTCGACGGCGTCCGCACGCCGTTCGGCAAGGCCGGCCCCAAGGGGATTTTCGCCGAGACACGTGCAGACGACCTCATCGTGAAGGTCATCCGTGAGCTGCTGCGCAGGCACCCCGAGCTGCCGCCGGAGCGCGTCGACGAGGTCGCGATCGCGGCCACGACGCAGATCGGCGACCAGGGCCTGACGCTCGGCCGCACCGCCGCACTGCTCGCGGGCCTGCCCAAGTCGGTCCCCGGCTACTCGATCGACCGCATGTGCGCGGGCGCGATGACCGCCGTGACCACGGCCGCGAGCGGCATCGCGTTCGGCGCCTACGACGTCGCCATCGCGGGCGGTGTCGAGCACATGGGCCGGCACCCGATGGGCGAGGGCGTCGACCCGAACCCGCGCTTCCTGTCGGACCGGATCGTCGACACCAGCGCGCTCGTGATGGGCCAGACCGCGGAGAACCTGCACGACCGGTTCCCGCACATCACCAAGGACCGCACCGACGCGTACGCGGCCGCGTCCCAGGCCAAGTACGCCGACGCGATCAAGAACGGCAAGATCGGGCCGGAGCTCGTGCCCGTCGCGACCCGCTCGGCGGAGAACGGCTGGGGCCTCGCGACGGCCGACGAGCCGCCGCGTCCCGGCACCACGGTCGAGGACCTGGCGAAGCTCAAGACGCCGTTCCGCCCGCACGGCCGGATCACCGCGGGCAACGCGGCCGGTCTGAACGACGGCGCGACCGGCTGCATCCTCGCCGAGGAGGAGACCGCGCGCGAGCTCGGCCTGCCCGTCGGCATGCGGATGGTCGGCTACTCGTTCCTGGGTGTCGAGCCCGAGGTCATGGGCATCGGCCCGGTCCCCGCCACCGAGAAGGCACTCCAGCGCGCCGGTCTGTCCATTGAGGACATCGGCCTGTTCGAGGTCAACGAGGCGTTCGCCATCCAGGTGCTCGCGTTCCTCGACCACTTCGGCATCGCCGACGACGACCCCCGCGTGAACCAGTGGGGCGGCGCGATCGCGACCGGCCACCCGCTGGCGTCCAGCGGTGTGCGTCTGATGACGCAGCTGTCGCGTCAGTTCGCCGAGCGTCCGGACGTGCGCTACGGCCTCACCACCATGTGCATCGGCATCGGCATGGGCGGGACCGTCATCTGGGAGAACCCGAACTGGAGTGGCAAGTGACCATCACCGCTGAGGAAGCAAAGGCGATCTTCCCCGACGAGGTCGTCACCGTTGCCAAGACCCGGCTGATCTCGGTGCCGGGCCTGGACAAGCCGGTCGCGTTCATCACGATCGACAACGGCCTGGACCACACCCGCCCGTCGACGTTCGGCCCGCAGTCGCTCGTGTCGCTCGGCGCGGCGTTCGACGAGGCCTACGCGGCGAAGCCGGCCGCCATCGCGGTGACCGGCAAGCCGTTCATCTTCGCGGTGGGCGCCGACCTGACCGCGGTCGAGCAGGCCACGGACCGCTCGCAGGGCGTCACGATCGGCAAGCTCGGCCACGACGTCTTCAAGAAGTTCACCGACTCGGACGTCCCGACCTTCGCCTTCGTCAACGGCGCGGTCATGGGCGGCGGGCTCGAGCTCGCGCTGTCGTGCCACTACCGCACGCTGGCGTCGAACGCGGCCGCGATCGCGCTGCCCGAGGTGTTCCTGGGCCTGTTCCCTGGCTGGGGCGGCACGCAGCTGCTGCCGAACCTGATCGGCGCCAACGACGCCGTGACGGTGATCTTCGAGAACGCGTTGAACCAGAACAAGATGCTCAAGCCGAAGGACGCTCTCGCGCTGGGCATCGCGGACGTGCTGTTCGACTCCGCCGACTACCTGGAGCAGTCGCTGCTGTGGCTGTCCGGCGTCGTGCGCGGCGAGATCACGGTGCCGCGCAAGGAGATCGACCGCGGTGACGCGTGGGACGCCGCCGTCGCGCGGGCCAAGGCCATCGTGCACGGCAAGACCAAGGGCGCTGCGCCCGGCGCGTTGAAGGCGCTGGAGCTGCTGGAGCTGGCGCGCGAGAACGACCTGGACAAGGGCTACGCCGCCGAGACCGAGGGCCTCGCGGACCTCGTCATGAGCGACGAGCTGCGTGCGGGCCTGTACTCGTTCAACCTGGTGCAGAAGCGCGCGAAGCGTCCGGCCGGTGCTCCCGACAAGTCGTTGGCGCGCAAGGTCACCAAGGTCGGTGTCGTCGGCGCTGGCCTGATGGCCTCGCAGATGGCGCTGCTGTTCATCCGCCGCCTGCACGTGCCGGTCGTGCTGACCGACATCGACCAGGCGCGCGTGGACAAGGGCGTCGGCTACGTCCACAGCGAGATCGACAAGCTGGCGGGCAAGAAGCGGATCTCGCCGGACGAGGCGAACCGCCTGAAGGCCCTGGTCTCCGGCTCGCTCGACAAGTCCGCGTTCTCCGACGCCGACTTCGTGATCGAGGCCGTGTTCGAGGACCTCGCCGTGAAGCAGCAGGTGTTCGCCGAGGTCGAGGAGCACGTCTCCCCCGAGGCGATCCTGGCCACGAACACGTCGTCGCTGTCCATCACGGACATGGCGTCGAAACTCAAGCACCCCGAGCGGGTCGTGGGCTTCCACTTCTTCAACCCGGTCGCGGTCATGCCGCTGCTGGAGATCGTGCGCGCCGAGCAGACCGACGACGCCACGCTGGCGACCGCGTTCTCGATCGGCAAGCAGCTCAAGAAGTCCTCTGTGCTCGTGAAGGACGCGCCCGCGTTCGTCGTGAACCGCCTGCTGACCCGCTTCATGGGCGAGGTCATCAAGTCGGTCGACGAGGGCACGTCGTTCGAGGTCGCCGACAAGGCCACCGAGCCGCTGGGCCTGCCGATGTCGCCGATGATCCTGCTGCAGCTGGTCGGTTCCGCCGTCGCGCTGCACGTGTCGGAGACGATGCACGGCGCGTTCCCCGACCGCTTCTCGGTGTCGGAGAACATGAAGAAGTTCGTCGCCGCCGGCAAGGGCGCTGTCTGGCAGTGGGACGCGCAGGGCAAGCAGACCGTCGACCCCGAGGTCCAGGCCCTGTGGGAGTTCGGCTCCTCACCGCTGACCGGTGACGAGGTGAAGTCCCGCGCGCTGGAGGCGCTGGCCGAGGAGATCCGGATCATGCTCGACGAGGGCGTGGTCGCGGAGGCGCAGGACATCGACCTGTGCATGCTCCTGGGCGCCGGGTGGCCGTTCTGGCTGGGCGGCATCACGCCGTACCTGGACCGCACCGGCATCTCGGAGAAGGTGACGGGCAAGCGTTTCCTGGCACCGGGTGTGGCGTCCGTGCCTGCCTAGTGCTGGGCGTCGAAGCCCCGGCTCTCTCGACGGAGCCGGGGCTTCACTCCGTTTCGGGGAGGTACTGCTCCGCCGTGCCGTCCTTGCGGATGAAGTAGGCGTCGATCTTGGTAGCGCGCAGCGTCACCTCGGAACCCGCCACCAGGTCCCGGTAACGCAGCACGTCCGGCAGGCCGATGGCGACCACGTCGAACGGGTTCTTCTGGCGCAGCACCAACGACCTGCGCAACGCCTCGCTGAACGCCCAGCGGGGTGATCCGTCGGTCTCCGGGACCTCTACCAGCGCGCCTTCGAGCTGACGTTCCAGCGCGGCCCGCACGTGGTCCGCTGTGCCCCACGCCGCGATGTCCGTGACAGTCATGTGTCACGTATCGGGATAAATCGCGGGATCATTAGCCGTTTGGATGTTTCGATCAGGTCATGTTCTCGCGTCCTGCGATCCTGTTGGACGTCGACGGCCCGCTGAACCCGTTCATGGCGAAGCCGACTCGGCGCCCCGCCGGCTACACCACGCATCGAATCCGTCCGTACGGTTTTTTCCGCCCCCTGCGCGTGTGGCTCGACCCGTCGCACGGCCCGTGGCTGCTCTCGCTCGCCGCCGCGACCGGTGCGGACCTGGCGTGGGCGACGACGTGGGAGCGCGAGGCGAACGAGTTCATCGGACCGCGCATCGGACTGCCCGAGCTGGAGTGGATCGACTTCGGCGGCCGCGGCGCCGATCACGCCGACGGCCACCACGGCAAGGTCCCGGCGATCACCGAGTGGGCGGGGACGCGGCCGATCGCGTGGCTGGACGACGACTTCCAGCCACGTGACCAGGAGTGGGCGGCGAGCAGGCCGGGCACGCTGCTGGTGCCGGTCGACCCGCGCAAGGGGATCGGCGTGGATCACCTGGAACGGGTCCGGGCGTTCCTCACTGGTAGGACGCGATCTTCCACGCCGCTCACACCTGACGGATCGGCACGACCTCCACGAGACGGCCGACGTCCTTGAAGTCCTTGACGTTCATCGTGAGCACCGGCAGTCCCGCGACCGCCGCCGTGGCCGCGATCTGCAGGTCCATCCGGCGCGGCCGGGGTGAGCGGCCCGCCCTCCGCACCAGCGAGGCCATCTGCCCGTAGACCTTGGCCTCCTCGACGCCGAACGGCAGCACCTCGAACGTCTGCAGCGCCGCGTAGTACCGCTCCGTGCGCGCGAACCGCTCGACCGGGTCCTCGGTGTCGAGCCCGAACGCCAGCTCCGCGATCGTGACGGCGCTCAGGAACGGCTGGGCGCTCACGTACTCGCCCAGGTTCGCCCGCTCGAGCCTGATCAGCACACAGGTGTCGAGCAGACAGCTCAGCTCGGCCACGGGCCGTCCAGCGGGTCGTCGTCGCCGAACACCTCGTCGGCGGCACGGCGGTCGGCCTCCCAGCGGTCCGCGTCGACCGGCGGCAGGGTGCCGAAGAGCACCTGCACGTCCCCGAGCGGAGGCCTGGACACGCCTTCCTCCCGGTACGGCAGGAGCTGGGCGACGGGCTTGTTGTTGCGGGTGACGACGAAGCTCTCACCCGCCTCGACGCGCCGCATGATCTCCGCGTTGTCGTTGCGGAGCTCACGCTGGCCGATGGCTTTGAGCTGCTGCATGCCACCACCGTAGCTCAATCCTCAAGAAAGTGCTACAGAGTAGCTACAGCAGCTACGGGCTACCCGTGGGCTGTGATCAGGATCGGCACGTCCGGCTGGCGCTACCCCGAGTGGCGCGACGACTTCTACCGCGGCGTCCCCCAGCGGCTGTGGCTGAGCCACCTCGCCACCCGCATGGAGACGATAGAGATCAACAGCTCCTTCTACCGCCTCCAACCGGCGTCGAACTACCGCAAGTGGGTCGCCGAGACCCCGCCGGACTTCGCCTTCGCCGTCAAGGGCCCGAAGCTGATCACGCACGTCCAGCGCCTGCGTCACGCCGAGGACGCGCTCAAGACGTTCACCGAGTCGCTCGCGCTGGGCCCGAAACAGGGACCGGTCCTCTGGCAGTTGCCGCCGTCGCTGCGCTTCGATCGCGCGACGCTCCAGGACTTCCTCGCCGCACTCCCGCCGGGCCGCCACGCGCTCGAACCCCGTCACGAGTCGTTTCGCACGGACGCCTACTTCGACCTGCTCCACGCGCACAACGTCGCTCACGTCGTGTCGGACGCACCGACGTTCCCGTGCATCGAGGCCGTGACCGCCGACTTCGCCTACGTCCGCCTGCACGGCCATGACGAGCTGTACATCAGCTCCTACGACGACGATCAGCTCGACGAGTGGGCCGGGAAGATCCACGACTGGGATCGCGACACCTACGTCTACTTCGACAACACCATGCACGGCGCCGCTCCCCGCAACGCGCTGAGCCTCATGGCCCGGTCCACGTTCGCAACGCGGCGGGAAGCGTCTCCGGGTCGGCCACCCACGCGACGTGCCCGTCCGGCCTGATCAGCACGCCGCCGAGGTCGTCCAGCAGCACCGGCCGGCCGGGACGCAGCAACTCGGCGACGGTCGTGGACCTCCCGCCGACCTCCACCGAGAGGTTCGGCGCCAGCCGTCCGAGCAACGGGTGGTCGCCCGGTATACGAGGGTCATACCGGGTGTCCACGCCGGTGACGAGCTCGGCGAGGTGCTTGCCCGCCACCCCTCCCAGTTCCGTTAGAAGGTCTCGCACGGGCGACAGGTCCTCGCGACCGAGCAACGACTGCGCCCGTGCCGTCCGCACCACGCGCGCCCCGACTGGATGCCGTTCGTCGTGGTAGGTCTGCAGCAGGCCGTCAGGTGCCCGGCCCGAGACGGTCGCGGCCAGCTTCCAGCCGAGGTTCATCGCGTCGGCCAGCGCCACGTTCACGCCGACCGCACCCGCCGGCGGATGGACGTGCGCGGAGTCCCCGGCGAGGATCACCCTGCCGCGCACGTAGCTCTCCGCCTGCCGGGCGGCGTCGGAGAACCTGCTGAGCCACAACGGCCTCCCCAACAGCACCACCCGGCCCAGCCTCGCGTTCAGCAGCTCCTGGACGTAGCCGAGTTCGACCTGGCCGGACCTCGGTTCCGGCTCACCCAGCACGATCCGCACGTACCCCGGCCGAGGCAGCACGAACACCTCCCCCGTCGCGAGCGCGTCGAAGTCGGCTTCGACGTCCGCGATCAGCCCGTACGAGGTCGCGTCCACACCGGGAAAAGCGATCCCTGCACGCTTGCGCACCACACTGCGGCTGCCGTCGCATCCGACCAGATACGAGACACGCCAACGTTCATCGCCGACGCTGACGTCGACACCATCAGGATCCTGCGAGAAGTCCACGACCTCGCGCCCCCACTGAACGCGCACTCCGAGCTCGGCGAGCCACTCCTCCAGCAGCTCCTCGACGCGGTTCTGCGCGATGCCGAGCGCGTACGGGTGATCGGTGTCCATCACCGAGAAGTCGAGCCCCATGCCCGGCAGGAACATCCCGTACGGCACAACGGGTCCCTCGGCCAGGAACCGGTCAGCGAGCCCGCGCCGGTCGAGCAGCTCCAGACTGCGCCGACAACGTGAAGCCACGCGGATGCGGAAACCGCGAGGGCGCCGCGTCCACCACGGCCACCTCGACACCGGCCAGCGCGAGCTCGGCCGCCACCATCAGCCCTGCCGGACCCGCGCCGGCGACCAGAACCGTCATCGCTGCTCCTCAGGCCAGGCGAGCCGGCCGGACTCGACGTCATCGATGATCTCCTCGACCCACCCGAGCTCGGCCTCCGCCAGGCGGACCGCGTACTCGACCTCCACCACGAACAGCCGCGGCACCTGCTCCAGCGCGTCCCGGTGAGACCCGCGCATCTCCTCGAGCGACGCCCGCAACCGCTCTGCCCGCTCCCGCAACGCCTCCACTGCTCCAGAAGGCCCGAGAGCGCCGAGGTAGCTGACGGCGGAGAGGAACTTCGGGAACTCGGGCTGCGGTTCCCTCACCAGCCGGTCCACCCAGCGGGTGAACTCCTGCTGCCCCGCCGCGGTGAGTCCGTAGATCGTCCGCTCCGGCCGCGCGCCGACCTTCACGGTCTCGCGCGCCTCGATCCACCCATCACGCATGAGCGCGCGCACCACGTCGTAGAGCGAACCTGTCGTGACTTTGAAAGACCTGTCCATGCCGCGTTCGCGCAATGTCGCCGCCATCGCATGTGGGTGCAAAGGCGACTCCAGCAGCAATCCCAGCACCGCCATACCCAGCGGGTTCTTCATCACTCGGCTCCGATCGCTCGGATCCGAGCATTTGATGCAAGCCCCCGGTTGTCAACTAGCCTGTTCAGATATGAGAACGATTCGCGTCTTGGCTCCCCTGCTCCTGGCCGCGAGTCTCGTGGCCCCCGTGCAAGCGCACGGGGACGAGGCGGCCTGGACCGGCCCCCTCAGCACCCGAGGCCGGTGGATCGTCGACGCACACGGCGACCGCTTCAAGCTCAAGTCCGGGAACTGGCACGGTGCGAGCGGCACCTACACCGGTTCCGGCGACATCAACGACCCCGCCAACCACCACTCGGGCGAGAAGGCCGACCAGGTCCCGCTCGGGCTCGACCGCGCGACGATGGCCACGATCATCAGTGGTTTCAAGGAGATCGGCGTCAACAGCGTCCGGCTGCCGTTCTCCAACCAGATGATCAAGGACACCAACCCCGTCAACGGCCTGAAGGACGCGCAGCTCAACGGGAAGCGGCCGCTCGAGGTCTACGACGCGGTCGTGGCCGAGCTGACCCGCAACAACGTCGCGGTCATCCTCAACAACCACACCACGACGTCCCGCTGGTGCTGCGGCGTCGACGGCAACGAGCGGTGGAACACCAGTCAGAGCACCGACCAGTGGGTCAACGACTGGGCGTTCATGACCGACCGCTACAAGGCGAACAAGCGCGTCGTCGGCGCCGACCTCTACAACGAGGTGCGCCGCAACGTCTGGGACGACCCGAACTGGGGCTGGGGCAACGACCACGACTGGCACAAGGCCTCGCAGCAGGCCGCGGACCGCATCCAGCAGACCGCGCCCGACCTGCTCGTCATCGTCGAGGGCATCAACTGGACCGGTATCCCGGTCGACGGTTTCGCGCACGGCCGGCCGACGCTGGAGCCCGCCCGCTTCCTCAGCCACACGCTCGCCAACCCCGCCAAACTCGTCTACTCCGCCCACTTCTACGGCTACACGGGCCCGAACCACAGCGGCGCGACGGGAATCGGCGAGACGACCGACCCGCGCTACCAGGACCTCTCGCCGCAGGATCACATCAACGTCCTGCAGCGTCAGGCCTTCTTCATCACCGAGGCGCAGAAGCACTTCACCGCACCGCTGTGGATCAGCGAGTTCGGCGTCGGCGGCCGCGGCGAGAACAACCCCAGGGCGCGCGACTGGTTCGAGCGGTTCGTGGACCAGCTGATCGCGAACGACACCGACTTCGCCTACTGGCCGCTGGTCGGCTTCCACACCAACCGCGGCGGCAACGGATGGGCGTTGCTGCACTGGGACGCCGCCGGCAACCGCATGGGTGTCAACGACGGCGACGACTGGCGGGCGGGCGCGTGGAACCGGCTCGTCGGCGCGCCGAGCCGCACCGGGCAGATCCCGCAGGAGACGCGCTGGAACCAGCTGCTCAAGGAATCGTGCCCGCAGAACGAGAAGCTCGTCGGCATCAGCCACACGGGCAACCGCGGCCTGTGCGTCAGCGGTCCACAGTGGAGCAGCACGACCAGGGTCACCAACGAGCAGCACGTGACCAACGACTGGGCCTCGGGTTACACGAAGCTCCAGTGCCCCAACGGGAACGCGGCCGTCGGGTACGCGAACTTCACGCTGGTCTGCGCACCCGTCGTGCAGGGGACGCAGACGCGCGTGCTGTGGTTCGACCGCGGCGACAACCGTCCGGACCAGGGCGGTGACTGGGCCAACGGGAACTACAAGGGCCAGTGCGCGCAGGACGAGCACATCGCCGGTGTCGCCTACAACTGGCGCAGGACCCCGGACGCGCTGCTCTGCCGGAAGTGAAGTCCGAAGTGTTCTAGGAACGCGGCCGCGGGATCCTCGACGTCAGTCGAGGTCTTGCGGCCGTTCTCCGTCAGCACGATCTTCTGGTCCGTCACGGTGATCCGGCCGGTGGGCGTCGCGATGGTCGCCCGCGGCGCCACCCGGAAGCTCGACTCCGGCGCGGTCTGCTGCCACCAGCAGGCGGGCACGAACTCCTCCAGCGAGCGCGGTCGCCGTTCGACCCGGTAACGCGGCTCGCCTCCGTGCAGGACCTCCACGTCGTCGCCGTCGTCGACCAGCCGGAACACCCCCGCCGGGTCCTGCTGGTCCTCCCGCGAGTCCCACCGCAGCGGGTGCAGCGCGAACGCCCCGAAACCGACGTCGCAGAGCCACTCGTCGTCCACCAGCAACGTCAGGTGGTCGAACGGGTACCCGAGCCAGCCGTCCTGGTTGTACACCCGCGCGGACATCAGGTCGACCTGATGTCCCAAGTGCCGCAACAACTCCGCGAACAACCCGTTGAGCTCGTAGCAGAACCCGCCGCGCCGCTGCGCCACGATCTTGTCGTACAGCCACGGGATCTCCAGCACGATCCGGATGTCCATGTGGGTGTACAGGTTCTCGAACGGGACGCTCAGCAGGTGCCGTTCGTGCAGCTCTGCCAACGACGACGTGCGGGAGGCACCGATGCGCTGAAGGTATTCGTCCACCGTGTCACGATATCCGCATGGGCGAGGTCAGGATCGGCACTTCGGGGTGGGTCTACCCGCCCTGGCGCGGCGTGTTCTACCCCAAGGGCGTCACGCAGAAGCGCGAGCTGGCGTACCTGAGCGAACAGCTCGGTTCGGTCGAGATCAACGGCTCCTTCTACTCGCTGCAACGCCCGTCGAGCTACCGGAAGTGGGCCGCCGAAACGCCCGACGGCTTCGTGTTCTCCGTCAAGGGCAGCCGTTTCATCACCCACATGAAGCGCCTCAAGGACGGCAACGAGCTCCTCGCGAACTACCTCGCGTCAGGCGTGCTCGCCCTGGGGCCGAAGCTCGGGCCGATCCTCTGGCAGCTCCCGCCGACGCTCCAGTTCGACGCGGACCTGCTCACCGCCTTCTTCGAGGGTCTCCCCCGCACCACCACCGAGGCCGCCGAGGTCGCGAAACGGCACGACCACCGCGTGGACCCGGCGCACACCACCACAGACGCCGAACGGCCGATGCGCTACGCGCTCGAAGTGCGTCACGACAGCTACAACACACCGGAGTTCGTCGACCTGCTCGCACGCCACGACATCGCGCTGGTGGTCGCGGACGCCGCCGGCAAGTACCCGTTCATCGAAGAGGTGACGAGCGACTTCGTCTACGTCCGGCTGCACGGCCACGACGAGCTCTACGTCAGCGGCTACACCGACGAGGGACTCGACCTGTGGGCCGAGAAGGTCCGCGCCTGGCGGAAGCAGGGCGACGTGTTCGTCTACTTCGACAACGACGCGAAGGCCTACGCCCCGCGGGACGCACGCGCGCTCCAAGATCGTCTGGCCGATTGATCCGAACGGACGCACACTCGTCCGGACGGAGGTGCGCCCATGTCGACGAAGAGCATCATCGCCGCCCTGGTGATCACTGCGGGCGCGGTTGCCTCCAGTGGGATCGCTGTAGCGCAGAGTGACAAGACCTGCGACAAGGGCGAGTTCTGCGTGTGGTCGGGACCGGACTACACCGGGGCCGTCCAGCGCCTCGACGTGGAATCGGCGAACCCCGGCGAGTGCATCACGCTCACGCTGACCGGGAAGTCCTTCGCCAACCGCCTGAGCAGGGACGCGACCGTGTACCAGCGCGAGAACTGCTCGACGGAGGCCGAGTTCACCACCTATCCGAAGCACGGCACCTACGTGCCCGACGCCTACTTCGTGATCAGGGGCCTGCAGGTGTGGGGTCCTTAACGAGCCCGGGCTACTTTAGTCACCCTATGTAACTCCACTCGATCGTGTGAGTACTCATCAGTAGGTCCCCTTTCGTGCCTAAGTTGCCGCCCTATCGAGTGGTGGCAGCTGGAGGAAATGTGACCGTGGCGGGTGAAGCCGGGTTACTCGAACTGATGGCCGGGCGACTGGCCAAAGACGATCTCACCCCACGTGCGGCAGAACTGGTGCTGGCGGCGTGCCGGGGGGACGCGGCGCTGGAGCGCGCGCTCACCGGTGTGCCCGTTCAGGAGGAGGCGCGGCGGGAGCGGGCGGACGGCCCCGGCCAGGGAATCTTCCTGTCGGAGATCCGCGTGCGCGGCTTCCGCGGCATCGGCCCCCAGGCACGCCTGCCGCTGGCACCGGGACCAGGACTGACCGTCGTCACCGGACGCAACGGCTCTGGCAAGTCGAGCTTCGCCGAGGCCGCGGAACTGGCCATGACCGGCTACAACGCCCGCTGGACCCGAGCACGGCACGACGTGTGGCGGCAGGGCTGGCGCAACCTGCACCAGAGCGACACCGCCGTCGAGCTGGAGCTCGTCCAGGCCGCCCAGAAGACCACGACGGACAAGACGACGATCCGAAGACAGTGGGCGCCGGACGATGATCTGGCGCAGGGCGTGTGGACGCAGGACAACGAGCCGTTCGACCCCAGCAGGTGGCACGAGGCGCTGGAGACCTACCGGCCGTTCCTGCCCTACAGCGAGCTGGCGACCGTGCTCGACGCACAGCCGGAGGACCTCTACGAGGCGATGCACCGCCTCCTGGGCCTGGAAGCGATCACCGAGGCACAGCAGGCGCTCGCCGAGCACCGCAAACGCCTCGCCGAGATCGTCGCCCGCCCTCACGACCGGCGGGCACGGGTGCGGGCCGACCTGCTGGCGTCCCAGGACGAACGCGCCCGCCGTGCCGCCGAACTGCTCGGCAGCGACTCCCCCGACCTCGACGCGATCGCGGACCTCGCGCTCGGCGCGGACGTCGGCACCGGCACGAACCTGCTGCACCAGATCGTGGACGTGACGCTGCCGCCCGACGACGAGATCGACCGGGTCCGCGAGCTGCTCGACCAGGCGCTCGGCGCGGTCACCGTGGTGGCGACGGACAACGCGCAGGACTCGTTGCGGTGCAGTGAGATCCTGCGGCTCGCGATCCAGCTGCAGGAGTCGGCCAAGGACTCGCACCGCAACCAGACGTGCCCGGTGTGCGATCTCGGCCGGCTCGACGGGATGTGGCTGTACAAGGCGAAGGAACGCGCAGAGCACCTCGCCAAGGCCGCCGCCGAGCTGCACGAGGCAGCCGATCGCCTGGACATCGCCGTCGCGGCCACGCGGGCGTTGTGCCTGCCGGTGCCCGAGGTGCTCACGGAAGCGCAGGGCGTGCTCGACACGACGGTCGTGCTCCAGGCGTGGCACGCGTGGATGGACTGCGTCTCGATCGACGACCCTGTGCGGCTGCGCCAGGAGATATTCGACCGGTATGCAGACCTCATACAGGCTGTGGACCAGCTGAAGTCCGTGGCGCGCGAACAGATCGAACGGCGCGACCTGGTGTGGCGGCCGATGGCCATCGCGTTGTTCGAGTGGCACTCCCAGGCTCAGCAAGCGCTTGCGGACGCCGAGGTGCTCGCCGACGTGACGGAGGCGGAGAACTGGATCCGCAAGACGGCCGCCACGCTGCGCTCCGAGCGCATCGCGCCGTTCGCCAAGGAGTCGCAGCGGATCTGGGAGCGGTTGCGCCAGCAGAGCAACGTCGACCTGGGCGCGGTGCGGCTCGGCGGCACCCGCAACGTCGAGCTGGACGTGTCGGTCGACGGCGTCTCGAACTCGGCGCTCGCGGTGATGAGCCAGGGAGAGCTGCACTCGCTGGGGCTCTCGTTGTTCCTGCCGCGCGCGATGGTGGACGAGAGCCCGTTCCGGTTCGTGGTGATCGACGACCCGGTGCAGGCGATGGACCCGTCCAAGGTGGACGGACTCGCGCAGGTGCTCGCCGACGTCGGGCTGACCCGTCAGGTCGTGGTCTTCACCCACGACGAACGGCTGGTGGAGGCGTTGCGGCGGTTGCGGTTGAGCGCGACCGTGTGGGAGGTCTGCCGCGGTGAGGAGTCCGTCGTGCGGGTGCGGTTGGCCGACGACCCTGTCGGCCGCTGCCTGGGCGACGCCCGCGCGATGCGGGGTGACGAGGACCTGCCGGACGCGTTGCGCGCCGAACTGGTGGCGTCGTGCTGCCGGGCGGCGCTGGAAGCGGCGTCGCACGCCCGTTTCCGGCGCGAACGGCTCAGCCGCGGGATGCCGCACGCCGAGGTGGAACGCGTGCTCGAATGCGCCCTGACGACCAGGCAGAAGCTCGCGCTGGCCGTCCTCGACGACCTCACCGAGCCCCAGAAGCTGTTGCCGCACCTGGAAGACGTCGTCGGTTCGTGGGCGGTCGACCTGCTGATGGCGTGCCGTGTCGGTGGGGAGAGCGGAGACCTCGACGTGCTGATCCGCGACACCGAACTGCTCGCGGGGTGGTTGCAGCGATGAGCCTCCCCTCCGACGTCCAGGACCGGCTGACCTGCGTGGCGAACCTGCTGGCGCGTCCCGACCAGCTCGACGGCGTGCGGATCCGGTGCTGTGCTGAGCTGTTGCGCACGGCGGTCGAACGGTCGATGGCCCGAGCGTGCGGGGCCGAGAACACCGACCAGCCCGTGCACGCGTTGCTGATCAGCCTTCCGTCCCATGTGGACGCTGACGTGGCGCACGACACCTCCCAGCTGTGGCACGCGCTGAGCCGCGCGATCCGGCACCACGGCTACGAGCTGAACCCGACCGTCGCGGAGCTGAGCGGCTGGCACGCCGACACCGCGGCCGTCGCGGAGGCCCTGCGGCCGACCCTGACCCTGTCCGGCAACATCGACCTCACCTGAGGGCACTGGTGAAACTGCTGCTGTTCGCGGACCTGCACCTGGACACGCGCTTCCCGAGCGCGGGCCCGGAGCGGCGTCTGGCGTTGCGTGACACGCTGGGACGCATCGTCGACCTCGCCCAGGAATCCGGCGTCGACGCGATGCTCTGCGCCGGCGACCTGTACGAGCACGACCGCTGCTCCCCCTCGACCGCGGAGTTCCTGCGGTCGTCCTTCGACTGCCCGGTGCCGGTGTTCCTGGCCCCCGGCAACGACGACTGGTACGGGCCGCAGTCCGTCTACCGGCAGGTGGACTGGACGGCGAACGTGCACGTGTTCTCGTCGGAGTCGCTGACACCCGTGGAGCTCGCCGACGGCGTGACGCTGTGGGGCGCCGCGCACGTCGGACCCGGCCCCGCGCGGGACGTCCTGGACGGGTTCGCGGTGAACCGCGGTGGCGTGAACCTGGCCCTGTGCCACGGTTCCGCGCCCGGCGACGTCGCGATCACCGGCCTGGACCACGCGTTCCTCGGGCACGTGCACACACCGGAGCACGCCGCCGACTACACGTTCCCCGGCAACCCGGATCCGCTGACACCGGGCGAGACCGGTGAACGCGGGGCCGTTCTGTGCACGGTGAACGAGGACGGTTCGGTGACGCGCGAGGTGTTCGACGTGTCGGCGTCGCGTTCCCTCGGCTGGGTGGACTCCGAGAAGGCGTTCCCGTCGCTGGACTTCGACACCGTCGCGGCGGAACGGACCGTGCGCGGCCAGTTCGTGCGTGACGTGCTCGCGGATCCCGCCCTGGACATGACTCTGCGCGGCCGCGTGCTGTCGGCCGGCCTGCGGGCGTTGGAGGAACGATGAGGATCGAGTCGGTCACGGCGCACGCGTTCGGGCCGTTGCACGACCGCACGTTGCCGCTGGCACCCGGTCTGACCGTGGTGTCGGGCGTGAACGAGTCCGCGAAGTCGTCGTGGCACGCGGCCATCCGCGCGGCGTTGTGCGGTGCCCCGTCGACGCGGCACCGTCCGTGGGAGGGCGAGTCCTGGCGGGTGGCGGCGATGGTGTCGCTGGAGTCGGGTGAGGTCATCGCGGTGGACCGCGACCTGAACGACGACCCGGCGATGGACGGTTCGCGCTGGGTCGGCCTGGACCGCGCGTCGTTCGCCGCGACCGCGTGCGTGGACCAGGCGCAGCTGATGACCGTGCTGGACGCGGCGGACGGCCTGCAGAACCACCTGCGCCGTGCGGCGGCCACCGCGGGCACGGACGGCACGGTGGAGCAGGCGTTGCTGCGGCTGACCGCGCCCGTGGAGGCGTTGCGGGACGCGCGGAACCGCTTGCGGGAGGCCGAGACCGACCTGACCGTGGCCCGCCGCGAGCACACCCGTTACCTGGAACTGAGCGCGCAGGCCCGTTCGGCCGCCGCAGCACGTGCCCGCCTGGCCGTCCAGGAGCACACGGTGTCGCTCGACGCGATCTCCGCACGGGTGCAGCGGCTGAGCGAGTTGCAGGAGCGCTTCGGCGACTCGCCGCCGTCCGGGATCGCCGCGCAGGAGGAGCTGGCCCGCGTGGTCAACCGCGCACTGGCCGCGTGGCGTGCCGCGCCGACCCCGCGCGCCCTGACGGGTCCGTCCGCGGAGACGTTGCAGGCCGAACTCGAAGCCCTGCCCCAGTTCCCCGTCGGCGAGACCGCACTGGACGAGGAGCTACGTCTCGTCGCCTCGGCCTACGCGACCGCGTCCGCCGTCGCCGCCGCGCACGGCGAACGTCGCCCCATGCCACCGACAACGGCCGAACCGTCCGTGCTGCGCGGCATCGCCACGCGCCTGGACCCGGCCGCCGGTGGCCGGCTGACCACGGCGTCGATCGACGTGGACAACGCCCGCCAGCACCAGGACGAGGCCGCCGCCGTGGCGGCCCGCACCCAGGTCGAGGCGGACGTGGCGGCGGCGCGCGTGCAGGAGATCGCGATGCCGAACCCGTTCCTGCGCAACGCTTTGCTGGCACTGAGCTGCCTGACGTCGCTAGTGGGCCTGCTGCTCTTCCTCAGCGGCCAGCACATCGCCGCCATCGGAGTCGTCGTGGCCGCACTGGTGGCCGGCACCGGCGGCGCGCTGTCCCGCGGCAACGTCCCGCAACGCGAGGCCGCCGTCGCCTTCGCCGCCGAACGCGCCGACACCGCCGCCCAGGCACGAGGCGTGCTGTTCACCGCGGACCGCGCCCTCGCCGAGGCCGAGGGCCAGCGTGCGGTGGCCGCCGAAGCCGCCCGCCTCCACGACGAGGCTCTCGCGCAGTGCGCGTCCCTCGGCGTACCCGCGGACCGCGAAACGTTGTGGCGCCTGGCAAACCGCGCCGCCTGGGAAGCCGAGCACGCCGACCTGGTGTCCGAGGTGGCACGCACCGAGAAGGCGATCCGCGTGGAACTGGCCGCACGAGGCAAGATCGACGCCTCGATGTCCGTGCCGGACCTCCTCGTGGACTACGAGACCGACTGCAAGGTGCGCGCCCGCCAGGCGTCGATAGCGGCCCAGCGCCCCCTCCTGTCCCAGGCCTTGGCGGACCGCCTCATGGCAGAGGCCACCGTCGCCGAGGCGACCGCCGCCCACGACCAGGCACTCGGCCTGCTGCGCGAGGCCGTGACCGCGATCGGCCGCACCGGCGACCGCCCGGAGGACCTGCTGCGCGCGATCGCCGAATGGCAACGCGGCTGGGACAACCTCCTGCGCGAGGCAGAGGACGAGCGCAACGCGTGGGCGGAACTCCAGTCCCTGATCGCCGCAGGCACCCTCGACGACCTGGAAGCCACCCTCTCAGCAGCACAGACCCACCACGCCACGCTCCTGGAAACGGCCCAGCGCTACGCCGCCTGCGACCCGGTGGACCCCTCACTGGCCACCTCCGCGGACTCCCTGGCAGCCACCGTCACCGAGATGGCCAGAGCCCTCCCCAGCGTCCCGGACGCCGAGGAGGCCGTGCAGGCAGCCACCGCGATCCTGGCCGAGGTGACCGCCGAGGTGGAGGCCATCGACCTCGCCTCCCGCTACCTGACCGCGGCCCGCGAGAAGGTGCACAGCACCATCGC
Organism: Lentzea sp. HUAS TT2; assembly: GCF_051853195.1. Lineage (NCBI taxonomy): Bacteria > Bacillati > Actinomycetota > Actinomycetes > Pseudonocardiales > Pseudonocardiaceae > Lentzea > Lentzea sp. HUAS TT2. The sequence continues at coordinate 5,078,407 of NZ_CP196667.1, read as the reverse complement.
CCCTGCCCTCGAAAGCACCCTCCGCACCTGGCTGCCCTCGGTCACCGACGGCCGCTACGTGGACGCCGCAGTGGACCCGTCCACCCTGACCGTGCGCGTGTGCGCGGCCTCCGAGTCGTGGCACCAGGCCTCCCGCCTGTCCCTGGGCACCGCGGAGCAGGTCTACCTGCTGCTGCGCGTCGCCCTGGCCCAGCACCTGGCCACCGAACCCTGCCCGCTGCTGCTGGACGACGTGACCGTGCAGGCCGACGACGCCCGCACACGTGCCGTCCTGGACCTGCTGCTGCAGCTGTCCGCGGACCGGCAGATCGTGCTGTTCGCGCAGGACGCGGCGGTAGCCGAGTGGGCTCGGGAGCGGTTGGGTGAGCGGGACGTGCTGCACCAGCTCACGCCGGTGGCGGCCTGACCGGGAGACAGGCCGCCGGGTGCGGTGCCTCGGGCGATGTCGTCCGGGGCACCGCACTCACGTTTTTGCCGGCCTCGCGGACACGAGCACGAGGACGCGGTCGGCGACTTCCTCCGGGTCTTCGTGTTCCCACGCGCGGACGACGAGCCAGCCTGCCGACGTGAGCTGCGCGTCCGTGTCCCGGTCTCGAACGACACGTCAACGCGTCGGCGCCGGTCGGTGCCGGGCCGCAACGTCGACGAGGTAGCGCAGACACCGGCGGTGCGTCAGCTCCGTTGCGGTGCCGACGCGGCGAGTGCGGCGCATGACCCTCGACGTGGCCTCGGACGTGGAGGGCGGAGCTGGGCCTGCATCCACATAGCGGTACACGACCAGCAGTTTCCCGGAAATGTCAGACCCCGTCGCTACCGTCGTCCCATGACCAACGCCGCCTTCCGCAAGCACACCCCCACCGCCGACGAGCGGCTCGCCGACCTGGGGCTGCGCACCGCGATCCTGGACAGGGCGATCGCCGCCGGCATCGACGCGCGTGCCGCCTCGCCGCCGTTCGGGCCCACCAACGCCCCTGGTCTGCTCGACTGGATTCACCGGGTGGGCACGTTGCGGCAATTGCTGGCGGCGGAGGGGTGGCAGCGGCTCGACCACTGGAACGCCGGGCTGATCCGGCATCCTTCGCGGCCGGTGCTGCTGGGGACGTTGCAGGGCAATCGCGGTACCGGGTCGCCCGAGGCGCCGTTGCGCAGTGACTACGCGAAGGGGCCCGCTATTGCGGCGATGATGCGGGACAACGACCACGATCAGTTCGCGCTGTTCGAGAACATGCGCACCGAGGGGCTGAAGTTGTGGTTCCTGGTCACCTATCCGCTGCAGCTCGAGGATCGGCTCGTGGTGTTGCGCGAGGTGTCGCAGCCGGAGCCGACGCCGCAGAACCAGATCATCGAGCGGTGGGCGCATCGGATTCCGTTGCCGTCAATGGAGTTCCCCCAGCTCAAGGCGCCCAATGTGGACGGGCCGGAGGAGGTGGACTTCCCGATCGCGCTCCGCCGGTAGCGACCGCCGAACTCAGGGGCGCTGATCCTGCAGAGCCACGTCTGTCCTCCAGAGAAGTCCTCGCAGTCCGTTGCGACGACGAGTGAGCACCGCGGACGAGAAGCCATGTCCAGCAGCGGCAACGGGCTGATCCCGCCGGCGCACCAGGACCCGCCTGGCAACGCGCCGCGTCACCGGCGACAATGTCCGGATCATGCTCACGCCCTCGCGACTCACGCTCGCCCGCACCCGGCGCGGACTCACCGCCGCCGAGCTGGCGCGGAAGTCGGGCGTGCAGGCGCGGGCCATCGGCGAGTACGAACGCGGGCTGCGCAGGCCCAAGGACGCCACGGTCGAGTCGTTGGCGGGAGCGCTTGGTTTCCCTGCGGAGTTCTTGATGGCGCCGGAGCCGCCTCGGCCGCAGAACGCGCCGCAAGATGCGCAGGCGACGGCCGCCGCCCAGCTCGCGATCGAGTTCAACGGGTGGCTGGACCGGCTGTTCGTGCTGCCGCAGCCTGATCTGCCAGCGCCGCGCACGTCGCCGCAGGGCACGCGGGACGCGTGGCAGCTCGCCACCGGGCCGGCGCCGAACATGGTGCAGCTGCTCGAGTCCCATGGCGTGCGGGTGTTCTCGCTGCCGGTCGACTGCGCCGCGCAGGAGGCCTTTTCCTGCTGGCACAACGGAACGCCGTTCGTGTTCCTCGCGCCGGCTGCGACGCCGGAGCAGGCTCGGTTCGACGCTGCCGTGCAGCTCGCCGTGCTTCTGGGGCACGACGAACCGCACGAGTTCGCCGCCGAGTTCCTGATGCCCCAGCGGCAACTGCCCGGCACCGATCACCGGCACTGGCACGTGGGCAGGGAGCAATTCACCAAGTGGGCGAACGTACACAGCCTCGTGCAGGGCGGCATGACGCGCCGCGAGACCTCGAAGCTGCTCACCAAGGTGTTCAAGGTCCTCCGCGAGAACGGCACCACGCCGCTGCACGTGGCCAAAGAACTCAACCTGGGCCTCGAAGAACTGAACGGGCTGGTCTTCGGACTCGTGCTGACCGCGCTGCCGGGCGGCGGAGAGCCAGGGCCGCGAGGACGCGCGCGCCTCACCTTGGTCCACTGACCCGCGGCGATCGCCGGTCAATTCTCACTCACCGTTGGCTCACGATCCCGATCCGCGACGGATTCTGGTCACGGGCTGGAGTCACGGCTCGTCATGCTAGGCCAAACGAGCGATATGTGAAACGCATTGCCCGGCATGCCCGACACTGAGAGTGACGGGAAGCCGAGTCGTGAGGATGCCCCATGACGATGCAGCAACGCACAGAACCTTCGCCTGCCGCTGTTTTGATCGCCGTTGCCGTGCTCGCGCTGGTTCTGACCGTTGCTTTCGGCCCCCTGGGCTTCGTGATGGGCCTCGCGCTGTTCGGGTTGATGTTCATCGGCACCAAGAACAGGAACGCCGAGCAGATCGGGCCGGCGCGCACCCGGTCGCGCATCCGGCGCCTGTCGACGGCCGGGCGGGTCTCGATCGTCGGGGAGGCGCACCACCAGGACGCCATCGCCGAGGTGGCGAGACTCTCGGCGTCCGACACCGACGACTCGCCGATCCTCGCGACCGCGGTGCTGGTGCCGGAGTCCGCCAGCCGGCACGACCGCGCCGCGGTGCGGGTCGACCTGCTGCGCGGTGACGGCACCGCGGTCATCGCCGGCTATCTGCGCAGCGAACTGGCCGCCGAGTACCAGCCGCTTCTGATCGAGCTGGCGGAACGCGGCGAGGTCGGCTCGTGCCCGGCCCGCATCATCGGCAGCAGCCAGCACTACGTCGTGCACCTGCACCTTGGTTCGCCACGGCTGTTGCTGCTCGACCACGAGGCACTCGGCACCACGCTGACGATGCCCGCCGAACACCAGGTGACCGTCGTGAGCGAGAGAGCTCATCAGTACGTGCTGCACCGGGTGGTCAACGGCCGCACGCCGGTCCACGTCATCGCCGAACTCCGCGACTGTCGCATTGTCAAGGGGTCTCACACCGGTGAACACACGCTCGAGGTGCTCCTCGAAGGCGAGTGCATCGGCCAGCTCACGTATGCGATGGGTCTTCGCTACTGCGACATGGCGCAAGAGTGGCGCGCCCGCACCGGGCGCGCGCTCTGCGAAGCCGTCATCACCAACGAGGGCACGCGCGGTCTTCAGGCGAACTTGCTGCTGCCCAAGTAGTCGGCGAACGTCCGCGGCTCACGGCCGAGGACACGCTTCACTCCGTCGGACAGGTACGCCTCCTCACCCGTGCGGACGCGCACGAGCAGCATCGTGACGAGGTCCGCGATCTCGTCCGGGTAGCCGAGCCCGCGCAACGAGGCCGCGAACTCGTCCGGCTCCACGTCGCTGTAGAGCACGGGGTTTCCGGTCACCGCGACGATCCGCGCGAGCATCTCGGGGAACGACAACGCCTCCGGCCCGCTGAGGTCGTAGGTCTGCCCGTGGTGGCCTGGCTGGGTCAGCGCGGCGACCGCGACCTCGGCGATGTCGGCGACGTCGATGAACGGGTGGATGCCCTGGCCGGCGGGAACGGCGAGCTCACCGTGCTGAACAGGCGCCGCGAACAGGTCCTCGTCGAAGTTCTGCATGAACCAGGTGGGCCGCAGGATCGTCCACTCGGCACCCGAGTCCTTGACCGCGGCCTCGAACGGGTCGTCGTCGGGAGCACCGCGCATGGACAGCAGCACGAGCCGGGTGACGCCCGCCTTCACGGCGACACGCACGAAATCGGCCAGCAGCAAGGGGTTGTCCGGCGGCACGACGTAGACGGCCGTGGTGCCGGCGACGGCGGGCTCCCAGGTGTCCGAGTCGGACCAGTCGAAGGTCGTCGCCGCGGACCGCGACGCCGGACGGGCGGCGGGGCCGAGGATGCCAGTGACGCGGCGACCGGTCTTGCCGGTGGCGCCGAGGACGAGGATGGACGAGGTGTTGATCGCGCTTGATGTGGACATGACTAGAGCTAATCAACGTTGACGCGGACGATCCATGCCTGATCAGCCGCCGTCCTTGCTCGTTCGTCCACGTGGTAGTTACTGGGTCATGAGTCAGCGTGATCTCGTGGACCTGAGGGACGCCCTGCGCGCGTTCGCCGCTGCCCGCGACTGGGACAGCTACCACACGCCCAAGAACCTGGTGATGGCCTTGTCCGCGGAGGTCGGCGAGCTCACCGACCTCTTCCAGTGGCTGACGCCGGAAGAGGCGCAGGAGGCGATGAAAGACCCCGATCTCGCCTGGAACGTGCGTGACGAGCTCGCGGACGTGATGCACTACCTGACCAGGCTGGCGGACAAGCTCGGTGTCGACCTCGTCGAGGCCGCGTTCGCCAAGATCGAGCGCAACGAGCGGCGGTTCCCGACCGGGAGCCTGGTCCCCGTGCCTGTCGAGAAGGGCGAATTGTGAGTCTGCAGAACGTGCACGTCCTGCACGTGCACCAGAAGGTCACGTTCATGGTCAACCGGTACGAGGTGTTCGTCGACGACAACGGCGCACCGGGTCAGCTGGTCGGCTTCGCCGAGCAGAAGAGGCTCAAGATCAAGGAACGGGTCACGATCTACACCGACTCGTCGAAGAGCCGGGTGCTGTTCGAGTTCAACGCCCGCAAGGCGATCGACCTCGGCAGCGGCTACGACGTGACGGACGAGCAGGGCAGGTCGATCGGCTTGTTCCGCAAGGACTTCGCCAAGTCGCTGCTGAGGTCGACCTGGCACCTGGAGCAGCCGGGCTGGGGTGTGACGACCGGTGCCGAGCGCAACAAGTTCCTCGCGGGCTTTCGCCGGCTGTGGCAGTGGATCCCGTACCTCGGAGATGCGCCGTTCCCCATGCGGTATCACTTCGACTTCGTCACGGAGAACGGCGCTCCCGTGTTCAGCGTCGACAAGAAGACCTGGGTCCGCGACCACTACCTGGTCTCGATCCAGGATCCTGGCGTCGATCGCCGGCTGGTCATCGCCCAGGCCGTGGCTCTCGACGCGCTGCAGTCCCGCTAGAGGTACGTGAGCAGGAGGAGGATCAGGCACACCAGCAGCACGACGCCGAGCACTGCGGGCAGGACCGACTGCGATGACGGCGCGGGCTCGCGGGCGTGCCTGCCCCGCCTCCTGCGCGCTCGCCACCGCAAAGGTGCCTCCCCTGCCCACTGCTCGTTCATGACGATCACGGTAGGGAGGAACAACCCGGGCTTGACCTGCATCACCCGCTCGCCGGGGTCTCATCACCCGGTCAGCCGCTCAAAGAACACGGCACAACATGCACGACAACATGAAAAAGCCCTGCGGGGAGCGCTTGTGGCGCTCAACCCGCAGGGCAAATTATGTTCGGCGGCGACCTACTCTCCCACACCGTAACCAGTGCAGTACCATCGGCGCAGAAGGGCTTAACTACCGGGTTCGGAATGGGACCGGGTGTTTCCCCAACGCTATGACCACCGAAACACTATGGAGATATCAACCAGAAACCCCGAACCAGCAGACCATCATGGCCCTGCTGGGGGTTTCGATCGGTTCTGGTTGTTCTTCCAGAACCGCACAGTGGATGCGTAGCGTCTTTGTAACAAGTCCTCGGCCTATTAGTACCAGTCAGCTCCAACCGTTACCGGTCTTCCACCTCTGGCCTATCAACCCAGTGGTCTAGCTGGGGGCCTTAACTCACGAAGAGTGGGATACCTCATCTTGGAACGAGCTTCCCGCTTAGATGCCTTCAGCGGTTATCCCTTCCGAACGTAGCCAACCAGCAATGCTCTTGGCAGAACAACTGGCACACCAGCGGTCCGTCCGTCCCGGTCCTCTCGTACTAGGGACAGCCTTCCTCAAGTATCCTACGCGCGCGGCGGATAGGGACCGAACTGTCTCACGACGTTCTAAACCCAGCTCGCGTACCGCTTTAATGGGCGAACAGCCCAACCCTTGGGACCTACTCCAGCCCCAGGATGCGACGAGCCGACATCGAGGTGCCAAACCATCCCGTCGATATGGACTCTTGGGGAAGATCAGCCTGTTATCCCCGGGGTACCTTTTATCCGTTGAGCGACCACGCTTCCACAAGCCATGGCCGGATCACTAGTTCCGACTTTCGTCCCTGCTCGACCCGTCAGTCTCACAGTCAAGCTCCCTTGTGCACTTGCACTCAACACCTGATTGCCAACCAGGCTGAGGGAACCTTTGAGCGCCTCCGTTACTCTTTGGGAGGCAACCGCCCCAGTTAAACTACCCACCAGGCACTGTCCCTGATCCGGATCACGGACCGAGGTTAGACATCCAATACGACCAGAGTGGTATTTCAACGATGACTCCACAACCACTGGCGTGGCCGCTTCACAGTCTCCCACCTATCCTACACAAGCCGAATCGAACACCAATACCAAGCTATAGTAAAGGTCCCGGGGTCTTTCCGTCCTGCCGCGCGTAACGAGCATCTTTACTCGTAATGCAATTTCGCCGGGCCTGCGGTTGAGACAGTCGAGAAGTCGTTACGCCATTCGTGCAGGTCGGAACTTACCCGACAAGGAATTTCGCTACCTTAGGATGGTTATAGTTACCACCGCCGTTTACTGGCGCTTAAGTTCTCAGCTTCGCCCTTGCGGACTAACCGGTCCCCTTAACGTTCCAGCACCGGGCAGGCGTCAGTCCATATACATCGTCTTGCGACTTCGCATGGACCTGTGTTTTTAGTAAACAGTCGCTTCTCGCTGGTCTCTGCGGCCGTCTCGCCCTAGCCTGCAAGAGGCTTCAAGCGCTACGGCCCCCCTTCTCCCGAAGTTACGGGGGCATTTTGCCGAGTTCCTTAACCACAGTTCGCCCGATCGCCTTGGTATTCTCTACCTGACCACCTGTGTCGGTTTGGGGTACGGGCCGCGTGAAAGCTCGCTAGAGGCTTTTCTCGGCAGCATGGGATCACTCTACTTCGCCTCAATCGGCTACGCATCACGTCTCAGGATATGTGAGGCACGGATTTGCCTATGCCTCTCCCTACACGCTTGCACCAGTACTACCACTCACTGGCGGAGCTACCCTCCTGCGTCACCCCATCGCTTGACTACTACAAGTTCAGGTCCCGCGCTCCACATTCCGCTAACTCCCGAAGGAGTTTCGCAGGTGCTTTGGGCGGTTAGTATCACAAGGTTCATCATGGGCGCGTTCACACGGGTACGGGAATATCAACCCGTTGTCCATCGACTACGCCTGTCGGCCTCGCCTTAGGTCCCGACTTACCCTGGGCGGATTAGCCTGGCCCAGGAACCCTTGGTCATCCGGCGGACGAGTTTCTCACTCGTCTTTCGCTACTCATGCCTGCATTCTCACTCGCATAGCGTCCACGGCTGGATTACTCCGCCGCTTCAACCGCTACACGACGCTCCCCTACCCATCCCAGCACAAGGCTGAAATGACACAGCTTCGGTGGTGTGCTTAAGCCCCGCTACATTGTCGGCGCAGGACCACTTGACCAGTGAGCTATTACGCACTCTTTAAAGGGTGGCTGCTTCTAAGCCAACCTCCTGGCTGTCTGTGCGACCCCACATCCTTTCCCACTTAGCACACACTTAGGGACCTTAGCTGGCGTTCTGGGCTGTTTCCCTCTCGACTACGAAGCTTATCCCCCGCAGTCTCACTGCCGCGCTCTCACACCTCGGTATTCGGAGTTTGGTTGATTTCGGTAAGCTTGTGGGCCCCCTAGACCATCCAGTGCTCTACCCCCGAGGTGAAACACACGACGCTGCACCTAAATGCATTTCGGGGAGAACCAGCTATCACGGTGTTTGATTGGCCTTTCACCCCTAACCACAGCTCATCCCCCAGGTTTTCAACCCTGGTGGGTTCGGGCCTCCACGCGGTCTTACCCGCGCTTCACCCTGGCCATGGCTAGATCACACCGCTTCGGGTCTAGACCACGCGACTCAAGCGCCCTATTCAGACTCGCTTTCGCTACGGCTACCCCACACGGGTTAACCTCGCCACGTAGCACTAACTCGCAGGCTCATTCTTCAAAAGGCACGCCGTCACCCCTAAAGGCTCCGACGGATTGTAGGCACACGGTTTCAGGTACTATTTCACTCCCCTCCCGGGGTACTTTTCATCTTTCCCTCACGGTACTAGTCCGCTATCGGTCACCAGGGAGTATTTAGGCTTAGCGGGTGGTCCCGCCAGATTCACAGCGAATTTCACGAGTACGCTGCTACTTGGGAACACTCTAAACAGACGCTACGTTTTCGAGTACGGGAGTTTCACCCTCTACGCTCGTGCTTTCCAGACACGTTCCTCTAACGATGCGTTTTCTGACTGTTCGCTAGCTCGGCAGAACTAGCCAAGAGGTCCCACGACCCCGCGAATGCAACCCCTGCCGGGTATCACACAGACGCGGTTTAGCCTCTTCCGCTTTCGCTCGCCACTACTCACGGAATCACGGTTGTTTTCTCTTCCTGCGGGTACTGAGATGTTTCACTTCCCCGCGTTCCCTCCACATACCCTATGTGTTCAGGTATGGGTGAACCCACATGACTGGGTCCGGGTTTCCCCATTCGGAAATTCTAGGATCTCAGCTCGGTTGACAGCTCCCCTAGACTTTTCGCAGTCTCCTACGTCCTTCATCGGCTCCTGGTGCCAAGACATCCACCGTATGCCCTTACTAACTTGCTACAAAGATGCTCGCATCCACTGTGCAGTTCTCAAAGAACAATCAGATCCACTCGCGCTACTGCAGACGCCGGCCTGACCAGTGTCAGGTGGTTCATCCGCGGCAAGTGGCCGATCACTGAAAGACACAAAAGCGTGTTCCCTCAGGACCCAACAGCGTACCGATCTGTTCATCCAGCCCTCTCGACACCTTTCCACGCAGGCAAGCCTGCAGTACTCACTGTCGAAACAACCGAACGTCTAGCCAGCCAGCATCCACTAATGAGCCTCGCCCCGCTGAACGGGTGCGAGTTCTGACTACCGCTCGGAACGTTTGCCCAAGATCGGCAGTAGATGCTCCTTAGAAAGGAGGTGATCCAGCCGCACCTTCCGGTACGGCTACCTTGTTACGACTTCGTCCCAATCGCCAGTCCCACCTTCGACCGCTCTCCCCCTTGCGGGTTGAGCCACGGGCTTCGGGTGTTACCGACTTTCGTGACGTGACGGGCGGTGTGTACAAGGCCCGGGAACGTATTCACCGCAGCGTTGCTGATCTGCGATTACTAGCGACTCCGACTTCACGGGGTCGAGTTGCAGACCCCGATCCGAACTGAGACCGGCTTTATGGGATTCGCTCCACCTCACGGCTTAGCAGCCCTTTGTACCGGCCATTGTAGCATGTGTGAAGCCCTGGACATAAGGGGCATGATGACTTGACGTCATCCCCACCTTCCTCCGAGTTGACCCCGGCAGTCTCCCATGAGTCCCCACCATTACGTGCTGGCAACATGGAACGAGGGTTGCGCTCGTTGCGGGACTTAACCCAACATCTCACGACACGAGCTGACGACAGCCATGCACCACCTGTGAACCAGCCACAAGGGAGGCTCTATCTCTAGAGCTTTCTAGTCCATGTCAAGCCCAGGTAAGGTTCTTCGCGTTGCATCGAATTAATCCACATGCTCCGCCGCTTGTGCGGGCCCCCGTCAATTCCTTTGAGTTTTAGCCTTGCGGCCGTACTCCCCAGGCGGGGTGCTTAATGCGTTAGCTGCGGCACAGAGGGCGTGGAAGCCCCCCACACCTAGCACCCACCGTTTACGGCGTGGACTACCAGGGTATCTAATCCTGTTCGCTCCCCACGCTTTCGCTCCTCAGCGTCAGTGTCGGCCCAGAGACCCGCCTTCGCCACCGGTGTTCCTCCTGATATCTGCGCATTTCACCGCTACACCAGGAATTCCAGTCTCCCCTGCCGAACTCAAGTCTGCCCGTATCGACCGCAAGCTTGGAGTTAAGCCCCAAGTTTTCACGGCCGACGCGACAAACCGCCTACGAGCTCTTTACGCCCAATAATTCCGGACAACGCTCGCACCCTACGTATTACCGCGGCTGCTGGCACGTAGTTAGCCGGTGCTTCTTCTGCAGGTACCGTCACTTGCGCTTCGTCCCTGCTGAAAGAGGTTTACAACCCGAAGGCCGTCATCCCTCACGCGGCGTCGCTGCATCAGGCTTTCGCCCATTGTGCAATATTCCCCACTGCTGCCTCCCGTAGGAGTCTGGGCCGTGTCTCAGTCCCAGTGTGGCCGGTCACCCTCTCAGGCCGGCTACCCGTCGTCGCCTTGGTAGGCCATTACCCCACCAACAAGCTGATAGGCCGCGGGTCCATCCCATACCGCCGGAACTTTCCACACCAAACCATGCAGTTCGGTGTCGTATCCGGTATTAGACCTCGTTTCCAAGGCTTATCCCAGAGTACAGGGCAGGTTACCCACGTGTTACTCACCCGTTCGCCGCTCGTGTACCCCGAAGGGCCTTACCGCTCGACTTGCATGTGTTAAGCACGCCGCCAGCGTTCGTCCTGAGCCAGGATCAAACTCTCCAATAAGGATTGTGTTTGATCGCTCCAGACGGAATATGTCTGGCATCAATCTAGTCTTGCCTCAAAGGAACTACCTCGACGAGGAGGTAATTCATATATTACTGGCTGTGTTTCGGCACGCTGTTGAGTTCTCAAAGAACACGCGCTCACCGCAGCTACTCTCCGAAGAGATTCACTTCCGGGGCTGTGTCAGAAGTCTTTCGCCGCACTCCGTTCCGGCTGTGTTTCCCGGCCCGTTCCGTGCTGGCATGGAGAAATTTACACGGGCCCCCCACGAGATCCAAATCGGGGGTCCCTAACGGCGTAACCGCAGGTCAGAGACTACGCGCACGGCCCAAACCCGCCAAGATCGACGCGTAGTGTGACCGGGGCCACGCCGACAATCTTGTATCCAGCGTCAGTGAGGTGCGCTCGGCAGGTGCACGGAGACCGACAGACCGCCGGTCGGCACGGCCACTGCCTGCGCAAACCCGCCATGAGCGGCCACCGCGGCACGCACGATCGAGAGCCCCAGACCGGTGCCCGACTGGCTCGTCCGGTCCTTGCCCCCGCGGCGGAACGGTTCGAACAGCTCCTCGACGCGGTCCGGCGGGATGAGCTGACCGGACGACGACACCCGCAGCACCGACCACTGCGGCCCGGTCTCGACCACGGTCTCGATCCATCCGCCGACGTGGTTGTGCCGGACGGCGTTCTCCAGCAGGTTGCCGGCGATGCGCTCCAGCAGCGCGGGATCCCCGACCGCGAGCGCCGGCACGCACCGGAACACCGCGCGCAGGTTCCGTGCCTCGGCCTCGGCCCGTGCGGCCTTCCATGCGGACTCGACCACTGCGGACAGGTCGACCGGTTCACGGACAGCGAGCCCGATCCCGTCCGTGCGTGCAAGCAGCAGCAGTGCCGACACCAACTGCTCGGCACGCTCCCCCGCCGCACGCACGACACCGGCCATGCGACGCAGCTCTTCCACGTCGGCATCCGGGTCGGACAGGGTCACGTCCAGCTCAGTGCGCACCACCGAGAGAGGAGTGCGCAATTCGTGCGATGCGTTGGCCACGAACCGGCGCTGCGAGTCGAAGGCCGCTTCGAGCCGGTCGAGCATCGAGTCGAACGTGTCCGCGAGCTCGGCGACCTCGTCACGCGGACCTTCCAGCCGCAACCGCGACGAGAGAGACTCCGCCGACAACCGGCGAGCAGCGCCCGTCACGTCGTGCAGAGGCTTGAGCACACGGCCGGTGAACGTCCAAGTCAGCACAGCGGCGGCCACGACCATGCACGCGAACGCGATCAGCCCGGCGCGCAGCAGGTCCTGACGCGCGGTCGCGGTCAACGCGTCGGTCAG